>CAWCAA010000002.1:0-4177940 GCA_963793435.1 uncultured Verrucomicrobiae bacterium | reverse complement strand
GTCCACGTTCACAAACCGCAGCTATCGCGTCCCGCAACGAATCAAAATTCGTCAACGTGCAGTATTTGTCCATCTCATCTCTTGATATCATCCGTGGAACCGCCTAACCTCTACCGTCGATGAATACGCTCACCCTCAGCTATCCGGAAAGCCTACCTGACAGCGCACGCCTTTCGCGCCATGAGTTTGAAGAAACCATGCGTTTCGCCATGGCGGCCAAACTTTTCGAGCTTGGGCGGGTTTCTTCCGGACAAGCCGCACAGCTCGTCCCCATGGATCGATACACCTTTCTCAAATCCCTGAAACAGGCAGGGGTTGCCGCGATCCAGTGGGACGGCGAGGAATTCGCGAGCGAAGCCGCCAATGCGTGACATTGTCATAGACACCGGGCCAATCATTGCTTTGGTTGCCGCCACCGGATCTCTGGAATGGCAGATGGCGGAAAGACAGAATGGCAGACAAACGGCCAATCGCCTACCTTTCCGTTAACAGCTCGTATCCTCGTCTGATTTCTGAGCAACTATCTCGCCATGAAAATTCAAAGCTTCAACGAGCTTGAGGCGTACCAGCTCGCATTCGACCTCCAGCAGATGATTTGCGAGCGATCTAAAAAGTTCCCAAACGAAGAAACCTATTCACACACGGATCAGATTCGCCGCTCATCTCGCTCCGTTGGCGCGAACATCGCGGAAGCATGGCGGAAACGCCGTTACCCTGCCCATTTCGCTTCAAAACTGACAGATTCTGACGGCGAGAACGCTGAAACACAGCACTGGTTGGAAACCGCCTGCGCTTGCGGATACATCGATTCCCTCCTGAAAGAGAATCTCCTCGCAAAATCAACCCAAGTCGGAGCCATGCTCGGGCGCATGATCGCATCTCCCGAAAAGTGGCAGCCACGCTAAGTCCGTTGGCAGTTGGCGGTCACCTAACAGCCGCCCTCCGCCCCCCTCTTCCTACTTCAATCAACTCCGTCAATTTTTTCCGCAATGCGCCTTCTTCAAGCTATTCTCTCGCGGCTCGGTTACGTCGTCAAAAAGCGACGTCCCGCCATCCCACGCGCCGCATCTGGAAAATCCCTTGAGATTAGTCCCTCCAACCTGATGCAGGCCATCCATGGCAAGGATATCTATGAGGCCTTCGACTACCAACAATACCTCTTCGATCCCGCTGGCTGGGGAAGCGACTCTCCTGCATTCAAAACGCTCGTTGAGCGCATCCAACCCAAATTCATCATTGAGGTAGGCACCTGGAAAGGCGGCTCCGCCATCCAGATGGCAAATCTCCTCGAGGACAGCTCGCTCCTTGACACCCGCATAGTCTGTATCGATACATGGCTCGGTGCCCTAGAGTTCTGGAGCGACCAGTCACACCCTGAGCGCTTCCTCGCACTCGAATGCCAGCACGGCTACCCTTCCGTTTACTACCGCTTCTTGGCGAACGTCTGCCACTCCGGCCACGAAAAACGCATCACCCCCTTCCCTCTCCCCGCGACAACCGCTGCCCTCTGGCTCTTGCGCACCAATCTCCGCGCCGATCTCATCTACATCGACGGCAGCCATGAGGAAGAGGACGTCTATCAGGATCTCCTCGACTACACCCCTCTCGTCGCCCCCGGTGGCGTGATCTTCGGCGACGACTGGTCGTGGACCGGCGTCCGCGACGCCGTCACCCGATACTCCCGGGAAAACAACCGCCCCATCGAGCACATCGCCGATAAATGGGTGCTCGGGTTCTAGGCCTCGCACCTGGAAAACAGCTGCTTCCTGCCACCCTCCATCCGCGGATCCCACCCGACCTATCTCCGTGCCTAAAAAAAAGATCCGCGTCTCGGAAATCCCGCTCCTTCTCTGGAATTCCCCGACATTTACATCGTGGGGAAACTATCTCGTCCAGTCCCTCCGTCTTATCGCTGTCACCCCCCTCATACTCACCCGCTTCGATACCACGGAGATCGCCGCCTGGTACCTGTTTGCCTCACTGAATTTCTTCGGAACCGTCCTCCTACAGCGAATCGGCGTCACATTCTCCCGCATGTTCGCATTTGCCCGTGGCGGAGCAACCGACCTCTCCCCTATCGAAAACGCAAAAGCCCCCGCCGAAACCAACGGCGAAATCCCATGGCCGCTCATCAGTCGTCTCTACGGGACTCTTGGCACTCTGCAAACCGCCACCTCCCTTCTCTCAGTCCTTGTCGCGAGCATCATCGGCTTCTTCGCGCTCGGCAATCTCGTCGGCTCCTTTGATCCCGAAAATCCCGTCTGGATCGCATTTTTCCTCATGCAATCCAGCTCCTTGCTCGGATTCATCTTCAACCGCTACCTCGTCACCCTCCGCGGCTTCAACAAAATCGCCCTCTCCAACCGCTGGAACGTCCTTTTCACCCTCCTTTCAGTCCTCGCCGGTTTCACAACCCTCACCCTCGGCGGCAACATCGTCGCACTTGTGGTCGCCATGCAGACCCTGACCGTCCTCGGCCTGCTTAGAAACCGCCTCCTGCTCTCCCATGTTCTTGGAGACAAATTCCACACCTTCCCCAGCGGAGGCCTTGATCGGCAAATTCTAGGCTGGTCCTGGCCTCCCTTATGGAAGGGATTTGTCGCCCAGTTTTCCGCCACCGCCACCATCCAGCTCAGTGGAGTCATTCTCACTTCCGTCGCCTCCCCTGCTGTCGTTGCCTCCTATCTCTTCTCCCTGCGCATGATCCAGGTCATCACGCAGTTCTCCCAAGCCCCCTTCTCCAGCCAACAGCCCCGGTTTTCCAAACTCATGGCGGAGGGGAATTACGCAAAACTCAGGCCCTCCGTCGAAACCCGCATCCTTTACAGCCAGGCACTCATGCTCCTCGGCGCCGTCGCCTTCGGCATCCTTGCTCCCTATGGATTGGAATTCATCGGTTCCAATATCATCCTCCTCCCCAGCCACCTCTGGTTCGCACTCGCAACCATCCTCCTCCACAACCAGTTCAACTTCCTTTCCTCCAGCGTCTGTTACGCCGGCAACAACATCGTCCTTTTCTGGCGCTTTGCCATTTCCGGTTTCGCCTCCCTGGCCCTGCTCTTCGCCTTGGCCCCCACCCTAGGTATAACCGGCATCCTCATCGCCATCGCCGCCCCAATGCTTCTCGTCATGAACTGGCAACCCGCCAAAAAGGCATCCGCCCAAATCCTCGAAACCAATACCCTCGCCTTTTTCAAAAAAAGCTACCTCCCCGCCCTTTCCGCCGCACTGCTGCTTTGGATTGTTTTTATTCTAGTCACTTCAATCACATGAAAATCAAAGCCGTCATTCCCGTACGCGGTGGCTCGGAACGCGTCCTCAACAAAAACAACCGATCCTTCGCTGGGTCAAATCTTCTGGCTTACAAAATCAGGACACTACTGGCCTGCGAAAAGCTGGATGGAGTGCTTGTTAATTCGGATTCGGACATTCTACTTGATATCGCAAAGTCGGAGGGGGCTGAAATCCATAAAAGAGACCCGTATTTTGCCAGCGGCACCGTGCCGATGAACGAGGTTTATGAAAACATGGCACAAGTGATGAACTGCGATATCATCCTACACGCGCCAGCCACCAGCCCGCTCGTCAAATCCTCCACCTACGATCAATTGATTGATCGTTACTTGGAGCGGGATACTTCGAAATATGATTCCTTGAACACGGTCAGCGACGTGAAAGAGTTTCTTTGGCAAGGAAACGCACCACTCAATTTCGATCTCAATGCCATTCCAAAATCCCAGGATCTCCCCGACGTCGTAGCATTCAATTGGGCGGCGGGCATTATCTCCCGGGATCTCATGATTTCAAGAAAGTCCGTCGTCGGTTTCCGCCCTGATCTCGTGAGACTTTCACACGAGGAAGCTTTCGATATCGACACGAACGAGCAGTTTGAATTCGCCGATTTCCTCTACCGCAAAAACCGGCTCTAAAACCAGACTCCAATCCACCAATGCTCAACGCCCTCAAGAAAATCATCGAAGCCAAGCTAGCGAACATATTGGAGCTTCGTGATGAACGGCAGCTGAAGGAAGACGGATCATACGTCACATCGGGTGACTTGCTGGTCCAGCAATTGATTACGGACTTTGTCTCCCGGAACCATCCCGACGTCACGATCCTTTCGGAAGAACTCGCCGATATCCCGAATGACCTGCACCTTGGGAAGCTCCTTATTGTCGATCCCATTGATGGTACCGAGAATTTCACTTCCGGCCTTCCGGAATGGGGTGTCTCGCTCTGCCTCTATCAGGATGGACGCCATGTCGAATCCCTGCTCTTCTGCCCGGAGCTGAACCTCTCTGTCGCATCCGGTGACCGTCCCACCCACACCGGCTCCAGGATTGCGGGCATCTCCTCATCTTTGACGCGCGAGGACATCCTTCGTCTCGAACCCGGCTTCGAGGACCCGAATCATGGGATGCTGTGTTTACAACATGATCAATGTCCTCCGTGGCTCCTACGCAACTTTCGAAAATCCCAAGGGAGCCTGGGTTTGGGACATCATGGGCGCTTTGAACATCGCGCTGATCGCAAATCTCAACGTAACCGTAAACGACCAACCTTATGACGGCAGACTACTGGAACCAAATCAAAAACATCGCTTCAGAATTTCGCGGTAAGCCGATCTACATCATCGGCAAAGGCCCCTCGTTGGATCTGCTGCCTGCGAATTTCCGGCCTGATGGCCTGACGCTCTGCATTAACGATGCCGAAGTCGTCGTGCCCGGACATATCGCCGTCGCTACCCAACCGTGGGTTGCTGAACGCATTGCCGAACACCAGCAACCCTCCTCCGCGCTTTATCTCACCAGTACATCCCAGAAGTTTCCAAACCAACTCGTCCTGCCACAGATTCCGGACGATCTGCGGGCGGAAAGCCTTGCAATCCGTCGCCTAGAGGAACCGGAATTGTATGCCGAAAACGTCGGAATCAGGACCATTGTCAAAATTTGCATCCATCTGTCCCAGGCTTGGGAACAACCCGTAAAGACATTTTTCCTCGGATTCGATTTCGGATTTGGTGCTGGAGATCACGCGAACGCCGTATCCCAAGAAACCGACACAGATCACGCGATCCGTAAATCCACCATCATCGCCCAGGAAAATCTCTTCATCCAGTTGCGACATTACTTTGCGCACAAAGGTTACGGCGAATTGCTTCACATCGGCGGCAAACCCTATAGCTCGCTCAATCTCGCCCGCTTCATCGAACAGACCGGGAATTCGAGCACCGCTCGTCGCGAATTGCCGAAAACCTATCAGGAAGCGGAGTCGCAACCGGTATGGATTGTTGCAGAATTCACAAACAACCATCTTGGCGATATCGACAGGTTGCTCAGGATGGTACGCTTGGCAAAAAATTCAGGAGCGGATCTCATCAAGGTCCAGAAACGCCATGTCGATGGCTTTTACTCGAACGATCAGTTGGATAGTTACTATTGGTCGCCATTCGGGAATACATTGGGGGATTACAGACGTGGCGTCGAACTCAGCGACGAGGCCTTCGAAGCGCTGGACGAGGAATGCCACAAAAACAACATTCACTGGTTCTGCTCAATCCTGGATATCGAGTCTTATCAATCCATCGAGCGCTTCAATCCCCAGTTGGTGAAAATTCCGTCCACCATTTCCAACCACACGAACTATCACGGGGAGATCATCAATAGTTACAAAGGCGGTTTTGTTGTCTCCACAGGTATGACGGATGCTTCCTACGAAAAGCACGTGCTGGATCACTTCGGTTCCGCCAGCCCGCTCTTCCTGCTTCAATGCACGTCCGCCTACCCCACGCCACCAACCGCCTGCCAGCTTGCCGTCATCAGGCATTACCGTGTGCTTGCCGAAACCTATCCGAACATTATTCCGGGGTTTTCAAGCCATGACTCCGGATCGCTTGGATCCATGCTCGCCGTTGCCGCGGGTGCGAAAATGATCGAGAAACATGTTAAACTCGGAGATGTTGACTGGATCCATTTCGACAAGGTTGCCATCGATCTTGAAAACAATGACTTCGCGTCTTTTGTGAAAGATGTCCGGAAAGCCGAAACCATGGCTGGTAACGAACAAAAAATTATTCATAAGGATGAGCATCACAAATACGCCGTGTCCAATCCAAAATAAAATCACGCCTCTAAATCGAAATGAAAAAGCTTATATTTGAACTTTTAAGAAAAAACGGCTACAAACTTACAAAAGTCAAGACCCGCCTTCCGGCCGCCAATTTCGAATCCATTGCCCTTGCCATGGAGTACTTTGTCGCCGCCCAGCCGGACGCCGTGTTTTTCCAAGTGGGAGCATGTGACGGTTACACCAGCGACTGCGTCAACACCCATGTCAAGACCGGAAGACTGCGCTCCGTCCTGATCGAGCCCATACCGGACAACTTCCGGAAACTCAGTGAGTTTTACCAAGGGACCCCCAACACCATTCTCGTGAATGCGGCGGTTGCCCAACAGGATGGCAAAGCGAACATCTTCTCGGTGAAGAACGAAGGACGTTGGAAAGACAGCGCCTACGCACGCCAACTCGCTTCATTCGACAGATCCCACCTCAGCCGCATCGGCATCCTGGATGATGAAGTGGAGATCTGCGAAGTGGACTGTCTTACCCTTCAAACCCTGCTGAATCGCCACCAGCTTCCATCCATCGATATCCTCCAGATCGATACCGAGGGCTTTGACCACGAGATCGTCAAAATGGCCCTCAAACTCGAAAAACTCCCCCGTTGCATTTGTTTCGAAAACTGCCAGATCATCAAAATCATGTCGCAACAGGAGCTCAAGGACTTTTTCGACCTCCTCGAGAATGCCGGTTACCAATGGTTCCACGACCGCATCAACACGATGGCCATCCACAACAGCTTCATCAAAGCCGCCGAACCGGAAGCGAATCCTCTCGTTTCCAAGTGATTGAAAAATGATTATGTTTTCAAAGCTTAGATTGGATACATGTAACGAAATAGATGATAAATTTCAATAAAAAGTTGTTGAATATCTGGGCACCGGTAAGGGAATCGGCCAGACTCGGACTCCGTCACCCGGAGCATATTTCCAGGCTGAGGAACATCTACAAAGGGCGTCGTGGATTTATTGTTGGGAATGGCCCCAGCCTCCTCATGAAGGATCTTGATGCTCTCACAGAAGAGGTCTCAATTGCATCGAACAAGATCTATCTCGCGTTCCCAGAAACTGCTTGGCGACCTAATCTCTATACGTGCGTTGACCGGAATCTTTGGCTGAATATTGATCGTAAGGAGATCAAAGAATACATTCCCAAGGTCTATCTCTCGAACAAAGTTTTCACTCCTCGCGATTTGGGAAACAGAGCGATTATGTGGAAGGTTCTCAACGCACAAAACGCGATGGCATCCGCAATTACGCCATGGAGTGACGATATTGTTACGGGAATCTATGCCGGCTTCACCGTAACATACCAGAATCTACAGATCGCGGCTTATATGGGACTGAATCCGATTTACATAATCGGTTGCGACCACAATTACAATGTTGCAAAAAACCATCAATTACGGGTCAAGACTAGGGTTACCGGGGACACGGGTGATTATTTTTCCAAGGATTACATGAAGCCCGGGGAAAAAATGGTTATCCCAGATGTCGAAGGAATGGAACGTTTCTACCAGATAGCCCGTGAGGCGGCGGAAGACCGGGGCATTCGTATCTACAACGCAACCCGGGGCGGCGCTTTGGAGGTTTTTGAACGCGCCGATCTGGATGAGGTTCTTGCGGGAAAATACCAATTTTGATCACGTGAATTCTCCTGTTTTCTCCATTATCACCCCAGCTTACAACGCGGAGGCATACCTTGCCGAAACCGTCAGTTCCGTCCTCGCCCAGACGTTCACCGACTGGGAGATGTTTATCGTCAACGATGGCTCCAAAGATGGAACCCGGGGCGTAATGGAGAGCTTCGCCGCAGAACCGCGAATCCGGCTGATCGACCAGGATAACGGCGGCGTTTCTTCCGCACGCAATCACGGCCTCCAGCTCGCTTCCGGAAAATATGTCGCCTTTCTAGATTCGGATGACCTCTGGACTCCGTCTTTTTCTGCAGGCTGGGATCGGCTCGATGGAAAACCATTCACTGGATCTCGTCGTGCAGGGACAGAAGATGATCGGCCCCAAAGGAGAAAAGGTCGGTGGTCCCTTTGGTGATGTGTATCGCGCGCTGCGAGGGAACCAGAGTTTCCCGGCGGAACAGAAAGCCCTCGTCGCCGAGCTCACTCTTGGCATGTCATTCGCGCCCTGCCGGGTTCTGATACGCCGGGATCTGCCAGCAGTTGCCGAGGGCTTCGATACCTCGTTGCACGGCACGGAGGATTCCGATCTATGGATCCGTGCGGCGATTGAGGGCGCCCGCTTCGGGAGGACCAAGCAATGCAACACCCTCTATCGGCGCCACCCGGAGAGTGCCAGTCACGACATTGGCAAGATGGAGCGAAATCTTTCGCTACTCTTGCAGAAGTGTTTCTCGCGGCCGGATGCCGGACAATGGTTTCCACAATGGCTGCAGCAAACAGCTCACGGAATGATCCAGGCCAAAATGGCGCGTAAATGTTTCCGTATCGGAGATATGAAAGGGTGGGAGGCACATCTTGCGGAAGCCACCCGCCTTATTTCGGTTCCGGCATCCGAAAAACGGGTACGCAAACGCCTTTCCGCCATACTCGTCGCCGTGCCCGGATCGGAACCCATACTTGGGAATCTCGGTGCCGGGTCAGCTCTCCGGCTCGCCGCCCGAATGGCCTACCAACTGAAACGGATGCGAAAATCCTGACACCCCGCTTTCATGCTACTCACAAACAAGCATCTTAAGAAGATGAAGACCCTGCTGATGCACCGCGCTCCGGGCCTTCTGATCGCCGCATCGCGCATCGCCGGTCGCACGGTTTTTTTCAAAGAAGAGCGCCGCTATCTCGCTGGGAAATCAACCCCGCGTTCGGACGCTCCAAGCGTCATGTTTCTCAGCTACAATCGCTGCGGGTCGATGTATGTCAGTTCCCTTCTGAAGGCACTCACCGCAACAAGCCACACCCCCGTGGATCTCGGCCAATACGCGTTCCATGGGGATCCCTCGCTGAAGGCGGATCTCGTTGACTACTCTTGGAGGCAGGAGAACTTCCGCACGCGCGGCTACTTTTTTGTAGGCTTCCGAAGTCCCATGCATTTCCCCGCTCTTGCAGACTTCAGGACACTGCTGATCCTACGCGATCCTAGGGATGTGCTCACCTCCAGGTTTTATTCAGTCGCCTATGCCCACATGCCGGCCGATGCGAAGTTCGTGGCCGACCGGAAACGGGCACAGGAAATGGGTATCGACGCCTTTGTGCTGGAGCGCATCCACGAAGTGCGCGAACCGTATCAGAAATATGTCGATGAGTTCATCGGCAAGCCCAATGTCCTGCATTTGCGCTACGAGGAGATGGTAACGGAATTCGAGCCATGGCTGAGGAAAGTTGCAGAGCACGTTTCACCTTCCCCCGATCCGGTCGTGATCCAGCGCCTGATCGACGAGAGCGATTTCATCCCATCCACCGAGGACAAGTACGCCCACAAGCGATCAGTGCGGCCTGGCGGATACAAGACCAAGCTGCAACCGGAGACGGTCGCTGCTGTCGAGGACGCATTCAAAGACCTCCTGCCCGCCCTGGGTTACACGCTGCAATAATCACCGCCATTCTCCATGAGAAGACTCCCGAAGTTAATCCTTTTGACCGGCCCGCCGCGCTGCGGAACCACCTTTTTCGGAAAAGTTTTGGCGCTCCCACGCAACGTTTCCTACATCCGCGAACCATTTAACGTCAACGGTCCCGGTTTCCCTCAGATTTACCAGTACCCTAGATAGTGCGGAGCCGGGAGTCCCCGAAGGACTCTTTGGAAGAATGCTGGAAGGCGATGTGAAATTCCGCTCGAACATCCGCTGGGATATCCGAAAACGCTGGCCGGGGAACCTCGTCAAGATGCTCGGTCTCCGATCCGGATGCCACTACCACTACCTCAAAGCGAAATATCTGCCTTGGGTCGATACCTGGCTTATCAAGGATCCGATCGGTTGCTTTTCCGCGGAATACATTCACCGCGAATTCGACGCACAGGTGGTGGTCATCCTCAGACACCCGGCGGCATTCGTCAGCAGCATGAAGCGCGTGGGATGGACTTTTGATTTTTCGCCGTGGCTCGCCCAACCAAAGCTCGTTCGAGATCACCTTTCGGAGATCCCGGGGTGGGATGATTTTGATTTCAAATGCTCCGATCCCGTCCGAAGAAACGCGATGCAATGGCTGTGTATCACACTGACACTGCGGAAGTTCCTCGCTCGCAACCACGGAATGATTTCGGTCACCCACGAGCAAATCAGTATGACTCCGGTTCCGGGGTTCAAGGAACTGTATGCCCGACTGGGCATCGCATGGTCGGACGAGATTGAGGGCTACGTAAGGAAACATACCGAGAGTTCCGAGGTTTCGCCCGAATCCTCCGCCATACACCACCACACCCGTTCCAGCGAAAGCCTGGTCACCCGCTGGATGAAGGATCTTTCCGCTTCGGAGATCGAAACGGTTCGTGAAATCACCGGAGACGTGGCCGAGGACATTTTTGGAGCCGATGCTTGGGACATTGATTCCAAATCCGTCACTTCCTGAAATTCACACCTCCGATGAAAGTCCTCCTACCAATTTCACTGGATCGTGTCACCAGCCCGATTCCGACCCTGCTCCGGGCCGTTGTCCGGCACAACTCGCAGATCGAGTTCTTCAGCTTTTCCAGTCCGGTCACCCCGGAAGATGTGGAAATGCGCGAGACCCTCTGGGACTGGCCGAACCTGACACGAATTTCCAAGCCGGAGATCGTTCTGCGCAAGTATGACTTCGTTCACCATGCCTCCGCTTCCAAGAACAACTACCGGGCATCACGTGTGGCAAGGTTCCGCGGAATGGGAGCCACCCGTCACTTTTTCACGGCGAACTGCCAACCATACCCCACCCACAAGCGCCGCGACCTACTCATCAGGTGCGTGCGTGATGCGGATGTCGTGGTCAGCGTGAGCCGTATCGTCGCCGAGGATTTCGAGGCTGCCGCGGGGCGCCGCTCGGACGCGGTGATACCCAATGGATTCGATCCGGATTTCTATGGCTACAAGCCTGCGGCCTCGGCATGGCAAAGCATCCTCGACTCCGCCGAACCCTACGTCCTTTTCGCCTCCGCTTTTATCGACAGAAAGAAACCGGAATTCATTCTCGATCTTGCTGAAGCCATGCCCGAAACAAAGTTCGTCCTGGTAGGAGCAACTCCCGACCGTGAACGCGTGGAGAGAATCAAAGCCCGTGCCGCCAATCTTCCGAATGTCCAGTTCATCGGCATGAAATCCCGCGAGGAACTCCGTGACCTGATGCAGGGGGGCATTGCCATGGCCTATCCGTCCGAATATGAAGGCCTTCCCCTGACGGTGATCGAGGCGATGGGAACCGGTCTTCCAATAATCGCGCAGCCCAAAAGCTCCCTTCCCGAGCTAGTTTCCCATGGCGAAAACGGCTGGCTTGCCGATATAGAAGACATCGGTTTCTGGAAGCGGAAGCTAACTGAAATCAGCGACTGGAGTCCGGAAACACGTGCCGCCCATTGCTTGAAAACGCGTGAAAGCGTTCAGCAACGTTACTCGTGGCGTGCCGTTGGTGAGGCATACGGCCCTGTTTACGAGAAATTCCTCGCCAGCCAATAAACGGGTTCCATGAAGGTCAACAACGCAGATCGGCTGTTTGATTTCGCCATTATTGGCGCTCAAAAAGCAGCGTCCACCTACCTGCAGCGCGCGCTTTCAGATCATCCCGAAGTCTGGATGCCGCCCGGAGAAACCGATTGCTTCGAAGATGTCAGCTACACCCCCGCGCTCGCGCAGGAATTGTTCCATGGATATCGCATGCAGACTGGTAGCCGCCTTCTCGGCTTCAAGCGCCCGGAGCTTCTTGCGCAGAGATCCTGTGCGGAGCGCCTTCATCATCACGCTCCGGACGCGAAAATCATCGCGGTTCTTCGCAATCCCGTGGATCGCGCCATTGCCGCTTACTTTCACTTCATGCGGTATGCCACGCTTCCCGTTACCGATCCCGAAGAAGGTCTGACTAAAATATTTTCGGGCGAGTGGGACGAGAAATACAAGACCGCTCCGCTGGTGCGCGAATACGGGATGTATGGTCGTGCCCTCACATATTGGACAGCCCTTTACCCCGAAGACCGTCTCCTCATCCTCATTCAGGAGGAACTACTTAAGGACAAAGGCGAATCGCTCAAGCGAGCGTATCACTTTCTCGATATTGATACTGGCCATATTTCCTCAAAACTCAACAAACGTTCCCAGGCGGTGGTCTATTCGCTTCCCCGAATCCGGTTTTTCCGACTTTTGGAACCGTTTTACTACGAGTGGCTTGCGGACGGCTTCAGCTATCGTCACAAATACGGGGCTCTGAGCCGTGGATTGTGGCGCGGATTCTGCGCCATTGACAGGCTGTTCCTCAAACAAATCGCCCCGGACAAGAAACCCGTGCTTTCCGAAAAGTTGCTGAATACCATTCGCGAACACTACAAAGACGACATCACCGTCCTTGAGGAAACTCTTGGTCGTAAAGTCGGTGCCTGGGCGTCCGGATTACCGGAACAAAGCCGGGCATGATACACACGTCACCCTTTCCGATGAAAAAAGTCGCCTTTTTGACAAACATGCTTCCACCCTACAGGATGGAATTTTACGCCGCTCTCGCTCAACATTGCAAACTGCTTGTGGTAAGCGATGTGGCCATGGAAAGCAACCGGCAGTGGGATGTGGACACCTCGAACCTTCCGTTTCAACTCGTAATCCCGGAGAGCTACCATTTCGAGTATTCCTACAAGCGTGACGACCTGGGCTATGAGAGGAAAAAGGTTTTCCATTTTTCCCACCACACGCTCAAGGCACTTGCGGATTTCGGACCGGATATCGTTGTCAGTCTGGAAATGGGCTTCCGGACTATACAATCGCTTGCATACTGTCGCTGGGCAGGGATACCCCTCCAGATTTACTGGGAAGGCACCCACGTCACCTCGGCCAATATTTCCGGATTAAAACAGAGGATAAGAAAATGGATCTCGAAGAGCGCCTCAAGAATCTGGGTCAACGGCAAGGATGCCGCAGCTTATCTGATAGATCTCGGTGTCGATCGTAAAAAGCTAGACTTGGGCATGACAGGCGTTTCGACCCAGAAACACCACGATGAAGTTCTCCGCCAGATGCCAGGCCGGGAAGACGAGCGCCACAAGCTAGGACTCAAGGGAACCACTCTTCTGTTTACCGGTGTCCTGAACAGACGAAAAGGGCTTCACCTTCTCATGCAATCGATCGATTCCATTCTCGCGAGTGGAGCCAATACCAACTTCAGCCTTCTTGTCGTCGGTTCTGGAGAGATGGAAAATGAACTAAGAGAGTGGGCCGCCGGTCACGATGAAATTCCGATTGTAATCACCGGCTTCGTCAATCCGTCTGAAATCCATCAATACTATGCGATGGGCGATATTTTTGTCATGCCCACACTGGACGACTGCTGGCCTCTTGTCACCCTTGAGGCGTTCGTTTCGGGTCTGCCTCAACTCTTTTCCATCCGCAATGGTGCAACAGCCGACCTCTACAAATCGTCTCGATCTGGGGAAAGCATCGACCCTCTCGACCCGCAGGCATTCGTTGCAGCTCTCCGCAAGCTAATCAAGCAGCCCCCCGCCCGCCTCACAGCCGACGAGATCCGTCCAGTGATGGAATTCTATTCTCCGGAGATGCAAGCGGATCGTGCTTGGAAATCGATCACAGCTTCACTGGATAACCCTCCCTCTAAGAAACACAACTAATCACCTACCAAAATGAATCCCATCAAAATCTGCGCAAAGCCTTTCAAGCTGCTCTCACCGGAAGTAGCTGAACACTTCGAATACTTCTGGCGCGAAATCTATGTCGCGCTAATCCACAAAATGAATCTCTCCAAAGCGAAGTCCGTCTTCGTCGGAAAGAAACTGAAAGTTAATCTAGGTGCGGGCGGCATCAAGAAAGACGGAATCATTGGTGTTGACTTTTCGCCGGATGCGGTCATCCGGCTTGATCTCCGCAGACCACTTCCCATCCCGAACGGATCATGCTCGGTCGTGTTTTCCGAGCACTTTGTCGAGCATCTCAGTTACCCCGAAGGAATCGATCAGTTTGTTGCTGATGTGTTCCGCATCCTCGAACCCGGTGGTCTTCTTAAACTCTCCGTCCCTGATGCTGAATGGCCCCTGAAGGACTACGCCACTGGCTCGGACGACTTCAACCAAAAGTGCATCAAGCACTCCTTCGGCTACTGCAAGCGTCCCGACATTACCTCTATGGAACGAATCAACTTCGTCTTTCGCCAACGCTGGAAGGGAAGATCCTATTCCCATTTCGAGACCCACAAGTTTGCCTATGACTTCGAGACGATGAAGAAAAATCTCGAAGCGGGTGGGTTTACAGATGTGCGCCTCCGTGAATTTGAACCCGAGTTCGATTCCGAGCACCGCCGCGAAGGTAGCCTCATGGTTCAGGCAACCAAGCCAGCGTGATTCATGTAGTCTCAAAACAACTTTAAGATGGACAAAATGCTATTACGCAACGGCTTGCTGGTTTTACGCTCAGTCCCCACTCTTGGCTCAGTCGGAGCGATGAAACTTGCAGCTGCATTCTTAGGCTGGAGCTCCCCCGCCCTCCGCCCGAAACCCCTCCGGCATGAACTCAAGGTTCGTGCCGGGACTTCGGATCCGGCGGTTCTCGCCACCGTTTTCGCCCGCCGGGACTACATCGCCCCAGCCGACCCCGAAATTTCCCTCATCCTCGATCTCGCAGCAAACGTAGGTTACTCGGCGGCCTTTTTCGCCCATCACTATCCTGGGGCTGCTGTCATCGCCCTCGAACCGCAGGATACAAACTACGCCCTGCTCGTGTCAAACGCCCTGCCTTGGGAAAACATCAGAGCCTTCAAAATGGGTGCCTGGTGGCGTGCGAGCCAGGTGGAACCAATAGACTCCGGTGCCTCAAGCTGGGGTTTCCGGTTCCAGGAAACACAGACTGGGGGCGTTCCATGCGTTTCCGTCGGCCAGCTCATTGACGAACACTACAAGTCCGGGAAAATCCTCGTGAAAATGGACATCGAAGGAGCCGAAGCGGATATATTCTCCAAGGATCCGAGCTGGCTATCTCGGATCGACTACCTTCAGATCGAGATTCACGATTGTTGGAAAAAGGTCTTCGATGCCCTCTTCCAATTCAGATACTCGGCAAAGGCAAACGGTTCCACTATCTGTATCGAATTTGATCGAACCTGATCCTCCCCTCTACAGCTGTCCTCTCGCAATCAATCCATGCCATCGCAGGAAACACTAATCCTTGTCGGGCAAGTCCCCCCACCCTTCCACGGGCAGGCGGTGGCTACAAAGGTCGTTTTCGACCACGGATGGCCCGGTTACAAGGTAATCCGTATCCCCATGCGTTACAGCCGCACCAACGATGAGGTCGGTTCGGCAGGTCTGCGGAAAGTGGGCGTCCTTTTCAGACTAATTATTGATACCGTGTCTGCGGCGCTAAAAAATCCCGGTGCCGTTCTTTATTATCCACCCTCGGGACCAAACAGAACTCCGCTGCTGCGCGACATCGCGTATCTTTGGGCGGTTCGCCCCTTTGTGTCCGGTTGCGTTTTTCACTACCACGCGGGCGGTCTCGTCACCTATCTGAAGAGGGCATCCGCTGTTCTCCGTTTCGCCGCCCGGCGCGCTTACTCCGGATCACTAGTTTCCATAGAAATCTCAAAAAACGATGACAGCCCGGGTCTGTATTTTGGCACCGGGGAACGGAAAATCGTCCGCAACGGCCTGCCCGTTCCGGCTCCCCCGAGCGGATCGCGCTCATCGGCCGACCCAATAACGGTTTTGTTTGTAGGGAGTCTCCGCGAGAGCAAGGGCATCCTGGAAATCATCGAAACGGCCGCACTCTTGAAAGACAAGCGTGCTGAGATTGTCTTCAGGATTTTCGGGAAATGGATCAACGCGGATTTTGAAAAACAGGCCCGCGATCTGATCGAGACCCTTGGGGTGTCCGGGATGGTTGAGTTCCCCGGCCTCGTCACAGGGGAGGAGAAATGGATTACCTACCAGGCCGCTTCATTGTTTTTCTTCCCTACCCACTACGAATCCGAAAACTTCCCCCTCGTCCTCATCGAGGGCATGGGCAGCGGGCTGCCGGTAGTGACCACACACTGGCGCGGCATACCCGAGCTTGTCGGTGACTCCGGAGCCGGCATCCTTTGCGGAATCAACAGCCCTGCCGAGTACGCGGATGCGATACGTGGAATAGTATCGGATCCCGGCACGCAGGCCGACATGTCTTCGAGGGCGAGATCCCACTACGAAGCGAATTATACGGAGGAGCGTTTTCTCACCTCCATGGAAGAAGCGGTCGATGCCGCGTTCGGGCTTGTTCAAACACCATGAAATTCATAGGAAAACACCTGATTCGTATTTTCGTCTGCCTGCTCGGAACTCGGATGAAAGACCAACGCACCGGTGAACCCATTGGCAAGATCCTCGCATTTTCCTGGGGCGGAAGAATCCGCTGCATCGGGCTTTGGCAGGAAATCCCCCTGAAACCCAGCTTCGAATCCGGCGGGGAGCTCCGCTACTGGGAGCAATCCCTCGTTTTCCGCTCACCCGAAGAAGTAGATTTCCCAAATGTCAGAAATTCTTAACGTCATCCTGAGCCATCACCCGCCGGACGCCGTTTCAAGAATGAGGAAATGGTGGAACCGGTATGCGCCGGATCAGGATCTTCTCGTCGCATACGGCGGAACCCGGGAAAACTTCGACATGATCGAAGGAACCTGGAAGGTATTCGTGGACGATCCCCGCGTAAGGACGCGCTTCCACCAAAAGGAGTGCCAGAGCTACCAGGGTGTGTTTCAAGCCGTTTCCGGTGAACTGGCGTCGCACCCCGGCTACCGCTGGTTGCATTTTAACGAATGCGACCAGTTGCCTCTCGTCCCTGATTATTCGGGGATCACGCTACGGCTGCTCCAAGATCAGGATGCGGACGCAATCGGCCATTTCCTGCGCAGAATCGACGGCACGGGACATCCCCATTTTCTCGTCGGGGGAGCCAAAGAAAAAACATCCCGACTCATAGGAATCATTTCACAGCGGGAGAAAAAAGACGTTGTTCTCTCCATGCTGGGTTGCGGGACGTTTTTCAAGCGCGAGGCTTTCGATCTACTCGCCTCTGAAGCCGACAGCGAAGGAGTGTATCTCGAAATTTTCATCCCTACCATTCTTCATCATCTGGGCTTCCGGGTGAAAAACATTTCTTCACAGGAATGGTTCATGCATCCGAGAACCCGGAAAAATCCGGACGAGGCACAATCGCTACTGTCCAAAGGTGCATGGTGTGCCCATCCGGTCAACGGACTCTGGACGGAATGGACTCCTCCCCTACCCACTTCCCAACAATGAAACAAATCGCCCAATATCAGGACGGACGCCTGGAGATCCAGGACGTCCCTCCCCCGCAGCCTCCTCCAGGAGGAATCCTTGTCCGCACCACCCACTCTGTCATCAGCCCGGGTACGGAGAAGATGAAAGTCGAGCAGGCGAAAATGAACCTCCTGCAGAAGGCCAGAGCCCGTCCCGACCAGGTCCGGAAAGTCCTTGATTCCGCAAAGACTCTCGGATGGCGCGCCGCCATGGAGAAAGTCCGCAACCGGCTCGAATCCCCCACACCCCTCGGCTACAGTGCGGCGGGCGAGGTCATCGCCGTTGATCCTGCAAACAACCGCTTCCGCGTCGGGGACAGGGTCGCAGTCGGTGGAGCGGAATGTGCGCATCATGCCGAGATTCTCGGAATTCCGGATCTTCTCGCGACGCGTGTGCCGGAAGGTGTGGAAAACTGGCAAGCCGCGTTTTCCACGTTGGGCGCGATCTCGATGCACGCTTTTCGTCAAAGCGGAGCCACATTGGGAGAACGCGTTCTCGTGATGGGATCCGGCCTCGTAGGGCTTCTCGCCACGGGTATCGCTTCCGCCGCCGGATGCCGGGTCATGGCAACCGATCTCGATCCCGCTCGCCTCGCCGCCGCCGCCGAGATGGGTGCGGAGAAAACCGTCAACGTCAAAGCCACTTCTCTCGCCGACAATGTCAGGGAATGGACGGATGGGCAGGGAGTCGATTGCAGTACTGCTCTGTCTCGGAGGTGATGCGACTGTCCTCGTCCGCAATGCAGTGGATGTCCTCCGCGACCGTGGCGTCCTGGTAATCGTCGGAATAGCCGATGCGAACCTCGAATGGAAACAGCTCTACGAGAAAGAGATCGAGGTGCGCTACTCGCGTTCCTACGGCCCCGGACGATACGATCCGGGCTATGAGTGGAACGGGCGGGACTACCCTATTGGCTACGTCAGGTGGACCGAACAGCGGAATTTCGATTCCTTTCTGCAACTGGTCGCGGCCGGCAAAATCCGCCTTGAACCTGTGACCACCCGACGCACGGCCTTCCGCGAGGTTCTATCCGTGTATGCCGCCCTCACCGAAGCTGGTAACAAGGATATCGGCGTTGTCCTGGAATATGGCGATGCGCCACCCTCTGAAAGCATTTCCCCGGAAGCAACCGCAAAGCCGGATCCGGCCGCTTCGAAAGATGAGAGCGCCCTCCCTTCCCCTGTTTCCAGGCTGAACGTCATCGGTGCGGGAAATTTTGTCCGCACCATGCTACTCCCTCACCTTTCGGGGAAAATCCCGTTCGGTATGCTCGTGAACAACACCGCGCTGAGTTCCCGCCACGCCGCCCAAAAATTCGGCTTTGCCGGTTCCTCCACGGAAGCAGCGGAAGCATTTTCCAACACCGAAGGTTCGGGCGCGGTTCTCATTGGGACGCGGCACTACCTCCACGCCCCGATGGTCCTGGATGCGCTAAGGACCGGTCTCCACGCTTTCGTGGAAAAGCCGCTTTGTCTCACCAGAGAGGAAATGACGGAAATCGACGAAGCGGCAACGACCAGCGATGGAAGCGTGATGATCGGTTTCAACCGAAGGTTCGCCCCGGCAACGGTTCGTATGAGGGAGATTCTTTCCTCCACCCCTGGTCCGAAGGTCTGCACCTTTCACGTTTGCGCGGGTAAGCTGGATCCCGCTCATTGGTACGCGAATCTGGAGGAGAGCGGTGGCCGCGTCTTGGGTGAGGCCTGCCATTTCTTCGATTTCTTCCGTTTTCTCCTTGGTTCCCGATCCTGTCTCGGTCAGCGCCCAAACCGTCTGGCCAACAGAAGGAAAGCTTCCGTTCGAGGATTCCATAGCCACCCAGATAAGCTTCGCGGACGGCTCGTGCGCCCAGCTTGTCTATACTGCGGAAGGGGATACCTCGTGGCCTAAGGAGACGGCCACGGTCTATGCCGCCGGCTGCGTGATGAAATGCGAGAATTTCCAATCGCTGACCATCCACCGGAACCGGAAAAAATCCCAGGAGAGCTTCCGGTCGAAGGGACATGCGGAGGAAATGCTGGCCTGGTCCGCATTCCTTGCGGGCGATTCGCCTCATCCCTTGCCTTATTCCGACGGGCGCCGCTCCATGGATCTTACCTTCGCGGCACTCGAGTCCATCCGCTCCTCGTCACCAGTCAAGCTCTGAGCGAATGCCCGGCGTAAAAGACAAACTCACCTGGCTGGCCTGGCGCTTCAAGGCCATGGAAAATGGCGAGTGGAGAGATCGCCTCGAGGAACTTTGCAAAAAACGCACCGAATCGTCGTTTTTACAGGATCTGGCCGCTTCGCCTCCGGATACTGTCGCGGCTCCCGGCCGCTATCCTCTTCTTCCGAATCCCCGTTCCTGTCCTTCCGGAGTGCGTAAGGAAATTCTGGAGGATTCGGCGGAAATCCTCGCAGGCCGCTGGAAATGTCTCCACGGCCGGAGTTTCACGCTCGCGGATCCGCCCGACTGGCTTGCTGATCCCGGCAATTCGCTCGGATATCCCGCCCAGAGTCCCAGCCCGCTCGATCAACCACCGGAACCTGCCACAGGGCATGGACGTCCGCCTCGTCTGGGAGGTGAACCGATGGACACAGATTGTAAGGATCGCTCAGGCGGCATGGCTTTCGGGCGATCAGGACATGGCGCGTAAAGCCGTCGCATGGCTCGATGACTGGCTCGCCTCAAATCCGGTGGGTATGGGTCTCAACTGGACCAGCCCGATGGAACCTGCCATCCGGTTGATGAATTTCTGCTGGATCCACGCCCTACTCTCCGCCAACGGACTCACCGGAGACGCCGACCGTCTCGCGGCGGCAATCCTCCCCGCGCATACCGCCTGGGTCTGGCGCTACCGTTCCTCCGGATCATCCGCAAACAACCATCTCATAGGGGAGCTCGCCGGTGTCGCAATGGCCGTTTCCAAATGGCCAGGTCTCGCAAAAGTATCCGCAGCACCGACTGAGGTTGCGCGTCTACTGGCAAAAGAAGTGGCCAGGCAGTTTTTCGACGATGGCGGAAATCGGGAGCAGGCACTTCATTACCACCTCTTCGCATGGGAAATGTCCTACCAGGGCCTCACGGCGCTTGGCACCGCTGGTGTGAAAATCGCCCCGGATATTTCCAGGAAACTGTCTGATGCCGCCGTTTTCTTCGCAAGCCTGGCGGAAAGCGCCTGGGACTACGGTGATTCGGACGACGCCCACATCACTCCTTTCTACACGGACGAGGCAACCGCAATCACGGAATGGAAAGCGTGGCTGGGTGGGCATCCGTCCGATGGCTTCGATTACTGGCTGGGGAAATTCCGCGATTGCCCGCCTTCCCCGGTACCCGAAGGAACCTGGAAAAAATTTCCCGAGTCGGGAATGCTTACAGTCGAGAGCGAGGGGATTCGGCTACGCGCAGATGCCTCTCCGCTGGGCTTTATGAAAATGGCCGCCCACGGTCACCTCGACGCGCTTCACCTGTCCATTTGGAAAGACGGGGTGGCGGCGATAGTGGATCCTGGCACCGGAGGCTATTTCGCATCCGCCATGGAGCGCTCCTATCTTGCTTCACAGCTCGCACACAACGGCCCCTGCCCTCTGGACGATCACCTTTACCCGAAACGTCGTGGCAGCTTCCTGTGGGAACGCCACCATCCCATACCCGTCACGGAGAACTCATCCGCCGGAATGTGTCTCCGTTGGAAACCGGATCCCCGGACGAATGTCGAGATCAAGCGCGTAGTCGGGCTGGAAGGTACGGCCGTTCGTATTGCGGATACCTGCAATGCCAGCCCGTTCCAGGTGTTCTGGCAACTCGCGCCCGGCTGGAAAACGCATCGATCCTCACCCGGAAAATGGATCTTCCACCTCAACGGACTTGTCTTGACAATCAACGTGCGTGGCGCATCCACTGCGGATCTTGTCGGTGAAGAGGGATGTCAGCGGACGAAATTGCGAGGCCTCGTCTCACCAGCCTTCGGTAAATATCAGAGAGCTCCCGGGCTCCTTCTGGATGCTCCAGCGGGTCGGCCCTTGGAAACAACCTTCACCTTTAGCAAAAACTTATGAACATCAGTATTTTCGGACTCGGATATGTTGGATCGGTGACCGCCGCATGCCTAACCCAAAATGGCCACAAGGTCGTCGGGGTGGACGTGTACCCCGCCAAAGTTGAGGCGTTCCGGAAAGGCGAGGCACCCATCGTGGAACCGGAACTGGGAGAACTCCTGGCTGCCGCCAAGACGGCCGGCAACCTTGACGCCACCCAGTCCGTTGATGAAGCGATCGCTGCCACATCCCTCTCCATTGTCTGCGTGGGAACCCCTTCGCTCGAGAACGGCAGGCTAAACCTGGATTACGTCCGCGAGGTCAGTTTGCAAATTCGCGACGCCATCGTCGCATCGGAAAAAAACAGGCACGTCCTTGTTTTCAGAAGCACCATGCTTCCAGGTAGCACACGTGGCATCGTTGGGGAATTTTTTGAGGACCTTGTTTCGGAAGGCAAGCTGGTGATCCTCTACGCGCCAGAGTTCCTCCGCGAGGGAACCGCGGTGGCGGATTTCCGCAACCCCTCCCTCAGCGTGATCGGAACCGCCGACGGCGAACCTCCATCCGAAGAAGCCCTCCTCGGGCTTCTTGGCGGTTCACCAGACATTCTCAAATGGGAAGAGGCAGAAATGATCAAATACTCCTGCAATGCCTTCCACGCGACCAAGGTCGTATTTGCAAACGAGATCGGTCGCCTCGCCAAAACCGTTGGCTTGGACGGAACCGAAGATCATGGAAGTGCTTTGTAAGGACAACAAACTCAACATATCCAAATATTACATGCGACCGGGAAATCCATTTGGCGGATCCTGCCTTCCCAAGGATGTCAGCGCACTGAAATCATACTCCAGGCAGGAAGGAGTCAGTCTGCCGCTTTTGGAAAGCCTCGTTTCCTCCAACGACCACCACCTCGACAAGTTACTCAGAATCATTGAGAACACCGGAATCCGGCGCGTCGCCATCCTCGGCCTGGCCTTCAAATCGGACACGGACGATCTGCGCAACAGCCCCATGGCCGCCGTAGCCGAAACCCTCCTGGGTAAGGGCTACGAAATCGCCGTTTATGATCCCAGCCTCAATATGGCAAACCTGATCGGTTCCAACGAGCGTATCATCAACCGCTCCCTCCCCCACCTCGCGAAACTTCTAAAAGACACGATCAAGGAAACCCTCCTCGAGACCCGCCTGATCATCGCCGCCCAGAGGTGCGCTACCTTCGAGACCATCGACGCTCTGCTCACATCCGAGCACCACGTGATCGATGTGAACGGCTGGACGGAACTGAAGAACACCAAAGCCACCTATGAAGGATCCTGCTGGTAAGCCCGGAGAAAAAACCAGCGTCCTAATCGTCGTCGAGAACCTGCCCGTCCCTCTGGACAGGAGGGTTTGGCAGGAAGCCCTTGCGCTGCGTGATCTGGGATATGACGTAGCCGTTGTCTGCCCTCGCATGCGCGGATATACGCAATCTTTCGAAATTCTCGATGGAATCCGAATATATCGACATTGGATCACCGGAGAGGCAGGCGGTGTCCTTGGGTTCATCGCGGAATACGCCTCCGCTCTCCTCGGCGAGGCAATTTGTATCTTCAAAGCGTGGCGCCATACCCGCTTCCGAATCATCCATCTTTGTAATCCGCCCGATATTCTGTTTCTAAACGCACTTCCCTACAAATGGTTGGCCGGAACCCGGGTGCTCTTTGATGTGCATGACATCTGGCCTGAGATGTTCGAGGCAAAATACGGCGCAGGAAGCCTGCTTCACAAGATCGTCCTCCTGGCGGAGCGCGGGACTCTCGCCACTGCGGATGCCGTGATCGCGACCAACGATTCCGTTCTGGAATCCGTCACCAGCCGGGGAAACCTCCAACCCGAGCAGACCTTCGTTGTCCGCACTTCCCCGGATAAAATTGGATCAAGCTCCATAAAGCCCCAGCCCAGAAAGAAGGATCGTGCATACCTCGTCGGCTATATCGGGGTCATGGGCAGCGCGGACGGGCTCGACTACCTCCTCAATGCCATTCACCATATCGTCAAAGGCATGGGACGGAAGGACATTTCGTTTTGCCTGATGGGCAGCGGCCCCGAATGGAAATCACTTGTTGCCATGCGTGACTCACTCGGAATCTCTGACTACGTCGAGATGTCGGGTCGCGTTTCCGACGACTACCTCGCCGAAACCCTTGCGACAATGGATCTCGGAGTCGCCTGCGATCCGATCAACCCTTACAATGACCATTGCACCATGAACAAAACCCTCGAATACATGGCCTTCGGAAAACCGCAGGTCATGTTCGGTATCCGCGAGGGAAAATTTCCGCCGGCGCTGCAGCCGTCTTCGTGGAGGAGAACTCTCCCGAACTCCTCGCGGAGGCGATCTGTGCATTGCTCGACCGACCGGACAAGCGCGCTGAAATGGGAAAAATCGGCCTATCACGCATCCAAGGCTCGCTTTCATGGAAGAATTCAGTATTACAGCTCCAACGCGCATACGAGGCAGCATTACGATAACCCGTACTCTACCCATACATCTCTTCTCATTCTAAAATGAACCAAAGCCGAATACTGACAACCCTTCTCGTGATCGTGTTCGGGGGTATTCTTGCCATCAAGGTAATCACTGATGTCGTCGGGGGGGATTCAAACAACCTTTCGAAACTATTCCAATGGATTTTCTTTTTCTCACCCCTGGTCGGCTTCGTGGCACCGCGTCCCTCCATTTATCTCCTGATTCTCTGCGGCGGCTATCTTGACATGCTAAAGCGCATGATGGCTTTTTCCCCGAATGCATTCGGAGCCCTGGATCTTGTGTTCGTTCTCTCGATTCCGACCGGGATCATGATCGGGATCTGTGCCGGCCTCCTGGTATCCAAAGGACTAGGGAAACGAACCGATCCCAGAGACAACAAGATCTTTGTCGGTGGAATCTGCCTTTCTGCGGTGGCCTGCGGCCTCTCGTTTCTCTCAAGTGGCGGCGAGGAGGCAACGATCATCTCCCGGGTTCAGAATGTTGTGAACATAGGCTCCTACACCGTCATGGTATTCGTCATACCGATGCTCTTTGACGACAGACGGGATCTGTTGAAATTACTCAGATGGGCAGTCATTGTTCTGATACCGGTCGCACTTGTCGGGCTTCGCCAGCGCTTCTTCGGATTTTCTGACGTTGAAATCGCCTATCTCAACTCGGGAATGACGCAGCAGGCCGATCAGTTGTCTCGTATCTACGCCGGATTAGAACCTCGTATATTTTCTACCCTGGCTTCACCCGGGTCTTTCTCTGCGACGATGTCGTGCGCGGCAGTACTCGCACTGATCCCGATCATAATTCCGGTAAAACATCTGGGCATGAAGTTCTGGCCGAAGTGGTGCAGCCCGCTGATTTTCATCCTATTCGTTCTAGCCGCGGTCCTTCCTTTAAACGAATTCCAATGGTCGTCTGGATAAGTGCAATCCCTATGTTGATTCTCTTCCGCTACAAGCTTACTACAGTGGTCACATACGTAGGAGCTGGTGGCATGCTTTTGACCATGATAATCGCCGCCCCGTATCTAATCACAAAACTCGGTGTAATCGACCAAGTCGTCGGACAAAAAAATATAGACAGCGAATACAATATGGTTTTCCGGGCGGGCACCTACGCCGTCCGTCTCCGATCACTTGAACTCTTTCATGATCCAGAGAGCTACTCGCTGTTTGGCGTTCCCGAGGAGGAAAGAACGAACGAACAACTCGAATCACACACCATGCTGAGTACCATGATCCTTGGAATCGGAGTTGTCCCGATGTTTCTTTTCGGAACGATGGCGGCTTTCGGTTTGTGGAAAATTCACTCGCGAATCTGGAACGTGAAGGATCTGGCGTGGAAAAGAATCGTGATTCTTTGCACAAGCATGATACTAGCTCTTATCGCATCATCGATCTTAGGGAGTAACGCTCTCCCCGTCTTCCCTGTAAATCTAATTCTTTGGATATGCGTCGGCGGTATCGTCATGATGTTCCTGAAGGATCCTCCTGAAATTCTGGATCAGCCCACCCCATCTGGTTCTAGAGCAATCGAAAGGGTTCCTGATATGAATAACTTAATTGGGACACGTTCCAGAGAAAGGACGCCAGATTTGACAAATCGACGGTAAAGTAGATACGCAGAGAAGTTGATTCAACAACACACCATAACTATCTGAGCCTTTAGCTAGTTGACCCGAATTAGGTAGGAAATTTATAAATTGCCTAGCCACTTATATAAGACCAAGCTTCTTCCAACAGCAACAGATGCCATCCAACCGTAAAGACTCGTTCACGCTGCAAGCCCTGCAGATCTCTGACGCTGCGCTCGTTTGGATTGCATTCCTTGCCGCGAGCTGGGTTCGTGCGCCGATACGCGATTTTCTATCGATAGGCGGAAACGATGAGGAGGGAATTCGAGCGATGGCGTGGGTTCTCTACATCGCTGTTCCGTTTACTCCTCTTGTTCTTGAGCGGTTCGGTTTTTACAGCCGTATCCGGACAAAAACAGCTAGGGTCGCCTGTTGGCAACTGACACAGGCGATTATTTTAGTCGGTCTGGCAATATCCCTGTTCTCCGTTTTCTCCCAAATGGAGGGAACCAGAAGGCTGGTTCTGGTGTTGGGAGCATTGTTCATCTTCATAGGCCTACTAGCACGGGACAGGCTGACTCGATCTTTCTACTCCCACAGGAAGGACAGGGGCATGAGTGGCGAACGTGTCGTTCTTGCTGGATCTAGCGAGGAAATCGCAGTGCTGTTGGAGAATCTCGAGCCCGAGGCGGTCGCCGACTGGGATGTGATTGCAAAATTTGATCTGACTTTACAGTCCAACGATGACCTGTTCGACCTCCTAAAGCGAGAATCGATCAGTAGGGTGGTGTTCGCCGCAAAAACCACCGAGTTCGAGAGAGTTGCCCAAGCTGTAGAGGTCTGCGAGCTCCAAGGAGTGGAGGCTTGGATTGCTGCTTCGTTTATCCGAACCCAGATCGCTCGACCGGTGTTTGATTCGGTGGGTTCCAAACCTATGCTGGTTCTCAGATCAACGCCGGAACTTTCATGGGAACTACTGGTCAAAGGGGCATTCGACCGCATCGCGGCACTCGCCATCCTTGTTGCCAGTGCCCCGCTATTGGGTATCGCAGCCATCGGCATCAAAATCACAAGTCCAGGCGCTCCGGCGTTTTTCTCCCAGATGCGGGCAGGGAAATATGGTCAACCGTTTCGTATGTGGAAGCTCAGGACAATGGTGGCCAACGCAGAAGAGCTGCTCGATAAGATCAAAGAGACGCACGGCAACCAAATGGCAGGCCCGGTATTCAAGCTTGACGAGGATCCAAGGATTTTTCCCTTCGGTGCGATTTTACGCAAGCTAAGTATCGATGAACTACCACAGTTGATAAATGTCCTGACAGGAACATGAGCCTAGTCGGCCCACGACCACTTCCCATTTACGAAGTAGACGCCTTTTCAGATATTTCGCACCGGAGAAGATTGAGCGTAAGACCGGGTATCACCTGTGTATGGCAGGCCGGAGGCAGGAGCAAAATCACCAGCTTCGATGAGTGGGTGAAGATGGATCTCGAATACATCGATAACTGGTCTCTCTGGCTCGACTTCAAAATTCTAATGAAGACCGTTCCTGCGGTTCTTTTTGGTAAGGGAGCAAAGTAGGCATTCGCGTCAACTTAGCTGAAACTCGATATAAACCAGTGAATTATGAAAAAATAACTCGATTTTTCCTTGAATAGGTAAGCTGAGCGGCAAGCTAGGTGTGCTAAATTTTGGCTCTTCGTCAGGAACGCATGACGGAACCGTGGCCTAATTTGAGATCGAGATAGTCCAGATCCCTCATTCCGCATGCCTTGTATAGTTCTTGCGATGAGGTTGTTGAAGCCTTCGATAAGTCCCGAAGTCAGGCCGTGCTTCACGAAGCCGCAGACCCTCGCGCTCTGTTTCAGGAACCCGCGTGCGAGCCTTTGAAACGGAGCCAGCCCGCTTACCTCCGCCATGGCGCACCAGTTGCTCAGTGCGCGTTGTGCCCAGCCCTGGCGAAGGTAGCTGAAAAGCGCCCTGAACTGCTCCTTGAGCGTGTATGCTTTTGAAAGCGGTTCGTTGGCCGCTAGCAGTCGCGCGGTAACCACTCACCGAGCAGCGCGCCGAGAAAAGCTTCAGTCCGCTCTGCGGAGAGTTCGTGACCGCCGCGTTTCCCGATGGCGTGGGCGCATCAGTCCAATACGGGCCGGGAGTGCGGGCGCCACTGTTGCAACGCGTATCTGCAGCGCGAACTGACTTATGTTCACGAGCAAATGGAACAGCAGTCGGCCAGCGACATGATCGCCGTGTTGCTCGAAGCGAGAGAACTGGCCGACAGGGAGAAAGCGCGCCCGCCCGGTGCGAAGCGGCTCATCGGAGAGAAAACGGTGGACCGGATCATGGCGAGATACAGCCGGATCGTGGCAGACGGATATGAGATCAATTCCGAACCGCCGGAACCGCCGCCCGACAAGTCGGGGCGGAAGAAAAAGGGGAGGAAGAAAAGAAGCAAGGCGCTCAACCTTTTGAACCGGCTCGACAGTCGGCCTCGGGAGATCATGGAATTCTTCGGCCTGCCAAAAGCGGGAATACCCTACGACAACAACCAGGCGAAGCGCGCCTTGAAAGTGATGAAAGTGCTCGAGAAAATCAGCAGGACGGTCCGCAGCGAGGACTACAGGAAGCATTTCGTAGAGCTGCACGGGATCTCTCAAGCGTCCGCAAACAGGGCCGGAAGATGCTCGAAAGCCTGAAAGAACTCGTCGTTCCGCCAAGCAAGCTCGGCAGAACGCTCGCCGGCGCACAAGATACCTGAGTAGGTACATTTACACTGTATTGAGGATCAAATCACATGAGTTCTAAATCTATTGCAACCAACATCATTATTGCTGTCACGCAACGAATTGGCTTTAAATCATTCGCGTCAGGCTAAGGCGAACTAACCGCGATCTCCGAATCCCTGGACGGAATACGCCCTAGAAACCACTTCCAATGGCTCCAAATGCGTTTGCCAAAACAAATGCCCCGAATCAGCGACCATATGCGTTTCTTTGCGGTTGATCCGTTGGAAGGTAGCCCTGCTTTTCCTTGGCTTGAGCCACAGCAGCGCCTCTGCGTAGTCGTAGTCATCAGTTGATTGTGAACTTACAATCTGAACGGATCGCTGTGGAAGCCGTTTTTCTAGCCTCTCAACATGTCCACCAGCCGCAAAAATTCGTTCAGCCTTCAAGACATCCAGATCATGGATGCATTCCTTGTCGGGAGCGCGTTCTAGCTGGCAAGCCTCGTGCGTGCGCCAGTCCGCGAGTTCTTCGGAATCGCCGGGGAGCGGGTCGTAATCGTGGGTTCCGAAGCGGAAATCCATGCACTTCTCAGCGACTTCAATCCCGAGGCCATTTCGAACTGGGAGATTGTGGAACGCTTTGATCTAGCTGCCCGACCCGACGGAAGAACTTTTCAAAGTTCTTAGAACCTGTTTAATATCTCTAAGATTTGCGTAATATTAAGGGGTAAAAGCGAAAAATCTCCTCACATCCCCAGGCTATCCCGGCGACATTAGTGCCGCCCAGTTCGACCGAATCAGACCGATTCTTGAAGGCATAAGCAAGAACACATGGCCTCCCGAAGTCGATCTGCACTTGGTTTTGAACGCCGTCCTTTACGTGCTCAGGGAAGGTTGCCGCTGGCGGGCGCTTCCCCATGATTTTCCAAAGTGGAACACGGTCTATTATCATTTCCGCAAGTGGAAAACCCACATCGATCCGGCCACCCAACTGCCAGTCCTCGCACTGATAAAAAAAAATGGTTCGCGACGAGCGGCGACGTTACGGGCGCAAGGATGACACGACGATGATAATAGTCGATGCCCAGAGCGTCAAAAACACCGACCCGGCGGAACTCAAGGGATACGACGGAGGCAAGAAGATATCAGGGATCAAGCGGCACCTGGCCGTCGATTCCCAAGGCTTGCCGCACATGCTATGGGTCACCACCGTGAACATCAGCGACAAGGCCGCAGCGCGCGAAATGATCGTTATGAGAGCGGACCGATTCGAGAAAGTGGAGAAGATCCTTGTGGACGGTGGGTACAATGGCCGGCCTTTCGAGGAATTTGCGAACGAGGCTCTTGGCGCGGAAGTGGAGGTCGCAAAAAGGAGCGAACTCCACAAATTCGCGGGGATTCCGAAGCGCTGGGTGGTCGAAAGAAGCATCTCGTGGATCGAGAAATGCCGTAGGCTCTGGAAGAACTGCGAAAGAAAGCTCGATACCTCCCTGGCATTCATCTCCTTACTTCTCAAAAGAATTTAAACAGGTTCTTGAACTGGAATCGATAGGCCATTTAGTTTTCTCAGCAAATACGAGTGACTTCGAAAAGGTCGCGCGGTAATTCTAAAAAATCTATTTTTCATGGCAGCAATTGTTTCATTTCTATGGATCACCGGTTTCGTCTTGTCCTTCACCCTGGCTCCCCAGCTCCGTGTCTGGTCGTGGGGGCCGGCGATGGCTTGCTTCGGTCTCGCCACCATTTTCGCAATTCCTCTTCTCTGGCGGGAAAAGTCAACGAAGACGGACTTTCTGGTAATCGTGTCCGGGTTGCTCCTTTCCGCATGGATTGCGATCCGAAGTGCCATGTCTCCCGTTTTGGAACTCGCGCAGTCCGATCTTTTGCTGACCGCAATGGCCGTTGCTACGTTCATTTGCTTCCGGGCTGTATCGACCCGACAGGTTGCGCTTAGAATACTCGTAATAGGGCTTGGACTTGCCCTTGCCGCCAGCGTGTGGGTTGTAGGAAAACAGGTGATTGATCCGACATACTCGCCGATTTTTCCTCAGAACGAAGCACGTTCTCCAGCCGGATTTTTCGCCCACTACAGTTATGGCGCCTCGCTGCTGATTCCGGTTTCCTTGTTCTGCGCTGCATTCGCGACCTTTTCAAAGGAACATTGGTTCATCCGGATTCTACTCGCGGTGGTTGCACTTACCGGATTCGTCGCAGTATACTATACAAAATCCAGAGGGGGGTTCATCGGCTTAGCAGTCGGAGTCGCCGCTTTGGGATTCATGTCAGTCCTAGCGGCTAGGGAAAAGAAGGCATTCCCCTTTCTAGTCATCGGCTACCCGGTGGTGCTTCTGCTGTTCGCCGCGTTTGCCATAAATGCACTATCAGAGGTTCAAGAAGCTAGATCGGGAGACGGCAATCTGACCCAGATGCTCGACAACACGATCCGACTCTACATGTTTGGAATGGCAGTTTCCTGCATCGCTCTCCACCCTTGGATCGGGGGGGGAAGCCGCAGCTTCAGTTGGGAGTGTTACCGATTTTGGGACGTGCAAGCCATGGGGCACGGGGGTGCGAAACCAGAACATGTTCATAACGAGCTGCTGCAGACAGCCGTTGACTACGGAATCATCGGAGCGTGCTTGCTGATACTCTTTTGCGTTGTCGCGATGATCATTGCGGTCGTCCGCACTTTCTCCAATGACGAGGCGAACCCTTCCATCAATGCGGCGCGAATCGCAGGTTTTTGTGGCTTTCTTGGACTCTTTGCCCAATCCAACTTCGAGGGAATCTTCAGGCTGCCCTCAGGAGCGATCCTTCTGGGGCTTTGCCTTGCCGCCGCCTCCTCCCCAAGGTTGACGCCCAATGCAAAGAAGTCGGCACGTGCACTTTTCTCCAACTCGGTGATATCACTATCCGGTTGCGCTGCCCTTGTGGCACTTTTGATTTTCGGATGGAAAGGAATACTGGTTTCCCGCGAGGTATGGCCCGTCTATTTCTCTAAAATTTTAGTCCCGACGGAAACAAGACTCGATCGCCTCACTTCCGCCATTGGTGTCTGGCCACTCGGAAGCCTCTATGCTCTGCGTGCGACAACCTACCAAAAACTAGCCTCCGCAGACGAAGCCGACCGCAGCAACGAACTCTCCGCTCTCGCGCTTGCGGATTACCGTAGCGCGGCAGGACTCCATCCTTTCGCACCGGAACACGCGGTCAATATCGCCTTGTTGGCAGCATTCCTAGGCAACGAACCGGAAGCCGAATCGGAATTCCGCCGCGCAATTGACCTAGAGGGCGAAATGGAAGCGGCGTTCAACGCCCGCTACTACTATTCTCGCTACCTTTTTGCCAAGGGGCTCCGCTCCTACGACAAGGACAACCCCCTTCCCGCTCTCGATCTCTTCCAGCTCTCCTCAAATCAATTGGGAGAAATTGTAAAACTTCACGGGCATCTCTCAGGAAACGACAGGCGCGCACTCCATGTAACGGTTCACGAGAGCCTAGGTCAAACGTATCAGGATCTAGAGGATTTCGAAAAAGCGCTCGAAGAATACGATTTCGCCGCCTCTCTCCCGCTCGGCACCAGCGCCCACTATCACGCTGGCCTACTTCTGGGAAAACGCGCCGTCAAGGCATGGTATGACAGAAAGAGTTCGTCGGCCCTCCGCCTGTTCATTGAGGCAGAGGCCCGTATTGGAAAGAGCCGGAATCTTCCCGAAGGAGTCGATCAGGAGGACCGCGCGGCCTACCTCAAGTATCTTCGGAGTACAATCAAGTACATGCAGTCCGCCAAGATTCGTCCAAGTGCAAAAATCGACTTGTAGGAGATATTTCCTTACGGCCGCACCTGATCCCAGTTGATCTGGTTCTCGGAAAACAGCACCACGAAATCGGTCAGCTTCCTGTCCACTTCTTCCTCAGTGATCGTCGTGCCCTCAATCCACGGCATTTCCCCAAACCACATCGAAGCGGAAACATACGCCCAGCGCTGGTCTTCGCCTTTCAGCAGGCGATCCTTCATATCAATCAGAGTGCGACCAAGATGATCGTTCGTGATGCTGTCATGCCCGACGAAAAAGTAGTAAGTCACGCAGTTTAGCTCCAGGAACTCCGTGCGCTCCTCGTTCGTCGGAATACGCTGTACGCTCAACAACCTTTTCACCTCCACGGATCGCTCATTGTCGAGGGTTACCGTCCTGTCTTGAGAGCTTATGATATTGTGACCCTGTGCCGGCATGCATCGCTCGGGACGGTGAATGGAGTTATTGATGTCAGCACCGGAAAGGACAATCGATAGGTCCAGCCTGTCCGGAATCATCCGCCCGTCCTCCCCGAACTCCCCTTCCCTTGCCCGCAGGCAGATCGCTTTCGAGAACTCCGTATCTTTCGAAAGCGTGTTGATCTCCACCTCGGACGCAGGGATCTTGTTGAACTGCCACGTGCCGAATCCTGCGGGAAGGTCCATTTTCACGGCTGATTGCGCGATCTTGCCAGCCGATGGGAGGAAGTAGATGGAGGCGAGCGATACTCCGACGAACACCGGCAATATGATGCTTCGTATTTTCATGATTCCGCTTGGAAAACGTTCGATGGTTCTTTTTTTTCCACCATCTTCCGATTGATTGTGCGCTTGTTACCTTTTTTCCAAGGAAGCCCTCCCTCAAAAAGCGAATGCAGCACAAGTAACAGGAACAAAGAGAACGGATAGAACAGCAACAACCCGGACCAGTCGTGCCAAGTCGTCCTCGCCCACTCAGCATCCCCATACTCAGCGATCACGAAAATCGAGGTCACTCGCAGCGCGTTTCCTATGATCGCCAGTGGCAGCGCAGATCCGAACAAGATGACTTTCTGCCACATCTTGATCTTCGCCACATACGCCCATGCGGCAGAGATCATCAGTAGCGCCATCAGTGAGCGGATCCCGCTGCATCCCGTAGCGATATCAAGCGGCTCCCAGTCACCTTGTAGAGGCAGGATCGTCGTCCCGACCACTCTCGTCTCAACACCAAAAAGTCCCGATCCGTTGTGCGCCAGCGATGTTGCGATCAACTGCAGGTGAGTCGTTGCCTGCTGGAAACTTGGAAGCGGTACCGCCAGCCAGAAAAAGAACAGGGGAAAAGCAAGAATCCGCGCCACACGCCATCCCCACAGGAAATAGCAGCCGCCCCAGAGCAAGAACGGCAGCGCCCCCGCCGCGATCCGTGGTTGCAAAGTCCTATATGAAGCGGCGAACAGGAGCGCTCCGAGAAGCACCGGGATGAGTCCGATCCAACTCCCCTTTCCAGCCGCCGCTCGCAAACTTTTGAACTGATAGATGATCAAACCTAGGATCACGAAGGGAAATAGGACCCCATGCTCGTAATCCGTCTCCCCATTCCAAGCACCATTGAGCCATTCAAAGGTGGACATCGATCGGTCTGTTGCGAAGCGTGGAACGAACCCGTAGAACCAGATCACGATGCCCAGAGAAAGGATCGCTGAGATCATCACCATCGGTTCAATCCTCGAAGGTATGGGTTGCCGGTTTTCCGCTGGGAGGATTTCGTTCAATTCAGAGGTAGGTTTAATTCGACTTGGTGCCCGCAAAGTATTGCCGTGACCCGGCAATCTGTCAACAATCCGCCCGACCATGAAAATCATCAGTGGAACAGCCCACCGCGCGCTCGCCGAGAAAATTGCACAGTCCGTCGGCCAGCCCCTCGCGAACGTGCAGGTGGACGCCTTTCCGGATGGCGAGACAGCCGTAAAAATCAATGAAAACGTGCGAGGAGCCGATGTCTTTATCATCCAGCCCTCCTGCCCGCCGACGAACCACAATATCATGGAGCTGCTTATCCTCGTTGACGCGGCGCGGCGTGCGAGTGCTGAGCGCATCACCGCAGTCATGCCGTTTTTCGGATACGCCCGCCAGGACAGGAAAGACCAACCCCGCGTCCCCATCACCGCCAAGCTCGTGGCGAATCTGCTCACCTCCGCTGGCGTGAACCGTGTTCTTACGATGGACCTGCACGCCCCGCAGATCCAGGGCTTCTTCGACATCCCCGTCGATCATCTCTATGCCAAGCCCGCGCTCATCAGCTATCTTCGCGAGCGCCATCCGGATACCTCGAACCTCACCGTCGTCTCTCCAGACGTAGGCGGAGTGAAAATGGCCCGCGCCTACGCGGACGCCCTCGGGGCCGAGCTTGCCATCGTCGCCAAGCACCGAATCTCCGCCACCCGCGTCGAGGCCATGAACGTCATCGGTGAAGTCGAGGGACGCGATGTGCTACTCGTCGATGATATGACCGAAACGGCAGGCACCCTTACCGCAGCAGCGGATATCCTCCACAAGCACGGCGCGAAGCGCATCTTCGCCGGTGTTTCCCACGCCATCATTAGCGATCTCGCCCACGAGCGGCTCGAAGCCTCCGCCATCGAAGAACTCATCACCACCGATTCCGTGCCCCAGGCCCAAGGTCCGAAAGTCCAGGCCGTCTCGATCGCTCCCCTTATGGCGGAGGCCATCCGCCGCATCCACGGCGGCCAATCGGTCACCTCCCTTTTCGCAGTCTGATCGTATATCTCACGAAAAAAAGCGCGGCGGCCTCTCCGGTCACCGCGCTTTTTCATTTCCTCCTACTCCCGGCCCGCCACATGCTTCCCCACGTCGGACCTCTTCGTCGAGGTCCAGAATTTAGATATCCAGATATATGACTCCTACCCGCGAACAACTCCGCGTCGAGGGCTTCGGCCTGATCGACGAACGACTTTCCTATCTACTAGGTTGCCTTCAGGACGCTTTGGCCAGTGCCGGGGAGACCGAGCTACTTGCCTACATGCCGTGGTCGGGAAAAGCTCCAAAATCTGGATCCACACCGCCGGAAGCCTTACCGAAGCTCTATTCCATCGGCTTCCAGCTCTTGAACATGATCGAGGAACGCGTCGCTGCGGAGATTCGTCGCGAGAGGGAAAAGGCCTTGGGTGCGGATTCCATTCGCGGTCTCTGGCCTCAGGCACTGCGTGATCTCCAAGCCATTGGACTGGAGCCGGAACAGATTCTCACCGTACTCGAGGACGTGCATGTGGAGCCCGTGCTCACCGCCCACCCCACGGAGGCGAAACGCGAATCCGTCCGTGCCCGCCAGCGCGCGCTCTACGAGGAACTCGTCCGCAACGAATACCCAAAATACACCGACCGCGAAAAACGCCGCATCCGCGAGCGCGTCGTTGCCACTTTGGAAACACTCTGGCTCACGGCGGAAATCCACCTCGTGCGTCCGGACATCAGCTCGGAGCTACGCAATGCCGTCCATTATCTCCGCGATCTTTTCCCCACCGCGATCAACCGCCTCGACCTCCATTTCACCGAGGCATGGCGCGATGCCGGTCTCCCTTTGGAAATGCTCCGCTCCGCCGGAAACATCCCGCGCCTGACCTTCGGTTCATGGATCGGCGGCGACCGCGACGGACACCCGCTTGTCACCCCCCCAATCACCGATTACAGCCTCCGGGAACTGCGCAGCGCCGCTTTCCAGCTTCTCGGAAGGGAGCTGCAGGGCCTCGCCTCCCAGCTCACCGTTTCCCGCCAACTCACGGATGTGCCTGAAGAACTTCAGGACCGCATCGACGAGCTAAGCTTCGTCATCTCTGCCGAAACGGATGTGAAGGAGATCCTCGACCGTCAGTCCGAGGAACCTTGGCGCCAACTCGCCAGCCTCATGGCCCTGCGCCTGCAAGAACAGGCCACGGGGAAACCCGGCTACACATCGCCCGCCCATCTTACTGCCGACCTCGATCTCATTTCCCGCACGCTCAAGGCCTCCGGCTGCCACCTTCTGGAGGAGCAGGCGATCCGACCCGTGCGCCATAAGATCGAGATTTTCGGCTTCCACCTTGCCACTCTTGATGTCCGGCAAAACTCCGAATTCCATGACAATGCGATCGCAGAGATTCTCACCGCTGCGGGCATCGAAGACGGAGAAAACTTCCCGAAATGGCCAGAGGAGAAGCGCTTAGAATTCCTCAATGCCGAGCTGCTTTCGAACCGTCCCTTCCTTCATGACGGCACTCGCATTGGCGAGTACGCGGACAACGTGCTCGACACCTATCGGGTCCTCGTTCGTCACCGCAGCGAGTGGGCCTTGGCCGGCCTCGGATCGCTCATCATCTCGATGACACGCCAGCTCTCCGACCTTCTCGCCGTCTATCTTCTCGCCAGAGAGGCAGGTCTGATGGACCAGTCCTCGGCAGGCATGGTCTGCCCACTCCCCGTCGTGCCCCTGTTTGAAACGATGGACGATCTGGACAACTCCCCTGGAATCCTCGGCGCGTTCCTAGACCACCCGCTCACCGCCCGCTCGCTCGCCGCTCAGGAAAAACCGGAGCAACAGATTATGCTCGGCTACTCAGACTCAAACAAGGACTGCGGGATCCTCGCAGCCCAAGTCGCGCTCGAACGTGCTCAAACCGCCCTCACCCGAGTCGGACGGGAAAAGGATGTGAGACTGTGCTTCTTCCACGGCCGCGGCGGCACGATTTCTCGCGGAGCGGGTCCCACCCATTGGTTCATGGCCGCCCTCCCTCACGGAGCCATGTCCGGAGCCTTCCGCATGACCGAGCAAGGCGAGACCATCGCCCAGAAGTACGCCAACCTCGCCAACGCCACCTATAATCTGGAGCTGCTTCTCGCCGGTGCCGCCATCAACACCGCCCGCCACCGCCACCTCCCGGAAGTCGCGGATCCCGCCGAGCGCTTCCTTGATACCCTCTCCTCCTCTAGTCAGAAAGCCTACCAGAGCCTTCTAAAATCCGAGGGATTCATCGGCTTCTACCGCGAAGCCACACCCATCGATGCCTTGGAAAACGCTCGTATCGGCTCCCGCCCCGCACGACGCACTGGAAAGAAATCCCACTCGATCTCAGACCTCCGCGCCATTCCTTGGGTTTTCTCATGGACGCAGGCGCGCTACTACCTACCCGGCTGGTACGGAGTCGGCACCGCGCTTTCCGAGCTGAAAACCGCCTCCCCGGAGGATTTCGCCGAGCTGAAGGAGGCTTTGGGAAAATCCGTCTTCCTCTCCTACGTGCTCACCAACGTCGAGACCAACCTCGCCTCCGCGAACCTAGAGCTCATGAAAGCCTACGCCGGATTGGTCACCGATCACACCACCCGCACCAGTTTCCTGAAACGGATCACCGACGAATTCGAGCTCACCGAAAAGCTCCTGACCGAGCTTTTCGAAGGCACCATGGCCAAGCGCCGCCCCCGTATGGCCAAAACCCTCGCCATCCGCGAAGCCCCCCTGAAAGTCCTCCACCACCAGCAGATCGCCCTGCTCAAGGAATGGCGCGGCCACATGGAAAAGGAAGACCACACCTCCGCCGACGCCCTGCTGCCAAAGCTCCTTCTCTCCATCAACGCCATTGCCAGCGGTCTGCGGACCACCGGATGAGCCGTGGGGGCGATCTTCGGTCGCCCCTACCGTCCCTTTCTCAGCCATGAGTACGCGCCGCACTTTTCTCAGAAACACCTCCCTCGCCCTCGGAGCCACTGTCCTACCAGCTATCGCGCGGGACTCGGGAGAAAAGAAAACCATCCTCCTGCAATGTGCCTGGGACACGAAGAATATCGGCGACATCGGCCATACTCCCGGCACTCTGCGCTTCCTCGAACAGCACATCCCGGATGCCCACATCATTCTTTGGGCGGCGAACACGAACAAGCAAGTCGATGAGATGTTGATGAATCGTTTCCCGGACCTGGAAATCGTAAAAGGCTCTCTTGGGAAAAAGGATGGCACCGTCCAGCAAGCAATCGCCCGCGCAGATTTTTTCTTACGCGGACCCGGCATGGGCCAGTCCACGGATTTCATGAAATACTGCAACCGCGTCGGCGTCCCGTGGGGTTTGCAGGGTCAGTCCTATTTCCCCGATATGGTGGAGGGATCGCGCGGTGAGGATAATGTGAAATTGCTCAGCACCGCCGCATTTATTTACACCCGGGAGACAGTGACACTCAAGACACTGAAAGATGCCGGTGTGAAGGCGCCGATCATGGAGTTCGGCCCAGATGGCTGCTTCGGCATTGATGTGTGGGATGAGGAGAAAGCCCTTGCACGCCTGAAAAAGCACGGGCTTGAGGACAAAAAATTCATCACCCTCCAGCTCCGCACCCACACCCCCACCAGCCCCGGACGGGATGACAGGCGCCCGCAGAAACTCAATCCTCTCCACCCCACCCCGCAGAACATCGCGGACGACACCCGCCGTGGAAAAGTTTACCAGGATCTCATCTCCATGTGGGTCAAAGAAACCGGCTACAAGGTAGTCATCGCCCCGGAGGTCTACAAGGAGATGCAGTACAACAAGCCCTTCGTTTACGATCCCCTGCCCGAAGACCTGAAGAAACACGTGGTCAATTTTGATGAATTCTGGAGCGCGGACGAAGCCTGCTCTTTCTACAAACGCGCCCACACGGTCATCTGCCACGAGCCGCACACGCCCATCATGGCGCTCGCCGTCGGCACGCCTATGATGCACACCTTTTCCGCCTTCCACTCACCCAAGTGCTGGATGTTCAAGGACATCGGACTTGAAGATTGGGCACCGGAATTTGACAGCACCACGGCGGAGGAAATGTTCGCCATCCTCATGGACATCCATAACGACTACCCAGCCGCCCAGGCAAAAGTGACAAAAGCCATGGCCTACGTCGAGGAACGCGCTGCCGCTTGCATGCGGAGCCTCAAGGATGCGATGCAGTCCTGAAGGCTGCGATCTCTCACAACTGCGGCGGAATGATCAGCTCGTCTCCACTCTGCGGCTCGACATTTCCGAAGCCTGGCAGCGGATTGATGATGGCGCCTTCGGAGGTGACTTCCGTCACTTCCACTTGGCCGAGGATCCCGGTGTTGCGGCGGATCGCTAGGATCGTGCCGACCTGAACCTGTTCCGGAAGGATGATCTGCATCGACGCGAAGCTTCCGTAGTCGGCATCCACCACATATTCCGAAATGCGTCCGATTAGCAGCGCGTCGCGGATCATGCGGGCACGACGCAGTTCGTTGTCGTTCTTTTCTAGTTCGATCTGGCCGATGAATCCCGCTTCGTCTCGATAGGTGTCCGCCTTCTTTTCCGCGAGATCCTTCTCCGCCTGGAGCGCGTCTTTCTCCGCCTCGATAGCCGCGAGCTGAGCCTTCATCGCATCGACCTCCGAGGTGGCAGGTGCCGGGGCCGGAGCGGGATTGGCCTGCACTTGCTGAATCTGCCTTTGAAGATCGAGCCGGTCCTGCTCCAGCCGGAGTTGGTCGAGCTGGCTACGCAGTCTGGCGATCTCTTCCGCCGGGGCATTTCTCACCCCCTCGTTCATTCCGTTAAAAGAAAGCACCACCGCCGCAAGAAGCAGCGCGAAGGTGGCTCCCAATAAGATCGTCATCGTGTTCACCGGGGGAAAATGTCCCGCCGCTCCGGCAATGTCAACGCATGTCCGTCTTGCGAAATGTTTCCGCAAATCGATGTTCAGGGTTGGACGTTCGATGTTCCCTGTTCAATTCTCTCTCAAGTGGACCTCTTCTCCGACATTCCGAAAAAGGAAACCAAAGCGCTTTCCGTGACGCAGCTTGTCCGGAAGATGAAGCGCGCGATCGAGGCGGAAGTGGGCCGGCTGTGGATCGAGGGCGAAGTCTCGAACCTTAGGAAACAGGGTAGCGGTCACTGGTATTTTTCCCTGAAAGACGATACGGCGCAGATCTCATGCGCCATGTTCGGAGCTCGGAACAAGGAAGGCTCCGGTGCCCTCGACGATGGCACCAAGGTCAAAATTTTCGCTGAATCCACGGTCTATGCTGCGCGTGGCCAGCTACAGCTTGTCGTCGAGCGTGTGGAGAAATCCGGTCAGGGCGATCTCCAGGCACGCTTCGAGGCGCTGAAGAAAAAGCTGCACGCGGAGGGACTGTTCGATTCATCCAGAAAAAAGCCGATCCCATCCTTCCCCCGGACGATCGGCCTCGTCACCTCTCCCACAGGCGCCGCTCTCCAGGATATCCTCAACATCCTCCACCGCCGCGCACCATGGATCCAGCCCGTGCTCTTCCCTGTCCGCGTCCAGGGAAAAGGAGTCGAGGCGGAAATCGCGCGCGCGATCACCCGCCTGAACGCGCCTGAGCGTTATGGATTTCCGAAGTGTGACCTGCTCATCGTCGGCCGCGGAGGAGGCTCGATCGAGGACCTCTGGTGCTTCAACGAGGAAAGCGTCGCACGTGCCATCGCGGCCTCGGACATCCCCGTGATCTCCGCCGTCGGACACGAGATCGATTTCACCATCGCGGATTTTGTCTCGGATCTGCGTGCGCCGACCCCGAGCGCGGCCGCCGAGATCGCCGCTCCCGATACCGCAGAGCTCCGCGCGCATCTCGATAACTCACGCAACCGCTTGGTTCGCTCACTCCGCACCGCGCTGAGGGAGCCCACCCTGCAAATCGATTCCCTCACAGACCAGCTCGCCCGCTCCATTTCCGAAACCATCAATGCCCGCTCCCGGTCCCTCCGGGAGTTATCCCTCCGTCATCTAGCCCTTCATCCACGACTGATATTGGAGCGCCGGCAGGAGAATATCGTTTCCCTGGAAAAAGACCTCCGGCTGAATACCGCCCGCCGCCTCGCCACCGAAACCGCCCGGCTCGACCGCCTCCGCACCCTCGTCCGCACCCTTGGTCCGGAGTCAGCCTTCAAACGGGGATTCTCCATCACTCTCGCGGAAGACGGATCCATTCTCCGCTCGAAAAAACAGACGGCATCCGGCCAAACCATCCTCACCCGATTGATTGATGGCGAAATCTCATCCACCATCCGCTAAAACCCCATCTCCACCATGCCTACCGAACCCATTGTCCATTTCCCTACCGCCATCACGATCCTAGCCTACGTCGCGACCGCCGTGCTCGTGCTGATCCTGCTCGTCCTTCTCCGGCTCAGTGGTCAGATAAACGCGCTTTCCGTCCGCCTCACAAAATCCACCCGCTCCGCGAGACTTGCCGAGCCGGAAGACAAGCCGAATCTCGCCGAAGCAGAACCCGGCTCCCCCTTCGACGAATTTCTCACCGAGGATCCACAGCGCCGCAGCCTCTCCAAAAAGGAACAGTTCAAGGCTTACCGCAAATGGCGCGCCGAAAAAGGCCTGAACTGGGTGGCACCTGGCACCTCTGATTGATTTTTGCCTCGCACGTTCGGTCCTCCGGGGTAAACTCCACGCAATCTTATGAACCTCACTCTGAAAGTCTGGCGCCAGACCGGCCCTCGGTCAAAAGGCAGCATCCACACCTACCCCGCCGACAGCATTCCCGAGGAAGCCTCCTTTTTGGAAATGCTCGACATCGTCAACGAGCGCATCATCGAGGAGGGCGACGACCCGATTCACTTCGACCACGATTGCCGCGAGGGCATCTGCGGTGCCTGCTCCCTCACCATCAACGGCGTCCCGCACTCCAAGGACAGAGGGATTACCACTTGCCAGGTACATATGCGGAAATTCCGTGACGGCGATACCATCTGGATCGAGCCCTTTCGCGCCGATCCGTTTCCCGTCATCAAAGATCTCATCACGGACCGCGCTTCCTTCGACCGCATCATCGCCGCCGGTGGCTACGTCGACATCCGCACCGGCTCTGCCGTCGATGCGAACTCTATCCCTATCTCAAAGGACAATTCCGACAGCGCCTTCGATGCCGCCGCCTGCATCGGCTGCGGAGCTTGCGTCGCCGCCTGCCCGAACGCCTCCGCCATGCTTTTCACCGCCGCCAAAGTCTCCCACCTCGGCCATCTTCCCCAAGGCCAGCCGGAGCGCCAGAAACGTGCGCTCGCCATGGTCCGGCAAATGGACGCCGAAGGCTTCGGGAACTGCACCAATCACTACGAGTGCGAGGCCGCCTGCCCGAAGGAAATTTCCGTCGATCACATCGCCCGTATGAACCGGGATTACGGGAAAAGCGTGCTGGAAGAACAGTTCGCATAGCGCGCTGCGGATTTCACCCGCTACGCCGAACCGAGCTCCAATAGAAACACTTTCCCCCCGGGTTCAGGAATGAGGAGCTTCGCGAGCCCTGTTCCTAGGCTTTCCTGTGGATCTGATGATTTGCGCGACGTGCGGAAAGGGGCTGGCTTCGGTATCCACCGGCACGATGGTGATGTCCCGGACTTCATATCTGCCATGCCCGCGCTCCAGTTTGCCCGTCAGATCCACGGGGCGGTCTTTGAGCAATTGCTCCGCGTATTTCCTGTAGTTCCCCTGGTTGTCCTTGATGGCGGAAAGGTTTTCCCCGCCCAGTTCAAAAATTATACAATTCGTTTTTTTGGGTATGCAGCGCGTCTGAGGTGACGGTTGCGTTTTCCAAAATGGCACCGCTTTGCCTGAGGAGTTCCTGCGCCACGGGAAGTTCGGAGTCGTCCTTTGCACCACTGTAGCTGGCCATGGCCACGGGTCTTCCGTCCTCGTGGCGGCACAATGTTACGATGGCTCCGAGGGAGTGGCCGAGGTCTTTTCCGTCCAGGGCGAGGCTTTTGGGCAGCCTGTCCTGGTGGACCGAGAGCCATTGGTTGAGTGCGGCGGCAAGGGCTTCGGGGTCGACGGCGTTGACGAAATCGTTGATGGCACCGTAGCCGGGCATGACGAGGCGCCCGTGCTTGTTACGCACGTTCAGACCTATGGCTTTGCGCTGTCCCTGGCTTAGTGCGACGCAGCGTTTCCAGATGGATTTCACATCCGGTGCGCCGGTGAGCAGGCCGTGGGCGATGAGGCCGAAGTATGCGGTTTTGGCAAAACGCCGGGAGAAGGGGCTGCGGTGGTCCGGGATGTTGTGGAACGCGTCGGAGAGGCTGCGCAGGTGCTTGTGGGACAGGGCGCAGCGTGCTCCGGCAACACCCTCGCTGGTGCCTTTTTGGAAAATTTCCTCAAGCGGGGCGGGACTGGAGAGGAGTTGGTCGGATTTTTTATGAAGGGGATAAATCCAGTATTTTTTGGGGGCTTTTTGGTCGGTGTAGAATTCGCTCTTATGGCGTGCGAAGCCTTTGCTAAATCCCAATGCGGTCCAGTTGCTGGCTTTGTATATGGTGCCTTCGTGAAGTTGCGGATCGCTGAAACTCTCGGCGAGAAGGGGGCGGTATCCGTATTTTTCCTCGAAATGTCCGGGGAGTTCGCGCAAGGCGAGGCCCATGCAACGGGTGGCGAGGTTGGGTTGCCGCCGGGATTCCACGACGAGGAACCTCCGCAGCTGGGTGACGAGGGGAAGTCGGCTTCCCCGGGTGAGCGGATCCCAGCCTATCCATTCGTCGCGGTCCTTGAGGCGCAGGGCCGCCCCCGACCAGCAAAGCACGGCACAAAGCACCGGATAACCCTCGTCCGCACCGGTCTGGTAAATCCCCTGCCAGATGGTGTTGCCGGCGGGTCGGCCGGCTTTGAGGTAGTGCCCGTCGTTGAGGGCGGCGCGTAGTTGGTCGATCTCGAATTTCGTGGTGGCCTGCCTGATTTCGAGGCTTTGGCTGACAGGATCGTGAGGGGAGCAAATATGGGTTGATGTCATCACCCCCTTAACTTGCCCGTTTTAGGGCGAAAGTCTAGCGGAAATCAAAAATCCCTTTGGGCATTGGCTTTCGAGCCTCTGCTGGACAACCGCCCTATAGGCTTTCCTCATGTCGCAGATTCTATCTTGACCTATTAAAAATCACTTTATATCCCTAGAGGGAATCGAAGCAACCGAACTGTTTAAAATCATCATGAAAACGATCATTTGTCTCGCCACTGCCATCGCCCTCACTTCGCCTCTCTCTGCGGCTATCATCATCGTCGCACCGACGTCCACCGTTGCCGGCAGCTTTACAATCACCGATAACATCGTCCTGACAAACACAACGTTGGGGGATCAGGCTATCAGAGGGATCGTCTTGGTCGATTTGGTCAACACTACCGATGGAGCGCTAACCGGCGCCGCTCTTTCTCCAGACTTTAATTTCGAGCTGAATGGAAATCCGGGATCGGAGCCTTCCATGTTTCAAGACAATGTGGTCGCCAATGCCTCCGCGCTGGGAATTGGCGATGGGGCAGTGGTTTCAAACGCAACTTTCGGTAGTTATGCTGAAGGTGAGACCTTCACCATAGTGTCAGGTAGTTATGTGATCGCACCGACAGCCGATTTCAACAGTCTTACGACGCAAACCTTCACCGGCCAAGTGTTTCTTACGAACACCGCCGGATTTCAAGTTAGCAATGTCGTGACAATTCCTGAGCCTGGTTATGCCGCCTTACTTGCTATTGGCGTGGGCGGGATGCTTCGCCGCAAGCGGGTCGCCGCCTGAGGATAATTCGAAGCTCTTTGGAGGCGAAGGTTAGTTGTCCGGAAAGGGCGACCGCAACTCTCGCCTCCGGTGCCGGGCACAAAATTTGACGTTTAGATCTTGCTCATATCTCGGATTCTTACAATGATCGCCGTCGAGTAAGGCGGCTTGGCGGAATTGGTAGACGCGCTCGACTCAAAATCGAGTTCCTTGTGAGTGTGGGTTCGATTCCCACAGCCGCTACTTTCTTTCATTTCCGGAAACGAGCATGTCCACCCCGCGCAGTATCGGCATCATTGCAGGCAGCGGAATGTATCCGGAGACCTTCGTCAAAGCCGCGCGAAAGGCGGAACCCACTGCAAAACTCGTGGTCGTCGCATTCGACAACGAGACCCGCCCGGATCTCGCTCCTCAGGTCGATGCCTTCCGCTCCTTCCGCGTCGGGCAACTCTCCAAGCTGATCAAGTTCTTCCTGGATCACGGAGTCACCGAAGCCGTCATGATGGGCCAGATCTCACCGGGAAGCCTTTTCGAACTCCGCCCGGATCTCCGCATCCTGATGCTGCTCGCCACCATCAAAAAGCGTAACGCAGAGACTCTCTTTGGAGCCATCGCCGATGAGCTCGCAAAAGACGGAATCACGCTGCTCTCCGCAGTTACTTTTCTCGAGGACCACCTCCCGTCTGCTGGACACGTATTCGGTCCGGTTCTCAAGTCCCGCACCCTCGAGGACCTCAAATACGGATTCGACATCGCAAAAAAAACTTCCGCGCTCGATATCGGGCAGTCTGTTGTCGTGCGTCACGGCACCGTCCTTGCCGTCGAAGCTTTTGAAGGCACCAACGCCTGCATCCGCCGTGGCGGAGAATTGGGAAAGAACAAAGACAGTGTCCTCGTGAAAGTTTCCAAACCCAACCAGGATTTTCGTTTCGATGTCCCCGTTATTGGCCCCCAGACCATCGAAAATTGTGCCGAAGCAGGCCTCGTTGCCATCGGCATCGAAGCAGGCAAAACTCTCCTTCTGGAAAAGGAAGTGGTGCAGTCCCTCTGCACAAAACACAAGATCACCATCGAGGCCTTGTAGCGCGGCACAGACATGAGCCCGCCCCCCGTCTTCCTTGAGCTTTTAAATTTAACGGTTAAAGTCCCCGAGTGATCCATCTCCCCTCTTTGATTCAGCGTTCGATGTTGGGAGTTCAATGCTCAACGTTCCTCTTCTTTGCTCTTCACGCTCATGCGGACGAAGCAAAACCGAAACCCGTCACCCCGGAGGAAATCGAACAGTCCATCATCCGAGGGGTCGATTTTCTCGTCGCCGACCAAAACAAAAACGGCTCATGGGGCGGTGCTACGCGCACCAAGGATATCAATATCTACGCGCCACTGCCCGGTGCCCACCACGCATACCGCGCGGGTGCGACAGGTCTGGCACTTTCCGGCATGATCGACTCTGGAGACACTCGCACGGAGACCACTGCCGCCATTGAGAAATGCGCCGAATGGTCCGTGGAAAACCTCCCGAAACTCCGCCGCGCTGACCAAACCACCACCTACAACATCTGGGGGCATGCCTACGGCTTGCGATCCCTCGTTCGCCTTCACGACCGCGAGACAAACCCCGTAAAAAAGGCCCTCTACAAGAAACTGGCCCAGCAACAGGTCGATCTTGTGAATCGTTACGAGGACATTAATGGGGGCTGGGGTTATCTCGATGTTTTCGATGACTTCACCTCCCGGAAGCCCACCGGGATCACCACCTCCTTCAGCTCCGCGACCGTGCTGCTCGCCATGTATGAGGCTCGTGAAGAACTGGGCCTTAGCTTGGATGAGAAGATCGTGAATACCTCACTTGATTCAATCAAACGCCAACAGTTCCCGGATAAATCCTACGCGTACTCTCATGATCATCGGCTCCGCCCACGTGCCGGGATCAACCGCCCCGCTGGCTCCCTCGCCCGCTCCCAAGCATGCAACGCAGCTCTCCGGGCCCTTGGTCGCGAAGGCATCACCGATGAAGTAATCACCGAGTGGGCCGACCGCTTTCTCGCGCGCGAAGGCTGGCTCTCCATCGCCCGGAAGCGCCCCATGCCGCACGATATCCACTTTCAGATCTCCGGTTACTTCTACTACTACGGCATCTACTATTTTACTGAATCCGTCCGCCTTCTTCCCCCGGAGAAGCAGAAACCGTACGCCGAAAAACTTGCCGCCCTTATCCTCTCGAAGCAGGAAAAGGACGGCTCCTGGTGGGATTACCCACTCTACGACTATCACCAACCCTACGGCACCGGCTACTGCCTCATGGCCCTGGCGTGGTGCAGGGAGACAATGTAGCCGCGAACCTCGGCCGCAATCTACACTGCCATGCGGAAAAACCTCATCGGCTCCTGGCACGCTTTCACCCGATTTCCCCAACGTTTTTCTTCTGATAGCAGTCTCGGAGCATCCTTCGTCTCCTCGAAACAGAATTTTCTCGGCAGGTCCGTGTAGAGCGATCTCGGAGGCTTCGTCCCTTTGATCCGCTTGAGATAGCTACCGGTTTCCTCCGTATGGTAGTAGATCTCACGCAGCCCCATTTCGGAAACGAGAAACCATAGCGCGGCACTGAGCATCGCCTCATGCCAGTGCTTCCTCTCCATTGCGAAATCCTCTCTCCATGCCGCAGTGACGCGCTCCGTCCGGAATTCCGCGCGGTATCGACTGAAAGTCTCCTCTCCCTCCTTTTCCGCTCGGGCGGCGCATTCGCTCAAATACTGCAGATCCCGTAGCAGGTCGGTTTGTAACTCCTCGATCAACGCCTCGCCAGTGTTCAGGTCGAAGTCCAACCTCGCCCACGCCAAGGTCGGAAAATCGCCACTCCTCGCTGGATGGCAATAGTTTTCGAACGGATCCGAATCCTCGGCGTCATAGCAACCTCGCAGCGTTTCCGTAAGACTATGGTTGATATTTAACTGGAGTATCAGACTCACGCCTTTTCTGGAAGTCTGCCGCCAATGCCAGTCTCTCCCACCATCTCCCCAGACATCAAGAGACAGCCGGTACGCGCGACCCTCGGGAAGATACTGACGCTCCGGCAACAGTTCAGGGCTCAGCACCCCGTCAGGGCATGCTGCCAGGAATGGCTTTACCGCAGGTTTTTCTAACAATCTCCCAACGGGACTGCGACGGATGGCGTGCACGCGCCTGTCCTCTCCGCCCAGATGTCTGAGCAGAAACAACGCGTAATCGTCTTTCGAATAATGGAAGAGAGTGCGCCCACAAGGCAGGCACGCGATCACTTCCCGGGCAAGATCGGGATTCATTTTGAAGATAGGAGGGGGAAATCACCGCTCCCCCAATGGCGGTTTTCTTCTGTTCACAACACAAGGGCACGGATTCTCAATGGAGAACACGCACGCCAATCACCGGGGCAGGCCGAAAACGGCTCGCCTCACGTCAATGATTAGGGATGGAAAAATGCCAACATAAGCCCGAAGGAGTTGAATACCCACAGAGAAGACACGGAACGCTCCTAGGTTGTCAAATCGATTCGACCCAGTGGTTGTCACCGAAAGTAGAAGGCCGCCGCGGCGACACCCGCCTATTCCGCTCTTTCGAGGGGAGCGAAGGCTTCGTAGAAAACAGTTTTGGCATCTGTGGTTTCAGGATCTCCGTTGCGTTTCCCCTCCAGAATGATCCCATATGAAGTGATGCCACGCAGGCCCACGACTATGCGGACATCTTCCGACAAGTCGGGAACATCGCTTGCCGCGGTTTTGGCAGCGATCCATGCCAGATCGCCCAGAGCTTGTTTCGCATCGTCTTCCTTGTAGCTCCTCATACTCGGGACGTGGCAAAGGAAAACAATCTCATCCTCGTCCACCCGGCAATAGGTGAGAAACTCCCCCTTTGTGAGGAGATTCTTTTTAGAACCACCTTCAAAAGAAATCTTCTGCATAGAGGCGATCAGGGATGAAAAAGTCTCCGCCGCTTTCTCTGCTTCGGCACTGGCGCCATAGCTAGTCTTACCCTTCCGATTCGAATTGATGAGTTCGTCGGCCTCCTCGAATATCTTCTTCCCCGGATACTCCGCATCCATCCGCTTGTCGTCTTGGCTTGCCAACATTCCCATCGTGCCAATAAGCAAACCGCCTACGGCGAGCAGGGGTGTGAACCAGGACATTGGGATGAAAAACAAACTGTTGCTCTTTTTTAGCAAGACCTGCTGATTCGTCGCGGGATCGATCATCACCTTTCCTTGGCCTGTGGATTTCGCCACTAGATGATTTAGGAACGCAGCCACTCCACCCCCGACAATCCCTCCCGCCAGAGCACCCGTGACCGAGCCGACGATCATCCCAACGACAATACCGATGATCGCGAATATCGCGCTAAGAATTCCCCAACCGCTCCAGATGATCATATGTCGTTTGCTTTGCCTTTAAAAAGCTGATTCAGAGCAGGCCGTCAACTACCATCATCAAATTAAAATGGAACACATACGGGTAGGAGGTTTGCCCCCCTCTCCACGCTTCCTACCCGAAAAGCTCCGTCACCGGCTTCCCTTCTTTTCCGCCCATTTTGAACGGACGTTTTGAGGGAGAGTTCAGCACCAGATCGAAAGGGAGGCCGAGCGCGAAGGCGATGCTTGCGTTGAAATCCGCGGCCCCGATCTTGTTCTCGATTACGTTGGAAGCGGTCTCGTCGGTCTTGCCATAAGCCTGTCCCCCTTTGATTCCACCACCCGCCATGAGCGCTGAGAAGGCTTTCGGGAAATGGTTGCGCCCGGAGTCGCTCGCAATCACCGGAGAGCGGCCAAATTCCGTCGCCACCACCACAAGTGTTTCCTCCAACAAACCATTCGCTGACAGGTCAGCTAGCAGAGCGGAAAGTGCCTGATCAAGGACCGGAATTTTTTCCTCCATCCGCTCAAAGTTGTCGGTATGCCAGTCGAAGCCGCCATACTCCACCTCCACGAAGCGGACCCCACGCTCCACCAACCTTCTGGCCAGCAGCACGCCTTGCGAGAATCTGTCTGATCCATACGCGGCACGGGTGTCCGCGGTTTCCCGCGAAAGATCAAAGGCTTCCAGATCCTTGCTCCGCATCAGCTTCACAGCGGAATCATAGACCTCGTTGTAAGCGCGGACGGAACGCTGGCCACCGTGGAATCTTGAATCGAAATCGTGGTCCAATTCCTGGCGAAGTGATAGTTGCCGGTTGAAGGAGGCATCGTCCGTATCCCTTCGCTGCTTCACATTGCGCAGGCCTTTCTGCGGATCACCGATGGGGAGAGGTCCGAATTTCGGCTCGAAAAATCCCGCTCCGGGGTGACGGTTTCCGCCGCCAACGAGTACAAACGAAGGCATCGTCTCACTGGCCTGCCCGGCAAGCCGGGAAACCCATGCCCCGGAGGACGGGTGCGTGATTGTGCCACGCTGAGTGTAACCGGTATGCATGAGATATTTCCCCTGCTCGTGAGCACCCTGCGTCGTGCTAAGCGAGCGAATCAAAGCAACTTTGTCCATCTGTCCTGCGAGTTGCGGGAGGCAATGGCCAAGTTGAATCCCATCCACTTTCGTTTTGATTGCCTCGGTCGTACCGCGCACATTGTCAGGTGCGTCGGGCTTCGGATCGAAAGTATCGATATGAGTCATCCCTCCGGCCATATAGAGATAGATCACGTGTTTCGCTTTTCCTCCTCCCGCCTTCACGATGTCGGGATCCGCAGCAAGTGCTTCCGGGGTGAAAATCTGTGAAGCGGAGCCTGCAATACTGAGCCCAAAGCATGTCTTTGCGGTGCGGGCTAAGAAATCGCGGCGAGAGAGCTCGTTGAGTTGGTTCGGTGACATGGTGGGTCGTTTATAAGGTTTGGAGAGACGCTGCTAGTCTGTGATAAGGGAGCTTCTATTGGACGAAGATAAAGCGGTTCGAGGTGAGCATCGCGCGGGTCAGGTCTCGGAGGGATGTGTCGTCCTTGGCCAGCGTTTGGAATTTTTCCTTTTCCTCCGGGGTCGGGTAACGCGAGTAGAGGCGTAGAAAGATGGCGTCCAGCTTGCCGCCCGCAGTTCCGGCGGCAGAGAGGCGTTGCCTGAGGGGTGACCTCCTCCCGCCGAGAATGTCCGTTTGCGGATCGTTCAGCAAAGCGAGGGCTTGGGGCACAGTGGGGATGGTGTCCCCGGAGGAAGGCACAGTCCGGTCAGATCCACCAAATTCGCGTACCAAGGTTCCAGCTTTGAAAGGTGCGGGATGCTCGGATGCGCGGTTGACGGTGCGCTCGCTCCGGTCCCGTCGGCCACCTTTCATGGACTCGCCCATTTCGCTCGTCATCTCCATTTCCATGGAGTTGCTCATCATGGCCACCGGATTCCGAGCGCGCTTGTATTCCTCCGCTCTTTCCCGGACATCACGCATCGCGGCCTGGATCTTCCGGCGTTCCGTGACGGAATCCACCGTCAGCATCTTGGTCCGAAGTCTCCTCCCTTCGCTCTGGGCTTCCCGGTACGCGGCCTCTGCCTGCGCTGCGGACTCCCCTAGGACCATGAGATCCTTCGATTCCGCTCCGAGCAAATTCTCAACCGCTTGCTTGTAGGCAGCCCACTCGTATTCCTGTTTCCGTGAGGGGCCGTCATCCACGTTCCCACGGGTCAGCACCAGCATTGAGTCGTATAGTTGCTCCGCGCTCATCCGCCGCAGTGCAGGCCCCCTCACCAAGCGCGCGACTCCCGGCTCAGCCTCCACTGTCTCGCACTCGCGCTGGAAAAGATTCGTTTGGAAAAGAACTCGGGAAAACTGCCGGAGATCGTAGTCCGCAGCCTTCATCGTCTTCTCCAGAAACGCGAGCACCTCGGGGTGCACCGGCTTGCTGTCCTCGCTCCAGTCATCGATGGGCTCCAGCAATCCATGGCCGAACACCCGTGCCCACATCCGGTTGGCGATCACTTTGGTGAAAAACGGATTCTCCGGAGAGGTCACCCATTTCGCGAACGCTTCCTTCCGCTCACTTGGGGAGACATTTTCCAGATGGGCTCCGAAAAGCGTTTCCGGATCCACTTCATCGCCGGGTGCCGCGTCCTTGTATTGGTAGTCATCTGGGAGGGTGAGGGATTTCCTGGGCTCTTCATAGACAGCGTTTTTCGCGAAATCCTGGAACAGGGGCTTGAGTGTCTTTTGGACCACACCTCCCTTTCGAGTCCGCATCCGGAAGGGTTTTCCGTTCTTCTTGCCATTGCGTTTCACACCTCCCGTCCTGACAACCTCTCCAAGATCTTTTGCAACCCTCAGCCCCGTATCCTGCGCTTCCTTACTTCGATAAACCATGCCTCCGCCAAAGGCGGCCATCTGATAGTATTCAAACTGGGACCAATCGTCGAACGGGTGGTCGTGGCACTGTGCGCAACCAATTTGCCGGCCCAAAAACACCTGCATCGTATTACTGAAATTATCCAGCTGCATGTTCCGGTCACGCAAGTAGTAGCCGACTGCGGGATCTTTCGCCGCGTGCCCCGTGGAACCCAGCATCTCTCTCACCATCACGTCCCAGGGCTTATCTTCCGCCAATGATTTCCGCAGCCACACATGCCAACCGAGGCCGAATTGTTCTTGGTTCGTCTGAAGCCGCAGAAGATCCGCCGTCCAGTTGAAAAGGTGGCTATCGAAACCCGGGGAGGCCACCAGCGAATCAATCAGCTCCGCCCGTTTCCCGGCCGAGCGATCATCGAAAAATTCTTGAACCTCCTCCTCGGTGGGAATCCGTCCGATAATCCCGAGATAAGCCCGCCGCACAAAAGTCCCATCATCGATCCGACCGTTCGGCTTGAGGCCCGCCGCCCCCAAATCCTTCTCCACGAGCGAGTCAATCCGTGCCGCCGCGTCCCGGACTTCCTTGTCGTTGAGAGGCTTCGCGGAAGCGGCTGAAATCCCCAGCGGGAGAAAAACGAGGGCAAACGTGCGAGGAAGGATTTTCATGAGACTAAGGAACAAACCATGGAAACGTGAAAAAGTCGCACGGTCTTCCTCCCAATTGAAATTTTAAGTTTGAAAATTTAGGTTTCTACCTAGCCTCAGGGCATGCTTTCGACTGAAAAACTTACCGGCTTCGCCGACGAGGCCTCCCGCGACATCGACAAACAGATCCAAGCGACCAAAGACCTAGACTGGTCCTCCATCTCCACACGCATGGTCGGAAACGCGAACATTCACGACATGCCCGAGGATGAGTTCCAAGCCACCGCGGACAAACTCGATGCAGCGGGAATCACCGTCCCCGAGTTCGGCTCAGCGATCGGGAACTGGGGCAAAAAGATCGATTCCGATTTCTCCATCACCGTTGCGGAAATCGAACGCGCCATCCCGCGCATGAAACGCCTCAAAACACCCATGATCCGCATCATGTCCTACGCTCAGGAGCCGTGGGGCGAGGACCAGAACGAACAGGAACGCTTCCACCGCCTTCGCGAGATCGTGAAACGCTTCTCAGACGAGGGCCTCACCGCCATCCACGAAAACTGCATGAACTGGGGCGGGTTTTCCGCCGAGCATTCCCTCCGTCTCATCGAGGAAGTCCCCGGCCTGAAACTCGTGTTCGACACCGGGAACCCCGTCTTCCAGCGCGACCGCTCGAAGCCAAACGCCAACGGAACTTTCCCTTGGCAGGACCCCATGGAGTTCTGGCTGAAAGTGAAAGAACACACCTCCCACATCCACATCAAAGACTGCATCAATCCGGTCTCCGACGACGTGGAACCGGAATACACCATGCCCGGCCTCGGCCAGGCGAAGCTCAAGGAAATCCTCACCGATGCGCACAAATCCGGCTACGACGGCTGGATCGCCATCGAGCCACACGTCGCCACCGTCTTCCACGCACCCGATCCCTCCGCCGTCGATTGGGACCAGTGCTACGACTCCTACGTCGAGTACGGTCGCCAGTTCGTCCGGCTGATCGCGACTCTTTAGAAGTCTGGTTCGAAAACGGGCGAAAAATCCACACGACCCGGCCCGCAATCATGACCCAGGAAAACAGCAAGGTTTCGGAATCGGACGCCCGGGCGATGATACGCCTTCTCGGTGAAACCTCAGCCTCTGGTGGGGCGCGGACCGAGAAAAAGCGCTTCCTGATGAAAAGCCTGTGCCAGCTGATTGAGGCCGATGCCTGGGTCTGGACTCTTGGAATCCGGATCAAACCTGGCGCACCCCAGACGTACGCGGGATTTCTTCACGGAGGCTTCGACGACAACCGTTTCACAAACTTCCTCACCGCTGTGGAACACCCGGCCATGGCCAAAGTTGCCGCACGGTTTTTCGAAAATCTACGGCCGGGCTGCACCACCATGACCCGCGAGGAAATTGATCCTGGTGGCCTCGGGCTAGCCGATGGTGTGCGCCAGTGCTGGGAAAGCGCGGACATCGGCCCGCTCATGATGAGCGGCTACCTCCTGGACGAACAATCGCTCAGCACCCTGGGCATCTATCGCAAATCTTCCGAAAAGCCCTTCAACGCCCGGGAAAAGCAGATCGCTCATATTATCCTGACAGAAGTCCCCTGGCTGCACGCCGCCGGATGGCCGGAAGATCGTGGAGTAAAAGTTCCAGAACTTGCCCCAAGACAACGCGTCCTCCTCAATCTGTTGCTGGATGGCCTCGACCGGAAAAATATTGCAGCGAATATGGGCATCTCGGAAAATACCGTCTCGAGCTATGCGAAGCAGGTTTATCGCCACTTCGACGTTCAGTCGCAGCCGCAACTCATGCGCAAGTTCCTTAGTGACAACAACTTTTGAGGACTTCTCAGAATCCTGTACAACTCACCCGCATGCCCTCTCGCCCCACTCCGGATGAGCCCGCTCCATCTGCCGTCCTTGATGAAACGGATGTGCGCAGGATGGTCAGAACGCTTGCCGAATTGGGTGGCCTCGACTCAAGCCTCGATGAGAAACGGGCCCACCTGCTGAAAGACATCGCGGATCATATCGGAGCGGATTGTTACTACTGGGCTCTTCTCGGGCAAAGTGAGACAGGGAAGCTGCCGACCTTCACCGTCTACTTGAAGGGCGGCTTCTCCGAAACCCAGTTCGCCAAATATCTCGGAGCTCAGGAACACCCGGACATGAAGATGCTCAACGCACCGCTTCTTCGGGAACTTGGTGAAAAAGGCACTCACATCACGCGCCTACGCCAGCAGATTGACCCTGAGGGGATTTTCCCTTCAACCGATGTCTATCAACTCTGGAAAGACGTCGATCTCGCGCCCCTCATCATCTCCGCCCGCCCGAACTCCGACGGCCAAGTCAGCGCGATCGCCTTTTTCCGCCGCTTCGACCGCCCGTTGTTCGATGAACGCGAAAACCGCATCGCGCACATCATGCTCAGCGAAGTCCCCTGGCTGCATGACAACGCATGGTGCGCCCATCCGCGGGCGAAAATGGAAACACTCTCCCCACGCCTCCACACGGTCACAAACCTTCTGTTTCGGGGCTGGCAGCGCAAAAAGATCGCCGAAGAAATCGATATCTCCCTCCATACCCTCAACGGCTATGTGAAGGAAATCTACGCCTGCTTCAATGTCCATTCACAGAGTGAGCTCATCCGCCATTTCATGAACGGCGATGGTGGAGACGGAATCTGAGTGCACGCCCCCCTATTTTAGGGGGTAGGCTCAACCCCGGAACACAGCCTACCGTGCCCACCTTCCGGGCGGTGGGTGTGCTCATTGCAAACCGAGAAAATTTCTCGGAGCTCGCTTTCCGCCCGGATTCTATTTTCCCAAGACCTTGATCAATCCCAACTGTCCTCTGGCTCATGGAATTCGTCTGAAGAAACACCGGGTCACCACCGCATCGCAGGGAACTCATCTTGCAAAAGCGCCGAATGAACTGCCGGAATTCCGGCCTTGTTGGCAAAATCCGGCCAACGTTTTAAGGCTTCGACGACCCCCGAAATCATATCATCCACCCTCCTCAGACCATGCTCTGCGGCAAGCGCTTGAAGGTCCTTCACCCCGATCTTGGTGAATTTTCCCAGTACCCCCGCCGCACGGTATCCCGAACCAAGCGCGTATCCGCTCCGGGTCAGGTCGTAAGCGGGAGAGAGCCTCCACTCGCTCTTGGAATTCATGAGAAAAGCATGGTTCCGTGAGTGGTCGTCATCATTCGCGATGGCGATGTTGAAAACCGCGCGGCGGAACATCTCCTCCACTTCCTTTTCCCTCAGGGTCAGATCACGGGTCAGGTCGAGTAGGTCAGAATAATCGATGAGATCCCGAACCGGCGTGTGGGTCAGCCCCGCAAAACTATGAAGGTGAAGCGGCCCGGCACGGCCAATGTCAAACCGCCGGCTCATGAAATGCGCCCCGCCGTCCGCCGTCTCGAACAACCGCGTTTCAGGCACGCGTATCCCAGCCGCTGCCGCCATCTTCGCAATCGCATGTTCTTGGCGACAAAGGTGTTCGTCCGGATCGATTTGAAACTTCATCAACCACCGGGAAAAGCCTGCCGGAACTTCCCCACCACCAGCCAGGGCTTCGCTGAAATCCTCACTGAAAGCCAGCAAGGCCTTTGGCTGAGCGCCGCCCGGAGAGAGACCTCCACGAATCAATGCGGGAATGATCTCCCCACTGTCCCCGCGCAACAAATGCCGAGCGGAATCCACCATGAGCGCTACCTCCGTGGCAATGGTTTCGCGAAAGTGATTCGGGGCAAGGTCCGGTTCATACGCAAGGGCACCGAGGGCGAACGAACCCTGGCAAGCCAGTTTCTCCAACGCCCCCACTTCGTTCCACGGCATGTTCATTTCCTCAAAATGACGCCGCATGACCCGCTGCCCCCACCAATCCGGAAGCGAATCATCAAAGAGCCCGAACAGTGGACTGAAACCCGGATCATTCGTCGTATGGGAACCACCTTTCGAAAGAGGCAGCAGGACGGGAGACAGCTCCAGCCCGTATGCGGGCCAAGCTGCATCGTATTCGAAAAACACACGCCCTCGCGCGTCAGACGCAAGCAGACCCACCACCGGAAGATCCGGATCGGCGCGATAGCGAACGGTAACTCTCATCATGGGGGTCAGTGTTTCGGAGGCGAAGGCGCACGTTGCCGGGATGTACGTTCCACGGATTCAATGGAGTCATACTGGTTCGGTTCGGAAAACAACTTCCGCAATTCACCATCCAGATCGAGAATCACGGCGATTTTCGCAAGACGCTGAAGCGATCCCTTTCCCTCACGCTCCATCAGTTTCAGGGTCGAGAGACTGACCCCGGATCGCTCAGAGAGCTCCGCCTGCGTCCATCCGCGGGCCAACCGATGGGAGCGTATCCTACCACCAATTTCACGCGTAAGATGAACGGGATTCCGTATTTTAAAGGTTGGTATTTTAGCCATAAAAAGACTTTTAGCCTGTAATAGACAAAATACGAGCTCTTATTTTAACACCACAAGTCCCACATTCTCACCGGAAACCTCCGCATCTGGCCAGACCACCGAGTCCACCACACGGGCATTCGCCGCAATGCGCGCCCCTTTCCCGATCACGCTCCCCTCGATCACGGCGCCCTCACCGATCACCACATCGGGATGCACCGGCGCTTGCAGGGAAAGCTCACGATGCGCTTCGAGGTAGCTTTCCACATCTCCCAGATCCATCCACTTACCGCGATCAAGCACCACGGCGCCGAGACCATCTTCGCGAACGAGATCTTGGAAAGCGGGGATCACCGCAATGACCTCACCCGCTGGGATACGCTTCAGGAACTCCTTCTTCACGCAGTAAATCCCGGTAAAAACGTGGGTTCCCGGTAGGCCCCGGACCTCGCTCCGGACATCTTCCACGCGACCATTTTCCCCCAATGAAATCCTTTTCCCACCACCATCGGAACGCAGGGCAAGAGTCACTTCGTCACCCGAAGCTTCATGGGCGGCGACCAGTTCCTGAAGATCCATCGAGGAATAAATATCGCCGTTGTGTATCAGCAGGCTGCCCTCCTCGACCCAGCCCTCGATATTCTTCAAGCCCCCACCCGTTTCGAGAAGCACGGGCTCGTGGAAAAACGAAACGTCTTTACCTCCGCCGAACCCTCCCCACTTTTCCGGCAAGTGATGCGTATTGATCGCGAACCGCTCGCAACCCACCGCCTCGCAAGCTTCCACCGCCCACTGCGCCAGAGGTTTATGGAAAAGCGGGACCAGTGGCTTGGGTAAAATATCCGTCAAAGGCCGCAACCTCGTTCCCAATCCCGCTCCAAGAATAAACGCCTGCCTAATCATCCGCGGGGTTTTAAACTCGAAATTCCAAACTTAAAACTCCAATTGAGAACCCTGACTTCGGAATCAGGAAACGTTCAACGGCTTCCACCTTGAGGCCCAAACTTTCTAGACCGAGCGCAGGCCGTCGATCCATTCGGTGGCGACATCCGTATCTTCGGCGGCGAAGAGCAGGGCAATGAGCATCGCCCGCGCGGAGCTGTCGCCGCCAGCCATCGCGTTGTCGCTCAGGGTCTTTTCAAAATCCGTTTCCGGTCTGAGAAGGAAATAGAGGGCGAGGGGGAATGCGTTTTCAACCCCGCAAGCCTGCCCCAAATCTTCCGCCACCAATGGAAAGTTCTCGTCCCGAAGCTCCCGGGCCTTTTCAAGATCTTCCTCCACCTTGAGTTTCCCGTAGTCTCCCTCGGCCGCAGCGACCTCGAGCGCGTCCTCGAAGATGGCCCCGCTTTTCACCGCGTAGGCAGCCCGGGTAAAAAACTCTGCGGCATCCGCTACTGCCGCGTCACCGTGAGTTAGGGCTGTTTGTGCGCGGGCCGCAACGATCGCCTCCTCAAGCGGCAGATCCAAATCGAGGATCGGCGCGATTCTGGACGCACCACCGAGGTCGGTAGAGGGAGAGGGTGCTTTGCCGGCAGTTTTCATGGTCTCCCTGGTGGCGCCATCGACATATCCGCGGAAGCCCTTCATCGCCTCCATCCAGTCCTCCCGCCACCCCTCTATTTCGAAACCTCCACGCTCTTCGATGGAGTCGTGCAGGATCACTGCCTGATCCCCGTAATGGGTGAGGTCTCCCGCGCGTTTGCTTTTGTGATACTCCGTCAGGGGATCCGAAAATTCCCGCATCCCATGGGGATAGGCCTCGGCGATTTCCTCCTGATCGTACACCCAGTGCGCCCCAAGAGAGAACGCGTCCGCCACCAGCGCTGCATGGAAAAATGAATTCATCCGGCACTCAAACACGGAAGGGACAACGAATCAACCCCCCGGGTTCGTTTCGTGGGAACACAGTCTCTGCCGATGTCGTGAAATCAGGGCGCGAGCTTCCGACCAAAAGCTCAAGGGTCCACCACCCAGCCCCGGGACTCCACCGAAACGATCCGGACCTGCCTGCGTGCGAGGCTTTCCGCGTTATCCGCACGTACGGTAAGGATCATTCGCTCCAGGCCTTTGTCGCGGAGTGCTTCCGCGATGGCAACGGCGGTCTCGCTATACGCCTCCACGAAGGCATAGATCCCATCGGGCATCTCCGGAGAGATCATCCGGTAACACCGCCACTTTTTCTCATCCGAGTAATCAAAATTGAAGTAAGCGCCCTTCCTCACGAATACACGGAAGGTGGCCTCCTTTACTTTTCCCGTAGTAAACTCTTCCCACGTCGCACTGCCATTTCGCGCGTAACAATCCCAATCAACTTTCAATCCATCCGGCGTGGCCAGAACCGAGATAAGCCGCGCGTCTCCGTTGGCGAACTCAGCTTTGAAAATCGGATACTGCTTCTCCCCATCGGTCCCGATACCAGCGGCGTGGATCCCAGTGGGAATCTCGGAAACAGCTTGCTCCGGGTATCTTTCGAGCCGTTTTCTCACCTCTTCAGGATGACGAACCAATTCCAACCTTGCCTCCAAATCCTCCGCTTCTGCAAAGGCACGGGCAATCGCGATAGGCTGGCCGATAAAGACACTCTCCGCGTCTTCCGCCAACTTCGGCAGCACCGCCTCATCAGGCACGGGCAGTTCATATACATTGAGAGTGGATTTCTCCTCCGGATTCCAGCGGTCCGGATCCAATACATGCAGGACGGCCCCCACCATCATCACGCAGACGACCAGCACGATCGCGCCCAGCAATATCCATCGCATCTTGAGCGTCCGGACCGTTCTTCGCTCGCCCTTGATCTTGCGCCAACGCTTCGGTGCGATCGTATTCTTCGCCTCGAATTTCTCCGGCCCGGCGTTGAACGACGCCACATGTTTTCCTTCCTTCCGACGCTTTTCCATTGCTTGTGGGACTCTAGACGAAAATCCCGCAAGGGCGCAAGCCGGAGGTTGCTCGCAATGGATAGCAAACAAGCGAAACGAGAGCGGAGCGATCGGTGGTGCGATAGAACTGCAATCCGAGGCAGAATGAGAAAGCAATTTCTCCGGAGGCTTCCAATGAATCGAATCCAACCAGCTGTCAAAATCAAGCAACGGACCGCTCACGCCTGCGCCTAGCCATCAGGCCGCCGGCACCGAGAGCCAGAAGCGCCAGGGAAGATGGCTCCGGGACAAACTCGGTGTATGTTTCAGTCGTGGAAACATTCATTGGATCCGGGCGCATGGTGTTTTCGTCGTCGAACACCAGTCTGGTGAATTGCACGACCGGACCGTTGAACTGCTCATTGCCGTTGAGTCCCACCAGTCCGGGGGGGGGATTCACGAAAGCATATACTTCAAGATAGCCTTCGGTCGTCATTCCGCCATTGATCGCAGTATCAGTGAAGGTGATCGGATTCAAGTAGGTGGCGCTTACCTGGCCACTTCCCGAAGCATATCCAGCCCCGACCCCCCCCGAAGCGAAGCTGGGATCGACGTTATTCCCTTCAACTGAAGAGCGTGCGAAAATGTAACCTCCGTTCACAACCGCATAGGCGTAACCGCGTCGATAGACCGTAGATCCGAGCATCACGTCATCCATGCTATCCCCCGTCAAATCGGCGTTAAGCTGGTTTCCTCCATTGCCGGAGATCATGTTTCCGGTAAGAGTGATCTGAACGGTCGCGGCGTGACCTGCTCCCGCAAGTCCTCCTGTGATTGCTCCTGCAGCGATTGCTTTTCCTTTGAGAGACGATTTCATGACAGCACTAACGAGCACTTTTTATACCAATCGATCAAGTCGAAAACCCGAAAATATTATCGATATGAAAAACTCAAATCGAACCATTTTCCCTTTGGAAATACGACAAAACGCAAAAAGGGCTGGTCACTTCGACAAATACCCTCAAATCCGAGCCAATATAATGGCAAATCACGCGGCGGCCTGCTCGCGTTTGCGCCTAGCCATCAGGCCCCCGGCACCAAGAGCCAGAAGAGCCAGGGAAGACGGCTCCGGCACGAACTCGGTGTATGTTTCAGTCGTGGATACATTCATTGCATCGGGTCGCATGGTGCTTGCATCGTCGAAAACCAGTCTGGTGAGTTGCACCAAATGACTACCGCCTTGCACAATGCCATTGGTAATCGTGGCGAAGTTGCCAGCGTTGCTGAAAGCATACACTTCAAGGTAGCCTCCGGTCATCGCTCCACCGTTGATCGCGGGATCAGAGAAGGTAATCGGATTCAGGTATGTGGCACTCGCCTGAGGATATCCCGTGTCACTCACGGTCCCAACTCCACCCCCAGCGAATTGCGCATCTACTAATTGGGTAATACTACTACCACCTGCGCTAAGCATTCCCGAATTCACGTTCACCACTGCGCGATAGTTTCCGGTGACCGAATTCGAAAAATTTACGTCATTGATGCTATCCCCCGTCAAATCGGCATTGAGCTGATTCCCCCCGCCGCTCGAAATCATGTTTCCTACTAGGGTGATCTGAACAGTCGCGGCGTGACCGGATCCAACCAGCCCTCCAGTGATTGCTCCTGCGGCGGCGACTTTTCTTGTGACGGAAGCTTTCATGACTGGGGCATCATGTGTTTTCGTAGCAATCGGTCGAGTCAAAAAACTAACAGATTGCACACATGGAATTTCCGAACTGAACCAGCTTTTTCAGACACGACATTGAGGTCCCGTAGATAGGAATACGGCACTCCACCAAAATTCCCTCAAATTACATCCGCTATGCCCTCAAATCACGCGGCAGCCTGTTCGCGCTTACGCCGAGCCATCAGACCACCGGCACCGAGGGCCAGGAGGGTCAGCGAAGATGGCTCTGGAACAAACTCAGTGTACGTGGTTGCAGTCGAGACACCTGTAGGGCGCACGGTGCTCGCATCGTCGAAAACCAGACGTGTAAGTGCCACTGTATGCGAGCCAGGACTGGTATTGAACGCATTCACCTCGAGGTAACCATTGGTCGCCGCGCCTCCGTTGATATTCGCATCCGTGAACGTGATCTGATTGAGAAACTTGATATCGTTAGGAGCATAGCTTGTGGCATCAGGCGTTCCAACGCCCAATGCAAATGCAGCATCCACTTGAAAGGTCGTAACATAGACACCCATTGAACCAGCAAGCCCTCGTTGAGCAACTACACGACCTGTATCGATAGTGACACCAGCATAGCCGCTATTCGCTACCGAGCTTGTAAAGCTCACATCGCCCATCCCGTCCCCAGTGACATCCGCCAGCAACATGTTCCCGGATGAGCTAATGAAATTTCCCGTCAAGGTGATCTGGACTGTGGCTGCGTGACTGACTCCTGCAAGCCCCCCTGTGATCAATCCGGTGGCGAGTGTTTTTGTTTTCATCGGGATCCAAGAAACAAATATTGCGGCGTATGGCGAGCTAAAAAGCTTTGCGCGCACATCCACTCAGGATCGCGCCCGGTAAAGCGAGGGATCCACGATGGAGAGCAGGTCTTCCGGGGATGTGCCAGAGCCGAGGAAATCCAAGAGAGCGGGTATGACAGCCTCCGGAGTCTCGATGAGATCTCGGTGAGAAACCGAGATCGCGGGAATCCCCCTGGCATTGATCCAGGTCTTGGCGTGGTAGACTTGCTGAGCATACGCTTTGGAAACATCTCCCTCTGGAGCGGGCTTACCCAATCGCTTGAGCATAGTGGCCTGACTTTCAAGGATTTCACCCATGTCTCGCTCCATGAAAATGATCCGGTAAGCGGCCTCCTTTCCCGGGATCCGCGGAGGCAGGAAAGATAGAAGGGGTGCGACGATCTTGATGGCGTGACCGGGGGTTTCCCCTAGCCATTTCCGATCCGGGGAGGACATCAGGGAACCGACCTTGTCGTGCTCGTGGTAACCCTTTTCATTGGAGCCGTCCGCCTTGCGCTTGCCATCACTGAAGAGCGGGATGCCGGCAGCCTCGAGAAGCTGCATCATCAGGGAGGTGCCGGAACGCGGCAGCCCGGAGACGATGGTGACGATTTTCTCCGGAGGTTTCCCTGCCAGCACTTCAGGACGAGGAAGCAGGGTGGGCATGGGCCTGTCCTCGGGATTCTCTCCGGGGCGAAGCGGCTGGCTCTGGTTTTGCAGGAAATCTTCTTTCTTTGCGTTACGGAGAGCGACAAGTCGTTGCCGGGCATCGCGGAGTCTCAGACGCATCTGTTGTTCTTCCTGGGGATCGCGCTTGTAGAGCCGGGCGATTTCTCCAAGCAGGCGCCAAGCAGGTGCGGCGAGAGGCGATTGCTCCGTGCTGATGCGCAAGGCCCTCTCCGCCTCCTGCCAACGGCCACCCCGATACAGGGCGAGTCCGTGTAGGTAGTGGGCGGGCGGCTGGAAGTAGAGAAGACCTATGGAGGCACGGGCGTATTCCGCCGCCTCATCAAATTTCCGCTCGGCAAGGGCAGTTCGGGCAAGGCCCAGCAGGGGGCCGGGTGTCTCGCGGTCAAACTCCAAGGCTTGCTCGAAGGCAGCACGCGATTCGTCCCAGCGGCGGAGGCGCTGGAGGACTTCTCCGCGCAGTGTCAGAGCATTCCGGCGAGCTCCGTAGTCCTGATCCAGCTCTGTGAGCTTCTCCAATGCCTGCTCGTATTTTTTCTCCGAATAATCGGCGCTTGCCTCCAGATAACGGAGCGAAAACAAGTTCGGGCGGGCTTTCCCTAGCAGCTCCCGGCGTTTTTTTGCCTCAGCCTCGCGCTCTTTCTCCGGGAGAGCCTCAAGTCGCTCGCTTTCGGCCTTTGCTTCCTCTTCACTCGCGGGAGCGAGCGCTTTCAGCTCCTCGCGGGCTTCCTCCGCCTCGCGCAGGCGGCGCTCGCTGACGGTGCGGACGATTTCCCGCAGATCCGCGTTTCGCTGGAGAGAGCGGTAGCACACGGCGAGTTTGAAACCGAAGCGGTGCTCCATCGGCCATTTCTCGTAAAGTCTTTCCAAAATGGCGACTGCCTCGGTATAGATCCCACCATCGATGTATGCCTGGGCGAGATTGTAATCCAGTTCCCGCACGGTTCGCTCGATGGCTTCCGATTGGTTTTCACCGGGCTCGTCGATGTAGCCGAGCGCAACCAGCTGCTCCAGGGCGGCCTTCGAATCGGAGGCGCTGATCTGTCTGTCCGGCGGGTGCATGCCGTGATCGCCCGGAACCGCATCCCATGAGGGAATTTTCTCTACGGGAGGAGGATTTCCCTCATAGAGATCGAGCAGGACTTTCCCATCCATATCTTCACCGACGGGGAGACCGAAGCGGTGCAGCAGAGTCGGGCAGATGTCCAACAGGCCAGCGCCGTAGATCCGCGAGTCCTTTCGTATCCCCGGCCCCGCCGCCGCGAAGATGCCAAACTGGCGGTGCTCCGCCGCCGGCCCCGCAGGCTCACGCGGGAGGGAGGAGAGTCGGAAATCATCCGGGTGAAATCCGTGATCCGACATCAGGATCACGGTCGCATCCTCACCCGCCAGGTGCATGAGAGTGCCGAGCATCATGTCGTGGTATCGGTATCCGGCTTCGACAATGTGGTTGAACACACGGAAATCCCAGTCGTCCACTCCCTCACGCTGTGGCGGGTGAAATTTCATGAAGGCATGGCCGAAGTGATCGATGGCATCGTAGTACACACACATCAGATCCCATGGCTCGTTTTGCATCAGGGCCGTGGCCGCAGAATGGACGGAAGTGCAGTCGGCGATGATTTTCATCAGTGACTGGATGCGCGGATGTTTTGAAACTTTCTCCAAATCCTCCGCATCCATACCGTGCAAACCGGGGAGAAATGGCAGCAAATCTTCCTGTTTCAATTCACCGGGGTGGAAGCGGAGCTCCTTGAGCCTCTCCTCCAGGCGTTCCGGATGCACGGTGCCGGGCTTCATCGGCCACTTGTCTGGCGGGCCATGGGATTTCTGGTAATCATCGGAAACCATCACACCTTTTGAAAGCGGCTCGGCCGGATTCGAAGGCCACCAACCGACGGTGATCGTATTCAGTCCCTGCTGGTTGAGAATGTTCCAAATCGCCTTGGTCTTGCGGGAAAGGTTCGTAACCGGGCGAATTCCTCCCGTGACGGGATCTGGCTCGGAAAAACCGTGCACCCCGTGTTTGAAAGGACGTTTCCCGGTGGCGATGGAACTCCACAGCATCGGGCTGAGCGCAGGTTGGAGTGTTGCAATGTTCCCCATGGTTCCACGTTCCAGAAGTGACGCTAAATTCGGCATCTTCCCCGCATCGAGCAGCGGGTGGATCGCCTTCCAGTCGCCCGCATCCCAGCCGATCAGCAGGACCTTCTCCTTTCTCGTTCCTCTGGTCATCTGGCGGAGACTAGCCCACACGACGATCGCTTGTCTTTCCCAAAATTCCGGACAGGCCCGTTGGACCGCATTCGTAAAAGTTTATCCAACCGACCTCACTATTTCCGGGACTTTTAAAAAAAACCTGACAGGTATAGGCATCCTCAAAAAGTTCATGAAACCTCTCCGATTTCTGCTCCCCCTCGTTTCTGTTTTCTGCACCCTCGGCTTTGCTGCGGAGGCTCCTCCTGAAAAGGCGCTAAAATACCACTCTGCCCTCCTGAAGCGCCCGGATAACGCCACCCTCTTCGACCGCTTTTTCGGAGCATGGATCGATGAGCAACCGGTCGAATCGCTCGAAGTGTTTCTCATTTCCCGTGCGGAAAAGAACGGAGCTCAGGATCTCGCCGTCCTAGCCCGCTACCAGCTCCGGCGTGGGAAAGAAGAGGATGCTCTCGCCACGCTCGGGAAAGCCATCGCCGCCCTTCCTGACGATTCCTCGCTCTCCATGGAGCGTGGGAAAATTCTTCTCCGCCGGCTTGAGTTCGAGGCAGCAAGGGAAGATTTCGAACAGGTCGCCTCCGGGAAAAACGAAATCCTCGCCACCGAGGCAGCGAAGCTCACCGGGAAATCCTACCTCCGCGAAGGCAAGCCGGAGGAAGCCATCAAAGCATGGGACGCCCTTCTCGCCACCCGCCCCGGAGATGAGGACCTGCTCGAAGATCTTGTGGAATCAGCCGCCGCCGAGGGAGAGACCACCCAAGCTCTCGCCTACATCGACAAGCTCATCGCGGCCACCTCGGATCCGTATAAGAAAGCCCTCCGCCAGCTCCGCCGGGGCGATCTGCTCGCGCTCTCCGGCAACAACGACGAGGCCGTGAAATCCTACTCCGCCATCCTCGCAGACGTCGGCGAGGGTTCCTGGTTGGAGCGTGAAATCCTTGCGCAGATTGAAACTCTCTTCCGCAGGCAAGACCGCCTCGACGACCTTTCCGAGACCCTGAAAAAACTCGCGGAAGAACATCCTCGACGCCTTCTCGTCCACCGCCAGCTTGCCAAGCTCGAAGCCTCTCAGGGCGAAATCGATGCCGCCATCGGGCGCTTCCGTGAGGTCCTGAAACGCTCCCCCGGCGAGCGAGAGCTGCGTGAAGAATTCGTCCGTATGCTCACCGACAGCGAGCGACTCGACGATGCCGCCGAGGAGCTGGCGAAAATGATAGAACTCGCTCCCGATGATGCCTCGCTTCAGCTCCAGATGGCCGCCCTCGCCCACCGACAGGAAAACAAGGAAGCCACGCTCACGGCACTCGAAAAAGCCCACGAACTCCTCGGCGAGAACGAGAGCGACGCCATTCGTATCGGCAGCCTGATGCTCCAATACGACCTAGCGGAAAACGGAGAGAAAATCCTCAAAAACCTCATCGCCGCGCCGGAAGCCACCGCTGCGCCCGCCGAGGCACTCGCCGCAGAATACGCCCGCACGAATCGCAAGCCCGAAGCTCTCGCCCTTCTGAAAACACTCGCCACCAAAGCAGAGCTTGATGTCCTACTCCGCACCGCATCCTCCATCTCCGCTCTCGGAGAAAGCGCCACCGCCTTCGATTTGCTCTCCGCCCGTGCGGCCGAGTTCGAATCCGATCCGCGCTTCCTTGTAGCCATCACTCAGACGGCTCTCGCCGCCGAAAAGCCCGAAGAAGCCGTCGCCCGTTCCGTGAAACTCGTCCGCCTTTCAAAGCAGTCCACCGATCTCGGTGATAGCATCGGCCTCGCACTCCGCGCGATCTCTGCCGCTGAACAGACTCTCGAATGGCGTGAGACTCTTGGAAAACTCCCGCAACCAACTCTCCCAGAAAAATGCCTCTCTGCAGCCCTTGCCGAGACACAGGGAGACTTCGATGCCGTGGAGAAAATCATGGACGGTGCCAGCGATCCCCTTCTGCTCCGTTTCCATGCCGCCCTTCTCGATCGCCGCGGTGCCTTCGAGCAAGCCATCGCCACCCTCTCCCGCCTCGCCGATACCGACGAAGGCCGGAAGACCGCCTTTTTCAAAGACATGACCGAGCTCCAGCAGCGCGCCGGAAAACCCGAAGACGCCCTTGCCACCGTCACCCGCTGGCAGCAAAGCTCACCCGGCGATAAGTCCGCATGGATCTCCGGCAGCAGCCTGCTCCGGGAAATGGGCCGCCCGGAGGAAGCCGTTCGTATGACTCGCCAAGCCGTTGCCCGCTTCGAGGGCGATGCGGATCTCGCCGCGAACCTCGCCACTCTTTACATGGAGGCGGGGCAGCCTCAGGACGCGGAAGACATTTTCTGGCGTCTTTACGATGAATCCAGTAATCCCAATGACCAAGTCCGCTGGGCCACCCAACTCGCACAGCTTGCCCTCCAAACAGGGCTTACTGAGGATCTCGATGAGAAGCTCCGTGAGCGCGCACGTGGCAACCGCCGCTCCATCGGCCCCGTACTCGCTCAAGCGGAACTCGCCCGCGTCCTCCGCAATGACGACAAACGCCGCGATCTCCTCCTGGAAGCCGTGCGCCTCCAGCCCAAGGACATCGACCTCCGCCTCCAAATCGCCAACCTCGAAGAACAAAGCGGAAACCCTGACCGCGTCATAGGAATCCTTGAAGACGCCGTGGATTCTGACTCATCCGGGCGGATCCGCAGTGCCCTTGCCCAAGCCTATCTGCGCCAAGGACAGACCATGAAAGGCATGCGCGAGCTACGCGCCCTCTCCGGGAAAAACGGAAAAGAAGATCCTCGCTCCGTGGAAGCCAGCGCCGTCTCCCTCGCCGGAGCGGGCCTCTACGAGGAGGCCATCCGGTTCCTACGTGAATCCCTGCCCAACGGAGGCGACTGGCGTACGAAATACCTTCTCGCCACCATGCTGGAGCAGGACGGCCGCGAAGCCGAGGCACTCCCCATTTTCCTCGAACTCACCCAGGCCACCGGTGAGGTAATGCCCGTTGTACAAACCCCGGATCCCCGCGCCGAGTATCTCTCCGAGTATTCCGATGAAGTCCAGGAGTTGATCCAATTCTCCGTCAGTGTCACGGCTGCGTATGCACATCGCCAGGACCAGAACAGGGGTGGCTATTACGGCAGTTCGACGGGGGTCTCTAAAGTCGGCATCTTTATCCTCCCCTCTCTTGCGGAAAACGCCCGCTCCATGGCCACCGTTCACCTCGCGAAACTGGCCAATGCACACGGCATGGATTCGGCAGAAATTCTTGCCCAACTCAAGGCCGTCGGGATCGACAACGCACCCTTTCTCTTCGATGTAGTGGAGAGTGTGAAAGAAGGTCGCCCGGACTACGCGGCTTTGTTTGAAAAACATACCACCGCCCCCGGCATGCTCGAGATTGCGCTCCTATACGGCAACCGCTACGGCCAGGAGTCCGGGCTCGACAAGAATCTTCTCGAAAAAGCTCTCAATGAAACAAAGGACCTTAGCCCTACGCTCCGCTTTCGTGCCGGGATCAATCTAGTCATGGATGCCAAGGAAGGCGATCCCGCATGGGATACCCTGATTGCCGCAGCTGGCGATTGCCTGACTTCCGAGAAAGAGAATCTCGGGCTCTCGACTTGCTACCAGATCATGCACATGGTCTCTGACCAGAGCCAGATACACATCCCGGAAACAAAAAAGGCAGCTTTAAAGAAACTCCTGCTCGATTTCGTCGCCACGGATGAAAGCGAGGAGGAGGAAAACAGCCAGATGCGCCTGATGATCCTGGTAGGGGCCGGCACCCAGGAGCAGGCCATCGAGGCCATCAATCGTGAGATCGAGGTTCATCGGAAATCTCCGGGAGACGAAGCCTCCCTCATGGCGGCACGCCTCCAGCAGAGGATCTCATATTCCTCACAATACGGTAATCACAATCCTTGGGGCAACGGTGAATCCCCCTTCGTCCTACCACAGCTCGAGCAGTTGACCCTGCCTTCCCTCCCCTCCATCGCTCTCAACATCATCCGTCCGGAAAATCAGTATAGCTACGGCGGATCCTCCCTGAATCCCACCGACCTGATCCCGCAGCTCGCCACCTTCGAGTCTCCCTCCCTGCGTGCCTGGATCGCCCTCCGCGCCAATGACAAAGATGCGATCGAACAAGCGTTTTCCGTGGAGCCACCTGCCGCCGAGGAGGTGGACTTCGCCCAGCTCCGCGCAATCCGGGCACTGAATGAAAAGGATTTCCCCAAAGCCTATGCGCTTTTCGAAGCGGCACGCCCAACCTACGCGTCCGAACGAAACCTGAACACTTGGCTGAACTTTTCCCTCATCGCCATCGCCTCGGAAATGACCCCCGAGCAACGTGCCGGGATCTCTGAAAAACTCCGTCCCATCCTCATTCAAGCCCGCCAAGTTCTCGGCACAACCGGCGCTCCCGTGATCGCCGCGAAAGCCGATCAACTCGGCTTCGACGAGCTGGCGAAACGCATGCGCCCACAACTCGCATCCAACCCTGCGACAGGCGGATCACGGATCGGCCCCGCCGCCATCACGCGCTCTCGCGGATCCTCGTCCTCCTCCACGGGCTCCATGGACAAACTGAAAAAATTCACCTCCACGAAAAAATACGAAGCTGCCGCCCGCGAGGCCCTGCTCCTGATCCGCAAGGCAAATGCGAGCACCTACCGAAACAGCTATGAGATCAGGCAGCTCAAAGAAGCCCTCAACGACGAGATCCGCGAGGAACTCATCCGCATGGTGGATCCCGGCGATTCCAAATCGCTTACCAAGCGCCTCGAATACGCGGATATCTGCGCCCAGTTCGGGAAGAAGGACAGTGCCCTTGAAGTCCTCTCCTCTCTGAACAAAGAACGCCCGGAAGACCCCGCTGTCGCTGCCAGACTTGCATTTCTCCTCCCCCCCGATCAGGAGAATCTCACCCTTTCACTGCTCACCAAAGCTGCCTCCACCGACGAATTTGTAGGCATCGCCTCGGCCCAAGCGGACCAACTCTCCGACGAGGAAGATGCCTCACGGAGTCTCGGCTTTTACAACACGGTCGCCCACTGGCTGGAGAAAACAGATCCCGAAAGTCTCTCCGACACAAATCTCACTTGGATTGCCTACTACGGGAAAAGTTTCTTCGAGCGCGGCCCTTCCCAAAACCTCCGGGGCCTCACCAACAAGCCAAACGAGGACGCAGAGAAAGACAAGGACTACGAGGCATACGTTGCCACCGCCAAACGCCTCGCCCTCGCCATGATGCGCCTCCCGTCCCTCGCCGAACAGGGCTTCCGCCTCTACTCGGCTTCGGAAGCATGGGAGACCACACCCGCCGAGTCCGATGAAATGCTACGCGCGACCTTGCTCGCTCTCTACATCGATCCATCTGACAACAACAACCACCGCAACATCTACACACTCGTCCGGAACAATGGCGGCTCCTCCAGCGGAGATGACCTTCCCACTCACTCCTCCGCCCGACTGCTCACCGAGCGGCTTTCCAAGACAAAATCCCCGGACGAAATCCTTCCTCCCGCCTATCTCAGGGAACTGAATGAAAAGAACCCGAAAGTCGGGGAATTCGTCTCCGCCATCGCCACTCTCGATTCCACTGAAAAACTCTCCGCTCTCTGGGATTCAGGACTGTTGGAAAAAGGCAACGACCCCATCTCGGTGATGCTGCGCGAGGCCGCTCTCAATCGCGCCTCCTCCATCCCAGGCGCCACTTCCTACTTCCTGAAGCTTGTCCGCGACATCGATACCGAAAAATTCATCATGGATCTGAACCGAGGTCAGGGCAACACGCAGCTCAGCCTGCTCTCCTCCGCCCTGCGTTCCGCATCTTCCAGCAAGGATCCCAAGTCTCTCGATGAAGTCGCAAAAGCCGTTTCCTCCGCCATCTTCGGAGAAGAAATCGACTGGGACACCAGCAAAGACGAGGGCATGAAATTCTACCGGGCGATCAATGCCATGGAAAAAATCATCGAATCCGTCCAGACGGACCAAACCGCCTCCATCCGTATCCTTCCCGCGCTGCACCGGCTTGGGGTCCCCGTCGGAGACAGCGAGTATTCCGTCCTCAACGGCTATAGCAACAAACGACTCGGAACTCCCGAGGAAGCTGAGAAATTTTTCGAATCCATCGGATTCCTCGAAGACGTCAAGACATGGCGGCCCCTTGTCGCCATCATCGCGGAGACCGACCAGGTGAATGGCGAACTCAGCTTCCGAAAAAAGGAAATGCTCCTCAACGAGAGCCTCTACCAAAGGATGAACACCGGATTTTCCCGCACCGATCTCGTGAAACGCCTAACAAATCGCAAGCCGGTCACCTTTGGTAATCTCATCACCGCCGCCACCGTCTCGTATGGAAGCGATCGCACGAAACTCGCTGCCGAAGCCTTCACCCACGCCTCACCCGAGCTGGCAGAACTCCCTCCGGAGCAGGTCGCCGGCCTCAGCCTGCTCCTCCCATGGCTCCCGGCGGATGCCGTCGCCAAGCTTCCCGCCTCCTTCCGGGAAAAGGCCAGTGAGGCCGACAAGGTCCGGCTCGCTGAACTCACCAAAACCGCCGATGAGTTTCTAAAATCCACGACCGCGCCAAATCAACATGAACGCGCTTTCGATCAAATGGAGGACACCATCGAGCAACTCCTCGCCTTGGATTTCGACAAAGCCGTCGAGGTCTTCCTGGAATGCGAGCGCCGCTTCACCGCCTCTCTCGCCGTCGGTGGCCGCCTCTCCAGCTACACCTCCAATAGTCTCGAAGTCACCGAGCGGGACGAAGCGATCCAAGATCTCATGCGCTCGGACGACAGCGCGCTCAACCGTGACCCCGCGCTCGCCCTTCGCTTCCACGCCACCATCGCTGCCAGCCCGGAAGGTAGCAGATTCTGTTTCACCATTCCTCACAACTCCACACCTCTCCTCAGTCTCATCGGAGATAAAATCCACGAGGTCAATCCTCACCCGAAAGGGGAATCCCGGCCGGGTTGGCGCCCGGCTTATGAGTGGGCTGCGAAACAACCAGAAAACATCCGCAGGGATGCCATGCTTGCCGTCTTCTGCTTCCAATCCCAAAAAAACCAACTCTCGAGAATCATCCGCGTGTCCACCAACCGGAAGAAACTTGCCGAAATCAAAGACCTGGATCCGGAAATCGCCCTTCTCCACTCCCTGAGCATCGGCATCGCCGACTGGGAAAAACATGATCAAAACGATCGCGATCTCACCGCCAAGGCCTTCGCAACTCTTATCACCGATGAGACTGTCCCCATCAGCACGCGCATGCAGCTCACCACTCTCGTTTCTGGCGCCCCCGACATGCTCGCCAACCCGGAGATCGCCACTGCTGTCGCCGATACCTATGCCGCCTATGCCGGAGAAGAGCGTAGCATCGTGAACCCCATCGGCATTGAAGCCGTCGCATGGATCAGCGCCACCGATCCGAACCCCGCGACCATGCCTCAGCTGAAACGCATCAACGCCACCTTCTGGGAAAACGCAAATTCACCCAAAGCCGGCGGTCACCCACCCATCCCGCCCTCGCTCAGTAAACCGCTTTTCCTCGCCGCGTCATCCATCGGCGATAGGGAAACGGCCAACAAACTCCTGAATCTCGTCCGACCGGAGATCGAGGGAAGCGTCCCCATCATCTCCTCCCTCATCCTCGCCGGAAATCACGAATTGGCGGAGAAACTCCTCAATTCTCCCGGTCGCATCTATCGGAAGAAAAACAAGGAGATCGTTCCCTACACCGCCGCCTTCGAGAAACAGCTCGCCGCGTTCAGAGAACTACCCGATCTCGATCCCCTCGCCCTGCTCCGCATCGAGGCCCAGCTCACCGAGGCGCCCATCGCCGAGGAGAAAGAAAGCCCCACCGAGGACCGCACCACCCGCGAGCTCCGCTTGGCCGCAACTTACAAAGAGAATCCTCCCGCCGACCGCATGCTCCGCACCGAGATTCTCTCGACCCTCACCCGGGATTCCAACCCCGCCGCCATCGCCCTGCGCACCGAGTTAGCCGAGATTTCCAAGGAAATCGACCTCGATGCCGCCCTCGCAGACTGGCACAATCGCACCGGCGAGGCCAATGCCCCTGCCCCCCGCCACGAAGTCGCTCCCGCCGAATCCGCCATCGTCCGCCAATCTGCCTTCGCCGACTGGTTCGCCGGCGATCCCACCGCCCTCCGGAATCTCGCCGAAGCCTGTGGCAACCAACCCCCAGGCGAAAGCAAACTCGGCTCATACTACAACCGCTTTCTCGTCTCCGCCCCACTCTGGACCGCCGAAGCCATCCACCGCGACAGCACCGCGAGCTTCAAAGATTCCTTCGAAATCTTCGAGAAATTTGCCCTCGTCGCCGACTCACGAAAAGACCTCGGCTGGTGGCAACTCCACAACGCCCTCTCCCTGTGTGAGTTCCTCGCCAACTGGGAAGGCGAACCCAAAAAATTCACGGACCTCACAAAGCAAATCAAGCGCCTGAAGAAGCAAGTGGATCACTTCAAAACACCCGGCGGAATCAGCCACCTCGCCACCATCGGGAAAAAGGATCTCAAGTGGAACGACCCCTCCTTCGCGGAGGCGCGTCGCGGCCTGCTCATGGCCACCCTCACCCGCCCGGAAATGAAAGGCTACTATTCCGCCGGCAGCATTCGCTGGGTTATGGAAGCCGGAGACAAAGGCGACCTGCGCGAAGACTTGCTCGCTCTGACCGATCCGTCTGCCGGAAGGCCTGCTCCCACCAACCGTTCCCGCCCTCCATTCCTACCGTGCCGAAAAATCCTTCGCCGATAAGAATTTCGCGGACGCGGAAAAAGCCTTCCGCGCCGCCGCCAGCGCCATGGACACCCCCCCATGGAAAAATCTGCGCGCCCGCGCCATCGGCGGACTCGCGCAAGCCCTGCTCGAACAGAAAAAACACCAGGAAGCCATCACCGAATACGAAAGCATCAACAAGGAAGATGTCCCGGATTGGTATCAGAAACGCTACGACGCTTTGGGCAGGAAAATCGCAGAACTTCCTAAGAAATAGCCTCCTTCCGGTGTCCTAACCTAGGTGCTTATGAAATCGATCAGCCCATCTATCCGTCACCTGACTGGCGCATTCCGCATCAGATCGTTCTTCCGGCATCTCGCCGGAAGCCTCCTGTTGGCATCCTTGCTCTCCGCCGCAGAACCACCCCCGGAAAAAGCAAAAAAATATCACGCCGCCCTCCTGAAGCGGCCCGAAAATCCCACCCTCTTCGATCGTTTCTACAACGCTTGGATCGATGAGCAACCGCTCGAATCTCTCGAAGCTTACCTTGTCGCAGAAGCAGAAAAAAATGGCGGCCCGGACCTCGCCGTCCTCGCCCGCTACCATCTCCGCCGTGGCAATACCCCTGCCGCCCTCGAGACACTCGGCAAAGCCATCACCGCCCTCCCGGAAGATCCCACGCTACCCATGGAGCGCGGAAAAATCCTGCTCACGAGTCTCGATTTCGAAGCCGCCCGCCTGGATTTCAAAAAGGCCGCCAACGGTCCCGATCCCGCCCTCGCCCTCGAAGCCTCCCGCCTCATCGGGAAATCCTTCCTCCGCCAAAACAAACCCAAGGAAGCCATCGCCACCTGGGATACCTTGCTCGCCGCTCACCCAAACGACGAGGAACTGCTGGAAGATCTCATCGAGTCCGCTGCTGCCGGAGGACAGACTGAGCAAGCATTGACTTACATCCGCAAGCTCATCGAAATCAGCAAAGATCCTTACAAGAAGACGCTCCGCAGACTCCGCGAGGGCGAGATCCTCGCCCAAGCCGGAAAGTCCGATGAAGCCACCACCACCTACGCCGCCACCCTCGCGGAAACCGGCGAAGGCTCATGGCTCGAAAGCGAAATTCTCGCCCGTTTCGAAAAAGTCTTCCGCCGTCAGGACCGGCTTGTGGATCTTCACACAGAGCTCAAGAAACTCGCCGAGGCCCACCCCCGCCGCCTCCTCATTCACCGCCAACTGGCGAAAATGGAGGCCGCCAACGGCGACATGGATTCCGCCATCGGCCGCTTCCGCGTCGTGCTCAAACGCTCTCCCGGAGACGCCCCCCTGCGGGAGGAATTCATCCGTCTACTCATTGATGGCGAACGTCTCGACGAAGCCGCCGAGGAACTCAACAAAATGATCGCCCTCACCCCGGACGACCCCGAACTCCACCTCCGCATGGCCGACATCCGGTTCGCACAAGAGGACTCGGATGCCACCATGACCGCCCTCGGAAAAGCCCGCGAAAGCCTCCCCCAAGACGAGCCGTCTACCATTCGCATCGCCGGCCTCATGTTTCGCTACAATCTCGGAAAACAAGGTGAAACGCTCTTGAAAGCGCTCCTCCCCTCGGTCCCTGCCGCCGAAGCTCTCGCCACCGAATACACCGCCACCAAGCGAAAGCCCCAGGCTCTGGAACTCCTCCAAGCCGCCGCAGAAAACCGCGATCCAGCCATCCCCCAGCCAGAGACCCTGCTCCGTCTCGCCTCCGCCATCGCCACGCTCGGATCCCCGGAAATCACCCACACCATCCTCGAAAACCATCTGCCCAATTTCTCCAAGGCCCCCCGCTTCCTCACCGCCTACATTCGCTCCGCCATGGTCTCCGGGAAATCCGGGGAAGCCGTCTCACAAGCCGTCACCCTCGTTCGCTTGTCTGGCACTCCAGGTGAAATTTCCGAAAACGCCCGCCTCGCCACCCGTTTGCTGGAGGCCGCGCAAAAGACCACTGAAACGCGCACTGACCTCGCCTCGAAAGACGATCGCACCATCGCCGAAACCTGCCTGCTCGCCTCTCTCGCCGCCGCTGAGAATGACCAAGAAGCCGTCACCAACCTGTTCGAAAAAACCGAGGATCCACAACTTGTCCGCTTCCACGCCTCACTGTTGGAAGCCAAGGGCAATTTCCCGGCGGCCCTCGCCGAACTCGAAAAACTCTCGGAATCCTCCGAGGGAGCGAAAGCCTCGTTTCTAAAAGAACTTAGCGAGCTTCAGATCCGCGCCGGAAAAACTGCGGAAGCCATCGCCACCTTGGAAACCTGGAAACAATCCGCCCCCGGCGATAAAACCCCATGGCAGACCACCATCCGCCTGCACCAATCTTCCTACCAGATTCCGCAAGCGATCGCCACAGCCCGCCAGGCCATGGCCCGTTTCCCGGAGGACACGGACCTCGCCGCCACCCTCGCCAGCCTGCACGTCCAGTCCCAGCAATGGGCCGAGGCCGAGGCGATCTACTGGCGACTTTACGATTCCTCGGAAGCCCCCGCCGACCAGGCACGCTGGGCCGCACCGCTCGCCCGCATCGCCTCAGATACCAACCGCGTCCCGGAGCTTCAGGAGAAATTCCGAGAACGCGCCGCCGGCAATCGCCGCTCGCTCGGCCCCATCCTGGCGCAAATCGAACTGGCTAGAGTCACCCGTGACGACGAGGCCCGCCGCGATCTTCTTCTCGAAGGCCTACGCCTCAAGCCCACCGAAATTCCCCTCCGCATCCAGGTCGCCGATCTCGAGGAAACCTCCGGAAATCCCGATCAAGCCATCCGCCTCCTCGAAGACGGCATCCCCGCCGATCGCACCGACCGCCTCCGCTCCGCCCTCGCCCAGACACACATCCGCCAAGGCCGCGTGCTCAAAGGTCTCCGCTTGCTGCAAGCCATATCCGGCACCGCTGCCGACGACCCCCGCGCAGCCGAAACCACCGCCCTCACCCTCGCCAGAGCCGAGCTTTTCGACGAGGCGATCTCCCACCTCCGTACCACCCTGCCCGACGGTGGCGACTGGCGCACCCGTTTCCTACTCGCTTCCATGCTCGAATACGATGGCCGCGAGGACGAAGCCTTCCCCGTATTTCTCAGCCTGCTGGATGCCGAAGGCGACCTCCCCGGAATCGTCCCTGTGACGAACGGCCGGGAATATTTGCAACAACGTGACGGGTCGGGCGCCGGACGTATCAACCAGATCATCTCAACGATTTCGAACTTCCAGCGCCATGATCGCCACAATCGCAGGCAGAACCCGTTTCAAAACATCAACTTGCCCGGCACGGCTCCTGAGGCCCGACTCCGAGCGGAGGTCTCGCTCGCAGACCTAGCCCGCGGCGACGAAGCCAAGCTCGCTCAGGCCCGTTCCGCCGGACTCGCGGACATCGAACTCATTTCAGACATGTTCGCTATAGCTATCAGGGGCAACATCAATGTTTCCTCCCTTCTCAAAAAATATCCTGACGATCCCAGAATCTTTGAACTGGCCTTTTCCTACGGACTCGATTTCCGGAAGGAGCCCGGGATGCTGAAAATTGCCCTCGCCTCTCCCGCTATCAACAACTCACGGAAGCTCTCGATCCTCTCCTCCTCTCCGCCCGATCTGCTTCCCGAAGAAACCTACTGGGAAACCTTGCTCGACCTCGCGAAGCGATCCATGTCAGAGCCGGGCGACGAATATTATGGCAACAAATTCTACCCGATCCTTCAGATCATTTCAAATCGCAGCCGTCCCATCCCGAAAGATACCCGCAAGGAATTTGAAAAGATCCTTCTGGATGCTGCCTCCGAATTCCCGGACGGTGAGCTTGGCTTCGTAAATCTGAAGCTTCCCATCTATTTCCAGACAGATTCTCGCGAACTCTGGATTGCCACTCTGAACGACCTGATGGACGAGACACGCGAGGCAGCCGCCGCGAATGTTGCCGTGACCGCTGCCGCTGTTCCAGCCCGAGGGTTTCAGCCCTTTTCGCCATGGAGCGGCCGTGGCTATCCGAATTTCATGGTGCCAGACATCAAGAGATTGCCGCTGTCCACCATCCAGTCTGGGTACCTCAATTCCATCGTCTCAAGAGAGGAAGGCAAAGCCTCCCATTTTCCCGAATCGTTCTCCGCCGAGGCAATGCTCGAAACCATCGATTCGTTCCGCTCACCCGTCGTGCGCGCCTGGATCGCCATCCAAGCGGACGATGCCGATGCCATCGCCAAGGCCTATTCCTCCGAGGCCACCGAGGAGGAAACCGCCGATCTTCGCATCCTCGAAATCGGCCGGCAATTCGACCGCAAGGACTACGCCGCCACTTGCCGCTTGCTCATCGAAGAGCGTTCCCTGCGCGGCGAATCACACCCCCTGGCTGGCTGGATCGATCTCACTCTTCTCGCAATCGCCCGGATCGCGCCCGCCGAGGATCGTGAACCGCTGAAGAAAGAACTTCGCGCGGTGATCTCCCGTTCATACAAAAACTACGATATCCGCCTTGCGGAAACATTTGCCGAACAAGCTCGCTTCTTCGGCTTCGAGGATCTCGCGGAGGAGATCACCCTAGCCGCGAATCCAGCCTCCGCCGCCCCTGTTGCGAATGCCTCCGGTCCGTCCACCCTCGGCCCCGCTACTTTCGCTCCCAGCCGCGTCCCGAGGACATCGTCCACCATTTCAAAACCCGTCACCCCAGAGCAACGAATCAGCGATCTCGCAGTCGCGAAAAAGTCCACCGCCGCCGCCCGGGAAGCACTGAACATGATCTCCATGCGGACCCGGCAAGGAAACACCCCCACCGATGCCCTGCGTTCCCTTGAGAAAATTCTCACCCCTGAAGTGAAGGATGAGATCCTTCGGCTCGCCGCCCCGGGAGATACCCGCAGTCTCACAAAACGACTGCGTTTCATCGAACTCGCGGACGCTCTCGATAGAAGCGATCTGTCACTCACCATACTGGACCAGCTCGCCTCCGAGCGCCCCGAGGACGCCACCATCACCACCCGTCTCGCGTTTCTACTAGCACCTGAAAAAAGCGACCAAGCATTGCAGTTACTCGCCCGTGCGATGTCCTCCCCGGAAATCATCCCCGCGATCCAGATCGCCTTCCAAGAGATGAGAAACCGGCGCGATCCCGAAGAAGGACTGTCCACGTTTTCCCTGATCGCAGATTTTCTGGAGTCGCCCACTTTGAAAGAAACTCCGGACACCGACCTTTCTTGGATCGCCTACCACTCGCACCCGTTTTTCCAAGCGTCCTATACTTACCAACTACCTAACCTGTTTTCCGAACCCCGGGAGGAAAGCGAGGAGACAGCGAAGGCGGCGCAACAATTCAAGGCACTCGCCAACCGTCTCGCGCGCGCCATGCTGCTGCACACCGGCACGGCGGAAGAAGGCTTCCGCCTGCTCGTCTCCTCAAAGGCGTGGGAACTTACTCCCGAAGAAACCGATGCCCTCGCGCGCACTTCTCTGCTCACAGGCGAGCGAATCGTAACGACGGATCAAAACGGTTCCCCGTATTTCCGCATCACTAACAACAACCATGGAAGTCGAAGTGGAGAGCAACTCGACATCTCCTCTGTCAGTTGGCTTACGCAACGCATCTCCGATGGCATCCCTGCCACTGAAGTCCTGCCCCCTCCCTTCCTCGATACCCTCACGAATGTCAACCCGCCCGCCGGACAGGTTCTCACCGCCATCTCGGAAATGACAACCCCAGCCGATGTGGTCAAAGCTTGGGACACCCTCCCCACCCAGGACATCTACCGGGACGCCATCTTGCTCCGCGCGAAAGACATCACGGGTGCCACCCGCTTTTTCCTGGACCGCATCCGGGAGATGGAAAAGGACGAACAAGGAGATCCGTTCGCCGCAATTCCCGCCCCCGCGTTGAGCCTTTGCCATGCCGCCTTCGCCTCTGCTTCCGCCTCCGACGAGAAAGAGATCCTCGAAGTCTGTAAGGTGGTCGCTGAACTGCTCTTCGGCTCGGAACTCGATTGGGATCCAGCGGATCAGACAATGTCCGGACGCGTTTCCCAAGCCAGCAGCCAGCTTTATCAAATCCTCAATCTCGCGGATCTCGGTCCGCTCGCCCTCGTCAGAATCACCCGCGCCTTTTACGAACTGGGAATCCCTACTCAGAACACCGAAAACCTGTTACGGACCTCTTTCTCAACACATCGTCCGGAAACGCCCGCCCAAGCACTGGAAATGATGAAGTCCTTCGGCTGGCTCGAAGGCGTGGAAGCTTGGAAACCCTTCGCCACGACATCACCGAAATCAAAACGAGTCGGCAACACCTACCGCACGGAACCCATTGACCAGCTCCTGCTCGACGACGTCGCCTCACGTATCTTGAACAACATCCCCCGGGACGAGTTCACCAAGATCCTGCTCTCTGAGAAAAAGCCTTCTTTCGGAACCCTCATCACTGCCGCCGCCATCAACCCCGGCCCGGATCGCATCGCCCTCACCGCCCGCGCCTTCAACGAAGCCGCCCCCTATCTCTCCCGCTCCAAGCCCGAGCGCTTAGAGGATTTCACACTCCTCCTCCCTTGGCTCCCCCGCGAATCCCACGCGTCCCTTCACCCGTTTTTCCAGAAACAACTCAAGGAAACCGACGAGGAACGGCTCGCTCTGTTTCTCGATCAGGTCGAGGAACAGCGCCTCGCAAGCAGACGCCAAGGCAATAACCTATTCTTGGAAAACATCCCGGCGATCATCTCAAACATCGCCATGATCGATCTCGATAAGGCAGTGGAAATCTTCCTCGCCGCCGAGAAGGAATTCACCGAGAGCCTCGCCAAAGGCGGAAAAATCACAAGGGACGGCCGCTGGGAAAACGCCCGCGACTACTGCCTCTATCAGATCCTTTCGAACTTCCAGAGCGCGACCCCTGCGGATCTCGTTCCCGCCTTCCGGTTTGTCTCGGCGGTTTCCAAAAGCGATGCGGCGGACCGCTTCAGCTTCTCGTCCCAAAAAAACGGTTGGCCCCTGCTTCAGTTTCTCGGATACCGCTTGCAAAATTTCACTAAAGAAAGACGCCGCGACACGCTCGTGCGTCTTGAAGAGTTCGAAACAGCAATGACGCTTCCCGAAGAGATCCGCCAGGACGCGTTATTCTCCTGCGTCTTCTCCCAATACAGCTACGGCTACGGGGCGCAATCCAGCCCCGAAAAAGCTCGTGCGGAACTCGCCGCTGCCAAACAAATCCCTGCAGAAATCAAACGTTTCCGTATGCTTTCCATCGGAGTCATTTCTTGGAAAAGCGATACGCCGGAAGGGCAGGCCATCACCCTCGCGGCTCTTGCGAAGATGCTGGACGACGAATCCATCCCGCTTTCCCACCGCACCCAGCTCGCCCTCGCCAGCGCACACAGGACCCCGGAAATTCTCACCGATCCAAAGACAGCACAACGCATCGCTGAATTCTACGAGGAATATTGCGCAGCAGACCGCAGCGCGATCAACCCGCTCTCCCTCGGCCTCATGGCGTCGTTGGGCGACAGGGAAGTTTCCGAAGCCTCCCGCCCCGCACTGGAGCGAATCAACACCGCTTTCTGGAAAAACGCGAACTCCACCAAACCCGGAGGGCACCCCGAAATCCCGGAAGAATATGCGAAGACCCTGTTTTTCACGGCGCTGAATCTCAACGACACCGACAACCTCGAAAAACTCTTCCCCCCTCTCCGCCCTATCTACCAAGGGAACCTGAAGATGATTCTCACCTTCATTTCCCAAGAGCGCTACGCCCTGGCCGCGATGATCCTCCCAGAAGACGATCAGGCATACCCCCGCCCCAGCTCCGACACCAGCTACGATCCTGCGCTGGATGCCAAGCTGGCAGAGTTTCGTGAATCTGGCGTTGATGCGTTTACCTTCCTCCGGCTCGAATGCCAGTTGTTCGAACTCCCAGCTTCGGATCGCAAACCCAGATCACAGGATTTCGCCGAAAAGTGGAGAAACAGGCTCATCGCTTCCTATCTGAAGAACCGCCCGGAAGATCGCGATACACGCATTAGGTTGGTGGCGACGCTCGCTCCTCCATCTTGGCATTCCTCTCCGTTGGATGAGGAGATTGCGGAACTTGCCTCCGGATTCGATCCAAAATCCGTTCTCTCAGAGCATGCGAACTCAAAGGGCGATGGCGAGTCAATGGGCTTGTTGAAATGGGAACTGCTTTGCCATGCGGCTGCCACCCAATTAGGCAAGGTCGATGCTGATGCTACAGTTTCCCTTGTCGCCACACTGACCCAGCAAATTTCCGCCAGTTCCCCGGACTATCACGGCGGGGTGAGAGACATCCATAGAATCCTCCTCGATCATCTTTTACCTGCCGTCCGCGATGCGGTCGTCTCGGGTAAGACCGTCACCTTCGGGGATCTCGCCGATCCTATGGGAGCGTTTTCTATCGCCCTCGCGCAAATAAACCAACGGCAGGATCAGAATATCCGGAAAACGATCGCGCTCACCGAGTTCCTCCACCACTGGACTGGCAAGCCACAGGCCTTTGCAGACGTTCTTGCTAAAATCGCGATCCACACCAATGCCTACAGCGAGGATTTCTCATTTCCGCGCCGCACCTGTCAGTTCGATTACGCGGTCAAGTCCACTGCCCAGTCCATTCAAACCCGTTCTGGAATCACCGTCCTCCCTTACCCGGATGCCCCCGCCTTTCTCCTTGCCATCCTTTCTCACGCCCCGGTTGCCACTCTTCTGCCAAGCGAACGAACTTGGATCGACAATATCGCGACCACCGATGCCGAGGAAAACGCGATTCGGGCGATGATGATGATGCCTCCCGAAACACTTTCCGATGGAGGAAAAGCGATTCTTCATTTCACATTCGGGCGGAGTGGATCGGGTATTCAGGGAAAAGAACGAGATCAAGCGTTCCGTTCCTGCCTGGATACGGCGCCCCCCGGCGAAGCCTGGAAATACGTGAGATCCACCTCGAAATGCTATGTCATCGCCAATCTAGCAAGCGAAGCCGGAGGCGCGGCAAAAGCACGCGAAATGTACGAATCTATCAAGCCGGAGGATATATCGAAGGAATTCACATTCTTTCATAAAAGTCTCCCCAAACGCATCGAAGCGGCAGAGAGTCGGGAAAAGGAATAAGCCATGAAACTCCGCCCTGAAATCGAAGCCCTCACCCACCGTGTCGCCAGTCGCCACGATGGTTTCCTCCTGCGTCGGCTTGCCATCCTCACCATCTCATCAACCGCCGGCTTACTCATCCTGCTCTCTCTCTTCTGGATCCTACGCGGCCACTCGGTGCCATTCGCCGTTTCCCTCGGCATCGTCCTCACCGCCGCCATCGCCGCTTTCGTTTATTACAGCACCCATCGGATGCGCCCCACCGCCGCCTCCGTCGCGGCAGACTCCCATTTCGATCTGAAAGACGGCATCACCACCGCCCGCCACCTCGCGGAATCCGCCCCGGATGCCCCGGCGACAGAGCAACAGTGGGCCTGGCTCCACCCCCGCCTCACCACCTGCGATCCCGCCACCATCACCCGCCCGTTTCCGAAGAAACAGATTGCCCTTACTACTACACTCGCAGTATCCGCCCTTATCCTTTGCCTACTCCCCCCCTCCGCCTCCGTCCGCGCCGCCGAGAAATCCGCCGCCGAGACCCGCGCCCGTGTCACCGAATCCAAAGAACAGCTCCAGCAACTCATCGAGGAACTCGAAAAGGATTTTGTCGCCGAAGAGGACAAGGAGAACCTGGATATGGACGAGTTTCGGAAAATGGTCAAAGAGATCGACGAGACCGGAGACCGCGCCGAAGCCGCCCGCCAGTTCGCCCGTATCGAGCGTAAGATCCGTGATGCCACCCGTGGCCTCGACCAGCAACGCGACGAGGAAACCCTGAAACTCGCCGCCAAGGAACTCGCGAAAGCTGAGGACACGGATGCCCGCAAACTCGGCAAGAAACTCGATGAGAAAGAACTCAAGGAAGCCGCCGAAATGCTCGAAAAGCTGGCCGCTAAAAAACTTGATCCCAAAGAATTGAAAAAGGGAGCCGCCGAAAAAAAGAAGGCCCTCGATGAAGCGAAAAAGGACCTCGCAAAAATGCGCGCCGCCAGCAAACGCATGGCCGCTGCCGGCAAACAACGCCAAGCTGCCCGCCAAGCCCAGGGAGCCGGTGCCGGTGCCAACGCAAAAGGAGGAGCCGGTGGTGAAGGTGCCCAGGCCGGAGGCGAAGGAAAGGCTCTCGAAGACATGCTCGCGGAACTCGACGAAGCCGCCGCCGAAATGGAAAAGGACCTAGAGGAAATCGAGTTCGATCCCGATGCCGAATGGGACGACGAAGCCGGGGAGGCCATGGCCGGCATGAAAGGCAAACTCGGCAAGCACCTCAAAAAAATGCACGGTAAGCGCTTGGCAAAAAGCAAGCTCGACGCCCTCCGCCAAGGCCTCGCCCAAGCCCAAGCATTTTCCCAAGGACAATCCCAGCAACTCGGCCTAGCCGCCGGTGGCAAGAAACCCGGAAGTGGCTCCTCATGGTCGGAACGCAAGGAGCGTGACGATTCCCAAAAAAACGGCTCCCTTACCCAGCTCCAAGGCCAGCACGGAGACGGCCCCTCCCTTAGCGCCGTAGAGGACTCCGAATCCGGCACCGGAGTCTCCACTCGCAAAGGCACCGCCAAGGAACGCGACTTCAACCGCCAAATGGAATCCTTCGTCCAACGCGACGACATCCCCGAATCCCTGAAACTCGGCGTCCGCAACTACTTCGAAAACCTCCAGTCCGCAAAGGCTGAGTAAACTTTAAATCTTAAACTTTAAACCTCAATGAAGAGAATATCCCCGAGGCTCCGCCTCCTTGGACTACGGCAGCCTGCTGCGAGCCAACAACCCCAGCACTCAACACCAGCCTCTTCCTTGAGGTTTAAGGTTTAAAACTTAGATTTTCATGACCGCCACTACCAACCCCGCCACCGAACATTTCACCGAAACCTTCGGGAAAATCCGCACCGCCGTCTCCACCTTCATCGTCGGCCAACAGGAAATCATCGACGACGTCCTCATCGCCATTTGCTGCGGTGGCCACGTGTTGTTAGAGGGTGTTCCCGGCCTGGGAAAAACCTCTCTCATCAACACCATCGCCCAAGCCATCGATGTCGATTTCAAACGCATCCAGTTCACGCCCGACCTGCTGCCCTCCGATGTTGTCGGCACACAGATTCTGATGGATCGGAACGGCAACCGGGAACTCGTTTTCCAGCCCGGCCCCGTCTTCTGCAACATGTTGCTGGCCGATGAGATCAACCGCGCCACGCCGAAAACACAGTCGGCCCTGCTTGAAACCATGCAGGAGAAACGCGTCACCGTCGCCAATCAGACTCACTCGCTCGATCTTCCGTTTTTCGTCATGGCCACACAGAACCCCATCGAAAACGACGGCACCTATCCGCTGCCCGAGGCCCAGCTCGACCGCTTCTTCTTCAAGCTTCAGGTCGGCCTCCCCTCCCATGACGAATTCAAACAGATCCTCGACCGGACCGGCGGTAACTCCCGTCCCCATGTCGCACCCGTGGCCCACGGCGCGGACATACTGAAAATGGGAGAAACTCTGCGTGAAGTCCCTGTCGCCCCAGAAGTTCAGGACTACCTCGTGAAAGTCGTACGCGGAACCCACCCGGATGAGAAATCCGCAAAATCCATCCGCCAGTTCGTTCGACACGGAGCCTCCCCCCGCGCCGGCCAAGCCATGCTTGCCGCCGCCCGCGCCCGCGCCCTGCTCGACGGGCGCTACCACGTCGCTCGCGAGGACATTGACTCGGTCGCCCTGCCCGCCCTCCGCCACCGCCTCATTCTCTCCTTCGAAGGCGAAGCCGAAGGCATCCAACCCGACTCCCTTGTAAAGGACGCCATCCAAGCCGCGAAATCATAAACTTTAAAGTTTCAAGTTTTGCCGGAATCCCTAACAGACCCCGCCTTCATCAGGCAGCTAGAGGCGTTGAATCTGCTCGCCCGGCGCGTCCTCCGCGGTTCACTTCAGGCGGACCGGCGCACAAAGCGGCGTGGTACCGGCATCACCTTCGCGGACTACGCCCAATACAATCCCGGTGATGACTACCGCGCGATCGATTGGAAGATTTACGCTCGCACGGAGGAACTTCTCATCAAGCTTTTCGAAGTCGAAGAGGATACAAACGTGTATGTCCTTCTCGATTGCAGCCGTTCCATGGCCACGAAATTTTTCTACGCGAAAAAGATGGCGGCCGCGCTCGGTTACATCGCGCTCAACGGCATGGACCGCGTCGTCGTACACGGCATGGCGGACAGACTTTCCACCGTGGTCGAGTCCGCCCGCAGTCGTAGCCAAGTGTTCTCATTCCTCCGCGATCTCGAAAACGCCGAGAACTACGGAACGGATACCGACTTCACCACCTGCGCCCGCACCTTTCAGGCGCGGCATCGGAAAAAGGGAGTGGTCCTTGTCGTTTCGGATTTCCTTTTCCCCGCCGGGTATTCCAGCGGGCTAAAATTCCTGCAATGGTCCGGTCACGACGTGTTCGCCCTGCAGGTGCATGACCCAGCGGACCTCGAATGCCCGCATCTCGGTGATCTTGAAATCGAGTGCGTGGAAACGGCGGAGAAGCAGCGCGTCACCGTCACCGAAAAGGAAGCCCGACTCTATCGCGATGCCGTCGCGGAATGGAACGAGGAACTCCGCGGCGAATGCGCCAAGCGCGGGGTCGGCCTCGCCAGCACCACGTCCGAAGTTCCCTTCGAAGTTGTGATCCAGTCCATGCTTAGGAAAGGAGGCCTGGTCGCATGACATTCGGGCTTCCGGGATTTTTCTGGGCCGCGCTCGCCCTGTTGCCGCTCGCGGCGGTGTATTTCATCCGCACCCGCCCGCGCCGCCAAACCGTCAACGCGTTCTTTCTCTGGCAGCAGGTTTTCAAACAGAAAGCCGCGAGTTCCCTTTTTCAGCGCCTCCGCAACCTTCTTTCCCTGCTATTGCTCGCGCTTGCCTTCCTCGCCTCCGTCTTCGCTCTCACCCGGCCCCGGTTCGATAGCGGAACGACCCCGGACCTGCTCATCATCATCGACCGCTCCGCCTCCATGCGAGGAGACGAGGATGGGACGAGCCGATTGGAGATCGCCAAGGAGATGGCCAACTCGTGGATCACCGCGCTCAGTGGTTCCCAGCGTGCGGCCATCGCGGGCGTCGCGGGAAAACTTGAATACCACGCGAACCTCACCACCCGGTCTCGTTTGCTCCGCGATGCCCTCGACGCCATCGTACCCTCCGATCTCGCGCTCGATCCTCACGCGCTCGACGAACTTTCCCTGCTCTCCTCCGCCTCTGGGGATCGCCCCGGAAAAACTCGCATTCTTTTCCTCACCGACCGCCGCTCACCCGCCACCGACCTCCCGGAAGGAGTCGAAATCGTAAGCATCGGGAATGATACCGGGAATATCGGAATCACCGCCTCCGATCTGCGCTGGGACTCACCCGGCGAGGCCACACTTTTCACTACCCTCACCTCCACCTTCCCAGAGGAACGCGAGATCGAGCTTGAGCTCGTCTCCACCACCGAGGGCATATTAGTCCGTTTGTTCACGATGAAACTCCCCGCCAATGGAGAGGCCAGCGAATCCATCTCGCTCGATTCCATCGACCCCGGAGCCTACCTACTCCGCGTGACTACGGGCGACTCTCTTGCCATCGACGATACCGCACCACTCGGCCTCAATTCCCCACAGGCAATCCCCGTGCAGGTGAAGGCGAAAAACCCGTTTTTCTTCAATCAGGTTATCGCCGCCTTCTCCCGGGCGGATTCGCTTTTTGAGCCAATTGACGATTTCGCACGACTCTCCCTTGCCGAAGGAAATCCGCCGGAAACCGAAGCTTCGGTAATCTTCGCCCCCTCCGGAGAGGCGCCGTTCTGGAGCAACCTGGGCGCTGAAATCCCACCCGGCTCGCCGGAAATAATTTCCAAAGACCATCCACTTCTCGCTCGACTCGATCCATCTCTGCTCACATTCGATGGCGCGAGAAAACTCACCGCCCCGGAAGGAGCGGTCACCGTGCTCGCCCATGCCGATGGCACCCCGCTGATCTACACGATTGCCACCGGCGATCGCTCTGCGGTGGTCTTCAACTTCGATCCCTCTCGCGAAGAATTTTTCCTCTCCCCATGGTTCCCCGTTTTCGTCCACGACGCCGCCGTGCTCCTGACCGGCCGCGAAAATCAATTCCCCTCCGCCATCGCCACCGGTAATCTTATCGAAATACCCGGCACCGAAACCACCGGCGCAGCGAGTTTCCGCAGTGGGGAAACTAGCACCGAACTTCCCTTCGAAACCCCGACCCTTGTCAGTGAGGTAGGAAACTACTCCTTCACCCGTAATTCCACCCCTTGGAACCTCGGCGGTGCCCTGTTTTCACCCGGCGAATCCGGCCCACCCGTCGGAGAAGCCCCGTCCATCGAGATCATCCCTGCCTCCGGCTGGCCACTCGCCGCCTGGCTGCTGCTGGCCGCCATCATCGCCACCCTCGCCGAGGAAGCCCTCTATCACAGGAGGAAAGTAGGATGATCACCCCCCCCTTCTTTGGCGTCTGAAGTTTAGAAATTAAAGTTTTGCAGCTCTCCACCCTCATCCCTCTCTGGCTCTTATTAGCCTGCGCCGCCGCCAGCATTTTCACCTGGCGGCGCTCGCTCGTGGACAGACCGCCCGTCAGGAAATGGATCGCTCACGTACTGCGACTGCTTGGAATCGTCTGCCTCATTCTGGCTCTGTGCCGCCCCTACTGGCTTTCAGAAAGCGACGACCTACATGTCGTATGGCTGGTCGATATTTCGGAATCGGTCGATCCAGCTTCGATCAAGCTGAGCGCGGATGAGATTGAGAAATCTTCGGAAAATCTCAAAGCCTCCGACCGCGCCTCAATTCTCTCCTTCGGAAGCGGCCTGCGCTCCACCGACCTCGCCACCCTGCGCAAGACCGCGGATGAAGCAGAACAAGGAACGGCGGACGCGTCCCTCCGGGACTCCACAAAACTCCCGGAAGCCTTGCTTGGTTCTCGTCTTGTATTCGACGCGGAAATGGCGCGGCGACTGGTGGTCTTTTCAGACGGCTCCTCCACCAACCCGGGCGTTTCCGAGGCTTTGAAAACACTCCGAGCGGAAGGAGTGGATGTGCGCTTCAGACCAATTGACGGTCTGAAACGACCTGAGGCAGCCGTCGTTTCCTTAGAACCTGCATCCACCGTCGCCTACCGTGGAGAAATCGTCCGCATGCGTCTCACGCTGCGTGCGAACGAGAAGATGAAGGCCACCGCCCGAATCCTCCAGCGCGGGGTCGCCGTGGCATCGACACCCGTCTCGCTCGTTCCCGGCACGGACACCGAAGTCACATTGGATGTGGTGATGACAGCCTCCGGGGAGAGTCGCTGGGAGGCCGAGTTGCTTCCGGAAGAAGATTGGTTTCCCGTTAATAACCGTGTTGCTACTACGGTCACCGTAAAAGGCGAACCCCGCATTCTCATCCTTCACAGAGATGAAAAACAAATGCGACCGCTCGCTCGCTCGATGAAAAAGCAAGGTCTCGATCTGGAGCTGCGCGGCGAGCGCGGCCTGCCGGAATCCATGGCGGAGATGCTCGCCTTCGATGCCGTGGTGCTCGCCGATGTCCCTGCGACCTCACTCACAACGCGCCAAATGGAATTGCTGCGGCGCTATGTCTCTGATTTCGGCGGAGGACTGGCGATGCTTGGCTCGGAAAACTCTTTTGGACTCGGCGGATATTTCCGCACTCCGGTCGAGGAAGCCCTGCCCCTCACATCCCGTTACGAAAAAGAAAAGCAGAAGCCCAGTCTCGCGATGGTGCTGGTGATCGATAAAAGCGGCTCCATGTCCGGCCCGCCCATCGAACTTGCCCGCGCCTCCGCAAAGGCGGCCGCGGAACTACTCGGTGCCCAGGATCAGATCGCTGTGGTCGGCTTTGATGGATCGCCCCGCGTGATCTTGCCGATGACCGGCGCTTCGGACAAGGCGACCGGTACTCGGAGCCATCGACTCTTTGGAGGCCAGCGGCGGCACGGATGCCTACCCGGGTATGGTTGAGGGCAAACAGCTACTCCAGAACGCCACCGCGAAGGTGAAGCACATGATCGTGCTCTCCGACGGGCAGACGCCCGAGAATGATTTCTCAGGCCTGGTCCGTGACATGCGCGCCCAAGGCATGACGGTTTCCAGCGTCGCTCTCGGCGATGGAGCGGCCAAGGACATCATGCAACTAATCGCCCAAGAAGGAGGAGGTCGATACTACGAGACAAACGACCCGACAAACATGCCGCAGATTTTCACGAAAGAGACCATGCAAGTCTCCCGCTCCGCGATCAAAGAGGATCTCTTCGGCGCGGTCGTCACTGGGGAGCATCCCATCCTCTCCGGGTACGAGAAGAGCGATCTGCCTTTCATCCTCGGCTACGTGATGACCCAGCCGAAGCCCACCGCCACCCTTCTGCTCGCGGCGGAAACCGGGGATCCCCTCATGGCCATCTGCCGCTATGGACTCGGCACCGGCCTCTGCTGGACCTCCGACCTATCCGAGAAATGGGGCAGCGAATGGCTTGATTGGGGGAACTCCGGTGCCTTCTGGGCGCAGATTTTCCGTGGCATCGTCCGCAAGGAACAATCCACCGGACTCGCCACCACCGGCACTGTCTCGCGCGAGCAGTGGAAGATCGATATCTTCCGTCGCGATGAGGCGGACCGACCGGTCGATGGAGTCCGCTGGGATGCGAAAGCCATTGACGCGGCAGGTGGAGAGGTTCCCGTTTCCGTGAGACAAACGGGAGTCGGGAAATACGAAACAACCGTGGATCTCGCCGGTCGCGACCGGGTGAATCTCAGCCTGCGCGATCCCGATCACTCCCTCATGAAAACGCTCGGCTGGCAGCGGGATTATCCGGCGGAATACCGTCTGGACCGCCAGCCTGACCCTGCGCTCGCCGTTCTGGAAAATTTCGATCCGGAAAATGTCCGCGCCGCCCTACCCGAGACACCCGTGTATCAGGACATCGCCCATTGGTTTGTATTCGCTGGATTTGCCTTGCTCATTGGCGGCGTGGCGATGAGGCGGATCTGACGGGGCGTGATTCTTTCGCTCCTTGCGGTCCACCGGGCGGTCTGTTTGCATGGGGGCATGAAACGATTTTGTATCCTATTGATGATTCCTCTCCTCACCCAATGCGGTGGGGGCTTTGGTGGCACTAGCGTGGCGAAATCCCCGGCAGTGCTCAACGTCTCCGGCTGGGATCCAAAGGAGGTGCAGCGAGGTGGAGACCGTTTCTCCCAATTCGATGTCTCAGCGATGAGGAAAAACGGAGCGCAGGCCTTGATCGCTCGTTCGGCGAAGGGACCGCTGCTGGATGACAAATTCGGAGATTTTCTAAAGTCCGCCGACAGGCAGGACATGATGCTCGGCGCGTATCACTTTGTGACCATGGATCAGGATCCGGCAGCGCAGGCGGATAGCTTTGTGACTCGAGTCAGAGCGGTCGCGCGGGCAAAAGGGATTTCAGGAAAGAAAATTCTACTCGTAGGTGACTTCGACACAAAATCCACCCCGGACAGGTTGGTGAAATTCATCCAGCGCGTGCACCAGAGAACGGGGATTTACCCGGTAACTTATCTTGAAAACAGCGATGGACTCCGCTCCCGTCTCCGCAACGCGAGCCCCGATCAGAAGCGGATCATCCGCCGCTCTCCTTACTGGTTGGCACTCTACGGACCAGGTGGCACGGAGCGCACCATCGCCGGTGGTGCCCTGACACCTGACAGCCTCACGGAACTTTACGGAATCTGGGGAAGCTGGGCGATGTGGCAATACGGCGGCGTGATCTGGCAAAACGGAGCCTCCCGCGCCAAGCATTACAATACCTCCGCATGGCGTAGTCCAAAATACTTCGGGAACATGGCGCATCCGACAGAGCGCAATGTGTTTAAGGGTGACAACAATGGTCTCCGCGCATTCTGGGAACGACATAGCATCCAGCTCTAGAGCTGGTCTCGCCACGATTTCGGCGAGGGCGGCCGCGGGTGTCTCGGTTTCGCGTTTTGTGATACGTTTCGAACGCGCAAAATCTGGAAGGAATACCCTGTCCACCAGACCCTTCACCTCCGCTTCTCCCGAGAAAGCGATGTTCAACTCCCGGTTGATCCGCATGCTGAGCGTGTCGAGGTTGGCCGATCCCATCGTCGCCCAATCATCGCACACCATCACTTTCATATGTGTCATGCGAGGGTAATGATGGGTCTTTGCCCCGGCTTCCATCAGGACCCGAGCAGTCGCGAGGTTTCCCATATCCATGATACGTGAATCGCCTTCCGCCGGGAAAATCACGCGGACATCGACCCCTCTCAGAGCGGCGGCCCGCACGGCCTCAACAATCTCATCACTGGCGAAATAGGGGGTTTCGATCCAGACGCGGCGTTTCGACCTAGCGCTGGCGAGAAGGGTCGAGTCTAATATTTCATGGCGACCTGACGCGGACTCGGTTCGCAGAATCCTTATTGGAATATCGGTATTGGCGGACGCGGGACCTTTGATCTTCGGCATTGGGGCAAACAGTGCGAGATCACCGAAGGGTCCGCTATTCTTCCACGCTGTTGCGAAGATTTCCGAGAGCCTGCCAACCACCGGGCCTTCGATTTTCACCATCAAATCGTGCCATTCGCTGTAGTATTCCCTGCCAATGTTCATGCCACCGAGGATGGCAGTTCGGCGGTCAAAGATCAGGAGCTTGGTGTGGTCTGCCGCGAGCCAAGGATTGAGAGACAAGCGCGCTTCCACCTGCGAGTTTTCCCTGAGGTAGTCTGCCATGTCGGCGGGAGGCTCAAAATCGGAGGGTGGTGGAGTACGTGGACTGGAGAGGTAGGCAGTAGCGGTGCCGAAATCATCGTAGAGCACACGGACATCAACCTGTTCCGCCTGTCTCCGCAGAGCATTCGCATACCGCACACCTACGTCGTCGTTGTCGAAAATGTATACCTGCGCCTCAATGGTCGCACGGGCCGAAGAAATTTGCCTGTCCAATTCCGGAAAGAATTCCGCCCCATCCACAAGCCAGCGCAAGGTCCCGTTTACCGGTCGAGGAAAACCCTTGCGCTTATGAAGCTCCTCGAATGCGGGGGTTCCAGGAGTCTCCTCAATGGCCGGAGCGGGGAGGTCGGCCGGGAGGGTTCCCCTAACAAATTCGCTCGGCCTGTGCCAGAACACCGCGATACCCTGACGAATGGTGGTGGCGGGCTGCTTCAGCGCGACGACGAACGTTCCACGGGCAGTCGTTTCCGCAAGTGCCTTCCCTGCCAGAAGTGGATCAAGGGCGGTTCCCGTGGAACCGGATGTCTGGGCGCTAGGCCCGGCGAGACTTCCGCACGAAACAAACGCGGGAACTGCGAGAAGAACGGCTCCAACGTTGGTTCGGAATTTCTGAAAGATTCGCATTCGGTGGGCAAAAGCATAGAGTTCCTGGGGAAGCAAGCTCGCTACCTTCAACTCTATTTTTGCACTCCTAAGTTTGATCCCTTCTGAAGTTGTGCGAACGTTCAGTAGCCGGAGCGATAACATTGCCTTCGTCCGGTTTACCAACCTGCCTCCATCAATATGAAAAATACGGATTCGAAATCACTCTTCTTCATCGCCTTGGGCTTTCTTCTGCCCATGCTCGCCGCAAAAGCATCGCGAACCGTCGCAGGGAAAGGCTACAAACTCATTACTCACGAAGATGCCCCCCGCAACCCGGCGCACAGCTCAGTAGTTTGGCGTGATGCGCTACTTTGGGCCGTGATCTCGGGCGCAGTGGGAGGAGTCGCACGGCTGTCCACGCGCAGATGGCTTTCAGATACCGTGATCCCCGCCGAGGGCGATGACATGGACGAGGAGCTTGAGGAACTCACCTGAACTTCCTGGATATATGATCACGATTTCTCTGCTCAAGGAGACGGTGAAAGAGTTTTTGGAAGACAAGGCCATGCGTCTCAGCGCCGCGCTTGCTTACTATTCCGTCTTTTCCCTCGCTCCACTGCTGATCATTGCGATCTCTATCGCCGGTACCATTTTCGGAGAAGATGCGGCGCGTGGGGCCATTGAGGCGGAACTCACGGATTCCATTGGCCAGAAGGCGGCCTCCGCCGTGGAAGACATGGTCTCCACTGCATACATGGACGGAGGTAGCTGGATCATGACGCTGGTGGGATCTGTCATCTTGCTCATATCAGCGTCGGGAGTTTTCGCGCAGCTCAAAGACGCGATGAACACCGTGTGGGATATCAAGGTGAAGCCCGGTGGCGGAGTGAAAGGTCTCGTGAAGGCCCGTTTGCTGGCTCTTTCCATGGTGTTGGTGATTGGTTTCCTACTCCTCGTCTCGCTGATTGCTTCCGCAGCCAGCGCCGCGGCCATCAAGTGGCTCGGCAACGCGCTGCCCGTTCCCGGACTCATCTTTCAGGTCGTCACTTTTGCTATCTCGCTCGGCCTCGTCACAGTGCTCTTCGGGATGATTTTTAAAATTCTCCCAGATGCGGAAGTCGAATGGAAGGATGTCTGGAGCGGTGCGTTTCTAACCGCCATCCTGTTCTCCATCGGAAAACTTCTACTTGGGATTTACCTCGGGCGCGAGGGCGCCGCGTCTGCCTACGGAGCGGCGGGCGCGCTAATTCTGCTTTTGAGCTGGGTCTATTATTCAGCGAACATCCTGCTTCTGGGAGCTGAATTCACCCAAGTCTATGCGCGCCGGAGAGGACGCCGTATCCAACCCAACGAACACGCGTTGCGGGTCGGGAAAATGGGTTAGATCAGGTCCCACAGAATGTGTTCTGCACACGTTCATGCGGCAAGGGCGCGGCTTCGAGATCGGAATGTTTCTCATTCTCTTTGAAGGGCCTTTGAAGTGCGTCGTTGAGCCGATGGAAGGGAGCGAAGTCGTTCCGGTATGCCGCCTCGATCGCTTCTTCGATCCGGTGATTCCTCGGGATGACGATCGGATTTGCTGATTTCATTTTCTCCAGGTGGTCGCCCGGCTTTTCAAATGCCTGCCAATCCACGAGCCACTTCGCTCCCGCTTCCGGATTTTTGAAAAGGTCTGTTAGGCACGCCCTCTCATCCCCGGCGGCATGCAATGTAAGGTGACGGAAGAACAACGTGAAATCAACTTGCTCTCGCGCCAGTGTGCCGAGTGTCGCCTTGATGAAGACCGCACTCTCGTCCAAATCCCCGGCCGCTCCCAGCCCTAGTTTTTCTCGGAAGCGCCCGAGATAGGCAGGTTGAAAAATATGGATAAATTTTCCGAGAGCTTCCTGTGCCAGCTCTTTGGCTCTTTCCGCCGAGGGATCGAGGATGGGAAGCAAGGTCTCCGCCAGGCGAGTGAGATTCCAGTGGGCAATGGTCGGTTGGTTTCCCCATGCGTAACGGGCATTCCGATCAATGAAACTGAAGACACAATCTGGATGAAAATCGTCCACAAAGGCGCACGGTCCGTAGTCGATTGTCTCACCGGAAATGGAACAATTGTCGGTGTTCATCACTCCGTGAATGAAACCAAGTGGCAACCATTTTGCTACGAGCTTCGCCTGTGCCTCGATCACATGCTCGAGAAACGAAAGAGTCGGATTTTCCGCACGAGCTGCCTCCGGATAGTGACGCTCGATGCAGTAGTCGGTGAGGATGCGAATCGCCTCGGCATCCTGCCTCGCGGCGAAGAATTGGAAAGTTCCGACACGGATATGACTGGAGGCCACACGGGTGAAAACTCCTCCCGGAGTCGGACCCTCGCGAGCTACGACCTCTCCAGTAGATACCGCCGCCAACGCTCTTGTCGTCGGTACACCGAGCGCGTGCATCGCCTCACTGACAATATACTCCCGCAAAACGGGTCCAAGCGCGGATTTTCCGTCGCCTCCCCGTGAGAATGGCGTCCGTCCAGAGCCCTTGAGTTGGATGTCTCGGCGCTTTCCGTGGCGGTCGATCACTTCGCCGAGCAAGAGTGCCCGTCCGTCTCCAAGCTGCGGCACGAAGCCCCCGAACTGGTGCCCGGCATAGGCCTGTGCAAGGGGCTCCGCTCCATCCGGAACCGTGTTCCCGGAAAAGATCGCGAGCGCTTCTGGTGAATTCAGCCAAGCCAGATCCAGCCCTAGTTCCTCGGCAAGCTCTGGATTCACACGGATCAGCCCTGGGCCAGGAACCTTCGCGGGTTCTTGTTTTGAAAAGAAGCGCTCGGGGAGACGTGAGTAGGTATTTTGAAACGGGATGCCCATGCGGGAGGTTCAGGGTGAAAGAAAGGGGTTGCAAACCCCTTCTCCCTATTGCTTGAAGTCTGCGGCATGGCAAACTACCCCGCTCCAATTTACGTATGCGGGGCAACTGCGTCTGGAAAAACCGGTCATGCTCTCTCGCTGGCTGCGAAACTGGACGGGGAAATTGTCAATGGGGATGCTTACCAGCTTTTTCATGGCATCGAGATTCTAAGCGCCGCCCCCTCCGACGAAGAAAAAGCAGATTTCCCCCATCATCTCTTTGGCGTGCTTACACCCGGTGTGCACTGCGATGCCGGGCGGTATATCGAAATCGCCTCGCCAGTAATTTCTGAAATCCAGTCCCGTGGAAAAACTCCAATCATTGTCGGAGGCTCAGGTCTTTATTTAAAATTTCTCACTCACGGCCCCTCACCTCTTCCAAAAGGAAATGAGGAGATGCGCGTGAAAATGGAGACACGCCCCCTACCCGACCTACTAGCCGAATTGGAAACCCTCGATCCAACCGAGGCAGCGCAGGTGAACCGCACGAACCGCAGATACGTTTCACGGTCTCTTGAAATCTGCCTTCTCACCGGCGAGAAGGTTTCCACCCTCCGCGATGGCTGGGAACGAAAAACCCGCGAGCTTGACGCTTCGTTACGCGGTATTTGGCTCGTTCGGGAGCGCTCGGATCTGCACGAGCGAATCGCGAGACGTACGAAACAGATGCTCTCCGAGGGAGCCATAGAAGAGGTCTCCGCCCTGGCCGGGGTCGGTGGGAACTGGGAAAAAGCTATCGGAGTGAAAGAAATCCGTCGCCACCTTGCGGGGGAAATCTCACGGGACGAATGCGAGCAGTTGATCGTTTTCGCCACCCGCCAGTATGCGAAGCGGCAGGAAACCTGGTTCCGGCGGGAAAAGTGGCTGGAGCGGGTGGAGTTGTGAGCGGGCCATCGCCATGGTAGAAGAAACATTCGAGTTCTAAGAACGTTCCATCAAAGCAAACCCGCTCGACGGCATCTGGAAATACAAACTTCCCCATAGGAAACGCGATGAGCTTGTCACACATCACGATTCCCTCAGAACCGGAGTGGCATATTGTCCGATATCTACGACCCAACGTCGGATCACTGTTGCAAATTGCACTGATTACAATTTGAAACCGAGGGAAATCTTGCACTGTTTATCGGTTCAAGCCCCGCAGTTGTTACGTTTCTCCCTTTGTCTGGGCGGTGGCACCGAGTCTGCAAGTCGGTTCGTAAGGCTATCGCCGAAACACCAACCACTTAAATATCATGATGACACTAGCTATTGTATTTGCCGTATTGGCCCTCCTCGCCGCAATCTTCGGGTTCGGTGGAATTGCGAGTCAATTTGCAGGAATCGCCAAGATTCTATTTATCGTATTCCTGATCATCGCACTTGTGACATTCTTCCTCTAACCGGGTTTATGAGTCCTCAGCCCCGCTTCGTCTCGCGCCCTTTCGATACTTTGGCGAGCGGTGCGCCAATTTTAATATTCTCTTTTCCCCTCAGGAGCGGATATTCACGATTCTCTGCCCAGCAACGGTGCCAGAACCCACTGCTTTCTGCTTCATCACGGCTGCGGCCAGCATGGCCTCCCTCGAAAGGTTTCTCCCTAGTAGCTGAAGGAGGACGTCAAAATTCCGCCTGAGAGATCCACGAGGCGGAAGGCAGGGCGGTGGTCTCAATCCACACCGTGGGCCTATCCGCTGCCCGCTTGCTTCTTTGGGCGTAGTTCCAGCGATTCCTCTCAAACTGCGCGCATCACCTCCTAGCTCTTCGATGACTGATGCGATCGCGCCTTCAGATACGCCGCTTTCTAGGTTGAAACCAGTTGCTCATGCGGCATGCTTCACGAGCAAGAATGAACGGGTTCGCCAAGAAAGACGGGATGGCTGGAATTTCGCTGAGGCATCTCGAAGTCTTCAGCACGGTGGTTCGTGAAAGGTCATATGCGAATGCGTCCGTGGATCTGAACATGAGCCGACCGAACGTGAAGCGGGTCTGCGAGGAATTCGAGCGAATCGTGGGGAGAAAATTGCTGCTTGAGAAGGATGCCAAGGAGATCGGTACGACGGAATTCGGACAGGGTTTGTTCGGGAGACTCGGACCGCTTTCGACCAGTCTCCGGAAAATGGAAGAGTCCGTCAAAAAACTTCATCAGGCCGGCAGGGTCCTGCGGTTCGGAGCTGCGGGAGGTTTTTTCAGAAGCGGCTTGTTTACGGACTATCTGGCGAGGTTGGAAATTTCGGACAAGTTCCGCCCGTGCTTCCTGAGAGTTGAGCCAGAGATGGCGGGCAAGAGCCTGTTGGCCGCCGAATGTGACGTGTATTTCGGTATCGGTCTTTCCGACAGCGAAAGACTGGAACGGGTCGACCTTGGTATGATCGGTTGGAAAATCAGCCAGGCGGGAGGCGGGAAGGGAAAACTGCCTAACGCTCCGAATGATCTCGGAGGGAAATGGTTATTGCTGAGAGAGGGGGATCGCGCGGTCTGTGAGAAAATGCTGGAAAACATCAGGGGCGCAGGTGCAACCGGTGGAGAAATCGCGGATCATGCGCAGGTAGGGAAGGCAGAGAACGGGACTGTTGTAATCGCTCCTGATATGCTCAGCCCGCTGGGTGAGGGACTTCGTGTCGGATGGCCAGGCTATCGGTTTTACGCGCTTATGAGGAAATATCATCCTTATTCGGATCTGAAGGAAACGCTTTGTGCCGGAGCGGGAAAGGAGTCCCATGGATGTTGATTTGGCCGGGTTGATGGTATTCCGAGATCTTGCGGAGACCGGAAACTTCTCAGAAACGGGAAGACGCATGGGGCTTTCCCAACCCGCCGTAAGCCTCACGATCTCGCAACTGGAAGGTGCCGTGGGCCTGGTGCTGCTGGAGCGGCGTTCAACCGGTGCGCGACTGACGCCAGCCGGTGTGGCTTTCCGGGAAAGGGCTGAAGAAGTCTGTGAGGCATTCCACGGATTCACGGATGGAATTTGCGGCCTCGGAAGGCAACTGGACAAGGAAGTCTGGATCGGTGTGGATGAGTCGCACCTCGCGAATCGCCTGGCGGATGGATTGTGCGAAGTCCTCCGGAAAAAGGAAATGAATGTGGTTTGCGGGTCGGTGGGCGACAATTGGGATGAGGACCTTGAATCTGGTCGAGTCGATGTGGTGATCGCATCGAGATTCCTTCAGGCCGGAATGACTGCGGGAATTCAGGAAGCCGAGATCAAGATAGAACGAGGTATCACGCTCGCGTGGCACCCGAGTTTCTATCCATTCGATAGGAATGCCTTCAATTTCCCCGAAGTGTTGAGAACCACGCTTCTTGTTCCGGATTCCAAAGTCGCCAGAGGTTTCGGGTATTTTCTAACACAGTGGTGTGACTATGCGTATGGAATGCAAGGTGCCAGTACGGTGGTGTTCGGTAGTGAGGTGGAGGCGGCGCGGGCGGCTGACGCGGGGCTGGGTGTCCTGCTGGCTCCCGGGGAGGTGATGGATCGGCTGGATGGTCTTGCGCATGAACTGGATTTCGTAAGGACCTTCGAGTTTCTATTGCCGGAAGCCTACCGGGTGGGAGTCTATTGCAGGGCTGACGAGCGGGCCAAAGAAGTGCTCAACGTGGCAGCGCATGTGGTAAAAAAGGGCCGAAAAGAATTTTCCTAATAGGGGTATTCGGAATCCGGCGTGTGAACTTTTTGCGAAGCGCACGTCCTGTGTCTAACCTTCAATGCCCGGCAGGTGTCCATTGTGCAATCTGCCGGTGTTCTGCAATTGCTGTTCTCCCCTCGGCAAACCCAAGGTCGTGCCCAATCACGGCCTTGGGTTTTACTGTCTACCGAAGGGCCAAGTGCTTCATTGCGACTTTTCTTTTCAACGGTCGCAAAAATGCAACGGGAACTTTCGCTGTCTTCGAGACAATTGCTTTAGGCCGCATTTAAAATTACTTTTTTTCTTGAAAATTGGAGTTCTTTTGCCGAATGATTAATTCAATGTTCTTATGAAATTACTTCCGCTGTTCCTTGCCAGTTTTTCGCCGTTTGTCTCGGCTGCCACGATTTCATCTACCCCAAGCGGACTCTACGATATCCTTCCCCAGGACACCAACGGATCCAACGGAGTTTTTACCCAGGCTAGAATCGTTTCCGGCGGTACCTATGCCAATATGACTTACAATTACAGTGGAATTGGAGACTACAGTTGGTTTTATCAAAGCTCTACTCCTGGCTACCAAATCTACCGTGGCGAAGACATCACCTCGACCACATCGGGCAATATCGCCACTCCCAACTCGATCTACGCTCCCGGTCCGGCCGTCAGCAGCTTTGACAAGATCATACGCGTCTCCCTCGATATTGCAGGTGGATTCAACGGAGTCCGGATCACCGGCGACAGCGTCCATTATCGGATCAGTGGAGCCAACAATGTTAGCAGTGGTGTGACCGCTTTCATCTACAAAACCGAAATGGGCTTTGCCTCCCCCATTTGGACGGGCACCTGGAACACCAATGACAACACCTTCCGCGACATTGACGTCGCCGTTCCCGTCAGTACGGGCGATGAACTCTTCTTCGCGGTCAACAACAACGGTAGCGGCATCGCCACCCACTTCAATTGGGTTGATGTCAATCTAACCGCTACCAATGTTCCTGAGCCTTCGACCATTTTCCTCATAAGCCTTGCTTCTCTCGGCCTGCTGAAACGCAGACGTTAAATTGAGAGACCTGAAGAGTCTCGGAAGCTGATTGCGTCGGCAGATATTCAGAATCATTTTAGGTGCAGAGCTGCGCCAAATAATCCCTTGGATGGAGCGCCCCACTTCGTTACGTGTAGCTGAAGATGGAGATTTTGAAGCCTTCGAAGCCAGCGTCATATTGCACGACACTGGGGATCCACGTGTGTCCCGTTGCCTTGGAAATGTCACCTTCCACCATGAAGGAGTGGGGAAGCAGGTCATCGCCTGATGACGGCGCTTTTCTTCCTTACGCGTAACTGCGGATGGAGACCTTGACCGACTCGTATTCGAGTTGCTCCTTATGGAGGGTCGGGGTCTGACCAGGGCCGTGGTATTCCCAGGCGGAAACGTAGGAGAACTGGTCGTCGTGGCGTTTGGCCTCACCGGGCTGGGTCTTGCCAGCCTGAACTTCGGGGTCATTTTCGGTAAACTGGTGCTCACCGCGGAAATGTCCGCCGCAGGACTCCTCGCGGTCGAGGGCGTCATGGCACATGAGTTCCCCGAATTCCAGGAAATCGGCGACGCGGCCTGCTTTTTCGAGTTCCATGTTGGCGGTATCTGCGGTACCAGGGATACGGACGTTGTTCCAGAATTCCTCGCGGATTTTAGGAATTTCATCAATGGCCCATTTGAGTCCGTCGGCGGTGCGGTCCATACCGCATTTGTCCCACATGACTTTTCCAAGATCGCGGTGGAAGGAATCGACGGAGCGTTTTCCTTTGATGGCAAGGAGCTTGGAAATACGGTCGCGAACTTCACCTTCGACCTGGGCGAAAGCGGGATCCTGGGTGGTGACAGAACCCGGCTTCTGGGTGGCGAGGTAGTTCGCAATGGTGGTCGGGATGACGAAATAGCCGTCAGCGAGGCCCTGCATGAGGGCGGAGGCACCAAGGCGGTTCGCGCCGTGATCGGAGAAGTTTGCTTCGCCGAGCACGTGGAGTCCGGGGATGTTGGACATGAGATTGTAGTCCACCCAGAGACCGCCCATGGTGTAGTGTACGGCGGGGTAGATCATCATCGGCCGCTGATAGGGATTTTCGCCTGTGATCTTCTCATACATTTGGAAAAGGTTGCCGTAGCTGGCGCGGATCTTGTCCTCACCAAGACGCTTGATCGCATCGCGGAAATCGAGATAAACACCGAGACCGGTGGGAGCAACTCCGCGGCCATCGTCGCAGGCTTCCTTCGCTGCGCGGGAGGAAATGTCGCGCGGAGCGAGGTTTCCGAATGAGGGGTATTTCCTTTCCAGATAATAGTCGCGATCATCTTCGGAAACGTCGTTGGGATTGAGTTCGCCTTTGCGGAGCTTGGCGGCGATCTCTTTTGACTTCGGTGCCCAGACGCGGCCGTCGTTGCGGAGCGATTCGGACATCAGGGTGAGCTTCGATTGGTAATCACCGGAAACCGGGATGCAGGTCGGGTGGATCTGTGTGTAACAGGGATTGGCGAAAAGCGCGCCACGACGAGAGGCGCGCCATGCGGCCATCACATTGCAGCCCATCGCGTTGGTAGAGAGGAAAAAAACGTTCCCATAGCCGCCGGTGGCGAGGATGACTGCGTCTGCAGCGTGGGTGGATATGGCCCCGGTGTTCAGGTCGCGGACGACGATGCCCTTGGCGTGGCCATCGACTTTCACGAGATCGAGCATTTCCGTGCGCGGATACATTTTCACTCCACCTTTGTGGATCTCTTTCTCAAGAGCCTGGTAGCATCCGATGAGAAGCTGCTGCCCGGTCTGACCGCGTGCGTAGAAGGTCCGGGAAACCTGCGCGCCACCGAAAGAGCGGTTGTCGAGCAGGCCGCCGTATTCGCGGGCGAATGGCACACCTTGCGCGACGCATTGGTCAATGATGTTGTTGGAAACCTCGGCGAGACGATAAACGTTTGCCTCACGGGAGCGGAAGTCACCACCTTTGATAGTGTCGTAAAAGAGTCGGTAAACGGAATCACCGTCGTTGCGGTAGTTCTTCGCGGCATTGATTCCACCCTGGGCGGCGATGGAGTGGGCGCGGCGCGGGGAGTCCTGGTAGCAGAAGCATTTCACCTGGTAACCAAGCTCGGAAAGCGTGGCGGCGGCGGCACCACCCGCGAGGCCGGAGCCGACGACGATGATGTTGAATTTCCGTTTGTTGGCCGGATTGATGAGCTTGGAGTTCATCTTGTGGCTAGACCATTTCTGCTCAAGCGGGCCGACGGGGATTTTGCTATCGAGTGACATGATAAGGATGGGAAAATGTTATTTCACGAAGCCGAGGAAGATGGCGATGGGGATGGAGATGAAGCCGAGCCAGATGACGACGGCGTATCCGATGGAAATTTTCCGGATTAGCTCGCTGGATTTCTTGGACCGGAGACCGAGCGTCTGGAAGATTGACCCGACCCCGTGGCTGAGGTGGGAGCAAAGGCAGGTCATGGCAACGATGTAGAAAAGGACGACAATGAAATTCAGGAAACCCGCCTCGAAGCCGCGAATGACCATACCGTAAGCATCAAAACGCTCCGGATCGAGAGGATCGACGAGTTCCGCATCATCATAAGTGAGGCGAACGGTGAAGTGGAGGAGGTGGAAGATGATGAAAGCGAGGATGGTGAGACCGGACCAGATCATGAGGCGAGCCGACTTCGTGGTCTGTATGACGGTCTTGCACTCGTATTCGTTTTTCCGCGCCTTTTTGTTTTCCCGCGTCAGAAGGATCGTGGCCCAGACATGCAGGACCACCACGACAAGCAATCCGATGCGCGCTACCCAGATCAGCGCCCCATGTCCCGCGTTTTTGAGGAACTCGGCGTATTCGTTAAACGCGTCCCTACCAGCATACATCAGGAGATTCCCCGTCAAGTGGCCGGCGAGAAAGAGGACCATCGCCAGCCCCGTAATCGCGACAACGAGTTTTTTTCCGATGGAGGATTGCCAGTAGGCAGAGGCAGTGCGGGTCAGGGCGTTCATTGGATGGGAAAATGAGGACAGCCGTAGGTTGGACACTTTCCTCCGAAACCTCAAACACTAATCACCCAGACCCGTTGTTCACGAGCGGACGGAATTTCGTCCGTCCCGGCGGGATCCCCTCTCTTGTGCTGACGAAACCGAAATGGATCCTCGGAAAGATCCCGGTGAATGTCGGAAAAATGGAGATAGCGACCTTGGATGGCCTGGTTGGCAGTTTCACCCCAAAACCCTCTCTCGCACGGAAGGCAGCGTGTAAGGCATCGTCAGCTCGGTCACGAATTCGACCGGCTCCGGATCGGTCACGAGACGGTAGAGGATGTCTGCGGCGAGAGGATACCATCGGCTGGCTTCTCCTTTCCACGAAACTTGGATTCGCTTGTGGTCGGAATCCTTTCCTGCCCGGATAAAATCCAACTCTTCTCGGAGAATCTTCTCAAAAAGAGAAACAGGGACGCGCCCGTGGTTGACCTCCGCCCAGAGTTCCCAGCGACTGCGCTCCGTGGTGGCGAGATCGTCCATCACACGGACGAAAACGGTTTCCCCACGGGCGTTTTTCATCGTCGCCGGCAAGGCTACGCAACCGTTTCCACAAAGCCAGTCGCACAGATACTGGAGTGCTTGAAAAACGTTGTAGCGAACTTCCTCTGGGTCGTCGTTGGCGATCACATCGGAGGTCTCGATAGTCGCCGCAAGTACGCTGCGGAGATAGCGGGGATCCTCGGTGTCCAGTCCTTCGGCATCCGGAGAAAATACAAACTCAAGCAGCGGGAGGTGTTCAGCGGGATCCGGGACAAGGGCCTTTACGAGTCCGGTGATGCTTTCCTCGCCCCTCCTCCATGCCTCCACCAAAGCTAGGCCGGTGCGTACGAAGGCAGGGTGTGCCACCCAGAATCCGTTGAGCCCGCGCTTGAGCTGGGTCGCCACGTCGCGGATATAACCCACGATGCATACCTCATAGGAGTCGGGATTCCCCTCTTCAAAAAGCACTCCATACATTCCGCCGATACGGATCGCGCCCATCGGGGTGAGTGCCTCGACCAAGATACGGTGAGACTCGCGGATGTGATTGATGACGATATTCGAGTCCGCCTTTACCGGGATGCGGTAGTGGGGATCGTGTTTGAAGAGACGCGCTGCAGAAGCGAGGAAATCATGCCACCCGAGACTGCCACCGAGAAAATGCGGATGCAAGGTCGCTGCCATTTCCCTGATGCGAAAGATCGCGCGGGGATTCTCAAAAACGATGAAGAGCTTCACCGTACCTGAAACATAACCAGGTTCCGTCTTGGAAATTTTCTCTTCGGCACAATCGACAAGAGCTTTCAGATAAGCGGCCTCCTCTTCGTTCTCCAGCTTTGGGACATAGAATACCAGAGCCTCGGGTCTGCTGCGATTGTGCCACAGGTGCATCGCGAAATCGAACAGGTGCAAGGGAAGGGGGCTGCCACGGAAAAGGTGATTCCCGTCCGGCAGTGCAAGTCCGGGGATGCGCTTGATCGGCTTGGAGAGACCACTGTCATCGAGTTGGTATCTTTTCCCTGTCTTCGCGTCCTCGAAGGAGAGAGTCCGATCGAAGCATCCGATGAGGTTCTGACACGCACTCAGAAAACTCTCCATGATTGGAGTCTTGGAATCCTCGTTGTCCGCTCCCCAACGGGGAACTTGCCCAGCGGCCTCTGCCAACTCCGTGACCATCGGAAGCTCCTCGGCACTGCGGCGGTTGAATGCGTTCATCGCGTTGATGGACATCTTTGCCGTATCCGGCGGGCCGAACAGTGTCACCTGATCGCCGGCGAGAAATTCAGGGATCTCGACTTCCCGCCCAGCCACCGCCGGACCGGGGAGAGGACCGATCACCACCCGACCATTCCCGTCCTTTTTTCCCAGAACGGTTTCATAGGAGGGCGAAATGTAGGAGACGCCCTCGTTCCGTGATACGCAGGCCAGTGTCTCGCGATCCATGAACTCCCGGTCCGCCACCCGTTGCTCTAGGATTTCTCGGAGCAGCCCCCTCGTTTCCGCATAGATCTCAGTAACAAACTGTAGCGCTTCATCCGTCTCGATCGTCGGAAATTTTTCCCGTAAACGAGGGCCGACACGCAGCCCGGGAACAGCCTCGACTGGCTCGGAGATTTCCCACAAATCTGTGAGTAGAGGCTCCGAGAGAAACTGCGTGTAAGCTGGGATATCCGGATCCAGCACCAGATCCTCGATCCGAAGCCGCGCGATGTGGTGGATCTGGACGAGAGCCTCCGCGATTTCCGCATCGCGGGAGTTTTCGAGGCGCTCTACGAAAGCGGCAATTACCCCCTGCTTGGTGGTAAGCCTAGCGCAGATGATAAAAGGAAATTGAAACTTCTCACGGTAGGCATCGTTCAGTCGCTCGAACTCCCGGAACTCAGCATCTGTCAGTCGATCGAGACCCAGCCCCGCTTGCTCACGGGTGGATTGCTCCGTCAGCGCACCCGCACGTGCCAGTTTCCCCGCGAGGTCTGGATGCGCCCGGATCAGCCCCAGCTTTTTCTCCAACGAAGCCTCCTCCACAATCTCGCACATGGCGGCCACCAACGCAGACCGGTCTAGGAAGGGAGCCATTGAAAAGGCTTCCCGCGCGACCCAGATGGAATGCTCGTAAATACCCCCAAGCACTTCGAGGAAGCTGGATTTCGGGTAGGCGTTGATATTGGAAATTGCGATCATGTCTAAACAGCGATAAAATCAGGCCGGTCTGTTACTCGACTTTTACCGCGTGAACGCAGTCAAAGCGATTACCGTTCCACTTTCTCTGCTTTCCGAAATCCTGCATCCTTCTTTTCAAGAATAAGCCCGCTCCCTCGCCACTTAGGATGAACTAATGCGTATCGCCTACAACATCGCCCGTGCCATTGCAGCCATCATCTTACTCCAGACCCTGTATTTCAAATTCTCCGGGGCCGAGGAATCCGTTTATATTTTCGAAAGGGTCGGTGCGGAACCCGTCGGGCGCATCGGCTCCGGTATCGTCGAACTTATCGCCGCTATCCTTCTCTTTGTCCCGAATCTCTCTTGGCTGGGAGCGTTACTCGCACTCGGCGTGATCTCCGGGGCGATCGTCAGTCACCTCACGGTACTCGGCGTTGTTGTACAAGGCGATGGAGGTCTTCTCTTCTCCCTCGCCTGTGTTGTTTTTCTCTGCTCCCTCTTCGTTCTCTGGGTGGAACGACGACAGATTCCCATGATTGGGAAATGGCTGCCTTGAACAACTCAAGCACCTAGCAGCCGTAGTCTCAAGGTACAGGCGGACCCGGACCCACTTCGGAATTATGAAAGATTTCGTTCAAGAGAGAACGTGTTAGATTCACCACTGGAGGATCTTCCGAGGGCTGCAGATCACCTTCGTCCTGCGCTTTCTTCTGCTGAGCCACCGTCCCTTCAATCGCTTGTTCCGCTTCCGGAGAAAGTCCACCGAACTCATCTTTGTCCGCGAGGGCGGCGGTCTTCATCATTTTAGAAACATTGACAATCACGGGGCGCGGAAATCTCGGTGCGTTCGGATGCATCACCACCATCCGTCCTGCCGGCACCGCGACTGTCTCGCCCTGTTGGTTGGTCAGTTCCGCTGTTCCTTCCAGGCACACGAACTTGATGTATTTCCCTGGATTGTACTCCATCATCGTGGTTGTCCCTGTGATGCCCGCAGAGATGGTGGCGGTCCGGATGGTCGCTCCACCCGCATTTTTAGGAACTTGGAGGAGAAAGGAACCTTGCTTGATCTCCATATCGCGTGAGCCGGAGCTGAAGCGGAAGATCGAATTCGCCCCCACCCGGGTTACCGTCCTGTCTGGAAACGTCATGGCGGCGCGAGACTTCCTCCCCGTGAGAAGTGTCGAGGAACCTGTCATCCTGGTGCCTGTTCCAATACTTTTCGCCTCGGAGGATTTCTCACTCAAGCGCACATCGTTGACCACTGTGGTCACGAGAGCGGATTTCAAAGGAGCCGCGTTTGCGATCCCCAGGGAGAGCGTAGCGACAGCTAGGAGGGTTATGGTTTTCATTTTCATTTCGTTTTCTATTTTTGATTAGAAAGTCCATTGGGCGGTGATTCCGACTCCACCGGACCACGCCTCATATTCGTTGAAGCTTCCAAAGGTATCGGATTCGTTTTTATCGAAGAAGACACCCGCGTTTGCGTTGAAGTTCTCGCTGACTTGATAAATAAGTTCGAGGGCCATACCATATGTCCAGTCATCCCGTCCAAACTGGTCGTAGTTGAATCGTGAGACTCGGGCAGATGCCACCGTGTAAAGGCAGTTGCTGATGGAATAGCTGTAGGAGGCTTCTAGCGAAACTTCGTTGCGCTGAAGAAATTCTGGGCGGGCGGTCCATTCGTAGGTGCCGTTTATGTTGGAAGCGACTTGGTGACGCGGAGTAGACCATAACACCTTCTGAAGTCCGGCGCGAATTCGTTGCGCGTTGTAGTCACCTTCACGAAGCGATGAGGAGGTGATCCGCTGATACTCGTAACGGGCGAAGACGGCGATATCATAGAAGTAGGGTAGGGTCTTGAACACACCCACACGGGCATTGAAGTTCTCGTAGTCGGAGGCATTCGTCCTGTCATAGCGAAGGATTTCTTCCCCGAGACCTAGGTCCCAGAAAACCCCGTGATACAGATGTGGACGCCAAGTAACCGCCACGTTGGATGCGGAAACCCAGGAGGACCGTTCGTTCCCCGTACCGCTGGGAGCGTTGTCCGTCCGCAGAATCGCGGTCCCAACATCGAGATAGACCGGCGCTCTGTCGGGGCGATCAACGAGAATCTCCTGAACGCCAAGATCCGAATCCGACGGAGAATAGGGCGCCTGATTCAGCGCTGTTGGCTGCGTTTCTTCGGAATAATCGGGAATCTGCCCGGCCATACCAAAGAAACGTTGGGTGGAGGTCAGTATGTCGGCGTTGGCGGCCAATGAACTGAGGACGAATACCGTAATTAGGGGGTTTTGCATAACTTGGGATTTTATGTGCGATTCAAGCCAAATAAGAAATTATCGCTAAATGCACAAGAAGAAAGGATGTCAAATAGGATTTTTCCATACGGACGACATGCCAGATTCAGAATTACGACTGAAATCCTACTTCCTCCAGGCGGTTACAAAGTGGAAGAATGTGAACGTTTGGGTCCGGAAGAAGCTCGGCATAGATAGCTCCAATTGCCCGATTCGACCGCACCCCAGAAAAAGCAAAAATGGGTCGTTGGGTTCGAAAACTAGGAGATGGTTAGATTCTCTCCAAGTAGAGAGCAGCCCCTTGTCCGCCGCCGATACAGAGAGTGGCGAGTGCTCGTTTCTGGTTGGTGGCGTGGAGTTGAGAGAGCGCGGTTTGGATGAGGCGGGCCCCGGAAGCTCCCACCGGGTGACCAAGGGCGATGGAGCCACCACGCTGGTTGAGCTTTTCCGCAGGGATATCATAGGCGGGAAGGTCTAGATGGTGGGTTTTCGGATCTTTCAGAGACGCAAGGACGGCGAGGACTTGGGCGGCGAAGGCTTCGTTGATTTCGATAAGATCCGCATCATCCGGAGTGAGGCCGGAGAGTTGTTTGGCTTTCGCAATTGCGTGCACTGGCCCGAGGCCCATGCGGGCGGGATCACAACCGGAGTAGGCGTAGGCAGCGAGACGGCCGAGGGGTTCGATCCCCAGGCGGTTGGCGGCTTCCTCGGTTCCAACCAAGAGCGCGACGGCCCCGTCGGTGATCTGGGAACTGTTTCCTGCAGTGACCGTGCCGGTGTTGCGATCAAATATGGAGCGCAGGGTAGCGAGTTTCTCGGGACTGGAATCGGTGCGGATTCCGTTATCTTCGGTGACGGCATGGCCGTTCACATAGACGGGGCTGATTTCGGAGTTCAGTTGCTCGCGGTGGGCGAGGGCTTTCGTGTGAGAGTTGGCTGCGAAACGGTCCTGCGCCTCGCGGGTGATATCGAATTCGCGGGCCAGAATTTCCGCGGTATCGCCCATGATGAGCCCGGTGATTGGATCTGTGAGTCCTAGCTCAAGGCCGACGCGCGGCTTGAAATCGGAGAGATGGAAACTAGCAGCCGCTGAGAGTTTCTGACCGGAAGATTTTGCCCGGTTGAGTTCGGAGAAGTGAAGGGCGGCTTCGTGAGGGAAAAGCAAAGGGATGTGAGTCATGCTTTCCACGCCGCCGACGATGAATAGATTCCCTTGGCCGGCGGCAATGCGCTGGTGGGCGGTGGTGAGGGATTCCATACCGGAGGCGCAGTTCCTATGCACGGTCATGGCGGGGACGTGTTGCGGGATGCCAGCACGCAGGGCAATGACCCGGGCGACGTTGGCCGCCTCGGAGGGTTGGGCTACGCAGCCAAGGATGACTTCGGAAACTTCGCCGGGGTCGATGCCGGTTTCCGTGAGAAGCGCGGAGACTGCAGAGCGACCTAGGTCGGCGGCGGTGAGGGCGGCGAGGTCGGTACCCATTTTGCAGAAGGGCGTGCGGGTGGCGGCTAGGATGAACATGGGGAAGGAAACTTTAAATTTTAAACTCTAAACTTCAAGGAAGAGGGAGACTGGGGTTTTGGGAAAGAGGTTTACCGCAGAGACGCAAAGGTCGCAAAGGGTCGCGGAGGAGGACTTGGGTTGTGGTATAGGACTTGTGATCAAAGATTCGGATTTCATAGGACTGGCTCTGCGACCCTTTGCGATCTCTGCGTCTCTGCGGTGAAGATTTATGGAGTGGGAAGGGGCGACCGAAGATCGCACCCACGGTTGTCTTTGACTTTCTGTTCCTTGAGCTCTTTGCCTACTCCTTGGAGTTTTCGCATTTCCTCCCAAGTGTGGAACTGGATTTCGTTGGGGGCGAACTCCGTGGCGGATTCGAAGCGTTCGTGGATGGCTTTGCGGAGCTGTTGTTCGTCGCCTTTCATGGTGACAGCGTGGACGAGGACAATGTCTGATTCCAATGGGTCGTCGTTGCGCTTCTTCAATTCGATCTGCCAGGCACCAAGGCCTTCGGTGTCATCTAGGATATTTTCGAGGGCATTGAAGTCTACGAGTGTGCCTTTGAGTTTATCGATGTGGAGGTTCTTGAAATCAGAGACCCGGGAAATTTTCCCTATCAATCTCGGGCAGGTGCGACCGCAGTGGGGACACGGTTCGTGAGTGAGTCCGTGTTCGATGAGATCACCGGTGCGGTAACGGAGGACGATGGTTCCGCGGGCATCGAGCTGGGTGAGGACGATTTCGCCGGCGGCATTTTCCGGGACGCGCTCGCCCGTCTCCGGATCGATGATCTCGATGAAGCACATGTCCGGATAGACATGGAAACCGGAGGGCTGCTCCCTGTTGGTCGGGAGGCATTCGGTGAAGGCCATCTTCGCTTCGGTGAATCCATAGGTGGACATGATGGCGACATCGGAAGCTCCCATTTCCCCGCAGAGTTCCCTGAGCTTGCGGCGCATTCCCGCAGGAACTTTTTCGCCTCCGAGCACGAGACGTTTGAGATTCTTCCAGCGCGATCCTCCGGCGGTGCCTTCCTGGAGGAGATGGTAGAGGAAGGTTGGCATGGCGATGATCGCATCGGGATCGATCTTGTCGATGATGCGGACGTTGCCTTCGGTGCCGATGGTTTTCCCGCCGCCGGTGGAGAGCATAAAAGTGTTGTGGCCGGTGCCAGCGTAGTGCGCCTGCCAGAAAGCGAGGTGGGGAGCGAAGGGGAAGGCGTTGACGTGCTTGAAGGTGGCGTCGGATTGACAAAGGCGCATGAGGCGCCGGCCACCTTCTTCGAGACGGGCGATGTCGTGGGCGGTATACAAAAAGGGCACGGGCGCGGAGGAACGGCCGGTGGTGCTGGTTAGCAGGATGGGACGAAGTTCTTTTTCGAGAGCGGCCTTGGTAGCGGACGGTCCGGTGGTGAGGGCGCGGAAGACGGTGCGCCATTGCTTTTTCACGGTAGCCTCGTCGGGGATGATGACGAAGTCGCGAGGATTTTCGAAATCTGCTTTCGAGGTGAAGGGAAGTTTTACGAGATCATCGGTGGAGCGGATGTCGCGGAGGTCGATGTCGTTTTCCGAAAACAGATTGTTGTAAAACTTCGTGAAAGGCACGGCGCGGGTCCGCAGGAAGCGCTTGAGCAGCGCATCCTGGTGAATGCGGATATTCTCAGGCGACGCGTTCGCCCACCATGTTGTCGTCGGATTGCTCATCGGGTTTGGATTCTTCTATAAGAGCGCGGATTTGATCGAGATTTTCGAATGTGACCTTGCGACCCGCGTCGATGAATCGGGCGAAATTCGAGTAGTCGTTCCACGGGGCAGAGAAATGCTCAGGACGAAGGACGAGATCTGCGCGTTTCAGGGAGTCATGGGCAATACGGACCTGGGCGCAACGGATGGACTGGCGGAAGGTATCGACGATGTTCCCTTTCGCGAGGAAATTGACGTTTCGGTTGATGGCCGAGAGGAATCGGCGTGGGAGCGTGGGAGGTAGTTGCTCGATTTCCTCGCTGACATACATCCCCGCATCGACTTCCTCGAAGCTGGGTATGACGGAGACGGCGATTACTTTGTCTGCGTCAGAAAATTTTCTCAAAGCTCCAACAGGGACGGGGTCGACAACGCCGCCGTCGATGCAGCGACGACCGTTGAGGTGGACGGGGGCAATGATGCCAGGCATGGCACAGGAGGCGTGGACGGCATCGGCAATTTTCCCGGAGCGGAGCACGACGCGCTCCTTGGTATCGAGATCCGCGGAGATGACCAGGAGCTTTCTTTCCAAATCTTCGAAGCGGAGTTCGCCCAGTGAGCGCTCGAGGTGCGCCTTGGCTTTGAGTCCATGGAATAGGCCACGGGTGGGAGGGAAGACAGGATCGGCGAGTTTCCAAAGCTGGCGACGGTCATGCATTTCCTCAGCCAGCTCCACGAGGTCGCTTCCAGAGAATCCGGCGGCCCAAAGTGCACCGACGTAGGAACCCATCGAAGAGCCGGAGATCGCATGGATCTCGATGCCGTTTTCCTCAAGAACCTGAAGCACACCGACATGAGCGAGGCCTCGCGCGCCACCTGAGGAGAGGGCAAGGCCGAGTTTGGGCTTGGCCGTGACGGTCTCCAGTGGGCGTTCATGCCTTTCATGGCGGGAGTCGCCTTTCAATTTGCGAAAGAGGTTGCCGAACATGGTTTGATGAAAATCGAGGAAAATACTTTTTCTGAACCTCTTAACACTAGCGGAAACGAAGGCCCTTGCAAACCTTTCCCCTGCGAACTGGAGCGATACGTGTCACCCGATCAATGGGAGTTGAGTTTTGAAATTCGAAACCTAGCGTGGCTCTGTGCCCGCCACCTATACCACCCACGATCTCCCCGGCGGCCCACGCCTCGCCCACGCCCAACTCTCGGAATCCGAATGCGCCGCTCTCTCGATCTACATTCCGGTAGGCTCCCGCGACGAAACGGGGAACATTCCCACGGGACTCGCTCATTTTTCCGAGCACATGGCCTTTAAAGGCACAAAAACCCGCTCCGCGAAAGAGCTCACCCTTACGATCGAATCCGGCGGAGGCCAGGCGAATGCCTGCACCTCGGAGGATCACACCGTTTATGAAGCCCAAGGCGAAGCCGAGCTGATGCCTGTGCTGATCGAGGTGCTGGCCGACATGGTGTGGAACTCCACTTTCCCGGAACAGGAGATCGACCTCGAGCGCGATGTCATCGGTGAGGAAATCACCATGATTCGCGAGAATCCGTCGGATCACATCGGAGACCTGCTTGCCTCCGCCCTATACCCCGAGCATCCCCTCGGCCAATCCATCTCAGGCTCCCTTGAATCCATCGAAAAAATCTCACGAACCGGGCTCGCGAATTTCGCCAAGGATCATTATTTCCGCAAGGACCTCGTGATCGCCACCGCCGGCCCGATGCCTGCCGAGCAGATCCTCGAAGTTCTGCTGCCCCTGCTTCCGAAAAAATTCAGGAAACCACCCCTCCGCCTCGGATACACCCCATCCGCTTCCCGCGAGATTGTCGATACCCGCCCCACCGACCAACTCCAGCTCGCTCTCGCCTGGCACACCCCCGGCCGACACGCGGAGGAGCGACACGCCCTGCGATTGCTCTCCCTCATTCTCGGAGAATCCTCCTCCTCCCGGCTCTTCACTGAACTCCGCGAAGAGCGCGGCCTGTGCTACCAGATCGGCTCGGAAACTTCCCTCTTCCACGAAACCGGAGCCCTTCAAATCCTCGCCGGACTTGATCCCGATTCGCGCGACGAATCGCTCGAAACCATTTTCAAGGAAACCGAAGACCTCGCCCTAAACGGTCCCCGCCCCGGCGAACTTGATCGCGCCAAGCGCCTCGCCATCGCCCAGTCGAAACTCGCTTTTGAGTCAACTGCTTCCCACGCCGCCTGGGCTGGTGAAGGACTGCTTTTCTTCAACCGTATTCCCTCCCCACAAGAGGCTCGCGAGAATCTCCTGGAGGTCACCGAAGAACAGATCCAGTCCATCGCAAAACAGATCTTCGCCAAACACCCGGCCACCGCCGAAATCCGCTCTTAGGAAGGCCGCCCTTCCATTCGAAAAATGCCCTTCCACCCCTTCACCTCCGAGCACTATATCACGTTGGCCATCGGTGTTTCCATCACCGCAGGACTCATCATTTTCGCAAAACGCTCGCTGAAAAATCAATGTGTCGTCGGCAGGATCCTCGCTTTCGTGAACCTCACCGCCTATCCCTTCGCCCTCTTCGCATGGCGTGACCATCCACGCGCGCTAGACAACGTCCTTCCATTTCATCTCTGCGATCTAGCCGCCATCGTCGCCGGATTCGCACTTTTCTCGCGAAAGCCGATTCTCCTCACTCTCACCTACTTCTGGGGTATCGCCGCCACCACCCAGGCACTCCTCACACCCGCGATCACCGTAGGCCCGCCGCACCTGCCGTTCATCCATTTCTTCGTCCAGCACTTCGCCATCGTCGCGGCCGCGATCTACATTCCTCTCGTTCTAAATTGGAGGCCCGCCGCTCCGTGGTGGAAATCCCCTCTCGTCGTCTTCGCAATCTCCGTCGCCTACCAGTGCGTGGCTCTCCTTATCAACACGGCCCTCAAAACGAATTTCGCCTTCGCTTCCCGCCCACCGGACAACCCGTCCCTCATCGACCATCTCGGGACTTGGCCGCTTTATCTTTTCGCCATGCAAGGGATCGCGCTTGTCCTGTTCCTGCTACTTGCCCTTCCGTTCAGGAAACGCATCGCTTAGAAAAAAATTTATCGCAAGACCAGGTCGTGCGGTGAGTATCCTCTTCCATGATTTCCAAAAGCCCACGCGGACCTAAATTCTTCCGTTTTGCCGCGACCGTCCTGCTTGGTTCGGCCCTCTTTTCCGTCGCGCTCCCGGAAGGGAACCCCGAGAAAATCGAAGGAACCGCGAATCCGGATCCGGCACCGATCACCGACCCTGACAAGGCGCTGCTTTCCACGATCAAGTTCCCCGAGGGCATGGTTGCAAAGCTTTTCGCGCGTGAGCCGGACGTGCAGAACCCGACGGCCATCGCCTTCGATGACAAAAACCGGTTCTACATCGCGAAGACCCACCGATTCGACCGCGGTATTGAGGACAATAGAAGGACGCTTTTCTGGGCGCGGGAGGATTTCGCCCTGACATCAACTGCAGAACGCTTGGCGATGTTAACCCCCTTTTGCCCGTACCAGATCGACCTTTCAGTGTATTCCACCCGCTGAGTCAAAAAGCAAATTCCTAGCACTCACACGATACATTCCTGTCCGGTTCGATTACGTTGCCACGTGCAAATCGGGGGCGATTACGCAATTTCTTTTGTGTGCATGGCTAAGATTTGGGTCTGGTCGGCTGTATATGATAGCCGAGGACTTTCTTCCGCTTCTCCCCGCAACTCCGCAAAGCCCATTTTCGACTCAATGTCTTCCACCGACAATACAGCTGCCTCCGCCGATTTTGTCAGCCTGCTGACCAAACATCAGCCGGATCTGTGGTCATACATCATCTCGCTGATGCCGGGGCAGGCGGACTCTGCAGATGTTCTGCAAACGACCAACATCGTGCTCTGGACCAAGCAGAAGGATTTTAATACCGGCACCAACTTCCGCGCCTGGGCCTTCACCGTGGCGCGCTTTGAAGTGCTCGCCCATTTCAAAAAAAAGAAACGGGAAGGTTTGGTTCTACTTGATGACGAGCTGCTCGATATCCTCGCCGAGGAAGCTCCGTCTGCGCTGGTGGCAAGCGATCTGAGGCTCGCCGCGCTGGAACAATGCCTGAAAAAACTTCGTCCCCAGGATCACGAACTTCTCGAACACCGCTATAAATCAAACCTGGGGCTGGACGAGTTCGCAGCCCGGGTTGACCGCAGTGTCTCGTCCCTTTCCGTCACCTTGCACCGGCTGCGAGCCAGTCTCCGAAAATGCGTGAACGGACATATGCAGGAGGAGGGAGGCCTGTCATGACCCGCCGCGAACTCGACCACGCGATTCAATCCAGCTTCGACGGCACGCTCACCGAGGCGGCTTGCCTGGATCTGCGCGAAATCCTCAAATCCGATCCTGCGGCACGTGCGCTCTACTACCAGTATGCGGATCTGCACCAGTCGCTGATTTTCCGGATCTCCCACTTTACCAGAACCGACGCGGCACGCTCCGTAGCTGTAGTCCGCCGTAAGATCCAGCACCGCAGCACCATCCGCATCGCTATTTCGGCCGCCGCCGCCGTGCTGATTGGAATGGGAGTCGTGCTTCGACTTACCTCGTCTCGACCACACCCGCACTGGCCACCTTTCAGGAGGCGTCCGGCAGCCTCTATACCGTCAAACACTTGGGCAGCGACAACGATCTCACTGCCGGTGAGCTGAATCCGGGTTCCGTCGTGAACCTCACCCAGGGCACCCTTGAGGTAGAGCTTTCGAATGGCTCGCGCGGGGTCATCCTTGCACCGGCGAAATTCCAGCTGCTCTCCGAGAAAGCAATGCTGCTACACCAGGGAACGGCTTGGTTCAGGATCTCAAGGGAGGGAGTGGGCTTTCAGATCACCACCCCGGGTCTCGTTGTCACCGATCTCGGGACGGTCTTCGGTGTCCGTTCGGATTCCGATTTCGGCGATGAAATCCATGTCTTTTCCGGTAGCGTCCGCGCCCATGATTCGAAACGGCCTGAATCGGAGGAAACGCTGACCGCCGGGCTGGCGCGCCGACGCAATCCGCTCGGGGGGGATTGGAAGACATTCCCACATCGCCGGAAAGCTTCCTCACCAAGCTTCCAAGAGAGCATGGGACAGGCCTGATCGTCAACGGGGACTTCGAGGCAGGCTCGCCGCCGTCCGACGAGGACTTCGGTTCCAAGCCCAGTGCTGCCTACCTGCCGGGTTGGAATTTCGGTCGCGATATCGGCGTGTCCCTCAATTCCGACGACGGGATCCTCGGCCACGGTATGGGTTCGAACACCATCGTTTCATCAACGCGCGATGTGCAGGTCGGCTTCCGCAATCGCGTCAACGACGAGGTTGGCACGCTCGACGATTCGATCTGGCAGACCTTTGCCACCGTGCCCTCGCAACAATACGAGGTTTCCTTCGAAATGGGCGGCTATTTCAGCTCAATACGCGGGAAGCGATCTCAGGATTGCAGCCACGGTCTACGATGGGATTTCGACATCCGGAACTACGCTGGGGGGCGTTGAGGATCGTCGCGCTGGAAATCAATTTTCCGACAGTGGATACAATGAGCGGGTAAGGTTCGTTTTCACTGCCCGATCCAACCGCGCGACCTTGGTTCTCACGGAAACGAGTCCGAACACGGATCTGGCTTCCCCCGCCATTGACAATGTTTCGGTGGAAAAAGTCCCGGACTAGCCGGCAACGTGCGGTTCATGCGAATGAGCTGTATGTCTCAGGTTTTCAGCCGGTTAACTACTCACCCGGCGATCGCCCTTGCTAGGATCAGCAGACGATTCTCCGCCAAAATCGCAGAAAGATTATTTTTCACGTTAAGATTCCCGCCCAGAGTGCTGTCTACAAGAGTCAGAATTGCATTTAATGGTTTCGGAATTTTAAAAATACCGATCATGCATCCGACTGAACGACTGAACTCCTCCAAAACATTAATCCAACAGCAAAAACGTATATCATGAAAACCCCACCTCGCAGGCATTCCTGCTTAATTACACTTATCGCCCTTGCCTCCGCTGCTCCACTTTCTGCGGCCACCCTCATCGACTACACGTTCGGCGGAACCGATATGGGGCCGGCCGTTACAGCCGGTTATCAAATGGAAATGGTACTGGCGGTTCAAGCAACACCTGCCACCGGAGTGATCACCACGGGTGAATGCAACAAACAGCAATTACGGATTCAATAGCACAACGCTTGTCGACACCACATCCTTCACAGGTTTCACAGCAACCTTCGAGATCAGCTCAATCACTTTGAACTCCGGGACCGTAGCTGACCTCCTGTGCAAATGGTCTTTTCTTTGGTGTCGTGGCTGGCTCTACATCGACCGATGCGAACGCGACCGGCAGCAGGGACGAGCCTCTATAGCAACACTCCGATCGCTTTCGGCTATCTCCCCGGTCAACCAATTTTCGAGACCACCAGGTCGCATTTAACGCAGGATCTAGCGTAACCACGAGCGCGCTGACCACGACGGCACCGACAAATGCCTCATTGATCGACGGGTTCACGGTGAGCCTTAGCGTGTTCAATGACAACACGTGGTCCATTTCTTCATCCGGTCTGAGCACTGAACTCAACGACAGCGGCGCGCTGGGTGGTGGGTTGACGTATGCGAATTTTTCCAACGTAGGTCTTTATACCAGCTTGCAAGGAGATTGATAGTGCCCAAATCGATATGGCCAGAATGACGCTAGTTTCAATTCCCGAACCATCCGGCACGGCTTTGCTTGGTTTTGGCTGCACGCTGCTCCTGCTTCGTCGCAGGCGCGCATAACGGAATAGCTCAAAAGGCTTTTCCCGTAGCTCCGCATCCCATCGGGGGGAACCCCCTTTCTCCCCCTCTCCGATCTCTCCAACAATGTCCTAAGGGACACCCCGCAAAAAGCAAATTCCTAGCATTAACAATAAACCCAACCGTGGGCTCACATAAAAAAACACCAATCCACCCCGATACAGAGTCTTTGTCTTCTTTCCGGGTCCGTGCACACTGCGGAGATGCACCTAGATCGAGGCGCTTGGCTCGCGGTTTCACCTTGGTCGAACTGCTCGTCGTCATCGCGATCATCGCCGTACTTGCCACCATTACCACCTACGCGGTGGTCAGGATCCGCAAAAATGCACAACGGGTGCAAGTGGTGGCCAACTTCCGTCAAATTGTCACACTTTGGGCTGGCTTTTCGGCTGATAACAATGGCGTCATCCTGAGGGGATTCAACACGGCCATCGAAGACCGCGACCAGAACGGCACGATCGATGAAGACGATGCCCTGAATTGGGCACCTCACCTTGTCACTTCCATGCAAAGTTTGCCCTTGGATGCCAGCCAGGAAGAATTGGACAGAGCCGGTCGGGACGCCAAGATCTTTACCGACCCCTTGCTCATCGCTGAGGCCAAAGGCAACTACAATCCTGAAACCGATTGGTGTACCTACTCTTACAATGGCTTTATCGGTGACGACATTTCGAAACGGAATGCAAATTCGAAAACCGTTCGCCGGATGCACCAGGTCGGACATCCTTCACGGCTGATTCTGTTCACCGCACTAAAGCCCAGTGATACGGGAGGATTCGCCTCTAGCGCCTACAAACTTAAAGAACCAGTGGCATTCGATATCTACGGAGGCAAAGTCCCCGTTGCATTTGCCGACGGCCATGTCGAATCCATTTCAGATTCCGAATATCCCTCCAGAGAGAACGGCTTTAAAAATTCCCAACTCATTCAATATTGGGAAGGAAAAGAATAGCGTTCCAAGCCCCTCCCCCAGGCTGCACTAAGGTTGCTTCGCCCGAACCACGAAGCACCTCTGTGCCACCCCCCCTTTCTCCCCCTCTCCGATCTCTCCAACAATGTCCTCAGGGACACCCCGCAAAAACCAAATTCCTAGCATTCATTGAACTTCCATAGATAAATCCATTCCGTATCAGCTAGGCATAGAAACTCCGGCTTTGCCCTGGTGGTAACCCTCACCCTGATGGTTCTCCTCAGTATTCTTGCGCTCGGGATGTTGAGCCTTTCATCCGTTACTTTAAGGACTGGATCCCACGACCAGGCAATGAACCAGGCGAGGGCAAACGCGCGTATGGCACTGCAGCTCGCGATCGGTCAATTGCAAGCCGAGCTGGGTCCTGATCAGCGGATCAGCGCGCCGGCCACTCTTCTCGAATACCCGGCGGCGCCTCACGATTCTAAAAAATTCTGGACTGGCACCTACGAATCCTGGGCGGACACGGCTTCCATCAGGACGTCTGCGGTTTTTAGGAAATGGCTGGTTTCCCAGGATCCCGCCATCAGCGCCGCGCGATCATTCGCCCAAGCTGAACCCGGTTCCGATAGCGTTCCTGTTTATTCAGATGGTGTCGACCAGGTGCTTGTCCCGAAAATCACAGCTCCTGCCGGCTCTGGCTTTGGCGCGCTCGCATGGTGGACATCCGATGACAACCAGAAGGCCTCCCTCCTTCCTCCGCCCGACGACACCGAACCGGGAGCCGATTTACGCGCCCTCGCCATGAGCGGCGGTAACGGTGGCTTTCCGCTCATCGAAACAAACGGCAGCGCAACCCCTCGTCCGAAACCCTTCGAAAACGTGGATCCGGCGGCCTACCGTGAAGGATCCGTCCCTACGTTCGGACAAACCGCCCTACTGGTAGGAGCGGACTCCTCTAGCACGCCAGGCGCCTTTCCCCATCTGACCACCAACGCAGGAGGACTTCTTACAAACGTCCGTTCCGGCGGTTTTCGCAAGGATCTCTCCGTCTTTTTCGGAAACCCCATTAGCGAAATGCCTGAAACGGGCCTCTATAAAGGTGACGGCTCCGAGGGTGGTTCCTTCAACGTTGGACAAGCCGATCCCGGAAAGGATGGGATTACATGGCGCGAGCTCTGGGCTTTCCACAACCTGCCCACCCGGGTCTCAAGAGGGGTCGCCGCATCCTTCACCACTGGCGGTTCGCCCCCTTCTTCGCAGGCTTTCATCGAGAGCAGGGTGGGTGACGAAATTCTAAAGGATCCCATGTTCCGCTACCCTTGGCCCTCCTATGTTCGGTACCAGGCTCTTCTGTCCCTTTATTCCGAGGCGATTGGCGATCCGGCGGATGAAATGTATCAGATGTATTACGTTATCGATCCTATCATCACAGTTTGGAATCCCCTGGATATTGCGATCTCATACGCAGGGGTTTACAATACCGTGAAATATTGGCACATCCCCTACGAATTTGTGTTCACAGATGGAGCAGAGGCCAATCCAAGGAAATCCTCTTTGGCCAGCAGTATCGGAAATCTCAATCAGGCCAACTATGTGAACATGACGATCGGGAAGGCGGACAAGTTGATTCTGCGCCCCGGCGAGGTGGTGGTGCTCTCCCAGGATTCCGGCGATGCGCCTGTTTCCGCTTCTTTTAACAGCACGGTGGATGGGAAGAAAAGCTGGAACCTCGGCGGCGGAATCAAATATCGTGCGAAAATCGGAAATCCGGGGAGCGAAACACCCTTTAAGCTGAAAAAGGGTGAAGTGTTTAACTACGACATCAATCCGAACGATCAAAGAGCTGTCGCAGGCGGCAATAGCTACGGGCTGACGATGAACGATTTCTGGATTTACAATACCGGCCCTCCATCCTCTTCGAACCGATCGATCTATGGTGGAGGTGTGAAGATCGATGGCGGCAAGACCGGGAAAAATAATGGTTTAAAGGCCACGGATTTCCCGGAAATTTTCGACAAGATCCCTGACGAGGACACCCTCACCCTGAGACCTGAAGAATGCGAGGAGAAGCAACCGGTTCTGCTTTTTAACTACATTTTGAAAAACGAGACCGACGAAACGCTGAATACCCCTACCGGCGGTAACTATGCCCCCGCGAAGTATCTCTCCCGCCTAAATCCCAAAGCCTACAATTACAACTTCGAATACCTGTCGCCATCAGAAATGGAGTCATATCCCTGGGAAATTCAGGTTCGGCCTCTCACCGCGGGTTACGAGAGCATCGTCGATGCTTCAAAATCGGGAGCGGGCTTCTTCGGTCCGGGTGTGGACGCGGCTACCGGTGCCTCCCAGGTCATTACCCACTCAGTGCCCCGTGAGCACCCGATCTCGCTCGCTGCGTATCAGCACTCCATTGCAAACGGTCTGCACATCGGGGCCGAGGACGGTTCCTTTTCCAGCGGCCAGATCCTATTTCCCGGCATCAGCCATGCGATCGGGAACTCCCTTGCCCCCTCCGTGATACCCATGGGACAGACCGAGTCCGCCATTCGGGACAAAGACGGAGCGCTTGATACCAGTACGCCCCTAGCAGACCATTCCTATCTCGCCAACACGGTTCTTTGGGACGATTGGTTCCTTTCCGGAATTTCCCCCCAGACCTATGATGGATTCACGACGAAACGCGATCAGGCCGCAGTAGCCACCGAGTTTTTCAAAGGTGAAGGGCAACTCCCCATCCAGCGTTACAAGCCGTCCCTGGGCAGCCGTGATTCCGCAGACCTTGTATCCGAAATTCTAGACGCGGATCCTCTCGAAAACTCCAATCTCGCGGTCACCCCGGAGTTCGCGCCGGAACTATCTCTCCCCGCCGCCCACATCCGGGTGAACGGCATGTTCAATGTGAACTCCACTTCCGTCGAGGCGTGGAAAGCTGTTCTTGCATCCCTTCGTGACCTGCCCGCCCCCGCTCAGGATTCCAGTGGGGGAAACATCGCTGTTGAGAAGACGGACTCGACCCCCCTCAGCTTCCTGATCACACCCCGTGGTGTTGAGATAGATGCATCAAAACTCGGTGACTCTGCGGAACAGAATCAATGGGTCGGCCACCGTATGCTGGCGGATGAGGAGATCGGTTCTCTCGCCGAAGCCATTGTGGAGCAGGTCAAACAACGCGGCCCTTTCCTCTCGCTGGCTGATTTCGTGAACCGACGTGTTGGCTCCAATGCCGATCTCGCAGTATCCGGTGCCATCCAGGCCGCCCTCGACGATGCCGATGCCAAGGTGAATGAGGAGCAAATCCAGAATCGCGGCCTCACAGTAGAGCCCTCAGCCCGCCCCGGCCTCGAGTTCCCGAAAGCGGAGAATGGGGCAGCCGCTTATGGAAGTTCCGGCGTAGTCAAGCAAGCGGATATTCTCACCCCCATGGCTCCTTGGATCAGCGTGCGCTCGGATTCCTTCACAATCCGCGCATACGGCGAGAGCAAGAGCTCCAGTGGCGAGATCTCACAAGCATGGTGCGAGGCAACCGTTGAGCGAAGCCCGGAATTCGTCGATCCCAGCCAACCCCGCACCACCCTGTCCGACGATCTGAATCCAACGAATCAGACTTTCGGTAGACGTTTCCTAATCACTTCATTTCGCTGGATGAACCCGACAGAAATTCAGTAAAAATCGCGATTATGAAAAATTTCCCAGCCATCCTGTTCCTCACATTTTTCCTTTCGCTCTCCATTGGGGCGCAGGAAAAGAAATCGGGAGCTACCGTCCGCTTTCTCAGTGGAATCGCCACCGCCAGCATGAGCGATGCAATACTCCGGACTCCGGACTGGGAAGGAGAGGAATTTCGAATTCCTTTCAATCAGCTTTCACAGCCGCAAGAAGTGAAATTCCGCGCCCTGCGCCTGTTTCAGAACGATGCAGGCCCGGAGGCTCCCGCCGTCTGTGATGTAGTTCTGCCGGAGGAGGGCAGCGATTTCATCGTCATCCTCGTTCCTGGAAAAGAGCAACCCCGAGCCGTGATACTTAATGGACAAACACCCGATTTCCGCCCTGGAGACGTTTTTATTCACAATGCCTCGGACAACGCCATTGCGCTGGCTCTCGGAAGCAACCGCGCCGCCCTGAAACCCGGCCGGGGAAGTGCCTTTCGCCCCGGAGCTCCCTTGGGGGCGAAGACCTACGAGGTCGCTTTCCTGTATGACGACGAAGGGGTTTCCAAACGTCTTGCCCTCACTCAGTGGCCTCTGAATGACCGCCTTCGCGGATACGTTTTCTTCCTGCCCGGAAAAAACAACCGACCCATTTACCGCGCCGTCCAGGAATTCATCCCGCGTGAATAGCGGGTAATGTCCGATCGGACAATGACGTCGCATCGATCGTCAACCCCCTTTCTCCCCCTCTCTGATCTCTCCAACAACGTCCTCAGGGACACCCAGCAAAAACCTAATTCCTAGCAATCAAAACCCTCCTCAAAACCAACTTCCCCTTCGCCTCCCGCCCGCCGGACAATCCTTCGCTCATCGACCACCTCGGTTCGTGGCCGTTTTATCTTTTTGCCATGCATGCGATTGCGCTCGTGCTCTACCTGCTGCTCGCTCTGCCGTTCCGGAGAACCAGTTGTCATGAACTTGACATTGATTACAAATAACTACCAACAGCTTTGAAAACCCTTAAAAATATGAAATCGTTACTGAAAACCATCCCCCTCTTTGCTCTTTTGGGTTTTGTTTCTCCAGCCCTTGCCGACGATGGAGGCTCGAAGGAAGCCGGCCTGACGGACAAGGAGTTTTTCGCCCAAGTGGATCTCAACCTACCAACCCTTTCCAAGCTGAAAGAAGCGGTTTCCAAATCCGACTGGGCTCAAGCCAGAGCGGAGTGGGCGGACTATCTCCGCAATCGAGAGAACATCGAGCATTTCGAAGCGCGTTTTGTGAAAGACAGGGGGCCGCGGAAATCGAAACTTCCGCGCTATCCGACCTGGGGGAGAGGTCGTATTGATGAACTGAACAAAAGGATCGAGAGCGGAAAATTCAAGCCACACTTCCAGGCGCGTTACGATGGCGATACCCTTGGCCTGATCACGCTTTATGCGGAAACCAAGGATCCCAAGCACGCTGCGACCGCAGCATGGCTGATCCGTGATTTCGTAGATCGTTTCCCCCCGCCAAAGGAACTCTGGGACGTGACTCCAGACAAGGATCCGCATACGGTTCAACCTTGGACCACCCTCAACTTCGGGCTGCGCACCGGATACTCCTGGTGGAACAGCTACGTGACTTTCCGCAAGGATCCTGCTTTTACCGACGACACCCTGGTGATGATGAGCAAATCGCTCCTACAGCAGGCGAAATACTACTCCGGCCTCACCATCAAACAGCGCGATACAAGCAACTGGCTGGGCGCGGAAATGATCGGACTCTACACCGTCGGCGGGATGTTCCCGGAGTTCCCGGAATCCTCCACCTGGCGCAAATTCGCGGTCGATACGCTGTATGATTACATGAACTGGCGTTACCTCCCGGACGGAACGTTCTTCGAAATGTCCTTCTGGTATTCCCACCTCGGATACAACGGCTATCTCGAGGTCTTTGAGCGGGGTAGGGAGTGGGGTTATCTCGACGAATTCCCGGAAGACTATTTGGCGCGTGGCGAAAAGGTGTCCGACTTCACCATGAAGCTCTGCCCTCCGGATCGCACCGGCTATTTTTACGGGCAGGGACATTCCGAAGAGGCCAGCCACTACCTTGCCTTTACCGACAACCTCCTCCTCCGCGCACTGGAAAACTACCCGGGCCGCGAGGATTACCGCTATGTCGCCACACGCGGGAAAGAAGGCACGCAGCCCGAGTTCAAATCGGTCTACCTGCCTTATGCCGGACTCGGCATCATGCGTTCCGGCTGGGAAACCGATGCGAACTACCTAGCCTTTGATGCGGGCCCGGAAGGCCGTGCCAGCCACGCGCACGACGATGCCAATAGCGTCGCCCTCTGGGCCTACGGCCAGCCTTTGCTATACGATTCCCTTCACGGCAGGAAAAACCTCGGCGGCGCCAAGGCTCACAGCACGGTTTTCGTCAATGGCAGCACTGCCAAGCGCAACAACAGCTACGGCAGGCCTGTCGATGCCTCCTGGGAATCCACACCTGAGTATGATTACGCACGGGGAGTAAGCCGCACCGGCCAAAAAAACGCGGTCCACATCCGTCGGATCCTGTATCTCAAGCCGGATCTGTTTTTCGTCATCGACGATGCCAGCGCCCCCGGGGACAATCCTTCGCATAAATATGACATTTATTGGAATCTACTGACTGACCAGGTGGACATCGATCCGGAGACTCTCTCCTTGGTCACAACGGACAATGACAAGCCGAACCTCGCCATCGTTCCCCTCGTGTCAGATGGCTTCGAGGCCGAAATACTCCCCGATCCGGAGCCGCGCAAGGGTCTCCAAAAAATCCCGGCTCGCCTTATCACGCACCGGACAAAGGCGAAGGCTCTGCGCCATGTGACCCTTCTGGTGCCGCTCAAGCCGGGAGAGACCAACCCGGTCAAGGAGGCATCCATCGGCCAGGACGGCATCTACAACATCAGCTTTACGGATGGGCGCAGCCTCCATCTGGAGATCGCGGATGGCGACGAGGGTCGCATCCGCGTTATCGAGAAGGGCGGAGCAGGCCGTGAGGTTGTTGCAGGCGAATCCCCATCGGCCATTCCCACCGAGGTCTTCAAGCGCATCCAGTACACAGCGTCCCCCGCGGACTATGCCCGCCTCCGCAAGCGGCTGAGGAAAGGGGAAGAATAGACACTTGAGCTCTCCTTCACAATTATGAAAAAAGCCAAAACCTCCGCAGTTCTACCGCGAAACATCCTCCGAACCGCGCTTTCAGTGCTCATCGCGTCGAACATCACAATCCAGGCTCAGGAGCCTCCGGTGCGCCATTCCCCAAGCTGGTACACGGGTGCCCGCTACCAAGCACACGCACGCTTTTGGATCGGGGAAGATTCTGATCCAGACCCGAGTCATCCGCACCAGCTCGACCATCCGCTTTTCTGGACTGCGGCCAATCAGTATAAGCGACTCGGAATCGGCGTACACGTCCGCCACGTCAAGAGCGAGGGTGAGGATGCGATCTGGCCGAGTTCAGTCGGGGAGCAGCACTATCTCAGCGACGAAGACGAATACGGCGACCACCCGACCTACGGCGGAAACCTTGCACAGCGGATGATCGACGCATCCCACGCCAAAGGCCGCAAAGTCATTCTTTACTACCTGCCCACGGTTGACGACCGCCTCTACGCAGCCAATCCCGACTGGCAGGTGAAGGATAAGGATGGCGTATTTCCCCGCCAGCAAAACCGCGGCTACTACATCAGCCTCGCTCCGCAGGGCTACAAGGATTTCCTCAAGACCCGCATCGAGGAGCTGATCACGATGGGAGCCGATGGCATTTACTTCGATCACGATCACGTCCCCGAGGTCTACGACTATTCCGCTGCGGGCGAGGCCAAATGTCAGGAGATGTTTGGCAAGTCGATGAGCCAAATCAACAATAACCAACGCGAGCAGGTTCGTCAGCAGATCATCAAGGACGGGTTCGACCCGATCATGGTATCCATGCATGCCATCAATCCCGATAGCGTGCTGCTCGTCAGCGCCAACGGCGTGACGCTCGACTTTTACAAGAACGGTGCGACGATCAAATCCGAGCCCGGCTTCCGCTTCAAATTGGGCGGGACTGAAATCGCCTCGTGCGTATTAAATGCGGCAAGCGACGGTCGCCCCCCCCACGTCTGGTTCACTCCCAAGGAGGAATACCCGGACGACAACGAACTGGGGCGCTATCTGGCCTGGGGCGCTATCGCCAACCGCGACATCGCGGAGAGTAAGCTCGCCAAAACGCCAAATTCTGAAAACCAGCACATCGCCAGCCAGCTTGTAATAGGCGAGGCCGCTTCGGAGGCTCTCGTCGATACGACTCCCCACCGGTGGGCGCTCGTGCAAGTTAGCGAGAACTATCTTGTTGGTGACTGGAATATCAGGACAGCATCGGCGACCAAGGAAGCCGTTCCCGCGTTGAAGTATTTCATGGGCAAGCAGATTCCAGTCGGAGCGATTCTTGACTGGCAGATCCGTCGCGGGATTCCGGAGGAATGCAAACTGCTGGTCGTAAGCCAGTGGGACGCGGCCGGGACTCCAGCGGATCTTCAGCCATCGATCGCTGATTTCATCAGCCGCGGAGGCACGGTAATTTACCGGTCGGATGTCGCCAACATCGATACCATTGTGTCGCCTCTCAAGGCGGACATTCAGGAAGTCGGCTCCGGCAACGGGGGACTGGATTTGGTTGCTTACCACTCCATCAACGAAAAAAAGCTGGTTCTCGCCTTGGCAAACGGAAGCTACAACAACATGCAGATCTTCCTTAGCAACAAATACCAACCCACGTCCGCGACCAACGTCGCCACCGGTGCGGCGCTCACGATCCGCCCCGTCACCGGCGGAAACATCATCGAGTTCCCCTCCTTTAGCCACCTTGGTCTGATTTCCATCCCCTACACCGACGATGGCGGCGGCTCAAGTCCCATACTTTCCGGCAGCCCGCTTTCTGCGACGGTAGGTGGCAGCGCGGGAGATGCATTTAATCTGGCAATTACCGCCACCGGAGCATGGACGCTCAGCGAAAGCCTCGACTGGCTGTCCGTAAGTGCTGGCGCAGGGAACGGCAACGCTACCGTCACCGTGCGCACGATTCGCTCAAACACCGATTCGGTTCCGCGGGAGGGAACGCTTACTTTGTCTGCACCTTCCGCCACAGATCAGACGATCACGGTTTCTCAACAGCCATCGGATGAATTACCGCGCCGGCTCGCCCACTGGACTTTTGAAAACGGCGGCACCGACATCTCAGGAGAGGGAAATCATCTCACATTCCAAAACGGGGCGGCAGTTTCGACCGACGCCGCAATCGGCCAAGGTGGCTTGCATTTGGACGGAGTCAACGATCTTGCCGTGGCAAGCGGGTTCCGCGGGGTGCTCGGATCGAGGCCACGCACGGTCTCGGCATGGATTAAAACGACCGCCAACGATGGTGTGATCGCGGCCTGGGGAAGCGATGCCACCTCCCAGAAATGCATCTTCCGCGTCCAGTCGACCAATGGAACTGCCGGAGCCTTGCGCCTGGAAGTGAATGGTGGCTACATTGTCGGCAGCACCGACCTTCGCGACACCCAATGGCACCATGTGGCCATCGTGTTTGCAGAAGACGCCACTCCAACGGTCACTGATGCCGTCTTATATGTGGATGGGGAGCTCGAAACTATCAGTGCCGCGCAAGATAAGGCTCTAGGCACCCAATTCGCAGAGTGGGTCCAACTCGGTGGCTTCTTAACCAGCACACCGTTCAACGGATCCATGGACGAGGTGCGGATCTACAATTATGCCCTAACCCAGGCCGCGATCACGCAGCTCGCAGATCGGGCAGCTCCGAACTCTTGGCCCTCTTGGCAGGCCAGCCATTTCCCGGGACAGACAAACGATGACTCTGTCAGCGGTCCGAATGCCGACTTCGACAAGGATGGGCAAACAAATATGGAGGAGTATAAGCGCGGCACCGATCCCCGAGTGCCTAACGGTGGAAATCCAGTCAGCCTGCGTTTGGCACCGGTTGGTGGTAAACAGTTCATCGAGCTACAGATGACCTCGAGTCGCTATGCGGAAAACGTGACTGCAACACTCTTCGAGTCGAGCAATCTCACAGGGTGGAATCCAGCCGCCGACCGACTGACGCCACTGCGCATCGAGCAGAGTGGTGACAAACTTACCCACACCTATCGAGGCGTCGAGCCATTTGACGGAGGCGCGGAATTCTTTCGTCTTCAATTCCAGCAATCACGCTAGGCAATCAATCTCCTTTCTCCCCCTCCAATCGTTCCACCAACGTCCTCAGGGACAACACGCAAAAACCAAATTCCTAGCAATTAAAAGCTCTCTTGAGGGGAAAAATAAGGAGAAGCGTGCTTCCAGCCGCTAGCGAAGCACCAAGTGAACCGTTCTCGATTCTTCGCTAGCGGCTGGAAGCACGCTTCTCCATACGCTTACGCCTCCACTTTCACCCGCGAGCTTCCTTCGGCCACGGAGCGGTAGATCGCTTCGAGGATGCGGATGTCGCGGAGTCCCATTTCGCCGGAGGCGATGAAATCTCGGTTTTCCCGGATGGCTGCGGCGAACTCGTCGTGCAAGACGGCGAGCTGGAGGGTTTGGTCTGCGGTCCAGTCCTTGCCGTTGGGAAGGATGATTTTTTTCGGATTCGGCTTTGCGTTGGAACTCTGGCCGAAGGCGCTTCTCCCGGCGCATTCGAAGGAACCCTTCTCGGCATTCACGGTGAAATCATGGCGTCCACAGGTATAACTGGCTCTGGCGTGTTGGTTGACGCCGGAAGGGTATTCGGCGATCCATGACATCGTTTCCTCAACGCCCTCCGGATAGACATCGCGCGTGGTGGTGGGCACGGCGGTGACGTGGGTAGGCGTTTCCCCGGTGATGTAGCAGCCGGCCTGGACGCAATAGACGCCGGTGTCGAAGGCGGCTCCGCCTCCGGTGAGTTTCTTGTCGAGCAGCCACGGCTTGCTGTTGCGACGGTTCCAGGAAAACTCGGTGTCCATACTTCTGACCGGGCCGAACTTCTTCTCTTGGGAAAGGCGGATCATCTCGATGTGGTGCGGCTCGAACTGGAGGCGGTAGTTCACGCCCAGCTTCACTCCGTTTTCTTTGGCAGCGGCGATCATGGCCTCGCACTGCTCGGAGCTGGTGGCCATGGGTTTCTCACACATCACGTGCTTGCCGGCTTTTGCGGCAGCGATGGAGTTTTCCGCGTGGATTCCGTTGGGCGTTACGACGTGGACGATGGAGATGTCCTTGTTGTCGGCCATCTTCGGCATGTCTTCGTAGGAATAGATGTTTGCTTCCGGGAAGCCGTATTTCTTCGCCCACTCACGGCCTTTCGCAGCATCGCCGGTGACGGCGCCAGCGAACCAGACGTTTTTGCAGGCGGATAGCTCCGGAGCGATGGATTGCTTGCTGAAGCCACCGAGTCCGCAGAGGACGACTCCCAGTTTGCCTTCGTTGGCGGTCTGGGCGTTGACCTTCGCGCTGAGGCCGATGACGGTGGGAAAGGCGAGGGCGGAGGTTTGCAGGAAGGCGCGGCGTGTTTTGTTTTCTGGGGTCATGGTTGTAGTTGGATTGAATGGAACGCGGACTTTAGTCCGCAGCGTTGGGGTCGGTCGGGCGGACTAAAGTCCGCGTTCCGATGATGTAGCAGGCGTCGCGGACGGTGACGCAGACGAGATCGTGGGGAGCGGGGGAAAAAGCGATTGAGGTAGGTTTATTCGGGGTTTTGAGAAGGGCGAGTTGTTTTCCGGCGGAGTCCATGATGCGGATGCCGGAATTGGTAGCACACCAGAGATTGCCCTCGCGGTCGAAGGCGAGGCCATCGAGGCCTTTCTCTTTGAATTTTGCGAAGGTTTTCCTCTTGCTGAAATCGCCGGTCGACCAGCGGTAGAGGTTCGGGCTCGCAGAATCGCTGACGTAGAGGAATTTTCCATCGGGAGAAAATGCGATTCCGTTCGGCTTTCCAAGGTTCCGGATCGGAGCGGTAAGTTCCTTGGTTTCCAGATCGAGGCGGAAAACGAACTGGCCGGGTTGTTCCTTCTTTTCGTCCTTCCGTTTGGCGAAAAGGAAATCCGGATCGGTGAACCAGAGTGCGCCATCGGGTGCGATCACTGCGTCGTTCGGTCGGTTCAGCTTTTTTCCCTCAAACGTCTCTGCGAGAACCTCCGTAACTTCAGCTTCGCCGTTCCAACGGACGACCCGGCGGCTCTGTTGCTCGACGACATAATAGCCGCCTTTGCCATCCGGGCGGAAGCTGGTGGCTTCGGGGGAATCGTCGCGCCAGGTGGTGAGGCCGGTTTTTTCGCTCCATTTGAAGGCGAGGAAATCATGCTGGGCGGCATAGAGAAGAACGGGCTCGCCGTTTTCCACGATCCATTGGGCGCCCTCGCAGCCAGCATAGCCGCCGCCGATTTTTTGCCACTCCGCGTTCTCCACAAACATGGATTCCGCGAAAACCGGCGGTTCGCTGGTGACCGGCTCGGCGTGGGAGACGGTGAGTGTCAGAAGCAGGGCGAGAGGTTTCATTTTGGATGGATCGGAACGCGGACTTTAGTCCGCAGCGTCGGGGTGAGGCAGGCGGACTAAAGTCCGCGTTCCAAATTTTTAAGCGATGAGTTCCTTGATGACCTGGCCGCCGAACTGGCTGAGTTGCTTGAAGCGGCCGGCGTGGTAGAAGGTGAGTTTGTTGTCGTCCAGCCCGAGGAGGCGGAGGATAGTGCAGTGGAGGTCGCGGACGTGGTGGCGTTTATCGACGGCCTCCATGCCGAGTTCGTCGGTGGCTCCGATGGTGTGGCCGGCCTTGCAGCCGCCGCCAGCCATCCAGACGGTCATGGCGTTCGGGTTGTGGTCGCGGCCGTAGGCTTTCCCTCCGGCGCGGACGCCGTTGTCCGGAGTGCGGCCGAATTCGCCGCAGCATACGATGAGGGTGGACTCCAGGAGACCGCGTTGTTTCAGATCCTGGATGAGTGCGGCGATGGGCTGGTCAACCGCGCGCACAAGGTTTCCGTGGGCACGTTCGATGTAGTCGTGGCTGTCCCAGGAGCCGTTGTAGAGCTGGACGAAACGGACTCCTTTTTCGACAAGCTTGCGGGCGAGAAGGCATTTTCTCCCAAAGGCGTCCGTATGTTTCCCGCCGATTCCGTAGGCTTCCTGGGTTTTCTCGGATTCGTTCGAAAGGTCTAGCGTTTCCGGGACTTCCATCTGCATGCGGAAGGCGAGCTCGTAGTTGTCCATGCGGGCGGAAAGCTCGCCGTGCTGCGGGTGATGCGCGGCGTGGCCGGTGTTGAGTTTTGCGAGGAGATCGAGGTTCTTCCGCTGCCGTTCCGGAGTGACTCCCGGCGGTGGGGCGAGATCGAGGATGGGCGAGCCTTTCGGGCGGAGGGGAGTGCCCTGGAAGTTGGCGGGGAGGTATCCGTTGGACCAGTTCGCTGCGCCACCCTGGGGGTAGCTGACCTCCGGCAGGACGATGAAACCGGGGAGATCCTTGTTGACCGTGCCGAGGCCGTAGTTGACCCAGGCGCCGATCCCCGGGTCGCCACCAAATCGGTTGCCGCAGTTCATCTGGAACATGGCGGTGGGGTGGTTGACGCTGTCAACCGTGCAGCCGCGGTAGAAGCAAAGGTCGTCGGCGACCTTGGAAAGGTGCTCCCAGTTGTCCGCCATGTCGGCTCCGGACTCGCCGTGTTTGGAGAAGGTGAACGGGCTGCGGACGTAGTAGCGTTTGCCGCTTTCCATTGCGGATTTCTGCTCCCCGCCACGCTGGAATTCCTTCATGTGGAATTTGTCGAGATCCGGCTTGGGATCGAAGGTATCGATATGGGACGGCCCTCCTTCCATCATGAGGAAAATGACGTTTTTCGCCTTCGCGGGAACGTGCGCTCCCGGTGCGAGAGAGACTTTTTCCTGCTCCGCCATGAGTGAGGAAAACGCAACGCTGCCAAGGCTGGCTCCGAGGCTGTAGAGGAACTCGCGGCGGGTGGGGGCGTGGAGGACACGGCCTCCGGCGCATGGGAAGTAGGATTGGTTCATTGGGCAGGAGCTAAGGGCTGATGGGTTCCGGGGTATAGTGTTCGACAGGGCAAGTCTGGATTGCTAGTGTTGGAGCATGAAAAAGAAGGTTGCGGCGAAGCGAGTTGAGCTGGGGCGAATTGAGCCGGATCAAGCTTCGGTTACGGCAAAGCGAGTCATTGGAAAAAATGATGAGCTTTTTCGTCGGCTTTCCCTGGGTATCAAATCCGGCGATGCCGATGGTGATTTGATCAAGGATACGATGGAAAGATATTCGGAGACGATGAAACATTTGGCGTGAATATGGAGAAGGGGATTGGAACCCCTTCCGCAACCCGGGCTTGCGTGCCGTTCCTATGCAAAGGGGTTTCAAACCCCTTCTCCATATTGCTTCAGTAAACATACGCGAATTCGTTTGAGTTCAGAAGCACCAGACAGATGTCGGCGAGGGCGCGGGTTTTTGCTGGGATGGCGGTGGGATCGATGTCGGGGACGAAGTCTTTGTTCGCGTAAAGGGTTTCCCGGAAAACAAAATTCTCGCCGGTCTGTTCCTCGACTGCTTCTCGCAAGACTTCGAGAGGCGGCCTCGGAAGCGGGTGTGCTTCCCTCGGCACCAATTCCTCGATTTCGTTCCAATGCGCGAGGCAGGCATTCAGTTCTATTTCGGTCGGCTCGCGGGAAAGGGTGAGGGCGAAGGCTCGTTGGATTGCTTCCTCATTCGAATCGGTTTCCTCCGTAGCGCGGACGGCGAGGGCTAGCGCACGGGTGTGGACGGGCTGCCCATTGAAGAGGCTGAAAACCTGAGGGGTGACGGTGGAAGAATCGCGGCGCTCACAGGAGAAGTCCGGGGAAGGCGAGTTGAACGTTTCCATGAATGGATTGCCGAGTCCGCGCAGTTTCAGCGCGTAGATGGAGCGGCGGTGGCGTTGTTCAGGAAGGGGGTTCGGAACCCATGCGGAGGCGAAGGTGCCCATCACCTGGCGCGGCTGAAGGGCGGCTTCGAGATTGATTTCCGGACGGTTCGGGATGCCTCCGAGAACCGGGTTCAGTTCACCGGTGGCGGCGAGCATGGTGTCGCGCAGTTCCTCCGCGCTGAGGCGGCGGGGTTTGAAAGCGGCGTAGCTATCCAAGGCCGGATCTTTCTCTAACAGATCTTCATGATCCGGATGGGTGGAGCTGCGGCGATAGGTTTCGCTGGTCATGATGAGACGGTGGTTGTGCTTGATGCTCCAGCCGCTCTCCACAAGTTCTGCGGCGAGGAAATCGAGGATTTGCGGATGGGTCGGTCGCTTCCCAGTACCGCCGAAGTTATTCGGATTCCCCGCAATGGCATCGCCGAAGTGCCACAGCCAAACGCGGTTTACTATGGATCTGGTAGTTAAGGGGTTTTTCTCGGAAGCCACCCACTCGGCGAAGGGCAGACGGCGGCCTTCGATTTTCTCAGGGATTTCTTCGGTGGATTTGGTGGCGAGGATGGTCAGCACTCCGGGGGTGACCGGGTCGCCCTTCGCGAAGGGGTCGCCTCCCGTCAGGATGCGCGATTCGTCGAGCGAGCCATTTTTCAAACGATCTTCCGGCATCCGAACAGGTCTCGTGACGGAATTCCCGCCGGGGTTTTTGCCATTGTAAACGGAAAGGGCGTAAGGCTCGTAGCGGTCGAACTCCCAATTCAGGCGCTCTTTTCCTTTTTTGGAAATTTTTCCAAGGCTCCTGTCGAGTGCCTCCGGATCCTTCCGTTTCTCCGAGCCGGGAGCTTTGAGTGAAACGCCTTTCCCATCGTAGTCGGCGAGCCTGGCATTGAGGTATTTCTTCTCGTCAAAGCCCCCGGTATTTTCTTCATCGAGAAACGGTGCCTCGCGCTCGGCAAGCTGGGTGGTGTTGAAGACCGCCTGGATGGAATAGTAATCGCGGGTGGGGATGGGGTCGAACTTGTGGTCGTGGCAGCGTGCACACTGTAGGGAATGGGCGAGGAAAGTTTCGCCAACACTGTTGGTCACATCGTCGAGGAAACGCTGGCGGGCAATCCGGGGGACTTCCATCGCGGTGAGCTCCCATGGCCCCATGCGAAGGAATCCGGTGGCGACGAGTTTCTCGGAATCTTCCGGATCGATTTCATCACCGGCAATCTGTTCGCGGATGAACCGGTCGTAGGGTTTGTCTTCGTTGAACGCGCGGATCACGTAGTCCCGGTAGCGCCAGGCGTTGCCGCGCTCGTAGTCGTTCGAGAACCCGGAGCTGTCCGCGTAGCGGGTGACATCCAGCCAGTGCTGCGCCATGCGCTCGCCGTAGTGCGGGCTTTCCAAGAGGCGATCCACCAACGAGGCCATGGCGGCGTCCGGATTTTCGGAACAAGCTTTCTCGAAAACGGAAACCTCTTCAGGCGTGGGCGGGAGACCTGTCAGATCGAAGGTCGCGCGGCGGATCAGTGTGCGCGCATCGGCGGCGGGCGCGGGTTTCAGACCATCGGGCATCCGTTGCGCGATGAGTTCATCGATGGGGTTTCCTTTTCCGGAAATTTCCGGCTTCACAACGGGTTGGTAGGCCCACAGGGCGTCGGGCTTGTAGCGGCGGTTTGCCCATGCTTCGGAGAGTCCTCCGACATCGAGGATCACGCCGTCCTCGGCTTCCCATTTCTCCGCGTTTGCGGCAGCGATTTCCTTGGAGCGCTCTTCATCCGGCCACGGTGCGCCGCCTTCGATCCATTTCCTGATCCATCCGGTCTGCTCCGCGTAAAGCTTGTCGGCTTCCTTTTCCGGCATCGGCTCGAAGAAATCATCCTCCCGCATCACGGAGAGATAAATCGAACTTTCCTCCGGCTTGCCGGGAACGATCCCGGGATCGCCGCTGTCGCCGCCTTCCAGTACGGTTTCGAGCGTCCGCAAATCGAAGCCACCCTTGATTTTCTTTTCCCCGCCGTGGCAGGCGATGCATTTTTCGTGGAAGATCGGTGCTATCCTCCGGACGAAAAGTTCCTCGGGTGTGTCCTCTTGCGCGAATGTTTCCGCAACGAGGAAAAGCGAAAGAAGTGGGAGGAGAATCTGGGGTTTCTTACTCATTCTGAAATGCTGCATCGTGAAATTCGGGGGTGCCCGCCGGATGGAGACTCCCGCAATATATGGCAGATACTGGGAAAAAGTGACACCTCCATGCCGATTGGGAGCGGAAATTTGTCCGTTCCCCCTACCATGCCTACGTTGCGAATGGCCGGAAAATTCCGTGATTAGGGTGATTTCCCTCCAACCGGATCAGAATTGGAGTTCTCACGAAATCGCTTGGGTAACCGTCCCGTATCAAACTGCCATCTATAACAGGCAACCGGTTTTAGTTTTCCTCCAGCTCCTTTCCCCCTAGGGATGGGGTTGAGGGAAGATCCCCGGTTGCATCCACGCTCCGGCTGCGTGATAGTGAAAGACCGGAAGATTCCATTCGTTTAAATCAAAATCCCGCCATGCACATCCAGACATCGGAAACCCTCATGAAACGCCGCACCCTCATTCGTGGAATCGGCGTTACCCTCGGCTTGCCTCTCCTTGAGGCAATGCTTCCCGCGCATGCTGCGGAGATGAAAGCCGCCACACCGGAGAGCTTCATCGGCATCCAGACGAACATGGGGATCCTGCCGCAGTATTTCTTCCCGAACACCGCGGGCCGCCAGTATGAATCCACCCCTTATCTCGATATTCTTAAAGCGCACCGCGAGCACATGACCGTGTTCTCTGGCGTCTCCCACCCGGAAGTCGATGGCGGCCACCAGGCGGAAATTTCCTTCCTCACCGCAGCGCCGCATCCCGGCCGTGGCGGCTTCCGCAACAGCATTTCCGTGGATCAGTTCGCAGCGGCGAACATCGGCCACCTTACGCGCTTCCCGTCGCTCTCACTCGCGATCGGCACGAAGTCCAGCCTCTCCTACACCCAGGCGGGCGTCCAGATTCCCGGCGAGGATTCGCCATCCGCACTTTTCCGGAAACTCTTCGTCCAGGGCAGCCCTGCCGAGATCGAAGCACAAGTGAACAAGATCCGCCAGGGGCGCAGCATCCTCGATTCCGTAGCAGACCGCTCGAAGCAACTCCAGAAGCGTGTCAGCAAGGCGAACCGCGAGAAGCTCGACAACTATTACGAAGGCGTTCGTGAACTTGAGGAGCGCCTCCTTGCCGGCGAGGAGTGGGAGAAAAAACCCAAGAAGCCTGTTTCAGTCCAAAGCCCGCAGGATGAAGAGGATCCGGGCGCACTCGTCGAGCGCAGCCGTGCGATGTATGACCTCGCCCGCATGGCCATCGATACGGATTCCACCCGCCTGATCACCATTTTCGTCCATCAGAACGCCGTCAAGCCGAACATCCCCGGTGTGGAAACGGGCACCCACCCGCTGACCCACCACGGCAACCAGCCGGACAAACTTTCCGAGCTGCGTCTCATCGAAGAAGCCCAGTTGAAAGAGCTCGCCAACCTTCTCGACGGTCTCGCCGCGACGAAAAGCGTCGATGGCACCCTCCTCGACCGGACTTCGGTTCTGTACGGAACCTGCATGGGCAACGCGAACGCCCACTCGAACACCAACCTCCCGACCCTGCTCGCAGGCGGTGGATTCAAGCACGGCCAGCACCTCGCCTTCGATACGGACAAGAACTATCCGCTGCCGAATCTCTTCGTCAGCATCCTCCAGCGTCTCGGCATCGAGGCCGATAGCTTCGCCACCGGCAAAGGTACGTTCCGCGGACTGGAAATGACGTGAGACCGACAAATGAGATTTCAAGTGTTACTACTTGGCGCAGCACTCGCGTCTAGCCTGCATGCCGCCCCTCCGGAGTCCTTTCAAATCTTTCTTGAAGATCACTGCCTCGACTGCCACGACGGAGCCACCACCAAGGGCGGACTGAACCTTGAGGACTTCGATTTCGACAGCACGGATCCGAAAAACCTCGCCCTCCTCACCCATGTCCACGACCGCGCTCTTTCCGGGGAAATGCCTCCGGAAAAGAAAGACCGCCCCGATCCGGAGGAACTCTCCGCATTTATCAAAGCCGCTTCCGAGCCTCTCCTGAAAGGATGGAATGAGCGTTACGAAAGCGGGGGACGCACCGTCGCGCGCCGCCTAAATCCCACCGAATATGAGCACACCATGCGCGATCTCCTTCATGCGCCCTGGTTGGAAATCAAATCCATGCTGCCACCCGATCCCGAGGCATACGGCTTCGATAACGTGGCTGCCGTTCAGGAGATTTCCTACATCCAGATGGGGCAGTTCCTGGAGGCTGCCGAGGTTGCTGTTGATTCCGCGATGCTGCTCCGGCCCCGTGTGAAGCCGAAAAACGAGCGAGTAGATTGGGGCGAGCTCGGCCGAATGTACGGCAAGGGCGAGCTGGAGGGAAAAGGCTCACGTGAGACCCGCGTGATCGGCGATTGGATGGTTCTCCTCCGCCAGCCCAACGAAGCCCAGACACCCTACCACCTCAGCAACAAGCGCAGCCGGGAGCCGGGCTGGTATCGTTTCCGCGTCCGCTGCAAAGGCGTTCTTTTCAAAAACGGTGAGCTTCTTCCTCCAACCAAAGGCCATGTCGCCTCCATCGTGACCGGCGCCAAACGCAACCTCGCCACCTTCGATGTCCCGGACGGCCCGGAGGGTGGCGTCGTCGAGTTCACCGCCTGGCAGCATGAAAACGACACCTTGGATTTTTTCTCCGACAGTCTCGATGACCGCCTCCAGCCCAGCCTCGAAAAATTCCCTTGGGGACACCCCTACACCGGGGACGGCATTGCCGTAGATTGGATCGAAATCGAAGGCCCGTTCGCCACTGAGGATTGCGATCCGAATGTTTCCACCTCCCCGTCATACGCGCGCCTCTTCGGCGATCTCCCGGTGAAGAAATGGACTCCGAAAACCGGACTGAAACCACCAGCCCCCCTCCACGTCCCCGACCTCACGGCAAACAACCATGGCACCGCCGATCCTTTCCGCGTTCCGAAAAACAACAGCATGGTTGCCTCCGAAAATCCGCGTGAGGACGCCGCCCGTCTTTTGAGGAATTTCATGGAGACAGCCTACCGCCGCCCGGTCGAAGAATCGGAATTCCAGCGCTGCCTCTCCTTTGCGAACAAGGCGATCGAGGAAAAATACTGCTTCCAGGATGCCATGCGCCCGGCCTATCAGGCCGTCCTCTGCTCCCCGGATTTCCTCTATTTGCAAGAGGCTCCCGGTGAACTGGACGACCATGCCATCGCCTCGCGCCTTTCTTATTTGCTCTGGCGCTCCATGCCGGACGAAACCCTCCGCAAGCTCGCCGACGAAGGAGCTCTCTCCGATGAGAAAACCTACCTCGCCCAGATCGACCGCATGCTCGCCGACCGCAAGACGCGCCGTTTCATCAGCGACTTCACCGACCAATGGCTCGATCTTGCAGCCATCAACGACACCGCCCCGGATCGTGTCCTCTTCCCTGAATACTACGGCGATACCCACCTGACCCACTCGGCCATCGCCGAGACCCGCGAAACCTTTGCAAAAATGCTCCGCGAAGACCTGCCGGCCTCCACGGTCATCGATTCCGATTTCGCCATCGTTAACGAGCGCCTCGCCAGGCACTACGGCCTCCCCCCGGTCAAAGGGCAGGAAATGCGCGCCGTCGCTCTCCCCGAAGGCTCTCCCCGTGGCGGCCTTCTCACCCAGGCCAGCGTCCTGAAAGTCACCGCCAACGGCCTCACCACCTCCCCTGTGGTTCGTGGCGTATGGGTGCTTGACAGGCTTCTCGGGAACCATCCTCCGCCACCACCACCCGGAGCCGGCTCCATTGATCCGGATACTCGCGGTGCTACCACCGTTCGCGAGCAACTCGCCAAACACTCCACCGATCCCTCTTGCGCAAGCTGCCACCAATATATCGATCCACCGGGCTTCGCCCTCGAAAGCTTCGATGTCATGGGCGCATGGCGTGATCACTACCGCTCGGTGAAACCCGGAGTCGCGCGTGTCGCGAACGTCTCCGCCGCCCCGGTATTTTACGAGCAGTCGGCACCCGTCGATCCCTCGGGAGAAACTTTCGATGGCCACGCCTTTTCCGACATCCACGAGTTTCGCGATATCCTGAAATCCAAGGAGAATCAGATCGCGAAAAACCTCGCCGAGCGCCTTCTCACTTTCGCAACCGGCAGCGGCTCGACCTTTGTTGATCGCCCGGTCATCGAGAAAATCCTAGAGGAAACCGCACCCGCCCACGGAGTCCGATCCATGCTCACCAAGATTCTTCTCAGTCCGTTGTTCCTCTCGAAGTAGGGGAGGTGCGGTCGCCACGTGGTTCTGAAATTAGTGCTGCGTAAAATCAAAACTGATGGATGGAAACGGAGAAATCGCCCGAAGGGAGGCTCTTGCCCGGAAGGACACTCTCGAAGCACGGGATTTCCATGGCACTAGCCCAACGGGCTTGCGGATTTTAGCCCGGGGTTGGCGGAGCAACGCGTAGCCTACCCCGGGATATCCCGCCCGGGAATTACAACGCCATAGGTGTTGCGTCCGTGCGCTAGGGAGGGGACTGCTTGGACACAACCCCGTTGGGGTTGGAAGATCCCGCGCCTTTGATCCCAGGGTAGCCTCCGTTTCACTGCGGCAACCCTGGGCTTGAATCCGTAACACCGTTGGTGTTGGGAACGGTTCGCCACAGGAGATTCCTGTTCATCATTTTAGATTTTACGCAGCACTAGAAACCTGCGCGACATTCCTGCCATATATAGCTACATTCCCGCCGCATGTTTAAAAACAATCTCTTCGCCGCCCTTTTCTCCCTCACCCTCGCCTCCGCCCACGCAAATCCCAATGTCATCGTGATTATCGCCGACGATCTCGGCTACGGCGATCTCTCCTGCTACGGGGCAACCGCGTTCAAAACACCCAACATCGATCGCCTCGCGGAAGGTGGGCAGCGTTTTACTTCCGGCTACTGCACGGCGTCCACCTGCACACCCACCCGGTATTCCCTTCTAACAGGAACCTATGCCTTCCGCCACGAAGGCACCGGCATCGCCCCTCCGAACGGCCCGCTCACCATTGATCCGGATATGACGACGCTTCCTGATCTGATGAAAAAAGCGGGATACGCCACCGCAGCCATCGGGAAATGGCACCTCGGTCTCGGCGAAAAAGGCAAGGGGCCGGACTGGAACGGCGAGATCAAACCGGGGCCATTGGAGATCGGCTTCGACACCTGCTTCCTCCTGCCCACCACCAACGACCGCGTCCCTCAGGTTTACCTCGAAGACCACCGCGTCCCGAACCTCGATCCTGCGGATCCGCTCTGGGTCGGAAGCGAAAAACCTTCCCCGACCATCCCACCGGCCTCACCCATCGGGACACTCTGAAAATGGATTGGTCCCACGGCCACAACAGCACCATCCACAATGGCATCAGCCGCATCGGTTTCTACACAGGTGGGGAAAAAGCGCGCTTCCGGGATGAAGACCTCGCCGACAAATGGGTGGAAAAAGCCAACGAATTCATCGAGGAGAAAAAGGACGAGCCATTCTTCCTCTACTTCGCCAGCCACGATCTCCACGTTCCGCGCATGCCGCACGAGCGTTTCCAGGGGGTCACCCCGCTTGGCTTCCGCGCGGACTCCATCGTCCAGCTCGACTGGTGCGTGGGCGAGCTGATGAAGAAAGTCGAGGAGCTCGGCCTTTCCGAAAACACCCTCTTCGTTTTCTGCTCCGACAACGGCCCGGTCATGGATGACGGCTACAAGGACGGCGCCCTCGAAAAGCTCGGCGAGCACGATGCCAACGGCCCATTCCGCGGCGGGAAATACAGCATCTACGAAGGTGGCACACGCACACCTTTCATTACCTACTGGAAGGGGACGATCAAACCGGGCGTTTCCGATACTCTCGTCTCCACCGTGGATCTGGCCTCCAGCCTCGCCTCGCTCACGGAGACCGAACTCCCGGACGATGCCGTCGTGGACAGCTTCGACGTCATGGACGCCTTGCTCGGCGTACCTGACGCACCCGGCCGCAGCTCCATGATCCAGCAGGACAACAACGGCAAGACCCTCGGCTTCCGCGAAGGGAAATGGAAACTCCACTACCACCCGGACGGCAAGGCCAAGCATATCGCGCCCGAAGAGGGACTCTCCCGCCACGACGTCAACGAATACCAGCTCTTCGATCTCGAAAAGGATCCCGAGGAAACCACCGACGTCCTCGCCCAGAACGAGGAGATCGCTGACGGGATGAAAGCCCGTCTTGAGGTCATCAAAAAGGCCGGCCGCCACCGTCCGTGAATCGCCTCTCACACTGCGACCCGATCATCCCTGATTTGAAATTTCATCTTATGAAAAAACCATCACTTCTGCTCACCGCCACCCTGTTTCTAACAGGAATCCTGCCCTCGTCCGGGGAAATCAAGAATGTCCTGTTCATCATCTCGGATGATCTTAAAGCCTCCGTCCTCGGCTGCTACGGCAGCGAGACCGGCTTCACTCCGAACATTGACCGCCTCGCCGGGCGCGGGATGGTCTTCGACCGCGCCTATTGCCAGGGCTCCTGGTGCATGCCCTCCCGCACATCGCTCATGCACAGCCGCTACCTCGGCGATAAGGGAACCAACCTCGGGGAGCACCTCCGCAACAACGGCACCTACACCGCACGCGTTGGCAAAATCTACCACATGAACGTCCCGGGGGACATCGTCAGCGGCTCCAACGGAAAGGACATCGCCTCAAGCTGGGACGAGCGTTTCAATCCCAGCGGGGCGGAATCCAACACCCCCGGAGCCTACGCCTGCCTGAACCTTAACGAGTTCTCGACTGAAATCGAGGGCCGCAAGGGAACCGGCGACCAGCACCGCATGTTCGTCACCGTCGAGGCGGATGGCGACGGCAGCGACCAGCCGGATTGGAAAGCTGCGGAAATCACCAATGGACTTCTCGAAAAGCACGGGGAGAAACCTTTCTTCATCGCCACCGGCCTCGTCCGCCCCCATTACCCCAGCGTTGCGCCGAAGGAGCTGTTCGGGAAATTTCCCTACCAGGAAATGGCTCTCCCGCACGTCCCGGAAGGCGACCTGGAGGACATCCCGGAAGGCGGCATCGCGAAAAACACCAACGCCAAGAGCGGCATAGGGAAATTTCCCGACAACATCCGCCGCATGTGGTCCGGATACCACGCCTCCGTCACATTCATGGACGCCCAGCTCGGGAAAATCCTCGATGAGCTCGACCGCCTCGGCCTCACCGAAACCACTGCCATCGTTTTCACCAGCGACCACGGCTACCACCTCGGCGAGCATACCTTCTGGGAGAAAAACAATCTCCACGAGGAGGCCACCCGCGTGCCCATGATCATTTTCGTCCCCGGAATGAAGGCAGGCCGTAGCTCCTCCCCGGTGGAGCTGGTCGATCTCTACCCCACCTTCTGCGAGCTACTCGGAAAACCCGTCCCGGAAACCGTCCAGGGAAAAAGCCTCGTGGCGATCCTGAAAGACCCTTCCACCCGCGTCCGCGAGGCCGCGCTTTCCCTCCACAACGCCAACCGTTCACTACGCGGCGACCGCTGGGCCTACATGCGCTACAAAAAAGGCAAGGCCGAGGAACTCTACGACATGGAGAAAGACCCCGGCCAGTTCACCAACCTCGCCCGGGTCAAAAAACCGCCAGCCGCCCTGGAGGAAATGCGCAGGATGATGGACGCCCGTCTCAAAGAGGCTGGTCTATAAGGAGTAGGGCGAGAGTCACCTGCTGCTAACGCACAAAAGGTGAAGCGTTTCGTAAAAGCCAAATTCCAAGGGAGGTGAATTTTCTTGCCGGGAGAGAGGATGGCAATACCCTGCGGACTTCGAATAAGTATTTGTATGCCATGAAAACCCAAAAAAAACCCGATGAATTCTTTCGCATGTTTTCACGGCTGTTGATTGCAAGCGTAGCACTTGCAGCCGGCTTCGCGCCGGAGAAATCATCAGCCATCACCTTTGTTCTTAACGATACCACGCCCGGAGGGATGGATCCGGCGGCACTGGCCGGCTTCCAGCGGGCGACCACTATCTGGGAATCAAAGGTCGCGAATGACATCACGATCAATCTGGATATCAGTTTCACCACTCTTGGATCCGGGATTCTTGGTTCGGCAGGATCCACAACCATTGGGGCAAGCTATTCGAACGTTAGAACGGCATTGGGCATAAATGCCAGCTCCGCAAACGATGCGATAGCGGTAGCCGGGCTCCCGGTCGGGACCTCACTGAGTTTTCTGACCAATGATCCAAACACCAGCGCGGTGTTCACGGACAACAACGGCACGGGAAACAACAATACTCTGAATATTAATACGGCGAACGCGAAGGCACTTGGACTCTTCATGGGAGACCCCACTGATTCGGATGCCTCGATAGGTTTCAGCGACGCTTTCAGTTGGGACTTCGATCAGTCAGATGGAGTCGGTGCGGGCTTGCAGGATTTCGTAGGAGTCACGGTTCATGAAATCGGCCATGCGCTGGGATTCGTCAGCGGTGTGGACGTAGTGGATCGCTCTCATGGTGCCGGAGACCTTGCACCAACGAACCTTGATAATTTCCGCGTCCACTCGGTGCTCGATCTTTTCCGCTACAGCGCAGCAGGTGTGCTGAACTTCGCGACAGGAGGGACGCCGTATTTCTCAATCGACGGCGGGGTGACCAATCTCGCAACATTCTCCACGGGAAGCGCCAATGGTGATGGACGGCAGGCGAGCCACTGGAAGGACAATCTGGGAATCGGGATAATGGATCCGACCGCTAACCCACCAGGGCAGGTAAACACCCTGAGCGATACCGATTTACTGGCCTTCGATGTAATCGGTTACCAGATCATCGCCCCTGTTCCCGAAATGTCCTCGGCGCTGCTTTGCACCTGTGGCCTGCTGTTGGTTCTGTCACGTCGGCGCAGGTGAAACACGGAGAAGACTTACCCAATCCTACGGAGACTCCCAGGTCGGGGAAAACCCGCGTAAGCATTCTCGCGGGGGTGGCGATTTTCACAGCAATGCTCCCGGCATGCCGACGCTCTCCAGAGGTAGTCCGGACGGAGGAAAAAATCTCCGCATCCGAGGAAGTCACTCTCCCGCCTGATGATATGGATGCGGCCGCGCTTGAGGCGATGGATGAATTTTTCAATGCCCCTGATCTGGTGTCCAAGGCGAATTTCGTGAAGGACGGAAAGCGCGTCCTGCCGATGATGCAGGACTACTACGGAACAAGGGAACATCCCTTGCCGGCGTTCGGCAGGATCTCGAAAGGTAAGGAGGCGGACTTCGGAGGGGATCCCATGGTTTTCTTTGAGATCGCATCATTCAAAGGGCCGCGGTATCACATCGCAGTGGTATGGAACGGAGAGCGGTTTGTGGTCGATTGGGAAAGCCTGACAGCCTATGGAACTATGGACTGGAGTGATTTTATCGAGGATGAGCCGGTCTCTGCCCAAGAGATGCGGGTGTTCGTGCTGGAAGCCCGCGGCATTCCTACTGTACCGGGTACACCGGAGGACTCCGCTGTTTTCCGGATTGAGCACCGCGATCATCCCCAGCCGCTAATAGCGACGGCCAGCGCGGAGTTGGCTGCGATCCTCCGTCCCCTGGTGGAAGGCCGGCGCGCGCCCGTCACCCTTGAGCTTGCCTGGAAACCGGAAGGCCCGGGAGGTGCTCCCATTCCGGTGATCATCAGGATGATAGCCAAGGGCTGGACTCCCTGATGGATTTCTGAACCGTTGGAAAACACGCCGCCGCGTATCTCGGTGTGGCGGGCGCAGCCACCAGATCGGAACAGGCGCGACTTATGCGCAGCCACTGTGGTCGGCCTCAAATACCTGCTGGAAAAGTGCTACGCTGATTCAGCAGCAGAAATTATTTCCCGCTGTCGCGCCCTGAAATATCGGGAGGTGAATCCGCTGGCGTTTTTCCCCGGAAGCCGTCGTTACGGTGGAAGGTGATGTAGTTGGCATCATGGTAATTTGGAGCCTCGCTCCATGCGGTTCGCGAAACGACCAGCATGTCGTCGCCATCAATGATCCAATCGGCGTATTGGAAGCCGATGGGGTTCTCCTTGGTCAGCGCATCACCTTTCCGGTAGCTCAGGAGTGTGTAGTCCTCCGTCCAGGTTTTCAGATCAGGGCTGCTGATTAGTTTCAGAACATTACGCTGATGGTGGGGGCTGTGTTCCCAATCGTATGACCTGAGTCCGGGTGCCGTGATCTTCGAGGCTATCGCGAAATATTTTCCCGAAATTTCATCGAAACGGATGGTGAATTTCGATTGGGCGCCGGGCATGGATCTGAAATCCTTGCTGGGATCGAAGCTGAGTTCCTTTCCGTCCTCACCGGCTCCCATCGCCGCTACCACTTCAAATCATTTTAGTCCTGCCGGGCCGCCCGTGATCCCACGTGGAGCGTTTTTCGCCGGGTGGGTGTTGGTTCGGAGAATGTTCAGGATGGTGCCATCGGGAGTGGAAACCACGTTTCCCTCTATCCATTCCCGGGTGCGGACTTGCAGCCAGTCCGGCTCCCACTTCACCCCGTTGCTCCTCGTCCAGTTGGAGGATTCAAGAAGATCACTATCCACGGGTGCGGAGAAAACACAGGCGGTGAACTCACGTTTCTTTTTCGCATCCTCCCGCCGCTCGAAAGCCCGCCAGATGCGCCCTTTCGCTAGGAGCACCGGAACCGGGCCACAATGGTATCCGCCTGTGGCGATGAGGCCGGTGTGACCGTCCTTCGCTTCGCTCCAGGTAAGTCCGCCATCGTCAGAGCGGCGCAGGACGACATCGCTGATGCCGCCGGACGTCCCGATGAGGTAGAGTGAATCATCGTGCGCGAACAAGGTCGCCCACATGACGTTGCTGACATCCGCCACGTGCTTCCATGTCTTCCCTCCATCGCTGGAGCGATAGACCAGGGTGGTCGCTGGTTTTCCGGATCTGTCGTGGGAAACCATCAGGTCGCCATCCGGGAGCCTGATGATGCTGGGTGAGGCGTAGTGGATTTTGTCCGGTTCCGGACTGCTGGCGACGATGACTCCCGGCGGCGGGCCTTGTGGGAGTTCGCCAGCGAGGCAGAGGCACGTGGCAAGTATGGGGACGAGCGTGCTGATGATTGGCATGCGGATTGGTGTTGTCATTCGTTTGGCGGATTGGGTGAACTTTTCCGGAGGTAATCGGCTGCGGCGATCCCCACTGCCTGGCCGGTGGCGAAGCAGGTGCCCATCACGCGGACGGAGGCGAGGGCTTCGTGGGTGGCGGAGATGCAGCGGCCTGCGAAAAATACTCCTGGGATTTCCGCGCTTTTCAGGCAGCGGAGGGGAATGTTTGCGGGGACTGGGTTGTCGAAAAATTTCATGCGCGGCCCCTTGGTGGTTTCCCGCATTTCCATGGGCCAGGTGGCGTGGGCTACGGTGTCCGGGAACCCGGTTGCGTTGAGGAGATCGTCTGCGGTGAGGGTGTATTCGCCGAGCCAGCGGTAGGACTCGCGTATGCCGGGTGCGGCGGCGGGAAACGGGCCGGTGGCGTTTGTGTATTCCGGGAAATGGCTGCGGAGGAAGCTGGCGAGTTTTTCCGAGAGAACCCGTCCGGTTTCCAAAAGTTTTTCGGAAGTTGCCGGGTCGAGATCCGTGGTGAAAAAGATTTCCCCCGGGGCGGTGGAGGCGCGGCAGGCGGTGCCGAGGGCGGTTAGGGGAAGCCCGCCTGATGCCACGGCGCGGACGATTTCGAGGGCGAGACGCATTCGGAAGTTTTCCCCGGCTGCTGCGGGGGCGACTTCTTTCATCGAGAAAATGAAGGCGGATCGCTGGAGCTTTTCCGGAGGTGTGGACAGGCGGGTAGCGCCGAGAAATTCTGCTGCGAGGGCGTCGGCGGAGGTGTCGATGATTGCGCGGCAGTGGATGGTTTTTTCTCCTGTGGAAACCAGGAAGGAGCCGTCGGGTTCTCGGGTGATTCCGGTGCATGTGGTGTGGTAGCGGACTTCGAGGTTTGGCTCGGATGATGTCAGTCGGTGTGCGATTTCCGTGAATGCATCCGGGCTTTGGGGGAGGACGTAAACTTTTCCCATTTTCACGGGAGCTGCGCCGGTTGCTTCCCGCATGAGTTTCTCGATCTCGGCGGGAAGGCCTTCGTTCGCGATGCTGGGTGGCTTAGAAACATCGGGATTGTAGAGGCCGCAGAAGGTGTGAGCCATGGCCTGGGTTCCCATGCCGCCGAGGCGATCCGAACGCTCGATCAGGATTACTTTTGCGCCCTTCCGGGCTGCTGCAACGGAGGCACATAGCCCGGCGCTGCCGCCGCCGATGATGACGGAGTCCTGACACTTCTGTCGGGGGCTGCAACGGCGGGCCAAGGCCAAGGGTCGCCCGCCATTACAGCCCCCGACAGAAGTGTCGGGACTCCCGCCCACCTTCATTTCCGTTTCGAGGAAACGAGTTCAGCCAGCTTCTCCAAAGTGGAGAAGTTTTCCCGGTTCAAATCCTCCGGGGAAATGGACACGGAATACTCGCGCTCCAGGAGCAGTATGAGCTGCATCAGTGCAAGCGAATCCAGCCCCTCGGCGTGGAGATCGGATTCATTTGTGACCGTGTCATCCAGCGGGAACAACTGTTCGCTGATGAGCTGGCGGAGGGAGTTGGTGGGATCCTGGTTCATGAGGGGAAATGTCCGGCCAGCGAGAGTCCGGTGGTATGGCCTTCGTCGAAAAACTTTCGCTTTGTGGCGGCGGATTGGAAGAGGCCGGGGTGGGGGTGGGTGGTTTCCACGAAGATCACCCGCTTCCCGTTCCGCTCCGCTTCCCTGATACGCATGTCGGTCAGCGACCGGTTGAGCATCTTGTGGCCGTGGGAAAACGGACTCGAAACCCCGAGATGTTTTCCCGAGGATTTTGACGGATTGGAAATCGAGTGGACGATGATGGTGTGGATTTCGGGATCGTTTACGAAAGGGTCGATTGGAAGCTCGTGGAGGATGCCGCCGTCGTGAAATTCGGTTCCGGCGATTGTTTGGCCAGTGAAGAGGATGGGCACCGAGCAGCTCGCCATGATGGATTCCGCAAGTGGCCCGGTGGTGAGGAATTTCGATTCCAGCTTCCGCAGGTCGGTCACGGCGATGCTGAGTTTAGCGGAAGTAGTGTTCTCGATCAGCTCGCATTGCAGTTCCTCTTTCAGGTGGCGGATCACACGCTTTCCATGCATCAGGCCTGTGAGTTTCCCTATGAAAAACATGGGTGCGCCACGGTAGAGAATTCCGAAATCCGGGTACGATCGTTTGAGGGCGGAGGAGGTGACCGCCTCCCGGAGTTTTTCCCCTCGGAATCCCGCTGCGTAAAATCCACCGGCTATGGCTCCCGCAGAGGAACCCGAAACATGCCCCGGGTGGATGCCCGCTTCGTTGAGGCCGCAGAGAAATCCGCCGTGGGCATAGACCCCGAGGAAGGCGGAGCCGAGCGCGACCGCGATGCCGGTATCGGCGGGATTTTCCTGAATGGGATTGCTCATGGCTTCTTGCTGCGGGCGGTGATGATTGCGATTCCCCCGACCAGTCCCCAGAAGATATTGAAAAGAAATCCGATCAGCGATGCGGAAATCGCCGCCGATGCCGGAACCCCGGTGAGTTGGCTAAGCATGAATTCAAAAGTCCTCTCGCGCACACCAAGTCCCGAGATGGAAATGGGCAGGGCGGCGATGACATCGACGACTGGCATGACGGCCATGACGGTGGAGACGGCGACTTTTTCTCCCAGTGCCCTGAGTCCTGCGAAAAACGTGAGGTAGTAACATCCGGCGAGAGCAAAGGATGCGAACAGTGACCAGATGCAGTAAATCCAGCGGGTGCGGTAGAGATCAAGGGCGGTGGTGATTTTATCCACCCAGCGGTTGTCCGTGATGAGCGAAAGCCTGCGGCGGCCGAAGGCAAGCATCTGTGGCATGCAGGAAATCACGGATAGCGCGATGCCGACCAGGCCACCGACCTGGAACCATGTCGCTGCGATGAAAGTCCCGCGGGCGGCATCTCCGGTGGCGAGATCGATGGCGCCAAGACCCCACGTGGAGACGAGAAAAATGATGCTGCCGCCAACGAAGCCGACCACGTGATCGACCATCACCGACATGGCGACGCCGACTTTCTTTTCCGGCTCCCGGCGGATCAGCAGGACGATTTTCGCCGCGTCCCCGGCTGCTCCCCCGAGGGAAACGATGTTGAAAAACGCTCCGTAAAGCGTGAGCCGGAAGATGTAGCCAAAGGGCTGGTTGATTTCCTGCGCACGGAGCAGGAACTGCCAGCGGAAGGCGTTCGCCAGCAGGCTGAAAAGTGCCATGGAGAGGCCGAAGCAAACCCAGAACGGGGAGCGGAGGGCGCGATGGAAATTGTCCGCCAGTGTGCTTTTGTCCTCGATCTGCGAGAACGCCCACCAGAGGAAAAGAATGGTGCCGGCGAGTTTCAGGAGGAAAATTCCGGCGGTCTTCGCGTGCCCTTTGGTCATCGCGGGAGCCGGGATCAGGCGGTGCGGGATTTTACCACGGCATCCGCGATCGTTTTGACGGAACGGAGGATTTCCTTTGCCGCCTCGGGGTCTGAGATTTTGAACCCAAAGCGTTTTTCGATGGCGACGACAAGCTGGAGGGCGTCCACGGAATCAAGGCCAAGGCTGTCGGGACCCATCAGCGGGGTGTCGATTTCGATTTCATCGGGTTCGAAATCGAGCATCAGTTCATCTACGAGGATGGATTTGATCTCTTCGTGGAGGGTTGAGTTGTCAGACATGGAAAGTGAGCCGTTAGAAGATGCCGCCGTCGATTTTCAACGTGGCCCCCGTGATATAGCCCGCCTCTTTGCTGGCAAGGAAAAAAACGGCGGCGGCGACCTCTTCCGGTTTCCCGAAACGGCGCATGGGGATGGCCTTTTTCCGCTCCTTTTTCGCATCCGCCTCCATGTCGGAGAGGGCGTCGGTTTCGATGTATCCGGGGCAGATGGAGTTCGCGGTGATGCCCATGCGCGCCACTTCCTTGGCGAGGCTGGAGGTCATGGCGAGGACTCCCGCCTTGGCGGCCGCGTAGTTTGTCTGACCCAGTGGTGAGAGCAGGGCGCTGAGGGAGGCGATGTTCACGATGCGTCCGAAACGCTCGCCCATCATGCCGCGGATAACCGCCTGGGAGCCGTGGAAGGCGGAGCCGAGATTGGCGGCTATCACGGAATCCCATGCGGCGGGAGGCATGGTGGCGAGGAGGTGGTCATCGTGGTGGCCGGCGTTGTTGACCAGGACGGTGATGACGCGGTCTTCCTTTTCCACGGACTCCAGGGCGGCGGCCCAGGCATCTGCGGAGGTGACATCGAGAGTGAGGATTCCGCACCTGCCGGGAAATTCTTCCGAGAGCGAGTCGCATGCGGAGCGGTTCGAACGGATGCCGAGATAGACGAAGGCGGCGGGATCGCGCTCCAGGAAGTAGCGGGCGGTGGCGTTGCCGATGCCGCCGTTGGCACCGGTGATGAGGATGGCGTGCTGGCTCATGGATAGAGTGGTTTCCTTCTGGGGATGCTGTGTCGCTGGGAAGCTCGAACAGGCTTCCGCAGACCGGAGCATGCGGCAACTCCAAAGATAGGGAGGGTGCTTTTTAGAATATCCCCACCGCCACTGTCCTCGTCTTTCAACCCCAATCGGGGTTGTGGATTTAAGCCCGGGGTTGCCGGAGTGAAACGCAGGCTACCCCGGGAATACCCCACCCTGATTTTCTAACCCCAACGGGGTTGCGTCCATGCTTTTCCTTTGCCCAAAGCGTGCTGTTACGTTTAATTTCCTTGATGAAATCGGCGATGGCGAGGGTTCGCGAGAGGGTGGCAAGAAGATGGACATGGTCTTCCGTCCCGCCGATACGGATGGGCAGGCAGCCGAGGTGTTTCGCGCAGCCTCCGAGAAAGGCGTGAAGCTGCCCACGGAAAGTGGGTTCTTGTAGGAGGGGAGAGCGGTTTCTGGTTGAGAAAACCGAGTGGATCAGAACGCGGGGCAACGATTGCGGCATGGTGGGGATTTTGGGGTGTCGCGAGCGTGGACGCAACCCCGATTGGGGTTGAGACTCCTGGACTGATATTACCCAGGGTAGCCTCCGTTTCACTACGGCAACCCCGGGCTTACATCCGGAACCCCTTTGGGGTAACTTTACCGGATCACGAAAATCAGTCCGTCCGGATTGAGCCTATTTGGATGGATCTTGTTTCATGAAGCGGGCGGAAAAGGCGTGCTGGTTGCCTCCGGAGGCAAAGACGGTGGCGGATTGCTGTCCGTCGCGCAGTGCTTCGAGGGCGGCGATGGTTTGGAAGCCGTAGCGGACTCCCATGCCTTCCCCTAGGGTTTTGGCGGGGGACATTCTTTCTCCAGTCCATGCGCTGGTGATGGCGGCTTCGTCGGTGTCGATGCGGGAAATGCCGGTGAGGCCATCTAACAGAAGTCCGTCGGACTTAGTTTTGGAAAAGGCGGAGGCCATTGCATCGCGGCGTTCGGTCGCGCATGTGTAATCGAAGGGGCCGTGGAGGGTTTCAAGTGAAATTTCCGAAGGTGTGGCCTCCAGGTAAACGGCGGCGGCTCCTTCGGTAGCGGTGAAATCCCGTGAGTAAAGGCTGAGTGATTCCAGCGTGAGCCAATCGGTTTCCTCCGCGCTGACGACGAGGCAGCCGTCCACGAGACCGGCGGCGATCCAGTCTTCCGCGACACGGAAGGCGGAGAACCACGTGGCGGTATCGCCTATGAGTGTATAGACCGGGCCGTCGCATTCCAGGTAGGCGGCGATGTGGCTGGCGGGCGCGTTGAAGACGGTTTCCGGGAAAATCATCGGGCTAGCGAAGGCGGGGTCGTCCAGGACTTCCCCGAAGAAACGGTTCGAGTAATTCACGCAGCCGTTCATGAACGACATGACGATCCCGATGCGGAGTTCGCCGCTTTTCATTTTTGCCAGGCGCTCTTCGCCTATGGCCTGGTGGGCGGCGGTGACGGCGAATTTCGTGACGTTGCTCGCGCGGCGGAGGCGGGGATGTTTCGGCATCGCGGCGCGGAGAGCCTGTGTGTCCACCGGGCGGTGGGGGTAGGAGATGGTTTTTCTTCCAGCCTCGCGTTCGAGGGTTTCGGTGGGGATTACCTTTTTCCCAACGCAAGCTTCGTAGAGCGAGCGGGCGTCCATGCCGGCGCATGAGACCGCCCCGTGGCCGTGGATATATAAGGGGACTTGCTCAGTTTGCATTTCTGAAAATCAGGGAAGCGTTCGACCCACCGAAGCCGAACGAGTTGGTGAGCGCGACTTTCAGAGCCGCCGGGCGAGGCTCTCGGACGAGGTCGAACTTGCAAGCGGGGTCCGCCTCCCGGATGTTAAGGCTGGCGGGGAGGTGCTGGTGCTGGAGGGCTAGGATGCAGATGGCGGACTCCACCGCGCCCGCGCCGCCGAGGAGGTGACCCATGGCGGATTTCGTGGAGCTGACGGAAATTTTCGCGGCGTCATCTCCTGCCCATTCGGTGATCGCATTGGCCTCGGCCACGTCGTTGAGGGGAGTGCCGGTGCCGTGGGAATTGATGTAATTGATCTCGCTTGGGTGCATGTCCGCCTGCCTGGTGGCGGCTGCCATGGAGCGGACGGCGGCGGTGCCTTGCGGGTGGGGTTGGGTGAGGTGGTGGAGGTCTGTCGCCATGCCGTAGCCGCAGATTTCCGCGAGGGGGGTGGCTCCCCTTTCCAACATGCTTTCCTCGGATTCCAGGATGAACATCGCCGCGCCTTCCCCGATGGCGAGGCCGTCGCGGTGCGCGTCAAAAGGGCGGGGGATGCCGGATTCCGCGAGGGCCTGGAGCGAATCGAAGCCCGCGAAAACGAGTTGGCAGAGGGCATCGTATCCACCGGCGATGGCCATTTTCCGCCTACCCGCACGAATCATGTGGAATGCGTGGCCGATGGCGTTCGCGCCGGAAGCGCAGGCGTTGGAAATGATCTGGGTCTGCCCCCGGAAGCCGAGCGCGCGCTGGACTGTGCTGGCCTGGCGCTGCGGCTGGTAGTGTTCCACGCGGGAGAACTGCCCACGCTTGTTTTGCTCAGTTGAGGTGGCTGCTTTGTAAAATTCCTCACCCAGAGGCATGGCTCCGGCGGAGGTGCCGATTACGAAAGGCGTTTCCGGAGAAACCTTTTTAAGGTCTGCCGTTCTGAAAGCCTGCGCCGTCGCGTGGAGCACGAGCCGCGTGCCCCTGTCCATGCGTTCGGCCTCGCGGGGGGTGAGTTGGTGATGCGGCTGGGATTGCCCGAGGTCTGCCACGCCTGCCGTTTTCACCCGCTGCCGGGAGACGTCGAAGAAATCCACCTCGCGGAAATGGGTGGTGCCTTCCCTGATCGCGCGGAGGTGTGCGGCGGCGTCGTTTCCCATGGGGGAAATGATGCCCATGCCTGTCACGAAAACCCGGTCGGGCACCTGGTTTTGGCTGGCTTGTCGGGCGGATGTCATCTGGCGGAAGGGGGGCTCGGGTGGATCAGTCAGGAAATGATGGATTCCCACCCTTGGCAAGGCGTTTGGAACCGTTTACTCAGGTTGCGCATGATATTGGACAGATGGAACGGGGTGGTTGCACGGAGCGCGGACGGGATCGCCCTCCGGCACCCTCAGCATCCTGGGGGGATCACTTTCCGCGAAATCGACCGCCTGTCCGCCGGGGTGGATGTCTCCGGGAAAATCGTCCGGGCCGTGGGCGATTCCGCCGGATTTTTTCCCTCCCTCCTGGCCGCGTGGAAATCCGGGAAGCCCGCCCTGCTGCTGGAGAATGGAACCAGCACCGCACGCCCCATCCCTTGTAAAATCCCTCCGGGCACCGTCCTCATCAAGCAGACCTGCGGAGCCTCCGGTATCGAGCGAAGTCTGTTTTTCTCGGAAGCGCAGGTGCTTGCGGAAGGGATGAGGAATATCGATGGCCTCGGTTTGGATCCCGGGCGCCGGGGTGTTGCCGCCATTTCGCTGGCACATTCGTATGGCTTCGGCTGCCTCGCGCTGCCGCTTGTGTTGGGAGGGATTCCGGTGGATGCCGTAGCGGGGCCGCTGCCCATGATGATGGACGCCGCCCTCGCGCGGGGCGGGGAAGTCTTCCTGCCGGGGGTGCCCGCGATTTGGAAAACATGGTGGCAAACCGGGATAGCCGCACATCCCGCCATCACCCTGGCGCTCAGTGCCGGCTCGCCGCTTTCGCTGGATCTGGAGCATTCGGTTTTTTCCGAAAACGGGCTGAAAATCCACAACTTCTACGGAACGAGCGAGACGGGAGCCATCGCTTTCGATGGTTCGTCGGAAACCAGGAAACGCCAGGGCTTCGTGGGAAAGCCGCTCCCCGGCATCACCGCCTCCACCGACAGGACGGGGCGCATCCTGGTCTCCAGCGAGTCCCGAGCGATCGGCACCGACGTCCCCGCATGGGAAGGGGAGTTCGAGGGAGATTATCTCACCCTCGATCAGGGCGAAGTCTCCGAAGCCGGGGTTTTCGTAAACCGCTGCATAGGCCGCGCCATCAACGTGGCCGGGAGAAAGGTCAGTCCGGATCGGCTCCGTTGCATTTTGGAAAAATTGCCCGGAGTGAAGCTCGCCACTGTCGAGCGCGGCTTCAGCCGGGACTACGAGCGCTTCGAGGAAATCCGCGTCCGGCTGAGGATGGAAGGGGAGTTTGACAAAAAGGCCCTGCGCGAAGAGCTCCGCCAAAAGGTGGAGAGCTGGGAAATGCCGAGGAGCTGGGAGTTTGAAAGCTGAGGAGAAGGGACATTCCTGTCCCTTCAGGAGGCGGAAGTCGGGACAGGAATGTCCCGGCTCCTCAATGGCAGAGGCTTTGCACTTCCTTCTCTATCCTTGAGGACTTCTCGTGATACGCTACGCAATATTGGTAGTGGGATTGCGTTTTCAGAACGAACTCGGCGGGGATGCCGAGGCATTTTTCCAAGCGCAATGCGACATCGGTGCTCACGGATTTTCGGTTCTTTAAAATATCGCAGATCACACCGGGGGAAATGTTTGTAGCTTTGGCAACTGCTGCTTGTGTGAGTCCGAAATGTTCCAGTGTGTCCCGGATCAATCCGGGCACGGGATTGGAACGGGGCGAAGGAATCTTTTCCGGATCACGTGGAATCGAGGGTGGGGATATTTGATTCGTTTTCATTGGTTTGGGTTTCAGTGCGTGGGTGCGTTTCCGCCGCGTGAGAAAGAGTTTTTTACAGCGGGCGGAGACGCCCGCTTGGCCTCAAGGCGCGGAGACGCACCTGCTCCTAATCCAGAAGCTCGCCACTCAGCATTACCATCGCACTGGCGAGTTTCGTTTCGCCATCGGAGACGGTGCCGGTGATCTGGATGAGGTTTCCGAGGCGGCCTTCCACTTTGGCGGCGATGGTGAGGGTGGTGTCGGGGGGGGCGGTGCCGAGGATTTTGGCGTTTTTCACGGAGGTGAGGCGCATGTCTGCGAGGGTGGGTTCGTCGGGATCCGACTGTGCGATGACGCCGCCGAGCTGGGCGATGGCCTCGATCATGAGGACGCCGGGCCAGAGGGGGTTTCCCGGGAAATGTCCTTTCAGGAAAGCCTCATCCCCTGTGATGTGGTAGCTGGCGGTGCCGGAGGCACCGGGGTCGAGTGCGGTGAGTTTTTCGACGAAGCGGAATTCGGGACCGTGGGGAAGTGATCGTAGTTCTTGATCGTGGGGCATGGCTTGGGGCAGGATGCGGCTGTCGGGGATCGCCGACAAGCCGAAGAGAGAATTTCCCGCGAAAATTTGCCCCCCGAAACGAAACCCCGTGACTTCCTGTTCTGAAACCGTAGCCGAAGCGGACGCGCCGAGGAGGCGCTCGCCTCTCCGCTTTTATGCGGGAGCGGTTTTCATGATTGTTTACTGGCCGTTCTGGGTGGTGGTGATGCTGGTGGCGGGTCTGCTGCTCCGTCCGTTTCTCTGCCGGGAAAAGCACAGGCGTTTCGGGCAGGCGATGCTGGGGCATGGGATGGATACGTTCATCAGCGGGCTGGAGTGGCTGCGGATTATCAAGGTTTCCGACGGGGGGCTACGGGGGGAGGAGGACAGGCCGGGGCCGCTGATTATCGCCTGCAACCATCCGGCGATGTGGGACGCGCTGCTGGTGATTCGCCGGTATGTGAGTGTGAGCTGCATTATGAAAACGGAGCTCCTGGCGAATCCCCTGCTGGGTAGCTCGGCGCGGTTTGCGGGATTTTTACCAAATGCCCCGCGTATGAAAATGGTGCGCTCTGCCTTGGAGCGGCTGAGATCGGGGGGGCGGTTGCTGCTTTTTCCGGAGGGGACGAGGACGCGGCGGGAGAGTGTGGGCGTGAACGAGTTCCGCCCGGGGCTGGCGCTTTTGGCGGAGCAATCCGGTGCGCCTGTGCTGCCGGTTTTTATTACGACGACGAGCCGCTATCTGGAGAAGGGCTGGCCGATCTGGCGCAGGCCGGAGCTGCCGATCTGCATCCGGCTCAGGGTGGGGGAGCCCATCCACATCCGGCCGGATGAGGGGACGCGGGAATTTTCGGCGAGGCTGGAAGGGATTTTCCGCAAGGAACTGGGCTGAGGGCGGAAAAGCCAGATTCCGGGCGTTTCGCTGTTGCAAGGAACGCGGGTAGCTGCCCATCTACATGGCCACCGAATGAAGGCCTGCGTTCTCATCCCTTCCTATAACTCCGGCCCGCTGCTCCGTCAGACGCTCGCGGATGTTCTGGAGGTGTGGGATGATGTTTTCGTTGTGGTGGATGGCAGCACGGATGGCAGTGATGACGGGCTGGAAGCCCTTGGCGACCACGGGGGGAAGAGTCTGCGCGTCCTGCGACTTCCTGAAAATTGTGGGAAGGGAAATGCGGTGCTGGAGGGAATTTCACTGGCGGGGAAGGAAGGGTTCACCCATGCGCTGGCGATGGATGCGGACGGCCAGCATCCGGCGGGTTATGTCTCACGCTTCATGGAGACGGGTGGGAAATATCCGGAGGCACTGGTGCTGGGTGAGCCGGTTTTTTCTGAAAATGCGCCTGCCCTGCGTGTGCAGGGACGGAAGGTCTCCAACTGGTGGGCGAACCTGGAAACCTGCTGGTGGGGGATTCATGATTCGCTCTTCGGGATGCGGCTGTATCCCATCGCGCCGCTGCTGAAAGTATTTTCGGAAACGGGATTTGCGCGGCGGTTTGACTTCGATCCCGAGGTGGCGGTGCGGATGTGCTGGAAGGGCGTGCCGGTTCTGAATCTGAAAACGCCGGTGAAATATCTCTCCACGGAGGAGGGCGGCGTGAGCCAGTTCCGCTACCTTCGCGACAACACCCTGCTCACCGGGATGCACATCCGGCTCTTCTTCGGCTTTTTGCTGAGGCTGCCTGTTATGCTTTTCCGAAAGGGAAATCCGCTCAAGAACACGAATGTTTCCAATCATGTCTGAGCGCCGGCGAATCGCGAATAGGATCTCCTCGCTCTGCCAGGGATTTGTGGTGAAACGCTACACCCGTGGAAAGCTGAGGAGCGATCCTCTCTATGAGGGCGTTTTTCGGGAGCTGGAGACGAGGGATCATCCTCTGTTGGATATCGGCTGTGGGATGGGGATACTCGCGATGTATCTGCGGGAACGGGGGTGGGAAAACCCTGTCTCAGGATTTGATTACGATGAATCGAAAATCACCGACGGCCGGGCGATGCTGAAAAGGGGCGGTTATGGAAAAATCACTCTCGACCAAGGCGATGCCCGGACAAGCCTGCCGGAGCATTCCGGCGATGTGACCATCCTGGATATTCTTCAGTTCTTCGACAGATCCGAACAAGAGGAACTTCTGCGCCAGGCGGGAAAGAGGCTGGCACCGGGTGGGAAACTGATTATCCGCAGTGGTTTGTATGAGAAAAACGTGCGGTTCGGGATCACATGGCTGGTGGATCTTTTCGCGAAAGCGACCTTCTGGATGAAGGCGGCTCCGGTGCATTATCCTACCCGGGAATTTTTCCAAAAAGTGCTGGCGGCTGAGGGTTTTACGGTGGAAATCAGACCATTCTGGGGCTACACGCCGTTTAATAATTTCATGATCGTGGCCAGGCGGCCTGAACTTGGATGAGGGGAAGAGGTAGGAACCACGAATCCAACGAATCTAACGAATCCCGGACTGGGGCTGGGGGAAGAGGGTTAACCACGGAATACTCGGAATACACGGAAGGAAGAGTTTTTTCAGTTCTGAAAAATCCAAGCAATCTGTCTGTGTCCAAAAATCTTAGATTTGTTGGATTCGTCAGATTTGACGGAGAGATTTGATTTCACAGTCCGTCCATGTCCGCTTCGCTCCCATTGTGGTTCCTACCTCTTCCCACAACCCAAGCACACAGAATCCGTTCCGTGTATTCCGTGCCTTCCGTGGTTAAAAATTCTTCTCTGGAATAGTGAGTTTCCAGTTGTGCTCCTTCGCCATTTCAAGGATGTCGGACACCACTTCCACTGCGAATGGTGTGGCTTCGTGGGCGAGGACGATGCTGCCGTTGGTTGCTGAGGAACGGATTTTTGAGGTTACGGATTCCAAGGTTGCTCCGGGGGCGGCGTCGAATCCGCGGCTGCTCCAGCCTATGAGTTTCATTCCGAAATGGCGGAGGACGGGGTGGACGAAGATGTTGTGGTGGCCGACGGGGGCGCGGAAAAGTTGTGGAGCCACGCCGGTGATTTTTTTCAAAGTCCTCTGGCATAGCGCGATTTCCCGGTAGGTGCGGATGGGGCCGTGGCACCAGAAGGAGGACTGTGGATGGGTGTGGGTGTGGTTGGCGATCTGGTGGCCGCGTTGAATGATTTCGCGGATTAGATCGGGGTGGACTTCCGCCTTTTCTCCGATGACGAAAAACGTGGCTTTTGCTCCGTGGCTGTCGAGGAGATCGAGGATGGGCGGGGTGGTTCTAGGATCGGGGCCGTCGTCGAGTGTGAGCCAGATTCCTTTTTCGCAACGGGTTTGGATGGAGCCGAACAGACGGGATGATGGGTCCAATGTGCCGACGAGAAGCCAGCCGACTAGGAGCGAATGGAGAAGGAATCCAATTAGGAAATTTCCGGTGGCCATCAGGAAAACGCTCCCCGCGAAAACCACGGCGATCAGAACGGATCGGAAAATAAGACCTGCGATCATTGGGTGAATGCCTCCTCGAATACGAACCATTCCAGGGCGTGGGTTTCCAGGAATCCCATCAGGCTGGCCGCCCAGGCACGTGCGTAATCCGGCTCCCTGGGTCTTCCTTTTTTCGGGATGATCTCCAGTGGTTTGTGAAAGATAATGCGGTAGTGGCGGTAGCTGTCGCGCACGACGTGGAGCGGATAGCACGGGCATTTGGAAATGACGGCAAGGGTGAGCGGGCCTTTTGGCAAGCGGAAGGATGCCCCTTTTCCCGGAAGGGGGACTTCGATGGGGGTGACGGTGCCCATGACCCTATCGCTCTGGATGGCTACGAGTTCGCCCTCCGCGAGGAGACGGGCTAGCTCGATGCCGAGGAGGCTGTCGGAGGAGTTGTAGTGGACTTTGAAGTGCTCGTAGCGGTCGGTGTCCGCCCTGAGTTCCTTGCGTCGGATTTCCTGGAGGAATGGGGAGCGCTCCGGTGCGCGGACGGTGTGGAGGGCGCGCCCGAATTTTGGCGAGAAGAGGGCTGCAGCGAGATCGTAGTTTCCCGTGTGGGTGGTGAGGATGATGGCGGCTCCATCGGTATTTTTGATTTCCTCGAAGGTTTCCAGTCCATCGATTTCCCAGGAGATGACTTTCTGACCCAGCCGCGTGCGGATGCCATCGATGTAAGTCCAGCCGAAGTTGACGAAGACCAGGTAGGCTCCGAGCAACGTCTCCGCCCAACTGGCGTCGTCCAGGATTACCCGGAGGTTCCTGCGGATGGCTTTTCTTTGGGCATGTGCGAGCAGGAAGACGAAAAAGGTGAAGAAATGAAGCAGCCCTGCCTCGATGAAATGTGGCATCCGCGGGGTGGCGCGGAGGACTCCGAACATGGCGCGGGTGGGAAAATCTCCGAAAACACCGAATCTCGACACATCCGCCTCTTGATTTGTATGGCTTTCGGGGCTTTGATTCTGAGTCATCCGGTGGAGGGTGGCGGGAGTGCCACAGAGCCGTATCCAATTTCCCTTATGCAATCAACCATGCAGATGATGAACAAGCGCGCGCCCATGTCCGTTGCCGATAGCGCGGATCGATCGGCGGACTATGATGTCGTCGTGATGGGCGGTGCTTTTTCCGGGGCTGCTTCGGCGGTTTTGTTGAAACGCCAGTTCGCGGATCTGCGGATTCTGGTGATTGAGCGCACGGACACATTCAATCGGAAGGTGGGCGAGAGCACATCGGAGGTTGCCGGATGTTTCCTCACCCGCGTGCTGCGCATGGGACCGCATCTCCACATCAGCCACGTGCCGAAACACGGGTTGCGGATGTGGTTTCATAAGGATGGGACGAATGCCCCCGGTCGCTCCACCGAACTGGGGCCGGCTTTCCAGGCGCGCCTCCCCACCTTTCAGCTCAACCGCATGAAGCTGGATAAGGAACTCCTTTCCGAAGCGGAAAAGCTGGGTTGTGAGATCATACGTCCGGCAACAATCAAGAATCTGGAGCTTGGCGGGATTGGGAAAAACTCCGTTACTTTCAAAACCGATTCCGGTGAGTTCCGCACGGTGACGGCCGGTTGGGTGATCGATGCTTCGGGCAAGGCGGCGAAGATCGCGAAGATGCGCAAGACCTGGCACTCCCACGCGGAGGAGCACCCGACGGCTGCAATGTGGACCCGTTTCAAAAACGTCAGCTCGCTGGATACTTTTGAATCCGTGAAAAAAATGGAGGGCATGAGCACGGATGTGATCGCCCAGCGGAGTGGCGCGACGAACCACCTAATGGGCTTCGGCTGGTGGTGCTGGATCATTCCGCTCGATAGCGGAGAGGTCAGCGTGGGCCTCACGTGGGACTCGCGGCTTTTCACCCCGCCCACGGATGGGAAGATGTCGGAAAGGCTGAAAGAGCATCTGCTGAAACATCCCGTCGGCAAGGTGATGTTCGAGAACGCGGAGGCGGTGGAGAATGACAACTGCTATTACAAGGGGTTGGCGTATTACTCCGATCAAGTGGTCGGGGAGGGCTGGACTGCTGTTGGCGATGCGTGTGGTTTCATGGATCCGCTTTACAGCCAGGGGCTGGATTACTGCGCTCACACGGTTTACTCGTCCTACACTCTCCTGCGGAAATACTATTCCGGGGAGTGCATCAGGGAGGGGCTAGTCTCGCGGAACGCGGAGTTCACGCGCAGCTATTTCGATTGGTTCAACGCACTCTACAAAGACAAGTATTGGTATATCGGCGATGCGGAACTGATGTATGCGGCTTTCCTGATGGATGTCGGGACGTATTTCGTTGGGCCGGTGCGGGGCGTTTACACCGATGAGGATGCGGAGTTCGAGCGGATGCCGTATTCCGGAAAGGTTGGTCACGGCTTCGCCCTTTTCATGGCGTTCTACAACCGGCGTCTGGTGAAACTGGCTAAGAAAAAAATCACTGCGGATATCTACGGTGATAAGAATCTCGATGAAAGTTTCCTCATCAAGACAAGTTTCAATCCCGATCCCTCTAGTATGAAACTCCTCTCCCAAGGGGTGAAAATCTGGCTGAGGCTGGAGGTGAAACTGCTGTTCACACCTGCGGCGAAGGAAAGGCCGGAGCCATCAATGGCGGAGCCGCTGCCACAGTCCGGGTATTACGAACACGCTTAGCGCCATCGTCAGCAAGACCCCAAGGCTGCACAGCATTCCCATGCTGCGGAGCATTTCATTTGATGCGAAGAGCAGGGAGCCGAATCCAATGGCCGTGGAGAGACCGCAGAAGCAAATCGCTTTTCCAACACCATTCCAGACCTCGTTGAGATCGCCGTTGTTTCTGCGGAGGGAAAAGATCAGGTGGATGCTGTAGTCGATGCCCGTTCCGACGATGAGCGGGATGGCCATTACGCTTAGGAAATTCCAAGCATTGCCAGTCACCACGACGAAGGCGTTAACCAGTGCGAGCGATGTTAGGAGGACGACGATGCTAACCGCCGCATCCCGGATGGAGCGGAAAACTATAATGAGGGTGAGGAGGAGCACGGCGGTGGCGGGAATGAAAATGACTTTGAAATCGCGCCGCACGGAAGGTAGAAGATCCGCTTGTATCACCGCCCAACTGGTGACTTGGAATTTGTCCGAAGACAGCGGGGCGAGTTGGGAAATGTTGCCTTCGGTGATCTCTTCGTTCACCAGAAGGCTGCCGGAGAGGAAACGTTTTCCATCGTCGGAAACACCGAGGGAGTGTTTTGCAAGCTCCGCGACCGCGTTGGATGAGGAAGGTTTTTCGAGGGCTTCAAGAACCATTCTATCCAGGGCTGTCCCGGTTTCGCTGAAGCCGTTGGCCTTGATGGTGGCGATGATGGTTTCTCTGGCGGCGGCGATTTCGGCGAGTGGTTTCGCGTTGGCTTGGACGTTGCTGTCGCTCGGGATCAGATCGGTAGGCCATTGATAGCGGGCAATGGCGCCTTCGTCCTCCAGGGCGGCGAGTTGCTTTTCCGCTTCCCCGGCGGCGGTTCGGAGTTCTTCCCAACTGTCACCTTTCGCGATGATCTGGAGATTTTTGTCAGACCACGCGGGAAATTTTTTCTGGATTTTCTCGAAGGTCGCGGCGGCTTCGCTGGTGGTGGGCTGCACCATGGAAAAGCTGAACGAGACATCCGGTTCGCCTTTCACGATGAATACGGCGGCGGCCATCATGATGCCGGCAGCGATGATCCATCTCGCAAAAATCCGTCCTGCGAAGGGAGCGGTGAGCAGATGCCGGGCGGGTTTGGTCGGGAATTTCCCCAGAAACATGGGGGTGAAAACCAGCATCACGCTGGCTCCCGATATCAGGCCGATGACTATGAGGCCACCGAGTTGGCGGACGCCGTTAAAGGTGCTGAGAGTCAGCAGTCCGAAGACGATTGCAGTGCTGAGTGCCGCCCAGAAAATCCCGGGAGCGAGCTCCCTACGCAGTGCGCCCGGTGTTGTGAAGCCACTAATGGATTCCCGTGCGATGACGACCGCGTAGTCGATCACCAGCCCGAGCAGAATGGCCGCGAAGCCAACGCTGACCAGATTGAGCGTACCGAAAACCCAGCCGCCTATGCCGAGGGTAATGACAAAGGAGAGCCCCAGAAGCAGGGTGATCATCGCCATCTGGCCGGGGTGGCGCTGGATGATGAGAAACAGCAATCCGACCAGAATGGAAGTAATGGCGATGGTGCCGGACATGTCCTTTTCCATGCCTGCGCCGATTTCCGCGTTATAAACGGGGCCGCCTGTGAGTCCGTATTTCAGATCCAGTCCCTGGAGTCCCTCCCAGGAATCTGCGGCATTTCTTATCTCCTGTAGCCAGGTCGCATGCTTTTTGTAGTCCGTTGTCGGATTCGGGTTTTGGATCAGGAGCAGGTGGGACTTTCCGTCTTCGGATTGGAAACTCAGCTCGCTGTCGATGAGTTGGAGGATGGCAGGATGGTGTAGAAAGCCCGCAGGATCGTAAGCTGCCATGGTGGATTTTTCCTGATCAAAAGAGCGGCGGATGTCCTCTTTTACTTCTTCCAGATGAGCTTTGAGGGCGGCTCCGTCCAACAGGCGTTTTTCCAATTTCGCCACATCTTCAGGGGAGGCGAAGCGCCAGATTTCCGCCAAGGCGTCTCCAAAAGCCTCCGGATTCTTCTCCAGCTCGGAGCGGTATTCGACTTTCGCCGGAGCAAGTTTTTCCTCCATCACGGCTACGAGATCAGCCACGTCTTCTTCAAAAATTTCCTCGTCACCACTCTCTAACAGAAGCGCGACCTGTTGGTCGTTATCGAAATGTTTTTGGGAAATTCTCAGTGTTTCCACACTGGGGAGTTTCCTCGGAAGGACTTCGAGGATGTCGGTTTCGAATCTCAGTCTGGTCAGCCCCGCCACGGAAATCCCAAGGATCAGGAGCATGGAGAGGATGAGCGGAAGGCGGTTTTTCACCTCGCAAGGCTAGATGGATGGCGGGGTTCCGCAATGTTTTCGTGGGTTGAGAAACCGGGGGATCGCATGTAGGTATGCCCATGCACATCCGTCTTTTCCTCGCCACGTTCATCCTGGGCTGCTCCCAGGGTTTTGCAGACGATCTCGCCCCGCTCCGCTCCGCTCTGGAGAAACAGGCGAAGCATAAGACGGTGAGCGTGGATGTCCGGCAGACGAAAAAGATCCCAGCCCTGACTGATGAGGTGGTTCAGCGTGGCCATCTCTGGATGAAACCGGGTGAGGCGTTCCGTTGGGAGCTTGGCAATCCGGTATCGCAGCGCGCGATCTACGATGGAAAACAAGTCGTCCTCCTTGATGAAGAAAAGAAAACGGGAGTCCGCATTGATCCCGACGACAGGCGCGCCAAGCCCCTGATGCTCATGTTGGGTATCGATGAAGGTGCGACGTTTGATGGCTTGCAGGAAACCTTCACCATCGCGGGGACGAACATGGTGCGGGAGCATTTCATCGTCAGCCTCGTCCCGAAAGGCCGCCTCCGCCGTGCGATCAGCTCCATGGTGATGCAGGTGAATACGAGGACTTCTTTCGTGGAACGCATCGAGTGGACGCAGAAAGATGGGACAGTGGTCGTGACGGAATTTTTCCCGCCCAAGCTGAACGGGAAGCTACCGGCGGGGGTTTTCGAAGTGAAGGAAAGGGGATATACATGGGAGTGAGTGCCGTTAGGAACCGGTGACTGCCGGAAGCCTGGTGCCGCTTTCCGTCACCCGGCTCGCTGCTATGGGTCGAACATGGGAATGGTTTTTCTGCGCAAAACTACACGCCGCCTAAAGGCAGCGCTCCGTGCTAATGCCGTCGGCTCGCGGCTGGCTGCATTGCCAAAAGCGGCAGCAGGCAGTAGCAGTCCAAGGTGCCTGCGGCACGGTATATTCCCGCGCCTATTTTACTGCGTAATATTCGGCTTCCTCCACATTCCAGATCAGGTGCTTGGAGCTGTGTTCCAATAATTTCCGATTGTAGGTGGAGCGGGTGCCGACTCCGGCGGCCATGCTGGCGATGACGCGGCTCATGTGTTTTTCCATGATTTTGCCGGGGCTGAGTGCGCCTTTGTTGGCAGCGAGCTGGGAGCCTGCTTCATACATGCGGAGGATGCGGCCATCGTAAAAATAGGCGATCAGTTCCTGCCAGGAGGTGTGCCAGTTTTTTAACTCCGCGCAGTAGCGTTCGATGTCCGTGGGCTTTGGTTTCCGTTTTGAAAACACGAAGGAGTCGAGGAGACTGGCGGATTCCAGTGCCATGAAAAGACCGGGGGAGAGCATGGGATCTACGAACCCGAAAGCATCTCCAAGCATGATCCATCCCTTGCCGTGTCCCTGTGGGCTGATGAGTTGGTAGTTGGTGTAGCTCATCACGTCGGTCACGCGTTTCGCATTCTTTCCTTTTTCGCGGAGCAACGGCTCGGAGGCGATGGCAGCTTCCAATCTTTCCGCCGGGGTGTTGCCGAGTTTTTTTGCGGAGTCCTTGTCGATGACAATGCCGACGGAGAGTTTGCCGGGAAGGGGGATTCTCCACGACCAGCCGTTTTCCAAGATGGAAATGATGATCTGTCCGGGATCGACCTCGTCGTGGGTGAAATTTTCGAAATGGGCGAAGTAGGCGACGTCGCTGCGGCCACCACGGGTGGCAGTCAGGCCGAGGGTGCGGGCGAAGAGACGGGAGCGGCCTGTGCCGTCGATGAGCCAGTCGGGGTGGGTGGTGAGGCCGGCGAGTTCAAGGGATTCCGGGGCCAGCTCGAGATCGCGTTCGGGGTGATCCGATTTGAGGAGCTTGGCGCGCTGATCGATGAATTTTACGCCTAGCTCGATGGCACGGTCACGCAGGAGGGAATCGAACTGCGGGCGCGGAACGTTGTAGGCATAGCCCGGAGCCTTTTTCCCCCTGTCCATGAAGCTGAAATTCAGGCGGGAGCCGCAGCCATGGAAGAAGGATGCTCCGGGTTTGTAGGTGGAGAATTCGCGGATGCGGTCTTCGATTCCGAGTTTCCTCAGTACGGGAATGACCGATGGAATGAGCGATTCTCCGACGAGGAGGGCGGGGCGTTTGTCATCGTCGAAAACGACGGGCATAAATCCGCGCAGGGCGAGCAGGCAAGCGAGGGCGCAGCCTGCCGGACCGGCTCCGACAATTGCCACGCTTGTCCGTGATTCTTTCATTTCCTAGAACCGTTTTACCTTGCCGCTGGCTGTCATTGCAATCGAATTGACGGCCTCCACGCGCATGGGGAGTTTGTAGGAAGAGAGTTTTCCCAGGCAGTGTTTTCGGATTTCCGCGGGGGTCGGGAGGCTGGCTCCTTCTTCCAGAATGATCTCGGAGGCGGGGTAGGAGCCGAGGGTGGGGTGTCGCTCGGGGAAGACGCGGGACTTTGCGACTGCCGGGTGCGTGTTCAGGACGCCTTCGATTTCCTCGGGGAAAACCTTCATGCCACCGACGTTGATCACGCTTTTTTTCCTGCCGTGCATGACGATGGTTCCGTCCTCTGAAATTTCCACAAGATCACCCGTGGTGAACCAACCGTCTTTTGTGATCGCGTCACGCGTTTGCCATGGGGAAAGGTAGGCATCGAACATCCCCGGGCCACGGATGAGGAGCTCGCCATCAGCGGCGGTCTTGGTTTCGTATGCGGGAAGCACCTGGCCGAGTGCGGCGGGAATGTCCTCGGCGTGGACGGTGTTTAAAATGGGCAGACCGATTTCGATAATGCCAAGAGCCTGGGTGAGGGGGAGTTGGAAACGTTTTTGGAAAGCATCCGCGACGTCTTCACTTAACGCGGAGGCAGTGGAAACCGCCATGCGGAGATGCGGCAGTGGCCCGGCTTCCTTGCATTGGGCGAGCTGGGCGAAGTGGAACGGGCTTCCGTAAAGGAGGTTGGTTTCCGAGTCCCTCGCGGCCTGGAAAAGAAGGTCGGGGCGGTTCGATGTTTCCAGGACAGTGGTCACCCCGTGGTAGAGATAGAGGACGATGGTCACCGCGAAATGGTGAGCCATGGGCAGAGTCCAGAGCACCTTGTCACCTGCGGAAAGTTTCAAGCCTTCGTTCGCGGCGAGGATTCTGGCCAGGAGGGATTCGTGGGAGAGGACGACGCCTTTCGAGTCTCCTGTGGTGCCTGATGAGAAGCGTATGAAGGCGGGGTTGAGTGCCTCGAAGCGATCAACCGGAAAGCCGGGTTCTGTTTTCCCCAAAATCTCGATGGATGCGTTTCCCAATCCAAGAGGGAGGGGGAAACCTGAATCATCCGCATTCACGAGGCAATCCAGTGAAGTCGTGGCGATGAGTATTTCCCTTTCGCTTTCCGTAAGCTCATCAGGAATCGGGACGAAGCACGCCCCCGCATCCAGAACCGCGAGCGCGACGGTGATGTAAGCCGGGCCGTTCGGAAAAACGACTCCTACCCGTGGAATTCCTCCTTTTCTAAAACAAGGCAGATCCACCAAGCCGCGCGCGGATTTCATCCACCGCAGCGAAGAGCGAATCGAACGTAATATTCACACCTTCCCCACGGATGGCAATCAGATCGCCGTGCGCCTTTTTCCTGATTTCGCTGACGATGTTCACGAAATGCTAGAAGGAGAAACTTGCGCCAACCGAGAAGCCGAGGGCATCGATGCCCGGATTCGGGTTGGTCGCGCCGCCATTGGACATGTGCTGGAAAAATGGACCACCGAAGATCGCCATGTCATCGGTCAGTTGCTTGCGCACCCCGGCTTTCATAAACCAGTTCAGGGTGAAATCCTGCCCCTGCCCCTCGGGAACATCCGTGCTGTCGATCACGCCGACCCCGCCGCCTATGGAGAAATAGACCGAGAGCATTTCATCCGCCGACCACCACTCCACCGAGGGCGATCCCGAGATGGCGAAGTAGTGGTTTTCCGGCCCCTCCTCCACCCACGTGGCGATCAGGGAGGCATGGTTGCGGACGACAACGGTGGAGCCACCACCCAAGTCCCATTTGAAAACGAACGGACTCCTCCAGGAAAACTGAGTTTGCACCAGCCGGTAGTCTATATCCGTGTTATCCCCGGCCTGCCAGAGGACGCCGGATTCAAAGTCAAACGCATGCCTTTCCCACGGAGCTGTCACATCATCGGATGCGAGGAGGGGCTGGGCGGTGATGAGAAGAATGGCGATTTGTGGAATCCGCATAAGCTGTGACTATATTGCCACGCGACCACGGTGACAACACGTTTACCGTCTCCATCGGATGAAGAACGGTTGCCCGCTGGAATTGTGAATGCTAGGCTGCCCACATGAGTGAGAACGTATCCAGCCTTCGCGATCCGTCGGAACTGCGCCCCCTTCTGCACGACGAGGTGGAAAGGCTCGACGATGGGAGTCTCGATCTCGCGCACCGTGCGCTCTTGGAGATCGAGCTTCAGCAACTCGGAGCGGAGCTTGACGATCTCGCCGACGACGCGAGAGGTTCCGGCAGGATGACGCTTGCGTCCATCGCGGAGGGGATCTCGAAACATCGGGTTTCGCAACCTTACCAGTGACCGTTTGTATCGATACAAATGTCGTCCTGGGAATGTTCGGTTCTTCCTGGACCATGGGTTGATTTGAAGCGAGCTTTGTCGGGAAATCGGCTGGTGTGGGCTGTCTCCACGGAGATTCTTTTCGAGTATGAGGAGGTGAGTGCGCGTGAACTCGGCGTTTCCGCATCGGGACAGCTACTCCGCTTCATCGACTTGCTGGAGGTGACCCGGGGAAACGTCCTGAGAGTTTCTCCCGACTTCCGGTTTAACATCATCAGCGCGGATCCTGATGACAACAAATTCACGGATTGTGCGGTTGTCGCGAAGGCGAACTATGTGATTAGAGAGGACAGGCATTTCGCCCCCTTGGACACGACCGGATATGAGCCGAAACCAATCAAACCTGACGAATTCATCGCCAGGTTCCTTTAAATTCTTTTCCAGGCAGCTTTGATGTTGCGCCGGGCGGGTGCTTCGTCGAGTTTCGGGGCAATGAGTAAGCCGAAAATAGGATTTGTCGGAGTTGGCAGGATGGGTGCGAACATGGCGCGCCGTCTTGCGGACCTCGGGTATGATGTCTCCGTGATCTACGACCACCACCATCCTATCGCAGAAGCGATGGCAAACGAGCTGGGCGCTAAGGCACCAAAAACCCTCGCCGAAGTCACTGCGGCGGCAGACGTGATTTTCACCGTGGTCACCGACGATGCCTCCATGGATGAAATTTTCCACGGGGAGGATTCCCTTCTCGTAAAAGCGGATGGGAAAACCTTCATCAACTGCGCCACCGTCAGCCCCGATTCCCACGAAAAGGCCGCCGCTGCTGCGGAAAAAGCCGGAGCCGCCACTCTCGCTGCGAGCATGGCATCCTCCATCACCCAGGCACGGGAGGGCACGCTCTACCTCATGATAGGGGGCGAAAAAGAGACTTTCGAAAAACACGAGCAACTCCTCAAAGACATTTCCGCCTCACTGAAATTCGTAGGCCCAGTGGGGAATGCGGCGAACATCAAGGCTCTCGTAAACATGGTGATGAATATCAATACCGCAGGCTTGGCAGAGGGGCTGGGGCTGGGCGAGGCACTCGGGATTGATCTCGGGATGCTGCGCGAAATTTTCTCCCAGACTGGTGCGAACTCCCGCGTTCTTGAAACGGACGGTGACGACATGGTCTCGCGGGATCACGATTGCTTTTTCTCAGCCGCCCATGCCGCGAAGGACAGCGGCATCGCGAACGAGATTGCGAAAAAAACCGGCGTTTCCGTTCCGCTTTCCGAGGCGACAGAGTCCCAATACCGGAAACTCATCGACCTCAAGCTCGGCGATCTCGACAAATCCGCCATCGCGGAACTTACCTTCCCGGGTCGTGCCGGGGCAACCGCTTCAGAAAAATGACCGATTCAAGCCAGATCAAAAACGAACAGGGGGAGCGTCTCGACGTGGCATTCCACGGAGGGAACAAGCTCGGAGCCATCGTCGTGCTTGGCCACGGGGTCACGGGAAACAAAGACAGGCCGCTTCTTGTCGCCATCGCCGAGGGGCTTTCGGAGCGCGGGTGGCCGTGCATACGTTTCTCCTTTTCCGGAAACGGGGATTCGGAAGGGCGTTTCGAAGATTCCACGATCACCAAGGAGGTGGGCGACCTTCGGGCGGTGCTGGAAACAGTGCCCCAGGAGAAGCGCATCGCATACATCGGCCACAGCATGGGCGCGGCGGTAGGGGTGCTCACCGCTTCATCGGGGCTGAACATCCAGTCTCTCGTCACCCTGGCCGGAATGGTTCACACGAAGGAGTTTGTCTCACGCGAATTTGGCGATGTGAAACCCGGCGAGGGCTGCATGTGGGAAGAGGAAGATTGCCCGCTTTCCCAGGCTTTCGTGGATGATCTGAATGGGATTGAAAATACTTTGGATTCCGCCGCCAAAGTGATGCAACCGTGGCTTCTGATCCACGGAACCGCCGACGACGTGGTTCCGCTAAAGGACAGCCATGACGCCTTCGCCGCAGCGAAATGCCGGAAGGAACTCCTCGAAGTCCCGGATGCCGGCCACGTCTTTGGAGAGGAAAGCTATCCCCAAATCATCGAGGCCATCCATACCTGGCTGGAGTCCAGCTTCGGCTGATCCCCTACTTTTTTTCCAACAGGATCTCCACCGGCGCATGGTCGGAAATCTCGACGGAAACGTCCGGAATCATCTTCGCCTGTGTTTTCTTGAAGCCGGTTGTCAGCATGTAATCAAAGGTCGTCGGCTTGAACCGATCGTCTCCGGGGCTGGGTCTCCAGGTGAGACGCTCGTTCTTCGGAGTGGTGTCCCATGAATTGTGGAAACCGGCTTTCACCAGATCCGCCACCGCCGGGCACATGGGGAATTGTCCGTCGTGGTTCGTATTGAAATCTCCTCCAATCAACCAGCCAACGATTTTCTCCCCGGCGAATTTCTTCTCCATCGCCGCCTTGTGGGCTATGAGCTGCCTGGCGGATTCCGCGCGGGTATCCGCCACGTCCTTTTCCCCCTCGGGCGTATCGCTGCCCCGGTTGCTTTTCAGGTGCACGGAGTAGATCATGATCAGCCCGCCATCTGGATGTTCCAATGCTGCGAACGCAAAGCCACGGCGGAGATTGGGCAGCCGTTTGCTAGGCTTGAAGGATTCATACCATGCCGAGTTCGCTTTCAGATTCGAGGCGATAGCGCACTGTTGTTTCCCCGGACTTTTCCCATCGAAATCCAGGAAATTGCTGATCACATCCGTTTTAAGTCCCGGTTGTGTCGCCACCAGATCTTCAAACGCTTTCCCGTAGCTGATCTCCTGCGCCAGGAAAATATCCGGAGCCATTTTTTTAAACACACCGGTCACTTCCTGAATCTGTTTCGTGCGCTCCGCCCTCTTCGCGTAAGGACGCCCGCCGGGGAACCACTCAAGGTTCCACGTGACCGCCTTCAGAGGCTCCGCGTGAACGGCGGTTGTGAGGAACAGCCCAAGGGCAAGGTTGATAATTGGTCGGAGTCCTTGGATATGCATATGGATGGGGAAATTGCTGAAACGCGCGACTCAACGGCGGATTCCGTTGGAAAGCAATGAATTAGGAAAAAACTTTCCGTCACATAACGCCCAAGTGCCCGCCAGGATTGTGGCTTGCAGCCTTGCACTGGGATTGTCAGTGTCGCCCGCATGATTCGACGCGATATACCCCGGTTCCTCCGGCTACTCCTCATTCCCCTGATATTCCTTCTGATCGGGTCGGTTTCCGCCCAGGATTCCACCTCTGGCGACGTTGCTGAACCGATTGCGAAAGTGGAAAAATCCATCGATGACAAGATCAACGATTTCTTCGCACCGGCGACCGAAACGGTCAACAAGATCGTATTCTTCCGTATCTACAACAGTGAGGAAAAAACCGCCGATGGAAAGCCCGTGCTGGGCGTCCCGTTCATCCTCGTATGGCTGGGCGGGAGCGCACTTTTCCTGACCTTGTTTTTCAAATTCATCAACTTCCGCTCCTTCGGTCTGGCTCTGCGGACTGTCAGGGGGAAATATTCAAAGTCGGACGACCCCGGCGAGATCACCCATTTCCAAGCACTCACCTCCGCAGTTTCCGCCACGGTCGGTCTTGGAAATATCGCGGGCGTGGCCATCGCCATCAGCACGGGCGGACCGGGTGCCGCACTCTGGATCGTCCTCCTCGGGCTGCTTGGAATGACCAGTAAATTCGCGGAGTGTACGCTCGGCGTGAAATACCGGCAGATCAGCAAAAAAGGAACGATACTCGGCGGCCCCATGCTTTACCTGAGCAGAGGGCTTGCAGAACGCGGACTCGGCGCCCTGGGACGCACTCTTGCCGTTGTTTTCTGCGTCCTGTGCATCGGTGGCGCAATGGGTGGAGGCAATCTCTTCCAAATCAACCAGGCAACTTCCCAACTGGTCAATGTGTCCGGAGGTGATGCCGGCTTCGTAGGTCAGAACCGCTGGGTCTTCGGGGTCGTGGTAGCTCTGCTCGTGGGTCTCGTGATCATTGGCGGCATCTCCCGCATCGCGAAAGTCACCTCGAAGCTCGTTCCGGTGATGACCCTAGTTTACATCCTGGGTTGTTTCGTCGTAATCTTCGAGCATTTTGACAAAATCATCCCGACCTTCGAACTGATTTTCCGCAGTGCTTTCAGCGGGGAGGCCGTCAGTGGCGGTGCCATCGGGGTCATGCTGATCGGTATCCAGCGCGCCGTCTTTTCGAACGAGGCCGGAGTCGGCTCCGCGCCCATCGCCCATGCCGCCGCGAAGACCAGATTCGCGGCCAGCGAAGGTCTCGTCGGCCTGTTGGAACCCTTCATCGATACGGTCATCATCTGCACCATGACCGCCTTCGTAGTGATCTGCACCGGCGATTATCTCGACCAGGGGAAGGACGGCATCACCATCACCTCGCAGTCGTTCAGTTCCGTGATCCCGTGGTTCAAATACGTTCTCTCCGTAGCGGTGATCCTCTTCGCCCTTTCGACTCTGATCTCCTGGTCATACTACGGCCTCCAGTCATGGAAATTCCTCTTTGGAAAATCCAACAAAGCGGACATTTCCTACAAGCTGCTCTTCTGCGCGGTCATCGTGTTCGGCGCAGCGATGGCTCCCGGCAATGTGATCGACTTCTCGGATGCCGCTCTGCTCGCGATGTGTTTCCCCAACCTGATCGGGGTCTTCATCCTTCTGCCCGTCGTGAAATCCGAGCTTGCGAAGTTCCGGGATTTCTCGAAACGGGTGGATGACGGTGAGGATCTCGACGAAGCACGTGCCCGCGTGATGTCAGACAACGGCTGATGTTGTTGGACGTTTCCCGAAACGCATGGAAAGCTGCGGACAGACAATGGCGCGTGAATATAAACTGCAGCGGAAGAAGCCGGTATCGGCTTCCGGAATCGATTACGAGAAGGAGCTGAACCCGGAGCAATTCCAGGCGGTCTCCTCGCCGCCGGGGAAAGCCCTGGTCATCGCCGGAGCCGGATCGGGAAAAACCCGCACCCTCACCTACCGCGTCTCATGGCTCCTGGATCAAGGGGAAAACGCGCGGAACATCCTTCTCCTCACTTTCACCAACAAGTCCGCCCGCGAGATGGTCGAGCGCGTCCGTTCGCTCGTCCCCGGTGATGTTTCGGATCTTTGGGCCGGCACCTTCCACTCCATCTGCAACCGCATCCTGCGCCGCCACGCGGAAGAGATCGGCTTCACCAGATCCTTCTCCATCCTCGACCGCGACGATCAGAAATCCCTCATGAGCGGAGTCGTCGCCGCCAGTGATATCGATACGAAACACAGGCGGTTTCCAAAAAACGACGTCCTCATCTCCATGTTCAGCCTCATGGCGAACACCGGAGTCACCCTCGAAGAAGTCCTCCGCACCCGCTACCCTTACTTCGATGATTGGGCGGAGGAGTTGGAAAAAGTCCGCGAAGGATACACGCAGAAAAAGCGCGACACAAACTCCCTCGATTTCGACGACATGCTCAGCCTCACGGTCGATCTTTTCAAAAACCATCCCAAAGCCCTCGGGATCTACCAAAAGCGTTTCCGCCACATCCTCGTCGATGAGTATCAGGATACGAACTCCGTCCAAAGCGAACTCATAGACCTCCTCTCCGGCTCCACCAACAGCCTCATGGCCGTCGGCGACGACTCCCAGTCCATCTACTCATGGCGCGGAGCCGAAGTGGATCACATCCTGAATTTCAAAAAACGCTACCCGCAGTCCGTCATCCACACCATAGAAACGAACTATCGCAGCGTCCCGGAAATCCTCGATCTCTCCAACGCGGCCATCTCCGCCAACAAAATGCGTTTCGAGAAAAACCTCCGCTCCTCCCGCGCGGAAGTCGGGGCGAAACCTGCCCTAGTAGCCCTCGAAGATCCCGCCACCCAGGCATCCTTCGTCGCCCAGCGCATGCTCGAACTCCGCGATGAAGAAGGCATAGAACTCACCGAAATGGCCGTCCTCTACCGCGCCCATTTCCAGAGCCTGGAGATCCAGATGGAACTCACCCGGCGCGGCATCCCCTTCGCCATCACCAGCGGCCTGCGTTTTTTCGAGCAAGCCCACATCAAGGACGTCGCCGCATTCCTCCGCTTCGTCACCAACCGCAAGGACGAGGTCAGCTTCAAGCGCATGGTGCAGATGCTGCCCGGCTGCGGCCCAGCACTTCGGAAAAACTCTGGCAGAAATGGCTCCGCGATCCCGTTTCCGGAAACCCCGAGCCACCGGACAAATGGTCGGAAATTTTCCTAGCCTATCCCGTCCCGAAAAAAGCGGCCAAGCACTGGCAGCAACTCTGTTACACCATGGACGAGCTGAATCCGGGAGGAGTTTTCGCCACCCCTTCTGAAATGATTTTCAGCATCCTCGAAGGCATCTATGACGACTATCTCAAGGACAGCTTCGAAAACTATGAATCCCGCCGTGCGGATATAGAGCAGCTCATCCAATACGGCGGCACATTTGAGGACGTATTGGAATTTCTCGCCCAGCTCTCCCTCATGAGCACCACCGATGGAGAACCGACGGGAGACAAAGCGGAACTCGACGACGACAAGGTCACCCTCTCCTCCATCCACCAGGCAAAAGGCCTGGAATGGAAAGCGGTCTTCCTCATCTGGCTCGTCGATGGCCAGTTCCCCAACGGACGAATCCTCGAAGCCGATGACGAAGCCGCTTTCGAGGAAGAGCGTCGCCTCTTCTACGTAGCCCTGACCCGCGCCAAGGACGAGCTCTATCTAACTTACCCCATGCTGAATCCGAAAAGCTACACGGGAGACATCCTCTGCCGCCCCTCCCGGTTCCTCGACGACTTTCCCAAGGAAATGGTGGAAACCTGGAACGTCGGTAGCGAGTGGGCGGAAGACGATCCGTTTTGAATTGTCAAAAGCCCATCTTGACGGCGTGTTGCAAATACCACATGATGAGGGGTATGAAAACAGCCGCAGTTCACAGCAGGATTCAGCCTGAGATCAAACGGAAGGCGGAAGAAATTTTACATCGCCTGGGATTGAGTCCCACCGAGGCGATACGGATGTTTTACACCCAGATCACGCTCAGAAACGGGATGCCATTCGATGTGGCCATTCCGAATGAAGAGACTGAGAAGGCACTTGAAGATTCCAAGAGCGGACGGAATCTCGAGCGTTTTGGTTCCGTCGATGATCTTTTTGAGAGCTGGGATGCATGAAGGATATTTTCCAGACCAACCGGTTCAAAGGGAACCTCAAATTAGCCGGAAAAAGAGGGAAGGATTTGGAGAAGTTGAAGCAAGCCGTCAGGTCGATTTCCAAAGGTGGGACTTTGGAGGAAAGATACCGGGATCATGCACTTGGCGGGAAGTGGGCAGGCTCCCGCGACTGCCACGTTGAGCCGGATTGGATTTTGATCTCTCGGACCGATGGCGAGTCCCTGTGTCTTGAAAGAGCCGGAAGCCACAGCGAACTCTTTCGGTGAGGTCGATGGAAACGATCTGGGGGCTGCGAGACGCAGCTACCACGGCCTGCCCCGGGGACGGAGGCTGCTACGGTCGGGAGCGTCCGAAATTTCCGTATATTGCCAGGATCGCGCAGTAGAAAGAGTAGCAGACCAGGCCTGCTGCCGTGATCCCGAGCAGGATGGCTCCGTAGCTTTGACTGGCAATTTTCCCAAGAGCTTCGCCAAAGCCTTTGGCTTCCGAAGGATCGGACTGGACTGCTGCGATTAGCAGGAAAACCCCAATCACTGGGAAGACAATCCCACGCGAGATCAGTCCGAATTTCGCAGCCTTCTCGATCAGGTTCCGTTTCGATGCTGCCAGGGAATCCAAAGTGAACTTGTGGCGGTAAGTTCCTTTGAGCGCTTTCACCCATTGGAATACTCCTGCTACCAAAATCCCTATCGCCACTGCGCCGACCAGGAAGATGCCACCCGGAATTTCCAGTGCCTTGGAAGTCATTTCCTCCTCACCACCACCGGAGGCACCGCCCAACCCGGTCAATGCGGTGACTCCGAGGGCACCGTAAACCAGGCCGCTCCCCACATAGCCCGCGCGTTTCGCCAGGCCGCTGCCATCTTCTCCTTCATTCTCACAATCGATGAAAGCGCATAGCAATCTGTAAACGGAGTAGGCGAGCAGGCCGACACCCAGGATGACGAGCAGAGCGGAGCCATAAGGCTTGGATGCGAGTTCTTTGAGGGCACCGGAAGAACCTATCAGATCCCCGCCTTTTCCGAATGCAGCCAACAGGGCCATGACACCTATGGTCAGATACACCACCCCTTTTGCTGAGTATCCGGTGCGGGCGAGTGGACTGATCCAGGATGGTGAGGAGTTGGTGTTCATGGCTTCGGTGCCAGTCGCATGCAGTGTGCCACGCGGAAACGTCGGCAGGTTTCACCACTTCAGCTCGTATCAGGAGGCATTCTGCAACCTGCTCCACGCCAGGGGTTGCAGGATGGCTACAAAAAAACGGATCCGAAGATCCGCTCTCGCAAAATTTATGGGGCTGGAAATTCTCAGCCACCGATCTCGGTGCGGCCGCAGAGCTGGGCACCTTCTTCCATGGAGAATACCTTGGATTTGATGTCGCCGTTGATCTTGGACTTGTCTTTCAGTTCACAGCGCTCGGAAGTGATCTTGCCTTCCACATTGCCATAGACTTTCACATCACCGGCAGTGACATCGCCTTTGACCTGGGCGTTTTCACCGATGGTGACCTTGCCTTTGTCCGAGGTGATTTCGCCCTCGATTTTTCCATCGACGATCATGTCATTTGAGAAGCGGATGGAGCCGATAATTTCGATTCCGGAGGAGAGGACGTTCGTAGCGTTTGCCATAGCGGTGGTAAACAATCAGATCTGGAGCAGGATGGCAATCGTAAAGAATTTTTCAAATCGACGATTTTTCAGATGCGTCCTTTATGATTTTTGCGTTAGAAAGGGCAAAAGCCAACCGTTTACCTGTCATGCCTAGAGTAATTATCACCGTCCCGGATCAAACCGCCCAGCCGTATCGCTTCAAACTCGACCGAAAAGTCGTCAGTCTGGGACGGGGGAGCGACAACGATATCGTTATCGACAGCGGCTCTGTTTCCGGCAAGCACGCGGAAATGCACCGCATCGAGGGCGGCTACGAGCTCGCCGACCTAGGATCGACCAACGGCATCAAAAACAATGGCAACCGCCAGCAGAAAATCACCCTCCGCTCCGGCATGTCCGTGAAGCTCGGCGATGTCTCGTTCGACTTTTCACTCACCGAGGAAGAACTCGCCGTGCTGGAACAGGAAGCTCCCGCCGGCCCCGCGCCGCTTCCGCCCATCGAGCCCAAGGAAGAGAAAAGAACGTCAGAGGAACCTGAGCGGGCACCACGCCGCCAGCCCGCTGTACAGCAATCTTCGGGCGGAGGACTCGGCATGTTCTTACTTTTCCTCGTTCTGGCTGTAGCCTGCTTCGTCGCAGGTCTCGCGATCCGTCACGAAAAGGACACCGGTGAATCGCTCATCAAAGCGGTGGTGAACAAAGGCGATGACGGGAAAGCGGCTCCGGCTGAGGAGAAGTAGAAGCGTGGCATTGGCACGGAGCGCTGCCTTCAGGCGGCGTGTTTCCTGCTCAACCATATCTTTCCCAAGTTGCCCCGTAGCAGCAGGCTGCATAACGGAAAGCGGCAGCAGGCTTCCGGCAGTCACCGGTCTTCGACTTTTCCCGGCATCGCGTTTTACAAATCGGGATTTTAAACAAGTTCTTATTCTTCAGACGTTAAACCGGAACTCGATCACATCACCGTCCTTGACAGTGTATTCCTTGCCTTCGATGCGGAGTTTTCCCGCCACCTTGGCAGCCGCCTTGCCACCCGCAGCCACGAAATCATCGTAGTGGGCCACTTCTGCAGCGATGAAGCCGCGCTCGAAATCGGTATGGATCACGCCCGCCGCAGCCGGAGCCTTATCTCCTTCTGTGATCGTCCATGCCCTGGTTTCCTGGACACCGGTGGTAAGATAGGTGCGGAGGCCGAGAAGATGGTAAACCCCGCGGATCAGTCCGGAAACGCCCGAATCTTTCACGCCCATGTCCGCGAGGAACTCGGCGGCATCGGCTGGCTCCAGGTCGGAAAGCTCTTCCTCGATCTGTGCGGAAATGACAACCGCTTCCGCACCGGAATGCTCCGCTGCGAATTTGCGGACTTTCGCGACAAGCTCATGGGAGTCCGGATCTTCCACCGCACCTGCCAGCTCGGATTCCGAAACGTTGCAGGCGTAGATGGTTTTCTTGGAGGAGAGCAGGAAAAATCCTTTCACGATCTCCGCATCATCTTCGTTGAAATCAATTGTCAGCGCAGGCTTGCCCGCATCCAGATGCGGCATGATCACGTCGATCAGTTCCACTTCCTTCTTGGATTCCTTGTCGCCGCCCTTGGCTTTCTTCTCACGCGAGTGCCGGCGTTTTTCCATGGCCGCCATATCGGCCAAGATCAGCTCTGCGTTGATGATCTCGATATCGCGGATAGGATCCACGGAGCCAAGCTCGTGAATGATGTCGTCGTTTTCAAAACAACGTACCACCTGCACGATGGCATCCGTCTCACGGATGTTCGCGAGGAACTTGTTTCCAAGCCCCGCGCCTTCGGAGGCGCCTTCCACAAGTCCCGCGATATCCACGAACTCAATCGCGGTCGGAACCAGTTTCTGGGAGCCGGAAATTTTCGAAAGAACCGCCAACCTCTCATCCGGAACCATCACGATCCCGACGTTCGGGTCGATGGTACAGAAAGGATAGTTAGCCGCTTCCGCCTTCCGGGTGCGGGTGAGGGCGTTGAAGAGAGTTGATTTTCCGACGTTTGGTAGGCCTACGATTCCAGCTTTGAGCATAGCGGGCGGAGATTGGGCGGGGGAACGGCAAATAACAAAGCTCAAAATTTCAAATCTGAAAATTCAACTCTCAAGGAAAACTGTGGTTTTGAAACGCGGAGGTATGGGGGCTGGGGTTGCTAGAAAGAGGATGGAACCACAATGGGAGTGAAGCGGACATGGACGGACTGTAAAATTAAGCCTCTCCGTCAAATCTCACGAATCCTACGAATCTGGGGATTTGGAAAAGAGGTTTTAACCACGGAATGCACGGAATACACGGAACGGATTCTGTTGGCTTGGGTTGTCTCTCCGTCTCTCCGTCTCTCCGTCTGGGTTCTGGGTTCTGGGTTCTGGGTTCTGGGTTCTTTTTGAGAGTTGAAAATTGAGTTCTGAAAGTTGGAAATTTCCGGTTGACAGTCCTTGGCCGGACTGACTAAGTTCCGCGCCCCTCCGGGTGGGCACGCTCAATCGCGCCCCACCGCAGGACTTCCCTATTACTGAAATGAAGACATTTTCCGCCAAGCCACACGAAGTCGAACGCAAATGGTATGTGATCGACGCCAAAGGCAAAGTCCTCGGCCAGGTAGCCGTGGAAGCCGCGCGTCTCCTCCGTGGCAAGAACAAGCCTACTTTCACCTCCCACGTTGACACCGGCGATTTCGTCGTAGTGATCAATGCCGAGCACGTTGTCTTCACGGGCACGAAAGAGACCGACAAGATCTACACCCGTTTCTCCGGCTACGTCGGTGGTAAGAAAGTCGAGACTCCGAAGAAACTCCGTGAGCGCAAGCCTATCCTCATCGTCGAGAAGGCAGTCTGGGGAATGATCCCGAAAACCCGCCTCGGCCGCGCCCAGTTCGGCAAACTCAAAGTTTATGCAGGTGAAGAGCACCCGCATGAAGCCCAGGAGCCGACCGTCCACGAAGTCCGCTAATACAAACTCTTTTTTCAGAAAATTATTATGTCAGCTACCGCTACACAAAGCTCCACGGGTCGCCGCAAGACCGCAGTCGCCCGCGCATGGGTATCCGAAGGTTCCGGTGAAGTGACCATCAACGGTCTCTCCTTCGAAGAATACCTTCCTACGCTCGATCTTCAGAACGCAGTGATCGCCCCGTTCCAAACCGTGAACATGGTGAACAAATACGACGTGAAAGTGGTAGTCAAAGGCGGTGGCAAACACGCCCAGGCAATCGCAATCCGCCACGCAATTTCCCGCTGCCTCGACAAGGCGGATCCTGAGAACCGCAAGCTCATCAAGCCGGAAGGTTTCCTCACCCGTGACCCACGGATGAAAGAGCGCAAGAAGCCAGGCCAACCAGGTGCCCGCGCCCGCTTCCAGTTCTCCAAGCGTTAATCCTTTTCCTGCAAAGGGAAACAATCTCAAAGAAACCGCATCACACGATGCGGTTTTTTTGTGATCCGAAAAGGAGCGCTGCCTTCAGGCGGCGAGTCTTCCAAAAAGTCCGGCAATTTTCTCCGCAACTTTTCCCCTAGCCAAGTGTTCACCCCGCACTGACATTTTCCAAAACGATGAAAACCAATTTTTTGATTCCAGGCATAGCTCTCGCAATCGGCCTCGGTGTGGGCTTCGGCATTGGCAAGGGAGGCGACGCAGCCACCGGCGAAACCAGCGCTTCCGGCAACGAAGTAAGAACCCGCGCTGGAGATAGAAGCACGGATCAGAACTCCGCCGCCGCCCGGAAGTCCAAAAACCGCACTCTCGATGAAATCTATCGCCAGCCCGGCCAATCCAACCGCGTCCAGGCACTTCTCGATTTTTACGCAAACCTCGGTCCCGGCGAATTCCAATCCGAAGCCGAAAAGCTGGAATCCCTCCCGTTCAGCGAGCGCATTCTCGCATCCGTCCTTCTTTTCGGAAAGTGGGCGGAAGTCGATCCGACTGCCGCCATGGCTTTCACCGACACCATGGGAATGGGCGGAGCTTTCGTCAGGCCGACCGTCCTCCAGGGATGGGCCAGCACCGATCCGGTGAACGCCGCCAAATACTACACGGAGAATCCCGCACAGTTCGCCATGATGAACATGATGGGTGGAGGTCGCGGTGGACGCGGGATGGGAATGTCAGGACCGGGCGGAATTATCGCCGGCGAGTGGGCGAAACAGGATCCCGCCGGTGCCATGGAGTGGGCAAAAGGGCTGAAAACCAATAGCGGCGACGCCATGACATCCGTCGTTTCCGAAGTTGCGAAAACCGATCCGAAAAAAGCAGCCGAGATGGCAGCCTCCATGGATGAAGGTTCACGCTCGGGCGCATACGAAACCATCGCCAAACAATGGGGCGCATCGAATTTCTCCGAAGCCCAGGCATGGGCCAACGGCCTTCCGGAAGACCAGCGAGGCAAGGCAATGGCCTCTGCCATCGCCGGTCTTGCCCAAACCAGCCCGGAACTGGCTGCCACGGAAATCGGGAAAATGACCGATGCCGATGCGCGCCGCGAAGCCGTCCCGACGGTTGCGAAAAGCTACGCCCGTGAAGACGTCCGTGGCTCCATGGACTGGCTCAACAGCCTCGACGACGATGCCGCGAAAAGAGATTCCATGCGCGAAGTCATGCCGATATGGGCTTCCTCGGACAGCAGTGCCGCCTTGGAATTCGTGAAATCGCAAACCTCCCCGGAAGTAAAGGACAGTGCCGCCCAATCCTATGTTTGGAGCAACCGCACTTCTTCCCCGGCAGAGCTTGTCGAGGTAGCCGGAATGATTGCAGATGATCAGGACCGGGGCAGGGCGACAGGTGTCGTAGCCGCCCGCTGGATGCAGGAAGACAAGGAAGCCGCTACCAATTTCATCAACGGCAGCGATGCCATGGACGATAGAATGAAAGAGCGTATCCTGAGCGGCGGCAGCATGTGGGGCGGACGTGGACGTGGCCGTTAGATTTTCCGAAGCTTCTTGCAAAGCTGCAAACGTGGGCTAAAAGGATGCCATGAATTCAATAGGAGCTGGACTGGTCATTTTAATTGTGGTGGTCGGACTGATCGCTGTCGTCGGGCTTTTCGCGATGGGCGTTTACAACGGCCTCGTGAAACTGCGGAACATGTATAAGAACTCGTTCTCGCAGATCGACGTGCAGCTCAAGCGCCGCCACGACCTCATCCCTAACCTGGTCGAAACCGCGAAAGCTTATATGAGCCACGAGCGCGAAACCCTCGAAGCCGTCATCGCAGCGCGGAACTCGGCTGAAAGTGCGCGTGAAACTGCCGCCGCAAATCCCGGCGATCCCGGTGCGCTTGATCAGCTTGGAAAAGCGGAAGCAGGTCTCGGTGGGGTTCTCGGTCGCCTGTTCGCGGTAGCTGAAGCCTACCCGGATCTCAAAGCAAACCAGAACATGATGCAGCTCAGCGAAGAGCTGACCACCACCGAGAACAAGGTCGCCTTCTCCCGCCAGGCTTACAACGATTCCGTGCTGGCGTATAACAACAAGCGCGAGGTTTTCCCCAACAACATCATTGCCGGAATGTTCGGCTTTGGCGAAGCGGCAATGTTTGAAATTGATGTTGAAGCCGAGCGCGAAGCTCCGAAGGTGAGTTTCTGATATACTGCCAGGCAATACGAATCGTGAATCCGTCTTTACTTTCTTCAAGGCCAACGGCCTGTCCTATCCCAGCCTTGGGCATCGCCCAAGGAATCGCGCAACGTAATTCCAGAGGGCTGAAAGTTCGTTCCATCAGTTGGGGAGGATCGCGCGTGATGGAACGGGCTTTCAGCCCTCCGGATGCCTGGGTTCTTATACCCAGGGCTTCGCTTCACTGCTCCCTAGGCTGGGATGGCAATGCACCGTTGGTGCGAAAGAGAGAATTCCAATGAACTACCAGGTTCCTAGTAAATGAATTTTTTCGAGGCACAGGAGCGGGCGCGAAAATCCAGCCGCCTGCTTGTCTGGTGGTTCATCCTGTCCGTCCTGGGTGTCATCGCCACGATGTATGCGTTGGCCACGGTTTACCTCCGGTTTTCCAGCACCCCGAGGCAGACCGGCTACGATGCTCCCGAGCCGGTTCAATTCACCGGCTGGTGGAATCCCGAACTCTTCATCGGCATAGCCGTCGTCGTCGGCGGGGTAATTCTGATCGGAAGCTGGATCAAGCTCGCCCAACTTTCCTCCGGCGGAAAAGTCGTGGCACAAGGCCTCGGCGGAAGGCCGGTCGAGCCCACCTCCACCGATCTTTCCGAGAGGCGTCTGTTAAACGTTGTCGAGGAAATGGCCATTGCTTCAGGCGTGCCGGTTCCGGAAGTCTGGATCATGGACGACGAGGAAGGGATCAATGCCTTCGCCGCCGGAACCGATCCTTCAAACGCCGTGATCGGTGTCACCCGTGGCACCTTGGATCGGCTGACCCGCTCCGAGCTCCAGGGCGTCGTCGCCCATGAATTCAGCCACATCCTCAATGGGGATATGAAACTGAACATGCGCCTGATGGGATGGATCTTCGGACTGGTGATGCTCTCCATGCTCGGGCGCATCATGCTGGAATCCTTCCGTTTCATGCGTGGCTCGCGCGATTCCAAGGGCGGCGGAATTGTCATCGCGATCATACTGGCGGGTCTCGCCGTTTGGTTGGTCGGCTCCATTGGCGTCCTTTTCGCCCGCATGCTCCAGTCCGCCATTTCCCGGCAGCGTGAATATCTGGCCGATGCCTCAGCCGTCCAGTTTACCCGCGATCCCGAAGGAATTGCCGGAGCGCTCAAAAAGATCGGAGGCTTTGCCGAACATGGGAAAATCTCTTCCCCGAAAGCCATGGAATCCCGCCACATGTTTTTCGCAGGCAGCGGGTTCAGTGCCCTGATGGCCACCCACCCGCCGCTGGAAAAACGAATTCTCGCAATCGATCCGCACTGGAAAGGTGAAATGCTCAAAGGTGCGGCCGATCCGGTTTCCGCATCCGAGTTTTCCGGCGCGATGGGCTTCTCCGGCTCACTGGAGCAGGTGGATTCCACCGACCGCCTGGATTCCCTCGGTGAAAGCGCACGGCTCGATTCCCATGTCGGAGCAGCCATACGGGATGAACTCCGCGCCGGAAAAGTCACCTCATTTTCCAAACAGGAAGCAAAATCCCTGCTGCTCGGACTTCTCGTCGCGGCGGATGCCGATGGCCGGGAGATAGGGAAAACAATACTCGCAAACCATGGATCGGACGAAGAAGCCATCTCCCATGTGATCGCATGGAGCATGGATCTGGAGGACTACAATTCCGCCAAGAAACTCGCTCTCGTCGATCTCTCGCTCTCCTGGTTGCGGAAAATGGGCAAACCCGAAGCGAAAGCATTTGTCGCAGCAAGCAAGGCACTCATCGAGGCGGACGGGGAGGTGAACCTCTTTGAATTCATGCTGCAGAAAGTGATAGAGCGGCATGTCGAAATTGGTCTCGGCCTCAAACCGGTTCCGGCCATGAAGCACCGCAGCCTCGTTTCCATAGAAACTGAAGTCGCCCGGGTTCTCGGTGCCTTCGCCGTCTTGGCCGGTGGGGAAGCCGCTCTCGCAAATGCCGCTGCAGAATTCCGCCAACACACGGGAAGGGAACTTCCTCGCATCCAAGCCGGCCTGGCGGAAGTAGCTCAAGCGTTAGTGGAAATGGACGCCTCCACCCCCTTGGTAAAACAACAGATACTCCGCCTCTGCGGTCTCGTAGCCACCGACGATGGCGTGGTCGAAGACAAGGAACTGGAGCTCCTCCGCGCCACCGCCGAAGCAATCGGAGCCCCCGTTCCGCCCCTTTTCAGAACAAAAGCCTGAGATCAGGAATGTGGAGAAGCACGCTTCTCCGTAATTACGCAAAGTCAGTCCGCACTTGCGTTCGGCCCTTCCCGAGCGGAAACTCCTCGCGTGGAGAAAGAGCGCAGGCCGTGGTGGCTTTATTTTAATTTGTTGGGACTTGATGCTCCGGTGATCGCAGTCGTCTGGCTGTTTCTCTTCGCGCAAACATGGCGGGTGAATTATCATCCCTGGGAAGCTTACGCAGCCCTCGGCCTGTTCGTCTGGGCGATCCGTGTCATGGGGAAGCTCCTCACCGCCGCGATGGCCGGAGACGAAGGGGATTTCAGCCTGAAGCACAAGACATCCCTGCGAAACATTGCCCTCATGGCTGGCATTTTCTCGGCCATTCTCACCGTCCTGAATTTCCCGCTCTCCGGCTACAACTATTTCCTGATCGGAGCGGTTCTGATCATCGGATATTTCGCCCTCGCACTCTTTTCACCCGCAGAAGGCAACGAGCCGGTATATGCCAAGCACCTTATGGGAGGCGGTGCGTTCGCATACGGCACCGCAATTATGGCACACGCCTACCTCCCCAGCCTGGGTATTATGGAGATGGTCAGATCCAAGGAATTTCTCTGCTTCGCCGTCCTCTGTCTCCTCGCCTCCTCTGCCACTGATCTGTGGACCCAGTCGGGGAAAGTGGAGGATCAGGAAATCAAAGCCGCCCACGAGCTGGCGCTCTCACTCCCCCTCACCATCCTCGGAGCAGCCGCGCTGGTTTTCGCCGTCCAGAACGATTCCATGAGCACCCGCCCTTTTTTCTACGGAATCCTCACCGGTGCCGCCCTCCTGCAAATCCTCAACCGTATGCGAGGACGCTTCCGTATTGAAACCATCAAGGTTCTCACCGGACTCTGCCTTCTTGCTCCCGGAATGATCTTTGAGGCTTACGCGCTCAGCAGGTGAGGTGCTATACTGGCGCGCATCAGGTTTTGTGGAAAGCGAAGACCGTTCGGCTCCAGTTCTTTCGCGCCAAAGGTGCACCGATATCCCAGCCCGGGGCATCGCCCCGGGTAAAAACATCATAAGAACCAGGAGGGCTGAGAGTCCGTTCCATCATGTGTGATTTGTCCCGGCGGATGGAACGGACTTTCAGTCCTCTCCATTTCTTTCGCTCCATTCCTAGGGCTTTCGTTGCACTTCGCCCCAGGCTGGGATGGGACAGGCCGTTGGCCTTGAAGACCGGCACGTCGAATTCACAAATCCTGATGCGCGGCAGTATATTGCAGCGGAACGAGCCTTTGGGAGGCTTTTTCATCCAGTGGTTCGCAAAGGCGATAACCTTCTCCTTGGGGCGGGAGCGAGAGGAGGAAGGCATCGCGCTCGAAGGGGGAGGGGAAGTCGAGGCCGATGAGGGCGCGGCCGATGCGCTCGCCGGACTGGCGGTAGTTGAAGTAGGTGAGGTTGGCGTTTCCGGTGAGGCGCTTTGCGAGGAAGTCGTGGAGGGCGCCGGGGCGCTCGTAGAAATCCAGGCGGAGGAAGGCGGGGTTTGCCAAAAGATCTCCGCGCAGGGGGATGGCGCGGAAGGCGATGTCGGTGGCTCCGGTGATGTCTTCCCAGGCGAGGTCGGAGGAATCGAGTTTGGCGGGGAGTTGGGAGAGTTTTTCCGAGCTTTCAGCGGACAGGGTGAAAGCAGGCCAGGCAGTGGCGTTGTCGGTTTTTCCGTATTGGAAATCGGTGATGTCGATTTCGGAAAAGGAGTTTTCCAGAAGGGAGAGCATGGCTCCGGGAGTTTCCGGGATGCGCACGCGGAGGGTGCGGCTGTGGCGGGTGGAGGAGCCTTCGGATTGGGCGATGCGGCCGAGCTGGAGGAAATCGACGTTGGCTCCGCAGAGGACGACGAGGACTTTTTTTCCTGCGAGGTTTTCCTTCTCCGCGAGTGCGGCGGCGAGACCCATGGCTCCGGATGGTTCGGAAACGCAGCGCAGGCCTTCCCAGAGTTTGCGGATGGCGGCGGTGACCCGGGCGTTGCTGACGGTGGTGGTGCGGTCGAGGCTGTCTTTGCAGATCTCGAAGGGGAGGGAGCCTGCCTGCTTGACGGCGGTGCCGTCGCAGAAGAGATCTACGCTGGGGAGGGTGACGGGTTTCCCGGCTGCGATGGCGGCTTTCATGGAGGCCTGGCCTTCGCCTTCGACTCCGACGGTTTCGATGTCGGGCCAGTAGGTTTTGAGCCAGGTGGAAACGCCCGCCGCCATGCCGCCGCCGCCGATCTGGAGGTAAGCTACGTCAAAGGGGCCTTCGCCGGAGAGGACGATTTCATCGGCGAGGGTGCCTTGGCCGGCCATGACCTGGAGGTCGTCGTAGGCGTGGATGTAAACGGCTTTGGTTTGGGCTTCGTCATCGCGGGCGGCTTTGACGGCATCGTCATAGCTGTCTCCGGAAAGATGGATGGAGACGTATTCGGCGCCGTGGGTGAGGACGGCGTCCTGTTTCACCTGAGGGGTGGAGCGCGGCATGTAGATGCGGGCGCGGATGCCGAGTTTTTTCGCTGCGAGGGCGACTCCCTGGGCGTGGTTCCCGGCGGAGGCGGTGACGACGCCGCGTGCGGCTTCGACTTCGGTGAGGGTGGCCATGCGGTTGGCGGCGCCGCGCCATTTGTAGGCTTTGATGGCGGAGAGGTCTTCGCGTTTCACCCAGATTTCAGGGCCGCCGGGGATGGTGAGTTTCTCCAGGGGGGTGGGTTGGCCGAAGTGATAGACGCGCTCGCGGGCGAAGAGGATTTCCTGGCGGAGCTTGCGGTCGATGGGGAGGTTTTCCTCGCGGTGCATGGCCGGATTAGAGCGGATATCCCGGGGAGGGGATATGAGAAAAAAGCCGGACTCACCCGCCGCCTGAAGGCAGCGCTCCGAGGGGCTTATCGAGAGACTTCCAGGCGGAAGAACATTTTTTCCGGGGAGGAGGGGATGGTGACCTTGAGGACATCGGCGTCGGCATCCCCGGCACCGGGGATGATGGCGGGAGGGGTGGTGATTTCCGACCAGCTATCGGTGGAGAGGGTTTCGGATTTCCAGATGCGGCGGGTGAGGCCGTGGTCGCCTTTGCGCCAGCGGAAGTGGAACTCGGCATCGGTGCCGTTGCGGAGGGCTTTTACGGGATGGTGGGGGCCGGTGTCGTTTTTTGCGTCGGTTGCCTGGGCAAATTCGAGGAGGTTGGCGCGGCCGTTGGAGTTCGCGTCGTGGCTGTCGGCGGCGGTGCCGGTGTTTTCCGAAGTCCCGAAGGTGGCGAGCCTCCACCGGTCTATGGGGGAGAGGGTGGGGGCGGGGATTTCGACGATCTGGACTCCGGCGATGCCGGGGTAGTTGAGGCTGGTATTGGTGTGGTCCCCGTGGAGCACGAACCCGGTGGAGGTCTGGGCGCGGAATACGACGTAGTTGCCGAGGAGTTTTTGGATATGCGTTTCATCGGTTTCGGCATCCCCCACGGCGGTGGCGGTGGATTCGCGGAAGCCGGAAAAGTCCGCGTAGGACGGGTAGTCGAACACGGTGGGTTTGTTGGCGCTGCTCCCGTTTTCCAGGCGGGCGTTCATGCCGTAGATGTCCGCCGGTGCGGGGCCGGTGGCGGGGGTGAGATCGAACTTGTGGACGCGGGTGGAGTTGTTGGCACTCTCCAGTCCCTCGAAATACACAAAAACGTCATACCCGGCATACGGGATGTCGCTGACGGTGATGGTGGGACCCGCCTGGTCGGCGCGGCCGTCGAGCAGACCGCGCATCATTTTTCCGGCAGGGGTGGTGATATCGGCGGTGCTTTCGCCTTTCGCAAACTGGTCGCTGGAGGCGGTGTACCAGGTGACGTCGGTGGCCTGGACGGTTCCCTCGTTGTCCTTGAGATCGAGGATGGTGCCGTTGATTCCTTTTTTCTCGTTGCTGTCGAGGTTGTTCCAGTTCGCTCCGGGATAGACGGCTCCTATCTCATCGGTGGGGGCGAGGGTGGCTTCGGAGTTGTCGGCTTTTCCGAAAAAATTCAGGCTGATCATGCGGCGCTGCTCGGACGGTGCGACGGTGATGGAAATGTCTGCGGCGCGGGTGTGGAAACCGGCGTTGTCATGGGCGAGGGCGGTGATGGCGTGGGTGCCGATGGATGCGCTGTCCCAGGTGACCTGGAATGGCGGGGTGGAGGACTCGCCGAGATAGAGGTTTCCCGCAAACCAGGCGACACGGGCTATGCCGTCCGGATCGGAGGCGGTGGCGGAGAGGGTGATGGGGTCGCCAAGGGTGAAGGAGGTGGTGTCCGCAGGGGAGGTGATGGTGACGGCCGGCGGGGTGTTTGCGGCCGGATCCGGGCGTGAGAGGGATGCGGGATCGACACTAACGATCCGGTTTGCGGTGGCGGTGGAACGCCATTGCAGGGAAAGTTCCTCAGCTCCGCCGCCGTGGAAGAACTCGATGCGGACGGGATGCAGGCCGGCTTTGAGGGCGATGGATGCGGAGGCGATTTCCGCGGAGCTTCGCTGGCCGTCGTTGTCGATGAGAAGTTGGCCGGAGATGCGGAAGGAGGAGCCGTCCTCGCTGCGGAGGTAGAAGGTATAAATATCGTCCGCCGGGGTGCTGATGAATCCTTCGTAAAGGAAGGCGAAATCATCGTTGCGCAGGCGGGGGCTGATGGAGACGGAGCCGGTGGTGCCGCCGGAGTGCGGCAGGAGCTGGGAGAAATCCGGGAGGGCGGTGAAGGCCTGCTCGTAGTAGCGGTAGTCCAGGCCGGCAACGGTGGCGGGCGGGCTGGCGAGGGCATCGTAAACCGGCTGGTTGCCGACGTTGATCCAGCGGCTGGCGGTGACGGTGCCGCCGCGGGTATCGCTGACGGTGACGGTGACCTCGTAGAGGCCGGGTGTGGAAAAGGAATGGGAGGCGGTTGGGGAATTTTCGTAGCCGTAGCTGCCATCACCGAACAGGAAGGAATATGCGAGGGGATCGCCATCGGGATCGGTGGCGGTGGTGGTGAAGGTGACGGTTTCCCCAACCCCGGCCCCGGTGGAGGAGGCGGCGAGTGTGGCGGAGGGCGGCCGGTTGGAAGGGAAGTCGCCGAGGTTTACGGTGACGTCCATGTATTGATGGGTGATGCCGCCATCAATGATGCTGCCGCGGGCGATGGGGGTGACGTGGAGGGCACCGTGGAGGCTGGTGCCGTTGAGATCGGCGGACTCGCTGTAGGTTCTGCCGATGAGGAGGCCGCCGTCGTCGCGGTCTTCGGTGCCGATGGCGGAGCCGGGGGTGGTATCGAGGAAATGGCTGCCGCTGTTGGAGCCGGGGCCTACGTATCCGGTGTGGAGTTCCAGGGCGTTGCGGTTCCAATCCGAGCGCCCGGAGCCGCCGTCCGTGCCGCCGTCATGGCGGAGGCTGAAGACGATGTTCCGGTGGAAGGTGGAGGATCCGGTGATGGGGACGAGCAGGGCGCGGGCACGGGTGGCGGGCTTGTCCGCCTCGCCCTCGGTATGGTCGAAGATACGGTACTGGCCGCTGGCGGAGGCGACGGCCACATCGCCATCGGGAGCGTGGAGGAAACCGAGGGAGATTTTGAAAAACGGATTGAACGGGCCGCTTCCTCCCATGATGCACGCGCCATCGCCGTATTCGTGGCTGGAGCCGGAGCTGTTGCGGGGGATGCCGTCGTCGCCGATCCAGCGGTTCGCGTGGGAGACGCCCCAGTTGTGGCCCAGTTCGTGGCGGGCGACGGAGCTCCCGAGATCGGTGCCTAGCCAGGAAAATTTTCCGCTGACATAAGCGAGTCCGGAGGATGAGATGAGCTTGGTTTTTGAAATGACGACCCAGCGGTCGAAGCGGTCGGGGTCCTTGGGCCGTTGTTCGTCCAGTCCCCGCCCTGGGCCTCTACGGCGGCCTTGGCATCGGCGCGCAGGGAGCCGAAACTGTCCTTGTAGAAGGCCACATCATTGGGGAGATCGATTTCCGTGGTGACGACCAGCTCGTCGAGGACGCCGAGGGAGTCCTCCTTGGGGCCGAACCATGTCTGTTTGTAGCTCTCGTTGTAATACCACTGGGAAGCGGAACGGAGGCCGGGGAGGAGGGAGGTGCGGGTGGGCGGGGAGCTGCCGTAGGTGTCGCCGTCCGAGGGGCGGACGATCATGACCATGACGGTTTTGGGGCCGAGCTGGTGGCTGTTGCGGCCGGAATACCGGTCGTAAACTTCGGTGGGTGGGGTGGCGCCGGAGGGCGGGACGGCGGGATCGAATGTGAGGCCGGCGGCGGTGGTGCCGCTGGAAATTTCCGCCTGCTCTTCGGTGAGGGCGGCGATCCATTCGTCGCGTTTCCCCGTGGAGTTGAACCAGTTGGTTTCCCCCTGAAAGATGGCTCCGACATTTTTTTCGGAAGAATCGGATTCGAAAAAATCGCGGCTGATGGTGACGATCTCATCCTCGTGGAGGGCGAGGTGGCCGCCGATGGCTACGCCGAAAATGGAATCGCCATCGGTGGTGGGCTTCCGGAGCCTGTGGCCATAGACCGAGGCTGCGTAGGGACGGCCGTCGAGCATGACCTCGTAGGACAAGCCGGAGGCGTGGTCTCCGGCAACGTGCGGGTTTTCAGCACGGGACGAGCCGCATGTGCAGAGGACTCCGAAGAAGCCTTTTCCCATGACGATTTCCTCAAGCTGCGCGAGGACTGGCGGGGGGAGTTGGGCGCGTTGGGCGGGGGTGACTGTTAGGGCAATGGCTTTTTCGGGATCGTGCCGGATGAGGTGTTCCATTTCGGATCGCCGTAGGGTGGCGAGGCGGACTCCTTCTTCGGTGATTGCGGGGCGGCTGGCCGGAGGGGAGGTGGCGTATGTTTCCAGCCATGAATCGAAGTCGGAAAAGCTCGCGAAATCCTCTTCGTCAGGCGGGGAAATCCGCCCGGCTGGTGGCGTGGACTCCGGGCGGGGGGCTGCATTTTCCAGAACTGCGGAAGAGGGCGTTACCATTGTTCCGGTTGGGCGGAAATGGAAAAAGAGCCCTGCCAGAAGCAGGATAGGGAGGAGCGTGGATACGGTGCGGTTGGGTTTCATCGCGCTGGACGGTCGGATGACCGTGATCCGCGGAGAATATGAATCCGGGGGAGGTAAGCAAGCGTTTTACTTGAAAAAAATCTACGGATGCTTTTGTTGCGGGGCTTTGCAACTGGCGAGTGTGACACGCCGCCTGAAGGCCGCGCTCCTTACTTCTGGAAGGATTCCAGGGCGGCGGCGATGGCGGGGTCTTGCCAGGTGGAGAGGGCTTTCTTTTCGGCCTCGGTGAGGGAGGCGGGATGGGCTGTTTTTTGGAAGTTGGCGCGGTCGGTTTCCGTGAAGGGGATGGCGATGTCAGGTGTGATGCCTTTGTGGTGGGGGGTGTTCCCGGAGGGGGTGTGGTAGGTGGCGATGGTGAGGCGCAGGGCGGTGCCGCCGCCCATGGGGATGATGTTCTGGACGCTGCCTTTTCCGTAACTGAGCTCGCCGATGACGGTGGCGCGTTTGAGATCCTGGAGTGCTCCGGCGGTGAGTTCGGAGGCGGAGGCGGAGTTCCTATCGATAAGGACAGTGATGGGGTATTCGCGTTTGCGGCGTTGGCGATCCGGTGTTTTGAGAAATTCCTCGGGTTTGTCACGCTCGCGGACGGAGACGACGGCGGTTTCGGGCGGGGTGAAGAGTCCGAGGATTTGGACGGTCTGGTGGAGATCTCCGCCGCCGTTTCCGCGGAGGTCGAGGATGAGGGATTTCATGCCCTTGTCTTCGAGGTCGTCGAGGGCAGATTCGACTTCACGGGCGCAGTTGGCTCCGAAGGATGCGAGGCGGAGATAACCGGTTTCCGGGTGTTTTTCGAGGAGGGTGGATTCGATGAGGGAGCGTTCCTCGACAAAACGGTGGGTGAGGGTGGCTTCGATTTCGCCGGGACGCCCGGGGTTGCGTAGGGTGAGGGTGGTTTGTTTTCCGGGAGGCTGTTGGAGGGTGCCGAGGATCTCGGTGAGGGATGCGCCGTCCGGTTTGACGCCGTTGATGGAGAGGATGACGGTGTCCGGGAGGATGCCGGCCTTGTCGGCGGGGCCGGATTTTTCTACTGCGGAGACGAAGAGGTTTTCGGAATCCATGCCGAGGCTGAGGCCGAGGGAGGGGACTCCGTTGTCCAGTTCGCCTTCGCTGCCGACGAGTTGTTTCATCTCCGGATGGATAAAGGAGGAGTGGCGGTCGAGGCTGGAGAGCATGCCGTCGAGAGCCTGGTTGACCATCCTGTCGTAAGTGACCTTGTCGAGATCCGGGTGGCGGGCGCGGGCGGTTTCGAGAACTTCCACGAAGCGGGCGAGAGCGGGGTAGGCGTCCTTTTTGGAATCGGCGGGTAGGGCAGGCTCGGAATGAAGCGGTGCGGTGGTGGCGAGGAGGAGCCAGAGTTTTCTCATGGGGGATTTCGTACCATTGAATGGTGTGGGTGGGGAGGAAAAAGCGGGAGGAATGGATTCTGGGTGGGCTTGGGCTTAGGGGAAGAGTTAGGAACCACGAATCTGAGAAATCCAACGAATCTGGGACTTGTGTTGGGGAAAGAGGGCGAACCACGGAATACTCGGAATACACGGAACTGATTCTGTGGGCTTGGGTTGAGGGGGCGAGGAACCACGGATGGACGAGGATTTACGCGGATTTGGTTCTTGTGAGAGAGGAAGAGGGAGTAACCAGGAATCTGAGAAATCTAACGAATCTTGGACGGGGGTTGTGGAAGTGGGCTGATGTTTTGGACTCTTCAACCGATTTTGAAATTCTCTTCCTTCCTTGTATTCCGAGCCTTTTGAGGAATATAGGGAAAGAAGGCCACTTCCTCCATGTCCGCTTTGCTCCCATTGTGGTTGAATTTCTTTCCTCTGGCATGGTTTTTAGATTCGTAGGATTCGTGGTTCCTGAATCTTGGGTTGGGAAAAGAGGAACTGCGGATAGGCGCGGATTTGTGCGGATACCCCTTGGGGCACACCGTCAGATTCTTGTGGCTTAGGTCATATATTTTCCCTCTGTCCCTCTGTCCCTCTGTCTGGGTTTTGGGTTCTAATTTTTCACAAAAATCACAAAGGAGGAGCGTGGTTCTGGCTGGTAGGTGGATTCGAGAGGTTTTCCTGCGAGGAGCGTGGGGAAAACGTCGGGTTCCTGGGGTGCCGGAAATCTGTTTTGCTTGGGAGAGGAACGCGCCTGAAGGCAGTGTTCCGTGCTTATGCGGCTGGTTTACAGCGGTTAGCTTGGGAGGAAGGAAACTATCCAAAACCAACCCACCGGAGGCAGGATCCCAAAGGATCGCTACTTCCGGAGGGTGGTATTTTGGATAGCGGGGCCGAAGCCCCTTATTCTCCCCCCAGAGAATGACTTAATATATGCAGGTGGTGTACCAATTGGACGGGTGTTTCAGTAAGTCGTTGGAAATGAGCGCATAGCGAGAAATTCCAAACTTGGAAGATGGTAAGCTTCCCTGAAATAATGCAGAATTTGCACGATAAAGGGTGCACATATTGCCGCGCGGGCGGTGCCTGATTGGGTCTATTTGAGGCCGTGCCTGCCCATGAGGTTATAGACGGAGCGTTCGGAAATGCCGAGTTCGCGGGCGGTCTTGGCCTTGTTTTTCCCGGTGCGGATGTAGGTTTGGATGAAAGCTTCCCGCTCGATCTCGTGGAGGGTGAGGCCTGGCTCTGAGAGGATCTGTTTCGCGCGCGCGGTCGGCGCAGGGGATTCGAGGACGCCGATGATGTCCTCTGCGTTGATTTCCTGGCTATCGGAAAATGCGGTGGCGCGTTCGAGGACGTTTTCGAGCTGGCGGACGTTGCCGGGCCAGTTGAATTTTTCGAGGGCGGTGGCGGCGGATTTGGTGAGGGTCCAGGTTTCCGTGTTCCGGTTGGCGGCGATGCGGGAGAGGATGTGGGCGATGATGCGTGGGATGTCTTCCTTGCGTTCGCGCAGCGGGGGGATGACGAGTTCGATGATATTGAGGCGGTAGAAGAGGTCTTCACGAAAGGTGCCTGCCTCCACGCGCGCGTGGAGATCGACGTTGGTGGCGGCGATGACGCGGGCGTTGGTTTTGAAGAGTTTGTTGCCGCCGACGCGGAAGAACTCGCGGTCCTGGAGGACGTTGAGGAGTTTCGGCTGGAGCTCGGGGGGGAGGTCTCCGATTTCATCAAGGAAGATGGTGCCCTGGGAGGCCTGTTCGAAGCGGCCTGCGCGGGAGGCGCTGGCTCCGGTGAAGGCTCCTTTTTCATGGCCGAAGAGTTCGGTTTCCAGCAGCTCGCGGGGAAGGGCGGGGCAACTGACGGTAATGAAATCCTCCTGGGCGCGCGGGCTGAGCAGATGGATCTGTCTGGCGATGAAGGTTTTGCCGGTGCCGCTTTCGCCGGTGAGGAGGATGGTGCTGTCCAGGGAGGCGGCTTTCTCCACCTGGCGGTAGAGCTGTTTCATCCTGGGGCTGGATGTTTCCAAGGAGACTTTGGGAAGTTTTCTCGGGCTGGCGGATGATTTGTTCCTGGATTTGGAAGATTTTACCGTGGCCTTGAGAAGATCGAAGAGGCGCTGGAGTTCGAAGGGCTTGGTGAGGTAGTCGCTTGCACCGGCTTTGAGTGCCTGGACGGCGGTTTCGGCATCGTTGGTGCCGGTGAGCATGATGACGGGGACTTCCGGAAAACGCCCGTGGAGAGCGCCTATGGTTTCGATTCCGTCCATGCCGGGGAGGCCGACATCCATGATAACGGCTTCAATCTCCGGGGTGATCCTATCGATGGCTTCCTGGCCGGATGCAGCGGAGAGGGGATGCCAGCCATGATCCTTGGCGGCGATTGCAAGGAGGCGTTGGATGGTTTCGTCGTCATCGACGATAAGGAGGTTGGACTTGGAAGGACTCACGGGGGTGGGGACAGAAACGGGATAGCGGTGATTGGGGGCGGAGGGTGGTTGGCAGGTTGCTTGATTGCAAGGACTTAGGTGAATTTTTTATGGATTTTTCTCATCCTTTGAAGTGGGATTTTGTTCGTTGATCAAGTCTGCGAGTGCATTGAGAAGAGATTCCGTAGTGAAGGGTTTTTGGAGGAAGTGCCTAACCCCTTCGCCGGATGCGAGAGCGATTTCACCATTAGCGCGGATGCCGCTGACTGCGATGATTTTCGCGGAAGAATCGATTTCCAACAGGCCATGTATGGTGCCGGGGCCGTCGAGACCGGGCATCATCATGTCGGTGACGATTGCGGAAATGCCGTGGTGGCTTTTCCGGAAAATCCCCAGGGCGCGGATGCCGGATTCCGCGATGAGGGTGCGGTAGCCGAAGCTCTCGAGGATGCGGCGGGTCATCTCGAGAATGGCGGGTTCATCGTCGATGATGAGGATGGTTTCGCCGTTTCCCTGGATGAGGGACGGGGGGGCGGCGGATGCGGTTTCCGGGGATGATGGGGAGGGGAGGGCGGGCAGGTGCACGCGGATGCGGGTGCCTTTGTCCGGCTCGCTGTAGGAGCGGATGAAACCGCCGTGGCTTTTGACGATGGCGAGGGTGGTGGAAAGGCCCAGGCCGGTTCCCTTTCCTATGTCTTTGGTGGTGAAAAAGGGGTCGTAGATCCTGTCGATGATGTCCGGGTGGATGCCGTGCCCGGTGTCTTCCACTTCGATGCATACGTGGGGGCCGGGGGTTGCGTCGAGGTTGGCGGCGGCGTAATCGGTGCCGATGGTTTCGTTGGAGGCGGAAACGAAGAGTTTGCCGCCATCCGGCATGGCGTCCCTGGAGTTCACGCAGAGGTTGAGGAGGATCTGGTTGAGCTGGGTGGAGTCCCCGATGACCTGCCAGAGACCGTCCGGGACGGAGGTCTCGATGAGGACGCTTTTCGGGAAGGTATCACGGATGATTCCGGAAAGGCCGCTGAGTATTTCGGTTCCGGAAACGGGCACCCGGCGGCCTTCCACGCCCCGTGCAAAGGAGAGGATCTGCGAGACCATGTCCGCACCGCGCCGGGAGCTTTGGGAGATGGCATCGAGAAGTTCGTTCCCGCGCTCATCGGAAATGCTTTTGCGCAGCAGCTCGATGGACATGGATATGGGGGCGAGGACGTTGTTCAGATCATGGGCGAGGCCGCCTGCGAGAGTGCCTATGGACTCCAGTCTCTGGGCGCGGAGGAACTGGCGTTCGAGGTTCTTGTGTTCGGTGATGTCGGTGTTGATGGCGAGGATGGACAGTGGCTCGCCTTCCGCTCCGCGGACGAGGTTCCAGCGGCTCTCGACGATGAGGGTTTTTCCGTCGCTATTGGCCTGGTGGAGTTCGCCCAGCCACTCGCCGGTGTCCGTGGTGGCGGAAAACGCCCTGTCGTATTGCTCCCTGCGGCCGTCGAGAAGGTCGAACGCGTGTTTTCCGGAAAGCTCCCCGTCCGGGAATCCGTAGAGGCGTCCTGCGCTTTTGTTCCAGAAAGTGATGCGGTGGTCCAGATCGAAGGTGAGGATGGCATCGCGGGCTTTGTCGATGAGGGATGCCTGGTTGAAAATGTGGGCGTCGGCCTCCTGTCGGGCCATTTCCGAGGCGACCCTTTCCGCGAAAATCCGGAGAATGGATTTCACCATGGCGGGATCTTCCAAGGGATCTTTAAAAAGGACGGAAAGCACTCCCACCGCGACGTCCCGGGCATCGTATAGCGCGATCCCGGCATAGCTGCGGATCCCCAGCTCGATGAGGTAGTGGTCTTCGGGGAAAAGCTCCGGGAGATCGTCTTCGAAGATGCAGACGCTTTTGGACCGGACTTCCGCGCATGGGGTTCCCTTGAGATCGTAGGTTACGTTTTCCTGAAGGGTGTCCCCGGACACGTAGGCGAGGGTGGTGACCGTATCGTTTTCCCGGTTGATCCTGCCGATGACACCTCCGGAAGCTCCCAGGGCGGCGACCATGTTTTTCGCGAGAAGCTGGTAGAACTGTTTTCCGGTGCTGCCGGAAACGGTCTGGGCGACTTTGACGATGGTGTCCTGCATCGTCTTCTGCCTGGCGCTGCTGCGCAGGGCGGAGATGCCGAAGGCGACGTTGTCCGCGAGTTCGCAGAGGAGGCTCAGTTCGTCTTGGCCTATGGCATTGATATTCTCGGAAAGTAGCGAAATGAAGCCAAAGCAGGTATCGCCGTCTTTGAATGGCAGGCAGACGAGGCTGCGGTAGCCGCGTCTGAGGGCTTCCTCTTTCCATGAGAAATCGGACGAAGCCTTGCGGATGTCTTCGCAGATCACGGCTTTTCCGGTGCGGATGGTTCTGCCTCCGGGGCCTTTGCCTGCGGGATGGTTTTCGGAATAGCTCAGTCTGATGGCATCGGTGTAGCCGCCGGTGTCACCCTTCCGCGCTATTGGAATGATGGGTTTGTCTTCACCCGTCCCTGCGAACCCGACCCATGCCGTCCGGTACCCGCCGACGTCCGTGGCGATGGTGCAGATGTCGTCGAGAAGCTGCTTCTCATCGTTTGCCCGTATGAGCATGCGGTTGCAGGAGCCTAGCATTTCAAAGGCCCGGTTGAGCTTCTTCAGCTCGAATTCCGTCTGGCGGTGGACAGTCATGTCAGACATGCCGCCAATCATCCGGACGGCCTTGCCTTCGTTATTGAAAATGACTTCCGCCTGGTCGATCACGTGGGCAGCGGAGCCGTCATCACGTAGAAAGCGGTATTCGCAGACCCAGTGTTTTCCGTCTCCCACGGAGGCTTCCGTCAGGCTGTTCATGACGCGGTCGCGATCTTCGGGATGTATGCGGTCAGACCATCCCTGCAAGGTCGGGCCAGGCCCTTGCCCTCCGAAACCGAAGAGTTTGGAGAAGCCCTCGTTCCACCACAGGGTGTCTTTGGTGATGTCCCAGTCCCAGACGGCATCGTTCGTAGCGGCGGCGGCGGATTTGAATTTCTCGTTGCTGCGGACAAGCGCTTCGGAGGCATCGCGCCGTTCGATGGCCAGGCGGATGAGCTGGCACATGGATGTGATCCTCTGGAGCCTGGCCTCACTGGGCGTGTAACGGGTCTTGAAGAAGGAGGTGATTACTGCAAGAGGCTCCCCGGCCTTGTCGAGGACGGGAACGCTCCAACAGGATTTGATCCCGTGTTTCAGGGCGATTTCACGGTAGGCGAGATTATCCGGATCCGTGGCCACGTCTTCGGAAACAACGGTTTCACGCGAAGTGACCGCCAGGCCGCAGGTGCCGTCTTCGGGGCGGACTTCGAGCCGTTCGAGATCGGCGGTCAGCTCGGCGGGAAGGCTGGGGGCGGCGGCAATTTTCAGGGAGAGATCGGATTGGTCAACGATCTTGAGCGTGCAGCAGGTTTCCTTTGGTGAAATGCTTTCAATGAGTTTTGCAGTTTTTTCGAAAATTTCCGCCAAGGGTTTTTCCTCGACGACCATTTCCAGAAGCTCGGTATGCGCCCTGTAGAATGCCTCGCTTCCCGGGGATCGCTCTCTGGCGGTCTCGCTACGGTGTGGAATTTCCCGATTCACATTCCCATACTATGCCGTAGAGGAACGGAGACAAGGGAAAGCTATCCGCGGGGGAGTGATAAAACGAACACCGCGCCCGGCTTCCCATCCGGTCTGTTGCGGCAGGATAGTTTCCCGCCCATGGAGCTGGCGAGGCGCTTGGAAAGAGCCAGGCCGAGTCCGACGCCGGGCTGGGTTTCCGCAGCTTGTTTGGCGGATTTGTGGAAGGGGCGGAAGATGCGTTTGCGCTCGTCCGTGGAGATGCCGGGGCCGTGGTCTGCGATAAGGATGTCGATTTCGCCATAGCGGACGGAGGTGCCGAGGGAGACTACGGGAGGAACTGATTTGGCGGCATATTTCGCTGCGTTGTCGATGAGGTTGAAAAGGATGTGCTCGAGGGCGGAGGTGTCCAGGGTGAGTGTGATCGGGGCGGTGGGTTGGAAATCCAGTTTCAGACCGGCGGAATCGAGGCGGGATACGAAACGCTCGCGCATGGATTCCAGGGTCGTGTTCAGTTCCACTTCGGAAACGGTGCTACGCGCGCTGCGGCGTTCGATCTTGGAAAATGCAAGGACGTTTTCCACAAGGTGGGATAGGCGGTCCGCCTCGCGGGAGAGGACATTCAGGTAGGTGGGGCGTTTTTCCTCACGGACGGCCCCGCTGCTGAGCATGTCTGAATAGAGGCGGAAGGTGGTGAGCGGGGTGCGTAGCTCGTGGGTGACGGCGGAGACGAAGGAGGCGCGGCGATCGCTGAGTTTCATGATGTTCGCGATCAGGAAAAAGGCGGTGAGCAGGGCGATGAGCGCGGCGACCCAGCCAGCGAGGAGGGAGATGGAAATGGTGCGGGGAATGGATTCCGGCATGGCTCCGATGCTGCCGGGGGTGAGCTTGAAAGGGAAGGATGCGAGCACGAAGGAATCGTCGCGTTCGTTCTCCGCACGCTCAAGGGTGGCCTGGGGGAGGCGTTGGCGGCACTCTGTTAGAAAGAGTTGTTTGAGTTTGGGTTCATCCACCAGTGAGCCTTGGGCGAAAGTGGTGACGGACATGCCACGGCGGATGAGAAAAAGGGAACCGTCGTACCAGGCGGGTTTGAAATCGCCGGTGGGGTTGGCGATTTCGCGGTCGCTGGGGGTGGGTGCGGGGGTGTCTTTTTGCGGGGCGGCTTTATCATCCGTGCCGTAGGTGATGTTCTGTTTGGAAAGTGCTTCGCCCAGCCACTTGGTGCGGTTTGCTTTCTCGGCGAGGTTTGCTGCGTCCTGAAGTTCCATTCCGCCCCTGATCTTGCTCTGGGGGGGCGCGACGTAGTTTTCGTAAGCTTCGGATTTAACGGTGGGCTTCTCTTTTTTTTCGGTTTCTTCCTTTTTCGACACGAGGCCGGGAACGGCGGTGCTGCAAAAGGCGAGGGCGGATTCGCTGCCGGTTCCGCGTATCGCCGCGCCATCGGGGGTTTCAAATCGGGCGGTGGCGGGGAGGGTGGTTTCAGGCTCGGAAAGGAAGAGCCGGACGGGGATGGCGTTTTCCTCGATGAGGATGGAGGCACCCAGGGAATCCATCTGCCAGAGCGAGAGCCGGACGCGCTCCTGAAGCTCCGCGCGGATCTCGGCGTGGCCGGTTCCTTTCCGTGGAAATGACACTGCGGGTGAGCCAGAGCATCGCGGCCACGACAAGGCAGGCGCAGCACGCGAAGGCGATCCAGATCCAGCAGTTGCGGTTTCTCATGGTGTTTTTTCCGGATCGATGAAGCGGTAACCCTTGCCGCGCTCGGTGACGATGCAGGAGGCGATTTTCTCCCCGAGCTTCGCGCGGAGATGGGCCATGTGCATATCTATGGTGCGTGTCTCGATGCGCTCGGGATCGAGGTTCCAGACCTGGCGGAGGATTTCCGGTCGGGTGACCGTGCGCCCTCCGGCATCGATCAGATAACGCAGCAGGGAGGATTCCTTTTCGCTGAGATCCTCGGTGCTGCCATCGGGAAATCGGATGCGGCTTTCGTTCAGGTCGATGGTTGCGCCGTGGATTTCATGGCTGGCGGCGGGGGAGAGGCCGCTCGTGGGAACGGCGGAGGACTGCGTCAACTCTGGCTAGGAGTTCTTTCATGCTGAAAGGTTTGACCACGTAATCATCAGCGCCGCCGACGAGGCCCTTGACGCGATCCTGTTCCTCGCCGCGTGCGGAAAGCATGATGACGGCCTGGCCGGGGCGGGCTTTTTTGAGTGCTGCCAGGATTTCGAATCCGGAAGGGCCGGGCATGACGATGTCCAAGAGAAGGAGGCGGTAGTTTGACTGGAGAGCCATTTTCATGCCCTCGTGTCCATCGGCTGCTTCCAAAGTACGATAACCACCGTACTCCAGGGTATCGACGATTCCGGTGCGGACGGCGGAGTCGTCCTCGATGACAAGGATGGTCGGTGAAGCTATCATTGTGATGGGGGTGAGTGTGGGTGGTTTGGTTATTGGGTTCCAATGGAAAATAAGGAGCCGGGACATTCCTGTCCCGGCTTGGTTGTGGAGGGATGTCGGGACAGGAATGTCCCGACTCCTTAGTTGAATTTATAACCGAGGCTGGATGCCTGTTTGCGGGTGACCTCGATCATGGCTTGGTCGAGGGTTTTGTTACCGTCTGCTGCCAGTTTCTTCAGCTCTGCGGCTACGTGCTCTTCGCGCTCCTTGTTGAGTTTTTTGATCTCGTTCTGAATGAGAGCGCGTTTGGCTGCGGTTTTCTCGATGAATTCCTTCCGATCACCTGGGGCGAGGTCTTTCATTTCCTCCGGGAGTTCCTCTTTCCTGATGGTTGCGGGGTCGATTTTCTTTTCTTTCAAAGCATCGCAGAGATCCCAGGCGGCGTTTGAGTAATTTCCGCTGGCCTTGGTGACGGCGCGCTGGACTTCCGCACCTGCGGCCGCGTTTTTCGCAGCATCCGCATCGGCGAGTTTCTGGTTTTCGGCGGCTTCCATGCGGCGCTCGCCGTAGCCCAAGTAGGTGTCGTTGAGCTTGCTGCTGAGTTCGGAAATGCGTTTGTCCTGTGGCGCATCGACATGGGCGACGGCCTTGTCCTGATCGATGATTAGAAAATCACCTCCGGCCAGCGCCGCGCCATCGTGCCATGATCCGTCGATTCCTTCCTGACGGCTGCCGCAGTGGATGGTGTTGATGATGATGTTTTTCGCGAGAGCTTCCTTGCAGGCGGATTTGGCATCTACCCGGCCTTGGGTGAATGGCTCGTTGCCGGCGATGAAGACGACTTTGTAGGTGGATTCCTTATCGTCCCATGAAAGGTCGCCAAGTGCGCGCTGGATGACGGCTCCGCAGTATTCCTCGCCGCCATCGGTTTTCAATGCGAAGAGCTTGCGGCTGAGGCTATCGAGATCCCTTGTCATGGGGCTGACGAGGCGCACCCAGTCATTGCCGACGGCGTTGCCGTTGTTCCCGTATTCATAGAGCGCGACTTCCACGACGGGGGCTTTTCCATCGCGGCGGGCGTCGATGAAGGTGTTGACGACTTTCCAGAGCTGGGTTTTCGCCTGGTCGATGAGGCCGTCCATGCTGTTGGAGGTATCGAGCAGGAGGGCGATCTGGACGCGTGGCCCGGGATCGACGTTGTCGTTTGCGGGCGGATCTAGCTGTGGTTTCTTTTCCGTTTGGCGTGGATCGGCTGCTGGTTTTGCGTTTGACGGGAGGGCGGAGAAAACCGCGAACGAGGTGAAGGCCGTGACGGCGAGTGTGGCTGATGTTTTCATAACACCCCTTTTATAAGACGTGCGTCCGCTCCCGTCCGTAAAGGGGCTGTAAAATCAGATTTCCTCCACGAAAATGGCTGAAAAGTGCCTGTTTGGAGGTTTTTTCGAGAAAACGACAAGTTTGGGCTTGCACGGGCGGGTTGATGGGTTATGAACCGCGCCCCTAATTATGGCTAAGAAAAGTTGGATCGCGCGCAACAAGCGCAAAGCAAAGACCGTTGATAAATACGCAGACCTCCGTCACAAGCTGAAGGCTGAAAAAGATTACGTCGGACTCTCGATGCTTCCCCGTAATGCAAGCCCTACCCGCGTGGTAAACCGTTGCGAAATCACAGGCCGTCGCCGTGCTTTCCTCCGCCGTTTCCGTCTTTCCCGTATCACTTTCCGTGAGTACGCTTCCGCGGGACTTCTCCCCGGAGTGACGAAATCGAGCTGGTAACACCGGTTCCGGCCTGCCTATTTTGTCAGGCCACAGCGCTGGACGGTAATTACCCGTCCATGCGTTATCCCAATGCCAATTTACGAATACGAATCAGAAGCGCCTGACGATCCGGAACGATCGTGTAGAATTTGCAGGCGCGGATTCGAACTGCGGAGACCCGCAGACCGTGAGGCTTTGGCGAAATGTCTCATTTGCAAACACCCGGTGAAAAAAGTTATTTCACGGGTGAACACCCCACGGGTGTCCAAGCCGCTATCGGTATCCGATGCGAAGAAGGCCGGTTTCACGGTCTTGGAAAAACGTGACCAGGGCGTCTATGAGAAGCTTTGACCTTGCCATGAACTTTTTCCCTACAGTTCTCACTTTCGTTGCGAGCGCAACCGCCAGCCATGACTTCCCCAGTGCGGGGCAGGCATTTCTGTATCTATTGGGAATCGTCTTCTTCCTTTTGCTGAACGCGTTCTTCGTGGCTTCGGAATTCGCAATCGTTAAAGTGCGCCCGAGCCAGCTGGAAACCCACGCGAAGGAAACGGGGGCGGATGCTAGCAGGGCGCTTCAAGTAGTTCACAATCTGGACGGCTACCTGTCGGCAAACCAACTCGGAATCACCATCGCGTCACTTGCGCTCGGGTTTCTGGGGGAGCCGTTTGTGGAGGCATTGATCTCCCCGCTGCTGTTCATGGCAGGGATGCCGGAGAGCATGGATGTCCTGGGGCAGAGCTTCAGTCCGGTTTCGGTGATCTCGTTTCTGATCGCGATCGCGTCCTTTACTTTCCTGCACGTGGTGATCGGCGAGCTGTTGCCCAAATCCATCGCGATACGGAAAGCCGTGGCGGTGACGATGCTGTTGTCAGGGCCGCTGCATCTTTTCTACACGGGCTTCTTCCTGGTAATACGGTTTTTCCAGGGAACTGCGAACTGGCTGCTGAAACACATTTTCCGAATCGATCCTATCAGCGAGGGCGAGCACGTCCACTCGGCCGAAGAACTCGCGATCCTGGTGACCCATTCCGGGAAATTCAAAGAGGTGACGGATACCGAGCGGGAGATCCTGATCAATGCCCTTGAGCTGAATGAACTGTGGGTGCGCGACGTGATGACCCCTCGTAACGAGGTGGTTGTCCTCGATGCGGACGAGCCGTTTGAGAAGACCCTCGATATCGCACTCCGCAGCAAGCACACCCGTTTCCCGCTGGTGAAAGGCCATCTCGACCAGGCCATCGGGCTGATTCACATCAAGGATCTGTTCAAGCTGATGAATGATCCCGACCCGGATCTGATGCGGATCAAGCGCGATCTGAAGATGGTGCCCGACACCATGCCGCTGGATACACTTCTGAAATTCTTCCTGAAAGAGCACGCCCACCTTGCGATGGCCGTGGATGAATTCGGCACGCCCGTGGGACTCGTTTTCCTGGACAACGTGATGGAGGAGCTCGTGGGTGACATTCAGGACGAGTTCGATAACGAGCACTCTTCATTCACCCGGGTGAACGAAGAGGAATTCGTTGTCGAAGGCTCGATGACGCTGAACGATCTCGAAGGGCACGTGGAAGAGCTTTCGCTGGAAAGCGGCGAGGTGACCACGGTCGGCGGATACGTTACCCAACAGTTGGAGCGTTTCCCGGAAGTCGGCGAGAGCATCGAAGTCCTCGGCTACGAGGCGAAGGTGACCAGTACGGATGGACGCAGGGTCGGGCAGGTTCATTTCCGCAAAATCGATGAAGAGGCGGAGGTTTCGGAAAATGGAGCGGAGACTTCCGAAGTTGCCTGAGAACGCATAACGCAGTCGTAAATCGTGCATTAACGTTCTAATTTTATTGCAATATGCAACTCAGGTGGGTTCAATTTCCTTTTGGAGGCTATCTTTGAAATTTCATAAGTTGCTTGTCAGCAGGTTGTTGTGAAATTTGTGTTTATGGTTTGCCAGATGGCTCACAAGTAGCTAATCTGAACGAGCCATGAAAAAATACACAAAACACGCACTGCTTTCCGTTCCAGTTCTTTTTGCCGCTGCGGCATTGACCGCATGCGACGTTACGAAGGAAGAGGACGGCGAAATGCCTGAAGTCGAAGTCAAAGGTGATGTCAAGCTCCCTGAGTATGATGTCGATGCACCGGATGTTGACATCAAGAAAAAGAAAGTTGAGATGGAAGTCCCGACCATCGAAGTGACTCCTGCTTCGGAGGACACGAACGACCAATAACTTTTTAGCAAATGATCAATGGGCGCTGGTGAAAACCAGCGCCTTTTTTGCGTTCTGCTCGAATTGCAATTTTTCATCGCGTGAGGAGGGAAACGGGCCAATATTCCGGCAAATGGAAATCTTCGAACACCTCGGAGCCGCGCTGGGTCTGGCATCCCTGGCCGGTATCAATCTCTATCTGACGGCATTCGTTGCCGGGTTGGCGGTTCGTTTCAACTGGATTGAGCTGGCATCGGCACATTCCGATCTTGCGGTTTTGGGAAACGAATGGGTTCTGGCGGTGGCGGGGGTGCTGATGGTAATCGAATTTTTCGCGGACAAGATCCCGTGGCTGGATAGTGGCTGGGATGCGGTTCATACGATACTGCGTCCGGCTGGTGGAGTGCTTCTCGGAATGGCTGCGCTAGGGGAAATGGATGCCAGGCTTCTGGCGATAGGCGGGTTGCTCTCCGGAGGCGCATCGCTGACCATGCACGGGGCGAAGGCGGGCACGCGGCTGCTGCTGAACATGTCGCCCGAGCCGGTTTCCAACAGCGTGGCGAGTGTGGCGGAGGATGGATTGGTTCTCGGCGGGCTGACGTTGACAGCCCTTGCACCTGTGGTGGCGTTTTTCGTTTTCATCATTTTGCTGGCGATTGCGGTGGTGATCATCCGCAAGACTTTCGGGACGATGGTAGCTGTGTGGAAAGGGTTCCGGGATAGGCGACGGGCGAGGGTGGCGGAGCCGCGCTGAGGCAAAACAAGCCTTGGCATTGAAGGCGCGGAGGCTAGGTTTGATTTTGTCCTGAAACCGAGAAGAAATACCCTGAATACCATTCCGCCATCGAGTTCCGAAGAGCTTCCCCTCAATTTTGCCGACAGTCTTTTTGATGCAGCGGTTGCGACTGCGGTTGCGAGTTCGCGCTACCAGCAGCTCGACCGTGCGCTAACTCATTTTGTAAAAGCTGCGTCGCGGGAACCGGAGAATTTCGCTATCAAAATCCGCTGCACGGCCACGCGATTTCTAGCCGCTGGAAATTCCGCAGAACTGCTCGCCGCCGCGAAAATCGATGCTTCAGACCTGCTTTCGTCCGCGATCCGGAATGAAGGGGTGGATGCGATCCACGCACGGGCAGTGGCACTAACGGTGCAAGGGGATCCGGAGGCGGCATGCCGCGCTTATGAAAAACTCGCGGCGCATCCCGGTTCCGGGACGGAGGGTCTGGCAAAAGCGCGCTATCTGGCCCGCCACATGGCGCGGGCGAACGGATGGCCGGTGGACAGCCTGGATGATGCGTTTCCGCCGTTGCAGTTGGTGGTTTTTGCCGGGCACCTTCCACCTAAGGTTGGAACGGAGTGCCGGAAACTGATTGCGGAGGAGCTGGAGAAACTCGGCGCGACCATCGGCGTGGCCAGCGCGGCGGCGGGGGCGGATTTGCTTTTTCTGGATACCATGCGGTCGCGGGGCGGGAAAGTTCACATCATTCTGCCATGGTCGCGGGATGCGTTCCGCGAAACCAGCATCCTTCCGTATCGAGATGGCACTGGCGGGGAGGCCTGGGAAAAGCTTTTTGACGATGCTATGGAAAACCGCGCAAGTGTCCGCGAGATTGGCGAAGTGGCCGGTTCCGACTCCGTGGTGGCATGGCAGTACCTTCTCGAAGTAAGCGCGGGGCTTGCCAAGCAGATTTCCGACGAAACCCATCTGGATATCGTGCCCCTTGCCGTTTGGGATGGAACGGATGGTCTGCCCGGAGGAACCGGTGCGTTCAGCAGGTTTTGGAAGGAACGGTTGGGCACGGATGTGAAAGTGATCACTCCGCCGCCTGTCAGTGTGGCCCTTTTACCTCCGGCTCCTGTTAGAAAAGACAGCGGGGGTAAAATTCCCCGACAGTCGGTGAAGAGTATGCTGTTCATGGACGTGGTCGGTTTCAGTTCGCTTCCGGAGGCGGCGATGCCTGCCTTTATCGAAAATTTTCTCACCGGTGTTTCCGAAGTGATCGCCGCCAGTCCGCACGCACCCGTCAGCGTGAACACATGGGGCGATGCGCTGTATGCGGTTTTTGATTTCGTGCATGATGCCGGGCGCTTCGCCCTGGAGCTGAATGAGATGGTGGAGCGGAAACGGGAGGAATGGGAATCGCTGGGGCTCGGGTCTTTGCAAATCCGCACGGGTCTGCATGCGGGGCCGGTGTTTCTCCATCACGATCCCATCGTCGGTCGTCCCGGATTCAGCGGGGCGCATGTCAACCGCGCAGCCCGCATTGAGCCAATCGCAGAGCCGGGCGGAATTTTTACCAGTGAGGAGTTCGCCGCCTTGGCCGCGATCTCTCCGGCGAATGGGTTTTCCATGGAGTATGTGACCACCACGGTTCTCGCAAAAAACTATCCGGGAAAGCACAGGCTCTACCGCCTGGTGCGGGATCGCTCCGCAGATCTCCTGCTTTTGGCAAAAGCGATCCACGGGGATTACTGTGAAACGGCGAGAGGGTATGGGGATACGCCGGAAACAAACTCCGCCCTCGTTCCCTGGGAAACACTCCCGCCCGGTTTGCAATCCGCGAACCTCGCGCAGGCGGAAGATATTCCGAGCAAGCTACAGGCGCTGGGATATGAAATCGCGGACTCCGGTGGAATCGATCCGTCTTCGATGACGCTTGATCCGGAACTGGTCGAGCCATTCGCCATCATTGAGCACGACCGTTGGATGGCGGAAAAGATGCGCGCAGGTTGGACTTTCGCCCCGGTGCGCGACAACGAAAAACTCTACCATCCGCTTCTGATCCCATACGGTGAACTGCCCGAAGTGGAAAAGCAAAAAGACCGGGCCACGGTTCTCAATATCCCCTATCTGCTCATGGAGGCGGGTTACCGGGTCAGGAAAATTTCCTAAATGGAAAAAATTACAGGTGCAATCCGGACGAATTTTTCCAATCTGCATCCTGTTCTGGGTTTCGCGTTCTCAACGCCTTGGTTTTCGCCGCCGGGGAGGAATTTTTTTTCCAATGTTGGAAACCTCAAAATGGGCTTTCCTATAACCTTAGAAACTGAAATGAGAACCACAATGGGAGCGCAGCGGACATGGAGGAAGTGGCTTTCTAATACTATATTCCTCAAAATACACGGAACACACGGAAAGTAAGGCACTTGTGACGGAGCCATGGAATACCAACCAGGTGATCACCTGGAAATTCATAACCTATTCAAATTCCGTGTATTCCGAGTATTCCGTGGTTGGCCATCTTCCTTTTTAGGATAACAACGTAGTGGGGATTGCGCAGGTGCCGGACGGTTGCCTCCGGGTGGCGACGGAGCATGGCAGTGATGAACGGCCGGGGGCAGAGATGCCAGGCCACGATCTGCTTAAATTGGCGCGCATGCCCCTTCGGATGGGACTGGAGCAAAATCACCTCCGGTGGATGGGGCGGAGGGACTTGCGGTTGAAATTCTGGTCTTCGGTTTGGACTGGGATCGCTGCCGGGATTACGCGGCCTCCCTTTTCCTGGATGGGTTCGATGGGCGGGAGGACGGAGCCGTCGGCGAAGGTGCGGGTGGGCTGGGATACATCGTAGCGCTCGTCCATGTCCGTCTGGACGTAATCGAGGGAACGGTCGCTGTTGACGATGGAGGGCTGAATGAAGATCATGAGTTCGTCGCGGTTTGTCACGTCCGTGGTAGTGGAGAACAGGCGCCCAAGGCCGGGAATATCGCTGAGGATGGGGATCCCGGTCACGTTTTGGGTATCATTCGTCGTAATCAGGCCGCCAAGGATGATCGTCTGGTTGTTAGGAACCGTGACTGTGGTAAGCAGTTCACGGGTGCCAATGATGGGGACGTTGCCGACTCCCTCAATCGGTGTGGAGCCGATCACATCATCACTGACGAGCGCGATCTGCAGGGTGATCTCTTCCTCGGAGTTTACCAGGGGAATCACCTCCAGCTTCAGGACGACATCGCGGTATTCGATGTTCGTACTAAAACTGTTGTTGAACTGGTTGCTGCTCGTGGGAACCGCGATGCGGCGGCCGGAAGAGATGGTTCCCTTCTGGTTGTTTGCAGTGAAAATGGAGGGGCGGGAAAGGATGGTGAAATCGTTGTCTGTGGACAGAAGATTGATGTAGGCACCCAGAGAGCTGCCGATTTTCCCGTAGAGGGAGAGCCCTACCTGGTTGGGAAAAGTGCCACCATCGACGCCAGTGAACGGGTTGAGCAGACCGGTGGGGTCAACGCTGTTTACCGGCCCCCCGCCGATGCTGGAAAAGGCGACCCCGTCGTTTTCCTTTACACGGAAGGCCCTTATCCAATCCACTCCAGTAGAGGTGGTTTCCCCAAGGGATAGCTGGCCGAAAACGGTGGAGATCATGACCTGGTCGGCTTTCACGTCCACTTGATCCAGCAGGTTTTCGATGATTTCGACTCCGGAAGGCGGGCCTTGGACGACGATGGAGTTGGTAATGTTGTCTGCGACGAGGAGGGTGCGCCCGACGAGGAGGGACTCCGGGGCAGAATTTGTCTGCGGATCGGAAAGGGCGCTGCCGCGGGTGGCGGAGCCATTGCCGCCACTGTTCTGGCTGTTTCCCTGGGTGCCGCCGCCATTGAACAGGTTGTTATTGTTGCTCTGCTGGCGGTTGTTGCGGTTGTTGTTTCCGGCTGCTTGTCCGGTCTGGGTTGTCTGGTCACCGGTTCCGGAAAAGGCGCGGGTGAGGGCGTCCCCGGCGATGGGGAGGAAATCGGCGACTGCGAGGAACCTGAGTTTGCGGCGGAGGAAGTTGCGTTGGTCGGACTCGGTATCGAACTCGCGGACGAGACCCTCGACGAAGAGGAGATCGACGGGGCGGCCCATGGCGAAGAGGCGGTTGGTGCGGGCGTCCGGGATGATCTGGACGGGGGTGTCCTCGCCCGCGGATCCGGCGCCGGGGATGGCTCCGTCCGCAGGGTTGCCGGGAGGCTGTACCTGTTGGCGCTGGACACCGGCGGTGTTGGAGGTGGTCTGCTGGGTGCCGAGGAGTTCGTTGAGAGTGGTGGCAAGCTCGGTGACGTCCGCGTATTTCACGGTGATGAAACGGGTGGCGACCTGGGAGGAGGGCTTGTCGATCTCCGCTTTGAGGTCGATGAGTTTGCGGATGAGGGAGGTGTTTTCCGTGATGACCACGGAGGCGGCGTTCGGAACGGCGGCGATGGAGCCGAAGGCACCGAACTGGCCGATGATCTGGGTGAAAGTGCGGACTGCTTCATCCGGCTTGATGTAGCTGAGGTTCATTACGTAGGAGATGACGGCGTCGCCTTCCGGGAGGACGTCGTTTTCATTATACACGCCTACGCCGATTCCGGTGGGCTTGATGCCGGCGGTGGGGAGTGTGAGGTATTCGAGGTTTGGATCGGTGCCATCGGGGACGAAGATGAAGTTCTCGATGGTGGCGGCTTTTTTCAGGAGCTCTGCGGCTTCCTTGTAAGTGAGCGGATCCTGCGGGGAGGCGGGCTGGACGAAGGAGAACTCGGCGGCGGCGGCTGCGGAGGAAACGATGACGCGGTGGCCGGTGTATTTCCGGTAAAGGGCTGCGAGATCGGCTCCGGAAAGTTTCGGCTGCTCTATGGCCTCGACGATGAGGGTGTCATCGGCGTTGCCTGCCTGGTTGGCGGGTTGGGCTTCCGGCTGGGGAATTACGCCGGGCGGAAGTGCTCCCGGAGGAGCGACAGCCGGAGGTGGGACTACCGGGATGGCGGGGGCTTCGGCATCCTGTGCGAAGGCGGTGGCACTGATGAGCAGGATGGTTAGGTAGGGAAGGAAGCGCATGTAGAAACTTTGAACTTTAAATTTTAAACTGGAAGAAGATGGGAAATCAGCGGCCTCGGCGGTTGGTGCGGTTGTTGTCCTTGTTTGTCGGCTGTTTGGTGGCTGCTGCGTTGGCCGGGGTTGGCGGCGGGACAATGCGCGGGCGCGGTTGGCGCTGGGCGGTGTTCGCATTCTGCGGCTGGTTTGCCTGGGCAGGGGCGATGCCGGGGGGGAGGTTTCCCTGTGGGGGCTGCTGCTGTGGAGCGGGAGGGGCTTTCAGGGTAAGCATTTCTTCCTCGAAGGAGACGGTTCCCTGGACGGAGCCGGTGGAAAGGACGACGGTGGTACCGAGTGGCTTGTCGGGATTCCGGTTTACGGAGACGACGGAAAATTCACCGGTGCGGCCGGGTTCGATTACTTTTTTCAGCTCCGGATCCTTTTTGCTGATGATGGTGATGCGGTATCCGCCGGGGACGGGGGCGATGCCGGTGAGGGTGAAGTCGTCGAGAGGGTTGACGGTTGGGCCTGCAGTGACCGGTGGTGGTTTTGAGGTGAAGGGGCTGTTGGTCCAGAGGCCGGTGTATTTCACGAGAGGCTGCTTGCGCGGGATGTCTGCAGAGGCTGTTGCGGAAAAAAGAGAACGCCCAACATCGAACATCCAACGCTGAACATCGAAGGAAGAGTTATTTTGCGGGGGCTTTTCATGATGCGGGTGGGAACCATTGGGCGAGGGTTGCGGAGCAGTCGATGAGGGTGTCGTCCTTGCCGTTTGGCGAGATGCGGATCTGGAAGGCGGAGCGGAAGGCGGTGGGATCGTTTATGGCATCGAACCAACGGTAGAGCGCCTGTTCCTGGCCGGTGAGATCGATGCGGACCTGGGCGCGGTTGTAATGGACGCCGCCTGTATCGGTAGGGAGGAGTTCCTGGCGTTTGATGGTTAGGCCGAGGTTGCGCGCCTGGCTTTCGGCGAACTGCTGGAGCTTGGTCTGGACCTCCTGGTAGGCTGCGGGATCGGGCTGGTTTTCGCTGAGCCATGTCATCTCCTCGGCTAGCTGGCCGGACATTTCCTGCTGGACGATTGCCTGCTGGAGATTGTTTTTCGCAGTGGTGAATTCCGTGTCGAAGAGGTTCTTTTTCTGGACGTATATGGTGTAGAGGAAAAAGTTCAGAATGATGAATCCCGCGACGAGAAGGAGGGTCAGGAGGTTTTTTTCGCGGGATGACATGGTGGATACGGGAAAAATGCCGATGGGAACGGGGTTTGTCGGTGGGTTGGTGATTTCCGTGACGGCGGGAGGGTCGGTGGGTTTGGGATGGGAGGGAATCCTTTTTTTGCGGGAGTGCCGAGTGATCAGTGATCAGTGCCGAGTGAGAAGTGGCTGGGGAAGGGGGGAGGAGGGTCAAACGTCCAACGTTGAACCTCGAAGGAAGACTCGGTTGCGCCCCAATCTCCCATTCCCTCCGTCCCTCATTCTCTCCGTCCCATATTTCTTCCGTCCCTTATTTCTTCCGTCAGGGGCTACTTGTCCAGCGGGGGGTAGGGGGATAGTTTGCCGGGGGTGCGGGCGGTTTCGATGAGGGCGAGGAGTTCAGAGAGTTTTTCGGGGTGCTTTTTTGAGAGGTCGTTTTTTTCGCTGATGTCCTCGGCCATGTTGAAGAGTTCGGTGGTGGTTTCATCGGGTTTTTTCAGGGTGTATTGGACGAGTTTCCAATCGCCCTGGCGGATGGCGCGGCGGCCGTCCTTTTCGTGGAATTCCCAGTAGAGGTGGGGGTGTATCTGCTGTTCGCCGGTTCCGGTGAGGGTGGGGACGAGGGAGATTCCCTGGATGTCTTCCGGGGCGGGTTGTCCGGTGATTTCGCAGACGGTGGGGAGGAAATCCCAGAAGGCGGAGGGGAGGCCGCTGGTTTGGCCGGGTTTGATGGAGGCGGGCCAGGAGGTGATGAAGGGGATGCGGATGCCGCCTTCGTAGAGATCGCGCTTGCCGCCGCGGAGGGGGGAGTTCGAGCCGAGGTATTCGGGGCGGTAGCCGCCTTCGAAGTGGGAGCCGTTGTCGCTGGTGAAGACGATGAGGGTGTCCTCAAGGAGGTTTTGGTCTTTCAGTTGTGCGACGATGGAGCCGACGGCGTTGTCGATGACGGTGAGCATGCCGATGTGGTTGGCTTTTACTTCGGGGGTGTTGGTGTAGTGGTTGGAGTTTTTATGGACGATTTCCTTTTCCACGAGGGGTCTTGCGGCGGCACGCTCTTTCTCGGGGGCGATGACGGAGGCGTGGGGGATGGGGTAGGAGAGGAGGAGGAAGAAGGGCTTTTCGTCGGTCTGTTTTTCTATGAATCCGAGGGCTTCCCCGGTGTAGAGGTTTGCGTCGTAATCGGTGCCGGTGTGGAGTTTGTTGCCGGGGAATTCGATGCGTTCGGTGTTTCTAAATACTGATTTCGGGTAGTGGAAGTGGCCGGTCTTGTGGTCGAGGGTGCCGTAGAAGTAGTCGAAACCGCAGTCGAGGACGCTCTGTGGATCGAAACCGTCGCCGGAGCCGGTGACGCAGGATTTTCCGACCATGGCGGTGTTGTATCCGGCGGATCTGAGGGTGTTGGCGAGGTTAGGTTCTTCAGGAGGGAGGACGAGGGGGCCGTTGCTGCGGATGAGGGCGTGGCCCATGTCCTTGCCGGTCATGAGGGCGCAGCGGGAGGGGGCGCAGACGGTGGAGCCGGAGTAGTGGCTGGTGAAGCGGATGCCGGAGGCGGCGAGCTTGTCGAGGTGGGGGGTGGGGAAGTTTTCCTGGCCGTAGCAAGAGAGGTCGTTGTAGCCGAGATCGTCGGTGATTATTAATACGATGTTCGGTTTCGACTGGCTCACCACTGGTGGCTTGGCATGGAGCGGGGCGATGAGGAGCAGGGATAAGAGGATGGTTTTCATGGGGTGGTTTGGAGGTGTTCGAGGGCTTTCTGGTAGGAGGAGTTCGTGAGGTAGTGGCGGAGCTTGCCGTCGAATTCGGCCAGATGCTTTTCCGTGTATGTTTGGATTTGTTCGGAGACGGTTTTCAGTGCTTCGAGGTGGGCGGCGGGGTCGCGGGCGTAGAAATCGCGGTCCGCGATGATTTTCAATCGCTGGTTGAGGAGAAGCTGGAGATCGGAGTGCATGGAAACTTTAAATTTTAAACTTTAAACCTCAAGGAAGACTCGGGTTGGGGGGCGGACTAAAGATCCGCGTTCCGTGAGAGGCTTGGGTTCAAGGCTTTGGGATGGCTTGGAATTTGTAGAAGAGTTTTGGGGCGGTGGGGAGGATTTTTACGGAGCCGTCGGGTTGGGGTTGGAGGTTGCTTTGGAGGACGGGGATCCAGTCGTTTTGCAGGGTTTGGGATTGGAGGATTGTCAAATCGGCGAAGCGTTGGGCGGCGGGGGAGGGGGTGAAGGTGGCGGTGCCGCCGGGGAGGAAGGTGAAGCCGGGGTTTGATTGGGTGGGGCTGGTGGCGAGGAGGTATTCGATGAGGTTGGGGAGGGCGTCTCCATCGGGGTTTTCGAGGATGTCTCCGGCGGTGCCGATGTAGTCGAGGTAGGGCTGGTCGGGGTTTTGGTCGAGGATGGTGGAGAGGATTTCGCGGCCTGTGAAGAGGGGAATGGGAGTCGGGGCGATTTGGTTGATGGCGGTTAGGATTTCATTGGCGATGAGTGCTTGGCCTGCTGTGGCGGGGTGGAATCCGAGTTTGCAGAAGAAGGTGAGGGGTGGGTTTTCCGGATCGGTATCGCGGGTGAAGACGGTGCCGTTGATGTTGAGCGGCTGCTGGTCGAATAGGCGGTCGGTGAGGTTGTCGATCCTTACGATCGTTGTGTTGGGAAGGGGGCTGAAGGTGGTGATAATGTCGGCATTGAGTTTGGCGACTCTCTGGCGGGCGGCGGCAGCGGCAGCGGGATTGTCTATGCGCTCGAGTGGAGTGGCTCCGATGTCGGGGACGGTGGCGACGATAACGGGGAGGTTGGCCGGGGCGTTTTCCCTGACCCAGGTGTGGATTTTGCGGATGAAAAGGCGGATTTGGTCGTTCTCGGCTTCGGTGCTGTTCAGGCTGAGGTCGTTTCCACCAATAAAAATGAGGACGGCGTCCACTGCGGAGAGGTCTCCCCTGAGTTCGCGACGGGTGGAGAGTGCGACGATGGTTTCCGGTTCGAAAAACTCGGAAAAGGAGTATCTCTTGGTGAGAACTTCGTCCCATTTCTCCGCTTTGAATCCGGGGACGCCGTAGTTGTATTCGTAGCCGGCGTTTCGGTAGTCTGCGTAGTTTCCAAGGGAGGGTTCGTATCCGCCCATGGAGAAAAGGTTTTCCCGGTATTCGTGGAGGAGTTCCACCCAGTTTTGGGTGTTTGCTACGGCGGGGTTGGAATCGGGGGCTGAGAAAAAAGCTTCGAAACGGTATTCTTCTGTAAGGGAATCGCCGATGGCGAGGAGCTTGAAGGGCGCTGCCTGGAGGGTTACCAAGAGAAGCAGGAACATCGAACATTGAACGCCCCACATTGAACGTCGGATGAAGGATGGCTGCGGGCTGGAGGCCGGATTCCTTATGAGAGATTTTTTTTGCACCACTCTATACCTAGCTCAAGATCGGCTTTTTGATAGTCCTGTTCTGCCTCTTGAGCGTTCTCGGCGGGTTTGTCGAAGGGTGGGATGGGCTTTCCTTTCTTGGCGAGGGCGACGAATGCGGCGAAGTTTTTGGCGGGGATTTCCTCGTAGCCTTTCCAGAACTCGGGGAGGAGGTAGGGAAAGGGTTTTGAGAATCCGGAGATGGTTTCGAGGATGAAAGGGGCGTCCGGGGCGAGTTCGAAGAAGCGTTTTGCATAGGCTTTCATGTCGATGAGTCCTTCGCCGGGAGATGTCCATGCTACGTCGGCACCTTCTTCGGTCTCCCAGATCATGGAGTTGCGCATGCCGGAGCAGAGGATGTGGGGGCCTAGGGCTTCGAGGTTGTCCATGGGGTCTTCGAGAGTCCAGGTGGCGTTGCCGGGATCGATGGTGGCACCGACGAATTCCGGGCCGGCTTTTCGATGAGCCGTGCGAGTTCCCAGCCCTGCATGTCACCGGCGTGGTTCTCGATGGCGATTTTCACTCCGAGGTCGAGGGCGAGTGGTTTCACTGCGGCGAGGACTTTGAGGGTGTCTTCGTTGCGCGCCTGGATACCGCCGGGTGAGCGTCTGTCGTTGGAAAATCCCTGATAGCAGCGGGCGACGGGGGAGCCGAGTTTACTGCCGATTTTCAGGGTGAGGGAGAGCATTTCTTCGGCCGTACCCCACTTGTCGGAGAAGCGGTGGGCGGTGGGGCACATTCCTCCTGTGCCTGCGAAAATTTTGATACCGAGATCCTGTGCCTTTTGAGAAAGGTCTTTCAGGTAAGCGTCTTCGTGGGATTCGTAAACGTCGAGATCGGAGAAGAGGATGGCGGTGACTTTCTGCCCGGCGGCGTAGTCGAGGAGTTGGTCGGCCTTCCAGCCGAGGGCGCGGATGGAGAAGTTGTCGAAGCCGAAGAGGGGGGCGGGCATTTTGTTTTGTTTGGCGGAGGCGGCTGCGGAGGCGGCTGCGGAGGCGGCGAGGGTGGCGGCTGTGGTTTTGATGAAATGGCGGCGTTGCATTTCCGAAACCTTAAATTTTAAACTTTAAACTTCAAGGAAGACGTGACGGGGGCTGGGGAAAGAGGAGGAACCACGAATCCTACAAATTTTTCGGATTTTAAGACTTGGGTTTTGGGGAAGAGGAACCACGGATCCTCCTACGCCAAGGCTACGGCGGACAGGTGGACGCGGATGGCATTCCTTCGTGGCTGGGGTTGTGGGGAAGAGTTTTGAACCACGGAATACACGGAATACACGGAAGGAAGAGGGATTTGGGTTCTGGGTTCTTCCTTGAGGTTTAAAGTTTAGAGTTTAGAGTTTTCGTCCATCCAAGGGGGCTTTGCTATTTGAATAGGGAGTCGATGCCCATGGCTGATTTTCTCAGGAACTTTGGCATGTGCTTGGGGTTGCGGGGTTTGAAGAGGCGGAAGAGGTAGCCGATGAGGTGGAGGGTGAAGAGGTGGTCGATGAGGCGGTAGCCGCGTTTTTTGCGGAGGAGGATGGAGGCTGCCCAGGTGAGGGTGCGGCGTTTTACTTTGAATGGTTTGAAGGAAATTTTGATACGGTATCGTTCGCGCTCGGAAGAGGGGTGGCGTTTTTTGTATTCCTTTTTTGCGGAGCGGATGCGGGCGGCTAAAGTTTCATCGAAGGGGAGGAAGTAGTAGCGGCGGGCGAGGACGAGGAGGGCGAAGAAATCGCGCATGTGCTCGATGTCTGGGGCGGGGAGATCGGCTTCTCGGGCGAGGCGTATCATTTCCGGAAAGAGGGTGGCGGCGGCTTCGCCGGAGCGGATGGCTTGCTCGGGATCCGGGACGAAGTGGCGGAGGGTTTTGGAGACGGCGTGGTTGATGAAGAGGCAGTCCCAATAAACGTTCAGAAGTGGCGGGATGCGGACGCGGCGGAAGAAGAGTTTCTGGCGGGCGAAGTCTTCGATGTAGAGGAGTTGGTGGATGAGGGTGTCCGCGTGTTGGAGGAGAGCCAGGGTGGCGGGAGCGCGCGCGGGGCCGACCGTTTCGGTGATGGCTTGCTCTACGCTGTTTCCGTATTTGAAAACGTGGATGGCGGCGGCTACGTTGAGGCGTATCCAGACATCCGGGTTTTTGTTTTCCGGGAGAAACGCGAGGCGGCGGAAGCGGTGCCAGCCGCCGGTCTGGCACCAGACGGAGATGCCGACCATGTTTTCGGCGGAGGCCAGCTCGCGGGAGAATGCCTCGCAGGCGCGGCCGATGAAGGAGGGGTATTCGCCCGCGCCTTCGTATTCGCGGCGTGCCTGGAGTTCGATGATTTTTGCCTGTTTTACGCGGAAGAAGGCTTTGTTGAGGGGGATGTGGCGGAAGAAATCGCTTTCCCCGTGCTTCATGGAGACGATGAAATTCGGGGAGTCGATTCCTGCGAGCGTTTCGGAAAGGGTGCCGCGGTGCCAGATGAGATCGCCTATGTGGTGGGCGCCGACGGTCCAGGTGCGCAGGATGAGTTTTTTACCGCGGGAGTCGAAGTGGGGGAGGAGTTTTTTTAAGAGGTGGTTTGTTTCCCTGGGGTTGCGGAGGTGGAGGCGGGTGCGGATGGGGTCTTTTACGTCGTTGCCGTCGCTCTCGCCGATGCGGAGGATGAGTCCGGAGAGTTGGGGGAAGTCGTCGAGGGTTTGGGTGACGAGGGAGAGGTAGTATTCTTCCAGGGCGGTGGTGTCGTTTCCGAGTTTTTCCGCTATCGCCGGGGTGAGGGGAATGATGTCGCTGGTGAGGAAAATTTTAAGGGCGAACTCTTCGGAAAGGATGTTGAAGATTGTGGTGAAGCGTTTTCGGAAGAAGGCGATCCTGTCCTTGGTTTCGGGTTCGTGGAGGGGATGGGTGGCGAGGTGGGCGAGGTCGTCCAGGGTGACGGCATTGTAACCGAGGGTGGAGACTTCACGGGCGAGGTGGCGGATATCGGATTCGATTTTCTGCCACTGGGTTTCGGCTTCTTCACCGGAGGTCTTTAGGTGGGTGAAGGGGATTTTTGACCAGTTGATGCGGCTTTTGTCGTAGTCGCGGAAGAAGGGGCCTATGGCGTCGATGAGGAATAGCTCCATGGGGATGGGCTGGAATGTGACGGGGAATGGGGGAGGGGGGAGATTGGGGTTGTGACGGGATTGTCACTTTGGGGGAGTGAACCGCCAGGGCGCCAAGGCTTGGGTAGGGGAAAGAGTTTTAACCACGGAATACACGGAATACACGGAAGGAAGAGGAACTTGGGTTCTGGTTGAGGTTTGAGGTTTGAGGTTTGAGGTTTGAGGTTTGAGGTTTGAGGTTTGAGGTTTGAGGTTTGAGGTTTGAGGTTTGAGGTTTGAGGTTTGAGGTTTGAGGTTTGAGGTTTGAGGTTTGAGGTTTGAGGTTTGAGGTTTGAGGTTTGAGGTTTGAGGTTTGAGGTTTGAGGTTTGAGGTTTGAAAATTATTTTGTGTGGGTGTGATTTTTGGGTTGTCAAAGCCGGGGTGGGGATACTTACTTCCGCCCCGCCCGCAAGGGTGTTGTGAGGCCCAATAGCTCAGTTGGTAGAGCAGCGGATTGAAAATCCGCGTGTCCCTGGTTCGAATCCGGGTTGGGCCACCACTCTCCGCCTGTTTTGCGAGTGTGGTTTGGTTTCGCTGATTTAGCGTTTCCCCTTTTCAGAATGTTCTGGCTATTTCCCGCAGGTGGAAGAAGCGTGCGCTCTCTGCAAGACCAGCCCCTACATCCCTATCAGAAACTGGTCGAAGATATCCAACGATGCGGCTGGTGTGTTATGCCGGGATTTCTTGAGGCGGATGTGGCTGCGGATCTTTCGCGGGAGAGTCTCGGAGCTTGGGAGGAGGGGGAGTTCCGCCGTGCAGGGGTTGGGCGGGGAAACGGTCTGGTGATATGCGAGGATGTGCGGACGGATCATGTGATGTGGCTGCGTGATGAGGAAATCACCGCTTGCCAGCAGGCGTATCTGGATAGGCTGGAGGAAGTGCGGGTGGAGCTGAACCGTAACCTTTACCTCGGGCTGATGGATTTCGAGGGGCATTTCGCGGTGTATCCGGAGGGTGGTTTCTACAAGCCGCATCTGGACAGGCACCGCGAGTCCATGGACAGGCTGGTGACGGTGATTTTATATCTGAATCCCGACTGGCAGCCGGGCGATGGCGGTGAGCTGAAAATGTGGACGACTCCGGGTGAGAAGGAAGGTGAGTTCATCACGGTGGAGCCGAGGATGGGGACTCTTGTCTGTTTTTTGGCGGGGGATTTCTGGCATGAGGTGCTGCCTGCGAAGAAGACGCGGGCGAGCATCACCGGATGGTTCCGGGGGCGGTGATTGCGAGCAATAGTGTGGTTTTTTTGAAGACGGTGGCACTGTTCTCAATTCTTCGCTAGCGGCGAGACGCGCACTTCTCCTTACTCTTCGCTGCGGGCGACGATGCTGCTGAACTTTTCTTCGAGGGCGCTGAGCAGCTTTGGATCGAGGATCTGTTTGTCGTCGTGGGTGGTGATGTAGAGGGTGTCCATGGCAACGCCTTTCTCTGTGCAGATGCGGGCGTGGGAAGTGTCCAGGCCGGCTTCGTTGACGGTGTAGAAAAGATCGTGGAGGAGGCCGATGCGGTCCAGTGCCTGGATTTCCACGGTGGTGCAGGTGGGGTGGAGGTCGTTGGAAACGTGGGCGCGGACGGGGATGGAGAGGCCGGTTTCGTTGCGCGGTTTGAGAAAGTTTGCTTTGCGTTTCAGGTAGGTTTCCGGCTCGTATTTCTCGGACTCCAGTATGCTGGTGAAAGTCGTGGCGAAGCGCTTGCGGGTGGAGGTGCTGGTGATTGGCTCGAAGTTCGTGGTGCAGACGCGGAAGATGTTCAGGACGATGGAATCCGTGCGTGTGAAGAGATCTGCGGAGAGGATGTTGATCTGCTCCGAAGCGAGGGCGCAGCAGAGTTTTTCCAAGTGGAGGGGGCGGTCGCGGGTGGCGACGATGAGCTCGGAGTAGCCCCTGACCGGGTGGTCGATCCACTCGACATCCGCTGCATAGGGGTTCTCGCCGTTCTTTTCCTCTTCGAGAAATGCTCGGACGGCCTTGATCTGGGTGGAGATGAAGGATGCCTCGCGGTAGGCAAAGGCGGCGGAGGGGGTAAGGCGGAAATGCTCTTTGATATCCTCTGCGGATGCGTCCGGCATGAGGGCGATGACTTCGGCGCGGAGCTCCTCGCGGTCGGTATCGAGCTTGCGGTGGAATTTTTCCCTGCCCTCCGAGAGGAAGCGGTGGGTGGCCTTGTGGAGCTGGAGCATGAGCATTTCCTTCCAGCCGTTCCATGCGTCCGGCGCGGTGCCGCTGGTATCGCAATAGGTGAAGAGGAGGAGGGCATCGAGGTTCTCCGGAGTTTTCATGATCGCGGCGAACTCGGCGATAACTTCGGGGTCTTCCAGATTCTTCGTCGTCGCGGTGCGCCAGAAGGTGAGGTGGTTGTCCACGAGGAACATGATGAGTGCGCGGCGGCGGCCTGTGATTTGCAGGCGGGAGCAGAGCTTGATGGCGAGCATGGCGGAGCCGTCGATGTGCTCGCGGACGTTTTCCGAGCGACCGGTATCGTGCAGGATGAGGGCGATGTAGAGGGCGTAGGGATCGACGATCTGGTGGAAGAGGCGACGGAAGATTTCGCGCCCGGGTTCCTCGTTGTCGATGAGTTTGTCCAGCTCGTCGATGCAGCGGAGGGTGTGCTCGTCTGCGGTGTAGCGGTGGAAAAACTCGTGCTGGACGAGGCAGTCGAGCGCGCCGAATTCGGGAAGGTATCTTCCGAGGAAGCCGATGCGGTGCATTTGGCGGAGAGTGCGCGCGGCCTCGCCCTTGCGCTCGAGGATGGCCTGGAAGGTTTCGCGGTTTGCTTTCAGGTAGCGGAACGGTCTGTCGATATCGCTCCAGTGGCTGGCGATGAGCCGGCGCATGGGCGGGGAAAGTCTGAGTCCGCGTTGCTGGCAGTGCTGGAACATGCGCATGAGGCGGTGCGGGTCTTCCTTGAAAATGTCCGTGTTGGAAGGATAGATCCTGCCCTCGCGTGCGATGAATCCGTCGAATTCCTCGCGGTTTTTTTTCCTGAAAGTGAGGAAGGAGCGCAGGCCTGTTTCCGCGACTTCGTCCTGCTGGATCTGGAAGGTTTCCATCAGGGAATTCGTGTGGCGGTACAGGTGGCGGGTGTGCCGGTAGTAGTCCCGCATGAAAGCCTCGGTGCGGCGCAGGATGCTGCGCTGCGGGTATTTCAATGCGGTGGCGACCACGCCCTGTAGCTGGAGGGTGAGGATATCGGTGGCCTTGCCGGTGTGGTAGTGGAGGTCGTTGCGGACGCGCATTAGGAAATCGTATGCTTCCTCCAGCTCTTTGAACGTGTTGTTGGTGATGAGCCTGTCCTCGACGAGTTTTTTGAGATTCAGGGAGCCGGTCTTCACCCTGGCGACCCAGAGGATGTTCTGGTAATCGCGGAGGCCACCGCAGGATTCCTTGACGTTGGGCTCCTGTAGAAAAACGGTGTAGGAGGATTTCTTATAGCGGGAGCGGAGGTCGGTGCGGCGGGTTTCTAGAAAAGCATCCTGGCCTTTGGTGAGGCAGTCTTTTTCAAAACGGACGAGCAGATCCCGGTAGAGCGGTTCGTTTCCGGAGATGAGCCGTATGTCCATCAGGGCGGTGAAATTCTGTTGGTCGGCGCGGGCTTCCTGGATGCACTCGGTGATGGACCGGCAGGACTGGCCTACTTTGAAGCCCATGTCCCAGAGCACATAGAGCACGCGCTGGACGAGTTCCTGAACGTGCTTCGGCAGCTTCGTGGAGGCGCGGGGGAGGAGGAAAAGCAGGTCGATGTCAGAGCCTGGATTGAGGGTGCCGCGCCCGTAGCCACCTATCGCGACGAGGGCGACCGGAGAGGATTCCAGTTTCTGGGAATTGATGGTGGCCTGGAGAATGGTGGCGATCAGTTCGTCGATGAGCTGGCTTCGCGCCTCGGCGATTTCCACTCCGCCCGCCCCCTCCCGGTGGCATTCGAGGATGCGCTTCTCCTCGGATTCCACATAGCGCTTGTAGAGGCCGGTGCGTTCGTCGGGGGAGAGTTGTCCGGCTATGGCGGGCTGGAGGGAGATGGGTTTGTGGGCGGTTTCGGACATGGGGAAGAAGTTTGCTAGTGCCGAGTGATGAGTGATGAGTGATGAGCAAGAAAACGGCGCTGCGAGTTCGGGCGTGAGATTAACTTTGTGAATCAGGAGTGGGAGTCTTGGGTTGTTATTCGAACCGGGGAGGCGCTGAGGTCGCGGAGGGGACGCAGGGGAAGTCTTGGGTTGTGGAGTTTTAACCGCGAATGGACGCTGATTTTCGCGAATGAAGATTGGAAATTGGTTGGCTCAAAATTTTCATAGGACTGGCTTTGCGACTCCTCTGCGACCTTTGCGCCTTTGCGGTTCAATTCTTTGCCAGCTGGTGCCGGGTGACCAAGCAGATAACGGCGCTGCGGGTTCGGTCGTGAGAGTAACTTTGTTAGTCAGAAGTGGAAGAGTTTTACTCGCCGAGGGTGAGCTTGCCGATTGTGGTGGCGGATTCGAGTTGGCGGTGGGCTTTTTGGAGGTTGGCAGCAGTTAGTGCGCCGAGGTGGGTGGTGTTTAGTTTCGGGAAGGTGTCCGTTTCGCACCGTTTTACGATCTCGGCTAGGATTTCGCCCTGGCGGTGCATGTCTGCTGTCTGGAAACGGGAGCGACCGGGCATGTATTCCCAGACGATGCGAGGGGATTTCAGGCGGAAAGGGTTGCCTATATCGAGAGGGTTCCTGGTTTCCACGATCAAACCGAGTGCGCCGAAGGGGGCGAGGAGATCGGCGGTCGTTTCCCAGTAGGCTTCCGTATCGTGAAGGTTTGCGATGACGGGAAATTCTTTGAAACCCAGCGCCTCCGCCTGAGGTCGCAGGGGTTTGCGGTGGTTGATTACGTGGTCGGCTCCGAGTTGCTCGCACCAGTCCGTGGTCTCCAGACGGGAAGCGGTGGCGATGACGGTGAGGCCGGCGAATTTCGCCAGCGGGATGAGTGCGGAGCCTACGCCGCCCGCACCGTTGATGATGAGGATGGGAGTGTTGGGTGGGAATTCCCCGTCGCTCATCCGCTCGAACAAAAGCTCCCAAGCCGTGATGCCTACCAGCGGCAGGGAGGCTGCTTCGGCGAATGTGAAAGAGGATGGCTTCTTCGCAACGAGAGCTGCTTGCACCGTTTGCAGCTCCGCATTGGAGCCGGGCTTGGTCACATCCCCTGAGTAAAATACCTCATCTCCGGGTGAGAAATTTTCCACGGATGCTCCGACAGTCTCCACCACCCCCGCCGCATCAAATCCCAGGATGCGCGGCTTTTCAAGATCATCGGCACCTATCAGTTTCCGCACCTTGGTATCCACCGGATTGAGGGAGACGGCACGGACGCGGACTAGGATTTCATCCGCTGCGGGGACGGGATCGGGCGTCTCGAACTCTTGGATGGATTCGATTGAGGAATTGGTGGCACCGTAGGCTTTCATGGGGTCAGGGGAGTGAGGTTGAGGAACTTGATTCCGTAGAAAACAATGTAGGGCAAGGTGAATACGGATACAACCGTAGTGGCGATGACGATCTGAACCGCGACCGCCGGTCTCCCCCCGTAAAGCCTCGCCAGAAGGATAGGGACAAGCGCGGCAGGCATCGCCGCCTGGACAAGTAGGATCTGCCGCAGCTCCAATGCCATGGGGATGTGTTTCGCGCACAGGATGATCACCGCCGGAACCATGCAAAGCCGCACAAGACACGCCGCAATCACGATTTTCCAGGAGGGCTTCTCCTTGCCTACCATGTCCATGATGGTCGCCCCCGTGATCATGATCGCCAGCGGGAAAGCCCCAATGCCTATCATGGAAATCGCCGTCCGCACCGGCCCGGTCACCTTGTCATCCACACGCAGCGTCACCAGCGTGAGGCCGATCAGCACTGCCAGGATAGGGCCATTGATCAGCCGTTTCCACGGGATGCCCTTTTCCCCGGAAAGCATCATCACCCCCACCGACCAGATGGCGATTTCCACCCCGATGTTGTGGACGAAAAGCACCGCCACCGCAGAGCTGCCCCAGAGGATTTCCACCACCGGCACCGCCGTGAACCCGTAGTTCTGGCACCCCGCGCCCAGCGCGAACGTGCGTATCCCCGTACCCTGTTTCAGCCCGATGATTTTCCCCGCCAGATAGCCCAGCCCTATCCCTAGCAGGATAAGGGAAAACCCCAGCCCAGCCCCTGTCAGCAGCACCTGGGGATCGCGCAAAACCTCCTCGCCCAGCGTCTTGTCCAGGATGAACGCGGGCAGCATCACGCAGAAAAGCACGTGCATGATCCCCGCATCGTGCTCCTGTTTCAGCACTCCCGTCCGGCGCAGCGCCGCCCCCCCTATGATGAGGATATAGACCGGCAGGACGGCGAGGACGGCGGTGGTGGGCGAAAACAAGGTGGCGGAAACTAGGCAGGAATCCCCACGCGGGAAATTCCAAACTTCCATGAATCAGGGCTGGCTGAATAAGAATGTTTTTTAACCGCAGATGGACGGGATGGACGCAGATGGAAGAAAAGATGATGGACTGTGAATATGGCTGGATCTCCTACTGGAAAATTCAAATCCCATCCTCTTCATCTGCGTTCATCTGAGTCATCTGCGGTTGAATACCTTTTCCCCCATCCATCCTGGTTCAATTGGCAAAGCCCCGCACACGAATCAGTCGGTGGTTGCGTTGGCGGAGAATCCGGGGAGAGTGTCCCGCGTCATGACCAACGTTGAGCAGATCAAAGAAGCGCTGAAGCAGGTGAAGTACCCCGGTTTCTCCCGGGACATCGTATCCTTCGGCCTGGTGAAAGCCGTGGAATTCGAGGGCGGGGATCTCGTCGTGAAGATCGAAGTCGCCACCAAGGACGCGAAAGTCCCCCAGCAGATCTTCCAGGACTGCCACGCCGTCCTTGATTGCATGGACGGGGTCGGCACCGTGAAGATCGATATCAATGTCAAAGACGCCCCGGAAGCCGCCGCTGGCGGAGTGGGGAAATCCTCCATCCCCGGCGTGAAACGCATCATCGCCATCGCCTCCGGCAAGGGCGGGGTGGGGAAATCCACTGTCGCCGCGAACGTCGCCGTGGCTCTCGCCGCGCGCGGGCTGAAAGTCGGCCTCTGCGATTGTGATCTCTACGGCCCCTCCGTCGCCCAGATGTTCGGCACCGATCAGCGCCCGGACGCCAACGAACACGACGAAATCATCCCCATCGAGGCGCACGGCATCAAGCTCATGTCCATGGGCTTTCTCTTGGAGGACAAAAGCCCCGTCATCATTCGCGGCCCCATGGCCACCCGCTACACCCAGCAGTTTCTCCGCCAAGTCGCCTGGGGCGAACTCGATGTCCTCGTGCTCGATCTCCCGCCCGGCACCGGGGACATCCAGCTCACCATCGTCCAGACCGTAGCCGTGGATGGCGCGGTCATCGTCACCACCCCGCAGGAAGTCGCCCTCATCGATGCGCGGAAAGCAGTCGCCATGTTTGCAAAAGTCAACGTCCCCATCCTCGGCCTCATCGAGAACATGGCATGGTTCGAGTGCGATGCCGGGAAACGCTACTACCTCTTCGGCGAGGAAGGCGGAGTCCGCGAAGCGGAGGATATGAACGTCCCCCTCCTCGCGCAGATCCCCATCGACATCCCCACCGGCCGGGGAGGGGAGAAAGGGGAACCCGTCGCCCTCCTCGATCCGGGGAAAAACAAAGTCTCCGCCGCCTTCCACGCCATGGTCGCCGGGCTGGAGGTGTAGTGTGTCTCAGGGAAAGTGGCTCTGCCCACATCCCCGGCTTTATAGCCAGAAAGCCGTCTTGCTTCACTGTGGAGAGACGCTTGTACGCAACGCCACGGAGATCTTCCGCTGTCCTATAGCCCGTCCCCCGATACGAGGTTGGCCTTACGGTTTCCTTGCAGATCCCCCGCCCGATCTGGCGCTGGGCAGAAGAACTTGGTTCCTCTTTCCCTCCGCAAAGGAGGATAACGGAGGAGACGGCCTCCGTCTTGGGATTGGTGCAGCGGATGCCTCTCCCAAAGACATCTGTCCCAATCCGCACAATCCGCATAGAGCCTTTTCTCTTTGACTTGCCCTGATCCTTCTGCTAATCCAATTTCTAAAGCATGAAAAACCTCCCAAATCCCAAACAGTCCATATTCCTCTCCCTTGGCTTCCTCGCAGCCTCCGCCTTTTCAGCTCCGGCAGCTCTCATCGCTTACGAAAATTTCGAGTCCTACACCTCCGGGGATGCAATCAGCGGCAAGTCCGGCGGGGATGACTGGACGGGAAACTGGGAGGGCACGGGCGGATCGACTGTAGTCACCGGGGCGATCGCGGGCTTCGGAAAGGGACTCAGTATTACGGACGATAATTCTTCGGAAGCCGCCATCCGGGCTTTCGGAGACGAGAGCGCGACCGTTTATGCCGGCTATCTCCTCCGCGTCACCGACTTCGGCACGAACGAATTTTTCCAGTCCTATTTCACCACGACCAATGGTGACAAGGATTCCGGCGGAAGCATCGGAATCATCAATACCGGCAGTAACGAGTTTTTTGCCCGGATTGGTAATAACGGTCTGGGAACCGACAGGGAAACGACCCCGAGCGCCACGACGGCCACCGACGGCCAAGTCTATCAACTCGTGGTGAAACTTTCGAAAAATAGTTCCTCGCAATACAATGTGTCGGAGCTCTTCATCGACCAGCTCTCGGAAGGTACCCCGGACGCGAAAGCGGATATCACCACTTCCGATCGAGCCACTTCGTTCCAGCGCTTCGGGTTCCGGACTGCCGTTACCAGCACTTCTTCCACCGAGACGATCTTCATCGACGAATTGCGCATAGCCACCACCTATGCCGAGGCTCTGGCCGTTCCCGAGCCGTCGGCAGCGGCTCTTGCGATGCTTGGCGGGCTTCTTGCCTTCCGCCGCCGCCGCCCAACAGCATTATCCGTCATCACAATGAAAAAGTCCCTGCTCTCCACCGGTGTCCTTCTTTCCTTTGCCGCTCTTTCCGATGCTGCCCTGATCGCATACGATGGTTTCGAGAACGGAGGTTTCGACGGGGGGACAGGTGATTGGGTCGGGAACTGGGGCAATGATGCTAATACGACCGTGGCGACGGCTTCCCTGAGCTTTTCCGCGGGTGATGTGACGGTCTCCGGTGGCTCCAATGCGGTGAGGTATCTCTCTACCGGCTCGGGAAGTGGTAACGAGCGCTGGCTGGCGCGGGTGTTTTCCCCCCAGGGTCTCTCCCAGCCCGTCTATTATTCATTTTTGGTCCAGCAATCGGCGGATGGATCCTCTGATTCAGGAAGCGAGGATTTCCTCAGTGCGTATCCGGACAGCAACTCGTTGAGCGAAACCGACGCCAATGACTACGGGCTGGTGTTCCGTCAGGACTCCGGGACGCGCCGTTTCGGGGTGCGTTCCGGTGACAATGGCAATCAGAACTTTGTAAGCACCGTGACGCCATCGATCGGCACGACGAACTTTGTGGTAGTGAAATTTGACCCCGCGGCAACCCACCAGGTGACCCTCTGGGTGGATCCGGACAGCACCTCGGAGGCTGGGGGAACCAATGCCACCCGATCCCAATCCGATACGGGCGGCACGGCATTTTCCACGGACGCGTTCAACCGCCTCGCTTTGCGCAATGCTCTGCTCGAAGAAGGCGATACCTATCTTGTCGACGAGTTCCGTATTGGGACGACGTTCTCTTCGGTCGTGGTTCCGGAGCCTTCGGGTGTTCTGCTTGGCTGTCTTGGTTTCGGACTTATTGCTTTCCGGCGTTCCCGCCCAAAAGGCGGCGTGCCTGTGGCCGCCGGATAAGAATCGAGAAGGAGGGGGGCGAAATATATGCTCGGGTTGCCGGGCAGCAGGATGCAGCCCCTCCTTGTTTTTTACAGGCCCGGCTTCGGTGGCTTGTTTGGAACCATGGGATCGGCTCCCTGCATTTTGGTGAGGCGCTTGTAGATGGTGCCGGCGGTGGCTACGTAGAGGGTTTTGCGGTCTTTTCCTCCGAAGGCTACGTAGTTGGTGCGGTTGTCGGAAATGTTGGGGCGGGGGAGGACGATCTGGACGCGGCCGGGCTGGTCGAAGATCTGTATGCCTAGCTCGGTGGCGCAGAGGAGCTCGCCGGTGGTGAGGGAGGTCATGCCATCGAGGTGGCAGGGGCCGTTGACGGGGAGCTGGGCGTAGAAGTAGGGCTGCTTGTGTTTCAGCTTTCCATCCGGCTGGATCTGGTAGGAGTAGATGAAGCGGTTGGGGAAATCGGCGACGTAGAGCAGGGAGTGGTCTGCGGAGAGGCCGATGCCGTTGGGGGTCTTGAAATTGGAGTCCGCCTCGGTGGCTTTGTCTGCGCCTGGAGCGATGTGCCAGACTTTCCCCTCCGCCGGATCGGTGTAGTAGATGTGGCCGGTGTGGGTGACTGCGATGTCGTTTGACTTGGTGCCGGAGGCGATGGTCTTGCGCTCTCCGGTGGCGGGGTCCCATGCGCGGATTTCCTTGGCTCCGGAGGCGGCTCCGTAGATGAGGCCGTCCGCTGCGAGGGTGATGCCGTTGGTGTTTCCCGTATCGCCATCGACGAGTTCCTGTTTCCCGTCCGGGGAGATTTTGTAGAGTTTGTTTCCGGGGACGTCGGTGAAGAAGAGGGTGCCATCCGGGAGCACGGCCATGCCTTCCGCCCATTTGTGGCCATCGGAGACGATTTCCCAGTCCTCGCCGGGGATGAGGTACTGGTTGAACTTGGACTGAGATTTCTCCGGGTGGGTGGTGACGGTCTCGGTCTTCCAGAGCCAGCGCATGGCTTCGGGGAAAACGGCGGCTCCGTGCTTGCCGTTGTGCTGGCCTTTTCCCCAGACGTGCTCGACTTCGTAGCCGAACCATTGGAGGGCGCGGAGCATGGTCTGGTTCGCCATCCACCAGTCGCCGGCGTAGATGTTGAGGTCGTTCTCGCCGTCCTGGAGGAAGACGCGGAGAGGTTTTGGCTCAGTGCGGCGGATGAGTTCCGGGTAATCGTCCCCGCCGCGCAAGCCGACGAAGGTGCCGATGGCGGAATAAACGCGGCGGAAGGAATCCGGCCTCTCCCATGCGACGGTGAAGGCGGCGATGGCTCCCGATGAATTTCCGGTGATCCCGCGCATGTTCGGATCGGTGGAGAGTTTCACCCCGTGGGTTTTCCCGATAAAGGGGAGGATCTCATTGAGGAGGAAGCGGGCGTAGGCATCGCCCATGCCGTCGTATTCGTAGGAGCGGTTGTAGCGGGCTTCGGAGGTTTTTTCATCAAGCGGCGGGGTTACGCCGGGGTTGACGAAGACGCCTATGGTCACGGGCATTTCCTTGGAGGCGATGAGGTTGTCGAAAACGATGTGCGCTTGCGCTCCGCCATCGTCCTTGCAGAAGCCCATTCCGTCCTGGAAGACCATGAGGGCGGCGGGGGTGGAGCCGTCGTATTGGGCGGGTATATATACCGCGTAGTCGCGCTCGGTGCCGGGGAAGATTTTAGAGGCGGAGAATTTGCCTTCCACGAGCTTTCCCTGGGGGACGCCGTCCTTGCGTATGGCTTCGGGTGGGGTGGGGTAATTATCCTCCTGCGAGAAGGCGGGGACGATGGCGAGGGCGGCGAGCGCCAAGAGGAGGACTTTCATTTGATAGAAGGATGACTAGCCAGAATCGCGGCGGGGGAGAAGGGGATTTTTCAGGGGATGCAAATGCCGCCCTCTTCTGCCCGTTTTGCTATTGCGTGCCGGGGCGGGGCGGGTAGTTTCGTGCATCATGATCGTTTCTCCAAAAATTCGCGGGTTCATTTGCACAACAGCTCATCCGGACGGCTGCGCCAAACATGTCGAAGAGCAGATCGCCGTGGTCAGAGGCAACGGGCCAATCGAAGGCGGGCCGAAGAAGGTGCTCGTGATCGGTTCCTCCACCGGCTACGGGCTTTCCTCACGCATCGCGGCTGCATTCGGATCAGACGCTGCTACGATTGGCGTATTTTTCGAAAGACCGGGGACGGAGGACAAGTGCGCGACCGCCGGCTGGTATAACACCGTGGCCATCGAGCAGGAGGCGAAGGCCGCCGGACTCTACGCGCGCTCCTTCAATGGCGACGCCTTTTCCGATGAGGTGAAGCACGAGGTGATCTCCGCGATCAAAGAGGATCTCGGCCAGGTGGATCTCGTCATCTACAGCCTCGCCTCCCCGCGCAGGCAGCACCCGAAGACGGGGGAGGTTTTCAAATCCGTCCTCAAGCCCATAGGCGAAACCTACACCAACAAGACCCTGAATACCGGCACGGGTTCCGTGGACGAGGTGACCATCCCGCCAGCCGAGGGCGATGACATCGACCAGACCATCGCGGTAATGGGTGGTGAAGATTGGGAAATGTGGATGGATGCCCTCATGGAAGCGGGCATTCTCGCGGAAGGTGTGCAGACGGTTTCCTACTCCTACATCGGGCCGGAGGTCACGTGGCCCATCTACAAGAACGGCACCATCGGCCGTGCGAAGGAGGACTTGGAAAAAGTCCAGCGCTCCCTTGATGAAAAGCTCGCCTCCGTTTCCGGAAAAGCATGGGTCTCGGTCAACAAGGCCCTTGTCACCCAGGCCAGCTCCGCCATCCCGGTAGTGCCCCTTTATATTTCCCTTCTTTACAAGGCCATGAAGGACGCGGGCAGCCACGAGGACACCATCGAGCAGATGGACAGGCTCCTGCGCGAAAGGCTCTACAACAACCAGCCCCTGCCGGACGAGGCAGGCCGCATCCGCATCGATGACTGGGAGATGTCCCCGGAGATCCAGAGCATCGTCGGGAGACGCTGGGAAGAGGTGAACACGGAAAACCTTACCGAGCTCGCAGATTTCGAAGGATACCAGGCCGGTTTCCTCAAGCTGTTCGGCTTCGGGCTGGATGGAGTCGATTACGATGAAGAAACCGACACCTCCGTCGGCGTGCCATCGCTCTCCTGAGAGCTTGGCATGGAATCCGCATTGGAAACCCGGGGCGAGCCGTAACCCCGTCCCCAGCCACCCCACCCCACCCCACCTTTCACGCACATGTCCTCGAAATCATTTCTACCCGCCCCGTTTGCCCACCAGTATGAAATCGACCCGAAGTTCTCCAAGAGCGCGGTCTATTTTTCCTGTGAGTTCGCCATAGACCAGAGTTTTAAAATCTACTCCGGCGGCCTCGGCTTTCTCGCAGGATCCCACATGCGCTCCGCAGCGGAGCTGAAACAGAACCTCGCGGGCATAGGCATGCTCTGGACATACGGTTATTATAACCAGGTGCGCGGGGAGGACAGGGAGCTTGCCGTCCAGTTCCGGAAAAAGATCTACCATTTCCTCCAGGATACCGGCATCCGCTACACCGTCCCCGTCCACGGCCATCCGGTGTGGGTGAAGGCGATGTATCTGCCCGGCGATGTCTTCGGCACCGTCCCGATGTTTTTCCTCACCACGGATATCGAGGAGAACGACGATCTCTCCCGTGCCATCACCCACCGCCTGTATGATAACGATCCGCTGCGCCGCATCGCCCAATACATCATCCTCGGAGCGGGCGGCGCGAAGCTGCTCGACGAGCTTGGCGTCGATCCGGAGATCTGGCACCTCAACGAAGCCCACGGCCTCTCCGCCGCTTTCCATCTCTACAAAAAGCACAACAGCAAGGAGGAGGTGCGCAAGCGCCTGGTCTTCACCACCCATACTCCCGAGGAAGCAGGAAACGAGAAACACGATTTCAAGTTGCTACGGGATTTCACCTTCTTCAGCGGAGTTCCGGAAGAAACCGTCCGCGAGATCACTGGCATAGGGGGCGATGTTTTCAACCACTCCCTGGCAGCCCTCCGCCTGGCGAAAAAGGCCAACGGAGTATCCAGGCTCCACGGTGAGGTCTCCCGCCAGATGTGGAAAGACTCCCCGAACATCTGCGAGATCACCCACATCACCAACGCCCAAAACAAGAAATACTGGGGTGACCATGGCATCGAAAACGCCCGCCGCGAGAATGACATCGAGATGCTCTGCCATCGCAAGCGGGAGCTGAAAGAGCGTCTCTTCCGCGTTGTCGCGGACCAGACGGGGAAGCTTTTCGATCCGAAAATCCTAACCATCGTCTGGGCCCGCCGCTTCGCCGGATACAAGCGCCCGGATCTCGTTACCAGGGACATCCGCCTGTTCCGGGAAATGCTCAACAACAACGACCAGCCTGTGCAGATCATCTGGGCGGGCAAGCCGTTCCCTTTCGACTACGGAGCCATCGAGACTTTCGACGAGCTCATACGCCTCACCAAAGGCTACCCGAACGCCGCCGTCCTGATCGGATACGAACTGGAGCTGTCCCGCACCATGAAAGACGGTTCCGACCTGTGGCTGAATAACCCCGTCGTCACCCGCGAGGCCTCCGGCACATCCGGAATGACCGCCGCCATGAACGGCTCCGTGAATTTCTCCACCTACGACGGATGGATCTGCGAGTTCGCCGAGGACGGAAAAAACAGCTTCATCATCCCGCCGCCCGACCCGCACCTCAGTCCGGAAGACCGCGACCGCCATGACATGCTCGGCTTTTACTCCAAGCTGAACGACGAGATCCTGCCCCTCTACTACGGCAAGCCGGAGAAATGGAACAAGATCGTCATGCAGTCCATGAACGACGTCGTCCCGTTCTTCGAATCAGGCCGCATGGCGGCGGAATATTATGAGGCGATGTATGTGTGAGGAGCGGGGGCGTCCCCGCCTTCAGTCGAAACCAGGCACGCATAGTTGATTGGTGATCGGTCTGGAAACCGAACGCATGTTCCGCGTTTGGAAATCAAAATCAGGCTTCCAATGGCAGCAGTTCCGTCCTTAAAATTCCGGTATGACATCTATTGCGGGATTGGAGCCACTGATATTCGAGTTGGAAAAGGCCATTACGAAATTCGACCAGGAGGCACCGGAGGATCTTGTGCCTAAAGATTCCGAAGTAAAATCCGCTCTGCGGAAGGCCGAAGGGATACTTTCCGGCAAGGTGCCGGCAAAGCAGCCCAAGGGGAAGCGGGAGCAATGGGTGGCTGATCTTTCCGGACGGCTCGTGGAGGTGGGCCGTAATCCTCCCGAGGGGATGATGGTGAGCCCGCAACTGTGGCCGATAGCGATGAGGAGGGTGGTCGAATCGCTGGACGTGCGGAAGGGCTTGTATGGATCGACCAGGTCTTATCTGGATTTCGTGAAAGGCTTTCTCCGGGATGCCGAGAAGAAGCTGGGTGATGATTGAGAAAATCCGGAGGGTCAGGTAAGGTTCGGTTGCTCCGCTACTTCGGAGAGATCCTTGTGGACTCCGGTTGCGATGATGTCGTTGGTGGCATCCTCAAGATAGGTTTGGAGGAGCTTGCTGAGTTCCAGGAATTCCGGCCAGAAACGGGCATCCAGCTCGCGCTGTGAAATGCGTAGCATGACAGTCGTCTGGCGTTGGCGGGAGAGGCGGTAAGGGTTGAGTCCGTGCCTGCGGGCGAGGGCGAGGAAGAGCCGGCGCTTCCAGGGATCGGGGAGGCTGAACTTGTATTCGATGAGAGGTTCGGGAGCCTGCCCGAGTTGCTTCTGGAGGCGGTCGAGAGCGCCTTTGGCTGCTTCCTTTTCACCATCGAAGCTGCTGGAGGAGAACAGGGCTTCGACCTTGCTGATTTTTTCGAGAAGTTCTTCGCGGTTCATTGTGCGGGTATTTCCGTCCGGTAGGGCGGGAGTGGGAAGGTAAAAATAAATGGGTTCGGGTGTGATTTGACCGATGGATAAGACCGCCGGAGGCTTTGGACTGATGCGGTTCCTGTCCGCAGCTCATACACCAGGCATGCCAAAGATCGCAAACCGCTTGCACAAGGCGTGGCACATGCTCCAGTGCTACCCAGAATCCCCGGAAATGAACTACCCCACGTCCGCTCCCCCCACACCCGGAATCACGGAGATCCGGCAACGCCTTGCATCATACCCCGCCTCCGCCGTGGACGAGGGTCTGCGCTATCTTTTCGAGGCACTCACAACAATCGTCGATGCCCAGGATGCAAACTGGGTCGGCACCGTCCGGATCGAACCACAGGAAGTTTCAGATGATGATCCGCTGCTGGGATGGCGGGTCGGGGCGGCAGTTCTTATGTCGCAGGATCAGGATTACATCGCCGATGCAGCAGAGAAGAAAGATGTCCACGATTCCGATCCGCCGATGCCGAGCATCGTCATCGCCCGCGAGGCCGGCACCCTGCGTGCCCGCAGGCTGATGGGCGGAATGGTGGATATGGATCTTTACCGGAAAACCAGCTCCTACTACCCCCTGGAGGATTTCGGAATCATAGACCGGATGTTCGTTTCCGTCCCCGTGCATGGAGACCTAGAATCCCTTTTTGTGCTGGATCGGAAAGGCGACCGTCCACTATTCAGCGAGGCGGATGGAAAGCTGATCATGGAGATCGTCGGCAGCATCCCGTGGTTCATCAAGGAGCTTTGCCTCGCACACGGACTACACAATTGCGCCCAACCGCTGAACCAGACGGAGAAGCGCATTGTCCGCCTCCTGCTCACCGACAAGACCGAGCCGGAAATTGCAGCCACTCTCGGCCAGGCCACTTCCACAACCCATAAATACGTCACGGGAATCTACCGGAAATACGGTGTCCGGGGCCGCGCCGGGCTTATGTCGCTCTGGCTGAGTCGCTAAGATCGGAAATAATCTAACAAAACCCTCTAATCAGGGGGTGGACTTTTTCGTGGAGATACTGGTAGCGTTTACGGCTCTTTTGCGTCTCCCCCAATCTGGCTTCCCTTTACCCGACCTCATTCCACATGCAAGCACTGCTTTTTTCTCTCTTCGCCTACGTCTGTTTCTCATCGATCCTGGTAAACGCGCAGAACGCCGTTTATGTCGATGCTGCGGGCGACTTCACCATCACCACGGATCAAGGGGCGGCTGGTCTCGATAACGGCGACACCGTCACTTGGAACGGCACAGCCGGAGCAGTGTCCGGCCTCATTTTCGGGACGGAGGCATTTGATGGCGTGCGGGCAGGAATCAACGGCGTTGCGGAAGGCGGAACGGTCTTCATCGCCGCAGGGGACTATGCGAATGGGGGAGTGATTACCGTCGGGAAAAATCTGGAAATCAGAGGAGAGTCCGCACCGACTACGATCATTTCCGGGACAACAAGTTTCACATTCACCTCGGCGGTGACTGCTGGCTACATGTCGGATCTCTCCTACACCGATGGTTTCGGAGGAATCACGGTGGCAGGAAGGCTGGATATGAACCGTTGCACCGTGTCGAATCGCCAGACCAACGGTGCCGCGGTTCTTGTATCGGGGGCCGGAGAACTTTTCGTCCACGATTCCTCATTCCTAGGGAACGTGGCTACCCAGGACGCTGGGGGTGCGATTTACACCGTTGGCAGCGCGTCCGCGACATTCAGACACTCGACGTTTTCAGGAAATACCGCAGTGCAAGGCCCAGCGATCTGGCACTCGGGTTCCGGCAGCCTGGAGATCACCCATTGTACGATCACGGGGAACACTGCCCAAGGATTTGACGTCGGGTTCGGCTTCACTCCCGGTGAAGGTGGCGGAATTTTTGTTCCCACTGGGGCGGCGATTGTCACAAATTCTATTATCGCAGGGAACTCGGCGGACGAGGGTGATGATATCAGGGGCACATTCACCAGCCGGGGAGTCAATTTCATCGGGGACCCCACAGGATCCACCGGCTTCCGCGATGGCACGGATCTGTCCTTTTCCTCCACCTCCACAGCTATTGCCGGTCTTCTTGAAACGGCCATCGCCGACAATGGCGGGCCGACCTTGACCCATGCTCTCGTCCCGGGAAGTCCGGCGATTAATGCGGGGGTGAATTCTTTCGCCACCGATTCCGATGACGAACCTTTGGTCCATGACCAGCGCGGCGTTCCTTTCCTGCGTATTATTAACGACACGGTGGACATCGGAGCCTTCGAATTTGTCGAAAGGGACACCTACGTCGATGCGGCGGAGGATTTCCTCATCACCAACGATATCGTCCCGGTGGGGCTCAGCGTAGGTGATACGGTGACGTGGAACCCTGGCGAGGCCAATGAAGCTGCCAACCTCATCTTCGGAGCCGATGCCTTCACCAGCGTGCAGGATGCCGTGGGCTTTGCCAGCGAAGGACGCAGCGTCTTCATCGCCGGCGGCACTTACGAAGAGGGAAGCGTGATCACCGTAGCGGAAAACAAATCCATCACCCTCCAAGGCGATCCGGTGGGTGTTACGATTCTGAGGCGGGAAGACAGCGAGGGTGATGCCAGCGCCAACAAATACCCCATACTCGCGACCTCCGGGGAGAATTCCACAGTGGCAGTAAATGGCCTCACGATTACTGGCGGGCGCAGCACGAGCAGCAATTCGGGAGGAGGAATCACATCTGACGGAGGAACTCTCCTCATCACCAACAGCACGATTAGCGGCAACGCGGCTACGGGTGCAGGTAGCAGTGGAGGGATCGGAGGGAGATTGCCCACGATCTCGTTAATAGGCAGCACCGTGAGCGGCAATTCAGCAACCGGCGGCAGTGGCGGCGGTGGAATCGGCGGGCTTTTTCCTAATATCACCTTGAGAAACAGCACGGTGACGGGCAACACAAGTGGAAACTCAAATGGAGGCGGCGGGATCGCGGGATTCTACAGTGGCGGAGGAAGCGTGACCTTGGCGAACTCCTTGGTTGTCGGGAATACCGATGGCTCCGGCAATCCCTCGGAGACCGGTGGCTCCGGATTCCCCGGCATCACTCTCGAGGGAAACAACATGGTCGGCGTGCCGAGTGGCCTTACCCTTGAGGGCATTCTCGATCCCGTCCTGCGGGACAATGGCGGGCCGACTTGACCCATGCCCTTGCGCCGGGCAGTCCGGCTCTTGATGCGGGGGACGATGACATTGCCACAGGTCTGGACTTCGACCAACGCGGCGACGGCTTCCCACGGATTTTCGGCGATACGGTGGATATCGGCGCGTTTGAAAGCCAGGAAACCTTCCTCCAGCTCGTCTCCAGTGATCCGGCGATGGACACGACGGGCGTTGGGACTATGGATAGCATCACCCTCACCTTCGACGGTGCCATCACCGCCGGGACAGGCAGCATTCTGGTGCGCAGCACGGCGGATGGTTCCACTTTGCAAACCATCCCAATCAGTTCCGCAACGATCAATGGAGACCAACTGACCTTCACGATCGACGTGCCTTTCAATACCCCGTTCTACATTCAGATCCCCGAGGGCGTCATCACCGGCCCTGGCGGGCAGCGCTTCGCCCTGAGCGATCCGGCGGCATTGGCTTTCTCAAGTGCTTTGCCGGAAAATACCTACGTGGACTCTGGCGATGACTTCGTGATTACCAATGATCAGGGAACGGTTGGGACACTGGACGACGGTGATTCCGTCACTTGGAAAGACGGCACCGCCGGAGCCGTAACCAGACTCACCTTCGGGACAAATGCTTTCATTTCCGTGCAACAGGGCATCAATGGCGTTGCGGAAGGCGGAACCGTCTTTATCGCGGCTGGCGAGTATTTGGAAGGGGATCAAATGACCATCGATCAGCCCGTCACTCTACAAGGTGATGGTGCGCATCTCACGAACCTGACACGCGATACTTCCAAGCCCGCACACCGGATCATCCGAATTAGATCGAACGCTTCAGACGTGACCATCGACGGGCTGAATATATCCAACGGCTTCGCAAGCTCAGACTTTGGTGGTGGAATTCAAAACGAAGGAGTACTTGATCTCATAAACTCGGTCGTAAGCGGCAACAAAGCTACGGATGGGGCGGGTGGTATCCTCAACCAAGGCACCTGCAGCATCACGAACTCAACGATCCGGGAAAATTCCGCCTCAAGTGGCGGCGGAATCTTAAACGCACGGAATCTGACGATCAGAAACTCGGCTCTCATCTCGAACACATCGAGTGGTGCAGGGGGTGGCATTTCCAATGTCGCCCCCCGCGGAAGGGCGACTGTTTTAAATACTACGTTTAGCGACAACACGGCACAATTCGGTGGCGGGATAGCCAATAGGGCGGGCGGCGTTCTAACCCTCAGGCATTCGACGCTCAAAGGGAATCGTGCGACAAGTGCCACTTCGGATGGCAGTGGTATTTCCAACAGCGGTGGCGGATTCGGATCAATTGATGCGGTGTTGAACATCGAACACACCATCTTGAATCAGATCGGCAACCTGGAGAACTTCGGCGATGTTAATTCGTTCGGCTACAACATAAGCTCCGACGACACCGGTCCGAACAACGGCACTACCGATCTGATCAACACAGATCCTCAACTCGGCTCCCTTTCCGACAACGGCGGCCCGACGCTCACCCATGCCCTCGTCACCGGCAGCCCTGCGCTCAACGGAGGCACAACAGACTTCGATCCCAACGCCTTCACCCCGCCCCTCACCACTGACCAGCGCGGCGCAGGGTTCGACCGCGTGGTGAACGGACGGGTGGACATCGGTGCTTTCGAGGCTGCGAACACCGCTCCGGAACTGGTTTTCACCGGCGGCAGCCTCACCGGTCTCTGGGGGCAGCTGGGAGCGGACATAACAGGTGACGTAGAGAACGATAATTTCGGCAACTCGGTGTCGATGAGTGCCGACGGTCAAACTGTCATCATCGGGTCACCCCAGACTTTCCTGAATGGTGATCGTGGAGGTTATGCGAGGGTCTTTACCTACGATCCAAACGCTGGAGCCGGAGAATGGATCCAGCTGGGCAATGACATCAACGGCGAAGCGGAAGGCGATGCTTCTGGTACCTCGGTATCGCTGAGTGCGGACGGACGGACCGCAATCATAGGCGCACCCAGCAATGAGGGGAACGGCAACTCTGCCGGCCATGCGCGTATCTTCGTTTATGATCGTGGAATAGGCGATTGGGTTCAGCTAGGCAGCGACCTCGATGGTGATTCACCGGGCGGTAGGTTCGGATGGTCTGTATCTCTGAATATGGATGGACGGACTGCGATAGTCGGAGCACCTCAAGCAACTTTTGGTAGCAGGATTCGCACCGGAAGCGCGAAGATCTTCCGCTATGACGCCGGAGCTGCTGATTGGGTGCAACTTGGGAATGACATCGAGGGTTTGGATTCCGGCGGCCAATTCGGCTATTCGGTATCGCTAAGTTCGGACGGAGAAACCGCGGTCGGCGGGGCTATATTTGGCAATGGATTCGGAAATTTTTCAGGCAAGGCAAGGGTTTTCAGCTTTGACGGGAGCGATTGGACACAATTGGGAGATGATATTGATGGTGAGGCACCTGGCGATAATCTTGGCTACTCGGTGGCATTAAGCGGAGACGGCGAGACCGCTGTTATCGGGGCTCCGGAAAATGACGGAAATGGAAATAGCTCAGGGCACGCGAGGATTTTTCGTTACGATGGGAGCGCATGGATCCAGCTCGGAGAGGACATCAATGGCGCGGTGGCGGTGGACCGGGCTGGCCGCGCGGTGGCAGTGAGCGCGGATGGATCCACTATCCTCATTGGCAGCCCCTTCAACGACGATAATGAACGTTCGTCGGGCCATGGCCGAGTTTACCGCTATGACCCCACCGCTGCAGGTGGGACGGGGGAATGGGTTCAACTTGGCAATGACATTCGTGGCGACGAGGAAATTGACACGCTTGGCAGAGCGGCAAGCCTTAGTGCCGATGGCCGCACCGCGATCCTCGGCGGGCTGGAACTGGCGGGAATCTACCGTCTGATCTTTGTCCAGAACTACACCGTCCCCGAAAACACTCTCACCGTCACCGATGTCGATACGAACGACGACCTGGACACAGAAGGCAATGGCCTTACCTACTCCCTCTCCGGAACGGATAGCGACCGATTTACTGTCGATGAAAACACCGGCGTGCTCTCCTTCGCTACCGCACCGGACTTCGAAAACCCCACGGATAACGGTGGCGACAATATCTACAACTTTGTCCTCACCGTCACCGATTCCGGCGGGCTGACCGATACTCAGGAGCTGGAGATCACCGTGTCCGACGATCTGGAACTCCTCGCCAGCAGTCCGGCGATGGACTCCGTCAACATCGCCCCGGACAGCGAGGTTACTCTGACCTTTGAACAGAACATCCGGGCGGGAACGGGGAATATCCTGATCAGATCCACAGCGGATGGCAGCGTCCTGCAAACCATCGCCATCGGCGATACGACGATTGACGGCAGCACACTCTCCTTCGTCCTCGATGTCCCCGGAGGCCAAGGGATCTATGTCGATATCCAGAACGGCGTCATCGAAGGTACGGGTGGGCAGCCGTTCTCCCTGACAGATCCAGCGGCACTGGCTTTCACTACGGAGCCACCACCAGAACTGGTCTATGTTGATGCCGCCGAAGACTTCACCATCACGAACGATCAGGGGACGATCGGAACTCTGGACAATGGCGATACTGTGACTTGGAATGGCACCAACGGCGCTGTTTCCGGCCTCATCTTCGGAGAAGACGCCTTCACTACCGTGCAAGCAGGTATCGATGCCGTTGCGGAAGACGGAACCGTCTTTATCGCGGCGGGAGAGTATTTCGAAGGTGCTGAGATCCTTATCGAGAAATCTCTCACCCTGCTGGGCGATGGCGCGGATCTCACGAACCTGACCCGTGATACTACCGCTGCGGAGCACCGTATCATCCAGATCAACCCAAATGCCACGGAAGTGAATCTGGAAGGTCTGACAATTTCCAACGGTATGGTAGACCAACGCATTGGAGGGGGAGGAATTCTCCATCTCGGAGAATCTCTGAACATCAATTTGTCAACAGTCCGTGACAATACGTCGCTATTTGCTGGTGGGGGTATTACAACTTTTGAAGCCATAACTATCACCAACTCGACGATTGTAGACAACACGGCGGAGTTGTTCGGCGGCGGGGTGATTGTGAATAGTCGCAATCTGACCCTAACCAATTCTACAATGAGCGGAAATACCGCACGGAGAGGGGGAGGGCTTTTCAATAGTTCGATTTCAACCTCCAACATCACCAATTCGACGCTCAAAGGTAACACTGCGACGGAATCTTCCACGTCGGGCGGTGGCATCTACAACAATTCAGATGGTTTTTCAAGACGACGGGGTATCGTAAATATTGGCATCACGGTATTTGATCAGGAAAACAATCTGGAAAACCGGGTGGATGGGGGATTTGCAGGAACCGTCAATTCTCTCGGCTACAACATCAGCTCGGACTCCACAGGCCCGAACAACGGCACGACCGACCGGATCAATACCGATCCACACCTCGGCTCCCTTTCCGACAATGGCGGCCCGACCCTCACCCACGCCCTTCTCACCGGCAGCCCGGCAATTGATGGAGGCGACCCGGACTTCGATCCCAACGATTTCACCCCACCCCTCACTACCGATCAGCGCGGCGCAGGTTTCGAGCGCGTGGTTGGTGGTCGGGTCGATGTCGGTGCCTTCGAGGTGCAAAACACCGCCCCGGTCATCACGCTGAACGGTCAAGACCCGACCACCATCGAGTGTGGCACCGGAATATACGAAGAGCTGGCGGCAGCTTTGGATGCAGAAGACGGTAATTTGACAGGTAGCATCGTCATCACCGGCGGTCCGGTATCTCCGGGAATGCCCGGCACTTTCACCCTCACCTACAATGTGACGGACTCCGGTGGGCTCGCCGCAGCGACTGTCACACGCACGGTGAACGTGGTGGACACCACGGCTCCGGTCATTTCCCTCGTCGGGAATGATACCCTCATGCAGGAGGCCGGCACGTCATTTACCGATCCGGGAACGAATCTGATCGAAGCCTGCGATACCGCACTCACCGTCACCATCGGCGGAGATGCTGTGGATGTGACGATGGTTGGCGACTACGTGATCACCTATAACGCTACGGATGCTTCCTCGAACGCAGCGGCCCAGGTCACCCGCACCGTGCAGGTGCGGGACACCATCGCTCCGGTGGTCACCCTGAACGGTTCGGCCAGCATCACCCTCACCAGAAATGTGGACAGCTACACGGAGCCGGGCGCAACTGCCACGGATTCCTTCGATCCGGATGTCGAAGTCGTCATCGGCGGAGATGAGGTCAATACCGCCGTGGTCGGCGATTACGTGGTGACCTACGATGCCACCGACGACAGCGGAAATGCCGCGACCCAAGTGACGCGCACGGTGAAAGTCGTGGAAACTCCGACCTTCTCCATCGCCCCGCTCGCAGCGGATGTCACGGAAGGTGCCGCAGGCGAAACGGTGCCGATGACCTTCACCATCACTCGCGCTGGAACTACCACCGCCGCCGGTTCGGTGGATTACGTGGTGCAGCTCGCCGGCAGCGTGACCGCAGAGGATTTCTCCGGCGCGACAAGCGGCACGGTGCAGTTCGCCGCAAACGGAACCACCGCCACGATCACCCTGCAGGTGGCCGGAGACGGCATCGTAGAGCTGGATGAAACGGTGACCGTAAACCTCGCAAACGCGACGCCAACCGGTGCCGAAGTGAACGCCGCCGGTGCCACCGGAACCATCCGCAACGATGATACCGCCATCCTCACCTTGGCCTCCGTTGCGGAGCAGCTTGAGGGCGATAGCGGCTCCTCGGATTACCGTTTCACCCTCACCTCCAGTGCAGCGGTCGATACCGCCTTCACCGTGGCATTCGCCAGTGAGGACGGCACCGCCACCGCGGGATCGGATTTCACCGCCGTGGACTCCAGCCTGAACTTCACCGGCACCACTGCGGGCGAAGCCCTGGCCATCGCCGTGGCGATCAACGGCGATGTCGATCTGGAGCAGGACGAGGTCTTCGAGCTGATCCTGAGCACCATTTCCGCCAGCGGCCGTGACGTCACCTTCGCTGGCGGCGCAACCGATCTGCGCCGCACCGCACAGATCACCAACGACGACTCCGCAAGCTTCTCCATCGGCGATGTGCAGTTGGCCGAGGGCGACTCGGGAACGACGGCCTTCTCTTTCACCGTCACCCTCACCGGTTCCGTGCGCGACGGAGCGACCGTCGATTTCACCCCCACAGCTGGCTCCGCAAACGCAAGCGATGCCACCTTCTCCGGTGGCACCCTGACATTCTCCGGCACCGACGGGGAAACCCAGCAAGCCATCGTCCAGGTCAACGGAGACACAACCGTCGAGACCGATGAGACCTTCCAAGTCACCCTCTCCAATCCGCAAGCCGCAGGATTGACAGTTGCCCTTGGCGACGACGTCGGCACCGGCACCATCACCAATGACGACGCCTCCGTGGTCACCATCGCCGATGTAAGCCAGGTGGAAGGGGACAGCGGAACGAGCGAATTCGTCTTCACCCTCACCTCCAGCAACGCGGTTGATACTGGATTCACCGTAGATTACTCCACGGCGGATGGAACCGCCGCAGCGGGCGAGGACTACACCTCGAAATCCGGCACCGCCTCCTTCACCGGCAGCGCCGGGGAAACCCAGGAGATCCGCATTTCCGTGAACGGCGATGAAACGGTCGAGGACGATGAAACCTTCTTGCTTAACCTCCCCGCTCCCGTGATCGCAGGCGGACGCAATGTCAGCCACGCACGAACCCAAGCTACCGGAACCATCCGCAACGACGATGGGGCGACGGTCTCCATCCTCCCAGCAACTGCCGACGAAGCTGACGGTGCCCTGACTTTTTCGGTAACGTCCAATGCGCAAGTGACGGGAGGCTTTACTTTGGACTATGCCACAGCAGATGGCACCGCCGAGGCAGGCAGTGACTACAGTGGAAATAACGGCACTCTCACCTTCGCTGGAACCACCGGTGAAATACAGAACATCACCATGATCATCAGCGATGATGCGGTGAGCGAGCGCGACGAAACCTTTTCCGTGAACCTCTCCAACATCCGATCCGGAGGGCGCAACGTGGAATTCTCCTCGGACTCAGCAATCGGAACCATCCTGAACGACGACTTGGTCAGCGTAAGCATCGCAGGAGTCAGCCAGGCAGAAGGTGATTCCGGCAACACCACGTTCAGCTTCGTGGTGACCCCGACCGGAGTTTCCGATGCGAGCTACTCGCTCTCCTACAGCACGGCGGACGGAACCGCCGTGCAGCCCGGCGACTACACCGCAGCCAATGGCACACTCACCTTCGCCGCCGGAAGCACCAGTCCACAGACGATCACGGTGAATGTGCTCGGTGACGAAGCGGTGGAGACGGATGAAATTTTCACCGTCCAGCTCGCAGTCTCTGATGCCATGGGTCGCAGCGTGAGGGTTGCCTCCACCGGTCTGGTGCAGGGAGAAATCCAAAACGATGATTCCGGGGAACTCGCCATCGCCGACGCGCAGCTCACCGAAGGTGCATCCGGCTTCACCGACATGGTCTTCACCGTCACCTCATCGGCGACGGTTCCCGGAGGCTTCGCAGTGGATTTCTCCACAGCCGCAGGAACCGCCGATGCAGCGGATTTCACCGGGGCCACCGGCACGCTGAACTTCACCGGAACTGCCGGGGAGACTGAAACCATCGCCGTCCCCATCCGTGGCGACAATGTTGTGGAGCTAAATGAAACTTTCACTGTCCAGCTCTCCAACATCCAGGCAGGTGGCCGTGATGTCACACTGGGCAATCCGTCCGCAACCGGAACCATCACCAACGACGACACCGCACAAATCGCGATCAATGACGTGGTCGTCGCGGAAGGCGACAGCGGCCAGACCATCGCCGCCTTCACCCTCACACTGGATGCCCCGGTGGATGCCGCGGTGAGCGTGACATCAGCTATTGAAAACATCACCACCTCGGCGGACGATATCCTCGGGACGCCCGCTCCGGTCGTTTTCGCCGCAGGAAGCACCGCCGCCCAGAGGCTGGAAGTCGCGATTTCCCCGGACGGAACCGTGGAGCTGGATGAAACGTATTTCGTAAACCTCATCGCTGCGGAATCCGGTGGCCGCTCCGTGAGTTTTTCAGATAATCAGGGACTGGGAACGATCACGAACGATGATGCGGCAATTCTCAGGTTCGGAATCGGCAACGGAGTGGAAACCGATGCGGACAGCTTCGGCCCTTTCACATTTACCACGGATTCAAGCGGCGCTAGGCGAGTGGACACAGATGTCACTGTCGATGTTTCGTTCGCTGGAAGCACTGCCGATGAGACGGTCGATTTTGCCAATATCCCGTCCAGCCTACGCATCCTGGCAGGAGTGAACGGATTCATAGGTTTATACAAAATTCTCGGAGACAATATCGCCGAAGGTGATGAAACCATCGTCATCACACTATCAAACCTTCAATCGGGCGGTCGTGACGTCTCTTTTCCCGGCGGAGCCACTCAGATTTCCCGCACCATCACCATCACGGATGACGACTTCGCTCCCGTAGGGAACGAAGACGGGCCATATGTTGTCGCAGAGGATGGCGAGCTGGTGGTCAATGCGACCAACGGCCTTCTCGCAAACGATACCGATCAGGATGACGATGACACCTCGCTGACATTGACAGGCATCGTCACCGAACCCGCCAACGGTGATTTCTCAGCGAATGCGGATGGTAGCTTCACCTACACGCCGGACGCGGATTTCTTCGGAGAAGACTCGTTCGTTTACGCAGTGAGCGATGGGACGAATACCAGCCAGGGCACGGCAACGATTACCGTGGTCGAGCAAATCAATATCGCTGTGAACGTCAGCGCCCTTCGCTCTGTCATCGTCGCAGGCGGCGATCCGGTCGCGGCCTTCACCGTGACTGCCACTAACACCGGTCCGAGCAACGCCACCGGAGTCACCATCAGCCAGAGCTCAGTTCTTCCGGCGGGGATCGTCGTTACAAGCGCGGTGCCAACTTTTGGACGCTACACCGGCGGAGTCTGGATGCTCGATATCGAGGAGGGTGAAACTGAAACTCTTACCGTTTTCGTCCAAGCCGCAAACACCGTGTCCAGCGGGGTGAACGCCGTCAGTTTTGCTATGGCTCTCACCGGAAGTGACCAGACCGATTCAGAAGCGGGGAATGACGCCAGCTCGGCCGCCGTTTCGATCTCAAATTCCCGCGACGCAAAAGTCACGGTCACGCAGGCTCCGGAGCTTTCCTTCCAATCGGGTCTCTTTGTCTCGAAAGTGAGGATCACCAACAACACCGGCAGCATCATTCCCGTCCAGCGCCTGTTCGTCTTCGGCCTGCCGGCGGACGTCTCGGTGCGCAATGCGAGCGGAACCGATTCCTTCGGCACGCTCCCGGCTGGAACCCCATACCTGCTGTCGAACCAAGATCTCGCTCCGGGAGCTTCCGTCGAGTTTACGGTGGAGTTCTTCCGTCTGAACCGCGATCCGAAGTTCTCCCCGCAGTATGCCGTCGAGTTGCTTACGGATGACGGGGTCACCCCTGATGCCGCAGCAAAGGGGATGACAGTGGATCGGATGGAAATGCTCGCCAACGAAGATTTCCTTCTAGAATTCGGGTCACAGCCCGGTGCTGAATACGCTATCGAATACAGCTCCGGCCTGAATAGCTGGAAACGTGTCAGGCCGACCATCACTGCCACCGCCACCCGAACCCAGTGGATCGATAACGGCCCGCCGAAAACCGAAAGCCACCCATCGGACGCACCGCAGCGCTTCTACCGCTTCGTCGATCTAACTCCCGCCAACTGATCCCAACCGAATTATCATCATGAAAGCCACGTTCATCAGCATCGTCATAGGTTCCGGTTGCGCCCTGGGGCAACACTTCGATCCCAGCCAAATTACCCTCGGCTCCCAGGAGAACGCCGCGCCCTATTTCCGAGTGGGTGGTGGACTAATGTGGAGAAACATTGGGGAAACGAATGTGAATCCCAATTTCGGAGCCGGCCCGGCATTCTTCAGGCTCCCGGGGGGCGTTGGGCCGGAAAATGCCTTTGGAGACCGCACGTATGACAACGGCGGCTTCGTCAACACTGATCCGGGCACAGTCAACGACGGACGCACCGCAAACTACGGCTACCAATCCCCGACCCTGATAGGAAACAACCTGATCTTCACCCGCTCCGGCGGTGCCGCCATCGGCCTGCCTACGGGCGGAAACGCTGATGTGGATCTGGTCGTTGCCCCTTATCTCGATTTTAGCTACGTCATTCCTGTCCGCGAGGATCTCGAGATCGGCCTGAATCTCAATCTCGCCTTCTCCGGTATAGATGGTGCGTTCGGGAGTGGTCTCGCAATCTCCTCGGTGACTACCGTGGACACTTACGATGTCAGTGGCATTGTGATTCCAAACGGCCCGTTTTTCGGCTCACCCAACAGTGGCGGCAATGTTCCGCTAATTCCTAACATCCCGGCATCCCGCCAGCAGAACGTCGCGCAGACCGGAACAGGACAATACAGGTTCCAACAGGACACCGATCTCTACAGCCTGGCACTCGGCTCCGATATCCGCTGGACACCTTCGGAAAAATTTACCTTCGGCCTCGGTGCCGGGGTTGTAGTGAACATCGCGGACTGGAATGCGCAGAGCAGTAATCCCGCCGTGAACCCGGCTACTGCGGCGATATTCCGGAACAATGTCTCAGCCGATGGGCGCGAAATACTGTTAGGACTCTATCTGGAAGCCAACGCCGCCTATCGTATCGATAAAAACTGGAGCATCGACGGATTCTTCCGCTATGACTGGACGGAGGATCTCGACGCCTCCGCAGGAGCCACGAATTTCACAGTGGATCTGACGGGATGGAGCATCGGGGCTGGAGTGACCTACCGTTTTTAGGTTGTCAGTCGGGGCTATAGGGAAACAATCGCCGCATGATCAGCATCGAAGTTGTCGGCAGTGTGAAATCGAAGTGGGGCGAGGGCCGGTATGGTGTGGCGATTCGCTCTACTATGTGGATACGGAGGGGCACAAGGTGCACCGGTTCAATCCGGAGTCTGGCGAGGAACTTTCCTGGGAAACCGGGCAACGTGTCGGCACGGTGGTGCCTCGCTCAGAGGGGGGGCTCATATTCGCGGGGGATCATGGGATGTTTTTTCTGGATGAGGAAACGGGGGGAATCGCCCCGATAGCGGATCCGGAGCCGGAGAAGGGCGACAACCGTTTCAACGATGGGAAGTGCTCTCCGGACGGTAGGCTCTTCGCCGGAACGATCAGCACGGTGAAGAAAACCGGGGATGCGAAGCTCTACCGCCTCGATACCGACCTCACTGTCCACGAGGCATACGGCCCGGTGACGAACTCCAACGGCATCGTCTGGACGGCGGACGGGAAGACGGTTTACTACATCGATACCCCGCGCAAGGAGGTGCTGGCGTTCGATTATGCGGACGGGATACTCTCCAACGAGCGCTCCGTTGTTTCCACAGCCAGCCGTGATTCCTCCCCGGATGGGATGGCCATTGATTCGGATGGAAATATCTGGGTCGCTTTCTGTCACGGAGCCTGCGTGGTGAACTTCGATCCGCGCACCGGAGAAGAAATCCGCGAGGTGAAACTCCCATGCCTGGAGACGACTGCCTGCGCTTTCGGTGGCCCGGACTTTTCGGATCTCTACGTGACTACAGGCATCCACAAGAGCGAAGTGGAAGAGGATGCCGGGCGTGTTTTCCGCGTCAAAGGCCTCGGCGTGAAAGGCGTGGCTGCCAACGCATTCGGCGGATGAAACTGATTCTCGCGTCCGGTTCGCCACGGCGGAAGGAACTCCTTGAGAAGCTGGGGGTGGATTTTTCCGTGGTCGTTTCAACTGCGGAGGAGATCCATGATTCGTCCCTTGGGATGGCTGGGCTCTGTGAGGAAAACGCCCGTCTCAAGGCCACTGCAGTGGCGGTGAATCATCCGGATTGTGCGGTCATCGGGGCGGATACTTTGGTCTTTCTCGAAGGGGAACCGATGGGGAAACCCAAGAATCTTGAAGAAGCTGCCGCAATGCTGCGGAGGCTTTCCGGGCGGAAACACCAGGTCTGCACCGGCGTGTGCATCGCGGGGCCGGGCGAGAGAGTTGTCGTTCTCCACGACGTGACGGATGTTCATTTCCGGGAGCTGAATGAACCGACGATTTCAGGATATCTGGAGAAAACCAATCCACTGGACAAGGCTGGGGGTTACGGAATCCAGGATCACGGGGAAATGATTGTGGAGGGAATCGAGGGTGCTTTCGACAATGTGATGGGTCTGCCATTGGAAAAACTGGGTGCAGCACTCAAGGAAATCGGGTTGCCCATTGAGCCAGGATAGGCGAACAATCACGCATGGCCTTGCCCCGGCGATATCCTTTGATTTTCAATCCACGTGCCCGCAGCCAAAAAGGCGGAAGGACGCGGCAGTTCCTGATGGAGCACGCGAACCGTTTCGCCCTCTATGCGACGAACACGGGACAGGAGGCTGTGGATCTGGCGAAGAAATTTGCGGACGAAGGCGAACCCGTAGTGATCGCCGCTGGTGGCGACGGGACTCTGAACGCCGTCGTCTCCGGTCTGGCCGGAAGCAGAACCGCTCTCGGAGTGATGCCAGCCGGGACGATGAATGTCTTCGCCCGCGAGCTGGGCATCCCCGCGAACAGCCTTCCGAAAGCGCTCGAAGTCATTGAGAAAGGACTGATCCGCGAGGTGGATCTCTTTTCCGCAAACGGCGCGCCCTTCGTGCAGATGGCCGGAGTGGGCTTCGATGCGATGGTGATCGAGGAAACCACATGGGAGAGTAAAAAAATGCTGGGCCTCTCGCCTATCTCCTGGCTGCCGTAAAAGTCCTGGGTGAGAAACCACCTAAAATGGAAATCACCACCGCCGAAGGTAGGACGGAAACAGGCGTAGCGGTTCTCTGTGGAAACGGCTCCCTCTACGGTGGGCAGTTCAAGCTTTTCCGCAACGCGGACAACCTCGATTCCAAGCTGGATGTGATCGTTTTCAAGGAGTCCGGCTACCGGCTGGTTCTCGATTCACTCCATGGCATAGCCCTGGGCGGTATCGACCTCTCCGCATCTACCAGCTATTTCCAGTCCGAGTGCATCACGGTGAAAGCGGATCGCGAAGTGCCGGTGGAGATAGATGGGGAATGGCTGGGTCGTTTTGATAAAATCTCTTTCTGCGAAACCTCCTCCCGTCTCCGCGTCCTCGCCCCCGAGCAACCATGCGGCACACCGTTCGCGGATTCCGTGAAAGCGCTGCTACAGTGGCCGCCGAAACCTTACGAACTCCAGGCAACCAAGGCACCTTGAAAGACGGAAAGAAAACAACCCTGTTCACCTGGTTCAAGCGGCTGCTCCTCGCGGGACTTCTGATGTTCCTGCTTGGAGTTGGGTTCATTATTTATGCAAACCTCGCTCCCGTCTGGGCTTCGCGGGGCAGGCTCTTTAATGAAACAACGAATCTTCCCGCTGCGAAGGTTGGCTTGGTGTTCGGCACCACCGATAGCCTGGGCAACGGCCGTGAAAACCGCTACTTCCGCTACCGCATTGATGCCGCGGTGAAAGTCTGGAACGCAGGGAAAGTCGAAACGCTCATCGTCTCCGGAGACAACCGTAGCAAGTATTATAACGAGCCGGAGAAAATGAAAGCCGCCCTCATGGAAGAGGGCGTGCCCAAGGACAGGATCGTCTGCGATTACGCGGGGCTGCGGACTTTCGATTCCGTGGTGCGGGCCAAGGAAATTTTCGGAGCGGAAACCATCCTCGTAATCAGCCAGCGCTTCCAGAACGAGCGGGCAATCTTTCTCGCCGAAGCCAACGGCATGGACGCATACGGATTCAACGCGGAAGATGTGGAGATCAAGGCCGGTTTCAAAACCAAACTCCGCGAGGTCGGCGCACGCGTGAAAATGTGGCTGGATGTGCACCTGTTGGATACAAGACCCACCCATCTCGGCGAGAAGGTGGAGATGCCGGAATGAGCACTATGGAGAAGCGCGCATCCTGCCGCTAGCGGAGGACTGGTGAAGCGTGCTTGATTCTTCGCTAGCGGCTGGAAGCACACTTCTCCTTATTCGCGCCGTCGGCTCGAATCCATGGAGGCTTATACTGCCACGCATCAGGATTTGTGAATGCGACGCGCCGGTCTTCAAGGCCAACGGCCTGTGACGGGTTAACCCAGGGCGTCGTTTCACTTTGCCCCGGGCTGGGATAGCGTTGCACCTTTGGTGCGAAAGAACTGGAACCGAACGATCTTCCCTTTTCACAAAACGTGATGAGCGCCGGTATGGAAGTAATTACTAAGCGGGTTCCCAAGCCTCGCTCCCGCTACTTCCCACCGCCGCTTTGAAAGCGCACGATAGGGGAGTTCCGTCCTTCTGAAACACAGAAGATGGTTTTGCCGTCTTTTGAAAACGCCACGGATTCCGCTTGGGAAAGTTTGTGACTTCCTCTCCACGCGGGTTGTGCTGCGAAAGCTTCACCCCAGCCTTGCCCTTTCATTTTCGGAAAAAGAAACACGCCGTAGTAGGTGGTCACCGCAGCCATTGATCCATCTGCGGAAATGTCCAGCCCGGTCGGCTGGTTGCGGTATGGAAGGAAGCTCAGTGCCGGGGCGATGGTTTGTGTCGTGCCTATTCGTTTTGCCACCGGGTTCTTTTTCGTGGGGCGCAGTGGCAGTTCGTAAACCACGGGTGGGTTCGTGCGTTTGTTGACTAGAATGATTTTCCGCTCATGTGGGTCCACCGCTACCGCCTCACAATCGCGCGGACCGTCTTCTAAGGTGAACTCAATTTTCCAAGCCAAAGGGATTTCTCCAGTAACGGATTTTCCGTCCGCAGGCAGCGCCGGTTCGCGCACGATGAAGAGGGAAACAGACTCCCTTTTCGAGGTGTTGTCCCCGGTATCGGCGATGAGGAGGTAGCTTTGCCCTTCGTAAACGAAGGCGGCGAGATCCTCCCAGTCCCTGTTCTTCACCCCCTTGATTTTCACCGAGCCACGCGGCGTTCCGTCCGTGTTGCAGAGATGGATTTCCGGAGTGCCTCCGCTGTCGTTGATGATCCAGAGGAAATCGTCGGAGCGTGGGGAAACGGCCAGTCCGCTCGCCTCGGTGATGTCTGCGGAGAGGATTTTCGCGGGATCCGGTTGCAGGGTAAATCCTTCCAGCGCGGATGCGCATGCCGTGAGAAAGATGGAAATGAAAACGGCTTTCATGGGTACGCTCAGTCCTTTTTCATCAGGAAAGCGATGAGATCGCGCACCTGTTCATCGGAGAGAATGGCGAGGAGACCTTCCGGCATGATGGAAACATTTGAAGTTGACTGGCTTTTGATCGCGGACAGTTCAATGGCGCTTTCCCCGGTCGGAAGTTTCAGGGTGATGGTCTCCGGCGTTGTGCCGGTGATGATCCCGGCCATGGTGCGCCCGTCTTTCATTTCCACGGTCGTGACCTTGTTTTCGTATCCGACCACGGCGGAAGGATCGACGATGTTTTCGAGAAGGTAGTCGATGTTGTCGCGGCCGGAACCTGTTAGATCTGGGCCGAGATTTCCGCCCTCTCCGTTCAGCGTGTGGCATGCTCCGCAGACCATGGTGAAGGTCTGTTTGCCGTTCGCTAGATCTGCCTTGGCAAGTGTTTCCGGGGTGAGTTTCTCTTTCCAGGCGGAGATTTCCTTCCGTTTCGCTTCCGGGGATTCGTTCAGGGTGCCCCAGGCTTCATCGAGTTTTTTGGAAAGGGATTCCACCTTGAGATCGCGGATGCGGCGGGCGGAAAGCGCGGGGAGATCGGAGCGGGGGATTTTGCCGGCGGCGATTTCCTCCAGCAGCACCTCGGCCCAATCTGCGCGGCTCACCATCAGATCCATGAGGGCGGAGCGGTCGGCGGGGAGGAAGGTTTCGTAGTTCGTCACGATCAGTTTGGCGGTGGATGTTTCCTGGGAAAGGGCAAATCCCCGCAAGGCGTTGCCATTCAGGGTGGGAATGGAAACAACTTTCTCGCTGACTTCCAGGGTGCCGGGGGCTCTGGTTTCGACCAATATATCGAGTGCTTGTTGGCGTTCTTCAATGGATGCGTTTTCATCGAGAACCGTGGCTGAAATCGCTTCGATGGTGGAGGTGTCGCCGAAGATGATGGAGAGTTTCCGGACGATGGGTTTTGCCTCGGGAAGATCCTGGATGGAATCCGCGAAGGCGCGCCAGGAATCCGGCTCTGGGGCGGAGGTGACCCCGGCCAGACCTTCCTCCACTCCGCGGACGATGTGGATTTTTTTCTCCGGAGGGTAAGGCTGGGCGAGAAACTTGGTAAACTCCTCGAAGTTCTTGCCGGAATTGGTGGCGAAATACCTGCCGGCCCAGCGGAGAAGCTCGGGGGAGTTGGAAATGCTCGCGAGCTTCAGCACGTTTTTCAGGTTTTCCCCGGGAGCGTTGGCTATCGCTATCCACACAAGATGCGCGATGGCGGGATTTTCGGCAATGGTCGGGTCTGATGCCAGGGTTGTCGCGAGATCCATGCGTTCGGTTGAAGGCATGCGCTGTAGTGCGCTTGCAAGCGCAAGTTTCGACAGGGCGGAGGCTGGCTGGCTGGCGAAATTCGTCAGGGCCGTGTTGGTCGGTTCCTTCACGTCACCGGGCTTGGGCATCATCATGCTATCCACATGATCGATGGGAAGCCCGTCCACCAGGCTGCGGATTGCGAAGACCTGGAGATGCTCGTCGTTACTTTTTGCGAGCCGGGAAATGTCATCGGTTTCCAGTAGCCCGTGGGCTTGGAGCATCGTGTAAGCGCGGAGACGCAACGGGGTTGTCCCATCCGCGTCCGCGATTTTCCTGAGGCGGCTTGCGATATCTCCGGAGATCGGTTTTCCGGCCAGCAGGATGCGCATCTGCCGGTAATACCAGACGTTGGCATACCGGAGGATTTTCTCAATTCCGTCCGGTGAAAGGTCGTCGAGCAATGCCAGCTCCGGGCTACTAGGTTTCCCGTAGGAGATTTTGAAAATACGCCCGGAGGTGCGGTGGACGCCGGTATGGTCGTGGCACTCGCCGGTGTCCGACCAATCGAGAATGAACACGGAGCCGTCCGGCCCGGTGGTCAGGTCGATTCCGAGGAACCAGGGATCGTCCGAGAAGATGATGTCCGGCTCGTGCTTGGCCACGTAGCCCGCACCCTGCCGCTCGATGCGCTCCACGTTCACACGCCGTCCGTGCTGGTTGAGCATCATGTATTTTCCACGGTATTTCTCCGGCCACTGATCCGCCTGATAGACCATCCCGCCGATGTGGGAGTGCCCGCCGCCGAAGTCATCCGCCATGCCATCGCGCGATTCCTGCCAGGTTCCTTTGGTATTGAAGTGGTAGTGGTCGGCTATCTGATCCAGACGTTCATACACGTGGCGGTTAGGGCCGCCGTCGCCCGGTTCTTTGAACTGGGCACCGGGGATCATGTGCCAGATGTGGCCGATCACGGTGTTGGAGAAAAACATCTCGCCGTTTTCATCCCAGTCGTGGCCCCACGGGTTTGTCGTGCCGGAGCAGAGGACTTCCGCCACTTTGCGCTCGGGGTGGTATCGCCAGATGCCGCCCCTCAGAGGAATGCGCCCGGCTTCCGGGGTGCCGGGCAAGCCGATTTTTCCAGGACACGAACCGCCGCAGCGTCCGTATAGCCAGCCGTCCGGACCCCAGCGCAGACCGCTGGCAAAATTGTGGTAATTCGATTGAGCCACCTCGAATCCATCAAGCACCACTTCCGGAAGGCCGTCCGGAACATCGTCGCCATCCGCATCCGGGATGAAAAGCAGTTGGGGCGGGCACATCAGCCAGACTCCGCCACGGCCGAGTTCCACGCTGGTGAGCATCTGCACTTGGTCGGTGAAAACTTTCCTCGTCTCCGCGTGGCCGTCGTTGTCCTTGTCCTCAAGGATGATGACGCGGTCGTTCATGGAGAGGTCGAAGCGCGTTTGCTTCTCGGCATACGTGTAGTTCTCCGCCACCCAGAGCCTACCCTTCGCGTCCCATGTCGCGGCGATAGGATTCTGCACAACAGGCTCGGAGGCGAACAGGCTTGCCTGGAAACCCTCGGGAAGCCGAAGCTTTTCCAACGCCTCGTGCGCGGGGATGGGAGCCGGGTTTCCGGGTTCCGTGTTTTTGATTTCAGGAAACGTCTTGGCGGAGGCGGAGACAACGAAGGCAAGGGCTGTTAGGATTTTCATCATTGTGGAAACCGGTGGTCGGGTTGTGATCCCAGGGAAACCGGGGGCACCACACAGATACGTGAATCGAAACGGAGTGGAGAGGAAAAAATGGGCTGGATGCTGCATACCGGTATCTGACAAGCTTGTCTTGCCCCTGCCTCCCCAACGGATTAGACGGAGGCGAATCAGGCGCTTTGCAAATTCACAGAACCCCGAAACATATCCAGAAAACCATGTCAGAATTCCTCACCATTCCGCGCGAAGCCCACGATTCGCTTGTCATTGCCGCTTATAAATCCCGTGGCTTCACCGAAGAGGAAGCTGTCCTGGGGACGAAACTCGCCGCTGAAGCCGCCCGCCACGGCATCCGCACCCACCACGCTCTCAAAGCCCTCCACCTTGACCACCTCTTCGGATCGGCCACCGGCGGCTGCAATCCCGGTGCGGAAATCGAAGTCCTTACCTCCCGTTTCCCTGCTTCCGAAATCTGGAACGCGAACAAGAAACTCGGCCAGGCAGTCGCTTACCAAGCCATCGACCGCGCCATCGAGTTGGCAGACCAATATGGGATCGCCCAGATCTCCGTGGACAATTCCTTCCACTACCTCTGGGGCGGCGGTTACGTGATGGAGGCGGCGGAGCGCGGCTATTTCGCCTACACCAACTGCACCTCCACCCTCGCCGAGGTCGTTCCTTTCGGAGGAAAATACCCTACCCTCGGAACCAACCCGCACTCATGGGGCATCCCATCACCCAACGGCTTCCCAATCGTGATGGACTGGGCCACCTCCACAGTGGCTATGGGTCGCGTGCAAGCGCTCAAGCGAGAGGGCAAACAACTCCCTCCCGGTGCCGCGGTGGACAAGAACGGCCAACCCACCACCGACCCGAACGAAGTCTCCGCCCTCCTGCCCTTCGGCGGACACAAGGGCTACGGCATGTCGCTCCTGAACGAAATTTTCGGCGGCCTCATCGGCGGCTCCATCCCCACCATCCGTGGCCGCTCCACCGAGGACAAGGAGGAGAAAACCACCACCGCATTCTACTTCCACGTCATCCATCCAGAGGCGCTTTCCGGGAGAAATTTTGCCAAAGGCCGCACACAAGCGGAGAACCTCAAAGCCGTCCTCGACGACATCCTCGGCCACGGCAACGAGAACGCCATGCTCCCCGGCCAGATCGAGGCAAAAGCCCGCAAGGCATCCGACGAAGCCGGCGGCCTCCACTTCACCCCGGCGGAAATCGCGGAGTTCAATGAACTGGCGAGGGAACTGGGTGTGGCGGAGCTGGTGGGGAAATAAGGAGCGTGGGTTTTCAACCTGAGTTTCAACTGAGCCAACCAAATCAGGTTTCTCCGACGTCACGCAAGACTCTGGCTTCAAGTTCCGCTGATATTCGAAACGATGCTATCTCCCTCAGATCCCTGATAAATGGGGCAACTTTTTCTATCAGTCCCTTGCGCTTACCTGCGACCGCCACGCCGAGAATCCCGACGACATTTAATCCGGCGCATTGGGCTGCCGCTCGTCCGAGTCTTTCATCCATGGGAAGAAAATCGGCGTTCAATTCGAGAGCCAGGGCGATTGCTTCGCTTTCACCTGCATCCAGTTCTGCGGAAAATTCCCCAACCAAATGTTTGTTCCGCACACCTACCGTCCTTATCCAAGCTGGCAATCCGATATGACAAACAGCCAGTTCTTCAGAGACGGATTCAGGAATTACAATTCCTCCGAAGATCTCGGAGAGCGGGTCAATCCTACCAATCTGAATCAAGGCTGTAACGACCGAAGTGTCACTGACTACGATCATTTGGCTACAGCTTCTGAATTGTCACCAGATCGTCTTCGAAATCCTGAATCCTGTAGTCCACGGTTACCCCGCGCTTCCCGATTTCGTTCTGAAAATGCGGTCGGGGGATTCCGGCAATCCGTGCGGCGCGTCCCATGCTGACTTTTCGATCACGATAAAGCGCGATAGCCACTTCAAGCTTGGCTATTTCGGGTGTCATGCCTGTCCCCTCCATGACGGCGTCTGGCAGTTCAACGTTCATGAATGAAATCTACCACTCGACTCAGGAAGTGGCAAGGGTTCCGCTTCCAGGGCATATGGACTTTTTTGCCCAGGCACTCAATCGTTCGAGCGACCCTGGTAGGTGCCGTCTTCGGTTTTTACCGAGATGCGCTCGCCCTGGTTGATGAAGAGCGGGACGTTCACGTTGAGGCCGGTTTGCATGGTGGCCGGTTTGTAAACGTTGTTGGCGGAATCTCCCTTCACGCCTTCCGAAGATTCGGCGACGGTCATGACCATGGTGAGCGGAAGCTCGATGTTCACAACGATGCCGTCCGCGATGAGGAGGGTGTAGAGCTGGCCTTCGATGAGGTAGTCCTTCACTCCCTCGATGAGGTCTTCATAGACGACCATGTCCTCGTAAGTTTCCGGGTGGAGGAAGTGGTAGCCTTCCGTGTCCTTGTAGGAATATTCGTGGCCGATTTTTTCAAGGTGGACGCCTTCGAGCGAGTCGTTCGAGGTCATGCGCAGATTGGAAACCTTCTTGGTGGCAACACTGCGGATGGACATCTGCACATAGGACGCCATACGGGGAGGGGTTTTCAGCTCATGCTCGATGACGAGGCAGACTTCGTTGTTGTGGCGGACTGCATGTCCCTTGCGGAGGTTGATTATGTTGACGCTGGCCATAATTGTGTGCGGATGGCGTATGCGGTGAAACGCGGATTGGCAAGGGATTTCAAAGAAGTGACGAGTGCCGGGGCAGGGCGGTTGGCTGACTAAGGAACGGCGCAAGATTCAATTGAAGAGTTTGGAATAAGGAGAAGCGTGCTTCCAGCCGCTAGCCAAGGACTGGCGAACCGTGCTGAATATCTGGAAGACCGCCGCAAGCTCATGCAATGGCGATAACTTGAATAATTATTCCCGAACGGGAAGAGATGGTTATTTTTGATTTGATGATCTGTTATTATTCCCGAACGGGAACAAAAGGAGTTGTGATGAGCAGTGAAAAATTGGGGCAACTCATACGAAAGCGTAGAAAGGAGACAGGTCTCAGCCAGACGGATTTGGCACTGGTTTCGGGAACTGGAGTAAGGTTTATCAGTGACTTGGAGAACGGTAAGGAAACCTGTCAGCTGGGCAAGATTCTGAAGGTGGTTTCCAATCTGGGCTTGGAGATGGAACTGAAACCCAAAGGAAAGGGCAACTAGATCATGGCAAGGGTCCTCAGTGTTTTTCTTAGTGACTCTTTGGTGGGGCAACTCGAACAGGATGATTCAGGAGCCCTGTGGTTCTCCTACAATCCTGCCTGGCTTTCCGATGACACTGCGATTCCTCTTTCCTATTCACTACCGTTGTCAGACACGCGCTACAGGCACAACGAGTGCAGACCGTTTTTTGCCGGGTTGCTACCGGAAGAGGATAGTCGCAAGCTTATCGCAAAAAACTTTGGTGTGAGCGACAGGAACGACTTTGCGATTTTGGAAAATATCGGAGCCGAATGTGCTGGGGCAGTGAGCATCATGCCAGACTGTGAGCTTCCTTTGAAGGCTGATGCAAGGTATCGGGAAATCAGTTCGGAGGATCTGGAAAGTCTGATAGCTACGCTTCCAAAAAAACCGCTTTTGGTGGGTGAAGAGGGTATCCGCCTTTCCTTGGCGGGTGCGCAGGGGAAAATCGCGGTGGCAATTCGAGATCGAAGTATTTCACTGCCTTTGGATGGCTCTCCAAGCACCCATATCATCAAACCACAAAGCCTCGATTTTGAGGGGCTGGTTGAAAATGAGTTTTACTGCATGAAGCTCGCTTCGGCGGTTGGTCTGGATGTTGCAAACGTGGAAATTGGAACGGCTGGTTCAACCAAATTTCTGCAAGTGGAGCGGTATGACAGAAGTCGCCTTCCCAACCGCGAGCTTACCCGCATCCATCAGGAAGATTTTTGCCAGGCACTTGGGATTCCCCCCGAGCTGAAATACCAGCAGGAAGGCGGGCCGAATCTTCGCAAGTGCTTTGAATTGGTTCGCGAAGTTTCAAGTGTGCCAGGTGTGGATGTGCTCAGACTGTTCGACGCGGTGGTTTTCAATTACGTGATCGGAAACAACGATGCCCACGGCAAGAATTTCTCGTTCCTGCGTGAAGAAGACGCAATCCGGTTGGCTCCACTCTATGATTTGGTTTGCACGGGCGCCTACCCGGATATCGCCAACTCGATGGCGATGAAGATTGGCGGCGAACGTGAACCAAGCAGGCTTGCCGCCAAACATTGGAAGAAGTTCTTCGATGATGCGGGGCTAGGGATCTCGCCAGCGATAAAACGCCTGCAGAGCCTCTCGAGACAGATTCAGAAATCCAATGCCGCGCTGGTTCCGGATTTCACCGAGGGACAAGTTGTTTCGGATATCGTGCATACCAACAGCCAACGCATTCTCATGGAGAACTGGAAAATTTGATGCTCCTAAGTCTTCAAAAACTGGTAGAAGCAACGAATTGTTTCTCCTGGAGCAGTGACATTCCTCGATCGTAACCCTTTGACTGCCTAGGTTTCCATACGCACAAAGGTTGAGAAAACGGATGGCGGACAGAGGGGGATTGACTACGCTCCGCTCCGTCCAAGCTGTGTGCGGAATCCTCCTCCGGATTCCGTGTAGGTAAAGGATCGCTGAGGCGATCTCTGCTTTGACTACGCTCCGCTCCGTCCGAGCGGTGTGCGCTTCGCGGAGGGAATAGAAGTTCGCTACGAGCGAAACCCGGGCACTCGAACCCTTTTTTGCTTCGCAAAGGTTCTCATCCCTCCCAAGCGAGAATGGTTCTCACGCGTTGAATGAAAAAAGAAGTTTCATCACCCAACAATCGTTGAATGGCGAACAGGGAGGGAGAAGCGACCAAACAGAGCGAATCCCGCAGTTCCAATGGATTGCGACGGACAACACCAGGCAAGGCGTAGTAGTCTGGTGTTACAAGTCCAGGCGCAACCGTGCCGGAAGCGTTCTCTAAAATGGGAGTGTCGGCGCAAGTGCCTTCTTCATTCTGACCATCCGCTCCCGAATCCACTTCTCATCATGATCCGAGACGGGCTTGAACCTGTCATTGGATTGCTCGCCTAAAACGATGGTGGAAAGTTTGCGCTCCAAGCCCGCCGTAGTTTTGAGAGCCATCTCCAATAAAATAAGGGGCGTGCCTCGTTTGAATTCCGAATGAAAAGAATAGCCGTGCGGACTAGAATCCAGGATTAGTGGTGGTGAATGGCACGATATAAATTCCCAGATGAAGTGAGCGCGACCACCTGGGAAATCCCGAGTTCGCGCGATCTTGATCCGGGATGCATATTTTTGGGCGAGCAGTATCAAGCAGTCGGTCAGACCGACAAGGGGATCTGGATGGTAGGGATCACCTTTGAAACGAGTCCCTCCCATTCTTTCGCGAGTGCGCGGAAATCGCACTCGATCTGGATGCCGTGCCAAAAGGTGTCGGATTGGCCGAAGAATGCCCCGAAGCCATCGCTTTCCAGGACTCTGGAGTAAGTGTCGGTTGGCGGGTCAGAGAGGTTTCCGCCTTCCGGAGTGGTGGTTGGAGGGTCTTTTTTGCTCCGCCACAAGAGGCGAGAATGCAGGAGGCGAGGGCGGTTGACTTCATATCAGTGTGAATGGGATGTTCAGAAGATTCGCCGTCTGAAGGCAGTGCTCTGTTGGAAATCGAAGAGGTTCGTCCGGGGCGGGCTTCGGGTAGGCCGATTTCATCGAAGTTTCGCAAAACTCCTGTTACCGCGCCGAAGACAACATCCTCCTCGGCGACGCCGCACTGCGGAACATCCGCTTCGAGGACGGAATCCTGATCCCTTTCCATGCCGTCGCGGAGCATCCGGTTGGTTCCGCGAAAAATTGGTGTATGGACAGGAACAGGGAATATACGGACAAGCATTAGGTTTTGTGAAAATCGCGAAGGGCGTTGCCTGACAAATACCCCAAGGGGCTTTTGGCTGAGTGAAACCTCAACCTATCTCGGGTGCTTTCATCCGGGATCTTCCAAGCGTGTAAGGCTTACGGCCGCGCTGCGCCAAACGATGCACTTTGACGTAACATCTTTGGTGTTGGGTGATGGGAAACGTCAAATCCAGAGTAGCTACGCCAACTCCGGGCTGGAATCCGTAAGCCCTCTGGGCTGAATTCAAATGAGCGAGACCTTCAAAACCAGCCGGGAGATCCACACCATATGACGCGTGCCAGTATTCCTGTTTCGGGTCGGCTCGCCACTTGGACGGGATTTCCCATCCCCGCGGCTTTCCCGTTGGCATCGCGCATCAGGCACTTGCGGTTAGAGATCATTTTCCTTCGGTGTTGTGACAGTTTTGCCACAAGACACGCCTTGAGGGGAAACGGCGTCTCCAGCATTTCTAGCCGCGTTCCTCCGGAGTTGTTCGCCGAAGGAATATCACGTTGCCATGTTCCACCTGTCCATCCCCCAGTCCCCCACAAGTCTCGCTCTTGGGGCTGCTTTGCTTATTGCGGGCATGGCTGGATTGGCTCCCGCGCAGGAGGCGCCCGCAACGGCGGAGGAAACCCGGTTTTTCGTGCAGGAATACAGGGTGAAAGGTGCGACTAAGATCTCCAGCCTGGAAATTGAGGAAGCGGTTTACCCTTTTCTTGGGCCGGCTCGCACGGCGGATGATGTCGAGCGGGCACGTCTGGCACTTGAGGAAAAATTTCACGACAAGGGCTTCCAGACTGTCTCCGTCCTCATCCCGCAGCAGGATCCCCGCTACGGGGTGATCACGCTGGAGGTGGTGGAGGGTACGGTGGGCCGTCTGCGTGTTAACGGCTCCAGATACTACCTTCCTAGTAGGATCAAAGCGAACGCTCCCTCCATGGCGGAGGGCGGGGTGCCGAACATGGATGATGTGAAAAAGGAGGTGCTGGCGTTGAACAAGCTGGCCGATAGGCGGGTCACCCCGGAGCTGAAGCCGGGCACGGCTCCCGGTACTTTCGACATCGATCTGAACGTGGAGGACAAGCTGCCGCTCCATGGCTCCGTAGAGCTGAACAACCGATACAGCGCGAACACCTCCAAGCTGCGGCTCAACGCCGGCCTTTCCTACGCGAATCTTTTTCAGCTCGGCCACACCATTGGCTTCAGCGGCCAGATCGCGCCGGAGGATTCCGACGATGCGCTGGTCTATTCCGGCTACTATCTCGCCCGCATCGCGGATGGTGCCAGCTTGCTTGTTTCCGCCACCAGGCAGGATAGCGATGTTTCCACACTGGGCGGTGGATCGGTGGTGGGGCGGGGGAATGTGCTGAGTCTGCGGGCGCTGATCGACATGCCCTCGGCGGAAGGATTTTTCCAGAGTTTCAGCATAGGCATGGATCGCAAGGATTTCACGGAGGATCTGAACGTCGCCGGTAGCATCATTGCGGCACCCATCGAGTATTATCCAATCAGTGCGAACTACGGCGCGACTTGGCTCCACGGGAAGGAGGCTTTCACCGAGGTGAACGGTTCGCTGGCTTTCACTCTGCGCGGCGTGGGCAGCGATGCGGCGGAGTTTGCCCGCAAGCGTTTCAAGTCCGACGGCTCCTTCATCATCCTGAAAAGCGATGTCTCACACACCCGTGATCTGGCGGATGGCTCGCAGCTTTTCGGGAAAATTCAAGGCCAGCTTGCCAACAAGGCGCTGATCAACACGGAGCAATATGCGGCCGGAGGCCTGTCCAATGCCCGGGGCTATCTGGAAAGCACCACGCTGGGTGACAACGCCGTCTTCGCCACGGCGGAGTATAGGACGAAGTCGTTTTTCGGGAAACCTGCCGAGGGGAAAGCCGATGAGGACGAGCTGCGTTTCCACGCTTTTGTGGATGCCGGATACCTCGGCATTTATGATGCGCTGCCCGGCCAGCGGGAGACCGCCACGCTCGTCAGCACCGGCTTTGGCAGCCGCCTCCGCTACCGGAAAAATTACAACGCCTCCCTCGATATCGCCTTTCCGCTCAGAGACTTCCTCCCGGCCGAGCGCGGTGACGTGCGCGTCACGTTCCGCAGCTGGATCGACTTCTGAATCTCCCTCCTTTTTCCCGACAATTCACGACCATGATACGTAAAATCAGCATTCTCCTCATCGCGCTTCCTCTCGCCCAACTTCAAGCGAAAGCCCCGGAAGGCTGGTGGAACGGAGCCTGGACTCAGCGCCAGGCGATCACGATTGATGCCGGCGGCGATGCCGCAGCCACTTCTGAGGACATCAGCGATGCCACCGTGCTGGTGCGTCTGCATGACGGGAATTTCCAGTTCCAGGTGGCGGCGGCGGGCGGGGGCGATCTGCGCTTCGTATCTCCAGATGGGAAAACGGTCTATCCGCACTATGTCGAGCGCTTCGACAGTCTTATTAACGAAGGCTTCGTCTGGGTGAAAGTGCCGGAGGTGAAGGCGGGTGAGAAGACCATGATGAGCCTCTATTACGGCGGCTCCGAAGGCACTGGTCAGACGACTCCCTCGGACGCCTTCGATGCGGATACCGTCCTTGCCATGGAGTTCGGACAGCCAGGGGAAAATTTTCAGGATGCCACCTCGAACGGGAATCATTCGGAAAATCCCGGCGTCACTTCCGATGGCGGTATCATAGGTGGCGGACTGCGTTTGCTCGATACTCCGCTGATCATCCCGGCCTCTCCCAGCCTCGATTGGGCAGGCGGGCAGGAACTTACATGGTCTGCCTGGGTGCGTCCCGCCGCACTCCAGGACAACGCCGTGATTTTCTCGAAATCCTCCGGTGCGGCCTCCTTCCGGCTCTTGCTCAACCAGGGCGTCCCCGTCATCAGCGTCGGTGGTACCAGCACGCAGGACGGTGAGGCCATCCCTGTTTCCACATGGACTCATCTGGCCTTCACCGCGGCGGATGGGAAAATCCAGCTCTACGTGAACGGCTTGCCTACTACCTCCGTAAATGCCGTGCTGCCGGAGCTTTCCGCGCCCTCCATCCTTGGCGGGCCGGCGGAGGCTGGCGGCGCAAATTACAATGGCGAGCTGGACTCCCTGCACATCTCAAAGGTCGCCCGCTCCGACTCCTGGCTGAAATTCGCCGCCATCAACCAAGGCTCGTCGGATGCCTCTCCGCGCAGCCTTTTCCTCTCAGAAGCGGAGATGGCCGGAGGAAGCGCGGAGAGCCACGGCGGCGGCGCGATGGAGCACATCGCCCTCTTCGGAGACATCGCGAACAACATGATGTTCGACGGCTGGATCGCCATCGGCGTGTGCGTGATCATGATCGCCGTCGGCTGGACTGTCGCGATCCAGAAGTTCAATTATCTCAACAAGATCCAGAAATCCACCGAGGTATTTCTGAAAAAATGGCATAGCGTATCCTCGGATCTCACAGCCATCGACTATGGGGATACGGACAGCGTCAGCACCTTCGGGGGGAACGCGGACGCGCGCAGCATGTCCATCCTGAAGCACTCCCCGCTTTACCACATTTACCACATCGGCTCCGAGGAGATCGCCCACCGTCTCCGGCGCGACAAGACCCGCACCGCAGGGCTGTCCGGACGCTCCATACAGGCGATCCGCGCCGCGCTGGACGGAGGTCTTGTCCACGAAACGCATCGCCTCACGAAGGGTTTGATTTTCCTGACCATCTCAATCGCCGGTGGCCCCTATGTCGGACTTCTGGGCACCGTCGTCGGCGTGATGATCACCTTCGCCATCATCGCGAAGAGTGGCGAGGTGGATGTGAACTCCATCGCCCCCGGCATCGCCTCCGCCCTACTCGCCACCGTCGCCGGCCTCATCGTGGCGATCCCCGCGCTGTTCATCTATTCCTACCTGAACAGCCGCATCAAGGAGACCACCAGCAGCATGGAGGTCTTCATCAACGAGTTCGTCGCGAAAATGGCGGAGTTCTACCCACCCGCCGGCGAGTCCTCCCCGTACGCGCCCGCCATTTCCGAAACCAAATCCGATCAAAACGCCTGACCTATGGCCTCCGCAGAAAGCAATTACGACGATATCAACGTCACCCCAATGGTGGATCTCTATCTGGTTCTCCTGCTCATTTTCATCATCATGACCACCGCCGGAGTGCAGGGGGTGAAGGTGGATCTGCCGCGTGCGAGCAAGTCCAGCGTCGCGGATCTCGGCGCACCGAAAATGCAGGCCATCACCATCAGCAACGAGGGTAAAATCGCGCTGAACACGCTCCCCGTCACCCTTGCGGAGCTTGAGCGGAAACTCACCGAGATCAAAGCGGCCACCCCGGATGTGCCCGTCGTCGTGCGCGGCGACAGGGCGACCCAATACCAGGGCATCATGGATGTGCTCGATGTCCTCGGACGCGTCCAGATCGATAAGATCGGCCTCGCCACCCAACCCGCTAAATAAATTTCAAGGAGATGTCCGAGGAGGAATACGATTACGAAAAGGAAGGCCGCACCAAGCGTCGGCTCATCGCGGGTGGTATCGTCGCTGCGTTGGCGGGCGGCGTCATCTGGATTTTCGTTTCCGGGGAAAAAACTCCCTCCGCCCCGGAGCGTAAAGGCACCGAGGTGGTGATGATCAATATCCCGCCGCCACCTCCTCCACCGCCGCCACCCCCGCCGCCACCCCCGCAGAACGAGCCTCCTCCTCCGGAGCAGGAGCCGGAAATGGTCGAGCAGGAACCCGTCTCAGCGGATGAGCCACCGCCTGTCGATGCACCTCCGGAGCCACCTTCCGCAGACCTCGGCACCGGCCTCACCGGTGACGGCCCCAACGGCTTCGGCCTCACCGCAGGCAATGGAAACGGCGGGCGCGGCACGGGCGGCATCGGCGGCGGAGGCGGCGGCAGCAAATTCGGCTGGTATGCGGCAAAGGTGCAGAACGCCGTCTCCAGTGCCCTGCGGAACAACTCCACCACCCGCACCGCCAGCTTTACCGTAACCGTGAAAATCTGGACGGATCGGCTCGGGCGCATCACCCGCGCCCAGCTTGTCGGCACCACCGGGAAGCCGGATGTGGACCGCGCCATCCGCGACCAAATCCTGCCCGGTCTCCAGCTTTCCGATCCGCCGCCCGCCGATATGCCCATGCCTATCAATCTGCGGATGACCGCCAGACAGCCCTAAATTTTTTTCCTGAAATGCACACCTACCGCTATCTCCTTCCCGCCATACTCGGCCTCTCTGCCATGGGCATTCACGCCCAGGAAGATCCGGCTCCGCCCGTTGATCTCCCCGCCGAGGATGCCGTCCCCGAGCTTCCGCCCGCCGATGCGCTACCTGCCGCTCCCAGTCAGAACGCGACCATCAATCTCATCAGCGCACTGGTGCAGAAAGGCATCCTGACCCAGGCGGAGGCAATCGCCCTGGTGCAACAGGCGGAGCAGGAAGCAGCCGTCGCACAGGCGCAGGCGCAGGCCGCCGCCACACCCATGCCGCCGCCTATCGATCCAGAGGGTCAGCGCGTCACATACATTCCGGAGATCGTAAAAAAGCAAATGCGCGATCAGATTCAGCAGGAGCTCATGGCTCAGGCACGCGAGGAGGAATGGGGAAAGAACCACTCACCGGACTGGACTTCCCGTATCATCCCCTTCGGCGATTTGCGAGTGCGCGGCGAGTTCATCAGCTTTGACGACGCCAATGCCAACACTGGCTCCTTCCCGAATTTCAACGCCATCAATACCGGCTCGCCTTTCGATACCGCAGGCAACGTCTTCTCCCCGCAATACAACGTGGATCAGGATCGCGACCGCTACCGCCTCCGCGCCCGCGCCGGTGCGGAAATTCTTCTCGGCCAAGGATTCAATGGCGGCTTCCGCATCGCCACCGGGGATTCCGATTCCCCCGTGTCCCCCAACCAGACCCTCGGCGGGGGAGGGGGGAATTTCTCGAAATACCAGATCTGGCTGGATCGTGCCTTCCTTTCCTACGATGCGGGACCGGGCGATGGCGAGGAGCTCGTCTTCTCCGCAGGCCGTTTCGACAATCCGTTTTTCAGCTCGGAAATCCAGTGGGACGACGACATCGGCTTTGATGGTATCGCCGTCCGTGGCCGCGTCCGCGTGGACGATTCCGTGCATCTCTTCGGCACGGCGGGAGCCTTCCCGATTTTCAATACTTCCCTGAACTTCGCCTCGAATCAGCCGTCCAAATTCGAGTCCACCGACCGCTACCTTTACGGCGCGCAGATTGGCATTGATTGGAAAATCGACGAGGACTGGTCTGCGAAATTCGGCACCTCCTACTATGATTTCCAGAACGTCAGCGGTGAGCTTTCCGATCCCTTCGTCCCACTCACATCCTCGGACGCGGGCAATACCGATTCCACCCGCCCCGGCTTCGCGCAGCGCGGCAATACCTACACGCCCCTACGCAATATCACTCCCACCGCGGCGAACAATTTCGGCACCATCAACCAGTTCCAATACTTCGGACTCGCCTCCGAGTTCCGGAATCTCACCTTCACCGGACAGGTCAATTACGATGGGTTCGATCCCATCCGCATCTCGCTGCTGGGTGAGTTTGTAAAAAACCTGGCCTTCGAGGAAAGCCGCATCAGAAGGAAAGCCGTCAACAACTTCGGCCCCGATCCCGATGGTGCTGGCCCTCTGAACGGCTCCTTCGATGGCGGCGATACCGCATGGTATGTCGCCCTCCAGATCGGCAAGCCCAAGCTTGAAACACTGGGCGACTGGACTGCGAACATCGGCTACCGCTACGTCGAGAGCGATGCCATCGTCGATGCTTTCACCGACTCCGATTTCGGAGGCGGCGGCACCAATGTCCAGGGCTTCCACATCGGCGCCACCCTTGCCCTCTCCCCGAACGTCCGCTTCGGCGCGCGCTGGCTTTCCTCCGATGAAGTCGCCGGCCTTCCGCTCAAATCCGATACCTTCCAGATCGATCTCAACGCGAAATTCTAACCGCAGCTCTCCTATGAAATTTTTTCTCATTTCCCTTTTCCTGCTCGCCCCATTACTCGCGCAAGAGGTCTCTCCAGAAATCGCCGCGCTGCGCACCCAGCTCCGTGACACGGCTCTCCTGCTCCGCGCGGCGCAGACGGAGAAAGCGAACGCCCTCGCCACCTTCGCCGCCTCCGAGGCGAAAAACGAAGTTCTCCAGAAGGAGATCGACAGCCTCAATACCGAAGTCACCACCCTCACGAAACGCGCCAGCGAAGAGGGCGCGGCCTCGGAAAAAGCCCTTGCCCGCCTTGCCGATACCCTCGCCGGGCGTGAAAAAAACCTCCGTGAATATGCCGCCGCGCTGGAGAAATGGAAAATCGCTTTCGAGAAAATGGAAGAAACCGCCCGTGAAAAGGAAGCCGCCCGCGCCACTGCCTCGGGAGACCTGCTTGTCGCCAAAAACACCATCGCCGATCGTGAGCGGAAGAACCTGAATCTCTACATGACCTCTCTGGAGATTCTCGAACGCTACGAGAACTACGCTCTCGGAAAAGCCCTCTCCGCCCGGGAGCCCTTCATCCAGAAGACCCGCGTGAAAGTCGAAAACGAAGTCCAGGACTACAAAGACAAAGTCATCGATAACCGCATCTCCGCCCAACCAAACTAACATGAACCTCACCATCCTTTCCGCCATCGCCCTGCTCGGCGTTTCCACTTCCGTCCACGCCCAGTCGAACGTCGCCCAGATGGGCGATACCGGCATCAGCTCAGCCGAGCTTTCCGGCGTGCTGTCCACGCTTACGGAAAATGAACGCACGCAGCTTGTGCGGAATCCCCAGGCGCTCGATCAATTCGTCCGCGCCCTGCTCATCCAGCGCTTCGTTTTGGCGAAGGCCACTGCGGCGAAGCACGATCAGGATCCCGCCGTCGCCGCGAAACTCGAGCGCACCCGCGAGGCCGCCATCACCGAGAGCTACCTCCAATCCGTCTCCGAGCCTCCCGCTGATTTTCCCTCGGAGGAGCTTCTGACATCCACATACGAGGAAAACAAAGCAGCTCTCCTCGTCCCGAAAGCGTGGCACCTGGCGCAGATTTTCATCGCAGATCCCGAGAAATCGGAAACCGCCGAATCACGCCTCGCCACCGTGGAAAAACAGCTCGCTGAAAAGGGCGCGGACTTCGCATCCGTGGCCCGTGTCTCCAGCGACGACCGAACCAGCTCGCCTGCCGGTGGCGATCTCGGCTGGCTCCAGGAAAATCTCATCCAGCCCGCCATTCGTGATGCCGTCGCCGATCTCAAGCTGAACTCCGTCTCCAAGCCCATCCGCCTGGATGATGGCTGGCACATCGTCAAGCTGCTCGATACCCGCGCGGCGACCACACCCACCCTGGATCAGGTGAAACCCCAGCTCACCGCCCGCCTCCGCGCCAACAAATCCGCCGAGCTACGGCAGGAAATGATCGCCACGATGCTCGAGAAAAATCCCGCCGCCATCAACGAGATCGAGCTGCGGAAAATCAAACCAACTCCTTAATTTTTTTCCCGTGAAAATCCGCCCGCTCCCCATCATGGCCGCACATCCTGTCGCCGCCTTTTTTGTCCTGGCCATGGGATTGCAAACGGCTGGTGCGGGAGATCTTCTCAGAGGTGGATCGTCCTCCTCCGCGCCCGCTCCGGGAGCCTCGCCCGCCGCTTCCGGCGTGACCACCCCTGCGGATACCAGCCAGGCACGGGCCAACGCGCAGGACGCGCTTTCACGTAATACCAATGCGCTCAACGCCATACGCGCAATGCAGGATGCCGCCCGTAATACGGCGCGGCAAGGAGCCGGCAGTCCCGTTCCCGGTTTGCCTCCCGTCACGAACGGACTCGGCATAGGCGGCCTACAGGTCGCTCCCGGCGAGAAACCTTTCCAGGGTGCCGACCTGCCCACCGAGGCGACCGATGCCACAGGCCGCGTGAACGTCGGCGTGCGCCAGACAGCCCAGCAGGCACTGCTCGATTGGCAGACTTTCGACATCGGGAAAAACACCACCCTCACCTTCGATCAGTCCGCCGCCGGTGCGAACGCCAACCAGTGGATCGCCTTCAACCGCATCACCGATCCGTCCGCAAACCCGACCCAGATTCTCGGCAATATCAAAGCCCAGGGGCAGGTCTACATCATCAATCCCAATGGGGTCATCTTCGGCGGTTCCAGCCAGGTCGATACCGGCTCACTCACCGTCTCCTCGCTACCTATCAATACGAATCTCATCGAGCGTGGGCTGCTGAACAATCCCGACTCCCAGTTCCTTTTCTCCGGCCTGGACATACCCGCCGGAACCAATGGAACCTCCGAATTCACCACCACCCCTCCGTTGGCTGCGGATGGCCGCTACGGCGATGTCATCGTGGAATCCGGCGCACTTCTCAACACGCCAGTTTCCGCGGATGGAAACGGAGGCCGCGTGGCACTCATCGGCGCAAACGTAACCAACGCTGGCACCATCACCACGCCCAACGGCCAGACCATCCTTGCCGCTGGTCTTCAGGTTGGACTCGCCCCGCACGATCCCAGCGATCCCTCCCTGCGCGGCCTCGATGCCTTTGTCGGAAACGTCGGAACCTACGGCGGATCTAGTAGCAACTCCGGCCTGATCTCCGCGCCACGCGGTTCCATCACCATCACCGGAAAAGAGGTTTCGCAGAGCGGCGCGCTCACCGCCACCACCTCCGTTTCCCTGAACGGGCGCATTGATCTTCTTGCGAATTACGACGCCCGGCCCAACCCCGTCACTGCGAACTCCGGGACTGGCCTTATTCCTTTCCTCTACAGCAGCTCCGGCACCGTCAGCCTTGGCGCGGGCGCACTGCTCTCCATCCTGCCGGAATACGAGAGCAGTGAGACCATCATCGGCACCAGCCTCGCGCTTCGCTCCCGTATCAATCTCGAAGGCCGTGCCATCCATATCGGGAAAAATTCCACCACCCTCGCCCCGAACGCGATTGTGGATATCCGCGCGGGCGAGTGGATTCTCACCAATGGCGGTCTCAACTCCGTGCTGAGTCGCTCGGGCGGCCAAGCCTATCTTGACAGTGGCTCGCTCATCAATGTTGCCGGAACGTTGGACGTGGAGGTTCCGGTTTCCCAGAACATCCTCTCCGTGGATCTTCGCGGAGCGGAGCTGGCGAACTCCCCGCTCCAGCGCAACGGCGTCCTACGTGGCCAGACCATACAGGTGGACATACGGGAAACAGGCGTTTTCAACGGCGTTCCCTTTATTGGCACACCGCTCGCGGATGTCTCAGGATTCGCCAATCTTATCCAGCGCGGAGTCGGTCAGCTCACGACGGCGGGCGGCTCCGTCACCATCTCTGCGGGAAACTCGGCGGTAGTTCGCGATGGTGCCAAGATCGATGTCTCCGGCGGATCAGTCGCTTTCCAGGACGGTTTTGTAGAAACCACCCGGCTCATCAAAAACGGTATCATCACCGATATCTCCCAGGCGGATCCCACCGTCACCTACGATGGGATTTACACCGGGCTTTTCGACGCATCTAACAACAAGTTCGGAATGGCGGAATTCTACAACGGCGTCCTCATTCCCAGCGGCAGGCGCTTCGAGAAGGGCTACACCTCCGGCCAAGCGGGCGGCGCGGTATCTCTAACAGCTCCCTCGCTCGCCTTTGACGGCACGCTTTTGGGAAATACCATAGACGGAGAAAAACAGCGGACGAATGCCGCCGCCGCCAGCAGCCTCACCTTCGATCTCACCGCGCAGGATACCACATACAGCAGTCTTCCTGTTTTTTCCCCGACCCCTCCCGACATCCGTTTTACCAGCGTGAGACCGGTGGGGGAGGTGGCTCCTTTCACCGTGGATGAGGATGGAAATCCTCTCCCGCTGGATACCGCCCGTCTCGAGGATCTTTACCTCCGCCCGGATATCCTGACTGCCGGCGGGTTCGGAAATCTCACGATCAACAACCCCGATGGCTCCGTAACCATTCCCCTCGGAGTGACCCTTACCGCTCCCGTCCGTGGTGCAATCACGATCAATTCCTCGCGAATAAATATAGATGGAACCGTCATCGCGCCCGGCGGGCAGCTCGCGTTCCGCAGTGCCAATCTGCCTCTCTCCATCGTGAACCTCCTCAGCAATACGGTCACCAATACCGCCCCGGCTCCGGTGGCGGACGGCGGGGTGTTCCGGCTCGGACGCAGCGGCGTGCTCGATACCCGCGGCCTCATCGTGGATGACCGCCTCGCCGTGCCGGGTGCTGGCAGCGGCCCTCTCGTCACCGGCGGCGGAAACATTTCCATCCAGGCCTATTCCGTCGCCCTCGCCAATGGCGGACGCATCGACGTTTCCGGCGGTGTGGTGGCAAATGCGAAGGGCAGGCTCATCTACGGAGACGGGGATTCGGTTTCCGTTTCCGCAGGGCGCGATCTAAATGTGGATTCTGTAGTCGGAGGCAGCCTCTCGCTGGGCGCGGAGATCGTTGGCTTCTCCGGCGCACGCTCCGGCACGCTGTCTCTTTCCGCTTCCGCTATCCAGGTAGGTGGTTTGCCGGAAAATGGAGAAATCAATCTCATAGCCCCGTCGTTTTTCTCCCAGGGTGGATTTTCCGGCTTCAGTCTCTCCGGCTTCGGTCTCGCCGATGGCACACCCGGCGTGCGCATCGTTTCCGGCACGGAGATCAGACCTATCGTTTCCAGCCGCATCGCCACCATCCTGGGTGAGGGCGGACTGCGCTTTCTCGATCCACAGGTATTCGAGGAAGGCATACGCCCCGCCGCCACTTTGAGCTTCAGCTCCAGCGGGGTGCGTGATCCGTTCGCCAATAGCATCGTCTCGCTTGGCGAGGTCATCATGGAAAGCGGCTCCCGCATCGTGACGGATGCCCGGGGTGGCGTCACTTTTAGCGGCCAGGTGACCAGTGTCGATGGCACGGTTTTCGCCCCGGGCGGCAGTATCACTATTTCCGGGAATCAGAATTTCCCCGCCCTCGCAGACCCACCGCTGCTCCCCACCGTCATCCTCGGGGAAAACGCCGTTCTTTCCGCTACTGGAAAATCGGTGCTGCTGCCCGATCCTTTCGGACGCCGCTCCGGTAGCGTCCTGCCCGGCGGCACCATTTCCGTATCGGGAAACATCCTGGCACTCCCCGGATCCCGCCTCGATGTCTCCGGCACATCCGGCGTACTCGACGTGCCGGTTGCCGCAGCCAGCCTCACGGCGGTCAATGGGAATTCCCTGCGCGGCAGGCTCTTCGCTCCCGTCACCTCGGATTCCAATGGCGGCTCCATCACTCTCGCAGGCTCCAACATGCTGCACACCGATGCGCTCCTGTTCGGCGCGGCGGGCGGCGGCTCCGCCACAGGGGGACGTCTTAGGATTTCCTCCGGGCGTTACGTCCCTGTTAGCGACGAATCGACCACGGCGGATATCAATCTGCTTGTCCGTCAGAACGGTCTCGTCAATGACGGCAGCGAGCTTCCGGGACTCGGCATCGTGTCGGTGGGTTCCTTCGCCGGGGGAGGTTTCGACTCACTCACTTTGGGAGGGAATATCCGCTTCGAGGAAAATGTCTCCATCACCGCCACCGGCAGCATACGCGCGGCCACTGGCGGCATCCTGGAGGCGGAGGGAAATGTAACCCTCACCGCGCCCGCCGTCACCCTCGGCCAGGATTTCCGCGCTCCTTTCCTGCCCGGGCAGGAAGTATTCCTCTTCACCCGCAGAGTCCCGGGTCTGGGTGACTCCGAGTTTAATTTCGCGCCCACCGGAGGCAGCGGAGCGTTCAATGTTTCCGCAAGTCTCATCGATATCGGAAACCTCTCCCTGCAAGGCGTAGGGCGCGGCGTATTCAACGCCCCGTCCGGCGATGTCCGGGGGAACGGCACCCTCCAGGCCGCCGCCGATCTGGTTTTCAACGCGGGTCAGGTCTATCCCACCACCGCCTCCGCCTTCTCCATTTTCTCCTACGATGCACCGGATAGCATTGGCTCGGTTAGTTTCAATAGCGCCATCACCCGCCCGTTGCCATTTTCCGGTGGCGGCTCGCTCGCGGTCTATGCTTCGGAAATTTCCCAGTCTGGCACTCTCCGCGCCCCGCTCGGTACCATCACTCTCGGCTCGGATGGCATCGGAGCCGTGCCGGTCAATCCCATTGCCAGGGATTCCATCGCCGCGCCCATTACCTCCTCACTCGTCCTTGAGGCGGGTAGCGAGACTTCCGTTTCCGGCAGCGGTCTGACGATTCCTTACGGAATCAGCCCGGATGGGGAAACGCTCATCAATCCCGCCGGACTCGATATCACCACCTCCGGCCCCATTGTGAAAAACATCGCGCTTGCCGGTCTAGAAGTCACCACCGCCGAAGGGTCAAACATCGATATTTCCGGCGGGGGAGATCTTCTCGCATACCGTTTTATTTCCGGAAACGGCGGCACCAGTGACATCCTCGACTCCGATACGGCCTTCGCGATTATTCCCGGCTACGGCTTCGACTACGTCCCGTATGCCCCGTTCAATCCCGCCTCGCCCGAACTTTCCGGGACAAACGGTTTCAGCAATTCCACCCTCCGCACTGGCGATACCATCACCCTCGCCGCCAGCGAAAATGTGCCCGCTGGCACCTACACCCTGCTGCCCGCCCGCTATGCCCTGTTACCCGGTTCCTTCCTTGTCTCCCCGCGTTCCGGGAACGTCGTAAATTCCGTCTCCCTGGCAGACGGTTCCTCCATCGTCTCCGGCTTCCGCTCGAATTCGCTCAACCCCGCCCGCAGCGGAAACACCGCGATCAGCAATTACGAAATCGCCTCCGCTGAAATTGTCCGCACCCGCTCACAGTTCCAGGATTTCTCGGTCGATTCCTTTATCAGGGATGCCGCTCTCAGCCGTGAAACCGCCGCGCCCCGCCTACCGGGAGACGCCGGTATTCTCTCCTTCACCGCCTCCACCGGCCTCTCCGTCAACGGTTCCGTCCTGTCCGACTTCGCGGATGGGCGGCGCGGTGCGCTCATTGATATCAGCAGCCCGGTTGACATCCTCATCAACGCCTCCGGCACCGGTGGAAACGCCAACCAGCTAGTCCTCAATGCGAACCTCCTTAGCAGCTTCAACGCGGAAAGCCTGCTCATTGGCGGCCTCCGCTCCGGCGACTCCACCGTCACGGTCGCCACCGGAAATCTCACACTCGATAACGCCGGAGCCGCCCTCACCGGAAGTGATATCATCCTCGCCGCCACCCGCAGCATCACCCTCGCGGACGGCTCCTCCATCACCGCCACCGGCGCCGCCCCGCTCGATGATCTGACTCTGGAAGACGGAGACGGAGCACTCGTCCGCGTATCCGCTGGCAACGCTTCGGTCACCCGTTCCGGAGTCACCCCGGACAACGGTGCCATCCTCACGGTCGGGGAAACCTCGCTCACCGGCGGCTCCATCCTGCTCGATTCCACCGCTGCCACCAAACTCAATCCTCTCGCATCCTTGCTGGCTGAAAACATCGCTTTCAATAGCGGGCAAATTTCCGTCCTGCTGGAAAATCCCGGAGCCATTCCCGCAACCAACGACGGTCTCGTCCTCTCCCGGGACACCCTCGCCGCACTTTCCGCAGCCCGCAGTCTCTCCCTCCGCAGCTATTCGAATCTGGACTTCTACGGCACCGGCGGATTCACGGAAAATCCCTTTGAAACCCTCACCCTGGAAGCCGCCGGACTGCGGGGATTCAACCAAGGAAGCGGCTCGGTCGATATCTCCGCCTCACAGATTCTCCTCGGTAATCCGGTCGGCACCTCCTCGCCAACATCCGCTCCGGATTCCGCAGGTTCCCTCCTTTTCACCGCAGACGATATCACCTTCACCAGCGGCGCGGTCTCCGCATCGGGCTTCGCGGAAATCGCTTTTAACGCCACCTCGTCGGTTACCGTATCTGGAGAGGGTTCCTTCGGCTCCACCGGGAATATCCGCACCACCACTCCAGTCCTCACCGGTGCCCAGGCATCCACCTACCGCATCAGCGCCCTCGGGGATTTCATTCTCGCCGCCGCCGGGGAAAGCTCCGCTATCGTAGCGGACGGTCTGGGCGCGAACCTCACCCTCGAAGGTGCCACCCTCGCACTCGGTGGGAAAATCCTCCTCCCCAGCGGCCAGCTCACCCTCAGCGCCACCTCGGGCGATCTGCTGATCGGCGGCTCCTCACCCGCCAGCATCGACCTCTCCGGCACCAGCCGGGAATTCATCGATACCATACGCTATACATCGGGAGGCACCGTCAATCTCAGCGCACTCAACGGCTCGGTAAAAATCGCCGAAAACGCATCCATCAACGTCTCAGCCCCCTCCGACGGCGGCGACGCGGGAAGCTTGAACGTCTCTTCACCCAACGGGATTTTCGACCTCGGCGGAGAACTATTAGGCTCGTCCGGCACCTCCGGGAAAAAGGCGGAGTTCAGCCTGGACGCATCCGCCCTGGCCTCCGCAAGCCTGGCAAATCTCGACTCGCTCCTGGGCGCGGGCAGCTTCACCGCCCTCCGCGACTACCGCATCCGCACCGGGGATGTCCTCATCGATGGCACCGCCATCGCATCCATTTACCGGGTCTCCGCCGATACGGGAAGCATCATGCTCACCGGCCTCATCGACGCCTCCGGCACACGCGGCGGTGCCGTCGATCTCCGCGCCAACGGCAGCCTCACCCTCGCCTCCGGCTCCCGCATCGATGCCTCCGCCGCCACCTACGATGCCGCCGGGAAAGGTGGTTCCGTCTTCCTCTCCGCTGGCACCCAGCGCGATGGAAGCGTCCGCTCCAATGCTTTCCTCGATCTCCAGTCCGGATCTACTATAGATCTAGGAGTTGCCGAAGCTGCGGCGGGCGATGCTACTTTCGGGAAATTTTCCGGGACACTCCATCTCCGCGCCCCGCGCAATGCGGCGAACACCGATCTTCAGCTAAACCCCATCGCCTCCGCCATCACCGGAGCCTCCGCCATCACCGTGGAAGGTTACAGACTTTACGATCTCACCGGCACCCCGGATGGCACCATCACCACCGCCCTTCAGACGCAAATCCGCACCGAAGCGGAGGCATACCTCGGCACCGCAGGCACCACTACCGCCGGATACACTGCCATGGCAGCCCGCCTCGGCTCCGCCAATCCCTCCCTCGATATCATCCTCACCCCCGGCGCGGAAATCATCAACCGGGCTGGCGATCTCACGCTCGGCTCACAGGGTTCCACCGCCACCGCCGATTGGGATCTCTCCTCCTTCTCCTTCCGCTTCGGTCCGCGATCCGCCGCTGGCTCGCTCACCCTCCGCGCTGCCGGAGACCTTGGATTTTTCAATGCCCTCAGTGATGGCTTCTCCGGTGGCTCCAGCCTCTGGCTCGCCCCGCTCAATGCGTTCAATCCTCTCCTCCCCGCCAACTCCCAGTCCTGGAACTACAGGCTCGCGGCCGGTGCCGATCTCTCCGCCGCCAGCTTCCGCGCCGTCAGCCCGCTCGACTCGCTGGCCTCGGAAAAAGGCACACTCCGGCTCGGAAAAAACACCGGAGCCGCCACTGTCTCCGGAGGGGTGAATGCCAAAACCTCCTCCATCATAGGAAACAACTTCCAAGTCATCCGCACCGGCTCTGGTGATATCGATATCCACACCGGGCGCTCCGTCCAGCTCCTCAATCCCTTCGCCTCCATCTACACCGCTGGCACCCAGGTCGCCGACTCCACATCCGTTTTCGCCAACAACGATTTCGTAGTGCCAATCATCTCGCTCTTCTTCGCGCCAGACCAGGGCTCCCTCGGCGCAATCCAACAGGCCTATCCCGTCCAATACGCCATGGCCGGTGGAAACCTCACGATCAGCGCCGGAGCGAACCTCGAAAGGAAAACCCGCAACGCCAGCGGCCTCATCGACGATTCCTCCCGCCAGCTTCCCAACAACTATCTCTACCGCCGTGGCAGCGTAGGCTCGGATGGAAATTACGCATCCATCTCCATCGGCCGCGGTATCCGTGTCTTTAACGATCCCGCCGCCTCCACCACCTGGTGGGTCGATTACAGCAATTTCTTCCAAAGCTCTGGAGCGCTGGGTGGTGGAAACGTCACACTGGGCGCGGGCAACGACATCACCAACTTCGATGCCGCCATCCCCACCAACGCCCGCGCACCCATGGGTCGCCCGGATCCCGCGAAACTCCTTGAGCTGGGCGGTGGCGATCTGCACATCACCTCCGGCGGGGATCTCAGCGGCGGGGTCTATTATGTCGAGCGCGGCAAAGGAACCATCACCACCGGAGGCGACATCACCACCAACGCCACCCGCTCGCCCTCGCTGGGCCTGCTCACCAATCTGAACAACCCTTCCGCCAACGTCCTCGATTCCGATACCTGGCTCCCCACCACCCTGTTTGTCGGGAAATCCTCATTCGACATCGCCGCAACCGGGAACGTGCTTCTCGCCCCTGCGACCAATCCCTTCCTACTCCCGCAGGGCATTAACAACAAATTCTGGTATAAATCCTTTTTCTCCACCCTCTCGGCGGATGCCGGGGTGGACATCACCTCACTCGGAGGAAACGTGACACTCAGAAATTCCGTCACACTCCCTGATGAAACCAGACCAGGCTCCATTCTGCAGGCATGGCTGCGGACGCAACAGCAGCTGGGAACTGTCGCCGATAGAGCCGCGTTCCTCCAGCCGTGGCTGCGTCTGTCAGAGACAAACGTGCTGCCTTTTGGTCAGGTTCTTTCCGTGGCCGCACCCACGTTGCGCACCGCTGCCCTTGGCGGATCCATCAACGTGGTGGGGGACATCGTCCTCCATCCCTCGCCAAGCGGTCAGCTCGAACTCATCGCTGCTGGCTCCATCAACGCCCTGCAATCAACAGGGATTTCCCAAAACCTCGTCTTCGGCCAACGGACACGCACCTTCACGGCAGCCAGCGTGAACGTTTCCGACGCGAATCCTGCGAACATCGCATCACCCTCCACACCGCTCTCACCCTTCGGCCTGTTCGGTGCGGATCTGGTTCTCAACAGCAGGACTCAGGATGGGGTGCTCTCCTCCATCGCCCGTTTCTATACGGAGTCCGGCTCGTTCACAGGGGAAAATGCATCTGCCCAAACCAAGCAGATCAGACATGCCGCGAACCTCCTCCACGCGGAGGACACGGAGCCACTGCGCGTCATCGCATCAGACGGCAGCATTTCCGGACTGGAGCTTTTCTCTCCGAAAAAAGCCGTCATCTCCGCCGGAACCGATATCAGGGATATTTCCTTCTACATCCAGAACCTGAACGAGGGTGAGATCAGCGTGGTCAGTGCCGGTGGCAATATCATCGCCTCGGATTCCACCACACCTCTCCGCCAGGCAGCCAACGCTACTGGAAATTTGATCGCCCAAGGTGAGCTGCCACAGGCCGGCGATATCCAGATCTCCGGGCCAGGGACTCTCGAAGTGCTCGCCGGATCACGCATCGATCTCGGACTCGGAGCCGGGCGCGCGGATGGCACCGGCACGGGAATCACCAGCATAGGAAATTTCCGCAACCCGTTCCTTCCCACCGATGGTGCCGATATCCTGCTCGCGGCTGGCCTGTCCTCCACCGATGCAAGAGGTCTCGATTCTGCCGGTTTCGCTTCCTTCATCAGCGATTTCGTGACCACCCCGGAAGGTCTCGCCATCCTCGCGGAAATCGCACCGGAAGCGGATTTCGACTCGCTTGACGAGGCAGGGCAAAGACTCCTGGCTACCCAGGTCTTCTACCGCATCCTCCGCGATACCGGCCGGAATTTCAACGATCCCGAAAGCCCCTCCTTCCGCAACTACGATTCCGCCTTCGCCGCGATCAGTTCACTCTTCGGGGAAATTTCATCCGAGGCCGATCTTCTCGCGCAAGGCCGCGATATCCGCACCAGAAGCGGAGGCGATATCAGCATCCTCGCCCCGGGCGGCGGGCTACGGCTCGCGAACACCACCCTCGGCAACCCCCTCGCGCCACCAGGCATCATCACCGAAGCGGGCGGCTCTATCAGCATTTTCACCGATCAAAGCGTCGATATAGGCATCGGCCGTATCTTCACCCTGCGCGGTGGCGATGCGCTGATTTTCTCCAGCAACGGCGACATCGCCGCAGGCTCTTCCTCCCGCACCGTCCAGGCCGCGCCGCCCACCCGCGTGGTGATCGATCCGCAAAGCGCCGCCGTCCAGACGGATCTGGCTGGCCTCGCCACCGGCGGCGGCATCGGTGTGCTTGCCACCGTGGAAGGCGTGCCGCCGGGCAATGTGGATCTCATCGCCCCGATGGGAATCATCGATGCTGGTGATGCCGGAATCCGCGTCACCGGAAACATCAATCTCGCGGCCGTCCAGGTGGTGAACGCCGGGAACATTTCCGCAGGCGGTGCGAGTACCGGAGGAGCCGCCGCCACGGTTTCAGCCCCAAGCGTTTCCGCGATCACCACCGCATCCACGGCGGCTGCCGCAGCCGCTGCCCCCACGGCCGCACCGCAGCAAACCGATCCCGGCGAAAAGGAGAAGGATGAGGTGCAGACCACGCTATCTATTATAGACGTAGTAGTTATCGGCTACGGCGGTGGTGGCGCGGCTGGCGACGAGGATGAAGACGAGGAGTCCGAGTAAATACTACGACTCGCGATATGTGGCGAAACTGTAGCATTACATACCTTCTTCATTTTCATTAATTGATCATCTTCACCCCGTCGCGGCCATTATGCCGGGGCATGACACGACTCAATCAATATGAAACCAATCAAACATCTACTCATCGCCGCCTCTGCGGCCATCGTTACGGCAGGCTCCGGCCACGCCGCTTTCGTCGTTAACGACGCTGACATCATCCTCGGCATCAAAGCCACTGGCGGCACCGGCTCCAATATCAACCTGTTTTTCAACGTGGGATCCTCCACGAACCTGCGTGACGGCGGTGGACAGGGTCTCATCGGAAACATCAATTCCGACTTGGTGGCGGCATATGGTGCCACTTGGTCCACTCGTAGCGACCTCTTCTTCGGCGTGATCGGCAGCCGCACGAACCTCCCTGGCGGCGATCCCGATGGAGCGGGGCCGCTTGATCCCAACCGCACGGTTTACATCGGTAGGAACGTCAGTGTCGCTGGATCATCAGTGCCATACTTTGAAAACATCAGCTCCAACGGCGCATCCTCCTATGCCACCCCGTATAGTGGCTACAGGGATTTCGTCCAGGGTCTTGCGGAGACCGCTCTCGGCCAAGGCGTGGCCTCTTTGGATCTTAACACCTTTCCAACCCAGAGCTTCACGGATTCCACGACCACTGGATCAAGCCAAGATCGCAGCTTCGGTGGCGTGTTCCTCAATGCTCAGTTTCTCAGTAACCTGGGGAACAACACCACGAACTTCTCCGATATCCAGCGTATCCAACCCGGCACGGCTCCTGCCCCCGGCACGAGCATCGTTGGCACCGTCGTCTTCGACCAACTCGGAAATGTCAGCGTGATCCCGGAGCCATCGAGCATCCTTCTCGTAGGTGCCGCTGGTGCCGCCTCACTCTTCCGCCGCCGCCGTCAGGCAGCGTGATCTATTCATTCACCAAACAAACACAAACTAGACACATATTATGAAACTGAAAAAAGTATATACCGCCGCAGCGGCAAGTATCGCGCTCGTATCCTTCGTACACGCCCAGGAGCCTGCTGTCGGAACCGTTATCAACATCACTGGCAGCACCGCTTTCCGCAGTGCCGTCGATGCTTCCATCCTCTCCCTCATGGGGCCTTCCGCGCGTACCGCCTATCTCTCTGGAGCTAACTTCAGCGGCACGACGGATTCCTCACGCGGGATTTACAAAGGCTCTATCGGTGGCGCGCAATACACAGTCCGCACCTCATGGTCTGGCTCTGCGGCAGGTGTCCAGGCACTCGCCGACCAGACAGCGGTTCAGGTTTTCACCACCAATACCGTGACCTCGCTTGCCAGCTCCGGCGGCACCGCACAGACTACGGGATTTGAAACCAGTCCGGCTGCCTTCGCATTCTCAGATGTTGCCCAGGATGCGGCGGGTCGCCCGAGCGCTACCTTTGGTGGCGGCGCGGTGGGAGTAGTCCCATTCGTTTTCGTAGCTGGTTCCGGCACTCCGGCCGGAGTGACGAACATGACCGACCAAGCCTTCACATACACCTGGCGCAACGGTGGTGGCAGTGCTTTCGTCCTCAGCGGAAACAGCTCCGATACCGGCTTCTTGTACCCCACCGGTCGCTCGAACTCCTCCGGCACACGCATCACCGTTCTCTCGGAAACCGCGTTCGGAAGAAACAATCCGGTCATCCAATACACGGCTGACGGAAGTGGCAACCCCGTCCCGACCTCCAGCAATGGTAACGGCGGCCTCAGCAGCAGCCAGGTGGCAGCTCTCCTTGGAACCGTCCCTAACGGTGGTGGTTCCTATGTGAGCTACCTCGGCATACCGGACGCGGCTGACGCTGTTACCAATGGCGGGCGCATCCTGAACTACAACGGCGTGGCATACACCCCGGACAATGTCAGAACCGGAAAATACTCCCTCTGGGGCTTCCAACAGATGTACCGTAGAAGTGGTTCCACCACAGCCGAAAATACCTTCGATGGCCTACTCCGCCCTGCGATTAACAACAATCTCGGCACGGCTGGAATCTCGCTCGACACCATGCTGGTTGACCGTAGCGGCGGCGACGGCGGCCTGATCTTCGAAAAATAGTCAATACCTCCGTATTCGATGTTCACAGGCAGGTGTCGGCGGAAAAGCTGGCGCCTGCTTTTTTTACAAACTCCACACTCATCTAGAAATGAAACGAATTTTCCTTTTCTCGCTCATTCCCTTGGTAGCGCTTTGCGCCTTCATCCTGCTCTTCGAAGGGAAAAACGAAGAGGCGCATCATGCCATGGCGCAGTCCCCAGAATCATCCGCCGCAGCCGGACATTCCCATGGGAAGTCTCTCTCTACCTCCAATACGTCTGCGATGTCTATGTCTCCGGCGGAAGATCCGGTCGTGTTACAGGCTCTTACTGAAACCCTCGCGGAGCGAAAATTACTCCGTCAGGAACAGTCCTCCAAAGCTTCTCCCGCAGATCATCGCCGGAAAACATCATTAGCGGGAAACTCGCAGGCACGGGCTGAAAAAATAGCTGAGCAAAAATCACGTCGCCAGCGGAGCACCGGGACTTCTGACACAACCGCCGCAGACAGCGGAAATCAAACTGTGGAATCGTCCCGACCCTCTCCCGCAGACACATCCTCTCCGCGAGTATGGCAGCCTCCTTCTTCTGGCATTCCCGCGTTACCCGCCTCGTTTGCGGTCGTGGATGCTGCATCTGACCCGGTATCGAAAGCAGTCGAACCATCGGATCCCACAGAGGCAGCAGCCACTCCGGAGATCGAGACCTTCCTGGATGAACTCTCAACCGATTTCAAAACGAAAGTGGAGGATAGCGGACTTGATCCTGCATCGCCGCAATACAGAACGCTCTGGAATAACGAGGCCATGATGAACGACATCCGCTTCAAAGCCACATACGGGGACCAGGCATGGCTCAGGCACCACGCCGCAGTTTCGCAAATCGACCAGGCGATTCCAGAGTAGGCCGCACGGGTGACAAATTCGTCACGACGGGTTGTTTGTAGGGAGACGGGAGCCAGCATAAATCTCCCCCCTAACCGCAAGACTACTATGAATCTCCTGAATCAATTCCCACTCGTCCGCACATTCACAGCGGTCGCCGCCCTCACCATCTCCGCATCGGCAGTGCCGCTGGACTTCGCTCCCGCCGATACGGTTCTCGCCGTGCAGGCTTTTGGCGGACAGGGGGAAACAACCAACCTTCTCGTAAATCTCGGCTCCAGCCTGGCGTTCCGCGACGGCACGAACCCCGAGGTTTTAGGAAATATTTCCACAGACCTCAGCGCGAACTTCGGGGCCAACTGGTTCACCCGCACGGATCTCGCATTCGGAGTGTATGCGAATCGAAGCAGCCTCCCTAATGGAAATCCGGGTGGCTCGACGGACGATCCCACACGGGTCGTTTACGTTTCCCGCCCCGCCGCCACTCCGAATGGTTCGCTCTCGTGGGGGTCTTATTCGAGCAGCTCCCTAGTCAACGCGGTCGGCCTATACTCCGGCCTAAAGCAGATTTTCCGGACGGAAAACTACTCCGAACCGCGCCTGGAGGTGACCGCTGCCACGACAAATGCGACGGCCAAGGCGACCGTCCTCAAGCAGTCCGAGCAATCCGAGCGCTGGACTACGGGATGGTTCGCCTACAATCCGCAGGACGGCCCCGCCTTCCAGCGCTGGACTGGTGGTATCGTGAATACCTTTGGCCAGCAGGGTGCGACACGCGTCCTGGTTGACCTCCAGCGCGTCGCGCCGAACAGCACCCCGGCAACCTATGTCACCTCCATTGCCATCGAGCAGGACGGGACGATTCGCGCCGTCAAGCCAGCTCCGCCGACAGGCACCCCCTTCGAGACATTCGTCAACTCCTTCCCGGAACTAGTCAACTCCGCGAACGCGGCCGACCGCACGCCCGCAGGCGATTTCGATAAAGACGGCGTGGCTAACATCCGCGAATTCGCCTTCGGCGGCAGTCCGGTTTCCGCTGCCAGCAATGGCCAGCAGCAGCTCCGCAGCGTGGATGCAAACAGCGACGGACTCCGCGATCTTTCGCTCACCGTGGAAGTCCTCTCCGGAACGACGTTCACCGCATCTGGAAATAAACTCACCGCAGTTTCCAACGGCATCACCTACACCATTGAGGGTTCGCTGGATCTGGTCACTTTCGAAAGTCCCGTCAGCGAGGTTTCCCCCACACTTGGCACCGGCACTCCCAAGACTGGTTACGTCTTCAAAACATTCCGCCTGAACGCCGCTAACGGACTACCTTCAAAAGGCTTCATCCGCGCGGGTGCCAGGGTCAACTAATTCATCACCCAACAATCGTTGAATGGCGGACAGGGAGGGATTGACTACGCTCCGCTCCGTCCAAGCTGTGTGCGGAATCCTCCTCCGGATTCCGTGTAGGTAAAGGATCGCTATGGCGATCTCTGCTTTGACTACGCTCCGCTCCGTCTGTGCGGGGTGCGCTTCGCGGAGGGAATAGAAGTTCGCTAAGAGCGAAACCCGGGCACTCGAACCCTTCTTTGCTTCGCAAAGATTCTCATCACTCCCAGGCGGGAATGGTTCCCTCGCGTTGAATGGGTGGAGAAGTTTCATCACCCAACAATCGTTGAATGGCGGACAGGGAGGGATTCGAACCCTCGGTAACATTGCTGCTACACACGCTTTCCAAGCGTGCTCATTCGACCACTCTGACACCTGCCCTTGGAGGCCGGGAAGCTATGGAGGGGGCGCGGGGTGGGCAAGCTCATTTTTGAGTAAAATGAGCTTTTTTCCCATTACCAGGTTTCGAGCCCGATTGTTTGGTCGAGTCCGTGCATGATATTGAAGCTCTGGACGGCTTGGCCACCGGCTCCTTTTCCAAGATTGTCCTCGGCGGACATGAGGATGACGCGGTTGGTGCGCGGGTCCGTCTCATAGCCGATATCGATGAAGTTGGTGCGGGTGACCATTTTGGTATCGGCCGGTTTCCCGCGACCCAGGAGGCGGACGAAGGCGGCATCCGAGTATGCGCTTTCGAGGGCGTGTCCAATTTGCTCCGGGGTGACTCCGTCGCGTAGCTTCGCGGTGGTGGTGGTGACGATGCCGGAATTCACGGGGATGAGATGGGGGAGAAAGGAGATGGTGACTTTCTCCCCGGCGGCGATTCCCAGTTCCTGCTCGATCTCGGAAAGGTGGCGGTGTTTCGGCACACCGTATGCGCGGGCGGATTCGTTGCACTCGCAGTAGAGGAGTGAAAGATCCGCTTTGCGGCCTGCACCGGAGACTCCACTCATGGAGTTTGCGACGATGGTGGTGTGGTCGATGAGATTTTCCCGGACCAAGGGAAGCAGCGGCAGGATGATGCTTGTCGGGTAACAGCCGGGGGAGGCGATGAGTTTCGCGCTGGCGATTTCATTGGCGCGGATTTCCGGAAGACCATAGACGGCACCTTCCAGCAGATCGGTGGCAGGATGCGGGTGGCCGTAGAATTCCTCATAAATCTCCGGGGAGCTGAGGCGGAAATCCGCGCTGAGATCGATGACTTTGATGCCGCGCTCCAGCATGGCGCGCGCGATTTCCGCAGCGATTCCATGCGGCAATGCGAGGAAAGCGACCTCCGCGCCGGTGGAGGCGATGTGATCCGGATCGGGTTCGCAGAAGGCGAGTGCTGCGGAACGGGCTTTGGTGAAACGGGGGAACACCTCGTCGAGGCGCTTGCCTGCTTCCGCGCGGGAGGTGGCGGCGACGAGATCTACGCCCGGGTGGGTGAGGAGGATGCGGAGGAGTTCCATGCCGGTATATCCGCTGGCTCCGACGATGGCTGTTTTGATTCGTTTCACGGGGAATTACATCCCACGATTTTCCGTGCTTGCCAATCAGCGAATCGGCTGCTTTTTTACCCGTCCGTTGGCAACACGGGCTATGGCGCAGTCTGGTAGCGCGCTACACTGGGGGTGTAGAGGCCGTGGGTTCGAATCCCGCTAGCCCGACCAATCGGAAAACTTTAAACTCTAAACTTTAAACTCCAAGGAAGGCTTGGGTTGCGGGTTCTGGAAAATGTTCAACATCGTTCTATTGGAGCCTGAGATTCCGCATAATGCGGGTGCGGCGGGTAGGCTGGCGCTGGCTACGGGTTCGTCGTTGCATCTTGTGAAACCGTTGGGGTTTTCCCTGGAGGACAAGTATGTGAAGCGGACGGGGCTTGATTACTGGCAGGATGTGGATCTGCATGTTTGGGAAAATTTCCAAGAGCTTCAGGCGGCGATGGAGGGCAACGGTTTTTGGTATCTTTCCACCAAGGCTGCCAGCTCGCCCTGGGATGCGGAATTTGCTCCGGGGGATTGTCTGGTATTCGGCAGGGAGACGAAGGGGCTACCGGAAGAAATGATTGCTGCGGCAGGTGGGCGTGCCCTGAAAATACCGATGCAGCCTGGCGGGACTCGTAGCCTGAACCTTTCCACGGCGGTAGCCATCGTCCTATACGAGGCGGTGAGGCAGCAATCGCCGGACTGGTGAAACGTCACTCGCCGACCGTGATCTGATCAAAGGAAGTGATTTTCAAGTAGCGCGAGCCTGTGGAGTCTCCGAAAACTTTTCCGCTCAGGGTGAGTTGCTTTCCTACGAATTTCTCAAATGACGACACTTCGTGGGTGTCTTTGAAGTCCCGCTCTTCGGCGATGACGCCGGTGAGCCTGACATTTTCGGGGCCTGTGAAATCAATGTAGATACTTTTCGTGCTGCCAGAGGTGCGTATCTGCCGGGCGGTGCCTGTCATCCTGACTTCAGTGCCGGATTTGTATGTCCTGATGAGTTCCGCCTGATCCGGGGTGATAATTCCGCCGCGCCCTTGGGCCAATTTCTTCTGCGAGTTGATCCGCTCTTTTCGTTTGGCTGATTCTTCAGCTTCCTTCCTGGCGACTTCATCTCCTTCCTTTCTTAGTTTTTCGGCAAGGGCATTGACCCTGGCAGTCGCGTCACCCGGGGCGGACGGAGGGGATGTTTTTTCAGAAGGCGGAGCGATGGGATTGTCAGGATCGGCGTCCGCGATCACGTCGGAAATTTCCTGCTCCGTATATCTCGCCGCTATCTCGGGAGCTCGGGCCGTCCTGTGCAGGTAGAATAGCGAAGCGGATATCACGAGGACTGCCGCCACGGCGGTAATGATCAGGGGCGTCTTGGAAGATGATTGTTTTAGCGCCGGGGGGGCGGGGCGCGTAGCCTGCCGGACGAGTATTTCCTCAGGGGCGGGCGGTTCTTTTCCGGTGGAGGCGGAGAGCGATTCAAGGGCCTCGTGAAGGCTGGCGTCGGGATTGTTTTTCAGCCACTTCAGCCAACCTCCCAGACCGTGCCCCGCCTGATCGCTTACAAGCCGTTTCTTCCATCCGGTTAGCTCCTCGCCGAGGGCTACAATGGAGGAAAGCTTGCGGGATTGCAGATCCGAACCCAGCCATTTGAACGGTGAAATCCAAAACGTGAACCCTCGTCCGCTTTCCTGGGTGCCGACGACAATGGATTCGATCTCAGTCTCCACCCACACCGCCTCCTCTCCCAGGACATGGGACAGGATGATGGACATCTCCAGCGCGATCCTCAGGACATCGATGACCAGTGCCGGTTCCATTTTTTCATCCGCGAGAACGGTTTTCAAAGACTCGCCATCCACCCACTCGGTGACCAGATAGGGGATGGCATCAATGGGGTCGGTGCCTCCGTGGATGACGGATCTTAAGGATTCATGTTCGATCTCCGAGAGCCGCTTCGCGGCAATTTCAAAGGCAAGTGCCTCTTCCTTTTCCAATCCGCCCCCGGCCGGACCAAAGGGATGGAAACGGCGTATCGAAACCTTGCGCTTGAGAACGGAATCCCGCGCGACATAAACGATCCCGTTCCTGTCCTGGGTGGTGATGTCTCTGAGTTCGAACCGTTCCATGTCCGGAAGAAGGGTATCTGAAAACGTGCGGTGTCCAAGCTGTAACCTTCCTACCGTAGAGGAAGTTTTACCGGGGTGGATTTTGGAAACGCCGCGGGCTGGTGGAAATCCGGTTCACTGCCCGGTAGTTTGGCCGCCGAATGGAACGTCTGCTCCGGGGAGTTCAGGATGAAAGCGGCGTTCGCCGGACTGGCTGATTCAAAGGAAATGTGATCCCGGAGAAATCCAAGGGGTATGGAAATTGCTACGATCCATGAAGTGGGATCGGTTCCATCGGCATAGGTTTTTATATGGGTCTGGAAATCCGGCTGGTCGTCGCAAAGTTTGCGTTGTGAGGAAAATTTCGCAGCCCACCAGGCACCGTTAGGGGCGAGGTTGAACTCCAGGTAGGATTTTCTTTCGGAATCCGCGATGAAAAGCTCGGCTACATCGTGTTTCCACAGTCCGGGCGTGAATTTTCCGGGAACCGCATCCGGGTGGATGGAGGCGGGCGCCTGCCTGGTCGCGATAAACCAGAGGCTCTCCGAATCCGTGGCGACGGAGAACGCGAGGGGCGGTGCCAATGGTTTTGCCATCCAGTCCGAGCTGATCCCCAGCAGGGGGAGGTCGAACTCGCCCCAAGCGAGCGGGGTGCTTGAATTGAAAATCTGCATAAGCCGTTTGAAAGGCGGATTTCAGTGAAAAGCGAGCTATCAGGCGTCCCTATGAGAAAAAACAGGTTTTTCGGATATTTTCATGGCGGTCTGCCTCTGCATCTGTTTCTCTCACCACGACTTTTTCACGACATGGCACGTTCACGCTCAGGATTTTACAACGCAATCGAATACATTGGCCCACGCCCGCGCAAACCCAAGAAGCCGAATTTCTTCGGTGGCTGGGTAATCGTGGCAATCACACTTGCTGCCGGGGTTTTCTTTGTGAAACCTTGGATTGGCAACGTTCTGGCAGCCCAGAAAGGCCCATCCGACGCCCAGACGGAGCTGATCGCCAATGGCTTGGTAGCATCGGGGAAACCGGGTGACATTCTCGCTGCGGAAGCGCTGAGGTATTCCAACCTCGCGATCAGTTACGATCCGGCTTACTTCAAAATCAATTTTCCCGGCGGTGATGTTCCTTCTGCGAAAGGCGTGGCCTCGGATCTGGTGGTGCGCTGCTACCGGAAGACCGGGATCGATCTCCAGGAGGAAATCAACAAGGACATGAAGTCCAGCCATCGCCAGTATCCCGAGCTCTGGGGTTCCAGTGCGATAGACCCGAACATCGACCACCGCCGCGTGCCAAATCTCAAATGCTTCTTCAGCCGCAAGGGGGAGACGATCAAAAACAGCCGCGAAGCAGCCGACTATCAAACCGGCGACATTGTTGTCTGGGCATTGCCAAATGCGGACATGCACATCGGCATCGTGGTTCCCGGTCCCGATGGGGAAGCCGGCTCACCGTGGGTGGTTCACCATCCTGCCGGTGGCGGTGTGAAATGGGAGAATGCCCTCTTCGATTACCAGCTTCTCGGCCACTACCGCTATCCTGCGGAGTAGATTTCCACCGCCTGTGAGCGGAATGCGGTTGGTATCGCCGGGATAGTGTGGTCTTGTCCGCGCGGAACCGAATCCAAGCGATGTCAACCTGGCGACCCATTGAAAAAATCCCGTTTTGGAAGCGCTGGCTTCCCGTGTGGATGCACGGCCCTGTCATCCTGCTTTTCCAAGCATCGGTAGCGGCACTAGTGATCGTTCTGGGAATCGCGTTTTTCTATTTCCTGGTGGCCTCGAAGTTCGATCTCGATGAGGTTTCGAAAATTCCGAGCGGGACAATTTTCTTCGACCGGAACGGCAAGGAAATCGTCGCTCCGGGAGTGGGCGGCAGGAAGACGGTGAAGCGGAGTGAGATCCCGCAGTTCATGGTGGAGGCTCTCGCAGCAAGGGAGGATGCCCGGTTTTTCGATCACGGCGGAGTGGATTTCCGGGGACTGGCACGGGCGATGGTGCGGAATGTAAAAGACAGGGATTTCACCCAGGGTGCATCCACCCTCACCATGCAGCTCGCGCGGAATACTTATGACATGCGGGCGAAATCCCTGCATAGAAAGGCGGTGGAAATTGCACTGACCATGAGGATTGAAGCGCGTTATTCGAAGGATGAAATCCTGACGAATTATCTGAACCGCATCTATTTCGGCTCCGGGGCATACGGTGTGGAGCAGGCGGCCGGAACCTATTTCGGGAAAACGACTGCCCAGCTTCATCCCGGCGAGTGCGCGATGCTGATGGGTATCATCCGTGGACCGCATATTTTTTCACCACTGAGGAATCTTCCCGCCGCAGAGGAGCAGCGCGACCAGACCCTGGCCCGCATGGTGGATGCCGGGTTCATCACCCGCGAGCGGGCGGATGCGGTAAGCAAACTCGGGATCCACCTGTCAAAAGACGAAGGGGCTGGTAGCCGCCAGTCCTACGCGCTCCGTCAGGTTCAGAGCGAACTGGAGCGGATTTTGGAAAAGGAAAATATCCTGTTGGGCGGCCTGCAAGTGACCACGACACTAGATGTGGGTTGGCAGGCGAGACTGGAATCCGAGCTCACCCGTGCGGTGGTCGCGCTGGAAGGGGAACGCGGCTGGGAGCATTCACGGCACGGTGATTTCGTGCCAGGTGGCCCGACTGATTACCTCCAATACGCGGCCGTCACCACGGAAACGAAAACCGGTGCGGTTCTGGCGCTGGTAGGTGGCAGGGACTATTCCCATTCCGCTTACGACAGGACGCGGTCCAAGCGGGACCTCGGTTCCGCCTTTGAGCCATTTGTCGCAGCGGCAGCGGCGGAGCGCGGGAAGCTGGTTCTCCCTGGCAAGCCCATACAGACAGGCCGGCAGATCGGGCCGGCGGAAGTCGAGCGTCTTGCGAAACGTTGTGGAATCTCCGGCCCCTTTCTAACTACTGAAGATCTCTTCCGCGGAGCCGTCGCGGCAACCCCCATGGAAATGTCCGTAGGCTTCGCGACATTGGGAAACAAAGGGAAAAAGCCCAAGCCTTTTTTCGTCAGCCGGATCGAGGATGCCGAAGGAAAAACGATATACCAGGCCAAGCCGAAATCCGAGGCCGCCCTCAGTGAGCAGGCAGCCGGGGAAGCCGTAAGCGTATTGAAAAACCGCTCCGGAACCAGATGCTTCACCGGAGCCACCGGCTCCGAGCGGGATGCCTGGACGCTCCGCCTCGGCCCCAGCGGCTCCACCGCCATCTGGATAGGCTTCGACGAGCCGAAAAAAATCGCCAGGGAGGCGAGGCTGAACGCCTTGCTGGATGAGTTCGTGGAGCGGCTGGGGAACTGAAAAAGGCTCCAATCCAGCAAATGCCGCGCAGTTAATGAGAGGAATCGGCTGTTGGGAAAACGGACTGGCAACGTATGGTATCCGTGTGAAACGGTTTGCCCTCCCATTGATTTCATTGCCATTCCTGCTTGTAAACCCGGTAGGGGCGGCTTTCGGGCAGTTGGATTTCTGGGATCTGCCGCCTATCGCTTACTCGGATACCGCTGCGACCGATTCGATTTCGCAGATGGCTGAGGCGCTTGTTTCGGGTGAGGTGGAAATCGAAGGGAAGGGGGCTTTGGAGAGATTGGAATTCGTTTTGGAGAAGCTGGAAGTTCCCGTGGAATCCCAGGTGCTGGTATTTTCAAAAACCAGTTTGCAGAACGGGTTGATCCATCCGAAGAACCCGCGCTGCCTCTATTTCTCGGAAAATGCGTATGTCGGATATGTTCCGGGTGGCTCCATAGAGGCGATCATCCAGGATGCTGTTCTGGGGCCGGTGTTTTACCTGATCGAATCCGGAGGAAAGTCCGGACTGAAGATCGAACGGGATACGAACAACTGCCTTTCGTGCCATGCGACGGGGCGCACGGAAGGGGTGCCGGGGATGCTGATCCGCTCGGTTTATCCGGATTCTGACGGACAGCCGCTATTGCATTTCGGCACCAACGATGTGAACCACACCACGCCGCTGGCGCAACGCTGGGGGGGCTGGTATGTGACGGGGAACAGCTCGCTGCCACACTTGGGAAACCGGGTGTTTTCCGAAGAAAGCGATCGGGAGCCAAAGGTGGATTCCATAGAGGGACTGGGCGTTTTGCTGGATGTTTCGAAATTTCCGCTGCCCACCAGTGACATTGTCGCGCTCATGGTTCTGGAGCATCAGTGCAAGATGCATACGCTCCTGAACGCGGGGACAATGAATTACCGGCGGGCGCGCCATTTCATGAAGACCATAGATCCGGACAGCGATCCCGGTTCCGGCTCCGCAGGGCGGGTGGCGGAGAGCTGGGCGGACAAGATCGTGGAATACATGTTTTTCAAGGATGAGGCGGATCTTGGCGAGGGGATAGAGGGGAATGCGGGTTTTCAGAAAGCGTTTTCCAAGCAGTTTCCGAAGGCGGAAGAGGGGGATTCGCTGGTGGAGTTTCGGCTCTACGGGCGGGTATTTAAAAACCGGTGCTCTTTCATGGTTTATTCGGATGCGTTCAAAGGGTTGCCTGCGCATGTGAAGGGGAAGGTGCTGGCGAGAATGAGGAAGGTTCTTGATGGCGATGATGCGGAGATCGATTGGATCAGCGGCTCGGAAAGGAGAAGGATCGCGCGGATTCTCGAAGAAACACTCGAAGGCTGGGCACTGGTGGAGAAATGAAATGCGCAGTGCGCGGGTTTCAGCTAAGTTCGATTTATGGGAGCAGTGACGGTAGCGGAAATGCGGGAAATCGAAGGGCGTGCGGTGCGTGGGGGCACGACGGAGGGTGAGCTGATGGAGCGGGCGGGAGTTGCTCTGGGAAAGGCGATTGGCAGGCAGTATCCACGGGTGCGGGCGGCAGTGGCTTATATGGGGAAAGGCCATAATGCGGGTGATGCGTTGATCGCGTTGCGGGTTTTGCACGAGGATTTCGGATGGGAGATTGGGGTGAGATCGGCGTATCCCGCTGATGCCTGGGCGGAGCTGACGAGGCGGCAGTGGGATGTTTGTGGGTTGGAAAGAACGCTGGTTGAGGCACCTGTGGATCGGTTTGTTGGGCCGGTTTTGCTTCTGGATGGTTTGCTGGGAATAGCTGCGCAAGGGGCGTTGCGTGAGCCGCTGGCGGGGCTGGCCAGGGAAATGGAAATGCTGAGAAATAAGCGGGGCTTCCAGGTTGCGGCGGTGGATCTGCCTTCCGGTGTGGATCCCGATAGCGGGGAAATTTTTCCGGGAGCGGTGACTGCCGATAGGACGTTTATGATTGGCGAGGCGAAGCGCGGGCTTCTCATGGGCTGCGCGGCGAATGCCACCGGGGCGTTGGCTTTGGTGGATGTGGAAGGGCTTTCCGGAGACGGTGGAGATATGGAAATGATCTGTCCGCAGAGGATGGATTTTGGAAAAGTGCCAAGACCGTTTGATTTCCACAAGGGCAAGGCGGGAAGGGTGGGCATACTTGCGGGATCGCCGGAATTTACGGGAGCTGCTTTGATTTCGGTAACTGGAGCACTCGAAGCTGGTGGGGGATTGGTTACGCTTTATTCGCCCTCCGGTGCCGGTGATGCCATCCGTGCGCGTCTGCCTCTGGAGGCGATGTTCAAATCTTGTGACGATCCTGCCGACCTTCTCAACGAACGACTTGATGCCCTGGTCGTGGGGCCGGGACTCGGTGACATGTCCGGTGATTTTGAAGAAGGACTACTGGAGCTGATCTCTTCGACAAAGGTGCCTATGGTGATCGATGCGGATGGGCTGAACCTGATTTCCAGACATCAGGTAAAAACGGATGAACGCCACATTCTGACACCGCATCCCGGGGAATTCGAGAGGCTTGCCGGAAAGGTGGAGGGACAGTCCCGCGAAGATGCTGCAAGGGAATTTTCGTCTGGTAACGGATCGGTTCTCTTGTTGAAAGGTGCGCGAACCATCATTTCAAAAAACGGCGAGCCACTCGGTATAAACGGGACGGGCACTCCGGCGATGGCCAACGGAGGTCAGGGCGATCTGCTGTCCGGGGTTATCGGAGCATTGGTTGCGCAAGGGATGGAAGCGCTGGACGCCGCATCTTTTGGGGCGTGGTTATGCGGACGGGCGGCTGAAATATCCGTGGAGGGGAACGGCTCTCCGGCGAAGGCTAGCGACGTGGCGGGAGAGCTCGGTCTCGCAGTGCGGGACTGGCGGGAGTGCAACCGCTAGACCGGGAGTTAGCGCGCCAGTGCGATGGCGGTGGGAGATGCTTTTCTCGGAGGAGAAGTGTTGCGGGAAGTTTCCTCGGGGATGATTTTGTTTTCGGTTCCCCGTCCCGTGATCACCACCCGGCCACGTGAATTGTCGGCATGGCTTTCCTTTAGAATCATGAGTCCGAAGTAGCAGGAAGTGCAGGCCGCAGTCCATGCTCCAAACGGAATCGCGTATCGCAGCAGGAGCCGCGTCCGTGGAAGCAGAAGATGTATCATCACCAGGGAGGTAACCAGCAATGCTGCGATCAGCAGACTACCGGGTATGCCTATCCTACTGGCCGGTTCGTCGAAATTTTCCGAGAAAAACCTGGTAAATGCAGCACATGCGGCGGTGGCACTGATCCAGAGACCTGCCAACCAAAGTGGCGAAAGACTGATGCGCCTGCGGTTTCTCATTCCCGGAGGGGTCAGATTGCCGAGATACAGGCGGGGGAGAGGGGTCGTCATTTTCTTGAACCCGGCGCGGCGCCTTGCTTCCAGGGCCTGTTCCTTGGCTTTTGTATCCGTGGCACAATCCGTGAGGGATTCCAGGCGGAGTCTCGCGTAATGGGTCATCGCCTGGTCGTGGCTGCCATCGCTATATGCCAGGGCGAGCGCCCAAGTGGCCGGCTGCAAGTTGCCGCTGATGATTTCGCTGCCCACGATGGATGATATCCGGGGACTGAGATTTGAAACGAGTTTCGTGACGGCTGCCTTGGTCAGCTTCTTCGGAGCCGGGGATGAAGGTGCGGATGTCTCCCAAAACGATAGCTGAACCTCTCCGGCCTTTTTTCTGGCGGGAGTCTCCCTTTCAGCGGGTTCTTCGGTTTCCAGTTTCATTGTGATTCGTTTGGGACGGGGGTTCAGCGGCGGCGGTGAAAGATAAGAAGACAGGAGCTTGCCAATAGAAGAAGGGCAGATGGCTCGGGAACCGATGCCATGGCGCCTACATTGGTGTTTTTGGCGATTGCTTGAACCAGGGAGGTTTCCAAGGCGGAAAGGTTCGTTGCCGATATCACGCTTGCGGGTGTTCCCCCGTGGGTGCCACCGATAACATAAGAATTGTAATAGGACTCTACTGCACCGGATGTGTCTCCAATCGCGATACCGTTGATCAGATCGATCCCAGAGGCCAGGGCGGATGAGGTTGCGGCTGGAATGAGCGTGTCACCGCGGAGATTCTTGTCTTTGGAGCCATCGTCTATTTTAAAGCCAGCTACGTCTATGATCTGCGTGATACTCGAAAATCCGTTTTCGGCACCGTCGGTTTCTGTCCCGAACAGAGGGACTGCGAAGTTGATGGCTGATGCTATCGAGGTTTTCTTAGGCTTGTTGAAAGGAAGGGTTAGGAAACCAAGCTGGTTTGAGAAGTTTTGCGCGGAAGCAGAGTCTGAAATTTCCATCCAGTCGAGTCCGATGGCCTGATCGTTTTGGTCTGACCAGAACACCATGGAGGCGGCAATTTTTCCTACGTGCCCTTTTTGGATCTCGGCGATTACCGAAGCGTTTGTGAGTGCATTCCCGTAGGACTGCATCACCGAGCTGAACGTTGTCGCGTCAATATCCTTGGATACTTCGACCAGGAAGAGCAGCTCCGTATCCACCTGAACCTGCGCCCGAGAGGTCTGCGGCAAGCATGCAAGTGTCGCGATGGCTGCAAATAGGCTGCGTATCGCGACGGAAGGGACTCCGTTCGTTTTCGGGTGCATTTGGGATGGGTGGGTGGAAAAGTTCGGGGGAACTGAATCCATAAGACACTAATGTTCATGGACTGTCAAGAAAGGCTAAGGATTTTTTTTAAGATTTTCCAGGACTCCTCTTTGCGTGAATCTCAGTATCACCCGGAAATTTGGTGTTTCGGCGTGCGTTTCCGTCGAGCAATTGAGTTGCCGGACACAGCGAGCATAGCCTTCGGCAGTATTGGAAGCTTACGTCGAGTCTCTTAGGTAAGATGATTGGGTTGCATTTGTTTCCAAAAAAAGGAATCGGCGGGGAGGAAATAGCGCTTGTAAAATATCAGGATCTCTTAGATAATATTTTTATGATTTCAATGAAATCGCTGAAAAAGTCCTGCCGAGTGTCGAGTCCCGAAGGAGTGGCGGCACTATTCGCTTGCGCGCTAATCGGTCTGGCCATGGTCGCCCTGATTCCTGAAAAGGGTCATTCCGAAAGCGGCCAAAGGGTGGTTGGAAATGTGACAAACCAGGATGCCAACGGCGGGCCATCCAAGGATTCGAAGTTGGATGTTTCGTCCGATGAGGCTGCTTTGAGGTCGGCGGATTTGGAGAAAATCACCAACTTTTGTATTTCACATACCACTGCGACCAGAGGATTCGTAGTATTCCGGAACGGAACCTGTGTCCTGGTGGATGAACCCAGCGAAGATCCGGTAAAGGAAGCGCGAACCGTTCTTGCCAAATGTGCGGAATCCGAAGCCCGGTTTCTTTCCGAGCGCACGGCGGAAGGTGATCTGGTGGTGACTTTCAAAGGCTCTGCTTTCCACTGGATACCCGGCGGTGACATCGGTTCCCTGGAGGAGTGGTCGCTCGCAAATCTCGGAACACTGCTCAGTGACAACGAGCGGAAGGTGGCTGCTCCCGGATGGATCCCGCCTGCGAATGCCCGCCTGGGCCTGGTTTCAAGGAAACGTTTGCTTGAGGATGCTGCTTCCAGTGAGGTGGTTAAAATTCTCCGTCCGAATACTTCCGTCGCGAGCAACGTGAAGTGAACGGATCCGTTCCAGTCCGCCCTCGACCGGTTTCCACCGGGGAGGTATGCTGTTGAAATAGCAATATGACCGAAAAAAGCCCGGAGCCACTTCTTGAAGAATCGGAGCCAGCCTCACCGTTGCGGGAGAAGGTCTGGCGCATCATTTTCCTGTCGGATACAAGAGCCGGCCAGGTGTTCGATGTCCTGCTCCTCATACTCATCGGAGCCAGCGTGGGCGTGGTGATGCTGGAGAGCGTGGGGGAATTGAGGGCGGAATACGGATTACAGTTTTTGGTTTTGGAGTGGGTATTCACCCTGATATTCACCGTCGAATACTTGGTGCGGCTCGCAGTCGTAAGGAAAAAACGGAAGTACGCGCTGAGTTTTTTCGGGATAGTCGATCTGCTTTCCATTCTCCCTACCTACGTGGCGATCCTCCTGACAGGCACGCAATACCTGATGGTGATCCGCATACTCAGACTGCTGCGGATGTTCCGTGTTTTGAAAATGGTGCACCACTTCGGCCAGGCGAACGTGCTGATGAATGCGCTGCGGGCGAGCGCTCCGAAGATTTCCGTCTTCCTGTTTTTCATACTCACCCTCGTAGCCATAGAGGGCACGCTGATGTATCTGGTGGAGGGTGGGCGCAACCCGGGCTTCAGTTCCATTCCGCAGTCCATCTACTGGGCCATCGTCACGGTTACGACCGTGGGTTACGGGGATGTCGCGCCACTCACGGTGATTGGAAAAGTGCTGTCCTCCATCATCATGCTGAGCGGATTTGCGATCATCGCCGTGCCTGCGGGAATCGTGACGGCGGAGATCGGAGAGGGGTTTATAAGAAAGGTGGGTATGGACAAGCGGAAGTGCGGCCAGTGCGGCTGGGAGGGACACGACCCCGCCGCAAACCACTGCAAGCACTGCGGGTACAAATTGCGCTGAACCCAAGGGTGGCTTGCAGGAAGCCGCTGCCGGGACTAAATGTCACGGATGCACATACCGACTTTGATCGCCAGGAAGAGGGAAGGGGAGGAGCTTTCGGCCGGGGAAATAGGCTGGCTGGTGGACTCTTATGTGAGTGGGGAAGTGGCGGATTACCAGATGTCCGCTTTTGCGATGGCTGTGTTTTTCAAGGGGATGACAGCTGTGGAAACCGCCGCGCTGACCAAGGCCATGATCGCCAGCGGGGATGTGTTCGAGCATCCCGAAGGAGCTGTGGTTGTGGACAAGCATTCGACCGGTGGGATTGGTGACAAGGTCTCGCTGGTTCTTGCTCCGCTGGTGGCTTGCGCGGGTTGCCGGGTGCCCATGGTTTCCGGGCGGGGGCTTGGCATCACGGGAGGGACTTTGGATAAGCTGGAGTCGATTCCAGGTTTCAGCGTCGGGGTAAGCATGGAACGTGCTGGTGAAATCCTCGACAAACTCGGGGTGGTGATGATGGGGCAGACGGATCGTTTTTGCCCGGCTGACAAGAAGCTCTACGCCCTACGTGATGTCACGGGAACCGTGCCTTCCATTGCACTGATTACAGCTTCCATCATGTCGAAAAAAATGGCGGAGACGCTGGATCGGCTGGTGCTGGATGTGAAATTCGGAACCGGTGCATTCATGAAAACCAGAGCGGATGCGGAGGTGCTGGCGGAGGGAATGAAGGCGGTTGGGAAAGAGATGGGAGTGGAGGTTTTCGCCGTTCTCAATGAAATGAGCGAGCCTACGGGAAGGGCAGTTGGAAATGCCCTTGAGGTGATTGAGGCTTTGGAATGTCTGGATGGTGGTGGGCCGGATGATTTGCGGGAAACGGTGCTCAATCTAAGCGGGAAGATAGCCGGTGTGGGGCGCGGGGAGCTTGAGAGATTGCTGGATGATGGCAGTGTGCGGAGGAAATTCGACGAACTTGTGGCGATGCAGGGAGGCAAGGTGGAAGACCTCGGGCGGCTTGCGGAGATCCACAAAGCTCCTGTGATACGGGAGGTGTTTTATGAAAATGGCGGAACCGTTTCCAGGGTGGATGCGGGGAAGATAGGCCAAGCTTCGTTGGAGCTGGGTGCCGGGCGGGCGAAGGCAACCGATCCCGTGGATTTTGCCGTGGGTTTTGACAGGCTGGTGAAGAGTGGGGAGCAGGTGGCGAAAGGTGGGGCGCTGGCACGAGTGCATGCCCGCACGGAGGAAGCTGCTGACAAAGCTTCCGCCGCCGTTCGCGCCGCAATTTCGGTTTCCTAGGACTCCGCCTGGTGGACGGTGATCTGGGTGAACGGTATGCCCCAGCCGTTTTCGTTGCATGCGTCCACGCAGACGCTTTGGATTTTGCGCCGTATGGGGTTGTATTTCTGGGCGACGGAACCGTCGAAATCGGCCAGGATTTCATAGTCCAGGGACGATGCGGCTGCGGAAGAGAACTCGACTTTTACCGAGCGAACGGCATCACGTCCGTAATCCTTGTAGAGGGCGGACATGAGTGCTTTGAGGAAGATGTCCGGAATTGTGGTGGTGCATTCCGCCTGATGGTTGTAATCGATTCCGAAGGTCACTGTGATCCGGAATCCGTGCGAGAGGTTTAGCGGGCACTGCGAAAGGTAATCCGCCGTGGGGTAGGTTTTGGTAGCGCCGCCAAGACGGAGGACGACCACCTGGTCGGGGGACTGGATGATGACTTTCCCGTAGGTCTCATCGGAAAGGATCACCCAGTCATCCGCCTCGGAGGGGAACCAGATTTCCTTTTGCTCCACGGGGCGCGAGATCATGCCCATGACATCGCGGATGGGGATGCGGAGTTTTCCGCCCATAAGGTTGGGGTTGGTAAAAGTGGTGTAGAAAGCGAGTTTGGAAACCTTCCACGGAAGTCCCTCGTAGATCACACGCTCTCCCTCTCTGACGGATCCGAGGTTGAGGATCATGCGGATTTGTTCGAGGTAAGGGGGGATGGCAGTTTTCCCCGCCCATGCCACGCCGATGAGGAAAATGACAACCAGGGTCAGCAGGAGCCAATCGCCCCTGACGTAGAAGACAATGATGATGCCCGCGATGGCGACGATGATGGAGACGGTCATTGCCAGGACATCCGAGATGCGGGTGAAATTGTTCTTCTCAGTTTTGTGAACCGGGCTGATGTGACTGATCCACTTGTAAACTTTCCGGGTGATGAAATACCCGGCGACTGCGGCGAGAACCGCGTAGAGCAGGTTCATCCCGCGGCTTTTGAAAAAGCTGCTGAACCCGCTGGAGAGTTTTTCCCAAAGTGAGCGCTGGTCCTGCATGCGGTCATCGATCTGGACGCTGTAAACCGCGATCTGGCTGGTGGCCTCCGCATGCCTGCTGGCCCAGAGACGGCGTGCGGAATTCAGCTCGGAAACAACGGCCGGGTCTTCCGTCTCGGCGGTAAGTTCTTCAATTCGGTTAAGGACGGTATCTGTCTTCCGTTTCCTTTCCTTCGCGGCGGCCAGGGATTTCCGGAGGGCGTCGAGCTCGCGTGGTTCGGAGGTGGCCTCACGGAGTTCGCTGAGGACGGGTTGGACCAGCTCGGTGATCTGATCCTGGATGGAAGCGCTCTCGATATTGCTCTCCTCATATTCCGCCGCTTCCGAGCCACCGAGTATGCTGCGGAAATTTTCCCGAAGCTGGGTGATCCGTTCGCGTTCCGCATCTATGCGAACCTTGATTTCTTCTTTCCCGTCTTCAGTGGCCGCCTGTTCGAGATCTTCCTTTAGATTTTCGAACTCCGCCAACGCTGCGGAAAGCGGCTCGGCGATCGTCTGGAGGGAGTTCAGGCTTTTCTCTTCCTGGGTCAGCTCTTTGGCTGGCGTTATAGGGGCATCCCCAGGTGTTTCCTGTGCATGGAGGAAAACGGATTGGAGAAAAACGCAGGCAAGAAGGGGAAACCATCGCATGCCACGATCATGGGCGTGAAACCCTTTCCGTGCAACCCGGAGTTTGGTTTGGGTGCTGGAAACGACCAATGTCCCGACTCCCTAGAGAAGGTTCTGTGGGAGGAGATCGGAGAGTTTTTTGATCGCATCCGCCTGGTGCCGGTTGGCGATGAGGATGGAGTCCCCTGTCTGGACAACGATGAGGTCGTCCACTCCCAGCAGCGCGATATGGGTGCCGGAGGTGGCGTTGAAAACGATGTTGTTCTCGGAATCAATCTGGGAAACCGGCTTGTTCGAGCGGTTGTTGTTTCCTACGTCAGTGAGGTATTTCGCGATGGAAACCCAGGAGCCGACATCGTCCCAATCGAAGGTTGCCTCGATATTGAGCACGCGCTCTGCGGTTTCCATGAGGGCGTAGTCGATGGAGATGGGGGTGAGTTTCGGAAACTGCGCCTCGACGGTAGCGACAATGTCCTTGCTGCTGCGGAGTTCGGAAACAAATCTGGCAAGCTCGGGCGCGTGGGTCGCGAGTTGCTTGATCACGGTGGAGAGAGACCAGACAAACATGCCGGCGTTCCATGAGAAACCTCCGGCGTTGAGGAACTGCTCGGCTAGATCCGGATTCGGTTTTTCGCGGAAGCGTTTTACTTCGAAAAGAGTGTGGGTGGTTTCGACGGAAGGGAGCGATGCACGGTCGCCACGCTCTATATAACCGTATGACGGGCAGGCCCAGGTCGGGCGGATGCCGATGGTGACGAGGCCGTCGGATTTTTCAGCCACTTTCAGGGCGTCCCTCATCACGGACTGGTAGGCTTCGGTATCCTTGATGAGCTGGTCTGCGGGGAGAACCATCATCACCGCATCCGGATTCCGGGCGGCGACGAGACCGATGCCGAGGGCGACTGCCGGGGCCGTATCGCGTTTCGCGGGCTCTGCAAAAACGTTTTCCGGCGGAAGCATGGGAGCTACTTTCCTGACTGCATCCACTTGCAGGGAGTTGGTGAGGATGAGGATATTCTCCAGAGGAACCATGCCTTCGAGGCGGTCTATGGTCTTCTTGAGAAGGGTTCCGTCGCCGAAGAGATCGAGAAGCTGTTTTGGTTTGTCATTGCGGCTGAGGGGCCAGAAACGGGTGCCGGAACCGCCGGCGAGGATGAGGGCGAAAGTATTTTCAGGGGTGGGCATATGCGCGGGATGGTAGCGGATCGCACCCGGCGGGGAAGGGCGAAAATGTTTTTTAGGTGAGGAAAAAATTCTGGAGTTGTCTGCCAGCCGTGCGAGGGATAGGATATGGCCATGTCAGACCAGCATGTTGATACGACCCCGGTGTGGGTTGAAGGAAGCGCCCTCGCGGCACCGGCAATTCTTGGCGCAGCCGCAGGCATGCTGATTGGCGATCTTATGCACGGGAATGCCCGTCGCGGACTTGGCATCGGCCTCGGAATCCTCGGAGTGGCGGCACTACTGCCATACGCGGTGGATAGCGTTACCGGTCTGGTCATCGGATCACGGAGCAAATTCGGTGTCCGCCGGAAGATCCAGAAGATCCGCGATATCGGGATAGGCTCCCCGCACGAAGACGGGGTGGATGAGGAGTTGCGCGAGCAAGGCGTAATCTGATACCTGTTTTTAGTTTGCGCGGTGGGCGCATTTCGCACGGTCGTGCCGTTTTTGCACAGCCCAATGCGGTGATTTGACGCGGCTGAAGTCCGGGGAATTTCCTAAGTCATTGATAATTAGCTTGTAGCGATATGGGTGGGTGGCGGCACAGATGGTGCTAGCTCTTAGGTGCTCGCTACCAGTGTAAAACTAGTTGAACGGAAAATCTACGAATCAACGAAAAATACCGAATAAAAAGTCCGGTGGCGACGTTTATAAAGTAGATACATAACTAATCATAATACCATGGCCTACGAATCAGATTCCAGTCTCAAACTTTACCTCCGGGAGATTTCCAAAACACCGCTTCTTACCATTCAGGAAGAAATCGAACTCGCGGCACGTATCAAGGAAGGTGATGGGGAAGCCCGCGCTCACATGATACGCGCCAATCTTCGGTTGGTCGTTAAAATCGCCCAGGATTATTCCAACTACGGACTCCCGGTCACCGACCTCATTTCCGAGGGAAACATCGGCCTCATGAAAGCGGTCGAGCGTTTCGATCCGGAGAAGGGCGGCAAGCTCTCCACATACGCAGCATGGTGGATCAAGCAATCCATCAAACGTGCTTTGGCCAACCAGTCGAAGACCATCCGTCTTCCCGTACACATGGTGGATAAGATTGCGAAAATGCGCCGGATTTCCTCCATGCTTGCCGAAGCCCTTGGCCGCGAGCCTACCGATGACGAACTTGCCGAAGAAGTCGGCCTTCCACGCCGCAAGCTCGCAATGCTCAGACAGGCATCCCAGCGCCCGACATCCCTCGATGCTCCCATCAACGATGGTGAGGCCACCGAGTATGGGGATATCATCCGGGACGAAGCTGCCGAGAACCCTCTCGACATGCTGGCTGACAAGAACCTCCACGGTGAGATCGACGGTCTGCTCTCCGTTCTCGATGAGCGCGAGCGCCGTATCATCGACGAGCGTTTCGGCCTCAACGGAAAGAAACCACTCACTCTTGAAGAAGTGGGGCGTGAATTCGGGGTTACCCGGGAGCGCATCCGCCAGCTTCAGAATTCCGCGCTCACCAAGATGCGCCGTGCGTTGCGCAAAAAAGAGAAACCAATGCCTAAGGCTGTCACCGGCCTCGCGTAAGCCTAAGGGTCAGATTCATTTTGTTTTGTTCCTCCGGGAACCGGGTTAACCCCCGGTTCCCGGTTTTTTTTGGATCAATTCAGCGGAATTGGAGTCGCACGGGGGTTGGGCTTGAAATAGAATTCGCCCAGTTTTCCGAAAAGCTGGAGATCGAGAGCCGAACGCTGTGGTGTGCTCAGTGGAGTGAGGGAAGGGGCGGCTGAGTCAGGCTCGGTGAATTTCGAGATGGCTACCAGTGTCTCGGGTGGAGCGATGATGCGTCCGTTCGCGGCCGCCCTTCCGTCGCTGAGTAGGGTAGCGTTCCCGATGATGACCAGCGGTTCTCCGACCAGGCGGGCATCAATGCAGCTCAGTGCACCGTTCCGGAACACAACCAATGCACGGCCTTGGTCGAAATGCGCGTGTTGATCCGAGTAGTTCGTATCGATCCCAGTCGCCTGTGCAATCCATTGCCCCTGCCATGTTGCGGGAAAGGCAAGCTGGCCTTGGAACACTCCCTGGCCGGCAATGCTGGCGAATTTCGCATTCAGTTTCTCGCTGAGTCCGATTTCGCGGTTCTCTTGCTGGGGCAGGATCGCATTGATACGGAACGGAAGTCCGCCGGAAAATGCCATGCTTGCACCCGCCGTGCATTCCATCCCGAATGCCTCTCCGCCAAAGGCACCGATTTCCAGAACCGGCGAATGCCATTTCAGTGGGATGGTCATGGTATCTACGAGTGGCTTTCCGAGAAACCTGATTCCCTCAAGGACTGCTTCCGAGGAGGTTTGTCTGCCGCCGAGAGGGGCTGCTCCATCGATTTTTGAAATTTGGTAAAGGGGTTCCCTGGCGGTGGTGGAGACGATCTTCAGGCCGCCACCTGAGAATTTAACCCAGACGGTGGGGGCTTTCGATTCCTCCAAGGATTCGATGTTCGCCACGGGCTCTTCCTGCGGGATGTCCGGGACGTTTCCCGGTGTGGCATGGCCGGGGGGCGCGATTGTGGGGGCAGGAGTAACGGGTGTCTGCTGTGGGGTAGGATCTACTTTTGCCACTGCGGGCGGAGAGGTCACTGCCGGTGGCTGGCTAGGCAGTTGGGAGAGGAGCTCCACTGGCAGGACCAGCTTTGGGTTGTGCAGTTCGATTCCTTTCAGAAGCAGTTTTCGATGTAACACGAGGTTCCTCCAGACCGGCATCGCACTTGCCGACTCGATCTGCAGAAGAGGCGAAGTGACTGCCGTTTTTAGCGGGCCGGGCTGCTCGATGCGGATTCCATAAACGGTGATCCCGTTCCACGGCGACCAGCTCGATCCCATGACGGACGTCTCAAGACCGGTGCGTTCCCTGGCTTTCGAGGCTACGAAAGCCCTGCCCTTGGGGCTGGCGAGATAGAGATTGCTGAGGCCGAAGGCCAGTAGCGGAATCGCCACAGCAAGGGCGAGTCCCACGATAAGCAGCCGCCTGAACCAACGCTTGCCTTTCATGGCCTAGCGTTGTCCGGGTGCCGCGGGGATTTTCATGTGACCGGCTTTCCCTAGGGCGAACCGAACCACCAGGCTTTTGTCGAGAAGGCGGCTTCCTTCGGTGGAGATCTCCTGTGCCCTGTAAATCACCAGCCCGAATCCTTTGCCGGTGATTGTCCCGATTGCGAAGTTTTCCTTGGTCTTCCCAAGTCCCGTCTCTTCCTCGAAACGCCATTCCTTCCCTGTCCACTCGCCGAGGATACTTTCCGCATCCGCCTTGATGTCTTCCAGGCGTTTCAGCTCACCGTTCGGCGAGCGGAAAACGTCTTTTTTGGGATCGTAGCGAAGGGTGGAAATCGCGCCCGCCTCGCCGGATGCCGTGAGAGTCCAGGTTTCACCGAATGTCTCGCGCAAGACGAGCATCACTTCCTTGGTGGGCTTGAATTCACGCTTTTCCCAGAGTGCGATATAGCCGTCGTATTCCTCCTTGGTCAGGCCGAGCTTCTCATTATACGGGAGGGGTGCGCCGGGTTTTGAAGTTGCGGTGAACTCGCGGAACCATTTGGGATCCTTGCGGGCTGCTGCTTCCACTTTTGCGATATATTTCTCAATCTCCGGCGGAGGCATGACCTGTCCGATGGCAGCACGGACGGGAACCTCTTTTTCAAAGAGTCCTTGGAAGACTTCAGGGACTTCCGCAGCTAGTGTGGCGGTCAAAACGGCGAGGACGAAAAGTATTTTCATGACGGGGCGGAGAGGCTGCGCAGGAAGGCCGGGGAACTCAAGTGGCAATCCTGACGGGAAAATTCAATTTTGGTCATATATGATGAAAAAGTGGTTGCCTACCGGGCACTTTTGCCCATAGCTTCGCGCCCCGAAGAAATTCGTAGCAAAGCGCGGTTAGCTCAGTGGTAGAGCACCTCCCTGACACGGAGGGGGTCACTGGTTCGAACCCAGTATCGCGCACCATTTTTTCTTCCTGGGAATGCCGACATAAAGTTGATCGTCCGGCACTTTGCCTTACCCTCGGTGCAGATGAATCTCGTTCAGCCCGATCCCAAGGAACTTTCCGCGCTCCTGCGCCTTCTCGATGATGAAACGCCTGAGGTGCGTTCCGGCGTGAAAGGGCGTTTATCTGAATTTTACGGGGATCTGAGTGAGATGCTGCCGGACGTGGCTCCGAATCTGGATGATTCGGGAAAATCCCTTCTGGCGGAAATCCTCCGTCCTGCCCGGCGTCAGACATTGCGTGACGAATGGTTGATTCCGAATTTCGGTTCCGCCGCGCTTGGTGATGACTGGGATCTTTTTGAAAGCCACCTCAGGCTGCTTTCCGATTTCCTGCACGATGGGGTTTCCCTGCGCCAACCGCTTTCCGATGCGCTTGATCTCCTTGCCGAGGAGGCGCGGGAGAGCAGTGAAGGTGTGGAGTTTACCGCGAACGATTTGCGCATCTTCCTTTTTGAAAACGGAAGGCTCAAACCCAATCGTGCAAACTACTATGATCCCCGTAATTCGGATTTCGCCTGGTGTCTTTCCGAGGGTGTTTCAAACCCCATAGGGCTGGGTGCGCTTTACATGCTGTTGGGGCAGCGTCTTGAACTGGATATCGAGGGGATTTCCTTTCCCGGGCATTTCCTCAGCCGGATTTTCGAGGAAGGCTATCCGCTCATCGTCGATTGCTTCGATGGCGGGCGCATCCATTCCCAGGAGGTTCTCACCGCCCCGGATAACGATCTTTCCCCTGACCAGCGTCAGGCTTTGAAGGGGAGTGCCGACCTCGGAACCATTCTTCTCCGTATTCTAAACAACATGATCGATTGCTTCCAGCGCCTGGAGCAGACGGAGGACGCCGCCCTGATCACGGAGATGCGCGATGCGATGGAGTTGAAGAGGAATGGCTGATCAGGTGCTGGTTTTTCATCGCCATACACAGGGTGGCTGGGAATAGAATGGCGCATGGAAAATTCGGGACGGGGAGGAAGGCGTGGAGGGAAGCCGTTTGGTAAAAATGCCGGGCGTGGAGGTGGTAGGGGGAGGTTTCCCGTAAGGAAGAAATCGGAAGAAGGTGAGCGTGGTTGGGACGGGGTTGCCGGGTGGTATGACAAGCTGGTGGGGGCGGATGGCTCTGATTACCACCAGCATGTGATCCTGCCTGCGGTGATGGATTTGCTGGCGGTAAGGAAGGGAGATGCGGTGGCGGATATTTGCTGTGGCCAGGGTGTGCTGGTGAGGCAGTTGCTGAAAGCTGGTGCTGGAAAAGTGCTGGGTGTGGATGCGAGTGGAAAGCTGATTAGTGCGGCCAAGCAGAGGTATGGGGCGGAGCAGGATGTTTCTTTCCTGCGGGCTGATGCGTGCGCGGAGGGGGAATGGGCGGACGGGAGCTTCGATGCGGCATCCTGCGTGATGGCGGTGCATGACGTGCCGGATGCGGAGGGGTTGATGGCAAATATCTCGGCGTCGCTGAAACCGGGAGGACGGACGGTGATCGTGATGATGCATCCGTGCTTCCGAATACCGCAGGAAAGTCATTGGGGCTGGGACGGGGATCAGAAGATCCAGTTCCGGCGGCTGGATAAATATGGGAAGGCTTTGGAGATAGGGATTCAGACTAGGCCGGGACTGGGAACGGATGAAGGGACTGTGTTTTACCACAGGCCGCTGGCGGATGTGATTTCGCCAATGGGGAAAGCGGGACTGGGTGTGGTGGAATGCGTGGAGCTTTTTTCCCACCGGAGATCTCAGGCGGGTGGGGCATTCAGCAAGGCGGAGCACAGGGCGGCGGAGGAGTTCCCGCTATTCATAGGCTTGAAAGCGGTGAAACTGGGATAGGAAATACGGAGAAGCGCGCTTCTACATATTTCGGCTGGTGCAAATGTCCATACGGCTGTTGCGCGATGCAAAGCAGAGGTGCGTCGGCGCGGATGCAATTCCTTGCAGGGCTTGGGTTCGGGAGTTGGTATGGATGATGCGGATCAGATTCCGTTATGAAATCAAAATCAAATCAACTGTTTTGCAATGCACTGGGTCTTGTCGCCCTCACACTCACACCACTCGCCGCGCAGGACGCGGAGAAAATGGCGAAGCCCATGCATGAGAAGGGCGAAATGAACCGTGGTGGCCATGGTCTGTCCAAACTTGTCGCGGTAATCAACCCCGTGGGAGACAGCAATGTGAAAGGCACGGTGGTCTTCGAAAAAGTTGGCGACGGCGTGAAGGTCACGGCCGATGTCGGCGGATTCGAGCCAAATACGAAACACGGGTTTCATATCCATGAATTCGGCGATCTGGGCAGCCCGGATGCGACCAGCGCGGGCGGACATTTCAATCCCAACGGACATGACCATGCCCTGGAGAACGCGGAGAACCGCCACAACGGCGATCTTGGAAACCTCACAGCAGATGAAAACGGACACGCGACGCTTACCCTCACGGTGGACAATATCAGGCTGGGTGCCGGTAAAATGGGAATCCTTGGCCGTGCGGTGATTATCCACGCCAAGGAGGACGACGGCGGCCAACCTACGGGGAATGCCGGGGATCGGATTGGTGCCGGAGTGATCGGCATATCCAAGGATGCGACGTCAGGGCACATGCCTGTTGGGAAAAACAAGGGCATGAAAAAGGACAAGATGGAGAAGAAGATCCTTCCATCTGAAGAGGTCATTGAAGAAAAGGTCGATAACGCAATTGAAGAGACCGGCAAGGCCATCGAGAACGTCGGAGAAAAAATTGAGAACGCAGCCGAGTAATCCGGTTTGTTAAAATTTGCGAACGACCGCTCCCCTTCCGGGCGCGGTCGTTTTTTTGCCCTATTTCTTACTGTGGGACTCCGGGTAATACTCCGCATACATGCGTTTTGAGACTTCGGCAGCATGTGCGCGGCTGCGGAGGCGGGCTAGCTGGTAGGTGGAAACCAGGCGGACGACCAGGAGGACGCGTTGGATGAAATTTTTGCCCCATTTTCTGGCGGAGATTTTCCACTCGCGGCCTAAGTAAATGACTTCCCCACGCGTGGCGAGTCGCATGCTCGCCTCCACGTCTTCCATGAGGGGCTGCGCGGGAAAGCCTCCGGCGGATTCCAGCGCCGCACGGCGGATGAGCATGGTCTGGTCTCCGAAAGCGACTCCGCCGAAGACTACGCGGATTTCGTTTAAAGCTTCGATGAGGAGGGTGCCGGGGGATTGGGTGTCGAAGCGCTGGCCGAAGATGAGGAGGGAGGCTTGCGGGTGGGTGGAGACGGCGGTTTTCAGATCGTTCGCGAAGCCGGGGCGGGGTGTGCTGTCTGAGTGGACAATGAGGATCCAGTCCGAAGAGGTGGCGGAGATGCCGGCGGCGATCTGGTTGCCGCGGCCTCGGGGGGCGGTGATGGTTTTCTCGGGTGGGGTGAAGGTGGATTCTTCGGAGGAGACGATGAGGATTTCGGGTGTGGAGCCTAGTTCCTGGCGGAGGGTTTTTAGGAGGGGGAGGAGGGTGGGGTGTGGTTTTAGGACGGGAATGATCAGGGAAAGGGGCACACGCCGGCTAAAGCCAGCGCTCCGTGACGGTTTCCGTTTGGAGAAGGCGAAGCGGTTTTGGGCGATGGCTGTTAGGAGGAAAGGAAGCCAGATTAGGGCGGCGGTGCCGTGGCGGAAGCCCCACCAGCCTTCGATGGACTGGGTGTGCCAGGCTAGGAAGTATCCGGCCATGGTGATGGAGATGGTACTCCATGCGAAGGAGGGGCGGAGGGCGGCGAGTGGCAGTAGCCAGGTGAGATACCAGAAGTGGACGATGGGGGAGCAGACGAGGAGTGCGCCCATTAGGAGGAGTGCGGAATGGACGAGATCGGTGCCACGCCAGCGGGCGATGCAGATGGCGGTGGCGGAAATTCCGAATGCGGTGGTGCAGAGGATTTTTACGATGGATGGATCGAGTCCGGTGAGTGAGAGGAAGGTGAAGAGGGGGGCGTTGAAGTTGCCGGAGCCTGCGAACTGGCGGATGGCGGAGAGGTATTCGGGGAGGGCTGATAGAAACGGGAGGCCGGGTAGGATGAGGGCGGCGGTGAAGATGAGAAAGGAACCGCGATTTGGAAATCGCGACCTGCTTGGCGAACTACCCGAAACCTCCGATGCCGTTGCAGTCGCGATTTCTAAATCGCGGTTCCTTTCCCGGATGCAAAAGAGAGGGACGAGGATGATGCAAACGAGCTTGATCTGGATGGCGGCAGCGAGGAAGACCCAGCACCAGCGGGATTTTCTGAACAGGATGGCGGCGAGCATGGCTGCAACCATTAAGGAATCGAAATGGCCTTCGGCTGCGAAGGCGATGAGGACGGCTGGATTGAATGCGTAAAAGCCTGCCCAGCGAAGGGGGGCGGCGGTTTCCCGGAGGAGTGCGAAGAGAAATAGTAGGACTGCGAGATCGCCGAGGAGGGCTAGGATTTTGAAGCTGAAGAGGGAGGGGTGGATGGCGGCGGTGGCGGCCATGATCCATTGGATGCCGGGTGGGTAGGCGGTTGGGCGGTCGCGGTGGTTCATGCCTTCCCAGATGGTGTCGCGGCGGTTTTCCCAACGTGGATCATCGGCGGGAGCGGAGTATGGGTTTTCTCCGGAGAGGGTGAGTTTTCCTTCCCAGAGGTAGCGGTTTACATCGTCTGAAGGTGGGGCTGGGAGGAGGGCTATGCGGAGGAGGATGGCGGAAATGAGGATGAGGAAACGGGCTTTGCGGCCGGTTGTTTCCGGAAAGAGGAAGACGAAACCGAGCATGGAAATGCCTAGGGCGGCGAAGAGGGCGACGCGGAGGATTGGGGAGGCTTCGAGTGTGGGGAGGGATGACCAAAAGAGGCACGCGGCGAGAGACAGGATGAGGCAGATAGCCCACGCGATGGGGCGGGGAGCCAATGCCACACGGCTCGCAGCAGGCTGCGTTGCCGAAAGCGGCAGCAGGCTGCCGTCAGTCACCGGCCTTCGGCTATGCTTTGCGGGCATGGATTTGTTCGCGGAGACTGGAGAAACCGACCAGGGCGAAGCCTGCGATGTAGAGGCAGAGGAAGGGGGAGATACCTAAATTTCCGCTACGGATGTAGGTGAAGAGTGTGAAGGTGCAGTATAGGGCGGCGGTGATTTCTAACAGAGGGATGATGTTGGCTACCGGGTTGTAGCTTTTGGTGACTTTGGAGCCGCGCTTGGGGGTGCGGATGAAACCGGATTTGATGCCGAGGAATGCTTCGAGGACGGCGCGGGTGTTGGATATGCAGATGCCGAAACCTACGAGGACGAGGGCGGGTAAGAGGAGGACTCGGGATTTCCAATCCGTGGGGTAAAGGTAGCGCTGGCTGATGGTGTAGAGGACGGTGGGGCCGAGGGTGGAGGCGATGAGGGGGATGGCGAAAACGATGAGCCAGATGCGGTGGAGATCGCCACCGAGGTGATGGAGTGCTGGTAGGGCGAGGAGTGCCAGAACCAGCATGAGCGGGTGGGCGAAGTAGTGGCAAAGATGAAAGATGGTCTGGAGTTTTGCGAAGAAAGGTAGGTCGGATCGGAAAATCTCCGGGAGGAGTTTTTTTGCGGTTTGGATGGAGCCTTTTGCCCAACGGAACTGCTGGCTTTTGAAGGCGGAGTAGGTTTCCGGAAGCTCGGCGGGGGCGGTGACGTGGGGGACGTATTCGAGGTGCCAGCCTTTGAGTTGGGCGCGGTAGGAGAGATCCAGGTCTTCGGTGAGGGTGTCGGCCGTCCAGCCGCCTGCGTCTTCGATGGCAGTGCGCCGCCAGATGCCTGCGGTGCCGTTGAAGTTGAGGAAAAGGTGGTTGGCGGAGCGGGCGGTTTGTTCGATGGCGAAGTGGCCGTCTATGCCTACGGATTGTGCTCGGGTGAGGAGGGAGGCTGTGCGGTTGAGGTGTGCCCAGCGGGCTTGGACTAGGCCGGTTTTTTCATCGGCCAGATGGGGGAGGAGGCTTTTTATGAAATCGGGTTCGGGGACGAAATCGCTGTCGAAGATGGCAATGAATTCACCGTGTGCGGCGGGCATGGCATCGGAGAGGGCACCGGCTTTGTAGCCATGGCGTTTTTCGCGACGGACGACATCAATCCAGATGCCTTTTTCGCGAAGCTCTTCGGCTACGGAATCCACGAGCGCGACGGTTTCGTCGTTGGAGTCGTCCAGGACTTGGATCTGGTGGAGGTGGGGCGGGTAGTCAAATGCGGCGATGGCGCGGATGGCGCGTTCGGCGACGTTGTATTCGTTGTAGAGAGGGAGCTGGGTGGTGACTTTGGGGAGGTTTGAATGGTCGCCGGGAGGGTGTGCCTTTTTCCATTTTTCCTCGGCGAGGAGCTGGTGGGCGCGGGTTTGCTTTGCCTTTTTTTTGAAAAGGACGAGGAGGGCGTAGCAGTTGAGGCCGTAGAGGAGGAGGCCGAGGCTGGCGGTGAGGTAGAGGGCGAAGGCGAGGGCGGAGAGCATGGAGAAGTTTGCTAGTGCCGAGTGATCAGTGATCAGAAAAGAGACTAGGTTAGGGGCTGAAGAATCGCGTGTGGCTTACTTCGCTTTCCGCCTTTCGGCAAGCTGGACTAGGGAGGCGGGGAGGGTGTCGAAGATTGGTTTTTCGTTGCTATCGTAGTGGCCGAAGTTGAGGACGCCGGTGGGGCAGGACTGGACGCAGGCGGAGCAGCGGACGCACTCGGGGTCTTCCATGGGTTTGCCTTTGTTGGCGAACGCCATGACGTCGATCCCCTGGTGGCAGACGGTGGTGCAGACGTTGCAGGAGATGCACTTGTCCTTGTCCGCGAAGATGCGGAAGCGGGTGAAGCGGGCGTAGATGTGCATCAGCGCGGCGAGCGGGCAGGCGAAGCGGCACCAGACGCGGCCGGAGAAATGGAAGTAGAGGCCGTAACCGATGGCTCCGGCTAGCCAGAGATCGATCATGTATTTGTAGGAGAAGGGGGAGTATTTCTCGGAAAGTCCCATGGCGATTTCGTTGATACCGGTGGAGGGAATCGCCCAGCCGATGATGCGCAGGACGAGGATGACGAGGGCGAGCGCGAGGATGCCCTGGCCTATCATGTTCAGCTTGTTGAACTTCGGGCCATGGGGCATTTTATGGCGGTGTTGGTCGCCGAGGGTTTCCGCCATGGCGCCGCAGGAGCAGATCCAGCCGCAGTAAGCGCCTTTTCCCCATCGCCAGATGATGAGCGGGATGATGACGAAGGTCTGGATGAAGCCGAGGATAAGCCAGCCCCAGAGCGGTGCTTCGGTGAAAATATTGTAGATGAAAAGCGGCCACGCGAGGATGAAGCCGAAGGCGCGCCAGTATTCCTTTGGTTCGGTGCCGGGGCCGTTGCTGAGGAAGGTCATTCCGAACCACTCGCCGAAGCCGCCGTTGGTGAAGGCACCGTTCGCGCCCATCCATGGGAAGAGGATGTAGGGGAGGAGAAAAAGCGGGATGACCTGGAATGCGGCGAGGGTGATGGTCTGGAGTTTTACATAGGGGGTTTTCCTGCGCCTGATCCGGCGGATTCCGAAAATGACGATGACGGACGTATATAACAAGGCGAAGAAGAAACCGGGATCGGTGGCTGCGCTGTTGCGGATGGTTGCGAAGAGGCTGGTTCCGGCTTCCTTTTCGGCCAGATTGAATGGAAACCAGTTGTTTGCGGAAAAAATCTGCCAGAGATTCGTGTCCTGGATTCCCCAGAATGCGAGGTATCCCTTGAAGTGATATAGAAACACCATCAGCGCGGTGAAACCAATGAGTGTGAGCCACCACCTGGGATCCCGGTCACCGGTGACATTGATACCGGATTTCCGGAAGAAATCGAGCGGTGCCTCGCGTCCGATGAGGGTGAAAACGAAGTCGTTTTCCAAGACTTTGTCTTCGCCGTCCTCACCGCAGAGGGTGACCTCGTTTTCATCGATGTCCTGGACGTTGGTCTCCATGTAAAGCGTGACCTTCTTGCTGGATTCGTGCTCCTTGAGCTTTTCCACGTTCTCCGCCTTGGGTCGGGAAAATTCTTTTTTCCGGTAGGATAGATCTACCGTTGCGCCCTCTTCGGCCAGGGAGATTGCGGCCTCCATGGCGGAGTCTCCCCCGCCGACTACCATCACGCGTTTGCCATCGAATTTTGAGGCGTCGATGAGGCGATTGGAGACTTTTTCCAAGCCCTCGCCAGGGACGTTGAGTTTGCGGAAATTTCCGGTCTTGCCTATCGCGATGATGACGCGTTTTGCGGTGATGGTTTCCTCTTTGGCGTGGATTTTCAGGACATCCCCGGAACGGGAAATTTTCTGGATCGCGGCTTCGGTAGTTTCGATTTCGTGTTCCTTCTGCTGCTCCTCAAGTTCGGTGAGGAGGTCTTCTTTGATATCGGATTCGAAGCGCATTTCCCCGGCAGGGGTCATGTCGGTGGGGTATGCGTAGATGGGCTTTTTCCGGGGGAAGTTCCGTATGGTGGAGAATGCTTCGGCGGATTCGAAGATCTTGTGATTCAACCCGGCTTTTGATGCTTCGATGGCGGCGGAGATGCCTGAAACGCCTGCCCCAATGATTGCGAGATCGAGGGTGTCTCCGCCTTTTTCAAAATCCTTTTCCTCCAGAATCTCCTGCACCGCGCGTGCTCCGGTATCTGCGGAAAATTTCAGGAGAGGGATTCCAGTGAGATCGCCCACCACGCGGATTCCGGGGACGTTGCAGGTGCCGTCGTCATTCACATCCGGGGCTTTCTCTACCCCTCCCGCCGGCCATTTTCCGTGAAGCCAGTGCGTGTAGTCTTTTAAGATGGAAATCATTTTTTGGAAGGGGCTGGGTTTCGGGCAATGCGATTGCCCGCTTAGGTATGGGCGAGGCACATGCCAGCCACAAGAGGATTGTCAGGGCGGCGATATTCCGATTAAGTTCCAAAAGGCCGTTATTTCCTTGGCCGATCCAATGAAAATTCACGTAACTGGACTCCTCCTCATCCTGTTGATCGGCTGCGCTCCGCCTGCCAGGACGCCGGATCTGGGCGGGATTTACAGTGCGGTAGCCAGAAACGAAGCACCTGGGCGGAATCCGATTATCGTGATTCCAGGGCTGCTGGGATCGAAGCTGGTAAATGCGGGCGGGCGCGTGGTCTGGGGTGAATTTGGCGGCAATGCGGTTGATCTGGGTAGTGCGGAAGGCATGCGTGCGCTGGCGTTGCCTTTGTCAGGAAAAGGCTGGCCGCAGGATGGGATCAGGCCGGATGGTGCGTTGGAGCGGGTGAAAGTTTCGCTGGGATTCGATTTTCAGTTCAGTGCGTATTCCGGGATGTTGCGGGCGTTCGGAGTGGGAGGATATCTGGATTCGGATCACTCGAATCTCAGTGAAATCGACTACGGCCCGGGGCATTACACCTGTTTCCAATTCGGATACGACTGGCGACGCTCCTGTGCGGAAAATGCGGTGTTGCTGGGGCGGTTTATCGAAGAGAAACGGCGTTATGTTTCCAATGAGCGGTTCAAGCGGACGGGGAAACGCGGGGAGGTGAAATTCGATATCGTGGCGCATTCCATGGGTGGGCTGATCGCGCGTTATTATGCGATGTATGGAAAACGCCCTCTCGCGCCCGGCGGGAACATGGCCGTCACATGGGCGGGTGCGCGGCATCCGGACAAACTCATCATGGTGGGAACTCCGAATGATGGCTCCATCTACCCGGTGCAACAGTTGCGCGAGGGCTACAAGCTGGCCCCGCTTCTCCCGAGGATACCGGCTGCGGTGATCGCGACAATGCCTTCGATGTATGAGCTTCTACCTCGTTCGGAGGCTGGAGCGGTGATCGACAAAGACAGCAAGCCAATCGCCATTTTTCAGACGGAATCTTGGGAGAAACTCGACTGGGGATTGGCCAATCCAGAGCGCGACGAGACTCTTTCCAAACTCCTCCCGGACATTGCAGATCCACAAGAGCGCAGGAAAATAGCAACAGCACATCTTTCCAAAATGCTCTCCAATGCCCGCGACTTCCACCACGCGATGAATGTTGAAGCAACTCCTCCAGCAAGTTTGGAGATCCACGCCTTCGCCGGGGATGCGGTCTCCACCGCCAGCCGCGCACAGGTCGGGGCGGATGGCGTCCCGGTACTCATCGACTATTTACCGGGTGACGGAGTGGTGACCCGGAAATCCATGCTCATGGACAGGCGCGGGAAAGGGAGTGAAGGAGGTCGCCTGCAAAGCCCTATCCGCTGGACGCATTCGCAGTTCGTATTTTCCGACCACAAGAAAATGACCAGCGACCCCGCCTTCGTGGACAACGTGCTGCATCTCCTCTTGGAGCGACCTTAATCGCGGGCTTGCAGGCCAGGCTCCGGGCGTACAAAGTCCGCCCACATGTTCACGGCTGCTTGGAAAAAGAACGCCAAAATTTTGGCAAAGGGCGGGAGGAAATTCGTCAACTACAAGAGGGATCTTTTGACTGATGAAAGGATCGCGGAAATCGAATCCCGCCGGAAGGATCTTCTGGATGCGGTGAAAGCCAACGACAGGCCGAAAACCGAAGAAGCCTCCAAGCAGCTCCGCGCCACTTGCGAGAATTCCCTCCCGCGCGAGAAGCCGCAGGACTGGTTCCAGGAAAACGTGGAAGTGATGTTCGTCGCCATCGTGATCGCGCTCGGCCTGCGTGCTTACTATTTGCAGCCTTTCCGCATCCCCACCGGCTCCATGCAGCCCACGCTGAACGGCATCGTCGGGACTCCGATCAAGAAGGAGGACTGGCCTTCATTTCCGAAGCGGGCACTGGAGTATGTCCTGAAAGGCCGCAGTTATGTGCAGCTTGTGAATGATAAGGACAGGCGTGTTGCCATCACGCCTGCGGGGCAGGCGGATATCCGGGAATCCCAATGGATGCATTTCTTCAGCCGGGGTGAAATTTTCTTCCTCGATTCCAAGCCGCTCCGCCTGCCTGCACCTCCGGGACCTTCTTCTGAGATCGGTCTCCGGGAGGCCATTTCATCTATCAGGAATACGGGTGGTGTATTGAAAGCCGGAACCGTCATCGTGGAAGGTGCCATCGACTCCGGCGACCTCGTTCTCGTGGACAAGTTTTCCTACCATTTCCGCAAACCGGAACGTGGCGAAGTCTTTGTTTTCGAAACGCTCGGAATCCAGGGAATCAGGGAGCGAAGCGGCCCGCAAGGTGGCGGCTCACACTACATCAAGCGCCTGGTTGGCGTTCCGGGTGATGAGCTTTCCATCCAAACTCCGAATCTCCTGGTGGATGGAAAAATCCCGAAAGAGCCGGGTATCCAAAAAGTAGCGGAAGGGAAACCTCCGTTCAAACCGGAACACCCCGGTTATGTCCTCGCCCACCGCAGCAACGATCCCAGCGATACCCATCGCATTTATCTCTCGGAACCCGGGGATATCCTCCGCCTGAAGGGCGAAGGCGCGAAGCCGGGCATGCGCGAATACGTGGCGATGGGTGACAATACCATGAACTCCCTGGACTCCCGCTACTGGGGCACGGTGAAGGAATACAACCTCGTGGGCCCCGCACTCTTTTCCCTCTGGCCCATCACCACCGGCCACTGGGGTTTTATCAAGTGACTTCCCGTGTCTTCCGCATCTGAGATCACCCGGAAGGCGAAATCCAACCTGGCCTTCGCGCTGAAAATCCTGCCAAAGGGCAAGCGCGAAGACACCGTCACCTTCTATGCGTTCTGCCGCTCGGTGGACGATCTCGCCGACGATGCGGGCATCCCGAAACCGGAACGCCGCGAGGGTCTTACCCGCTGGGAAGACGGGATATGTAACGGTTTCCCGGAGGATGATTCTTTCGGCACGGAAGTCCGTGAAATGATGGAACGCCATGGCATCCCGCAGGAATGGATGCTCGAAATCATAGCCGGCTGCCGCATGGATCTGGAGGTGCAGCGTTTCCAGGGATGGGACGAACTGACCTCCTATAATCGGAAAGTTGCGGGAGCGGTCGGACTCGTCTGCACCAGGCTTTTCGGCTGCGTCCATGAGGACTCGGACAAATACGCAATCGCCCTCGGAAACGCCCTTCAGCTCACCAACATCCTCCGTGATGTCGGCGAAGACCTATTAAACGGCGGGCGCATCTATCTTCCCATCAACGACCTCATCCGCTTTCAGTATTCCGAGCGGGATCTGATAGGGAAAGTCTATGACGGGCGCTTCCTCGCAGTGATGCAATACGAGTCGGAACGCGCCGAGCACCTTTTCGCGGAGGCGGAAAAGCTCATCCCGGAGATCGACCGCACCGCCCTCGTCCCAGCCCGCATCATGGCGGAAACCTACCACTGCCTGCTCGCGAAGATGCGGAAGGGAAAATTCCGGGTTTTCGACAGGCGTTATTCTGTTTCAAAAGCCAAAAAACTGGCTATCCTTTCTAAATACCTGCTGGCAGGCAGACGCTGAACCGAATAGATTTCCTCCAAACCACGTCCCAAACCACATGACCAGATTCCAACTCACCACCGCACTTGGCGCCGCGCTTCTCATGGTTTCCTGTGAACCGATTCCCGTTTACCCCCCTGGCCAAGGCTCATCACGATATGATGGCTATAACCAGAACCAGCGCAACGATGGCCGCTACAATCAGCCGGACAGCCGCTACGATGATCGCGGTGACATCCAGGATGACCGCTATGACGGTCGCGATGTGCGTGGCGACTACCGGGATGCACCGCCCCAGCCAACCCGTGACCAGTATCCCGTCGCCGAACGCACCGACAATCCCGGTCGCGTGATCAGCCCATACTCACCTTACAACGTGATCGATGTGGAAGGCTTCCGCTCCGGCCAGCTTGCCAAGGATCCGTCCAACGGACAAATTTTCCGGATTCCTTAGTATTGGAAACCTTGGAGACGATACTCGGCATAGACCTCGGCACCACGCATTCCGCCGTGGGAGTTGTGGATTCCGGTTTTCCCATCCTCCTCGCAAATGAGGAGGGAAGCCGCATCATACCCAGTGCCGTTTGGTATGGGGAAAATGGTGAGGTCGAGGTAGGAGGCAAAGCTCTCCGGAGACGCACGGCCGATCCGCAACGTGTCGTGACCAGCGTGAAGCGGCAGATTGGTGCGGACTCGATTTCTGATCCTGTTCTTACCGGTCTGGGGAAATCTCCTGAAGAAGTCAGTGCGGAAATTCTGAAAGAGCTCAAGCGTATCGCGGAATGGCGCTTGGAAAAGGATGTTTCCAAGGCGGTTGTCACCGTCCCCGCATATTTCAACGTTGCCCAGCGAGCCGCAACCAAACGGGCAGGCGAATTGGCTGGTTTGGATGTCGTCCGCATTCTCAACGAACCCACCGCCGCCGCTCTTGCCTACGGTCTCGATAAACTCAAGGATCGTGCGCGTGTCGCCGTCTATGATCTCGGTGGCGGGACTTTTGATCTTACGGTTTTGGAAATGGAGAACGGCGTTTTCCAAGTCCTCGCCACCCACGGGGACACTCGTCTCGGCGGTGATGATGTGGATCAATTGCTCTTTTCTCACATCCTCAAAGACGTCGCGGATGGGAAGAAACAGCTATTTTTCGATCAGGCGGAGAAAGCGAAACGAGGGCTTTCCACATCTGATTCCTACACCGTCCGCATCCCGTTCTACGATGGATCTAGTAGTTTTGAAAAAACTGTCACCCGCGCGGAACTCGATTCGCTGACCACGGATTGGATCTCCCGTACCATCAAATGCTGCAAACAGGCCATGCTGGACAGCGGCCTCTCCGTAGCGGATCTCGATGCCGTGGTTCTCGTTGGAGGGAGCACCCGCATGCCCGCAGTGAGGGATGCGGTTGCGAAATTTTTCGAAAAGGAAGTCGATCTCACCCAGCATCCGGATGAGGCCATAGCACTTGGTGCCACCATCCAGGCTGGCGTCATGAGCGGAGCGATGCGGAAAATGGTTCTGCTTGATGTTACTCCCCTCAGCCTCGGGATAGAGACATTCGGCGGCCTGATGAACGTACTCATCCCCCGCAATACCACCATCCCCTGCAAGGCCGGCGAGATGTTCACCAACGCCGCCGACAACCAGGAAAAAATGGGTGTCCGCGTCCTCCAGGGGGAACGCGAAATGGCTAGAGACAACTGGGAACTCGGCAAACTCGAGGTGGAAATGGAAAAACTCCCCAAAGGCCAGGCGCGCATCGGAGTGCAGTTTAAAATCGATGCAGACGGCATTCTGGAAGTCTTGGCAAGAGACACCGCCACCGGAAAGGATGTGATCGTAAATATCGAGAGCTCTGCGGTGAACGTCGATGACGCTGCGGTTGAGGAAATGGTCAGCTCCTCTGTGGAGCACGCTTTCGAAGACATGTCCGAGCGAATTTTCACCGAGGCGAAAGTCAAAGCCGAGGAACTGATCCCTGCCGTAGAAATGATCCTCGCACAGGGTCTTGTGGAGGAAGCCGAGCGGGAGGAAGTCGAGTCATCCCTCGCGGCAGTAAAAGCCGCCATGGAAACAGGTTCCGCAAATTCCCTGAAAGCCACTGTCCAAAAACTCGACGCCGCCACCGAAGCCGCAGCAGCCCGTCTTGTGGAAAAGGCGATGGAAGAAGCCCTTGAGCGGGAACTCGCAAAATGAGCGATCCGCTGCCGCGCCGCCGAATCCTGATCACAGGAGGAGCTGGTTTCATTGGCTCCCATTTGGTGCGCAAGCTTTTGAACGAGGGGCACACGGTTCTCAACGTGGACTTGCTCACCTACGCCGGAAATCTCGATTCCCTCGCCGGGTGCATGGATCATGCCGGGCATGAATTTCTGAAAGCAGATATCTGTGAGGAAAATCTGATGATGGAAGCCATCTCAAGTTTCCGTCCCGATTGGATTTTCCACCTCGCAGCGGAGACCCATGTGGATCGCTCCATTGACGGGCCGTCCCGCTTTTTCCAAACCAATGTTCTCGGCACGGTCAGCCTGTTAAAGGCGGCAACTTCCCACTGGGAATCGCTACCTGACGGCGGGAAGGCGGATTTCCGTTTCATACACACTTCCACCGATGAGGTTTTCGGTTCCTCCCCGGAAGGGGAAAGCTTCAGCGAATCGTCGTCCTACGAACCCGGATCACCGTATTCCGCAAGCAAAGCGGCCAGCGACCATGCCGTGCGGGCATGGGGAAATACCTACGGACTGCCTGCGATCGTGACCAATTGCTCGAACAATTACGGCCCGTCCCAGTTTCCCGAAAAGCTGATTCCCGTGGTCATCACCAACGCAATACGCGGCCTCCCCGTGCCGGTTTACGGGCAGGGCTTGCAAATACGCGATTGGCTGCATGTCGAAGACCACTGCGATGCCCTTGCCGTAACAGCCTTGCGCGGAAAAGTTGGCGAGACATATGTGATCTCCGGAAACGATGAGTGGCGAAACATCGATCTGGTGGAGACAATCTTAGGAATCATCAAACAAGTGGCCGATATCCGCCCGCAAATCCAATTCGTCGAAGATCGCAAAGGCCACGATTTCCGCTATTCCTTGGACTCTACGAAAATCAGAGCGGAGCTCGGGTGGAGTCCTTCACGTAACAGCTCGGATGGCTTCCGGGAAACGGTCGGGTGGTATTTGCGAAACCGCGATTGGTGGGAATGCCGCCTGAGTGTGAAATAAACAGGCTAAGAAACGCCGCAGGAATAAGGAGAAGCGTGCATCCTGCCGCTAGCGAAGAATCCAGCACGCTTCACCAGTCCTCCGTTAGCGGCAAGATGCGCACTTCTCCTTATCGGAGCCGCCGGCCCGGAGACACAGATGTCAACCGTCGAAAGTAATTGTTGAGTGGTTCATCAGGCTACTCCGTCAGTGCAGGTTGCGTAATGTTCGGGCGTGGCTGAGGCTGAGGAGCCGGTGTGGACTCACCCACTGCATCCGATGATTTCATGAACTTGAACAGATCGGAATCGGTGGAAAGCACCAGAGTCGATTGTTTTCCTATGGTATTCCGATACATCTCCATCGTTTTGATAAATTCGTAGAGTTCCGCCGCTTTCGGATTCTGGCCGTATGCGCGGGCGTAGATGTTTGAGGCCTCGGCATCGGCCTTGCCTTTGATCGTCTGGACTTTCTTGTAAGCCTCCGAGGAGATTTCGTTAAGGTCGCGTTCCTTGTTTCCTAAGATACGGGCGGCCTCGCCCTCACCTTCGGAGCGGAATTTCGAGGCGATCTGCTGGCGCTCGGAAATCATCCGCTCGTAGATTTTCGCAACCACCGAGGAATTGTAGTTGATGCGTTTGAAGCGGACGTCGAGCAGCTCGATGCCCAGCTCCTCAAGCTTCGGCAGGGCGTCCGCCATGATTTCGTCTTCGAGAACCGAGCGTCCCTTGCGGATTTTCGGCAGGACTCCGATGCTGCCCACCTGGCCGTCGGTGAGTTCCTCAAGGGTTTCGTCCTTGGCGGGGGTGCGGTCCTTGTCGGTGCGGACGATCTCGATGAGGTCGTGCTTGCCTATGGTGCTGCGGGTGGCGGAACCAAGGATGTTTTCCAAGCGCGAGTTCGCGGTATCCTCGTTGCGGAGGCCGAGGAAATAGGCGAGGGGATCGGTGATGCGCCAGCGCCCGAAGGTGTCCACGGAGATGTAGAGCTTGTCCTTGGTGGGCATCTCGTTGCGGTTGCCATCCCATGGCAGGATGTTTTTCGGGATGCGGTTGACGACGGTGATGAAGGGCGTTTTGAAATGGAGGCCGGGTTCGGTGATCGGGTCGCCCTGTGGCTCACCGAACTGGGTGAGGATCACCTGCTCCGTGGGTGAAATGGTGTAGGAGCAGATGTAGAGGACGATGACGATGGCCGCGACGGCCGCCGCAGCGATGGTGAGTGGAAGCTTTTTCATAAAACTATAAATTCTAAATTTTGAATCCTGAGGAAGGGGTAGGAAGAGGTAGGAAGAGGTAGGAAGCCTACTTGTCGTTGAGGTTGAGCAGGGGCAGGATGCCTTTCGCTTGTTCGTCCAGGATAATGGTTTTGCCGAGGCGGGGGAGGATCTCGGACATGGTCTCGAGGTAGAGGCGGCGGCGGGTGATTTCCGGGTCGGCGGTGTATTCGATGAGGAGCGCCTCGAAGGAAGCGACGTCGCCCTCTGCTTCGTTCACACGTTTCGCGGCGTAGCCGTCTGCGGCGGAGACCTCGCGGTCGGCCTCGCCCCGGGCGCGGGGGACTTCCTTGTTGTATTCGCCGTTGGCGCGGTTGATCGCGCTTTCGCGTTCCTGTTGCGCCTGGTTGACCTCGTTGAAAGAGGATTGGACGGCGCGCGGGGGATCCACGTCTTTCAACTGCACCTGGATGATGCGCAGTCCCATGGCGTATTCGACGGTTGCGGCCTGGAGTTTTTCCGAGGCGACGGCTTCGATTTCCTGACGCCCGACGGTGATGACCTCATCCACGGTGCGGTCTCCCACGATTTCCCGCATGACGCTTTCCGTGAGATCCCGTAGAGTGGCATCCGGCTGGCGGACGGCGAAGAGATACTGTTTCGGATCGTCAATGCGGTATTGGACAACCCATTCGACCAAGGCGGCGTTGAGATCACCCGTGACCATGGATTTTTCAAGTTCCTGCTCGTTGGCATCCGTGAACTGCCAGGGGTTGGTCGCGCCGGGGGTGCCGAAGCCGAACTCCTGCTGCAACTGCCGCTCGACCTCCACGACCAGCGCCCTGTCGATTCCGAAGGGGAGTTTGAAATGGAGTCCGGGGCCTTTGGTGTCCGGCATGGGTTTTCCGAAACGGAGCACGACCGCCTGCGAGTCTGCGGAAACCGTGTAGAAGCTGGAGGTGATGCCGATGAGGACGATGACGGCGAGGATGCCGAGCCGGACGAGGGCGAAATTGATGTTTTTGAGCTGGGACATGTTTGGCACAGCGGTATGGCAGGGGCGGGGGATTGCGAGGTTTTTCGGAACCGACCCTACGGCAACCGGTGGCGGGCGAAATTCAGGAACCGCTGATCCCGTGCCCGGGCAAGGAGTTCGCGCGGCCAGATGCCAGCGTAGGAAATACCGTGGGCTCTTTGGCATTTTACGGCTTCGCGCGAGAGGATGATTTTTCGGGTCTCTTCCAACTGATTGATCACTGTTCTGGAGTCCACTTTCCCCGCCTCTGCCGATCCGACCGAATCGGCAAGAAATTCTCGTACGACCAGGAGCATCAGTTGAACATGTTTTAAATCGTTTCTATCCGTCTGGTCGAGCGTTGCCAGGTTGCAAATCTTGGCCCGTAGCAGCAGACCTATCGGTAGAATTCGGATTGGATGAAGCCGGCCATCCACTGCGAACTGTAGGGTCACGCTATCGACTTCTTGCCTGCGGAGACCCACCACCTCCCTGAGAACATCAATCTGGCGGTCAACTCCGTTCAGTTTCACGATCAACTGTCCGACAACCGGGCTACGTGGTCCGGAGAGCCGGTATTCCCCGCCGAATCCGGCCTTCATACTTTGAAGAACCTCGATACCTCCGAAAATATCAAGGTCTTTGCTTGTGAGGGGAAGCAGGCTTTCCAATTCGCTTCCAACAGCCTCGGCATAAAGCTGTGCCCAGAGATTCACAGCATGCCCGCCAACGAGGAGAGGCAATTCCCCGTTGATTTGCGTTCCCAGGATTTCCTTGAAGTGCCGGACTTCGCTTGGCACACGGTTCGGCTGGCTCATTTCTTCGCGTAAGTCCGGTTCAGATATTCCACCAGGTCAAAGCTGATCACCGCATCCTTCGGGAAGATCGAGTTCTCCTCCTGCAGTTCCTCGGGTGTGACCTCGCCTGTGCGCAGGCGCTCGGCATCGCGGGCGCGGCTGAGGCGCTTTTCGCGGTCAATCTCCTCGAATGTGATGGTTTCCGGTTCCATGGACTTGTCCTGACTTAGGCATCGTGGCGGGGAAATGTCAAGGGTGCGGCCCGGCGGTGCGCGCACCTACTCCTTGACTGCGGGCACGGCGGGGGGCATGGGTAGCTGCATGAAGTGGCTTTTGTTTTTCCTGTTTTCGATCGCGTCCGTGAAAGGGCAGAACGCTGTGGAGGAGAAGGCGTCCCCGGAGGTCGTCGCATCCGCTGTAAGCGCGGTAGGTGAACTGGGAAAACAAGTGGTTCTAGGCCGCTACCAGGTGGCGATGGAGCGGATGTTTCCCCAGTGGAAGGACAGGGCGGCGAAGCGTGCCGGGGGCATGGAAAAGCTCGAAGCGCAGCTCAATTCCGTAGCCGAGGAAATGCTCAAAAGGGGCATCTCCATCACCGATTTCGTCCCGCAGGGGCAGCCAAGATCCTTTGAAGTGATCCCCGGCAAAAAAGTCACAACCGTTAATGGCCAACAGGTAGAGCAGCTCATCTACACGAAATGGATGGTCCTCGTGCCGACCCTCACAAAGTTCCGCGTGTTTCTTGCCAACGACCCCAAGCCCATCACCATCGAAAGCACCGGCTTCCAGATCGCCATTTCTGACAAAGGCAAGAACGACTGGACTTTCATCGACGGTTCCGCAGCGACCGTAAACGACCTCCGCAGCCTGTTTATCAATTTACCGCAGGATCTTGAACTTCCTCCTTTGGAAAAACGCCAGATCAAGTAAGCATCACGCGCATGGCGAAGGGAACGAAGAGCAAAAAGATACTCACCGAGCGGCAGCTTCACAAAAAGATGCTCGATGTCTGGGAACGCGGTCAGAGCGAACTCTGCGAGGTGCGAGTATCGGAAATCCACGGACGCGGCGTGTATGCCACCCGCGACATTCCGGCGGAGGAAAAGATCATAGAATACGTGGGCGAACTCATCGATAAGGACGAGAGCGGCCAACGCGGGATCGATCAGGCTGAGAAAGCCGAACTCCACGGTGACGCGGCGGTTTACATTTTTACCGTCAGCAAGAAATACGATATCGACGGGAATTTTCCTTGGAACACCGCCAGGCTCATCAACCACTCCTGCGAGCCGAATTGCGAGGCATGGCAGACCGGGAAAAAGATTTTCATCCATTCTCTCCGCGATATAAAAGAGGGCGAGGAACTCACCTTCGACTACGGCTTCGACATCGAGTGCTACGAGGATCATCCCTGCCTGTGTGGACGCGCGGGCTGCATCGGCTACATCGTCAGCCGCGAGCAATGGGATCAGCTCGATGAAAAATTGGGTCGTGGGAAATACTCCGACAAAGCATCCTGAGCCGTGGGTCTCATTCCAAAGGAAACGATTGAGCAGGTATTGGCATCCACCGATATCGTCGATCTCATTTCCAGCTACATTCCGCTGAAGCGCGCGGGCACCGGCTACAAGGCGAACTGCCCTTTTCATAACGAGAAGACGCCCTCCTTCAACGTCAGCCCGCACAAGCAGTTCTATCACTGCTTCGGCTGCGGCAAAAGTGGCAACGCGATCGGCTTCGTCATGGATCACGAGGGTCTTCTCTTCATGGACGCCCTGAAGAAACTTGCCTCCAAAGCGGGTGTTCATCTTGAGGAGGAGCCGGACGATCCAAAAGCTCGAGCCGCCAGAAGATCCCGTGGCCGCATCCTTGATCTCCACCGGGAGGTCTCCGCCTTTTTTCACGAGAACCTCAGAACCAACCCCGACTGCCAGCACGCCCGCGACTACCTCAAGAGCCGCGGCTTCGGTAGGGAAATGGCTGCACGCTGGGAGATTGGCTGGATGCCGGAGAACGCGAAAGTCTTCCTCGATTGGGCACGGGAGCGGAAATTCACCGGCAAGGAACTCGTCGCCTGCGGCTTCGCCGGGCTGAAGGACGACTCCCGCCCCTCCGCTGGAATCTACGTCCGCTTCCGGGACAGGCTGATGTTTCCCATCCACAACGAAGTCGGCGACGTCATCGCTTTCAGCGGCCGCCAGCTCCGCGACGATCCCCGCACCGGCAAATACATCAACTCCCCGGAAACCGATATTTTCAAGAAATCCAACGTCCTCTTCGCCCTGGATAAAGCGAAGAAAGGCATACTCAAAGAAAAGACCGTCATCCTTTGCGAGGGCCAGATCGACGCCATCGCCTGCCACGAAGGCGGGGTGGAAAACGCAATCGCCCCCCTCGGCACCGCTTTTACCGCCCAGCACGCCCGCATCTTAAAACGCTACGCAAAGACCGCCGTCCTCTGCTTCGATGCGGACACTGCCGGGATCAAAGCCAGCGAGCGTGCTTTCCGAGAACTCGCACCCGAGGGCCTTTCCGTAAAAGTCGTAGAACTCCCCGCCGGGGACGATCCCGATACCTACCTCAAAGCACACGGCGTGGAAGGTTTCCGAAAAAAGGTGGAGGAAGCCCGCGAGTTTTTCGATTTCAAGATCGAAGCCGCCCGCAAAAAAGGCCGGCTCGACTCCGCCGAAGGCCGCACCGAGCTCGCCCGTGAATGCACCGACCTCCTCGCCGCCATGGACGATCACGCCGCGCGCGACCAGCAGATCAATATCGTCTCCTCACTCCTCGGCCTCACCTCATCCACACTTCGCGAGGGGATTGGGAAATCCATCAGACGCGCCACCGCCCAAGCAAAACGTCCCTCCTTCCGCCGCGATGACGAACCGGAACCGGTTCAGGAAACCCGCGCCTATCCGCTGGACCGCACCGTTGGCTACCTCTGTCACCTCGCCCTCGTTTCCGCACCCGCCCAGCATTTCCTCGCCGAGCAATTCGAGACCCTCCACGAAGCAAAAGCGTGGGTGGAAGGAGTCCCGCTTCTTGAAAAAATCATCGCAACCGCCCCGGATCCCGGCTCCAGCGCCGCCGTCAACGCCTTCGTCGGCGGCCTGAAACCCGGCGAACAAAAATCCCTTCACCGGGAGATGGGAGCGAACGACGCCACCGTTGAGGACGGCATACAATCCGCCGAGCAAGCTCTCGGCATGCTCTCCTCCGTTGTCCTCCAGAAACGCGATGCCGCTGTGAAATCCGCGCTAAAAGAACCCGGCATCACCCCGGAGCGCATGAAACAGCTCCTCGAAGAAGCCAAGGAAATCGCCGGGCTGCTCCGTTGGTCAGGCCGCTCCCAGTATGATGACGAGCTGCCCCAGCAGACCATCAAGACGGAGAAGAAGCCGTGGGAGAAATGGAAGAGGTGACCGCAGTGTAGGGGCGAAAGGAATTCGCCCCTCCGGGCTTTCAGCGTCGGCGAGTGAGCAAGACAAACTGCGCCATGGGAAAGTAGCAGCGCGGAGCGTGGCTCCGGCACTTTCGTGTCTCCGGCAGGATAGAAGAAGTTCGGGGGAAGGTTACCATAGTCCGGGGCGATCCCGGACAAGGCCTGGAAGGATTCGGTGGCAACTGTCTCCCTGGCATTCATCTGCATACTTCTCAAAAAGATCTAAACAGGTTCTTGGATCACTGGATCGCGGGGAATCCGTTGGCAGTATCCTCCTGAACGGCCAGCACGTCCTCATTTTGATGGAGTGGAGCGAACCGGCAGATCAATGCTCGTTTACGAAGCTGGAGAGGGAAGGCTACGAACCGGGGAGATACCCCGGTATCCGAAATTGATCGACTCAGAGCCGGTAGCAAATTTCCGCATTCAGAGAATGGATGGCAGTGCGTTCTTCCTCCGAGAGGTCTTGGGTAAGGGATCCAACGATATCCGCCCAATTCTTGTAGGAACCACGCAGCAGGCACACAGGCCAGTCGGTGCCGAACATCACGTTACCGGAGCCGAAGATTTCAAGCGTCTCTCTGAAATATGCGATGACGGTTTCCATATCGTCTTCTCCATCGGGGAACTCGGTGAGAAGTCCGGAAAATTTTACACCGATGAGGTTCTCGCGCTTGGCAAGTTCCTTCATCGCGGCACGCCAGACGGGGTCAACCCCACCCTTCCGCGCTTCCGGTTTTGCGATATGGTTCAGGATGAAGGGAAGCTCGGACTGACGGTCGAGGAGTTTGATCGCAGCAGGGATCTGGCGTTGGTAGATGAGAAGATCGTAGCTCAGACCAAATGCAGGTAGGAGGGAGAGGCCGCGGTGGAAATCATCTCGCAGGAAATACCCGTCCGGTTCTTCTTGGAGCACGTGGCGGACGGCTTTGAATTTGGGAAAGGAGGAGAGCCGTTCCAGATGCTCCGAAACGTTTCCATCCACCAGTGGAACCCAGCCGACAACCGCTTTGATGAGATCCGATTGATCTGCGAGCGACAGGAGAAAATCGGATTCTGTTGTGACCTGCCGTGCCTGGACAACTACGGTTCCGGTAACTCCGGATTCGCGTGTCACGGTTTCCAACTCCGGGACGAGTTGATCCTGTGCGAGGGGGGAGTTTTCCGGGATCCAGGGGTAGTCGGATCTCGAGTAGCGCCAGAGGTGGTGGTGGGAATCGATCATGGGGAAAGTGGCGGCGGATTTTATCCGCCATGCCTGTATTTATTTGAAATGGGAACCTGGCATAGCGGATGCAATCCGCCGCCACTATTTGAAGAGTGGCTTCATGTGGCGGTCGAGGAGGTTCTCGGTGACGCAGCGGGAGACGGTTTTGCGGTTGTCTTTGAGAGCCTGGAGGTAGGTTTCGCCGAGTTGGGCGGCGATTTTGAAGCCTACGTGGAGGAGTTGGCGGACGTTGGGATCGTAGGCGGGGTTGCTCTGATCGTGGCGGAGTGCGCCGGTGAACTGCTCGCTGCTCCATGCGTTGACGGTTTCCTCCGAGGGGAGTTTCGCGAAATCGATGTCGATGACGGTGGCGTATGGCTCGCAGAGTGCTTCCTTTTTCTCAAGAGCCTGGCAGTAGATTTCCTTGGCGAGGGCGAGTCCGGTGCCGCCGGATTCCGCGAGGCCGATGACTTCCTCCAGCCAGTTGGTGCCGGCTGTCTTGATGTGGAGGCCGGCTCCGGTGCGGGCGATGGCGCGCCTGATGGCAGGATAGATGGAGAATTTGTCGGAGCCGGAGTGGACGGAGAGTTTCAAACTACTAGGAAGGCCGTAGGCTTTGACTGCGTGGGCGATGACGGCGAGGTCGTCGTTGAATTCCTTTTCGAACCGGGTGACGTCGCCCACATAGTCGATACCTTTGTTAAAACGCCCGGTGAATTTGGGGGCGATGGTCTGGATGGGGATCCCCTGATCGGCGATGGCGGCAAGGATGATGAGGAGTTCGGGCGGGGTCTGGGGTCTGTCGGTCTCGTCCATGGAGACTTCGGTGACGAAGTCCTCGCCTTTGACGGAGAGGATGTGGTTGTATATCGCCTTGGCCTTCCGGGTGGCTTTGAGGAACTGGTTGGCGGTTTTTCCTACCAGGCTTCTGCTGATGATGAGAGGTTCTTTGATGCCTTCGATTTGGATTTTACCGATGAGTTCCGGGTGGCGTTCGATGAATGCGGTGACTTCTTCAGGGTCTGCGGGGGCACCGATATCATCTGCGACATCAAGGGTGAAGAAGTCGCAGGGAGCGATGAAGCGATCCACGGTCTTAAGGTTGATGTGATCGGCATCCAAAAGGTAGGGGCCGGTTCAGCCGAGGTCTTTGACTGCGGCATCGGCGGCGTCGCGGGTTGATTGTGGCTGGGAGCCGATGATGTCGTGCTCGCGGTTGGATTTGTTCCAGACCGGGCAGATATCGATGCCGAGTTCTTTCGCGGCGATGAAGGCTTGGAGCTGGGCATGTGCGCCATGTGCGAAACGATCGCCGACGCCGAAGGTGAATTTAGGACAGGTTTTCATGGGAAGAGATTGGAGATTGGGGATTGGGGATTGGGGATCGGGGATTGGGGATCGGGGATTGTGGTAAGACTCGGGTTTTGGGGAAGAGAACCACGGATGAACGCGGATGGACACTGATCGGATTCTTGTGGCTTGTGGCTTGAGTCCTCTGGTCTTGAGTCTTAATTGAGATTTAGAGTTTAGAATTTAAAGTTTATCGGACTTCGATGATGGCCTTGATGGCACCTAGGTTGGGATCGGTGAACTGGTCGAATTTTGTGGGGACTTCATCGAAGGTGATGCGGTGGGTAATCCAGATGTCGGTGTTGATTTTGCCTTCGCGGATGAGGTTGATGATTTCCGGGAAATCGGTTGGCAGGGCGTTCCTGGATGCCAGGAGGGTGAGTTCGCGGCGGTGGAAAACCGGGGCGTGGGGGAAGGTGAGGTCCGAGGTGGTGATTCCGACATAGACGACGCGGCCGGTGAAGGCGGCGTAGTCGAAACAGGTGGACATGGAGCGGGGGGAGCCTGTGGCGTCGATGATGACGTCGGCGAGGTTTCCGTCTGTCATTCTTTCGAAATCGGCGAGGTCGGAGCCGTCGGCTTTTGCCTGGATTCCGTTTCTGATCCCGAGGTTTTTGGCGCAGAAATCGAGACGGCCCTGAACCATGTCCATGACGATGACATTTACCCCGTCCATGAGTTTGAGGAACTCGAGACAGGCGAGGCCGATGGGGCCAGCGCCGATGACGAGAACGGTTTCTCCGGCTTTCGGATTGCCGCGTTGGACGGCGTGGTAGCCGATGGCGAGGGTCTCGACGAGGGCGAGCTGGTCATAGGTGAGGTCGTTTCCGGGGTGGAGCTTGCGGGCGGGGACGGTGAAGGTTCCTTTGCGCAGCCCGCCGTTGTTATGGACGCCGATGACCTGGACTCCGGGGCAGCAGTTGAGCGCGCCTTTTTTGGAGGTGGGGGTTTCGGGATCGTTGATGTAAGGCTCAAGCGAGCATTTGTCACCGGGCTTTACTTTGGTGACGCCTTCGCCGACAGCTATGACTTCCAGACCGAGCTCGTGACCGGGGGTGCGTGGGTAGGCGAAGAAGGGGAATTTTCCGAGATAGCAGGCGAGGTCGGTTCCGCAGATGCCCATGCGATGGGTGCGGACGCTGGCTTCGCCCGGGGCTGGGGTGGATTCCTCGGGACGGTCGATGATGTTGATTTCCCTTGGGGAGGTGAATTCGATTGCTTGCATGACGAGGTGGGTGAAGGAGCGCTGCCTTTAGGCGGCGAGTGACGCGGGACACGCCGCCTAAAGGCAGCGCTCCGTTTGTTAGTTGTTTTCGGGGAGACCTTCTTTGTGGCCGAGGTTTTTGACTGGTTCGAAGATGGCGAGGACTTTTTCCATGAGTTCGCGGTCGATGGGGGCGGCTAGCCACTCCGCCCATTTTGCGATGTTTTTCGGATTCGCGGAGCCGGCGACGGTGGTGGCGATATCGGGATGCTCGCAGGAGAACTGGAGGGCTAGTTGGGCGATATCAACGCCTTCGTCGTTGCAAAATTTTGCGGCGTCGCGGGCGGCTTGTTTTACTTCCTTGGGTTCCTTAAGCCACTCGGGGAGTTCGGCGTTGGTGAGGAGGCGGGCGGAGAAGGGCTGGCGTTCATGGCACCGATATTTTTTGCGAGGAGGCGGGGGAGGATTTCCGTGGCGAAGGAGGTGTTCTGGAGGGTGTAGCGGTTGTAGCTGAGGACGCAGTCGATCTGGTCTTCGACTTGGTCGAGGACGGTGTGGAACGTTTTGATGGGGTAGCAGGAAAAGCCGATTGCGCGGACTTTTCCCTGCTCCTTGAGCTTGATGAGGGCGGGGGTGGTTTCGTTCCAGATCTGCTCGAGAGGGACGAACTCGACATCGTGGAGGAGGAGGATGTCGAGGTGGTCGGTCTTGAGGCGCTGGAGGGAGATGTGGGCGGATTCTTCGACGCGTTTTGCTGAGAAGTCGAAATGGACATCGGAGTAGCGTCCGAGTTTGGAGCCGAGGATGTAGGAATCTCGGGGGATTCCTTTTAGTCCCAGGCCGAGCATGATTTCCGACATGCCGCGTCCGTAGAAGGGGGAGGTGTCGATGAAATTCATGCCCAGATCGAGGGCGGTTCTGGTGGAGAGCATGGCCTCCTCCATGGTGATGGAGCGGAACTCCGCGCCGAGGGAGGAAGCTCCAAAGGAGAGGATGGGGAGGTCGATGTTGGTTTTGCCTAGGGGGCGGGTGGGGATCATAAAACTTTAAATTTTAAACTCTAGGTCTCAATGAAGACTGGGGATGCTGTTTGAACATCGAATGAAGATCAGATGAAGCGGCGGATGGAGGTGATGGTGTTGGTGGCGGCGGTGCGGGCGTCGGGGAGGGGGAAGATTTCGGCGGAGAGGTGGCCGGTGTAGTTGATTTCGCGGAGTGCCTGGATGATGGGTGCGGGATCGGTGTGGGCGTGGCCCATGGCCTGGCGGTTGGAATCCGCGTAATGGACGTGGCCGATGTGTTTTCCGCCTGCGTGGATGGCTTCGGCGAGGTTGGTTTCCTCTATGTTCATGTGGAAGAGATCGGCGAGGAGGACTACGTTTTCGATTTCGTGTGCCTCGATGAATTTCACGCCGTCTTCGATGCGGTTGATGAGGTTGGTCTCGTAGCGGTTGAGAGGCTCGTAGATGAAGGGGACGTTGTGTTTCGCTGCGGTTCTGCCGGCGATGATGAGGGCTTCGGAAAGCCATTCGAGGGCTTGCTCTTTGGAGACTTCCCCGCCGTGTTTTCCCTGCATGGAGCCGAGGATGGCGGGTGCGCCGAGCTGGCCGCCGAAGGTGATCATTTGCTCGATGAAGTCGATGGCGGCAACGCGTTTGTCGAGGGAGGGATCGGTGAGGGAGAGTCCGTGTTTTACCATGCCCGCTCCGGTTCCGACTGCGGCGATGCCGAGTCCGTGTTTCTCGGAGAGGGCTTTGACTTCCTGGATGGAAATGTGGTCGGGGCCGGGGAAGAAGAGTTCGACATCGTCGTAACCGGTTTCCTTGGCTAGGGCGAAGGACTCGGCGAGTGGGGCGTGGAAAACGAAGGGGCCGGCGGCGGCTTCGGGGACTTGGGAGATGGTGATTGCGGTGCGCATGGTGTTAAATTTCAAAATTCAAATTTCAAGGAAGACTGGGGATGGAGGAAGAGTGGGGTCTTTGGTTTTGGAAAAGAGGAAGGAACCACGAATCTTACGAATCCTACGAATCCCGGACTTGGTGCTTTGAGGAAGAGAACCGCAGATGAACGCGGATAGCATTCCTTTGTGGCTGGGGTTGGGGGGAAGAGTTTTGAACCACGGAATACACGGAAGACACGGAAGGAAGAGGGATTTGGGTTTTGGGTTCTGTTTGAGGTTTGAGGTTTGAGGTTTCAGACGGATTCGAGGATGATGTTGCCGTAGGCGGTGGTGTCTCCGGTGCGGATGAGACCGATGGCGTTTGGGACTAGTTTTTTAAGGTTGCTATGGGCAGGGCGCTCGATGACGACATCGGGGATTTCCTCGAAAGAAGTATTGTAGGCTTTGACGGTTTTCTCGGGGTTGGTGGTGAGGAATTCCTCTGCCTGGATGATGCGGCCGATTTTGAAATTCGGTTTCAGGAGTTCGAGGACGAGGAGGATGGACGGGATGCCGCGGGTGAGGGAGATATCGACGGTTTCGATTTCCGGCCAATAGGGGAAGGCCCAGTCTGCGATGACGAGGGTGTTGGTGTGGCGGACTCGGGCGAGAAGGTGGAGGATGTCTGGGTTGAGGATTCCGGTCTGGAGCATGGGCGTGGTTGGTTGCTGGGAGTTGTCATACAGATTTTGTGAGGGTTGTCATACAGAGTTTTCATAAATCTTCTGGAGAACTTGTCGGCGGCAGGGCAAATTTCGGGCTGTGTCGCAGAGAAGCCGGGAAATAATCGACGAAATCGAGGGGGAGATTCTCACTGGGAAAATTTCTCCCGGAGTGCGTCTGCCATCCGAGGAGAAGCTGTGCGAGCGGTTCGGGGCGAGCCGGACGGTGATCCGGGAGGCGCTTCAGCAGATGCGTGGAAAGGGCCTGTTGCGGACTACGAAAGGGAGCGGGACATACATCGCGGATCCCAGTTTGGATTTCCTTTCTACAGCGATGGAGGCATATGCATCGCTGGTGGTGGAGGCGGGTTTCGATGAGTTGATCGATTTCCGGATTCTGATTGAGACGGAGTGCGCGCGGATGGCGGCGACGAATGCGGGGGAGGGTGTGCTGAAAGAACTGCGGGCGGTTCTGAACCGGATGGAGAAGGTGAAAGGTGTGCGGGCGAAGTTCAGCAAGGCGGATATTGCTTTCCATCTGGTGATCGCGAAGGGATCGGGGAACCGGATTTATGCGGGTGTGTTGGGCGCGATGGAGCGGCGGATTATCGATTACGCGCAGACGAACCGGGGGGATAGCGATTGGTATTCCGGAGTGATTGAAGCACACCGGGAGATTGTGGATGCGATTGCGCTGGGGCTGCCCGACAAGGCGGCCGAGGCAATGCGTCGGCATCTGGTTTCATCGAAACGGCACTTTTTGGATCTGGAGGCGGGCTAGGGAGAAATCAGTTCGACCTCGGGGAAATAGGTGCGGAAGCGGGCGGTATCGCGGGTGAGGATGGGGATGCCGAGGACGGAAGCATGGGCGCCGATGAAAAAATCCGGGAGGCCGGAGACGCGGGAACCACCGCGTGCGCGATAGAGCAGATGAGCTTTGGAGACTAGGAAGAGGGCTTGGCGGGGGATTTCGGTGAAGGTGGCGGGGAGGTCGGTGAACAATCTGTCCACTTCCGCTGTTGAATCGAAATTGCAGCAGAGTTCCGCATATATCATGGGATTGAAGATGAATCCGGCGGAGGCGTGGGTTTCGAGTTGGTTCATCGACCATTCCATCCATACCGGGTCTTCATTCGTGATGTCGAGAATCACGTTGGAATCTATCATGATGGGCATGATGACTATTCCCCGCGGGTGATTTGCATTACTTCATCCGTGGTGAGACGCCCTTTGGAGATTCCCACCAGATGATCGAATTTTCCTTTGTTGGGGTTCGGCGGGGGGGTGGTGGGAGTTTCAAAAGCGGCGGTGAGGATTTCGCGGGCTTCCTCTTCGACGGAGTGGCCGTGGGAAGCGGCGCGGAGGCGGAGGTTTCTTTCCACCTTTTCATCGAGATCGGGGATGGTGAGGGTAGCGGGCATGACCCATCCTTATGCGATGCCGGGGATGAAGTCAATTTCACACGCCGGCTGAAGCCGGCGCTCCTTTTCACAGCCCGTGCTGGGCTTTAACTTTTTCGATTTCCTCGGTGAGGGAAGACCAGCGGGTGTAGGCCAGGTCGAGGGCGTTGGTGATTTTCTCGACGGCGTTGGTGGTCTGGCGGAGTTTGTCGGAATCTCCGGAAACTTCTTCGCTGGAGAGCGCGGTGGTGAGGGTTGTCTGGGCGGCTTCCTGCTCGGCAATTTTCTCTTCGAGAGAGGTGAGTTCCTTTTCCAGAGGGGCGAGAACTTTGGTTTTTGCTTCGCGTGCGAGGGCGTCGAGACGGCGTTGCTCCTTGCGGTTCACGCCGGGGGTGGTCTGTTGTTTCTGGGCGGCTTCCTTTTTGACCTCGGCGTCTGCGGTGGTGGCGGGGGGCTTGCGGGTAGGGGTGGTGCCGGAGGATTTTTCCTCGGCTTTTTTATCCAAGTAGTAGGCGATGTTCCCGTGGAAGAGGCGTGGCTCTTCGCCGGGGCGGAATTCGAGGGTCTTGGTGACGAGTTCGTCGAGGAAGTCCCGGTTGTGGGAAACGATCATGACGCTGCCGGGGTAGTCCAGAAGAGCGCGTTGGAGGACGCCCTGGGACTGCATGTCGAGGTGGTTGGTCGGCTCGTCGAGGATGAGGAAGTTGGCGGGTTTCAGTAGCATGCAGGTGAGTGCTACCCGGGAGCGTTCACCGCCGGAGAGGACGCCGATCTTTTTGAATACGTCATCGCCGGTGAAGAGGAAGCAACCGAGTATGCGTCCTCACCTGCGGCATGGCATCGCGGGAGGCTACGGCCTGGACGGTTTCGAGGATGGTGAGATCCGGATCCAGCTCGTCGGCGTGATTCTGGGAGAAAAAGGATGGCGCTACTTTGTGGCCGAGTTCGATGTCACCCGCGTCCGCTTCCTCCTGTTTCGTGACGAGGCGGCAGAAGGTGGATTTCCCGGCTCCGTTGGGGCCGACGATTGCGAACTTCTCGCCCTTGTTGATTTCGAAATCGAAGCCGTTGAAAATCTGTAGCGGGCCGTAGGCTTTGGAGACGTTTTCGAGTTTCGCGACCGTGTGCCCGGAGTTCGGTGGGGGCGGGAATTTGAAATTCATTACCGCATCGTCCTGCTCCGGTTTGGGGATGCGGACGACTTTCGCGAGGAGCTTGATGCGGGATTGGACGAGGGTGGCTTTGTTGGCGGAGGCGCGGAAGCGGTCGATGAAGCGCTGGGACTCGGCGATTTCGCGCTGCTGGGCGGTGTATTGCTTGAGCTGGATTTCCTTGCGGAGGACGGACTCGCGCTCGAAGTAGGAAAAGTTACCGGCGTATTCTTCGGCGCGGCCGTGGGCGAAGGCGATGGTGCGGGTGCAGAGGGTATCGAGCAGGGCGCGGTCGTGGGAAATGAGGAGGATTGCCCCGGGGTAGTTGACGAGGTATTGCTCTACCCAGATCTGGGTTTCGATATCGAGGTGGTTGGTCGGCTCGTCGAGGAGGAGGACGTCCGGCTGCTGGAGGAAAAGCTTCGCCATGGCGATACGCATCTGCCAGCCGCCGGAGAATTCAGAGCAATCACGCTTGAAGTCCTTTTCCTGGAAACCGAGGCCTTTGAGGACGGATTCGATCTTGGGCTTCATCAGCTCGGGATCGTTGGCGTAGAGTTTGAGTTCGAGTTCGCCGATTTCCTCTAACAGGTCTCCGTAGGGGGAGGAGCGTGGATCCATTTTCACGAGCGCATCGGAAAGGCGGTCCACCTTTTCCTTGATGGCCATGATTTCACCGAAGGCGGACTGGGTTTCCTGCCAGAGGGTTTTGCCTTTTACGTGGATGCCTTCCTGTGGGAGGTAGCCGATTTTCGTGCCTTTCGGGGCGCTGATCTGTCCGCCGGATGCGGGAATGATCCCGGCGACGCACTTCATGAGTGTGGATTTGCCGGCTCCGTTGTGACCGGCGAAGGCGATGCGCTCGCGTGGTTGTACAGAGAAGGAGAGGTTGCTGAAGAGGACGCGTGGGCCGAACTCGACGCGAAGTGCTTGGACGGAAATCATGGACGGCGCGGAGGTTGCATTTCCCAGCGGGGACGTCAAGGGTCTCCGTTCCTATGGAAGGTCACCAAACGACGTTCAGGCCATGGGACTGGTAGGACTTCATGGCACGGTCTTTCGAAAGTAGAGGTATTTTCGCGGAAATGGCCTGCCAGATGATGAGCCTGTCGAAGGGATCCCCATGGTCGGGATTTGCGGGGAGCTTGTGAAAGGTGGACATGATCCCGGTGGTGGCGGGAAGTTCCGTCAAACCTTGCCGGGTAGTTGCATCGGGAATTTCCGAGGGATCGGTGGCAGGCAGTAAAAGCTTTCCCAGTCCGTATTTGAGACTGATTTCCCAATAGGAGACAGGACTTACAAGGACGGTGTTTCCAGAATCTACGATGATCCTTCGGGCTTTTTGACTTAGCTTCTGCGGCTCGAAAAGCACCCAGAGCAATGTGTGTGTATCGAGGAGGTAATCCATGCGTTAGTGGTTCCCGAGAAACTCCTCCTCAGTCATCTCCCAGTCTTTGAAAACGAGATTTCCCCTTTCCTCCAGGATGCCGAGCTTGCGCTTTTTTTTCCGGATAGCCGGGACTGGGGCAAGGATCGCTACGTTTTCGTGGTTGCGTCCCTTTTGCAAGAGGATGGTATCACCCCCGGCTACCTCTACGAGAAGACTGGGCAGGTTGCGTTTGAACTCGGCGATGGTCACTGATTTCATGATTCAAATATGGATTGAAGTGGACATGTTGTCAAGTTCCCGGAGAGTCTTCAATCGCTTCAGAAGAAAGTCGTGAATTGCCTTTTCGTCGCAACCGGGATTTTCGTCACGCAATCCTGCCTTCATGCGTTCGCAGACTCCTCGGAAGAGACGGGGGGCTGCCAGGATTTTTCCGCAAGGGACACGGCGCGGGCTTGACGGGTTTTTGCCATTTCGGCGAATCTGATATCGCTTTCGATGTCCGGTTGCACGGAGTGAGGGTATGAATTTGATAGGAGGCGGGCAATTGTCGTTTTCTGCCGAGCTGTATGAATTGCAGCCTTGCAGGCAAGGGTGTTGCCCGTTATTCATTGCTTTATGAGATGTCGTGTTGCCGCTGTCGGTTTGCTTGTGGGTTTCTACGGGGTGTCCGCCGTTTTCGCGGGGAAGCCGGTGATGCTCCAATCGCAGGTGAAAGGGCTGCTGGTGATCGAGCTTCCGGACGGGTCACATGCGGGTGGGGCATCGCAGATGAATGCGACTGCCGTGCCGGACGGTACTGGTGATTCCTTCGGGCTCCGCTTCAACCAGGATGTGGGGGAGATGATGACTGCGGCGACGCAGGAGGTGGAAAAACTGATGAGGGTGCGGCATCCCGATTCGTTGCCGACGGGAAATCTGATTGAGTTCGGGTTCGCCGACAAACATTCGCCCAAGGACGGGCCGTCCGCAGCGGTGGCGTGCGCGCTTATGGCCGAATCGATTATAACCGGAGTGGAGCTTGACCAGAGATTCGCCGTCACGGGTGACATTACCGCCACAGGTGATGTCCGTCCGGTGGGAGGGGTGGAAGCAAAGCTGAGAGGCGCGGCGAGGAAAGATTGTGATGTTTTTGCCGTCCCGGTGGGGAACAAGGCTTCGATAGATGATATCTATGTTATTGATGGGATAGGTGCGGTTTCTGAGACGCAGGTGATTCTTATCAAGACTTTCGAGGAAGCATTGAGGATAGGGAGATCGGAAAAGGAAGATGCGGTGAAGCAGGCGGTGGAGGATTTCAAAATGGTAAGCAAGGCGGTGAAATCGAACCCAAAGAATGCTTCGCATCCGAAGGTTGTCGAAAAGCTGAAGACCATCCTTGAGGCGATTCCCGGTCACGAATCCGCGCTACTAGTCGCGCTGCACGGGAGTGGCCGTGGGCCGCAGACGCTTTCCCTGCAGGGTTCGCTCAATGTCATCGAAAAGCGGGCGAATTTTCTCGCAAGCAGCATGAAGACCGGATCTTTCATGGACACGGGTATGGATGATCCGTTGTGGGACAACCTCGGGGAACTGAAATCCCTGCGTGGGATCGTTGACCAGCGGACACGTCCGTATCTCGATTCGTTTCTGGGTGTTACCTCGTTCATCAAGCAGCACCGTGGAAAAAACCAGTTCAACGATCAGCTTAGACGGGAGTTCGATCTCACGATCGGAAAGATCGATATCGAGCGCCAGAAGCTTGTCAGCAACCGTGAGATCCAGGAAGAGCTGATGGATGAATGAGGTGTCCGCAAACTAGAGGTTTTCGAGGAAGTTTTCCGCCGTATCGAGGAGGTGGGATTGTTTCTCCGGGGAAAACTTCTGCCAGTTTCTCGCCATCATGGAAGAGCGGGGATTTTTCAGAAAAAGCTCCTGGTGATCTGCGACGAATGTCCAGAAAAGGGCGTCCCATGTTTCCGTCCAGGGGCCTTTCTTTTCATCGGACATTTTCAGCACGTAGTTGGAGCCGGAGATGTAGGGCTTGGTGGTGAAAGTGCCGCCATCGGCGAACTGGGACATGCCGTAAACGTTCGGAACCATGACCCAGTCGTAGGAGTCGATGAAGAGTTCCATGAACCATTTGTAAACCTCGTGCGGGCGGAAGCGGCAAAGGAGCATGAAGTTTCCGAGAATCATGAGTCGCTCGATGTGGTGGCAATAGGCCTCGCCTTGAAGCTGGCGTATTACACGGTCGATGGGCGGAATGCCGGTGGTGCCGTTGTAGAATGACTTCGGGATGGGACGGGTGTTTTTCAGGAAGTTCATGTTCCTGATTTCCACTCCCTTGTGCCGGTAGATGCCGTGCATGAATTCACGCCAACCGATGATCTGGCGGATGAACCCTTCGAGGGAATTGATAGGAATTTTCTTCCGGGTGGAAAGAGCCGCGTCAATGATTTCCTGTGGGGTGAGGAGGCCGATGTTGAGCATCGGCGTGAGGAGGGAGTGGTTGATGAAAGGGTGCGTGGTGGAGATGGCGTCCTTGTAGGCACCGAAGTCTGTGAAGCGGTCTGCAATGAAGGCTTTCAGCCAGGATTTCGCATCGGCGCGGGTGACGGGGTAGCGGAAATTTTCCGTGGAGCCTGGGTTGTCAGGGAAGTGGCGGTTGATATGGGTGATGGCTGCTTCGATGTAGCTGTTGGGATCTGACTTCGGAGGGGCGGGAGGCTGGTGGTTTTTCGGAAGTTTTTTGCGGTTGTCTTCGTCGAAAGACCATTGGCCTCTTTCGGGGTTTCCGTCCTTGTCGATAAGTATGCCCATGCGTTTCCGCTGCGCCTGGTAGAAGGATGCCATGAAGGGCTTTTTCCGCCCGGCGATGTGTTCTTCGAGAAATTCCGGGGGAGAAAGGAAGGCGGGTGTGGGGTGGATGTGGAGATTGATTTTCCGCTCTTTGGCAAATTTTCGGAGGCGTTTTTCCAAGATGAAATCGTGTGGGTCGGCGAGGTGGAGGTCGGTCAGGTCTTTGGGGAGGGCTTCCTGGTAAGTGCTGGTGTGGGGGACGTTGTTTACGGAGTGGCCGGCGTCGCGGAGCTCGTCCGTGTAGGCCTGCATGGAGGCGCGGTGGAGGACTAGTTTCTGTTTGTGGAAAGAGACGGGGTGGTGATTGTCGTTTCCGAAGATCAGAGGGTCTTCGGCCAGGTAGATTGAGCGGTCTTTTTCGATGGCAGGATGGTTTTCGAAAAGCTGGTGGGGGAAGATGAGTGTGGCGCTTTTCATCAGTCCGATTTTGGTTTTGCGTAGGGAAGGCGGGTGAGGTGTTCGATTTTGAAATAGGTGTCGAGGGCGGTGGAGGCGAGGGAGCCGAGAGCGGGGAGGTCGATGGAGCCGTCTTCCGCGAGGTGTTCTCCGGGAAGCTGGACGAGAACGACTTTTCCGATGATGAGGATGGTGTTGTTAGTGGGAATCGGGATGGTTTCAGCCAGCTCCAGGGCGAAGCGGAATTTCGACTCTCCGACGAAGGGGGCGGAGACCCCGTCTTCGAAATGCGGGGTGAGGCCGGTGGCGGAAAATTCCGATGTCTCCCTCGGGTAGCGGGCGGAGCAGTTGTGGGCTTGCCCGACGATGCCGGAGTGGACGTGGTTGATGGTGTATGACTTCGTCGCAAGGATGTTCGACAATGTGTGTCTATCCACGAGATCGGGACGGGAAACCAGGCCGATCAAGGCAGGATTGGAGCCGAGGTGGGTGACGGTGGAGAACGGGGCAAGGTTGATCCGGCCTTCCGCATCGACAGTGCCTACGAGGGAGATGGGCTTGGGGCCGGGGAGGGAATTGGCGAACTGGACACGCGTGAGCTTATCCATGTTTTCAATGTCCGTAAGGGTGATGGATTTCATGATTCAGAAAATTCTGACAGAGGAGAGGCCGCCATCGGGGCGGTGGATCTGGCCGGTGATGAAGGAGGATTCCGGCGATAGAAGGAAGGCGGCGAGTTTAGCGATATCTTCCGGTGAGCCTACGTTCTGCAGGGGGTGGCGTTTCGCGGAGGCGGCGCGTTTTTCATCGGTCCCGAGGAGCTGGTTGGCGAGAGGGGTATCCGTGAGGGACGGGGCGATGGCATTGACGCGGATTTTCGGAGCGAGTTCCGCAGCGAGGGATTTTGTGAGGCCTTCGACAGCGGCTTTAGCTGCTGCGATGGATGCGTGGAACGCCATGCCTTGTGCGACGGCGACCGTTGAGAACAGGACAACGGAGGCTGCGGGGGATTTTTTCAATGCTTGCAGTGCCTGGCGGATCACGTTGGCTGCGCCGAGGCAGTTGATTTGGAAATCCTCCAGGAATTCCTCGTCGGTGAGGCGGTGGAATGGCTTGAGATTGATCGTGCCGGGGAAGTAGATGAGGCCGTCGATTTTTTCGGGGAGCTGGAGGCTGGCGGGGTTTTGTGCATCGAAGGGCTGGACTGGGATGCCGAGGGCTTCGAGTCGGTCCGAAGAGCGGGAGGCTGCGGTCAGATCGTGACCTTGGGATTGGAGTAACTTGGCTGTGGCGAGGCCGATTCCGGAATTTCCGCCGATGAGGAGTATCTTCATTCGGAACTCTAGATTCTAAACTTTAGACTTCAAGTAAGACCTTGGTTGGGGAAATCGGCGGGACGCCGATTCCACGGCCTGCGGCGGGACGCGGCAGCTACTGAAAATCCGGGCGGATTTCCTTGAGGGGGAGGAGGACGAAGGGGCGCTCGCGGGTGCGCGGGTGGGGGAGGGCGAGGCGGGGGTGGTCCAGTGAAATTTCCCCGAAGAGGAGGATATCTATGTCGATGACACGGGGGGCGTTGCGCACGGGGTTTGGCTCGCGGCCGAGGGCGAGTTCAAGTGCCTGGGTTTTCTCTAAAAGCTCCAGCGGGTCGTCCCCACTGTAGTGGAGGTCGATCACGGTATTCAGGAAACGCGGGGAGTCCGGCGGGCAGTCCTGGGGAGCTGTATCGTGGAGGGTGGCTGTGAGGAAAGGCTCGCCGGGGGTGGCGATCTTTCTTAGCCCGTCGGTGGCTGCTTCGATGTTCGCCTGGCGGTCGCCGATGTTGGAACCGAGGGCGATGGCTGTTCTGGGCAAAACTCTGAATTTTAAACTTTAACCCTCAAGGAAGAGGCTGTGGATCAATCCTCGAGGTTGTAGAGCTTGCTGATGCCGTAGGCCGATTGGACGCGTTCGTTGGCTTCCTCGACTTTGGCGGAGGGGATGATGATGGGGCGGTTGGCTCCATACAATTCGATGACGTGGAACTCCGGCGGGTTCTCTGCATAGAGCATGTCGTAAGCCTGTTTGAGATCATGGACGGGGAGACCGTTGATTTTTTCGACCGCAAGTCCGGTGAAATTTGCTATCCGTGATGTGACTGAATCCGCCTCCATGCGGGTGAGGATCACGATGTCTTTTTTCTCTTGGAAAATGCCCTTGGAAACGTAGTCGGAATAGAGGCGGCGGACGGTGACATCCTTGAACTTGGAGGTGGCGAAGAGGTTGGTATCTAGCGGTTGGAAGACGAGGCCGGCGAAGACGACGTAACGGGGATTTTTCTCATACTGCACAGCATACATGCGGGACGGCGGGATGGGTTTGAGGGTGACCTCCACGTCGTTCCAAGACCCGTCGCGGAGGAAGCGGATGGCTACCTTGTCTCCGGAAAATTTCCGTTCGACGATCTCGTTGAGGTTGACCTTTTCCCCATCCACCAGCACCTGTCCGCCGGAATCGACGGGGTTTCCATCAAGGGAAATGAGGACGTCGCCGGTCTTGAGGGTTCCGTCCACGGAGCTGTCCGGGATGACGTTGGTGACGAGGACGCCGGTGCCATTGTCCGGGAGGCCGAGGGCTTTTCGCATGGCGGGGTTGTGGAGGGGGAACTCGCTGAGACCGAGATCCGCGTAGTGGTCATAAGAGCCGTCGGAAACGTCTTTGAGAAAGCGTTTCACCACGGGCATGGGGATGATGTAGCCCGTATTGTCCGCCTGGCGCAGGCCTTGGAATGCTACGCCGACTACTTTGCCATCCTGTAGGACGGGGCCGCCGGAGTTGCCGGGATTGATGGCGGCATCGATCTGGACGACGAGGTGGGAGTCGGAGCGGCTGTGGGAGTATGGTTGGAAATCGATGCGTGAGACGATGCCCTTGGTTACGGAAATGCGTTCTCCGCCGACGGGATAGCCGATGACGGTGACCTGGGATTCCAAGAGTGGTGTTTCTCCCAATGGGAAAATAGGGAAGTCCTGGAAGTCGGAATAATCATCGAGTGAGAGCAGGGCAAGATCGCAATCGTGTGCGATGAAATCCACTTTCGCCGGATGTTTTTCGGGAGAGCCGTGGACGGTCACCAGAATGCGCTGCTGGTTGGAGACAACATGGGCGTTGGTCAGGATCTGGTTTTTCCCTATGAGGAAACCGGTGCCGATCCCGCCGCTGAACCGCCCGGAATTCCAAGGGGTTTCATAATCGGGATTCTGGGTGGCGACTTCGATACGGAGAACCGAGCGGTAGAGTTTCGAAGAGCTGTTTTGAGCCGAAACGGAAACGGTAAAAAGTGCGAAGATTGCAAGGGAGATGCGGATCATGTTGGGGCGGATGTTAAGAGCGGGGATGGAAATGGCAAAGGAGAACTCGTCGGAATGCTGGGAAATTGTGAAATATACGGCGAGGTTTAATGGCGTTTTTCCGGTCTATCAGAAATCGCTGCAAAGTTAACGTTTCAAACGGGTTGCACGGTTTTTTTAACAAGGTGAAGTAATACGTTTCAAAATCCATCTTGCCGAACAAAGCGAGACACACACACACTGCCATCCGCCTCCCATTCCGTGAAGTGCTGTCATAATCCGGGGGGAGAATGACGGCCACGCGGGGTGGGGGGTCTTTGCGTTCAGCGGGTGCCCATTGCCAGCAGCGTCTGGAACCTGGGGGGAGCCTCCTCCTTGTCGGCGATGAGGGTTTCTATTTCGGAAAAACCGGCTTTTTCGAGCATGCTGGAGAGGTGGCTTTCGGAAAATCCCAGCCAGCGGTCCCCGTAAAGTTCGCGTGCTTCTTCGAAGGAATGTTGTAACAGATCGAGAATGATGATGCGGCCGCCCGGAGCGAGGATGCGATAGGCGGAATCGATTGCTTTCTGGGGATGTTCCGCGTGGTGGAGTGCTTGACTGAGAATGGCCAGGTCGATGGATTTCTCGGCTATGGGTGGTTCCTCGATATCGCCGATGCGGAATTCCACGTTGGGCAGTCCGTTGCTGATGGCTAGCTTCTGTGCGTATTCGACCATTTTCGGGGAAAGGTCGATGGCGATGACTTGCTCCGCGCGCTGCGCCAGGAGTTGGGAGAGGGTGCCTTCGCCCGCGCCGAGGTCTGCGACACGGCGGTAGTTGAGGGATTTGATGAGAGCCTCCGCCAGGGCTTTCCAAGAGCGACCGGGGACGTAATCTTTTCCAAAACGTCCGGCGAGTTCGTCGAAGTAGGATCGGGCGGTGTCCTTGCGTTTCCGCAAAATGTGGCGGAGGGCGAGTTCATCAGAGGGCACTTCGGGAATTTCGGAAGCAGCGCGGAGGGTGATCTCGCTGAGTTCCGGGGGAAGGGTGGCCGAGTAGATGTTGTTTTTTCCACTGCGCTCGTCGCTGACCAGTCCTGCTGTTTTCAACTGGGAGAGTTGGGTGGAAATCCTGCTCTGGCCCATTCCCAGGATTTCCTGAAGCTCTGCGACTGATAGGGCGTCCCGGTGGAGAAGCATGAGGATACGCAGCCGGGTAGGGTCGGAAATCAGTTTCAGGGATTTGATGGTTGACGCCATGGGTGAAAAGATACATCAACGCATCACGATTTGACGATACGAAAATACAAAAACAAATGAGCACCTACATTTTTTCCTCAGAATCAGTTGGCGAAGGCCATCCAGACAAAGTTTCGGACACCATCTCCGATGCAATCCTCGACGCCTGCCTGGCGATCGATCCAAAGAGCCGCGTGGCTTGCGAAACCTTCGTGAAAAGCAACATCGTCGTTGTCGGCGGCGAGATCACCATCCCGAAGCTCCAGAACAAGAAAAATGGCACGACCAAGCCAATCGACGATGTTCTCAATGTTGGGAAAATCATCCGTGATGCGGTGCGTGGCATCGGCTACATCAACAACGACGACGTGTTCCACGCCGATTCGATCTTCATCAACAACTACCTCACCATCCAGAGCCCGGACATCGCCCAAGGCGTGGATGCAAAAGCTGCGGAAGGAAAGAAAACAGCCAAGCAAGGTGCCGGCGACCAAGGGATCATGTTCGGGTACGCCTGCAACGAGACCCCTGAGCTCATGCCCGCGCCTATCATGTTCGCACACCGCCTCGGTCGCGAACTCACCAAGATCCGCAAGGCCGGAAAACTCGCCCCTTGGCTCCGCCCGGATGCGAAGACCCAGGTTTCAGTGGAATACGTGGATAGCAAGCCGACCCGCATCGTCAACGTTGTCATCTCCACCCAGCATGCCGCTGACGTTTCCCACGCGGAAATCGAGAAGTTCTGTATTGAGCAAGTCATCAAAAAAGTCCTTCCGAAGGAAATGATCACGAAGGCGACCGAGTTTCTCATCAACCCCACCGGCAAGTTCGTAATCGGCGGTCCACAGGGTGACAGTGGCCTCACAGGTCGCAAGATCATCGTGGATACCTACGGTGGCAGCGGCCGTCACGGTGGTGGTGCTTTCTCCGGAAAAGACCCTTCGAAAGTTGACCGCTCCGCTGCCTACATGGGTCGCTGGGTTGCCAAGAACGTTGTCGCTGCCGGTCTCGCTGAAAAGTGCGAGGTGCAGTTTGCCTACGCAATCGGCCACCCCGAGCCGGTCAGCGTCCACATCGATACCTTCGGAACCGGAACCGTCGATGACACCAGGATCCTCGGTGCCGTGCTGAAAGTCTTCTCCTTCAACCCGGCAGACATCGTGAAGCAGCTCAACCTGCTCCGCCCTATCTACTCCAAGACCACCAACTACGGACACTTCGGAAAAGAAGACTCCGACATCACCTGGGAGAAAACCGACAAAGCGGCTGCACTCAAAAAGGCGATCGCCTGAACCATCTAGCAAGAACTAACAGAAAATATCATGAGCTTCACAGACTACAAAATCAAAGACATCGGCCTCGCCGACTACGGCCGCAAGGAAATCGACATCGCCGAGCACGAAATGCCCGGCCTGATGGCTACCCGTGAAAAATACGGTAAAGAAAAGCCACTCCAAGGCGTCCGCATCATGGGTTCGCTGCACATGACCATCCAGACCGCAGTTCTCATCGAGACCCTCGTTGAGCTTGGTGCCGAAGTGCGCTGGGTTTCCTGCAACATCTTCTCCACACAGGACCACGCCGCCGCAGCCATCGCTGCTACCGAAGTGCCCGTCTTCGCATGGAAAGGCGAGACCCTCGAGGAATACTGGTGGTGCACATGGAAGGCACTGCAATTCCCTTGCGGTTCCGGCCCCGAGCTCATCGTCGATGACGGTGGCGATGCGACCCTCCTCCTCCACAAAGGCTACGAGCTCGAGAACGGCTCCGACTGGGTCAACACCCCTTCCGGTTCCACTGAGGAAAGCGTCATCAAAGACCTCCTCAAGAAAATCCACGCAGAGCAGCCAGGCATCTTCGCCACGATGATTGCTGATTGGAAAGGCGTTTCCGAGGAGACCACCACCGGTGTTCACCGCCTCTATCAGATGGCGAAAGCAGGCACACTCCTCGTGCCGGCGATCAACGTCAACGACTCCGTTACCAAGTCCAAGTTCGACAACCTCTACGGTTGCCGCGAGTCCCTGGTCGATGGCATCAAGCGTGCCACCGACGTGATGATCTCCGGCAAAGTCGGAGTCGTCTGCGGCTACGGCGATGTCGGCAAAGGCTGCGCACAAGCCCTACGTGGCCAGGGCGCACAGGTCGTCGTCACCGAGGTCGATCCGATCTGCGCCCTCCAGGCAGCAATGGAAGGCTTCCGCGTTCTTCCTATCGAGGACACCCTCGGCTGGGGCGATATCTACGTCACCACCACTGGTAACTACGATATCATCCGCCTTGAGCACATGGAGAAGATGAAAGACCAGGCAATCGTCTGCAACATCGGCCACTTCGACAACGAGATCCAGATCGACAAGCTAGACAAGGCTCCCGGCGTTACCAAGCTGAATATCAAGCCACAGGTGGACAAATACACGTTCCCTGCCGGCAACAGCATCTACATGCTTGCCGAAGGACGCCTTGTGAACCTTGGATGCGCCACCGGCCACCCGTCCTTCGTCATGTCGAACTCCTTTGCCAACCAGACGCTCGCTCAGATCGATCTCTGGAAAAACAAGGACAGCTACAAAGCAGGACAGGTGACGGTTCTTCCCAAGCACCTTGACGAGGAAGTCGCACGTCTCCACCTCGCCAAGGTCGGAGCGAAACTGACCAAGCTCACCCAAGCGCAAGCGGACTATATCAACGTCCCGGTCGAGGTGCCATACAAGGCCGACCACTACCGCTACTAATCCCTCGCGGATTCGGAAGATTCAGAGCCAGTCCGGTTTTCCGGGCTGGCTCTTTTTTACGGAAAATTCTTGCCTGATTCATAAGATAAGATAAGATGATTCATATGAGACGAAAAAAAGTTGAGTATAAAGCTGAGCCTATGGAGGGTTTCAGAATGGAAATTCCCGAAGAGATCGCGGAAAAGGATAGTGTCCTCAGAGAACCGGAGGTTGCATATGTCATCAACAAAGTCCGGGAAGGTCTGCCCTTTGACGAATTTCACGCTCTACAGGAAATGCTGGGAATCACGGAAGAAAGGTTGGGTGCCTTGCTGGGGATGTCGCGTGCCACCTTGCACCGCCGCAAGAAGTCAGGTGGCTTGGATCGCACCGAGTCGGATCGGTTGGTGCGCTATGCACGGGTTTTAACGAAGGCTGCCGAGCTTTTTGAAAGCACCGGAAGCGCGGCCCGTTGGTTGAATCAGCCGGCTCTTGCCTTCGGCCGGGAGACTCCGCTCGACTATGCGGATACCGAAATCGGCGCACGCGAGGTGGAGGCTTTGATTTCGCGTTTGGAGCATGGGGTCTTCTGCTGATATGCCCACGTATTTCAGGATCATAAAAGCAAAGAGGGCGCAGACCGCCATGGATGGGGAAGGTGCCAGGATTAACGGAGGGCGCTGGAATCCTCCGGGAGTAGCCGTCGTGTATCTTGCCGCTTCCAGAGCTCTGGCAGCATTGGAAACGCTTGTCCATACCGGGCGGGATGCGGTTTTGTGGGATTGGCGGGTCATTTGTGTCACGGTTCCTGACGAACTGATAGACAAACCCGAAGTGGCAAAGCTGCCAACAGGTTGGAATGCGCAGCCCTCTTCCGCCGTCGCCCGAAAGTTTGGCGCGGCCTGGGTAGGGGGCGGGACAAACCCTGCGATCCTGCTCCCAAGCGCGGTGATTCCAGCGGAAAACGCATTGGTTCTGAATGTGAGCCATCCCGGTGTTTCTAAAATCGAAATATCCCCACCCGAGCCGTTTCTTTTTGATGGGAGGCTGGGCTAAAAAAACCATGGGTCCGGATCTGAAAGACAAACGCTGGATCGTTCTGAAAGGGGTGCTTTTCCTTTTTCTTGCAGTAATTTCAGGAGGCCGGCAACTGATGGGGAATTTCCCGATGTGGCAGGAGGCTGTGCTCCTGCTTGTCTGTGTGTGGGCGGCATGCCGCTTCTACTATTTCCTCTTTTATGTGCTACACAGATACGTGGATCCTGAACTCAAAAGCTCAGGAATACTGGATCTGATGGAAAAACTCATCCGTTCCCGGAAGTGATCACCACTCGTTTTCCACGCCAAGTATTTTGAGAATTTCATCAGGCACTCCAGGATATGCGCCCGCGATAGGGACGTTACCGATGTAGCCGAGGGATTTCCAAGTGCTACTATGGCTGTAGTAGCCACCGAGGGTGAGCATGCGGAGTTTCCTGAAGAAAGCCGCGCCTGGTGCAAGCCCCACAGGGATGTCCTGGGGGGCGCTGATGCTATCGAGTATTCCGGTCTGTTGCGCTGCGGTGAGCTTCGTGAAAGGGGCGGAGTGCAGGGATTTCGAGTGGGTGTTGAGCCATGCCAGGCCGCCGCGTATTGTTTCCTGGTCGGCTACGTTCTGATCGTAGGGAGCGCCAATCCACTCGTTGATGAAATCCGCAAGACCGATTTTTGACGGGGGTGGCGCGTCCGCATCTCCCGGAATGATGATGTCGCAGAGGACGGTGAGCGTAGCCAGCTCGGCTTTTCCAAGAGGGGTTTCCCAAAGCACTTCCCGGTTCTGGAAATCGGGATCGGTGAAGCTTGGCTTGCGTGCTTGCTCGGCGGTTCCCGGGGAGGCGGGAACCGGTTCCTGGGCATACATGGCGGGTGGCATGAGTGCGCCGGTTGCGCTGGTGGCGGCGATGAGTTTGAAAATATCGCGGCGGGAGATGGTTGTTCGTTCCATGGTGGGATGTGGTTCTAAATGTTTCCGGATTTCATCTCCTGCATGATGTATTCGGAGGAGCGCCATGCGAGGGCCATGATGGTGAGGGTGAGGTTCTTATCGGGATTGGACGGGAAGACGGAGCCGTCCATGAGGAAGAGGTTTTTCACGTCATGGGTTTGTCCGAAGGAGTTGCAGACGGAGTCCGTGGGATCGGATCCCATGCGGGCGGTTCCTGCTTCGTGAATGATTTCGCCGGGTTCGTTGATGGCTTCCTCTGCTGGTCTCGGAGTCGCGCTGCCGCCCATTTCGTTGATGATGCCGGCGAAGGTTTCCTGCATGTGTTTCACTTGGTTCAGCTCGTGGTCCGACCATTTCCAGTGGAAGCGCAGGACGGGGATGCCCCATTGATCCACCCGGTCGGAATCGAGCTCGCAGTAGCAGTCGTCGTTCGGAACCATTTCTCCCCGGCCGGCGAAGCCCATACTCGCTCCGAAGTAACGGCGGGCTTCCTCCATGAGTTTTTTTCCGTAAACACCGGGAGCTTCGGAGTCGAGAATTCCGAGACTGCCCATGCCCGGCATGCGGCTGCGACCGCCGCCTATTTCGATATGGTAGCCGCGTGGGAAATCCAGCTTGTCGTGCTTCCCGTGGTTCCACCACGGTGAATAGACGTGGGTGCCGCCGGCGCCATCTTCGTTGCAAGGAGGGAGGCTTTCCATCGCGGGGATGTGTCCTCCCAGCGCGCTGCCGAGGGAGTCCATGAGGTTTTTCCCGACCTGGCCGCTGGAGTTTGCTAGTCCTTGCGGGAAATGTTTCGACTTCGAGTTCAGAAGGATTCGTGCGGTCTCGCAGGTGGATGCTGAGAGGATCACTACACGCGCTTTCGCGACGGAATCCTCGCGCGTCTGCTTGTCCATGTATTGGACTCCGGTGGCTTTTCCCGATTCATCGAGCATCACCTCGCGCACCATGGCATCAGTGATGATATCGAGATTTCCCGAAGCAAGCGCTGGTGGAAGCAGGACGGTGGTGGATTGGAAATTCGCACGGATGGAGCAACCGCGGATGCACTCGGTAGCCCAGAAACAGGCGGCGCGGTTCGACATGTCCGTGCCGACGAGTTTACGGGCGAGCGGATTGTTCGGAAACATTTTTGCCGCGCGGCGGCCGTCAAGTGGCTCGGTGAGAACGGCGCGATGGATGGGGAGAACGGGGACGCCGAGCTTTTTCGCATGCTTTTTCGCGAGAAGCTCGCCGGGACGTGCCTTTGGCGGTGGCTGGAGAATGCCGGCAGGGGAGTCCGGGATATTTTCCATGCCCACATTCGTCCCGTAGATGCCGACCATCAGCTCGGTCTTGTCATAATACGGTGCGATGTCCTCGTAGGAAATCGGCCAGTCGTGGCCGAGGCCGTCACGGGATTTTCCCTTGAAATCGTATGGGCCGAAACGGAGCGAAATCCGTCCCCAGTGGTTGGTGCGCCCGCCCAGCATGCGCGCCCGCCACCATTTGAATTTGCGCTGTGTGCCTGGCTTGTCGGAGTATGGCTCGCCGGGAACCTGCCATCCGCCATCGACCGTGGCATCATAATAACCGAAGGGTTTTTCCGGAGTCCTGTCTGCACGGAGAGGAGCCTGCTCCGGCGTGTTGAACATCGGGGTCTCCGTTACCGGATCGTAATTGCGACCCGCTTCGAGCATGAGGACTTTCACCCCGTGGAGGGCTAACTGCATCGCCATCATGCCGCCGCCCGCGCCGGAGCCGACAACGATCACATCATATTCGCGGAGGGATTTTCTGTCTGTTAGAATTGCCATGGATTTCCCCCACGATAGTTGGCGGGAGCATTTTGAAAAGCAAGGAATCCACCCGGACATGTAACGAAAGCGGGGACGGCGGAGTAGCCGGTCTGAAAATACGGCTTGGACAACAGCGCGATGTCTGGAGAATGGACTTGTGAGCGGAACTCCATCGGATTGGGAAATCAGCAAGGGGATTGCGAGGGCGATTCTCCATGACCGTGGCATGCGCCGGAAATGGATGGGCCGGTGGCTGATGGTAACACTTGTGTGGATGGCAACCGGTCTCTGGGTGATCGATGGCTGGCTTGGCGAATCCCCATGGAGGTTCATCATTTGGTGGGGGATTTGTGCGGTTCTCGCCATCGTGATGATGGTGTTCGCTCTCTATGATTCGCTCGCAGTTTATCGTGAAGAGCGGAAGGAACGCTGAATCCGCCTCCGCATGATTTTTGCGCGTTTGGTTGGCAAGTGCGGCGCATTGGTGTGAGGGTAGCGCGGATGACTTCAGGAAAAAACGAGACAAGACCCGTAATCTACCAGCTTCTGGTGCGGACTTTTGGCAACCTCAACACAACGAGGAAACCGGGGGGGACGATGGCGGAAAACGGATCGGGGAAATTCCGTGACATCAACGCCGCCGCTCTGAAATCCATCCGTAAAATGGGTTTCACGCACATCTGGCTCACCGGTGTGATCGAGCAGGCAAGTGGGACGGACTATCCCGACAGGCCTGCGGATGTTTCCGGGATACTGAAAGGAAAGGCGGGAAGCCCCTACGCGATCAAGGACTACTTCGACGTATGCCCGGACTACGCGGAAGATCCGTCCCGCCGTATCGAAGAATTCCAAGAGTTGGTCGGACGCTGCCATAAGCATGGATTCAAAGTTATCATCGACTTCGTGCCCAACCATGTCGCCCGCAGCTACAAGTCGAGCGTCCGCCCTGATCTGTGTTTTGGCGAGGGGGACAAGCAGGATGTGTTTTTCGATACCCACAACTATTTCTACTATCTGAACGAGAACCATCCCGGGGGCGGAGCGCCACTACGCCTTCCGTCAGGAGAAGTTTTTGAGCAGGAAAGGGTTTCCGGAAAGGTGACGGGTAATAACGCGATCACCTGGACTCCCTCGATCAACGACTGGTATGAGACGGTTAAGCTGAATTACGGGCACGATTTTACAACTGGTCGTGAAACCGCGCATCTTCCACCGCCAGTGAACGAAGTGAAACACGTCCCGCGGACGTGGAGGACGATGGACGAGATCATAGCCTATTGGCAGGAAATGGGAGTGGATGGGTTCCGCGTGGACATGGCGCACATCGTCCCCATGGAGTTCTGGCGCTGGTCTGTTCGCCGTGCCCGTGATCGGGATGCGGATGTCTTTTTCATGGGCGAGGCATACGATACCGATCCCAGCAAACTCACCGACGATGATGTGATCGAAGAACTCTGGAAAGCCGGGTTCAACGGAGCCTACGAGCATCCCACGTATAAGATTCTCCAGGGAATTTACGATCAGGGAAAGTGGGGGAACGACATTGATGACGAGACTTTCTCCAACGCCCATTTCCACCACTGCGTCCGCTATTTGGAAAACCACGACGAGGTCCGCATTGCCCATCCGCAGCACTGGGGTGGGGTGGGAATGAACGCCGGGAAGCCGGCCGCAGGAGTCATGTTCGGCATCAGTCGGGCTGCGGTCATGCTCTATTCCGGGCAGGAAATCGGGGAGCCGGCCATCGGTGCTGAAGGCTTCAGTGGTGACGATGGCCGCTCGTCCATTTTCGATTACACCTCGCTCCCGGAGTTTCAGAAATGGGTGAACCGCGGAAAATACGATGGCGGGAAACTGTCCCAAGAGCAGCTCGCACTGCGTAAATGGTATGGTGAACTCATCTCCATCCTCAAAGAACCGGCATTCACCAACGGCGAGTTTTACGGACTGAACCACGCGAACATAGGGCACGAACGCTTCGGGCGCCTGTTCGGCGATCCCGTCTCCGGCCACTGGCTCTACGCGTTTCTCCGTTTCGACAAACGCTCCGGACAAGCTTTTTTCTGCATCGCGAATTTCCATCCGGAACACGCCTTCCAGGATGTCAGCGTCAGCATCCCGGATCACGCGTTGGCCTTCCTACGGAAAAAGTCAGCGAAGAAATTTTCCTTTTCCGGGAAACTCGGAAACACGGAAACCATCTCCCTATCGAAAAAAGAACTCGCCACGAGCGGCATGACGATAGCCGAACTGCCACCTTTCGCCGTCCACTATTACGAGTTGAAATGAAGCATCAGGCAGGTTGAACTGTCAGCCATGGATTTTGAAGAGAAAGCCCGGTGGGTCATCGGCATGCAGGCGGACAGTCTCAGGGAAATGGCCTCGCATATCGACGCCAGCTTCGGCACGGCTGTCAGCTCCATCCGGTCAGCTCTCGAAAACAAAGGCAAAGTCGTCGTCATAGGCGTTGGGAAATCAGGGAACGTCGGTCACAAGATCGCCGCCACCCTGAACTCCACCGGAGCCACCGCCGTCGTCCTCAATACCCAGAACGCCCTCCACGGGGATCTCGGGCTGCTCAGCGATGGCGATGTCATCCTCGCCCTCTCCTACTCAGGCGAAACCCAGGAACTCCTTGATCTTTTGCCCTTCGTCCGCAGCTTCGATGTGAAAGTCATCGCCCTCTGCGGGAAAACCGGTTCATCGCTTTCCGCTGCCGCAGATATCACACTCGACACCTCCGTCGCCCGGGAAGCCTGCCCGCTCAACCTGGCGCCCACTTCTTCATCCACCGCCATGCTAGTCATGGGAGACGCGCTCGCAATGGTCTTGCTGGAAGCGCGCGGCTTCACCGAAAGCGACTTCGCCCGCTACCACCCCGGAGGTTCGCTAGGGCGTGCACTACTTTTAAGAGTCGGCGATGTTATGCGCCGCGAAGATAAAATGCCCACCGTCGGAATTACTGCACGCGTAGTAGATGCCGTCGCGGAAATGAACCGCAGCCGCGCCGGTGCCTGCCTCATCCTCGATGAAATGGGAAGACTCGCGGGCATTTTCACCCACGGGGATTTCGCCCGCGGATACGAGAATGATCCCGCTCTCGGCACACTCCCTGTAGCCGATCTAATGACGCGCAACCCCATTTCCCTCACCGAAGACTCCCTCGCAGTAGAGGCAGTGAAGCAGGTTGGTGAGAAACGCATCGACGACATCGTAGTAGTAAACGCCGATGGAAAACCCGTCGGCCTCATCGACGCCCAGGATCTCGCCCGACTGAAACTTGTTTAACGGAGCGCTGGCTTAAGCCGGCGTTTCTCGCGCTCATCATGGAACAACTGGACATAGCAGTCATAGGAGGCGGCCCGGCAGCCCTCCGCGCCGCCGAAGTCGCCGCTTCCATGGGCAGGAAAGTCACGCTTTTTGATGGCAAGCCGGGAGTCGGTCGCAAATTCCTCATAGCCGGCAAAGGCGGCCTGAACATTACCCACTCGGAAAGCTTCAATGGTTTCGTTTCCCGCTACTCCGGAGGGGATTTCTGGGAAAGCATGCTCCAGGATTTCAGTCCCACGGCGCTCCGCGAATGGTGTCTCGGTCTTGGTCAGGAAACATTTCAAGCCAGCAGCGGCAGAGTATATCCAAAATCTCTCAAAGGAGCACCCCTCCTACGTGCATGGATTGGCCGCCTCCGCGAATTGGGAGTAGATATCCGCCCGAAACACAAATGGAGCAAACTTTCGGAAGGAAAAGTCCTCCATTTCGAAAACGGAACTGAAGTCCGAGCGAATGCCATCGTTTTCGCCCTGGGAGGCGCATCCTGGCCAAAATCAGGATCAGACGGGGGATGGATGGATGGGTTTAAGGAAATGGGAATCTCCTGCACCCCTCTAACCGCCGCGAACTGCGGTTGGGAATGTCCTTGGAGTGATTCAATCCTTACGATGGCAGAAGGCAAGCCCATCAAGAACATCTCAGTAACCGCAGGGGAAACGAAACTCTCGGGAGAGCTTCTGTTGACCCGATACGGCCTGGAAGGCGGAACCATCTACGCCCTAGGCCGTGAACTCCGCTCCATGGCGCAGCCCGCTATCACCGTTGATTTCAAGCCCACATTCACCAAGGAACAATTGATTGCCAAACTCTCCGGAGCCAAAGGCGATCTGTTCGAGTCCGCAGTCCGTAGGTGGAAACTAAGTCCACCCGCAGCCGCCATCCTTTCAAAGACGTCATTTCAGAATGCGGAAGCGCTAGCAGAAGAAGCAAAGACCTGCCGAATCGTTCTGGAGCACCCAAGGCCAGTCGATGAAGCAATTTCTTCGGCAGGCGGGATCCGTTGGTGTGAAGTGGATAACTTCTTGATGCTAAGTAAGATGCCAGGGGTATTTGTCTGTGGTGAAATGCTTGATTGGGAAGCTCCTACAGGTGGATACCTTCTCCAAGGGGCATTCGTAACTGGCACGAGGTCAGGGACTTGCGCGGCGAATTTCGCCAGCGAAAATAGCAATCGAAGACCTTTTTGAGGCGAAATAGTCACATTTCGTCCATTGTCTTCCGAAAAACTGCATTTTTAGCGGTTTCAAACTGAAAATCTGTTGGTTTTGTCAATATTCCCACGAGATCTTTAAATTTGTAAGTCGATAGATCTTAGTAGGTTACGGGTTCGGAAAAACTTTTTGACGAAAAACACACGAAACGCATTGACGATTCGGGGGTCATTCGGACTAGAGTCCGCCCGTCGGCGCGACAAGCGCTGACACGAGAGACTGCCAGTCGGTCGCGGTATGAGAAGGGTGCGAGTTTTGAACTTCACTTCATCAACTACCCGATCGGCTTTTTAGTCCCCTCGAAACAAGCTCTTTGACAGTGTGGCTCAGCGAAAATCGTGCCAGGTTTTGAATTCATTCAAAACAGGCAGCCGTAAGCAGGTGAGATTGAGTTGAGAAGAAGAAAATAGAATGAATTGTGCGCTGTGTGAAAGATCACACAGTCCGGGAGAAGGAAGCTTTTCGAAGTCGATTTCTCCTAAGAACAATTTGGAAATACGATATCCTAGAAATCTTCGGATTTCGAAAGATACGCCAACCGAATTAATTTATACGGAGAGTTTGATTCTGGCTCAGAATGAACGCTGGCGGCGTGTTTAAGACATGCAAGTCGCACGGAGAAAAGACGGTATTTATATTGTTTTTTCTTAGTGGCGCACGGGTGAGTAACACGTGAATTACATGCCCTGTAGAGGGGGATAGCCCGGTGAAAACCGGATTAATACCTCATGGTTCCGCAAGGATAAAGGTGGCCAGCAATGGCTGTCGCTACAGGATTGGTTCGCGCCCTATCAGCTTGTTGGTGAGGTAACGGCTCACCAAGGCTACGACGGGTAACTGGTCTGAGAGGACGATCAGTCACACTGGAACTGAGACACGGTCCAGACACCTACGGGTGGCAGCAGTCGAGAATAATTCACAATGGACGCAAGTCTGATGGTGCAACGCCGCGTGGAGGATGACGGTCTTAGGATTGTAAACTCCTGTCATCCGGGAGAAAGACCTGGGCATTAATAGTGCACAGGGTTGATAGTACCGGAAGAGGAAGGGACGGCTAACTTCGTGCCAGCAGCCGCGGTAATACGAAGGTCCCGAGCGTTATTCGGAATCACTGGGCGTAAAGGGAGCGTAGGCGGCGCGGTAAGTCGGATGTGAAATCCCGGGGCTCAACCCCGGAACTGCATCTGATACTGCCGTGCTAGAGTAATGGAGGGGTAGCTGGAATTCTCGGTGTAGCAGTGAAATGCGTAGATATCGAGAGGAACACTCGTGGCGAAAGCGAGCTACTGGACATTTACTGACGCTGAGGCTCGAAGGCCAGGGGAGCGAAAGGGATTAGATACCCCTGTAGTCCTGGCAGTAAACGGTGCACGCTTGGTGTGAGGGGAATCGACCCCCCTTGTGCCGGAGCTAACGCGTTAAGCGTGCCGCCTGGGAAGTACGGTCGCAAGACTAAAACTCAAAGAAATTGACGGGGACCCGCACAAGCGGTGGAGTATGTGGCTTAATTCGATGCAACGCGAAGAACCTTACCTAGGCTTGACATGGATCTCTAAGCACGTGAAAGCGTGTGACCCTTCGGGGGATTTCCACAGGTGCTGCATGGCCGTCGTCAGCTCGTGTCGTGAGATGTTGGGTTAAGTCCCGCAACGAGCGCAACCCTTGTGATTAGTTGCCAGCACGTAATGGTGGGGACTCTAGTCAGACTGCCCAGATCAACTGGGAGGAAGGTGGGGACGACGTCAGGTCAGTATGGCCCTTACGCCTAGGGCTGCACACGTACTACAATGCCCAGTACAATTGGAACCGATACCGCGAGGTGGAGGAAAACCGTAAAACTGGCCCAGTTCGGATTGGAGGCTGCAACTCGCCTCCATGAAGTTGGAATCGCTAGTAATGGGGCATCATCTACGGCCCCGTGAATACGTTCCCGGGTCTTGTACACACCGCCCGTCACATCATGGAAGCCGGTAGCACCCGAAGTATCGTTCAATCGGTCCTAAGGTGAAGCTGGTAACTGGGATGAAGTCGTAACAAGGTAGCCGTAGGGGAACCTGCGGCTGGATCACCTCCTTTCTATGGAGTAAATGGCAAACGTCCTCTCACGAGGCGTCCCTGCTGTAGGTCGAGCCCCGCCTGAGCTTGCTCAGGCGTGGGTTGCAAGTCCGCAAGGACTGCACCTAAAACAACTAAAAAATCTGTGTGGTTCACTAACGCAGCGCACAATTCATTCCTATTTTCTTCGCCATTCGTAAAACAAACTTTTTCTCCCTGACTAAAAGGGGGTTTAGCTCAGTTGGTAGAGCGTCTGCTTTGCAAGCAGAATGTCAACGGTTCGAATCCGTTAACCTCCACCAGTTTGGGGAAAGGCATTGGAGTATTTGAAATTCGATATTGGGGTTCTCGCAAGTGTGCGGGGACTTTGATCCGAATCTCCAATTCCCAATTCCTAATATCCATTTCCACCTGGGCCTGTAGCTCAGTTGGTTAGAGCACACGCTTGATAAGCGTGGGGTCGCTGGTTCGAGTCCAGCCAGGCCCACCACTCCCTGAAACTTTAAGTTTTAAACTTTAAACTTCAAGGAAGAGGGAAAAGGAAGAAACGAATGCTACACTGTATGAACAGGGGACAAGTTCCGCTCTTTGACATCCATATGGAGAGAAATAATTTTCTGATTGTATAAGAGCAAGCTCGCAAGAGCCATTCTTACGCATTACTTGAAAGTATATTCGAAATACCAAAATACATAATTTTTACGGCAAGCCGGCATGATCGCAAGTGAGTGCCGGCCGTTAAAATAAAAACAGATCGCCGGGACTTAGGTTCCGGCAGTAATGACTACATTAACAAGCTGATTTTCAAAATGGGAATCAAGTTTTAAAGGGCACACAGTGAATGCCTTGGTGCTAACAGGCGATGAAGGACGCGGTCAGCTGCGATAAGCCTCGGGGAGCGGTTAACACGCTATGATCCGGGGATTTCCGAATAGGGTAACCTAATGGTGGTAATACATCATTGTCCGTTTCTGAAGCCGATCCGGTCGCAAGACCGAGTGAGGAAGTTAGGAAACGGTACGCAATACCCGGTGAAGTGAAACATCTCAGTAACCGGAGGAAAAGAAAGAGAATCGATTCCGTAAGTAGTGGCGAGCGAAAGCGGATCAGCCCAAACCGGAAGCTTGCTTCCGGGGTTGTAGGACCCCGACGTGGGACTTCGACAGATAGGTGAAGGAACTGGAAAGTTCCGGCACAGAGGGTGAAACCCCCGTAACCGAAATCTGAAGAAGCCCTAGGGAGTTCCTGAGTAATACGGAACACGTGAAACCCCGTATGAATCTGTGCGGACCACCGCATAAGGCTAAATACTAGTTAGCGACCGATAGTGAACCAGTACCGTGAGGGAAAGGTGAAAAGAACCGCTGTGAGCGGAGTGAAATAGAACCTGAAACCGTGTGCCTACAAGGTGTCAGAGCCCTTCGGGGTGATGGCGTGCCTTTTGCTTAATGAGTCTGCGAGTTAGTATGTGTGGCAAGCTTAAGTCCTTATGGGACGCAGGCGAAGCGAAAGCGAGTCCGAACAGGGCGTCATTAGTCGCACGTGCTAGACCCGAAGCGGAGGTGATCTACCCTTGGCCAGGTTGAAGCTTAGGTGATACTAAGTGGAGAACCGAACAGGTGAATGTTGAAAAATTCTCTGATGAGCTGAGGGTAGGAGTGAAAGGCTAATCAAACCCCGTGATAGCTGGTTCTCTTCGAAATGCATTGAGGTGCAGCGTTGCGTGTTGACCCGTGGGGGTAGAGCACTGACAGGGCTAGGGGGCATACCCGCCTACCAACCCCTATCAAACTCCGAATACCACGGGGTAGAGCGCAGCAGTGAGACGGTGGGGGATAAGCTTCATCGTCAAAAGGGAAACAACCCAGACCAGCAGCTAAGGTGCCTAAACCATGCTAAGTGGAAAGGAGGTGGAATTTCACAGACAGTGAGGATGTTGGCTTAGAAGCAGCCACCATTTAAAAAGTGCGTAATAGCTTACTCATCGAGAGATTCTGCGCCGAAAATGATTGGCGATAAGCATGGTACCGAAGCTCTGGATGCCATCCCCTGGGGGATGGCGTGGTAGAAGAGCATTCCCAACACGTTGAAGCGCGATGGCGACTGACCGTGGAGAGTTGGGAAGAGAGGATGCAGACATGAGTAACGATAAGCCGGGTGAAATCCCCGGCCGCCGTAAACCCAAGGTTTCCCGGGCTACGATTTTCGTCCCGGGGTTAGTCGGGACCTAAGGCAAGGCCGATAGGCGTAGCCGATGGACAGCTGTTTAATATTACAGCACTTCCGAACCTTTAGCAGGGGGGACGCATGTGTGGAGATGACCAAGTGATTGAATTCTGAGGGGATGCTTCGGCTGAACCGTATCATCAAAACATGTGCCGAGAAAAGCCCCTGTGTATGCTAAGGAACCCGTACCGTAAACCGACACAGGTGGGTGGGTAGAATATACCAAGGCGTAAGAGTGAACCCTGGTTAAGGAACTCGGCAAAATAGCCCCGTAACTTCGGGAGAAGGGGTGCCTGTATTTATACAGGCCGCAGTGAAATGGGCCAACCGACTGTTTAGCAAAAACACAGCATTGTGCCAAGACGCAAGTCCAAGTATACGATGTGACACGTGACCAATGCGGAAAGATTAAGGCAAGATGTTAGCTGTATTTATACTGGCGAAGCTTTGAACCCAAGTCCCCGTGAATGTCGGCCGTAACTATAACGGTCCTAAGGTAGCGAAATTCCTTGTCGGGTAAGTTCCGACCTGCACGAATCGTGAAACGAGTTGGCCGCTGTCTCAACCAGGTGCTCAGTGAAATTGTAATAGCGGTGAAGATGCCGCTTACCCGCAGAAGGACGGAAAGACCCTATAGACCTTAACTGTAAGCTGTCATTGGTTTTTCGATTTTCATGCTCAGCATAAGTGGGAGACTTTGAAGGGAACCTTTAGGGGTTCCTGGAGTCGCCAGTGAGATACCACCCTTGGGTGTTGGAAGATCTAACCTTGTGCCTTGAATCAGGCCAGGGAACAGTGTCAGCCGGTCAGTTTTACTGGGGCGGTATCCTCCTAAAGAGTAACGGAGGAGCGCGAAGGTGGGTTCAGCACGGTTTGTAACCGTGTGTCGAGTGCATAGGCATAAACCCGCCTAACTGTGAGACCTACAAGTCGAGCAGATACGAAAGTAGGCCTAAGTGATCCGGCGGTTGAATGTGGAATTGCCGTCGCTCAACGGATAAAAGGTACCTTAGGGATAACAGGCTGATTTCATCCAAGAGTTCATATCGACGATGAAGTTTGGCACCTCGATGTCGGCTCGTCGCATCCTGGGGCTGGAGAAGGCCCGAGGGTCCGGCTGTTCGCCGGTTAAAGCGGCACGCGAGCTGGGTTCAGAACGTCGCGAGACAGTTCGGTCCTCTATCCTCTGTGGGCGTAGGAAAATTGAGGGGTTCGGTTCCTAGTACGAGAGGACCGGAATCGACACACCTCTGGTGTACCAGTTGTCCTGTCAAGGGCATGGCTGGGTAGCTACGTGTGGAATGGATAAGCGCTGAAAGCATCTAAGCGCCAAGCCACTCCCAAGATGAATTTTCCCTTAAAGATCGTCGAAGACTACGACGTTGATAGGCTGGAAGTGTAAGCGTAGTAATATGTTCAGCTTACCAGTACTAATAATCTGATTGGCTTGATTCCGTATTTGAATTCGGATAGACCAAGTGATGTGTAAGGCCCTTGTGGGGCACTTGCCACCTGTATGAAAAGAAAGTTACGATCTCCATGTGGATGTCAGGGAGCGGCCCAGGCCGACCTGACAACCAAAGAAACCAAACACGAAAGAAAAACGACGAAGCTACAAGCATTCCCTTGTTCCAAGCCAAGTTCAGTTCCCCAGAGAACCGGTCCTGAGTTAACCCCTAGCGGTTAGTCAGACAGGGTCGCCCTCTGGTGACCAGAGCGCGGTGGAACCACCCGGTCCCATTCCGAACCCGGAAGTGAAACGCTGCAGCGCCGATGGTAGTGGGACGATAGGTCCTGTGAGAGTAGGTCGTCGCCAGGTATATGCCCGGCTCCAAGCAATTGGAGCCGGGCTCTTTTGTGTCCGGGTATGGCGTGTGGCCGCTACGTGTCCGTCGGATATGGCAGCCAGGCACCTGCAACGGGGCGAAAGAAATTCGCCCTTGCGGTTATACCGCCGAGCATCACGTTTTGTGGGAAGCGAAGATTGTTCGGTTCCAGTTCTTTCGCACCAAAGGTGCAACGCTATCCCGGCCCGGGGCAAAGTGAAACGACGCCCTGGGTTCAAATGTCATAAGAACCAGGAGGGCTGAAAGTCCGTTCCATCATGTGTGATTTGTCCCGGCGGATGGAACGGACTCTCAGCCCTCTCCATTCCTTCCAATCTATTTCTGGGGCTTTCGTTTCACTTCGCCCCAGGCTGGGGTGGAACAGGCCGTTGGCCTTGAAAACCGGCACGTCGAATTCAGGAATCCTGATGCGCGGCAGAATACCTTCCGTTGAACCGGACGCCCAGTGAATTGAAACCGTTGGAGCGGATGTAAGCTGCCTCCTTTTCGATGTGTGGGACTTCATCGAGCAATTCAAGGCCATCCACCGAATCGCATAACACCTGCAATAGGGTTCTGATGATCAGACGGGCATGAGGTGCGCCCAGGCACAGGTGGGTGCCAAAACCGAATGAAAGGTGGGGGTTCGGTTTGCGGTCGAGGCGGATTTGTTCCGGGTTTTCGAAAACGGTTTCGTCGAAGTTTGCCGACGCCCAGCCTAGTGATACCCGGCCACCGGCTCCAACCATGGAGCCGTGGACATCGGTTGCCACCGGGCACACCCTGCCGATATGCGTTTTACGACGCCGGAGTTACTCTTCCGGAGAGGAGTCGTCACCGTAGAAACTTTTGATGTAGCCGAACTCGACGAGGGTGTCCTGCCATGGGGCGATGATGTTCGGATCGCGAAATATTCGGTTTGCGCGGGCGAGCCACTCTTCTGCTTTAAGCAGATCCCCGTCGTCATAGGAGAGGGCGGCTTTGGCGTAGTAGTAATACGGGGAATCGTCCTGGTAGTCGTATTTCTCGGCAAGAACGATGACGTCGTCGTGCATGCCGAGCTTCTTCATGCACAGGAGCATTTTGAACTCAACGAGGCGTGATAGTGAGATGTTGTTGTCTGGAATTTCTCCAAGAATTTCGGTGAATGTATCAAGAGCCTTCTGCCATTGCTTGGTCACAAACTGAACCTCCGCGACGTTGAAGCGGATGCTGGTGTTTTTCGGGTTGATTTCAAGTGCTTTATCGAAAGCTTCCGTCGCTTTATCGAACGCGCGCATTTCCACGTAGCAGGAGCCACGCAGGTTCAGCAGTTCCGCGCTGTCATCAAATATTTTTTCAGCTTCGTGGAGTGCTTCGAGGGTTTCGAAGATTCGCTTTTGTTGGAAGTAGCGGGCGGCTTCGCCGAAATGCTTGGCAAACTCTTTCCGGTCTTCCTCCGGAAGATTCAGGAAAGCACGTTGGCTGGGAAGCAGGTTCTCAACATCAGAGTTATTCTGGTCGGGAGCTTGCGCGTGGAGCGGAGCGGATGTGAGGAGTAGCAGGAAAAGGAACGGTTTCATGGGCAATGGGGTTGCGGGACAGTATGTGTGGGAAGGGATGTGGGCAAGGGGGAAGATTGAGAACGGAACCTAGCGTTGGTAAAAGTTTCAATCAGTTGCTTGCAGAGAGCCTCCTGCCGTTTCTTGCCAATAGCAAAAAAGGAGCGGAGCACTTTGTAGCGACCAGGGAGTATCTTGCCACGCGATGACTTGGAAGCGAGTGGAAAAATGTTTCTACGGCCTCAGACTCTTCGGCTCCTTCCGCATGGCCGGGGTAGCAGATTGCGGCAAGGATACCGCCGTGTTTGAGGAGTGGGATGGAGGCGTAAAGGGCTTCCAGGGTATGCTGTGTTTTCGTTGCCAGGCCGTGATCTGCTCCGGGTAGGTAGCCGAGGTTGAAGACGATGGCTTTCACCGAGCTTGGGGAGGCGTGAATGGCGATATCGCAGTGGGATTTTTGATGGAGCGAAACTCGGTCGATTAGTCCTCCGTTCTCCAATCTCTTTCGAGTGGATTCGATTGCGGCTGGCTGGATGTCGAAAGCGATGACCTTCCCTGTTTCCCCCACCTCATGTGCGAGAAACAAGGTGTCGTGACCGTTGCCCGCAGTGGCGTCGATGGTGAGATCTCCTTCGTGGATTTCTCCGCGGAGGATAGTGTGGAGCAGGTCTGTTGGATGGGGAGGAAACACGGTTTTTAGTTATCCGGTGTGTAGATGAAATCTTCCTCCGGGCGGATGTCTTTTTCCAGCCAGTCTGCGAGCATGCTCGCCATGCGTGGGGCGTAGAGACTGCCTTTTGAACCCAGTGCGTTGAAGATCCAGTCTCCGGCGGCGTTTTTTCCGATGAGCGGTTCGCTGCGGCGGAGGATGGGGCGGATACCGGCTACATGGGCGGTGATTTCGAACTCTTGGCCACCCAGCTTTTGCGCGATTTCGACGATGCGCTTTTGCCCGGCTTTCGTCGGTGATTCGTCCAGTTCGTCCCATTCGTAGGTGGAGCCGATTCGGAAAAGCTTGTCTCCGATCGGGACTAGCCAGCCTCCTGCGCCGATACGGATTTGCGTTTCCGGCCAGTTGGCTCTGACGGTGAGGATTTCGCCTTTGGCGCAGCGGTGCTGGCCGAGCTGGTTTTTCAGAAGACCGAGTGCGCCCTCGCAGAGGATTCGCTTTGGATGGTGCTGGGACGTGTCGTGTTGGGAAATACTATGGTTGCCGTAGTCTGAGAAAAAGCTACGGGTGGCTTCCATGAAAGCGGGGGTGTCGAGGCGCCCGCCGCCTTTCAGTTCCACTGCTCCGGCGAAATCTTCCGGGGGAGTGGAGTCAGTCGATTTTAACCACGGTGCCACTTCCGGCTTTTCGAATTTCCCTTGGATCTTCCTCCACTCCTTTTCGGATGAGGCCAGGCGGAGGACGGGGAGGGGATGCCAGAAGCGGGTGTCCAGTTTCTCCTCCAGCTCCGTGTAGAAACTAATCGCCTGCGGGTGGAATTCCTCGATGCGCCAGCTTGGGTGGAAGTTCTTTCCGGTGATGGGATTCACCATGCCCGCAGCGACACGGCTGCTGCCTCCGTGGCCGTTGTCAACGATTTGAAAAGGGATGCCGCGTTGGAAAAACTCCCACGCCAGGCAGGAGCCTGCGAGGCCTTGGCCGACGATCAGCCAGGGTTTTTCGGGGCTGGACATGGAGGGGTTGCTGAAAACTCTTGGCGGATTCTACATCCGCCGCTCCGTTAGGCGGTTACGGCGCCGCGGTCGTCGCTGATGCCGGATTTTTCGAGGAAGTAATCGTAGCCGCCGGTGTATCGGGTGACGATGGCCCCGTTGTCCGGATCTTTTTCGTTGCGGGTTACGTGGAGTGTGGTCTCGGCGAGGGTGCGGATGAAGTGGACGTCGTGAGAAATGAAGACGAGGGTGCCTTCATAGCTTTTTAGGGCGTTTACGAGGGAGTCGATGGAGAGGATGTCGAGGTGGGTGGTAGGCTCGTCCATGAGGAGGAGATTGGGTGGATCGACGAGGAATTTCACGAGGTTGAGTCGGGACTTTTCCCCTCCGGAAAGGACACCGCAGCGTTTCTCCACATCGGCGCGGCGGAAGAGGAAGGTGCCTAGGATGGCCCTGGCGTCTTCTTCGCGCAGGGTGGTGCAGGCGCCCATGACCTCGTCGAGGACGGTGTTAAATTCGTTGAGAGCCTCGGCGCGGTGCTGGGAGTAGTAACCGATCTTGGTGAGGTAGCCGGTTTCCTTTTCCCCGGCGTCGATTTCGAGTTCTCCGGCGAGGAGTTTGAGAAGGGTGGTCTTGCCCGCACCGTTGGGGCCGACGAGGACGATCTTGTCACCTCGTTCGATGGTGAGATCGAGATCTTTGTAGATGCGTTTTCCGGGGTAGGACTGGCCTACTCCTTTCATCTCGATGACTTTTTGGTTGGAGCGCGGAGGCTGAGGGAAGGCGAATTTGAAAGGCTTGCGCGGGGTGCGGGGCTTTTCGATCTTGTCGATTTTCTCTACGAGTTTGATGCGGGATTGCACCTGTGCTGCTTTGGAACCCACTTGGCGGAAACGCTCGATGAACTCGTTGTGCGCATCGATTTCCTTGTTCTGGTTGCGGTATGCCTGGACTTTGCGCTCGTAAACCTTCTCCCGCTCTTCGAGGTATTTCGTGTAGTTTCCCGTGTAGGAAATGAGCTGCATGGCATCGGGATCGATCTCGATGACGGTCTCTATCATGGTGTCCATGAAGTCGCGGTCATGGGAGATCATGAGGATGGCTCCGGAGTAGTTGAGCAGGTAGCGCTGAAGCCAGAGGAGGGAGATGAGGTCGAGGTGGTTGGTCGGCTCATCGAGCATGAGGAGATCCGGCTCCATGACGAGGAGCTGGGCGAGGTGGGCACGCATGACCCAGCCGCCGGAGTATTCGCGGGCGGGTTTTGAAAAGTCCTCCTGCTTGAAGCCGAGACCGGCGAGGATTTTTTTTGCCTTTGGTTCGAGCTGGTAGCCGTTGAGCGCGGTGAACTGATCCTGCGCTTTGCCGAACTCCGGGGAGGAGAGGTCGCCGGATTTCTCGCCTTCGCGGATGGTGCGGAGGAGGCCTATCATTTCCGGGGTGATGCCCATGGCTATTTCGATGATGGTCTCGTCGGATGGCTCGCCGGCCTCCTGGGCGAGATAGCCGGTGATGGCGTATTCGTCGCGGTCGATGGTGCCTTCGTCCGGCTGGTCTTCATCGAGTATCATGCGGAAAAGGGTGGATTTGCCGGCACCATTCGGGCCAACGAGGGCGACACGTTCTCCCCAGTTGATGGACATGTCCGCCTCGCGGAGGAGGGTTCTTCCGCCGAGGGTCTTGGTCAGTTTCTTGATAGTAAGCACGGGGAGGAGGTAGCTGGACTGGGTGGGGATGTCAAATGCGGGAAGGCTTTGGATTGCTTTCCTGATGGGGAAGGGGCAGGAATGGTGCGTGAAAGTCGGATACGTTTTGCTGGGGCTGTTGGTGCTAACCGCAGTCTGGGCGGTGATTGTTTTCAACAGGCTGGTGACACACAGGAATAGGATGAAGGAGGGCTGGAGCGGGTTGGAGGTGCAGTTGAAGCGGAGGCACGATCTGATTCCGGCGTTGGTGAAGGTGGTTTCCGCATACGGGCATCACGAGAAGGCGACCATGGAGGGGGTGATGGAAAAACGGGCGGGGGCGCTGGCGGCGGAGGGGCCGGGGAAACGGCTGCTGCGGAGCGGGGGCTGGGGGAGAAAGTGGGCGGGCTGTTGGCGGTGGCGGAGGGGTATCCGGATCTGAAGGCGGATGCGGTTTTCCGGGATCTGATGGAGGAGCTGGTGGAGACGGAGGATGCGCTGCAATACGCGAGGCGGTATTACAACGGGGCGGTGCGGGAGCTGAACAATGCGGTGGGGGTTTTTCCGGCAAATCTGGTGGCGGGGGTGCTCGGCTTCCGCGAGGGGGAGTTTTTCGAGGTGGAAAAGGCGGTGGAGAGGGAGACTCCCCAGGTTTCGCTTGGCGCGGGGGAGGCAGGCTGAGATTGTTTTTCCATGATGATGAGAATCCTGTGTTTCCTTTTCCTGACGATGTTCTGCGCGGGGGCGGAAGAGCGCATCCTGAGCTATGACAGCGAGATTCGGGTGGGTCGCGATGGCTACCTGGATGTGGTGGAGACGATACGGGTGAATGTGGAGGGGGATGAGATCAGCCGGGGGATTTACCGGGATTTCCCGCAGGACTACAAGACCACGTGGGGGATGAAGCAGCACAGGCCGTTTGAAGTGACGGAGGTGAAGCGCAACGGGATGCCCGAGCCATACATGGTGGAGAGGATTGGCAGCGGGACGCGGGTGAGGATTGGCTCCGCGGATGTGTTTTTGGAGGAGGGCAGTGTGCAGGAATACACCATAGCCTACCGGACGGGGCGGCAGTTGATCTTCGATGGGGAGGGGGACGAGCTTTACTGGAATGTGACGGGGAGTTACTGGAATTTCCCCATCCTGGAGGCGACTGCGAAAGTGGTGCTGCCGGAGGGGATCTCCGTGACAGGGGCGGAGGCTTATACGGGGCCTGAGGGCGCGCAGGGCAGGGATTACGGGAAAACCGAGGAGGCGGACGGGGTGACCTTCCGGACTACCGCGCTACTGGGGAGGAACGAGGGGCTGACGGTGGTAGTGCGTTGGGAGCCGGGGATGCTGGATGCGGCGGCTTACGAGGAGCCGTCGGCCTGGGAGGGGAACAAGGTGTTTTTCCTGGGGCTGGGCGTGGTGGCTGCGGGGCTGCTTGTTTTCGTGGTGAACTGGTTCCTGGTGGGGCGGGATCCGAAGCGGGGGCTGGTGGTGCCGGGCTGGGAGCCGCCTGTGGGCTTTTCCCCGGCGGCGGTGCGCTACCTGAAAAGAATGAAGTTCGATAACCGCTGCTTCACTGCAGCGGTGCTTTCACTGGCGTCCAAAGGTTTCCTCAAGATCAAGGAGGTGGGGACAAGCGGCTACAAGCTGGTGAAGAGGGAGGGGGAAGGCTTGGGCGGGCTGATGCCGGATGAGGAATCACTCTATGAGAGCCTTTTCAATGACGGTAACAGCCTGCTGCTGAAGCAGACGAACCATGTGCAGATAGGCATGGCGAAAGGGAAGCTGGAGTCCGCGCTGCGTTCGGGCGTGCGCGGCGCTTTTTTCCACAACCACACCGGCCGGTGGCTGCCCGGGCTGCTGCTGTGCGCGTGCGGGCTGGCTGTCATGACGGTGCAGGCGGAGGCACCGCTGGCGGCGATCATGATGATGGTTTTTGCGACTTTCGCTGGCGTATCGGCCGGTGCACTGGTGGGGAAATTGCGCGAGGGGGAAACCTCGATTGCCTGGGGCTGCCTGGTGGTGGCGCTGCTGGGTGCGGTGGGGGTGATCCTCATCGTGATCGCGCAGTTTGCGGGTGTGTGGACTGCACTTGCCACGGTGTTGTTGCTGGTGGCTGCGCCGGTTTTCCATTTCCTGATGAAAGCCCCGACCAAGGCGGGAAGGTATGCGCTGGATACGATTGACGGCTTTCTCGAATACCTGGAAGTGGCTGAGGAAGACAGGCTGAACCTGGAGAACCCGCCTGAGAGGACGCCGGAGCTTTTCGAGAGGTTTCTCCCTTACGCGCTGGCGCTGGGAGTGGAGCAGAAGTGGTCCGAGAAATTCGATGGCATCCTCTCCGCCGCCGGAGAAGGCGAGGCAAACTACACGCCGAGCTTCTATACGGGCGGCAGCTCCGGACTGGAAAACGCGCTCACCGGAGCTGGTATCGCATCGGCGATAGGCGGGGCGCTGGCCTCCTCCTCGGTGGCACCCGGCTCCAGCGGATCAAGCAGCGACGGAGGCGGAGGCGGTGGCGGCTCCTCCGGAGGTGGTGGAGGTGGCGGCGGCGGAGGGGGCTGGTAGGAGGGGTGTGTCTAAGCGCGGCGGGTTAGAATGGTGAAGAGGCGACTCCGCTGGGGTTGCCGGGCTTTTGGGCGGACTGAAGATCCGCGGTTTGTTTTGGGGTGTCCGGTGTGTAGGGTTGTCACGGAGCTATTGCTGGCAGGAGAGGGGTGGGCTTCTTTAGAAGGTGTGGTATGAAATACGTAACTCTTATTCTCTTCGCCGTTCTTACGACGCTGGCAGGTGCGCAGAAGAAAGCATATCAGATCCGCATGGAGCTCACGACGCTGCGTGGTCAGTCCTTTTCGGAGATGAAAAAGGCGGGATTGGTAAATCCGGAGATCGAGGCGGCATATCATGCGGATCAACTGAAGGCACGGGATGCTTCCCTGGAGCTTTCCACGTTTAAAAAAGAACATCCAGAAGCAGCGAAGCTGGGTGACCAGGCATCGGGGCTGGAGCGCAATCTCCTGCTCAGCGAGATGGTGGGGAATGAAAAATTGGTAACCAGATACAAACAGAACCGGACGATATTCTATCGGGACAATGCTGCTAATGCGGACAAGATCCGAGAGTATCTGGCTCTGACTAAGAAAGGCGACGATATCCTCAATGCGCGATATGAGCAATTCGTCGCGGCACTGGAAAAAGATGCCAAAGGAAAGAGTTATGCGGAAAAGGTTCGGATCTTGGAGAAGGAACTGGCGGAGAGTGAGATGGAGGTGGCGAAGAAGTTTGTCGCCAAATGGAAGTAACCGGATGGCTCAGACGGGCTGCTGCTGGGAGATGCAGTGGAGGGTGCCGCCTTCCTGGACTAGGTCGAGGCAGTCGATGGGGACGATTTCGCGATCCGGGAATTGTTCGCGGATGATGCCGAGGGCGCGGTCGTCGTTTTTCCCCTGGCGGAAGGTGGGGACGAGGACGGCGTGGTTGAGGATGAGGAAATTCACGTAGGAGGCGGGCAGGACGGGGAGGCGCCAGCCGGGAATCTCACATGCCTGGGGGAGGTGGATGGGGACGATGTCGTAGGTGCTTCCAGCGGGGGTGAGGAAGTTTTCCAAGCGGCTCATGTTATCGGCGAGGGGGGCGTGGTTGGGGGATTCCCTGTCCTTTTCCTCGCAGGCGATGATGGTGGTGGGGTTGGTGAAGCGGGCGAGATCGTCGATGTGGCCGTCGGTGTCGTCGCCTTCGATGCCTTGTTTGAGCCAGAGAATTTCGGTGACGCCGAGGGTGTCCTTAAGTTTTTGTTCGGTGTTTTCTTTTGAGAGGCCTTTGTTCCGGTTGGGGTTGAGGAGGACGGCCTCGGTGGTGAGTAGTTGGCCGGTGCCGTTGATTTCGATGGCCCCACCTTCAAGTATCATGCCCCCTTCGAAGCGTTGCTTGCCGAGGGTGGCGGCGATTTTTTGCGGGATGAGATTGTCGAGATCCCAGGGAGCGAATTTCCCGCCCCAGGCGTTGAATTCCCAGTCGGTGACGGCGGTTTCCCCGGTATTCGCATTTTTCACGAAGATGGGCCGTGGTCCCGGCACCAGACGTCGTTGTTGGGGTGGTCGAAGAGTTCGAGGTTGGCGGGGTTTGTCTTGGCTGCGTTGCAGGCGGCGGCGATGGCGGGGTGTGCGCTGCCCGGAGCGTTGATGCGAACCGTCTGGTAGCGTGAGATCGCGGCGGCGATTTCGGCGAACTTTTTCCAGATGATGTCCTGCTTCTCTCCACCCCAGTGGCGGGGATCTTCCACAGGCCAGGAGAGCCAGGTGGCGGTCTGGGGAGTCCACTCGGCGGGCATTGCGAATCCGGTTTGTGCGGCGGTCATTTCCCCGGGAGGCTCCGCAAGCGCGACTGGTTTGGCAACACGATTCATTTTTCCTAACCGCATCGTCCCGAGAAAATTCCATTGCCAGACGGGGAGCGGGCGGGTGATAGTCACGCCAGCAACATGCAGTTTACAAAATTTTTAAAACCCGAGGCGATACTTGCGCTACTTCTAATGGCCATGGGCGCGACGACCGCTCTTGGCGAAAAAGCGACTGAAATGGCCGCGCCCGAATCCAAGGAAAAACAAAAGGAAGAGCAGAAAGCCGATCCGAAAGAGGACGCCAAGGAGAAGGCACCGGACAAAGCCAAGGACGAGGACAAATCAAAAGAAGAGTCCAAGCCCGAAGAGGTGGAGATGGACGAGGACGCCGCAGAAGAGGAGGAGGCTGCCACGGCGGCTGTGGCTCGCCCGGTTTCCCCGGACCCTATTCAGGTCTATGGATGGAGAGAAAAGATCCACATAGACGGGATGGAAAAAAAAGTTACCGCAAAGCTGGATACGGGTGCCTACACCAGCTCGATCCACGCGGAGGAGAAGGAACTCTTCGAGCGCGAGGGCAAGAAGTGGCTGCGTTTCATCGTAACGGAACCCCGGAAAAAGGATTCCCCAAGGGTGAGCATAGAGGCCCCTCTGGTGCGTATCGCCAGGATCAAGAACCCGGGTGGCGAATCCGAGACGCGCGAGGTGGTCCGGCTGTCATTCAAGCTGGGTGAGCGGAAACTGCGCGGGGAATTCACCCTGAACGACCGCTCCAACATGCTCTCCGCCGTCCTAATCGGGCGGACCACGATCAAGGAGCTGGGCTGGATCGATCCCTCCCGGACAAACCTTGCGGATGACAAGATCATGCGCTGATCGGGCGTTTCCCAAACTGAAATTATGAGCGCCCAGGCAAAACTTCTCAGCGCAGTGGTGATCCTCTGCATGATCGGTGGTGGGCTAGCTGCCTACAAATCACAGAAGCTCAGCGTCCCCTTCTGGGAGGATGACAAAGTCGATGAGTGGCTGGTGGAGGCGAAGCTCTCTTTCCTCGCGACCGGCCGTGATGTGGATGCCAGTCTGGCGCTGCCCACCCGGGCGGTGGATCAAAAGGCGGGGCAGGAATCCGGATCACTGGGTTATGACTTCGATATCCGCCCGGATAAAGGCGAATACACGGCTCTTTGGTCGGCCAACGCGAGGGAGGATGCCCAGGCATTGTATTACCGCGTCCGTTTCAAGGAAGGATTGGAAAGCGGCGGGGAAGCCCTCCCGGCAGTCGGGGAACCGGAAGCGACGGAGGTGCCGAAGCTGCCCGGATCACTCGGTACGGCCGCCCAGGATATTGTGGACAGGGCGCGCTCCGTTACGTCCAACCACAACGCGCTTTTCGTAGGGATTTTCAAGCAGATCAACAACACCAACGCCTCCCAGGAATACGCCCTGGTGCGGCGTCATTATGAAAAGGAGAGCCTGGCGCACCCGAACATCACGATGGGGATAGACCTGCTGGGAATGGCGGGTGTCCCCGCACGAATCGCCTACGGGGTATTGCTAAATGCGGAAAACAGCAGTGGCCAGCAGGCGGTGCCATTGGTCGAGTATTTCGATGGGACGGCATGGAAAGTGCGTGATCCGCTACAGCCATCCGCCGTGCTCGACGGACGCGAGATTTTCGTCTGGCACAGGGGTGGCGGGCCGTTGTTTGAGGTGATGGGCGGCGAGAATTCGCAGCTCAGTTTTACCGTGGCGAAGGATCGCATCCCCCTCGCCACGCTGACCGATCTCCGCGATTCCCCGTTTCTTGTCTCCACGATTCTGGCGCTGCCGGTTTCCGAACGTGCGGTGTTCCGCTACATCGTGCTGATTCCGCTGGGAGCATTCGTAGTGGTGATCATGCGGAACATCATCGGCATCCCGACACTGGGGACGTTCATGCCCGTGCTTCTTGCGCTAGCACTCCTTGAGATCAAACCGGTGCAGGGCATTCTTATGTTCGCGATTCTTGTCGGTGCCGGCCTCTGGTTCCGTTTCCTGCTTTCCCGGATGAATCTCCTGGTTGTTCCGCGGGTGGCGGCGTGTGTGGTGATTGTTACACTTCTGATGATGCTAATGGGTGTGATCAGCCACCAGCTCGGCTTCAGCGTGGGTATCAAAATTACACTTTTCCCCATGATCATCATCGCCTGGACCCTGGAGCGCATGTCGTTGATCTGGGAAGAGGAGGGGAAACGCAGTGCCATCGTGCAGGTCTCAGGCTCCGTCTTCGTGGCGGTCTGTGCCTACTACTTCATGAAGATTTCCCAAGTGCAGTACTGGGCATTTTATTTCCCGGAAATGTTGCTGGTGCTGCTTGCGGGAATCCTTCTGATCGGTCGCTACACCGGTTACCGCATCTCCGAACTCATCCGCTTCAAGACCTTCTCCAATGCCTGATCCCGGCACCATTGATCCTGAAAAGGAAACCGTTGCGGAAGCTGCGGTGGAAAAAGCGGCTGCGCACAAGTGGTATCACCGCTGGTTCCGTACGCCGGGTGAGCTGCGGGATCTGGGCGTGGTCGGCATCAACATGCGCAACGCGCGCTTCCTCCTGCCAAACAACCCCCGCAGGCTCTACGATCTGGTGGACAACAAGCTCCGCACCAAGGCCCTGGCCGAGGCCGAGGGCATGTCCGTCGCCGAGACATACGGTGTCCTGATGACGCCCCACGATGCGAACAGGGTGGAGAAAATCCTTAACGGGCAGGAAGCCTTTGTGATCAAACCCACCCGCGGATCCGGAGGGAAAGGGATCATGGTGATCGATAAAAAGATCGGGAAAAATTACATCAAGCCAAGTGGTGCGGAAGTGACTCCCGCTGATGTGAAGAACCACGTCTCCAACATCCTCGCCGGACTTTTCAGTCTCGGCGGGAAACGGGATTACGCGCTCATCGAATACCGCGTGAAACCAGCGCCACTTCTCACTGCACTGAGTTTCCAGGGAGCACCCGACATCCGCGTGGTCATGCTTCACGGCTACCCCGTCATGGCCATGCTTCGCGCCTCCACCAAGGAATCCGATGGTCGCTCCAATCTCCACCAGGGTGCGCTGGGCATAGGCGTTGATATCGCCACTGGTATGACCGTTCGTGCCATCCACCATGGCAAACCTGTTACGAAGCATCCCGATCTGGGGGTGGATCTCATCGGAGTGCAGATGCCGGATTGGGACACCATTCTCCACATGGCGGTCACTTGTCAGGAAATGACGGGCCTCGGATACTTAGGCGTGGATATTATGATCGATGCGGAAACCGGCCCCCTCATGATCGAGGTAAATGCCCGCCCCGGCCTTGCCATCCAGATGGCGAACGGAATCGGTCTGTTGAAACGCCTGGAGCCTGTCGTGGCGCAGCATAGAAAGAACCCGACAGCGGATCTTGAAGCGAAGATCGCGTATTCGAAAAAGCATTTCCGCGCGAAGTTGCCGGAGAAGGTTTCCTGAACAGGGCAAATTCGCGCTTGTTTGAAGGGGCTAGTGATTTCACAGTCACCGCACATGAGCGGTTTGGACTATCAGGTGTGCATTGCGGGAACGGGCAGTTACCTGCCGGAGAAAATTTTAACCAACGACGAGCTGGCAAAGCGTGTCGATACCAGCGACGAGTGGATTTTTTCCAGAACCGGCATCCGCGCGCGCAGGATTGCTGCGGAAGGGGAGCACACCTCCCACATGGCGAGCGCCGCAGCCCGCAAAGCCTTGGAACAAGCGGGTATGGAAGCCAGCGAAGTCCAGCTCATCATCGTCGCAACCATCACCCCGGATACCATCACTCCGGCTACCGCGTGCTACGTGCAGCAGCAGATCGGAGCCACCAATGCGGTTGCCTTCGATATCTCCGCCGCCTGTTCCGGTTTCCTCTACGCCATGAAAATCAGCAAGCGCATGATTGCCGATGGTGGGTTTGAAAACGCCCTCATCATCGGAGCGGAGAAGCTATCCGCCTTCGTAAACTGGGAGGATCGTACGACCTGCGTCCTTTTCGGCGACGGAGCAGGCGCAGCGGTTCTCCGCCGTGCGAATCCGGAGGAAGGCTCCATCCTCGCCACGGAAATGGGAACCGACGGGAATCTCACCCACCTTCTCAACATCCCCGGCGGCGGCTCTGCCTGCCCCATCACCGAGAGCAATGTGAACGACCACCTCGCGACCCTGGCCATGCAGGGCAAGGAAGTTTTCAAACACGCGGTCAACCGCATGAAGGAATCTGCGAATACCGTGATTGAGCGCGCCGGATTGCAGGCAGATGACATCGCCTGCGTAATTCCCCACCAGGCGAACCTCCGCATCATTGATGCCATTGCAGAGCGCCTCTCCGTCCCGGAAGGCCGGGTCTTTGTGAATCTGGACAAATACGGAAACACCTCAGCGGCGGCTGTCGCCATCGCGCTCGACGAGGCCAACCGCTCCGGAGCTTTCAAGCGCGGCGACAATATCGTTATGGTTGTTTTTGGTGCCGGCCTTACATGGGCTGCTGCGGCGGTCAGGTGGTAAGCTGAGTAAAAGTTTTTAAAATCCGGCCGAGAGTTCTGACGCTCCTTGTGCCGGATTTTTCTATCTTACCCGCGTAAGTATCTCATTTTCTGGGAGATGCGATGTCGTTTATAGGGTCATAGGAGATTTTCGGGGATTCTTGCCGGATATGCGGTTTTTATCCGCGCTATTTGTCGGGGAATACCAGGGCGTTCACCGGGGTTAACTTGTCTTGGAATGCGTATTCTATTGAAGACGAGGGATATACGGGACGATGGGGTGGTGTTTGATAGATGCATAAATGATATGTCTCACCTGATTATTGAGAGTGTACGTAATTTTAAGAATACTTAAAGGAAAGGTACCCCGGGGTTGTTCGGCACAATGTTTGTGTCGGAAAAATTCCGGAACCTCTCATCCCGAACATACACCCAAATGAAAATCAAACTATTCGTATTCGCAGCAGGCTTGCTTCCCGCAGGCACGTTCGCCCAAACCATCGTCACCAGCTCCGACATGTTTGACCCGGACTTCCGGGTTCGCCGCCCGGGAGCTTCAGGACCAATCATCGGAGTGCAAGTAACGAACTCTTCACAAATGGCAGGCCAGACCGCCTCCGGGAATACGTGGGATCACTCGGCGGGTGGGTTTGCCCAAACCAAGCTGACGGTTCCAGGTCTAGCAAACCTCGATGTTCAACTTGCGTCCTATACCGAGACGACCGGGGATGCACTTGTCTTCGGTCGTGAGATCACCACCGATGTGCAAGTTCTCGGCATAGGCAATGTCGGCTCCCAGCTCCAGGGTCTCGTGAATGATGTTGCAGGAGCGAGCGTTCTTTACAACTGGCAGTCGAATGCCGCGATAACCGGGCTGGCCATCGCCCCGGGGCAGCTCTACCAGGTTGACTTCAAGGTTACTTCGGGAGCCGGACTGCCCGTCAACGTTCTTGATTCGAGCACTTTCGGCATCACAACGGCGGGTGTCACCGGGGCTTCAAACGAGAGCGCGGAACTTCTGAACGTCCTGGGTCTCCTTTCCATTGGAAGTGGCAGCTCGACAGGGGACTTCAGCTTCGTTTTCAAATCGGACACCGCATTGGGCCAGCTCGACTTTCAGTTCGCAGCGACTACCGGAGTGGGCGTATCCGCACTCGGTGGCACGGCGGGAAATCAGAACGTGCTGACGTTCAGTGATTTTACAATAAACCAGGTTCCCGAGCCTTCCATGGCACTTATGTCCGGTTTCGCAGGTATCATGCTGATGTTGCGTCGTAGGAAATAATAGTCATAGCTCGGGGATATGCCTGATTTGGAGATTGGTGGCCGTTTTTCGGTAATCAAAATTCTGGGATGTCTAATCATAAGCTGATATGGACTATCTGTCCGTAAGTCAGATCGGACGCGTCCATATGAGGAAAGCTGTCTCCCGAGCTAATAAACAAGAGATCCCCTCTGCGGGGGCGACTAGGGAGCGATATGGTGTGGATTCACCTCATTCATTGGACTTCAGGCATATCGAAGCGTTTCGGGTGGTCTATGAAGAGGGCTGCTACAATGCTGCCGCCATAACCTTGGGGGCGACCGGGCGAAGCGTAAAAAAGTCCATGAAGGACATGCGGATGATCCTGGGTGGCGAAATGTTTACCGAGGGTAGGGACGGGACTGTTTCGCCCACAGCTTTCGGGACGAGACTTTTCAATGATACCAGGCAGTTGGATCTGGCAATGGCCAGGCTCATTGAGAAGGCGGAGGTAATCCGTTCCCAAGGGCGGGTTCTGCGGGTGGGGACGACTCCTGCGATTTTTCGCACTTCCGCGTTCCGTACCATCTTCCGAGAATTGCAGACGATGGAGGGTTTCCGGCTCTCATACGTTCAGCTCGGAAAAGTCGGCTGTGCGAAAGCACTACAACAGGGGCTGTGCGACTGGTATCTCGGTTTCGATGGCGGCTTGGGAGAGCGTTTCGCATCCGCTCACATCATGGAGATCCCATTGAGGGATTATATCCGGGGTCGGTCAACCGGTGCCCGCCGGACGGCTCTGCACAGCCCCACGCCTCCGGAGCGTTGTGCTTCCGGGAGGCGTGGAAAACTGCCGGGAAACATCATCCCCATTCCGGAAGAGCGGTGGATCCATTGGCTGGATCATCCGGCGGATTGTGAGGAAGGTATCCTTGTCCGTTCGCCTGAAATGGCGATGGATTCCCGGTTTTGGACGGAGCTGGAAGAGACTCCCGGTGGTAGCGGGACACTCGCCCTGCACGCCACGCATTTGAAGCACCACCCCTTTGAGTTTCTTCCCGGATTGGCGGCGGAAGTGCAAAACAGGATTTGAAACCATGGTGATTCCAGAGACACGCGAGATTCAGGCAGCGCTCTCCCTTTCCAGGGAGGGAGGTTTCGCCGGGGCAGCGAAAGGACCTGGGTATCACCCAGCCGGCGGTCAGCCACCGCATTGCAAAGCTGGAACAGATACTCGGGTTTTCATTGTTCCAGCGTCGCCCCGAGGGCTCGGTTCTTACGGAAGAAGGGCGGATGCTTTTGCCGCTGATGGAGGAATTTAATACGGAGTTTTCCAAAGTCATTCACCGCGCGTCCTACTGGAAGCGGGCGACCACCAATCGCCTCAACGTCCTTATTGACGGCAGTGTGATGTCCCAGGCCATCCACTTCAAAGCATGCTCGGACGGCTTCTCCGGAGCGGCGGAAAACTGGAGCAGCCCGGAAGAGAGCCCGGATTGGATTGATGCTTTGAAAACCTATCGCACGGATCTGGTGATTGCCGGATCATTCCGCGCCAATGATGAGCTTTCCGGAATACTGACCGCTGAAATTTTCCGCGAGCGTGGTCTCACCATCGCGTGGAATCCCGGATACTACTCCATTAGTGAGGATGATTTCAGTTTTCCGGAGGCTGTTGCTTCTTCTGTTATCCTACCTGCGGAGCCGTTGGCTGTGGGTTTTCGGAAGTTCGTCACCGGCTGGTGCGCATCCACATACGGGCTGCGGCTCAACGGAATCATCGAAGCGGATACCGAAGCGGATGCGATCCAGGTCTGCCGACAGGGCATGGGCGTTCTCCTTCTCCCCGGCGAAGCAGGGCAAAGACTGGGGCTGGCCGAACAGGGGCTTGCAACCGCCCATTCCTTCCGCACGCTTCTTCCGGACGCATACGTTTTCGGAGTCCGATACCGTGCCGATGAGCGCAACCCGCAGGCATTGGAAGCGGTCGAGCGGATCGTGGAAAACAAGCGGGCTAGATCCGGGAAAGAATAATCCGAAAAACCATGGGGCGTAAGTCGCTGAAAATCAATGGGGAAGATTTTTTCTTCGAGGAATGTTCGATTTAATGTTGACCCGCCCTGCTGAATATGGTCTTTTCTCCGTGTCGCAAGACAAGGCGGCTCGACTGAACGTCCCTTTGGGTTTTTGGGTTTTTCCCGGGGATAATCGGTCGAGCCGCTCATTTTTTGTCTGCGATTCCGGATTTTGGAATCTTCCTTGAGGTTTAAAGTTTGAAGTTTAAAGTTTCGACCATCCTTATGGTTTGGTGTGATGGAAATTTTTTGGAAGAGCGGGACTTCAATGTTTCGCCGTATGACCGCAGTCTTTGCCATGGGTTGAGCCTTTTCGAGACGATACTTGCAGTAAAAGGAAGTCCCCGGATGCTGCGCGCTCATCTGGATCGGCTGCGTCTCGGGCTGGAGCGATTTGGAATCACCAGCGTGGAGCTTTCAGATAGCGGATTGGAAAGCGCGATGGTTTCCCTGTTGGAAAAAAACGGCCTTACGGAAGGCATGGCGCGGATACGGTTCGCAGTCGGCTTCGGGGCAGGTCCCATCAATCGCATCGACAGCGGGGAAGCATGGGCGTGGATGACCGCCGTTCGTGTCGAAGCAACTCCCAAATCAATCCGTATGACCTCCGCGCCATGGCGGCAAAACCGTGAGAGCGTGACCCGGGGCCTGAAAGTAGGGAACTATGCCGAACACCTCATCGCCATGGACATGGCTCGCCGTGAGGGCTTCGACGAAATGCTTTTCTATAATACTGCCAACGAGCTTTGCGAAACCGCGATGGCGAACGTGTTCCTCATTCGTGGCGGCGCACTCCTGACACCGGCACTGGACAGCGGCTGCCTCGACGGTGTCACGCGGAGGCTTGTGATACAAATCGCCGGGGAGCGGGGTATTTCCTGCCGTGAAAAACCTCTGGGGAAATCCGATTTGAAAAAAGCGGATGGGATTTTCCTCACCTCATCTGTCCGCGGCCCCGCATGGGTCTCCGAATACGAGGGGCGGAGCTACGAGGTGCATCCGCTTTTCACTGCCATCCAGGAGATCTGGCTCGAGTGCATGTCGAATAAAACGGAACGCAATGGGAGCGCAGCGGACATGGAGGAACAAATCAATTCCTAATCCTTTCTCAAACTTTCGTCCATAGCACCTCTACGGAAGATCTGCGGACTTAAAGTCCGCGTTCCGATGACGCACCTTGATTTTCCCGTTTTTTCCTTCCCCCTCCGGGGTGGCATCACTCAACATCCCTGCGTAATCCAACCCCACGAAAAAGAATACCATGTCTCGTCCAGTCACACTTTTCACCGGCCAGTGGGCCGATCTTCCACTAGAAAAACTCGCGCCTCTCGCTGCGGAAATGGGCTATGACGGCCTCGAACTCGCCTGCTGGGGAGACCACTTCGATGTCGATAAAGCGCTTTCCAATGACTCCTACGTGAAAGAAAAATGGGAGCTTCTTTCCAAGCACGGCCTCACCTGTTATTCGATTTCCAACCACCTTGTCGGCCAGGCGATTTGCGATAATATCGACGAGCGCCACCAGTCCATCCTTTCCCCCGAGGTCTGGGGCGACGGCGATCCCGAAGGCGTCCGCCAACGCGCTGCCCAACAGATGATCAAAACCGGCCAAGCAGCCCGTAAATTTCTGAATGCGAAACCAGACCGCGCTGGTGAGGACGAATTCCCGGCTGTCGTCAACGGCTTCACCGGTTCTTCCATCTGGCACGCGCTATACGCCTTCCCGCCGACCAACCAGGCATTTTACGAAAAAGGATTTGAAGATTTCGCCAAGCGTTTCATCCCCATCCTGGACGCTTTTGAAAAAGAGAACGTAAACTTCGGACTCGAAGTCCACCCTACCGAAATCGCCTTCGATATCGCAACCGCGCAGCGCGCGATCAAAGCAGTGAATAATCACAAGCGTTTCGGTTTCAACTACGATCCGTCCCACCTCGGTTACCAGGGTGTGGACTACGTGAAATTCATCCGCGATCTCGGCGACCGCATTTTCCACGTCCACATGAAGGACGCATGGTGGGGCCACGGAAATGGCGATGTCGGCGTCTTCGGCGGCAGCACTGATTTCGGCGACGCACGCCGTTTCTGGGATTTCCGTTCCCTCGGCCATGGCGATATCGAGTTCGAGGACATCATCGTCGCGCTCAACGATATCGGATACGCAGGGCCGCTCTCCGTCGAGTGGGAGGACATCCGCATGGATCGTGTCCATGGTGGAACCGAGGCTGCAGCCTTCGTCCGCAATGTGGATTTCCCCGGCTCCAACGTCGCGTTCGACGCGGCCTTCGACAAATCCAATCAATAGGAACAAACCCAAAACCAAATTATTATGTCAATCAAAGTAGGAGTTATCGGAGCCGGATGGATGGTGAAATACCACGCCGAAGGCTTTCGCAAAGCCGGAGCAGAAATTATAGCCGTGGCGGATCCCGCACCGGGTGCGGCAAACAAGGCCGCCGAAGAGTGGAAGATCGCCAAGGTTTTCGATTCCGTGGACAAAATGCTCGAGGAAGCACCCGAGCTGGATGCCGTCAGCATCATTGTCCCGAACAAGTTCCACGCACCCCTCGCGCTCCAGTGCCTCCGCGCAGGAAAGCATGTGTTCTGCGAAAAACCACCGGGCCTGAATGCTTCGGAAGTCGAGGAAATGGTCAGCGTGGCCAAAGAGACTGGCAAGAAGCTGATGTTCAATTTCAACAACCGCGCCCGCCCGGAATCCCAGGCGATGAAAGGCTACGTCGATGACGGCACGGTCGGGACGATCAATTCCGCCCAGGCAAAATGGATTCGCCGCACCGGTATTCCCGGCTTCGGCGGTTGGTTCACTACCAAGGCGATGGCCGGCGGTGGTGCGACCATCGACTTGCTCCACATGATCGATCTCTCGCTCTATCTGATGGGCTACCCGGAGCCTGCCCATGTTCTGGCCAACACCTTCGACAGCCACATCACCGATTCCGGATTCAAAGGCCCATGGGGCATCCCTGACCGCGAAGGCGGCACCACGGATGTTGAGAACGCTGCCCACGGCTTCGTTACTTTTAAGAGCGGCCAGGTTCTCAGCCTTCAGGTTTCCTGGGCGGAGATGGTGAAACGCGAAGAAGTATCCGTCGTCTTCCAAGGCACCAAGGCTGGTGGCAAGGTCGAGCGTTTGTTCGCCCGCGACGGCTTCGATGAAACCGCCATCGACACCTGCGAACTCTACGTCCAGGAAAACGGAAACAGCGTTGACCGCACCATTATCGTCGAGGAATGCGAGGACATGGGACGTATCAATTCCGCTGCGAACTTTATCGACACCATCAATGGTTCCGCCGAGCCGTTCAATACGCCCGACCAAGCCCTCAAGCTCATGCTCATCATCGATGCGCTCTACGAATCCGCCAAGACAGGCGCACCTGTAGCTGTCTAACGTGGCGGCGGATTGTATCCGCCATGCCAAGCGCACATGAATTCCATGATGGTCGTCCTCTGCACTTTTCCCGATGTGGAAAAGGCAAGGACGGTCTGTGCTGAGATCATCTCCGAAAAACTCGCCGTCTGCGTGAACATTCTCCCGGGCGTCGAGTCCATCTACATCTGGGAAAGAGAGGTCCAACGTGACACCGAGGTGCTAGCCATCTTCAAAGTCAAAATGGAAGGCTTCGAGAAACTGGAGCAGGCAATACTCTCCAAGCATCCCTACGATACGCCGGAGATCGTAGGAATCACCGCCGACAAGGTGGAGAAACGTTACCTCGATTGGGTCGTGGCGGCGGATTGCATCCGCCAAGCCGAGGATGATTGAATGGCATCGCGGATAGAAATACCCGTGGGGCACACCGTCCGCCGCCACGCGCCTTACCAGGCTTTTGGCACGAAATCCCCGGCATTGGTAATTGTTACCACACCTTCCGTGCTTCGGAGAACATACATGCCTTGCTTTTCCGCAAAGACATCCGCCTCCGAGTCATATTGAAGTGCGGCGATCCCCCCGTAGAGCTTTTTGCCCTGTGAGTAGTCTTTTACGAGACTACGCATGAGCTTCAAGCGCGCCATATGGTCTTTCACGTCAGCCACGCGGCAGGTGGTCTTTACTTCCACTGCGACGTCTTCTCCACCGTTTTGTAAGAAGACGTCGATTTCCGCCTTCTTGTGTCCGGTTGCCGGGTCGAAAAGCTCCAGGTTCCTGCTCACCTCGGAAACGGCTATTCCCCGTGCACGGAAAAGTTTCTGCAAGCCGGATCTTAACAATGCCTCGACCAGTTTGCCCCATTGGTTGGTAAACAACGTTCCAAGTTCACCAAGCCTACGGTGCGTCTCCTTCATCTGGCGATCCGTCTCTTTCTGAGACTTCACCAGTTGCGTGACCATCTGTTGTAGTTCGGCTGTGGACATGGCTTAAACTAGTCTTTTTTCAAGCGCGATCAATCTGTAAACAGATTGCCTACTCCACGATCACAGGGGTTCCCACTTCCACGTTCTCGAAGAATTTCGTGGACATGTGGTGGGGCATGCGGACGCAGCCGTGGGAGGCGGCGTAGCCGGGGAGGTAACCGGTGTGCATTCCGATACCACCGTCAAAGCGCATGAAATTCGGCATGGGGGCGTGGTATTTCACCTGGCCCGGACCTACCTTGTCCACGCGGAAATCCGCGTTGTCGTTGACCATTTGGCCGGTAGCCTCGTCCTTGATCACTCCGTAAAGGGAGGATTTGTGATCCTTGCTTTTTTGCGAGATTTTGAAATTACCAGCATGCGTTCCCGTTCCCTCTTTCCCGGTGGAAATTTTGGAAACGCCAACGAGAACTCCGCCCTTGTAGAAGCTGGCGGTTTGTTTCTGGCGGTTGATTTTGATGAGAGGGGATCCGCTCACATTGTCGCCGTCCCAGTAGGAGATGTCATCGGGGATCGCGGGTGCAGGATGGTTCGCGCCGCCGGATGTCTTCTGATGGATAGGGCCGATGCCCGCCATGTAGTCCGATCCCGGAGGCGAACTGTTGAAGCAGGAAGCGAGTAGAAGGGAGAAGCTTAGGAGAAATAGATATTTCATGTGTGCGAAGGGATTGTTGTCAGGTTCCAGTATGGAATCAAGACTCAAGATAGACGCGCCCTGACGGACATTATTTCAAAAATCTTAATCCGGATACGTTGGGGAGGTTGCCGGTTGCTGATGGGTCGGGTAGGAATATGCCGATGTTGGACGAGAAACTGAAGCTGCCTGACCATTACGAGATTGAGCACGAACTGCGTGAACAGCTCAGTGGCCGTCCGGGTCACCAGCGTTGCGTGGTGGGTCATGACGAATTGCTCCTGGTGCTTCATGAAGTTCCGGAGATCGGGGTTCCTGAAAGGGAGGCCGTTTTCTTCTGGCGGCGCATGGACGGGCGCTGGCTACAGCCGGGCGGCCCCGGCATTGACGAAATGGAATCGCTTCTCGAAAGGTATGCCCGCGCGATTGATGAGAACGAGGAGATCCTCGAGAAAACCGAATCCACCGAGCAGGTCTTCGGAATCCTTCGGCATGCCGGGCCTTTGTCGAGGAGCACACGGAACATTGTCCAGGCATTGGAACAGGCACTTGCGCAAGAGCCGGATGACAAGGAAATCAGGGCGTTCCGGGATAGGGCGAGGGAACTGGAGCGTGCCTCGGAGCTGCTCCAGGCGGATGCCCGGGAAACCCTCATCTACTGGCAGGCGGAAGCTTCCGAGGAACATGCGAAGGCTTCTGAGCGCCTTGGAAACATTCTGTTCAAACTGAATTTGATTACCGGATTTTTCCTTCCTCTGGTGGCGTTGGGAGGGCTTTTCGGAATGAATCTGGATCTGCCGGAGTTTGTGAAGGGACTTTTCTGGTGGGTGTTCTTCGGCGGTCTGATCGTCGGTGGGCTGCTGCTCTGGTATGTCTCCAAGGGGACTCGGGATGATGGAAAGTGAAGAGTTTTCAGCCGCAAAAAGGTTTTAAAAAGTTCGCAAAAAGGAAGAGTGGTTGGATTTCTCTGTTTTTTGAGAAATCCTTTTTTGCGTATTTTTATGCCTTTTTGCGGCTGAAATTCCAGTGCGGGAAAGTGGATTGCATTGCGGCTTTCCGCGCCTATCATCCGCACCTATGAGCGAAGCACAGCCGAAGATTACCGCGTATTTGAAGACTTTTTGTGGATGGAGTGAGGGTGTCCGCGCAATCATGCGGAAGTATGATCTGCCGTTTGAAGAAAAGGACATCATCAAGAATCCCGCCTTCCGCTGGGAGATGGAGCAGCGCAGCGGCCAGCCGCTTTCCCCGTGTGTGGAAGTGAACGGCACCATGCTACCGGATGTCAGCGGTGAGGAAGTGGAAAGGTGGATGCTGGAAAACGGCGTTGTCCAGGACAACGAAGTGCAGCCGGACGCGCCCATCGATTCCGCATGCACTGACGAGCAGCACGAGGCCATGGCCGCCGGCAAGCTCCCGGTTCCAGGCAAGATCAGGTTTTTTGAGTGAGTTCCGGTTGGGGGGATGCCACAGGCTAAGCGTAAGGGGAAGCGCACTTCTCCTTATTTATGCCATCGGTTCGTAGCCTGCTGCGGACTAAAGACCGCGTTCCAATAGGGTCGCCAGTGCCTGTTCGTCGAGAATGCGGATGCCTAACTGCATGGCTTTGTCGAATTTCGAACCGGCGGATTCTCCGGCGAGGAGGTAGTTCGTATTCTTAGAGACTGAGCCGGATACCTTGCCTCCGTTTTTTTCGATGAGGGATTTGTAGTGGTCTCGGGATTCGGTGAGGGTGCCGGTGATAACGAAGGTTTTTCCGGTGAGTGGGAGTTGGGGGGCTTCCGTTGGTTTGGGGGCGAAGTTTTGGGATCCGGGGTTGAGGTCGAGCTCGGCAAAGCGCTGGAGGATGTGTTGGCCGGCTTCGGATTGGAAGAAGGTGAGGATGGATTCGGCAACGGCGGGGCCGACGTCTCCGGTGATGGCGTATTGGGTGAGGAACTCGTTTTGTTTTTTTGCAGTGGCGCGGGTGTCTTTTACGAGTTCCGCGAGGATGGGGGAGGAGGGGATGTCCGTGAGGTGCTGGTGGAGGCGGGAGAGTTCCTTGGCGGCGGATTCCCCGAGGTGGCGTATGCCCATGGCGAAGAGCCATTTGTTGAGGGGCTTTTGGCGGGCGTCTGAAAGGGAGGAAATGACTTTGGCTGCGTTTTTTTCTCCGAAGCGGCGGGGGGAGTCTTCGGTCCCCAGGTTGAGGTTGGCGAGGGTTTCCTCAGTGAGGGAGAAGAGGTCTAGGGGGCTGGTGGCGTGGCCGTGGCGGACAAGGGCTTCGGCTACGGTTTCGCCCATGGAATCAATGTCCAAGGCTTTGCGGGCGGCGAAATGAGAGATAGCGGTGACGGCTTGGGCGGGGCACTCGAAATTGGTGCAGCGCCAGGCGACGAAGCCCTCTTCCTGGGTGATGGGGGCTTGGCAGGAGGGGCATTTCCCGTCGACCGCTTTGTAAAGGGAGTAGGTTTCCTTTTCCGGATCGGGGTCGAGGACTTTGACGATGGCGGGGATGATTTCTCCTGCTTTTTCTACGAGGACTTTCGCTCCGATGTAGATGCCTTTTTTCGCAATCTCGTCCTGGTTGTGGAGGGTGGCTCTGGAGACAGTGGAGCCTGAAATGAGTACTGGTGTAAGTTCCGCGACGGGGGTGAGGACGCCGGTGCGGCCTACCTGGATGGAGATGGCTTCCAAGGTGGTTTCCTGTTGCTCGGGGAGGAATTTGTAGGCGGCGGCCCAGCGGGGGGCGCGGGAGGTTTGCCCCAGGGTTTCGCGTTCGGAGCGAGCCAGGACTTTGAGGACGACTCCGTCGGTGGCGTGGTCAAGATCGTGGCGGTGAGCGCTGTAGAATTTGATTCCGTCTAAAACTTCATCGAGGTTCCGGGCGATGCGGATGGGGTGATTCCTTGGGATGGAAAAGTGGTCCAACAGGTTGTGGAAATCGGTTTCGGATTCCAATGGATCGCCTTCGTAGGCGCCGAGGCCGTGGGCGAGGAATGCGAGGGGGCGGGTGGCTACGATTTTGGAATCGAGCTGCTTGAGGGTTCCGGCGGTGGCGTTGCGGGGGTTTGCGAAGGTGGGGAGGCCGGCTTCTTCGCGTTGCCCGTTGAGAGTGGCGAAGGCGGAGTTCGGCATGAAGATTTCTCCGCGGATTTCCAGCTTCGCTGGGATTGATGAAGACTCGGGTTGTGCTGCGGACTCAAGTCCGCGTTCCGTCAGATGCCCCTCCTTGAGGACCTGGAGGTCGATGGGGACTAGCTCGCCGTCGGCGGTTTTTATTAGATTGCCGGTGTGTGCGTCGGCGATGTCGGTGCCGGTTTCCGGGTGTCGCCAGCGGTTGTGGCCGTTTAATTCGTATCCTTGGGCGGTGAACCAGTCGGCGACTTCGGCGAGTGTGGGTTCGGTGCCTTCGACGTAGGGCTGGGAAATCAAAAACGCGGGGCCTTCATCGCTGGGAAGTATTCCGTGTAGAACGATATCGTCTCCGAAAAGACGGTTCGATGCGTCGATGTTGGCGAGATAGAGGAGGCTTCCCTGTGCTCCGAAGTTCGGAGGGATGGTGAATTTTACGATCCGGCTGAGTGCCTCGATGTGGAAGACGGTGTGCTCGGACTGTCCGCCTAGTTTTTTCCAGTCGCGTAGGAGGCGATGTATTCCTTCAGTTTCGATGATTCGACCAGATTGATTTCCCCATTCAAGAATGGATTCGGCTTCACGTCTGATCCGTTTCTGAAGATCGTCTCCATCACCTCGCTTGAGGTCTTCTTCGAGCCTTCGAGCCAAGCTTTTCGCCGCGCTTTGCGGAGGCGTTCTGCCGTGAGCTGTTGCTGAAGAAATGCTGTCATGGGCTTTTACGTAAGGGAGCAGGCTGTCAAAGTCAATGTCATGCTCGGTGTAGGTGAAACGGAGTGCTGCCTCTTCATCATCGGCAGCGGATGTTTTGTTCAGGATTAGGGGAATGTTTCTGATGGTGCGGACGTTTTGGGTGACATCGTCGCCGGTGGTGCCGTCGCCTCGGGTGGCGGCGTATTTGAGGGAGCCGTTTTCGTAGAAAAGGGAGACGGCTACTCCGTCGATTTTCGGCTCCATGGTTACGGCGATATTTTCGCGGCCTAGGTTCTTTTGGAGGCGTTTGTAAAAGATGATGAGTTCATGTTCGTGAAATCTTCCACCGGCCTTTTTGACCTCTTCTTCGGAGAGTTTTTTTACAGCGTCCTCGGTAAGCTCGAAGACGTCGTCGATGCTGAGCATGGGGACGGGGTGCTGGACTTGGGAAAAGCCTTCGAGAGGGGTGGAGCCTACTCGTTGGGTGGGGGAGTTGGGATCGGCTAGGGATGGGTTTTGTTTTTCGAGATCTTCGAGTTCGCGGAAGAGTTTGTCGTATTCGGCGTCGGAGATTTCGGAGGTGCCCTGGGTATAGTAGAGGTGGTTGTGGTGGTCCAGGAGGTGGCGGAGTTCGGATGCGCGGTTCTCCGGGGTGGGCAGGTTGGAGAAGAGATCTGGCTCGGACATGGGGAATGGATAATGGAGGGAGTGGCTAGTGCCAAGTGATCAGTGATCAGAAGTGGAAGACTCTGGTTGACTGGAGGTGGGGGTGGTCGCACGTTTCGGCTGTTGAGCGAAGTGAACTACAAAATCGGGAATGAGAAGCTGGTGAAGGTGCTGGAAAGTGCTTCGGGGCATCTGCGTGGGCTTTTGGAGAAACAGGGGCGGGCGGATGGCGCTTTACGGATTGCGGTGATTGGTGGGGGGTGCTCCGGGCTTCAGTATAAGATGGATCTGGTGGATGGGCCGCGGGACAGGGATATCATGGTTCCCAGTAATGGGGTGAATGTGGTGATTGATCCCAAGAGCGCGCTTTTTGTGAGCGGCAGTGAGCTGGAATATTCGGATGACCTTCAGCAAGGGGGATTTAAGGTGAGTAATCCGAATGCGGTGGTGACCTGCTCTTGTGGGGAGAGCTTTGCTGCCTGAGGAATGAACATCGACCATTGAACGTCCAACAATGAACATCGAAGGGAAGAGTTGGTATGAACGTGTTTGAGAGGCTGGGACTGGGCTTGGGGCTTGTTGTTTCCGAGGAGGAGGTGCGGGATGCTTTTCGGGTAAAGGCTGCGGGGGCGCATCCGGATTCCGGGGGGGACGAGGGGGAGTTTGCTGCGATGCAGGCGGCTCAGGAGGTTTTGTCGAGTCCGGCGCGGCGGTTGAGGGCTTGGCTGGAAATTAAAGGGGGGGAGGTGGATCCACGGGGGCAGATTGATTCCGGGCTGATGGAACTTTTTCAGGAGGTGGCCGGTGTGGGAACGCAGGGGGAGGCGGCGGTGAAAGCGAATGAGAAGGCGCAGTCGGCTTTGGCGAAGGGGATGGCGGAGGTTTCGCTGATGGCTGCCCGGGAAAAGGTGGGAGCTTTGCTTGCTAAGATCGTTGGAGAGATCGATGGGCGGGTCTCCCGTTTCCCTGAGATCGAGGATAAGGGTGATGCTTCGCTGGGCGCGAAGGTGATGCGTGATCTGGTGTTCCTCGAAAAATGGCGGGGAACTCTGCGGGGGCTTTTTGGCCGCCTGATGTGATCTACTGTCCCGGAACAGGGGCAGGGGCTGGCGGGGCTTTTTCCACGCGGGCGATCTCGGAGGTTTTTGAGAGATAGTAGATCGCACCTGCACCGCCTATGACTGCAACGAGAACGAGCAGGGTGACCAGCAGGAGGAGGAATGACTTCATGCGTGGAGCTTTGCCGAGGTGGAGACGTATGGCGAGGGGAAAAGAGGAAGGAACCACGAATCTGACGAATCTAACGAATGGAGACTAACGAAACGAAAACGGCCGCGATCTTTCGATGGCGGCCGTTTTGTGAAAGTTCGGTTGGTGCCGGTTACTTGGAGAGGTAGCCGCTGACGCCTGCGTGGTCGGCGGTCATGGCGGCGGAGCCTTTTTCCCAATCCATCGGGCAGACTTCGCCGTTTTCTTCGAAGTGCTGGAGGGCATCGACGACGCGGAGGCATTCGCGGATGGAACGGCCAAGCGGCATGTCGTTGACGACCTGGTGGCGGACGATGCCTTCGAGGTCGATGAGGAACAGGCCGCGGTATGCGACAAGTTCGCCGGTGACGACGGCTTTGCCTTCTTCGTTGACGCTGTAGTCACCTGCGAGGACGTCGTAGTCTTCGGAGATGGTCTTGTTGATATCGGTTACGAGAGGGTAGTTGACGCCTTGGATGCCGCCTTTGTTCTTCGGGGTCTGGAGCCATGCCCAGTGGGAGAATTCGGAGTCGGTGGAGCAGCCGACTACCGCGACGTTGCGCTTTTCGAACTCACCGAGTTCTTCCTGGAAACGATGGAGTTCGGTGGGGCAGACGAAGGTGAAATCTTTAGGGTAGAAAAAGAAAACGACGTATTTTTTGCCGATGTATTGGTCGAGGGAGAAGCCTTCGATGATGGTTTCGCCTTTGACGGCTTTTGCTGAGAAAGTTGGAGCTGGTTTGCCTACTAGTGCTGCAAACCTCTTAAACTGACGGATAGATCGAGTGCAGCTTGATGCGCGCATCCTCGTTCCTGAACTGCCATTTGATCGGAACCGGATTCTCGTTTGTCCTGGCAAGATACGCCATCACCTCGCTTACCATCCGCCCGGGAGTCGCTATCCTGCGATCCAGGCAAGCCCTCGTCAGCAGTCCGATCTCGATCTCGGCCATGTTCAGCCAGCTCCCGTGGGCGGGCGTGTGGTGGAACTCGAACCGCTCGCAAAGCCCCCTCGCCTTGTCAGGCGCGAACGCCTTGTAGAGCGACGCCGCCCCGTGCGTGTTGAGATTGTCCATGACCACCACGATCTTCTCCGCCGCAGGGAAAAGCCCGGCCAGATGCTCCAGACAGAGCGCGAAATCCACCGCCGTCCTCCGCCCCGTTCGGGAAATGAAGACATCCCTTTTTCCGAGGTGCGGCATGGCCAGCATGAAGCCCGTCACGCTGCCCTCCCTCACATATTCCGAATCGTATTTGGCAACGCTGCCCGGCCTGGCAGGCAGCGGAACCCGGCATTCGGAGAGGAGCTGCTTGGCGAACTCGTCGAGGCAGACAAGCGGTCGGGCCGGGTCGGGCTGGCGCTGGTAAACCTCCAGCACATCCTCCATGGCGGCTACGAAGGCCGCGTCCTGCTTGGGCGGGACGCACCAGCCTTTCTTGCGCCAGGGCTTGAGTTTGCTTTTTTTAAAACCCGTCGCACCGAAGTCCGCGAGATGCTCGCGATGACTTCCAACTCGACGAGCTTTCCGGCGATGAGACCGAGCGTCCAGCGGGCCTGTCCTTCGGGAGGATCGCTGCAAGCCAGACAAGTGATGTGGGCCTTGACCTCCCCGGTTACCTTGATCTGGCGGGGGCCGGTTTCGCGGGGTATGCGTTCGAGGGCTTCGAGGGGACCGACCTCGCAGCAACGCTTGCGGAGGCGGGCGAGGGTGGCGGGGGCCGATCCGGTGGCCGAGGTGATCTCGGCATCGGTCATGGCCGGTTGCCCGGCCCCTCGTCACAGAGAAGGAGGGCAAGGGCGCGTTTGAACTTGGCGGACTTGTGGAGGCCACGGTCACGGATATCTTCCAAGGCGGAGCGCTCGTCGGAAGCCAGCTTGATGCGGTATTTTTTAGCAGGCACCTCTCGCATTGTAGAAATACACGGAAAAGGTCCAGCCCAAAATGTGAAAACATCGATCTTTTTAAGAGGCGCCTAGCACTAGGACTGACATGGTTGTTGGGTGGTTGGTTGGAAACCGCAATGTGCGGACGGGGGCGGGATAGGCCCGAATGCGGGTGGGCGGCAAGTGATTTCAGGCGGAAATTACGGCGGCGAAGGCTCCGTCGGTGCCGTGCTGGGTGGGGATGACGGTGGTCTTGTCCTTGATCTTGAGGTCGTGCTTTTCCGCGAAGGCTTTGACTAGCTCGGTGTTCTCGGAGGAGTCGATGGAACAGGTGGAATAGACGATGCGGCCGCCGGGCTTGAGGCAGGGGAGGGCGTTTTGGAGGATGCTTGTCTGGATCCCGGCGAGGTTTTTGAGGTCGATGGGTTGGAGGCGCCAGCGAACATCGACGCGGCGGCGGATGACGCCGGTGTTGGTGCAGGGGACGTCTAACAGAATGGCATCAAAGGCTCCGTGGAAATGCTCCGGGGCGGGGGTGCGCCAGTCGTGGACGGAAATTTCCGCTGGCTTTATTTGGAGGCGGGAGAGGTTCTGTTCGAGGCGGGGGATGCGTTTTTCGTTGGAGTCGGTGCAGGTGAGGTTTTCCCCGGAGCCTTGGGCGGCGGCGATGAGGAAGGCTTTCCCTCCGGGGGCGGCGCAGGCATCGAGGATTTTTTCGCCGGGCTTGGGGGCGAGGAGTTTGATGCAGTGGCGGGTGGCGGGATCCTGGATGTAGAGGGCGCCGGAGGCTAGTAGGTCGGTGGGGATTTTTCCTTCGAGCTCGTAGTAGTCGGGGGAGTGGGAGAGTTTTTTTCCGGGGATTTCCGTGTCTGTGGGGACTAGGGGATTGAGGCGGAAGAAGGTTTCCGCAGGATGGTTGTTCCACTCCATGATGGCGAGCGCCTCGGCTTTTCCGAAGGATTTCCGCCAGCGGTTGTAGAGCCAGTCCGGGTGTGAGTGGCGGACGGCGGGGGGGAGGTCGTCGAGTTCCTCCATGAGCTGTTTTCGCGTGGAGATGGCCTTGCGGAGGACGGCGTTGATGAGGGAGCGGACGGGGGCTTTGCCGGCCTCTACGGTTTCGTTGACGGCGGCGTGGTCGGGGATTTGGAGGATGAGAATCTGGCAGAGGCCTACGCGGAGGACGTCGCGGGTTTCGGCATCGAGCTTGCCTTGGCGGAGTTTTCCAATCCAGTGATCGAGGAGGCGGCGATTGCGGAGCGCGCCGAAGAGGATGGCTTGGAGGAGGCCTCGGTCGGAGGCGGAAAGCATGCGGCGCTGGGCGTGGCGCTCGACCAGGGATTCGGCGTAGTCATGGCCTTTCGCCCAGGCGCGGAGGGCGGAGACGGCGGCTTGGCGGACGTGGAAATTTTTGGCGGGCATGGAAACTTTAAATTTTAAACTTTAAACCTCAAGGAAGAGCTATGCCAGGAGGACGTCCATTAGCTCGGGGGAGAGGAAGTCTTGGCCGTGGATGATGTGGTCGAGGAGGGGGATGTCGGTGAGGGATTCTAGGATTCCCTTGTTGGTGATCATGGGGGTGTCCATTTCGTCTTCGAGCTGGTTGAGGACGATGCCGACGCAGGTGAGGCCTTTGGCTTTGATGGCGGCGAGGGTGAGGAGGATGTGATTGAGGGAGCCGAGGCGGTTGGCGGCTACGAGGATGACGGGGAGGTCGAGGTCTTTTGCTAGATCAGAGATGAAATAGCTTTCCGTGATGGGGACTTCCCAGCCACCCGCGCCTTCCACGAGGATCTTTTTGTGGGTTTCTGCGAATGTTTGGTAGGAGGATACGAGATCGGCTGGGGCTATGGTGGTGTTTTCCAGAAGTGCAGCGACGTGGGGGGCGAGGGCGGAATGGTAATGGTGCGGGTTGATTTCCTCGATAGGCAAGTTCCCGGAAGCGGCGGCAAGGATGGTGGCATCCTCGCGGTCGCCGCAGGATATGGGCTTGAATCCGGTGGCGTCCTTGCCCTCGGCGCGCAGGGATTCGATCATGAGCTTTGTGACGTAGGTTTTTCCCACGCCCGTATCCGTTCCTGTTATGAAAAAATTCACCGGGGGCAGGGAGCTTGCAGGGTGGGTGGGGGTCAAGCCCGTAGTTAGGCGGTTGGGTGCTTTTCTCTTCGACCGGGAGGGGGAAAGCTGTTTAATTCCGGCAAGTGACGCGCTGCCCCTACTGCCAGACCCCGATCCAGATGGACGCCCCGGAATGCCCGGCGTGCAGACTGACATTTCCCCGGACAAGTGCGCTGGTCGGTGCCATGCCGAGGCTGACGACGGTGGTGGCGGATACCACCGGGCAGCTTAAAAAATCTACGCTGCGGAAAGTGAACAAGGAGATCCAGAGGATTCAAAAGCGCTACCCGCAGCTTACGATCCAGGTGGTGATGCACCGTTTCATCGCGGAGCATCCGTTTTCCATGCACGCTTTCTGGCTGTTCAATGCGGGGGCTTTCGCCGGGGAATTGAAGCGTGGGAAGGACAATCACGCGCTGCTCATTCTCATCGATCCCTACCGGCAGGAGTCCGCCATTGTACCCGGCTACGGACTGGAGCCGCTTTTGCAACCGCAGGCGCTCGACCACTTGCTGGAGATGTCCAGTCCGGCTTTCCAATCCGCGAAATGGGAGCTGGGGCTGGAGGTGATACTCGATGGTCTGGAGCAGTTGCTGGAATCGGTCACAATCGTGGATGAGGCCAGCCGCTTGGGTGAAGGGGAGTATTAGGTGGAGCGAATCGGAACTTGCACGCAGGGCTGGATCTGGCATCCTGTTCCCCATGGATTCCATCACATTTACTGTGGTAAACTGCCCGGAAACGGGTGGCTTCGTAGCCCGCTGGGATGATGCGCGCGGAGGAGGTATTTCCACCCAGGGCGATACCATGGGTGAACTTGAAACAATGGTTCGCGATGCCGTGATCGGCTACTTCCTTGAGGAAAGTGAAGCACCACGTATCCGACTGCATTTCAAAGAAGATCCGGAGCTTGCGCTCGCATGAGGATTCCGAGGGACGTGTCCGGCGTTCAGGCGGCGAAGGTACTCTTCAAACTTGGATTTGAGGAAATGCGCCAGACTGGTTCACATAGAATTCTGCGGCGTGATGGAAGGACGGTGGTTGTGCCCATGCACAAGCCAATCAAACCCGGGACTTTGAAAGGACTGATCGAACAATCAGGGATGACAGTGGAACAATTTGTTCACGCCCTGAAATAGCGCTCACTTTCTAGGCAAACGCTTTCAGAAAACCAACCTCCAGCGCCAGTGGCTCGGACGCATTTGTCTCCAAGGTCTGGCGGAGTTTTTCGAGGGCTTCCAGGCGTTTTCCGATTTTAAAAACGCTTTCGCCTTCCGCGATTTTTTCCAAGTGGCCTGCGGAATCGGGGAAATCCAGTCCTCCTGATCCTGTCTTGATGCGGATCAGATCGGCGAGCCATGCGAGGATGACATCGAGGTAGCGGTTGCGTGCCTCAAGGTAGTCGGCTTCCGCACCGGCTTTGTGAAATTCCTCCCGCTCCTTCAGCCAGGTGCCATCGGTGCCATCGCGGTAAGTGGCGATTTCTTCCTTCATCGCTGCCTTGGCAGCGGCTTCCGCTCCGGCCTTTTTTCCTGCTAGGAAATCCGTGAAGACTGCCTTCATGTGAAGTGCTGAAACCGGGCTGCCGAAGCCACGTGCCGCCACCTCGTTCAGGGAGGCGACGAGCTCGTCCCCGCCATCCGCAGAAAGGGCACGGCCACCGGTGAGTTTCACCTGCACGCAACGGGAAAGAATGGTCGGTAGCAAACGCTGGGGGCGGGTGCTGAGGAGGAGGAGGAGGGTGCCGTCCGGTGGTTCTTCGAGGGTTTTCAGGAAAGCGTTTTCCGCCTGCTCGTTCATCCGGTCGGCATCGACGATCACACCGACCTTGGTCTCGCCCTTAGGGGCGGCGAGATGGAGGGTGTGCTCCAGATCACGGATTTCTTTTACCGAGATGCGGCGGCTTTTCGAACGCGGGCGGATGATGCGCACCCAGCCGCCCTCCTGTTCATCGAGCGGCAGGATTTTCTCAACCACCGGCTCTCCGAACAGATCCATGCCCCCGTCCTCGGATGGCGCGTTGACCATGGAAATGATTTTCGAGGCCAGTTCTTCCTTCCCGCAGCCCAAGTCCCCGGAAACGAGAAACGCATGCGCGAGGCGCTTTCTCTCGTGGGCGGATTTGATCAGTTCGAAGGCTTTCTCGGCGGATTGGGACACGGGGGGGATGTTGGTGAAACGACTGTCCTGTGGAAAGGGCAAAGCGAACCGGTTTTCCCGAAAAGCATCAATTTCCACCCCGTAAAATCTCCAACGGGGGATGATGGCAGACTCCACGGCTCAGAGCCAAGCCACCAAGCACCGCGATCATCGTCACGGAACCGAAAGCCGATGCAACCAGTGCCATATCCGGCCATGGAGAAGCTTCGAAAACAAAGGTCGCCAGCGCCGCGTTCGCCGCTACCGCCAGTAGCACCCCGCTCAGGGCGGAAAGCATCCCCAGCGCAGCGTATTCGATCAGCAGAATCGTCCGAACCTGCTTCGCCGAGGCTCCCAGCGTCCGCAGCAGCACGCTTTCCTTCAACCGAACGTCGCGACCATTCAGCAGCGTCCCGATCAGAATCGGCAGTCCCGCCAATACCGTGAACCCTGCCAGAATCGTCACGACCATGGAGATCTTTCCAAGGATATCGCGCACGGTTTCAAGAATAAGAGTGAGGTCGATCGCCGTCACATTCGCGAATTTTCCTGCCAGCTCCCGCTGCAAATCCCCGGATGCCGCTGGAGTTGGTGTCCGTGTGGTCACGACATGGAATCCCGGTGCGTCTTCCAACACCCCTGGCGGGAAAACCATGAAGAAGTTCAGGTTGAAACGGCTCCAATCAACCCGACGTAAGCTCGTCACCCGCGTTCGCATTTCGATTCCCTGGACATCGAGAATGATCCCATCGCCTATCCACACGTTCATGTCCTTAGCGATGTTTTCCTCCAGGGAAAGCGGCACCACTTCGGAAATATCCGCGCGCTCCGTCGCCAGTTCGCCAGCAATCAGTGTCTCGGTGAAATTCAGCGAATCTCGATACGTCGAGCGGAACTCCCGTCTGGCAACCCACCTGGGCACACCTTCGGCCTCACCCACCTCCACGCCGCGTATAGCCTTGATCCGCATCGTCACCATGGGAGCGCTTTCCAGAACCGGTAGCCCGGCTGCTTCCACCATCCCTTTTACCCCAGCCACCTGATCCGGCTGCACATCGATTAGATATAGGTTCGGACTCTCGCCCGATTGCTGGAGAGTCAGCCTGTCATTCAAAAGTTTTCCCGCAGATAAAATCGTCACCAGCAGAAAAGTCCCAAGCCCCAGGGAAAGCAGAAACAACAGCGTTTGATTTCCCGGGCGATGCAAATTCGATACACCCTGCCTGATCAGATACGGCCAGCCCCGCCCCACCACCCGACGCGTCACCCACATCAGCCCGCGCGCCACTCCCACCAGTGCCAGGAAAGCCGCAGCCATCCCGCCAACCATCGCCAGCGCCCGTTTCCAATCAGGATCGTTCGCATACGCCACCATCACCAGTAGCCCTGCCAGCAATGCATACACAGGCAGCGACCGCAGAAATCCACCTTTCAAACTCCCGCTACTACGCAAGGTCACCGCAGGGGAAATCTCCCGGATTCTCATCAGCGGCAGCAGCGCGAAGCCGCAACATACTAGGAATCCAGTAGTAGCCGTCTGCGCAACGACTTTCCATTCCGGTGATGGACTTACCGTGACCGGTAGCTCACCAGCCAGCGCCATCAGCAGCCCCACCTGCATCACGATTCCCAGCCCCGCACCCAGCAGAGCACCGAGCAATCCCAGCGCCATCGCCTGCGCGAAATAAATCCCGAACGCCAGATGCCCCGGACAGCCGAGGCAGCGCAGGATCGCAATTGTAGGAATCCGCCGCGTAACATGCGCATGCACCGCACCCGCCACGCCTATCGCTCCCAGCGCCAGCGATGCCAGCGCGATCAGCCCGAGAAACTTCTGAAAATTATCCAGCGCATCCCCCAGATTCTCACGTCTGTCCTCAGGTGTCTCCAACTGCCACGGCGTGTCCGGGAAATCCTCCCTTACCATTTCCTTCATCTCCCACGAAGGTGGCGTTACCGGGATTTCAAGATGCACCTGATAAGAAGCCATGCTGTTTTTCCCAAGCAGCCCCGAGCGCTCGATATCATCCAGCCGCACATAAGCCTCCGGCGCAAATCCACTGAACCGGCTCCCTTTCGGCGCAGGCTTGTCCACCACTCCCAGGATTTTCAATCTGATCCCACCCAGCTCCACCTCATTTCCTATTTCTGCGGAAAACTGATCCAGCATCGCCGGCTCCACGAGGACGCCGCCGCCCCCGCGCAATTTCTCCCAGGCACCCGCAGGCCGCGTCTCCACCTTTCCATAAAACGGAAAATCCCCGCCAATGCCGCGCACCTGCATCAGCCGCGCCCCACCCTCCGGCAGGAAACGCATCATCGAGGGGAAGCTCGTCTCCCGGCTTACCCGGCTCGCCTTTTCCGAAAGCTTTCCAAGCTCCTCCTCACCAATCTCCTTCCGAGAGGAAACCCGCAGATCCGATCCCAGCAAAGCCTTGGCCTCCGATTCAATACCCCGTTCCACACTGGTTTTAAGCGAATGGATCGCCGTCAGTGCCGCGATCCCGGAAACAATCGCGAGCGAGAAAATCACCAGCCGCATCCGTTGCGACCGGCTGTCCCTCCAAGCCATCCGCCACACCCACGGATGTTGCAAAGCCCTCCACAAATTCCGTGGCAACGCTTTACCCTCAGACATCCGCGTTCGTTTCCTCCGAGACAATCGTTCCACCACTCATCGTCACCACCCGCCGCGCTTTCCCCGCCAACGCGGGATCATGTGTCACCAGCACCAGCGCCGTCCCCGCCTCCCGGTTCAGCCGGAAAAGCATTTCCACGATAGGCCCGCTCGTCCCCGCATCCAGATTTCCCGTAGGCTCATCCGCAAAAAGAATTTTCGGCCTGTGAATGAAAGCCCGCGCCAGCGCCACCCGCTGCTGCTCCCCACCGGAAAGCTGGAGCGGATAATGATCCAGCCTGTCGCCCAGCCCCACCTCCGTCAGCAACCTCTCCGCCTCCTTCTGAATCCCTTTCCCGGATTCCCCACGCAACTCCAGTGGCACCAGCACATTTTCAATCGCCGTCAGGGTCGGGATCAGTTGGAAGCTCTGGAAAACAAATCCCACCAACCGATTTCGCAAAGCCGCCCGAGCATCCTGATCCAGATTCTCAATCGCCAATCCATCCAACTCCACGGAACCCGCACTCGCATCATCCAGCCCCGCGCAAAGTCCCAGTAAAGTCGTTTTCCCGCTCCCCGATGGGCCGACAATCGCCAGCGTATCCCCCGCATTCAGACTCAGGCTCACATCTTTCAGCACCGTCAGATCACCACCCTCCGTGCGATGCGTTTTCCGCAATCCGGAGACTTTGAGAATGGGTAATTTGACAGCACCCGGAGCGGATTCTAAACTGGCGGTCGATGGAAAAGACATTGAGGAAATATTTTATCGTGGGACTGATATTGGCAATCTGCGGCGCACTATTCGCCGAGGAAGCTCCGAATGCAACCGATTCACCCAAGCGTATCGTCATCCTCGGCGACAGCATCACCGCTGGCTACGGCCTCGATCCCAGCGAAGCCTACCCAGCCCTCCTCCAGAAAAAAATCGATGAGGCGAAACTTCCCTACATCGTATCCAATGCCGGTGTCAGCGGAGACACCACCGCCGGCGGCCTCCGCCGCATCGCCTGGGCCATGGGAAAAGGAGCTGACATCCTCATCATAGCTCTAGGTGGCAACGACGGCCTGCGCGGTATCCCTCCCGAGGAAACCAAAAAGAACATTCTCGGCATCGCCAAAAAAGCCCGCACCAAAAACCCCGAAATCCAAATCCTAATCGCAGGCATGCAAATGCCCGATAACATGGGGAAAAACTTCACTACCCGCTTCAGAGCCATCTTCCCGGAAGCCGCCAAAGAATCCAAATCCACCCTCATCCCCTTCCTTCTGGAGGGAATAGGCGGAATCCAAAAGCTCAACCAACCCGACGGAATCCACCCGACGCCTGAGGGTCAGGAAAAAGTGGCGGAGAATGTCTGGAAGTTTCTTCAGCCAGCTATTGCGCAATGATATTAGATTTCATTGAACTTGTTTCAATCCTTGTTCCACAAGCATTCCACGGTTTTCTCTTGCGTTAAAAGGTTTCCTGTTCTTTCTTTCTCTCAGCATACCCGCCGCGCCTCTGACAGTTTTCGAACTGATACGCGAATCACGGCGGGTTTTTCTTGCCCTCAACTCACCACAAGATGGAGCCGCAATGAAATACGAAAAAGAAGCCCTCACCTTTGAGAATCAAGCCCAACGTCTCATTGACCGGGGGCTTGAAGCCGACCCTGCGGAGTTGATCCGCCGTCTCCAAGCAGTCAGCTACTACCGACTCTCAGGCTACCTCCACCCGTTCCGCCTTCCCGATGATGACCGCTATCAGCAGGGCACAACCTTGTCCGAAGTCTGGAAACGCTATTGCTTCGATCGCCGACTAAGGGTGCTCATGCTTGATGCCATCGAACGGATCGAAGTCGCTGTTCGGACTCAACTTCTCTACCAGTTTGCGCATTCCCACGGGGCTTTTGGTCATTGTTACGAAGAAAATCTCCCCAACCTCAAGGTCGGAAATTACATCGAATGGCGTGAATCCCTTCTGGTGGAAACCTCACGAAGCAAGGAAACCTTTACCAAGCACTTCTCCAAAAAATACGGTGATACCCACCAGAACCTCCCCATCTGGATGGTCGCCGAGTTGATGAGCATGGGAAGCCTTCTCACCTTTTATAAAGGTGTGGCCGACCCCGTTCGCTCCACAGTTTCCAATCATTTTTCCATGCCTGCCGCCCAACTCCAAAGTTGGCTGTTGGCTCTAAATGGAACGCGGAACATATGCGCTCACCATTCCCGCCTTTGGAACCGCATTCTTGGGTATGCCCCGGGTCTCCCCCAAGCGAACAAACATCCCGATTGGCATCTGAAAAACGATGAGGGCAAGAACCTGCTGACCAACAATCGCTCGGGCATGCTCATGTTTGTGGCTCTTCAGTTCCTCAACCAAATTTCACCGACGAGCAAATGGAAAGAAAGGGTGGAAGCGCTTTTCACAGAATACCCGTCGATTCCCCTTCTTGAAATGGGGCTCCCGCAAGACTGGAAAACCCATCCACTCTGGCAAGAACGCTAAACCTCACCAAATTCCACAAAAAAATCGAAATCCAACCTCACCCCCTACCTTCTCGAAGGCATAGGCGGCATCGAAAAGCTAAACCAACCAGACGGCATCCACCCGACGCCTGAGGGTCAGGAAAAAATTGCCGAGAACGTTTGGAAAATTCTTCAGCCTGTAATCGAGAGGTGATCCGATGAGCCGATTGATTGACTTAATCGGCTCATATTTTAATCGTATATGAGCCGAATATGGCTCCATCTCTTCGAGGACGGCAACGGTCGTCTTGGTCGCGCCCTTTCTGAGAAAGTACTTTCCCAAGGCCTCGGGCACCCTGTCATCATGAGTCTTTCCCAGACCATAGATTCGCATCGGAGCGATTATTATGATGCCCTGAAAACCGCCCAGCGGAGCAATCAGGTCACTCCGTGGCTGCGATGGTTTCTCGAAATGATTCTCGAAGCCCAGCGGGATGCCGAAATGCGGATCCAGTTCGTCCTGCGGAAATCCAAATACTTCCAGCGTTACGAACCGGAACTCTCCCCCCGTCAGCTAAAAGTCATCCGCCGCATGTTCGATGCTGGCCCGCAAGGCTTCACCGGCGGGATGAACGCCCGCAAATACATTGCCCTCACCGGCACCTCCAAAGCCACCGCCACCCGGGATCTCCAACAACTCACCAACCTCGGCGCTCTCGTCCCCACAGGAGGAGGCAGAAGCACCCGTTACGAACTCGGGAGTATCAGGAAACCTCTCACCCTCTCACCCTCTCAAGCCTGATATCGAAGACTAGTGCTGCATTGGGGCCGATCTTGTTACCTGCACCGCGTTTTCCCCATGCGAGATCCGGTGGGACTACGAAGCGGAATCGGCCGCCTTCCTTCATCAGCGGCAAGCCCTCTTTGAGGCCGGGAATTGCTTCTTCCATGGTGAAACGGTCTTCATCGGGCGTTCGGAAGGTGTCTTTGATGACGGTTCCGTCGCTCAGCAGGATGCGCTGGTTTACCTCGACCGTGCTCCACTCCGTCGGGCTGGCTCCTTCGCCGGGATCGATAACGGTATATTGCAATCCGCTGGCTGTCTCAATGACATCGGCTTTCAGGCGGTTTTTTTTGAGAAATTCCTCTGTCTCCGCCCGACTGTCACGGGCACTCCCACCTCTCCGTTTTTTGCCGGAACCTCCGTCTTTGTCCTTCCGATGTCTCATTGCTCAATCAGAACTCCCTTTCGGCCGCTACGCAACAAAGCCGGGAATAAAATTTCCCGGCAGTCGGAATGGTTTCTGCCTCTACAAGAGACAGATTTCATTCATTTCACCCAACGATTGAGGGGAAATTATTGGATAGCCGCGCGATCAATTGAAATGGGCGGCGTATCGCATCTTTCTAGGCGTCCTTAGCAGCGCACTCTTTAGCCACTTTGGCAGGGCGTTTGAGCTTGGTGAGGACGTCCCTTGGATTCATTTGAGCCACTACGGCTTCATCCATTCCCAGTTCTACGAGGCGCTTCTTCTGGACTTTTTGGCGCTTGTTTCTCGCTGCTCCTGATTTTGATGGGCGAGTCCTGTTTTTGTTGCGTTGAGCTGTGGTAGCCATATCGGTATTTGTTTTTTCTAGCTGAAAGTAGATTTGGAGTCCCTCTCGATTGGCTAGATCAATCTCAAGGGAGGAAGCTGATAGTTTCTATGACGGCTGCCGTCAACTGGAATTCTCGTTTCAAACGTCAGGGAGATCAAGCGAAGGGGAGCCACCACCCGGTTGTTAAGATTTCAACCGCGAATGAACGCCAATGGCCGCGAATGGAGAGGAACGACATAGACGTAAGCGAAGCGAACGCCCCGAAGGGGAACGGGCGGGTGCCCGGATCAATTCTTTGCAGTTCGTTCATATGTTGGGTTTGGAGAAAAATCATACGAGATACGGTCTCTCGATATCACTCGGACACAGAGCCATTCGCGGAAATTTGCGTTCATTCGCGGTTAAATCTTAAGAAATCAGTCCGGCGTCTCCTTCTGTATCCCCAGTTCCTTTTGCAGCAACAGATCCAGCTCGGTTTCGCTTGGCTTCAAGCATTCCGAATCCCCGAGTTTGATGATCTGGCTTTTCTTTGCGGTCTCGCCGATCGCGAGGAAGATGTCTCTTCCTCCGGGGAGGCCGACATACATGGTGGCGATGACTTTTCCGAGAAAGCGACCGTCACCTCCTTCACTTGTCATCATCTCACCGGATTCCGAGGTGTAGCCGCTGAAGTTGGCGCTAATTGCCGTGTCGATGTATTGCTGGATTTCCCGGGTGGTCATGCGCTGTTGGGTCGGGAGCGATTCTCGTAGTGAAATATTTCCGTTCAAGAGTCTATCCACCGGCGAAGACAGGATTGAAGCCGGCTTCGGTTAGGATGCGTTTTATTTCGTCGCGTTTGTCGCCCTGGATTTCGATATTGCCGTCTTTCACGGTGCCGCCGACTCCGCAGGATTTCTGGATCATTTTTGCGAGTTCCTGTTTCTCCGCGAGGGAGATTCCGGTGAAATTTTTGGCTACGGTGACACCTTTTCCACCGCGATGGGCAGTTGAGCGGATGATGTCCACTCGGCCACGGTTGGTCTTCTTCTGACCGCGCTTGGAGGTTTTTATGGGGGCTGCGGGAGATGCTTCCGGACCAGCGGGCAGACCGTCGAGGGCATCCAAGGCACCAAAGGCATTCGGGGGCTGTGGCTGTGCTGCCAGACGCGCGGCTTCCTGTTTCTTCCTGCTCATGCCGTCCATTCAATGGAAAATCCTGCGGAGCTCACGCTTATTCCACGGAATTCGCGGGAGTTCTTCGAAAATGCTACAAACACTTCATTGACGTGGTCGGAGGAACGGGTTGGCATGGGCGGGTAAATCGCGAAGAGAGGATTTCACGGAAACGTTCCCGCTCCCGCTCCCGGTCTGGCCATACGCTCCTATCCTGATAAAACCTATGAAACGTCATTTCAAAATCGCTGTAGCCGCGTCACTTCTGTCCGTTCCCTTCGCATCGGCGGCCTCGGTTCTTTCCTTCTGGGGATTTGCCGACAACTACTCATTCCCGACGGACTCCAACAAGCTGAACTTCTCCCCTGATGCCGGATTGAAGACCAGTGCGAATCTGCAGGCTTACATCGGGATCCCCGGTGAGCTGGATGTGGATGGTGGTGGGGGATTTGTTTCCTACACATCCACGACTAGCGGAACCACGTACCAGCCGACGCGGACGCTGAAATGGGATGATCTCAAAGGCGGAGGGGATGATTTCGATATCGCAGGCCAGGATGCTTTCACCGTGGACAAGATGGATGGTGCCGGTGCTCTGTCCGATGATTTTGGAAACGACGCGCTGATCTATCTGACCATGGATACGCTGGGATTCAAGGAAATCAGCCTCCGCTTTGATGTGGAAGGAACGCCAGGGGATCTGCCGAGCTCCTTCGATGTTTTCTATCGTGTGGGTGGTAGCGGGACCTGGTTCCGATTCCCTTCCCAAGACAATATCGCACTTGCTTTTAACGATTATGCCGTCGCCGATCCTGACAACCAGTTTGCCGATTCCGGGCTGATTCTGCTATCGGGCGATCTATCCAACCAGGGGATGGTGGAGATCATAATAAACGATTTTGACGAGAACGGGAACAAGGAGATGGAGATAGACAATATTGAGATCATCGGGACTGCGGTTCCAGAGCCGTCGGTTTTAGCGATGATGTTTGGTGGGCTTTTGCTGCTGGGCAGGAGAAAGCGATGAAGCTATGGCGAGCCAGGAGTTGGCAGCAGAATGCTGCCTTTCCCGTGGACTGTGGAAATCCTGCTTACTCGCTGACTTGGCATTTCTTCACGACTTCCGCCCAGGTGAAATCTTCGTGCAACATTCTTGTCAGCCAGGGATCGGTGGCGGGGAGTTTACTTGCCTTTGCGAATTTTTCAGGGCGGGTGATGCGGGTGAAGAGGACGCGTTTGCAATCGCTGCGGGGGACGGATTTCGTGCCGTAGCCGCCGGGTTGGTTGCTGGACCAGAAGCGGACGGTTTCGGCATTGTGGCCGAGGTAGATGACGAGGTGGCCGCGTTCGTGCCCGCCGATTTTATCCGTCCACCAGATTTTTAGGATGTCGCCGGGTTTGGCTTCGTCCCATGAGGTGAAGTTTTTCCCGGCTCCGAGATCGGCGACGAGTTTTGCGGGGCCGGGGCCGTTGGAGTTCCAGCGGCCGAAGATGCCGTGGCCGTCCTTTTGGTCTATGGTGGGAAGGAGGGTTTCCGAGCCGGTGTTGAGGGCTTTGAGTAGGACGAGGTAGGTGGCTCCCGAGCAAAAGCTGGGTTTGGCGTGGTTTGAGTTTACTTGGATTTTTCCGTCTGTGATGGAGCAGGCGCCGTGGAGGAGGTTTTTTGTGGCATCGCTGCCATCGTATCCGCCGCCGGTGGGCATGGTGCGGGTGGCGGCTAGGATCTTTGAGTTGAAATCGGATGTCTGACCGGGGCTTGGGGTTGCGCAACCTGATGCAAGGATTCCGAGGAGGATGATGAGGACGTGTTTCAGTGCCATGTGGGGATTTAACACAGGTGACACGCATCGTCCAATCCCGAAGGAACAGCCAGGGTTTATCATTTTTCATGCCAGTCAGTGCCTCTCGGGAAGAGATGGGTCTAGTGCGTCTTCCTAGCCCAACGGGCTTGCGGAACTAAGCCCAGGGTTGCCGTAGTGAAACGGAGGCTACCCTGGGAAAGATCCCAATCAAAATCTCACAACCCCAATCGGGGTTGAGGCCGTGCCCGAACTCATCCCAAAGCCTCAATCCCACACATAACGCTCGTCCCATTTCTCCCCGTGCCTACGCATTAGCCCACGGTATTCATCCTGAAACGTGATTTTGCGGTGATGTTCTTCCTGTGTCTCGATGTAGCGAGTAACGACGGGAACTTGGGATTCGGAAACGGAGAAACATCCGTAACCCGCTTGCCATGCGAAATCTTTGTGAGTGTTTTTTTTCTTCGCCCAAATGGTGCTGTTGCGTTTGATCTCTTTAATGAAATCGGCGATTGCGATGGTGCGTGAGAGGGTCGTGAGCAAATGGATGTGATCCTCGGTTCCGCCGATTTGTATGGGATGGCAGTCGAGGGTTCTCGTGCATCCGCCGAGATAGGCGTGGAATTGATCACGGAATTCGGGATCGCGTAGGAGAGGAGCACGGTTCTTGGTGGAGAAAACCGAGTGGATCAGGACGCGGGACAACGATTGTGGCATGGCGGAGTCTGAAGGTTTTCCGAGCTTGGACGCAACCCCCTTGGGGTTGGTAGATCATTCTTGGGAGCTTCCCAGGGTAGCCTTCGCTCCACTGCGGCAACCCTGGGCTGAGTTCCGTAACCCCCTTTGGGGTTGAAGACTTGGGTTTGGAGCAGGGGGTCAACTTTCCTCGTCCGCGAAGATGTTGTTCATGCTGGCGAAGAAGTTGTCGAGGTCGTCGGAGGACATTTCCACGTTCTGGATGTCGTCGAAGGTGGTGTGCTCTACGAATTTGTCGTCGAGTTCGCAGATGAAGGAGGAGGGCTGGCAGCCGGTTTTCTGGCCCCATTTCATGCGTATGGTGCAGTAGGTGAGGGTGAGGGATTGCTGGGCGCGGGTAATGCCTACGTAAAGGAGGCGGCGCTCCTCGTCTTTTGTTCCTTCCGCGATGGAGCGGGTGTGGGGGAGGAATCCTTCTTCGAGGCCGACGAGGTAAACGATGGGGAATTCGAGGCCTTTGGAGGCGTGGAGGGTGATGAGGGTGGCTCCTTTTTTCTTTTCGAGATCGTCGTCCTCGCGGTCGGAGGCGAGGGCGCTGTCGTCGAGGAAGGATTGGAGTTTTTTGCCTTTTTCGATGTGGTGGCGGAGGGATTCTTTGACGGAGTTGATGGCTTCGCCGCGCTGGAGGCGCTCGGCTTCGTTTTTGCAACCGCGTTCCAGCCAGGGGAGGTATTCCATTTCCACGAGGAGCTCGGAAAGGACGTCGGCGGGGTTGTCTTTGGCTATGTCGATTCGGTTTTTCGCGCCGGAGATGAGGGCTACGAAGTCTTCGATGGCACAGCGGGCTTTAGCTCCGAGTGTGGTGGTGAAAAAGGGATCGCAGAGGGTTTGCCAGACGGAGCGTCCTTTTTCGCGTGAGTCGTCGGTGGCGAGGACTGCGGTGGCTTGGCCGATTCCCCGGTTGGGGGCGTTGAGGACGCGGAGGAGGGGGATGTCGTTGTCCGGGGAATCGAGGAGGGCGACGTAGGCGAGAACGTCTTTGATCTCGCGACGATCGTAGAAGGATTGTGCGCCGACCATGCGGTATGGGATTTTCCGGTCGCGGAGGGCTAGTTCCAGTTTACGGGATTGGCCGTTGGTGCGGAAAAGGATGGCGAAGTCCTCCCACTCGCGGCCGTGGGCGGTTTTCTCACCTAGCATCTCGTCTGCGATGAAATCGGCTTCCTCGTCATCTCCGGGCATGGCTACGACGCGGACGTTTTCCCCGGGGCCTTTGGTGGAGCGAAGGATTTTTTCGCGGCGGCCCACGTTGTGTTTGATGAGGGAGTTCGCGGTGTGGAGGACGGCCTCTGAGGAGCGGTAGTTTTCCTCCAGACGGATGATTTTCGGATCGGGGAAGAATTTTTCGAACTCAAGGATGTTGGCGACTTCCGCGCCACGCCAGCCGTAGATGGATTGGTCGTCATCGCCCACCACGCAGACGTGGTAGGGTGGGCCGACGAGCTGCTGAAGGAGGCGCATCTGGAGGGAGTTTGTGTCCTGGAACTCATCTACTGTGACCCTAGTATAAACTTTTCGGAAGTAGTCCCGGACGTCGGAATGCTCGCGGAGGATTTGCTCGGCCAGGAGGAGGAGATCGTCGAAATCGACTGCGTTCTGGGCGCGGAGTTCGTTTTGATATCCGACGGCAAGCTGGGCGAAGAAATCGTCTTCGAGATCGGCGACATCCACGCCTTTGTTTTTTGCTTTGGAAATTTCCGAGAGAACGTTTTCGGCTTTTACTTTCTCATCGGTGCCGCCCATGCGGACGAGGAGTTGTTTCATGATGCCGACCTGATCCGAGTAGGCGGTGATGGTGAAATTCTTTTTGTATCCGAGCTTGTCGATTCCGCCGCGCAGGATGCGGACGCAGAGGGAGTGGAAGGTGCAGACTGTCATCTGCTTGGCGGCGTGCTTGGACACCATGCCGCCGATTCGCTCTTTCATCTCGGAGGCGGCCTTGTTGGTGAAAGTGACGGCGAGAATTTCCGCAGGCGGGACTTTGCGCTCCAGCATGTGGGCGATGCGGCAGGTGACGGTGCGGGTTTTCCCGGTTCCGGCTCCGGCGAGGATCATGACGGGGCCGTCGAGATTGGAGACGGCCTCGCGCTGGGCGTGGTTGAGGGATTCGAATGCGAAGTCGTTGGCCATGGGGAGGGAGACTGAATATCGGGCGGGGGAAACTTGAAACTCTAAACTTTAAACCCGAAGGAAGAGGAAGCTTCAAATCTAAGCTCCAAGGAAGAGGAAGAGGAAGAGGAAGAGGAAGAGGAAGAGATTAAGAAAAAACGCCGCTCCTGTTTCCAGGGGCGGCGTTGCTGGGGAAGGTGGGAAATTCGGATTTCGGAATGAACAGGGGTTTTCGGCTGTTCACTCCGAATTCGGAACGTCCCTGAGTTAGGAGGCGGAGCGGAAGGCCGGTGCCTGGATGGTTTTGGCCTCTTTGCTGCCGCCGGTGCAGATGTAGCGCTCGGCATCCACGGGGACGATTTTGAGTCCCATGTAGTAGGTGTCGTGGAGGGTGGTGACGGATTCTTCGCCGAATGCGTTTCCGAGGTGGGTGCGGAGGAGTTCGGTTTCCTCGCGGCCGAGGAACAGGAATGCCGGTGATCGGCCTTCGGCGGAGTTTTCGCGGATGATGCGTGCGACGGCTACGGTATCCCAGTTTCCCGTGAATTTGTGGGCACTGGGTCGCGAGTAGAGATCGGGGAATAGCCGGGTGTGGTTGGTTGTGTTCATTGTGGTGTGTAAGTGCGTGTTTTGTGTGAGCAGTGGTTATGCCACCGTATTGCTTAAGATTGGTTGAGCAATTTCGGGTGTCAATTACGACACACGTTCCGGATTCCTGTCAGCGAAATGGCCTTTCTTCCATTCCGGCGGTTGACTCTTCCGGGCTGCCGTCGGAATACTCCGGCGAGCGAAACGCTTTTACGAAATATCATGGAAAACGTCATCATCATCGGAACCGGTTGCGCCGGCTACACCGCCGCCATTTACACCGCCCGTGCGAATCTTAATCCACTTCTACTATCCGGAACCCAAATCGGTGGCCAGCTCAGCACGACCACCGAGGTCGAGAATTTTCCGGGATTTCCCGATGGAATCATGGGGCCGGACATGATGATGAACATGCAGAAGCAGGCGGAGAAATTTGGCACCCGGATCGAATATGCGACGGTTGAACTGATTGAGAAAAATGCGGACGGAAGCTTCGGCGTGAAAATCGGAGGAAAGACCCTTCAGACGAAAACGGTGATTATCGCGACGGGGGCTGCCGCCCGCTGGTTGGGATTGCCGAATGAGAAGGAGCTTGTCGGCCACGGCCTCACTTCCTGCGCTACGTGCGACGGTGCGTTTTACCGTGATGTGCCGGTTGCAGTGGTCGGTGGCGGAGACAGTGCTTGCGAGGAGGCCGGGTTCCTCACCCGTTTCGCCAGCAAGGTTTACCTGATCCACCGCCGTGATGAGCTCCGCGCCTCGAAGATCATGGCAGACCGTGCTCTGGAAAATCCGAAGATCGAGCCGATTTGGAACACAGCGGTCACCGAGTATCTTACGGATGACAAGGGCGAGATGCGTGCGGTGAAGCTGGGGAACCTGGTGGATCACTCGGAGAGCGAGCTTGAGGTCGCCTGCGTGTTTGTCGCCATCGGCCACGTGCCGAACAGCGGCTTCGTCAACGGGCTGGTGGATATGGATGAAGACGGATATCTGATCCAGGTTCCGGGACGCACCGCCACGAAAACTCCGGGTATTTTCGCGGCAGGCGATGTTTCCGACCATTATTACCGCCAGGCGATCACGGCTGCCGGGCAGGGATGCGCGGCGGCTTTGGAAGCGGAAAGGTATCTTACGGATATTGAATCATAGGGAATTTCCCTTCTTGAAATCGCCTGTGGAATCGTGACCTTATGATCTTATGAAAACGCATGCTTCAATAGTCTCCGTGCTGCTTGCCGGCCTTTCCGTTCTCCAATCCAATGCCCAGGGGACGGTGGTCGAAGTGGCGGTTCCCACAGCCGATCCTGTGATGGTGGATGTCGCCACTGTGGGGGAAACAAACGCCCTGGTCGGAGCGATTAACAAACACCGGACGGATCTGGGAATCCCTCCCCTGGTTGTAGATGCTGCGCTTTCCGCTGCGGCAGCTTCGGCTTTCCCCGAGGTGCTGAATGCGGCCGGTGAAGTCAATGTGACAGCCCTGAAAAAGGATTTTGATGCTTTGGACGTCGGTGTGCTGCGCGGTGTGTTGACGCACCGGCGCGAGGAAAGCGGAGCAGAGTTTCCAACCTACTGGGCAAAAGATCCGCAATGGAACGCCGTCATGAACGGTGGTTTCACCCACATGGGTGCCGCCACTGTGAAGCGTAGCGATGGAAAGCTGGTTGCCTTCGTTTACCTGATCAAAAGGTAGCTTGGCGCGCTTGCTTTAGCTGGCGTGTTGGGTTCAATCGGATGATAAACCGCCTGAAGGCAGCGCCCCTTTTCCCTGTTTCAAAACCTCGAAGACTTGCGGCGGAACGTAGCGTTTTACGGTTTCCTCCCAGCCTTCGGGGCCGGTGAGGGACTTGATCATGCTTGAGGAAAGTTCCGCGATGTCGCGTGGGGGCATGAGGAAGGCTGTGGTGATCTGGGGTGCCATGTCCGCGTTGATGTGGCGCATGACGCGCTCGTATTCGTAGTCGCTGGGGGAGCGGATGCCACGGAGGATGTAGATGGCGTCTTTCTTCTCCGCGTAGTCCACGAGGTAGCGGTTGTCGAAATGGTCAACCTCCAGACGGTCGCTGTCCGGGACGGACGCCCGGAGCATTTCCAGTCTGTCTTCCACGGAGTATGAGTAGGATTTTGCGGGGTTGCTGCCTATCGCGACGATGAGGCGGTCAAACATTTCAAGACCCCTTTCGATCATCCAGAGATGCCCGTTGGTTGGTGGGTCGAAGGAGCCGGCGTAAACTGCGATTCTCATGAACTCTAAACTTTAAATTTTAAACTCGAAGGAAGACCAGCCTACAAACTTAACGGGTGTTGGGGAGGGAAAACTTCTAACGCGTTCCCTGGTTGAGAGCGTGGAGGGTCTCTCCGTTGGGGCTGAGGAAGGAGTAGGCGGTGGCGAGGGTTTGATTGAGATACTCTTTTGCTTGGGCGACGGCTTCTGTGAGGGGTTTTCCCAGTGCTAAGCCGGAGGCGACTGCTGCGGCCAGGGTGCAGCCGGTGCCGTGGGAGGCCTTGACATTCAGGCGGGGGGAGGAAAAACGGTGGGTGTTTCCGTTTTCGTGGAGGAGATCGGTGCAATTGGATCCCGCTAGGTGGCCGCCTTTTAGGAGGACTGCGGCGTTGTAGGTAGCGGCGAGGTTTTCGGCGGCGGACTCCATTTCCGCGAGCGAGGTGATTTTTTTTCCGAGTAATTTCTCGGCCTCCGGGAGATTGGGTGTGATGACGTTGGCGAGTGGGAGGAGTTCGTCGCGATAGGTTTCGACCGCATCCGGCTCGAGGAGGCTGGCTCCGGTGGAGGCGACCATGACCGGGTCGGTGACGAGTTGGATTCCAGAATGCTTCCTGAATATTTCCGCGACGCGGTGAACGTGTTCTGCGGAGCCTAGCATGCCGGTTTTGACTACGGTGAGGGGGAAGGCATCGAGCATGAGGAGGATCTGGTCTTCCATCATGGCGGGATCCACGGGATCGACGCAGCGGACGAGGTTCGCCGTTTCCGAGACGATGCAGGTGACGGCGGTGAGTCCGTGGAGATGGAAGTGCTGGAAGGTTTTCAGATCGGCTTGGAGACCGGCTCCGCCGGAGCAATCGGAGCCGGCGATGGTCATGATGGGAATCACCTTATTGATGGAGTCTGTCATTGTTTCTTGATTCTTTGGGATGGGCTTTCAATCTTTCCCGTATGCCCAAAGACATCACGGAATTCGAAGGCCTGCGAGTCAAAGTGGATGATGTGATCTATATGCCCAGCCTGGATGCCCCGCCTGACAGGCCGCATCCGTTCGTGTATTTTATCTCCATCTACAATGACTCGCCGGTGCCGGTGACGATTCGTGGGAGAAAATGGGTGGTGGTTGAGGACGGGGGCGAGACTACGGTGGTGGAGGGTGACGGGGTTGTCGGACAGCAGCCGGTAATCGCGGCGGGGGAGCATTTTTCTTACAATAGCTATCATGTTGTTGGGAAAGGGGCTGGTGTTTCCGGAGCTTTCTTCGGGGAGACTGCGGCGGGGGAGTGGGTGTTTACGCGGATTCCGGAGTTTCGGTTGGATATTCCGGGTTGGGCTTGAAAACTTGAAATTTAAACTCTAAATCTCAAGGAAGAGGAAGAGGAGGAGAACCACGGAAGGCTCGGAATACACGGAACTGATTCTGGGGGCTGGGGTTTTGGGAAAGAGGTTGGAACCACGAATCCGACGAATCTTGGACTTGGTTTGAGGTTTGAGGTTTGAGGTTTGAGGTTTTTGCGCAAAAAAAGAGGCTCTCCGGTTGGAGAGCCTCTCTGGGTTGAATTACTGGAATGATAGGATCAGGTGTTGGGCTGGTCTTTTACTTCCTCCGGTGTGTCCGCTTCCGGGGAGAATTCCTCGGTGGGGACTTCGAGGTTTTCGTCCGTGGTGGCGATCTCGGCTCTTGGCTCGGGTTCGGCGGGCTTCTCTTCGGTAAGAGGCTCGTCGATGAGGGAGGTGACCTCTGGTTTGACGGGGGCGAGGGGTGGGATCGTCTGGTTTTCAGCGATGTTCTTCTCGTCCTCGTTTTCGGCTTCCTCGTGGTCTTTGGACTTCGCGCCGGATACGGTGAGCTTGCGTCCCATGAAGAACTGGTCGTGCAGGACTTCCACGGTGCGCTTTGCTTCGTCGATATCGATCATCTCGATAAAGCCGTAGCCTTTGGAGCGGTGGGTGTTGCGGTTGTAAACGATCTCTACACGGCGGACTGCTCCGACGCCTTTGAAAAGCTCCTCAAGGTCGCTTTCCGTGACATCGTAGGAGAGATTTCCAACGTAAACGCGGCGGTTCTCAACGGTGGACGGATCTCCACCACGGGGGCGGTTGTTATCGCGCTCGTTGCGGCGTTTTCCACCACGCTCGCGTTTTTCACCGCGCGATGATTCCTCACCACGTGAATCGTCACGTGAGGAATCGGAGCGGGCATCCCGGGTTTTGGTGCGGCGCGGTTCGCGGTTGCCTCTGTCTTCACTTTTCGGCTCCGCCTTGTCAGGGCGACGCTCGGGGCGTGGCGGACGGACGGGTTCCTTGTAGAGGCCGACGGTTTTGAGCAATTTCTGCCACCAACTGAGCTGGACGGGAGCTGGCATGGGGCGGCGCTGTGGCTTGCCGGAGCCGGAGCCCTGCTGGCGACCTGAGCCGCCCTGTTTGCCACGGCCTCCGCCGGAGCGGTTGCCGCCCTGGCGTCTGCCGCCGCCTTCCTGGCGGCCATCGGTGCGACCGTCGGAACGGTTCGAGTTGTTGTTATTACGGCGTTTCTGCCCTCCGCGTGAGCGGCGGCGACGGCTATCTCCCGAATCGCGGGAGTTCTGTGTATCGTCTGACATGTTTTCGCATGGGTCTGTGTTCTACGGACGGCCCGGCGCGGCAGGGAGGTTACCCCGGCGGTGCGGAATCGGATCCGTGTGCAATCGGTAGGGCGTCCGGTCGCCGGCTTTTTGGTGCCGGGCCAAGCCCCCGCACCTGTTGCGGAAAGGGTCTTGGAGAGACCGGATGCCGGCAATTTGCGCCGCCGTCCGTGGGTGAAGAAGTCCCGGATTTCCTGGCATGCTTTAAAAATTCGGATCTCTAGGAGAAGGGCGAATGTTTGGAGAAAAAAGGTGCCGGATGCGGACATCAGAGGTTAGGGGACTTCTACCCGGGCGGGAACGTAGGGGGAGCGGGGGTTTTGGCAAGGGTTAAGCGAAACCGATGCGGGTTTATGGTGATGGTTGTATCGCCGGGGCATTGGGTAAGAGGAACCACGGATGAACGCGGATTTGCGCGGATCGGATTCTTGTGGCTTGGTTTGGGTTGGGGGGAAGAGGTTTTCTATCTGAAGAAAAAATCCAAGTATCCATTCATTTCCCCAACTCCAGTATATGGTTCGTAGGATTCGTGGTTACTCTCTCTTTCACAAGAATCGGTTCCGTGTATTCCGGGTATTTTGAGGAATATAGGAGAAGAAAGTCACTTCCTCCATGTCCGCTTCGCTCCCATTGTGGTTCAAATTTTTTCCTCTATCCCGGTTTCTTTAGATTCGTAGGATTCGTTAGATTTGACGGAAAAGTTTGATTTTACAGTCCGTCCATGTCCGCTTCGCTCCCATTGTGGTTCCTTGAATGCTTCGGTTAGGGGGGCGTTTTGGGAGAGGATGGCGAAATCGTCGTAGGTGACCTTTTCGGCGGGAGGCCAGAATGTACGCTCGGCGATGGAGGTGGTGATCCAGTCGGCGCAGGCTTTGGCTGATTCCAGGTCGTCCTCGGAGAAATCGTCCCAGGTGGTCATTTTTACGTTGTCTGCGGTTTTGCCAAGGTGGATATAGGCGGGGATGGGGAGGAGGCCGTTGGAATCGATTTTTTCCGCTAGGGCGTAGAGGGGGAGTTGGAGGTTTTTCCAGAAGGCTTCGAAGGCTTTTCCTTTTGCATCCTGGCCGTTCTGGAAGGTGGGACCGTCTTCCGGGAAATGGGTGGGGATGGTTGTGCGGGCGGTGATTTTCTGGCGGTGTTCCTTCTCGATGTCTTTTACGTCGCCGGTTTTGTAATCGATGACGCGTAGCTGGCCGGTCTCGCGGTGGCGGTCGATTCGGTCGATCATTCCGGAGATGATGAGGTCGTTGGATGGGATGGCTAGTTTTCGCTCGATTCCGGTGATTTCCCAGCCATCGGCGCGGATCCGTGCCTGTTGCGCGGCGAACCATGCGAGCCGCTGGCGGATGGAGCCGGTCTGGATGCGGATGGCGAGAGGGGGCTTTTTTCCGAATTTTTCGAGGATGACCTCGTTGAGTTTCGCATCGAAGTAGGTAGTGAGTTTTTCCGCGTCGGTGAGTTCGCGGGCTTCAGTGTCGTTTCCCCAGAGTTCGAGAACGAAGTGGGTGATGGAGCCGAAATCCCGGGCGCTCATTTCGCGGCGATCCGGCTCGGGCGCGCCCATGCGGACGATGTGCTTGAGGTAGAAGCGGAAGGGGCAGGCGAGGTAGTCCTTGAGGGCGGTGACGCTGATGCGCTCGCGGTTTTCGATGGATGGGGTTTGCCAGGCGAAGTCGCGGGTCCAGATGAGGTTTGCCTCGGGTGGTTCGATTTCTCGAAAAAGGTTTTTCACTGCGGGGACGAGATCGGCGCGGGGGATTTGGAAAAGGAGTCGGGAAGGGAGATAGGTTTCGCCACCATCGCCGGTTTTTCCGCAGATGAGATGGGCCGAGCCGGTTTTCGCCCGCATTTGCAGCATGGCATGAAGCAGGTAGGCATCCCGGGCGTGGCGGTTTTCATCGGAGACGAGACCGAGGGCTTTGCGTATGTTTTCCGAGAGCCATGGTTCGCCGCCGGAGCGGGCGGGGACGAAGGTCTCGTTCATGCCACAGATGACGAGGTGCTCGCCGGGTTCGTAGAGGAGTTCCAGCCAGCCCTGGACATCGATCACGCGGTCGGCGGGTGGCTGGGCGGAGGGTGTGGGGAGCTCGGAAAGAAGGGTCTGGAGCCAGAAGGTGTGGCTGCGGCGGATTTCCGGGAAAATGGGGGCGGCGGATTCCAGGAAGGATCCGATCTGGGAGAGGGTGTTTTCGGATGACTCGCCCGAGGGGGCGAGTGAAGCGAGGTGTGAGGAAACGGCTTCGGGGAAAGATTTTGCGAGGAAGGTTTCGCGTAGCTCTATCAGTGAGGAGATTGCCTGGGCTAGTTCCGGGTTGCCCGATCTGGATAGCTTTACGAGATCGGTAGGGGAGGTGGTCGGGTTGTTGTCGCGTAGGCTGTTGAAGTCGCGGAGCTTGCGGGCACGGAGTCCGTCAATGAGCGTGGTGGATTCCGGAAGAGTGAGAAGGGCGGCGAGATTCGCGGAGGAAGGTTTGGAAAGCCATTGCTTCCATGTTTGGAGCCAGCGGACGAGGGCGGGGGGGGGCTGTGCTGCGGCGGGATGGAAGGCGCTCCAGCCGTTTTCTGAAATGGTGCGGGCTAGGACGGTTCCGGTCTGATCGTCTGCGGAACCTAAGGCGATCCCGGATGAGGAGGCTCCGGATTTTGAGATCGCAGCGAGGGCTGCGTGTGCCTGCTGGGCAGGGTCGGCTGAAATTTGGACTTCTGCGTTGATTGAAAGCTCGCGGGTAGCCCAATCGGCAAGCGGGATGCCAAGTGGTGAGAACAGCGCGGATTGAGATTCAGGTGCGGCGATGATGCAGGTCACTTCCCCTGGAAATTTTTCAAGAGCTTGGGCAAGGCAAGGTGGCATCTCGGTAATTCCAGCGAGGATGATTTTTTGGAAATTTTTGGGGAGTGAAAAATCGGCGCGAAGTGCTGCGGAGCGCGAGGTGTAGCCCCATGAGGAGAGTTTCCTCTCAGTTAGGCTCTCAAGTGCAGCCAAGTTTTCCCACCGGGCGGCTTCCGGGGTGTTGGTGAGGAATTTTGAAGCGGAGAAAAGGTTGTGGAGATGATCCTGGAGAGTGGTGCGGAGGGTGGTGATTTCGTTCGCGAGCGAGATCGCCCAATCGGAAGAATTGTCGCTGATGTCCGGTGGCTCGGGAAAAAGGCCGGTGAGGTTTTTCCAATCAGAATCCGTGAGTGATTCGAGAACTTCAATCCAGGCAATCCGTTCAAGCCAAGCGGGAGCGACTGAGGGGTCGTCTAGGTGGAGGAGTGCGCCGGGAGTGGTAACAGTGGGTGCCAGGAGGGCGGTGGCTTCGGCGGCTAAGGACTCGCGGAGGATGCGCCCGCTCTGGGTGGTGGGGGTGATGACCAGGGTTCCTGCGAGGCTTTCCCTATCTGCGAGAAGATGCCCTGTGAGTAAGGGGAGGAATGGGCGGTCGTAGCCGAGGAAGGTGCGCAGGGGCATGGGGGGAACTTTAAATTTTAAACTCCCTTCGACAAGCTCTGGGCAGGATAAACTTCAAGAGTTTGGATAAGTGGCAGCGGATTGTATCCGCCATGCCAATTATGGATGTCGATGTGCTTGTGATGGCATGGCGGATGCAATACCCCGTGGGGCACACCGTCCGCCGCCACGAAAAAAGCGGAAGCCACTGAAGGCTTCCGCTTTTTTTGAATTGGTTGGGCTGCGGACTAAAGTCCGCGTTCCTTTATCCGTTGGTGAGATCTACGGTTTCGCCTTCACCTGCTGGTGGTCCCATGCTGAAACGCCATCTGACCTTGTTGCGCTTGGAAGCGGTGCGAAGCTTGCGGACTTTGCGGTCGGTAGGCGTTTCGAATGCGCGGCGGCGGCGCATTTCCTCGAGGATTCCTTCGGAATCGAGTTTGGTTTTGAGGCGCTTGAGGGCGCGGTCAACGGGCTCTCCTTTTTTTAGGTTTACTCCACGGTCACTCATAAATTCTGTATCTGGTAAGTCTTAAATTGTTGTTTTGGGAGCGGTGTTTGAGGTAGGCAGGATGGTAAGTCAAGCCGGAAACACCGCAGTTGGGATTACTCTCCGAGGCCGAAACGGACGAAGCGGGTAACGGTGAGGGTGTCACCGAGTTCCTTGCCTTTGTTTTCGAGGAGCTGTTTAACGGTGACATCGGGATCTTTTACGAAGCCTTGCTCAAGGAAGCAGGACTCTGCGAAGAATTTTCCGATCTGACCTTTGAGGATGTTGCCAATGATGTTCTCCGGCTTGCCTTGTTCGAGGAGACGGACGCGGTAGATATCCATTTCTTCATCGACGATGCTTTGTGGAATGTCGTCGCGGGAAAGTCCTTTCGGCGCGGATGCGGCGATGTGGAGGTTGAGATCCTTGATCAGCTCCTTGAAAACTTCGTTGGAAGCGGTTTCAGGCTTGGTGGTGCCGACTTCGATAAGCACGCCGACCTTGCCACCGAGGTGGATGTAGGAGGCGACAACTCCGCCCGGAGCTGCATCGAAGCGCTCGTATTTGCGGAGCTGGATGTTTTCCCCGAGTTGGAGGACTTTTTCTTTTACGAAATCCTCGACGCTGCTTTCGCCGTGGGAAACGGCGAGTGCGGCTGCGTGGTCGGCTGCGTTGGAATCGGCGAGTTTGTCGGCGATTTCAGTGACGAATGCCTGGAAGTTCTCGTTGCGGGAAACGAAGTCGGTCTCGCAGTTGATTTCGAGGAGGATGCCGGAAGTGCCTGCTTCGTTGACGCGTGCGGTGATGATGCCTTCGGTGGCGGCGCGGTCGGACTTTTTGCCGGCCTTCATGATGCCACGCTCACGGAGGAGCTTGATGGAGGCTTCGATGTCGCCGTTGGTTTCGGTGAGGACTTTTTTGCAGTCCATCATGCCGGCGTTGGTCTTGTCGCGGAGTTCTTTGACGATTGATGCGGTGATCATTCTTCTATTGAAAAGTTTGCTAGTTGGGAGTGTTCGGTTTTCAGAAAACTATTTCTTGCCGGCTGCGACCATGCCATCGACCAAGTTGCGGAGGATGATGCGGATGGAGCGGATGGCGTCGTCGTTGCCGGGAATCGGGTAATCGACTTTCGCCGGATCGGCGTTGGTATCGACGATGGCGACGATAGGGATGTTGAGGCGGCGGGCTTCGGCTACGGCGATGGTTTCGCGAGCGGAATCGACGATGACGATTGCGTCAGGTGCCTTGTCGAGATCGCGGACACCACGAAGGTTGCGCAGAAGTTTTTCGCGCTCACGGCCGAGGGCTGCGAGTTCCTTTTTGGACATTGCCTTGAACTCAGGCTGCTTCTCGATGTTTTCGAGGTAGCGGAGACGTTCCACGGATTTGCGGACGGTGGTGGCGTTGGTGAGCATGCCGCCGAGCCAACGGTGGTTGACGTAGTGCTGTCCGGTGGCCTCAGCAGCCTCGCGGATGGCGTCCTGTGCCTGGCGTTTGCAGCCGACGAAGAGGATTTGTTTGTTCTTGGAGACGAGGTCTGCAAGGAAGTCCGCTGCTTTATCAAGCTGCTGGACGGTTTTTTCGAGGTTGATGATGTAGATGCCACCTTTGTCCTTCATGAGGAAGGGTTTCATGCGTGGATTCCACTTTTTAGTCTGGTGACCGTAATGGACGCCTGCGTCCACCATTTCTGAGATGAGTTCGTTAACCATGATATGTATTTTCTTTGTCCCGTCTTGAATCAGAGCGGGCGATTTTGAAATCCTGCCACGTGGGGTTCCCCCGGGACTTCGATGTTGTGTAGTGGCTGAAGGGGGCGCGGATTTAGGCGGTGGGGGGAAAAAGGGCAAGCACTTTTCGGGAAACTTTAAATTTTAAACTTTAAACTTCAATTGGAAGGAGAGGGGATTTTTACGGGTGATTGGTGCTGATGGCGCGAATGGGAAAGGGTGGTGGGATGGGATATCGATATTGTAAGTTGTAGTGGAGGAAAGTCGAAGACCAGTGACTGTCGGAAACCTGCTGCCGCTTTTGGCAAGGCAGCCCGCTGCGAGCCGGCGGCATTGGTTTGCCTAGGGTTGCCATTTCCCAAGCCTGCCCCGTAGCACCAGGATGCGTGACGGAAAGCGGCAGCAGGCTTCCGGCAGTCACCGGTGCCTGCGGCACTACATTTCGAAGGTTTCCAATAGGAATTGGAAGTTGGCATGGCGGATTCAATCCGCCGCCACGTCAAGAAACTCCGGGAGTGAACCTCGGATGCCGGCCAGGCGGGGGTTGGCTTCCCATTGGTCGTCGTTTCCGACGATGCGGGCGAAGATGCGTTTTAGTGCGTTTTTTGGATCGCGGACTTCTCGGAGGGTGGTGCGGAGGCGGTCGCGTTCGGCTGCCGGGTTGAAGGACCAGGAGAACATGATTTTGGAATCGACGGTGCCGGGTTTGGCTCCGTAGGTGCGGGTTTCGCCGAAGCGAAGGTCGGCCAACCAGATGCCTTTTGCGTGGGGGCGGGCGATCCACCAGCCGCGAGAAAACCATTGGAGGGTTTGGATTTCCCTCTCGTTTTTGTAGGGTTCGATGACTTCCTTTTGTTTTGGATATATCGTCCAACGGATGGGTGAGGAGGGTTTGTCGAAAACGGAACGGTAGCCGACCCAGAGATCGTTTTCGCGATCCACTACGGAACGCCAGAGGAGGGTGTTGAAGGCGGTGGGGGCCTCCATGCGACGGTCGTAGGTGACTGCGCGGCGGGCGAGATCCGCATCGAAGGCGGCGGAGACCAGGAATTTCATACCGATGGTGAAAGCGACGTAGCCGGTGCTGAGGCCGAGACCCCAGCGGAGGATACGGGTGCGCTTTTTTTGCTGCTTTTTGGTGCGGTAAAATGCGAGCCAGATAAGGGAAACGACCAGCGGGAGGGTGTAGAGCGGATCGATGATGAACATGTGGTTGAAAGCCACTCGGGTTTCCGAAAACGGCCAGAAAACAGAGGTGCCATAAACGGTGAAGCAATCGATCAGGACGTGGGTGGACCAGACGAGAAAAATGAATGTGCCGGCGCGGGCGGGGGAGACTTTTTGTTTCTTCCAGAACTTGGCCAGCGGCTTCGCCAGTAGGAAGCTGGCGAGAATCATGATGAGGAGGGAGTGGGAGGCACCGCGGTGGAACTCCAGCTTTTGGGCGGTATCCAGCAGCGGGTTGGCGATGACGTCGAGATCGGGGAGGGTGCCGAAGAGCGCGCCCCAGATCATGGCGTGGTTGCCCATTTTCTTTCCGAGAAGGGCTTCGCCGACTGCGGCACCGAGGGCGGCCTGTGTGAGGGAATCCAAGAAACTCTAAATTTTAAACTTTAAACTCCAAGGAAGAGGCATTGCTGCTGACTGGAGTCAGCGCTCCTCTGGTTCCGTGGGGTTGAGGAGGGCGCCGAACTCTTGCCAGAGGAGGCGGGTGATGTTTGTTTCGAAGGCGGGCAGAGGCTCGGCTATGACTTCCGGTGCAGGGGAATAGGCGGTGGATTTTGAGAGGTGGGTGCGGATCAGGTTGAAAATGGTTTTCAGGAGATCGTTGCGTAGTCCTTCGGGATCGTCGGTGGTGAATGAAAGGACGTCGGTGGATGGGGAGTCTTTTTCTCCACCGGTGATCCAGAGGGCGACGGGAGTGGGGGCATCGTCGGTCTGGATGGAGCGGCCGATGTTCAGTTTGTTGGTATAGGAGAGAAGGCCGGAGGAGGCGATGCCGAGATCGGTGGAAATTTCATCAAGGATCCCGGGCAGAATTTCCGAGAATTTCTCCCCGGTGCCGATGTGGATGGTTATGGGAAGGGCGGTGTCGGGATCGGTGTTCCAGAGGGGGAGGGTGGGCTTTAGCTTTTGGATGGCCGAGGTGGCTGTTTGGATTTGCTCGGGATTCGATTGGGCAAGATCCAGAACACGCTCGTAGGCGAGTAGGGCGCGTTGGAATGCTCCGTGGTTCTCCAAGGCAATGGCGAGGGCGATTAGTTTTGCCGAACCTTCGGGCGCACGGTCGGAATAGGTATCGAGAACGGGGGGCGTTGTGAGATCGCCGAGATCGACTGGGATGATGACTTCCGCCGGCTCCGGGAGAGTGGGATCCGGCTCCGGGAGAGGGACGCGGATGGAGATGGCATCGTCCTGCATGGTGGAAACAGGCAAGGCGGCAAGGGCTTCGGAGCGGATTTCCTGGAGCCGTGCCTCGGACGGAGGGGTGAGGAAATCCATATCGCGGGTGCCGACCCACCAGATCACAAATACCGTGAGAAGGCAGACGGGGATGGCGATGAGGAAAGGGATTCGCATGGGAGTGGCGTGAGGGAAATGTAGATACCAATCTGCGGATTGAAACAAAGAAAAACCCCGCTGGCTTGCGACCGGCGGGGTTTTTGAAAAACGGGATGTCGAAGATTATCCGGCTGCCTTGACGAGGAGGGCGCGTTTGCCGACCCGCTCGCGGAGGTAATGAAGCTTGGCACGGCGCACCTTGCCTTTGTTGGTCACTTCGATCTGGGCGATACGTGGCGTGTGGACAGGGAATACGCGCTCCACACCTTCACCGTAGGAAATTTTACGGACGGTGAATGCAGCGTTGATGCCTGTCCCGCCTTTTGCGATCACAAGACCTGCAAAGATCTGGACGCGCTCTTTGCCGCCTTCAACCACGCGGCAATGGACTTTTACGGTGTCGCCCACATTGAAAGGGGTGACGTCCTCTTTGAGCTGCTCTTGTTCGATTTTCTTGATGATGTCCATGGTCGTGGTTGCGGAAAAGTGTTTGGAAATGCGTTCCGGGGGATTGGCCGGATGTGCGGGGCGGAATGGCTAGAGGATTGAAGCGGGATTGGCAAGAGGGAATTTGGAGAAAAAACTGAAATTCTGAAAACTGAAACGCTGAAAAGCCGGGGATGCCCGGTTACTTTTTATAAACCGCATCGGGATCGAAGGAGAGATCGGTCTGGGTGAACTTGAGTGCGGCGGGGCTGCCAGGGACGACGCTGCGGTAGAAACAGGAGTCCCGCCCGGTGTGGCAGGCTCCGGCACCGATTTGCTCCACCACGAGGACAAGTGCGTCCTGATCGCAGTCGGTGCGTATCTCGACGATTTTCTGGGTGTGGCCGGAGGTTTTCCCCTTGTGCCAGATTTCCGAGCGGGAACGGGACCAGTAAACGGCTTCGCCGACTTGAAGAGTGAGTTTCAGGGATTCCGCATTCATGTAGGCGAGCATGAGCGGCTCTTTGGTGGTGGAGTCGATGGCCATGGCGGGGATCAGCCCGTTGGTATCGAATTTCGGAGCGAAGTCGGTGGATTCTTCGATCTGGGTTTTGTCTTTGCGTTCGGAAAATGGAGTTGCGGTTGGCATGGGCGCGGACGGTAGGTTTTGAACGGGGGATTTCAAGGAATACCCGATAAGGAGTTCGTTTGGAGTTGGGGTTGGGGATTGCTACACCTGTTCGGTATTTGCGTGGGCGGTGTTTCGATGAGATGGTCTCGGACGAGGGCGCATCCGACCTCATTCGGATCGCTTGTTTACTCGATTACCAACCTCGTTTCCAATCTGACTTTGCTTTCCATCTTGGCCTTTGGTTTGGCTGGATTGAGAGCTCGGGTGAGAGCCTTTTTGTCAGTGAGTGTGAGTGGGCTGCCACTTTCTACGATGAGATTGTAGTGGGCGATGTTGTCTTTGATTTTTCTAGTCGCGGAGAGGAGAGTGGAGTTTGGAGGGAGATGCTCGGTGATGAGTTTTTCGGCCTTATCCATGGAAATGATGGAACTGTTGCTTTCAATCCTAGGGATTTTATTTAGCAGGACGGAACTCAGGGGCACGGCCAAGCCCAGGCATGCGAGGGCGAGGATGAAGATCAGACGGCGTCCGAATTCCCCGGCTTTCCCTTGCCCGTGGATACCTCCGAGGGAGAAGTTCAGCGCTGCACCGAAAATCACGGCGACGACGTTGGTGCCGAAAAGGAGGCTGGCTCCTTTGGCTACCGATACCTCGCGCGTGACCAGGCAGATGCCGACGGTGACGATCGGTGGAACAAGAGCCGCGGCGATGGAGACGCCAGCGAGAGCGCCGGTTAGGGTGGGACGTGCGATGCAGTAGGAGGCGGCGATACCGGAGGCAAAAGCGACGCCGAGATCAAGCAAGGTGGGTTCGCCGCGTGCGGCAAGTTCCCCGGTAAGCGGGATGTGAAAAAAGCGGGCGAGGGCTCCGAGAAAAACGCCGGTGAGGAGGGCGCAGAGGAAGCCCCGGATCACGGCTAGATTCGATTTTTTGAAGAGAGGAGTGTTTCCTTGGGCAAGGGCCAGGCCGCTGCCGATTAGGGGCATCATGAGGGGGGCGATGAGCATTGCTCCGATGACGACTGCTCCGGAATTGGCCAGCAGGCCGAGACCTGCAACGAAGGCGGCGAGGCTCATGAGGACTGCGAAATCGAACGACCAACGGGATTTGTATTCGATTTCCTCGAAGAGGGCCAGGCGTTCGCTGCGCTCAAGCTGGGGAATGCGAACCCGGATCAGCCGACCGAGTGATTCACGCAGTCGATGCCCGGTGGGTCGTTCGGCGCGAATGACTCCGATGTTCAGGCCATCGGTCTGATTCACCAGTTTTTCAGGGATGGTGCCAAAGAGTTTTTCGCGAATGTAGCGTGTCTCGCTGCAGCCTAGGATGATCATGTCGTATTTTTCTCCATCAAAACCTGTGGCGATCTCATTTCGCAGAGCGTTGGGAAGGTCGGTTCCCAGGACGACTTTCTGTTGGATGTCCTCGGGCTTGATTCCTGCTTTCTGGATGATCTTTTTGAGTTTGTTATGAGCAAATTCCGAGGAGTATCGATCGACGTCCGGCGTAAGGTGGAAGGCGACGGTTTTTTCTCCTGCTATGGCATAGGCCAGTTTGAGGGCGCGCCGGGTGTGCGGGCCATGACCTGCGGCAACGAGGATTGCTCGTTGCGGGGAGGGGGTGTCAGCGGGGTCTCTCTCGATACTTTGCTCTCCATATCTTACGAGAAAGGTCTGGCAATGGAGGGAATCATAGAGATGTCGCGAAAACTTTGTATCTGATGTCTCGGACTTCGAGTTCAGGTGCTTGCCTGCGATCACCAGGTTCGGAGGTGTCTTGTGGAGATGCTTTTCCACCGTTTGGTAGCGATGCGCTCCTCCACAGACGAGAACCTCGTGCACGGCTTCGGTTGCAAATTCCCGAATCCACTTTTCATCATGATCTGAGACGGGTTTGAGGCCGTCATTGTATTGCTCACCTGTAACGATGATGGAGAGTTTGCGCTCCAGGCCTGCTGCTGCTTTGAGGGCTAGTTCCATCAAGGCGTGTGCCTCGCTTGAATTCCGAATGATTAGAACCACCATGTGGCTCAGAACCTAGGAAGATCGGCTGAGGATGGCACGAGAGAAATTAATCCGATCGAAATGGAGTTGGAGTTGGTGACGGTTGTTTCGGGCTTTGTCGCAGTGGCGGAAGCTACTTTCTGATCCTGTCGATGCACCATTGTTTCCCAATGCCTTCTGGATGCTCCGCAACAGCATCGAAGGGAACTAGGACTCCATTCTCGAAACGGATGTTTCGCGGAGCGGCGTCGCCGAGGAGGATGTTGTCGTCCTTCCGGTAATAGGAGTGTTCCGAGACTTCGATGAAACCGATTTTCCTAAAGCCTTTCACAATCTCCTGATGGGTCGGGTTTTCAGGCGGCAATTCTCTTTGACTGATGGCGATCCGGGGGAGGCGTTCGTTCCTGAGAAAGTCCGGTGGAAGGAGTCCCTCGAAACGGGTAATGGGAGGGCCGATGTTGTTGAGAATGACCCAGCGGTTCAGGTAGAAGCGTGGGTCGGGATTTCCGCTGGATATGACGCGCTGGTTCATCGCGTCGGGATCGATCTCGAAGACTTTGAGATGAAGCCCGAAATTGCCGCCGTAAGTCCATTTTAAGACTCTCTGGTCGCGGTGTTCTTCTGAAAAAAGGAGAATGTAATGCTCGTCGCCGCCTTCGAATTCGGTCTGCGCATGAGCCTCGGCAGCTACTTGGCAGTTTCTTTCAAGTTCCGCTGATGTTCCTCCCAAACAGCCCATGAGGTATTGGCAACTCTTCTCTTCAAAGGCCTTCCAACCGACTTCTGCGCATTCTGATAGAATCGCTCCCATCTCGGAGAGGGAGTCGATACAGGCTTGGAACCCGCTGTTGCGGCGGATTCGGCACTGCTCGATTGCTGATCTGTCGGTGATGTGCTCATCGCTGTAAGGCCAGGTTGGCATTCGCTACGTCCGGAAGGATAGAGCATTCCGATCTGGATGCAAGGCTGCGGAACGGCTCGGGGGATTCCGTCCTGAGCGTGTTCGATACCATACCCGTCGTATTCAACCAATCCGGCGGATAACAAGGCACCGGGATTGGAGTCGACGGATCACCCCGCGAATTTTACCCAACGGGCTTGCAGTTCGGTCTCGTCTTCCGGGAGGGTGCCGGTGCCGATGTGGAAACCGAAGCGATAGCTTTTGGTCTCTCCTTCGGGGATTGTGTCGACCCAGTAAACGCCGAAGCGGCCGTAATCGCGGTAGGCGCTGTAGACGGTGCCTTCGGGGAGCCTTGGGTCACTCATGTGCTGGATCAGGTAGTCCCGGTCATTGAAGCGGAAGGTCGATGCCACCCAAGGAAGATCTTTCGCGCCTTTGTTCCCCACTGTGGCTCCGCCGGCGGCCAGGTATTTGGCGGATTTGTTTTCGGCCACCTCGTTGGAAGGGCGGAAATGGCAACCCGCGTGCTCCGGATCCCCTTTCAAAACCGCTTCGCCGGCCACGGCGGTCAGATGGGAGACTTTCTCAATCAGGAACGAACCGTCTTCGTCCGGTTTGTGAAAAACGAACTCGCGCTTTTCGGACAGACAGACCACATCGCCTTTCACCCAGTTCACGCCGATGACGAGCTTCAGCCTTTCGTCGGTGGCATCCTGCTCGAGTATCCCGGTGTAGGTCTGGCGCTCGTCCTTGCGGCAATGCCACCAGTCGCCGGAGTGCTCGCCGACTTTTATCTTGCTGAAACCGATGTAGATGCCGCGGTGATGGGTGAACCTGCCTCCGGGCCCTTGGTGAGGAGGCGCTCGCCACTTTCGTCGAGCGGATCGATGACATGCAGGTAGGTCTTGTAGGTATCGTGTGTGCGCTCGGGAGTACTGTCGTCCCTTGCCGTCATGAAACGCGCGATGTTCCGGCTCTCGTAGCGGATGTCGATGTGCTCACCGGCTTTTTCCACGACCGTGAAATCGGCGGCGGCGAGATGACCGGAAATGAGAAGAAGGCCGGACAGGGTAACAAGGTTCTTTTTCATGCGCATGGTTCGTAAGGTTACAACCGAGTCTGCGGGTCGGGGAAGGGGAAAGGGGCTGCCGGCAGGGGTGGGAGCCGTGCCAGTAGTCACCGTGTTGCCAAGGGGGAGTGGAAGTGGATCAGATGTTGAAAGGCGCTACCCGAACCGATTGGCATGATCTGATCGGCGGGAGCGACTTTGGAAACGAGCCCTTCGCGCTTGCTCGCGAGGGCGCGGTAGACGGTGCTGATTAACGCGTGATGATTAATTTCCCCTCCCTTTCATGTTCATCTGGTTTTTACCTCATCTTTAGCGAACGCCTACTTTATAGAAAACCCGGTCACTATCCCCGCCATCGTGGATGACTGAGTAGAGGCTTCCGCTACCAGAGTAGCTCTTTCCCACCACCGTCCACGTCACCAGGTCGGTTGAAAAAACAAGGTCGTATCCCCTTTGGCGTATCGATTGCCATTGAATTTTCATCTTTCCATCCGGCTGGGGAACCAGTGAATGGATGCCAAATTGTGACGATGGATCCCGTGGATCCGTTCCCGCGCGGTATTCCATCGAATTGCTCTGCCCGTCGCCGTCGGCATCCGCAAGACGATCATCCTCGCCCAGAATGAAAGGACTGGTCGGGTCTTCATCCGCATCCGTGATCCCGTCGCGATCCCAGTCTTTTGCGGTAGCTTTCCGTATCCGGTTGTGCCCGGTGTCGGCTACGAATACTTCCCCCTTCTCGTTGATGACCAGTCCTTTTGGGGATGAAAGGGTGGAGATCGAAATGGAAGTGGGGGGTGAGACGAGCGTCCGGACGAAACCGTCCGGATATATTTTGCGGATTCCGTTGTTGTCGCAGACATAAATGATTCCCAGGCGGTCTGAAGAAATTGCGGTGGCGGACTGGAAGCGTGCGACCTGGCGTTGGCCATCCGACAGTCCGGAAATACCTCCGGCGTAAACGCTGACCTGGCCTTGGGCGCTAACCTCATAGACTTTCTGGCTTCCATCGGTAGCGAAAATCCGTCCCTCCGGGGTTACCGTGAGATCCATCCGGTTCTGCAGGGGGAGAACCGCCAGGGTCGTGACGTTCCCCTGTGCATCAATCCGCCTGATCCTGCCGAGGTCGCCGACCAAAAGTCCGCCTGAAAGATATGGAACGATTCCCTGTATATCCGAGAAACGCGCTGTTGCCGGGGTGCCGTTACCCGTGCCTTTCAGTCCACTGCCTGCGAATGTGGAGACCATCCCCTCGAGTGAGATCTTTCTAATCACGTGGTTTCCATCGTCGGCCACAAACACGTTTCCCAGAGAATCGCAGCACACTCCCCGGGGCGAATTGAACTTGGCGACACCAACCGCGCCATCCACGTAGCCTGCCGATCCGGTTCCTGCATATGTCGATACCGCACCCGCATTCAGGGCCGCCCGGATCACATGGTTCCCGGTGTCAGCGACAATCATCCTTCCGTCGGCAAGCAGACAGACGTCTTCCGGCGCGCGGTAGAAAGATTCATACCAGAGTTCGGAATCCACATACCCGGCGGTCAGAGTGCCTGAAGAGGTAACCCGGCTTCCACTTTCAGTTTTCCGGATGAGCAGATCCGTGGACGTGATCACGCTTGGATGGTATCCGTATTGGAAAGATCTAGCCTTAACGGACGTCGGCTCCTCGAGCGGCAACGGGTTCGAATAGACAGGGGACAGCTGGGTCGGCTCGGATCCGTCCAATGTGTAGTGGATCTGCCCGAATCCCTGCATGGTCAGAAAATCCGCGTCACGGTTGTCGATGTCCACCTGGCTGTAAACCGAAGGCGCGGAGAGTGTCGGGGCATCATAGAAACGGGTCGATTCATTGCTGGGCGCATACCCATCCCGATAGGCGATCGCGCGGACGGTCGCCGGGCCGATCTCAAGCCGGAACGTACTGGTATAGAGCGGGGAACTTGTGCCGGGAGCGCTTCCGTCCGTCGTGTATCTGAGCACCGCTCCTTCGGTAGGTGAACTCAGGAGCACTGTCGCGCCGGACGAAGGGTGAACGATACTAACGCTGGAGATTATTTTGGGGGCACCGGCGACAAACTTGTAATTTCCGGTCGATACGTCGCTGGCGTCCAAGGTGGGATGGAAGGCCCGGACTTTCAGAAGGGTATCCGTGTTCAATACCAGACCTGAGACCGGGAGCTCGGGATCGTCCTCGCCGGGATCCTCACCATTGGTCGTGTAGCGGAAAGTCACATCGGCAATCGTCGATTCAGCCCGCACGAGCTGGTCGTTCTCATAGGTTCCGGGAAAGGGCGAGAGCTCAGGGGTGGGTGCCTGCGTGTCTTCGGTAATTTCGAAAATCTCCCCGGTTCCCTCCCGGATTGTATAAATCCTGCCGGACTCATCTTCGCCGATATGAATCCAGGGCTGCACAGCCTGCTCCAGCTTTTCGCTCTGCCTGATCCCGTCAACCGTTTTCATCCCGAATACCCTCCCGCTTTCGCGATCCGCATAGAGATAGATCCCGGTAAGGGCGGATGGAGGTCCGCGGTAAACGAATCCCCCGGTGATCGAGTCCCCTAATGCATGAGCGTATTGAATGGCCGGAGGCGTCAGTTGCGAAATATCGTAACCGGGAGGGAGATCGACTTCCCAAGATCCTTCGCGGTAGGGCCAGCCATAGTTTTCCCCGCCGGGGCTTGTCGAGGGTTGGAAATTCACCTCCTGGTATTCCACGCTCCCGACATCTGCGATGAAAAGATCCCCGTTCAGCCGGTCGAATGAAAAGTGGCGCGGCATCTGGAGACCCGTCGCCCAGATCTCGCCGCGGGCCCATCGGCTCCCACGAAGGGATTGTCCGCAGGGATCCCGTATGGGACGGTATCGGACTCCGTATCGATCCGGAGCATTTTCCCCAAAAGGGAGCCAAGGTTCTGTGGTTCGCCATTCCGATCAAACCTGCTGCCGTTGTCCCCAAGCCCGATGTATAGGAAGGAATCGGGGCCGAACCCGATCTTCGCCACCGATCTGGAATCACGCAGGTAGGCGGATTTCATCACGATCTCCTCGCTGAACTCATCCGCCTCATCCGCATTTTCAGGACGAACCTTGAATCTGGATACCACGATGAACTCCTCGTCCCGGTCAAGGTAGGCGGCGTAAAAATGCCCTTTCTCACTAAAACCATCCGGGAACGCAATGCCGAACAGCCCGCTATTCCTCTCGCGGGAAACCCGTCCGTAAATATCCAGAAAGGGATCTCCTTGCAGCTCACCGTCCTTGTGGATCATCACCCTGCCATCGCTGCTGACGATGAACATCCGGCCGGAACCATCCCCGGCATGGGTGACCTGGACGGAATCCCAGACCTGGGTCACAAAACTGTGTTTCAGACGGGGCCACGTAGTCTCGCCCAGCGCGGAAACCGTCGTGAAAGTTACTCCCAGAAGCATCAGGCATGCGGCTTTCAAAACGGACATCGGTGGAAATTCTCAGAAACATCCCGTTTGGTCAATGTTTCCGGCTATCGGAAGCACCTTGAGCAGCTTAAGTCCGGGAGCGTCACGGCTTGTCATAAGATGACTTCCGGAAATATCGACTCATCCTGCGTTGGCAAAACCTTTCGCAGCTTTGATTCCGGCTGTGAGCTTTTCCCTATCCTTCGCGAGGGCGCGGAAGTCACACTGCACCTGAAGGCCGTGCCAGAAGGTGTCTGACTGAACAAAGAAGGCGCCGAAGCGTATGGACATGGACGGGGTGATGGAGCGCTTGCCGTGGACGATCTCGTTGACTGCGCGTGGGGCGACCCCGATGGCGCATGCCATCGCGTTCTGGGAAATGCCCATGGAGGTGAGGTATTCTTCGAGGAGAATTTCCCCGGGGGTGATCGGATGGTTCATATCTATAACCTATGGCGTTATAGCGGTGGCTTCAAAGATCCATCCATCTACTGGTCGGCTGCAAGCGCTTGATCGATCAACTCGAACGCAGGGATTCCTAGTTCCGATTGGATCGCTGTCGGGAATGAAAGTTCTTCGGGGGATTCGACAAGGGTTTCTCTGAGCAACGAGTCACCATATTTCTGCTGGGCTCTGCGGAGTCGAGCGACTTGATTGGAACGTTCTTCGAATACTTCCTGTTTGTTGATTCCTAGAAACTCAATGAGATTTCTTGTTTCCACGTCATTCACATCACAAACGAAAAGTCCACGTTCGTAACTCACGCGGTCGGCTGTCCACGTGCTTAGGTCTGGAAGCGGTTCGAACCTGTCGATCCGCCGGTATTTGTGGGCGTTCATCCACCTGATCACCGCATGCCAGTTGTGGAAACCGTCAGCCGAGGTGTTCTTCTTGCGCGGATCAAAGTGCTCGACTTCGACGCTGTCCAAGGGTTTCAGATAACGCTCGGAGTAGGCGCAGAAACCTTTCTGAAGGCGGATCAATGCGGCACAGGCCTTGTCGCGGTCGTTCGGATAAGTAAGCTCCGAACACGATTCGATGTCCGCAGAAGCTTTAGGCAGAAAGTTCATTGTGCGGATCGAAGTTGTAGGTGCGACCGAGTTCCAGATACTCCTTTAGAAATGCTTTTTTTTGCTGAGGATCGGTCTCGGCCAGAATGATTTGATCCAGTTCCCTGAAGCGATTCCAGCTTTCGATGCCTTTTGCGCCGTAGAGTGTTCTCACGGCGAAATCTTTAAGGAGAACGTCGTTCGGGTCATCGCCCTCAGGGGTGATCCCGCGGGTGACGACAACTCCGCGGTCAGGATCGAATGTGAGGATGAAGCGTTCCTCCGGTTTGAACTGCGCGGCGACGATGGGACTGTGGGTTGCGAAGAACATCTGGGCACCGGGAGCCGCCTTTTCGTAGTGGGTGAGGAGGTCGAAAAGGAAATCGGGGTAGAGACTGTTTTCGGGTTCATCGACGAGGACGATGCCGCCTTTTTGCGCGTGGAATCGGAAGATGGTGAAAAGGTGGCCGAGACGGAAAAGGAAACTGCGGATGCCGGTGCTGAGATCGGCGTAGGGAATGACCGCGTCCTCGGCGAGCAAGCGGATGTAGGCTTTCAAGTTATCTGTTAGTTGAACGGGAACAGAAGCCTGCTGGTAATCAAATTTCAATCCGGCCTTTGTAAGGATAGGTTCCCATAATTCGGTCAGCTCTTTGAGCATATCCGGATTATTCTTCAGGAACTCCTCCTCCACCTCGCGGATGGTGCGCTCCATATTTTCGGGACGGCGGTTGTATTCCAAGAGCCGTGATTCTCTATCTTTGATGAGAACGATTAGGAGCTTCCAGAAATCATTTACGGTATCTTGTCCTACCTTGAATTTGTTGTTTGGCTCCTTCAAAAATCTCAGTGCCTTGTCCAGGCTTGAACTCGGGACGTCGTTGATGGCTCCAGAGTTGAGACTCAGTTCGGCGTCTGGCGGGCAGTAAACAACGATGGATTCCTTTACCCGATTTGCCCACGTGCCTTGTGCCGACAAGTCCTTGGAATTTGCATTTAGCGGATTATTAATCTGTGCCTCTGTCGCTTCATCAAATTCCGAAAACCATCCGAAATGACCGGTTTGTCCTATAGGTGTGCGGCTAGCCATCTCGTTTTCATCTTCGAATTCCACCGTCCATTTACTTGGATGCTTGATTGGAACATCTTTTATTTGGGCTACGTGCAAGAGCCTCTGCGAGACGAGCAACCTAAGCAGTGTGGACTTGCCCGTTCCGTTTCCTCCGATCAGGCATACCCTATCGAGAGCCTTGCCGGTCGCGGGATCAGTGAAATCGAATGTCACATCCCGGAATTGCCGGATTCCGGAGAGTTTGAGTTTGCTGATTTTCAGGGACATAGTGGTTTCTGCGCGTAGTGTATGGAACGGAGCTTGAAGGGGCGAGGCTTGATTTGGCATGGCGGATGCAATCCGCCTCCAGGTTTAAAAATCGAAGAGGTTCATCTGGGGAGAGTTTGCCTCCGGTAGGGAGTCCTCGAGTTTGGTGGTTTTGGGTTTGGGGTGTTTGGCTTTGGATTCGGGTTTGGAGGAGTTCATCTCCAGGTGGGAGAGGATGGATTTCGCACGGGCGAGGACGGGCTTGGGGAGGCCGGCTAGGCGGGCGACCTGGATGCCGTAGGATTTGTCGGCGGAGCCGGGGAGGATTTTGTGGAGGAAGATGATTTCTTCGTTCCACTCGCGGACGGCGACGTTGCAGTTGACTACTGCGTCTCTGGTATTTGCGAGGTCGGTGAGTTCGTGGTAGTGGGTGGCGAAGAGGGTACGGCACTTGGTCTCGTCGTGGAGGTGCTCTGCTACTGCCCAGGCGATGGAGAGGCCGTCGAAGGTGGCGGTGCCGCGGCCGATCTCGTCGAGGATGACTAAGGATTTCTCGGTGGCGTGGTTGAGGATTAGGGCGGTTTCGCTCATTTCGACCATGAAGGTGGATTGGCCGCGTGAGAGGTCGTCGGAGGCGCCGACGCGGCAGAAGATGCGGTCGGCGAGGCCGATGGTGGCGGAATCCGCGGGGACGTAGGCACCGATCTGGGCCATGAGGGTGATGAGGGCGAGCTGGCGGATGTAGGTGGATTTTCCGGCCATGTTGGGGCCGGTGAGGATCTGGAGGCGGGAGGATTCCGGGAGGAGTTCGGTGTCGTTGGGGACGAACTTGGTGTCGATGAGGGTTTGCTCGAGGACGGGGTGGCGGCCGTTCTCGATGATGAGTTCGGTGCCTTGGGTGAGGGTGGGGCGGCAGTGGCGGTTGAGCTGAGCGGTTTCGGCGAGGGCGCAGAGGGTGTCGATTTCGGCGATGGCGGCGGCGGTTTCCTTGAGTTCGGCGAGGTGCTCTACGATTTTTTGGCGAAGCTCTAGGAAGAGTTCGTATTCGAGTTGCTTGGAGCGTTCTTCGGCACCGAGGACTTTGTTTTCCATTTCCTTGAGCGCGGGGGTGATGTAGCGCTCGGCGTTGGCCATGGTTTGTTTTCTGGTGTAGTCGTCGGGGACTTTGTCGAGCTGCCGGGTGGTGACTTCGATGAAGTAGCCGAAGACGTTGTTGAATTTGATTTTGAGGGAATCGATGCCGGTGCGTTTCCTCTCATCCTCTTGGAGGCGGGCGATCCAATCCTTTCCGCCACGGGCGGCGGAGCGGAGTTCGTCGAGGGATTCGGAGTAGCCGTCCCTTATTATATTGCCGTCTTTCAAGTTGGCGGGAGGTTCGTCGGAGAGGGCGGATTCTAGGAGGGTGGTGAGTTGGGGGAGGGGGTGGAGTTTAGTGCCGAGTGCCGAGTGATCAGTGATCAGTGGAAGAAGGACTTCTTTGAGAGTAGGGATGTTTTGGAGGGAGAGGCTTAGGGATTGGAGGTCGCGGGGGTTGCCGGAGTTTTGGGAGAGGCGGGAGGTGGTTCGCTCGATGTCGCGGATGTTTTTTAGGGATTCGCGGGCCTTGGATAATAGGAAGGGCTCGGCTAGGAGGGCGGCGATGGTGTTTTGGCGGGCTGTTAGAATTTCGAGGTCGCGGAGGGGGTGGAGGAGCCAGGTGCGGAGGAGGCGGGCGCCCATGGGGGTTTGGGTGCGGTCGAGGACGGCTAGGAGGGTGTGGTTTTTCCCGGAGCGGGAATCGATGAGGTCGAGGTTGCGCTGGGAGGCGGCGTCGATGAGGACGTGTTTGTCGTTTTCTAACAGACGTGGTGGATTGAGGTGTTCGCAGGGGCGGCGGAGTTGGGTGACTAGATAATGGAGTGCGGCTCCTGCGGCGGCGGATGCTGCGTGGAGATTGGCGCAGCCGAAGCCGTCTAGGGAGTGGACGTTGAAATGGGATTTTACGAGGTCGGTGGCGTGCTCGGGGAGGAAAGTGTAACCATCGTAGGGGAGGGCGTGGGGGTGGTTTTCCGAGAAATCTGCGATCTGGTGATCGGGGATGATGATTTCGGAGGGGGAGATGCGGGCGAGTTCGTCGAGGAGTTGGGCGGGGTCTGAGAATTCGGCGATAATGAATTCGCCGGTGGTGTGGTCGATGGCGGCGAGGCCGTAGCAGTTTTTGATTTTCGAGAGGGCGGCGAGGTAGTTTGGGCGTTCGTCGTCGAGGAGGGTGAGGTCGTCGATGGAGCCGGCGGTGAGGATGCGGGCGATCTCGCGCTCGACGAGTTTTCCGGGGATGGCTTCGGAGGTTTGCTCGGCGATGGCTACGCGTTTCCCTGCTTTGAGGAGCCTAGCGATGTAGTTTTGGGCGGCGTGATAGGGGACGCCGCACATGGGGGTGCCGCCACGTTTGGTGAGGGCGACGTTCATGATAGGGGCGGCGGTTTTCGCGTCCTCGAAGAACATCTCGTAGAAATCGCCAAGGCGGTAGAAGAGGATGATGTCGGCGGGAAGGGATTTCCTCATACCCATATACTGGGCCATCATGGGGGTCGGGGCGGACATGGGGGGAGGCTGGGCTTTGAAACTTTAAACTTCAAATTTTAAACTCCAAGGAAGAGGAAGATTCGGGAGGATGATTCCGCGAAACGCACCGCTGCCGCCCAATGTCAGCGCTCCTTGCTCTCGGGGGGCAGCAGACGGATTTTTTCGATCAGTTCGTCGATGGATTTTGGGGTGTGATCTTCGAAGACTTTTAGCAATTTTCGGGATCGTATAAGGATAATGGCGACTGCGATTAGCCAGAACAGGAGCAGGAGCGGGAGGTATGCCGGCAACATCGACGAATCGCTGGGAATATCCCGTCGGCTGAGATTTGAGAAGATGAGGATGATGGCCAGGATTTGAAAAATGCAGGCGGACTGGACGTTTTTCAGATGGGTGTAGTCATCGCGATCCGACCAGTTGAGGATCTTGTAAAAAGTCAGGCGGCCTTTTGCTTTCCGAAGTTCTGCGATCCGCTTGCCGGTTTGGTAGCCGTTGTCTGATTTCATCCGCTTCGTGTTCTTTCGTGCTGTTGCTGAAGAGGGAAGGGGCGGAAGTATCTTACTTCGCGATGGGCATCACCTTGCACTCGATCCGCTTGTTGTTGCGGAGGACTTGGAGGGAGGTGGATTCTCCGGGGACGGAGTAGAAGAGGGCGTTTACGGCATCCGGGTAGCGGGCGATGGGGTAGGCACCGGCTTTTACGAGGATGTCGTTTTGCCGGATTCCGGCAGCGGCGGCCGGGGAGTCCGGGAGGACGGTGGTGATCCTTGGGATCTGGGAGCCGGGGCTGAGGGCGATTCCGAGCCAGCCTTTGATGAGCTTTTGATGGGCGACCATGTCCTGCTGGACACGGTGGACGGCCTGGGCGGGGATTGCGTAGGCCACTGTGGGGGAGGTGGATTGGAGGATGAGGCCGACGATTTTTCCTTTTGAATCCACGAGCGGGGTTCCGGCGGGGGGGATTTCGTTTTGGAAGGAAACGCTGAGTAGTCCGAGGGGGAGGACTTTGTCACCGATCTGGGTGACCCATTTTTGAAAAATGCACTCAGTGGTTCTGGAATAGGCGATAGCGCGTAGGGTGCCGGGATTTTCGTTCCGGAAATCTTCCGCCCAGAAAGCTGCCTGCGAGGCGTCGGGGCGGGGATTTTTAAAGAAACAGAGGCGGGTGATCTTGTCTTCGCCTATGAATTCCAGTTCGGTGAGTTTTTCTCCTGTGATCCAGTCGGCTTTCGACAGCTTGGATGAGCCGGAATAAACGGAAACCAGTAGGCCGGGAGTGGGGGAGGTGACCGCGCATGCGGCATCTTTTGCGGAAGGAAACGCTATCTTGATCGGTTCCGGCGCGGCGGACGATGGGTCTGCCAGGATGGCGGAAACCAGGCACAGCGCGGATAATATACGAACTGTGACCGTCCGTTCGGGGCGGTAGGTGATTGCCATGGTAGGAAAACGCCCTTGGTTAGAACACTTGCTCGCCCGTATTTCCCTCGGTGGAGGGATCAAGATCCAACTGTTCCAACTGCTCCATCGTAGGAGCGGGCACAACCTGGTGGTTCACCGGAGTGGGGGCGGTGTTTTCGACGTTGGCTCCGCGTGGAACCATGAGGAAAGCCACTGCCGCTGTGGCGTAGGCGAGACCTGCACCGTAAGCCCATTTGGAAGGGCTTACCTCGGAGAACCATGAACGCAAACGGTCAGCGAAGGCGGCGGGAGCGGACTTGGAAGTCGCTTCCACGCGTTGGTTATGGTGGAATTCCCGAAGGAAATCCTGCCAGTAACCTTCCTCGGGACGCAGGTCGCTGCGTTGTGAGAGGAGGTTGCTAATTTGTTCGACCGAAGGTTTCATGGCGGTTGATGATTAAGATTTACTAATTATCAGCGCCGCATGCAAGATCTTTTTTAAAATCTTTCGTCCCAAGCGTCCTGGAGGGCGGATTGGAGCTGCAAGTGCGCATAGTGGAGTCTGGATCGAATGGTGCCCTCGGAGCTGTTCAATACTGCGGCGATTTCCTTGTGGGACATGCCTTGGACATCGAACAGCGTGACGACCATTCTGTGGGATTCAGACAGCTTCATCATTGCTTCGTTCAATCTTATTTGTAGTTCATTGATGCTGGTCTGCCGTTCGGGGTTGGCATTTGAGGCGGTATCAATGAGTGCTGGATCCTGTTGGGCGGACGACTCCATATCGTCCAAGCTCACTCCTGCGCGGTTTTTTCGCTTCTTGAGAAAGTTCAAGGTGCGGTTGGTTGCGATCTGATAGATCCAGGTGTAGAAGGTGGAGTTTCCCTTGAATTTCGGGAGGGACTGGTAGGATTTTGCGAAGATTTCCTGGAGAAGGTCGTGGGTGTCCTCCTTGTGGGAGGTCATGGAATAGACCAGTCCGAAAAGCTTATCGCCGTATTTGAGGATCAAGGCATCGAAAGCCCGCGTATCGCCTGTTTTGGCGCGGGAAACGAGGTCTTGATCCGGGTCGGGGGGACGGGACTGGCGGAACATGTGGGATGGTGCGGGTGGGCAGCAATCACATCCTACATATCGAAGGGAAACATGGAACTCAAAATTTTTTACCGGAAACTGAGATGACCCCCCTGATTCAAATGGCGGATGGCGGCTTCCGTGCGATGATGGAGCCATGAAAGGAATTTCAAATTCACAACTGGCCTACGGGGGGCTTCGTATCGGTTTCGGAACCAGCATGTTAGTTCACGGCGCGGTGAGATTTCCCAAGCTGGCGGAGTTTGCAAAAGGGCTGTCAGCGCAGTTCGACGGAACCCTGCTGGGCGGATTTCCGTCATTGGCGTTCGCCCATGTCATACCGTTTGCAGAAGTGGCCATCGGTCTTTCGTTATTGGTCGGATGGAAGGTCATCCGTTGGGGGGCATTTGCCGGATGTCTGCTCATGACGGGAATCCTGTTCGGAACTTGTATCTTGGAAAAGTGGGAATTGCTCGCTTCCCAGCTTGTCCATCTGGCTTTGTTCTACGCAGTCCTGATGAATCCGCACACACCGGACGTTTCCGGGGATTCTTGAAGTCATTTGGAATCGGAAAGATAGATCGCGATGCACGCGGCGAGGCATGCGATGCCGAAGAGGAACCAGCGGTCCGTGATGCGGAAATTTCTCCAACCGGTGTAGGTGAAGCGGCAGGCGAGGAGAAAGGCGGCGCAGGCGATTTTAAAAGCCCACAACCAGGCTGGCATCCGGCCGTGGGTGGGTGCTTCTAGGAGATCGGTAATTCCGAAGAGGATGAATCCGAAAGATGCACCAATGGTGGCCAGCCATTGTTCACGGGACTTTGGCTTTATCACGAATGGAAGCGCTGCTGCTACGCCGAACCAGATGAAGGCTTCGAGGCGGTTGAAGGCTTCGAAGATGGCGTAGCTTCCGCTCACCTGATTTTCCTGGCGACCTGTTTGCGGAAAAGGGGGACGAAGGTTTCCTCAATGTAGGTGTGGGCGGCGGCGAGGCCTTGGGCGTGGTAGATGTCCCCGATTTTTGCTTCCACGCTGGTGGGGTTTCCGAAGGAGCTGAGGAATTCGTTGGAGGTGAGGTGGGTGAACCAGACGCCATCCATGCAGCCGCGTTCGGCGAGGACGAATTTGCGGGCGTAAAGTGCGAGGACGGCGTCGCCTATCCATGCGGCTTCGCGTTCGATTTTGAGAGCTTCGTTACGGGTCACGCGGTGGAGTCTGAAACTACATTCCGGGTGGGGCGAGCCTTTCCATGCGTTCGCGGCTGATTCTTTGGCGTAGCCGCTCTTCGGATTCGGCATCCCAATAGCCGGGTTGGAGCTCCATGAATACGGAGGTGTACGGTAGTGCGGTAGGGGTGCGGATCACGAGCACCTCGAAGTTTTGGTTGGCGGATTCCAAGAGGGTGACGAGTGACTGCTGGTCCAGCTCGGTAGGCTCGTGGCCGTGGAGCGATTCGTTGATCTGGCTCCGGAGTTCGTCTATGCCGGGGGCGAAATCGTTTTCCACGGCACGAAGCTCGCGGGTGAGATAGACCCTGGGACGGACGTGCTGGTTTTGTTCGATGGCATTTAGCACGTAATCCACGACCTCGGGGATCTCAGCATCGGTGTTCACCTGTCTGAAGCCAGGGCGGTTATGGGCGGGGAATGATGCCTCTGCGATGACGATCCAGTTCCGGTAGCCAAGCTGGTTTACCTGGCGGGAGACGGAGCTTTTCCAATCCGCCGGATCATTTAACGAGCCGCACCCGGCAGTCAGGACGACTGCGATCAGGGAAATTGCGAGGCCAAGGGGTTTCATGTTCGGAAAGTTATATTTCCATCGCGGGATAAGTCAATTTGCGCCAACGGAGGCGGAAATGTTTACAGCTTGCGGTGGGAGCCATCGCAGAGCGGTGGGTTTGCCGTCGCTTTGCACTGGCAGAGGTTCAGTGTGGTTTTTTCCGCAATCTCGAGTTTCTTCGGTTGCAGGCCGGTTCCCTTGTGGGAGCCGTCACAGAAAGGGCTGTGGCTGGTTTTTCCGCAGGAGCACCACCAGTAGGTTCCGGGTTCAAGCTCGAGCCTGATCGGTTTGGTGTCGGTGCATATGGGATCTTCCGGCATGGGGGTTCAGCGGCTTTCCAATTCCGTTTCCGTGGTAGTGACTGCGACGGCTTCATCGGCAGTCCGGCTTTTCACGGAGGACGTAGCGGAAAATTTACCCTGCTTCTGATAGCGCTCTACGGGGACTTCGTGGAAATAAGTAACTCCGAGCCAGGCAAGGAGGATTGCGGAAGATGCGCCGATAAACTTGGGGATGCTCATGAATTGCTAAGGTAGGGGCAGGGGATTGGGCGCACGGCTTATGACTGCTTTGCGCCCGTTGTGCAACAAAAATCAGGAATCCTGATATTTAAGTGATCCGAATCAATGGGGAGCCTTCGTTCAGTGCGGGAAAAGAGAATCCGTGGTTGTGGAATTCCGGTTGGTGGGGAAGATGGGCGGGTGAACGACGATAGGAAGGTGCGGGATGTGGTGTTTGCGGGGATTGATTTCGAGGGAGCGGGGGCGCAACACGGGAAGCCGGACTGGCCGGTGCAGATCGGGATGGGGACGTGGTCACTGGAAGAGGGGTTCGGCAATTTTTTCGTATCCGATCTGGAGGGGCAGGGCGAAGTGGACTGGTATGCGAAAAGGATTCACGGGATCGATGAGGCACGGCTCGAGGGTGCCCCGAGTCTGCTTTCCCTGTGGCCGGAGGTGAACGGGCGCCTGGGTTCCGGGGCGGTGCCGGTGGCTCACGCGAAGGGGACGGAGAAGAAGTTTTTGAGGAAATTCCCCGGAAATCCTTTCGATCCCTGGGTGGATACCCTGTCACTCTCCCGTGCGGCGGTGCCAAACGCGCGGAAGCATTCCCTGGGTGTTTTCTGCGAGGAGATAGGTGTGGCGAAAAAGGTGCGCAAGCTGGTGCCGGGGAGGGGCTGGCACGATGCCCTGTTCGACGCTGTCGCAAGCCTTGTATTGCTCGAATGGACTGTGAAAAAATTCGGGTTGCAGGATCTTCCGCTTACCGCGCTGGTGGTGCCGAACACTACTTCATGGGTGCGGATGCGGAAAACTTTGAATCTCAAACTCTAAACTCCAACTAAGAGGAAGACCGATAGGATGAAACGCGCTTTGCAGATTTTCTTCGGATTGTTGGGGCTGTCTCTGGTTGTTTTTGTGGCTACGCGGGAGCCGAAGCGTCCGGCGCTTCCGCGTTGGGAGAGGCAGGAAAAGCTGCTTGAGAGGGCGGGAGCGGATAAGCAAAAGATGGCGGACATCGCTTTGGTGAGGGGGCTTTTGAAGGAAGATCTTTCGAGGCGGGATTTTGATTTCGCGACCATTTCAGAGGCGGTTTCCGGGAAAAAAGTGGTTCCCCTGGTGAAAATGAAATCCGGGGAGCGGGTATATGGGATACTCACAGCGGTTTTGGCGGATGTGTTGGAGGAAATGAATTCCGAGAAATCCCCGTTGCACGGCTTGAGGCGTATCAATGAAGGGTCGCGCTTTTTTGAAGACGGTCTGCTGGCGGGTTTGAATGCGGTGGAGGGGTTGAAGTGTGAAATTCCGCGGACACGGGAGGGGAAGGAGCAGCGTTCGGGATACCCGGATTTGCAGATTACGGATAAGGCAACGGGTGAAATTTTCTACCTCGATCCGAAGCTGATGGAGAAGGGATCCGAGAACAGCACTCTGCGGACGTTCTATTTCGAGCCAAAGGACGGGACTTTGAAAATCAATGACGACGCGGCGCATCTGCTGGTCGGGATTGAGCATGACGGGGTGGATGGCAACTGGCATTTCAATGGCTGGAGGATCGTGGATCTCAGCGGGTTGAAAGTCAGGCTGAAGGCGGAATTCCATGCCTCGAACCGGGGTCTTTATGGAAAGTCTTCGGGGCTTGAAAAGCCGGGATCCGGTGGAAAGGATGGCGGCAGATGACCCAACCCCTTTCCGGCAGAACCAGCGGCTCCGTTGCCATGGACGATTACCTGGAGCAAATCCTGCACCTGATCGAGGCAAAGGGATATGCGCGGGCGGTTGATATTTCCTCAAATCTGGGGATTTCCCAGGCCAGCGTGACCAACATGCTCCAGAAACTGGATGCCGAGGGGCTGGTGAAACACGAGAAATACCGTGGCACGGTTCTCACCGGGCACGGGCACAGGATCGCCCAGGCGATCGTGGAGAGGCATGAGACGCTGACGCGGTTCCTCCGGCTTTTCGGGCTGGATGAGGAAACGATCTACAGGGATGTCGAGGGGATGGAGCACCATGTTTCCAGACCTACGCTGGAGGTGATCCGCGCGGTGGCGGATGCCTTGGAGGGGGAGGGGAATTTCCTTGAGGAAGTGAAGCGGCGCATCAGTCGGGACGGCGCGAACTGAGGTGTACGGCGGGCGGGTCGCCACCGGTGGGTTTTGTCTAAATTTCTGGAGGAAAAAGTTCGGTTTTCCCGAACTTATACGTGGTATTCCGGTAAAGGATGCATCAGGGTAATAGACGGATAGGGCGGAGGACGTCTTATCCGTGAATCAACCTATAACCACTAAGAACCATGCAAACTGCAAACGTTAATCTGCCAATCACCGTAACGGTGAGGCACGAACAAGTGACCGACTCCCTCCGTGAATATGCCCGCAAGAAAATTGAAGGGCTCCATCTTGACTATCCGAAAATCATAGAGGCGAAAGCGATCCTGGACGTTCAGAAAAACAGGCACATTGCCGAAATCATTCTCTTCTGCACGAACCACATCACCATTGAAGCGCATAGCGAGGGACGCGACATGTACGTGGCGCTTGACGAGACCATCGACAAGATTGCCCGCCGGATGAGGAAGCACAAAACCCGCCTCCTGAAGAAGAACCGCCCGCATCGCAACGAGTCCATCCGCTATCTGGAGGAAAGGTATTTCAACGACGAGGCGCTGGATCACCCGGAGGAGTCCGAGCACGATCCCGAACCGTTCATCGTGCACCGCGATACTTTCGCCGTGAAAACGATGTTTAAGGAAGATGCGATCATGGAGCTGGAGCTTACCGACCGTCCCTTCGTCCTCTACAAGAGCGCCCGCCGGGACTGCCTCACGATCATTTATCGCCGGAAAGACGGCGAGTATGCGTCAGTGGATGTAAATGCCTGATGGCGTTCCCAGATAATGTTTCCGAAGGGGTGGCTGTGAAGCCGCCCCTTCTTGCGTTATGGTGGGGCGGGGTTAGGATGGGATCTTGAAAATCCTACTGACAGGCGCAAACGGATACATCGGATTGCGGCTTTTGCCATCGCTGCTGGATGCCGGACACCGGGTGGTCGGTCTGGTCAGGGACAAGGGGCGCTTCCCTACCTCCCAGTTCGATCCGTTTCTTGCGGACGGAAGGTTGGAATTGCTGGAGGGCGATATGCTGGAGCCGGACGGGCTGCCCCCGTTTCCGGACGGCATGGGCGCGGCGTATTATCTTCTCCATTCGATGGGAGCCGGGCATGGCTTTGAAAAAAGGGAGAAAGCATGTGCTGAAAATTTCGTGGGATGGGTCGGCAGGGGATCGTGCGGGAGGATCATTTACCTGGGCGGACTCGTACCGGAAAAAGGACTTTCCCACCACCTGAGATCGCGGGAAACGGTGAACCGCGTCCTGCGCTCCAGTGAGGTTCCTGTGACCACCCTGCGGGCGTCCATCATCGTGGGTTCCGGTTCGGCCTCGTTTGAGATCATCCGGGATCTGGTGGAGAAACTGCCGGTGATGGTCACGCCCAAGTGGACGAAGACGAAGTGCCAGCCAATTGCGATACGGAATGTGGTCGGCTATCTCACCGGGTGTCTGGATAATGATGAAACCGCCGGGGCGGAGCTGGATATAGGTGGTCCGGAGGTGCTGACCTACCGTGACCTTCTCCGGCAATACGCGGCGGCCCGTGAGCTGAAACGCCTGGTAATTCCCGTTCCTCTTCTGACTCCGGGACTGTCCGCGCACTGGCTGCATTTCGTGACTTCCACAACCATGCCTCTCGCGAAATCGCTGGTCGGTTCACTGTCCAACGAGACCATCTGCGGGGACGACCGCATCGTGGAAATGATTCCGCAGGAGCGTTTGACTTATAAGGAAGCAATCGTGACGGCTTTCGCGAGAATCGCGCAGAACCGTGTGCCTTCGTCCTGGATCGATTCGCTTTCATCGGGCCGGCTCAATCCGGAATTTTTCCAATCAATCAAAGTCCCGGAGCACGGCGTTTTACGAGACCGGCAGGAGGTGGCGCTGACAGCGGATCGCGATGAGGTGGTCCGCTCCGTCTGGTCCATCGGCGGGAAAAACGGCTGGCCGTCCATGAACTGGGCATGGCGGGTGCGGGGGATCATGGACCGCATGGTCGGCGGCACCGGGGTGAGGAGGGGAAGGCGGCATCCGAGCGAACTTTTCCCTGGTGATGCCCTGGATTTCTGGCGGGTAGTCCTGGCAGACAAGGGCACAGCGGAAAGCCCGGCGCGTCTGATCCTTTCCGCTGAGATGAAAATGCCGGGGGAGGCTTGGCTTGATTTTGAAATTACAGATCAAAAATTAATCCAAACCGCGACTTTCCGGCCACGTGGATTGTTCGGCCGGCTCTATTGGTATTCCGTGCTGCCGTTTCACATCATTCTGTTTCCGGGAATGGCCGGGAGGCTTGCTGCCGGAGAGCGGAGAAACTAAGGCACTGTATTGAACAGCTCTTTCAGGATGCCCGGAGCCAAAAGCTCGGGAGCAATGACCGGTTCTTTTCCGGGGACGAGCAGGACGTTTACCGGGATGGCGGTGCGGCCGAGTTCCTGGAGTTTCGCCTCGATGGCGGGATTGGGTCTGGTTTTGTCGGCTTTCAGGAAAACGATGTTTTTCTCCTTTGCAAGAGCCATGACTTCTTCCGTGTAGGCCACTTTTTTGTTCACCTGGCAGGTGACGCACCAACGGGCGGTGAAGTCGATATAGACGGGGGTGCCATCTGCCAGGAGCTCATCGACGGTTTCCTGCGACCAGGCTTGCCAGACGGCCTTGGATTCTTCCGATCCCGCGCTCGGAGGCAGGGCTAGGATGGCACCGGAGGCGGCGAAGGCAAAGGTGACGGCCAGTGCGACGGTGCGGGTCCGTCTCGTTTTATAGGGAAGGTTCCAGCGCCCGTAAACCCATGCCGCAGCGGCAATCAGGGTGAGGCCGAGCAGCACGGAGAGGGTGTTGTCCATGCCTACCAGATCCGAATAGATCCAGAGCAGATAGGCGGCGGTGGCGAAAAGCAGGAAGGACATCGCCTGCTTGAACGATTCCATCCACGGGCCGGGGCGGGGGAGTTTTTCCACAAACTGCGGATAGAGCGATAGGACGAGGTAGGGTAGTGCCAGCCCGGCGGCCATGAGTCCGAATGCGGTGAAAAACTGCCACGCGGGAAAGACCATGACCGCCCCGATGGCTGCCCCGAGGAAGGGGGCGGAGCAGGGGGTGGCTACGACCGTGGCAAGCACGCCGGAAAAGAACGATCCGGTGTGGCCTGTTTTGGTTTGGAGTCTGCCTCCGATGGAAGTCGCGGATGTTCCCATTTCAAAGATGCCGAACATGTTCAGCGCGAGGATGAACATGAGTAGAAGCAAGACCAGCACGACCCATGGGTTCTGGAGCTGGAAACCCCATCCGATGACATTGCGGAGGGCGAAGAGGATGCCGCTGAGAATGGCGAATGAAGTGAATACACCCCCTGCGAAACTCACTCCGTGCAGGGCGATGGAACGGCGGTTTTCCCCGGCTTGCTGGACAAAGCCCATGATTTTCAAACCGATCACGGGGAACACGCATGGCATCAGGTTTAGGAGGAATCCTCCCAGGAACATGAACCAGAGGACTCCTAAAAAAGCGCGTGGAGAGGCTGATTCCGATTCAATTGCTTTCGGTTTTGAAAGCGATGAAACCACTGCTTCCGGAACGAGGAAGCTTTCACCGGCGGTGAGGATGCCGGATACCGTGTCACCCTGGGGTATGTCCTCTTCGAGCATGTCTTTCAGGTTGCGCTGGAGGGTCAGGACGGTCGTGTCCCCGTCCGTATCTACCGTTCCGCCGTCGGAGAGTGCCTTGAGGTATGGCTCGTTGGGGATGAATTCGGTTGGTTGGGAATCGAGTCCTTTTACGAGCAGTTGGATGGTATTCGGGTTTCCCGTTTCCGTATCCACGCCGAATTCCGTGGTTTCAGGTGCTTGTTTCGGAAGATTTGCGCGAGCCGCCTGGAAAAATTCCGCTCTGTCCGTATCGGTGGAAGGGGTTTCGGAAACCGGAAGTTCCAGAGTGAATTCAGCCGATTCGTTGATGCAGGAAGTCTTGCAGATCTGCCACTCGGCTTTGGCGGAGAAGGTGAACGTTTCACCGGGGGTCAGCGAATCAGGCGGGGTGATGCTGATCAGGAAAACAGGCGAGCCGGGATAGATGAAACTTTTCCCGAAATAGCCGTCCTTCACCTCGGGAACCGGCCATTGGATGGGGCCTGTGGTGGTGCCACCGGGCAACGTCCATTCGATTTCCGGAGGGAGTTCGACTCCGCCGGAATTTTTGTAGTAACTGTGCCATTCCGGCGGGTGATCGAGTTTCAACGCTACGGTAAACGCCTCGCCGGGAGCTATCGCTTTGTTCTCGGAAAGCAGGGAGGATACCGATGCGGTTTTCTGGGCGGAGAGGATGCCGCTGAAGGCTAAGAGGAAAAGGAGGATGCGCATGGCTGGATAAAACGGTTTGCGGGAAACTTCCCGCCTCCCGGGTATGAGAGACGGGCGGCGGGTTTCATCCAAATAAAAAAAGCAGCAGGGTTACCCCCTGCTGCGTTTTCAAGTTGATGTCAGTGGCGGATCAGTAGCCGCTGTTGTAGCGGCGGCGTTGCTCGGCATCCTGCTGATTGCCGTAGAGAGCTCCCGCTCCGCCGCCTGCGGCGGCACCGATTGCCGCACCTTCGAGGGCGCGTCCGGACTGGTTACCGACGATTCCGCCAAGGGCTGCTCCGCCGAGGGCACCGATCGCCGCTCCACGCTGGGTGTTCGGCCGGTAGGTTCGGCGCAGTTGCTGAGGCCGAATGCGGCGAATGCTGACATTGTGAGGATGGATAGTTTTTTCATGATGTGTTTTGGTGTTAGTTTGAAGCTAGTCAAGGTTTCCGGAGGATCAAGGACATTTGCCATTTTCCGCGTGACCCGATGCAAGGAAAGACGTTGCGGAAAGGGATAAATTCAACGGATTTTTCAGAAAAATTTCTAGGATTCATTTGTAATCCAGTTGGGCTGTCGCTTTGGCCGCGCTGCCGGCTGTGAATCTGACCCAGTAAGCGGAGAGGGCGTCGGGGAAACTGTGGGTGGTTGTTTCCCCAGCCTTCAGCGGAAAGGTTTTGTGGGGGGGGGACCCAGTTGCCATCTCCGGAAATATCCAGCTCCACGGTGATTTCCGTATCGGCATCCGAAGAGAGGGTGAGTGATTTTTTGTCATAGCCGGTCATCAGATAGGGATCGGATGGGTTGCCTGGCTCCACCACGGTGTCTTTCCACGGGCCGCCTTTTCCGCGTGGTTTGCCAAATTTCCAAAGATCGTCCACGGCACCGGCCCAGAGGGCGGTTTTCCCGTCGTCCGAGCGGATGAGGTGCGGGTTGTGGGCGGAGGAATTCAGGGATGTGCCGCTGAGGATGAGCAGTCCGCGGTAGGAGCAGAAATCATGGATAATGCGGTTGTGGGTGGCGATGGGACGGACTTTTGAAAACCCGCCTGCGTTGTTTGCCGGGAGTTCGTAGAAGGTGCCGTATGCGTGGAACATGTCCCGCTCGGTGGCGACTTCCCGGGCGATGCGGTAGCTGCCGAAAAGCCCGCCATCATCATAGGCACCGGTGGCTTTCGGGAAACGCCAGCGCTTGCCATCGTCATCCGTGAAAACGACGGAGGCGGCATCGTGGGTGAGGAATTTTTTCGTCTCCGGGATGGCCGTGTTTTTCTTCTGATAGATGTGTGCGGGTTTGTCATCGGTGAGCTTCAGGTTCAGTTCCGCATCCAGCTCGTAGTAGCCGATGTCCTTGCCATCGGGGGAAGTGGAGGCAAAGGCCAGTGTGCGCTTGTTTTCCGCCCGGGCGCGGATGACTCCCCCGGTGACTGTGGGATCCGCCTCCGCTACGAGTCCGTAGAACATCTCGTCTGCATCATTACTGCGTTCATCGTAGTTGCGGAAAAGGAAGGCGGTACTCACGTTGGATGAGTCCTGGGAAAGTTTCACGCGTATCCACTCCGCCCTTTGTTCTGCGGGAAATTCATGGAAGACGGACTTGCCGGGCTGGATTTTGATTTCCGTCAGGGGTTCCCACGTGCCATCGCCTTTTTCATCCACCTCGAAGGAGAAGTTGATTTCATGATTGGAGCCGTGGGAGAGGTGTGTGCCACGAAGGTCGTATCCGGCGAACAGGTAGGGGTCGGAAGGGACGTCTTTTTTCACTTCATCACGCAACCAGACCGCGCCGCGCCCGATCACTGGGCCGATGTTGTCGAGTTTTTCAGGTGAAACGAACCACAGGTTTGATTGCGATTGCGGTGCTGCGATCTCGCCTTTTGCCTTGCGCTTGTTGGCGAATTCGGAAGCCGCAGTGTCGTCGCAGCCAAATACGATCTTGTCTTTCCATTTCGCAAAGTCGCCGATGACTTTGAGATAGTTTGAGCGGGGCCGTATGCCGGCTGAGGTGTTTGCGGTGAAGGTGGAGGGGAATTTCCAGAAAGTGCCGTGCATGGTCATCAGGAAATTTTCGCCTTCGCCTATCTCCCGGATGCGCGGCCACTCCGTGTTCCAGCCGTGTGCGCCATCGTAGGAGTGCGAGCCTTTGGGAAGCCGGTATTGCGACCATTCGTTGTTCTGAAGAAGCATCAGGATAACCGAGCGGTGATCCCAGCCTATCGCCCAAATCGGGTCGGTTGCGGGACTTTTCGATCCATGGATGCCTCCGGGGCCGGTCACATCGGTGAACTGTTTGCGCAGGATGAGCTCGAATTCGTCCGATTTCCCGTCCCAGGTAGCCAGTGCGCCGGAGGGGATGGACGGGTCTTTCAGGCGTTCCTTGCTGTAGTCGCCGTTGTTCGCGTAAACGAGGAGACCTTGTCCCGAATACATCCCTTTTCCGTGGTAGCCGGGGAGTTCCGCGTACCGAGGGCGGTTCTTGTTTGCCTCGTCAGCGAATAGTTCGGTGACTTCCAGTGTCTTCACGTCGATCTCGTAGATGCCCTCTTCCATGGTGGCGGAATAAATTTTCCCGGCGGGATCGGTGAGGTGGCGGGCGTTGGCGGTGGGGCGTCCGAACATTTCCGAATAGGGAATGGTGCGGACGTTCCTGTCCTTGTCGATCACATGCGGGCCGATAAAAAGCTGCCCGGACTCGTCGTGGATCATCCGGTTCGCGGGTGTGCCGCCAATGGATTCCGGACGGATGATTTGTTTTAGGTCGCTGGTGATCTCGTAAAGCTTGTCGGACGAGCCTTTCGGCGAGTGCGGAGCGTAGGTTACAACCCAAAGCCGATCCGCCCAAGGAACCACGGCACCCGTCCCGCACTCGCGCTCATCGTTGAAGAAAGCGAGGTGGGGATAGATACCGGAAAGGGATACCGGTTCGGCGAAGGCGGTGACAACAGTGAATAGAAACAAGATCGTGGATTTCATTTCCACGATCTTGTTTCCGGGTTGAAAAAGGTCACCCAAAAATTTCAGACGGGTTCCTTTTCCTTAATCGGACTTCTTCGTGTGAATCAGTTTCTTGTTGATGAATTCGAGGATTCCCAGGTGGGAAAGCTCACGGCCGAACCCGGAATTCTTGGTGCCGCCGAAGGGGAGTTCGGCTTGGGATTTGGTGGGTTGGTTGATGAATACCATACCCGTATCGATTTGTTCGGCCACGCGGCGGGCGCGGGCGGTGTCTTTGGAATAGACAGAGCCGCCGAGTCCGTAGGAGGAGTTGTTGGCGAGGGCGATTGCTTCCGCTTCGTTTTTTACAGCGTAGATGGTAGCTACCGGACCGAAGAGTTCGTCGTCGAATGTCGGGTTTTCCTTGGTTACCCCGGTGAGAATGGTGGGATTGAACCATGCTCCCTTTTTGTCAGGCCGGTCACCGCCGAGGATGGCTTTCGCTCCGGCGCGGATGGAGGAGGTTACTTGTTTTTCCAAGGTGACTGCGGCGGATTCGGAGGAAAGCGGGCCGACATCCGTGGATTCGTTCATGGGATCTCCCATTTTGAGCTTGGACATGGCTTTCTTCATTCCAGCGGTGAATTTTTTGGCGAGTGGCTCGACTACGATGAACCGTTTCGCCGCGACGCAGGACTGGCCGGTATTTACCATCCGTCCTTTGACCGCTTTTTCGACGACGTTTTCGAGATCCGCATCTTCGAGCACGATGAAGGGATCATTTCCGCCGAGTTCCAAGACCGATCTCTTGATGTTTTTCCCCGCCGCTGAGGCTACGGCTGCACCGGCACCTTCGCTGCCTGTGAGGGAAACGCCCCGTATGTGTTTGTGGGAGATGACCGTATCGATGAACTCGGTGGGGATGAAGAGATTGGTATAAACGCCCTCGGGGAGGCCGCATTTTTTGAAGAGTTTTTCGATGGCTTCCGCGCATTGCGGGACGTTGCTGGCGTGGCGCATGAGGACGGTGTTGCCGGCCATGATGTTGGGCGTGGCGAAGCGGATGACCTGGTAAAAAGGGAAGTTCCATGGCATCACCCCGAGTAACGCGCCTATGGGGGTGTACTGGATATAAGCATCCGCATCATCCACTTCGACCGGGGTATTGGACAGGAATCCTTCGGCACCGTTTGCGTAGAATTCGGTGATGTTCGCGCAGTATTCGATTTCGTATTGGGCTTCGGAAATCCGTTTGCCCATCTCCGTGGTAATCAGTTTGGCAAGGCTTTCACTATTGTCCCGCAAGAGGCTGGCGAATTTCAGCAGGGCTTTTTTGCGGGTGGCGAAATCCATTTTTCTCCAGTCTGAAAAAGCATCGTGGGCATTTTCCACTGCCGCGACGGTCTGCTCTTTGGTCAGTGGCTGGTAGGTTTTCAGTTCTTCGTTGGTGGTGGGGTTGATGGATTTCATGATGCTTGATTATGTGGCAACAGCCCGGGGATTTCCCCCGGGCCGATGGTGTTATTTTAAATATCAGGTGTCGATGGGTTATGCGGTCTGGCGCTTGTGCTTGCCCTCCGCGAATTCCTCTACGGCTTTCGCACAGAAGGCCGGGATGTCATCGGGGTTGCGGCTTGTTACCAGACCCTGGTCGCAATGGACTTCCTCGTCCACCCAGGTTGCCCCGGCATTTTCGAGATCGGTTTTCAAGCTCGGCCATGAGGTGAGTGTCCGCCCTTTCACAACACCCGCTTCAATCAGTGTCCACGGGCCGTGGCAGATGGCAGCCACTGGTTTGTGCTGCTTGAAAAAATCGCGGACGAAGGAAACCGCATCCTTGTTCACACGGAGGGCATCCGGATTGTGGACGCCGCCGGGCAGGATGAGGCCGTCGTAATCTTCCGCTTTCACGGAGCCGACGGTCTTGTCCACCGCGAAGGTGTCCGCCTTGTCGGCGTGGTTGAAGCCTTGAATTTTTCCTTCTTCCAACGAGATGACGTGGACTGTAGCTCCCGCTTTTTCCACAGCCTCCTTGGGCTTGGTAAATTCCACCTGTTCGAAACCGTCGGTTGCGAGGATGGCGATGGTCTTGCTGCTGAGATCGTGTGTTTTCATAACGCGCTCACAATCGCAAGCAGCGTGCCGGATCTGAAATCCCGTTTTTTAAATGGTTTTGGATAAGTGTCCGCTGCATTCTGCACGGATCGAACTGGACAAAGCAGGAAGCTGCAATTCCTAAACAGCGCAAGCCGTTGCTTCCTGATTGGCAGGAACAGGCGCGAGAGGTGAGAGACCCAGCTTTGCGAGGAGAGCTTGGTCTTTCTCCACCGACGGATTCTTCGCAGTGAGGAGTTTGTCCCCGTAGAAAATGGAGTTTGCGCCCGCGAAGAAGCAGAGTGTCTGGGCTTCGTCGGAAAGGCGGGTGCGGCCTGCGGAGAGGCGGACTTTTGCTTTCGGGATCGCGATGCGGGTGATGGCGATCATGCGGACGATGTCGAAAGTATCCACCTGTGGGTTTTCCGCGAGCGGGGTGCCGGGCATGGGCATGAGGGAGTTGATGGGCACGGACTCGGGCTGTGGATCGAAGTTTGAAATGACTTCGAGCAGGCGGAGGCGGTCGGTGATGGTTTCCCCGAGGCCGAGGATGCCGCCGCAGCAGACGGACATGCCGGCGTCCTGGACGTTCTGGATGGTGCGTAGCCTGTCCTCGTAGGTGTGCGAGGTGACGATGTTCGGATAGTGCTCCGGGGACGTATCGAGATTGTGGTTGTAGGCAGTGACGCCCGCTTCTTTCAGACGTTTCGCTTCATCGGGGCCTAGTTCGCCCAAAGTCACGCAGACTTCCATACCGAGCTTGGAAACGTCCTGAATGATATCGATCACCTGCTCGAAACGCTCGGTGCCGCCACGGACTCCGCGCCATGCTGCTCCCATGCAGAAGCGGGTGGAGCCGGTTTCGGCGGCGACTTTCGCGCGTTCCATGACATCGCATTTCGCCATGAGGCGCTCGGAATCGACCCCGGATTTGTAGCGTGCGGATTGTGCGCAGTAGGAGCAATCCTCGGAGCAGCCGCCGGTCTTGATGGAGAGCAGGGTGCAGAGCTGGACTTCCGGGTGCGCCCAGTTTTCCTGGTGGACTTTGCGGGATTTCTCGATGAGTTCGAAGAAGGGGAGGTCGTGGAGGGCTTGGAGTTCGGAAAGGAGCATGGGTGGAGTAAAACTGAAATTCTGAAAAGCTGAGATGCTGAAATTTTATTAGGAGGTGCCGGACTCTGATTTCAGCCTTTCAGCTTTTCAGAGTTTCAGCATTTACCTGCTACCTCGTCCATCCGCCGAAACCCTGGGGCATCTGGCCTTGGCCGACCATGGTGTAAAGGGTCTTGCCTTTAGCCCCTTCAAGCGGGTACCCGAGATGGCGTTTCCACACGGCGGACATGGAGGATCCGGTGTGGCATCCCCAGGATTTGCAATAGGCACTTTTCGTGAAGATCGATGAGTTCAGGCGGGGGATATCCCTTTCATGGAGCCAGGCTGTGGAAACCGCCATGATGTCGCTGCCGTAGTCGAACATGAAGGCGTATTTGTTCGAGTGGCCGAAGTAGTCGTAGGTTTCGACCGAGTTGCGTGGGCGGGAGTTGATCTTGCGGATGTAGTCACCGCCGGAAGTGAACCAGATGAGGGTGCAGTTGCGCTTGGCCGCTTGTTCGGCGATCCATGTGGTGTAGGGCTTTCCGTCCTCGCGGCCGCGTGCCTCGTAGCCGGGGCGGTAAACGAGCCAGACCAGGGGAGCTTCCTTTCCGTAGGCGAGACGGATTTCGGCCATGCGGAGGGTGGATGCGCGGACGAAGTTTGCCCACCAGCGGTCGTGCTGGTCATCGGTGACGCGGAAGTTTTCCCATTTCCTCAGGGCGGGGCCGCCGCAGACGATCACATGCTCGGCCTGCGCCGCCTGTGTGAAAAGGAAGAGAAAGAGAATGAAGGCCTTTATCGCGCGGGGCATGGCGGAAGTTAATTCGGAGGATGGGCGGTGGTCAATCGGGAACGGACATTAGCGGTCGCGGCCGAAACGGAGGACGCGCTCGCCGGGGCGGTAGTAATTGAGACGGTCGCGTGCCTGTATCTCCAGATAGGCGGTGTCCTCGCGCAAGGCCCGGAGCTGGATGTCCTTGTGCTCCTTTCTCGCAAGGGCGGCTTCTTCGCGAGCCTGGGTCTGGCGGAGCTTGGCCTGGAGTTTGTCATACTCCGATTTTTGCGGGGCAGCGGTTGCGGCGATGAGCAGACCGAAGGCGATGGCCACGCAAAAGCAAAGAATCCGGTTGATCCCACGGATCAGCCGCGTGGACGCCTCAACGCTGGCGAGCTTCTTCGCTGTGTATTGTTTCCTGGCCATGGCTGCACGGGTTTAAAGCAAATGTTTTACGGAATGTCAAGGAAAGCGTGGCAACTCGCGATTCCAACGGCTACCCATCGAGCGGATCGGGGCAGATGGAGCGGAGGCGGCAGCGGGTGCAGAATTCACCGAGGTAGAGGGAGTCGATCCACTCCATGAGGGGGGCTACATGTTGTTTCTCATCGGTGAGGATACCCGCTTCGAAGTTTCGTTTGTCGGCATGTTTCGCACCTAGGCCGGCTCCGGTGAGGTTGGCGGAGGTGATGAACGCCTTTTTTCCGTCGATGATGATGGCCTTGGTGTGAACCCTCGGGCAGAGGATGCGCTCGAAGAGATCGCTCTCGATGAGGACTGGGTAGCGGTCGAAATCCTGTCGGAAACGCGGGCCGGGCTCCTTCGCGTGGATGAGGCGGACGGCGACGCCGTTTTCCACCAGCTCGGCAAGCACGGCGAGAAACGGGACGGAGCGGCGGCCGCGGATGACGTGCATGTCCTTGATGTCTGCGGTCACGATCCAGAGGAAACGCCGTGCGGAGGGGATTTCCCCTTCAATGATCCGCTTGTAGATGGCTTCGTTGAGGATGAGTTCGGTCATTTGGGGGAAATCAGTCGGTGACGGTATATGATCCCGGGCGGGCTTCACTTACGGCTAAAGAAATTTCTTCCCGGAGGGTTTTGAGAATAGGTCACCGGTTCGTAGGCAGTTCGATGATCGCCATGGCTCTATCTTGAAGGTTTTGCTGATAGCGAAGATTCTTATCCGCTAAAATAAAGATGCTAAAATTGCCTTCCAATAACGCAAGTAGCTCACCGTTTTCAATTCCCCCATGTCCTTCGCGCTGAACGCTGGTGACCTCATGGCCTGTAAGGAACTTTCGAAGCGGCCAGGGAACGTTTTCGTCAAAAACGATTTTCATTCCGGGGATTTTTCCAATATTCGTAAAAACTCCTCTGCGTCCGCACGAGAAACGGATGGGAAATATTCAAGGAACTCATCAAAAGTGAAACCATCGTTCAGGTAATCCAAGAGTGTCTGGGCTGGGACGCGGGTGCCTGTGAACACAATGGCTCCACCTAGGATCTTGGGTGAGGAGGAGATCGGAGAATGTTCCAGAACAGTCATGTTTGGAAGCTACACCTTTTCAGATGTAGCGGAAAGCCGGATTTTCCCCGCTCAATCCGCAAGCGAGCGGATGAATTTCGAGAAGAATGCTTTTCCTTCCTCCAGCAGTGCGATGTCGATGAACTCGTCTTTGGTATGGGCCTGGTCGATGGAGCCGGGGCCGAGGCAGATGGAGGGAAGGCCAGCGGCGGAGAGGTGGGCGGCATCGGAGAACCAGGGGGCGCCGGTGAGTTCGGTGCGGGGATCGGTGGCGAGGAGGCGCTGGATGTAGGGATCTTCGGTTTCCGTTTCCATGGGCGGGTTTTCGTCGGCGTGGTGCATTTCCAACGGAAGGCGGAGTTCCGCAATGGTTTCCCGGAGGAGCTGGAGTGCGCCGCCCGCGCTGTGCAGGGAGGGGGTCTGGCGGATGTCGATTTGTGCCACGGCCTTGTTCGGGACGATGTTCGGGGCGGAGCCTCCGGCGATGGTTCCGATATTCATTGTGGAGTGGCCGAGGACGGGGTGGCCGTATGCGGCGAGGCGGGGGGCGAGCGTTTCCTGAAGGAGGAGCAGGGCGCGGGAGAGTTTGAGAATGGCGTTGTCGCCGAGTTGCGGCTGGGAGGCGTGGGCGGAAACCCCTTCCGCGACAAGCGTCGCCCAGAGCGAGCCTTTCGTGGTGTGGACGATGTGCATGGAGGTAGGCTCCCCGACGATGGCGAATTGGTAGTCCTTCGCATGGTGCTGCGCGAAATGCTTGGAGCCGTGCTGGGATGCCTCTTCCCCCATGAAGCCCACGAAGTCGATGGCGGTCGGCAGGTCGCGGAGGATGTTTTTGTTTTCCTTGAGGGCTTCGAGCATCGCCGCCATCGGGCCTTTGGTATCGGAGGCTCCGCGGCCGTGGATTCTGCCGTCGCGGCTTTCCCCGGAAAAGGGGTCGATGGTCATGTTGCCGACTCCCACAGTATCGAGGTGGGGGCCGAGGAGGATGCGCGGGCGTCCGTCAAGCGGGGCGAAGCGGGCGATGAGGTTGGGACGGCGTGGCTGGATTTCCTCAAGGGTGACTTCCGCCCCGATATCGGTGAGGTAGTTGGAAACGAAGTCCGCCATCGCCTGCTCGTGGGTGATCTCCGGGCTGTCTGGCATGTGCTCGGGGTTTACCGATGGGATGCGGATGAGCTGTTGGAGGAGGAGCATGCGGGAAACTTTAAATTTTAAACTTCAAACTTCAAGGAAGAGCGGTGGGGAGAAGTGCCTAGTGCCGAGTGATCAGTGCCGGGTGGGAAGTGCGCCGTTGGCGGTTGGGTATTTTTGAGATTTGAGATTTGAGATTTGAAGTTTAGAAAGTGGCTATGCGCGGACTGGTATTGGCTGGTGGGAAGGGGAGCCGGATGGGGCGGGAGAAGGGTGGGATGGTGCATCCTGACGGGCGGACGATGGTGCGGCGGGCGGTGGATCTGCTGGGGGAGGCGGGGTGTGGGAATGTGGTGGTGGCCTTGCGGGAGGGGCAGGGGCTTTCCGGGGATTTTGAAACGGTGAGGGATGCGGGTGAAGGGGTGCTCGGGGGAATTGTCGCCGGGATGGAAACTGCGGCGGATGAGGACTGGCTGGTGGTGGCTTGTGATTTGCCGAGGCTGGAGGTGGGTGTTTTGAAAGGGCTGTTGGGGTTTTTCGAGGATTTTGTGGTGTATGGAAATGGCGGGATGTTGGAGCCGCTTTGTGGATTTTATGGAAAAGGGGCGCTGGAAATTTTGAAACGATCCATGGACGCGGGTGAGTGGGGTTTGCAGAAAATCCTGCGGGCGAACGGGGCGAAAGTCCTGGAGCTGGAGGACGAAAGGGCGTTGGAAAATGCGAATACCCCGGACGATTGGGGACGAATTTCCAAGTGAAGGGTGGAGACCGGACACGGGAATCGCGTGAATCCTACGCGATTGCGTTATGTGACGATGGCCGTTTTTGGGTAATGTAATCACATCGGCGCGAGCGAAAGCCCCCCATTCGCCCCCGCCGGTTCCCCCCCCAGATTGCACATCCCCCGAGAAAAGGTCGGCAGACATTCCCCCCCGGTTGTCTGCCGATTTTCTTTTTCAGGCAGGCGGTTGGAAAAAAATCGGAACGATGTAACTGTTCTCTTGAACAATTCGTCTGGATGGTTATTTTCCTCCCATGGCTTCGGCGGCAGTGGAGATTCTAAGAAAGCAAATGCGGGATAAGTTCCCGCAAGCGCATGCCATTGACCCTGGAACAGCTTCCAGGGAAGCGGAAGGCGGCACTTTGTTTGATGCGAAGATGTTTCCCCCCGGAGCGATTTCCGAGGTGGTGCCTGCGGGGAAATCCTCCGGAATGTCCCTGCTGGTGGCAGGGCTTTTGGAGAACGAATCTTTGGAAGAGGCAGGCGGCTTCCGCATGGTGCTGGTGGACGGTGCCGATGGGTTTGATCCCGGATCGTTTTCCAACGAAGCCTGCGGGCGGTTGCTGTGGGTGCGCTGCCGCTGCGCGATGGAAATGGTGAAGGCGGCGGATCTTCTGCTGCATGATGGAAACATGCCTTTCGTGCTGCTGGATGCGATGGGGTTGGATAGGCGCGATCTGGGGAAAGTTCCGGCCTCGGCCTGGTGGAGGCTGCGGCAGGTGGCGGAGCGGACGGGGTGCCGGCTGGTGGTGATGGCCGGACGTCCGGTGGTGCCTTGCGCGTCCGTGAAACTGGTACTCGGCGCGGGGCTGAGGCTGGAGGATTTTGATGCGGAGCGGGGGGAGTTGGTGGAAAAGCTGGAGGTGAGGGGTGAGACGCTGAGGGGGAGGAGGAGTGGGTGAGAAAAAGTGCCGAGTGCCGAGTGATCAGTGAGAAGTGAAAGACTCGGTCTGCTCCCCAACTGTTTGCACCCCTGTCTTCCACTGATCACTGATCACTCGGCACTAGCAACTTCTACCATGTTCTGCTCACTATACATTCCTGATTTCCCGGTGATGGCGGCATTGCGGGGGGCGACCGAAGATCGCCCCCACGTTGCTTGTGCCGTTTTGGCAGGTGGTGGCGAGGGGATGGTGGGGAAATTGCGGGACAAGCTGCCGATTCTGGCGTTGAACCGGGAGGGGTGGATGAGTGGGATCGCCCCCGGCTGGGCGCTTGGGAGGGCGCTGGTGAGGTGCCCGGATCTGAAAGTGTTGGCGCGTGACTTGGAGGCGGAGGCGCGGTTGCGGAAGGAGTTGTTTTTCCTGGCGGAAAGCATTTCGGCGGATGTGGAGATGACGGCGGAGGATGCTGTGGTGATGGATCTGGGGATGGTGCGAAACATGGAAGAGGTGACTCGCCGCCTAAAGGCAGCGCTCCACCTGGATGGGGTGGAGGTCTGCTGGGCGATGGCGGAAACACCGGATCTGGCTCATTTGGCGGTGCGGTTTGTGGACACGCAGGAGCGGGTGGTTTCCTCGGAAAACCTGCGGGGGCTGCCAATGGAGGTGCTGGGGGCTTTGGGCGGGGGCGGTCGGACTTTGGAGATTCTGGAGACCTGGGGTTTGCGTGATCTGGGGGATTTCATGGCACTGCCCAGGCAGGGGGTTGCGGAGCGCTTGGGGCCGGAGGCGGGGCGGTGGCATGATGTGTTGCACGGGAAAATCTGCCGGTTGCTGAGGCTGCACCGGGTGCCGGAATCCTTCGCGCAGGAAATGGATTTCGAGGAAGGGGTGGTCGGGCTTGATCAGGTGGTGTTCGCGCTGAAACGGATGCTGCATGTGCTGGCCGGAAGGCTGGCGGCGCGGCATCTGGCGGCGGGGGTGCTTGAACTCCGGTTGTCGATGGAGCGCGGTGGGGAAGTGATGCGTCGGCTCCGCTTTCCCGAGCCGCAGACCGGGGTGGAGGGGATGCTGGCTCCGTTGCAGACGATGATGGAATCGGTAAAGCTGGACTCCGCGGTGGTGCGGCTGGCGCTGGATGCGGAGGCAACGTTCGCGGTGGCGGGGCAGCGGGAATGGTTCGGGAAAAACCTTCCGCAGCCGGAGCGCTGGGCGGAAACGGTCGCGAAGCTGGAGGCGATGCTGGGACAGGACAGGGTAGGGGTGCCGGTGCGGGAAGATACGTTCCGGCCGGATGTTTTCCGGGTGCGCGGGGTGGGTGAGAAAGATGGGAACCGGGCGGAGATGCGCGCTGATTCCACAGTGCCTTTGCGGAGGTTCCGCCCGCCCCGCGAGGTGGCCGTGGCGCATGAGGCTGGCGGGAGGTTTCCCGTTCCGCTGGCGATCCTGACAGGAGGTTTTTCCGGGGAGGTATTGAAAATGCGGGCCGTTCCTTTCCTCGGGAGGCTGGTGGGACGGGGCGGTTGCGTGGCAGCGGCTGGAGTGGGATGTGGAGCTGGCGAAGGGTCTGGTGAGACTGGCTTTTTTGAAACCGGAGAGGTGGGAGGTGGAGGGGTGGTATGAGTGAGAAGTGCCGAGTGAGAAGTGAGAAGTGGAAGACTGGAAATGATTATTCCCGTTCTTCCCATGGATCCACGGAAAGGAGCCACGCATGAACCGCTATGTGGAGTTCCGCGCCGCGAGCGGCTTCTCTTTCCTGGAGGGGGCTTGTGAGCCGGAGGTGCTTGTTAGGAAGGCGGCGGAGCTTGGCTACCGGTCGCTGGGGGTGCTGGACCGGGGCGGGTTTTATGGATCGGCGAGGGCGCATCATGCGGGGCTGGAGTGCGGGGTGCGGGCTGTTGTCGGGGCGTTACTGGATTGGGAAGGTGGGATTTTGGAAGACGGGGGGCGACCGAAGATCGCCCCCACGGCGGTGCCGGTGGTTTGTTTGAAGAGGGAAGGATACCGGGCGCTTTCACGGCACCTGACGGACGGGCATTTGCTTGGGGTGGCTGGGGAGGATTTTTCGATGGATGACGGGAGTCTGGCTGCTCTAACAGGGGGGCGGGACGGACCTGTGGTTTCGGCGATTCTGAGAGGGGATAAAAAGGCGGCTTTGCGTGCGGCGGAGGGCTTGGTGCGGTGTTTCGGAAAGGGGAATGTGTATGTGGAAATTTCCCGGCACGGGCTGCGGGATGACGGGCGGGTGGTGCGGCAGTTGAGGGATCTGGCGGGACATCTGGGGCTGCCTTTGCTGGCGGTGAACGCCCCGCTGTATGCGGATAGGGGAGGGCGGATGCTGGCGGATGCGTTCGCCTGTCTGAAAAACCATGTGCCGTTGGATGGGGCGGGGCGCTTGCTGGCGGCGAACGGGGAGCGGTATTTGAAATCGCCGGGGGAGATGGTTTCCCTTTTCAAGGATCTTCCGGAGGCCGTTCGAAACACGTTGCGGCTGGAGGAGCGGGTGGAATTCACGCTGGAGAACCTGGGCTACCGGTTTCCTGATTTTCCCGACGGGAGGGGGAATCCGCTTTCGCTCGCGGAGCAGGCGACCTTGCTGCGGAGGTTTGCGTATGCGGGTGCGGCGCGGAGGTACGGCATTTGTAGTAGGAAGGTGAAAAACCAGTTGGAGCACGAGCTGGCGATGATCTTCCGGCTGGGCTTCCAAGGGTATTTCCTGATCGTGCACGAGCTGGTGGAGTTCGCGGTGGGGCGGGGGATACTTTGCCAGGGACGGGGGAGTGGGGCGAATTCCGTGGTGTGCTACGCGCTGGGGATTACGGCGGTGGATCCGATTGGCGGAGGTCTTCTTTTCGAGAGGTTCCTTTCGGAAAACAGGAAGAGCTGGCCGGATATCGATATCGATTTCCCTTCCGGGGAAAGGCGTGAGGAGGTGATCCAGCATGTCTTCCGGAAATATGGCGAGCGGGGGGCGGCGATGACTGCGAACGTGATCACCTACCGGGGCAAGTCCGCATTTCGCGAGATGAGCAAGGTGCTGGGCTTCCCGGTGAGCGTGGCGGACAGGTTTTCCGAACGGATACGGGGCTGGCGGGGGGATTGCGGGGAAGTCATCGAACCGGAGGATAACTTCCGCAACATGCTCGAGGGGATTCTGCCGGCCACGCATCCGAGGTTCGCAGCGCTATCGTATCTCTACCATGGCGTCCTGGGGCTGCCGCGGCATCTCGGCCAGCATTCCGGCGGGATGATCGTGTGCGATCACGGTCTTGATTCCGTGGTGCCGCTGGAACGTGCGACCATGCCGGGGCGCACGGTGGTGCAGTGGGACAAGGACGACTGCGAGGACATGGGCATCGTGAAGATAGACCTGTTAGGGCTGGGGATGCTGGCGGCGATGGAAAACGCCCTTGAAATACGTTCAAGGCGCGGGGAGGCGGTCGATCTTGCGCAAATCCCGATGGATGATCCGGCGGTGTTCGAAATGATGGGCCGGGCGGATACGATAGGGACTTTCCAAGTGGAGAGCCGCGCGCAGATGGCGACCCTGCCCATCATGCGCCCGAAGGTTTTTTACGACGTGGCTGTGCAGGTGGCGATTATCCGCCCGGGGCCCATCGTGGGGGATCTGGTGCATCCCTATCTGAACCGGCGCAACGGGCATGAGAAAATCGACTACATCCATCCCTGCTTCGAGCCGATTCTGGAAAGGACTCTCGGCGTGCCTCTTTTCCAAGAGCAGGTGCTGCGTATGGCGATGGCGATTGCGGATTTTACGGGTGCGGAGGCGGATGAGTTGCGGCGTGCGATGGCTTTCAAGAGGAACGATGAGAGGATGGAGCGGACGGTTGCAATACTGCGCGAGCGGATGACGGGAAAAGGAATCGGGCGTGAGGTGCAGGACAAGGTGGTGGCTTCCATCGGCTCGTTCGCGCAGTATGGGTTTCCGGAGAGCCATGCGATTTCCTTCGGCATGATCGCGTATGCGAGTTGCTGGCTGAAAACGCATTTTCCGGCGGAGTTTTATACAGGACTGCTAAACCACCAGCCCATGGGTTTTTATTCGGTGAACACCCTGATCCAGGATGCGCGTCGGCATGGGATTCGGGTGTTGCCGGTTGATGTTTTGGAAAGTGGGATTGAAACGGCGGTGGTGGATGACGGGACGTTGCGGCTGGGGTTGAACCGGTTGAAAGGGATTTCGGCGGAGGTGATGGGGAGGATTGTGTCGCTGCGGGACGCAGCTTCCACGGCCTGTGGCGGGACGCCGCAGCTACGCGATTTCCTGCTGGAAATCGGGGCGAGTGCGAAGGAGAGACGGGTGCTGGCGCGGGCGGGTGCTCTGAACGGGTTGGAGAATGCGGGGCATCGGCGCGAGGCGATGTGGCAGGTGGAGCTTCCGCTTTTCGATGACCTGCTGAATGTGGACAATGGCAATGGTGGGGTGCTGCCGATGATGAATGCGGGCGAGAGACTCTCGGCGGATTTTGCCACGCAAGGGGCTTCGGTAGGGCCGCATCCGATGAAGCTCTGGCGGGAGAAAAACGGGAAGAAGCGTATCCTGCGGGCGGCGGATCTTCACAAGCTTCCCCACGGTGTGCCGGTGGATGTGGCCGGGATGGCGATCTGTCGCCAAAGACCGGGAACGGCGAAAGGTCATTGCTTTATTTCGCTGGAGGACGAGACGGGGATCGCGAATCTTTTCGTGCCGGTGAAAACCTACAAGGTGTTCAAACAGGTGATCACCTGTGAGCCGTTCCTTTTTGCCGAAGGGCGCTTGCAACGGACGGAGGGGGATCAGCCGACGGTTTACGTGACTTTTGTCGGCCCGTTGTCCGGGGTGGGGAAAGAGCATGCGGCGGACTCGCATGATTTTCACTGATCAGCGATCCGGGCGGCGGAGAACGTCTTTGAACTCCGGGTTGCGCTCGATATAGGTTTCCACGTAGGAGCAGTCGGGGATGACTTTCCAGCCAAGGCGGCGTGCCTCCAGTAGGGCGTCGTGGGTGAGGATGGCGGCGATGCCCTGGCCGCGCATGGCCGGGGGGACGAAGGTGTGATCCATGACAATATTATCGCCCCTGCTGTGGTAGGTGAGGATGGCTGGCTCGCCGGGGCCGCTTTTCAGCTCGAAGCGCTGCTTGCCGGGGTAGTGCATGGTTTTGTGTGCCATGGTTCAGTCCTTGTTGAGAAATGCGGTGAGGGGGGAGGTCGGGTGGGCGGTTTCGGAGGGTTGGGGGAGGCCGAGTTCGAAGGCGGTGCGGCCTGCCTCGACGGCCTGTTTGAAGGCGTCGGCCATTTTTACGGGATCCGAGGCGATGGCGATGGCGGTGTTTACGAGGACGGCATCGGCTCCGAGTTCCATGGCTTCGGCAGCGTGGGAGGGTGCCCCGATGCCTGCGTCAACTACTACGGGCACCGTAGCTTGTGCGATGATGATTTCGATCTGGTCGCGGGTGGTGATGCCTTTATTGGAGCCGATGGGGGAGCCGAGGGGCATGACGGTGGCGCAGCCTGCTTCCTGGAGGCGTTTGGCGAGGACGGGGTCGGCGTTGATGTAGGGGAGGACGGTGAAGCCTTCTTTTACGAGGATCTCGGCGGCTTTGAGAGTCTCGATGGGATCGGGGAGGAGGTAGGTGGGGTCGGGATGGATCTCGAGCTTGATCCATTTCGGCAGGCCGGCGGAGTGGGCGAGTCGGGCGAGGCGGACGGCTTCCTCTGCGTTCATGGCCCCGCTGGTGTTGGCGAGGAGGAGGTATTTTTCCGGGTCAACGAAGTCGAGGATGTTGGCGAACTGGTCCTTGTTCCCGGTCAGGTCGGCGCGGCGGAGGGCTACGGTTACGATTTCGGTTCCCGAGGCGGCGAGTGCGTCGCGCATGGATTCGTTGGAGGGGAATTTTCCGGTGCCTAGGAAGAGGCGTGAATTGAAATTTCGGTTTGCGATGGTGAGCATGGGAAGAAATATTTAACCGCCAAGGCGCTAGGTTCGCCAAGGCTGGGGTTGTGGGAAAGAGGAACCACGGATGGACGCGGATTTACGCGGATCGGATTCTAGTGGCTTGGGCTGTGTTTGGGATGGTGGAAATTAAAGTTTGAAAAGGCTTGGGTTGCGATTTCTAGGGAAGTTCTTTTGCTAGCCAGTGTTCGAAGGCGGGGTGGTTGTCGAGGTTGTATTGGTGGGTGCGGAAGCCGAAGGTGTTGCCGGTGGCGATGTTGGCGGGGAGGTCGTCGATGTAGAGGGTGTTTTCGGGGACGAGGGAGTATTTGTCGATGGCGTGTTGGTAGATTTCCGGGTGGGGCTTGATGGAGTTTACTTCGAAGGAGAGGATGGAGCCGTGGAAGAGGGAGAATTCGGTGAATTGCTCGAAGACCTTCGGGCAGTGGATGGCGTTGGTGTTTGAGAAGAGGATGAGCCGGTGCCCTTGGGCGGCGAGGCTTCGAGCGGTTTCCCACACGGGGAGGTTGGGGGTGAAAATGTTTTGCCAGGCGGCGTGGAACTGCTCCGGGGTGGCGGTGCTTTCCATGGTTTCGATGGCCCAGTTCGTGTAGTCGCCGACGGAGATGAGGCCGGCTTCGAAGTCGTCTTTTTTCGCGATGAGTTTGGAGAGCGCGCCCATGGGATCCGGGTGGGCGGTAGGGAGCAGGGTGGTGAGGGAGGTTTCGAAATCGAAGTCGAGGAGGACTTTTCCGATGTCGAAGAGGAAGTCGGTGGTGGGCATGGAACTTTAAGTTTTAAACTTTAAACTCCAATGAAGAGTCATTGAGTTTGTTGAGGATGAATTTGGCGGCGGTGATGGCTCCGTCGTTGCAGTTGTGGTTTTCGAGGGCGGTTTTCATTCTGCGCCAGCGGGAGGCGTTGTCGGCTAGGATGGTGGAGACGGCTTCGGTGAGGTCTTTTGGGTTTTCTGCGAGGTCTCCGGCGCCGAGTTGCTGGAGGAGCTGGAGGTTTCCCTCCTCCTGGCCGGGGACGAGGTGGTGGATGAGCATGGGGCAGCGGGCGGCGATGGCTTCGTGGACGGTGGCTCCGCCCGCTTTGCCGATGACGAGGTGGTGCTTGTTGAGGAGCTGGGGGACTTTCTTCGTCCAGCCGAGCAGGCGGACGCGTCCGGGGTAGGCGGCCTTGAGTTCGCGGGCGCGGGATTGGAGTGCGCGGAAATTTTTCCCCATGACGATGGTAAGGTGGACGTCCGGGGAGGCATCGAGCAGGGCGCGGCCGTGGCGGCGGATGAAGGGCAGTTTCCCTGTGGCGAAATAGAGGATGCGGAAGGGTTTGCAGGGATCGTCCGCCGGGACGGGGGTGAGGGTGGAGAAGGCCGGGTTCACACAGAAGCCGGTGTTGACGAGTTTTTCCTCCGGGATGCCCCAGCAGCGCATGGTTTCGAGGGTGGCCTGGTCGGTGACGAGGAAGTAATCGGTGGGGGCGCGGAGCCATGAAGCGTTGATCTCAATGGAGTCGGTGACTACGGTGAAGACGGGGATTCCGGTGCCGGTTTCGTCAAAATGCCGTTTCAGGAAATACGGATAGATGGGGTAGGTGGAGACGATGGCGTCCGGCTGGTATTCCTCGACGAGGGTCTGGAGATAGCTCTCCGGGCGGCGCATGAGAGGGAGGTTGGGCCGGGAGAAATCGCACTTGTCGGTGCCTTTGTAGATTTTTTCCCAGATGAGGGGGAAGTGTGTGGTGACTATGCGGTAACCCCATTGGATGACGGCGGTAGCCTGTGGGGCGGAGAGCACGCAGGGATCCGCCACGCGCGTTTCCGCACCCTGGTCGGCGGCGGCGATCGAGAGGTTTCGCGCGGCGCTGTTGTGGCCTTCACCGAAGGCTGCGGTTATGATGAGTAGTCGTGGTTTTCGGGTCATCGCGGTCTTTCTGGGGCGGACTTTATGTGAGAACAAGGCATTGCGTCGATGGGCTTTTCTGCTTTCCTAGTGCCGCCGATGGCAAAGGAAAAGGACAGGGTTGAATTGAGGCCGGTGGATGAGGGCGCGGGGAAAGATTCGCGTTTCTTTCGCTTGCACCGGGACCGTGTCGAGGAGGTGGATGATATTCCTGCTCCCAGGGTGGGGGGGAAGGTTGCTCCCGAGGCAAGGTTGGAGGCGCTGGGCAGGGACGGGCTGAAAATTCGCTCCGTGGATCCGGGGGTGGCCTCCCTGATCGAGCGGGATACGGAGGATAAGGAAAAGCTGGAGGAGGAGTGGGAATCGTCCGCACCGGCCACGGGGCTTCCCTGGGGATGGTTGGCTTTGATAGGGTGCGCGTTTGCAGCAGGCATCCTCTGGTCTCTGGTGGAAGTGAACCGTTCCGACGAGCGTCGTGAGGGGCTGGTGGATCAGGCCGAGAATATTTTGGAAAAAGAGCGGGAGGAGGAAATGGATGCCGAGAAAATGATCACGACCATAGCGGGGACGGTCGGGCAGTTCTTTGATTCCCGCACGGTTGACGAGATGCTCAGGTACGTCCGGGATCCGGAGCGGGTAAGGCCTTTTATGGAAAAGTATTACTCAACGGTACCCGTTGCCCCGCTACGGGTGGAAAAAATACTCAGCTATGATCCGCTGACCATCGATAACCGGGCAACTTTCTGGATGGTTCTTTGCAAGCTTTCGGACGGAAGCGAGGGGCAGTTGCTAATCGAGGCGGTTTCCGGGGATGTGGCGAAAGTGGATTGGGAAACATTCGTCTGCTACCAGCCGATGGAGTGGGACAAGTTCGCGAAGGAACGTCCAGGCGGCTATACGGGGGACTTCCGCGTATATGTGGAGCCGGACAATTTCCATACCCATGAGTTTTCCGATTCCGAAAAATACGCATGCTTCCGTCTCACCGCGCTGGACTCTGAAGAAGTTCTCTATGGTTACGTGGAGCGCGTGACCATGCTGGCAGGGAAGATGGACGAACTAACCGGGGAAAACGGAAACGAACCCATCCCGATGATTCTGAAGCTTGAGGTTCCTGAAAACGCCCTGTCGAAACGTGGCGTGTATGTGAGAAGCCTTCTCTGCCCGAGATGGATGTATGTGGAGTCACCGGAGGTAGAGCAGTGAGTGGTACCCGGATGAAACCGAAGGACGCCCCCGGTTATGCGCAAGTCCTCACCGGAGCCTGCCTTTTCTTCGCCTACCAGTTTTTGAATTCCCTCATAAAGCTTGGCCAAGGCTCCGGCGCGATGGAGAACAAGTTCAGCGCTCTCGCCAAGGACAAGTATCTCGATTTTCTCATCTGGCAGAATGTCTATGCACTCTCCGCGTATGTCCTCCTCGCCCTCCTCTTTGCACTTGTCCTGCAGCCTTTCCTGGTTCCCCTCTGCCGCCGTTTCTCCATCCGCGCATGGTGGTGGAAAATCGCTCTCGCGGTTGGCGGGGCCTTTCTCATCCACGGCTACTCTGTCCTCCGCCTCGTAGAGACACGCCCCTACTTCCTAAGCGATGCGAAGTTCGGCTACTGGTATTACGAAATCCTCAACGCCGTTCCTGAAGCTGCGAAGCCCGCCTTCTTTCTCACCTTCTTTACCGTCCTGCCCCTTCTCGTAGTCCTATACGCCGCCTGGTGGCATCTTCGCAGGCTATCGCCAAAAGGTCGTGGGATCGCCGCTGTTTCCGTAGTCGCCATCGCCGCTCTCCTGGTCTGGAAAACGGGAGCCCTTTCCCCTTCCGGAAAACAACAGACAGGAGATACCGCCCGCCCCAACGTCATCATCATCGGTTCCGATTCCCTCCGCTCCGACCGCCTCGGCTGCAACGGCTACCAGCCCCGCCGCACCGATGGCCCCGCCGCCGGGGGAGTCTCCCCGCGCATCGATTCCCTCGCCGCCCGCTCCGCAAATTTCACCGAGTGCTACACCCCCATCGCATCCACACTCGAGTCCGGCACCTCCCTCATGGCCGCCACCTACCCGCACACCCACGGCCTGCGGCACATGTATCCGGATGAAAAAACCGTCGCCGCCACCAAGGCCACCATCGAACCCATCGCCCCGCTCCTCTCGGAAAGAGGCTACGACACCGCCGCCTTTGGCGATTGGTGTGCGGGCTACTACGAGCTCATGCCCATGGGCATGGAGACCGTCTCCGTGTCCTCTTTCGACAACTTCAAAATCTACATGAGTCAGGCCGTCGTCATGGCCCACTTCGTCATTCCCCTCTACTTTGACAACCCGGCGGGCTACACGCTCTTCCCGCAGCTCGGCTCCTTCGCCCAGTTCGTCACCCCCGGCGTCGTCACCAAGCGGGTAGAGGACAGGCTCTCGAAAGTAGCCGCCAGCGGTCAGCCCTTCTTCTGGCACGTCTTCTATTCGTGCAACCACCTCCCATACCGCAACCCCGAGCCATACTCCTCCATGTTCACCGATCCGGATTACACCGGGCCGAACAAGAACGGCGTCGATTTCGACATCGACTCCTTCATCGGAGGCACCGATCTGGAGAACAAATGGAACGCCCTCCCGGAAAAGGAAATCCGCCAGATCCGCGACCTTTACGACGGCTGCACCCGCCAGTTTGACGACAACGTCGGCAAAATCCTCGATGCGCTCGAAAGCAAAGGTCTCTCCAAAAATACTATAGTCCTAGTAACTGCCGACCACGGCGACAACCTCTACGAAGAAGGCACCACCCTCGGCCACGGCCTCACCTTCAACGGCCAGCTCAACGCCAACCACGTCCCCCTCGTCTTCCACCTCCCCGGCCGCGCCCCGCAGAAAATCCCTGCCACCGTCCGCACCATAGACATCGCCCCCACCATCGCCGATCTCACCGGTGTGGCAAAGCCTGCCTCCTGGGAAGGCCGCAGCTTCGCCCCATGGCTGGATGGCTCGGAAACACCATCCCCCCGCGCCTTCTACGGGGAAACAGGTTTCCCCTTCGTCCAGTTCCGCGTCCCCGGCATCGTCCGCCCACCGCTCCCTCCCATGGATGGCATGGCCTTTATCGACGATTCGTTTAACTACCAGTTCGTCCTTAAAAAGGAATTCGAGCAGCCCCTCATGAATGCCAAGCAGCGCTGCCTCGCCACCCCCCGGTGGAAGCTCATCTGCACCCCCACCGCAGAAGGCGGCAGGCACTTCGGGCTTTTTGACCGCACCGCCGCCGATGGCGAAACCGATGTCTCCTCGGATAATCCCGAAGTCCTCGCCCCCATGCAGACCGCCCTCGAAAAGTGGATGGACGAGAAAGTGGAAACGCCTTTGGAGGAGATCTTCCCCTAGGATCAGCTGAATGCAGTGCCGCCAGGCACCGGTGACTGTCGGCAGCCTGCTGCCGCTTTCGGCAATGCAGCCTGCTGCGAGCCAACTGCATTGGTACGGCAAGGCTTGATCTTTCCCGGGTTTGCCCCGTTGACAGCAGGCTGTCTAACGGAAAGCGGCAGCAGGCTGCCGACAGTCACGGGTCTTCGACTTTTCCCGGTATTGTGACCTACGAAACCGGGGTTGCGTCCATGCGCGGAACATCCTTCCCCCTAGACTTCCTTCGGAAATGACACACAGTCTCCCACCATGAAAATCCTCCTCCTCGCCGCGCTACTCCTCTTTACCCCGCAGCTCCACGCGAAAGCCCCTCCCGTCCCCATCCCATCCGCGCTCGCCACCTACCTCGCCGCGCCGGATACCTCCACGAAATGGGAACTCGTCCGCAAAGTAAGCGTAGGTGAATGCTATGTCTGGCAGCTCACCCTCACCTCCCAGACATGGCAGGGCATCCCCTGGACGCATGACCTCCTCGTCATCCGCCCGAAAGCCGCCCCGCCCACAGCGCAGATGCTCCTCATCAACAGCGGCGGGAAATTCGATCCGCGCAAACCTGAAGCCCTCATGCTCGGAGCCGGCCTAGCCCAAGGCATCAACGCCCCCGTAGCCGTCCTCCTCGGTATCCCCAGGCAACCTCTCTTCGACGGCCTCCGGGAAGACGACCTCATCGCCGAAACCTTCGTCCGCTATCTGGAAACCGGCGATGAATCCTGGCCCCTCCTCTTCCCCATGGTCAAAAGCCTCGTCAAGGCCATGGACGCCCTCCAGGAGTTTTCCGAAAAGGAATGGGAGCAGCCCACCGAAAAATTCATCGTCAACGGAGCCTCCAAACGCGGTTGGACTACCTGGCTCACCGCCGCCTCCGATCCCCGCGTCTCCGCCATCGTCCCCATGGTCATCGACATGCTGAACATGACGGACCAGCTCCCCCACCAGCAGGAATCGTTCGGAAAAATTTCCGATCAGATCAAGCCCTACACCGGGCGCGGCCTCCTTCCCATGAAGGACGGCGAGCGAGACAGGAAACTCTGGGCCATGGTCGATCCCTACACCTATCGGGAGAAATACACCATGCCCAAGCTCATCGTCCTCGGCAACAACGACCCCTACTGGACTACCGACGCGCTCAACCTTTACTGGGACGGAATCCCCGGCCCAAGTATATCTCCTACTCCCCCAACGCCGGCCACGGCCTCACCCGGACCGATGCGGACGGGAAAAAAGGTAGCCCCCTCCGCGCCATCAACAACATCTCCGCTTTCGTTCGCCTCCAGCTCCAGGGGAAACTCCCCCCGGAAATTTCCTGGAAACATGGCGAAACCGCAGACGGGGAACTCCAGCTCGACGTCACCACGGAGACCGCCCCTGAGAAAGCCCGCCTCTGGTATGCCGCCGCCCCCACCAAAGACTTCCGAAAAGCCCGCTGGGAATCCCGCGATGTGGAAGTCTCCGCCGATGGAAAAATCCACGTCACCCATCCCCGCCCGGAGGAAGGCTACTACGCATACTACATCGATCTGGCCTACCCAGTGGGCGATCTCACCCTCTGGCTCTGCACCCAGCTCCGCATCGCCGGGAAGGAAAAATAAGGAGAAGCGTGCGTCCCGCCGCTAGCGAAGCAACAAGCGCACCGTTCCCGATTCTTCGCTAGCGGCTGGAAGCACGCTTCTCCTTATTGGAATCTCCGAAATGCCGTGCCGCAGTCCAAGGTCTGCGACTATTTCCGACAACGCGTTTCATCCAAGCAGGATTCCAAACAGGTTCTTTCGAAAAGTTGCTTGGAGTCTGGAATTCAGACATTCAGAGCGTGTGTCCCATTCTCAGCCGTTTTGTATCCAGGTATTTCTGGTTGTGCACGTTGGCGGGGAGGGAGAGCGGTAGTTGCTCGATGATTTCAAGTCCGTAGCCTCCCAGTCCTACCACTTTCTTCGGGTTGTTGGTGAGGAGCTTGATGCGGCGGACTCCGAGGTCGTAGAGGATCTGGGCGCCCATGCCGTAGTCGCGGAGGTCGGAGGCGAAGCCGAGTTTTTCGTTGGCTTCGATGGTGTCGAGTCCTTCTTCCTGGAGTTTGTATGCGTGGATTTTCGCTGGGAGGCCGATGCCCCGGCCTTCCTGGCGAAGGTATAGGAGGACGCCGCCGTCTTCGGAAATTCGTTTCATGGCGGCATCAAGCTGCGGGCCGCAATCGCAGCGCTTGGACTGGAAGACGTCTCCGGTGAGGCACTCGGAATGGACTCTTACCAATACTGGTTCCTCGGGATCGATTTTCCCACGGGTGAGGGCGAGGTGGTGGCTGCCATCCAGGGAAACGGTGTAGAGGTGGCAGTCGAAATCGCCGAAATCCGTGGGCATGAGGACGGTGTGCTCGTGTTTGACGAATTTTTCCGAACGGCGGCGATACTCGATGAGTTGGGCGATGGTGCAGGCTTTGAGCGAGTGCTTTTCCTGATAGTCGCCCAGGTTGCCCACACGGGCCATGGAGCCGTCGTCATCCATGATTTCGCAGATTACTCCCGCAGGCGGAAGACCGGCGAGATTGGCCAGATCGATGGCGGCCTCGGTGTGGCCGGCGCGGCGGAGGACGCCTCCCGACATGGCTTGGAGGGGAAAAATATGGCCGGGTTTTACAAATGTATCTGCATTGGAATCCGGTTCGGCGAGGAGGCGGATGGTATGGGCGCGGTCGGCAGCGGAGATGCCTGTGGTGATACCTTTGGCTGCATCCACGGAAATGGTGAAGGCGGTTTTCATACCCTCAAGGTTCCGGCGTGTCATCTGCGGGAGATCCAGTTCCTCGGCGCGCTCGATGGAGATGGGCGCACAGATCAGACCGCGGGCGTGGACGGCCATGAAATTGACCATTTCCGGCGTGCAAAGGGAGGCCGCGCCCACGAGATCGGCTTCGTTCTCGCGGTTCGGATCATCGGCTACGATGACGAGTTTGCCTGCGGCGATATCGGCGATGATCTCGCTGATGGGGTGGAAGGTTAGTGAAGACATTTGGGAAAGTTGAAAGTGATCAGTTAGCAGTGATCAGGAGAAGACTCCATTCTTAGTTTAAAAAAGGGTTCTTCGGGGCTTGGGCGAGAAGGTGGTGGTAGGGGGAGATGTTTTTCAACAAATCCTGCCAGAGGGAGAGATCGTGGGGGGCGGTGAGGAGGTTTTTCCCCGGCTTGGCGGTGATCCAGGTGTTTCGCTTTAGCTCGTCCTCAAGCTGGCCGGGTGCCCATGCGGAGTGGCCTACGGTTGCGTGGACGATGTGGTTGTCCTTTTTTACCAGCGTGGCGGCGAAGTCTGCGGGGATGCGGATCTGGTAGTCGAGCCCCGCCTTGTCGTCCCATGAAAAGCAAGAGAACGAGAGTTCGCTGGTGGATAGCGGGCCGCCCTGGTGGATGGGAAGTTCGCGGAGAGGGGCGTATGCGGGGTCTTTCAAAAGATCGCCGACAAGGGTTTCCGAGCAATGGTTGATGATGGCCCCGAGTGCTCCTTCTTTGATGGAATGCTCTGCGAGAATGATGACCGCCCGGTCGAAAGTGCCGTCCGCAAGGCTTGGCGCGGCCAGCAAAAGCTGCCCGCGAAGGGAGATGGATTGTTCGGATGCGCTCGTGTCGGCTGCCACGCCGGGAACTTTAGAGAGGAAACGTGAAACTACAAGGAGGACGGCGGGCAGGGCATCTACATTTGAATCTAAACCACCCAGAGAAGATTTCTTCAACCGCAGATGACTCAGATGGACGCAGATAAATAGGATGAGATTTCGTTTTTTGGAGAAAAATCAGAAAATTCCCGGCTTATGCAGTTTTAGATCTCATCATCTTCTCTTCCATCTGCGTACATCCCGTCCATCTGCGGTTGAAAATACTTCTTGTGACAGCGGTGCGAACCAATATGTAGGTGTCCTGGGATGGTCTGTGGTTACCTCAGCTCTGAAGGTATGCGATTGCGGCGGATCGGCCGGGCTTTTCGGAAAGCTCCGTGCGGAGAGCGGAGAGTCGGTCGAAAAGATCGTCGCCGAGTTTCCCGCGCAGCATGGATTCGTGGGCTTCGGCGTGGGTTTCCTCGCGTATCGCTTTCTGCCACTGGGTGGTAAAAACAAGGTGAAGCTCGTGGTGGAGGTTTCCGGCGATGAGTGCTTCCCACTCGCCGGGATCCAGCCAGATGCCGCCGGTGATGGAGCGGTCGATGCGGAAATCCAGGCCGTGGCCGACTTTGAAACGGGTCATGATCGTGCCTGTCTCCGGGCAGAGTTTCACCGTGTCCTCGAACTCACCGGTGGGGGAGACGTGGTTTTCGTGGTGGCCGTGGTCGGCGGCGGCGGGCAGGTTTCTTTGCCACTGCCAGTAGTTTTCAGTAGGGATCCAGTGGCCGTTTGATTCCGGGCACTGGAAGGCTTTGAGACCGTCTTCGAGGGTGACGGATTGGAGGGTGGGGTGGTTTCCGACCGGGCTTTTCATGGGTGAAAGCAAAGCCCATGGATGGTCGGGAGCCAAGCGGGAAGCGATTCGTGGACGTAAAAAAAGCCGGAGGAAAATCGAATCAATCGTAGATGTCCCGGCGGTGGCCGATTTTTACGACGAGGACGATGAATTGGCTGTCCTCGAGTTTGCAGATCACGCGGTAGTCATCGACACGGTAACGCCAGAGGCCGGATAGGTCGGCTTTGAGGGGTTTTCCGAATTTTGTGGGATCGTCGCAGCCGGTAATGCGGGATTTTAAAAACGACACGATTTTGCGTGCGGGATCATGTCCAAGTTTGTGGAGTTGCTTCCGTGCCTTTGGGCTGAACTCATAATCCCAGTTCATGCTCGATTTCCTTTGATGAGTAAGAAATTCCCGTTTTCCGGTATTCCTCGAGGGCTTCCATGCCATCGTGGTAATCCTCCAGATCTTCGATGCGCTCGATGATCGCCTTGCGGGCTTCTTCATTGGCCGTGCTGCCGGATTTCTCGGCGAGTTTGGCGAGCAGGGCTTCGAGTTCGGGATGTAAATCGATGGCTAGCATGGGGGGATGGTAGTGGGGAAACTTCGCCGGATCAAGGCGCGAAAAAGCCGGGCAGCTTTTGACTGCCCGGCTTTTGGATTGTGTTTGGCATGGCGGATGCAATCCGCCGCCACGTTACGTTACATCATGCCGCCCATGCCGCCGTGGTCGTGGCCATGGCCGCCACCTGCTTCTTCCTTCTCGGGAAGATCGGTGATGACGCACTCGGTGGTAAGGAGGAGGCCGGCGATGGATGCCGCGTTCTGCAGAGCGGAACGGGTGACCTTCGTTGGGTCAACCACACCGGAGGCGATGAGGTCTTCGTAGGTGTTGGTCGCGACGTTGTAGCCGTGGCCTTCCTTGTTGGTTTTGACGTTCTCGACGATGAGGGCGCCTTCGCGGCCTGCGTTTGCGGCAAGCTGACGGAGGGGAGCCTCGACCGCTTTCGCGACGATGCCCATGCCGGTTCTCTCGTCGTCGTTGGAAGCGCTGTCGCATCCGCCGTTTTTCTCACAAGCTGCGAGAGCGCGGAGAAGGGCGGTGCCACCTCCGGGAACGATGCCTTCTTCGACAGCCGCGCGGGTTGCGTGGAGGGCGTCTTCGACGCGGGCTTTCTTCTCTTTCATCTCGGTCTCGGTAGCTGCACCAACGTTGATGACGGCTACGCCACCTGCGAGTTTAGCAAGACGCTCTTGGAGTTTCTCCTGATCGTAATCGGAAGTGGTTTCCTCGATCTGACGACGGATTTGGTTGACGCGGCCGGTGATGGCTTCGGAAGTGCCGCCGCCTTCGACGATGACGGTGGACTCTTTCGAGATGGTGAGGCGCTTGGCTTCACCGAGGTCGGTGAGTTCCACGGACTCCAGCTTGATGCCGAGGTCTTCGGTGATCACGCGGCCACCGGTGAGGATGGCGATGTCTTCGAGCATGGCCTTGCGGCGGTCGCCGAAGCCAGGTGCCTTGACAGCAGCGATGTTCAAGATACCGCGGAGCTTGTTGACCACGAGGGTCGCAAGTGCTTCGCCATCGACGTCTTCCGCGATGATGATGAGCGGCTTGCCGGACTTGGCGACCTTCTCAAGGAGAGGGAGCATGTCTTTGAGCGAGCTGATCTTCTTCTCGTGGATGAGGATGAGGGCGTCTTCGAAGGAAGCCTCCATGGACTCTGGATCGGTGACGAAATACGGGCTGAGGTAGCCTTTGTCGAACTGCATGCCTTCGACGACGTCGAGGGTGGTTTCGATCCCTTTTGCTTCCTCAACAGTGATGGTGCCGTCCTTGCCAACCTTGTCCATTGCCTCGGCGATGATGCCGCCGATTTCCTGGTCCCAGTTTGCGGAAACGGTTGCGACCTGTGCGATTTCCTTGGTGTCGGAGACGGCTTTGGAAATGGTCTTCAGTTCGGCAACGAGAGCCTCGGTGGCTTTCATGATGCCGCGCTGGAGCGAGATCGGGTTGGCACCGGCGGTGACGTTGCGGAGGCCTTCCTTGTAGATGGCTTCTGCGAGAACGGTCGCGGTGGTGGTTCCGTCACCGGCGATGTCGGATGTCTTGGAGGAAACCTCACGGATGAGCTGTGCGCCCATGTTTTCGTAAGGGCACTCAAGTTCGATTTCCTTGGCGACGGAGACACCGTCCTTGGTGATCGTCGGGGAACCGAATTTCTTGTCGAGGATGACGTTGCGTCCGGCTGGGCCGAGCGTTGCCTTGACGGCGCGTGCGAGTTTTTCAACACCGCGCAGGAGTGCCTGGCGTGCTGCTTCGTCGAATTGTAGTTGTTTGGCCATAATTTCTTAGATTGTTGATTGGGGATTGATGATTGTTGATCGGGTTAGCTGACGATGCCGAGGATGTCGGACTCGGACAGGATGAGGACTTCCTCACCGTCGAGTTTCACTTCGGTGCCGCCGTATTTGGAGATGAGAACCTTGTCGCCGACTGCTACGGAGAACTCGATGTCCTTGCCGTGTTCGTCTTTGCCGCCGGTTCCGAGTGCGAGGACTTCAGCCTCTTGTGGTTTTTCCTTCGCGGTGTCTGGAAGGACGATTCCGCCTGCGCTGATTGCGTCGGCTTCGAGACGTTTTACGAGGACGCGCTGTCCGATTGGTTTGATGGATGCCATATGTGTTTTCTGGTTTGTTGGTTGCTATTTTTGTTTAGAGGCCACTGCCGTTCTTGCGGAGTGGAAATTTTTTTTCAGTGAAAAGTGCCGAGTGAGAAGTGAGAAGTGGAAGAGCGGTGGATTCGGGCGGGTGGGGTGTGGGGCTGCGGCGGAGGTTTTTGAGGAGAGGAGGTGTTTGCTTGCCCGGGATTTCTTGGGGGTTGTTACCTAGGGCGATGCCCTAGGCTGGTATGGGGCGCCCCGATTGGGGCTTAAGAATTGGTGGGTTCCAGAGCTTCTAGGTAATGGTCTAGTTCTTTGTGGAGTTCGGTGTCTAGGAAAGATTGGAAGGTGGCGAAATCCCCGGAGTCGGCGGATTCGAGGGCGTTGTAGTAGGATTCGCGGGGGGTGGTTGGGATGGAGATGGGCGGGTATCCGGCGGCGAGGAGGATGAAATTCATCGCGAGGCGGGCGGTGCGACCGTTGCCGTCGGCGAAGGGGTGGATGGAGGCGATGCCGTGGTGGAGTTTTGAGGCTTTTTCGACGGGATCGCTGATGGATTGGATTTCGGTGAAGAGGGCTTCCATCAGGTCGGGGACTTTGATGGGGTTGGGTGGGATGTGGGTTGATCCGGAGATGCGGACGGAGGAAGAGCGATAGGTGCCGGCGAAATTGTCTTCTACCCGGGTGAGGATAATTTGGTGGAGATTGAGAAGATCGCGTTCGGTGAGTTCGGCTCCGGGTTGGGCGAGGGCTTTGACCTGTTCCCAGGCTTTGGCGAGGTTGATGGCCTCGATGTGGTCTTTGAGTGGTTTTCCGGAAACGGTGACGCCTTTGGAAAGGACGAGTTCGGTTTCGCGGAGCGTGAGGGAGTTGCCCTCAATGGAATTGGACTCATAAACCATCCGCACATCCCACGCCGCCGCAAGGCTGGCGACCGACTCCGGAGAGAGCGGGCGCAGCGCGGTGAGGCGTTGGTGTTTGGAATCGAGATTCATGAGAAGTGACTAGTGCCGAGTGAGAAGTGAGAAGAGTGGCGGCGGATTGCATCCGCCATGTCCAAGAGATCATTTTCCTGACCTCGGGAAAATGATCGGTTTACACGCGCCAGCCAAAATTCCACGCCGGTCTCGAACTCGGTCTGGACGTGTTTTTCGAGTTCCGTGAGGAGCTTGGAGATGACGGATTTCTTCATGGGCGGGGGATTGGGATCATTTTACTGGCGTCAGTAAAATGATCGGAGTTTGAAACCATCTAAACTTCTCGCGACGCCGCGTTGCTAGCTGCCGACTCGGGAGAGAGTCGGTAAAGCGTGATAGCGGGTTGGTCTTTGGAAGTGAGAGCCATTTAATGAGAGCTGAGTGGTATAGTGGATAGTTTAACCGAAAGAATCCTGAACCCATTGCACGAAAATAGATTTCTGCTCTGAATCCCAGCCACTTACGGCCTTAGCGAAGTCAAAAACGCGATTGCCTGGGAGGGGCCTGTAATCATTGATCACTGTTGCAATAAGCAGCGCGCTTTGTTCCTGTGAGGAACTAAGTCTAGCACCGTCAGCCCACGCGAGAAACGCTTCCGCGTCATCAAATGCTTCCCTAGGAATTGGATAGGCTTTTGCGGCATTTTCGAGTGCCGAGAACTTAACGACAAACTCTTCAATATTTGGTTTCTTAGGTATCATATGGTCTTAGTTTTTGAGGAGAAATAATATGTAGGGGCGACCGAAGATCGCCCCCACTTTTGGTTAATCCACCACTTCAGCATCGACGACTTTGCCTTTGGCCTTTTTCGGCTCGGAGGATTCTCCTGAGTCTTCGGCTGGCTCGACATCGGGGTCTCCGCCCATGGCTGCTCTGGCTGCTTGGGCGGCTTCGGCGAGTTGCTGGAGCTGGGATTCGAGTTCTTCGGAGGCGGATTTGATTTTCTCGAGGTCGTCGCTGGTGATGGCGTCGCGGACGGCTTGGACTTTTTCCTCAAGGGAGGTTTTGAGTTCGGCCGGGGCTTTGTCGCCGAGTTCTTCGATTTGTTTTTCGACGGAGAAAGCGAGGTTCTCAGCTTTGTTGACTACATCGACGCGCTCGACGCGTTTGCGGTCTTCCTCGGCATTGGCTTCCGCATCTTGCTTGGCTTTCTGGATTTCCTCGTCGGAGAGGCCGGAGGAGCCTTGGATGGAGATTTTTTGTTCCTTGCCGGATTGCTTGTCCTTGGCGGAGACGTGGAGGATGCCGTTGGCGTCGATGTCGAAGGTGACTTCGATCTGTGGCTCGCCACGGCGGGCGGGAGCAATTCCGTCGAGCTTGAAATTTCCGAGCAGTTTGTTGTCGGCGAACATCGGGCGCTCTCCCTGGGAGATGCGGATGTCAACGGCAGGTTGGTTGTCGGAAGCGGTGGAGAAAGTCTGGGACTTCTTGGTCGGGATCGCGGTGTTGCGCTCGATCATCGGGGTGGCGCGGGAGCCTTCCGTTTCGATGGAGAGGGTGAGGGGAGTCACGTCCAAGAGGAGGACGTCCTTCACGTCACCGCGAAGAACACCGCCCTGGATGGCCGCGCCGATGGCGACGACTTCGTCGGGGTTGACGCCTTGGTGAGGTTTCTGGCCGGCGAGTTCGGTGGCGATCTCGACGACTTTCGGCATACGGGTCATGCCGCCGACGAGAACGAGCTCGTTGATTTCCGATGCGGAAACCCCGGCTTCCTTGAGGCAGTCGATGACCGGCTTCTTGGTGCGGGCGAAAAGTTTGTCGGTGAGTTGCTCCAGCTTCGAGCGGGAGAGGGTGAGCTGGATGTGCTTGGGGCCGTTCTGATCCGCAGTGATGAAGGGGAGGTTGATGTCGTAGGACTGGCTGGAGGAGAGGGCGATTTTTGCTTTCTCGGCTTCCTCTTTGATGCGCTGGAGGGCATCGGCCTGGTTGGAGAGATCGACTCCCTGGTCTTTTTTGAATTCCGCGACGATGTATTCGATTAGGGCGTTGTCCCAATCGTCACCACCGAGTTGTGTGTCGCCATCGGTTGCGAGGACTTCGAAGACTCCGTCGCCGATGTCGAGGACGGAGATGTCGAAGGTGCCGCCGCCGAGGTCGTAAACGGCGATTTTCTCGTCCTTCTTTTTGTCGAGGCCGTAGGCGAGCGCTGCGGCGGTAGGCTCGTTGATGATGCGGAGGACTTCGAGTCCGGCGATCTCACCGGCTGCCTTGGTGGCGTTGCGCTGGGAGTCGTTGAAATAGGCGGGGACGGTGATGACGGCTTGGGTGATTTTCTCGCCGATCTTGGATTCAGCATCGGCTTTGAGTTTGCCGAGAACCATGGCAGCGATTTCCTGCGGACTGTAAGTTTTGGTTTCGCCTGCTACTTCAACTTCGATGTGGGCGTCGCCATTGGAGGCGGCTACGATCTTGTAGGGCATGCGCTTATCGGCATCGGTGAGTTCGGAGAACTTGCGCCCGATGAGACGCTTGGCGGAGAAGATGGTATTTTTCGGGTTGGTGACGGCCTGACGTTTTGCGGCCTGGCCGACGAGGCGCTCTCCGTTTTTCGCGAAGGCGACGACGGATGGCGTGGTGCGGGCACCTTCGGAGTTTTCAAGAACGGTTGGTTCGCCTCCTTCCATGATGGACATGCAGGAGTTTGTGGTGCCGAGATCGATTCCTAGAATTTTAGACATTGTTTATAGAATAGGTTGTTGCTGACCGATCCTATCGCAGGTGAGGTGCCAAATGGTGGGATCGTTGATTTATAAGGGATTTGGAAAAATTGAGTAACTTGGTCTGGGACGTGTTGGCGCAGTTGGGTGTGGCAATATGGCGCGGTGTGACAGGGGGTGATCAATGCCGAGTGAGAAGGGGAAGAATGGGATTGGGGGATGCGTTTGGGTTTCCGGGCAGGATGCCCGGAAAACGGCCTGGGGCTGGAATCCCCAGCTATGGTTGATGGCTCGCCCCGGGACGGGGCGAGCACGGCCTGCTGCGAGACGCAGCAGCTACGCGCGGACTTCATCTGCGCGGCACTGGCGATTACGCGTCAAGTCTGAGGGCGGCCATTTGTGCTGCGGATTTTGCTTCGATCTTGATGTCGTCGGAGGAGTTGGTGAGGCGCATGCCGACCGGTTTCGAGACACCGAATTCCTCCATGGTGACTCCATACATCACGTCGGCGCGGGCCATGGTGCGTTTGGAGTGGGTGACGATGATGAACTGGGATTTGTCGATGAAGCGGTCGAGTACTTTGACGAAACGGTTGATGTTCGATTCGTCGAGCGGGGCGTCGAGCTCGTCGAGGACGCAGAAGGGAGAGGGCTTGATCATGTAGATCGAGAAGAGGAGGGCGACGGCGGTCATGGAGCGCTCCCCACCGGAGAGAAGCGTGATGGATTGGAGCTTTTTGCCGGGCGGTTTCGCGATAACTTCGATGCCGGATTCGAGCGGGTCTGACTCGTCGAGGAGGGTGAGATCGGCTTGGCCTTTTTCGCCGAAGAGTTCCTTGAACATGTCGCGGAAGTTGATGCGGACCTGGGCGAAGGTTTCGGAGAAACGGCGTTGGGTTTCCTCGTTGATGCGTTCGATGACGGAGAGGAGTTCGGTTTTGGAGGAGACGAGGTCGTCGTGCTGGTTGCGGAGGAAGTTGTGGCGCTCCTCGAGTTCGTCGTATTCTTCGATGGCATCGACGTTGACTGGCCCCATGGATTCTACTTTCCGTTTTAGGTCTTGGACGATGGATTCGACTTGGGACCAGTTGGGTTCTCCGGGTGTGTCCTGGAGTTCTTCTGACTCGCCGCCTGAAGGCAGCGCTCCTTCTTCCGTTTCCGGGTCGGTATCGTCAGCTCCGGAGGCGTTGCGCGCCTTGCGGGAGGTGAGAGTGGCGAGGAGGAGGTGGGCGTCCGGCTCAAAGGTGGCGAGGGTGATCTGGTGGCGGTCTTCGGTGGCGGTGAGGAGGTTTTCCAGGCGGAGGTCCAGTTTGGTGGCGGCGATTTCCTCGCGGCCTTTTTGCTCGTTGATGGAGGAGAGGTCTTTGCGGAATTTCGAGAGGACGGCCTCCGCTTCTTCGATGGCTTTGATGAGTTCGTTGCGGCCTTCGGCTTTCTCGGAGAGGACTTGCTGGAGGTCTTCTGCTTCGATCTGGTGGTCTTCCGCCTGGGAGGTGAGGGAGGCGTTTTCGTCGATGGATCCCTGGATGCGTTGCTGGAAATTTTCGATTTCCGTTTCGCGGCGGATGGCGACTTCGCGCAGCTCGGAGAGACGGGCTTCCATGGGGCGCTGCTGTTCTTCGGCGGCTTGTTTGGCGCGTTTTTCGACGGCGAGGTTGGTGCGGAGTTCGTTGAGGGCGGCGGTGAATTCCTGGTCGGCGGCGATTGCTGCGTCCGACTGGGACTGGAGGGAGCGGGTCTGGTCTTCGATGGCTTCGAGACGCTCGCGGGCGGCGGCGAGCTCGGACTCAATGTGCTGGCGGGAGTCGGAGGCGGCGTTTTCGCGTTTCTCAAGTTCGGACTTTTCCCAGCGGACGTTCTCGATGCGGGTGGTGAAATTTTCCACTTCCCGGGAGGCGAGGGTGAGCTGGCCTTGGAGGGTGGAGAGTTCGACTTTCTGGCGCTGGAGGCGTTCGCGGGAGACTTCGACGGCTTCGCGTTGGGCTTCGAGTCCGGCCTCAAGGGAGGTGACTTTTTCGCGGGCTGCTTCGTCGGCTTGCTGGAGATCCGCCACTTCCTTTTCTAGGGAGCGGACTTCGTTTTGCCTTTCGAGGAGGGAGGTGGAGGCGCCGGATGCGGCACCGCCCTGGATGGTGCCTTCGGGGGAAAGCATTTCACCGGAGAGGGTGACGAAGGTGAGGGTGGAGTAGTCCGAGCGGAGTTTTAGTGCGGTGGTGAGATCCGGGACGATGAGGGTTTTCTCAAGAAGCTGCTCGATGATGGCGGCGACCTGCGGCTCCGATTTCACCTTGTCCAGCGCCCACGCGGTGGCTCCTTGTGGAAGGGTCTCGATCTGGGTGCCGGAGGTTTTCGGGATGAGGTTTTTCGGAAGGATGGCGGCCTGGCCGAGTTTCTTTTCGGTGAGGCGCTGGATGAGGGTTTCGGCGACGGTGGAGTCGGAAACGAGGACGGTTTGGAGTTTTGCGCCGAGGGCTGCCTCGATGGCGCGGGCGGCGGAGTCGTCGGCTTGGATGAACGATGCGAGGACGCCTTCGATGGAGGGCTTGAATTCGTCCGGGGAGTCGAGGCCTTTGAGGAGGTTTTGGGTGCCTTTGGCGAAGCCTTCGCCGGATGCGACGAGTTGTTTCACTGCGTCGAGGCGAGCGGAGCGTTGGGCGAGGACTTTGTTGGATTCGGTGGCGGCTTTGCGGGAGGAGTCGAGGTCGCCGCGGGTGTGCTGGTAGGTGCGCTCGGCGGTTTGGAAAGCTTCCTCAAGCTCGGTGAGTTTGTCTCCAGTTTCGGAAACGAGCGAGGCGATCTGGGTTTGTTGGGCGATGTGTTCCTCGATGCCGATGTTCAGACGCTGCTCTTCTTCGGCGAGTTGGCGGGCGCGGTCGCGGTTGCCTTCGAGCTGGGCGAGGGCGGATTCGATCTTCGCCTGCATGGAGGCGATGAGGGTCTGGGTTTTGTTGGCCTCGCCACGGGAGTTACGCAGGGAGGCTTCGAGGTTGGCTCGTTGTTCGCGGGCGGTTAGGGACTGCTCTTCCTGTTTCTGGAGTTGGAGTTCCTGCTCGGCGATGCGGCGGGTGAGTTGGTCGAGGGCGTCGTTGGCTGCTGTGAAATCAAATTCCTGTTGGGCGAGCTTTTCCTTGGTGGATGCGATGTCGGAATGGTTCTGTTCGATGCGGCCTTCGAGTTCGGATTTGCGCTCGTTGTTGAAAGCGATCCTAGCATGGGCGGCGGCGAGGGAGTTCTGGTGGGTGTTGAGCTGTTGGCGGAGTTCGGCGAGTTCGGATTCGAACTGGCGGGCTTCGGTGCGGGCGTCTTTCACGGCTTCTTCTTTCTCCGGGAGGAGGCGGTCGAGGTGGGATTCGTTCGCGTCGAGGGAGCGGATGGAGTTGGTGAGTTCGGCGCGCTCACCGGTGATTTCCACGTAGCGCTTGTGGGCGAGGTGGGTGTCCAGAATGCGGTGGTCTGCCGAGAGGGATTGGAAGCGGCGGGCTTTGGCGACCTGGCGTTTCAGGGAGTTCATGCGGCGCTCTTGCTCGGCGAGGACGTCGGATACACGGAGGAGGTTTGCCTCGGTGTATTCGAGTTTGCGGAGGGCATCCTTCTTCTCGCGTTTGAATTTCGTGATGCCAGCGGCTTCCTCGAAAACGGCGCGGCGTTCTTCCGGTTTGGAGGAGAGGATCTGATCGATCTGGCCCTGCGCCATGATGGAATAAGCGGTGCGGCCGATGCCGGTGTCCATGAAGAGATCGTGGAAATCGCGGAGGCGGCAGAGGGTGCCGTTGAGACGGTATTCGGAGCGGCCGTCGCGGAAGACGCGGCGGGTTATGGCCACTTCGTTGAAATCCACTTTGAGCGATTCCTCGCAATCCGCCATGGTCAGGGTTACTTCGGCCATGCCGAGGGGCTTGCGCTTTTCGGTTCCGTTGAAAATGACATCCGCCATCTCGCCACCGCGCAGAGCCTTGGCGGAGGTTTCACCCAGCACCCAGCGGATGGCATCGACGACGTTGGATTTGCCGCAACCGTTTGGACCGACGATGCCGGTGACGCCTTTCGCGAAGTCGAACACGGTTTTGTCTGCGAAGGATTTGAAGCCTTGGATATCGAGGGTTTTAAGATACATGGGAAGAAGTCCGGTCTTGGGTGGGGCTGTGTCCGGAATGGACGCTGATTGGAAGGAGCCTATCTTTTTTTCCGAGGGAAGCAAGTTGGGACTGGTGGGATTTACTATATGTAGTGGTAAAATCGTTGTGAATATCCTCTATGTTGTGTTTTTTGCTATTTTGGAAAAGTTAAAGAATTTGTCGGATTACCTCGTGAAGAGTATGTTTGAAAGGGGCGGAGATCCTGGTTTCGGAGCAAACGGCGGTGAGACTTAGCGCTTGCGAATCCGGGGTGGGATGATAGTTCTAAGGGCTGATGTTAAAGGGAAATACGCGAGCCCAAGCGTGTATGAGACGGGCAATTTGTATCGGCATGGCGATGTTCATGCATGGTCGCGCCGTGGCGCAGGCTCCGGATACCCCGCAGTTCGATCCATCCGATGTGTATTTCCAAGCGTATCTGGAAGTCCGTGGAGCGGAGCAACTGGAGAAGGACGGCGATGTCGTAGGGGCTTTGGAAAAATACGGGAAGGCGGAGAAGCTTTTCCAGGCGGTGGGAAGATTTTATCCCGAGTGGAAATCCGGGATGGTGAAGAACCGCACGGAGCTGACCGGGAAGGCGTTGGATGCGGTCAGGGAAAAAGCCGGCGAGCAGCTTCAAAAGGACAGGGGGGTGATCGCTGAACTTGAAGGCGGGCAGAGGGCTGGTGGTAATACAATTGATCCATCGCGCGGTGTGATGCCGCTAAGCAAGGGGATTTTGGAAGTCGATCCCTTGCAGGCGCGCCGGTTGAAAGAGGCGGAGGCGGAGGTTGCTCGCTTGCGGGACATGGTTGCCGGAGCTGATCCGCGTAGCAACAAAGCGATGCGCGACTCTGCGAAGGCCGCTGATCTTGAGAGGAAAAACGATGCTCTAGCCGCGAAGCTCCGCGCTGCGGAAACCGAAGCGCAATCGCTACGCGCACGGATGGCCGCCGCTCCCGTGGCAGGTGAGATGAAATCACTCAACACACGCATTGAGCAACTCGAGCAGGAACGCGAGGCGATGGGAATGGCTTTGAAATCCAGCCGTGGGGATCACACGGAAGCCCTTTCCAAGATCGAAATATTGAACGCCGACATGGAGATTATGAAGGAGCAGGCGAAGGAGCTCCGGCAGAAGGAAGCGAATCTCGAACGCGATCTGAAGACCGAGCGAAAAGTAGCGAACGAGGTCGTGGCCGGCCAGCGGAAGCAGATGGACGAACTTGAAAAGGCGCTTGAGACGAAATCGACCGAACTCAAGGCGGCGAAAGAACAGATATCCGGCCTTCAGCAGGAGCTTGATCAAAGCCACGCCGCCTTTGCGGAGCTGAAAGAAGAGCGCGACGGCCTGTTGGTCGAGCGCGATCACATGGCGGCTCTGCTGAAACTCAACGAGGGCGGCCGCATCGAGCAGCTTATTGAGCAAAACATGGGGCTGGCCAAATCCCTGCGCGAGGCCAATGAAAAGGTCGAGCGTCTGAACCTGGATAACAACTCGGCCAAAGACCAGATCGTCGATGCGCTGCGGGACCTGGCCATTGCGAAGAGCCAGATCAACCGTCTCCATCAGGAGAAAAAGGAGCAGGACAAGCGTCTCGCCGACCTGACCAAAAGATTGAAGAACGAGGAGAGTGCCCTCGCCAGCGGTGAGATCCAGGCGGATCCGGCGGAGGTGGAAATGCTGCGGGAGGTGATCCGCAGGCAGTTGCGCGTGCAGGAACGCCGCCGCCAGGCGAAGGAAGTTTTGGTCGATGCCGCCCGCCAGCTTGGCAATGATGACGAGCGTCTGAAGGAAGCGGTGGAACTTTTTGATGGCACTGAAATGGCACTGACTCCCGAGGAAATGAAGCTCGTCGCGGATCAGCAGGTGGATGGGGAATTCGTTTCTCCATCGTTTGCGAGAGACCGGGAAACTGTCGGCAATGCGGTTGGCAAGCTGAACCGGGAATTGGAAAGCTACGACAGGGCCGCCAGCAAGGCGTATCTGGCCGGTCGCCTTCTTTCCACCCGCGAGCTTTTCGAGATGATGGTCGAGCAGCATCCCGGGCACATTCCCGCGCTCTGCAAGCTCGGCGTGGTGCAGCTCAAGCTGAAAGAGCCGATGGATGCTGTGGAGAGTTTCCTGAAAGCCATAGAGCTGGACGGAAACAACCCTTATGCCAACCAGATGCTAGGATACTCTTACCTGACCTTGGACGACATCCCATCCGCAGAACGCTATACGAAGCGTGCGGTGGATCTCGCTCCGGACAATGCGAAGAATTACGTGGTACTTGGACAGATCTCTTACCGGCTCGGTGATATCGATGCTGCGATTTCGTATTTCAAATCGGCGATCTTCGTGGATCCGGTTCCGAGCGAGCCGTATTTCAACCTCGCGTATCTTTATGTGAAGGAGGGCAAGCTGGATGAGGCGCGGAAATATTACAACGATGCGCTCGAGCGCGGGGCTCTTCCCGATGCTGCGCTGGAATCCAAACTGGAGGCCAAACCATGAAAGGCTCCGTGAAAATCCCCCTCTCCGCTTTCTGCGCTGTCGCCCTGGCAAGTTGTGCGGGCACGGAGACCGATAATGCCAAGCCAGCCCCTGCTACGCACAAGTCCATGAGCGAACGCATGAATGAGGGGGGTGGCTACAAGCAGGATGAGGATGGCAACTGGGTGCCGAAATCCGACAAACGAAGCTCCTTCGACAGCCAGCGTGAATCCGCGTATTTCAAAGGAAAGATCGATAAAAAGGATTACAAGACCGGGGATTATGCGAAGAAATCCTGGTGGGGTAGTGACAAGGACTACGGAAGGAAAAGCTATGAGGGAAACACCGATGGTTCCCGTTTCCAAACCGCTGCCAGGCAAGATGGCCAGATGGCACGCGCGGATGGGCAGAAGGCGAAGCTCACAGGCCCTTTCGAGACGAACACTTTGGACAGGAAGAGCGCCCGGGAAGCAGGTGCCTCCGCCATCCCCCGGACTACCGACGCATCCGTGCAATCGCAACGGGAAAAATACGTAGCTCCCTCGGTGATCGACTGGCGGGAGCAACGCCGGATGAGTATGGATCAGTCCCGCGGGATTCTAGGGAGGTAGCGGTTGTTGCCTTCTTGCTCCGGAAAGACTGGGGCATGTTTTGGGTTAGCCCAAAGAGGCGCAAGAAGAGCGCTCAAAACCGGGCTGGTATGCCCGGTTTTGTGGTTTGTTGGAGTTCTTCTGGTGATTCCTTTTGTTGCCGGGGTTGCCGGGGGACAGGAATGATCCCCGCTCCTTAGCTGCTTTCAGCTTCCGGGAACCGGGATGAGCTTGGAGAACTGGTAGGAGTTTTCCGCGATGAAATCGTCCAGATCGGTTCCGTTGAAGGTGCGATTCCGCATCTGTGCGATGCCAAAATCGGTGAGTACTGTGAGAGAGATTTCGACGGAAGTGAGACGCCCGGCTTTGATCATGTCATTTGTGATTCCCGAACCAATCGGACCGGCAATGATTGAATCCAAATGAATTCCCGATCCATGGACTTTGAATATCTCAGAAGAATCGGAACCGGAGCCGTCTCCAAGTGGTACCTGTATCTGCCCTAGCGTTCCATCAGCCTTTGTGACCTCTACATGGAAAACAACGGTGAACTGGTAGATGTTTTCGCATATGAAGTTCCTGCCATCGTCAATCTCGGTATTCACACTGCTGCCTGCAGAGTCCTGTCCCGCGTCAGCGGCCTGGGCTTTTGTCAGAAGGGTGTCGTCGTCAACGTTGGCAGTGTCGAAGACAGTGCCAAGGATTCCGTCGTTCGGGGGCACGCCAAAGGTTACATCCGGATTGATAATCTTGCGGTAGAGAACGAAAGTTTTGAATTTCTCGTCACTTGAATCTGAGATAGGATCCTTGTAAGTCAGTTGGTATGCGATGGTGGAGACATCGCCGCCATTGTCTTTGGAGGCATCCCCGATGTTTCCGTTGTAGCGGTCGGTTGCTGCGGAGAAGAACACGAGATCCGCTGCATTTGGCGAAGCGGTTCCGTTCGGCCCGTCGCTGGACACCTTGTAAGCAGCATAAAGCCACTCGAAGTTGTTGCCCTTGCGGACGACGAGGGATTCAAAATCCCGTGACATCGAATCGATCATGGCTTTGCCCTGCCGGGAGGCGCGGATCTCGGAGCGGCTGCGGTTCCATGTGTCCAGAGAAAGCCCGGTTATGGAAACGAGGATGGTGATGATGATCGTGGTGATCGCCATCGCCACCAGTAGCTCGATAAGTGTGAAGCCTTTGGAGGTCTTGGAAGATGGGGTTTTCATGGTATCGGAAAAAATATAAGGTTTAGCGACGGACGGCGAGGTTGCGGCTGAAAACGGGACGTTTGGCGCTGTTGAAACGTTTTGGAAACTCCGGGCCGGTAAGATAAGCCTCGGCTTTCGATGGGACGCTGTAAAATTCTGCCGAGAAGGCGATGACAGCATCGGTGTAGGCGTCAGCACTAGCGATATCGCCACCGGCTTTCGGATCGGCGATTTTGCCAATAGCTCCGAGCACCATTTCATTGTTGTTGTAAACGAGCTGGGTGGGTTTCACGTAGAAAATCGCCCCTTCGATTGCTTCCAAATCTTCCTTGAATAGAGGATCGCTAGCGCGACGTGCCATGGACTGGATGGCATATTTTTCGCCCGGCTGGCCTTCGATGTTGTCGAGGGGCTCAGGGGTCCCGTCATCCCTGATATCACTGAGATCGCCGCGGTATTGGTAAATGAAAATGGCATCGTCCGGACTGTTGGCACCCTTGATCCAGTTGAATGCTTTGCCGAAGCCCGTGGTTGCGCCTCCATTCGACTGGTCTTTCCGCAGAGTGACGAGTTCCCGCTCGAGCGTGGTGGCCAGGCGATCCGCCTGTTGAGAGTTTATGGAGCGCTTGATGCCTTGGGCGGCAGGGGTGAAGACGGCGATGAATCCGGTGAGCAGGACGGCTAGGACGCCGATTGCGATCACCGTCTCCATGAGGGTGAAGCCCCGTGGGGAGAGGTTGCGTGGCTTGGCGTTCAGGGAATTGCTGGAAAAGAGGGTTTTCATATTGTTTCAGAAGTTTGTGACGGAGCTGGGGATTTCCATTTGGTTGGGGCTGCGAAAACTTGACGTGCGTCCGTTTCTCCAGATGACAAATCCTGCGAAGTCCCGCTCCGCTCCCGACGTTACCCTGGGCTCGCCATTCTTCGGGCGGATTCCAGCGGCGATGATGAAACTGGCACCTGGAGTTGTACAAATCCCCTCATTGTTAAACTCGTAGTAAGTGTAATCACCTTGGTATGAGGTCACCACGCCGGTGGAGAGGGTCATGGTGTTCAGTGCGCTGATTTTTCCACCAGTGTCCGTTTTTGAATAATCCTTACTGAAAAATGTCCCGGTGGGCATGGTGTAACCCCTGCTGGAAACAACCCAGTCATCGGGGACAACGGTTCCATCGGCGTTGATCTTTTCATGGGCGATGACTACGCGGCGGAGGTAGTTGCTGTCGGCCGGATCATCCACATCGATCAGCACCCGAGCCTTGCACCTTTTGGAAACTGCGATGGTGCGGGCTTCTTCGAAAAGCGATTCACAGGTTGCGATGGCGCTGGAGGTTCCTTTTCCGGCGGTGAGGTTGCCAAGTCCAATGGCTCCGGCCGTCATGAGGATGGAGATGATCGCGATGACGGTGAGAACCTCGACGAGGGTGAATCCCGCCATGGCGGGGGAAGAAGGTTTGTGGATATTGGATAGGGCTGGGTTTTTCATAAGCCGGGCTGGGTTTGGCGGGTTTGATTTCAGGTAATCTTGCTGAAACAGGGTAGGATCGCAAGAACGAATGTCAATACATCGCAGATACTTTGTTGGTCGCGGATTTTGCAGGATTCCGGTGGGGGATACCGGGTTTTCCTTGCGTGTGGATAGAGAAAAACGGGAATCGGTTGATCTGGCAAGAACCGATGCGCGGGCTGGGGGAAGAGGTTTGACCACGGAAAACACGGAAGGGAAGAGATTGGGGATTGGGGATTGGGGATTGGGGATTGGGGGATTGGGGTTCTGGGTTCTGGGTTCTGGGTTCTGGGGAAGAGGAACCACGGATGAACGCGGATTTTCGCGGATCGGATTCTTATCTCTTGGGTCTTGAGATTTGAGATTTTCCAAAAAAGGTGAATAGACAGTGGAGAGGCGCGGTCTAAAGTTGGTTATGAAAATTCATCGAACACTGTTTGTCGCATTTGTGGCGGGGATTGCCGCTCTGGCGGTCTCGTCCTGTGCCTATGATCCGTATTACTCCGGAGGCTCCTCCTACTCGGGTGGTGGGTTTGGATCGGGTTATGGCTATGGGAATTCGGGCTTCTCGACGTCCTTTTTTGTGAGTACGGGAAATCCGCGCTGGGGGTATGACCCTTATGCGGGAGCTTACTACGATTACACCCGCCGTTGCTACTACGATCCCCATCTTTCAGGCTACTATCCCACCGGATACCGCCCGCGCTACGTGTATGGTTCCCCGCATCCGCACGGTTGGAGCAGGGGGCGCTCATACATCGCACCACCGAGCCGCATCCGGAGTTACAATCTCACGAACTATCGTGATCGGACTTCAAGATACCAGAACTTGGGCAGGGATTGGTCAAGAAACGTGAGGACTGTGCCTTCCGGCAGGGACCAGCGTCCTGTGCAATTCCGCGACCAGCGCCCAGACTCGGGCAGGAGCGGGAATTTCACCCCAGGCAGGGATAGTGGCAGCAGGTTCGGAAACCCCGGATCACGTGGTTTTGACAGGAGCCGGGACGATGCCGACCGCAGCCGTGGGGGATTCCGTGGAAATACTTCGGTCACCATTCCTCAAATTCCATCCACCCGTGATCGTGGAAGCTTCGAGCGTAGCCGGATTGATTCGAACTCGGCATCGCGCCAGCAGATGATGGATCGCATCAACCAGGCTCGCCAAATGCGCAGTGAAAGCAGCCGCCCACAGATGACTCCACAAATACAGCGGCAGCCGGCGCCACAACCACAGGTCGTTCCCCGGGATGATGGGCGGAGAGGTGGCGGCGGTGGATTCCGGGGTGGGGGTGGCGGCAGCAGCCCCGCGCAATCCGGGGAAGGCCGTGGCCGTGGCCGCGGGGTCAGGGGGCTGGGTGAAGGCTAGCCGGTAAATATCTGAAAACGTCCGGCGGCTCCTGCTTCCGGGCGTTTTCTTATTTTTCAAAGTCACGCAACTGCACGTTTTCCGGGAATCGTGAGCAGCCAGCGGAATACCAGGGCCAGCAGGATGGCGGCGAGGCCTACGTGGAGTAGCTGCACCCAGGAATAAATGTGGATCTGGGCCATCACCAGCCCGAGAACCATCTGGGCGAGAACGATTGCGAAAACGCCTTTCTGGGTGGGGGTGGTTCCGGCGGGCTGGTATTTCCCGGCCAGCCAGAAAGCCCCGACGGTCACGAACAGGATGACCCACGAAAAGCTGCGATGGAGCAGGTAGATTCCGGATTGCTCAAGGTCTTTGATCCATGTTTCCCGGGGGGCATCAATGTGGGATTTTGCGAGTTCATCGGTCATTTCCCGGATCTGGGAGCCGAGGATTCCTTCGGCTATGGTGGTGAACAGGAGGATGGCTACCACCACTTTTGCAGCATTGGTGGTGGAGGTGCTTTGTATCCTGAAAGGGGTATCCGTTCCCGCCCAAACGCAGTAAACCAAAACGCAGATGAGAGCCATCGCGAGTGCGAGGTGGGTTGAGAGGACGCCGGGAGAGATGCCGCTATAGACCACCCGCGCACCCATGATCGCATTTGCCAGAACCAACAGCAGTCCTGCAAAGGAAAGCCAGAAAACCACGGGTCTTTTCTTCGCCTGCCAGAAGGCCGCTATAAAAGTGGCCAGGGAAAAGAAGCCGACGGGAAGGCTGCAAAGGCGGTTGATGAACTCCGTCCAGACATGGCGGGGATTGAATTCCGCCCTCAGTGTATCGCGTGAGATTGTGGCGGGGTCACGTCCCATCCGTGCGGCTTTTTTCTGGAATTTTTCTACAGGCAGTTTGTCGAAATCCACCTGATCGATGTGGGTGGGCGGGATGAGCAGACCCCAGCAGGTGGGCCAGTCCGGGCAGCCCATCCCGGCACCGGTCACCCGGACGGTGGCTCCTACGAAAATAAGGAACAGAACGGAGATCAGGGCGGCGGCGGCCAGTTTCTGGTATAGATTGAAAGGCATGGTTTCGGGAAGGGATGGCAAATGTTTCCATGCCCGTTTGCAAGGAAATCGCACTTTTCCGTTAGGCCTGGCCGGGTGCCTTCACCTCGGGCGGCTCCGGGGCAGGGGCGGTTTTCGCGGGCGGGGTCACTTCCAGGAGTTTTTTCTCAGCGGAGCCCGCAGGCTGCTCTGCGGAGATGGCGATTCCTATCCAGCGGAATTCGTCACTGCCTTCCAGAATGACTTTCAACACCATGGTGAGGGGGACGGCGAGAAGCATGCCGAGCGGTCCCCAGAGCCAGCCCCAGAAAACGACGGATACCACGACCACGAGGGTGGAAATTCCGAACCGGCGCCCGACCAGCATGGGTTCCACGAAGTTTCCGAGGAAATTGTTGATCAGCAGATAGCCGCCAGCGACGAGGACGGCATTCGGGACTCCATCGATAAAGAGGGCGAGGATGGTGGGTGGGACGCCGGCGATGATGGAACCCACCACCGGGATGAAATTGAAAAAGAATGCGAGGATTCCCCAGAGGACGTAAAAATCGAGACCCGCCGCCCAGCAAAGTGTGCCCGCAAGAACTCCGGTGAGAACGCTGACCCCAGTTTTTATCGCGAGGAAACGCTGGATGTCCCGGGTGGCACTGAGCATGCGGGAGAGGTTGGGGCCGCGGGCAAGGCTGATCGCCTCGATGCGGCGGCCGAACATGCGTGCCTCGCTGAGCATGAAAATGGTGAGGATGATGGTGATCAGGGAAGTGGCGAGAAAGCCGACCACCTTGCCGAGGACGCCGGTGCCGACATCCCAGATTTTCTCAAAGCGGATGTTCTGCAGGTTGGTGAGGTTGTTGTTCACCGCCTCTGCGATCTTTTTCTCCGCATCCTTGACCCCGTATCCGGTGAGGGTCTGGGCGAGGGATTGGGAGCCGTCACGGATGTGTGCTGCGAATTCCGCAGCGTAGCGGCTGTTCCATTTTTCCTGGAGGTCGCCGATCAGGGTGATTGCGAGAACTGCAAGTGCCGCAAGGAAGATGAAATCAAAGGCAACGGTGAGAAGCACGGCTACGACCCGTGGCACTTTTTTCTCCCGGAGGAAATTCAGCAGCGGGAAACTGACCGTGGCGATGAAGAACGCGATCAGGATGGGAATGAAAAACCCTTGGGCCGCCTTCAGACCCGCTATGAGGAGGGCCAGTGCAGCCAGCATCAACAGGGCTTTTCCCGCCTTCATTTTGCCCGTATCTCCGTCCCTTGCCATTTGTGCCCCAGTAAACTCCGCAGGATGCGCCGCCGCAACCTATTATCGCGGCGGGATACCGAATTCGCGGTGGATATTGAAAATTTCCGCCCCGTGAAAGATCAATGCCGGGCTGGGGGTAGGGTGTTGGAGAAATGGAATACCGCTTTGATGGAAACCCCCGATGGCGCAGCCCGATGGCCTTTTTCGTTGCCATTGCGTGCTTCATTGCCGTGATTCCCGCACGGGCTGACGGGGTTTTTGAGCGTGGAAAGGCGATCTACGAAAAGCAATGCGTCGAATGCCACGGGGCGAACGGTGAGGGCGGGGACGATGAATTCGCCGAGCCTCTTTACGGCGACAGGAGTGTGGCATCGCTAGCGAAGAGGATAGACAAGACCATGCCTGAGGATGACGAGGATCTCTGTGTCGGGGAGGATGCGGAGGCGGTCGCACATTACATACACGGAGCTTTTTACTCACCCGCCGCGCAGGCGAGGCTGAATCCCCCGAAGCGGCAGCTTTCCAGGCTTACGGCGAACCAGTTCCGCGTTTCCGTCAGCGATGTCATTGGCTCGATCCGTGGCGGCAACGGGTTGGTGAAAACCGAAGACCGGGGACTGAAAGGCACGTACTGGGGCGGGAGTAATTTTGGGAACAGGACTACCGACGGGAAAGAGGACGGGAAAACCAAAACCAGTTTCGAGCGCAAGGATGCAGTGGTGGCCTTTGACTTTGGTGACAAGACACCGGATGACGAAAAGTTCGGCCCGGAGATGTATTCCATCCGCTGGGAGGGATCCCTGCTAACCGAGGAATCCGGAACCTACGAGTTCATGATACGCACCCGCAACGGCGCCCGCCTGTATCTGAACGGTACCAGGGGCGAGCCCCTTCTCAATGCATGGGTCAGCTCCGGCGAGGAGATCAGGGAGGAAAAGGTCTCGGTGAAGCTTCTTGGGGGGCGCACCTATTCCCTGCGCCTGGATTATTTCAAGCATCACCAGAAGCTTGGCCTCGTGGAACTGCGGTGGAAGCGGCCGAACGGCGTGTGGGAAACCATCCCGCAACGCAATCTCGCCCCGGAGATGATCTGGAAGGAAACGTTTTGCATCCAGACGGATTTCCCGGCGGACGACCGCAGCGACGGATACGAGAGAGGGACTTCCATCTCCAAGGAATGGCTCTCAAGTGTGAATCTGGGCGCGCTGGAAGCGGGCGACCATGTCTTCGAGGATTTCGAGAGACTGACCGGCTGCAAGCAGGTCGAGCGCGACAAGGAGGCCGGGCATGTGAAGATCAGGAACTTCGTAAAACGCTTTGCCTCCCTCGCTTTCCGGAAATCTGTCAGCGATGCCGAAGTCGAACTTCTTCTGGGAGGTGAAACCACCCCCGCAGGTGTGAAGAAAGCCGTGGTGGCAGTCCTCACATCACCCCGGTTCCTGTATCCGGATTTTAGCGAGCGGGAGGGATCCCCTTCCCATGTGGTCGCAGGGCGGATGGCACTTTCAATGTGGGATTCGGTCCCTGACAATGAACTCCTGAGGCATGCGGACCAGGGCAGGCTGACCACACCGGAACAGATCCGGAAGCAACTGGAGCGCATGCTCTGGGATCCCCGGACAAAGGACAAACTGCGCGGGTTTTTCCACCACTGGCTGGAGCTTAAGGATGCGGATAACATGGCGAAAAGCCCCGAGCGCTTCCCGGGGATAGACGCGGCCGTCCTCGCCGATCTCAGGACGTCGCTTGATCTGTTTGTCGAACACGTCGCGTGGGAAACCGATTCCGATTACAGGAAACTGCTGACAGCGGATTACCTTTTCCTGAACGAGCGCCTCTCCGGAATCTACGGGAAAGGGGTCAAGGGAAGCGGCTTTCAAAAAACCGGCTTTGAAGGCGGCAGTCGCTCCGGAATCATTACCCACCCCTACATGCTCACATCGCTTTCCTATTACGATAACACCTCTCCCATCCACCGTGGCGTGTTTCTTACCAGGAACGTGGTAGGACGGATGTTGAAAATGCCTCCCAATGCCACCGAGTTCAAGGATTCCGATTTCGATCCCACGCTGACCATGCGGGAAAAAGTCACCAACCTCACCAAATCCACCGCCTGCATGGCCTGCCACTCTTCCATCAATCCGCTTGGGTTCAGCCTGGAAAGGTTCGATGCCGTCGGGCGCTGGCGGGACACGGACAATGGCAAGCCCATCAATACCGTAAGCGACTTTTATGATGACAATGGCGAAAAAGTCCCCATAGCCGGACCCAGGGATGTCGCGGATTTTGCGATCAACAGCGAGTCCGCCCGCCAGTCCTTCATCCACCACCTCTTCAACCACATGGTCAAGCAACCCATCGCCGCGAACCGTAGCGACGGACTGTCTTTCCTGGAGAAGAAATTCGCCGGAAACGGCTACAGGATCCGGGATCTTGTGGTAGAGTCCGCCATGATGGATGCGGTGCGCGGCACCGAAGCCGCTGGCAAGGAAACGGCAGCAAAATAACCAGAGAAGATGAACATAGCACAAAGCACCCGCAGGAAATTTCTCAAAGATCTGGGGATCTCCGCCGCAGCAATCCCTTTTCTGGGCAGCTTGGGCAGTCTGTATGGCGCACCCGGGGGAACCCCCGCGAGGAAGCAGCGTCTCATCATCGTGTTCTCACCGAACGGGACGGTTGGAGACAAGTTCTGGCCCGATACCATGGGAGAAGCGTTCGAAATGAAATCCATCCTCGCTCCCCTGGAGCCTTTCAGAAAAGACATGCTGCTTCTTCGCGGCGTGCAAAACCAGGTGAAGGGCGACGGCGACAACCACATGCGCGGCATGAGCTGCCTTCTGACCGCTAAGGAGCTCGCCCCGGGAAACATCCAAGGCGGTGGCGCTACGCCGGCTGGATGGGCCAGCGGAATTTCCATCGACCAGGAGATCAGGAATTTCTACCAGGGCCGCGAGGAAACCCGGACCCGCTTCGGCTCCCTGGAGTTTGGCGTAGCCGTCCCGAACCGTGCCGATCCCTGGACACGCATGTCCTACGCCGGCGGGAACCGTCCCGTCGCCCCTATCGACGATCCCGGCCGCATGCTCAACAGGCTCTACGGGGGCATGAAGGACAAGGATCTGCTCACCGGCGTGCTTGATGGCGTGCAGCAGGAACTCAAGACCATTTCCGGAAAACTCAGCCCGGAGGACAGGGAACTCGCCGAGCAGCACCTCGAGCTGGTCCGTGAAATGAACGGGGAAATCCAGCGGCAGGGAAAGGCGGAAAACGTCGGCCATGCGGTTCCCGATATCGATCCGGAAATCGAACTGGTAAATGACAACACCCCGGAGATCAGCCGCATCCAGATCGAGCTGCTCGTCAACAGCCTGGCCAACGACATGGCCCGGATCGCGACCCTGCAATACATGCGCTCTGTCGGCCAGGCACGTATGAACTGGCTGGGCGTTGACGAAGGCCACCATGGACTCTCCCACGAACCGGATAATAACGGGGACGCCCAGCAAAAGCTGGAGAAAATCAACATCTGGTTCGCCGGTGAAGTGGCTTTCCTCGCCAAGCGTCTCGCGGAAACGCCCGAGCCTGGAGCGGAAGGGGAATCCATGTTGGACAACACCCTCATTGTTTGGACCAACGAACTCGGAAAAGGCAACTCCCACTCGCTCGACGACCTCCCCATGGTGCTGATAGGCGGCGGATGTGATTTCAAAACCGGCCTGGCAACGGATACCGGCGGCGTAGCCCACAACCGCCTCTGGCTGGCCATCGCGAAAGCAATGGGGCACGAAATGGAAACTTTCGGAACCGAGTCCCTCTGCGGGGGCGGCGCATTGGAACTGTCGTAACTTACCTGTCGGTCAGGAGCCGATGGAAACGAGCGTAGCGGTGATGATGCCAGCGGAAACGGCTGTTAGGATCACGGCGGCGGCTTGAAAGAGTTTCTTCTTTCTGGCTTTCGCGTCGCGCTCCAGGCACTTTCGTCCTTTGGACGAAAATTGGCCGGTTGAAGGAAGCTTGCGGTGGTAGTGGCGGGAGTAATCGGATTGGCGATTCCCCCCTGGTTTGGTTGGGGTCATCCTGGGTCGGGGTGTTTTTTTCGATGCTCCGTCAGACGGGTTCGCGACGGCAAGGATGGAAATACGATAGCGTCTGCCTCTTGGCTAGAATTTTCGTAATATTCAGAGAATAAACAGGTAACGAACGGTTTTTGCCGGGAGGCGCGCCCCGGCGTGTTGTGCCCGCATCTCCGGGCCGGGGCAAAAAGAGGTGATTTCCAGATACAAAAAAACCAGGCACCGACGCTTGTTGAAAAGCGGGAGCCTGGTTGTTTTAAAAAGGAGTCTGGGAAGCTTTACTTCGAGTATTCGACTTCTACCGGACGCACTCTGGATCTCTTGGAATTGTGGAAGAGGGCGCAGTGGAGGTGCTTCGGAATCGCTAGTGCAGCAAGCGCAGGAAGAAGCGAGAACTGCGATGGCGCAGACAGGAATGGCAAGTAGCAGACGGGTCATGGGCTTGTTTATATCTCGGTGGATTTTTTTGGAAAGGGAATTGATCGTTATGGATCAAAAAAAGAACCCCGCCCGAATCCGGGAAACGGGAGGGGTGGGAATGGGTCTTACTTGGCAGGTGCCTGGTAGGAAGGTGCTGGTGCTGGTGCGCTTGGGCAGCAGGAAGCGGCGAAGAATGCTGCGACGGTGGCAACGAGGGCAAGTTTGATCATGTTCATGGTAATAGGTTGTGTTTGGTTGTTTTCGGCAACAACACCCGTTTCGGGCGGTTGCTGGTTTGGAGATTACTTGCCGCGCCATCCGCTGCAAGGGAAAATCGCAGCCTTGTTTTCCCTTGTATCCGGGTTGACCGCAGGGCGGCTGCGGGTATCCTCCCGGCATGCCTGCCGACGGGATTTCAAAACCATATCTGGATACCTGGCTCAAGCGGACGGCGAAGGCGCTGGCGGGGAGCGGCAAGCTTACCGAGCTTTCCCTGATCCTTGCAAAGGACGGGGAAACGGATGCCGCAGCATGGAGATCGAGGTTGCAGAGGATACTGGACCGGGAAGAGGATCCCGGTTTCGAACTTTTGACGATGGTGGATTCCGTCCTGGCGCGACCCGCGAAGCCGGTTGGAAATGATGACGGGGCGGTGGATTTGTTCCGCTAGAACGGATTGGCACGGGATCCGCATGATGATAAGGATGGAAATTCAAGTCCGGTTATGTTTTTGATTGAGCGTTCCCCCATGTTGTTAGACCATCGAAGCCGCATGGGGGTTGGCCTGTAGGCAAGGTTCTTTTGCATTTTCATTTAGCCATGCACCGTTTGCCATCAAAGTCCGTATTAAGAAGGTTCAGAGTCGCGTCCATCGTGGTGATTCTGATGTGGATGAGCGTTCCGGTGGCAATCGGTTTGCTAATATACGGCATTTTGTCAGGAGAGCACGATCGGCTCGTTTATGCTGCGATTTCGGTTGGCGTTGGATTGTGCGGGGCGGTTTTCAATTTTATTCTGAGCGGCCGGGTGAGGTGCCCGCTGTGCATGGTGCCGCCTTTGCTCAACCGCAGTTGCTCGAAGCACAGGACGGCGCTTACGCTTTTCGGAAGCCACAAGCTCCGCGTCGCCCACTCCATCCTGTTCAAGGACAAGTTCCGCTGCCCGTATTGTGGTGAACCGACTGCGATGGCAGTGCGCGAGCGCGGCGGGCGCAGGCACTAGTTCGCTGGCCGCGGGAGGATTTTTGAAAATCCATGGGTTTGTCGGTTGCACAAGGCCGGGGGGATGGCAAGCTGTCCCCCGCAAGATATGACTACCGAAGAACTACAGGAACGGATCGCGGAAAGCAGCGCATGGATAGCGGATGTGAAAGGGGAGATGGCCAAGGTGCTCGTCGGCCAGGAAAGCCTGGTGGACAGGCTGCTGGTCGGCCTGCTCTGCAATGGCCACATCCTGCTTGAGGGTGTCCCCGGGCTCGCGAAAACCCTGGCGGTCAAAGCGCTCTCCGGATCGCTTTCCGCAACATTTGCCCGCTTCCAGTTCACTCCGGACCTGCTTCCGGCTGACTTGGTCGGGACGATGATCTACCATCCGCAGGACGCACGTTTCGAGCCGAAGCTCGGCCCGATTTTCAACAATCTCATCCTCGCGGACGAAATCAACCGGGCTCCTGCGAAAGTCCAGTCAGCCCTCCTTGAGGCCATGCAGGAAAAGCAAGTGACGCTGGGCGACAAATCCTACCCACTTCCAAAACCTTTCCTAGTCCTGGCCACCCAGAACCCCATTGACCAGGAGGGTACCTACCAGCTTCCCGAGGCGCAGCTCGACCGCTTTCTCCTGAAAGTAAACGTCGGCTATCCAACCAAAGACGAGGAGCTGGAAATCCTATCCCGCATGGCGACCTCCGCCCCCGTTTACGAAACCAAAAACGTCGCGACCCCCGAGCAGGTCGGCATCTCCCGCGATCTCGTGAACGAGGTCTATATCGACGATGCGATCCGCAAATACATCGTAGAACTCATCTACTGCACCCGCTTCCCCGTCAAAGTGGACGCGCCTCTGAAAAACTGGGTTCGCGCCGGTGCCTCACCACGCGGAACGATCAATCTGGCTCTAGCAGCAGAGCCCGCGCCTTCATGCAAGGCCGTGCTTTCGTCACCCCGCAGGATGTGAAAGACATGGCTCTCGATGTCCTCCGCCACCGCATCCTCCTCACCTATGAGGCGGAGGCGGAGGGAATTACCACGGATGAAATCGTGTCCCGTATTCTCGGAAAAGTGGTGGTACCGTGAAAAATTCAAATCTCAAATCTCAACTTTCAAGGAAGGCTCCGCATGAAATCCCCATCCTCTTCATCTGCGTTCATCCCGTCCATCTGCGGTTAAAAATTCTCCCAATATCTCCAATCACATAGAATGACTGAAGAGGATCACATCGAGGAAATGATGGCCCGGGTGCGCAAGCTCGAGCTAAAAGCGCGGCGGCTTGTCCGCGAGTCGTTTTCCGGCGAATATCTCTCCTCTTTTCGTGGGCAGGGACTCGATTTTGATGACTTCCGCGAGTACCAGCACGGCGATGAAGTCCGCTTCATCGACTGGAACGTCACCGCCCGGATGAACGCGCCGTATGTCCGGAAATTCCGCGAAGAGCGCGAGCTTTCCGTCATCATGGCGGTGGATGTTTCCGGCTCTGCGGATTTCGGCAGCCGTCATCTGAGTAAACGCGAACTCTCAGCGGAAATCGCCGCCGTCCTCGGTTTCAGCGCGCTTCAAAACGGCGATCAGGTGGGCCTCCTCATCTTCGCGGGCGAGCCTGTAATGTTCATTCCGCCCGCCAAAGGCACCCGCCATCTCCTCCGCATGATTCGGGAAATCCTGATGGCGAAACCCGAGAAATCAGGCACCTCCGTCGCCGAAGCCTGCAACTTCCTCATCCGCTCCCTCAAACGGAAGGCGCTGGTTTTCATAATCTCGGATTTCCACGCGGACTCGCTCGACAAACCCCTCGGAAAACTCGCCCGCAAGCATGAAACCGTCGCCCTCCGCGTGAACGATCCCTTGGAGGAATCCCTCCCGAAAGCCGGGCGTGTCGTCCTGGTCGATCCCGAAACCGGCTTCGAGACCATGGTCAATACCAGCAACTCCAACCTCCGCATGGGCTACCGCAAGCTCATGAAGAGACAAGCCGAGGGCGTGGCATCGGTATTCAAGAAGCACGGCATCGACTCCGCGAATCTCCTTACGGACAGGGACGCCCTACCCGCCCTCCATCAGCTTTTGAAACGCCGGGGCAGGCGCCGGAAATAGAAACCATGGAGGCCAAGGAAAACACTTTCGAACTCGTAGAATCCCGGGATGCACTGGAGCTAGTGCCAGCCTGGGAGCTGCAGGCGTGGTGGTTTCTCGCGGCAGGCGGAGTCATTCTAGCCCTTGTGCTCCTCATCATTTTCCTAAAACGGAAGAAGGTTTCCCACGATCCCCACAAGGCGAAGCGCGAGGCATACATTGCCGCAAAAGCCGAACTCGAATCCATCCCTGAGACCGGCTCCCGCGAGACCGCTACCGCAGTTTCCCTTACCTTGCGCGGCTACCTTGCCCGCTCCATGAATGAACCCGCCCTGTATGAAACCCATGAGGAATTCATCGGCCGCCACGAAGGACTCAAAGACCTCCCCGAAGAAATCCGTTCTGACACGGAAGCGTTTTTCGGAAAACTCGCCGCCATGAAATACGCCCCCGAAGACATGCCCGTTGACGGAAACATCCGCGAACAGAGCCTCACGATTTTGGAAAGGATACACAAGGCATGATCGCGGACTTCATCGAACACTTCCGCTTCGCCCAGCCCGGCTGGCTCTTCCTGCTGGTGCCGTCCTGCCTCCTCCTTCTCCTCCGGCGGGGCAGGGGAGCCACCGGTGCCGTCGTCTTCCCGAACCTCGGCGTCCTCCTCAGCCTCGGGAGAAAAGTCAACCGCCTCGCCTGGAATTTCGGCATCCCCCTCGTCTTCATCTCCCTCGTTTTCGCCATCTTCGCCATGGCACGTCCTGTCTGGAGAAATGAATACCAGAGCCGTGTCGCCAGCGGAATCGATATCGTCATAGCCTTCGATGTTTCCCTCTCGATGGACATTGATGACTTCAGCCTCAACGGCCGCCCCATGCGCCGCATCGATGCCGCGAAACGCGTGGTGGATGCTTTCATCTCCCGCCGACCCGACGACAGGATTGGCCTCGTCGCATTCTCCGGCCGCCCCGTTTCCATCAGCCCCATCACCCTGGACCACGACTGGCTCCGCACCGGTCTCGACGAGCTGAAACTCAACCGCCGTGGCATCGGCACCGTCGTCGAACAAGGCACCGCCATCGGCTCCGCCCTCGCCGCCTCCGCCACCCGCCTCGACAACCGGGATGCAAAAAGCAAGATCATCGTCCTCATCACCGATGGCGCGAGCAACTCCGGGAAGATCTCCCCTCTCGAAGCCGCCAAACACATCAAAACCCTCGGCATCAAAACCTACACCGTCGCCATCGGGACTGAGAAAGGCCGCGTCGATTCCTCCATCCAGCGCTATCCCCGCATGGAGTTCGATCTTCCCACCCTCAAGAAAATCGCCACCGAAACCCGTGGCGAACATTTCTGGGCACAGAGCCTGGAAGCCTTGGAAAACAATTTCCAAACCATCGACAACCTCGAAAAAACCGAAACCCGCAGCCTCACGGTCATCGACGATAGGGAACTTTTTGCATGGTTCGCCGGGGTTTCCCTACTGGCGGCACTGGGAGTTTCGGTCTATATGTCGGTGAACAAAATTAGCGTCTAGTAAATGAATCTCGAACATCCGGCATGGTTGTGGGTCTTGCTCACGGTTCCGCTCATCGCGGTCGCCGCCGTGTTGCTTGGTCGTTACACCAGCCGCCCTTGGGAAAATTTCGCTGCCGAGAGACTCCGTGGCCGCCTAATCCGGCGCGACCACCCGCTGCCCCGCTGGCTGTCACTTGGATTCCTCCTCGCCGCAGTCGCCGCCCTCGCTGCCACTCTCTCCCGTCCCCAGGGCGATGCCGGGGTGAAAACCGAAAAAACCATAGGGCGCAACGTGATGATCGCCCTCGATCTTTCCCGCAGCATGAACGTCCAGGACGTGAAACCGGATCGCCTCGCCCAGGCGAAAATCGTCATCTACGAGCTTCTGGAAAACATGTCCAGCGACCGCGTCGGCCTCGTCGGTTTCGCAGGCACGCCCTTCCTCTTCGCCCCCCTCACCATCGACCACGCCGCCGTCCGCGAAACCGTGGAGCAAATCGATGGCGAGTGGGTTTCGCGCGGCGGCTCGGATGTAGCCTCCGCGATCCGGCTGGCTACGGAAACGCTTAAAGAAACCGGCCAGAAAAACAACGCCCTCATCGTCATCAGCGACGGCGAGGAGCACGAGGGCGATCTCGACGCCATCGTCGCCGATGCCGAACGCGCCGGCGTCATGATTTTCGCCATCGGGGTCGGCACGGAGGACGGCGGTTTCATTCCCCATCCGGATTTTCCCGGCGGCATGGTGGACAGGGATGGCCGGAGAATCCTCAGCACCCTGCAGCCGGATGTCTTGCGGAAGCTCGCCAATGAAACCGGAGGCACCTACGTCATCGCCGGGCGTGGCGCGGACATACCCGGCATGGTGGAAGTCGCCATCCAGGGAATGGAAACCTTCGAAATGGAAGGCGGCCAGACAAGGGTGGTCATCGAGTTTTTCCAATGGATACTCCTACCCGCGATCTTTTTCCTGATGGCTTCCATCATCGCCGGAACACGTTGGCGCGGCATTGTCGGCGGAGCGACCACGGCCCTCGCATTCCTCCTCGTATCACAAAACGCAAATGCCGACCGCGCCAAGGACGCCCGCGATGCCTTTTCCGATGAAAGATACGATGACGCGAGAGATACATACCGCTCGTTGGCCGATGAGAAAGGTGGGGATTCCGCCGCGAAATTTCGCCTTGGGGAAGGGCTCTCCGCATACGAAGCCAAGGATTATCGTGGTGCCAGAAAAGCCTACAGCGCGGCCATGCTCGCCGACGATCCCAAGGTGGTAGGCGAAGCTCACGAAGGTCTCGGGAACACCCTTTTCCAACTAGGCTGGATGGGGCTTTCCGGAAGCAGTTATCCGGCGAATGAAGGCACCCCGGACATGGCGCAATTCGACCAGCTCGTCCGCGACCAGCTCCAGGCAATGAGCGAAGCCGAAGTTCCTTCCTCCGGTGAAACCAACGAATTCATCCGCCTCGATTCCATTATCCTGAACTGGACTGATACCGTCCGCCACTACCAGTCATCCCTCGCGAGCAACCCGAAAAACGAAGCGGCAAAAAAGAACGGGAAACTTACATTAATGTATCTCAAGCGCATGCAGGAACTCCTCAAGGAGGAGAAGGAACGCGCCGAGCAGGAAATGCCACAACAAGGGGAAGGCGAAGGCCAGGGCGAGGGCGAAGGGGAAGGCGAAGGAGACGGAAAAGGCAATGGGAAGGGCGGCGGAGGCAACGGCGAACCGCAGAAAGGCTCCGGCGATGAACAGGAGGAAGACCAGGGACCGGGCGATGAAAAGGAGGGCGACAAGGATGATGGGAAAGGCGATAAAACCGAAGAAGAGGACGGCGAATCCGATGGCGGAGCCGATCCCAACGAATCCCCCGAAGACCGCGCCCGCCGTCTCCTTGAAGAAAACCAGGATCTCGAAAAAGGCTCCCTCGCACCGGGTCGCCGCGAATTCCGCGATCCCGAAAAAGACTACTGATTTATGAAGGCTACCGTTCTGAAAATTTGTTTCCTCTTATTGGCTGCCGCCTGCATGGCGGAGGCCGAAGTCCGCGGCCTCCTCTCCTCGCAGTTCCTTGCCCGTGGTGAGCAGGCGGTTTTTGAAATCCGGGTGCAAGGCCAGGAACCGGACCGCCTGCCACTTGTTCCCGCCATCAAGGACGTGGTGGTTGAGGCCGTGGGTTATGGAAGGCCCCAAATGATGCCGGGCCGGCGCATCGAATCCAGCTATCACTACAGCGTCTCCAGCTACGCCGTCGGAGTCCACGAAATCCCGGCCGTAGAAGTTCTCGTGAGTGGGAAACGGTTCATGACGGAACCCATACGTTTCGAGGTTTTCAATCCCGATGATCTGGAATGGCAGGAAGTCGATTCCACCCCCCAGGGCGGCAACGATACCATCCGCTACGCCAGTATCATCAAGGTTCCGGACAGGAAATATTACGAGAACCAGTCCATGGAGGCGGAGATAAAGATTTATGTTCCCATCCAGCTTGCGGAGGTGGTGGTTGATTGGGGGGTGCCGGAATTCGAGCGAAAAGGACTCGCGGCATGGCGTTTCGAACCATCGGAAAACCGTGGACGGGTGAATCTACTCGGCCAGCCGTATGCAAGTCTTTCATACCCGACCACCATGACTGCCATCGAGTCCGGCGAGGTCGAGATCGGCCCTGCCACGGTGCGGCTGACTTATAGGAAAATGATTTTCAACCGCCGCAATGACCGGATGAATTACGAGGCCACCCTGGCTATCCCGAAATTCTCTTTCCTGGCAAATCCGCTGCCGGAAGGTGCTCCCGAAGGTTTTGACAACGCCGTCGGAAATTTCTCCATCGGCACCGCCATCCAGGATACCGAAGTCACCGAAGGCGAGCCGCTCGCAGTAGATGTCGTAGTCAGCGGCAAGGGAAACCTCGATAACCTCCGCTCCCCGAAGCTGGTCGATGAAAGCGGCTGGAAAGTCTATGATGCCACCCCCACGCAGCGCGGCGAGGAGCGGCGGAACCTTTCCGGAACCGTGGTCTTCAGCCAGTTCATCCGTCCGCTGGAAATGAAGACCGGCATCCCTCCCTTCAAGCTCGTATTCTTCGATCCTGAAACGGAGAAATACGAAACCGTCACCACCGATTCCATCCCTCTGAAAATGACTCCCGCCACCGGTGGCCGCAACTTCGAAAGCTCCGGCCCACCACAAGCCCTGTCCATGCCGGTCGAGCGTATGACGGATATCCTCGGCCTCATCGATTCCGACCGCCTCGTCGCAGCCGGGAAACGTGGCATCCCCTGGTGGTCCGGCCACGCCATTGCCGCAATCATCACACTGGCGCTGATAGGAAAAGCCCTGTGGACGCGCTACGGCCACCGTTTTGAAAAGAATCCCGATGAAACGCGGAAGAAGAAAGATTTCCGGGAGGTGGCCAATACGGTTTCCAATGATGGTCTGGACTTTCTCCGTGCCGCCGGAGCTTTCGTCGAGCAATGGCTCACTCCCGAAAAAGATCCTGAACTCCAGGGCATTCTTGAAGAACGCGACAGGCTCTGCTTCCGCGCAACCAAAGACGGAGCATCCGTCCCAACCGGTCGCAGACAGGAAATTCTCCGCAGTTTGAAAAAAGCAGCCTTCTCCCTCCTTCTGATTTCCCTCGCCGGATTTTCGATTTCCAATGCCTCCGCTAAAGACATACAGGCAGAAGCAAAAGCCGCCTACGATGCAGCGAAATACGAGGACGCCGCCAGACTTTGGCTGGATGCCGGCCCCTTCGAAGATCTCACCGCAGACACCCTCTACAATATCGGGAACTCCGCATACCGCATGGGTGCACCGGGCCAGGCCGCATTATATTACCGTAGGGCACTGGTCGCAGATGGCGCACATGGCGAGGCCATGCAGAACCTCCGTTTCATTGAGCGGAAATACGGAGCCATCACCATCAGCCGCCCGAACTACCAATACACCATCGCAAAAATCCCGCTGCCTGTATGGCGTGGCGGACTCTGGACCGGAGCTTGGTTGATCGTGATCGCTCTGCTTATTTACCCCGCGACCCGCATCGGCTCCAAGTGGCGCATAGCTGGCGTGGTCGGCCTCGTAGTCGGCCCTCTCCTCATGTCCCTCGGCGCATTGGGATGGCACTACTTTCCCGACGATGCCGATTTCGCTCCCCTCGCAAGACAGGCGGTTGTAGTCGGCCCGGATGTCATCCTTCACACGGACGCCGCCCGCACATCCCCCGAAGTGATCGACGCACCACCCGGTTCCCTGGCGGAAGTTCTGAAACGTTCCGGGCGCTGGGCATACATCGGCTTCGCAACGAAGACCCGTGGATGGGTTCCCGCCAACTCCATCGAGATGATCATCCCGGATGAGAAGCCGGAGCCGCCTAAGGTCAGGAAATCCGAGGGAGACGGAAGCAGCGCATGACCCGCCCGCAGGACTGCACCGCTTGGCTCGCCAAGCGGGATGGAACAGTAGCCATCGGCCACGGCCCTTTCATTTCCTCCGGGGAACCTCCCGCCGATGGCATCGCCTTCTACAAACGCGACTTTGCCACCCAGGAAGAAAAGCCATGGCAGATACCGGCAACATCCGAGCGATTGGATGCCAAAGACTTCCGGACAAAATTCAGCGGGAAATCCGTTCCGGAAATCCAATGGGAGACCCCGGACGCCATGCCCTTTTCCATCGTCTTCCAGGAAATCATGACCTGCATCCGCCAGGGTCAAATCGAAAAAACCGTCCCCGTCGTCACCGAGCGCGGCACCTCGCAGGAATCCCTCGGTGCATCCATCTTCTCCGCGATGTCCCGCCAGTCCGCCCCGCTTCATTCCTACGGATGGATAGAGGGATGTCAGGGTTTCGCAGGTGCCACCCCCGAACTCCTGTTCTCCATGAAAGGCCTCTGCCTGGAAACCATGGCTCTCGCCGGAACCGCCCGCCAGGATGACGAAGCCGTCTTCGGGGTCGATGAAAAGGAAATCCGGGAGCACGAATACGTAGCCCAGACCCTGGTCGCAAAGCTCCTGGACCTCGGTTCCCTCGAAAGACAGGAGAGACAGATCCTCCGCCTCGGCTCCATCGTCCACTTTCTAACAGGAATCTCCGTGGATCTGGAATCCCCCCAGGATCCCAAACGCCTCCTCCGCCGCCTCCACCCCACCCCCGCCCTCGGCCCACTGCCCCGCACCGACCAAACCATGGCCATGCTGAACGACTGGCGGAGCCGCCTGGCATGCCCCAAGGAATTCGGTGCCCCCTTCGGAGTCTGGGACAACGGCGACTTCGAAGCCGTAGTAGCCATCCGCGGCCTCTGGTGGAAAAAAAATCAGGTTCTCCTCCCCGCCGGCTGCGGCATGATCGAAGCCAGTCGCCTGGTCAACGAATGGCGCGAACTCCGCCTCAAGCGCGAGGCGGTGAAGCGGTTTTTGCGTCCTACTGCCGTGCAGTAGGATCTGGCGATTTGTAAAGTATCCCGGTAGGGATAGTGGCTGGGGACTTCGGGCTCCAAGCCGTTTAGAACCTGTTTGAAATCTACAGTATGCGTGCCGGAGGCACCGGTGACTGCCGGAAGCCTGCTGCCGCTTTCCGTTACGCAGCCTGCTGCTACGGGGCAACCCCGGGGGGTATCAGACATCGCCGTGCCGGTGCTTCCGGCTCGCAGCAGGCTGCGTTGCCAAAAGCGGCAGCAGGCTGCCGACAGTCACCGGTCTTCGACTTTTTCCGGCGTGGCTTCTCAGAAATTCGGATTTCGAACAGGTCCTTAGGGGGGGCGGTGTGCCCCACGGGGTATTCCGGCTCCCTTCTCCGTTCCCACATATCCTGATGTGTGCCGGCATATAACTCGCTTCCCGGCTCCGCCCGCCAAAACTCACAAAAGCAGCCGACCCTGGCGTGGTGAGAATACCGGCAGTGCAAAGCCTCCGGCGCTTGGGAAAATGCCGATCAACGTCCCATACACATACCCCGAGACGGGGTTTGCACGGCCTGTCGCGAGACGCGGCAGCTACGGCTCTCACTTCCTGGCCTTTCCCATTGGTGCCAGGACGATCCGAAAACCGTTCCAAGGCTTTCTGACATCTGCCCCGGCCTTGCCACGGTAGGAGGAATGGAACGCGGTTTCCGCTGGCACCACCCCTTCGCAAAAGGCATCCAGCCGGTCTTCACCCTCCGGCAAGTCCGCCAGATCCGGCCCCTCGCCTCGCTTCGCAACGCCCCGCCACGCAGTGTCTTTTCTCCGTCCTCACCATAGGCATCCAAGACCCACTCCCGCGCACTGCCCGCCATGCCTTTGAGGCCGAAACGGTTTTCCCAGAGGTCATCGACCGGACGAATCTTTGAGTGCCAGTCGGTTGTGGATTTGGGAAGAAGCTGGTCTATTAAACTCAAACATCGTGTTTGCCATCCTGCTAGCAGTTTCTCAATGACATCTGATTGTAGATGTTCTGCTCCAATATAAGATTCAAGGTTCGTAGATACGATGACTGAGCAATAACCATTCCAAGTGGATTTAAATTCACCCGGACCATGTCTTTCTGTAGCTAGGCCTTCAATTCTGACTAGATCGACCAGCTTCAAGTCTTCCCACAATCTGGTTCCTAAATAGTAGTTTTCTGAGCCTTCGAAAAATTTTTCGTCCTTCATTCTATCTAGGAAATCAGTGTCTTTCCAAGGGGGTATGGTCAAATCACAAATATCAAGAATTTCATGGGCGCATATTTTTTTCATCGGTTTTGAAAGGATTATGATCCGAATATCGTTATAATTTTCTTCCTTAGCAAATGGTAAAGCAAAAGGAAGGATCTCAGTAGGGTAATCAAAAAACAGAGGGACGATATCTAAGATGCGATTCACCACACGTTCAGGATATTTTTTTTGTTGGAATAGGTCTCTAAGTTTATCATCTGCTACTCCTTTTGAACTTTGTTTGGAAATCAAATTTGCAATCTTAATAAGTTCCGCCACGCTAAGAGCTTCGCTTGAGTCAATCCCCATATTTTCCGACTGATGAACAGGCCATTCTTCCCCCCAAGGATAGACACCCTTGATCTTCCCGGATCGTGTTTCCGGATCTTTCCCGTCCTCTTTCCCCAATCCCACCGCCGCACTCCATTCAAGATCCGTTGGCAGGCGGTATTCCATTTCCGGGCTGAGATAGCCGGACGATCTTTCTTTTTCGGTGAGCCATTGGCAGTAGGCGTTGGCATCGTGCCAGGAGATGTTGAGCGCGGGATGGTCGCCCGGACTGTTGAAAGGGAGTCCCTCCCACGGATGGTCGGTTTCCCTGACGAATTTGTCCCAATCCTTCGCCCTGGTTTCCCAGATGCTGAAGAGCACGTCGGTTCCGGAAACCGGAACCAGGGGGACGCCTTGGGTGTTCACGTGTTTTTCAGAAAAGCTGGGCCAGAGGGAGCTGTCCACTTTGGTCGCTCCTTCGGGGACGGCGGTTTCTGCCAAGGGAGCGCTCTCAGGAGTCTCTTTCAGGTATAGGAACACGAGACCCGCGAAGATCGCGATGGCTGCGGCTGCCAGGAGAAGGGATCTGCTTTTCCCTGGGGAGACATCCGGTTCCGCTTTCCCGGGCGGAGGGGACTCCCCACCCCGGCTGACTTCGCTCAGGGAGGTCTTGACCTCGCTCACATACTGGTAACGTTTTTCCGGTTCCTGCTGGAGTGCGCGGATGACGATCTTGTCCAGGCGCACATCCATCCGTACCTTGTGACTGGGTAGCCCGAAGACACCTTTCGGCAGGCTGCCGGTCAGCATTTCATATAGCATGACGCCCAGCGCGTAGATGTCCGCGCGATGATCCACCGGTTTTCCGGCGGCCTGCTCAGGTGCCATGTAGTCGGGGGTGCCCATGACCGTGCCTGTCATGGTGTTTCCATGGCCGGCTTCCTGGCGCAGCAGTTTCGCGAGGCCGAAGTCGGTGATCTTCACCTTCCCTGTTTTCCCTACGAGAATGTTGGCGGGTTTGATGTCCCGGTGGACGTAGCCTTCCGCGTGGGCGTATTCCAGCCCTTCGCAAACCTGCGTGATGACATCAAGCGCACCTGCCAGATCCAGCCCGCCGTCCGCGATGAGGCGGTAAAGATCGACTCCTTCGATATACTCCATGACGTAGAAAAGATGCCCTTCGAGACTGCGGCCGAAGTCGTAGATCGTGACGATATTCGGGTGGTCGAGGCGGGCCATCGCCCGGGCTTCCTGGAGGAAACGTTCTTCGAAGCCCGGCTCCAGGGATACTTCCAAGGGCAGGATTTTCAGAGCGCATTTCCGGTGCAGATCCGGTTGGAAAACCTGATAGACCGCACCCATGCCGCCGCGCCCGAGGATATCGATGATTTCATATCCGGAAATGATCCCGGCCAGCTCCTCCACCGTCGGCGGCTCCCACGACCCGCCGCCTCCCGCCGTGGAATGCATTCCGCGGGCAAATAGCTCCGCCGGATCCAGCCCTTCAAGAGGCCTGCTGTCTTTTTTGTTCTGTTTTTCGCTCATTATTAACTCCTGTCTCCCTTCTGTTCGCAGGGCGGAGGGTGAGGTTACAAAAAAACTTTCCTAACCCAAAGCTGCGAACAGGTGCTGGATCTCGCTTTTGATCTCCTCTTTGTCCGCAGTCTGAAGGGTGTGCGCCACGGTCTGGTGAAGCTGATCCCGATAGCGTTTGCGCATACGGTGGATGGCTACCTTGAAAGCCCCTGCCGACATTCCCAGCCCTCTCGCCGCCTCGCCTTGGCTCTGTTCGTCGTTGTTCCAGCCGAGAAACGGCTTCATGGCGGCGAAGCGTTCGGGTTGTTTCTCTTCCTTATAATGATTTTCCATCTCCATCAGGGTTTGCTCCAGAACCGAGAGCGCCCAGCGCTTGTCATAGATGGCCTCCGGGGTGAGGTTTTCCAACGGCTCCGCCCCATACCAGTCCTCGGCCTGGCAGCGGTCGAACGATACGGTCGGATTTCCCCCGCCGCGCTTGAGGGCGTTCGCCTTGCGCCACTCCCCGGCCAGGTGGCGATCCAGGAGGGTCAGGAAAAAGGTGCGTAATTTTCCTTTCGATTCATCGGCACGCTCCAGCCAGTCGTGCTCAATGAGCAGGGCGAAAAATCCCTGCACCGCGTCCTCGGTATCCTCGGGGCCGTAGCCTTTTCTCCTCACGAAAACATAGAGGGGATTCCAATACCGCTCGCAGAGTATGGCCATTGCCAAGCGGGCTTCATCGCCTTCCTCACCGGATGTCGCACGCCGCAACAGAGTCCATTCGGTGGATAGGAACTGCCCCTCGTGTGTTGGTTTCGATAGTTTGTCATACTACCTGGTTCGTTTGTCGCGGCAAGGGGAAAGCGTGGTGGGAGAAGTGGCTGGGGCAGGGATGCTCCGCAATCGCCTGTGTTGGTCGGGAGCGGATCTTGCAGACTCCCGGGAGGCGCACCGTGGGAAGAATGGAAGCGTATCTCAAAGCTATGGGAAAAGTCCGCATCACTACTGCACCTGTCGATTCTTTCAAAAGAGAGGAGCGAGAGCGATGTGCGTAGGTTAGGGCGAGCCGTTGGCTTCTTCGGTAAATCTCACGCCAGACCTGACTCAAAGCGGTTTTGAGGAGTCCCGACACTTCTGTCGGGGACGGCATCGGGAAGTGACGGGAAAGGTGGCTCGCCGTTGCAGCCCACCACAGAAGTGTGGTTACTCCTTTACACATCCAGCGCGGTTTGGAGAAAAGGCGCGGTGCGTGAGGTCTTGGATTTCGCGGCCTTTGAGGAGTCCCGACACTTCTGCCGGGGACGGCATTGGGAAGTCGCGGGAAAGGTGGGTCGCTGTTGCAGCCCACCACAGAAGTGTGGTGACTCCTTTACACATCCAGCGCGGTTTGGAGAAATGGCGCGGTGCGTGAGGTCTTGGATTTCGCGACCTTTAAGGAGTCCCGACACTTCTGTCGGGGACGGCATTGGGAAGTGAGGGGAAAGGTGGGTCGCTGTTGCAGCCCACCACAGAAGTGTGGTGACTCCTTTACACATCCAGCACGGTTTGGAGAAACGGCGCGGTGCGTGAGGTCTTGGATTTAGCGACCTTTTCCGGGGTGCCTTGGGAGACGATTTTTCCGCCGTTTTCCCCGGCTTCGGGGCCGATGTCGAGGATCCAGTCTGCCTCAGCGGCGACGGCCATGTGGTGCTCGATGACGACGACGGTGTGCCCTTCGTCGGCGAGGCGGTGGAGGATGTCGATGAGGCGTTTCACGTCCTCCAAGTGGAGTCCGACTGTGGGTTCCTCGATGAGGTAGAGGTTGCGGGCTTTGAGCTGGGCGTTGTTGAGGGTGGCTTTCATGCCACGCCCTTTGATGAGCTCGGAGACGAGTTTGATGCGCTGGGCTTCGCCGCCTGATAGGGTGGGGGAGGCTTGGCCGAGCTGGAGGTAGCCGAGGCCGGTATCGGCCATGAGTTTGAGTGGATGGGAAATTCTTGGTTGGGATTCGAAGAAGGTGGAGGCTTCGTCTATGGTCATGGCCAGGACTTGGCCGATGTTTTTCTCGCGGAAATTCACTTCCAGGGTGGCGGGGTTGTAGCGCATGCCGTTGCATTCCTCGCAGTGCACCCAGGTGGAGGGGAGAAAGTCCATTTCCAGTTTTACGCGGCCGTTGCCTTTGCAATCGGGGCAGCGGCCGCCCTCGGTATTGAAGGAAAAACGGGAAGCTTCGAAGCCGCGCATGCGGGCTTCGGGGAGCTGGGCGAATAGGGCGCGGATGTGGTCGAATACTTTGACGTAGGTGGCGGGGCAGGAGCGGGAGGTCTTTCCGATGGGGGATTGGTCAACTTCGTAAACAGATTTCAGGTTCTTCCCTCCGCTGGTGGATCTGTAGCGTTTCACTCCAGTGACCTTTTGCTTGCCGCCGACTTTTGCCGCGGGGGCGAGTGCCTGGTGAAGGATGGTGGATTTCCCGGAGCCGGAAATGCCGGTGAGGACGGTGAGGCGACCCAGGGGGATGGAAACATCTATGTTTTTGAGGTTGTTGGCGTCGCAGCCTTTTACTTTGAGGAACGGGTGGGATTTTCCGACCGAGCGTCGGGAACCGCGCGTGGGGTGGGAGATGGGGTAGGCGAGGGCGCGGTAGGTCGGAGAAGTGGCTAGTGCCGAGTGATCAGTGATCAGTGGGGACTGGCCCTTCGAGCTTTTCTTATTTCTTCCACTGATCACTTGGCACTGATCACTCGGCACTTGCGGCGGCTTTCCTTCGTAAACGATTTCACCACCCAAACGCCCGGCTCCGGGGCCGAGGTCGATCAAATGATCGGCAGCCGCTATGGTGTCCTCGTCGTGCTCTACGATGATGAGGGAGTTGCCTTGGTCGCGGAGGGCGGTGAGGGTTTTCAGGAGGGCGGCGTTGTCGCGGGGGTGGAGGCCGATGGTGGGCTCGTCGAGCACGTAGAGGACTCCACGTAGGTTGGAGCCGAGCTGGGCGGCGAGGCGGATGCGTTGGGATTCGCCGCCGGAGAGGGTGTTGCCGGAGCGGTTCAGGTGGAGGTAGCCCAGGCCTACTTCCTGGAGGAAGGAAAGGCGTTGGGTGATCTCTGGGATGATGTCGCGGGAGATGAGCTTTTCACGGGAGGCGGTGAATTTGAGTTTTGTGAAATGGGTGGAGGCTTCGTTGATGGATAGGTGGGAGAGGGAGGCGACGGCGGTGTTTTTGAGTTGGACGGAAGAGCCTACGGGGTTGATGCGGGAGCCTTGGCAGGAGGGGCACTCGATGAGTTCGTCGGAATCCATGCGGTCGATGGAGCGGTCGGCGTCCATTTCGGCGGCGAGGACGGAATCGAAGCGGGAGGTGTCGAGATGACGGCGGCGTTTCGGGACTTTTCCGTGGCCACGGCATTCGCCGCACCAGCCGTGGGGGGAGTTGAACGAAAAGAGGCGGGGATCGAGTTCTTCGAAGGAGCGGTTGCAGGACGGGCAGGAGCTGTCGGTGGATAGTAGGATGAACTTTTTGTTGGAGGTGAAAAGTTTGACCAATCCTTTTCCTATTTCGAGCGCGCGGGAGAGTTGAGTGCCGAGTGCCGAGTGATCGGTGATCAGTGAAGACTTGGCGCTCTGCTTCTTTCCTTTTCCACTGATCACTGCTAACTGATCACTTGGCACTTCAGCGACGACTACGTCGATGTCGTGTTGGACGAAGCGTTCGAGGCGGGTGAAGGTTTCGGCTTCCTTGAATTGGCGATCTACTAGGAGTTCCGTAAATCCTTGTTTGACGGCCCAGGCGGCGATTTCTGTGTGGAAGCCTTTTTTTCCCCGTATGAGGGGGGCGAGGATTTTGATGGGGCCTTTCTTGAGTTCGGCGCGGATGGTTTTTTCTATGGCGGCTATGGATTGTTTTTCGACGGGCACCTGGCAGTCGGGGCAGTAGATCGTGCCCAGTTTGGAGTAGAGGAGGCGGATGAAGTTCCAGAGTTCGGTGACTGTGGCGACCGTGGACTTGCCTCCGCCTTGGGAAATTCGTTGCTCGATGGCGACGGTGGGGGGGAGGCCTTGGAGTTGGTCGATTTCGGATTTCTCCAGTTGCTCGGCGAACTGGCGGGCGTAGGCGGACATGGAGTCCAGGAAACGGCGCTGGCCTTCGGCGAAGAGGATGTCGAAGGCGAGGGTGGATTTTCCGGAGCCGGAGAGGCCGGAGATGACGACGAGTTGGTCGCGGGGGATATCGACGGAGATGTTTTTTAGGTTGTGGTGGCGGGCGCCCTTTAGAGAGATGGATGATTGGGGATTGGAGATTGGAGATTGGGGATTGCTGCGGACTAAAGTCCGCGTTCCTTTTGACTCGCCGGCTAAAGCCAGCGCTCCTTTCACGTATTTTGCGGTGGGGGTTTTGGTTTTGGCGATTTGTTCGGGGGTGCCTTGGGCGACGAGTTGGCCGCCGTGTTTTCCGGCTTCGGGGCCGAGGTCTAGGATCCAGTCGGCGGATTTGATGACGTCGAGGTTGTGCTCGATGACGAGGAGGGAATGGCCGGAATCTACGAGTTGTTGGAAAACGGAGAGGAGGTTTTCTATATCGGAGAAGTGGAGGCCGGTGGTTGGTTCGTCGAGGATGAGGAGTTTGTTGCCGGAGGCGGAGGATGAGAGGAGTTGGCAGAGCTTGAGGCGTTGGGATTCGCCGCCGGAGAGGGTGTTTAGGGCTTGCCCGAGTTTCAGGTATCCTAGGCCGACTTGGACGAGCGGGGTGAGGATGCGGATGATGGTTTGGTGGCGCTTGGCGTGGGAGGCGGGGATTCCCTTTTGGTCTTCGTAGAAGGCTATGGCTTCGGTGACGGTGGAGTCGAGGATGCCGTGGATGGATTTTCCGCGATACTTGAACTCGAGGGTGGAGGGCTTGTAGCGCTTTCCTTCGCAGTCAGGGCAGGTGACGTAGATGTCGGAGAGGAACTGCATTTCCACTTTCTCGAAGCCGTTGCCGGCACAGCGGTCGCAGCGGCCTTCGCCGGAGTTGAAGGAGAAGAAGCCGGTTTTTAGGTCGCGGGCTTTGGCATCCGGGGTGTTGGCGAAGAGCTGGCGGATGGGATCGAAGGCTCCGAGGTAAACTGCGGGCGTGGAGCGCGGGGTGCGGGCGACGGCGGTCTGGTCGATGAGTTCGATGCCGTCGAGATACTGGGTTCCTAGTATTTCCTTGACGGGGGCGGCTTCTTCGTTTGTTTCGATGCCGAGTTTTCGGGCGGCGTTCAGGTAGAGGACTTCGTGGGCGAAGGTGGATTTCCCGGAGCCGGAGACTCCGGTGAGGCATACGAAGAGGCCGAGGGGGATTTCGGCGTCCAGTTTGCGGAGGTTGTGGCGGGTGGCGCCTTTGATTTGGATTTTCTGCTTTCCAGGCTTGCGACGTTTTTTTGGGACGGCGATGGATTTTTCTCCGGTGAGCCAGGGGAGGGTGCCTTCGGATTTTGACTCGCCGCCTGAAGGCAGCGCTCCGTTGGCATCTCCGTGGAAGATGACGGTGCCGCCGTGTTGGCCGGCTCCGGGCCGATATCGACGAGGTTGTCGGCGGCTTGCATGACGGTTTGCTCGTGCTCTACTACCACGAGGGTGTTTCCTTTGTCGCGGAGGCCGTGCATAACTCCGACGAGGCGGTCGATATCGCGGGGGTGGAGGCCGACTGTCGGTTCGTCCAGGACGAAGAGGGTTCCAGTGAGGGAGGCGCCGAGGCAGGTGGTGAGGTTCACTCGTTCGACTTCGCCGCCGGAGAGGGTGCGGGTGGGGCGGTCGAGGGTGAGGTAGCTGAGGCCGACCTCGTCGAGGTAGTGGAGGCGGGAGTGGATTTCCGTTAGGACAAGCTCTAGGGTGGAATCTTTAATGCCGAGTGCCGAGTGATCAGTGATCAGTGCTGAAGACCATGGAAGTAGCTCTGCTATTGGCATTTGCCAGAGGTCGGGGAGGGTCTTGTCTTTGATTTTGAAACAGAGGGACTCGGATTGGAGGCGTTTTCCGCGGCAGGAATCGCAGGTGGTATAGGAGCGGTAGCGGGAGAGAAAGACGCGGACGTGCATCTTGTAGGCTTTGGTTTCCAGCCAGTCGAAGAAGCCTTTGACGCCGTACCATCCGCCGGATTGCCAGAGTTCTTCGAGGTCTTCCGGGGAGGTGGTTCGACGGTCTCCGTAGTAGATCCATTCGCGGGTGTCCTCGTCGAATTCTTCCCAGGGGGTGTTGAGGTCGATGTCGCGTTCCTTGCAGTTGCGGGCGAGGTCGCGCTGGCATTCTTCTCCGCGTTCGCCTTGGAAGGGTTTGATGGCACCCTGCTTGAGGGTGAGGGTTTCGTCGGGGACGGTTTTGTCGAGATCGATGCCGATGACGCGGCCGAAGCCACGGCATTTCGGGCAGGCGCCGAGGGGGGAGTTGAAGGAGAAGAGGGCAGGGGTTGGGGCGCGGAGGGTGAAGCCGGTCTTAGGGTTGGTCCAGGTGGTGGAGAAGGAACGCTGAACATCGAACATCGAACGCCCAACATCGAAGGAAGAGGGCTCGACAATGGTGGCGTGGCCTTTTCCTAGGAGGAAGGCGGCTTCGAGGGCTTCGAGGAGGCGGCTGGCGTTTTCGGGGGTGACTTTGAGGCGATCCTGAATGACTTGGATCGCGCGGGGGAGCTTTGGAATGTGGGTTGGGATTTCGTCGGTGCGGAGGGTTTGGCCGTTGAGGAGGATACGGAGGTAGCCTTGGGAGTTTAGGAAGGGGAAGAGTTCCTCGGGTTTGGCATCGGCGGGGACGGGGATGGGAAAGGTGACGAGGATCTTTTCTCCGGGAATGTTTTCGGTGGCCCAAGTGGCTGCAGATTCGGGGGAGTCCGGTTGGATGGTTTCGCCGGTGTTGGGGTCGTAGCCTTTCGCGAGACGGGCGAAGAGGAGTTTCAGGTAATCGTTGATTTCCGTGAGGGTGCCGACGGTGGAGCGGGTGGTGCGGACGTGGTTTTTCTGCTCGATTGCGATCGCCGGCGGAATCCCTTCTATGGAATCGACGAGGGGCTTGTCCATGCGGTCGAAGAATTGCCGGACGTAAGGGGAAAAGGTTTCCACATAACGGCGCTGGCCCTCGGCGTAGAGGGTGTGGAATGCGAGAGAGGATTTCCCGGAGCCGGAGGGGCCGGTGACGACGGTGAGTTTCCCGAGGGGGATATCGAGATCAATGCCCTGGAGATTGTGTTGGCGGCAGCCGCGGAGGGCGATTACGGGAGAATTTTTGAGTTTTTCAGACTTTTTCGGCACGGCGGAGAATAGGCGGGAAACGGGGGTTCGCCAGCGGAAGAATTACAGGTGTGAAATTTTCCAGAAATCCAGGCATTGACACGTAGGTGGATACCGCGTAATCAATCGCCTCCCGTTTCGGAAAAACGGCGGAGTAGCCAAGTGGTAAGGCAATGGTTTGCAAAACCGTCATTCGTGGGTTCGATTCCCACCTCCGCCTCCATCTGATTCCCTTATAATACAAAGAGAAGAGGGTGTTTTTTAATAGGAAACCAAAGTGGCAAATTTGGCCAAAAAAGCCATTTTTTCCAAGTTTAGCCATTTTTACCAATAGAATGCCAATAGGATACTATTGCGTGTTCTTTCTCCAAGGTCAACGAAGGAGCCGTCTTAACCAGGTGGACTTTGGCTATTCTCGGCAATACCGAAAACGCTTTTAGCTGCCGCTGGTTGTTTGGATTTCCAGTGCATCGCGGATCACCCTCGCCATTTGCAGTATCTCCGTATCGGTCAGCAGTTCGAACTCGGACAGCTTCCGCTTCTTATTCGATAGGGAACCGCCGTTCTGGCTTACGAGCCTGACGAACAAATCGGCATGGCGATCGGGCATTTCGACGATTTCCCTCATTTGAGCACGGATCTCGTCATACTTCGTCAGGTAACGCAATTCTGAGGGAAGCTCCGTCTCGATCGTCTCCCAGATGAAGTCGATGGTGATGCGGGTCAGCTCGGTGCAGTCGATGTAGCGGTAAAAATCCACCGTGTCGTTGGTCACCGTCATACGAAGGCGCTCATCCATCGTGTATTCCACCTGCTCCATCAGCGGTTTGGAAAAGCTCTCCAGAGCCTGATCGTATTCCCGTGGTCGGTTGAGAATTACGGCGGACACGGGAAGAATGATGCCTTCCGGTCCAAATCCCCGCCGCGCCAATACATGGTGGAGGATGAAACGGTGGATCCTCCCGTTTCCATCGCTGAAGGGGTGGAGGAAGTTGAACACGAATGCGATCACCGCCGTCGCGACAAGGGTAGGCACAGCCACGGATGGAGCCGGAACCGATCCGTCCTCCGACAGGTCGAATCCATCTTCGATCATACGCCAGGCCATTAGGAGATATTCCTCCATCATCTCATCCAAATCCTCGGGCTTTGGTGCGGCATAAAGAACCCGTTCCACACCCGGTCCCAATGTTTCGCCGACGTAAATTTGCCGGTCACCGGATTCTACCAATTCGTTTCGCCATCCCCGATTCGCATACCGCGGTTCCACAATCGCCTGCTGGAGCTCGACCAGCGCCGGCTTGTTGAGGAAATCCCGGTGCCACGCCTGTTCCAGTAGGGCGATGAACTTCTCCGCCCTTTTCTGATCCGGTGTCTCCCGTTCGATCTCGTGGCTGCTCTTGCTTTCCTTCGCATAGAGATAGCGGACGGCTCTCTCAAAAATCTCGGCCGGGTAGTCCCCGACGATGTCTTCACAGCGTTTCCGCATCTCCAGCTCATTCCATGCACCCAATCCGGCAATACGCACCATCGGTGAGAAATTAACCGTGCCCAGCAGGTTCAAGTTGATCCGTTGCCGCCTGATCTTCCGCACCGGCCCGGTGATGTAGATGCCTGAGTCCAGCAAATCCACGTAGTTCCCCATCTTCAGATCGGACACGTCCAAGCGTTGTCCGGTGAAAGTCTCGTAGAGAAACCAGAGGACGCGGGCATATCGTCCGGTCGGGCGTCCCCACAAATGGTCCGTCAAGGCCTGGGCTGGGATTTGAATCAGAACTTTGCGCAGCAGCTCCAGGTGAAGGCCCTCCTTGCGCAAAGCAAACTCCAGTTGGTTGAATACGTCGTCTCCCGGATCCTGCGTGGCGGGGAGATATTCCAACTGCCACCCTTCAGTTTCCACCAAACGGCGGGCTCCCCTGACCAGAATACGCGTTTCTTTCCAGTGCGGCATCGCTGCCACACCGAATCGCTCCGCCAGCCAGTGGTATCCGGCTAGATTACTTTCGGGGACTTCCATGCGTTTTCAGTTACCATTCTCTCAAAACGATTACAAACACCAATCTGGGGAGTATTTTAGTTACAGAATACTTCCAACCTGCCAGATTTCGGAGTTTCTGTCCCAAATCGCTTAGAACCTGTTTAATTAAAATTTCTTGATATTCTTGGGATCCGTGACACTGGTGGTGGTATGCTTCAGACTTAACGACGAGCAATGGGCGGCGATCAGACCTTTCACCGGAAGGCCAGATCCCCGCGGAGCAAAAAGAATCTACAAGATGCGCGATGTGATCAACGCCATCCTGTATCTCAACAAGACGGGGTGCCAGTGGCGGATACTACCGGTTCATTTCCCGCCATGGCAGACGGTTTACGCCCATTTCCGTTCGTTCGGGAAAAGGGGCGTGTGGAAAACCATCTGCCACGAACTCAACCGCCTGAAGCGGAAAAAAGGGGGCGCGACGCGTCGCCCTCCTACCTGCTGTATGATTCCCAGACGGTGAAAACAAACTACGAGGGCGAGCGGCGGGGCTTCCACGCTGGCAAGAAAGTCAAGGGCAGGGGCAGGCAGGTGGCGGTGTACACGCAGGGCAATCTCTGGGGCGTCCACGTCCACGCCGGCAACCTCTCCGACACGAAGGAGGGCTGCGTGCTGGCGGACCGGGTCACGGCCGACCTGCCGGAAGTGCGGGCATGCTGTGCCGGCGCCGGATACAGGGGCACGTTCGTGGAGCATCTCCGCGAACGCTGGGACCAGGTCTGCCACATCACCGCGAGGAAAACGAAAGGCTTCGAGGTGGAGGCCAAACGCTGGGTGGTGGAGCGCACCTTCGGATGGAACAACGGCTGGCGGCGCCTGAGCAAGGACTACGAGAAGACAACCGATCCTGCCGAGGCGTTCATCTACCTGGCTGCCATCTCACGCTCGCTGAATGCCATCGACTTTTGTTAAACAGGTTCTTAGATTTTCCACCACGATGTTGGACCAGAACCAGCTCTGAAGGTGGATGCCTTTTCGGAAACCATGGATCTGGACATCCCGTATCAGGAACGGGTCGTTATCGCCATGTCCGACGTAGATCCCCGCAGCAGATGGATTCTCCTGGTCTTCGGAGAGCATGCGCACGTTGCTGATGGAGCCGCCATTGCACGAGATCATGTCTATTCCGATGGCACCGGGGTTCTTTTTGCCGATGATGAGCGTGAAGTTGCTGAACCGGTTGCGGAACGATTCGTTGCCGCGTTTCGTAGTGACGACCGGTTCGGGTTTCTCGGCATCCTGGAAGGGCTTGCTGCCGGGAGCCACGCGTATGGTCGTTTTTTCCCGGCTCTGCCCCTGCATGAAGATGCGGTTGATTTCCTGCCCGTGGTCTCCCTTGTCTTTGAAATTCAGGCTGTCGCTGACCAGATAATCGCCGTTTGGAAAGTAAAGCGTGAGGTTCATTTCCAGATGGGCAATAGCGGCGCGAATGGACTCCGTGTCATCCGTCCGGCCATCGCCCTTGGCTCCGAAGTCCCTGACATTCACAAACTGTGCGTCACTTGGGAAAACCACATCCTGCGCCCCTGCCGCCAGTGTCGCCAAGACCAGGAAAACCAGGCACATCCATCTCAAAGTGAGCGAAGCCGCATTGCGAAGGGTTCCTGTCTGATTACCGGGGAATAGCATTTTGGATATCATTGGAAACTCGGTCATTCAAATGAAGAGGCTGGCTGCACCTTCCAATCCCGCACAAGGATTTTCAGCCGTTCCCGACCAAAGTCCGGGGGGCACTACCATTTTGGTAGCCATGCGGGTTTCAGGTGAAATGTTGCAAAGAAGCCATCACCCGCCCCGGGTAAGAAAACGGGTTGCCCCGGGTGCACTTCGTGAGGCTTCTTGCGGCACCTTCGGTCGGGCGACCCGGTCTAATATTTCCTCCAGAGCTGGGGAACGAACAGCACGAGCAGTGCGAAAAGCTCCAGGCGGCCGAGGATCATGATCCAGCCAAGGAAGACTTTCGTGGGTTCGCGTAATTCCGCGAAGTTGTGGGTGGGCCTGACGGCGTCGAAGCCGGGGCCTATGCTGGAAATGGTGGCGAGGATGGTGCCGGCGCAGCTTTCCAGGGAGATTCCGGTTCCGGCTTCGAGGAAGCCGACCACTGCCGTGCCTGCCACGCAGATCATGAAGTAGAGGGTGAGGAAAAACATGATACGGGCGCGTGCGCCGTCGTCCATGGGGTTGCCGTTGACTACGACACGGAAGACCTGGCTGGGGCGGAAGGTTTTGATGATCTCGTTCCGGGCGGATTTTGCGAAGACGATGAGTCGTCCTACCTTGAATCCGCCGGAAGTGGATCCGGCGCAGCCGCCCATGAGCATGATGCAGGCGATGAGGACTTTTGCCCAGGTAGGCCACAAATCGTAATCGACGGTGCCGAAGCCGGTGGTGGAGGCGATGCTGACTACGGTGAAAAGGCTTTCGCGGAAGCTGGTGATGGGGGAGATGCCGTCATTGTAAGAGCGGCCTGCGGTGATGAGGACGATGACTATGGCGCAGATTCCGAGGAACCAGCGGGCGTCCTCTTCCCGGAAAACGCGTTTCCAGTTTTTCCTCAGGATGACAATAAAGAGAAGGAAGTTCAGGCTGCAGATGGCCATGAAGAATGTAAGCCAGAGCTCGATGAACCATGAATTTCCCCATTCGGCATAGTAGGCGATGCTGGTGCTATGGGGGCTGAGGCCACCGGTGGAAATGGCGGTGAAGGCGTGGCAGGTGGCGTTAAACCAGGTGAGTCCCATCATTTTCAGACCCACCAGACAGATGAGGACGAGGCCGATGTAGATGCGCAGAAGCATCGTGGCGGTGTCCTGGATGCGGGCCAGACCGAGGTCTCCGCTGCGGAAGGAGGATTCGTTGTGGAAGAGGGATTTCGAGGAAACGCCTATATAAGATAGCAGGGCTACGAAAAGAACCAGGATCCCGATGCCGCCAAGAAGCTGGGTGGTGGCGCGCCAGAGGAGGATTCCGCGCGGCCATTGCTCGATCACGGTCATGACCGAGGAGCCGGTGGTGGTGAAGCCGGAGGCGGATTCGAAGAACGCGCCGGCCGGTGTGAGATACGGCGGACATAGTAGATAAGGAAGGCCTCCGAAAATACTGCACAGGATCCAGCCGAGGCCGACGATGACGATGGCTTCCCGCTTGGGGATGGTGTCGTGTTTGGTTTTGGTGATGCCTGGAACAACGGCCAGCAGTGCGAAACCGCCGGTGATCGCGGCGGAGAGGAAAAGCATGGAGGCGGCCTCCTCGTCCCCTTTCACGAAATCGAATTTTGCGAAGAGTCCGCAGGCGACCATGGTCATTGCCTCCAGCGCAAGCAACAGGCCGAGTATCCTTGCGATCAGATAGAAGTTCATGGGTGGGGGCGGGGGATCAGGCTGCGAGGAGCTTGAGGAAAGCTTTTTTCGCCTCCTTGGAAACCATGGCGTAGAGATGGTCCCCGCCGAGAAGGACTTCATCGGGGCCGGGGACTTCCGCGTGGAGCCCGCGCAGTTTCCCTACCAGTACGACTCCGGGCGGCCATTGGATTTCCTTTACCATGTGGCCGGCGGCAATGGAGCCTTTCCCGACGCGGAGTTCGACGAGATCCACGCAGTCGAATTTTTTCAGGATCGTGTATGCATCGGTAGTGATGAAACGCTGGATCTCCCGACGGGTGGCTTCGCGCGGGCTTATGGCGGCGCGGATGCCGAAGTGGTGGCCACTGGCGGAAATGGCGGCGGCGTAGTCCGCGCGGTGGATGATGGTCAGGCAGTTTTTCACGCCCAGCGTGTGTGCCTGGAGGCAGGACATCACGTTGTCCTCGTCATCGACACTGGTGCTGATGAAGAAATCAGCATCGCCTATCTGTTCTTCCTCCAGCTCGGCGACGACGGTGGCGTCGCCGTTGATGATGGTTGCGTTGGTGAGTCGGTCGGCGAGTCCGGCACAGATCTGCGGATCGCGCTCGAAGACGCGGACGGTGCAGTCGATGCTCTCCAGCATCTGGGCAAGGGAAAACCCGTATTCGTTTCCTCCGAAGATCACGACTTTGAGTTTGTCGCCGCTCTTGCGTTTTCCCTGGAGGTGGGATGAGAAATCGCGGAGCTTGCGGGGCTCTCCGAAAATGGTGACGAGGTCATCTTCCTCCACCGTGGATTCAGCGAGCGGGACATAGGATTTCTCCCCACGTGTGATGAGGGCTACCCTGACTCCTTCGGGAGCGTCGATTTCCCGGAGGGTTTTCCCCACGGCTTTTGAATTGCCGCCTACCTTGACCTGCTGGAGTTCGATCCGCCCCCGGGCGAGTTCTTCGATCACAAGGGAATCGGGGTTGCGGACGAATTTCGCAAGCTCGATGGCGGCCAGGCGTTCCGAACTGAAAATGTGGTCGATCCCGAAATGCCCCCGGAAATCGAAGAGCCACTCCTCGCGCTGGAGGCTGGGATGGACGCGGCTGACGACTTTCGACACTCCCATCGCCTTGGCCATTGAGGCGGCCATGGTGTTCACGGTGTTGGAAGAGGACATCGCCAGGAAGAGCTCGCACTCGCCGACGTCCGCGTCCGCGAGATCGGTCACGCTGGCTCCATCCCCGTGGATGACTTTTGCGTCGAGTATGGCTTCCAGCTCTTCCGCGAGTGCCTTGTCCGCCTCGATCAGGGAAATGGTGTGCGCTTCCTTTGCCAGACAAGAGGCCAGATGCCGTCCGATTTCCCCGGCTCCAACGATGATGATGTTCATAAATGAGAAAAGCGCCCGAGAGCGGGCTTCTTGTAACCGCATCACCCGGAACCCGCAATCCCAACATTCGGCATGAATGGGGGTTCTGGTGCTGTTGTTTAAAGAGAAAGGAACCACGAATTTCACGAATCCTACGAATGAAGACTCCGATTTTGGAAAAGAGGTCAAACCACGGAAAGCTCGGAATACACGGAAGAAGAAATTATGAAACATAAGAGAGAAACAGGCACCTTTTTCCTGACCGTTCTTGATTTTCAAGGTTGCTCAGGTAGCCTTTGGCGTGTTCGTCAGGTTAGGGGCTGGAAATCGGCTTCCATCCCACAAGTTGGATTTTTGGTACACCACCGTACCCGTCTCCGGTTTCTGAAGTACACCCAGAGTAAAAATCTGCTGAAAACGCCTGAATACACCGTCAATTTTTAGAAAAACTTTCCAATATGCCTCGAATTTATACAAGGAAACGATTTATGGATGCTCTGAATCTATTGAGAACAAAGGGATCAAGCGTTTAATTAAAAAATCTTAAGAAACAGCTTGTATCTGAGTGTACTGGAGTGCATTCTCTGGGTGTTGACGCGATAGTCATCCCCGAAATGAACGACCAATTCCTCCACTACAACGGCACCCAGTCCTACAAGACTGACGCGAAGAATCGCGTGACCGTTAAAGCGGGTTGGCGTCCACCATCCGGGGATCCCGTCTATCTGATGGCCTCCGAGGACGAAGGGGTGAATATCATCAAGGTTCTCACCGCTGGCGCAGTTCAGCACCGCATCGAGACTTTTGAAAAAAACGTCACCGAGCCTAAAAAGCTCGCGAAGCTGAAAACCCGCCTCAAGCGCGTTCTCCGCGATTCCTCGATCAACGATCAGGGAAAGCTTCTCATTCCCCGCGATCTCGCCGCCCACGCAGGCATCGGCCCCGATTCCGAGGTCATGCTCTCCGCCGGCGACAGCCATTTCGAAATCTGGCCGAAAGACAAATACGAAGAACTCTTCGGAACTGCCGCAGTGCCGGAAGAAGAAGACGAATTCGGCGCATTCTAAAAATTTTCCAACTCACCTATCCCACACCCCACTGACAGCATGCTGTTCAACCCACCAACCCCAGCGAACGATACGGTCCACCTCACGGCGGCTTCCGGCGTGTTCGTCCGTTCGCTCGGGTTGGGTCTCTTTTCCAAACAATCACAAGGCCGCGCGCTCGGGACAGTTCGCGGTTTTGCTTTAACGGACGCCGCCGCCGCTCCTGGCTGGTTGTCGGCACGGCGTCCGTTTACCGCTTTCCACAGTTTCATGGCTGGGCGTTTGAAGTCTCTTGGGACAGAGCTTCAATCGTCATTTAATCCGATGCGCGCCGCTGCTCCTGGCTGGTTGTCAGCGCGCGCGTCGGTAAAATTTTCCAAACAATCACAAAACCCTGCGCTCGGGACAGCACAGGGTCTTGCATTATCAGACGTCGAAGCCGCTCCTGGCTGGTTGTCGGCCTCGGCGTCTGAAATTCTTTCCAAACAATCACAAGGCCGCGCGCTCGGGACAGTTCGCGGTTTTGCTTTAACGGATGCCGCCGCCGCTCCTGGCTGGTTGTCGGCACGGCATCCGTTTACCCCTTTCCACAGTTTCATGGCTGGGCGTTTGAAGTCTCTCGGGACAGAGCTTCAATCGTCATTTAATCCGATGCGCGCCGCTGCTCCTGGCTGGTTGTCAGCGCGCGCGTCGGTAAAATTTTCCAAACAATCACAAAACACCGCGCTCGGGACAGCACGGGGTTTTGCTTTATCGGACGTCGAAGCCGCTCCTGGCTGGTTGTCGGCCTCGGCGTCCGAATCCTTTTCACCGGAAGGCTACCACCTTCCGGTTCTTTTTAACGAAGTCGTCGAGCAAATGGCTGCCGGTTCCGGCAAGTTTGTCATCGACGGCACACTCGGCGGGGGAGGGCATTCGAAACTGCTTCTGGAAACGGGAGCCGACGTTCTCGGTGTTGACCGTGACCCGGAAGCTCTCGAACACGCGACCCAGCGCCTCTCCGGCTATGGTTCGCGTTTCTCCACGTTCCATGCGAATTTTTCGGAAATTCCAAGCTATCCAGGCATCGTCGCCGGTGAACTGGCCGACGGCCTTCTGCTGGATCTCGGGGTTTCCTCCCGCCAGTTAGATTCCGCCGAGCGCGGGTTTTCCTTCATGCGCGAGGGGCCGCTCGATATGCGGATGGGCCGAACGCGACCATGACTGCCGCCGATCTGGTGAACAAATGGCCGGAAGAGGAAATCGCCCGCGTTATTTTTGAATTCGGCGAGGAAAAACGCTCCCGGAGAATCGCTGCGGCCATTGTCAAACAACGCGATTCCAAACCTTTCACCACCACCCTTGAGCTCGCCTCCTGCATCGAAAAAGCAATCGGGCGCAACAGCAAGATCCACCCCGCGACAAGGACTTTCCAAGCGATCCGGATGGCGATCAACGAAGAGCTCGAATCGCTTTCCTCCGTCCTTTCCTCCGCTTCGCAAATTTTAAAACCGGGAGGGCGCCTGTTGGTCATCACCTTCCACAGCCTGGAGGACAGGATGGTGAAACGCTTTCTACGCCACCATTCGCAACCCTACATCGACGATCCCACCTGGCCGGAAGCCCGTCCGAATCCGGACTGCCGGTTCCGCCTTCTCTCGAAGAAGGCCATCGCTCCCAGCGCCCACGAAATCTCCACGAACCCACGAGCCCGCAGTGCAAAACTGCGGGTTGCTCAACTTTTAAGCCCTGAGGTCAACCTCTAACAGAATCCCCAATACCATGAACCGCCGCCGCCAGGAAAGCCACGTAAGGATTTCTCCAGTCGTCATTTTCGCCCTCATACTTGCAGGCGCGATCGGTGCCGTAGGTGGCGTGGCGAACGTGTATTACAAAAACTGCCAGATCAAAACGGCGCGGGAAATCGATGCCATTGAGAAGCGCATCGACCGCCACAAGCTCGCCACCCGCACCATACAGATGCGCAGCGACCAGATCCTCAACCTCTATTCCATCCGCACCCAGCTTGCGGAAGAGGGGACCGATCTCGTGCAAATTCCGCCCGGAGTCTCCGAAGACATCTCCCCGGTTGAGCCATCCGCCCTCGCCTCCGTCCAGCCAAGCCTGTGAACCGTGCCTTCCAGAAACGCTGCATCATTCTCTGTCTGGTTCTCGTAAGCCTGCTCAGTGTTCTTTCCGCGCGCCTGGTTCAGATCCAACTCGTTGACCGCCAGCGGTATGCCGCGTCTTCCGCGAAGGCTTATAACAGGGTGGAAACGCTCCCCGCAATCCGCGGAATGATCGTGGATCGCAACTCGGAACCCATCGCCAAAAGCATCCCGGTAGCTTCGATTTTCGTCGATAAAATGCATCTCATGGATCCGAAGATGGCATCCTTCGGGCTCGCCTATCAGGAAGTTTCCGTGGAGCCGGGTTGGGCACTGCTTTCCGAGGAAAAGCAGACCCGCCGCCTCAATACCGTGCGTGGTGAAATCCTTGCCCGCGAGAAACCGGACGTGATCGTTCAGAAGCACCTCGCCCAAGCCATCGGTCTCCTCTCCAGCCCGCTCCGCATCCGCCGCGACGAGCTGCGCGAAAAGATCGAGGGAAACAAAGGCAAGTGGTTCGCCATCGCCAAGGATATCCCGGACGATATCGCCGAACGTCTCCAGAACGCCGTGGAGGAAAATCATCTCCAAGGCTTCGTTTTCCAAAACTGCATCCAGCGCTGGTACACCAATCCCGATCTCGCTACCCATCTCACCGGCTTCACCGGAGAGATCGAGGAAAAGCTGGAGAGCGGTGGCAAAGCCTACCGGATGAAGGGGAAATTCGGGATCGAGGCCGCCGCCGAAAAATACCTGGCTGGCCGTGATGGACGACGCGAGCACAAGCGCGACGTCCGCGGACTCGTCGTTCCCGGCGATGCCGGAAGCCTCCTCCCGCCACGCGCCGGCCTTAACGCGAAGCTCACCATCGACCTCGGGATGCAGGCAATCGTCGCCGAGGAACTCGAAGCCGGACTCAAATTATATAAAGCGAAAAAAGGAGCAGTGATCGTTATGGATCCCTCCACCGGGGAAATCCTCGCCCTGGCCTCCCGCCCGCATTTCAACCTGAACCACAAGGAGAACCTCCAGGAAAACTCCTTCAACTACGCGATTCAGGCGAAATACGAGCCAGGCTCCACCATCAAAATCCTCGCCGCCGCAGCCGCAATTGAAGAACGTCTCGTCTCCCCGACCACAGTCCTCAACTGCCCCCACGTTCTCCAGGAAAACAAATTCACGGTCAAGGATGCCCACTCCAGCGGAATGCTCTCCGTGGAGCAGATCCTCCAGAAATCCAACAACGTCGGCGTCTGGAAGCTCGCCAAGCAGCTAGGCGTGAAACGCTACTACGAATACGTCCACGGCTTCGGCTTCGGCGAGCGCTCAGGCATCCAGCTCAGTGGCGAAAACCCCGGCACCGCCAACGAGGCGAAGCTCCCAATCGACTTTTCCCGCGCCGCATACGGTTACTATATAGGCGTCACCCCCATACAGATGGCCACCGCCTACTCCGTGATCGCCGGTGACGGTCGCCTGCTGAAGCCGAAAATTATCAAAGCCCTCGTCGCCAACGACGGAACGGTCATCGACGATTTCCCCACGGAAGTCCGCGGTCAGCCGATTTCCGCCGCGACCGCGAAAAAAATGCGCACCGCCCTCTACAAAGTCACCCAACCCGGAGGTACCGCAACCAACGCACAAGTCCCCGGGCACAAGGTCGCTGGCAAAACCGGAACCGCCATCAAGCACGATCCAAAGCGCGGCGGATACGTCCACGGTTCCTACGTCGTTTCCTTCGCCGGGTTCATGCCCGCAGATAATCCTGCTTTTGTTTGCTATGTTGTCATTGATGAACCTATGACGACCGAAGTGCCACGCTACGGGGGATCGATCGCCGCGCCGATCTTCTCCAAAATCGCAACCCGCCTGGCCGCGCACATGAACATCCAGCCTACCGAACCGATCGAAGAACCCGTCGCCAACCGGTAGCCATCCTTTCAAAAAAAATGCTTCTCCGCACCCTCATCTCCCCCCTCGAAAAATCCACGGTCTCCGGCCAGTTGGATACCGAAATCAATGCCCTCACCGCAGACTCCCGCGAAGCAGGGGAGGGGAAACTCTTCGCCGCCATCCGTGGCACCAGCATTGATGGGCACCGCTTCATCCAGGATGTGCTCAAGAAAGGCTGCACCGCCATCCTCGCTGAAACCGCCCCTCCCCAGGATCTCCCCGCCACCGTCGCATGGATCCATGTTCCGGACAGCCGCGCTGCTCTCGCAGTTCTCGCCAGCACTTTCAACGAAGAGCCGTCCGGAAACCTCCGCCTCGCGGGCGTGACCGGCACCAACGGAAAAACCACCACCGTTTTCCTTATCCACCACATAATGAAAACCGAGTGGCACCGCGCCGGTCTCCTCGGAACCATTTTCATAGACGATGGCGAAACCCAGACTCCCGCGAAACATACCACGCCCGGCTCCATCGAGCTGAACTCCATCCTCGCGAACTTCCGCGACAACGCCTGCCGTGGAGCCGCCATGGAAGTTTCCTCCCACGGAATCGATCAGAAACGCGTCCACAACATCGCTTTCGACGCCGCCGTTTTCACCAATCTCACCCAGGATCATCTCGACTACCACGGCACCATCGAGAAATACATGGAAGCGAAAGCTTCCTGGTTCCACGATCTCGCCGCGAACCCGAACGGCAAAAAGCCCGTCGCCGTCATCAATACCGACGACGCCCGTGGAAATGATCTCGCGGTAGCCCTTGACGGGAAAATGCCTGTCATCCGCTACGGCTTCAACGTCCGCTGCGATTTCCGCGCAAACAACTTCCAGCAGAAGCGCGACGGCATGACCTTCGAGCTGACCGTGAAGGGAAAATCCTACCTCGTCCGCGCCCCGCTCATCGGCCGTTTCAACGCCTACAATCTCATTTCCGCCATCACCGCAGCCTCCGCCTGTGGTATAAAACCCCGCCAGGCCATCGCCGCGCTCGCCGATTCCCCGCAGGTTCCGGGGCGCATGGAAAATGTCGGAAATACCGGAGGCGCGACCGTTTTCGTCGATTACGCCCACACCCCGGACGCCCTCGAAAACGCCTGCCGCACCATCAAGGAACTCGATCCCCGCCGCCTCATCACCGTCTTCGGCTGCGGTGGCGACCGCGACAAGGCGAAGCGCCCTCTCATGGCCGCCGCCGCCGCGCGTTTCAGCGATATCGTAATCGTCACCTCCGACAATCCCCGCTCCGAAGATACCGAGGCCATCATCGCCGATACGGTCAAAGGACTGCCGAAAAAGTGCACCCACCTCGCCGTCACCGACCGCGCCGAGGCGATCAACGCCGCCGTCGAGCAGGCCCTCTCCGGGGACATCATTCTCATCGCTGGAAAAGGCCACGAAACCTACCAGCAATTTTCCGATCACACCATCGATTTCGACGACCGCAAGAAAGCCCGTTTCGCCCTCCGCAAGCGCGCCGCCGACATCGCCGAGATGCGTGAAAACCCACCCGAACGCTTTTGAAAAACTGAATCATTTTCCAGCCGCCTCCGTCCTATCGTTTGCAACCCGCACCCGAACCTCCATGAACCTCACAGCCCAGAAAATCAGCGAAATCCTCGACGCCAAGCTCGTCGCGGGAAGCCCGGATGCGGTTGGGGACTCGGTTTTCACGGATACCAGGAACCCGGCTGAAAACGGTATTTTCATCGCCCTGCGTGGTGAGAATTTTAACGGTGACAAATTCGCTGGGAAAGCCCTCGAGGATGGTGCATCCATCGCCATCGTCCAGGAATGGAGCGGCGATGTTCCCGTAGGAAAAGCAGTCATCGAAGTGCCGGACACACTCTTCGCTCTCCAGCGCCTCGCCCATTGGTGGAGGAGTCAGTTGAAGATTCCCGTGATCTGCATCACCGGATCGAACGGGAAAACCTCCACCAAGGATTTCACCACATCAGTCCTTTCCCAGGCGTTCAACGTGAACGCGACCAAGGGCAACCTGAACAACCACATCGGCCTCCCGCTCACCGTCCTTTCCACCACGGAGAAACACACGGCAGCCATTTACGAAATCGGAATGAACCATAGCGGCGAACTCTCCCCGCTGTGCGAGATTGCCAGGCCGAAATTCGGCATCATCACGAACATCGGCTCCGCCCACATCGAGTTCCTCGGCTCCCGCGAAGCCATCGCCGAGGAGAAAGGAACCCTCGCCCGCTACCTCCCGGAGGACGGCCTGCTCTTCACTCCCGCCGGATGCGATTTCAACGAATACTTCCGCGCCCGCTGCCGCGCTCGCATGATCCCGGTCGGAAACGGCAGGGGACTTGTCCGCGCAGAGAACCTGCGTTTCCAGCCGGACGGCACAAAATTCACTCTTGTTATAGATGGAGAAAATTCCGCCGAGGTCTTCCTCCCCGTCGCCGGAAAACACATGGTCACCAATGCCCTTCTCGCAGCCGCCCTCGGTTGGAATCTCGGTATTTCCCCAGAGAAAATCGCCCTGGGACTTTCCTCCGCCAAACTCACCTCCGGGCGCATGCGCCGCATCGAGTGGGACGGCATCACGCTGTTTGACGATACCTACAATGCGAACCCGGAGTCCATGGAAGCCGCCATCACAACCCTGGCCGATACTGCCGTGCCCGAAGGCTCCAGGCGCATCGTCGTTCTCGGAAAAATGGGCGAACTCGGAATCCATTCCGACTCCGCTCATCTGAAAATCGGCAAGTCCGCCACTGCCAAAGGCCTCACCCTCATCGCAGTCGGCGAGGGTGCGGAAGGCATCGCAAAAGGCGGCTCCGCACCGCACTTCCCGAACATCCACGCAGCCGCCGACTGGCTGCTCGAAAACGCCCGTCCGGGTGATGTCGTCCTCTTCAAAGGCAGCCGGACAGCCGCCATCGAAAAAGTCCTTCAAACCGCTTTCCCGACCGCATGTTAACCGCCATTTACGATTTCTGGTTCGCCGCATTCCAAGCTGAAAAAATCGAAGGCGAGGGCTGGGCGCACACCTTCTCCTTCCTGAACCTGTTCCAGTATGTGACCTTCCGCGCCGCCACGGCCGGCCTTCTATCTTTCGGCCTCTCCCTTCTCATTGGCCCGCGCATCATCCGTAAACTCATTTCCCTGAAAGTCGGCCAACCCATCCGCACAGCCGAAGAAGTCCACAAGTTAGCCGAACTGCACGGCGGGAAAATCGGAACCCCTACCATGGGCGGCGTCCTCATCATCGCCACCGTCCTCATTTCCACACTCATCTGTGCACGGGTTTTCAATCCCTTCGTCGCCGTCTGCGCCTGCACCATGGCCGCCTGCGGTTTGCTCGGGTTCGTGGATGACTACGCAAAGGTGAAGAAGAAAAACTCTGACGGGGTTTCCAGCCGCACCAAGCTTTTCTGGCAGTTCGTAATCGCCCTGATCGCCGCCTGCTTCATTTATTTCAAAACGGAAATCTCCGGCTTCGGAGCCACCGCCCAACAGATCCAGGATGATGCCGCCGGATTCCGCCTCGGCGACCAGCGCATCGGTATTGGCGAGATCTGCTTTCCTCTTTTCAAAGTCTCCATCGTGGATCTCGGATTCCTCGTCATCCCGTTTTTCGTGATGATCATCGTCGGTTGCTCGAACGCGGTGAACCTTACCGACGGCCTCGACGGCCTCGCCACCGGCTGCACCATTTCCGCCGCCCTCAGCTACTCCATGCTCGCCTACCTTGCCGGGCATTTCTTCATGGCCAGCGAGTATCTCGTCATCCCCCACAACCGCTACATCGGGGAGCTTGCCGTTTTCCTCATGGCCCTCGCCGGAGCCGCGTTCGGTTTCCTCTGGTATAACTGCCATCCCGCGAAAGTCTTCATGGGGGATACAGGATCGCTCGCCATCGGCGGAGCACTCGGCACCGCAGCGATCTGCACCAAGCAGGAACTGCTTCTCGTCATCATCGGTGGTGTTTTCGTAATGGAGGCTCTCTCCGTCATCCTTCAGGTGGGTTCCTTCAAGCTGCGAAAAAAGCGCATCTTCAAAATGGCTCCCATCCACCACCACTTCGAGCTGAAAGGCTGGCATGAATCCCAGGTGATCATCCGTTTCTGGATCCTCTCCATCATGCTCTCCCTCTTCGGCCTGGCTCTTCTCAAAATCGCATAAATCCGTGGATCCTACCTTCTCCATCATTGAAAAACACGTGGCCATTCTCGGGGCAGGTCGCTCCGGTCGTGCCGCCGCCGCACTCGCCGCGCGGGAGGGGGCTTTCGTCTCCATCTGGGACCAGCGTGGAGAGACTGCGTTCGAGGATTTTCCGACAGGGTTCGAGCTGCACCCGAACATGTGCATGGCAGATGCGGAAAATTTCTCCGCAGATCTCATCGTCATCAGCCCCGGCATCGATACCTACTCACCCCTCGTCCAGGCCTTTGCAAAAAAATGCCCGCTCATCGGTGAAACGGAATTCGCCGCGAACTTTTTCGACGGGGGAATCATCGGCATCACCGGCACGAATGGAAAAACAACTACTACGGAACTGGTAGGTCTCATCCTGAAACACGCCGGACTGGGCGGCACCCCGTGCGGAAACTACGGCGCCCCGCTTTCCGAGGTTTTACTTAAACCCAATGTCCCGGCTGCCGTCGCCCTGGAGCTTTCCTCCTTCCAGCTTGAGACCATCGAAGACCTCCGCCCGCAGGTTTCCATCTGGCTGAATTTCGCGCCGGACCACATGGACCGCTACCCAAGCGTGGAAGCATACAAACAGGCGAAACTGAATATTTTCAAAAACCAGACGGCGGAGGACACCATCGTCAAACGCCACGGCGAGGACATCGGGAACCCGGTGGCAAAACTCATCACCTTTTCCACGGAAACCCGCGTGGCGGACTATTATTCCGACGGACAAACAATCACCCACGCCGGTCGGGTGGTCCTGGATCTTGATGCGGAAACCTCTCTGCGCGGTCTTCACAATGCGGAAAACGCCATGGCTGCGATGGCCGCTTGCCTCGCATTCGGCATCGATCCCGCAATCATACCGACCGCCCTATACGGATACGCCCCGCCGCCGCACCGCTGCGAACTCATCCGCACGCTCGATGGTGTGGAATATCTCAACGATTCCAAGGCCACCAATATCCACGCCCTGCAATGCGCCCTGCGTTCGCAGAACCGTCCCGTTGTGCTGATTGCAGGCGGAAAGGACAAAGGGCTTGATTATTCACCAGTCCTAACTATTCTAGCGAAGCAGGCGATTTCCGCAGTGACCTTCGGTCAGATCGCCCGGCCATTGGCAGAGCTTTTCAACGGCTCTGTCGAGACAACTGCCGTCGGGACTTTGGAAGAGGCAATTCAAACAGCCCGCTCCCTCGCCCCGCGCGGCTCCACCATTCTACTTTCACCCGGAACATCCTCCTTCGACCAGTTCACTGGCTACGAGCAAAGGGGAGACGCCTTCCGGGATTCCGTCCACCAACTTCACTAAACTTTCCACACCCCGGCACTCCCCATGAAATTCGACCGCATCCCCACCCGCCGCACACCCGTCCGCAAGACTCTCTCTGCGCGCATTTTCAATCAGACGAAAACCAAGCGCCAGCGCGCCGCCGCGACGGCATCCCCCGAGGACATGGAGGAATCCGGGATCAACATTTCCCGCTCCCTGACGATCATTTTCGCGATCCACATCCTGGCGATAGGGATGATCTTCATCCACAAACAGTATCTCTCCGACCGCACCCCGGATCCGGTTGGCGCATCGTCCGCATCCACCGCCACGGTTTCCTCACCTGCCGCCACCCGCAACAACGATCTGCCGAAACTCAGCACCGGCGACACTCCCTACATGGTGCGCCAGGGAGACAACTACACGGTCATCGCCGCGAAGCACAATGTGGATGAAATCGAACTCCGCAATCTGAACAGCGGTGCCGATATCCGCGCGGGTGCCATTCTGCGCATTCCGCAAAGCAAGCGCATCATCGCGGAAGATCCTCCGGAAGTGGCCGCGATCCGCAACCAGCCGGGATTCAATGATTCCGAGCGTGGCTTGGTGGAAATCGTTCCACCCGTAGCAGCGAACAGGGCACAGGTCATCACGCCCATGCGCCGCCAGGAAACGGAAGATGCGCCACGTGCGAAAGTGGTCGGTTCCGGCCGCACCCACATCCTGAAAGCCGGTGAAAATATCTGGAGAATTTCCACCAAATACAACGTGAGCCAAAAGGAACTGATGGCTCTCAACAATATCACCGATCCTTCCAAGCTTCAGATCGGCCAAGTGATCAAGCTCCCGTAATTTTCCAAAACAACCACCAGTGCTCCGCCACAGTTCCACACTGCTGATCATCGCCGTCGCCCTCCTATGCGGGCTGGGTCTGGTGATGCTTGCGAGCACGGGCGTGTGGGTGAGGGGATTGGAAAATCCCTATTATTTCGTGACGCGCCAGGCGATGATGGTTGTCCTCGGCCTGGGGGCTGCATTTTTCATGGCGAAAATGCCGATTGAACTGATCCGGAAAGGTCTGCCATTCGCATATATCGCCATCGTCATCGCGCTCGCGCTCTGCTTCGTTCCCTCGGTGAACGTGGAGGAATACGGCTCCAAACGCTGGATCAAAGTTCCAATGGTCGGCCAGTTCCAGCCATCTGAAGCGGCGAAAATGATCATCGTCATCGCCATGGCATCGTGGTTCGCACGTTGGCAGACGGAGGTGCATACCTTTTGGCGGGGCTTTGTGATTCCCGGAATCATCGTTGCCATCCCACTCGGTCTGATCGCAGCGGAAACGGATGTCGGCACGGCTCTGGCACTCGCCGTAACGGCGGGCGCACTGATGTTCTGCGTCGGCACCCGCCTGCGCTACATCATCCCGTCCGCCGTCGCCGCGATGGCCGGGGCGGCATGGTTCATTCACAACGATTCAAACCGCTGGGGGCGCATCGAAGCCTGGTTGGACTTGGAGAATCCCATCCACCAGCTCGACAGAGGCATGCAGCAATGGCGCGCCCTCCTCGCTCTCGGAAACGGTGGGCCGTGGGGAGTCGGTCTCGGAAACGGGGTGGAAAAATTCGGAACGCTGACCTTCGCACACATCGATTTCATTTTCCCTGTCATCGGTGAGGAACTCGGTCTCCCGGCAACTCTCGGCGTGATCATTTGCTACGTCGCCATTGCCGTGGGTGGCATCGGCATCGCCCTCCAGGCAAAACAGATTTTCGAGCGCTGCATCGCCCTCGGCCTCACCTGCGTGATCGTCGTTCCCGCCATGGTGAACATCGGGGTTACCACAGCCGTCCTCCCGAACGACGGCCTCCCGCTCCCATTCGTAAGTTACGGCGGTACCAGCCTGATTTTCAGCCTCGCCGCCGTAGGCCTTCTTGTCGGCATCCACCGCCGCTCCCAGACCGCAGAGGCACGGGCTTTTCCGCTAGGGAAAGAAGTGCGGTTGGCTGTTCGGTTATAAGCCGGAGGGGCGAATTCCTTTAGCCCCTTCCCACGGTAGGCACTGAGCGAAAGGAATTCGCCCCTCCGAACGCTTGTGAATCGCACGAAGGTCATTAGAATCCTCCCATGATAGGAATCGTTCTTGGCTCGGGTCTTGGAGTGCTGGCAGATGAAGTGGAAGTCACCGAGGAAGTCGGTTTCGCTGAAGCCGGTCTGGCTGTTTCCACAGTTCCCGGTCACGCGGGGAAGTTTGTATTCGGGAAACTTGATGGGACGGATGTCGTCCTCATGAAAGGACGCGTTCACCTTTACGAAGGTCACGGAGCGGATGCCGTGACGGCGGGTGTCCGCTGGATGGCGGGAAAAGGAGTGAAATCCATCATTCTCACCAACGCCGCCGGAACAGTGAACAAGGACTTTTCTCCGGGAACCTGGATGGCACTTTCGGATCACCTGAATCTGACCGGGACAAGCCCTCTGGTTGGAGCTGATTTCATCGATATGAGTGAAGCCTATGACAAGGCATGGCGTGCACGTTTTTTAAAAGCCGCATCCGAACTCGGCATACCCCTGAACGAAGGTGTCTATGCCGGACTGCGGGGGCCGCAATATGAGACACCCGCGGAAGTGCGGATGGTGCGGACGCTCGGCGCGGATGCCGTTGGCATGAGCACGGTGCTCGAAGCCATCCAGGCAAAGTCGCTAGGATTGAAGGTTGCTGGATTTTCCTGCCTCACCAACTGGGCGGCAGGGATGCAGGAAACCCTCAATCACGAGGAGGTTCTGGAAGTCGGCAAGCAGGCGGGGAGCACAATGGCGAAATTGCTTGAGAAGGTGCTGGGCGCTGAGTGAGCTTAACTCTCGCGACTTGAAGGAAAAACGATTTCGAGTATTCTGGAGGTATGGAGTCAGCGCAGACTGAAGAACTAGTATCCGTGGAGGAATACCTCGCGGGCGAGCTGATCGCGGAAACGAAGCACGAATACCTCGGCGGTGTCATCCATGCGATGTCTGGAAGCAAGGCCGGGCATAACCGAATTTCAGGGAATGTGTATCGGCTTCTGGGTAACGCGCTCGAGGGAAAACCATGCGAGCCATTCAACAGTGACATGAAAGTCAGAATTGAACTGCCAGAGCAGACACGATTCTATTATCCGGATGTCGCGGTGGTCTGTGATCCGCCGGACGACGATGAGAGCTACATGGACAATCCCGTGGTCGTTTTCGAGGTGCTAAGCAAATCTACAAAGAGGGTCGATACCGGCGAGAAACGAGCCGCTTACCGCGCGGTTCCATCATTGAGAGTATATGCCATGATCGATCCCGTGCGGCTCCATGTCACGCTGGACAGGCGGAGGGAAAACCGGGGATTCGATACGGAACTTTATACCGATACCGGACAGGTGATTCCGCTTCCTGAAATTTCTACAGAGCTGCGTATGGACTCGATCTACTCAGGAGTGGATATTCCTTCCCGTTGAACCGAAGAGAGCTGCGGAGTTATCCTCAGGCCGCCAGACGATCCATACCAAGCTGGGTGCCATTCACAAGGGCGTCCTGTCTCCCGGCAATGGTTTTCACCAGCATGATTGCCACAATGCAGAGGGCTATCCCCTCTGCTTCGCTCACCATCGAAACCATGGTTGAGTTCTTGAGTTGCTCGATGGTGTCGGTGCTCATTCGGAAGGATATTTGCCCCAAGATGCTGGCTATGATCCATAGTGTCCACCACGCGGTAAGCACGGTTCCGCCTTGCTGGGCACTCCAGTCGGATGGATTCTTGCTGACCTGCCAGACTTCCTTCATCGCCTGGTATGGTCTGACGAGGCAGAGGATGGGGACGAAAAACCAGCCAACAGACCAGCCCGGCGTGTGGGTCATATCCGTAGCTCCGAAGCCTCTGGAATTGACGTTGGCGCGGTAAATCCATTTCAGGAAAACGATGCCGGTGATGATGAAAACCACAAGATAAGCGATAGCTATGAATCCTTGGCGTGTGTCGTTTGCTTCCCCTTCTTCAACGGTGTAATCCCTGGATAGAAGGGTGAATTGGCCGAGGTCTCCGACCATGGCGATGAGTTCCATCAGTAAGCTCACGAAGAGCATGACGATGAGGAGCTTGGTCAGGGTTCTCGGATCTTTGGTGTATGAATAGCCTTGCACCTCAGGCGTAGTTTCTGGGGATGCTTGGGCTGAAACGGTTTCCTCAACGTCTTTGAACAACACGGATGCCGGCATCCAGTCGGCCATTCCTTCCTTCCAGCAGAGCGTGCCAGGAGCGATGTCCCGGCGCTGCCACAGGGCGAGCAAACTATTTTCCTCGATCTGTTCCTGAGTCCCTTCCGCGTTGATATAATAGAGCCTGTCCCAGAGAGGGTTGTTTTTCGAGTTTGATATGATTGTGTTCATTTGGGCACTTTGTTCTTTTGGGATTTTGGGTGGGATTTCCCTGATTCTTGCGGATCTGGGATTGGTTTTGCTTTTCTGACCCGCTTTTTCGGATTTCCAGACATGGTTCTGCCTGGAGGCCTGCTGTCCCGGGTTTTCCTGCGCTCGCTCAGGCTGCTTTTTTTCGTCGCCTTTGCTCACGCTCATGTGCTTCGCGCTGGGCGACGAGCCGCCGTGCCAGCAGCCGGAGGTTGTGGGCGAGCATCACCCAATGCAATTCCTGGCGCTGGGAGGCTAGCCCGCGTGAGAGGCTGCGGCCGCGCTGGTAGGTGTTGGTGACGATCGCCACGCGTGCTTCGGTTTGCGCACGTCGCTTCTGACTGCTCCGGAAGTCGGGATCGGCTTTCTTGCCCTCGAGTTTCAATGGGGATTTCGGACAGATGTGGTCGATGGTTCCGGGGTGGCTCTTACCGAGTCTTTCCTGCGTTTTCTCGTCGCTGAAGCCGCGGTCGGCGCAAACTTTCCCGAGCTTGGCTCCGATGTTTTTCTTGGTATTTTCGATGGCTTCGAGCAGACGCGAGGAGTCGGAGCGGACGTCTTCGCTGAGCTTCCAGTAAACGATGAGTCCGTCGCGGTTCTCGCCGAGGAGGAGCTGGTTTCCATACTCGACTTCGGAGCCGCTTTTTCCTCTTACTATAACCATAGTAGATGGCTCGTAGATGCTCAGTATTTTCTCGTCGTTGGGGACGCGGCGCTCTCCGATGATACGTTCGTGGGCTTGTTTTCTGACCTGGGGGAGAATTTCGAGGACGCTTTCGATCCTGCCTATGACCAGGTTTGCCTGGGCGGGGCTGAGGCTGGTTTTTCCCTCCCGGTGTTTGACCAGAAGATCGCGGTGGGTGCGGGCGTGGCGGGCCATCCTGTCGGCGAAATGCTTCATTTTACGGAGGTTTTTCTTGCGCTCGCTGCTGCTGTTCTTGCGCCGTCTCGCGTTGCCCATGGCGATGCCGAGCTGGTTGAGGTCATGGAGAAGTTTTTCGGTGCCGCCGCGTGGCATGCGGTTTTTTACGCCGTGTTTGCGGATACAGCCAATGGCTTTGAGAAGGGTGCGGCAGCAGTCGCCGAGCTGCACCCAGTCCACGGGGAAATGGATGTCGGGGCAGTGGCAGGTGCTGTCATACCACGTTTCTAGTAGATCGACGGGGATTTCAAATCCGAGCAGGTTGATGGCATGCCCGAGCAGGGGGTCGTGGACTTCCGGGGCGGAGGCTGCCTTTTGCAGGAGCATGGCGAAGGCGCGCCCGTGAAGCTCCGGGGTGAAAAGTTTTTTGGCACGGTCTATGGTGCTTTTTCCTGGCGCGCGGATGGTGCCGAAGTTTTCGATGAAGCAGAACCACTGTTCGAGGTTGCTGTCTGCGAGGGTGATTTCCAGATCGCGCACGGAGGCGTTGGACTTGTGGGCGCGCAGGATGGAGATGCGCAAGGCGCTGCGGGTCTGGAGGATGAACTTTTCCAGGCCGTGGGAGTAAGCGGCATCGTCTGCGGCTTGCTCCCGGCGTTGTTCGAGAAGGGACTTGAGCATGAACTCGTCCAGGCCGCTGAGACGGAGGATTTCATCCATGGCTTCGAGTTCGGTGCGGTAGGCGCGATAGTTCGCTGCCGGAAAATACGGCATTTCCGGGGTTGGACGAAACGGCGAGGTGTGGCAGAATGGGGTTGGCAAAGCAGTCTTGATGGTTGTCGTAAACTCATTATAGACATCGTTTTTGCTTCAAAGGGGGCAAAAACGCCCCCTTTGATCTCTTTTTTTTGCCGCGTGATTCAGAGTGGGCTTGGATTTGCTCGTTCTGGGACAGGCTCTATAATACATCATGTATGTTTCGGTATTGGTATGATCCGGTTGTCAGTGGAAAGCTGGCAAGAAGATTTCCGTATCTGCGCGTTAAATCAACTCGGCTGCGATGGGATCGACCAGTGGGCGGCCGAGGGCGGTGAGATAGAGGTGGGTTTCGCCCATGGTCAGGAGGCTTTCTTCCGCGAGAGTTTTTGCCCTTTCCAATGATTCCGCTCCCAGCAGATCGAGGGGGATTCCACGTGTAGTCCGTAGGCCGAGGGCGATGAGTTCGATGCGGCGCTGGGCAGTAGTGAGGGCTTCGGTTTCGTGGACGGCGTGTCCGATGGAGTTCACCTGCCGTATGTAGGCTGCGGTGTCGGAAACGTTTTTTTCGCGGATGCCGTTGATGGTGGAGACGGCGGAGGGGCCGAGCCCGAGGTAATCCGTGCCCTGCCAGTAGCCTTGGTTGTGCTTGGAGTGCTGGCCGGGCTGGGCGTAATTCGAGGTCTCGTAATGGTCGAAGCCTGCTGCGGTTAGTATTTCTTCCGCGAGGTGGTAGTGGTCGGCGTCGTGGTCTTCGTTTTTCTTGTAGGTGCCATTTTGCAGGGAATCAAAAAATGCGGTGTCTTCCTCGTAGGTAAGGTTGTAGGCGGAGATGTGGTCGGGCTTGAGAGAGACGGCGTGGCGGAGAGTGCTTTCCCAATCGGCGAGGGACTGGCCGGGGATGGAAAACATCAGGTCGATGTTCACCGAGGGTATGCCGGCTTCACGGAGGATTTCCACGGATGCGGTCGCTTGTTCAGGAGAGTGCTCGCGTCCGAGGGTTTCGAGAACATGCGGTGTGAAAGACTGGATGCCGAGGGAAACGCGGGTGACGCCGAGGGATTTGAAGAGCCTGGCTTTCTTCAGATCGAAGGTGGCGGGGTTCGCTTCGAGGGTGATTTCTTTTAGCTGGGTGAAATCGAAACTTTCGCGGAGGGATGTGAAGAGATCTGTGAGGTGCTTTGAGGAAAGCATGGAGGGGGTTCCGCCACCGAAGTAGATGCTTTTCGGAACATCGAACATCGAACGTTCAACATCGAATGTCGAAGTGGATTTGGTGCGGTGTGCGGCCTCCTTTCCGAGCGCGGCGATGAATGCCGCTATGGGGGTGTTGCCCGGTGTGTGCTTGTAGAACGAGCAGTATGGGCAGATGCGGTGGCAGAAGGGAATGTGGAGATATAAGAGCAGAAACTTGAAACTTTAAATTTTAATTCGCCGCGGCGAACCAAGGAAGAGAGAGGCGGACTAGAGTTCGGAATATTAGCTTATCGCGGAAAGGCTTCGGATGATCTTTTTCGCGAGGATTTCGTTGATCTCCCTGTGTCGTGGAACCGGTTCCGAGCGTCCTGTTGATGGATTGTGGTAGATATCGTGACGACCACCGTGACGCAATAGTTCACTACCTTCTGATTCCAGCCGTTTCACGAGATCCCTCCGCTTCATGCGCTGCCAACCTCGAGTTCCGCCACTTGCCGGATACCGGGTATCGTTTTGTCTCCAAAAATTTCGAACAGGTCTGCAAGATTTTCCCGGAGTTCGGAGATCGTCTCGCCTTGAGTCCAGTGATCGGGGTAATCATTGAGGTAGCCGAGATACATCCCGTCCTTCTCAATCCAATGCGTGAAACCTACTTTCATGGAAAACGAATAGCATGGCCTGGCAACCGTGTCGATAGCCGGGCTTCCAGAGGCGGACTAAAGTCCGCGTTCCTTTTGGCTACGCACGCGGGAGATGTATTTTCGGGCGGCTTCGAGGGTGTTCCCTGAGAGGTTCGCTTCCGGTTTGGCGAAGGGTGGGACGAACCATGGGTAGGAGCCGAGGAGATCGGTGACTACGGCGATCTCGCCATCGCAGGTGCCATCCCCGCAGCCGATTCCTATGGTGGGAATGGAAATTTCCCGGGTGATTTTTTCAGCAGCGGCGGGCGTGACTGACTCCAGGACGATGGCAAAGACCCCGGCTTCGATGAGTGCCTCCGCGCCTTCCATGATGGAGCGGGTTTGCTCGGGGGTTTTGCCTTTCTTGCGGTAGCCGCCTTCTTCAAGAACCCGCTGGGGGAGCATCCCGAGATGGCCACAGACGGCAATGCCTGCCGAGGTGATCGCGCGGACTTTTTTCGCCTGGCGGACTCCACCTTCGAGCTTCACGGCATCGGCTCCGGCGGCAACGAGCTGCCGCGCGGTTTTCAGCGCCTGCTCCGGGGTGTCGTAAGTATTTATCGGTAGATCCGCGATTACGAGAGCCTTTGGCTTACCGCGGACAACGGCTTCCAAGTGATGGAGTATGTGGGCGAGGGTGACGTGGGTGGTGTCAGGATAACCGAGAACGACCATTCCCAAGGAATCGCCAACGAGAAGGATATCGGTGCCCGCTTCATCAAGCAGCCGCGCCATCGGGTAGTCGTAGCAGGTAAGGGCAGCAATTGAGCCGCTTCCTTTTTTTCCTGAAATGGCGGCGGTTTTTTCCCGGGAAGTCACGTGGTTTCGTGGGATGGTGTTTGGTGGGATTTGGAGAAATGAAAAAGCCTCCGTGAGCGATTGCTCTGCCGGAGGCTGTTTTTGCCATGTTGAAAAAATGGCGACCCGTAAGGGAGTCGAACCCTTCTTGCCAGGATGAAAACCTGGAGTCCTAACCGATAGACGAACGGGTCGTTGTTCGCGGTGCGGGCGGAAAGAAAGCGGATGGGTGGATTTGTTGCAAGGTTTTTTTAGGGGTTTTGGAAATTTTTTTTCGAGTGGCGTGTGCTACCGGCATGGCGGATGCAATCCGCCGCCACTTTGGCTTGATATATGGGGAAGGCTGTGCATTGTCGCGCCCCGCGCAATGGCTGGTTCAACATTTCAAGCACTCCCTGGTTTCCGTGATTTCACTCCCCGTGAATGCGCGGTGAGGAACTATTTGTTCGAGACCTGGCGGAAAGTGGCCCGGCGCTGCGGATACGTGGAGTATGAGTCCCCCATCCTTGAGGATACGGGATTGTATCTGAAAAAATCCGGCGGCGAGCTTTCCTCGCAGCTTTTCCGTTTTGAAGACCAGGGAGGGCGGGACGTTACGCTGCGCCCGGAGGTGACGGCTTCGCTTGCGCGCATCGCTGCGGCGGAGCAACGCCAGTATCCGAAACCGCTCAAATGGTTCGAGATCGGGCAATGCTTCCGTTATGAAAAGCCGCAGAAGGGCAGGGGGCGCGAGTTCCACCAGTTCAATGTCGATATCCTCGGTGAAGCCGGCCCCGGTGCCGATGCGGAACTGATCGCTCTCGCAATCGAAACCATGCTTTCGTTCGGTTTCGTGGAAGGGGATTTCGTGGTTCGGGTTTCCGATCGGAATGCCTGGTTGAAATTTGCGGAAGGCAAGGGAGTGGATGGGGAGAAGGTTTCCGATTTCCTCGGTCTGGTTGACAAGCTGGAGCGCGAGAAGCCGGAAGTGCTGAAAGAGAAACTTGCGGCATTCGAAATGACCTTGGAAGAAGTCCAGGCATTCGTGGAGAATCCCGAGAACGCATCCCAGGCTTATGAAGTCATCCGGGAAGACCTCACCGCACGTGGCTTTGGAAATTTCGTGGAACTGGATCTCTCCATCGTCCGCGGCCTTGCTTATTATACCGGGATCGTCTTCGAGGTTTTCGATTCGACAAAATCCATGCGCGCCGTAGCTGGTGGAGGGCGTTACGACACTCTTGTGGGAACCATTTCAAATGGTGCCGTCGATATGCCAGCGACAGGTTTTGCGATGGGCGATTACGTGATCCGCAACCTCATTGAGGAAACTCCGCACGCTGCCATGCAGATGGAAGTGTGGCTGCAGAGAAATGCCGCGGGCTGCGAGGCCTACATGGTCATCCCGGATGAATGCCGCCGTGCCGATGCCTTGGCATTGGTCACGGAACTCCGTCGTGCCGGAATTTCCGTGGATCTTCCACTCTCAAGCGTGAAGGTCGCGAAGCAATTCCAAGCCGCCGAGAAAAGTGGGGCGAGATTTGCCGTGATCATCGGTGAGGAGTTTCCGCAGGTGAAAATCAAGATCCTCGCCAACCGCTCCGAAGTGGAATGCGATGCGGACGAGCTGGTTGCCTGGATGATGCAGCATCTCACCGAACCTGACGGGCCTTTGCTTGCCTGAAGAGAAATTAACCGCAGATGAACGGGATGAACGCAGATGGAAGAGATGAACTTCATGTTTTGGAAACAGAGAAGATCATCGGGTGTGCTTTCGATGTGCTGAATGCGGTGGGGCATGGGTATCACGAGAAGCCCTATGAAGAGGGTCTTGCGGTTGATTTTAGGCATCACGGTATTCCGTTTCTCCAACAGCCCCACTACCCGATTCATTATCGCGATATCAAAATCGGCGATTACATTCCCGACCTTATCGCCTTTGGAAAAGTAATAGTGGACACAAAAACCATCGAGCGGATTACTGACCACGAAATCGGACAGATGCTGAATTATCTGCGCGTCACCGGCCTCCAGGTGGGGCTGACCCTGAATTTCAAATATTCCAAGCTCCAGTTTCGCCGGGTTTCCCTTAAATCAGCCAAACAGTAACATTCTTATCTCTTCCATCTGCGTTCATCCCGTCAATCTGCGGTTAAAAAAATCTTACCTATTTCAATTTTATGAGAAGCCACCATTGCAACGAACTCCAGGAAAGCCATATCGGTCAAACCGTCACTCTCATCGGTTGGGTGAATTCCGCCCGCGACCACGGCGGTGTTATTTTCATCGACCTCCGTGACAGAGAGGGTCTGACCCAGTGTGTATTTCGCCCTGAGGAAGGTGCGGAAGTAGCCAAGCTTTCCCACACGCTACGCGACGAGGATGTTGTGCAGGTTACCGGAAAAGTTGCTAAGCGCCTCGAAGGTGCGGATAACGCGAAGATGGCTACGGGTGCGATCGAGATCGTCGCTAGGGAACTGAAAATCGTGAACAAGGCCGACGTGCTTCCGTTCCAGCTCGACAAGGAACTTTCCAATGAAGACCTGCGGATGAAATACCGTTACCTCGATCTCCGCCGTGCGCGGATGAGCAAGAACATCCGCCAGCGCAGCAAGATCACTTCCGCCGCCCGCCGCTTCCTCGACGATTCCGGTTTCTATGAAATCGAAACTCCCATCCTCTCCAACCCTACTCCCGAAGGCGCGCGCGATTTCCTCGTGCCATCCCGCCTGAACCCGGGGAAATTCTACGCCCTCCCGCAAGCGCCACAGCAATACAAGCAACTGCTCATGGTCGCCGGTGTGGAGAAATACTTCCAGATCGCCCGTTGCTTTCGCGATGAGGATCTCCGTGCGGACCGCCAGCCGGAGTTCACCCAGATCGATATGGAGGCGAGTTTCGTCGGCCAGGAAGATATCATTTCCCTCGTGCAGGGTTTGCTTGGCGCGATGTTCAAGGCGGGTCTCGATCTCGATCTTTCGAAAGAATTCCCACGCATGACCTACGCGGAAGCGATGGATGTCTATGGTTCCGACAAGCCGGATACCCGTTTCGAAATGAAGATCACCGACCTCGCAGAAGTCTTTGCAGGCACCGAGTTCAAGATCTTCAAAAGCATTCTAAGCGGTGGCGGTGTAGTCCGTGCGATCAATGCGAAAGGCTTCGCGACGATCACCACTGGCCAGATGAATCGCCTCAACGAGATCGCCGTGCAAGCGGGCTTGCCCGTGAAAAACCTCGCCTTCATCAAACTCGAGAACGGCGAATACAAAAGCCCGCTTTGGAAAATTTTCTCCGAGAGCGAAAAGGAAGCCGTCACCCAGATCATGAACCTTGAAGAGGGCGATATTGTCTTCTTTGCCGCCGGTTCCCGCGAAAGCGTCTCCACCATCCTCGGTCGCGTGCGCTCCGAGTGTGCGGTGATGCAGGAACTGAACAAGGACTCCGACAAATTCAACTTCCTTTGGGTCGTTGATTTCCCACTGCTCGCGCAGGACGAGGAAAGCGGCGATTGGGTCGCCGTCCACCACCCGTTCACGCGCCCGCATCCGGACGATATGGAGCTTCTTGAGAAAGGCGATTTCGCCAACGTCCGTGCCGAGGCATACGACGTGGTGCTCAACGGCTACGAACTTGGAGGCGGCTCCATCCGTATCCACGAAAAGGATCTCCAGGCGAAAATGTTCGAGGCTCTCGGAGTCACTCCCGAGGAGCAGAAAATCAAATTCGAGCACATCCTCGATGCCTTCCGCTTCGGCGCACCTCCGCACGGCGGCCTCGCCCTCGGCCTGGATCGTATAGCCATGCTGGTTTCCGGAGAAGACAGCATCCGCGAAGTCATCGCCTTCCCGAAAAACAACAAGGGAGCCGACCTCATGGCGCAAAGCCCTTGCGAGATCGGCATGAAAGAGTTGCGCGAGGTTTACGTCCAGAGCACCTACAAGAAGAAGGCGGAGGAGCCTGTAAAATAGGGAGCGGGGGAGTTGCTCCCTTATTGTCTGGATGACGTCGTAGCCATAAGCTTGGGAATGGCTCGGGAAATACCTGCGGGCATCAAGGGTGTGGAAGCACTACCCGTGTCCAGCAAAGCAGATTACGACTTCCGGGGTGCTATACCCCGCTCTCAGCATTCAATCCGCGCCGATAATTCCCCTCTGAATCCCCGCTGCGACCGCCTCCGCTCTGTCGGCGACACCGAGTTTCACGAAAATCTGACGCAGGTGCTGCTTCGCACCGCTTTCGGAAAAGCCCAGGATACGGGCGATCTCCTTGTTGGAAATTCCCTTCGCGACAAGTGCCAGGACTTCGCGCTGGCGTTCGGAAAGTTCCGGCGCCTCGCCGCGTTCCTCCACCCGCTGCCGGATGCCGGAGGGAAGCCACTGCCCCCCTGCGGCGACTTCCCGGATGGCCGCTACGAGCTCCTTGCGCTTGCTGTGTTTCAGTAGGTATCCGGCGGCACCGGCCTTCATCGCGCGATGGATTTCCTCCTGGGTATCGTAGGAAGTCAGAAAAAGGATGCGCGCTTCCGGAAATTCCGCCCGGATTTCCGTAGCTGCGGCGACCCCGTCCATCCCCGGCATCCTCAAGTCCATCAGAAGCACGTCCGGGCGGTGCCGGCGGTAGAGTTCCACCGCTTCCACACCGTTTTCGGCCGTAGCATCGATCACGATACCGGGCTCCATCGTCAGGACGGTTTCCAAGCCCATGAGGACGATCGCATGATCGTCCGCCATGATTAAATGAATTTTACCGCTGCCCATGGTTCAGGGATTTTCCTCCTTATTGAAACCATGGCTTCTCATCGGGCAGACGGCAAGAACGCGGGTTCCTTCCCCCGGTCTGCTGGTCAGCTCCAATCTGCCGCCCAGGCGCGACATCCTCTCCTTCATCCCCCGGATTCCGAAATGGCCATCGCGAATGCCCGGGGCTGATCCCGGATCAAATCCGGTGCCATTGTCCTCGATACTCAGAAACGCGTTTCCCTCTTCGCATTTCAGATCAATGCCCACCCTCCCCGCACCTCCGTGGCGTATCGCATTCGAGCCTGCCTCTTGCGCGATTCTGCAAAAATGGGCTCCCAGCCGTTTGGAAAGCGTTTCCGAAGCCTCATCACAACTGACCGTGATCTCCGCCCCGCTTGCCGTGGACTGCTCGTCCGCCATTTCCGTGAGGGCGGAGGCCAACCCCTGTTCCTCTAAAACTCCCGGGTTCAGATCCCAGACGGCACGCCGCAGCTCGTCGCGACTCCGGTCGAGCAGGCGGCGGGCGAGGTTCAGCGGTTTTTGGTCGGCTTCCCCCATCGCATCAAGTTGGAGGGAGGCTCCGGTCAGGGATTGCTCCAAGGTATCATGCAGGTCACGCGCGAGCCGTTGCCGCTCCTCGATAAGCAGCTCGCGGGCGTCCCTGTCGGAAATTTCCCGGGCCAGCTCCGCGCTTTTCACCGCCACCCGCCGCCCGAGCCAGGCGGAGAAACCCACCGCCGCAAATGTCAGTATGGCGATCATGGCCAGCATGACCGTAAGACGCTGTTTCGTCCACCAGGGGGGCTCTTTCAAAATTTGCAGTCGCGTCCCTCCCTGGAGAAACATCTCGTAGTCGCTCGCACCCCTGCCGATCTGCCTGGCGGTAGCGGTGAGGGTTGCCGCCAGAACCCCGGTGCCCTGGACTTCGCTGCCGACCGCCGGGGGAGGATCGCCCCGCGCATCCGGCGGAAGGATCACGGGAAGCGAGATCCTGTCTTCCAGCTCCAGCCAGACTGTCTGTCGGGAAGGGGTAATGACATGTTGTTTCACCGTTCCCCTGGCGCGGACATAGCGGCTATCCATAGACTGCGGCTCCGGACTGAGCAGGTCACCCGCGCTGACCACTTGCGGTTCCGGAAGCTCGCCCACGCCGACAAATTTCAGCGAGCAGTCCTCCAGATCAAGGCGCGGGCCGTTCCGTGCGGGAAACCCGACCGCCTCCACCCTATGCCCCGGAATGAAACCGTTTCTCTCCTTCGGTTTCACCCAGATGTCCCCGGTCTCGTCGTGGATCACCATCGCCTTGGGGGACTGATTGAGCGTCACGATTCCCTCGACCCGGATTCTTTCCGGAAAATCCTCATCAGGCCGCGCCGCCAACGCCGCGGTCACCGATGAAACGGGAATTTTCCCAACCGGCACCGGCTTTTCAAGAAGCTCCAGAAGCGAGGGATCGTTCACCACCACAAAGCTGGAATACGGCTGTCCGCTCATCGTCTCCCATCTGAGCAAACCGCCCCGCACACGAACGCGCGCGCCTGGCACGAACCGCTCCCGCGTGCCCTCGTCCCAACGCGAGATCCATGCGGCAAACCGCGACTGCCCGCTGCCGAAGGAAAGGATCAGCCGGGACGGCTCAAGCTGATCCTCCTCATCCACCGCCCTGACGACCGCATCGAACTCCACGAACTCCCCCGTCCTGACGGAAAGTTGCAGCTCTGCCAAAGAATGGCGCTCCGCCACCGGCAACGCCCCTTCTCCCGCGATTTCCAGGCGGGTAGTCCTCACCCTCGGCCTGAGATTCATCTTTTCAATGGTAACGCCCTCCAGCTCCACCCGCATACCCACCCTCAGGAACCCCGCCGCATCCTTGTCTGGAAGATCCACCAGAATGCCTCCGGTATCATCCTGCACCATGGCGGCGAGGAACCCCTTTCCACGTATGTAGGTGATCGTTCCTTCCAACCGGACGGGAACCCCTCCTGCAATCTCCTCCAAGGAGAGTTCATGGATCTGCCCTGTCGTGGTCAAGGGGAGTTCCTCCGCCCATGTCGTTTCCGCGACCCACAGGGCTGCCCAGATCAAAGCGAAAATCGACTTGATGCGGAACCGTCCCGTTCGGCGGGAGATGGGCGCGGGAACTGTCATCAGCCACCGAGAATGGGCGATTTGCCGCCTTTTGTCCATGTCGCGCCTACTAGTCATCCGCCTACTTGACGGAAAGCGCGGTTCTCTCCATCTTTTCCAACGCAATGAACGGGAAAGCAGCTCCCCATCGTTGTTCACGTCCCCGAAATTAAAAAACAAATGACACCAAACTCCATCAAAACCGCAGCATACCTCTCCGCCGCCCTCGGCCTCGGAATAGCATCCTCATCCGCTGCCGCGATCCTCTACGACACGGTCGGCTCGACCTATTCGCAGAACTTCAACTCCCTGCCACTTAATGCGAACGCGGGCGCGTTCAGTTCCCCATGGACAAACGGCGAGACTCTCACCGGCTTCCACGGAACCCTGGATCCCGCCCGCTCCTCGAGCATCGCCACATCCGATGGAACCGCTTCCACCGTGGTATCAGACGTTGGCACACTGACCAGCATGGGACCGGCGAACAATACCGATCGTGCGTTCGGCATCCAGCCTGGTATCGGTCAAACGCTCCGGGTCGCCGGACAGTTTCAGAATACCACCGGCTTCACTTTGAACCAGTTCTCCCTCGGCTTCACCGCCGAGCAGTGGCGGCGAATCAACGAAGCAAGCCTTAACGTGGTCTTCGACTACCAGGTCTTCACCAGCGGTGCAGGCTCGCTTGATGCAACCACGGGCTGGACTTCAGTCAGCGCACTTGGCTTTACCAGCCCTTCCACGGGAGGCTCCGGTGGCCGTGATGGAAACGATTCGGCGAATCAGGTAGAGATCGCTCCTGTCGCCGTTCCTCTCACTTGGAACAATACCGACGAACTCTGGATCCGCTGGTCCGGGACAAGTCCTTCGGGAGACAACCGCCGCCAGATGGTCGGGATTGACGACCTGAGCTTCACTGCCGTCGTCCCGGAGCCATCGGCTGCGCTGCTCGGTGTGATCGGTGCCCTTACGCTCCTTCGCCGCAGGAGATAGACGGCGGACTCTTCCGGAATTTTCCCAGGTTCCACCATGACCGTGAGACGATTTTTCATTCTCCTTATCGCTCTGGCTTGCTCCGGTGTCGCCCGCAGCGAACCTGCTGCGGCTCTCGAAAAAGTCACCAAGCTCCCGGGCTTGGTCGCTCTCTGGACGTTTCAGGAAAAGGCCGGTGAAAAACGGATCGCGACCGGTAAAGGCGATTTTCCTCTTCAGGAAATGGCAGGCGCGGTGGAACGGGTCGATGGTGGCATCTTCGGCCCACACGCGGCCAGGCTGAAGTACAAGCAGTGGTTCGAGCTGCCCCGCGAGAAACTCGGTGCCCTCGATATCCACGGCAAGGAAGCGAAAGTATCAATCGTCGCCTGGGTCAAACGCGCCAAGAAAGGGGATGGTTACTGCGAGGCCGTTGCCGGGGTCTGGGACGAGCAGCGCGGCATGCGCCAGTATGCGCTTTTCGTCGCCATGCCCGTGAAAAATGCGGAAGGGAAAATGGATCAGGTCGGCGGCCACATTTCCTCGATCGGCGGATCCAGCAAGGGAAAGGATCATTCCGTCTCACGGGCAAATGGCGCGACGCCTGTTCCCTACGACGAGTGGCATACCCTGGGCTTCACATACGATGGGGAAAAGATCCGCGCCTTCTTCGACGGTGGATTCGACGAGTTGGACGGGGTGAATCCTTATCCCTATCCACATGGAATCTTCGATGGCGGGGAGAACGGTTCCTCCTTCACAGTCGGCTCCGTCCCTCGTGGCAGGAAGCCTAGCGGCCCGGGAAATTTTTTCGCAGGAACCATTGGGGGTATCGCCGTATTCGACCGGCCGCTGACGCCTGAGGAAATGGGCGTGCTGGCAGAAATCGCAGTCACCAGATGATAGCGTTCCCGTAATAGGCAAGGGGAAACGCGACACCTGAAACCCGATGAGCCGGGAAACTCGGTCTCGCATACCTACTAGTCTTCCGCCTACTGGACGGAACTCCGAATTTTCCGCATACTATTTCTTTTAGGAGCGAAAGGGAAGTTCCGAATCGTTCTTCAAAATCCCAAAATTAAGGAAAACCACCATGCAACCAACGAACCCAATCAAAACCGCAGCATTCGCTTTTGCCGCTTACGCTTTCGTAGTCGGCTCCTCCGCTGGCGCAACCTACGCAACCGTCGGCACTTACGATTCAACCAGCAATACGAACACCGTTGACCGCAACGCCAGTGGCAACGCGCTGGTTTCCGCGGATCGGAACGACGTGGCCGGGTTCACCCCGCTGGTCTCCACCGCCTTCGCCGCCGGTCTCGGTGGAGTCATCAATTTCGATACCTCAACTGCAAGTGGTGATTCGTCTCCCCTGTCGGGAACCTACGATTCAGGCGCGAAGGGCCTGAACATCGCGGTAAGCCAACCTTACTCGGTGATTTCGAGTGGCAACGTGTCCCCAATCTCGGGAAGCAATTCCCTGATATTTCCCAGCGACAGCCTCGCCACCAATGCGGCCTCGTTCACATTTTCCCTCAGCGGGGCGACATTGGCAAACGAAGCTGTCACGCAGATCGGATTCACGTTGATCTCACGCCGCTCCGGGGATCCCACGACAGCGACAGTAGTCACAACGTTCAGCGACAACAGCACCTCGACGGCTCCGACCATTTCCTTCACCGCTCCGGGAACGTCGAATCCCAATCCTGCGGAGGACACCTTCTACGGTTTCACCGCTCCCGCCGGGCTGTCGATCTCCAAGCTCGATATCAGCTTCTCGGGTGGTGACGGACGCCGCACGATCGATGACTTCGGCTTCATCACCGCCGTAGTCCCCGAGCCTTCTACCGCTCTACTTGGCGCTCTCGGCTCGCTCTGCCTCCTCCGCCGCAGGCGCTAGGATTTCCCGAACTTGATTTCGAGGAAGCCCGGGTGGATCTTCCATCCGGGCTTTTTTGAACCTCGAACCATCTCCAAAACCAAAAACCCAGGAAAACCTTGTCCGCCGTACTGCACCGAATCGTCCTATTGTTCACCATCCTCGCCTGCCTGGGCGCTGCACGGGGAGCTGTAACGGGATTTCCCGGCACAGCGTATGTTTGGGATGACAGTACAGCGAAGAACGCAGCCACCTATCCCGGTGCCAACGGACGCGCCAAGATCCAGGCTGCCATCGACGACAGCGACCGGCACCGAAGCCATCACCGTGGTCGTCCCCTCTACCGGCCCGGACACTGGTGGTATCTGGGAGCTGGATGCAGCCCTTGTTATTCCCAGCAACACCACCCTCCTGCTGGACGGTTGCACCATACGCCTGGACACCGGCACGAACGACAACCTGATCCGCAACGCCAACCCCTTCGACGGAGGAAACACGGAGATCCGCATCATCGGGCGTAACGGCGCACATTTGGACGGCAATGCCGGGGGACAGAGCCACGCCGTCTGGGGTTACCGGAACAACGAATCCTACCGCTACTTCGGCATCTACCTCTGCCGGGTGGAGGGCTTTGAAATTTCCAACCTGAAGATCGGCCCCACCGCCGCATGGGCCATCGCCCCGCAGGCTTCGGGAAACGGCCTGCTTTCTGAAATCGAGTTCGCCCAGGACGGGGCAACCACCAACCAGGACGGAATCACCTCCGGACGCGGCCTTTTCAATACCACCATCCGCAACCTCACCGGAGCCACCCACGACGATACCATCGACATCGCTTCGACTGATCAGTCGAAATTCTGCCCCGCTACCCAATACAACCGCTACGATCCGGACACCGGGGCACCCATCGGCACAATCATCGAATCCGGTGCCAACGATGTCGTCACCGACTGCTATAACGTTCTGGTGGAAAACGTGACCACCTCCCACACGAACGGCACCAAATGCGTCAAACTCGTGGCAGGGAACGGCCGGACAGTAAGGGACATCCTTATCCGCGACATCACCTCGCTGAGCGACGGCTATGCGATCGAGATCGAAGGCGACTGGGCAACCGTCCGTCCCACGGTGGATGAGATGAAAGACATCACCATCGATGGTGTCCGGACCGGCAACAGCCGGGGAGTCCTCACCATCACCTCGAACTGCCGCAACGTTTCCCTTACCAACACGGAATCCACCCAAGGCTACGGACGCATCGTGCTCCAGGCCGCCGGCACCCGTGCGATCGATCTGGAAATCAGCAACGTCATGACCACGGGAGACCACCGGACGAACAACGCGGGTGAGCTCTTCTACTTCCTCGGCCAGGGCAACGAGAGCATCTCGATCCGTAATGTGATGACCGAAGGGCGGATCAGAAATCTCTTCCGCTCCACCGGCTCTTCGATCACCGGCCTCGTCATTGAGGACATCAGCCTGTTCGGCCTATCCGATGTGATGCTTCTCGGAGATTCCGCCTCCGATGTCCGAGGCATCGCCTCCGGTATATTCATCCGCGATCCGGAAATTCCGAACGGCATTCTCAAACAGGATCTGCCCAACGTCACACTCACCGGAGTCACCACCGGCGCCCCGCTTCCTCCAGCCCCCGGCATGCGGGCGATCACCGTGAACACGAGCGGAAACCTCGCCTTGCTCGATACCCTGACAGTCCGCGAACCGGGAAAACACATCGATACGGTCTATAACTCCGGGGAGTTCATCTCATCCGCTGTCACCGCCTTCACTGGGAACAACGGCGGCCTGCTTGTCCCGGATGGTGGAACAGTCCCTCCCGTCGGCCAGCGGTCGGCTCTGCTCGGAGGCGACCTCGCGATCAATACCGGCCTCGCGAACGTCGCAAGCACCGCAGGTTCCCTGGCCGTCAGTTTCCCCACCCCGCTCGTCAACCACGCCGGATACGAGGCGGTTCTCTTCGAGCTCCAGGGAAACGACGATTTCACGCTCCTGAAAAAGGACGGCTCCTCCTTTCCGGTCAGTGCCGCTGCTTTCAAACAAACCCCGGGGCAATGGGCGGTCGATCTCTACGGCCCGGCCAACACCCTCTCCAATCTGCAAAACAACAATCCCATCCCCGCACAGAATCTGAACATCGAGCCCCGCGTGATGGGTGTGTATCTCATCGATCTCTCCGATCTCGGCTACGCACCGGGGGAATCCACAACCACACTTTCCCTCGCATCCGCCCCCGGCTCCGGCCTCGATCCCACCCTCATCGCCGGCCTCCCGGAAAAAGCCTCCGGTTACGCAGCCTTCGTGCGATCCATCCCGGATCCGTCGAAGCGCGGCCCTATGACGATGCGGATGGGGACGGCCGGGCAAACATCATGGAATACGCCTTCGGATCCAGCGCCACCGTTCCCGAAAGTCCCGGCTCTCCGGCTGCGGTCACCGAGTATTCCGCGAACACCCTCTCCCTCGTTTTCCCGAGATCCGTATCGAAAACGGACGTCATCTACATTGCCGAATTCAGCCCGGATCTGGTAGCTTGGACAACGGTCTGGGACTCCTCAATGACCCCCGACTCAAACAACAACGGAGAAAACTCCATGCGTATCACGGACACAACACCGGGAAGCGGCACCGCGCCAAGACGCTTCGGACGCGTCCGGGTGAAACCTGCGGAATAGGAAAAGTCCGATGAATGCAGGTTCAGGAGTCCGTGGATTTTTCCCCATGCATCCGCTGGTGCCAGCGGATTGTTGAAAATGGCAGGATGGGCGGAAACCCTTGGGTAGGCCATCGGGGATTGTTTTTTCAAGATCGAGGGGCGTTCCCCTACACCGGATGCCAACAGTTTCCTGCGGCTCCTTTGGTCACATCACTTCCTGGCACCACGCTAATGCCATGAGGCAGTAGCCGGTGCCGTAGGGCTGGTGGTAATCGTAGAGTGGGTAGTCCCACCAGGAGCCGTCCTTTTCCTGTTTGGAAAGGATGAGGGCGGCGAGTTTTTCGGCGTAGGTTTTTTGTTTTTCCACGGGGAGGAGGCGGACGGATTCCGTGAAATAATAGATGCCGTAGTAGTAGAAGTAGCCGGAGATCTGGAAGTGCATGTCGTGCGGCATGGGGCGCTTGCGAGCGATGGAGAGCCAGCCTTCGCGGGCGAGGAAGCGGTCGGCCCATTCGATGATGACTTCATCGGTGATGCCTTCGCGCCCGCCTACGCGGAGGGCGGCGTTGCATGATTGGGAGCGGGCGAGGGAGCCTGCGGGGCGGTTGATACCGGCGCGGGGGCGGACGGTGTGGTAGTGGGAGTAGGCGTAGGATTTATCGGGAAACTGCTGGCGCTTGATGGAATCCAGGGAGGTGCCGACTACTTTTCCGTTGAGGGCGAGGCCAAGTTTCTCCCTGCCTTCGAACATGGCGAGGAGGACGGTGGCGGAGCTGAAGGAGGTGGTGATGCCGGTGGGTCTCTGCGAGGTGAAACCATCGAACACGTCGAGATATCCCCAGCCGCCGTTGATATCCTCGTAGCGGTTTACGAGGTCGATTTGTTCTTGGGCGAGCTGCTTGTAGAGGGCTTTCTTTTTGGGATCGGTTTCGTGTTGGTGGAGGCGGACGAGCGCGCGTAGGCCGTAGGCGTGGCCCCAGATGTTGTAGGTGGTGGTTTGCTCGGCGCGGCGGAGCTTGGGGAGGTTTTCCACAGACCATGCGGCGGCTTTTGCGATGGCGGCGGTGGTTCCCGGACGCGTGTCTTTGGAATCGATGAGACCGGAGAGTGCGAGGCCGGAGGATCCTGCCCGGTAGGCGTGGTGGGCGCCTGGGAGGGGGGCGTAGATGTTGATGTTTTTAGTGCGTGTGGCGCTGCCCCAGGAGCCGTTTTTGTTTTGGTCGGTGACCAGGAAATCGACCCCGCGCGTGATGGATAGGGCGATGTCTTCAGGGGTGACGGGGGCTGGCTTTTTTTCAGCGGCTTGGAGGGCGGGAGCACTGAGAAGGAGAATTGTTACGCCGAGGTGGAGGAGGTGGATCACCGGGAAACCTTAAACTTTAAATTTTAAACCTCAAGGAAGAGGACTCGCCGCCTGAAGGCGGCGCTCCTTTGGCGCGCGTTCAGAGGGCGTGGATGGATACCTTGTGCTTGGCGCAGAGGGATTGGACGGTTTCTTTTTCCAGGAGGAGGGTTTTTCCTGCTTCGATTCCGATGGCGATGACTCCGGCTTTGGCGCAATTCTCGACGGTCTGTGGGCCGATTACGGGGACGTCGAAGCGGAAGTCCTGGTCGGGTTTGGAAACTTTTACGAGGACGGTGTCCTTGTGGCGACCGAGTTCGCCGCCCCGGCGTATGCAGTTGTTGGTGCCTTCAAAAGCTTCGACGGCGAGTATGGTGCCGTGGCGGACTACCACGGATTGGCCGATGTCGAGGGCGCTGGTTTGTTTTGCAATTTGGAAGCCGTATTTGAGATCTTCCAAGGTTCGTGGCTTGACCTTCGGGCCGCTTACGTGGCCGGCGGCGGGGAGGTGGTCTTCGAGGAATGTGGTGGCGGGGAGGAGGGTGATTCCGTCCTGGGCGAGTTCTTCACCTATGGCTCCGAAGAGGGTTTCCGCGTTGCGCTTTTTCACGCGGGCCAGCATCATGAGGATGCGGAGGTCGGGGCGGAGGTTGAAGAGGTTGTCGGGGGATATCTGCCCCATCATGACGGCTTCCTCCACGCCTTCCCTGACGAAGAATTTGATGAGCTTGGAAAGCTGGCCGACGCGCAGCCAGGTGATGGCATCAACTTGGGGTTCCAGGTCGGGGCGGGTTTCTCCATTGAATGCGACTACGACGATGCGGGCGGATGGCTCGCGGAGACGGGCGGCGCGGACGAAGGTTTCCGGATAGACGCCGCTTCCGGCGATGATGCCTATGCTTCGCGGGTTTGCCATGCTCGGGGTTTCAGGAAAAGGAAAGTAGCGGCTGTGGGAATCGAACCCACACTCACAAGGAACTCGATTTTGAGTCGAGCGCGTCTACCAATTCCGCCAAGCCGCCGATGCGGTTATGGTTTCGGAGCTTTATCCCTTGGGCAAGGATGAAACTTTAAATTTTAAACTTTAAATCTCAAGGAAGAGGAAGATTCACCCCGGGACGGGGTTTGCACGGACTGCCCCGGGACGGGGCAGCTACGCGAATTGTTCTTCGAGGACGGCTTTGCCGTAGTCGCGGTTGAGTCTAGCGATGTGATCGACGGAGATTTCCTTGGGGCATGCGGCCTCGCACTCGTATTGGTTGGTGCAGTTTCCGAAACCTTCCTTGTCCATCTGGCGAACCATGGAGAGGGCGCGTTTGCGGCGTTCCGGCTGGCCTTGGGGGAGGTGGCCGAGGTGGGAGGCTTTCGCTGCGACGAAGAGCATGGCGGATGCGTTTTTACAAGCGGCCACACAGGCACCGCAGCCTATGCAGGCGGCGGCGTCGAAGGCGCTGTCGGCCTGGTCTTTGGGGACGGGGATGGAGTTCGCATCGACGGCGGAGCCGGTGCGGATATCGATGTAGCCGCCGGCGGCGATGATGCGGTCGAAGGCGGAGCGGTCCGTGATGAGATCCTTGATGACGGGGAAGGGGTCTGCGCGGAAGGGTTCGATCCAGATGGTATCGCCATCGCGGAATTTCCGCATGTGAACCTGGCAGGTGGTGATGCCTTTTTCCTTGGAGTGGGGGATGCCGTTGATGGTGAGGTTGCAGGAGCCGCAGATGCCCTCGCGGCAATCGTGGTCGAAGTGGATGGGATCGTGGCCGTCGCCGATGATGCGCTCGTTGACGATATCGAGCATTTCGAGGAAGGATGCTTCCGCCGGGATGTTTTCCGCAGGATAGGTTTCGATGCTGCCTTTGGAGCGGGGGCCGGTCTGGCGCCAGACTTTGAGAGTGAGGTTCATGATGCTTGGGGCGGACTATATGTGCGGAAGGGCGTGTAGAAAAGTGGAAAGTCCTGCGGGCTTATTTGGACCAGTTGAGACCTTTGGCCGCGCGCCATTTCCGGTACTCCTTGAACTGGTCTTTTTTCGGAAGGGTGCGGTGTTTGGGGTCTTCGTTGAGAAATTCCTCGAAGGGGGTTCCGGGGCCGGCTTCCACGGTTTGTGATTCACTCTCGGATTCGCTATCTGCTGAGGTTGCAGACGATGAAGATGAGGATTTATCCGAGCGGGATCCCAGTCTCCTCAGGCGTTGGGAGACGGTGGAAATCTTGCCACTGATGCGGACGAGGACGATGAGTATGAGGGCTAGTAACGCTACGGCCACATAGCAGAGGATGGTGATGGAGAGTGGAAATTCCGCCATTACCTGGGGGACGGTCTGTTGGTATAATTCTTCGGGCATTTTTGTCTGTGGTTATTGGACGGTGGAGGTGACTTCGCCGTCGATGAATTTGGTGGTGAGAGGGGTTCCGGGCTTGGCTTGGTTTGCGGAGCGGATGATTTTTCCTTCTTTGGAAAGGGTGATGGAGAAGCCCCGGTTGAATGCGGATTCGGGGCCGAGTGTGCGGATCAGGGTTTTCAGGCGGCTGACTTTTTCCGCCTCGCGAGAGATGCGGTGGGCGGTGAGCTGGTGGAGATCTTTCTTCAGGGAAACGAGCTTGTCGAGACGGCGCTCCAGCAAACGCAGCGGGTGGAGCGATTGGTGGCGGAGCAGCGTTTCGCGGAGGGTCTGGCTGCTCTCGCGGAGGGCGGCGGATGCTGCCTGGGCGAGGGCGGAACGGAGGTAGTCCAGCTCCTGGGTAGGCTCACGGAGGGCGGATTGCAGGGAGCGGGTGATGCGGCGGGAGGCGTTTTCCAGGAGGGAGCGCAGTTCGGACTCGTCGGGGACGGCCAGTTCGGCGGCGGCGCTGGGGGTGGGGGCGCGGAGGTCGGCTACGAAGTCCGCGATGGTGAAGTCGATTTCGTGGCCGACTGCGGAGATGAGGGGAATGCGGGAGGCGGCGATTGCCCGGGCGACCGTTTCCTCGTTAAAGCACCAGAGATCCTCGATGGAGCCGCCGCCGCGTCCGACGATGAGGAGATCGCACCGAGGGTAGCCGTATTTTTCCGGGGAGTTGAGTTTGGTGATGGCTTCGGCGATTTCCCGCTCCACTCCTTTTCCCTGCACTCTGACGGGAAAAAGGACGGGTTGCACCCATGGGGCGCGGCGGGTGAGGATGTTCAGGATGTCCTGGAGAGCCGCGCCGGTGGGGGAGGTGACGATGCCTATGGTGCGTGGGAAAACGGGTAGCGGTTTTTTCCGGGAGGAATCGAAAAGGCCTTCCGCCTGGAGTTTGCGTTTGAGCGCTTCGAACTTAGCCTGGAGATCTCCCTGGCCGGAGCGTTCGGCTTTTTCGACGATTACCTGGAGCTGGCCACGGACTGCATAGACGGTGGCTTCCGCGAAAATTCTAACCTTCGCGCCGTCCTCCAGGGTTTCAGATCCTTCGCGGTTGCGGGCGCTGAACATGGCGCACTGGAGTTGTGAGCCATCGTCCTTGATGGAGAAATACCAGTGGCCGGAGCCTTGTTTTTTCAGGTTGGAAACCTCGCCCTCTATCCACAGTCTGCCGACTTCGGATTCGATGGCACGCTTCATTTTCCTGACCACCTGGGTCACGGAGAGAGCTTTGGTTTCCTTTTTCGGTATGTCTGAGAAGAGATCCACCTGCGGGAAGATTGAACATCGAACATCGAACGTCCAACATTGAACATCGAATGTGGAAAATTTCCGCAATCCCGCTCCAGAGGACATGCGTTGACATTGCCGGGCGGGTCGGACATTTTCGCGGCGTGAACACGATGACGATTTTATTGGGAGCGACCTTTGCGCTGTTACTTGCGGCGGTGGTTCTTTCTTTCCAAGGGATGAATGAAGGGGTGAAAAACGCGCCGCCCGATGAGCTGGCGCGTCTGCGTAGCCAGGTTGACCAACTCCGCGTGGAGCAGGACAGGCTGAATCTTGAGAAGCAGCTCCAGCAAATGCGCTCGACCCCCGATCCTGTGGCAGCGGCTCCATCCGAAGTTGATAAGATGAAGGCGGAGCTTGAGGCGAAGGAAGCCGAGCTCGCAGCACTCGCCGAGGAAAAGGAAGATGCCGAGAAAAAAGCGGAAACCTACCGCGATGAGGCGGGTCTGATCGGCCAGCGCGAGCTTGAGAAAAGCGACAACGTCCTCCGCCGTGCCCGCCTGATCCGTGACGCCCTTCTCATCGGGCGCATCGCAGAGTATGTGAACACTCCTGAGGCCGGAGACTTTGCCGTAATCGAGGTAGTCCTGCCGGAGCACGTGCAGGTAGGAACCACTCTGGCGATACGCCGCAATACGGGTATTCTCGGAAAAGTGACGATCACGGATATCACGGCCGGTGGGGCAATCGGCAATCCGCTGCCAGGTTTCGGGCCGGTAGAGCCGGAACCAGGGGATGAGCTGATCATCCCGCCAAGCGTTTGACGTGGGGGCGATCTTCGGTCGCCCCTTCGCGGGATGGAATATGACCGGGCGACCGAAGATCGCCCCCACGGGTCACCCCGTGGTGCGCAGGCCGCTGGCGATGGCGTTGATGGAGAGGAGGAGTTTTGGGAGGAGGGCGTCTGCGGCGGTTTGGTTTTCCTTTTCCACGTGGCTGCGCCATTCTTTGAGTAGCTCGATCTGCTGGTGATGGAGGACTTGTAGCGGGGCTTCGCGGATTGCCAGGGTTTTGGCCATGCGGGGGCGGCGGTCGGCCATGGAGCCGTCGAAGAGTTCGGTGAGCAGATCCCGGGTGAGTTTGAACTCTTCCGTAATGGTCTTCGTGAAGTTGTCACGGATGTTTTGGTCGGTTACCAATCCGGCATAGGCTTGCATGAGCTCGAGGTTCGCCGAGGCGAGGTTGGTCTCGACGTTGGTTAGGACGTAGGCAAGGAAGGTGGATTTTGTCAGAGCCTCTTTGAGTGCGGTGAAATCTTCCGGAGAGGATTTCTTTAGCTCGGAAAGGGCGGTGCCGACTCCGAACCAGCCGGGAAGGTAGTAGCGTGCCTGGGTCCAGGAGAAGACCCACGGGATGGCGCGGAGATCGGAAATCGAATGTGATTTTTTCCCGGTGCGGCGGGCGGGGCGGGAGCCGATACGGGCGTTTTCAAGGGCGTCGATGGGCGTGGCCTGACGGTAGAATTCGATGAAACCTTCCGAGCGGAGGAGGCCTTGGTAGGCTTTCTGGCTGGATGAGGAAAGGACATCCAGGAAGCGCTCCGCAGGATCGGGAGTTTCCTCAAGATGGCGGTGGCGGGCGGTATTGATGGCGGCACCGGCGAGGAGGAGTTCCAGATTATAAGTTGCGGCGGCGAGGTTTGCGTATTTCTGGGCGATGGTTTCGCCTTGCTCCGTCATGCGGAACGCGCCCGACATGGCACCGTGTGGGAGAGCGGCCATGAACCAATGTGTCGGGCCGGCTCCACGGGAGATCGTGCCTCCGCGGCCGTGGAAGAAGCAGAGTTTTACGTTCTTTTCCCGACCGGTATTGGTGAGCGCGGTTTGCGCCCGCTGGAGGGCGACCTGGGCGGCGAGGATGCCGCAGTCTTTGTTGGAGTCGGAATAGCCGAGCATGATCTGCTGCTCGGGTTTCTCCGAAGCGGCCAGGGAGCGGGCGGTGAGCGGGTGGTCGAGAAATGCTCCCAGGATGCCTGGGGAGTTGTGGAGGTCGTCCATCGTCTCGAACAAGGGGACGACGGGTAACGGGCAGCTCATTCCTTCCGGAGATTGGTTCATGAGCCCGGCCTCCCTGGCGAGGAGATAGACGGAGAGGAGATCGGAAAGCTGGCGTGTCATGGAGACGATGAGCGAGCCAAGACCGGCTTTCCCTGATGCTTTCCAATGGCGGACGAGGACGCGGTAGGTATCGAGGACGTTGTCCGCGTGTTCGCCTATGCGTGCGCCGTCGTGGAGGAAGGGGCGCTGGGATTTCAGTTCCCCGTTGAGAAATTCTAAGCGTTTTTCCTCGGGCCATTTTGGGAAATTTTCGCCGTCGGCGATGCCTGCGGCGGTGAGGATTTCCGCGATGGCGTTGTCGTGGAATTCGGAGTTCTGGCGAACATCGAGGGTGGCGAGGTGGAAGCCGAACATCTCGATCTTGTGGCGGACGGGGCGTATGGATTGCTCTTCGAGCAGGTGGCAGCCGGCGGCGGCGAGTGTGCGGGAAATGAGGTCGAGATCCTCGGTGAGCTGTGCGGGGCTGGCGTATCCTGATTTCCCGTTCGCCTGCTCGCGGAGGACGACGGACATGAGGCTGGCGAGCTGCCGCCACGGTTCCTCGGACTGGCGGTCGAGGATTTCCTTCACGTCCCTTTCGGATGACATGGTGAAGGCGAGCTCGTCGATGCGCTCCTGCAGGTCTTCCGGGACATCCGCGAGGTGGCGGGAGACGGTGAGCAGGGAGGAGAGGCCGTCCATTTCCTTTTCCAAAAGCTGGAGGGCGGCGGTGCGGAGTTTTGCGAGACTGGTTTCCGTGACTTCCGGGGTGACGAGGGGGTGCCCGTCGCGGTCGCCGCCAATCCATGATCCGAAGGAAAGCCTGGGGATGTTTCCGGCGGAGCGGAGGAGATTCAGGGGGAGTCCGGCATCCCGCCATGCCTCGGTGAAGTGGAGGTCGAGTCGGTTGACAGCGGTGGGGAAAAGATCGCGGAGGTAGTGGATGGCGTTGCGCAGCTCGGAATTGATGTCCGGGCGGACGAGGTGGATTTCCGCAGTGAGCCAGAGGGTTTCCAAAGTGGCGACCACGCGCTCGCGGATGCGGCGTTTTTCCCGGTCGGTGTGTTTCGGGTATTCGTTGCGAACCATTTCCTCGTAGAGGCCGCGCTGGCGGGCGCGGACGGATTCCCGTTTCGCCTCCGTGGGGTGGGCGGTGAGGACGGGCTCCACGTGGACGTCTTCGAGAACGGAGAGGATTTGTTTTGGCTCAAGGCCGATTTCCTGGAGGTCGCGGAGAGCCTGTGGCCAGAGACCGCGTATGGAATCGGCACCTAGGGCTTTTTCCCGCTCGCGACGAATTTCTGCGGCCACACGTTCCTCGATCATGTTGAGGAGCTGGAAGCCGATGGAGTAGAGCTTGGGGAGTCCTGCGGGTGGGGTGGCGCTGGTGGCGGGGGCTTTACCCGACCAAGGCATGAAGGGCAGGAGTTCGGTCTCGCCTGCACTTGCCAATGCGTCTTCGAGGCAGCCGAGGAGGTAGGAGAGACGGTCGTCGATAAGGCCGAAGCCTTCGATGCGGAGCTGTTCGCGGGTGGATGTCATGGGAAACTTTAAACTCTAAATTTTAAACCCCAAGGAAGAGGGGTGGTGCGGGCAAAGCATGTTGTAGGCCGGGAGTGGTGGGAAATGAAAAAGCGCGGGAACCTGAAATGGTTGCCGCGCTTTTTTAAGGAAGGGGATTGCTCAGACGCTGAAGAGGGAGGTGACGGACTGGCCGCCGTTGATGCGGCGGATGGCTTCGCCCATAAGTGGGGCGATGGAGACTGCCTGGATCTTGGGGCCGAAGGCTTGGGGAACGGAGTCCGTGGTGATAAGCTCTTCGATGCGGGAGTTTTCCAATCGATCATGTGCCATGTCGCCAATGATGGCGTGGGAGACTCCGGCGAAGATGCGTTTTGCACCGTGCTTGTGGAGGATTTCCGCAGCGGAGGTGAGGGTGCCGGCGGTTTCCGTCATGTCATCGACCAGGAGGACATCGCGGCCTTCGACTTCTCCGATGACGTTCATCGCTTCGACTCGGGTGGCGGAAATGCGGTGTTTGGCGACGATGGCGAGTTCCGCGCCGAGGGCGTCCGCATAGGCACGGGCCATCTTCACGCCGCCGACATCGGGAGAGACGACGGTGAGGTTCGAGGTATCCGGATGGCGCTCGCGGAGGTAGCCGATGAGGGCTGGTTTTGCGTAGAGGTGGTCAACCGGAATGTCAAAGAAGCCCTGAATCTGCGGGGCGTGGAGATCCATGGTCAGCACGCGGTTTACACCTGCGGAGGTGAGGAGATTTGCGACGAGCTTGGCAGTGATGGGCACCCGCGGCTGGTCTTTTCTGTCCTGCCTGGCGTAGCCGAAGAAAGGCATCACCGCAGTGATTCGCTCCGCACTGGCGCGGCGGGCCGCATCCACCAGGATCAGTAGCTCCATGATGTTGTGGTTGGTCGGCGGGCAGGACGGCTGGATGATGAACACATCCTCGCCCCTCACGTTTTCGTTGATTTTTACGGCTGTTTCCCCATCGGGAAAAGCATCCACCTGCACGTCGGCAAGAGGCTGGCCAAGGGTTTCAGCGATTTTTTCTGCGAGTGCGCGGTGGGCGGTTCCACTGATGATTTTCATGAGCGGGGGGATTGTTGACAGACTGGGACGCATCGGCAATACTTTGCGCACCGAGAACGGAACTTATACGAATCGAATTTTGAACGAAACCCCTCAAGCATCCGGAAAACCAGAGCCAACGCACGCCAAGAATTTTTCCTGGAGTCCGGTGGTCGTGGTATCAGCAGCGGTTTCGCTGGCAGGGATACTTTGGTTCTATATGTTTGAGACGAGATATGGTGCTGACAGGTCGCAATCGGTCTTCACCTGGCTTTGGTCTGCTTGGAATCCGGAATCGGGTTATGAGCACGGGCCGCTGTTTCCTTTTGTGATCCTCGGCCTGATCCTTTTCCAATTCAGGAGCCTGCGGGAGGCGGCAGGCGAGGGGACTAATCTCGGTCTGATCGTGATCCTGATCGGCGCGGCATTTTTCGCGATCGGCTACAGGACTTTGCAACCGCGGATTACAGCGGGTGCGCTGCCCTTCTTGCTTTGGGGTTCTTTCTATTACCTATGGGGTTGGCGGCTCGCGCGGATTTTGATTTTTCCACTGTTCTTCTTCTGGCTGGCAATACCACTGCCAAGCTTCCAGCAGGGAACAACCCATTTGCAACTGCTCGCAACGTCTCTGGCGCACCACGGATCAAGCCTTTTTGGAGTCGAAACCATCGTCAAGGGTACAACAATTCTACCGGTTCACGGGGACTGGAAGCCTTTGGACATTGCCACCGGATGCAGCGGGATACGCTCCCTGATGGCTCTGGTGATGATCTCGGCGGCTTGGGCCTATGTGGCGAAGATAAAGATGTGGCAAAAGGCTGCTTTGTTCCTGTCGGCGTTGCCGCTTGCTATCATTGGCAACGCGCTGCGTGTGACTTCGATCTTCGTGATCGCGGAGTATGGGGATGCGAAATGGGCCGCCGGAACCTGGCATGACTGGTCCGGCCTCCTGCTATTCTATCCATTTTCCCTTCTACTCCTCCTCATTCTGCATTCGGTTTTTGAAGGCGGGCTGCCGTGGAAAAAGTCTTCCAAGCGTAAGCTCGTCAGGCAGCGGGTGGAGAAGCCGGAAGACGAAAAAGTTTTCGGACTAGGATCATGAAATCACGCTTCCTTATATTGCCGTTGTTTGTGGCGGGAACACTGAGTTCAATCTATTTCCTGCCATCGGCCGGGACGACCGCTCAATCCGCCGTGCAAATGGATCTTCCGGACGGCTACGGTGCTTGGCATTTCGAAAAATATCCACCCAGCGAAAAAGAAATAAAGACGCTGGCGCCTGATACGGAATTTGCCAAAGCGGTCTGCACTTCACCACGCCCTGGGGAATTTGATGAAATCGGTCGCCAGTTGCCAGACCGTATCGATCTTTCAGTGGTGCTCTCGGGTGTCGATATTAACAACTCGATCCACAGGCCGGAGCGGTGCATGCCGGCACAAGGTCATCAGATCCTTTCCTCCTCCGACAAAACCGTGACTCTAGCTGACGGGAAATCGCTGACGGTGAAGCGGCTCCTTAGCGTCCAGAGGTTACCAACGGCCAGTGAGGAAGGGAGCGACCACCTGGAGTTCAAGTGTGTGACCTACTATTTCTTCGTCGGCCACGATACGATCACCAACGACCATATGGAGCGAACCTTCATCGACATGAAAGACAGGCTGATCAAGGGCATGGATCAGCGCTGGGCTTATGTTTCGGTTTCCATGTGGTATGGGGAAATGCCTCCCGAACATTGGCTGGCAGGAACTGTGATTCCTGAGGAAGAGGCTGACCGAAAGCTAACGGATTTTGTTACGAATTTCTCAAAAAATCAAATCGACTGGGATCAGGTGAAGCCCTGAGGATTAGAAATCCACCTTCTCGGAAGGCTCGTATTTCGCCGCACGCAGATAGCCGATGGAGCGGTCGAGATAATTGATCCATTCATCACGCTTCTCCGGGGTCACGTTTTCAGGGAGTTCCGAGGCGAGGGAAATTCGGTAACGGGCATCGAGGAAAAGTCTGAGCGCATCTGATCCCTGTCTCTCTTTCCAAGCATCGACTGCAATCCGACCCATTAGCACTGCGGCTCGATAGTTCGCTGTATTCCCATAGGCGAACTTGCTTGCTTGATCATATTGTTCCAACGCCAGGCCAAAATCACCCAGCTCCTCTAAGACCTTCCCATAATTCTCATGGATGCTTACCCTGAGTAGATAATGTTCGTATATGCCTCCTAGTCCGTAAACTTCAAAAGCTTCATTGATATGGCGTGCGGCTATCGCGAAACTGTCATTAGCACCCGGAAAATCCGCCCTCTCATATTGTGCGAGACCCTTCCTCTGGAGATGCTTTGCGAAAAAGTATCTGGCCTTAAAGCCTGCTTCCATGCCGCCCTCTGCTTTGATGGCCGATGTAAACATGTGCTCGGCTTCGTGGTAGTTTTGTAATTCACTCAGAACCGTAGCTGAACCAAGCATGGGCGTAGGATCGAAAGGATGCCTTTCGGTCGTCTGTCGAAAGTCTTTCAAGGCAAGGCGAAGGTAAATGTCCCGGTCATCGGTAGAATCGGATTTTACGGCCTCGTGATTGTATAAAAACGCCCGATCCTGGTATAGAGAATACATGGGCCAAATTTCCAACGCATCGGATAGCGCTGCTATCTTTGATTCGTTTGAGCTTTCCATTTTGGAGAAAACCGTCGGCCAAAGGGCCATTGTTACCCGCGTTCCTTTGATGCCGAAGTATGTGAGCAATACGATCGCCGAGAAGGCGAAGATGCTAGTGAGTAACCTCACCAGTTGGGAATGCCAGTCAGAGCGGACAGAGGGGGAGGTGTTTCTTGAATTGGTTCTTAAACATAGAGCACTGATACAAAGAGTAAGTAGGATTGCTCCCGGGGGAATGCGAAAAATTCCTTCGAAATTCGATTGAACAAAGAGTCCTACAAATCCTGACAGTCCACCAATTCTCCAAGCATCTCCAAATCGGTTTGTTTGGTCGGAATTGCGGGAGAGCAATCGCCAGCACCCCGTTACCAAGCATATCAAAATAAAAATCAGGAGGAGTCCTGAGCCAATGAGACCGTAATCGGTCGCGGTCTGAACTAATTCATTGTGGACATGTTCCGGTCGGCGAAGTCCTGATCCCATGGAATCCACATCCCAGAATTGGAAGCACTCCCAACTAAAGCTTCTGGCACCTCCTCCCATCAGTGGGTGCAATGAAATGCACGAAAAGGCGAGTCCTAAAAAATACAAGCGGATGGAATTGTCGAAGTTACTGATTCCTGATCCGCCGCGATCTTCAAAAATTTTCCCTCCAATTGAGAAGGTGACGATCGCAATGCCTATAAGTAAAAAGGGGAGGGCAATGATTACGGGAGCGAACCATTTCTTCGAATCTCTTTTCCCAAGTATGAGAAAAGCGGTAAGTAGGGTCAGCAACCCGCATGTAGCACCAACAAAGGCTCCGCGGGATTTTGTGTAATAAATTGCAATGAGAGAAAGAATGGCAAGTGCGCCGCAGGTAAGGCGCCAAACAGGAGCGATTCCTGTTTGGAGTAAAACTCCCGCGAGTAAGAAGGACACTGCTATAAAGAATGATGCACCATAGCTGTAGTGGCCAAAGAAACCAGCGGGCCACGGAGAATTGCCTGCAGGGAATATCGGACTATAATCCGCTTGCATGATTTGTCTGCCTATTACGTAGATGCTAGCAGCCGTAGTTATACCAATTCCGGTCAAAAGAATCCGTTGTGCAATCGAGGAATGGCTTGCGGCTCTGAAAGAAAGAAAGGTTGCCAGAGCCATGGCGACCAGCAACAAATCTGATTGAGCAAGTTCTCGAACCGGCGATACGGCAGCTCGTAATGTAAACCAGAAGGTCAGTAATAATCCTGAAACCGTAATTAAAGGGTCGACGGGTGCCGAATTTTTCCTGCTGACTATGGGAAGTGCGCATGCCGCCGATGCAGCTAAGAATAGCATTGGTATGCCCCATGTCCAGATCCGTAGCTGTGGCGCTACGATTACTGAAAGTATGAAGCCCAATACCAAAAAAACGGAGGAAATAGCGGCCATGCGTTATGAATATAGGATCATTCCTGGTGGGTTTACTTGGCGCCTTTCCCAAAAAGAACTGCCGGTATGGTCTTAAGAATAATCCGGCAGTCTAATAAAAGAGACCAGTTGTCGATATAGTTCAGATCCATTTCAACCCAGTCCTCAAAGCTGGTGATTTTGTTCCGGCCTCCCGCCTGCCACTCGCAGGTGATTCCCGGTTTCACGCTCAATCGTCTTCTGTGTGTAATTTTTGAAAAGGCTTCGACTTCGTAAACAGGCAATGGACGGGGGCCGACAAGGCTCATGTTCCCCCGGAGGACATTCAGAAGCTGCGGAAGTTCATCGATACTCATTTTACGGAGCAGCGCGCCGAAAGGAAAGACCCGGGGATCTCCGTGCAGTTTGAACACCGGGCCATCCATCTCATTTCCGTGGGCGTCTTTGGTCTTTTGTAATAAGTCTTCGGCATTGGAAACCATGGTCCGGAATTTCCACATACGGAAAGGTTTGCCGTATCGGCCTGCACGCATTTGCGAAAAGAAGACCGGTGCGCCCGGGCTTTTAAGGCGGATCCCGATTGCGGCGAATATCCAAAATGGGAAGGTGCCGATAATGAGGAAGAGCGCACCCGCCCTGTCGATCACTTCCTTACAGAGCAACTCCCAGGACAGTTCAGGTGTAGAACGGAGTACCAGCATTGGCTTGTCACCTATTGCATCGAACACGGGGCGTGCGATCTGGGTGCGGACAAAAGATGCGGAAATCCAGGCCTCGATTCCTTGGAGTTCGCAAGCCTCTACAGCCGCACCCACCTTGCCAAATTCCACATTGTTTCCAATGAGAATGACCCTTGCGACAGATTCATCCTTGATGAGCTGAAACAGTTCTTCTACCGAGCGGGAGTTAAGATCGAAATGATCTACTACTTTCCAGCTATCGGTGACTTCTGAATCGAGTTGTTCGATCAAAGATTGAGTTTCATGCTTTGCGCCAGCGATAAGAACGTGTTCCTTGCTAGCTTCACTGCTGGAAATTTGACGCATCCACGCGGTGGTTGCCCGGTCGCGGATGAATAGCGAAACGAAACTTGCCAAGGTTCCCAAGCCCAAGGCTAATCGGCGGGCTTCTTCGGGTTTTGCCAAAACCTCGTAAAGTCCGATGACGATGATGACGATTACCAGGGATTGTAAAAGCTGGGTGATCGAACGGAATGAGCTCTTCTGCCGCTGCCTGCTGTAGAAACCGAATTTTTCCAAAATGAGGGGGGTAAACGGAACGGCGATGTAGAGAATCCAGTTTAAGGCTGCCGTCGTATCAGACTGGTCAGCCCCAATCAGCATTCCCCTGAGATTGGCTCCGATCCAAAAAGAAATCCACACAATGAGGGCATCAGCGATTTGCAGTGCCTGGATACGGAAGGATTCTTGACGACTATTGATCATTGCAGATGGGATCGCATTTTCACGGGGGATGCTTGAGGTCATTATGTCCAGCCGAGTTCGGATCGCAACATCAGATACCATCCGGTTTTTTGAGATCTCGATAGTTCGTTGAATTTTACCTCGACCGAGCGGATCGGTCGCCGAGAGGGCCGAGCTTTGATCGCAATCCATCGAAGATTGCCCGCAGCAGAATTTTCACGCGGCTTGCACCATCAATTTGGACAATTCCGGCGACGTAGGCAAGTGCGATGGCCAGGGCGCGGAAAATGCCACCCTGCTTGCGTTTCAACCAAACCATGTTACGGACTTTGTAGTAGAGCTTCCAGTCAGCTAGACCCTTCTCCAGGAAGAGGTTCTTACCGCCGAATCTCCAATGCACGAGATTCTCAGGGCCAACATGATCCAGAATCGCATTTCGAACGAGTTGGAATCGAAAGCCACAGTTTGCGATACGCCAAGGATACTCTTCATCTTCCCCTCGAATAAAAAGATCTTCGTTTACCGGACCGGTTTTTTCGTAAATCTCGCGGGAAACGAGTGCACCTGTCCACGCAGCAAAAGCTTCGATAACGCGCTGCGAACCCATTGCGTCTTCATTCCAGACGAGCCGTTTTCCTTGTCCCGGAATGCGAACTGTCAGCGGCCAGGTAAAACGACCCGTGTTCGGGTTGATTTGTAGAGGTTGGTTTACGAGCAAGGGATCGTAGCAGTCTAGCATCGCATGAAGGGCTGTTTCCCGAGGGAAGGAATCGTCATCAAGTATCCACGCGGCTTCGGCATTTTTCCCAAATGCAAGTTCCATCGCCGCTCTTACGCCGCCAGCGTTTCCCGAATTGTAGCCCATGCGTATCACATGGAGCGGAAACGGAAGATCTGGCAGCGCTTCAAGTACTTCCGCCGTTTGATCCGATGAATCGTTGTCCGCAACCACAACCATTGCGGGAGGGGACGTCTGTTTTGCTAGCGCCTGAACGCATTGAACCGCCGTGGCGTGGCGGTTCATAGTGGCAAACAGGGCGGCTACCCGTGGCTTGGGGTTTTCAGGTGTCATGTTAGGAATACGTCATTTTGATACGATCAATCGTTTGTTGCCGTGGACTAGCTACTTCCCAATAAATGCTTTGAGTGCGAATATCAAAATGATTGTTTTTTTGCGACGCGAGCTACGATCAGCCAGCCGATTTTAGTCTTCAGCCATTTACGGAGAATTCCAGGAATGAACGGAATCATACGGGAACTCATGTGTGTTATATCAATTCCTTCAACGGTAAAACCGGCGTTCTCCATGGCTTCACGAAGGCTGGCGCGGGTGTAGTGCTTGTGGTAATAGCCGTCCGTGAAGTGCCGTTGAACGGAGTGGAAATTATCTCCTTTGAAAATTTTGCCCTTGAGAAGCAAATAGCCCAACCCTTTTCCCCAATATCGGAGACTAGATTTATTATAAACCATTATCAGGCCACTGCTCCCTGTCTTCAGTTTCGAGAAGCAGTTTTTAAAGCAAACTTCTGGACGGGAACTGTGGTGCATCACCCCCCAGGAATAAATGTAGTCAATACTGCCGTCCGGCACGACAGACAGATCTTCCGCATCGGACTGCACGGCATTCACTCTCTGAATTCCAAATACCTCGGCATGGCGTGTGGTCAGTTCGATTGCCTTGGCGGTGATGTCTATGGCAGTGACATCTGCCCCGCTCTCCGCAAAGCGGCAGGAGGCACTGCCAGCGCCGCAGCCTATCTCCATGACCTTTTGTCCGTTGAACGACGAGAAATCAATATTTTCATCCAGATACGGATTGGTGCCGAAATAGTGGCGGTCTACACGGGCGAAGTCCTCTTTGTCAACGGGATCCCTATCGCTTCCCTCCCAGTCTTCATAAGTCATGGGAAGTGCTTCCCACCAGGCACGGTTGCGTTCATTCGCGGATACCTCACTGCTCGCGATTTCGTCCCTCGTGCGTCCCATTGCTTGGTTTCCCCAGGATTCGATATTTTTGGATTCTTTAGACATGGTGTGTTTAATGATTTTATTGTTATTGGATTTTTCAGATGGAGTCGGAATAAATCCGCCCCAGTATCTCCGCGCTCACATACTATTCAGGAGACCGACATTTCTATAGACTCCGTTGATTTCGTCCAGCCAGCGTGCTTTTGAATAATGGCTGGTGAGTTCTTCGCGACCTGCCAGTCCCATTTCGGTCAGATCTTCAGTACTCATGGAAAAAGCTGTTTCGATTTTTGCGGCGAGATCATCCGGATTGCCCGGATCGGCGAGAAAGCCCGTTTCGCCATGGCGGACGATTTCAGTCAGGGCACCGATGTCGTGGGCGACGACCGGACGGCCTTGCGCCCACGATTCGAGGACAACCATCCCGAAAGGTTCCTCCCATATCGAGGGAACTAGGGAAAATGCCGTCTTCTGCCAGATTTCGTGGTGCTTTTCTTTGGCGACAAACCCTAGCATTTCCACGTTGGTGAGTCCCAATGTTTCAATTTTCCGCTGCAGGGGCAAAAATTCCGGACCGTCACCCATGATGAAGAGCCGTCGGTTGGAGCCGAGGACTTTCCACGCGTCGATGAGACGATCCACACCTTTTTCAGGGGAAAGGCGACCGATGAAAAGCGCGTGGCCATTTGCGGGAATCGGCGTGGGTTCGGTCGTCGGAGTCTCCACGAAATGATGGACGACATCGATTTTATCTGCCGGGATGCCCATCTCAATGCAAATTTCCTTTTCCGCGTGGCTGATCGCCACCCAGCGTGTCACCCGGTGGAATACGCCCATCTTCCTTGCGTAAGTAATCGCAGCGGCCATCACGGCAGTTTTTAGGTGGCTGTCGTGCCAGACACCGTCGCGGATGGCCGGGAGAAAATTGCCATGTATTCCCTCCGTATATTCCCGCCCTTTTGCGAACATGAATCCAGTCGGGCATCCGAACTTGTAGTTGTGCAGGTAGTGGATCACCGGGACTCCCATCTCGAACGCGGTGGCATACGCGGAGGGAGAGATTGCCGGGAAAACATTGTGAATCTGCCAGCAGTCGAAGCGTTTGCGTTCCTGGAACTCTCGTAGGGCTTTGGCGGATCTCCAGTTGTGAATCGTGAGCAGCGGCAATAGCGCCTTTTGGATCCTTCCACCATCCAGGAGATCTTTGGTTGATGCGGTGAAATATTCCACTTCATGATCGGCTCTGAGGGCTGTGGCGATGCGCGACACGCTGCCTTCCTCGCCGCCGTAAAGCAGATACCGGGCGAAAAGCTGGAGTATGTTGAGTCGTTTCAAAACTACGGATTGGGTATAGATGAGGCGCGTTCTTTCCGGCGGAGGCACCATTCTTCGAAGACTAGTGCCTGCCAGACTCTCTGGCTTGCCAACCAGTTGCTCTTGTCGTGCGCTGTGCCGCCGTAAAACGCGGATAACTGGGTATCCAGTTCCGCACCGCCTCCCATTTTCCGAATTACGCACTCTTCCGAACGTAGCACGGAGTCGATCCGTTTCCGCCATTCCGGAGAGCGTAACCACTTCATCAGCGGCAGCGTGAAAGTCTTTTTCCGGCGCTCGTCGCGAATCCATGGAGGGAGGAGATCGTCAAAGGCCTCACGCAGAATTTTTTTCCCGCGATGCCGATCCAGCTTCATATCCGCAGGCATCCGCGAACTAAGCGAAAATACTTCCCGGTCTACAAAAGGCGTTCTTAACTCCAGCGAGTGTGCCATGCTCACGCAGTCGTTGTCCCGTAAGAGGGTGTTCGGAAGGTATGAGGAAATTTCCAAGGCCAGTAATTGATGGGCGGTTTCGCTGCCAGCCATCGCGACCACGTTTTCTTCGTCCATTCCACAAGCATTCCCGATGCTGCCATGGTCGGCTAATCCAAGCAACCGATCGAGTGCATCCTCGGCCATAATGCCCCGTGCCTGCCTGTGATATCCTGTCGTCGATTTCTCCCCGAACATGCGGGATACCGATGAGAGTCTTCTCACGAATGCGCTTTTGTTTGCTAACCCGGGCAGTTGCGCCGCCCTGCCCGTCAGCGGAAAAATCAGATTGCGGAAGAGGGGGGACCGAAGTCCGACCTTTTCGGCTGCTATCAACGCCCTGTGGAATGTGTAGCCGGAGAAAAGCTCATCAGCACCCAGACCGCTTAGCGCAACCTTCACATGGGCTGCGGTCATTTTGGAGACAAGGTAAGTATTCAATCCGTCGCCTGTTGGTTGATCTAAGGAGTCGATAAAGCCATCGAATTCGTCAGCGATTTTTTGCGGACCGATGACGTCGGAGTGAAATTCTGCGCCCAGAAACTCTGCAGTCCGCCCTGCGCTACTGCTCTCATCCTCTACTCCAGCATCATCCTCGTAGCCGATGGAAAATGCAGTGAGATCTTTGACACCGAGTTCCTGAATCGCCCCGCCTATTAAAGTGGAATCAAGTCCGCTGCTCAGGAAAATCCCTACTGGAACGTCGCTTACAAGGTGCGCTTTTACGCTATCGAGAAAGACTTTGCGTGTTTCTTCTTTCCAATCGGTAGAGGGTATGACTTCCGGCTCCCATTTCGGGTGGAACCATCGGGAAATTTTCACCGAGTTTTGTGCATTCCACGCCAGCGAATGTCCTGGTAGTAAACACTGAATGCCTTCCAGAATTGTTCTTGGTGCCTGAACCGAACCCCAGCGGAAAAAGTCACGAATTGCGATTGGATCTAGTGAAAATTGGTAGCCGCTCGCCTCATCAAGCGAGCGCATCTCTGATGCAATCCCTATCGATCCGGATGCCGAGTGGAAGTATAATGGTTTGATTCCGAGGTGATCCCGAGCCGCCACCAGGCTTTGCTCATGGCTGTCATACCAGACGAAAGCGAACATTCCACGCAACTCCGACAGGACTTTCTCCAGGGGCATCCGCTCAAGTATCGCACCCAGCACCGCCGTGTCACCTGTCGAGTCTAGCTGCACGCCATGGAGGAATCTGTCCCGTAGTTCTTCGTAATTATAAATCTCTCCGTTGAACGTGAGCCAATACCTCCCGCTACCAAGTTTCATTGGCTGGTGACCAGTGGGATTGAGGTCTAAGATGGAAAGCCTCCGGAAACCCATCCAGGCAAACTCGTCAGCCTCGACCCCGGAATCATCCGGCCCGCGGTGCGTGATCGCATCCAGTCCCGCTTCCAAACGAGACTCATCCGGCGGTTTTCCAAACCAGTTTAAAAACCCACACATACGGAATAGACTTATCAAATGTCCTAGAGAACGAGATCGTATACGGCATACACATCTTCGAGCGTCCTTCTCCAAGTGAATGTTGCGGCGTGTTTCCTTGCTGATGAAGTCCAGCCCGCCGGAAGCTCACCACTTGCCACCTTTGCGAGTTGTCTTGCCATCTCGACAGGATTTTCTGGATCAAAATACAAAACGTGATTTCCTCCAACTTCAGGCAAACTACTACTAGAACTAGACACTACTGGAATTCCCGCCGCCATTCCCTCAAGCACCGGCAGTCCGAAGCCTTCAAACAGTGATGGAAATGCAATAACATCTTGTCGCCCGTAGAACTTTCGGACTCCCTCATCGGAGATTTTTTCTGACTCGATAAGTGATGAATCTCCAATGACACATTTAATTTGGGCTGCGAGTTCGGCAGGTAGAGTCTGGCCTACCCGTTCTAAAATAATTTTGTAGGGAGTCAGGCGTTTAAGCTCCGAGAGAACCTGAGGGAGTATGGCTAGGTTCTTCCGAGGTAAAACAGTCCCAATACTTCCAATTCTTAATTCATCATTTTTCACGGCCGTCCAAACCGGAGAAGAACCCAGATCACCTACGTCCACTCCAATCGGAACTACATGGATTTTTGATTCAGCAATATTGAAGAAATCGATAATGTCTGCTTTTGTGAAATTTGAATCTGCTATGATTGCATCCACCGAACCGAGCATTGAGAGCCGTTCGCGGAAACGCTTCAATTGTCCACCGCTAAGCCCAGCAGAACTACGGAGCGGAATTAGATCATGAACGGTTACAATTTTTTTAACATTACCCGGAACGTTCTTAAGCATATCAGTCCAACTGTGGTCAAGCACATGAACTAACGTTCCTTTCGTGCGCCGCTGGATTTCGTTGGGATATACGACGCTTCTTTGCCAAGCTCGATATGCCCTTCCCCATAAGCCCGACTTTCTATTCTCGTTGCTCGGATCCATCGTTGAGACCGGTGTGTAGCGATCTTCAGGCAGCCATGCCTCCGCCAGCGCCATCCAGTAACGGCGCATCGAATGGCTTGCTGCGGATTTATGCTCGGGTATCCAGGTGATGTTTACGGAATCTGACATTTTCAGTTACTGATGCAGTAAGAGCTAAGATTGATTGGCTTTCTTTTCATCTGCAAATAGTCCAACAAGATGGCAAAATTTATTGAAATACTCATCTTCCGAGAGGGCTAAACCCGTGCTTCCGCTCGTCGGCTCAATTCCTTTGCCAATTTCTTCGTCGAGAACATTTGCAATATCAACCGGCTCCCACGCAAGCAATCGACCATTTACTCCGTCCTCCAAAATCATTTCCGATCCATGATGGGGGGTGAGGAAGAGCGGTAGACCCAGTGCGGCGGCCTCGATTTCAGTCAGTGAAAAGGCCTCGGAGAGGGAAGGGAAAAGCAGGGCGTCGGCAGCGCTGGAGTGAAACGCAACATCGCTGACTATACCCGTCATTGTGATCCACCCTCCGAAGTTGGGATCCAAATCGTCCAGATGTCTCCGCAAGCGCGCCAGTGTTGACGCATATCCACCTATCACCAGCAGTTTCGCTTCGGGTCTTGTTTTCCTCAATTCCAACATTGCATGAATCGCAAGGAAGAAGCCTTTCCTAAAATGATGACCCATTGAGGAGAATAAAAACACCGTGTCACTCGCTGAAAATCCATGGTGATTACGAGCAGCGTTCCGATGCTCTAGGCGCAGGGCGGGAGAAAATTTTCCATGCAGCACCGCGTTAGGAAAAAGTTCGACCCGCTTCCATGGCGCGCTGAATCTTTTGATATCGTCCGCAACGGATTTGGAAACCGGAAGCAGCAACGTTCTCTTGGGATTCCATAATAAGATGATCTCCGTCATCAGTCCCCAGATGGTGAACGGCATGATTTTGAAAAAGTCAGGCAAGCCCCGGCCGTAGCGCAGAGCCTTTCCTACATAGTCGAAGTGTGAGAAGTGAACCGTTGCGATATCTGCCGACGGCAGTAGAAATCCCGTGCAGACCGTGATACTAGGTAGTTTTTTCCGCATCAGCCAGTCCCGGAATGCAAGACTGTTGTAATAAAGAAAATACCCCCAATCCGACTGGTTCCACGGAAGCCAGATTCGGGGAATCTTGCGCATGGTCACTTTTCCGATGAGATCCGGGTCAATTTCGTTTCCGAATATTTCCACATCCCACCCGTTCTCAACCATCCGCAGCGCAACATCCACTAGTCCATTGGTTGAAGGATTACTGCGCAGAAATAATGGATCGATGAAACGGATTGTATGCATGTTCTTATTCTGCTGCGGAGTATTGTGCTTTCTGACTGGCAAGGAGGGATGTATCAAAGCGGCTTTAATAAAAAATCCGCGTAAAATCGCGCAACCGCTTGATGGGTATAGTTTTCGAGAGCATGGTTCCTTAGCTTGTCAGCTTTGTGGGAAAGCCACTCCGGGTTCGTAACGGCACGACCAATGAGAGCGGCGAGCGCGGGGACATCCCCTTGTGGAAAAACCAGATCGGGATCAGATAACACTTCGGGAATGGCTCCAGAGTCCGATCCTAAGACAGGAACTCCACATGAAGTCGCCTCAATGATGACATGGCCAAACTGTTCTTCCCAGATTTTCCCGGTGAGCTTGCTTCGGCTGGGAAGAACCATCAGATCCATCGCCTGGATACGACCCGCCACCTCACGGTGCTTGCACGGTTGCAGGAATTGGACGAATGGCAGGCCAAGGCTCTCGTATCTGGCTTTTTCTGGGCCGTTGCCAAGTAATGCCACTGTCACAGGCATTCCTGAGCTTTCACGGACAAGTTTCACAGCCTCGATCAGATCCTGCACCCCTTTTTCAGGAACAAAGCGGCCAATGAACCCTATGATAAATGAAGCAAAAGGCAGCCCGATCAGGTTTCTTATTTCTTGCTTTTGTTCGGAATCGACGGGATGGAAATTTTCATCCACGCCCAGTTGTGGCCCTATCCTAAGGTGGGATTCCGGCAGACCTTTGCGCTTCCAGATTTCTCCCGCAGCAATATTCCCAGCGATTACCCGGGTCTTCTTTTTCGCTCCAAGACGGTAGATCTTGTCTAGGATCCAGCCTTTGATTCCAGTCCGCTCGATGTTCTCCCAGGAAAACTCGGCGAATGTCCCGCAGCGTCCTGCACGTGCCGTATGCCACCAGATTTGCCAAAGGTAAACGGCCCAGGCCTCGCCCTCGACCAACACCACATCGAAATACCTGGATTTCATCCATTTGCCAAATCCAGTCCAAGCAGACTGGTAGCCGGATTCGGATACGGGGAACGGATCGAACCTGACCATGTCAAAATCGGGATTACGCTCGGTCTCCTCAAAGCTCGCCATCGATTTCCCCAATGCCACAAGGTGGTCAAGGCTCAACGTGGCGACCGTTACATCGAAATACTCCGACAGTGCCTCCGCCTTCATTCGGTTGACAGCCAGGCAATACGTGTAGCCGCATAGCAGGAGTGAGGGTCTCTTAGTAGCCATATCTTGTAGTTATGGTTTCATACGGGATGCGATGGATTCACTGTAACAACGGTGGAGCAGGGTCTTATAGCCCTCTAGATCCACCGCTTCCCCGATTTCATTGTGAAAGGTTCCAAGCAGATTCCGTTCTATGTCCTCCGCAATGATTTTCGCCATTCCGGCGGATTCCCATGGAAGCAGGCGCCCGTTCGCTGGATCGCGCAGGATCATTCCGTGCCCGTGGTGCGGTGTGAGATATAGTCGCAATCCCAAAGCCGCAGCTTCAATTTCCGCAAGCGAAAATGCTTCAAAGTGCGAGGGGAAAAAGAATCCGTCCGCAGCGGAAAGGTGACGTTCCATGTCAGACACCATCCCGGCGAATACCACGCCGTCGGACATGGCTGAGATTTTTTTCCGGAAAGCGGAAACCGTGCTTTCATCTCCGCCAAGGACGAGAAGTCGCAGAGGGTGCCCCTCCTTCCGGAGAATGGATACCGCCTCGACTGCCTCCAACAAACCTTTCCGTTCGAAGTGCCCGAAAGCGGAGAATGCCAGCACTTTTTCTCCGGGTTGGAATCCGTATTGATTCCGCATCGTCTCACGCCATTCGCCCCTTACCCCGGCATTGAAACGTTGTGGTTCGTAAACGTTCGGTAAAATCCGGAACACGCCCTTGCCTCCTGCATCTTCCTTGATCTTGTCCGCGATGGAGCGGCTCACGACCCACCAGCTACCGGTGCGATCCGGATCCATGGCCGTCACACGCTCCTTTCGGGCGGCGATTTTCGCAAGTAGGAGCTTGTGCGCGGGGAGTTTGAACGTCGGGCGCACCGCCACTTCCTCGACCAACGCATTGTTCCAAAAGTGCATGTAGCGGATATCCGCCTTAGGTATCAGGCAGCCGGTCACTTGGACGGTCTCCTTGCTGTTCCCTCCGGAGCCGATTCCCATCCGATTGATCCTGCGATTGTAATCCGCGGAATGCAGCGTCCAGGATTTGAAGCGCTGGGGTATGGGGCGGAGATTTACCCTCGGATGCGACCAGTCGCACTCCGAGGCGATGACCTCCACTTCCGAAAATATGTCAAGGATCACATCCAGCGAGTCCACCACGCTGCGCATGCTCGGACTTTTCCTAGTCACGTAGGGGTCAACCAGAACAAGCTTCATTGGGCGATATCCTCGGATTGGTCTTGGGAAGAATAAGCAGGATGGAGCTCCAGAAGGCTATCCGGGCTGGACACCGCGAAAATGGATAAGTGGGAGCAGAGACCCAGTGGAGAAGAGGGCGGCCCTCCCTTCGTGTTGGTCATATGGATCTGCGGGAATTTTTCCTGTATCGTCGGCAGGCTGTCCAATAGGGAATACGAGTAGTGGATCCCGTCACTCTCCGAGAATTTCTCATGTTTTCCGCCATTCTTGACGAACTGGAACGGTCTCCACAGATGGAAGGTTCGTAGGGTCTTCGCGAAAATCCTCTGTGGAGGGGAGCCGCAGCCGTAGTTGTTCAGATCGGAGAAAAAGACCGCATGTTTCGCCACCCGACACATCTCTGCAATCGCCTTCTCGGGATCCGGGATATGGTGGAGGATGCCGAAGGCGCAGACGACATCCCAGCTATTGTCAGGAAAATCCAGGTTCAGGGCGTTCCCATCCTTCAGTTCGTCCTCAGAGATTCCTTTTGAGTAACCGATTTTTCGTAGCCCTTCCACCGGTTCCACCCCGGCCACCTTTACCCCCGGCACACGATCCCTGGTGTGGCGGAGGACGCGTCCCGTCCCCGCCCCTACGTCCAGGAGAGAGGTGAGGGAGTAAGTCGTCATGATCCCCAGAAGTTGAGATAGCGCGAACTCATGCTCCGACTCCAGCAGATGCATCGCATCATACTGAGAGGCGGTTCGCTCGTAGTATTCTTTCTGTTCGCGTTGCATGTCGGAAGAGTCGGTCATTCGTCTGGTTCTACAGTTTCTTGAAAAGGCAGGTGATACCGTAGGGGAGCTGAACCTTCCGCTCCTCGTCGGTCAGCATCGTCTCTCGATCCGCGATGGCCACAGGCACGAAGAATCCCCTGAACGGCAGCTTCATCAGCTTCATTGTCCTGTCCACGCTAGGCCGTGTCATCGAGTATCCTGTGTAAAGCAGTTCATAATTCTCCGGCGGGAGAAGCGTGATAAGGTCTGCTTCCGTGTATCCCTCACGTAGGTGGCCGGGGGTATGAAACGGTTCTGGTGGATGAGGAACACTAATAATCAAGTGACCACCTTGTTTGACGATTCTGCCCAGTTCTGAAACAGCTGTTTCGTGATCCTCGATGTGTTCCAGCACCTGAGTTGTCATGGCGCAATCCACGCTTCCGTCCTCCATCGGAATTTCTAGGAGCGAGCCGAGAATTCCGGAGAGAGAAGGAATGTCCGAGTGGTTTTCCCGCAGGATCTTGTAGAGTTTTTCGTCAAACTCCAGCCCAATACCCTTTTCACAAAAGCCCTCCTGATGGACAAGGGTGAGCATCTGGCCGCCTCCCGCGCCTCCGTCGAGAACGATCCCCTGTCTGCCAATCATACGGAAAGCATCCGCGATCCTTGGGAACTCTAGGCGGTAGCGCAAGGTGTTGAAGGTCAGCAGATGGCGACGAGCCAGATTACGGAGGCGTTTTTTCAGTCTGTCGGTAGAGGACATGGTGGGTTGGGTGGGCTTATTAGTAGGAGGGGTGCGCCATTATCTTTCCAGTATTCTACGGTATTCGTCGTGGTAGAAATCCTTTGTTGGCATGTAACTGGAGAGGGATTCGTGGCATTGTTTGGAGCGAAGGGCGTATTCCTCCGCTCCCATGTGTGCAGCTGTTTCCATGGCATCCTTCAATGATTCCACATCGCCCGCCTGGCAGTAGAGGGCATCTTTTCCGGCGGCTTCCGGCAGCCCGCCTATATCGCTGACGATAGAGGGGACGCCGCAGTAGCGCGCCTCGATGGGAGTGAGGCCGAGATCCTCGGGAAAAGCGACAGGCGCGAGATTCCATCGCGCGGACGCCATCGCCCTTTCCTTCTCCGCTCCGTCCACAAAACCGGGAGTGGAAACAAATTCCCTGATTCCGAGGCTGTCTATCATGGCGTGGATTTCGTCGTGCAGCAGCCCGTCACCATACAGGAGGAGTGGGTGTTCCTGTTTGGGGAAATCCACTTTCGCGTAGGCTTCCACAATCTGTTCTAGTCCTTTGAGGGGAACCCAGCGGGCAATGAAGAAAAACCCTTTTCTTAGAGAGGGGTCGACTTTCGTCGCCGACATGTCGCAGATGGCGGGAACAATACGCGAGGTGCGATCGGAACGATATTCTGACCACGTTCTGGCGACAAATTCCGAGATGAACCATTGTGCGTGCGCTAGGCGCATGCCGATGTGATGGTAAAACTTGTGTTTCGACTCATGGTGTTTCGCTTCCACGGTGACTATCAGCTTTTTCCCAAGTAATCTCGCAGGAAACGTGGCGTACGGAACCGGGAAATGGCAATGGATGATATCTGCCCAAAGGAGATCCTTCAGATATTGAAAATCAATGAAGCGGATGACACGCCAGTTGACATCGAAAGGTCGCAGGCCTGATTCGAGGTTGGCGTTGATGACCATGCCTTTCTGAATACGGTAAATGATACGAATATCGCAAGGGCCGCTATCGAGTGCCTGTCGTGCCGCCGCTGCGGTGAATACTTCTACGCCCCCGTATGCCCCGCCGGAGGCGGACACGGCCAGGATATTGATTTTTCGGTGTGTTTTGTGGTTAGCCGATGAGTCCATCTTAGTGTTGTGTTCCCTTGTTCTTTGCTTTCATCCAGAGCCATTTCTGACCTTCGTACCGGCCTTCGTCCAAAGCGAAGGCGCAGTCGAAATCGTTCAGATCCCGGAGTGCCTTGACCTTTTCCCGCATGGGCTCCATGTCCCGCTTACGTTGGACGAATGTGGTGATGTTATGGGATTGTTCGAAGCGACCCATGATGGTGGAGAGAACCTCCTCCACGCTTCTCTCACCAAACCGATGGATCTCGACTAGGATGTCGATTTCTGAGAGGCGGGGAGCGTAGGCGGGGTCGAGCAATTCATGTTCGAATCCCTCAATGTCGCAAATCATCACCGTTTCCCTTGCAGTAAGTTCCTGAAGTTCCGAGTAGGAGCACAGTTTCTTTATGTCCAGATTGTGAACGTTGTTGAGCTTCGCAAGTTGCTTCTGTCTGATCCGTGCGATTGGGTCGATATCGTAGGACACCACCTTTGAATCAGGAAGCATCAGGGCAAGTCCGACGGCATAATATCCTTCGGCAGCGCCCACATCGACGATGACCGGATACTTTTTGCGAATGATTTCTTCGATTGCCGGCTGGATCTCCTGTTCGTAACAGCCCAGCCATTTGGAGGTGATGGTTCCCCAAATGGTTTTGTTGTAATAAGCCATTCCCTCGAACGGCCCGCCGAGAACTTTTATATTACCCTCGGGGAAAACGGTTTTGTGCACCAGCTTTTGGCTTGACCCGAGTCTTTTCCTGCATTTCAGGAAGAAATTGATGCTCGCCAATAGCCTGTATAGGGAAGGTGTATGTTTGTTGATGGCTTTCTTAATGGGATTCATTCGTGTGGAATATTGGGAGGGGTGGCGCCAGTTGTATTTTCAGCATTTAACCTGTTGGTATCGAGTTCTTCGTAAACCCGATGGGCATGGGATTTGTGCGCGTACAAACGATGGAGAAGTGGTCTGGGAACCGCTATCCGGAGCAGCGACATGGCAATGAGCTTTATGAAGAGTTCCAAAGCCATCAGAAATCCAACGGATCCCCAATGCCGTGTGTAATAGGTGAATGCCATCCGAGGGTAAAGATTTCCTCTTTTCGAGAGGGATTCCTTCCAGATTTTTCGTAGTGGCCTGGTTCCCAAGAGCCATGACCTGTTGTCGTCGCGAATTGCTTCTTTCTCGTAAAATCTCGCGGTTGGAAGGGTTAAGACTTCAAATCCAGCGAAAGAAGCACGCAGCCCGTAGTCCGTGTCGCCGGCTACGTGCGGAATGTTAGTACCGTCGGGGTAGCCAATCTTTTCAATCACATTGGTGGCGATTGCGACAAGGTTGCCACGGCAGGTATCGGATTGCTGGGGGGTGGTGGTATCGCAAGCGATTTCCTGGGATTCCAATCCGTGGAATCCCCGGTACAAAAGGGGATGTAACCACGGTTCACCCACTCCGTGATCGACGATGCCTTGTCCGCTGACAATGGCACCGCGTTCCATGGCCAAGGATACGACCGTATCAATGGCTCCGGTATCCAGAGTAAGATCGTCATTCAACCATATGCAACAGTTTGTGCCTGCCGCGACTGCATGCCTCATGCCTAGCTCCATGGCGCCCGTCCAGTAAAGAGCCCCGCTGCCTTTCAAAATCACCACTTGGGGAAATTCCGCAGTAATGGCGGCGGAAGTCCCATCTGTCGAACCATCATCGACAACGATCACTGAAAACCGACTGAATAGATTTTGCCCCTGTAGAAGACGGAGATTCGCTAAGGTAACTTCCCTCCTGTTATGAACGGGTATAATGATGTGACACTTCTGATCCATGGAATGTGATTGCAGCGGTTCTTTGGCGGCGTAAAATTTGGTCCTTCAGATCGCCAACGTCTCATCGGGTGCTAATAGGACGCCATTACCGTCTACGAGGGGTCAATGCCCTGCTATCAGGCGAAAATTCCCCTGTTTCGTCCAGGCCTAGGAGACGTTGCTTTTCTCTCTCCATTTCCTCTTCCCAAGTCTCTCGTTTAATCCTTCGGCGTGCGGCGATGGACTGGGAGCGGCAAACAAAAACCCCAGCAAGGCCGGTCCATAGCTGGATGTTAATAGGATTCGCATTGAAGTTATCGCCACCCACAAAAGACAGCGCGATCATGGGGAGGATCAGAGCTAGGACGAATGCGGCGCTATCCCTGAGTTCCGTAGTCTGCTGATGGAAAATCGTCCGGTGAAGGACAAACAAGGCGAATGCCCCGGGTATTGCTATCACGAGGATTCCAAGAACACCGTAATTGAGCAGAATTTTGTTGATAATATCGTGGTTGTAGTCTGCTCCGCCCACTTCATAACCAACGGTCACCGAGGAATAATTCTGTTTACCGGTGCCTAGGATGGAATAACTGTCCGCCCTTTTAAGACGTTGCCAGCCGCGCAGACGGTCAGAGAAGGTGCTTACATTGAGCACGTTCTCCCCCCAGCCCCCTTCCACTGCGATCGCCCGGTTGATATCGTCGAGACCTTCCTTAAGTAACCAGTCAGAAGCGATCACGGCGGTGACGAAAACGATGGCTCCCGTTGCATATGCGGCAGCCGTAGTTAAGGGCCTGCGGAAGGCGAAAACGAATGGTATGACGAGGAACGGATAGAGTAAAGCGGTACGTTGGGTGGAGATGATCAAGACCAAAAAATACACCGAAGCTATCGCTAGCCAGAGGAACCGCTGCTTTTTCATCTTTATTCCATGCCACCAAGAAAACACACAATAAATCGCTACACATCCCAAGGAGGAAGCGGAGCCAAAGAAGCCGAACACCCTCGGCTCGCTGAAATTCATCATTTGGAGGTAATGCACTAGCGATAGACCGGATCTGGCGTATTCCCACTCGATCTGGTCAAATCCGAAGTAGTATTGTTTGATTGCCCATGCTGCCGCCGGGAATGCGAGCAATGCCTGGAAGCCGAAGAATTTGCGCCAATCCTCGAACGATTTCAGGTAGGTGTAGGCAATAGGCACGAGGCTCATATAGCCCGCAACGTTTGCGGCACGCTGTCCTTTCTCCGACAGGGAGCCTTCCATGGTCGCGATAATCGCTACTCCGACGAGGCCACCGAGGACGAAAAGGATGATCCCGAGTTTGTCGATCTTGATTCTTCCAAACAGGAGATTGAGAAAAAATCCCGCGTTGAGACCTGCGAGTACGATGAAGGGCATTGCAAGGGTCTGGATGACCGTCATCGAATTGGCGCCCCCGAAATATACTGCGAGTCGTTTGAACTCATCCACCCAGATTACCAGGCCTGCAAGTCCGTAGAGCCCGGCTTTCGGTTTTACGATGGCGAGAATCGTAAGCAGACCGGCAATCAATGGAACCAACGCAGCAAGACCGCCGGCGGGGTTTGTCACGACAGAAATAGCCATGATTATCCCGGCGATCAAAAGGCCTGCGACCACAAGAAAGCGGGAAATGGAGGAACTATCGGTCATTTTTTGAAAATTATTTGTATGGTGCGACCGACAAGGTGTCGGTAGTCAAGAGACACTTTCGATTGGTGAGGAGTGTTTCAAGACCTTGGTTCGGATTCGATTGTCTCGCCGGCTCCTTATTTTTACAAAATACGAAAATTTATTTGGCTCACCAGTCGTCCAAATTGACGAGTCTTAGAAGGATCCGAGCCAGTGGATTGCATTCCAGGATCGAAATTTAATGGTGGAATCGATCAACGAGGGGCTTCTACTGTGAAATACATCAGTGTGGGCATCTCCTCAGGGCATTCTGAAATGAGGAAGAAATCTCATAAAATCAATTATAATGGGAGAGGACGTTTTGAAATTTTAGGGAGCTGCGATGTTGGCTGGGTATCCGATTGACGGTTGGCGTTTCAATAGCTTGATACCGCGAACCACCGGCCACCAGTGGTTACAAGCAAGTTGCACAAGACCGTGAGTCAAGATCAATCCCAAAAGTCCGAAATGCGTTGCGGACCACATGGCAATGCCGACCATGGCTAGACTTGAAACTAGAGTAGTCACTACAAAGGGGTTCTCATTCGAGGAAATTACCAAATTTACGTATGCGTTCTGGTGTGAGTCGAGGATCAAGATGGTAAACAAAAGGGTAGCGAGTCCCGAAGTTAATAGGCCAGTTTTTGAGCCGATGATGTTAAGTAACTCGGGGCCAAATACGATTAATACCGCACCTCCGCATGCTGCGACAGCCAAGCCGCCGTAAAGTCGAGGCAGATAAAGGCGTCTTAGTTCCTTAACGTCACGCTGCACATGGGCTTTGGCTATACGCGGATTAGCTACATACAAAGCTATTCCGGAGATTTGAAGAATGATTGTGAAAAGGTTTAGAGTGAGCCCATATTTAGCAGTTGTTTCTAATCCGAGATAGACAGAGGATATTAAAGTGTTTCCCCTTTGCATCAAAAATATCCCGAGTATGCTAATTCCCATCCGCCACGTCATTGGCCAGAGGGTTTTAATAATGCTGAAATCAGGCATAGTTAGGAGACGTGGCAGGGGCTTATCTATCAGATATAGATATCGTCTCTTTGCTAAGTGTCTATCCACAGCTGGTCCAATTAGTAATGCTAATGCGTATGACCAGACTTTTAATCCAGATAAGAGGCAGATAACCATAATTATAATGGATATTATCTGCGATAGGACTCCGAATCGACCCACGCTTCTTACGTCGCCGATACCGGTTAACAGGACATTCCAATATGAGGTTCCGAGGCCGTAGGCGGTAACTAGTGAAAAAAACAACCAACAGTAAGTCATGGTGGAACTAAGGCCAGCATCGTCCGCTCGTCCTTTAACAAAGAATGTTCCGATACCTATCAGTAGCAGTGCGGCTGTTAGCGCGATTACACAATACCAGGATCGTGTCGTGTGTGTTAGGGACGCAAGTAGCATACGGTTTGGTTGGGAGCCACCGTTATGTTCCGGAAGTCCCCGGGGAGTGAACGAGTCAGCGCCTCCCCAAGCATAAGCCGCACTTCTTCCAATCGTGCCGACCATTCCAAAATCTAGCATCATAGCGAGCCCGGAAAGACTCATAAAGGTGTAGTATATACCCATTTCCGCAGAGGGAATAGATCGGAGTGCTAACGGGAGAATGAGGATTCCTGCACTCATCCGAAGAGCTGTGTATGCCAGTGACCAAATAATATCTCCCTGTTTAAAGATTTTTTTGAAATACTGGAACATAGGAGGCTCCTTCTAGGGAGAATCGGATTGAGTATCCTGTGTACCCTAATCTTTTACCGATTTCTTAAACGCCATACCATGATTTAGGGAGGGTTACGGATGGGAATGAAGGTACGCTTTCGCAATCCAGGGGGTGAGGGAATAGAGTCGCAGGTGAGCGAGTTTCTATCCTATCATTCCGGAGGAAGGTCATTTCCAACATCTGAGGAACCACAACACCTTTTGAAGTCGTGACAGGGACTGAATTGTTTGGGTGAATATGAAGGCAGGTGTGGGTGTTGAGAAGTTTCAGGAAAGCGCAATTGGCAATTTGGAAAAAACTATCATCGAACAGGTAGTCGAGTTTGTGGAACTCAATCACGATGATACGGAATTTTTGTAAAATATAATCTGGTATATTCAGTAATACTTCGTATTCCGATCCTTCAATATCCATTTGCATCATCCAATCACCTGAGGGATTGGGTGTGACGAGATCGACCCATTGTTGCATTGTAATCACATCTCCATGAGTGAACGCTCCAAGATATTTTTTGATGAAGTTGAACTTCTCATGTGAATCAGGTGATTTCTCCACGGAAGCATCCGCCATGAAGATATCCATTCCACGGGATGCACAGTCCAGTTCGAATCCTGATACGTCAGATACTCCCGGCGAAAAGCATGTAGTAATACCTTCTAAGTCGTCCGGGACGAGGTACCCTCCATCCGAATCTGGACCTATTCGGATCAATTCTTTATCTGTATTTACCGGAGCTAGCGTATTGATTAGGCTCGTAATCCGAGTGGAATCTGTTCTCCTCGCTGCGAAAAATGATTTGTATGGTATGCAGAGAAATATTGAGTTGAGTTTATCTCGAAGTTCGGGCATGGGATGAGGTATTGTTTAAAGTTGTTAATGTTGGATTGCGTTAAGTTGTTACGTCTTCGGTTTTGTGTTTTAGAGACCCCGTCTAACCAATCGCCTCGATTTCGGCGCGAGTTAGGAACTTTGCTACATCTTTTCCGCTAATGTCAGGATTCCAGTTGAGGATAGCTCTGGCTACTCCCGGATTTCCTGTTAGCCGGTGTGAATCAACAGGGCGAAAGAACTTCTGATTTACTTTCAGAAGGGGAGTGCCAGTTGTCCGGTCAACTGCTGTTTCGTCTGTGACGATGCCTGAAAATTCCAAGCTTATGCCGGCTTCAGCGAATGCAGCGATCGCGAATTCACGGACGGTGGTGGAGGTGCCGGTGGCGAGGATGTAATCGCGGGCGGTGTCCGGCTGGAGGGTGCGCCATATGGCATCGACGAATTGAGGTGCCCAGCCCCAGTCTCGCTCAGAATCGAGGTTGCCGAGTTCAAGGATTTCGTCCGAACCCTTGGCGATGCGGGCGACGGTGGAAGCGATTTTGCGAGTGACGAAGGATTCGCCGCGGCGTGGTGACTCATGATTGTAGAGGATGCCGTTGACGACGAACATGCCGTGGGCTTCGCGATAGACACGGCAGAGATTGGCGGCGAAGGCTTTGGCGCAACCGTATGGGTTTACAGGGTGGAAGGGGGTTTCCTCGGTTTGGGGAAAATGGTCGGGGATACCGAAGACCTCCGAGGAGGCTGCGTGGAAGAAGCGAGGAGGTGAGGGAAGGTCCCGACAGATTTCTAGTAGGCCTAGGGTGGCTATGGCAGTTTCCGAGACTGTGGATTCCGGGATTTCGAAGCTCAGTCCGACGTGGGATTGGCCGGCGAGGTGGTAGAATTCGGCTGGCTGGATTTTTGTGAGGATACGACGGAGTGTGGTCTGGTCGTGGAGGTCGGCGTAATGGAGCACGAGGTTTTTGCCCTCCCTGCGGAGGTGCTCAATCCGGTTCCGGTTGAACTGGCTGGAGCGGCGAACCAGACCGTGGACCGCGTAGCCTTTGTCGAGAAGTAACTCGGCTAAATAGGAACCATCCTGTCCGGTAATCCCTGAAATTAGTGCGGTTTTCATTAAAAAATCAGAATTGAAGTTTGCACAGCCAACGGCCTTTAACGAATCGAACGGCGAAAGATTGCTACGGAGTCGGAAGAAACCTTCAGGAAGATCAGGCTGGCTACAAACGCAGCGATCGGGATGGTGAGAGTCACCCAAACTTGATCAACCCAACCAAAGTTGGGAATCCTTTCCGGCAAAACACAAGGATCCAGACATGAATGATGTAGATCCCGAGCGAATAACGGCGGCCTAGAGTAGCGAGGAAGGTGAGAAAGTGAGTTTTAGGAAGGTTCAGCGATGAAAGAAACAGACCGATTGATGTGAGAATGATTCCTAGTGAGAATTCAAAATCAATATTAGTTGGATGTCCTGAATTTCTGACAAGAGCAACTTCCAAAATCGTGAGTAATATGCCTGTAATCAATAGGATTGGGCCTAGGAAATCTGAATCCCAAATTCGCCTCTTTGGAATTTTTCGAAAAACCATTCCAAAATATATCAGTGGAATGGAGTTGAGATAGCGTATAAAGCCGGTATCTAGTGGTAGGAAGCGTTGGTAATAATTCAGTCCGATACAAAGGATTAATAGGCTAAACGAGATGGCAGGTAATAGCAAGTTTGCCTTTGTTCCGTTGATCAGGGAGACCATCAGCAGTCCGAAAAATAGAGACGAGACGAACCACAGGTGAAAGCCGGTGCCGATTGCAAGAAGACTGAAGCTGTTTAGTCTTGTGTAGAGAACTTCAGCACCTTCCCAGACTAAAAACAGCGGGAGGTAAAGTAGTAAGGCTCCCAGAAAGATTTTAGCGAGCCGGGAAAGTACGGTAGCGATCTCAAGCTGTGGTGATAAAAGTTTTGGTGCGAGGGCATACCCGCTGATGATGAAGAATACCGGCACCGCAAACCGAAATCCGATAAATATGTATCTTTTCACCTCTGCCGGAACCTTCAAAGAAATCTGGGTGTGGAGAATGACAACTGCTAAGGCGGCAAGCAAACGAAGGCAGTCGATACCGATATTGCGATTAGCTGGATTGCTCATTGGGAGGCTCGGGCTATGCCATTGAAAACTCCCTCGCAGCATTTAAACAATCATCCCGGCGGCGACGGTTTCGTTGGTGCCGGGATCGATGAGAATGAAGGAGCCGGTATTGCGGTTGCGGCGGTAGCTGTCGTGGATGAGTGGGACGGCGGTGCGCAGGGTGATGCGGCCGATGTCGTTCATGGAAAGGCCGGCTATGCCTTCGATTTTGTGGAGGGTGTTCACATCGACCTGGTATTTCACTTCCCGGATGATGGCTTTGGTCTCCTGGGTGGTGTGGCGGATGATGAGTTTCGCCTTCGGGGGCATGGGCTTGTTGGAGAACCAGCAGACCATGGCCTCGATATCCTGTTCGACTTTAGGAGGGTTGTTGCTTTTCACCAGGGTATCGCCGCGCGAGATGTCGATCTCGTCGGTGAGGGTCATGCAGATGGACTGCGGGGCGAAGGCTTCGGTGAGATCCCCAGCCTCGGTGGAGATGGCTTTGACGTGGGTTTTAAAACCGGAGGGAAGGACTGTCACTTCGTCGCCGGGCTTGAAAACCCCACCCGCAACACGGCCTGCGTAGCCGCGGAAGTCATGGAACTCATCGGACATGGGACGGACGACCCATTGGACGGGGAAGCGGGCATCGACATGGTTTTCCTCTCCGCCGACATAGACGTTTTCCAAATGGTAGAGGAACGTTGGTCCTTCGTACCAATCCATGTTGGTGGACTTATCGACGACGTTGTCGCCGTTGAGGGCGGAAATGGGGATGGCGGTGATGTTGACCACGTTGTCGAGACGGGACGCGAAATCCTGGTAGTCCTTGACGATGTTGTTGAAAACCTCCTCGGAGTAATCGACGAGATCCATTTTGTTGACGGCGACGACGAGGTGCTGGATGCGGAGGAGGTTGGCGATGAAGGAGTGGCGCTTGGTTTGCTCGATGACGCCTTTGCGGGCATCAATGAGGATGATTGCAACGTTGGCGGTGGAGGCACCGGTGACCATGTTTCGCGTGTACTGCGTGTGGCCGGGGGTGTCCGCGATAATGAACTTGCGTTTCGGGGTGGCGAAGTAGCGGTAGGCGACATCGATGGTGATGCCCTGTTCGCGCTCGGCTTTGAGTCCGTCCGTGAGGAGGGCGAGGTTGACGTTTTCGTCGCCGCGCTTGCGGGAGGATTCCTCCATGGCTTCGAGCTGGTCCTCGAAGATGGATTTGGAATCGTATAGGAGGCGGCCGATGAGCGTGGATTTGCCGTCATCTACTGAGCCGGCGGTGGTGAATCTGAGTAGGTCCATGGAAACTTTAAAATTTAAACTCTAAACTTCAAGGAAGAGGGGTGTGCGGGCTAGAGGCCGGGTGCCGTTAGGGCGAGGGCGGCCTGGTATTCTTCGGTGAGGTGGAGTTTTTCGAGGTTGATTTCGCAAAGAGGTGTGGGGACGCGGCGGGTGTGGTCGAGTGCCCAGGGGAGAGCGGGGTGATTTCTTGAGAGGTAGATGTCGGCTTTCAGGCCGGTGTTGTGATGGATGATGTTGAAGTGTCCGTTGGCTTCGCGGCGGGACTCTAGGGCGATGACTTCAGTCGGTGGGAGGTAGTAGTCTTCTTTTGGAAAAAGTGTGGGGAATTGATCGATTTGCCCAGGGTCGGGGAGGACGACCATGGCGATATCAAGGGTGTTGCGAGGTTCTCCGTAGATGGAACTGGCGACCGAACCGGCGATCATGTAACGGATGCCTGCTTTTTCGAGAGGAGCGACGAACAGGATGATGAAGTCAGGGTCTTGCATGGAGCCAGACGCGGGCGAGTTCGGTTTCGATTTCTTCGGGTGAGGCGGCGGGGAATTTCATTCTGAGGCCAATGCGTTTGAGTTGGCGGGCTTGTCGGACGGTGGCGGCGAGGAGATTGTATTTTTCGGTTAGGGACATGCTTTTTCAGATCGCGGTCTGTTGGGGGGCTGGAGAGGACATGGCGGTTTTAAACTCTAAATTTTAAACTTTAAATCTCAAGGAAGAGGAGTAAATGCTGAAAACTTGAAAGCTGAAACCAGGGAAGATGGGAGAGTGGATCTTGAAGTGCCTTCTGAAATTTCAGATTTTCAGCATCTCAGTTTTCAGTGTTTGCCTAGAAGTATCCTTCTTTCTTCCGGTCTTCCATTGCGGTTTCGGAGCGTTTGTCATCGGAGCGGGTGCCGCGTTCGGTCTGGCGGGCGGCGGCTACTTCTGCGATGACTTCGTCGAGATTGGAGGCGGGGGAGCGGACGGCTCCGGTGCAGGTGGCGTCTCCGATGGTTCGGAAGCGGACGATTTCCCTGGTGACGGTTTCGTGCTCCTGGGGTTTCAGGAAATCGGTGACGGCAAGGAGGGTGCCGTTTCGCTCGAAGATTTCGCGCTCGTGGGCGAAGTAGATGGAGGGGAGGGGGATTTCCTCGCGCTGGATATACATCCAGATATCCATTTCGGTGAAATTGGAGAGCGGGAAAATGCGGAAGTGTTCGCCTTCGTTCCTGCGTCCGTTGAAGAGGTTCCAGAGTTCCGGGCGCTGGTTTTTCGGATCCCATTGGCCGAAATCATCGCGGTGGGAGAAGAAACGTTCCTTGGCGCGGGCTTTTTCCTCATCGCGGCGGCCACCGCCAAGGGCTGCGTCGTATTGGTGCTTTTCGAGCGTATCGAGGAGCGTGACGGTCTGGAGTTTGTTGCGCGAGGCGTTGGGTCCCTTTTCCTCGACTACGCGTCCCGTGTCTATGGATTCCTGGACGGAACCGACCACGAGCTGGGCGCGGAGGAGTTTTACGAACTCATCGCGGTAGTGCATGGTTTCGTCAAAATTGTGGCCGGTATCGACATGGACGAGTGGAAATGGCGGACGGGCAGGCCAGAATGCCTTTTTCGCAAGCCAGGCCATGACGATGGAGTCCTTCCCGCCGGAGAAAAGCAGGGCGGGGTTCTGAAACTGGGCGGCGGTTTCCCGAAGGATGAAGATCGCCTCGGCTTCTAACTGGTCGAGGTGGGAGAGGTTGTAATTGGGCACAAACTTTAAATTTTAAACTTTAAATTTGCCTTGCGGCTATGAGGCGTGGTCTTCGACTTTAAGTGAAGTTCGCTTAGGCTCACAGGTTATTCAAGGAAGAGGAGGTTGCTGCGAGCGGCAAGAAGAAGCCGTTCGAGAGTCTCCGTCAAGGAATAATTAGTAACTAAGGTGATTTACTAATGTTTTAATCGGGTGCCTCGCCGCGAGACCCGGCAGCTACTGTGCGGTGATCCTGTTTCGGATGGCTTCGAGGAGTTCGATGGCGGCGTCTTCGATGGAAAGAGTTTCGGTATCGAGGACGATGTTTGGATCCTGGGGTGGTTCGAAGGTGCCGTCCTTGCCGGTGAAGTGTTCGATTTCGCCACGGGCGGCTTTAGCGTAGAGGCCTTTGACGTCGCGTGTTTCACAGGCTTCGTAGGAGGCTTTTACGAATACCTCGAAGAGGTTTTTCTCGCCGACTATGCCACGGGCGAGGTCACGGAGTTCGCCGCGCGGAGTGATGGCGGAGATGAAAACGATGACGCCGTTTTCCACGAGGACTTTGGCGGTCTCTGCGATGCGGCGGATGTTTTCCAAACGGTCGTCATCGGAGAAACCGAGATTGGAATTGAGGCCGGTGCGCATGTTATCGCCATCGAGGATGACGGTGAAACGGCCCTGCTGGTGAAGGACGCGTTCGGTAGCATTTGCGATGGTGGATTTTCCGGAACCGGAGAGGCCGCACATCCAGATGGCCAGGCCTTTTTGCTTTAACAAGCTTTCCTTGTCGTGGCGGTTAAGGAAGCGGTGGAATTCTGGATGGATGTTCATCTGCTAAACTTTAAATTTTAAACTTCAATTAAGACGGGGGGCTGGAATCCCCCCGAACGGCCTGGGGCTGGAATCCCCAGCTACGGTTTCGTTTACTCGCCTTTGCCGATGATGAAGGCTTCGAAACCGTGTTCTGATAGGGCTTTGATGGGGAGGATGGCGCGGCCGTCGAAGACGAAGGCGGGTTTGAGCATGAGATCGTGGATCTTTTGCAAGTCGAGGGTGCGGAACTCGTCCCACTCGGTGAGAGTGGCGAGGGCATGGGCTCCCTTGGCCGCCTCGTAGGGGTTGGAGACGATTTCTACGTTGAAATTGATGATGTCCTGGGGGACGCCGACTTCGAGGAGATCCCGGTGGATGGTTTCCTTGGTTACCCGGGGATCGTAGATGACGACGTGGGCGTTCTCGGCGACGAGGTCGCGGACGATGTGGATGGCGGCGGATTCGCGGGTGTCGTTGGTGTCCTTTTTGAAAGCGAAACCGAGGATGGCGATGCGCTTTCCCGAAACGGTGTTGAAGAGGGTGCGGACGATTTTTTCAACGAAGCGGGATTTCTGCCAGTCGTTGATCTCGACGACGGAGCGCCAGTAATCTGCGACTTCGCGGAGATTGAAGGACTCGCAGAGATAGACGAGGTTGAGGATGTCTTTCTGGAAACAGGAGCCGCCGAAGCCAACGGAGGCTTTGAGGAATTTCGGACCGATGCGGGAATCGCTGCCAATGGCCCGGGCGACCTCATCGACATCCGCGCCGGTGGCTTCGCAGAGGGCGGAGATTGAGTTGATGGAGGAAATGCGCTGGGCGAGGAAGGCGTTGGCGACAAGCTTGGAAAGCTCTGAAGACCAGAGGTTGGTGGTGATGATTCTATCGCGCGGCACCCAGTTCGCATAGACGGAGACGAGGGCTTCGAGGGCTTCCTGGCCTTCGGGGGTCTGCTCGCCGCCGATGAGGATGCGGTCGGGATTTTCCATGTCGGCAACGGCGGTGCCTTCAGCGAGGAATTCGGGGTTTGAGATGGACCTGGAAGGTGGCGCTGGTGGTGTTGTTTGCCGAGATGATGGTTTGGATCGCGGTGGCGGTTTTGACCGGGATGGTGGATTTCTCGACGATGATCTTGTTTCCCTCGGATACCTCGGCGATGAGGCGGGCGGCGGACTCGATGTAGCGGAGGTCGGCTGCGCGACCGGCACCGATGCCGTAGGATTTGGTGGGGGTGCCGACACAGACGAAGATGAGGTCTGCGGCGGCGATGGCTGGCTTGAGATCGGTGGTGAAATGAAGATTGCGACCACGTGCGGATTCCACGACTTCCTTGAGTCCAGGTTCATAGACGGGGAGGGTGTCGGAATTCCAGGCGTCGATGCGTGCCTGGTTCATATCGCAGACGGTGACTTCAATGGCCGGGCATTTCGCGGCAATCATCGCCATGGTTGGGCCGCCGACGTAGCCGGCGCCGAGGCAGCAGATGCTGTTGATTTTCATAAAACTTTAAACTTCAAACCTCAATGAAGAGGAAGAGGGGCTACGCTTGGGTGGAGCGGGAGTTTGGGTTGACGCTTCAGAGAAGAGATCTGAACTGATCCGGGGTGAGGCCGGCGTCTTTGGCGATGGCGCCCATGGTGGGGGAGTTGATGGGATTGTGCCGTGGAATGATGAGTCGGTTCGCGCCGTTGCTCATCACGATGTGGCCGGATTAGCGCACGGTTTCGTATCCGATTTTTCGAAACGCACGCACGGCGTTTTTTTGGCCTACGCCTGGTATTTAGGGCATCAGACAGTGAGTTCCAAAGTTTCCGCGCTTTTTATGCCGCTTTCCTCGGCTTCGACTTCGAGCCAGAGCGATATGGCGTCTTTGATTGAATCGAGAGCTTCGCTTCTTGTTCCGCCTTGGGAATGGCAGCCCGGGAGATCAAGGCATGATACGAACCAGCCTTCATCGGTTTCGATCAGTCGGATGCGGTAGTTCATGGGGAAACTTTAAATTCTAAGCTCCAAACCTCAAGGAAGAGGTTGTTTACCGCGCATGTGGTCGCGGAGGGTGTGGAAGAGGAAGAGGGAATTGTAGGCAAAGTAGCGCTTGAAGAGGCGGCGGGGTTCCATGGCGAGGCGGTATGCCCATTCCAGTCCGGACTTCTGGAAGATGGCGGGTGCTTGTCTTACTTCTCCTGCGTGGAAGGCGAAGGCAGCTCCGATACCGAAATAGACGGCAGGGGGGAGGCGGTGTTTGTTTGCGGCGATCCAATGTTCCTGCTTGGGGCAGCCGAGGCCGACCCAGACAAGGTTGGCTCCGGAGTTTCGGATTCGGGCTATGATGGATTCGGTTTCTTCTTCCGGCCATTTGCCGAAGGGTGGGGAGTAGGTCTCTGCGATTTTTGCATCGGGGAAATCCCGTGAGAAACGCTTGGTGAGTTTCCCAAGAGTGGAGGGTTGGCCGCCGAGGAGGAAGTGGCGGTAGGGGGAGGAAGGGGTGTTGGTAGCCTCGATGGTTTTTAGCATCAGGGTCGGCCCATAAACCCGATCTTTCAGTTTTTTTCCAGGCGGGAGTTGGGCGTTGACCGACCAGACGAGGGGCATTCCGTCCGGGGTGATGAGGTCGAATTTTTCCATGGCCGATCCGAAGTCCGGATCGTGGCGGGAAAGGGCGGCGACGTGGGTGTTGGCGGCTTCGACTGCGTAGGGGCGGTCTGCGTTCTGAGCTTTTTCCAGAATCCATGCGATGGCTTCCACGTAATCGGTGACGGCGACCGGGAGGCCGATGACGTTTTGAAACTTCAAATTCCAGAAATGAGTTTTTGGGGGAAGGGGCGACCGAAGATCGCCCCTGCGGTTATTCTTTGGAGACGGAAACGTGGTGGCCGTGGGATTTAAGGAGCGCGTGCTGGCGGGCGGTATCGAGATCGTGGGCGACCATTTCCGCGCACATTTCCTCGACGGTGATTTCCGGAACCCATCCGAGCTTTTCCTTGGCCTTGCTCGGGTCGCCGAGGAGGGTTTCGACTTCTGCGGGGCGGAAGTAGCGGGGATCGACGCGGACGATGACATCCCCGGGTTTTACTGAAGGGGCGAGGTTTTCATCGACGGAGGTGACGGTTGCGATTTCATCAACGCCATCCCCGGAAAATTCCAGTTCGATGCCTGCGTTTTGCGCGGACATGCGAACGAATTCGCGGACGGATATCTGCTTGCCGGTGGCGATTACGAAATCTTCGGGCGTATCCTGCTGGAGCATCATCCACTGCATGCGGACGTAGTCTTTGGCGTGGCCCCAGTCGCGGAGGGCATCCATGTTTCCGAGGAAAAGGCATTCCTCCAGACCTTGGGCGATGTTTGCAATGGCGCGGGTGATTTTCCTTGTGACGAAGGTTTCGCCACGGCGGGGGGACTCGTGGTTGAAGAGGATGCCGTTGCAGGCATACATGCCGTAGGATTCGCGGTAGTTTACGGTGATCCAGTAGGCATACATTTTCGCGACGGCGTATGGAGAACGCGGGTGGAAAGGAGTGGTTTCCTTCTGGGGTATTTCCTGAACCAGCCCGTAAAGTTCGGAAGTGGATGCCTGGTAGAAGCGGGTTTTTTTCTCAAGACCGAGGAAGCGGATGGCCTCAAGGAGCCGGAGGGTGCCTGTGGCATCCACATCGGCGGTGTATTCAGGTGCCTCGAAGGAGACTGCGACATGGGATTGTGCGCCAAGATTGTAAATCTCGTCCGGCTGCACCTCGGAAATGATGCGGGTGAGGTTGGAAGAGTCCGTGAGATCGCCGTAATGGAGGATGAAGCGGTTGTGCTCCACATGGGGATCCTCGTAGATATGGTCGACTCGCTGGGTGTTGAAGAGCGAGGCGCGGCGCTTGATGCCGTGGACTTCGTAGCCTTTTTCGAGGAGGAGTTCCGCGAGATAGGAGCCGTCTTGTCCGGTGATTCCGGTGATGAGTGCTTTTTTCATAAAACTATAAATTCGAAACTTTAATTCGCCGCGGCGAACCAAGGAAGAGGATTGGAGGTGGGCTGGATCAGCTCAGAGCCTCGCTTCCCCGCTCTTGAGTGAGGCGAGGAAATCCTGGTAGGCCGCTGCCAGGCCTTCTCCAAACGGGATGCTTGGTGACCAGCCGGTGGATTGGATCAGGGAAATATCGAGGAGCTTTCTCGGAGTGCCGTCCGGTTTTGTGGGATCTGTGAGGATTTCCCCGGAATAGCCGGTGGTCTTCGCTACGAGTTTTGCGAGATCAAGAATGGTGAGGTCGGAGCCGGTGCCGACGTTGACCCAATCGGGCGGATTCCCCAGGGAAAGGAGGTGGAAGCAGGCTTCCGCGAGATCGTCAGTGTGGAGGAATTCGCGGCAAGGTGTGCCGGTTCCCCAGATGGTGACCGAAGGTGCGTTGGCTTCCTTTGCCTCGTGGAAACGGCGGATGAGGGCGGGAATGACGTGGGAGTTCTCCGCGTGGTAGTTGTCGCCGGGGCCGTAGAGATTGGTCGGCATGGCGGAGTGGTAGAGGAGTCCGTGCTGGGCGCGGTAGTGCTGGCACATTTTCAGGCCGGCGATTTTCGCGATGGCATAGGCTTCGTTGGTGGTTTCAAGCGGGGAGGTCAGAAGGCAGTCTTCCGGCATGGGCTGGGGAGCCATTTTCGGGTAGATGCATGAGGAGCCGAGGAAAAGGACGCGGGGGATTCCCGCACGGCGGGAGCCTTCGATGAGATTGGCTGCGATTGCGAGGTTCTCGTAGATGAAATCCGCAGGATAGGTGGAGTTCGCATGGATGCCGCCGACTTTTGCTGCGGCGATGATGACCGTGTCCGGCTTGTTTTTTTCGAGAAACGCGAAGACGGCGGGCTGGGAGGTGAGATCGAGTTCCGGGCGGGTGGCGGTGAGGATTTCAAGTCCCAAGGATTCCGCTTTCCGGACGAGCGCGGAGCCGACCATGCCGCGGTGGCCGGAGATGAAGATTTTGTTCATAAATGCTGAAAATCTAGAAAACTGAAACGCTGAAACAAGATCAGGAAAATCTTTTGATCAGTTTTTCAGATGCGGCGAGTGCCATGCCGGTCACCTGATCCATGTTGTAGTAGCGGTAGGTGGCGAGGCGGCCAATGAACGTGGTGTTGGTTTCGGCGGCGGCGAGGGCTGCGTATTTTTTATAGGCAAGCGCGGCGTCCGGCGCGGGAACCGGGTAGTAGGGTTCTTTGGAAACGTCCCAGTCGTCGGGGAATTCGCGGACGATCGTGGTAGCGGCTATCTTCTGCCCGGTGGCGTGCTTGATCTCGACGATGCGGGTGAATGGGATGTCTTTTCCGGGATAGTTCACCTGCATGGCGGGCTGCCAGAAGCCGGGCTTTCCGGAAATTTTCTCCCGTGGGATGAGTTCGTCGGCGGTGAAAGATTCGCGCTCGAAACGGAGAGAGCGGTAGGGGAGGGAGCGGAATTTCCTATCAAAATATTCGTCGATGGCGCCGGAGAAGATGAGGTGGTCGTGGGGGAATTTTTCGCGGGCTTCCTGGAAATCGGTGTTGAGATGGAGTGTGGTGTTCGGGGAGGCGGCGAGGATGTTTCCGAGGAGTGCCGTGTAGCCTTTGTCGGGTAGCGCCTGGAATTCTTCGGAAAGGTAACGGTCGTCGCGGTTGGTGCGGATGGGGATGCGGCCGCAGACGGAGGGGTCAAGCTCGCGGGGGTGGCGTTTCCATTGTTTCAGCGTGTAGCCCTCGAAGAAAAGTTCGTAGAGCCGGGAGCCGACCTGGGAGAGGATGACCTCCTCGGAGTTTTTCGGATCCGGGATGTCGTGGCGGTTCTTTGCGATATAAGCCTCGAACTCCGCCGTGGTGGCCTGTTTCCCGATAAGGGTTTCGAAGGTATTGAGATTGACGGGGAAGGGCCAGTATTTCCCCTCGGTGAAGGATTTGATCGTGTAATCGACAGGATGCCAGCCGGTGAACGCGGACAGGTAATCGATAATGCGCTGGGAATTCGTGCGGAAATAATGGGGGCCGTAGTTGTGGATCAGGACGCCTGCCTTGTCGTGGGAGTCATGGGCGTTTCCGGCGAGATGAGGGCGGCGGTCAACGACGGTGCATTTGTGCCCGGCATTGGAGAGCCGATGGGCGGCTACCAGGCCGGAGAATCCGGCTCCGACGATCAGGAAGCGCATGAACTTTAAATTTTAACCTCAACGTGGAGAAGAGAACCGAAGGGGGGGGGCGGGCTGCGGCACGCTGCCGCCCTTGGTCGATTTCCCCTTTTTTGGAGAAAAACCTTTGGTTGGATGTGGTTGTTTGTGGGGGTGCAGCGCTGCGGGGCGGTGCGGGGCTATGGAGAGGCAGTCGCGGAGTTTGTTCAATGAAAAATGAACAAACTTTCAGGCTGCTGGAATGTCTAGAAATCGGGGATGGGCTTTCCAGGTAGAAGGATGGAAAAAAGGTCGAGATCGACGGGTTGGGTTTGGCCGAGAAATTCCAGGAGCACTTTCACCCGCTCTGCTGCCGGAGCCACGCTTTGAATGGTTCCTTTCATGCCTTGGAAAGGGCCGTTTGCGATTTCGACTTCGTCGCCAACGCCCACGGAAGGGGACACAGTGATAAGTTCCGCGTCGTCTTCGGCCTGTCTTTGCACCTGTTCGATCAGTGAGAGGACGAAGTGCTCCGGGACGTCCGGAATTTCCGAGCCAAAGCGAACCATGCCCCTTATGCCTTGGCAAAATGTGACGGCACGCTCCATTTCGAGAAGATCGAATTTTGCGAGGAGGTATCCGGGAAAAAGCGGCTCAAGCCACCAGATTTTGCCGCGCCGGGTGGCTTTTCGGTATTTGATGCGTGGGCAAAAAACCTCGATTCCTTCCAGCTCGCGGAGGTGTTTCGCGGCAATGTGCTCGCGCTTGGTCTGGGTGCGGACGCAGAACCAACGGGGGGTGTTCGGTTCGGTTTCGGTCATTGTCCCAGGATTTTTTGTAGCATGGGAAGCACTTGCCCGCCCCGTTTCATCCACGCTTCGAGGCGTTCGATCCTGTCGTTGAAAAATTCCCGTTCCACTGGGTCTTCCGTTTCCTTGGCCGTTTCTTCGAGCTTCTGAAGTTTCGTGGCACCGCTCTCAAGGTGTGGGCGGACTTGCTCGCGGATGAAGCCACCGACGAGCCGTTTCAAATCCACCGCCGGTTCATAGTAGGTGCGCCTGTCGCCCATTCCCGGTGTTTCGCGGACGGCACCGAGAGTCCGCAATGTTCGGAGGCCTTGGCTTGCGGATCCTTTTGAGATTCCAAGTGAGCTGACCAGATCGTCCAGAGAAAGCGGGTCTTTGGATATGAAAAGCAGGCCGTAAATTTCCCCGAGGGAACGTGGCAAGCCGAGCACCCGCACCCCGTCCACGAAGAAATCCACTACCTGTTGCTGCAGGGAGGTCAGGCCGGAGGTATGGCTTTCGGGTTCATGGGCGGGCAAATCCACATCCCTTGACTATCCGCAGATAATAGTTTGTTCAAGTTTTTTTGAACAACGCGATGGCGTAGGTGCCAGCCGTCTAAATCATGTTGCGGGTGATGCGGTAGCTGGCAGCGCAGCGCGGGCATTGGACGCTGATCGCTTCCTCGCCTTGGAAAAGTTCCTCGGGTTTGTCCCGCCAACCTCCGAGGATGGGAATGATTTTTTCCGCCGTGCATCCGCAATGGAAGCGGAAGGGGCGGGTTTCGAGGAGATTGGTTTCTTCCGTTTCGGTGATTTTCGCGACGTCTTCCTCGGTGAGATTCTCCAGCCATTCCAGATCCGCATCCGGTTGTGCGGCGATGAGGACGAAGTTTTCATCATCCAGGCGGAAGGCGCGTGCGGGGCGTTGTTCGGATTGTTCGTAAAACCTGGAGATCCACGAAACCGGATCCCGGCCATCCACTTCCATAGTGGAGGTGCGCGGTTCCCGGGAGGTGGGGACGGTGGTCTGGGAGTAGAAATAGTTCCTGTCCGGCTCGCGAATGTCTTCGGTGAATACCCTGCCGGTGACATAGGCTTCGTTTGAGGAGCCGGTTACGAAAAGATTGATACGCGGCGCGCGAAGATTTGCAGTCCAGGCAATGGTCTCGTTCCAAGGGCGGGCGGTGAGATGCAGTGTCAGCACCGCCAAAGCATCTTTGAGCATCTGGTCAAGCTCGCCGGGATATCGGATGGAGTGATCCTTCAGGTGTAGATAATAATCCGTATAGATATCCGTGAACTGCCCGCGCACGAGCAGGCAGTTGCGGTGGCGGACGAAGATGGACTCTATCTTAGTGAAGTCGGCGGCGGCTGGCATGGCGGCGAAAACATTAAACTCTAAGTTTTAAACCTCAAGGAAGAGCTCCTGTTCAGCGTCTTCCTCTTCAATTGAAGTTTAGAGTTTAAGATTTAAAGTTTTATGCCCCCGGCAGCTCGATGAAGCCTTCCAGTTTGCGGATACGGGTGGGGTGGCGCATTTTTCGGAGGGCTTTGGCCTCGATCTGGCGGATACGTTCGCGGGTGACTTGGAACTGGCGGCCGACTTCTTCGAGGGTGCGGCTGTAGCCGTCCTTGAGGCCGAAACGTTGTTCGAGAACCTCGCGCTCGCGCTCGGTGAGGGTGTCCAGGACGTCCTTGATCTTGTCTTTCAGCATGGAGAAACCGGCTTCTTCCATCGGGTTGTCGGCGGCCTTGTCTTCGATGAAGTCACCGAAAGAGGTATCGTCCGAGTCACCGACGGGTGCCTGGAGCGAGATTGGCTGCTGCGCCATTTTGAGAACGGCACGGACACGCTCCACGGGAAGGTGGATCTCGTCGGCGATTTCTTCAGGGGAAGGCTCGCGACCGTATTCCTGGACGAGCTGCTTCTGCACGCGCATCAGCTTGTTGATCGTCTCGATCATGTGGACGGGGATACGGATGGTGCCGCGCCTGGTCTGCGATGGAGCGGGTGATCGCCTGGCGGATCCACCAGGTCGCGTAGGTGGAGAATTTGTAACCGCGGCGGTATTCGAATTTCTCGACCGCTTTCATGAGACCCATGTTTCCTTCCTGGATCAGGTCGAGGAAGGAGAGGCCGCGGTTGGTGTATTTCTTGGCGATGGAAATGACGAGGCGGAGGTTGGCCTCGACCATTTCGGTCTTCGCCTTGAGAGCCTCTTTCATGAAGTGGCGGAGCTGCTGGTAAAGTGGCTCGAAGGTATCGTCATTGAGCCAGGCGCGCTGCTGGAGTTCGCGCATTTTGCTGACGAATTCGGCGTCGTCCGGATGCGTACTGAGGCGGCGGGAGTATTTCCAGAAACGCTCTATGTAATCGTCCACGCCTTCGCAGAAGTCCTCGATGACCTTCTGCTTGTAGTAGAAGCGGACGTAGATGCGGTGCATGGTGCCGAGGTTTTTCTCAAAAGTTTCCTCGAGCTTTTTCTTCCCGCGCGGGTTCTTGGCGGAGAGCTGGCGGAAGATGTTGCTGTTCTCCTCGTTAAGGGCTTTGAGCTGGTCGCAAAGCTTTGGTAGGCCTTTCATGTAGCGCTCGCGGGACTCGATCTTCTTGTCGAGGATCACGCGGTCGAAGCGTTCCTTGCCTTTGACCAGTTTTTCAGCGAGCTCCAGGTAGCAATCGGTGATGAAGCCGAACTGGTGGAGGTTTTTGGAAACCTCGATTTCCGCATCCTCGATTCGCTTGGAAATTTCCACTTCCTGCTCACGGGTGAGGAGGGGAACCTGGCCCATCTGCTTGAGATACATGCGGACGGGGTCGTCGAGGATGTCGAGCTTCTGGTCGGCTTTGACTTCCTCTTCCTCGCCGTCGCCTTCGTCGCGCTTCTTGTCTTTGAAGCGGTCAACTTCCGAGGCGTCGATGATATCGAACTCCATGTTGCGGAGGCGCTCCATGATGGCCTCCACGTCTTCCGGATCGACGAGGTCGTTCGGGAGGATTTCGTTGATGTCATCGTAGGTGAGGTATTCCTGTTCCTTGGCGAGCTTGATGAGCTCGCGGATTTTTTCCTGGATCTCAGGGGTGTCGATGCGGCGCTTGGGAGTTTTCTTGGATTTGTCCGCAGGGGCGGAAATTCCTCCTGCTGCCACTTCTTTCTTCTTCGAAGCTTTTGCCGGGGCGGCAGCCTTGGATTTTGAAGCGGGTTTGGCGGGAGCTGCTTTCTTTTTGGCGGCTTTTTTAGGAGCCGCTTTTTTCGCTGCTGGCTTTGCTGCTTTTTTCGCCTTGGCCGGGGCGGCTTTTTTCGCTGCCGGTTTAGCGGCGGCTTTTTTTGTCGGTTTTGCTGTGGAAACGGTTTTGGACGTTTTTTTGGCGGGGGACTTTTTGGCGGAAGTTTTCGATGGCATGGGAGGCTTGGCTGCTGTGGAACGGGATGACTGGAGACAATTCACCCATTAGATGGGCACACACAAAAATTTGCGGGCGGGCGGAATGAAGATTGCAATTGACGCAGCGTCAAGCCGTTTGTTTGTTGATTTTTTTGGGCTTCCCTGGGTTTAGGCACCAGCGGATGCCTTTTGGAGCAGGCGGAGCCGCTCCAGAGCAGAACCTGAGGAGATCGTTTCGCGGGCGATTTCGATGGCATCCCCCATGTGGTCGGCCAGTCCTGCGCAGGCGAGGGCGGCGGCAGCATTAAGGACGGTGATGTCCGCTTTTGGGCCGCTGTCTTTTCCGGAGAGGATGTTTTCTAGGATGCTGGCATTGGCTTTGGCGTCGCCTCCCTGAAGTTCCTCAACGGTGCATTTCCTCATTCCGAAATCCTCCGGGTTGATCTCCTCGTCCTCCAGATCCTGGTAGGTGCCTGATTTGCAAATGAGGGTGGAACCCATGAGGGAAACCTCGTCCACAGCGCGGTGGTTAGATGCGTTCCCGCTAACGACCCATGCGCTTTCCCGACCCAGGCGTTGGAGGATTTCCGCGAAAGCGGGGCAGAGCGAACGGTCGGAAACGCCGACAAGCTGGCACTGCGGGCGGGCGGGATTCAGCAGTGGGCCGATAAGATTGAAAATGCTGCGGTGGCCTGCGGCCGCGAGGCTTTTCCTGACGGTGGCGACTGCTTTAAAAGCGGGATGGTAATTTGGCGCGAAGAGGAAGCCGACGCCGGCCTCGCTGATGCATTTGCGGAAGCCCTCGGGTGGGAGGTCGATGCGGATCCCGAGAGCTTCGAGGACATCCGCCCCGCCGCTTTTTGAGGTGATGCCACGGTTTCCGTGTTTCACGACGATGGCTCCGGCGGCGGCTGCGATAAACATCGCGGTGGTGGAGATGTTGAAAAGATCGAGCTGGTCACCTCCGGTTCCACAAACGTCGAGGGTGGGGCCTTCGAGTTCCAGATCGGCGATCATTGGATCTACGGCGTGTTCGAGAAACGCCTCAACGAAGCCGGCGATTTCGGCGGGGGATTCTCCTTTTTTGGAGAGGGCCAGGAGCAGGCGCTGCTTCTTGTCGTCGCATACGGATTGATCGAGTAGTAGGTTGGCGGCGACTTCAATCTCGCGCGAGCCGAGTTCCTCCTTGTTTTCCAGGTGTTTGATTAGGGCGTCCATTTCCGGGATTCTAAGCAGGAAGCGTGGGATCTGAAATGAAGAAATGGCATTTTCTTTGTTGGGCGATATGGCTCCTTTAAACGGGGTAAAAGGTAGGAATCACGAATCATTACAAATGAAGACTTGGCATTTGTTTGCAATCTCAAGACGGTTTCGTTCAAAGCCCCAGGATGGCGGCGGCGGTGCCGAAGTAGATTAGCATGCCGGAGACATCCACGATGGAGGCCAGGGAGGGGGCGGAGACTACGGCGGGATCCAGTTTGCAGGCCCGTGCGGTGATGGGGAGGAGTGCGCCCAAAGTGGTGGCGGAGAGGACTTGGAGGGTGATGGCTGCTGCTACGGCGAGGGAGAGGCGCAGGAAGGAAAATCCATCGGGGGTATCGGGGTGGAAATTCGGGAGGATGAAGGAGATGAAGGCGGCGATGGATACTCCCAGGGTCATGCCGAGAAAGATGCCGACGCGGGCTTCCTTCCATGCGATGCGCAGGGCGGTGCCGGTTCCGATTTCTCCGAGGGCGAGGGCGCGTATGACCATGGTGGCTGCCTGGCCACCGGCGTTTCCCCCGGAGGCGACGACCATCGGGAGGAAGAGGGAGAGGACGAAGGCTTTTTCCAAAACGCCGCTGAAACGGAACATGACGTAGCCGGAAAGGATGGAGACGAAGGCGAGGCCGACGAGCCAGATGACGCGGCGGCGGTAGTGGGTGGGGACGGTGGTGTTCAGGTAGGTGAGTTCGGTCTGCTCGCCGCCGATACCACCGAGTTTTTCCATGTCCTCGGTGGACTCTTCCTGCATGATTTCCAGGGCATCATCGTAGGTGATCACGCCGAGCAGGTGGTGGAATTCATCGACGACTGGGAGGACGACGAGGTCGTAGCGGGAAAGCTGGCGGGCGGCGTCTTCCTGGTCGGCGCTGGCGAGGGTGTATTCATCCACGGTGTCCATGATGTCGCGGATGGGGGTGTCCCAGGTGTTGAAAGCGAGGTCGCGGAGCCGGATCTTTCCGACCAGGCGGCCCTGGACATCGACTACGAAAATGCGGGCGAGGGTCTCCGTATCCTCGCGGTCGCGGCGGAGGATGGCTACGGCCTGTTTCACGGTCATGTCCCCGGTGATGCGGCCGATCTGGGTGGTCATGCGGCCGCCGGCGGTGTCCTCCTCGTATTTCAGGAGGTTTTTGGTCAGCTCCTTGTCGCGGGGGCCGAGTAGGGAGAAGAAACGGACTTGCGCTTCCTTGGAGACGACTTGGAAAATATCGACCCTGTCGTCATCGGAGAGATTGGAGAGGAGGAAACGGAGCTGGGCGGGCTTGAAGTGGCTGAGGGAATCCTCGATGAGGGAATCCGGCAACTCGGCGACGACATCGGTGGCAAGCTCGGGGCCTATGGTGGTGAAAAAGAAGTCGCGCTCCCCGTCGTTGAGATCTTCGTAAAAGTCCGCGAGGTCGGCGTAGTGGACGTTTTCCGCAGCGGCGAGGAGGGCGGAGGCATCACCGGCATCGATGGCTCGCCTGATCTCGGAAATGGTTGTTGGTTCGTCGTCCTCCGGCACGCGGCGGAGCGTGGGTGGAAGGAAGTGCCCCGGTCAACCGAGATCCTGTGACGAAACGGTGGATCCGGATTTTTCCGGATGGCCGGCGAAGCGTTTCACATGGGCGATGAGGTCGGCGGGGGAGAAGGGTTTGTTGAGAAAGGCGACCACGCCTTTTCCGGCAGCTTCCGCACGGGTGACCGGATCCACGTCCGCAGTGAGCATGATGACGGGGATGGCGGAGAGGACGTCATCCTTGTTCCAGATGTCCATGACAGCGAAGCCATCCAGCCCGGGCATGGCGCAATCAAGGATGAGGAGCCTGGGAGTCCGGCGGGCGGCTTTGTCCAGCGCCTGCCGCCCGTCGTATGCGGATGCGACGCGGTAGCCTTGCTCGGAGAGGATGAAGGAAACGAGTTGCTGCATCACGGAATCGTCATCGGCGATGAGAACGGGCGGCTCGTCTTCCGGGACGGGCGGGTGCTCCGCAGGTGGCCTTGGGGTGATGAAGCCGGGTAGTTTTTTCCCATCGGTGGATGGCGCGCCGCCGGTGTGGGCGTAAACCAGGGTCTCTACCTTCTTGAGAAGTGTTGCGAAATCCGCCTCGCCTTTTTGGAAAAACGCGAGCCTCCCGGGGTAGTCCACATCGAGGACTGCATCCGTGAGCGACTTGGAACTGGAGACGATGATGACGGGAGTATGTTTGAGTGTTCTGTGGTTTTTTAGAAACTGCAGGACGCCGAATCCGTCCACGACAGGCATCATCAGATCGAGCATGAAAAGATCGGGAGCGCGAAGTGATGCTTCCCGGACTGCTTCCTCGCCGTTTTCCGCGAGGACGACTTCGTGGCCCGCGTCTTCGAGTTTGTGGCGGCAGAGATTCGCCATGAATCGGTCGTCTTCTGCAACAAGGATGAGAGCCATGCCTACTGGTGTAAGTTCGGCCCGGTTGGAATTCAAGAAGTTTGCGGTTCAGCGTTCAAGATACTTTCCCAGGATTTCCCGGATCTCCGCGAGCCGGGTGATGGCTCTTTTGTGGAGTGCTTGTGGGTCGGGGGGATTGTTTTCGAGTTCCCGTAGGGTGGAGGTGAGGGCGTTCATGCCGCAGGTGGCGCTGGAGCCTGCGAGCTTGTGGGCGAGGCGGGTGACCGTGGTGGAATCGTTTTCGCGTAAGGCATCGGATATCTCTGCCAGGATTTCCTCGGACTGGGTCAGGTAGTCGGCGGAAATGGTGCGGAACATTTCTTCGTTACCACAGGTGATCTCACGGAGCCGGTTTAGATCGACCGGCTCCTTGCCGGGTTCGGACGGGGCAGCGGTTTTTGCCACTTTTCCTCCGGAAATTGCGCGGGCGAGTTCTTCGGGGTGTATGGGTTTGCTCAGGTAATCGTCCATTCCTGCTGCCAGGCATTTTCCCCTGTCTCCGTGCATGGCGTTGGCGGTCATGGCGATGATGCGGATGGGTTCGGGGTGGCGGGTTCTGATTTCCCGGGTGGCATCGAAGCCGTCCATCACGGGCATCTGGCAGTCCATGAGGATGATGCCATACGGGCGTTTTTCGAGGGCAGCGAGAGCCTCGGCTCCGTTGGTGGCGATGTCTGCGGAGTGGCCGAGGCGCTCGAGTTGGAGGAGGGTGACTTTGCGGTTCACGGCGTTGTCATCGACCACAAGTATGGGCGGGGCAGGTTCGTCGCAGGTGGCTTCGATATGCGTTTTTGAAATTTCAGGAATCGGCGGAGCTTCCCCGGTAATGAGGGAGAGGAGGACGGTTTCGAGTTGTGACTGCTTGAGCGGTTTCACCAGGTAGGCTTCGATGCCGAGGCTCTTTAGTTCGGTCTCGTCAATGTGGTCGCCGAGGGAGCTGAGGAGGATGGGGCGGGTGGATGCGAGGAGGGGATCTGCGGCAATTTTCCCGGCGAGCGTGAGGCCGTCCATGCCGGGCATCCGCATGTCCAGGATGGCGAAGTGGAAAGGGTCTTCCCCCGCGTTTTCTCGGCGGAGGGTTTCAATCGCGGCCTCTCCGCTCTCCACGTTTTCAGAGCGGATGCCGAGGTTGGCAAGTTGCAGGCGGAGGATTTCGCGGTTGGTAGCGTTGTCATCGGCGGCGAGGAAACGGAGTCCGTCCGGAAGGCGGGGGACAGGCAGCGAGGGGGGGGCGTCTGTTTTTCAAAATCCAGACGGAAGCTGAAAACCGATCCGGTGCCGGGCTGGCTGGTGACGCGTATGCTGCCATCCAGTGCCTCGACGATCTGGCGGCAGATGGTGAGTCCCAGGCCGGTGCCTCCATATTGGCGGGTGTTGGAGCCGTCCGCCTGGTTGAACGCGTCAAAAATATGGAGCTGGTTTTCCGGGCTGATGCCGATGCCGGTATCGCGGATCTCGAATTTCAGGGAGACTTTCCCGGAGGTCTCTGAAAGGGGTGTGACGGAGAGGGTGACTTCCCCCTTTTCGGTGAACTTTACCGCGTTTCCCAGAATGTTTGTGAGCACCTGGCGGATGCGTCCCGGATCGCCCCTCTGGTATGGAAAGACCCCGGCGTGGACGATGCCGGCGAGCTCCAGGTCTTTCGCGCTCGCGGCTGCGGCGACTACGTCCAGACTGCTCTCGACCAGGCTGTGGATGCGGAAACCGCAGTTTTCAAAAATGAGTTTTCCTGATTCGATTTTCGATGAGTCGAGAATGTCGTTGATGATGCCCAGCAGCAGATCTGCGCTCTCGCGTATGGTGCCGAGGTAGTCGGACTGGGCGCGGTTGAGACCGGTGTGTGAAAGCAGTTCCGCCATGCCAATCACGCCGTTCATGGGGGTGCGGATCTCATGGCTCATGTTCACGAGGAAACGGCTTTTCAGGCGTGCGGATTCAAGTGCTGCGTCGCGGGCGGAGGCGAGTTCCACATGGGTTTCCATTAGCTTCAGGTTCGATTCGTCCGCCTCCAGCGAGCGTGTCACCGCTTTGCGGGAAAAGTGTATGGAGAGTCCGAGCATTCCGGAAAAAAGCGTGCCGAGAACGAGCAGCGCGGCGGGGTAGGGGGATTTCAGTGTGGCGAGGGTGGCTGGCTCCGGCTCCACTTTTACGATCCAGTCCGCCCCATTGATGGCTACAGCGATGCTGACCGGGAAGCTTCCGTTGGTTTTCCCTTCGGAAGAGCTTCGCTGGTAAAATGGTTGCCCGCCCTCTGAGAGCGATACCGCATAACCTTCAGCCAGTCCGGGCGGGAGGGTGGATTCCAGAAACGATTCCAGCGAAAGCGTGGCGACCATGTATCCGCCGAATTTTCCTCCAGGACTCAAGGGGATGGGGAGTAGTAGACCCTGCTCTCCACCGGGCAGCTCCACCGGACGGCTGAGCCATGCTTCCCCACGATCCCGTGCGATTTCAAACGCCTTTTGCTGCCTATCCCCTGAGGTGGGATCAGTTGCCAATACTGCCTCATTTTCCGCAAGCTGCACGATCCAGCGGAGCCGGGTTTCCGCATCCACCCAGCCAATCGTCCGGTATCCAGGAAGTCCGCCAGGTAGTTCAAGGCATCGTCCTCCCATGCTTCGCGAGAGGGTTTTCCGGAAAATTCCCAGCGCTTCGCGAGGCGGTCCAGTGCTTTGATGCGGGAGTCGAGACGGGCGACGATCTCGTTGCGCACGGTTTCGGCATTGGCCATCACGGCGCGTTTGATTTCGGTTTCCTCGCGGACGAGAAGTGCGTTCCAGAAAACAAACGTGGCGGAGGGCGCGGCGAGTCCGGCTGCGTATGGAAGCCAGGCGGGGGAGCGTTTCACGGAGGAAGCCCCGCTGCGCCAGATGAGTGCCATCAGGCCGGCTCCCACCATGATGGATCCCGCTGCGGTGTGCATGGCCATCTGGGTGAAGTGCCCCCAACCGTAGGCTCCGCTCAGGCCGGTGAAATATCCGAAAACAGCGACCGTGCCGAGAGAGACGACCAGGGACGAAAGTATCCCTGCGGCGATGGGGAAGCCTTTCCATTTCCGCGCCATTGTCGCCAGGACCAGGGCAGTTCCAAAAAGTGAAAACACCACGGCGGTGAGCGGGGACATGCGGCCGGGATGGGAGGTTTCCGTGAAGATGTAGTGCTTGAATAGCAGCTCGTCGATGCCTAGCTCGGTGGAGGTGGCGTATTGGAAAAGGGTTAGGACGCCGGTGACGAGAACCAGTCCGGCGATGCCACGCGCCGCCGCCCGTTTTTCAAAACCAGCCACACTACACGACAAAATTTTCTGAGAGCGGCTTCCTGAGAACCACCTCAAAGAATTCGTCGATCTTCCGGGCGAAGCGGCTGGGCTTGTCGAACATCACGTGGAGGCTCTCGAAGCCGCGGCGGAACAGGCTTTTGGGCGGATAACCGTGTTTCTTCACAGTCGCTTTCCGGACTTCCTCCAGCCTGACGCCCCAACGGTAGCACAGGGCGAAGGCCACGGTCAGCACCGCCATGAGTTTCGAGATCCGCCCGGCCTTGGTCATATGCGTGTCTTCGAATTGATAGCCTTTCCTCTTGAGATGCCCGAACAATGTTTCGATGCCCCAGCGTTCGCGATAGATCGCCAGCGCCTCCTCCCCGTGGAAACCGTGGCTTATGACCGCCAGCCAAGGCTCGCGACCGTTCCTGATCCGCTTCGCGGCGAAACGGACCTGCTGGCCGAAGACTTCCACCGGACCCGCGGCCAGGCGTTTCCAACGGTTCCGCTCGCAAAGATGGGAAGCCCGGTGGCCGTCGACGAGCGTGTTCTTCTTCAGCCTTACGACATAGCGCACATCGACGAGGCGCAGCCACGCGAGCCAGTTCTTCCCGACGAACTCCCTATCCATTGTCAGTGCCTGGATCTCCCCGGCTGGCAGGATAGAGAGGACGTTCTCCATCAGTGCGATGCGGTGGAATTTGCGCGAATTGCCCTTCCCGGTGGACTTCGGCAGCACCCGCCAAGCCAACGGGAGTCCGACTTTCCCGACAATCACGCTCACCACGAGGATGTTGATGTGGGTTCTTCCGAACTGCCAGTTGGTGCGGTCCATTGCCAGAACCCGCCCCTTCGGACACTTCGGAATCATCGCCAGGACGAGCCGCCCGACCGCCTCGGGACGCAGGGCGCAGCGTGCGAAGAAACGTTGGAAACGGCGATAGACCGAAGAGGTGTCCGCGTCGGTGTCGGGATGTTTGGAGAGCCAGACCAGCGAGACGGTCCGCTCGGCGATCACCGCGAGAACGAGCATCAGGAAACAGGTCATGCGGGCCTTGGGTAGGTCGAGATGGGGTTTGAAATGTCCGCGGAGCTCCTCCATACTGTCCGGGACGGCTTGGGTGTTGTCGGCTTTTTGTTTCATAATCAACAGCTTACGCCCCAAGCCGTCGTTTGTTAAGAGATCTTAAATTTTGTCGTGTAGTGTGAAAACCAGCCAGTAAAAGTGCGATTCCGGAGAGCAGGAAACACAGGGCGGTGTTGTATTGCATCGGCGCGAACGAGCTGTGGATCTGGACCAGCTCCGGCAGCCCCAGGTGCCAGCCCGCGATGACAAAAAGCCCGGACGCCACCGAGAGCCACGCGCACAGGTGGATGGCCACCGTGCTTGCGCCGGGGATCCTGCGATTGCGAGGCCTTTGGGTGGATTTCAACAATTCACTGCGGAGACTTCTTCCGGACGGTTCGCGTGGCGAATTCTAATTTCCCGAAAAGTCTGCCGGCAGCAAACGCCCGGCGGAGCAGATGCTTTCGATGCGCAGCTCGGCGTCCTCATCGGCACCATCCCAGACGGGCTGAATGCGGAGGGTGTGTTTGCCGTCAGGGAGATCCTTGGCAAATGGCTGCCAGATGAAGAGGTTGCCGCTACCCATTTTCGGCGGGGCGAAGCGGGAGGTGTCCAGTTTCCAGAGAAAGTCGCCTTCCTTTGCCTTGGGCGCTTGGATCGGCTTCCCGTCGATCCAGATTTTTACGGGAGGGGTGAGTCCGTTGCGTTCACCGAAGATGCCGACCATGGAGCCCTCGAACTCGATTTCGAGTGGGCCGGAATCTGCTTTCTCGGAAGTGGTGGCGATATCGCCCATCCAGCGGCTTGCCATTCCGTCGAACCAGAGGGCGGTGCGCCACGTTGTGCTCTGCTTCCAGCCATCGGGAAGATTGGAAACAAGGATGTCGCGTTTGCGGTTGGGGTAGAGGTTTTCGAAATGGGTCCCGGCGGGAAGTTTGGGCGAGGATGTATCGGAGGTAGCAAGTTCGAAACTGTCGCGGACGGCTTCGAAGAAAAGCCGGTAACCGGGATCGCCGGGGTGGACCCCGTCACCCACGTTCCAGAGCGTGGCGGGATCGGTGCCCGCGTTCACCTTTGCCCGGACGTATTCGAGGACGTTTGCGTGGGGAAGGTTGTATGCGCTTGAGAGTTCGATGTGTGCCTGGTGGCGGGGCGGGAAGGGGTCGTCCGCCTTTTTTCCCGTATGCCATTTGAAAAGCATGAGAACCGGCACCACCGCGCTATCGTGTTCGAGGAGTGTGCGGACGATACGCTCGTAGGAAGCCAGGGGTTGCATGTTGGTTCCGCTGTCATCGTCGTTGACGGTGAAATCCAGAAACACGAGATCCGGCTTGTGTTTCAGGACATCACGTTCAAGGCGGAACATGCCGAGCTGTGAGCCGGTTCCTCCAATGGCCGCGTCGTGGAATGTGATGGGGGTATTCGGATACTTTTCACGCAGCCATTGCATCATCAGTCCGCGGTAGCTGGTGGTGTTCGGATCGCTGGCATTGGCCCCGAAGGTGAGGGAGCCTCCGAAAAAAACGACGGAGAGAGGCTCGCGTTTTTCCGCTTTTTGCGCGAAGTCACGTATGGAGGGTGCGGCTGAAAGAAGCGGACAGAAGAGCAGTGCGAATAAAGCGCGGGTGAGGCTGGTCATGAGAGGGATGAGGGTGTTTTACGATCCGGGAATATTCAGGTAGGCATCCGCGTAACCTTGGGCAAAACGGCGGAGGGTGGGTGTATCGAAATGGAGGTTGTCTCCGACGGATTCGGGATTTTCGATAGGGACGAAGGAGACGTTTTTCATTTTCTCGGCGACGGACTTGTGGGCGGCATCAATGGCTTCGCGATCCTTGTTCCATGGTCTTGCCGGAAAGCGGCCGAGCTGCCCGATGATGAAAGGCAGACCGGGGGCATCGAGTTCCTCGCGGAAGCGGGTGATGAGGTCGGTAAGGCGTTCTTCGTAGAGAGGGGAATCCTTTGGACCGGAGTCGCTCTCGCCCTGGTGCCAGAGTATGGCTTTGAGGGTGCCGTCCTTCATGGCGAGCTTTGCTGCGGCGATGGAATCGTCCCACGGGTGGCTCTTTGTCTGATCGAAATATTTGCCTGGCTTCCAAACGGAAATTGGCGATCCGCCGCACGCGGTGGGGATGAGGCCGATGGTGGCGGTTGGATTTTTTCCCGCGATGATGGCCGCGAAAGGTCTGCCTAAACCGGTGCCGGCGGAAGCCTTGTCCCAGTGGAGGGGATCGGTGGCGATTTGCCATTTCCGCCCTTTGTTGAGAGCCAGAATGCGGGAATTGCTTTGTTTGGAAATGGCATCCGCCTTACCGCGCCCGGCCATGTTGGACTGCCCTGCGAGCAGGAAGAGGTGGAAGTTTTCCTTGGAGGGAAGTTCGGGGTCAGCGGCTTTGGAGATGACCGGAAGGAGGGCGAGCAGGGCAATGAGAATGGGTTTTGTCATGGGTATGTTTTTTGACCGCGAGGCTACAGTGCCATTCATAATACGGAAAGGTCTCTTATTTGTAATTGATTTTGCCCCAGGTGGCTCCGTTTTGGAAAAACATATAGGGCTGTATGCCGGAGGTGGCGTCCGGATCGGGGTTGGTGAGATCGACCAGTTGCCCGCGGCAGACACGGCCTTGTTCGTCACTCCAGTGGGCCATCCAAAGTCCGGCCAGGCTGTCTCCGGCGCGCGGCGGATCATCGGCGCAGTTGAGGAGTTCCCATGGGATGCTGTATTCAAGGGTGTAGCCGTTCCCGTCCGCGTCTTTCCGGAAAGCGCCGCTCCAGCCGGGTGGGTTGGTCTGCGTATCCTGCATGCCGAAGGAATGTTGGAACTGGATCTGGGGCTGCGATGTTTTCGCGTCATACCACAACACGATGCTTGAGATCTTCTCATTCATCGAATCCGGCAGGGGGTATGGTGAGCGTGCGCCCTCGGTGGTTCCTTTCAACGGCCAGCCGAGGGAGCGGTCTGCGGAGATACGGACGATCACGCTGCCACCGGCGAATTCGAAACCGGGACGTGCGGCGTTGTTCATGGGAGCCGGATCGCCTACGCGGGCTGCGAGATAAAGGTTTTCCGAATCATACATCATCATGCCCTCTATGAAATAGGTGCTGGCGTATGGCGGCTCGCATGCGGCATTGAATTTCACGGAGGTATCCCATTCGTCCAGGTTTCCATCGGTGGTGACGGGGGTGGGCGCGGGTGCTGCGTCAATCGAAGGGATCGTGCTTTTGCTATAAAGCAGACCCCCGACGCGGTAGCCGGGTATGACGGGGGGGAAAGTCCGGATGAAGCGCTCTTCGACGAATTTCACGGGCTTCATGGAGCCGTCTGCGGAGCTGAGCAGGGTCTGACCGGCTCCGAGTTCCTCATGGTTGCTGTCACCGGATTCCGCGAGGACTTTGCCATCGTAAACCTGAACACGGGATCTTCCATCGGCTGAAACGCTGACGCCGAATTCCGTCCCCAGATCGGTGACCTTCATGGTGGGCATATCGACCACAAAACCGGATTTCCCTTTCGGCATGCGGACGACAAGGTTTCCGGAAATCAGCTTGGCGTGGAGTTTGTCCTTGAGCTGGAGGCTGGCGGGGCCTTCGAGAAGAAGCGTTGTGCCTGTGGATGTTTCCAGCTCGATGAGGCCGCTCTGGAGCTCGTAAATACCGGATTCCAGTGCGGTGCCGGTGGTGACCTCGTCGCCATTTGCCCATTGGCCGTGGAGGCTGGCCTTGACCGTGGCGACACCATGGGAGCCGGGTTGTGCTTTGAAAATCAAAACCGCAAGGGTGGCCATCAGCGCGATGGCTGCGGCGAGAGGGAGTGCCCACCGCAGGACGTTTGTTTTCCTGCCGAACGGAACGATCTTTCCGGAACCCCGGTATGACCACGCCAGGCCGGAGTGGACTTCGAGATGGGCGAGAAATTCGAGGCGGGAAGCTTCATCGCTGCGCAGGAGACCTTCCAGCGCGGCGAGCTCTTTCCCCGTAAGTTCATCGGCGATGTAGCCATCCGCGAGCGTCTTGATATCGTGGTTCATGCCAGACCTCCTTCCGTAACGGTTTTGCGGATGCAGTCATGAAGTATGGAGCGGATACCACGGAGGATTTTGTAGATCGCGTTGGGCGATTTTCCCGATCCTACGGCGGCATCCTTGATCGTGGAATTCTCCCTGTAGCATTCCTTCACGATTTTTCGCTGGTGGGGTGTGAGCTTATCGATGCACACGCCGAGGGCTTGGTGCCATTCGTCCATGAGTGATGAGTGGACGGCGCGGGTATCGATAAGCATGCGCTCGATTTCGGCGGTGAGGATGTTGCGGCGGGTGTTTTCCTTGCGGCGGAAGTTGCGCACGTGGTTATGGGCGATCGCACAGGCCCAGCTGGAAAATTCACCGGATGAGGGATCGTATTTTTCACGGCTTTTCCAGAGAGTGACACTTGTTTGTTGTAGCAGATCCTCCGCATCCTCCCGGCGCGGGACAAGCGTCATCAGGAACCGGAACACTCGGTTCTGGTTCTTGATGAGTAGTGTTACGAACTGGTCGTCGGAGGAATTTGACATAGCTCTATAATTGATTTGTCGGGAGAGCTGAAAAATGGCCGGAAAATGTTGGGAAAGGCGGAGATTACCTCACAAGTTTCGCATATTCGCCAGGGAGCATGAAAGTCCAGCCCTCGGCTTTCAGAAAATCGAGAATAGCGGCGTAGTCTTCGAAGCCTTTCTCACTGAAACCCATGGGATGGAACTGGATGGCTGCAAGAGTGGGCTTGGGGTTGTCCTTCTTCGCGTAATCTTCTTTGAATTTCTCGAAATTCGGTTTGCCCGTCCCGTCGTGTTCACCGCGCAAGGTCATGGGGAGGAAGATCTTATCTTTCATCGCCTTGGTCGGGGCGGATCCGGGGTAGCAGAAGACGAGTTTGAGCTCGGGGATTTCGTTGAGAGCCATCGCGGTGTCCGCGTCCATCGCGTTAAAAGGACTTCCGAAGGCTGTGAAATCCTTGCCTGTCGTTTTTTTGTAAGCTTCCTGCGTTTTGGTCAAATGCTCGATCTGGTGGTCATAACCGGAGCCACCGAATTCCGACTTTTCCTTTCCCCCCTCAGCCCACCGTTTGTGATCCCAGCCGTGGTTCCAGAATTCGACTTTTCCTGTGGCCTCCCACTTTTTGATCCAGTCGGCATATTCAGTTCCCTGTTTTTCGATAGAATTTGCGATGATACCTGCGGAGACCTTGATGCCACGTTCGTGGGCGAGATTGAAACAGCGGTCCCATTTCACATGCGCCGAGGTTACGTCGTCAGCTTTGATAATGGCGATGCGCCGGGGAGCTGCAACTGCCGGGATCATGAGTGCGAGTGAAATGAGTATGGCTTTCGTAATGTTCATGAATGATACTTTCGCTAAAAGGAGGATGGGTGGAAGTGAAAACACCGCAAGGGTGCTCAGAACCTGTTTGGAATCCATCGAATGCCGTGCCGCAGGCACCGTGGACTGCGTGCAGCCTGCTGCCGCTTATGGCAATGCAGCCCGCTGTGAGCCGACGGCGTTGGCATGGCTGGCGAGATATTTCCCAAGTCTGCTCCGTAGCAGCGGGCTGCGTGACGGAGAGCGGCAGCAGGCTTCCGGCAGTCACCGGTCTTCGACTTGTTTCAGCATCACGCTTCACAAATCAAAATTCCAAATAGGCATCCTCAGGGTGCGGCGGATGGTTTGGTGGCGTAGCGGAGATCCGTGAGTTCGTCTCCATCCGTGCCAACCAGACCGATGGAGAACTGCCATTGCCACTGGATGAACGTGCTGCGGAAATTGAGCTGGTTCCAACCTTTCCGCAGGGTCACGGGAATAATAAGTTTCTCCATTTTCCCTGCGAAGGCGGATTCTCCGTTCAACCAGACACTGAGGCTATACATCCCGGCGAAGCGTTTCGTCCCGAGTTCCAGATTCACCGGTCGCTCGTGGTCGCTGTGGATCCATCGTGCGCCGCATGCCTGGGAGCCGTGGCGGAAAAAATCCACGGCGGCGAGATCGATGCTGCCGGGGGAATTGCCGCCTGTGTAGTCTCCTGTGGCGACATAAAGCGACCACGGGGAGGGCTCGCCTTTCGGAAAAGCGACCGGTTTTGTGAATCCCTCGCCGCCTGCAAGCATTTCATCTATGGGAGGGCTGTCGTTTGCCGGATCGTATTCGGAGTTTTTGACCCAGCCATCGGCTTTCCCCTGTCCGACGGAGACTCGCCAACCAGCGGGGATCGCAAAGGTGTGGATACGTGTTAAATTTCCGGCGGTGGCGGTGGCGGTGGCGGTGGCGGAGAGGGTGATGTCGTTGGTGACGCGGTCGAGGGGGCCGGTGAGCTCGAAGGTGCCTTGCGCGCCACTGAGTGTTTTGGGTTTCACGGTCCAGCCGGATGGGGCGGTGGCGGTGACTTTCGGATCGGCTGCTCCGGTCCAATGGTATTCCACAAGGAAGGTGTGGGTGGCATCGTCCGGGGAGCCGGGCTTGCGGGTGAGGATGTGGGAAAATGTGGGGAGATCGCCTTCTGCAGGAAGGTAGGCGGCAGAGTGTTTTTCGAGCAGGAGGGTGGCGGCCTTTTCCTCGCTGAGACCACGGAGCATCCCGGCGGCAATGGCGAGGTGGCCTGCGCGGTTCGGGTGGACGAAATCGCTGGTGACACGGAAGTCAGATTTCCACTGGCGGCCGAGATACAGGAGTTCGAGGGAGGTTTCGTTGACGGGGAGGAGGGCAAAACCTTTTTCGCGGGCGAGGCCGGAGAGGCGGCGGTTCATTTCCGCGATGGCGAGGTTCTTCGGTGAGGCGGGATCTTCGGTGCAGGGGGAAACGGTGGCGAGGGCGATGACGCGCGGGTGGCTGCGAGCGCGGATGGATTCGATGAGCTCCGTGTAGCGGGCGATCCATTTGTCGAAACCTTCTGGCTCGCCGTCCAAGGCGGGGGCGAGGACGTCGTTCATGCCGAGCATGATGACGATGACCTCCGCGCCAGCATCAAGGGTCTCGCCGACATCGATCTCTTTGACGTCGAGCGCGACCGGGCCGGTGCGGCTGCGCTTTTCAAAATTCTGCCATGCACCGACGGTCGCGCCGCTGCCGCCGAGACCGGTGAGGGTTGGCCTCAACTTTGGCCGGGCGAGTGCGATGCCCTCACCAATGAGAGCGACCCACGCATTGCCACCACCCAGCATGCCTTGCCCGGTAATGCTGTCGCCGATGAAGACGATGCGGTCCTTGTCCTTGATAAGGCTCTCCGCGCGGGCGAAGAAGGGGAACAGGAGCAGGGCTGCGAAGAGCGGGCGTAGGATCATGTGATGAGAATGGATGGGACTTGGGGAGGAAGGTGGGAGTGGTGGCTTTGGAAAACATCCGTTTCGGGGACTATTTATTGAATCGGATTTCGCCCCATTGTTTCGGGTCGAGTTTTGCTTCGCTCGGAACATCGGATACGAGGCCGGTTGACTTGGCGTGCCAGTAGAGGCGTGAGGCGCGGTTGGTGCCGCTGGGGTCGGAGAAGATCACGCCGGGGATGCCCTTGATGCCGATGGCTTTCTCCGGGGAGATACCGAGATCCGCGAGCGGGACGGTGATGAGGACGGAGTAGCCCCTCATGCCCGGCGTGACGGTGATCTTCGCCGAGTCGAGCCGCTTCACCACATCGAAGTTCTGGGCATTGGCCTGGTTGTTGGCGACGACGTAGGTGGTGGGGTTTTCCTCCTTGTCGGCGCTCTTTTGCCAATACACGACAGTGTCTTTCCCTCCGATTTTTGCCCCGAGGATGCGGACGTGCGAGGCCGGGCAGCTCGAGCTGGAGATCGACGGCATCGCCGCCGATGAAGGCATGGGTAAAGCGGCCTTCGGCGTTTTGCCATGGCGATGTATCACCGACCTGGAACATGACTGCGAGCTTCTTGGAGTCATGGGAGAGTGCGGCGCGGAACCAGCGGGTGGGATCACCCTGTTCCTGGACCCGGAAGGTTGGTGCGCCTTGGACCAGCGGGGTCTTGCGCCCCACGTCCGGGGAAACCGGTCGGCCGGGGAGGCGCTTCAGTTTCTCAATGGTGAGAAACTCCGGTTCGGAATCCGCGGTGGAGGCTTTTTCCCGGGCGAGTTTCAATCCCTCGGCGACCTGTTCCTTGGAGAGCTTGACCGGCATGGTCTGTTTCCGGGTCGTATTGAGGCCGGTGATTTCCATGATGCGGTAGGAGGGGCCGCCAAGTTGGGTGAGAATGCGACCTTTTTCATCCCTCCAGATGAAGCCGCCGAACGATTCCTGGCCGACAAAGGTTTCATCGAGGGTGACGTCGCCCTTGGAATCCTGGAGAATGGAGGAAAGGAAGAGGCCGTCCATGGACATGAGAAACCATTCGCCCCGGTCGCCGCCGATGGCAGTGATCGAGCCGACGCCGGGGACGCCTTCGACCACGCCGTTGGTGCGGAAGGGTGCGATCAGGAGGCCGCGACGTGCGGCCGGAGCGTCGTGGCGACTGTAGGGGTTGGGATAGGAGCCCTTACGACCATCGGTGGTGGCGTAGTTGATACCGTCGGAGAAATTTCCCGCATTATCCATGGCGATCGTGCCGGATCTGTTCGCGCTGAAATCCGGAGGAAAGGAATTTGAGGCGCTCTCCGGCTTTGTGAAATCATAGATAGGAATTCCGTCCGACGTGAATTTTTGCGGGCGATAGATGTTCTGGTCCGGGGTGACGAACGTGAGGTCGGGGCGCATCCACCCGTTGCTCCAATAGTGGCGGCGTCCCTTGAAGCCGGTAACGGTTTCGCCGGGATCCTCGGCACCGTCCCCGTTCGCGTCCGTCCAAGCGGTACCCGGCTTGCCTTTACCTCCGTATTGCACCCGCACGACAGTACGGAACACCCCGTCCTCACCGCGTTTGGCGATGATGACATATTCCTGTTTGTTGAAGCCAGGCACGGAGACCGCATACTCGTGGCCGTTCAGTTTGTAGACGATACCACGGGTGTTACTGAGATCCGGGTGGAAGTAGAGTGGCTTTTCTGCAGTCGGGCGGTTGAGGATGTCTGGCGAGGGGTCGAGTTTGAACTCGACTCCGTGGGCGATGAAGCGTGAGGAATCAAAGGTCAGAGGGAAGCCGGACATGGCGCCGTAGTCGGCTCCGCCCCAGAACTGGTTTTCGAGTTTTCCGTCGGCTTTCCAGCAGGTGATGCGCCTGTTGGTTCCTTCAGCTTCGGCGAGCCAGAGGCGGCCATGTGCGTCAAATGCGAGCCCGAGCGGCTTGATCAGATCGGTTTCGACAAATTTTCCGGCGGGCCGTTTCGCAGCGGAGTAGGGTTCTCCGAGACTGCGGATGAGCTTTCCACTACGGTCGTAGTAATGGACTTGGTTTGTTCCTTGGTCGCTGACGGCGATTTCAGATCCATCTTGCTTGAACGCGAAGCGAACCGGTTTTTTAAGATGTTTTGCGGTGAGGAGGGAGGTGGATTTCGTGCCGTCAGGTTCGAGTTCCGAGATCGTGCCGTCTTCGAAGATTCCGTAGAGACCGTCCTTGTGGTCTTCGATGGCGACAAGGCCGGGGATTGATTTGGAGAATTCGACGACACCGGTGTCGGGTTTCAACCGGTATAATTCGTTGCCGGGGATAAAGACGAAGACCTTGTCGTTGCTGAAGGCTATGGTCGAGGTGTCCGGAATGTCGGAGTGGGGAACCGGCAGGATGGCATTCGGGCTTTTCGCCTCATCGTCGAAGGTGACCAGAGTGCCAGTCTCAACGTTATACCGGCGTAGCGTCGCCTTTCTAATCCAGCTGTCACGGGAGAAACCGTATGCAAATTCTTCGTCCAGTGTGACGTCGAGAAGCTCGTAATGGTCGGCCCATTCGATAATCCCTTCGTCGTCGATTCTAATGACTCCTGATCCACCTTCGGTGCCGGTGAAACCGATAAGAGTGACGTCGCCGCGGGTTGCGGCGGTGGTGGGATGGCCGTGATTGCTGCCCCAAAGTTTCCGACCGCTGGTAGTGGACCACGGTGGGGTGGCGGCATTGTAAACGCTGTTAAGAAATTCCAACTCAACCGGTTCGTGGTCCACTACGGTAGCCGTATAATCGCCGGGCGGGAGAGGATTGCCGCTGTCATCAAGGCCGTCCCAGCGGTCGGTGTTTTCGCCCTTTTCCCTGGGGAACTGGCCGATCAGGTTCCGGACGCGGCGTCCCTTGGAATCATCGATGGCAATGGTGACATCTCGCTCCGAGGGTAGGGAATAAGTGATATCGACCGAACCTTCGGTATCGTAGCTGACGAATTGCTTGAGGCGGGTGGCCTGGAGTTGATTCTGGGATTCCGTGATGTCGGACTGCCCCCTGGCCGCGAGCACCGCTTTTCCCCAGCCATCACGTGCCCGGAAGAAAAAGATCCGGTTGACCTTGTCATTTTTGAGATTGTCGGCCAAGCGGTGGCTCGTTTCCGTGCCGTCATAGTTGCCCCACATGGCCTCGATGCCGAAGACGAACGAATCCCCGGCTGAGAGTGGTTTCCCACTGATCCTGAGGTAGGACCAGGGCCAGAAGGCTTCCATGTTGTAGCCTTGCCCGTCCTCCCACGGGGAGAACGCGATCTTGCCTCCGAACCTGTCCATCGTAGTGCCGTATTTCTCCTGTTGGTCCGGGCGATCGGGGCCGGTTCCATCGTAAGGGGGCTTCGCTTTGAAGCCACCGTGCTTGATGATCATGTAGGGTTTGTTTTCGGAAGAGGAATGGAAGAGATTGATGTGCATCTGGTGCTCATCCGGGGTCTGGTCGTCGAAAATGACCCGGGCCTGTAGCGCGTCGGCTTTCCAGCTCAGCATGAAATCCTTGCCCCGGGTGGCATTCTTCATCGGGGTCGGGTCGCTGTAGCGGCAAAGCAGGTAGATCCCCTTTTCATCCCACATGAGGTGGGGTCCAGAGGGAGTGTTTTTCTACAAGGGTGGGGTCGTTGTAACTCCAGATACCTGCGGAGAGATCCCAATCATTGCTCTTACCATCGATGTTCCCCGGGCCGGGTGCGGGCAGGGCGACGACTTGAGCATTGTTCGAAGTGGAACTTTCCGGGTCGTTCTGGGCAAGCGCGGCCAGGGGGGAGAATACGAGGGAAAACAGGAGGTAGGGTTTTACGAATGAGAGGATCATCGCAAAGAGTTGTCTGCCGGTGGCGGAATTGGCTGGAAATCGTTGAAAATATTTGCAAAGGGCGTGTTGGGGTTTCCGTAAAGGTGCAAAACTCGTCGCCATTGACGGAGGATGTTTCAGTTCCCGGGGTGCCCGAATTCCCGATCACGCGGTTGGCGGAGATTCGCGTGAAGTTTTGATCGAAGTCGAACGTTCCGCCCGATAACACCATCAGCGTTCGACGAGGTAGGCCACAAAAAAGCTTCCACGTTGTCTCACTTGTGGTTTTCTCACAGGGAGAGCGCAATCTTGTCTCCGAACTTTTCCATGGTGGCGCACGCCGTATGGGCACTTCGATCTGAATCCGCCGTGTTTAACGCTTTTAATTGAGTTAGCCCTGCCTTAAAGCAATTTTCATCAAAAATTTAATTGCGCCAGCGGATCGATCCGGTATAAAGGCCGGAATCAGTTAAACCTGAATCAAGCCCATGAAAACTCCCCATTACCTATCCCTCCCAATCCTAGGACTCACACTCGCCACCAGCCAGGCCGCTGTTTATACCCACACTTTTAACGAAGGCACGGGAACCCTTGACGGAGTTGCAGTGGACTCGGGTGGCGCAAATTGGCTTGCCGAGAATATTGATGCCAACGGCACTACCTCAAATAGCGGAGGTGCAGTTCTTCCCTACAACTTTGGGTCTGGGCAATATGAAGTCACAGCGGACATTTCGCGGACAGGTGCAGACAGCACTGGACTTGCCTCCATTTACTTCACGACATCTAACCCCCTGGAAGCGGGATATTTCACTTCGAGTTCCGTAGGAGCCTACGGCGTTTTCGCCCTCCGGATTAACGGAGATTTTGAAATCTGGGGTGGTCTGGCGAACTCCAACAACGTTGACGGAGGTGATCTTACAGATTACGGATTTGACCTTCGAGATGATGTCTCCGGACAGCTGCGTATGCTCTTGGATACCACCGGCTCGAGTTGGACGATTGATGGCTTCTTCACTCCGAATGGAGAATCGGAGGCTCAAATCGATTTGAACGGAGCTACGGCTGGGAACACATACACGTTCGACACAAACCCCAGCTCGTTCACCGGTGCCGGAATAACTTGGAGCGGCACCTCCACCACATATAACAATTTTACTCTTGATGTGATTCCTGAGCCGTCGGCCAGTGCTCTTCTAGGAATTGGGTTCGCCGCGCTTTTAATGCGCAAACGCCGCTAAGCCGCAGAGCGGTTGGCTTCTGGGAGTTAGGAACCGTCTCCCCGCACAAGATCGTGGATGCGACAGCTATCCGATGAGACTTATTCGTTGAGCCTGCCAAGCCTTCAACAAGTTTGGGGTGTGAGGTCGTACTGGAAATGATTGGACGGAGTCCGAAATTTTCCACCTGTAATCAACTTCGAATTTGTCTTCATCTCGGCTGGCTCGAATCAAATTGCGAGCGACGATTCTTGGGATCCTAAGGAATCTTCAGAGATGTTGAGGGAATCAACTTCAAAGGAGAAGGTGTCGCATCCTAACCCGGACGCGCCTGGCGCGCGTGTGGTCTTGAAACTCTTCAAGAAATCTGCCCCTGCCTTCCTACCGACGGCGGCGCGTCAGCAGGATGAGTGCGGAGACTCCGAGGAGGAGGGCGGAGGATGGTTCCGGCACGACGCTGCCATTCAACACCACATTGTCGATGGCGATGATGCGGATGGTGCTGCTATTGCCGTCATACAGATAAATCCTGAAAGTGACCGGATCGGATAGACCTTGAAATGAGGGGCCGGTCAGATCGATGTCCTGCATGTTGAACGTCTGACTCTGGGTAAGTTGGACGCTGAGGGTGCTGCCAACATTGGCGGCGAAGGAGTCAACGCTGGATCGCACAAAGAAATTGGCGAATGTATTGAAGTCCGTCCCGGAATAGGCGCCTTCGAATGTCAGGTTATCCAGATTAAGCTGATTTCCACATGTCGGGGTTACGGTAAAGGTTTAGAACTCGCCGCCATTGACGGAGGATGTTTCAGTTCCCGGGGTGCCCGAATTCCCAATCACGCGGTTGGCGGAGATTCGCGTAAAGTTTTGATCGAAGTCGAACGTTCCGCCCGAACTATCATCAGCGTTCGCCAAGGTTGGTCCGGCGTCAAATTCGGATGCGGTAACACCAGTCGTAGTAGCGATCGAGGCCTTCGGTGCCGTATCACTCTGGAAATCGTATTGAGCCAATACGGCTGCCTGAACTGGAGAAGCAACGAGGAGGATTGCGGGAAAGCACAATTGGGTTTGCAGTTTCATCGCACTACCAAGGTAAATTTTTGATGATGGCGTCAATCAGAGATTATTCCGGTGAGGGAGGTGTGCCGGACAGGCGCAGCGGCCATAGTTTGGATTCATCGGCGCGGAGGACGAGGCCTTGGCGGAAGGGGGTGTAGCCGTAGTTGTAGGCGCGAAAGTGGACTTGGTTCCAACCGGGCTTGAGGGTGATGGAGCGGGTTGCCTCGCGGAGAAGGTGGTGGCCGGTTTCGGGTCTCACCAGATCCTCTTCGGAAAGGATGATTTGTTCGCCGTTAAGGAACCAGCGGGCGGGTGTCATCGGGTGGCCTTGGATGGCGAAGTCGAGCTCGGTTGCCTGCGGGGCGTGGATCCAGGTGGCCCCATACCAGATCTGGGCGCTTCTGCCGATGATGGCCCGGGTATCGAGAGGTTCGGTGGTGGTGGGCTTCCATTTCACTTTCCCGGGATCCGCCCAGTAGCCCCGGGTAATTTGCCCCTCATATGTCGCAGTGAAATCTAGTTTCTCATCCGGCGGAAATACCGCTGCCTCGAAGAATTTGCGGACGTCGTCTTTCATTTCGTGTTGCGGGTCGTCCTTGAAATTTTGCGCGCCAGAGCCGCCGAAAGGGCCGAGGATCTGCCAGTTTCGGACGGTGACCCCGTCGCCGAGACCTTTGAAGGCGAGGGGTGCCCACGAGCCGGGGTAGAGGCGGGCTTCGGAGGGTTCGTCGTAGGTTTCTCGGCTGGCGGAGCCGTCACTGTCGGCCCACCAGAATTTGTTGTGCCCGCCGAGGTTGGCATCAAAGTTCACGAGGGTGCGGAAGTCTCCGGAAAAGGGTTTCCTGATGGCGGGAATCGCGGAGCGGGGGATGGCGGCGGCGATGACAAACCCCTTGTTGTCTTCATCGACGAGATGGCCGAGGCGTATGCCTTCTATCGGGCCGACATTCTCGAAAGAGACCTCACCGACGGGGCTCCGGTATGTCTGCGGGGTGGCGTTCTTACCTGACCATGACGGATACATGGCGACGGCGGCTGGTTCGGTTTCCCCTTCCTTGTCGAAGATGCCCAGAACGAAGCGAACATCGCCAGGTCGACCGTCCTTGGAGGTATTTTTCGGGTTGGGATTGCCTTGAAAATATAAGCCCAGGGTATCGGCGGCGGTGTCGTGGGTTAACAGGCGTTCGAGCGGGGGGAGGGGTTTGGCCGTGAAATCCGCGCCGGTGCGGACATGCCAACGGAGGTAGAGGGTTTCGGGATCGTAGAGACCGCGTACTTCCACGGTGCGGTTTTTTCCGCCGGAGAATTCAATGGTGTCGGCGGATTCCCAGCCGGAGAGCGAGCCGTCGAGCGCCGCGCCGCCGATGGCTGGAGAGAATCGTGCGAAACGTGTTTTTCCCGCTCCGCCACGGATTGCGAGCGCTTTCTCGGGCGGAGATGAAATCTGAGAGGCGGAGATGTGGATGGAATCCGGGAGGGTGGTCAGGCGCTCGACGGGGTTTTCGGTAAGCGACCAGTTCTTCATCGAATAGACGAGTGGAGTGTATTTACCAGAACCATAGTAGATGGAGCCATCGTCGGGATCCGGGTATAGAGTGCCGGCGAAGAATTCCCCCGGTTGGCGGTAGATTCCGGCGCCACCCTGCGTACTGCCGGGAGGGAAAAGTGTATCGATGTATAGGCCATCATCCGTATAGAGAAAAAGTCCGCTGCGGGATTGGTCGATAACGGTGAGGATGCCGTTGATTGGCTTGTAAAGGCGCATGCCACCCTTGAGTTCGCCACGCTCGGGCGAGCCCAGGACGCTGCGGCCGACGCGCCATTTCATTTTGTAACCGCCTTCCCCGTCGGGGACGTAGCGGGTGATCTTGTGCTGCCCTCCTTCATTGGCGTTGAAGTCGTGGGCACGGGCCTGAACGTAATAGCCTTCGTGGGGAGAGCCATCGGCTTGCATCCAGTCGCTTTCGAAACGTTCGGCGAGTTCGTTGCCGCCGTAGAGAGCGTTCACCGGGCCTTTTTCGCGGGCCTCGAAGACAGGATCGGTGAGGACTTTCTCCCATTTCGTGAAAACGGGATTTCCGTGACTATCGAAGGAATCGGGCGAGAAACGCCAGAGGTCTTTGCCGCCTTGGGCAGGTGAGAGATAAGAGAGATCCGGTAGCCAGCGCTGGCCATGATAGGTGACGACCTGGCCAGGCAGTGTGGTGGGGCGCTTTTCGAAGTCGTCGATTTCGCCATTGTCGTTCGCATCATTCCAGAACCAGGCGTTTTTCCCCTCGCGTATAAGTGAGGCGGAGGGAGCCCAGCGTGAGCCGTCGTCAGTGAGGCGGAATACGGCGAGGGTCTTGGTGCTGGCAAGGTAGAGCCGACCGTTCGTGCGGACTGCATCGGGTTTGCTAAGACCGGTGCGCATGCCGATGGGCACGTCCGGCCAGACGGCGTCGGCCTTCCATTCACCGGTATCGTAGTCGATTTTGTAGCGGGTCAACCAGTCCTTGTGGGTGGGGAGGTATATGAGGCTGGCGTCGTCCGGGTCGACAGCGAAGCCGTTGTTCGCCTTTGTCTGGTGGCTCATGAAATCGCGGATGAGCGTGCCGTCATCGGCGTTCCATTCGCTCGTGCGGTTCGGGCCGGCGTTGTCGACGATGAGCAAGCGCGTGGTTCCGGTCGAGTCGGTCCAAACGGCGAGTTTCCCGGGGGACATGAGGGTTTCACGATCATAGGTGCCGGGCTTCTGGGCGTCCAGTTCACCGAACTTACGGAGGATCTTTCCGGCAGGGGAAAGCTGGTATGCGTGGTTTGCGGCGGTGTCGCTGAGGTAGATCCGGCCTTTGGAATCGGCCTCCATGTCGGCCGGTGCGATTGAATCCGGGACAGGCACAGATTTCCATTTTTCGGCAGGAATTCCACGGGTCAAAGGGATCGTGGCGATGAGAAATTCTTCGCCGGTTTTGTGAAGAACAAGGAGCTTGTTTCCGCTGATGGCGAGGCCTTGGGGGCGGGAAATCTTGCGGGTGGCCAGGACGTTTCCCGTCTCGCCATCGTGGACGGTAATCTGATCCACGAAATTGGTAGTGGATTCACGGTATTTCTTTCGCTTGAGGCGGTCGAGAGTGGTTTCGTATTCACCGCGCTGGGCGGCGTAGAGAAACGATTTGCCGGAAGCGGAATCCCTGATAGCTGTAAGAGCGGTTACGTAACCATCGGTGAAGCGGCCGTAGCGGCGGTTGGCTCCGGGGCTTTTGCCGAATGGTTTCCGGTCGGCGCGGTAAAGATAACGCGGGCCGCCTTCTGCACAGTAGGCCCAAACGGTTTCCCCATCGGTGGCGACACAGGGGCCGCCGCCTGCCCCGCCTGAATTGAAAGCGCCTAGGAACTGATCGTGATGGATTGGTTTATTCAGATCGAACATCGGGAGATTGGTGCCGTTCTCTAGATAGCGGTAGTAGAAGACTGCGACCCCCTCGGAACCGACATCCACATCGGCGAGTGGGGAAAGCACGGGGTCGCCGCCAAAAGGGACGGGCATTTGGTCATGGTCGCGGGGTGGAAGCCACTTGGACGCGCCACCGTTGAAGACGGGGGTGATGGCGTGGTATTCGCCGTCGATCTTCCATTTTTCGGCTGGGGAGTAGATGCCTTTTACCGAATATTTCCCTGGAGGGACGGGCATGAAGTTCTCATCGAGGCCGTCCCATGTCTCGGTGAACTTGCCACCGTTTTCCGCAGTGACGGTGCGGGGTTGACCTGCGACGAAGGTGCTGACGATCCATCCAGGGTTTGAGATGTCGGTCACTGCAAGCGTGACCAGGTAGGTTTCGCCGGGGTTTGGTGGGAGCCGGTATGTGACTGGCACTTGGGCGGATGAATGCTGTGCGAATAGCATGCAACAAGCGAAGGATCGAAATACTTTCGCCAGGTGATGACGGTCGAAACGGGAGCACGGGGCGTTTTTCATTGGTAAGGCAAGCTATTCGGAGGGTCGGGGGGCGGGAATATTCTCAATATGTTCGATTGTTTCCTAAGAGAGCTCCTGAAAGGCTAAGAGATCCCACCCAGTTTCCACGTTCTCTCAAAGGGTTGGAGGCTAACGTGTTTAGCCGCCCCATCTTACCCTTGCCTCTCCCTCCCCACCGTTCGAAGCTCCCAGCCGTTCCTCCAAATGCGGAACTGGAAAAGGGGCTGTGCTCAGTTGTTTAGAGCAGGGGATCCATAATCCTTCGGCCGTGGGTTCAACTACCACCGGCACTACTTTTTCAAACCTGCCCCGCCGCTGCCGGATTTACCGATGTGGGGGGCAAGTCAGTCGCCTGGTCGGCATGGCAATCCGGGGTAGCTGAAACGGCTACCTGCCAGTGATACGCTTCCGCCTTGCTCCCAGAAGGAGACTGCCTCCGAATAGCAGAGCGATGCTTCCCGGCTCCGGAATCGAGGTGCTCACGGACACGTTGTCTAGATAGAAACTTGTCGAGCGGGACCTGAGGGCGAACTGGTCGAAGGTGAACGTCGCTTGCGTGGTATCCACGGCGGAGAAACCCGAAAGATTGTTGTCGTCGTCTTCAGGATCGACGAGATCGAGCGACACCCGGAGATCATCCATGCTGTCGGCATTCGTATCCGCGATCCGTGACAGGGTCATGGTGAAATTACGTTTCGTCCCGTCGTAGGTATATGGGGTCGATCCCAACGGGGAATCCCCGCTGCCGGTCAGCGGGTTGTCGCCCGCCAGTTCCCGGAAGAAGCGAATCACATTCGTAGTGCCCGTGATAAATTGAGCGTTGTATCCGATATCATCGGTGTAATCGCTTGCAGTACCGCCGGTATTGTAGAGCCCGAAGACGGGAATCCGATCCGTATTTCCAGCGGTAGCGTCTTGCCAGCGGTAGTCGAACGAAAGGGTGATCGAATCCCCCACCGCGGCGAGGGTCTGCGCCGCGAACTGGGTGACCAGTAGGTTGACCGAGCTAGAGACGTTTCCGAAGAGCGAGTTGCCAGATGCCAGTTGGTTCGTCGTGTTCACGGAAACTGACATTCCGCTCACCGCGGTAAACGCCGTATCGTCCGGGTCGCCGGCGTCGTCGCCGACTGTGGGGGTGGTTCCGACATCAAAGGTATCGTTGAAAATAACGACGGCCTGGCTGTTTGTTGCCATCAGCGCGAAAGCTGCTGCTGCCACGGTTGCAAATTTTTTCGTAATTGATTTATATTTCATATGTTGGTTTTTGTGGGATTGTTTTCTTGGGGAGGTGAAAGCGTTATAAAAGATTTGTCGCGGTATTGGGGAATTGGCCGGGAAAATATGGAAAATTTTTCGAAAGCGGTCAATTCCCCATAAATCAGGCGCCAGGGCACCTGCATTTGGCGCAGGCCGGTCTTTGATTCGGGATTCCCCCTCGTTTCGGGATTTTCGCCCTGAACGGCGAGGCGGGGAGTCCTTCCTTGTTATAGAGGTTTACATTGCGAACGTTTTCCCAACCGTAGCGGGCCGCTTTCGGTCTGGTAATTCCTTTGGCGGTAACAATCACTTGCCCCCCACTGATTTCCGCTTTAGCGGGGACGAAATCCTCGTCATCCGGGCCTGCGATGGTGAAACCTCTAAGCTCACCCCCTTGTGCGACGAGGCCGCTGCCAATGTGGCTGAATGTGAGTACGGCCCTGGAGCCATCGACCTCCATGGATTCGAAGAGCGGTCCCGAATATTCGATTTTCTCGCCATAAGCCAGAGCTCGCGCTGCCAAGGCAAGACGTTTTCCCACGGGCTCCTTCCGTTCCGGATGAATGTTGTCCGCTTCCCCCACATCGGTAGTGACGACCATGGCCGTGTTTTTGGATTTCGAGAGGGTAAGGAACTGCGCCTCGCGGATTTCCGGCACCATCCCCTTGTGCGGGGTGATCTGGACAAAACAGAACGGAAAGTCACCTTGGTTCCAGTTGGCACGCCAATCTGCAATCAGGGCGGGGAAGAGGGTTCGGTACCGTCTGGCCTTCCCCGAGTTCGATTCGCCCTGGTACCAGATTACACCTTTGATCCGGTAGGGGATGAGCGGCGCGATCATCCCGTTGTAGAGTGACGAAGGGTCGCTCGCCGTGAATTTCTTCCCCGCGTTTTCTCCGGGGTTCGCACGGTAGGATTCCCAAAATTTCACATACCGCTTGAGATCGGAATGGCCCTCGAAACCTTTTTCACTGGTCCATGCCTGGGCCTGGGTTCCTCCTGACGAACTGGTGATCATACCGATCGGGACGCCCAGCTTGGCGTGGAGTTCACGGGCGAAGAAATATGCCACCGCAGAGAAATCGCCGACGGTTTCGGGTGAGCACTCCGTCCATTTTCCCCGGAGGTCTTCCCGGGGTTCCGGAGTGGTTTTCTTCCACACGTTAAACATCCTGATTTCCGGGAATTTCGCTTTCGGGCGCTCGTCATCAGCCGTGGCATCGTTCTTGAATTTCCACTCCATGTTGGATTGCCCGGAACAGATCCAGACTTCACCAACCATCAGATTTTTCAGAGCCACGTGGTTTTCACCGGAAATGGTCATGGTAAACGGGCCTCCCGCCTCGACCGGATCCAGGGAAACGCTCTATTTGCCGTCCTTGGTCACGGTCTCGGCTTTCTGTCCGTTGAACTCTACCGTAACCTTCTCTCCATCGTTCGCTGTTCCCCAGACTGGCAACTTCCGGCCTCTCTGGAGAACGGCTCCGTCGGTGAACAGCCGGTTGGGTTCGACTTCAGCAGAAAGTTGGCCGAGGCAAACAACGGCGGCAAGTGCGATGGATCGGAGTGCGAAGGATCGGATGGTCATGTGAGAAGTGTCGATTTGAGTGCCATTGAAGGTGAAGCATAGATAGGAGAGCACAACCATACGCCTCCCTTAAGAGCGGGTAGGGAATCGGCGGGGATTGCCGGATTCGGCTGGAAGGCTAGAAAAAACGGTGAATTGGTTGCTGCGCGATCTGCCGGTTGAGATCAAGCACATCTTTATTCATTCGACTCGGATTCCGATGGCTTGTCCCATCTCGCGTGCGACGAGCTTGTTTCCCTCGGCGTTTAAGTGGACGCCGTCTCCGGTGAGAATGCCTTTGGCTTTGTCTCTGGGATTGTTCGCTTTGAGATGATCGAGAAAGGCTTTACGCAGATCGACGAGTTGGCTGTCACTGTCCTTGGCCACCTGGCGGCTGATCGCGGCGTATTCATTCAGCATCGTGTCGTATTCGTTGGCTCCATCCAGCTTCTCGCCGATCACGCTGGGGGTGCAGAGTATGACACGCGCACCGGAGGCTTTGATTTTAGAAACAATTTTTTCGAGTCCGGATTTAAAGTCTGCCTTGCTGGTTCCGGCCTTCCTTTTCCAATGCCAGACATCGTTGATGCCGATGTAGTTGAAGACGATGGTTGGTTCCTCGGCGAGCACGTCTTTCTCCAGTCTTTTTTGCAGATTGAGAACCTTGTTACCGCTGACCCCCGCGCCGATGGTCTCGATACCGAGGTCTGGGTGGGCGTCCTCAATCGCCTTGGTGAGCAGGGTGATGTAGCCCTTGGAACCCTTGCCTCCGGCGGTGATCGAGTCTCCGAGGAACACGATACGATCATCTTCCTTGAGTGGCACCGGGGCGATTTCAGCGTGTAGGGCTGAAGAGAGGACGAGTGAGGCGGCTAGTGCTATGGATTGGAGGTTCACGGGGTTGTTTTAGATTGGTAGAGTCAAAGGTGAGGGAAAATGGGAGAAGGAAAAACCGGCGGGCTCCCCAACGTTAAAGATAGGAGCCGACCTGTTGATTTTAGAGTCTTGTGTGGCTAAGCGCGACGGCGCAGCACCAGCAATCCAAGGCCGCTGACGAGAAGCGCAAAGCTGCTTGGCTCCGGGATTTGCACGATCTGGAAGCCCTGGGCCATTTCCCGGCCAGCGCCTTCGTTGACGTTGGTGACCCTTAGATCGATTCCGTTGGCGGCATTGATCCCCCCGGGGATGGTGATTTTGGCATAGCTGGAAAAGGATCCGGCGTCGACTCCCGCCTCGGTTGAGAACTGATTGTTCACATAGCCGAGCCAGAGATCCTGTCCGGCTGCCGGGTTGTAGTTGCGCATGAATGTGTTATCTTCGAAATCATCTACCACGCCCGCTCCGTCGGCATCGAGCTGGAACCGGTAGATTCCATTGTAGCGGGATTGGCTGGAGGTCTGCACATCGTCGTCACCCCAGGAATAGATATAAACATCGAAACCGGTCGCGGCGTAAGCGGCGGGAAGATTGCGGAGCTGCATCGTGATGCTGCCACTACTTGTGCCCAATTCGGATTTCATCATGTCCCGGTCGCCCTGGGTTCCGACAGTGGTGGAACTCGCTCCGGAATCGCCGCTGCCGGCATCACTGTTGCCGAGCACGGTGAGGTCTGTGCCGGTTGACGTACCGGAGCCGTCGAGGAGATTGGTTGCAGATGCCGTCGTTCCGGAAGTATTTATATCCTGCACATTGTTCCAGTTGGTTGAGGCCACCACGCCGGCGGTATCAGCCGAATCAATCTGGTTGCTGCTTCCGGCAAGGTGAAAATTCACGCTGATGCTCGCCGCGTGCGCGTTAAAGACAAAAGCTGCGAGGCAGACGGGGGTGAGAAGTTTCCTGTGTGTGGGGATGGTTTTCATCGGATAGGTAGTGTTTTCGTACTGGTTGGGTTTGGTGGAGTATGCCGACGGCTTAGCGCCGAGAGCGGCGGGAGAGCAGGGCTACGAAGGCAAGCAGCGAAAGGGCGGCGGTGCCTGGCTCCGGGATGGGGGTGAAGGAGACGTTCCAGGTGCTGCCGTTGTCCCTGATGACGAAGTCATCCGTGATGCCGCCGTCCTTGCGGATGAAGTCTCCGGCGATGAGACTCTCGACGTCAGCGAGATCCTCCCAGTTTGTTTTCCCGAAGGTGAGGGAGCCGAGTGTGTCGTTGAAGAGGACGTAGTGGCTGGCCCTATCCGTCCAGTCAGTCGCGAAGGTGCCCACATTGACCGTGCCGCCGGTGGCGGTGCCGGTGCTTCCGATATTGATAAATCCCTTGCGGTTCGGGGCGGTTGCCGGGTTGGTGGTATCGGTCTAATCAAATGCGCCCCCCACGGTGAAATCGCCACCTGTGATCCCTAAAGTCCAGCCGCCTGCTGAGGCGTTGGTACCGGATCCATGGACGCCCACAAAGGAGCCGGCGCTGAGTGAACTTCCGGCAAAGATGTTGAAGTTGCTTGATGAGCCGGAACTTACGCCGCTGTTGCCCGCGCTGAGGATCCCGGTGATGGTAAGGGTGCCGATGGTCGTGCTCGTGCCGATGTTGTTGACTATGGTGCTGCCGCTTCCGCCGTTGGAGACGGAGGTGACACTGCCGTTGACGATGAGGGTGCTGCCGCCGTTGAGATTCAGTCCGTTGGCGCTATCTGCTTCATTGAAATCGACGTTGCTAGTGCTGGTGACAGTATCGCCGTTGGTGATGACGACCCTGTCGTCGCCAGCCGGAATGCGCGGGATTCCAGTTTCCGGGTGTGGAGTAACCGCCGTCGTTCGCGTCACCCGTCCAAGTGAAGGTCGCGGCGGACGCGGGGAGGGCGAGGGCGGAGAGGAGGCAGGCGGAGAGATATTTGGTTTTCATGGCTTGTCGGTTGTTTCTGTTATCGGCGGTGTTCCGGGTTGTAGATGCGGAATTCCCCCTGTTGATAATGGATTTGTCGCCATCCGGACGGATTGGCCGAAAAAAAATGATTTTTTTTGCGTTAGCGGTTTTCCGCAGCGTTAGCGGGAGCCAGTGATTCGGGGATCTTCGTGAAGGATAGGTTGCCGGCTTCGAGCTTGCGGCCGGAGGATTTGCCGCCTTGGTAGATTTCGAAGGAGGCGGGTTGGTTCCAGGTGGAGCCTTCGAGGGCGGGGGCTTCCAGGGTGCGCTGGTTGGCGCCTTGTCCGAAGGTGAAGGCGATTTTTCCGGAACGGGCTTCGATTTGGAAGGGTTGCCACTGTTTGAGGACGATGGCGCGGTAGTCATCGTCGTTGTCGATCAGGAGTTCTTTCTGCGCTGTGACCACTCCGTTGTTCTTGCCGTTGATTTTCTTCTGCTCGAATCTCAGGTCGGCGATTGGTTTGCCCCGGGCATCGCTGATCAGGACGCCGGAGGTGGTGCCGCCGGCGCGTTCGATGAGTTTGAACAATCCTCCCGCCTGCCAGGCTCCGGGATTACCGGTGTCCAGCGGGTAGGCGATGCGGTTGTCGCTGTTCCAGGCCTGCATTTTGATGGAGGGGGAAACCTCCGGCGAGTCCTCGATCACTACGCTGTGTTTTGGGCTTTTTGTGGATTCCTTGGAGGGATCACGCTGCCAGGGTGTGGTTCCGCCCGGGGCGGGCATGGCACCCCACGGGAGTCCGGACATCAGATCAAGACCGATGATGACATGAACCGTAGCCTTCACGGTTTTTCCTCCGGACTTCGCGGAAATCATGAGAGGAAAGGTCTCGCCGAGTTTGGTGTTTTCAGGAACCTGGACGATGATGCTGGCAACCCCCGGCATCAATTCTCGGGCGGCTGCTTTAAGTCCTGAAGGGGAGACTATGCGGACGGAGGCGGCGTCTTCCACGGCAAGATTGAGCATGCCGGTGGTGAAAGGCAGCGGGACGCGCAAGTATGGCGGATCCTGCAATGTGCTTACGCGGGTGGAGCCGAAGGCGGGAAATTTAGCCAAGGTGGCCTGCGGGCGGGCCGGGCCGGTGGCCTGCCCGATTCCGCTCTCCGAGACCGGTGCAAGCCAGTAGAGAAACTCGCCGGGGCCCGGGGTATCCACATAACGGGTTCCAGTGAGATCCGCGGCGACGAGCGAGATGTTTCCGGGATTCCCGGCGGGAGCCCGGAACAGGGCGAAGCGACCGACTCCACCGGCTTCCGGCCAGGAGAGGTTGGCGAGAGTGTTTGCAAATCCCCAGGAAGCGGGGTTCAGATCCTGCGGTTTGGTGAGATCCGTTTTATCCTCGACCCACGGGATGCGGCGGATGCCGTCCGCGCCCTTGAGGTGGAAAGCGGCGTTTAGGCGGATCGGTTCGGCGAGATCCGGGCGGGTTTCCTCGTAGTCGTTGAGATCCTTGTCACGTCGAAATTTCTGGAGGCGCGGGGAAGCGAGTTCGGGGAAATTAGTGATCGGAAGCTCTGCTTCCAGGCGCCAGCCGAGATCGTGGTAGCGTGCCCGCATGGCGACCTTGGCATCCTTGATTTCCTGCCAGTCATCACCTCCATGCCGGTAGGCGATGGCGACCGGTTTGTCGCCGTTCTTGGTGAGGAAAATGCGCACGTCGCCGGCTTGCGGGCTGCGGTTTTCCAACGGTTCCACTTGTCCGAGCATGAGTTCTACCCCTTCCAGGTTTCCCCATGGTTCGTCGGCGGTATTTTCGAATTTGGAGGGATTGATCACGTTGGCGAGGACATGCAGCGCCCCGGCGTCACGGCGGAGGCGGATGTCGCCGAGCAGGGCTTCGTTTTCGGATATGGCGAGGCCTCTGGAATCGAGAGTCCACTCCCAGACATGGGCATCGACTTCGTATCCACGGCCTTTGTTGCCCCACCAGGTCTCATACGGGATGGTGGTGTTACCCACCGGGGCGGGCTCGCGGGGGAAGGCGGATTTCAGGGTGATTTTTCCTTCGGAGCGCGTGATTTCCCCCGGCCCGGTGACTTCCATGATGCGGTCGTCTCCGCTGCTGACGGAATACAGCAGTCGTTTCCCGGATTCGGGATCCTTGATGAACAGGCCGGTGAAACTCTCGATGTAGATGGCGGTCGGCCCCACTCCCGGACGGTCTCCGTTTTCATCCAGAAGGACGTTGCCCAGGGTGAAACCGTCCGTGGTGTAGGCGATGTAATTGGCGGGTTCCACCATGTGGGCAATGAGGATGTCATCGACCACGCCGGCGATGCCGGAAACGGTGGTGAGGTCGCTATCTAGCTTCAGATAGGGATTGTTTTGACCGATCACCCACTGGATTTTCCCGTCGGCGACTTTGAAAAGGGCGTTCTCGCTAGCACGGTCCCAGAAGGTACGGTGGCGGTGGGTGCCGTAGTTTCCGATGTAGTAAACGGCTCCGTCCTGATCGGGCATGGAGTTGAAAACGTCGCTACCTTGGAAGTAGTCGGATTCCATGTCCTCCATGTGGGGCGTGAATTTGGCGTCGCGGAAATCCGGCACGCCGTTTTCCAGAATACGGGAGGGAACGAGGGTGCCGCCGTGGCCGTAGAGGCGGAGCTTCCGGTCGAGCCAGGCGAAATTGCTGGTCGGCGGCGGGTCGTAGCGTTCGTGTTCCTGCACCTGTCCGTCGCCGTTAAAATCGGACCAGGACTGGATTTCCTTTTTGTTGCTGACCAGGGCGGCGGGAATCCAGCGGTCATCATGCCAGCGGAAAATTGCGGCGCCGTCCGGGTAGGTGGCGCGGTTTCTTTTGGCGATGCGCCAGAGGTAGCGGTGGCCGTTTTCTGCGGTAAAAGCTACCACGTGGCCGTAGCCGTTTTTCATCGAATTTTCCATCAGATCCACCCCGTCCGGGCCGGCGTTCTGGGTGAAATTGATCACGGCCTCCACCTTTTGTGCGTCCGTGGCGCCGCGCACGGGATCTGCCTGGTATTTCTCAGTATCGATCCGGGTTTTGACGTAGAGGGGATCCTTGGGGTGCGGCTGGTAATAGACAACGGAGAGGTCGTCGAGATCGGGGCCGAAGGCATTGTAGGCGACCGGTCCGATCAACTCCAATTCACAGTGCCCGGCGGGGGAAAAACGAGCCACGCGGTTAAGTCCCGCATCCTCCACCGCCCAAACCGAGCCCTCGCTGTCAATGGCGAGATCCTTGATCTTCCGAAGAGCGTCCGGATCGTAGTTCATTTCGGTTTCCGGCCTGCCGCCTTTCTTTCCGAGAGCGGCGAGAGGTTTCCCGTTTTTCAGATCAAAGACCATGATCTGGGAGGCGTCGCTGCGATCACCGACGAAGACCTTTCCGGCTCCATCGGTGGCCACCGTGCGGACATCTTTGAGGCCGGTGATGAAAGGTTTGGTTTTGCCTGAGGCGGGGTCGAAAAGATGAACGGCATCTCCGGAGCAGATGAGCAGGCGGCCGTCGGCGGTGGAGGCGATGTCTACGGGTTTTTCGATAGGGACGGGGTCGCCCATGGTGGCATCCGCGAGTTTCAGAACCCCGATTTGGTTCTGATCTGTGAGGCCGAAATAGAGTCTGCCGTCGATGATTGCGAGGCCGCCGGTTTGTCCGGATTCTGCGGTCACAGCGATCTTGTCTTCCCCGTTGGCAAAGTCGCGGGTTTTGCCGGAATCGATCTCCAGGCGCAGCAGGTTCATCGATTTTTCCTTCCGGCCTTGATGGATCATGTAGGCGGACTCCCCATCGGACACGACCTCCTTTCCAACGCCGAATCCGCCCATCGATCTCTTCCAGAGCGTGTAGCCGTCGCGGTCGATCTTTCGCATGGCGGGGTGGCCCTCCTCTGCGCCGTTGATGATGTAGACCCCGGTCTTGTCGGCGGCGACGATTCGCGGGCCGCCGTGCTGGCCACCCATCGAGCCTTTGCCATCGGCGGTGCGGAACGGGGGGCGGGCGTAGTTGCCCACGCTGGCGTGGAAACGGACGCCCATGCCATCGAAGTAGGCGAGACGCCAGGTGTATTCGCCCGGTGGCAGCGGCTCGTCATGCCGGTCGCGGCCGTTCCAATAGACGGTGTGGATGCCCTTGGGATGGGCTTCTGCGCGGAGCAGTTCGCGGACGATAAACCCTTCCTTGTCGGCAATCACGAGACTGGCCTTCGCATCGCGCGGCAGCTCGAAAGTAATGGGCAGGCCGACCTTCGGGGCGGAGGCGGCTTTCTCAGGAATACGCGGACCGGGATCCTGTTCGAACATGCGCACTTTTCCCCACGTGTCCGGGTAGAGCGCGGCCTCGGTAGGGAGATCCTCGGTGGTGAAACCGGGGCCGCCTTTCGTATGCCACCATGCGGTGCCGACGTTCACCGTGCCGGCGGGATCCGAGAAAATGATCTGGGAATCGAAGGGGATTTCGCCGGAGAATCCCGGCTGAACGCCGAGGCTTTTCCACGGCAGAGCCATCTCGCAGGAGTAGCCTTTGTCATCCTTCTGGAAGGCGACGCGGACGCCGTCCACCTGCCCGACGTAGTCCATGGGAAGCTCGCCGACCGGGGAGGAAAAGGTATGCGGGCGCTTCTCAGGCCACTTGGGGCGATAGGCGATCAGCACGGGTTTGCCATCGATCTCTGAAGCAAGGAGGCGCTGGTAAACCTGGTTTCCTCCGGCTGATCCGAGCATGAATCCCACCGCATCGCCTCCTTTCAGAAGCTCCTCCACGGTGGACGATGTATTTTTCACCGGGCTGCCGTCGGTCACGGAAAAGGCCGCGTATAAATTCCCGTTGTCGGCGGCGAGTTTGAAAGTTCCGACTTTTTTCCCGGCGGTGCTGAGGATCTCGTGAACGGCGGAATTTTCCTGCCAATCGAGGAGGTCGCCGTCGATGGTCGGTGCTTCTTCGGTGTGAACGATGGCTGCCGAAATGGACTCGACTTCGGCAGCAGCGGGAAGTGTGGCGAGGGCGGCCGAAAGGCCGACGGCCGAGCGCAGGGGTTGGCGGAGTAAATTCATGTTACAAATTTTGTCGATGTGTAGTTTGTCTCGGGATATGTGGAAATAAAAGAAGGGGGCTGGAATCCCCCTGAACGGCCTGGGGCCGGAGTTCCCAGCCACAATGGCGCGCCCCGGTACGGGTTCATTCGCCCCAGGTGAAGCTTCCCCATGCGGAGGGGTTCAGCCAGGATTCGATGGGTTCGTCGTTGACGAGGTTGGTTGCTTGGTTAGACCAGTAGGTGCGGGCGGTATTGATACGGCCGGCGGCATCCGAGGATATGAATCCGATGTCGCCGCGGATTTCCTGACCTGCTTCCGGCCTCAGTCCGAGATCGGTGAATGGGATGGTGGCCTCGATCCGGTATCCGCGGCCTTTCGTTTCCACTCTGACCTCGGCGGTTTCGAGTTGGCGGACTTCGTCGAACTTCTTGTTACCCACGGGGGAGGTGTAGGTTTTCCGCGAGCTTTCCGGTGCGCCGGGGCTGACCGGGCGCATGAGGATGGCGGCGGGTTTCTTGCCCATTTTGGCGAAGACGATTCGGATATCGCCCGCTGCGGGATCGCTGCGATCACTTGTTTCGTTGCCGAGCTGGAGATCCACCGCATCACCGGTTTTGAAGAGGCGGGCGGGATCGATGCCTTCGTTTTTCCAAGGGCTGGGATCCTCGACTTCCATGGCGAGGTAGAGGTTCCCCTGCCCGTATGCGAGCTGGGCTTTGCCTTTGAAATTCGATGCGGTGCTTTTGATTTCAAAGGAAGGGATTTTCCTCCAGTCCGGCGATTCCGAAACGCGGGTGATGTCCTGCTTTTTCTCGGCTCCTTTGCGTTCTGCAGCGGCGCGGGCGTCGTTGTCGAGGGCGGCTTTGGAGATGAGTGCCGTGTCGAGGGCGATCTTTGGTCCGGTGAATCGTTTGATTTTGTCGAGACCGTTCATTTGGCAGATCATCGCAGCCTGTCCGGCGAGGCCGAAGGTGAAGCGGACCTTGCCGTCGCTGTGCTGACCCATCCAGCCGGAGAAGGGCTCGCCACGGCCTCCCATTGATTCCATCGGCGAGCCGACGAGATCCGCTTCCGATCCCGGGAGGGGCATGGAAGGGAGACGGGTGTCCTGGAACACCGTGCCGACGAAAAGGCCGTCGGAGGTGTAGTAGAAATCTTGGCCGAGGTTGCCGCGAATACCGAAGAGGTGGTGCTTGTCCCCGGGGATGTCCGCGGTGCCGAGGAATTTCAGGGCGCCGATGAGCAGTCCGGGCTGGGGCATGGTGGCGCGGTGTGAGCCGTGGACACGCGGGTAAGGGTTCGGATATGACCACTTCGGCTCGCCGGTTTCGGTATCGAGTGCGTAGAGCCCGGTGGTGGCGAAGTAGCCCTTGTTGGTGAGGGCGAGGACCGAGTCTTCGGAGATGAGGGGAACGAAATCGCCGGTCATGTCGTTGTCATATTCGCGGATGCTTTCCGTGGTGAATACGGGAGCGCCTTCATCCGTGTAGCTGGCCGGGGTGTAGCGGGCGAGTCCGTTTACGAAAAACGAGAGATCCTTGGGAGACATGCGTGTGCCCCAGCCGCTTCCCATGGGGATTGCGGAAGACCCCGATTTTCCGATTTTTACGGGTTTCGGGTTGGTAACGACCGTGACCTCTTTGCGGGAGATTTTGCCGTCCCTGTCGAGGTCGTTCCAGATGTAGGAGTCGTAGGCATTGGCGCCTTCGTATTCGCCGGACGGCTGGGATACTACTTTGCCACCTTTCTCGAGGTCGCCGGTGATTTGGCCGAGGGTGCCGATCGCGGAAACGGGGCGCCAGCCGTTTTCACCCTCCATATAAAGGACGTAGGGATTGTGGCGGCGGTAGGGCGGTGCGAACATGAATTCGCGTTGTTTGCCGCCCGCCTCGCTGGTGAAGCGGTGCGGATGGGCATGGGAGCCGGTGTTGATTTTGAAATGCTCGCCCTCGCCGGGAACCCAGAGGATGCGGGTGACCTTCCAGGTGCGTTTTTCAAGATCTAGCTTCATTTCGACGGGGCCGAAGTAGGCGAGGGTCGGGTCGGAATCGTGGAGGAAAGTACCTGTGGCTGCGTAATGGGTGTTGCCGATGTAGTCGCGGATGAGTTTGCCGTCCTTGCCCCATACGGAGACGCGGCGCGGGAAGTCCCATGATTCGGTGACCCAGGTTTCGCCTTTCGAGTTCGTGGCGATGGAGCTGGCGTGGGACATCGCCTCTTCCTCGAAATCGCCGCGGACGGGGCGGCCTCCCTTTTTGCCCAGGGCATGGGAGAATTTCCCTTCGGGGGAATAGAACTTGATCTGCTGGTCGGTTCCGATGTCGAGCAGGCCGATGTTGCCATCGGGATCGACGGTGAGGGTTTTTCCGATTTCGCCGATCCCCGGTGTTGGAATGGACCTCATATCATCGGAAACGGAAACGAGTTTTCCACCTGATACGGCATATAGGGTTTCGCCGGGGCCGTAGGCGAGTGCGGTAGGCGAGGGGGCGTCGATTAGCTTGGTGAGCTTGGCCGACTCGGCTTCGAGCAGGGCGATCTTGCCGCCGCTTAGAGCCATCGCGATGGTCTTCCCGGAGGAGGCGAGCGCGGTGGGATTGCCGGGAACCTCGTCGCCGAAGATATCGGTCAGTGGGAGTTCGAAAGGGCGTTCCTTGCCATCAAGAATGAAAGGCTTGTAGGCGCCCTTGGTCTTTTCGAGCCTGCAGAAGTTGCCTTTGGCATGCCAGGAATTGGCGGTGAAATAGACGTGTTTTTCATCCGCCGCGAGGGTACTGGCGCCACGTTTTTCGCCCCACTTTTTCAGTCCGTCCGGGCCGACGCCGATGACGCCATGGCCACCCTCGGCGAAAGACCATGCGACGATGGACCAATCGCCGGACGCGGCGGTGAGTTTGGGGGCACTGTGGTCGGCTCCCCAGCCGCCCTTGCCGCCGGTGTCCCATGGCGGGGTGCCGGGATTGTAGAAGGACATCACGTAGTCCGCGCCGAGCCCGCGGTGGGTGAGGCCGCGGGAAGTGTAGGTGCCGGGAGAGACCATTTTTTCATGGTCGTCGGCACCGTCCCAGAGGACTTCCACGGTAAGAATGCCGTCTTTCTCGGAGGTCTTGTAGCGAGCGGGCTCGAGCTGGGCGCCCAGGTTGCGGATGCGTTTTCCGTCCTTTTCGATGACCACCGTGAATTCCTTCGCATCAGCAGGGATCTCCAGTTCCAGCGGGATCGTGCCCACGAGTTTTTGGCCGGGGAGGATGTAGCTGTGTTCTTCGACGTTGCCCTCGGGGAGTAGGGTGACATCGCCCCATGCTCTCTTGGCACTCCAGAAAAATTCGCGGGAAGTTTCACCTTTCTGAAGGTTGTCGGTGTAGCGGTGGGCGGGCCTGGTGGACTCGCCGGGACGACCCCAGAAGAGTTCGAGACCGATGCGGATGGTCAGTCCGGGGCTGATATCTGGGGCGCTTTTGTAGATAACCTGCCATGGAATGCGGATCTCGCGGACGTAGCCGTCTTCGTTGGGAACGGATGCCATCTCGATGCCTTTGCCGAGTTGGGTGGAATTCGGTTCACTGATGAAAAAGGTATCCTCGATTCCTTTCGAGGAATCCTCCGAGCCCCAGGAGGCGCGGTGGAGGATGGATTTTCCGCTGCCCGTGTGTTTCCAGAGGGTAACCCATGAAGGCCAGTCGGTGAGGACGCGGAGCTGCAGGGAATCGCCTTTCCAGCCCCCCTGGGGGTCGAAGGTGGGATCGATGGTGTTTACGAGAGGGTTGGGATCCAGCACCTTTTGTCCGATGTAGAGGAAATCCTTGTCCCACATCATTGCCGTTTCCGAGGAATAGCGGTCGCGGATGGCGACGTCTGCGAAAGACCAGATGCGTCCGGAGAAGTCCCAGTCGTCGAGTTTTCCGTCGATTTTGACGGTTCCCGGGGCGGGGACGGCGCGGATGCCTTCATTGTGGCTCTGACGGCCGATCATCGGGACTTCTGGCTCCGCAGAGGCGATGAGAGGGAGAGCGGCGAGGAGGATGGGTATGCGTTTGATCATGGTTTTCAGGAGAGATTTGTCATGGGTCGGGAAAATTGGCCGAAGGATTTTCGGGCGCTGTGGATTTGTCGGTAGTGTGGGCAGGACGTTTGCCTGATGGAAGGGTTCTGGAATATCATTTAAATTCGATCCGGCCCCAGAGTTTCGGGGTGAGCATGGCTTCGGCGGGGACGTCGGCGGTGATGCCGGTGGCCTTGTTGCTCCAATAGACGCGGGCGGTGGTTTCGTTGCCGTTGCCTCGGAGGATGCCGATATCACCGCGGATCCTGGCGCCCTTTTTCGGAGTGAAGCCGAGGGTTTCGAACGGGATGGAAATTTCGTAATTGCCGCCTTTTTGTGCGAACTCGATCTTGTCGGTGACGTCCTCGACTTTGTCGAACGTGATTGTCCTCCATGGGGATGAGAAGGGGATTTTTTCCGAGCCGCTGGTGCCGGGGACGACGGGGCGGTAGAGCAGTGCCCATGGTTTTTTATCCACGAGGGTCACGATCAGTCGCATGTCACCGGCCACCGGCTGGTCGCGGTCGCCATCGGGGCCGAGCATAAGATCGAGCGCGCCGCCGGTCTTGAATGGGGCGACTGGCATTTCACCGGTGTTTTTCAGGAGATCGGCATCCTCGGTTTTCCATGCGGCGTAGAGTTTGTCGCCGGACATGGCGATGCTGCCGGTGATGTCGTAGGGTTTGGTCGTGGCATTGAAGTAGGCTTTGACACCGCTTTTATCGATATCTACCCAGTCCGCCTTCGTCCAATCGGAGAGTTCTCCATCGACGGTGGGTTGGGTTTCGGTGGCGGCGGTCATGGTTCCGGTTCCAAGTGAACTCTGGCGGGCGGCTTCCGCCGCGATCTGCCATGACTGGCTTTTTTCCAGATCCGCCTTGGTGAGGGTGAGGGTGGAATCCGGCAGGCGGCGGGCGGTGTTCAGGCCATCAAGGCGTATGATCGCGCTGCGGTTGCCATCGACGAGATACACGTTTCCATCCGAGGAATGGCTGAGTGTGGGCCAGAAATTTTCCTCTCCTAGGGAAAGCCCTTCAAGGGGCATGTTACGGGCGGAGGTAGGCATGCGCCATTTGAGGCCCGTCCGTGAATCCAGGAAGAGGGTGGCGACGAAGAGGCCGTCCTGGGTGAAGACATACATCATGCCGTGGTTGCTGTGCACCGCCCACATCGGGCCGACATCGGTTCCTTCGATTTCAAAAAATCCGCCGGGCAGGCGTGTGGTGCCTATCAGTTGTCCGGGGCGGTCGGGGCGGGGGGCCTTGTGGGATGCGTGGAGGCCGGGCCACGGGCTGGGGTAGCTCCATTTCGGAACCCCGTCCTTGGCTCCGGAGATGGAATTGGGGTCGAACGGTTCCATGCCGAGGGTGATGGCGCTCCATCCGTCCTTGCCGGCAAGCACCTGGTTGCCGCCGGAGGATTTCGGGTTCAGAACGTCTTTGGCGAGGATTTCCCCTTTCGAGAAATCGTAGCGGGGGACGCCGGATACTGTGAAGCCGACTGGCGGGAACCGCATCGCGTTTCCGTTCAGGCGGGCCATGCAGAAGGAGAGGTGCTGCGCGACGGAAACACCGCTGGGATCCCCGGCGTGGAAGGTGACTTCGTCAGGCTGGGCGTGGGCGTCGCCGTTGGTGTCGCTCCAGATGAAGAGCGCCCGGTTGTCCCTGTCTGCGGTGAGGTCGATGCCTTTGGGCCAGTTCGCACGGAATTCGTCTGCTTTCAAGACATCCCAGAAGTAGGCGTTGCCCATTGCCGCACAGGAGCGGGTGATACCGTCTTTTTCGGAAAACACGAAGGCGGTGCCGTGGCCTCCGGTGGGGTTGGAGTTGTAGGAGTTGGAAAAGTATCTACGGCCTTCGTAGTAGATGGCCTGCTCGGGCGCGCCGCTGCGGAAGGCGAGCTCCATTTCCCCCGGGGTTTTACGGGTAAGGATGTTCTCGAGTTCCCAGGTTCCGGTTTTCCAGTCGAGCTTGAACTCCATGGATCCTTTTTCCTCATCCGCGTAGTAGAATTTCGATTTGTCCACGGGGTCGAGCGCACCGCCGCCGCCGTATTTCCCGGGGCCGTAGAAGGTTTTGAGGAGTTCGCCTTCGGCAGACCAGAGGCTGACCCGTTTCGGGATGTAGTCGTGTTCGGTGACCCAGATGTGTCCGTTGGAATCGACCGCGATTCCGTGCGGGTGGTTCATGTGGAGGGGATCGTATTTTCCGGCTTTGGGTGCTCCGGGGTGGCCTACGGTGCGGACGGGTTTGCCGGTGGGGGTGAAGATTTTCACCTGGTGGCTGTCGCCCCAATCGCTGATGTAGATGGTGCCTTTTTCATCGAGTGTGATTCCCGCGGGGTCTTCGAGTCCGGTGCTGATGAGCGGCTCCGGCGTGAGGGGTTCGTTGAAATCATCCGGGGCGGAAAACCGGAGGAGCTGCTTTCCACTCAGGACGAGGATGCTGCTGTCGGAGGGTTCGATCGCGACTCCCCGGGGAGCTTCGAGCGCAGTCTCACCAATGATTTTTCCAGCCCTCGTATCGATGAAAAGAAGCAGGTTCTTCCTGGTGAGCGTAACGACGGCGATGCCGTTCTGGACGGCGATTCCTCCTAGCTGGTTGCCGGCGGAGTCCTCCGGTTTGCCGTCCCTTTTAATGGGGCCGATGTTGTGTTTGAGAATTTCCTTATCGCCCTTTTTTGTGAGGGCGGTGATCCGCATTTCGCCGACCCCACTGCCTTTCTGGGTTTCCCAAACGGATCCGACATAGACGTGGGTATCCGGATCCGGGGAGGCTCCGGCGTCGCGGGCGAGGAAAGGCGCGGCAGTCCAGTGGCCGCCTATCCATTTCTGGCCGCCGATCTTTTTCCCGTCCAGATCGACCCATGCCACGCCATCGGGTCCTTCAGTGACAAAGCATCCGAGGTAAACGACATCCTCTCCGGTGGGAGATTGGGCGGCGGGGATGAAGGCGGCGGCCTGCGGGGGCGAGTGGTTTGCCAGCCAGGCGCCGGTGCCGTCCTCGGTGCTCCATGGCGGATTTCCGGTGGCGTAAACGGAGAACTCGTAGTGGGGAGCTAACTTGCCACGGACCAGGCCGCGGACACGGTATTGTCCCGGCTCCACGAAGCGGGTGGGGATGTGGTAAACGCCGTGGTTGGCGGCATCCTCATCGCGTCCGAGATCGTCGCTGGCGTCCCACCATGCCGTATTGTCGCCAGCGGGAAACCATGTTTCGGAAATGAGGTTGCGCACACGGAACCCATCCGGGCGCTCGATCACGAGGGTGACATAGCCCGCTTCCTTGAGACGGAAGCGGATGGGGATGGGAGGGCGGGGGAGTTCCGCTTTGGCTGTTTTCGGAGCGGGCCTGAGTTCCTCCCTGCCTATGTCGCGTATCGCCATCAGTTCGCCCAGCCAGGCGCGGGTGCCGCCGTTGTTATCCGCGTGGGATCTGCTGTCACCGGCTTTGGTGATGAGGATGCGGAGGGCGCGGGTTTTGACGGTTTTTCCGAAAGCGAGTTTGTTGGGCCAGAAACGGGTTGCGTAGTTGTGCTGGATGTTCGTGTAGGTGGCGATGCTTTCCCAATCCGCACCGGTGGCATCCTTGGGATTCCGGTCGGACGGGCCGATGTAAGTCTGCACTTCTGCGGTGGCGATACCGGCCCAGAGGGCGACGAGGGCATCCACGGATACGGGCTCACTCCACGCAAGCGTGAGCCACTCCGGATTCTCCTCGGAAACGACCTTGGCATCCGCAGGAGCCTTGCCTTTGTCCTGGTTCTGCCAGGAGCCCCAGTCGTCATGGTTCCCGTTCAGGATCTTGTGCGCTTCCTGGCTGCGGGTGCTGGCGGCGGCGGTGGCGTTCCACGCCTCGTTGGTGAAACGCTCCGGGAGCACCATCGCACCGGAAAGAAGCCCCGCGTAGTTTTCATCGGTGATCTTCGCCACGTGGGTGAAGCGCAAGGCACGGGTCTTCGTGCCGGGGGGCAGTATCCACAGCGCGAAATCCTTTTCGTTGGTTTCGAGTGTCCCCGGCTGGCCATCGACCATTCTTGTGGCCGGTTGCCAGTGTTCTTCGTTGCCCATGTCCCCGGGATAAGGGGCACTACTTTTCAGGACGCTGAGGGAGCCTCCGTCCATGGTCAGCACGCTTCCCACCGGGATGGTTTTCCTGAATCCCATCCTGAGATGCCTTGCCCCCGGCACGTTGGAATCACCGTAGGAAAACGCCCTGTAATTGGGATTTGTTTTTTCCGTCCACAGGATCCAGTCAGGAAGCAGGCTTTTCTCCCCGTCACTGACGATCTGCTTCTCCTTTCCATCCACCCATTCGGCATAGGCTCCGGTATCGATATTGTCGTGCTCTACCGGGGAGGAGAAAGACTCGCTGGCGAACTTCGGCAGATCGATCCGTTCGGGTGCAGCGCCAATAGAGGAAAGGGGGATGGTAAGAAACAAAAGGGCCTTCATGAATGGAAAAACGGATATTCGGGGATTTGCGCGGCCAGTGGCAACGCCTACCGCTAAGTTGAGTTGTCGCTCAGGCAGGGGATTGGCCTGTTAAAAACGGCATTTTCCCCGAGCTTGGCTTGTCCTGCGGGAATGCATGCGGAATAGTCCGCCCGATGTCGTTTTCCTCCGTCACCATCCTGCGCCTAGTGAGTTTTGCCGAAGGCGTCTCCTTCCTCGTGCTCCTGTATTATGCAATCTACCACAAGCGTATCCTCGGGGATGCCGATGCCATCCAAACTCCCGGCATGATACACGGGGTGCTGTTCTGCCTGTTTTGCCTCGCGTTGGGCCATGTCTGGATCGATAGGAAATGGAAGATCGGAAAGGTGATTTTCGCATTCGTTTGTTCGCTGGTTCCTTTCGCACCGTTTTACCTGGAGAGGAAACTGAAGGCGGAGGAAAAGGCCGCCCGCCCTCAGATGTAGATCATCTTGCGGGTCATCCCTCCATCGACGACGAACTCCGCGCCGGTCACGAACCCGGCCACCGCCCAGCCGTTTTCCACCAGTCTCCGCGCGATGCCCTCTCCTATCCCGTTCGCCGCTCCGGTGACGAGCGCGACCCGTTTTTCTTCCTTTTCCATCCCAACCGCTCGCCCCTTCCTACCCGGCTGTCAAACCTTGGACAGGAGACTGGCGGCGTTCGCTATGGGATTTCCTGCCCGGACGACCGTCCGGCCGGTTGGCATGTTCCCTGCGATTGGCTAAAACGGCATAAAACCCGCCTTGCCCAGAATGACCCAACGCATTTCCCCCAGAACGCTGTTCGCCCTCGCCGCCCTGATCATTATCGGCTGGATGGTCTATCAGGCGCTTCAGGCTGTCCTCATCCTTGTTATAGCGGCCATCCTCGCCACCGGCCTCCACCAGGGTTCGAGCCGCCTCTCCGACCGCTTCGCCGGATCGCGGAAGCTGTGGCTTGCCGTCATTGTTTTTGGGGTGGTGGGTGTGTTCGCCCTCGTCGGCAGCCTTGCGGGATCGCGTCTCCTCTCCGGATTCTACGATCTCCAGGAATCGCTTGCGGACGCATGGGAGCGGGTTTCCTCCTCGGAGATGGTCGAAGGGGCGCTCGGCGATCCTGAGAACGGCGGGGGATTGTCCGGCATCGTCTCGGGACGGCTCATGGATTTCGGAACCCTACTCAGCAACATCGCGGGCACCGTCATTAGCTGTGTCACCGGGGCGCTGTTGGTCTTCGCTCTGGCGTTGTTTCTGGTGTGGAAACCGGATCTCTACGAATCGGGTTTCCTGTCCTTGTTTCCCAAGGATGTCAGGCCGCGTCTCGCCAGGGTAATGGACAAGGTGGGGGAATCGCTTTGGTATTGGATCACCGGGCAGGGGATCGCGATGCTCGTGATCGGCGTCCTGACCGGACTCGGCCTGTGGCTGGTCGGGATGAAATTCGCACTGCTGCTTGGAATCATCGCGGGTCTCTTCCAGCTCATCCCCTATGTCGGGCCGTTCCTGTCCGCCATTCCGGGAATCGTGCTCGCCTTCGCCCAATCGCCGAGAGAGGCACTGTTCGTTGGCTCGGTTTATCTCGGAGTCCAGCTTCTGGAGAGCAATTTCATCACGCCCGCCGTCCTGCGCTCCAAGGCATCGCTGCCACCGGTCCTCACGCTCATCTCCACTGTGACGCTCGGCCTCATCTTCGGTCCGCTCGGGTTCATCATCGCCCCACCGCTGACCCTGGTCGCGCTGGTTGTTTATCGGGAGCTTTATGAGGAAATGGTTCTTGGCGAAGGGGACGGATGAGTTGGCTTCAGGTTTTCTCCCCGTCCTCCGCCGATTCGGGGGATTCCTTTCCTCCTACGACGTGGTCTGCCTGGTAGGCTCCCCTGGATCCCATGGGTTTCTCCGGATCGACCGTGGAGTCGCGGGCGGTCTGGTATTCGCTTTCGCCGTTGATTTCCGCACCCAGCAGAATCGCGTAGGCGGTGATGAAAAACCACAGCATCAGCACCACGATCCCGGCGAGGCTGCCGTAGGTTTTGGACATGCTGCCGAAGCTTTCTATATACCAGGAAAAACCCGCCGAGCCGAGCAGCCACAGCAGCACGGCGACGATGGAACCGGGAGTGACCCAGCGCCACTGCGGGTTGGTGCGGTTCGGCGCGGCTTTATAAAGGAACGCGAGGACTCCGAAACCGAGGACTACGATCAGCGGCCAGCGGAGGACGTTGAGGACGGTCTCGGTCAGGGCGGGCAGCGTAAGCGCTTTTCCAATGGCCGGAATCACCGCCACCAGGGCGAGCAGCAGACTGCCCGCGAGAACCGTGCCAAGGGTGACGCGGAGCGTCAGCAGAAGGCGGCGGAAGAAGGAACGGGAACCCTTTTCGTTGTAAGCGATATTGAGGCCGGTGAAGAGCGCGCTGGTGCCCTTGTTCGCACTGAACACACCGAGCAGGATGCTGAACGCCACGCCCCAGCCGAGCGAGGATTCATTGCTATTGGTGAGGGCGTCCGCGAAATCGGCGATGGGCTGGTAGGAATCCTCCGGCAGGAAGGACTCGAGCCTGCCCACCTGTTCCGCCGCTTTTTCGGGACTCATGATCATGCCGTAGAGCGAAAGGAACGCCGCGATGGCAGGAAAAAGGCTCAGGAAAAAGTAGAACGCCACCCCGGCCGAGACGATCTGGACATTGTCCTTTCCCGCCTGCTGCCCGACCCGTTTCGCGATCTGCAGCCATCCCCCCGGCCCGATCCCTATGGGAGTGGCGGCTTTGCGGCCGGGGTGTTTGCCTGATTCGTCTGCTCGCCCCATGGGTCTTTCTTTAACAGCCGCCGTGCCAAGCAGGGTGCCCGTGGGGTGCAGGAGTCCGGATGGTGCGGAGATGTACGGGTATCGGGCATTTCGCAGTCTGGCGGAGCAAATCGCCCGCTTTCAAGGGCGCTTGTCATGCCATCCAAGGATGCGTGGCCGGTAGGGAGCCTCCGTTTTGAAAACTTTGGAAAATTGCCGGATCCGGTGTTGGTAGCTCTTGCGGAACAGGCAGACGTCCATCCAAAACGGGAGGTCGCGGACAGAGTGAAGGGCCGTGAAGAGTCCAGGTTTTTATCCCATGGGATCAGGGTTTGCATCGCCTTGAATCTTCATGGTTATGGCAGGTTGTCCCCCTGGCTTGATAATACCCGCTTCCCGTGGTGAATTTTATTCTCGCAGTCAGCCGGATATTGGTGACGAATCCGTCACACAAATGTTCATTGCTTCGATTTCATTTTGGTCAACCGTAGCGGGTCTGCTGCAGGTTTTGGGTTCACTCGGGATCTTCCTATACGGGATGAAAGTCATGTCCGAGGGCGTGCAAAAAGTCGCCGGGGACAAGATGCGCGCCGCCCTTTCGGGGATGACCAGCACCCGCCCCAGGGGAATCCTTACGGGATTTTTCACCACCACCCTCGTCCAGTCCTCCTCCGCCTCCACGGTGCTTGTGGTATCGTTCGTAAACGCCGGACTCCTCACTCTCATCCAAGCCATAGGCGTGATCATGGGGGCCAACCTCGGCACCACCACCACCGCCTGGATCGTCGCCCTGATAGGGAAATTCTCCGTTTCAAAAATCGCCCTGCCGATGATAGGCATCGGCCTCCCGGCGTTTTTCGCAGGAAAGGGCAAGCTGCGGAACTGGGGTGAGGCCAGCATTGGTTTCGGCCTCGTATTCCTCGGTCTCGGCCTGCTGAAAGACTCCGTTCCCGACCTCCGCGAAATGATGGCTACCAATCCGGATACGGCGGCCTTGATCGAAAGAATCGTCACGACCATCAGCGGCCACGACTTCGGCTCCGTCGTCATGTTCCTCGGCGCGGGCATCATCCTCACCCTGCTGGTGCAATCCTCCTCCGCCGCGATGGCCATCACCATCACCTGTGCCCTCAACGGCTGGCTGGGTGATATCAGCACGGATCCCATCGGTGTTTTCCAAAACTCCGCAGCCATCGTCCTCGGTGAAAACATCGGAACCACCGTCACCGCCTGGCTTGCCGCGATGGGTGCCAACACCCACGCGAAACGTGCCGCCCGCGCCCACTTCACTTTCAACGTGATAGGCGTGCTCTGGTGCCTGGTCATTTTCTATCCGTTTACCAACGTCGTCTGGGAAATCGCAAACCACCTCCCTGCAGGCCTCCGCAGCGCAAATGCAGGCTTGTCCCAATCGGAAATCGCATTCGCCACCGCCATTTTCCACAGCACGTTCAACTTGGCGAACATCCTTATCCTTGTCTGGTTCGTCCCACAGATCGCCCGTTTCGTAACCTGGTGGGTGAAGGACGATGCCAAAGGCTCACGCAGCCAGCTCCGCTACATCAGCAGCTCCCTGGTCGATACCGGCGAACTCAGCCTCGCCGAGGCGGACGGCGCGATCAAACAGATGGCCACCCTCACCTCCGAGATGTATGACGGAATGGTGGATGTCCTGAACAAACCGCAGGAAGATCTCTCCGAGCGCGTGGCGGAATTGAAAAAGATGGAGGACACCTGCGACGTGATGCTGCACGACATCACCTCCTACCTTATCCAGTGCTCCACCCACGAGATCGGCTCCGGAAACGCCGAGCACATCACCTCCATGCTGCGCGTGTCCGCGGAGTTCGAGGAGGCCACCGACCGCATTTACCGCATGGTGAAAATCGTTGAGCGGAAATACCGCAAAGAGCGCGACTTCACCGAGATCCAGCACAACGACCTCTCCGCCTGCGGAACCAAAGTGCGCATGATGATCGATGAGGCGCGGAAATCACTGACCGGCACCGACCACAGCACTTACGACCGCGCCCACGAGATCGAAAGCACCGTGGACAAGCTCCGCAAACGCAACAACAAGGCCGCCGCCAAGCGCATGCAGGAAGGCGCGATCGTCCAGACGGAAATGATCTTCATCGATCTGAACAACCACCTCGAAGCCGTAGCCAACCACATGCTCAACATCGTGCAGGCCGGGAAGATGGAGAAAGTGTAAAAGTTCTCTGAAATCCAGGCAATGCAATGAAGCATGCTGCGAGCCGGCGGCATTGGGACGGAGCGCTGCCTTCAGGCGGCGGGTCAGCCCCATCGCGAAAATCTTTCCCGAGGTTGCCCCGCGGCAGCAGGCTGCCGGCAGTCACCGGTCTTCGACTTATTTAGTGGCTCTGATCAAAGAGTTTTCCAATCGACCAAAGCTTTCACGGAGGCACCATTTTCATCGGATATGGTAACGGCATTCTCTCCCGCTGGCGTGATGGCTTTCACTATCCCAAATCCTTCCGGAGTAGCCGCCACCGCCTGGATATTGCGGAGGGTGACCGGCTCATCTTTGGAAAATTTCCGGCTCGTCGGGATCGCCAGGTTGCGGAGCAGGTCTTTCCGCGAGATATCAACCCCGTCGCAGAAATGGGAGCAGACATCCTCAATGCCGAGCCGGGAGGTGTGGACGGAGTTCCATGGAGCGGCGGAGCGGCCCCCGTTGGAGAGCCAGAACATGGTCGCCGGGAAATCGGCGGGGTTTTTCAGGGAAAACCAGACGAATCCATCCATCACCACCGCCGACCACGCGAAGGGCTGCTCTGCCGTCGCCTCCCCGGAGACCATCATCACCAGATCGTCCGTGCCGGGGCGGGCGGGGTAGCGGGTGAGATCGGTGGTGCCCCCCTCGGTGAGGGGAACCTCGGAAAGATCCGTGAAGATCGCCCCTATCTTGAGGGCCTGGTGCGCGCCATCGGCTGGATTGGAGAAATACTCCGGATAGACGGAAGCCCATCGGAAAGGTGAAACCGAGACCCGCGCCTCGCCCTCCTCCATCCGGGAAAGATCGAGGATGGGGTGGTTTCCGTAGTTGAAATGCCCGTCGAGGCCGGAAATACGATGTTCGTAGTAGATCGCCGTCTGGCCGGGGCGGAGGGAGATGGTTTTCGTGATTTTCGCAGAGACATCGGATGCTTTGATTTCCAAGGAGAGCGAGTGATCGTTTTCCGCAGAGGGCTGCCACTCATGGTTCGCCGTCTCGCCATGCGGCGGTCCTTCCGCCTGTGGGCCGAAGGGGAGGCAGAGGAAGTCACCGCGCAGGTTTTTTAGGAGGATGGGGAGTTCGCCGTCGATTTCATCCGGCGTCCAGGGAGCAAGGGCATACGGGGATACAGTCCGTTGCCCGAGCTTGAACTCCACCGGAGCAAGATGCCCTCCGTCCCGCGTGACGTGAAGGGAGACGAGATCGGACGAGAGTGGGAAGGACGGCGCGCCGTGGATGGTTTCCATGCGGGAAACCTTAAATTTAAAACTTTAAACTCCAAGGAAGAAGTGCACGGAGCGCTGCCTTCAGGCGGCGGGTTTCCGCAAGGAGCACTGTGATTGAAAAGATGACTCCATCATGGCGATCAGGAGCGATCTCCAGGAACCAGATTATCTTGAAAAGCGTTTCGGGGAAATACCCGAGCCAAGAGGTTTTTTGTACGTTCACTTGGGAATGGTGCAGGAATAGCTTCGGCCATTTTCCGAATGCCAGAGAGAAGTCGAAGACCGGTGACTGCCGGAAGCCTGCTGCCGCTCTTGGCAATGCAGCCCGCTGCGAACCGGCGGCATTGGCACGGGATGGTTGTTCATTCCCGAGTTGGCCCCGTAGCAGCCTGCTGCCGACAGTCACCGGTGGCTTGCGCCACTACCGTCCCTCTGAGCGGCCTGGGGAAGGATGCCCCAGCTACTCTGGGATCTCGTTGAGCGTGTAGAATGCTTCCGGGTGCCAGAGGCTGGTGCCGGAGGCGGATTTCACGCCGGGTGCCTGGAGGTGGTGGACGTGGCCTCGGACTAAGCCTTCGATGGTGAGGCGGACGGATTTTCTGTCGTCGGAGACTTTGGCGGATTTGATGACGGGAGTGGCCTGGTCAACTTCCGGGGAGCCGTATTTCGATTGGTAGATGTAAGTCCATGCTTCCATGGACCAGGAGTCGGTCTTTCCTGCGGTTTCGGCATCAACGGGCTCGGTGAAGGTAAGCGTGAACCCGTCTGGTTCCGCAACCATGGTGAGGATTTCAAAAGGGGTTTTTCCTGTCCATTTCACTCGCTCGAAGGTGAAGGGTTTGGTGCCGCGTGATGCCCATCCACGGTTGGAACCGCCGGCGAAGAGGACGCCTTTTTCCTGGCTCAGCTTAAGGGGGATGATCCCGGCTTCGAAGCCTTCGAGGAAATGGAAGACGGCCCCCTGGTAGAGGCCGTTGACTTTTTCAAGGCAGGCGCGCTGTACCTGGGAGTGGGTTTGCTCGCCGATGTAGAGCTGCTTCTCCCATGGGCCGAATTTTCCGCCGGTCTCGTCGGCGACGATGCCTGTGGGGGACTGGCCGACCTTTCCGTGGGGAAGGATGAGGGCGGGCGGGATGAAATCGGGGAACTTCAGGCGCTCGGCGAGGATGCGGGAGCCGGATTCCGGCTCGGGAGGGGCGGGAAATCCTGCCATTTTATGGAACTTGTTTCCGGAGGGATTTCCTTGGAAGGAACCGGGTTTGAGCCATTTTACGGCGGAGGAACCGTTCCACGGACCCTGGTTGTCCGAGTAGAAAACGTCTCCTTCCGCGTTCATGCCCATGCCGCCGGGGGAGCGGATGCCGGAGCAGGTGGGAATCATTTCCCCTTCCGGAGTGATGCGCACGGCCCAGCCGCGGTAATCGGAATCGGCGTTGAAGGAGCCGGTGAGGCAGAGGGTGATCCAGACGTCGCCATTCTTGTCCGGGTCGGTGCCGAAGGCATATTCGTGGTAGTCGCCCTTGATACCCCAGCCGGAGTTGATTGTATCAAAAACATCCGCAGTGCCATCGCCATCGCTGTCCTGGACGCGGGAGAATTCCGGGCGTTGGGTGAGGTAGAAGGAGCCGTCCTTATAGAACATTCCGAGAGGCTCGTGGAGGCCGTGGGCGAATTTTTTCCAGGTGACTTTCGAGAGATCGTCGCCGTAAGCGCCTTCGCAAATCCAGAGATCGCCGCGCCGGGTGGCGACCGCGACCTTTTCATCTGGCATGAGGGCGATGGAGGAGAGTTCCATGATTTCGCCAGGAGGAAGCGGGATTTCCTCGCGGGTGTAGAAATCGGATTGCTGTTGGGAAAAAGCGGAGCCTGCGAGTGCAGTTAGGAGGAGGAGTGGGCGCATGGTTAAAAAGGTGAGAAGTGCCGGGTGAGAAGTGGAAGATAGGCGGGCTTGCGTCCGCATGCTGCTACTTCAACTGGTAGGTGATGGTGACGGGTTTGCCGGGGGTGAGCTTGGTTTTTTCGGAGCCGGTGACTGCTGCGTTGCCGAGCGGGATTTCCAGCGGGGTGGAGCCTCCGGTGAGGGTGAGCGTGCGGACGAGGGTGCCGGTTTCGCCGGATTTCCAGGAATCATCCAGGAGAGCGGAGCCGATGGCTACCTTGAAGGTGGGGTTGCCGGCCGGGTCGAGCGAGTAGCCTTTGAATTTCGCTTCGGTAGGGAGGAAGCGTTTGTTGGTGAGTTTGATGACTTTTTCACCGGAAGGATCCTGGTTGCCGGTTCCCCGGTTGGTCCAGTGGCGGCCGGCGTCCATGAATTCGCCCGCCCAGACGAGTTCCGGGGCGAGGTTGTCCGCGGAATAGACGAGGTTCACCCCACGCGGGAAGCCGAAGCCAATCCCGCGCGGTGTGGTGCCGCCGATGAAATTCCGGTAGATGACGGTTTTTCCGTCCATCGGGGAAAGGGGGATGTTCGGCCATGCCTGTTGTGGTTCCCCCGATCTGTCGGAAAGCCATTTCCATTGTTTCTGGCCGGACTTTCTCCAACTCAGACTGATGCCCTCTTCTCCTTTCGCTTCGAGATACTCGATACGGATCGGATTGGCTCCCTTCTTCAGGGTGACCTTGCCTTTGGAAGCGCGTTTTCCGTTCATCGGGCCGATGCCCTTGACCTCTGCGACAACCTTTTCGCCGAAAACAAGGCGCCCGGCATCATCGGCATCGAGGTTGAACTCGTATTCCCCGTCAGCGGGGGCTTCGAAATCACCTTCCCAGACGATACCGAAACTGTCTTTCAGTGCGGAAACGGTGGTGCTGAGGATGCCGTCGTGCTCTTCCTCTACGTTTTCCGCTTCGATCTTGGAAAAGTCGGGGAGTTGCTCCCACTGTCCTTTATATACACGGGAGGTGAGGTTTTTCAGCGCCGTCTCTTTTTTTACGAGGGGGAAAAGCTTGAGAAGCTCGGGGGCTGTCCAGGGCTTGTCACGGTCTTCAAATTCGGAGCGGACCGTGCGGACGAGGTCGCCCGGCACCTTCTCGCCCTTGTTCCCCCATGCGGTATGGACGTAGTCGAGAATGGCCTTGATCTGTTTGTCGTCCAGTGCTGCTCCTTGGGGCGGCATCTCGAGGTTGAATCCTTTTCCGTTCACCTCGATCGGGCCGTGCAGGCCGAAAAGGACGATGGCGACGGTGCGCTTGGGATTGCCTGCGATCCAGTCGCTGCCCGCGAGGGGCGGGAAGGCACCTCCGGTAGCTCCCTTTCCATCGACGCCGTGGCAGGCGGAGCAATACAGGGTGTAGAGTTGCTGCCCGTCCTGGGCGTAGAGGGCGGTAGCGAAGGAGAAAAGGGATAGGAGGATGGAAATTCGGACTGAAGCCATGGGGTGAAAGTAACGGGTTGGAATGACTGTTTATTTCACGATGGTAGCCCGATTGAGAGAAATATTTTCAGCGGAAGTGTTAGGTAAAGCCGCCACCTTGTGTGGAAACTGCTTTACACTTGCCCGCTGCGGCGCGAAATCTGCCCTGCCCCCATGAGATATTCCGCCAGCCGAATCCTTTCCTCCTTAATAGCCGCCGTCGGCCTGCTATCTCTGAACTCCTGCGCCCCCGCGCCGCCCTTGCAGCCATCCAAGGCCGACCGTGTGATGTACCAGTGGTATGATGACGGCGGTCCGGGGAAGGTAACGGTCAGCATCGATCTCAGCGAACAGGTTGCCACAGTGAGACGGGGCGGCCGTGAGGTCGGCTGGAGTTATGTGGCCACAGGCAAGGAAGGCCGTGCAACAAGCCCCGGCTCCTATAAAATCACGGAGAAGATCGTGGACAAGCATTCCAACCGCTACGGCTGGATCGAAAACGAATACGGGGAAGTCACCGATGACGACGCCTCGCCGGGAGACCCGCTCCAACCGGGCGAGCGCTACATGCCCGCCCCCATGCCCTACTGGATGCGCCTGACGAGCTACGGCATCGGCATGCACGTGGGAAATATTCCGCAGCCCGGTGAACCCGCCTCGCACGGCTGCATCCGCATGCCCAAGGAATTCGTTCCGGTTCTGTTTAACAAGGTGGACATAGGGACGCCGGTGAGGATCACTTACTAAAGGTTATCCGGATTGCGTGAAAAGCCGGGTGTCCACGAGTGGTGCTTGAAGACACGCCGCCTGAAGGCAGCGCTCCTTGCCTCCGGCACGGGATGTGGCAGGTTCCATACAGCTTCCGAGTTCAAGTATCGGTTTTTTTTGACAAGGGGGCTGGGGATGCGCTACCTCAGCGCCAACCAATTTCCCCTAACCATATGAGCGCTACCACTACTGAAAAACACGTCTTCCAGGCAGAGATCCAACAGCTTCTGGACCTGGTGGTTCACTCGCTTTACACGGACAAGGACATTTTCCTGCGGGAGCTGATTTCCAATGCTTCCGACTCCATGGAAAAAGTGCGCCACCTTGAGGGGACGGAGAAGAATTTCAAAGATGCGGGGGACGATCTCCGTATCACCCTGGAAATGGACAAGGAGGCGAAGACCATCACCCTCACCGACCGTGGTGTGGGAATGACTCATGACGAGCTGGTGGAAAACCTTGGCACCATCGCCCACTCCGGCACGAAGGCGTTTCTCGAACAGATGAAGGAAGGCGGCGGAAGCCCGGCGGGTCTGATCGGCCAGTTCGGGGTCGGGTTTTACTCGGCGTTCATGGTAGCGGACAAGGTGGAGGTGTTCAGCCGCTCTTGGAAAGAAGGCGCGCAGAATCTCCGCTGGGAGAGTGACGGGAAGACCGGTTACGAAATCGAAGAAGTCGATGAACTTCCGCGCGGGGTGAAGATCGTTCTGCACCTGAATGAGAAGAGCGAGGATTTCGCGGAAGAGTTCAAGGTGAAGTCGTTGATCGAGCGATACAGCAATTTCGTAGGTTTCCCGATCATCCTGGATGACAAACGGATCAACGAGGTGGAAGCGCTCTGGCTGAAGAACAAATCCGAAGTTTCCGAAGAGGAATACAAGGCGTTCTACCAGTTCGCTTGCAAGGGCTTTGACGAGCCCGCCTACCGTCTTCACTTCGCCGCAGACGCGCCAATCACGATCAATGCCCTCATTTTCGCCCCAAGGGAAAACCCTGAGAAAGCGGGCTTCGGGAAAGTGGATGGCGGTGTCGCCCTGTACTGCAAAAAGGTGCTGATCGACGCGGAGCCGAAAGGCCTCCTTCCCGAGTGGCTGCGCTTTGTAAAGGGTGTGGTCGATAGTGCCGACCTTCCGCTGAACATTTCCCGCGAGACCATGCAGGACAGTGCACTTGTCCAAAAGCTCAACGGAGTGATCTCCAAGCGCATCATCAGGATGTTCGAAAAAGAGGCGGCCTCCGATCCGGAAAAATACCGCAAGTTCTACGCGACATTCGAGCGTTTCTTCAAAGAGGGGATCGCCACCGATTACGCGAACAAGGAAGCCTTGGCGAAGCTGCTCCGCTTTGAAAGCTCGATGACGGATGCGGGCCAGGTGTGCAGTCTCACCGATTATGTAGGCCGTATGAAAGACGGGCAGGAAAAGATTTACTACCTCGTAGGCCAGAACCGGGACCAGATCGAGAGCGGTCCATACGTGGAAGCTTTCAAGGCCCGCGGTCTGGAAGTGATCTACTTCATGGATGCGGTGGACGAATACGTGGTCGATGCGCTCGGTGAATTCGATGGCAAGAGACTCGTTTCCATCCGCCACGCAGGTGCCGAGTTGGACGATGTCGAAGCGGATGGCGATGCTCTCTCCGAAGAGGAAACGACTGCTCTCTGCGAGTTTCTCCAAACTGAACTTGGCGATGGCGTGACAAAAGTCTCCAGCGGACAACGCCTGGTGGACAGTCCGGTGATCGCACTGGTGCCGGAGGACGGAATGAGTCCGCAGGTGCGCCAGATGATGAAGGCGATGGACGAGAATTTCAAAGACGAGGTGAAAGTGGAGTTGGAAATCAACCCGCGCCACCCGCTGGTGAGGAAGCTTTCCGAAGTCCGTGAGAGCAATCCTGATGTTGCGAAACTCGTAGCCGCCCAGCTTTTGGACAACGCCCTGATCTCCGCCGGGCTCCTGGATGACGCCCGTGAGACGATCAGGCGCATGAACAGCCTGATGGAAAAGGCCATGGGCTAAAGCGGCTTTCCTAGCCATGTGAACAACTTGGGAAAAGCGTTCGTCTCTTCGGAACCGGACGTAATTCCTTCGATTTTCGGAACTACAAGGGATTCGCGCAATTTTGCAGGTATCCTCCTTGGTTGCGTAGTTTTGTTCACAAGGTGCTGGTGTGAATAAATTGGGGGTTGTTCCGTGAATTGCTGATAATGAGTTGGTTACGGTATCCCTGGCTACTTAGAGCCTGTCCCAGAACGAGCAAATCCAAGCCCACTCTGAATCACGCGGCAAAAAAAAGAGATCAAAGGGGGCGTTTTTGCCCCCTTTGAAGCAAAAACGATGTCTATAATGAGTTTACGACAACCATCAAGACTGCTTTGCCAACCCCATTCTGCCACACCTCGCCGTTTCGTCCAACCCCGGAAATGCCGTATTTTCCGGCAGCGAACTATCGCGCCTACCGCACCGAACTCGAAGCCATGGATGAAATCCTCCGTCTCAGCGGCCTGGACGAGTTCATGCTCAAGTCCCTTCTCGAACAACGCCGGGAGCAAGCCGCAGACGATGCCGCTTACTCCCACGGCCTGGAAAAGTTCATCCTCCAGACCCGCAGCGCCTTGCGCATCTCCATCCTGCGCGCCCACAAGTCCAACGCCTCCGTGCGCGATCTGGAAATCACCCTCGCAGACAGCAACCTCGAACAGTGGTTCTGCTTCATCGAAAACTTCGGCACCATCCGCGCGCCAGGAAAAAGCACCATAGACCGTGCCAAAAAACTTTTCACCCCGGAGCTTCACGGGCGCGCCTTCGCCATGCTCCTGCAAAAGGCAGCCTCCGCCCCGGAAGTCCACGACCCCCTGCTCGGGCATGCCATCAACCTGCTCGGATTTGAAATCCCCGTCGATCTACTAGAAACGTGGTATGACAGCACCTGCCACTGCCCCGACATCCATTTCCCCGTGGACTGGGTGCAGCTCGGCGACTGCTGCCGCACCCTTCTCAAAGCCATTGGCTGTATCCGCAAACACGGCGTAAAAAACCGCATGCCACGCGGCGGCACCGAAAAACTTCTCCATGACCTCAACCAGCTCGGCATCGCCATGGGCAACGCGAGACGGCGCAAGAACAGCAGCAGCGAGCGCAAGAAAAACCTCCGTAAAATGAAGCATTTCGCCGACAGGATGGCCCGCCACGCCCGCACCCACCGCGATCTTCTGGTCAAACACCGGGAGGGAAAAACCAGCCTCAGCCCCGCCCAGGCAAACCTGGTCATAGGCAGGATCGAAAGCGTCCTCGAAATTCTCCCCCAGGTCAGAAAACAAGCCCACGAACGTATCATCGGAGAGCGCCGCGTCCCCAACGACGAGAAAATACTGAGCATCTACGAGCCATCTACTATGGTTATAGTAAGAGGAAAAAGCGGCTCCGAAGTCGAGTATGGAAACCAGCTCCTCCTCGGCGAGAACCGCGACGGACTCATCGTTTACTGGAAGCTCAGCGAAGACGTCCGCTCCGACTCCTCGCGTCTGCTCGAAGCCATCGAAAATACCGAGAAAAACATCGGAGCCAAGCTCGGGAAAGTTTGCGCCGACCGCGGCTTCAGCGACGAGAAAACGCAGGAAAGACTCGGTAAGAGCCACCCCGGAACCATCGACCACATCTGTCCGAAATCCCCATTGAAACTCGAGGGCAAGAAAGCCGATCCCGACTTCCGGAGCAGTCAGAAGCGACGTGCGCAAACCGAAGCACGCGTGGCGATCGTCACCAACACCTACCAGCGCGGCCGCAGCCTCTCACGCGGGCTAGCCTCCCAGCGCCAGGAATTGCATTGGGTGATGCTCGCCCACAACCTCCGGCTGCTGGCACGGCGGCTCGTCGCCCAGCGCGAAGCACATGAGCGTGAGCAAAGGCGACGAAAAAAAGCAGCCTGAGCGAGCGCAGGAAAACCCGGGACAGCAGGCCTCCAGGCAGAACCATGTCTGGAAATCCGAAAAAGCGGGTCAGAAAAGCAAAACCAATCCCAGATCCGCAAGAATCAGGGAAATCCCACCCAAAATCCCAAAAGAACAAAGTGCCCAAATGAACACAATCATATCAAACTCGAAAAACAACCCTCTCTGGGACAGGCTCTACTTATCGTCGGACACCCCCATGTTATTCACATTCTGTGGTGCCGTGATGAATTCACCAAATTCCCGGGGAATTCCGCTTTGGGATCGGGTAGATTTCACGCGGAAACCACGGTTGTGAATAACTTGGGAATTGTGGAAACAACGAACTTGTTCCCATTTCCGGGAACCGGGGTCTGTCGGTACACAGGGAAACTGAATGATTGACCGCGCCCGTGTCTCACGTAAAGTTCCCGGAGTATCAGAAATCCATGAAAACCTTACTTACAACCATCGCGCTTCTGGCAACGGCTGTCCCGCTCTTCGGGCAGAATGAGGACGACCCCCGTCCTGGGGATGATCCGGCAGTTCTCGCGAAGGCCGCGCTACAGATAGACACCCACATCGCCTCTTTCTACAAACGCAAAAAACTGCCAGTGCCGAATGTGACGGACGACGCCACCTTCATGCGCCGGGCCTTCCTCGTCTCCATCGGGCGCATCCCCACTGCGGAGGAAGCACTGGCTTTCCTGGAGATCGAGGATGAATCGAAGCGTCCCGAACTCATCGGTTATCTGATGAACTCGAAGGGCTACCCCAGCCACATGACCAACTGGGCATTCGACCTCCTGCGCCTCCGCGATGGCAGAACTGGCAGCCAAGGGAACAATGAACCCTACCGGAACTACATCCGCTCGGCGATGGACAACAACATGCCTTGGGATGAGTTTGTTACCAGTCTCCTCAACAGTTCCGGGAACGGCTGGGATCCGGAAACGGCAGCCGTAGGTTATTATACGATAGACCGCGGCATGCCCTTGGATAACCTGGCGAACACCCTGCGGATTTTCCTCGGCTCCCGCATGGAGTGCGCGCAGTGCCATGACGATCCGTTTGGCGAAACCGAACGTATGGATTTCTACCACCTGGCTGCTTTCACAAACGGACAATACGAGCAGAATAAAAAATACATGACCAAGCTCTGGAGGGAACTCCAGGACGAGCAGGATGAGCGCGGATCCGAATACCGCGTGGCGCAACTTTTTTGGGACAGGATCTATGGGATGTCGCTCGCCGGCGGTGGCAAGGGACGCATCGAGTTGCCTTCCGACTACCAGTATCGGGACGGAAGTCCGGGGGAAATGGTTGGAGCCAAAACCTCGTTTGGAAAATCCGTCCGCATGTCCGACCGCAAGGACGATGACGACGGGCGCGAGCAATTCGCGGAATGGATTGTTACCAAAACCGGCGAGCAATTCGCCGCTACGATCGCGAACCGCATGTGGGAGCGTATCATGGGCAAAGGGATTTCCGAGCCGGTGGATGAATACATCGAGGCTTCCGAGACCGTCCATCCGGCTCTGATGAGCTACCTCGCGAAGCTGATGCATGAACTGGACTACGATCTCCGCGCGTTCCAGCACGTCCTCCTCCTTACCAAGACCTTCCAGTTCGCAACGAATCCGAATCCATCGACCTTGGTCGGTGGCGATGATTTCCACGGTCGGAAAATCGAACGCCTTACCGCCGAGCAAATTTGGGATTCCCTGATCACTCTCTCCAGTGGCGATCCTGACAAGATGCAAAACCGCACTCCGGACAACCGCATTTACGTCGGCAACAAGCCGGTTCTCGTCGGGAAAATGGATATGGTGCAGCTTTCCAATGAAGTGCTGGCTCTGGAGTCCGAATCGGAGGTTCGCGATTACTTCAAAACATTCTACGCCACCGTGAAAAACAACGGGGCGGATCTGAAGGGAGACGAGTCCATGACCATGGGCATGACCGGCGTGAAAAAATACGGCCGTGATTCCCCGGTTCGGGCTTCCGAACTGCCATCTCCAGCACCGCGCGAGCATTTCCTTTATCTCTTCGGCGCATCCGACCGCGAAGTGGTCGAGGGAGCCAGCCTTGAGCCGAACGTCGGGCAGGTGCTCTCCATGATGAACGGCTATGTCCAGCGCCAGCTTGTCAGTAACTACGACGCTCACATTTACAAAAGCCTCGAAGGAGCCAGTTCCGAGGCGGAAAAAATCCGCCGCCTGTATGTCGCCATCCTGAACCGCCCTCCTTCGGAAGAGGAAATGGCCTGGATGAAGGAGGAAGTGGCGGCACAAGGCGAAAGCGGATACCGCAATATCGTGGCAGCACTCGTCATGTCCTCGGAATTCCTGTTCCTCCAATAAGATTACAGACCTGAAAATTTAACAAAAACCACGATGAAAAACATTCTCAACAAAGCCGACGAACCGACACGCCGCCAGTTCATGCAGAACGCAGCACGGGCATATTTAGGAGTCCATCTTTTCCCAATGCTTGGTCCAAGCATCGCCAGCGCGGCTGCCGAAGGCGCGGCAAAAGGAGCGAAAGCCAAGCACGTGATTTATCTGTACATGTCCGGGGGCATGAGCCATCTGGATACCTTCGATCCCAAGCCGAAGAAGAAGGAAGTGATGGGCCCACGGAAACCATCACCGGCAACGCCGGGGTGGAAATCAGCGGCTACCTTCCGAAGACCGCACAGGTCACCGACAAGATGTGCATCATCAACTCGGTCAACTCCACCCAGGGAGCGCACGAGCAGGGCACCTACATCATGCACACCAGCTACTCTCCACGTGGCACGGTCAAGCACCCGGCCATTGGTTCCTGGGTCGTGAAACTCGGAGGTCGCCTTCATCCTGATCTTCCCGGTTTCGTGGCGGTCAATGCCTCGCCTGATGTTACCGGCGGAGGATTCTTCGGTGCGAAATATTCAGCAGCTCCCATCGGGCGCCCGGATCAGGGACTTCAGGATTCACGGCGTTCGCCGGTTGTTTCCGAAGAGGATTTCTCACGCCGCCTCTCCCTCGCGGACAGGCTGAACCAGCGCTTCCACGACCGCTATCCGAATACGGATGTCAAAGCCTACGAGGAACTTTACCAGGAAGCCATTGCCCTGATGAACTCGAAGGATCTCAAGGCTTTTGACATCAGCGAAGAAGACAGCGAAACCCGTGAACTTTACGGCAGCGGAAACTTCGCGCAGGGATGTCTTCTGGCACGCCGCCTCGTGGAGCACGATGTTCGTTTCGTCGAAGTTCAGCTCGGCGGATGGGACACGCATTACGATAACTTCACGGCGGTGGAAGGCCGCTGCAAGGAATTCGACCAGGCCTATTCGGCTCTCCTCATCGATCTCGAAAAACGCGGCAAACTCCAGGATACCCTGGTTGTCGTCGCGACCGAGTTCGGGCGCACTCCTACCATCAAAGCCGAGCATGGCGACGGACGGGATCACCACCCCAGTGCCTTCAGTTGTGTACTCGCGGGCGGCGGCGTCAAGGGTGGTATGAAATATGGCGAAACCGACTCCACCGGTGCCAAGGTGAAGGAAAACAAAGTAAGCATCCCGGACTTCAACGCGACCATCGCGTATGCCCTGGGACTGCCGCACGACCTTGTCCTCATGTCTCCGAGCAAGCGCCCGTTCAGAATCGCCGACAAAGGTTCTCCGGTTACTTCCATCTTTGGCTGATGCCAGAAATCAATAGAGTGAAACTGACATAGCCGATGGTTGAGGGGATCATCCATCTTATTCAGCTCATATGGCAGGCGGATTCCGAACGGAGGGACTCCAGCATCCTCGGCGAGTCGCGACTGGATCAGACTTCCCGGCGGTGTGTGGCTTGGATTTGTGGAAGCCTCATCGTTTGTTTGTGCAGTCTGGGAGCTGGCATCTGGTGGTGGATGAGTTGATGAATTCTTCCCACTCAACCCATTACGGAAGAGTGCCTTTATTGGAGAAAATGACGATAGCTAAACCACGGATGAACGCGGATCAGAAATGGGAAATCAAAGTCAAAATTGGTTCAAAGCCCCGCCATTGCTGCTCAGATAACTGAACATGCCCCAAATGGCACTGTTTTAAGCGCCGTGCCGGTGATTGCTTCCATTCCACAAGAATTAGAAACCACGAATCCGACGAATCAAGACGCTGCTCGTTCAATTTCCGTGTATTCCGTGTATTTTGAGGAAAGTAGGATAAGAAAGCCACTTCCTCCATGTCCGCTTCGCTCCCATTGTGGTTCATATTCTTCTCTTTATTCGTAGGATTCGTGAGATTCGTGGTTCCTTCCTCTTCTCTTACGTGGCGGCTATATGACGCGAGTTCACCCCCGATCATTGTCTTAAAAAAGTGCCATTCGGACATGCCCCTTGTTTATGATTTTATATGCGTCCATCCGCGTTCATTTGACGGAGGGATTTAATTTCACAGTCCCTCCATCTCCGCTTTGCTCCCATGGTGGTTCTCTTCTCCAATTTGCCAAAGCTTCTCCAAAATGTAAGCCCCTGCCATTTGCGAAGGAAACCTTTCCTTGACGGGATTGCCTCGTTTGCAAGACTCACGCGATGAAAACCCTTTTGAAACTTGGCGCGCTTCTCCTGATCAGCGGATTCTTCAGTTCCTGTGGTCTTCCCATGGCGGCTGCCAGAACTGCGGGGAATGCTGCCAAAGGTTTGGTTTCCACCGTTTCCCGGACAGCCAATTCGATCGGTTACTGACTGCGGGCGGCAGGTGCCTTCGGTTTTCCGACGTTTGCGATTCTCCGTGATCCATCGGGCAGATGGCTGATTTCCAGCCATACCGTGTGATCCGGCATGAGTTCCGGAAACAGATCCGCCCACTCACAAATGGTGATTGCACCCTTGTCCAGGTATTCGTCCCACCCGAGCGAGATCAGTTCGTCCGCCGTTTTCAACCGGTAGAAATCGAAGTGGAGAACGGTGTGCGAACCGCCCCGGTATTCGTTTAAGATTGGGAAAGTAGGGCTGGAAACGGCTGATTCCGGGTCGATTCCTTTCACGAATCCTTTCGTCCAATGGGTCTTGCCCGTGCCCAGTGTGCCGACCAGTCCGAAGACATCGCCGGACTTGGCTTTGGAGGCGTAACTTTTGCCCAGTTTCATCATTTCTTCGGCGCTGCTGACTATGGTTTCGCTCATGGATGTTTTGTGAAGCCGGTAAGAAGCGCCCGGACATCGCCTATGTAAACCGCCGCCCGCAATTCCAGCGGCACGCGGTCGGCATCGTTACTCAGCCAGACGGTGACCGGTTTTTTCAGCTTCTTATACGGTTTGAGTTCGCGGGTGGTGCGGTCGATTTTCCGCATGGAGAAGCTCATCCGCAAGGTGTCCCGTCCCATGTGTTTTTCCTTCGCCTCCACACGGGCATTCAGGAGGTAGGGGCTTTTGAATGGAAGTAGTAGGAGGGTGTGCTCATCGCCCACATCCAGTTTCTGGCTGCGGATGAAAAGGATGGCGGAATACATGTCGTGCGCCGGGGCGAAGGGGAATTTGTATGCTTCCGTGGCAACAGCGCCGCCTTTCAGTTGGGTCGCGACCTCTTTCACGGATACTCCACTGCTGCTGTAACGGTTCGTGGTAACGGCGGATTCCTTGTCGTCGTCTTCAGTGGAGTGGAAGTATTTTGCGGCGAAGGTTGCCGGGTGGGTTTCCGACCAGTGGCTGTGTTTGTAGGAAAAAAGGAGGGCGGCGGCACCTTCACTGGAAGCAGAGGATTTTGTGACAAACGATCCCGTTTTTTTCACTCCCGCCGGCGCAAACTCGATACGCAGGCGTCCCGCTTTCACCATGCCTTTCCAGCTCAGGCTGAAATCCAGGGTGGAGGGGGAGATGGCGGGGTGGGAGCCGGGCTTGGCGGACGTGAGCTGGGTCTCCCATGCCGGGGCGGCTGCCAGGCATACCGTGGTGAAAAACAGGACGGTTAATGATCGCATGGTTCCGTTAGGACGTTCAGGCACACGGCCTATTCAGCTTCACCGTTTGAAACGACCGGGCTAGTCGCCAATCGGGTAAACCGGTTCCGCACGCGGCGGCAGGACTCCCGGAAGATCGTCATCATACATCTGGGATCTGTCGTCGCGCTGGTCACTGGTGGGCAGGGGGCGGAAGGATTGGGAGTGGGTGTCGATCTGGAACTGCATTTTCATCACATCCCGGTTGGTTTCGCCAATCTGATCGGTGAGATTCTGGTTGTCTGTTCGGAGTTTTCGGATTTCCAGGATCATCTCCCTCATCACCTCCAGGGTGGCAGGTTCCTCCGGTCGGTGCGGCAGGTTTGCAAGCTCCGGCTGTTGATCCGGAGTTTTCTGCTTTTCAGCCGGGGCATCGGACACGGGGATGGTTGAATCCATCGGGATCAGGCGCACGGCAGGAGTGGTCGGATAGTTTCCAACGAAATTTTCCACAGACCAGTAGTGGCTGACACCTGCGGCCATCATGGCGGCCAGGAGGGTTCCGCAGACGATGGGTGGCATCGCGTTCATTGTTCCACCTCCTCGGGCACCGGTGTTGCCTTGGGTTCGGGATTGGGGAGGGAGGAAAGGATGCGGTGCAGTTCCGAAAGCGCGTTGCCGAGTTGCTTGGAGTCCTCATCCAACTGGACAACGGATTTTGCCAGGATCGCGCTGACGGTCTGTTCCTGGCGGTATCCGGCAAGCGGATCGAAGCCCGGTTCGTTTACTGAAAAAACGTTCGCTCCATCGGCATCCGGAATCAGGACGTGTGGTTTGATATCCAGTGAAATGACCGTGCCGGGCTGTAGCTCGACTTCGCGTATGATGACAGGTGCGTCTTTGGATTTTTCCATGATCCATCCCGGAGGTGGGCTGGCGAGCGGTTTCGCGGGGAAGCCTGCCCTTAGGTTGATTTTCTCCGGATCAAGTTTCCCTGTACCCTTTCTTATCGATTCGACACGCACTTCCAGGCCGGGTTCCGCGGATTCAGCGGCCGGAGATACAGGTTCCGGAGTGGTCGGATCAACCTTGGGAAACTCCGTGGGTTCCGGTTTTGGCAACTCTCCAGGGGCTGCCTCCTTCCGGGGTTTGCCGGTAACGAGAACCGGTTCAGGAGCTTCAGGTTCCGGTTCCGTGGTTTCAACAGGCGCGGGTGGCGGGAGAATGACAGTCACGTCATTGGCTTTTTCCCTGCCTTCGCTTTTGAGCCGGTTGAATTCGTCGATGGCTTTCTGGACTTCATCGGAAACGACCTTCTTTTCCCCCGGTTGTTTCAGGGTCTGGGCACCCAGCGGGATGCAAAGCGCGAATGTGAGAATGATTGGATGGGTGGCTTTCATGGTCATTCCTCCGGATTTTGAAGTTTGATTGTGTCCACTGTACCGGAGCCGGACGGGCCGCCGGGGAGTAGATCGTCCTGCTGGTTGGCGGGAAGCGAGGGGCTGTCCGCCCGCAGTGCTACGCCGGGGATGGAGCCTGTCATGAGACTGTTCCACTCATCGAGAAGCATGGTTCCTTCGCTACGCAGGTTCCGCACCTGATCCTGGTAGGCGGCGAGCCTGTCTAGCAAAACCCTGGCCCGGCCGGCTTCGTCCTGGGTCCAGCGGAGGCTGCGGCTGCGGTAAAGAACCGGAACATCCACGATGATACGGCTCACATCCCCGGATGGGAATTCCGCGTCGAGCACGTGCTGGATGCGGATGTTCGTTTCCTCGAAATCGGATGCCAGCGGGGCGGGAGGTGTGGCATCGCGGTTGGCGCTTGCCCCGGTTCCCGGAAGGGCGTTTCCATCGGGCAGCAGCATGTCCGGTCTGGTGCTGGTGGGGGTGTTGTTTGCGGAAAAGGTTTTCTGCTCCTCCTGCTGGGATGGTGAAGGGGTGGCGAGGATCACCGGCTTGCTGATGTAGGCCAGGCAGAAGGTGGCGGCAACTGCGGTGCTGGCAAACAGGAGCCAGGGATAAAGCCTCTGGATGGGGCAGCCGGGGGCGCGCCTGTTCGCCGTGGAATAGGAAGCGGGATCCGTATTTAACGGAAGAATGGGCATGGGCTTCGGCGTTTTTACCGATGCCACTGGTATGTCCTGTTTGGGAAGTTCTTTCATGGCCGTGCTAGTGGTTCCCCGTCTTTAGGGACTGCCGCCACCGCATAGCTGACGATGGTCTGGTCGGAAACACCGGGAAAGGTGGTGATGGTGAGCGACTCCTTCGAAAGGCGCAAGTGGCGAAGTGTGCCGCCCGTGGAAGTGGATGCCTGGACTCCGGGGACGACTTCCAGCGCGCCGGAATCCGAGCGCTGTCTCGCGATCCCGTCCGAACGGTAGATTTCAAAACTGGTGTGGGAGTTTTCATCACCCTCCGGGGAAACACGGATGGATACCCCGTCTGTGAAAACGTGGAACGCCATCGGCTTCATCGGGATGGCGGTCATCTCCGCCCCGGTGAGCTTGAAGTGGGCGCGGAGCAGGAAATCCCCCACGTGCCGGAACTCCGCAGCCGACAGGGTGGCGGTGAAAAACAGGCCGACGATGATGGATGGTGAAATCTTCATTGGCCTACGTCCCATAGTGAATCGGTGCTATTGGAGGACGGATCGTAAACGCCACCGGACCCGTCGTCGATGTTCGGCGGTGAGACGTTTACACGTATGTTGAGGGTGTTGCCTTCCAGTGATTTCACCGTGGGGAGCGAAGTCGCACGGTTGGCGAGATAGGGAACGATTTGTCCGACTGTGATCGTGCTGACCGTAGTCGTCGGGTTGTCCGCAAGGAACTGCCTTTGTGCGGCATAGACGCTGCGGAGATCTTCGGAAGCCGTGCGCCCGAGTTGCCAGTTTCCGTATTGTGTTGAAACGAAAAGGCCGGTTCCCAGCAGTGTCATCATGACCATGATCACCACGGTCATCTCCAGCAGCGTGAAGCCGTTTTTCCCTGCGATCCGTTTCATGGAAAGAACCTAACCTGGATTAATCTTCTTGAAAAGCGAGAAATCAACGTGTCGGAACTTATCGGATCAGGGATTTTTAAACAGCACTTTTCCGTCTCGGTCCGGTTCATCGAGCCGGGCGAGAGCTTTCTGGAAATCCTCCAGCGCGAAAGTGGAATCCACCTTCTGCTTTAACGACCCATCAAGGAGCCGGTCTGCAAGCGGCAGATAGGTGTTTTCCAATTCCTCCCTGGAAGCCCTTTCCATCCATTTCGTCACCCACAGGCCGCGCACCCGGAGGTCATTGAAAATCAAAGAGCCGTTCGGGACGGTGACCGGTTTTCTCCCCATCGCGCCATAGGTGATGTGGGTGCCACATTCGGCCAAGAGCTTCATGAGTCGCAGCGCACTGTCCCCGCCGACGGCATTGAAAGCCAGCTTCGCCCGTTCCTTGCCTAAGGTTTCCTTTGCCGCAGCGAAGCCTTCCGGGCTGTCAGGGAAGACATGGGTCGCTCCCATTTCTTTGAGTTCGGCGGAGAGGTTCTCGTTTCTCAGGAAGCAGATGGTGCGGATTCCAAGACTGGCAGCGAGCTGGATCACGCATTGCCCGACCCCGGAATTGGATGCGTTCAAAGCCACCCAATCGCCCTTTTCAAGATTGGCGAAGTGATGGAGATGCAGCCAGGCGGTCGCCGGATTCACTTTGAGCATGGCGGCCTGGAGAGGATCAATCCTATTTGGAACGCGGATCAGGGTTTCGGTATCAGACACCGCATGGGTGGCCCAACCGTCCACTTTTCCGAGGGTGATCACGGAATCTCCTTCAGAATATTTTCCAGAGCGGCTTTCCAAAACGGTGGCGAAGCACTCCATCCCCCCGACTCCGGGCAGCACTGGTTTCTTTCCGTAAGTGCCTTCGATATAGTTCAAATCCGCAGGATTGATGGGGGAGGCATGGATTTTCAGGAGGACTTCGCCGTCCGCGATTTCGGGTAGCTCGAAGCTCTCCAGCTTGAGGACACTGGCGGGGGTTCCATGGGTTTCGAAAGTCAGTCTGTGGGATTGCATGCTCGGTTTGGTTGTTTTTGCTTGGCGAAAGGCGTCCGCCGGGGCTATTTCAACCCCGCAATGACTCGCTCTTCCATCGAAGTATCCATCAAAATTTTCCTCGTCGCCCTGATTGTGGTGTTTATCTGGACGGTTTTGCAAGTGGTTGGAATGATTTTCTGAGCTTGCGTGTGCAAGCCCATCCCGGCGGTTCAGTAATCGTCTGGATTGCTGTTTTTTAAATCCCTGGGAGGGACGTATATCGGCAGCTTTCTATCCGGATATCTTTTCAGTTCGGGATAGGATTTCATCCACATGCCTGCCCCGGAGACCACCGCACCATATGCAATGATGATCCATCCGCCGGAATGCAATGCGCTGGCAAGACTGATCAGGCTGACCAGGGAGCCGACGATAAATAAAAACGCCCCTATGGTTGCGGTTGATTGAAGCTTTTCCCTCCGGCCTTGATTGTGCGCCCAGCCTTGCGGGAGATTCGAAGGATTGCGGGTGGTTTCGAGTTCGGTGACCGCCTTGCAAGCCCACTTTCGTGGCCAGCCGTTTTTCTCCAGGCTTAGCGCGGCTTTCTCAGGCGTTGTCGTGGCGAGCAGCTTGGTGATCTCACCGCGATGTAGTTTGAAAGCCTCCTTGAGAGTTGTTGTTTCGCTGGAGATGGTCATTTCCGGGCGGGGTCTGGGGTGTCTGAATCACCACTCCACGGGCAGCTCGATCACGTTCCCTGCGTCCTCGTATTTGATGAAGCCGTGTTTCATTCCGTATTCGTGGACGTAGCGGGTCACTTTGACATCGTAGGCGCAGTATTCGGCGATCTTGCGGAGGGGCTCGAACTCCTTGGTCTTCTTGTGTTCCTGCCACCAGCGGATCGCGTCCAGGCCGTCGGCTGATTTACCGGTGCCGAGTGAGGTGGAGGCTACGTTGTCGAGCTTCAGGAAACGGCCCATGCGCTCTTTTACGTCGAGCATCATGTCGAGATTCAGGGTCTGTTCTTCGAGGTTAGGCAGGACGTATGCCTGGAGCACCGGGTAGTCGAAACCGATGTGGTTCCAGCCGACGACGAGATCCGCTTTGAGCAGGATTTCGGTGAGGGCATCGAGATCCTTTTCCCCGAAGATCACGTATTCATCCGTGGCGGTGGAGTAGGTGACGGCGATGGAGATGCAGAGCTTGGCCTTGTTCGCGTAGCCGCCGACATCGCTGATGCTGCGCTGGGTCTCGAGGTCGAAATAGACGATGTTTTTTCCTAACACGCGGGAGAGGATGAAGGAGGGGAGGATTCCGTGAAAGGGCGAATGACCGGGAGACGGAAATTTTTCGTTCCGAGGGGCGCGCTCGCCTCTTTTTTGAGGTTTAAAGTTTAGAGTTTAAAATTTGAACTTCTTGCACGTCTGGCCTTCGCAGAGGAGGATGTCTTCTCGTTCGTGGGATTCGTAAACCGCTCGGGGTCTGTGGGTTTGAGCGAGACGGGTGAGGGTTTCGGCATAATTCTTCTCCGGGATTTTGAAATGCTGGACGCCGCGATTGTTCAGGTCGTGGGCGGAGAGGAGGACGGGGGCGGAGAAGACCTGTTTTTCGAGAGTGGTGGCTCCGGCGCGGAGAAGGGTTTCAGCACGCTTTTGGTAATCCCCGGACTCGGCGAGGATTGCGAGTTTCAGGAGGTTCAGCGCGGCGATATGGTTGGCTGCGGGTTCCGCCCCGTCGTAGTCTTCGCGTATGGTGAGAAGGGTTTCGCCGTTCATCGTAGCGGACATGACGTAGCCCATTTTTTCCTCGTCCCATGAAGCTGCATCGATGGCGGATTGGAGTTCCAGGCTCCATTCCAACCATTTGCCTGCGGGGTCTGCTGCGTGGAGCTCGATGAGTCCGTAGATGAGGAATGCATAGTCTGCGGGAAAGGCCGGCGCGTCGCCGCGTTTTCCACGGTAGCTTCTATAGAGTGTTTTCGTATCTGCGTCCCAGAGTTTTTCCCGGATGAACGTGGCTGCGTCTTTTGCGGCGGCGGTGTATTTTTCTTCACCGAAAACAGCGGAAGCTTTCGCGAGTGCGGCGATGGCGAGTCCGTTCCATGCGGTGATGATCTTGTCGTCGCGGTGGGGCTTCGGACGGGTGGCCCGGTGGGCGAGGAGTTTCTTACTGGAGGTGGTGAGGGAAGTTTCGATTTCTTTCTCGGAAACTCCCAACGCTTCGGCGAGTTTGTCATTTCCCAAGGCGCGGAAGAGAGTGTTCTGCCCTTCGAGTTTTCCGTGGGGATCGCTCTCGGGTCGGGAATTTCCGTCCGGTTGCACCCCGTAGGCCATGTTGAAAACGGAGGCGGCTTTCCTATCGAGAAGTGCTGAGATTTCCTTCGCCGTCCATGTCCAGTAAGCGCCCTCGTGCTTTTCCTTATCGCCTTCCTTACGGAGGGAGTCCGCATCTTCGGCGGAATGGAAGCCACCGTTGGGATCGCGGGTTTCGGAGAGCAGGTAGTCGAGGGTGTCTTCTGCAGTTTTTCGGAAAAGACCGTCTTTGGAAACCTGCCATGCCCCGGTAAACGCCAAAGCGAGCTGCGCCTGATCGTAGAGCATTTTTTCATAATGCGGGACATGCCAGAATTCATCGACGGAGTAGCGGTGGAAGCCGCCGCCGAGGTGGTCGTGAATCCCTCCTTTGGCGATGTTGCGGAGGGTTCCTTCCGCCATGTCCCAAGCCATTTTGCTCTCTTCGGAATCCTTTTCGAAGCGTTCGTGAAGCTCCATGAGAGCGAGCATCACGGTGGGGCGGGGGAATTTCGGGGCATCGCCGAAGCCGCCGTGGTGGTGATCGTAAAGGCTTTCCGCCCGGTCGAGGTAGTCGCCGAAAACCTTTTCCCCGGCAAGTCCACGCAGGGTCGTGGTGTCCTCCGCGCTCTCGCGAAGCTGCTCCATGACCTTCGCCGCGCTCTCCAGCATCCGCTTCTTGTCCTCGCGGTATGCCTTGGCGAGTTGTTCGCAGATTTTCGGGAAGCCGGGGCGACCGAACTTATCCTCGGGAGGGAAATACGTACCGCCGACCACCGGGAGTGCATCCGGCGTGAGCCAGACATTAAGCGGCCATCCGCCCTGCCCGGTGGTCGCCTGGACGAAGGCCATGTAGGTTGCGTCGATCTCCGGGCGCTCTTCACGATCCACCTTGATGTTGATGAAATGCTTGTTCATCACCGCCGCGATTTTCTCGTTTTCGAAGCTCTCATGCTCCATCACATGGCACCAGTGGCAGGTGGAATACCCGATGGAAAGGAAGACGAGCTTGTCTTCCTTCTTCGCCTTCGCAAACGCCTCTTTCCCCCAAGGCATCCAATCGACCGGATTGTTCACGTGCTGGAGAAGGTAAGGGGAGGTTTCGTTGGCTAGGGCGTTGGGCATGGGAGAAACCCTAAACTTTAAAATTTAAACTTCAATGAAGAGGGGATTTGCGGAGCTTGAGATGAACTGGAACGGTGCTAGGATACGTGGATGGAAGATGCTGAAAATCGTTGTGAAAAGAATGCTGTTTCGGTTGAGGATAGCCCATTGGCGCGTAGGATCCTGCAGGAAGGGCTTGCGATTCAGGATCGCTTTGCGGCGGCGCCTGTCTATGCGAAGACCGGCAAAGGTTACCTGAAAAGCGTGGGTGTCAGCGAAGTTGCTGAGGCTAAAAGGATTGCGAGAACGAATGCGGGCAAATGACTGGCAGTCTGAAGAGAGCCTGGATTGCGGAAGTCCCTTGGGAACTTGTCGTTTGGCAGAACAAAAATCTATGCAAGGCGAAGGTGGCTCATCACGGGCCGACCTCGGATGGTTATGAGGAGACGAAGCTACTCTGGAATACGTACCACAGGCAGGAATTCGATTTGCTGGAATTGGCCGACTTCTGTCGGCGCTGTCATCGGATGGCTCCGTTCACGAATTACAACGGGAACACTTTTTCCGCGATTGTCCGTACACTTGTCGAGGATGCCGGATTTGGGGGGACGGATCTTGTCTTAGCCCGGTCACTCGCAGGTCACATTGTCGCTGGTGTGGCGGGTGAGGATGAGGTGGAGGCTTTCAAACTGCTGTGCGGAAAGCTGGGATAGAATCTGAAAAACATTCAGACCACAGACACAACGATCAGGCCATCCACCCTTCTGAATTCACGGACGTTTCCGGTCGCGACCGGCAAGGAACGGGGCAGAATCAATTGAAGACAGATTTGGGTCTACGCCTGGTTCTCCCCGGCACTTCAGCCCCTCTCGTAGTTCTAGCGTTGCCTGTCATTGATACAGACCAGGCGAGGAAATATGATTTGGAAAGAGGAAGATTAAGGAACCACGAATCCCACGAATCCCACGAATCTGACGAATCTGACGAATCTGACGAATGAAGACCAAAACCATGGTGAGAAACCGGTATCCGATACAAATCCAAAGCTCGCGAATCGCTTTCTCTTATTCGTTGGATTCGTTAGATTGGTGGTTCCTACCTCTTCATCGCTTTGGCGTTCAAACGGTGCTCGTGGTTCCTGCGCCTCTTATACTGCCGCGCATCAAGTTTTGTGATTCGGGCTCTTCAACTCCAACGGAGTTACGGATTTAAGCCCGGGGTTGCCGGAGAGAAACGCAGGCTACCCCGGGTGATGCCATGGAAAGGTTCTGACAACCCTGAAAGGGTTGAGTCCGGAGTGCGAACCTTCCCATCGCATGGACGCAACACCTTCGGCGTTGTTGGGAATACGACAGGGATATCCCGGGGTAGGCTTCGCGATGCTACGCCAACCCCGGGCTTAAATCCGCAAGCCCCTTGGGCTAGTGCTTTCACAAAACCTGCCGCGCGGCTGTATATTTGGGCGACTCCCGGTAGCGTTTCCATCAGGCAAGATGCCTGATGAACGGACTGGAGCCATAGTCTCCAGCTACTCGGTTGCAAATCGCTGCGAGACGCAGCTTCCACGGTCTGCGGCGGGACGCAGCAGCTACAGCTCGCCTTCGATTAGATCTTCGAGCGTCTGGCGCTTGCGGACTACGGTTGCTTCGTCTCCCTCTACGAGGATCTCGGCGGGGAAGGGGCGGGAGTTGTAGTTTGATGCCATGACGAAGCCGTAGGCTCCGGCGGACATGAGGGCGATGTTGTCGCCGGGATTGAAGTCCGGGAGTTCCCTGTCCTGGCAGAAAAAGTCGCCGCTTTCGCAGATGGGGCCTACTACATCTACTTTGGTGAGTTCAGCCGAGGTCGGCTGTTTCACCGGGGCGATATCGTGGTGGCCTTCGTAGAGGGCGGGGCGGATGAGATCATTCATTCCCGCATCGACGATTTTGAAAGTCTTGGCGGAACCTTTCTTCTCGTAGAGGCAGCGGGTGACGAGGACACCGGCGTTGCCAACAATGTAACGGCCTGGCTCGAGGAGAATTTTCAGGCCGAGATCTTTAATGCGTGGGACGAGTTCCTTCCCGTATTTTTCGATGGTGAGCGGACGGTCGCCTTCGGATTTGGATGTCCACCAGTCCGGTGCGCCGGATTGGAGGGAATCCTGGTAAATGATGCCGATTCCGCCGCCGATGGACCAGAACTCGATGCCGTGTTTGGCTTTCAGCTCGGTGACGAGGGGAATGACTTTTTCGACTGCTTCGATGAAAGGATCGATGGAAGTAAGCTGGGAGCCGATGTGCATCTGCAAGCCGCGAAGCCTGATGTTCGGTAGCTCGGCTGCGGCTCTTTCATAGAGACTGAGGATGGCTCCGAAATCGACGCCGAACTTGTTCTCGCTCTTTCCTGTGGAGATATATTTGTGCGTCTTCGCGTCCACATTGGGATTCACGCGGACGGCTGCTGGGGCTATTTTTCCCAGTTCCCCGGCTACTTCGTTGAGGTAGCGGAGTTCTTCTTCGCTCTCTACGTTGAAGGAGTAAATTCCTTTTTCGAGGGCGTAGATGATTTCCTCGCGGGTTTTTCCCACTCCTGCGAAGGTGCAGTGTGCAGGATCTCCTCCTGCCTTGATTACGCGGAAAAGTTCGCCACCGGAAACGATGTCGAAGCCCGCGCCATGGGTGGCGAGGAGGCGGAGGACGGAAAGGTTGGAGTTCGCTTTAACAGCGTATGCGACCTCGTGGTCAACGCCCGCCAAAGCCTGGTCGAGCCGGGTGTAATGATCGGTGATCGTCCCTGCGGAATAAACGTAAAGCGGTGTGCCGTGTTCCTCTGCAAGGGTTTGCAGGGAGACGTTTTCGCAGAAAAGCTCTCCGCTCTTGTAGGAAAAGCCGTGCATGGTGGGTGAGCCGGACTAGGCGGCCGCTTACTTGACGATGCCAGCCTTCTTGAGCGTCACGTAAGCACCATTCTTGTTGATGGTTTTCAGTGCGCGGCAGGAGATCTTGAGGCGGACAAATTTGCCAAGCTCGGGAACCCAGATACGCTTGTTCTGAAGGTTGGGGGAAAGTTTGCGTTTTACGACCTTGGTGACGTGACGGCCGATGCCGCCCTTCTTCTTGGCCAAGCCTGAACGGTGAATCTTGCCGCCGGAGCGGACGCGGGTGCCTCTGATACTACAAATACGTGCCATAATGAAAATTGGTTAGCGGGGCGCGAAGAATGCCCATCCGCAGCAGCGCGTCAAGTCGAATCGAAACTTTAAACTCTAAATTTTAAATTCCAAGGAAGACCCTGTCAGATCGGAAAAACGCGGGAACCGGACTCTTCCTTGAAGTTTAAAGTTTAAAATTTAAAGTTTTCAGCGCTGCTTGTTGAGCCACTTCTCCACATCACGGAAGATGGTTTCCTTCTTCTCGTCGTACATCAGCAGGTGGTAGGCTTTCGGATAATCGTGGTAGGTGCTGGAGACTCCGGCGGGGATGCGGGCTACGAACCCACGGACATCGGAGTCGTTGTTGAAATAGTCCTTTCCGCCGTGGAGGACGAGGGTGGGGACTTCCAGCTTGGCGGCGCAACCGTTCATGCCGTCGATCAGGTTCGCGAGGGTGCCGAGGAGCCGGAGGGTGTGTTGCTCGATGTTGTAGTCGTTTGTTTTTGCCTGGTCGCCGTGGTTGGTTTCCTGGGTCATCTGCACATCCTGCTGGCCGGCAAGGGCGTCCAGGGAAACACGGGCGAGGGGAAGGGTGGTGGCGGCGGCGCGGACGAGGGCGATTTTCCACGGCTCGATGTCATCCTTGAACCGGACGATAGGGGAAGAGAGGACAAGGCCGTCACAAGGAGGTTTCCCGGAGGGGGCGGAGCAGATCGCGTGGGTTGCGATGAGTGCGCCCATGCTCTCGCCGTACCAGATGATCTTCGCATCCGGGTGGCGTTCTTCCACGAGCTGGGTGAAAGCTTCGAGATCCGCATACCATTGTTGCGGATCGCCGATGTCTCCACGGCGTTGGTGGATGGGATCGCTGCCTTGGCCGCGGACTTCATAGGCATAGAGGGCGGTGCGTTTCTGCTTTTGAACGAGATGCTGGCCTAGGTTCGTGTAGTCCACGGAGGCTCCGCAAAATCCGTGGATGCCGATGACGACTATGTCCGGCTCCACGTCCTTCCGTTTCCATGTGCGGTAACCGAAAGTATCGGACTCCCCGGAATTTGCTTTCGGGTTGCTGACCAGATACGCATCGGGCGCGCAGCCGACGATGGCGAAAAGTGCCAGAATTGAAAAAATCAGCCTTATATATGAGCGAGCCACTGGCTTCAGAGTGGCCTAAGCTGACGGGCTTTGCAACTACGCAAGCTGGGATTTTCATCGTGCGGGTTACAGAGGTTTACCTGCTTCCAACCTCTTTGGATTTCTATTTTTGGGAAACCTTCCATCAAGGAAAACGTAGTAAACTGGCGTGCACGCTTCTTATTCGAACCGTCGGCTCGGAGGCTCAGGTGTCACCCCGAGACGGGGTGACCACGGCCTGCCCCGAGACGGGGCAGCTACGGCCACGGGTGTCTTGGGTATCGCCCGGCCAGTTCCTTTTTCATCTGGGGGTAGCCGTTTTGCCAGAAGTTGGGGATGTCTTTGGTCATCTGCCACGGGCGGTTGTTTGGAGCTAGGATGTGAACCAGGAGGGGAATGCGGCCGGAGGCGATGGTTGGGGTGGTTCTGGTGTCCTTGAGCTGGGCCAGTTTCGCGGAGAAAAAGGGATCGTTTTCGGCGCTGTAGGTAATTTTTGCGGAGTGGCCGGAGGCGAGGCGGATGCGCTCGGGGCAATGGGTATCCAACAGGTGGCGCTGGTGGGACGAGAGCCAGTCGTTGAGGACGGGCCAGACGGGGGCGTTTTTGATTTCCTTGTAGCTGACGGCTCCGTGGCAGATTTGGGAAACGGCGGCGATGCGGTCTTCTTCCGTCCAGGTGGGGAGACCCAGATCCGGCATCCATTTGGAAATACAGGCCAGGCGGTGGGTGAATTGCTCGACCTGGGAGTCCCAGTTTTTCAGAACGAGTTCGCCGGTGAGGGCACGTTTGGCGAGGATTTCGGCGGCGGCATCGAGCGGGACGTTCTGGTCGGTTTCCTTGCTTTCCAGGACGAGGTCCCGGAACTTTTTTTGTTTCAGGCAGGTGACCCTTCTACGGGATTCATCGTAGTTGGCTCCATCCATGGTTTCGATTTCATCGGGGAAAAGTTCTTCCAGCCATGAGGGTTCGATTGCGGTTGCGAGGCGGAGGCGGGTGGTGGTTTCCCGGGCTTCGATTTCGGTGATCTCACAGGCTACGAAGGCGGCGGCGTTTCTGACACAGGATTCGGGGTCGAGAGTGCCGCGGCGGTTGCCGACGAGGCGGCAGGAGAGGGTGCCTTGGCCGAGGCGGATGGCGAGTTGGTCGGAGAAGGCGGCCAGGATGGATTTTGATACTGCTTCGCTGTTCTTGTGGAAATCGGGGGGCGACCGAAGATCGCCCCCACGAAGCGTGAGGAGGCGGTGGAAGATTTGGGCGGTGTCCCTTGCGCCTCTGGCGTGGATGCCGAGGGGGGCGAGGCGGCGGGGATCGAACTTCATTGCCTCGGCGGATTCGAAGGCGCGGTATTCGCCGGCGAAATCAGAGGGATCATCCGGGAAGATGAAGTCTTTTCTGCCGGTGGCGGATTTGCCTTTTACGAAAATGCCTTCGCCCTGGACGGCGGCGGCGATGAAGGCGGTTTCTGCGAGGCAACCATTGTGGAGTCCGGCGATGAGGAGGCGGGCGAAGCGTGGCTCCAGGGGGAGGGTGGCCATTTCTCTGCCTATTTCCGTTAGGTCTCCGGTGGGGGTGATGGCGTGGAGATCGTGGAGGAGGTGCTCGGCTTTTTCAAGGGAGGCTTGGGTGGGAGCGTCGAGCCAGCGGAAGGTGCGTGGGTCGGTGATGCCGGAAGATTTTAGAAAAAGGACGGCTTCGGAGAGGTCGATGCGGTGGACTTCCGGAGGTTCGAATTCGTCGCGGCGGGAGTGGTCGTTGGTGAACCAGAGGCGGAGGCAGCGGCCGGGGGCGGTGCGGCCTGCGCGGCCTGCGCGTTGGTCGGCGGCGGCGCGGGAAATTTTCCGTATGAGGAGGGTGTTGATGCTGCGGCGGGGATCGAAGGCGGAGGCGCGGGCGAGACCGGAGTCGATGACGGTGCGTATGCCGGGGATGGTGAGGGAGGTCTCGGCGACGTTGGTGGAGACGATGATTTTCGGGGTATCGGAGGGGCGGATGGCGCGTTCCTGATTTGCGGGGGGGAGGGAGGAGTAGAGGGGGAAGATATCGTAGGGTTTTGCGGCGGCTAGGTTTTCTAACAGCTCTATGGTGCGGCGGATTTCGTGGGTGCCGGGGAGGAAGATGAGGATGTTGCCGGGGTCGGGGAGGGAGAGGGCTTCGCGGGTGAGGGCGGTGGCTTGTTCCCAGATGGGGGTTTCGCGCTGTGGGCCAGCCTGTCTGTGGTTTTGCGGAAGACGGTGGGGGCGGTGGAGAATTTCCACGGGGAAGGTGCGGCCACCGGCTTCGAGTTTTTTCACGGGTGCCATGTAGTCGGCGAGGGAGCCGGTTTCCAAGGTGGCGGACATGACCACGACGCGAAGATCCGGGCGGGAGTTTTCCTGAAGATCCAGGCAGCGGCCCAGGGCGATATCGACGGCGAGGCGGCGCTCGTGGAACTCATCGAAGATGACGGCGGAGATTCCGGAGAGGGTGGGGTTCTCGTGGAGGATGCGCTGGAAGACGCCGTCGGTGAGGTAGAGGATTTTGGTTTTGTCCGAGTATTTCGTATCGAAACGGACGGCGTATCCGACTTCCTGCCCGAGGTTTGTTTTGCGGTTTTTTGCGACGAATCCGGCGAGGAGGCGGGCGGCCATGCGCCGGGGCTCGATGACGATGACGCGGCCTTGGATTTCCGGGAGATCCGCAAGCATGCCGGGGACTTCGGTGGATTTTCCGGAGCCGGTGGGGGCGGTGAGGAGGATGCGGGATTTCTCCGGGAGGGCGGCGGACTTTGTTAGGTCGGACGCGATTTCGTGGATGGGGAGCACCGGGGAAGCTTTAAATTTTAAACTCTAAACTTCAAGGAAGAGGGAGGCTGATGCTTTGAAATCTCGGCTTGGGGCTGTCTTTAGGAGTCTTCGGGTGGCTTGGGGGCGGCGGTGTCTGCTGCCTGTTCTGCCGGGGGTGGGGAAACGATTTCCACGGGGGCACCGTTGGGGGCGTAGGGGAGGCGGGAAATTGCGAGCCAGTCGCCGGGGTTCAGATCGTTTCGGACGATGATGACTTCGGTGTTGGACCAGACCGGGACGATGTCCTGCCTGATAATTTTCGGGTCTTCCTTTTCTACCAGGAAAATGCGGTTGAGGCCGCGCATGGCGGTGCGGGGGATGACATAGACGTCCTCGAGGGTGATGCCGGAGATGGAGGCGCGGAGGGGTTGGCCGATGCGGAGGCCGGGGAGATCCGACCTGAGGTGGAAGGGATCGTCGATGCGGGCGATGGCGAAGAGCTCGCGGGAGGTGGGATCAAGGGTGCCTTCGGTGCGGACGATGCTGGCCTTCCACTGGTGCTGGGCCGGTTCATCGGGATCGCCAAGGGCATCGGTGAGGATGACTTCCACCGGCTGGTCATCTTCGGAATACGGGAGGGAAATGAAGGGGAGCTGGGAGGGGGCGAGGGGGAGTCGGATTTCCGCGGTGGCTGTTCCAAAAATTTCACCGAGGGGAGTGGTGGCAGCTACGGCCTGACCAATGCCGACAAGTCGGTTTTCCACGCGTCCGTCGAAGGGTGCGCGGACTTGGGCGCGGCTGAGGTTGCGCTTGGCTTGCTCGAGATCGGCCTGGGCGGCACTGACATTTGCTTCGGCTTCGCGGAGCTGGGGCACACGCAGAACGAGGGGGGAGGGTTCTTCCTTATAGCCGATGTCCTGCCAGTTGAGCTTGGCTTGCTTGGCACGGGCTTGTTCCTGGATGAGGGCTGCCTCGGCTTTGGCCAGGCGTGATTCGGATGCGAAGACGGCGGTTTTCAGATCGGCCGGATCGAGTTCGAGGAGGATTTCCCCTTTTTCAAAAAAGGCACCGTCTTCGAAGGCTGGATTGATCTTGCGGACGGTGCCGGAGACGAGCGGGGTGATCGTTGTCGCCTGCTGGGAGCGGACGGTTCCCTGGCTGTCGAGGAAGACTTTGTAGGAAGTGGGGTTGAGGACGCTTTTCTCGGTTTTCAGCCGTTGCGGGCCGTGGTGTTTTGGCTTCGGAGCTTCTTCCGGGACACTGAGAATTTCCCACGCGACAAAGCCGCCGATGAGGATCAGGACGGGTACTGCTGCGCGGAGTAGGAATTTCATTCAGGTGCGGGAATGTCGTGCAGGATTGCAAGATTTCCAACTACGTATTTCGGAAATGGGATCTTGCAGATCGTATCGGAAAAGCGGGCGGGGGATGTGTGAAAAGATAACTTAATCACGGGTCGGGTTCTTCACTCCTTTTCTTACCAGCACATAGAAGAACGGGGCGAAAAGGATGCCGAAGAAGGTCACGGCGATCATTCCGAATAATACTACGGTGCCGAGTGCTTGTCTCATTTCCGCTCCGGGCCCGGTGGCGATGACGAGGGGAACCACTCCGAGGATGAAGGCGAGGGAGGTCATGATGATGGGGCGGAGGCGGAGGCGGGCGGCCTCGGCAGCAGCTTCGAATCTGTCCATGCCCTCTTCCTCGAGCTGCTTGGCGAACTCGACGATGAGGATGGCGTTTTTCGAGGCGAGGGCGACTAGCACGACCAGTCCGATCTGGGTGAGGATGTTGTTGTCCATGCCCCGGAGGAAAATTCCCCAGATGGCGCCGGCGAGGCAGAGCGGGACGGTGAGGACGACGGCGAGAGGGAGTCCCCAGCTTTCGTATTGGGCGGAGAGCAGGAGGAAAACGAAGAGGATGGCGATGAGGAAAATGGCGACTGCGGAGCCGGTGGTGTTCGCCTCCTGGTATGCGAGGTCGATCCACTCAAAGCTGATCCCCGGTGGCAGGACTTTCCCGGCAAGCTCTTCCATTTTCGCGATGGACTGGCCGGTGGAAACTCCGGGAGCGGCGGCTCCGATGAGCTCGGCGGAGGGGTAGAGATTGTGCCGGACGACCCGGTCGGGGCCGGTGGCCTGGCGGATTTCCATGACGGAACCGAGAGGAACCATTTCACCGGAGGAGTTCCGCGTTTTTAGTTTCGCGATGTCTTCCACGTTGTCGCGGAAAGGGGCGTCCGCCTGGGCGGTGACGCGGAAGGTGCGGCCGTAGAGGTTGAGTTCGTTGACGAAAGAGGAGCCAAGGTAGATCTCCAGTGTTTGGAATAGGTTTTCCAGAGGCACGCCGAGCATGAGGGCTTTTTCGCGATTGATGTCTGCGTAGAACTGCGGGCCGGAAGAGGTGAATGGTGTGAATGCCTGGCCGACTTCGTTTTCCGCTCCAGCGGCGAAGGCAAGTCCCCAGGTGGCTTTTTCCAGCTCCGCGTAGCCGAGTCCCGCGCGATCCTGGACTTCCATTTTAAAGCCGCCGCCGTTGCCGAGTCCGCGAACGGTGGGGGGCGGGATGACGATCCCGAAGGCATCGACCTTGCGGACGGCCTCGGTGAGTTTCTCATACATTTCGGTGCCGGAGGGCCTGTCTGCGAAGTCTTTGAAGACGGGGAAGATGACGATGGCGTTGGTGGCGTTGGAGAAAGTCGCGCCGTTGAATCCTGCGAAGGCGACTGTGTTTTCCACTCCGTCCACCGCGCTGACGAGCTTGATGAGTTGCTGGAGAATCTCGTCGGTCTTATCAAGCGAGGTGCCGGTGGGGAGCTGGGCGGCGACAATTGCATAGCCCTGATCCTGCGGCGGGATGAAGCCACCGGGGACTGCTTTAAATCCGAATCCGGCTACGGCGAGGAGGCCGAGGTAGAGCAGAATCATGACGAAACCGAGGCGTAGGGAGCGCTTGATGAGGCCGGTGTAAATCCTGTTGGTGCGATCAAAGGCGCGGTTGAAAATTTTGAAAAACCATCCGAAGAGGAAATTCAGACCGCGTGATACGAGATCCTGTTTGCCATGTTTCGGTCTCAGCAAAAGCACTCCGAGCGCGGGGCTGAGGGTGAGGGAAACTAGTGCGGAAATCATCGTCGAGGCGGCGATGGTGAGAGCGAACTGTTTGTAGAACTGGCCGGAGATCCCGGAGAGGAAAGCGGTAGGCACGAATACCGCGAGCAGGACGAGGGAGGTGGCGAAAATCGCTCCGCTGACCTCCGCCATGGAGCGGCGGGCGGCTTCCCGTGGAGGGTGGCCGTCCTCGAGATTCCGCTCGATGTTTTCCACCACCACGATGGCATCATCGACCACGATGCCGATGGCGAGAACGAGTCCGAAGAGAGTAAGGTTGTTGATGGAGAAACCGAAGGCCTGCATGACGGCGAAGGTGCCGATGAGGGACACGGGAATCGCGAGGACGGGGATGAGTGCGGCACGCCAGGACTGGAGGAAAATGATCATCACCAGCACTACGAGCAGCACGGCCTCGAAGAGCGTATGGAGCACGGCTTCGACGGATTTGTCGATGAACTGGGTGGGGTCGTAAACGATATCGTATTCGAGACCTTTGGGGAAATCCGCTTCCAGTTCCTTCATCGCTGCGCGGATGTCGGAGGAAGTTTGGAGGGCGTTGGAACCGGGGCGCTGGAAGACTGGCATGGCCAGGGTCTTGGTGTCGCCGAGGTAGGCGTTGACATTGTAATCAAGCGATCCCAGTTCCACGCGGGCGACGTCTTTCAGGCGGACGATGCGGCCATCTTCCCCGGTTTTCACGACGACTTTCTCGAACTCACTTTTTTCGGTCAACCGCCCCTGCGCGGTGATGTTCACTTGGAAGGGGACTTTGCTATCGAGCGGCTGTTGGCCTATGGTTCCAGCCGCGATCTGGACGTTCTGGGAGCGCAGGGCGGCGACGACTTCGCCAGCGGAGAGTTTGTAAAAATCCATGCGCTCGGGATCCATCCACACGCGCATGGAATATTCGCGGCCACCGAAGAGGCGGACTTCGCCCACGCCATCGATACGGCGCAGCCTCTCGCGCACCTGGAGCAGGGCGTAGTTGGAGACGTATCCGAGATCAAAGGTGCCGTCTTTGGAAAACATCTGGACGACGAGAAGGAGATCGGGCGATGCCTTCTGGACGGTGACGCCGATGCGTCTGACAGCTTCCGGGAGGCGGGGTTCGGCGAGAGCCACGCGGTTCTGGACAAGCACCTGCGCCTTGTCGAGATCGGTGCCGAGCTTGAAAGTGACGGTGAGGCTGTATGCTCCGTCCGCAGTGCTCTGGGAGTTCATATAGAGCATGTCCTCAACGCCGTTTACCTCTTGCTCGATGGGGGCGGCGAGGGTTTTCGCGATGGTGTCAGGAGTGGCTCCCGGGTAAGCGGTTGTTACTACTACTGTAGGAGGTGCTACCTCGGGGAACTGCGCGATGGGCAGGGTGAAATACGCGAGCGCACCGATGATGATGATGAGCAGGGAGACGACCGTTGCGAAGCGCGGGCGGTCGATGAAGAAGAAGGAGAAATTTTTCATTGAAAAGAGAGGAAAGTTCAACCGCGAATGCACGCGAATGCACGCGAATGTCCGCTAATGAAGACTATTGCTGCTCTCGGGCCATTGGGACGGTTGTGGGTGCCAGGGGGAACTGCGGGCGGAGGAGCTGGATGCCAGAAGTGGCGATGAGGTCGTCCTTTTCCACGCCGCCGGTGATGATGCGGAGGTCTCCATCGAGGGTGCCTGTTTCGACGTAGCGTTTCTCTACGGTGTTGTCCTCTTTTAGAACCCATGCGAAGCGCTTGTCCTGGTCGAATCCCAGGGCGGCGTCTTTCACCAGGAGGCGCTCGACGGGCTCTCCGATGGGGACGCGGACGCGTGCGAAGAGGCCGGGGGTGAGGAACTCGTTTTCATTTTCCACTTTCGCACGGATCTGGAGAGTGGCGGTTTCGCGGTCGAGCTGGTTTTCCGAGTAATCGACGATGCCTTGGAACTCGAATTCGTCCCGGTCGGAAACTGCGATATCCACTTTGAGTTGCTCGCCCTCGCGGCCACCCGCTTTCCCGTCGAAAAACATGCGGGTGAACTCCAGGACGCGGCGCTCATCGACCTCGAAATTGCAGTAGATGGGATTGTGCGGGACGATGGTGGTAAGGTGGGTGGCACCAGCCATGCCTCCGGTAACGAAGTTTCCGACGGTGACGTTGAACCGCCCGGCGATCCCGGAAATGGGAGCGTGGACATCGGCGAACTCACGGTCGAGTTTCGCAGTGCGCAGACCGGCTTCTGCTGCCAGGAGATCGGCTTCCGCCTGTGCGAACTCGGCTTCTCGGGTGTCGAACTCTTCTTTGGAAACGGCATTTTGGCTGACCAGTTTTTCCGAGCGGCCGAGACTGCTTTTTGCAAGGGCGAGACGCGCTGCAGCCTGCTTCTGGACGGCTTCCGCCCGGGAAAGGGCAGCATTGAAAATCCGGGGATCGATCTTGAACATGAGATCTCCCTTCTCGATTTGCTGCCCCTCGGTGAAATGGACGGACTCAAGGTAACCGCTCACCCGCGCCTGGAGATCCACTTCCTCTATGGGGGTGAAACGCCCGGTGTAAACCTCGGTGAGTGCGACGGTTTTTGTGATCGGGTGGGCGACGTTTACAGGCATCGCGGGCGAAGGGCCAGCGGCTTCTTTTCTGTCGGAACCGCACTGGGTCAGGAGTAGGAGGGAGAGGAGTGGAAGGTATTTCATGGGAAACTTTAAACTTTAAATTTTAAACTCGAAGTGGATGCGGCTGCGCCGTTCGGCTCACTTTGAGAAGCCGCCGCCGAGGGCTTGGATTAGTTGGACGGTTGCGGCGAAGGCGCGGCCCCTTGCCTGGACTTCCAGGCGGCGGGCGTTGAGGAGTTCGCGCTGGCTATCGGCTACGTCGAGGTAGGTGGAGACACCTTCCTTGTAGCGGACGTTGGAGAGGTCGAAGGACTTCTGCGTGGCGGTGATGCTGTCCTGTTGGGCGGCTACTTCGTTGACGGCCCCGCGGCGGGAGGCGAGGGCGTTTTCCACATCCGCGAAGGCGGTGAGGACGGTTTGCTGGTAGTTTGCGAGAGCTTCCTGGTGTTGTGCTTTCGCTTTTGCGAGATCGGCCTTGCGCCGGAGTCCCTGGAAGAGTGGCAGGTCGACATTGGGGCCGATGGCGAATTCACGGCTGGACCATTTCAGGAAATCCGATGTATCTACGGATGAAAATCCACCCGAACCGATGAGTGAAATGCGGGGGTAGAAATCCGCCTCGGCGACTCCGATTCGTGCGGAACTTGCCGCGAGCCGTCTTTCCGATACAAATACATCGGGGCGTCTCCCAAGCAGACTGGCTGGCGATCCCGCAGGGACTCCCGGAGCGCTCTTGCTGATGTCTGATGGGGAGATGGAAAAATTCGAAGCGTTCCGCCCGGTGAGAACCGCAACGGCGTTTTCCAGAGCAGCGCGTGGTGCCTGGAGGCTGACAAGCTGGGCGCGGGTGGAAGCGAGTTCCGCTTCGGCGCGGGCGACATCAAGTTCGCTGGTTTTCCCTCCTTCGAAGCGGTCTTTGGTGAGACCGAGGGTTTCCTGCCTGGTTTCCAAAGCCTGGTTCAGCACGGACGCTTCGCTATCGAGGAAACGCATGGCGAAATAGTTGCGGGCGAGCTGCGCCTGTAGGGAAAGGCGCACCTGATCCACGGAAACTTCTGCTGCCTCCGCATCCGCCCGCCCGGCTTCGACGATGCGGCGGACACGTCCCCAGAGATCCAGCTCGTAGCCCAGGGACATGGAAACTCGGTAGTTGTTGAAATAGGTCGGGCCGGTTCCACCACCACCGCCCCCGCCAGCGAAGCGGTCGGATTCGGTCACGCGGCTCCGCGTCGCGGAAGCTTCGCTCAACACCTGTGGTGCGAGCAGCGAGCGGTCAATTCCGAGCGCAGCGTATGCCTGGTTGCGGCGTGCCTCGGCGGCGCGGAGATCGAAGTTTCCACGATCCAGATCTGCCATCATGGAGTTCAGTTTGCTGTCACCGAAGACCTTCCACCAGCGCTTGCTGAGGCGGGAGGAAAATTCCGATGAAGCGTTTTTATATGAACCCGCCGTCTCGCTGTCCGGCACGGAATGATCGGGGCCGACGAGTTTGCAAGAGGTGAAAAGGAGACATGCTGCAAGGCAGGTGGCTGCGCCGGGGAAATGGTAGGTTGTCAATTTCTCAGGGGAGTTGGAAGGTTTGAAAAATCAGTTTCTAGCTGACCGGCGCACGGAACGGGATGGCGCGAGACTGGTGAAATGTTTGCTGATAAAGTTGAAGGCGGTCTCCATGGGTTCCTTCGATTTCATAATGGTCGCCCTTTGGATAGCTCCTGCCCACAGGTCGCGGAGGATGCGCGCCTCAAGCTCCGGATCCGTTGTTTTTGAGACCAGTCCCTTCACGATGGCTTCCTCGAACACCGCACTCAGGATGCCAAGCCACACGCCCATTCCTTTCGCCAGTTCTTCGCGCATCGGCTCGCTGAGATCCGTGACTTCGGATGCCAGTTTCAGGACGAGGCAGGGACATCTCCCGTCCTTTTCCTCAAAGGCGTCGATACTACCCGCAAGCATTTCGAGAACACGGGCGAGGGGATCTGGAATCGCATCCCGGCCGTGCAGGACTTCGTTCTTTTCCACCGTCGCGGCCTGGATGTAATGCTTCAGCATCTCCACCCCGAAGTGTTCTTTCGACTCAAAGTAATGATAGAACGATCCCTTCGGAACTCCGACGGCATTCAGGATTTCATTCAGCCCGACGGAGTGGAAACTCTTTCTCCACATCAGTTCCTCGGCGGCATCAAGGATGCGTTCTTTCGTGTGCGGCAAGCTCATGCCGGAGGAAATAGACCGGTCGGTCTATTGTAGCAAGCGAGAACTTGAAATAAAAAAACGCCACCCTCAAAATCAGAGGACGGCGTTTGACGAGAGCTTCCCGGATGACTTCCGATCAACGGTGGCGGCGTGCGAGGAATAGCACGCCGAGAACGGAGAGTAGTGCTGTCGAGGGTTCGGGTACACTGGTTACTTGGGCAAAGCCATCAGCGTCATTGCTGATCCGGATGGCGTCGATTGTGGAGTTGTCGCGGCGGAAGGAAACTCCAATACCGTCAAGGGCGGTTCCGAAGAAATCCGAGCCGCTGATACTGTTGTCGGGAATCCCCAGGCCGCCAGCTCCCGAGGTGAGGTCGGGGTTCATCCAGAAGTCAAGGGTGTCGTCGCTGCCGCTCCCGTCGAGAACAATGCGAAGAAGCATTAGGTGGGTGGTGTTGTTTTCGAACGTTGCACTTCCAAAGGAATCTCCGGATCCGGTGTTGATCGCAGCTCTTTGAGTTACGAGGCCGACGTAATTCGTATCTATTCCACCACGGTCGATCCATAGTTTTGATTCGGCGGTAGTATCTCCTGTTCGGTTCTGCCTGGTGAGTGCGCTGATCCAGACCGTTCCGGTCAGTGCGGAGGAAAACGTCCTTGAGGAAACGTCATTTCCTCCGCCGTCAGCCCAGCCTGCCGCCCCGTCGTCTGCGCCTGATTCGTTGCCGTCGTCCGTATATCCGGTGGCGCTGTACGCAAGGCCTTCGCCAGTCCTGTAACCGGGAAGAGTGCTATCCCCCCAAGCCCCCTACCAGCCTCCGCCAGCGGATCCATTGGAGGCAAGGCTCGCAGAAGAGCTCCCGTAGTTATTGAAATATTCAATGATCGTTGCAGCATTTCCATCCGTGATCGCGAGTGTTCCTACGACGAAAGCGGAGAAAAAAAGTCGGGTTTGGCTTTGCATGTGTCTCTTGTGGCTCGTTGGTGGATCGTATTCAAGAAGCTTTTTACGGCCAGTGCGTGAGGTTCTTGAGGAGGGTGAGGCGGTTCTCGATGTCCTCACGGGTTACGTTTGCGAGAGCGTTTGTGGAAAACGCTTCGCAGGTGAAGGAGGCGACGACGGAACCGTAAACGATGGCCTGGCGGATGTCGTCGAAGGAGAATTCGCTTTTCCCGGTGGAGGCGAGGTGGCCGGCGAGTGCGCCTAGGAAGGAGTCTCCCGCGCCTGTCGGATCGGCCACTTCTACCAGAGGAAATGCGGCGCAGCGGAAGAGGCTTACGCCGGGGAGGGAGGGAAGGAGGGACTGGGGGAGGGGGGGGTGCTGTTGCTCAGCTTGTTTGCTGAACAGGATGGCTCCGAATTCGCCGAGTTTGATGACGACGTTTTTCAGTCCTTTGTCCAAGAGGCGCTGGCCTGCGATGATTAGGTTGGAGGTCTTGCAGAAATCGCGGGCTTCGGATTCGTTGATGACGAGGAGGTCGATCTTGGTGAGGACTTTTTCGAGGTCGTCGTTGGCGATGGTGATCCAGAGATCCATCGTGTCAGCGGCGATGAACGGTTTTTCCGCAGTCAGTTGCTCGATGAACTGGAGCTGGTTGAGCGGGTGCATGTTGGCGAGCACGACGATGGGGGCGGAGGCCATTTCCGCAGGGACTTTCGGAGTCCAGCCTTCGAGGACGTTGATATCGACGGCGAGGGTTTCGCGGTCGTTCATGTTTTCGTGGTAGGAGCCGGTCCAGGTGAAGGTGTTGCCCTCGGAGCGCTCAAGTCCGTCGGTGGAAATGCCTTTTGAGGCGAAGTGGTCGAGGTGCTCCTGCGGGAAATCCTTTCCGATGATGCCGACCAGGTGGACGGGGGCGGTGAAGTAGGAGGCGGCGATGCCGGTGAAGGATGCCGAGCCGCCGAGGAGGTTTTTACCTTCTGCGGTGGGGGTTTTGATGTTGTCGATGGCAATGGAGCCGCCGACGAGGACTGGGGTGGATGCGATAGGCATGCGGGGTGGATAATAGGACGTGGGCGGAAGGTCAACGGGAGAGAGATTTAAAATCAGGGCACCCCCGAGAGCTCGACTTTCCGGCTCGTCCCCGTTTCCCGGGGATTTTTAACGCTCGGAGGTGCCACCTATTCCCCAATTTCGATTGGGTTGAATTGCTGGTTTACTGATCGCGGCTTGTCGTTGTCATGGTTTCAGGCTCTAAAAACCGTATGATGCGGGGGATAAAGTCTTGATCCCATGCGAATGCGGCTTTTACTCGTAGCCATGAAATTTAAATACAGCGCATGTTGTCTGGTTTCGGTTGCGGTTCTTGGCGGGGTTTCCTGCAAGGAGAAACCGAAGACCGCCGGATCCGGTGAGAATGAAGACAAATCGGTCGTGGAAAGTGTCGTGGATTCCGTGAAGGAAGCGGTCACCGGCAGATCCAGTGCCACCCTCAGCGCGGATGAACGCGCCGCGAAGCTAGGCTTTTCCCAGTATCTCCCGAAAGATGCCGAGATGGTGTTCTCCGTCTATAATGCGGAGCAGGCCGGTGAGCAGCTCAAAGCCTTGGAGCTTTATGGGATTATCGAGAAAAACATTGGTATGGGAGGCGGAGGTTTCGAGCCGGAAATCGAAATCGAGGAAGAAATGCTTGAGGACGAGGCCGTCACACCACCTGATGCGGAGCAGGAGCCTGATGACGGCGATTTCGCCCAAGGGGAAATGGAAGGGGAAGGTGGCCCCAGTCCCTGGACTCTGCTCGGCCAGGAAGTGACCGTGGGTTTCGGGAAAACCACCTCGGAACAAACCGGGCACCTGCTTACCGTCAGCCGCAGGATGGGATATTTCCAAGCCAAGGCTCTCGGACGCGCCGCGCAGGCATTCGGGAAAAATGGTAACATGGAGGATTTCTCAAACACCCTCATGGAGCAGATGGGAGAGGAAATGATGACGTCGCTTCTCGAGGATTCCCAATCCGGCACCCAGCTCCTCGACAAGGCCGTGATGCCGCCACTCTACTTTGCTTTCCGTGCGAAGGATGGCGAACTCGAGCAAGCCGCCCAACTGGTAAATTCCGGCATGGGTTTTTTCGGCATGGCCGGTGAAATGGCCGAGCCAGTGACCCTGCAACGCGCAGGTTCCGAATTTACCGGATACAAGCTGGTCGGTGCGAAAGTCGCCGAAACGATGGAAGCGGAACGCGAAAGCATGGAAGCGGATGTCGGAAAAGAAATCACCGACGCCATCATCAGCGCGGTCGCCAAAAAGAATCTCTTCGTAGTGACAGGCACCATCTCCGACTACGTGGTCATGATGATTGGCGGCGATGAGGAGGGGCTGGCCCTCGCATCCACACCGGGCGATTCCATCCTCGGCACCGACGAGCTCGCATTCTCCGATGCCTTCGCGGACAAGCAACTGCTCTCCCTCGCATACGGCGGCAAGGAAGTCTGGGATACCCTCGTGAAAGAATCGGGCATGCTCTCACCATACGCCCTCGGCCTGCGCGATGGCATCACCGGCGGCGACGGCCTCGGCGATACCCGCGATCTGGAAGGCATGCTTCAGATCATCGCGGATCGTGAAAAAGCTTTGCTCGCCCTTGGTAAATCCGAGGATACCGGAATGGTCGCCTACACCGAGGACGGCCTGAAACTGGAAAGCTTCGGCAGCTACGACAACGGCTCCGTGAACTGGGATGCCGACACCACCCTGGCCCATCTCGGCGATAGCGGGGACAACCTCCTTTTCATGAACGTCGCCAGCGATGCGGAGTATGAAAAGAAGATGCTCGAGTACTTGGAGGCAATCGTGGAAACCGCCTACGCCGCCACCGTGCAGCTTTCGGCGCTCGATACGGACGCACCCGAACTTGCGGAAATGAAACAGTTCACCCAGCTTTTCGAAGAGCAGTTCCGCGATGACGTGCTTGGCCTCTACGGTGCCATTGCCGGGGATTTCTCCGAAGGTCTCGGCAACGAAAGTGCCATCGTGGTCGATCTCAAAGGCTCGCTCCCAGCCATCCCAGGGCTACCACAGGAGGTGGTGGACGAAGGAAAAGCGCCTCGTATTTCCCTCATAGCTCCGGTCACAGACCGCGCGAAACTCGCATCCGCCTGGACGGAAATAAACACACGTGCGACTTCCATCCTCGGCACGGTCAGCGAAATGAACGGTGCGGAAATCCCCATGCAGAAGCCGATGAGTTCGGAGAAAAACGATATGACCACCTGGTTCTTCCCGTTCCCGTTCTTCCAGGATGATTTCCTTCCGTCCGTCACCGTGAGTGACAAATGGTTCGCTGCCTCCACCTCGAAGACCCAGGCCCTCGATCTCATAGGCAAAGCCGAGGCAGGAGGCGAAACCGGCAAGGGTCTCCAGTTCTACGTGAATTTCACCGCCCTTACCCAATACGCTGACGAGATGCTCGCCATGGTCGATAAGAACTCCGCAGCGGTCTTCACCAGCGAGTATGACCTCAAGGATTTCAACCGTAGCAAGGCTGAGATCAAGGAAGTCATCGACGCTTGCAAGGAGTTCGACTCCCTCACCTGGACTTCCGCCAAGGAAAACGGAATGATCCGTAGCACCATTCACTTCAAAACGAAATAATGCGTTTTGAGAATCCCTGAAGCACGGGGTCATCTGAAAAGTCCTTCGTCCCAGCCGGGGCGCGGGGCTTTTTTCCGGGAAGCAACAGCATGAATTTATGGAGATTGAGCCGATAGGATTTCTAAAAACCTGCTTCGGGAGCAAATTTGCCGTGCCGCGCCAGCCAGGGCTGTGTCCTTCCGCCTGGGGTACTCTGGAATTTTCCCCGAAATACAGATCCGCCGAATCGGTGCGGGGTTTGGACGGGTTTTCCCATGTCTGGCTGGTCTTCGGTCTCCACAAAACGGAAGGGGAGGACTGGCACCCGACCGTCCGGCCTCCGCGCCTGGGCGGGAACGAGAGGGTGGGGGTTTTCGCAAGCCGCTCCACCTACCGGCCAACGGACTGGGCCTCTCCCTGGTGAAACTGGATGGCATTTCCCTCGAGAAGAAAGACGGAATGGAGCCGCCCTTGCTCCACATCTCCGGAGTGGATCTCGTGGACGGAACTCCCATCTACGATGTGAAACCCTACCTTCCCTACGCGGAATCCATTCCGAATGCGGAGAGCGGATACGCAGGTGATCCCGTGCCCAGGCTGGAGGTGAACGTGGAAGAAGCCGTCGTGGAAGCTTTCGCCGCTCTCGACGAGCGATCCCGTCGTGTCATCACCGAATCCCTCTCGCTAGATCCCCGCCCATCTGCCACTGGTGATCCCAATAGAGCCTTCGGTGCGCTCCTCTGCGGGCGAAATGTTAGATTTCGGATAATCGGTGCAACCTGTTGGATATCAGCGGTTGAGGTGGTGGATTGATCGCCTGTGGGCGATTCCCGCTTGCGTCTCCGGTAGGGCTTGGATACGGGAGGGCGTGTCCGGAAAGGCGGTTGCCTACGGATTTTTCATCCAAGATTCACATTATGGCTATTTCAAGAGCGTTGCTTTCGGTTTCTGACAAGACGGGTTTGGTGGAGTTTGCGGAGGGCTTGGCGGAAATGGGCGTCGAGCTGCTTTCCACCGGGGGCACTGCAAAGGCGCTTCGTGATGCGGGTCTCACCGTTATGGACGTTTCCGAATACACCGGCGCTCCCGAGCTTTTCGAAGGCCGCCTGAAGACCCTCCACCCCATGGTGCACGGCGGCCTCCTTCATCGCCGCGACGATACACAGCACGTTGCCGACGCGAAAAAGCACGGCATCCCTCCCATCGATCTCGTCGTAGTGAATCTCTATCCTTTCGAGGAAACCGTAGCCAAGGAAGGCGTCACCCTTGAGGACGCCATCGAGAATATCGATATCGGCGGCCCGTCCATGCTCCGCAGTGCTGCGAAAAACCACTCCCACGTAACCGTCGTGGTTTCCCCGTCCGACTATCCCGTCGTCCTCGAGGAAATGCGCGAAAACGGCGGGGATACCACCAAGGGCCTCCGCGAGCAGCTTGCGGTAAAAGTCTTCCTCCGCACCTCCCAATACGACGGGGCGATCACCAACTTCCTCGGCCAATGCCGCCAGGGCACCGGCTGCTCCTTCACCCTCAGCCTACCGCTCGAGCAGGAACTTCGCTACGGCGATAATCCTCACCAGAAGTGCTCCATGTATGGAAACTTCGCCTCCTGCTTCACCAAGCTCCAGGGCAAGGATCTCAGCTATACCAACATCATCGACATTGAGGCCGCAGCCGATCTTATCCTTGATTTTGTCCGCCCCACCGTAGCCATCCTCAAGCATACCAACCCGTGCGGCGCAGGCCAGGATGACGAGGATCTCCGCGAGGCTTGGAAAAAGGCATTTGAGACCGACCGCCAGGCTCCCTTCGGCGGCGTCATCATCACCAACCGCCCGCTCACCGTCGAGCTGGCCCGCGTTATTTCCGAGATCTTCACCGATGTCATCATCGCCCCTGACTTCGAGCCGGATGCACGAGCCCTTCTCCAAAAGAAGAAAAACCTGCGGCTCATGAAAATGAACGACGCCTACCTCGGTGCCAAAAAAGCTCCGGTCATCCGTTCCAGTCCGGGTGGTCTCATGGTCATGGACCGCGACCACACCGCCCTCGGTCTTGATGACCTCGAGAGCAAGGTCGTCACCAAACGCCCTCCTACAGAAGAAGAACTCCGGGCCATGCGCTTCGGATGGAGAATCGTGAAAAACGTCAAGTCCAACGCCATCGTCTATGCCCACGCGGACAGAACCCTCGGCATCGGAGCTGGGCAGATGAGCCGCGTGGATTCCTCCCGCATCGCCATCTGGAAAGCCAAGGAAGCAGGTCTTGATCTGAAAGGTTGCATCGTCGCATCCGACGCGATGTTCCCATTCGCCGATGGCCTCCAGTCCGCCATCGACGCCGGAGCCACCGCCTGCATCCAGCCAGGCGGATCCATGCGTGACGAGGAAGTCATCGCCGCCGCCGACGCTGCCGGAATGGCCATGGTCTTCACCGGTCACAGGCATTTCCGCCATTGATCCATGAACCGCAGGGAAGAGCGCATTCTCTATCGCACCCGCAAAGCGGGTGTGAAATTCGCGAAAAAGGAAGGGCATGTCCCCACAAGGGATGAGCTTCTTGAACTCAAGATCCAGGTCGTTCCGAACGCTCTCCGCTGGATCCTTTTCGGCGCCTCCGCGGCCTGTGGCATTGCCTCATGGGTTTTGTTCACTATGGACGACACTATAGCCGCTTCATCCCTCGCCGTAGCGTCTGTGATTCTCCTGATTTTCTCCATCTTCGGAATCCGTCGCACCCTTGAGACTATTGCTGACCAAGCCAGCTATGAACTCGTCGATGCGGCGCTAGAACTGATCGGAGATGCCGCCGGATCGGTCATCGATCTATAGGCCGTCCCAGTTCCATGAATGTGGAATTTCGATCAGTCTCCACGGTGGGCAATTTTCCCATTTCATCGGTTGATTCCCTCCGTGACACGGTCTAAATCTTGCGAGGGAGATGCTTTCCGGCGACGAGGACATTTCGTTCCCGGCTGTTGTCTCCCATACATTTCATATGACCCGATTCGAAGCAAAGTCACCCCCTCTCATTACCTGGAGCGTATGGATCGCGACCATAATCATTTTCGTTGCGGACTACTTCATACCCTACAAGATCGCGGTTTACATGATGTATATGGTGCCAATGGCGCTATCGTTCTTCCTGTCGCGGGAAAAATACCCGCTGATACTGGCCTCGGTAACCACGGTTCTTATAGGAATCTGCTATCTCGCCTCCGCACGGGGGATAGGGAACGAACTGGCTGAAATCAGACGAGCCTCCGCAGTAGTGATACTGTGGGTGCTATCGGGCATAGGGTTCCAGTTCATCAGGATCCGCATCTCGGCGCGACGTGAGTCCTGGCTACAAACCGGCCAGGCGGAACTTGCGGAAAAACTGGTCGGCCAACTGAACCTCAAGAGCCTGGCCGAGGGCGTGATGGAATACCTGGCGGGGTATTTGAATGGCCAGGCGGGAGCAATGTTTATCGAGGAAAAAGGAGATTTTTTGCTTGCTGGTGTCCACGCGGCTACAGGCGACAGCATGCCGGGGAAATTTGCCTTTGGTGAGGGAGTTCTTGGCCAAGTGGCTAAGAGCCGGAAACCACAATCACTCACCGACATTCCCGATGGATATCTGACGATAGGTTCCAGTTTGGGGAAATCACTTCCGCGCCACTTGCTGATCGTGCCGTTCAGCGTGGATAAAAAGGTGAATTCGGTGGTGGAAATGGGATTTTTCAGTAGTGTCCAGGAGTCGGATCTCGAGCTGCTGAGGCGGGTCGAATCCACCGTGGCGGTGGCGGTGAGATCGGTGAAATACCGGATGCGCCTGCAAGAGCTCCTTGAGGAGACACAGCAGCAGACCGAAGAGGTTCAGGCGCAGAGTGAAGAACTCCGGGTATCCAATGAAGAGCTGGAGGAACAAGGCCGCGCCCTGCGCGAATCCCAGTCGCAGCTCGAACTCCAGCAGGCGGAACTTGAGCAGATCAATACCCAGCTCGAGGCGCAGACAACGATGCTGGAGCAACAGAAGAACGGGCTTGCCGCGGCGAAGTCCGATCTGGAAGCCAAGGCGAGTGAAGTGGAGCGGGCCAGCCGTTACAAATCGGATTTCCTTGCGAACATGTCCCACGAACTCCGGACACCTCTGAATTCCTCGCTCATCCTCGCCAAACTTTTGGCGGAAAACCGTGGCGGCAACCTGACCGATGAGCAGATCAAATACGCCCTCACGATCGAGTCCGCAGGCAAAGACCTGCTCAGCCTCATTAACGACGTTCTCGACCTCTCGAAAATCGAGGCAGGGCACATGGAGGTGAATCCGGAGCCGGTGAAAGTCCAGCGGGTGATCGCATCCCTTCTCGATACGTTCAGCCCGGTGGCTTCCCAGAAATCCATCGAACTGGTAATGGAGGCGGAGGCCTCGGCACCGGAAACCATCGAAACCGATCCGCAGCGGCTCGAACAGGTATTGAAAAACCTCCTTTCCAATGCCCTGAAATTTACCGACGAGGGATCGGTCAAACTTATGGTGAGCGCACAGCCGGGTGGTTGCGTGGCCTTCGCTGTGAGTGATACGGGCATAGGGATCGACGATGAGAAACAACGCGCGATTTTCGATCCGTTTTTCCAAGCGGACGGCACGAATGTCAGGAAGTATGGCGGCACCGGATTGGGGCTTTCCATTTCCAGGAACCTCGGTCGTCTGCTTGGTGGGGAGATTCGTTTGGTCAGTAAAGTGGGACGCGGTAGCACTTTCACAGTGCTGCTGCCTGTCATTCACGAAGGAGCTTCGGAAAGGGAGGAAATTCCTGCCCTGGGTCCTGCCGTTCTCCCCGATCCGTCTCCGATCGAGATGCCACTGCTGAGGCGGAAGGCAAGTACGCAGTTCCCGGATGACAGGGAGCGTCTGTGCGGAACGGAGCGTTTGATCCTGGCTGTGGAAGATGACGAAAGGTTCGCGCAGATCGTTTATGATCTCGCGAAGGAGCTTGATTTCCAATGCCTCGTCGCCACCACAGCGGAGGAAGCACTTGCCCTGTCCCAGCAATACCTGCCAAGCGCCATCGTGCTGGATGTGGGGCTGCCAGATAACTCAGGACTCATCGTGCTGGAGAGGCTGAAATCAGATTCGCGGACGCGGCATATCCCCGTCCACGTCGTTTCCGCTGGAGATTATGCGAAAACCGCGATGGCGCTGGGTGCGGTGGGTTACATGTTGAAGCCGGTCAAGCGCGACGACCTTGCCGAGACTTTCCGAAATCTGGAAACGCGCATGACCCAGAAAATGCGACGTGTTCTGGTGGTCGAGGACGACCCCGTCCAGGTGGAGGCCATGCGCGACCTGCTCGGCTCGCGGGATGTCGATGCCGTCTGTGCCCAGACAGCTGCGGAATGTTTGGAGAAACTCAAAAGCAGCACTTTCGATTGCATGGTGCTGGATCTCAGTCTGCCGGATGCATCGGGCTTTTCCCTGCTGGAAACGCTCAGTTCCGAAGACACCTATTCCTTCCCACCGGTGATCGTTTACACGGGTCGCGAACTGGCACCGGACGAGGAACAACGTCTCCGGCGTTATTCAAAATCCATCATCATTAAAGGTGCGAAATCCCCTGAGCGCCTGTTGGACGAGGTGACCCTTTTCCTCCATCAGGTGGTATCCGACCTGCCACCTGAGAAGCAGCGAATGATAGAGAAATCCAACAACCGCGATGCCGCGCTTGAAGGACGCCGCATCCTGGTGGCCGAGGACGATGTCCGCAATGTTTTCGCCCTTACCAGCGTGCTGGAAGGTCGTGGGGTGGCACTCCGCATCGCCCGCAACGGGGTCGAGGCGATCAGGGAATTGGAATCCACTTTGGACGGTTCATCGCCCAAGATCGATCTCGTCCTCATGGATATCATGATGCCCGAAATGGACGGCATCGCCGCCATGAAGGAAATCCGCAAGCGGCGGGAGTGGGTCAAGCTGCCCATTATCGCACTGACTGCGAAAGCAATGCGCAGCGATCAGGAACAGTGCCTTGAGGCTGGTGCGAACGATTACCTCTCCAAGCCGCTGGATGTGGAGAAACTCCTTTCCCTAATCCGTGTCTGGATGCCGAGATGAAAACTTCCGCCGCTGAAACCGAGGAGATCGAATCGCAACTGCTGCTCGACGGTATCCAACGGAAATACCATCACGACTTCCGGTCTTACTCGCCCGCCTCCATGAAGCGCCGTCTGCTCCAGGCGCGTGAGTACTTCGGTTGCGAGACATTTTCCCAACTCCAGCATCGCGTTCTCCACGAGCCGGAAACGATGGGGGCGCTACTTCCTTTTCTTACCGTGCAGGTCAGTGAGATGTTTCGGGATCCCACCTATTTCCGCTCACTGCGCGAGAAGGTGATCCCGCATCTTAAAACCTATCCGTCGCTGAAAGTCTGGATTGCCGGATGCAGCGCGGGCGAGGAACTTTACTCGATGGCCATCCTTTTCCGTGAGGAGGGGCTGGAAAGCCGCACCATCTTTTACGCCACGGACATCAATGGCGAGGCTTTGGAAAAGGCCCGCGCGGGGGTATATGATCTGAGCCGTATCGCCCAATTCACCGAAAACCACCAGCGATCGGGCGGAAAATCATCTCTCTCGGATTATTATACGACTGGTTATGGGCGGGCGAAGTTCGATCCTACGCTACGGCAGCGCACGGTATTTTCCGACCACAGCCTGGTTTCAGACGCAGTTTTTGCTGAAACCCAACTCGTTTCCTGCCGCAATGTCCTTATCTATTTTAACCGTGAACTGCAGGACAGGGTGATCGGTTTGTTTGATGAATCTCTTGTTCGCAAGGGTTTCCTCGGACTAGGTTCCAAGGAGAGTCTGCGTTTCAACTCGCATGTGGATTCATTCAGCGAGTTCGACCGCGAGGAAAGAATCTACCAAAAACAAGGCGAACCATGAACCGATCCATCCCCAGGCCTGCGTCAGCCGTTGTAATTGGAGCTTCAGTGGGCGCGATTGAAGTGCTTTCCGTCATATTGCCCTCCCTGCCTTCCGACTATCCATTTGCGGTGTTCGTGGTCGTTCACGTCCCGCCGGATAAAAAAAGTCTGCTTGCTGATCTGTTCGCAAGCCGCTGCGCGATTCGTGTGAAAGAGGCGGAGGACAAGGAGGTCATCCAGGCCTCCACGGTATATTTCGCTCCTGCAGACTATCATTTGCTGGTCGAGGCGGATTTCACGCTCTCGCTGTCCAGCGATGAACCCGTATTATACTCCCGCCCGGCGATCAACGTCCTTTTTCAAACAGCAGCCGACGCCTACGGTGACTCGCTTACCGGGGTGGTTCTAACAGGCGCAAGCAGCGACGGAGAGGCGGGACTCAAAGCAGTCTGCGATGCAGGAGGGCGCGCGCTCGTCCAGCGGCCTGATACTGCGGAAGGATCCACTATGCCCAAAGCCGCCTTGGCGGCTTGTCCGTCCGCCAGCGCCTTGCCGATTGAAGAAATTGCGGTAGTTTTGAATTCCCTCGTCCCGGCTGTCTAACATGTATCGCTCCATACCCATCAAATTCCTCCTCGTCGATGACCTCGAGGCCAACCTCATCGCTCTCGAAGGACTGTTGAAACGGGACGGGCTGGAACTGTTGAAAGCCAAGTCCGGTCAGGAAGCGCTTGAGCAGCTGTTGGAGCATGAAATCGCCCTCGCATTTGTGGATATCCAGATGCCCGGCATGAGCGGATTCGAGCTTGCCGAGATCATGCGCAGCACCGGACGCACGCGCAATACGCCAATCATTTTCCTGACAGCCGGGACAGTGGCCAGGACCGCCAGATCCGCGGGTACGAGACAGGTGCCATCGATTTCCTGCCAAAACCATTCAACCCCGTCATCCTGCTCAACAAGGCGGCGGTGTTTTTTGATCTCGCCATCCAGCGGCGGGAGCTGCAGGAGAGCGAAAGGAAACTCCGGGAGGCGAACGACAAACTCGAATGGAGCAACTCCGAACTGGCGCGCACTTCTCGTAGCAAGGATTATTTTCTGGCCATGCTCGCGCATGAGCTTCGCAATCCCCTGGCACCCATCCTAACTGGGATGGAAGTCCTGAAGGCGAATTCGGAAGACCCCGAGTTCGTTGCAAGGATAGGGGACATGCTGAACCGGCAGGTAGGTCAGATGGCTCGGCTGATCGATGACCTGTTGGATGTCTCACGAATCAGCACCGGAAAAATCGAGCTGCAAACGGGAGAGGTATGCGTGGCGGAAGTCATCCAGCAGGCAGTCGAATCGGTTCAGCCGCTGATCGTTGAAATGAAGCATGAGCTTGTGGTGGAAAACCGCGCGCCTGACCTCTTTGTCCCGGCGGACTACCACCGGCTTGCTCAAGTGGTTTCGAATCTGCTTTCGAACGCGGCCAAATATACTCCCAAGGGAGGAGAAATTGGCCTGCTGATCGAGGCCGGTGACGAATCGGCCAAATTGTCGGTAAAAGATAACGGTGATGGAATCAATCCGGAAGATAGGGAAAGAATTTTCGAACTCTTCGATCAAGGTGGCGGCGGCGCAAAAAACGGCCTGGGAATCGGACTGACGCTCGTGAGATCCCTTGTGGAGATGCATGGCGGAACCATCCTCCTGGAAAGCGAGGGTAGGGGGCGCGGCAGTGAATTCATCGTGGAGCTTCCCGGGGCGGTGCGGAAATCCGTTCCCAATGTGCCGGTGCCGCGTCCGGCTGCGAATGTTCCGGAGAATTTCCGCGTTCTGGTTGCGGACGACGGGGAAACCACGGCAGACGTCCTCGGGATGTTCTTCCGTTTGGAGGGGCTGCAGTGTGAGGTGGTTTACAATGGGAAGAAAGCCGTCGAAGAAGCGCTTCGCAACACCCCCAATCTTGCATGCTTCGATTTGGGAATGCCCGTCATGGACGGCTATGAGGCGGCACGAAGGGTTAGGAAAAGTTGCCCGGACACCTATTTGGTGGCATTGAGCGGGTGGGGCTCTGCGGAAGACCGCCGCAGGACGGCCGAGGCTGGCTTCGACGAGCATCTGGTGAAGCCGGTAAAGCCCGACGACTTGCGGCAGTTGCTGGCCAGGGTTCAACCGGATTTGTTCCCGTCTGACAGTTGATGGATCTGAATGGCAGGATGTCGGCTTGCCAACGGGGGGCGGGCGGATATGTTCGGCCTCTTAGCGGAAGATGACGCCATTTTTACGGAAAATACTGGGGATGAACTGGGTGCTGGTGCTCGTGATGTACGCGCTGCTCATCTTCGGCGTGTTCATGATTGAGAGCGCGGCTCGGCATCTCCCGATGAGTCCTGACAAGCTTGCGGAGTTCGGCTCCGCAGGTGCGTATTTCGCGTGGATGCAGAAGAACTGGATCGTGATCGGCAGCGTGGCCTACTTCGGCGCGGCACTGATCGACTACCGCTGGATACGGTGGCTGGGGATACCCCTGTATGTGGTCAGCCTGGGTCTGATGGTGATGGCGATGCAGGCGGATGACGATGTCCACCGCCTCACCATCGCAGGACTGAGCTTCCAGCCGGCGCAGCTTGGCGTGACCTCCGGGATCGTGATGATTGCCTGGCTGATGCATGATCTGCCGAAGATCCACTCCTTTCTGGGAAATCCGTTCGTGCGTATCGGGGTTATCGGACTGGTCTCCGTGGTGCCCTTCCTTCTGGTGATGAAGATGGGGGACATGGGTTCCGCCCTTGTGTGGATACCCGTGGTGATTGTCGCCTTGCTGGTGGCAGGCATCCCGTTCCGTTTCCTGAGTTTCATCACCTTCGTCTCCGCAGGGGTTCTGCCCATCCTGTATTTCGTGATCCTGCCCCTCGTCTCCGAGCGGGGCCGACCGGATCGATCTCTGGCTGCGGATGCTCGAAGGGCAGGAAGTGGATATCCGGGGCGATGGCTACGCACCGCACAACGTTTCCATGGCGGTTGGGAAAGCCGGATGGAAGGGTGTCGGCTGGAAAGCGACTGCGCGGGAAGGCTCCCTCCACGACAAGAAATTCATTCCCCACCTCACCGCACACAACGATTTCATCTTCGCCGTTATCGCCGAGGAGCTGGGCTTCCGGGGGGCGCTGCTGTTGCTGGGTGGCTTCGCTCTGCTCCTGATCCAGGGGCTCTTCATCGGATTTTACAGCCGGGATGTGTCCGGACGTCTCATCGTGTGCATGGTCGTCGCGCTCTTTTTCGCCCACATATACGAGAACATCGGCATGTGCGTCCTGCTGATGCCCATCACCGGTATCCCGCTGCCGCTGATCAGCTACTCGGGAACCTTCGTGGTGATCTGCATGTTCCTGCTAGGGCTGGTGCAGAGTGTCTGGGTGCACAGGCACCGGGGGAAACCGCAGGAAGCTTAGAACCTGTTTGAAATCCGAATTTGTAAAACGCAACGCCGGAAAAAGTCGAAGACCGGTGATTGTCGGCAGCCTGCTGCCGCTTTTGGGAATGAAGCCCGCTGCGAGCCGACGGCACTGGCAGGGCGTAGCTTGATATTTCCCGGGTTGCCCCGTTGACAGCAGGCTGTCTAGCGGAAAGCGGCAGCAGGCTGCCGACAATCACCGGTGCCTCCGGCACGCATACGATAGATTTCAGCCAGGTTCTTTGGCCCATCCCGCCTTCACCCTTTCTCGTCGGAAGTGTAGGTATTGTACTGGGTGTAGTCCGCCTGGTATTTCGGATCACCACTGCCGAGGCTGTGGGAAGGGGTTTTCAACATGTCGAACAGTGTCCCGCAATACATGCAGCGGAATTTCTGGGTCGCGATGATGGAAAGCGTGGCGCTGACACCGTGGTTGAAAGGAAAAATCCTCGTTGCTTTCTGATGGGCGAGGGCACCGGAGTTGATGAGCGGGGTTCCCTTGCACAGCGGGCAATGGGTATGGCGTCTTTTGAAAAACGAGATCAGCCAGGTGACACCGGTGAATATGATGCAGAGGACGAACACCTTGGTCGCAAGCGGGGTGGGCTGGATGAAAAAAACCACCAGGGTAGTAACTGCCGCAATGATTCCCAGGTAGTGGATTGCGGAGATGAACACCGCCCTCACGAAAACCTGGCGGTGCGGAACCGAACGGGCACGGGCTTCCGGCAGCCGTTTCCCTTTAGGAACGGATGTGCCAGGGACTGGTCTGACCTCGGAACCCATCAATACAAACAGGATCTTCAGGTATTACTGATAATTTGCAAGGATGTAATTTTCTGGGGATCCCGTCCGACTACTGACGGGATTTTCCGGAAACGCCTTGTCCGATGTAGTAGCCCCGTCCCTGCTGGTGGCGTGATGCATCGTAGCGGAAACCGGTGGAGCCGGCTCCGCCGCGGTCGGTTTGCTGCATCCTGATTCTCCGGTGGATGGAAGGAGCCAGGACGCAAAGAGGCGCGGACTTCAAGTCCGCGCCTCCGGGTTCATGTCGATTTAGACGTAGTTGGTGATCGCCCACCAGTAAACCGGGATGCCGAGGACGATGTTGAGCGGGAAGGTGATACCCATGCTCATGGTGAGGTATTTGGCGGGGTTTGCCTCCGGGAGAGCATCCTTGAGGATGGCCGGGGCGACGATGTAGGAGGAGGAAGCGCAGAGGATGGTCAGCAGCAGGGCGTCCCCGTGGTCGAAGCCGCAGAGCTTGCTGATGAGGATGGCGATGACTCCGTTCACGATGGGTGCGACGATGGCGAAGACGAGGAGGACGGGCGGGAAGGATTCGATTTCCTTCACTTTTTTCCCGACCACCGTGCCCATGTAGAGCAGGAAGAAGACGAGCATCCCGGTGAACATGTCGCCGCCGATGAACGTGGCGAGGGGGGATTTCTCATTCCCGAGGGCGGTGAGTATGTAGCCGATGACCATGGAGCCGACGAGGACGAGGAGGGTGCCGTCGGTGATCGCTTCCCTGACCACCGTGGAGGTCTTCTTGTGTCCGCCGCCTTTCAGCGCGAGCTGCGCAATGACGATGGAGATGATGATGGCCGGTGTCTCCATGACCACGAGGGCGACGGTCATGTAACCGTCGTAGGCCGCGCCGATGGAGGTGAGGAAGCCCGCCGCCGTGATGTAGGTCAAAGTACTGATTGGAGCCGTAGGTGGCGCCGATTGCCGCCGCGTCCGCCACTCCGAGTTTTTTCCTCAGGAGAAAATAAGAGTAGGCGGGGACGAAGGCGCTCATGGCGATGATGATCCCGATGATCAGCAGGCCGTCTCCCAGGATACTGGTTCCGTGGAGGCTGACCCCGCCTTTGAATCCGATGGACAGCATCAGGTAGATGCTTACGAATTTCACGACCGAGTCCGGTATGGACAGGTTCGAGTTCACGAGGATGGCGAGGAAGCCAAGGATGAAGAAGAGAACCCCGGGGTTCAGGATGGTGGTGAGCATTTCCATAATCAGTGTGTGGTGTGTGTTTGGTTGTTCGTTGTGGTGCTTCTTGTGAGCGGGAAAACCATGACCCGGAACAGGTAATTCTTTCCAATATATGTTTCAGGAGATATCGTTCGGAAAATAAGAACGAAAAGATGCCCTTCCTGAACTACCACCACCTGAGATATTTCCGCGCGATCGCCACTGAAGGAACCCTCACGGGAGCCGCCGGAAAGCTGGGCGTTTCGCAGTCCTCGCTGAGCGTACAGCTCCGGCAGCTTGAGGAAAGCCTGGGCCAGCCGCTGTTCGAGCGCGTGAGCAAATCCCTGGTGCTTACGGAATCGGGGCGGATCGCGCTCGATTACGCGGATTCGATTTTCCGTGCGGGGGAGGAACTTGTGGGCGTGATGGGAAACCGGCCGACGGATCGAAGGAAGGTGCTGCGGGTGGGATCGGTGGCCACGCTTTCGCGGAATTTTCAGCTCTCCTGCCTGCAGCCGTTCATCGGGCGTAGCGATGTGGAGCTTGTCCTCCGCTCTGGCAATCTGGGGGATCTCCTCACCAGGCTCAGGGCGCATACCCTCGATCTCGTCCTCTCCAACCTCCCTGTCACGCGTGATGCGGAGACGGAGTGGCACAGCCATCTGTTGGAGGAGCAGGGGGTTTCACTCGTGGGTGTTAAGCCGAAGTCGCGGAAAAAGTTTCGTTTTCCGGAGGATTTGGAGAAAGAGCCGCTGCTGCTGCCAACGCTGGACAGCCATCTTCGGGTTGCCTTCGATCTTGCCATGGACAGCCACGGGATCCGTCCGGTGATCGCCGCGGAGCTGGACGATATGGCGATGATGCGGCTTCTTGCCAGGGAGGGTGCGGGACTTGCGCTGGTGCCGCCCGTGGTTGTGGCGGGGGAGTTGTCGCGGAAGCAGCTCGTCGAGAGATACAGGTTCCAGGATATTCGGGAGAAATTCTATGCCATTTACCCGGGCAGGCGTTTTCCAAATCCGCTGGTGGGTGAGCTGATTGCGGGAATGGGTAAGCCCAGGATCCCGGCTTGAACGGAAAATCCCGTGACATTTTCCCGCGATCCACTCTGTTTACACTGGCGGCTGCAGCTCCGCTTCCGTAAAACCCTTCCAGCAACCAATTCCAATCCACATACCATTATGAATATCGCAGACAGCATGGTCTCCACCATCGGCAACACTCCTCTCGTCCGTTTGAACCACATCACCAAAGGCCTTGAGGCGGAAATCTGTGTGAAAGCGGAGTTTTTCAACCCCCTCTTCAGCGTCAAAGACCGCATCGGCCGCTCTATGATAGAGGCCGGTGAGCGCGACGGACTGCTCAAGCCCGGCGGAGTGATCATCGAGCCTACTTCCGGAAACACCGGCATCGCCCTCGCTTTCGTCGCCCGCGCGAAAGGTTACCGCTGCATTCTGACCATGCCGGAAAGCATGTCTGTGGAGCGCCGCGTCCTGCTCCGTCTCCTCGGCGCGGAAATCGTCCTCACCCCACGTGCGAAAGGCATGGGTGGCGCGATCGCCATGGCGAAAAAACTTCTGGAGGAATCCCCTGAAGCATACGGCCCGGGCCAGTTCGACAACCCTGCCAACCCGCAGGCTCACCGCGAAACCACCGCCGAGGAAATCTGGAAAGACACCGATGGCCAGATCGACGCCTTCGTGGCAGGAGTCGGCACCGGCGGCACGATCACCGGCGTTTCCGAAGTCATCAAAGCCCGCTGCGGGATGAAAACCTTCGCCGTGGAGCCAGCCAACAGCCCTGTCATTTCCGGAGGAGCACCCGGCCCGCATATGATCCAGGGGATAGGTGCCGGCTTCATTCCTGGGAACCTCAACGTGGATATCATTGACGAGACCATCCTCGTCACCAACGAGGATGCGTTCGCCACCGCCCAGGCACTTGCCCAGCAGGAAGGTCTGCCGGCAGGTATTTCTACGGGAGCCAACGTGTGGGCTGCCATGCAAGTAGCAAAACGCCCCGAATACAAAGGCAAGCGCATCGTCACCGTCGGCTGCTCCTCCAGCGAGCGCTATCTCTCCACCCCGCTTGCGGAAAAACTCCGCGAAGAAGTCTCGAACCTGCCCGTCCAGGACATCTAGTCTGGCATCGACATATCGGGCAGGATGGCTAGAGTCCTTCGGAAAGTATGAAATTTCTCGTTACCTTATCATGGTTGGCTTTTTCGGCCGCGCTGTTTGCCGCACCCAAGTTCGCGGTGGTTCGCGTCACGGATATCTACCGCGAGCTTCCTTCCACTGCTTCCACCCAGAAGCAGATCCGGGAGCAGCGGGAGGCCATCGAATCAAACGCACGTGCCGATGGATTCCGCGCCATTCTCGGCGAACTCAGTGATCTCGAAGCCATCCTCAAGGAAAACAAGGACAGGATCGATACCGAGGAAGGAAAGAAGCTGATCCGGAATTTTGAAATCAAACGCCAGGAGGCGGAAACCCTCCGGCAGGATTTCCAGGAATTTAGCGAAGCTGAAAACAAACGGATCAATAAGGAGATGGTCGCAGCAATGCGGGCGTCTCTTGAGCGCATCACGGCGGCAGCATCCCAAATCGCCAAAGAGCGCAATCTCGACGGGGTGCTGGACATCTCCGGAAACAGCAATACCGGCATCCCCTTCGTTCTGTATAGCGGGGACGCTCCCGACATCACGGAAGACGTGGTGGAGCTTTTAGGCGAAAAACCAGTTGAGGAGGCTGCGGAAGTAACCGAGTTAGTCCCTGTTGAAGAGATGGAGGAACCAAAAGAAAACTAATCATGGAATTCAAAGAACTCATTACAAACCACTTCGTCTGGGGGCTGTTGCTCGGACTTCTGATCGTAGCTTTCGTTTTGAAAAATTCGATTGCTGCGAAAATGCAGCTCAAGCGTGAAATCAGGCGTATCGAAGGGGAGAAGCGCGATCTCCAGGCCCATCTCAATACCCAGATGAAAATAACCGCGACCGGCAGTGACGCACTCACCAAGGAAGTCGATACCCTGAAAACGCAGAACGAGAACCTCCGCGTGAACCTCGCCGCCCTCCAGAACAAACCGGACAAGAACGAACTCCGCCAGTTCCGCATGCAGGAAATGGCTATCAGCACCATGCGTGAACAGGCTCCGGGATTCGCCGGTGCATGGGAAAAAGCAATGCGCCAGGCTGAGTCCGACATGGACTCCGCAGAGAGCGGCTTTTCCAAGCTTGTCCGCAAAGTGGTGCCAAGCCTGGGGAATTCCGGAACCCGGCCGACTGCCTCGGAGGCGCAGGTCATTGAAAATCAATCGGATCCGGCTTAGGTAAACATTTTTCAATCCGGCGTGAAAGAGAATCCACCGGTTCTCCCGTATGAAACCGCGTTGGTAACAATTTTCAGGGCGGCCACCGCTCAACGTCCCGGGTAATCCGGGACTTGGAGCGACGGCGGCCCGAACGGCTTTTCCTCGCGGCGGACTTCAGTGACCGCCGCGAGGTTTTCTTTTTAACAAACACCGCGCTATGAAAACCCCTGTCCCGTATCTCCTTTTCCTGCTCCTGATTTCCCTGGCAAAAGCACCCGCCGCATCCATCTGGATAGAGGGGGAGTCCCCCACTTCCAAAAACACGAAAAAGCATGGATGGTATCATGGGGAGACGAAAAAAGACCTTCTCTCCGGCGGGGAATTCATCAGCCATTTCGATGGGGAAAAGCCCGCTGAAGCCACCTACCAATTCGATGCGCCCGAGGCCGGGGATTTCACTTTCTGGATGAGGGTGAATCCCGTCGGCGCAAAACTCTCGGTGGAGATCAACGGCGGAGGCAAGCAGGAGGTTTCCCTCAAAGGCGCGAAAGGCTCCACTAACATCGCCAAAGACGGTAAGCCGGATCTCCGCTTCATCGCATGGGTGGATGCCGGGAAAGCCCCTCTCAAAAAAGGCGCGAACACCGTGAAATTTTTCTTCGAAAGTAAGAACAATCACCACGGTGCCCTCGACTGCTTTGTCCTCACAAACGATGGCTTCACACCCCGTGGAACAATCCGGCCGGAGCAGGCGGAGGCGGATAAGAAACGACGCGCCGAGGAGAACAAGGGCTGGACCCGATGGGAGCCTGGAAAAGACACCTTCGCAGAAAGCCCAATCGACCTCCGCTTCCTGAATGAGAAATTCGCCGGGGAGCACGGAAACATTATCGCGAAGGGTGAAAAACTCGTCCGCTCCGGCGATGGCGAGGAAATCCGCTTCTGGGCGGTGAACGGTCCTTCCGGGGAACTCGGTGAGAAGGATCTGGCCGAATGCGCAAGATCACTTGCCAAGCACGGGGTGAACATGGTGCGCATCCACGGGGCTGTATTCGATGGGAAAACCGGAGAGGTCAGCAAGGCGAAAATCGCCCGGATCCGCAACACCGTCGCCGCCATGAAAAAGGAAGGTATCTACTCCCACCTCTCCATCTACTTTCCACTCTGGCTTAAGCCCACCGATCGGACCTGGCTGGCGCGAAGGCTACGATGGAACCAAACCATCCTTCGCCACCCTCTATTTCGAAGAAAGCTTCCAGATCCTCTACCGCACATGGCTGGATGCCATCCTCGACGAGAAAACCGCGGAAGGTGGCCGCTTGGGTGACGAACCTGCCATCGCAGGAATCGAACTGGTCAATGAGGATTCCTTCTTCTTCTGGACCTTCGATTACAAAGGCGTCCCGGCTCCTCAAATGGCGAAGCTCGAAAAGCAGTTCGGCGATTGGGCCGCGAAAAAATACGGATCGGTCGGGAAAGCTCTCTCCACCTGGAAAACCAAAGACAAAAATGACAAACCGGATGAAGGCAGGCTGGGCTTCCGGGGACTGTGGACGATAGCCAATGAGAAGAAACTTCGCGACCAGGACACAACCCAATTCCTTTTTGAAACGCAGGGAACCTTCTACCAGGATCATACGGATTACCTCCGCAAGAAGGGCTTCAAAGGCCTGGTCACCGCATCCAACTGGCACACCGCGAACCCGGAAATTTTCGATCCGCTGGAGCGGCTTTCCTACACGCCCGGAGATATCATCGACCGCCACGGCTACTTCGGAGTCACCCACTCCGGGGAACACTCCAACTTCTCCATCCGGGAAGGGCACACTTACAACGACCGGAGCGCGCTGACCTTCGACGGCCAGAAACCCGGCTCGAAAAAGGATTTCAGCCATCCCGCCATGGACATCATGACGAACCTCAAGCCGGCCATGATTTCCGAAACCATCTGGAACCGCCCCAACCGCTACCGTGGCGAGGCTCCTCTCTACTACGCCGCATACGGAGCCCTCCAAGGGACGGACGCCATCGTCCACTTCGCCCTCTATGGGCCGGGCTGGTCTGTGAAACCCCGCTTCTTCGTCCAGCCGTGGACGCTCATGGCTCCCACCCAGATGGGGCAGTTTCCGGCGGCGGCTCTGATCTTCCGCAAGAGGCTCGTCTCCGAAGGGAAACTCGCTGCGAACGTAACACTCTCCCTCGAAGACGCCTTCGCCCTCAAAGGCGCGAAGCTCAACAACAAGGCGAACCTCGACGCCCTCCGCGAAGCGGATGTGAAGGGCGATTCCGGATCCACCACAGGCGGCATCGATACTCTCATCCACTACGTCGGCCGCACCAACCTCTCCATCAACCAGCCGGACGCGAAAGAAGGCGTTGCTGATCTTTCCAAGTTTATCGACAGAAAAAACCAGACCGTAACCAGCAACAGCGGCGAGCTGAAACTGGACTATGGAAATGGCATCCTCTTCATCAATGCCCCCGCCGCCCAGGGAGTTAGTGGAAATTTCAAAGAGCAGGGAAATATCCAGCTCGCGGATCTCAGCATCGAGTCCCAGATGGAGCTGGGTCAGATCATCGCCGTCTCCCTGGATGGATCGCCCCTCGCCACCGCCCGGAAAATCCTCCTCCAGGTCATGACCGAGGAGAAGCCTACCGGTTTTGAAACCGAAGACGCGGGCAAGGGGCTGAAACGGATCACCAACCTCGGCACCGATCCATGGCTTTTCAAGGAACCCTCCGGAACCGTGCGCTTCAAAGGAAAAGTCAAAACCACCGCCCTCGACCTCAATGGCTACCCGGTCAAGGAAATGGGAATGGGAGAAGAAATTCGCCTCGATCCGAAAACGGTTTATTATCTCTTGGAGAGGTGATGGAATCGCCCCTGACGGAAAGAAAACTACGAACCCATGTTAAGTAAAAAAGAACTACTGGATCTCCAGTTCGTCGATGCCCGTGCGCGGCTGATCGATCTGGCCGCATTCCTGGACCGCATCGAAAGGCACTCGGGCGACGCGGACATCCGCTTGAAATATTTCAAAGAAGCCCTGCCCATCCTCCAGGAAGACAGGCCCGACCGTGCAAAGGCCGTGCTCGATAAATTTTCCGACCACTCCACAGAAATCGCCGACACCGCCCCTTTCCAAGGAGCCACCGGAGCACCAGTTTCCTGATTTTCCCATGCGCTACATCGAACCCCACGCCCACATGGTCAGCCGCACCACGGATGACTATGAGAAACTCGCCCTCGCCGGTTGCGAAGCGCTCTGCGAACCCGCCTTCTGGGCCGGTTTCGACCGCTCCTCCGCAGACGGCTTTTACGATTACTTCCGCCAGCTCACCGAATACGAACCGAAACGCGCCGCCCGTTTCGCGATCAAGCATTTCTGCTGGCTTTGCATCAACCCCAAGGAAGCGGACGACCCCGGCTTCGCCCGCGAGGTCATGTCCCTCATCCCGCAGTTCATCGAAAAGGAAAACGTCCTCGGCATCGGCGAGATCGGGCTGAACAAAAACACCCGCGGTGAGCTGAAAATTTTCGAAGAGCACGTCCAGATCGCCCTCGACCACGATCTCCCCATCCTCATCCACACCCCCCACCTGGAGGACAAACTCAAGGGCACGAAACTCATCCTCGATTCCCTCGCATCCTTTTCCAAGCTCGACCGCTCCAAAGTCATCATCGACCACGTCGAGGAGCACACCGTCGCCCACGTGCTCGACGCCGGTTACTGGGCGGGCATGACCCTCTACCCGGAGAGCAAATGCACCCCCAACCGCGCCATCGACATCCTCGAAACTTTCGGCACCGAGCGCATCTGGATGAACTCCGCCTGCGACTGGGGCATCTCCGATCCCATGGCCGTGCCCAAGTGCGCCTTGGAAATGCGCCGCCGCCGCCATACCCCGGAACAGATCGAAAAAATCGTCTTCGATAACCCGAAGAAATTCCTCTCCCAATCCCCACGCTTCAAACTCTGAACCATGTGCTGCGAGCCGACTGCATTGGCACGGAGCGCTGCCTTCCGGCGGCGTGTCTTCCTCCATTGCAATAGCTTCAAAATTTCACAAGCCCCCATCCATTCCCATATCATCCCGAATCAGCAAATGAAAAAACCATTGATTTTCTCCCTCCTCCTCGCCTCCTGCGCCCACGCGGAAACGAAACTCTCCGCCCTTTTCAGCGACCACATGGTGCTCCAGCAGAAGCAGTCCAACCCCGTCTGGGGCTGGGACGAACCCGGCACGGAAGTCTCCGTGGAAATCGCCGGCCAATCCCTCAAAGCAAAAGCCGGGGACGACGGTCGCTGGGAGGTGAAACTCGCCGAAATGCCCGCCAGCGCGGAGCCAAAGGAAATGAAGGTCACCGGCACCAGCGAGCTTTCGGTGAAAGACGTCCTCGTCGGCGAAGTCTGGCTCTGCTCCGGCCAATCCAACATGGGCTGGGTGCTGAACGATTCCTTCGGCCAGGATCTTACAAAGCTCGCCGCCGACCTCCCCCAGCTCCGGCTGATGACCATGCCGAAGATCGGCACCCAGGAGATCAAAAAGAATTTCAACGGGAAGTGGGAACTCTCCAATGCCCAATCGGCCGGAGATTTTAGCGCCGTCGGTTACTACTTCGGAAAAACCCTTCATGAAATCCTCGGAGTCCCCGTCGGCCTTATCAACAATGCCTGGGGTGGCTCCGCCGCAGAAGCATGGGTGCAACGCGATGTCCTCGAAAAGGACGGACGTTTTGATGCCTACATCGACCAATGGAAGAAGAAGGAAGAGCAGTTTGAGAATGGTGGATTGGAGGGTGAGGCTGCCAGGAAACTGAAAGATGAGATGTCGCAACAACACCGCCCCGGCAACCTCTACGCTGGCACGCTCGCCCCCGTGATCGGCTACGGCATCCGTGGCACCATCTGGTATCAGGGCGAAACCAACGCCAGCCGCGCCTACCAATATGACGATCTCATGAACCTTCTCATCACCACCTGGCGCAAGGACTGGGGACAGGGGGATTTCCCGTTCTACTTCGTCCAGCTTGCGGATTTCCAGGATGAAAATCCCAATCCCGGCGAAAGCCATTGGGCTGAACTCCGCGAGGCCCAGACAAACACCCTCCGCGAAATCCCAAACACCGGTCAGGCCGTCAGCACCGATCTCGGCGAATCCAATGACATCCACCCCCGCGAGAAACGGGAAGTAGCCGAGCGTCTCCTCCGCTGGGCGCTCGCTAAAGACTACGGTTACGACATCGCCCACCGCAGCCCGGAGTTCCGCGAAATGGAAGTGAAAGACGGCAAGGCCATCCTCAGCTTCGACCACACCGGCGGCGGCCTGAAAACCTCCGACGTCAGCGATCTGCGCGGCTTCACCGTCTGCGGAGCGGATGGGAAATGGCAAAACGCCGAGGGCAAAATCATCGGTGATAAACGCATCGAAGTCTTCTCCAAGGAGATCCCGGAACCCACCGCCGTCCGCTACGCCTGGGCTATCAACCCCATCGCCAACATCGTCTCCAAGGAAGGTCTGCCCCTCACTCCCTTCCGCACTGATGACTTCCCGCTCATCACCCAGCCGAAGAAATAGGCCGGCGGATCGGCACGGGGCGCTGCCTTCAGGCGGCGCGTCCTGCGTCCGAACCTGTTCGAAATCCCCTTTTGTAATACGCGTTGCCGGGAATTGTCGAAGACCTTGGACTGCATGCAGCCAGTTGCTACAGGCCAAACTTGGGAAGTGCGTTTGCTACGCAAAACGACTCGCCGCCTGAAAGCAGCGCTCCGTGCGCGGGTAGCAGGCTGCACGCAGTCAACACGCGTGTAGATTCGGAGCAGGCTCTCGATTGCGCTTATTTCAGATAAGTTAGCCTTGGCTAACTTTCTTTGTTGCGGGTAACTCCCGTAGCTGTCAGACACGGATATGAACTTACGTTTTATCGCGATTTTTGCGTTTGTGGCAGTCTCTTTCGGCTGCAGTGGCTCTGGCAAAAAGGACACCTCCGGTAAAAAACGCGTCGTCACCAGCTTCACCATTATCGCGGACATGGCTCGCGAAGTCGCGGGGGACGCGGCCATTGTGGAATCCATCACCAAGCCCGGTGCCGAGATCCACGGCTACGATCCCACCCCCAAAGACATCGTGAAAGCCCAGAAGGCGGATCTCGTCCTGTGGAACGGAATGAACCTGGAACTCTGGTTCGAGAAATTTTTCGAGAACGTGAAAGACGTCCCCGGAGCCATCCTCACCGAGGGCATCTCGCCCATGGGCATTTCCGAAGGCCCCTACACGGGCAAGCCAAATCCCCATGCCTGGATGTCCCCGGCCAACGCCGCGATCTACGTGGAGAACATCCGCAAGGCTCTGGTGAAAATCGATCCGGAAAACGAAGCCACCTACACCGAAAACGCAGCCGCCTACATCGCCAAAATCAAAGCCCTCGACGAACCCGTTCGGAAGAAACTCGAAGCCATACCCGAGGAAAAGCGTTGGCTCGTCAGCAGCGAGGGCGCCTTTTCCTATCTTTGCGAAAACTACGGCCTCCGCCAGCTCTACCTCTGGCCCATCAATGCGGATGCCCAAGGCACCCCGCAGCAAGTGAGGAAGGTGATCGATGCCGTCCGGGAAAACGACATCCCCGTGATTTTCTCCGAGAGCACCGTGAGTGACAAATCCGCGAAACAAGTGGCCCGCGAAACCGGCGCACGCTATGGCGGCGTCTTGTACGTCGATTCCCTGACAGACGCCAGTGGCCCGCACCGACCTACCTGAAACTGCTGGAAACCAACGCCGATACGATCGTAAAAGGGTTTCTCGAAACGGAATGAGCAATCCCGCCGAAACCGCCCCGACCCTTAAAGTGGAGAATGTCTCCGTCGTTTACCCCAACGGCCACCAGGCACTCCGCGAAGCATCCTTCAATCTCGAAGGCGGGACGATCTGCGCGCTTGTGGGTGTGAACGGCAGCGGGAAATCCACGCTTTTCAAGAGCATCATGGGCTTCGTGAATCCCACGGCGGGCAGCGTGCGAATCAACGGTCTGCCAGTCAAAGAAGTCTTGAAAAAACACCTCGTCGCATACGTTCCACAGGCAGAGGAAGTGGACTGGCAGTTTCCCGTGAGCGTCTGGGATGTCGTGATGATGGGGCGCTACGGCGCAATGAATTTCCTCCGCATCCCCCGCGCAATCGATAAGCGGAAATGCGAGGAGAGCCTGAAACGCGTCTCCATGTGGGAGTTCCGCGACCGCCAGATCGGCGAACTCAGCGGGGGACAAAAAAAGCGCGTATTCCTCGCCCGTGCTCTTGCGCAAGGAGGCCGCGTAATCCTGCTCGACGAGCCTTTCACCGGAGTGGATGTGAAAACCGAAGAAGCCATCATCACCCTTCTCCACGAACTCCGGAGATCCGGGGCCATCATTTTCGTCTCAACCCACAACCTCGGCAGCGTCCCGGAATTCTGCGACCAGGTCGTCCTGATCAACCGCACCGTCCTCGCCTACGGCCGGACTGAAGATGTTTTCACCGCGAAAAACCTCACCACCGCGTTCGGTGGCGTGCTTCGCGAGTTCGAGTTCGCCCAATCCACCATCCAGGAGCACGATGGGAGCACCGTCCGCGTGATGAGCGATGACGAAAGGCCGCTTGTTTTCGGCAAGGACGGCCATCTCGAATACATGGACAGACAAAAGCATGAGGAGCTTCTGAAAAAACGCGCCGAGGAGCATGACTGATTTTTTCCAACACCTCCTCATCCCGTTCCAATACGAATACATGGTGCGGGCGATGTGGGTCAGCGCCCTGATAGGCGGCACCTGTGGCTTCCTCTCATCCTTCGTCACGCTCAAAGGCTGGTCGCTCATGGGGGATGCGCTCTCACATGCCGTCGTCCCCGGCGTTGCGGTGGCATACATTTTCGGCCTCCCGTTTTCGCTGGGCGCATTCGTCGCCGGGCTACTCGCGGCAGGTGCCATGGCGTTTATCAAAACCAAAAGCCGCATCCGTGAAGACGCCACCATTGGGATCGTCTTCACCTCGTTTTTCGCCCTCGGCCTCGTCCTCATTTCCCTGAACCGCGCCCACGTCGATCTGAAGACCATCCTCTACGGAAACATCCTCGGCATCGCCGGCGGGGACATCGTCCAGGTCATGATCATCAGCGGAGCGACCCTCGTCATCCTTGGCCTAAAATGGAAAGACCTCATGCTCTTCTGTTTCGATCCCAACCAGGCACGGACTCTGGGTCTGAAAGCAAACTTCCTCCACGTCACCCTGCTCGCCCTCCTCGCCGCAACGGCAGTCGCCGCCCTCCAGGCCGTCGGAGCCATCCTCGTTGTCGCGATGCTCGTCACACCCGGAGCGACCGCCTACCTCCTCACCGACCGCTTTGGAAGAATGCTCTGGATTTCCTCCGGGTTGGGCGTCTTCAGTTCCGTGGCCGGGGCATACGGAAGTTACTTTTTAAACGGCGCGACCGGCGGCTGCATCGTCACCCTCCAAACCATCATCTTCGTCCTCGTTTTCATCTTCGCCCCGAAGCAGGGAATCCTCGCCTCGCGGCTTGCCGTAAGGAGGGGCGAACTCCCTTCGCCCTCTCAAGCCCCTGGCAAGGGGCGAAAGAAATTCGCCCCTCCAACGTCATGAGCGAGTTTTTCGAACCCCTCCACTACCCCTTCATGCGGGACGCCCTCATTGTCGGCTCGCTGGTCGGGGCGATGTGCGCCGTCCTCTCCTGTTTCCTCGTTTTGAAAGGTTGGTCGCTCATGGGGGATGCCGTCTCCCACGCCGTCCTTCCCGGCATCGTCATCGCCTACATCATCGGCCTGCCACTCGCCTTCGGAGCCTTTATCGCCGGGCTGCTCTGCTCCGTCACGACTGGCTTCATCAAGCGCAACAGCCGCATCAAGGAGGACACCGCCATGGGCGTCGTTTTCACCGGCTACTTCGCCTTCGGCCTCGTTCTCTTCAGCCGCACGACCTCCGATCTCCATCTCGACCACATCCTCATCGGAAACATCCTCGGGATCACCCGCTCCCAGGTTTGGCAGACCCTCGGTCTCGGAACCGTGGTTCTTGTCACCACCCTCATCCTCCGAAAAGACCTTCTCCTCATCTGCTTCGATCCCGGCCAGGCACGAGTCATGGCTCTCCCGGACCGTTTCCTTAACTACCTCCTCCTCGGCCTCCTCGCCCTCGCAATCGTAGTCGCCCTTCAAGCAGTCGGCATCATCCTCGTAGTCGCCATGCTCATTGCCCCCGGCTGCATCGCCCATCTCTGGACCGACCGCTTTGATCGCATGCTCGCCATCGCCGCAGGCTCCGCCGTCCTCGCCACAATCATCGGCATCTTCGCCAGCTACCATTTCGATGCCTCCACCGGCGGCTGCGTCGTCCTCACGCAGGCACTCTTCTTCATCCTCTCCCTCCTATTCGCCCCGAAATACGGGATGCTCGGGCGGAAGCTTCGGATTGTATGATGATAGGTTTCCGGCTGCCAGATTCAGGAATTTGGCGAGTTGGCAAAACCGCCCCCCTGGGAACAACCTACCCACTGATAAAGCTTCACTCGGTCACTTTTACCCGACCGAAGCGCGAGCTGGGCGCTTCCATGATATCCTGCCAGATGACGTATTCAAAATCCTCGTTGATTGCCGCTGAATACCATTCGGATCCCACGGACTCCCAGGTCGCAAGGTCGCTGCTGAACTCCACGCTATATTGAAGCCCCGGATTACGCTCGTCCCTGCGGCGGATGAATGCGATATGCAGACGTCCTTCCTCATCGTTGAACTGGGTGGAAGGGAGTCCCTTAGTATCACCTTGTTCGACGATGGTGAAAAACGCATCGTCCTTCGCCATATTGAACGCGTATCTGATGATGTTGGGGATGCCGGTTCCGTTGTCAGCCTGAGATGCTGCGGCACCCTGATCTGCCAGGCTCCCGTAGTTCTGGAAACGCCACTCTGCAAATACCGACCAGGTTTGAATGAACGCGGTCTGGCTGGGCTCCGAGCGCCCGCCCGAGTTTGCGGATCTCACCCGGTAGGAATAGAGCGTTGCCGGGCTGGCTGTTTCATCCGTAAAAAATGTCTGGGAGGCGGAAGTTCCCACGTCGATCCAGTCGCTGGAAGAGGTGCGGCGCTGGATGATGTAATGATTGGCATTTTCGGAAGGTGCCCAACTGATGGCCGCGGTGCGGGCGGAATTCGCCGTTCCAAGTATGAAACCGGGGGGTGCGGGAGGAGGAGGGAGTATTCCGCGAACAGCGACATCATCCAGTGCCCAGGTGTCCAGGGCTTCTCCCGAGAACGAGGCTTGTCGCCATCGGAAGCTCGTCGCGGAACTGCGCGCGCCGGAAGGAATGGTGATGGAGAACTGCTCCCACGTTTTATATCCCGGGAACTGGGTGTTAAGTATGGTGAGCGGAGTCCACGACCCGGCCTCGGTTGAATATTCCAGGATGACGTTTTCGTTGGCTTCGGAATTATTCCAGTGCTGCTGTCCATCCAGTTCCTGGTTTCCTGCGCGGAAAGAAAATTCAATCGAGCCACCGTTTCGCAGATCGACCGCGACAGTGGATGCGCTCCGCTCCGCCCCAAGGCCGCCGCCGAACCAGAATGCCTGTCCATCCAGGAAACCAGTCGGGCCGCTTGTCACACTGGCGCCGGAGAATGCGCTCCATACGGTAAGATCCAGAGACGGATCAAAGTCATCTTCAAGAATCGCTCCTGTCAATGCGGCCAGGGCGGTGAATGTATCGGAGGCGGTTTCACCCTTCGCATTAACCGCGATGATACGGTAGTTGTAAAAGATACCGTTGGAAACGCTGTCATCTGTGTAGCTGTTGGAATCGCGCGGCAACGCCGTGGCAATGGTCGTCCAAGGGTCTTCGCCGACCGTCCGTTCAACATTGTAGCTGCTTTCATTGGCGGAGTCAGACCATCGCAGAATGATGCTTGTAGCGGATTGCGCTTGCCCGTTTGGCGCTCCGGGGGCGGTCGGCAGTGGAAGCGCGGGAGTCGTTCCAACCCTCACGCCGGATGCGCCGGAGGTTCCCGCAGAGTTCAAGGCGAACACCCGGTATGAATAAGTGGAGGATGGTTCGACCTCCGTATCGAGGTAGCTGGTCACATCGAAGTTCAGCTCCGCGATAACAGTCCATTCCCCGGCACCCACCTTCCGCTCAAGCCGGTAGCTGTCTTCACCCTGAACATTGTTCCATGAAAGCGCCAGGGAGTATGGATCGCGTGGGGAAATGCTGTGAAGGTATGGTGAAGTCGGGGCGACAAGAGGCGTTGTGAGAGTGATGGGGGAGGAATCGGGTGAACTTCCCAGACCGTTTCTCCCGCGGACAACGTATTCATAGGAGGTGTTGCTGGACAGTGTGGTATCCGTAAAGGTCAGTTCATCCGCAGGGAGCGATTTGGTAAGCTTGAATGGATCGGTGCCGGGCGATCTCCTGAAAATATCATAGAATGTGGCCCGCTCGACAGCTTCCCAACTGAGGCTGATTCTGGAAGAGGAAACCACGGATCCACTGACAGCGGGGGCATCCGGGGCGGTGAATCTGACCTCCACGGATCCCGAATATGGGGAGACGGTATCGCCTGACCTCGCGGAGACCCGGTATTCGTAAACATTTCCGAGGGCGACCGAGGCATCGGTAAAGGTCGTAACGCTGGTAGTCGTACTCCCCAGGACACTCCAGCTTCCACCGGAAAGATTTTTCCTCTCAATGGAATAGGCGGTTTCCCCGCTGACGTCCTGCCAGACGAGGTTCACCCGATCGGCTCCCTGGATATTTCCGACAAGGGCTGGCGGGGCAAGGATTTCCAAGGGAGGAAGGATGCCCAGGTCGTTGTTAAGAACGTAGAAGGACGGGATCCCGTCTGCGGGGATGGTCATAGCCGCGATCTGCGAATTGGAGAGCCGTATGATCCTCTGGGCGGTTCCCGGAACCTGGGCGCTTTGTTCCTGTCCGAACGTGGTTAACGACCACCGCTGGAACTGGGAGAGATCCGTGATGGATCTGATGCTGAAAAGGCCGCTGTCACTCCACGCGCTATCGGTAACGGCATTGGCAAGTGTCGGCGTCAGGCGTTCGAGGGTTTCCGCATTGTGCAGCACACCGGAACCCAAAACCAGAACCGTGCCGTCAGGGGAAACACGGATGGGATGCGTGAAGCCGGAAGAGGAATGGAGAGGCGAATCTTTTTTCATTCCTATCGCCCCCTGCTGCAGGGTGGGATATCTGTTGCCGTCTGCGTTGATTTCCTCCCAGAGAAGATCGTTCGGGGAGGTGCCGTCCCTGAGGAAAAACATCTTCTGCCGGGCCTCGCTCCAGACGTAGCTTTTGGAATAATAGTTCCAATCCACACTCGAAATCATCGTCCCGTCCGTATCGTAGGTGTAATGGGTATTCCAAGCACCGCTGGAATCCACCGCGAAAAGGTAATCCCCTGCTGTCGCCAAGCCCAAAGCCTTCTGGGGTAGATTCGCGAAGGGCACCTCCGCCAGATCGGGATCCTGGAGATCAATCCTGCGGACGAGACCCGAGGCATACGAAAGATAGATATGCGAGCTGGACGGGGAGTGTGCCACATGGTCGGGAACCCCGATGAGCGGGATGCTCGTCAGGTAGCGCTGGGTGCTCACCTGCCAGCGGAATATGGACTGGTGGGAAAGCGCTGCAATATAAAGGAGATCCCCACCATCGTGGAAAACCGCGTCCGGAGTGTAAGGGAGTCCTTTCGCTTCCACCAGCGCTCCGGGTTCCGGAGCCTGGAGATCAGCCAGGGGAGTGGTGATGGTTCCGATACCGATGGGGTTGTCAGTAGGGAAAAAAGCGACAACGTTTTCCCCGGTCAGAAAAATTTTATGCGGTGTAACCTGCAGGGTGATGCCACCCGCCGGAAGCAAGGCGGCCGTGTATGAAGTAATTCGATTTCCATCCAGGATGATCGGGACGCTCCCACCATGGAAGGCAATGTCATCGATGTTACTGCCGAAGCTGCCTGCATACGCGAGCGACCCTCCGGCGTAAACGGTTCCGGAATCATCAACGAAGCGTCCCTCGTCAGGAAAGACCCAGACTTTGGACGAACTGGGATAATCGCCGTGGTGAGGACTGTCTCCACCGCCGACAAAGGATCCATCGTCACGATACTCCACATAGGAGACATCATCCGGACTGGTTCCCTCCCTGCTACCGAAAATCCTGTTGGTAGAACGGGCGATAGCCGCTCCGTGCACTGAATCGATATACCTGTCGAAGGTTGCGATCACCTGGTTGGAAGTCAGGCTGACGCTGATGAATTTTGCGTAGGAACCGGTTGAATGGTTGATCAGGAGCAAATCGCCATCGGTATGTAGCGACTTGACGGCATTTTCACTGCTCACGACGTGCGCTTCAGCGGCACCGGTGGAACTGTAGCGATATACCGATTTATCATAGGCAACGATAAAGCCCGAGGAATCAACCGTTCCGGTGCTAAGCGGGCCGCGAGCCGCAGGCAGGGTGAGAGGGCTTAGCCATGAGCCGGAGGCCAGATCATAACGTTGGATGGTGGCCGGAAACGAAACGAAAAAGTAAGCAACCGTCCCCTTCTGGTCTGCCGCGACCCAGTTCGTAGGCGCTGCCTGTAAAGTTCCACAAATTCCCAAGACGGTGAAAACCAGATATACCCAAACAATCGAAAAAATACGTTTCATGATAAGACTTTTGAAAACTTCCGCCGATCATTGTTTCCAAGGCGTGGAATTGCAACGTGAAATTGTGATGGAAAATGCCGGTCACAAGGGCTAGTTCTAAACCCCGTGCGAAGAATTCTTATAATTTCCTGTGCTGTAGTTTTGACTCTCTTGGTTTGGATGTTGCGAACCAAAACCTTCTCGGGTGAAAACGGTGATTCCGGCTCCGTCGCCACGTCGTCCAAACTCCGCCCGGTCGAATTCGCTGAACCACCGCCGGGAAATAGCGCGCCCCGGGATTCCACGAAACCCCTGGCAGCAGACGGGTTGCCGGATGAGCAACTTGAGCCAACCGGCAAACCTTTCGAGTTTTTAGTTCGAAATCCGGATGGATCGGTCAAAACCTGGGTTAGAACCTCGGAAGCGGGAGACGTCCTTTCAAGGATAGAGTATGGGGAGGATGGTGAGGATAGGACGAACCATACCTACGACGATTCTTCCCGCCTCCTGCGGACTGAAACTTTCCACAACGGACTGAAGATCAGCGAGGAAACATTTCGCTGATACCGGAGGGCTGTTCCGAAATCCATCGGCTGCTCTCACGTATCGCACCAGATTATGAAAGCCGGAAAACGAAACCTCCCGGCGATCCGCAACCCACAGCACGGGAGGTGTTCCATTTCAGACCCTTAGCTGAAATGGGTTGAAGCAAAAGGGATTTGTGGTTGGATAGGTGTTATGAAATACAATCGTCGTGAAATGATGGCGCTCCTCGGGGCGGGTGCGTTGGCTGGTGGCAGGGGACTGGCGGTGGAGGGTGTGGTGAAGACCTACGGGATCGCGCTGGTGGGACTGGGCAGTTATTCGAAGGGACAGCTTGGGCCGGCCTTGCTGGAGACGAAGCATTGCAAGCTGACGGGCATCGTGACCGGATCGCCGGAAAAGGTGCCGGAGTGGAGGGAGAAATACGGGGTAGAGGAGAAGAACGTGTATTCCTACGAGAATTTCGATGAAATCGCTGGCAACAAGGACATCGATATCATCTACGTCGTGCTGCCCACCGGGATGCACTCGGAATACTGCATCCGCGCGGCGAAGGCCGGAAAGCATGTGATCTGCGAGAAGCCAATGGCGGGCACGGTGGAGGAGTGCGATGCGATGATCGCTGCTGCGAAGGAGGCGGGCGTCGGCCTCCACATGGGCTACCGGTTGCACTGGGATCCTTACCACTTGCGGCTCATGCAGGTGGCGGAAACCGAAGAGCTTGGGAAACTGGAATCCGTGGAAACCGGGTTTGGCTTCAACCAGACGAACCCGGATCCGGACAATTGGACGATGACGAAAAAGCTCGGTATAGCGGGACAGCTCTACAATCTGGGAACCTATCCGGTCCAGGCCGCCCTCTACACGGCCAGGGAAAATCCGATCCGGGTCACCGCAACTTCCCACAACTCTCGCCCGGAAATTTTCACGGAGATCGAGGAAGGCTACGAGTGGGAGTTCGAGTTCCCGGGCGGGATCAAGGCCACCGGTTTTGCCAGTGCCGCGAAGCCGGGGAACCTCGCCATCGGCCACGCGGAGAAGGGGAAATTCGGGATCGACAAGCAGTGCTACGCATACAACGGCCTGCAGGGCTTCGTGGGGGACGAGAAAATGAAATTCCCCACGGTGAACCAGCAGGCATTGCAAATGGACGGTATCTGCTCGGCTATTTCGAAGGGTGAGAAAGGCCTCGTGCCCGGTGAGATGGGCCGGCGTGACATCGCGCTGCTGGAAGCGATTATGAAATCCGCAGAAACCGGCAAGGCGGTGGAACTCGGAGATCTCGGCTATCCGGCGGTCTGATCAGACGCCGGGAAAAGGCGTGGCATCCGCTTTCCGTGCCCAGCGTTCTTCCGCAGTGGGGATGTCTTTTATAAGCGGCTTGAAATATTCCGAGACATCGCGCGGATCGTGGAAAGCGGGCGGGTGCGGAACCGGACTTTCTCCCGCAGGGAAATCAGCGAGAACCGTGTCTTCAACCAGCATCAGGCCGATGGGAGGGAGGCGGAAGCCAGCCGTTGGCTCGAAGTGGAGGTGCAGCATAGGGACATGCCTTTTGTGGCATTGGGGTAAGGTAGCCAAGTGGAAATACAAAGGACGTATGCCAAAGGCTTGCGACCGGTTCGCGTTGATGCAATAGGTATGCGTGCCTAGATGTTTCATAGTGTTTCTCCTGCTCAACCTGACGCTTCCCAGTTTCGGGAAGGGGGAAAGAGGGCAGACAAGGGAAGAGCAGGACAAGACCGATATCGCCTATTCAGCGGGGCAGTTGGTATTGGTGCCATATTCCGGGTATAGTTCAGACAGTTTCGGAATACGAATTGTGAACGGAACGGATGAGTTAATTCCTCGTTTGAACGGTGAAGGAACACGGGTTTTTAAACAGGCTTTGGTGGATGGTGAATGGCTCATCGTTGAAACCAAGATGATCGGATGTGCCTCCTTTGGCTGTGCAGACGATCTCCTGCCCGGAGAAGTAATGGTTAAACGAGCGGAAGCTCCGACTGTCGGCGATCTTCTTGGAAAAATCAGATACATTTTGGTGGAAAGGGGAAGGAGTGATCGCCGCCCAGTCGTATCCGCTACATTATCCGGACGATTCTCATCCGATTTCGCATTGAAGGGCGAACCCACGTTTTTTGAAGATTCGATTCTGCCGGAAATTATTTTCTATGGCTCTGTGCTCGGAAACCGGGGAAGAAGTGAGGACCAGGCGTTGGAAGAGCGGAGGTATCTTCACGGGTTGTGGCTGTTGAGCGAACTCCGTCCTAATGTCAGGCTCCGGTACAAGCTCCGCGTTTGGATGGAAGGCGGTGGCGGGAAATGGTTGGGAGGAAAGCCCGCATCCGCAGCTTTTAAAAAGGGAGTCGGGGAGTTGTTGGAAAAGCCGTGGGCAGGAAAAGTGGATCCACACCGCTTCTTTCAAGCGTCACTGGATTACCTGCGCCATCGGGAACCTGGATCGGAGAAATTGCGGGAGGATACCTGGACTTCCCTGAATGCATGTGTAAGCGGGGAGTCGTTCAATCCCGAGGAATATGATCTGAAAAAACGACTGGCAGAGTCGGGCAATCCATGGGGGGCATCTGAGGAGGAAATGAGGGAGTTGCTGGTCATGGCTGAGAAGGATTTGCTTTCAAAAAAAGTGAACCGTATGTCTTTGCAAATTCTTACAGGCAGATGGAACAAGCCCGCCTATTATCCAACAGAGCGGGCAAGGGCATTGTTGAAACGGGATTCCGCAGATGCCAAACTGATTGCTTTGGAAATTCTCCAAAACCATGGAAAATGGATGGAAGCTTCGCGGTGGCTTGGTGCGCACATACGGGAGCTGGGAACTCTGGGAGGGAAGGCATGGCTGTTGTTGAGGGTAGTCGATGAGCCTATGGGAGACTGGGAAATTCCAATTGCAGATCATCTTTTGAAGACTGATCCTGATACGTTTTTTAAGAATTTTCCGGCTCACTATATGGAGCCTTATTCAAACGGAAAGATCCGATACCGGGAGCTTCCGGAAGGACTTCATTCCGCGATTCGTAATTACTTGGATCGCGAGAATGCGGATTCAAAGGACGCGGATTTGTGGGACGACTTTGTTCACGGTTGGCTTGGAAGCGCATTGGAAATGCTCGATAGCTGGGGCGCCTCCAGAGATAATCCCATTTTTGAAGCGTTTCTTACTCACCCCGCATGCAAGAACTCCGAATGGACTGTGCCTGAAACCGGAGGCGATTTCATCCAGAACATCCATTACCCCTTGCGCGCGAAGGCAGAGGAAATCCTGATCCGGAGGAAAGTGGAAATACAGATTCCGGTCATAAAGACCGAATCATTCAAACGCAAGGCGGTTACGATGCCGCCGCCCCGAAATACGATCAACGAATTCCAGGTTCTGAAATACATCAGTTTCGGACTGGGCGGCTTGGCATTCATCGGTTGCATCTACATGTGCCGGGCTGCTTTCCTGCCTGGGAAACGCAGATACCGCCCGGATTGGTAGTCGAGTGAGGCTTGCTAAGGAAATATCGGCGAAGAATCCACGACTGTTGAATCGGCATCTGGATCCTGAGAATCCTGTCGCTGACAGTAGTGAGTTTGGGGAAGGCGGCTGCTGTCCATGGGCGGAAGGAAGAAGAGCGATTCGTGGCGGGGTGAAAGTTGAGGATTTGTGAGGCCGGAGTCCTCACAAACAGCCTAGGACGAGGGTTCCCCAGCTACTTCTTCTCCGCGCGTGCGCTGTCCGTAACCTAGGGACAGACCTGTCGTGGTACCTACATTCAGGGCAGCCGTGGTGTGGAAGAAATTCAACCGCAGATGAACGCGGATAGACGCAGATTTGAAGAGGGACAAAGACGCAAATGAGCATTATGAAACCCTTTTACCTATTCCCAATCCCTTCTTCCATCTGCGTTCATGATGTCCATCTGCGGTTCATATTTCCGAATGTTGAGTGCCCTGTGCGCCCGCGTGCTAAGCAGGAACTTCCGCAGAGGCTGAGATGAGCTTTTCCTTTTTCAGCTCCGCCCAGAAATCGCCGGGGATCGCGGTTTCCAGCGCCTTCGCATTTTCGGTCGCCTGCTCGGCGTTCCGCGCACCGGGGATGACTGCGGTGACTGTCTTGGAGGCGTTGGAGAACTGCAGCGCGGCGACGCGCAGATCCACCTTGTGGGCATCGCAGACTTTCTTGATCGCGGCGCGTTTCTCCAACATGCCGTCGGGGATGGTTCCGCCGTAGTTGTAGCGGTCGCGGCCGGCGAGGAAGCCGAAGTTGAGCGGCGCACCGATCAGCAGCGAGACATTCTTTTCCGCGACGGCGGGCAGCAGCTTCTCGACGGATTCCTCATGGTGGACGAGGGAATACTGGCAGGCGGCGAGGAAAATGTCCGGCTCCGCGACCTCCATCGTTTTCAGGATGGGCGGGAGGGTGTTGACGCCAAGCCCCCATGCCTTGATCAGCCCTTCCTCTTTCATTTTCGCAAGCTCGACCATGGCTCCCTTCCGGGCGGTTTCGAAATGCTCCGTCCATTTCTCCCCGAGGAAATCAGGGGAAAGATCGTGGATGAAAACGATGTCGATGCTTTCGACGCCGAGGCGCTGCAGGCTGTCCTCCACCGAGCGGCGGGCACCGGAGGCGGAATAGTCGATCACCGGGCTGAAAGGCGGGACGTCCTTCCACAAGCCGGCCTTGGATTGGGCATCCGGATCGGGGCGGAGCAGGCGACCGACCTTGGTGGAAAGGTGGTATTCGTCGCGGGGCTTGTCGGAAAGAAAGCGCCCGAAGCGGCGCTCGCTGATGCCGAAGCCGTAGAAGGGCGCGGTATCGAACATGCGGACACCGCCCTCCCAAGAGGAGCTAAGGGCAGCGTGGGCGTCCTCATCGCTGGTGGGTTGCACGGCGTTGCCAATGGCAACCCCGCCGAGGCCGGAAGATGTGAGTGTGGTGAACATGGCGGATGGTTTGGTGGGGGTTTGTGCGAAGGTGCGGAGTGGCAAGGCGGCGGCTGCCGCTGCCGTGGTAGAGATGAAATGACGGCGTTTCATCAAGGAACGTGCGGCGAGAGGGCGGGATGTCAAACGGGTTTGGGGTAGCGATCGCCCTAAATACGAAAAGCCGTCCTCAACCTCAAAGGTGGCGTTTGAAATCTTTGCTGGCTGGTGAATTCCCTGATTTTGACCTTCCTGTAATGCTTTGAGCCTTTAGAACCATGCTAACACATGCATTGGACAGAACCCGCCACCGCCGACGACTCATACGCCGCCCTTGAGAAAAAGCTCTGGGCCGCCGGTGTTATCTACCTGCCAGAAAACGCCCGTTTCGCGGAGCTGCTGAGCCTCCCGGAGGGCGCGAACACCGGGCAGGCGATAAATGACGCCATGCGCGCCATCGAGGAGAACCCGGATCTCTCCGCTATGCTACCGAAGACCTACCACATCCTCGACAGCCGCCCCCTCGCGCAGCTAGAAATAGTCGCATAGCCATGCAAACCGAATACGCCACTCGTAAAGAAATCCTCAACCTCCGGCTCCGGTGCGCAGATTGGGAGTCTTCTATCGAATCGAGGTCGTGGTGGATCATTTCGTAAACGACTCATTATCCAAGCCATGCTTCATCACAATCCCAAACTCAAAGCCCTCATCGAACGTCTCTGGAACCGCTTCTGGGCTGGAGGTATTTCGAATCCGCTCTCAGCCATCGAGCAGATTACTTACCTCCTCTTCATCAAGCGGATCGATGAACTCGAACTTGAACGCGAGAGAGAAGCTGCAGTCGGGTCTAACGGAGTCTCATTCAAGTCTCGCTTCGATGGTTCGTGGTATCTCCCCCTCGACCAAGCCAGAGCCATGGAACTCCTTGATCCCAAAAACAATAAGACAGCAAAGGCTAAAAAAGAAAATAAGGCGGAGCTTAAGAAGCTTGCCATCGACAAGCAGACGCTCCGATGGAGCCACTTCAGCACATGGAAGGCGGATGAAATGCTCCGGCATGTACAGCAAAAGGTCTTCCCATTCATCAAAACTCTCAATGGAGAAACCTCGGCCTTCACACGGCACATGGCCAATGCCGTCTTCATCATCCCTAAGCCAGAACTCCTCAGCAAAGCCATTGCCGACATCGAGGAAATCTACGAGGAGATAAAGCGTGATGCCAAAGAGGAAGGCCACCTCTTTCAGGATATTCAGGGCGATGTCTACGAAATGCTCCTCAGTGAGATTAGTAGCGCAGGAAAAAATGGGCAGTTTCGCACACCGCGTCACATCATCAAGCTCGTCAGCGAATTGGTGGACCCTCAGCACGGTGACCGCATCTGCGATCCCGCCTGTGGCACCGCAGGATTCCTACTCGATGCCTACCACTATATCCTCACCCAACTCGTAATTCGAAAGGCAAAGAAGGGTAAAACCTTCGAGAAAGACGATGACGGTTTCGTCCGTACAAGCGAAGCCGAACTTCTCTCCGGAAAAAACAAAGACATCCTCGAGCAAGGACTACGCGGTTTCGATATCGATACCACGATGGTGCGCCTTGGCCTCATGAACCTCATGATGCACGGAATCGACAACCCCGTCGTCGACTACAAGGACACTCTCAGCAAGAGCTTCACCGAGGAAGGCGGCTACGACATCATCACGGCCAATCCGCCCTTCACTGGCAGCATCGACAAAGCCGATATCAATCAGTCCCTCAAACTCAAAACCACCAAGACCGAACTTCTTTTCATCGAGCGGATCTATACCCTTCTTGTCCCGGGTGGCACCGCCGGAGTCATCATTCCCCAAGGCGTTCTCTCCGGCGGAAACAAAGCATTTGTCGATGCCCGCAAAATCATCATTGAGAAGTCTGAACTGAAAGCCGTTATTTCTCTACCTAGCGGCGTTTTCAAGCCTTACGCTGGAGTCGCCACCGCCATCCTCGTCTTCACTAAAGGAGGTAAAACGAAACACACTTGGTTCTACAATCTCAAAAACGACGGTCTCTCCCTCGACGACAAACGCCAACGCATCCAAGGCAGCGAACTTTCGGGGCTAGTTGAGGCATGGAAAGCCAGAGATCCTAAAAAGGATTTAGGCGACCGAAAAGCAAACAACTTTTTCGTTCCCGCCAAAGAACTCAAGGAAGCCAAGTTCGACCTTTCCTTCAACCGCTTCGCCAAAGTCAAACACGAGGAGACGGAGTATGAAGAGCCTGCGGTCATTCTGGAAAAGCTGAAAATAATTGAAAATAAGATTCAGGAGGGTATTGAAGAGCTGGAGGGGATTTTGAAATGAAGACCCACAACATTCCAAAAAAGTGGAAAGATGTGTTGCTGAAAGACCACGCTGAAATTGTAGGTGGAGCTACACCCCGGACTTCACAAGCGAGTTTCTGGAATGGCCAGGTTAATTGGGCTACTCCAAAAGACATCAGTAATCTTAAAGGGGAGGCTTATCTCGAGTCAACACCCCGGACTCTCACATCAGAGGGGCTATCTAGTTGCGGTGCACGAATACTCCCTTCAAATTCAGTCCTTATGAGTTCAAGGGCTCCAATTGGCTTGGTCGCAGTCAACCGGATTCCAGTGGCAACAAACCAAGGATTCAAGAGTTTCGTTCCGAATTCAGACTCACTTGATTTCAAGTTTCTTTATCATTGGGTAAGATCTCGCCGCTCATATCTAGAAGGTCTGGGAACCGGAGCTATATTCAAGGAACTCTCCAAGGCAACAGTTTCGCGGATCAAAATCTCACTCCCACCCCTCGACGAACAAAAGCGAATCGCGTCGGTCTTGGATAAGGCGGATGCTCTCCGCCGTCTGCGTAAGCAATCTCTCGACGTCACCGAAAAACTTATCCAGTCCGTCTTTCTCCACATGTTTGGAGATCCGGTCAAGAACCCGAGGAAGTGGCCCATTCGGCGATTGGGAGATTTCGGTATTGTCCAGACTGGAAATACACCTCCACGAAGAGATCCTGACAACTACGCTAGTGAGGGGACAGAGTGGATAAAGACCGATAACATCCCGGAAGAAGGGCTCATTGTTGAGCCAGCTTTTGAAAAACTTTCTGAGAAAGGCTATCGACTCGCCCGAGTGGTGCCAGCTAACTCAATTTTGGTTACGTGCATCGCAGGTAGTGAAAAGTCGATAGGAAGGGCAGCTTTAACTGATCGCAAGGTTGCATTCAATCAACAGATCAATGCTATCACTCCCCACAAGAGTACGTCAGTAATTTTTCTCTACTACATGCTGAAAATCGGAAGGAGACATATACAAGATGCGGCTGGCGTTGGGATGAAAAAAATAATTAATAAGTCTTCTTTTGAAGACCTAGTGTTCATCGACCCTCCATTTGATCATGAGCAACAAGAGTTTGAAAAGACGGCAAAAAAAATCATAGGCCAACTTGATCGTCTTAATAAACAATTTACATATACAGAAGATCTTTTTGCATCCCTTCAGCAACGTGCATTTCGCGGTGACCTCGACCTCAGCAATCTCATTCTCGACGAAGAGGCCGAAGACTTCATTGAGGCTGCCGACAAGCTCTACAATGCAGTCAACGAGACACTGCCAAGAACTCTCGGAAGCGGCATCTCACTCAAGGCTCTCAAGCCTGCGGCAGCCACTGAGAAGAAACTAAAAGCCCAGGACAGAGCCATAGAAAAAGACGGTCAAATTTCGTGGTCACGCGACTATTTTAAATTCCGTATTCTCGCGAGACAATCCGCCAAGGTATCCATCAGGGATCTCATGTCACAGGCAGAAAGCGTTTTCACCGAACCGAACTACGATACCATCCGCAACATCCTCTTCGACTATCTAGACCCCACCCAGGGCAACCCTGTGCTCACCCAAACCTTTGACGAGAAACGCAAGGAAATCGTCCTCCAGCCTTCCTAGATGAAACTCCTGCGCCTAAAAATCAATGACGCCTTTCGAAGCCTGCCAAAGGGCTTCGAGATTCACTTTCTTCGTGAACGGGAGTTCGAGGACTACGACCAATTCAATCCCTACTGCCTTGCCGGACTCAATGGTTCCGGAAAGTCCAATGTCTTGGAAGCACTTGCCGCAATTTTCTATCATATCGAAGCAATTCATCTAGCGGTCAAGCCCGTCGAGTTTGAGCCAAATCCTGAGGTTAAATCCAAGGGGTTTGATTCCGGACTGTGCACGCCGAACGCATTCGAACTTGAATACCTCATTCCAGACGACCAGACCCAAAAGAGAACAGTCGCCAATTTCTATAAAGGACAACTTCTAGCACACATCCGAATCGTCAAAAAGAAGGGCGAAGCTCCCAAAATTTTTCACAGTCCCCACTTTCCCGAACTGTTGGACGGCGAAGAACTAGAGGGAGTGAAGATAAAATCCTATCTCCCGGCGTTCGTTCTCGGATATTCCTCCGGCCTTAACGAGATTCTGAGCCTGCCATTCCTAAAGATGCGCTTCATCCACTTTGATGAATACTGCCATCACCTTCGCGAATCCACGCCATACAATGGATCACCAGAAGGACGAATGATCTATCTGGATGAGCAATACAGCCAGGCCATCCTGCTCTGCCATTATCTGTTCCCAACAGAAGCTATCCAGAAAGTCTTCCGCGAGCGGATCAAGATCGAAAAGATCACCCAATTCCGAATCATCATCCGCCGCTGCCAGCGAATCGAATTCTCCGACCAGCGTATGAAGATGATGACGAAGAAGGAACGGCGAATTCAAACAGCTAACGAATACCGGCGGCGGGATTCTTCTGTCAGTGGCTTAATTGGTTCATGGTTCTTTGCAAGGTTCGCTGCCACGCGGGACGTAGCGGACGGACGAGCGTAGCGAGGCCGGGAGCGGAGTCCCGCGTGGCAGCGAATGCCGTTCCGGAGGGATCGTGCTCATGCGACTTTAAGCTCGTCAAGAAGGTCGTTCGGACAGGCGTAGTCCAGGGTCTTCCGGGGGCGTTCGTTTATCTCCTCCTCTACCTCCTTTAGCCGCTCCGGAGTGATCTTGCGGAAGTCGTATCCCTTCGGAAAATACTGCCTCACCAAGCCGTTGTAGTTTTCCACTCCGCCCTTCTCCCACGAGCTGTAGGGCTTGCAGAAGTAGCTTTTCGAGTTGAGCAGTTCGTTGACGAACCCATGCCGCGCGAACTCCAAACCATTGTCGTAAGTGATGGTCTTCACATCCAGTTCCTTGAGGATCATCACCAGTCCGATGGCCGTTTCGGAACTGTTTTTACCGTCCAGCCGATAGAGTTTCCCCACCCGGCTTTTGCGTTCGTAAACCGAAAGCAGGAAGCCGCTGCCATCCGCTCCTTGGATCAGATCTGCCTCCCAGTCCCCGTAGCGACTGCGTTTGGCGACTTCATCCGGTCGCTCGTCGATGTCCACACGGCCCGGGATCTTATCCCCGCGCCCGACCTTGCTGCGTCTGCGGTAGCGCCGCTTGCCGTTGATCCGCAGGTTCTTCCATAGATTTCCGCCATCGTCCCTATCCCTTTCCACATGTTTGTAAATCGACTCGTGACTCACTGCGATACCCTGTTTTGCGAGCTTGCCGCTGATCTGCTCCGGGCTGTGCTTGATGCGGAGGCGGGCTTCCACATCGGTTAGAACCTCTCCGGTCACGGATCTCGCACGGGGTGTTTTGGCGCGCGCCCGCTCCTTGGCAATACGGGTAGCCTCTTTTGGCCGGTAGCCGCGATCCCGGCGGTTGCGGGAAAGTTCCTTGCTCACGGTGCCTTGGGTGAAGCCGATGGCAACGGCAATGGCGGCCTGAGTAGATCCGCCTTTCCTTAGGTTGTGGATAACTTTACGGTCTTCCGCACGGAGGCGGTGATATTTTTCGTTCATAGTCAGTTTGTTGTAAAACCAGACTAGAAGAGTTCCCGCCTCCGTACCTCTAAAAATTATTCGTTAGAACCCTGAATCCACCAACGTGAAAACTACTTTTTGACGCATCCGGAACTCACGAGCCTACTTTCAAAAGGAAATGTAGATTCGAATTCTCAGCTTGGCGTCATCGAAAAACTCATCAAGTGTTCCACCACACACTACGAGGACTATAATGCTCATCCAGATGATGACAGCTACGACCTCTATCTCGATTATTGGATCAATGACGCCACCCTAAAGGCATTTTCCCTTCATTTCGGAGAAGGTGCTTCTGGCTCGGGAGATCAGGTCAAAGCTGCTTCCTCGCTCAATCTCTTCCAAGCTTTCCAAACCCTCCTCACCCTCAATCTCTACGAAATCGATCTTGATCGAACTACCAAACGAGAGCTCTACGAATCGGCAAGTCTTTACGTGAATGAAACCATTCATACCCCAGCCTCGCATGATCGCATTATGAGGTTCAAAGAGGGTTCGTTCAAGAAGGATGGGCCTCAAAGAAAAACTCTACATCAAATCGCTCTCTGACGGCGAATACCAACTCATCCACACAATCGGCCTCTGCCTCCTTTTTCGCCACAGACCGTGCCTCTTCCTTCTGGACGAACCGGAAACCCACCTAAACCCAGGCTGGCGTGCATCCTACATTTCCACGCTTAGGGATGCCTTAGATGTCTGTGATTTCGAACGTCCGCCAGTTTTACGAGATGTGCTCCTTACCTCCCATTCACCATTTGTGGTTTCCGATTGCCGCCAGGAGAACGTCCTTGTTTTTGAGAAGAACGAGAAAACCGGGGAGGTGAGCTACGACCGTCCAGCGTTTAATACCTTTGGTGCCTCGGCTAATACAATCACGATGAAGATCTTCGATCAGTCAGACACGATCGGAGACTATGCTGCCGAGGCTTTATCTAAGTTTCGTCAGCGGCTGGCTGCCGGAGATGATCCCAACGAAGTGATTGAAGAAGCATCCGCACTCCTAGGGGAATCCATCGAGAAAGTAATTTTTGTGAATGAGGCTCTCGACATGATGCAAGAGAAATAGATCTATGCTCTTTACCTACCAACATGTCCGCCACGACATCACCAAGCTTCAGTATTACCAAGACCATTTGGTGAAAGAGGTCTGGTGCAAGGCTAGCGGCAGATACTCAATGAACTTGCTCGATCCTGAATTTCGCAAGATCGTCAGAGAAGTTAAGAGGAATTCAAAGAAGAACGATTTTCTTCAAGGGCCGATTAAAAGAATATTTTGTATTTTTCGAGATCGTCTTGACGCGAGCCAGCGAGCGCAGATTGCGAAGTGGTACGACACGACGACGGATATTCGTAAGCTCTGCTCCGGACAAACATCAAGCGGTGCGGCAAGCTACAAGGAGCTTCATAAAATTGATAAGGACCTAGGCAAGGAATTGAAAAAATTCTGCGACAACCTGTGGGGTAAGGTGATCGCGCTTGCACCTGTGACTCAGCGCCACCAATCGATCAAGGATCATTACGATAAGTTCATCACAAAAAACCCTGCCGGAAAGTGTCCATATTGCGGGCTTAATGATTTTGAAGGTCAATATAGCGATTACCGGGAAGTCTACGATCACTATCTACCCAAAGGCACTTTCCCGTTCAGCTCCATAAATTTCAAAAACTTGTCACCAATGTGCTACAAGTGCAACTCGACCTACAAAGGCACAAAGAATCCAATCAAAAAGAGTTCTGCCGGAAAAACACTGAAATCCTTCTACCCGTATGCCAAGAAACTTCCGAATATTTCCATTTCAGTCACCTTGAAATCGAAAAACCTTAGCCCGTTAAAGCCTACTGATTTTGATTTAACCTTCAGTGCTCCGGGTGCCGATGAGGAAGTCGAAACTTGGAAGCGGCTCTTCGGCATAGAATCGCGGTATAAAGACAAAATATGCCTTCCCGATGAGGCGAAATCCTGGCTGGCGCTGGTTGCCGACGATTGTAGCAGTGGGGGGCTAACACCCAAGCAAGCTCTCGAGAAGTGGGAGCGCTACCAAGTGCGCTTCCCATGGAAGGAGGCCAATTTCCTCAAAATTCCATTCATGCGCGGATGCGCGAAAGCAGGTTTGATTAAATAAGCAATTGAGTCGATCTAGCGAAGAACATCGAGAAGAGCAACACGAAGAACATCGTGGCACAGAAACTGAGGGAGTTGATCGAGCGGAAGCTGGATAATCTGATCCGGCTGAACAGTAATCAGTGGAAGGTTTCAGTTGTTGGGCGGAAGGCTTCCGCCCCTCCTTGGAAGATGACTCATCGCGCGATGGCCTGATAGACAACCCTGATGAGGCCAAGGGCTAGGCCGCCGATGAGGATTACGCCGATGAAGACTCCGCCGATGAGAAGAGCCATGAAGCCGCGGGCGCGGTGGATGGCCTTTTTCCTCACGGCGGTGGCCATGGTGGTGTGCGGCCATCCTCCCCGTGGTTATTCCTCCACCGTGAGTGCGCCGGAAAATTCCTGGGCGCAGTAGAAGGTGTCCATGCCGAGGGCGGCGGTTGGGCAAAACTGAAATGCTGAAACGCTGAAATTCTGAAACGGTAGAAGTGGGAAGACTTGGGCAATGGGGCGAGCTGAAGTCTCGCGATCCGGGAAGTGAGAAGTGGGAATGTTGTATGAGCGTTAGCGAATCATTCAAAGGGAAGAGGGCACCGCTTAACCTCGATCAGCTCATCACCATTCTTCGAGAACTGGATACCTCTCTAAAAGGGCAGGTGATCCGGACTGCGAATGTCGGCGGACGCTGCGGAACTGTCTTCATGGCAAGAAGGCCAGGCAGCGCCTGGCTTTTCCCGCATCAACCAACCCATTCCATCATTGCCAAACGTCACACAATGATTAACGATGTGTGACGTTTTCCGACGTCATCATGCCCTCACTTCTCCAAACCAAGCTTCGCGCACTCGCCTCGGCACACGAGGCGCTGACGAGGGGGCAACTGCTGGAGGCAGGCATTTCCGACCAGAGCATCACGCGACTGGTGGATGAGGGAATCCTGACGCGAGTCCGGCGCGGGATCTATCAGCACGCGGATTCCCCGCTGACGGAGCATCACGACCTGATCCAAGTGATGATGAGCGCGCCCCGAGCTGTTATAGTCCTTCTCAGTGCGCTGAGGTTTCACGGGCTGGGAACCCAGCAGGCCTATGAGGTGTGGATTCAGCTCCCAGCCCAATCGCGGGTGCCCAAGATTGAGTGGCCGCCGGTCCGGGTGTTCCGCACCCGCGTCGAGGCGCTCCAGACGGAGGGAGTGGTGCGCCATTCCCTTGGCGGGATCGAGGTGCCGGTCGCCACCCCGGCACGCACGGTCGCGGATTGTTTCAAGTATCGTAACAAGGTTGGCATCGACGTGTGTGTCGAGGCGCTCCGGGAAACGCTTCGGGAAAGAAAGGCCACGATAGGGGAGATCGGCGAAATGGGACAGTTGCTACGGGTTGGAAAAGTCATGCGCCCCTATCTGGAGGCGATGATATGAAAAACCTGGCAGCATCCATCCGTGCCCGGCTCCTGAATCTTTCCCGCGAGAGCGGCGAGCCGCTGGACGGGCTCATGGAGCAATTTGCCATGGGGCGTTTTCTCTATCGCCTCGCCCGTAGCGACTACCGGAACCGCTTTGTGCTTAAAGGGGCGCAGTTGTTCCGGGTCTGGGGAGCGGAGCAACATCGACCGACCCGTGACCTGGATTTTCTCGGCTTTGGCGATTCATCCGAAGCGGCGATCCAGAAGGTTTTCAGGGAACTCGTTCATACGCCGATTGATCCGGACGACGCGCTCGAGTGGGGTGAAGTGAAGGTGGGACCAATCCGGGACGATCTCGCCTACGGGGGAGTTCGCGCGGTTCTGGCGGTTCATCTCGCCGGAGCCCGGCTTTCGCTTCAGATTGATGTGGGATTTGGCGATGCCATCACCCCGGAAGCGGCGGAGGGAGAATGGCAGGGCCTACTCGATTTTCCCGCTGCCCGGCTCCTGATCTATCCTCCCGAAACCGTGATCGCCGAAAAGCTTGAAGCGGCAGTGTCCCTGGGACGAAACAACAGTCGCATGAAGGACTTTTTTGACCTGCATTGGTTGAGTCAGCATCAGTCCTTCAACGGGACTCTCCTCTGTGACTCAGTCTGGGCAACCTTCAAACGCCGGAAGACCGCCATGCCCACCGATCCTCCCGACGCACTCACCACCGCTTTCTCCAGCGATCCGGGCAAGATCACCCAATGGAACGCATTCCGACGGAAAGGACGTCTCGATGCCCCGGAGTTGCCGGAGATCACCGCAAGACTTTTCACGCTTTCTTACCCCGCTGCTCTCTCAGGAGGCAGGGGGTCAAATCTGGCGTCCCGAAACCGGCTGGACCGAAACACCCTCATGAACACGATCACCAAAGAATCCGCCGTGGTTACTCTTCCACCGTGAGTGCGCCGGAAAATTCCTGGGCGCAGTAGAAGGTGTCCATGCCGAGGGCGGCGGTGGGGTAAAACTGAAATGCTGAAACGCTGAAACGCTAAAATTCTGAAACGGGAGAAGTGAGAACAATGGGATGACAATTCCCCGTGGGATGTTATACGTCAGACTCTTCGAAAAACGGCTCGCAGCACAGGTGCCAATCGGAGTTTTTCCAAATACCGAATCCAATCATGAAACCAATTTATCCAATCACATTCCTTGCCATCGCCGCCCTGCTCACCTCCTGCAGCAAGAGCGAGAACACGGTGGAGGGTGCGCGCGAGGCGGCGGCGGAAGCGAAAGAGGATCTCAAGGATGCCAAGGAGGATGTCCGTGAGGCGACCGAAGACGCGGAGGAGGCCATCGCCGAGGCAGCGGAGAAAGAGAAGGAAGCCGCCGAGGCGCGGGAAGCCGAGGCGAAGGCGATCGCGGAGAAGCGCCTGGCCGAGGAGGAGGCTGAAGCCGCGAGAAAGACCGCCGAGATGAAGGAGGCCGCCGCGAGGGAGCTGGAGGACGCGAAAGCCGCAGCGGCGAAAGCTGCCCAGGAGGCGAAGGCAGCCGCAGAACCGGTGGAGCCAGCCGTGGAGGAATCGGCGGAATAGGATGGGAGCGAACGGGGAAAATCAGAGCGGGAAAGTGGCTCGTTAGGAATATCTGCTGAACAGCTTTATGGTCACACTTGAGATTCGCCAACTGACCCTTGATGACGAGGTCGCTTTTCTTGCCGGCCTGAAAGAATGGGAGGGCGAGGATGCCACATGGCATTCCTTTGCCTGGCAGGAAGGGACGAGTCATTCCGATCACATCCGCATTCTGGAAGAGGAATTCAAGGGAGTGAACATGAGGGAAGGAAGGGTTCCCCATACGATGCTTTATGGATTTCTTAATGGTGTCACGATCGGTCGCTGCAGCGTGAGACACAGTCTCAACGATAACCTACGGATTCGTGGTGGGCACATCGGCTACGCGGTAGCTCCGAGGTTCAGGCGGCGTGGGTTTGGATCGGATCTGTTTCGCGCCGGGCTGGCACATCTGAAGGGACTCGGTGTTGGGTCTGCAATGATGACGTGTGCGTTTTCAAACCTGGCCTCAAGGAAGATGATTGAGGGTGCCGGAGGGGTGCTGGAACGTGAATATTTTGACGAGATGGAGGGGGTGGAGCTACGTCGGTATTGGATCGATTTGAGAGGGGGAGTGGCTAGTGCCGAGTGAGAAGTGAGAAGTGAGAAGTGAGAAGTGAGAAGTGAGAAGTGAGAAGTGAGAAGTGAGAAGTGAGAAGTGAGAAGTGAGAAGATTGAGGTTGCTAGGTTTCAGTGTTCAGTTTTCAGATTAGAGAAGGGAAGACTTGGGTTCCTCCTTCGCTGATGCTACGGCGGACAGGTGTTGGGCGGAAGGATTCACGCCCCTCCTTGGGGGGCTATTCATCCGGAAATTGCTTGGTAGGCAGCTTGGAATAGGCTGAGGGCGAGGGCGACGATAAGGATCACACCGATGATGACTCCGGCTATGAGGAGGATGGCGAAGCTGCGGGCGCGGCGTATGGCTTTTTCGCGCTCGGCGGTGGGCATGGCGGTGGAGGTGGCCTTGCGGAGAAGGTCGTGGTTGCGGCGGTTGGATTTGAACCAGATGGAAAAGGCGTCGCCGATGACGGGGATGGATCCGATGGCGGTGTTGAGGAGGATATTGAGAGCCATGGTGGCGAGAGCCATGCGGGAGACCCCGCGACGGCTGCCTTCCCCGATGATGGCCACGCCGATGAGGGATGCTACGGTATCGCCGATGCCGGGGAATAGGCCGAGGATGGGATCGAGGCCGAAGCGGATATTGGTGCCGGGGATGCGGAAGCAATCGTCCATGACGGAGGCGACTTTGCCGGAGGTGGTTCGTGGTTCCTTTTCATGATCCTGATTTCGTGGCATGTGGCAATGAATAGTCTTATTCGGTTTGATGCAAGGTGAGAGAAGTGGGAAGTGCCGAGTGATCAGTGATCAGTGATCGGTGTTGCTAGTGAGAAGTGCCGAGTGAGAAGTGGGAAGATTGAGGATGCTGGGTTTCAGTTTTCAGATTAGAGAGGGGAAGACTTGGGTTGTTGGGCAGCCATCAGCCATAGGCAGCCCCTCCTGGGGGGATGAGTTCTTTTCTTTGGAGGTGGGATGCTTATGGTTTTCCGGTCATGTTGTCATCTACCGATTGTCTCCGCTGGGGAATACTGAGCACTGCGCGCATCGTGCGTCTGAACTGGGGCGCGATGCTGGAGAGTGGCGCGGGGAGGCTTGTCGCGCTGGCGAGCCGGGATCTTACGAAAGCGGAGGATTTTATCAACGAGATGCAGGCGGACTCGGTATGGCCGGAGAGGCCGGTGGCGCTTGGCAGCTATGAGGAACTGCTGGGGCGGGATGATATCGATGCGGTTTACATCCCGCTGCCGACGGGTATCCGCAAGGAATGGGTGATGAAGGCTGCGGCAGCGGGCAAGCATGTGCTTTCGGAAAAGCCGTGTGCGGTCAGCGCGGCGGATCTGCGTGAAATGATCGCCTGCTGTGAAAAACACAGGGTGATGTATATGGACGGCGTCCATTTCATGCATGATACGAGGTTCGACCGGATGAGGGCTTTGCTTGGGAATGGGGAAACGATAGCGTCGGTGAAGCGGGTGACTTCCGCTTTCACGTTCCGCGCGGACGGGGATTTCACAGCGACGGATATACGGTCGAAGTCGGATCTGGAGCCAAGTGGCTGTGTGGGGGATCTTGGCTGGTATTGCCTGCGTGCCTCGTTGTGGGCGATGGATTGGCAGATGCCGGTCAATGTGTCCTGCCGGGTATTGGATGCGGTGAGTCATGCGGATGGATCGAAGACGATCATGGATTTCTCCGGGGAGCTGGATTTTCCCGGAGGGGCTACGGCGGCTTTCCATTGCTCGTTCCTCTCACCGCTCCAGAAATGGCTCCAGATCAGCGGGACGGAGGGGAATCTTTACGTACCGGACTTCGTGCGACCCCTTCCAGAATACGATAGCGACTGGGTGCTGAACCACATCGCGGAACCACGGGGCAGGACGCCGGGCATGGCGAGCGAGCCGGGCATGTTTGCTTCTTTCGCGGCCGCGTGTGTTGGTAGCCCTGACAGGAAGTGGGCGGAGTATTCGTTGAAAACGCAGATTCTTCTGGATGCGTGTCTGCGTTCGGCTGAGTTGGCGCGGGTGGTGGAAGTTGGTGAAGTGCCGAGTGACCAGTGGAAGAAGTGAGGATGCAGTGAACGCTTGCGCCGGGGGGCGGGGTGTTTTAGAAATGCGTAGCAATGGCAGCGGGATACACGGAAGACGACATCAGGAGTTTGGACTGGCGGGAGCACATCCGGTTGAGGCCGGGAATGTACATCGGGAAGCTGGGAGACGGTTCCTCGGCGGACGATGGGATTTACATCCTGCTGAAAGAGGCGATGGATAACTCGATTGATGAGCACATCATGGGTCACGGCAAAGAGGTGCGGATCGCGATTGATGAACAGAGCCGGGTGGAAGTGCGGGACTTCGGGCGGGGGATTCCACTGGGGAAACTCTTTGATTGCGCTGCGCAGATCAATACGGGTGCCAAGTATGACAGCGAGGCTTTCAAGAAGTCCGTGGGTCTGAACGGGGTCGGCATCAAGGCGGTGAACGCGCTTTCCGATTTCTTCGAGATCCAGGCATGGCGCGATGGCGAGACCAAGGCACTGGAGTTTTCCAAAGGCGAACTGGTGGTGGATATGAAGAAGCCGCGCAAGGACGACGGCGTCAACGGTACGCGCCTGGCCTTCGATATCGACCGGGGGATTTTCCCGACCCGGACAAAATTCCGCGATCCAATCGTGGAGAAAATGTGCCGGTATTATTCCTACCTGAATCCTGCGCTGACGGTCAATTTCAACGGAAAAAAATTCCGCTCTAAAGATGGTCTTCTGGATCTCCTGCGGGAGGAAATGGAGAGTGCCGCGCTGTATCCGCCCATCCACTTGGTTGGGGACGATATCGAGATCGCTTTCACGCATTGTGAGGAGAGCAGCGAGGATTATTACACGTTCGTAAACGGGCAGAATACCTCCCAAGGCGGGACTCATCTCGCCGCGTTCCGCGAGGCGCTGGTGCAGGTGATCCGTGGATTTTTTAAGAAACAATACGATCCATCCGATATCCGTGCGGGCATCGAGGCTGCGATTTGTGTGCGGATCATCGAGCCGGTGTTCGAGTCCCAGACGAAGACAAAGCTTGGCTCCTCGGTGATCGCTCCGGAGGGTGAATCGCTGCGGGCGTTTATCGGGAATTTCCTGAAATCCTCTCTCGATAACTACCTCCACAAGAATCCCCAAGTGGCGGACGCGATCCAGAAACGTATCCTAGTGGCGGAGCGCGAGCGCAAGGATCTCAAAGGCATCCAGAAGCTCGCCCGCGAGCGTGCGCGCAAGGCGAAGGTGCATAACAAGAAGCTGCGCGACTGCCGGGTGAGGTTTGATTCCAAGCACAAGCGCCGTGAGGAAAGCACGCTATTTATTACGGAGGGCGACTCTGCATCGGGTTCCATCACGAAGAGCCGGGATGTGGAGACGCAGGCGGTCTTTTCCCTGCGTGGAAAGCCACTGAACACCTACTCGCTGCCACGGAAGATCGTTTACGAAAACGAGGAGTTCGCGTTGCTTCAGGCTGCGCTGAACATTGAGGACGGGATCGAATCGCTACGCTACAACAAGGTCGTAATCGCCACCGATGCCGATGTGGACGGCATGCACATCCGTCTCCTCCTGCTGACATTCTTCCTCCAGTTTTTCCCGGAAATGATTCGGGACGGGCATCTTTATATCCTCCAGACCCCACTCTTCCGGGTGCGGAACAAGAAAGAAACTTTCTACTGCTACAGCGAGGAAGAGCGTGTGAAAGCGATCACGAAGCTGGGCAAAAATGCGGAGATCACCCGGTTCAAAGGCCTGGGAGAAATCTCACCGGACGAGTTCGCATTCATGATCGGCGACGACATGCGCCTGGATCACGTGGAGTATGAAGAAGGAAAGGGAGTGAAAGAGCTTCTCGCATTCTACATGGGGAAAAATACCCCGAGCAGACAGGAATACATCATCGAGAATCTGCGCGAGGACGTGGATAGACAGGTGGCCTAAAATTCCGCGTCCCGTGGAGGTTATTTGCAACTTGCCGAATTCCGAGCGGGCGGGCATGCATGGGTATGCTTCCTTCTGCGGTTTTATTTGATTTCGACGGGATACTTGTGGACACCGAATGGGCGATCTACGAGGCGTGGCTGGAGACCTTCCGGCGGGAGGGGCAGAATCTTCCGCTTTCTCTTTACACGAGGTGTATCGGATCGGATTTCGATACGTGGTCGCCTAAATCGTATCTTGAGGAGCTTACGGGGGAGGCCTTTGACTGGGAGGAAAAGGATGAAGCCCGGCAGGTGGTGATACGGGCGGCGCTGGTGGAGCAGGGGCCGATCGAGGGTGTGGTGGATTTGTTGGAGGAAATTCGGAAACGTGGGATCAGGCTGGCGGTGGTTTCCAGTTCATCGCACTCGTGGGTGGACGGATGGCTGGAGAAGCTGGAACTGGATGGATTTTTCGAAGAAGTGATCTGCCGGGGGGATGCTCCCAAGATCAAACCGGCTCCCGATCTTTATCTGGCGGCTGCGGAGAAGCTGGGTGTGGAGCCGGGAAAATGCCTGGTGATCGAGGACTCGCTGAACGGGCTCCTCTCGGCAAGTGCTGCCGGGATGAGGACTTGGGTGGTTCCAAACCGGGTTACTTCGGCGCTTGATTTCTCGGTTGCCGATGAGGTGTTGCCGAATTTCAAGGCGCTGGGACGCGAGCTTTTCCAGGACTGAGGCTGCGTTGGAAGACACGCCGCCTGAAGGCAGCGCTCCGTGCCAATGCCGTCGGCGGGCACTGCATGGCCTTGATTTTTGCGCCGGACTAGAGTCCGGAAGGATGGCGTGTGATGTGGCCTTTTCCTGCGCGGGTGGCGGTCTTCCAACGCGGGCCGGAACGGTGTCCGCTTCCGCCGGTATCGAGCCGTAAACCTGCGACGGTCATGAAGACGTGGCCGTTGCGGACATAGACTGTGATCCATTTTCCGTAGCCCTTTTTGCCGTAGTCGAAAAAGCCTTTGGATGTGAGCGAGCCTTTGAGGAGGCCGGCTTCGCGGAGGACGTAGGAGGTGGTGCCGGAGCAATCGTAGCCGCTGTCGTGGTGGTTGGCATGGCCGCCGCCCCATTTGTAGGGCTTGCCCTGGAGTCGGTTTCCGGCGGCGATGGCGCGCTTGACTGCGGGCGGGGCTTTACGTGGTGCGTAGGCGATCCCGTTTTTGATCATGGCCGTCCGACCGTGGTCGAAGCGGTAGGAGACGGGTTGTTTGGCTTTCACCTGGCTGGAGCAGGATGCGGTGAGGCCGATGACGGGGAGGATCAGCAACAGGAGGAGGGATGATCGTTTCATACGGGGAGTTTTTCAAAAATACTTAAGAAATTCAAACTATTTCTAAAAATTAAGTAAATTTTCTTCTTCGGCTGCTTTCGCGAATTCGCGCACGGCTTTCGCGCGGTGACTGAGTTGGCTTTTGATTTCCGCTCCGAGTTCCGCAAGCGAGGTATCGTAGCCTTCCGGGATGAAGAGGGGGTCGTAGCCGAAACCACCGCTGCCGGAGGCTGTTTCCGCGATCCGTCCTTCTACCGTGCCTCGGAAAATGCCTTTTTCTTCGCCGTCTTTCGCGAGAATCAAGGTGCAGAGGAAGCGGGCGGTTCTGTTTTCCTTGCCAGCCATTTCCCGCATCAGGTGCTCGTTGTTGAGGGCGTGGTTGCCTTCTTCCCCGCCGAAGCTGGATGACCAGACGCCGGGGCGGCCATCGAGGGCATCGACTTCCAACCCGGAATCATCCGCAAGCACCCAGCCGTCCGTGTGGCTGCTGATGCCGATGGCTTTGAGGCGGGCGTTTTCCAGGAAAGTGGTTCCTGTTTCTTCGATTTCCGGGAGGTCGGGGACTGAGGTGACATCGGAAATATCGAGGATGTGGCCGAGAATGTGGCGGATTTCTGATGTCTTGTGGGCGTTGCGGGTGGCGAGAATCAGGCGCGGGAGCTTCTGCATGGGCGAGGATTTCTGATATTTCCGCCCGTCCGCCAAGAAATTTAGAATAAAACCGCCGCCGAATACGCCTATAGGGATAATGAAAGCAATTACCCATCTTGCGGCGTTCACACTAGGAGTCGCCGCCCTCTCTTCCACCGCATTTGCCAAAGCTCCCAAAGGATGGGAGACCGACGTGGAGGCTGCTGTGAAAATCGCCAAGAAAGAAGACAAGGCAGTGATGCTGGAGTTCACCGGATCCGACTGGTGCCCGCCGTGCATGATGATGAGCAAGAAAGTGTTTTCCAAGGAAGAATTTGTGAAAGCTGCTTCGAAAGATTTCGTCCTCGTCCATCTGGATTTCCCGAATGGCGATCCTGAACTGAAAGAGAAGAATCAGCCCATGGCCGAAAAATATGAGATCGAAGGATTCCCGACGGTGATCCTTTTGGATTCCGAGGGTAAGGAATTTACAAGATTCTTCGCTTCCGAGTATCCTGATCTGGATGGGTTCCTGGCTCATCTCAAAGCCTCGCTTGAAAAGAAAGACCTGGACTGAAGCCTACCATGAAATCACTACTCGCAGTATTTACCCTTACTCTCGCCATCGTCGGAACAGCTCTAGCGGGGGATGCCGCCTGGATACACAATTACGAAGCAGCCAAGAAACGAGCGAAGGAGGAGGGCAAGCCCATCTTCATCAATTTCACCGGATCCGACTGGTGCGGATGGTGCATCAGGCTGGAGAAGGAAGTTTTCACCCGGAAGGAATTCGAGGCTTACGCCAGTGAGAATCTGGTTCTGGTGGAAATCGATTTCCCTAGGAAAAAAGAGCAACCTGCCGAGGTGAAGAAGCAGAACGAGGCGCTCGACAAGGCTTTTGAAATCGAGGGCTACCCGACTTTGTTTCTGTTAGATTCCGAGGGTAAAAAGCTCTCCGGCGATGTCGGCTACAGGGAAGGCGGGGCGCAGGCTTACGTGGATCATTTGAAAGAACTGCTGGAGAAAAAAGCGGAATAAACCCGCCCCTGCCGCCAGCGCGGTTTTGCTTTTCATCGGGCGGATGTTCCATCAGGTTTCCCGCCCGCCATGTCCGAAACACGCAAACCATTTCCCTTCTCCGAATTCGAACCCAAGTGGCAGGCCCGTTGGGACTCGGAGAAAACCTTCCGCACACCGAATCCAGGCGAGGAGGGTTTTGATGCCTCCAAGCCGAAATACTATGTCCTCGACATGTTTCCGTATCCGAGTGGTGCGGGACTCCACGTAGGGCATCCGGAAGGCTATACGGCCACGGACATCATCGGCCGCTACATGCGGATGAACGGGTTCAATGTTCTCCATCCGATGGGTTACGATTCCTTTGGCCTTCCCGCCGAGCAATACGCGATCAAGACCGGCCAGCATCCTGCGGTGACGACTGCGGCGAACATTGAGAATTTCCGCCGTCAGTTGAAATCCCTCGGCTTCGCATATGATTGGGAGCGCGAGATTGCGACGACCGATCCCGGCTACGTCCGCTGGACCCAATGGATTTTCCTCCAGATCTACAACTCGTATTTCTGTGAGGAAACGAACAAAGCGAAGCCTGTTTCCGAGCTGGAGGCGAAGGGCTGGAGCCGTGAGCAAATTGATGCCGTCCGTCTTGCCTACGTTGCGGATACGCCTGTTTGGTGGTCGCCGGATCTGGGAACCGTTCTCGCCAATGAAGAGGTGGAGGAATGGAAAGGAAAAGGGCACACCGTCGAGCGCCGACCGCTGCGCCAGTGGATGCTGCGTATCACGAAATACGCCCAGCGTCTGATTGATGAGTTGGATACGCTCGATTGGCCGAACGGGATCAAACTGCTTCAGAAAAACTGGATAGGCAGGAGCGAGGGGGCTTCGGTTAAATTTCAAATTTCAAACTTCAATTCTCAAGTAGAGGTGTTCACGACACGTCCGGATACGCTTTTCGGGGCGACTTACATGGTCTTGGCTCCCGAGCATCCTTTCGTTTCCGAGATCACGACTTCGGAAAATGTGGAAGCAGTCGAAGCTTATAAAAAAGCCTGCTCCGCAAAATCCGATCTGGATAGAACCGATCTGAACAAGGACAAGTCCGGCGTCTTCACTGGAGCTTTCGCGATCAATCCCGTGAACAACGAGGAGATTCCGATCTGGATCGCGGACTACGTGATGATGGGCTACGGCACTGGTGCGATCATGGCTGTGCCGGCGCATGATGAGCGGGATTTTGAGTTCGCGAAGAAGTTTGATCTTCCTGTCTTGCAAGTCGTCCAGCCGAAGGACGAGTCCGACTGGCAGGGCTTCACGGGGCAGGGAACTGCCGTGAACTCCGGTTTCCTCGACGGCCTTTCCACTTGGGACGCTAAGAAGAAAATCATCGAGTGGCTGATGGAGAACGGGAAAGGCGAGCGCAAGATACAGTTCAAGCTGCGCGACTGGCTGTTCTCCCGCCAGCGCTATTGGGGCGAGCCGTTCCCGATCACTTGGAAAGGTGGCGATCACTTTGCATTGCCCGATTCCGAGCTTCCGCTGCTGGCGCCTCCGCTGGAGGATTATAAGCCGTCCGGCTCCCCTGAACCCATCCTTACGAAAGCGAAGGATTGGGTGGAACTGGAAGACGGGGCAATCCGCGAAACCAACACCATGCCGCAATGGGCAGGCTCCTGCTGGTATTATCTTCGCTACTGCGATCCTGGTAATTCCGAGCGTTTCATCTCCAAGGAAGCGGAGGATTACTGGTCGAGCGACAAGCCGGGGATGGTGGATCTCTATGTCGGGGGCACGGAGCACGCCGTGCTTCACCTTCTTTACGCCCGCTTTTGGCACAAGGTTCTTCATGACCTCGGCCACGTCGGGACGCCGGAGCCATTCCAACGCCTCGTCAACCAAGGTCTTATCATGGGTGAGGACGGGCAGAAGATGTCCAAGTCACGCGGCAACGTGGTGAACCCGGACGACGTTGTTTCCGAATACGGAGCCGATTCCCTGCGCCTTTATGAAATGTTCATGGGGCCGCTGGAGCAGGTAAAACCATGGCAGATGAAAGGGGTGGAGGGCGTTTCCCGTTTCCTCGCCCGCGTCTGGCGCCTGTCCATCACGGATGAGGGCGAAATTTCTCCCAAGATCAAAGACGAAAAATGCACTGATCCCGAGCTGATACGCGTGGTGCATGAAACCATCAAAAAAGTCGGCGAGGATATTGAGAAACTCAGTTTCAATACGGCGATTTCGCAGATGATGATTTGCACGAATGCGTTCACGCAGACGGAGACCGTTTCGCTGAAAGAGTTCGTCAGTTTCCTCTCCGTGCTGAATCCTTTTGCGCCCCACCTCACCGAGGAAATCCATGAGAGGCTTTGTCAGAAATTTGGAAAAGAAGCCGTATTGCTTTCGGAAACCGCCTGGCCTGAATATGATGAAAAAGCGCTCATCAGGACGGTTGGTGAGCTTGTCGTCCAAGTGAACGGGAAGCTCCGCGATCGTATCCTCATGGCACTTGATGCCCCCGAGGAAACTGCCAGGGAACTCGCTCTCGCATCCGAGAAGATCAAGGAACACACCGATGGGAAGACCATTCGGAAAGTGATTTACGTTCCCGGAAAGATCATGAACCTGGTGGCGAATTAGGTCGAGGAGGGGAACGCAATGGGTTATTCATATCCACGCACTAGTGTTATACCCTTGAGCATCATGTTTTGTGAAATATCCCGATAGGGATATGTGGCTGGAGACTCTGGCTCCAGGCCATTCAGGGGGATTCCAGCCCCCTTCTTCGATTTGTGAATCCGACTTGCCGGTCTTCATGGGCAACGGCCTGCTCCATCCCAGCCTGGGGCGAAGTGCAGCGAAAGCCCCAGGGATAGAGTGGAAGAAATGGAGTGGGCTGAAAGTCCGTTCCATCCGCCGGGACAAACCGCACATGATGGAACGGACTTTCAGCCCTCTTGATTCTTATGATGTTTGAACCCAGGGCGTCGTTTCACTATGCCCTAGGCTGGGATAGCGGTGCACCTTTGGTGCGGAAGAACTGGAGCCAAACGATCTTCGCTTTTCACAAAACATGATGCATACGCAGCACTAGGTGCACACCCTTCTTGTTCACTTGCGTCTTTTCTTTCCGCCTACTTTCTTGCGGCGGATGGGTTTGATTGGATCGGTGTCCAGAAGCGCGGTGTAGATGTAAGGGAAGTCCGGAAGCTTCTCGCGTTTGATCTCCTTGTTGACGAAGATCTCCACTGATTTTGCGAAGTCCAGCTCGTCGGCAGTGAGGATGGTGAAGGCGTCGCCCTCAGCCTCGGCGCGGCCTGTGCGGCCGATGCGGTGGACGTAGTCTTCGGCGTTTTCCGGGACGCGGTAGTTGATGACGTGGGAGACGCCGGAGACGTCGATACCGCGGGCGGCTACGTCGGTGGCGACGAGGATTTCATATTCACCGCTCTTGAATCCGGCGAGTGCTTTCATGCGGTCGGTCTGGTTGATGTCCGAGTGCATGGCGGCGACTTTGGTCTGGCCGGTGTTCTTGATCATGCCTGTCACCTCATCGGCCTCGCGGCGGGTGCGGGTGAAGATCATGACGGAGTGGTAGTCGGTTTCCTTGAGGAGGGCGAGGAGGAGCTCGTCGCGCTGGTCGATGGAAACAGGATAGAAGGCGTGGGAGACGGTGGCGGCGACTTCGGCGCGGGCGATCTCGATTTTTTCAGGATCGACCAGGCACCATTGGGCGAAGGTCTGGATCGCGGCGGGCATGGTGGCCGAGAAGAAAAGTGTCTGGCGGCCTTCCCACGGGCAGAGGTTTACGATCTTGCGGACTTGTGGGAGGAAGCCCATGTCGAGCATGCGGTCAACTTCGTCGAGGATGAGGATTTTGATTTCCCCGAAGCGCATGGCGGCGCGGTAGAAGCAATCGACGAGACGGCCGGGAGTGGCGACGACGATGTCCGCTTCTGCGAGATCTTCCATTTGTTTCCCCAGGCCGACTCCGCCGTAGAGGAGGGCGACTTTCATTCCGGTCTTGGCTCCGTATTTTTCAAACTGCTCGGCTACCTGGTGGGCGAGCTCGCGGGTTGGCTCGAGGACGAGGATCTGGGGCTTTCCCATTTTCTCGATTTTGGAGAGGGAGGGGAGGGCGAAGGCGGCGGTCTTGCCGGTGCCTGTCTGGGATGCGCCGATGACGTCCTTTCCCGCAAGGATCACAGGGATGGCCTGCGCCTGAATCGGTGTCGGGTTGGTATAGCCCGTTTCCAAGACTGCTTCTAGAACGGGGGCGGAGAGGCCAAGTGTGTCAAATCCCATGAGGCGCTTGGTTTATGCGGGGTTTTGTGCGCGGTCAAGGATTGATGAAGAGGGGGTATGGATCGGTCGGATCCGACCGATCTACAATTACGGGCTGTCAGGCGCGCTTGCTTTGTCCGGTGTGGTGGACGAAAAGCGGGGGCGGCAATGGAGAGCGAAGACGAGAGTTTGGATCTGAAAGGTGTGGGGTGGATGCTTGCTTCTGCGTTTCTTTCTGCTGCGAACACTCTTCTGATCCGGGCGGCTTCGCTGGCGGCGGACGGGGCGGACGGGTGGATGGCTACGCTTTTCCGTGGAGTGGTCGGAATGGTGTTGCTGGTGGTGCTTTACTCAAACGGGCGTGGATTTGATTGGCGGCGGATGTTTTCCAACCGGCTCGTCGTCCTGCGCGGGCTGACGGGATGCGTGGGGGTGATCTGCTTCTATATCACCATCGTGCATCTGGGGGCGGGGCGGGCGATCGTGATCAATCTGACCTACCCGATGTTCGCGACGGTGATTGCGGCATTCTGGCTGAAGGAAAAAGTGCGGGTGGCGACGCGCTGGTGGCTGGTCGTGGCCTTGGTGGGGCTGGTTGTTTTTCTGAGCGATGAAAACATGAGCCTCTCGCCATCGGCTTATGATCTGCTCGGATTGTTCGGGGCGCTGACTGCGGGTTGGGTGGTGGTGATCATACGGAAACTGCGGCATGAGGAACATCCGGCGACGATCTACGGAGCGCAGGCGACTTGCTCGCTGCTGCTTGGTTTGCCATTCGCCGCGAAAGTTCCGGAGCTGCCTTTGGATGGTTTTGGGCTGCTGGCATTGGGGGCGGTGGTCGTGACTTTCGGGCAACTGATCATGACCAGCGCCTACCAGAGGCTTTCCATCGCGCAGGGTGCATCGCTACAGATGACGCTGCCGATTTTCACGGCGGTGGGGGCGTTCTTTTTCTTTGGGGAAACTTTTGAAATCCACGAGATGCTGGGGGCGGTGGTGACGCTGGTGGCGATCTGGCGGGTGGCGGGGAGGAAACGGAAAGTGTAGCTGTGCCGTACTCGCGGCAGGCTGCGGGCGCAGCTTTCACAGGCAGCACCGGAACGGGGTAGGCGCTGGGGAGGAGGTGGCCACCCCTCTGCCCAGAGGAACCGTGGTGGAAGAAGACGGGTGCACGGCTGGCGTGCCGTGCTTTCCTGTCGAGCAAGGGAGCTTCGAGATCAGCGCTCAGGGTGGGGAGGGACTCCCGTCCCGTGCTTTCAGGCGGGGCGGCGGAGAGTCGGGGGGCGGTGGCGGGGAGGATAAAGAGAGAAGTGCAGACGTTTCACGTCGTGTGGAAATCTCGCTGGCGGGAGGGGGATTGGAAGAAGCGGGGGGAATCACGTATCGAGGGTGATTCCCATTTTTTTCGCGCGTTCCTGCCAGAGGTTTCGCGCGTGATGCTGGAGATCGGGGTGGTGGTCGGTCTCGTCGAGGATTTCGATTCCGAAGATGGTCTCGATGATATCCTCGAGGGTGACGAGGCCGACGGTGGTTCCGAATTCGTTGGTGACGAGCATGATGTGGTGGCGTTCTGCGATGAAGCGCTGGAAGAGGGCGTCAACCGGGGTGTATTCCGCGGTGATGGCGATGGGGAGGAGGACGTCGGCAAGGGTGCCGGTATCGTAATGATCCTTGAGGTGGGCGATGAGCGCGTCCCCGCGGATGATGAAGCCGGTGAAGTCGTCGTTGCCCTTGTCGTAAACGGGGATGCGGGTGAAGGGTTTGTTCTCGATGAGTGTGGCGAACTCGGGGAGGGGGGTGGACTGGGGGAGGGAGAAGATGACGGGGCGCGGGGTCATGATGTCGGAAACCTTCATGGCATTGAGCTGGATGAGGTTCTGGACAAACTGGCTTTCGCGCTCGCGCAGGGATCCCGATTCATGGCCGATGCGGGCCATGGCGAGAATTTCCTCACGCTGGATGGCCGGGTCGTGCTCGCGCTCCTCGGTGGCGATCATGCTGGTGATGGATTTCGAGGCGAGGACGAGTGGCTTGAGGGCGGTGGTGAGAAAGCCGAGGAATACTGTGGTGAAAGGGGCGAACTGGATGGCGTAGCGGGCTCCGATTGTTTTCGGGATGATTTCCGTGATGACGAGGATGGCGATGGTGAGGGCGCCGGCGAAGATGGCTTCCCAGCGGTTTCCCGTGATTTGCGCCCATTGTGCCCCGGCTCCGGCGGCGCCCATGGTGTGGGCGATGGTGTTGAGGGTGAGGATGGCGGAGAGGGGGCGGTCGATATCCGCTTTGAGGACGGCCATTTTCTCGCCCCACGGGAGGCCGTTTTCGATGGCGCGGCTGACGCTGGTGGGGGTGAGGGTGAGGAGGGAGGCTTCCAGCAGGGAACAGAGGAAGGAGAAAATGAGGGCGACGAGGATGTAGGTGACTAGGAGGCTGATCATGGAAATTTTAAACTTTAAATTCTAAACTCGAAGGAAGACTTGGGTTTTGGGGGAGGACACGCCGCCTGAAGGCGGCGCTCCGTCAGCGGTTTGCGCGGGAATAGTGTTTTGCGAGGCCGGTGGCAAGGGCGGTTGCGTATTCCCGGAAGATGGAGGGGAGGCTTTCTCCGTTGATTTCTTTGGTGCCCTGGTAGTCGCCGGCCTGGATGCGGGCGTAGTCGTGGATGGAGTTCATGACGTAGGGTTCCATGAAAATGACGGGGCAGTCGTAGAGGCGGTTGGCGAGGAGGTTGCGGGCGTAGAGGTAGGGGTTGTCCGCTATGGTGCGGACGTTTCCTCCGCCCGGCGGGTAGGTGTAGGGGGGGAGCTTGGAAATTTCCGCGAAGGTGTTGGCTACGGTTTTTCCGATCAGGACTTCCTCGGAATGGGTGCGCTGGAGGAGCTTTTCGAGCATGGCGAAGCGTTGGTCGGCCAGGCGGACTTCGTCTCCGGTGTAGGCTCCGTTGAGGAGGATGTGGAAATGGGTGCGGGGGACGAGGGTGGGTTGTGTGGGATCGCCCCAGCCCTCGGCATTGAAATGGAGGCAGAGGACGAGGTCGGGCTTGATGGTGTTGTTGACTACCTCGGCGCGGGCGCGGATTTCGGCGGTGCGGTAGAAGAGTTTTTCTGCGAGTTTTCTCAGCGAGGTGGGATTGGTGGGGGATTGGTCTGCGGCTATTTCGGTGAGGCTGTCCGGGCGGAGGGGGGTTACGGGATCCGTGGTGGAGCGGACGAGGGAGACTTTTGCGCCTAGCTTCCCAAGCATGGGTTTGAGGAGTTTTGCGACGTGGAGGCTCATGTCGCCTTCGGTGACGGGCTTGCCGTTGCCTATCTGGAACCAACGCTCCTCGGTCTTCGCCCACTCGCCGCCGATGTGGCCCGGGTCGATGGCGATGTGGAGGTTTGCGAGTGGCTTTCCCGGAGGGGGGATGGGGAGGGATTCGGTGGTCTGCCAGTGGCGGGGGGCGGGGAGGGATTTTCCCGGGGTGGCGAAGTTGAGAATAAAAGGAGGCTCGGAGGTGTCGGTGGAGGTGAGGATTTCGGCGTGGGTTTCGTGGAGGGTGATGTATTGTTTCCAAGTATCGTCGGTGGTGAAAATCCGGGTGAGGAGTGTTTCGAAATCCGGGCGGGAAATGGTGTGCTGGTAGGCGTTTAGCGTTGGCCAGTCGGGTGCATCGGCCAAGAGGGACAGGGCGGTGGGTGGTGGCTCCGGGGCTGGCGGGGAGGTTGGTTTTGAAACCTGTTTCTGCGGGCGGAGGGCTAGGAAAAGGATGAGCGCACCGAGGAGGAGGGTGGCGATGAGTGGGGCGGGGTTTCGCATGCGGTCGAAACTTTAAACTTTAAATTCCAAACTTCAATTGGAGAGCTTGGGTCAGGTGCGAATGGTACTGTTTTAAGACAATGATCGGGGGTGAATTCGTGCCATAGAACCGCCACGTAAACGAAGAGGAAGGAACCACGAATCCTATGAATAAAGAAAAGAATATGAACCACAATGGGAGCGAAGCGGACATGGAGGAAGTGGCTTTCTTATCCTACTTTCCTCAAAATACACGGAATACACGGAATACACGGAATACACGGAAATTGAACGAGCAGCGTCTTGATTCGTTAGATTCGTCGGATTTGACGGAGGGATTTAATTTCACAGTCCGTCCATGTCCGCTTCGCTCCCATTGTGGTTTCTAATTCTTGTGGAATGGAAGCAATCACCGGCACGGCGCTTAAAACAGTGCCATTCGGGTCAGGTGCTTGAGATGTGGAAAAGAGGAACCGCCGGTTGACGCGGATCAGATTATTTGTTGAACGATAATTCTTGAGAGACAGCAGGCAGTATCCGGCATGGGATGCTTCGGGACGGCGGGTGGAGTCCGTGAGCGGGTTCAGCGCCTGTGGCGGGATACGGTCGAGCAGTTCCCATCCGATGGATGTGGCACGTTGGCTCAGATCGCTATCGGAGGTAGTGACACGGGTGATCTGCTTACGCTGTCCGAGAACGAACCGATACGGGGGAACTCATGATAGATCCTGGCCAGGGATCAACCGACAGGGACCGAGCATTGGAAAAACTTTCCCGAGGTAGTCCGGCGGTAGCAGGCCGCGTAACACAAAGCGGCAGCCCTTCGACAGGCTGCCGACAGTTACGGGTGCCTGGCGGCACTCATTTGATCAGGACGGTTTCGTATTCCGCAAGCTTACACGTTGAGAACTTTGGGAACCTTCGGTGCGCGGAGGCGGTGTGGTTCCGGGAGGTTGGAACCGAGTAGCGGGCGGCAGTAGTTGTGGAAGTCCTGGGTGACGCCGTTGCCAGCTTCGTTGATGAAGTTGTCCGGCATGTGGCGGGTTTTTCCGGCGACTTTTTTGATATCCACCAATTCGTAATCCACGGAGTAATCGAGCACAGGGCGCTTGATCGCGACCGAGCCATCGACGTTGTCCCACATGGCGAACTGGACTGCTTTCTCGCCGACCTCGCGTGCCTCCCTGGCATCGCGATCCGACTGTATGCCCATGAAGGAGCGCTGGAGGTAGCCGAAGGTATCGGAGCGCACGCGCTTGATTTTCAGGCCGTCGCGGATGGTGTCTGCGAGGAGATCGCCGAGGGCGCCGGTGCCGGAGAGTTGGACGTTCCCGTGGGAATCGCGCTCTTCCTTTCCGAGAAGTTTCACGATCATCGGGGTGCCATCGGGATCGGAGATGCCTTCGGAAACGGCGATGGTGCAGAGGCCGTGCTTGGAATAGATGCGATCCACATCGGCGAGAAGTTGCTCCGTGGTGAAATGGCGTTCCGGCACGTACACAAGGTGCGGGCCGTCATCGACGTATTTCTGGGCAAGCGCGGAAGAAGCGGTGAGGAAGCCGGCGTGGCGGCCCATGACGCAACCGATGTAAACGCCACGGAGGGCGCGGTTGTCGAGGTTCACACCCATGAACGCCTGGGCTACGAAACGCGCTGCGGAACCGAAGCCGGGACAGTGGTCGTTTTCCTCAAGATCGTTGTCGATGGTCTTGGGGATGTGGATGGCGCGCAGCTCGTAGCCCTCGGCGTCCGCGCATTCGTTGACGATGCGGACGGTGTCCGAGGAATCGTTTCCGCCGACGTAGAAAAAGTAGCGGATGTCATGGGCTTTCATCACCTCGAACATGCGGGCGCAATATTCTTCATCCGGTTTGTCGCGGGTGGAGAGGAGGCCGGAGGACGGGGTGCCGGCTACTTGTTCCAGGTTGTGGGAGGTCTCACGGGTGAGATCGACGAAATCCTCGTTGATGATTCCGGTGACGCCGTGGACAGCTCCGTAGATGGAGGTGACCTGCGAGAATTTCCGGGCTTCCAGGGCTACGCCGACGACGCTCTGGTTGATGACCGGGGTGGGGCCGCCTCCTTGGGCGACGAGAACTTTTCCTTCAAGACGGTTGCTCATACGGGCGGGAGAATTTCGGTTTCTACCCCGGGGGGCAAGGACATTCCTGTCCTTGCAAAAATCGGCCTCCGGGCTGGATCCCTTGCTGGAAACCCTGTTTCCTTCAGTCCGTGGAACCCTGCCCCTATCTTCCGGAATATGATCGCGATACCCCGAAACGGCACTCGGCTGACAGGGGTGCCGGGTTTTATCTGGATGCCTTGTGCTTTGCGCAAGGCCATTGGATGGAGGGAAAGCCCGCACAAGCCATACTCCAGTTGAACAAAGCTTTTTCCGCCGATTTAAGGGGAGACGAAGCCATCCTCGATGAATGGCCTTGGCCGTATCCCGCCTTGGAATGGATTTTGGAAAAGTCCGCCGATGGCAACCACGGCTTTCTCGGAAATCCCGTCCGTCATTTCCAGCACCTGGCTACGCGGATGAGCGGGGCGCGAAAGGAACTCCGCACCGCCCGCGCATGGAAATGCTTCCACATCTCGAGGCGGGTTTTGGAGGGGAGAGGGGATTTCCCACTCGATGGCAGGCAGATTGCGCGGGAGGGGATTTTTGTTCCGTCCCCCCGGCTTTCCTGAGATTGTTGAAAAATAAAGGGACTTCCACCCGTCTCCATGTGGAACCATCTTCCACCGTTTTTATGAAAAAACTTCTTCTCATCCTGGCTCTTCTCAGCCCGTCCACTTTTCTGCAAGCTGCTGAATCGCTCCACGTCCACATCATTTCCGGCTCGGAGGAATACCGCTCGGAAGCTTCGCTGAAGCCCCTTGCCGAGATTCTGGAAAAAAAGCATGGCATTCAGGTCACCACCTCGTGGGTGAAGGATGGCGCGGAGAGTTTGCCGGTTTTCGAAAAGATCCCGGATGCGGACGTGCCGCTGGTTTTTGCGCGAAGGCTCAAACTGCCTGATGAGGAAATGGCACTCATTCGCGCCCATTGGGAGGCGGGCAAGGGGATTGTCGGAATCCGCACCTCCAGCCATGCGTTTGGAAAGGCCGATAATAAAACTTTTGACCGAAAGGTGATGGGCGGGAATTACGACGGCCACTTCGGCGATGAGAAAGTCTCGGTATCCATTACTGATGCGGGCGGAAAACATGTCGTCATGGCTGGGGTGGGGGAAATCGAATCACGTAAACTCTACAAGGCCGGTAAACTCGGAGACGGGGTAGTGGTTTTGCAAAACGGCGCGATTGGCAAAGGAAAAGATCGAAATCTAACACATCCGGTGACCTGGTTGAACACTTACAAAGGTGGAAACATGTTCTACACCTCGCTCGGAGTGCCAACTGATTTCGAAGACCCGGATTTCGTGCGCATGCTGGTCAACGCGATCCACTGGGTAGGTGGTCGGTCGACTCCCTGAATACTGTGGAGGAATGGGCGAAAAGAATTCGCTCCTCCGAAATCAATTGCCGGATGTTGCAACCGGTAATATAGAAAGGACACAATATGAGCACGAACATCCATTCCTACCGCGTCCCCATGGTCGCGGAAACCGCAGAATCCGCCCGCGCAGAATTCATCCGCAAGACCTACTGGCACCTGGCCGGAGCAATCGCGCTCTTCGTAGCACTTGAGGCGATTTTCCTAAAAATGGGTCTCGGGGAAATGGCTTTGAAACTTCTCGGCACCAGCAGCTACTCGTGGCTCATCGTCCTCGGTGGCTTCATGAGCATCTCCATGCTCGCGAACAAATGGGCAACCAGCGATACCTCGAAAGGCATCCAATACGCTGGCCTTATTCTCTACACCGTGGCGGAAGCGCTAATTTTCCTGCCCTTGATCATGATGGCCATGATGATGACGGGTGATGGCTCGCTTCTCATCCAGGCTGGCTTCATCACAGGTGTGATGGTGCTCGGGATTACCGTGGTGGCATTTACCACGAAAAAGGATTTCAGCTTCCTCGGAGGCTTTCTGAAAATCGGCGGGATCATTGCCCTCGGGTTGATCGCTGCTTCCTTCTTCCTGCCTATCTCCCTCGGCCTGTGGTTCTCTGCGGCAATGGTTCTCTTCGCTTCCATTTCCATCCTCTACAGCACCAGCAATCTCATCCACCGCTACAACACCAGCCAATACGTGGCCGCCTCGCTTTCGCTCTTCGCCAGCGTCGCCCTGCTGTTCTGGTATGTGCTTTCGATTCTGATGAAGCTCCGGGAATGAGTCTGAATTTTGGCCGGTTCGGAAGTTCATGAAACCCCATCTTCGCTTCGGCCTGTGCATTGTTTTGCTCGCCTTTCTTCTGGGGTCGGTAGCACTGACCCTACATGAGAGGGATCTCGATCTCAGTGGTGATGAAGCACCCTTCAACTCCATCGCTCTGCCGCCGGAAACCGTGAAGGGCGATATGTATATGGATGGTGGAAGCATCCACGTGATGGTGGTTGACGCAGGCGGAAAGGAATTCGATTTCGCTTTCCCGTATGACTACCACTCCAAAGCTGGCACACACTATGGAAAGGCTTTCCACGGAGCCCCCCTGTCGATGCAACCCGGTGCCATACAGCTCCATGATCCTGAACGTGCCAAGGAGATCGTCCTCAACTTGCTGTATCGCTACACTGATCCGGACGACCGTTTTACGGTGAACCTATACGATACCCTTGCGGAAAATGAGATTCCGCTTCGTTCCATAATGGCTTACGGCAGGGAGCTTATTAAATAGGAAGTCCCGCCCATGCCAGAAGAGAGACCAGTCGCCCTGTCGAACGGCACGTCCGGGATTGTCCGTCCTATCATTCCGGCGGATGCAGATGCGCTTGTCTCGGCATTGTGGGAGCTTGCTCCGGACAGTCGTATGCGGCGCTTCTTTTTCGATAAGACAGATCTCTCCGAGTCGGAACTCACCCACTTTTCAAACCCCGACGGGGTCAACCACATCGCCTATGGACTGGCGGTGGAGATCGAAGGGGAGAATGAGCTGAAGCCCGTCGCCGTAGCACGGTGTTTCCGTGATTCCAAGGATGCCAAACTGGCGGAGATCGCAATGGTCACGGCGGATGCCTGGCAAGGATTGGGTGCTGGAGCCGAACTTTTGAAGTCTTTATCCGAAGCTGCCTACAGGGTAGGGATACGCCGGTGGGTTGCCCCGATGTTTTCCAATAATATCGCAATGCGTCGGCTCCTTGACCGTTTCGCCAGCAGGCTGGACGAACGCGAACTCGGAAGTGGCATCGTGGAGACGGTTTACCGGATTACGTAACTGCCGGATGACCCGCAAGCATGCCGGGCGGAAACACAATTCACGCCGGATGTTCCCTGATTGGGGCGATATGGCCGACTTCGCGCTTTCCTGTGCTGCGGGATGAAAATCCATTCCAGGAAATCGAAACATCATGAAATTCAAAGCAGCATTACTCATCGTTACCTCCCAAGCCCTCTATGCCGGCCCGCCCGAAGCTACGGTGGAGCCACCGCCCAAGGAAGATTGGATCACTCCCACAATAAACATCCGCTCGCGTTACGAGTTTGGCGATGTGGACGGCCTGGATCCTTCCCATGCGTTCACCTTCCGCGAACGTCTCGGATTGAAAACGATGGCATGGAACGGGTTTAGCGCGTTCATCGAAGGCGAATTTTCCCAAGCGGCCATTGATGATTTCAACGGAGGCGCTCCATTGGCGGATCCGGCTGTCGCGGGAAATACGGTGATCATCGATCCCGAGACCAACGAGTTGAACCAGCTTTTCCTCCAGTACGATGGATTTGAAACCAGCACGAAACTGGGTCGCCAGCGAATCATCCGCAACAACGCGGCATTCATCGGCAACGTGGGATGGAGACAGAATGAACAGACTTTCGATGCCATCTCATTCTCCACCACGATCGTCGATGATATGGTTTTGGATCTGGGCTACATCAAACAGGTGAACCGCATCTTCGGTTCCGATGCCGGTGGTGCCTTGGAAAACCTTCCCGGAGATATTTACCTGCTCAATGCATCCTATACGGGAATTGAAGGAGTCACCCTGGGTTCCTACATCTACCTCATGAGCTTCGAGGATACCCCGGGACTCGATAATAATGCTTACGGAGTCAGTGCCGCAGGAAAGGCGCTCGGGCTGGATCTCTACGGCGAGCTGGCATGGCAGGACGATGCGGGGCGAACGGCTGACGACGAGGCGATTTACACTCATCTGACGGCAACCAAAACCCTCGGCACGCAATCGCTGACCCTTGGTTTCGAGCATCTCGGTGCCGGTTTGAAAACCCCTCTTGCGACTGTCCACGCATTCAACGGATTCGCGGATGCGTTCATAGGTGGACGCCTCTTCGGAAGCCACAACGGCCTGTCCGATCTGTATGTCTCTCACACCATGCCCGTCTTCTGGGGGATGAAATGGACGAACGCAATTCATGCCATGGGCGATAACGAAATCTCTTCCGGCTATGGTTGGGAGATCGATTCGGTGCTCGTGAAAAAGCTCGACGAGCATTTCCTGGCCATTGCCAAACTCGCCCACTTCGAGTCCGAAGGTGATGCGTTTGTCGGGGCGGCTGCGGTGCCTACGACGACACGTTTTTCCATTGAGCTGAACTACGAGTTCTAGCAGACCGGTTTTCCGTTGGGTTGTTGATAGTACGGGCTTCCGCTGGAAACGGCGGAAGCCCTATCGTATTCAAGCACCCGGCATCATCGAGAAAGCCATTTCGCACAGACCGATGAAGGCTTCCTCTACCAGGCTAGGCTCCCGTTTCATCGAATGGAAGACGCCCCATTCGCGCTCGATTTTTGGCTCCTGCATCTCGATGATTTTCAAACTCCCTTCTTCAATCTCCCGGGCGGCGACCCATGGTGCGACAATGCCGACACCTATCCCTATTTTCGCCATTTCCTTGATTGCCTGCATGTCGCCAAGCACAAGGCTGCGGTTGGATTTTCCGATGTGCTGGTTCATCCAGTTTTCGATCAACCGGTGGGTCTCGGTGGCTTTCGCGTAAACGATATACTGCTGCTCCTGAAGGGTGGATTGGATCTCCGCTCCCTCCCTGGCCCAGGGATGCAATGGGGAAACGACGAATGCCAGGCGGTCCCGGAACATGGGGCGGTATCCGTCTTTGAAATGTTCCCGGGTTTTCAGTCCCACCACCAGATCGAGGTTTCCTTCTGCGAGTTGGCTGAGCAGCGAGCTGCTGTCCCCGACCTCGATGGATGGATCGCACCTGGGGAAACAATCGCGGAACTCCCGCAGGATGGAAGGGATCAAAGAGAGGCAGAGGGAATGGGGTGCGCCTATGCGTATCGTGGTCTGTCCCCAGCGGCGCAAGCCCTCCAGATCCGTGCTGACCTGGTCGATTTCATACAGCACCCCGCGGCACCTGACCAATAGCAGATCACCTTCCGCCGTGGTGACCACGCGCTTTCCCGAACGGTCCAACAGTTTGCACCCGAGTTGCTCCTCCAGTATCCTCAGTGAGTGGCTGACGGCGGACTGGGTGACGAAAGTTCGTTTCGCAGCCAAAGTGAAGCTGCCTTCCTCGGCTACCGCTACGAACGCCCTGATTTGCCTTAAGTCCGGGACCCATTCCATAATTTCATATTTTCAAAATGAAGCGCACTCATAGGGAGTGCGGGAACGAAATTAGCAGCGTTTATGCCAAAGATGAAATTCTGGCACTCGAAACGCTTATGGCCTCTTGTGAAGAAACTCTATTCAGATTCCGGTAGCCTTTCGTCCATCCGTCTCGGCTTCGTACCGTTGAGCGATTGTGCGCCCATTGCGGTGGCGATGGAGACAGGGATTTTCGAGCGCAACGGGCTGGATGTGAGGCTCTCCAAGGAACTCGGCTGGGCCAGCGTGCGGGACAAGATGTATTACGGCGAGCTGGATGCCGCGCAGTCCATCGCCGGGATCGCCATGGCGCTGGGGCTTGGATTCAGCGATCTTAAATCCGAGGTCATCGTCCCCATGGTTCTGAATCTCCATGGGAATGCGGTCACGCTCTCCAAGGAACTCGACCCGTCCGTCATCCAGTCTGGCGAAGGTCTGAGGATCTGGCTGGACCATTACTGGAAAAAGAACCGTCCCATCACCCTTGCCACTCCGCACCGTTATTCCTCGCACCACATCCTCTTGCACGCATGGCTGCGCCGTCACGGGCTTGATCCGCGCAAGGACGTGGAAATTGTTTTCCTTCCCCCTCCACTCATGTCAAAGCATCTGAAAGCGGGGCAGATCGACGGCTATTGCGTTGGAGAGCCATGGAACTCCGCCTCCATCCTCGGCGGCTTCGGCTGGTGTCCGGTGACTTCCGCTGATCTTTCATACGGCCATCCGGAAAAAGTCCTGATGCTTTCCGGGCGTTTCTTCCGCGAGCAGAAGGACAAGACCATCGCTCTGGTCGCTTCACTTCTTGAGGCTTGCCGGATGTGCGCGGACGGGGATTTCCGCGAAGACATGGTTTCCATACTCAGTCAGAAGCGCTACATCGGAGTGGATTCCGATTTACTGCGCAACAGCTTCTCCGGTCGTTTCGAAACCGGGAACGATACGGTCAATGACGGGCCGTTCCATCTCTTCTACGGAGAATCGGTGAACCGCCCGACCATGGACAAGGCCTCGTGGCAGCTCGCCGGGTTGCGCGCGATCGGAGTCCTCCCGGAAATTACTGCGGGATCGATCTCCCGCATCCACCGCGAGGATGTTTTCCTTGCCGCCCAGCAGGGCGTTCCGGCGCGATGACGCCGTCTCATGGGGTCGATGAAACGACTTCCTCACGGATTCATGCGCTGGCTGAAGTTTGGCATCATTGCGGCTACTCCCCAGGTGTCGCCAGATATTCAAATCATGAACTCCATTCCCACCTCAATCCGACCACTCCGCGCTGCGGCCTGGTTCGCCACCACCCTCGCCACCGGATCACTTGTCTCCGGTGTCTCCGCCGAAAAGCTTGCTGTCGAACGTGACAAGCTGACATTCGGTTTCATCAAACTCACCGATTGCGCCCCGCTCGTGATCGCCAAGGAAAAAGGATTCTTCGATGACGAGGGCCTGCAGGTCGAAGTCGTCGCCCAGTCGAACTGGAAAGTCCTCCTCGACAACGTCATCACCGGCAACATCGACGGAGCACACATGCTCTCCGGCCAGCCCATCGCGGCCACCATAGGCATCGGCACCGAGGCGCACATCGTCACTCCCTTCACCCTGGATCTGAATGGAAACGCCATCACGGTTTCCAATTCCATCTGGGAGCAGATGCAGGAAAACGATCCGGAGCTGGACTCCGACACACCACCGCATCCCATAACCGCGGAATCCCTCAAGCCTATCACCGAGGAAATGCTCGCCGGTGGACAGAAGCTTCAAATGGGAATGGTTTTTCCAGTCTCCACCCACAACTACGAAATCCGTTACTGGCTCGCCGCCGCCGGCATCCATCCCGGCCTGTATTCCAAAACGGATATCGCGGGGCGCACGGATGCGGAGGTCGAGCTCTCCGTCACCCCTCCGCCGCAGATGCCCGCCACTCTCGAAGCCGGCACCATCTCCGGCTACTGCGTCGGTGAGCCATGGAACCAGCAGGCCGTCGCCAAAGAAATTGGCGTCCCTGTCGTGACCAACTACGACATCTGGAAAAATAATCCCGAAAAAGTCTTTGGCGTCACCAAAAAATGGGCGGACGAGAACCCGAACACCCTGATCGCCGTGACCAAGGCGCTGATCCGTGCCGGGAAATGGCTCGATGAAACCGATGCCTCCGGAGCTTTCGTCAACCGCATCGAAGCCTGCCGCATCCTCTCCCAGCCGAACTATGTCGGAGCCGATTTTGAAGTTATCAAAAACTCCATGACAGGAACCTTCGTTTTCCAGAAAACCGACATCCGCGACATGCCTGACTTCAATGTCTTCTTCAAGCACGACTGCACCTACCCGTGGTATTCCGATGGCATCTGGTTCCTCACGCAAATGCGCCGCTGGGGACAGATCACCGAGGAGAAGCCCGCCTCTTGGTATCACGAGACCGTGAAAAAAATCTATCTTCCCGAGGTTTATAAGAAAGCCGCCGAGTCCCTGCTCTCCGAAGGAAAACTCACCGACGAGGAGCTCACCAAAACCGAAAGCGGTTACAAGGAAACCACCAAGGATTTCATCGACGGGAACGAGTTCGATCCCATGAAGCCCATCGAATATATCAACTCCTTTGAGATCGGGATCAAAGAGGATCCTGCTCTTTCCGAAAAATAAACTTCACCCCGCCCCGGGCGGACCACGTGTTCGCCCGGGGCATCACTCCATCACTCCCATGGCTATCAAATACAAGATTCTCAAAGGCATCGATGTCGCCGGCCTGAATTTCCTCTCACCCGTCGTGCGTCTCGCCACGAAGGAGGAACCCGCCAAGCAGGTTCGCGAAATCGTGAAATTCATCGTCATTCCCGTGTTCGTGTTTCTCGCATTCATGGGGATTTGGAGCATCGTTGCCCCCAAGCACAGGACAAAGGCCGGAGAAGTCCCGACCCCCGGAGTCGTTTGGGATGCTACGGGGGGGATCTGGAGATTTCATTCCAGGGAGTCGATGAAGGAAGATGGCTATCGTTTCACCGGGGAAGACCGGGTCACCCGTTTGGAGGAATCCAAGGAACGCCTCGCTGAGCTTGACGCGCTGGAAGCCCGAGCCAAAGCCCAGGTGGCAAAAGCCGAAGCTTCAGCTACCAAAAAATTTGAGACGCACATCGCACCCGCGAAGAAAGCCTACGAAAGCGCAAAGGCGGAAGCGCGTGAAGCCCGTCGCAACCGCTTGGCTGAATTGAAAACTTTGTCCGATGGCATGGCTTCGGGAGAAATGCCCGACCGCGCCGCTTTCCTGAAACAGCTCAAAGCCTCGGAAGCGGCTACCGAAGCGGATAAGGAAAAGCTCGATCTGCTCAAAGTCGCTTACACCGATGCTCAGACCAAAACCTTTCCCGCGGTGAAGGAGGCGAGCCGTGCTCTCACCCTCATCGCCGAAGAGCGGCAGTTCCTCACCAAATACATCGACATGCTCGGTGAAGGATCGCGTGAGCTGAAAATCGGAGTGGCGAAGGAAAAACTCGCCGAAGCTGAAGACGCCTTCGCCAATGCCGGAACTGGCGACGATCTCCTGAAACTCGCTTCCGCCGTCATCACCCGCGAGAGCCTTCTCGAGACCACCGAAACCTCGGAATACGCGAAGCCATGGACTCTGCCCAAGCAGATCATGCGCTCGCTGCTCTGTGTTTTCGCCGGCTTCCTGCTCGCATCCGCCATCGCGATTCCCATCGGCATCCTTTGCGGGCTTTCTCCCACTTTCATGGCGGCGACCACCCCGTTCGTCGCGCTTTTCAAACCGGTTTCCCCGCTCGTCTGGCTGCCCATCATCATGATCATCGTCGGCGGCTTCATGCCGGATCCCGAGAAGCACTGGCTCATTGTTGCCTTCAGCAAGGTGCCTTTCATCAAGGAATACAAGATCGATCCCATGTTCCTTTCCTCCGCCATCACCGTCGCTCTCTGTTCACTCTGGGCCACCCTGGTAAACACCGCCCTCGGCGTCGCATCCGTGGACAAGGATCACATGAACGTCGCCCGCGTCCTGCGCCTCGGCTTCACCTCGCGCCTGGTGAAAATTGTCATCCCCACCGCCCTCCCACTCATCTTCGCCGGGCTTCGCATCTCCCTCGGAGTCGGCTGGATGGTGCTCGTCGCCGCAGAGATCCTCTCCACCTCCGAGGGCATCGGGAAATTCGTCAACGACATGTATACCAACGGTTCCTCGCAATCGTTCGCACAGATGTTCGTGGTCGTCTTCATCGTCGGTTTCATCGGCATGATGCTGGATCGCATCATGGTCGTTTTCCAGCGCCTCGTCTCCTTCGATTCCTCACCCGCCTCCATCTGAACCATGTCCACCGTCATGCCATTTCCACCCCGCGAATCGTTCCTGAATCTCGAAAACGTATCCATCGGTTTCGGCCCCGCGAACAACCGCGTCAATGTGCTGGAGGATGTGAATCTTTCGGTGAAGGAAAACGAATTCGTCGCCGTGATCGGCTTCTCCGGCGCGGGGAAATCCACTCTGGTTTCCTTGCTGGCGGGACTGGAAAGTCCGACCTCCGGCACTGTTTCCATGGCGGGAAAAACCGTCACCCGCCCTGGCCCGGAAAGGGGAGTGATGTTCCAAAGCTACTCCCTGCTTCCATGGCTCAGTGTCTTCGGAAACATCGAACTCGCCGCCAAGTCCGTGTTTCCCGAGAAATCCAAAGCGGAACTCAACGACCACGTCGGCCACTACATCGAGATGGTGCATCTCACCCCCGCCCGCGATAAGAAACCCCATGAGCTTTCCGGTGGAATGCGGCAGCGGGTTTCGCTCGCTCGCACCCTAGCCATGCAGCCGGAAGTCCTACTACTGGACGAGCCGCTTTCCGCCCTCGACGCGCTCACCCGCGCCGTTCTTCAGGACGAGATCCTTCAGATCTGGGAGCAGGAAAAAAAGACCGTCGTCCTCATCACCAACGACGTCGATGAAGCCATCCTCATGGCTGACCGCATCATCCCCCTGACCATGGGGCCGCGCGCCACCCTGGCCGAGGCTTTCCCCGTAACCCTCGAGCGTCCCCGCGACCGCCGGACGCTTACGGATAATCCAGAATACCAGTTTCTGAAAACCGAGATCACCTCCTACCTCGTCGGCCTCAACCGCAAGGCGCGCGAATCACGCGACAACAAAATTCTCCGCATGCCGGACGTCGCTCCAAAAACCTTCCGCCCGCCTTCCAGAATCCCCGCCATCCGCAGCCGAAACACCGCCTGAACCTCCAGCCATCCCCGTTCCCATGCGCCAAGTCGAAATATCCAATCTGGCAAAGCATTATCCGAATCAGTTCGGAGAAGCTTTCAAAGCCGTCGTCGATTTCAACCTGAACATCGAGAAAGGCGAGTTCGTCGGTCTCATTGGTCACTCCGGCTGCGGGAAATCCACCGTCCTCACCATGCTCGCCGGCCTGAATGAAATCTCCGATGGTGGTATCATCGTCGGAGACAGGGAAATCGATGGAGCCGGGCCGGATCGTGCCGTGGTTTTCCAATCTCCCTGCCTCATGCCGTGGATGACCGCTTTCGGAAACGTCATGATAGGCGTCAATAACGTCTATCCGCACGCCAGCAAGGCGCAGCGCAAAGAGATCGTCGAATACTCCCTCAGCTCCGTCGGCCTCGCCGATGCCATGCACAAACATCCCCGCGAGCTTTCCGGCGGTATGCAGCAGCGCGTCGGAATCGCCCGAGCCATTGCCCTCAAGCCGCAGCGTCCTCCTCCTTGATGAACCCTTCGGTCGCCTCGACTCCCTCACCCGCATGGAGCTACAGGATGTCATGCTGGAAATTCTCGACCGCGAAAAAATCACCACCCTCCTGGTCAGTCACGACGTCGATGAAGTCGTTTTCCTCTGCGACCGCGTAGTCATGATGACCAACGGCCCGGCGGCAACCATAGGCGAAATCCTCTCCATCGATTTCGAACGCCCCCGCGAGCGCACCGCCATGATGAACGATACTCTCTACTACCAGACCCTCGATCACCTCGTCTCCTTCCTCACCGAGCGCGCACACCTCCGCACCGAGCCCCGCATCCACGATTCCAAATCCCTCCTTTCCTTCACCGGTCGTAAAGTCGAACACGCAGGCGGGAGGGCAACCGGCACCGACGGAAAATAGAAAGGAGCGGCCTGCCCAATGTCCGCCGAATAAGCACCGGCGAAATGGTTCGGGCTGCCGTGCGGCCTAGAACCCACCCCCCCCTGCCGATCATTAGCTGCCTTCATGCCTGCGATGATCAGTATTCGCGCTGTTCATGTCCCGCTTTCGAGATGCTGGCACGGGCGGTGCTAAATCCACTGTCATCATGGTCTCCATCGAAAACTCCGGCTTCACAGATGAGCAAACCCAATACCTCTCCGGCTTCGTTTCCGGGGTATTGCAGTCACGCGAAATGCCATTTCTCGGCCAGGATACGGAAGGTCGTTTCACCCATCAATCCGAAGATGCGGTAGAGGAAACGGTGTTCGGAACGCCCGTTGACGAACTCTGCAAGGAAGAGCAAATCAAATACGAACACAACGGCCTCGATTGCTACGATGCAATTTTGGCAAACGCCGCCACCGGCACGTTTCCCGAGGGCGGGGACGTGTTCCGCTACAAGTTCCACGGCCTGTTTTTCGTAAGCCCCGCACAGGAAAGCATCATGCTTCGCTGCCGTATCGCCGGTGGCGCACTAAGCACCTACCAGTTCCGTGGCCTTGCGGAAATCGCCAATGACTGGGGGCCGGGTCACACCGATCTCACCACCCGTGCCAACTTGCAAGTTCGTGAAATTATGCCGGAAAACTGCGCCAAGATCCTGATGAAACTCGCAGACATCGGCCTGACTTCCCAAGGCTCCGGTGCAGACAATGTCCGCAATATCACCGCCACTCCCACCTCCGGATTCGATCCCGACGAACTGATTGACGTGATGCCATACGCCCGCGCCATGCATCACTACATTTTGAAAAACCGCGATCTCTACGGTCTCCCGCGCAAGTTCAATATCTCCTACGATTCCGGCGGTCGTGTCTCCGTCTGCGCCGATACCAACGACATCGGCTTCTACGCCGTGAGGGTGGGGGAGAACGCGGAAGGCATAGTCCCGGGAGTGTATTTCCGCATGCAGCTCTGCGGCATCACCGGCCATAAGCAGTTCGCCACCGATTGCGGGGTGCTGCTGACCCCGGACGAAACCATACCCGTAGCCGCCGCCCTGATGCGCGTGTTTATTGAAAACGGAGATCGCACAAACCGCAAAAAAGCCCGTTTGAAATACTTGGTCGATGACTGGGGCATTCCCAAGACTCTCGAAGAGACACAGAAAAAACTCACCTTCCCGCTGCGTCGTTTCGCCCTCGATCAATGCGAGCCGTCGCTTCCGAAAAGCAAACACGGCCACCTCGGGATCCACCAGCAAACCGATGCCAAGCACTACGTCGGCATCCTCACGCCGGTCGGCCGTATGACTGTCGCCCAGATGCTCTCGCTAGCGGATATCGCGGACGAGTTCGGACGCGGCGAAATCCGACTCACCGTCTGGCAGAACCTCATCATTCCGGGCATTTCCGAGGAAACCCTGCAAGCCGCTCTCGTTGCGATCAACGCCACCGGACTCGACCACCGCAACAACAGCATCAAAGGCGGACTCATCGCTTGCACCGGAAGCCAGGGGTGCAAATACGGAGCCGCCGCTACCAAAGCGAATGCCATCTCACTCGGTGAGCATCTCGCCGGAAAAATGATTCTCGACCAACCGGTCAACATCCACCTGACAGGCTGTCAGCATTCCTGCGCCCAGCACTACATCGGCGATATAGGCATGATGGGAACCCGGGTCAAAAACGCAGCCGGCGAATCGGTGGACGGCTACAACATCGTCCTCGGCGGTGGTGTGGATGACACCCAGGCGATTGCCAAGGAAGTATGGAAATCTGTTCCCGCCGATGAAATGCCCACCCTCATCGAGCAATTGCTCGTCGTGTATCTGCGCGAGCGTGTGGATGATGAAAGCTTCATCCAGTTCACCCGCCGCCATAGTGCCGAGCAAATCAACGATCTCTGCAACCCTTTGAAAATCAACGCAGCCTAACCCTCCTTTCCCATGGCTCTCACCATTCCAAGCAACGCCCCTTTCACGGGCACTCAGAAATCCTGGCTCCAGGGTTATCTCGATGGCATCAGCTCCGGCTTCGCCCCGGCGGCTGGAAATACCGCCACCGTGGCTCCCGAACAAACCGGCCTGCCTGTCACCATCATCTGGGGATCCCAGACCGGGAACTCCGAAGGCCTGGGGAAAAAGCTCGCCAAGTTACTCACGAAAAACGGCCACACGCCAACCCTCAAAGATATGGCGGAGGTCACTCCTGTCGATCTAACAGGGATTGCCCATCTGTGCGTGATCACCTCTACCTACGGCGATGGCGAGCCACCGGACAACGCAGCCGGACTCTACGCCGCTCTGCTGGAAGATGCCGCCCCATCGCTGGATTTACTGAGTTTCAGCGTATTGGCTCTGGGCGATTCCAGCTACCCGGATTTCTGTAAATTCGGCCACGATTTAGATCAAAGGCTGGCTGCTCTCGGAGCAACACGCTTTGCAGAAATCATCGAATGCGATGTCGATTTTGACGATGAGTTCGGCACTTGGTCGGAGCGCATCACATCGGTTTTGAAAACCGCCTAGGAAACTAAAATTCCCATGTCATCCATCTTTCAGCGCAAACAGGCACTCACCCAAAAGGTGGTTTCCGCAGGGTCGCAACCCGAAGTCCGCACGCTGATCGATGAGCTTCTCGCCGAGCAAAGCACGCTGCAAACTCCCGTCGCCCGTTTCTCGGAAATCCATGACAAGGGATCGGATCTTGCGGACCATTATCGCTCGCTGATTCCGCTGACCAAGGTCGGCTCCGGCGAGCAATACGCTTTTGAGGTTTCTCTGGATAGATGCACCGGATGCAAAGCCTGCGTTTCCGCCTGCCACTCGCTCAACGGTCTCGATGACGGCGAGGCATGGCGCGATACGGGAACCATGCTCGGCGGCGATGACGCGCCGGGCTGGCAGCAAACCGTCACCACCGCATGCCACCATTGCGAGGATCCCGCCTGCATGAACGGCTGCCCCGTCGGCGCGTATGGGAAGGATGCGGATACCGGCATCGTCCGCCATCTCGATGACCAATGCATAGGCTGCTCCTACTGCATTCTGAAATGCCCCTACGATGTTCCCAAATATTCGAAAAAACGCGGCATCGTCAGAAAATGCGACATGTGCCACCAGCGTCTCGCTGAGGGCGAAGCACCCGCCTGCGTCCAAGCCTGCCCGACCGAGGCGATTCGTATCGTAAAAGTCGAAACCAAACGCCCACCGGAATCCGTCAGCGATTTCCTCCAATCCTCCATCCGCGATTTCTCAATCACCCGCCCGACTACGAGATATGTCGGCCGCGAGGTTCCAGCGACAGCAATCGCCGCCGATCAGGAAACGCTCGTTCCGCAACACGCACACTGGCCACTGGTGCTGATGTTGGTTTTCACCCAAGCCGGGATAGGGCTGTGTGCGGGTGCCTCGGAATCACTCCCCGTCCTCATTCTCGGCACGGTCATCTTCAATCTCGGCATGGCTGCGGCTACCTTCCACCTCGGCCAGCCGCTCAAAGCTTGGCGATTTTTCCTAGGTCTCCGCACCTCCTGGTTGTCCCGGGAAATTCTCGCCTTCTCACTCTTCGCTCCCATTCCCATGGTGCTCTGCGTGCTATCCTTTCTCCCGGATTTTCCCTTTAAACAGCCAATCTCATTCCTCGCCTTCCAATCCGTGCTCCCAGTCGGACTCATCGCCATCTTTACGAGCGTCATGATCTACCATGATACCCGTAGATCACTCTGGCGCCTTCCTCTGGGCGCAGCCCGGTTCTTCGGCACCACGATCTGCTTCCTGTTGATAGCCCTCGCCATCGCCATGCCGGAGTTCCGTCCGCTCGTCACTTTAACCATCATCCTGAAAATGATTCCCGAAGCCCGCATCCTGAGACGGCCCGACCAGCCTCCGAGCGACTGGCGCGAAATTGCCAAAATCAGCCCGGAGCGGGAACGTTCGGCATGGTCGCCGGACCGTCATTCCGCCCGCCTTCAGCTCGGTCCGTTGCGCCGCATTCTCACTGCCCGATTCATCTTCGCCTTCATTGCCGCCTTCATCGCACTCGTGAATCCCTGGTTCGCTATGCCCTGCCTGCTCCTCTCGGAAATATTCGAACGTCAGCTCTTCTTCCAATCCGTCCAGGCACCGAAAATGCCAGGATCATTCGGCTCATGAATCTATGTCAGCTTATTTAGAAGATCTAACCGCGAATGGACGCTAATTTTCGCTAATTTTTAAGAAATGGATTTAGGAAGATTCTTAAAAATTCTTCTATTCATTCGCGCCCATTCGCGTTCATTCGCGGTTAAATCTTCCCTCTAGAATCAGCCCACCCACATCGCCCGAAATGATACACCGCCTACTAAAACAACACACCGGCCCGCTCACCCGGGATCTGGTGCTGGAGCCTGGCTCTTTCGGACTTGGAAAAATTCCTTCCCGCCTCAAGCCCGCCTCCACCGTGACCTCGATCTGCGGTTACTGCGCGACTGGCTGCCAGTTGAAAATCCATCTCGATGCGGACGGCCAGGCGATCAATCTCAGCCCCCAGTCCGGCTATCCGGTCAATCTCGGGATGGCCTGCCCGAAAGGCTGGCAGGCGCTCGATCCGCTCGACGCACCGGATCGCGCTACCACACCTCTGCTGCGTGACGAATCGGGAACGCTGCAACCTGTCGGCTGGGACACCGCGCTCGATACGTTCGTCTCCCGTTTCAAAACCATCCAACAAAACCACGGCAGGGAATCGGTGGCTTTCCTTTCCACGGGACAAATCCCCTTCGAGGAAATGGCCTTCCTCGGCTGCTTGTTCAAATTCGGCATGGGCTTTCTCCACGGCGATGCGAACACCCGCCAGTGCATGGCCACCGCAGTGACCGCTTACAAACAGTCCTTCGGCTTCGATGCGCCACCAGCTACTTACGCGGATTTTGAAGAGAGTGATGTGATCGTCCTCGTTGGCGCGAATCTCTGCATCGCCCATCCCATCCTGTGGCAACGGGTGATGAAAAACCGTCGCAATCCAAAGATCATCGTCATCGATCCGCGCGCCACGGAAACCGCCCAGGCCGCGACCCAACACATCGCTCTAAAGCCGAAAGGCGATCTCGCTCTCCTCTACGCCATCACCCATTGCATCATACGCGACGGGCGTATCGATAAGGAATCCATCTCAGACACGGAAGGCTTCGAAAAATTTGCGGAATTCATTTTGGATTATTCACCGCAAGCCGTTGCCGATCAAACCGGCATGTCAGTCGAGGAAATCGAAACTCTCGCACAAACCGTTTCAGAGCCAGGAAAACGAGTTTCCTGGTGGTGGACTATGGGCGTGAACCAATCCTACGAAGGTGTCCGCACCGCCCAGGCGATGATCAATCTCGCACTGATCACAGGAAACATCGGCAAGCCCGGAACCGGAGCCAACTCCATCACCGGCCAATGCAACGCGATGGGTTCCCGGTTGTTTTCAAATACTACGTCCATGGTAGGCGGCCACGATTTCACGAATGCGGAACACCGCGAAAAAGTAGCCTCTGGTCTAGGGATACCGGTGGAGAATATCTCTTCTGAGCCATCCCTCGCATACGATCAGATTCTAGCCGCCGCCGAGGATGGGACGATCAAAGGCCTGTGGATCGTCGCGACCAATCCGTTCCACTCGTGGATCGATAGCGGACGACTCGCCAAGCTACGCGAGAAACTCGATTTCCTCGTCGTTCAGGACATGTATCACTCCACCGAAAGCGCGCGCGCCGCGGATCTGGTTTTACCAGCAGCCGGGTGGGGGGAGAAAGATGGATGCTTCATCAATTCCGAGCGCCGTATCGGAAATATCAAAGCTGTCCGTAAATCGCCCGGAATCGCGCTCTCCGATTTCCGCATCTTCCGCCTCATCGCGGATGCCTGGGGCTGTGGGGAAATGTTTGCGAAATGGACTGCTCCTGAGGCCGCTTTCAAAATCCTCCGCGATCTGACCCGTGACCGTCCCTGCGATATCACAGGGGTAGATGGCTATGCCCACCTCGACGAAGCAGCCGGAATCCAGTGGCCGTATCCGGGAAATAATACCCCGCAAGCCCATGAGCGCAGGTTGTTCGAAGACGGGAAATTCTACACGCCTAGTGGAAAAGCCAAGCTCCTGTTTTCCCAACCAGCGGCTATACCCGAACCCACGGATGCCGAGTATCCGTTCACTCTTCTAACAGGTCGTGGCACTAGCAGCCAATGGCATACCCAGAGCCGCACCGCGAAATCCGACATCCTCTCCAAGCTCGCTCCATCCGAAGCCTACGTCGAAATCCACCCGAAGGATGCCGCAAAACTCGGGCTGGCTGCCAACTCCACCGCGCTCATCCGCTCCCGCCGGGGAGAGATACGGGCGAGTGTTTACATCGCTCCCACCGTCCAGCGCGGACAGGTTTTCCTCCCCATGCATTACCCGGAAGTGAACCAGCTCACCCACCCATCCTTCGATCCCCATTCCCGCCAGCCCAATTACAAGGCCTGCGCGGTGGTGGTGGGGAGGGGGTGAGATAATAAGGAGAAGCGTGCGTCTCGCCGCTAGCGAAGAATTGAGAACGGTACGCCAGTCCTCTGCTAGCGGCTGGAAGCACGCTTCTACATATTCCTGCTGCCCGCGGCATTGCTAAGGAACGGCGCAGGAATAACTTTGGTCATTTTCCGAATGCCAGAAAGAAGTCGAAGACCGGTGACTGTCGGCAGCCTGCTGCCGCTTTTGGCAATGCAGCCCGCTGCGAGCCGGCGGCATTGGCACGGAGCGCTGCCTTCAGGCGGCGTGTCTCCTACCCGGCCGGATCATTCCCGAGGTTGCCCCGTAGCAGCAGGCTGCGTGACGGAAAGCGGCAGCAGGCTGCCGACAGTCACCGGTGGCTTGCGCCACTACCTTCCTGAGATTTGAAACTGGAAGTCTGTCCGAACTGTCTCCCCTAATTGTTGCGCCGTCCCTAAGAGTTGAGTGGCGAAAGGAATTCGCCCCTCCGCTCCTCCCCCGGCCAGGATACCCACAGTCATAACTCTCCTTTTCCTCCGACCGGAAATTCTGCTATAGTGCGTCCATGACCGCGCCCGATATCCGCTGGATTCAGCGATTCGATAACTTTAAACGTGCTTTCGCGCGTTTGGCCGATGGTGCAAAGTTGTCGGGAGAGCGCGAACTTTCCGATCTGGAGCGTCAGGGGCTGATCCAGGCTTTCGAATTCACCCACGAGCTGGCTTGGAACACATTGAAAGATTTTCTCACCGCGAGGGGAGCTTCTGAAAAGATCTATGGCTCACGGGATGCGGTACGGGCGGCATTTGCTGCGGATTTGATTGAAGATGGCGAGATTTGGATGAAGATGATACTGCATAGAAACGAATCCTCGCACACTTATAATGAAGATGTGGCGGGTAGGATCATGGACGCGGTGGTCGGCCAATATGTCCCGGCCTTCGAGTCATTTGGAACCACCTTCGCTTCTTTGGAGAAGGAGGAAATGGAATGAACCACGGACTCTCCAAGAACGTTGTGGAACGGATCCAGGGAGTTTTCAAAGCACACCCGGAAGTCGGGAAGGCCGTGCTCTACGGTTCGCGCGCTAATGGAACCCACAGATCTGGCTCGGACATCGACATCACACTCTTTGGTAGCACACTCGACGACAGGGTGCTTGCTTCGGTAGAGAATGAGTTGGATGAGCTTTTCCTGCCGTATGCATTCGATCTCTCAAATTTTTCGTTACTGACGCATCCCGCGCTGCGGGATCACATCCGCAGGGTGGGATTTGTTCTTTACGAGAAAGCGAGAACGGCAGAAGCCGTCCTCGCCGGATAGAAGGGGGCGAAAGGAATTCGCCCCTCCGGTTACGCCCTATTCTTTTTCAGGAAGCTGACGGTGCCGAGCACGAAGAGGATGGCGAGGACGATGAGGCAGCTTGTGGACATGACGCCTTTCAATCCCGGTGTGCCGACTCCCTGATAAGTCACCCAGATGGCACCGAAGGAAACCAGCCCGGTTGCGAGTATCATCAGGGTGTTCCAGCGGACGCGGCGTGCGCCGGTTGGCATTTCCGCGCCGAGGGCGTTCTTCGAGTTCATGAGCAGGAAGAAGGTGTAGTAAGCGATTGGGATGAGCGCTCCCGCGATGGTGGACGCGGGGATGGCGAGAGCCGCTTTGGAAGCACCCGTCCAGATGGCGGGGTTGAAGAATCCGATAATGCCGGGAGCCATGGCACCGATGAAGTGGGCGGTTTTGTTGTCCGGCTGGCCTATGGCTTCCGTGGTGCAGAACCCGTTGATCAGCATGAGCATGATGATGGTGGAAACCGCCATTCCGAGAACTCCGAATCCGAAGATCTTTTGGGCAAGAAATTTTCCGGTGAAAGGTTCAAGGGCGGAAGCGAGTTGGCCTACATCGCGCTTGGCAAGCATGGCGGCCACCTGTTTGTCCTCGGGAGTGATGAGAGCTGCCGCAGCTTCCTGATTTTCGGCACGTCCCTCGGCTACAAGTTTTCCGAGCATGGGTGCCAAGGCTGCATTGTAGGAGCCTGCCATCGCCGGGCGGGGTTCGCCGTTTTCATCGAGGACATCTCCGGTCTTCCCATGGAACTGGGAGGCGGAGGAGATGACGAGACAGCCGGTGGCTATGACGAAAGGGATGATGAGGCCGAGCGAGAGATCGAAGATGGCAAGGCCGCGATGGCGTTTGCCCCAGTTTCTTTTCAGGATGGAGTAGGGGAGGAGGAAGGTCATGTTGATACCAACCGCTGTGCCGAAGGCTGCGATGATGATTCCCGCATGGTCTGCTGTAACGATTTTCGTCCACTCGGCGGAGTTTTCGCCAGTCTTTGCGATGGCTTCCGTGAAGGCTGGTGTGGGGTTGGTGAAATAAGCCAGGCTAGGAATGTGACCCTTGAAAATGGCTCCGAAATCCACGGCTCCTTTGGCGATAAGAGTGATTGTGACACCCACGAAAGAGAGGACGATGAGACCGACCATGACTTTCAGAATGCGCTCGAACCAGAGGACGCCGGATCCGCCTTTGTTGTACATTGCGACTATGGTGCCAGCGACGAGCAGAAGAACCGCCCCGATGATGTAGGCGAAGGTGTTGGAGCCGGGGGCATCCGCCAAGGCGGGGGCGATGTTTTGCTGGAGTGCTGCGGTGGCGAGCGAGAACTGCGGCATGCAGAAGACCAGGTTCGCGATGGCGGCGGCAATGATCCATGCCCATGCGAGGAAGGGGGAGACACGGCGGATGACGAGACCGAACGGACGCTCCCCGGTGGAGAGGGTGACGTAGGTGATGGCGGAAAGCATGATGACGCCGCAGATCATCGCAAGCGGTTGTAGCCAGAGCATGTGCGGGCCGAAGAGGACGCCCAGGTAGAGTGCTCCTGCCAGCGAACCGCCGCCCAAGGTGATGGCTCCTTGCAGCCAGCCGGGGCCGGAGAGTTTCGCGTAGATTGCGGCTTTGCCGAGTGGGCCTTTGGTTTCGGCCAGATCGAGAAGCTCGGTTTCGGTTTTGGAGAGTTCGGTTTTCATAGGTTTGCTGGGAGGTGTTTTAGAGGGATGCCGGGGAGAGGGCGATAGGTTTTTTAGGAAACGTCGAACATCGGACGTTCAGCACTGAACATCAAAGTGGAAGACTTGGGTTGTGGGGAAGATGGACTGCGGATGGTTTTGGGTGGGTTGATGGAAATTTTACCGCAGAGAACGCATAGATCACAAAGCTTGGGTTCTGGATTTTTCACCGCAGGGACGCAGAGGTCGCGGAGGGGACGCGGAGCTGGGGTCTTGGGGAAGAGGGAGGAACCACGAATCTTACGAATCCTACGAATCTAAGACTTTGGTAGTGGGAAGAGGTTGAACCACGGAAGGCACGGAATACACGGAAATGCATTGGGTTCCGGGTTGAGGTTTAAAGTTTAGAATTTAAAGTTTTTCAGGCGAACGCGGCTTTGAGGTTTTTCATGCTCTCGGCGGCGAGGGTGTCGGGGCTGATGTTGGTGTCGAAAACTTCTACGGAGACCCATTTGTCGTAGCCGCCTTTGATGAGTTCGGCGGCGATTGGGGGGAAGGCGATCTCCCCCATGCCGGGGCCCTGGAGGTTGGGGTCGTTTGCGTGGAAGTGGGCAGTCCATGGGAGTGAGTCGCGGACGATCTCCGGGATGGGCTTGGTGTCTGCGGACATGGCTTTTACGTCGAGATGGAGCCGGACGTTGGGTGAGTTGATTTTCTCCAGGAGGGTGATGGTCTCGGCGGCGGTGTTGATGAAATTCGTTTCCGATGGGCCGAGGAATTCGAAGGCGATGGTGACTCCGGCGGCGGCGAGATGGGGGGAGAGGCGTTGGAAGAAGTCGATGAAACGGGCTTCCGCATCGGGGCGCGACCACTCGGGGGCGAGCGTGCGCTGCTGCGGGCTGCCCCACACCATGATGTTGCCGCCCATGGAGGAGCAGGTTTCGGCGAGGTGGCGGGCGTAGTCGAAGGTGCGGGCGTTGACGGCGGGATCGGGATCGGTGAGGTGGTAGCCTTCGGTTTTGGCCAGGAGCCAGTGGAGGCCGACCATTTCCAGGCCGTGGTCGCGGACGATGGAGCCGAGTTTTTCCGCCTCGGCTGAGGTCACAGCTGCGGGATTTCCGAGGGTGAAAGGGGCTACTTCCAGGCCGGTGTAGCCGTGGCGGGCGGCCTCGGCACATGTTCCTGCGAAATCGTGGTCACGAAAAGTTTCGTTGCAAATGGCAAATTTCATGGCGGGAGGATGGGGGAAGGGGGCGACGCTTCAATCCAAAAGCGGCGGCATCTCCAAAAATCCGGATTGAGTGTTACGGGTTTCCTGTTTTCAGCCGTAAGTTTGACATCTGCGCAGTCACGTTTCCATGCGTGCTGGCAAGGGATCGTCCCCACCGGATGTAAATTCTTTGTATGTTCCGGGCTTTGAATTGACTGTGTGATGGAGTTGGCATAGTTCGGTTTTTCATTCTTACTTTCACCCCTTTTATTGATATCGCATGTCCAAGAAAAAATTTACCACGCACGCCAAGCGCAAGTCGGTTTCCCCCGGCTTTGATTCCAAGCTTCTTGTTAAAATCGTCATCATCATAGCTCTGCTTTTTGCGGTGAATTTCACGTGGAAGTTTATGAAGAAAGTCCGCGCGGACAGGGAAAGGGAGAACCTTGAGGCCATTGCCCAGGGCAAGAAGGACAGGGAGGATGCGCTGGCGCAGGCTGCGGAGGAACGTGCGGGCAGGCTGGCCAAACGCGCTGCAGAGAGAGAGGTGGAAACCCCGGTAACCAAGATCGTGCCGGAGGCGGAAGCCCCGGGGCAATCCCTTGCCCGCCTGGAATCCGCGTTGGCATCGGGGGCGCGCTCGGAAATGCCTGTTGGCAGTGTTCGCAAGGGCGATAGTGATTATTTCCTCGTTTCCGAACCTATGGCCTGGGCGCAGGCCGCATGGTTCGCGGAGCAGCACGGCGGACATCTTGCCATGCCCGGCTCTGATCTTTCCTGGCTACCCGAAGGGGTGACAAAAGGGAAAACCTCCTGGCTTGGCGCTGCACGCAGCGGCGCGGATGCCTGGACTCTCGTCGATGGCACTCCGTGGACTCCCGCATCCCCGCCCGCAGGCAGCGGTGCTTATCTGGCCGTCGGCCAAAACGGTGCTTTCACCGCAGCGGACGGAGCGACATCGCTCCCTTTCGTAATCCAGTGGCGCAGCGATGGCTCGAATCCGGGCACGCTCGCCGCCGCCCTTGCTGCCACCCGTGCATCGCTTGCCGGGGACGGTCCGGCGTTCCCACCGGGGACCGTGGCCTCCGGCGGCAGGCATTACCTCCATATCCCGCGCCCTGTCACATGGGTGCAGGCAGGGGCGCTTGCGGAAAGTGCCGGAGGCGATCTGATGGTTCCGTCGGATGCCGGTGAGATTGCGGAACTCGATAAGATGACAAAAGGCATCCTCGCGGACGGCGGCATCTGGCTTGGCGGATTGCTCGAGGGCAGCGTCTGGCAGTGGACAACCGGAGAGGCATGGGCGGAAGCGAAATGGTCTGTGAACGCCGGAGCGGGGGATGCTGGTTCCGCATTGGTCATGCGCCCCGGCAAAGGCTGGGACGCAGTGGGGCGCGATGACGAAGCCTCCGGTTTCATCATCGAGTGGAGCGATGACGGCAAGGCCGCCAGGACAGCGGAAACGGGGGGCATCGCAACAGCGGCCGACGAACTCTCCACCAGCGTCAAGGAACTGGTTCTGGCCACTGACAAAAAACGCGGCGAAGCTTTTCAGGCGAACGTGAAGAAGCTTTCCTGGGATCTGGATGCTTTCGTAAAAGGACTAACCAAGAGCGGTCAGGAAGAATGGGAGCCGCACGTGGAGGCGCTGAAGAAAAGCGTGAAAGACGGTAGAATCCTGCCGGACGAGATCCGGAGCCAGGGCATTAGTGTCTCGCCTGAAATGAGAAAGCTGATCACCTACCACGTCAGGAAGCAGGGTGAGATTGACGCGCAGTTTGCCGTGGACATGGGGAAAATCCGAGATGCATTTGTCGCCAAGCTCGCCACCGTCCGGGACGATGCCAAGACCGCCGGACAGGTCAGGCTCCAGGAGGATTCTGCCGGAAAAATGAAGGAAGCGAAGAATCTGGGGACTTGGACGGAATCGTTCGGCATGAGTCTCGATTAGGCCGAATTGCCGTGCCGTTAGGGCCCTGGGGCTGCTTGCAGTCTGCTGTTGCGGGGCAACCCCGGGAAATGTTTAGCTACACAAGACGACTCGCCGCCTGAGGGCGGCGCTCCGTGCCAATGCCGTCGGCTTGCAGCAGGCTGCCTTGCCAAAAGCGGCAGCAGGCTTCCGGCATTCACCGGTCTTCGACTTCTTCTAGAAGGCGTTCACCCGCCGGTGACTTTCGTAATCGCGCTCACCAGCGCCTGCACACCCACGGCGATGATCGCCAGGATGCTGAGTGTGAGTATGAAATCATAGACACGCCCCGGCTTGAGGGAGGCGGGGAGTTTTTTCCTGCGGAACCAGATGGAGGCGACCACTACCACTACCAGCACGGCCATTGTGGCGACCCCGCCGATTAGCACCATGAGTGCGCTGTTCCTGACTACGAGGAAGATGAGCGCCCACAGGATTGGGAAAAGCCAGGTGAAGAAATTGACGGCTTTTCTACGCTGCTCCGTGTTCAGGAAGTCGATGATGCCGAACTGCCCTGCTGCATCCGCGAACTGTCGCGACCACGCGCCTGTTGCGGAGAGAAGCGTGGAGCCGAGTGCCGCGATGCCTCCGGCGAGGTAGAGCCACTTCGCCCATTCGCCCAGCGACTCGGTGTAGAGGAGGCTGAGGCGGTGGAGAAGTTCGCCATCAGCCGGTAGCTCGCCCAAGCGGTGGAGCACGGCAGCTCCGAGTAGGTAAAACGCGGCGGTGACTACGGTGTAAACGACCATGGAAACGAGGGCGTCCATTTTCATAATATCGATCCAGCCTTTTGCGCGGGCAGTCCACTCCGGGGAATCGTCGCGAGGGCCTGTCTTGGCGGCGTAGCCTTTTTCGATGAGCCAGTAGTTGTAAGTGAGGATTTCATCCCCGCCTATCCCGGTGATGCCGAAGGCGGCGAAGGCGTAGAAGATGATCTCATTGGGCATGCTGAATTGGAAACCGGAGAGCAGCTCGCTACCGGTTACCGCCAGATCCGTTCCTTGCAGCGCGAACAGGGATGCCAGTGTGCTGATGGTGAAAACGGAGGTCAGGATGATGCAAGCCCGCTCGATTACGGCGTAGCCACGCGAGACCAGGAAGGCAGTGGCGACCACCAGGGGGATCAGCCATGTGATCACCGGGACGGCCGGAAAAGCAATGCTCAACAAGGTGGCTACCCCGCCGATAATACCGCCCACTTGCAAGATTTTCACCAGCATCACAATGAGCCAAACCCATATCCCCCAACCGACCTTTCCCAAGCGTGGCCCCGGAAGTCCGTTGAGGGCTACCATCGTGCTTTTCCCCGTATAAAGAGCGTATTTCCCGAACTCGATCTGCAACGCCACTTTTACTACGCAGCTCAAAAGGATGATCCAGAAGCAGATGAAACCCGCCCGTGCGCCGAAAATCGTGGTGCCGATTAACTCGCCTGAGCCGACGATGGCCGCGGTCAGGATCAGCCCCGGCCCCAGGAGTTTCAGTCTCGCGAAAAAAGCGGTTGGAGGGGATTCCGCGCGCTCGGCGGTAAGGATATATGGGTTTTCGTTATCCGCTTGCATCAGTGAGTGATAGCGGAGGGGAGGGGGTTGGGTAGGAAATAAAGCGGGGACAAACCCGGGGTTGGGGATTTTAAGTTAGAAATATGCGTCGCGATCCGTATGTCTTTCCGCAGTGCACGCCTTCCGTTTCCATCTCCTGTTCCTTTCCCTGCTCGCCAACTCCTTCGCCGGGCCGGGAAAACTGCCGCCCGCGATGGACGAGTTGCTGGACATGCATTGCTTCGATTGCCATGACAATGCCACGACCAAGGGCGACCTCGATCTGATGGCGCTTGATCCGGCAGCGACGGATGCCACCTCCCTGGCGATGTGGACGCGGGTGCTCGACAGGGTGGAATCCGGGGAAATGCCTCCGGAGAAAAAGGAGCGCCCGGAGCCGGAGCTGGTGAAGGGGGCGTTGGCCGAGCTTGGGGACGGTTTGAGGAAAAGGGAGGAAGATCGCTATGCGGAACAGGGCCGGGTGGTCGCACGGCGGATGAACCGGCTGGAGTATGAGCACACTCTCCAGGATCTGTTGAAACTGCCGGGGCTGGAGGTGAAGGAGATGCTGCCGGTTGATCCTGAGGCGAGCGGATTCGACAATGTGGCCCAGGCCCAGCGGCTGTCCTATGTGCAGCTCGGCCGCTATCTGGATGCTGCGAGGAAATCCCTCAAAGAGGCGGCGTGGCTGGCTCCGGAGATCGAGAAATTCTCTTTCCGCCTGCCGTTTCGCGACATGCAGCGTTTCAAGTCCACGAATGACAAGGCGATCGTGGGGACCGAGGTAGTGGCCTTGCGTCAGCCGAATACGGCACAGACGCCGTGGCGGATGAACGGTATTGAAATCCCTTTTCCCGGAACGTATGTCCTGAGGTTCCGGGGCAGGGCGGCGACGTATTTCAAAGCGCTCGGGAAAATGCCGGAGCAAGGCGAGCTCCTCCCGCCGGAATCTCCGCAGACGGTGGTCGTTTACCAAGGCACGAGGCCGCTGGGCAGTTTCGAGTGGAATGGAAAAGCGGAAGTGAAGAAGATCACGGCACGGCTGGCACCACGCGAGGAGCTGTTTCTTTATTTCCCCGACATGCAGGATTGGAATCCCGGCTGGAGGGATGGGAAAAACGAATACCGCGGCCCAAGTGTGGCGCTGGACTGGGTGGAGATAGCGGGGCCCGGGGAGGTGGGGAAAACACCGGAGAGCTACCGTGCCGTGTTCGGCGACCTGCCTGTGGTGCAGTGGAAAGAAGGGATGCCCGGCCCGAAGCCTGAAAAGATAGCCCAACTCAAAAACCGCAACAAGTTCCCACAGCTCAAGATCCCTGCGGAGAACCAAAGCTACTTCGTGAAGAGCGATGCGCCGGAGAGGGATGCGCGCCGGCTGTTGGAGGATTTCATGGAAAGGGCGTTCCGCAGGCCGGTTCCGGCGGGAGAGGCGGACCGGTATTTTGCCCTCATCAAGGCTGATCTGGACAAGGGAAAGCTCTTCGAGGACGCCTTGATCACAGGTCTGAGCGGGGTGTTGTGCAGCCCGGATTTCCTGTTCTTTACGGAAAAGCCCGGCAAGCTGGATGACCACGCGCTGGCCAACCGGCTCTCGTATTTCCTCTGGCGCTCGATGCCGGACGAGACGCTCCGGAAGCTCGCAGACCAGGGGAAGCTGGCCTATCCCGCCGAGCTGCGAAGGCAGACCGAGCGTATGCTGGATGATTCCAAGTCCCGGCGCTTCGTGGAAAACTTCACCGACCAGTGGCTTTCCCTCCGCGAGATCCGCGCGACCCAGCCGGACGGCCAGCTTTATCCGGAGTATGACGATTTCCTGCTGGAATCGATGCTGGAGGAATCGCGCCTCAGCTTCCGGGAAATGCTCACGCGCAACCTTCCGGCGCGCGATGTGGTGGATGCCGATTTCATGTTCGTGAACTCGGCCTTGGCGGATCTGTATGGCATCGCTGGAGTGGAAGGCGCGGATCTGCGGAAAATCAAAGTGCCGGATGACAGTCCGCGCGGAGGATTTCTCACCCAGGCGGCGGTGCTGAAAGTCACGGCCAACGGCACGAATACCTCGCCGGTGGTGCGTGGTGTGTGGGTGCTCGACAACATCCTCGGGGAACATCCTTCCCCGCCACCGCCGGACGTGCCGGCCATCGAGCCGGATACCCGCGGCGCGAATACAGTTCGCCAGCTTCTGGACAAACACCGCGCCGATCCCTCCTGCGCGAGCTGTCACGTAGTGATCGATCCGCCCGGCTTCGCTTTGGAAAATTTCGATGTGATCGGTGGCTGGCGCGAGAAATACCGCCATCTTGGAAACGGGAAAAAAGTGGAGGTGTTCGTGGATACAAAGCTGGTGAGATACAGGTATGGATTGCCGGTGGATTCCACGGGGCAGATGAAGGACGGGCGTGAGTTCGATGGAATCCGGGATTTCAAGAAAGTGATTTTGGAAGACGAACCGAAAATCTCGCGTAACCTTGCGAACCGGCTTACGGTATTCGCCACCGGAGCGGGAATCACGTTTTCCGACAGATCTGCGATCGGGCCATTCTCGACGAGACCGAAAGCTCCGACCACGGTCTCCGTGATCTCATCCACGCCATCGTGCAATCCGAACTTTTCCTCAACAAATGAACCGCCGCCATTTCCTCCGCAACACCGGGATCACCGTCGCGCTGCCGATGCTCGAGTCCCTGATGCCCCGCGCCTTCGCAGCCAGCGCCGCCGCAGCCTCTAGCCCGAAGCGTATGGTGCTGATCAATGCCAGCATGGGTCTGCTGCCAAAGGACTTTTTCCCAGAGGGCGCAGGCAAGGGCTATAAGATGTCTAACTATCTCTCGGAGTTCGAGGGGCTTCGGGAAAAGTTCAGTGTGTTCTCCGGGCTTTCGCATCCGGAGGTGGATGGCGGGCACCATGCCGATTTCTGTTTCCTGACGGGCGCGAGCCATCCGGGCGGCAGTGGTTTTAAGAACACCATTTCGCTCGACCAGTATGCGGCGGAGCGAATCGGCATCCACACCCGGGTGCCATCGCTGGTGCTGCACGGAGGCGCGGAGGCCCACAAGTCCGGCCTGTCCTGGACTTCGTCCGGCGTGAACGTTCCCGCAGAGGACAGTCCCTCGCGGGTTTACAAAAGGCTTTTCCTGAAAGGCAGCCCTGCGGAAACGGAAGCCCGGCTCGAAGAGCTCCGCACCGGGCGCAGCGTGCTGGATGCCGTGTCGGATCGCGCGAAATCCATGGGCCGCAGCGCGACGGCAGCGGATCGCGACAAGCTCGATGAGTATTTTACCAGCGTCCGCGAACTCGAAGGGCGGCTGGTGACGGCTGGCGAGTGGGAGTTGAAAGAGAAGCCGAAAGTCGATGCTCCCATGCCGGTGGACATCGAGGATCAGTCGGATGTCGTGGGTCGCACGCGATTGATGTACGACATGATCAAGCTGGCTCTGCAGACCGACAGCACCCGGGTCGTCTCGCTGAAAGTGCATTCCTACAACCGCGTCCTGATCCCGGGCGTATCCGAAGCGCATCACGCCCTCACCCACCATGGCGGCCGTGAGCAATCGCTCAAACAGCTCCGGCTGATCGAGCTCGCCCGGCTCCGTGAGTTGAAAAATTTCCTCGGCCACCTGGAAGGGACCGAAGGAGGAGGATGGCTCCCTGCTCGACAACACGATGGTCATGTATGGCTCCCATATGGGCGATGCCAACCGCCACTCCAATACCAATCTTCCCATCATGCTCGCGGGCGGCGGCTTCCGCCACGGGGAGCACCACGTCTTCGACCAGGAAAAGAACGCCCCCCTTGCGAACCTCTACGTCAGCATGCTCCAGCGCATGGGCTTGGAAACGGATTCCTTCGCCTCCGGCACCGGGCGATTGGGCGGACTGGAGGTTTGAAAGGGCTGGTGAAAACGTCGCGATCTTCTCCCCGGTTGCAACATTCCGGCGGATGGTGACAAATCATGTCGATGGAGGATGATTCCCCGATATGGCCGCTCACCCGTGACGAAATTCTCAAGCAGGTTTTCGGCTACCAGAAACTGCTGACCGCATACGGATTTACCCTGCTGAACGATTGGCAGGCGGCGGAGGATATTGTCCAGGAGACGCTGCTCTTCATCGCCGGGAACCATGAGAAATACGATGGGGAGCGCCCGCTGCTCCCATGGGCGCGCGGGATCGTGAGGCTCAAGTGCCTTAATGGTTTGCGATCGCGCAAAAAGACCCCTTTAACCGGGGATGCGGAGCTGCTGGCGCAGTTGCTCGATGATAACCTGACGGATCTCTGGGACGAAAATGCCGCCACCGAGATGGCCAAACGCATCCAGGCACTGCGGAACTGCATGGCGGAGCTGCCGGCGCGTGCCTGCCGCCTGATGAGCGATTTCTATGTAAACCGGAAGCCGGGTAAGGATCTCGCGGAGCGCGAAAAAATGGATCACAGCAATCTCCGCTCCCACCTCAGCAGGATTCGCAAACGGTTGCGTGACTGCGTGAGCGAGCAGCTTTCCGAGGCCTCGGCGGCAGAGAAAGAGGGTTACTGGAGGTTGCTTGACGGCTACTACGGGCAGGAGGGCGGCACCGCTTCTGCAGATATCCACGAAGCGGTCTCCGCCATCCTCTCCGAAGATGGCGGGGCGGAAAGGCTCATGGGATTTTTCCTGGAAGTATCCGCTTTCGGGATCTGCCTCCAGCAGATGAGACCGCTGGCTGGCGGGATGCCACGCAGGCCCATGGGTCCCGGGAAAGGCTTTGTGTTTCCAGAGATCGAAGGGGCGGATGAAGATGGAAAGCTCGGGATCGTCACTGGAAACGGGGAGTCTCCGGGGAGGGAAAAACGGAGGATGCCCGGAGTTTTCGCGGCAGCGGCCATCGTCACGCTTCTGGCCGTCATCGCGTGGGGACTTTGGGATCGCGATGGAAAGGCGGAGTCCATCGTCACCGCAGTGCGCGGGGAAGTGCTGTGCGATAATCCGGAGAGCGGCAGCCGTGTCTTGCTGAAAAACGGAGACAGTCTCCCGCCAGGATCAAAGGTGATGGTCGGCGACGGGGGATTCATCGATCTCACCTTCAAGGGGGGAAGGGGGGCCGGGGTGAAAGTATTTGCCAATACCGTGATGACCCTCGGGGAACGAACCAATCCGACACTGAACATCATCACCCTTTTCCAAGGTTCTTTCCAAGCGGATGTGGAGAAACAGGGGCGCAGGAGCCCGCTTACCATACTGACGCCCGATGCGCGTTCCACCGTTCTCGGCACGGAATTCCTGGCCAGCCCGCAGGTGATGGAAGTGGACGAGGGGCTGGTGCGGATGGAGAGGCTTTCCGATGGAAAAGTCGTGAATGTTCCCGGCAGGCACCGCGTCTCCGTGGATGACATGGTCGTGCGGAAAGTCCCGCCACCGGATCTCATGCGGGGGCTTGCCGGCTGGTGGAAGTTCGATGGCGAAGGGGCGGAAACCGCGAAGGATTCCAGCGGAAACGGAGGGGATCTCACTTTCCACGGGGCCAAACCTGTAAAAGGAATTTCAGGTGGAGCTCTGGAGTTTTCCAACCGGGCGTTCGCAGTCACGGAGAGTTCAGAAGCGCTTTCCATCACCGGAAGCATGACCATGAGCGCGTGGATCAGACCCTCCGGGACTACCGATCAGGCGGGAATCATTGCCAAATATATCGGTGAGCCGGGTCGGGAGGGCTACGACAAGGCGCAGCGATCATATGCGATCAAGGTCAGCAGCGGCATGCCCGCAGCTTACGTTTCCGAAAAGGGTGATTACCCAACCACCAAACGGCTGGATACGTGGAAATTTGCAGATCTTGGCAAATGGACTCATATCTCCGTCGTGTATGAAGCGGGCAAGGAAATCCGGATCTACATGGACGGAAAGCTTGCGGCGATGAATGGCGACGGTGTTCCTCCCCAAATCCACAGGAACGGCTCCCCGCTACTGATCGGCACCGACTATCAGGATGGCGACGGGAGAAACTTTTTTACAGGAACCATTGACGATGTCCGCATGTATTCCAGGCCATTGAACACTAGGGAGATCCGAATGCTATCTAACGGGCGAAAATAAAATGCCGGACGTCTGCAACATTCTCCCAGGACAAGACAATCTATTGCGAACCTAATTTCAAATTTCAAAACCAAATACCAGATTATGAAAACCAAATTCCTCGCGCTAACTTTAGCCGCATTCGTACTCCCCCAGACTGGCAACGCTGCCACATTCTTCTTCTCATTTGATAGTGAGATGGATGGCACCGGAACGGACACGTTCAACACCATGACTGGTCAGTACGCGATCACAGCCAACAGTGGCTTTGCTGGGACTCCCACGGTCTTAAAAGGGGGTAGTAACCTCAAATCAGGCGGTGATGGCGGAGAGGCTTCTTTTTTCGATTTCCAAGGAAACGAATGGCTAGGAGGCGGAGATCAGAATGTTCCGGGTCACACGGCAGGATGGAATCCGGGGAGCACAGGCAACTCGTTCTCCACCACGTTCTCGACTGTCGGGCTTACCGATGTAACCCTACGGTTTTCCATTCGTGCGGCCGGGTCTGCTCCGCCCGAGAAATTTTCCGCATTTAGCTACGATACCGGAGGCGGCCCCGTTGCTGACACCAGTTTCGAAAACTATACACGGGATGGAAACAACTTCTTCGCTTACACGGCGGATCTGACTGCTATCGATGCGATCGAAGGCCAGTCGAGCGTTACCCTGAGGTGGGATTTTGCGAATCTCAACTCGGGATCAAGCTACCGCATCGACAATCTTGAAGTCAGCGCAGTCCCGGAGCCTTCCTCCGCGCTCCTCGGTTTCGCGGGTCTCTCCCTGGCTTTCCTTCGCCGCAAACGCTAGAAATCGTTTCATCAAACCCATGACGATCCGCTTGGAAAATCTTCCAATGCGGATCGTCTTGTTTTAAGGATGGATCTTCCACGGGAAATCCGTATTTTTTAACCCCGATGAACACAAAAACCACCCTGGCATTACTGTCAGCTCCACTACTTTTCGCAAACGCAAATGCCGCAGACCATGAAGCGGACGTAATCATCTACGGGGGCACCTCCGCATCCGTCATCGCCGCCGTGCAGGTGAAAAAGATGGGAAAATCCGTCATCCTGGTCAGCCCTGACAAGCGTCTTGGCGGCCTGAGCTCCGGTGGTCTCGGTTTTACCGATACGGGTAACAAAACGGTGATCGGCGGGCTTTCCCGGGATTTCTACCACCGCATCTACAACCACTACCAGACGCCGGAGGCATGGAAGTTCGAGAAACAGGAGGACTACGGCGATGTAGGTCAGGGGAACCGCGCCACCGACCACGGCCAGAGGACGATGTGGATCTTCGAGCCGAGCGCTGCGCTCAAAGTGTTCGACGGCTACATCGCGGAATATGAAATCCCGCTGCACAAGGGAGCTTATCTGGATAGGGAAAAGGGCGTAAAGATGGAGAGTGGGAAGATCACCTCCATCACCACGCTTGATGGCGATACCTTTACCGGAAAAGTCTTTCTCGATACCACCTATGAGGGGGATCTGATGGCCGCAGCGGGAGTTTCCTACACGGTAGGCCGCGAGGGGAAGGAACAATACGGTGAGGACTGGGCCGGTGTGATGACTGGCGTGTTCCACCACACCCACCATTTCGAAAAATGGAAGGTCGATCCCTACATCGTTCCCGGAGATCCGTCGAGCGGTGTCCTGCCCCTCGTTTCCGCAGAGCCTCCCGGTGAGAAAAATTCCGCCGACAAACGCGTGCAGGCATACAACTTCCGCGTTTGCATGACCAATGTGGAGGAAAACCGCATCCCTTTCCCAAAGCCACCCGGCTATGACGAGAAACGCTACGAGCTTCTCGGTCGCGTGTATGATGCCGGTTGGGATGATCCGTTCGGAAAGTTCGATCCCATCCCCAACCATAAGACGGATACGAACAACCACGGCCCGGTCAGCACCGACTACATCGGCGGAAACTACGATTACCCGGAAGGCAGCTACGAGCGCCGCCGCGAGATCATGGAGGAACACAAGAACTACATCCTCGGCTGGCTCTACTACAACATGACCAGCGAGCGGGTTCCCGAAAAAATCCGCAAGGAGATGAATACCTGGGGATTGGCCAGGGACGAATACGAGGACAACGGCAACTGGTCCCCGCAGATGTACATCCGTGAGGCGCGCCGTATGATCGGAGCCTACGTGATGACGGAAAACGAGCTCCTGAAAAGGAAGCCGACCCCAAATTCCGTGGGCATGGGCTCCTACACCATCGATTCCCACAATACGCAGCGTTACATTTCCGAAGACGGCCGCGTCCACAATGAAGGCGACATCGGCGTCAACGTGGAGCCATACGAAATCGCCTATGGGTCGCTCGTTCCCAAGAAAGAACAGTGCACGAACCTGCTGGTTCCCTGCGCCGTTTCCGCATCCCACGTCGCCTACGGCTCCATCCGCATGGAACCCGTATTCATGATCCTCGGCCAATCCGCCGCCACCGCTGGTGTATTGGCCATCGAGAAAGGCATTGCCGTCCAGGATCTGAAATATGAAGACCTGAAAGCGAAGCTCATCGAGAACAAGCAGATCCTGAATTTCGAGGGCCGGATCAAATGAGCGGAAAGCCGTAGCTGCCGCGTCTCGCGGCAGCTATAGGAAAAACGCAGCGGGAACCATCCCCAGCAGCGCAAGGGTCGCAACCACCAATGATCGGCGTTTGATTTGCGGGATCAACGCCAGGGCAGGGAGCAGGGGCAGAATGGCATTGCCGTAGTAAACCCACCGGTAGGGGACGTTCGGTAGGGATCCGAGGGACTCCATTTCATAGATCGCGCCACTGTAATTCACGACGAAGATTTCGATGGCGTTCGGGTAGAGCGTTGCGATTCCCAATACGGATGAAGTGATGATGAGCGGGATCAGAAAGGGACGTGCTTTGACGATGCCCTTAGATAAGGACAAAGCGACCGCAAGTAGGCAAAGGCAAGAAAGGGGTTGGAGGGAATGCAAGATCATTTCAATCTGCGAACGGATCTTCTGAAGACGGTGCCTCTGGTTCTTTCTTTTCCGGCGCTCTCTTCCTTTTCTCAATCAGCCTACCGTCGAGAAGGTCGAAGAAGAGTTCGGTGCGCTCCAGGGTCTCCAAATGGAACAGGGAATCGTTGTAGCTATTGCTCATCTCCGCACCGGGCTTTTCATCGTTGCGGTCTGTCTTAATCCCTTGGTTTTGAGACGATTCGATCTCTGCATCCTTCATCCATCTCCATCCGGCGAAGCCGAAGCTGCCCTGATCCTCAATGTTTCGGACGTCTTCCATCAGTACGCCAAGTTTGTATTCTTTTACCAGTTGGCCTTTGAAATAAATGAACAGCACTGGCTCGTCTTTGGGGTCTTCACCGACATCCCATGGGAGGGGTAGGCTTCGAAGCCGCACCAGTGTCATCCCGTCATAAGAGAGGAAGATTTCATGAGGATAGCCATACCACCCTTCTGCTCTCCAGAGTTCTTTGAAACCGTTCGAGGTGGATTGGTAGGAGATGGCCGTCGGTGGGCTGTCTTTTTCCGGATCCAGAACCACGAAGCACTGCCCCTCGGCCACCACATGTCTGTAGGGAATGGGGGGAGAGAAAGCGGTGGCTGGCAAAGCGCTAACGAAGACAAGGATGAATAATCGGATCAGGATCATGTGACGAATAAAAAAGTGTTTCAGCCAAGAAAGCAGATTAACGTTTTCTGAAGCTTCGTCAACTTCCCTGAAAGTCCGGGGAGGATTGGAAAGTTGGTTCCTCCGCAAAGGGATTGCAAACGCCTTCCCCTTAGTAGAAGAACGGCGCGGATGTCTGCCAGGGCTACATGGAAGGTAAGTGCGGCGATCATGCTGAGCCGTGTGCTTGGGCTTGGTCGCGAGGTCATGTTCGCGGGTTTGTTTGGCGGGAGCTGGTTGATGGATTGCTTTTATCTGGCGTTCCGGGTGCCGAATCTTCTGCGGGATCTCTTCGCGGAAGGCGCGCTCTCACAGGCTTTCGTGACGACCTTTTCCAAGAAAGTGAAATCCGACGGGCCGGAGAACGCCTGGGTGCTGGCGAACCGTATGATGACCCTTGCGGCGGTGTTCATGAGTTTTGTGACGCTGGCCGGGATCGCGGCGGCTCCGTGGATCGTGGAGTTGCTGACGGCTTTTTCGAAGAGCGGGGAAACGGCGCGCGATTACGATCCCACACAGATCTCGCTGATGGTGGAAATGGTGCGTATCATGTATCCGTTCATCGCGCTGGTATCGCTCTCCGCGCTGGTGATGGGGATGCTGAATGCGCGGGATGTGTTTGGCATGCCGGCTTTGGCCTCGTGCTTTTTCAACATAGGCTCGATGGCGGGCGGGGCGGCGATCGGTTACTGGATGGATCCGGAGTGGGGGCCGCGGAGTCTGGTCGGGTTTTCGTGGGGCGTGGTGATTGGCGGGGTGGCGCAGCTTGTCTGCCAGTTTCCTGCCCTGCGGGCGGTGGGATACCGTTTCGTGGCGGATTTCAAATGGAACGATTCCGGAGTGAAGAAGATTCTCCAGCTCATGGGGCCGGCGGTTATCGCCGCCTCGGTGACGCAGGTGAACGTGGTGGTGAACTCGATGTTTGCCTACGGGGTGGGTGAGGGGGCGGTGAGCTGGTTGAGCTACGCGTTCCGCCTGATGCAGCTTCCCATCGGTGTCTTCGGCGTGGCGGTGACGACGGTGACTTTGCCCGCGCTTTCCCGGGCGGCGGTGAACGGGGTGGGGGAGGATTTTGGCCCCATCCTGGCCAAAGGATTGAAGCTGGTGATGTTCCTGGTGTTTCCGGCTACGGTGGGGCTGGTCGTGCTGGCACAGCCAATCATCAGCCTGATCTATGAGAGGGGCGCGTTTGATTCCGCCGACAGACTGGCGACCGCCGGGGCGCTACAGGCTTATGGTTACGGCCTGTTGTTTTACGCGGGGCTGAAAGTCCTCCAACCGGCCTTTTACGCGATAGACAAGCGCTGGTTCCCTATGATCGCGAGCCTGATCGCGCTGGTGGTGAACATTGGCTGCAACTACACGTTCGTTTTCGTTTTCAAATGGGGGCACGAGTCGCTGGCACTTACCACGAGTATCGTAGCCAGCCTGAACTTCCTGTTCCTGTATGCGGCGATGGTTCGCTACGCCGGGGATGTGGGGACGAAGGGAATCGTGGTTTCATTTTTGAAAATCGGAACGGCGACTGCAGTGATGGCGGCACTTTGCCTGTTCGCGAATCGCTATGTTTTCACCGACCTCGATGGAATGAGTCTGCTGATGAAAGCGGTCTGGCTGGGCGGTGTGGTAGGAGTGGCGGCTGGCGCCTATTTCGTGGTGGCGTTGCTGCTGCGGGTGGATGAGGTCGGTGAAATGGTCTCCATCGTGAAGCGCAAGACGGGTCGGTGATCGGGTTTGGTGGTCGGAAAGCGGGATTTGTTTGTGCTTAGTGGATGGATGAAACTGTTTTTGAAAACGGCGGCTTTGGCGTGTTTTCCCGGAGGTTTTTCAGCGTAAGTGGAGTATCCGGTTTCTGTCGCTATCTGCCGCTGATTTTCCTGCTTCAGTGATGAAATTCCTTCATCAACTCTCACACTACACGACAAAATTTTCTGAGAGCGGCTTCCTGAGAACCACCTCAAAGAATTCGTCGATCTTCCGGGCGAAGCGGCTGGGCTTGTCGAACATCACGTGGAGGCTCTCGAAGCCGCGGCGGAACAGGCTTTTGGGCGGATAACCGTGTTTCTTCACAGTCGCTTTCCGGACTTCCTCCAGCCTGACGCCCCAACGGTAGCACAGGGCGAAGGCCACGGTCAGCACCGCCATGAGTTTCGAGATCCGCCCGGCCTTGGTCATATGCGTGTCTTCGAATTGATAGCCTTTCCTCTTGAGATGCCCGAACAATGTTTCGATGCCCCAGCGTTCGCGATAGATCGCCAGCGCCTCCTCCCCGTGGAAACCGTGGCTTATGACCGCCAGCCAAGGCTCGCGACCGTTCCTGATCCGCTTCGCGGCGAAACGGACCTGCTGGCCGAAGACTTCCACCGGACCCGCGGCCAGGCGTTTCCAACGGTTCCGCTCGCAAAGATGGGAAGCCCGGTGGCCGTCGACGAGCGTGTTCTTCTTCAGCCTTACGACATAGCGCACATCGACGAGGCGCAGCCACGCGAGCCAGTTCTTCCCGACGAACTCCCTATCCATTGTCAGTGCCTGGATCTCCCCGGCTGGCAGGATAGAGAGGACGTTCTCCATCAGTGCGATGCGGTGGAATTTGCGCGAATTGCCCTTCCCGGTGGACTTCGGCAGCACCCGCCAAGCCAACGGGAGTCCGACTTTCCCGACAATCACGCTCACCACGAGGATGTTGATGTGGGTTCTTCCGAACTGCCAGTTGGTGCGGTCCATTGCCAGAACCCGCCCCTTCGGACACTTCGGAATCATCGCCAGGACGAGCCGCCCGACCGCCTCGGGACGCAGGGCGCAGCGTGCGAAGAAACGTTGGAAACGGCGATAGACCGAAGAGGTGTCCGCGTCGGTGTCGGGATGTTTGGAGAGCCAGACCAGCGAGACGGTCCGCTCGGCGATCACCGCGAGAACGAGCATCAGGAAACAGGTCATGCGGGCCTTGGGTAGGTCGAGATGGGGTTTGAAATGTCCGCGGAGCTCCTCCATACTGTCCGGGACGGCTTGGGTGTTGTCGGCTTTTTGTTTCATAATCAACAGCTTACGCCCCAAGCCGTCGTTTGTTAAGAGATCTTAAATTTTGTCGTGTAGTGTGATCAACTCTAAAATTTTATCTGCGACTTTCCCGATGTTCTCTGGATACTCTTTTAACGTGTCGCCTTTTGGCCCCGAGTCGGCGTTGCAATAGAAGATGAAATTGTCATCGTTCTTTACGTAAGCTCTTTTTACGAAACCACGTTCGGGTGGCTCGTCATCCAGAATTTTTCGGCGAGAATCCCTTGGAGTGGAACTGCTATAGACTACGACCCCTCTATATTCCCCAAGAATTTCAAACTCCAAGGGAAGAGATGGAAGAGGTTTCCGGTTTTGAAGATTCGCACTGCGAAAAAAGCGGCACAGAGAGTTGATCGGTGGCCTGAATCGACACCAGCTAACGTTTTAGAAGTCCTTTTCAAATGAATCGGGAGGGAGAATGTCAACGGAGCCATGGGATGCAAAGTGTCTCAATACGTTCTGATCAGTCCATAATATGGAAATTCCGCCCGCGCGAAGAATCGAATCATCGGAATTGTTGCCTGGTTTGATCGTGTGGGTTTGGCCTCCGTTTATCTCAATATCGACAAACTCGTGTTTGGCCGTGCCTTTTCCTGTCTGCACGGGTTGTCCGGGTGCTGCCCGGTATTTCCAGCGGTAGTCCAGGACATTCTCGCCAGACAAATCATAACCATCGACATTGGTCATTTCGATCACTGCCGTTTCGCCCGTAGGAATGATGATTTTTACAACATTTTTCGACGTCCTCTTGAGCGAAGTCACGAGGTTCTTCCCATTGTCCTTTGCCCACATGTTGAGGGAATACGGGTTTTCCAAGGAATATGGAACGTTACGGAGGGTTAGCGCCGAGACCGGATTAATACCCAGTTTCACCCTGATGATCCTGGACAAAAGATTGTTTGGGATGTCGTCCCCAATGATTGCGTGGCCTCTCTCGAAGGCGCTCCGTATAACCGATACGTATGCCTGGGTAGCCCTCTCGCGAGGGCCGTAACCGTTGACCCTAGTTGCCTGGATGATGTTCTTGACCGACCCGGTATCAAGGTTGGTCATTACCCATTGCTTTGCCGAACCACCCAGAAAAGGATCGGGATCACGAGTTTGCTCAAAGGGTGATTCCCTGCCGATGGAAGAAAGCAGCATGGTTCGTTGTGGTTTTCCCAGTTCCGAAACAGGAGGCATGAATGTTTCGGTGGGGGAAATGAGGAGGAAGCTGTTTTTTGGATCGGCCACCAGATCCTTGAAGTCCCAGAGCACGATACCGGCTCCCAACGAATTCCCAACCAGTAGAAAATCCTCCAGTCCCGATTTTTCGCGGATCTGTTTCATAGCATCGGAAGCGATGCCTTTGAAGTTGGGGCGGATTTTTCCCTGATCCCCGCCGCGGTAGGCTTCTATCGCAGCGCTTACTTCAGCGAAGGGGCCGGTTTCCGGATATTCCCATAGAAAAAAGGATGCCCTGTCCGGAAGTAGGCCGGAGAAGGGAGCCGTATCTGACATGATGGCTTCCTTCATCCGGCTTGAACCCGAGTGGCCGAAGAAGACGACGCCGAGCGGGCCATTGCCGAGACGGGTAACTTTCACGGACGAGCCACTGATGGTGATTTCGATTTCGGTTTTCTCGATGGGGCCTGGTTTTCCGATCGCTTTGACAAACTCCCGGTCTTGTGGGGAAAGTTTTTCGAGTTCGAGTTCGAATTCCTTGCTGTCGCTCCTGCGGCGGAATTTGACTGAGGTATCGGTTTTGGCGGTGATGGTCGCTTCGATTTTTCTTCCGGCGGTATCGGTGAGCGTACGGTTGACGGGAAGGTAATCGGAAATCTCAGATGCGGCATCCTGCGCTGATGACAGGGGGGCGACCAGGATGAGGAGGGTGGCCATGAGCCGAGGCGTGAGACTTGATTGAATGGGATCGGAATTTTGGTGTGATGCGGAAGGCATGGCGGTGGTAAAAGTTTGCGAGAGGTGTGGAGAAGATGAACTGGTATCTATGTGAGATCGCTGAAGTGGGGCGGAGAGATTTCAGGAGATTGGGGAGAGGGTTTCTTTGAAGGACTTCATTGATTTTCTGTTGCAGAGGAGGAGGACAATGGAGGGGTAGATTGAGCCGAAGATGAGTAGGAGCATGACTACGGTGAGAATTCCGGAGGTTGTTTCGTTGATGCTTTGATTGTATTGGTCTGAGTGGAAGGCTTGGCTGAAGATGTCTTGCTTTGCGATTTCGTCGCTCGCGAGCCTTCTAAAAATGGCGATGTAGATTAAGCTGCCGATGAGGATGATGACTTTTGCTGCGATGGAGCTGAGGGCGTAGGTGATAGTCCAGAAGCGGAATGAGGGATGTTTTTTGAGCATCCTGAAAAGACTCATGCACTGGAGGGCAACAATGGTGAATCCGAGGAGGGCAGCAAGTATTCTGAAGGTGCTGAGTATGTTTTGGGCGTCGCTGTAGCCTTTTGTGAGGCTATTTAAGGAGGTGAGGAGAATGACGAGCCATAATAGGGTTCCCAGGATAATGGTGGGGATGTGGAGGGCTTTAAGAATTTGGAAACTGCGGGGAGGAGTGATGGTGGGCGGTATTGGGGCTGACATAAGAGGGATGATTTCCTGGGTTGATTTTGGTGGTTATTGGGCGGATTGGAGGCGTAAGGCGTAGCGGTGGTTTCGTGTTGCGGCTACTCCCTCCACGCCTTGGGCCATAATCTCAAGTTTCATGGTGTATTGTTCAAAATATATGTCCAGTTTGTCATTTGTGTATTCTGATGTCGATTTGGGAGACAGGAGGATGGGGTACTGCCTGTTATCGCCGTTGGATTGGTTTGAATCGGGTTCGAATACAAGTTCGCCGTTGAGCGTTTGCCTGTGAGCGGGCTGATCCGGGTTGTGTATATCCGCGCTGACGAGGGCACCAGACTGGGAGGTGAATTGTAGTTTGATTGCCTGGCGGATGTGGGTGGAGTTCCCGGTGCCTTGGATGAAGCCTTCGTAGGTTTTTCCCGTTGCGGTGGCGTCGAGTAGTCTTTTCCGAGCCACTTCTTTTTCGCTACGCTTTTGTTCAACCAGCGCAAGTCGCGCATTCTCGCTTTTCTGGCGATCCTCTTCCTCCACTCTGGCTCGCTCGGCCACTGCCGCGTCTTGCTCCGCGATGAACTTCTTCATTTCTTCGGAACCATCGATAAGGGCGCGGGAGTCGAAGGAGCCTCGCGGGGCACCCAACTGTGTCATGCCGGAATTGAATTCCGGGCGGGACATTTCCCATTTGTCCACGGTTCGTCTCCGCTTCCATCGAGCCGTAGAGCTGCGCTTCGGTTCCGGGTGATTGGCTTTTTTTCAGGATCATCATGGGGGCCTCGCCCCGCATGTGACGATCATCGATGTAGAGATCTTCCATCGGCCTGACCTTGGCCTTGAAGTTGATCTTCACATGATTTTCCATGATTGGAATTATTTCGGTTTCCAAGGATGCGAGCGATAGGAAGGGCGGAATGGCGATTTTCACATTCGACTCGATCTCGCTTTTCAGCGGAGCGACCTTCTGATCCTCACCGGAACAGCCTGGAATTGCCAGTAAGGCGGTCATGGTGATCACTGGGACGGAAATTACGCTGATTTGTCGGAATACGTTCATTTTCGGGTGTCTTTGTAAAAGTTTGCTACGGGAGATCTCACTCGGCTTGGGCGGCATCGACCGGTAGTTTGGCGTTTTCTTTCGGCTCGAATGATTTCAGATATTCCCCAACGTTCGTGCGGATCTGCCCGGTTGCCTGGGTGGGGCCTGGAGGTTGAGGTAGGCTTTGTACGTCTTGTTCCACCTTGGAAGAATGGTGTAGGCGGCATCAAGGCGGTCGATGGCGACATCAAGTGTTTTGGAAAGTGTCGCGCAGCCTTCCTCCAAGGAGTCGGCGGCAAGCTTAAGTTCCTGTTTCTCCTCCTCGGTGAATGAGGGGCTTTCGGTGAATGCTTTTACATCGGCACGGAGGGATGTCATCAGGGTGGTGCAGCCGGAACGGATGTTTTTCATAGTACGCCCGGATTTGTCGATCTCGGAGAACAGTTCTTTGGTGCCTAGGAAATCGGGTTCGACGGGGAGGCGGTTGAGGACTGCGGAGAGTTCGGAGAACGCTTCCTGGTGGTGGGTTTTCAGGCTCTGAAGTTTTTCCGGCGCGGTTTTCGGTTGTCCGAAGTATGCGCCCGTGTCGTAGGATGTGGAGTTGTCTTGGGCAAAAGCCAGTGGTGTGGATGCGAGGATGATGGCTGTTGTTGCCAGTGCGGTGAATCGTTGCGGACGGGTCGTTTTCATTGGAATCTGTCGATTGGTTGTTGGTTTGTTTGCGGGCTTTTGCCGCGTTACCTATTCCATGCGCGATCTCGGGCGGATAACGGACAGTGAAATTGTCTTTGGTGAAATTTTTGTCGTCCGAACCTGATGGCCGGCGGGGTGCTGCGGTTTAAAGTCCGCGTTCCATTGGGGCTGGACAGGGGTCTAACGGATTGTGGAGAGTTCCAGCCGTGCAAACGAAGTGGGCGAATCTGGTTTCCGAGGATGAGGCGGATGATGAGGCGGTTTTTCGGGAGCTATATTCGGAGCTGAAGCAAATGGCGCGGGCGAAGGTTTCCTTTGAAAAGCCGGGGATGACTTTGAACGCGACGGCGCTGGTACATGAGGCCTGGATGCGTTTGGAAAAGTCCGCGCCTGAGCAGTGGCGCGACAGGGCGCAGTTTTTTGCATCCGCGGCTGAGGCGATGCGGAGGATTCTTGTGGAGGCAGCGAGGCGGCGGCTGACGAACAAGCGGGGGAACGGCGAGAGGGCGGTTCCTTTGGATGGACTGGACGTGGCGGAGGCGGAGGAGTGCAAGCGTGTGATGGAGGTGCATGAGGTGTTGGGCCGGCTGGAGGCGGAGGATCCCATGAAGGCGGCGATCGTGAAGTTGCGTTTTTTCTGTGAGCTGGAGAATCAGGAGATCGCCGAGATGCTGGGAGTGAATGAAAAGACGGTAAGGCGGCACTGGCTGGCTGCGAAGGTATGGATGTATCACGCGATCCTGGAGGATGAGTGAGGGTGGCTGTCCGTTTCCGATGAGTTTCCACGCAGTAACCTGATATGGATAACGCGGCAGAAGAAATTCTTGATCGACTGATGGAACTGGATGTCGGCGAGCGTCGGACGTTTCTACCGGAATGGTGTGGAGGTGATGTGGAACTGGAAGGGGAGGTGAAAAACCTGCTGGTGGTATATGAGCGGGCGGAGGCATATTTCACCCCGAACATTGGCGGGCGGACATTGGCGAGATCCCCGGGGAATTCCTTTTTGGAAAAGGAGGGGGATTGGGTGGGGCCTTACAAGCTGCTGCAACAGATAGGTGAGGGTGGGTTTGGCGTGGTGTGGATGGCGCAGCAGGAGAAGCCGATTTCCAGGAAGGTGGCTATAAAAGTGATCAAGGCGGGGATGGATTCCAAGGAGGTGGTAGGCCGCTTCGATGCGGAGCGGCAGGCGCTGGCGCGGATGGATCATCCGAATATCGCGCGGGTGATCGATGCGGGGATTACGGATACGGGGCGCCCGTATTTCGCGATGGATCTGGTGAAAGGGGTGGCGATTACGGAGTTTTGCGATTCCCGTGAAATGGATGCGAATGCACGGCTCGGGCTTTTCGGCGATGTATGCGCGGCGATCAATCACGCGCACCAGAAAGGGGTGATACACCGCGACATCAAGCCCTCGAACATTCTCGTAACGCTGGACGGGGACAAGCCGATGGTGAAGGTGATTGATTTCGGGATCTCCAAGGCGACCGAGGGAAAACTGACGGAGCGGACGCTCTTTACGAGGATAGAGGCGTGGGTGGGGACGCCGGTTTACATGAGTCCGGAGCAGACCGGGCTGGGGAGTCTGGATATCGATACGCGGTGCGATATTTATGCGCTGGGGGTTTTGCTTTACGAACTGCTTACGGGGGTGACTCCCTTCGATCAGGCGACCCTGGTGCGGGCGGGGGTGGATGAGATGCGGCGCATCATCCGGGAGGTGGAGCCGCCCAGGCCGTCCGCGCGGCTGACCTCGCTGGGGAGCGAGGAGGCGGAGGCGGTGGGGGCGGCGAGGAAGGTTTCCAGGGAGCAGCTCCGGCGTTTCGTGGCATCGGATCTGGATTGGATCGTGATGAAGGCGATAGATAAATCGCGGGACAGAAGATACGGGACGGCGGCGGCGCTGGCGGATGACATAGCGAGATTTCTCGCGGACGAGCCGGTGACGGCAAAGCCTCCGAGCGCGGTATATCTTTTCGGAAAGTTTTCCAAGCGACACCGTGCGGCATTGCTGGTCGCATGCGGGATCGCGGGGCTACTGGTTGCGGCCGTGGCGGTAAGTGGATGGCAGGCGTTGCGCGCGACGAGGGCGGAGGCTCTGGCGGGGGAGAGACTGGAAGAGGCGGTGAAGGAAAGAAATGCCAAGGCGGGGGCACTGCGGGACTCAGAAGAGGTGACAAGGCTGTTGACCGAGATTTTCCGGAGATCGGATCCGTCCGTGGACGGGAGGTCGGTGACGGTGGTGGATGCGCTGGAAGCCGCCAGTGGAAAACTGGAAGCCGAGCTGAAAACCCAACCGGAAAGACTCGCCCTGCTCCAGGGCGTCCTGGCCGGGACTTATGACGCGCTCTCGCTCCCTGAGGAGGCTCTGGCGCTCCGGGAAAAGGTGCTCGAAACCCGGAGGCGCATGCTGGGTGACGGGCATCCGGAAACGCTCGGTGCCATCAGGGATGTCATTGTGCAGGCGGAAAAGCTCGGACAGTTCGGGCGCATTCGTGGTCTTGCGGAGGAGGAGTTGGAGTTTGTTAGAAATCATCCGGGGAGAGAAAAGGAAGAAATCTTCCGCGCCCTGAGAAGTGCAGCGAGCGCCGCGCTTCAGACCGGAGATTTCGAGCGTGCGATGGAACTTAAAAAGGAAATCGTCGAGCTGAAGAAACTGACATTCGGGGAACTTTCCCATGAGACGAAGCTGGCGGAATGGGAGCTTTTCCAGTTTCAAAAATCATTGCCATCGGAAGCGGATGCCCAGGCGCCCGGAGAGAAATCCGAGGTCGAAAAAGCCGAGGACGCGCTTTCGGCAGCAGTGGAAGAACATGGTGATAATGCTCCGGAAACGTTTGAAGCGATGGAAGAGCTGGCAAAATCCCAGTCGAGGAACAGGATGCCGGATCTGGCGCTGGCGACACAGATCCGGCTTCTGGCGCTGGTTCAGGATAAGTTTTCCCCTATGGCGGACGAGGCACTCAAAGTGCGGTGGGGGGTGGCAAGTATCTACTGGGGTGCCGAACGGAGAAGCGAGGCGTTGGAAATCTACCGGCAATGCGTGAGACTGATCGCGGAACGTGACGGCGAAGGTGCGGTCAGCACCGCGGATGCGGAAAACGCATTGCTCCGGCAAATGTTTTACACGGACCAGGGGGAGGGGTATCGGGCGAGGCTCCGGGAGGTGAGTGAGAAACGGCTGAAGGTCTTCGGGCCGGAACATCCCCAGACACTGAGGGTGCAGAAGGATTTGATGCTCAGCCTGTATGCCTCCTTCGCGGAGAGCGATCTGGAACAAGCCGTCGCACTGGGGGAAAACGTGGTGTCGGTGGTTCGTGAGTCCCCCGATCTGATGCACCCTCGGACTTTTTCAGATGTCCTGACATTTCTTGCGCGCTGCTATTGCAAGGCGGGGCGCACAGAGGAAGCTGTAGAACTTTTAAAGGAAGGCTGCCCACTTGCCCGGGACGACACATGGGTCAATTTCCTCCTGGCGAATCTCCAGCTCTGGTTCCACCAGGAGGAAGATTACGGGGCGACGCGGGACTGGATGATAGGCTGGATGGGAGAGAAGCCGCGTAGGAGGCATTTCGTGGACAGGATTGCCTGGATTTCCTGTATTGCGCCGCTCAAGGACGAGGAGCAGGGACGTGTGATTCTGGAAAATCTTGCCCGCGTCGAGGCGGAGCGGAATTCCCCGGATTCACCACCTGAATCAAAGATGAGCACCGATCAGATGGCGAATATCCGCGGACTGGCACTTTATCGGACCGGGAATTTCTTAGGGGCTTTGGAAAGATTTGCCGAAGCTGAACGATTTCTGGCATCTGAGAGGAAATACAAGGCACTTGGGGGGGAGGGAAACAACGAGCACGGAATGGACTTCTACAAAGCGCTTACACTTTTCCGTCTGGGCAGGCAATCCGAAGCGGAGGAGGTTTTCAAGAAAGCGGAAGAGGCGCTGATGCCTACGCCTTCGGTCGAGGATCCATTGAAGGGGCTCAACGACTCGGACGGGACTTCACTGCTGGTGTGGCTCGCTTACCGGGAGGCGAAGGAGTTCTTTTCCCGGAAAGGAAGTCACTGATCGGGTTTGGTGGTTGAAAGGCAGGATTGGTTTGTGCGTAGTGGATGGATGAAAGTGTTTTTGAAAACGGCGGTTCTGGTGTGTTTGTTGGGAGGTCTTTCCGCACAGGCGGAGGAGGCGGAGAAACCGAATTTTCTGCTGCTGTTCGCGGATGACCTGGGATTCGAGGGGCTGGGTAGCTATGGAGGGACGGATTTCAAAACACCGAATTTGGATGCCCTGGCGGAAAAATCGCTGAGGTTCGAGCGCTGCTACACCAGCCCGGTCTGCACACCTTCGCGAATGTCGTTATATACCGGGACTTATGTGACGAAGCATAGATATGATAACGTGCTGCCAGTTCACATGGGCACGGAGAAGGCGGTGGATTTCAAGAACAAGTGGACGACCTATGCCCAGATCCTGCGGGGTGCGGGCTACGCGACGTCGGTGACGGGGAAGTGGCAGTTGGCCACTCTGGAATTTCATCCCGACCACATCCGGGACGCGGGTTTTGATTCCTGGTGCGTGTGGCAGATCTGGAGGGATGGCGCGAAGACAACCCGATACTGGAACCCGACTTTCAACCAGGACGGGAAGGTGCGGGATGATATCGCGGAACGATACGGGCCGGATGTTCTGGCCGGGTACGTGGAGGGGAAAATGGAAGAGGCAGTGAAGGCGGGTAAGCCGTTTTTTATCCATCACAATGAACTTTTGCCACACACGCCGCTACTGCCGACACCCGATGACAAGGCGGCCGGTCGCGAGGCTTCGCTCCCGAACATGGTGAACTACATGGACAAGATCGTTGGGAGGCTCGTGAAAAAGGTCGATGAGCTTGGGATCGCCGAAAACACCTACATCATTTTCATGGGTGACAACGGAACCGAGCCGGAAGGATACGGGGACAGGAAACTGGCGGACGGAACGGTGATCCACGGTGGCAAGCGGGATCTTACGGAAGCAGGGACGCATATCCCGCTGCTGGTGTGCCGTCCGGGAACGGTTGCTGCGGGAACCGCTCCCGATCTGGTCGATATGGCGGACTGGCTGCCGACTTTCTGTGAACTCGCCGGGGTGGAGTTGCCGCAAAACGATCAGTTTGACGGAACGTCGTTTGCCAGCCGCATCCTTTCTGGAAATGCCAATTCCCGGGATTGGGTGAGCGGCGGGATTGGCGGAAAGGTGAGTGTGTTCGATGGCGAGGCGCGGGTGACCTCCAAGGTAAACCGGACCGATCCTCTCACGGAAAAATCACTGGAGAGCAAGGCGGGGCGTGCGGTGAAAGAGCTGTTGGAAGCGGGGAAGAAGTGAGGAAATTCTGAGAGCTATTGTGCGGATGCCAGTGGGACACCGGGAGCTTTCGCATAGGCAAGTGCGAATGCGATGGTCGATAGTATTGCAGCGGCAGGCATCCACACCATGACTACGATGATAACCAAATCCCCGATTGCACCCAGAGCTTGGTATTTCTGGAAATCCGGGAGGAAAACTCGGTATATCCCTGAAATCGAGCCTGTAATCATGAAGCGTGCAGAGTCCCAGTTCAGCCAGATTACGTATGCTGGGAAGACAGAGTAGAACAGAGCGTTCACTAGCCAGAATATCGGGGAACGGGTTATCGGCTTCATATCGGTCGGGTTGCTCCCGTATGCCAGGATGAGGCCGAATGTGACCGCAGCCAGCAAGAAGTCGATTCCGCCTGCCGCAATGCTATGATCATAGCTTGCCCTGCAAATGTTGGCGCAAAAAGGAACCAGAGCGAAGTAACCGGCAACTCGCAGGATTAGGGAGATGGTACTCATTCCTCTCGGTCAAGCCGGTTATTTTTCCAGCATGATTTTCCGCAGCTCGATGGGCGCGCCTTCCGCCTGGAAGCAGATGCTGCCGCTGGTGGTGGAGAGGTTTTTCCCCTCGTTTACCAAGGTGCCGTTCACGTGGACGGTGATGCTGTCCGCCTTGCAGACGACGGTCATGGTGTTCCATTCGCCGAGGGGTTTTTCCTTGGGGTCGGCCGTGCGGATCCAGCGGCCGCCTTCGTTCTTGCCGGTGGCTTCGAGCTTCTCATTTATCATCCAGAAATCCCCGGCGTTGTTTTGGAAAAGCTGGGCCTCGATGCATGGCGGCCAGTCTTTTCCTTCCGCAGTCTCGCCGGCATGGACGAGGAGTCCGCTGTTTCCGTTTTCCGTGCCGGGAAGCCAGCGCCACTCGAAGGTGAGCGTGTAGTTTTCGTAAGATTCCCTGGTGCGGATGAAGCCTATGGGTTTGCCCGTGGTGGAGAGGACGCCGTCCTCCAGTTTCCAGGATTTTTCCGCCGCTTCCGCTCCTTCTTTGGATTCGAAAGCCCAGTTGAAAAGATCGTTTTTGGAGAGGAGGTTTTCACCTGCGAAGGAGGTGATAGCGGTCAATAGGAGGATGGCTGGAATTTTCATGGATTCAGGAAAATGGCAGAAAGGCGGGTGAAGACAAGCGGTAAGGATTTTCGGGCGTATTGTTGCTAGAAATCCGTTCGTCCGTCCGTAGTTTCGGTGTGTCTCCCCGCCGCAACCGGGAGACGACCTTTTCCTCACTTCTGATCTGATGGCTTCATTCAATTTTCAGCGCACTTTACGGAGATTTTCAGTAGTCCACGTCCTCGGATTGCTGCTGTTTTCCTGTGCCCTCCATGCGGAAAATCTCGCCGACCAATACAAGAAGGAGATCCTGCCCATCATGGTGGACTATTGCTACGATTGCCATGGCGACGGCAGCTCGGAAGGCCACCTGGAGCTGGATAGCTGGCACACGATAGAGGAAATGATCGCTGATCGCGCCGAGTGGCAAAAGATCCGCGATCACATTGATTTCCGCCTCATGCCTCCGCCGGACGAATACGCGCCGGACGAGATCGAACGTGCGAAAATGGTGAAATGGATCGACGATGCGGTGTTCCCCGTGGATGCCGACAATCCCGATCCCGGCCACGTGACCCTGCGCCGCCTGAACCGCACGGAGTATGAAAATACGGTACGCGATCTCCTCGGGGTGAAAGCGGAAGTGACGGATATCCTGCCTCTCGACGACAGCGGCTATGGTTTCGACAATATCGGGGATGTTCTCACGCTTTCCCCCCTGCACATGGAGCGCTATCTGGAGGCTGCGGAGGTGGCGCTGGACATGGCGGTGGATCTTTCCCCTCCAAGCTATCCGGAGATCGAAATCCAGGGACAGCAACTGAAAGGGGCGGGCAGTAGGTCGGGTTCTGCGCTGATGCTGGCCTCAAATGGGGAGGGGACTGCCTACCGCAAACCCAAAAGCGGCGGAAGATTCAAATTCACCGTCACCGCACGGGCGGATGCGGCGGGGGACGAGGCCGCGAAGATGGAGCTGAAAGTGAACGACCGGAGTGTGCGAATCTGGGATGTCAGTGATGAAAACGGTGCGACCTACGAAACGGAAATTCCCCTTGAGAAGGACAAGAATGCGAAGGTGAGTGTCGGTTTCCTGAACGATTATTATAATGAGTCGGAACCCGAGGGGCGCCGCGACAGGAACCTCCTCGTGGAAAGTGTGGCCATCGAGGGGCCACTGGACGGCCTCCCCCTGCAAAAATCCGGTGTGCATCGACGGATTTTCACGGAACGGAAAGAAGGGCAGTCCGACGAAGATTACATGGCCACCGTCTTGATACAGTTCATGGAAAGGGCGTTCCGGCGTCCCCTTATGAAGGGCGAGGCGGAGCGATATCTGGTTTTCCTGAAACACGCAAAATCACAGGACGAGAACGTGGAATACGCGATCCGCCAGTCGCTCGCCGCAGTGCTCGTTTCACCATCGTTCCTGTTCCGCGAGGAGCCGGGGATTGGGGAAGGCGAAAAAGGGAAAGTCCTCATTGATGAGCACGCACTGGCTTCCAGGCTCTCGTATTTCCTGTGGTCCACCATGCCGGACGGGCAGCTCCGGGAGCTGGCGGACAAGGGGGAGCTTAGGAAAAACCTGCGCCCTGAAATCAAACGCATGCTCGCCTCCGGGAAGGCGGAAGCGTTTGTGGAAAACTTCGTCGGGCAGTGGCTCCAGCTCCGGGACATGGAGGCGGTCACCCCGCACGGCAGGGTCTATAAGGACTTCGACAGCAGCACGGCGCGGGATCTGAGAATAGAGACCGAGAGCCTTTTCAGGCATGTGGTGAAAGAGAACCTTCCTATCCGCACCCTCCTCAGCGCGGACTACACATTTCTCAATGAGCGGCTAGCAAAGCACTACGGCATCCATGGAGTGAAGGGAGACGAGTTCCGCATGGTCTCGCTAAAAGGCACTGCCCGACGCGGGATACTCGGGCACGGATCGTTTCTCACCCTCACGTCCCATTCCACCAGGACTTCCCCGGTGCTACGCGGAAAATACATTTTGGAAAACATTCTCAACACCCCGCCGCCCCCGGCACCGCCCAACGTCCCCGCGCTGCCCGAAAACAAAAGGCATGGAAAGGATTCGCTCACACTCAGGCAGGAACTCGAGGAACACCGGAAAAACCCCGCCTGCGCGTCCTGCCACGCGCTGATGGATCCCATCGGTTTCGGTTTGGAGAATTTCGATGGAGTGGGGCGCTGGCGGACTGAAGACCGTGGCAAGCCGCTTGACGTGACCGGCAAGCTGGTGACAGGCCAGAAGTTCTCTTCCGCAGGGGAACTGCGCGACATTTTCATCAAGGACTACACCAAAGAGTTTCATCGCGCCGTGGCGGTAAAAATGCTAACCTATGCGCTCGGAAGGGGCGTGGAATACTACGACAGGCCCGCGATTGATGAAATTGTGTTGAAAGCCGGGAAAGATGACGGACGTTTCCTTTCCTGGATCACGGCAATCGCCGAGTCGGTGCCTTTCCAATACCGCCGCAAGTGAAACCGAAAATTTCCCCATGATGAAAGACCGCAGAACATTCCTCAAAGGGCTGGCCACGACGCTGGCTTTGCCCGGCCTGCAAAGCGTATCAGCCGCCGCAGCAAAAGCCGCCCCGCCCACCCGCCTGGCCTTCGTTTACATCCCGAACGGGGTGAACGTGAACCAATGGTTCCCCACCGGGAGCGAGAATACCTCCGCCAGCCTTAAAGCGCTTGGCGGACTGCGCGACAACTACTCCGTCCTCAGAAACCTCGACCATGAATACGCCTGGGCCAACGGCGACGGCGGCGGCGACCACGCCCGCGCGAACGCCACGTTCCTCACCGGATGCCAGGCCAGGAAGACCGCCGGAGCCGATATCCGTGTGGGAGAATCCGTTGACCAGATCCTCGCCAAACAGATCGGATACCAGACACGGGTGCCTTCCCTGGAGCTTTCCACGGATCCACCGCGCCGCTCCGGCAACTGCGATTCCGGCTACTCCTGTGCCTACCAGTACAATCTATCCTGGCGCAGTGAGAGCACACCCGCTCCCGCCGAGCGCGACCCGCGCATGGTTTTTGAAAAGCTCTTCGGCTCCGGAAATGAGAAGCTCGACAAAATGCGTCGCGCGAAACAACAGAGCATCCTGGATTTTGTGATTGATGACGCGAAACGTTTCAACAAGCGCCTGGACTCCGCCGACAGGGGCAAGATGGACGAATACCTCACCGCCGTGCGGGACATCGAAACGCGTATCGAAAACGCCGAAAACTTCCGCGTTGAGGTTCCCGAGGAGCAGCGCCCGAACGGCATTCCGGATTCCTACAAGGAGCACATCCGCATGATGTATGACATGATGGTTCTCGGTTTTCAGACGGATACCACCCGTATTTCCACCTTTCTGCTCGCCCACGACGGCAGTGGCAGGAGCTTCCCGGAGATAGGTGTTTCCAACGGCCATCATCAGATTTCCCACCACCAGCGCAAGGCGGAGAACCTGGATCAGATTGCGAAGATCGACAATTTCTATGTCGAGCAGTTCGCTTGGTTTCTGGAGAAACTCAGGAATACCCCGGATGGAAACGGCAACCTTCTGGACAATTCCATGATCCTTTACGGCGGCGGCATCCGCGATGGTGACCGCCACGATCACGACGACCTTCCGTTGCTCCTGGCTGGTCACGGCGGAAACCTGAAACAAGGCCGCGTGATTACCGCCCAGAAAGGCACCCCGATGACCAACCTCTACCTTTCCCTGATCGACCGCATGGGAGGAAAAGCGGAGCGCATAGGCGACTCCAACGGAAAGTTCGAGAAAATTTCGTAGGGAGCGCTGGCTTCAGCCGGCGTGCCCCCCCCACACAAGCCTTGCAATTTCCCGGCAGTCATTTCACCTAACCCGAGATGACTCCCGGAACCAGAACCCACGCCCTCCTCTCCACCGCCCGCACGGCGAACGTGCCCAGCGTGGTCAGCAACCTGGGGGTCGGCGTCTTCCTCGGCAGCATGGCAGGAGGCGGAACTTTCGCCTGGCCATGGCTCCTTACGCTGGCCGCCATATTCTTCTACGTCGCCGGGAATTTCGCCAACGACTGGGCGGACCGTGAATGGGACAAGACCCATCGTCCGGAGCGGGCGCTTCCGCAGGGAGTGTTTTCCGAGAAAAGCTACCTGGCAGTCACCATCATATTTTTCACCACTGGCCTGGTGATCTCCGCATTTTACGGATGGCTGGCATTTCTTATCGCAGCCGTCCTTGTGTTCTTCATCCTGCTCTACACGAAAGTCCACAAATCCGCCGCATGGTCCGTAGTGCCGATGGGACTCTGCCGTGCCTGCCTGCCTGTGCTTGGATACGTGGCGATGGGGAGGGGGATTTCCGGAACCGCACTTTTTCCGGCGGTTGCGCTCCTGCTCTATATCATCGGACTTTCCCTTAGCGCACGCTGGGAGGCGCGGGGGGATCTCCCGCCTGAACAGAAATGGCAGGCGCGCGGCCTGTTGGCCGGCGCAGGTCTCATCGCCGCAATACTCCCGCTTCTCGTCAGCCCGTCCCTAGGTTGGATTGGCCTCATTCCCTTCGGTATCTGGTTGGCCCTTTGTGTGACCAAATTCCAATCACCCGTTTCCGCCCACGTCTCTGCACTGCTGGCCGGGATTCCCTTGGTGGACTGGATTATTCTAATTCCAATGTCCCTTTCATGGGTTCATCTGAAACGTGTCGAAAGCAGCGATCCCATGTTTATCGCCGCCATCATCCTCGCTCCACTCGCATTCATTTCCGGCCGGCTTCTCCAGCGTCTCGCCCCCGCCACCTGATCTGGGCTTGATGTTTCCTCCCTCCTGCGTTCCCTTCCCGGAAAGAATTTTTCAATGAGCGGAATCGAAGAGAAACAACAGCGGTTGGTCGAGAACCTGGAACTTTTCCAGGACTGGACCGAGAGATACGAATATGTCATCGGCCTGGGGAAACAGCTTGAACCCCTGCCGGAAGACGCGCGCGATGCCGACCACCTCATCAAAGGCTGCCAGTCCCAGGTCTGGCTCGACGCTAAAGAAACCGAAGGCCTCGTCTATTTTCAGGCTGACTCCGATTCGCTGATCACAAAAGGCATGATCGCCCTCTTTGTGGAAGTTCTCAGCGGGGAAACACCCGATGCCATCCTGACCGCAGACATGTCCTTCGTGGACAAAACCGGTCTCAAAGAGCACCTCGCCCCCACCCGCGCAAACGCTCTTAACCTCATGGCCACCCAGATGAAACAGCGCGCCCTCGCTTTCGCAAGGTAGCCGGTTCGCCAAGGGACGCGGATTCAGGGGATGGCGCCCAGAACCTGTTTGAAACCTACCGTATGCGTGCCGGAGGCAACGGTCATCGACTTTTTCCGGCGTTGGGTTTCACAGATTCGGATTTCAGCAGGGCCTGAGATCTCGGGAATGATCATGCCGCAAGGTAGCAATCATCGACTCCCTGGTCTCACACGGCGGTCTCGAACGAGCCGGCCTTGCGGAGATGGATCTCCACTTTTCCACCGCCGGATTCGCTTTGATTTTTTATACGGAGAAGCCCTCCGTGGAGATCGATGATTTTCTGGGCTACGGTAAGGCCCATGCCGGTAGCCTCGTCGGCGGGCTTGGTGGTGTAGAATGCATCGAAGGCTTTTTCCAAGGATCCCGCGCTGAAGCCGGGGCCGGAATCCAGGATCTCGATACGCACGGTTTCGTCGCCATTGCGGATGCGTATGCCGGAACGTGCGCCTTCGTCCGGCGGGACGTTCTCCGCAGTGGCCAACGAGGTGCGTATGGTGATTTTTCCGGTTTCCCCAACCGCGTGGATTGCGTTCTGGATCACTGCGAGAAGGACTTGTAGAACCTCCCTTTCCGAAACGAGTGCGGATGGCAGGCCGTCTGCAAAATCCGTTTCAAAAACAATCCCGGGTAGCTCCGGTTCGAGCATGGAAAGGGTTTCGTCGATGAAATCGTGGAGGTTTCCGGCTTCCAGCTTGAGGCGTTGCTCCGTGGAAAAACGCATCAGGCCTTTGACTACCGTGTCCGCCTTTTTTAACGAAGTGCGAATCGTTTCCACGGCACCGGAGAGTTTTTCATCGCCGGTTACGGCCTCGTTACGGCTTAGGATGGGAAGGCTCATGTTGATACGCGCCAGCGGGTTGCGGATCTCGTGGGCCACGCCCGCCGCCAGGTAGCCGATGGATTCCATCTTTGCGCTGCGGATTAGCGATTGCTGGGCGTTTTTTAGCGCCCGGTGGGTGGCGCGGAGGGAAAGTTGGGTCTCGCACCTCGCGATCACCACGGGGAGGTTCACCGGTTTGGTGATGTAGTCGTTGGCACCGGCTTCCAGGGAGGCGATCACATCGTCCGATGAATCCATGGCGGTGGCCATGATCACGGGCAGCTCGGAGCGGGATCTGGCGGCGCGGATTTTCGCCAGCACCTCCGTGCCGTCCATGCCGGGCATCATGATATCCAGCAAGACCAGATCGGGCGCATCGGCAGCGTCCGGATCGGAAAGCACGGGATCGAGGAGTTCCAAAGCAGCTTCTCCGGAATCCGCCTCGGTGATGCCGTAGCCCCGGGCTTCGAGACCCCGGCGCAGAACGAGGCGGTTGATGCGGTCGTCATCGACGACGAGGATTGTGGGTTTCATTTCTTCAATGCGTTGAGAATGATGTCCGCCGTGTGGTCTGCCTGCGCTTGCTGGCCTTCCTGATTGAAATGCACGTTGCCCGGCTTCGTCCACCACTTCGGTTGGTTTGGTTTTGTGAGTGCGTAGAGATCGTTGACTGTCACCCCGGGGTGGTCTTTGAGGACTTTGGCCGCCACCTCGTTGAACCGGATCGCATCGCCGGCCACCCTAACGTTTTCACCTTCCGGAACCGGCGTGGTGGTGGCGAAAATGATCTTCGCATCGGGGGCAAGCTCATGGAGATAGGCGAGAATGCTGCGGAGATTCTTTTCGTAATCTTCCAGTGAAGACACCTGCCTGCCCGCCTTCTTATCCATGTTCCCCCCATCCAGGTATTTGAGATCATGGAGACCCACGTTGAACTGGATCACGTCCCATTTGAAATTCCACGGCGCATCCAGGTCGGGATCGGACATGGCGTCATGGAGCTTTTTCATCTTCTGTATGAATGTGGACGAGTCCCCGCCGTTCCATGGCAGACGGTAGAAATTCGCTTTCCCGGAGAGGTTTTTCCGTAGCTCCAGGTGGTAGTGGATGGAAATGGAGTCCCCGTAGATCAGGACGTTCGGGAGTTTAGGATCGTTGGTCTGGTAGGAAAACTCCGGGGTCTTGCGGAACTTCGGCTCCGTGAGTTTGTACCAGGTTTTCCCTGCGGACTGGGAAAAGGCGCACGTGGCGGTGAGTAGGAAGGGCAGCAGTCGTTTCATGGTTTGGGAAAACGATACCCGGAATGCATAGGTCTGACACGACAAAACCGCCGCCCTTTCGGGCGACGGTTTCTACCGAAACACAACAGTTTAACTACATAGGAAATTTAGTATTTAACGCCGCAGCCGTATGGCTCGTTCTTGGCGTTTGCCACGGGGTTCCCGGCCATGACGGCGTCGAGGGCGTTGGCGAAAAGTTTGTCAGCGCTATCGATATCGGCAGCTTCCGTGGAGGGTTTTGAATCGATTGCGCCGGAATAGGCGAGGGTGCCGTCCTTGGCGATGATCATCATGTGTGGAGTGACTTTGGCATCGTATGCCTTACCGACGGTGCCGTCGGAATCCACGAGGACTTGGGAAGCCTTGCTGCCCTCCGCCATGGTTTTCTCACCCAGTTTGGAAGCTTCGAGGTATCCTTGTTTGCCCTCTGCGGAGGAGTTGACAGTGAGCCAGACCACATCCTTGGCGGTGTAGTCAGCCTGGAGCTTCTGCATGTTTTTCGCGGAGTAATGCTTTTTGACGAAAGGGCAATCGAAGTTCGTCCATTCGAGCACTACGACCTTGTCCTTGTAGTCGGACAGGCTGACTTCCTCGCCCTTGACGTTCTTCGCGGTGAAGGCGGGGGCTGCTTTGCCGATTTCGGCAGCGTGTGAAGTGGCGATGGCGAGAACGCCTGCGAGAGTGGCTGAGATAAGTGATTTCATAAATTTTACTGTTCCCTGGGAACAATCAAAGAGCGTCCCCGGTACGGGGGCTTGTCTTTGCTTTTGTAAAAAATTTTCAATTTCTTCGGGGAAGTCTCCAAACGCTTATCGGATAAAGGTGGAAAGCAGCCCCATGGCTGCCTGGATGGAGGCGAGCGAAGCCGTTTCCTCTGCCGTGTGGTAGCCGGTGGTCGGGATCTGGAGGGTGGTGCCGTTCACCTGTCCCTCGCTCGCTGCGGCCAGGCGGCCAAGCTCCGTCCTGCCCAGCGTGTATGGCTTTTCCCGGTGGAGGTTCTGCCGCTCTATCCATTCGTCCTTGTAGCTGTACCGAATGCCGAGTTCATCGCAGCGCCCGGCGATTTCCGCTGTAAAATAAGGATCGAAGTCACCTGATGCGTCCTTTTTCCGCAGGACCAGATCCTGCTCAGAGGCAGTCGCGGTATCAGGGTAGGGGCTGGTATCCAGTACCAGCAGCCGGTTGGTGGAAATGGATTCCCGCTGGAGCCAGGCTTGCGCATACCGCCAGCTCCGGCCGGCCTCCTCCTGGGCGGTGAAGAGAGCCGTGCCCCGGAATCCGTTCCGGTAGAGATAGATGATGAGAGCCACGCTGACCACATTGTCGAGCTGGGCGGAGATGTGGTGATCGGTGAGCGTCAGCCTGTCGAGGAAAGCGACGGGGGTGCCGGGTTCCAGATAGGCCAGGCCATCGAGTTCGAAAATCAGGTTCAGCCGTTTCGGGCAGAGATAGCCCTTGGTGATGGTCGCCTGGCCGATGTAGGTGCCGGTGTAGGGCAGGTGCGCCTGGACCCGTTGGCCGGTGAAACGGTCGGCGATCGTCGCCACCATTTGTTCGGAGACGGAATCTCCCGTCAGCTCCCCGCGGTTCCCGGCGATGAAAGCCGCGTATTGGAATTCATTGGGCCCCGTGCAGACCAAGCCGTTTCTATCCACGTGGGCGGAGAGGATGACGCCATCGGGATCGCCGCCGCGCGCGATCAGTATCCCGCTGTGCCGCTCCACGGAAATATCCAGCTCCTCCAGCTCCCGCCGCAGCACCCGGAAAAAGGAATCCTCCGCCCCCACCACCGCGGGCTCCCGTATCAGATGGCGCAGGGTGATCAGAAATCCGGAAAGATCGGTCGTGGAGGAAGGGAACATAAGCCTGCCCGGAGATTAGCAGCAACGGTGCCCCCGATGGGAGGGAAAAGAATTTGAACCACCGATAGACGCGGATGAACACGGATCAGAAATGGGAAATCAGGGTCAAAAATCTTTCAAAGCCCTGCCATTGCGGCTCAGGTAACTGGACACACCCCTTTTTCATGATTCTATCCGCGTCCATTTGACGGAGAGATTTGATTAGCCAGTCCGTTCATCTCCGCTTCGCTCCCATTGTGGTTCTCTTCTCCAATTTTCCAAGGTATCTCCCTTGTGTGGGCGCCCTGCTCGGATCCCCGGTTTAGCAATCTTGACGATCCGGAGATTCCTTCCCACCCCCAACCCCACCCCTGTCCCTAACCGTATCATCCCTTCATCCGTTGGTTGGATCAGGCGGTTTTCCCCTCAAATTTTATCGCGTGGTGTGCTCAAAAATAGGGATTTCAAACAGGTTCTAAGGGGTTGCAAACCACTTCCCCATGTCTTTCGCTTCCCGCGATGGACGGATCGTTGCTTTTGTTGGGTGTTAAAGGGATGGAACTGACTTCTGACGAGGCTGCGCTTTTCAGGAAATTGCAGCCGGCGGGCTTCATTCTTTTTTCCCGGAACATTGCCTCCCCGGAGCAGACGCGGAAGCTGACGGACGATCTCCGCGACCTTTCCATGGACGACCCCATCCTCTCCATCGACCAGGAGGGCGGACGGGTGGAGCGGACGCGGGAGTTCGCGCCCTCGCTGCCATCGGCGACGGCTTTCGGCGTGAAAGGGGACATGGAGCAGATCGCGAGGGCGGGGGAGGCTACGGCGGAGCTTTTAAGGATGCTGGGTTTCAATCTGAACTACGCGCCGGTGCTGGATCTCGACCACAATCCCGATCTTCAGAACGGTTTGAACCAACGCTGCTGGGGCAGGGACTCGCAGGATGTGATCAACCGGGCGGGAATGTGGAACCGTTGGACGCGGAAGCGCGGGATGCTGGGTTGTGGAAAACATTTTCCCGCCTGCGGCCGTGCGAAGAGTGACCCGCACGAGGATTTGCCATCGTCCGGCGCGACCAAGGACGAGCTGATGGCGGAGGACGTGATCCCCTACACCGCGCTGATGCCGGAGCTGGATGCGGTGATGCTGGCCCACGTGGTTTTTAGGGAAATTGATCCGGAGTTTCCCGCCTCGCTCTCGCGGAAAATCGTGACCGGCTGGCTGCGCGACCAGCTCGGCTTCGACAAGCATCTGATCCTGACGGACGACCTGGACATGGGTGCCATCGTCAACCGCTACGGACGCGGGGAGGATGTTAAGCTCGCCCTCCGCGCCGGCAACGATCTGGCGATGATCTGCCACCAGACGGAGACTGCGGAAACCGCCGCCAGGGCGATTGGGGAGTTGCCCATAGGTCTCCGCGACGATGCGCGTGAGAGGCTGGCGAGATTCCGTAAAAAGATATCGGCTCCCCTCGCTTTCGATCAGGCGAGATGGGATGCGCTATGCGCTAGAATTTCCGCGATTGCCGAAGAGGTTCCGGAGTCCGGTGAGGCGGACGAGCGCAGTGCGGTTACGAAATACTAGGGTTGAGGGATTTTCCACTCCCTGGTGACTACAATGAGTGCTGCAGGATGAAGCTCTGCAACGCACAGTAAAAATGGTTCCGCAGCAATGCCTCGTGGCGGAGCGGAGTGAGGTTGGCGGGATCGGATTCAGGATCGTTTCCAAACGTGTATTTGTCCTCCAGCGCCAGCCGTGCCTGGTTCAGGCCGCTATACCAGGTGAACGCATCTTCCCGTGTGATCCAGATGGGGCTTTCCTCCGCATCCTGGAAAGCGGCTGCCGCCTCGATGGATGCGTAGATGTAGTGGAGGTCGTCAGCGAAAGATTCACGCAGATCCGGGACGATGATTTCCTGCCAGTCCTCGGCGACTTTTTCATCAGTGATCATCCCGCCCAAGCGGTCGGCGAGATCGGTTTCGCTGCCATTCGCATCCAGCGCGATGGCGCGGAGGATGTGCCAGTCTTCATCTGTTTCCGGGTCTATCCTGAGACCTCCCTCTATGGTCGGGGCGATCTTCATTCTGCTTGTTCGAGGGATGTTTTCAACTGGTGGAACTGGAGCTGCTGGGTGTAGAACTCGGCTTTTTCAAGCTCGCCGGTCCAGACCACGGAGCGACCCTGCTGATGGACCTGGAGCATGAGGGTGGTGGCGAATTTTTCGTTGTAGCCGAAGATTTTCATCAGGACGAAGGTGACGTAGGCCATGAGGTTCACGGGATCGTCATGGATGATGACGTTCCAAGGAGGGGCGGTGGAGATGTTGGTCTCGGTTTTTTCGATGGTGATGGTTTCTGCCATTGCTCAGGCGGTGACGGGGGCTTGGGAAGGGGCGGGGATCCATTTGCCGTGCTCGGTGATGAGATCGATGAGGCGCTCTACGGCCTCGGCTTCCGGGATGTTGAATTTTACTGCGGTCTTGCCGACGTAGAGATTGATTTTTCCCGGCGCTCCTCCGACATAACCGAAATCGGCATCCGCCATTTCGCCGGGGCCGTTGACGATGCAGCCCATGACGGCGATGCGGACACCTTTGAGGTGGCCTGTGGCGGCGCGGATTTTTTGGGTGGTGGACTGGAGGTTGAAGAGGGTGCGTCCGCACGAAGGGCAGGCTACGTAATCGGTTTTGAAAATGCGTGTGCCTGCTGCCTGGAGGATGTTGTAGGCGAGGCGGAGTGAGGCTCCGGGGGCGGTTTCCCCACGGACGAGGATGGCATCGCCTATGCCATCGCAGAGAAGGGAGCCGATGTTTTGGGCTGCCGGGAGGAGGGCTTTGAGGAAATCCGTATCGCCGGAAGGAGGATGGAGCGTGTCTTTTAGGAGGACTGGGTGGCGGGGATCCGCTTTGAAAGCGAGCATGCGGAAGGCATGGATTGGTTCCATGGGGATGCCGTCCACGACGGTGATGAGGCGGGCTTCCGTTCCGTCGTTTAAAACGGAGATCGCCGAGTCATCGCGTGGGTCAATGGCGAGTGTCCCGGATTTTTCCAAGACGATCTCCGGCTTGAAATCACCCATGTTCGCAATCTTGTGTGCAAGGGCGTTCCAGCGCTCCCGGGTGGTGAAAACCCGGACAGGCTGCTCCCCTCCGAGTTCGTGGCCTTCGAGGGTGAGGGTGGAACTACTACGTCTCTCGTAGGAGAAGGGATCGTAGGATGGAGCGAGGGAATGGGGGCCGGAGTCCCCCATAACGGCCTGGGGCCGGAGTCCCCAGCTACCAGGTGTAGCTGGCGCATCTTGCGCCAGGCCGTTCTTGGGGACTCTGGCCCCAAGTGTTTGAATGTGCGCACCAGTCCAACGCTCCGAAGTATGTGCCGCCATCGGATTGTTCAGAACATACTTTACCTGATTCCTGAAATCTTCCCCGTCCCGGATGATGTGGTCGTAATATTCCGGCTGCCAGAAGGCACCTGTCACTCCGAGTATCTTGTTTCCTTCTTTCGCCGTGAAAGATTTCCATGAATACATAATTTTTTCCAATGGCTCCTCATCGAGGGGTTTCAGTACTGCGTGCACGTGGTTTGGCATGACCGACCACGCGATAAGATCATAACGACTGCCGTCAAAGTGCTTGAGAGCGTTTTCCACCATGGTCGCGATCTCGGGGTTGTTCAGATGGCATTTACCGTAAGTTGCGTTCTCCGCCGCATCGATGACCTGCTGGTAGAGGGAGCTGATTTCCGAGCGGATTTCCAATAGTTCGGAAAGATGGCTGCGCGAGGAGGAGCTTGATTCGTGCTGCTGAAGTTTTTTAAGGAGGATTTCTTTTCGATCCGCGTATTTTTGGAGTGCTGACTGAGGGATGGAGTCGTTAAGGCGGAATGATACGGCGTAGGTGGCGGCGGGGATTCTCCAGTGGGGGAGGTGGGTGGAGTCTTTGCGGGTGAGTTGTGTCCAGTCCGGTGGGGTGAAACCGGTGGGGATCTGGAGGCCGGAGTCCTCCAGAACGGCCTGCGGCGGGACGCCGCAGCTACCCTCGCTGCTTTGCAGCTCGACCAGGGCTTGTGCTACGGGGATTTCGTGGATGGCGTCTTCTGTTAGGGAGACGCGGATGGTGTCTCCGATTCCGTCGGCCAGGAGGGAGCCTATGCCGATGGCGGATTTGATTCTGCCGTCTTCTCCGTCACCTGCTTCGGTGACGCCGAGGTGAATGGGGTAGTTCCAATCCGCTCCTTCCGCATCCAGTCTTGCGACGAGGAGGCGGTATGCCTCTATCATCACTTTTGGATTGGAGGCTTTCATGGAGAATACGAAGTTGTGGTAATCGTTTTCCCTGGCAATGCGGGCGAATTCCAAGGCGCTCTCGCACATGCCGAGCGGTGTATCGCCGTAGCGGTTCATGATGCGGTCGGAGAGGGAACCGTGGTTGGTGCCGATTCGCATTGCCCTGCCAAGGTCTTTGCAGAGATGGACGAGGGGGGTGAACTGGTCGCGGATTTTTTCGAGTTCCGCTTCGTATTGGTCGTCGGAGTATTCGCGGATCTCGAATTTCTTTTTGTCCACGTAGTTGCCGGGATTCACGCGGACTTTCTCCACCCACCTCGCGGCCTCCATGGCGGCGTCCGGTTTGAAATGGATATCCGCCACGAGAGGGACGTTGCACCCGGCGGCGCGGACTTCCCGGGCGATGTTTTCGAGGTTGGCGGCATAGACTTTCGTCTGGGCGGTGATGCGGACGATTTCACAGCCGGCTTCCGCCAGGCCCAGAACCTCGGCTACGCAGGCCGGGGTATCGCGAGTGTCCGAGGTGATCATGGACTGGACGCGGATGGGGTTGTTTCCGCCTACGCCCACGTTGCCCACCATGACTTCACGGGTCGCCCGGCGGGTAAAGCTCAGGAGATCGGGGCAGTAGCAAAGGGCGGCTTGTGGAGTCATTGGCGCGGGAGGATAGACCGGAAATTTTCCATGGGCAATGACGGGATGCGGTGCAAAAGTGTGGGCATGAAAATCAGGATGTCTTGGGCGCGAAAGGTTGCGATGGTGGCCACGTTGCTCGTTGCTACGGGTGATGATGGTTTGGCGGGGGATTTCATACGGGTGAAGGAGACCGGGGAATCCGCGAAGCTACAGACCGCCGTGTTCGGCTACGAAAAGGACGGGGTGCGCGTCGATCTTATCGGGGCGATCCATCTTGCCGACAAGCGCTACTACTCGTTTCTCAACAAACATTTCGAAAGCTACGAAGTGCTCCTGTTCGAAATGGTGGGAGGCGAACACCTCGGCGGTGGGAAGAAGCCAGCGGTGGTGGAAGACGCTGAAGGGGAGGACAACCTTGCGGGTCTCCGGGTGATTTACGAGACCATGGAGAAAGCCCTCGGGCTGACCGGACAGGGGGCGTTGATTGACTACTTTGCGGAAAATTTCGTCCACGCGGATCTGACCATGGCGGAATTCGACGCCCTTCAGGAGGAGAGGGGGGAGTCGCTTTTAGGATTTATGATACAGGCGGGGATCGCTGCGAAGAAGCCCAGCCGTGAACCGAACTCCCTCAACCTCATGCGTGGAATGTTAACGGGGCGTGCGGATCTGGTAAAGTTGGAGCTGATGCACATCATGGCGGAGGGCGACAAGCAGATCGATTCGCTCGCCGGGGAGAACGTGATTATTGGGGATAGAAATGCGAAGTGCCTGGAGGTGCTGGATCAACAGGTCGCCGCAGGGAAAAAGAATATCGGGATTTTCTACGGTGCCGCGCATTTTCCAGACATGGAGCGGCAGTTGCTAGAGAAAGGATACAAGCAGGTTTCCCGGAAATGGCTGACTGCTTGGCGGGTGGCGAAGGAGTGAGAGAATCTTAGCGACCGCGGAAGAAGTCGAAGACCGGTGACTGTCGGCAGCCTGCTGCCGCTTTGGCAATGCAGCCTGCTGCGAGCCGACGGCATTGGCACTGTGGGGATTGATATTTCCTCCGGTTGTCCCGTAGCACCAGGGTGCGTGACGGAAAGCGGCAGCAGGCTGCCGGCAGTCACCGGTGCCTGGCGGCACCGCGTTGCGAAGAGATCTAACAGGTTTCTACGCGGATGCTCGTTTCGATAGCGCAAACACAAAACCTCCCATTCCAACCGCCGCAATCGCAGTGGAAGCCATAGCGGGAACCCCAACTGCCATCAGTGCGTAGGCTGCCGCTGCAAATCCCGCTGCGATAGCTGCGAAGGGGATTTGGGAATGCACGTGGGCGGTCGGTTCACAGCCTGAGGCGATGGCGCTGACCACCGTGGTATCGGAAAACGGACTGCAGTGGTCGCCCAGCACCGCCCCGCCGAAGACCGCGCCAATCACAGCGGGGATGAGTGTGGAAAAATCCTCCAAAGGTAGTTCGGCACCTCCAGCGGCAACCAAAGTGGCAGGCAATGCGAGTGGCATCAGCAGCCCCATCGTCCCCCAAGCGGAACCGGTGGAAAAAGATATGAGCGCGCCGCAGCCGAACACAGCCAGCGGCAGCCACTCCACCCGGAAGCCATCCGAAAGCATCCCTGCGAGTTGCTCCCCGGCACCGAGCGCGGAAAATACGTTTCCCAGAGACCACGCCAGCACCAGGATGATGAGGGCTGGGAGGAGGTTCGCCGCACCGTGGTAGGCCGCCTCGTTGGAGGAGGTTTTCCGTCCCTTCGGATACATCGCCCAAGCTACGGCTAGGCCGAAAATGCTCCCCGCCACCAAAGCATACGGTCCGGCGTCCCCGCTGAATGCATCCCGCCAGCCTGCGGGGGAAAGCGGGTTGGTCATAGGATTGGAAAGCAGGGGAAAAGCCGCGAAAATTCCGATCACCAGTGCGATCAATGGCACCACCGCCCGCACCGGCGAAGTCGCTCTCGAAATGGTATCGTCCACCGGCTCCGCATCCTGTGGCAGGTATCCGCCCATCGCCTTTGGCTGGTATTTTAGAAACACAGCAAGTGGAACCAGCAGCAGTGTCAGCAGGCAATACGGGTTCGCCGGGATGGATTGGAAATAGAGGGAGTAAGGCTCCACGGGAAACGGCGCATCCGCCAGCCCTTCCTTGATCAGGCTCAGTTGCGTAGCGATCCAGGTGGAAATGAAAGCCACGCAAGCCACCGGCGATGAAGTGGAATCCACCACCCAGGCCAGTCTCTCCCGCGAAACCCCCGTTCTGTCCGCAAGTGGTCGTGCGATCCGTCCCGTCAGGAGGCTGTTCGCCAGCCCATCGAAAAAGCACAGCAACCCGATCATATACACGCTTCCCAGCAAGCGCCTCTGCGGATCTTTCGCCTTGGAAACCAGGCGGGAAAGGATGGTATCGAAGCCACCGGATTTCTCCAACAGACCCGCGAACGCCCCGAGAATGAGCGTGAATAGAATCGCCCCCACATGCCAGGAACCATCAAGGGAGGGGAAGATGTAGTCGGAAAAAATCGCCCGGAAAGCCCCGGCGGGATTTTCGTGATGGATGAGAAAAGCCCCCGCTACCACCCCGCTCCCAAGACCCAGCGCCGCATGCCGCGTTAGAACGATCACCACCAGTGCGCAGACGGCAGGCCACAGGGCGGTGATAACGGCTTGAGAATCGAAAATCGGGATCAGCAGGGTGAGAACGAAGAGAGCGATTGGGATGATTGCCTTTTTCATGGATCGGGGACAAACAATGACTGGTTTCGCGAATAAGGAGAAGCGCGCTTCCAGCCGCTAGCGAGGAATCGGGAGCGGCGTGCCAGTCTTCCGCTAGCGGCTGGAAGCACACTTCTCCTTAACGCCCTTGATGCATGCGGATACTCCCGTGTTATTTCAAACTATACCGTGGGGGAGATACGGTTGGGTGTGACCGAGCCGGATTGTGACCCTACTTTTTGATAAACTCTCTCTACGCGGCGGTTGATGCTTTATGGGACACTGGCGGTTCGTAAAACTTGAATTGGCGGACGACTTGGAAGAATTTTGGGCAAAAATGAGTGGATCTAAGGAACAGGAGTAACCGGGTATGATTCTTTGCGGTGGATTTCCAGTCGTAGGAGCGCGGGTCTTCAGCCCGCCCCGGTGCCCATGTCTTACCATCTGCGCTCGATTCTCCGGGGCGGGCTGAAGACCCGCGCTCCACCATGTGTCCGAGGGTAGCTCATGTGAAACACCGAAAAGAATCACACCCGGAGTAACCGGATGGTCGAAAAACTTGAGAGCACCCGATCTTGTGGCAAGTCATGTCCTCTTTGCGGGAGTAGAAACACGATGAGGGACTCATTGCTCCGGGAGAGGCCGAGCATCCTTTTCGTGATGTTCTTCGGCTGGATCTTTCTGCTGGCGCGGGGTGCCTTCGCTTTCAGGACGGATCGCTGTACGGATTGTGGAGAAACTTTCCGATACAAATCGGCGGGTTCATGGATCGCGCACGCGTTTCTGTTGTTCGTGATTTCCGGTGTTGCTGCTTGCTAGATTTGGGAGTGTCCGGAATAGGGGCTTTGTTTGTGCCGGGTGGCTGCGGGACGCAGCAACCACGGCCTGCCCCGGGACGGAGGCAGCTACGATACTGGTTTCAGCAGAGGCGTATCATGTCTTTTACGAACTGGAACCAGAGGAAAAGGAGGCCGCGTTTGGAGTATTGGAAGTTGCCGTCTCCGGTGAGGCGGATGATGCCGGTGCTGAGGTTGTGCTCCACTTGCTTGCGCATCTCGGATTCGATCCCGTTCTCGAGTTCCTCGGGATCGGGGATGAGGAGGTTGGCGGATTGGATTTTATTCCGGGCGAGGAATTTCCGGTGATCCTGAAGGATCTGGTGGAAGCAGGATTTCTCACAGGGGACGTGGTTCCAGCGCAGGGAGGGGGCGCAGCGGAGGGTGGGTGCGAAGGGGAAATTGGTGGTGCGGAGGGTTTCCCCCCCGGCTTCCTGGGAGGTGATGGAGATGAACGCGAATGCGACATCCGCCTGTTCGCAAAGGCATACCGATGCGATGGCGCGTTCCTCCGGGTGCCAGAAGAGGCGGAAGTGTTGCTGCATGCCGGACCATTCCCAGCCGCAATCGGACACGTGCTCGAAGCCTGCCTCTTCCATTCCGGCGGCTGCTTCGATGGCGTTCGGGAAGAAGGAGGGATTTGGGAGCGGACGGTGGCTGAGGCGGTTGTTGAGCGGCATCCGCAGGCGGCGGACGTGGGTGAGCAGCTCTATCCACGGGAGGAAAAACCACAGGCTGGCTCCGGCGATGCCTGCGAAGACGTTTCCGCTGATGAAATAGAAGAGGCAGAAACTCGCGCCGAGGAACACGACCGCCCCCACTTTGCGAGCGAGATTCATGCGGGACGAACGCAAAGCCATCGCCATGACGAAGAGGCCGATTACGATCAGTGTTTCACGCATAAGAGAACAAACTTTAAACTCTAAATTTTAAATCTCAATGAAGAGTTCCGGATGAGCTGCCGGGCGGTAGCCCGGTGTTTTTAAATTGGAGTTTAGAGTTTAAAATTTAAAGTTTCATCCAGCTAGGGCGTCCATGAGGTATTGGGAGGGGCGGAAGTTCTCGATGAGGATTTCCCGCTGGTCGCCGCGAATCATGCGCACCTGGCTGAGGTTGAAGTTTGGGGTTTTGTGGGGGGCGAACAGGATGTCGTCGTGGGTGGCGTTCTCGTGTTTTTTGAACATGTCCGGGAGGATGTCGCCGCCGAGATGGTCATCGCGGCCGGTGGCGAGATGGCAGGTGCCGAGGACTTTTTCATCCTGGATGTCTGCGTAGGAAACGGGGAGAACCTGGGTGCCGAAGCCTAGCTCGCCGAGGGTGCCTGTCATGGGGTCGTCGGCGAGACGGGCGTTATGGTCATCGATGGTTTGCTGGTTACCTTGGATGAGGGTGGAGCGGTAGATGCAGCGATCCTTGACGTCGAGCACACCGAGGGTGCCGTCCTCGTATTTCATGGGGAACTGGCCGTTGGCATCGGAGGGGACGAAATAGACTTCGCCGGCGGGGAGGTTGGCGATGTCCGGTTTTTTTCCGAGGCAGAGGCCGTGGGATTTCTGGGCGTCCTGCGCATCAAGGCCGAGGGTGGCGGTGAGGGTGCGGCCGTCTTCGAGGGCGAAGTCGATCTCTATGGTGTCGGCGTTGGTGAGGGCGAGGCGGAGTTTTTCTGAATCCCGAGAGACTTCGCGGTAATCGACAGCTAGGCCGGAGTTGAGGATGATGTCGTTGAGGCCGTGGAGCGTGGCTCCGCGGAAATCAAATTCCTTGCATTTCGCGGTCAGCGGGGCGGTGGCGGACCAGGTGGAGATGCAGAGGATTAGATCGTATTTTGGATAAATGTCCTTATCGAGGGAGAGCAGTTTTCCATCGGTATCCCAGACTTCGTCTTCGAGATCGAGGTTGGAGCCGTTGGTGTATTTGTAGGCGAACATTTCACCGCCGTGCATGCCCAGGTCTTCCATGGCATGGTCGCGGAGGGCTTCGTAGAAATATTTGTAGGCGTTTTTTTGGACGGGATAGCCTTCTTCTTTGAGGAACGCGAAATCCTTGATGTGCTCAGGGGGATTTTCGAAATCAATGAGGATGCAGACGCGGCAGCCCTGGGTGGGCTCGAAGACGGTGTGCATGAGGCGGACGAGATCGAAGTCCGGAAACTCGCGTTTCTCGGGATTGAGCATGATCTCGGGTGAGAGATATTCCGGAAGGGTGGGGAGGGCGTTGCTTGCCATGTTGGGCAAAGCTAGAAGGTGATGCCGGGGGCGCAAGAGGGGATTTCGTGAAAATCGAATGTCCTACTCACTGAAATCGAAATCTTCCCCGCCGGATTGGGTTCCGCGCATTTGCTCCAGGAGGCCGGCGCGATCTTCAAGTTTCTCCCAAATCCCACGCAGGATGTAGATGGGAGCCTCCGCGCGGGCGGCGATGGCGAGGCAGTCGGATGGTCGGGCATCGAGCTCGATGATCTTGCGCTCCATGATTTCGTTTTCGGCCTCCAGGATGAGCCGGGCGTAGAAGACATCGCCTTCCACGTCCGTGATCATGACCCGCGAGACGCTGGCTCCGAATGCCTGGAGGGTGAGCATGTAGAGATCGTGGGTGAGGGGACGCGGCATTTTCTGGCCGCTCATCACGGTGTTGATGGAGAGGCCGACTGCGGGGTCGATATAGAAAAGGATGACTTTTGATCCATTGCCAAGGAAAACAGCGCAACCCGCTTGGGTGGGCATGAGGGCTACGATTTCCACTTGGACGGGATCGGACATGTCAGAAAAGTGATGGGCTTTGGTAATAAGTCCAACTGAAAGCGGGACGGGCGTGTCAGGCATTTTCGCGGTTCAGAAATTTCCGGGACTGGCGGACGTATTTCAGCGCCCAGTCCTTGGTTTTGGACTGCTCCCCGGGCGAGAGGGTTTTCACGACTTTTCCGGGAGAGCCCAGGACTAACGAGCCGGGAGGAATGATCGTCCCGCCAGTAACGAGTGCCCCGGCCCCGATAATGGATCTCTCGCCGATGACTGCGCCATCGAGTATGATGGCGCCCATCCCGATGAGAGCCTCATCCTTAACCGTGCAGGCGTGGAGGATGGCGGAATGGCCTACGGTGACCAGTTCGCCTACATGGCAGCCGAAATCATCGGAGAGGTGGATCACGACATTGTCCTGCACGTTGGAGCGCGGGCCGATGACAATCTCGTTGATGTCGCCGCGGAGAGTGGAGTTATACCAGACGCTGGCGTTTTCGTGGATTTTCACGCGGCCGATAACGTCAGCGCTTCCCGCGATGAATGCAGAGGGATGGATCTCCGGGGTAAAATTTTCGTAAGACTCGATGGCCATAGGGGAAGGCAAACACGTCAAGGGACGGTTTGCGAGGGCGAAACACGGATGCGGGGTTGCGGATTGATGCTAGAATTGCCGGACTGATGATGGACTCAGCTTTGAAATGGTTCGGTGAGTTTCTCGTGAAATCCCGGGAACAAAGGCTACCACTGGTGCTTGCTTTTGCGGTGCTCGGGGTGTTTGGCGGTTTTTTTGAGTTCGCCAGTGAAATAAGCGAGAAGGAGACGCGGAAATTTGACGAGACGGTGCTGATGGCAATGCGTGAGCCGGGTGATCGTTCGAATCCGGTGGGATCCGGAAGAATGGGGGAAGTGGCCAGGGATCTGACCGCGCTTGGCGGGGTGACCGTATTAACTATCATCACACTGGTTTCCTTCGGCGTGGCATCGTTTTCGGGGAGGACGAAGCTGGGCTGGCTGGGCGTTACAGCCGTCCTGGCGGGCACTGTCGCAACCAGTCTGCTGAAGCATGGATACAACCGTCCACGACCGGAAATTTTTGAGCACGGCTCATGGGTATATACCGCCAGTTTTCCCAGCGGCCATTCCATGATGTCCGCCGTGGTCTATCTTACGCTCGGCATACTTGTTGCAAGAATCCAGCCGCGACGGGCCGTGAGATGGTTCATTGTTTCCATTTCAGTAATGCTCACGCTGCTGGTAGGTCTCAGCCGGATTTATCTCGGGGTGCATTGGCCTACGGATGTGGCCGGCGGATGGATGCTTGGAGGCGCGTGGGCCGTGCTGTTCTGGCTGGTGGCGATGAGGGTCGATCCGATACGGCGCGAGAGCTGAGTGAAAAACGACTTTTCCTTTTAACAAGTATTTCGGTTCTTGACAGGTGGGGTGGAATTTGGTGGCGTCCGCTCGCCGGAAACCCATGTTTCCTTTCCATTCGAGTGTTGGGACGATTTCGACACTCACCGAGCCGTTCAAAAATTCAAGCGGCTTGGATGCATCAAGCGAAACTCCACACAAAATACCTCTACCCCCAATCGCAATGGATATCACTTCTCCCATCTGGTACTTCGCCTACATCACCGTTCTCATCGGACTTGCAGGCTATGGCTCACACCGTCTCACCATCATTTTCCTCTACCTCAAGCACTCGCGCAACAAGCCTGAGCCATTGAGGAATTTCGAAGAACTCCCGCTCGTCACCATCCAGCTCCCTGTCTTCAACGAACTCCACGTGGTGGACAGGCTTCTCGACTCCGTCGCGAAGATTGACTACCCGCAGGACAAAATGCAGATCCAGCTCCTGGACGATTCCACGGATGAAACCGTGGATATCTGCAAGGCGGGAATCGCACGCCTTGTCGCCCAAGGCTTCGATGCCGAGCACATCCACCGCACCGACCGCACCGGCTATAAAGCAGGTGCCCTGGAAAACGGAACACGCTTCGCTAAAGGCGAGTATCTCTTCATCCTCGACGCGGATTTCGTCCCGAATGCCGATGTCCTCCAGAAAACCATCAACTATTTCACCGATGACCGCATCGGCATGATCCAGACGCGCTGGGGGCACCTGAACCGCACTTTCAACGTTCTCACCCGCATCCAGGCGATGTTCCTCGACGGTCACCTCGAGCTGGAGCAGACCGCCCGTAACCGTTCCGGACGCTTCTTCACTTTCAACGGCACCGCCGGAATCTGGAGGAAATCCTGCATCGCCGATGCCGGCGGCTGGGAGCACGACACCCTCACTGAGGACATGGATCTCAGCTACCGCGCCCAGTTGAAAGGCTGGCGCTTCATTTTCCTCAACGACGTGGAAACCCCTGCTGAACTTCCTGTCGATATGGACGGCTTCAAAAGTCAGCAGCACCGCTGGACTAAAGGCTCCATCCAGGTTTGTAAGAAAGTCCTTCCTGCTATCTGGAAAAGTAAGGTGCCACTTTTCGTGAAAATGGAGGCCACCGCCCACCTCACCTCGAACTTCGCCTACCTTCTTCTCATCTGCCTTTGCTTCCTGATCTACCCGAACCAGCACGCACAGCCTGATTTCGGAAAACTCAGCTATTACATCGTCAACGTCCCGATCTTCTTCTTCGCATCGGTCTCCGTCATTCTCTTCTATCTCACTTCCCAAAAGGCGCTCCGCCCGGCGACGTGGTGGAAGGAAATCCCGTATCTCCCTCTTCTCCTTGCTCTCGGTATCGGTATGTCCATCACCAACGCCAAAGCAGTGATCGAAGCCCTCTGCAACCACCAGACCGCCTTCATCCGCACGCCGAAATACGGCATAGAGCAGAAAAATGCCGATTGGAAAAAGAGCAGCTACAAGGCGATGAAAACCCTCACTCCCTTTGTGGAATTCCTCTTCGGTTGCTTCTTCCTCTTCGTCGTGATCGAAGCCGCAATGCAGGGCAGATGGTCTTCCGCAATTCTTTTGCTTCCATTCCCGGTCGGTTTCTTCTATACCTCTACCGCTTCGTTGGCACGCATGCTGCCATCGTTCTCCCGTCCCAAAGCAAACCAAACGCCAGCCGCTAACCTATCCGACTCCAAGTAAGACATGAAAAAAGGTATCACCCACCTTCTTCTCCCCATTATCTGCCTCCTCACTCCGCAATTTCTCAACAGTTGCGGTCCATCGGTTGACGACCGGAACAAAATGGTTGTGAGCGTTCGCGACCAGAGGATGCTCCTCTTGCGCGACGGGAAACCGATCAAGTCTTACAAGATTTCCACCTCGAAATTCGGCGTGGGGGATATTCCAAACTCCAACAGGACGCCTCTCGGGCGCATGAAGGTGGCCAAAAAGATCGGTGGTGGGGAACCAGCAGGGGCTGTTTTCAAAAGCCGGCGGCCTACAGGTGAAGTTCTGAAGCCGAATGCTCCCGGGCGCGATCCGATTGTCAGCCGCATCCTGTGGTTGACCGGTACCGAGTCGAACAACAGGAACGCGTTCAAACGCTACATCTATATCCACGGAACTCCGGAAATGTACCGTCTCGGCAGTCCCGCCTCATACGGGTGCATACGCATGGGCACGAATGATGTGGTGGATCTTTACAACCGCGTGGGAACCGGGGCGGATGTCTATGTTGTCCGCGGCTCTCTCCGGAAGCAGGACAAACCGAGGTTTGAAACCGCCGCGAGGTAAATTTTTCTTTCAGGAAAAACACCCGATTTTCTCGAAACATCAGCTTGACAGACCCAGGTATCTTCCAATAGCTTCCCGCCCCCTGCCCGGGCAGATCTAACTTTTCTTAACAAACTTTCCCCAAACTTATGGCCAACCACAAATCCGCAATCAAGCGTATCCGCCAGACGGCGACCCGTACCGAGCGCAACCGCGCAGAGAAGAGCCGCATGAAGGCCACCCGTAAACAAGCCCTCGCCGCTATTGAAGCCGGCAACAAGGAAGAAGCAGAGAAAGCGGCTTCCGCATTCGCATCCGTCGTGGACAAGGCTGCCAAGCGCAACCTCATCCACCCGAACAAGGCTGCGAACCTCAAGAGCAAGACCGCCAAGGCGATTGCCGCAATCGCCTGAACCGGATTCCCGGTATCCGGGATTTCGTCTGAAATTAAAGCGGGCCGGTCTTCCGGTGCCGCTTATTTTTATGTGAACATGGAGAAAACTTCCCAACACCGCGCTGAAACCGCCGCGAAAATCGCCGCAGTCCCCCAGAACTACAAAGTCTGCGAGGGATGCGATTCCATCGTTGGGAAATCCACATCCATTTGCCCGAACTGCCATAGCTTCCGGTTCGATAGCGCTCCGGAAACCGTAGTGAACCAGGCCACCATCCTCGGCAGCCGCGAGCAACGCTCGGTCACTGCAGAGGATCTCGCGTGATATTTCCCGGATTATGGCAATCGCATTCAAAGAGTGGCAGGTAATTTGCGATGCCCTCGCCAATGGCCGCCAATCAATCCTTCTACGAAAAGGCGGGATTCATGAAGGCCGCGATGGTTTCTCATTCGCCCACGATTCCTTCTACCTCTTTCCGACAAAATTCCACGCCCAGCTCGACCACGTCAGGGAAGGGGACTTCACCCCGGAGCGCGAGTGGCAGGTAGGCGACAAGTTCTCCATCACCCACCACGCGAAAGCGCTTTTTGCCGTGACGCTTACGGACTGGGAGCAACTCAAAGCGCTTTTTCCGTATCACGTTTATACAGAGGAAACCCTGAAAGACCGCTTTGACTGGGAAGGGAAGGGGATGGCATCCGGTAGCATCCACCTCGCATTAGTCCAGGTTTCCCGCCTGGAAAATCCCATCGAACTCACCTACGAATTGAAGTTCGGCGGTTGCCGTTCCTGGTTGGATATTCCGGAGCTAAAGGAGTCGGCGCCGGAGGACATGACCCCCGTCGTCGAATCAGGTGAATTCGAAATCCTGCGGAAGAAGATCCGTCAGGATCACCCGTAACCCGCCCTGAAAATCTGAATCCAGGGAAGCTTTGGTCGGAATATCCGAAGATTTAACCGCGAATTTACGCGGATTATCGCGAATGGCTTTGTGTCCGGACTCAGTCCTCAGTTCGGATCTTGTTCATTTTCGAAAAATCACCATTCTTGGGTGAACTGCAGAGGATTCGCGGTCATTGGCGTTCATTCGCGGTTAAAGTCTTTCGACCCGTAAGGTGTTTTTCCCTTAGCTTGATCGCCCTGAAGAATCCAGGCGTTTTTTAAAGATTGCCGTGCATTCCATTTAAATTTACAAAGGAGTGTCTTTTTTTAGACAATTCTTCCGCGTCTCTCCGCTACAGCGTCCAACAGGAAGAAATCAAAACCCAATCATTCCTGAATTTTACCATATGAGATCAAACACACTCCTCTCGCTTCTGGCTCTCGCCCTCCTACCACTTTTCGCCAGCTGCGGCAGCAGCGTCGATGTCCTCTCCAAAAGCGATATTCGCTCAGGAAAGTCCGTGACCAGGCAGGATTTCTCCGCGAACACCCCGTCTTCCGCTCTTCTTCAAGCGGCGGCTAGCAAGCCAAAGGACAAGCATTCCATGCCTATTTACACGTTTGGCGAGCGCCAGCGCGTAGTTCGCACCACCGCTTACACCTGCTCCGAGGATGATCACATTTGCTACGGCAGCAAGAATGCCACCGGAACCGATCTCCGCTATTCCAACAAAGTCCGCAGCGCGGCGGCCGACTGGTCTTTCTATCCGGTTGGAACCGTTTTCCGCATCAAGGGGATGAACCAGCTCTACGTTGTAGATGATTACGGCTCCGCCCTTACCGGCACTGGCACAATTGACATGTACCAGCCGACCAAGTCCCTCATGAACCAATGGGGCAGACGCAATGTGGAAGTCAGCGTAGTCCAGTGGGGTTCTTTCAAACGCAGTGCTGAAATCCTCAGTGGCCGCACGAAATTCGACCACTGCCGCCAGATGCTTTCGAACATCACCCGCCAGCGTCCCGATCTCGTATCAGTGGCTTCGCGCTGAAAAATTTTACTGAAGGGGAGCCATTAGCCGCGCCGCCCGGCATGCGGCTCTGAAGAGGAACGGTTTCCCGGTATATTCCTCTACCTTGGCTTCCACGCAATCCCCGAAGTCCGCTTCCAGCATCTCCGCGACTTCGGTAATGAACTCCTTGTCGGAAACGAACGCAGTGATTTCAAAGTTCAGGCGGAAGGATCTGTTATCAAGATTCGCCGTTCCCACCGTGGCCATACGGCTGTCGATGAGCATGACTTTCTGATGAAGGAATCCCCGCTGGTAGCGGAAAAGCTTCACGCCGAAGGGGATGGCTTGCTCGAAATACGCATAACCCGAAAGCCATACAAGGATATGGTCTGCACGGTTCGGCAGCATGATGCGCACATCCACGCCACGGAGTGCGGCAAGTTGCAGCGCTGACATAACCCCGTCGTCAGGGACGAAGTATGGACTCGCGATCCACAACCGCTCTCTTGCGGAATTCGCGGATTCGGCAACGAGCAGCTTCCACGATTCCAAAGGATCGGCCGGCCCTGTCGGAATGATCCCGGCAATCTGGTCTTCTTTTTCGGTGGATACCTCCCAGGAAAGTTCCGGAACGGTATCCTGCGCCCAGAACCAGTCTTCCAGGAAAACCATTTGCACGGCCTGGACTGCCGGCCCCTCATCCGCAGATGCGTGTCCCGCCAGTCGCCGAATTTTTTGTCACGTCCCAGGTATTCGTCACCGACATTCAGTCCGCCGAGAAACGCTTCGTTACCGTCCACTACTACGATTTTCCTGTGGTTGCGGAAGTTCAACTGAAGCCTCGACCACCAGTGACGGTTCGATCCGAAGGCGACGCATTCCACCCCCGCGTCCCGCAATTCCCCCAGATAGGTGGATGAAAGCTTGTGGGAGCCGATTTCATCAAAAAGGAAATACACTTCCACGCCCGCCTTCGCCCTTTCGATCAGTGCCTTTTGAAAAGTTATTCCGATCTTGTCGTTTTTCACGATAAAGAAATTCACGCAGATGTAGTTTTTGGCATCCGCGATTGCGGCCAGCAGCCTCTCGAACGTGGCCTTGCCGTCGATCAGCAGTTCAAGCCTGTTTCCTTTCATAAAGGGCAGACCGCCCAATTCCTCCGCCGCGTGTTCGAACACATCCTCCTCCGGGAGATCCACCGAATACTCCCGCAATCCTTCGTGCATGTCCTCCGCAAGTTTTCTCAATTCCGCATCATTTCCCCGCCGCGCACGCACGTATCCGGAAAATTTGCTCCGTCCCAGCAGCCAGTAGAGCGGGATTGAAACGAAGGGAAGGGAGAGCAGGGACACCACCCAGGCGATCGTTCCCTGGGAAGTCCGCGTGTTCATCAGCGCATGCAGGATGTGGAGGAAGCCGATAATATAAAACGCCGCCAGCAGCGAGAACCCGACCCCAGTGGTCGTGTCGATTTGAAATTCGAACATGCCCGAGAATAGGGATACCGCCCCGTCAAACAAGACGCTTGCCACTTCCCGTGCATTTTGCGGTTTCTACCCGTCCCCGTATGCATGTAGGCTGCGCCCATGAATCAACCGGAAGTCACGCCAAAGAACATCGTTCTGATCGGCTTCATGGGTAGCGGGAAATCAACCGTGGGGCGGGAGCTCCACAAGCGGCTTGGTTATCCCCTTACGGACATGGACCATCTCATCGAGGAAACGATGGGCAAGAAAATCACCGAGATTTTCAAAGAGGAGGGGGAGTCCGCGTTCCGCGACTTTGAGACTCTCCAGCTCTTGGAAATCGCGAAGCAGACGGACACCCGTCACATCATATCCACAGGCGGTGGCATCGTCGTCCGTCCCGGAAACCGGTCTCTGCTCAGGCAGCTCGGATACGTGGTGTGGCTGCACGCCCCGCAGGATGAAATCTACCGCAGAACCTCGCGCAACAACGACAGGCCACTGCTCAACCAACCGAATGCCAAAGAACGCATCGCCACCATGATGGAACAGCGTGAACCCTGGTATGAGGAAGCGGCCCATCTGAAAATCGACACGGCCAACCTCGATTTCAACGAGATTTCCTCCGGTATCCTGGAGAGCGCCCGGTATTTTTTCACCCAGCCTGAATGATTGACCGGATCAAATCCTGGGCCGCGGAACTCGGCTTCGATGATTGCCGCATCGCCACCGCGAAACGCGCCACCCATGCCGATGACTTCGACGAATGGCTCGGGGATGGGCGGAATGGCGAAATGGCCTGGCTCGAACGCAACCCCGCCCGCCGTGCCGATCCCCGCGAAGTCCTCCCCGGCTGCAAGTCCGTCATCTGCCTCGCCATCAACTACTACACAGGTAGTAGCCCGTTCCCGGAAGGACATCCGCAGGATTACCGCATCGCGAAATATTCGTGGAACAACGACTACCACGACATGGTGGAAAAACGCCTCGCGGAGTTCGATGCGAAACTCAAGGAACTGGGCGGCACCCAGCGTTATTATGTCGATACCGGCCCCGTCCTCGAAAGGGATTTCGCTACCGATGCCGGCCTCGGCTGGAACGGGAAATCCACCGTCCAGATCCACCGCCACCTCGGCACCTGGACATTCCTCGCCGAGCTCCTGACCACCCTCGATCTCACCCCGGATCCCGCTTTCGGCGACCACTGCGGAAAATGCACCCGCTGCATCGATGCCTGCCCCACCCAAGCCATCACCGCCCCGCACAAACTGGATGCCCGCCGCTGCATCTCCTACCTCACCATCGAGAACAAAGGGGCGATCCCCCTGGAATTCCGCCGCGCCATCGGCGACCGCATCTACGGCTGCGACGAATGCCTCGACGTCTGCCCGTGGAATCGTTTCGCAAAAATTTCCCGCGAAATTTCCTTCCAAGCCCGTCCCGCCATTTTCTCCCACAAGCTCCGCGATTTTCTCGAAATGGACGATGAAGCTTTCCGCACCACTTTCGCGAAATCCCCAATCAAACGCATCAAACGTCCCCGCTTTCTTCGGAATGTCTGCGTAGCCCTCGGAAACACCGGTTCCCCCGAAGATCTCCCTGCCTTGGAGAAATCAAAAAACGACGCCAATCCTCTCATTTCAGAGCATGCGGAATGGGCGATTGCCGAGATAAGGGCGCGTAACGAGTGAGTTCTCAATTTCAGATCTTGATCAAATTCTCATCCATGATAGATATAAACTATCATGAAAACTACAACCGTAGCGGATCTTCGGAACAACTTCCGCCGTATTTCCTCCTGGATCGAACACGGGGAGACCGTGCAAATCACCAAGCGCGGGCAAGTCTTCGCACGCCTGACCGCCGTGGAGCCGGGGGAATCAGCCGGTCAGCCTCCCAAACCGGATATCATGGCCCAGCTAAAGGAAGTTTGGGGCGAGCGCCCGTTCACCACGGATGAGGTTAGGGCGATGCGGGACGCCGAAAGAATGGAAGACCAGGCATGATCGCCTATCCGGACACATCGTTCCTGTGCGCCCTCTACCGCTATCAGGCGAACTCACCGGAGGCCGCCGAACATTTCGGACGGATGCCGGAACCGCTCCATATCGCCTCGCCCCTGCTATTCGAGTTTCGGCAGTCCACACGTTGGCAGGCGTTTCTTCACGGAAAAGACCCTTCCAAAGGCTTCGACCGGGCGACAGCCCAGGCTGCCTTGGCAAAATTCCACTCCAACATCGCATCCGGAGCCATCGTCGTAATCCCGGTGGACTGGGCGGATGTTGCCAGTATCGCGGAGCGGCTTTCGGCCCAATACACTTGGACGGAAGGCTACCGTGGATTTGATGTCCTGCATGTCGCCACCGCCCTGCATCTTGGAGCCAATGAATTCCTGAGCTTCGATGGAAAGCAGAAGGAGCTGGCAGAAGCGGAAGGTCTGCTCGTGCCGCTGTAGTCCGCGACATCTCCATTTCAACCATCCCCCCCTGAACATCCCGGGGACGGCCTGATGGAGGCTTACATTGATGATCACCACTCATTACCGGTGGCCTCTCGACTGCAAATCCGGCCAATTCAGCTCCCCACATTTCCCGGGTCGCGCCCGAAAAATCCCCATTTTGCCCTTTTCGTGCCGCCACAAGTCCGCTGTATTCGCCCTGCGGAAATGGCTTTCCGCACGACCGAACGATTTTCCCCATGCTCGCCCTCTTAGTTGCTCTGCCTATCCTGGCCTTTTTTGCCATCCTTCTTGGTGCCCCGGCACGCCAAACCGCCATCGGCGCCTGCACTCTGAACTTTATCCTCGGTGTGGGTTCCATGTTTTGCTGGGACGCGGATATTTGGGATTTTTCCGTCAGGGTTCTTGAAAAACCGGCACTCCACCTTGCCTTCGGCTACTACGATGGGATGAGCCTGGTGATGGTCGTCCTTTCCGTGATCGTCGCGCTCGCCGCCGTTCTTTCCGGAAAATCGCCGGAAGGAAATGAAAAACTCTACTACGGCTCCTCGCTTCTCATTGCCGCCGGTGCCATCGGGGCATTCGCCTCCACCGACCTCTTCTTCTTCTACGCCTTCCACGAAATGGCACTGATTCCGACCTTCCTGATGATCGGTATCCTCGGTCGCGGCGACCGTCGCGGGATCGCTTGGAAAATCACCATCTACCTCGGACTCGGCTCTTTGGTTCTGCTTGCCGGACTCGTCTGGCTGGCCGCGCTTACCGGAACATTCAGCATTCCGGAAATGCTCGCCAACAAGCCGGATATCGATCCCGCTGCACAAAAAGGAATCGCCGCGCTCCTCCTCATCGGCTTCGGAACACTTGTTTCGCTCTTTCCCTTCCACTCCTGGGCAGCTCCCGCATACGCCAGTGCTCCCGCCCCGACCTCGATGCTCCACGCCGGCGTCCTGAAGAAATTCGGCCTCTACGGAATGCTCCGTATCGCGGTGCCCCTTGTTCCCGAAGGTCTCCAACAATGGCTCACCCCGCTTCTCGTTCTGCTTCTCGGAAACATTCTCTGGGTCGGACTCGTCACCATTTCCCAGAAACGACTCGATACGATGCTCGGCAATTCCTCGGTGATGCACATGGGCTACATCTTCCTTGCTATCGCGGCTCTCATCGCCGCGCCGGATACAAACACCCTCGCCATTCCGGCCGCCGTCGTCCTGATGTTCGCCCACGGCGTTTCCATCGCCCTCCTTTTCGGTCTTGCCGACCGCATCGAGCGCAGCACCGGCTCCCTTGACCTGGAAGACATGGGCGGTCTCGCAAAATCAGCTCCCGGCATGGCGTTCCTCTTCGGAATCGCCGCCATGGCTTCTATCGGCCTCCCGGGGCTCGCGAACTTCTCCGGCGAAGTTCTCGTTTTCCTCTCCGCTTTCGAAAACTACGATCCGGCAAAAGGCCTTGGCCCCGTCCAAATCGCCTGCATCCTCGCCATCTGGGGTGTGGTGATTTCCGCAGTCTATATGCTCCGCGCATACCGGAACATCTTCCAAGGCCCTGCGGTGAAATCCACCGAACAAGCGGCCGACCTCACCCTCATCGACCACATCCCCGCAGTCCTCCTCATCACCGCCCTCCTCGCCGTAGGCTGCTACCCGAACCTCATTCTTCATCTTCTCCCGCAATAGAGTCTTCCTTGGAGTTTGAAGTTTAAAATTTAAAGTTTATGCCCGCCTATTATCTGGAAGCCCTCACCGTCACCTTCGGCTTCGTCATCCTGCTCGCCGAGGCCTTCGTGCCATCGAAAAACAAATCATGGCTCGGCATCGCCGGAGCCATCGGTCTGATCGTCATCCTCATCGCGACATTTCTCGCCGTTGGCCCGAATGAGAACCCGGAAGCCGCATGGGCTGGCTGGCCGCTCTGGAGTTTCTACCAGTTCGATTCCCTCGCACGCTTCTTCAAAATCTTCGCCCTCCTCACCACCGCCCTTGTCCTCCTCATGGCCGTGGACTACCGGAAAATCCTCACCCGTTTCACTGAGAACCCGGAATCCGAAGAAGGAACCGGCGAATTCTACTCCCTCCCCATCTTCGCCTGCGCGGGCATGATGTGGATGGCTTCCGCGAAAGACCTCGCTGGTGCCTTCGTTGCACTAGAGCTGGTCACGATCACCTTCTACATCCTCGTCGCCTTCATGCGCCGCAACGTCGGCTCCCTTGAGGCCGGTGTGAAATATCTCATCCTCGGAGCACTAAGTACGGGCTTCCTAGTTTACGGAATTGCCTGGGTCTATGGCAGCACCGGCACCATGAGGCTCGACCTCATGCCTGCCGCAATCTCCAATCTCCAATCCCCAATCCCCCTTCTCTTCGGCATCGCCCTTGTCCTCGTAGCCCTCGGCTTCAAAGTCGGCGCAGTGCCAATGCAAATGTGGATACCCGATGTTTACCAAGGCGCTCCAACCCCTACAACCGCCTTCCTTTCCGTCGGTTCCAAGGCTGCCGGTTTCATCCTCCTCATCCGTTTCCTCACCCCGTTTCTCGCCGAAAGTTCCCCAGTCCGCACCCAAGTGCTGACCATCCTTCTCATCCTGGCCTGCGCGACCCTCCTCTTCGGAAACCTTGCCGCCATCCCCCAGGGCAACTTCAAGCGCCTCTTGGCATACTCATCCATCGCCCACGCCGGATTCCTCATCCTTGCCATTGCCGCATGGAACCCCGGCTCCGAATCTGCCGTCAGCTCCGTCGAGGCGGTTTCCTTCTATCTCGCAACCTACCTTCTGATGACCCTCGGGGTATTCTTCATCCTCGCCCAAGTCCGCATCCACCGGGATGGTGAAGCGATCACCGATTTCAACGGCCTAGGAAAGAGCAATCCAACTCTCGCCCTTGCCCTCACCGTCCTCCTTGCCGCTCTCGCGGGTGTCCCGCTCACTGCCGGATTCATCGGGAAATTCTTTGTCTTCCAGCTCGCCGCAAGCGCCCAGCTCTGGGTCGGCCTGGTGGTCGCCATCATCGCCGCGGCCGCCGGTTTCTACTACTACTTCAAAACCATCCGCGCCATGTGGTGGATCGAAGCGCACGACGAATCCGCGATCAAACTCCCCGCGATCTCGAAGGTCGCCATCGGTGCCCTTACCGTTCTTACACTCGTATTCGGAGTCTATCCTGATCCGATTCTCGCGCTGCTTAGGTAGCCTTTGGAAAGCCGTCCTTCCAGGCGGCAGCGGAGCACCAGGCAATTTTTCCGGCACGATGCAGCCGCCTGGAAGGACGGCTTTCCGCATACGAACCTTGACCCATCCGTTTGGTCACGATTAGGGTGCCCGCGCACTTTTCTAAAAATCGGCTTCACTACCAACATCTTTCCAATTCTGGCTTTCGCGTTTCTCTTCTGCGGGAATTCCTTGGGGGCAGGGACAGTGGATTTCACCGACCGCGCCGATCTGGAATCAGGAGTTTCTGACAACGGCACCGTGACTCTCTCTTGGGACAAGCCCGAGGCAGTAACAATCGAGTTACAGCAGTCGGACTCGGCGGGGTTTGAAAAATTCACCAACCGATATACGGGCACCGATCCGGCATCCGTGATCACCGGCCTGCCCGAGGGTGTCCACTATTTCCGCATCGCGGATACTACCACCTCCGAATGGTCCGCTCCGCTCGCAATGAAGGTCGAGTTTTTCCCCCGCTGGAAACTCTGGCTCATCCTTGGGATAGGGGCTGGTGTAGTCCTTGCTACCATAGGGACGATCATAGTCGGCCACTTCAGAACAAAAGATAAGGAGGACGCCACATGATCGCGGCCGCCACTTCCATATCCACCGGCACCGGCTGGGCTATCGTGATAGGGCTGGGTGTTCTTTGGGTCCTTCTCGGCATACTCTGGGGGAGAAAAGCGAAGAACTCGGAGGGCTTCATGCTGGCAGGCCGTAAGGTCGGCCTCTCTCTCGGCTCCGCCACCGCGATGGCGACATGGGTCACTTCGAACACCACGATGCTCGCCCCGGTCTTCGCCCTCACGCTCGGTATTTGGGGTATGCTGGCTTACTCCACCGCCAGCTTCGGTCTCATGCTCTTTGCGTTCTTTGCCATCCGCATCAGGAAAATCCTCCCGCAGGGTGTTACAGCAGGGGACTTTTTTCGGCTACGGTACGGACGGGTCGGCTGGTTGATCTTCCTGATCATCACCATGATCTACTCGCTCTCCTGGCTGGTAAGCATGGCCATCGCCGGTGGTGAACTCATGACCGCTCTCGCAGGGATTCCCTACCTCCAGGGGATGTCCCTAATACTTCTCGTCTGCGTCCTCTACACACTCTTCGGCGGGATGTACGCGGTGATCGGAACCGATTTCATCCAGAGTATCATCATTCTCATCGGCATCGTCTTCATCGGGACACTGGTTGTCACCCAACTCGATTTCGACCAGGCCTACACCCACATCGCAACCCACCAGCCGTCTTTGCTGCAAATCGCAATGCCCGCCGCCCTCCTTGCGGTCTTCAACAACATGCTCTTCGGTTTCGGCGAAGTCTTCCACAACAACGTCTGGTGGTCCCGCGCCTTCGCGATGCGCAAGGATGTGGCTCCAAAGGCCTTCCTGCTTTCCGGCATTCTCTGGTTCCCGATCCCGATCGCCGCCGGTTTCATCGCGCTGGCCGCCGGCCCACTCGGCATCAACATCACCGATGTCAACCAGACCGGTCCCACCGTCGCTGCCGCAGTGATGTCGCAGTCCGGCTTCGGTGCTATCGCGGGCATCCTCATCCTGATTGTCCTTTTCTGTTCGATGGCCTCCTCCATTGATTCCCTGCTCGCCGCTACCTCTGATCTCCTCATCCGTGATGTACAGGAGGGGCTACTGGGAAAAACACACGGTGAGAGAAATTTCAAAAAGGTTTCCGGCATTGTAATCATCGGTGTCGGTATCTTCGCATGGATCCTGGCTGCTCCGAAATGGCCTATTATCAATGCATTATTCATATCCGGTCCCCTCGTTGGTTCCCTGATCTGGCCGGTGATCGCCGGGCTGTTCTGGAAGCGGATAAACCGCAGCGTTGTGATCGTAGGCATACTCCTAGGTTGCGCGACGGGAGTTACTGCATATTTTACCATGGGTTGGTTCACTGCGTCCCTTGTCGGAACCGCGGTTTCCATGGCATTCACCATCACCGCCCGCTACCTATCTCCCGAAAAATTCCCACCAGCCTAAAAATTTCACCATACCGTGTTTTCCCCTACCTTCCTGCATTACCTCATTCTCATGGCTCTCATCTGGACGGGGCTTGGAGCGTTGGCTCTCCTTGTGCTTCTCTTCAAGGACTGGGTAAAAGGCACACTCTGGTAAACGCCTGCCACAAACCTTTTTAACCTATCCTCCGACATGGACCACGACGACCCGAAACGTTTCCGGGAAAACCAAATCACGCCGAACATCGAACCTCCCGAAGGTTCGTCCGCGATCCGACCCGAGCCCTCCGATCTATTTATCGATAACCCGGTAAACCTCACCACCCTCCAGGGACTTGAAGGAAAGAGCATCCTCGGAGCCGGGCAGTTTTCTTTCGATGAAGTCGTCGAGCTTTGCAAGCTTGCCGCGATTCTCGAAAAGATCGAGATCTGGCCGTATCACCCGCTCGACGGGAAAATCGCCGTCACCGCATTCTTCGAGGCATCCACACGGACTCGGACCAGTTTCGAAAGCGCGATCCTCCGTTTGGATGGCAAGGTCATCTCCATTGCCGACGGTTCCACCACCGGCCAAGCGAAGGGCGAATCCCTCGCTGACATAGGCGAAATGTTCAATGCATACGCCGATGCCGTCATCATGCGGCACACCAAGACCGATGCTCCTGATGAGATCCTGAAAAACCTGCGTATCCCTCTCATCAACGCGGGCAACGGCTCGGGTGAGCATCCCACCCAGGCACTTGCCGATTGGTTCGCTCTCCTGAAATGGCGTCCTTCCCTCGCCGCCCCGCACTCGGAAGACCAGCCTCTCCTCCACCTGGGTATCCTTGGCACTCCCGGATCGATGCGTGCCGTCAAATCCTTTCTCCTCATGGCGCTTCTCTTCAAAGACCATATCGGAAAAGTCACTGTCATCTCCGAAATGGCGGATCCTTTCGGTGAAGAGGTAACGGAGCAACTCACCGCCGCCGACATTGACTACGAGGTCTCGAACGATGTCCGCGAGAACCTCCCCACGCTCGATATCATCTACATGAACTCCATTGCCTTTCTCGGGGATTCCTACAAGAACATGGACAGCCGCTTCAAGCTGAACGCGGAAAGCCCGATTAAGGATAGTGCGGTGATCCTACACCCGCTGGCACGCCTCGACGAGTTGGATACCTCTCTGGATAAGACCCCCCACAACCTCTATTTTTCCCAAGCCCATGGTGCGGTCTTCATACGCCAGGCACTCCTCATGTCGGTTCTCGGTCGCCTCAAAGCCCTCCCGAACCTCATCGACCTCTCACCCTCCTAAAATACTACCAGACTTACCTTATGTGCGGAATCGCAGGCCACTTCTCGGCCAAACCAATCCCCGAAAACACTCCCGACCTGCTCGACAAGCAGCTCGAAACCATCCACCACCGCGGTCCCGACGGGCGCGGCCAATACGTCCTAAGGGAAAAGGGCGTGGCGCTCGGCCATACCCGCCTCGCCATTAACGATCTGGAAGGAGGCTGCCAGCCGCTCCATGCCGTCGATGGACGTTACGTCCTCACCAGCAACGGCGAGTTCTACGATTTCAAACGCCATCGATCCACCCTCATGGCGGAGGGCGACCGTTTCCTGACAAAATCCGATTCCGAAATCGCCATCGGACTGTATCGGAAATTCGGCCTGGATTTCACCGAACACCTGCGCGGCGAGTTCGCCTTCGCTCTTTATGACAACGATGCGGACGAACTCATCCTCATCCGTGATCGCTTCGGCGTCCGACCGCTATTTTACTGGGTCTCACCGGATAAAAGCACCATCGTCTATGGCTCTGAGGCAAAATCCGTTTTAGCCCATCCCGATGTTCCTGCCCGCTTGGATAGGAAGGCCGCCCTGCACCAGCTCATGCAGACAATCGCACCGGGTATGAGTGCGTTTGAAAACGTCACCTCACTTTCTCCCGGCCATTTTCTCCGCATCAGGAAACGAAACGGCCAGCTCGATATCCACCAGCAACGCTACTGGGATTTTGATTTCCCCCACGAAGAAGCCCGCCCGAAGAAAGTCGATGAACAGGAACACGTGGAAATCATCCGCTCCGAACTCATCGACGCCATCGTCCATCGTCTCGATGCCGATGTTCCAGTCGGCTGCTATCTCTCCGGTGGAATCGACTCCTGCTGCATCCTCGGCCTGGCCACCGGCGCGATGCAATCGCCGACCAAAGCCTACACCATTTCCTTCGATGACGATGCCTACGACGAGGCACCCATCGCCAAGCAAATGGCCGAGTCCATGGGAGCAGATCAGGAAGTCATCAATCTCAAAGCCGAAGACCTCTACGGAGAAAACTACGTCAAAACCGTCTGGCACGCGGAGCGGACATTTTACAACACCCTCGGAGTCGCGAAAAACCTCATGTCCAAGCGCGTCTGGGATTCCGGCTACCGCTGCGTGATCACCGGTGAAGGTGCCGACGAACTCTTCGCAGGCTATCCCGCACTCAAGCGCGACATGTTTCTCCACGGAATCAGCCACGAGCCGGAAAGCGTCCGCAACGAATACCAGGCAGCCCTCGAGAAAACCAATTCCCTCTTCAAAGGAGCAATCCTCGCGGAAACCCAGCGTACCCATCCCGCCTGGGAAAAACTCTGCGGCTTCACCCCCTCCTGGCTCCAGCCATGGATGGACACGCTGGACATCGCTCGCCCGCTTCTCTCAGACGATCTCCTCCACGAGCTCGAGGACTACGATCCCATCGAGGAAATCGCCAACCAGATCGACGGCACCATGCTGGAAGGCCGCCACCCTCTGGACATCGCCCAATACACCTGGTCGAAATGCCAGCTCGAAGGCCAGATCCTCAATTGGGGCGGCGACCGCGTGGACATGGCGAACTCCATGGAATCGCGTCCCGCCTTCCTCGACCATCACCTCACCGCCGCAGCCGTAAACGTTCCGCCCAACCTTCGTATCAAGGGCAATATCGAGAAGCACGTCCTCCGCGAAGCCGTCAAAGGCGTCCTCCCGGAAGTCCTCTACAAACGCGAGAAATTCGCCTTCATGGCACCCCCCGCACACACCGATGACTCCAAAATGGCGAAGGTAGAGGAACTCATCTCCGAATACCTCAGCGAAGCCGTCATCTCCGACGCAGGCATCTGCTCACCCGAGCGTGTCGCCAATTTCCTAACCGAATACCGCAACGATACCGACCCGACATCCCTTGTCAGAAAGGACGCCCTCCTCAACCATCTCATCACACTCCACATCCTGCACAAACAGTTTACCTCTTGAAAAAATCCAGCCAACTCAGAGTCGATATCGAGCGAATCAAATCCGATATCCTCACCCTTGCAGCAATCGGGAAAAACGATCACGACCGCGGCATCTACCGCCAGGCGTTCACTGATGAAGACATGGAGGGCAAGAGATGGCTGCTCCACAGGATCGAGGAAAACGGGTTGGAGCCTGCATCGGATGGTGCTGCGAATATTTCCGGCATACTCAAAGGTGAATCCGATTCTCCCAGGGTGTTTGTTGGTTCGCATATCGATACGGTTCCTTGCGCGGGGATGCTGGACGGCTGCCTTGGTGTGGTGGTTGGACTGGAATGTCTTCGTGCGCTTTCCGAGGCGGGAGTTTCTCCGAAGCAGTCGCTCGAACTGATCGCGTTCAGTGATGAAGAGGGGAGGTTCGGCGGGACGTTTGGTTCCGAAGCATTTACCGGAACCCTCACCATGGAAAAGATCGAGAGTGCCGCCGACCTGGGTGGCACGCGCCTCTGGGATGCAATGCTTGCCCACGGGCTTGATCCATTGAAATCATTGGATGCCCGCCGCAGACCGGAAGAAATCAATGCCTACTTGGAGTTGCACATCGAGCAAGGCCATTCTTGACGAACGAAACCTTCAGGCAGGAATTGTAGAAAGCATTACCGGATTGAGATCATGGTCGCTTCGTTTCACCGGGGAGGCGAACCACGCAGGAACGACTCCGATGAATTACCGAAAAGACGCGTTCATGGGACTGGCGGATTTCGCCCATGAACTCCCGCGCATCCTCGAGGAAAACGGCAGTGAGAATTCCCGCGCCACCATCGGCAAGGCGGAGATCCTCCCCGGTGCTCCCAATTCGGTGCCCGGAGCCGTTGAATTCTCACTGGATTTCCGCGATCCCTCCACGGAGATTTTGGCCGATCTTTCCCAAGCAATCCAGAAAGCACTCGCAGCAATTTCCCGCAGACGCGGTCTGAAATTCGAGTTCAACGTGCAAGGTGAAATCTATCCCGTCGCCTCGGACAAACGCTTGACGGACATGCTTGAGGGGAATGCCAACGAACTCGGTATTGAAGCGATCCGCATGCTCAGCGGTGCCGCCCACGATGCCCAGTTGGTCGGACGCATCGCACCCATGGCGATGATTTTCGTGCCAAGCAAAGGTGGACTCAGCCACTCGCCTGCCGAGTGGACGGCATGGGAGGACATCGAAGCCGGGGCGAACCTGATGCTGGCCACCCTTTACGAACTCGCAATGAAACCGCTAGCCTGATTCCCATGAGCAAAGAAACCCATCTTGATCCGCTGGTTCCAATATACCGCGAGTCTTTCGCGGAAAACCCCAGGCACGAAAAAGACCTCCGCAACCGCCATACCGCTCTTCTCTGCATCGATATGCAGTATCTAGATGCCGCGGAAGGACACGGACTTTTTACCGACTACGAAACCTCGCCCATCCCGCTAGATCAGATGCGTTACTATTTCGACCGGCTGAAGGAGACAGTCCTGCCGAACGTCCACAACCTTCAGAACTGTTTCCGCTCCCACGGATTGGAGGTGATCCACTGCCGCATCCAGTCCCTCACCCACGATGGGCGTGACAGATCCAAGGGGCACAAGCGTCTCGAAGTCCACGCCTCTCCTGGCTCCGCAGAAGCCTGCTTCCTCGAAGAGGTGGCTCCTGTTGGTGACGAGATCGTGATCAACAAGACGGCGAGCGGGGTCTTCGCGTCCACCAACATCAACTATGTCCTCCAGAACCTCGGTATTACTTCGGTGTATGTCGTCGGTGTCTATACCAACGAGTGCGTGGAAACCACCGTCCGCCACGCCTGCGATCTCGGCTATCTGGTAACAATGGTCGATGACTGTTGCGCCACCGTCACGCCGGAACTCCATGAAGCATCTCTGACAACCCTCCGCGACCGCTACGCCCGCATCATCACCGCAGAAGAGGCGATGACTTCGATCGAGCGGGAAGTGAATGAGGTTTGAATCCGCAATGCCATATGCTTCCACCGGTCGTTGTCGTGCTGCAAGGTTTCGGTGCGGTTGATGGCGCCCTTCTACCCAAGGAGGGCGGGAAGAAGTTGCATGTGGAGAGACGGTAGATGGGTGGCGCGGAAGAATGCAAGGGACGGGTGCTACTTCAGTATTCTGGTGAAGTGGGCGAGGGTGAGTGCCCAGACCTGGGAGGCGATCTCGGGATCGTGGCGGTGGCCTATGTCCCGCATGAAAGCGTGTTGGCCGTTGAACTCGTGCCAGGAGAGGGTGAGGCCGGCATCGGTCATGGTGTTGTAAATTTCGCTGCGGCCTTCGCGGGAAATGTGCGGATCCTGCCTGCCCCAGACCATTAGCATCTCCGCCTTGATTTCGGCGGCGCGGTCAAGGGTGCCGTCGTTACCGCCTTTTCCGAGGGAGCGCTGGTGGAGATCGGTTCCGTAGAAGCTGGCACCGGCGGAGATTTCCGGCTCGGTGACGCAGGCGCGGAAGCTGAGGTGCCCGCCCAGGCAGATGCCAAGCGCTCCGATTTTGCCAGTGCAGGCTTCGTGGCTTTTGAGAAACTTCACGAGGGCGGCGGCATCGTCATCGAAGGATTCCATTTCCTTGGCGGTTTTCAGTTCGTTGCCCCTGTCGGTGCCGGGCTTGTCGTATTCGAAGACGGTGCCGGGTTCCTCGAACTCATGATAGACTTCCGGGGCGACGACCACAAATCCATGCCCTGCGAGGAACCCTGCGGCGCGGCGGATGGGGGCGGTGACCTGATAGATCTCCGGGTATAGTATGATGGCCGGATATTTTCCCTCCGCAACCGGGCGGAAAATGTGGGTATGCATGGGGCCGCGCGGGGTATCGAGATCGGCGTGTTCGTGGTTTTGGTAAATCATGGAAAATAAGACTGGTGGGAACCGGTTGGTTATCAACGGGAAGTCTGAGTAAGGAAGATTTATATTCAGGAATCGCGTGACAAACGGGGCGTATGCGGAGAATGTGCCGGAAAGGTTGCTATATCGTGAAGCGCTTGAAAAACAAATATGGAAAGCCAGTAACATGACGGGGGATCAGTCAGGGAAGGATGGTGAAGGCCGGAGGTTGGAAGGGCTGATTTCCGGATGGGAGACGGATCGCGGGTTCGGATGGGTGCAATACGAGGGGGGCAGCCTGTTCGCCCACATCAGCGAGTTCACCAAAGGATTTGTGCCTAGAAAAGGGGACGAGGTGTCTTTCGTGCCGGGCTGTGATCCCAAAGGCAGGCCGTCCGCTACATCCGTGGTGGCGAAGCGGAAGGACAGGGGGACATCCGTCAGGGCGTGCCTGAAACTGCTCCCTTTTCTGATCCTGCCGTTTTGGGCGAACCTCAAACTGCCAGTCGCCGTGTGGATGGTGCCGACGGCGATGCTACCCATGTCAATCGCCGCCTGGATCATGTACCGCGACGATAAAAATCGGGCGGCGTCCGGGCGGTGGAGGGTCACCGAGACGGAACTCCACGGGCTGGAGCTTTTCGGAGGGTGGCCGGGAGCCTTTCTCGCACAGCGGAAATTCCACCACAAGACCCGCAAGCTGAGCTACCAGATGATCTTCTGGGCCATTGTTTTCCTATACCAGCTCGCGTCGCTGGACAGGGTGCTGGATCACTTGCTATGGAAGGAGGCGGGAGCTTTTCTAACCGAGTGGATCATGCCGAGCAGCCTGTGATCAGGGAAGCCGAGCTTTCCCCGGTAGCCCGGCTCTCTTATCCTCATGTCGTGTATTTATTGAGGAAAATCCTCCAACGCACGGTATCGACGAGAATATCGATCCCGGAATGACCATCGAAACTAGAGAAGGTTTTACCGCGTTTTACTTCATCGACGTCCCATTTTCCCTGGTTCAGTTTGGAGGATCTGGCGGGAAGAGGGACAGGATTCGATAGGCTCGGCTTCCAGTCATCGAGTTCGGAGAGAGCTCTTCCACATTGGGTTTTCACGTAAGCTTCCATCTCCTTTTGTGTTCCGGTATATGCGATCCATACAGAGGAGTCGGAGAAACCGGCTTCATAGAACAACACCCGGGAGGCGGATGCGGGAAGTCCTATCTCGGCAGGATTCTCCACGCCTCTATCCCCTGGGATCTCCACCAGCATGGCAAGGATGGCCAAACCTATCAGAGCGAGTGGAGTTCCTGCGAGTAGCAGTGTTCTGGTAATTGTTTCCATTTCCAAGTAACGGTTAGAGGATGGGCAACGGCGCTTGCCCTGCTTCTTCGGTCTTATCGAATGATCCAGCAAAAGGCAGCAGATAAAAAATACAGGTAGCCAATCACGTAACAAGTCAGTTTTGGACGCCATTGATTCCGAAACAACTGGATCAGGAAGGCAATAACAGCCACTCCATATGCTGCGTAAAATGAAACCAAGGAGAACAGCGCAAGTCCTACAAATTTCCCGAGTTCCGCCATGTTATCCGGTGCGTCTGTCGATAGTGACCACAACCAGTATGATGCGGTGACGAGCGGCCAGATAATCACGGACAGCCATAAGAGCACTGTTACCGCAGTCAGCCATTTTCCGCCTGCCGGAAAACTCCTCTTCCAGAACTTTTTTCTGAAAGCCACCAGCCAGGGAAGGAAACAAACCAGCAGCAACCCCATGCACCAGGCGATAAGGTATGAATCCCGAGGTATCACCCTAAGGCCGATGATGCTTCCTGCCCCAATCAACAGGCTCGAAGCCATCATCGATCCGCTTAGTGAAACAACTCTCATCCCGGATTCTGGATATGGATTCCGAGATTAGCGACTCGTTTTCCTGGGGCGGGTGAGGAAGAAGAGGACGATGCCGAGGATGGAGATCAGAAAGGCGGCGGCGGTGAGGATGGTCAGAACCCAATCGCGGATGTCTCTGTTGGGGATGAACCCGAGCTTGTGGAAGTTCGTGAAGATGCCGGCTTCGAACTGCTTTTCGTCATCGGTGTGGCGGGTGACGGAGCCGGTGATGGTGGAGACATAGACGCGGGTGCCTTTGCCATCGGCCAAGTCGAAACGATAGACGGGGAGGATGCGGAAGATGCCGATATACTCGCTGTTGAAGGAGGTGAGGAAATCGGTTTTCTCCACCTTGTCCGAGCCAAGGAAGTTGCTGGCGATTTCTTTGGCGAATGTTTCATCCGCAGTGGGATCCTTCTCGCCAGTGGTGGCATCGACGTAGGTGAACCCCTGCTGGCCGGGGATGAATGCCTGGTAGTGGGGTTTTCCTGCGATGTTGCGGATATTGATCGCGGCGGGTGGTTCTTCGGGAAATGCCTGTGCCGGGGTGACGGTGATGGCTGCGGTATCGAGAAGGGCGCCGGAGGGTTTCGCGGACGGTGGTGGTGCCTGGGTGCGGGTCATGAGCACGTGGATGACCCCGCTGCCGGAGGACATGAGTATGCTGATGGAGAAGATGAGGCCGAGGTAGCGGTGGAGCTTGCGGATTAGCTTTTTCATGATGCTTGGAAATAGGGAAGAAAAGGGGGGCGACCGAAGATCGCCCCCACTTTGGATTGTTAGAATTTCCATTCGAGACCGGCGAAGACGGAGCGACCGTCACCTGGGAGGAACTGGCGTTGATCGGTGCCGCCCGCATCGTCGATGACGCCGTGGGTGGCTGAGTATTTCTCGTCGGTGAGGTTTTTCGCCTCGATGAACCAGGAGACGCCTTCGGTAACGCGACGGCCGACTTTGAAGCCGACGAGGGCGTAGGGATCTGCGGAGAAGGTGTTTTGGTGGTCGATAGGGGATTTCACGGGAGACCACTCGAAGGTGGGCCGGCGTAGTAGCCTTTGTCGTTTTCCCAGAGGAGTTCGCCACGGATGAGGTGCGGTGGAAGACCGGCGATGCGGTTGTCGCCGTAGATGTCGTCGTCATCGAACTTGAAGCTGCCGTAGGTGTAGGCGCTGCGGAAGACGAGACGGTGGGCGGGATTTCCCTCCAACCACGATGAACCTAGTAGATCGATCTCGGTGCCGAGTTCCAGTCCGTAATGGATGGTGTCGTCCGCGTTGCGCGTGGTGGAGACGAGGGTGACGGGATCGGTTATGGCAAGGAGTTCGTCTTTCACCTGCGAGTAATATACGGTGGCGTCCCAGCAGGCGAAGGAGCGTGTGCCGCGTGTGCCGGCCTCGATGGTGTTCGCGGTCTGGGCATCCCTGGCGATGCCTGCGGTGACTGCTTCGGAAAAGGACGGCGGCTCGAAGGAACGGGAGATCCCGGCGAAGTATTGGATATCGTTCCGCTCGTAGAGGAGTCCGAGGCTTGGGGCGATGTTCGCGTAGGAATCGTCGTAGGAGGTGAGGGCACCGGGAGCGGGCGGATTGTAGAACGGGGGAGCGGCGGCGGGGTTGGAGAACTCGCGATCGTTTTCCCGGGTGGAATAGGCGGCGGCGAGGGCGGTGGTGAGGCTCAGCTCCGGGGTGAGGTGGTGCTGGTTTTCTATGAAGCCTTCGAGGTTGGTGGCCGTCTGGTCATCGCGGGTGCGGAGATCACCACGCTTACCAAGATTGTTGAAAAATGTGGCGGCGTTGATGTTTCCGTAGGTGAAAGAGATACCGGAGCGGAAGCGGTTTTCCCGGCCAAACATGTCATCGGTGTTGGTGAAGGTGGTGCCGAGCGCCAGGTCGTTCGAGAGCTGGTCGATGACTCCTACGAAGGGCGTGATGGGGTGGTCGAGATCCTTGGAGGTGTAGCCTGCGGTGAAATCCCAGGTGTTGTTGCCATCGCGGAGGGTGGTCTTGTTTGCGAAGCGGAAGAGTTCATAATCGCGGCGGTTGTCGTAGGCGGTGGCTCCGAAGAGTGAGTTGTCCGCTTGGCGGGGATCCGCCTCGGATTCCGCCTTGGTGAGGCTGCCAGGGAGTTCGGAATCCGAGTCGATGGCGGTGAGGTAGAAACGCGTTTCCAGATCATCGCGGAGCCGGATGCCGAAGTTTGCGAAGAGGCGCTGGGCGGATTGTTCCGCGTGGTCGCGGAATCCGTTTTGCTCGGCGTGGGAGAGGGAGTAATAGAGATCCTTCGAGCCTTCAGTAAGACCTCCGGCCAAGCGGGCGCGGAAATATCCGTAGGAGCCTGCCTCTGCGCGGAGGGAATATCCGGGTGCGCTGTGGCCGGTGTGGGAAAGGTAGTCAATGGCACCACCGAGTGTGGTGGAGCCATTGGGAAGGGCGTTTCCTCCGCGCCAGATGTTGATGTGGGAGGCGGCGAGGGGATCGACGGCCTGCATGTCGAATCCGCCGTCGGCGAGGTTGAGCGGGATGCCGTCCTGCATGAATCTGATGCCGCGCCCGTGGAAAGTGCGCTGGAGGCCGGAGCCGCGGATGGAGATACGCGCTTCATCCGAGCCGAAGCGTGATTGGGCAACTACGCCGGGAGAAAGGTAGAAGGTATCGGCGAGGGTGGAGGAGCGGCTTGTCAGGTAGCGCTCGGAAGATATGGTTTCGGTGCCGCCGGGGATTTTCCGGAGATCCAGCCTGTCCTGCTCTAGGGTGTGGCTGGTGAGGGATTCGGAGGCGGATTTGACTACTGTGGTGTCTAGTGTATCGGGTGCCGGGAGGGCGATGGTGGATGTGAGTAGTAGAATTGAAAATGGTTTCATAATGTATGGAAGTTGGGACGCGTGGCGTCCGGGTTTGGGTAGGAGGCTGGAATCCTCCTGAACGGACTGGCGCAGGATGCGCCAGCTACGTTTTTATGGTTGGACAAACCCCGGGACGGGGTTTGCACGGCCTGCGGCGGGACGCCGCAGCTACTTTTTTAACGTAGCGCTCAACACCTTGGCGGTGGAGACGGTGGGCCGTTGCCGGGAGGGGAAATGAGACCGGCTACTTCCGGGAGAGCTGGGAAGGGGAAAGGGTAGGAAAACGGCTCGCGCAGGGTGGCGAGGGTTGGCGGGAAGAGGTCTTGGAAGAGTTTTACGGAAACGGGCGCGAGTGGTGCATCTTCCTTTCCGCTTTCTGATTTAGTGGATTCCACTTCAGCGATTTTTTTGCAGAGGTGGCAGGGTTTTTCTCCGCTGAAGGTGTCCTTGGCTGCTTCTGCCAGAGAGGTGTCCTGGGAGTAAGTGACCAGCATGTTCGCCCATGCGTATGCCTGTATCAAAGAGTGCGGGCCGCCTGCAAGATGGATGCAGCCGAAGATCAGGAACAGGTAACGGAAGAGAAATCTCAAACTTCAAATTTCAACTATCAAAAAGAAAAGACCGTTCCTTGCGGAACGGTCTTTTTGTTAGATGGGTGTGACAGCAAGGTCAACCGGGGAAAACTGAAATTATTCCTTTTTGAAGATGGTGAGGTATTTCTCGTAGCCTTCCTCTTTGAGTTTCTCGACCGGGATGAATTTCATGGCGGCGGAGTTCATGCAGTAGCGCTTGCCGGTTGGTTCCGGGCCGTCATCGAAGACGTGGCCGAGGTGGGTGTCTGCCTTGACGGAGCGGACTTCGTCGCGGGTCATGCCGTGGGAGGTATCGGTGCCGACTTTCACGGCTCCTTCCTCAATGGGCTTGGTGAAACTGGGCCAGCCGGTGCCGGATTTGAACTTGTCCTTGGAGCTGAAGAGGGGCTCGCCGCTGACGATGGAGACGTAGATGCCTTCCTTTTTGTTGTCCCAGTATTCGTTTTTGAAGGGGGGTTCGGTGCCGTCCTCCATGGTGACTTTATATTGGAGGGGGGTGAGTTCCTTTTTGAGCTTGGCTTGTTCGGCGGTAGGCTCGCTGCACGCGGTGAGGGTGGCGGCGAAGATGGTGAGGGAGGTTTTGGCTAGGAAGTTGTTCATGGTGGTATGATGGATTACTTGGGAAGATAATCCAATTTTCTTTGCGGGCAAGTGGACTCGCCCCGAGACGGGGCGGTCACGGCCTGCCGCGAGACGCGGCAGCTACGTGCTACTAAATTTCGATTTCTCCTTCGAAGACGAAGTCGGCGGGGCCGGTGAGGGTGACGTTGGCGAAGGTGGTTTCGCCGGTTTTGTCGAAGGCTATGGAGAGGGTGTCGCCGCCCGCGACATCCACTTTGACCGGGCTTTCCGCGCCGGTGAGAAGATGGTGGACGAGTGCTGCTGCGACCATGCCGGTGCCACAGGCCAGGGTTTCACCTTCCACCCCGCGCTCGTATGTGCGGATGGCGATGTGGTCGGGAGCCAGCACTTGGGCGAAGTTCGCGTTGGTGCCTTTCGGGGCGAACTGAGGGTGGTTGCGAATGGCGCGGCCGTGGGTGACGACGTCGCAGTTTTCCAAATCCTCAACGAAACTGACGGTGTGAGGGACGCCGGTGTTGAGGGAGTGGATGTCATCGTGGAAATTTTCGATTCGTGCCCCGCATTTGAGTTCCAGATCCTTAGGCTCGGACATGGCGATGCGGACATCCTCGTTGACGAGTTCGGCAGTGAGTGTGCCAGCGATCGTTTCGAAGGAAACGGAGGAGGGGACTTCCCCTTCTTCGGAAAGATGGGCTGTGAAGAAGCCGAAGCAGCGGGCGCCGTTGCCGCACATTTCAGCTTCGCCGCCGTCGGCATTGTAGTAGCGGAACTTGTGGTCCGCGCCTTTTTCGGCCGGTTCGACTGCGAGGAGGCCGTCCGCCCCGATGCCGCGGTGGCGGTCGCAGAGGGCGGCGATGGTGTCTCCGTCGAGGGAGTATTCGAGTTCGCGGTTGTCGATGACGATGAAGTCATTTCCCGCGCCGTTCATTTTGTAGAAGTGAAGAAGCATGAAACTTTAAATTTTAAACTTTAAACCTCAAGGAAGAGGGCCTGGTTCGGGGCGAACATTGCAGAGGTTGGGCAGGGAGGCAAGGCGGGCTATGTGGATTCGGTGGGGAACGGTTCGGGATGATGGCGAGGGGTTTAGCTTATTCTGCATAGACGGCGGGTGGCTCCAAAGATGGAGGACAAGGGCTTTGCCAGAACCTTGCGAAGGATGGGGGAAGTGGACTTGCCGGGGTTGTGCAAGGGACTTGAAAAGCCCTTCTCGATATCAAGCCTCGGCTTTGTGGGTGCCTGAAAAAAAGAGTTCCATACGGCGGTGGAGATCGTCGTAGAAGCGTTTTTTGATGGCGGCGATGGCGTCGCGTTTGTCGGTATCCGCGTGGTTGATGGTTTCTTCTTCGGAGCGCATTTTTTCGGAGAAGGAACGTTCCATTTCCACCAGGGAATCGAGGAACTCCCGGGCGGCGCGGGAATGTTCTACTCCGTCCACGAGGGCGTGTTCAAGGTTGGGATTCCGGGTGACGGCTGTGAGGTTTCCGGCGGTGAGTTGCTGGATGTAGCGGGAGCGGCTTTGGCGGAAGGCCTGGTGCTCGGAATCGAAGGTGATCTCGTCGCGATCCACCAGAGTGTCGTATGGGCCGGGCTTGGTGAAAAATTTTACGATCAGCGGGATGGTGTCCACTAGCATGAAGAGCATGGTGAGGACGACGTAGGTGTAGAACGCGAATTTTCCGCCTTCGTTGCCTGCTTCGAAAAGGCGGTGGAGGGCGAGGGTCTGGGTGAGGATGTCGCGGCGTGGCTCGGCGCGCATTGCGGCGAGGCGCTCGGCTTCCTCGGTGCTTACCGCAGCTAGTTCTTCCTGGGTGCGCTCCATTTCGGCGAGGCGGGCGTCGATCTGCTGTTTGATGGTTTCGCGCAGGGCGTTCTGTTGGGTTACGAACTGCTCGGCCTGGTCGTTCTCGACCTTTTGTTTGAGCATCGCGACGCGCTCGGCCTCGGCTTTGTTGGCGAGAGCGATTTCCGCAAGTTTGGCTTCGAAAAGGGCTATAGCCGAAGCTTCCGCCTGTCGCACCTGGGTCTGGAGGGTGGATTTTTCCGCGCTGAGATGTTCTAACAATCCGCCGAGGCGTTTGGTTTCCTCGCGCCGTGGTTCGAGCTGATCCGAGCGGATGGAGCGGGCGCGCGGGCCTTCACCGACGAGACCGGATCGCTGGCCGTTGAGCTCTTTTTCAAACTCGGATTGCCAGAAGGAAAGCTCGGTCTGGAGCGTGGTGTATTGCGGGGTGAGCTCGTCGGCCTGTGTCTGGAGGACTTCGAGGCGGGTGCGGAAAGGTGCGGTTGCTTCTTCGGTGGCTGCCTTGAGTTCGAGCTGTTGCTCGGCGGAAAGTCCCGGGATGGCGGCGGTGGCATCCTCGTTTTCCTGGAGGATGAATTTGGCTTGGAAGGATTCGTTCCAGCGCTGGCGTTGCTCGGCGAGCGCCTCGTCGAGGGTGGCGATGCGGGTGCGGACTTTTTCCTTTTCCCCGTCGAATCCGGCGCGGACCACTTCGATTTCAGCGGCGCGGTCGGTCTCGATGACGGAGGAAACGGTGTCGCGGAAAAGCAGAAGGACGAGGGGGTGGGCGATGGTGATGCCCATGAGGATGGCGACCACGAGGCGGAGGGAGAACTGCGCCATTTTCCGGAAAATGGAAAGGTAGGGGCGGTATCCGGCGAGGAGGGCGCGGTCGATGGTGAGGATGATGAACGCCCAGACGGCGGCCACGGGGTAGATGACGCCCGGCTTGTCGGAGATGGTGGAAAGTGCGTAGGCGCAGGCGATGAATGCGAAGGCGCAGGGAACGAGAACGGTGGCTCCGAAGGCGACGTATTTCCGTTGTTCCCAGTTCGGGCAGCGTTCAAGGGTTTCGGTTCCGGCTCCGGCGAGCCAGAAAAATCCCCGCTTCATGGATTTCATCATAGGCTATCCATACTTGCCCGGGGCTAGCGGCTTATCACCGGATACGGGATTTTTTCCGTTATCCTTATCCCCTGCTACGGCGGTTGCATAGCGCGAGCATACCGACTGTCCCGAGAAGCAATGAGCTAGGCTCGGGAACGGCGGTGAAGCTTCCGAAAGCGGATTCCCCTGTCGCGCCGAGAAGGCTTAAATCGCCATCAATGGCTGAAAAAACTATGTTTGGTAGCGGGCTGCTTGCGGTAGTATTCGAGCGCATCTGCAAAGTCAGCGAGGATGTATTTCTGAAAAACAGGATCACGGCTGCGGACGGATCGTTTTCGTCACGATTTGTGCCGGGGCCTGAGAAAGTGAACAGACCGCTTCCGTCCTCGACCAAGGTGATGTCGTTTGTTGTCGGCAGACGATAGCCGTAGAAGCCGTCCGCCGTGCTGACCGCGACGGATTCGCTCTGGAAGGATTCGCCGTCCACATCATAGATCATCAGGCGGAAGTCGTTGATCACGAAATCATTGGCGAATGAGGAACCGCCTTGCTTGAAGTTGAGGCTGTAATCCATTCCTCCCGTGCCGGCTGAGTTGGCGAGATAGCCGTAGCCCAGATCGCCGTTGGGTTCCACACCGGTTGTGGCATTGTAATCGGGAGCGGTGCCCGCGTAGGAATAGCTGCCTGTTCCGGAGACCGCGGCGACGTTCAAGCGAAGATCTACATTGAGTCCTGAAGTCGATTGCCGTGCGACGTCGGTGAAGTCAAATTGGTTTCCTGTAAAAAAGGGCCGAAATCGGCTGAGTTTGCGTTGGTGGCCTGGACGTTGTTGCTGAAATCGAGGTCAACGAAGTTTTGGGCGGTTGAGACGCCTTGGGCAAAAAGGGCGATGGCTGGCGTAATTGGAAGTAATTTTGGGGAGTTCATGGGACAAGTTTTGGTTAACTTGCCTTGAATATACCGGAAATTTACTAATTAACAAGGGGGATGGGATTATTTTTTAAAAAATTTTGAACGGATTTCCGGTGGAGCTGTCTTTCGGGACTGATGGATACCAAATTTTAAGATGCGGGTGGACTCCTGCTTCATGGCCTGTCCATGGAGGCTGGCGGCCTGTTGGCGGATAGGGAAAATATTGGAGAGCCGTACCCATTGGACGGCTTTTACCGTTGCGCGGGGGGGAGGTCGGCCAAAGGCGCGGCTCTCCATTGGTTAAATTTTTTCAATGGTAAAGCTGAGATCCGTCCACCCGAACGCGCGAACAAAATCTTCGGCGCGTTGGATCGCGAAACCGGTTGCGCGATCGGGATCGGGATCGGAAACAAAATAATAAAGCAGCAAGTCGTTTGCCCGGAAGATTCTTACCGCATGAGCCGGACTTGTCAGAATGCTCTTCGCCCCGTATCCCAGCAAATGTCCGTTCATCCCTGTGAGCGAAATCCTCGATATGACCTCGATGAGGGGCGTGGTCTCCGCGCTCTGAAATTCCTCGTCGTCATCCGTGACGTGCCGAATGGCATCAGGGTGGAAAACGAAAAGCATACCGTCACGGGCAACTACCTGAACTTCCCGGGGCAGGATCCTGCGGTAAGCCTCGGCGAAGCGTGAACTCAGGGTTTCGCCCCATGGCTCGAAGTAGAGAGGCTTTCTGCCTGTTGCCGCTGCGGAGACCTGCGCTTCAATCGCCCTGTCGGTGACGTCTCCCGTGTCCGAATCACTTTTCGGAACTGACCATCGGGGGTGAACACTTCGGCTTGCTGCGCGGACAGCGAGCGCAATTGCCCGTTCGTCGGGTTCGATGTCTTCACCCCTGTTCCGTTCTCAAGTTTGAATGTGCTCAACTCGCTCATTGTTGAAACTCTAAAGGAAAACGGGGGAAGAGCAAGATTGGAATCCCTTCCCGCGCGGGTGGCTGCGAGACGCAGCTACCACGGCCTGCCCCGGGACGGAGGCAGCTACAGATCTGCTAGGATGCCGTTCAGCGTTTGGCTGGGGCGGAGGGCGGACTCGGCTTTTTTGTCGTCCGGGAGGTAGTAGCCGCCGATGTCGGTGGGGGTGCCTTGGACGGCGTTTAGCTCGGAGACGATCTTATCCTCGTTTTCCGTGAGGGCTTTGGCGACGGGGGTGAAGGCTTCTTTGAGGGCTGCGTCTTCGGTTTGGGCGGCGAGTGCCTGTGCCCAGTAGAGAGCGAGGTAGAAGTGGGAGCCGCGGTTGTCGATGGTGCCTAGCTTGCGGCCGGGGGAGCGGTCGTGCTCGAGGAATTGGCCGGTGGCGGAGTCGAGGGTGTCTGCGAGGACTTTTGCTTTGGCATTGTCCTGGGTGGCGGCGAGGTGCTCGAAGGATGCGGCGAGGGCGAAAAATTCTCCGAGCGAATCCCAGCGGAGGTAGTTTTCCTGCTCGAACTGCTGGACGTGCTTGGGTGCGGAGCCGCCTGCGCCGGTTTCGAAGAGTCCACCGCCGTTCATGAGGGGGACGATGGAGAGCATTTTCGCGGAGGTGCCTACTTCGAGGATGGGGAAGAGATCGGTGAGGTAGTCGCGGAGGACGTTGCCGGTGACGGAAATGGTGTCCTGGCCTCTTACCAAACGTTTCAATGTTGTGAGGCATGCGTCGGCGGGGGCTTCGATGGTGATGTCGAGGCCGGAGGTGTCGTGCTCGTCGAGGTAGGTTTTGACTTTTAGGATGATGTTGGCGTCGTGGGGGCGGTTTTCATCGAGCCAGAAGATGGCGGGCGTTCCGGAGGCGCGGGCGCGGTTAACGGCGAGCTTGACCCAATCGCGGACGGAGGCGTCCTTGGTCTGGCAGGCGCGCCAGATGTCCCCGGCGCGGACGCTGTGCTCGATGAGGATTTTCCCGGAGGAATCGGTGATTTTGATGGAGCCGTTGGAGGGGACTTCGAAGGTTTTGTTGTGGGAGCCGTATTCTTCCGCGGCTTTTGCCATGAGGCCTACGTTTGGTACGGAACCCATGGTAGTTGGGTCGAGTGCTCCGTTTTCGCGGCAGAAATCAATGGTTGCCTGATAGACTCCGGCGTAGGAGGAATCCGGGATGACGGCGAGGGTGTCCTGCTGTTTGCCTTCGGCGTTCCACATCTGGCCGGAGGTGCGGATCATGGCGGGCATGGAGGCATCGATGATGACGTCGGAAGGGACGTGGAGGTTGGTGATGCCTTTGTCGCTGTTGACCATCGCGAGGTCTGGTTGGTTTTTGTAAACCTTTTCGATGTCCGCTTCGATGGCTGCTTTTTTATCGGCGGGGAGGGTCTGGATTTTCGAAATGAGATCCCCGAAGCCGTTGTTGTAGTCGATATTGAGTGGATCGAGGGTGTCCGCGTGGAGGGCGATGACGTCTTTGAAAAACACTTTGACGGCATGGCCGAAGATGATGGGGTCTGAGACCTTCATCATGGTGGCTTTCATGTGCAGGGAGAAGAGGACACCGGCGAGCTTGGCCTCGGCGATCTGGGAATCGAGGAAGGTGGTGAGGGCGTCCTTGGACATGAAGGTGGCGTCGAGGATTTCACCGGCCAGGAGGGGGGTGGATTCCTTTAGAACCGTGGTGGAACCATCCGAGGCTACGTGTTCGATTTTTATGTCGGTGGCGTGGGAGACGGTTACGGATTTCTCGTTGGAGAAGAAGTCGCCGAGGCCGGCCATGGTGCCGACGTTGGTTTTGGAATCCTGTGACCATGCGCCCATGGAGTGCGGGTGTTTTTTTGCGTATTCCTTGATGGCTTTGGGGGCACGGCGGTCGGAGTTGCCCTCGCGGAGGACGGGGTTGACGGCGGAGCCCATGACTTTGGCGTAGCGGGCGCGGGTGTCCTTTTCCTGGTCGGTGGAGGGGTTTTCGGGAAAATCGGGGATGGGAAAGCCTTTTGCCTGGAGTTCGGCGATGGCGGCTTTGAGCTGGGGAACGGAGGCGGAAATGTTGGGGAGCTTGATGATGTTCGCGTCTGGCTCGAGGGTCATTTCTCCGAGTTCGGCGAGGTAATCGGCGATTTGTTTGTCGGCGGGGATGATATCTGGAAACTGGGAGACGATGCGTCCGGCGAGGGAGATGTCGCGGGTTTCCACGCTGATGTCCGCGTGTTTCGAGAAGGCCTGGACGATGGGAAGGAGGGAGTAGGTGGCAAGGGCCGGGGCTTCGTCGGTTTTGGTGTAGATGATGGTCGTGGACATGGTGGAAACGTGTTGGCGGAGTCCATAGTGGAATAGCCGGTGGGGGTCAAGGCGGACGGGAGGGGTGGTTTTGACCGCTAATGGACGCGCATTTTCGCGAATAAGGGGGAAGGAACCACGAATCTGAGAAATCTAACGAATCCTGGTTTCGGAAAAGAAGGGCAACTGCTTTTGCACTGGTTTGAAAAGTCTTCCTGCATTCGTAGGCTTCATGGTTTTTGTTGCAGTACTGGTGGGAGCGGCGATGGGTAAGGGCGATGAATGGTAAAACCCTTTTGCTGGCTTTGACGCTTCTTGCGGTCTTGGTGGCGGTGTTTTTCTTTCTTCCGCGAGTAGGGAGGGGGGTGGCTTCGGAAGCGGATTCGGATTTGGAAAGGGAGGAGATTGAAAGCCGGGAGGCGGGGGTGGTTGCGGAAGAAGGCGGAGCGCCAGAGGTAAACGCGCTTCCAGGGAATGCCAGGAAGACCATCAGGCCGGGGGAGTCGGATTTGGAGAAAACCGGGAGGGAGGCTGCGCGGGAAAGGCTCCGCGATATGTTGAGGAGGGATGACGAAGGGCTGGAGATTGTGACGATGCCGGACGGCCACCAGTCGATTGATCTGAAGGGGCGTTTCCACCATGTGACCAGGCTGGTGAAGGCGGAGGACGGGACGTTGGTTCCGGTCTGTGGATCCCACATGCCGGAGGAGGTGGGAGATGAATAAGTGGTGCGCGTGTATGGCGGCGGCTTTTGCGATCGGCTGTTTCATAGCGGAGGGCGCGGATTTCATTTTCGTGAATCTCGATGGCTCCGGTGAGGGGCTGAACGATCCCACTCCGGCGCCTCCGGTGGGTGGAAATCCCGGGACGACGGTCGGAGCCCAGCGGCTCGCGGCGTTGGAAAAGGTGGGGGAGATCTGGGGAAGGTATCTGATCAGCCCCGTCCCGATCAGGGTGGAGGTGAGCTTTGATCCGCTGGGTGAGTTCACTCTCGCTGCGGCCGCGCCAAAGGACGTCGAACTGAATTTCACCAATGCCCCGGTGGCCAACACCGTGTATCCGGTAGCTTTGGCCAACAGTCTGGCACAACGGGATTTGCAGCCGTTCCGCAACGACATCAGCGTGACCGTGAGTTCGGATGCGAATTTCTACCTGGGCTTCAACCAGGATTTCAATCCCGTTACCGCACCCGGCAGCAACTTTATTGATGTGATGCTGCATGAGGTGGCACACGGGCTGGGTTTCATCAGTTATGTGAATGAGAACACCGGGACGCATATTGAAGGCGTGCCGGACATATTCACTACTTTGATTTTCGACCTTGCTAGAAATGCGGCATGGCCCTCGCTGACCGCGTCGCAGCGTGCTGCCTCTGCGGTTTCGGGAGACAACCTGGTGTGGGACGGCCCGTTCACGACAGCGGGGGCGAACCAAGTGCTGGAGTTGCAATCCGGGCGAAGCAGTTTCGTGGTGGACGCGGTTCTGCCGGATCTGACGTTGCTCGCGGATGTGGCGTATGCGAATTCCAGTATAGGTGTGAGGATTCCGGGAAAAGGGATTTCAGGAATGCTAGTGGTGACGGATGATGGTAGTGGCGCGACCTCAACGCTGGCCTGCCAGGACATCGTGAACGTGGCGGAGGTGGCGGGAAACATCGCATTCGTCCGGCGTGGATCCTGCAACTTCGATGACAAGGTTTTCCATGCGCAGGAGGCGGGCGCGGCGGCGGTGGTGATCGCGAACAATGTGGAGGGTGCGCTGGTCTCGGCAGGCGGGGACGGGATTGTGGACGGGGAGCTGGTGGATATCACGGTGCCGGTGCTTTTCATCAGCATGGAGGACGGGGACGCGCTGGAGGCTGCGTCTCCGGGGGTGAGGCTGGAAATTTCCCAGAGGCAGGGAGCGCGGGCTGGCAGCACTGCGGGAAAGGTGAATCTTCACGCTCCAAATCCGGTGGAGAGCGGTTCTTCGGTTTCCCACTGGACGCGGGATACCTCTCCCGACCTGCTGATGGAGCCGAATATCAACGTGGATCTCGACCGCAGGTTGGATCTGACTCTGACCATGATGAGGGACATCGGCTGGGAAGTGGTTGACATTCCTTTTCCGAACGAGTCCTACGCAATCTGGGCGGCGCGGGTTTTCGATGCGGGGGAAACGCTGACTGCGGAAACAGATGATGCGGACGGTGATGGTGCGACGAACCTGGAGGAGTATTTTTTCGGAAGCCTGCCGGACGATGCCGCTTCCAGGCACTTTCCGGAATTTTCCCTGGAAGACGGTGAGCCGCGTTTGGAGATTGTGGTCTCCACTCCTCCAGCGGATCTGATGTATGTGATCGAGACATCGGAAACTCTGGACGGCTTTGATGCGGCGGTGCCGGGAGTGGAAATAAGAATGCTTTCCCGCGAGCAGATCGTTGGAAAGACCGAGCGACTGGTGTTCGGGTTCGTATCACCGCCGGGGAAGCTGTTTGCGCGGGTGCGGGTAGAGAAAAAAGACCCTTGATTTCGCGGTTGCGGGGAAGGGCCGCGGGTGGCAGTTTCGAAACATGAAAATTCGGACGGTTTTGGCTTTTAGCGGTTTGTTATCGGGAATGTGTCATGCACAGGAGGGGAACCTCAGATCAAATATCCCGGAGGATCTCCTGGACGACCAGCATGTGCGGACGGAGCTGGGAGTGAACGAATTCACCGCACCATCCATTGCGAAACTTTTCGATACCCTCCAGTTTCTCATGCCGCTTCCGCTGATGGAAACGGAGCGGGAACTGGGCGAGCGCATGCCGCTGGACAGGGCTGATCTGGCCATCGAGCTGGGCTTTCTCATCGCCGATGGATTCCTGATTGTTCAGGCCGGGCAGATGGACAAGGTGGAGACGATGGCCACGGATCTCACCCGTTATGGAAAAGCCCTCGGAGCAGGGGACAGGATCAACCGGCACGCCGCAAGCCTTTTGGAAAGTGCCAAGAAACAGGATGTGGAGCAGTTGAAAAAGGAACTCGCAGCGACCCAGAAGGATGTGGAAATCGAGCTGGTGACCTTGCGTGATGCTGACCTTGCGCATCTGATTTCCCTGGGTGGCTGGATACGTGCGCTGGAGGTGGCGACCGTGGCGGTGGACAAGCAGTTTTCCCCGGAACGTGCTACCAAAGTGATGCGTGAGGACATCGCGGATTATTACACGGAAAGTGTGGCAGGTCTGGAGCCGAGGATTTCGGAACGCCCCAACTATCTGGAAATGCGCGATGTGCTTTCAGGCCTCCGCAATGAAATGGTGATTCCGAAAGACTCGGAACCTACGCCGGAAAAAGTGAAGGAGATCAAGGAACAGGCGGCGAAACTGGTTACCCTGGCCCTCCAGCGGCAGGAGTGAGGAAACTATAAATTTTAAACTTTAAACTCGAAAATAAGACATTGGAAAAAGTAGCGGTATTGGGATTGGGCATCGTGGGATCACGGGTGCGGGAGTTGTTGGTGGAGGCCGGGTATTTGGTTTCCTGCTGGAGCAGGACGCAGCGTGGGCTGGATGGCGAAAAGGAATCGCCTGAAGCTGCAGTGGAGGGGGCTGGTCTGGTCTCCCTGTATCTTAAAGACGTGCCTATGGTGCGGGAGGTTTTCGCGAAAGCGAAGGCGGGGCTGAAGCCGGGGATGATTGTGATGAACCATTCGACCATTGATCTGCCGACCACGATCTGGCTGGCGGAGCAATGCGCTGCGAAGGGATGTGATTTCCTGGATGTTCCCTTCACCGGCAGCAAGGACGCGTCCGCTGCGGGACAGTTGCTTTACTATACCGGGGGCGATGAGGAGCTTTTGGAAAAGGTATCGGATTTCCTCGCGGTGAGCTCGAAAGGTCGCATCCATTGCGGCGAGGTCGGAACGGCTACGGTCACCAAACTCGGAACCAATCTGATCTCCGCATGCACGGTGCAGGCGATGAGCGAGGCTCTCGCTATCGCGAAAAAGCATGGGGTGGAACCCGAGGTCTTCACGGAAGCCGCGATCAAAAACGGCAGTGGCTCGCCTCTGATGGCGATGAAGTATCCGGGCATGCTGGCCGGGGATTTCGAGCCGCACTTCACGATGGCGAACATGTGGAAGGACAGCTGCTACGCGCTCGCGCTGGCGGAATCCGCCGGGGTGAATCTCCCCGCGATCACTGCCGTGTCCGCGAGGATGGGGGAGATGTGTGGGGATGGATTTGCTGATCTGGATTTCTCTGCGCTGGCCAAGGCATACGAAGAAGGAACCACGGATGGACGCGGATGAACGCGGATGTGGATCATGTTACGGGAGTCCTCGAATTTTTGGGGCCGGATGCGGTTCGGTTTCTGAACGGGCAGGTTACGCAGGATGTCAGGAAGGTGGTGGGGAGCGGGTTGCTTCTGCCTAGTTGCGTGACGGATGCGAAGGGGAGACTCCAGTTCCGGGTCTGGATTGCGGAAGGGGATGCGGGAGCTGTGCTGGTGTTTTGCAGAGCGGAAATGACTGAGGATCTGGAAGCGCGGCTGACCCGTTATCTGATCGCGGATGATGTGGAGGTGAAGAATAGGAGCGGGGAAGTTTCCATAGCGGATTTCGGTTGTGTGGAATTGGAAGAGAGTGAGCGTATCTCACAAGGAATTCCAAAATGGGGTGCGGAGCTGACCGAGGGGATGTTGCCGCCCGAGGCGGGGCTGGACGCGACGGATATTTCCTACAACAAGGGCTGCTACATCGGACAGGAAGTCATTTCCCGAATCAAAAGCGCTGGAAAAGTAAATCGTAGGCTGGTGAAGCTGGCGTTTGAAGGGGAAGCCAAGATAGGGGAGATCCTGAATCCTGCGGGAAAAGTCTGCGGGGAAGTGACCAGCGTCTCAGGGAATGCCGGGCTAGGTTTTCTGAAAAGGGCTGCGGAAGGCGAGACGGAACTTTCAGTCCAGGGAATTTCCCTGCGGATCATCGTGTGAAAAAATTTCGGCTTTTCCAGATCGCTGCGGGATTCATGCTGTCGCGCACATGACTTCGGATTTTTTGGTGGTTGGAGCTGGCATTGCCGGGCTGTCGTTCGCTCTGCGTGCGGCGAAACACGGGACGGTGGTGATTTTGACCAAGGGCAATTCCGAAGAGTCGAATACCGCCTGGGCCCAGGGTGGGATCGCATCAGTGCTTCCCAAAGGGCTGCGTGAGGAAGGTGATACCGTGGATAGCCACGTGGCGGACACACTCGATGCCGGGGCCGGTCTCTGTAATGAAGAGGTGGTGCGCCGCATCGTGGAAGAGGGGGACGATACGATTGAGGATCTCCTGGGCTACGGGGTTTCGTTCGATAAGGAAGGCGATCGTTTCATGCTCGGGAAAGAGGGCGGACACAGCCACCGCCGCATCCTACACGCGAAAGATACCACCGGCAGGGAGGTCGCCCAGTCCATGCTTAAGGCGGCGCGTAATGAGCCGAACATCACTTTGCTGGAGCATCATTTCGTGATCGATCTCATCACTTCCGCTCGCCTTGATGTCGTTTCAAACGACCGTGTGCTGGGTGCCTACGTCCTGAGCCGGGAAAGCGGCGAAGTTACCGTATTTCGCTCGGACCGCGTGGTGCTCGCTGCGGGCGGCTGCGGGAAAGTCTATCTCTACACGACCAATCCAGACTCCGCGACGGGTGACGGCGTAGCACTCGGTTGGCGGGCGGGGGCGACGATGGCGAACATGGAATTCATCCAATTCCACCCCACTTGCTTCTACAACCCGGCGGCCACCGGCCCCGAAGCGCGATCCTTTCTCGTAAGCGAGGCGGTGCGTGGCGAGGGTGGGATACTGAGAAACGGAAAAGGAGAGGATTTCACAAAAGCCATCGACCCGCGAGGCTCACTCGCTCCCCGCGATATCGTAGCACGCGCCATCGACAGGGAGCTCAAAAAGACCGGCGCTGCCTGCGTGTATCTCGATGTCACCCACAAGCCGAAAGGCTTCATGAAAGAGCATTTCCCATACATCTACGAGACGCTGCTGAAATTCGGGGTTGATTGTGAAATCACCCCCATCCCCGTGGTTCCGGCTGCGCACTACATGTGCGGCGGGCTGCAAACGGATGTGTCCGGAAAGACGACGGTGCGCGGCCTGTATGCCGTTGGCGAGGTTGGCTGCACGGGATTGCATGGGGCGAACCGGCTGGCATCGAACTCCCTGTTAGAGGGTAACGTAGTAGGCCGCCTGGCGCTTGAGGAAATGATGCGCCTCTATCCTCCCGACAAGCCTGTTCTGGATACCCCGGAGATTCCCGAATGGCACCATGGCGATGTCGCGGAGCCGGATGAACTGGTCGTCATCTACCACAACTGGGACGAGATCCGCCGCCTCATGTGGGACTATGTCTCCATCGTCCGCACTGACAACCGTCTCCGCCGCGCCGCCGCCCGCCTGCGGAATTTAAAGAAGGAAGTCCGTGAGTTTTACTGGGGCCACCGGGTCAATGCGGATATTCTCGAACTCCGCAATCTCGTCACCGTCGCCGGCCTCATCGTCGAATGCGCTCTCCGCCGCAGGGAATCCCGCGGCCTCCACTACACCCTCGATTACCCGGAGTCCGAAGACCGCTTCATCAAAGACACGACCCTTCGGAAATTCTAAAACCGCTCGGAACTCCCCGGAATGCCTGAGTGATTAAGATGAAGGAACCACGAATCCTACGAATCTGACGAATAAGAGAGGGCGATTTCGAGAACTCGAAATTTCATTCAGCCCCAAGGTTTCACCTAGGTGTCCGGTCTTGACTCGTAGGATTCGTGAGATTCGGTGCGCCAGGCCAAGCCTGGCTTCTCTCTTGATTTGAAACGTAATCAACATGTCAAATAAGTGTCCAACATGTAGCCAACCCGGCACCGAAAGGAGCAATCCCCAAGGTGAAGCCCGGTGCGGCGAACCCGTGAGCCGTAACGAAATTGAACTCGCTTCGGCCTCGTTACACAAAGTGGAGGCGGTCAATCCCCCGGATTGGACGAAACCTGCAACTGCCAGTGAAGCGACACTTGTGTGCAGCTGGCAGGCCTCCCGGGGTGACTGGAGACAGCGCGCGGGGAAAGAAAAGCCGAGGAACCTGGGAGACCCGTCGTGGTTAGCAAAGTTGGAAGCCCTGCGTGGCGTAAATCCATCGCGGCCATGGCGGGAGTCGGACGGTCCCATAGTAGCGTGGAAAGGCCTAACCAGCCCAGAGCGAAGGGGACTGACTGTAAACGTGCAACCATTGAAGCCACATGCAACCGCTTGACCAACAAGTCCACTACGGGATCACCGACAGGGATTTCCTGGATGTCCATGACATCCAGATGGATCTCCTGCCGGACAAACTGCATCAGCTCAGATGGAAGCTAAATCAGAAAGCGAAAAAGGAACCCAAGTTCCGCTTCTACGCGCTCTACGACCGGGTTTACCGGATGGACGTGTTAGAGGCGGCATGGAAACACGTCGGCAAAAAGGGCAAGGCACCCGGCATCGACGGAGTGAGAGCCGAGGACATCCTCGCGGAGGAAAACGGGGTGGGGAAATTCCTCTCCAACCTCCACGGGGAACTGAAAACCAAAAGCTACCGCCCCAGCCCTGTCAAAAGGGTGCCCGTCCCCAAAGCCGACGGAAGCAAGCGGCCGCTGGGCATCCCGACCCTGAAGGACAGGGTCGCCCAAATGGCCGTCGTATTGATATTGGAACCCATCTTTGAGGCGGACTTCCTCGACTGTTCCCACGGGTTCAGAAGAGGACGCAAAGCGCATGATGCGCTCGAAGAAATCAGCACAAACCTCAAGGAAGGGAAAACAGCAGTCTATGACGCTGATTTGAAAAGCTACTTCGACACCATCCCGCACGACAAGCTCATGGCCTGCGTGCGGATGCGGATAGCCGATCAAAGCGTCCTGGAGCTGATCCGGGGATGGCTAAGAGCGCCAGTCATCGAGAGCGATGAGAAAACCGGCAAACCCAAACCACCCCGGAAAAGCGAAGGCAAAGGCACCCCGCAAGGCGGAGTCATATCGCCCCTGCTGGCAAACGTGTATCTGCACTGGTTTGATAGAATGTTCCACCGCGAAGACGGGCCGCGCCACTGGGCAAACGCCCGTCTCGTCCGCTACGCGGACGACTTCGTAATCCTGGCCAGATACCAAGGGTATCGCATCGACGAATGGCTTGAAGCGAAACTGGAGGACTGGCTGGGACTGGAGATCAACCGTGAGAAAACCAAAGTGGTAAACCTGGATCAGGCAGAGAGCCTCGACTTCCTCGGGTTCACCTTCCGGTATGACCGCGACCTGTATGGGAGCGACAAAACCTACCTGAACGTGGTGCCTTCAAAGAAGTCGTTGGAAAAGGCACGGGAAGCGATACGGGAGAAAACCGGGAAGAAGAAATGCTTCAAGCCAACCCCCGCAGTAGTGAAGGACATCAACTCCTTCCTCCGGGGCTGGTCAGGCTACTTCGACCACGGCTATCCCCGCAAAGCGTTCCGCGACCTGGGTCACTATACGCGCAAGCGAATGGTGACACACCTCAACCGCCGGAGCCAAAGGAAATACCACCGCCCGCAAGGAATGAGCCACTATCAGCACCTGGAAAAACTGGGACTGCTCCGCCTATGACGAAATGTATGCAGGAAAGCCGGATGCGGGAAATCCGCACGTCCGGTTTGACGAGGGGGAGCAACGGGACTGGCCAAAAGCCGCCCGTTGCTCTCTACTCTACTGGTTCCATTATCTTTACTCTTTCTCCGTCACAGGCACTGGCTTCTTTTCCAGAACCGCCAGCCTTTCCCAATCCGCCCCGCCGGTATCCAGGCGGATCAGCTCGCTGGCGTACACCGCATCGTCATTGCGTGGGTCGATTTCCGCGGCGAGCTGTATCATGTAATGTGCCAGTTGGGTATTTTCCCCCTCCGGCTGCTGGAGCAGAAGCTGCCCCCGGGTGAGCAGCAGTCGTGCGAAAACCTGCGGGCTGTAGTCGCTCTCCGTTTTCCCGGGGACGATTCCTTTTGCAAGCTGGAACTGGGTCACCAGCGCCTGCTTGTTCCTCGGTGAAAGGTGCATCGCCAGAGCCAGGGCTTTCCGCCCGTGGGCCACGGATGCCATCGAAGCCCCGCTTTCGGAAATTTTGTTCGCGGCATAGGCCGCGAGATTGGAGGCATACTCGTCGCGCTCGGAATCCAGCATCACGATATCCTGGGAGAAAATACTCTTCCTGATCTCCAGCGGCTCCCAACTGAATTTCGCCTTCTCCTCCGCACACAGGGAAGTCAGCGCGAAAGCCGCCAGGATAGTGAATTGCCAAAACTTGTTCATTGCATTAGAAGATGGGAAAAGAATGGAGACTGGCAAGTGACAAATCCCGACGACCTGCTCGCGGAGTATCTCGCGGAACATACCACCAAGGCGCATCGCAAGCGCAGCCTTCGCCAGGATCTGCGGCGTCGCATCGAGGTGAACAAGGGCGACTCCTCCGTCGTTGTCCGGGAGGTCAGGGCCTATCTCAAGGAGCGCCCGAATATCGGTGTGGTCGCCATCTATTCCGCCCTGCCGGGGGAGGTGGATCTCCACTCGCTCATGGAGGATGGGGAGAGGGTCTGGGTTTTTCCTAAGGTAGTTGGGAACGATCTGGTCTTCTATCAGGTAAAAAGCCCGTCCAAGGATCTCGTCACAGGCGCTTTCGGAATCCTCGAGCCAAGAAAACGCCTCAAACTTGTGGAACCCTCGGAAATCGATCTTTTTCTCTGCCCCGGTCTCGGCTTTGACCACTCCGGCGCGAGGATAGGGCGCGGCCGCGGTTTCTATGATCGCATCCTCGCAAAAGCCCGACCGGACGCCGTCAAACTCGGAGCATGCTTCGGTTTCCAGCTCGTGGATAAAATCGACACCGAAGAGCACGACATCCGCATGAATGGAGTCATCGCCGGGTAGGTGTTTTCGACCTCCGGTCCCCAATGGGATCACACACGGTTGCGTCGGAAAAGGCAGAGCATTCCGACAAGTGAAAGTGCCATGACCGAGGGTTCCGGAATCGCATATTTATTGAGCAGAAAGGCTTCGTTCTGTTCGATTTCCGCAGTGGAGAGAATGCGGTTGTAAACCAGGATTTCAGCAATATCGCCTACGAACAAATTTGAATTTCCTCCGTTTAGAGAGGCAACCGTATAATCGTCGATATCTCCCGTATCGACAGATTCTTCATAGGCAAGGGTTTGGGCTCCTCCGTTCGCACGTTGGGAAACCGTGGGCGTTCCTGTCGGATCCCCGGAAAAAGCAAAGAGAAACGGGTTCCCGTTGTTATAGGGGCCTGATAGCGTATCGCCGGAGTCATTATTGCCGGAAGAGCCGTCAAAGCTAGCGAAGAGTGAGCCCGTTGCAAAGCGATTGAGGTAGGCGAAGGTTTGGTTGTTGCCACTTCCTCCATCGATCGAGATCAGAGTGCGTTGTGCTGTGCCGGTGCTGCTGCTGAAACCTACGAAAAAAACCGTCGATCCATTGGCGACGGAAAAGTCGTCCGCAGGTTCGAAGGTGCTGCGTATGGAGCCGCTTCCACCAAACCTCAGTGATGGCTGGCCACCGAGCCCCGTGCTCTGATAGGTCGGTGCCGTGCCGACAACCTCATCCGCATTCCTTCCGTTGCCACTGACATCCGCCCAAGTTGTTACTGCGGTTCCGTCGGCTACAGGAGCGATCTGGCTAGCGTCCAGGTGAATTTGAAGACCGGTCGCCACTACGGCCGCAGTGGCATTTGATGATATGAGGCAGAATGGTATCGCCAATGAGAACTGGAACGACAGGGTTATGAGTGGGTTTTTATCTTTCACTCCTTCTTATCTCAAAACGAGCGTTCGGTCGCAAGCAGTTTTTCGTTTCCACAATCCCACGCATTGAACCCGATGGAATGGCATCAAGGTGCCCACGTTGTAGGGAAACGCGTCAGACGGGCAGCCTCCTTTTCCCGCTTGCCTCGCGCGGCGCGTTCCATAGTCTGGCTACATCATGAAACAGTTTCTTTACCTTGCCGCCGCGCTAACATTCGCCGTCCCTACCAATCTCTCTGCCCACTGCCAGGTGCCGTGCGGCATCTATGATGACAACAACGTCATCTCCTCAATGCACACCGACTACGTCACCATTGAGAAGGCTGTGGACGAGATCACCAAACTCTCCAAAGACCCCTCCGCAAACGCCCACCAGCTCACCCGCTGGATCATGAACAAGGAAAGCCACGCCCAGGACATCCAGGACAAGGTTCTCAACTACTTCCTCGCGCAGCGCCTCAAACTCCCCGAAAACGATGGGGAGATGGAACTCTACAACAAAAAACTCGCCCTCTGCCACCAGATCATCGTCACCGCCATGAAATGCAAGCAGTCCACCGACGTGGCGAATGTCGAGAAACTCCACGACCTCCTGCATTCCTTCGAAGGGCATTTCGGAACCAAGGAAGAGGAGTAAGCCATTTTCCCATTCTTAAAAATATCCGCCCTGGCGGCATCTTCGCTTGCGGTTTCCTGCACGGGACCGCCTCAGGAAATCGTCGTGCCGAAAGATCCCGTCCCGCCGAAAAGCAAGCCGGTGAAAATCCCCGTCGGGTCGGTTGAGAAAGGGAAATCCACCGGACTGGGGCTGGATGATTTCTATCCTCTCCAGATGTCCGGGGACGTTCTGATCTACGATGTCCGGGACGAGTATTTCTATAATATCGACCACATCCCCGGTGCGGTGAACTGGCCGTCCAAGAAATATGAGAGCCAGATTCAGCAGCGGGATCTCGAGATCCAGAAAGCCCGCAATACCGGCATCCCCGTAGTCCTCTACTGCTTCAATCTAGGCTGCCCGGAAGCAAGAAACGTGGCGAAGAAACTCACCCGCCGTGGCTACAATGTTTCCGTGCTCACCATGGGCATCGATTCCTGGCGCAATGCCGATTTACCCATGAACAAGCCGAAGCCGGAGGCTCCCGGTATCGTGGAACCGTAAACCTCCGTTTTGAATTTATCGAATGCCGGGAAGGGAGTCACGATCACTCCTGTCGTGAGCTGCAACGGGAAAGAACTTTAGGGGTGGTTCCGCCAATGCCGCCCACGACAGGAGTGATCGTGACTCCCGTTTCTATCTCCGGACAATCCATCAAGTGAAACACCGGGCTCTCGTTTTCACAAATCGGGATACCAAACGCCCTCCTGCTACTTCGCCTGTATCGTGATCACGTGCTTCGCCGGTTGCACGGTATCGGCCAGTTTTTTCACCAGGGCTTCGCGTTCTTCTTCGCTGCTCTTGAAAGTGCCTTCCATGTCCGCTTTCCCTTCCTTGCCGTGGACGAGTTTCTTGATCTGGTGCGTTTCGTAGGTCTGCTTCGCCTTCACTGCATCCTGGATTTTCTTGAAAGGTGTTATCAGAGGGTTGTCGTGGAACTCGGCGGCAAGGTTGATTCCATTGTGGAGCTGCTCCGCGTCGTAGGTCTTCGATTCACTGCCCCAGGTGACGGTGTAGCTTTGGGATTTGTGGTCGGGAATTTTCAGGATGAACCGGTTCAGGGTCGCATCAAACGGCACCAGTGCCATTCCGGCGCGGAGGGAGCCGTCGTTGTCCAACGGGCCGGAGCCGGGAGCGAAAGGCAGGCGGGTGCTTTCCACGGAAATTTTTCCACCTTCGCTGGAGAGAATCTTGTGGCCGGATGTAGCGGTGGCGTTCCCGGAGGATTCGTCCCAAGTGATCGTGCCGATATCTCCATCAACCCCGAGGCCTTTCAGGAAAGCGTAAGCCATGATCGCATGTCCTGCCCAACCGGGATGGACGCCGTCTTTTCCGGTGATTTTGAAATCTTCTCCAAACGCCTCTTTGGCACGGAGGTTCGCGATGAGCATGGGCCGGTAAACATCAGCGAAGCCGACTTTCTCTTCTTCCGCGACTTCAAGTGCGATGTTTCGGAATTTCGAGAGGGAGAGATTGAGATCCTTTTTGTCACCCTTCGCATCCTTCACCCAGTGGGGAACGGAGTCGATGATGCCCGAGGAACCTACCACAGGGCGAGTCCCGGCGGCTTTGAATTTCTCCACCATCTCGCGGGTGTTGTCCCGGTATTCCTTCGCTACGTTTTCATCAAAAGGGATGTAGCGGAAATCGTTCATCCCGTAGCAGGTGGTTGCCACGGTGGGCTTGAAGCGGAGGACGTCATTGTCCATGCGCGGGAGAAAGCCGGAGATCCGTTCGCCACTCCATCCATACTGGCGGCAGGTGATTTCCAGCTCCGGCAGACAAGCGGTCAGGTATGTCTCTATTAGGACGGAATACTGCTTTTGCTCCGTGATGGAGTCCCCGCAGATCGCAAGGCGGTCACCTTTTTGCAGCGTGACCGCAGGTTCTGGAGCCTCGGTCAGATGATAGTCCGCCAGCTCGGCGGGGAGGGGAGGGGCAATCTTGCCGAAGGAGGCTAGGGCAGAGGCGAGAAGGACGGCGCAAGTTGTTTGTAGCATCACTTGGAAACGTGACACGCCAGGTTATCCTTGCAAGCAGCCCTTACTTCCCGAAAAAGCCTTTCAGGCCGCCCAGCAATCCGCCCAGGGCACCGAGATCGGGATTTTTTCCAGCCATCACGTCATCAATCGCCGTGTGAAGCTGGGAGGGGAGCTTGGCTTTTGCGAACTCTGCTACCGTGGCCAGTGCCTTGGCTGCCATTTCCTCATCCATGCCGAGCGCGGTGAGTTTGATTTTGAGTTCGTTGATCATAATAGGAAAAAGTTTGGTACCGGGGACAGGACTCGAACCTGCACATCAAAAGACACTTGATCCTAAGTCAAGCGCGTCTACCAATTCCGCCACCCCGGCGAGGTCTGGGGAACCTGTAGTGTTTTTCCGAAACCCGCAAGCGGGAACTCCCGGCTTTTTTGGTAGGGCTTCGCACAAGCGGGACGAAGAAGATGCTGTTGACCCGCCCGCTGAACAAGTGACTCTTCCGGATGACCGGTTACCTTCGGCCATGGACAAACAAGACGTCTTCACAAGTTTAACAAACCCTCAATCAGCGCATCGCGGCTGTTGAGGGCTATTGGCTTTCTGTTTGAAGACGGCAGGCTGACGATCTCCCGGAGGCGCATTAGATCCTTTCCGCCCGATTGGGAGTCGTAGGAATTGAACGCGATGGTGATCTGTTTTGCCGGATCCAGTTCGCTGCCGTTTTCGAGAAGCCTCACTGGCACGCGTTTCTCCCACACGATCTCATAAGGCCAGAGGGTGCGGTCTGAATACGTTTTCCTGGATTCTGCTAAAATTTCGAGAAGCTGCGCGGGCGTGATAGTCACTGTCACGAAGGTGTTTTCATACGGTAGGATTTCCCAGGCATTTGCGACGGTGACGTCCCCCGCAGGTATTCCCGGAGTGCCGAACGTCCCGTGGAATACGGCATCGACAGGATTGCCAGTGCGCTTCAGGGCGGCGGAGAATGTTTCACTAAGGAAGCGGGCGAGGGGGCTGTCGCGGCCTTTTCCCCTGATGGGTTCGTCGAGTGTCGTGAGCTTGCGGGCGAGCTGCTCTGCGGCGGTTTTCAGCTCGGGTTGGGAAAGGTTGATCACGCCGGGATCTATCCCGATTTCCCCGTTCATGTAGGCCGTCTCGGCGCTTCTGGAGATGAGCTTGCGCGAGTTTTTATCAAAGGTGAGGGCTAGCTTCCCGCAGTTGATCCCGAAGTAGCCCGCCTGGGTGAAAAGCGTGTCGCCTATTTCCAGAGACGGGATTCGGACGTGGGTGTGGCCACCGATAAACGCATCCACGCCGGGTGCTTTGGCGAGTGTTTCGCGGAGCGGGTTTGCGAAATCGTCCTCCTTCCGGTGGCCGAAGTGGCCGAGCACGACGATGGCATCCGCCTTCGCGGACTTTGCTTGGGCGATGGACTTTTTTAGAGACGGAACCGTCTCTTCAGGGCGTATCCCGCCGAGCGTTTCCGGCATCAGCCAATAGGGGAGGCCGGGCGTAACGAGTCCGATCAGCGCGATCTTAAACCCACCGGCTTCCGCCATTTTCCATGGGATCACTTTCTCCGGAGCACCAGTGAGGTTCGCGGTGAGGATGGGAGTTTTTGAAGCGCGGATGTTGTTTTCCAGAATGGCCGGCCCCCAATCGAAATCGTGGTTTCCAAGCACCCACGCATCGTATTCGAAGTTTCCCAGCAGATCCACGAAGAGCTTCCCTTCATTATGGTAGCTGGCGGCCGTGCCCTGGTAGAGATCGCCGATATCGACCAGCAGCGAGTTCGGATTTTCTTTCCGCCACGCCCGGATCTGGGTGGCACAGCGCGCAAATCCACCGACGTCATCCATGCCGGAGTAGGCGCTCGTAGGCAGGATGTGGCCGTGGAGATCGGTGGTATGGAGAATGGAAACCGTTAGGTGATCTGCGGATTTTCCCAATCCAAGAGCGCAACCCGCAGCCCAAGCGGAAGTGGATGCGAGAAAACTGCGGCGGGAAGTGATCACATGCATGCCAGCAACCCTAGTGCCGCTGCCAAAAACCGCAATCAAACCCGGAAAGGGGAAAGATAAAGGAACCACGAATCTGACGAATCCAACGAATGAAGACTGGAAATTTTGAAAATGGCAGAAATCCGAATTTTTCAATTTCATGAACTCGAAGTCTCTTTTTCTTATTCGTATGATTCGTATGATTCGTATGATCCGTATGATCCGTATGATCCGTATGATTCGTATGATTCGTATGATTCGTATGATTCGTATGATTCGTATGATTCGTGGTTCCTTCCTCTATCCCACATGGGCGAAATTTCACACTTATTTTAGTTCTGGCCAATACCAGTGAATCCTGATAATCATCCGCAACTAACTGAGTGTATGGCAACGAAATTGATTTTAGCGACAGTGATGCTGGCAGTGGCCGGTTTTTCAACTTCCTGCCGGGTGGATGCGCCGCTCGACCCTGAAACCATGAGACCTTCCTGCGAGCGTTGCCCGAAAAATTATTATCACGGCTATACTTCCACTTGCAAGCTGTGCGGACATGGTGAGAAATCCCCCGACCGCTACGAGCTTGATACATGCTGCAAATGACCTGCCGATTCCGACCCTGCATCGATCTCCACGGAGGGAAGGTGAAACAGATCGTCGGTGGCAGCCTCCGGGATGACGGCTCCGCGCCGACCGAGAATTTCGTTTCCGAGCAGCCTCCGTCCTGGTTTGCCGGGAAATTCCGCGAAGACAATCTGACCGGCGGACACGTGATCAAACTCGGCCCAGGCAATGACGAAGCCGCCCGGGAAGCCCTCGGGGCATGGCCGGGCGGAATGCAGATCGGCGGGGGAATCAATGCCGGAAACGCAAGCCTGTGGCTGGATGCCGGGGCTAGCCACGTCATCGTCACCTCCGCGCTTTTCAATGCCGAAGGAAAATTTCTCCAACCCGCTCTGGACGCCATCCTTGCGGAAATCGGGAAAGAAAAACTCGTCATAGATCTCTCCTGCCGCCGCACCACGGAAGGCTGGACGGTGGCTATGAACCGCTGGCAGACCCTCACGAATCTCGACGTTACTCCGGCGACTCTCGATTCCCTTTTGCCCTATTGCGATGAATTCCTCATCCATGCCGCCGATGTCGAAGGGCTCTGCGGAGGGGTGGATTCCGAACTCATTTCCCTCCTGGGAGCTTGGGGGAAATGCCCGATCACTTACGCCGGTGGCGCGGCGACCATGGAGGATGTGAAGCTCGTCGATGAAGCGGGCAGGGGACTGGTCGATGTTACCGTGGGTAGTGCCCTCGATCTTTTCGGAGGTTCCGGGGTATGTTACGCGGAACTGGCTGGCATGAGCCGGACTTGAGTCCGCTACCGTGAAAAACCGCGATGCGGGCTTGTCAACGGACGCTGGATTCCTAGTGTTTCCAGACTCCGTTGGCGAAAGCTACCCGGCGGACTGACATTTTATGAACACAAACGCACTATCCACCGCCGCAACAGAAGCCCGTGGCCTCGCCATGGACGCCGTCCACGCCTGCAACTCCGGCCACCTCGGCCTGCCACTCGGCTGCGCCGAAATCGGAGCCGTCCTCTTCGGCGAAAGCATGAATTTCAATCCCGACGCCCCGCGTTGGCTCAACCGCGACCGTTTCATCCTCTCCGCAGGCCACGGCTCCATGTTCCTCTACGGTTGGCTCCACCTCTCCGGATACAAGGTCTCCATCGAAGACGTCGCCGCTTTCCGCAAACTCCACTCCACCACCCCGGGCCACCCCGAGTTCAATGAAACCCCGGGTGTGGAAGCCACCACCGGCCCGCTCGGCCAAGGCATCGCCAACGCAGTCGGTTTCGCCCTTTCCGGGAAACGCGCTGCCGCGAAATACAACACCTCCGACCACACCGTTTTCGACCATCACGTCATCGCCCTCCACGGCGACGGTTGTCTCCAGGAAGGTGTCGCCAAGGAAGCAATCGCTTTCGCCGGCCACAACCACCTCGACAACCTCATCCTCATCTACGATTCCAACGACGTCACCCTCGATGCCATGGCCGATCTCACCCAGAGCGAGAACGCCAAACTCTATTTCGAGTCCCAAGGCTTCGACGCAGTGCAGATCGATGGAAATGACCTCGCAGCAGTCCAGGCAGCAGTCCAGACCGCCAAGGAAACCGATAACGGCAAGCCGAAAGTCATCATCGCCAAAACCCTCATCGGAAAAGGCATCCCGCAAGTCGCCGGAACAGCCGCCGCCCACGGCGAAGGCGGAGCGAAATTCATCGAAGAAGCACGCGCCGGTCTCGGCCTTCCTGCTGACGAAAGCTTCTTCGTTTCCGAAGGCACCAAGACCTACTTCTCCGAGCGCAAAGCAGAGCAAGCCAAAGCATTCTCCGAGTGGCAGTCCACCTACGACGCATGGGCAAAAGCCAACCCTGAACTTGCGAAAGAACTTACGGAAGGTGTTGCAGCTACGGTTCCTACCGATCTCAGCGACAAGATCGCAACCTTCCCTGCCGACTACAAGGACGCCACCCGTGGCGCAGGCGGAAAGGTCATCAACGACGTGGCAAAAGCCATGCCGCAATTCCTCACCGGCAGCGCAGACCTCTTCGGTTCCACCAAGAACTACCTCAAGGACGAGGGGGATTTCTCTGCTACCAATCCACTTGGCCGCAACATCTGGTTCGGCATCCGTGAGCACGCCATGGGCGCGATCTGCAACGGCATCGCCTACGACGGCCTCTTCCGCGCAAGCGGAGCGACCTTCTGCGTCTTCGCTGACTACGTCCGCCCGGCCATCCGCCTCGCCGCGCTTTCCAAAATCCCGACGACCTTCATCTTCACCCACGATTCCGTAGGCGTAGGCGAAGACGGCCCAACCCACCAACCGGTGGAAACCGTCAGCGGCCTCCGCGTGATCCCGGGTCTCGATGTCATCCGTCCGGGTGATGCGGAGGAAACTGCCGGAGCCTACATCGCCGCCATGCAGCGCACCGATGGCCCGTCCGCCCTCATCTTCACCCGCCAGGCGATCCCGCTCATGAACGATCTCTCCGTTCAGAAGCGCCGCGATGGCGTCCTCCGTGGCGGCTACATCGCCGTGAAGGAAAAAGGCGATCTCACCACCATCCTCATCGGCACCGGCTCCGAGCTGCAGCATTGCATTGAAGCTGCCAAGGAACTCGGCGACGGCGTCCGCGTCGTCTCCATGCCATGCGTCGAGCGTTTCGAACGCCAGTCGGGCGAATACAAGGAAAGCATCCTTCCGAAATCCTGCACCAAGCGCGTAGCCATCGAGGCCGGCGTCACGGACATCTGGTGGAAATACGTCGGCACCGAAGGCAAAGTCCTTGGCATCGACCGCTTCGGCATCTCCGCCCCCGGCGGCACCGTCATGGAAGAGCTCGGCATGTCTGCCAAAGACGTGGTCGCCGCTGCGAAGTAACACTCAGCAAATCCGATTCCCAAACGCCCCTCGGCCATCCGCCGCAGGGGCGTTTTTCTATTCATCGAACCTGACAGACTGGTTGCGAGACTTTCGTTCCGCTTGACGGAGTCTGATGTTTATTCGAGAATTAAGAATGATTGAAACCTTAAGGCGATGGGATGGGAAGGGGCGTGTGGCAGTGGTCGCTGCTGGGATGATTCTCTCAGTGTTAACTGTTCCCGCGAAGGAAAGTGGAGTGGATCCGGAAGAGGTTGGAGGGCTAATTTGCTTCTGGGACTTTCCCGACGGCGAGGCGCGGTTGACGAGTAAGGGACCACACCAATACGTATTGGAAGAGCGCAATGGGAATATCGCTGCCTCGGAGGAGAGTATTTTCCCCGGAGGACATGCACTGGACATCAAGCTCAAGCAGTGGCTGACAATCCCACGGGAAAAATGTCCGGCTCTGAACCTGCATGGCGAGGACGAGGTGACGATGGTGGCTTGGATCAAGCGAAGGGGAAACACCTTCTGGCAATACATCGCGGGCGTCTGGAACGAACGCGACGAGACACGCCAGTATGCACTTTTCACCTCCGGCGGACACCAGGCGGACTGGCGAACGCTTGAGCGGACTGTGGTGAGGCACCGCATTCACGGATACGTCTCCGATGTGGGAGGTGCAACGGAAGGCAAGCCGTTTTGTTTCTCCTACGCAACCGGAGCCAAGACAGTGCCGGAAAATGAATGGATCATGGCTGCCTATACTTACGACGGAAAAGAGCTCAGGGTATATTTTAACGGTGAGCTGGATTCGAATGGCGATGCCAACCCGTTCAAGTGGACGGAACCCATCCATGATCCCGGTGATGAGGGGGAGGATTTCACGGTGGCGCAACGTGCGGTACCGAAGTGGCCGGGCTACCCGGAGCAAGAGGAATCCCCCCACAACGTGGGCTTCGCTGGACTGCTGGGAGGACTGGCGGTTTATAAGCGAGCGCTTGATGCCGAGGAAATCCGGGGGATCTTCACAGCTACGATGGGGAAGTAGATACAATCACCCAACATGGCGGAACTAGCCGGTGGGGCGAACCGCTCCGAGCCGCCTGTCATTCTCGCAAGTGACTCCCACGATGTGCGGAGTCCTCTCCTAATCATTTTGTGTCAATGACGATCAATCAACGAAGGTCATAGTGGATGCCATTACACTAAAAATGCCGGAATCTGGCGAAGAGTCACCAGATTCCGGCATTTATTTTGAATCGGATTCTATAAAAATTCTTGAGACCGCTTAGCAGCGTTTGCGGCGGAGAAATAGCGCGGTCAAACCAAAGGCTGAAAGCAAAGTGCCCGATGGCTCCGGTACTGACGTGAGGGTTGGAAGGTTGGTAGGCTCGAAAGCGCTACCAGAAGTATGTTCCGATGCTCGCATATTGTCTGCCACAGCATTAACACTGAGGATATTATCAAATGCGAAATAGATTTGATCGCCAGCCGCGAGGCCGGAGAGCTGGGCGTTAGTCAGGGTAAACGAGCGTGCAGCTTCTTCAACTCCTATATTGATGTTAAATGTGCCTATGCTGGCTCCTCCTGCTTCCAGCAGACTATCTGCCTGTGCGTCAGTTACTCCGGTGACGGAGTTGTATCCAAGAAATACCACCGTGGTTTCTGAAGGTGTTCCATCAGAGTTAGCTTTGTTTGCTCCTGAAAACGCCAACGCAGCGTCATTGCCTGCTGCGATGTCCGCCACGAAGCCTGCATCTGCAACGAAAGTCCAAAAACCGATGAACTCGTGGTCGCTGGGATTATCCCCTATCAACGCGTTGTTTCTGGCGAAATCGTTAATAGCGATTGTTCCGCCGGTGGTCGCGACAAAGTCTGATCCACTAATCTGTTGGATTCGGCCGCTATCAGCTGTGTTGAGGTTTAGCGTTACAGCCCGGCTTACTCCGGACAGTGCCAGCGTTAGGAACATTAGTTTGTATTTTATTTTCATATGTTGTTTTGGTTTTGTTGTATGAGATTGGATGTTATTTTTCAATAAGTGCGAGTTTGCGTATTTCTTCTAGAGTCAATGCCTTCCGGGCGATGTGGAGTTCATCAATCGTAAAACCTGGCCGATCGGAAAGTCCTTCATCTGAAGCGATTGAGCGCCCGATATAGAGTGGTCCGCCACGTAGGGTCTGCACCGATCCACCACCTCTTAGAACCGTCTCGGTGATCTCTCCGTCGATGAAAAAGCTCAAGGTGTCGGCGAGGTCGGAGCCCTTCGATGGATCGAGCACGGTAGCTACGTGATGCCATTTCCCGCCGCCTAGTTCCGAACCTAGGACTTTTCCTCTGTCTGTGCCTGGACTCGTTCTAATAGAAAATGTTTTGGCACCAGGCCTTCTGAGACAAGCGATGTTCCAGTGTCCGTCCGGATCCCTATATGGAGCCCCCCAGGAAACAAGGCTGGCCGGACCGGATCTCTTTTCATCCGAGGGCATCCAAAGCCAGAAAGCAATTGTCCTCGCTTCGTTTCCACCTATGCCGAACCAGCGGTCAACTTCGATGTAAGCACCGCTGTTGTCGAACTGTAAAGCCCTTCCGACTTTACCCCTGACAACTTGCGGAAGAGATGCTCGCCCCGGTTGAACCAATCTTGCCGCTGCATGGGGAAACGAGGATACGACATCAACACTTCCCGTGGAAGAGATGGAATCAAACGAAAAGGACATTTCCGGAAACCCTGCCGGCAATTTACCGGAGAATTCGTATGGTCTGGCCACGATCCTTTTGATCTTGTCGGCTCCTTCCGGAAATCTGCGCGCAGCCTGATCCTTTCTCAGGAGCATCGGGACATTCCACTTGCTTCCCGACCATCCGGAAACCTCGACCAACCCTTCCATGACATGGACTTCAGCCGGAGCACCCTCCAGATGCAGCACGCCGAATCGAGTCCCAAGATCCTTGATCCGCAATCCCCCCGTTTCTACGGTAAACCCGTGTCCTTCCTCGCCATCCACACGGACATGCATCCTCCCCTCTACGAGGCGCACGAATTTCCCACCCTCAACTACAAGTGAACTTGGACCTTCCAGAATGGCATCGACCCCGGTGGAAAAGGAAAGTTCGATAGCACCCTTGGAAAGCTCCAACCGAGAACCTTTCCCGAGGACATTTCTTGCTGCCTGTTTGCCATTTGCGCCATACACCTTCCATTCAGCCTCGCTGTTTGCGACCAGTGACGCGGAGACCCGTGGTTCCGCCGTGACCAAATAGGTTGCCAGCCCCACACACAGCATGATTGCTGCAGCCGCAGCCATCACCTTCCACACGAATTTCTGCTGACGTTCAAGAATCAGATCGTGGGTCAGTTCCCGCTTCCGGTGCAACACGGCTCCAAAGTCCTTTTCATTCAGGTAGTGCCACTCAAGGTAGGCACAAGTCTCGATTTCCTCACAGTAAGTATCCAAGAGGCGACTGTCTGATTTCAAAATATCGGCAAGCCCATCCAAGTCCTCCCCGCTTGCGCGCCCCTCAATCACGCGGCGTATCGTTTCGATTTCCATATCTCTGCTCATGCCTTGGAATCAAGTTGCTGCGAAATGCATTCACGGAGGATTTTGCGGAGTTTCGCGAAATGGTTCTGGAGGGAACTCTCGCTTCTCTTCAAAAACATGGATAGTTTCCTGATGCTTTCCATATCGCAATACCTCTGCCGTAGCAGATCGCGATCACCGGATGTCAATTTTGAGAGGCAGCTCTCAAGCGCAACGAATCGGGAATTCAGCGAATCCACGGAGTCCCCCATCCTTGCGGCGATTTGCTCCGCCAGTTCCGTATCGAATATCAGCCCGCCAAGTTTTCCCTCCCGCCGGATATGGTCGATCACTTTGCGATGGGCAACCTTCGTGGCGAAAGAGCCGAAATTGGAATCCGGCGAGAATCCTCCTAAGCCTTTCCAAAGTGCGAGGTTTGTTTCCTGAAGGATGTCATCGGCAGCGTGGCCATCGGAAACCATCGTCCGGATGAAGGCATACAACATGCGCTGATGCTGCGTAATAAGCTGCACATATTCTGTTTCTTCACGTTTTCGGCCGAACATTGTGGGGTGGGGAATCTCCTCCTACCATCAACAACGGAGCTCAACCTTAAAGTAGAGCCTGTCCCAGAGAGGGTTGTTTTTCGAGTTTGATATGATTGTGTTCATTTGGGCACTTTGTTCTTTTGGGATTTTGGGTGGGATTTCCCTGATTCTTGCGGATCTGGGATTGGTTTTGCTTTTCTGACCCGCTTTTTCGGATTTCCAGACATGGTTCTGCCTGGAGGCCTGCTGTCCCGGGTTTTCCTGCGCTCGCTCAGGCTGCTTTTTTTCGTCGCCTTTGCTCACGCTCATGTGCTTCGCGCTGGGCGACGAGCCGCCGTGCCAGCAGCCGGAGGTTGTGGGCGAGCATCACCCAATGCAATTCCTGGCGCTGGGAGGCTAGCCCGCGTGAGAGGCTGCGGCCGCGCTGGTAGGTGTTGGTGACGATCGCCACGCGTGCTTCGGTTTGCGCACGTCGCTTCTGACTGCTCCGGAAGTCGGGATCGGCTTTCTTGCCCTCGAGTTTCAATGGGGATTTCGGACAGATGTGGTCGATGGTTCCGGGGTGGCTCTTACCGAGTCTTTCCTGCGTTTTCTCGTCGCTGAAGCCGCGGTCGGCGCAAACTTTCCCGAGCTTGGCTCCGATGTTTTTCTCGGTATTTTCGATGGCTTCGAGCAGACGCGAGGAGTCGGAGCGGACGTCTTCGCTGAGCTTCCAGTAAACGATGAGTCCGTCGCGGTTCTCGCCGAGGAGGAGCTGGTTTCCATACTCGACTTCGGAGCCGCTTTTTCCTCTTACTATAACCATAGTAGATGGCTCGTAGATGCTCAGTATTTTCTCGTCGTTGGGGACGCGGCGCTCTCCGATGATACGTTCGTGGGCTTGTTTTCTGACCTGGGGGAGAATTTCGAGGACGCTTTCGATCCTGCCTATGACCAGGTTTGCCTGGGCGGGGCTGAGGCTGGTTTTTCCCTCCCGGTGTTTGACCAGAAGATCGCGGTGGGTGCGGGCGTGGCGGGCCATCCTGTCGGCGAAATGCTTCATTTTACGGAGGTTTTTCTTGCGCTCGCTGCTGCTGTTCTTGCGCCGTCTCGCGTTGCCCATGGCGATGCCGAGCTGGTTGAGGTCATGGAGAAGTTTTTCGGTGCCGCCGCGTGGCATGCGGTTTTTTACGCCGTGTTTGCGGATACAGCCAATGGCTTTGAGAAGGGTGCGGCAGCAGTCGCCGAGCTGCACCCAGTCCACGGGGAAATGGATGTCGGGGCAGTGGCAGGTGCTGTCATACCACGTTTCTAGTAGATCGACGGGGATTTCAAATCCGAGCAGGTTGATGGCATGCCCGAGCAGGGGGTCGTGGACTTCCGGGGCGGAGGCTGCCTTTTGCAGGAGCATGGCGAAGGCGCGCCCGTGAAGCTCCGGGGTGAAAAGTTTTTTGGCACGGTCTATGGTGCTTTTTCCTGGCGCGCGGATGGTGCCGAAGTTTTCGATGAAGCAGAACCACTGTTCGAGGTTGCTGTCTGCGAGGGTGATTTCCAGATCGCGCACGGAGGCGTTGGACTTGTGGGCGCGCAGGATGGAGATGCGCAAGGCGCTGCGGGTCTGGAGGATGAACTTTTCCAGGCCGTGGGAGTAAGCGGCATCGTCTGCGGCTTGCTCCCGGCGTTGTTCGAGAAGGGACTTGAGCATGAACTCGTCCAGGCCGCTGAGACGGAGGATTTCATCCATGGCTTCGAGTTCGGTGCGGTAGGCGCGATAGTTCGCTGCCGGAAAATACGGCATTTCCGGGGTTGGACGAAACGGCGAGGTGTGGCAGAATGGGGTTGGCAAAGCAGTCTTGATGGTTGTCGTAAACTCATTATAGACATCGTTTTTGCTTCAAAGGGGGCAAAAACGCCCCCTTTGATCTCTTTTTTTTGCCGCGTGATTCAGAGTGGGCTTGGATTTGCTCGTTCTGGGACAGGCTCTAAAGTATCACCGAAAGTTTCGAAAAAATCAACCAAGGTTCTCATTTGCCGGCATCTACCGCTTCGGCATCTCCGTTCCTGGCGACACAGTCATGATAGGTCTGGCATGACTGCCGAGGACGTCGTTGCCGCGACGAGATAATCGTCCGCAAGACCGACTCCCAAACGCCCCTCCGGCCCCGCGCCGCAGGGGCGTTTTCTTGTTCTCCGGTAGGATCCATCCGGCTCGGTCGACCGACTTTAAAATCTAACTGCGCGAATCATCCTGCGGATTCTTTTTCCCATTCCTGATGCAAATAGCATTTCAGGGTTTTCCACTGGCCGCAGGCCTTCGTCTGCTTAGATTTTCAATCCGAAGGAATCTTGGACACTATGGATCGAAGGGAAATACTGAAAACGATGGCGATGACTTTAGGCGGCAGCATTGCGCTGCCCGGGAGTGTCTTCGCGAGGATGGGGGAGCCGGTTGAGAAATCGCAACTGACGCTTTTCACCCCGGCGCAGAGGGCGCAGGTCGCCGCGCTGGCGGAAGCGATGATTCCGGAAACGGACACGCCCGGAGCAATCGAAGCCGGGGTCCCGGAGTGGATGGAAGTGATCCTCAAGGATTGTTATTTGGAGGAAGACCGGACTGTCATTCTCGCCGGGTTGGAGGATTGCACGCAGCACTGCCGGAAGCGTTTCGGGAAAACTATCGAACAGCTTCCCGCCGGGGATCAGGTCTCTTTCATGACGGAGCTGCACAAGGAGCAGATGGATGCGTATTACGCTTCGATAAATTCCGGGGGTGAGCCACGGAAGCCTTTCCTCTCGCAGTTCAGGGAACTCGCGAAGTTCACCTACGTGAACTCGGAAGTCGGTGGCACGACCGCCTTCGAATACGTCCATGTCCCCACCCGCTGGGAGCCTGCTAAAAAGCTGACTCCGGATCAGAAACCATTCGTGCTCTAACCTGAAATTTTTCCCCACCCATGAATCTCAATCTAAAAGGCAAGGCAGGGCATACGTTCGATGCCATCGTCGTCGGCTCCGGCATCTCGGGCGGCTGGGCGGCGAAGGAGCTTTGCGAAAAAGGCCTCAAAACCCTCGTGCTGGAACGCGGTCGCGATCTCAAGCACATTGTCGATTACACCACGACAAACTCCGCGCCATGGCAGCTCAATTGGCTGAACAAGCCCTCGCAGGAAATGCTTTCCCGCCAATCCATACAGGCAAAGCCCGGGTATCTGATCAATCCGGCGACCGCCTCCATGTTCGTCGATGACATTGCCAATCCCTACGTCCAGAAGCAGCCGTTCGACTGGTTGCGCGGAAACCACACCGGAGGACGCTCCATCATGTGGGGCCGCCAAAGTTACCGGATGAGCCCCATGGATTTCCAGGCGAACGCGAAGGAAGGCATCTCCATCCCGTGGCCGATTGGCTACGATGATATATCCCCGTGGTATGATTATGTGGAAAAATACGCGGGTATCAGCGGATCTTTGGAAGGCCTGGAGCAGCTTCCAGACGGGCAGTTCCAGCCACCCATGCCGCTCACTCCCATCGAGGAGGATTTGAAAACAGCCGTGGAGGCGAAATGGAAAGGCCGCAAGGTCATTCCCGGCCGTTGCGCCCATCTCACCAAGCCGACCGCAGAGCAAATCGCGCTCGGCCGATCCTCCTGCAACTACCGCGACATGTGCATGCGCGGTTGTCCCTTCGGTGCGTATTTCAGCAGCCAGGCAGCCACTCTGCGCTCTGCGGAAAACACCGGCAACATGACCCTGCGCCCGCACTCCATCGTGCAAGCGGTGATCTTCGATGACAAAACGGAGAAGGCCGTCGGTGTCCGCCTCATGGACGAGGTCACGAAGGAAGCTACCGAGTATTTCGCGAAGATCATTTTCCTCAACGCCTCCACCATCCCATCGACAGGCATCCTGATGAACTCGAAGTCCAGGCGTTTCCCGGAAGGGATGGACGAGAGCGGATCGTTGGGAAAATACATGATGGACCACCACCTCGGGGTGGGCGCCAGCGCGGTGTTTGATACGCACAAGGACGTGTTCTCCTACGGACGCCGCCCGACGGGATTCTACATCCCGCGCTTCCGGAATTTCAGCGAAAATCCAAAGGGCGATTACAAGCGCGGATACGGATACCAGGGATGGGGATATCGGCAGAACTGGTCGCGCGAAGTCGAGGGCTTCGGAGCGGATTTCAAAAACGAGTTCACCTCCTTCGGCCCATGGGGTCTGGCCATGATGGGCTTCGGCGAGTGCCTTCCTTACGAGAACAACCGCATCTCTCTGAGCAAGACCAAGACGGATTCCTGGGGCTTGCCCCTCGTCGTGGCGGACGCATCGTTCCAGGAAAACGAACTCCGCATGCGCGAGGACATGATGGGCGACGCAGCGGAAATGCTCGAGTCCATGGGCGGGAAAAACAGCTATTCCTACAACAAGCCTCCCGTCATCGGCTCCGGGATTCACGAGATGGGAACGGCCAGGATGGGTAGCTCTCCCAAGGAATCCGTCCTCAACAGGCACAACCAGGTATGGGGTGCGGAAAATGTTTTCTGCACGGACGGCTCCGCGATGACCTCCGCCAGTTGCCAAAACCCGTCTCTCACCTACATGGCTCTAACAGCCCGCGCGGCGAATTTCGCAGTGGAGGAACTGAAGAAAGGGAATCTATAGGACCCGCGGGTCGTCTTGAGACTGCTTTGCGTGACTCTGATGGATTGTCCGGTGCTCATGCTCCGGAAAATCGAATAGGGAGTCACGGTCACTCCTGTCGTGGGCGGCATTGGCGAACCATTGTTAGACTTCTTTCCCGTTGCAGCCCACGACAGGAGTGATCGTGACTCCCTATCCCGGTGGAATTCCACAGCTACGCGGGCAGGTTCTTCACCACATGCCCATGCACATCGGTCAGGCGGAAACGCCTGCCCTGGAAGGGGTGGGTGAGGCGGGTGTGGTTGATTCCAAGCTGGTTCAGAATCGTTGCGTGGAGATCGTGGACGGTACCGTGGGCAATCGCCGGGAGAGTCGTTAGCAGGAGTGTAAGGAAGAGTTTTGCCACTGGATCTTGAAGGGGATACGTCCCGACGGTCGGAATTTTGCAAAGATAGTTATAAAAAAAGAATGGGTTTTGACAGATCAGGGGATGTTGTCTGTTATTGATGCCTGATGAAATCCGCGATCTTTTTTTTGGTAATGTTTCTTGGGGTGATAGTGGACGGGTTCTCTGCGGATCGGCCGAATATCGTGGTGATACTCTGCGATGACCTCGGTTGGGGGGATCTCGCGTGTTACGGAAACGAGACAATTCGGACGCCGAATCTCGATAAAATGGCGGCGGAAGGAATCCGTCTTACCTGCGCCTATTCGGCGGCTCCCGTCTGCTCGCCATCGCGTGTCGGACTGCTTACCGGGCGCAATCCTAATCTTGCGGGCGTCTATGACTGGATCCCGGAAGCGAAGCCAAACGCGAAAAACAGCCGGGATCTCGTCCACATGCAGGAGCACGAAACGACAATTCCCATGCTGCTTAAAGAAGAAGGATACGCGACCGCCCTCGCCGGGAAATGGCATTGCAATGCGATCTTCAACGACCCCGCCCAGCCGCAGCCGGGCGACGCGGGATTCGATTATTGGTTCGCCACCCAGAACAACGCGTATCCATCGCATGAGAATCCGGTGAACTTTGTCAGAAACGGGAAGCCGGTAGGGAAAATCGAAGGCTACAGTTGCCAGATTGTTGCTGAGGAAGGGATTGGCTGGATGGAGAGCCATCGTGAAAAAGACCCGGATCATCCGTTCTTTCTTTTACTCACCTTCCACGAACCTCACGAGCCGGTGGCATCGCCAGGGGAACTGGTTGCGAAATACCGGGACAGTGCCAAAAACGAGGATCAGGCGCAGTATTTCGCAAACGTGGAGAATGTGGATACCGCAGTTGGGAAAGTGCTGGCCGCGCTGGAAAAATCCGGGCAACGCGAGAATACGCTCGTAGTTTTCACCAGCGACAACGGCCCCGAAACCCAAGGACGCTACCCCAAGGCAAACCGATCCTACGGAACCCCCGGCCCGTTGAAAGGCATGAAGCTGTGGACGCATGAAGCAGGTTTCCGCGTGCCGGGAATCATCAATTGGCCGGGCGCGGTCAAGGGAGGACAGGTGAGCGATGTTCCGGTTTCTTCCTTCGATCTCCTCCCCACTTTCGTGAAGCTCGCCGGAGGGGAAATCCCTGTCCGCGAACTGGACGGCACCGATATTTCCGCGTTTCTGAAAGGCGGCGAACTTGTCCGGAAAAAGCCCCTTTTCTGGACTTACTACAATGCCATCAACGACCACCGGGTGGCCATGCGCGATGGCGATTGGAAAATCATGGCGAAGCTGGATCAGGGAAAACTCCTGAAATACGAAAACATCGACTCCGGTAATGCCGGGAAAGTGAGCCGCGCCGTACTCACGGATTTTATGCTCTACAACATCGCGGATGACCCTTCGGAATCGAATGATCTCAGCGGAGAGGAAAAGGCGAAGCTGGCGGAACTTTCCAAAGAAATGAGGGCGGCCTACCACGGAATGGCGGATACGATGCACACTTGGCCTGCGAAGTAAGTTCCCGAAATCCTGCGTAGGAAACCGTGATATTAGCCTAGCCAGTGGAAAACGCCGGGGCTTAGGATGACCGCGACCATGAAAGCACCAATCACCGTTTCCATCACAGGGGCCGCAGGCCAAATCGGCTACGCCATTCTCTTCCGCATCGCATCCGGTTTCGTCTTCGGCGACGACCAGCCCGTCAACCTCCGCCTCATCGAAATCGAGCCAGGCCTCCCCGCACTCAAAGGCGTGGTCATGGAGCTTGAAGACTGCGCGTTCCCTCTCCTGAGAGAGATCGTCGCCACCACCGATCTGGACGAAGGATTTAAAGATGCCAATTGGGCGCTGCTCATCGGCTCCGTACCGCGGAAGGCGGGAATGGAACGCGCCGACTTGCTCGGTATCAACGGCAAGATTTTCACCGGCCAAGGCCAGGCGATAGCCCGCTCCGCTGCCAAAGACATCCGCGTCCTCGTAGTGGGGAACCCGTGCAACACCAACGCGCTGATCGCGATGAACAACGCGGAAGGCATCGCCAACGACCGCTTCTTCGCCATGACACGTCTCGATCAAAACCGCGCGAAAAGCCAGCTCGCAGAAAAGGCGGGCGTCCACAACTCGGACGTCACCAACCTCTGCATCTGGGGCAACCACTCCGCCACCCAGTATCCCGATTTCACCAACGCGAAGATCAACGGCAAGCCCGTCACCGAAGTCATCTCCGACAAGGAATGGCTGGAAGGTGAGTTCATCAAAACCGTCCAGCAACGTGGCGCAGCCATCATCGCGGCACGTGGCGCATCCTCCGCAGCATCCGCCGCTAACGCCGCCATGGATACCGTGAAAAGCCTCATCAACCCGACCCCCGAAGGCGACTGGCATTCCGTCGCCATCTGCTCGGATGGCTCTTACGGAATCGAAAAAGGCATCATGGCCTCCATGCCCATCCGCACCAAAGCGGACGGCTCATGGGAAGTAGTCCAAGGTGTCCCCGTCAGCGAGTTTTCCCAAGGCAAGATTGATGCGACAATAGCCGAGCTCCTTGAGGAAAAGGAAGCGGTCAAGCACCTCATCCCCGGATAAGGAGTCGGGACAGTCCTGTCCCGACCGGTCGGCCAAAGCAATGGGAAGGACAGAAAAGTCCTTCCTTTTTGCTATAACTGGGTAGTGTTTTTGCGGCGGGATGAACGCAAAAACGCACCGCTGACTGGCGGTGCGGGTGGGAAAGGAAAGTACGCAGACTGGGACTCGAACCCAGGACCAATTGGTTAAAAGCCAACTGCTCTACCAACTGAGCTATCTGCGCGTTGGATTTGCCACTTGCGCGGCGGGGCGGAAAACTAGGGGATAGAGGCGGAACTTGGCAAGCCTGTTTTTGAGGAAATTTTCAGTTTGTGAATCATTCAGGCGGAAGGATGTGTTGCTTCAACCAGTCCCTTCCTTTCCCGGTTTTCAACTCACGCTCTCGGCGCATCGCGAAAGCACGGTCTGGATACGGCTCATGGTGTAATAGAATCCATTTGCCGCTGAATTTCTTCGTGAATTTGCTAGAGAAACACTCCGGGTCATTATGCTCTGCGAGACGCTTTTGCAGATCAACTGTCTGTCCTACATAAGACCTGCGATGTTGTGCATTCCATCAGGCTTTTCGCATCGGAGTCACGATCACTCCTGTCGTGGGCTGCAACGGGAAAGAACTGTTGATAATGGTTCGCCAATGCCGCCCACGACAGGAGTGATCGTGACTCCATTTTCCGTCTCTTGCCGGGGTTGGCGTGATTTCTAAATCACGGTTCCTTTCATCATTGCCGAGTGCCATTCAGCGAAGTCGAGGAGGGATTTTTCGGGACGATTAACGTGATAAAAGCTGATGCCTGCGGCGTCTGCCGCTCCTTTGTCTGCGGTGAGGGAATCACCTGCGAGGCAGCAGTTCGACGGTTCTGTGGAGGTTAACGCTAGAAGCTTTTCCAGAATGCGGGGGGATGGCTTGCGGGCTTTTACATCGGCTGAGGTGAGGATGTGGTCGAAGTGCCCGTCTATTCCGAGATCCTTCGTTACCCGGTGGATGCGTGAATCGAAGTTTGATGTTACCGCGAGGGCTATGCCTTCCGCTTTGAGGGAGGTGAGGACGCTTTCGGTTTCCGGGAAAAGTTTCCAGGCGTAGCCGGTGGAGTAGAAGTCGAAGAGTTCTTCGAAGGCGGTTACCATGGTTTCGGGATCGGGGCGTATGCCGGTGGCTTCCGCTGCGCGGCGGACGAGATCACGCCACCATTCCTTTTCCACTTCATGCCCGCTGCCGGACTCCGGGTAGATGGGATCCGGGGTGATGGAAAATGCGCGGGAGAATGCTTTTTTCCAAGTGGCTTCCGGGATGCCGAAGCCGAGGGTGGAGAAGCAATCCGCATAAACGTCTTCCACGGGTTCTGCAGTTTCGAAAAGGGTGCCTGCTGCATCGAAGGCGATGAGGGAGTTCATGGGTAGGTTACTTTTTCCAGATAGAGTCCGTCGGGAGGTGCGCACAGCGGGGCTTTCCCGAAAGGGAGGCCTGCGGGCTGATCCAGGTAGGTTGAGAAATCGTCGAGGCGGAGCCTGCCTTGCGCTACTTTCATTGCGGAACCGGTGAGCATGCGCGCCATTTTATAGAGAAACCCGTCACCACGGTAGCGGATGCGGTAGCCGTCGGGGAGGGTTTCGAGATCTGCGGAAAAGATGGTGCGAGTGTAGTCGGTGTCTTCCTGCTCGTTGCCCCGGTAGACGGCGAAGGCGTGGAAATCGTGCTTGCCGGCATAGAGGGCGAGGGCTTCGCGGAGGGCGTCCGCATCGAGGAGACGGGGCAGGTGCCAGGCTAGTCCGGCTTTGAGTGGGGGCAGGACGGGGGCTGTGCAGATATCGTAGAAATAGGTTTTTTCCGTGGCGGAAAAGCGGCTGTGGAAATCTGCGGGGACTTCCTCGCATTCCATCACGCGAATGGTTGCGGGGAGCTTGGTGTTGAGCGCAGGAACCCAGTTGTAGGGGTTCATGGTGGTGTCCGCCGGGGCATCGAAGTGGGCGGTTTGGCCAAGGGCGTGAACCCCTGTATCGGTGCGGCCGGAGCCTTGGATTCTAAGCGGCTGCCTGGCTACGGATTCGAGGGCTTCGTTGAGAAACCCCTGGATGGTGTTGCCGCCGGTTTGGGACTGCCAGCCGAGGAAGGGACGCCCATCGTATGCGATGGTGAGTTTCAGCCTCATGAAATTTCCCCCATCCACAGGTTCAGGATTTCGACGGCTGCTGCCTGGTCGATGATACCCTTTTGCTTGCGTGCGTTCTTGCCTGCCTCGCGGAGTTTTTCGGAGGCGATCATGGTGGTGTAAGTTTCATCGACGAAGATCATGGGAATGGTGGGGAGTGCGTCGGAAAGTTTCCCAGCGAATTTCCTGACCTTTTCAGCAGAGGTTCCCTCGGAGCCGTCCAGACGGAGGGGGAGGCCCACGACGAGGGTTTTGATTTTCCGCATGGCGGCCAGTTCGCATATCCGGCTGATGGCGTGCCCGCCTTCCACGGGGACGGTTTCTACCGGATGCGGCATGATTCCGAACTCATCGGTGGCGGCGATGCCGATGCGTGCGTCCCCGAAATCAATGCCGAGCGCCGGGTGGGGGGATGTGGTGTGGTCTGGGGTCACGGTTGGACGAGTGTGAGATTGGGAAGGATGAGTTGGTCGGCGGCTTCCGCTGTGCGGATGCCTGATGAGACGTAGAGGCAGGCGCAGACGAGTTTGCCAGTCTTGTTTTCGAACACATAGTGGAAGACGTTCGGACTGTGGTTCTTTTCCTCATCAATGGTGCCGGTGACGATACGCATGCCGGAGATGCCGGATTCGGTTTCAAAAGGGGTGATCATGATCACCCGGTAAGGTGCCCTCTTCTCATTCTTTGAGGCTGAGATCTCAAAAGTCTCTATCATCCCGTTGATCGCTTCCCACATGTCTTTCCGCTTGGGGTTGACCAGTTTCAGACGGAAGCCGAAGTGTGACCTGGGCGAAGAAACGAGATATCCATAATCATTTCTCTCCGGGAGCTTCCAGCCATCGGGCAATTCTATTGAAACACCCGTTTCCTTATCGGTGAAAGTTCCGGCGAAGGTGGCCGTGGGCAGAAACAGGAAGAGGGCGGAGAGCAGGATTCGTATCATCGGGATCACTCTGGCAGCTCTGATCCGCAATTCCAGCAGGATGCGAAGTTGCCCGGATTTTTCTCCGAACAAGCGGGACATATGATCTCCAGTGCCGTATCGGAAAGATCGGAAGGTTGGTTTTCCGCGATGAGTTGCTTCGCGCGATCCAGGTCTGAGTCCTTCATGATGCAGAGGCCGGGATGGAAGATAGGGATCATGCCTTCGGTGCCGGACATGTTTTCATTGCGCACGAAGGTGGGGATACCTTCGGCTTCGAGAATTTCCCGGAAATAAGCAATCCTGCCGGGTGTGGGATCAGTGATGAGTTCGATCATGTTGGTTCTACGGATGAGGCACAATGGATGTAGTGCGGGCTTCTGATTATGACAGGTACTGTCGGCTTTTCAACTTCAGGAGGGAAATAAGCTCCGCATCCATGTAGGGATACTTGTCCGGAATACCCAGGACCACGACTCGCTTTCCAGCCAGGGACTTCCCGAATTTCCGGTTCAGCCGCTGCCTGTGGACATTTTCCATGACGATGACCACATCCGCCCACTCGATCTGTTCACTGGACAGCGGGACTTCCGCATCCGGCGCGAGACCTGCGGAATCGACCTCTATTCCGGGGTGGTTGCGGAAAATTTCCTCCGCAGTGGGGCTGCGGAGCTTGTTGCGGGAACAGAGGAAGAGGATGTGCTTCACGGGAAGGAATATGAATTGGCTTGGGTATCTTAACAGACGTTTCCTCTCGAAAGCGGTTGCAGGTTGCCGGATGGACGTTTTAGAATCCACGCGTGCCCGATGCGGAAGAGAACCCCTACAATCCTGTGATGCCGGCGGACGGCGGGTTCCTGCGTTCCGCTTTCCGATCCATGCTGAAAGCCAGGATTCTGGAAAACAAGCTATCCAGCCTCTACAAGGCGGGAAAAATCGTCGGTGGTGTCTATCTTGGCAGGGGGCAGGAGGCGATTAGCTCCTCTCTCGGGACATCGCTTGTTCAGGGTCGGGATTGCTTTGCCCCGCTGATACGGGATCAGGCGGGCAGGACTGCTTTTGGCGAGCCGCTGATCGACTGCACACGGACTTATCTCGGCTCGGTCGAGGGGCCGATGAAAGGACGTGACGGAAACATCCACCGCGGTCGCCCTGAAATGGGGATGCCGGCCATGATTTCCCACCTAGGCGCACAGGTGCCACTGATCGCCGGCATGCTTTTTGCGAAGCGTCTAAAAGGAACGCTCGATGGATGTGTCGGCGCGACTTCCGTGGGCGATGGCGCAACTTCCACCGGAGCTTTCCATGAAGGGCTGAATCTCGCGGCGGTGGAAAAACTTCCCATGGTGGTGGTGGTGGCGAACAACCAGTTCGCCTACTCCACGCCGAACAGCCGCCAGTTTGCCTGCGCTGATCTGGTAGAGCGGGCCAAGGGATACGGCATCGGTGGATTCTCTGTGGATGGAACCGATCTTATGGCCTGCGCCTCCGTGGTGAGGGAAGCGGTGCGGCTCGCCCGCCAGGGTGGTGGCCCGCAAATGATCGTCGCCCATCTTCTCCGTCTCGGCGGACACGGTGAGCACGACGACGGTTCATACGTTCCCGAAGCCGCACGCAGCGGACATTATGGACGCGATTGTATTGAGGTCGCCATGCGCCAGCTCGTCGAAGGCGGGTTCGCCACGACGGATGAAATCCTTGGCTGGCAGGAAGAGATAGCGGAGGACGTACAGAAGGCAGTAGCCCAGGCGCAGCAGGAGCCGTTACCCGATCCCTACCGGGAAAACTGGACGGCGCTATCAACCAAATTCCCAATTGCGACGACGTGAGTGTGACCTATATCGATGCGATCCGCGAGGCTCAGGAGAGGTTGCTCCGTGAGGATGAAAGGGTGTTTCTATACGGCCAGGATATCTCGAACTTCGGTGGTGCGTTTAAAGCCACAAAAGGGCTGGCAGATGCGTTTCCAAACCGTGTTTTCGACTGCCCCATCTCGGAGGACGCGATGATAGGTCTGGCGGTCGGTGCCGCCATTGAAGGGATGCGGCCCATCATCGAGATGCAGTTTGCGGACTTTTCCTCAATCGCTTTCAACCAGATCGTCAACCAGGCGGCCACGCATTTCTACCGCACCGGCATGCCCATCCCCATCACCGTGCGGCTACCATCTGGCGGCACGCCTGGCTCGGGGCCATTCCACAGCCAGAGCATGGAGGGTATCTATGCCCAATATCCGGGACTCGTAGTGGTTACTCCGGCCACCGTTTCCGACGCATACCACATGCTGATCGACTCGGTGAAACTCGACGATCCCGTCCTCTACTGTGAGCACAAGTTCCTCTACCGCTGGCTGAAATCGAAAAAGATCAATGGCGACCACTTGCCGATCGGGCAGGCAAGGATCGCCAGACCCGGGAAACACGCCACCGTCGTGACTTATAGCGCGATGGTTCACGAAGCCGTGCGCGCAGCGGATCGCCTGCAAGCGGATGGCTATGAAATCGAAGTAGTCGATCTTCGTTCCGTGAAACCCCTTGATCTCGATACCGTCCTCGCATCCGTCGCACGCACCGGGAGACTTCTCGCACTTGGCGAAGCTTTCCCGTGGGGCGGAGTGACTGCGGAGGTTGTCGCGAAAGTCACTGAGGAGGGCTTCCATCTTCTCGATGCGCCACCACAGCGCCTCAATGCCCGGGATACTCCCGTCCCATACCATCCCAAGCTCTGGGCTGCACACAGACCTACGCCGGAATCCATTTGTGAAGCTTTGAGAAAACTACTATCTTTCTAGTAACCATGCCCACCGTTCCCATTTTGATGCCACAGCTCGGAGAATCCATCGCCGAGGCCACGGTCATCCGCCTGGATGTCGCGGTCGGGGACTGCGTGAAAACGGATCAGGAAATCATCGAGGTGGAGACAAACAAGGCGGTGATGGGTGTCACGACCTTGTGCGATGGTGTCGTTTCCGAACTGCGCGCAGTTGAAGGTGTTTCCTATTCAGTGGGATCTCTGCTGGGTTTTCTGGAGGTCACCGATGAGGAAGTCGCGCGAACCGGTGTGGATACCACCGAGTCCCTGGAGGCGAAAAAAGAATCCCAGCCGGAGCAAAAAAACGACGACGAAGAGAATCTTCACTTTGCCCTGGACGGCGATTCCTATGAAGAGGATCCGAGCATCATCCCCAGCGTGAAAGGTCTGCCGGTTCCCACCGGGGTGATGGGTGCCCACTACATTTCCCCGAGAATGCGTGCCCGAATGAACGATATGGGTCTGCGCGAGGCGGACATTTCAGCCATCGTCGGCACCGGTGCCGGCGGACGCGTCACCGTGGAAGACCTGGAGCGTTTCCTCGACTACCTGGACGAATGGCCAAGCGTCGCCGCATCCCCTATGCGTATGGCCGTGGCCGATGCGATGCGCCGGAGCTGGACGAGACCTCTCGCAACCGTCGGTCTGCCCGTTCTTCTCGATCGCACGCTCGACCACCGCCGTGCACAGAATCCGAAGCCCGGCCTCACCCTCTATCTCCTCCGCGCACTCGCCCTCGCTCTCACCGAACAGCCGATGACCGCCGGTTATCTGATAGGGGAAAAAGTTGTCCACCCACGCTCTTTCGATATCGGTGTCGCCGTGCAGGTGGAGGATGGGGTTGTGGTTCCCACCGTCCGGAAAGTTGACCAGAAACCTTTGAGCGATCTCATCGCCGAATACGACGATCTCGTGGATCGCGCCCGCCGCCGCCGCCTTACTGAGGACGATTCCAGCGGAGGCATCGCCACCGTCACCAACTTCGGGACTTTCGGCCTCACCACCGGCACACCCATCCCTCTGCCTAACGAAACCCTCATCCTCGGAATTGGCGCAGGGAAAAAGAAACCTGTCTGGAGTGATCAGGTGGAGGCTTTCCTCCCAGCCACGGAAGCCGAGCTGCTGCTGACTTTTGATCACCGCGTGGTCGATGGCGGTGGTGCCGGGGTGCTTTTAAAACGTGTTGCGGCACTCCTGCAGAAACCCGAGAACCTGTAACGTGGACGCAGATGCAGACAAACCCGAGAAAGTGGATATCCCTAAAAAGGCGATCTACCGTCTCTCGATTTACCACCGCTGTCTTCAGAAGCTGAAGGCAACGGATCAGGAGACCGTTAGCTCCACCACTCTTGCAAAGGCTGCCGGAGTCACGCCTTCCCAGCTCCGCAGGGATCTCGGTTACTTCGGCCAGTTCGGCACCCGCGGTCTCGGCTATCCGGTGGACAATCTCATCACCACCATACGCGAGGCATTGGGCCGCGAGCACTTGCAACCGGTGATCCTCGTCGGCGCGGGTAACCTCGGCTCCGCTCTTCTCCGCTACCAGGGCTTCCAGAAAGAAGGTTTTGAAGTCGTCGCCGCATTCGACGTGAAGCCCGAGGAGGCGCGTGCCAGGGCGTTGGAAATTCCCGTCCACGATGTTTCCGAGATGGGGGATTTCATTTTCAAAAAGGAAGTGAAGCTGGCCATTCTCTGCGTCCCCGTTGGCTTCGCGCAGGAAGTGACGAACCGCCTGGTCGCCAGCGGTATCCAGGGGATTCTCAACTTTTCGACCATCATACTGGAGGTGCCGGCCGATGTGACCGTGAACAACGTGGATCTGGCCATGGAACTGGAGCACCTGGGATATTTCATTAGATGATTTCCAAAACGGAAAATATTCCTAAGAGGGAAGGCGGGGCGGACGTTGTCCAGAGTAGCAGTGATGAAATGACCGTGAAACCCATGCAACCGCAGGACTTCGAGGCGTTCATCGAGCAAGCGGTGAACGATCACGAATCCGCCCTGACCGGCTATGCCAGAACTTACTTACATGACCTCGAACGTGCGCGGGATGTCGTCCAGGACACCTTTATCCGCCTGTGCAAACAGGATCCGGAAAAGGTACGGGAGCATCTCAAAACATGGCTGTTCACCGTCTGCCGGAACCGCTGTCTCGATGTCATCCGCAAGGACAAACGGGTCGAGCCACTGGACGAAATCCGCTGGCAGAAGGTCGCCGGAACGGAATCACCACCGGACGAACAGGCGGAGCAGGACGAGGAACTCGCCGATGTCATGCGCTTCATGGACAGGCTGTCGAAAAACCAGAAGGAGGTCATTTTGCTGAAATTCCAACAGGGAATGAGCTACGGGGAGATCAGCGAGGTAACCGGACTGACCTCCGGAAACATAGGCTTTCTCATCCACACGGGACTGAAACGGCTGCGGGAAATGATGCCGGAAAAAGTAAAAGTTTGATATGAAACTCCATCAGGAAGATCCAAGACTGACCGCATACCTCCTCGGCGAACTCCCGCCCGGGGAAGCCCAAGCTGTCAAAAATGCCGCAGCGGAAGATGATGCCGTGCGCGCCGTCCTCGGGGACACGGATCGCATCTGCTCGGATCTGAAAGCGTTGTTCGCTGAGGATGAAGACCATCTTCTTCCGAGGCACCGTGACAACATCCGCAAGGCTGCGAAGGAAGCTTCCCGCCAGGGAAAGATCCAGTTGCTGAAATCCCACAAACAGACCCGAAAGCGCTGGCACATTCCCTTGGCCGCAGCAGCAGTCATCGCAGGTGGCATCGTTCTCCTGACCCTGATCCCGTCTCCGAAACGCGGCGGCACCAAACAGGTGACAGCGAATGCCGATGCTGCGGCTCCGATTGAACCGGGAATCAAGGCCGCACCCCGCGATGGCAATGTGATGAAACTTCCTCTTGAGGCCGGCAGGCGCAGCCTCCCGCTTATCACCACGGCGGTGCGGATCGAAGATAGGATGCCTTCTCCCCAAGAAGTAAGGATCGAGGAAATCCTCAATGCTTTCCCGCTGAAAGCCAAAGGTTCCGCCGCACTCTGGAAAGGCTGCTCCCTTGCTGCAGAAATCCTTCCGTGTCCATGGCGTCCGTCCGGAAACCTCATTCTCGTTTCCCTGCAGGGTGCCCGTGACGGGGAGCGGGAAATCTCCGTGGAACTCAGATCCAAGGCCGGTCACCGCTTGCTCGGCTATTCGGCCGGTGTTGGAAATCCGAACGAACCTTCAACTTCCACCACCATTCCTGCGGGAGACTCAGTGATCCTCGTCATCGAAGCCACAGCAGACGGCGGGGAACCCGGCACGCTTGCCTGGACAGTTGACGGAACCGACGCGCCGCCCGTGGATCTCGCTTTCAATCCCGAAAAGGAACCTTCGGATGATGCAAGCTTCGCCACACTCATCTGCGGGTTCGGCCTGTGGCTCAGGGGGGAGGGGAAACCCATGATCGACGATCTCCTGGTGCTAGCCCTGGCTCGCGAAGCGGCTGCGGAAAACCTGGTTGCCGACCGCTACGATTTCATCACCCTGGTTGACCAGGCGGTGAAACTCTCGGAAAAGTAGTTACGGGGTCGCGTTCGCCCCTATTTTCTCTTTGGTAAAACGGACGACCACCTGGTAGCCGCGTCCCAACCTCGCAGTCCCAAGCATGACCGTGCCGCCGTGCTCCAGTTTCCACAGATGGCTGGCCAGCATCTGCCCGTCTTCGAGAGCGGTTGCATTGGGAATGCCTGTTGATTGTGTCGGGTTCCCATGTAGGGAGGTGATCAGCGGGATGCACTCTTCCCAGCAGGGCTTGAGGATTTCCGCATACTCATCGGACATTTTGTTCTCCGTTTGCAATGTCACCTCGCGGAGCAGGCCAGCATCGCTCCAGTCGAAAAACAGATAGCAAAAAAGCCCGCCTATCTTGTGCTTGGTTCGGTAGATCCCGTTCAGCCCAGTGCGCCCTTGGAAAATTCCATCAACCCCGCTTTCCACAATCTTGCTGGCTTCCAGCTTCTTGCCCACCGTCTCACGGTTGTCTCCGAATTTCAGTGTGTCGAACATCGCATCGGCATCCGGCATGACTTCCACCTCGCCACCGTTTCCTACCGGATGGGTGAGATCCAGCCAGCGTTTGTCCTCCTGATGGAGCATGCCGAGATCAAAGGTAAGTTCCTTTCCGTCCTCACGGAGCAGGGTCACGTTATTCCCCTCGCGGGTGACGAACTCCGCCTCAAAATGTTTGGTTCCATCCGTATTCCTCCATGTGCGGCTCTCACCGGCAGCCAGGATGTTCGAGAGTGCGAGGAAAAGTGATAGGATGCGAATCTTGCTCATGTGGTCCGGGTAAATGGGTGGCCGAAAGGGTGGGACGGGTTGCCTACTCCATCCGGTTTGATGGATTCGCTGGGTTCTTGCCGCCCGCCCGCTTTCTCTTGAAGCACGGCACTTCATAGGCTACCAATTGGCGCAAGCGAAGTCTGATTATCAAAAATGCCCGATTTTTTCCAACGGTTCACGGCCATATCCGTTATTAGCGGCTTGTCCTTGTGCAGTTATGTAAACGGGCAAACCCAGCGCGGAGGTGCACCCCGGGTGGTGATCCCTACCGGCAACCGATCCGTCTCACCGGTGCGCCCCGTGGCTCCATCGTCAAGGATTCTCTACGACTGGAAAACCCACATTACCGCCACCATTTTCTGGTGCGGGGAACAGCCCACACCACGCAACCCGACGCCGAACTGCAAGTCCTCCTGGGATACGAAGTGGGCGGAAAACTTCGGTGGGTATGACGATCCCGATCCCGCGAACCGCATCGCCAACCACGCCACAGGGGATTTCCGTCCGAAAAATTTCATCCCCAAGCTCAACCCCTTCTACATCGCACTCCCGTATAATGATGTGATGAGGTGGGGTAAGCACAAGCCCGAGGCATCTAGGGTGATCCCGTGGTTCGGCCGTATGAATCCGGCACCTGGCAAGACCGTGCTCAAAGGCCGCTGGATTCAGATCTACTATGAAAAGCGTAGTTGCTACGCCCAATGGGAAGATTGCGGCCCATGGGTGACCGATGACTGGGAGTATGTCTTCGGAAACAAACGCCCGAGAGCCACCCAGAACGGCTCTGCCGGAATCGACCTTTCCCCATCCATCCGCGACTACCTCGGCGTGGCGTCAGGGAAAAAAGTCCACTGGCGCTTTGTCGAAGAAGGCCAGGTTCCCTACGGCCCGTGGAAAAAATACGCTACCGGATCACCGGCCCCTGTCGCCTCCGGCGGCAGACCTGCTCCCGTGAAGGATGGCGAGAGCATCGAAGCCCAGCGGAAATACCTCGAGTATCTCCGCAAACTCCGCGACGAGGAGTTTGCCAAGAAGCCGCTCAACGAGCTTTGAATTGATCAGGGCAAACGTAGCCAAATTTCATCAGCCGCAAAAAGGATCAAAACGGGCGCAAATATCCTATGAATACAAACTGGCTGATCCTTGTGGATCGTCAGTAAAGCATTTGAAAAATGGGAGGGTTCAGCGGAAGTCGGAAGGCGGCCGTCCGAAGCGGGCTTTAAAGGAATTCGAGAAGCTATGGATGCTGCTGAAACCGACGGAGCGGGCGATGGTTTCGATCTTGTCATTCGCGGAAGAAAGCAAACGAACTGCCAACTGGAGGCGGATGAAAGTGAGGTGCCGCATGGGACTGCGTCCGATCTCCCTGAGACAAAGGCGGCGCAGGTGCTCGGTGCTGAGACAGGCGTTTTCCGCGAGGTCTTCCAATGTCCAATCGCGGGCGGGATCATTTTCCACCGCGCTCCAGAGTCGCCATAGCCGCACATCGAGATGGGAGGGTTCGGCAAAGCGGGTGACGTAATGATGAACTAGGCCGCACCACTGGTGAAGGGCGGCAGGGTTGCTTTCCCGCGAGGTTTCCTCATGCAGGCCGGTGATGGCCGCAGCGAGTCCACCGCCATCGAATGCTCCGATGACAGGGGAAACGGAAGAAACGATAGGCACGCTAACGCGGGATTCCTCGTAGCGAACCCATGCGAAGCGCCAGCGTTTTTCGCCCGTGCATTTCAGCGAGTTCATAACGAAGGGGGGCAGCAGGCATGCCTGTCCTGCGCGTATGGTTTTCCAAGAGCCATCGACCATCACGACCCCTTCGCCTTCGAGGCAGGCCATCATGAAGGTGCCGGATTGGTCGATGCGGACGATCTCATAAGGACGCCGCGCATCCATAATCCCGGTGTGGGCGATGTTGTGGCTGGCGAGAAGAGGGCACTCCGGCATCCCGTGCAGCCAGTCGCGTCCCTCGTCCATACCTCCTTGCACGGCGATAAACGAGGTGCGTTTTCCGATGATTTCGATGGCGGTTGGTTTGCCTTTCATGAAGGGATGTGGATTTGAGTGAAATGGTGGTGGAAGATTCCCTGTTGTCTCAAGGGGAAATTTCCGCCAGTTTTCCCCCATGCCTAATCAATGGACTGGAAAAGGAAATCCCTACACCCGCACCGAAGTCAGAGAACGCCTTCAGGACACTCTCTCCAAGGGGACCGCGATCATCGCTGCCGGAGCCGGAGCCGGAATCAGCGCGAAATTTATCGAGAAAGGCGGAGCCGATCTCATCATCATTTATAACAGCGGCCGCTTCCGCATGATGGGCCACGGCTCCACTGCCGGGCTGATGGCTTACGGCGATGCGAATGCGATCGCCATGGAGATCGGCGAATACGAGGTGCTTCCAGTCGTAGAGGAAATCCCCGTCATCTGCGGAGTCCATGCCACCGATCCCCGTCGCCGTATGTGGCATTGGCTGGGCAAGGTGAAAGACATGGGCTTCTCCGGCGTGAACAATTTCCCCACCCACACCATCGTCGATGGACACTTCCGCGGAGTCCTCGAAGAAACTGGAATGAGCGTGGAAAAGGAATTCGAGATGGTCGGTCTTGCCGGGAAAATGGACATGTTCTCCATCGTCTATGTCGCCTCCCCAGAAGAAGCGGTGCGCATGGCTGAAAACGGCGCGGATGCGATTATCGCCCACGTCGGCACCACTGTCGGCGGCTCTATCGGAGTGACAAACGCGGTGGTGAGCTGGGAGGATACGATCAAGCGCACCCAGGACATCATCGACGCAGCGAAGACCGTGCGTGATGACATTTTCTATCTCTGCCACGGCGGCCCAATCAACACTCCCGAGGATGCGGATCGCGTGATCCAAGCGACGGATTGTGTAGGCTTCGTCGGCGCTTCCTCGCTGGAGCGCATGGGCGTCGAGCAATCGCTGGTCGATCTCACGAAACAATTCAAAGCCATTCCGCTGAAAAGATAATGGCGGTCATCGCGGTCATAGGCACTCTCGATTCGAAAGGTGAGGAGCATGCTTTCGTTGCGGAGCTGATTCGTAAACGTGGGCATGGAACCCTGCTGATTGATGTCGGGACGGGAGCTGATCCTACCGTGGTGCCGGATCTCACGCGGCACGAAGTTGCGGAAGCGGGGGGCATCGCACTCGGTGAAATTCTCTCCCGCCATGATCGTGGAGAGTCCGTCTCCGCGATGTCGGAAGCCGCACCCGCTCTACTTTCCAAACTCCATGCCGAAGGGGAAATCCAAGGCGTGATCTCGCTCGGGGGTGGGGGAGGGACTGCCATTTCCACTGCCGCGATGCGCGCCCTCCCTATCGGTTTCCCAAAGCTGATGGTCTCCACCTTGGCCGCAGGAAATACCGCCCACTACCTCGGCACATCCGATATCACCATGATGCCAAGCATCGCGGATGTCGCGGGGTTGAACCGGCTTTCCAAAACCATCTTCACCCGCGCCGCCGGAGCGATCTGCGGGATGGTGGAAATGGAAGTCGATACCACATCCGACAAGCCGCTCATCGTAGCATCCATGTTCGGAAACACCACCGCGTGTGTTACCGAAGCGCAGCGAATCCTTGAGGAAAAGGGCTATGAAGTCCTCGTTTTCGCTGCCACAGGAGCTGGCGGAAAATCCATGGAAGCCATCATAGTAAGCGGGATGGTCGCCGGGGTTCTCGATCTAACAACCACGGAATGGGCGGACGAACTCGTCGGCGGAACGCTTACCGCAGGGCCAACCCGCATGGATGCCGCCGCCAGGGCGAACGTCCCCGTCGTCGTAGCTCCCGGCTGTCTGGATATGGTGAACTTCGGCGAGAAATCCTCCGTCCCCGCGAAGTTCGGAGGGCGGAATTTCTATATCCACAATCCCCAGGTCACCCTCATGCGCACGACCCCGGCGGAATGCACCGAACTTGGCCGCATCCTCGCGGAAAAAACCAACGCATACACCGCTCCGTCCGCGATCATGATCCCGAAAAAAGCGATCAGCGTGATCAGCGCGGAGAGCCAGCCTTTCCACGATCCCGCAGCGGACGGAGCTCTCTTTGATTCCATCGAAAAGAATGCCAAAGTTGAAATCGAAACTCTCGACGAAGAAATCAACAGCCCGGCATTCGCCCGTGCGTGCGCTGAAAAGCTACTCACACTCATGGAGCGCTGCCTTTAGGCGGCGTGTCCATTTCTCACTCGCCGCCTGAAGGCAGCGCTCCAAACAAATTCACCCATGAAAAAAATACTCCTCCTCGCTCTCGCCTGCGTGCAGATCTGCACCGCTGCCGAGCCACTCCGCGTCTTCATCCGCTCCGGCGAAAAGACCCACGGCCCCGGCTGCCACGATCACCCGGCGTTCCTAAAAGATTGGACGAAACTCCTCAACGACCGCGGCGCGAAAGCCACCGGAGGAAACGAATTTCCCACCAAAGAACAACTCGCAGCCACCGACGTAGTCATCCTCCACGCAGAGGAAGCCGGAAATATCGAGGGCGCGGATCGCGAGAACTTCGAAGCCTACCTCAAGCGTGGCGGCGGCGTGGTCGCCATCCACGCGGGCACGGTTTCACGCGATCCTGATTGGTATAAAACCGTCATCGGCGGCTCATGGAACCACGACCATACGAAATGGCTGGAGGGCGAAATGTCCCTCTACTTCACCGACCGCGAAAACCCCATCACCCGGGGCGCATCGAACTTCGATCTGAACGATGAGATCTACTACGACATGGACATGCTCCCGGAGGCGAAAATCCTGGCCGCCGCCTACACACCCAAGCCGAAAGAAGGCGAAGCTGAGGCCGGAAAACCGGTGAACATCTACGATATACAGCCACAGATCTGGACATACGAAACTGGCGGTCGCCGCGCCTTCGCCTGCATCCCCGGCCACGTGTATGAGAATTTCTCCCACACCTCCCTTCAGACCATCCTCCTTCGCGGCATCGCGTGGGCAGGGAAAATGGAAGACGCCGATGGCCTCCTGAAAGACAAGCCCGCCACCGAATCCGCCCTCCGCTACCCCGTAGGCGGCACCACCCGCCCTGAAGAAGCTGCCGCGAAAATCGAACTCCATCCTGAGTTCGATATTTCCCTCGTCGCCGCCGAGCCACTCATCAACAAGGCGATGAACCTCGATTGGGATGAAAAGGGCCGCCTGTGGGTTGTCGAAACCCCCGAGTATCCCAACGGCCTCCGCAAAGCCAACACCGATGTCTGGAAGGAAAGCGGCTCCGTCGAACCCGGTGACTACGACCGCGATCCCCTCGACCGCATCAGCATTCTAACAGACACGGACGGCGACGGCCTGATGGACAAGAAGCACGTCTTCGCCGACAAACTCGAACTAGCCACCAGCTTCGTTTTCCACAAAAACGGAGTCATCGTATCCGCCGCCCCGGATATCTGGTTTCTCGAAGACACCGATGGCGACGACACCGCCGACGAACGCACCAAGCTCTACACCGGCCTCGGCACCCGCGACACCCACGCCGTCATCAACAACCTCCGCTGGGGACTCGATGGCTGGATCTATGCCACCCACGGCTACAGCGCCGGCGAAGTCACCGCCCTCGGTTCCGAAGGGAAAACAAAGACCGGCATCGGCTCCGGCGTCGTCCGTTTTAAACCCGATGGCAGCCGCATCGAGATGTATTCCAGCAAAGGCGGAAACACCTGGGGCCTATGCATGACCTCGGACGGCCAGTGCTTCTGGACACAGCCCACCAGCGGCACCGTCCTCTTCCACACCGTGCTCCCCGAGTATGTCCTGGCGAAGGGAAAAATCCCCGGAACCAACAGCTTCCACGGCATGATCACCCGCCAGAAAACCTTCCCCCTCATGACATGGGAGCAGGCCGCATACAAGCAGATCGACTTCGTAGGCTCCTACACCGCCGCCGCCGGATGCGCCATTTACGAGGGCGGCGCATGGCCGGAGAAATGGAATTACAGCTACTTCACCGGAGAACCTACCATAAACATAGTAAGTCACTATTTCGTGAGACCCGATGGCGTCACCTACACTGCCGAGAAAGAAAAAGGCCGCGAGGAAACCGAGTTCATCCGCAGCAGCGATCTCTGGTTCCGCCCCATCGAGACCCGAGTCGGCCCGATGGCGCACTCTACGTCATCGACTTTTACAACCAGGCCGTCATCCACAACGACACCCGCGGTCCCCTCCACGGCCCTGCCAACGCCGCCGTCCGCCCCGACCGCGACCACTACTTCGGCCGCATCTGGAGGATACAGCACAAGGAGGCGAAGAAGATCGCCGTGCCGGTGATCGACAAAACCATCCCCGGTTCGCTGCAATCCGCCGTGGAAAGTCCCCACTCCCAAACCCGTTCGACCGCCATCCGACTGATCCGCGAAGCCGGTGCCGGGGAGGCTTTCGAGAACGGTTCCGCCGCTCTTAAAGCCTACGAGAAAAATCTCACCGCCGATCCCGCCGCCATCATCTCCGCTTTCGCGGAAGCGAAAGACGATTGGACGAAATCCGCCCTCATCGCCGCCTCCCAAGGCAAAGCTTCGGAAGTTTTCCTCGCAGCCTTGGACTCGGATCAGGCCGGAGAGCTTGGCCAGCTCGTTGAGAGTCTCCTACCCGGCGCGCTGACCAATGAATCGGTCGGTGATCTCCTCATTTCCGTAACCAAAGCACCGCCCACTGCCGCTCCACTCAAGGCTGCATTCCTCGATGCCGTTGTGAAAAACGACTCCCTGAAACCGGAGATGACCCACAACCGCCTGGAAGCCCTCGCCACCTTCCTTCAGCTTCCGGAAACCGCTCCAAAGGCTCTGCCCTTGGTTTCCCGCTGGGATACGGATGGGAAAATGCAGCCGCTTGTCCGCAAGCAGACCGAGCGGCTTTCCAAAATTCTCGCCGACGCTAACGCCAGCTCCGAAGACCGCGCCGCTGCGGCAAGCGCACTTGTTTCCATCGGCTCCGAAGACGAACTCGCATCTGTTTTCCAAATCGTGATCGACCCCAAAGGCGCGGACGACAAGCTCCGCCTGGAGATCATTTCCATCCTCGGCGAGGGAGGCCAGGCCGATGCCCTCGCATCGAATTTCCACATGCTCGCCGCCCCACTCCGGAATGCAGCCTTCGATGAGATCGTGAAACAACCCGCCGCCGCCCTCGCCCTTCTAACAGGTGTGGAGCACGGCAATATCAAAGCTGAACACATCGGCCCCGGAAACATTTCTCGCCTCCGCAGCCATCCGGACAAATCCGTTTCCGAAAGAGCCGCATCACTTTCCGCAATGCTCAATCCGGGCGCGAAGGAAAAGGCAGCCACCATCGCCGCCTTCCTCCCGGAGGCTCGCAAACCCGGAAACGTGGAGAACGGCAAGAACCTGTACTCCGCCGCCTGCGCCATCTGCCACAAATACGACGACCTCCCCAGCGCGGAAGTCGGCCCCGGCCTTACCGGCATGGGCACGCATAGCGCGGAGGAACTCCTCGTCCACATCATCGATCCCAACCGCGAGGTCGATCCCACCTTCTGGCAGTGGAACATCACCACCAAAAAAGGCCAAACCCTCGCCGGGGTCATCACCAGTGAAAACCGGAAATCCATCACCCTCCGCAACCAGGGTGGCGAGACCGAAATCCGCAAGCAGGACATCGCCGAGCGAGTGAACACCACCCGCTCCTTCATGCCAGAAGGACTGGATGCCCTCGGAGCGGAAAGCCTCCGGGACATCATCTCATACCTCGCCGCCACCGACCGCGCGGCTCTCGCAGAAATTGGAGACCTCCCGGCGGATTCCACCGCCGCCCTCGGCCAGACATTTGCGGAGCCTAGGAAAGAAGGCACCCTCCGCATTCTCATCGCCGGAGCCGGTTCCTCCCACCACTTCCCACGGGATTTCATGAAGACGGATAGCGAAATCCTCTCCGCCCTCCCGGATACCGATGTCGCCGCCACCCTGAACCTGAAAGAAGCCCTCGCGCTCCTTCCACAAGCCGATGTCCTCGTCTTCTCCGGCAACCACGCGCAATGGGGCACCCCGGAGTTCCAGAAAGCGCTCAACGCCTTCGCCGATGCAGGGAAGGGCATCGTCCTCCTCCACGCCGCCACCTGGTCGCACCCGTGGGAGGGTTACAACAAACGCTTCGTCGCCGGGGAAACCAAAGGCCACGGCAAAGGCAAAGTGGCGGCGGATTCCATCCACCCAGCCAATCACCCCATCCTCAAAGACGTCCCCGAAACCTTCACCATCCAGGACGAAAGCTACCACTTCAACTTTTTCGAAAAGGACGGACACACCACCCTAGTAGAGAACAAGCCCGACGGCAAAACCAAGACCGTCCACCCCGCCCTCTGGATCGTCAACGATCCCAAGACCCGCATCGTGGCCTACACCCACGGCCACGACGACAAATCCCACGCCAACCCCGCATTCCAAACCATCCTCAAAAACGCCGTCCAGTGGGTCTCCGACAGCAAATAGTCTTTCCCCAATACCCAGGTCTTCCACTGATCACTTCTCACCCGGCACCAGCCACTTCTTCATGTTCACCACTCAAGACTCCGCAGAAAAAGAAACCATAGGAGGCCGCCACCACATCTGGCACTCCAAACCCGGCCTCACTCCTACCGAGGATCTCATCACCGTTCACTGCACCATCCCCCCCGGCGGAAGCCATTCCTTCCATACCCATCCGAACAAAGAAGAGGTCATCTACGTGATCGAGGGAGAAGCGGAGCAGTGGGTCGGGCAGGAAAAGCAAACCCTGCAGCCGGGCGATTCCGCCTACATCCCCAGGAGTGCCGTCCACGCCACCTTCAACCGCAGTGACAAGGATTTGAAATTCCTGGCCATCGTCACACCGTGCACCGCCGAAGGCCCCGTAGTGGAAGACGTGGATCACCTGGAGCCATGGAAATCCATCCTCGCAGGGATGGAAGGGTAAGGGAGTCTCCGCCCCTTGAGTCCCAAGTGGCGTCTCCGCCGCATGTGGAAAAGAAGAGATATTTTGCTGCGGGCAGAGACGCTCGCTTGGCCTCAAGGCAAAGGGGGCTCATCTGCTCCGATGATTCTTGCATCAGTGCATGCAGTTGCTAGCTTGCAGGTCATAAACCCTTTCCTGATCCCATTCTCGTTCTTGGCTCTCACCATGGTCTCCTTCGCAGCCGAGAAGAAGGAAGAGGACGAGGTGGAGAAGGGACTCCGCCAGGTTTACGCGACCTACAGGGCGGGCGATGACCAGGAGGTTCTCGCCCAGCTCCGCGCCCTGGTGAAACTGGTGGAGGCGAAGGCAGCGGATGCCGTCGGCGAACTTTTGCCAGCGGAGGTGGGCGATTGGAAGGGCGAGAGCATGAAGCGGGAGGATCTCACCATCGCCGGTGGAGGGATCTCCATCTCGCGCATGTATGTTTCAGAGGAAAAGCAGATCGCCGTGAAAGTGATCAAGGACGCCCCCGTGCTCAAGCCCATGATCGCCTTGCTCGGAAACAAGGATCTGCTGGCGCTGGGAAACAGGAAAACCCACCGCATCTCCGGGGAAATCGCAGTGATGGAAGGTGAGCGGAAACTTCAAATGGTTTTGGATGAAAGGATCTACGTGGAACTGGTCGGAAATGCTGAGGCAGACGAACAGGATCTCGTCTCCCTCGCGAGGAAGCTGGATCTCCGCGCACTGGCGAAGCTGGAGTAAGGTGCATCTCGCGCCTTGGGTTCGTAGCGGCGCCCCCGCCGCCTGTGTAAGGTCTTCCAGCGGGACAACGCATCTACGCGAGGGGAAAGGAACACTCCCCGGCGTGGCGTCCCACACACCCTGTCCACCCTTGGAGCAACGCCCTTCGCCCAAAGCTGCGGCGGACAGGCAGGCTGCCTGACGAAAAGAGTCTGACCTTCGACAAGCTCAGGGGATGCCAGGCTTCCGCAGTCCGGAGCCACCCGACCCTTCCAAAACCCCCCTAGGCATCGAATATCAGATCGTCAAAGGTTTGATGAGACTAAAGATAGCCAAAAAGTCACCAAACCCTGGGTTTCGTTATAACCTTGCGTATTTCAACGGGTTCCGAAGACGGCATGAATTTGACCTTGATCTCAATCTCCGGAATATCCAGCGTTCGGGGGTCAGAATACCCTGTTCTGTAAAGAGAATAACCCAAATCATTTTATTGTAGATCAGTAGTTGCTCGTTCAGGCAGCAAAACTCAAATTTTCAAAAATGCATACGTGGACAATTATCTTAATTACTGTAATATCGACCTTCGCTGCAATCATTACGATTTCCAGCTTTTGGGCAAGAACGATACATCCTTATATTCGTCGAAAAGCGCAGCTTTACCTAGATCCCGATGAGCCGCTCATCGCGAGTATCCGAAATAGCAGTGAAATTCAAAAAGGTCTTGAGGTCTTGACTGATGAAATCGAACCCGGAGCATTTGAAACGATTGTTGCGATTAATTCCGGTGGTGCGATCATCGGCGGAATGTTATCAAAGGCGTTGAATATTCCAATTACTTCACTGACTCGGGATACTTCTAATGAGCTGATGTGGAGTGGTCCGAAGGAAGCAATCGACGGGAAGAAAATTATTCTTGTCGATGATGTCGTGCATACGGGAAGAACCATTAGATCGGCAGTGAAATACATCGAAGAAAATTTTAAACCCACTTCATACGAGGTCGCAGTTTTAGTGGATACAGTTTATTCAAAGAGGCATTCCAATCCGATTCATGTTGATTATAGAGTTTTTACCACAAAAGAATCAGACATCAAAATGCCTTGGGATTTCCGATAGAGGCCATAAACTAAAGAACAGAACAAAGTCGGAGATGGCGACGCCGAGGAAGCCGTCTGATTAAATTTGAGCTTGACACCGGCGCTCCATTCCTATGACGTCAAAGAAAACAAAACCATATGGCCAGCGATATTCCTTATCTACTAACGAACAAGCGTATACCCGATCTACTCCAGAAGATTCAGACGGCTGCGGTTCCTCAACGATTTACTTTTGAGTTCCTTAAGAAGCTGGGCTTTAGCAGTTCGAACGATAGGGCATTCGTCAGTTTGCTGAAGAAACTAGGATTTCTTGACCCTTTTGCAGCCCGACAGCCCGCTACACATTCGCGTCAACTTAGCTGTAACTCCCTGTGAATCAGGGGATTGCGCGAAAATAAATTGATTTTTCTTTTGACTAGGTGAGCTAGGCGGCAAGCTCGGTGTGCTAAATACTTCACTTACCGCCCGCTCGCTTTTCAGTATCTCTCGCCTAAACGAAATTGTAAGAAAGACCAAATTAGTAATCCGAAATTCCCTGAAATTCAGGCCGGAAAATTTCCTTCTCAGCCTCTTGAAATCGGTGTGCTCGGGCAAGGCTTCTTTCAATCAACTGGCCATGGCCCTCAACGGCTCCGCCCCCGCCATTTCCAGGCAGGGTGTCCACCAACGAATCAACAAATTCGCCGTAGCATTTCTCATCCAGATCATCAGCGACGCTGCTCCAATCCATCATGTTCTAGACTAGGTTCCCCATTATGGTTTCACCCGGTTTCGGACGATTCCACTATGCGCTTATACATTGCTTTCATACTTCCGTCATGAATCCGAAGATGTGTTCCACTCGTCAGGACTCGGGATTTGGCCTTATTTAAGCGTTTCTGGCTAGGTTTGAGCGGATTGTTCCGGCTGCCTTTCTCACCAACTTTTGCCGAGATCTTTTTCGCGGCGAGGAGATCCGCGCATGGCTTTCCCGCGTAACCCGCATCCCGCCAGGTCATCGGATCGCCTTCCCGGAGTAGAGCGTGGAGAGCCTGACTATCGTGCACGGAAGCATCGGTAACGACCGCCCGCAAGATCAGTTGCTGTCCACATCCGCGAGCAAATGATTCTTGTATCCGTAGAAAGTCTCCTGATTTTTCTTCGTCCACCTAGCGTCCAGATCCTTGTGGCTGAGTCGTTTGGGGTTGTTTTCCCAGTCCTCTGGAATCTTTCCCGCTTTGATGTCTGCGTTCTCTGCGCGCTTATTGCGCTGTTTGGGGACTTCTACGAAACTCGCGTCGACCATCTGACCCTTGCGAGAAATAAATCCTCGCTCCGCCAGTTCTCCTGTGAAGGTTTCGAAAAGCTCTTCGAGCAGATTCCCCGCGATGAGAGCTTCGCGGAAATTGCGGATCGTGTTCTGATCTGGGACTTTGTCGGCTTCGTTGAAACCGAGGAAACGGTGAAAGCTGCGACGGTCTATGATCTGAAATTCTGTCTGCTCATCACTGAGATTGAACAGCGATTGAAGAACTAATATTTTGAACATAAGCATCGGAGGGAAGGAAGGTCGTCCACCCGCACCTTTAGGTTGGTCTTTCCTATTCGTTCGAGAAAGAAAGAGAATACTCCCATCCAATCACCGAATCTAGTTTCGCGAGGCTACCGCCTCTGGCATCCAGCTGGGAGAGTCGCTCTTGGGAATCAAACAGTCCTGGCTTTGCGGGATCTCATTCTCGCCAGCATTTCCGAAGCTGAATGCGTGCGGGGTGTGGCTGATCAGTATGGCGAGAGATACCTCGCTGACTTCGTGATTTCTCATCACGGGCGTTCCTCGAAGATCCGAACAGCTTGGATCGTTCTTCGAGCAGAGAACTTTCCGAGATTGACCACCTGCTACCTATGCTAGATAATACCACCATGAGCGAAGAATTTTCCTTGCTAGATCCGGTTGCCCTGAAGGTCGGAATTCCAGAACACGGTCTTGTAGTCGGACAAGTGGGTACCATCATAGAGAAGCTCGACCGGACTGTTTTCGAGGTCGAATTCTCAGACGATGACGGGATTGCCTACGCTATGGCAGCACTTTCAGCGGATTCCCTCATCGCGCTTCACTATAGCCCGGTTGCTGCATAATGAACAAGCCGAACAAGAGTAGATGAGAAGGCAGGTTCGGTTGCGCTAGCGCAATGTGATACACTGCCTTGTTATGAAAACACCATCTACCCAACATGTCATCGGAATCGATCTTGGAAATACGAAGCACGCGATCTGCGTGACCTTGCAATCGACGGGCGAGATCATCGACGAGCGCAATATCACCAACCATCGCGAACGAAGCCGTTGGGCGAGACTTCATGGATGTAGCGAAGCGGAGCCCGAAGGGTGAGGACGCCGGGCGGGGCGGACGAATCAAAGCCTCCGCCGACTCTCACGGAAATATCCCGGCGCGTTGCTGGAGATGGAAGTGGGTTCGCACAGCCCTCGGATAAGCCGCTTTTTCCGGGGGCTCGATCACGAGGTGCTTGTCGCCAACCCGCGCAAGATGCGGGGCATTTTCAAAAACGACCGCAAGTGCGATCTCTACGACGCGCGGATGCTTGCGAAGATTGCGCGTTTCGACCGCTCGATGCTTCATCCCATCGAGCACCAGGGCGAGGAGGCACACCGCGACCTGTTGCAGATCAAGATCCGCGACAGCCTGGTGCGCCGCCCCACGGCTCGCCCCCCTTCGGGGCACGTCGCGTTCGCTCCTGTCCATCCCGCTCCGCGCTATTGCAGGTGCGTTGCACGCTCAAAAGCATGGGCGTTGCGCTCAAAAGCCCGCACACCGAGTATTTCGCCCGTTATGCGCGTCGCGACCTGGCCGGGGACGGGGAGCACGCCCATTCGTGTCAACTTAGCCGTAACTCGTTATGAATCAATTCCTTACGATAGAATAAATCGATTTTTATCTTGGCTGGGTGAGCAAGGCGGCAAGCTCGGTGTGCTAAATACTCCACTCACCGCCCGCTCGCGTTTCAGCATTCCCCGCCTCGACGAGATTGTTGTGCTACGATCTTCTCAGTGGGCAACCCGTCAGTTTCGACCTCCACCGCGCCACCGAACAAGACCGGACGATAGGCAAGGAAACTCTCGCGCTCGCCCGTAAGGATGACCTGTTTCTGAGAGACATGGGATACTTTGATTTGTCCGAATTCGCTTACCTGGAGGGCATCGGGGCGTTTTGGTTCACCCGGCTTCCGCTTAGTGTCAATTTGGTTTCAGCCACGGAAATCCCTTTGGAAAAACTTCTTGAGAACGCCCGTGGGAACCAGATCGACATGGAGGTATTTGCCGGGGAAGTCCGACACCAGTGTCGGCTGGTTGCGATTCGTGCCGACAAGCAAACCGCCGGGGAACGTCGCCGGGAGCGGCATGAAAAAGCCCGTCAACTCGGCAAGACGGCAAGCAGTGCGGCCCCGCCCGTGACGGTTTGCACCTGATGTTGACCAACCTGCCAACAGAGCGTATCGGTGTGGCCACCTTGGCCGGACTTTACCGTTCGCGCCGGGTAGTGGAGATCCAGTTCCGGGCGTGGAAACAAAGCATGCACATCGCTGCGGCACTGAATCGGAAAAGCAACAAATGGCATATCGAAGCCCTCTGTCTGATGGCTCTATGATCGTCGCGCTGATGGGGCTGAAGCAGATGGCCATTTTTACCAGTCAGGTCGGTCTGGCAGTTCTTACGCCGGAGAAGATCGTGGATTGGATAACGGATGATATACCAAGCTGTAAGAATATCGAAAAAATCGTGTCGAAAAAATCGCTGCAATCCCACCCGGTCTAGATCATGTTCGACGGGATGTCCGTGATCGAAAATCCACCGTGATTCGAGGGCTTACAGCACTAAGTTGACGCGAATGGAAAGCCTCTCAGAGGAATGTTTGGTGGAATTTCATGCTTTCCGAAAGTGGTGGGATGGTTAGAAATAGATACGTCCATGGCAGTATATTCAAAAGCTCTCAAACGACGCGTTATATGAGCCAGCAAGACCTCAGCATCATCCAAAGCGACGCCGGACTGGTGGCTGATGTGCGTTCCATGATCGCGCAAACCCGCGAGAGTGTCGCCCGCACGGTCAACGCGGGAATGACTTTGCTCTATTGGCGGATCGGCAAGCGGATCCAGACGGAAGTGCTTGGGAATGAACGGGCTGAGTATGGGAAGGAGATTGTGCAGTACACTGTCGGCACAATTGAGCGAGGAGTTTGGGCGCGGATTCGGTACGCCGCAGCCTACTTCAATATGGTCCATTTGCAGAGATCTTTCCCGAACCCCGGATTGTCGCGACGCTGTCGCAACAATTGGGCTGGACGCATTTCCAAAGAATCATCCCGCTCAAAGATGATCTCCAGCGCGACTTCTACGCCGAAATGTGCCGGGTCGAACGCTGGAGCACCCGGACCCTGCGTCAAGAAGATCGACTCCATGCTCTTCGAGCGCACCGCGATCTCGAAGAAGCCCGAGGAAGTGGCCAAAGCGGAACTTGCCGCCTTGCGCAGCGAGGATCAGCTCACGCCGGATCTTGTCTTCCGTGATCCCTACATCCTCGATTTCCTCGGGCTCAAGGATCGCTACCTTGAGAAAGACCTCGAAGCCGCCATCCTGAGGGAGCTTGAAACATTCCTGCTCGAACTCGGTGACGGCTTCACGTTCCAAGCCCGCCAGTTCCGCATCCAGATCGACTCGGACGATTTCTACCTCGACCTCCTCTTCTATCACCGCCGCCTGAAACGCCTCATCGCCATCGATTTGAAATTGGGCGACTTCAAAGCCGAGTATAAAGGCCAGATGGAGCTCTATCTCCGCTGGCTCGCCAAGCACGAGCAACAGCCCGGCGAGGATACTCCGCTCGGCATCATCCTCTGCGCCGGGAAGAAAGACGAACAAATCGAACTTCTCGAACTCGGCCAAAGCGGCATCCACGTCGCCGAATACCTCACCGCCCTGCCATCCCGCGAACTCCTGCAACAGAAACTCCACGCCGCCATCGAGATCTCGCGGGCGAGGCTGGAGGCAAAGGAGGCGAACAGTTCCTGCCGCCACCAGGAAGGAGGCGGGGAATGAATGCAGGCAGAATTGAACCGCAGATGACTCAGATTGACGCAGATGCTTTTCTGAAATTCTCCAGCTACAGAATCTTGGAACAGCTCTTTCCAAGAGACTTAACACCATCGGTCACTAATGATGACCACGAAGACCGTCAGTACATCAACTCAAGATTACCAACGCTTGCCGAGAGAACTTAATTTATGAATGTTCACAATACAACCCAGTATATGGCGATTCTTCACCAGATCATGGCGCAAGATCGAAAACGCATTGGCCTAATTGTCGGAGCCGGCGCGCCGATCGGATCAAAAAACCAGCTTCGGACGAGCCTCTGATTCCGGCAGTTGAAGGATTAACCAAAGTAATCCTTATGACTTTGAAGGAAAATATCGGGTCACATTGGACGGATCGTGACAGAGCTAGACGACGCCAATATCGAAGCGATTCTGTCCCATCTCCGTCATTGTCTCGCCTGTGATCGGCCAAGCGAATGTTGATGGCTGAACGGCTCCGACTTCAAGGTGCTTGGCGATCGATCTCACAAATTGGCAAGATCGTGAAACCAGGACTTACCCGTCGACACGTCACCATACACAAGCTTGTGCAGCTTGCAATTCCACGCAGACCGTCCACATCCGAATACAAGATATTCACGACCAACTTTTCGATCTGCTATTTAGCAGGCGCTTTTTGAGCGATCAAAGACACCATTTTTTCAACGGTTTTTCAGGCGCCAAGAGCCATTTTTTCGATCCCTCCTCTCTAGCGAGCAACGATCTTTCCTTCTCGGTGGCGTCTCGATCTGGAAAGTACATCGGTCTCTCGGCCGAGAACCCAACGCCAAAGAAGAAGTCATTCGAGCAGGGCAAAGAACAAGCTACCCATCTCGTATGCTCCGGAAGCCTCAAATATGACCAAACTCAAAAAGCCCGTCTTCGCTCTTTTTGATCGACTTCAGAGTTTCCTAATGACCCCTGACACATTGTTGATAGCTACTAGATTCCGTTTCCAGATACGCATATTTCTGCGCGCATCGACGAGTGTTTGGCTGCAAATCCAACGGCAAGCGTGTTTGCCTTTCAGTTCAAGAAACTGGCAGACGAAGCTCATGCGTCAGAGATTGCGATGCGCCGCTCAAACATGAGCGTCTATTGTCCAGATAGACCCTTATTAACGGTGTTGCCGCACCATGGCGACCCGGTAACCCTCCGACCCGTGATTGGCATTCCATCCGTGATGGCTACTGGTCGTATGGAGGCGATGGAAATGAAGGACGTTTCGAACTGGGTAGCTATGATCGTCTTGCCCGCTTCTTTGCATCCTCCGGCTCGACTCAATATACGCCGGAACCAACACCTGTTGTGGAAGAGGAGGAATCGGAACCTGTATGAAGGCTCAACCGACACTTCTGGGTCACGTAGGTGCTGTCTCGGGCGCAAAGATTAGTGTTCGGCAGTCGCCGGCAGTTTCGTCCGGAATTTCAATTATCGGAGGCAAGAGCTATAAGATCGGCCAAGTTGGAAGCTTTGTAAGAATCCCACAAGGCTACCACGACCTCTACGGCCTAGTCTCTGAAGCAGGGGCTAATGCAACACCTGATGCGTTGCTAGGTTCGTCAAGCGAGCGTAGTGAGCGGTGGATTACTGTGCAACTGGTGGGCGAGGTGATGGGGACATCTTTCGAACGCGGTATAAGCCAATATCCCAACGTAAATGATGAAGTTCACCTAGTCACGGAGACTGATCTCGCTGCGATCTACGGAGTCGAAGAACAAGGCCAAGTCGTTGTTGGGCGGCTATCAAGCGCAGACGGAATTCCCGTAAAACTTGATTTAGATAAGCTTGTTACCCGCCACAGCGCTGTCCTTGGCTCAACCGGATCCGGGAAATCAACCACCGTGGCGAGTTTACTCAGATCTATCGCTTCCGGTGCCGAAGGGAGTGACGCAGGGTTCCCAAGTTCGCGTATCCTTCTTCTCGATATTCACGGCGAGTATTCACATGCCCTGTCTGATGTCGCAAAGGTCTTCAGAATTAGTCCGGAGCCAAATCAAACGCAGCTAAATATTCCATTCTGGGCGCTTGATCCCAACGATTTATTGAAGTTTCTGATGGGAGGACTCGATGATAAGCCTCTAACCTCAATTCTCGATAAAGTTTACGAATATAAAAACGAACAGGCGGCATTACATCCGCGAGCAGGACTGAATATTGCGTCGATGACGTCCGATACTCCACTGCCGTTTAGCCTCAAAAAGCTTTGGTTAAAGCTACTAGAGCCTGAGGTTAAGACGTGGGAGGATGCTGCTCGTTCTCAACCTGCTCTAGTTCAAGCTGGGAATGCAGACACCGTCACGCCCCCCAAATACAAGCCTCATGGAGCCGGTGCGACTCCTCCCTTTATAAACCAGATCGGAGTTTTAGGGATTCGGCGCCCTTTGGATCAGTTGAGATCAAGACTCCTCGACAAAAAATATGATTTCTTGCTTCATCCCGGAGATTGGGAGCCTGACCTCAATGGAAACGTTACGAGGGATCTCGATGCACTTTTGGAAGACTGGTTGGGTCATGACAAACCAATCACCATATTGGATTTGTCAGGAGTACCGAGTGTTGTCTTGGAACAGCTAATTGGAGCGATTCTTCGAATTCTCTATGAAGCGCTTTTCTGGGGGAGAGATCAATCCAAGGGTGGCATCGCCCGCCCTCTGCTCGTTGTAATGGAGGAAGCACATCGTTATCTCTCAAAAGAGGCGAAGGGGCCTTCTCGTTCGATGGTTCAGCGCATTGTTAAAGAAGGACGAAAATTTGGCGTTGGAGCCATGATCGTCAGCCAACGCCCGTCTGAGGTCGATGAGACGATTCTCTCCCAATGCGGCACGTTTGTCGCAATGAGGCAGACAAATTCTTCTGACCGAAGTAAAGTGCAGGCTTCGTTACCAGATAATCTTGCTGGAATCGTGGATAGTCTGCCCGTGCTCCGAACCGGCGAGGCCATCATTACGGGGGAAGCAGCGCGACTTCCTGTGCGATGCCGAATTTCACTTCCTCCTGAAGGATCAAGACCAAACAGCGAAGATCCAGAAGTGACGAAAGCTTGGGTGGCTGGTCGTCGGCCAGAGAACTACGACCGCCTCGCCGCCTCATGGCGAGCTCAGAACCCGCGCTGGTCAGCCATCAGAATTCCTCGAACACCAATCACGAAAGAGCAAATTGAAGCCATGGAAAGAGAACCTGTTACATCATCTAATGTCGTATCTTTGGGATACGACGGAGCTACGGAGACACTTGAAGTCGAATTCAAGAACGGAGTCTATCAATATTACAACGTCCCTCAACCGATCTACGACCAGATGATGGCGGCAGAGTCGTTAGGTAAATTTTTGAATGTCTACGTCAAGCCGGTGTACCCATGCGCTAAGGTGTAAATTGACCATTGCCTACACTCGGCGAACTTAAATCCGTCCATGGTTGGATACTAGCATGCGTCGTGGCCATAGGTTGGACGATCAAGTTCCGCGTAAACGGAGGGGCGATTCAATGCGCTCCCTGCGGTGCTTGGTTTTCGGAAATCAGAGAGTTGAGGGTTTTGTGGGTGGTGGTTAGGGTGGGGTCTTGTTGGAAGACTTGGTCGGCGAGTTGTCGGGCTTCGCGGATGAGTTCGGTGTCGGTGATGAAGTCGGCGAAGCGGAGGTCGGTGAGGCCGGATTGGGCGGTGCCTAGGATGTCGCCGGGGCCGCGGAGCTGGAGGTCGGCTTCGGCGATTTCGAAGCCGTCGGAGGTCTTTTCGAGGACGGTGAGTTTTTCGATGGCTTCGGGGAGTTTGGAATCGGTGAGGAGGATGCAATAGGATTTGTGCGCGCCGCGTCCGATGCGGCCCCGGAGCTGGTGGATCTGGGCGAGGCCGAAACGTTCGGCGTGGTGGAGGATGAGGAGGTTCGCATTTGGGACATCGACCCCGACTTCGATGACGGTGGTGGCTACGAGGGCTTTCAATTTCTCCGGAGCGGAAATCTTCCATGACGGCGTCCTTTTCCTCGGGGCGGAGTTTTCCATGGATGAGGCCGACGTTTTCCGCGCCGAGGCGTTTCTGCCATTTCGGGTAGGCTTCGGTGGCGGATTCGGCTTTTACGGATTCGCTTTCCTCGACGAGGGGGTAAACGAGGTAGGCTTGGCGGCCTTCTGCGAGCTGGGCTTTTACGAAGTCGGTGATGTCTTTTTGTTTCGGCTTGTTGCGGAGGGCGGTGATGATTTTTCCGCGCCCGGCGGGCTTTTCGTCCAGCAGGGAGACGTCGAGATCCCCGTAGATGGTCATGGTGAGGGAGCGGGGGATGGGGGTGGCGGTCATGACGAGGACGTCGGGGAGGGTGCCTTGCTGGATGAGGGCGGCGCGCTGGACGACTCCGAATTTGTGTTGCTCGTCGATGACTACGAGGCCGAGGTCGGTGAAGAGGTCGGGATCGTAGAGGAGGGCGTGGGTGCCGATGAAGACTGTCGCTTCGCTTGAGTGACTAGTGCCGAGTGAGAAGTGAGAAGTGGGAGACTGGGGTTGGGTGGGGGCTTGGGTTGTCGCGATTTCTAAATCGCGGTTCCTTTCCTTTTTGTGGTTGGCTGTTCGTAGGACGATGTTGATGCCTAGGGGGGCGAGGTGTTTTTGGAAGGTTAGGTAGTGTTGCTCGGCGAGGATCTGGGTGGGGGCCATGAGGGCGGCGTCGGCTCCTGAGTCGATGGCGAGGAGCATGGCGGCCAGGGCGACGAAGGTTTTTCCTGAACCGACATCGCCTTGGAGGAGGCGGTTCATGGGGCGGGGCTGGCGCATGTCGGCGATGATTTCCTTGATGGAGCGTTTTTGGGCGTTGGTGAGATCGAAGGGGAGGTTTTCGTAAAAGGCTTTGAGGAGGGTGGTCTTTTTTCCGAGGACTCGGCCGTTGTGTTCGAGGTAGCGGGTGCGCTGCCAGACGACGTTGAGCTGGATGGTGAAGAAGGCTTCGAGGGCGAAGCGGCGGCGGGCGGTGTGGCCGGATTCGGCGGAGGTGGGAAAATGGGTTTCGAGGAGATCTGCGTGGCGCGGGTTTTCCGAGACGGGGTAGGGGAAGGAGAGGGAATCGGGGTCGGTCGTATTGGAGGAGGGTGTGGATGATTTCTCGGAGGCGGCGCTGGTTGATGCCGGAAATGTTTTTGTAGATGGGGACGATGCGGGCGAGGTGGATGGTCTCGCTGTCCTCGTCGTCCTCGCGGAGGACTTCGAGTTCCGGGTGGTCGATGACGAGGCGTCCGGCGGACTCTTTGACTTTCCCGTAGGCGATGACCTGGTGGCCGGCGGCGACGACTTTCGACATGAAGGGCATGTTGAACCAGCGACAGGTGATTTTTCCGGAGCCGAAGACCCCGCCGGAGCCGTCCATGATCACGGCCTCGTAGAAGCGGGTTTTGCCGAAGCCTTTCGTGCGGGCGTCGATGACCCCGCCGGTGAGGCAGACGGGTTTTCCTGTAGCCTGGTTGGGGAAGTTGTCGAACTGGCGGCGGTCTTCGTAGCGTTTCGGGAAATGGGCGAGGAGGTCGGCGACGGTGTGGAATCCGGCCGATTCAAAGGCGCTGGTTTCTTTTGAGGAGAGGTTCCCGAGGGTGGAAAGGTCGGATTGGCCGGAGATCACGGAACCAGCTTGGCGGGGAAAACGGGTTTTTCAACGCAAAGCGGTAACGATGCCGGATTTGCGGAATGGTTAGGCAGGGTGACCACATTACGAAGGAATTTGGATAAATTGGAGAAGAGAACCACGGATGAACGCGGATGAACGCGGATAAAATCATGAAAAACGGGCGTGTTCAATTACCAGAGCAGCGATTGCGCGGCTTTGATCTGTTATTAGCCCTGAGTTTCCACTTCTGATCCGTGTTCATCCGCGTTTATTTGACGGAGAGATTTGATTGGCCAGTCCGTCCATGTCCGCTTCGCTCCCATTGTGGTTCAAATTCTTGCCTCATTCCAGTGCCGGCACCCTGAATGGTTAGGAAAGTGGAAAGGCTTGCGGGATTGCGTGGGTAAGGTAGTTTCCCGGCGTTCTCGCAATAGCCCATGACCACTCTCCATACCGTTCTTACCATTGTCCTGCTCATCGTCGTCGTTGTGATGGTGTTCAATATCATCATTTTCGTCCACGAGCTCGGGCATTTCCTTGCCGGAAAATGGCGCGGGCTCCAGATCGACAGGTTCCAGATCTGGTTCGGGAAGCCGATTTGGAAAAAGGAAATCAACGGCGTGCAATACGGTCTCGGCTGGATCCCGGCAGGTGGTTTCGTGGCGCTTCCGCAAATGGCTCCGATGGAGTCCATCGAGGGTGGCAATACTTCCGGAAAGCAGCTCCCGAAAATTACCCCACTCGATAAAATCATCGTGGCGATCGCCGGGCCGCTTTTCTCCCTGCTCCTGGCGCTAGCCGCCGCAGTAGTCGTCTGGGGAGTGGGGAAACCCAAGGATTTCGTGCCGAGCACAACCGTGGGTTATGTAGCGGAAGGAATGCCGGGGGAGAAAGCCGGCATCCTGCCAGGCGACCGCATTCTCGAGATCAACGGCAAGGACAGTGAACGGCTTTGCCGGATCGCTCGATAGTATTACGGAAAGCATTGTCCTGAGCAGTGGTGATAAGATCGTTTTCAAAGTCCAGCGCCCGGGCGTTGACGAGCCACTCACCCTTACCAGTGGCTTTGATACGCCGGACAGCAAATGGTTCCAGCGCAGCGGACTGCGTCAGGTGGGCCTTGCTCCGGCTGGCCCTGCTACCATTGGTGAAGTTTACAAAAACAGCCCTGCCAGCAAAGCCGGTCTGGAAAAAGGGGACGTGATCGTATCCGTGGATGGGATGGATCTCTACAGTGATATACAGCTCGCGCAGCACCTTGAAAAAAAGGAATTCAAGACCGTCAGACTGAGTGTGAAGAAGGCCGGCGGTGAGACCGTGGAAGTGGAACTCACCCCCGAAGCCCCGCTGAGTCCCGAGGGCACCAGTCCTAAAATCGGCGTCCTCTGGGATCAGACCGGAGATGTGGATGTCCGCATCGTCCATCCCAACCCTTTCCGTCAGGTTTACGACAGTCTCCACATGATGTGGGTGACGATCACCAGTGTGGCTGATCCTGGATCGAGCATAGGTGTGGATCACCTCAGTGGACCGGTTGGGATAGGACAAATGCTCTACCAGCTTCTTCTCACGGACGATGGCTGGAGGCGTATCATCGGCTTCATGGTTCTCTTCAATGTGAACCTTGCCGTGCTGAACATGCTTCCGTTCCCGGTTCTCGATGGGGGACACATCACACTGGCTATCCTTGAAAAAATCGCGGGCAGACCGGTTCAGACAAAAGCTCTGGAGGTCATCCAGACCGCCTGCGCCCTGGCTCTGATTTCCCTGATGCTCTACGTCACCAGCAAGGACATCGGCGATAAAATGGGCCGCGGTGAAGGCGGCAAGGAGCCTGGTGAAATCATTTTCTCCGCAGAGTGAGCGAGGCCTCGGACGGATCTGAAAAACCGGAGGACGCCACCTGCGACCGCTGTGGAAAACCGTCCTTAGGAGTGCTAGGAGATGAAGCCTTGTGTGAGACCTGCTATCACGGGGAAACCGCCTGTTGTGGCCGTTTTTCCGACGATTAGAGGCGAATCTCCCAAATATCCTGCACCTTTTTCAGGAAATCGGCAAAACCTACGCGATTACGGTATATAAAGATGGCCGTTTTTGGGTAGTCTAATTGCATCGGCGCGAGCGAGTCTCCCCCCACTCCCCCCACTCCCCCCACTCCCCCACTCCCCCCACTCCCCCCAAATCGCGACCGCCGATTCCCCCCCAGATTGCACATCCCCAAGGAAACGCGTCGGCAGACATACCCCCCCGGTTGTCTGCCGATTCGCTTTTATAGGGAATGAGGGAATGAGGGATGGAGGGATGGAGGGATGGAGGGATGGAGGGATGGAGGGATGGAGGGATTCCCGGCGAAGGTTGGGGAGTCCGTTTCACGATTTGTGGTCACGCCAATGATACATCCGAGGATGGGATTGACGTGGGGCGGTGGGGGGGCTTTCATTCGCGCCCCGCTGCGGCGGGATACTTTTATGGACTATTCTTCGAAAATTGCCCGCCATGTCGCCTCGATCCCGAGATCGGGAATCCGGGACTTTTTCGATCTCGTGATCGGAAGGGACGATGTCATTTCACTCGGAGTCGGTGAGCCGGATTTCGTTACCCCGTGGCATATCCGTGAGGCGGCGATCTACTCGCTTGAGAAAGGACAGACCACCTACACGGCGAACCTCGGTCTCCTGACTTTGCGGAAATCGATTTCCGAATACGTGGGCGGATTTTTCGATGTGAATTACGATCCTGCTTCGGAAGTCCTCGTGACCGTAGGTGTTTCCGAGGCCATCGATATTGCCCTCCGCGCCCTGCTGAATCCGGGCGATGAGGTGATTTACCACGAACCCTGCTATGTTTCCTACTCTCCAAGCATCGTCATGGCGCACGGCGTGGCGGTTCCCGTGGTGACCACCAAAGAGGATTGTTTCTCACTGAAACCGGAAGCTCTTGAAAAGGCGATCACTCCGAAGAGCCGCATCCTGATGCTGAATTTCCCTACCAACCCTACCGGAGCCGTGGCCTCGAACGAGGATCTGGAGGGAATCGCAAAACTGGCAATCAAGCATGACCTCATCGTGCTGGCGGATGAAATTTACTCCGAGCTCCGTTACGATGGAGTGAAACATGTTTCCATCGCCTCTCTGCCGGGGATGAAGGAGCGGACTATCCTGATGCATGGATTTTCCAAAGCGTTCGCGATGACGGGTTTCCGTCTCGGCTATGCTTGTGCTCCTCCAGCAATCGTCGAGGCGATGATGAAAATCCACCAATACTCCATGCTCTGCGCTCCCATCATGAGCCAGAACGCCGCCCTCGAAGCTCTGGAAAACGGTGCTCCGGCCATGGAGGAAATGAAGGACAGCTACCACCAGCGTCGTGATTTCCTGGTGAAGCGCCTGAACGAGATCGGTCTGGATTGCCACACCCCGGGCGGAGCTTTCTACGTGTTCCCGGATATCCGCAGCACTGGTTTGTCTTCGAAAGATTTCGCAATGGGTCTGCTGGAAGCGGAAAACGTCGCCGCCGTGCCGGGCGGTGCCTTCGGGCCAAGCGGCGAAGGTTTCCTCCGCTGCTGCTACGCCACCGGGATGGACGATCTCCGCAAGGCGATGGACAGTATGGAGCGGTTCGTTTCGAAACTTTAAATTTTAAACTCTAAATCTCAAGGAAGAGGGTCGATGGAAGATGATCTGAAAAACCCGGACAAGCTGACGAAGGCACATGTGGTGCCATTCGGGGTGTTCATGGTGTTTCTGATTCTGCTCCAGTTGGCGGACAGCCTGTTCGGCTGGGATCATCCGGCGGCACCGTGGTGGAAGCAGGATGTGGCGCAATGGGTGTATCCGTTGCAGACCTTCGCGACACTTGGGTTGCTGGTTTATTATTGGAAATATTTCACCTTCAACTGGAGCCTGAAATGGAGCGCTGTAGGAATCGTTTTCGGGGCGGTCGGGCATTGGTTTCTGGCTCTTGCCGACCGCTCTTTACGATGCCTGGGGGCTGACCGGTGAAACCGAGGGTTGGATGAAGCGCCTGGGTATCGCTGCGAGGACGGATGGTTTTGATCCGGGGATGTTTGAAAACCCTGCGGCTTACTGGGCTTCGCTTTTCATGAGGTTTCTCAGGGCTGCGGTGGTTGTCGCGCTGGTGGAGGAAATATTCTGGAGAGGATTTGTGATGCGTTTCTGCATGGACTGGGAAGGGGACTATTGGAAGCAACCTTTCGGTCGGGCGCATTGGAAAAGCTTTCTCATCGTCACCGGACTTTTCATGGCCGCCCACGCTCCCATCGATTGGGCTGGGGCATTTGTTTACGGCACGCTGACTTATGTTCTCTGCGTCTGGAGTAAGAACCTCGGTGCTTGCGTGATCATGCACGCTGTGGCGAATTTCCTCATGGGCATCTACGTGATGACCTATGGGAAATTCGGATTATGGTGAAGGGATTTTCGCCATACGGCTTGTTTCGAAAACGTCATCTTGATACGTTTCGGTATTTCTACGGGTTGGATATTTTCCGGCTGCACTTAGGAATTCGTCTTGCAATCCCGCCTGCGCGGAATAGTTCTGACAGCGCACTCCAAGCAACATATATGTCTTCAATTAGCCGTTCTCTCAGGTTGGTATCATCCACATTGGTCATCGTCGCGTTTTTTCAGCTCGGCTGCGGGGGAAAGAAAACAAGCACTCATGTCTCATGGAAACCGGAAGTCCCCGAAGAGGTGGAGGCGACACCGGGCATCCCCAGAGAGCCGGTTCATGCTGGGCCGGTGGAGAATATAGAAACTTCGGAGCGGATGGAGGCGATCAGGCTCAAACCCATCGAAGATCCCTTCGAACTCGAGGCCGCGATCTTCCGTGCGGAAATCCGTGGGGCGTTTGAGGAAAAGAATTTCGATCTCCTCGAAAGCAAGGCGGCCGGGCTGAGGAAATCGAAGGAACTCTTCGGTGATGGGACGTGGAAGCTCGTCCATTTCTACAATGCAATAGGCGAGCGAATCAACCGCGAGGAATCCGATTATCAGCGGGACATGCGGATTTTCCAAGAGTGGGACAAGGCACGGCCCAAGTCGCTGACCCTGCGCGTTGCGCTGATCGAATTTTACACCCATCTGGCATGGATGGAGCGGGGCAACGGCATGGGCAACACCGTGACGGAAAGCATGCGTAGGGCTTTTCAGGAAAAGCTGGGTATCGCCGCGTCGATACTTGCGGAAGCACGGACCCTGCCTGACAGGGATCCGGCCTGCCAGTTAGCCGGGATGACAGTCGCCCTCGGGCAGGGCTGGGCACCGAAGGATTACGACGAGCTCGTTTCAGAGATGGTGGCAATGGATCCCGGCTTCTATCCGGCTGATGTCGAACGTGCCTATTCATTGCAGGAAAAATGGTATGGAAAAAATGGTAACGCCTGGCTTGATTACGCGAAGAAAGCTTCGGAGCGACCCGGCGGCTTGGGCGATGAAACCTACGCGCGCATCGTGATCGCAACCAGTGGCAACTTTGCCGATGTGTTTCGGGACGGGCATGCCGACAAAAAGAAAACCATGAATGGGTTGGCCATCCTGCGGGAAAAATATCCGGAGTCCCTGTTCATTCTGAACCAGCATGCGCGCCTCGCCACGATGGCTAGGGATAGAACACTTGCCGAAGCGTGTTTTGCGGAGATCGGTGACAACGTCCTCGCCAGCGTGTGGCCGAAGAAGGAACGCTTCGTCCATTTCCGCCATTGGGCGCGGACTGGGAAATGGTAAAAACTCACCGGGACGAGCGGTGATGGGATCCTCCTTGCTTCTTTCTCAACCGAAAAGCTTGTCGAAATCGTTGTGAGAGCCGATCCAGAACCAGATGACTGCATCACCCCTGCGCTCTGCGAGAGCGCGGAAGGAGCTGTTAATGCGCACTGACCAAATGTGATCGTGTCCGGCAAGTTTCTTGAAACGTAACGATGGATGTGACGGATTAGATTCGGAAATGGCGTAGGATGCTTTCGCTGAAATACGGATTCTGGAATCGAGTTTTTCGTATGCTTTCCAGAAGCTCGGTCGCACCCGGGAAATCACAAGCGTTCGAGATTTAGCGGTTCGTCATCTTCAAGAGTGCGTTTGTGGAGAAATGCTTGGAGGCGAGGTCTTGGAGTTGGATCAGAAACGATATCGTCCCATTTTTCCTCAGTTTCGCGGGAGATGAGAAAGCGCACGGAATCTGCCACCTCGCTCCTTTTCTCAGGAGAAAGGTTCTCGCAAAGTTCTGCGATTTCGGATGCGCTCATGGGGACGAATTTAATCGAAAAGACCTATGCACGCGAACTCACTGCGGGACGCGGTGGTCACGGCCTGCGGCGGGACGCCGACAGCTACGCGCGTTTCGCGTGCCACTCTTTATAGACCTTCGGAGAGATTTCCGAGGGTTTGATCTCGGAGCGGCCGCCCCAGAAGACGTTGGTGTAGGAGACGGGGATGCCGGCTTCCTTGAGATGTTTGTCGATGGCTGCCTTGTGTTCGAGGACTCGGGGTTTCTCGGTGCCGTGCATGACTCCCATGATGTTTACATCGCCGAAGCGGGGGCCGCCTTCGCGCCAATAGGCGTGGGTCATGCAGTAGTGGCGGCCGACTTCGCCACCGGCCTCGATCTCGCGGCCTTTTGGCACGGCCCAATGGAAGAGTCCGTTGAAGCGGGTGACGCGTTCTCCGGTTTCAGAAGGTTTCACGTGCTCCAGGAATGTGGAGAAACGCCCGATGACTTTCTTCTCGTTCAGGGCTTCCGCTACTTCGCAGAAACGATCCAGGGAAACGCCGGCTTCTTCAGCACGCTTGTCCCATGGGTTCTCGCAAATTTCATCCAAGGTCAGTTCTTCTTTCAGGACGAGAAGGATGTCCCATTCCTCCGGGGTGAGATCGGCGGGTACGGTGGTCATCATGACGGCTGGCTCGTCGGCTTTTTCACCAGGCTCCATGGTTTTGCGGCGCATGTGGCCTACTCCGAGGGCGAAGACTCCGTTGGCTGGCATGAGGAGGTATTCGGTCGCTCCGGTGAGTTCGAGGAGTTTGGTGGCGTGGAAATCGAGGGATTCGCCGACAGGGACTTTCAAGGTAGTCCAGAGGCGGTAGTCGGAGCCGGAGACTTCGGAATCGGTGGAGCGAATGACGACGTGGCCGGAGAATGGATCGTCCTTCGCCATGAAATCAAAGGCGGCGTTGAGTTTTTCTTCCGGAACTTTCCAAGCGACCAGCGCTCCGTGGGCGAGCTTGGTGGCGAGCATGGTCTGGCGGACGCGGCGGATGATGCCGGCTTCCTGCATGGCGCGGATGCGCTCGATTACGGTTTCGAGGGGCACACCGCATTTTTCGGCGATGGTGTGGAAAGGTTTTCTTTGGAAACCGCTGACCAGATCTTCGGAAACGGAGAGGATCTTTGCGTTGGTGGGGTCGGATACTGCGGTGGGGATTTCGGATGTCATGGGGAGAGGATTGAACATCGAACATCGAACGTCCAACACGGAACATCGAATGAGGGGAAAATCGTGGGATTTGCGGAAAAGTGGCTAGTGCCGAGTGATCAGTGATCAGTGATTTGACGGCGGGTTTGATTTCAGTGGCCGTCCATGTCCGCTACGCTCCCATTGTGATCAGTGGAAGAATCTCCCAGTAATGTTTCGAGATACCCTACCGCCTCTTCTTTGGTTCCGAGGCGGTTTTCGAGTTGCTCGGTTTGGATTTCTTCGAGGATTTCCTTGAAGCGGGGGCCGGGCTGGAGGCCGCGCTGGATGAGGTCTTTTCCGGTGATCAGGGGCGGCGGGATGAGTGGTTCGTTGGCGAACTCCTCGGCTTTTTCGTTGAGGAAAATATAGTTGTCGGTGAAGCCGTTGGAGGAGGCGCAATCAACGCGGTGGAGTTCCATTTCCTGTGGGAAAGTCGGCTCCGACATGAAGCGCTTGAGCTTTGCTTTGCGCATCTGCTGGACGTTCATGAACTGCATGTGGCGGGAAACCATGTGGGCGGCATCGCGGATGATGGCGTTGGGGTATTTCAGGCGGGAGAGTATGGTTTCCGCCATTTCCGCACCCATGGCATCGTGGCCGTTGAAGCGGATGCGGCCGTCTTCCTCGTCGAAGGTCTGGGTGGGGGGCTTTGCGATATCGTGGAGGAGGGTGGCCAGGCAGAGGGCTAGTGGGGCGTCCGGTTCCAGCATTTCCAGCATGATGCAGGTGTGGGTATAGACGTCGCCTTCGGGGTGCCACTGGGGTGGCTGCTCGCAGCCAATCATGGGCAGGACTTCCGGGAGGAAGCGGGCGATGAGGCCGGTATCTGTTAAAAGTTCGAGGCCACGGCGGCGGTTGGGGGAGGTGATGGTTTTTGAAAATTCGTCGCGGATGCGTTCGGGGGAAATTTTCTCTAACAGACGGGCGTTTCCTTTTATCGCGGCGAGGGTGACCGGCTCGATGGGGAAGCCGAGGGTGGTGGCGAAGCGGACGGCGCGGAGGAGGCGGAGGGCGTCTTCCTGGAAACGGTCGGTGGGGTTTCCTATCGCGCGGAGAACGCGGGCTTGGAGGTCGGGGAGGCCGTTTACGTGGTCGATGACTTCGCCTGTCTCCGGGTCTTCGAAGAGGCCGTTGATAGTGAAGTCACGGCGGTGGGCGTCTTCTTCCGGGGTGGAGAAGGTGACGGAATCCGGGCGGCGGCCATCGCCGTAGGAGCCGTCGGTGCGGAAGGTGGCGATCTCGATGTGGTGGCCGTCGTGCTTTACGATGATGACGCCGAAATGGGCACCGACCTGGTTGGAGCCGGGGAAGAGTTTCAGGACTTCGGCGGGGGTGGCGGAGGTGGCGATGTCGTAATCTTTCGGGGAGAGGCCGAGGAGTTTGTCACGCACGCAGCCGCCCGCGAAGAAGGCGGTGTGGCCGGCGGAGATGAGGGTTTTGGCTAGCGTGGTGGCGGAACTTTGCATTGGGGGCAGGTGGAGCGCTGCCTTTAGGCGGCGTGTATGGTTTGCACGTTTTGCTAAGTAGGGAATGTTCGCTGGACTTGGTTGCGGACTAAAGTCCGCGTTCCATTCGCCCGCCGCCTGAAGGCAGCGCTCCTTTCACAGCGTGGTGTTCGGCAGTCTCAACAGCTCAAGAATCCGCTCCAGGTCATCGTTGCCATAGTATTCGATCTCGATCTTTCCTTTTTTAAGGGAGTGGTTGATGGCTACGTGGGTGGCGAGGTGCTCCTGGAGGCGTTTGGTGACGGCCTGGACGTGGATGTCGATTTCCTTGGGAGCTGCCTTTTTGGGATCGGCATCGCCGGAAGGGTTGCTGAGGAGGGACTGAGTGAGTTTCTCGGCAGCTCGGACGGTGAGCTTGCGGCGGATGATCTGGTCGGCGGCGAGTTTCTGGCTGTCCGCGTCCTTCAAGGCGAGGATGGCTTTGGCGTGGCCGACGGTGATCTGGCGTTGGGCGAGGTTGATCTGGACGTCTTCGTGGAGATCCAGGAGGCGCATGGCGTTTGCGACAGAGGCGCGGGATTTGCCTACGCGGGTGGCGATCTCTTCCTGTTTCAGGGTGAATTCCTTGGCAAGGCGGACGTAGCCTGCGGCTTCTTCGATTGGGTTGAGATCCTCGCGCTGGAGGTTCTCGATGAGAGCCATTTCCAGGACGTCGCGGTCGGAGGCGGCGCGCTCGATGACGGGGACGGTGGCTAGGCCGAGTTTTTTGGATGCCCTCCAGCGGCGCTCTCCGGCGATGAGTTCGAATTTCCCATTCACTTTCCGCGCGATGAGCGGCTGGATGATGCCGTGCTGGCGGATGGAATCGACGAGTTCGTCGATGGGAGCTTCGATGAACTGGTTCCGTGGCTGGAGGGGGGAGGGGACGACGTTGTCGATGGGGATGTCGCGGACGCGTGGGGAGTCGTCTGTCTGGCCTGCTGGTGCTTCGCCGGGAAGGGCCTGGTTCTTTTTGATGAGGGCTCCTAGTCCTTTGCCGAGTGCTTGCTTTGCCATGGGAGGGGGAGTGTTGCGGAAAGGTGGGGGGAGGGGAAGGTGATTTGGAGATGATGGGTGATTTTTTTAGAAAAGCAGGTGGATGCTTGGTTTTTTCAAGGGAAGTTTTATGGATAGGAGGGCTGCTGTGAGGTTGATAGAGCTTGGAGCTTGGGTTGGGGAAAGAGGGAGCAACCCAGAAGTGTTCGGCATGGTCACTGCTTCTTGAGTAGGGAGCCGAATGTGACGAAATCGTCACTTGTACGATCAGGCTGATTCTGATTTCCTCTGTTCGTGGGTCACGCCAAGGACAAGATCGACGAAAAGAAGCTCTCCAGCTGGAAACTGCTCGATGATTTCCGGCAGCGGCTTGCCAAGGCGCAGGCCTCCGCTCCCAAGCCCGAAAAGCGCCCCGGCGGCCCGAACGCAAACTTCTTGAGGAGGATTACTTCAGCCTCATGCTCTTCGGGCTTTTCAACCCGGTCATCGACAGCATGCGCGGTCTTTGCGCGGCAAGCCACCTCAAGCGCGTGCAGGAGGACGTCTGCTCAAGGCCGGTGAGTCTTGGGAGTTTTTCCGAGGCGCAGGGAGTCTTCGACCCGGAACTGCTCAAGCAGGTGTTCCTGGAACTCGCTGGGGAAATCCCCACTTCATGGGGCGATGCCCGGCTCGCCCACCTCGCCGACAAGCTCAAGCTGGTGGACGGCACCCTGCTGCCCGCCCTGCCACGCATGCACTGGGCGCTCTGGGTCAACGACCAAAACCGCGCCGCCAAGCTGCATCTGAAATTCACCGTGCTGCGCCAGGCCGCCAGCGACGCGCTCGTCACCACCGGGAACTCCTGCGAGCGCAAGGCTTTGCGGAAATTCATGAAGAGGGGCGAGATCATCGTCGCGGACCGCTACTACGGGCTGGAATACGGGTTTTTCGGCGAGCTTCGCGAAGAGGGTGTCTCCCACGTGATCCGTATCCGCAACAATCCGCGCATGGAAATTGTGGAGGAACTCCCCCTGGCCGGAGCGGACCGGGCGGCGGGCGTCACTTGGCAGGGTATGGTGAAACTCGGCGACAAATGGCAGGGCGAACCGGTCCGGGTGGTCAAAGTCGAGGTGGACGGCAAGGAGCTGCTGCTGGCCACCGATCTGGGGATCGAAGCGGAGCTGGTCGCCCTGATCTACCGTTACCGCTGGCAGATCGAGCTGTTTTTCAAGTGGATGAAAAGCATCCTCGGCAACCGCCACCTGATGGCGGAGTCGCCCTAAGGAGTGGCCATCCAGACCTACAGCGCGCTCATAGCGGCGCTGATGTTGCAACTTCTCACGGGCAAACGCCCCACCAAGAGGGCCATGGAGCTGATCCGTCTGTACATGATGGGCTACGCGGAGCTGGAGGAAATCATGACACTGCTGGTTCCGGAAAAATCCGGCAAATAAGCGTTCCGGGGAAATTGCCGCCAAGGCGCTTTCCCAGGCTCGCCGTGCCCGGATGGCAAGTCCTCAGCCACAAACGCGCCGGGACAGCCGCGTGAAAGTGTCACTTCTGTGAAAACCAAGGGATTTCCAGCCCCCTTTCCAAATGCAGCAGACATCATGCCGAACACTTCTGGGAGTAACCACAATGGGAGTGAAGCGGACATGGAGGAAGTGACTTTCTTATCCTACTTTCCTCAAAAGGCACGGAATACACGGAACGGATTCTTGTTGTTCACTTGGGTTTTGGGTAGGACGTAGAGAACCACGGATTGACGCGGATCTGATTCTTTGTGGCTGGGGTTGTGGGGAAGAGTTCTAACCACGGAATACACGGAATACACGGAATACACGGAACGAAGAGGGATTCTGGTTTCTGGGTTTCCTCTGTCCCTCAGTCCCTCAGTCCCTCAGTCCCTCAGTCCCTCAGTCCCTCAGTCCCTCAGTCCCTCAGTCCCTCAGTCCCTCAGTCCCTCAGTCCCTCAGTCCCTCAGTCCCTCAGTCCCTCAGTCTCTCAGTCTCTCAGTCTCTCAGTCTCTCAGTCTCTCAGTCTCTCAGTCCCTCTTTCAGTTGTGTCGGGACAGGAATGTCCCGACTCCTTATGGTGATATGTGTAGCAGGGTGGTTTTTTCGGTGGCGGCTAGGGGGGGGGAGCCAACGGGGAGGAGGATGGTTTGGCCGGTGGTGTGTTGATTTTCGAGGGAGCCGGAGACGATGGTGATAAGGGAGAAGCGATCCGACTGAGGGTTCGAGATGGTTTCGCCGGGGGCTAGGTGGTGGAGGGTGGTGGTGAAGTAGGGGCAGGTGGCGAGGGTGTTGTTGGACGGGGTGTCCATTTTTGGCTCGGTGTCCTGGAAATCGATGCAGGCGAGGGATTGGGGGACGTGGAGGTCGCGGGGATTTCCTTCGGGATCGGTGCGGTTCCAGTCGAAGACTCGGTAGGTGGTGTCGGAGTTTTGCTGGATTTCGTGGATGAGGAAACCGGCTCCGATGGCGTGGAGGCGGCCGGATTCTATGAAGATGGACTGGCCTTTCCCTGGGATGATTGCGTGGATCTGGTCGGCAACGGTGCCCTCGGTGATTGCTTTCTCGAAGGTGGCTTTGGTGGTTCCTTTTTTTAGGCCGACGTAGAGTTTTGCGTTTGGTTTGCAGTCGGCGATATACCACATCTCGGTTTTGGCTTCGCCTCCGAGTTTTTCTGCTACGTCCGCCGGGGGATGGACTTGGATGGAGAGATCGTCGGCGCAATCGAGGATTTTGATGAGGAGAGGGAAGCGGGCGGTATCCGGTAGGTTGTTTCCGAAGATTTCCTCGCGATGGTTTTGCCAGAGATAGTTGAGGGATTTTCCGGAATACTCCCCGGAGGAGACGATGGATTGGGCGTCTTCTCTATCGACGATTTCCCAGGCTTCGCCGAAGGGGGTGGTGGGATGGGGGAGGGGGCGGTGGTAGGTTTCTTCGAGCTGCCGACCGCCCCAGATGCGGGGCATGTAGATGGGGGTGAAGGTGATTGGATGCATGAGTGCCAAGTAATCAGTGATTTGAGGTTGTGTAAATGAATTCAGTCAGCACCTCCATGTCGCTCTGCTCCATTGTGATCAGTGGAAGAGCCAACTTGCGTGTTTCATGTGAAGACATACGGTGACTTTATGGCATGGGTTTTGTTCTTCGATGGGGATTGCGGGTTTTGTAGCAAATCGGTGCGGCGGGTGTATGCGCTGGATAGGGAGGGGGTGGTTGATTTCGCGCCTTTGCAGGGGGAGCTGGCAAGGGAGATGGGGTTGGCGAAATTCGCGGACAAGGAGGGCGGGACGATTGTGATGCTGCGCGAGGGGGATGGGGAGAAATTTTACAAGGGGGATGCTTGGGTGGTGCTGGGGGAGGCGCTTGGCGGGGTTTGGGCGGTGATGGCGAAGTTGTTCGGGTTGTTTCCGAAAGGTGTTAGGGACTGGGGGTACGATCTGGTGGCGAAGCACCGATATTTGATTGCTGGGAAGAATGAAGCTTGTGAAATGCCGGAGGAGGGACTGCGGGGGAGGATGCGGAAATAGTGGCGGCGGATTGCATCCGCCATGCCAAGTTTTTTTGAGTTACACAAAGGCATGGCGGATGCAATCCGCCGCCACGCTACGAGAAGAGTTTTTCGATGGGGGTGCCGCCGTCGGTGATGGGGACGGGGCGGGAGGCGTCCATGAGATCGGCGTGGGGATTGATGCCCAGGGCGGCGTGGATGGTGGCGTGGAAGTCCGGGGTGGATACTTTTGCTGAGACGATTTGCTCGGCGAATTCATCGGTTTCCCCGTAGGCTCCCTGGTGGTTCAGTCCGCCGCCGGCGAGAACCATGGAGAAGGCATCGCAGTGGTGGTCGCGACCGCCGCCGGAGTCGAAATGGGCGGGGCGGCCGAACTCTGAGGCGAGGACGATGAGGGTTTTATCGAGGAGTTTTTTTGATTCGAGATCCTTGATGAGGGTGGAGAATGCGGTATCGAGATCCTGGATGAGGAGGTGCTGTTTCCGCTGGCCGGACTGGTGGGTGTCCCAGCCGGTGCCGTTTACGAAGCCGAGGTTGTGGGACACTTCGATGAAACGGACGCCGTCCTCGACGAGGCGTCGGGCGAGGAGGCAACGCTGGCCGAACTCGGAACCGTATGCCTCGCGGAGGGCGGCGGGTTCGCGATCCAGCTCGAAGTTTTTCATGAAGCCGGGGCCGGCGAGGCGTAGGGCTTCGTCCTGGGCGGTGCGGTAGTCGGCGAGGATGGAGCCTTCCTCGGCCATGTGCTGCTGGGGGGCGAGGAGGGATTTTCTCCGCTCCATGCGTTTTTCGTCGATGGAAGGGGGGCGGGTGAAGCCGTTGGGGCCGGCCTTGGTATCGGAGAGGTAGATGTTGCCGGATTTGGAGCCGAGAAAGCCGGGGCCGCGGGAGACGTTGGGGATGCCGATGAGCATGTAGGGGGGAACTTGCGGGTTGGCTGCGCCGCGTTGGTTGGCGACGATGGAGCCGATGGACGGGTAAACGGTTGCGCCGCTGATCTGGCGGCCGGTGTGGACGTAGTTTGAGGCGATGGCGTGCTCGTTGATGATGTTGTGATGGACGGAGCGGACGGCGGTGACTCTATCCATGAGGGGGGCGGTTTTGGAGAGGTGCTCGCAGACTTCCACTCCGGGGACGGCAGTTTTGATGGATTTGTAAGCGGAGCCTTTTTTATAGGGCTTGTCCATGGAGCCGAGCTTCTTGGGATCGAATGTGTCCATTTGGGCCATTCCGCCGCCGAGCCAGATGAAGATGCAGTGCTCGGCTTTTCCTTTGGGGACGTTCAGGGCGGTGTTGGCGCGGAGGTTGTTTGCGGCGAGGGCGGCGAGGGCGGAGGTGGTTAGGAAGTGGCGGCGGTTCATAATTTTGAGTGGCTAGTGCCGAGTGAGAAGTGAGAAGTGGAAGACTTGGGTTTTGGGGAAGAGGAACCACGGATGGACGCGGAGGAACGCGGATCGGATTCTTTGCTGTTTTTTTGGTTCGCGACGCTTGGAGGAGGCGCTCCGTGCTCGGGGTCTTTTTTGAGGTTTAAAGTTTAGAGTTTAAAGTTTCACCGCAGGTAGATCCATTCCGGTGAATTTAACATGACCCAGAGGACGTCTTCGCAGCGGTTGCGCCAGGATGGGGTCAGTTTGTTGGTGGGCGGGGAGCCGGCGCGGGCGGTGCGGGTTTGCTCGGCGCGGATGATGTCGGCTTCGCGGTCGAGGTGGTTTGTCCAGGTGACGTATTTTTCGGGGCCGGCGGGGTTTTGGTCCGGGTGGGGCGGGGTTGGCTACGATGCGGGTGGAGTATCCTTCGGTTAGGAAAGGGAGGTAGGTTTTGGTTTCCCCGGCGGTGGGTTTGCGGGTGAGTAGGCGGAGGTAGAGTTTTTCCAACAGAACTTCGGGAGGCTGGTTTTGGAGGGTGAGTTCGGTGAGGGGGTGGTCGTCGCTGAGGCGGGTGAGCCAGACTCCTACGGTGCCATTGGCGATGATGGCTGGCTGGAGTGCGCTGGGTTCCGTTTCACGGACGGAGGTGGCGTCCTGTCTGGCTCCGCGCCAGCCAAACGCTTCGAGGACATCGGAGACGGCCTGGATTCTGGGGAGGGTGAGGGAGGGGCGGTCGCGCTCGTTGGAGGTGGAGGCGAACATCCAGGAGCGGGTGGGATTTCCTAGGGTGATGGAGTTTTTCAAGTTCCGCTTTCCATCGATGTCCAGGGAAACCTCCTCGGTATCGAAGTCTTTGCCAGTTGCGTAGAAAAGCGAATCGACGATCTGCTCTGCGGAGAGGCGGCGGGGAGCGGGGGCGGTGTAGAGAGGGTTGGTCTGGAGCAGGGTGGGATCGCTGGCGCGCTGGTAGGTGTGGCTGTTGAAAATGAGCCGGGCGATGGCTTTCATATCGTAGCCGGAGCGGGTGAATTCTCGGCCCAGCCATGCGATCAATTCGGGGTGGGTGGGTTCGGATTTCTGCCAGTCCTCCACGATATCGACGATGCCGCGGGACATGATCTGTCTCCAGATTCGGTTCGCGGTGACTTGGGCGAAGCGCTGGTTCTGTGGGGCGGTGATGAGGGCGGCGAGCAAGTCCCGGGAATCGTTGGGGTTTTCCGCGAGTTCGATTCCGGTTTGTTCTGAAACGAGGTCTTTGAAGGGCCACGCGGGCTCCACCGTTGTCCCGGGCTGGAGGGTGACCTCGATGAGGGATTTCCGGCCGCCCTGGTGGAGCTTGTCCATGGGGACGGAAGAGGTTTTGGGGACTTTGATAGGTGCGGTCTTGAGGAGGGCGGCGATCTCGAAAAGATCCTGCTGCAGGTAGGTGTGGGCGGGGGCGTCGTGGCAGCGGGCGCATTTCATTTCCACTCCCATGAAGGCGGAGGAAACGATGGTTCCTTTGGCGGCCATGGGGGCGTCGTTGCCTTCCGCTACGCCGAAGCCGGCGGGGCCGCCGAAGCGCTCGGAGCCGTCCATTTGGATCAGTTCGGTTACAAAAAGATCCATGGGTTTGTTATCGAGCAGGGACTCGTGGATCCACCAGCGAAATGGGCCGGTGTTGTTGAGGGTGGGGTTGAGGATGTTGGGGTTTTCCGCGAGCACGTCCTGCCAGTAGCCCATCCACTTGTCCGCCCAGCGGTCGTCGGTGAGGAGGCGGTCTATGATTTTCGCGCGTTTGTTTGGGGATGTATCGGATTGGAAAGCGGTTATGTCTTCGGTCGTGGGAGGGACGCCGACGGTATCGAGGAAGATGCGGCGGAGGAAGGTGAGGTCATCGGAAAGGGGAGTCATCTCCATGGACTGCACGTCCATCTCCGGCCAGTGGGCACCTTCGATGATCCATTTTTCGAGGATTGCGATCTCGCCCCCGGTGAGCTTGTCGCCCTTGGGAGGCATGACGTAATCCTCGTCCCCATCGGTCACTCGCAGGAAGACGGCGGAGTCGAGAGCGTCTCCGGGGACGATGCCCGGGCCGTCTTCCTTGCCGCCTTCGAGGGCGTGGGCGAGGGAGTTGAGTTTCAGCCCGCCCTTGGTTTTTCCGCCCTGGTGGCATGAGAAACATTTGTTCTCGAAGATGGGCAGGATTTCGCGGTGGAAATTCACTCCATCGGGTTTGGCTTCGGAATACTGCTTCTCCACTTCCTTGATCTTCGCGTTGATGAAATGGTCGATGGGGTTGAGCGCGGGCATGCCTTCGATGGCGGCAGGGACGGGGATTTCATCGGTAGAGGAGAGAAAATTTTCCGCAGCCTTTCTACGGGCCGTCCAGTAGTCCGAATGCTCGGCGCGGGCGTCGGCGCGGCGGCGGGTGTTTTCCTGCTCCGTCCACTCCGTCCGCTCGGCATCATACGCCGCCCAGCCCTTGTCCGTGTAGGGAATGGTGGTGCTGCCGGGGCTGACGAGTTGCCAGTCCTCCGATCCCTCATACGAAACAGCCAGCACCAGCTCGCCAAGCTCGGGGCGCATTCCGTTTCCACCCACGACCTTTTCCACTACGACGAGATGTTCTTTCCCATCGGAAACATACTCCGTCCACGCCTCGTAATCCCCTGGCTGCACGAAGCGGAAATCCTCCCCGCCCAGATCCAGCCACCCGTCCTGATCCGCGATCCTTCCATGCCCCCCCTTGTCGTTGCTGCTGAACTTCGTTATAAGTAGCTGCTTCCCGTCAATACTCAAACGGACGGCGCTGCGCCCGCGCAGGAGGAGGCGGTGTTTGCCTTTTGGGAAAGTCACCATGCCCGCCGTGCGGAGGAAGTAGGTGAAGGCTCTGTCGCCACGCACGCCGGTGGAGACGTATTTATGCGGCACCTCGCGGAGGCCGAAAGCGGGGACCTCGAAGGTTTCCGTCGGTAGCGGATCGCCCGCCGGCCATGCGGCTTTTCCAGCCAGGCCTTCCTCGCAGATCTGGACGAGGACTTTTCCCGCAGGGATTTTCTCCGGGCTAAGCGGAGGTGGTGGCGGGATGAAAACATACCGCTCCGCCAGCAGGGAATCCGGCAGGCTCTCCCGGTAGATCGCTACGTTGTCCAGCGCACCGGAAAGGGTGTTGTTGGTGCCGCTGCCGTTGCCCGTGCCAATCATGATATCGTCCGCATCGGTCACGGGGGGGAGTTTGGTCGGCCCGGCCATGTCCCATGCACCCGAGGAAATTTTCTTCCCGTCCACGAAAGCGAAGATGGATTCCGGTTTCCCGAAAGTGTAGGTCACCGCCACATGGTGCCAGCCGCCAGGCGCGAACCCGTCCCCCGCGATCCAACGGTGGTATTCTTCGTCCCCGTTCTTCGGATTGCGTGAGCGGAAAAGGAAGGATGGCTTCGCGACCCCGTTCTCGCCCTTGAGGCGCAGCGCCCAGTTCTGGTTTTCCTTGGCGAAGCCCTTGGTTTGGTTCCGCCCCTTGCCGATGATGTAGGCGTATCTTTCGTCCTGCAATCCGCCGGTTTTCACCCATGCCTCCAGCGTGATGGTATCGCCGTTGGTGAAACGGAAGTCCGCCTCCGGATAATCCGCCTCCCCCACCCGCAGTGCTGCGCCTGCCCGCTCCAGGGAGAGCGCCTTGTTGCCTTTTTTGAAAACCGGATGCTCCGGTGCCTGCGGCCGTTCCCGGAGATCTTCGCGCCGCCCACAGGCTCGCCCGGTTCCTTTGTTTCGAAAGACCAGCTCGCGATGGCAGGTGGTGAGTGGGAGTCGCCGCTGTCGTTTTGCGAAAAGACGGTGCTGGCGGAAAGCAGGAGGATGGGGAAAAGGCGCTTCATGGGTTTGATTCCTACAAGCTACCGGAAATGGAGGGGTGCGTCAAAGAGGTGAATGGGGAGGCGCTGGATGGCACTTTCGGGGGATGCTTGGGGGCGATCTTCGGTCGCCCCTTCGAAGAGGCCGGTGGGCGACCGAAGATCGCCCCCACGCTACGGCATCTCCAGTAGTCCGCGGCGCAGCGCTTCCGTTACCGCCTGAGTGCGGTCGCGGGCTTCGAGTTTGGTGAGGAGATTGCTGATGTGGTGTTTCACCGTTTCCTCGGAGAGGCCCAGCGCGGAGGCGATCTCCTTGTTGCTGTTGCCCTTGGAAATGAGAACCAGCACTTCTCGCTCGCGGGGGCTGGGATCCGCCCTGCCTATCCGGTCTGCCAGCCGCGCGGCGATCTCCGCAGGCAGGTGCCTCTGCCCGGCTGCCACCGTTCTAACAGCTTCTAACAACTCCCCGCGCGGTGCGGTTTTCTGAAGGTAGCCGAGCGCCCCCGCGAGGATGGCCCGGTGGATGTCCTCGTCCCGCACGAAGGAGGAAAACACCAGCACCTGCGCCCCCGCATCCGCCTTGCGTATCCTCTCGGTCGCATCGATCCCGCTGCCCTCGCCAAGCTGGAGATCCATCAGCACCACATCCGGCTTCTCCTTCACATAAGCCTCCAGCGCCTCCTCCGCCGTAGATGCCTCCGCCACGATCTCCATGTCCTCCTCCAGGGAGAGCGAGGCCGCGAGGCCGGAGCGGACTACGAAATGATCGTCACAGAGAAGGAGGCGCATGTAGTGCCAAGTGAACAGTGATCAGTGATCAGTGGAAGAAAGAAATCGCACCATCACCTCCGTACCTTTCGGGGAGGAGGTGGCTTCGAGGGTGGCTCCTATTTTCTTCGCCCGCTCTTTTATCCCCTGGAGGCCGAAACGGGTGGCGTCCGTGTTTGCCGGATCGAAGCCTTTCCCATCGTCGCGTATGGTGAGGGACTCCGCTGTTAGGGAGACTTCGATGGCCTCTGCCCCGGAGTGTTTGATCGCATTGTTTACCGCCTCCCTGGTGATGCGGAGGAGATGGTGGCGCGTGTGCGGCGGCACCTCCGGCACATCTTCCATTTCCAGCGTCAAAGGAATTTCCGTCCCCGCCTGGAGATCATCCACCAGGCTCCGCAGGGATTCCGCGAGAGGTGCGGGGTCTGTTTCGCGGAGATCGAGGATGAAATCCCGCGTCTCCGTCTGCATGCGGAAAAGCAGGGTGCGGAGCTGGGTCAGCAGACCGGATGCCGTCTCATCCGGCACGCGGGGCAGCGCCGCATCCAGCCGTATCGAAAGCCCCGCAAGCTCCTGCTCCAAGGTATCGTGGAACTCCCTTGCGATCCTCTGCCTCTCCTCCGCCACCGCCTCCCGCTGCGTCTTCGCCGCGATCAGGCGCACCTGTTTGGAGACCTGGATGCGCAGCACCGCCGCCCATACCAGCGCCATCACCCCCACAGCGGAAATCACCGCCAGCAGGATGCCCAGCCTCCCCGGCGTCCACCACGGCGGCGCGGAAATGACCTCCACATCCTCCGCTGATCGCAGCCAAAGCGCGAAGGACGAGGGCCTTGATTTATACCCGCTCAAAGTCGTCCCCGTCACCTGCCAGATCCCCGTCAGCCGCAACCTGCTGCCCGGTGCGGGAAACCCGGTCTTCCCATCGTGCGGGCGTAGCTGGATTTCCCTGCCGGCCGCCCTGGCCACATACGGAGCCGTGCTCACCAGCGTCGCCTCCAGCGTTACCAGATCGGAGTCCAGCCTCCCGCTCGCCAGGTTCTCCCCGGAAACCTCCACCGGTTCCACCCTTTCCGTTTCCCCCGTCTCCTCCACCGAGGCATCGTCCAGCACCGGGGAAAAACCCTCCATCGCCGGGAACCCCGTCGCCACCACCACCGACCCCGGCGCGATTTTCCGCCGCCCGGTCTTCACCCGCAGCGCCCCCGTTTCCCCCCGGATGAAAAGCGATCCGCCCATGACCGGAGACAGGGCCGTCGCTTTCACGGACACACGGTGCGATGGCCCGGCGGGCTGCGCCGTCAGGCTTGTCACGCCCACCAGCGGCGGCTCCTCCGCTGCGGCTACGATCACCGTCACCGCCGCCGCCGAGGTCGCTTTCAGATAGGGGGAAACAAGCTGCCGCCTGTCATTGATCCCGCCTGCCGCCAGACCCTCCGCCCTCACTTCCGCATCGATGAACCCCTGCAGCCCCACCGGAGCCTGGTCGAACCTCACCGCCACCTCCCCGCCGACCACCGAGAGCTTCAGGATGGCCGCCGCCTCATCAATCCTCTCCACGCTCCTTCCTATCCCCTCTATCGCCACAAGCTGGTAGTGGAACCTCCCCGAGGAAAGATCCCGCAAAACCACGCTGCGCGGAGGGGGCAGCGGAGTGTTCCCGATGATCTCCGTTTTCGAAGGAATGATCCCACCGATGAACAGCCCCGGCAGCCTCTTCCCCTCCACCGAGACCACCTGCCCCGGTTTGAAAAGGGAAGGTGTCCTCACCCGCGAGAGGAAAGTCGCCCCCGTCCCGTCCGCCAGGAACACTGTCCCGGAAGTGTCGATATAAGTCACTACCGCCTCCAGGGAAACCTGCGGTTGCGCCTCCGCATCGTTCCCCGCATGGCGCGCCACCTCCGCCGCGCTCCTCAGCACCTCCTGCCCCGCGAGGGGGAGGATAAGGAAAAGGAAGATGGAGAGCAGCCGCATCACGGGCGCGACTATCCGCCATCCGCCAGACGGAGTCCAGCAGGAGGGGCGGAATCCGATCACCCCGTCCGGTTACACCGGCACCGGCGGCGGCTGGGGGATTGGCGGAGGGTTTTTCCTGCGCCGCGTGAAGGTCGTCTTCACCCGGTTGGAGGCGATCATGTAGGCTGTCCACAAAACCGTGCCGGGCACCTGGATGAAAAGATCCGCCAAATCATCGTCGGCGATGCCTTCGCCGGAAGAGATGCCGCTGAGATAGAAGTAGATGGAATCGCTGATGAAGACGGTTACCGAGAGGACGATGAAGACCCAGGGGAAGGAGGTGCGGCGGGAGAAGAGGAGATAGAGCTGCAGGAAGGAGAGAACCAGAATACAGGCGGAAACGAAGGCTCCGTAGGCGAAGCAGACCCGCTGCATGTTCTCGTTTTCGTATCCGCTGAAGAGGGTGAAAGTGTCCGCGCTGATAGCTGTGTAGTAGGTGGATATCTCGTAAATGCAGTAACACGGCAGAAGGAAACTCCTGATCATCGGGCCTATCAGCCATCCGGCCAACCCCTTGAGCTGGGGGGCATTGAAATCCGGGGTTCGGGGCGCGGGATCCCAGAACCAAATGGCCACCGCTGCCACCAGCCCCGCGATCAGGCCCAGGATGAGAAATGCCGTCACGAAGGCATGGGATTTCCCCACCTCTCCGCCGCCCTCGGTGACGAGGATGGGGCTGGAGAGGTAGTAGTAGAGATCGTCCGAGAAGAGTTGCATGGCCTCCCTGTAGGCGGGGAAATCCTTGGGCATCACCCTGTCGGAATGCGTCCTGTAGTCGAAGGTCACCCAGACTTTCCCTCTGGCGGAGGAAATGTTGTAGGTGTAGTCCAGCGCGGGAAGCTTGCGGCCATGCACTCCTTCCGGAAACTCCCAGCCCGGAGGCGGCGTGATCTCCAGGGTGTGGGTGTAGCTGCTGGGATGGGAGATGGAGTAGGGGAGCTTGCGCTCTGTTTCCGAAGGGATTTTCGCGTAGCCGGAAATGAAGCGGGCGTAGAACCAGGCATAGTTCTGATCCGGTTCGCCGTCCCCGTCCTCCTTTTTCCAGAGATCGGTGAGGGCATAGCTCTCGGTGATGACCACGCGGTTCTTCTCCCCGTCATCGGAGAAGGTGATGGGTGCTGCAACGGTGATTCCGGGGTAGTCGTCCTCGTAAAATTCCCGGTAGCTCTCCTCCATGTCCGAGAGGGAGTCGCTGGAAAAAGTGTGGCGCAGGCTGTCCGCGTCCCGGCCGGTGGCAACGGTGCGGACATGCATGGTGCCCTTCCCGGAAAGATCGGGGATCACGAAGGATTCCGTGATGGTGGTTTCGGCCATAGCGTAGCCGGCGGGCTTCACCGGAGTGAGGGCGGTGGCATCCGGGCGGATGACGAAAGCGAATCCATAGTCCGGGGAGTAGGAATCCGCCAGGGTGCCGCGCTGGAAGGTGCGGGTCGGGTCCAGCCAGTAGTCCTTGCCAGCCAGCTTGAGGTGGACGATGAGGTGGTCGAAGTTCCGGAAGCCGGGGAAATTTTCGGAGATACCTTCGCGCTCATCCGTGTTCACCAAGGCCGGTGCCGCATCCAGCCCGAGGTGGCGGAGCATGGCGGTGACGAGCATTCCCTTGTCTTTGCAATCTCCGAAGCGGCGCTCCGAAATCTGCGCCAGGGTGTAGGGCACGTGGGTGTGCTCTCCCATGAAACTGCCGAGGTAGCGGACGTTTTCCTGCACCCAGCGGAGGACGGTCACGGCGGTTTCGTCCGGCGCGAGGTTGCGCGATTTGATTTCCCTGCAGACCTCCAACAGATCCTCCGGGAGAGTCTCTCCGGTGAGGTAGATGGACTGCGTCCACTTTCCGAATTCCTCCCAGGAGGCGTAATCGGAATACTCCATGTAGGGATAGCGCGGCAGGGAGGAGGGCACGCGGGATTCCACATCCAGCCCTTCGGAGCCGCGTTTCTCGAATACCAGTGTGTCCAGTTTTCCGGCTCCCTTTTCCGTGTGGATGAGCTTCGCCCCGGTGACGGAGTTGTGCCTCCAGCGGAGGCTGCGTTGGGAGGCATCCCAGAGCACGCGGCAGCGCAGGTAATCGACGGGGCTGCCAAATTCCGTCTGGAGAAAGGTGTGTTCCTTTCCTTTGAAAATGGGATTGGAGCCGATGATGGAGTATGAATAGACGATGGTATCGCCGGGGCGTATGTCGTTGAGGATGGCGTGGGCGGTGATTTCCCCGTCGTAGAGCTGGCGGTCCAGGCCTTTTTCCTGGCGTATCAGCTCGAACTTCACGGCCGGCAGCCTGTCCTGCGTCCTGCCATCGCGGATGACCTCCAGGCTGTGCCAGGTGAGTGTCTGGTAGTCCGGTTGGAAATCCGCGCTGAGCTGGGAGTAGTCCTCCACCCCGGCGCGGGTATTGATCTGGGTGGCGAAATACTTGTAGTCGGCGGACTCGTCGAGGTTGCTCTGGAAGTCCGAGACGAGGTAGCGGACGGAGCCCAGGGAGGAATCCGTGGTGGCAGGGATTTCATACTCCGGCAGCGCCACCCAGGCAGGCGGTGCGGATTTTTCCACAACGCTCTCCGCCTTCAGCAAAGCGGACGAGAGGATGAGCAGGGCAAAGGGCAGGAGACGCAGCACGCCGGGAGAGTGGAGGCATGTTCAGGGTTGGTCAATGGGCGGAGGGGCGAATTTCTTTCGCCCCTTGCTTTGGTGTTGAAAGGGGCGAAAGGGATTCGCCCCTCCGTTCTTGCTCCCTCCGCAGGGAATAGTCAGCTTCACTGGCGATTCCCGCTCAAATGCGTAACATCGGGATTTGAGCGGAATCCCTTGGAGGATAAAGAAAAACGGGACTGGAACGCGCTCTTAGCTGGACACTGGTGATCCGTCATATGAAGATCCGTCATATGAATGTTTTTCGCCGGATGACTGCCTTCTGTTTGATTCTCGCAAGTTTTCCCGCCATCTCCCGGGCACAGGAGGCGGCCGAATTCGGAGCATCGTTCACACGTGCCGATTACCTGAAGTTCTACACGGACGGAAACGGCGTGGTGTTTACAGATTGGGTGGATAACCCGAAGTCCCACATGTATTGGAAAGAAATGACCCGGATCGGTATGGTAACGGTGAGAAACGAGGGGCGCCTGAGAGACGGTAAATCGGAATACAGGAAGGGCTTCCGCAACCCGGAGAGAGCCGGCACCGTTGCGCCTGAAGTGTCCTGGTATTGTTACACCGGTTTGGATCAGGAAACTTTTGATTCCCGGTCTGACGAGCTTTTTCTCAGAGGCTTTTTCCTGATCTCGGTTCAGTCTTTTCAAGATGCGGAAGGAGAGTCCAGATATCAGGCACTGTGGGTGAAACCGAATGGAAAAACGAAGGCCGGCACAAGAGCCGGGAGGCGATTGAAGGAGGAGGTAAGAAAGAAATTTTTAAGGGAAATAAGGGAATCCCATCCTATCCGGCCAAATATGAAGCCGAAGAAGATGGAAAACATAGACGTCCCTCCAGGCGATCCGGCATCGCCCGCCGCTCCCTCTGATGATCCGGAAAAAGGATGATGGTTCTTTATCGCCCGTGGAGGTTTTCGGAATGCCAGCCAAAGAAATTCCTCTATATCGCGGCTCATCAATGAAATTGACTAACCCACATTCTCACATATCATCGCGGGCAATGAAATCCCTGCTTCTTGCGATCCCTTTGCTGTGTCTCGGTCTTCATGGCTTGTCACATGCCGCCGAACCAACCAGCGAACTCAGCGAGGATCTTGCAAAGAGACTGATCGCCGAGGTTCTGGACATCCGGTCTGGTGGGATCAACGTGGCAACCGTCTTGGAAGGAGAAAAACGCTCCGAGGACGGTTTTGTGGAGAGTCAGGTGCGACGGGTGACAGCGGTTCACCCTGTCCTCGAGGATGGCCGGAATGTCCGGCGTGTCCGGTGTTATGATTTCTCATGGAGTCCGAAATACGGCTGGTTTTATCAGGAAACCAGCTCCACTCGCAGCGGGGAGGAAGTCAGGATCTGGAGTGAGACGGAAGGGGAGACGGTCGTAAATTGATGGCGCATGATTGAGGTGATAGTTGCCGTTCAGTTAGCGGCGGCGATGGGTATGCTCGGTGCAATCTGGGTTGTGCAGCTCTGTGTGTATCCAAGGTTTTCGGAAATTGACCCTGACAAGTTTATCAGCGCACACCTGCGGCACTGCGCCGGAATTGCGTTTGTGGTCGTGCCGTTGATGATAGCTGAACTTATCACCGCTTCGGTTCTGGTTTGGCTGAATAGCCATGGCGTGGTGCAATGGACGATCCTCGTTTTAACCCTCGGCACCTGGGTGTCCACCGCGCTCATCCAGGCACCATGTCACACACGGCTCATGCGTGGATTTGATGCGAAGACATGCGGATCGCTCACGCGAGGAAATTGGATACGCACCGCTCTATGGACTGTGAAGGCGATTTTCGTCTTTGTTTTTACGTGTAGCGAATCAGTGAGAGCCTGGTAAACACATGGAACGGTTTTTTTCTGAGTGTTAGATGCGGTGCTATTCCCCTTGGAATCCGTGGCGGGCGGAAAGCTCAAGGAGTAGGTGAAAGACGCACCTTTACACTGCGGCGCATCACGTTATGTGGGTTCTGCGATGGGGGGGCTGACAGTTACCCCAGCGGGCATGCGCGACAAGTTAAGCGGAATCATGGCTGGGGAATCCTGCCCCATTGCATCTCGCCTTCGCACAGGGGGCTGGGATAGCCGTTGGGGCTGAATTCAGACGAGCGTGACTGTAAAAACCATCCGTGGGATTTACAAAACATGACGCGTGGCGGTTTATCTTAAACCAACCTCGCTGCGAGTAGCTCGCGCTGGAAGACGAGTTCCTTGGGGAGGTGGTCGTAGAGGTCGATGAAGAGTTCGCCTTGGGAGACGAGTTCCGCCCGCCATTCGTTGCGGTCGAATTTCATCACGCGGTCGAAATCCTCTTTCGAGAAATCCGGAAGATCCTCGATGTTGAAATTTTCGTAATCCGGAATCCAGCCGATCTGGGTTTCATGGCCGGCGGCTCCGCCTTTGCAGCGTTTCACGATCCACTCAAGCACCCGCATGTTCTCGCCAAAGCCGGGCCACATGAATTTTCCTTCCTCGGTTTTGCGGAACCAGTTCACGTGGAAGAAGCGCGGGAGGTGGGTGAGGTAGCGTTGCATCTCCAGCCAGTGGCCGAAGTAGGCTCCCATGTTGTAACCGCAGAACGGAAGCATGGCCATGGGGTCGCGGCGGACTTTTCCTATGGTTCCCGCAGCGGCGGCGGTCATTTCCGATCCCATGGTCGCGCCGACGTAAACGCCGTGTCCCCAGTTGAACGCCTGATATACCAGGGGCATGGTAGTTGCACGGCGGCCTCCGAAAATGACTCCGTCGATAGGAACCCCGTCCGGGTTTTGCCACTCGGGATCGATGGTCGGGCACTGTTTTGCCGGAGCGGTGAAACGGGAGTTCGCGTGGGCGGCGGTGCGTCCGCAACCGGGAGTCCATTCCTGGCCAGTCCAATCGATCAGGTGGGCGGGTTCCTCATCGGAAAGCCCTTCCCACCAGACATCGCCGTCGTCGGTGAGGGCGACATTCGTAAAAATGGCGTTTTCCGTCATAGACTGCATTGCGATGCGGTTGGATTCCCAGTTCGTTCCGGGTGCGACACCAAAGAAACCCGTCTCGGGATTGATCGCATGGAGCTTACCGTCTTCATGCGGCCACAGCCACGCGATGTCATCGCCCACGATGGATGTCTTCCAGCCCTTTTCCGCATAGGGTTTTGGTGGCTCCAGCATGGCGAGATTGGTTTTCCCGCAGGCGGATGGGAATGCTGCGGTGACATAGGTCTTGCTGCCATCGGGAGCGTGGAGGCCGAGGATGAGCATGTGCTCCGCCATCCAGCGATGCTCCCTGGCGATGTTCGATGCGATGCGCAGTGCGAGGCATTTTTTCCCAAGCAGGGCGTTTCCACCATAACCGGAACCGTAGGACATGATCTCGCGGGTATCCACGAAATGGGAGATATACTTGTCATCATTGCAGGGCCATGGAACGTCGGCTTCGCCTTCGGCAAGCGGCGCGCCGACGGAGTGAACGCACTTGATATACTGGGCGTGGCCATCGCGTTTTTTCCCGGTTGCTCCGCTGGTTTCATCCTCAAGGCGTTTCAAAACATGCGCTCCCATGTGCGCCATGATGCGCATGTTCACCACCACGTAGGCGCTATCGGTGACCTGCACTCCGATCTTGGCGAGAGGGGAATCCAGCGGCCCCATGCAGAAAGGGATCACATACATCGTGCGGCCCGCCATGGAGCCTGTGAATTTCCCGGTCAGAAGATCGCGCATTTCGATGGGATCCGCCCACTTGTTGGTCGGGCCTGCTTCGTCCTGGCGTTTCGTGCAGATGAAAGTCCGTTCCTCCACGCGGGCGACATCGGATGGCTCGGAGCGGGCGAGGAAAGAGTTCGGGCGCTTCTCCGGATTCAGGCGGGTAAACGTGCCCTGGTCGCAGAGTTGTTGGGTGAGCCTGTCCCACTCGCCTTGCGATCCGTCGCACCAGACGACTTCCTTTGGGGTGCAGAGGCCGACCATTTCATCGACCCAGGTTTGCAGTGCTTCGTAAGAGGTTCCTTGAGTATTCATAGCTGAACCCATGTAAGCGGATCAAATGCCATGGGGCAAGGATACCCGCTTGAATCGTGAAATATGCCCAGCATTCGACATTCCCTGCGATCAAATCCGGGGGTTGAAACCGCTGGCTCTGCCTATAGGTTCCCGCAGCGCGTGCAAGAAAATGCTTAGCCTGAAAATCCAAAAAATGAACTGCCTTTCCATACTCCTCTTGTCTCTGGGAGGATTCGCAACCGCGACCGACCTGTTTACGGAAAACTTCGAAACGGGCACCTCGGGGAGCTTCACCCCGGAACAAACCGGAGCGGCCATCAGCTACCCGCTTGAAGCGCTCTCCGGTGCGGTTCCCACCCGCGCCGCGTATTTCGATGCAGCCGAGGGTCAGCAGTTGAAACTGGAAAACGACGGAGGATTTTCTTCGCTCCCAGCGAACAGCCTTTTCGAGTTCAGTTTCGACTATTTCGAGCCTTCCGCAGAGGAGGCGGCGGCACTGGCTGATGCGCTTCGTGTGCGGGTAGGCGATACGGTAGGAAACTCCAATACCATGATCGATCTCGCGCTTTACGAGGGGAGTATTTCGAAAAACGATGGAACCAGCCTCTCCGCCGGTGCTTATCCTCTCGATGCCTTGGTAAGGATACGCCTTGTCATCAACAATACCTCCTCCACCGCTACCTACGGCTCCCCTCAGAATACCATCGCCGCCCGCTCCTTCGATGTCTTCGTCGGTGCGACACGGGTTTTGAAAGGCGTCACCTTCCGCAACCAGATCGCCGATCCCGACGGCGTTAGTTTCAACAAATTCAGCGGCGGCACCCAGCAGGCGTATGTGGACAATGTTCTCGTCTCCACCGACGGGCAGCTACCCCTCCCGGCCATCACAGTCCATCCCACCTTTCATGCGGCATCCCTGCACTGGGCTCCTCCGGGAAAAGGAGCGGGCGTGGAGTGCTCCACGGAATACCGGCGTGCCGGAACATCCTCCTGGAAAACCGCCCAGCCGCTCCCCTACATCCCGTGGGGCGGGCTGTACCGGGGCAGCGTTGTAGGGCTGGGGCCGGGCACGGATTACGAGTTCCGGCTCTCCCTCGCCGGAGGGGATTCGCAAACCAAAACCGCCTCCACCCGTTCCGATTCGTTTCCCGAAGATACCACCGTCACCACTCTTCCCGCCACCTCCGGCTCCACCCAGACCATTTCCTCGGGTGGCACCTCCTCCGCATGGAAAGTCCATACCGCCGCGCCAGGCGGGTCGGTCATTGATGTCGCCAATAGCCGGGACTACGCCGTCGTTATCGTCGCGGACTACGTCATCCTCCGTGGCGTCTCCGTGAGAGGCGGACGGATCGGCGGAATCCGCCTGGCGGACAATGTGGAGCACGTTCTCATCGAAGGCTGTGAAATTTCGAACTGGGGCAGGAACGAGAGGCTGAACTTCGGCGTCCGTGGCGATCCCGCGATAGGAGGCCGCGGAAACGGCGACGTGGTCATCCAGGGAAATCACATCCATTCCCCCCGCTGGGATGCCAATGAATGGACCGAGCCGAACGGCGCGCCCCCCACCACTGCCGATGGCCGCTACTACCCCACGGGTGCCGCCGGCATCTCGTTGGAAAACTCCCGTGGAAACGTCATCATCCGCTACAACCACATCGACTCCCCGGACGACGCCTTCCGCATTATGGACGCCATCCAGGTCTTGTCCTACGACAAATCCATAGCCCCCGGCCGCGGCACCGACGTGTATGGGAACAAGATCACCAATCTCGTCGATGACGCCATCGAGCTGGAGGGCTGGGAAACAAATTTCCGTGTCTGGGGAAACTACATCGACAGGGGCTACACATCCATCTCACTGCGTACCGCGTACCAGGGGCCGGGCTACGTTTTCCGGAACGTGGCCAACCGCTACCTGGAAATCCCTTCCTCGAAATTCGGCAAGACCGGCAACCAGAACTCTGGACGTACCTGCGGCCCCCAGTTCTGGTATCACAACACCATGCTCGATGCCGGGCCGGCCAACGCGCATGGCAGGGGATCTGGTACCAGCATGATGCGAACACACCCTCCTCCAAAATGGAGTTTCTCAACAACATCCTCGTCGCAAAAGACCAGTCCAGCCCCGCTTTCCACATCGCAGACGAACCTCTCATCCGCCGCAACGACTTCGATCTCTACCAGGGCGAGGTTCCCCCGGGCTCCGAGGCCAACGGTTTCGATACGCCCGCATCATACCGCAGCGGCCACGGATCAGCTGCCATGGATTCCGGGAAATACCAGCTTCAGCAAGGCGCATCCGGCCATGATGACGGCACACTGATCGCGAATTTCAACGACGGCTTCCTCCAGTCCGCCCCCGACATGGGCGCAGCGGAAAACGGCGCGCCCGCTATGAAATTCGGCCTGGAAGCCTACGCCGACATGCTGGCCGGATACCCTGACGGGGGGTTCTCCGCCACCGGCCTCCATCCCCTCGACGATCCCGATGGAAACGGCATCCCCGCCATCATGGAATACGCCCTCGCCACATCACCGGAAACAGGTGCTCCCGGTCTTCCCAAGGCTGTTGGAAAAACCATCGCCTTCACCCGCGAGACAGCCGCCACCGATGTCTCCGTAGTGATCGAAGACTCAACCGACCTTCTCGAATGGACTCCCCGTGCCACCTCGGAAAACGGCGCGCCCTTCCTCAGCGATCCCGGATACGAAGCCACGCAAAGTCCCTCCGGGGAAACGGTTTTCAGCGCCCCCCAGGCCGGGAGCCGCTTCTACCGCCTACACTTCGTCTATCCCTGAGTGGCATCCGCATTGTTGCGGTTCCGTTCACACGATGCTTGCACGAACCGCGCCCCTCCTTTAGCACGTTCCCACATGAGCAACGAACCGGATCAGCACGCCTCCCTCGGGGACATGTATTCCGACTATTTCCTCGATTACGCCAGCTACGTGATCCTCGAAAGGGCGGTGCCGCATCTCTACGATGGCCTCAAGCCCGTCCAGCGCCGCATCCTCCACTCCACCGACGAGCTGGACGATGGCCGCTACAACAAGGTCGCAAACATCGTGGGCAACACGATGAAATACCACCCCCACGGCGACCAGTCCATCGGAGCCGCCATGGTGGGCCTTGGCCAGAAAGATCTTCTAATCGATACCCAGGGAAACTGGGGGAACACCCTCACCGGAGACAACGCCGCCGCCCCCCGGTACATCGAGGCCCGCCTCACGAAGTTCGCCATCGAAGTCGTTTTCAATCCGAAAACCACCGTCTGGCTCCCCTCCTATGATGGCCGCAACAAGGAGCCGCAGACGCTCCCCGTGAAATTTCCGCTCCTCCTCGCACAAGGCGTGGAGGGCATCGCCGTCGGTCTCGCTTGCAAGATACTCCCGCATAACTTCAACGAACTCGTCACCGCCGCCGTCGCCCATCTGCGGAACCAACCCTTCGAGCTTCTCCCCGATTTCCCCACCGCAGGCATCATGGACGCCAGCGAATACAAGGACGGCATCCGGGGCGGGAAAATCCGCGTCCGCGCACGCATTGGTATCGAGAAAAAAGGCATCCTCCGCATCACGGAAATCCCCTTTGGCACCACCACCGGCGGGCTGATGGATTCCATCGTCGCCGCTGCGGACAAGAACAAGATCAAGATCCAGAAGATCGAGGACAACACCGCCGCCGATGCGGATATCCTCGTCTATCTTCCCGCCGGAGCCGATGCGGAAAACACCCGCGACGCCCTTTTCGCTTTCACCGATTGCGAACTCAGCATCTCGCCGAACTCTGCCGTCATCGTCGATGGCAAACCCGCCTTCCTCGGAGTCTCGGAAATCCTCCGCCTCACCACGGACCAGACCAAGGAGTTGCTCAAAACCGAACTCGAGATCCGTCTCGGCGAGCTTGGCGAAAAATGGCACTTTTCCTCCCTGGAGAAAATTTTCATCGAGAACCGCATCTACCGGGACATCGAGGAAGCGGAAACATGGGAAGCCGTTCTCAAAGCAATCGACGACGGCCTGGAACCTTTCAAAAAGATCCTCAAACGCGAAGTCACCGAGGCCGACCTCGTCCGCCTCACCGAGATCCGCATCAAGCGCATTTCCAAATTCAACTCCTTCAAAGCCGACGAGGAAATCAAAGCCATCGAAGACGAGATCGAAGGGGTGGAAAAAAACCTCCGCAACCTCACCCGCTACACCATCCGCTGGTATGAGCAGCTCGGCAAAAAGTATGGCAAAGACCGCCAGCGCCGCACCGAGATCTCAAGCTTCGAGCGCGTGGACCGCACCATGGTCGTAGCTGCCACTGAGACTCTCTATCTGGATGCGAAAAACGGATTCGCCGGAACATCGCTCAAGAAGGAAGAGCCGCTGGAGAAATGCTCCATGCTCGATGACATCATCATCTTCTCTGCGGACGGCACCATGAAAGTCGTGAAAGTCGCCGATAAATTCTTCGTTGGCCAAAGGCCGCTCCGCGTCGCCGTTTTCCGCAAGGACGAGGATCTCTTCTACTCCATGATCTACCGGGACGGGCGCAACGGAAACATCATGGCCAAGCGTTTCACTATAGGCGGCATCACCCGCGACAAGGAATACGATCTCACCAAAGGCACGAAAGGCAGCAAGGTTCTTTATTTCAAATGGCACACCACCAACGAGGAAAGCTCCGCCCAGATGCTCATGATTCACATGAAATCCGGCCTCGGCCTCCGCAACCTCGTCAGACCCCTCCACTTCGCCGAGTTCGGCATCAAAGGCCGCGGAAGCCAGGGCAACATCGTCACCAAACACCCCGTCGAAAAAATCCTCATCGCCCCCAAGGACTACACGCCTTAGGTTCTAAGAATTTTTCACCGCCAAGACGCCAAGTTCGCTAAGGAAGAAAAAGCCACTACGATGAAGCGTTTCAAGTTTCTGATGAAAAGTTTCCAATACCCAATCTTCTCTTCCCTTGGCGAACTTGGCGTCTTGGCGGTTCATCCTCTTCAATCTTCATCATGATCAGCATCGGCGAACGCTCCTCACTCCGCATCATCCGCGAGCAACCTTTTGGCCTCTTTCTGGACGCGGAAAACCTCGGGGAAATCCTCCTCCCGCGCCGGGAGATGCCGGTCGAGTGGGAGTTTGAGAGCTTCGTGGATGTCTTCATCTATCTCGATTCCGAAGACAGGCTTGTCGCCACCCTGAAGCAGCCGCGCCTTATGCCCGGCCAGTTCGGGAAGCTCAAATGCGTTGCCCTCACCGGAGTCGGAGCCTTCCTCGACTGGGGCTTGCCTAAAGATCTGTTAGTTCCATTTCGGGAATCAAAAACCCAGATGGAGGTGGGCAAAAGCTACCTCGTTTACGTCATGGTGGATGAGCAAAGCCGCCGCCTCGTCGCCACCACCAGGATCGCCCGCCACTTCGATCTCACCCCGCCGCAATATGCCTGCGGGGATGAAGTGGACCTTACCATTTTCGGGAAGACCGACATGGGTTACAAAGCCATCATCAACAACGCCCACACCGGCCTCCTCTTCGCCAACGAAGTTTTCCAAGACCTCTCCCAAGGCGAGAAAGTAAAAGGCTGGATCGCCGGAGTCCGCGCCGATGGGAAGATCGACCTCAGCCTCCACCCTCCCGGCCGCGAGCGCGTGGATGACCTGGAAAAACAGATCATGGGAGAACTCGTCGCCCGCGGCGGCTTCTGGGCCATCAGCGACAAATCCCCTGCGGAAGAAATTTACGACGAGCTGGGTGTCTCCAAACGCACCTTCAAACAAACCCTCGGTGCCCTCCTGCGCAAACGCCTCGTCACCCAGACCGAAGCTGGAATCCGTCTGAATTAGCATGAATTTCTCATAGGTCTTCCTTTCCGCAGAATTGACTTCTGCGTATGTATGGATAGAAATTCGCACATATGACTCGTGTGCAGTTCGACGCTCTTGTTGCCAGGCTTGAAGGGAAATTCACCCGTGATGGGGAGCGTCTCAAACGATCATCGCTGTGCTGGGCGATGTTGGGATATGTGACTCTTGGGATCTATACCGTTTTTTGTCTTGGTCTTGTTGCCGGATGTATCTGGTTGATGGTTATGAGTCCCGGAGCGGCGACCATAAAGCTCGGCATCCTTCTCGGTCTGGCTGCGGGAGCGCTTTCGCTTTCAATTATCCGGAGTTTGTGGACGAGCCTGACCGCTCCGGAAGGGCGGGAAGTTTCCCGGGAAGAAGCACCGCGACTGTTTGAAATGATCGATTCGATTTCGCAGTCAGCCGGAGGGGTGGTGTTCCATAAAGTCCTTCTGACAGATGAACTCAACGCTTCGGTGGTGCAGGTAGCTCGGGCAGGAATCTTTGGATTTTACAGGAACTACCTTTCGCTGGGTGTGCCGTTGCTGGACGCGCTCTCTCCTGGGGAGTTCAAATCGGTTCTCGCCCACGAGTTCTCCCACCTCTCTGGAGCGGACGGGAAAGTGGGAAACTGGATCTACCGGATCCGCCAGACATGGGAACGCGTGGCCGACGAAATCTTCAATCAGGGAAGTTGGCTGAACGCTCCGTTGCGCGGATTTTTCGGATGGTTCTGGCCTCACTTCCATGCCCGCGCTTTCCTTCTCTCCCGCGCCAATGAATACCGGGCGGATGCTTTTGCCGCAGAAGTGACTTCTCCCGGCGATTGTGCGAAAGCCCTTCAACGGATCCATCTTGAGGCAAGGAATCTGGAAGAGGGATTCTGGAGTAGCATGCAGGGGCGTTTGAAAAAAGATCCGGAACCACCGAAGGAACTCTATTTGGAAATGCTTGGCTTTCTCCGCCAGCCTCTTGCACAAGAGAAGAAAATGAAATGGTTGGGACAGGCGTTTTCCTCGAAGACGAACAACTCTGATACCCATCCTGGTTTGAAAGACAGATGTGCGGCGTTGGGAATTAGCGAAGTTTCCTATGACTTACCTATGGTGGCACGAACGGCATCAGAGGCGTTTCTTGGTGAAGATTTCTCTGTGAACGTGCGATCGGATTTCAGCAAGCGGTGGTTTGATTTTACTGTTGAGAGCTGGAAAGCACAGCGCGGGGAAATCGAAGAAAACCGGATGAAGCTTCGGGAGTTGGAGGAAAACGGAATCAATGATGAGGAAGACCATTGGAAGCGAATCACTTTGCGCGGCCAGATCGAAGGGCCGGATGCGATCATGGGGGAGATACGGGTTTTTGTTTCCGAGCATCCTGATCATCACGTGGCGGCCTACATTCTCGGAAGCCATCTGCTCGCCGAAGACGACGCCGAAGGGCTGGTCTATCTGGAGAATGCTTCGACGTCTCCGGAACTGGCCCTGGATTGCATGGGGGAGATGGCCGCGTTTCACGATAGGAACGGGGATCATTCGATGTTGGACGGATTGGTTCACAAAGCCGACGAGCACGACGCGCAGATGCTGAAAACGGTCCGGATCCGAAACAACATCACCAAGAAAGACAAGTTCGTTCCCCACGGACTCTCAGTGAAACGGGTGGCAGCCATTTGCGAGATCGTCTCCGGGCAACCGGCGGTCAGAAAGGCGTGGTTGGCGCGGAGGGAGCACGAGGCTTTTGGCAATACCCGTCACTTCGTCCTGATTCTGGAAATCAAATACCCGTGGTATAAGTTCACCTCTACCTCCGCGAACATGAAAGTGATCCAGGCTGTTCTCGATAAAATCGAAACCGTTGATGCGATGATCGTGATCGATACGGAGGCGGAGCATAAAGCCATCAGGAAAAAGGTGGCCAAGGTTCCTGATAGCCAGATTTATCAGAGGTGAGGTGGGGGAGGAATTGGCTCTTGCCGGTGAGCAGGGCGGGATGGGATCATATCAGCATGAAATCCGGATCCAAGCTGTGCGCCTGTCTTTTTCTCTTTTCCGTCTCTTTCGCCACCGCGCAGGTAAAACCTTTGCTTGAGAGGGGGAAGTGGAGCTTCGGAGATGAGTCCGCTTGGGAGTGGACTGGCGAAGGGGAGGGGAGTGTGCTGGGTTTGAAGAAGCAATCGGATTTCAAGCCCAAGGTCAGAAGCCCGTTCAACCTCGCATGGTTTGAGGGCGGGGAGTGGGGATCGTTCACGCTCACTGCGGAAGTCCGGTTGGATCTTTTCAATAAGGGAAACAACGACGTCTGCATCGCTTTCGGGAAAAAGAGTGATACGGAATTCTACTACGCCCACCTCGGCGAGAAAGCCGACAAGGTTCATCTCCAGCTCCACCTGGTGAACGATGCCGACCGCCTGTCCATTACCAAAACTGGAGCCAAAACCCTCCCATGGAAGAAGGGGAAATGGCATAAGGTGAAGCTGGTGCGGGATCTGGATAACGGGATCATCACTATCTGGTTCGACGGCGAGGAGGTTCTCGGAGCGGAGGACAAGACCCTGGGAAAAGGAAAGATCGGCCTGGGATCGTTTGACGACCTGGGATCATTCCGCAATGTGGGGATCGTGCCGAAGTAGCCCCCCCTTGCAGCATGATGCTTGCAAAGCCGCTGCTCTAACCGCACATTAGTTGCGTGAGGGGTTCCCCGCTTTTTAGGACACTTTTGATTCTCGTGGTGATCGCCGCCTCGGGATTTCTTTTCGTGCGCCTGACCGCCGCGCCGAAGGTGGAGGTGGGATACACGCCCGTGGAGGATGCCGCCACTGATGCTGGAAACGGGATGGTGGCGAAGGTGTATCTAACACTTTCCGGGACGGCGGACAAGGTGGCGGTAGAGGGTGCCAGTGGGGCAGTGACCCTGTCGGAAACGGCGACCGGGACTTTTTCGGGTGAGGTGGAGATCGCAGGGGATTCCCCGGTGGTTTCCGTGATGGTGGTCTGGCTGGAGGAAGGTGCGGCCCACCGGTTCGCCAAGCTGGTGGTGGAGGCTCCGGGTGAGGAAACTTTCACCCGCGTGTTCGATGCGCCAGGGAACATAGATGATTTCGTAGAGCTGCCATTTTGAAAGAGGAAACAGGACATGCCAGCCACGATTGCTGCGCCCACCACACCCATCACCACGAGCTTGTAATAGACGGGGTATCCGTGGCTTACCGTGACATCCTCGCGCTGGATCGTGTGGAAATGGCGACCTCTTGCGGGAACCGCGTAGCCCTGATCGGACCCAACGGTGCGGGAAAATCCACTTTGCTCAAAGCCATAGCCGGACTGGTTCCGAGATCGACCGGAGAGATACGCTGGCGGGGGACTTCCGTGAAAAAGTGGTCACGTGAATTCGCCTATCTTCCACAGCGCGAGGAGATCGACTGGTCGTTCCCCATCACCGTGCGCGGGCTGGTGGAGATGGGCCGCTATCCGCAGACGGGCTGGTGGAGGAAATTTTCCAAAGAGGATGCCGCTGCCGTGGATGCGGCGGTGGAGTCCCTGAATCTCGGTGATCTCCAGGACAGGCAGATCCGCGAGCTTTCCGGCGGGCAGCAGCAGCGTGCTTTTCTTGCACGCGCGCTGGCTCAGGAGGCGCACGTGCTTCTATTGGACGAGCCTTTCACCGGACTGGATAGAAACGCAGCCCTACTCCTGGGTGAACTTCTGGCAAATCTCGCGGAAGAGGGCCGCCTGGTCATCGCCTCCCACCACGACATGGCCACCGTCCCCGCGCTCTTCGATGAAGTGCTGGTTCTCAATACCAGGCAGGTAACCTTCGGCCCCGTCGATCTCCTCACGCCCGCCCTCATTTCCGAAACCTTCGCGATGCCCGCCTGACCCATGTTCCAGGAACTTCTCAGCAGCCCCTTTTACCAACGCACCCTCGTGGCGGCGGCGTTCATCGGATTCACCAATGGCTTCTTCAGTGGATTTGTAGTCCTTCGGAAAAATGCGCTCTCCGTCTCCGCCCTTTCCCACACCATGCTGCCGGGGATCGCGCTGGGAATACTCATCACCGGCTTCCTCTCCCAGTGGAATGCATTCTTCGGAGCCATGTTCGCAGCGCTCCTCGTCGGACTTGGATCGGTGGCCGTCTCCCGGGGGAAACGCGTGGCCGAGGGGACTTCACTGGCGGTATTATATACAGCGGCCTTCGCGGCGGGCGTGGCCATCCTGCCGAAACTCGAAACGCGCACCGAACTGGAACACTGGCTCTTCGGCGACATCCTCGCGGTGGGGAACACGGATCTTTGGATCGTATTTTCCATCGGCTCCGTCATCCTGCTGGTGTCGAACCTCCTCATGCGCCCGCTCCTGCTGGCCCTCTTCGAGCCGAACGTCGCCGCCGCCCAGGGCGTCCCGACCCGCCTGATGCAATACCTCGTTTTCGGCATGCTAGTCCTCGCTCTCGTAGCCTCGCTGCAGGCGGTTGGCTGCGTCCTCTCAGTCGGCCTTCTCGTCACCCCGGCGGCCACCGTTTCCCTTCTAACAGACAAAACATTCGCCCTGTTCTGGGGCGGGGGACTCATTGGCGGGCTCGGCTCCCTGGTGGCGGTCATCCTCTCCAGCCCCCTCGGAATTTCGCCCGGCCCGGCGATTGTGATTCTCTTGGGACTTCTGTTTATTTTAGCCTACCTGTTCAGCCCGAAATACGGTCTGCTTGTTCCGAAAACCATTACCAAAAAACACTCATGAACGATCTCCCGGAAAAACTCTCCGCCGCCGTAGCCTCCGGCCAACTCCTCGAATCCGCGAAAGCCAACATCGAATCCCTCCTCGCCGGTGCCTCCAGCGACATCCCCATGAACTCCGTCAAGGAACTCGTGGAGCAGGAAAACTTCAGCGAACTCAACGACAGGTTTTTCAAAACCCTCGCCTTCGGAACCGGCGGTCTCCGCGGCCGCACCATAGGACGCAACATCACCAAAACCGAGCAAGGCGCGGGCGGCCCAACGGCAGACCGGAGTTCCCCTGCGTGGGCACCGCGACGATGAATTACTACAACGTCTCCCGCGCCATCCGCGGCCTCATCGCCTACGTGAAAGAGTCCGGCGGAAAAGGACGCAAGCCATCCTTCGCCTTCGCGCATGATACCCGCCATTTCTCCAAAAACTTCGCCGATTTCTGCGCCCGCATCTGCGGCGATCTCGGCTGCGATGCCTACGTCTTCGAGGGGCCGCGCTCCACTCCGCAGCTTTCCTTCGCCGTCCGCCAGCTCCGCTGCGACGGTGGAGTCGTCATCACCGCCAGCCACAATCCCTCCCACGATTGCGGGTTCAAAGCCTACTTCAACGACGGCGGCCAGATCGTCGAACCACACGCCAGCGCGATCATTAAGGAGGTCAACGCGATCACCAGCGAGCGCTACGAGCCGCTCCCCGGAGCCGAGCAGGGCGTGGTGAAAATCCTCGGGGAAGAGTTCGACAACGAATACATCGAGCTTCTGAAAACCCTCCTCCTCCAGCCGGAGCTGCTGGAAAAATCCCCGGTGAAAGTCGTTTTCACTAACCTCCACGGAACCGGCGGCCACATCAATGTCCCCATGCTTCGCGGCCTCGGCTTCGATGTTCTAACAGTCCCCGAACAGGACATCCAGGACGGTCGCTTCCCCACGGTCGATTCCCCGAACCCGGAGAACGGGCCAGCCCTCGCAATGGCCATCAAACTAGCCGACCAGGCCAATGCAGACCTCGTCATCGGCACCGATCCTGACGCCGACCGCATGGGCGTAGCCGTCCGCGATGCGGAAGGGAAAATGGTTCTTCTAACAGGAAACCAGATCGGCTCCCTGATGGCATGGTATCGCCTGAAAACCTGCTTCGATCTCGGCTGGCTCACCAATTCCAACCGCACCCGCGGCGTCCTGATCAAAACCTTCGTCACCACCGAGCTGCAAACCGCCATCGCGGATTCCTTCGGCGTCTCCGTGGTCGATACCCTCACCGGCTTCAAATACATCGCCGCCAAACTCAAGAAATACGAGGACGCCATCCCCGCCGATAAAAAGGGCGACTACCGCACCCTTTCCCAGGAACACACCCGCAAGCTCCGCCTCGAATCCTCCCGCTTCTTCGTCTTCGGCGGGGAGGAAAGCTACGGCTACCTCGGCTCCGATGCCGTGCGCGACAAGGATGCGAACGGTGCCACCCTCATGTTCGCGGAAGTAGCCGCATACGCGAAATCCGTCGGAAAAACCCTCACCGAACTCCTCGATGATCTCTACACGGAGTTCGGATATTTCCTGGAAGTAGGCAAGGCACTCACCATGGAAGGTGCCGATGGTGCAGCAAAAATCCAGGCGCTCGCCTCCTCCTATGCAAACACCCCGCCAAAGGAAATCGATGGCTCCGAAGTCACCCGCTTCCGCGATTTTTCCACCCAGGACATCTACGATCAGGAAGGCGATCTCCTGCCGAAAGAAAAGATGCTCTTCTTCGATCTGGCCGATGGCCGCTCCTTCGCAGTCCGCCCCTCCGGCACCGAGCCGAAGATCAAATTCTACCTCTACGGAAAATCCCCCGCTGGCGATGACCTCTCCGCCACCAAGCACGAGGTGGCCAGGAACCTCACCGGCCTGTGGCAGTGGATCGAAGAAGACGCGAAATCACGGGGCTAGGGAGAGTGGCTCAGACACATGGAGCTTCGCGCCCAATAAGGAGAAGCGCGCATCCTGCCGCTAGCGAAGGACTGGTGCGGCGTGCTGGATTCTTCGCTAGCGGCAAGATGCACGCTTCTCCGTATTTCCACCGCCCCGATCCTCAGGCCAGTGCCTGATCGATGTCCGCTAGGATGTCGTCGATGTGCTCGATTCCCACCGAGAGTCTGATCATCTCCGGCGGTATCCCGCCCGCCTTCTGTGCCTCCGCACTGAGCTGGGAGTGGGTAGTGCTGGCCGGATGGATGGCCAGGGATTTCGCGTCGCCCACGTTTGCGAGATGGGAGAAAAGTTCCAGTGACTCAATGAATTTCTTCCCCGCATCCGCGCCGCCCCTGATGCCAAACACCACCATGGGGCCACCTTTTCCACCGAGGTATTCCGTGTTTTTCTCATACTGTGGATCGTCCTCCAGCCCCGGGTAGCGCACCCACTCCACCTTGTCGTGGGCGGCGAGATGCTTCGCGACCGCCAGGTTGTTTTCACAATGCCGCTCCATGCGCAGGGGAAGGGTTTCCACCCCTTGCAGGATTGCCCAGGCATTGTCCGGGGACAGACATGCGCCTAGATTCCGGAGAGGACCCGTGCGCATGCGGAGGATGAAGGCGAGGGGGGCCAGCGGTTCGGGAAGATCGTGCCCCCAGCGCAGTCCGTGGTAGGAGGTATCCGGCTCGTCGAAGAGGGGATGTTTCCCACCGGCCCAGTTGAATTTCCCCGAATCAATCACGATACCGCCAATGGAAGTCCCGTGGCCGCCCAGCCATTTTGTCAGCGAGTGGATTACGATATCCGCCCCGTATTCCAGCGGACGGAGCAGGGCGGGGGTGGTGAAAGTGGAATCCACAACAAGTGGCAGGCCCAGTGCATGCGCCGCATCCGCAATGGCCCGCAGATCGGCGATTTCCAGAGCGGGATTGGATACCGTTTCCGTGAAAAACGCGCGTGTCCTGTCATCCGCCGCCGCAGTGAAGTTCGCCGGGTCATTGGAATCCACGAAGCGGACTTCAATGCCAAGCTGTGGCAGGATGTTCGCAAACTGCGTGTAGGATCCCCCGTAGAGATTCCGCGCGGAGACGATGTTGTCGCCCGCTTGTGCGAGGTTGATGATGGTGTTGAAAATGGCGGCCGTCCCGGAAGCATGCGCCAGCCCACCCATTTCCGGCGCACCCTCCAGCAGCGAGATCCGTTTTTCCAACACATCGTTGGTCGGGTTCATCAGCCGGCTGTAAATATTCCCCAGTTCTTTCAGCGCGAAGAGATTCGCCGCATGCTCAGTGGAGTTGAAAACAAAGGAAGCGGTGCGGTAAACCGGCACTGCACGTGAGTTCGTATCGGAGTCCGGCTTGTGCCCGCCGTGGAGGCAAATGGTATCGAGTTTCATGATGGGGGAAAGCCTAGCCGCTGTCACCCCATTGTCAGCCTCTTTCCAAACGAATGGATTGGGGAAAGAGGAATGAACCACGGATCTAACGAATCCTTGAGACTTTGGATAATGCCAGATCAAGTGTTTCTTTTGCCCGTTTCCACGAATCTTCATTCTTCCGGTTCGTCGGATTCGCAGGACTTGTGGTTCCCGGCGCGGCGGGCTGAAGACCCGCCGGTCCCGGGTGCGGTTGTTGGGCGCGCTATCCCCTGGGAGAAGGCTTTTTTATAGCGTCGGGACACAGGATTGCCTTAGCATGAGTTTGACGTGAAAATTGGCGTGAGCTAAAGACTGTGGGGAGATTCTTTCCTTTCCCCATGGCAGCAACCACAGACCTCCCCGATTACCGAGAAATTGCAGCCCTTTTCGATATGCGGTCCGATTTCGTCTCCGGCGCGCCTTATGGCAGCGGGCACATCAACGATACGTTCTGCGTGAACTTCGATCAGGCGGGGCAGCGGGCGATCCGCTACATTTTCCAGAGGATCAATACGAACGTGTTCCGCAAGCCGGAGGAGCTGATGGAGAACATCTCACGGGTGACAGTGTTTTCCCTGTCCCGTCTGAAAGAGCAGGGGCATCCGGAGGCATACCGCCGCACGCTGACGTGCATACCGGCGGTGGACGGGCGGCCGTTTGCGGTGGATGCGGAGGGCAAATACTGGAGGGTGTATCCGTTCATCGAGCGGGCGACCGGGCACGATGAACTGAAAACCGATGCGCAGGCATACGAGGCGGCGAAAGCTTTCGGAAACTTCCAGTTGCTTGCCGCCGGGCTGCCGGGCGGGCGTTTGCACGAGACGATTCCGGATCTCCATGACACCCCCAAGCGCCTGGAGGCTCTGTTGACAGCGATCAAAAACGACAGCCATGAGCGGGCTGCCAGCGTGCGGAAGGAGATCGACTTCGCACTGGCGAGAACGGCGGATTGCTGCCGCATCACGGATCTTATCGCCTCCGGGGAAATTCCGGAGCGTGTGACACACAATGACACGAAGCTCAACAATGTCCTGCTGGACGATAAGACGACGGAGGGCGTGTGTGTGATCGATCTGGATACGACGATGCCCGGCTCCGCGCTCTACGACTTCGGCGATATGGTGCGCACGGCGGCCACCAACAAGCGCGAGGACGATACGGAAACGGATACGCTCAACGTGCGGTTGGATCGGTTCGATTCCCTGGTGAGGGGCTATCTGGTGGCGGGGCGGGAGTTCCTGAATGCGGCGGAGATTGAAAACCTCGCCTTTTCCGGGAAACTGCTCACGCTTGAGTGCGGAATGAGATTTCTAACCGATTACCTGCAGGGCGATACCTATTTCAAAAAAGCCCACGCGACCCACAACCTGGAGCGCTGCCGCAACCAGTTCGCCTATGTGGAATCCATCGAGCGCAAGCTGCCTGAGATGGAGGGGATCGTGGCCAAAAACATCACACAAGCATGAAGATTCTAATCACGGGAGGAGCGGGTTTCATAGGCTCCCACATTGCCGAAATGTATCAGGACAAAGCGGAGGAAATCCGCATCCTGGACAATCTCCGCACCGGATACCGGTATAATCTGGAGGGGCTGGAACATACTTTCATCGAGGGTTCCGCCACGGATAGGGAGCTGGTGAAGAAGGCGGTGGAGGGGGTGGATTACATCTTCCATCTGGCTGCGCTGGTGAGTGTCCCGGAATTCCATGGAGAAGCCGGGGGAGTGCGTGGATATCAATGTCCACGGGTTGCTCAACGTCTTGGAAGAGGCGTCCGCTGCGGGGGTGAAGAAGCTGGTCTTCGCATCCTCCGCCGCGGTGTATGGCGATAACCCTTGCGTGCCGAAGACCGAGACCATGATCCCGGAACCGAAAAGCCCGTATGCGATCACCAAGCTGGATGGGGAATACTATCTGGGCATGTTCCGGAGCGGGGGGAAACTGGAGACGGCTGCGATACGGTTTTTCAATGTCTTCGGGCCACGCCAGGATCCCAAAGGTGCCTATGCGGCGGCGGTTCCGATTTTCATCGAGAAAGCGGTGAAGAACGAGGACATCACGATCCATGGGGATGGCGGGCAGACGAGGGATTTCATCTATGTGAAGGACATCGCAGGTGCGCTGTCCTTCGCGGTGGAAACGCCGGGAGTGACAGGAGTGTTCAATGCAGGATACGGCGGGCAGATCACGATCAACGATCTCGCGGAGCGAATCATTTCTTCCGCAGGTTCCTCCTCAAAAATTCTCCACGGGCCGGTGAGGGCAGGGGATGTGAAACACTCCCGCGCCAGTGCGGAGAGGCTAATGGCGGCAGGGTGGGAGCCGAAGCACAGCCTGGAAGAAGGCCTGGCAGCGATACAGGAATTTTTTACGCGGTGATCTGGTGTAAGACCGGTGACTGTTGGCAGCCTGCTGCCGCTCTGGGCCGGCGGCATTGGCACGGAGCGCTGCCTTCAGGCGGCGATTGCCCCGTAACAGCCCTCCTTCGCCAAGGCTACGGCGGACAAGCAGGCTCCCGGCAGTCACCGGTGCCTGCGGCGCTGCACGTGGGAAACCTCCAACAGCCGCTTCGCTCACTTCAGTTTCACGGAGACCTTTTCCTCGGTTTCTATCCTGATGCCTTCGAGCTTTTTGAAGTCCGCGATGGCGGCGTCCTTGTCGGTCTTGGCAGTCTCGGAGATGGCTTTCAGCTTGTCTTTCTGGGCGAACATTTTGGCGATTTTCACATCGAAAAGGGTGATGGTATCGCCATCCGCGTAGGTTGCGTTGGTTTTTTCGATGCCGTCAGTAGCTTTGAGCCGGACGGCGATCTGCATGTCCGCCATCATCTGTTTCATCATCTCTTCCATTTGTGGGTTCTGGCCTTCCTCGGCATTGTCCATGGCCATGTCTTTGAAGTCGGTGGGAGGGATGAGGACGGTAAGTTCACCATCGGCGAATTCGAATTTCAGGGCCTCTTCCTCGTCTCCCTTTGGCTTGGGGGCATTATCGCCGAGGCTTTCCATGGCGCTGCCGGGGCTGACGGTGACCTTGCTGATGTCTGCGAACTTGTAATGCGTGCGGGCACCTTTCATCCCTTCCTTTTCGATCATTTCCATTTTCACAAACTCCACGCCTTCGCCGAGCTTGGGAGCCTTTTCCTTGGCTTTTTCCTCAGTGAACATCTCGGCCACGGGATCAGGCGCGCCCGGCTCGGCAAACTGGGCGGACATGTCCAGCATGGCGGCGGTGAGGTAGGTCTCTTCCACGATAGTGCCGCTGCCGTCCTTGTTCACGGTGATGGTGGTCTCGTTCTGGAGGCAGGATGGGAGCGCGATGGCTAGAAGGAGGCCGAGCGCGAGTTTTAGATAGGTGATTGGATTGAATTTCATCACGCGAGTTTTGGACGACGGGACGGGGCATGGCAAGCGTGGAAGGAGGGTTACCTGCTTTTGGAACCGAAACCGGATGCAGGGGAGGGAACCGCGATTTGGAAATCGCGACAGGACAGGCGAACCACTGGGCAGTCAGTTCCCGTTGCAGTCGCGATTTCGAAATCGCGGTTCCTCTCCAGTGCCCTGCCGGGAAATCCTCCGCCCTGCAAGGATCGTTTTTTTTTCTGAATTTCGAGGTGTCAAAATGTCTCGGGGGTCTTAGGTTCCGCCCCCTGTATGCCTGTTAAAATTCGTTTCAATTCCGCCGCGTCCTCCGGCCTTGTCCTTGCCAAGGTGGGCCATCCCCAGCGCGATGAGCCGCTCCAGACTTCCAAAGAGGTTTTTAAAATCGACGAGGATGACCAGATGACGCTTGCCGCCATTTTCCTCAAGCCATTTAAGAATCTGACGGCGCACAAGTTCAGCCATCATTCATCGCTGCAGCAACATGAGATGAACTCCTACGCCTCTGCCATTTTCTCCTCGGAAGACGGGCTGCTGGAGAAGGGCTGCGACATCGCGAAGAGGCTTTACTCCAAGTCCAACCACCCGAACATCAAGTCAGGTGATCTGTGCATCTCCCTGGTCAAGGACATCGAGCTGGACGGGGAATTCATCCAAGGGCTGTGCATTCTTAAATCGGAAAGCGTGGTTCCGTTTCTCAGCATTTCCACCCGGGATGGGGATCTGGAACTGCACACGGAGCAGGGGATCAATCCTGAGAAGATCGACAAGGGCTGCCTCATTCTCAACCACCTGGAGACGAAGGGTTACTACGTGCTGACCTTTGACCGGAGTGGAACGAATTCGCGATTCTGGGTGCGGGATTTCCTCGGCGTGATTCCGATTCCCGATAGTCCGTTCCTCACCAACAAGTACGCGAACATGGCGGTCGCGTTCATGGAAAAGGAGAAAAAGGAAAAGCCCGTGGCAGGGGACGATGCCCCGCCTTGGGATGCGTCAAATGCCGCCAGGGATGCGATCACTTACTTCGAGGAAAAGGAAAAATTCAATCTCGGGGAGTTCGAGGAAGAAGTGCTGAAAACCCCGGAAGCCAAGGCGAAGTTCGCGGAGCACCGCAGCCAGATCGAAGAGGAGGACGGGCAGAAGCTGGAGGACTCATTCGATATTTCCAAAAAGGATGTGACCAAAGCGAAAAAGAAGATTCGCACGGCGATGAAGCTGGATACGGGGGTGGAGATCAAACTCAAGCCCGCCCTCGCCGCGAAGCCGGGGGAGGTGCTGGAGCATGGTTTCGACGAAGGGAGGAAGATGAAGTTCATCAAGATCTACTTCAACGAGGATCTGGCTGAGTGACGGACGAGGTAGTCCGGGGCCAGCCCGAGACGCACACAGGCCCGGGTGGCGGGAGAGGACTCCAGGTGCAACCGGTCAACCTGTGAACCCAGCAGGTGGAGGAGCCGCTTGCCAGCCGGGGACAGATGGAAGCCGGTGGCGAGTCCGATTTTTTCCTTCACCGGGGTGGGGAGCAGGCTGACGGACGCGCGTATCATGAGATAATTGAACGGTCTCAGCGGAAGCGGGAAGAGCGGGATGCGCCGCATGATTTCCAGAAACTCGAGGACAATGTCTGAAGGCTCCAACTGCGGGAGCATTTCATCAAAGAGTGTTCCCATATCTGCTTCGGAGGAAGGTGGATCCGTTGCTCCGTAGAGGGCGGCTGCGAGGACTCCTTCGGCGACAAATTGGTCGCGTTCTGCGGAAGAAAGCGGGCAGACGAATTGACCGTAGGCTTCCATGAAACCGAACAAGGCCGTGGCGTGGACCCAGCGCAATAGCTCGGGATCATCCGCCCGGTAGGGGACGCCCGCCGGTGTCCGTCCCTCGATGCGACCGTGCATTTTACCGACTCTGATGATCATTTTCTCGGCAATACTGCGTGCCCCGTAAACGGTGACCATCGCCGCCAGCCCGGTGCGCCGCATTCGCTTCAGCGGATCATCGCGGAAGGTGGTGTGCCCCCAGACACCGGAGCGCACCCTGGGCTCGGCCAGCTCCATCAGCACCGCCGTGATGCCGCCGATGTAGAGGGAGACCGGATTGCGGAAAGCCCTCCAGGAAACGGAATCCGCCGGGGCGAGCGCCGGTTCACCTGCCGGTTGGCTGAAATCGACCGAAGGCGCGCCTTCCCCGCCAATCAACTGCGAGCGCAGGTAGGAATCGAGGCGTGAAACTAGGAATTGGGGAATCATCAGGCGGTGTGGGATTGCTACACCAATGCGGGTGGGTTCACGATAAGGAATTGACGGGCAGGCACCGCCTTGGGTTTCGAGTCCCTACCTTTGCGCCTCTGCTTTCAGCTCGGGGAACCGGTAAAGAGATAGGAAAAGAATTTTGAACCACGGAATGCTCGGAATACACGGAAAGTAAGACGAATTGAAACCAGGACTCAGGATGCCGGATGGATGGTTTCCCAAAATTGATATCCTTTTGGTCTCCATGTATTCCGTGATTGGCCATCTTCCTATTCCAGGGGCAATGGATGGGATGTGGAAGTGGCTACGGAACCTCTTCCAGCAGGGGAGTCAGGTGGATGGATAGATCCGGGCGTGAACCGTGCCAAGGGAAGACCGCGTCGATCGCTTCTGCTGTCATGTTTTCGGGAACGGGTTCCAGTTTTTTTAAAACGGCGAGGAGGATGGAGGGGTAGATTGCCGCGTCGCGCCCCATACAGAAATCGACCACCCCTGGCGGCTTGCCTGCCTGTCCCATCCGCATCCTCATGCCGTGGGCGTAGAGGCTCATGCCTAGCTCCCAGCGGGAACTTTCGCTCACCAGGCGGAGGGATCGGTAGTGGGCGTTGGTCTCGGCTCGGATGAACTTCATGGCTCGCGGCGGTCGGGATGGCCGAACCAACTGTTCTCCCTTTTCCCATCGTAATGCTCCTCGAAAACCCTGATCGCCTCCTCGACTCCCGCGTCCGCCGGTGCCCATTTTTCCACATCGGGGAAATCCGTGGCGGCGTTGCGGTTTTTCGCATCGTCGCGGAAACGGATGGGGCACCAGAAGGATTCGATGTTGCGGAGCATTTCGCTGCCCAGCGCCCAGATGCCCGTCATCCAGTCGCAATACCAGCACCAAAGAAGATCCGGGCCGGTGAGACCCTGATACTTGTGGCGGGAAAGGTTCACCCAATCGGCGGTTCTGTAGGTGGGAAGTTTCGCCAGCCGGGCGACGACCGGATAGACCAGCAGCTCCGTCAGCCGGACGGCGACGAAGGCAACGGTGGCCGGCGTGGTGGCAAGCAGGGCGATGTGGTTCCGCAAATGGCCCAGCACCCGTCCTTGCGCGGCGGTCAGGGTGTCGGCTGGTTTTCCGCGTATCGTCCGGTCGAGGAAACAGAAGACATAGATCCCGAGAAATTGGGCAAAAAGGGCGGAGAGCACACCGATCCAGCCGTTCAGGCAGTAGCCGGCGGCCACGGGATCCAGGTGAAGATGCTGATGAGAAGATCCAGGAAAGGTGCCCGGACGATCTTTTCAGAGATGGCAAACGCGAGCCGGCTGGCGACGCCCGCGATGAATAAACCGGCAAGAATGCACGCGGTGTGGAGTAGGAAAATGATCATTGGGTTTCGAAGAACTGGTGGAGCTTCTGTTGGATTCCATGCACAGTCGATTTGTTTTGCGACCCCCTGGCTCCTGGATCGCGCCCGGTCGCAGCGCTATTCTGAAGAGAAACCGGTTGAGATTGGTCGGGCAGGTGCCACCATCACGGATGGAAAGAAGAAAAGTGCTGGCCTTGGCTACGGCTGTTTCAGCCGGGACTGTGGCTTCCCGAGTTTTTGCCGCCCCTACCAATATGAAACCGACCCGACCCAAGCTGCTGTTTTTTGACGTGAACGAAACCCTTTTGGATCTGGCGCCATTGGAGAAAAGCGTAACCGCGGCGTTCGGTGGCCGCAGCGAGCTTGTGAAGACCTGGTTTACAACAATGCTTCAGTATTCCCTAGTGGAAACCGTAAGCGGAACCTACCACAAGTTCGGAGAAATCGGCGCGGCGGTGATGACCATGGTGGCGAAAGACCATGGCCTGGAGCTCTCGATGGAAGCAGCGAAAGAGGCGATCAAACCCATCACCTCGCTGCCTGCGCATCCTGATGTGAAGTCCGGGCTGCAAATGCTGAAGGACGCCGGTTTCCGGATGGCGACTCTCACAAATTCCCCTCAGGAAGGAGTGGATGCCCAGATGGAAAACGCCGGGTTGTCCGGTTATTTTGAGAAACGGCTAAGCGTGGGAACCATTAAAACCTACAAGCCGGATTTGCGGACATACGCATGGGCAGCCCGGCAGATGGATGTGGCTCCGGAAGACTGTATGCTCGTGGCGGCACATGGCTGGGATATCGCCGGCGCCCTGCATGCAGGATTGCGCGGAGCGTTTCTCTCAAGACCCGGAAAGTCGCTCTACCCTCTCTCGCCGGAGCCGGAAATTTCAGCACCCGATCTCAAGGAAGCCGCTGCCTTGCTTCTCGCAATGCGGGACTGAGTTCCGATGTGGTGACATATTGGCGAAACGTCGTCATGGCAGGGTGGTTGAAAATTCTTTCTGCCGGATCAAATGTCACCGCGGTGTCGCGCCCCGCTACCACTGCCTTACCGAAACGTGTTTATTCATCGTGAGCCTCGCAGTCATGGTGGATTGCGTCAGGCTCTCAGTCTTTCCACACCGCCCGGTAAAGGCATTTTCCGATGAAGGCTGATTTCTAGGAAATACGGAGTATCAGGATCTTCGGGTATATCAGATAAGGTGGGATTTACGTGTTTATTGGTAGTTTGTTAATCCGTTGTTAATAGCTGTTGATCAATGACTTATGTCATGTCGTTATAGTGATTGTCATGCCAGCAGCTCAATGTCTCCCTCTCGCATCCATTGATGCTGCACGCCCGGTTTTCATGATCGTGATGGGAGCTTTCCTGATGGTGGTGGCGTGGCGGATGGCACGTGGAACCGAGGGCTGGAGTGCGCGGTTCCTCGTCGGCGGGGCGTTTCTCCTCTGCGTCGGCTATGCATTTTTGATCCCCATGTATGAGGCGGGAAAAATCGAACGCTACTACCCGGGTGCACATCTTCACAGTCCTTCGACTGCGCTGGGATGGCACGCGGTGAAAATCGTGATCATGAATTCAGGCTGGCTGGTTCTAGGACTCGGCCTTGGCCTGCACTCCGGTCTGTTACGCGTTCCCGCTTTCCTGAAAGCCTCCAAAACCCAATCCAAAACCCAAAACGTATCCGGCCATGAATCTGCTGCTTGAATCCATCGTCGCAAACGGTCTGGTCTTCGATGCCCTCGGCGTCATTGGTCTTGGAATACTCGCCCTCGCCGCACTTCGCCTTGTGAAAGAGTGCAAGTCATGGGGTGGCTCCATGATGGGCTATGGTGCGGTCGCGCTTTTGGTCGCCAGGCTCTACGTCCTTCTCGCCCCACATTTCATCGACAACGATTTCCTCCATGCCATCGGGCCGGTCGGAATCGCAATGACCGAAGGCCTCCCGACAATTTTCCTGACCTTCGGTCTCGCAGGGGTGGTCTGGGGACTCTGGGGCCATGAGAAATGGTTGAAAGAGGGCTGAAAGCTGGAGAACGGTTTCCAGACAATTGAAGGGGTTTGGAGTCTGTTCTCCGAACCAAACTGGAATTTTACACCACATCATCCGAACGAAATATATCATCTGGTGATCTTCTGCCGCAGGTCGTTCTCAACCCCAGCCACCGTAATCCGATCCGTGTGAATCCCCGTCCAACCGCGGTTCCCTCTTCACGCGGTGCGGTTATCGGAAACATGGAGCAGAATCCTTGCATCGCCCCCGGAAAACGCCCACTCTTACCCACAGCGAATGGTAACGACAGACGAAGAAACCGAAATCACCTATACGGGAATCCCTGCGTCGCCCGGGATCGCGTTCGGTCCCATTCATGTCATTGCGCGGGGGTTTTCCGCACCGGAAGTCTATTCGATTCCCGCAGATGGGATCGAAGAAGAGCAGAAACGGTTCACCACTGCGGTGAACGTAACCAAGAAGCAACTCATTGATCTACAGGAACGCCTGGAGTCCCTTTCGGGAAACAAGGAGAGCGAAATCTTCGAGGCCCACGTCCTGCTGCTGGAGGACAGAACCCTTCTCGACAAGGTGGATACGGCCATCCGCGACCGCAGGCAGAATGCGGAGTTCGCCTTCTACGCGGTGATGCAGAATTTCCTCGAAGCCATGCGCCGCATTCCGGATCCATATCTTCGGGAGCGGACGGCGGATATCGAGGATGTCTGCCAGCGCCTGCTGAGGAATTTCGCGGTGGACGAAGACCATTCCCACGAAGCTCCCGACGGGAAACACATCCTTCTCGCATACGATCTCAGTCCCTCTGATACCGCATCTTCCAACAGAAAGCACCTCCTCGGATTCGCAACCGAACAAGGCAGCGTCAACTCCCACACCGCCATCCTCGCCCGCTCTTTCGGTATTCCAGCGGTAGTCGGCCTGGGTGCCTCCGTCATCCAGGTCACCGCACTGACCCCGGCGGTTCTCGACGGTTATTCCGGGAAACTCGTTCTCAATCCGTGCCGGGAAACCCTGGAAAAATACATTTCCATCCTGGAAGAAAAGGAGAAGCAGCGCACCAGGCTGGATGAGAAACGCGAGGAGGCCACCGACACCACCGATGGCCGGAAAATCACCCTCTCCGCGAATATCGAATTCCTTCAGGAACTCCATCAGGTAAAGCGAAGTGGCGCGAAGGGTGTAGGCCTCTACCGCACGGAATTCCTTCTTCTCAACGGTGCCGAGATGCCGGATGAAAACGCCCAGGCGGCCGCTTATACGAGAGTCGCGGAAGAGATCAGCCCGCACATGTCCATCATCCGCACCCTGGATGCCGGAGGGGACAAGCTACCGGTCGAGCCGCTCACCGAAGCCGAGCCGAACCCCTTTCTCGGCTGGCGGGGGATCCGCGTTTCCCTTTCGCGTCCGGCCATGTTCCGGGATCAGTTGCGCGCCATACTCCGGGCCAGTGCGTTCGGGAAAGTAGCGGTCATGTTCCCGCTCGTCTCCGGTCTTTCCGAGCTTCTCCAGGCTCGCGAAATTTTGAACCGATGCATGGAGGAGCTTTCCGAAGAAGACATTCCTTTCGATCCTGAAATCCCCGTAGGCGTGATGATAGAGGTTCCTTCCGCCGCAGTTTGCGCCGATCTTCTCGCGCCCCACGCGGACTTTTTCTCCATAGGCACGAACGATCTCATCCAATACACCGTAGCCGTGGACAGGGTGAACCCCCACGTGGCGAACCTTTACAAGCCCACCCATCCCGCCGTGATCCGTCTGATCAAAAAGACCGTCGATGCCGGTCGCGACTGCGGCATCTGGACAGGCGTCTGCGGGGAAATGGCAGGGGACATCCGCCTCACGCCGCTACTGATCGGTCTCGGCGTGGAAGAGCTTTCCGTTTCCCCACAAGTTCTTCCGAGGGTAGGCCAGGTGATCCGCTCCCTCAGCTACGAGAAATGCCGTGAAACTGCGGAGAAGGCGCTGGCCCAATCCAACTCGAAAATGATCATGGATCTCACCCTCGCAGTAGCGGAGGAAAGTTATCCGGATTTGCTCGATTGAGGAGCAGGTGCGTCCCGCGCCTTGAGTCCCATCGGGCGTCCCCGCCCGCTGTAAGAAAGATTTTTCCGCAGGTGGCGGAGACGCCACCTCGAATTCAGTGCGCGAGGCGCACATACATCTTTTCTAAAACGACTTCCGCAAGTGCGAGGGCAGGATGTTCAGTTGCTCCCGGTATTTCGCGACAGTCCGCCGTGCCACCTTGATGCCCTGCTTCTGGAGGGCTTTGGTGATCGCATCATCGGAAAGCGGCTTGGCATTGTCTTCCTTTGCTACGAGTTGCTGTATCGCCTCGCGCACTCCCGCGTTGGAAACTTCCGCGCCGCCCTCCGTCTGATACCCTGTGGCGAAGAAAGCGCGCATTTCCATCAGTCCCTGCGGGGTGAGAATGTATTTCCCGGCGACTGCGCGTGAGACGGTGGTGGCGTGGAGATCCAGTTCGTCGGCGATGTCGTTCATCGTCAGCGGACGGAGATGGCGTGGCCCCTTTTCCAAAAACGCCGGCTGCTGTTCGATGAGCTTGTGGGCGATGGCGAGAATGGTTTCCTGGCGGAGGGAGATGGAGCGGATGAGGCTGCGGCCATCTCGGATCTGGTCTCGGAGGAAAGCGCGGGCTTTCTGATCCACCCCGTTTTTGCCAATCATGTCCTTGTAGAAATCGTTGATGCGCAAGCTGGGCAGGTGCTCGCCGGTGAGACGTGCACCCCAGGTGCCTTCGTCGTTTTTCTCAATCACTACGTCCGGGAGGATATAGGGGTTCCCGGTCGGGTCAAACTCGCCGCCGGGGTTTGGCGAGAGCCTTCCGATGTTCGAAGCCGCCTCTGCGATACTCTCCACATCGGTGCCAAGCGCACGTGCGATGTGCGGGTGGCGTTTCCGTGCCAGGTCTTCCAAGTGATCCCGGACGATCCTGTATTCCAGGGTTTCCGTGCCTGATGTGCGCTCCAGTTGGATAAGCAACGCTTCGGGAATTCCGGAAGCTCCAACTCCCGCCGGATCGAAGGTTTTGATCAGCGCCAGACCAGCTTCGAGATTCTTTTTCGTAGAAGAGCAGGTGGAGACGATTGCCTGGATTGGAAATTCCAGGAACCCCCTGTCATCCAGGTTTCCAAGAAGGGTCTGGGCCGCCTCGCGGACAGCCGGATCGATCAGTGATTGGTCGAGCTGGTGCTGGAGATGTTGCTGCAGCGTTTCCGGCGCGACGATATTGTCGTAAAGCCGCTGGCGGCGCTCCTCGTCTTCCTGTGTCCACTGGTTGCTACGGCCTTCGAGGATTGCCTGGTCGCGCCAGTCGTCATCGGTTTCGTTCAGGTCGTCCAGGGAATCCGCTTCTTCCGGATCAGGCCCCTCATCGTCCAGGGACTCCATCTCGGTGATGTCTTCCAGCGTGGGATTTGTCTCAAGTGCCTGCCGCATGAGCTGGGAAAGCTCCAGAGTGCTGGCTTGCAGTATTTCCAGGCTCTTCCGCATTTGCGGAGCAAGCGTCTGGGACTGCGAGAGCGATTGGTATAAGGATGCTTCAGCCATTTTTCCGGTAACGGGGTGAAGCTATTCCTAGATCTGAAAAATGCGAAGCATTAAATATGCCAATCGTAAAATTTTCCTATTGGACAGGCGGGGATCCCTGGTTTTACCAGGATTTTATATCAGCAGTATGGAGAAGAACTCGCGCCATCGGCTCGTAGCCCCAAGGGGGCGCCGGAAGTGATTGACGAGCCGTTTCTCACCCTTTTTCCACATCCTGGCGGAATAGGTGGACATCGGTCTGGGGGAAGGGGATGGAGATGCCTGCGGCATCGAACTCCTCCTTGATGCGCTTGGTGACCTCTGTCTTTACGGTGAGGAAGTCCGCAGTCAAAGCCCAGGGGCGGCAGCGGAAGTTTACCGAGGAGTCGGCCAGGGCGTCCACGCCTATGTTTGGTGCCGGCTCCTGAAGGACGAGGGGGTTTTCCCGGACGACACGCTCGATGATTTCCTGGGCTTTGTCCATGTCGTCACTGTAGCCGATGCCGAATACCATATCGACGCGGCGGGTGGTGTTCCCGGTGATGTTGGTGATGACTTCGCCCCAGACTTTCTTGTTGGGGACGAGGACGCTCTGGTTGTCAAAGGTGAGGATGGTGGTGGAGACGAGCGAGACGCTATCGACCTTTCCGGTGACGCCGCCGATCTCCACGGCATCGCCTACATCGAAGGGGCGGTAGATGATGAGCATGATTCCGTTGGCGAAGTTGCTGAGGGTGTCCTGGAGGGCGAAGGCGAGGATGAAGGCACCGCCGCCTATGAGTGCGAGGGCGGCACCGACATTCACGCCGACGGTGCCGAGGGCGACGATGAAGCCGATGAGGAGGATGACGCGGCGGCTCATCTTGTTTATGAAAGTTTTCAGGAGGGAGGAGATGTGGGGCTGCTTTTCAATGGCGCGGTGGATGAGCTTGGTGGCGAAGATGGCGATGACCCAGAAGACGACAAGAATACCGATGAATTGTGCTGCGTTGATTGCGACCTTGACCCCGCCGTCCTGGGAGGTGAACCATGCGTTGAATGCCTGGACACGGGAGTTGATGTCGTTAACCGAGGTTTTGATACCGCGGACGGCGGCAATGTATTTGCGCGCGTCCGCGCCATCGCCGCCCTTGAGTTCATAGGAGTCGAGGGCGATCTCGGCACGTTTGACGAGTTGTGCTTTCTGTTCGCGCAGGGTGATGAGGGTCTCGTTGATTTTTGCGCGGTCACCTTTGCCATCAAGGGCGCTGATTTCGAGATCGGCAATTTCCTGAGCCTTGGCTTTGACCCTGTCCTGCCAGGCTGCGACTTCATCCTTGAGCTCTTCCTTGGTCATGGGAGCCAGGGAAAGGGTAAGGGCATCCTCGGAGACGAGGGTCTTGGCGGGGGGCGCGGGCGGTGCAGGGGAAGTTTCTTCCTGCGCGGTGAGGAAGGTGGCGGAAAGGGCGAGTATGGCCAGGAGGGAGGGGATCTTGGAAAGCATTTCGAGACAAACTGCATGATATGGCGCGCAGGTCAAGGGATGGAAGGAGGGATGGAGGGATGGAGGGATGGAGGGATGGGGGGATGGGGGGATGGGGGGATGGGGGGAAGGAGGGATGGGGGGGATGGGGGGGATGGGGGGGAATTGGCTGGGCAAAGCTTTGGGTGCGATCCAATCTCATTTCATGATCTCACTTTTAATCATCGTGGAGGCTGCCGAGGGCAAGGCGGAGGAATTCTTGAAGTACATCACCGAAGAGGCGGCGGATGTGATCGCGCACGAACCGGGCTGCAGGCAGTTTCTGGTATCCCGCAGCAAGGAAAACGCCAATGTCTTCACCCTTGCGGAATTTTATGACGATGAAGCCGCGCTCGAGCACCACCGGCAGACCCCGCACTTTATCCTGTTCCAGGAGCGGGTGAAGGAACACGGACTGATCGCTAAAAAGACTCCAGTGCAAGGGGATGTCGTGTTTCCTTCGTAAACAGGGAATCCCCTCACAAGACTCCGATAAGGAGCATTACGAAGGGTATGATGAAGCCCAGTCCGAGAAAGCCGAGCGGGGCTACGCCCCATCCGTTGCGTTGGCCTATGGCAGTGAGTATTCCGGACGCAATTACCAGAAAGACTACGGTGGTGAGGATCGCTGTTTCCATGATGACGGGAATGTTGAGTTGGAATCAGAACGGGCGGTTTACCGTGATGTATCCGTTGCCTTGGCGGCGGTAGTAGCGGTCGCGATGCTGGTAGTAAGTGTTGCCGCGCACGTTCACGGTGCGGTATCCGTTGGGAAGTCTGGTGATGACGTTCACGCTGTCGTTGCGTTGGTCACGGTAGCTGCCACGGCGGCGGTCGTCCCTGTGGTTGTGATTGCGGTGCCTGTCATATTCCTTGAAATAACGGCTCGACCGGGGTGGATCGACAACCACGTAGCCGCCGGAGCGGGAGCGGTAGTATGAGCCGTCGTTATAGTAGTAGGTGTCGCCGCCTATGATTTCGGTGCGGTATCCGCGTGGGAGGCTGTTGATGCGGTGGCCGGTGCTGTAGGTGGTGACGCTGGTCGAGCCGTAGGCGTCGTAAGGAGTTACGCAGGAGGTCACGCTGAGGCCGATTGCCAGGGAGGAGACTGCGAGGAGTGTGGGAATTGTCTTGTTCATGGTTCGATGCGTTCGGTTTACGTCGCAAACCAACCGCACGAACCCTGCCACGTGGTCCCTGGCGGTAAACCCCACGTAAAACCTCGTGTTGCCATTCCCTTCAGTGAAACTTTCCTGATGAAACGACGCAGAAAATGCACGGCGCACCGTGCATTATGATCTGCAAACAACCTCTGGGCGGAACGCTTACTGCTCTTCTTCCGCCGCTCTCTTCAGCGCTGCGGCTACGAAACCGGAGAAGAGGGGGTGCGGATGGTTGGGCTTGGAGAGGAACTCCGGGTGGAACTGTGCGCCAATGTAAAACGGGTGCTCGGTCAGCTCCACGATCTCTACCAAACCCTCTTTTGCGGAAACGGAAGAGATGACCAGTCCGCCATCCTGGAGTTTCTCCTGGTAGTCGGCATTCACCTCGTAGCGGTGGCGGTGGCGCTCGCTGATGCGGTCTTTGTTTCCGTAAAGATCTGCAGCCCTCGTGCCGGTGAAGAGAATGGATTCGCTGGAGCCGAGGCGCATGGTCGCGCCCATGTCTTCCAAGCCTTTTTGTTCCTCCTGAAGGCAGATGACGGGATGGGGGGTGTCCTTGTTAAACTCGGTTGAGTTCGCCCCCTCCAGCCCGCACATGTTCCGCGCGTATTCGACGGTGGCGATCTGCATGCCGAGGCAGATGCCGAAATAAGGGATGTTGTTTTCGCGGGCATACTGTGCGGCGAGGATTTTCCCCTCCACCCCACGGTCGCCGAAGCCACCGGGGACTAGGATGCCATCCACATCACCGATCACGGATTTCGCGCCGTGGTCTTCGATGGCTTCCGCTTCCACCCGGACGATGTGCACCTTGGTATCGTGGTGGGCACCGGCGTGGATAAGGGATTCATAAATGGATTTGTAGGCGTCCTGCAGCTCGATGTATTTCCCGGCCACGGCGATGGTGACCTTGTGCTTCGGGTGGATGACTCGCTGGACGAAGGTCTCCCATTTCTCAAGGTTGGGCGTAGGCGTGTGGCCCAGGCCGATTTTGTCCACGACGAGGCGGTCGATCTTGTCCCGGCGGAGGTCGAGCGGGCACTCGTAAATGGTGTGGGCCACATCGCGGAAAGCGACGACGTTCTTCTTCTCCACGTTGCAGAACATGGCGATTTTCTTGCGGTTGTCCTCGTCCAGATCGGTTTCCGTGCGGCAGATGACGATGTCCGGCTGTATGCCGAGCTCGCGGAGTTTCGCGACGGATTGCTGGGTGGGCTTGGTCTTGGCCTCGCCCGCCGCCTTGATGTAGGGGAGGAGGGTAACGTGGATGAAACAGACGTTTTCCTTCCCTACTTCAAGGGCAAACTGGCGGAGTGCCTCGATGAAGAGAAGCCCTTCCATATCGCCGACGGTGCCACCGATCTCGGTGATGAGCACATCGGTCTTCGGGTTGTCCGCAGTCACCTTGTGCATGCGGCCCTTGATCTCATCGGTCACGTGCGGGATGAACTGCACGGTCTTGCCCAGGTATTCGCCACGACGCTCCTTTTTGATCACGGAATCGAACACCTGCCCGGAGGTGAGGTTGTTCATCTGGGAAAGGACGCCGGAGGTGAAACGCTCGTAGTGACCCAGATCCAGATCGGTCTCCGCGCCATCGTCCAGGACGTAAACCTCGCCGTGCTGGTAAGGGGACATGGTGCCGGGATCGACGTTGAGATACGGATCGAACTTCTGCATCAGCGTCTTCAAACCGCGTGCTTCAAGGAGGGTGCCGATGGAGGCTGCTGCGAGGCCTTTTCCTAGGGACGAGACGACGCCGCCGGTTACGAAGATGTATTTCATAAAAACTTTAAATTTTAAACTTTAAACCCCAGGGAAGAGTTTGAGAGAAGACGTTCGATCTCCAGCGCTTGCTCCGGGGTATCGACTCCGGGGGAGGTGTCGTCGGTGATGATGACTTGGATGTTGGCTCCGTTTTCTAGGGCGCGGAGTTGTTCCAGGGACTCGGCCGTCTCCAGTGGGGAGGGTGGCCAGGTGACGAAGGTTTCGAGGAAATCCCGGCGGTATCCGTAAATGCCCTTGTGCCGGAGGACTTGCAGGCCGGGAACGGGATTGCGGAAGAAGGGCAGGGGGGAGCGGGAAAAGTAGAGGGCGTGGCCGTTTTTCTTGAGAACCACTTTTACTACGTTGGGATCGGCGGCGGCTGGGTCGGTGGGAGCCAGCGGGTTCGCGGCGGTGACCATGTGCAGGGCGGGATCGTCCATGAGAGCCTGGGCGAGTTCGTCGATGAGGGCTGGGGCTATGAGTGGCTCGTCGCCCTGGATGTTGAGAATGTGGGTGGCTCCCGGGGCTTTGGAAACGGCCTCGGCCAGTCTGTCCGTTCCGGTGGGGTGCTCAGAGGAAGTCATCACGGCTTTTCCCCCGAAAGCTTCCACCGCTTGGAAGATGCGCTCGTCATCCGTGGCGACGAGGATGTCCGAGAGGTTTTCGGTTTCCTTGCAACGCTCCCAGACATGTTGGATCAGGGGCTTTCCGGCGATGGGATGAAGCGGCTTTCCGGGGAAACGTGTGGAGCCCCAACGTGCCGGGAGAATGCCTACGATCTGTGGTTGGGAAACTGGTTGGGACACGTTTTGGAACAGGTTGCGCCACCCTACGCAACCCCGAAGCCGTCCGACAAGTAACCATTGCCGGAAACTTTAAATTTTAAACTTTAAACTCCAAAGAAGAGGACGGAGTCCACTCGCCATTCCTTGTCACTTGAGAAAGGCCGATTCCGCGCCTACCTGTCAGGCTAGCCCATGAAAGCCTTCACCACCGTTCTGTCCGCCTGCCTCATCCTTCCCTGTGCCGCGCAGACACGCGTCCCGCTTTCCGGCTCGCAGATGCCCGCCGTCCCCGGCCCAGAACATCGGGGTGGTCGAGGCCTTTCCCGGCCTCACCTTCAGCCAGCCACTCGGCCTGACCACGCCCCCGGGGGAGACGGAACGGCTGTTCGTCCTGGAGAAAACCGGTGGCATCATTCTCATCGGTGACGTCTCGTCTCCGGCCAGAAGCCTTTTCATGGACGTCGCCGCGCTGGTGAATGCACGCAGTAACGAGACGTTCCAGACATCCAGCGAGCAGGGGCTTCTCGGACTGGCTTTCCACCCGGACTATGCCACCGACGGGCGCTTCTTCGTGGTCTATAGCGTCAGCGTGGGCGGCACACTCTTCCACCGCCTTTCCGAGTTCCAGGTTTCCTCCAATCCGGCATCGGGCGATTCCACTAGCGAAAAAGTCCTAATCCAGCAGTTCAACCAACAGGGGAACCACAATGGAGGCGACATCCACTTCGGTGCGGACGGATACCTCTACATGAGCTGGGGCGACGAAGGCGCTTCCAATGATTTCTACGACAACAGCCAGCGCATCGACAAGGACTTCTGGTCTTCCCTCACCCGCATCGACGTCGATCTGGAAACCGAAGACAACACCCCCGCCGACGGCACCGGCTCCGACGATGCCAACCTCCGCCCCAACGCCCACCCGGCCATCGTCCTGGACGGAAACGGGAACCCCCGCTACGAAGTCCCCGCCGACAACCCCTGGGTCGGCGCAACCAGCTTCCTCGGTAGCAGCGTGGATCCCACCGCTGTCCGCACCGAGTTCTATGCAGTCGGCTTGCGGAACCCCTGGCGCTTTTCCTTCGATAAACCCACAGGCACCCTCTGGCTAGGAGACGTAGGCCAGGGTGCCAGGGAGGAGATCAACAAAATCGTCAAAGGCGGCAACTACGAGTGGGCCTTCCGCGAGGGGAAAATCCAGGGGCCGAAGTGGAGCCAGCGCCCCTCCGGCTGGACCGGCTCCCACCCGCCCGTCATCGACTACGAGTATGGCAGCGGCAGCCTGAGGGGGACTTCCGTCACCGGCGGTGTGGTCTATCGCGGCACCGCCATCCAGTCCCTCGTCGGGAAATACATCTTCGGGGATTACGGAAAGGGAAATGTCTGGATGCTCGATGAAAGCACCGCCCCCGCCTCCATGGTTCGCATCGCGGGCACGGGCGGCATAGTCGGCTTCGGCCACGATCCCTCCAACGGGGACGTCCTCATCGCAGACATCAATAACGGGAAAATCCGCCGCATCGTCGCCCAGGATCTGAACGACGGCTTCCCCCAGACCCTCGCGGAAACCGGCCTCTTCTCGGATGCCGCCGCCCTCACCCCCGCCCCCGGCCTCGTCCCCTACGATGTAAATCTCCCCTTCTGGTCCGACCACGCCATCAAGCGCCGCTGGTTCGGCATCCCCGATCCCGCCGCCATGATTGGCTTTTCCAAAGAGGGCAACTGGACTCTCCCCGACGGCATGGTCTGGGTGAAGCACTTCGATATCGAGAGCGTCCGGGGCGATCCCTCCACGAAAAAGCGCCTCGAAACCCGCGTCATCGTCCGCAACGCCACCGGGAACTACGGCGTCTCCTACCGCTGGAACCCGGCCGGCACCACCGCCACCCTCGCCGCCGGTGAGGGCGAAGTGTTCGATGTATCCATCACGGAAAACGGCAGCCCCATCACCCAGCGCTGGCGCATCCCCTCCCGCGCCGAGTGCTCCACCTGCCACACCGCCCAAGCCGGCCACGCCCTCTCCTTCCGCACCCGCCAGCTCAACCGCCCCGGAACCATTTCCGGCACACCGGGCAATTTCATCCAGCTCCTCGCCGACAGCATGTATCTGGAAAATCTCGATACCGCCCCGCCCCTCCTCCCGCGCCACGTCGCTCCCACGGAAACGGAATTCACCACCGAGGAACGCGTCCGCGCCTACCTGGAGGTGAACTGCGCCTACTGCCACAACGAGAACGGCACCGTCCCCGCGGACTGGGACGCGCGCGCCTCGCTCCCGCTTTTCGAAACAGGCATGGTCAACGGCCTCGCCGAAAACGGCACCTTCCACCCGGACGACAGGCTTATCGTCCTCGGCAACGACCAGCGCTCCGTCATCGTCAACCGCGCCGCCGCCCGCAATAACTACACCCGCATGCCGCCCCTAGGCTCCAACGTCATCGACACCGTAGGAGTTCAGCTCCTCACGGATTGGATCAACGGCCCGCTCACCTCCCACCAGGACTACACCGCTTGGCGGGAAATCAATTTTGGCAGCCCTCCCACCGGCGGCGAACCCGAAACGGACTCCGACCTCGACGGCCGCACCAACCGCGAGGAATTCCTCGCCGGAACCGATCCCAAAGCCTTCGATCTCGCTCCCGTTCTCGGCATCTCCACCTCCGGAAATGGCATGGATCTCACCCTCCCGAACATTTCCGGCAGGGGAACTATCCTCTACGTTTCCGACGATCTCATAGCCTGGGAAAAGTGGAACGCCCCCGGCAACAACGGCCTTCCCCGCGAGTCTCCCGCCATATTCACAATCCCCACCACGGGAGCGAAGGAATTCTTCCGAGCGGGGATAGAGGAAAGGTAGAAAGGTAGGGGGGGACGCCTAGGAACGGCTCATCAATTACCGGATACAGTTCAGACAGGTGTCCAACTTCGAACCTCAGGACGGTAGTGAAGGTAGTGGCGCAAGCCACCGGTGACTGCCGGCAGCAGGCTGCCGATTTCCGTCACGCAGCCCGCTGCTACGGGGCAAGCTCGGGAAATATCAAGCCTTGCCGTGCCAATGCCGTCGGCTCGCAGCGGGCTGCATTGCCAAAAGCGGCAGCAGGCTGCCGACAGTCAACGGTCTTCGACTTCTTTCTGGCATTCGGGAGATGGCCGAAGTTGCTCCTACGCCGTTCCTTAGCCACATTCGGAGACACCGTCCCTGCCTGTCCGGCTATTCCGTGTCGGGGGTCTTGGGATTCTTCGCCGCCTCGATGGCCGCGTTGACGAGGGCGGCGTTTTCCCCGGTGAGGCCCATGGTGGCGACTTTGCGGGAGAGGATTTCGAGGTCTGTGGAGTTGACCCTTGTGTATGGGCTGTTTCTGGCAGAAACCTTGTCAAGGGTTCCTGCAATGAGGCGGGATTGTTCGGCCGGATCCCGGATGACGGAGGCGATGGCGATGAGGCCGCCTGTGCCGGCCCTGAGGGAAGTTATGGCGGTGCCCTCCAGCTCCGTCGCGGTGAACTCGACGTCTTGGGGAAGCAAGGCAGCGTAGTGGGCGAGATCGCCGTGGTTGCGGTAGGCCAGATTGCTTATGACATTTTGGAGTATGTGTTTCTCCTTGCCGGGGGAGGCGGCGAGAGCCTCGCGCAACCACCCGGTCGCGGTTTCTTTTTCCCTGCCGGTGATTAGGGAGACGGTTGTATTGATGCGGAGGTTGTCTTTCTCCGGCCCTTCGGGAAACTTGGCGAACCACTCCCGGGCGCCCTCTGCATCCGAGGAGAAGGCATCGGAAAATACCTGGTTGATAGCGTACTGGCGAAGTTCGTCTTTAGAACTGCGAAGCTGGAGCTCGTTAAGGAGGTTGATTCGTTCGCTATCGGGAACGGACCGGATGGCATTCGACATCATATTGATCTGCTGGCTCTCGGGGAGGCTGTCGATGAACTTAAGGAGGGGGACGGCGCCGAGTTTGGCCATGGCCGTCCCGATGCCGCTGGTAGCGTTCCAGAAATCGTGGTGGGAGAAGGTGCCATCGAGGAAGGACTTCTGGAACATCGCGGCGGCGCGGTGGGGATCGTCCCGGGCAATGGTGCCGATTACGAGGGAGAGGAGGCTGCCGGAATTTTCCCTTGTGGAGACCCACTCAAGGGCGCGGTCGGGATCCTTTCCGGCGAGTGCGGAGATGATGCTGGATATGGCGCCGTTACCCTGGTGTCCGGCATCGGAGGCGATTGTGTCCGCGATGTTCGTGAGGTCGGAGGGGGAGAGTTTTGCAAGGAGGAGCTGGAGCTGGTATCGCTGCTTTGCGCTGACAAGGGGATCCATGTCTGGCTCGTGCTTGGAGAGTCTGGCGATGAGCACGGCAAGATCTGAGGGGAAAATTTCGGAGATGGGGCGGCCTCCGAGGATGGAGTCGAGGAGGGCGTTGTCTCCGGTGTGGCGGGTGCGGGTTTTTGTTGCGGAGGGACGGTCCGGGCGGGAGGGGGCGGCGGAGGTTCTGGTTTCTTCCGCCGATGTGCTCGTCCCTCCCCTGATGAGGTAACCGGTGGCGAGGGAGATGACGCAGGATGCGGCGAGGAGGATTTTCCTATTCATTTCCCTAAAAAATGGGCCGCGGCGGGTTGCCGTGCAAGGGGAAGATAGGATGGCCGTGCTTTCGACCGACTTCTTTCAGCGCATTGGCAGCCGGCCAGGGGCGCGCCTCTCCGTAGATGGCACTTCTCCTTTTTTGCGGATTAGAATTTCACATCCTTGGGGGAAAATTTCCCATCGCGGAGGTGTTTGATATATTTCTCGTCGAACTCGTATTCCTCCGCGTAGCCGCTTTCGGGATCGAGCAATTGCTCAAATCCCATGACCCCGCTGCAATCCTCGGGAGGGGCAATGTTTTTGCCGCCGATGCAGATCGGGCCGGTTTCACCTTTTTTTGCCGGAACCTTCGCCTGCTGGGTGACGAGGAGCTCCCAGTTGTCGCCGAAGTCATAGACGTAGGTGATCTTCGAACCCTTGCGTTTGAAAATTTCCGTAAGCGGGGTTTCGTATTCGGATCTATCGTCGTATTCGTCATCCGGGCCTATGCTGGATTCGATCCTGCGGCCTTTGCGGATCTGGAAAGTGTGGCAGTGGCCCCCATCCCAATCGAACAGGCTCTGGATGGCGTGATGCAGATCATTGAAGGTGGCGTCCGTGGCGATGGAGAGTTCCCGCCAGACCGGACGCTCCGTGCGTTGCAGCTCAATGCGGAGAATGTAGCGGTCTTTCGATGGAGCGGGTGGCGGTGGCTGTGCGGTTTCCCCCTGGCTTGTAAAATGTTTGAAGAGGGCTTCCGCTCCTTCGATTTCCATCAGCTCGGCCATCATCTGCTTCATCCCCGCAGGTGACAGGGTTTCCGGCGAGGGATATCTGGCGATAAATTCCTGGAGCCTGGAGGCTGCCTCCGGGGCCATTTCCCGCAGCGGATGATTTTCCGGAGCCTCGTCAAAACTGCGGGAAAGTAGATTGGATACTTCGTCGAAAGACGGGAGCTCTTGTTGCAAGCTGATCTCGACTCCCGGGATGTCCCGCAAAGCCTCGCGGGCGATCTCGGAGCGGATCCACACCGCTCCCGGCAGGAATCCGGTCTGCTCTGCGGCGGCAAGCAATGCCTTCCTCAGGGCTGCTTCCCTGGGTTCCGAGACAGGATGGAGCGTGGTTCCGAATGCCATCCCGGAACCTTGAGCGACGGCCACGGTCAGGGTCATCCATGTCGGGCGACCCTCGTAAACAACGGGAGTTTCCATATAGTCGGAGGCTATCTCCCAGACCTGGCCCTTCTTCACCGGAAAGGCGGCGAGCCGCGCGGGGAACAGCTCATCCGGCAAAACCTCCGGCTCAGGTGCGGCTTCGGGAAACCGCTCGAATTTTAGAATCCAGTCGGCCGGATTGGCACGGTCGCCGTTTTTCCTCATTTCGTAAACGGGGATTTTCGGCAGGGATTCCCCAGGATCCGGTTCGTAGCAATGCAGTGGCAGTCCCGGGAAATCCTTCAGGAAAACGGGGACGAGGCGCAGGGCGTCCAGCAGCATGACCGCTTCCTCCTCATCCGGGTGCCAACCCATGCAACCGGGCCGGGTGGAGCGGAACAGGCAGCTATCGAGATCACCGGGTTCTAAATCATCACAGTAGGTATCGTTGCGCTGCGCATCGGTTTCGTCCATATCCTCCCCGTTCCATGCGACGAACTCGCAGGAAACCATGTTCATTTCCCGCATCGCGGTGGCGGGACTGACCTCTCCGGTGCGGATGAACCGGTTCCAGAAACGGATGCCTTCCTCAGGGAGGTAGGCGTGCACCGCGAAAACCTCGCCGGCGGCACCCATGACGGCTGCGATGTGGGTGTTCCCGCTTTCAGGATCCTTGATGCCGAACCAATCGATGTCGTCCAGTTTTTCCCATGGTTCCAGTTCCAGGACTTTCAGGGCGGAACTGAAAAGACCTTGCAACGTGCGCTCGGAGAGGGGCGGAACCACAACATCGTCCGAGGAGGAAGCGGGCGTTTCTGAAAGGTCGAAAATCATGCTTGGATGGGAACACGGCGGCTTCGGAAAAAACAAACCAAATCTTTAGGGGGATGTTTCCGGGGAACGGTGTCTGCCGACCTCGACGGCGGCTTGGAGGGGATCGTCTTCCGGGATAAGGTCGATGACGGTGAGGTGATTAGTCGCTGCGACCTCATGGGTGGCCAGCCACTCGAGGGCACGGGCGGGATCCTTCTTCGTGAGGGAGTAGAGGATGCCGTCGAGACGGAGGTTCTCTTCAAGTTCGGGCTTTCCGACGGGGACGGTGGCGATACCAGCGAGGTCTGCGGGGGAGAGTTTTGCGAGCAGAAGCGCGCATTGGTATTGCCGCTTTGTTCGGGCAACGTCATCCACCCCGTCCTCATATTTGTTCAGCCTGGCGATGAACTCGGCGAGATCGGCGGGGGGGATTTCGGAGGTGGTGCGGCCTCCGAGGATGGAGTCGAGGAGGTCGTTGTCTCCGGCGGGGCGGTTGCGGGTGACCGATGAGGATCGCGCACCCAGGGTTTCTTGGCAGGGCATGGTGAAACCCGGTGACAAATGGCAGGGCGGGCCGCAGTTCGGGTAGTCGAAGTTGCTGTGGACGGCAGGGAGCTGTTGCCGGCCGTCAATCTGGATATTGCGGCGGAACCCATCGCCGTGATCGAAGCGCACTCCATGCCGAACAATTCCGGGTCAAAGTAGGGGCAGTTGAGTGTTTCCCGATTTTATCGAAATGCTCGAAATTCCTTATGGAATATGGTGCGCCCGACTGGATTGTGGCCCATGCCACCATCCGGTTTGCATCCTCCGGACTGATTGGAGAAATGGCTTTCACAAGTGCGCCCGACTGGATTCGAACCAGTGACCGTCCGCTTAGAAGGCGGATGCTCTATCCAGCTGAGCTACGGGCGCGTTGATTGTGGGGGCGATGGGGTAGCAAGGGAACGGGGGCTGGGCAAGGATTTATGCGCTTGCTGATGAGGGTGCTTCGAAAAAATGTAGGGGCGACCGAAGATAGCCCCCACGTTGGCTACTTGGTGGTGAGGGTGAGATCCTTGAACTGGACTTGCATCGGAGGGCCGGCGTGCATTTGGAGGGCTAGGACGCCTTTCTTGGGGGCTTCGGCGGTTTCGTCTGTGGCGTCGATGGTGAGTTTGCCGTTGATGTAGTGCTGGACGTGGTTTCCTTCGGCTACGATTTTGTATTCGTTCCAATCGTCCTTGTTGATGGCGGCTTGGATTTCTTCGGTCTTGCCGGTTTCGCCAGTAACTTCGATTTTTGGTTTCGCCGGTTCGTCGCCCTGTTTGATGACGACTTCCTGTCCGCGTTTTGCGAGGATGCCGCGGCCTTTTTCCTCGTAGAGAATACCGGAATAGGTGTCGCCGTATTCGAAATCCGCCTGGTATCCGCCGACGATGTATTTATCAGCATCAATCACGTGGCTGCGGTACTGGACTCCGGAGTTGGTAAACTTTTTGTCGTCGCCGGGGGTCATTTTGTATTTGAAGGTGAGGGTGAAATTTTCGGTTTCGCCGTCTTTCCAGATGAGGAAGGTGTTGTGGGGGACGGGATTTTCGGCGGTTGCCTTGGCGGTGATGGCGCCGTCCTGGACGGACCAGAATTTCGCATCGCCGTCCCAGCCGGTGAGGTCTTTGCCGTTGAAGAGGGATTTTTCCTCGGCTTGGGCGGTGATTGCGAGGGCGGCGAAAATGATCAGTGGTTTCATGAGTTTTTGGTATTGGGAGATGATTCGGACTGGAGATCCGCGTTCCGATGGGACGCCGCCTGAGGGCTGCGCTCCTTAGACGTATCTTACGGCGTGTTTTTTGGAAAGTTTCAGGGTATCGCCCGGAGCCGGGGAAACGGGGGCGGTGGGGTCGGTTTGTTTTTCGCCGTTGAGCTGGACGGATCCGGAGGTGATGAACTGCTTGCGGAGTTCGCCGTTGGATTTTTTGAGGCCGAAGGCGGACTCGAAGGCGTGGGCGGTGAGGGTGAGGACGGTAAGGTCTGGGGGGAGATCGCTTGCGGAAATTTCCGGGAGATCTGCGGCGGTGAGATCTTTTTTGGAGAAACGGGTGTCCCAATCGGCGCGGGCGGCTTTGCCTTCCCCGGCGCTGTGGTAGCGGGAGGTGAGTTTCTCGGCGAGGGATTTTTTGGCCTCCATGGGGTGGAGGAGGGGATCCGGGGTTTCGCCGAGGAGGAGGGTGTAGTAGCGGCCCATGAGCGCGTCGGAGACGGACATGAGTTTGCCAAACATTTCCTGGGCGGGCTCGGAAACTCCGATGTAGTTGCCGTAGGATTTGGACATTTTTTTGATCCCGTCGAGGCCTTCGAGGAGGGGCATGACCATGACTACCTGCTGGGGCTGGCCTTCGTCCTTCTGCATGTCGCGGCCGACGAGGATGTTGAAAAGTTGGTCTGTGCCGCCCAGCTCGACGTCCGCGCGGACTTCGACGGAATCCCAGCCTTGCATGACGGGATATTGGAGTTCGTGGAGGCGGACTTCCTGGCCGGATTCGATGCGGTTGCGGAAGTCCTCGCGCTGGAGCATTTGCTGGAGGGTGACCCTGGCATTGAGGCGGAGGATTTCCTCGTAGCCCATTTTTCGGAACCAGTCGCCGTTGTAAACGATCTCGGTCTTATCGCGGTCGAGGATCTTGAATGCCTGCTCGGTGTAAGTGGCGGCGTTTGCGAGAACCTCGTCGCGGGTGAGGGGAGGACGGGTGGCGGAGCGGCCCGAGGGATCACCGATGGTGGCGGTGAAATCCCCGATGAGGAGGACTGCCTGGTGGCCGAGTTCCTGGAACTGGCGGAGTTTTTCGATGACGACGGTGTGGCCGAAATGGATGTCCGGGGCTGTGGGATCGACCCCGAGCTTGATGCGGAGGGGGCGGCCCAGCTTGAGTTTTTCCAAGAGCTCTTTCTCGGAGAGGACTTTGGCGGCGCCGGTGGTTAGGTGGGTGAGTTGCTGGTCTGGTGACACAAACTTTTAAACTTTAAATTCTAAACTTTAAACTCGAAGGAAGAGAAGAAGGGCGGTTGCTCATTCCCCGTCCTGTTCCTCGCCGTCTTCGGAGGCGTTGTCCTTTTTCGGAGTTTGGGTTCTTTTGACGTCCTCGAGGTAGCGGATGGCGCGTTCGGCCTGGTCGATTGCTTTATCGTCATCGGAGTTGTTGACGATGTTCCCAAGGATTGAGAAGGCCCATGGTTCCGGTTTTGAGGTGGCAACGCCGCGGATGAGCTTTATCTGCTCTTCCTGGGTTTTTGCCTGCTCCGCGAGGAGGGTCCAGTTTTCCTCATGGTTTTCTTCCGATTCGGAGGCGTAGCCGATGGCGGAATCGTACGCCCTGCCACGAAGCTGGAGTTCGGGGCCGGAGGCGATGAAGTCGATGAGGGTTTTGAAGCCGGTCTGGTCCTTCCAGTTTCCGAGGGCGACGATGGCTGCAATCTTGTTTTTCACATCGTCGCTTTCGAGGTTTTGTTTGGCCAGATCCAAGGCTCTTTCCCCGCCGATCCCGGCCAGAAGGCGGAGCATGGAGTGGCGGACTACTTCGTTGAATGCGTTGTCATGGGCTGTGACGACGGTTTCCCCGAGGGAATCCGTGGATGCGGATTTCTCCATGATCTTGGCCGCATTGGCCTCGGCGGCTTTGCGGATCCCGTCGTTTTGCGTGCTTTGGATGATCTCGATAAACGCCGGGAAGTGCTCTTCGGTGGCCATGAAGCGGACGGCTTCAAGCGCGGCGACGGCGGCTTTCGTATCGTCCGTGGTGCGGGCGTAGTCGATGAGGGTTCCGATGATAGCAGGGTTCTTCCGTTTCCGCAGGACGTCCCGGATGAGGACGATGCGGATGTCCGGGATCATTTCCCGGGTGGTGGCGAACTCGGCGATTTTCGCGTCGATGTCGGTGCCGTCGGTGGCCTTTGCGAGGAAGAGCGCCTTGTAAACGTTGTAGCGCTGCTGGTTGGAGGCTACGGAGACGGCGTTGCGGAGGAGGATATCCAGTTTCTTCTCATCCACGGGAAGTTCCGTGGCGTCACCTTTTGCCGCGTAGGTGATCATGTCGTTGTAGAGTTTTGTTTCCGCGTTATCGCCACTCTTTTTGAGCATGATGACTGCGAGCAGGACGGCCAGAAGACCGAGAACAACGGCGATGACCGCTTTCATGGCGGCGGGCATGCCCTTTTTCTTTGCAATGGCAGGAGCGGGTGCGGCTTCCTTGGGGGTGCCGGCTTTCGCGGTGGGAACCGAGCCTACTTTCGGGGCGAGTGCCGCAGTTTTTACAACACCGGGTTTGAGAGGTTGCGTGGATGTTGCCGCAGGTTTTACGGCGGCTGCTTTGTTGAGGGTGGGAGCTGCACCGGTAGCAGGCTTTGCGGCGGCTTTGCTAAGAGTGGGAGCGGCGCCTGAAGCGGGTGATTTCGCACGGACAAGAACCGGAGAACCTTTTGGTTTCTCCGTTTCTTCACCAGATTTGGATTCTGATCCGGGTTCCGGGGTGGGCTCGGCGGATTTCCCTTCGACTGGCTCTTCAGCCGGAGGATTTTGTTCAGAAATTTCCTCTGCATTTTCCGCCTCGGCGGATGGGTTTCCGGCAGTGAGGACGGGGCGGGTGGCGTGGACTACCTGTGCGGTGGTATGGACGCTGGGTTTCGAGCCTTGCGGCGGTGCGAGGGACTTTGGTGCGGCAGCGGTTTTGACCGGCGCGGTAGGGCTGGGGTCTTTGAGGACTTCCGGCACTGGTGCGGATCCGGGGACGATGAGTTTCGGGCGTTTCGGTTGTTCCACTGCGGCAGCGGGTGTGCCTGTACTCAAGGGTGGATCGGATACGGCGTCGTTTTCCACGAAATACTGTAGTGCCTGGCGGGCGTCTTCCGGGCGGTCGGAAGGTTGGCGGTTGATGTGCCACATGATCCAGTCACAAGCCCAGAGCGGGATGCCATCGCGGACTTCCTGAAGGGGGGTGATGTGGTGCTGGAGATGGGATGCCATGACTTCGGCGGCCGTTTCGCCATCGAAGGGATAGGTGCCGGTGAGGGCGTAGTAGAACACGCAGCCGATGGCGTAGAGATCCGCCTTGAGATCGATGGGGACACGCTCGAACTGCTCGGGTGCCATGAAGTAGATGGAACCGAAGACGCCGTCCGATTGGTCGATGGTCTGGAGGGAGGGTTTGGCGGAAAGCTTGGCGAGGCCGAAGTCCACGATTTTCACTTGGAATTTCCCGGAAGGAAGCCAGGTGAGCATGATGTTGCTGGGCTTGAGATCGCGGTGGACGAGGTGGAGTTCCTGCGCGGCGATGAGTGCCTCCAGGATCTGGGGGGCGAGCTGCCGGAAATCCTGCCAGGTGAACGAGCCGTTGCTGATGATCTGCTCAAGGGTGTCTCCGGTGAGGAGCTCCATGACAACGAAGGGGCCGTCTTCATCCGTGCCGACATCATAGATGGTGACGATGTTCGGGTGCTGGAGGGAGGCCAGGGAGCCGGCTTCCTTGAGTAGCTGGCGGGTGGCCTCCGCGGGCAGGGATTCGTCCTCGGTGTTGGCGATGATGCGCTTGATGGCGACTTCGCGGTTCATGCGGACATCGTGTGCCTTGTAAACGGCACCGAGGCCGCCTTGGCCGATTTTCCCTTTTACTTCGTAGCGGTCTTCCATGGGTATTTGGTCGTAAAATTTGGCGTTTTCGGTCTGTGTCGGATCAGTCCTTGATATCGATCATGGAGCGCTTGCGGCGGCTATCGATCCAGCGGTCGTACTGCGCGGAGTTTTTCTTCCTGCGGACGCGTTCCTCAACCATGCCGCGGACTTCGCCCAGTGGCGGTGCGGGGCCGAGTTTCTTTTCGGTAACCTTCACGATGGTGAAGCCGCGCGGATCGAGAAGCGGGCCGAGGATCTTGCCCTCGTCCGCTTCGAAAACGATGGAGGCGAACTCTGCCGCGAGATCGGTTCTGGGCACGTCTTTCTGGAGGCCTCCCTCGGTAGCAAAAGCGTCCCTGGAATGCTCTTTGGCAATTTCCTCGAAGTCCTTTCCTTCGTTCAACTGTTTGGCGAGATCCTCGGCCAGTGCGAGCTGGGTCTCGGGAGTGGCAAGCGGGCTTTCAGGATCCGCTGCCGGGATGAAAATTTTGCGGAAGGAAATCATGTCCTTGGAGGTATCGCGGAGGGTGGATTTGATCTCGTTGTATTCCCGTTGGATCTCATTCGGGAGTGGTGGTGGTGCGTCGGCGAACTGCTGGGCGCGCATGGACTGGACGATCATCTTCTCCTTGGTCATGTCGCGGTAGCCGGGCATGGTGAGGCGGGATTTTTTCAGCTCCTCGCGGAACTTTTTTTCGTCGCCATTATAGAGTTCCCGGATCTGGCGTTTTACCTCCTCGTCGATGAGGTTCGGGCGGATTTGTGCGCCGAGTTGCTTGAACTCGTCGAGGATGATCTGGCGGTCGATGAGTTCTTCGATGACCTTGTCGCGGGCGTCCTTGAACTGGCGTTCGAACTCGGGGCCGCGGCGCGGGAACTGGGTGGCAAGCTGGGCGTAGATCGGTGCCAGCATGAAGGAGACTTCGTTTTTGGTGATGACCCGTCCGTTGACTTTTGCAGCGATCCCGTTGACCTCCACTGCTTGGGAAAACGCGGTGGTGCTTGCCACCAGAGGGACAAGGAAAAATGCCAGGTAACGGATAATCATGATAGAGGGAAAGTTCGGGATGTTTTGGGAAAGCAAACAAACGCGTTGGGAGAGTTTTCCGTGTGAAAGAGCATATTGCAAGCGGGGAAACGACGGAAACCAAAGTCTTACAAGGTAAAGACGTGCGGGAGCTTTCCGTGCGGTTGCGCGGAGGACGGTGTCCGGGCAGGTCGCACCGCGTGATTGATCGCAATCTTGCCGCTGGTAATCCAACGGGCGAGGGCAAGGATTCCGGTTTCCTGATGAATAGATCTTGCCCGTCCACGTCAGACCGGGGACATGCGCTTTCTGATTTTTCTCCTGATCCTGGCCTCCCCGCTCCGTGCCGATACTCTGGCAGGAGCTTGGGAAACTTTTCCCACCAAGGAGAATGCCGATGCGTGGTCGCTGTTTGCGTATGGCGATCTGATCACAACGGGCGCACCATGGGCCGGCCCGATCTCGATGAAAACCCCTACGCATATTCATTTTTTATCGAGGGCGAGGGAGTGTGGTTTTATGCCGACGGGAATACGGCCAATGGAGCTTTGGTGGGGGACTTTGCCGGGCAGAAAATCTCGGGAGTCGATGTAAGCGTGAACATCGATCCGCTGGAACTGAATTACCTTGATCTCGCAGTCGATGCGGACGGGCCGCAGGGAGCGGGTTATTACTACTCGCTGATCTACCAACCCGAGGATCTCGGTGATTTTCCCGACTGGTATATCCTGAACTTTGCGTTTGATGAGGACTGGTTCTATTTCCAGGACGGGGAGGCCATCGCTTTCAAACCAGACCAAGCGTTCCTGGCATCCGTCCGGCAAATCGGGGTTCGGGTCTTTCCTGCCTCCGGGGTCACGGGGGATAGCTACGTAGGTCTGGATGATATTATCCTGGTTCCCACGGTAGAAGGCCCGGCGCTCTCAACATCCCTCTCCGGAGGAAACTTCGTCCTGGATTTCACGGTCAACCCCGGAGTCACCGCAATGATCGAAAAGCTCACGCCGGGACTCACATGGAAGGCCGTCACGGGTCAGTCCGGACTTACCGGTGCACAGACTTACACAAGACCAGTCAGGCCGGGTTCTGCGATATTCCGGGTCGCTACCGAAGAGAAACTGACCAAGGTGACAAGTCCCTGAGGTGGTTTGGGAGCCTGCCGTGGACTACAACGGGGTGCCTATACTAGGGAGAGGAAAGAATTTGAACCACAATGGGAGCGAAGCGGACATAGCAGGACTGATCCTTTTGAAAACTTTCGGCAAATAAACGGGGATAAACACGGATCAGAAATGGGAAATAAGCATCAAAAATGGTTCAAAGCCCTGTCATTGTTGCTCAGGTAACTGAACACGTTCCGTTTTTCATGATTTTATCTTAGAAACTGAAATGAGAACCACGGAATACACGGAACACACGGAAAGTAAAACACTTGTAACGGAGCCATGGAACACCAACTAGGTGATCACCTGGAAATTCATAACCTATTCAAATTCCGTGTATTCTGTGTATTCCGTGGTTGGCCATCTTCCCTTTTAGGTTTATCCGCGTCCATCCGCGTTCATTTGACGGAGAGATTTGATTGGCCAGTCCGTCCATGTCCGCTTTCCTCCCATTGTGGTTCTCTTCTCCGATTTTCCCAAGTGTAGGCACCCTGTGGACTACAGCGGGAAAGGTCTGTTGCAATGTTCGCCGATGCCGCCCACGACAGGAGTGATCGTGACTCCCATTTCGATTCGCGGCATCAAGAAAAAACTGAATTGATGGCCATGCAGCGCCCCGATTTTGTTTCCGGTGAATTTGGTGGAAGCGATCGCGCCAGAATGCGAACTCCAGCACAAGCGGTGATCAGAGTTTGTCCCCGGTCAGGGCAAGGTAGAGTGTGGAATCGCCTCCCAGTTTCAACTTCTCGCCATCTTTGGGCCGCCCTCCTCGGCTACGAACACTTCGCCTGTGGAAACGCCGGTATCGACGTTCACTTTCATAAGCGGGGTTCCACGTTTCGTTTGTGCCTTGCTCCGCTTCACCGGGACGGCCACGTATTGGACTTTTTTCTTTTTCACCTGACTGGCAACGGCGGATGATTTGAGCGCCTGGTTCGCCTGCTGTTCGGCGCTCCTTCGTTGTTCAGCGGTTGCGGCGGCGACATGCATCTGGTGGAATTTCGGGCTCATATCAGCCCTGGCTCCGGTAGGGGTCATGTTGTTTAATCCGCCCGCAGTCATGCCCGGCTCCATAAACGTGCTCCCGCCCTCGAGTGGTGCGCTCAGATCGCCGCAGGATGAAATGGCGAGGCAGAGACCAGTTAATCCCGCGAAAATAATGGCTTGGAATGAATTCATGATGGTATGTTCTGGACTTTGGAACCTCATGTTTCGAGGCTTGTACAGATTATGACAGCGACTGCCCCCGGTCAATCAGGAATAAGCCCGTTTCCAGGTGACGACTTACCTTGGCAAGGAACCGGAGTTTGAAGCAGCCCCGCTGCTGGAAATATCATGAGCAACCACCCCAGTAACCCAGATCCACCCGAGCCGGGCGTTTCCACGCACGGTTCAGCGGAAGCAGGGGAAAGTTTGCAACAACTCGCCGGGCGTGTCGGCCCCCTGCCTTGGGAGCTGGTCCGGTGGTTCGCTTTCCGGGTTACGGAGTTGCTCGAACCACTTCATGCCAAAGGCCTGGTGCATGGCGGGATTTCGCCGGAATCCATCCACCTTGCCCGACCGTGGCCGGATCATGAAGTAATCCTTGGCGAGGGGAAAGCCGCATCCGGAAATACCATTGATGACCTTCATTCCCTCGGTGAAACGATGGAATGGCTGCTTTCCTGCGGGAAATCCCAGGGAGATCATCTTGCCGGGCGGTCGCCAGAGGCCGGGCGAATTATCTCGGCACTGGCGGAGGGCGGGATTCCCGATGTCCAAGCTCTGGAGGCGATCCTGCTGGACTCCCTGTCCGAGGAAAACGAAGCATCCGCTCCCCCTGTCCAGACTTGGGAATCAGTGCTGGAATCCTCTCCAGGCCACGCTTCCACCCCTCCGCGTGGAAAGCCGGCAGGATGGAAAATCGCGGCAGCGGCCGCATTGGCGATTCTCGTCGGGGTGGGCTCATATCTCGCGCTAAAGCCGGATCCAAAAAATACGACAGGCCTTACAGGGGAAGCCCAACCGCCAGCCGATAATACCGGTGACCCGTCGTCGCAAAATTCCGGAATGCCCGCTGCAGAAGAGGCTGCTGCGGGGGAAACGGCAGCAAGGGAAGCCGCTGCGGAAGAGCAGGCAATCAGGAAACAGGCAGCCGAGGAACTCGCGGCGAAAGAAGCAGCAGCAAAGGAACAGGCAGCTATGGATGCCGCACGGGAAAAAGCTGAGAAGGAAAAACTGATCAAAGAGAAGGCGATCAACGACGCTGCCCTGGTTTCAATAAACGGGGAAATTATTGAAGATCCCGAAGCATCACCCGGGGAGAAAGAGCAGGCTTTTTCAGCCCTTCTTTCCCTGGCGCAAGAGGGTGACGTCAAGGCGATCGAACTCTGCGGGGCATCATATTGGCAGGGGAACGGTGTTGCCAAAAACAGGGAAACGGCACGGATCTGGTTTGAAAAAGGTGCCGCTCTCGGCAATGCCCGCTCCATGCTCGGGCTTGGATATTGTTACGATCTGGCCATAGGCGGCCCGAGGGATACTTCCAAAGCGGTGGAGTTGTGGACCAAGGCGGCGAACCTTGGCTACGAGGTGGCGATGAGCAGGCTTGGCGATCATTTTTATCTGAATCCGGAAGCAAAAGACATCGGGAAAGCCATTGAGTGGTGGCAAAAGGCAGCGAATGCGACTCCCCCCTCCACCGATGCGATGACCAACCTTGGAATCATCTACTCCAAAGGAATCGAAACCGGAAAGGATCTCCAAAAAGCGGTCAAGTGGTGGAAAATGGCTGCGGATCTGGGTGCTCCCGAAGCCATGACCGAGCTTGGGATCGTGTATTTCAATGGTGATATCAAAGGAAAGGAGGCGGACGCGTTCCCGCTTTTCCTCAAAGCCGCTGAAGCGGGGAGCCTCCGTGCCATGTATGGTCTCGATGCCTGCTACCGGAAGGGGATAGGCACTGTGAAAAACACGGAAGAAGCGGACAGGTGGGCGCGCGCCGCCTCTGAAAAAGAAAGGGCGGCAGGCCGGTGAATTGCGGCGGAAACCAGGAGGCCGCCAATGTGTTTTGGCTTCCCAATACCGTGCTGCGCGAACTATAAACTGAACGGTAAACATGGCCCACGACGTATTCCTTTCCCACTCCTCGAACGACAAGTCGATGGCAGTGCAGGTCTGCGCCCGCCTGGAAGAGGCGGGACTAACGTGCTGGATCGCGCCGCGCGATGTCCGGCCTGGTTACTCGTTTCCCGGTGAGATCACCAGGGCCATCCAGGACAGCAGGGTGTTTATCCTCATCCTTTCCGCCACTGCAAACGAATCGGACCATGTCCTGCGGGAAGTGGATATGGCTGCCAACTCCCGCCTGCACATCATCCAGTTCCGTATCGAGGATGTGATCGCCAGCGACGACCTCACCTATTACCTCAGCCTCCCCCATCGCATAGATGCGATAGGCGAGCCTCTTCCCCTCCATTTCGAACTCTTGGAAAAAGCGGTTTTCGGCTTACTCGGCAGAGAGCCCGGTGATAAGGGGAAATCGCTTCGCGAGGCTGAGGAAAAAAAGCAACAGGAGCAGGCTGCCGCAGAAAAAGCAGCCGAGGAGGAGAGAAAAGAAGCCGAAGCCCTCCGCGCCGCGGAAGCGAAGCTTAAGGCGGAGCGTGAGGCGGAGGAAGAAGCCGAAAAGGTGGCCGCTAGCGCCCGTGCGGCAGCCGAGCGGGAACGGCAGCGCCTGGAGGCGGAGAAACTTGTTCAGGAGGAGAAGAAACGTGCCGAGGAAGCCGCCCGCAAAGCGGAAGCCGAGCGTCTCGCCGCAGAGAAAGCTGCTGAGGAAGAACGATTACGCCAAATCGCCGAAGCGGAGGCCGCACGAAAGGCGGAGGAGGAGAGAATACGGCAGGAAACCGAAGCCGAAGAAGCCCTCCGCGCCGCAGAAAAAAAGCGTGAAGCTGAGGAAGCGCAGAAAGAAGTGGCACGCATTGCCGGGGAGAAGGAGAAAGCACGACTTGAGGACGAGAAACGCAAGGAGGAAGAGCGCGAGAAAGCACGACTTGCAGAAATCGCCCACCAAGAGAGGGAAGGGCAACTTGCTGCCAAGAAAAGCGCGGAGCGAAAGGCGGGGCAGCGGAAAAAGATGCAGCAATACGCGCAGCAGGCTGCCGCCCAAGTGGAGGCGCGGTATCAGGCCGGACTTGGGAAAAGGGGGAAAGAACCTGAGGCTGCCGGGACGGAATAAAGTTCTCTCCCCTCGCTCGCTTTCTGCGTTTTTGGCAATGCAGCCTGCTGCGCGCCGACGGCATTGGCACGGAGCGCTGCCTTCAGGCGGCGAGTCCGCTTTGCGTAGCAAAACCTTTCCCTGGTTTGCCCCCTAAACAGCCTGGGGCCGGAGTTCCCGGTCGCATCCCTGCTGGAATATTTCACAAAACATGATGCACGGCGGTTTCGTGGAGAGTTGAATGGAATCTGGATTAGCGGGTGGCTGCGGGACGCAGCTACCACGGCCTGCCCCGGGACGGGGGCAGCTACGTTTGCGCGTCGGCATCCTCCGCTTATCGGGGAATGAACTCGATAAAATCGAGCACCGCACCTTCTTCTCCATCGGCACTGCCTGTCAGTTTGATCTCGTCGCCTTCTTTTAGAGCGATGTTCTCCACTGTTCGCCAGCGCCAGCAGCCGACGTCTTCGTCCAGTTTGAAATCCATATGGCGCTCCCCGCCAACGTCCACGGTCACATGGCTTTGTCCGGCCTTCGCATCATAGTAGGTGAGACGCAGGTCGTATTTGCCGAATGGATGCCGGAAGGTGCCGGTCGCGGTGCCTTTGGCTGTTGTCTCCACGCCCCACTCTTCCGCTAGTTCTTCTTCGAGTTTGGCATAGCCTTCGAGTTTCATGTTTTCCACCTCCAGACCCAGAGCCGGCGTGAGTCCTTTGAGGCCCGCTTCCAACATGCCCTGCCTGAAGGCGCGGAGCAGGGAAAACGAGGCTCCATCATAGTGTTTTAATGCAAGGCCGTCGATATGCGCCGGGTGATCCATCGCCACTTTGATCCCCCTTTTGACTAGCTCGCCTGTCGCCTCGATGCGGGTTGCGATTCCGGAGATCAGCGGCTTGTCGGGGCCAAGTGCGTTGCGGTTGGTGGTGAGCCAGTGCTTCCTTAGGGAAAAGTCCTCGTCTTTGATGCCGCGCTGTTCCTGATGATCGGCAGTGACGATGGATTCGATGTAGCCAAGGCCGGCGACTTTTTTCAGATCCAGCCCGTAGTCAATGGCCTCGCTGCGGTTCCACGGATAGTTGTCGTTCAGGCGGAGCTGGCATTTGGGATTGCCCATATGGATTACCTCCGAGAGATCGCGATATACCCGTGCGGTCGATCGCTCGCGGAATTCGTGCCAGCGACCCAGTTCCGGCTGTGCCTTGGGATCCTTGCGCAGGACGGGAATTGCGGATTTCAGATCGATCCCCATGGTCGATGCCTCGGCGATGCAGTGCTCGCAGAAACACGTGCCGCCATCCTCGATAGCCTTGTTGTTGAACAGATACTGGCAGGTCTGGATGTAGTCGAGATCGTAGTTGGCCGCCAGATCGCCGAAGAGGGCGATCAGGTATTCGCGCACATCCGGGTGGTTCGGGCAGAACCGTTCCTTGTCCCAGGATTTTCCCTCAATGGTCTTCATCTGCCATTCCGGATGCTGGCTGACCAGTGCCTTGGGGATGGGAAAGTGGGAAACCTCTGCACCGACAGCCAGCCCGCGTGCGCGGGCCGCTTTAACCATCAGTCGCAGCCAGTCCTTTTCACGCAGCCATTCGTGATCGGAAAGCGCGGGCTTGATTTTTCCATAGAGTTCGAGATCCGGGAAAAAAGTTACCCGTGAATCTTCCGCCTCCCAGGTGTCGCGCGCGGGGTTGTGGGGGAATTCCGGGGCGTGGTAAGGGCGGTGCTCCTCGTGCATCACGGCCACCATGTAGAGGCTGTTGATTGCGGCCATGGACTGCATGGTATCGAGCGCATATTCCATGCCCTCGTCCTGAATCGTCCACGCCCGTATCTGCGTCCCAACCTCGAACTCTGATGATGCGCCCGGTTTCCAGACCCGGGGTTCGGCTGACCATGCGGTTGAAATTCCGGAACATGTTAGAAATAAAACAACCGGTTGTCGAATGGCTCTGCAAAACATGGGTTGATCCTCAGTTTTACAGGAGGAAATTTCCAGTAGGAAATCCCAAGGGAGGTGGGGCGTTACAGTTCGGCATCGTCGCTGCCGGATGTGAGGCAGGTGCGGAGGGCGGTTCTTTCTGCTTGGAATTCCTCTTCGGTGATTCCTTTCGGGATGCTTCTTGGTTTGTCGAAGACAACGGAGACGCGGCTGAACGGTTTTGGGATTACGAATCTATCCCAGGTTTTCAGTCGCCACGCGGAGGAGTAGCGGATGTGGATGGGGATGATATCGGTGCCGGTGGCCTGGGCGATTTTGATGACGCCGGGCTGGACTTCGTAGCGGGGCCGCGAGGCCGTCCGGGGTTACGCAGACATCGTGGCCTTCGCGGAGGGATTTTTTCATCCCGATGAGGGCGGAGACGGCCCGGCGGGAGGAGGAGCCGCGGATTGCGCCTAGGCCGAACATTTTCATGGCGGTGGCGAGAGTGGTGCCGTCCTTGCTGGCGCTGGTGAGGACTACGGTGGTGCGGGATTTTCCGCCCGTCCGCTGCCAGATGGGGGGCATGGTGAAGATGCGGTTGTGCCAGAGTGCGAAGATGACGGGATCCGGGTGGATGTCCGGCTGGACAACTCCGCTCTCGTCATTGACATCGTAGCGGAGGGTGAGGCTCCAGAGTTTCATGACGCCGCCGGCGAGGTAGCCGAGGAGGAGGGAGGTGCGGGTTCCCCTGATTTCCGTGGTTTTTGGAGCTACCATTTTTTAGAGGAATCCTGCGGGGTGTAGGGTATCGACGAGGTATTGCTGGCGGGCCATGAGATCCTGGTAAAGCTCGTGGTTGTCCATGTTTGGCTCGCATCGTTCGATGGTGTTCCCGGCGACGAGGTAACTGCAGATTTCCCCGAAGCCCAGGGATTCCCCGCATTGCTTGAAGAAGGCGACTGCTGCCTGCATGGCGGCTCCAACGGCTGCTCCCTGCTTGGAATAAACGGGGACGACGGTGGTTCCCAAGGCGTCCGCGAGGAGCTGGCGCATGACGGGGCTGCCTGCGCCAGTGCCGAGAAGGCGGATTTCCGTGGGGGCGAATCCCATGTCCCGGAGGCGGCTCATGGCATAGCTCATGCCGAGCGCGACGCCCTCCGCAGTAGCCCGGGCTAGATGTGCTGGTGTGAAATTTCCAGGAGTAATTCCGTGGAGGACGCCGCAGCCTTCGAGGAGGCGGGGGATGGATTCCGGGGCGAAGTATGGGAGAAGTAGTAGGCCATCTGCACCGGGGGAGACGCTGGAGACCATTTTCTCAAAATTCTCGGTGAGCCATCCGTAGTGGCGTTTCAGGACTTCCGGGGCGAGGGAGGTGTTGGGGCTGCTGGCCATGCCCAGCCAGGATCCGCTGGCGCTGCAGAGGGGGACGATCTCATCACGGAGGTCGATCACCGGCTCCGAGCCTACGCCGACGAGGGTGCCGCGTGATCCAAGTTCGAGGGCGACAGATCCGTCTTCCACGCAACCGGCGGCGAGGGTGGAGAGCTGGGTGGAGCCGCTTCCTGCGCCGACCTGGACAAGTTCGGAAACCCCCCATTCCTTTGCCAGGGCGGAGCGCAGGATGCCGCGTGGCTGGTCCGATGCGCTGATGGGTGGAAGGAGTTCGCCCAGATCAGGATCGATGAAGTTGATGATTTCGCCAGACCATTTCCTCTGGCGGATATCGAAAAGTCCGGTGGCGGAAGCGCTTCCAGGCTCGCTGGCGCGCTCCCCGGTGAGCCAGTATGCGATGAAATCCTGGACGCTGAGGAGGGCGGTGGCGCGCTGGAAATGGTAGGGTTCGTGCTGTTTCAGCCACAGGCACTCGGCGGCGGCGGAGTCGATTCCGGGAGCCTGGCCTATCAGTTCCAGAAGGCCGGGGGAGCCGCCGAAGGCACGTGAGATCTCCTCTTCCTGCTTCCGGGTGGAGAGATCGCCCGCGAGTTTGGTAGGGCGGATGATGCGGTTCTGCTCATCGAGGACAACGAGTCCGCGTTGTGAACCGGCGATGCCGATTGCCGCGATCTGTTTTTTATCGACCTTTTCGTGGGCGAGGCATTCGCGTACGACCTTGTCGGTGTTTTCGATCCAGGTGGTGGGGTGTTGCTCGCGGTAGCCGGGGGGGAGTCCCTCTATCCAGGTGTGGGAGATGGAGGCTTCGGAAAGGATCTCCGCTGAATCAAGATCAAGCACGACGGCATGGGTGCCGTTGATTCCGATTTCGATTCCGATGAATTGCATGGGCGGGAGTGTTTCACCGTTCCGCCCGGTTTTACAAGCGCGCTTCTCTTTGAAAGGGTTCTCATCAATTTCTCATAAAACTACGGATAGCCCGAATGGCTCTGCCAAGGGTGTTGCGTCCGTGCCCGCAGGGTCTTCCGGCTTGGACGCAAGCCCTACAGACTTGGGAGTTGGGTGGAATATCGTTCCCAGGTTAGCCTTCGTTTCGCTCCGCTGCACTGCGGCAACCCGGGGCTAGGTTCCGTAACCCCGTTGGGCTTGGGATTGCGTTTGTCGGAAGCGGGAAGCCCGCGAAGCTTGCCTTTGTCGGTTTGGGAGGCTGGGCTTTGGGGAGGTTTCAATACCTCTGTGAGAGAGGTGCCTTGGCGTTTTGAAGTGGGTCAACCGAGGCCGGGTTGCCCCTACCTGGTTTGGAGGAGAGTTGCCGGATCGGTGTGGGGGAGACCGTGGGCTTGGGCGACGGGTTCGCAGGTGATGTGGGCACCGAGGGTGTTGATGCCGCCGAGGAGGTCGGGGCGGGTGGTGCAGGCGGCGGGGATTCCTTTTCCCGCGATGGCCAATATCCAAGGCTGGGTGGCGTTGTTGAGTGCCTGGGTGGCGGTGCGGGCGTAGGCTCCGGGCATGTTGGCGACGCAGTAGTGGAGCACGCCTTCCTCCACGTAAGTGGGGTTTTCGTGGGTGGTGGCCCGAGTGGTTTCCGCACAGCCGCCCTGATCGACGGCGATGTCCACGAAGACGCTGCCGGGCTGCATCATGCGGAGCATTTCACGGGTGACGAGCTTGGGGGCTTTGGCCCCGGGGACGAGGACGGCTCCGATGAGGAGATCTGCGCGGGGGAGGAGTTCGGAAAGGTTCGCTTCGTTCGAGTAAACGGTGTGGGCGTTTTCCATGGTGATGTCGAGGAAGCGCATGCGTTCGATATCGACTTCCAGGATGGTAACGTCCGCACCGATGCCGCGGGCGACGCGGGCGGCATTCACTCCCGCAGTTCCGCCTCCGATGATGACGACCCGGCCGGGGGCGACGCCGGGGACGCCGCCGAGCAGGCAGCCGCGCCCGCCGGTGTGTTTCGCGAGATGGTAGGCTCCTATGATGGCGGACATGCGCCCGGCGATTTCCGACATGGGTTCCAGCAGGGGAAGGTGGTGGTTCACCTCTATCGTTTCATAAGCGATGGCGGTGCAGCCGCTGGCGGCGAGGGATTCCGTGAGATCCTTGTTTGCGGCGAGGTGGAGGTAGGTGAAAAGGATGTGCTCGGGTCGCAGCATTTCCACCTCGGAAGGCTGTGGCTCTTTGACTTTCACGATGAGTTCGGCATCGCGGAAGACGGTTGCGGCATCGGGGGCGATTTCGGCACCGGCGGCGAGGTATTGCTCATCGCTGTAGCTGGCTCCGGCACCCGCCCCTGTCTCGACGATGACGCGGTGGCCGCGCTTCACGAGTTCCGAAACAGAGCCGGGGATGACGCTGACGCGGTTCTCCTGCGCTTTGATTTCCTTGGGGATGCCGATGTTCATGGTTCCGGACAGCTTACACGACTTTCTGGAAAAAGACACATGCACGGGCGGGTAAACTGCCACGCATCAGGTTTTGTGCATTCCGAATGCCGGGGATAAGGAGTCACGATCACTTCTGTCGTGGGCTGCAACGGGAAAGAACTTTAACGATGGTTCGCCAATGCCGCCCACGACAGGAGTGATCGTGACTCCCTTTTCGATCACCGGGCGCAAAAGAACCGGACAATCCATCGAGAGAAACAACGTGTTCTGGTTTTCACAAATCCTGACGCGCAGCGGTATATCATGTTCTACGTTCTTGCACAGGTGGGGGCGGGGCATAAGAGTGTCGGGCAGATGATATCGGTTTCTGAGAGCGGTGGCGGGAGCCGGTTGGTGGCGGATGTGCGGGAAATTTTTTCCGCGACGGGGCCTTTGTCGAAGTCGAAGGATTTCGAATACAGGCGTGAGCAGGAGGAGATGGCGGGGGCGGTGGCGGAGAGTTTCCTGACGGGAAAACCGTTGGTTGCGGAGGCTGGGACGGGGGTTGGGAAGTCGCTGGCGTATCTGGTGCCTGCCGCGAAATTCGCTCTTGAGACGGGGCGGAAGGGGGTGATTTCCACGCATACGATCAATCTTCAGGAGCAGCTTGTGAGAAAGGATATCCCGATTGTGAGGAAGATTCTTGGGGAGGAGCTGCCGGCTGTGTTGTTGAAAGGTAGGCAGAATTATCTTTGCCCGGGGCGGCTGCGGAAGGCTTGGGAACAATCGGCGGATCTTTTCACGACAACGGAGAGCGACGAGCTGGGGAAGATACGCGATTGGGCGGATGCGACGAAGGACGGGACGCTGAGTGATATTCCTTTTCAGCCATCGATGAAGGTGTGGCTGCAGGTTTGCAGCGAGGCGCACTCGTGCACGCAGAGATATTGCGGGCCGCGGGGGAACTGTTGGTTCCAAGAGGCGCGGAAGGCGGCGGCGGATGCGAAGCTGGTGGTGGTGAACCATACTTTGTTTTTCGCGCTGCTGAATACGGGCGAGATGGCTCGCGATGAGGAGGGCGAAAAGATGCAGGGTTTCCTTTTCCCGAATGACTTCGCGGTGCTGGATGAGGCTCACACCATAGAGCAGGTGGCTGCGGTGCAGCTCGGGCTGAGGGTTTCCCAATCGGGGCTGAGGTTCGATCTCCAGCGGCTTTACAATCCTAGGACGAAGAAGGGGATGCTGAGATCCTACCGCAAGGCCGGGCCATGCTGGCGGTGGAAAAAAGTCTGGTGGCGGCGGAGAAATTTTTCGGAAGCGTGGGGAATGCTGCGAACTTCGGCCAATGGTCCAGTGAGTTCCGCGTGAGGAGGCCGGAGCTGGTGGACAATTGTCTCGGCGCACCGTTGCGGGATCTGTGGGAGGAGATCGATGATCTGGCGGACGATACGGATAACGATTCCTCGCGGGCGGAGCTTCAGGACGCGGCGCGGAAGCTGCGGGAGGTGCACGGGGCGGTGGGCGAGTTTTTGGATCAGAAGGATGAGGACTCGGTGTATTGGGTGCAGAAGACGGGGCGGGATGATGACCAATACAGTTGCCACGGGGCGCCGGTGAATGTGGCGGACAGGCTGCGGCCTCTGCTTTTTTCCGGAAAAAAATCCGTGGTGATGGCTAGCGCAACTCTGGCGGTGGGAGATCCGGAGCTGGGATATTTCCGCAACCGGGTGGGGGCGGAAGCTGCCAAGGCGATGTGCATTGGCAGTCCGTTTGATTATCAAAAGCAGATGAAGGTGCGCATTTTCAAATCCATGCCGGATCCGAATACGCCCAAGTATGATGAGATGATGGCCAAGGGCATCATGGAGGCGGTGACGGAGAGCGACGGGCGGGCGTTCGTGCTTTTCACGAGCTACCGGACGATGCGGGATGCGGCGAACCGCTGCGGGAAGTATTTCAAAGACAGGGGCTGGAACCTTTTGATGCAGGGGGATGGGATGCCGCGCCACCGCATGCTGGAGGAGTTCCGCGAGGATCTGGATAGTGTGCTTTTCGGGACGGACAGTTTCTGGACGGGGGTGGATGTGCCGGGGGAGGCGCTCTCGAATGTGATCGTGACGCGGTTGCCCTTCGCCGTGCCGGATCATCCGCTGACGGCCTCGCGGCTGGAGGCGATCGAGGCGGCGGGGGGAAATCCTTTCATGGAGTATTCCGTGCCGGAGGCGATTCTGAAACTGAGACAGGGGGTGGGCCGCCTGATACGCACGAAGCGGGACAGCGGCTGGGTGCATATCTTGGACAACCGCATCCTGACGAAGCGCTATGGAAGTGTGTTTATGAAGGCGCTGCCGGATGCGCCGGTGGAGGTGGTGACGTGGTGAAACTTTAAACTCTAAATTTTAGACTCGAAGGAAGATGGAGAGGAAGACTTTGGTTGATGACTTGATATGAGAGTGGTGCTTTTGATGGTGGGGATGGGGATGTTTTTTCTGCTGGGCTGGTGGATGTTCGGGCAGGGGCTGGAGGAGGCTTGGAATGTGGAGGTGCTGGCGGGGAGGTTCGGGGAGGCGAAGGGCTGGGCCTGGCTGGCGGGGATTGGGCTGCTGCTGGCGGATCTTTTGCTGCCGATTCCGGGGACGATAGTGATGTCGGCGCTGGGTGCGGTTTACGGGTTTTGGCTGGGTGGGCTGCTGGCTTCCGTGGGATCAATGCTGGCGGGGGTGTTTGGATACGGAGTGGGGCGATTTTTCAATGAAGGGACGGCGAGGAAATGGCTGGGGGAAGAGGATTTCGAGAGGGGGAAGAAGGTGTTTGCCGGGCGCGGTGCATGGGTGGTGGCGATGAGCCGGGCGGTGCCCATCCTTCCCGAGGTGCTGGCATGTATGGCGGGTCTGCTGCGCATGCCTTTTTGGAAATTTGTCACCGCGCTTGCCTGTGGCTCGATTCCGATGGGGTTTCTTTTCGCGTGGATAGGAGTTGTCGGGCGTGATTTTCCTAGCTGGGGACTTGGTTTCAGTCTGGGTGTGCCGGCGGTCTTGTGGGCGGGGGCGAGTTTCCTGAAAATGAAAGATAGTTAAGTTTTTTAAAATATCGCTTGATCTTTACTGAAAATTTATGTAAACAGTGTGCATGTCCTTGGTCACCCCGCTAAGGCGCACCCTCCTAATCTTCTTAATTGGTATTTCATCGCTGCCTGCACAGGTGGAGTTTTGGACCCTTTCCGGGAACTCCAGCGATGTGAACGCCTCTGCGGACGGCCGGACGGTCGCCGACCGTTTGAATTCGAATTCCTACAACGGATACGTGGGGGAAATCGTCCTTATGCCCACGGATCCGAATTTTCTAGGTGGTCTCGCCCCTGATGCGCCGGGTCTGATAGAAGGCGATGCCGACGGAGCCTACAGCGGGGTGCGGGGGATCGTAGGCTTCTGTATCGATTCGGAAACCGGTTTCAGGAATTCCTCCAGCCGGACGGATTTCAATTCCTATGTTCCCCTGGACTATACTGAGGCAAACAGCCGCTACAACGGGATCAACAATGGCAGCGGTAACGGGGTTGCCTTTTACCGGGACGGGGGGCTCCTGCGTGCAGCCTACCTGATGGACAAATTCTTCGAATCCGCCCACGCGGGTGGGGATACGCGAGCGGCGGCCTTGCAAACGGCGATTTGGGAAGTCCTCTACGATGGGAATGCGAGTGTGGATACGGGCGATGGAAACTACTATGTGAGGAACAACACGGGCGATTCGGGAACGGACAACATTTCAAACAACATCATCGGGATCACTGACGGCTGGTTTGCCCAAGCGGAGGCTGACAACTGGGGTGGGCCGGGTTACGATCCCACCGACCGTGTGATCTTCTGGCTGGATCCGACGGATACCGACAACAACCAGTCCATCATTACATTGAATCCGTTTGAGGGGCCGGTGCCGGTGCCAGAGAGTGGCAGTGCGTTTCTACTGGCGGTGGGAGCCATGGCGCTGGTTTTAAAGCGGGATCGGAAGACCCCATAGCGCGCGGAAGCGGATTTCAATCGGTCTGCGCGGAGCGCGGGGCGGAACTGGCGGCGGAAGGGTGGGTCACTTGGAAAAATACGCTCGACGCGCTTGCAAGGGAATCCGGGAGGGTGAAAGTGTGCGGGCTACTGACGTTTTCCGCTGCCTGGACCGGTAGCGGGCTGCGGCTCAGATCGCTGCCTGCCAGGATGGAGAAAGGGTCGGTCAGCGGGGATTTCCAGCAGCAGGTAACTTCATTTTCCGCGCGGTTCAGAGCGATGGAGGAAATGGTCAGGGCGGGGACCGCATCAATGTAAAACACGGTGTCCTGGTCGAGGCGGACGGAAGTGGGCTTGTCGTCCACGGTGGGGCGCAGGCCGGAGCCGTAGATGGTATCGAACTCACCGCTGCGGCGGATCTGCTCGACGGTGGAATCGGGAGTGGCGGCGGTGGCATCGTAGGAAACGAGGCGGAAGCGGTTGGTTCCCGGACTGGCGGTATCAAGCCGGTTGGCACCGATGAGAAAACCATACTCCGCGCCGCCTTTCAGCAACCGCGCCGAGGGATCGATGTTCTCGTAATCGAGGGTGATGTAGTCTCCGCCGGTGAGATTTCCGGGCAACCCGCCTTCCGCGTGCAGCAGTCCGGAAAATCCTGCCGGGGTCTGTGTGCCATCGTACTGGAGGAGATCCACGGCGACGGGCAGACCGTTGGCCCCGGCTTCAATGCCATCCCCGATGCGGAAGGTGATTTTCCGAATCACCCAGTCGCGCTCGGTATCCGGGACGGAGAAGGTGGAGCCGCTGTCATCATCCGTACCGGGGGTGATCCATCGGATGGAGGTGCCGCCAAGGTTGCCGGGTGGGGCGGGGTCATAGGAGGCGATGATGCTGTCCGTGGGAGGTGTGGCGGATTTCGAGCTGTCGAGCATCGGCTTCGAGTCGCCCGGGTTTTCCGCAGCCTCGATGATGAAATAGAGATCGCGGTATGTATCGACATCCGGGTAGCCCAGGGTGGAGGGGGGGATCGCGAGGCGGGCGGCCATTTCCGTGGGGAACTCGGAGGAAATGCGGCCTGCCTCGACATCGGCGGCATCGTTTACATCGCGGATGAAGACGTTTTCCCTGTCCTGGTTGGCCCCGCAACGGCGTATGGTGTGGCCGTCCGGATAGACGTCGGCGAGGGTTCCCCCGGGGATGATGTTCTTGTTGGAGAGGGGGATGTTGCGGTTGATGCCTTCGGGTGCCGGTTCGTCGAAAAGGAAGAGGATGGCGTAGCGGGTGTCCGCCTCTAGAAAAACTTGGCTGGAGCCGGTGAACTCCCAGCGCATGTAGTCATTTTCGTCAAGGGAGTCCGGGACGATGCCGCCGCTGGCGAGGTGGATGTGCTCGTAGGTTTCGCCCTCGATGAAGTCATCGCTGTAGTGCATGGATGGCCAGCGGAAGCGGTTGTTGATGTCGTTGGGATCGTTAGGGTAATCGGTGGCGTAGGTGAACCACTGGGCATTTGTGCAGGGACCCGGTAATGGCTGCCACCGTTCCAGTTCGAGGTGCCGTTGGGCGAAGTCGTGCCCGTTTGGGATTCATCGATGTAGCGGCTGGTGCCGTTGTCGTTGAAGGTGGGTGTGCCGGTGACTTTCAGGATCTGGACGGAAACTTTGGCGTTGGAGGGGTCGCCGCCGCCTTTGACGTTCACGGGCTGGAGGCGGACGGTGACGGCACCGAGTTTGAATCCTTCGGAACCGGTTTTAAAAGTCTGTCCAAGATCGCGGTCGCGGTAGAAATACCTGGCGTGGACACCTCCGTTTTCGGCTCCCTTTTTGTAGATCCAGTCGTCGGTCTTGGATGGTTCCCCGCTACGGGGGGCATAGTAGCGGAAGGAGGTGGTGCCGCTCTCATCGCGCTGGAGCTGCTGGATCTTCACGGAAGATCCGGAGGGCGGGCCGGAGACTTCCGTGACGATGAGGCCGGCAGCGGCGGGCAGGGAGGAAATGATGAGGAGGGAGGGGATTTTCATTGGAGGATGGTAATGTTCGGGAGGCGGTTTGTAAACGGGCTTCGGCGGGATGCTGGCTCACGACCTGCCAGAGGACGCGACAGCTTCGGCGGAGAGCCTTGCCTCGGAGTCTGCACTGAGGATGTCTTCCAGGGTCGGGGCAAGAATCGTGCGGTGGATTTCCATGACCTGGGCCACGGTTTCCCAGATCTGCGGAAAACGGATTTTTCCAGCGCGGAAGGCATCGACGGCGACTTCGTTGGCAGCGTTGAAAACGGCGGGGAGGGTGCCTCCGGCGAGACCGGCCTTGCGGGCGAGGTTCAGGGCAGGGAAATCCTCCAGGCGGGGAGGGGAGAATTCCAGTTTGGAGAGTTCGGTGAAATCCAACGGTTTCAATCCGCCGCCGAGGCGGGCGGGATAGGTGAGGGCATACTGGATGGGGAAGCCCATGTCCGTGCGGGAAAGCTGGGCGAGCACGGAGCCGTCGATGAACTCAACCATGGAGTGGACGATGGACTGCGGGTGGATGACGGCCTCGATGCGGCCCATGCCTATGCCGAACAGCCAGCGGGCTTCGATCATTTCCAGGCCTTTGTTGAAAAGGGTGGCGGAGTCGATGGTGATCTTCGGCCCATGTCCCAGGTGGGGTGTTTGAGCGCCATTTCCGGGGTCACGTCACGGAGATCGGCGGCTGGCGTTTCCCGGAAGGGGCCACCGGAGGCGGTAAGAATGAGACGGGAAATTTCACGGTTGGAGCCGCGGTGGCCTTCGAGGCATTGGAAGATGGCGTTGTGTTCGGAATCCACGGGGAGGATGCGGACACCCTTTTCGGCGGCTTTCGCGGTGATGATTTCCCCGGCCATGACGAGGATTTCCTTGGAGGCTACTGCGAGATCCTTTCCGGCCTCAATGGCGGTGAGGGCTGGCTGGAGACCGGCGGTTCCGACGATGGCGATGAGGATGATATCGGCTCCGGCGAGTTCGGAAAGGGCGTTGAGGCCTTCCGCTCCGGTATGGATTTTTACCGAAGGTGGGAGGAGGGCGCGGAGTTCGTCTTCCTTGGATTTATCATAGATCGCGACGTGGCGGACGCCGGTGGCGAGGGCTTGCTCTGCCAGTTTCCCGACACTGGAGCAGGCGGCGAGACCTACGATCTCAATTTCGTCGCGGAGGTTTTCGGCGACCTTGAGGGTGGACAGGCCGATGGAGCCGGTGGAGCCGAGAAGGACGACCCGGCGCTTTTTCCCAGAGGTCATGACAGGAAGGGAACGAGCCAGGCGAGGTAGAAATACAGGGCCGGTGCGGTGAAACAGATGCTGTCGATCAGATCCAGACCGCCGCCTATGCCGGGAAGCATGTTGCCGGAATCCTTGGCGTGGAGTGAGCGTTTTACGACGCTTTCGGCGAGATCACCGATTACTGCAAGGAGGGCAAGGAGAAAGCCGAGGGCGATGACGTGCGGCCAGGACTCGAGAGCCGTGAGTTTATCCGGGATGAGCGCGTAGATGCCACAGGCGGCGAGTTGTGCGAAGAGGATGGCTCCGACGAATCCTTCCCAGGTTTTCCCCGGAGAGATGTGGGGGATCATCTTGTGTTTCCCAAAGATCGAGCCGGTGATGTAGGCACCCATGTCGGTGAATTTGGTGACAGCGAGCAGCCAGAGGAGCACGAAGGCACCGGGCACTTCACCGGTGCCGGGAAGGGCGAAGGAAATGCGTGCCGCGAACATGAACAGGTAGGCGACGTAGAGGAATCCGAGGACGTTTGTGGCGACGGCGGTGAGCGCCTCCATCCCCTTGATGGGGTAGCGAAGCTGTAGGGTGAAGGCTCCGGTGACGGCGATGAAAATGGCGGTGGCATCCAGCAAAGGCGGGATGTCCCCTGATCCATGGAGGAAATGGTAGTAAGCGAACGCGCAATAGGCGAATGCCAGAACCATGCCGAACCTGGGGAAGCATTTCACATCCGCGCCCTTCAGCATGACAAAGTATTCCCGTGTGGAAACCAGTATGAGCAGCACCACGAGGCCGAGGTAGGCGGCGGGGATCATACTCCAGAAGATGGCGGCGACGACTGCCCAGAGGAGCAATGTGCTGAAACCACGGCGGAGAAATACGGTGGTCTTGTTGGAGGCGGGTTTTGGGGTTTCGGTATCCACGTGTTGCAAGGATGCAAGACGGGCGGAAGGGCGCTGGCAATCCTTTCCCGAAAAATTCTCTGCAATCCCGCGAAATTTTGGCAACTTTTGGCCACTCGCGGCCATTGAATGGGCAAGGATTCAACCAAACCACAAAACCATGAAAACCAGATCATTGATCGTCATTGCCTCATCGTTCGTCCTCATCGGAGGCCTCCCTGCCGAAGAGGCGAAGCCCAAGAAGCAGCAAAAGAAAATGCCGCCGGAAATGGTCGGGAAGTTCGACAAGGACGGCGACGGCGAACTCAACGAAGAGGAACTCGCCGCCGCAAAAGCCTCCCAAGGCGGAAAGAAAGTCGGCAAGAAGCGCGCCGAGGTGATCGCGAAGTATGACAAGGACGGTGACGGCGAACTCAACGGTGAGGAACAGGCCGCAGTCAGGGCGGACAAGAAACAGAAGCTTGTCGAGCAGTTCGACGAGGACAAGGACGGTAAACTCAATGAAGAGGAAAAGGCGAAAATGAACGAGCTGATCCAGAAACGCCACGACTCCCACAAGAAGCCGGCCGAAGCCAAAGGGGGCGGTGCACCGAAGGAAGGGGCGGAGCCGCCAGGGCGCTTGGGGCGAAGGATGGGGCTGGGCGGAGTTTTTCCGACGAACCCAAGGCTGAAGGGGAGGTGACGGAGAGGCGGGGAGGATCTGCGGCCATCGAGACAGCGCCGAGTGGAATTCGACGGGTATTGTCAGAGCTTCCGATTGCGGGCGAGGATGTAGTTTTAGGGGAAGGCGATTTCGACGAACAGCGAGACGTGGCCGCAGTCGGGAGTGGTGCAGTGATACTTTGGGTGGTGATTTTTCTGGGATTGGGTGGAGGTGTTCTGGTATTTATCGCTGCGAACAGTCGTTATGATCGAGATAGGAAGTTACTGTAAAATCCTGACCATTATTGGGCTTTCCGTATCGGGTGCCGCAGGTGTCCCGGCGACGCTGGTTCTGGGGGATGGGGATGGTGAAAATGTTATCAATATCGATCTTCAATACGCCGGGATTTTTCGAGATGAGCAACCAACGACGTACTCCGGGACGATGGATGTGGATCTGCTGATCGATACGGAGAGCGATGAAGTGACCTCCTTTGAAATGACTGGCGGGCGGATTTCGGCGACGGATATGAGTTTCAACTTCGATGCGGGTTTTTTCGGGTCACAGAATATTTTGCTGCTAGATGCGAAGGCGACGCCCATGTCGCCGGAGGGGGCGGAGATTCTTACGACGCCCGGTGTATTCAGTGCGCCAAAGCATGTGTTCGAGTTCAATGAGGGGCGGACTGAAACCTCGGGTTCGTTTGGTGATGATGAAGGTGATATTGCGGACGAGCCGTTTTTCGCAAACGGGGAGACCACGGGCACGATAGCGCTTTCAAACAAACGTGAACTGCGGTCAATGCTGGATGGCAAGCTGATCGCGGTGGAATACGATACGGCCTTTTCCGTGGATCTGGGATCGTCCTCGACATCCGAGGTGGACGGGCAGGAGGTACGTGTGGATACCCGGGGAGTGGTTACAGCAGCCGGGGCGGTGCGGGTGCCGGTGAACGATTTCTTTGAATGGGCGTTTCAGAACGCACCGGACGCCGGGTTGGCACTGGGCTTCGGTAAGGATGCGAATCTGGACGGCGTGGTGGATGGGGTGAGCTGGGCGTTGGGAAACGCTCCCGGCGCGCGGGTTGGCGAGGTGCTCCGTTTCAACCGGGAGGAGAACCGCATTGAGATTGTGATTCCCCCGACAGGGACGAGGGCGCCGCTGCGGATCATGGCATCCGGGAGCCTGGCCGCTGACGATTGGGACGAGGTGCCGGCCGGGGAGATTTCGACCGGGGAAAACCCGATTTTGGCTGGGGCGAGTGGCGAGGTGTCCGTGACTATCGGGGAGGAAAGCAGGAGGTTCTTCCGGATCGAGGTGGCGGAGCCTTAGCTATTCCGCAAAGTTGAGTTGGAAGAATGCGGCGGGAGCTTCGCTTGAAAAGGGAATCACAATTTCACCCTGTGCGTTGACGAACGGGGTGGAGCCGGTGAGGTCGAACGGTGTGAAACCGGTCAGATCCGGTGAGCTTCTCATTCCCAGAGTCATGGTGAAGGTGCCGTCTTCCTGGCGCTGGAGTGCGGGGGCGCCAGAAAGGTTGTGGATCTGGTTTGCGGTGAAATAGCCGAAGGCGTTCGGGTCGTTAGCGATGGCTTGCTCGCAGAGAAACTCCCCGCTGTCGCGGCCTATGCCGAATGCGGTGTCGTAATTTTCCTCAAGGATGAAGACGGGATGGATGGCGGTATCCGCTTCGACGATGATGGTGAGGGGATTGAAATTGCTGGTGTCATCGCCTTCCCAGTTTAGGAAAACGTATCCGGGTTCGGGAGTTGCGGTAAGTGTCGCGAAGTCGTTTTCCTGATAGATTCCGAATCCGGTGACTCCGCCATTCTTTCCAGAAACGGATGCGACGGTGAAGGTGCGGGGATCGCGTAGTTGGACGGGAAGACCTTCCCATGTGGCTCCCGCCCCACCGAAGCTGGCGATATGTTCGGGGTAGGCTTTTACGACAGCGGATGCGTTCACGTTCTGGAAAGGCTGATCGCCGGGTGATGGTGCTGCCCCGTCGAAAATGACTTCCGTAAGCGCGGTGGAGCCGCTGAACACTTGGTGCCGGATGGAGACGAGGGATTCGGGGAAGGTGATGGATTGTAGAGCCAGGCATTCGCGGAAGGCCTCGGTGCTGACGGAAGTCAGACCCGCGGGAAGAACGATGAGCGAAAGTGTGGAGCAACCCCGGAATGTGGAGTGTTGGATGCTGGTGAGCGAGTCCGGCAGGCGGATGGAGGTGAGCGCACGGCATTGGGAAAACGCTCCGCTGCCGAGTGATTGCAGGTTTGAAGAAAGTTCGATGGCTTTCAGTGAGGTGCAGAGTGCGAAGGCATCGCTCCCAATGGTGGTCAGGCTATCGGGAAGGCTGAGTGAGGTGAGCAGGTCACATGAGGCGAATGCGGCGTCCGCGATTTCCTGCACGGGGAGGCCGGCGAGCTCTTCCGGCACGATTAGGTTTCCGGCAGCGGAGGTGTCGCATGCCGTAATGCGGACGAAGGTGCCTTCGACGATCTCCCAAGTGAGGACACTGGGGAAAAGCTGACTGCCGGCGAGGGTGACGGGGACGCCGTTCCATAGCGCTCCCACACCGCCGAATGCCTCCAGTTGATTCGCAGAAATGAGGAGAGTGGCCTCCGGTGATATCCTAAAGAACGGGGAGGCGCCGACGGTGGAGGGAGGTGCTCCCAGGAAAGTAATTTCTGAAAGGGTATCGCAGTCCTGAAATGCAAGTCTCCCGAGATTGTCGAGGCCTTCAGGTAAAGTAATCCGGGAGAGAGCGGAGCAGTTAGTGAACGCGTATTCTCCGATGCTGGTAAGTGTCGAAGGCAGGTCTATCGAGACAAGATTGCCGCAAAAACCAAAGGCGTAGTCTTGGATGACAGTGATTCCTTCCGGCAGGTTGATTGATTGCAGTTTATCGCAGTTATAAAAGGCGAAGCGGCCTATGGTTCTGATCGTTTCCGGTAGAACGATATGTTCGATCCCGGTGCAGCCGAGAAACGCGTTGTCATTGATGCCGACCACGGGGTGTCCCTCGATGGTATCGGGGATACGAAGGGTGCCGATGACGCTGCTATCGCAGCCGGTGATGACAACGCTATCGAATACGATGACGTAGGTGAGGACGTAGGGATCAATGACTGGTGAATTTGCTTCCACGAGCAGTCCGTTCCAAAGTGCCCCGGCTCCTCCGAAGCTGGCGAGGTATTCTTCCAGGACTAGCGCACGCGCCCCTTCTGCGATGTTGCTAAAGGCGTTTTCGCCAACAGTGGTTGGTGCGGCACCGAGGAAGCGAATTTGGGAAAGTTCCGGGCAGTCGTTAAACGCCTTTTCCCCGATTTCGGTGAGGTTGGAACCGAATTGCACGGACTCGAGGACGCGGCATATTGCAAAAGCTTTTTCTCCACAGATCTGCAGGCTGTCCGGGAGAGTGATGTTTCTCAGTTTATCTGCCGAGATGAACGACTCGCTTCCGAGTTCTAGGACGCCCTCTGGCAATGAAACGGTTTGAAGATTCTGACAATAGCCAAATGTCCGGGCGGGGATACTCGGGATTACAGAGCGCATTTCAATAGAACCGAGAAACTTGTTAAGGCCGAACGCCTGCTCTCCGAGAGTTTGAACACCGGGGGGAACCACGAGCTCCCAGCGGCTAAAAAAGGGTGTCGCGCTAATATTTATGCCGTGGTCGGAAATAAAAAATGCGCCTTCACCTACGGTCTCCAGTGATTCGGGCAGTTCGATCCCGTTTCTCAGGTCGCAGCCTGAGAAAGCGTATCGTTCAACATTTAACAGCCCCTCGGGAAGATTGATTTTCTGAAGAGAGACGCATCCCGAGAAAGCGAAGGAAAAGATCGAGCGCAACTGGCTGGGCGAGCTGGCGTTCCCCTGAAACTCCACTTCGGCGAGGGAGCTGCAATCCGCGAAAGCATAGGTCGAAATGGTAGCAACGCTGCGCGGAATGATGACACGGGTGAGAACTTCTGAAGATCTGAAAGCGCGCGGGGCAATCACGCTGAGGCTGGAGGGTAGATCGATCTCCTCTAGACCGGTCTCCATGAGCGAAGCTTCCGCGATCAGCGTGACCGTGTCTGGAAGAATCATGAATTTCAGAGAACGGCATCCGAATGCGAAACGCTGGGGGAGGATGTTGATGGGGGCTTGAATCGTGATCGCCTCTATGGAGCTACAGCCTTCAAACGCTCCTCTTCCAATCGTGGTGCAGCTTGGCGGGAGGGAGAAAGAACCGCGAAGTTCCGGATTGCGGGCGAAGGCATTTTGGCCGATTGATTCCAGGCTGGCAGGGATATTGATTGAGCGGAACGTAGTGGGAAATTGTGAGAGGCCTGCAAAGGCGGAGTCGCCAATGGTCTTTATGGAGTCAGGAAGGGTGATCCGGTCGAAACTACCGCCTTCAAACGCACCCTCTCCGATATGGACAACGGGATGACCCTCGATGGTATCAGGAATAACCAGAATCGACCTTTCATCAAACGGATCAATGCCGATGACGGTGACCTCGTTATTCTCGATAAAGTAGTCCAGTGCATCGTCTGACAGGCACCGGCAGACGGTGAGAAGTAGAAAGAGAACTGCTATGTTCAGGCGCATAATTCGGAGGGAGGTCTGTGATGGGAAGGGTGTCTCAGCCCACTGTCGGACGGAGTTGATTTATTTTGTGAAATCCTAACGACGGCGGCGGAACAGGAAGGAGAGGCCGAGGGAGCCGAGTAGGAGGGAGGATGGCTCGGGAATTCCGTTGAGTGCGGTAAGGTTGAGGGTGGTTTGGCCGGACGGATCATTCAGATTGATCGTGCCGGTGTTGAAGAAATCTGCTGACGATTGGCCGAATCTGTTGTGCTCGAGATCCTCTAGCACTCTGCCGCCAGTTGCCGAGGACTCAGTTTCGAGGAGCTGGGTGACCCAGTAGTCCTGGCCGACGATGAAGTCACCAGCTATCGAGCCAGTCAGAACGTAGTCGTTAATGCCAAGGAACGATCCGATGGGGACTGTGATACCCTCGGTTTGTGAGATTAGTACAAGGTCTGCAGAGCCGACGTTGGCGGAGCCGCTAGTGAGGATGTTGTTGGGGGAGTTTGTGTTCCGGGTGCCGGATATACTAATTTGCGCCTCGTAGCGGACGATGGAATCACTGGAAAACGGAATCCCCCTGTTTTGGTTCAGCTCATCGCTACAGCCGAATCCCCTGCCTTCGAAAGGGTTGTAGTTGGTGATAGCGAACGAATAGTTCATTTCTGCACTGGCAGACCCTGGCCCGTATGATTCGTTGTTTGCGGTATTTCCACCGCTAATAAAAAGGCTACCATCCACGGCGAAGTTGACGTTTGCAGAGATTTGGACTCCGTTGCCGAGGGTGCCCGATTCCACGGTGAATTGGCTGACGCTGCGGGCGCGGGAGACGGCTCGGAAGTTGTTCAGGACGGATTGGGCGCTGCTTTTTGCTCCGACATCGCCGCTCGGCCTGTTGTCGGCGCTGGAATCGGACGAGCCATTATCGACAACTACCGAGCGTGCATCGGCCAATCCCTGACCTAGGTGATACTCTTCTTCATTCTGTCCAGATCCGGAACTTGAAGCGTAGGATTGAGGGTTAGCAAACAGGATGCAGCTTGCATGGGCGGTGGGTGAGAAGAGGGCGGCTCCGAGGAGGAGGTAATGGTATGGTTTCATGACAATTTTACTGACGGTGTTCTTTCTGTTTCGTTACGCTTTTATCTAATTTTCTGGGAGAGATCTTAGTTCTACCCGGTAAAAGGCTCTGGGACGGCTGGGATTGATCGCTTCGCGAAAGGTTGGGACTTCCGCATCTCCGACGGTGAAAAACAGCCCTGCATCGCTCCAGGTGATGAGATCGGTGGAGCGTCCGATTGCCACTATGCCGCCGGTGAATTCTTCGTAGGCAGGAAGGGATAGCTCGATATCTCCGCCGTCAGCGCGGATGCCGTCGATGGGGAGGATCCGTGCTGAGGGTAGCGGACGTAGTCTGAGGAGTGTTTCACCTCCTTCGACATTTGATACGATCCGCGCGCTGAAGCTGCCTCGGTTGACCGATGAGGTCGGGCGATAAGTGATGGAGATTACGCCAGCTCGGGCTGCAGGGACTTCCGCGGGGAAGGAGGCCACGCTGAAGCCGGGAACGGGTAAGCCCTCGTCATCGAGCAATTCGATTGCTGAAATCTCCAGCGCAACGAGCGGGCTGCCGTTTGTGAAACGAAACTCCTTTGTAAGTGGAACACCGACACTTGTCGAAAAGCCATTGTCTATGAAGTCTTCAGTCAGAAAATTGAGCTCAGCCGCTACGCCGACTCCACGGGTGGTGAGGATTGTTTCGCTTCCGAGTTCATCGCTTGTGAGGAGCAGCTGCCCGTCGGAGATGCCGGTTTGGTCCGGGGTGAAGGTGATTGAAAATTCCAAGGTTCCACCGGGGGCGACGCTGGCGGGCAGGGCGGGTAGGGCGAGTGAAAATGCGGGTTCCGAATTGACGAGTGAAGTGACCGAAAGTGAACCGGTGCCGACGTTGGTTAGCCGGATGTTCTGGGAGGGAGATGTGACACCGAGCTCGAACTGACCCAGCTGAAGCGGGCTTGTTGCCGGGACTACGGAGTTATCGAACCTCACCCTTTCCAACTGGATGATGGGTGTCGCCACGATGACCGTGCGGAACTGGTAGAGTGCAAGTGCGGCCGGGCTGCCTTCTTCCCTGATGAGGAACACGTTGAGCGACGAGTCGTAGCTGCCCGGATCGCGGTTGTGCCCGAGCGGCACTTCGAGACGCAAGGTGAGGGTTTCCCCGGGGTCGAGCTCGCTCTCCGTAGGGGTAAGGCTCCGCGTTCCTGCGGGGACGGTGGCGCTGATCTCGATTGTCTCGTCGCCGCTGTTCGTGATGACGAAGTCGCGGATCTCCGATGAGCCGTCCACCGCTGCGGTGAAAATGGTCTTGTTCCCCGTGGTCGGTGCTTCGCCCGGCGTGATCTCGTTTCCGTCCGGACTGGTAAATGTGATGGCTCCTGCGGGAGTGCGCCCGGAGATATCGAAGTGAAACGGCTCGTCGGGGGAGGCGTCGCTGGTGATCTCCACGCGATTTTCGAACTCGCCAAATGAGACCGGGGCGAAGGCCAACGAGAAGTTTGAGGTTTTTCCCACCCCGATGGAAAGGCTGTTTGCCGAGAGGCCGAAGGCATCGGAACTGTTGGCGAGACTGATCGATAGGTTGAGATCCTGGCCGGAGGTGTTCGCGATGGTGAAGCGTTGGAACCGCACAGCCCCGGCAAAGGTGCTGGCAACCTCCGTTCCGATTCCGGAGGAGGCAGGGGTGGATTTTATTAAGATTCCTTTTGGCGGGGTGTATGGAATTTCATTTCCGGTAGTGTCGTAGGTGATGCTGATGAGCTGACCGGGGGAGAGCGAAGGCAAGACCAGGAAGACGGCGAGGATGAGGCAGGATAAGCGTTTCACATCCGCAACCACGTCGTTTGGCGGCGAGTGTTACAGGGTTGCATGATTCTCCTGTGAATGCTTTCGGCGGGTGGGGAATTCGCATGGGTGTGATTTTATCGGTGGGGAATGATTTTTGGGCGGTGGCTGGGGATTCCAACCCCAGGCCGTTCAATAAGGCATCCTCCCTCATTGCATCATGTTCGCACAGGGGGCTGGAAGCCCCCTGAACGGCCTGAGGCAGGATGCCCCAGCTACAGTCGCAACTGATAAAAATCGCACCCAATTCGCATCGACATGGGTGGGTGGTTTTTGCCAGCATCTCGAGGATCGCCCCCCGGCCATGAATACGTCGCCCGAATTTTTCCCCGACACGCGCTGGAGCCTGATCCAGAGCGCGCGTGCGGAAGACGGAGCCGAGGCCTTGGAGGCATGGGCACGGGGATATCACGCGCCGATCCGAACCTATATCAACTCGCGGGTGAAAGATGACGAGCTGGCCGACGAGCTGACGCAGGAATTTTTCTACCGGCTATTAAAGCGCGGGCCCGGTGCGGCTCTGCCCGAAAGGGGGGAAGGTGCGTTCCGCGCGTATCTGATGCTATCCATCCGCAATTTTCTCACGGATCATTGGCGGCACGCCCAGCGGCAAAAACGCGGTGGCGGGGTGGCGCATGTCGATGCGGATGCGATGCGTGATCTCGCGGATCGTGAGGCTGCGGGGCCGAACCGGACTTTTGACCAGAGCTGGGCATACGCTCTAATCGAGATTGCACTCTCGAAGCTTTCGCAGGAGATGCGGGCGAAGGGGAAAGACGAATTTTTCCAAGCCCTCAAACCCTATCTCGGCGGGCGCAGGATGACTGAGGAGGTGAGAGCGGATCTGATGCGGAAGCTGAAAATGAATGAAAGCCACCTGCGGGTAAGCCTTCACCGGCTGCGCGGGCGCTTCAGGCAGGCAATCGAGGCCGAGATCCGGGAGACTGTGGCGACCGAGGCGGAGTTCCAGGAGGAAAAGTGTTACCTTTTGTCCCTTTGGACGTGAGTGGGTGTGTCGATGGGGGATTTTCCGGAAAAGTGCGAAGGGTGTGGATCGGTGATCCCGGAGGAAAGTCCGCTGGGGTTCTGTCCGAGGTGTGTCTTCTCGGGAGGTGCCGAACGCGTGGGGGGAATTGTGGAAGGGATCGAGCTGGGAAGGCGGCTCGGGGAGGGTGGATTCGGCGAGGTCTTCGAGGGATTTCAACAAGAGATGCCGATGGGAAAGGTCGCGGTGAAGATCGCGAGGGAGGGGGCGTTTTCCCGGGGGCTGGCGGAGAGGTTCCAGGTGGAGATGCAGGTGCTCGCGCTGATGGATCATCCTGGGATCACCCGTTTTCTGGAGTCGGGAAAGACGTCGTGCGGGAGGTTGTATTACACGATGGAATACGTGGAGGGCAGGGATCTGGGTGAGTGGGGGCGGGAGGAGAAACGTGGTGCCGGAGAGATTTTGGAAATGATGGAGGCGCTTTGCGAGGCGGTGGCGCATGCGCATCAGCGGGGTGTGTTGCACAGGGATCTGAAGGCGGAAAATGTTTTGGTGCCGGAGGTGAGCGGCAGGCCGAAGATCATTGATTTCGGAATCGCGCGGGTGCTTTCGGGGCCGCTGGAGCTTGCCGCCGGAGTGAGTGTGGAGGGATGGGTGGGGAGCCCGCATGCGATGAGCCCGGAGCAGCTGGAGGGCGATCCACGCCTGGATGTGCGGGTGGATGTTTACGCTCTGGGTCTGCTTTTCTACGAGATCTGCCTGGGGAAAAAGGTGCTGGACGGGGTGGTGCGGAGGGAGCTCTCGTGGGCGGCGAATGCGGAGCGGGTCGGGGATTTTTCCTTCCCCCGTCTGACGGGCGCGGGCTTTCCGCGTGAGTGGGACTGGGTGGGGGAGCGGGCTTGTGCGGGTGACCGTGAGGCGCGGTATGGGAATGCTGCGGAACTGCTTGAGGATTTCCGCGCGTTGCGGGACGGCGGGGTCGTGATGGCTGGCGCGAAGCCACCGGGATATCTTTTGGCAAAGGCGGTGCGGCGTCACTGGGTGGCTGTTTCGCTGGTCGGGATGGCTCTGGTCTCCCTGGCGGTCATGGCGGTGAGCGGCATCGGGGTAGCGCTGAACGAGAGTGATGCGAGGCGGCGGGTGGAGGACTCGCTGGCCAGCACAAAAGAAGCGGAGGGGCGGGCGAGGCGGGATGGCTCGGACGCGCTGATGAACGAGGGCATCTCGTCCTTCCGCGAGGAGAGGTATGAGGTGGCGAGGAGACGGTTGCGGGAGGCTCTGGAGCTATGGCCGGGGAATGCTGATGCGCGGTATTCTCTGAATTTCCTAGAATCGACCCATCGGTTTGCGAGGGGTGCGGGGGTGATCGATGTGGGGTTTGAGGTGCTTGGTGTTGAGGAGGTGGCGGATGGTTTTTTGGTGAAAGGCGCGGAGGGACGGGAGAAGCTGATGGAGGTGGCGGAGCCGGAGGACGGATGGGACTGGGATGATGTGGAGGTGATTGAGCGGCCTGGCTCGGTGGAGTTTTTATCGAAGGAAACGGGGCTGGGACTTCTTAGTCCGCTACGCTACGGGACGGGGCGGGAGCAGGCTGTGATCTCTGCGCGGCTGAAGTATGTGGCGGTATTCGGAAAGGGTGGCGGGGTGGAGCTGTGGGACGTCTCGGGGATGGGGCCGAGTCATCTGGATAAGAAATTTGACGGCGGAACGGTGTATGCGTCGTTCGTGAGGGGGACGGAGAAGCTGTGGGTGATGGACGGGGAGGGGGGACTCAGTCAGTGGGAACCGGGAAAAGGTGTGACGGCGAAACATGAGATCATGCGGGCACCAAGTATGCCGGTGCTATCGGCACCGGAGCAACTGGAGTTGATACGGAATTTCTGGTGGCTCAGCGGGCAGGGCAGTTTCCGTGGGTTTTCAGAAGATCTGCGCCAGACGGGTAGCGGTGTGCATTTGCTGATGCTCTCACGCCTCTCCGGGAAGCAGGTGATGTGTGTGGTGACCGGGCGGGACAGTGATGAGGGGATGGCAGCGGTGGAGGACGGGCGGATCGGTGGCAGGGAGCCAAACGGATTTTTTAAATGGCTGCCGAGGAGGGATTTTCAAACGGAATTTCTGGCGGTGGAATCGGGTGGTAAATACGGCGCGGTGCTGGAGCACGGGGATCGTGTAACAATCATCGATCCCGTTTCCAGCAATGAGGTGGCGACATGGCTGGTGCCCGATCCGGCACAGCATATCGTGATGATGGACGGCGGTGAGGTGGTGGTGTTGGCCGGGGACGATGGGTTTCTGAGAAGTTACGACGCCCTGACGGGTGAACCCATATGGAAGGAAATTCGGGCGGCATCCGGTGATGGGCTGGACGGGATTAGGATGGTGGTGGTGCCGGGAACGGATGAGTTGCTTGTATCCGTGCCGGGGGATTTGCAGATCCAGCGCTGGAATGTGAGAACCGGAGAGAGGCTTTCAAGGGGGATGCTTCACGAGCACGAGGTGTTCTGGTTCGGCTGCCTGCCGGGAGGTGAGATCGCGGTCTCGGTGGATCAGTCGACTGTCGAGAAGGGGGAGGCGGCGTTCCGCGTATGGTCTTTGCGCTCCGGAAACGAACTCGTGCCGGCCCTGGAATTCCCTGTTCAGATCGTATGGCCCGCCGTATGCCCCGATGGCAAGCGCATTGCGATGTGTCTGGCTGACCGGACTGTTAGATACTGGAATGTGGATTAAACGGGCGGACGGATGGTGGAGCCTGGGAAAGGTGGCGTTTTACAAACCAGTCGCACTCGGAATCAGGTGCGGTGAAACTTTCTTGGATGCGCTACGCAACTTTTGTTTCCCGTCAGGGTTCCTAGGGGCAGTGAGAGCGAGAGCGCCTCACCCAATCAAACAAACCAAGAATACCATGAAAACCAAGTCACTGATCATCATCGCCGCATCGTTCGGCCTCGTCGGAGCCGTGCATGCACAGGAAGAAAAGAAAGGCCCCCACAAGCTTCCGCCGGAAGTCATCGCAAAATTCGACAAGGACGGTGACGGCAAGCTGAACGACGAAGAGCGCGAAGCTGCCAAAGCAGGACGGGAGGAAATGATGGAAGCCCGCAAAAAAGAGATGCTCGAAAAATTCGACAAGGACGGCGACGGCGAACTCAACGAAGAGGAACTCGCCGCCGCAAAAGCCTCCCAAGGCGGAAAGAAAGTCGGCAAGAAGCGCGCCGAGGTGATCGCGAAGTATGACAAGGACGGTGACGGCAAACTCAACGGTGAGGAACAGGCCGCAGTCAGGGCGGACAAGAAACAGAAGCTTGTCGAGCAGTTCGACGAGGACAAGGACGGTAAACTCAATGAAGAGGAAAAGGCGAAAATGAACGAGCTGATCCAGAAACGCCACGACTCCCACAAGAAGCCGGCCGAAGCCAAAGGGGGCGGTGCACCGAAGGAAGGGGCGGAGCCGGAAGCGAAGGAATAGTCCGGGTAAACGGGATTTCTCCGGATCCCCAGCTATCTTTAATACGAAAGGCCGCCGGTTTCCGGTGGCCTTTTTCGCTCCACCGTCGGAGCAGTATGGAAGGCATTGCTTTCCCGAAAAAAAATTCCAGGATGCCGCGCGCAACTTCCGGTGGCAGTGGGTGTTTGTATGGGCAGTGAGAGCAAGAGCGACTCATCCAATCAAACCAAAGAACAATACCATGAAAACCAAATCATTGATCATCATCGCCGCTTCGTTCGGTCTCGCCGGATTCACGCAAGCGCAGGACGGAGAAAAGAAGCCCGGCCGCAAACTCCCACCGGAAATCATCGAGAAATTCGACAAGGACGGTGACGGCAAACTCAACGAGGAAGAGCGCGCCGCAGCGAAAGCCGCCCGCGAGGAAATGATGCAGGCCCGGAAAAAGGAAATGCTGGAGAAGTTCGACAAGGACGGCGACGGCGAACTCAACGACGCAGAAAAGGAAGCCATGAAAGAAGAGCGGAAGAAAATGATGCTCGAAAAATTCGACAAGGATGGCGACGGCGAACTCAACGACGACGAAAAGGCGGAGATGAGAAAAGCCATGAAGGACAGACCCGGCGGCTCGCGTGGCCCACGTGACGGCGAAGGCAGAAAACGCGGCCCGCGTGACGGCAAAGGCAAAAAGGGAGGTGAGCCGGAAGCTGGCGAATAACATCCGCCATTTCCTATAGTGCTTCCCAGGCCACCCGGAAACGGGTGGCTTTTTTTCGGACTGGGGGATTTCTGAAAAAAATACCGGAGAGCTTGCAAGTTTCCGGTTTTAGCAGAGTTTTATATCCATGGGGTAAAACCTCCCCAACCTACAATAATGAAAATCAAATCCCTGCTAGCGCTTGTAGCGCTTTTCGCCGTCACCGGAGTTACACACGCCGCTGACGATAAAAAAAAGAGCCGTAGTGAAATTAAGGAAGAAAGGCTGAAAAAATTCGACAAGGATGGCGATGGCAAGCTCGACAAGGAGGAACGTGCCGAGATGAGGAAAGTCGAGAAGGAAGAGGAGGAAGCGAAGGAGGAAAAAGAGAAGGAGAAGAAGAAAAAATAATTTGGTCTTTCTCCGGTTTCTTCAAGGAACGCGGACTTTAGTCCGCAGATACTTCGGCATTGCTGCGGACTAAAGTCCGCGTTCCTTTCTATCCTTCCGCTGTCTTGGTTTTCTTCATTGGGGCGATCTTATCGATGGCTTCGAAGATGGAATCTGTGATAGCTGGAGCTTCAAGCGCGGCGAGACTGTCATCCAACTGTGCCACCGTGCGCGCACCAATGATGGAGGAGGTGACAGCCTTGTGGCGGAGAGTGAAGTTGATCGCCATGTGGTTGATCGACATTCCGTGGGCAGCGGATAAATCGCCGAGGGCACGGATTTTTTCCTGTTGGGCGATGACCTGATCCTCCTGCAGGAAACCGTCGGAGCGGGCGGCGCGAGAGTCGGCCGGGATGCCGTCTATGTATTTCGGAGTGAGCATCCCTTGGGCGAGGGGCGAGAAAACAACGCAGCCTATCTTCTCCTCTTCCAGATAATCGAGGATACCTTCTTTTTCCGGCCACCTGTTCAGTATGGAATAGGGCGGCTGGTAAACGATGCAGCGTATGCCCATTTCTTTGAGAAGCTTCACCGCCTTCTTGAGCTTTTTCAGAGGGTATTTTGAGAGGCCGACGTAGAGTGCCTTGCCGGAGTTCACAGCGGTGGCGAGAGCCGACATTGTTTCCTCCAATCGAGTATCCGGATCCGGGCGGTGGGAGTAAAAAATATCCACGTAGGGAAGTCGGAGGCGTTTCAGTGATTGGTCGAGGGAGGCCAGAAGATGCTTGCGAGATCCCCATTCACCGTATCGGCCCGCCACATGTCGTGCCCCGCCTTGGTGGTGATGATGAGTTCGTCCCGGTGGCAGGCGAAATCTTCGGCAAGGATGCGCCCTACGTTTTCCTCTGCGGATCCGGCGGGCGGGCCGTAGTTGTTGGCGAGGTCAAAATGGGTGATGCCTTTGTCAAAAGCACGGCGCATGATCTTCCGTGATTCCTGGAAATCATCGACATGGCCGAAGTTGTGCCAGAAGCCGAGGGAAATTTCAGGAAGGAGAAGGCCGGAGTCGCCACAGCGTCGATAGTTCATGCGGGAAGCTTCAAATTTCAAAATTCAAACTGCAAGAAAGAAGAATGTGGCGTGGAGGAAGTGATAGGCGGGAGGGGCTGCTCCAGAACTTTTTGCAAAGATCCGAGGCAAGGGGTGAAAGGCCGTTGCAAAAAATAAAATTGAAAATAGCTGCTTTACATAACGTAAAAATCCGTTATGAATATTCTCGTTATGAAAAACATCGTCACATTCAATCGCGCTTTGGGCGATACCACACGCTGGCGGATTGTCCGGCTGGTGATGGATGATGCCCTGTGTGTTTGTGAACTGGCGGATATTCTCGGGATGCCGCAGTCGTCGGTTTCCAGCCATGTGCAGGTGATCCGTAGGGCAGGGCTTCTTGAGAGCGAGAAATGCGAGAAGTGGACATATTTCCGCATCGAGCGCGGGTATCTCAAACTGCTGCGCACCATGGATCGATTTTTTTCAGATACGAACGATGACGATAGGGAATCCGATGCGTCCAAGGCCGCCACCAGGCTTGCGGAACGTGAGGGCAGTTGCTGCCCCGGGCCGGTTAAACTTGCTTCCCGCCGCCGTGCGAAATCTCCAACCCAAACTGCCAAATGAATCTTAAAGAACTTAAATCCCTTCTCTCCAGTCACTCCGAACGTTACTTCCGAATCAGTCTTCCCGACGGGGCGAACGTTCCGGTTTCCTTTCACGTTACCGAGGTCGGTCGCGTCCGGAAAACTTTCCTGGATTGCGGCGGGAAGCTGCGGGAAACGGTCTCGTGCCAGCTTCAGGTGTGGGTCGGCGAGGATTACGATCACCGGATTGAAACCGGCAAGATGGCTGCCATTCTGAACAAGGCAGCAGTTTACCTGCCGGACGGGAGCGTCCCCGTGGAAGTGGAGTATGAGGATCAGGTGATTTCCCAATATACGATCAGCGGCTTCGATCTCAGCGAGGAGGCTGTGGTGCTTAAGCTCGCTCACAAGCATACGGAGTGCCTTGCTCCAGAGCTGTGCGGACTTCCTGCTCTTCCTGTGCGTGGAAAAGCGAAGGCGGTTTCCGATGGGGCGGGTTGCGGTCCTGCGGGTTGTTGCTGATTTGATTTCGCGGCCAGAAAGTCGCCGGGTGACAGGATTGATCACCCCTCCTTATCGAGTCCTTGCGCTGCCAGGCGCGCTCGTGGCATTGTCCACAAATGGAAAAATCCGATTCGTCCGTTGGCACCCGCAGTATTGGTCTTCACCGGGAGGCTGGAGGGAAAATCGGGATTTCGCTCAAAGTGCCGCTCGCTACAAGCGATGACCTGAGTCTTGCCTATACTCCTGGAGTCGGTGCCGTGTGCGGGGCTATCCATGACAATCCGGACGAACTCCGCGCGCTCACCGTTGCCGGAAATGCGGTGGCTGTCGTGACCGACGGGTCGGCGGTTCTCGGGCTGGGAGATATCGGGCCGCGTGCTGCCATGCCGGTGATGGAGGGGAAATGCGCACTCTTCAAAGCGCTCGCCGGAATCGATGCCTGGCCCATCTGTCTCGATGCGCGGGAGCCGGATGAAATCGTTGCCGCGATACGGGCGATCGCTCCGGGATTCGCCGGGATCAATATTGAGGACATCAGTGCGCCGCGTTGTTTTGAAATCGAAGACCGCCTTCAGGATCTCGGCATCCCTGTGATGCACGACGATCAACATGGGACGGCTATCGTCCTGCTCGCCGGTTTGTTGAACGCGGTGAAAGCGACGGGGAAAGATTTTTCCTCCCTCCGCGTCGTTATCTCGGGAGCTGGTGCGGCAGGAAGAGCGATTGTCCGTTTACTGCGCTGCATAAATCTGGAACCCGGCGTCTGCACCATGGTCGGCGAGGTGATCGTCTGTGACTCCAAAGGCGCGATCCACCGGGGGCGCACCGATTTAGGCCCGGTGAAAGAGGCCATTCTCGAATACAGCAATCCGGATGGAAAGGCGGGCTCGATGAGAGAAATTCTAGCAGGCGCGGACGTGTTCATCGGAGTGAGCAGGGGAGGGTTGCTGACCGCAGATGATGTCCGGACGATGGCTCCCGATCCCATTGTTTTCGCCCTGGCCAATCCGGTTCCGGAAATCATGCCTAACGAGGCCCTTGCCGGAGGTGCCGCACTGGTCGCCACGGGTCGCAGCGATTTTCCCAACCAGGTGAACAACGTCCTGGCCTTTCCCGGAATCTTCCGTGGCGCTATCAATGCTTGTGCCCCACGCATCACCGATCGCATGAAACTTGCTGCCGCCAAAGCCATTGCCGATGCGGTGCCGAACCCGACACCGGAGCACATCCTTCCCCCCGCGCTGTCCCCCGGGGTGGCGGCTGCGGTTGCCGCCGCAGTCCGGCAGGCTGCCTTGGATGATTGAACTACTAGATTTATCGTAGAAATCGCGATGGGGGTGTGGGAGTTTTTCCGGGCCACCTTTCCCTTGGAAATCATGTAACTGTCCGATTGACAGCCATCCCGCTGCTGCTAGCCTCCCGCGCCCGCTCCAAGGCACCGGGAAATATTTTCCTGCGATAAACCAGTCTCGGCGGCAGCAACCCGACAATACCAAACACGATGGCAACCAAGAAGAAAACAGCCGCCAAAAAACCGGCCGCAAAGAAATCCGCTGCGAAGAAAAGCTCCGCAAAAACTACGAAATACGTTTACACCTGGGGCGCAGGCAAAGCCGACGGCCATGGTAAAATGAAAGAACTCCTCGGAGGCAAAGGCGCAAACCTTGCCGAGATGACACTCATCGGTCTCCCGGTTCCTGCAGGTTTCACGATCTCCACGGAGGTCTGCACCTACTACTACGATCACAAGAAAACCTACCCGAAAGTTCTCCGCAAGCAGATGGAAGCCGGCGTGGCCAACATGGAAAAAATCATGGGCTACAAGTTCGGCGACGACAAAGGCTTCCCGCTTCTTCTCGCTGTCCGCTCCGGCGCACGCGACTCCATGCCGGGCATGATGGACACCGTCCTCAACCTCGGCCTCAACGACAAGACCGTTGAAGCCCTCTCGAAAGCAACCGACAACGAGCGCTTCGCCTGGGACTGTTACCGCCGTTTCATCCAGATGTATGGCGACGTCGTTCTCGGCGTGCAGAAACTTCCTACCGAAGACCACGAGCCTTTCGAAACCGTCATCGAAGATTACAAGCATGAGGCTTACGGAAAAGACATCGTCGATTCCGAACTCACCGCCGAGGACAACAAGGAAATGGTCGCCCGTTTCAAGAAACTCGTTCTCGACCGCACCGGCCAGGGCTTCCCGGAAGATCCATGGGAGCAGCTCGAAGGTGCCGCTGGTGCCGTCTTCAGCTCATGGATGAACGACCGCGCTATCGTTTACCGCCGCAAGTACGGCATCCCCGCAGCATGGGGCACCGCCGTCAACATCCAGGCAATGGTCTTCGGTAACACGGGCTCCGATTCCGGTTCCGGCGTTGCCTTCACTCGTAACCCTGCCAACGGTGAAAACGTTCTCTACGGTGAGTTCCTCGTCAACGCCCAGGGCGAAGACGTCGTCGCCGGTGTCCGCACTCCGGACGCAGTCGCAGGAATGGCGGAAGCCCTCCCGGCCGCTTACAAGGAGCTGGTGAAAGTCCGCACCATTCTTGAGAAGCATTTCAAAGATGTGCAGGACGTCGAGTTCACCATTCAGGAAGGCAAACTCTTCATGCTCCAGACCCGTAACGGCAAGCGCACCGCCGCTGCCGCCCTCAAGTTCGCAGCAGACATGGTGAAGGAAAAACTCATCGACTGGCAGACCGCGGTTCTCCGCAACCCCGCCGACCAGCTCGATGCCCTCCTCGCTCCTGTTTTCGATATCGAAGAAGCCAAGAAGCAAACCATCATCGCCAAGGGTCTCCCTGCCGGTCCTGGTGCCGCTTCCGGAAAAATCTACCTCAACGCCGACCGCGCCGAAGCCGCCGCGCAACGTGGTGAGAAAGTCCTCCTCGTCCGCGTGGAAACTTCCCCGGAAGACCTTCGCGGCATGATCGCTGCGGAAGGTATCCTCACTGCAAAGGGCGGAGTTTCCTCCCACGCCGCACTCGTTGCCCGCCAAATGGGCAAAGTCTGCGTCTGCGGTGCCTCCGGTGTCGAAGTCGATTACCACAAGAAAACCGTCAAAGCGGGTGGCAAGACTTTCAAGGAAGGTGATTACCTCTCCATCGACGGAACCGCTGGAACCGTTTATGGCGGCGAACTCGCTACCGAAGAATCCGAGATCATCACCGGTCTCGTCAACGGCAAGAAATCTTCCCAGGAGACCGAGAAGTTCAAGAACTTCGTCCAGCTCATGGCATGGTGCGCCAAGGCCACCAAGATGGGTGTCCGCACCAACGCCGACTCCCCGGAACAGGTGAAAACCGCTATCGCGTTCGGCGCGGAAGGCATCGGCCTTACCCGCACCGAGCACATGTTCTTCGAAGGTGAGCGCATCGACGCAATGCGTGAGATGATCCTCGCCTCCGACGAAAAGTCCCGCAAAGCAGCCCTCAAAAAGCTCCTTCCACATCAGCGCAAGGACTTCTTCGGCATCTTCAAAGCACTCGAAGGCAAGCCGGCCACCATCCGTCTCCTGGATCCGCCACTGCACGAATTCCTTCCTCACTCCGAAGAGCAGCAGAAGGATCTCGCGAAGAAAATGGGCGTCTCCTACGAGGAACTCCATCAGCGCGTAGAGGAACTCCACGAGTCCAACCCCATGCTCGGTCACCGCGGTTGCCGTCTCGCCATTTCCTACCCGGAAATCGCAGAGATGCAGGCACGCGCGATCTTCGAAGCTGCTGCCCAGTGCGTGAAAAAAGGCATCCCTGTGAAGCCTGAGGTCATGGTCCCACTCGTCGGCTACGCGCGTGAGCTGGAGCTCCAGACCCAGATCATCCATCGCGTGGCTGCTGAAGTGAAAGAGAAGAAGGACGTGAAGTTCAACTACCTCGTCGGCACCATGATCGAAGTCCCACGCGGTGCCCTCACCGCAGACGAGATCGCGGAGCACGCGGAGTTCTTCTCCTTCGGCACGAACGACCTCACCCAGACCGCACTCGGCGTCAGCCGCGACGACATGGGCTCGTTCCTCAACAGCTACCAGGAAAACGACATCTATCCGAAGAACCCGTTCGCTTCGCTCGACACCACCGGTGTCGGCCAGCTCATGGAAATCGCCGTGGAAAAAGGTCGCAAGACCAAGCCGGACATCAAGCTCGGCATCTGCGGAGAGCACGGTGGAGATCCGGATTCCGTGACCTTCTGCCACAAGCTCGGTCTCGCATACGTTTCCTGCTCGCCTTACCGCGTGCCAGTCGCCCGACTCGCCGCCGCACAGGCAGCGATCAACGATGGCTCCGCACCGAAGCCAAAAGCTAAAAAAGCAGCCAAAAAAGGTACTAAGAAGGCCGCGAAGAAAGCCGCTAAGAAAAAGTAAGCTTCTCGCTCACTGAATATCCTCAAGCCGCGTCGGAGCAATCCGGCGCGGCTTTTTTACGTAGCTGCGTCCGTCCCGGCGCAGGCCGTGAAAGTGGCGTCCCGCCGCTTGCCGTCCACTCGCTGCGGGACGCAGCGACCACGGCCTGCCCCGGGACGGAGGCAGCTACGTGGCGGCGGATTGTATCCGCCATGCCATTCATTTTCATCTTCCCTACCGAAAGAACCTCACTCGTGCGGCATTAATGTAAGAATACACAAATACAATGACTGCCCGGACACCCAACTGGCGGACTCTCCTGGCGGCGGGTCTCGTACTGAATTTCTTTCTCGCTGCAAGCACTCACGCCCAAGCTCCACCGCCCGCAGCACCCACCGACAAAACCGAAGTCCGCGATACTTCGAAGCCGCCGCTCCGGACTCTGGGAGCTGATATCCTGTTCCTGGACCCCGGCTGGAATGAAGAACGGCAGGAGGTGACAGGGCCGTCCATCACGCTGCGTTTTTCCGGCCCTGCGGCTCCTTTGCAGAGAATCGGCAAGGTGGTCGAAGCCGGCCATGTTCGGATGACTCCCGAGGTGGCGGGCGAGTGGAAATGGAAAAATGCGGAACGCGTGGAATTTTTCCCCACAGGCGGATGGCTGCCACCGGAAAGATACCGCTTCGAGGTGAGGCCGGAAGCTTTGGCAGACGATTGCCAACTGGCTCCCCAAGCGGATTTCAAACGTGGTGAGATATCGCCCCGGCTGACCGCACGCTTCCAAGCTCGCGACTACTACGTCGATCCCGCCACGCCCACTTCGCAGCAATTGGTCACCACCGTGGACTTCTCCCAGCCAGTTTCACTGGAAGAAGCGCGTCGCCAGTTTTCGGTTGCCAGTGTCACTGGAATCGAAATTTTCCAAGCTGGTAGCGAGGCGGAGATATTGGCTGATCCGAAAACTCCGCTGCGCTTTTACCTCCGCTCCCCCCTGATGAAACCGGGCGATAAGGAAGACCTCGTGCTATTCAGTTTTGAGGCAGGACTCACGGCAATCTCCGGTGGAAAACCCACTGACAAAAACCTGGAAACCAAACTCACCGCCTATAGCAAGGACTCCCTGTTCTTCGTCCAGTCCGTCGGAAACATGCTGCGCAAAACACCGGAAGGCGAACCAGAGCAGGCAATTCTTTTCGAACTCAGCATCCCCGCGTTTACAGCCAAGCTCGCCGGGGCAGTCGAGGCCTGGAAACTCCCTGAAGAGGAAAAGGACAAGAACGGGAGATTCGTCGCCTGGACCAAGGAAAACGTCTCCGATGAAATTCTAGCCCGCTCGGAAAAGCTCGAGCTGGAACTCATCACCACGTCCGACGCCCCGCCTATGGAAGCGGCCATGGCTTTCCGTGTGAATCAGCAGCCGGGAGGAAAAGTCTTTGTGAAAATGCCAGGAGCCACGGAAGGTCCCGGCGGATTTGTTACTGCGGAGGATTTTCGTGGTGTCACGGCTCTCCCGGAGATCCCGAAAGAAGCCGCCCTGATGGGAAATGGAGGACTCATGGCATTGAACGGGGAGCGGAAAATCACCGTGCAATCGCGTGGGATAGCCCATCTCCGCTACACGGTCGCTCGAGTTCAAACAGATCAGATCAATCACTTGGTGAGCCAGACCAGAGGCAGTTTTGAATCGCCTGATTTCCGCAGCGGATTCGGTTTCGAAGATATTTCAGAATTCGAGCAGTCCATACAGCCCATCGTGAAAAAGGGCGACTATGCGATCAATTACTCGTCCTTCGATTTCTCCCCGCTGATCCATGCCAACCAACCCGGAACAGCTCCCACCCACGGCCTGTTTTTTCTAAACGTGGAAGGAGTCCGCCCCCGCACTCCTGAGGATGGAGCCGCCGCAGAGGGGTTGCCGGATTCTGACTGGATCGCGATTAATCCCAGCCGGGGGCGCGACAATGATTCGCGGTATCGCTACAATAGGAACCCGGGCACCACCTATCCTACCGGAGACCAGCCGCAGGATCAGCGTTTTATCCTAGTCACCGATCTGGGGCTTATCATGAAGGAGGCCGCCGATGGCAGCCGCATGATTTATGTGCAGTCGTTCAGCGCTCGTGGGCCGATAGAAGGAGTCGAAATTTCGGTGCTTTCCCGGAATGGATCTGTTCTGAAAAACGCCACAACCGATGCCTTGGGGAAAGCCTCTCTGCCCTCGCTCCGTGGCTTGCAACGGGAACAGGCACCGGTCGCCCTGATCGCGAAAAAAGGAGACGATCTCGCATTCATCCCCTGGGCGAAAAGCGACCGCCATCTCGATACCTCGCGCTTCGATGTCGGCGGCACCGCATACAGCGAGAACTCTGCCCTCCAGGCATCGCTCTTCACCGAACGCGGGATTTACCGCCCAGGCGAATCCATCCACGTCGGCGGCATCGTCCGCCAGCGCGATTGGGAAGGGGATCTGACCGGACTGCCTCTTGAGCTGGTGGTGGTCAATGCCAAGCAGGACATCGCCGGCCGTTACCCGTTGAATCTCGAAGCGGGCGGTGTTTTCTCACAAACCATTCCCATTGCGGAAACCGCGCCCACCGGCCCATGGAGAGTGCAGTTGGAACGACCCAAAGCGGTGGGTGACCAATCGGTTTACCTCGGCGGTACCTATGTCCGCGTGGAGGAATTTCAGCCCGACAGGCTCAAGATCAAAGCAAACTTCGAACCCGGCACCGCCGACGGATGGAGTTCGCCCGACGGTCTCGCGGTGGGAGTGCAACTCGATACCTTGTTCGGCATTCCCGCAGCCGGGCGTCGCGTCGCTGCAAAACTTCACCTGTCACCGACGGTTCCGTATTTCTCAAAATGGCCGGGCTGGCGCTTCGGAGTTTCCGTCCCCCGATCCGACACGAAGACCATCCCGCTGCCCGATGGCACCACCGATGAAACAGGCCATGCAAGCCTGCCGCTCAATCTCGAAGCACATACCGCCCCCATGCTGCGCGCCCGCGTGGAGCTGGAGGGATTCGAGGCGGACGGAGGCCGTGGTGTGCGGACGGAGTTGAGCACGCTGGTTTCCCGCCAATCCTACCTTCTCGGCTACAAGACCGGGCAAGATCTGGGCTATCTCGACGATAAAAATCCTGTATCCGCAAACTTCATCGCCATCGGCCCCGACAGCAAACCGGTGGCCGTCGCCGGTCTGACCCGTGTCCTCATCCAGACCAAGCATGCTTCCGTCCTGACCAAGCAAAGGAACGGCAGCCTGGCCTACGAGTCGCAGTCGCGCGATGAAGTCATCGAAACCATACCGGCCACTCTCCCAGCGGCGGAGCAAGAGCTGGCGCTGCCTTTGGGGACTCCCGGAAAATTCCGTTACGAGTTCCGCAACGCCGCAGGCCAGACGCTATGCGCCATCCCGTTTTTCGTGGCAGGGAAAGGCGATGCCTCCAAGAATCTCGAACGCAGTGGTGAGTTGGATATCAAATTTCCCGATAAGAAATGGCTGCCGGGCGAGGAACTGGAATTTTCCCTGACCACGCCTTTCACCGGAGCCGGTCTTATCACCATAGAGCGCGATACGGTTCTGGTGCAAAAATGGTTTAAGTGTGATTCCAAATCCTCGGTGCAGAAAATCAAATTGCCGGAGGATCTCCAGGGCGGTGTTTACCTCCATGTCGTGATGGCTCGCGCCCTCGATTCTCCCGATGTTTTCCTCAATCCACTGGCGAGTGGGATCATGCCAATCCCCGCCGCACGCGATCAACGGGAGATGACCGTGACGCTGGATTCGATAGATCGCGCCCGACCCGGCGAGCGGCTGGCAATCGGTTTCACCGCGCCCAAAGAAGGACGGATCGCCATTTGGGCGGTGGACGAGGGCATCCATCTGGTGAGCGGATACCAGGCTCCCGATCCTTTGGCCTATCTCCTTCCCGGAGCCGGACTTGAAGTGAAAACCTATCAGTTGATGGATGTCCTGCTGCCCGAGTTCAGCCTGCTTCGACAAGCAATGGCGATAGGCGGTGGTGGGGATGGTGAAGGAGTGGGCGGAAGCATTCCCGATCTTAAAATGGGACTGAATCCCTTTAAACGCCGTCGTGATGCGCCCGTGGTATATTGGATTGGATTCGTGGAATGTGGCTCCGAACGCAAAGAGGTTTTTTATGATATCCCGGAATATTTCGCAGGTCGCCTGAAAATCATGGCGGTGGCCGTGGCTCCGGATTCGGTGGGTGTAGGCCAGGAGGAAACCATCGTGAAAGGTGATTTTGTTCTCACAGCTACCACCCCGCTTTTCGTCGTTCCCGGCGATGAATTTACCGCCTCCCTGACGGTGGCCAACCAACTCGAAGGCGATGCGGTGAGCGATCAGGTGAACGTCAAAGTGGAAGCTGCAGGCGGTGTGGAGATCATCGAAGAGCTGCCGGAAATTCAGACTATCCCCGTCGGCAAGGAAGTCACATTGAGTTTCCGCTGCCGCGCCACCACGCAGTTGGGAAATGCCGAACTCAAATTCACCACGGCTAGCGGAGCTGCTCGGCAGGAGTCGCGCAGTTCTTTAAGCGTCCGCCCCGGTGTGGCCCGTGCGGCGAAGGTTCAGAGCGGTTGGTTCCGAAACGGCTCGCATGACGTGGCGGTAAAACATGAGATGTTCGATCAGCTTTCCGAACGGGAGGCGGTCGTTTCCACTACCCCGCTCGGACTCGCCCACGGCCTTGCGGCATACCTGAAAGAATATCCCCACGGCTGCACCGAGCAGATCACCAGCCGGGGTTATCCGTGGTTGGTTCTGAGAGACGATGCCAATTTCGGAATCGATCCTGCCGAGGCAGCCAAGACTCTCGCCGATACGATGAATCAGCTCTCGCTCCGCCAGGGGCGCAACGGAGGATTCGGATACTGGGGCACCAACGAGCAGGAAGGCTTCGACTACCTCACCGTCTATGTCGGGCATTTTCTAACAGACTGCAAGGCCAGCGGAATCCCCGTGCCAGCCCGCCTCTATCAGGCGACACTCCGCCGCCTCCGCTACATGGCGGATGCGACAATCGCGGATCCCAAACCCGGCGACGCTCCCGATTATTGGAGACCCCGCTGGCAGGCGGAAATGCGTGCCTCGGCCATTTACCTACTGACGCGAAATGAGGAAGTCACCACCAACTACGCCCTGAAGCTCCAGGATTTCCTCGAAGCGAAGGTTCCGAAAGAGCTGTGGCACCGCGATTCCACCACCGCATGGTTGGCTTCCACCTGGCGGCTTTTGAAAAAGGAATCCGCCGCCGTTCCCCTGATCAAAGCCCACCGCTCCGCACTGAAAGCACCGCTGCCACCGCATTGGAGCTACGGCTACTACTATTACAATAGTAGATTGGCTAACGAAGCGACGGCCTTCACCGTCCTGTGCCGGCATTTCCCGGAGATTGCGAAAAAACTCACTTATGATGAGATGAAACCGCTCACGGAAATGATTGAGCTGGGGGATTTCAATACCCTCTCCGCCGCATGGAGCGTGCAGGCGCTCAAAGCCTACTCGGATCTCGTCGCCACCCAGGGAGTTAAAGCGGGTATCGCGTCTGTGGATGGCAAGGATGTCAAGGTGCTGGCCGAGCCGGCGATGGGTCAGTTGCAGGTGAAAGTGCCGGAAGGAATGGTGCGCTTCTTTTTCGACAAAGATGCCCCCGAGGGATTGGGAGCATGGTATCAGACCATCGAAAAAGGCTTCGCCAAAAACCTGCCGGAGAAGGCCAGCTCAACGCATATCGAAGTGCTGCGCGAGTTGGTCGATGAGGCCGGACAGCCGGTCACGCAGGGCAAGCTGGGGCAGACTTTGTTCGCCAAGCTGACCATACGCAACCTGACAAAAACCGACATGCCCAACCTCGCGATCACCGAGATGCTGCCCGGAGGTTTCGAGTTCGCGCCACCGGGCGAACCGGACTCGCTCCGTCCCGGCCTGGCCACCCGCCAAGGCACCGATTACATCGATATCCGCGAGGACAGGGCGCTCATCTATCTCGGCCTGCGCGCCGAGGGATCGCTCACCCTCCGATACGCCCTGCGCCCAACATGTCCGGGAACTTTTGTTGTCCCACCTCCTTACGCCGAAGACATGTATGAGGCGAAAGTCCGCGCCAACGGAGCTGTAGGCCATCTCATAGTCCTGCCACGGAATTAATTTTAAGAAGAAGAGGTTGAACCACGGAATACACGGAATACACGGAAATGAAGAGAATATGGATTTAGAAAACCATCTATCCGATAACTTGGGTCTTCGTGTTTGACTCGTCTTCCTTCCGTGTATTCCGAGTATTCCGTGGTTCTAAATTCTTATTATTGGACTAGTCGCGTCAAAATCCATGTCCACCAAACGAACCAAGTTCCGCATTGGAAAATTCTGCCTTCACGGTCTGATATGGGCGGGTATTATCATGGGGCTGCTTGTGATCGGTTATTTCCTGCTGCCTAAGCCGGATCTGTTGCCGCAGGATTTCGAATACTCCCGCACGGTTCTTGATAGGGATGGGGAGGTGATTTTCCTGACCACCACCTCGGAAGGAATGCTTCGGCTACCTGTCTCCATGGATCAGATTGCTCCGGAAATGCTGGAGGCCACGCTGGAAATGGAGGATAGGCGTTTTTCTAGCCACCACGGCGTGGATGTACGTTCATTGTTAAGGGCAACATGGGGAGTGGTTTCTAGACAGAAACTAGGCGGTGCTTCGACCATCACGATGCAATTGAGCCGCCTTCGGTGGGGTCTCCGCACCCGCTCCTTTTCCGGCAAGTGCGAGCAGATGTTTCGCGCCGTGCAGTTGGAACGTCACTATTCCAAACAGGAAATCGCCGCCGCTTATTTCACTCTCGCTCCCTATGGTGGAAACGTGGAAGGCGTCCGTGCCGCAAGCTTCCGCTGGTGCGGGAAGGACGCGTCCGGGCTGACCTTGCGGGAAGCCGCAAGCCTCAGTGCCATTCCGCAAAGCCCGACCGCGCGGCGTCCGCGTAATGATGGAAATCCCTCGCTAGCCATCGCCCAGGCACGGCTGATGACCCGGCTCCGCGCCAATCATGGCGAACCAGCTAACGAACTGGATTCGGAATTCAACCTGGTTCCCACCCGCATCCCCCGCGAGGCACCCCACTTTGCGCGGCGGCGATTGCTGGAAGATCCCAAGAGCCTCACCGTCACCACTACGCTGGATATGGAACAGCAGCATCGCGTGGAGCAATCCATTCGCGATTTTCTCGACCGCTGGTATGCAAAAGGTTTGCGCAATGCATCCGCCATTCTTCTTCACGCACCCACGGGAGAAATCCGCGCGAGCGTTGGCTCTGCAGATTTTCACAATGTCGATATCTCGGGTCAGGTCGATGGCACCACGGCGCGACGCTCGCCCGGTTCCACGCTCAAGCCGTTCATCTATGCGCTCGCTCTCGATGCCGGGCTGACCCAACCTCACACCCTGTTAGACGATGCTCCCCGGCGCTTTTCCGGATACAATCCCGAGAATAGTGACCGACAGTTTCTTGGCCCCATCGCCGCAGGGGAGGCACTTCGTCGGAGTAGAAATATCCCGGCCATAGAGTTGGCGAACCGTTTGCCGGATGGTGGCTTGGAAGCTTTTTTAAAATCATCGGCTGTGGAACTGCCGGAGCGTAGCCACGGTCTGGCTCTCGCAATCGGTGCCACGGAAATGCGATTGGAAGATCTCGCGAAACTTTATGCACAACTCGCACATCCTGGCCATGGAAGGCTTTCACCGGAGGCCTGTTGGCTGACTTTGGATGCCCTGCGTTGCGATAAACCGACAGCCCCGCTTGGACTCTCTTGCAAGACGGGAACTTCCAATGGCTTCCGCGATGCCTGGGCCTGCGGGGTTATGGGGGATTGGGTGCTTTGTGTCTGGGTCGGGCATTTCAACGGTCGGGGAATGCCCGGACTTTTCGCCAGCGAGACTGCCGCCCCACTGCTTTTTCAAACCGCCACCCGGCTCCAACTGTCCACTCCTTCATCCGATCAGATGCGGCCGGAGGAGGTGGTGAAAGTCCCGGTCTGCGCGGTTTCCGGAGATCTTGCTGGAAAGGATTGCCCGAACCACCGCGATGGATGGTTCATCGGCGGAGTGTCTCCCATTACCTCCTGCAAGGTTCATCAGATGAGAGGGGATCGCGTGGTGGAGGTGTGGTCTTCGGATAGGCTGGAGCAATTTCGAAAAGCTGGCTTTCCACGTGCCGCCATCACTGAGGACGATGATCCGCATCGGGTGGCCGCATCCGGCCTACCACCTGAAATCCTAAGCCCCCAGCGCGCTCTCACTTACTACATCCAATCGAACGCCAGTCGGCAAAACCAACTGATGCTCGAAGCCAATGCCACTCCCGGCACCCGCCAGATCCATTGGTTCGCGGATCGGCGGTATCTCGGAGCAAGTGCACCGGCGGAGGCGCTTCCGTGGAAACCGACCGTTGGTGATTATGATCTGCAGGCGATGGACGACGCAGGTCGGGTTTCCTCCAGACGGATCAGCGTGAGGCTGGCGGTTGGGGAGTAGGCGGGAAATGCGTTTTATCCATAAACGGTGGTGGATTTTTGTTTTCCAAGAAAGCGGGCTGGAGGATAGGAATCGGCCATGAGGGATCTTCTTCAATTTTCAAGAGAGCTGGCCGCCATCGGCCAGGCTGGTATCACTTATTCCCGTGATCCATACGACCGCGAGCGTTTCGTCAGGCTCAGGGAAATGGCCGGGGAATTGCTGAATCTCCAGGATGGGCTTCCTGATTTCACGTGGCCTGACGAAAATGGATACGATACGCCAAAGGTCGATGTCCGGGCTGTTGCCTTCCGCGAGGGCAAGGTGCTGCTGGTGAAGGAGAAAGCCAGCGGACGCTGGACTGTCCCGGGTGGGTGGGCGGATGTGAATGTTTCCCCAGCGGCAAATGCGGAGAAGGAGTGCTTTGAAGAAAGCGGGTTTGTTGTAAAGGCGCGGCGGCTTGTTTCAGCCATCGACAAGGAGCACGCGGGTTATCCACCCGATGCGAATTCGATATATAAAATGTTCTTTCTTTGCGAGATCATCGGTGGTGAGGCTACGGTCAGTATCGAGAGCAGTGCCGTCGGGTTTTTCTCTTTGGATGATCTCCCACCGCTCGATGGGGACAGGATACGCGAAGAGGATCTCGTCCATGCGCATCGCTGCCATCTCGATCCATCGGTAGAAACGATTTTCAACTGACAGCTCGCTCCCACTGCCTTGCATTTTCACAATGGCTCCTCCAGCATCCGCGCCGTGCACCGCCAGCAATTGCTTGATCAACTTTCCGAATACGCTTCCCGCCATCCGGAAGAAGGGGAAGTGATAGCCCGCTTCACTGATTTTGTGAAAACGGAATCCGATTGTTTCGAGCGTTCCCTGGCGAAAGGGCATATCACCGGATCCGCGTGGGTGGTGAATGTGGATGGATCGGAAATTCTCATCACACACCATCGTAAGCTCGACCGATGGCTACAGCTTGGAGGGCACGCGGATGGGGATGGGGATGTTTTGCGGGTGGCGATGACGGAGGCGGAGGAAGAATCCGGGTTGGTTGATTTCACCCACATCGGACAAGGCATTTTCGATATCGATATCCACCCTATCCCGGAGCGAAAAGGAGAGCCGGAGCATCTTCACTATGATGTGCGCTACGTGCTCCGGGCGAACGGAAGCACGGAATATGTGGTGAGTGATGAGTCACATGATCTCCGCTGGGTGAAACCGGAAGAGGTGCAGACGCTGACCACCGAACCATCCATGATGCGCATGGTGGAGAAGTGGCTGCGTCACGGTTGAGCCAGGGTTAGCACTTCGCTGAGACTTAGGCCGCTTTCGCGCAGATGCCGGATTGATCGGGCGTCGTCCCGTTTTGCGAGGCGCTTTCCATTTTCATCGCAGACGAGTTGATGGTGGAAGTAAACGGGTTGCCGGTATCCGAGGATGGCTTGGAGCTGGCGGTGGATGTGGGTGGAGCCTAGGAGATCCTCTCCACGGGTGACGTGCGTGATTTCTTGGAAATCGTCGTCCGCTACTACTGCGAGATGGTAGGCGATTCCTATGTCTTTGCGCGCGAGCACGGCGTCTCCATTCACAGCAGGATCCACCGGAGTTTCTCCAAAACGAAGATCTTCAAAGCTCAGATTTCCGTGGATGGTTTGGGCTTTTGTTGCATCGAAACGCCAGGAATGGGCTTCGCCGTTGTTGATCCTTTGATCGGCTTCCTGGGGATCGATGCTGCGGCAGGTGCCGGGATAAATGGCACTGATTCCATGAGGTGCTGAGAGTGCTGCTTGGATATCTTTCCGTGTGCAAAAGCACGGATATACCAATCCCAGTTGCTTCAGTTTTTCAAGAGCCTCCCCGTAAGCTTCCTGCCTGTCGCTCTGCCTCAGGACTTCCCCATCCCAATCGAGTCCCAGCCATCTTAGATCCTCTTCGATTTTCCCGTAATATTCCTCCCGCACGCGTGAGGAATCGATGTCCTCCTGGCGTAGGAGAAATTTTCCACCAGCTTCTCTCGCCAGATCCCGCGCCACCACTGCCGCATAAACATGCCCGAGGTGAAGCTCACCGGTAGGGCTGGGCGCGAAGCGGGTAACGGTCATGGAACGCGGACTTTAGTCCGCAGCTAAAATGTGATCAATCGCGATCCGAATGCGCGGCGACATATTCCTTTCGTAGTCCAAAGCGCCAGCCGCGGCGAAAGATGGGCATCCAGCCAGATCACGCGGCAATGACGGGATGATCGATTCCCCGTGATGCGTAGTTGATCGCCGCGACGATGTCATCGCGTAGCAAGTCGGGCATTTCCTCAAGAATTTCCTCAAAGGTCAAACCGGCCGCCAAGAGATCGAGAACATCGACTACACGAATTCGCATTCCTAGGATGCAGGGTCTTCCCCCGCATTTGTGGGGATCGACCGTGATGGTTTCTGAGTGTCCATTCATAAACGCGATTGTAGTCGGGATGTTGGAAAAGGCAACTTTGCTATCGAAGAGAAGAAGCCGTGCGCAGGCGCGGCTGTCCTTTAGTAGAATACCGTGAAGTAAATCAGCAGAAGCACGCCGAGGCCGAAGGTGAAGGCGTAGGCTTGGAGGTTGCCGGATTGGGCTTTGCGGAAAAAGTTTCCAAGCGTTTCGGCCAGGCGGGTGAGGCCGCCGACCAGGATGCTGTTGATGAGGATTTCATCGAAGAAGTGGATGATGGCTGCGAAGCCGTCCTGGAAATATTTGACGATGCCCTTTTCGTAGATCGCATCGAGGTAGAAGCGGTTTTTGAAGAGGGGGATGGAGACCGGGTCTTTTTCCTTTCCTAAGTAGAGGACGAATCCGGCGGCGAGGCCGAGGACGAGAGAGGCGATGGAAGCGATGAGAATGACAGTGTGGCCTTCCGCATGGCCGTTCTCGTGGATGGGGCGGATCGCATTGAGCGCGCCGGAAAGGAATGGGAATCCGGCGAGGATTGCCATACCGGCGAGAGCAACAAGCGGGATGAGCATCAGCGGGCCGACTTCTTTCGCGTGATCCGCGTTTTCCGAACGGGTCTTGCCTAGGAAGGTGATGACGAAGGCGCGGGTCATGTAGAAGGCAGTCAGGAAAGCGACGAAGACTGCGATTCCGAAAAGGACTTTGTTTTTTCCGAAGGCAGCAGCGAGGATTTCTTCCTTAGACCAGAAACCGGAGGTGATGTAGGGAACGGCGATGAGGGCTGCGGTGCCGATTGCGAAGGTGATCGCGGTGATGGGCATCTTTTTTAAAAGTCCGCCCATTTTCCAGATGTTCTGCTCGTGGTGGCAGGCGTAGATGATTGCGCCGGAGCCGAGGAAGAGGAGAGCCTTGAACCAAGCGTGGGTGAAGAGGTGGAACATGCCAGCCTCGCCAACGAGTAGGCCGACGGCCATGACCATGTAGCCAAGCTGGGAGAGGGTGGAGTAGGCGAGGATCTTTTTGATGTCGTCCTGCTGGGTGGCCATCAGTGCGGCCATTAGGGACGTGATAGCTCCTATCCATGCGATGGTGGTTCCGGAGAATCCTTCGAACGCATCAGCTCCGATTGAGAATTGAACGCGGAAGAGCATGTAAACACCGGCCGCGACCATGGTTGCTGCGTGAATGAGGGCGGAGACGGGAGTGGGGCCTTCCATTGCATCCGGGAGCCAGACGTGGAGGGGGAGTTGGGCGGATTTTCCGACCGCTCCGCAGAAAACGCAGAGGAGGGCGGCGCCGAGAACACCTGCGGAGATTGTGGCAACTCCTCCGGCATCGGCCCACACTTTCATTCCGTCGAATGTCAGGGAACCTGTGATGCCCCACAGCATGAGAATGCCGATCATGAACCCGAAGTCGCCGACGCGGTTGGTGAGGAAAGCTTTCTTCGCGGCATCCGCTGCGGAATCCTTTTCATACCAGTGGCCGATGAGCAGGTAGGAGCTGAGGCCGACCAACTCCCAGAAGATGAAGGTCATGATGAAATTCGAGGCGAGGACGATTCCTGTCATGGAAAACATGAACAGGGCGAGGCCGGTGAAGTAGCGTGCCTTCGATCTATCCTCCTTCATGTAGGCGAGGGAGAAGATGTGAACGAGTAGTCCGACACCCGTCACGACGATCATCATTCCGGTGGAAAGCTTGTCGAGTGTGATGCCGATATCGATGTGGAAATTTCCTATCGTCGCCCATTGGAAGGCGTGGCTCTCGGTTTTTCCAAGGCACAGGATGGCAATGACAAACGTGACGGCAGCGGATGCGGTGGATACCAGATGGGCAATCCCTATCTTACGCAGGAAAAGCTGGTTCGATACGGCGGCCAGAAGAGGGAGTATAAGGAGAAGCCAGGGCATGGTCGTGTGCGGGGAAGATGGGGGAGGGGGGCACCAGATTCCAAGCATGAAATTCGAATCCGGAGTGGGGTTTTTCAACCCGCAGTTCATCGGGTATCATATTTGCGGCGCAATATTGGGAAAATGAAATACTTGTCCCGAACTCCCGGTTTTTTTGTTGCCCCGTTCGGCAGTCCGGCGGTATGGCGGGGTTCCACCGGTTGGTTTGCCTCCCTGAAAACGGGCAGAGCGGAACCAGAAAACAAATTACCGAGAAACCTACCCATGGCTTTTACACCTTCCAAAGATCACAAGCGCCGCGAGCGGGAACAGAAAAAAATGGACAAGCGCATTGCCCGCGAGGAAGCGAAAGCCGAGAAGCTGGCTCTCCAGCAGGAAGAAGCTGAAGCGGCGGAGATCGCTGCCATCGAAGCTGAAAGGCTCGCCGGGATGACTGAGGAGGAGATCGAGTTCGAAAAGGAACTTGCGGCGGAAGAAGCTGCCAAGGCTGAAAAGGAAGCCGCGAAATCCTAGAGCGCGCTGGGAAAGCATTTGGCAAACTCGGTATCGGTAGGAGCCTCGATTTTCAGTTCCTCGCCGGTTACCGGGTGGGTGAGTTCCAGTTTGTTCGCTTGGAGTAGCATTCTAGTTCCGGTTCCCAGAATTTCGCCCAGCTCAAAACTGCGATCCATCCCGGCGTAGCGGAAATCGCCCACGATAGGGTATCCGGCTTCCAGGAGATGGCGGCGGATCTGGTGGAAACGTCCGGTTGTGGGAATTGCTTTGATTAGCGATAGAGTGAGATCGGGTTCGACTGAAATGGTCGTTTCAGCCAGGCGTTCAAAGAATGTTTCTGCTGTGAGCATTTCGCTCTCAGCATCTTTTTTCAGGGGAGTGTTGCATTTCCATCTCTCCGGGAAATTTCCGCAAACGATGGCGTGGTAAGTTTTGGTGGCTTTTCTCTGCTCGAAAATCTGCTGGGCGAGACCGGCAGTTTTTTTATTGAGTGCGAAGAGGAGGACTCCGGTGGTGGGTCTATCCAATCGGTGAACTGGGAAAACCCGTTTCCCGAGCTGATCGCGCAGCCGTTTCATCGCGATCCATTCACTTCCTTCCACTTCACGACCGGGATGGACCACCATTCCAGCAGGCTTGTCGATGGCGACCAGGTGCTCGTCCTGATGGAGGATGGTGAGGGGAGTCATCTTTGGGATAGGAACCGCGATTTCGAAATCGCGACCTTTCGAGGAAGATTCGGCTGGGGTTGTCGCGATTTCTAAATCGCGGTTCCTATCTAAGAATTCACCTTCTTCACATACATGGCTTTGAGAGCGATGGAGAGGCCGTTCATCTTGCAGTCGATTTCATGGTCACCGTCGCGGAGCCGGATGGGCTTGGACTTGGTTCCGGTTTTCAAAACCTCGGAGGTGCCTTTAAGTTTCAGATCCTTGATCATGGCGACGACATCGCCGTTCTCGAGAGTATTTCCGTGGGCGTCTTTCACGATGCGCTCTTCAGCCCCTTCGTCCTCCACCGGAGCTTCCGGTTTCCACTCGTGACCGCAGGTGACGCATTCATTGTGATCGGCCAGGACGAGAATCTCATCCCTGGTGCAAAACGGGCATTCCATCTTCCTTGAAGTTTAAAGTGTAGAATTTAAAGTTTCAGAAATCAGTGCCCTTGGAATTTCTTCTTAGGCGGCTCCCATTCGCGGCGCGGCCGTGAGCGGGTGGAGAAAATGACGGGGATGCCTGGAGCGGGATGCGCCTCGCGGAACTGGTTGGTGAGATAGGCGAGGTAGGAGTCCTTCATCAGGAGCTTGTCGTTGACGAAGAGCACGATGGTAGGAACGGGGATGACCGTGTATTTCTCGTTCACCGCAGCGGTTGCGTAGTAGAGTTTTACCCGCTTGGTTTTGCTGTCCGTTGGCGGTGCGTTTTTCGCTATCGCGGCCTGGAGGATGCGGTTGAGCTTGCCGGTGCCGGGGATGTCCTGCGCGCTGTTTCTGATGGCGATGGCTTTTTTCAGGACGTGGTCGGTGGAGTCCCCGGTCTTGGCGGAACAGGCTACGAATGGCGCGTAGGAGAGGAAGAAAAGCTCTTGTTTCACATGCGCCTCCGCCTCGGCGACGCGGTCTTTGTAATCGACTCCCGGGTGGTAGAGGTCGAATTTGTTCAGGACGATGAGGCAGGGCTTTTTCTCCTCAAGAATAAGCTGGGCGATTTTCCTATCCTGCGCGGTAACGCCTTCCGCGAGGTCGATGACGAGGACGCAGAGATCGGCGCGGCGGATGGCTTTTTCCGAACGGATGGCGGAGAAGACTTCGACGGAGTTGTCGCGCTTGCCACGCGGGCGGAGGCCGGCGGTATCGATGAGGGTGAAGTTTTCCCCGTTGAAGGAGTAGGGGAGATCGACCGCATCGCGGGTGGTGCCGGCGATGCTGGAGACGATGGTGCGCTCGTCCTTGAGTATCCTGTTGATAAGGGAGGATTTTCCGGCATTGGGGCGGCCGATGATGGCGAGCTTGATGCCGACTTTTTCGACCGTTTCCATGATCTCCTCATCCTCGGTGGCGAGGGGTTCCAAGGTCTCGTCCATCTTGTCGATGAGTTCGGAAAAGTTCCGGCCATGCTCTGCGGAAACGAAGATGGTATCTGAAAATCCTAGCTGGGTGAATTCGGAGAAAGCGGCTTCGTGTTTGTCGTGATCGACTTTGTTGAGGACGAGGAGGACGTGGGGTTTCGCCTTGCGGAGCTTTTGCGCGAGCGCTTGATCCACAGGGGTGAGTCCCTCCTGGGCATCCACTAGGAAAAGGATGAGATCCGCGGTCTGCATGGCGATGTCCGCCTCGATGGTGACCTGCTCTCCGAAGCCGTCGTCCAAGGTCGCGCCGATGCCGCCGGTATCAATCAGCGTGCAGGGATGGCCGGTGAGGGTGCAGGGTGCTGCGATGCGATCCCGGGTGACGCCGGGCTGGTCGTGCACGATGGAAATTTTCCGTCCGGCAAGACGGTTGAAGAGTGCGGATTTCCCGACGTTCGGGCGGCCTACGATTGCGACGGTTGGCATAAACTTTAAATTCTAAACTTTAAATCTCAAAGAAGACCTTACTAGCCCGGAGGCGGCATATCTATAAAGAAAAACCCCGCCGATGGGCTTTTGAGGGCCGATGGCGGGGTCAACTCGAACGGGGATGGCGGAGCGGACGGGACTTGAACCCGCGACCTCCAACGTGACAGGCTGGCGCTCTAACCAACTGAGCTACCGCTCCATCCCGTTCGGGTGGGGCGGGACGCTATGGAGAGCCGGGCCGGGTGGCAATACCTTTTTTCATGTTTTCGCATTTTTTTTCGGAAGCGAAATTCCGGCGTTTTCCAGGTGCCTGAAAATCAACGGGAAAGGCCGATTTACGACCGTGTGAGAAGTTTCAGAAGCTCGACAATTCCGGAGCGTGGTTCAGTTTTACGTGATGATTTTCGAGGAGCTTGAGGTTTGGTTTGATCCGGAGGCGAGAGTTGGTTCGGAGGCGATGGCCATCGACGAGTGGTTGCTGGAGGACAGGATCAGACCGTTGCTGCGCATCTACGGGTGGGACGGGAAGTGGGGTAGCGTCGGCTATTTCGGGAAACTGGAGCAAGCCCGCGAGCGCATGCCTGGCTTGGAATGGGTGCGGCGCTGGACGGGCGGCGGGACGGTGGATCATTCGGATGATTGGACATACAGCCTGATCATACCGAAGGGGCATGGGGTGGCGGAGCTGAAAGGTGGGGAGAGCTACCGTTTGATCCACGAGGTGCTTGTGGATGTTTTGAAAGCAGAGGTGGGAACCGTTTCACTCTCCGCAGGAGGAGGGGAAAGCGGTGGGGCGTGTTTTGAAAATCCCGTGGTGCACGATGTCGAGGACGGAACTGGCACCAAGCTCGCCGGAGCCGCCCAGCGACGCGGAAAATCCGGACTCCTCCACCAGGGATCCGTCCTCTGCGCCGGAGGGAATTCCAGACTGCGTGGGGAAATTTTCACCGAGAGCCTGGCGAAAAGTTGGTCTGAAGAGGAGATTTTCGTGGATGACGCCAGTATTGCGGAGCTTGTTGATAAAAAATACGGCACACAGGATTGGTTGGAACGCCGCTGAGGAAGCTTGACCGCATTCCCGGGAAAATTTAACACAGGCCATGCAGCCAATTTATGAGGGAAAAGCAAAGCGCCTTTGGGAAACGGAAGATCCGTCCACCTTGCGCATGGAGTTCAAGAACGACGCCACCGCGTTCAACGGTGAAAAGAAAGCCAGCTTCGAGGACAAAGGCCGCCTGAACAACGCCATCAGCACCCTCATCTACGAGTATCTCGAAAAAGTCGGAATCCCCACCCACTTCGTCCGTCAGATCGATGAGACGAATGTAGAGGTCAAGCGTGTCGATATCCTCATGGTAGAGGTCATCGTCCGAAACGTCTCTGCGGGCAGCTTCTGCAAACGCACCGGCATGGAGGAAGGCCTGGCTTTTTCCAAACCCATCATCGAATTCTCCTACAAGAGCGATGAACTCGGCGATCCCCTCATCAATGACGACTACATTCGTGAGATGAAACTAGCCACACCCGAAGACCTCGCCCATCTCCGCCAGTCTGCCCTGAAAGTGAACGAAATCCTCACCGGCTTCTTCTCCGAAGTCGGCCTCATGCTTGTCGATTTCAAACTCGAATTCGGCCGCCTCAAGAGCGATCCCTCAACCATCGTCCTGGCAGACGAGATCAGCCCGGACGGCTGTCGCTTGTGGGATGCCAAAACCGGGGAGAAAATGGACAAAGACCGCTTTCGCCGCGATCTCGGTGGCGTCATGGAAGCCTACGACGAAGTCCTGGGTCGCCTCAAAAACCGCCTCGCCACGGAATCCAACCAAGCTGGATGATGAAAATCCCCGCCCTTCTCGCCATATGGCTCCTTGCAGGATGTGCTGGGGAAAAACAGCCGCTCGTCGTCAAGCAATACACCCTTCGTGACCAGGTCACCACGGACAACGACGACCCCATGGTGCGCCAGGAAAAACTCCGCCGCCTTTACGGAGCGGTCAGTATTGAAGAGAGGAAGGCGAAGCTCGGCCAATATTACACCGCACTTTGGAACCTCCCGGAATCCATCGGATCGGATAGGGAAATCATCTTCCGCTACCAGCAGGGAAAAAGCGCCAGCCTGGTGAAAACCATGACCCGCCAACTTCCCAAAGGTGAAGCCGGCGGCAAAGAGGAATTCGGCATCACCGGAGACGATTACTTCGACAACGGCCGCGTTCTCGCATGGAAGACGGATCTCATCGTAGATGGGCAGACGGTGGCTTCGGAGCAATCGTATCTCTGGGAGTAGCGTTCTGGACGGAGGGAATGAGGGAATGAGGGACTTCCGCAAAGCAAATCCCTCCTTCCCTCCGTCCCTCCCTCGCTCCATCCTCTCCCCAGTGAGAATCGAAGTCCTCAACACCGGCACCGAGCTACTCCTCGGCAACACCCACAACACCCACGGCGGCTGGTTCGGCCGCCAGCTCTTTACCATGGGCCTGCGCATCGCCCGCCAGGCTACCGTCCCGGACGGCGATGCCATCCGAGAGGCTTTCGAGGAAATGGTGGATAGAGCCCAAGTCCTCCTCATTACCGGCGGCCTCGGCCCCACCAGCGACGATCTCACCCGGGAAATCGTCGCCGAAACCCTCGGACTCCAGCTCCATCAGGACGAGCACGCGCTCCGCACACTTGAGGAATTTTTTTCCATCCGTGGAAAAACCATGGCTCCTGCCAACCTCCGCCAAGCACAAGTGCCGGTAGGTGCAGACGTCCTGCCAAATCCCAACGGCACCGCTCCCGGCCTCTACCTTCCGCCCCGCGTCAACGGACGCTCCTCCTGTGCCGTTTTCCTCCTCCCCGGCCCACCGCGCGAACTCTACCCCATGTTCCACGAAGAGGTTGCCCCGCGCATCCGCGCTCTCTCCGGCATTGAGGAAATCCCCGGCGTCTGCGAACTCAAATTCACCGGCATTGGCGAAAGCGATCTTCAACACTCCGTCGATAGCGAACTCGCCGCCATCCCCGGCCTCGAGTTCGGCTACTGCGCCCACATGGGCGAGGTCGATCTTCGCCTCATCGGAAACGCCACCCAACTCGCCTCCGCCCACGCCCTCGTCCGCGAAAAATTTTCCCAATTCCTCATCAGCGATGACGGCACATCACTCGCAGAGACCGTCATTCGCCTTCTCCGGGAAAAAGGCCTGAAGCTGGCCACCGCTGAAAGCTGCACCGGCGGTCTCATCGCCCACCGCCTCACAAACGTCCCAGGCTCCAGCGAAGCTTTCACCCACGGCTGGGTCACCTACGCGAACGAAGCCAAAACGGAACAGCTCCAAGTTCCCGCAGAAACCATCGCCACCCATGGAGCCGTCAGCGAGGAAACCGCCAGAGCCATGGCCGAAGGGGCTTTGAAAGAAAGCCGGGCCGACCTCGCCGTCTCCATCACCGGCATCGCGGCCCCACCGGCGGCACCCCGGACAAGCCAGCCGGCACCGCATGGCTCGCCCTCGCCAGCAAAGACGGTGAAACCACCGCCCAAAAAATCTTTCATCCGCGTAACCGGAAAGACTTCAAAGACGCCGCCTCGCAATCCGCCCTGGATATGGTGCGTAGAAGCTTGGTTTCTGGCGGTTATACCCGTGGGCGTCATGCTCTATGAAATTTCCCGCGATGGATAAGTGGCTGGGGACTCTGGCTCCAGGCCGTTCAGGGGGACGATGTGCCCCACGGGGCATTCTCAGCCCCCTCTTCGATCCCACCGGGTGCCACATCAAACGGGACAAACGAATCCGGAAATCTTCTATGGAAATAGTCGGCATCGCAATAGCCTGAGGCGAATGGGTAAGTTCGTATTGGTTCCCGTGATATCGGTTTTCGCATATTCCCGGACTTCCGGGTGATCCGCAAAGAATCCAACACCTGGGAAAGCCATTACATAATTAAAGCCAGTCTCGAATGGCACCGTTTCAAGACAATGATCGGGGGTGAACTCGCGTCATAAAGCCGCCACGTAAAAGAAGAGGAAGGAACCACGAATCTCACGAATCCTACGAATAAAGAGAAGAATATGAACCACAATGGGAGCGGAGCGGACATGGAGGAAGTGGCTTTCTTCTCCCACATTCCTAAAAATACACGGAAATTGAACGAGCAGAGTCTTGATTCGTCAGATTCGTCGGATTTGACGGAGGGATTTAATTTCACAGTCCGTCCATGTCCGCTTCGCTCCCATTGTGGTTTCTAATTCTTGTGGAGTGGAAGCAATCACCGGCACGGCGCTTAAAACAGTGCCATTCAAGCCAGTCTCCAAAAATTCCCGAAACCCACGGTCTTAACTGCCTCTTCCAAATCGTTATTGCTCGGGGCGGGACTATTGCATTGTTCGCCAAATAAATCATTAGATCAACCGTTTTACGATTGCTTCCAGAAACGATGTCAACCGCGCCTGGCTTACGCAATCCGGAGTCTCTCGGCCGTTCCGGCTTCTTGTTGGAAACAAATATCAGATCGCCTAACGTTGGATGAAACTGAAAGTATTCAAAAGGTCAGCAAAACCAAGGGTTCATCGGAATCCGTTGTCATCCAATGAATTCTGCGGACGCCACCTATTTGACCTTGATCTCAATCTCCGAAATATCCAGCGTCGGGGGGACAGAATACCCTGTTCGGTAAGAAATTTATGCATATCAGCCTTAAGAACCTCGCATTACTAACATTTTTCGTTGGCAGCCTCGTCGGAGTTGGCATGTCGATCTGGTGGCTCGCGGGCGATGGGGGGAGAGAACCCGTAGTGGCATTAGTTACCGCTATTTTGGCGGTGGGAGGCGCAGCATATGCAATCGACTGGAGCAACCTGATAGTTAGTGGGACGGAACATGACATCCGAATATTCCAGGAGGGGAACGAACTTCTCCCTGAAGGTACTGTTCAGCTAATCACCGATGAAGTGACAACTGAACATTATCGAAACCACGTTGAACTAGAGATGTGTGACCGTTTTCATTTTTTCTGCGCGGAAGAAAGCAATGCGTTTCTAAGCAGGTCATTGCAGAAAGCGAGATCCAAATTTAACTCGGAACTTGATGCCCTCGGGAAGTTTACCATGATCAATTTCTTTCCCGTGAGTAGTCACAGAGTAAGGCTTTATCCAGAACTCATGAGTGAACTCGATTTTGGCGATCCCGCAGAGTATATCCGTTATTCAGGTTATCGTGATGAGCTTCAGAAACTGTCAGATGCAGTCGGTCAGTCATATAAGGCATATCGCCGTCTAATAAAAAGGCGCTTAAAAGTATAAACGAACAAGGCGGAGATGGCGACGCCGAGGAAGCCGTCTGATTAAATTCGGAGCTTGACCCCGGCGCGCCATTCCTATGACGTTCTCCAAAGAAATGCCTTCATCGAGATTTCATATAAGATCCGAGAAGTTTCCCGTGTTACAGGAAGACCATGATGAATGCTGTAACCCTGGGACATACGGGAAGTCTCTCGTCGATTACCTTCAGACCAACCTTGAGGCACGAGGCTACGTTATTCGTTTTACAGTGGCGGAAGACTTCGGATGGTGGATCGAGATTAAGACCAATCTATCAGCTCCAACCAGCATCGCTTTACGGCGATCGTACGAGGACTCAGGCATCGCTGATTTCGCAATCTCACTCGATGACTCGCCCCGGAAGTGGAGCTGGAAGCGTTTTAGGTTTGTCGATCTAGCTGCATTTCAAGAGAAGCTCGGCTTGGACGTATTCGATATACTCAGCTCTGATCCTGACATCGAATTGGTAGCTGATCACTTTGACGACTATCCCGAAGACCGAATAATAAACAACAAGTCGGAGATGGTGACGCCGAGGAAGCCGTCTGATTAAATTGGGAGTTGACCCCGGCGTGCCATTCCTGTGACGTTAGCAAAGAAATAATGAACCAAGAACCCGATAGAAATACGAAGCCTCCCGGATACGGAACGATCATCTTCGCCACACTGTTCCTTCTTGTAGTCGCCTGGCATGTGTATCGTGACAAGATTCCTACTGAATTCCTGACAGGATATGTCATCCTCAGTATCGTGACGTTCGTGTGGTATGCGAAGGATAAATCTGCTGCAGAGAAGAACGAGTTTAGAACACGGGAACGAACTCTTCATTTGATGGCGTTAATTGGTGGGTGGCCGGGAGCAGCTTGTGCGCAGAAGTTTCTACATCATAAATCAATTAAGGTTCCTTTTAGGGTGGTATTCTTTCTGACAGTTATTATCAACTGTGGATTCTATTTTTGGCTCACTTCTGAATCTGGCAAGGGAGCATTAAATACAATAATAAAGATGGGAACGACTGGAAGCCATTGATCGAGTGTGAAATCTTTCTAGGAACAATAATAATCAAGAGTGCTAACAAGTCGGACATGGCGACGCCGAGGAGGCCGTCTGATTAAATTGGGAGTTGACACCGGCGCGCCATTCCTATAACGTTGATGAGAAATGAAGACCCTAGTTTTGCTGATCACATTCCTTCATTCCTCCTTCGTTCAAGCTGATCTTTCACCCGCGGACGAAGCTAAGAAGTTCTCGCGGCTTGGATTTCTTGAGCCAGTCGCAGATATGAAGGGCAGGTATTATTCGATCGATGTTGTGACGGAGGATCCAGATCAAGACGAGGCCTACTATCTGGTGAATTCGGTTCGGGTAACAGAGTCGCAGCTTTATGATCTACTTCATGAGAGTTTCAAAAGAGACCCAGCAGTTGAGGCACGAGTTACCGTATCTCGCAACCTAACCGTCGAACAAATGATTATCTACACTAGAGGCTTACTTGAGCCTCAAGCTCCCAAACTATTTCCTCGGATCTCGATTCGACTTGAAGCGGCAGGGAATGAGTCAATCTTTCACGCGCGAGGAGTTCATTTTTCCCTTACACCCAGGCAGAAGTCTGAGATCGAGAAGTTTAGAGCTGGGGGAACCAAGTTTCCATATCGTATTGACCAATCAAAGTAGAAAAAGAACAAGCAGAACGAGAGTCGGAGATGGCGACGTTGAGGAAGCCGTCTGATTGAATTTCGGCTTTATACCGGCGCGTCATTCCTATGACGTTGCCAAAGAAACGTGGATCTTTACCAGCCGCCATCAGGTTTTGATGAACCTTGGTCAGTTCGGTTCCATACCTTCGCGGAGCGCCCCGTTTTCCGCGTCGACCGTTGCTCCGGCGCATGCCCAGAAGCACTTTGTTGGCGTGTTTGCGCTCCCATCCGGTGATCTCGATGAACTTGTCGAGCAGGCTGCCCCGGGCCTTGCGACCCGTCAGTCGCCCGTACCTGGCGCGCATCTTTTTGGTGTATTCCTCTGTGCTTGTTTCACTCATGCCCATGGCTGGCGCCATGGTGTCTCCATTTATGAGGCAACGGGACCCTCTCGGACGGATCTGGAATTATTTTCAGTGTCCGCTTCAATGAGGCAACACGGTTTACAGACGCCTCACATTTGGCTCTCGCAATCGTTCACCGGATGGATTACGTTCTGACTTGGAATTGCACTCACTTGGCCAACGCCGTCTTGCAGAAGGAGCTGGTCGAGTACTGCGGTTACCACGACCTCCACGTTCCAATTGTGTGCACGCCAGAAACACTGATTACCAGACATGAACAATCCAATTTTAGAAGAGATACGTGATGCTCGTGCGGCGTTAGCTGCCGAACACGAATATGATCTTGTTCGGATCAACGAGTGGGCGCGTCAACAAACACAGAAGCGTCAGCAACAATACAAAAAGAAGGCGAACAAGGTGGAGATGGCGACGCCGAGGAAGCCGTCTGATTAAATTCGAAGCTAGACCCCGGTGCCGCCGTTCCTCTAACGTTCTTCCGTTCTATCTCCAGGGCTTTCGTTACACTTCGCCCCAGGCTGGGATGGCGCAGGCCGTTGGCCTTGAAGATTGGCACGTCGGATTTTTAAATCCAGATGCGCGGAAGTATATTCCGGTTTCGAAGCATGACCTGCAGCGATGAACTAACAGAACCGGGTTCCGGGGAGTGATCAGCTCCCCGGTTCCACGCCACCATGGGTATGGCCCAGTGCAGGGCGGAAGGGATTCGCCCCTTCTGGCTGAGGAATTTCCTCGAAACTTCCGGGGCATGGCGGATGATGGGCGGCAGTTATGACGGATAGCCAGAAAGACAGTATCGCCCTGCTGATTGATGCGGACAATTCACCTTCCTCGAAGATCGATTTCATAATCTCCGAGCTGGCCAGCCACGGGGTGGTGAACATCAGGCGGGCATACGGGAACTGGACGAAACGGGGGCTTTCCGGGTGGATAGAGGTGCTTCATGGATATGCGATTCAGCCGATGCAATCGTTCGATCTGGTAAAAGGGAAAAACGCGACGGACATGTCCCTGCTGATCGATGCGATGGACATTCTCTACACGAAGGACATCCAGACTTTCTGCCTGGTTTCCTCCGACAGTGATTTCACCCCGCTGATCCAGCGATTGCGGGCGGATGGGAAGAAGGTGATAGGCTTTGGGGATCAGAAGACGCCGGAGCCGTTCATCGCGAGCTGCACCCATTTCCTCTATCTCGATGAAAAACGGGTGGAGGGGAAGAACCCGGGGAAGGCGGCGGCGAAAAGCGCTTCGGTTCCGGTCAAGCAGTTGAAAGGGAACACCAAGCTGATGAATACGCTGAAATCCGCCGTGAAAGCGGCGGCGGATGATGACGGCTGGGCGGCGCTAGGGCCGGTGGGATCGCACATCACCAACCAGGGGCCGTTCGATCACCGGACGTACGGATACAAGAAGCTGAGCGATCTTTTTTCCGCGATTGATCTCTTTGAGGTGAAGGGTGAGAAGACCGCGGGTCACACAACCTACCGGGTGAGGCTCAAGTAACCGTTTTCCGGAAAAGGCATGGGTGGAACCGAACAACGGATCAGCCGCGTAATGAGTCTGGTGCTGAGGCATGATCCCGGATCCATCGGGCTGTCTCCGGATGGAAACGGTTGGGCGGGGATGGATGAACTGATCGCTTGTCTGAACCGGGATGGGAAGAAGGCGCACGGGGGGGGGGGGGGGGGGGCTGATTGAATCGGTCGTTTAAAGCTGATGGTAAAGAACGCTTCCGGATCTCGGATAACGGGGAAACGACAAGGGCGAACCAGGGGCACTCCGTCGCCATTGATCTGAAGCTGGAAAAGAAATCCCTACCGAAATGGTTGTACCACGGCACCGTCAAAAAATTCGTGGGAACCGTTGAGAAGGTGGGTCTGATCAAGGGAGGCCGCCACCATGTCCATCTCAGTCCTGGCAAAGAGACAGCAAAGAGGGGGGGGAGTCCGGCATGGAAAACCCGTGGTGCTGGAGGTGGCCGCAAGGATGTTGGAACAGCACGGCCACGTATTTTATCTTTCGGAAAACGGCGTTTGGCTGACGGATCACGTGCCGCCGGATTACCTGAACCAGCGGTTTGATATTTTGCGGAGTCGGCTTCACGGCTCCCCGATCCGCAGCTCCCCCCACATGTTCGGGGTCAGCATGATCTCGCCGGGGATGTCGTCCACGAGGTGGGTGTTGCGGTTGGACCAGTAGGAGCGGAGGTTGGTATCGGAGCCGCCGGCGTCGCCGAAGGTGATCCCGAAGTCGGCCCGGTAGGTCTTCCCCGGCTCCAGCTTGAGTCCGAGTTCCGAAAGGGGGACGGAGGCGATGACTTCATACCCGCCGCCCGATGTTTTCACCTCTATCTCCGCCTGTCCGACCAATCGCACGTTATCGACTTTCTCCCCGCGCCACGGGGAGGTGAACTCGACGGGGTTTCCCCCGCCGGGCTTGCGGTGTTCGTAAAGGACGGCGACGGGTTTCCCTTCGAAGGGAGCGATCATCAGGCGGATGTCGCCGGGGACGGGATCGCGGCGTTCCGGATCCGCAGCCGGGTCGGTGCCGATCTGGAGGTCCACGGTATCGCCGGTGGCGAAAAGCTTGTTCCACTCCCGCCCGTTGTTCGTCCAAGGGGAGGAATCCTGCACCTTGTAGTGGAGGTGGAGACGGGTGGCGTCCGCCTTGAGATCGAGCTCCGCTTTGAATTTCCCGCCCTGGTCCCATTTCGCGATTCCGGGGAGTTCCAGCTCGCGGTTCTCCTTCACTTCGGCTGCGCGACGGAGGTTCTGTTGTTCCGCGACTTTGATCTGATCCGCAGTCACATCGAGAGAGCCGGAGATGCGTTTTACCTCGCCCAATCCCTCCAGCTCATAGATGCGGTAGGGGCCGTGGCCGATCTGGACGTAGAACGGGCCGTCGTCCCCGGCGCGACCGAAGCTGCCGCCGAAGATCTCCCCGCCGAGACGGTATTCGTTTTTCAAATAACTGACCCGGACATCCACGAAGGCCTCGTCGATATAGATGCCATCCGTGGTCAGCATGAAGCAGCGCCCGTGGTTGCCGTTGAGGAAAATCACGTCCGCCGTCCCGTCGAATTTCGCCACCCCGAGGATGCCGAGCGTGCCCTGCATGACGCCGGGCTCGGGCAGGGGGGCCTTGTGGGAGCCGTGGACATTGCTCCACTGGTTGGGGTAGCTCCATGCGTGGCTGCCGTCGGCGTTGTAGGCGTTCATCTCCGGGTCGGAATTGAAAATAAAACGACCTTTGTGATCACGCGCCGTGGCTACGTCGTTGCGCTGGTATCCGGGGGTGAGCGAGATGGGTTTCCCCGCTGCAATCGCCTCGTCGAGCTTCGGGTAATCGGGCACTCCGTTCGGCAGGATCGATTTCGGAGCGATCTCCACCAGCCGAACCCCGCTATCATCCGCCGAGGGGACGTGGAGTGTCAGCGAGGTATGCAGACCTCCCCATGCCCCTGGTCCGAATGCGATGTCATCCCCGCAGAAGTCGAATTCCTCCTGCTGCGTTTTCCCGTCGCCGTTCCTGTCCACCCAGAGCACGCCCATGCCGCGTTGGGACCATGGCTTGCCTTCGCCTTTCTTTCCGGGTTTCTCCTGCGCCCGCTTCTCCGGCCACTTTGCGTAAAAGGCGTCGATATAGGCCTGGGGAGGATCCCAGCCGCAGCCGTATCCGAAGTAATGCGTCCCGCAGACCGCTACGATGTCGTGGAGCGTGCCGTCCTCCAGCACTTCCGAAATCAGTCCGATCTTGCCCCGGGCGCAGACGAACGTCCGTCCGCCCTCGCGGAAGAAGATGTAGCTCTGCGGATGGTATTTTCCAAAGTGCCCCTCCTCGATGGAAAGGATGTGGGTGGGCCTAGCAGTCATCGCCGCGATGTCCACATCCCAGAAACAGCCCAAGCCGATCCAGCGGCGCGGGTTCTCCGGATCGAATCCCGATCCGTCACCGCCGTAGTGGGGCATTCCGAATTTCTCGTAAACCACCTCGTCCTTCGCGAGGTCCCACGCCAGCACGCGCTTCGGATTCCAGCGGTCTTCCGTCACCCAAAGCTTGCCGGTCTTGTCAAAAGCGATCCCGGCAGGGTTCACCATCCTTGCCGGATCATACGCGCCTTTGTATGGGCCGCCCGGCTTTCCTATCGTGCCGGTTTCCTTTCCATCCTTCGTGAACTTCCGCACCTGGTGCGCCGCCGCGTCGCTCACGAAAATGCCGCCGCCTGCGTCCAGTGCGATCCCTGTGATGTCCATCCCGCCCGCCGGTGTCAGCATCTTGCGATCCGCCAGCGAAACCACCCCCGCATCGGTCGCCGCGTAAACTTTTCCCCCGTGGGCCGTGAGATGCCTCACGCCCTTCACCGGGATCGATTCCACCGGCTCTCCGGTCCCTGCATCCAGCACGATCACCGCATCCTTGTTGCGCGATCCCACATGGAGCTTTCCATCCAGGACGGCCAAGCCCCCGAGGTTGAAATCATCCAGATCCGGATGGTCGGAACCCGGCCCCACGGTCATCACATCCACCTCCACCGCCGTCTTCTTCCCGGGAAACTCCACGACTTTTCCCGTGGCGAGGTCATAGCGGATCACGGTCAGCTTCCATTCCGCCGTCCAGGTATCGCTATCGAGATCCACATTCCTGGTGCCGCCCCAGGTGAATCCGTCCTGCGCGCAGTAGAGATATTTCCCGTCAGCCGCGATGGCGTCCTTCTGGATCCCGTAGCCGTGCTGGTGCTCGTAGCCCTGGACGAAATTCCCATCGGCATCCAGCGCCATCAGCGCCCATCCGCCCTCCGTCACGGGTGCCGCGAAAAACATGTGCTCCCCGTTGGTCGTAGCGCCCTGGAGCGTCGAGTGGTTCGGCCCCCACGGAGCCACCGATTCCTCACCTCCGTTGGCGAAGTGCATCTTATATACCGGATCCACCCCCGGGTGGGCCACGCCGCGCCAATCGTATTTCCCCGGTGCGACCAGTTTCCCGCTCTCATCCAGCCCGTCCCATACCACCGACTGCGCCCCCGCCGTGAACTCCCTTCCGGAAACCAGATTCCGCACCCGCGCTCCGGATTCGTCCTCGATCACCACCGAGGCTTTCCCGTCGGCGGGGACTTCGAACGCCACCCGTATCTCCTGCTTCTGTGCCGTGATGGTCTCCGCATACTCGCCCAGATCGAACCGCTCCCAGTCCGCAGGATCTTTTGAAAACGGGGCATGGATCGCCTTGTGATCGTTGAAGCCGAACCGCTCCTGTTGACCAGGTGCTTTCAGCGCCGCAGCGATCCTAAGCTCCGCCCAATCCCCGGCGGAAAGATGGAAGTCCCAACCACCGTCGGTTGCCTTCCCATCCGCTTCGCTGAAAATGAAAGCTTCCTTCCCGTTTGCGATACCCAGGGTCAGCTCCGGCGCGGTCGTCCGGACGGAAACCGTCAGCCGCTTGTTCCCCGTATCCGCGATCGCCACGGAAAAGGGGAGTCCTCCGGGTCTGCCCAGATCCTGGAAATCCGCCACATCATGCTGCGCCGGTTTCCCGGCCGAGGTCGATGCCGGTGCGGCTTTGATTTCCAAAACCGGCGCATCCGCAGTCCCGGCTTTCAGCTCGAATCTCACCAAGCGCTGCTTCCCGGATTCATACACCACCAGCCTGCTCCCGGAGATGGCCACGTGGGTCGGTGCTTCCAGTTTGATATCCTTCGCGTAGCGGTTCTTCCATTTGTCGGAAACCGTGAGCGTGCCTTTCTCCTTGTCGGAAACCACCAGCTTCGATCCGTCGCTGCCCACATGGATTTCCGCTCCGAACCCCGCGATCCTATCCACTTCCTTCCATCCCTTTTCCCCGTCCCTTTCATAGGCGATCAGATTCCCGCCATCCGCAGCGATGAGTTTACCATCGAACCACGCAAGGCTGGTGCACTCTTTCAGACCCGGAAGATCGCAGGACTCCACTTTGGTCATGCGCCGGCCTTCCGCATTCACCGCCACCGAATACCCCTTGCCACCGCGTTCCACGAATACGAGGTCAAACCTGTCCTTCACCGGCACCGCCGCCGCACCCGTCACCGAGTCGGGCAGCTCGAATCCGTCGATTCCCGGAGTCTCAGGATGCGACCAGCCGTTCCCGTCGATGATGGGGCCGTGGGCCAGTTGCACGTAGTGGTAATGCTTCTTCACGAGGCAGAGCGTCTTCCCCTCCAGGACGACAGGCTGCGCCGCAACGTCCGGTTTCTTGTCCCCCAGGGTCGCCGGATTCTCCGGGGAATCATCCCAGCGCCAGGCTCCGTAACCGGTCCAGATGTTTCCCGCCGCGTCCAGGGCCACTCCGCCCAGCTCGGGAAGCGCCCCGATCCGGCGCACCACGTTGAACTTCTCCCCCGTCTGGTCCCATTTTAGAAACTGCACCACCCCGGCATTTCCCGAGACCGCGTAAATATCACCGTCGATCCGGACCATCCCGCTCCCCGTCGTCAGATCCACACTCTGGGGGAGATACCCGATGAACGACCCCGATGCCCCGCCCAGCACCACGCCGGGTGAGGGCTCGAACATCTCGTTCATGCGGTTGATCGTCCCGTGCCCGGCGTGGGTGAACCAGTGCTTTCCGATCTTCTGCGGACGTGCGCCATGGATGCCTTTGGGAAATCCGTCCACAGCCTTCCCGCCTTTCCATGCGGACATTTCCCCCTTGATCTGGGCAAACACCGTTCCGTCCCCGTCCACCTGGATGGCTTGCACCGCATCAGCGGGATTTGCCGTGATGGTCTCGCGCTCTCCGGTAACCGGATCGAGCCAGGAAATCGCCCCGTCCTTCTTTTCGTAAACGGCGACCTTCCCGCCAAATGAACCGGAGGAGAGGACTTCCACATTGCCGGGAAGGCGGGTCGGTTCCGTGCCCGGTTCGGCATCGATGGGAAGGGTGTAGATCACGTTTTTGATCCTCATCACCAGGAGGTTTCCCGCCCTCGTCAGCATGTCGTCGTTGCCCGCGTTCTCCGGGATACGGAATTTCGCCACCAGCCTCCCGTCCTGCGCGTAGCGGTTCAGTTGCGTGGATCCGGCGCGTTCCCAGATCATCCCTTCGCCATCCAGGACGGGGCCCATCCCCGGTGCGGCTTCTTCGGAAAACGTCACCCGGCTTTCCCCCTCGCCTCCTGAGTTTGCCAGCGTTCCCGCAAACACCAGTTCATCGGCGGAGGTTTGCCCGCACAGGAGAGCGGAGAGAAGGATGGCTGGTAAAGGGGAGAGGGGATTCATCGCGAAGTTTTACGATGCCGGAGAATGTGTTCTTGCAATCCGGGGACGAGGATGCCGCCTTCAAGCTCGATCCGGCCGGTGCCGTTTTGCCAGGCAGTTCCCCGAGGTGTAACGCATCCACAAAACGGACGGTTCCGGATTTACCATGCCGGGATTAAGGGAATTTTCGTCTTCCACCCTGGACAGTGCCGCACCCTATTCCAGACGGCTTGGAAGGCCATCCCTGCCCTTGTCACTCGGGGAGGAGGAGAACGGGCGGGGTGCCTTCCCAGACGGGGTGGGTGGGATCGAGGATGTTCCGGCCGTCGAGTTCGGCCTCGCCCGAGACGCGGTCGATAGGGAGGGAGCGCACGGAGTTATCGGACCAGAGGACGACGGCCTTGCCATCGAAGGGAACGGGGTCGAGCCGGTCGCTGCCAAGGACGAATGGAGCCAGGGCAATGGGGCGGGGGGAATCTTTTGCGCTTACGTTTTCGATGTAGCCGAATCCGCATTCGCCGGGAGATAGGGCCTCGTCTCCGGAGATATCTCCGTCCGGTTTGTGGACGCCATCCGCATTTGCGTAAAACATTTGTTCGCTGGCCGTGATTGCGGCTCTGAAAAGTTGGCGGAAGCGGTCGTTGGAGGAGTTGCCGGTGATTTCCGGAGTGCCATCGACCTCGGCAACGAGCGGGGCGGTGGAGGGGTTGGGGTAGCTGCCGTATTCCGCTTCAAACTCGAAGAGAGCAAGTCCGATTTGTCGGGCGTTGCTGGTGGCCTCGGTCTGGTCGGCCTTTTTACGCTGGCGGAGAACCATGGGAGCGGTGAGGCCGGTCAAGGAGATGGCCACAAGAACGATAGTGGCGACAATGGACAGATAGCCGGTGACGAGACCGGCGATTGCGAAACCGCCGCCGGTCTGCCTGCCATGGGATCGCTTGATATTCCCCAGGGCGATGTGTCCGCATATGACGGCGGGGATGGCGGTGATGCCACAGGCGAATCCGAAAATCCCCAGAACCATGCTGGTGATGGCGAGTCCGGAATTTTCCGGCTGCCCGCTGACCGGAACGGAGCCGGGCATGGCGGGTGCGATGGCCGCGCCACCGCCGAGGATGTGTGGTGCGCTGGAGAGGGGAAGCCATCCGGCAGCGCCTTCATACCATACCAGATCGGACTGGGTGTAGGTGCCGTTGGCGAGGCCGGCCTGGATTTCCTGCGGGGTGAAGGGCCGGTCTGCTGACCCTTGTGCTGAATGAAAATTTCCATGCCCGTATCCGATTCCAAACCGGTAATCTTGGGAAGGAGAAAAAGGGGGTGTGATGTTTATCGGTTGCGGATGTGGCTGGGGCATCTTTCCCCAGGCCGTTCCGGGGGATTCGAGCCCCCTGTGCGAAGCTGATGCGATGAGGCAGGATGCCTCATTAAACGGCCTGGTGCTGGAATCCCCAGCCACATCCAACAATTCATTGTCCACCGATAAAAATCACACCCGGAAAAAGGTGCCAGGCCGGAATGGCACTGTTTTAAGACAATGATCGGGGGTGAACTCGTGCGATAGGACCGTCACGTAAACGAAGAGAAAGGAACCACGAATCTCACGAATCCTACGAATAAAGAGAATAATATGAACCACAATGGGAGCGAAGCGGACATGGAGGAAGTGGCTTTCTTATCCTACTTTCCTCAAAGTACACGGAATACACGGAAATTGAACGGGCAGCGTCTTGATTCGTTAGATTCGTCGGATTTGACGGAGGGATTTAATTTCACAGTCCGTCCATGTCCGCTTCGCTCCCATTGTGGTTTCTAATTCTTGTGGAATGGAAGCAATCACCGGCACGACGCTTGAAACAGTGCCATTCGTGCCAGGCCGGGGTATTTGTCTTTGGATTGGACGCGGTTCGTCCGGGAGTTTTGAGACCGCAGACGGACGGGGTGGAAAGAGGGCTGGTCGGGGAGGTGTGTGGTTGGTATGCAGCGTCACGGTTCCGGGCACGGAGCCGGATTGATTTATGAAATTCCTACGAGCCGTTTTTCCCCTGCTGCCGTTATTCCAGTTGGTTCCGCTGTCCGCGCAGGAGGCGGTTCCCAGCGGATCCGTTTTCACCGTAGCACCCCGGGATGCGGCGGCGGTTTATCTGACGGGGGATGATTTTGAGATCCATGCGGACGGGGTTGAGGATGATTCCCGCGCGATCCAGAAGGCCATCGACAGGGTGGCGGAAACAACTTCCTACGGGATCGTGTTCATACCGGAAGGAACCTATCGGGTGGCGGAAACGATCCATTTGTGGCGTGGGGTGCGGCTGATCGGTTACGGTGAAAAACGGCCGGTGTTCCTGCTGGCGGAAAACACCCCGGGCTTCGGCGGGGAGGGGGAGAAATACATGTTGAGATTCTGCCACAAGCCGGAAGGCGACGGTTCCATCCAGGATGCGCGGAATACGAGCTACGCGTCCGGGATCAGAAATATCGATTTCAAGATCGAAGGGGGGAATCCCGGGGCGATCGCGATCCGCTACCACATCCCCCAGTTGTGCTCGCTGGAGAACATGCGTTTTGACATAGGCGGCGGGAAGGGCGCGGTGAAGGACATCGGCAACCTGATCGAGCAGTGCGTCTTCGAAGGAGGCGAGTGGGCGATCGAAACCGGACGCACCGCCGCCGGTTGGCAGGCGACCCTGATGAACTGCGATTTTAGAAACCAGCGGGCGGACTCCATCCGCACCCGGCAAGCGGGACTGAACGTGATAGGCTGCCGTTTCTCGGATACCGGGACGGGCATACGGATCACCGAGGGCGAGCGGCTCTATGTGAAGGACTGCCGTTTTGAAAATATCCGCCATGCCGGGATAGAGAGTAAGAGGAATTTCACCAGCGAGGGGCAACAGATGAATCTGGAGAACCTGGCCTTCGCGGACGTTCCTTTCAGCGTGCGACTGAACGGCAGCTCACAGGGACGCCTGCCTGGGGAGATCGATGCGGACTATGAGGCTCCGGGGCCACAGTTTGTGATCGGTTCCTTTTCCCATGGGATCCATATCGATACGAATGGCAAGCGCACCTTCGAAACCCGTATGGAGCAGCAGGTGGTGGATGTGCTGCCAGACCGTTTTTCCAAGGACATGACGATATATCCTCCGGCTGCCAGTTGGGTGAATGTTCTGGATCTGGGGGCGAAGGGCGATGGCGAGAGCGATTGCACGGGTGCGTTCGAGCGGGCGATTGCCGCGCATGATGTGGTCTATCTTCCGATGGGGCGTTACCGGATATCGCGGACACTGGCACTCCGTCCGGATACGCGGCTGATCGGCCTGCATCCGTTCCAGACCGAGCTGCTGCTGGATGACGGTTCATCCGGATTTTCCGATTCCAAGGATCCCGCTGCGATCTGGCCCTCACCGCAAACGGGGGGAGGAACTCGGTAATGGGAATACGTTTCAACGCCGGGAAAAATCCCGGTGCGGTGGCGTTGCAATGGCGCTCGGCGGAAGACTCGCTCGCTGCGGACCTGTTGTTTCTGGGGGAATGGAAGAACGACCACGGGATTTCGCAATCGGCATCGCTGCTGGTGACGGAGGATGGCGGCGGTGTTTTCAAGAACATCTGGAATCCTGATACCCGCGCCATGTGTGCCATGGAGATTTCCGGAACGGATACTTCCGGCCGGGTTTACCAGGTGTCTGCGGAGCACCATCTGCGCAGCGAACTGATTTTGAAAAATGCCGCGAACTGGTCGTTCTACGCATTCCAGACGGAGGCGGACAAGGGGGGGGAGGACGGGCTGCCGGTGGAAATCGTTTCCTCCCGGAACATCCTCTTCGCGAACTCTGTTTTTTACCGAACCACCGGGGTATGGACTCCGGCTCCGACAGCGGTAAGAACCGAACAGGTCACGGGTTTGAAACTACTGGGAGTGTGGATGCACGGGGGGCGTCCTTTTACGTTCGATTACAGCCTCATTGATGAATCCAGGGGTCTGGAGATTCAACAGCGGGCGTTCACCAGGCTGGCTTTGGAATGAATTCAAACCGGCCCCGCAGCAGGGGGTGGAATGTTTTTTCATGTCCGTGCTTGATGGGAGGGGATTCATTCCTAAGCTTTACGGGGAATGGTACCTCCGCATGCTATCGATACCAAAAGCCCGTCCGCTGTGGCTGATGCCCTGGCCTCTATTTCAGAATTTTCCGGGGAACGCGGGGGAAGCCTGGTGCGCCGGGCGGTGTCCGATGTGGCGGGGATGTTTGAGGGGAAATATCCGGGATACCAGGCGATACAAATGGAATACCATGATCTCGACCACACCTTCCAGGTGACGGTGTGCATGGCGCATCTTTTGAAGGGGCGTAGCGAGGCATCCGCCCTGCCCGTGCTCAGTGCCCGTGACCAGGAGCTGGCGATCCTTTCCGCATTGCTGCACGACACGGGCTTCCTGAAAGAGACCGGAGACAGTTCCGGCACGGGGGCGAAATACACGTTCGTTCACGAGCAGCGCAGTTGCGTCTTCGCCAGGAAATATCTCCCGGAGCTGGGACTTCACCGGGCGGAGATTGAGGACATTTGCTCCGCAATCAGATGCACGGGACCGCGCAACCACATCGCCAACGTGTCTTTCAAAAGGGAGGAAGCGCGGCAGATCGCGCTATTGATGGTCACCTCCGATTACCTCGCGCAAATGAGCTCCGCCGATTATTTGGAGAAACTGCCCAGGCTGTATCTGGAATTTGTTGAAGCGTTTGAGTGTGAAAAAGTCCCTTTGGAGAAACGCCCGTACCAGAGTCTGGACCAGTTACTGGAAATGACCCCCGGTTTTTGGCAAAACTTTGTGCTTCCGTTGTTGGATGGGGAAGCGGAAGGCGTTTGCCATTTCCTTTCCCCGGAAGGGATCCCGAATCCCTACATCGTGGCCATCGAAGCGAACCTCGCGGAATTGGAAAGACGATTGAATGCGGAGGCCGTCTGAATCAACCGGTATCCCGTTCAATCCGTCTTCCAGAGAGTGATGCCGCGTTCGGTTTCGTGTATCCAGTCCGGTCTCTCGGGTAGAAAGCCCGACGTTCCTTGAATTGCCGGGAGAAATCGGCTTCTCCGATGCATCCGTAAGAGGTTTGGCCTGGTTGCATGGAATCCGAAACGATTGCGCTCATTCCAAGGAATAACACCGCGACGGATACATTTGTCAGAGGTCATTTTGGAAAATATTCGGCTACCTTTCTGATGATAAGACAATACTTTGTATATGAATTTATCATCTGACTCGTCTTCTCCCTACGAAACAGATCTCAGGGTCGCCGCCGCCAACGAGCGCTTCAAGGCGGGCCAGGATGGCGTCGTGCCATGGGATGGCGGCAAGTCGGACGTCGAGGTATTCCGGATCCAGGTTAATGTGAAGGACGCCTGTATGGCGGTGGGAATCAACGAACCCGCCACCCGCCCCAATCTCCGTGGCTTCATGTTCGCCTCCAAAGGCATTCCCGATATCTCTTCTGAATTGTCCTTCGACGCGGTGCCGGATTGAAGCCCTGTTGGAATTTTCCAAGTGGCAGCGGGAGGGATCCCTGAGCCATGTCTCTAAGTGACCGCCGACCGCCGAAACTCCGCATTCCCCCAACCAGAACTTCTATTTATTCTTCCACCATACAATGAACCTGCCCCAACTTTTACCCGCCTCCCTTTCCGCAATTCTAATCGCCTCAGCCCTACCCTCTTACTCCGCCGATTTTGCGAACGGGGAAATGCTCGCCGTTCCGGTAAAGGATGGGAAACCACCCGTGATCGACGCCAAAATTTCCGACTGGGATCTGTCCGCACAGGAGCCGATCTACATCTCCGCAGCCACTGTGGAAACGATGAATGCGGAGTGGGCGGTGATGTATGACGAGGACGCATTGTATATCTCTTCGCGTGCGACCATGCCGGGGCGGAAGTATTTCAATAATAACAACCCCCAGGATGCCTTTTGGACAGGGGATATCGCCCAGGTAAGGATGAGTTCCGACCCGGCGCTGCAATACCCTTTGAACCGCGACCGCGACGTGAAATCGGAAGGTGTCGTCCATGTCAGTTTCTGGACAAACCACGAAACCCGCAAGGGCTACATCGAGGTGGCGACAGGCACCAATCTGAATTTGAAAAAGGTGGTGAACCCGGAAGGTTCGGAGATCGCCATGGATATCGAGTCTCCGGAAGGCTATGTGCTCGAGGCGAAAGTGCCCTGGTCCGCCCTCAATGTGGCGGATGGGAAAAATCCTTTCAAAGCCGGTGATACCGGAGTGTTTCTCGCAGAGAGCCTGTGGATCGGTGGCGACAAGTCACGCGTGCCCCTGAACTACAACCGCAACCCGGGAACCTTCGCGTTCCGCAATCCCGATAGCTGGGGCAAGCTGCTCTATGTCGCGAAAACCCCGGACAAGCGGATCCGTCCGACGATGGAGAGCGTGATCGCCGGGGCGAGGAAGGAGCTGGATGTGGAGCCGGCCAAGGTGGGTGTTCCGTTCACGGTCAGGGTTCCCGCCGCAGGTCTGAAGACATCTGTGAACATAGTGGATGGCAAAGGTGGGGTGATCCGTGAAATCGCCGGGGCGGAGAGTTATCCCGAGGGGGAAACAACCGTTTATTGGGATGGGCGGGATGCGTTCGGGAAACCGCTTTCACCCGGTGAATACAACTGGGCATCCTACTCCCACGCGCCGCTCAAAGCCGTATATCAGGGAGGGGTAGGCTCTTCCGGAAACCCCTTCTATCAGACCCTTGATGGCAAGGGCGGATGGGGTGGCGACCACTCGAACCCTGTTGATGTGACAGCGGACAAGGATTCCCTGTATCTCCTCTCGCCCGTCTCCGAGGCTGGCAAGGCACTGGTCCGCACCGATTACGACGGCAAGGTGGTGTGGCGGAAAAATCCTTTCGTCGGCGGTGGGTTCGGCCCCTTTTACGCGGTGGCGGTGAATGAAAAATACGTGTATCTCACCCGTTGCGAGAATGTTTCCAAAGAAGGGAAAACCTCCGGGAAGCTCGTACGCATGCTCAAGTCCACGGGGGCGCTCACGATCTGGAATGGCGAGGTTGCGATCGATGAAATCGAGATCAGCCGGGCGGAGCATAAGAGCATGGCAGCGAACCTGATCCCCAATCCGCAGGGCACTTACGGAAACCGTGCGGACAGAACAGCCCGCCAGCCGGACAACGTGGGTCTGGCTGCGGACGACGAACGTGTTTACTACGGAAGCTACGGCGCGGGGATGATTTATGTAGTCGATGCGGAAACCGGCAAGCAGCTCGACCAGCTGGAATGCGAAGGCGTCCGTGGATTGACCCTGGATTCCAAAGGTGATCTTTATGCGGTTTCGTTCGTCCCGGAAAAAACTTCACAGGTAGTAAAATTCACCGGTGCCAAGGGCGAAGGCAAGGTGGTCATCTCCGGCTCCATGGATGCTCCCTACGATGTGGCGGTGGATGATGCTGGGAAAATTTACGTAAGCGATCTGGGGTCAGCCCAGCAGGTAAAGGTTTTCGATCCGGCACGGAAAACGTCAGCAGTGATCGGCAATGAAGGGGGGCGTCCGTGGCAGGGGAAATACGAGCCCAAGGCGATTTCCTTTCTCGTTCCCGCCGGGATCGCGATCAATGCGGGCGGCGATCTGCTGGTCGCTGAAGCATCCCCGCCCAAAGTGTTTTCCCGGATCCGGACGGAGGACGGGGAATTGCTCAACCGTTGGTATGGCCCGGGGATCTATTGGAATGCCACATGGCCCATGCCTGAAGACCCGCGGAATGTCTTCTACTCACTGACCCACGCCTTCGGGCGGGCGAATCTGGCAGGTGTGGGGAAAGTCGGCGTGCCGAATGCCTACTGGAATCTCGAGAACGCAGGCTTCGACCAGGCAGGTGATCTGGAAAGCGGGATTCCCCAGCCGGAGACAATCCGCGCGGAGAACGGCGAACTCTATCTCGTCAAAGACGCCCGCAACCACATCATCTGCCTTTTGCGCGATGGCAAGCTCCGCCCGGTGGCCACATGGCAATATGTCAAGAAGGACGGAAACGGTAAACCGGTCAGCAGGGTCGATGTCTGGATCGACGGCAATGCGGATGGTAAGGTTCAGGACGAAGAGATTGCAGTCTGGGATTCCATGGCGGATGGAAGCCCGGTTGCCAGGATTTCAGAAACCACCTCATCCATGCACATGGAACCGGACGGGGATCTGTATTTCATGACAGCGGACAACACCATCATCCGCGTGCCCGCCAAAGGGTTCGGAAAAGACGGACAAATCCAGTGGGATATCACAGCCGCCCACCGAGCCGTGCCGAAAGTGATGCCGGGTCTTGATAAGATGTACACCACCTACCGCGAAGGTATCCTCGGTGCCCGTACCGACAGCGAGGGAAACATCTACACCATGTTCAATACCAAGCTGCCCGGAAAAGGCGGCGAGAACGACTTTGCCGATGAGGAAAGCGCGAAGCGCATGCTCGAAGGCATGGGGCATACCTCGCGTTTCAATGTCGTGAAGTTTGCCAAGTTCGATGCCGAGGGGAACCCGCTCTGGATGGCCGGACGCAAGGCCACCGCCGGAGCCAAACCCGGTGAGATGTACCACCTCTGGAACACTGCGGGCATCGTCAATGACCGTTACATCGCCGGAGGCAGCGAGTGGGGGCAGATCTACTTCTACACCCACGACGGGTTTTTCGTGGATGCGCTGATGAACAACCCGGGCGAAGTTTCCCCTCCCGGTCCCTACACCTTTGGCGGTGAAACCAGCGGTGGCCGCGTAGCCTATTTCTCCGAAAGCGGCGAAGTCTGGGCGTATTCCTCGGGAATGGCCTACAAGGTGGAAGGCTTCAAGGACGGACGCGTGGAAAACGAAAGCCGCAGCTCCGGGACGGTGGTGCTCGACAGGAAATATGAAATCGATGATGCCGCCGCCGTAGCCGGTCCGCTGCAACTGGTGAAAATTTCCGGCTCCCCGGTGAAGGATGCTTCCGCTTGGACGGGGGTTCCTGTCTCCGCTCTGGAACGTAACGGCAAGCCTCTCGCCAAAGCGCAGATAGGCTACGATACGGACAACCTGTATGGCCGCATCGAAGTGCGTGACGAATCACCTCTGGAGAACGGTTCCCTTGAAAGCAAACTGGCTTTCAAAGGTGGCGATACCGCTGGGATCGTCCTGGGGCCCGTCCGTGATTCCGATGAAGTCGGGGCGGGGGACATACGCATCATGGCCGCCATGATAGCCGGGGAAGCGAAGCTCATCGCCATGAAACCGTTCACCAAAGGCACGAAGCAACCCGCCGTCTATGAAACCCCTGCGGCAGGCCGCTGGGAGTTTGAATTCGTGGGGGAAGTCCCGGGCGGCCAGGTGGATCTGGAGAAAACGGACGACGGATACATCGCAACCTTCGCCGTGCCACGCTCCTTCATCGGCTTGGAATTGAAACCGGGCATGGATCTCCGCGGGGACGTGGAAGTCCGCCTCTCCGGCGCGGGCCAACGGGGCTTGCAGGCGACCAGCCGCAACTACCTCTTTACTCCCGCGAAGGGTGAAACCACCATGGTCGATGATATCCCCACGGAAGCACGGATGTATCCCGGGTATTGGGGTGAAATCCAGGTCAAGTGAGTTTAGTAGAGCCCGATGTGCACCAGTTCCTTTTCCCGCCTGCCGTGCTATCTGGCCGGTGCTTTTGCCATGCTTTCGGCCGGTGTGCTTCCTGCGCAAACGGATGGCGGAATTGCGGCACCCTTGGCCAAGGAACTGATCACGGTGAAGGCCGGGACCTGGCGATCGGAAATGGTTTTCACCCACGCGATCTGGCGGGATCTCCTCTTTTACGGCGGCGGCAGCGGATCCGACGGAGGTGATGTCCGGCATGAAATGGAAATAGGGGTTTTCCATCTCACCGCGCCGGATGCCGGTCGCCAGCATCCCGGCAATCCGGTGGTCACCCGTGCGCAGTTCGGCCTGGATGGGGCGGGAAAAGGGATCACGCCGCTCTCCATCATCGAGACGGACGGCCGGCTTTTCATGTTCTGCACCGCCCGCCCGGATGGCGAGCTGATGCCGCGCATCGTCGTCATTGAGGCAAGTGCCGAAGATCCCTACACGTGGAAAAACATGACCGTCGTCGTCGATCAAAAGTTCTCGGGTGAAAAGAACAACCACGGTGCCTCCGCCATGGTCGATCCGGAAGACCCCGGGCGGTTGCTCCTTTATTTTTCCGCGCTCACCCCGCCAGCCGGATACCGCATTCTCCTGGCCTCGGTGCCACTCGATGGGATCATGGATCCCGGAGTCTACCGCCTCTTGAACGATTACGAAAATCCGGTGCTCAAGCGGGAGGACGCCAAGACGAATTATCCTTTCGTGCGTCACGAAGACGGGCGTTATGAGCTATACTATTCCGGCCAAGCCATTGTCTCCGCGTCCGGCACCAGAAGGCGGAACGACTGCGCCTACGCCACCGGCCCCGCAATCCACGCCGGGCATCTTTATTATTCCGGGCGGGCAAAAGGAAAGGGACCGTATCGCGGGATTTTCGTAATGGAAATGCCCGTGCCGGAAAGTCAGTAGGAATCGATATCCGCAGAGACGAGAACCTGGTTGGAATTGTTGCTGACAGAAGCAGCGCGCTCCACGTGGATGACTTTCACGATGGCCGGTTGCGCGTCCTGCTCCTGCTGGAGGCGGGCGATGTCTGACTGTTTGGTTTGGTAAACGCCCCAGACAAAATGGATCGCGCCGAGAAGGATTGCGATGGTCGCGCAGTTTTTCAGAAGGGCCAAACCGGCGGAGGGAGCAGTTTTCACAACCGTGGCAGGCTTCTTGGCGCGGTTGGTGGACGGTGCCCATGAAGGCGATGCCGTCCTGACTGGTTTCGCAGCCATCCAGAGTGTGAGTTGTCCGGCGAGTTGGGATGCATTGGTGTAGCGGGCTGCCGGATCCGCATGAGTGGCCTTGCGGCAAATGGCAGCCAGCTTGAGATCGGGGACGGTGATATTTTCCGAGCCTTCGCGCTCCGCCGGGATGCCTGTTAGAAGCTCGCGCAGCACGGCGCCGAGGGCATAGACATCGGATTGTGCATTGCCGGTCTCCGGGCGGGCTATGATTTCCGGAGCCATGTAGCCGGGGGAGCCCATCGCCAGTCCGTCGGCGTCCACGCGGGTGCAGCGGGCCAGCCCGAAATCACCGATCTTCGGCTCGCGCTCAGGGGTGAGGAGGATGTTGGCGGGCTTGATATCGCGGTGGATTATGCCGTTTTCATGCGCATGGGAAATGCCATGACACGCTGCCATGATGATCTCGGCAGCCTGTTTTGGGTCGATGGCTTTTCCGTGGGCGGAATGGTGGAGGGATTTGCCCGGTACGTATTCCATGACGATGTAGAGCAGTCCGTCCACATCTCCGAAGTCGTAAACCCTGATCAGGTTCGGATGGGCAAGACGCGCCATGGCTTTCGCCTCCGCTTCGAAAGAGCTACGGAAGACCGGATCTTCACCGAACTCACGCGGCAGGATCTTGATCGCCACATTGCGGTCCAGCGATACCTGGCGGGCTTTGTAAACCACACCCATTCCGCCCTGGGCGATGATGTGTTCGAATTTGAAAGTTGGGAAGAGTCCGGCGATGGATTCAATTGCCGGGACTTCGAAGGGACTAAGGGACATGGCTGGGTGGGGTGTTTCGGGTGGTTTATTTAATGGGACTTAAATACCAATGGTTATTGGATATCCTGTTTATAGGATAATCGTGAAGGATCAGCCATTACGTGATCGCGTGTGCCATCCCGTGCCAATAAAAACGCCCGTCACCGCTATGGGTGACAGGCGTTTTAAACGGACTTACCGGTGGGATTACTTGTGCAGGTCAAACCGATCCAGCTCCATCACCTTGCTCCAGGCGGCGATGAAATCTTTGACGAATTTCTCCCTGGCATCGTCGCAGGCATACACCTCTGAAAGGGCGCGCAGCTCGGAATTCGATCCGAAGAGCAAGTCCACCGCGCTGCCCATCCACTTCAGTTCGCCGGAGGCAGCATCCGTGCCTTCATAGAAATGCTCGCAGCGGGCGGACTTCTTCCATTCTGTGCCCATGGCGAGCAGGTTGGTGAAAAAGTCGTTGGTCAGCGTCTCCGGTCGCTTGGTGAAAACACCGAGGTCGGACTGTCCGGTGTTTGCGTTCAGCACCCGCAGGCCGCCGACCAGCACGGTCATTTCCGGAGGCGAGAGGGAAAGCATGTGCGCCCGGCTCACCAGAAGCTCCTCCGCAGTTCTCACTGCCGCCGGGTTCAAGTAGTTGCGGAACCCGTCTGCCACCGGCTCCAGCGCCGCGAAAGATTCCGCATCCGTTTGCTCCGCCGTGGCATCCGTGCGACCCGGGGTGAAAGGGACATCCACATCGTGCCCGGCCTTTTTGGCAGCAGCCTCCACCGCGGCACATCCGCCCAGCACGATCAAATCCGCCAGGGAAACTTTCTTCCCACCGGACTGCGCCGCATTGAAATCCGCCCGCACTCCTTCCAGGACGTGCAGAACCTTCGCGAGTGCATCCGGATTATTCGCCGCCCACTCCCTTTGCGGGGAAAGGCGGATACGGGCACCATTCGCCCCGCCGCGCTTGTCGGTGCAGCGGAAGGACGCTGCGGACGACCAGGCGGTGAAGACCAGTTGGGAAACGGACAGGTCGCCACCGAGGATGACTTCCTTGATTTTGGCAATGTCAGCGGCGTCAATCAGATCATGATCCACATCCGGAAGCGGATCCTGCCAGAGCTGTTGCTCCGCCGGAACCAACGGCCCGAGATAACGCGAGACCGGCCCCATGTCACGGTGGGTGAGTTTGTACCAAGCCTTCGAAAACGCCTCCGCGAACTCGTCCGGGTTTTCAAAGAAACGTTTCGAGATAGGCCCGTAAACGGGATCTTCCTTCAGCGCGAGATCTGTCGTAAACATCATCGGCGCGTGGCGCTTCGCGGGATCGTGCGCATCCGGCACCGAGCCTTTCCCGGCGGCATCCTTAGGCGTCCACTGCTGCGCTCCGGCAGGGCTCCTGGTCAGCACCCAATCGTAGCCGAAAAGGTTTTCGAAATAGTTGTTGTCCCACTTGGCGGGTTCCGTCGTCCACGCGCCTTCCAGGCCGGAGGTGATGGTGTCGCCTCCCGCGCCGGTGCCGAAACTGTTCTTCCATCCCAGCCCCTGCTCCTCAAGGGAAGCTCCCTCAGGCTCGCGGCCTACATACTTGTTCGGATCCGCCGCTCCGTGGGCTTTTCCAAACGTATGTCCACCGGCGATGAGAGCGACCGTCTCCTCGTCATTCATCGCCATGCGTCCGAATGTTTCACGAATGTCCTTTGCTGCGGCAATGGGATCCGGCGTTCCGTTCGGCCCCTCGGGGTTTACATAAATCAGTCCCATCTGCACCGCACCGAGCGGATCTTCCAGCTCGCGGTCTCCCGTGTAGCGCTCGTCGCCAAGCCACTCGGTTTCCGGCCCCCAATAGATGTCTTCCTCCGGCTGCCACACGTCCTCGCGACCTCCGGCGAAACCGAAAGTCCTGAAGCCCATGGTTTCCAGGGCGCGGTTGCCAGTCAGCACCAGCAGATCCGCCCAGGAAAGTTTCCGCCCGTATTTCTGTTTGACGGGCCAGAGAAGGCGGCGGGCCTTGTCGAGGTTCCCGTTGTCAGGCCAACTGTTCAGCGGCGCAAAACGCAAAGTCCCGGAGCCTGCCCCGCCACGCCCGTCCTGGATGCGGTATGTCCCCGCGCTGTGCCAGGCCATGCGTATGAAGAACGGCCCGTAGTGCCCGTAATCCGCCGGCCACCAGTCCTGTGAGTCCGTCATCAGCGTATCCAGATCCCTGCATACGGCATCCAGATCCAGGGATTTGAATTCCTCCGCGTAGTTGAAATCCGCATCCATGGGATCGGACAGGGAGGAGTTCTGACGCAGGGGGCTCAGGTTCAACTGGTTCGGCCACCAGTGCTGGATGGAGGTGGATCCCCCCGGGTTCAGATCCGGGTTCATTACCGGGCACTTCTTTACGCTGTCATTGATTGCTTCGAATGCTTCGCTCATTCCGCAAAGCATTCCCTACAACACGTCCGTGTCAAGGAGGCGATTTTTGGCGGTGGTCTCGGGAAGGGCATCCCAATCCCGACAGGTCTTATCGGACTTGTAAATCTATGGTCACCAAACCCGGAAAACGCCGTGCAAACCGCAATCCCACATGGGCGAACAATGCAGATCTCCACGTAGCACTCCTGCCTGTGCTCCGCCAGTACACGGATGGCAGCTTGGAACGCAGTGTGCATAAAATACGCCACCATGATACCACTAGACCCAGTTCAGCCCGCCTCCACTGAAAACCAGAACCCCATGGCTCCGCCCTACGTGGACGAAGACCCGGATATCGAGATGGTCGAGAAAGGCCTCCACGTTGCGGAAAATGAGAAGCGCGATGCCGTAACCGATGCCTACGAGGATGCCGCCCTTTCCTCCGATGATCCCCAGACCTCCCTGGACGATATCAACTATCCCAAGTCCGATGGAGCCTCCGGCAATCCCGAGCTATCCGCGATCAAGGAAGACAACCAGCCCGGATGAAAGCGCAATCTGAAAAGCAGCAGATGGCCGCCGGTGCCGCCCTTTCCGCGAAACGCGGGGAAAGCAAGCAATCCGATCTCCAGGGAGCTTCAAAGGAAATGTTCGAGTCCATGAGTGAGTCCGAACTCGAGGACATGGCCTCCACAAAACATGACGGGATCCCGGAGAAAAAAGACAACTGAGCCGCCCATGCCCGCGCCATCACAACGGCAAGTCCAACCCGGCAAGACGCGTGGTTTCCACGTCGCCAGCGCCAGCACGGGCGCGTATGAATTTCTCCCCGTCCCGTTTCTGGACGAGTGGTTGATCAGGCGACAGCGGAAATCCATGGTGGAGGACATCCTCACCAGGCGCGGGATTATTTTTAAAAAGGAGGCTCCCGCCATCCTCGTCGGCAGCGGCAGGACGTTGCTTGCCCGCCTCGGTTCCATGACACGCGGTTTGATTTTGAAGCCTCTGCGGAAAGCCTTCCGGACGGTCCTGTTCTGGCTCACCGCCCGCAGCGCGGCGCGGACGGCGATGGTCACCTATTTCCTCGCCCGCTTCCTGCATCATCCCGGCCTGGTTGCTGCGGGTGCAGGCAACACGCTCACCGTAGAGCGGGCGCGCTTCCTAGCGGATGTTTTCCGGGACGTTTCGAAGAGTATCGACGTCCGTGCGGTGAGGGGCACGTTCCGCCAGCTCGCAGGTCTCTTCGCCCGCAGCAAGAAAGCTTCCGGAGACGAGGTTTCCCAAACAATCGAGGAATCCGCCCCCGGCTTCATCGCCGAGTTTGACTCGCTGGTGACAGAGAGGCTTGGGGCTGGGAATCGGACTTCATAGAAGGCGAGCGTTTCGGAAATACCGCCGAAAGCTCCGGACTGCTACAGCCCCGCTCCCAGCCATCGGCACGGCTACTCTCCATCACTGTGGCGATGCCACGATTCCGCGGTGGGACTTGGCCAAAGCCTCCCTCGCCTAGATAAGGGTTTCCCTCCGCTGCATTCCCACTAGCTTCCCTTCGCGAATGACAGACACCACCGACACCTCCGGGAACCCGAAGCGCTACGTCTGGTTCACCACACTCTACAACGCGCGGGCGTATTACCCCATCCTCGCCATCCTGTTCCTGGATCTCGGGCTCACCCTGGACCAGTATGTCATGCTGAACCTCGTCTGGGCGGCGACCATCTTTCTCTTCGAAGTCCCCTCCGGCGCGCTTGCGGACACCTTGGGTCGGAAGACCCTTCTCGTCTCCGCCTCCGTCCTCATGGTCTTGGAAATGTCCTGCCTCCTCTTCGCCCCAAAGGACGGGGGGTGGCTCCTGTTTTTTCTCTGCGTCGCCAACCGCCTCCTCTCCGGCCTCTCGGAAGCCGCCGCGAGCGGAGCCGACGAAGCCCTGGCCTACGATTCCCTCCCGGAGGGGAAACGGGAAGACGCCTGGGATGAAGTCCTCGCCACCGCCATGCGCTACCGCTCCGTCGCCTTCGTCCTGGCCATGATCACCGGCGGCCTGATGTATGACCCCTCCATCGTCAACCGCGCCCTCCCGGAAAATCTTCAGATCTCCAAAGAACTCGCCCACCGCCTCCCCGTAGCCTTGGTCCTGTGCCAGGGTCTTGTCTGCCTTTTCATCACCCTCCGCATGGTGGAGCCGAAGAAAGTGCGCGATGAATCCATGGGGAAAGCCTGCCGGAGTGCCGTCCGCCTCACCCTGCAAACGGCCAAGTGGGTTTTCACGAATCCCAACACCTGCGTCTTCGTAATCGTCGGCCTGTCCATCGATTCCGTGGTGCGGAACTTCGCCACCATCACCAGCAGCTACTACCGCCTCATCGGGCTTCCCGAGTGGACTTTCGGATTTATCGGAGCAGCCATAGGAGTGGGCGGATACGCCGTCCCCGCCATCGCCGCGAAGCTGAACAAACGCTACTCCACCCTGAAAAACCTGGCCATCGCGGCCGCCCTCGGATTCATCGGCCTCAGCGGCATCGTCCCGGCGGATTCCTACTGGTGCCTGCTCCCCGCCATGCTCCTCATGATGACCATGGGCTTCCTCAGCTTCACCCTCAGCCGTGCGCTCAACCGCGAATCGGACTCCTCACAACGCGCCACCGTCCTCTCCGTGAAAGGCCTCGCCTTCAATCTCGGCTACGGCTCTTTCAGCCTCGCCTTCTCCTTACTGTTGGCATCCTTCCCGGAGAAACCCGAGGGCAACCAGCTCGCCCACGCCCTCATCTGGCAGGTGCCCTTTTTCGCCATCCTCACCACCAGCCTCCTTCTCTGGGGGAGGGGAAAGCTGCGGAGTCAGGTCTGAAGCCCGCCCCTCCGCCCCTCTCGGCTCACACCACCCTTTCCACCGCCCAGTAGATCCCGGACAGGGCGATCAGGCAGGACGCGGGGCGGGCGATGTGCGTGCGGTAGCTTCCCCTGTTCCGCCACGTAGCCGTCAGCAGCCACGCCGTACCTACCACTGCGATCTGACCCGCCTCTATCCCCATGTTGAAGCTGAAAATGGCGGGCAGGAAATCCGGTTTCCCCACCGGTGCCCCGCCGAAGGAGTGCGCGAAGCCCAGCCCGTGCACCAGCCCGGAGCCGAAGACCACCCACGTCCTCCACGGGCTCAGCCTCTCTTTGAACAAATTCTCCACCGCCACGAAGGTGATGCTCAGTGCGATGGCCACCTCCACCACCACCCCCGGCATGTCCACGAATCCGTAGAGCGTGAGCGCCAGCGTCAGCGAGTGGGCCAGGGTGAAAAGCGTGAGCTGGAGCAGGAGGTCATGGAACTTCCTGGTCAGGAAAAACAGCGCAAGCAGAAACAGGATGTGGTCCGCGCCATCGGGAAAGATGTGGGTGAAGCCCGTCCGGAAATACTCCGGCACCACCGCGCCAGCGGAGGCCATGATGATTGCGGGGATGAAGAGGCGGAACATGGGGCGGCCCTGTGTAGGAGCCGCCCCGGCTTTTGTAAAACAGCGAATGTGTCCGTTTATTTCTTCAGGGCAAAGGCCAGCACCATCAGGGAGATGGCCACCAGCCATGATCCGGCGATGCGCACCGCCGCCACCGCCCAGGGTTTCCCCGTCGCGTTCGAGGTGGCCAGCGCCACGTAAAGCACCAGCAGGCACAGGCTCAGCCACGTCCCGAAAAGGGTTTGCAGCTTTCCCGCCCAGCCGCCGCTTTCCACACCGGAATCCAGACCCAGCGCCACTGCGGAGAGGGAGCACAGGCAGGTTACCGCCAGCGGGCGCATGGCTTTCCCAATTGCGACTGACAGCCCCAGGCACAGGGCGATCGCGATCAGCACCGGCTGGTAAACGGCTCCGCCAACCCCCGCCACCGTCAGCCCGAGGGCGGCAGCGGCAGAGATGGCGAAGACCTGCAGCGGCCCCCGGATCCGCAACGGCTCCTGCCTCCCTACCAGCAGCGCCAGACCGGTTACGACTAGCAACTGTGCCGGGTTCACCACCGGATGGATGGCCCCGTTTGCGAAGTCGCTCCAGCCCTCGACTGCCACGTGGGACAGTGTTTTTGGAAAAGTCCCCATAAGCGTTTCCTACACCGCCCCCATCAGGAAAATGCCGCCGATGACGGCCACCACCACCCCCCCTGCGCGGACGGCGATGATCCCCCACGGCCACCTCGTCAGCAGCCCGAAGGCGATGCCGCAGAGATGCAGCAGCCCGGTGGAGATCACGAAACCGATGGCATAGGTGAGGGGACTCGCCGCCTCAGGCAGCTCCGTGCCATGCGCGTGTCCGTGGAAAATGGCGAACACACCCACCAGCACACCCGCCACCCATAGCGGCGGCTTCACGGCGAAGGCGACCATGCCCCCCAGCACCACACCCGAGAGCGCGATCCCGATTTCCACTCCCGGCAAAGGCACGCCCATCACTCCCAGCGCCCCGCCCATGGCCATGACCATGGGGAAAATCACCGGCAGCGTCCACATCGCCTTCTTTCCGAGAAATGCTCCCCACAGACCCACCGCCACCATCGCCACCACGTGGTCCAGGCCGAAGATGGGATGCAGGAACCCGCTGGTGAAGCCGCCCGTCGCACCCGCTTCCGAGTGGGCACTGGCGGTTCCGGCCATCGCCAGCAGGAAGGGGAGGGGGAGGAGTCTCATTCTGTTTTGATTGTTCATCTTGTTGTTTCGTTGGATTTATCAGAAACGCTTGGTCAGGGAAATGCGGAAGGTGCGCGGCTCCGCAGGGTGGAGGTGCACGTCCTCCACGCCCCCCGCCACCTCGCCGGGGAGGCGGGAGGTGTAGAAGTATTCCACGTCGTTGTCCTCGCGGCCCAGGATGTTCAGCACGTCTATCGCCACTTCCCAATCATCCTTGCGGTAGCCGAGGCGGCCGTTCACCTGCCATGATGGGCGGGACTCCACACTGCCGTCCTCGATCAGCGGCCTCGCGCTGAAATAGCGGGAGCGCAGGGTGCCGAAGAGGCCTTCCTCCCTGCCAATGGTGATGCCGGTGTTCATTGTGATGGGCACCGCGCCGGGGATATCGTCCCCGGCAGGTTCGCCCAGCAGATTGCCCTCGCTGAGGGTCAGCTCGTTGTCGAAAGTGACCCATTCACTAGGTTTCCAGTAGGTGGCCCACTCGATTCCGAAGCGCTCCGTGGCCGGCCCCGGCTCCGCAGTGCCGGCATCGCCCACGTAGATCAGCTCGGAGTCACTGTGGAGGTAGAAAAGGGAGACCGTGCTCACCACGTTTTCAATCGCCTCCGTCCTCATCCCCAGCTCATAGCCGTAAGTCCGCACCAACGGATCCGCAGCGGAAACGGGGAGTCCCGTCACCGGATCAATGGCTATCGTCACGCCCCGCGCATCATTCGAGTGGAAGCCCATTCCGGCGCTTGCGTAGAACTCCGTATCGTTCCACGGGCCGAAGATCATGTTCAGTTTCGGGCTGGCGATGGCGTCGGTTTCCGTCCCGGAGTTGCGGGAGTCATCGCTGTCCACATCAAAGTGGAAGCCATCCGCGCGGAGGCCGGGCTGGATGCGGAACCAATCGTTCACCACATGGTTCGCGGAGGCGTAGAGTCCCACATTTCCTTCATAGACGTCGTCCACACGCACGGCGGAAGTGCGTTTCCTGTCCGTGGTATTGTAGAGGCCCACGCCGCTGAGGAAGTCGTGCCGCGCCTGCAGGCCCACGGTCAGGCTGCTGGCGTTTCCATACTCCCACATGCGGTTCACCTCGCCGCCCATGAACCACCTTCCGTCCTCCTGCTCGAACTGGTTGCCCAGTATGGACTCGTCTATAGCTGTATCCGGGTTGTCCAGGTTGTAGGTGAAATTCGAGAACAGCGTGAGATCGTAGATCCCCGCATAGAAGTCCGCGTGCGTCTTCCCGTTCGTCTCCTCCCTGTCCCACTCCGCCATCAGGCTGTAGCGGGAGGAGTCCCCGCGCACCGTGTCGTCGAAGTTTCCGAGACGGTCTATCCCGCCGCTGTCGATCAGGCGTTTCGGGATCTGGTCGGTGGAGTCCCAGTCGGCATCGTAGGCCATCGCCGTGACGCTGAAACTGTCCCGGCCGGACTGCTGGAAGTATTTGAGGAAACCGTTGGTGCGCTCGGAGTTCCCCTCGCGTTTCCACGGCCCGTCATAGTAGTTGTATTCGAAGGCGTAGGTCAGCGCGCGCAAGTCCCCGTTCCCTTCCCTTTCCCTCAGGTAAATGGTATCCGCGAGCAGGCCGTGGAAGTAGTCATGCTCACCCACGCCGATGCTGGCGATGCCACCGGGCAGGGTATCGAAGAAATTGAAACGCGCCGCGCCCGCCGTGCTCAGATCGCCAAGCCTGGCGGTGAAAGGGCCTTTCCAGTAGTCCACGCTCTCCACCAGCTCCGGGATGAGCGGGTTGAGATCCGCGTAGCCCTGGCCGTGCGCGTGGGTGACGAAGTTCACCGGCTGCCCGTCCATGCTGATGGCGAAGTCCGTGCCGTGGTCCAGGTTGAAACCGCGCACGTAATACTGGTTTGCCTTACCGTCGCCGGAGTGCTGGGTGATGATCACGCCGGGGACCACCTCCAGCAGCTCGCCGCGTCTGAGGTAGGGGCGCTCGAGGAGTTCGTCCGAGTTCGCCTGGCCCTTGGAGGCGGTGCCGGCCGTGCCGATGAGGCTCTCGGATTTCCCCGTCAGGATCAGGGGATCCAGCGTGCCGGAGAGGATTTCCTGCGCGGTGGCAGGGAGGATGGGGAGCGCGAAAAGCGCGGGTATCATGTGTTTGGAAAATTTCATTTGAATTGGTTTGTAAGTGATTGTCTGGGAGGAAAAAGGCGCGGGAACGGAGCCGCGCACGCAGTATGGTTGGGATCCGTTTGGGATACCGGAAGCAGTCGAAGACCGGTGACTGCCGGCAGCCTGCTGCCGCTTTCCGTAACGCAGCCTTGCTGCTACGGGGCAACCCCGGGAAACGGCAGTCCTAGCCGTGCCAATGCCGTCGGCTCGCAACAGGCTGCACGCAGTCCGGGGTGCCTGCGGCACAGTGATCCGGCGGCTGCAAACAGGTTTTCAGACAAACCTCGGTGGCGGGCCGGGCGGCGCATTCGGCCACCTGGGAGTCCACGTTACCAAGCGCTCCGCCACCGTGCCGCCGCATGTAGCGGTGGCCGCCGGAGCAGTGGGGAAATCCATGGAAGGGGGAGCCTGCTTCTCCGGCTTTGGCTTCGCGCCATCACCCTCCTTACGGGAGTGCTTTTCCGGAAGGGCATCCGCCAGCAGCGCTTTTTGGAAACCTTCCGATTCCCAGGCCGCCACCGCCGCATTAGCCATCCCCATTCGGGGCGCTTCATGGAGCGTGAGCTTGCAAAACAGGGTCACATGCAGCAGCACCAGCGGCCCGCCAACAAGCTGGAGCAAAGCCAGCAGGTAGAGCGGACGCATCTTGGCGCAGCGGAACAATTCCATCGCCACGGAGAATGTGTTTCCGCTGCGGAAATGCAAGCACCATGGCATTTTTCGCCGCAACAACCCCACCGCCCCTCCTTGCCAGGAACTTCCTTTTCCAAATATCCTTGCAAGCCGGTGTGCCAATAAACAGATTCCATCCCGATGCCTGAATTCATAGACACGTGGTGGCAATCCCTGAGCTTCGTCCTGAAGATCTTTTACGGGATCGCGATCATTGCGGGGGTGATGCTGGCTCTGCAGATGGTGATGATGTTCCTGCTGGGGGACGCGGATGCGGACGGGGCGGATTTCTCCGATTCGGATGGGCTGGACCACCACGATTCCGGCATTGGCGTGCTTTCGCTGAAGTCCTTGACGGCGTTCTTCACGGGCTTTTCCTGGACGGCGATCGGGTTCGTGCGGATGGGGCTGAACATGCCGATGGTGCTGCTCTTCGCCGGGCTGGCGGGCGCGGCGATGATGTATCTCATCTATCTGATGATGAAGAGTCTGGTCAATCTCTCCGAAAGCGGGACCATGGACTATATCAACGCGGTGGGTCAGCAGGGCACGGTCTATGTGACCATCCCTCCATCGAAAGGCCCGGGTGGCCAGGTGGAAACCATGATCCAAGGCCGCCTCGTCACGGCGGAAGCCATACAGCGGGGCATCGAGCCGCTGAGACCGGGCACGAAGGTGCAGGTCATCGAGAAAACCGGCACCTCCACGCTAATCGTGGAGCCGGTGGAATGCTTTTTCCCAGAAGTCTAACACTACACACATACCATGGAATTCATCATCGGCATCATCATCATCCTTGTCTTCGCCATCGTCCTGCTTGCGTGGGTGGCCATGCGCTACAGGCGCTGCCCGTCTGACAAGATTCTCGTCGTTTACGGAAAGGTGGGCGGTGGGAAATCCGCGCACTGCCACCACGGCGGTGCGGCCTTCGTGTGGCCCATCTTTCAGGACTACCAATACCTGGATCTCACCCCGCTGCCCATCGATATCCGCCTGGAGGGAGCCCTTTCCAAGCAAAACATCCGGGTCAACACCCCGTCCACTTTTACCGTAGGTATCTCCACGGAGCCAGGCGTCATGGAAAACGCGGCGGAGCGCATGCTCGGCCTGAACATGGAACACATCAAGGAGCTGGCGAAGGACATCATCTTCGGCCAGATGCGTGTGGTCATCGCCACGATGGACATCGAGGAGATCAACGCGGACCGCGACAAGCTCATCCAGAACATTTCCATGGGAGTGGAAGTGGAGCTGAAAAAGGTCGGACTACGCCTGATCAACGTCAACGTCCAGGATATCACGGATGCCTCCGGATACATCGATGCCCTGGGTCAGGAAGCCGCCTCCAAAGCAATCGCGGAAGCGAAGGTGAAAGTGGCCATGGCAGACCGCGACGGAGAGATAGGTGCCGCGGCGATGCAGCGGGACAAGCGTATCAGCGTGGCCTCCGCCAACGCCGAAGCCACCGAGGGCGAGAACAACTCGCTGGTGAACATCGCCCAGTCCGATGCCCAGCGGCGTAGCTCCCAGGCGGAAGCCGAGCGCCACGCGACGGCAGCCGAAAAGGTAGCCGAGGCGAAGATACTGGAAGAGGCATACGTTTCCGAGCAAGCGGCGGAGAACCAGCGTGCCGAGCGCGACAAGGCCACCCAATACGCGAACACCGTTGTCCCCGCGCAGGTGGCGAAGGAGCGCCAGCTCGTGGAAGCGGATGCACAGGCGGAGACGGTTCGCCGCATCCAGCAAGGCAAGGCGGACGCCGTCCGCACCGAGAAGCAGGCGGAGGCGGATGGTATCGTCTTCGTGAAAGAGGCGGAAGCCTCCGGTATCCGCGCCAAGCTGCTCGCGGAAGCGGAAGGTGCCCAGGCCGTCCTCGCCGGAAAGGCCAAGGGTTTCGAAGATCTCATCAAAGCCTGCATGGGCCGGCCGGAGCACAGCAAATGCTCGTCACCGAGCTTCTCCCGCAGCTCGTCCGCGAGCAGGTGCAGGCGATCGCCAACCTCAAGATCGACAAGATCACCGTCTGGGATTCCGGCACGGGCGCGGATGGAAAAACCAGCACCGCGAATTTCCTCTCGGGCATGGCCGGTGCCGTGCCGCCCCTCCACGAGATCGCAAAGAACGTGGGCGTGGAGCTTCCCGCCTACCTCGGAAAGCTCGATGAGCCGCAGCCTGTCAAGCCGACCCCAACCCCGGTAGAGACCAGGCCGCCATCGCCAGCCACCACCAGGGATTCCGCAGAAACCCGGACGATAGATCCGACGGGGGACTCCGAGGGGATCTGACACCGCACCCCGGTGCTACGGGGCAAACTTGGGAATGAATCTGGCCGGGCAGGAGACACGCCGCCTAAAGGCAGCGCTCCGTGCCAATGCCGTCGGCTCCGCCACGGTATTTGTGACGGAGAGGCACAAGGAATTCGCTTCCCCCGTCCTTGCGGTTCGCGCCGGGGCGGCTAGCATTTCGGAAATGAGCCGACGTTCGAGAAGGAAAAAGGGAGCCGGGAAAAGCCCGTGGCTTGGGAAAGCCATCATGGCGTTCGGGGTGCTGCTGATCATAGGTCTCGGCCTCGGATACATGGGGCTGCGCGCCTATCTCCATAGCGATGCCTTCCGCAAGTTCCTCTCCGCCCAGGTGAGCGGCGCAGCGAAGGTGGATGGCAGTTTCTCCCCTTTCCGCTGGGACGGGCTGGCCGTGGAGACCGCCGGATTCGATGCGATGGGGGAGGGGTTGATCGCCGGGATACAGGCGGATGAGATCGCCACGGAAGTGGGTTTCGGAGGCGTGACCCGTGGGGTGTGGGAAATCAAGAACACTCGCATCACCCGCCTGGAAGTGACGCTCAATGCACTGGAATCCGACGAGCCGCAGCCGGTCGGGCCGGAGATCAGGAAGAAGGAATCCTCGAAGGAACAACCCGGCTGGGTGCCTGACGAAGTGGAGCTGGAATCGCTGGAGATAGGCGAGCTGGCACTAGGCGGCACGACGTCTTCGGGGCCGGTGAAGGCAGGCGGGATGGCCGTGCATGTCTTGCCGCAGAGCGGGGTGAAATCCTACAAGGGAGAGATCGTCGGGGGCTTCGTGGATCTGCCGTGGGAGTTCGTCCCGCAGCTTCATATCAACCGCGTGCGCGGCTCCTTCCGGGATGGTAGCGCGTTCATCACCAAGGCGGATGTTTCCGCATGGCGGGAGGGGCGGATCAGTGCCTTTGGCGAGTGGAATTCCGGGGATAACTTCTACTCCTTCGAGGGGGATGTGGAGGGGATCAAGTGCGACGAACTCCTCAATGAAAACTGGGCACGCCGCCTCACCGGGGATGTCTCCTCCACTTTCTCCGTGGATAACGTCGGTGGGAAAATGGCCATGGCCGGGGACCTTGTGATACGCAATGGCACGATGACGGCCCTGCCCATGCTTGATGCCCTGGCGGCATACGCGGACACCCGCCGCTTCCGCATCCTCCAGCTCAGCGATGCGCGGACGAAGTGGCACTACTCGGACGGGGAAATCCTCTTCACCGATTTCGTCATGGGAAGCGAGGGGCTGATACGCCTGGAAGGAAGTTTCTCCATCAGGGGGGAGGCGCTGGACGGGCGCTTCCGTCTCGGCATCGTGCCTGGCACCCTCTCGAACATCCCCGGAGCGGAAACCGATGTCTTCCGCCCCGGCGGGCTGGGTCTTCTGTGGACCGATCTCCACGTCACCGGCACCCTTGATGACCCCGAGGAAGACCTCACCGGAAGGCTCATCGAAGCCGCCGGCCTGCGCATGTTCGACCAGATCCCGGAGAGCGGAGAGAAGGTCTTCAAGTTCACCCGCTCCGTCCTTGGCGAGAACCCCGTCGAAGCAATCGACAGGGGGAAGAAGGCGATCAAAGAAGGGGAGGACGTGATCAGGGAGGCGAAGGGGATTTTCAAAGGATTGCTGGACGACTGAAATCCCTTTTGAATCCGGATCGCAGGATCATGCCAGGCAGGATTGGGCGGAAACAAAAAAACGGATCCGTCCATGAGGTGATCTATCCCACGGAGTATGAACCGCCGTTGTTTGATGCGGAATCTATGAAAGAAGAGCTGGAGAAGACGAGTTTTCCACACAATCCCGCCATGCCCACCGCCTTCGAGACAAAAAATGTCGGCAGCACAATGGAATGCGAACCCACGATACGGTAGAGCCCTCTATGGGACAGGCTCCAGTTATTTCCTCAAATCCTCGGTTACCCATGCGGTGTTCCTGAGGGGATTTCCATTCAGCCATGAGCCGGATGGAGTTGCACCTTTCCAGTTACCGCGCCATCCTGTGCGCATGAAATTCGCTTGGCTTTTTATTTGGTTTTTCGGTGCGCTGGCCGCATCCGCGTTTGAGCTTCCCTCCGGTTCCAGCCAGTGCGTGGTCGGTGTGTCCGATGGTTGGGACAGCACCCACGTCACGCTATCCTATTTTGAGAAGAAGGGCGGAAGCTGGCAGCAAACCGGTGGTGAATGGAAAGGCAGGCTCGGCTCCAAAGGCCTTGTCTGGGGCAGGGGACTTCACCCGAATCCTCCCGGTGCACGTCTGAAAAAGGAAGGCGACGGCCGCTCTCCAGCAGGCGTTTTCGATATAGGTGGAGTCTGGGGTGCGCACAAAAGTGTGAAGAAGCATCCCAAGACATTTTACCATCAGGTCACTCCGCGGGATCTCTGGGTGGAGGATGGTAGCTCGAAACACTACAACCAGTTCCTCACCCTCGACCACGAGCCCTCAACGGCATGGGAGAAGAAAGCCCAGATGAAACAGAACGACTACCCGCAGTCCCTGAAAATGTTCATAGCCCACAACGCTTTTCCCAACGTAGTCCCCAACGGCGGCTCCTCGATTTTCTTCCACATCTGGCGCAGGGAGGGAGCGGCAGCCACCGCCGGATGCACAACCATGGTCGAGGCGAAACTCCGGGAACTCATCGCAACAGTTGACCCGGCACGCCGCCCGCTCTACGTCCTCCTGCCCCGCGCCGAATACGAAAAACTCAAGCCCCTCTGGAAATTACCATGACTACAGCCACCCTTCCCGATGACAAGGGCCACTTCGGCCAGTTCGGAGGCATGTTCGTCCCCGAGACGCTCATGACCCCGCTCCAGGATCTCGCGAAAGCCTACGAAGATGCCAAGGCGGATCCCGCTTTCCAAGCCGAGCTGGACGATCTCCTGAAAAACTACGTCGGTCGCCCGACCCCACTCTATTTCGCCGAGCGCTGGACCGAGAAGCTCGGCGGAGCGAAAATCTACCTCAAGCGCGAAGACCTGCTCCACACCGGCGCACACAAAATCAACAACGCCCTCGGCCAGATCCTTCTCGCGAAACGTCTGGGAAAAACCCGCATCATCGCGGAAACCGGAGCCGGCCAGCACGGTGTCGCCACCGCCACCGTCTGCGCACGCGCCGGGCTGGAGTGCGTCGTTTACATGGGGAAAGTGGATATGGAAAGACAGGCGCTCAACGTCGCCCGCATGCGCCTGATGGGGGCGGAAGTCCGTGCCGTTACCGCCGGACAAGCCACCCTCAAGGAAGCCGTAAACGAAGCCATGCGTGACTGGGTCGCCAGCGTGGATAACACCCACTACATCATCGGCTCCGCGCTCGGCTCCCATCCTTTCCCAATGATCGTCCGGGATTTCCACCGCGTCATCGGCCTGGAAGCCCGCGAGCAGATCATGGAAAGGGAAGGCCGCTTGCCCGATCTTCTCGTTGCCTGTGTCGGCGGCGGATCGAACGCCATCGGCCTCTTCCACCCGTTTCTCAATGAGGAAAACGTCCGCATGGTCGGCGTGGAAGCGGGTGGCGACGGCATTTTCCCGGAGCGCCACGCAGCCCGTTTCCAAGGCGGGAAACTCGGAGTCCTCCAAGGTACGAAAACATGGCTCCTCGCCAACGACGACGGCCAGATCGAGCTCACCCATTCCGTTTCCGCAGGGCTCGATTACGCGGCCATCGGTCCGGAGCACGCCTTCCTCCAAGAGGCCGGCCGCGTGGAATACACCTTCGCCACGGATGAGGAAGCCCTCGCCGGTTTCAAGGAACTCGCCACCACCGAGGGAATCATCCCCGCCCTGGAATCCGCACACGCCATGGCATACGTCCTGAAGATCGCCGGTTCGCTTCCCAAGTCCGAAATCATCATCGCGAACGTTTCCGGGCGCGGTGACAAGGATATGGAGCAGGCCATGAAATTTCTCTTCAAGGACGGCGACCCGTTGAAATAAAACCATCCCGCGCTACTCTAACCTACCATGAAGAAACCACTCTCACTCATCGCAGCCCTCACCGCCCTCCTGGTCTCCACCGGTTGCAGTCAGCAGAAGACCGACCGCACCATGCAGATGGAGGCGCAGAAGAAGGATCCCGTCGAGGTTCCCATGAAAGACGGGAAAGCCCGCGCGTATTTCGCCAGTGGCTGCTTCTGGTGTGTAGAGGCCGTTTACGAAAGCGTGAAAGGCGTGGAGGAATCCATCTCCGGCTACGCGGGTGGACATACCGAAAACCCCACCTACGAATCCAGCAATACGGGAAAGACAGGCCATGCTGAAGCGGTCGAGATCATTTACGATCCCGAGATAGTCTCCTTTGCCACTCTCGTGGACGTCTATTTCGGCTCCCAGAACGTCACCCAGGCAAACGGCCAGCGCCCGACCACGGCTCCCAGTACCGCTCGATCATTTTCTATCAGAACGAGGAACAGAAAAAGATCATAGCCGAGAAAATCGCCGCCCTGAACAAGGAACTGGCTCCCAAGGAAGTCGCCGCCGAGGTCTATCCTTTCGAGAAATTCTGGGTCGCCGAGGACTACCATCAGAACTACGAAAAACTCAACCCGGACAACGGCTATATCCGGAACGTCTCCATCCCCCGTCTGAAAAGGTTTCAAGCGAAATTCCCCGGGTTGCTCAAGGACGGTGCCAGGCACTAAACCGCTCGGCGTTCAACCGGAGATCCGAGAGGTCGGCTCTTTATTTCGTTGAAGAGGTGCGCAATGTCGATTCTGTGTCCATTCGACCGGGCTACCTTGACCATCCGTGAAGGCTAAAGGAGATTACGGGTGTCTTGAAACCCTTATCTCCAATGAAAAGAAACCCACGCCCGTCCTTGCCACGCTGCGGATTTACCCTGATCGAATTGCTCATTGTCATTGCAATAATCGCGGTTCTTTCCGTTGTCGTCTTTTCTTTCGCCTCCAAAGCGATGAAAAAGGCAGCCCAGACAAAAGCAATGGGTAACATGCGGCAAATAGCCCAGATGATCAACGGTTACGCTGCGGAAAACGGAGGCAGGCTGATGCCCATTAAGGAATCTCGATACGACGACAACGGAGGGGAATACCACGTCCATTGGCATCAGGCCATCGTCGAGGATACAATGCCCTCCGTTGATGCTTCTGACTTCATCCATAGCAGGGAGTGGTGGCAGGATTACGATCCTATCACTTTGAACCCGCTGTTTAAAAACGATCCGACTTGGGAGATCTGGAATCCCGGATACGGAATGAATACGAATATAGCTGAGAATGTGGTGAATCAACGCGGCGGCGTGCAATCGGACTGGGTACAAGAGGTCTTCGGATTCCGGACACCGCTTTCCGTGATTCCGGATCCTGCTCGCACTCCCCTGATAGTCCAGAATATCAACTACCATATGGGCGGGTTTCTCGAAGGAACCCAGCTTGGGAGTGACAAGCGTCTCGATAAATTTCTCATAGAAGGAAAAATGAATGTTACCTTCCTGGATGGCCATTCCGAACTGCTCCGGTTTACTGATGCCGAGGGCAATCGCCTCCCCGTCTGCGAATACAGCGAGCGCGAGCTGGATCAGATGCCGAAATTCTGAGACTCTGTTATGATCAGGAAATTTCGAGCCCTCGCATTTTTGCTCATCTCACTTGGGACTGTTTCTGCAGAGCGGAAAAACAATCCCGAATTCCAATGGTCCGAAGTCAATATCGGGGGAGGCGGTTACATTTGTGGAATCGTTACCCATCCCACCCAGAAGGGTCTCATCTATGCACGCACCGATGTGGGTGGCGCGTTGCGCTGGGATCCTGAAAACCAAAAATGGATCAACCTTTCCACCTGGCTTGGTGTGGAGGATCACAATCTGTATGGAGTGGAAAGTCTGGCGATCGATCCGAACAATCCCGACATCGTTTACATGGCATGCGGAAAGGAGCACCACCGCAAGCCCGAGGAATCCGATATCCTGAAGTCCGTGGACAGGGGCAAGACCTGGAAGAAGCTCGGCGTCCATCTCTATACCTACGGAAACGGCCCGATGCGCTGGGCAGGGGAACGGCTTGTGGTCGATCCTGCGGACAGCGATCTTCTCTACTACGCAACCAGGAACGACGGTCTCTGGACCAGTTTGGATGCGGGGGAAACTTGGAGCCAGATCGATGCTTTTCCCGTGAAGGGAAATCAGTTCGAGGGGCTGGGTTTTGTCGAAATCCACGAACACGGTCCGATCAAGGACGGTAGATCGCAAGTCATCTATGTGAGTGCCCACGGCGATGGACTCTATAAGACCGAAGACGGTGCGGCCACATGGAAGCGTGTCGAAGGCGGCCTGGAATACATGGCGGACATCCGCAATATCGAGATCGCGAAGGACGGAACCGTTTATGCGACTTTCGAGGCGAAGGACTGGAAGGGCGGTGTTTGGAAGCTTTCCCCCGAAGGAAACTGGACGAATATTGCCCCGTTGGGTGATCAAATCATGCGATACAACGCCTTGGCGCTCGACCCAACGGACAATTCCCGTTTGCTCGCCATGACATACTGGGGCTTTGGCTCGAACTACCTTTTCAGTAGCACCGATGGCGGCACCACTTGGAAGAACACGAACTACACCTTTAAGAAAACAACCCCGTGGCGTCCTGACAACTGGTCCGGTTCGCAGCCCTCCGCGCTAGAGATCGACCCCCACGATCCGAACAAAGTCTATTTCGCGGGCTGGTTCGCATTCTACGAAACGGAAGACATCAGCGCCGTGGACAGGAATGAGCCGGTCGTGTTTACCGACCACACCCTCGGCCACGAGGAACTGGTAGCCATGTCCGCCCACTCTTCTGCGAAAGGCGCACCACTGCTTACCGGAGTAGCCGATGTCGGAGGATTCCGTCATGCCGATACCGACGTGTTTCCAAAAACCCGCATCACTGACAAACCGGATTCGCACGAGGTCTTCGTCGAGGACATCACCTCCATCTCGTCCAGCCTCGACAACCCGGACTTCGTCGTGCTCAGCGGTGGAAACAAACTCACCAAAACCGGAAACGGCGGTTACAGTCTCGATAACGGCCTGACCTGGAAACCGTTTCCGAACAAACCGTACCCGGGCGCGCACAACGGACGTGTCGCCGTCGCAAAAGACGGATCGTCCATTGTTTGGATTCCGCAGATCGAAGAAAACCGCCCGGACTCCTCGCAACCGTTTTATTCCACTGACAAAGGGCTTACCTGGACGCCATCGGAAGGCGGGCCGAAGTCGATCATGGAGCGGGGTGAGGTATGGAGCTGGGAACAGCCCATCGTTGCGGACAAGATTGCTCCCCACACATTCTACATCTACAACCGGGGGAAGATCCATGTCAGCACGGACGGCGGAAAAAAATTCAAGGAGACCGCCGCAGCTCTTCCTGATCGGCGCTGGTGGGAAAAATACGCACTGGTGGCCGGGGCAGCTGAAGGGGAACTCTGGATGGCTTTTCCGGAACCCGATTGGAAACAGGATGGCAACGGTCTGTTCCACTCGAAGGACGCCGGTGAAACGTTTTCAAGAGTCGCCAACGTGGACGAGGTGTTCCTGTTTGACGTAGGCATCGGCCCGGGGCGGATGTGGCCGCCCACTACCTTCTCGGGAAAGTGGGCGGGGAATTCGGAATGTTCCTCTCCCTGGATGGAGCCGCCACCTGGACAAGGATCAGCGACAAGTCCCAGCAGTTCGGAAATCTTCCCAGCACCCTCACCGCCAGCCAATCGGACTTCGGTCGGGTCTATGTAGGTCTCGGTGGAGGCGGATACGTGCAAGGCCGTCTGCTTGAAACCAAGTGACGGCTACTCATAGCCATCCCGTCCGGAACCCAAGCTCCCGGAGCCAAATTTATGAAATACCTTACGCTCGCTTTCGCGCTGTTCTGCGCCCCATTCGTTTCTGCCGAACTTTTCCGACCGGCCTATCATTTCACTCCGGAGAAAAACTGGATCAACGATCCGAACGGACTGGTTTACTTCGATGGCGAATACCACCTCTTCTACCAATACAATCCCCACGGCGACCAATGGGGGCACATGAGCTGGGGACACGCGGTGAGCAAGGATCTGCTGAAATGGGAGCACCTTCCATTGGCTCTCGCCGAAGAGGACGGGATCATGATTTTCTCCGGATCGGCCGTGATCGACTGGAAAAACAGCAGCGGATTCGGGGTGGGGGATCAGCCTCCGATGGTCGCCATCTACACCGGCCACCGTGATGGCCATCAGGACCAGCGGCTTGCGTTCAGCAACGACAAAGGAAGGACGTGGATAAAATACGGGGACAATCCTGTGCTCGATCTGAACCTCCCCGACTTCCGCGATCCAAAGGTCATCTGGCACCAGCAAACGGAACGCTGGGTGATGGCCGTCAGCCTATCGAAGGATGACAAGGTTTCGTTTTTCAGCTCGCCGGATCTCAAGTTATGGACGCACCTAAGCGACTTTGGACCCGCCGGCTCCACAGAAGGTCTTTGGGAATGTCCGGATCTGTTCAAACTTCCGGTCAAGAGTACCGAGGGAATCGAGAAATGGGTGCTGTTGCTTAATGTCAGCCCCGGCGCACCTGCCGGTGGCTCCGGCTGCCAGTATTTCATCGGCGACTTCGATGGAATGACCTTCACCCTCGATCCCGGCCAATCGCCTGACGAAGCCCTGTGGCTTGACTACGGCGCCGATAACTACGCCTTCGTCACTTGGTCCGACATCCCGGAGGACGACGGGCGCCGGATCGGAATCGGCTGGATGAACAACTGGGGCTACGCCGGAAAAGTCCCGACGACCCCGTGGCGAGGCGCGATGACACTTCCCCGCGAGCTTTCACTCCTGAACACAAACGAGGGCATCAGGCTACTCCAGCAACCTGTCAAAGAATCCCATACCCTACGCAAAGGGGAACCAATCTCCTTCGCCGGGGGAACCATAGCCGAAGCGGACTCCTGGCTCGCCGGTCTCAAGGATCTGCCGGATTGCTTCGAATTAATGATCGAGTTCGAGAATTTGACCCGGGATTCGGAAATCTCCCTGGAGATCCATACGGCGGAAAATGAATTCACATCCGTAGGTTTTGACAAAGGAAGCGTCTTCATGGATCGCTCCAAGTCCGGGAAAACTGATTTCGCCGAGGGCTTCACACGAAGGCACATCGCTCCCTATCTCCCTGAGGACGGCCACCTCTCGTTTCATCTCTTCCTCGACCGCTCTTCCCTTGAGCTGTTCGCTGAAGACGGGGAAATCGTGATCACGAACCTGATCTTTCCAAAGTATGGAAGCCGTCAACTGTCCATTGTTGCCGAAAGCACCGATGTGATGGTCAAGTCCATCGTGATCCACCGACAATAAGGCCGGGTTTCTTCAGGCCAGCCAAAGATGGGACGAAGAAAAACCGGTATCGCACTCTGGCGATACCGGTTGAACGAAATCAGCGAAATCCGCGACAGCCGGTTAGCGACGGCGGCGGGCAAGCATTCCGAGCATCCCAAGGCCGACGAGGGCAAGCGAACTTGGCTCGGGAACCAGACAAACCTGGACGTTGTCCACGGTAAATTCCACATCCGGACTTGAGAAATTCTGTGCCCGGAACTGCCATTCATACTGGTTGTTGTAGGTTGTGGGATCGAAGACGAAATCGACCGACACGTTTTGTGTCACTCCTGCCGTTCCGGCAGTGGAAACGTCAACGTAGTCGGAGATGAAGTTGGAGAACCCGAAGTTGTAGGCGGCATAGCCGAACTGAACCAACTGGCCGCCTGTCACGCTCGGGGTGTATGCCGCGCTCAGGCGGTAGGTTTGCCCCTCCACCATGCCAGCGGTGACAAGATCGGTGCTACTGCGGCCTTGCAACCACACCGTTCCGAAGGCATCACCCTGGGTCACGGTGACTGTCGCGGCCTGGGTTCCGTCAGTAACGCCGGTAGTAGTGACGACTTCTACGGATGTCGCTCCAAACCCTTGGTTTTGCGTCGTCCAGCCCGTTACGGAGGTGGAGCCTGGAGCATCGGTTTCGTAGGAGCCGTTGATAACGGCACCTGGAACGAGCGTGACCGCGTTCGCGGATTGCGTGGCGATCATTCCCGCTGTGAATACGGTCGCGAAAAAGGTGGTGGTTGGTTTCATTTCAAATTGCGGTTGGAGTTTCGGATTGGTTGCGATCACAGTAGTCCGAAGATTTCGAATTTGCCTGTGACCCTTTCCATTCCAGCTTGGAACGAACTTGATTTCAATGCCAATTGCGTGCGGAAGTGTAGAATGTGCGCTGTGAGTGAGTGATCTGGACAATACTGAGGTCTTATCGATCCGACACCTACTTCGTATTTCTGTTCCGGCGGTATTGCAGAGGGGTTTGAGAATATCGGCTTTTGAACGCGGCACAGAACGCAGAACTGCTGCCGAAGCCTGCCTTGGTGGCAACCTCGGCAACCGACAGGGACGTCTCCCTGAGCAAGCGCCTGGCTTCTTCGAACCTCCTTTGCCGCATGACCTCGCTGGGGTCCCGGTTCCAGATTTTCTTCAGCCGGCGGGAGAGGTGGGATCGAGAATAGCCCATTTTCTGTGCGAAATCCTTCACCGAGCGAAAATTCGCGGCAACCATGTCTGGGTTCCCGTGATCTTCGTGCATGACTTCCGGAACCTTCGGCGCGTGGTTTCTACAATCCTCCCACCAGGTGTTCAGCCAGCCGTATGCTTCGGTGAACCAGAACTGGGGCGAACGTAGCGGCTCTTCCTCCACCATCTTGCAAAATTTCCTGGCAAGCTTGATGGCGTCGGCGTTTTTTGGCAGTTCGTGGACTTGACCGTAGCGGCGGATCACGTGCCGGAAAATCTCCAACGCCGCATCACCTTTGAAGCCGATGTAGATTCTGCGCCACGGTAGGCCGCCTTTTTTGTAAACCAAAGTGCCGCGTCCCGGCAGCATGCAGGCGAGGGCGGTTCCGGGGCCGATCCGTGTTGTCCGCCCGCTTTCCTCATATTCCACGTATCCGCTGATCGTGTATGTCCATAGTGCCGTTGGTTCGATTGCCTGCAGGAAAAAGGGATTGGGCGGACGCATCGTCTTCTCCACGTCATTGGAGCAACAGACTACGCGCGAGACGGGACCGCTCCAGTCGGAGGCTTCGGGAACCAGGGTCGGTTCCTCGCTGCTGGATTTTTTAAGGGGTTCTGGCATTTGCTTCAATGCGGGCATGATGGCACGGCTTCTACATACGGCAAGGCAACTCGGGAGAAAGGAATTCCTCTATCCGGGAATTTCAGCATTTCAGTTTTCAGCGTTTCAGCTTTTACTACCTCCGTGCCAGATCCCATCTACGTCCGCAACGCCTTCGCCCGCATCGCGGACCGTTATGTCATGACCAACCACGTCCTCTCCGGGGGCATGGATTTCTGGTGGCGGCATGTGGTCACCAACCGCATCAGGAAACTCTCTCCGAAAAACCTTCTCGATGTCGCGAGCGGCACCGGGGATCTCGCTTTGAAAATCCAAAAGGAGATTCCCTCCTGCGAGGTGACCGCCACCGACTTCTGCGCGGAAATGCTGGTTCACGCCTCCTCGCGCGGTGTGAAGAAAACCCTCGTCGCAGATGCCCTCGACCTCCCGTTTCCTGAGAATGAATTCGACGTCCTCACCGTTGCCTTCGGCCTCCGCAACATGGGTGACTACGAACTCGCCCTCAAAGAAATGCGCCGCGTTTTGAAGCCCGGTGGGCACCTCTTTATCTTGGATTTCTCCCTGCCCCAGGGAGTCCTCCGCGCGCCCTATCGTTTCTACCTCCACAACATCCTCCCGAAAATGGCAGGCTTCCTCACCAAGGAAAAGGACGCCTACGAATACCTGGGCGGCTCCATCGAGCAATTTCCCGCAGGGGACAAGATGATAGACCTGTTGGAAAAAAACGGCGTATCCCAAGGCACCTCCACGCCGATGACATTCGGAGTGGTCAGTGTGTATGAGGCGGTGAAAAGCTGAGTTTGCAGTGCCGTGCCGCAGGCACCGGTCTTCGACTTTTTCCGAAACGCTCCAGAGCGTTCCTAACCTTCCTCGCGCTCGCTTTTCTCCACTTCCAGCACCCCTTGCTCCACCAGGAAATAGTCGGCGGCTCGCACGGTCATCTCGAAGTTTCCGTGGTGGACGTTGAAGTTGAAAAAGCTGTGTTCCGCTCCGATGTAGTCCAAGAGTTGGACTTTGTTCCTGCGCCATTTCAAGCGGCGGCAGAAAGAGGCTACCTCTTCGTATGGAGTCACCCGGTCGGACTTTCCGTGGATGAAAAGCATCGCCGGGAGTTTGCGGCGGAGCAGGTTGCCGGGGCTGAGGCTTTTCGCAGTCTTCGCATCCGGGAACCTGTCACCCAACTGGCCCTTTGGCCCGTGTTCACCAGTGAGCTGAAGAGCACCAGCGCTTTCGGCACGATGGGGGGAGTGTAATCCTTTTCCTTCCTCATCGTCAGTAGCAGAGCCAGGTAGGCTCCGCCGGATGCGCCCGCGAAGGCGACTTTGGAGGTATCGATCCCCAAAGTATCGGCATTCCCAAGCAGCCAGTTGATCGCGTCCTGCGCATCTTCCAGAGCCTCCATCGGGTTGCCATTCGTCCGGTAGCTGAAAGTGACGCCCACCGCACCCCGGCTGGCGAAGTGGTGGCAGTGGGGGACGAACTGGGTGCCCATTGCGGTATCCCAGAAACCGCCGTGGAAAAAGGCCACCACCGGGCGCTCCCCTGTAGCGATCCCATCCGGGAAAAAAACGTGCGCCATGAGATCCACCCCGTCACGGGACGCGTAAACATAACTGGAGGCGGATTTCAGGAGCTCCCTGTCACGGGACTCGCCGATGGGGGCTACCTTTTGTAAAATGTGGCTCATGGGTGAAAACGCGGCTCTCCGGACGTATCCGGGAAACTGCGTGGATTTGTTTGTTGCGATTTGAGGGTGTTTGTCCAATCGTTTCGGTCATGAAACCGTTTATTTTGGTCTTTGCGCTCATATTGCAATCCGTTTGCCCCGCCAGCGCCGATCTCCGGGAGGATCTTGAAACCTCCTACAATCTCTGGAGGAACTCCCTGATCAAAAAGGACGCCCGCACCTGGCAGCAGGCCACCGCCCCCCACCGCCAGATGGAAGTGCGCAACCGCATCGTCTCCGAGAAACAGCCGTTTCCCGCGGCAGTCTTCAATCTGCCCGCCCCGCCACCGCCACTGACGGGTCTCAGGTTTCTGGAAGCAAAACGGAACGGGGCAACTGCGAAAGCGGCATACTTCGGGAAAGTCGATTTCGGTGTAGGCGGGAGTCCTACGGAAAATCTCCTCGTCCTCGCCTACGTGCAGGGGCCGCGCGGCTGGCTATACGACAAGGCGGACTTCGTGAATCTGACTGCCCTCCCGGAAGTCAGGAAGGAACTCGCCTCCGGTGATCTCTCCTACCTCAACGGCGTGCCCGAGGCGCAGCCCTCCGGAGTGGTTCCGCCCACACCCATCGCCGCCAACCCCGCGACCGCCATCGCCAAGGTCTATGTGTTCTGCCCCGGCCGGGAAGTGCAGGTTCAGATCAACAAGATCAGCCGCCACCGCTTCGCCAACGCCAAGGACGCGGACATCGTCATCGGTGGCGCAAGGCTTGGAGCCAATGAGGTTCAGTACCTCCATCAAACCACTAGAGGGAGGCACCGGGAAGGAGGCAATGACCATACGCGTCTATCTCCTCTCCGAGGTGGAAGGTACCAAGCCAATCAAAGCCTTCGAATACCAGATCCAGGAGAACGAGCCTTTCAAGCCCTTTGGCAGTGGGAACTTTGCATTGGATAAAGTTACCGCAGACAAGCTCTCCGGGAGGTAGGGAGCAGGTGCGTCTCCGCGTAGCCAGGCAGCAGAATGCAGCCCCTCCTTGAATACACCCATCCGTTACCAAAAAACTCCATCAAGCTTTTTGCCTTTTAAGGACGGGGCGAGCGGTTAAAAAGGTGATCGAAAATGCCCGCCCGTAAAAAAGCCTCCAAGACCGCCAAGAACTCCAGCGCCAACCTTGGCTTCGAGGCGAAGCTCTGGCTCGCCGCCGACAAGCTGCGGAATAACATGGATGCGGCGGAGTATAAGCACGTGGTGCTCGGCCTGATCTTCCTGAAATACATCTCCGATACCTTCGAGGAGCATCGGTCCAAGCTTCTGGCCGGGGAGGGAGAATACGAGGGGGCGGATCCCGAGGATGCGGATGAATACAAGGCGGAGAATGTTTTCTGGGTGCCGGTCGAGGCCCGGTGGTCACACCTCCAGGCGAAGGCGAAGGAACCCTCCATCGGCAAGACGGTGGACGATGCCATGGTCGCGTTGGAGCGGGACAACATCCGGCTCAAAGGTGTGCTGCCGAAGGATTACGCCCGCCCCGGGCTGGACAAGCACCGGCTGGGCGAGCTGATCGACCTCATCGCCACCATCGAGCTCACCGCCGCCAGTGAGGGCGAGCAGACCCACCGCTCCGTCGATCTGCTCGGGCGGGTGTATGATTGGAGCGGAGCGACAAAGACTGTCCGACAGGGCAGCCCGCAGGGTGAGCGCGGCGGCGCTCATCAGTATCTCCTCACCCGCTTCGCCAGTGCGGAGGGGAAGAACGGCGGGCAATGGAGCGGAGCGACATGGACGCTTCCGAAGGAGCGCCCGAAGGGTGAACGCGGCGGCGTTCATCAATTCTACACCCCCTCCTGCGTGGTGCGCTGCCTTGTCGAGATGCTCGCCCCCTACAAGGGGCGCATCTACGATCCCGCGTGCGGCTCCGGCGGCATGTTCGTCCAGTCGGAAAAGTTCGTGGAAAGCCACGGCGGCAAGCTCGGGGATATCTCCATTTACGGGCAGGAAAGCAACGCGACCACCCGCCGCCTTGCCGTCATGAACCTCGCCATCCGCGGCATCGAGGCGGATATCGGGAAGGAGCACGCGGATACCTTCCGCAACGTCCAGCACCCGGATCTCCGCGCCGATTACGTCCTGGCGAACCCTCCCTTCAACGACTCCGACTGGCACCGCAAGGACGACGACGTCCGCTGGAAGTATGGCGTCCCTCCCAAGGGCAACGCGAACTTCGCCTGGGTGCAGCACTTCATCCACCACCTCGCCCCGGACGGCATGGCCGGCTTCGTCGTCGCCAACGGCAGCATGTCCTCCAACCAATCCGGCGAAGGCGAGATCCGCAAGGCGCTCATCGAGGCCGATCTCGTGGACTGCATGGTCGTGCGCTTGTGTTTTTTGAACTGAATGTGAAAATGGATATGCGTATCAAATCCCGTCAAGAGACAAGATTGCGTCTAGGTGCTGACGGGATCCACTTGTTCGCACGGGGTTCTGGTTCCAATCTTCTCATTAGCGAGATGGTTCCGCCCAAATCGATGTGGGCAGCCGCGCCTCGCCAGGTATCAATCGCACTTACGAATACATGCGACCTATCTTGTTCGTATTGCTATGCCCCAAAAACTCACGCCGTGCTGCCATTTGATCGTGTTGTTTCGTGGCTCGACGAGCTTGATGTAAATGGAACTCTCGGTGTCGGATTTGGTGGCGGAGAGCCAACGCTATATCGTCGCTTCGCAGAACTTTGTGAACACGCTTCAAATAGTACAGGTCTGGCTGTAACCTTTACAACGCACGGTCACCACCTGAGTGATGAACTGCTAGTTAAATTGAGGGGTAATATTCATTTTGTCAGAGTGAGTATGGACGGCGTGGCCGTACCTATCAACGTCTGCGCGGCCGCTCGTTCGGCGCATTGGAAAGGCGGTTGGTTGCCCTAAAGGAAATTACTCAGTTTGGAGTCAACTACGTCGTTAACTCTGAAACTCTGCCCGATATCGACGCTGCAGTGATTTTTGCGGAGAGAGTTGGAGCTTCCGAATTTCTGCTCCTCCCTGAACAGGCAGTCAAAGGACAGGGCGGAATTTCCCAAGAGACTGCGTGTATGTTACGGGAATGGGTCGAAAATTACTCAGGAGGAATCCGACTTTCCGTGAGTGAGCATGGTTCGGATGGATTGCCGACGTCTGACCCGTTCGAGAATGAAATCGGTCTTCTTGGATACGCACACATCGATGCTTTTGGTATCCTCAAACGGAATTCCTTTGCGCTGCATGGAACCCGCATAGACTCAAGCGGTGTTCTCGCCGCATTGAGCAAACTTCACCAACATCCCAATATCAGAATATGAAGACTTGGAACAGCTACGGCTCCGAACACTCGGCGAACTTGGTTATGATCGGTAGATTTAAGAATGCCGACTCTGCAGAGAAAGCGAAGGAGGCTATTGATTTGATGACAGAATTCATGAATTCGGAAAATCGAGAGCAATCCAAACCTGGAAGCTACTCAGACGGCTTGATGGAATTGCTTCAGAAAATTAGTTTCCACAGTCTTGCTCCAGGTGAGAAAGAACAATTCGTGATGGATATCCACTCAGAGCAAAAAGAAGAAAAGATTATAATCACGACGGATGAGCCGGATATTTCCGCATTTCTGAAGCTAATGGTCGATAAAGGAGCACGAGTGGAGGTTTTTTCAGCGCACGATTATCCCGATTCAGATGGCAGAGACACAACTAGCGTAGAATAATTATGGCTAAGGTGAACTGGGCTCAATTTGAACAACTTCCGGGTAGTGCAGAGATTAATTTTGAATTTCTTTGTCGCGCCTTAATACGCCTTCACTACGGCAAGCATGGTCAGTTTGCAGCATTAGCGAACCAACCAGGAGTAGAGTTTCACCTCCAGCTACATGCTGCCTGCGAGCTCGGAAACTCAGGAAGATGGTTTGGTTGGCAGTGTCGCTGGTATGACCTCCCGACTGGGAGAGCAATTGGAACCGGACGACGCAAAAAGATCGAAGACGCAATTCTAAAATCTATGAAGGTATTGCCTGGTCTTACCGACTGGGTTCTCTGGACACGGCACCCAATGACTAAAGGTGATCAAACTTGGTATTATGGGTTGAAAAGGAAGTTGAAGTCCAAGATGAGGTTCGATCTTTGGAATTCTACTGATGCAGAGAGATTGCTCAGCGAAGATGCTGAGATGCTGCGCAAAACATATTTTGGTGAATTGGTGATTACACCGTCAGTTCTTGCCGAACTTCATAATCAGTCAGTTGAGCCAATTCGTGCACGCTGGCTTCCAGAAGCCCATCAGACTGTCGACACAGAACGGACGATCCGGCGGATGTTAGGTGAGGCTGATTCGTGGAATGAACTCGTGGAAGTAGCACGGCGTCTTCTAACTGCAGTTTCAACTGTTCAAAAGGAACCGCGCTCGACTGCAGGTAAGCTTTCATTCTTAACCCCGCTATTTGTTGCCGCAGTGAGCGATCTTGCTGAAACCATGCAAGATATTCACAAGTTTATCAGCAATGGTGATCTTGAACTCTTGCGGGAGAAACTTGACGGGCGACCAAGGGAGATCAGTAAGGAGGTCATTGCTGCCCCCCGCAAGATGCGAGGGGCTAGGCTTGCCTGCGGATTGATCGCCACCGATGCGTTAGCTGACCTGTCACATGGAATTGGGATGCTTGAGGAAGTAGCTAGTTTTCTCGGAACCAGAATAATTGCTGTTATCGCGGATGCTGGTGGTGGAAAGACTCAAATGTCGGCGGAACTCACGGCTGAAATTCGTGGAACACGCCCTGCTGGGATTTTCATGCGAGGCAGTGAGCTTCATTCAGGTCGCACTTTGGATGATCTCCCTAAGTGTAATGGCATCACGATTCAAGGGAATCCTATCCCTAGCATAGAAGCTCTTCTCTCTGCCTTGGATGCTGCGGGTCAGCGAGCACGCCGACGCTTGCCATTTATTATCGACGGACTTAACGAAGCACAGTGCCCGTCGGACTGGAAGGATTCACTCGCGTCTTTGGCGATTATTTTAGATCGTTTTCCCAATGTCTTAGTTGTTTGCACGGTTCGAACTGGCGCACGTCGCTCAGAAGATCGAAATATGGATTTCCATCATGGAGAAAAACCTTCGGCGCGGATGGATTTTGCTGATCAAGCTTTGCCTGAGGCTGTGCGCCGGATCGAAGCACTGGGTTTCGGTCGCAATACATTGGAGGCCATTGATCGATATTTCCGACATTTCAAAATTAATCCCGAAGACGCGGATCTGCCCGTCGAGCTACTAAGTCATCCGTTGACCCTTCGTATCTTCTGTGAGGCGACCAACCGTGAGCGAGAACGGGAGGTGAGTATCGAAGCAATCCCTGGATCTCTAGCCTCTCTTTTCGAGAAATACGTCGAGCATGCTGTAAAGCGGATCTCACAGCTCTCCCCGCGTGATCACCGCTATCTACATGGAGATGTTTATCGCGCGATTGATCGTATTGGCACTGCATTTTGGGAGGAACGAACACGGGAGTTACCGACACGGTCAATAATGACTGCTTTTGGCGATGACGCGCGCCCATGGAACAAAACCATGCTCCATATGCTCGAACAAGAAGGGATCATACTTTTAGTTCCGGGAGACAATCCATACGAAAAGAATATGATTCCTGTCTATGATGCACTTGGTGGGTTCCTGATTGCGAACTCCTTGGTGACGAAGCATGGGCGTGAAGGACTACAGGTTTGGATTAACACCCAGGCTACGCAAGATGCATTCAATGGTGGACAATCTGTTGTTCATTCGCTCGCACTAGATATTTTTCGTGCTCTCGTGGGACTAGTTCCGCAGAGGTATCCCGGCACGCAGTTATGGCAAATCATTGACGGCTCCTTGAAGATTCCTGCGCTAGGGAGAGCTGCGTCCCTAGAAGGCAAATATTTGGATGTCTCCACCGTCACAGAGCTATCAGACTTCATCCGGAGTGGAGATAAGAAGGCTGCTGGTCTCTTCCAGCGCTTGTTTCAAATCCGAGGAGGCATCAATCATCCTCTTAATGCCGATTTCCTAGACGCTACACTTCGTCTCATGCCCGTCGGTGATCGCGACCTTTTATGGACGGAGTGGGTGCGCCGCAACAGCGTAATTAGCTATTCCTACAACAAACAACTCGACATCCTTGGCGATGTTCAAAGTCTTGAGGAACGCTGGAGAGCTTCCCATACTGGGAGATCCGCTTCGGATAGGCTACGAGTAAAGTGGTTGATGTGGCTTCTGACGACGACAGCTCATGATCTCCGTGATCGGGTCACCCGTGCAATTTATTGGTTTGGAAGGGGTGATCCAGCATCGCTCTTCAAAATCACGGAACAAGCGGCAGACATTAACGACCCATACGTGTTTGAGAGACTGCTAGCTGCAAGCTATGGAGTTGCAATGGCATGCCACTGGGACTCGAAGAAGCCAGAGTTCAGAAGTACAATTCTTCCTGACTTCGCGCGCAAAATCTATGATCTTTTGTTTCGCGTTGAAGCACCCGCAAGGACAACACACACCCTGACACGAGAATATGGGAGGCGGTTGATTGAAATTACAACGCTTCATAAGCGGACGGTCTTTTCAAAGGACGAGCTTGCAAGAACGCTACCCCCATTCTTAGATGGCGGGCGAATTTCTTGGCAGAGTATAGAGGCGGATGAATCTGAAATGCTAGGGGCTGAATCACCCTTTCGGATGGACTTTGAGAACTACACGCTAGGGCGGTTGGTTAAAGATAGAGGAAATTACGATTACGGGCATGAAGGTTATCGCAAAGTCCGTGCGCAAGTTCTATGGCGTGTAAAGCAGCTCGGATGGACATCTGCAAAGTTTCAGACCATTGATAGATCCATTGAATCAGACCGTCGTGGATATGGACGGATGGCCGATGAGCGTCACAAGGTCGATCGGTATGGGAAAAAGTATTCACAGATTGCCTACTTTGAACTTGGCGGCTGGTTGCAAGATGAAGGTTCACTGGATGTAAGGGACGATTACGGGCGTACTTGGGACGTGGATCTTGATCCGAGCTTTCCGCTACCAACTGCCGAAATAAAGTTGATTCCAGAGGATTTTCTAGGAAGTCCAAAACTTTCTCTGGAAAATTGGATTAACAAGGGTCCTGTGCCTAATCTTCAACCGTTTATCCAACAAGATGCGATTGGTAGCGAAGTCGGACCGTGGGTTGCATTGGACGGCTATCTCACTCAAGAGGATGAATCGCGTGGTCGGAAATTATTCGCTTTTGTTAGATCATTTTTTGTTGCGGACAAAGAGTCTGCCGAGTTCGTCAAAGCTTTGAGCAAACAACCTCTCGGTGGAAGATGGCTGCCGGAGAAATCTGGCGTTCTTTATACGTTTTCGGGAGAGATACCTTGGAGCAGTGCTTTTCCTAAAAGTGAGCCAGACGAAATGCATTTTTTAGTTAAAGAGCGAAAGGTCATTGAAAAGAGGAAACGGCAAGTGTTCACCCTTGATGGCAAACCGCTGAGCGTGACTGCAATGGATCTGATGCACATTAAAATGTTCGGCGCAGACCTATCATCGAAATTATTGGGAGAGAGTCTGTCGGATGATGTTTTGAATCGGATAGTTTCGAAAAATGTTACTGAGGACGTCGAAGTAGTTAAACGCGATATGCGGACGTTTCGGACGTGGAGCCCCGTCGTCGACTTTGGATGGGAGGGACGCGATGTAGAATCTGTTCACGTCAGCGGAGTTACGCTAGGAAAGCAAATTGCTAAAAGTGAAGGGCTTGTTCACCTTCCGCAGACGCACGATTTTCAGACAAAAAGCGGCATAAGAGCTACCTTGGGCGTGAACCATAAGCCTGATGACATCAACAATACTGAACGCTTTTTCTTCATTCGTGAGGAGGTTTTGAGAGCCTATTTAAAGAAGCGTAAACTTGTGATGGTTTGGGCAATTTGGGGAGAACGTGAACTATCTTACAAACAGATTGATAGAGCAAGGCCAGGCGGAGACTTGGGGGGGCTCTCACACGCCGATTTTCAAGACGTTATCCGATTTAGATAAGGTGCAACCCGACCTTCGACACGGCGGCGGCCATCGCGGTGATGTTGGAGAAATACGACATCGCCTGCGACATGATGCACGGCTTCAACCGCGACAAGTGGGTGGACGGCAAGCCATCGGAGCGGTTGGCGCTGATCCCCGGAGGGCAGGAGCACATCCTCGAACAAGAGGACGGGAAGCGGAGGTTCGTGCAGGTGGTGACGGAGCTTTCCAAGGCGTTCGCCCTATCCGCTGCGAGCGATGAGGCGGCGGCGATCCGCGATGACGTGAGCTTTTTTCAAGCGATCCAAGCCGCGCTGAGCAAGAAGGTGGGGGTGAGGGGCAAGACCCCGGAGCAGATGGATGCGGCGATACGCCAGCTCGTCTCGAAAGCGATCTCGGCGGACGGGGAGGTGATCGATGTCTTCACGGCGGCGGGCTTGAAGAATCCGGATATCGGGATCCTGGATGACAGGTTCCTCGCGGAGGTGCGCGGACTGAAGCATCGGAACGTGGCGGCGGAGCTGCTGGAGAAGCTTCTCAAGGATGAGCTGAAAGTGCGGGCAAAGCACAACCTGGTGCAGAGCCAGTTGTTTTCCGAGAAGCTATCGAAGACCCTGAACGCCTACCACAACCGCGCGATCTCCACGATGGAGGTGATCGAGGAGCTGATCCGCTTGGCTAAAGAGGTGCAGGCGGCGGGCAACCGCGAGGGGCTGACGAACGACGAGTGGGCTTTCTACGATGCGCTGGCTTCCAGCGACAGCGCGAAGGACGCGATGGGTGACGCCAAGCTCAAGATCATCGCGGCGGAACTGATCACGAAGGTGAGGCAGAGCGTGACGATTGACTGGACGCTGCGCGAGAGTGCGCGGGCGAGGATCAAGGTGATGGTGAAGCGCATCTTGAACAAGTATGGGTATCCGCCAGATTTACAGGAGGATGCGGTGAAGACGGTGTTGGCACAGGCGGAGCTGCTTTGCGCGGAGTGGGTGTAGATTCGAGTAACGGCGTGACTTATGGCCGCCGGATAGGCATGGAGGGAATGACGATGCGGTACTGAGCGAGAAGTGGGAAGTGAGGGACTTGGGGTAGTCTCGCTTCCAATTGATAGATCGTGTCGCGGCGCTTTTGAAATGGGTCGGCCGAACCGGACCGTCCCTACCGGGGTTACTCCCCGAAGATGGCTTCGCGGAGGAGGGGGGTGTTGGTTTTTTCATCCCAGTAGGCGAAGCCGGCTTTCCAGTCCCAGAGGGTTTAGGGGATGTTGTGGGATTCGGCGAGGGTGCGCATGTCGCGGATGTAGCGGACGCGGTCTTCGGGATCGGCAGTGGTGACGACTCCGAATTCCCCGAGGTGGATGGGGCGGCCGAATTCTGCGGACCATTTCGCGGCCTGCTCGAAGCGGGGGGTGATGGCGGCGAGGGAGGAGGGGTTTTTGTCTCCTTTGAGGGTGTTGTAGTCCTTGATGAAACTGACGATATCGCCTCGGTTTTTCAGGGAGTCCGGGACGGCGAGGGGAGTTTCCGGTGGGCCGGGGTAGCGGACGTGTTTGAGATCTGTCATGCCCGTCCAGCTTGCGCCTTGGTGGGTGAAGTTGAATGGCTCGTAGTTGTGAACGGTGACGATGAGGTTGTCGTCATCGGCGGGGAGGCGGAGCTTAGGAAGCTCGTTGATGGAGCCCCAGAGTCCGGTGGTGACGATGAGGGTGCGTTTTGGTGCGATGCGGCGTATGGCCTCGATTGCGTGGGCCTGGAGGATGTTGAGCCGCTCGGTGGTGAGGGCGTCCTTGGGCTCGTTGATCAGCTCGAACCAGAGGCTTTCCGGCTTGTCCGAGTAGCGTTTGGCGATGGCTTTCCATCCGTCCACGAAGCGGATCTGGTAGATATCGGGCTCGGTGGTGAGGGGATCGTAGTGGTGCCAGTCGATGATGACGTGGAGGCCTTTTTCCAGGGCGCGGTTGATGATGGGATCGATCTCATCGGTGAGCTTGGTGGAGATTTCGATGAGTCCGTTTTTCCGTGAAATGTAGTGGTGCCAGGAAATGGGAATGCGGATGTGGTCAAAGCCCTGGGCGGCGGCCTGGTCCACGTCTTCGGTGGAGTAGGGGATCTGCCAGTTGAACGGCGGGGCTACCTCCCAGCGGTTTCCGAAGTTTACCCCGCGCCTGATCTTTTTCGCGGCGGCGTGGGCGGATGTGTCCTGGCCCAGCGGGTGCATTTTCTCAAGCCCGGGAGGGCTGGCGGCTTTTGCGGAGAGGGTGATGGTGACAGGCGTGCCGGCTTTCACCGGGAAGTCCTGTTTGATGGTGCGGTTGTTCCATGCGGCGGCGATGAGTTTCCCGGAGGGGGCTGCCTCATCGGCGAGCGGCCATCCGCCGAAGGGGATGGGCTGCGATTCCCAGGAGGCGAAGGCGGGGCCTTTTCTCTCCTCGAAATCGGGGTTGGCGAGGGTGGCTCCGGTGATGCGGATGTTGTCGTAGAGGACTTCCTCAGGGGCGTTTTTCGCATTCCACGGGCCTAGCAGGGTGAGGGTGACGGTGGTATCGGACTCCGGTGTGAAACTGATGGTGAATTCCTTCCAGCCATTCGTGGAGATGGGGCTGCTGATGTCCGAAAGGCGCTCTTTTTCCGAGGCTTTCTCCAGCCAACCCCCTTGATCTACTTTACCGGGGGTGACGGTGACGGAAAGGGGTTTGGCATCGGCGGGAACCTGGAGCCAGACGCGGGCGTTGGCGGCGGTGCCGGGGGATGGGGCTGCTTGGGCGAGGGCGCTCGCGGCGAGGAGGGCGGGTAGGATGGGGCGGGTCATAAACCACAAATTTTAAACTCTAAACTTCAAGGAAGAGGTGGAGAAGAAGGGAACGTCGAACGTCCAACATTGAACATCGAATGGAAGACTGGGGCAATAGGGAAGAGTGGTTGGTGCGGAGCCTGTTCCTTGAGGTTTAGGGTTTAAAATTTAGAGTTTAAAATGGTGTGTGCGAGGCGGGTGGCGGCGAGTTCGAGGAGGTGCGGGGCGTTGGCAATGGCTTCGTCGAGGGTCATGGGGGAGTTGACGATGGAGGCGATGCCGTCGAAGTGCTGGTGGAGAAGATCCTCGTCCGCGAGGCGTCCGGCTAGGGCATATACGGGGATGTTGTGCTTGCGGGCGAGCTTTGAGACTCCGTGGGGGGTTTTGCCTTCCAGGGTCTGGTGGTCGAGGGAACCCTCGGCGGTGATGACAAGGTTGGCGGCGGAAATTTTTTCCTCTGCGTGGAGGGCGTGGGCGATGCAATCGAAGCCGGAGGCAAGGGTGGCTCCGCAAAAGGTCATGAGCCCGAAGCCGAGGCCTCCTGCCGCTCCTGCGCCAGGGGTGTCCCCGTAGGTGGTGGAAAAATGTTCTGTGGAAACTTGCGCGAGGTGGGCATGGGCGGCTTCGGCGGGGGCGGCTTCCTCGGGTTTGAGTCCTTTCTGGGGGCCGTAAACCTGGGTAGCTCCGCGTGGGCCGAGCAAGGGGTTTGCGACATCGCAGGCGACGGTGATTTTCGGTAAAGCGATGGCAGCGGAGGGATCGATGGAGGCGATTGCGTGGATGTTCGCGGGGATGGGATCGATGGCGTCCCCTTTGATATCCAGGAAACGGTGGCCGAGGGCTGCGGCGAGGCCGAGGCCGGCGTCGTTGGTGGCGCTGCCGCCGAGGCCAATGATGATTTTATCCACGTTTTCTGAAACGGCGGCGCGGATGAGCTGGCCGGCTCCGTAGCTGGAGGCACGGGAAAGGTCGCGCTCGTCCGGGGCGATGCGCCAGAGGCCGTTTGCCTGGGAGGACTCGATGATGGCGGTGCGCTTGCCTTCGATTTCCGCGAGGAGCCATTGGGCGGTGATTTCCCTGCCATTGGCATCGAGGGCGGTGGTCTCCATGATGGTTCCGGAAACGGCTTGCTGGAAGGCATCGAGGATTCCTTCTCCACCATCAGCGAGGGGCAGTAACTCGAAAGTGGCGGAGGGGAATTTCCTGGCGAAACCGTTGTGAATGGCCTCGGCGGCCTGTTGACCGGTGAGGGAACCTTTGAATTTGTCCGGGGCGATTACGATGTGCACGGATAGAGGGTAGCAGGAAGCATTCCGCCCGGTCGAGAACAGGTGGGCAAAACATCGCGGGATGTTGAAAAACGCGGGAATCGTTTGAAACTTCGAACAAATTTTTGACAAGCGTCGAAATGCTGTTTAAAGAACGCCCCCCGCGCGAGGAATATGCCCGTTGCGGACACGATCCATCCACTACCAAATCAATTTCTGACATGGCCAAGAAAACAACACTTCAAGCGGCTCCCCGCCTCCGCAGCGGTTCGGGCAAACTCAAGCAAATGCGCCGCGAAGGCTGGCTCCCATCCGTCGTTTACGGACGCGGTGTTGAAAGCCAATCCCTCAAGGTGGATGCGAAGACTTTCTCCGAACTCATGGCGCACAGCTCCTCGGACAGCATCCTTATCAACCTTGATGTGGAAGGCGAGGGCGTCCGTTCGGTGTTCCTCAAAACCATCCAGCACGATCCCCTGACCGGTCACGCACTCCACGTTGATTTCCTTGCCGTGAACGACAAGACCGAGATCACCGCGAACATTCCCGTGCATCTCGTTGGCGATCCGAAAGGCGTGAAAGCCGGCGGTATCCTGGAGCAATACCACCACACCATCGAGGTGGTCTGCTTCCCGAAAGACCTTCCTGATTCGTTTGAAAAAGACGTTTCCTACCTGGACGAGGCGGATTCCCTCCACATCGGCGATCTGGATATCCCTGAAGGTGTCAAACCGACCCATGAGGACTCCATCGTCATCGCCCATATCGGCAAACCTGCTGCAATGGTTTCCGAAGAAGCATCCGGCACCGGCGAAGAAGGTGCGGAAGGCGAAGTTCCTGCAACAGCGCAGAAAGACGATGCCGCACCGGAAGGCGAAGAGCCTGAAAAGCCTGCTGAATAGTTTTCAAACGATTCCGTTTTCAAAGAACGTCCGGAGCGAAATGCGCCGGGCGTTTTTTTGTGTCAGATGGGGCCAAGTTGTCGTTGGCGCATGAGAAATTCTCCGGGTGTGCGAATGGCTACGCCATAAACCGATGATCCTATCGTTTCCCGAAAGTCCTCGCGATCCAATGTCAGCAGGAGTTCCACCTCCGCCGCAAGTGCAGACAGAATTACAGGTCTGTCTTTGGTTTTCGGAAAAACCAGAATCCGGTCTAGTGTGAGCGCGTCCGGGACAATGCCAAGGGCTGGTTTCACGAAATCCGACCAACGCTTTTCCCCACAGTCCCCGAGCTTGCTTAGGTTTGAAATCACCTCGGAGACGCACCAGGGGGAGGTGAGCAATTGCCATTCCAATCGGGCGGCCTGCTGACAAACAAACCATGAGGCTCCGCTCTCGGATCCGCAGGCGGCCAAGATGACGCTGGTATCGAGGAATAGTCTCACTGTTTGACGGGGGAACTTCGTGGCGGCGTGGCGTTGAATTCATCCATCTCCGCCACATCCTCCGCGATCCACGATGAAATTCGCTCCGGTGCCAGATCGCGTATGGGGATGGCGGTGGCGGGACTAAGGATCAGCTCGCCGTCCCGTTCCTCGAGGATTACCATAGGGTTCGCGTTTTCACCGGAGATATTGAATCGTTTCCGAATTTCCGGGGGGAGGGTGACGGTGCCTCGTTTGCTGACAGGGAGAACCACTTTCATGCCGCATTGTAGCAATACTGCAATGCGGCGGCAAGTTTGGAGTGCGCCTTTTTGTTTGCATCTTTGCTTGCACTGAGCGTCCGACGGATCGAAACAAGGTGCGGACAATGGAAATTTCACTGATTGTAGGACTCGGCAATCCGGGCCGGCAGTATGAAGGCACCAGGCACAATGTCGGGTTCATGCTACTGGACAAAATGGCTGCGGCGGATGGTGCGGCCTTCAAGTCCGAGCCAAAGTTCCAGGCGCATTTCACGAAACTCAGCGATGGGACTATCCTGATGAAACCGCAGACTTTCATGAACCTGAGCGGGCGCTCGGTGAGGCAGTTTCTGTCGTTTTTCAAACTGCCGTTGGAGAAAATCCTGGTGGTTTATGATGATGTCGCTTTGCCTCTGGGGCACCTACGTTTCAGGGAAAAAGGCTCTGCCGGAGGGCATAACGGGATCAAATCCCTGATCGAACATCTGGGCGGCGATGGCTTCCCCAGGCTGAAAATGGGCATAGGTGCTGCGCGTCCGGGGGAGATGACCGGGCACGTGCTGGGGAAATTCGCCCCGGATGAGCGTGAAGACCTTGAAAACATGCTTGCCACGGCGGTGGAAGCCGTGCAGTTTTCGCGCTCCCAAGGCATCGCCCTGGCATCGAACCGTTTTAACACACCGAAATCTAAACCAACCCCGAACAAAGAAGATGAGCCGCAAATACGAAGGTCTGATTGTCCTGACAACGAAGAACCAGGAAGGTAGCATGGATGACCTGGTCACCGCGATTTCCAAAGAGATCGAAGAAACAGGTGCCAAGGTGGACAACATCGACAACATGGGTCGTAAGGATTTCGCCCACACCCCGCGCAAGATCGCAGGCGCACACTATGTGACCTACTCCGTTTCCGCAGAGCCGGAAGCCATCGCAGAGATCCGGGAAAAGCTCAATGCGAACGGTTCCGTTTACCTGAATCAGTTCAACCGCGTGGCGTAAGCCCGCAGCGGTGGAACGCCGCGAACCGGTCGCTTTCCAAATTTCCCTTAATCCTGTAAAATTTCCCCATGGCCAATTTGAACAAAGTAATGTTGCTCGGAAACCTGACCCGGGATCCCGAGCTTCGCCACACGCCGAAAGGCTCTGCTGTCGCCGATCTGGGCGTGGCAGTGAACCGCAAGATACAGGATGGAAACGGCGGCTGGAAGGACGAGACTACTTTCGTGGACGTGACCGTCTGGGGAAGCAGCGCCGAAAACGCACACAAGTATCTCAGCAAGGGCAGGGGGGTCTTCATCGAAGGCCGCCTCCAGATGGATACCTGGGATGACAAGACCACTGGTCAAAAACGCAGCAAGCTCAAAGTCGTAGCCGACAATGTCCAGTTCCTGCCGGATGGCAAGGGTGGCAGTCGCGGCGGTTCGAACTACTCATCACAGGACGGCAATGATTCCGGCTCTTCTTCCGACGGTGGAAACCGCCAGGGCGGATCCGCTGCTCCTGCGGATGATTTCGCGGAAGAGGACGATATCCCGTTCTGATCCGCCGATTGCTGACAATTGAATCTATGAAGAGGCGGCCTTTTGGTCGTCTCTTTTTTGATCGGTGGCTGAGGGTGATTCTTTCGTTTCGCTGTTCCAAAACGGAACACCTCGCGTGATTGCGGCGCGGCCGATCATCTGGCCCGCGATGGGCGTGGTAAGGTAGAAAAACGCGATGATCAATGCGCTCTGGATGATCACGCGCGGCTCCGGGGCGAGGACGCAGAGTGCGATGAGGATGAGCGAGAGACCGAACGCGCCCGCTTTGGTGGCGGCGTGCATGCGGCAGTAGAGATCCGGCATGCGGACCACGCCGACTGCTGCGATGAGACTGAAGACTGCGCCCAGGAGGATGAGGATGCTGGCGAGGATGATCATAACGGGGCGTCTTTGTTTTCCAGATAGCGGGCGAAGGCGACTGTAGCGAGGAAGGCGATGACTGCGATTGCGGTGGCGACATCGAGGTAGGAGATGAAACCGCTGTGGGCAACGGCCAGGGCGATATGCGCCATGATGAGAGCCGCGAGAAGATCCAGGGCCACGATTCGATCCGGGGCGGAGGGACCCTTCCAGATCCGGTAGCCTGCGAGAAGCATGGCGACGGCGAGGATGGAGTGCGCTGTGAGGGCGACCCAAGGGGGAATGGTTTGGAAAACGGAAAACATCGTTCTTTAGAATACGCGGCGGATGCGGCGGAGGTAGTTGGTTTCGATATCGCGCGCCGAGGTTTTTTCTGCGTACATACAATGCACTTGAAGATGGGTGCGCCCTTCGTTGACGTCGAGACTGAGGGTGCCGGGAGTCATGGTGATGAGGTTGGAGGCAGCGAGAAGTTGCCGGTCGGTAAGGCCGGAAATTTCCACCTCGATCATTTCCGGACGCATGAGGTGGGTGGGGGTGAGGACGTCAAAGGCGACGCGGATGTTGCTGACGACGACCTCGTAGAGATAGAAGACGAGTAGCTCGATGGCGTAAAAGATTCGCATGGGTGGGCTCAGGGTTCGGGGTTCAGAACCGTTTCAATGTATTCGGTGGGATTGAGGAGTTGGTCGCTGGCTGTTTGTGCGAGGACGAAGAGGGGATTGCTGAAAAGGCCGATGATCACGGTGAGCACGGCGAGTGCGATGCAGGGTGCGGTCATGGAAAGGGGGAGTTTTTTCCCGGCATACGGATCGGTGTCCGGGGCATCGGTTTCCTTGTCTTTCCAAAAAGCTTCCGCCCAGATTTTCGTCATGGAGAAGAGGGTGAGGACGCCTACGAGTAGGGCGACGGTGACCAGGACGTAGTGCTGGGTTTCCAGTCCTGCGCGGATGACGGTGAACTTCGCCCAGAACCCCGAGAGCGGCGGAATGCCGCCGAGGGAAAAGGCGGGGATGAAAAAGAGGATGGAGAGGCCGGGTGCCCATTTGTAGAGACCACCGATTTTCTTGAGATCCGCTGTGCCGCATTTCCTGATGATGAGGCCGGTGATAAGGAAGAGGTTCGTCTTCACGATGATGTGGTGGAGCGTGTAAAAGATCGCTCCGGCGATGGCGAGCGAACTGCCGATGGCGAGACCCATGACCATGTAGCCGATCTGGGAGACGATGTGGAAGGAGAGGATTTTCCGGATCTCGTATTGGACGGCCGCGCCGAGGACGCCGGTGACCATGGTGGCTCCGGCGAGGAAGAGGAGGATTTCCTGGACGACATCGAACTGGGTGTGGAAGAAGAGGGTGTATGCGCGGATGAGCGCATAGACGCCGACTTTTGTGAGCAGTCCGGCGAACAGGGCGGAGATGGTGATGTTCGGAGTGTGGTAGGAGGCGGGGAGCCAGAAGAAGAAGGGGAAGATGGCCGCTTTCACTCCGAAGGCCGCGAGTAGGAGCATGGCGGAGGAATTGATGAGGAAGGCATCTTCGGTTTGGGAAAGCTGGAACGCGATGTCCGCCATGTTGAGGGTGCCGAGTTTCCCATAAAGAAGGCCGATTCCGCAGAGGAAAAGGATGGAGGAAAAGAGGTTGATGACGAGGTATTTGACCCCGCCTTCGAGTTGGTCGCGCTCACCGCCCATGGTGATGAGCACGAAGGAGGAGAGCAGCATGATTTCAAACCAGACATACAGGTTGAAAAGGTCACCGGTGATGAAGGCGCCGTTCACGCCCATGATGAGGAAGTGGAAGAGGGCGAAGTATTGCTTCCGGACGAGGGTTTCCGGGACTTCGCGGTAGGAATAGACGGCGCATGCGAGGGCGACGACCCCGGTGATGCAGACCATGGAGGCGCTGAAGACATCCGCGATGAGGGTGATGCCGAAGGGTGCTGCCCATTTGCCTGCCTGGATGACGATGTAGCCGCTGGAGAGGGTTTCCTTGAGAAGAAAGACTGAAGATATGAGGAGGAGTGCGGATCCGCTGATTGCGGCAATGCGCGAGACGGCGGGTCGGTTTCCGTTTCCCAGACAGACCAGAGCGGTGATGAAGGGAATCAGGATGGATGCGAGGAGGAAGATCATGAAATCCGATCGGTCTGATTGAAGCAGTTGATGTCATCCGATTTCACGGAGCGGTATGCCTTGAGCAGCAAGGCGATGGTGAAGATGACGAGTCCGAAGCCAATCACGATGGCGGTGAGGACTAGGGCTTGCGGGATGGGATCGGCATGGCCGAGGGGAGCGGTGCCGGTTTTCCCATCCGCGAAAACCGGGACGGATGCGGTGAGCCCGGCGGAGGCGAAGACGAGGAGGTTCGCAGCCTGTGAGAGAAGCATGATGCCGATGATGACCTTCATGATGGATCTACGGAGGATGCAGTAGATACCGGCGGCGAAGAGGGTGCCGATGAGGATGGCGATGAGAAGTTCCATGTTATTTTTCAGGTTGCTCTGGCTCCGGGCAGACGTCTTCACCGAGGGCGATGGCGCATTTCACGGTGAAGGCGATGACGGCGAGATAGACGCCGATATCGAAGAGGAGAGGGGTGCCGAGTTTCAGTTTTCCTAAAACGGGGATTTGCCATGTGGGCGCCCAGACGGATGTCATGAAGGGATCGCCGAGAAACAGGGAGGGGAGGCCGCTGAGCATGGCGAGGGCGAGGCCGATTGTGAGGAGTGTCATAGGATCGACACGGAGGCTTTTCACGACGGCGGGCCAGCCGTGGGAAAGGGCCGGAGAAGGATGGCCGATGCGGCGATGAGGCCGCCGATGAAGCCGCCTCCCGGGTAGTTGTGCCCGCGGTAGAGGGCGATCAGGGAGAGTGCGATAAGGATGGGACCGAGGTATCGGTTCGCGATGGTTAGGATGGTGGAATGCATGTCAGGAATCGGTTTTTGCGAAGCGTCTCCCGAGGAGCGACCAGACGCCGATGGAGGCGATGGCGAGGACGCAGATTTCACCCCAGGTATCGAGTGCGCGGAAATCTACGAGAATGACGTTCACGACATTTGCGCCGTGGGCGAGGGGGTAGGACATGTCGGTTAGGGTGTCCGACATGCGGTCGCCGAGGGAAACTGACTTTGATTTAAGGACGAGGACGGTGACGACGATGCCGGAGAGGGCGGCTACGGATGCATCGAAAAGCTTGGAGCGGCGGGAGGAGAGTTCCCGGTATTGGGGGAGCTTGTGGACGACCCAGGCGAAGAGGACAACGGTGAGTGTCTCGACAAGGATCTGGGTGATGGCGAGATCGGGGGCGCTGAAGATGGCAAAAATAAGCGCGACACCGTAGCCGACGGTGCCGAGTGCGATGAGTGCGGTAAGCCGGGATTTTGCAACGACTGCGAGTACCGTAGCCGCGATCATGATGAAGATAATGACTGTGCCGGTGGGGGCGAGGCTGTTGAGAATTGTGAAGTCCCCCATGCCGCCGAAGCGGAGGAGTTTGGACAGGATGAGCGCGCCTGTAGCGGCGATGATGATGAGCAGGTAGTTTCTCAGGTAGCCGGATTGTAGTGTGCGGGTCTGCCAGTGGGCGAAGGAAAGGACGGCTTTGAAAGTGGCGTCATATGCGGCTTCGGCACCGGGAGGGGTAAACTTTTTCTGCAAAGTGGCGATGTGTTCGCGGAAGCGGAAGATCAGGAGTCCGACGACGAGGGTCACCGCGCTGAGTAGGAGCGGAAGATTGAATCCTGCCCAGAGTTTTACGACCGGATTGATCGGATAGCCGACAACCGTGGTGGAAGCTGCGGAAACGAGTGGTGAAAAGAGGAAGGGAAGTATCCCCGCGAGCAGTCCGGTGACTGCCAGTATCAGCGGGCCGACAAGCATCGAGGGAGGCGCTTCGTGAGGATATTTCGGGAGCGATGCGGTGCTTTTCTTTTGCCAGAAAGGCAGGATGCCGGTGCGGAGGGCGAGGGCTAGAAGAATTGCGCTGCCGGTGAGGAGGGTAGCGGTGAGGGCGATGTCCGCGCCGGAGGAGAGGGTGGACTTGTAGGCATACTCTTTTCCTAGAAATCCATAGAGCGGGGGAAGGCCCATTTTTGAAAGGGCGGCGAGTGCGGCGGCGGCGGCGGTGAAGGGCATGGTGGCCCGCAATCCACCGAGGATGCGTGTATCGCGGGTGCCCGTTTCATGATCGATGGAGCCGGCGATCATGAAGAGGGTGGCCTTGTAAAGGGCGTGGCCGAGAAGGACGAGGACGGCGGCGAGGACGGATTTTTCGGTGCCGATACCAAGCAGGAGGGTGAGCATGCCGAGGACGGCGAGGGTGGTGCCTGCGAGGATTTTTTTCAGATCCGTCTGGCGCATGCCGAACAGGCCGCCGATGAGGAGGGTGATGCCACCGGCGATGGTGAGGGTGAGGGCCCATGCCTGGGTGCCGCCGAGGACAGGGAGCATGAGGCCCATGAGGAAGACTCCGGCTTTCACCATGGTGGCGGAGTGGAGGTAGGCGGAAACGGGGGTGGGGGCGGCCATGGCGTTTGGCAGCCAGAAGTAGAAGGGGAACTGGGCGGACTTGGTGAAAGCACCGGTCAATACCAGGCCGAGGATGGCTGGATAGAGAGGTGAGGCGATGATCTCAGGGCTTTTTGCAACGAGTTCCGAGATCAGCCAGGTGCCTGCGGTGTCCGCCATGAGAATGAATCCACCGAGCAGTGCCATGCCACCGAGACCTGTCACGAGGAGGGCTTGGAGGGCGTTTTTTCTGGCTCCGGGATCGGCGTGGTTGAAGCCGATGAGGAGGTAGGAGGTGATGCTCGTGAGTTCCCAGAAGATGAAAAACAGGAGTAGATGGTCTGCGATGGCGAGGCCGGCCATGGCGAACATGAAGGCGTAGAGATAGCAATAGAGACGCGCAGCCTGCGGGTGGCTCCCCATGTAGCCGGTTGCGTATGTGAGGATGAGAGAACCGATACCGGTGACGAGAAGCGCGAGCAAGAGACCCCAGCCGTTGAGCTGGAGGGCGAATGTGAGATCGATGGCAGGAACCCAGGGGGTTTCAAACGACGGGAGGTTACCCTGGAAAACCGCAGGCGCGGCGAAGGCGAGTAGCAGGAACGCAGCCAGCGCGGGAACCGGGAGCACGAAAACACGCAGACCCACCGCGACCCTGGAAAGAAGGGGCGCGGTGGCGCTGGCTGCAAGAAGGACGGCTAGGGTGAGGAGGAGAGGCATTCGGTATCTGTAGGCATTCAGCCGTGGAGAAGGGACTCAAGCAGATTCCGTCCCGTTCCTTTAACTTTCGCAGCGATGACCGGCACCGGCGCGTGCTCGAGCAGTGATTCGGCATTACTGCCAAGTAACCAAGAAGAAACCGCGTTTTTTCCGCGGCAGCTTGTGATGATCAGGTCGCTGCCCAGTTCCCGGGCGAGACGGCTTGCTGCGATCGGGACAGAGCGGTCGATTACGATGTGGGTTTCCACTTCGATACCCCGGAGATCCGTATCCTTGAGGAAATCCCGGTTCTGCTCTTCGGCAAAATCCTTGGCGATAGCGCACTGCTCCTCTTCCGGGATGGTCACCTTGTGGTGGACGTTTCCGAGATTGAAGACGTGGACACTATCGATTTTCGTGAGACCCTCCGAGGCCGCGTATGCGGTTGCTACGTCGAGCGCGTTCCGGGAAAACTCGGAAAAATCGATAGGAACGAGGATGCGTTCGAGCTTGTCCGCGTGGTCGGTGGGAACCGACATGACGGAACAAGGGGATTTTCTGGCAAGCTTCACGGCCATGCCACCTCCAAAGGCGCCCCGCCCCAGAATGACGAGATCGCTATCGTCCCGGATGATTGCCTCCAGGATGGCAATTGCATCGCTTTTCCCCGTGGCGACCTCATATGTGATCTTGGTTTTCGAATCCCCGGTCCAGTTGTCCTCTACGAGGGAATGCATTTTTTCCTGGATGGTTTCGTCGAGGGGATTCATCAGCCACGGGTATTTTGCCTTCGTTTCTTCTGGAAAATCCGGGGCATTGAGAGCGTGTATGAAATGGACGTTGTCAGATTCTGCGAGCCGGGCGATGCGGGATGCCCAGCAGATGGCTCCCACATCCAAGTCACGGAGACCGAGGGGGACGATAAGTCGTTTGTAGCGTTTCATATTTTTTGGCGGTTCAAGGGAGTTGTTTTCCACGGACAAGGGAGAGGACGGAGGCTGGGTCGAGCGAACGTGAGCGCGCTTCGATTTCCGGAAGATGCCGGGCATGGAGAAGCTTTCCTTCCTCGGAAAAACTGGCGAGCAAGGTTTTTCTGTCGTTCGCACCGAGGGATCTGCCGCCCGAGTAATATTTATCGGCGAGGTGGCCGATGCCGTACGTGGATGCGAAGGAGAATGCGGATCCGGTGGCGACACCGGCAGCCTTACCCGCTGTTTTGCCGAGTGCCTTTTTTCCCAATCCATTCATAAGTTTCCGGGCGAAGCCTTCGACTACCTGGGAACCCATGCCGACACCGGCCGTGGCCAGGAATTCGACAATGCTGCGGCGATCAAGCTCGGCACCATGGCTTTTTCCGATGCGATAGACCATTTTCATTTGGAGCGGAACGATCGCGACGGTCGCGAGGGTCTGGGGCAGGAGTTCCAGGGCTCCGTTGAGAATCGAGTAGCGCAGGATCATTCCTTTGTTTTCCTGAACAGGAGGCGGCGGGGACTGATCAACGACAGGTGCGAGAGCAAGTTCATCCACTTCATTGTCGAGAACGACGGCTTCATCTTTCGAGAGGCCGAGGCGGTGGCTGAGCTCTTCGAGGAATTTCGTTTCATCCGGAGTCGTGGTTCCATCGGCCTCGCATACGGCGCGCGCCATCTCGTATGCGAGCATTTTGTCTTTCCGGTCTTCCAGTCCGGAGATTGCGTCCGCGAGGGAAGTTTTCCCCATCAGGATCGCCCGGGACAGGGAGGCTAGGTTGCCGGATTCCAGTTCACTGGCCAGACCGGCAAGTTGTTCACGTTCTCCACCGCACTTTTCCCCGTCCGAAAACGAAGCGAAGATACAGATGCAAAGCAGGGAATCGGATTCGGAAATCTTTTGCGCGATTGTCATTTCACGAATAAAACGTCGCAAATGATCCGGTTCGTTCAAAAATCGTGATGTTTCGGAGATTTTCGTATTCCGCCCGAAGGGGTAGGGTGCATGAGGCACTGAGCTGCAGTTTGAACCGCGAGTTTCAATGCTTCCGGGAAAGCCTGTTCTTCATGGATCGCGTGAAGGAATCCGGCGGCGAAGGCGTCTCCGGCCTCGTTGGCTCCTTGGATTTCCGATGGGGGGATTTGAAGCGATGGCTGGTGGTGGGTTTCCCCGGATGCCGTTGACGTTGCGGCGTGGTGTTCGGTGTGGAGGGTGACTGCTCGGCGGACGCCTTGGGCGAGGATGGCCTCTGCTGCATTCGCGATTTCGTCCGGGGATTTTGCGGAAACGGGTTTGCCAAGAATATTTCCTGCTTCGATTTCGTTGAGGAAAAGGTAGTCCGTGTGTGGAAGCGCGCTTTGGACGATTTCGCGGAATTGTGGATGGGCGGCGGAAACGAGATCCAGGGAGGTGGTGAGTCCTGCATCGGATGCGCGGGATAGGAGGTGGGCTGCGTGTGTTTTCCCGTCCGGGGCGAAGGTGTCCAGGTGGTCTAACAGGAGGAGGTAGCCGAGGTGGATGATCTTTGCCGTCGTTTTCGTGAAGTCGATTTGGTCTCCGGTAAAGGCTGCGTTTGCTCCGCGTTGATGGAAAAAGGTACGGCGGCCGGTGGACTTTACCGTCATCACATCCGTGAAAGAGGTGGGGTGCTCGGGGCTTTGGAGAAGGAGGGTGGTGTCGATGTTATGCTCACGGCAGTGGCTCTTGATCCAATCGCCATCAGGATCGGTTCCGATGAGACCGGCGGCGCAAAGTGGGTAGGGAACGCCCATGCGCGAGAGGTCGGTGAGGACGTTGTATGGGCCGCCACCGTTGGAAGGCGTTTCCGAAAGAATGGAGGCGAGGGTGTCTTGGGAAGGGTAAGCGTCGATGAGTTTGACTCTATCGACGATGAAGTTTCCGGCGGCTAGGATTCCGTTTCTCATGGTTGGTTAATTTAGCGATTACTGGAACCGTAGTATTTGTTGATGTCACAGGGGGATAAACTCGACCCTGTCCTTCAGATCTTCCGGTTCCGCTGCTTTCGCGATAAGTTCCAGATCCTTCACACACTGCCCTACGGTGATCGCAAGCTGATGAGCGTAGATGACGCCGGCGAAGTCCCGGTTCTGCCGTTGGCGTAACTCGGCCTCGGCCAGAAGGTCATCGTCCTGACTGAACAGGATGCGTCCGGTTTCACCCGCGCGATCAAGCAAGCGGTCATCCGGCAAGAGAGCGGAACCGTCTTCCTGGGCTGTCAGGACATCGACGTCTCTAAGGCGGAGTCCGTTGGTGACAGCGCGCCGCACATGCACGTCCATGTAGAGGCGGATGCTCATCGTCAGTCCGGAAATATGCCAAGACGTGAGCGAAGTGGTGACGTGGAGCCAGCCTCGACCTTTTTGCGGCTGGCATCCAGACTACTTGCCAGTGCGGATTCCATTTCCTCGCGGTGGTCGTGGAAATAGGCCAGTGCGGCGTGGATCATGGACAGGCCGAGGTGCGGATGCTGGAAGGACATTTCCTCTACGGACGATCCATGCGCGAGGTAGTCGGCAGCGACCTCGATAACCTTGACATTCGCACCGTCCACCCAGGCGCGGCCATTCGAGTCCAGGCTGATATGGGGATATAATGCGGTGGTGGCCATGTCTTATCAAAACATTCCGATGAGTCCGTGTCAAAGTCGGACTACTGATGAATTGGCGTTTGATTCCAAGGCGGCGGCGAAGATCTGGTGGGAGGCGAGGGCTTCTTCCGGGGTGGCGCAGCCGAAGCGGTTTTCCAGGAGACCTTCGCGTTCGAGGAGGTAGGCGGCCCACATCTGCTGGATGACATCGGGGAATCCGGGTTCGAAGATGCCGCCGGTGACGGTTTTGAAGGGGGTGGCGAAGCCCAGGTCGGTGCGTTTCCAGAACTGCTCCTTGCCGCGCTCGAAAAGGTGGAGGGCTTTGGGGTCTGCGGTGGAGTAGCGGACTCCGCCATCGGTGCCGAGGATCTCGATGAACCAGGTGTTGGTGGCTCCGGGTTGGAGGCGTTTCATTTCCAGGCGGACGGGGGTTTCGTGGCCTTCGATTTCCGCCCAGGTGTGGAGGAGGGCGTTGTCCCAGGTATCGCAGGTGGTGGTGCCGCCTTTGCCATCGGGGCGCTCGGGGTAGCCTTTTTGGAGTTGGGCGTAAAGTTTGTCGGGCTTCCATCCGAGGCGGAGGGGAAGATGGCAGGCGTGCATGCCCAGGTCGTTGAGGACGCCGCCTTCGCCGCAGGTGGCGTTGATGCGTTTCCAGTTCGCAGCCTTCGTGGGATCGAGATCGCTGGAGTGGTGGAAGCCGGAGACGACTTCGAGGATGCGACCGATGGTGCCTGAGCGGGCGAGTTCGAAGGCGCGCTGGCCTCCGGGGAAGAACGGCATTTCCGAGGAACAGCGGACGAAGCGTTTGGTTTCCTTGACGACCGCGCAGATGTTCTCGGCGGCTTTGAGGTCGATGCCGAAGGGTTTCTCGGCCAGGAGGTCTTTTCCGGCGCGGAGGACGTCGATGTAGATTTTTTCGTGGAGGTGGTGGGGGACGGCGACATAGACGACGTCGATTTCCGGGTTGGCGAGGATTTCTTGGTAATCGCTGACCATCTGGGTGACGGTGGGGATGCGCTTGAACCAGGACAGAGTTTCCGGGTTTAGGTCGGCAACTGCTTTTAAAACAGGAGTGACCGGTACGTCGGTGAGGGCGCACCAGCGTGCGAAGGCGGAAGTGATTTCGCGACCCATGAGGCCGCCACCGATGATGGCTATGTTGATGTTCATGATGTTAGGAAGATTTTTTGACCACGGAATACACGGAGAACACAGAGCCAATGCTATGGAACTTTTAGAGATCCGAATTTAGGACTCTGTGTTCTCCGTGCTCTCTGTGGTTAAAATTCTTTGTCTCGTTCTTGTAGGCTTGGGCTAGGAGGGAGACGGGGTGGAGGATTTTTAGGTGGGGGAGGGCGGATTGGATTTGGAGGTGGCAGCCGGGGTTTGCGGTGAGAAGGATGGTGGCTCCGGTGGATTGGATGTGTTTGGCTTTGCGGTCTAACAGAAGCTGGGACTGGTCGGGTTGGGTGATGGAATAGACTCCGGCGGAGCCGCAGCACCAGTTCGCTTCCGGGAGTTCGATACGCTCGAGGCCGGGGATGAGGTCGATGATTTCGCGTGGCTGGAGGGTGACTTTCTGGCCGTGGGTGAGGTGGCAGGAATCGTGGTAGGTGACTTTGGTTGGCTCGGGGAAAGGTTGGGCGGTTGGGGTGCGGAGTTTGATTTCCGTTAGGAATTCGTGGATGTCTTTGAGCTTCGTGTCCCAGAGCTTGGCACGGGAAGCGTAGGCGGGATCGTTCTCTAACAGGTGGCCGTAGTGGCGGAGGTGGGAGCCGCAACCGCCGGCGTTGGAGATGATGGCATCGAAGTTTTCGGGTGGGAGGAGATCGATGAGGCGGCGGGCGTTTTCCCGGGCGAGGTCGGTTTCTCCGTTGTGGGAGTGGATGGAGCCACAGCAGGGCTGGACGGGTGGGGTGTGGACTTTGCAACCGTTGGCGAGGAGGACGTCGGCGGTGTCGCGGTTGATCTGGCTGAATGCGATGTCCTGGATGCAGCCTGTTAGGAGGGCGACTTTCTTAACTACTGGAGGTGTAGTAGGTTGCTCGACGGGGTCGATGATCTCGTTGGAAAACTTTTCCGAGATGCGTGGTGACTGTGGTTCTAGACGACGGAGATCGGCGGGCAGGAGTTTTGTTAGGTGGAGCTTTCGGAAAAGGGATTCGGCTCCGGATGTTTGGTAGAGGCGGAGGGTTTTTCCGAAAATTCTTAGAAGACGGGGGCGGGTGAATAGGAGGTCGAGGGTGAGGAAGCGGTAGAGGGAGCGGGTGGGGGCGGCGGTGATTTTTGATTCTTCGATGTCGGCGCGGGCGGTTTCGAAGAGGGTGGCGTAATCGACGCCGGCGGGGCAGGCGGTCTGGCAGGCGAGGCAACCGAGACAGTAGGACATTTCCTCGGCGAAGGATTGGGTGATGGGGAGTTCCTCTGTTGCTACGGAACGCATCAGGGCGATGCGGCCGCGGGGGGAGTTGCGCTCGCGTTTGGTGGTGTCGTAGGTGGGGCATGTGGGCAGGCACATGCCACAGTGCATGCACTGTTGGAGGATGGAGAAGTCCAGGGATTTGAGGCTCACGAACTTTAAATTTTATACTTTAAGCCTCAAGGAAGAGGAAGACGAAGATAATCGGCGCTGCGGACTAAAGTCCAATGCCGTTAAGGATTGGGGATGGTGATGGTTTTGACCAGCGGTTTCGAGCCGGATGTTTTGGTTTTCGGCCAGTCGCGCTCCGGCAGGCGAAGGGGGCGCGGACAGCTCCTCGGCTTTCGTTTCTTTATCGAGGCACTTGTCTTCAGGTCGTCGAGCACCCGTTCGAGCAACCCGGTCGGTGCCTCGGGCGGATAGTCCGTTTCGCATCAAGTTTTCCACGTTCCTGTCTTTGCGTTCGTAGCGCCCAAAGCTGCGATAGGAGCTATCTTTGGTGCGTAAGACCTGGCCCGGCGGCTGGGCACGGCTCCACAAAACCTGATGCGTGTCAGTCTATGAACCAAGTCCCATGGCCTTGCGCATGTGGGGGAGGGGATGGCTGCCGGGGAACCAATGCTGGAAAGCGATCGCGCCTTGGTGGATGAGGAGGCTGAGGCCGTTGCCGGTGCGGCATCCGGCACTGCGGGCGGAGGCTAGGAACGGGGTCTCGGGGGGCTGGTAAATTGTATCGTAGGCGCAGTGTTTTTTTAGAAAGCAGCTATCGGGAATGACAGGCGGATCGGTGGGTTTGAGGCCGAGTGAAGTTGTCTGGATGAGCAGGCCGGCATCGTGGCATGCGTCCTCGAATCCGGGATCGGCGAAGTCCAGGGTAAAGATATCCGTTTCCGGGGAAATGCGTTCCAGCTTTCTCGCGAGGGCTACGATTTTATCGAGGCTGCGGTTGACCAGGGTGATTTGCTCCGGCTTTGCCAAAGCACATTGGGTGGCGATCGCCTGGCCAGCCCCGCCGCCCGCGCCGAGGATGAGGGTATGTGTTTTTCCAAGATCCATCCCGAAGGCGCCGGAGATGGCCTCCATGATGCCCGGCCCGTCGGTATTATAACCACGGCTTCCGTTTTCACCGAAGACGACGGTGTTCACCGCTCCGAGGATGCGCGCTTCATCGGAGACTTCATCGCAGTTGTCCAATGCTTCGAACTTGTGGGGGACGGTTACGTTGCAGCCGATGAAGCCCAGCGCTTTCATCCTGCTGAAAGCCTGGGAAAGGCGTCCGGGTTCCACCTCAAGACGGATATATGAACAGGTTATCCCGAAGGCATCGAGCGCAGGCTGGTGGAGCTCCGGAGAGGCGGAATGGGCGACGGGGTAGCCGAGCACGGCGAGTTTCGCGGGCTTGCCGCCGCCTACCGCCTGTTCGAGTGTGGCTAGGGTGTAAACTGGATTCATCGTGTGTGAAATTTTTCAGGAAAGGGGATTGAGTGAGCGTATGCTATCGCGCAACTGGCGGGCTGACCATTGGCCGGGTGCGGTGGATTTTTTCCCGATGAACCCGTAGTTGAGAACGCTGCCGGCCTGGGCGCAGAGCAATCGGGAAACCGGCGCAAGCACGCCCATGCCCATCGTGGAGAGCGGGATTCCCTGGTCGCTGATTTGGAAATGTGCGAGCGCGGTCAGGTCATCCATCGTCTGCAAATGCGCGGCGGCTTTGAAGGCGCTGGCTCCCGCTTTTTTCGCGATCTTGGCATTGGCTACTAGTTCATTCCGCGAGGGGAGTTTCGTGAAATCATGGCAGGATGCGATCCATGGAACACCCTCCGAGGATATTTCCGATACAAGCCCTTTCATCAAAGCCGCGTTCCCGGCCTCGATATCGATGATGGATGCATCGGGCAGTGCCGCCCTGAGGAGTGCCTCCCGCGTGGCCGTATCGAGATCAACCGGAGAGCCTTCCGAATGGCAGCGTGCCGTGAAGAGCAGCGGAAACGGAAGCAGGTGTTTCCATAGCCCCGCGCCTTTTTCGGAAACCTCCGGATGGAGGAGATCGAGCCGGATCTCCGCGATATCGCATTCCGCTGCAAGGGATTCCGGGGTTGCCGCAGCGAGCGATTCCGCATCGCCGAAGCTGCCAACTACTAGGGATATAGGATTTGGAAAGGTGAATTGCGGGCGTGGCATGACGCAAGTGATGGGTCGCGGGGCGGGTTTCGTCAACCGCTTGTGCGGGGCGCCGTATGGCTCCGGAGAAAAAGTTGCGATCTTTCATCCTTTTATCTGGCCAACCCGACCCCCGGTTCCCTAGTTTGTATTGAAATCCAAACCACATGAGAACAAACCGCCTCGCAATCCTCTCCGCTTTTACCTGCGCCCTCCTCGGCGTCCTTTCCAGTGCCACTGCCAACGCCCAGGCTTTCAAGGTCGAAGGCTCGAAACCCGAATTCGACGACCTCCAGTCACCTGAGTTCGCCGGGGGAAAACAAAAGGCTTTCAAGCCGAAGGACTGGTTGGAGATTGAAGCTTCCGTGAGCATTCAGATGAGTCCCGAGCCGCCCTCGAAGACTGCCGAGAGGATTCTCGTCAAATGGTATGTCGCAGTTGAGCATCCGGACAAGAGGGGTGCCTATCTTCTGCTCACCAAAGACATCACGCACGTGAACGTTCCGCTCAACGAGGAAATTTTCAGCTCCGTTTATCTTTCCCCCGCATCCGTCACCCGTCTCACCGGATCCGACCGGGGTGGCAAAGGTGCTGTAAAATTTGTGGGTTACGAGGTTCTTGTGAACGGCGAAAAGAAGGCTGAAGAGGCGGATGGAGCGAAAGTCGGCTGGTGGAACGTCGCCTCTGACAAGATTTCCCGTAGTGACACGGTGCCTCTTCTGAACAAAATGGAGACCCCGTTCGCCAACCACTGGTGGGATCGCTACGCCGAAATTCTCGTCGAGCGCCGTTAACCGGTTTTTTGCCCGCCAGTCCATTTCTTTTAGACCACTTTTTCAAACGCTTCACCGTTCGCCCCACACCATGGCAGATACCCAGACTACCGTCGCCCTTAACATTGGCTCCCAACGCATAGCGATGGCCGTCTTCGAGACATCGAAGAACGGTGGCCTGATCCTCAAAGGATACGAGACTGAAACGATCATTGCGGATCCCGCGATGGACGCCTCCCGCGAGGCTCAGATCCGAGTTGCCCTAGAGGATCTCGTCGCCAAGCTGAAAGTTCAGAAAGCAAAAGTCCGTTATGCGATTTCCGGACAGGCTGTCTTTACACGCTTCGTAAAACTTCCTCCAATCCAGGATGATAACATTGAGCAACTCGTAACTTTCGAAGCCCAGCAGCACGTCCCGTTCCCGATCAACGAGGTCGTCTGGGATTACGAGCTCATAGAAGGTGGTGATGACAAGGAGGTCGTCATTGTAGCGATCAAAGGCGATGCCCTGGATGAGATCAATGATGGGGTGAATGAATCCGGCATGTCCACCGCCGAGGTGGATGTCGCCCCCATGGCACTATTCAATGCCTACCGCGCCGCTTACGGCACTCCTGAAGAGCCGACCCTTATTATCGATGTCGGCGCGAAAACCAGCAACCTTCTCTACGTGGAAGGGAAACGCTTTTTCACCCGCAGCGTAGCCATCGGTGGCGCTTCCATCAGTGCTGCGATCGCCAAGGAATACAACATTTCCTTCCCGGATGCCGAGCACCAGAAGATCACCAACGGCCTTGTCGCCCTCGGCGGTGGCCATACCGAAACCATGGAGGAATCCCTGGCCGCCCTGGCGATGGTGATCCGCAATGCCCTGACCCGCCTTCCGGCGGAAATCGCCCGGACTACCAACTACTATCGCAGCCAGCACGGCGGCAGCGCACCTACCAGGGTTCTGCTTGCAGGCGGTGGGGCGAACCTTCCTTACACCCTGGAGTTTTTCAATGAGAAGCTCAACATGCCGGTCGAGTATTTCAATCCCCTCGCAAATGTTTCCATCGGCAAGGGAATGGATACCGAAATGCTCCAGCGCGAAGCCCACACCATGGGAGAGCTGATCGGCCTGGGTCTCCGTGGAATCGGAAAATCCACGATCAATATCGATCTTGTTCCGGCAGCGGTTGAAGTCACCCGCGCATCCGATCGTCGCAAACCCTTCCTTATTGCCGCCGCCGCGCTGCTGGTAGTCGGCTTCGGTGTCTGGGCGGTGTTTCAAAACAAGGCCGCCGGTGATGCCGCCGACCGCGCCCGCACCATGGCCGAAACCGGCGAAAAACTCGCTCCTTTGGAATCCGAGAACCGCAGCCTCCTTAAAAAGGAAGCTGAGCTTGTCGCGATCGCCAATTCCTACACGGAACTCGAATCCGACCATGCGTTCTGGTTCGATCTTCTTGGCGAGCTTCGCGGTGCATTTGCCAGCGATTCCGTCTGGATGACCGAAATGAGTCCGCTCTATGCCTATGACCCTCTGGCAACAGCAGCGAAGGATGGTGATGGTAAACCTGTAGTTAGCCCGGGGTTCGCTTCTGCCGGGAACAAAAGTGCCATCGAAAATCCTCCAAACGTTCCCGACCAGAATGCCGGCAAAGGGAAAAACCGTGGTAACCAGCAAACGGAACCCGTCGCAGCCGCCAATGCGATCCTGATCAAAGGCTTCTGGCGTGAAAACCCACGCAGCCAGAACGTTGTATCTGATCTGTTGAAGCGTCTCCGAGAAAATACCAAATCCTTCACCTTCAGTGTTCAAGGCCAGAATGGCAAACCGACGGAACTCAGCGACGACCAGATCCTCAAGGTAAGCCTCACCGGGGAAGAGGGAGACCTCGGGTTCCCGTTCCAACTCACCCTTCCGCTGGCCCGGCCTGTCGCAGTAAAATAATTTCCAACCCCTTCTTCCTGAAAATCCCATTATGAATTGGATAAAAAGCAACCCTTTCGTCGCCGCTCTCGCCGGTATCACCCTCGTCATTTGCGGAGCCCTGTATTTCTACGGCTCGCAGGGGGCGAAAAAATACGATGAGGAAAAAACCTCGTTCGACGAATCCTACCAGAGGGTTCAAAATTCCGAAAGCATCCCGCTCTATCCGAGGGATGACCTCAGGGACGGCAAACGCAAGGCACTGACCGATTATGCACAGTCTATCGACGAACTCAGATCGCTGTTCGATGGCTACAGGCCCGGCGAACTTGAAAATGTTTCCCCGCAGGACTTCACCGCTTCGCTGAAAGCAGCGAACAAGGAGGTTACCGAAGCCCTGGAATCCGCTGGCTGCGAAGTCCCTGAAAACTTCCTCATGGGCTTCGAGCGTTACGGGAACGAATTCGCCACCGAAAAGGCGACCGGCGTTCTCAACTATCAGCTGGAAGGGATCAAACACGCCCTGTTGCAACTCGCCGAGAGCCGCCCTACGGCACTTCTGAACGTATTCCGCGAGGTGCTTCCCGAGGAAAATAACGCCCAACCGGCTATTGGCGCTAATGAAGTGACCCGCCGCTTCGGCTACGAGGTCGCGTTCACAGGTTCCGAAGCCTCCGTCCGCGGGTTTCTCAGCACCTTGGGGAAAACCGAGCCATACTATTACATCGTGCGTTCCATGAGGGTGAATAACGAACGCGATGATCCTCCAAAGGTTTCCGATGCCAAATTCGAACAATCCTCCGCCCTTGAGCCCGCCGCGCCTGCGGTGGACAATCCTTTCGGCGGTGCGTTCGTCCTTCCGGGAGCAGATGAGGCCGAGCCCGAAGCCGAAGAGCCGGCAGCCGCCGAAGCAGAGGAAGAGGTAGTAGTGGAAGAAGAGTCCGACCCTGCCGATTCCTCCCGCATACTTGCCCAGGTTCTTGGCAGCGAGGAAATCACCGTCTTCGTCCGTTTTGATCTGGCGATGTTCCTCCCTTCCAAGGAACTCCCGAAACCTTAAATCCTACCCCTTCCCCAACCCAATTTTACCCATGTCCTGGATCTCAGAAAATTACGAAAAAGCTGCTATCGGCGTCGGCGCGGTCGCGGCGATAGGACTCGCTTGGTTCGGCTGGCAAAAGGCCGGCTCCGTTGGCGAGGACTTCCTCGGAACCCCTTCCGGGGCAAAACCCTCGAACAGTGATCCCTCCGTGAAAGGCTCTGATCGTGTTGCTACCGGAATCTCATCGTTCCAGCTCTCGCGTGAGTGGCAGAAAGGCGATGACAACGGCCGTCCTGTGGACCTCTTCACCGGAGTCCCGCTGTTCGTAAACAAAAACAATCTAAACAATCCCGTGGATCTTGTGGATCCGGACGTGGAAGCAGTCCATCCGCCCATCCCCAACCAATGGTGGATTGACAACCGCATCGACCCGGGCTTCGGCGATTCACCGCAGCGCGATGCGGATGGTGACGGGTTTTCAAACCTTGAGGAATTCAACGCAAAAACCGATCCCAGCGACAACCGCGATTACCCTCCTCTGATTACCAAACTCACCTATGCTGGCGACGAAGCCATACAATGGGTTCTCCGTCCGGGCTTTCCGCAGGCAGGTGGCGCATTCACCTTCGAATATAATGACAATCTCCGCAGGGGGGAGAAAGTTGGCGCTGCAAATCCGATCGCACCCGGTGGCCTTTTCTTTGAGGATGGCCCGATCAAAGAGCGTTTCAAATTCGTCGGTTCCGAAAAACGGAAGGAGATGAACGAGAGGCTCGACGTCGAGGTAGATGTCGTCATCGTCACCGTGGAAGACCAGAAGCCCAACAAGAAAGGGATGACTTACGAGATCCCGTCCCAGTTCAGAAAGGCAAATGCCGCTCAATTCGCGAAGTATGACCGCACCGCCGTCCTCTCCCTCGAAGCCCTCGGCCTGGAAGGTCAGGAAATGAAAGTGGAGGAATTCACCTCCTTCGCACTTCCACCTGATGCCAAGGACAAGTCCTTCAAACTCAAAGACGTAACACCCGAATCCATTACCGTTGAACACACGAATGCCGATGGGAAAACCGAAACCTTCACCATCCTAAAAGGTGCAACGGCCGAAAGCTCCCTGATCTTTTCAAAAATCGTTAACTTTTCAGAAAAAAGCTCTTTCCAAATCCACTTAAACTCTACAAAACGTCACCGTTCCTTATGCAAAAAACGCCAATTTACCGCCACAGTCGCACCGCCGTTTCATTGATGGCCGTAGCTGCCACCATGCCGCTCACCGTTTCAACAGCCAACGCCCAGTATTCCGGCGTCGCCCAACGTGAGATCATCCGCCGCCAGGCAGCCGTCGCAGATGCCGATAAGCTTTTCCTCGAAGGTCGTGAAGCTTACGCGAAAGCCGATTTCCAGCAGGCCGTTGATAAATACCGTGGAGCGATCAGCATTCTTCCTGATGCATCCACTCTTGCGGATCGCCGCCAGAGCTACACGGAGCATCTCAGCGATGCCAGTGTCGCCCTCGCCCAGCAGTTCCGTAAGACCGGCAAATATGAGGAAGCCCGCACTCTCCTTGACGGCGTGCTCTCTCCGGACATCGACCCGAACAACTTCGCCGCCAAACAGGAAATGGGTTATCTTGACGATCCGATCCGCACCAACCCGGCTCTGGATTACGAGCACACAAAAGACATCGATGAAGTCCGCCGCACGCTTTACATGGCGCAGGGCAACTTTGATCTCGGCAAGTTCGATGCCGCCAAGCAGAACTACGAGGACGTCATCCGTGTGGATCCATACAATTCCGCCGCCCGCCGTGGCATGGAGAAGATCGCAGCCACGAAAAGCGATTACTACCGCGCCGCATACGACCAGACCCGGGCGGAACTCCTCATGCAGGTGGATCAGGCCTGGGAGCTTTCCGTTCCCGCTTCCCTGCCGAACTTTGACCCGACTCCCGACAATAGCGGTGGTGACGGCGGTGGAGTCGCATACATTACCGAAAAGCTTCGCAGAATTGTCATCCCGCGCATTGATTTCGAAGACACCACTGTCGAGGAAGCGATTGATTTCCTCCGCATGCGTTCCGTCGAGCTGGATACACTTGAGCTTGATCCCGACAAAAAAGGCGTGAACTTCGTCATCCGGCGCCCTCGCCCGACAGCCGTAGGCGGTGCTGGCGATGCTCTTGATGCAGCATCTGGTGACGGCGGCCTCCTCGGAGGTGGCGATCCCGGTGCCCTCCGCATCAACGAACTCCGTCTCCGCAACGTACCTCTCGCGGTTGCCCTCAAATACATCGGCGATGCAACCAAGCTCCGTTACAAGGTTGACGACTTTGCCGTTACCCTCGTCCCGCAAACCGAAACCGGTGAAGATCTCTTCACCCGCACGTTCCGCGTTCCACCTGACTTCGCAGCATCCATCGCCGCAGGTGGTGGCGATGCTAGCGCCGCTGTGGACGATCCCTTCGCCGATACCACCGGTGGTGGAGGCGGGGGAATAACTGCCCGCCCCCCCATCATTGAATTGCTCAAAAAGTCCGGCATCAACTTTGCTGACGGAACTGCGGCAACCCTCGGTGCCTCCGGTAGCTTGCTTGTAACCAACACCCCGTCGGAACTCGACAAGATCGAGCAGTTGGTGGACACCTACCGCGGGCAAGAGCCTAAACAGGTAAAAATCACCACGAAATTCGTCGAAATTTCCCAAGAAAACAACGACGAACTCGGCTTCGACTGGATCGTCTCCCCATTCGGTCTGAACGCTGACAATCTCTTTGGTAGCGGTGGAACGATAGGCAACGGCGGTTCCAGAACCGCTTCCGACTTCAATACCGGTGTTGGAACCGTTCCTGGCATCGGAGCTTCCGGAAATGTAACCAATATTGTTACCGGCGGACTCCGTAGCGGGGATCAGTCGATCAACCGCAACAACATTGACTCCATTCTCAACAATCCGAACCGCACCGCCCAGACGGCAAACGTCGCCCCGGGTATCCTCGGTCTCACCGGATTCTTCTCGGACGGCCAAGTGCAGGTAATCATGCGTGGTCTTGCCCAGAAGAAAGGAACCGACCTGATGACCGCTCCCTCGGTTACCGCACGTTCCGGACAGAAGGCGACCATTGAGGTCATCCGCGAGTTTATCTATCCTACCGAATACGAACCCCCTGAACTTCCCAACAGTGTGGGCACCACCAGTACTACCAGCTTGGGTGGTCTTGGCGGCCTTGGTGGCAGTTCTTCCAGCAGCTTCCCGGTTACTCCGGCAACGCCTACTGCGTTCGAAACGAAGAACACCGGTGTTACCCTTGAAATCGAGCCCACTATCGGTGAGAACGACTTCGTCATCGACCTTCGCTTCCTTCCGGAGATCGTAGAGTTCGAAGGGTTTATCAACTACGGCAGCCCTATCCAAACCTCAGGGCAGGATGCCTTGGGTAATCCAACCACCACGGTTATCACGGAAAACCGCATCGAGATGCCTGTTTTCTCCAAGCGTAGCGTCAATACCTCGCTGACCATCTATGACGGCTACACCGTCGCAGTCGGTGGCCTCATGCGTGAAGACGTGCAAAATGTGGAAGACAAGGTGCCTATCCTTGGTGACATCCCGATCATCGGTCGTCTATTCCAGACCAAAGGTGAGAACAGGATCAAGAGCAACCTGATCATCTTCGTGACTGCGCAGATCATCGATGCAACCGGTCGTCCGCTCCGCGGTTCTGATTCCGGTGGATCGGTTCCCGTGACCACTGACGATTTCGGTGGCGGTGTCCTTCCTCCTATCGACGCCGGACTCTGATCCGGGTTGACCGTTTGAATTCAACGAGAGGGCGGAGGTTTTACCTCCGCCCTTTTTCGTGGACGGATTACGCCGATATGGGAAGTTTGATCCATGGGAAAACGTTCGCTGGTTATTGTTCTGGATTCCGTTGGTTGCGGCCATGCGCCCGATGCCGGTGCATACGGGGATGCCGGTGCCAATACCCTGGGGCATCTCTATCAGAAGGTGGATGGCTTCCGGTTGCCGAACCTGGAATCGCTCGGTTTGTCATGCTTGCTCGGAAACGACCGCAGCGAAAACACATTGCCAGGTTCCTCCGCCTACCGCCTGACTGAAACCTCGGAGGGGAAGGATACTACCACCGGACACTGGGAACTGATGGGCTTTCCCGTTACCGAGCCGTTCCCTACATTTGACCGATTTCCTGAAGATCTCGTTGCAGAACTCGAGAAAGTTGGTAGGACGGAATTCATCGGAAACAAGGTCGCCTCCGGTACTGAGATTCTTACCGAGCTGGGTGAAGAGCACGTCCGGACGGGCCGTCCCATTCTCTACACGAGTGCGGACAGTGTCCTGCAGATCGCCGCCCATGAAGAAGTTTTTGGTCTCAATCGGCTGCAACGGCTTTGTCAGTCGGCCAGGGAAATTCTCGACCGTAGGGGCTTGAAAATCGGACGGGTTATCGCCCGGCCGTTTCTCGGGGGCGACTCCAGGGATTTCCGTAGGACCGGTAACCGCCATGACTACTCGCTCATTCCAGGAGAGACCGTCTTGAATCGTTTGCAGGAGAATGGGGTGAAAGTGATTGGTGTCGGGAAAATCGCGGATATCTTCGCAGGTTCCGGCATTTGCCAATCCCATCCGACCACTGGTAATGAAGGGGGAATGGTAGAAATCGACAGGCTCTGGGAAAGCCAGTGGGAAAGCCCCCACTTCATTTTTGCTAACCTCGTTGATTTTGATTCTCTTTATGGCCACCGCCGTGATCCGGCGGGATACGCGGCGTGCCTACGCAACTTCGATCAGTGGCTTGGTGGTTTTCTCGGGAAAATCAACGACACTGATCTGGTCATTATCACCGCAGATCACGGGAACGACCCCTACCATCCCGGAACGGACCATACCCGCGAGCAGGTTCCCTGCCTGGTGATTGGGAAAGACCGTGTGTCTGGCATGGATCCAAAGTTTTTTTCAGATGTGGGAGCTTTAGTAGAAAGCTATTTTGCCAGGCTTCCTGCACCAGGGGGGGGAAGAGTTGAAGCACGGATGGACGCGGACGGCAGGTGGTGAATAAAACTCGTTCCTCCGGGTGAAAAGCGAGAAGAGATTCTGGGCGGTATCCCATGCTGGTGCTGACAAATGTAAGGCGGTTTCTCGGTTTCTTAGAAAAACGATTCAACCCTTGAACCGGGCTGTGGGGGTGTGAGAGGGTCGCGGTTTTCACGACACTACAGCGCACATGGCTACTGGAATTTGGATAAGTTTGATTTTGTATTTTGGATTGATGATTGGGATCGGCTTCTATGCCGCCAGGAAATCTACCTCGAGTTCGGAGGAATACATGCTGGGTGGGAGGAAGTTACATCCGGCGGTGGCGGCTTTGTCGGCGGGTGCTTCGGATATGTCGGGGTGGCTTTTGATGGGGTTGCCGGGTGCACTTTATGCCGCTGGTCTGGTGGAGGGGTGGATAGGAATCGGGTTGTTTTTGGGGGCGCTGGTGAACTGGATCGTGGTGGCGCCCAGGCTGCGGGAGCAGACCGAACGGTATGACAATGCGCTGACTGTGCCACAGTTTCTGGCGAACCGTTTTCCTTCGCGGGCGATGGGGTTGCGGATGATTTCTGCAGTGATCGTGGTGGTGTTTTTCGTGGTTTATACTGCCTCGGGTCTGGTGGCCGGGGGAAAACTGTTTGCCAGTGCTTTCGGTGATCTGATCAATCTGAGCTTGATGGGTGACTACGCGTTTGGCGTATGGTTCACTCTGGTGATCGTCCTGACCTACACGGTGATTGGTGGTTTTTTGGCGGTGAGTCTTACTGATTTCGTGCAGGGCTGCATTATGATGATCGCGCTGGTGATCATGCCGATTGTGATTCTGACCACCGGGCAGGGCGATGGTTTGGTGGCTGCGGGAGAGCGACTGAATGGGGTTGATCCCAGAAGTGTTCGGCATGATGTCTGCTGCATTTGGAAAGGGGGCTGGAAATCCCTTGGTTTTCACAGAAGTGACACTTTCACGCGGCTGTCCCGGCGCGTTTGTGGCTGAGGACTTGCCATCCGGGCACGGCGAGCCTGGGAAAGCGCCTTGGCGGCAATTTCCCCGGAACGCTTATTTGCCGGATTTTTCCGGAACCAGCAGTGTCATGATCTCCTCCAGCTCCGCGTAGCCCATCATGTACAGACGGATCAGCTCCATGGCCCTCTTGGTGGGGCGTTTGCCCGTGAGAAGTTGCAGCATCAGCGCCGCTATGAGTGCGCTGTAGGTCTGGATGGCCACTCCTTCGGGCGACTCCGCCATCAGGTGGCGGTTGCCGAGGATGCTTTTCATCCACTTGAAAAACAGCTCGATCTGCCAGCGGTAACGGTAGATCAGGGCGACCAGCTCCGCTTCGATCCCCAGATCGGTGGCCAGCAGCAGTTCCTTGCCATCCACCTCGACCTTGACCACCCGGACCGGTTCGCCCTGCCATTTGTCGCCGAGTTTCACCATACCCTGCCAGGTGACGCCCGCCGCCCGGTCCGCTACGGCCAGGGGGAGTTCCTCCACGATTTCCATGCGCGGATTGTTGCGGATGCGGATCACGTGGGAGACCCCCTCTTCGCGAAGCTCTCCGAAAAACCCGTATTCCAGCCCGTAGTAGCGGTCCGCGACGATGATCTCGCCCCTCTTCATGGATTTCCGCAAAGCCTTGCGCTCGCAGGAGTTCCCGGTGGTGACGAGCGCGTCGCTGGCGACCTGGCGCAGCACGGTGAATTTCAGATGCAGCTTGGCGGCGCGGTTTTGGTCGTTGATCCAGAGCGCCCAATGCATGCGTGGCAGGGCGGGCAGCAGGGTGCCGTCCACCAGCTTGAGCCTGTCGGCGAGGTGGGCGAGCCGGGCATCGCCCCATGAAGTGGGGATTTCCCCGGCGAGTTCCAGGAACACCTGCTTGAGCAGTTCGGGGTCGAAAACCCCCTGCGCCTCGGAAAAGCTGCCGAGACTCACCGGCCTTGAGCAGACGTCCTCCTGCACGCGCTTGAGGTGGCTTGCCGCGCAAAGACCGCGCATGCTGTCGATGACCGGATTGAAAAGCCCGAAGAGCATGAGGCTGAAGTAATCCTCCTCAAGAAGTTTGCGTTCGGGGCCGCCGGGGCGCTTTTCGGACTTGGGAGCGGAGGCCTGCGCCTTGGCTAGCCGCTGCCGGAAATCATCGAGCAGTTTCCAGCTGGAGAGCTTCTTTTCGTCGATCTTGTCCTTGGCGTGACCCACGAACAGAGGAAATCAGAATCAGCCTGATCGTACAAGTGACGATTTCGTCACATTCGGCTCCCTACTCAAGAAGCAGTGACCATGCCGAACACTTCTGGGTTGATCCCGAGTATCTTTCGCTTTTTGACGGGCTGACGTTCTTCGGATTTCTTTCGGCGATTTCCTGGGGGCTGGGATATTTCGGGCAGCCGCATATCATCGTCCGTTTCATGGCGATACGGACGATCCCGGATGTTGCCAAGGCGCGTAATATCGGGATGAGCTGGATGGCGATTTCCGTGCTGGGGGCGATTGGATTGGGGATATTGGGCCGTGCTTATATGGAGAGGAATGGAATTGTGATCGCGGATCCGGAAACGATTTTCATCGTGCTGGCGGATCTGTTGTTCCATCCGCTGGTGACGGGCTTTCTGTATGCCGCGCTGCTGGCTGCGATCATGTCCACGATCTCCAGCCAGTTGCTGGTTTCCTCCTCGTCGCTGACGGAGGATTTCTACCGCTTGTTTATGAACAGGAAGGCGAGCCAAAAGAAGCTTGTGACGGTGGGTCGGGTGAGTGTTTTGTTGGTGGGTGTGATCGCCGCGCTGATGGCGGGTGACCCGAAGTCCGAGGTGCTGGGTCTTGTCTCCAATGCTTGGGCGGGATTCGGTGCGGCGTTCGGGCCGATGATTATTCTGGCGCTGGTCTGGAAGAAAATGTCCGGGACAGGTGCGATTGCCGGGATGTTGACCGGAGCGGTTACAGTGATTCTTTGGATCAGTCTGGGCTGGGGGGATTCGTTTCTCGGCGGGCCGGGGATTTATGAGATCATTCCGGGATTCCTGTTTGCTTGGATCGCCATTGTGGTGGTGAGTAAGATTACCCCGACCGATGGCGAGTTCCGGGCCTTATCCGAGGAATAAAGAGAAGCGGCGAAAGGAATTCGCCGCTCCAGTTCTTCTCTCATTCCCTCCGTCCCTCATCCCACTCGCTCCGTTACGCGAAAAGCTCCGCAATCGGCTTGCCGTCTTTGCCACCCATTTTGAATGGGCGCTTGGAGGGGGACATGAGGGTGAGGTCGTAGGGCAGGCCCAGGGCGAAGGCGATGGAGGCGTTGAAATCCCCGGCGGCCACTTTGTTCTCGATTACGTTGGAGGCGGTTTCGTCGGTTTTGCCGTAGGCTTGGCCGCCTTTGATGCCGCCGCCGGCCATGAGGCAGGAGAAGGCTTTGGGGAAATGGTTGCGGCCTTCGTTGCTGACGATTTTCGGAGAGCGTCCGAATTCGGTGGCTACTACCACGAGGGTTTCGTCTAACAAGCCTTTTGCGGAGAGATCGGAGAAGAGGGCGGAGAGGGCTTGGTCGAGGACGGGAATTTTTTCCTCCATCTGGTCGAAGTTGTCGGCATGCCAATCGAAGCCGCCGTATTCGACTTCCACGAAACGGACGCCGCGCTCGACGAGGCGGCGGGCTAGGAGGACTCCCTGGCCGAAGCGTTCGGTGCCGTAGGCGGCGCGGGATTCCCTGGATTCCCGGGAGAGATCGAAGGCTTCAAGATCCTTGCTGTGCATGAGCTTGACGGCGGAATCATAGACTTCGTTGTAGGCGCGGACGGAGCGCTGGCCTTTATGGAAGCGGGTGTCGAAATCGTGATCCAGCTCCTGGCGTAGGGAAAGCTGGCGAGTTAGGGATTCGTCGGTGGTGTTTTTTCGTTTGGCGACGTTGCGGAGGCCTTTTTCGGGATCTCCGATGGGGAGGGGTGAGAACTGTGGCTCGAAGAAACCGCCGCCGGGATGCCTGTTTCCGCCACCCACGAGGACGAAGGAGGGGAGGTCGCCACCGGAGCCTCCGGCGAGTTTCGATACCCATGCCCCGGAGGAAGGGTGGGAGATGGTGCCGCGCTGGGTGTAGGCGGTATGCATGAGATATTTCCCCTGCTCATGGGCTCCCTGGGTGGTGCTGAGGGAGCGGATGAGGGCGACTTTGTCCATGTGCCTGGAAAGCAGCGGGAGGCAGTGGCCGAGCTGTATGCCATCGACGTTGGTCTTGATGGCCTCGGTAGAGCCGCGGATGTCGGCGGGGGCGTCGGGTTTGGGATCGAAGGTGTCGATGTGGGTCATGCCGCCGGACATGTAGAGGTAGATGACGTGTTTTGCTTTTCCGCCACCGGCTTTCAGGATGGCGGGATCCGCTGCCAATGCCTGCGGGGTAAAAAGCCGGGAGGCGGAGCCGGCGATGCTGAGGCCGAAGCAGGTGCGGGCGGTGCGGGCTAGGAAGTCGCGGCGGGAGAGTTCGGAGATTTTGTTCGGGTTCATTTTAAGAAGTGGTGAGTGCCGAGTGAGAAGTGAGAAGTGGAAGACTTGGGTTTTGGAGGAAGACGCTCGCTATTGGACGAAGATGAACCGGTTGCTGGCTAGCATGGCGGTGGTCAGGTCGCGGAGGGTGGTGGGGTCTTTGGCTAGAGGGGCGTAGGTTACGGATTCCTTTTCCGCAGGAGGGCGGGCGTAGAGGCGGAGGAAAATGGCTTCGAGGCGGGCTTCGGGGGATTTCAAGGAAAGGAGGCGTTTGGCCATGGTGCTTCGTTTGTTGCCCAGGATTTCGGTGTTGGAATCGTTGAGGAGTGCGAGGGCTTGCGGGACGGTGGGGATGGTATCGCCGGAGGAGGGGGTGGTGCGGTCTGAGCCGCCGAACTCGCGGACGAGGGTGCCGGGATTGAACGGGGCGGGGTGCTCGGATGCGCGGGTGGTGCCTCCGTTGCGCTCCTCTCGTTTGCCCATGAACTTCATTTCCATGCTCATCATGGTGAGCGGGTTGCGCTGCTTGGCGGATTCGAACTGCTTCTGGCGGGCATCGCGGAATTCCATGCGTAGCTTGCCGCGCTCGGCATCGGTGGTGGCTTCGGCTAGGGCACGCTGGATTTTGCGGACTTCGCTCTGGGCATCGCGGTAAGCGCTTTCCGCCTGGGTCGCGGATTCGCCGAGGACGAGGAGATCGCGGGATTCGGCGTCGAGGAGTTTTTCGATGGAAGCGGTGTAGTTTTCCCACTTGGTTCCGTGACTGGAGCGGGGTGAGTCATCGACTTCGCCACGGGTAAGGACGAGCATGGAATCGTAAAGCTGCTCCGCAGTCATGCGCCTGAGGGCTGGGCCGCGGACGAGGTGTGCCACACCCATGACAGGCTCGATGGAATCGCACTCGCGCTGGAAAAGATCGGTGAGGAAAAGGACGCGGGAAAACTGGCGGAGATCGTAGTCCACGGCTTTCATGGTGGTTTCCAGGAAGGCGAGGACTTGCGGGTGGGCGGGCTTGCTGTCCGCGCTCCAGTCATCGACGGGTTCCAATAGGCCGTGGCCGAAGCTGCGCGCCCAGAGACGGTTTGCGATGACTTTGGTGAAAAACGGGTTTTCCGGGGAGGTGGCCCATTTCGCGAAAGCCTCGCGGCGCTCTTCCGCCGGGACGTTTTCGAGATGGGCTCCGAAGAGGGTTTCCGGGGTAACGACGGATTTGGGATCGGCATCGCGGTACTGGTAATCCTCCGGGAGGCGGAGGGAACGGTCGGGATCGTCGATGAGGGCGTTTTTGTTGAAATCCTTGAAGATGGGGGAGAGGAGTTTTCCGACCTTGCGGGCTTCGCCACGGTTCCCCAGGGCTTTCCTGCGGAGCGCTTTGAGCTGTGCTCTGTTTCCTTTTTCCCTGGCCTCGGCCATTTTCGCAGCCATGGGGTTGAGATCGGTAATTACCCGGCGGACAGTGTCCTGCGCTTCAGCACTGCGGTAGGTGAAGCCGCCGCCGAAGGCCGCCATCTGGTAATATTCCATCTGTGACCAGTCATCGAACGGGTGGTCGTGGCACTGGGCGCAGCCGATCTGGCGGCCTAGGAAGACCTGCATGGAGTTGCTGAAATTATCGAGCTGCATGTTCCTGTCCCGCAGGTAGTAACCGACGGCGGGATCTTTGGCGGCATGTCCGGTGGCGGAGAGCATTTCCCGCACGAGGATGTCCCAGGGTTTGTTTTCCAAAAGGGATTTCCGCAGCCAGACGTGCCAGCCTAGGCCGAACTGCTCCTGCTTTGTCTGGACGCGGAGGAGGTCTGCGGTCCAGTTGAAAAGGTGGCTGTCGAATCCGGGGGAGGCGGTGAGGGAATGGACGAGGGTGGCGCGTTTTTCGGCTGAGGAATCTTCGAGGAAAGCTCGGGCTTCGTCTTCGGTGGGGATGCGTCCAATGATGCCGAGGTAGGCACGGCGGAGGAAGGTGGGATCGTCGATGCGGGAGGTCGGCTTGAGGTTCGCGGCCGCGAGATCGGCGGAGAGGAGGGAGTCGATGCGGGCGGCAGCGTCACGAGCCTGTTTTTCCGTAAGGGTCTTGGCGGAGGTCGTGGAAATGCCCACGGCCAGGAGGAAAAGGGGTAGGAATCGGGTCAAGGCGTGCATGGGATTCAATAGATAACCCCGAGGTCTGGGGAAAGTTTCAGAAAATCGGAGGGAAATTTCCTTCCCCTCCCGCAATCTTGATTGAGTTTGCGCTAACCGCCCGGTTATTCTCATCGGGTGGACAATGATTCGGAAGCTTTCGGTGGGACGGCCATCGTGGATGTTGTGGGGGTATCGAAAAGTTTTGGTGAAAAGAAAGCCCTGACAGATGTTTCCTGGTCTCTGCCCAAGGGTAGGATCAGCGGGCTTCTTGGGCCGAACGGTGCTGGCAAGACCACTTTGTTCCGGCTGCTGATGGGTATTTTGAAAAGCACTTCGGGAGAGCTTCGAATCGCCGGGCTTGATTGTTTCGAGGACAGGGTAGCGGTAAAAGGCATGGTCGGTTTTCTCCCTGATGAGCCGGTATTTTACTCCTATCTTAGTGGCTGGGAAATTCTCGAACTCAGCGCGGGAATGCACGATCTGGATGTAAAAGTGGCGATCGAAGACCTAGCTCCGCTAATCAGACGGCTGGGGATGGTGGAGGCGATGGATGCCTTTGCGGAGGATTACTCGCGGGGTATGAAAAAGAAGCTGGGGCTTTTGCTCGCGCTGATCCATTCACCCGCCCTGCTCATACTGGATGAGCCGACCAACGGGCTGGATGTGGAGAGCACGCGGATTTTCTTCGATCTCATGCGGGAGCTTTCCGAGAGCGGGACGACGGTGGTTTTTTCCACCCACCTGATGGATCAGGTAGAGCGACTGTGCAGCCATGTGGCGATCATTGCGGAAGGCTCGCTGGTCTGCTCGGGGACTCTGGATGAAATCCGCGGAGGGCGCAGCCTTGAGGAGGTTTTCGTGGAACTGACTACGGTGGAAGGAAAATGAAAACAACCGCCCCGACCCCGAACCGCAAGGTCTTCCTGCTGCTGTGGAAGGCGGCACGGAGGCGAAGTGAGGCGCGCAAGAGGCGGCAGAGGGAACTGATGAACCGGAAGAGTGGCTCCGGGAAGGATTCGTTGGGTGGGCTGATGTTTTTGTTTTCCATCGCCATCATGATCTTCGTCCATGCGGCGCTGGGATGGATGTTGGTTGATACGGCGGAAACGACGCGTGTGCTCGATGTGGAGAGGGGCGGGAGGATGGTGGTGAGTTCCTTTACCATGTCCAGTTATTCGGATTTTGAGAAGATGGGGCGTAGCGGAATACCTCATTTCGATTATGAGGCGGGGAAGCGGGCACGGAAGTTCGGGGGGAGTGAGGAAGCTCAGGCCGAACTACTACGGACACAGTATGAGAAGTTTGGAGCGGAGGGATTCGTGAGCAGGGACAGAATTTCGGGCGCGGGTTTTTCCGAGGGGGACGGCGCGCCGGATTCGATCTGGATGCTTGCCGGGTTCGTTTTTCTCTGGTGGCTGACGATGGTTGTTTGTCAGGGGGAGGGGCTGGAAATGGATATCCAGAGAAGGCGGCACTCCATGTGGGAATGGGTGCAGAGCCATCCGATCAGGCCGGTGGCTGCCTTCGCTGCGGATCTTCTCTCGCCGATGATGGCGAATCCGGTTTATTTCAGCGCACCGGTTTTCTGGTGGATCGTTTTCGGCAGTGCATATGGGGCGGGTATCGGTTTGCTGCTTTCTGTCTCGGTTGGTTTGGCCTTCGCCCTGGCCGCATCCGTTCTGAACAAGGCTCTGGAAATCTGTGTCATGCTGCGGATGGCACCACGTAACCGGGGCGCGGTGCTGGGGCTGATGTCATGGTTGGGTTACGCGGGGATGATGCTGCCGTTGTTCACCCTTCAAGCGGGCGCACTGAAAGTGTTTCTCGCCCGGCAGGCGGCGAATCTAGCGGAGTTTCTGCCCGTTTTCCCGCTGCGCTGGGCGCTGATTGGCTGGGGTGGGGAACCGGTGGCATGGCAGGCGGGTATCGTGGCGATGGCTGCGGCGGCGCTGCTTCTCGCATTCGCGGTATGGGTGGCGTGGTGGGGCGCGAACGCTGGATTGCAAGGGAGCAATAGTCCAGCGGTATCGAAGAAAAGCACTCCCTCCGGCGGATCGGAAAAGAAGTTTTTGTCCGGGAACCCGCTTTACCGGAAGGAGCTTCTGTGGTTTTGGCGCGACAAGGGGGCGGTCATCCAGGCGTTGCTGATCCCGCTAACAATCGCCTCGTTCCAGGTCTTTAACCTGCGCGGCCTTATGGGCGGAGCGGTGGGGAGCTGGAATGGAATCTGCGGCGCGGCGATTATCTGCGGCACATATTTTCTGCTGGTTCTCGGACGCACGGTCGCTCGCTTCGGAAGGGGCGGCGTTGTGGGTGGCGACTACCTGGCCGCGCGGGCTGGAGGATTTGCTCAAAGCGAAGGCACGGCTCTGGTGGATTTTTTCCAGCGTGATCGTGTTCGCGATTCTTGCGGTGGCCGTCTGGATGTTTCCAGCAGACTGGTGGCGGATACTTCTGGTGGCGGGCGGATGGATGGTCTTTGGAAAAAGCCTTTCGGAAAAGGCGGTGACCCTGGCGACTGTCGCATCGTCCTCCGGTGAACCGGAACCGGCTCCGAAGGGCAGGTCATGGGCGGCGATGCTGGGAACCTTTGTCTTCAGCGCGGGCGTGTTCACCGCGAATTGGAGTTTGGCGGTGGTCGGCGTGATTTTCTCCACTCTCACCGCATCTGCCATGTGGCAGAATTTTCGCGCGCGCCTGCCGTTCCTTTTCGATCCGTGGTCGGAAAAGCTACCTCCTGCACCCAGCCTGATGCACGCGATGATCGCCATCGCCGCCATGGTCGAGGTGCTGGGAATGGTGGCCGTCCTGATCCATGCGTTTTCCGTGGAAGCCGGATTGCGGTTCGCGCAGACGCTGGCATACGGACTTGTGGCCGTGGTGACATGGCAGGTGATGACGGTTTTTCTGGGGAAACGAGGCATCACCCGGCGCATGATCTGGGAGTGGGATCGTGAAGGGCAGACTCCAAGTCCGGTAGCCGCCTACTCGTGTGCCTTGGTGCTGGGGGCGGTTCTCGCACTTGTTGCCGCGCTGTATTTGCAGGGGCTGAGAGTTTTTCCACCCACGGTCGATTTTATGCGAGAAATGGATTCCATGGTCTCGGCGGAAAGGGGATACATCCTTCTCATCTTCGTGCTCTCCGTGGGGTTGGCCCCGCTGGCTGAGGAATATCTTTTCCGAGGACTTCTCTACAGGGCGCTTGATAGGGAAAAAGGAGGGGTAGCGGCTCTACTGTGGAGCTCCGCCTATTTTGCAATCTACCATCCACCGGTTTCTTGGTTGCCAGTGTTCTTGGTCGGGGTTGCCTGCGGTTGGCTTTTCAAACGATGCGGGAGGCTGGGCCGTCCGTGTTGGTTCACATGACTTACAATTCTATTGTGGTATTTATGCAATGACTAGAGCATGAAGGACTGGCTTCAGTTTTTCAGATCCCGTATCGGCTTGGCAGGAACTCCTGCGAGGACGAGATTGGAGCCGAAGGATTTTGTGACTACTGCTCCAGAAGCTACTACTACGTTGTCTCCGAGGGTGACGCCGGGGTTGATGATGGCTCCGGCTCCAAGCCAGACGTTATCGCCTATGGTGACGGGTACTCCGTATTCCGCGCCGGAGATTCGCTGTGCCGCATTGGTAGGATGGGTGGCGGCGAGGATGCTGACGCGGGGGGCGATGAAGCAGTTTTTTCCGATTCGGACTTCGCAGACATCGAGGATAATGAGATCGAAGTTTGCGTAGAAGTTTTCCCCCACATGGATGTTGTAGCCGTAGTCGCACTTGAAGGACGGCTCGATGAAAATCTCACCCGCTACGGAGCCGAGAAGTTTTCCCATGATCTCCGTTCGGCGTGGCTGTTCGTTCTCGGTTGTGAGATTGTATTTTCGGAAAAGCTGGCGGGCGTGGAGGCGTTCCTTGGTGAGCTCCGGATCGGAGGCGAGGTAGAGTTCGCCGGAGAGCATTTTCTGTTTCTCTGTCATTGGGAGAATGCTTTGGTGACTTCTTCGGCGATGATGGTGAGTCCGTCGCGGACGGTGGTTTCCTCCATGGCGAAGGATACGCGTATGCACTCGTGGCGGTGAGGCCATTCCGTTTCGTCGCAGCCGAAGAAAAAGTGGTAGCCGGGTATGACGAGGACTTCGCGTTTTTTCAGCCTGGCGTAAAGTTCTGAGGAGGGGATGGGGAGGCCGGGGAACCAGAGCCAGAGGAAGAGCGCGCCCTCGCCGCGGTGCATGTGCCATGGGAAACGCTCGCCGAAAATCTCCCGCGCGGCGGCTTGGGCTATCTTTGATTTTCCTTCGTAAAACGGACGGATGACCTCCTTGCTGATGCGGAGGATTTCCCCGCTTTCGATGATGGGGCGGGTGATCTGCTGGCCTATGCTGGGGTTTGCGAGGCCGGTGATCGCGGTCATAGAGGAGAGGGCTTTTACGATTTCCGGAGAGGCCACGACGATGCCTGTCCGGGTGCCGGGGAGGCCGAGCTTGGAAAGGCTGAGGGTGAGGATGATGTGATCGTCCCAGACCGGGGTGGCTTCGGTGAAAATAATTCCGGGGAAGGGTGCCCCGTAGGCGTTGTCGATGATGAGGGGGATTCCGTTTTCCTTAGCGATGTTAGAGAGGCGTGAGATTTCGGAATCGCTGAGAACGTTTCCGGTGGGGTTGGTGGGGCGGGAAACGCAGAGGGCGGCGGTGCCGGAGCCGACGTTGAGATTGTCGAAGTCGATGTGGTATTTGAATTCGTGGTCGGCGGTGTGCTCGATGGTGGGGCGGACGGAACGGAACATTTCCGGATCGAGTCCCTGGGCGGCGTAGCCGATGTATTCCGGGACGAGGGGGAAAACGATTTGGCGCGTGGAGCCATCCGGCATTTCCCCGGCGAGGAGGTTAAAAAGGTAGAAAAAGGCCGTCTGGCCTCCGCTGGTGAGGCAGATGTTTTCCGGGCTGACGTCCCACCCGAAGGAGTCTTTGAGGAGTTTCGCCACTGCGGCGACGAAGGCGGGATTGCCTTGGGGAGGATCGTAAACGCTGAGGAGGCGGGTGGCGGATTCCCTGTCGGCGGAAATTTCTGCGAGTCGCTCTCTCCAGATTTCGTTGATCTCCGGGATCTGCGCGGGCTGGCCGCCGCCGAGCATTTTCATGTCCGGCCCGGCGTTTGCGAGGGCGTGGCCGAGATCGTCCATGAGGTCGCCGATGCCACTGCCGCTTGCGATGAGGCGGCCGGTTTTCGAGAAAGGAAAAGTCATCGGGGCGATGGTGGGTGGTTTCTTGGAAAATGGAATTCCCAAAGGTGCCGACTGAAAAATCCCAAGGGTTGGAACCGTCACGCAGCGGGTTCCATTCTTTCTCTGGAGGGATGGCGCCGTATCCGATAGAAAAACGTGAGACTTGAGTATGAAGAAGATGAAAGTGTTTGTTGGCTGGTTGGCATGTTGCGCGGTTGTTTCCGCGAATCCTCTGGAGGACAAGGGCAGGCCCGTGGCGCAGACGGAGCCGCTGCCTGCTGAAGAAACCGTGGGGGGCTTCGTGCTGCCGGATGGGTTTACTGCGAACGTGGTAGCCGGCGAGCCGGATATCGTCCAACCCATCGCCTTCACCACGGATGACAGGGGGCGGATGTGGGTTTTGGAAAATACGAACTACCCGAATTGTCCCGGTGAGAAAAAGGACAGGATACTCATTCTCGAAGACGCGGATGGTGACGGGGTCGCGGAGAAGAAGACCGTGTTTTTCGACAAGATGAGCTTCGCCTCCGGCATTGCCGTGGGCCATGGCGGGGTGTGGGTGGGAGCGCCGCCGAACCTTCTTTTTTTTCCCAGAAAAGACGACGAGGATGTCTTCGCCGGGGAGCCAAGGGTCGTGCTCGATGGCTGGGGAAACCAGGACACGCACGAGACGCTGAACAATTTTATCTGGGGGCCGGACGGCTGGCTTTACGGAACGCACGGGATTTTTACGCACTCGAAAGTGGGAAAACCGGGTGCGCCTGATGCCGAGCGGGTAAGCATCAATGTCGGCATCTGGCGGCTGCATCCTAAGACGGAAAAATTCGAGCTCTACGCGGAGGGCGGTAGCAACCAGTGGGGGCTGGACTTCGACGACAATGGCCGGGGTTACTTCGCCGCCTGCGTGATTTCCCACATGTGGGAAGCGATCCAGGGTGCGCGCTATTCGAGGCAGGCGGGCTCCCATTTCAACCGGTTCACCTACGATGAAATCAAAACCGTGGCTACCTTCGCCTACGAGAAACGCGCCTACTGCGGGGCGATGGTTTACCTAGGCGGGCAGTGGCCGGAGGAATACCGGAACACGTTTTTCTTCGGAGACATCCACATGAACAGGATGCGGAACGAGAAATTCGAGAGGAAAGGCTCCGGGGTGAAGAATGTGAAAAACGGGGATTTCCTTGTTTCCAAAGACCCGTGGTATCGCGGGATCAGCCAGCAATACGGCCCGGATGGTTCCGTGTATTTGATCGACTGGTATGATCGCGTTCCCTGCCACCAGCAGCGCGAATACACCGACCGCTCGAACGGACGGATGTATAAAATTTCCTACGGGAAGCCGAAGCCGGTGAAGGTGGATTTGCAGAAGGCGAGCGATGCGGAGCTGGTCGCATACCAGCTTCACGAAAACGACTGGTTCGTGCGCCATGCGCGCCGTGTGCTCGCGGAGCGCGGAGGGAATGCGGAGGTGCATGCGGGATTGAAAAAGATCCTGGCGGAAAATCCCGATGAGAGCCGTAAGCTGAGGGCGCTGTGGGCACTGCACGTCACCGGCGGGCTGGATGAGACTTCGCTTCTCGGTCTGATGGCGGGCGGCACCGAGTTCGTCCGTGCATGGGCGGTCCGGCTCGCGGCGGAAAACGGGGAACTCTCCGAAGCCGTCGCAAAGCGCTTCCTCGAAATGGCGGGCAAGGACGAATCGCCCGTCGTCCGGCGCTACCTCGCCAGCGCGGCGGGACGTCTAGGCTTGGAGGAACGCGGGGATCTTCTGCTCGCCTTGGCCGCTCGATCGGAAGACGCGAATGATCCGAATGTTCCCCGTCTTCTTTGGTATGCGGCGGAACCGGTCGTCGGTGCGGACACGGAGTTTGCGACCGGGTTACTAGGCGTATCGGCCATTCCCATGCTCAACCGGAACACCGCGCGCCGCGTCGCGGAAGGAGCGGACGGAACGAAGCTCGCCTCCTTGCTCGCAGCTTTGGCTGGAATGGAGCCTGACGGGAAATCCCTGGATGTTCTCACCGGGATGAACATCGCCCTCAAAGGCAAGAAAGACCTCAAAGCTCCGGACGGCTGGGGCGCGGTCTATCTGCGCTTCGTGAAATCCAAGAACAGGAATCTCGCCGAGCAGGCGAAATCCCTGGCCGCAACTTTCGGTGGTCAGGAGGCTATCGCGGAAATGAGGGCAGTTGTGGCATCGGCTGAAGCGGGTGTGGACGGGAGGAAAAAGGCTCTGGAGTCCCTACTGAGAATCGGTGATCCGGAGCTGCACCCGGTTCTGGTATCATTGATGGAAACGGCCACGCCCCTTCGCGAGACCGCGCTGCGTGGACTCATGGCTTATCCACAGGACGGCAATACGGAGACCATCCTCACTGCCTACAGCGGATTCACGGATGCGGAAAAAACAGCGGCGCTGGAAACGCTCGTCTCCCGCAGGCAGGGAGCCGTGGATCTCCTGAAAGCCGTGGACGGAGGCACCGTCCCCAAGCGCGATCTCAGCGCGCAACTCGTGCGGCAGATCAGCGGCCTGGGAGACGATGCCATGGACGCATGGATCGTGAAAAACTGGGGCACCGTCAGCAAATCCTCCGCCGGGAAGGAAAAGGAAATGGCGCATTTCCGAAAATTTCTCGGAGAGGAAGCCATCCTCAATGCCGATGCCAGCGCAGGCCGCGTGATCTACAACCAGCGCTGTGCCGCATGCCACACCCTGCATGGCGAGGGTGCGAAGATCGCCCCCGAACTTCCGGGGAATTTCAAGGACACGGACTACCTCCTCCTGAACATCCTCGATCCCAATGCCTCCATCGGGAAGGACTACCAGCAGACCACCGTGGAGAAGAACGACGGGCAGTTTGTCAGCGGTGTGATCGTGAGCGAGGATGCGGAAACGGTCGTCCTGAAAACCCTCGCCGGGAACGTTTCCATCCCCCGCAAGGAGGTGAAGGAACTCAAAACCAGCCAGCTTTCCCTCATGCCGGAGGGGCTCATGACCGGCCTCGAAGAGCCTGAGATCCGCGATCTCTTCCTTTATCTCCGCCAGTCAAAGCAGGTTCCCCTGCCGAAGTGATTCGAAAGGAACCGCGATTTCCAAATCGCGGTTCCTTCCTTCGCCTTGGCGATTGCAAAACCTCGTCACTCCACGCACGTTCGCGGCATGAATTTCGACTTCGACACCGTCATCACCCGCAAGGGAACCGGCTGCATTAAGTTTGACCGCAGGCCGGAGCTCGATCCGTTCTGGGTGGCGGATATGGATTTTAAATCCGCTCCTGCCATTCTCAAAGCTCTGCACGACAGGGTGGATCACGGGATCTTCGGCTATCCCCAGGCACACATCGGTATGATGGATGCGATCCGTGGGTATCTGAAAATACGCAGGGGAGTGGAGCTGAACGAAGAGTACCTCATCCATCTCGGTGGCCTCGTTCCGGCACTCTCCCTCGCCGCGCGGGCTTTCTGCGTGGAAGGCGATGGGATCATGACCTGCACCCCGGTCTATTACCCTTTCCTCAACGTCCACAAGGATGCCGGAGCGAAGCTGCTCACGGTGGATCACGTTTTCGAAAACCGCCGTTGGGAGTTCGATTGGGCGAAAATGGAGGAGACGGTGACGGAGAAGACAAAAGTCTTTCTCCTGTGTAATCCCCAGAATCCGCTTGGCCGGGTTTTCTCCGAAGATGAGATCGTCCGCGTTGCCGAATTCTGCGAGAGGCATGATCTGGTTCTCGTTTCGGATGAGATCCACTGCGATCTGATTTTCGATGAAGAGACGACTCCTCACATTTCCGCCCTCCAGCTTCCGGAGAATTTAGCGAAACGCACGATCACCCTGCTGTCTCCGAGCAAGACTTGGAACATCGCGGGGCTGGGATATGCGTTTGCGATCATCCCGGATGACTCGGTTAGACGCAGGTTCAACGCGGCGAAGGGGCATACGCTGGCGGAGATCAACGCCCTTTCCTACTACGCGGCGGAGGCGGCGTACCGGGATGGTGAGGAGTGGCGGGGGGGAATGATCGCTTACTTGGAGAAGAACCGGAATGAGCTGGTGCGGTTCATAAACGAAGAGTGCACGGGTCTCAGCATCCGCCCTTTGGAAGCAACATACCTCGCGCTGATCGATGCGCGGGAGCTGGGCGTGGCCAACCCCGCGAAATTCTTTGAAGAAGAGGCAGGCCTCTTCCTCTCCGATGGCGCCCCCTTCGGCTGGGCGGGATACGTGAGATTCAATTTTGCTTGCCCCAGGGAGCGGATGCTCGAGGGACTCGGGAAAATGAAAGACGCGATTGACCGTCTGCGAAGTTAGCCATCTGATTCGTCACAAACTATTTGCGAACGCCGAGGCAGGCATTTGTTTGGAACCCTCCGGTTGGACTTGCGAGAGAGCCAGGGATTTTTTCCCACAGCCAATGAGGAGCGATCCTTCGTGGATTGCCAGTTCGCCTGTTGCAACCGGATGATCTACTACGGATGTAGGAGGAAAAATTTTGAGCCTCTTGGTTTTACCTTTCACGGACACCTCCGTAAACGTTCCTGGCCAAGGATGGTAGGCGCGAATGGTTCTTTCGAGTTCTTCGGCGGGTTTTAAAAAATCCAATCGCCCGTTCTCGCGGAGGAGTTTTGGCGCGTAGGTGACCTCCTCCGGGTTCTGCGGGGTGCCTGCCTCCGGACTTACGGAAAGAATTTCCAATGCTTCGGATAGTGCTACGGGGCCGAGATCGGCCAGTCTATCGTGAAGTTCACCTGCGGTTTCCTGGTTTCCGATTTGAATGGTTTTCCTTGAAATGATGTTCCCGGCATCCAGCTCGCGGATCACGTGCATGATGGTGATGCCCGTTTCCGCATCTCCATTCGCGATGGCGGATTGGATGCAGGAGGCTCCCCGGTATTTCGGGAGGATGGAGGCGTGGAGATTGATAATGGCTTTCTTCGCCGCCTTGCGAACGGCTTTCCCGATGATCTGCCCATAGGCCATGACCACGATGAAGTCGGGAACGATGTCGGTGAGTTCCTCTGCAATCTCCCCAATCTTTTCCGGCTGCCAGACAGGAATGCCATGGGCTAGCGCAACGGTTTTGATCTCCGGTGGCACCGTGCTGCTCTGGCTGCGCCCGACCGGCTTGTCAGGTTGCGTAATAAGAAGGCAAGGCTTGGGACCGTGCTCGATGAGATGGCGGAAGGTGGGGAGGGCGATGTCTCCGGTGGCGATGAAGGCGAGTTTCAAAGTGAAGTGAAAGTTGGCGGGGGGAGGCGGTGAAAGAAAGCTTTTGCTTTGTTCCGATTCTTGCAAGAGGAAAAAGTCAAATGACAATCCGCCGAGAATCAAAATTATTATACATCATTATTTTTGATTAAAAGAAAATTCCCTCTTGCGCAGACTGCTTTCGCCCACAACTTGAATCATGGGACGCAAGAAAATGTTCTCATACAAACCAAAGAAAATTATGAAAAAATTAGTAACGACATTCACAATCGCATCAGTCGCATTTGCCGGAATTACCGCAGTGCATGCCGAGGAAAAAATGAAGATGGAAGAAAAAGCGGAAGCCAAGGACATGTCCAAGGAAAACATCGTGGAGATCGCATCCGGGATGAACAACTTTACCACCCTGGTCGCAGCAGTGAAAGCGGCTGATCTGGTGGAAACACTTTCCGGAGAAGGCCCGTTCACGGTATTTGCCCCAACCAATGAGGCTTTTGAAAAACTCCCGGAGGGAACTGTCGAGGAGCTGCTCAAGCCTGAGAACAAGGAGAAACTTCAGAAGATCCTCAAGTTCCACGTTGTTCCCGGAAAAATCATGGCTGCCGACGTAAAAACAATGGCCGCTGACACGGCTGCCATGGACAAGGTGGGCGTTGTCGTGGAAGACGGGGTCGTCACGTACGGAGGACAGAAAGTCATCAAGACTGATATCGTTGCCTCCAACGGGGTTATCCACTGGATTGATGGCGTAGCTATGCCGGAGATGTGATTCTCTGTGAATTCTCCAAATGGAGTGATATATAATTCCAGGCAGTCGCTCGTTGAGCGGCTGTCTTTGTTTTTTATCGAGCGAAGATGGCTTTTAGTGCTCTTCCCCATGCTCCAGAAGCGACGCCGCCATGGCCCGTGCCTGCTGGCCGCCGCCGCCCAGCATGCGGACTAATTCGTTGATACGTTTCTCGCCTTCGACGGGGTAGAGCTTTGAGCGGGTGCGGCCGGAGGTGACTTCCTTTTCGACTACGAAGTGATGGGCGGCGATGGCGGCGACCTGCGGGAAGTGGGTGATGGCGATAACCTGGTGAAGCTCGCCGAGAAGAGCCATTTTCCTGCCGACGGCACGGGCAATTTCGCCACCGACGTTCGCGTCGATTTCGTCGAAGACCATGAGCGGGGTGGCGTCCTGCTCGGCGAGGGAAGATTTCACTGCGAGCATGACCCGGGAAATTTCCCCGGAGGAGGCAATTTGGCGAAGGGGATGGAGCGGTTCGCCGGGGTTGGGACCGAAGAGGAAGTTACAGGACTCGAGTCCGTGGAGGGTGGGGTCTTTTACTACGGTGAGATCGACTTCGAAGGAGGATTGCCTGAAGCCCAGTTCTTTAAGCTGGGAGGCGATTTCCTTGGCGAGTTTCGGGGCGGATTTCTTTCGCTGTGTGGTGAGTTTTTTGGCGATGGCTTCGAGTGCACTGCGGGACTCGGCGAGGGCGGTGGTGAGGGCTTCGATTTTCTCGGAACGGTTGTCGATGTTGTCGAGACGCTCGGCGATGGTTTCCTGGCGGGAGATGATGTCCTCGATGGATGGGCCGTATTTCCGCTTGAGGGATTCCACGGTGTTGACCCGCTCTTCGATGGAGGCGGCTTCGGAGGGGTCGATGTCGAGTTCCTCGGCGTAGTCGGTGAGGGTGGCTTCCAGATCCTGGAGTTCGATGGAGGCGGTTTCCAGGGAGGAGAGTTTCTCGGTGATGGAGGGGTCGAGTTTTTCGAGATCCCGGGTAAGGCGCTGGAGATCCGAGATGCGGGAGAGGATGCCGTCGTCATCGGAGAGGGAGGAGACGGCTTGGGCGGCCAGCTCTGCGAGACGGGTGGAGTTGGAGGCGCGGTGGTATCTTTCCTGGAGGTCGTCCCCATCGTCGGGGGTGAGTTTGGCGGATTCGATTTCATCGAGCTGGTAGCGGAGGAGTTCGAGTTCCTGTTCGGAGGCGTTCTCGGCGCTTTGTATTTCCTCGAGTTCCTGGGATTTCTCCCGCCATGTGCGGTAGGAGGTGCGGTAGGTGGTGAGGAGGGCGTCGTTGCCGGAGTAGGCATCGAGCATGGCGAGCTGGCGCTCCTGGGATAGAAGGGACTGGTGGTCGTGCGGACCGTGAAGATCCACGAGTTGTTCGCCGACTTTTTTCAGGAGTGTGAGGGTGACGGGGGAGTCGTTGATAAACTGGCGGTTCGCGGTGGTGCCGATGGAGCGGCGGATGATGATCTGGGTGTCTTCGCAGGGTTCCAGGCCACCTTCTTCGAGGATGGCGTTGATCTCGGAAGCATCTTTGAGATCGAAGACGGATTCGATGGTGCATGTGTCCTCGCCGGTGCGGATGAGGCCTTTGTCGGCACGCTCGCCGAGAATCATTTTCAAGGCTCCGACAATGACGGATTTACCGGCTCCGGTTTCTCCAGTGACGGAAATGAGGCCGGAGCCGAGTTCCCACGCGAGTTCGTCAACGAGGGCGAGATTGCGGATCTTCAGAAGGGTGAGCACGAGGCGGACTTTAAATTTTAAACTTTAAACTTCAAGGAAGATGAAAGAACCGGGGATTACTTTTCCGGGAGAGCCGGGTGGGGGGAAACAAGGGGTCGCTTTTTACGGACGGCTATTTAAAACCTTCGGCATGGAATTGTTTGGATCGACGAGGATTCGGGTTACTGCGAGGCATGCTTTGATTGCGGAAGACGGCTATGTGCCCGGTGTGTTTCCGGGATGGAAAGGTTCTGCCGCGTTCGTGCACCTGTCTCCGGCCATGGGTTCGCTGGTGACGCAGATGACAGTGGTTTTCGATGAGGACGGGGGGCAGGCGCTTTTTCCGGCAGGGGAGCATGAGCATGTGTTTTATGTGGAATCCGGGGAGCTGACTTGGAACGGGAAGAGCGCTTCGGAGGGAAATTTTGTTTTCATTCCTGCGGCTACGAAGATCGTGCTCAAAGGTAAGCAAGGATCGCGTGTGACGGTTTTCCGCAAGGTCTATGATGGGATCTCCCGGTTGAAGAAACCGGAAGTCGTGACCGGTTCGGTTGAGGATATTTCTGGGGAGCCGTTTCTCGGGAACGAGGATATCCGGCTGCAGAGGTTGCTGCCTACCCATGACCGTTTTGATCTGGCGGTGAACATTTTTACCTATGAGCCGGGGGCGGCCCTCTCCATCCGTGGAAAACCACGCCATGGAGCATGGGTTGAAGATGCTCTCGGGGCAGGGTGTTTACCGCATGGAGGAAACTTACTATCCGGTAAAGGCGGGGGACGTGATGTGGATGGCGGCGTTTTGCCCACAGTGGTTTGTAGCGATGGGCACTGAAAAGGCCTCCTACATTTATTGCAAGGATGTGAACCGCTTGCCGTAATCAGCGCTGCTTGGGGGCGGCAGGCTTGCGGCCTACTGCGAAACGATAGCGCGCGATGGCATCGACCATTCCGGCGGCGATGGCTGCCTGGAAGGATTCGTTTGCGATCAGACGGGCTTCATAGGGATGGCTGAGGAAGCCTCCTTCGAAAAGAACCGCAGGATGGCGGACTCCGGAGAGGACGCTGAAACGTGCGCGTTTGATTCCCCGGTCGAGGGTGTTGTTGCCGAGACGGCGGAGAACCGAGCCGTGTAGCGCGGTGGCGAGAGCGATGTTGGCGGAGTCGTGTTCATTGCCGGTCTTCGCCTGTGCGTCGCTGGCTTTCAGTCCGGTGCCGTAGTGGGAAACTCCGGGAGGGGAGAGTGTGAACGTCTCGATTCCCCGTGCGGATCTTCCGCCGGAGTTAAAATGGAGGCTGAGGAAAATCGCGTTTTCCTTGACGCTGTTGGCGATGTTTACCCGTTCCTGGAGAGAATAGTAGCGGTCGGATTCCCGTATCATTTTTACTTTGAAGCCCTTCGCCTCGAGGAGGCCTTTGAGTCGTTTTGCAAGGCCGAGATTGTAGGTCGATTCGTTACCGAGGGAATTGGTTGCCCCCGGATCCTTGCCGCCGTGACCCGCATCAATGATTACCGTCCGGAAGTCACCGGCCTTCCGAATGAAATTCGGTCGAAGCACGGGGTCGATCAATTTGGCGAGATCCATTCTTGAAACGTAAACCTGGCCTCCGGAGGAACTCACGGAGTTGGAAAAAACGAATTTGACGTTGTTCATCAGGCATTCGTTGCCGCCTACCTTCAATTTCATTTCCACTTTGGGATTCTCCAGAACCACGGAGTTTCCAGAGCGGGTGAGTTTGGTGAAGCTGTAGAATTTTTTGATGCTATCTACGGAGACGTAGTCGCGCCCGCCGATCTTGACCACGTCCCAGCCGCCGCTGGCAGCGTAAAGGTTTCCTGACGGGAGGCAGATGGAGAAGAGAAGCGCAAGGAGGGCGATAACAGGTGCGCTGAAATGTGGATTTTTTCGCAGATGCATAATTTACTTACGGTAGGAATCGGAGTTTAGCCCTGATTCCCATGCCTGACAATCGCATTCTCAGGCAGTTAGAGCGGGTGGGCGGAACGGTTCTTGCCAAGGTGAATGGCGGGGCGAAAAAAATTTAAAGATTAGCTTGCACAGTAAGCGCTCTGCACCTATTTCCTGCGCCCACCCTAACCGGAACGGCAAAAAAGCTCGGATGGCGGAATTGGTAGACGCGCTAGACTAAGGATCTAGTGGGATAATATCCCGTGGAGGTTCGATTCCTCTTTCGAGCACTTTCTATGAATGGTTGGGGGTGAATGACTTAGGGAGCCGCAAGGCTCCCTTTTTCGTATCAAGAGGAATCGGGCTTTTGGCAAGATGGGCAGAAGATGGGCAGATTCATTTGTCCTGCCGTGACGCAATCTGACCAGCCAAGATGGTAGGATCCTTCTCTGGTAGAATTTTTCTTCATTGAGAAGCGGCGGTAAAATTTCTTCCAGTGGAATCCTGATCCTGCTCGGCGATCCCACCCCCAGATGCCGGAGGCAATGCTGGGATGTTGCTAAACGGAGCCGGGCAGACGCAACTGCCAGACATCGACAGGCAACATCCCTCTTTCATATCATCCCATTTTATGCCCTTTCAAGAAGAATTGATTTCACGAGAATCTAGGTTGACGAACGGGTTGGGTTAGCTTCTCTCTGGCCAGGTGACAGATGACACCTATCGCCTTCTTCAGTTCTTTCTTTCTGCAACTGGGCTATTTCTCGGAATATTCCTTTTTGTGCTGGCCGTCTGGAGGGATTCCTTCACAAAGCGCATCATTCGCCCAGAACTGGTGTTGGACGAACGCGACTTTCCTTACGGGGAGGATACCATGTTGAAATCTCAGAGTTCCAGCACTCCTGCCCGTTATTGGCACCTAGAGGTCAAGAATAACAAGCCGTGGATTCAGGCGGATGCCGTTGAGCTGTTCCTAGTCACATTTTCGATAGGAGATACCGAGCGTGAGATAGAACAACCTATGCCAGGTGAACTCCCCATCAAGACTCGGCGAAACCACGGTCCAGTGCCTGTCGGTTTCAAATCAGTGATTTTTGATCTCTTTCGCTTTGTCGAAGGACGAGGCCTGGAGATCATGCTAATTGAGGGAGTTCCCAACAATCTGCAACACCAACTCACTCAAGCTGGCTCATTTACAGCAATATTTCAAGCGCGAGGGCACAATGCTGAGAGCAACAAGCTTTGGGTCACGGCTCGGTGGGATGGCGTGATGAGGCGCGACCTTTTAGATGATAGTTCGATAAAAATAGCCTGCAAGGCGATTTGATTTCCGAAATCAGGAGAAAGTGGATTATTGGAGTTTGAAGCATTCTTGGGTCTATGAAAAGACATGAACAATCGGGCAAATTATTCCTGAAGCCGCTTTTTCACCAGATCTTCCAGCAACTGGTCAATGGGTGCAACTTGCGCCTCAGCACCTTCTATCGTTCCTCCCGCATTCGAAATCACCAGGTAGAACTCCTGCCCCGCAGGGACGTGGACAACTGGTTGATTTCTTACCGAAGACTGTTCTTTTGGAGTCAGAAGCTGTTCCACGGCAATCGAGCTGCCTTCAATGGCAAAGTTTCGACCCGTGGCCGGGACAAATTCTCCGACGCCGGTTTTGACGGTTTCTTTCCCGAAACGGGTAAGAGCTTTCGCCATATCGGGAAGGATACCGGATTTCTTCGCAGGAGTTTGGTTTAGGATATTACCGGGCAGCCCGGATCGTCCGTCAGACGGATTCGGACTACGGGATATGCGGTCATAACTTTGTTCCTGGCTATGGGCGGTAATAGTGAACTGTCTGCCTGAGGGAAGGCGAACCCGCCAATCAGGGTCGAAGAATACGCGATCATTCTTTGACGCTTGAACAACTCCGGTGAGTTTGCTGCCTCGAGGGATAAGAGTGATCCCGTTGCGGTTGACTGGTCGAGTTGTTTCCGCTGCTATTGGCGAGTCCATGAAATCGGTAGAGGCAGGACTCAGTAGCTTGCAATAAATGAGCGTGCCTTCCTCCAGTGCGGGTAGTGAGGTTGGATATATTGACCTATCCACCTGTGAAGCTCGCGGTTGTGGACGCTGCTCCTTAATGAGTGGAGCGAGTGATTTAGCTGCGATTCCCGCCGAAAGGGTAGGGCGCTTTTTCTCGAGAGTTGCTGGCTCTTTGATGAAGATGGTTTCAGGTTTCAAGGAAACCGGGACGAAAGGCTCAAAGGATAGATTTTTTGATGTCTGTTGGAACGGTATCTCTTGGTCATTGAGTTCATCAGACCAGAGGTCGGACTGATGCTTCTGTGACGCTGAAGTCTGGATATTTCCTATTGAATGCTTGCTGGCATAAATTGCGGAAATGACGATCACGGCGCAAAGCATCAGCACCTTGCCGTTACGACTGACGAGAAAATCTTTGATGATGTAGATCATTGGTTTTTGATAAGTTGGAGTGCGAATTCGTTTTCAAGGCTGAGATTAAGCGGACTACCCCTACCGTTACCGATGAGTAATCCTTCGAAGGTGACAACCCCACGCGGTGCGATGATCTGTTTGCTGGATCCAAGTAAATTGGGAGGATAAAGGCGGTGCTTTCCGACTTTCAAGAGACCTTGGCATTGGTTCAGTGCGACAGCCCAGTCGCTGTTGTTGGAAACAGTTCCAGAGAATATGAGAGCGTCATCTCTGGAGAAACGTGAGACTTTGGTCACAGTTGTTTGCAGGTTATCCCTCAGAAAAGAAAAAGAAACGATCTTTTCGCTGTGGCCTTCGTATTGCGTAGGAAGTCGCTCTTTAAGGAAACCCGACTCCCTGGCCAGGCGTAGGAGTTCGGTTTTTCTCTCAGCGGAAACTGGTCGGGATTGAATGAGCGCCTGATCAGCATCGATCTCTTCCGCGAGTTCTCCCTCCTGTCCATTACTGAAGTAAATTGCCGTCGCTGGGTCGTTGCTCGGCTCTAAGCGGAAGACAAATGCCTCATCGGCAATCATCACTGTCATCTGAACCCTGCTTTGAGAATCCAGATGTCTGAGGATGATGGTTTTGGGATTCTCCTTTCCTTGCTGATAGAAAACCGAACCATCCACTTCACCTCCTGGCGTCAATCCGTTCCCGATGATCAGATCGACCTCCTTCGGAAATATCAGCAACGTGTCGATTTCGCTATGGAGCGGAATCGTCTGGATCTCTTTTGTGCTGAGTTTAGCGGAGTAGGGAATTTGCGGCTGGGCAAGCAGACCGGAGACAAGAGCTGAGAAGAGCAAGACACTTTTCATCATTTTAGGGGGGTGGTGCTGATTTCGAAGGCTTGAACGATTGAGGGGTAATAGCCGTTATCGGTCATATTCGGGTTTCTAGTGAACTCCATTTTGGCATCGAATCTGAGTGCTTCGTTGAAAGGCTTGGATTCGAAGGTTCCTGTTCGGAGAAGCTGGCCTCTGATGTTTACCAGCACCGAATCACCACGAACGCGCAGTATTTTGATTTCAGCGATTTCAACTTTCTGATGCAGTGATTTCATTCGAAACTCGTCGCGTTCGGCATCAAACAGCGCATGGGCTTTCTCGAAGGCTTCCGGGCCGAACAGATTGGTGATCCTCTTCTGGTAATCAGCGCCGTTTGGCGAGCGTTGGAAGAGGCACAAGGTGGCGATTTCGGCTTGGGCTTCATGAAGTTCGACGGCTTGCGAGAAATCCTCCAGCTTGCCCATGAAGTAGCCGTTCTCGTTAACAACAAGAATATTGGGCGGCGGATCCGGAACCACCTCTTTGTAGAGAATAATCCCGGAAAACAGGAGGGTCAGTGCGAGAGTGACGAACTGCCAGGAGCGGGCGTCTTTTTTTCTGGCGACAATGGAATTGATAGCGGGATTCATGATTTTTTTGATTTTGAGATTTTGGCAGCCTCGGCGTTGTAATCCGTCTGCCCTTTGTTGCTGTCTTCCTTTCCTCCAAAGCTGCTCTTGGCGGCGGAAAGCCCGATGATAGTTGGGAGTAGCATCCCGGAGCTTCCAACTGCTCCTGATACGGTTCCTCCGACTGCTCCAGCCAATGTCGAAGCGGAGACATTGGCTGACGAGCCACCGGCCATCTGTGCGGTGCCGCCACCGATTGCCCCATACGAAATGCCAAGACCAAGAGCCGTGCTCACGCGTTGAAGAATCAAACTTCCTGCGTTCGCCCCGCTGCTAACAATTGTGTTGATGAGAAGTGGAAAGCCGATGGTTGAAATCAGTAGCCATGCGGATAACACCACGGCAAAAAAGAAACTCTGGGAGCTTGTGGAGATAAATCCAGAGGCTCCCTCTTCGTAGATCCCGGCATCTGCGGCCCGTCTGAGGAATGCCGTGGTTAGAATGTCTCCCATTGCCCAGCCGATTGGCCACATGAGGATTGCAACCAGTCCAAGGAAATATTTAACGGCGATCCCTTTGAGGGAATCGACCATGAACATGGCCAGGAATATTCCGCCAAGTGCGATACCGTAGATCACCAGAACCTGCTGAATCACAAAGTAGATGTATTGGATGACCAAGGCGACGAACGATACCAACATCAGAACCACATAGAGCATCGCCTTTCCGAATCCTCCTCGGTCGTGGAAGAGAATATCCATAAACCCGGCTTCACCTGCCTCCGATTCAGATTGTCCAACAATCATGGAGCCAAATTTCTCGCTGCTCTTGGACGGATCGGCACCGATTTCCTGAACTAATGCATGTGCTGCCAACTGGATTCCGTTCACAATGTCGGGAAGAGTCGCGATCAGGATACAGACGACCAGGGCTCTTGTCATCCCGCCCCACATCCCGGAAATGTCGCCGTTAAGTCCACGTGCGCCGCTGGTAATAACGCCTGTGACGACTAGCAGAAATGCGATTGGAGTCATGACGGCACTAAATTTGAGCGCTTGTTCGAGAAGCTCCGGAAAAAAGTCACCAATATGGGTTCCGTTCATGGGATGATCAGTTTTTGGGTTTGAAGATCAGCGGCTCACTGGGAAGCTTGAAAAGGTTCAGATGTTTGCGCATCCCGGATTTCAGTGCCGCACGATCTTGTTGTGTATCCACCTTCTTCCTGATGTCTTCCTCGATCTTGTTTTGATAGTAACGTGCGGTCAGTTCGTTGGCTGCAAAATGGAGATCCGAATCCGTTGCAGATAGCTGTGTGTTCAGTCCGTTTATGACGGCTGTAAGCTTTTGGACTTCGGCCGTTGTCGCTGCGTCTCGGATCTGCCGCATGGAGGACTCAAGCTCGCCCTTCAACAGGGAACGTTTCCGAAGGACTTCAGATTTAACCTGCTGGTAGTGCTCGACCGCCCTTCGAGCCGCGAGTTCCGGTTTTACAATCTCTCCATCGACTTCAGCGACTTTTTCACCATCGATCAAAATGTCTTTTTCAATCGTGTCGTAAGGCGAGTTATTTCCTTTGTGAAATAGCTCTTCGGGATCGATATCGCGGATGATTTCAAAAGACGGTAGGTTCAACTCCAGCTCCTTTAAAAACGCCTCGGCTTCTAGTCGAAATCCCGGCAGGTCATCGACTTCTTCAAGTTTGCCGAGACGTTTGAGGAAGTCGTCTGTCTGTCTGATTTGGGCGAGCAATTGCTGCAATTGCTGCTCCTGGGTGACGCCTTGCAGGAGTTGCTCCAGCAAGTCTCTTTTGGCGTTTTTAAGGTTGGTTGAAATCAGACCGACATCGACAACGCTGAGAGCCGAAAACGAGCTATGAATTGGGGCGAGCCAAAGCAGGAGAATCGATGCGAAAATGGGAATGTCTTTCATAGAGTTTACTGGGTGGTGATTTCGAAGGTTCTGTCGTGCTGCTCGATCTTCACACCATCCTCAGCCGTATGAGCTGGGACGGGGATTTGGTAGTAGCGGTAATCTGGCTGGGGCTTTTCCAGCTTTGCCTGGTTTTCTAAGTATGAGGAGCGAGCTTCGATGCTGCGGCCTTGCTGGAGGCCGCGCTGTTCGGCCTTTTGAACGGCCTCTTTTAGATCGCCTTTGGTGTGAAGTCCGACGAGCGAGCAATTTGTGAGAAGGCCGGAGAGGCCACAGATTGGGAGTAGGAGTATCGTTTTCATGGTGTTAAGTGGGAGGAATTTTTCCTCCCACTTAACAGGCGCAATCTACCCGGAAATACCCTACTGAATTTTTCTGGATTCGGCTTTTATTCCGTCAATGACATTATAGTAACGAGCCAGCGCCTTCTTCCGTTTCTCGTAATTCTCACCGCCGCTATCCGACACATAGAGCATTTCAGGACTAACGATGTTTCTTCCGTGATGGATTACAGAGCCATCTATACCGTCCTGCCAGCAGATGAAATGGGCACCTAGTTTTTTGGATGGCTTTTCGAGTTTCATCAGACTTAGCGCGGTAGATTCGGGAAGCTGGAACGATTTTTGGAGAGTGCCAGCGTCTGTAGTTGTTCTGCTCCTGAAAAACATTCCGAAGCTACTATTGCCCAGGATCGAGTTACGAAGGGTTTCTGGGATTTTCGTGATCTGCTGAACTACGGCCAGAACGCAGGTGTTGTATTTGCGACCGCGTTCGTAGTAATCGGCGACTATATGCTCGGCATTATCAAAGGTCAGAAACCTCCCAAGCTCTTCAAAAACGACCAGCTTGCGTTTGCTCCGATCCATTCTGGTAATGGTGTTGCGGATGTAGCTGGAAACAATCAATGCGGCGAGTTCCTTGAGTTGCTTGTCGGCCTCGGAAATTAGACCTAGCTCGATATGAACGACCCGCCCGGTGAAGCTGAAGGTCGAAATTCCGTCGAACAGCCCGCATCCCCGATCAGCTCTCCATCTGCCGAGATTGGATTTGATAAGTGCAAGCTCTTCGTTGTTATCGGATTGGGTTTCCAGCCAATCGCAGAACATGCCATGGGTGGGCATTTCCTGCCTGCTCATGAAAGCGAATGCGAAGTGGAATAGGTTTTCGCTTCCTTCGTCCACACGGCTATCTACTGAGGCTATACATTCTTCGTATGCGGCCACTTCCTTTGACTTCCATTGGATGAAGTCCGAAAAGAGTGTATCGGAGGTGCGACTATCGTCCGCGTCCTTAAAAAGACTCATTGCCGCGAAATCGACACAGGTTTTTTGGTAGCGATCAGGATACTTGGATTTCCAAGATTCAAGATGATCCAAGTAGAAGCAACGGGACAGCTCCATAAGTCTGGATTCTCGACCGGTATTGATGTCTTCCCCGGCACTTCGACCCGTCATGAGCATGTGGACGTTGGCGATGTCCGAAAAATGCTGAGAGCTGAGAGGGGATCCGTTCGTGTCAAAATAGTTCAAAACATCGCAGCCGTTTCTATCGACGAAGAGGGAGTTAGCTTCATCTTGATAGGTTTGAACCCAACTACCGTAGGAATTCCCGTCTTCAATGACGAAGATGGTGTCCAGATGGGGCTGCAACTGCGTCAAGAGATCCAATGTTGTGCAGGACTTTCCGAAACCTGTGGAACCGCTGATAAGGCCGTGGTTGGTAAAAGGGTTTCCAAACTGATCGTGGAAGAGCGAAATGCCGAAGATGCCGTTATTGGTTGTTTGATAGATGGCTTCTGCGCCCTTGAGCGTTCCATCATGGTTACTGCTAAAGGGCATGAGGTTGGCAACAGTCACATCCTCTGTTTTATGGGTGAAGGCGGGTTCACGAACAGGAGAGCTTGGCAGGCTCGCCAGAAACAAATTGCGCGCCATCACAGGTTGCTCGACCGAATAATACTGGGATTGCTGAAACCTCAGAATCGCGGATTTTATGACAGAAACCTTCTCGTTTTGCAGCCTGACAGGATCGGGATCCCAGCAACGGATAATCACCTGAATCTGGCAGGGCTTGGCGTTTCCCGAAGCTAAACGGTCAATCCGTTCAAGGCTCTTTTGGTAAGCCATCCGGAAGCGTGTTTTGTTACTGCTACCCAATGCCCGATTCAGTTTGGCAGCCTTTGATTCCTCAGCAGAGATTTCATCTTCGAGGTTGAGCTGTCGTCCTAGGACTGTGATCTCGTAGTTTTTAATAGGAAGGTTCGATAGCTGAACGATACCTCCACTGGTGGTGAAATTTGGGAGGGATTTCAGAAGGATGATGGAATGGTAATTTTCATCGTAGCGGAATCCGCATCCATCGCTCTCTGCTGAGATCATATCCGAATGCATGCAGCATTCGGATATCGAGCTTTCCGACTGGAAACGATCTAGTGCGAGCTTGGGATCGTAGGACTTGATCGATGGGTTCAGAGTTTTATCGAACTCAAGGAACAGCTCGTTGTCGGAGAGTGGTTCGGCGTTTCCACCGACAATCCTCATGGCGTGTCTCACCTGTTGAAATACGGAATCGAAAGAACTCGCTTCTGCTTTGAGAACGGCTTCGATTTCATCAGTTGGCGATTTTGAAACGCGGGCGGATGCGCGCTTGATTTCACGTGACAGGAAAAGGTGAACCTCTTGCCTGCTTATCCTGTCGGAATCGAATTGCTCGTGGAACCGGGAGAAGCGGTGATTGCGCTGTTCCTTGCTCCATCGGTTCGCCTTGGAATTGGTTGTCTGATAGTAGGTCTCCAGTTCCGCAGTGTAGTCACCTGAGTTTGTGAATCGAACCTGTAACTGGAGATCGGGGGGAATGGTTTGCAGTAAGCCGCGAAAGGTATCCTCCACATTGGAGCATTGGAGGTTGCTTGCATTCTCCAGCGTTATTCCGGTGATGCGGATTCCGCAAGTGAGGGTGGCATCATTTGTCGGGTCGCCCTGGATGATGATGCCGTTGGAGATGTAGATGTCGGAGAGAGGATTAGTTTTCATCGGATTCGATTCCGCTAAGGAGCGGGGATTGGGTTTGTTTGAGTTCAAGGGATTCGAGGTGCCTGCGGGCGTAGTTGTCCGGTTTGTCGACGACGTAGCGCAGTAAAAGGAACATCGTCGCCAGAGGCAGCGATCCTGAGACTACCAGAGAAGGGAGGGCACCAAGGCTCAGGACTTCGCTAAGGAGAACGAACCCCACAACAGCCAGTGCGACCGATCCCAGAAAAATCACCAGGGACGTGCCGGACAGCCGCCCAAGCATTGGCTTGGCGTTGCTGTCCGACACGTGGGTCTGGTGCCAGCGTCGTTCAACGTCAGTTTTCATCTTAGTTGACCCCGGCTAGTGAGAAGAATGCGTTGGCGATAGCTACTGATCCGCCAATGGAAAGTGCACCCAACAAAATATAGATTGCATGCAAGATCTCGCCGCGCATGAGCTGAAAACCGGCACCAATTATGCCGCCGATGGCGATTACTAATGCAAAGGCCATGATTTGGGTCGTGCCCTCTTGGATGACGGTATCAAGCTCGGCTTGAGCCAGATGAAATGTGATTGTGGATATGGTGTTCATAATTTGTGGTGGGTTGGGATGAAAAAAACGCCCCCCGCTCCGTTAAATGCGGAACGAGAGGCGTAAATATCCGGGTTACGCGAAATTAGAAGAAATCGAGCCTTCCTGGTTCGTCAGCTACGATCCGTTGCAGCTTCTTCCTCAACTCTGAGGTTCTCTTAGCGATTGCCCTTCGAATGAATTCTCTTTCATTTACAACCAATGCACCATCTTTCGGCATGAAGAATCCGCGCTCATGCTCCATCATTGCCTCGTAAAGACAGGTTGGATTGAAACCACCAGCCGGATAACGCTTTGCCGCACGGATGATCGCTCGATAGGTTTTTCCAAGGAAAGGCCATGCATCGGCAAAGATTTCGTTCAAAGCCATCATAACTTCCTTTGCCAAGGCTGCCTGCTTTGAGCGTTCGTCCACGATGTTAGCCCATTCGTGCTCGCTGAGTTCATTGCATCGCTCGTGCCCCCCTTTGCGTTGGGGGCAGTTGCAACCGGTGTTCCCGCAGGTGCAACTCAAGCGCACATAGCCAGCTTTCAGAGACCGCAATCTCCGGAAGTGATCGATGATGCGGCGTCTGAGGTGGTAGTGGAGGTAGGCCAGTTTTTCCGAATCGCTGAGAACCCGTCCGTGTCGGATTTCCAGAAGTATTTTATTACTATAGAGGTCGTGAAAACCTCTTTTGCTAAGAATATCCATCTGATGGGTGAAAATATCTTCAGCATCTTCCCAGGTGAGGTTATCATCTTGGTTTTTGATGAACGCTATGCACGCTTGGCGCACAGCGGCGAGCCACAGAGCTTGCTCCGTGGTAATTTTGATTTGCGGTCGGTCTCCATTGGAGCCTCCGAATTTGTTTTGATGTCTCATACGAGACCTCTGATTTTTCACAGATTTGGGACGAGTAGGGTGCGCCCCACCCAAGCTCCCCCAGCATAATCCCAGTATTTGAACTTGAGGAACAAACCCGCAGCACTATCTTTCGGAGATGGCAAGATTCTCAGTCTTTCTAGATAAAGAAGGTGCTCCAAAGGACATATTTTTTGAGGGGGCAAAATTTCCTTGGCGCGTTAATCCTAGCGATTCGGGGATTTCCGCCGAAGCAGATTGGCTTTGTTTACTCGCTCTACATACGGCTCACGGAAGGGCTGTAAGCCAAGACTCAGAGTATTGCCCCTGTTTGTCGGAATTGGATCAAGGTCACACTAAAACGATTGCAGGTTCAGTTTACGATAGGCGCAATTTTGAGAAGCCGAGACAATTGGAGATACCAGTTGGAGACGACGGAGATTACGCAAAAAACGCTGCAGGTGAAGTTGATGATCAGCGCCACTGGTTGGTTAAGGTATTTGACAAACCGCCCGTAGATCTATTTTTGGCGGGAAGTAAATCCCCTAGAGTTGAACGTATCCGTTTTACTAAGGAGGTAGAGGTTTCGGTGCTAGGATTCAATTCTGTAAGCAGCGGTCGAAAAGAATCCATCCAACAACCGGAGATTCTGAACAAGATTCTCAGAAAATTTGAAAGAACGTTAAAGGGACTCGAAAAATCTCTTTCATTGAAAATCGAGATTGATGATCCTTTTTCAAAAGAAGCCCTTGGCCAAATCATAGACAGTAGGAATTGCCAAGGAAGGTTGAAAGCAGGTCAGAGGTTTTGGTTGTCTGTTGATGCAACTTATGAAACTGAATTTGCAGTTTTTTGGGTTCCAACAGACGGCAAAGTTGTCTCGCTGTATCCGCACCAAAATTTCACGCTCTCATCCGAAGATGTAGCGTTCGAAAAAGCGCGTGAAAAAACACAATTGAGACTGGGTGAGTATTGTAAGTTCCGAGTTCACCCACCTGAAGGGTTCGATTTATGTGTGGTGCTGACCCGTGGAAAGAGCTATTCGAGAGCAGAGGTTGAAGACTTCCGTTTGTCACTTGAGAAGGTGGTAACACCTCCCAACTTAGTAAAAAAGCTGTGCCAGAACGACAGACCAACCCTGAGAAAGATTTCTGTGGTTCGTAAGAGATCCGACATCGCCAAGATTGGCAAAGGAAAGGTTTCAACTAAACGATTTGGGCCGAGTGAAAAGCCTATTGGCTGGGTGTCCGAACTTACTAGTGTTGCAGAAGGCAAAGCAGAGGTGCTTTGCTTTTTTGAGGTTCCAAATCAACAATCGTAAATCTTACCGTTCTCTTTCTATTTCAGATTCGAGGTGGTCTAGTATCTTTGACAAGTAATCTTCAGCTCTTTCAAGTTTTCGACCAGAAGATTGACGTAAGTGATTTTCAGAGAAATCTAATACGGTGTCAAAACTGTTGCCGGTAAAATTCTGCGGCATATCTGTTATACTGTAGATAATTCGTCGGTTACTTGCTCTGATCTCATTCGTTTCGCCCAGTGCTTGAGGCTCATCAATTGCCACGGTGTAGTCTCGCAGTAGGAGTCGTGGGGGCTCGGTCTCATGTTCGAGGCAGAATATTTCCTTCCTGATCATTTCGAGTCCTGTCTCCGGATGCTTGAAGCCTCGGGATAGACTCACTTGAATCTCGCCTGTTGATCCCAAATCATTGGCGATAAGTAAAGTTCCAGTATGTGTAGCTGAGATTGATCGTTCATCAGGTAACTCCGTATGAAGTAGCTCTATCTCGCCTACTGATGGGAGATACTTTTTTGGACGCTCATGGAATAATATTGAATTATCGGTCATAATTATCGGTCATGTTGTTCTCCAATATTGGAAGAATACCACTTAGACATTAATAAAAAGTTAATCTGAACATTTCCACCTGAGTCACAAGTTATGAACTGAGAATCATGGCTTCAGGGCTTGAAGAATTAGTGATGAGATTCAGCCCGAATTCCCCAAATAATTTGCTTAGAATGATTCAAAAGATTCGCGACAATTCCATGCTTGATCGATATCGTGGCTGAGCCGGTTGCCTTTTGAGGAACCACAGAAAAATTGAGAGTTGATATTTGGTGGCAACAATCAAGAATCATCAAAGATTACAACTATACTCGAGAAGTGATCACGGAAATTCAAAGAAATTATTTCAAGCAACTGCGAGATCGCGGTGATTGGGTGCAACTGGTCATGATCTATGTTGCGTCTGGATTTGATTTGGATGAATCGATAGTGTTCGCCATCGAGATAGTGAGGGAGAAGAGCCGCGAAGACGAAATCGGCTGGGACAGTGTCCACGATTATTTGACAACGCTTCAGGAGAACTACCTGGATAAGAAGCTTCTCCATCCACCGAGTGGAGTTACTCAGGAAGGGACAAGAATTCTTGCTGCAGTCGCTCTTGTTCGTGATGCCGCGCTTTGCGAAGGCGCCAAGGTTGTCGATCAGCAATTCCAAAAAGAGGGGCTATTGCTTGGTTTGGAGGCGGCGGAGAAGCTGAAAAGTTACTGTATTGAACAGGGCTATGACCCATTAGTTGGATTCTCTTTTTCGATAATTGGCAATGCTTATTATGAACTGAAAGAGTATTGTATGGCATCCGAATCCTATCTCGCTTGTTTGAAGATCAGAGAGACATTGAAAGATGAACATTCTGGTCTTTTCGTAGATGATGTCGCAATGGTGCTGAATAATCTTGGGAACGTGCAATCAAAGCTGCACGACTTTTCGAGTGCGATCTTGAGTTTTCGAGATGCACTCACGGTTTACCGAAAGCTTGCGGAAGATGATCCGGATAAATACCTCGTTGCACTAGCGAGTACTCTTGGAAATTTGGGTGTGGTAAAGAGTGAAATTTCCGAATTTCACGAGGCAATTGATCTCTTAGCGGAATCTGCGGATATCACGCGACAATTGATCGAGCGCGGTATGTTCGGCGACAGTTCACAGCTTCTTACAGTCTTAACGAATTTAGCATCGTCACAGGACGAGGTCTGCGAGTTTGATTCTGCTAAAGCTACTCATGAAGAAGCGATGAGGCTTTGCAAAGAGCTTCTCGAGAAAGATATCGACTTTCGGTCTATCGTCTCGACTACCTTCCACAACGCTGGTTGTTTTTATCATGAAGTTGGTGATCTTGTAAGAGCTAAGGAGCTTTGTGAAAAGTCCATTGCTCTTCGAAAAGAATTGGCTGTCGAAAACCCGAGAGGCCATGACCTCGACCTGGCTGTATCCTTGAATCTGTTGGGAAGCATTAGTTTCGATGTTAACCTGATCGAAGTGGCTCATCAAAACTACTTCGAGTCAGTCAATATTTTTGCCAGATCAAACAAAGAGCTGGATGGAGTTTTTGAGCTTAATGAAGCTAATGCATTAAACGGATTTGGAGTGTGTCAATATGAGATGGGTTTCTTTAATGATGCACTGGAAAGCTATCAAAAAGCATTGGTTTTACTTAGTAATGTTTCCAATATTTCAGGAGATACCTATAAATCCGATGTCGCTATGATCCATGGTAATATCGCCAACACTTTGTCGGAACTGAATAGAAACGATGAAGCATTAGATAGCTACTCCGACGCTCTCAAAATAAGAAAAGAGCTGGCCGACAAGAATCCTTTAGTTTTTTTGCCGGAACTTGCATCTTGTTTCAATTCACTTGGAACCTTCTACCGTGAACGAGGAGACTACAAGAAGTCGTATCACTACCATCGGCAGTCGCTCGAAATTCGCAAGAAGCTGTTTGAGAGCAATCCGAAGGTATATGGACACGAATTGGCTTCAGTTCTCAATTCTATCGGAGTTCTAGCCCGGGAGGTTGAAGACTGGCATGGAGCTGAAAGGAACTTTCGGGAAGCCATCGAGTTGTATGAGGTCAATTCTAACGCTTTATCAACAGCTAATTTAGAATCTCGACAAATTGCTTACAATAATCTTGGAATGGTATTGCTGAAGCGTGGGGAAATAGATGACTCGGCCTTCGATGAAATGGCGTGTTCCGCATTTCGAGAATCTCTTCATCACTTGGAACGCTATCGAGGGGCACTCATTGATCCATTTCAGCGGAGAAGAGTGTATCGCGATAACCAGGCTGTTTATTGCAATCTTATAGATGCTTGCTTCCGAGTATGGTCTGAGAGTAAGGACACCAATCTTATCTGCGAGATTATTGACACATCTGAAGCTAGTCGAATGAGATTTATCCGAGATCTTCTCGATGGCCATCCTATGCTCCCGCTGGGGGTGCCTACGAAGTTAGCGAAGTCGTTTGAGAAACTTCATGAAGAGATCATTAACTCGCGTCGTGAATTGTCTTTCTCAATTGTGTCACAAGGGAGGGTTTTTGGTTCGATTACGAAGAACAATCGAATTGTGTCACGATTTCGATTCGGAGTTTCATCCGAAGAAGGTGAACTAAAAGAAACGAGCGTTGTAAACGAAATATCGACGGAAATAGCGAGGCTTGTGTCAAAACGTGAGTTGCTCGTGAGGCAGATACGCATTTATGATGCTTCTTTTGACCCTGATCTTCCAGTTCGTGAGACGAACAGTGGGGAAATTCTCCAACTACTTTCTGAGAACCCGGATGCCACTTTAGTCCATTACTCATTTACTGTGAACGGAGCCTATGCGGTGATTCTCGCACATGATCATAGAGAGGTCATTCAGCTTGGAAATTTTACAAGTTCTGAACTCAGAATGCTCGCTAGACAGTGGATCGAGTTTTACCGTGAAACGGCTTCTGGATTGTTAGATGCAGAGGACGATCAATCTCCTTGGCCATTGGAGCTAGAAGAAGCGCTGGCAGACGTCCTTGGAAGGGTCGCAAAGAACGTAGTTTTGCCCATTCTCGATTTTCTGCCAGCAACGAAAAAGTTAGTGATTTGCTCTCCCCATTCCCTCCAAGTATTTCCTCTTCATGCTTGCCTCTTGCCAAGTGGTGAATTTCTCGGGGATAGATTTTCAATAAGTTATACACCTAGTCTTTCAGTCTTCAAATCTCGATTTGAACCGGAAATTGGAGAAAATTTGAAAGTACTCTTCGTGGGAGACCCAGCAGGAGACCTACCGCTTGCACGACTCGAAGTGGAGCAATTATCAAGGTACTACAATAATTCTGTTAAGCTAGTTAAAGAGCAGGCGACGAAACGCGAGTTCTTGAGTATCGCGAGTGAAATGGCGTGCGTTCATTATGCGGGGCACTCGAAGTTTGATTTTGGGGATAATTTGGAAACTGCATTGATGTTGAGTGATTCGAGGATGACCCTACGAAATATTTTTTCAGAATTTCGGATGTCTGGAGGTGGATTGGTGATCCTAAACGGATGTGAAACTGGCAACGTGGTTCCTGACGCTTTTGACGACTACCTGAGTTTTCCTGTTGGCTTCATCTACGCTGGTGCCTCTGCTGTAATTAGCTCGCTTTGGATTGTAGATGATCTTGTTGCGTTTCTCGTGATGAAGCAGTTTCACAGTAACTATTCTACAGGACAAACTGCGGGTGAGGCTCTGGATGGTGCGGTAGCTTGGTTGCGTGATGATATCAAGACCGGGAGGCAATTGTATCAGGAAATAGTTCCAAATATTATTCAACAAGAAGATTGTGGACCATTTGTTGAAGATTGCATGGCTCATGCGAAGAGCTTTGCAGAGAAATTTCCAAATGACCCTCCATTTGCTTCGCCACTCTATTGGGGTAGCTACATACTGGCTGGCAATGCAGACCAGAGGATGAGATGATGACTCTTGGGGTATCTTTCAATCTCCGAGGCCTTCACTTTCTATTATCCACCTTTAGCCCCGCTAAGAGGAGATGTCTGCCCAATTTTGTAGAGCTATTCGGAGTGGCGGAGATGTGAAAAATCCGATGCCATCCACTTCCGTAAGTTACGGGCGCGGGATAATCCTGACCGATGCTTCGAATCTTTCAGAGTGACAGCGCGGGGAACGCTAAATCGTATTACGCCTCGGGGCTGGAGGATTCGCACGGCTATTACGCAGCCGGGGAGACAGGAGCGGGGTTCTGGTTCGGCAAGGGCGCCGAAGAACTCGGGCTGTCCGGAGAGGTGGTAAAAGAGGAGTTTCATCTGCTGTGTGACAATCGTAGGCCGGATAATTTTGGAAAGCTTAATCCCCGCGAAAACGACAAGCGGAAGATCGGCTACGATGTGACGTTTTCGGCACCCAAGGGGGTGTCGATCCTTCAGGGTGTGGTGGGTGACAGACGCATCATCGAAGTGTTCCGGAAATCCGTCCGGGAAACGATGGCATACATCGAGCAGGATGTTCATGTCCGTGTGCGCAAAGGTGGAGTCGTCGGGACACGTAAAACCTCGAATTTGGTTTACGCGGAATTCACTCACTTCGATAGCCGCCCGGTGGATGGGTTGAGCGATGCAAATTTGCATTGCCACTGCTACTGCTTCAACACGAGCCACGACCCGGTCGAAAACCGTTTCAAGGCAGCGGAATTCTACCGCATCGTCAAGGACGCGAACTACTACCAGGCGATCTTCCACAGCAAGCTGGCGGAGGGTTTGACAGGATTGGGATACTCCATCGAGAACAAGATATTCGGATTCGATGTGGCCGGGGTGGGGCAGGAGAACATTAGGCGGTTCTCCAGACGCACCCAGGAAATTGAAAAGCTCGCTCAGGAGCTTGGGATTACAGGCAACGCAAAGGCGATGGACAAACTGGCGGCGCTTTCGCGCAAAAGTAAGGCACAGCGCCTCAAAGGAGTCGATCAGCTTGCCGAGTGGCGGGGTAGGTTGGATTGGAAGGAACTGAATCTGGAGCGGCATCAGCGGATGCAGCCTGTGATCTCAGCGAGTGTAGCTGTGGATCTGGCAATCGGAAACATGTTCGAGCGCAGCAGCGTCGTATCATTGCGTAGGCTCGCTACGGATGCGCTGCAGAACTCGCTTGGCGATTGCCGCTTTGAGGAAATTGTGACCGAGATCCGCAGGAACCGGGAACTTGTTGTCGCAAACATCGACGGTGTTTCCTACGTCACTACCAAGAATGTGCTCGAAGAGGAGAAAGCGATTCTTCGGTTTCTCAAGGAAACCAAGGGCAGTGCCATACCGATGCTCGCTTGGTATAAGGAGAAGTCGGAGGTCTTGGATGCCGACCAAAGCGCGGCTGTCGAGGCAATCATGAGAAGCAGGGATCGGGTGGTCTGCATCCAAGGCCGCGCTGGCAGTGGGAAGACCACATTGATGGCCACCGCGGTGGCGACGGTAGCGTCCGTCGGACTGGAGGTGTTCGTATTCGCACCCACTTCACCGGCCGCCCATCAGGTTTTGAAGGAAGAGGGATTTGAGAATAGCGAGACGGTTCAGCGCTTGTTGGTGGATTCAAAGCTACAGGCACAAATGCGCGGAAAGGTTCTTTGGGTGGATGAGGCGGGGCTTCTCTCGGCTGTTGATATGAGGAAGCTGTTCCAGATCGCTGAAGAGCAGAATGCCCGCGTGATCTTGAGCGGCGACCATTCGCAGCATCACAGCGTTGGGAGGGGAAGCGCTTTCCGTATGGTCTGCGAGAGCGGCGAGGTCAAAGTCAGCGAAACGAGATCCATCTACCGTCAGAGGAAGTCCGCCTACCGCGAGGCAGTCTCGGCGTTGAGCCGTGGTGATGCCCACGCCGCGATGGAAATCCTCAATGAAAGCAGAGCGATCAGGGAGATCGCCGGTTTCGAGGAACGGCTCAGAGCCTGCGCCGAAGAATATGTCACCAGCTTGGGTGGATACAAATCCGTCCTAGCAGTGTCGCCGACCCATCTCGAAGGCAGATTGCTGACGCAGGAAATACGCAGGCTGATGCGTGAGAAGGGTCTTCTCGGAGAGCTGAACTTCGGGCTGCCAACCTACCGCAACCGGAATCTCACCGAGGCGCAGAGGAAGCAGGCAAGTTTCTACCGAGAGGGCGACGTGCTGCGGTTCCACCAGAACGCCAGGGGCGGTTTTGTGAAAGGTGACTTCGCGAGGGTTGTTGCCAAGTGCGGGGAGGGGGTCTTCGTCATGAAATTCGGCGATGACAAACCTATCCCCCTGAAACCAGAAGCGGCGGCGCATTTTGGCGTGTTCGAAGAAGGGACGATGGAGGTTTCGACCGGGGACTGGGTGAGGATCACCAGAAACGCGACATCGCTGGACGGAAAAAGGCTCTTCAACGGGAACACCCATGTCATTTCTGAAATAGGTGATGACGGGGTTCTCACCCTCGACGGGAAGTTCAACATTGAAGCATCGTCGGGGCTTCTGGACTTCGGGTATGTGAGGACCTCGCATTCGAGCCAAGGAGCGACCTGCGACAAGGTGATCCTGAGCCAGAGCGCCCTGAGCCTTGACGCTTCCAGCCTGGAGCAATTCTACGTAAGTGTTTCTCGGGGACGCGATGCGATCTCCATCTATACCGACAACAAAGCCGACCTGCTGGATGCGGTGGTTGATCCTGAACACCGGATGCTGGCAAGGGAACTTGAAACGAGCCGGAAGCGAATGGAAGTAGAGGACGAAGGTCTCGCCCTTGAGGTGATGGAAAGGGAAATGGAGCTGATCGGAATTCAATGAACAAAGGGAAATGGAGCATGACAAGGGAGGAAATTTTGATGGGGCGTGTGGTTGTGGGGATGACCCCTACATACCAGATAATCGAGAAGGGGAACCATCTGAGGATGGTCGCCTTCATCGACGGGACGGGAGACGTTCTCTATGGCAGCTACGGGCATTTGCAGATCGCCTGCGCTACCGACGAATATCTGAGCCTTGAGTTCGCCAGGCACAAGGTCTTGGTGAAAGGCAGGAACCTGGCTTCGGTAGCCAGAGCGGTCGCGGCCCATCGCCTCGTATATTTGAGGGAATTGGCCGATCCTGAACCGATCAAATCCAGCGAACCTTTCGTGGACAGAATGCTCTTCGTGATGAGAGGCGGTTCGGAAAACCTTCGGGATTACGTTGTCGCGATCTGAGAGTCGGATCAAGCCCCCGCATTCCCGTCGGAAACAAGGTCAGCGGGTCTTCGTTCCAGAACCCTGTATAGCAGTTGGATCGATTCGATTTTTTTAGCTTCGAGAATCAGGAAATGATCTTCTATTTCCACGGGTGCCAGGTCGGTGTTGAATTCCTTGCGGGTGGCTTCCGTGATAATGATTGTTTCCAGTTCGCCTTGCTTGGATAGAGTCCAGTCCTCGATCACACCCTTGTATTCGAAGTAGGTGCTTCCGTGACCGACAACAAAGGTTCCCAGGGTGTGGTCCAAACTTACGGAAACGGATGTGGATCCACCATATTCCTTGAGGTCGTAAATTTCCCCGCGAAAGAAATAATACCAGTTGTCGTTGAATCTGAAAGCTTTCGATTTGAGATCCCATTTCCGCTTTCTTACGATGCCAAGAGCGATCCGTCCGAGGAGGGGTGATACCGCATAGAGGAAACCGAGATATGAGATCGTCCAAATGGAGCGCCCGGCGCCGAATAGCGACTGGGTGAGGGAGTCCGAACTTCCGGCAAGAATCCGCTCAAGAGGATATTCCCACCCTTCCGATTGGGGAATGATCAGGAAGGTCAGGCCTGTCAGCAAGGATCCGAATACGAAATGTAGCACACAGGCCGTAAGAACGCTTTTGAGCGTTTCTTCGGCAAACCCGCGGGTGCTTAGCGGGTGGGAAGGGTGCCCTGACGCTCCCCTCCGCATCCCGACGATGTCTTTTCCAGTGAACCAGATCCCGCCACAGGAGTAAGCTCTTTGGAAAAGGATGCCAGGGAGCACAAGCAGATAGACAATTACTGTCGAGATAGCGACATTGTTCATCTTGAAACGAGGTCGGGATTCAATGTCCCGGAGCGGGTGTTCCGAAGTCTTTCCTTTCCAGGTTCCGCACGAAACAGGCAACCTGTTCCCCGTTCTCTTCGGCGCGAAGTTCGGCAGGCCCCCTTGAAGGATCTTCGGAAAAAGCGTGGTAACGACGGCGGTTTTCGGGATCCTGGAGCAGCTTGCGCAGGAGCGGGCTCGAACCCTTGAATTCAATTTTGCTCGTCAATTGTCATGATTCTAGACAATGATTGAATTTCTTACAATCACGATATTAAAGATTAATTGATATTTCGATTAATGGTGACATATTCGTCACATCGTTTGCCGGTTACAAGGGCGGGATGCGCGTGGGAAAAGCACCATTGGTCGGGCAATTGCTAGACGAAACTTGCGAACCTCCGAAGGCTCTAAGCTCCAATCAATTTGAAAGGCGGCTAGAAGAGTGTCATCTGCGATGATTTCGGCAAATCCTTACAGATCTCCGAGCGGATGAAATCCTCAGGTGTCATGTCGGAAAATTTCGCCATAGGGGCGAATACGGAACGGTAACCGGTTTCAGTTATTCCTGGCAAAGGTCCGTCGTGGTGGATTTCGAGATGAGCCGAGGTCGAGGAAAGGCGGAACGGCCGGCACCTAACCCTGAAGCGCCAGTGATGCGATTCCATCTCAGCGGAACTCCAATTGGTGATATCAAGCTTACCCTCGGATCTTGGGGCAACCGCACTGAAGCAATCGGCCATGCAACTGAAGCCGAGTTCCTTGTGATGACTCCAGCAAAGCAGTTCCAGTTCCCCCAACTCCTTGTTGGTTTTGTCCGGGTGATGGATCGCGTTGGCCACTGCGAGAGGAAAAAGGCCAGCCGCAAGGCGCTTCAATTCGTCCAGTGTCATACCGACCTCCCGGAACGGGATGCAGGTTCGCGTTGCGCCACCTTGTCCGCAAAACTTCCGGCAACAGTCTGAGGATTCTTCAGCTGATCGGATACAATGCTTGTTTCCAGATGTCTTCCCAGGATGTAGTCGGTGGCTTTTTGTCCCTGTGAAGCGGCGCGGACAATCCACCCTTGCGCATCCTTGCTCCGAAGTGCATTGATCCAGCTCTGCAGGTAGGCGGCGGAATTTTCGATCTCGTCTTCAATGATTCCGGCATGGGCATTCAGAAACGATGCGGTCATTTCGGCCACAAGCTCTTCCTCCGCATAGGTCTTACGGGAAGTGTCTCCACTCGCATCGATGCCTTTGTTTTCAAGCATCGACTTGCGAGCCAGGCGGGATTGGTGACCGGTGGAATGTCCCAGCTCATGGAAGAGAATTGAGTAGTAGGCTTCCTCGCTTTTGAAGTAGCTCATCGCGGGCATGTGAACCGAATCAGAGAATGGCCTGTAACGTGGGATCGAGCTGCCCTCCTTGATGGGTGGTCGTTTGGGCATGGCCGCTATGATGGCGCGGGCGCGATCAGTCTTTTCAGTGGTGGAAAGCTCGGGAGCCGACTCCTCTTCGGGGAAGTCAATCCCGTCAATCTGCGAGGAGTGGAACACCGTATATCCACGGAGAAAACCCCGAGTTTTCGTCCCATCCTCATCATTCCCCGGAGCTTCTTCGTCCTTAGTATAGGTTTCGTATTTGACAATGAATGAGCCGTGTTCGCCTTTTCGGACGCATCCTCCAAGTTCCTTGGCTTGCAGGAAAGTCAGGAAGTAGGGCGAGGTGAATCTGCGGCTGGCGAGAATCAGGACATTGATTCCCTGGTATTCCTTTTGCGTGAGAAAATTCCTCGGGAAGCCCGTCTTCGAGAAATAGGGTGACTTCCACGGCACGGCACCCTGTTCAAGTTGTTCGATGATCTGGTTCGTAATCCGTTCATACAGATTCTGCAATTTCGCCTCCATTATTGACAATGCGCTGATTATCGGGAGGTGCCCGACATAGGGAAGGGGAGGACTAAATCGATCTCTTGCATCCGTTGGAAAGGGGTTCATTCCTGGGGATGAAACCCTATTGGCCATCTTCACACGGGGTGTGCGCTGTCAAGGGTGGGATCCCAGGTTGCAGCGCAGCGAAACTTGGGTGCCCTTTACAGCGCGAGGGGCAGAGCTCCTTCACAGACCTTAATGTCCGCTTTGGAGTCGGGGTATAGCCATTGGGTGCTAACCTCACACTACATGACAAGATTTAAGGTCTGTTGAGGGCACATCCGGCAACTCCCCGCTTAAAGGCCCGCCCTTTGAACAGCCGTCGGAAGGAGGAGATGGCTGGGAAGACATTTGAGGCAGCGGAATCCTAAATGATTATCTATCCACTCTCCCATCTTGGACGCTTCCGAAATTTTCGAACGAGGCATCTCGCTGAACTTGTACCTCTGTTTGTGGCCCCTGAGTCTAATTCAATTTGACGCTAGCGTTTTCTTTCCGCTGAATACCTGCATTACCGTAATTCCTTTCGATCCAACAATCAGTTATCGTGAAATTTTTTAACTACACATGCGACCTGCTCCGGGTCGGCGGATACATTCTTGTTTTCGCTTCTCTCATCAGCACTGCCTCCGCCTCGGAAAAAATTCGTGAATCGTTTTCGTTCAGCAACATCAATTCCAACGGGCCGCAGGGAGAAGCGGAAAACGTCACGGTCACCCGAAGCGCCACGGGAGGAAAACCAATAAATCGCATAAGGTTAAGAGGAACCCTTACCGAAACGATCCCATCGACATTCATAAATGAAGCACGCATCCGAATCTCGGTTGCGGGACAGGAATTCGTCGCATCATTTTCTGGCGAGGACTATATTGGATCCGTTGATCTGGAAGTAGAATTTGCCGTCAACAACCATTTCGATGCAGCCGGATCAACGGCTTTCGAGTTCTTCGAATCGTTTGATGACGGAGCTGGCGCGGATCAAGTCTGGGAAACCCTCACTATCGAGTTCATTACCAGTTCCGTTATTCATACCGGAGGAGCTTCGGCTCTTGTTACCCCGCCGGTGGATGCATTTAGCTCCGATGCGGACACACCAGCCTTTCGGGCTGTGGAATTCACCCTTGGCACGGGCGGGCTTGCGCAAGGAATCACCTTCGAGGGGACATACGCCTCCGCGCAAACCCTGGGGACGGACGAGTTCACGGTAGCTATCTTCGATGACAATGGAGTCGATACGGATTTGCCTGGCAACCTTCTTGTCGGCCCCATCCCCATCCAGGTGGTGTCACGGACTGATACGGGAGTGGACGAGTTTGGTCTCGATGTGTTCCGCTATCAGGGGAATTTGGAGTCGTCCGTTACTTTGAACCCGGGAAATTACTGGATTAGTATCGTGAACGACACCTCGTCCGATCCGGATGATGACTGGCGATGGACTGCCGCCAGCTCATCGGCAAACTCTCCGATAACCGTATTTTCAACTCAGTCTAGGACTGGCGGCTTCCAGCCAAGGACACGCGGTGATCTCGTGTTTTCAATCGATTCGGACGCATTTCTCTCCGCTGGGCAAGGTATCCGAATCAGCAGGATAACGGATGATACCTTGGCAGTCTCCTTTGAAGGTATCCTTCAGCGATCCACGGATTTGAAAGATTGGGAGACTCTAGATCCCCAGCCTGACAGCCCCCTGATAATCGAGAATCCGGTGGACAAGGCTTTTTTCAGAACCCAAAGGCCTTGATGTTTTCGAGAACCAACCCCGGAATTGGAGCCTGATATCGCCCGGTTGTTAGAAATTAGCGCCGTTTTTGGCATGTTAACCCAATTGTGGCCGTTTTTGGGTAATCAAATGTCTTGATCAGAATTTTTCGTCAGTTCTACTCGACGCATCAGATTCGTTTGGGATTTCGAAATGCGCTAAAGCAATGGTTCGATATTCCTCACCGCATTCATTTTATTAATGGGGCTTATACGAAGGAAGTTCAGTTACGAGACCGAAAATTTTTTCCAAACGCTAGTCATAGCAACAACAATTCAAGCTTTCATGAAACACCACTCCACCACTTCAAAACGGATATGGGCATCATTAGATCCGGGCAATCTGATCCGAAGTATCTCGAGAATAGACCTTAGAACGCTCAGTCCAGCACTTGCTACGACCGCTGCCTGTTTATCCGTCTCCTCTCTCCCGCTATCAGCACAGACAGCCGGTTCGCTTTCCTATGAGCGGTGGAATATCCTGCCCAGTGGTAACTCCGTAAATGTTCTGAAGAAACATGGAATCTCGCAACGTCCGGCGGATATCTCACAGCTCGTTTCTGGAGCCGCCACCGCGCAGGGAAGCGGGGACAACTACGGGGCACGCCTTCGCGGAACTGTCACCGCCCCCGTCACTGGAAACTATACTTTTTTCATTTCATCCGATGACAATGGCGAACTCTGGTTCTCGCAAACGCCTTCGGGAATGGATAAAGATCGTGTTGCTTGGCACTCAGGTCACACTGATGTCAATCAGTGGAGCAAATATTCATCACAGCGAAGCCGCACATACAACCTTGAGGCCGGGCGAAGCTATTTTCTTGAAGCACTGATGAAAGAAGGTTCGGGAGGTGACCACCTTTCAATTGGTTGGGCTTACGAGGCTCCGGTCGCCCTCAGTCACACCGATATCGGCTCTCCGGTAACCGCCGTCTGGTCTGAGAGCAAGGGAACCTATACCACGAAAGTGTTTTCGGGCGATATCTGGGGTTCCAGTGACAGATGCTCTACAATGCTCCGCCAATGGAGCGGAGACGGGGAATTTATCGCCCGGATTGCTAGCATGAACAATCCCGAAGAGTGGGCAAAGGCTGGGATTACAATCCGCGGCGGCCTCGAATCAGACGCCCAGAACGTCTCCATGATGCGCACCGGGTCAAACGGGATGACGTTTCAACGCCGAAAAACAACAGGCGGTGGAAGTTCATCTTCGAAAACTGGCGCGAATTACGAGTGGGTCAAACTGGTGCGGAAAGGCGATGTGATTACGGGTTATCTATCCTCAGACGGCAAATCTTGGGATGCACACGGGAAAGATACTCTCGCGGGCCTTCCCAAGGAAATTCAAGTAGGTTTAGCGGCTTCCAATCATGGAGCCGGTTTTCCTGTCTTTGCGACATTCGGCGATTTCTCCTGCTCGCCGCTCGCTGCCACGGAGGTAATCCCTGCGGCCTCCCTAACCTCGTTTTCGCCAGATCCGGCGGATGCCGATGGTGATAATCTTCCTGATGCATGGCAGACTCTCTTTCCGATCACAGGCACTGAGTATGACAAAAGCGAATTCGCCGACCCCGACGGGGATCTCATCACAAACCTGGAGGAGTCGCAGCTTGGCTCCGATCCACTGACTCCAAGCGGTAAGCCCGGGTACTGGCTGGCGGAGAAATGGAATTCCATCCCCGAATACGACGTTGAGGATCTGATCCGTGAACCCCGGTTTTTCTCCAAGGCGGATGACACTCGCCTCGTTTCCGGCTGGAGCTTTGATGTCTCGCCCAACCAGGGCGCGCGAAGGCGTGCCTATCTGACAGCTCCGGATACGGGTGAATACGTTTTCTGGATCAGTGCCCGGGGAGCCGCGCAGCTTTTAATCTCGTCAGATGACTCAAAATACGCTAAACGGATGATTTCAAACATGGGTGTTCAGGCTGGGACGGGATACGGAATCCGATCCGACAGCTCAAATCTCTGGGATAACCACTTCTCCCAGATGAGTGCTCCAATCAGCCTCGTTGCGGGGAAAAGATATTTCATCGAGTATCTTACTCAAAACGGACATCCCGGAGGTGGTTTGCACGCCAGTATTGCTTGGCCGCCCCGGTGGCGAGCGGGAGCCTCTTAGTTCCCAGTTTGTCACCTCCTTCACCCAATTGGCCGCCGATGCCGATGACGACTGCCTTCCCGATGCATGGGAAGTGGAAATGGGACTCGATCCTGCCGACAACGGGATCTTAGATCAAATTAGGCAGGGCGAATATGGAGATTATGACGGTGACGGCCTCACAAACCGTGAGGAATATCTCCTAGGGAGTGACCCGTCGAATCGGGATTCGGATGGTGACGAGGTTTCGGATTATGACGAGGTGCATGTGTACAAGACCTCACCCACCGAAAGCGGCGTGATACCGGAAGTTGAAGTGGCGAACTTGGACATCACCGGATACAACGCCGCATCGACTTCGGGTACATGGCAACTTTTTGACGGAGGTCTGATCGGAAACTCGTTTCTCGGCAAGATCGAATGGACGTTCACAGTTCCGTCCTCCGGTATCTGGATGCTGGAGATGGAAGGTCGGCTCAAGGGGAAACTTCGCAATCGTGAGGAGCTTGAGCTTGGTGTGGCCATCGATGGGAAGGCAATGGCGTCGCAGACGATGTCGTTTCTGCAAACCAGTCCGTCTTCGCTGAAAGTGATCACCCCCTATCTTGAGGCGGGACAGCATACCTTCCAGATCGACGTCCGCAATACGGCGGGACGTCGCAAACTACAGGTTCTGTCGCTGAAAGTTCTGGCGGCCGGAGGCCCGGATGCCGATCAGAACGGCAATCCCGATTGGCTCGATCAACTGTTGGTACAATCAAATACCTTGGTGCCGGTTCCATCGGAGTCCTTCACCTCGCCGCTCTTCATTGAGGGGAGCACCAGGCAGCTTGGCGGAGCTTCGGTTTTCGCATCCTCCCAGACGATTGCTACCCTACGGGGGCTTGGCGACCTGCATTGGTTCGCCAACATTCCGTTGGAACCGACCGGAGCCACCCATAGTTCCGTAACGTTGGACGGCAAGATCATCTCGAACGTAACCAGCTGGGTGCCCTGGAATGCCCTGCAGGACGGACAGCAACTGATCCGTCTCGGCGACGCTCTGAAAATAGGCGCATGGTTGGGTTCGCCTGACAGTTCCGCAAGTGTGTCCATCACGGTTGACGGCACCACCTACAACCTGAACGGGGCGGAGGCGTTCTCCAAAACCTTCACCCAGCCAGGGGAATATCCGGTGACGGTGAGCTACAACGGAACGAGCCAGCCAGCGCCTTCGATCAAAGTCGTTTCCGCAAATTTTGGAAGTGCGGGAGTCCATTACACCAATGAGCCTCTGTGGCTGAATTTTCCTGCCGTTCCACAGATACTCAATTTGACATCGGAACCCTCCCTGAAAATTCTTTCGACCGAAGTCTCGGGCAACGGTCAAAAGGCCTTTGTCGGAACCACGGGACCGGGCGGACACGTCATGGCTGCCAGGCTTCCCAACGGCGGTGCTATCGTCGCGCTGGGAACCGTCACTACCGTGAGCGTTTCCGGAGCGTTGAATAACGACGCGGCTGTCATAGTGGGTTCCACGGCGGACGGATACACACTTCTGAGGACGCCGATCTGGGTTGGAGGGCTGCCTCCGGGAGGACGGGTGGTGATCACGATCTTCCGAGCCGGAGTTACCTTCCCCGACGGCACGACAACAAAAGAACTCCTCTCCTCGGACTTTGTAGAGGGAGTGGCTTATTTGGACTTCCGTTTCCCACCGGGTCTGGAGGGCGGCTACTGCCACTACACCGATGTCTATGACGCACAGAACAACCATCTCGGACGGAAATAAGGAAGCGTTCCGCCCGATCCGACTGAAAATCTTACTTCAACCAATCTCATGCAACGCAAATATGTCTTCATTACCATAGCAATACTGGTTTTGATTTGTGCTGCAATTGCCTGGAAAACCCGGCAAAGCAATATGCTCACGGATCGCGGGAATGATGAAGCCGGGACAGCACCTGCCGGGGCGCCGGCAAAGCGTCCATCCAGTGTTCCGACTCCCGGCATGTCGCGGATTGAGGATGCCGGCCTCCATTGGGAAGAGCGGATCGCGGCGGTAAAGGAACTGCCGGAAGAGCTCGGTTCCGGAACGGTAAAAGCACTTTTCGATATTCTCAACGACTCTTCCGGCCAATCGACACGCGATTGGTATGTGGTATGCAATGAGATTATGGATCTGCTCAGACGGAGGCATCTTCCCCCTGGTTCTTATTCTGATGCGATGGTGTCATTGATCGCTTCAGAGAAATCCGATCCAATTATCAGGGATTATGCCGTGCAACACCTCGCCCAGTGGGTATCGGGGATTGACGCTGACTGGAAAGAAAATGAACCGGAAATGATAGCGATGGCTTTGGACGCAATGGTTCTTGAAGCGGTAGATGTGGAGAACGCGGAAATCACTCTTCCCGGAACCACATTCAACGCGCTCGCCGACGCGGTTCTCAACGGAAATGGGGAAGTGCGGACAAAAGAGCGGGAAATTGGGAATGCTGCGTTGGAGGTCGCAGCCAATCCGTCCTTTGCTAGTTTCAACCGGACTTCAGCCTTGCAGGCCGCAAGCCGGCTCGAAGCCGAAGGAGTAGCGGAACTGTGCAGAACTTTTCTGCAGGACAATACCGTTTCCCCGGACCTTCGGCTGAGTTCGGTTGCCGCGTTGGGACTCGTAGGATCCAACATGGACTTTTCACTCCTGGAGAAGATGCGGGACGACTCCCAGTTCAAGTTCGCAGCTCTGGCTGCAATTGAACGACTCCGATCCAAATCAAACTAATTTCACACGACCAATTTTATGAAAAAACGCATTCCGAGATTCGCATCAATTTTAGGACGGTTGACTTCAATAGTGGTTTTCCTGCTGTTGCTGGGTAATTCAACCAGTTTCGGAGCGGGTGACAATGCCCCGATTCCCGAGGAGGAAGGCAAGGAGCAAGGGGAGTCCCAGGAAACGAGCGATGCCGACGAGGAGGCGGACGCCGGAAACACTGATTGTGACGGCACCAGTGGTTCGAATGATCCTTCATGTAACGGATCGGGAAACGGTTCGGGGGATGACTGTCCTAATTGTGGTGATGATGACGAGGAGGATACCAATCCTGACGACCCGTCATGTATCAAGGAACAGGTAATGCTTAGCGTAGCACCTAACCAGCCCGGTCTGGAAAAGGGAATGCTTCAGTTGTATATTGACAGGACGGGCTCGAACCTTGCTTCGCTGGATTTCGTAAGCTACTACGCGGTTCCCGAGATGTTCGTGAACTCCACGGCCGATTCAGGTACCGAAACGAAATACAGCATCATCCAGGCGGGTGGGTCTGCAATTCCCTTCGCGGTAGATAAAGCCGGTTCATCATTGGGCAAACCCACTGGCGCGAGTGCCTACAGCCAGGCCAGGCTTTCATTTGTGGATGCGGGCGGGACAACGAGCGGGAAAAGTTCCGCGGCTTCGGTTCGACAATACCGCGGGTCGAATGGATTCGGTGATTACCCTGTCACTGGCGGCCTCATGACCAAATACCAGACGCGTCAGGGTCGCAGTTACAGCTTCCCCCTTACAGGAATGGAAGTCATCAGGAAGAATTCCGCCGGAGCGCTTCTCGTCAACGTCCCTCCGACACAGGGCAGTATCCGTCAGGTCAAAACCGCAGCGGGCCTTTTGGACATCGTTCCCCTGACGACCCGTTCGTATGAGGTTCGCAAATACGCGCCGGCCCAGATTGGTCCGAAATCAGCGGGACTTTACACGGTGCTCTCCGCTCCGATCAGAACAATGAAGGTTGAAGCTCCGGCGAACACCCAGAACAAGCTGATTATCACAAAAACAACCGGAAGCGTGCAGACGGTAGCGGTCAATACCTGCGAGATCGAGGATGGCTACGAGGTCTGGCGTCAGGTGGTTACTGCAGGATCATTTGAATTTGAACGCGTCCTTTCGAGAACCCCCAAGCCGGAGCTTGGAGCCGAATACTTCGCAAACCAGAAACTCGCGTTTCTCCGGGGCGTTCCGGGAGGAACCAGTCCGCAAGGCGGGGGTGGGGGAGGTGCCGCTGCGCTATATACCCAGGATTCAACTACTAAGGGATACGCCCCGGTTTCCTCCTCCCAGAAGTTTGCCAGTTCCGGTGCTACCGACAAACGCGAGTTAAGCTTTTCGAAGCCCCAATGGGATACAAACGGAACGGGTCGTCCGGCGACTTCCAAATCCAGTAACGGCACCGAAAAATCCTACTCTTATGACGACTCTTCCGGAAAGATGGGAAGTCGTGAATTTAAAACAAGCCGATCTGGCGGTGGCGGGAGTGCGCCGGTAAGTTTTAAATCGTCATTTGATTACACGCCCCAAAGCCCTGGCGAAACGCGCACGCCGGCTGATTTTCGACCGAGTATATCGACGGTGGTTGAGGACGGAAAGGTTGTCTCAAAAAAATATTTCTCCGCTTTCACGGAAGGCTCCGCCTACAAGGAGCGTCGTGAAACGGTGACCGACCTCGCGTCCGCATACGGTGCTGCTTCGAACCGCTACACCCAGAAAGAGTGGTATGGGTCGGGAGTCCACAAGGGACGTATCAGCCATATCCGTTCGGACGACGGCTCGGTGACCAGGTTTGAATATCTGGATCTGCCTGCCAACGGCCTTCAGGTGACGACGTCTAGAAATCTGGATTCCGCCGGGAATCCCGTCGCCGGATATTCCACCCGTAAAGTGGAAAAACGTGATGCGCGCGGCTGGGTTGTGGAAACGGTCAACGCGGCATCGGTTTCGGGCGCATGGGTTGATTACGAAAAACTGACCGATGCCTACAATGACCACGGGAGGATGACTTCCCGGGTTCGCACTGATCTTCTCGGAGGACAGATCCGGACGCTGATGAGCAAGGAATGGGACGGTTACCGCCTTCTGAGGGAAGTCGACGAGCAGGGGGTTGCCACCAGCTACACCTATTTTGAGGATTCCAGCGTGATCAAGACCATCCGCCGCGAGGAGGTTCCGGCTGCGGGCGGCTTTCCCACCCAACCCGAAATCCTGACCACCTATTCGGGGACATTCACGCTCAATGAAAAGCAGTCACCGGAGTGGCTCGAACGGATCACGACAACCACCGCCGGTGGACTCACACTCACCGAGAGCCATACCTTCGACCACGAGGGAAGGGTGGTATCGCACACCGACCGGAACCAGCTGACCACAACCACGGTCTATACAGAAAACGACAATCTGATCACAGTCACCAATCCTGATCTGAGCCAGAAGATCACCGCGATGGATTCGCGTGGACGGGTGCTTAGTGTCACCGGATCGGCTGTAGTTGATGAGTTCTATCACTACCAGGTCCGCACCGCAGGGGGCTGGATTGAAACCACTTATTACGGGCAGGACAACGGCCCGCGTTACCGCCGGACTCTCACGGATGCGGCGGGAAGAACCGTCGAACAATCTGGACCGGCGTTCGGGGGCATTGCGCAAACCGTAACCGGTTACGCCTACGGAACCTCACAGCCGGGAGAGCCCGAGACGATCACCAGGAGTGGTGATTCAACCCGGATCCAGACATTCAATGCCATTGGCAGAAAAGAACGCTCCGGACTGTCAGCGGATGACGCAAGCCTGTCCCTTGATTCGGCCACCGACCGGATTGTCGATGAGGAACCGGTCTTTGCACAGGATGCGTCGGGATTGTGGAGGGTGACGACTCGATACGTGTATCCTGACGCAGGTTTCGCCACCCGCAAGTTTCACAGTGCCATCAAGGTTAAAATCGGCGGATTCTCCGGTTCGGAGATTGCGCGGAAGGAAACCTCCGACATAGCATCCAACATAACGAGTGACATCACCACCTTGGTAGGAGCGGTGACGACCTACAGCTCGCTTGATCCGGAGCGAACCGACACGTCTGTCAGCAGGTATCATGCGGATCGTTTGATGAATATCTCGGCACCGGGATACGCAAACCCAAAAGCCTTCGGGTATGATGCGTTCGGACGTGAAACCTCTGAACAGAACCCCCGCCACGTCCAGCCGATGGAAATCGCATACATCCCGGGGAAAAACCAAGCGGCATCCCGAACGGACGCAGCGGGAAACCTTACTTCCTATACCTACTATCCGCAAGGTGTGGTGGGTGCCGGGAAAATTCGCTCGGTGACACTGGCTGACAACACGGTGGCATGGCACACCTATACGCTTCGCGGCGAGTATAAAGCGACGTGGGGCTCACAAACCAACCCGACCTGGCGCATCTATGACGATCTGGGGCAGCTCACCACTCTTCACACCTGGCAGGTATCGCCTGCACTGGATGCGGATGAAATGCCAGCCACCGTGCCTGCCGGTTCGGTGGTCACCATTTGGATTTATGACCCGTCGAGTGGTTTGCTTGCTTCGAAACGAGACGATTCAGACAAAGGCGCTGACTACCAATTTGATATTGCAGGGCGTCTGGGAAAACGCACATGGGCAAGGGCGACCGGAGGCCAACCCCTCATAACCGACTACGGATACACGGGTTTTGGTCAGTTATCCACCATCGACTACAGCGACAATACCCCGGATGTGAACCAGACTTACGACCGGTTGGGACGTGTTGGTTTGGCTGGCAACACGATTGCCACAAGCTCGTTCACCTATGATCCGGCGACCCTGCTTCCGGACACGGAAACCGTGACGTATGATCTCAATGCGGACAGCACTCCCGAGCTGGTTAGAGTCCTGGATCGCAGTCAGGATGCGTATTTGAGGGCGGATGGATTTGAACTGAAGAACGGTGTTACGGTCGAAAAGTCGGCGAAATACGGGTATCAGCCCGCAAGCGGGCGCCTCGCCACAGTCGGCACGCAGGCGACACCGGCGATGTTCACCTACCAGTATGAGCCGGATTCGGATTTGATTGAAAGCGTGCTCGGCCCGGCTCACACGGTAACCAACGACTATGAAACCAATCGCGACATTCTCACGAAGAAAACCAATGGGACTGGTGGACCGGCGATCTCGGACTACACCTATATTGTCAACAGCATCGGCCAGCGTTCGGATGTGAACCAGACCGGTAGTGGATTTGCCACGGCCAGAAGCATCACCTGGGGCTACGACCCCCTCGGCCAGCTCGAAACGGCGGATTCAACCATCCCCGGCTTGGATCGCGCCTACAGCTACAATCAGATCGGCAACCGGCTGAAATACTCGGAAGGCACGCTCGACCCGAACGATGCGGCCGCGGTGACCTACTCGCCCAATGCCCTGAATCAATATACGTCTGTCGGTACCTCGGTACCCGCATACGATCTGGACGGCAACGCGACTTCCTACCCCCTGCCAAGCTCTCCTGCGGCGAATTCCACATTGGGCTGGGATGCGGAGAACCGGATGGTCGAAGCTGTTAGAGGAAGTGATACAGCGACGTTCGCATACGACGGCGGCAGCCGACGCATTGCGAAAACATCCGGTGGAGTTACCACCCTGTATCTTTACGACGGATGGAATCCCGTCGCAGAATATGTCGGAGGCGCACTGACCAAATCGTTCCTCTGGGGAATGGACTTGAGTGGTTCCAGGCAGGGCGCGGGAGGGGTCGGAGGGCTCCTTGCCGTCAACGACGGCAGCGCGAGCTATTACCCCACCTACGACGCCAACGGAAACGTCTCGGAATACCTAGACTCGACCGGTGCGGTCGTCGCCCACTACGAGTACGACCCTTTCGGCATCACTACCGTCGCCACCGGCACCAAAATCGCCGATTTCGCCCACCGCTTCAGCACCAAACCCCTCGACCCCGAGACTGGCCTCTACTACTACGGGTATCGTTACTACGACCCCGTCACCGGCCGCTGGCCATCCAGGGATCCCATCGGGGAAGATGGAGGAATCAACCTCTATGCATTCTTGGGAAATAACGGTGTGAATTTGATTGATGTTCTTGGTTTAGCAGCTCCAGGAAACCACGACCATTTTCCCAATGAAACTGCTGAAGAACTGTTAGAAAGAAAAAAATGTTTCAAAGGAAGATTGACTAAGGAACAAAAAGCAGAATTGAAGAAAATCGACACCTCTTTGAAGGCAAAAGACGCGAAGGGGAGCAGACATTCAAATTCTAAAAAGAGTAACACAGGCAACGGCACGAATAATCAAACTTCTCAAAAAGGCCCTGGAGATCCCCATGGTCAAGGATCCGATTACTCAAAGAGAAACCCTGGGTCTACGGGACAGAAACCTCCCGCTCCGCCTAAACCTCCCACTCCGCCTAAACCTCCCTATCAGGGCCCATCCGGTCCCAACTACTCGGGCGGTCGCATGACAGATGGTACCGGAGGAATGGGCGGTGGTTGGGGTCGAAGGGGAATGACTCCCCCGAGACAACCTAACAGACAGTAGGATTTTTAGGAAATCCCTTTCATGAATAAATTATGGTCTAGTACATTTGCCTGAAGGTAAAAAATGTGAGGAATATTTACAAGAGCCTCGGATTTAATTAAACGACATGCCGATATGATGATATAGAATTAATAATGGTAACTAGTTTGAAAATAAAAAGGAGATTGGCAGATACAAATTGTCGGATAAGATGGGATCTGGATTCCGGCAAACTTAGGAAGTAATATTATTAAGTTTGAAAACATAAAAAGTTTTATAACGGACTATGTTCGTTTAGAATAATTATGAGATGTTAATACAATTCTCTCACTTTGGTGATAAAAATCAGATAGAAATGGCCAAATTTATTGCGATAGCGGATGTGGAGTGTGGTGGCCACTACATTACATGCCATGAATTCAGGGAGGAGCCTGGTAATTTAGATTCCGCCTTGAAAATTTGGATGGGTGAAATGCACAAAGAAATTGGCTTCACGGATGATCTGCAGAGATTACGTGAGCAAGAATGCGTGACGCAAATCGATGGAATGGATTTTGTTGGTAGGGCTAGCTTTACCTTTGGAGACGAATACGAACATTGCATGCTCACTCTAGTCATTAAATAAAGAAGCCCTTGAGGACGGGCGACTACATCATAGCTCAGACTTCAATACAAGGTGACAGACATTATGTGAGGAGAAATTCATGTGATTTTGCGCCACAGGGCTAGAAGGGGGCATGCGTAAGGCGAGATGGCTGGCGGGATGGGCAAATTCGCAGGGGAAGCCCGCAATCTACCACTGTATTTCGTGGGTGGTGGATCGGCGTTTTGTCTTCGGGGACGAGGAACGAGAAGCGTTTGCCGCTTCGCGCGAACGGTTTTCGGAGAATAGAAAAAGCGGTGCGCGGCGGATGAAGGGAAGTGCCAAGGCTGCGGCGGGACTGTTGTGGACAGCAAGGGATCTCAGAGTGGGAATCTGAGGGGTAAGATCGGCGGAGGCTTGGGCTACTGCGGTTCCTATCCGCAGCTCTCACTCCAATGCCGCGATCACGGCAGCTTCCGGGTAATCGCTATCTCCATCTCGGTAAGGTTCCGCTTCCAGTGAGCGGTGAGATTTTCATCCTATCAAATTTCTTTGAAGGATGAACGACGACTGCTTTGTGATCATTGAGCCGCATCAGCTTGGAAGCCTTTACGTAGTGCTCCTCTTGTTTCGTTCTTGAAGTCGTTCCTGTCTGGAATGGTTTCGAGGTCTTGGTCTGCTTCCAGAACTGACGTTTTCCGATAAAATCTGCGCTAGCGGTCGCTCCCTCAAGGTCGGCTGCTCGAAAAATAAATCTGGTTCTCATGTTGAGGGTGAGAACCCGCCTTTTTCGTTCACCGATGGCAGGATCCGCCGATACTTCTGATTGCATACACGCGATAATTCCCACTCCGGCCGCACGGATACGATCAATCACGTTATGATCGCTGATTCCGTCTTCACTGGAGGTCAGTATGTCTTGGTATTCATCCGCCACCAGAAAGAGGGTGTTGCGCCTTTTCTGTTCGTCGGGACTCTGGTCGAAGCGCCTGAGTGCATGGTAATAGAAAAGCGTTTTGAGGTAAGTTTGGATGTATCTGCGCTCAGTGACGAGGCGTTGAGGCATTGTGACGGAAATGATCGCTCCCTTGTCGAGTTCTGAGAAGGAGAAGGTGTTTGGTTCTTCGCTGGAGAAAACCGCAGAGACATCAGGATCAAGAAAAAATCCAAGATAGGTTTTCACGGTGCCGATCGTGGCCTCGGTCTGCTCGTGAGCCTGGGCTTTGGTGAAGGTTGATTCGAAAAAGTCAGCCAGTTGCTTTTGCTTGGAAGTAGCCTGGTCATTCTGAAACCTCTTGATGGCTTTTGCCACCAGCTTCGGATTGGTCAGCAACTCGTAGGCTTTGGTGATGGTGACGATTTCTCCAAGCTCCTCCAGCAGCTCGAATGCATTGGCGATAGAAATCTGAGCCATAGGGCGGAAGAAGGCGTGTTGATTGCCTTCCGTGACGCTGGCGGCGATGTCCACGATTGCCTTGGCATGGGTCATCCATGGGAGGCTGTGATCGCTGATGAGATTGTAGCGGTGGGGAGGTTTCCATTTTGTGGAAGCATCCGGTGGACGAACCTGGAGGTGAATGACATCGGCTTCCCGACCATGATGTGCGGCCACACTACACGACAAAATTTAAGATCTCTTAACAAACGACGGCTTGGGGCGTAAGCTGTTGATTATGAAACAAAAAGCCGACAACACCCAAGCCGTCCCGGACAGTATGGAGGAGCTCCGCGGACATTTCAAACCCCATCTCGACCTACCCAAGGCCCGCATGACCTGTTTCCTGATGCTCGTTCTCGCGGTGATCGCCGAGCGGACCGTCTCGCTGGTCTGGCTCTCCAAACATCCCGACACCGACGCGGACACCTCTTCGGTCTATCGCCGTTTCCAACGTTTCTTCGCACGCTGCGCCCTGCGTCCCGAGGCGGTCGGGCGGCTCGTCCTGGCGATGATTCCGAAGTGTCCGAAGGGGCGGGTTCTGGCAATGGACCGCACCAACTGGCAGTTCGGAAGAACCCACATCAACATCCTCGTGGTGAGCGTGATTGTCGGGAAAGTCGGACTCCCGTTGGCTTGGCGGGTGCTGCCGAAGTCCACCGGGAAGGGCAATTCGCGCAAATTCCACCGCATCGCACTGATGGAGAACGTCCTCTCTATCCTGCCAGCCGGGGAGATCCAGGCACTGACAATGGATAGGGAGTTCGTCGGGAAGAACTGGCTCGCGTGGCTGCGCCTCGTCGATGTGCGCTATGTCGTAAGGCTGAAGAAGAACACGCTCGTCGACGGCCACCGGGCTTCCCATCTTTGCGAGCGGAACCGTTGGAAACGCCTGGCCGCGGGTCCGGTGGAAGTCTTCGGCCAGCAGGTCCGTTTCGCCGCGAAGCGGATCAGGAACGGTCGCGAGCCTTGGCTGGCGGTCATAAGCCACGGTTTCCACGGGGAGGAGGCGCTGGCGATCTATCGCGAACGCTGGGGCATCGAAACATTGTTCGGGCATCTCAAGAGGAAAGGCTATCAATTCGAAGACACGCATATGACCAAGGCCGGGCGGATCTCGAAACTCATGGCGGTGCTGACCGTGGCCTTCGCCCTGTGCTACCGTTGGGGCGTCAGGCTGGAGGAAGTCCGGAAAGCGACTGTGAAGAAACACGGTTATCCGCCCAAAAGCCTGTTCCGCCGCGGCTTCGAGAGCCTCCACGTGATGTTCGACAAGCCCAGCCGCTTCGCCCGGAAGATCGACGAATTCTTTGAGGTGGTTCTCAGGAAGCCGCTCTCAGAAAATTTTGTCGTGTAGTGTGATGTGCGGCAAGCTCCGTGATAAAACGGTGCTCGTCACCTTTCACACCAAGCACGAGTCCACCCCAATCGGGAATGTTTCGCGTGAGTTGGACAAGAATTGGTTGAAGTCCACTTGTGGTTTTTCCAGATCCAGTATCACCGGTGATGAGGACATGGCGGCAAAGCTCTTGTATTGTCCAAGTCAGTTTGCCGAACCTGAGAACCACCTTCCGGTGCCTGTAGAGGAGGACACAAAACCCGCCTGCGGCGGAAGCCGTAAGTACAATCCAGCTCGTAGGGTAGGGGAGATTGGAAAAGGAGATCGCTCCTAGCGCTATCATCACTATCGCGATAACCATTTTCATCACGGGGTCAACAAAGGTAGAAACTCCTCGCGGCCAGCCAGCCAGCGATTGCTCCCACAGCAAACACTATTGTGAGGGGAACCCTTCGCTGCTCTGGTCTCGTGAGACGATTCGATGTAGCCCGCTTCAGCGACACTTCATGCTCTTCCAGCCGTTTACAAATCAGCTTCAGATCCTCGTAGCTGGGAATGGCCTCTATGACGGCTTCCCGGACTTGCCTACCTACGCTGTGGCAGGTATCTGTTACCGGATTTGAGTATTCGAGAATCGACCTGATTTCGTTGGGGATTTCCTTCCAGATCAGAGTCATGAACCCGATCCCATTTAAAATTTGGAGGTATTCATCATCATCCGGGACTGACTTGAACTGCGTGACCATCGCCAGGAATTGCTCCCTTTGCGGGTGGGGGAGCAACATGGCGATTTGTTCCAGTGCCTTTGTATCAGCCATTAGTCAGGGGTGGGGAGTAGAAATTCCGTGACTGTATCAAGCTGCTCGAAAAAGGATCGCTGCGCGATTTTCGCCCGAACCTTGTTTTTCATTTTTGAGAGGAAAGGATGTTTCACCTCTCCACAGGCGACTTGGTTGAGCGTGACGGAATTGTTACGGAGCTCTGACTCCAAGTCCAAAGGGCGACTCTCCATCGTGATGATACCTGGAGAAAAAATTCGGGTGAATTCTTTCGCTTTCGGTTCCTGCTCCCAATACTCGAACCTACTGTTCCGTTCGGAGAGTTCGTTTTTGATGAGGAGATAATCGACTTTGCGCTGTAGTTGGCTTGCCCACTTCAGAGTGGACTGAACAGAGCCGGCTTCATTCGTGGTCACTGCGGCAAGTGTGAATTGAATGCCCAGAGAAACGGCCTCCGGATGCAACCTTTCAAACCAGTCAAATACTGGCTCACCCGAACCGGCGGGGAGATCAACGATTACCAGATCAGTTTTCGATTCATCGACGGCATCGAAAAATTCATCCATCGCCCTAGGGGAGTGGATGTTGAGCTTGGTTGCGTTCGAGTAGAAATTCTGGAGTCCGCTTTTATCCGTGTTTTCCCAGTCGTAGTCTAGGAGCTGGTAGCGGGTTTTCCGAAGATCGAACCAGGGGATGGTGCAGAGGGCTGCGGCGGTTTTGCCGATTCCGCCCTTTCCAGGGCCGAAGAGGATAATTTTGATTGGTTTCATAGCATTCAATGAGGTGTTCTCATTGAATGCGCAGCCCGAGGTGATTTTACCCGGGAGTCTGGCGACCCTCAGCCGTTGAGGTCGTATGCTAAGCTATTGCCTAAACACCCATCCCGTTTCCTCCCGCAATGCTTCGGCTCTTCGTCTTGCTGCGTTCGTGAATTTCGCGCCTTTGCTCCTATTCTCGGACGCTGGCATCCAGGTGAGATTCGCCATGCTCTGTTCAAGTTCAGGTGCTGATCTGAACGGGATCAGATGATCGACTTCGGCTTTTTCGCCTATGTGTTTACCACGGGTAATAATAGGAGCTCTTCCCCTCTTAAGCAGTGCGATATTTTGCTCGGTATACAGGCCGTAAATTTTGCCCAAACGATATTGGGCTTCGAGGTTCAGCATCTCAGCCTTCGGAGCGAAAACATGAGAATGAGTGACGTATGGTTTCTCCTCATAGAATCCGTAGAGTGCTGCGAAGAATTCAGCGGGAGGCAGATCACGAGTTTCAGCTTCGTTAGCAAAAGCCATCAGTTTCCGAAATCTGCTGTTACCAGCTCGATTCCCTGATTTCAGGGTAATTAGTTTCGCCGGATCTGAGAGGGAAGCGATCTTCTCAAGCGCAGGGACTTTGTCTGTCGCGTCACCTGCTAACGCAGGTTGGCAACACAGAACGAGCGTGAGTAAGCAAAAGATTACCGGCATGATTTTAGCAGCGATTATTCCCAAAGATCCACAGGTAGGGAAGGAACCTTTTTTCGTAAATCAAACGTCAAATTGCCGGGTTCTCCTGAATCTTTAGGTTGCAACACTTTGCTACTAAAGTGTTGCAGTAGAGTATCTTATGGTGGGTTTGAGTCAATCCAAAAACCCTTCCCATGTCGGTGCTACGAGCTTTCGCTGTTCTGCATCCATCACATCCAGATAGACCGCCGTCGACTCGATTTTAGTATGCCCCATGAGCTTTTGGAGAAGCGTCAACGGCATGTTTTGTAGAACCGCTCTCACTGCGAATGTGTGGCGCAAACCCTTGGGGGTCGCCTGGATACCAGTAATCTCCGCTGCCAGCATGATTTCCTTCACGATTCGCCAAACCATCGAGCGACTCAGATTCCAAATCAAGAAGTCGGGAACCGGTTGAAACAGTTGGATTTCTTTCAACAAAAATTCAGGAACGGGGATTCTTCTGAACTTCACCGCTTTTCTTTGTTTGAGGGTTTTGATCACGAATTCGCCGGTGGAAGTATCCAGATCACTTGGTTTGAGTCTGATCGCTTCTGAAACTCGCACTCCCGTGAAGAACAGAAACTGGCACATCAACCGGTCTCTATCCAAACGACGACGAGCCGCTTTCATAAAACGTGAGCTTTCCTCCGTGGTCAGATACTTCCTGCGTCCCTTTTCATCATAAGCCCCTGCCATCCTCACCTCCATTCAACACTTTAGTAGCAAAGTGTTGAATCTATGCGTAAGACGTTAACAAACAGTTACTTGTGGCTGACTTTTTTCCTGATTTTTACAATCTCGGCTCACGGGCAGGAACGAACGAAGCATTACGATCCTGAAAAGGGCTTTGCTCCAGCTCAGAATGATCTCACCAAGGTCTTCCTGAAACTGGCGGAGAGTTTGGAGCATGAGGGAACTCCAGAGCCTTACATTCGCCACGTGCTGGCGGAGCATGCCCGTATCGATGCCAAATACGAGCAGGCCACAGGGAAAAAGGGTAGCGCTCGCCCGAAGTATTTTACGGATGACTACAGGGACAACTTGTTGACCAACTGGAAACGGTTGGAAGAGCCTCTCCAACTTGAACAGCTTTGCCGGGATTCAGGGCGATATATGCGCCATGCAATTCTCGGTTCGTGGCACAAAACACCTGATGATCTGGTGCTGGAAGAGGAGAATTTGAGCGAGGCGGAAAAGAAAGAATACCGATCTTTGGTTTCAAAAGTGTTCTTTGAGAAATCGGATTTTGCCGCAATGGAGCGCTTCTACAAGGACGGTGGGGGATACGACAAGCTCAGCGAGCTGGGAAGGGAGCAGATGTCGTTACGGACACACCTCGGAACGCTCTCACCAGAGAAACGGAAGAAATATTTCGATGACCACGCAGGTGGGACGGTAATCGTGACTATTTTCAACGAATACCAGCGTTTGCTCGTGGCGGACATCAATGCGGAGGGCGAGCGCAAGGTGAATTCCGAAACGCTTGAGGGCATGCTCTCGGAGAGACTTCTCTTAGGCCAGGAGAAGCCGGATCTCTCAAAGCTGGACTGGATAGAAAAGGATGCTGTGCGCTACGCACATTTGGTGAAGTTAGAATTCGTGGGTCGATCCCGGGTTCTTGATGAGAAAATCAAGGGTGATACAGCGAAACTTTTCAGAAGCCATTTGGATTCGATGCGCGAAAACCTTTCTATATTGGCGTATTCTGAACTACTGGCGTCGATTCGCGAAGGAATGATCGACGAATAGTGTTCAACTCGGGCTTCTATCTCCCGACGTGGCAGACTTGATATCGGCAGGTGAAATGCTTGCAAGAAGCGATAATTGGGATTCCTCTGCCGTTGGTTTCTCCTCTTTTGAACTTTCGACCTCGGTCTTATCGGCGTTCTCTTTTACGCCGCCGGCGGCCACTTCGCTACGCTCAGTGGCCGCTTGATTCTGCTCCTTCGTCACAGAATCAAGCTTCACACCATGAAGATCCAAAATCTGCTGTGCTGCTTCGAGGTTCCCAGCTTCGTATTCACGTTTGAAACTCTCGCGAACCTCTGAATCGATCCGTTCAACAAATGCGGGTGAAGTTCCAGGCTCTTTGAGATACTCGTATAGCTGCTCGGTTTCCTTCTTACGGACTGAATCGGGTAGCTCTGAGAAGGTGTATTCCCCACGCTCGATTCCTGCCCAAACCCTGGTGGACATTTCTTCCTTACCTCTTTTGCTGAGCTTGTCCCAAGCACCGTCATCGGCGTAAAAGTCTTCCAGATTCCCGAAATCATTTCGGGTGAAAAAGTCCTTCTGGAGAAAGCTTCCATAGGTCTGCTTCTCCTGCGCATTCAACCGCGTTTCCCGCATTACCAAAGTGGCGATAGCCACCGCCATGTTACCCTGCTTTTTTCGATCCTCATCGGCTTGGTGAGGGGCAAAGCCTTGCTGTTCGAGCGCATCCATTCGTTTCTTGCCAGGCTCCAATGCGGCCGCTGCGGCATCGCTGCGGATGTGCGGATTTCCAGCCATGGCTTGTTCTGTGGCACGAATAGCGGCCTCAATCCTCTGGTATTCCGACTTGTCCAACTCTGACATATTTTCTCCCGTTTCCTCCAATTATAGCTGAGAATTGTTACAGAATTATTAAACTTAGGGAAGTTCTGATGTGAAATTCGATATAGATTATCTACTGTAAACGTAGTATATACGGATCTGGTTGAGTTCCAGAGTGGAGGGTGAATGGATAGAGAATTTGATGATGGGTTGAAGAAGCTGGCGAAAGCCTTTGCGGTGTTGGCTGTCCGGAACAGCTTTCTGGAGGATTTGCATTCCGGGAAGGTGCCCGATACGACAACGGGTGATTACACCGATGTCAAAATCATCACGCCGACGCAGGAGATCCCGTGGAATGAGCTGTCACGGCTAAACAATGCAGAGATGAAAAGGCTGATGAAGGAAGTGGTCGATAAACTCTACACCTGCCTTTCTGTCATGCACGATGTTGACAACCGGAAAGAATTTGAAAGTTTGATCCGAACGGGAACGCAATTTTCCTCGGAATGGGACGATCCCGAGAATGACATCACAGTGAGAAGAACCCAGATAGCAAACGGAGAGTCTAACCCGAACCGAAAAAGTTGAACATCGAGGCACTCAATCGTAAGACTCCGACATGCATGATCCATTGCTCACTTACGATGTGTTCGACGAACCGGATTATTTTTACGTTTTCGCCAAAGTAGGATTTGACCGAGTCGGGGAGTTGATGGTCACAAAAGAGAGCGTCGGTCGTGCCCAATTGAGCGATATCAGCGTGAAGCAGGACTGGAAGCGCATTCGAAATTGGCGTGAAAGGCTCGTTCGAGAACCATTCCGTAGATTTGATACGATTAGTTTTCAGAATCGAGGGATTGGATCAGACTTTCTCCAAAGGCTCAAAGGCTGGTGTTCTCGCAACGGAGTTGTCGAGGTCTATGGTTCAGTTGTAGAGTCCGATATTGAAGAGACTCCGAACTTGCTCGAGTGGTATCGAAAGCGTGGCTTCATCTATTGCGCCCCCACGAGTAAATGCCTGCGGGATGCGGTTGGCATGGTCGTATGGAGACAACCGGACGTCAATTAGTGGCATGAGGAAGGGGGGCGTCACATCAGACACAAGAGAATTTCGGATTTGTTTCAGATACGATGTTATCTGCGATGGATCTCAATAGCCTTTTCTGCATCGGCCTCATCAAAGCTGAACGGATTTTCCTCATTATGCCGCTGGATGCGCTGCATCTGCCGGACTGGTGCTTCCGAGGGCGAGGGGACTTCTTTCCTGATGCACCGCACCCTGCAGAATTTTCTGACGGCTTCTTTGCTGATAGCCAGGCCGTGTTCGTCGTCCAGCCATTTGGCGATTCGGTGATACGGCCAGTTTAGAGATCGCATTGAGATGATGTCACCCCTCCATTCCTCCAGCCGGCTCCGGTTTGGATTTTTGTGCATTTCAAATTTCCGATTCATCAAAAGGAGATGCGTTGCCGGAAGGTTATTTGCCCGTTGCCATTGAGGTTGGCGGATCGTTGCCACTTGATTGCCTTCTTGTTGTCAGGCGGTTGCCGTAGGGTTGCCAAAAAGGCTTTTCTTCTCCTGAATTCCTAAGCGCCCTGCGCTTAGGGTATTGTGTCTAGCCTCCGTAGGACGTTGTCTTGTCTCCGTAGGACGTAGCTCTGCCTCTGGAGGATTGCCTTACCTTCGGGAAGGACGCTGTTTTCTTTGGCGCTCGTTTCGGAGGTCGAAACGCTTCTATCGTGGCTTTACTTCGGTGGAAAAAGCTGCATGTTCGGGAGGAAGGTGGTAATTTATTGTGGTCTTGGTTGCGAACTGGTTTGAATCGCGGGTTCGATGGATAGCCTCAGTCCTAGCCCTCCAAGAATTCGATCCAGAGTTCCCAAGGTGGGGTTGCCTTTCTCCGACAGGGCTTTGTAAACGCTGGGGGATTTTAGGTCGGTTTTCTCAAGTAGATGGGCGACGCCTCCTTGCGCTTCCGTAACGTCACGCAAAGCGAGCAAAAACTCTTCGCGGTTTCCGTCTTGGTGCAGGTCTTTAAGAGCCAATTCCAGATAGGCTTTCGCTTCTGCTGGGTCTTTGAGCTTCTCAATGTGGTATTCTCTAAACTTTTTGTATTTTCTAGCCATTTTCTACCTCTTTCCAAATTTCCTTCGCTTTTTTGATGTCCTTGTTTTGCGTGGATTTATCGCCCCCGCAAAGTAGTAAAACCACCGTTTCACCGATGATGCCAAAATAGACACGGTATCCTGCTCCAAAGAAAAACCGCAGCTCGAACACACCATCGCCGAGTGATTTGTAGTCGCCCAGATTGCCGTCCTCAATTCGCAGTATTCTCTTACGGATTCGGCGTTCATCCACAGCAGTGATGTTTCCCATCCACTCCTCAAAAGGATTTCGTCCCTTCTCGTCGCTGTAAATTTCAATCTCATACCGCACTTCTTCACTTTATACTATAGTAGAAAAATAGTCAAGCTGTTCAGTCTCTGCCGTCTGAACAAGATTGTCTCATCGGTGGCTGTGAGGTGTCTCACTACTTGTAGGAAGCGAGACACCTATTCTGAAATTTTCTACCAAGATGATTGGTAGATGACTGAGCGAAACTCGCCCTCGTTATCGACGCGCATCCAGTCAAAAGCTTTTCGGAAAATCCCGATTGCTTCGGCTTTCTGATCCTCGTCGTTTTCGCTTTCACCGAAAAAAAAGCCTTCCGTGTGTGGGAGAGAATTTTCCTCAATAGCTCTAATGATTGCCATGATGTCGCCGATTTCGAGGCGGATGCGTTGGCACTCATCAACACCGTTGGCAAAGGATTCCACGATAAAGCCGTGCAGGTCGGGGTGCTTTCTCCAGTAGCCGAGGTCGAGCTCCCGTGATTTCACCCTGAACCCGTCCTCCATTTCGTTGTTTTGCGGATTTTCCCAATCGTAAATCCTTAATTTTTCGCCTGTTAAATACATGTCTAGTCCCATGTTTTCTCCTTGTTTTTGGTTAATAGCGGCTTCCATATGCGCGCATATGAAAGCCTGCTTCCCGGCGAGGGTGGGGGTGTGAAAAGTCAGCTTAAAAATTGGGGGGAACCTTTAGGGGGAACCGATTTTTGAGTTTACTTTTCGAGGGGGCTAGTCCCCTGAATGCGCTGGTCGCAGCGCCAAACCAAATTCGGGCTGAGCGTTTGACCCAAAAATATTGAGCTGGCTGTTTGGGCTTTGCGGAATTGTGGCTACTGGAATTTCGGCGTTGCTTTTTACCCTAACAGAAGGCAAACAGCACGGGTGAAATTTCAGCAATTCATAGTCTTCTCGTGCATCGCTTTTCTGGGGAATTGCGCTCCAATATCGAGTTCATCGCTGGGACTGGGATCTTCGCACCGGCAGGGTTCGACCGCATTATCCGAATCGTTAAATGTCGCCAATTCGGGTAGGGGATCGAGTTCCTACTCGTCTTCCAACCGATCAAACTATTCGTCCAGTTCAGGATCTTCTTACAAATCGGTATCAACTCAATGCACTGGATACACCAAGAAGGGCTACAGATGCCGCAGAATGACGACTTCCGGCGATGGGCGCTGCTATCAGCATTGAAGAGATTGCTAGCCTATTGCGCGGCTTTGTCACAGGGGCAGATAATCCCTGCTCATGCCATTTGGAGAAAGGCGATTTGGTTCTTCCAATCGCGTTTTTTGAAACCCGCCCATGAGTAGGTGAGGGCTTTTACCAGTCCGCCATGGTCATTTTGGGCGAAGGATTTTCGAGCTACAAAAATCACGCCTGCATGGTCTTGTCCTGCATCGAGCATTCCTTTAAGGACATCAGGGATTGTGGCTAAATCGTAGGTGAGGAGCGTCCAGCCCTCTTGCTGTGCTTCAAGAAGAATACGAATGTCAGACTGCTGTCGCAACCTGCCGTTATCCCAAAAATGCAGGCTTTCGATTTTCGCCTGTGGGAGCTTCTTTTTCACCTGCTCGGCAATGCCAGGGAAAATATGCTCATCGAGGAGTAATTGGAACATCAGCCTTTGACCGTGATTGGCTGAATGCTTGGAAGAAGGCTTTTCAGACTCTCAAAATCGTCAAGCTCCGCGTGGTGCTTCGCTTCCTGCTCAATTTCGGAGCTGAATTTCTCGGCATAGGCGAGAACGCTTTCGGCTTTGGCTATTGACCATCTGTAGTGCTCTGCCAGTTTCTCGGCATCGAGCTTGTAGTCTTTTGCCGTGAGCCAGGCGAAATAGACTGCGATACGGGAGCCTTGAACATAGGCTAGTCGCCCGAATGAGGTGTCTTGGAAGTCGATGAAACGGAAGGTTTCCCGTCTTCTGGCTTCCTCGATGAGGCGTGCTGCTGCGGAGCTGACACTACCCCGACGCAGTGAAAACCGTTCTAGCCAGTGCTTGGTTTCTGATTGAATGCGGACGCTTACGCTTGTTGTTGCCATTTTTCTCTCCTGTAATGATTGTCTGCATTGTAACAGATTATGCATATTGCTGTCAACCTACTTCCCGAGAGTGGAAAAGGGAGGTTCGAATAGCTGCTAGACTTCGGAGTCGAGAATCTGACTGACAGAGATTCCCGAGCTTTCTACCCAACCCAATTCGTTAAGAATGTAGCCTCTTGGGTCGTCCACATCTCCTTCGGTGCGGTAAAATTCATTAGTTTCGTCCAACAATAGTTCCACGATAATCTTAGTCATAATAGACTCCTTTATTGTTCAAGTTTAAGGCGGGTTTTGGATATGAGCCTCGCCATATGCAAAAACCTGCCTCCCTGGCGAAGGGCGGGGGTGTGAAAAGTCAGCTTAAAAATTGGGGGGAACCTTCAGGGGGAACCGATTTTTGAGTTTACTTTTCGAGGGGGCGGCGACCCCTTCATCTGAATCACAAATTGCGCGCCAGCGCACACGAAGCTCGAATATCCGCCGGTTGGTATTCCCAACGGAATAGCGGATACTGATTCAAAGTGGGAGGGTGGTAGAACACGGAGAAGGCAGGAGACTGAAACGCAGTGGAAGGTTCTGAATTCTCGATGTTGCGGCGGGGCGGTTGTCTTTGGGGTGTTGCGGGGTGTCCCCGCTGGAAGGGGTGGGGCTGCACGAAGTAAGCCCCAGGGGAAGACATTCCCCTTCGACAAAATATCCCTTCCAAGATTTACGACAGAGCCTGAAAATCTCTGAATTCTGTTTCGGAATCGGAGGCAGTTGGATGTTGCTGCAGTTAGCGCAGTTTGATCATTGGTAGATATTCTTGGAATGCGTTTTCCTCAGTCCCCAATTTGATGCTGGAACAGACATTTTTGAGTTTCCGGGCATCTTCCCTTTTAGCCGCAGGTTTATCCGCTCGGAGGATCCCGAGGCACTTCTTCATTCGGACTCGAAAAATTTCGACGCGAAACCTTTGGGCTATTCGACGGGTTGGCTCTAATGCTGCCAGCAAGTTGAACTCCCAGAGGCGGCATTCCTTGAACAGCGGTAACCTTTTTTGGTGTAAGCTGAACATCCACCATTTCGCGTATTATCAACTCTAGATGAGCTGGAAGTGCTCGTGCTTCTTGAAGCAGGGGCGGAATAGGCTCTGGCGGGTCTTGCGGGTCGGGACGACGGGATTTCAGCGATCTTGGCTGGAGTTCTCCTGCTCGCAGCCAGTTTTGAGAGCCAGGCATCATACTTAACCTTGTCGAATCCGAACGTTCGGGCGTCAGCTGGCTTCAACTTTTTATAGTTCAAGCCTACCGTTCCGCTAGAATGCATTATTCGAATGCCTCCGTCGTTTTTCTCGAGCAGTCTGATGTCTTCGTAAGTGCGACCTTCAATCGTCGTGAGATCAAATGCCCCGCAGATCTGCGAAGCGAGGACGGTAAGCGATAATACGAGGGCTTTCATCTTCTGCTAGGTTCCGGGTGCGACTGCTGAGGCGATCACGATTGCAAATCCGATGATGACCGCTGCGGTGACGATTGCTACGGCGATATTTCCCTTGCGCAGTTCCTCCCATTCATCGATCGGGGTAATCCAATCCCAAACTTTGATGAGGATGCCAAGGGCGATACTCATCATGAGGGCGCCAGCGATGCCGTAGCCAAAAAACAGTAGGAGATTGTGAACAATGGGATTCATATAGGAGAAAAATGGCCTACGATCTTATAGGCTGTCACGACAATATTTCCGTGTCTCAGATGGGCTTCCGAGATTGATGATGACGGATCCAGAAGAGCTGATCATGGCTGATGTTGTGGCTCCTGAGTCGAATGGCACTGTTTTAAGCCAGAGCTCGGGGTTTTCCTCGGTGCAGGATTTCCTTGTATTCCGCTCGCGGGGCGGTGAGGTAGCTGTAGCTTTTCGGTCGCTTTTTCTGGGCTCGCGGCTCTTTCCGAAAAGGGCGTAAATCAACGGTTTTCCCGGCGATCATTTCGATGGTCGATGCCCAGATTCCCCGAACCTTGTGGACGTGTTTTTGCCTCCGCAGATAGCGGGCGGTGTTCGCCACGATGGTGTCGAGCGCTCCTTTGAAACTCATTAGCCGCAGGTCGTTTCCCACCGAGCGGGCGGCCTCCTGGCAGGCTGATTTGATCAGGTTGTAGGCGATGAGGGTTATGCGCAGGGTCTTGCGGGCTGTTTCGGGTGTTTTCACCCGCAGGTGCTCCATCTTCAATGTTGTCTTCACATCCCTCAGGCGCAGCTCGATGTCCCAGCGCTGGGCGTAGATGGCGGCGAGCTCCTGCCAGTCGTATTTCTCGTGGTCGGTCAGGGTGGTGGCCAGCAGCATACGCCGTTTCTTTCCGTCCCTGTCCTCGAAGTAAAAGCGAATCAGACGGATTTCCATCTCGGCGGGGAGCTCTTTCCATTGCTCCGCGGTGAGTGTGCTGCCCTTTGGTTTTTGCAAGGGCTTCTTCCAAACGACCAGTCGCTGGTGCTTGCCTATCCGCTTCCCTTTGCGCCAGTCAAGCTTTCCGTGCCTTGCCTGATGCAGACGTATGAGGGTGTGGATCCGGCGCTCATGGAGGCTGGATCTGAGTTCGTAGGAACAGAGGGCGCGGTCGGCGCAGATGATGTCGCCGGGGTTGAAGCAGTGGAGAAGCTTGCAGTAGATGGGCGCGTCGTGGGCGCTTTGCTGGCCTTCGGCGAAGTCCTCCCAGCCGCCGTGGGCGTGGTTCAGAACTCCCATGATACCCATGAGGGGGAAGCCGCATCCCTTCTTCTGGCTGCCTGGCTGGGGGTATTCGGCTTGGTTTTCCGTAGTATCGTCAAGCACAACGGAGCTTCCGTCGATGGACTTGACGACGTGTCCCCGATAGGTGTCTTCGGGTCGGATGCGGGCGGCAAGATGGGCGTTGATCCGGCTGCTCGCTCCCATGAGAAATTCGAGGGGTAGCCGTCCCCGCCCCCTGCTGTAGGCACCGGTGTCATTGTTGGGAACCGGCAGTCCGGCGTCGTCGCACCAGGCCTGGACGAGGCTCACCGCTTTGGAGAGCGAGGCGTTGGCTTCGAGGATCTGGGCGAGCCATGCCCAGAAGACCACGACGTTGCAATAGTGGCGGATGCGCTTGGAAACGGAGAGGCCGTAAAGGAAATCGGCGGGCAGGACATGGGAGAACTGCATCGCATAGGTGGCGATGGAGGAGTCGGTGAGGGCACGGCGTCTGGCGGCGATAACGTCTTGCAGGCGGCGGATGCTGCCACAAATCTGTGTCGGGAATCCGGTAAGGAAGGGTTGGTTGTTGGTCACACACGATTCAACCTGACCGCCGGGCTCCGGGCCATCCTAATCTCAGGGAATTCCGCTTAAAACAGTGCCATTCGCTCCGGAGTCACTCGCATACAGCCGGAGGTAAATCCAAGCGATTCAGCGTTGGCTATAACAATTAGGGAAGAGCAGTGGAGTACGGGACAGGGTCACCTCAGTATGGGATCACCCCCAAATACAAATGCGGGGAAACCCCGGTATCCGACAAGGAAGTGGACAGCATCACGTTTGGACTGGAAGTGAAGTGCTGAGCTTTCGTTGTAATTGCACGGTTCCCTGCGACGGTGTGCAAAGGATGGCCACGCCGGGTTACACGACGACAGTTCCGACTGGAAGATAAACGCAGGTCAGAATGCGTTGATTACCAGAATCACTCCCAGGATACTGATAATCTGTTGTAGTAGGGAATCGTCGGGGTTTGGGATGAACGCCGCAACGAGGTGATCGCGTAGCCGAATCTCCGTCACTTCTGGAGAATGTGCCGATACCCTGCATTTCTTTCCAAACACCCTTCTGGAGCTGTTGATGAGGCAAAGTAGTGCGACGGCCATGAATCCTGTCGATATGACAGTCTGCCCCCAGGCTCGAACCGGATCACTCGGTAGGAGAACTCCTAGGGAATAGACAATGGTTGAAACGGCGGCAACCGGGATACAGATGAGTATCAGGCTGAACGTCCGGAAAAACTTCAGATAGTCCTCCACGAAAAACTCCGTTTCAACTGCCGGACTCGGCTTCCGCAATCCGATGAGGAGGACGAGTCCGAAGCACAGGATCACCACGAAGCTTGCGGGATGATTCACCCATCCTTCCACCCACATTTCCTTCCTCTCTTTGATCTGATACCGTTGGACTGTGAGTATGGTTGCCCCCAGAATCACAATCCCGGCTAGCAACCACCCCCTGATGCGGGCACCAAGGAGTCCGATATCATCGCTATACGGGATTTTGGCCGTATCGGATAGTTCCAGTTGAATCGATGGAGCTGTGAGGATCCGCCCGAGCCCCGGGGCTTTGAATGCACCTATGCGCGCTGAGAGCACCAATCCCAGGGCACCGACGGATGATAACATCCCTCCCAGGATGAGTTGGTTGAGACGCTCCCTCTTAAAGTCGTAGAACCGGTATTCATCGGCCGGTTTGAACGGACTTGTCGGATCGGATAAGAACCAGGTTCTCCCGGCTCGTTTCTCTCTCCACTCGGATTCTGCGAGAAGGAACACGCCGGCATCCTGAACGATCTGTTCTTTCGTCCGTATTGACTTGGCGTTTACGCGGAGATCGATCCCGTACTCACGGTAGTCACCACGCTCGGGGGTAGATTCAATCGCTATAGGCGGCTTGTCGATCATCTGCCCGTCTTTCTGCGGGCTTAGAAAAAACGCGAGTTCTTTCAAAACCGGAGTGGAATTCCCGTTGTTTGGAACCGAGTCCCACTTCTGCAACAGTAAAACCAATCGCTCGAAATTTTCATCGGCTAGACCGCTACCGGTCTCCTGGGCGTGGGCGCTGTATTGTTCTAGCAGTTCCTTGACAGCTTCCCCATCGACCGACTCAAGGCTTAACATGGAAGCACAAAGCGCCATTCTTTTCCTGAGCCCCTCTTCACGGATTCTGGATTCACAGATGCCCAGCAGAGCAAGATAGGTTCCGAAAACCGCAAAAGCCAGGAGTGGCCACCGTAATTTGTGTATAGCGAAAAACAGGCGTCGGAGAGGCGAAGGTCTGACTGTTAGGGTTGTCATTTCATGATGGGTTGCATGGCAAACGCCAGAGAACTAAAGTTACCAATTCGCAAATACTTGGATCGAAGGCGAGAACAAACGTCACCTGTTTCCAAATTTTGCTACCAATGACGAGCATGGACGGGGTGCTAGGAATGAACGGGAACTAAAGCAACGGAATGCGATTTTTGTTTAGTTCGAAAGCTACTACGATGCCGTTAAATATCCGCTTCATGGAATTTCTCTGCCGATAGGATATGATGGGCATCAACAGGTTACAGATTTGGTTTGATCTGATTAAGTGAATTATTCTTGAAGAGTCTGCCCCGATAGTTGCATATGGTATGAATGAAATTTTTAATCTTTTTATTGCTCGCGTTTTCGGGTGTTGTGCACGCACAGGCTTTAAAAGTGATCGGGTGGAACGTTGAATCCGGTGGAGCACGTCTCAGCGGCCTTACACCGAGAATATCCGGATTTGACGATTGCGATATCTTTGGCCTGTCCGAAGTCAGAAACAGCGATTGGGCGGCAGCCTTTGAAAAGGCGGCGGAGGAAGGACAGACCACTTCCTATAGCTACGTGTTGGGAACTACGGGCGGGGCAGACCGGCTCATGATCCTATTCAATGACGAGAGGCTGGATTTCATCTCTTCGAGGGAACTCCATTGGATCAATCCCGAGGACAGGGTAAGAGCTCCGCTTGTCGCACATCTGCGTGACAAGCAGTCGGGAACGGAACTCCTTTTCATGGTGAACCACCTTTACCGTAGCAGGGCTGAGAAACGCCATCTCCAGTCGGGACAGCTCAATGAGTGGGCATCACAGCAAGCCCTGCCAGTTATCGCGGTTGGCGACTTCAACTACGACTGGGAAGTGGAAGGCGGGGACATCGATCACGATGAAGGGTACGACCTGCTGACCTCTGGTGGTGTTTTTCAATGGATACGCCCTCATGGTAATCTGGTCAAAACGCAGTCCTCAAACTACAACAGCGTTCTGGATTTCGTATTCGCCAGCCCGGCTGCCCAGGCGTGGGAAGCAACATCCCGAATCATTGTGCAAGACGGAGATTTTCCGGATAACCAGGCTACGAGCGACCACCGTCCGGTTGCCGCTTCCTTTGTGATTTCAACTCCGTTGGTTGAACCAGCAGGTGGCCTGGTCAGGTTGGAGCTGCTCGGCTCGACGGGCGCGGATGAGAAATCCGCTCCAGCCGGAATGGGATTGGTTGACCCCCGCATGGGTTCGGAGCGCACAAATGACGCTGACAAAGTTGCTGAAGTCCTCAGGCGTTTGAAGCAATCTGCAGGCGGGGCGCGCTTCGATGGGCGTGTCGTGGGACTTTGGCTTGAGGATCCGAATAGTCCCGACCGGCAAATGCTTCTGATGGAAAATTTTGCGTTCATCGACGCTTCGGGTAAAAAATGGGAAGCGCCAAAAGGCAGTAAGGTCGACGGAGCCTCCATACCGAGTGTTTTCTGGAACAAATACATCGGCCCTCCCTTCGTAGGTGACTACCGGCGTGCTTCCGTTGTCCATGACGTCGCCTGTGAACTAAAGACCGAACCGCACCGTGCGGTTCACCGAATGTTCTATGAGGCCTGTGTCGTGGGTGGAGTAACTGAGACGAAGGCGAAGATGATGTATTTCACAGTAAGAAAATTCGGTCCCAAATGGAAAACGGGGGGAGGGAACCTGAAAATGCTTCGCTCTCAGGAGGATTTGATCGACGGCCTTGTGAGAATAGAGGAAATCGAGCAAATGCTTCTTGAAAATCCCGACATGTCGTTCGATCAGTTACAGGCGTTATTGGATGGACTAGAAGATCAGTGAGAAATTCTTTAATTAGAAAATAACAATGACCACTGAAATAGAAAATAAATGCGCTGAAATAGTAATTTTTTGCGTATTAGTTTATGTTGGCATGATGATCTTATCTCAATTGTCACTATACTTATTTATTAAATACTTTGACTCGTCAATTTCGAAAAAGTGTGAGAGAGCAGGATCTACCTGGAGAATCCCTTTGTTTGGAACAATCGATGAAATGTTACGAAAGCAAGTGTTGGCACGGGTTTCGACCAAGGGTTTCTTGAGGAAACAACATTTTGCAGGTTGGTTCTATCCTCCAAAGGAGCCCAAAAAAGAGATGAGGCTCTTGATAAATGAAGCGAAGATGCTTCGATTGTATTCGGTTTTACCCTTTGGAGGTTTGGGAGGGAGGGCTGCGTTTGATGCGGAAAATGAAGGGTATATCTATGCTATCGAAAGCTGCATCTTTTGTTTCCCAGTCCTGATGAAGCAAGCAATCGACCATGAGCTGCTGCACTTTTTTCAGGAGGAGAGGCAGGGTCTGTTGACTAAAGAAACCCACAAATGCTCCTTCATCACGAGAGTCGTTCGGATATTACATGCAGAATACATTCCGGTCGCCTTTACTCCGCTCTTGCTTTTTCCGGTGGCAATCGTGATCGTCGCAGCCTACCGTCTAATCGATAACGCACTCTAAATTTCGTAATGATCTCTATTTTCCTTGGCAAAACGTTAGCTGTGCTTCTTGCCGCCGCTACTTTGATCCTGCCTTCCGTTTTTTTGGTTTGGCTCCTCTCGAAGACGCCCCTGATTGGGATTTTCGGTGAAGGAGGGGAGTTCATCCTCACGGTGGCCGCGATGGCGCTCCTGTATTTTTTGTTTATGAAGCTAGTCGCTCGCGCTTACGACCATCACATGGCGAGGCAAGACGTGGATGTTGGAGAGCCGTTCTTAAACAAAACGTCAAGACTGGCCGAGATTTGTACCCGAACCCAAGTGGTTCCGTCTTCGGTATTTGCCTCTGACCTTATCCAGTATCTGGCCTCGATACAGGACGATCCAAGATACAGAGACATCGGCGTAAGGGAGGGAATATTTTTCAGGTCAGAGATGAATCCCGGTGCACCCGTAAATTCGGAAAAAGCCGTCCGAATTCTTCTTTCTGCCTGGAAACTCATCGGAGATAATAAGGAGTTTACGCGTCGAGTCCAGGTGGTCGGGTTGGAGTATATAAGAGTAGTAAATATGGATCGTTTGCACAAAACGCTTTCCCGACCAAAGGATCCTTCGAAGATGATCAAATATCTTAGCGTTGGAAACGTAGGGCTTGATCCTTCGAAGGTGATCGAATCTCACAGCGTCGGCGAATCTCACAGCGTCGGAATCGTAAAGCTTGCTCATATCTAACGAGTAAATCGATGAGGACTTCCAGTGAAATCAGATCAGTTATAATAAGTTATTTCAATTGTTTGGTGTATGGATGGAATGAAGTATTGAGTTTTTCTGATCTAATTATAGAGGATGGTGTTAATATAGAGAGGGATGTAAATAAATATTCTATTGTAGGTATATTTAATGTTGAAGCCTGCCTGCAAAAAATTGCAGGCGAAATGAATCTTACAATTAACGATGTTCGATATGAGTTTTTCTGTTTGCATAAAGAATTTGGATCGTTGGAAGAATACTCGGAAACAAGCCTGTTCCTGAACCGATTTTGTCATGCTACAAATGTGCTGTTGAATGCCAGGGCTTCCTCCAGATCTTCGGGAAAGCTCAAATTGGATGTTGAGTCGTTCATACAACACCTGTCGCTAAAAGGAGCTGCTTTGAATGGCATGGCAAATCGTCAAAAGGAATTTCTTTACTTTATACTACTTGCTAGTTCGGTGGGTTACCTTCGTCCGAAGAGATTTGACAACGGGCTGGAGAAGGGGGTTATCGAAATACTCTCTCCTCACTTTGACGCGGAGTTTGTTCGGTCGTGTCTTTTCGGAATTTGGTCGGATGTTGTGGGTCTGAACCAGATGTTTGGAGGAGGTGGTCCGTATTTGTTTTCCCCAACCAGTTCTAGGCGGGGAAGAGTAATACTGATCGACGGCACATACGGAAGTGGCAAAAGCACATTGGCTTTGTCTCTTGCTGCTGATGTTGCAAAGCGCGGCGGTCACTGTTGGGTTGCCCCCTTCGAACAAACCCCTTCCGAATGTGAAGATCTGCTTGTGGATCTCAAGATTTTGCCTCCTGAAAGGTCATTTGCGGTCATCAAAGATGTGGTTGGTTTTGGAGATTCGTTCGACGACCCTACGGCTGCCGACTACCAATCCGGCGGTGTAATTATTCTTCCTACCAGTAAGATTACTGTAGAACAAGTGATGAGTGATTGTGCCGAAATGGCAGATGTCCTTTCCTCCGAAAGGTGTCGTTGTATTATTCTGGATCCTATAAACGCCATTCGTGATAGCTCGGACTACACCGATGCAGACGGTCGCACGAAAATTTTTCAGGTAATTGAGAAAATCAGAGACTTGGGAATCAATTTAATTATTGTCGGTGAAAAGGATGAATCAAATCGGATCATCCCCATTATGGAAAAAATAGCAGATGTGGTTATCCAGCTGTCAAGAGATGACAAAATCACCGGATACACCCAACGGTATATCGAAATCACAAAATCAAGGGCCCAGAGAGAAGTCCGGGGACTTCATCCTTTCACAATCCGGAGCGAGGGCGGAATTCAAATCTATCCAGGCTCCGCAGCAGTGGCGGCTCGACTCAAAGGACGCTACCAAGAGCCCGGCGGAGAGACCACAAGCTTTGGCTGGCATGAGATTGACAAAACCCTTGGTAGGGACGCATTTGCGGAGGGCGACTCAATTGCGATTCGTGGATCCGCCGGCAGCCTTAAAACCGAGTTAGGGCTACACTTTGTGACATGCGTGGGCACAGTGCCACGAACTTCAAGTACAAAGCGTGAAATTTCAAATCTTTTTGTAGTATTGAAGGAAAACCCAAATCTAATTCGCGAAAAGCTAAGGTCGAAAGAGATGAATATATTCCGCGATATACAACGGAAGAACCACAAGCAGGTTCTTGATCCGGATGATGTTGAAGTAGTCAGTATTGCTACGGGATACACCCAACCTGGACAGATTTTCCAAGCCCTTGAATCGGCAATTGCTGCAGTACGCAACCGTGGACGGGTGGTTGATCGAATTGTCTTTGCAAACGCAGAGCAATGGGACTTGGATTCTCTTTTTATCAAAAAAGATCCTGTATTTACCACTGTGTTGCTGGCCTATCTGAGGTCATCTCGAATAACAAGCATGTTTCTTTTGAGCGGTGAATTCCAAGACAAGGATACTGATCCCAGTATTTTAGAGAGAATATTCAGTCGCTCCGATGTGTGCTTATCACTCGATGAAATTGACCATAGTAGCTCAAAGCGAACTGTCGTCCATGTCCTCAAATCACGCGGGATGCACCATGTGAGTGAGCATTTCGATCTGTTAAATGAGAACGGATCGCTGACTGTGGGGAACCGTTCTCGATTGCTGAGAATTATTGACGGAAAGGTTGTCGGTTCGATCTCCGTCAATCTCCACCTCCACATTGAAGGTGAATTGGGTCATGCCTACAACACTCGTATTAAGCGATCTTTGCAGCCATTGTTAGCAAGCAAGGTGAATGTTGATTCCGGAGATCGGACCCAAGTGATGAGGGCTGTCGGGATGAGCGCATACGCCAGTGCCGACAATTTACAGATTCTGCAAATCGACGAAGGGAGGATTTCCGAATGTGTCGGCAATAGCCGGCGCGCTTCAAAGATGCACGCCTTCGAATCCAGTGACTTTGAGAAGATCTTCGTGGAGTCGAAATCATCCAATCCGCTTTACAGTGATGACGGTACAGCCACTTTGTTTCCTTACCTACAAAACATCGCCCTGCTTGCATCAGATCAGTCGGTAGGGCTGGATAGATTGAACAGTTGGGAATCTCTTTGTAACTATGTGTCGAAATGGGAGACCGACTGCGATCCGTCAGGTAATGATATCTGTTTTTGGTTCGACTGCGGAAAGATCGAAACCTATGTCTGTTTCTTCCTCGAAGTCTGTCTTTCCTGCGGGGCAAGTGGCCCGATCAAGTCTACTAAGTTCGGTAAGTGGCTTAGGGAAAATGAGGGTTTCATGGCGGCTTCGATTGACAGGTTCTGGTTGTTGGGTCACCGCGCTCACCGATTACGTCCCTTGGGTTCTGTGCTTCAAAGCTGTCAGGTATCCGGCTATGATCCGAACAAGAAGAACCCACTGATTTGGCGGCATTGGTTTTCTTCCCTTTCTGAAATGCTTGAAAAGTTTCCCAGAGATTCGTTAGAATCCTTGGAAATTTCCCTGCTTCCTGGTGGGGTTGCTGTAGCCGGTCAGTGGTATTTGGGCATACCATTATACTCGGCTAGTCCTGCTGTAGGTTATCAACTAATACAGTCCTTGATCTCGCCCTGTGAACAAGAAGTCCGAGTCAATGAAGGTATCGGTCTCCCTACGCTGATGAGATACTACGAAGACCGTAAAGGTGGGACACTGAGTTGTCGAAACTTTGAGCTGCCGGCTGATGAAACCCTTTCAAGCCTTAGATCGGCCTTAAGGCGCTCGGATTTTACCGACTATCGCTATGTTGCCGAGAAGGTAGGGTTCCATCTAAAGAAGTGTTTGGATGTCAAAGATGGGTTGCACTCAGGTAAAGAGAGCCTTAGAAAGCGGTTCAGAGTGATGGTAGATGAATTGGATCGTGAAGCTTGGAGATAGGTTCCTAGTAACTTCAAATCTCTAGCGTCCCCAGGATCGGCTAAAAATGCTTCCATCAGAGACTAACTCACCAACTTTGCGAGAATAGCCTTCCGGTAATTCCAGACAGAGCTGCAAAAGGATCGCCGGATCTGTGCCTTTGATTGACTTGGGACTTGCTAGTAGAGCCTCAAAAATTGTTGCGGCAAGCTTTTGACGACGTGATTCGTCTGCACTGACGGACATAGTCTACTCCAGGTTTATCGTTAAACTTAACGACCATCATACAGATGTATATTTAAATGTAAACAGATTTGTTTTCCACTTAATGAAATAGAGTCTAACAATTGTCGTGTAGGGGTGGGGTATCAAGGTGTCCTAAAGATCTTACAACTATCCATGGGGAGTGGGAATCAATCACTCCCTGCGGCGTGGCGCCCTCAACCGGAACAAACTTGCTAAGATTGACCGAAGTCCGATTGCCTGTCCACTAGTGAGTTTTTTAGACAGGGGTGTTCCTCGCGCATCGCTCGCCATTACGATCCACAGTAATGAGCTGATCAACGTTAAGAAGACTGCCGAAGCTACCCTAAAACTCTTCTCAAGCGATTTTTATGTCGGGGAAGTTTGATGGCTCACTTCTGGTTTCCTAAATAACTTGAAACTGAACAGAATACGCATTCTGTTCAGCAATGGGCGGGGAGGGGCATTGTTTGTTCGACAATTCGGGAATTCGTAAGTATCTCAATTCCAATGAACGCCAATGCTTCCACGCGGCAGCGTTAGAAATTGTCGATCCGGTACGCAGAACCTTCGTGATGACGCTCTTTTACGCGGGTGAAGAAATAGCGGAGGCTCTCGATCTCTCGGGCACTAAGATTGAATTGGAGGAGACAGAGCCGGAAATATCCCGACCCTGTCACGTCATATACGTTACTTGGAAGCGGCAGTCGTTTTTGCTGCACGGTCCTCGGTAACTTTTTCGGCATGTGATTTCCTCTGCCCCTTGCTTGATGAAGAGGCCAATTTCTCGGAATCCGTTCCATCTTCTTTTGCCGCGGCAGATTTCTCGGCACGGATGGCATTGAGGCGTTCATGGATGAACCCGTAGGCCTGGTTTGCGACATGCTGTGCCATTGGCAGATGCTCGGTGAATAACTGCCCGGTTTCCTTCCAGTCCCCGTCCCCGTCGCGGTAGGTTCTGGAAATGGTCACGCTATGATAGGTTTGGCCTTTCTCGTTCTGGTTCTCCCAGATGGTGGCCTTGATCGGTCCGGCACGCATGGTCTCAATGGGTGAATTGCTCATCTTCTCTCCTTTGTTGGTTTTTCGGCGGAATCAGTCCCGCAAACTGAAAATTATCTGCCCGTCATGACATAGGGAAGGAGTGCTACTAAAGTAGTGGTGACGGGGCAGGGGAGACCAAGATCAGGCACCCGGGTTCAATTTGTATCAGGGCGGTTGTCAAACACCTCGACCCAGAGTCCGCCATCCTCTTTGAGAATACCGAATTCAAGCCATCTCGGGAATGCCGTCCCGTCCGTGTAGAACGGGCGGCTGAAGCAGAATACCCCGGCGTGTTGCTTGCAGTATTCTTCCATTGTCCGGTAGAGCTTTCCAGATTCGCCCCAACCCCTGTTTACGCTACGGGACTGGACGAAGACATTGAACTCCGCACGGTCAATCGCCCCGCCGATCGTATGGGCGATAAAGTGACCTTTGTCGTATTGCTTACCGAACATTTTCTCGGTGGCTCCCACCCAACCACGTCGCCTGGTATCGTCGTGCTTCCGGCTGGTGGTGGTAGGAGCGGATGTACCGAAAGCAACAAGAAGCCTGGAATCGGAGATCCCGTCATCAGTGACTTTGCCAGCGCCAACCAACGCTTGGAGATCATCGAAAACGTAGCTGAAGCTACCGGATTCCAGTCGGTAGAGTTCCGTTTCCCGATCCAGATTGCGTCGACAAACCTTCTGCCAGTGGTAGGGGAGTTCCTCCCGCATAAATTCAATCTTTTGGGGAAGCGATAATCCTGCCAAGGATTTCTGGACAGCGTTGTAGTTGGTCGCCCAGGTTCCGTAATCACGTACATTGATTTCCATTACGCTTATGAAGATAGGGCGCCGAACCCAACCTGTCGTGCTGAAAATATTCTGTGAATCACGGATGAACGCGAAGAGCCTATCGTTTCATGACGGGCTCGGTGGGATTTCCAAGATCCAGTTCAAACTGCCCATTCACTTCCCGTATTTCGCCGAATGCCTGCTCCACTTCCTTACCTTTAAAGAACTCAGGTGGACTCTCAATGAGCTTGCGGATCTTTAGGAATGCCTGCCTCTGATCCTCACCAACGCGGTGCCAGTGCGGGTTTTTCCATCGGTCGGTTTCGGTGTTGCGCAGAGTGTCGCCGAGAATGACCTGAGCGGGGATGCCCCATAGGGTCATATTGACGAAGCACATATCGGTGGCGACCGGGTTGATGTCCTGGCAGGTGACGCGGAGGAAATCCACAGCATCGGGTGCAAATAGCTCCGCGACTGCGAGCACCATGCTGCCACTGCCGCAAGCCGGTTCATTGACAGTGATGGGTTTGCCTTTGGACTTCACCTCTTCCACATCGAAAATCATCCTCGCGATCAACTTCGAGATGGTCGGGGGCGTAAAGAATTCACCGCGAGCCTGTTTCGAGGAGTGGGAGGCGATCTCAATGTAGTATTCACCCAGAATGTCAGTGAAGGGCTTTCCCTCCATTTCGTTTACGAGATAGGCGAACGCCTTGGAGAACTGTTGCATTTCCTCGCTGCCGTATCGGGTGGCGATGCCGTGATACTCCTCCTCACGGGTGCACAGGGCGAGACTGCAGGCGGAGAGTTTGCAGAAATCCGTGAAAATCTGTAGCTGCGACGATCTGGTGCGGGCGAGTTCCTGGATGATGATCCGGTAGTCTTCATTGGGCATTGTTCCTCCATGAATTCGTGAACAGGGTTGGTTGCCCCATTGTGGGATGTCCCTGCGACATAGGGAAGGCGGCAGCCTTTCGGCCACCGCCTGTGCTCAGGACTTAATAGTCCTCGGGAAGTAGGACGGTGGTCAGTGAGCGATCCCATTCGGTGATGATCCAGAAGACCAACCCATCACCGGCCTTGAAAACGGACATGAGGCGCCCGTTGTTGAGCAGGGCATTGTCATTGGACTTGCGATCCTCTTCGCAGATATCGCCCCAGTCACCGAGTTGGTGAAGGGTCAGCGCCCCGTAGATCTGGGAGCCGGTCAGCGCCTCGGATGCGGCTCGTGTGACAACAGCCTGATTGATGTGAAATTTGAATTCGTCTTGATTGGACATGGTTCCTCCATTGTTTTGGTTTCTCCCGAATGGGATTGGCTGACGTGGAGGCGGGCTTGAACGAGGCGGCTGTCAACGACAACACGGGAGCCGGAGCGAAGCAGAGGCGAATGGAGCGGGCAGGAGATTGATGGCCGCCGCAAGCCTGCCATAACGCGAAGAAGCCAAGCCGGGGGAAACCATATGAATGAGATAATGGCGCAATGATGGATTACCCACACCATTCCGAAAGGCACCTGATCTCGCTGCTGATCGAAACCGTGCCTCCTTGTGAAATTTATACCTGGAAAATTCTTGAGCTGCACCACTCATATCCATCGCATGCGAAACCTTGTGTTGTCGGCAAAATCCGGAACTGAGAAGCTGCGGAACGAACATTCAGTGGCTGAGATCGTGCTCGCGAACTGCGAGTCGGTGATGCGCTTCAACTGGAAGGGGTGATTCGTCTGGAGCGGATGGTGAGATTGTGCGAAGAATAGTCCCACTGTTTGATGTTTTGCGAACGCCAAAAGATCTCCCTTCGCCGACCAAGATGCCTTGGGTTGAGATCTGCTCAATATGAACTTCTCCCCGCTCAGATTCGCTACCTTGGGATGATGCCATGAGATTGCTGTGAAACCCTGCGCAACACGTGCCTCAGGTATTCTTCCTGATCATGCGCCTTTCCGCTTCCCTCAATCCTCCGTTCCGTTAGCCTCCGGTATCCCATGCATTGGATCGAACCTGCCACCGCCGCCGATTACCACGCTGCCCTTGAGAAGAAGCTCTGGGATGCGGCGAACATGCTCTGGGCAGGGGGGGATCTGAAACCTTCCGAATACTCCCCGACCCTGCTTGGGCTGATCTTCCTGCGCTATGCGGATGTGCGCTATGCGACCGAGGAGAAGGATCTGAAACCGCAGGCGGGATCGCGGCGAAAGATCGGGACGAAGGATTACCATGCGGCGGGTGTCATCTACCTGCCGGAAGACGCCCGTTTCGCGAAGCTGATGAGCCTGCCGGAGGGGGCGAACACAGGGCAGGCCATCAATGATGTCATGAGCGTAATCGAGAAGGAAACAGCTAGCCGAAGTTTTCCCATGGGGAGAGGGCAGGTGGGTAACGACACCAATTTCTACAATGGACACGGAGCGGGAGTCTTGTCTCGAATTTGTAATTCTCTAAAATAATGGCGAAGATTATCGGAAAACCTGACGAGTGGCCGATTGGTGCACGTAACCCACTTCGCTATGCAGGTCCTAATTGGTTTTTCAGCACTGTGGCACAGTGGAGCGAATTGCCGCTAAAGGGCGAACGCTTCCATGAACTGGATCTGAGTCAAATAGATTATGTGACGCTCTTCGAATGGGTCAGCACTTTAGCAATAGTCGAACGAGTCATGGCAGATCCCTCGACGGAGTTCGTGGGTATCGATCTAATCGGTGCCCCTGAAATCGAGTTGATGGCTCCGCAGCACTTTATCTCTGCGGAGCAAACAGGGGGCGCCGGAACTAAAACAGCGTCTTTTGTTCAATCGAACCGGGTTTACAATGTCGCAGGATTTCTCGAGTCTCTCGGAACATTGGCGGTGCTCAACTTGAACCTGCGAGGCAGTCGCGCGAGCTACCCGTGGGTAGGGGAAGAGCGAGCGCGGCTTCGCGCTGTTCACACGAGGCGAGAAGACGGGGACACGATAGTCATGTCTCTTTGCCGCATCAGTTCAAAGGACGATTGCCGGCAATTTCTCGACGAACAACGAATCGTAAACTGGCGGGAGACGATGAGTAAAAAATTTCGTGAGTCTCCATTGTTTGAATATGAGGAGCTTTGGCGGGTCTTTTGTCACGAATTAGCTGTCAATGTCTTTGAGCACGCCAAGACTGCAGGATTCCTTGCCGGTCGCGTAGTATTGCCCCACAAGGCAACAGGAGAAATCCGATCTTGGTGCGAGATGACATATCGGCCCGAAATTTCTCAGCTTTTCCCTGATATGAAGTCTGGTTTCCTCGAACTGTGCGTGAGTGATGCTGGCAAGGGATTTTTGGAATCACTTGGGGCGACGTTCCGCAAAGTGTCCGGTATAGAGGATAATACGCCCATCCGCGACGAAGATCTCTTGGCCTTTGCCTTCGACGAATTGGGGACGAGCAAGCTCGATCACGAGTGTTGGGCAACGTCACGACATGCACTGGGGCGCATTTTGCAAATTGTGGCAAAATATGGGGGTGCGCTAACGCTGCGCTCAGGGCGTGCGGAGCTGCTGTATGTGAGCAGAGGCGGCCCCTTCGAGCGCATACCCGGACGACTGGGCTATAGACCGCAGTACAGTCGTTCGCTGCCGAATCCTATCCCCGGCGCACACTTCCAGCTCATCTTGCCGCTGGTCCCATTTCAGCGATCAGTGGAGAAGCGTGACTCAATCTTGGTGTCGACACTGCCTGACGGTTTTCACCATGATACTTCGCATGTGCACGGTCATTTCGTCCCTTTGCTCGAACGCCTCGGCACTGGTCGGGCTGCAGTTGATGAAGAAGAACGTTCCATGTTCCGAGGAAAATGCGAAGCACTTGCTCGTGAGCTGATCTCCAACCGCCCGGCCAATGAGGTCCTAGTTCTCGACTTCAGCAATTTGCAATGGACTGCCTCGCAATTTGAGACGCTACTATATCTTTTGCAAAATGTTCTTCAACATCGGTTAGTCTTGTTAGTTGAGATAGCTCCTGACTTAGCCCGAGATGTGGTGGAGATTGAACGCGATGCTGCTGCGACATTTTTGGATGAGAGTCTTCTGAAGACTGAGGCGAGTGAGTCGAGCGGCTATTTTTCAGAATTGTCGGAAAAGACGTTTCTTGAAACATATCGCTGCGTTCACTCGACAGTATTGGGGATCGATACGAACTCGAACGAGTACATTTTCGGTCTCCCGGATCGGGGGGTGGAGAAGTTACTCTTGGGGCTAATTGACAAGCCGAGGAGCTTCGAGGACCTATGTCGCCAACCGAATGTGAATCGGCGCGCATTAACGGCAATTTTTCACAACATGAATCCGCTTTTCCAACGCGATGAACAGCGACGGTGGCGGACGGTCTGGGATCGGCGGGCGATTGCGACGGAAACGCGGAGAGCAATGTCCCGTTGGTTTGATGAGGTCGCCATTCGATGTGAGGCTTGGTGGGGCGGGCAACCGCGTAATCCGGGTAAAATGAAGTTTAATCTGCCGTGGCAGGACGAATGGGTTAGTTGTTTTTTTGAGGCAGCACGAATTCTTACACGCCAGCGCCATGCCGATGAAGCCGCACAACGTCTGATTTTCCGGCTCGAGAAGGGACTTCAGGCCTCCGGAAAATCTCTCAGCGAAGTTGGGGTCCTCGCTTGCGTTACCGCACCAGCCATTCTTTTAGCGACGGCACTGCACCGGTGGTGGCCGGCTTCCGAACGTCCCGCTGTAGCCGATCTAGGTCCATATCTGCTCCTTCACGACGACGGCCTGCCGCTGATTGCTGGATCCGGCGGCATCGTTATCGTCCAAGATGTCTTGGATCGGAAGCTCATATCAGCTCGATTGGTGGAACGTCTCAAAGTTCAAAAGAAAGAAGTCTTCTGCATCTTGAGCCTCGCCCAACTCGTGGATGCCAATGATCCTTCTCACCCAATCGGAGCAACGAACATTGATGCATGGGACACGGAGCCAGTAAGAACTCACGCAATGATCAACTTGGAACGGCCACCTCGTTGTGAACCCGCGAACGACAGTGATGAAGAAGTTTACTGGGTTGAGCCGCGCACTCTCAGGCCATTTAATTACAACTTCCTTAGACGCAAGCGGAAACTTCGGATAATTCCAAATGACGTAGAAAGGCCTGACTTTTTTACCCCGAAGCAAGAAGGTGTGCTCTGCGCGGGACATTACGTGTATGGAGAAAGGCATTATACGATCGCCCTCGATATTAGACGGGCGGTGGACGGTGTAATTGGCAATGAAGTCAGCGCTTGGCTCGCAAAGATCTGCATAGGGTCTCCCGATGATGTAGTAGAGGGAAGCCCTCGCGGTCATGAGTTTTCCGGGGCGGTTACGGCGGTGTTAATGCCGCTGCACAGCCAAATCCACTACCTTTGGCCGACTATAGAAAATCTCCTCGCGCAGCGCGGACGGCGACAGCCGATGTGGTTGCTCGATGCTACACTCTTCCTCGGACACGGTGCGGCATATCGTCTGCCACTCCAGTTCCAAGATCAGGTTTACCAAGCAATTCTGGGGATTCTCCGGTCGAAGAGTGGAGAATTGGGCGAAAGCGAACGCGGGATACGTTTGTTAATTGTAGATGATGCGATGGTTCGTGCTCGGACGGCAGAAACAATCCTAGCTGAAATTGATCGCGCCGTACGTAAAGCCCGCGAGAACGCACGGAAGGAATTTGGTGACGAGGTAGACGCAATCGACCCGATTGAATGGATCCGTTATTTTGTAATCTTCGATCAGATGGGTAATGCACGCCATCAGCATTGGCGACAACTCACACGGATAGGTCATGGTCGAGGGATTCCGTTCCTTTTTAATAAATACGCCTGGATTTCAGGTGTTCCGGACTATGAAGAATCGAACTGTCCGGCGTGCGCCGAGATCGAGCGATTGCAGCAGCTTGCGGCAACTGCCATGCACGCCCAAGCGGACGTGGTGCGAGTTTGGGCCGAGAAACGAATCGATGCCTTGCGCCCTGTCGCGATTGATGCACCTGGGTTCCAAAAGCCAGAACCGGCAAGACTCACACGTCCGATAGATCTGCTCGCACTGAGTGGGCAGGCAGAGGACACGGAGAAGCTGCGGGTTTTTAGCGCCGATGAGGCGATCCTGCGGTTTTACGAGCTAAACTATCTTTCATATCCACCAAACGACTTCCTCCGCTCGCTACAAGCCCCAAACGCGTGGCCACTGGAAACTGATCTGCCGAAGGTTATTGCAGCCTATGAACGGTTCCGATGGGCCGTGCTTGGATGGTGCCTTCAAAAGTGGCCGCGACTCGTCGCTGATTCCGCGCGAGAGGCTTTCCTCAAGGCAGCGGAGGCAGAGCTTGAGGCCGCAACGCCACTTACGGAATGTCTCTTTGAGGGCATGGCCCGACATCGCAATGACGAACTTGTTAAGAATTTCATCGTGTCCGTACTGTGCCGCCTCGCCGAGATGGAGGGGACGCGTTGGAGAGAGAAACATGAACCCAGCGATGAGCGGAATGCGAAATTGCGCGTCGTGATGGCTGACTCTCTCACGATCTTTCTTTTGAGTATTCCGCCGGAAGAACTACGTGTTTTCGAAATCGACCACCGCAACGGCAGCTCTATCCGTATTCTTGACTACGTCGGCCAGTTATCAGCCTCCCTTACTTCAGGGAGTTTAAGTTTGCTTGGTGGATTGCACCTGAAACTTACCCGCCCACATCGCTTCGCAGAGCCGTCTTGGGCACTACATACTATTGCCGAGACATTATTAAGAGGGCGAGAGCCCAACGATCCAGCAGGAAGTCATCAGCTATTGCCTTGGCTCCTTTCCCAAATTCACCAGCAGAAGGCGACATTAGAAAAATGCAGAATTTTACAAATGCACCTCAGTTCCTTTCTGGCGGCATTGGACGATCTTGCCCGGTTCTCTGTGGAGAAAGCTCTCCCAATTGAGCGCGTTAAGACACTTGGCAATGCCCTTCTTTCTCGTTTAATAGAGCACCCTTTTCAGCCTGACTCAGCACCTCCGTCAGAGGTCAAGCTGTTGCTGTATGAACTCGAACCTGGACAGGAGTTCTGCGTAAAGTTTGATCAGATTTTTCACCACACTATAGAACAACTGAAGAAGTGGCTCGAGGAACGTGCAGCAGAGCATGGTAACGTGCTGGAATTTGAGTTCCGTTCGCTACAAGATGTAAAAGGCTGGCATGTGCTTACGGAGTCGAGGTCTATCGTTGAGCCAATTGCAAATTGGGCGATAGATGCGGCTAAAGGTAGGCAAACTTCTCACAAGAGTCGAATCGAGATTCGTAAGCAGAAAACGCCTACGGGGCAGAATTGTCTACAATTCCGAATCCTGACAAATTTCGAAACCCTGGAAGAGACAAATAAACGTGTGCTCGCTGGGAGAAACTTCGATATTGAAACCCGCAAACTAAAACACTACGGAGCGGTGCTTCCCGAACGTTGGGACGAGCCATCGGTCGGTGAAGCCGAAGAGGGATTTACCTCAGTTTTTCCATTCACTATGCCTGCTGGATCAATACCAAAACAAAAATTATGAGCTTCAAAATTCTTTACATCGAAGATGATCTTACAGACTCGACAAGAGTTGAAAAAGAAATCGCAAATATCAACGACAAGGGAGCGGCTCGACCGGTGCTCATAAAGTCGATAACAACGCCCGACTTTCTCGCGGCCGAATTGGATGAACAATATGATCTCGTTTTGGCAGACGCATGCTACCCTGATGTCAATGGCGTTCAAACGAACCGGTTGGACGATATCATTCAAGAAGTCAAAGCGTGGAGTGACCGCAATCAGGTTGAAAGGCCGCTTCCGATTATCGCCTATACCGGGAGTGATAAGATAGCACTTGAGTATTGCTTAAATCGGCGCGACTCATTTTTTGATATTTGGGACAAGAGTTCGGCTTCTCCTGAATACGCGGCGTGGCGTATGACTAGCATTGCATCTGAGATTGCCCGCTCCCGGCCCGATTCTTTGCTCCAGCGTCTAATCCGGCAAATGCCACACGGCGCGCGATGGCACAAACACGTCGTCGCTATGACTCGCGCCTACAGTTCCGGCTGGACGGAGAGCGATCAAATTGATCGCGTAAAGCCGTCGATTGGAGCTATCGCGATAGACCTAGGCGCGGCGCCACAGTGTAAGGCATTGTGGGATACTATGCAGGCGTGGGAGCCCCTAAGCCGTGCAGTTTCGGAAACTGTGCGCGGTCATGCTCGACATGTTCTTAATGTTTTCTGGCTCGGGTATTACATTTTGCACCAGCCACAACTTCGCGAATTGTTCCTCAGTGCATGGCCAAAAGTTCTAGAAAACCGGGAAGGGATGGCGCCTGTAAAATCGAATGATCCCATTGAGGCGTTAAGTGACTGTTGGTTCTATGCTGGACTATTCCACGATGTCGCGGGGTGCATCGAGAAACACAGCGCTGTCACAGGCAAGGCCAATGCATTATTCACGAAGTTCAAAGATTTTATCAGCCTAGGCGAGCCAGCCCATATTGATTCGAGCACGATCGAACCACTGGCGAACGACCTGCTTGGAGCGTTGAAACCTCTTCGCGGAGCCCTCGAGCCCGCATGGAAAAAGAGTCTTGCCCATCAAAAGCCAGATCATGGAGTGCTAGCCGGCGCTTGCCTCGCCAAAAGTATCAAGGGTCCAGCGCAGAATTGCTTCGCACGGGAGGCAGCCCGGGCTATGGTTGTTCACAACCTGATCAGTAATGTTCCGGACGATGCATCTCTCCCAATCTCCTGGGAAAGCGAGCCGATCGTTTGCCTTCTACTCTTGTGCGATCAAATCCAGACGTGGGATAGGGAGCGGGGGACGGAAAAGCTAAGTGATCAGGACGGCTCAGAACGAGCCGAACTTGTCGGGCTTCAAGTGAAAGAAGTAAACGGCAGAGCGAATATCAATCTTTCGATCGACTACTTGGGTCCAAGATTCCTTGAAAATGCTCCCCTCATTTTCGAACGGGTAAAACATCGGCTAGAAAACGTGTTGCAGGATTACCCGCACCGCGCGTTGGATCGAATCGCAAAGCCTTGGCCGTTTTCTCTTGTCATCAATTGTTCGCTGAATGGCAGGCCAGTGAATGGTTTGAGATTTGGGTCTGAGGACGAAGATTAGTTGCGATATGTGGCGAAGGGAGTTTTCGCCGTTCTCAATCAGCTCATTTCCAAAGTTATTCAGGTCATAAGTAAGAGGAGTAATCGCGACCCTCAGGAAATTCTCATGCGGGGCAGCGTTACCTGCGCCTTCGCATCGAACCCCGGTCTGCAAGGTTCGCAATCTAAAATAGGCGGGAAATTGCTGAATAGGCTCACCCAGAAGGCCAGTTTGAGGTAATTTTCCGTAATGGCTTATTTTTTGCCAATCAAATAAGGGGTTACGAAATCACCATTTAGCAGGGCGTTTTCCAATCCAAGCACGCATTCTCCCAAAGGGAATGATCACGATCAAGCAGATTCGGGGAACGGCAGACTATCTCGGCAACCACCTTTCTGCGAATGACTACTACTTGGAAGGTGAGACGGTGACCGGGGAGTGGTGGGGCAAGTTGGCGTCGGCTCTTGGTCTTGAAGGCAGAGAGGTCAAGCGAGCGGATTTTGAGTCGTTGCGTAACAACCTTCATCCGGTAACGGGTGAAAAGCTGCGACCTAGAATCTCGAAGGTGAGGTTCCACGACATAGTCGTGTCTGCTCCGAAGAGCTACAGCATCGTGGCATTGGTGGGCGGGGATGAGAAGTTGATCGAAGGATTCAACCGCTCGGTCGAGAAGGCATTCGGGAGATTGGAGAAGTTCGCCGCTGCCCGCGATCGCGCCGGAAACGCCTACTATACGGAAAAGGAGATCAGAACCGGAAACACCGTGGCTGCCGTCTTCAAGCATGACACGAGCAGGTTACTGGATCCGCAGCTCCATACCCATCTCGTAGTTTCGAACCACACATTTTCATCTGAGAAGGGAGAGTATCTGGCCTTACAGCCGAAGACGATGATGGACGAGGCGAAGAAGTGGATCACAGATCAGTTCCATCGTGATTTGGCCACAGAGGCAGAAGCGGCAGGATACAAGGTGGAGTTCGCGGGCAACCGGATGCGTATGGCGGATGTCAGCCTCAGACTCGAATACAAATTTTCCAAGAGGACTCAGCAGAGAAGGGGGTTCGAGAAGCGCTACCGGAATCTGTTCGGTCAGGAACCAAGCAAGAGGAGGATCGAGCACTTCATCAAGGAGGGTAAATCAGCGGCCAATGCCAGGTTCAGGGACGAGTATCAGATTCGGTTTGGGAAATCACCATCTACGGATTTAGTGAACGATTTTGTGAAGGACTGGCGCTCGGCGAAAATGGCCACCACCACGAGAGAAGTCATCTTCAAGTCTCGGAGAAGTGTCCTCACAGGCACTGATGCCGAGAAGCTGGATGGGATGGTTGTTCGGGCAAGGGCATACCGCAATGAGATCGGGGGGGAGGTCGTCTCCGAGACAGCTCTTAGGCAGTCAGCTGACATTTTTGAGGCCAAACAAAACTCGACCCCCGAACATGCGGAATCGACGGGAAGAGCGAGGGTGTCTGCAAAAGCATGCCGGAAACGAAACGATGATCGCCAAATTGCGGTCGGGCGAATCGAGGCGATGCGGCGCATGAGAAGGGGAATGGCGGTAGCGCAGGCGCTCAGGGGACATCCGATGGTGTTCATAATCCAGCAACTCTCCGCCCTAAAGCGGAGAACAAGATGAAATTGAACGACGAACAGGAAGAGTGCTTTGAGACTGAGTTGGGTGTGCCGACCCTCACAGTGGAAAATTCCGCACAACAGAGGATGATCGGCTACAGTAGCTTCCGTGATGCTTTGATGGAAGGGAATCGCATGACACTGAGGTTCAGGGACTGGCTTGTGGTCGTCACTGGCGAGTCACTGGAAATTCTTTGGAAACAATTCCAGATGCAGGACGTGAGGTTGATCCGTCCAAGCAAGGTGAATCCTCAGCACGGTTGCAGGATAAGCGATATCCAAGTTTCCGAAGTCTCGGAGGACTAATCGGTTTCGTCAGCCCCCAGACGTTTTTTCAAACGCTGTTTCTCCTGGCGACGTATCCTGCCCAAATATTTCGACCGCAGTTCGTGCCCCCGGTTATCCGTCAACGCTTTCTTGATGCAGCGGAAATCGGCAGTTTCATCCGGGTCGGCGACGATCTGCAACAAGCGCGCCTGTGCCTTTTTGAAGTTGATACCGGCGAGGTCGCAAACTAATGCGAAATCACTTTCCTCGCCCTCTTCAGCCCCAAGCCATTTGAGTGCCTCTTCCTTGTTCCGCAGCAATTCCCGCTTTTTGCTGTTGGAGCGTGCGTCCACCACCGCTTGCAGCGCTACGGACACCCACAGCGCCCTGCAAAGATCCAGGTCAGCCTCGTCGATTGGCGGAAATCGCTCATCGCCTGTTTCAAATTCATCCATCTTTTCCCCTCTATTGATTGAAGGTTGCTAGGGAAACCGATGATTGAAATTTACGGAAGTGGACAACCTGAAGTGGGGGCGATTTTTCTTCAGGGCTGTGGCAATAATATAACATATTGATTTTTATGATTTTCCGACGGACTTCCCAATGTGCCTGAGTCCTGCGAGATCTTCCGGGAGGGGGTGAATATGGAAAAAGGGAGATTGCCAGAAGAAGGATTTGTGAGACTTGAGAAGGTGCTGGAGGTGATTCCAGTAAGCAGGAGTACATGGTTTAGGGGAATTCAGACGGGAATGTATCCGAAGCCCGCATCCGGTTTTTTGTCTGGCGGAAGAAATCCGTATTTACATCGCCATCAATGACTTACTGGAGCGTTGCGGCGCGGTTCCTGAGCTCCGCCTGGAATTCCTGGATACGCGAACCCATCACCATCGTGCGCGGGGCAAATGCCTTCTCAAACCGCTCGACGGCAGACTTGGCTTTCCAATAGCTGAAATAGCACCCGCTCTCCCGGAACTCGTTGAGGACGACCAGATATGCTGTGCGATCCTGCAAACGGCTCGCCCATTTCAAAACCGATTGCACGGCACCGGCCTCGTTGGTGGTCACGCCAATCGAGGTGAAACTGATTCCGAATTCGCCAGTATCCTCGAACGCTTGGTCAAACCATCGGTAAGTGGCTTCCCCCGGCGCGCCGAGTTCCGCGATCACAAGATTGGTTTCGGGCTGTTCGCAGACATCAAAGAATTCGTCCAGATTACCTTCCTGATGCACATCCAGCTTCCGCGCATCCAGATAGAAATTCTGAAGCCCGCTTTTGTTCGTGTTTTCAATATCGAAGTCAAGAAGAGCGGGGGAAAAGCCCTTTCCTACGGACTCCACCACCGGGAAGCCTTCGTGAAATATCTTGATGACGGTCGCTTCGAGATCGACAACAACCTAGTCGAGAACGCCGTGCGCCCCGTCAAGCTCGGGGCGAAGAACTGGCTCTTCTTCGGATCGGAACACGCCGGATACAACGCAGCGGTGATCTACACGCTAGTGGAAAACTGCCGGAGGCATGGCATCCCTGTGGAGGAATACCTGTGCGGACTTCTCACCCGCCTTCCCGGCGAGAGCGATCCGGAAATAATCGCCAGCCTCACCCCGGCCCGCAAGGCCGCCACCCGCAGCGAAAAATCCGCCGCCGCCTGAGTCACGTCAAGGGGGCAGCGTTTCCTCCGCTTACTGTCTACCTACATAATTCCAATACCATACACCAATGCGGTAGGCGAGTGGCATCCAATCAATGAAGGCGGAAAGAGGCAACAGAACCTTCGGAAGCTAGCGCTTTTGGACCATATTTGCCTCGAGAAAGATAGATCTAACGACGGAACATAATAATAATTTTCACGAAGATTTATCTATGTAGAATAAAATGATGATCTCAGCTAGTATCCACTCTTAAAATCCACAACGTATTGCAAGTCCTGATTTGATAAAAACCGATAGTAATTTTCGGCGAAAATTCGTAATATATCAGATGGAAAACTAACAGCGGAACAATGAGGAGTAAGATAAACATTCGGCATCTTCCACAAAACACTTTCTTTCGACAATGGTTCTTCACAGAACACGTCTAGAACTGCGCCCCTCAGCATCCCTCGCTCCAACGCACGAACTAAGTCTTCTTCTACCACTGAGTCACCGCGACCAACATTTATTAATACAGCGTCAGGTTTCATCTGCTTAAAAATTTCCATGTTAAACATCTGTCTTGTCTTTTGCGTGAGAGGAAGGGTATTGACTAAATAGTCAGCATTTTGAACGAAATCAGCAATTTGCTCGGGTAAAAAGATGTGGTCACAGCTTTTAGTGTTTGCTGAACTCAAGCGCATACCGACAACTTTCATGCCGAAAGTCGACGCAGCATCCGCAATCGCTGTCCCGATTGATCCAAGACCCGCAACAGCAATAGTAAGACCTTCTAGTGAGCGATACTCTTGCTTGCGCCATCGTAAATCCGTTTGATCTAAGCGAAGTTGAAGAATATTCCTCTCAATCGCGAGAATATACCCGAACACATATTCTCTCATATACTTTCCAAAAACATTCTTCACACCCGTAAGCACGTAGTTTTTCCGAACATCTGATGCGCATAATCGTTCAATCCCAGCAAAAGTAGACTGCACCCATTTTACAGATTGAAAACGGTCAATAATCGTGGCAACAAGGTGAGGATCACCCAAAATTATGTTTGGGGCGTGTTTGTCCATATTCTCGACAGTTGATTTTTCTAAGCACTCGATCCTCAGCCTTGGAAGATTCATTTTTCTCAAAAGTCCAGCTAACTCGCACTGATCCTCAGAAGCTATTAACAAGGTATTATGATTCATAAAAGTAATTAAGCATATCTTGCAATTTAATACTAGTAAATAATATGAATAGTAACAAACCAGGACTCGACTTTGGCCCAATGGAGATGTCCTGTAATGGCACTATTATCCTGCTTTCCGAAAACGCAATGAAGGTGAACCTTACCATCCGAAATCTCTCCGGTACCTGATGCTTCCATTGGTTCAGAGTAAACAGTTTCAATGTCACTATAAGCATTATGTATATCCATATTGCTGATGCAGCAACTATCGACAGCTCCAATCAATGAGATGACCGCGCCTTTGTTGATTGCCAAACGCTGAAGTTCGGAATTTGTTTTTTCAATCACTTCTTCTCCTTTCAGTATCTCTATTCTAACTATAGTGCTCATAATTTAATTTCAGTTAATATTCCACTTTCTTTTCGTATCAACGAGAATATGTTCCGGCAACCCTAAATCGGTAGCGTTCTCGATGCAAAAGTAAGCTGCGACCGGGTCAATACCATTAGTCAACTCGTTAACAATGGAATCTAGTGCGATATTTTTCCAGTCTATTCTCTCGGCTCCAAGTAACCCGGAACTTCCCGAGGCAAGACGGTTTTTAACCGCGCGTTCGTAACGCGCTCGGAGACCGCTATTGTTCGCCAGTGCCGCCCAGATCACCTCCGTGCCTTTGTAGCCAGGAACTTTTGCAAGAATTCCAGTTCCATTCACTCCGGCAATGTCACTATCATCACTAATCAATAATTTTTCAATCTCTTTAGTCGAATTTTGATCATTCATAATCAGCATTGCTGTAAATAGATCTTCTTTATAGCTAGTCACAAACTGATCCAATGCTTCCTTGGCTCTCGCGAAACTTAATAGACGAGCGATTCTCTGAGCGATTAGTGCTTCAACAATCAATTCGTGCCTAAATTGCCTTCCTGCAGCACCCGAAACTATCAGTGGCAATGTCAAAGATTCAGTATCTATCATCGGCAAGCATTGAGAAACTTCGATCATTATCGTCTCGGTAATACTAACCGAACTTCTCTTTCTTATCTGCCAAGCTATTTCTTCTACAAGCACCCGTAGATCACGCTTAAGTCTGCCCGTCTTCAAGCTGCATGTTCTAATCTCTTGTTCAATAAATATGTCTAACAAGTTAAGCTCCAAAAATACCTCTTTTCTGACTCCTGAAAATACGTTTTTTTGAAGAGTGCCTTGGCTTATTATGTGTTTGAATAAATATGAATAGAGCGGGAGTCCGAGTAAACTACGAATCTCTTTTGGAAGTTCATTCCACATATTAGAATCATTGTCAATATATTTAAGTGTCTGATTCCAAGTCCAGCGATATAGCCTAATTCGAAGGAATCCGTTCAATATTCCATAGTCCACAATATCTGCACTGAACTCAATTCTTGATGTTACTACACAAATGATCTTAATTTTAAAAACGATTTGCAATACGTCATCGACACATCGAGCGATCTCATGAAATGACATATTTGATTGGCTGTAATATAAATCCTCTAATCCGTCTAATATTAATAGACTAGGTTTTCCCTTCTTGTTCCTTAATATTTCATCCAATGTATGAATAAGGTCTCCAGTCTCTTGAAATGATTTTAATCTGATTAGCCTAATATCTAGGCCACGATCAGAGCCAATCTTTGCCAAATTAGCTACCAATGTACTTTTACCGTTTCCAGCCTCTCCTTCGATCAGAAAGTGCTTATAATCTTCTGAAGTAATCAGATCTAAAATTTCTGACGAGCTATGTGAGATAGGTTTATTGGTCTTTGAATCAGAAATATTCCACTCATCTAAAATGGGATGTTCTTCGTTGGATGCGATTTCGGCGTTTATTATTTTATGTTTAGTTTCTCTAGGTCTTTGGTTTTGTTGTAAAGGCACTCTTGCCCATCTTTTTTCGATCTCTTCTTCTACGGCGAATAGTTCTTCGATGTCGAGAAGGGGACTGCCGTTAATTATTAGAAAAATATTATCCGATGAAATAGAATTAGGAATAATGTTAATTATGTATAGTTTATCACCTCTGTTCTTGCCTCGTTCATGTCGACGTAATAAAGCGTCAATTCCCGTTCTAGTGCCTACAGCTCCAAACATGCATGCAAGCCAGGTGCTTTTTACTCCATTGCTGATGGCGTGAAATGCCGTACTAGCTGACGACCCAGTTGGACCCACCATTATTCCCAAGGAGCTAACCCTCTGAATTTGTGGATCAAGGCGCATCCGCTTAAATTTCAAGAATAGTAGCGCTATCGACAGCGGTCCTTTGGATGAGGGGAGTGACCAAACTGAACTATTTTTCAGGGTTGTTGCGTCCGGCAGTTCGAAGGATTGAGGTGTTTCAGCATCCAACTTGGTTTCTAGCACTATGTTGGTATTTCCGGGGGAAAATTTAGTGCCGATGAGAGTAAGGATGCCGTTTTTCCGTTGAAATGTCAGTGCTAGAGTCGATGTCATTTTTTAGAAAGGGCGGTTTCAACACGGGATTCCTACGAAAGCGGCTTGATCTGAGATTACCTTCCGCGGAGTCTTCAAGCCAAGACATTTATACGGTCGGTCGGTTAAACCTCGCCTCCTGCATTTGGTTGTCGGTGACCGGCGCCGAAATCCGTCTGCTTCGGAAAATGCTCCCTGATGAAGCCGTAGGTGAGCCTGTTCAGCTCTGTTACGGGCGGTCGATGTGGCTTGTAGATCCATGTATCTCAGGGATCGGCCCGGCTTCGTGAACTCTTTGCTGTTGTGGTAGGTGACCATATTGACCACTATTGGACTGTGAAGTTCGAAATTCTCTTCGTTAGAGATCTCGTTCTAGCCAAATCTAGCACGTGATTGGCGAGTGCCAAATCAAGGATACCGAGGCCGTATGGGGAAAATACACGGCATCTGTTGGAACTAAATCGTTGTGAATTGTTGATAGCCTCTCCTATGCTGTATATATTTCCAATTTTCGAATCACGTTTTATAGCTTCTCCTAACGATGTGCCGGAACGACTGGATTCCTTCAAATCATCAACAAGGTTTGTGCATTCTTCCAGTAATTCTGGAAGAAGATCCCTTAGAGATAAGTGTAGAATTACTGGTTTATGTGCAATTGAATCTAAATCTTTAAAATACGGAGTAGAACTGGTTGTAGCGAAAATAACCAGGCTTGAATTCTTTACCACAGTAACTGGAGACTCGGATAGTGCAATTTCAAATGCCCATCCCGGCAAAAAACCTCGCAGGTTACTAGAGAACATTTCTACAGCCTTTTTGGATATATCAAAAATAATGATTTCCTTGATGATTATTCCACTCTTTACTAAAAACGCTACTGTGCATGCTGCGATGAAACCCGCGCCTACTATTCCAAGGGTATGTCTTTGCGATTTCTCCGACTCTTCCAGTAATATATTCGCGCCCAACGCGGCTGAAGCAGCGGTTCGATACGCACTAATGTTGCTCCCCTCGATCAGCGCAAGTGGTAAGCCAGTATCAAATGAGTTAAGTATAATCTGTCCATAGGCTCTACGAAGACCTCTCGATGGGTTGCTCGTTCTGCTAGATATCCATTTCATCCCAACAGCCGGCTCTTTACCCTCAGTGGCTAAAATACATGCTGGGAGAGCAATCGCCCGATCAGCTATGTCCTCTGATAGCCTGAGCGTTGAACTGGGTGGATTAATCGTCAATTGTTTTTCGTGCATAACGTATGTTTCTTTTACGATGGTTGTTATTGCTTCCATGCTTTCGGATAGTAGCATGTTTGAAATTTCTCCTGTTACAATGTCTAAATCATTCATTTTTCTAAAAGGTGTTTATTTGTCCATGCCGTATTGTAGATAGTATCAATGTATTTCGCTCCTAAATCCGGAGAAATGCCTACAACGGTATCGCCTTCTATAAACTCATTATCATATTTTTCAATTGCTGATATGACGCTACCCGACGAACCTCCGAGGAATAATCCATTTCGAGCGTATCGATGACAAACCTCAACGGCATCTTTTTCGTGAACATATGTTAGATGCTCTATTTCCGATCGCTTCAATATCGAAGGTGTCCGTGAAGTTCCTAGACCCGGGATCAGACGAGGTCATGCCGCCCCCCCAAATGTAGTTGACCCGGTTGTATCAACAGCGACGACTCTCGTGCTTGGTGAGATCTCTCGGAAGTAGCGTAAGCAACCCATTAAGGTTCCACATGTGCCAGCTCCCACAAAAAGCCAATCAACCCGAGGAAACGTGCGATAGATCTCTGGAGCGGTTGTCTCGTAGTGTGCGTAAGGATTGAATTTGTTGGCATACTGGTTAGTCCAAATCAGTTCGTCATCCTCTTTGAGCATATCTTTGATCAAATCAATTCTCGTACCCAAATAGCCCCCTTTAGCGTCTTTTTCAGTTACCGTAATCACTTCAGCTCCTGTTGCTTGCATCTGGGAACAAGTGGTCCGAGAGCAGACTGGGTCTGTAACACATGTGAACTGGTATCCTCTTGCTGCGCAGACCATACTCAAAGCTACACCGAGGTTGCCGGAAGAGGATTCGATAAGACGACCACCTCTTTTCAACAGGCCTTGAGCCTCTAACGCGGAAATCATTGAAATTGCTGGTTTGATCTTGATAGAGCCTGCATCGTTAAGCCCCTCCACTTTCAGCCAAAATGGGAAATTTCTCGATTTGGTTAGAGCTGTTGAGAAAATGTTGGGAATATAAAAGTCTTGGTACTTTCGAATTACGCAACGGCTGCCTTCAAGAGTGCTGTGCTGTGCTGTATGCCTATTTGCTTCAAATGGGAGATTCAGAATGGGATTGTCTTTCATGCTCGAAAAATAGCACTCTTGAGACGTAGCTATGTCTGGAACGTTTTCGGGAAAGTTTTCTGGAAACGGAATCGTCATCCTTACGGTCTAGTTGATGCTACCTGATTCGCGTCACCCTTGTGGCTGGAACGCCTTATTCCATAGGGGGCTTTTGGGAAACAGATCAGATGAGAGTTGGCTTGGTAAGAGAACTGGCAAGCTAGGGATGTTCAGAACTCCCCCCCCAGCTTAAAAAAATGCTGCCAGATTTTGTCCATAGCGCAACCGAAACCTTGCTCGCCGTCAGTGAATCCCTGCAAACAGGCTGGACGCTTGATCGCAGGAGCAACAGTCACCACATCTCTTTTTACTGTTCGAACGTGCATCCACAAAATCTTGCAACGCCACTGAGACCCACAGCGCCCTGTAAAGATCCAGGTTCGCCTCGTCGATTGCTGGAAACCGCTCACCGCTCATTTCAATTTTGACCATCTTTCCCCCTATGTTTGATTGAAGATCGCGAGGGAAGCCGATGGTGGTGACTTACGGAAGAGACAACCAGTAGTTGAACAACGTTTTTCTCAGCAGTGTTGCGAGAATGTAATTCATTGATCTTTATGATTTTCTGACGGACTTCCCAATGTGAACGGATTCGGGCAAACCATCAGTGAGGGGGTGAGTATGGAGAAAGGGAGATTGCCGGAAGAAGGATTTGTGAGGCTTGAGAAGGTACTAGAGGTAATTCCGGTTAGCCGGAGCACTTGGTTTAGAGGAATCCAGGCTGGGCTGTATCCAAAGCCGGTAAAGCTAGGGGAACGCGCATCGGCATGGCGGGTCGATGATATCCGCGAGGTTATTCAATCATTTTGAAGTCTTCACTCAGTCAGCACTCGTCGCTCAGCTCATCGGATTCAGCTGAACGACAGGAGCTGATCTCTCATAGAATTCGATGTTCCAAACATGAAAATCAAGGTTTTGAAGTTCATTGCGATAAATGGAGAATTCGTTCACTTGGGAAGCTGTGGCGCCGTGGGCATACGGTTTGATCAGTTTCTTGCAGCTGGGCAGTTGAGCGTCCAGATGATCTCCCCACCAATGCATGATCTGTTCCCTTTTTTCATTGTATTCGGCGCGGTTGTAGGCGGCTTCGATTTTGTCCCTTCCAACATGCGCCAGCTGACGATCCACGATCTTGCTGTCGAATCCATGATCGTTCAACACCGTCGAGAAGATCGAACGAAATCCGTGGCCTACGACTCGCCCCTTGTATCCCATCCTTTCGAGAACTTTATTGATGGTGTTTTCACTCATCACAGGCTTTTTTTTCGTTCTCCTTGAAGGAACAAGCCATTCGCTATCGGGAGTTTCCTCAAACAGTCTTTCAATGACGGTAAGGGCTTGGGTTGAAAGCGGCACGATATGCTCCCTTTTCATTTTCGTGACTTCGGGTCGTAGAACCCATTCTTTACGAGCAAGATCGATGTCACTCTTCTTCGAAAAGCGGAGTTCACATTGCCTCACAGCGGTCAGCAGTAAAAGCCAGACTGCAAGGCGGGTGCTTTCATCGCGAAAAGGGAGAGATTGTAGCTTGTTGAGAAACTCAGGCAAGTCCTCCTCTGCAAGGGCTGGATGATGGGTAACAGAATGGGAGAGAAGCTCGCTCGATAGATGTTCTGCTGGATTTCTTTCCAGTCGCCCAGTGATTACTGCTCTACGGAATACGGAATTGAGAATTTCCAAGACGCGGTGGCTCATGTCTGTCTTACCCTTTTTCTCAAGCTTGAGTGCGATTTCTAGAATCTCCATCGGTAGAATTTCTTCTACCGGTCTCTTGCCGATGAGAGGGAATGCATGGATCTCTAGGCGACGTAGGGTGTTCTCGGCGTATTTTGCGCTCCAGCGTATAGACTTGCGCTCGTGCCACTCTCTGGCGAGCAGCTCAAACGTGTTGTTGGCATTGAATGATGCCAGCTTTCTCTCCTGCTGTTTTTTGGTGGAGGGATCAATATTTTTTCGGAGTGATTTTTTGGCGTCGGTCTTGAGTTCTCGTGCCTTACTGAGGGAAACATCCGGGTAGCGGCCAATCGAAAGAACTTTCGCCTTACCGCCGAATTCGTAGCGAAATTGCCACAGTTTCGATCCGTTGGGCTTGACTACTAGCGTCAATCTCTCTCCGTCGCTTAGCTTGTAGGTTTTGCTGAGAGGAGTGGCATTTTTGATTCGAGTGTCGGTAAGTGGCATTCCGGCATTCTATCGAAGAATTTTAACTCATGGAAGTGGGGAGGGTATTTTTGGGATTCTGATACCCCGTTTTATACCCCATAATTTTTGAGATGTGGCGATGTCTCGTGACATCAGCAGGGACATTATGAACCTGCGGAGAGTGAGGTTGTCTGCGGATGAGAGGAACCTTCTGGGGTTTCTTGAAACGTTAAGAAATCTTCATACTGGCTGGGATGGCAGGATTCGAACAATCCTTATAACCATTTGAAATTGATAACTAAATTTTTAAGTCTCCAGCGTGATACCCCAGTTAATACCCCGAATACTTATGTGTCACCCATTTGCCACACGGCTTCTGTGCATTGTTAACAACAATTCCATACCGACCTTCCGAATATGGAAAAATAATGCTATGAGAAATCCTGTAAATTTGAGCGACTGGCTGTCGTTGAAGTTCCCGGATTTCGAGCCATCTTGGCGGGCGCCGTCTTTGGATCATTGGTCAGGATCACTGTGTCTGTGAACCGTATAGGTGGATTTAAAGGCAGCTTGGGTTGGCGCGCAAAAAGAAGTTTTCTAGGCGGCGGTATCTCCAGGCTGCGGCTTCTTGAAATTGCATTCCATTTATCAGTGAAATCGTGAAACGCCTTCCGCCAGGCGATGAGCATGGTAAAAAATTCTTCGACCGCAGTTGTGATTAGCTTGAACGCAATCGGCAATGTTGCTATTACCAATATTGTCTTCCAAAAATACAGTGAATCCCACATCCAGATGAAGTGGAAGGGCAGCGGAACAAAAGTGCCATAGCGACGAATCAGAGGCGGCAATTCTTGTGTGGGGGGATCTTTCATCAACATTTTGCAGTTTTATTTTTTAATCACAGGGGAACAATTGGAGAGTGCAAGGACGATTTCGGCAACAGCCGCTTCAGCTTCACTTCGCCGTCTTCTGTGAGTGCGAACTCCTTCTCCGCGCCTTTTCTTGGCGCGCGCTCCTCAATGACGTTATCAAGGATAAGATCGTCGAGCACTTTGCTAAGATTGGTAGAACTCACACCGCATTCGGTAAAAATTGGGGTGAGATCCCGAGAACGAAATTGAGGAGCCCCAGTCAGCCAAATTGCAAAGAGAGTTTTTTCGAAAAACTTGTAATCATCTGATCTGACGCAGGAAATTAGCCGTTCAGTGACGTTGGCGAGCATGGCGCTATTGTGTTTAGCGATCCACTGCAGAAATTTTTCGTCATCCTGGGATCTGAGATTAACAATGTGGGATTTGCAGATAACTACCAACGACCGATTGTCGAGCTGTCTGTATTGAACAACCTTCTTAAGAAAGTCGCTCAGATAGTCATAGAGTAAGCACTCCCTTTCTTCACTGGTCATGACTGCGACAATTCGGTCGAGTTCAATCTGAAAAAATACTTCCTTCATCTAATCTCTACATAAGGGCTAAATACTCTATGCGTCAAGATCTTGTGCATCAACAGAATGTCTATTGATATTAAAGGTATCCTAACTTCTTTCTGGAATCCCCCGCATATGCAACGATTTTCAGCGATCAATGTAAACAGGTAGCGCTTTACGGCTGGAAACTTTCTTACTGATTTGAACCGATTTGGCTCGTAAAACTCCGTTTCTGATGAGAAATTAGAACAAATCGGAAATTGTAGAGGGATTATTCAAAGATTTTCTTGATGGTTTTAGAGGGCTCTGCCTTGCTGAGTAGAAGAACTTAACTCGAGTTTCACAGTGAATCCTTTAGTTGAACGAAATGAGAGATCAAGTTCACCTCCGCAGGCTTCCACGTAACGCGTCAATTTCTCGATGCTGGCTCCAGTTCCTTTCCGCTCAAAAAGTGAAATTGATCCACGGCTCATCGAAAGGCGCTCAGCCATTTCATTTTGGGTGAGTCCGGCCGACTCGCGAAGAGTTTTCAGATTCATGATGGGAACGTCCTCCTGTGTAGGCTTTACGAGTCCGTCTCTTTTGCGGGCGGCTCTGTCTAGCTTCTTAATCCAGTTATCTTCCAAAAAAGCCCTCCAATTTATCTAAAATTGGAGGATAGTAGAGAACTTAAGGGCTCTGAAATTTATTCTGCAATCAGTAGGAATTATGCAGGCATTTTTAACTGATACCCTGCGGCATGTTGCTTAGAGGCAACATTTTAAGACTCGAATCGTTAAACGACGCATTCGATTACTACCGCGACCACTGTGAAAAATCAGTGCACCTCATCAAAACCGCACCCCCTGCCAAAACTAGCCCAGCCAGGCAAACGCCCTAGGTTGGTTCCGTTGTCTAGATAGTCGCTGGCGGCTTTCCCAAATGGTCTACTGGACAATGATTTTGGTTCCTTGGGTCTTAGCAAGATCTCTAAAGCGTTGCTCCTTGTGAGCCGCTGCACAGGAAATATTCCTGATTGTTTCGGGGAAAACCTCTCCGGATTCCGCATTAAGTTCTGATGGCAACTGAACCAAGAACACAGCGACCTCAAAGTGGGATCTTAATCGGCGACCGCCTGGTTAAGAAGTCCGTAGCTGCAATAAAGCTCGGGGTGTCGCTGCGGACGATCGATCGCCTGATTCAAAAAGGAATTTTGGAAAAGGTTTTTGTGGGGAGTGCGCCCCGGCTTCGACTGAGTCAACTGGATCGACTGGTCGAGGGGGGTGGTTAAAATCATTTTTTCGAGGACATTGGCGGACGGATGTCAGCTAGACGGAAACCTTCAGCTTTGGAGTAACCTTCTCCTTCTTATCCACGTAAATCGCGGCAGTGATTTGGATGTCGCCATGGCGAAGGTAACGTGATGCCGCGTAGATGCCTTGGTTGGCGGCGATAATACTTCCTACTTCCTTGCGAAGTTCGTGGATCGGCTTGATTGCTTTGATGCCCTGAGCTCTGAGCCACTTCAATGTGGCGTCAAAGTGGGGTTGGCAGCGGTACGATCCGCCAGTGCTTTTAGATTTTGTGTCGGGAGCATCCGATTCGATCACAAAGATCGAGGTCGCCTTTTTTGAGAAGGCTTTGAAAACTGCGACGGTCTGTGCGTCGAGATCCAGGTCGCCAGCGGAGTTCTCACTCTTCAAGCGGTGGTACGCGGTATTTTCGACGTGAAGAAGCTCATTGGTGAAATCGAATGTGTCCCAAAGGAGGTGATCTATTTCTGAGGCTCGAAGGCCGCAAATCAAAGAGAGAATCAGGATTTTGTAACTCTCCGGTTTTTCAGGAGCTAGCTCCTTGGCAGCTTTCTTCAGGATGGTTGCAGCATCGATTCGACTTTGGTAGCGAGCCGGCTTCGGTCGATCCGGAGAAATCCCGTCAAATGGGAGGATTGGGGGCAATTCAATGCTATCGGCAACATGTTTCAAAAGATCTTTTCGGAATAGCGCTTTCGCATTACGGATCGAACTGGCCACGGTCACAATGTCCCGACGCTGCTGGAGAGCATCCTGCTCATTCTTATGCAGACGACGTTGTTTCCATTCCTGCACCTTACTGGGCGTTATTGAAGACAAAGGCACGGCATCCACCGCAGTTCGCCAAACTCCACCGACAATTTTGCCAACCTTCGTGTGTTTACCGGTGTCGGGAACCGAGGCTATTTCGGCGGCTATTTTTCGAAATGCCTGAACGTAGGCTCTGAGTGACTGGCTACGCACTGTCGAGAATTTTTCCACTGCACCGATGAATTCACCCACCGTAGCTATCTTCGGAAGGGGTTCTGACGGCTTCGCTGCATCCGGACGATATTTCTCCAAAGTCTTTTCCCAACCGTTTTCTACGAGGTAGCGATAAATGGCCGATGCTTTTGAGGCGGCGGCGTCTCTGTTCGCGGTATCAAGGCTGAATCGGACTCTTCTTCCTTTGTAGGTGATGCGAGCGCAAAGATGAGGGTTTGTCGTTCCAGTTTCGCTCTTTGTCCGTTCCACTCGGTGGCGCCAATATGCGACACTTGTTCTAGGACTGCCTTTCCATGGGAGATGGGCAGAAGATGGGCAGATTGGTTGGTCGGGGTTCATGTCAGTTTGGCTTGGTTTGACGTGAATATTCCGACAGAATATCTCTGTAATGTCCACAAAATAAGAGATTTAAAGGTTGAAATGCAAGTCATAGTAGGACTGAGCGAGACACTCTGAGACACCTACTAAACCAGACTAAGGATCTAGTGGGATAATATCCCGTGGAGGTTCGATTCCTCTTTCGAGCACTTTCTATGAATGGTTAAGGGTGAATGAGTTAGGGAGCCGGAAGGCTCCCTTTTTCGTTGAGAGTTTTGATCGTGTGCTTGCGATCCCAGCCGAAGACCTCGCTTACTTCATCGATCATCGGACTCCGCGCGGGGCGGTTTTTGTCCCGGGTATTCTGCCCGGCAGATGTCTGGATATTTTTCGTTGCTTTGGTAGCCCTTGATTCCCAATCATATTTTCCATCCGGGTGTCACTCGTTGTGACGCAATGCGCAGAGGGGGAGATGGTGACATCCACAAGGTTTGCCAGGAGGGGGACGGAGGAACTGGACTCGAGGGTCAGGATGATATTGCCGGCCACCGGAGTGGACGAGGACTTGGATTTGTAAGGGGTTGAAGCAGGCAGGGAATGCCCGATCCTTGCAGACAGCCGGTCGGGGGATGGGTTCTACCAGGCGTCTCAAGCTCCGCCTGAAGGTGGCGCTCAGTCGCACTGCCGATTTTCAGTTGCCGAGTTCTTCCTGTAGTTCGGGGTCGGTGCGGAACTTCTTGGCGCTGGCCTTAATGGCGGCATCGGCTTCCTTGAGTTCCTTGATGGCGCGGCTGCGGGGCAGGCGGTCGGCGAGGAATTCATTACGATGCCGACGAGACGCAGCCAGCCATCGCATATTTCCCGGGCGCGTGGATCGACGATGGGGCGGAGTTTATGAAGAGCGCTTTCCACGCGTCCGACTTCCCCTCCGGCGAGTTTGGTGGAAGCGTTAAAATCGGATTCGACCGCGCCTTCGATGAGGCCGACGGTCTGTTCGATTACGTTGAGCGACCCCATTAGGGTGAGATGCTTGGGGGTGCGGCCCTGTGCGGCGGAGAGGAGGACGCGGGCGGAAAGGTGGTTGGGAGCGAGTGTGGTGATTTTCTTAAGTGTGGCCTGTTTTTCCCGGGAGCTTGCGGAGCCGGTGGAAAGCTTATTGAAAAGGGTTATTGCTTCGGCCAGATTCACCTCCGGTTCGGTGGTGGCCAGGGCGCGGGCTTCGGAAAAACCTTTTAGGGAAAACACCTGTAGCTTCAGGAGGGGTTCCGGGCCTTCGAGTATGAGCAGATCAAGTATTGCGTTGCGATTGCTGTAGGGGATACCGACGATGCCGACTCCGTTTTTTGCTGCTCCCCGTAGCTTTGCACGGACTCCGCCGACGGCTTGGACGGTGCCATCGGCATTGAGGTCTCCGGTGACGGCGAGATCCGGACGGATTTCGAGTCCGGTGAGCATGGAATCAATCAGCAGGGCGCTGGCGACGGCTGGCAGAGGCCGTCCTTGCTGGAGTATTTTTCGGCGAAGGCCAGCTCGATCCCGGCTCCGCGAGGCCAACCGCCTTGGCGGATCGCGTGCATGCGGACGACTTCTTTCAACGCTCCGGACATCATTTTTCCGACGGATTGATTGAAGCGGATGTTGGCGGGATCCTTGTCCTGGGTTGCCAGAGCGGTGATGGAGAATTTCGAAACTTCGGCGGCGTATGTGCCGTGACCGAGGGGGGAGAGGAGGAGGGCATTGATTTTCGCCACGCGTCTGATGATAGGGATTCCCTTAAGGTCGCCGAGATCAGCGGCTATGTCGATTTCCTGATCGGTATCATCCGGCATTTCCGAATCATCAGATGCGGGGGCGTTTGCGGTAACGGGCAGGTCTTCCCGGGTGAACCATTTGGTATGGAGGGTGACCGTTTCAAGATCGGACGAGAATATGAGGGTGGGGGTGATCCAACTGCCCGGGCCGTAGCTGAGGGTGACGAGGCCGGGTTCGTGGATATTGAATACGCCACGTTTACCTTCCGTGTGGTTCCCGTAAAAGCCTTCGATTACGCCGCTATCCAGGAAGCGCAGGTCGATGTCTTTTCCGGGAACGTTGACTGAGGTGCCGATGAGCCACTCACGGAACCGGCTGGTATCCATTCCCGCGAGTTTTCCTTTTCCGAGGCTTTCGGGCTTCTCGCGGGAGCTGAAGGTGAATTCGGTCTTCTTTCCCTTGGGTCTTTTTTTTACGGCGGTTGTGCCATCGTCCGAGACCAGCAGTTCGTCCACACTCCAGCTCTGGCCTTTCCACGGGACTTTGACCGACCCTGTCTTCGTAACTGCCCACCTCCAGCAACGGACTCCGTCCCCGGTAGTGACGACAACGGCTCCCGGGGCGATGAAATGATACGAGTCATCGTCTTTGGATGTCCATTTGGTATCGAGTATCCAGGCCTCGAATTCATCGGGCGACATGCCTTTTACATCCGTTGCCGCAGCCGCCGGGAATGTGAGCAGGAGGCACAGAGAGCTACGCAATAGGAAATGTTTCATGATTTCAAGGATTAACAAATCACCGCATGGGAAGATAAGTGGATTTCATACAATCATAGAAAAATTCGGATCTCAAGTTGAATGATGCCGGCACGTTTCCCGGAGGGGGAAGACGGTTACGTCCACGGGATTGGCGAGGAGAACGGAGGCGGGAGGGGAGGTTGGTTCGGGGAAGCCGTTGAGGGTGAAGGGCATGGTGGAATACCCGGTTCCGGTGGCTTGTTCGATTAGGTAGGGTGAGTGGTGGACACGTCCGGTGTGGAGGTTGCTTTCCGCATCCGTGGAGAAAAGGAGGTAGCGCTCGACGAGGAACCAATCGAGTGAGCCGGGGGCGGCGGGTTCCGGAGAGGAAGGAGTGGAATAGCGGAAGGAGGCTTCCGGGAGGGGTAAGTTTTTTCTGCGGCTGCGGTAATGGATTTCGTCACCGGTGGTGGAGGACATGGCGGCGTGCCGATATGGGAGGTTGAAGGCGCGGCGGGCGATTTCCACTGCGATGGGTTGATCACAATCGAGGGAGAAGAACCAGACTCCGGGGTTCCCCTTTTCGTCGAAAACATAGGTGCGGACGTTCAGCTCGTGGAACCATGAGAGCCAAGGAAGAGGCGGCAGGCCAATGGGGCGGACGCGCTGCATGAAGAAGGGGACGATACCTATGTATGCTTTCCCTTCAAAAGTATCGAGGTGGAGGCCGGGTGGGAGGCGGGAGGAGATGGTTTCAGGATCGACAGGCCAGTGGAAGAACGCGAGACCGGCCCAGCGCTGCTTCATGACAGGAAAGCCGGAGGGGCATTCGCGGGCGGCGAGGCGTTGTTGGGCTGTGGGGGGCATGGGGTTCAAGAAGTAGCTATTGCCGAGTGCCGAGTAATCAGGGGGGAAGACTTGGGTTGTGGGGGAAGAATTTTAACCACGGAAAGCACGGAATACACGGAACGGATTCTTGTGGCTTGGGTTCTGATTGAGATTTGAGATTTGAGATTTGAGATTCGGTTCTTCCTCGGGGTTTAAAGTTTAAGATTTAGAGTTTCCCGACAGGTGGCATGAGTGGGCGGCGAAGCCTGCTCCGAAGGCGGTGAGCCAGAGGGAGGTGTCGGGTGGGGAGGTTTTGAGGTGCTCGGCCAGGGCGAAGAGGACGGAGGGGCTGGACATGTTGCCGTGACGGCGGAGGACTTCCCTGGTTTCCGTCAGGTGGAAAGGCAGGGAGGATTCGAGGGCTTCGATGACATCGCGGCCGCCGGAGTGGGCGAGAACTTGGGTGGGGTCGGATTGGCGGCGGGAGTAGAGGGTGGAGACTGCCTCGGCGGCGAGTGTGGGGACGGAGCGGTGGAGCTGGTTTTTGAGTTTTCCGCAGGAGTTGATGAAGCGGATTTTCTCGCGCTGGGCGGGGACGTGGTGGGTATCGAAGGAGTGAAATTCCAAGGCGTGTTCCGATGGAGGTGTGCCGGTGAGGATGGCGGCGGCGGCTCCGTCGCCGAAGAGGCAGAGGGAGATGAGGACGCCGGGGTCGTCATCGATGTAGAATGCGGAGGAGGATGTCTCTACGGCGACCATGGCTACGGTGTGGGTGGGGTTCGCGGCGAGGTATCCGTGGGCGGCGCGGAGGGTGGGGATGGCGGCTCCGCAGCCTAGGCCGACGAGATCGCAGAGGTAGGTATCCGGGCGGAAGCCGAGTTTTTCCGCGACGTGGCTGGATGGGCCGGGACAGAGGTATCCGGTGCAGGTGCAGAGGAAGAGGGCGTCGATTTTCTCCGGGGCGAGATCGGCTTTTTCGAGGGCTTTGGATATGGCTTGGTAGGCGAGTTCCGGGGCGTTTTGTTCGAAGGAGTGGTTCAAGGATTCGGCGTCCTGTTGGAAGACGGGGGTGAGATCCGGGGTGGGGAACTGGCGGGTCCCGATGCCGGAGGAGGTGCTGGTGAGGATCTTTTCCAACAGGGAGAGGGAGCGGGATTTTAGGTTGTCTATGTTGGGGTGGGATTGGAGGGCGCGCCAGGTATCCGCCTGGGTGAAGGAGTGGGGTGGGTTGGCGGTGGCTATGGATTTTAAGAACATGGTTGAAGTGCCGAGTGGGAAGTGATCGGTGGAAGACTGGGTTACCGGACTAGGGCGAGGATGGGGTTTAGGGGGGCTAGCCTGACCAGCGGGCTGGCGGCGGGATGGAAGAGGAGGGGGTGGATGATGCTGGCGGAGGCGAGGCGTTTGCGGAAACGGATGTGGAGGGCTTTTTCGATGAGGGTGCAGGAGGTGTGCCATGGGAGTTTTCCACTGGCGAAGGAGAGGAGGTGGGGGAGGGCGGTCTCGGCGGATTGGAAGGCCATGGTCATGCCGTTTCCGGTGAAGGGGGGGATGATGGAATGGGAGTCACCGAGGGCGAGGATGCCGGGGAGTGGTTTCTGGAGGCCGAGCTTGAACCCTGCGACTGCGGTGAATGAACCGGGCTTCCATTCGGCTGCCTTTAAAGTTTCGGCAAGTTGGCGGTTTCCGTTTTTGTAGAGGTATGCAGGGAGGAGTTCCTGGTGTTTCTCGGAAATGGAGCGGTCGATTTTGAAGAGACCGCAGATGTTGAACCAATTGTTTTCGACTGGAGTGATTCCGAGGTAGCCGATTTTTCCGGTGTGCATTTCCAGGTCTGAGCCGTTGGTAATTCCGCGTAAGTGGGCTTTGAGACCTATCCATTTTCCAGTGGTTGGTTTCCTGCCTGCGCACCAGACGGTGGCGGGTTTTGCTGGCTCGGGTTTGATGCGGGACTTGGTGTGGATTTCGGCTCCGAGGGCGGTTGCGATGGATTGGAGTCTGTCGTCCAATAGATGGCGGGAGATGCCAAGGGCTGGTTCGGAGAGGATGTGCCTGCGGGTTTCCTTGTCGCCGGAAAACCAGGTGATGCTGGTGTGACGGAGGGCATCCGAGAGGGTTCCGGGGATGCCCAGGGTTTCCAAAGTGGAAGGGGAGATACCGGAAATGAATTCCCCGCAAACCCGGTGGCGGGGGTAGGTGCCTGCCTCGTGAAGGATGACGGGCACGCCGTTTCTCCGGAGGGCGATGGCGAGTGACAGGCCGGTGAGGCCGCCTCCGGTGATGGTGATTGTTTCGGGCAAGCCCCGGAAGCTAACACGGTTCCACGAAGTTCAAACGGGAATGCGTGGCAAATCCGATTACGGTTCGACGTAGCTGCCGCCGTATCCCGGGGTATATAGCTGAATGAGTCCGGCTTTCGCCATGGCGGTGAAGTGTTTGTCGCGCGCATAGACGCGGTGGCCGTGTTTGTTCGCGATTGTGGCGATGACGGCATCCGACCAAGGGATGGTGAATCCAATTTTCCTGACTCTCCACTGGAATTTCACAGTCTCGTCCCAAGTAGGTTCGGGATGCTGGATGTAGGGGATCAGGGAAAACAGGTTCGAAATAGTGGTTTTTTCATCATCGCGGGCGCCGCCGAGGACTTCGAGTTTCACAATCCCGCAAAAGCAGGCCTGCATTTCTTCTATGATGTTTTCGACGGCGATGTTGGTGTAGAGATCGCCCTTTTTTCTGAAAAGCTCTATCCATACCGAGGAGTCCACGAGAATCATGTTCAGGATTTTTTGGAGTTATGGTAGGAAACGGAAGAGGGTTCTGCTGCGGAGTCTTGGTTCCCCCAATTCTCGATCTCGTCGTTGGTATAAGCGTAATCCAGGGGGGTTTCACGCAGTGAACGGATGATTGCCACCGCCTTCTTGCGATTGGCGAAAAGCTCCGCTGCTTTTGCTATGCCGGCACTCATTTTTGTTTCCCCGGTCAGCTCCATGATGTCTTTGACCAGGCTTTCTTCAATTTCTACACTCACTCTCATAGACGGAAGATTGCTGTTGGTTGATGCATTTGGCAAGAAAAAAGATGCACTATGTTCAAATACGCTTTTTCCGTGCGGCAATCCTTATGGAGCCCTGCCATGTTGGAATTTCCTGAAAGGTGAATCCATGGGCGTCCAGTGCGAGAAGTGTGGGAAGTTCGTCCGAGACGAATCCGGCTTCGATACTGACCTTCATGTCATGGCGGGTGATGGGGTGGATGAACGGATAAGCGGCTTTTCCAAACATCAGCGACAGCTTCCAGCGGAGAGGCTCGTTGATGACAATGGTATCGAAACCATGGAGCCATGGGGCGAAGTCACGGAGTTGGCCATCCGTGAAATGGTGGAGGAAAAGGTTCGCGACGAGGACGCCCCCGTGGGCGGGCGGGGATTGGGTGAGGATGTCACCGCGGTGCCAGGTTACTCTTTCCGGAAGATTCGTGGGTCTTGGGGCCAGGTCGAAAGCGTCGATATGTGCGGCGGGGTGGAGTTTGGAAAGCTTGGAGGTGAGGATGCCATCGCCCGCGCCGATCTCGGTGATATGTGATGGCGAATCCCCGATGGATCTGATGATCCACGAATCGTTTCCCATGAACCGGTTGATGCGGGCGAGGTCACGCCTGGAGCGGATGGCTCCGGGATCGTCATGGGGTAGGCTGTCCAGGAGTTCCGGGGTGAGTTTTCGCATACGGGTTCGAAGCTATCCATGTTTCAGGAAAATGGAAGAGGTGGTTGCCACGGGGCCGGTGATAGTGGAAAACAGGATATGAAAATTACGGGTTATACCGGTGGGATGGTGCAGACGAACGGGTATCTGGTGGAAAGTGCCGAAGGAAATTTCCTGGTGGATGCCCCAGCCGGGATTGCGGAGTGGGTTGCTGAAAGGGGCGTGCGGGTGGATGCGCTTTATCTCACGCACCAGCATTACGACCATGTGGAGGATGTGGCTGCCCTGCAGAAATCCGGGGTAAAGGTGCTGGCGTGGGCGGAGTATTCTAAGGAGCTGACCTTGGAATCCTATGGATCGAGCTGGGGGCTTCCCGAGGTGACGCCTTTCAGGATCGACCGTCTGATCGCAGCGGGAGAGCAGCAGCTTTTCGGAAAGACTGTGAACGTGGGGCACGTTCCGGGGCACTCGCCGGACAGCGTAAGCTTCTATGTGGAGGAAGCCGGGGTGGTTTTTGCGGGTGATGCCTTGTTTGCCGGTTCCGTGGGACGATGCGATCTTCCGGGCGGCGATTTCGAACTCCTGTTAGAGGGGATACGCAGGGAACTGCTTTCGCTGCCGGATGAAACGGAAGTCCTTTCCGGGCACGGCCCGGCAACAAGGATCGGGAGGGAAAAACTTACCAACGGATTCCTGAAATAATCACTCGCGAACCACGCGGGCTTTCGGGGGAGGTGCCAGCAGGATCCTGTTCTGCTCGTCCGGTGGGGAGGTGAAGTGGACGTTTTCCCAGACTGTGTCCCTGAGTGGGCCGGAGCCGCGAAACTCGAACATGCCGTAGAACGGGCGGAGCGGGAGGGTAAGCAGTCCGAGCAGTCCTCGGGCGTTGAGGCGTATGGTGAAATCGACGGTTCTTTCATCCATATCCACCGCCCCGTCACCTGTAAATATGATGGATTTGGTGGCTGTCTGGAAATCCCGTGTGCGGAGGATACCCTTGCGGATGTTGAAGGTGCAGAAGGCGGATTTCGCCCGCTCGGAGCCCGCCCGTTCGTCGTTGAGAACCTTGCCCATGACCTTGGAAAGCGGGCCGAAGATAGGGACCGAAAACAGCTCGGCGTCTTCCAGTGCCACGAGGCCATCCCCTGACATCGTGCCTACATCACCTGCTGTCATGGAGAAGTCGATCCTTCCGGTGACTTCCCCCTTGCCTTGCATATTGAACCCATAGGTGGAGGAAAGTCCTGCGAGGGACAGTTTCGACCAATGAAGTTCGCCCGTGAGCTTCGATTTTTCCGAGTGGACGAGCGATCCGGCGACAGGGCCGCCGAAAGCCTCCACCGAAAGGCCGGATATGCGGACACTGTCTGCCTTCACTTGGACCGTAGCCTTTGGTTCGGAGAGGGTGACGTTCTCTCCGAGAAACTTGTAATCCGCTTTCCCCGGTGAACTGAACTTTACCACGAGATCGGTGCGGCCCTGCGGGGTGACGTCCACCACGCCGGAGCCGCTGAGGGTCGGCGGGACATGGAAGCGGTATTGCTCGATATCGTCCGCGATCTTCGGGGCGAAAAAGCGGAGCATGGGAGCGGCCCAGAACTTTCCGGTTACGCCTTCCACCTCCACGGTTTTCGATTCACCGTCGTAGCGGATTCGTCCCACTTTTGCCGTGCCGGTAAGGGGCCGTCGTAGGCCTCCCGCAAGGGGTAACCGGAGTAATCGAAGGCCACCTTTCCATCGAAGAAGTCCAGTGCGTAGTGATCGAGAAGGAAGGAACAGGTGGCGGATTTTACGGGCACGCCTTTGTAGGAAAGGTTCTCCACTGTCCCGTGTCCCTTGAAAGCCCATGCATGTTTGTCCCTGGTGTCGAACGAACCGTCCAAATAAATTTTCGTGGAGGGGTTCTCGTTCTCCGAGAAATCCGCGATCACTTGCCCAAGCGGCAACCCTGTGAAGAAGGGTTTGAAAAGCGGGGCGGGGAGGGTGGAGTCCAGTTCAAGGCGACCGATGTTTTTCTCCAGGAGAAATTTGCCACGGGCTTTCCCATCCGGGCGGCTGAAAACCATGTCTTTGAGAAATAGATCCCCGTCCTGCCATGAAAACCACGTCTCCAGGGAATCGAACGAGACTCCGCGGAACATGATGGATTCGCATACGGCATGTCCGGTGAGGTGGATGACGGGCGCCTTGAGATCGGTCAGGTTGAGATCGCCAGCCGCCCTGATCTGCTGCCGCCCGGCGACCAACAGATCAAAATTGAGCGGAGTGGAAAGCCATGATTTCAGGAGCCGGGGAATGTCGATGGACGAATCAAGATCGAACCTGCCGTCCCGCGTAAGGAGCTGGTAATCCGCGTGACCGGAAATGGTTCCGCGCGCATCTTCCGCACTGAATTTCTCGATGGTGAGCAGGTGGCCGGAGAGCTTGCCTTTCGCCATGATATCTTTCAGCCGGTATTGTTGCTTTTCTACTGATGGAGCCTCCACCACGAAGTTCGCACGCAGGCTGCCCTTGTCGGACAGATCCCCGTCCAAATCCACGAGGACATGGGGTCTGTCGTCCCGGTCGAAGTTCCAGTGCTTTATTTCGCTGAGGATGTTGGCGATCATTTCCCTCCTCCGTCCCTCGTTTTTCTCGTCGTCCTTATTGCCCTTTTTTTTGTCCTTGCCCAGGAGCCGCGCGGTGAGTGTGACGTCGATCCCGCCGACCTGCCCGCGCGCATCCCGTATCTCGATCAGGCGGCCGCTGGGCTGGAAAATGGTCCCGTAGATGCCGGTGAATTCCAGGGATTCCCCACCGGGATTCTTGGGATCGACCGGGAGGGACAAGCGGGCGTTGTTCAGATCGATCTTTTTGAGTTTGATTTTTCCGAGAGCGAGGTTGGTGTTGTCCAGCACCAGTTGGACGCGTTCAAAGCGGGAAATTTCATGGATGCGCTCCTCCTCCGCATAGATTCGCACGTGCTCGGCTACGAACCCTTTGAGAGGGATGTAAGTGAGTGATCCGATTTCCACGTGGGCCCCGTAGTTGGACATTTCCTGCTCGATGGTCTCGCGCCATTCTTCGGGGAGTCCGGTTTTGTTCGCCCAGTAGAGTCCGCCCAAAGCCAGGGGGACGAGCGCAAACAGGATCAGCCAGACGGCTGTCTTCAGGTTGCGGACGATGTGGAAACGGGGCATGGGTGGTAGTTGCTACGAGGGGATGATACCGGCGGAGCGGAAGGAAAAGTAAGGGAGGCGACCTGACGACGGCTGGCCGATGATCATGTGGTCGAGCATGCGGATCTGCATGATTTCCGCAGCTTCCATCAGCCTCTCGGTGATGCGGTAGTCGGCGGTGCTCGGAGTCGGATCGCCGGAAGGGTGGTTGTGGACAAGGAGAAAACCGTAGGCGTTGCGCGTGATGACGGGGCGCATGATCTCGCGGGGGTGCGCGGTGGTTTCATTGACCGTGCCAATGGAAACGGTGGTCGTGCTGGTGTGCTGGAGGCGGCTGTTGAGAGTTACAACGATGGCGTGTTCATTCGGAAGATTTCCCATCTGGTGTGCGAAATATTCGTAGATCAGATCCGGTGTATCAAGAGGCTTGGAGACGATTTCCTCGCGTTTCAGACGGCTGCCCAGTTCGAACGCCGCCGCCAGCTTGCAGGCTTTCGCCAGACCGATGCCCCTGTTGTTCATGTATTCGGAAACGGGAAGGCGTCCGAGTTCCTGGAGGCTGCCATATTTTTCCAAAAGGTCTCCCGCCACTTGCACCACGTTCCGGCCAACCACCCCGGAGGTCAGGAAAATCGCCATCAGCTCCGCGTTGCTGAGAGCACCAGCCCCGTATTTGTAGATCTTCTCGCGGGGAAGATCGGAATCGGCGGCATCGTTTAGGAGGGGCATGGGGCTATTCGATATTCTGCACCTGCTCGCGGATTTTTTCCAGTTCGGTTTTCGCTTCTACCACGGTTTGCGCGATCAGCGGATCGCTTGCTTTGGAGCCTATGGTGTTGAACTCCCGGAACAGCTCCTGGCAGAGGAAATCCAGCGGGCGGCCTGCCGGCTCCTCGGAGTGGACATATTCGTGAAATTTCGCGAAATGGGATTGCAACCGGGTGACCTCCTCGGAAATATCGCAGCGGTCGGCGAAGAGAGCGAGTTCCTTGGCCAGCCTTTCGTCATCCAGTTCGAGGGGGATACCCAGGTCGGAAAGGCGTTTGAAAAGGATTTCCTTCTGACGTTCCACGCGTCCCGGGGCGTGTCCGGTGATGGTTTGGGTGAAAGCCATCAGTTGTCCTAGACGTGTGAGTAGATCGTCACGAAGGTGAGTCCCTTCGGAAAGGCGCATGGCATTCAGGTTTGTGATCGCTTGGTCAAGGGCAGGGGAGATCGCTTCCCACGCGGCATCGGGATCGATCTCTTCGGTTTCCCCCACTTCGATAATGCCGGGTTGACGTAGGAAATCGGAAGGCTCCGGGAGCAGCGGACGTCCGATGATCAGCGAGAGATCAGAGAACGCGGACTCAAAGGATTTTGCAAGGGCGGGGTTGATACGGATCTGTGAGGAAGCTTCCCCCTCGGGATTTTCGATGCGTATGGTGATTTGCACCCGGCCGCGCGATACATGCGGGAGAGTGGCCTGGCGGACGCGTGATTCCAGCGATTGCAGGGGGCGGGGAAGATTCGCGACGATCTCCACCTGTTTCCGGTTGATGGATGCGGCTTCAACACTTGCGAGCCAGCGTTCGGTAGTATGGGTTCCCCGGCCAAAGCCTGTCATCGATTGCATGCGCGCATCCTGAATGGCGCTTGCCGGATGTCGAATCAAGAAACCGGCTCCGCACCTGCGACCACGTCCTGAATCATGATCTGGAGGGTGGTTTTTCCGCGGAAGGTATTGCGGTCTATGGTGAAGGCGATGTCCCACGGGGGATCGGGCAGCTCGTATTCGCCACCTCCGAAAAACACCGCGTCCTGCTCGTGGTAACCCTGCCGAAGCATCAGGCGGAGGTGGTTGTTTTTCATGTGGTAAGGGGGGCGGCTGAGGGAAACGCCACGGGCTACGAAGACGGGTTGCGGATTGCTGTTTCCGAAGGGGTGGAGAAGTTCGTAGCTGCCGAGGAAATCCAGGGAGAGCTGGGAGAAACCGATTTCCGCATCATAGACCAGTCTGGGGCGGCGGTCTTCTTCGGTGGAGTTTTCCAGGACGTATTTGGAAAAGTTTTTCCGGAAACTCTCCATGTTGCCCTCGTTGATGGATAGGCCGGCAGCCATCGCGTGGCCTCCGCCGGAAATGAGATCTTCGTCACAGGCACGGATGGCTTCTACGAGGGATACCCCTTCGATGCTGCGCCCCGAGCCTTTGCCCACACCATTGCTGTCAATTGCGATTACGAAAGTCGGCTTGTAGTACTGCCTCATCAGCCGCGAGGCGACGATGCCGACAACCCCGTGATGCCAATCGCGCGAGCCGATAACGATCACCGGATCCTTATTAGAATCGAAACCCTCGGAAAGCTGCTCCACCGCCTCTTTCCGGATCAATCCCTCGTGCGCCTGGCGTTCGCGGTTGTATGCATCGAGTTTCTTTGCCAGCTCGTCCGCCTTGCGTCGGCAATCGGTAGTTAGAGTGGCAAGAGCGTCTTCAGGGAAATCCATTCGCCCCGCCGCATTGATCCGCGGGCCGATACGGAAACCGACATCCATGGAAGTGACGTTCCCGTTCATTCCTGTCACTTCCTGTAGTGCCTGCAGTCCGGGATTCAGGGTGGAAGGGAGTCTTCTGAGACCGTGGCGGACGAGGAGACGGTTTTCCCCAACAAGAGGGACGATATCGGCGATGGTCGCAACCGCTACCAGATCGAGAAGTTCTTTGAGATCGAGATTTGTCTGTCGGGTTTTTAAAAGTGCATGGCCTAGTTTGAAAACGACTCCTGCGGCGCACAGGTAGGTGAATTCGGTTCCGCACTTGGGGTTTACCAGCGCGGCACAATCGGGCCGTCCCGTCGGATTTGGCTCATGGTGGTCCACGATCACGACATCGATTCCCTGGGCGCGGAGATATGCCACCTCGTCAATGGATACCGTCCCGCAGTCCACGGAAATCAGAAGATCCGGCTTTTCGCCCTCCGCCATGCAGCGCTCCAGCGCGGCTATGCTCAGTCCGTAACCTTCAGGGCCACGCCGTGGAATGAACGGTCTCGGATCCAGCCCGTAGGCGTGGAGGATTTTGCACATCAGGGTGATGGATGAAATCCCGTCCACGTCATAATCACCATAGATACAGATTTTTTCCTTGGCATCGACGGCCTTGAGAATGCGCTCCACGGCAGGCTGCATGTCCGGGATCAGAAAGGGATCTTTGAGATCTTTGAGCTTGGGACGGAGGAAATTCTCCATCTCAGCTTCCTCGGAAATGCCGCGCTGGCGGACGAGGTGGCGGAGGATTTCCGGGAAATCACCATCCTCGCACGAGCCGTCCGGGAGGAAGGGCTCGCCACGTTGGATCCATCGGAAAGCCTGCGCACGCATAGTCTGGGAACAGGCTGCACCCACCCCGCCGGGTGAACAAGGCAAGAAAGCGCGTTTATAAGGAGTAAGCGCGGAGACGCACCTACTCCCTAGCCTTTTAACGAGACCAGCTCATCCGTGTGGATGGTCTGGCGGGCGCGGTAGAGGGCTACGATGATGGCGAGACCGACGGCGACTTCCGCTGCCGCGACCGTGATCACGAAGAAGACCAGCATCTGGCCATCGTAGCTGGGGAGGCCGTTTTCCGCGACGTTGAAGCGTGAGAAAGCGACGAGGGTGAGGTTCGCGGCGGAGAGCATGAGCTCCAGGCACATGAAGACGATGATGATGTTCCGGCGCAGGACGACGCCTGCGAGGCCGATGGAAAACAGGAGGCCGGAGACGAGGAGGTAATCGTTTAGCGAGGGCATGAAACTTTAAATTTTAAATTCTAAACTCCAATGAAGACTCAGGTTGTCTGCTTTTTGGAGAGGACTACTACGCCTACCGTAGAAACGAGGAGGAGGACTCCGAGGATTTGGAGCGGGAGGTTGTAATCTGTGAAGAGGGTGTTTCCGATGAGGTGGACGTCGGGGAGGCTACCACCGGCGAGGGCTTCGTTGATCTTGCTGCCTTCCTTGAAGTCACCTGAGGCTGCTGCCAAGGTTGCCTTGTCCAAGGCGGAAGCGGTCTTGTCTTCGTTGTTTGAAAGAACTCCGATGAGCTGGATGAAAAACGCACCCACTAGAACCAGTCCGGCGACGAGGGGGGCGTAGCTTTCAGAGCGTTTTTTCTCATCCTTCAGATCGAGAAGCATGATGATGAAGAGGAACAGCACCATGATCGCGCCGGAATAGACGAGGATCTGGATCACGCCGACGAAGAAGGCGGAGAGGCCGATGAACAGAGCCGCAAGTCCGACGAAGGAGGTGACCATGGCGAGCGCGCTGGAAACCGGGTTGCGGAAAGCGATCACCGCTATCGCTCCGATGAGCATAAGGGTGGAGAAGAGCCAGAAGAGGGGAAGGGACATTGGATATTTGAGATTGGATATTAGGATTAGACCGGGGTTGATGGCGGGAGGCTCTTGTTTGCTGCGGAGCGTTTCAGCCATGACATGTAACCGTTGAGGATTCGGAGTGTTTTGTTGAAGTGGTCGCGTCCGGTATTATAGAGATCATCTGGAATTAGGGAATCGTCGTGGCAGGTGATCAGTTGATCCAGTACTTCGTTGAGAGAACCGCGCGCTTGGGAGCAGAAACGGGCGTTATCCAGAAAGTGGAAGCGGCCATGGCCTTTGGCGATATTGTGGGTGACGGATCGGGATGCTCGTTTGATCTGATCACAAAGATTGAATTCTTTAAGTCTCACTAGATGTGGAACGATGCTCCGAAACACGAAGATTCGAAGCTCCCGCCCGGATTTCCAGGCTTCAAGTTCTTCAAAAGTTCGCGTGGTATTCTCTTCCATCCCCAATTATCCCAATTTCAAATTCCCAATGTCTCTTACTTTAGTTCATTCCATTTGTTGACGAGGCCGACGCGGGTTCCGCCGATTTCGTAGAGTTTCTTTTTGTCGTGAACCATGTCCTTGCGGGAGGTTCCGGTGATGAGGTAGTCCTTGCGGAGGTAGATGGCTTGCTCTGGGCAGACTTCTTCGCACATGCCGCAGTAGATACAGCGAATCATGTCGATATCGAACTCAAGGGGCCGTTTCTCGACCTTGGCCCACTTGTCATCCGAGGGGATTTCCGTTGGCTTGATTTTGATTGCTTTGGGTGGGCAGATGAATTCGCAGAGCTGGCAGGAAACGCAGCGCTCGCGGCCTTGCTCGTCGGTGACGAGGGCGGGGGCACCGCGGTAATATTCCGGCATGTGCTCGTCCCAGCGTTGTTCGGGGAACTGCATGGTCACGCCGAGACCGGAGGAGGCCAGACCTTTCGCTCCTGCTGACTTTCCGCGCAACGATTTGATCGCGTGGGACATGGTCAGGAAAAAGCCTTTGAACAGGGCACCGAAGTAGATTTTCTCTCCGGCGTTGAGTTTCGGGCGGGTGAGCTTGATGGTGGGCATGGTGAAAAAAGCTGAAAAGCTGATATGATAAGGACTACGCGCGGAGGAGTTTGGCGGGTGGCTCGGAGACTTTGGCGACCCAGATGACGGCAGCGGTGACGACGATGAGGAGGACGGCTCCGATGGCGATGATGGTGGCGGTGAGTTCCGGGGCGGCCAGGATGAGGGCGGCGAGGAAGACGTTGATGAGAGCCGCTTCGAAGAAGATGACCCAGCCGAGCTTCATGAGCTGATCGTAGCGGAAACGCGGGACGGTCCAGCGGACGAGGATGAAGAAGTTGATGAATACGAGAAGCTTGGTGAGGAAGATGCCGATGTGGAGGAAGCCACCGATCTGGAAATCTCCGATTGCGAAGTTCTCGATAGCCGCATCCAGACCGAATCCGGCCGACCATCCGCCGAGGAAGAGGGTGACGATGAGGGCCGAGCCAATGACCATGGCGGCGTATTCACCCATGAAGAACATGGCGAACTTCATGGAGGAGTATTCCGTATGGTATCCTCCTACGAGTTCGGTTTCGCACTCAGGAAGGTCGAAGGGCATGCGGTTGGTTTCCGCGAAAATGGAGATGGTGAAGATGAAGAAGGCGATGATGGCCGGGATCAGGAAGAGCGTGGTCTGAAGGCTGGGGAGGGAGAGTTCGCCATCCGTCCAGAATGGGAGGAGGAGCCAGCCGTTGGCGGCTTGTTCCTGGACGATGTTGTTCAGGTTGAGATCCCCGTAGTAGAGGAGGACGGGGATGACGGAGAGGCCGAGGCAGATTTCGTAGGAAATCATCTGGGCGGTGGAGCGGACGCCGCCGATGAAGGGGAATTTCGAGTTCGATGCCCAGCCGGCGATGGTGATTCCATAAACGGTGAGCGAGGAAATGGCGAAAACGAAGAGCGGGCCGATATCGATATCCGCGATGACGAGTTTTTCAGTATGGCCGAAAAGTGTGACATCGGGGCCGAGGGACCACGCAGACGGTGATGAGCGCGGGGACTACGGTGAGGGCGGGAGCCAGCCAGAAGAAGGCTTTGCGGACGTGGTCGGGAGTGAAATCCTCTTTGAGGAAAAGCTTGAGGCCGTCTGCGATTGGCTGGATGAGCCCGAAGAGGTGGAAGTCCTTTTTCGCGCCAAAAAGAGTGAGGGGAATGCCGACTCGGTTGGGCCCCACTCGATCCTGGATGATGGCGGAGAAGCGTCGCTCGAAATACACGGAAAGTGGGACGAGTGGCAAAACGACCAGGAACGTGAAGAAAACGATCTTCACGACAATGATGGCGAGGGTGATTGCGTAGGGCATCAAAACGCGGAAAACGTAGTTTCCTGTCGGTCAAGCTCAAGACTGAACATCAAGTTTTTTAGGGTGGCGGCGGATTGTATCCGCCATGCCAATCGGAGATAAAGCCTTTGCAGGGCATGGCGGATGCAATCCGCCGCCACGTCCGTTGACGCCCCGCATGAAAGATGCTTACCCTCGTGACGATGATGAACCGGAAGCTGGCTTGGGGGATTTCGCTGGGAGTGGTGGCGGTATTCGCGGTTTTTTTCCTGTATCCGGCGGGAATGGTGGTGAAACAGGCGTTTGAAGGGACGGGGGCAGATGGGGAAAAGGTCTGGACGCTGGATTTCATAGGATCGGTTTTTTCAAATCCGATTTACCGGGAGGGGCTGTGGAATGCGTTGATGATGGGGGTTGTGAGCACGGCGCTGACGATACTGATCGCGTTTCCGTTGGCGCTGGTGGCGCATCGGTTTGATTTTTTCGGGAAAAGTTTTTTGGGGATACTGGTGCTGGCTCCGATGATTTTGCCCCCGTTCGTAGGGGCGGTGGGGGTGAAACAAATGCTGGGGGTGAACGGGGCGTTCAATGCGCTACTGATCGATATGGGCGTGATGGATGCCGCGATGCCGTTCGATTGGCTGGCTGAGGGGCGTTTTCTTGGAATCGTAGTGATGAACGCTCTCCACCTTTATCCTATTCTTTATATGAATATTGCGGCGGCGCTGGCGAATCTGGATCCGGCGATGGAGCAGGCGGCGGAGAATCTGGGTTGCCCGCCGTGGAAACGCTTTTTCAAGATCACCCTTCCGCTGGCGATGCCAGGCGTTTTTGCGGGAAGTTCGCTGGTGTTCATCTGGTCTTTCACGGAGCTGGGTGTGCCGCTGGTGTTTGATTACGCGCGGATTGCGCCGGTTCAGATTTTCGATGGGATCAAAGGGTTGGAGAAAAATCCGGTGCCTTACGCGCTGACTGCGGTGTTGCTGGTGGTTGCGGCGGTTGTTTTCACAGCGGCTAAGCTGGTGATGGGTCGTGCGCCGCTGGGAACCGCACCGAGGCCGAAAGGACGGAGCAATGGGAAGAAGCTTCGCGGCTGGAAGGGGTTGGCGTGCGCCGGGCTTTTCCTCGGGGTGTTTGTCGTAGCGGCAATTCCGCATGCCGGGGTGTTGCTGCTTTCACTCTCGGAAAGGTGGTATGGGACGGTGATTCCCGATGATCTGACGATGCGGCATTACATTGAGGCCCTTGGAAACGGACTGGTGGTGCCGTCCATACAGAACAGCCTGATGTATGCCGGCACGGCGACTTTGCTCTCAGTAGCGATTGGGATTGCGGTGGCTTGGGTGGTGGTGCGCTCTGATTTGAAAATTCGCGGAGCGCTGGATGCAATGGTGATGCTGCCGTTGGCGGTGCCGGGGCTGGTGATGGCGTTTGGTTATCTCGCGCTCTCGCAAGAGGGGAAACCGTTTCATTTTCTGGTGGGGGCAGGGGGGAGTCCTTTCATGCTGCTGGTGCTGGCTTATGGAATCCGGAGGTTGCCTTACGTGGTTCGGGCGGCGGTTGCCGGTCTTCAGCAAAGCAATCCGGCGCTGGAAGAGGCGGCGAAATCCCTGGGCGCAACCCCGATGCGGATGATGCGGCGGATCGCAATCCCTTTGATTGGAGCGAATCTCGCGGCGGGTGCCATCCTTGGTTTCGCGTTTTCCATGCTGGAGGTGAGCGATAGCTTAATCTTGGCTCAACAGGCGCAGCATTATCCGATCACGAAAGCGATTTACACGCTTTTAAGCACGCTGGGAAACGGCACGGAACTCGCGGCCGCGCTGGGCGTCTGGGCCATGGTGTTCCTTTCCGTGGCCATCATGGGCGCAGCGGTGCTCGGTGGGAAACGGGGCGGGCTTTTCAAGGTTTGAAGGAGCGTGGCGAAAGAAAACCGCCACCCCCAAAAAGGGTGCGGCCCGAACGCGCCCAGACAGGAAAACCCAATAACCTGTAAGAGTGCCGCTCGGGCCACATGTCTTGCGACAGGGACATATAAGCGGGCTACGTGCCGGATCTTTCAGTTGTGCGAAAAAAAATTCAGAAAACCGAATTACAGCCCCAGGGAGGCGTAGATCTGGCGGGTGGCGTGGGATTTGTTGAGGGTGTAGAAATGGATACCGGCCACGGATTCATCTAGTAGTTCGGCACATTGCTGCGCGGCGTAATGGATGCCCGCGCGTTCGATGGCGTCAGGATCGTTTTTCTCAGCCGCGCGGTTGAGGGTTTTGAGGAGTTTTGCGGGGTAGCGGGCTCCGGCAGCAAGTTCAGCCATGCGTTTCATGCCGCCCAGTGATGTGACCGGCATGATGCCGGCGATGATTGGGATACCGATTCCGGCGATGTCGCAGCGGTCGCGGTAGTCGAAGAGATCGTGGTTGTCGAAGAAGAGCTGGGTGCAAATGTAATCCGCCCCGGCATCGGCCTTTGCCTTCATGTTGTCGAGTTCCTCGACCCGGTTCGGCGTGGTGGGGTGTCCTTCGGGAAAACCTGCGACACCGATTCCGAAACCGCGTGGATCGGGGTGTTTTCCGGATTCGTTGAATTTTTTGATATGGGTGACCAGATCCGCTGCAAAACGGAAGTCGCCCTGGGACCAATCGTAGCCGGGCTGGTCTTTCGGAGGATCGCCGCGCAGGGCGAGGATATTGGCGACGCCTGCTTCGGCATAGCGGGTGAGTATCGCATCGATTTCATCTCGGGTGTGTCCCACGCAGGTAAGGTGGGGAACCGGCGGGATGCTGGTGGTTTGCTTGATGCGGACTACGAGATCGTGGGTCAGCTCGCGGGTGCCGCCGCCTGCACCGTATGTTACGGAAACGAAGGAAGGTGAGAGTGTCTCGAGATCGCGTATGGTTTCGTAGAGTTCGTCCCATGCGGCTGCTGCCTTGGGCGGGTAGAACTCGAAGGAAAGGGAAGGGCCGGGTGAACTGAGGATATCGCTGATGTGCATGGTTGTCGGAAAAATGCTTGTTTGGAAAATTCGTGGGAAACTTTTGGCCGCGCCGCGGGTTGTTATCGACGCAGGCCTTCGCTTGCGCTGAATTGAAGACTGATTTGCTATGAAAACAATCCTTGTTTGCGCGTTATGTGTCGGAACCGTGACCGCCTCCGTATTTGCGGAAGAGGGACGTCCCGATGGAAATGAACCCGACGGCGGGAAACGTCCTGATCGCGAGGCCAGGGACGGAAAGCACCACAGGCCACCCCATGGGGGAAGTGGGGAAATGTTCAAGCGGCTGGATACGGACTCCGACGGGATGATCTCGGAAGAGGAGTTTTTCGCTTCACCAAGGCTCTCACGGCTGCCAGAAGAGAAGCGCGAAGGGATTTTTTCCCGGCTCGATGGGGATGGTGACGGGAGCCTGAGCAAAGAGGAGATCCGCGAAATCCGCAAACATGGTGATGAACATGCGCGGGAGTTCCGGGAACTGGATGTGGATGGCAGCGGCGGACTGAACTTTGCGGAATTCAGTGAGGGGAAATTTTTCAAGAAGCTCCCGGAAGAAAAACGGAGGGAGATTTTCGGAAGGATGGATACGGATGGTGACGGGGAAATCTCCCCCAAAGACAGGCCGGAGAGGCGCGGGCGTCCGGATAGGCATGAGCGTCCTGATAAAAAAGGGAAGCGCGGGGAGTAGGAAGTCGAAGGGCTGTGAGCCGACGGCATTGGCACGGAGCGCTGACTTTAAGCGGCGTGTCTCAGACCAAGCAAATTGTTCCTCTGGTTGCCCCGTATCAGCGGGCTGCGTGACGGAAAGTGGCAGCAGGCGGCACGCAGTCTAAAGCCTTCGGCGGATTCGCGCGACTTGCCGGGTGGCTGCGGGACGCAGCTACCACGGCCTGCCCCGGGACGGGGGCAGCTACTCCGCGGATTCCGGTTGCATGCTCTCGGCGGCGAGGGTCGTGGCGAGGACGTCCTTGCGGAGGTTTCCGCCCTTGCGGCCGGACCACCAGAGGACGATTGGCGATGCTACGAAGATGGAAGAGTAAGTTCCCACTACCAGGCCGACCAGGATAGTAACCGAGAAATCACGGAGGGTCGCGCCGCCGAAGATGGCGAGGATGGCTACCGTGAAGATCGTGGTGGAGGAGGTGAGGACTGTGCGGGAGAGGGTGGCGTTGATGGCCTCGTTCATCACGTTTCCTACCTCCCCGGTGCGGATAAGGAGGGTTTCGCGGATGCGGTCGAAGACGATGATGGTGTCGTTGATCGAATATCCGGCGATGGTGAGGATGGCGGCGACGTGGATCTGGCTGAGCTGCTCTCCGAAGAGGACGACAAGGCCGACGGCGATGGCGATATCGTGAAGAACGGCTACGATGGCACCGACTGCGAAGGAAAGTTCGAAGCGGATGACGATGTATGCGAAAATACCGATGATGCCGACTGCCAGGGCGATCAGGGCTTCACGAAGGAAGCTGCCGCCAAGGGTTGCGGAAACCTCTTCCTTGGAAGCATCGCGCAGGTAGTTGTTGGTTCCGTCTCTTTCACCGAGGAAGGGAATACCCTCGCGGAGAGCAGCTTCGATGGTATCGGCATCCTTCGTGTCCGCACGGACGGTGAGGAGCGTGCCGCTACCGGGAATGGTTTGTTCCTGCGGGTAGGCGTCGCGCTTGAGGTCTAGACCGTTAAGGATGGAGTTCACATCATCCAGAGGGACTTCCTTGTCACCGAGTTGGAAGGTGATGACCGTGCCGCCTGTGAAATCTACCCCGAAGGCGGCTTTCTGTTTCGTAGCGAGTGTGCCGAGGGATACCGCGAGAAGGACGGCGGAAACAACGGCGCATTTACGGGCTTTTCCGACGAAATCGAAGTTGACCGATTTGATCAGGTTCAGGAAGGAAAGCTTGCGGAGCATTCCGGTGTCGATTCCCCAGCGGAAAAGGACGCGGGTGCCGAGGATGGCGGAGAACATGGAGGCGAGAAGGCCTATGGTCAGGGTGAGTGCGAAGCCTTTGACGCTGCCGCTGGCCATAGCGATGAGGATGATACAGGCGATGAGGGTGGTGAGGTTCGCATCCAGGATGGAGGAGAATGCTTTCTCGTAAGCCGATGTGATGGCGTTCTTGAGGGATTTCCCGTTTTCGATTTCTTCACGGAGACGCTCGTAGATCAGCACGTTCGCATCCACTGCCATACCGATGGTGAGGATGAGTCCGGCGATGCCCGGGAGGGAGAAGGTAAAGCCGAACATGGCCATGACCCCGAAAAGGATGACTGCGTTCACTACCAGTGCCACGAGAGCCACGAAACCCGCCATGCGGTAGTAGATGAAGATGAAAATGGCGGTGACGGCGAGACCGGCAAGACCGGAGAAGATGCCTTGTTTGACGAAAGCGGAACCAAGCGTAGGGGAGACGGTGCGCTCCTGCTCCACGACGAGCGGGTTGTCCAACGGGTTCATCAGGGCGTTGGCGAGTTTCTTTGGTTCGCCGGTATCATCGAGGCCGTTGACGACGAAGTTTTTTCCGAGGGGAACGCTTTGGACGACTGGTGCGCTAAGGACGACTCCGTCGAGAACGATGGCGATCCTATCGATGCCGGGACGCATGTTTTGCGTCAACTTGATCATCTTGTCGGTACCGTCACCGTTCAGGGTGATATCCACCGAATCGGAGCGCGACTGTGATGGTGTTGCAAAGGAAATGTCGGAGCCACCGAGTGCGGCCACGCGACGGAGCAGAATTGGTGTGGTAAATTCGTTACCGTCCTCGTCTGCTTGTGTGAGATTAAAAGCTTCGTATTGGGGGACTCGTGCCTCACGGTCGATTACGGCTTGTGGGAGTGGTTTTCCATTGGCGGTGATCTCGTTGTTGCGGGTGGAAACTTCGCGGAGCTCCAGTTTGGCGACGGTTTCGAGAATTTCACGGATACGTGCGGATTCCTCCGGCTCTACGCCCGGCATCTGGACGAGGATCCCATCGTCACCCTGGCGGGCGATGAGAGGTTCTGCGGTGCCGAGTGCGTTGAGGCGGCCTTCGATAACGCGCATCGCTTCCTCCACTTGTTCGGCGGTCACGGGCATCTTCTCGCCCTCGTCATTTTCCTTAGGCTGGATGCGGAGGGAGAATGCGGAGCCGCCGACAATGTCAATGCCGCCTTTGAGTCCCTGAGTGTATGTCGCGAGGCCGCAGAGGGCCACGATGCCGATGAGAAGGATGGTTCCCACGTTGCGCTTGCGTCGCTCGATCTCAGTGGCGAAATACCAGAAGAAAAGAATCAACAGGGTGATACCGGTCAGGAAGAGGACCAGCGGATCGTTGAAGAAAATGACGGCGAGCATGGGAAGAAGTGGGAAGTGATCAGTGGACAGTGATCAGGGAAGACTTGGGTTGTGGGGGAAGCTTACGCGGTTTTGGATTCCTTTTTGATGACGGTGGCGATGGCCGGTTTGTCGAACTCGAGGATGGTTCCCTCGGCGACTTTTACCATGACGGTTGCGTCCTTTACATTGTGGACGATTCCGTGGAGACCGGCGGTTGTGATAACCTTGTCGCCGTTTTTCATGGCGGCGATGCGGGCGGCCTGCTCCTTGCGCTGGCGCTGCTGCGGACGGATGAGGAGGAAGTAGAACATGACGGCCATCAGACCCATCATGACTATTGGGTTTCCGAGGATGGCGGCAAGGCCTTCCGGCTTCGCTGGTGCGGCTTGGGCGAGGGTGTTGAGAAGGGAAATCATGGTTCGGTTTGCTTGGCGTTATATCGTTTGATGAAGGAGTTTTTGAATTCGGAAAAGGTTCCATCGCTGATCGCTTGTCGCGCCCGGCGGGTGAGGGACAGGTAGAAATGCAGATTGTGGAAGGAAAGCAACCGTAAAGAGAGCATTTCGCCCGCCCGGAAGAGGTGGCGGATGTAGGAACGGGAGAAGCGCGAAACGTGCGGATGGCTGCTTTCGCACAGCGGGCGGGGATCGGTGGCGTGGATGAGGTTCTTGATCTGTATGGGCCCATCCAGGGTGAAGGCGGTTCCGTGACGGGCGATGCGGGTGGGCATTACGCAATCAAACATGTCCACGCCGCGTGAGATCATTTCCAAAATCTGCGGGGGAGTGCCGAGTCCCATGGCGTAGCGGGGCTTGTCCTGCGGGAGAAAAGGGACGGCGTTTTCGATGGCCCGGAACATTTCTTCTTCGGGTTCTCCGACAGAAACCCCGCCGACTGCGTAGCCGTCGAAATCGAGGGCTACGAGTTCTTTGGCGGATTGTTCGCGGAGGTCGGCGTAGATGGAGCCCTGGACGATGCCGAAGTGGTGTTGGGACAGGGGGGAGAGTCACCCCGGGACGGGGTTTCCACGGCCTGCCGCGAGACGCGGCAGCTACTGATGTGGTCTTTGCAACGCTTCGCCCAGCGGGTGGTTAGGGCAAGGGATTTTGCGGCGTATTCCTCGTCGCAGGGGTAGGGCGGGCACTCGTCGAAGAGCATGGCGATGTCGGAGCCGAGCGCGGCCTGGATGTCCATGGAAAGCTCCGGGGTGAGCATCATCTTGTTTCCATCGAGGTGGGAGCGGAACTCCACGCCTTTCTCGGAAATTTTTCGCGTTTTCGCCAGCGACCAGACTTGGAATCCGCCGGAATCGGTGAGGATGGGTTTCTGCCAGGTGGTGAAATCATGCAGCCCGCCCATTTCCCGGATCAATTCGTGACCGGGACGGAGCCAGAGGTGGTAGGTGTTGCCTAAAATAATCTCAGCGCCCAGTTCGATGAGTTCATCGGGATGCAGGGTTTTCACCGATCCTTGGGTGCCAACCGGCATGAAAATCGGAGTCTCCACTGTCCCGTGAGGCAGGGTGAGTGTGCCGGCGCGGGCGGAGCCGTCGGTGGCGGTGACTTGGAAGGGCATGGGATGTAGTTTGCTAGTTGGAAGTGTTCAGTTTTCAGGAAGAAATTCCGACACAGGATCTTTTCTGAAAACTGCCAACTGAACACTGACAAACTCTGTCACAGATCGAAGAAGCGCTTGGCTTTTTCGAGGAATCCCTGGTGCACCGGGGAGTTGTGGTCGCCTATGGATTCGGAGAAGGCTTTGAGTTTCTCTTCCTGCTCCTTGTTGAGTTTGGTGGGGACTTCCACCTGGACGGTGACGTGGAGGTCGCCTTTGTTGCCGCCGGAGAGGGCGGGCATTCCCTTGTCGCGGACGCGGAAGGTGGTGCCTCCCTGGGTGCCGGTGGGGACTTTGATGGAGGACTGGCCGTCGAGCGTGGGGACTTTGAGTTCGCCACCGAGGGCTGCGGTGCTGAAGGGGAGGGGGACATCGCAGAAAAGCATGGTGCCCTCGCGCTCGAACATGTCGTGGTCGCGGACGTGGAGGAATGCGTAGAGATCGCCGGATGTGCCGCCACGGACTCCCGCATCGCCGTTGCCGGTGGAGCGGAGACGGACGCCGGTATCAACGCCTGCGGGGATGCGGAGCTTGATCCGGGTTTCGCGTTCCACGCGGCCTTCGCCCCGGCAGTCGTTGCAGGGATCTGAGACGATCTCGCCATTGCCCCGGCATTCCGGGCAGGTGGATTGCTGGATGAAAATGCCCGCCTGTCTTCCGACAACGCCACGGCCTCCGCAGGTGGAGCAGGTTTTCACGCCGCCCGAGCCTTCCGATCCGGTGGAGTTGCATTTCCCGCAGGGGACGTTGCGCTCGATTTCGAGTTCCTTTTCGACGCCTTTTGCTGCTTCTTCCAATGTGATTTCAAGGTCGTAACGCAGATCGGATCCACGCTGCTTGCCTGATTTTTTCCGGGAACCACCGCCTCCGAAAAACTCTTCGAAGCCGCCACCGAACGCACCTCCGAAGACCTGGGAGAAGATGTCCGCAGGATCGTGGAAACCGCCGCGGCCTCCGCCACCGCCTTGGAACGCGGCGTGACCGTAGCGGTCATATGCGGCGCGCTTGTCGGGATCGGAGAGAGCCTCGTATGCCTGGCCGAGTTCCTTGAATTTGTCCTCGGCGGTGGGATCGCCGGGGTTTTTGTCCGGGTGGAATTTCACCGCAAGCTTGCGGTAGGCTTTCTTAATTTCGGTTCCGTCGGCGGATTTGGAGACGCCGAGGATTTCGTAGTAGTCGCGGGGCATAAAATTCAAATTTCAAAATTCAACTCTCACGGAAGAGTCGTGTGGATCAGGCTTCGCCTTCGGCTTCCAGGTCGGATTCCTGGGGTGCGGCTACGATAACTGAAGCGGGGCGGAGGAGGCGGTCGCGGAGCTTGAAACCGCGGCGGGTGGTGCGGAGGATTTCGCCTTCGGGCTGGTCGGAGGGCTCCTGGGAGACGGCGTCGTGGAGGTTGGGGTCGAACTGGCCTTCGGTTGGGATCTCGGTGACGCCCTGGTTTTCAAGGAAGTCGTTGAGTTGTTTCCGCACCATGTCCATGCCGATGTAGATCATGGAGGACTTGTCTTGCTCGGCAGCCATCATGCCCATCTCGAAGTTATCAATGACGGGCAGGAGGTCTTCGAGGAGGCGCTGGTTCGCGTAGCGGATGGCTTCCTCGCGCTCGCGCTGGGTGCGTTTGCGGAGGTTGTCCATCTCCGCAGCGGTGCGGAGGGAGGTGTCCTTCCACTTGGCGGCTTCGGCTTCAAGTTGCTCCCAGGGATCGAGTTCGGGTGCCGGTTCGGTGGCTTCCGTAGTCTCTTCGGCTTCGGGGGAAGCCTGGGTTTCTTCCGTTTCCTCGGGGGCTTCGGGGTGCTTTTGTGAATCGTCTTGCTGCATGGGCGGTATGTGTATGCAGGAAACGGGTTTCGTCAACCCTTGGACGACCCCTCGCCAGCGATGGTGCCCATTGCCATGGTTATTTCCCGGAACGGAAAAGGGAGAGGTTCCAGTTGTCCATGTCCTTTGGGAGGAGGGTCTTGGTTTTCCCTTCGCAGGTTTCCTTTACGATGGTGGAAAACGGATCGCGCGAGCTGACTACGCCGACACTCAGCGCGACGCTCGAGTCCTCGATGACGAACATGGGCGGATCCAGTTTCTGATCGCCCCATGACTGGTAGCTGAGGCCGCCGAGGATTTCGCACTGTGCGCCGTTCTTCGCGTGGAGGTGGGTGGCGCGGCCTTCGGTTTTCAGGCCGAGCAGCCAGAGGGTGCCCCCGTCGGCTTCCATCATGGTGGCGGCGGGGGATTCGGGATTGTATTGGCGCGCCCAGACTTTTTCCCCGCGTCCGATGCGGAGGGTGGACTGGCGGCCGGGGGAAACGTCGTCGATGAACCATTCGCCGGTGTCGTGGACGGCTTTGACGGAGCCACTCATGCCCATGCTCTGGACGATGACTGTGTTGCCGCCGGAGTTGCCGAGCATGGCTTCACTCTTGGGGCCGTCCCATCCACCGAAGAGGAAGAAACGTTCGATGACGACCTGGCCGCCCTTGATTTCTCCGAAGTCGAGAACGGGTGTGCCGCTTTTGAAAACTCCTTTCGGATCTGCGATATCGACTCCACCGTCCATGCCGAGGACGCGGGTGATGGTTCCGTAAATACGGATGGGGCCGGTGATTTTGTATTTCCGCTCGCCGGGTTTGAAGCAGACGGTGGTGGCTCCGTTTTTCACGCCCTCGTCGATGGCTGCCTGTATGGAGGCGGTGTCGTCGTCTGCGCTGTCATCTAGGACGATCCATTTCGAGAAATCCTGTTCCCACGGGATGACGGGAGTTTCTTTTACAGGGAGGCGGAGGGATGAGGGCTTGTCATTGAAAAGTGCAACCGCTCCGGGTGTCCATTCGTTGATGGTGGTAGCGGGATTTTTCTTTTTGTCGTGTTCCAGGATAGCTCCGTAGCCGGACTGTTTGATATCGCGGAGGACGATGCGCGGGCCGCGTGAAATGATGGCGGTTGCGTCCGGGGAACCGCCGGTGAAATTGCCGTCTAAGAGAGTGAAATGGTCGCTGGGCGATGTTTTTAGAACCGGGACTCTGTTTTCGCTTGTGAGGCCCCGAATGGTGACGCGTCCGTATTCCATATTGATGCCGATCTGGCGCTGGTTGCGGAGAGTGAGATGCTCGAAAATGATGGCAAAGGTGTCTTTGGTTTCGATGCCACGGTCAAAGCCTTCGATGGTGACATTGCGGATAAGCTCGGGGCCTTGCTGACCTTGGGTGAGATCGAGTCCGATGGAGCCGGCTTTTTCGGGATCGCTGGTGCGGCAGGTGACGTTGTAGATTGCTCCGGTGTTGTTGGAAAGGAAGCGGAGGGCGGAGGCACCGGGGTTGCCGGAGCCGATGTCGAAAGTCATGTTGCGCACGTAGGAGTGCATGGCGTCGCCGGTGCCCTGGCCATCGTATAGGGAAAGCAGGTGGCGGGGTCTTGTAGCATCCTGAAATTCCGGGAGCTTGTCTTTCAGGCGCAGGACGGTTCCTTTTTCCGATTGCCCCTGGAAAAGCATGAAGCGGTCCGAGCTATGCGCTTTGCTTGGGATACGCTCCTTGCTGAATTTTTCGCCCCCCACGAAAAGCGTGCGGGAAACGAGGTAGGTGCCGTCGGGGAAGTAGAGGGCTCTAAACTTCCCCTTGTTCTCGAAAATGGCTTTCTGGAGGGCGTCGGTGTCGTCGGTTTTGCCATCGCCTTTGGCTCCGTATTCGGTTTTGACATTGATGGCTCCGGCTTCGGGAGGGAAGACGATGTTTTCCGCGAAGGCGGGGTGGAGGAAGAGGGTGAGGGCGAACAGGATCTTTTTCATGGGGTGTGGTTTCAGAGTTCTTGGATGAGTTCCTTGCGTTTCGCCTGATATTTCTCCTCGGAAATGCGGCGGGTGTTTTTCAGTCCGTCGAGAAGGGCGAGCCTTTCCTCAACTGGTCGCGTGGGAATGGAAGGCCGGGAGAATTTTTTCACAAGAAAGAGAACCAGCAAAACCACGAGAAGCGGAGCTCCAAGCAGCAGGATCACGATCAGTTCGGGATCGCCGATGGGGCCGAGGAAAAGGAGGGCGTGGGTCATTGACTGAAACTGGATATACGCACCAGACATGGCAAGTGGCCATTTCGGGAAACGGACGCAACTGCTTTTTCGGATGGCATCGCGGGGCGGGGGGTGGTTTCTTGGCGGCGCGATATGAAAATCGGGATAGCACAAATCAATGCGGTGGTGGGGGATTTCCCGGGAAATGCGAAGAGGATTCTTGCCGCTTACCGGGAGTGTCTGGAGCTTGGCGCGGAGGTGGTGATCACCCCGGAGATGAGCCTGGTGGGTTATCCTCCGAGGGATCTGGTTTTCAAAAGCCAGTTTGTTCCCAAATGCCTTCAGGCCCTCGACTATCTCGCGGATGAGGTGAAAGGCGTGCCGCTACTGGTTGGCTATGTGGATTTTTCGGAGAAGGAAACCGGCAAACCCTTCCGCAACGCCGCAGCATGGTTGGAGAAAGGGGAGATTAAGGCGAAGTTTTGGAAAACCCTGCTTCCCACTTACGATGTTTTCGATGAAAGGCGCTACTTCGAGCCGGGCGAATCCTGCGAGCCTTTCGTATGGAACGGCAAACGGATAGGCGTGACGATATGTGAGGACATCTGGACGGAAGACTATCTCCAACGTCCGTTTTACGACAGGGATCCGGTCGAGGAACTGGCTGCGAAAGGAGTGGATCTTGTGATCAATCTGAGTGCCTCCCCCTACCATCTCGGAAAGCCGGGGAACCGTAGGGTGATGCTCGGTGATGTCGCGCGTGAGCACGGCGTTCCGGTTGTGTATTGCAATTCACTTGGTGGAAACGACCAGCTCGTCTTCGACGGGCATTCGCTGGTCGTGGACGGGTGCGGGGATGTGGTGGCGCAGTTGGGCGGGTTCGCAGACGAGTGCCGGGTGGTGGATGTCTTCGCGGGAGGTGAGGTGGAATCGGAAATTTTGGAAACCGAAGATGCGGAGCAACTCTACGATGCCCTCGTCCTCGGACTCCGCGACTACGCACACAAGTGCGGATTCACCACCGTCTGCCTCGGCCTGAGTGGCGGCATCGATTCCGCCATGACCGCAGTGATCGCAGCCGATGCGCTGGGTGCGAAAAACGTTTTTGGCCTCACCATGCCCAGCCCGTATTCCTCGCGGGGAAGTGTGGATGACTCTTTTGATCTGGCGGAAAAAATCGGTATTGGTTGCCGGGAGGTTTCCATCTCGGATGCGTTCGGCGCGGTGAAAGCGGCGATGGCTCCTGTCTTTGAGGGGAAAGGAGAGGACGTGACCGAGGAAAACATGCAGGCACGTCTGCGCGGACTTTTCCTGATGGCATTCTCTAACAAGGACAACCACCTCCTTCTGACAACCGGGAACAAAAGCGAACTCGCCGTCGGCTACTGCACGATCTACGGCGACATGTGCGGGGCCTGGCCGTTATTTCCGATCTCCCCAAAACCAAAGTCTTCGAGGTCGCCCGCTGGGTGAACCGCGAGACCGAGCGTATCCCGTGGAACACGGTTGAGAAGCCCCCGAGCGCGGAACTCCGCCCGGACCAGAAAGACCAGGATACCCTCCCGGAATACGATGTCCTCGATGCCATTCTGGAGCTTTACGTGGAGCAACAACTGGGCGCAGAGGAAATTGTCGCCCACGGCTTCGAGGAATCCCTGGTTCGCTGGATTCAGCGCCGCGTGGATCTGAACGAGTGGAAACGCCAGCAGGCGGCTCCCGGTCTGCGAGTCACCAGCAAAGCCTTCGGCATGGGCAGACGCATGCCCATCGTGCAGAGGTTTGTATAGGACTGCATCCGGGTCGGGTGGCCTCCTCCAGCCCGGCCGGGAATGGAAGAGTCCGATCGGGAAGATACCCTACCACCATCAATCCAACTCCTGTATCAGTTCGGAACCACTGCCCGGAATCTAACGAAGCGCTTTACTCCGGGGCCGGAAGGGGTCTTATCCCTTACCGTGAAACGGGTGGATGTGGATTCCGTTATCTCATAGGTGGAGTTGGAGCCCGGAACGGGATCAGCCGGAAGCCATGTGGTGAGATCGCTGCTGAACTGGGCGACCAGCCAGACACCGAGGTTGTCAGCCGAGCGTTGCATGGTTGCCTGAAGGAACTTCGAATCGCCGGATGTCTGGACGGAGAGGTTTTCAGCAGCGATCGCAAAGCTGTTTGGCGAGTTGTTTACTGTGGGTGACAGGCCAAGAGCCATTTCAGTGACATTGAGTATTCCATCGTCATCAAAGTCTTCCTCGGCGCCTGTGTTCCCCGAGGATATCTGGGCGATGGTGAAATTGGAATCCCTCCAGCGTATGTATGGCTGGAGGCCGCCTGCAACTTTTACAATGCGGGCTCTCCGCTCGCCTGCAAAATTCAGAAACCCGCCTCCAATGAAAATCTCTCCGGCGTCGTTGGTATCCAGGGATGAAATCCTGAAGTCAGCACCGGTGGCGAGATCGAACGTGGGGTCGGTCGCCCCGGAGGATTGCAGCGCGAGGATAAAGCCTGCGGGTTCGACAAAGTTGCCGGCAGCCAGGATCAGACCGGTTTGGAGAATCCTGATATCGCCGACACCGGGTGATACGGGAAAACCGTTGGAACCCGTTTTCAAGGTGATAGCCGGAGCGGTGAAACTTGAATCAAGCGCACCCGTCTCTTCAATCCTCACCAGACTGGTTACGGAGGTATCGTCGTATCCGGTGAAAAGACCTCCGATAAGGTATTTTCCATCGGCCTGGCGAGCTATGGAAGTTACGAAGCCTGGGGAATTGTTCGCACCGGAGCTATGCGCCCCGTAGCCGGGATCAAAACTTGAATCCGGCATTCCATCCGCCCCCAGTCGCGCAATGCTCGCTCTGAACTCGCCCGAAACCATCGGGGTAAGGGCGAACTGGCCGGCGATCATCAGTTTCCCATCATCCTGAACAAGTAGCCGGTGGATGCTTGGCTGTACAATGTCCGTGAACGCGAAGGGAATGTTCAGGGGGGAGACGGTATCGGGGGTTCCATCCGCATTGAGTCGTATCAGTCCGTTGACCGCAGTTCCATTGAACCCGGTGAAGTCGCCACCGACAAGGAGCTTTCCGGAGGCCTCTATGGCAACCGTGCGGACAAAGCCGTTGTTTGCACCCGTTCCGACCGCAGCGGCGAATGCGGCGTCAACCGTCCCATCGGCATCCAGCCGTGTGATGTTGGCCGCGGCGACTCCATTGTAGTCAGTAAAATTTCCTCCAACGATCAGACTGCCGTCCGTCTGTCTGGCGATTGAGAGAACCGTCGTATTGAAGTTGGAGTCGGATGTTCCACCGAATCCGGTTCCTTTTACGAAGCTCTCGTCCTCACTGCCATCGCTGTTGAAACGGGTTATGTTTCCTGTGATCCGGTTGCTTATGTCCCCTCCGACAACAACCCTGCCATCATCGAGGGACAGCAGTGTTTCAACCTGGAAGTCAAATGACGGGGGAGCGAAGTCGGGCAGCAGCCGACCCGGATCCAGTATCGTGACGGTAGCTACGGAGGTGTTTGGGGGAATCACAGCATTCACCGGGGATGACAAAGTCATCGTAAAAGTTTCAGAGCCTTCCTGGTTCGAATCCGGACGGATTGGGATCAGGATGGTTTTGGGCGAGTTGTCGCCATCATTCCAAGTGAGTGTGCCTGATGTCGGGTGGAAATCGCTGCCGGAAGTCGCGGTTCCAGCAGTGGTGGAATATGCGACGGAACACTGTCCGACGGTGTTGAAACTACGCTCCACGACCAATGCCGCATTGCCTGCGGATTCGTCAATGAGGACGTTGGTTTTCTGAAGTTCGAGACGTGGGTCGAAATCCACCCGGACGGTGATAAACTCATCATCCGGTGTTCCGCCCGAGCCTTCGTTTGTGATTGTCACACCGGCACCGGCATTCCTGTAGGAATTGGCGTTGGGTGTGGAGGGCAGGGTGGAATCGGCGCGGTCAAGGAATTTGTCGGAGTTCGAACCGGGTGTTGCGTCAATCAGGTTTGGCCTGTCCGTGTAGATTCCTTCTCCCACGATGTATGCGTTACCGGCGGTTTCCTGATAGCGTTGACGCAATCCGACCCAATCATATCTGTCGCCTCCCATCGGTATCCGGAGAGCCAGGGTAGTGTTGTCTTTCGCATCGGGATGATCGAAACGGTGGACTGTGAACGTGCCGGAACCGGTCGGTTGCACGACCTTTGAGGCTGGCATCCACTCCAAACGGGACATGGCATAGGGGCTGAAATAGCCGTCATCCTTGTTGCCTTCGCCCATGCGGTCGTAGATATCGCCATATTCGAGGCTGGACTGGTTGGGATCGAGATATTCCACCTGATGGACGCCGTTGTCCGCAGATGTGAAGTCCCGCTCCGGGTTGAAATAATTCGCGTGGAACAGACCGTAGTTGTGTCCGAATTCGTGGAGTAGGATTGGAACCTGGTTGGGCTGTGAAACCCCGTTAATCCAATGGTTCCCGCCGCCGATGGAGGCGAACCCCCCGTATTTGATCTGACTATCAGGAAGGTCGGAAAGACTGGGGAAGAAGACTCCGACCACGTCGTAGTTTTCAAGAACGAATCCGTCAGCCTGCGCAGCGGCACGGGCCTCCGCGATGATCTTAGCGTTATCCCCATCCTTAGCCACAGTAGCACCGGGGGTCGGGAGAATGTACGGGGCGGCGTTACCAACTGGCGCGATCTCGCGTGTTATGAGTGATGCCTTGCCGTAGGAAAAATCCTGGATGCGGGTGTTTGTTTCGAGGAGACTGCCTGAAAGTTCGTTGAAACTGGCGGTTGGCGTGGTGGTATCGGAGAATTCGGCGCGGATAAAGAGCACCCGGATGTTGTCGGCTTGGAAAGGTGTAGCCTGGACGATGGAGCCATTTGCGCCGGATCCGCCGGTCGCCTGGACTGGGAGCCATTGGAAGCCGTGGTTCACGGTTCTGTCATCCCCACCCGAAGCTGCTTTGGCCTCGGCCTTGGCCAAGGTGTCTTCGACGTGCTCGATGATGGCAGCATTTTCAAAACGATAGACCTTGCCTGCTATCAGGGCGGCAACGGAAGGGTCGGCGTTGCCACCTGTGACGGGATCCATTTCCTGGTTCGCCGCTTCTTCGAAAAATTCACCGGAGACTGCGAGTTCGGAAGCTGTAAGTGTTTTGACGGAAGATTTTTCCAATACCAGAATGTCCCCTACCACATAGCCGTTGAGAGGAATATCCACCACCGGGCGGTGGGCATCCTTGAATTCGGCACCGGCGACACGCCACGTCTTGTCTCCGACGACGGCCTGGTTGTAATGTGTGCAGTTGAGTGTGCCGTCCGGGCGTATTGAGGTTTCCCACTGGAGATCTATGCTGCCAACGCCACTGAACGGAATTTCGGATTCCGCCCGGATTTCCGGAGGGAGGGCAGCTAGCTGACTCAAGTCCATCATCGCGCTGAGAACCCTTTCCGGGCTTTTTGTGGCAGCCTCTGAGAGCTCGGCTCTGCGGGCACGTGCAATTTTAACACCTTCGGAAATAAGTCCGGGTCTTTCCGTGTTTTTTGCAGATTCAAGTTCCATTGCGAGATCGTGCAGAGAGGAAATTTTTCCGGAGGTTGGTGCGGCAACCTTTGCGGGAACCCCTTGGTCATTAAAGCGTTGCCTGCCGGGGGACTTCCAGACAACAAATGAGATCCCAATGAGAAATACCACCAGGGAGCCTAAAACCGCGTAATTTCTGTTATTGTGCACGCAGGTTTTTATCAGGAGAAACTACGAATGTCCACCCATTTGACGGGTGGAGTTCTCTTTCAGGTGAAGAACCTGCTGCGAGACTTATCGGAACACGACAACTGGAATTTTCTCCAGATGCCCGGGTATGGCTTTGTGTGGCTGAACCACCTCATCGGTTTCGGAGGTGTTGTTTGGTCGCCGGTAGGTGATGGACTTGTGGTCTGCTGCAATTTTCCCGCCGGAAGGATGAGTGAAAAGATCAGAACACTCGTAGAAGGCGAGAGGGGGGCCGATTAACTTTCGCAAAGGTGGCTTCGATACGGGAGTTTGGCGTCTCCAATGGGCGCTCCGTGGCTCCCCCCATGGAGGGGCCGGGAAATTGTGGGAGGTTCTCGTCTTGGAATATTACGGACGAGAGTTTATGAGGTTTTCCGTGACCCACCTTGGCGATCAAGGCAGGGTGGGGGAAGTCAGGGTCGCGATGAAGTTGTAGGGAAATGCCGTGGCCGGGGAGGAGGGCGGAGAGGATGGCAAGCAAGTCGTATTCCTGGTGATCGCATGGTGTGTGTCCCGAAGGGCACGGGATCAGGCAGTCTTTCGATAACGGGATCGGTGGAAGACTTCGGCGTGGCGTTGCGCGTTGAGAAGCGGGTGAATTGGAGGTCATCATCGGTATAATGCCTTCGGTTCGCTTCGGAATTAGCCCGCAGAAACAAGGCAATCGGAGAGTCATTGCTATCCCTGATCCCGTATCCATCTATTCCGTTTTCTCGGAATCCGGATCCAGCTCCCTGATGCGGATGTTGCGATACATCAGCTCGGCGAATTCGGCCTGGAGGCCGAGGCGGCCTTTCTCAAGGGGGACGCGTTTCCCATCCACCTCAACGGTCATTTTCCCGATGCGGTTCACGACTTTCCCGTTGAGTTCGAAAATGGCTTCGTCCCCGCCACGGACGGTCAGGGTGATCTCGTTCCATTCGCCGTGGGGTTTCTCGTTTTGCAAGGTCACGAAGGACTTGTCGAAATCCTTGTCTTTCCCGACTGGAACCGGCTCGGCCCCGGAGGAATGGAACTCGCCTTTCCTTCTGTTCATCGCCTCGACATCTTTGCCGATCACCCAGAGATCTCCGGTGGTGTAGCGGCCTTCGGTTTTCCCCGCATCCGATTCGCCCATCTGCATCTCGACGGATCTTGGCCAGATGTTTTTCAGATCACCGTGGACGTGGAAGAGCACTCCGGCATCCCTGTCCTCATTGATGCGGGGTGCGAAACGGGCGTCCAACCACCTGTATTCCAGCTTAAGGATGAAGTGGCCGTATTCCTTATCGGTGTGCAGGCAGTCGATTCCCTGCTTGCTCCCAGGCTCCATTCCGGCATAGGGGTGGATCGCTTTTTCATCGGTATCGATGATAAATTTCCCCGTGCCTTGCGCCTTTTTCTCCGCCATGGAGTGCCAGCCGTCCAGGTTCTCACCATTGAATATCGGCACGAAGCCCTCTTCGGCCGGGAGGTGATGGCAGACAGCCCATGCAGCAGCCGTGAGGATGAGTTTTTTCAAAGTGGTTTTTTTCATTTCCGCAGGGTTAGGTGGTTTACCGACTATCAAGCACCTTCTCCGAAAGTTTTGCAACCCGTAGTTCGGGATCAGGCCGGTTTGTCGAAAGACCCGTGTTGCGAATTTGGCGGCTTTCTGTCAGTTTCGGCAGGAAGCCATGAAACCGATACTCCCGTGCCTGCTGCTGTTTTTTTCGCTGGTCGTATATCCAGGGCGGGCTGCCGGGGAGCTTGAAGAGGTGGATGTTTTCGTGATGGCGGGTCAGTCGAACATGATGGGGCAGGGGACGACTGTGGCCGGTCTTCCGGATGGGCTACAGTGCGAGCAGAAGGATCTGTTTTTCGTGGATCTGTTCAACCACGAAGGAACCTGGCGGAAGATGGATCCACCGAATACCACCCGCTACGGAAGCCCTCCTGCCGAAGCTGGGTTTGGGCCGGAAATTTTGTTCGCGCGAACCGTTGCGAACAAGACAGGGAGACGGGTCTTTATTTTCAAATGGGCGTTGGGCGCACAGAATCTCGATAAGGATTTTCTCGGAAAAGACAGGCTCTATGACTGGATGGCCGGGAACAGGGCGAAGATTGGGAAGGATCTGGCGGAGCGCTTCGGGGCGCGGCCTCGCTACCGGGCGTTTCTCTGGATGCAGGGCGAATCCGATGCGAATGCGGAAATGGCTCCCCGATACCTCGGGAATTTGAAGAAGCTCTTCGAAAGGGTGCGGAGCGACTTCGGGGCAAACCTTCCCGTGATCATAGGCCGGATCTCTGATTTCACCGACTCGCCCGACTGGATGATGGTGCGGGAGGCGCAGGTGGAATGGGCGGAAGGGGATCCGGATGCCTGGTGGGTGGATACCGATGCGCTGGAAGTTTTCCCGGATGACAGGATCCATTTCAACAATGAAGGAATGGTTGGCCTCGGCAAGGCTTTCGCGGAGACCTATCTCAGGAATGTGGCTGAAGCCGACGGGGATTGAGTGTGGGGGAGCCGGAAGAAATGTGAAACAGGCGGAACGATATCATCCGGTAAGATCTTGGCTCCAAATGGGGGTTTGCCGGCATTTGCGGTAATGCCCTCCGTTGAATTGATCCGACAGTTGGATGCGGGAGTGATTTTTCCGGCGTCAGGGATTTAGATTTTTTAGATAAAATTTCCCCAAGTGTTAGATTTTTTAAAAAATATTGACATTACATATAACTTAACTAAAAAGAATGGATGAGTAGCAAGATTTTCGGGATCATTTGCGTGGTTTCCGCCCCAATCCTTTCCGCCCAGGATATTGCGGTGCTGGACTTCGCTTTCGCACATGGAACCATAATCACCAACCAGTATTCCACGCACGGCGTGATCATCAGTATCGATGGCGGGCAGGACATTGGGATCGTGTATGACTCGGAACTCGGAGGAGCCAACGGTGGCGCGATCGACGGTGCCGACACGGATCTTGAGCGCCGTTCCAGTGCCGGGAACCCGCAGGACTGGGATGGGGGGAATCTCGGTGCGAACCATGTTGCGGGCGGACTCCTCATCATTCAGGAGAACGCGGCGGGTCCAAGTGCCCCGACGTACGGATCGGGTGCCGATATGATCACCTCGGCCACCAATTATGATCCGGATGACAACGCGGGAGGGGGGATCATCACTTTCACGCTGGATCACGCGAACTTCACCTACAACTATTTCAACGTGACGCTGGCGGACTTCGAAGAAGACGGGGTGAAATATTCGACCACGCTCTACGGTGTGGCAGGAACGGTCGAAACCTTCAGTTTTGCTGATTTTACCGACCCCGGACATGCCAGGTATGATTCCTCGATCACGGACGGGGACAACCACATCAATGCTCTCCCGGAAATCGCTTTATCGACTGGTGAGGTTCTGTCCAAGGTTGAAATAACATTCAACAATTCCAGCGGAAGTGTCTCCAATATCATCTTCAGTCAAAACCCGGTTCCTGAACCCGGCGTTCTTGCGCTGGTTGGCCTCGGCGGGCTGGTGGTCGCAGGACGTCGCAGCCGTGGCTAGGATCTGGAGTAGTTGTAAGAACGCCTCATCGCGGGACAAAAAAAAGCCATCAGGAAGGATCCCGATGGCTTCCGTAGCATTTCCGGAAATCAGTTGAAGTTCCACATTTTGCCTTTTTCCTGATCTTCGAAGACCTTGGCGCTGTTCATGTAGGAATCGGGCGGGTTGGGAAGGGGGCCGTCATCGAGGCGGGGAAGTTTCGCTCCGATCGTGGAGTCCCATGGCTGGGAGGTGGCGACGTTTACCGGGGTGCCGACCTGAGTCATATCGAAGACTTTACGGGCGGAGTTGAGCGGCATGCGGACACAGCCGTGGGTTGAAGGGGTTGGTTTCACGAAGCCCCAGTGCATTCCGTAGGCAGGGCTGTAGAAGGACATCCAATATGTCATCGGGTAGCCTGCTCCGGGATTGCCCTGGCGGCGGCGGTGGCGGGTTTTCGAGTTGATCTTGAAATTTCCCTTCGGGGTGGGAGTGGCGCTGGTGCCGACGCCTACGGGGGTGGCGAGAAGGACTTCATTGCCTTCGGTTACGTAAAGTTTCCCGGCACCGGTGCTGATGTGGACTTTCACGGCGGAAGGGTTGTTAGGCTTCTTGGCCGGAGGATCGAACGAGAAGGCCGAGCCCGGGGTGGAACTCATGTTCGCGCAGGAACTCAGGAAAATGGCTGCGCCGCCGAGGGCGACGGAGGTGAGAATTCGTAATGGTTTGTTCATGGATGTATTGGTCTTGTCTGAGACGCGTGAAGGTGAGCCAGGGGGAGATTTAATCAATCACGTAAAATCAGGCCGATGGTTGACAGACGGGATTGGGCGTGGATGCTTTCCGGCCTTATGAAAATCCGGACTTTTACAACACCCCTGATGATTGCCGCCGCGATGGTAGCAGTACCCTCTCTTGCGCGTTCCGAGGAAGCTCCGGACACAAATACTCCCGCAGCCGCCGAAAAAGCAGCCGCCCAACCAGAAAAGAATATGCCTGAAACACCTGCCGATGTAGCCGCCGCCCCAGCCGATGCCCAAAAGACCGAAAGCGGTCTGGCCTCGAAAGTCCTCCAAGCCGGAACCGGCGATAAGAAACCAACTGCTGCCGATATGGTGACCGTGCATTACTCCGGCTGGACTACGGATGGGAAAATGTTCGATAGCTCGGTGAAACGTGGTGAACCGACGAGCTTCCCGCTGGGTGGAGTTATCGCTGGCTGGACTGAAGGCCTTCAACTGATGGTAGTCGGGGAAAAGCGCCGTTTCTGGATTCCGGAAGACCTCGCTTACGGGCCGGCCGTCGCAGGCAGTGGCCGCCCGGGTGGCATGCTTTGCTTTGATGTGGAGCTGCTCGAAATCAAAGAAGCACCCAAGCCACCTGAAGATACCGAGAAGACTGCGAGCGGAGTGGCCTACAAAGTCACCAAGGAAGGTGAGGGCGAAAAGCCGGGAGCCGGTCAGGTAATCACCTTCCATTTCACCGCCAAGACCATGGAAGGCCAGACCGTCCAGGACACCCGCTCGGAGCCAACCCCTCCAAGCGCACCTCTCGACAAACTGCCACCGGCACTAGGCGAGAATTTTGCCGAAATGAAAGCAGGTGAGCAGCGCACATGCTGGTTGCCCGAAGCACAGGCTCCTGGTGGTTTCATCGTCGCGGATCTTGAGCTGGTCTCCTTTAAAGAAGCGCCTCCGGCACCTGCGGTTCCCGAAGATGTGGCTGCCCCTCCTGCCGATGCGCAGAAGACTGAAAGCGGAATCGCCCACAAGGTGCTCGCTGAAGGAACCGGCAAGGAAAAGCCAAAAGCCACCGACACCGTGAAGGTTCACTACTCCGGCTGGACGACTGATGGCAAAATGTTCGATAGCTCGGTGACCCGTGGTGAGCCTACCGAGTTCCGACTTGACGGGGTGATCAAGGGCTGGACCGAAGGCGTGCAGCTCATGGTCGTCGGCGAGAAACGCCGCTTCTGGATCCCGGAAGACCTTGCCTACGGCCCGGTTGTTCCGGGAAGTGGCCGCCCCGGCGGCATGCTTGTCTTTGATATCGAGCTCCTCGGGATCGACCGCTAAACCTTCCACCATGTCCCTGTCACAAAAAGGCTATAAAGTTCTTTGCCATAACGATGTCCAGTACCGCTGGCTCATGAAGCACCGTGGTGGGGTCAATGAGGTGTCCATTTTCACGCACGCTGCGATTGGCGGGCGTGAACTCATTGCCGAGCTTCCGCGTGTCGTCAGCCTGGTCATGGTCACGGACGCGGCTGATTTCGGCCAAGCGAACGACTGGAATCCCAATGAGGCAGGTGAGCCTTTCCGCTGCAAACACACGCGGAGGGGATTCGTGTTGGCCGATTGAGATGTTTTCACTCTCGCTCGCCACCGGCAAGCTGGCGAAACGGAGGAAAAGAAATCACGCCGCGATCTCTTGGAAATAAGGTGATTAGTCACCCGAGGTAGTGTGTTAGGATAGGCGAATGGTGCGCGCCGCAGGGTTCGAACCTGCGACCCCATCCGTGTGAAGGATGTGCTCTACCACTGAGCTAAGCGCGCTTTCGCGGGGGCAGGAAGATGGTGCCGCTTGGCGGGGATTGGCAAGCCGATTTGTAAGTGATCAAACCTGTTCCGGTGAGGACAGGTAAGTGCTTTCAGGAAGACATTGCGTAGGGAGGGCAGATCGACGGGGGTTTTGTCGCTGAAGCGGAGACAGCCTTTTCCATGATCGATCAATGGACGTTTTTCGACATATGGAGAGATACTCTCCTCAGAGCAAGTGTACACTGAGATGTGGTGTTTCTGGTTTGCTATGGAGACGAATCCTGCCGGGGTTTCGAAAGTGGGCATACGGGTATTTCTTTGAACGGGGAGCTTCTGGAAAAAGCTTTTTGATTTCGGCGGCTATTTCTTCGAGGCGGGTTCGTCGCATCGGTGGAATGGAGGAAAAATAGGATTCCAAAGGATGTTTCATGGGCGTGATTTATTTCGTGAAATTTCTGGCTTCCATTCTCGTGAGAAGATGGGAGTCTGTCGCAAATAGAAAATAGGAAATGATTAATACAAAGTCAGAAAAAAAGAATAAAGGATTCACTTTGGTGGAGCTGTTGGTGGTGATTGTGATCATTGCGGTGCTGGTAGCGGTCAGTATTTCGTCGGTATTGCGCTTCCGGAAAACTGCGGATAAGACGGTGGTGATTTCGAACATGCGGCAGATACACACGGCAAACATTTCCTACGCATCGGATCACTCCTCAAGATTTGTCTCGCCGGTGGAGACGGTTGACGGTCTGGCCGTGGAATGGTGGAAGAATCCGGAATTTGTGAGCGAGTTGAAATCGGCTGAAGCAACCTACGGCAGTGGCGGTGCGGTCAATACCGATCTTCCGATATCCCTGATGGATCCGGTTATCGCCAAAAAGAAGGCTGCCGGATTCGATGAACTCGCGGGTAGCTATGCCTATAATACCCAGGGTATGCCCATGTTGGACGGGGTGAAAAGGGGGTACACACTCCCGCTGGTTGGCGATCCGAGCCGAACCGCTGCATTCATCACTGCTGACTTTTCAGCAGACGGTGTTGTGGATCATGCGAGTGCGGGGAAAATTTCCTACCGCCACGACAAGAAAGCGATTGTGGTTTATTACGATGGGCATGCTTCCCCGATCTCAGAGGCGGAAGTTTCCAACGTGACCGGTGGGGCTACAGGTGCATTCTGGGATGCGAATTCAAATGACAATGAATAAAGGCCTGAACGGATGCTCGGAAACGCCCGTGTCCGTGTGAGTTCGGTCAGGAGAAGTAGGCGACACCGCTCGCGAAGATCGGTTGTTGCGTGGTTCCCGGGATGTTCTTGGCGACGGTTTCCGAGAAGCGTTCCGAGTGGGCCATTTTTCCGAAGACGCGACCACATGGTGAGGTGATTCCTTCGATGGCTGCGAGAGATCCGTTCGGATTGAAGGGGTGCTGCATGGTTGGGTTGCCTTCGGGATCACAGTATTGGGTGGCGATCTGGCCGCTGGTGAATAGGGCGTCGGTCACTTCCTGTGGTGCGTGGAATTTGCCTTCGCCATGGGAAACGGGTACTGTGTGGATGGCTCCGATCTCCATGTTGGACAGCCATGGGGAGGAGTTGTTGCACACGCGGGTGGTGACGTATTGGGAAATGTGGCGGGAAATGTCGTTGTGGACGAGGGTTGGCTGCTTTGCTGGATTGTGGACTGTGGATTGCGGACTGTGGATTTCCGAATCCGCAATCTTCGATCCACGATCCATGATCTTCCCATAGGGAACCAGGCCGGTTTTGATGAGGGCTTGGAAGCCGTTGCAGATGCCGAGGATGAGGCCGTCGCGGTTTTCAAGGAGATCGGAAATGGCATCGCTGACGCGTGGGTTGCGGAGGATGGTGGCGATGAATTTCGCGGAGCCGTCCGGCTCGTCGCCTGCGGAGAAACCGCCTGGGATGAAGAGGATCTGGGATTCGCTGATATGTTTTGCGAGTGTGGAGATTGACTCTTCGATGTGTTGCGCGGTGAGGTTGCGGAAGACTTCGATGTGGGTCACGGCTCCGACGCGTTGGAAGGAGCGGGCGGAATCGTATTCGGAATTGGTGCCGGGGAAGGATGGGATCAATACCTTCGGTGATGCGACTTTTGGTCGGATTGTGGATTGAGGATGGTGGATGGGGGATTTTTGATCTTTAATCTTCGATCCTTTATCATCGATCTCCGGCGAAGTCGGATAGATGGGTTCGAGGGTGGAGAGGTAGGCGGTTTGGAGGTCGGTGAGGTTGTGGGTTTCCGTGCCGAGAGTAAGGGTAGGCTCTGCGGTGGTAGCACCTATGGGCAGGGAGTCGCGGATGTCATTCGCGATTTCTTGGGAATGTTCTATGAGGAAGGAGAAGTATCTTGGGGAAATATGATTGGCATGGCGGATGCAATCCGCCGCCACGAATCCGATGCGGTTGCCGAGACACATTTTTGTGAGGGCGGCGGCGAGACCGGGTGCTCCGATGTGGTGGGCGGAGAGGATTTTTCCGGCTTTGTTGAGGGTGTGGAGGGAGGCGGCGATCTGTTTGAGGGCTTCAAAATCCGGGAGGCCGTTTTCCTGGATGGGAGTTTCTACCAGGGATACGGTAGATCCGGATTTTTTGAATTCGGGAGAGAGGGCGAGGGATGCGAGGCCGGGGGCCAGGGCGAAGGAAACGAGGGTGGGTGGGACGTCGAGTTCGTTGAAGGAACCGGACATGCTGTCCTTTCCGCCTATGGCTCCGAGGCGGAGCTCGTGCTGGGCGCGGAAGGCTCCTAGTAGCGCTGCGAAGGGGAGTCCCCAACGCTTCGGGTCGTTTCCGAGGCGTGGGAAGTATTCCTGGAGGGTGAGGCGGATGTCGGTGAGTTGTGCACCTGCGGCGACGGCTTTGCAGACGGATTCGGTGACTGCGTAGGCGGCCCCGAGGAATGGGGATTTCTCGGAGAGGTAGGGATCGAAGCCCCAGGACATGAAGGTTGCGTGGTCTGTCTCGCCTTCGAGGAGAGGGAGTTTCGCGACCATGGCGTCGGGCGGAGTGATCTGGTGTTTTCCGCCGAGGGGCCAGAGGACGGTGTTTGCTCCGACGGAGCCGTCGAACATTTCGCCGAGGCCTTTTTGGGAGGTGATGTTCAAAGATTTTAAGTGATCAGTGATCAGTGAAGAGTGATCAGTGGAAGACTTGGGTTGCTCTTCTTTTGTTGTTACTTCTACTTTTGCTGACTGCTGGACTCCATTTGTGTCGAGGAAGGCGCGGGAGAAGTTTACGATTTCTTTTCCGCGCCATGTGATGATGAGGCGTCCGGAATCGGTGACGTCGGCTACGTGGACGCACTCGAGGTTTTCCTTATCGGATTCTGCGATGAAGTAGTCGATTTCTGATGGATCGACACAGACGGCCATGCGTTCCTGGGATTCGGAAATGGCTAGTTCGGTTCCGTCGAGGCCGTCGTATTTTTTGGGGACGGCATCGAGGTTGATGACCAGGGAGGGGGCGATTTCGCCTATGGCTACGGAGACTCCGCCTGCACCGAAGTCGTTGCAGATTTTGATTTTGCGGGTGAGTTCCGGGTTGCGGAAGAGGCGTTGGATTTTCCGCTCGGTGGGGGCGTCGCCCTTTTGGACTTCGGCGGAATTTTCGAGAGCAGTTTCGGTATGCTCTTTGGAGGAGCCGGTGGCTCCGCCTACTCCATCACGTCCTGTGCGTCCGCCGATGAGGAGGATGACATCGCCGGGGGATGGGCTGCCACGGAATACGTTTGAGCGCGGGGCTGCGGCGACGACTGCGCCGATTTCGAGGCGCTTGGCGACGTAGCCGGGGTGGTAAACTTCGGCGACCTGGCCGGTGGCGAGGCCGATCTGGTTTCCGTAGGAGGAGTAGCCTTTGGCGGCGACCTGGCAGATTTTTTTCTGTGGGAGCTTTCCGGGAAGGGTTTCTGAAAAGGGTGTGAGAGGATCCGCTGCGCCGGTAACGCGCATGGCCTGATAGACGTAGGAGCGGCCGGAAAGGGGGTCGCGGATGCAACCGCCGAGACAGGTTGCGGCACCGCCAAAAGGTTCGATTTCGGTGGGGTGGTTGTGGGTCTCGTTTTTAAACTGGATGAGCCATTCTTCGCTGCGCTCGGAATTGGAGATTGAGGATTGAGGATTGTGGATTATGACGGGGACGACGATGGAGGCGGCGTTGATTTCCTCTGAGACTTCTACGTTGTCGAGTTCGCCGGAGGCGCGGAGTTCGCGCATGCCGATTAGGGCGATGTCCATGAGGGTGACCGGTTTTTCGTCACGGTTGAGGGCTTTGCGGACTTCGCGGTAGGTGTTGTAGGTTTCCTCGATGAGTTCGGTGCCGGGGGCGAAGGTGATGTCGGCTATGGCGGTGAGGAAGGTGGTGTGGCGGCAGTGGTCGGACCAGTAGGTATCGAGCATGCGGATCTCCGTGAGGGAGGGGGCGCGGTTTTCCTCGGTGGAGAAATATTTCTGCGTGAATGCGATGTCGGCTTCGGACATGGCCAGGGACATGTCTTTGCGGATTTTTTCCGGGGGATCTGTTAGAAAGTTTTGGAGGATTTCTATGTCCTTGGGTTGCGCTAAAGGGGGGCGACCGAAGATCGCCCCCACTTCCACTTCGTGGGAATCCACGGGGTTGATGACGTAGGATTTTATGGAGTCGATCTCGGCTGTGGAGAGGTCGCCGGTGAGGATGATGGTGTGTGAGGAGAAGACGGTGGGTTTGTCTTTTCCTGTCAAAATCTGGATGCACTGGGCTGCGGAATCGGCGCGTTGGTCGAATTGGCCGGGGAGGTAGGAGTAGGCGAAAGCGGTTTCGTTTTCCGCGATTTCCAGGGAGGTGGATGTGGTGTCGATCTGTGGCTCCGAGAGGATGGAGGCGGCTGCGGAAGCGAATTCGTTTTCCGAGATTCCTTCGATGTCGTAGCGGTTGATCAGTCGGAGGGATGCTATGCCGGGTAGGGTTAGGGACTCCCGGAGGTCCTGGAGGAGGTGGGAGGCTTCGGAGGCGAAGGGGGGGAGTTTTTCGACGTAGAGGGTGTGCTGGCTCAAAACTTTAAACTTTAAATTTTAAATCCTAATGGAAGAGGGAAGTGCGCTTCGCGGGAGGGGGATGATTCTTGGGCGGTGCCCTCGAATGCCGCCTGAAGCCAGCGCTCCTTTCGCTGGTTAACCTTTGATCTCGAGGAGCATCTGGGGGTTGTTGGGGAACTTTTTGATGAAGTAGAGGAGGCGTTCCATGGCCTCGTAGGGGCGGTGGCCGGAGAGGCCGCGGCGGATGAGGTGGATCTTGTGGAGGGTGTGCTCGGGGAGTAGGAGTTCCTCGCGGCGGGTGCCGGATTTGAAAATGTCCACGGCGGGATAGATGTAGCTCTCGGCGATTTTCCGATCGAGAACCAGCTCCATGTTGCCGGTGCCTTTGAACTCCATGTAGATGGCTTCATCGGCGCGGGAATTGGTCTGGATGAGGGCGGTGGCAAGTATGGTGAGGGAGCCTCCGCCACGGGTGTTGCGCGCTGCGGCGAAGAGGCGACGGGGGATTTCCAATGCACCGATGGTGATGCCGCCGGAGCCGGTTCCGCGACCGCGTCCGCCCTTGCCGCTGGAGGCTGCGCCGTTGTATGCACGGGCGAGGCGGGTGATGGAATCCATGAGGAGGAAGACGTCTTTGCCAGCCTCAACGAGGCGTTTGGCGCGCTCGATTGCGAGTTCGGCGATGCGGGTGTGGTTGCGTGCCTGCTCGTCGTTGGAGGAGGCGAAGATTTCGGCTTCCGGGAGGGCGCGGCGGAATTCGGTGACTTCCTCGGGGCGCTCGTCCACGAGGAGAACCATGAGGTGGATCTGCTCGTCGTATTTGTCGCGTATGGCCTCCGCCATGTGGAGGAGGAGGGTGGTTTTGCCAGAGCGGGGAGGGGAGACGATGAGTCCGCGCTGGCCACGGCCGACGGGGGCTACGATATCGACAACGCGTGTGGTGTAGCGGTCGGGGGTGGTTTCGAAGGCGATGCGTTTGTCGGGGTTGATCGCTTTGAGTTCGTCGAAGTGCGGGAGTTTGGCGGCTTCTTCGGGGGGGATTCCGTTGACGGTTGTGATCTCTACGAGCTGTGGGCCGCGGTTGCTGGCCTGCCATTTTCCATGGAGCCACTGGCCGTGGCGGAGGGCGTGGGTGCGGATGATTTCCGGGGAGATGAAGATGTCTTCCTTGAGTTGCTCGAATTTGTTTTCGGAAAGGCGGAGGAAGCCGAAACCTTTGGGGGCGATTTCGATGATGCCATCGGTATCGGTGAGGGGACCTTCGGTAACGGTGGGCGAGCGGTCTTCCTGCTGGCGGTCGTTCCTATCGTTGCGCTGGTTCCGGTTGTTGTTGTTCCGGTTTCCCTGATTCTGGTTTCCCTGGTTGTTATCGTTGAAATTGTCGCGACGGCGTTTGCGTTTCTCGCGGCGTTTCTTGGAACGGGATTGTTGCTGGCCGTCGTTCTGGTTTCCCTGGTTTCCGGAATCCTGGCGGTTTTGTGGTTCCTGCCAGTTCTGGTTCTGGTTGACGGGGCCACCGCCGGGGACGCGGCCGATCCGCTGCTTTGGCTCCTGTTTTTCCCGGGCGGGCGCGGCTGGCTCCTGTGGACGGGGTTCTGACTTGGCTGTTTCCGGGGCTTTTTGTGGAGCCGGTTGTTCCTCAGGTGGAGAGACTTGGCGTGGGGTTGGAGCTTCGGCGGGTTCCGATTTTGTGACGACGGATTTGGTGGCGGTCTTTTTGGCTACCTTTTTAGCTGCCGTTTTTTTCGCTGCGACTTTCCTGGCGGCTTTCTTCGCAGGAGCTTTTTTGGCTGCCACTTTTTTTGCGGCGGTCTTGCGGGCGGGTTTGGCGGGCTTTTCGGAAGGAGGGACGTCGAAAAGTTCGTCGGAGGTATTTTTGCTCATTCGGGAAGGGCAGGTGGAAAAAAGGATTTTGGCGTTATGCCTGTGATGGCGGATCGCTGATCAGGTGTGGTTTGTAGGGCGTTCCGAAAATATGGAAATGCATCGGTGTGCCTGAAGGGGGACGGACTGAGCAGAGGTTTCCTAGGGACGTCCGGCCAAAGATGGCGGGGGTGACGCAGGAGACGAATGCTTTCGTGGAGGCCAGGGAGAGTGTCCCGGTGCCGCCGACCGTCGTGTCAACGGGGGGAAGATGCGGTTGGGGACTTGGTTTGGCAATCTTAAAAATTGTGGGGGGATTTGCTGTTTTTTCTCAATGGTAGAGGGAAGAGGAAGCTCGGATGAGAGCGGATCGGATTCTTCGGGGAAGAGTTTTTAACCACAGATCTCACAGAGTACACAGATGAAGAGGATGTGATTTTGATTTTCGAGGGAAAAGTCCGAGCATAATTCGGATCAAACGTTGTTTTAAAATTCCGGGAGATTCGATGTATTACTTTCCGCTATTTTTCCCGGAGGACAAAAAAGTTGCGGACGGGACGGTTGAGGAAGCCTCGGCGGTTGATGGCGCCTCCGGGGATTTTTGCGGAAATGTAGAGATCGGTGGAGCGCCCTCCGTCGAGGTTGAGAGCCATGAGGGGTTTCCATGGGGCGGGGGAATTTTGGGAAATGGCGCGGGCGAGGGAGCTGAGGGTGCAGGGGGATGTGATGCCTATCCACCAGCGGGTTCCGCCGTCTGTGAGGAGGATGGAACGGGCGGCGGTTTTATCGGAATTCAAGCCCGGGACGGTGTTTCCGTTTTCCATTAGCAATGGGCCGGCTTGTAGGAGTTCGCGGGAGCTGGAGACGGATGAACGGGAGCTGCGGCGGACGATGGCGGTGGCTCCGGAGGGGCTTTCCTTATATATACCGCTTCCGAGGGATGAGGCGGAGTTCCATCCTCCGGAGGTTTTTCCTGCGGAGATGACGAGGCCGAGCGGGTTGCCCTCCGGGGTGAAGAAACCGGCGTTGATGGCGAGGAGGGCGTTTGATTTTTCCGCTAGGTCTCTTGAACTGCTGTAAAGGCTGCCGGGCCCGTTTGGTTGGTCGATCACCTGGAGGCGGTGGGTGCGGGAATCATAGGCGGCGCCTTCGAAGGTGATGCCCGAGATGTTTTTTCGGGAGGCTCGGGGTGCGGCTGGCGGGTGGGAAGGTGTGGTTGGTCTAGATTGCTGGGTTTCCGCAGGAGCATCCATTGCCTGGTTTTTTTCGGGGAAACGGGAGGGCTGCGTGGGGTTTGATTTCCGAAGGGGCGCTGCAGGTTGGCATGCGGCGAAGATGACGGATGTGAGAACGAGTGGGAAAAATGGTGGGAGCCGCATGTGGCGATTCAATCCGAGGCTTTGCCGCACGACAAGGACGGGGTGATTGTGGTGGTTGCGGAGCGGCCGTGCGGGTGCGAGGCTGACGGCATGACAGGTTTGAATCTGCCGGTGAAATGCGGGGTGATGCTACTCCCGGACTGCACGTTGTTTCCCCACGGGGGGCTGCCATTGTATATTTTCGAGGAGCGCTACCGGGCGATGCTGGCGGATGCGTTGGCGGGGGATTGTGTGTTTGCGGTGGGTCGTGTCCGGCAGGGGGAGGATGGGCAGGAGGATGAAATTTCAGAGATAGGGACTGCGGGTCTGGTGCGTGCCTCGAAGGAGGGCGATGACGGCACCTCCCAGCTTTTGCTCCACGGGGTGATACGGGTGCGTTTCAAAGAGTGGCTTGAGGAAAAGCCGTATCCTTATGCACTGATCGAGCCTTTTACTTGCGAGCAGCTTGTGGGCACACGCGGGGATGCGGCGATGAAAACCCTGCATGGAGCGGTGGAGGACGGGATAGCGGGACTGCCTTCGGATGTTCGTGAAGGGGTTCTGGGGATGTTGGGTCAGGCTGATGAGGCGGGGCTGATGGCAGATCTCGTGTCCCAGCAATTTGTCCATGATCCGGATCTGCGGCAGAAGCTTCTGGAGTCGGGTGCGGTGGGGGATCAGATCAGGATGCTTTGCGAGTTTTTCCAGAAGATCGCGGGCCAGGACTGAAGGCCTGCGGGTTGCTCTTTTTCGGGATTGCTTGCGGGTGATGGTCAGGGCTAGCTTTGTGGCAGAATGATATTGGGCGTTTGGGAGGTTTCCGGATTGATCGAAAAAGGCGGGCCGCTTGTGTGGGCGTTGCTCGCACTGGCGTTTTTCGGTTCGGTCTGCATTGTTGAGCGGTTTTTCTTCTTCCACCGATCCCGGATCAATGTCAGTTCGCTGCTTGTCGGGCTGGGACTTCATGTGAAACGCCGGGCTTTTGCCGAGGCATTGCATGAGGCGGCGAGGGCACCCGGGCCGGTAGGCCGTGTGGCTCATGCCGGTTTGCTCAGATACTATTTGGAGCGCGCGGATCTGCGGGATGTGGTGAAAGAGACCGCGCAACTGGAGGTGCCGAGGATTGAAAAAAACATCCGGGCCATCCTCGCGGTTGCCCTGATGGCCCCGCTGATCGGGATGCTGGGAACCATGCTGGGGATGGTGGATGCCTTCCAGCGGGTGGATGAGCTTGGTGGATTTTCCGGGCCAGGTGAGCTTTCATCCGGCGTTCTGACCGCCCTGATTACATCAGTTGTGGGTCTGACCGTCGCGGTGCCGATGTATTTGTTTTATCTTTATTTCGTGGGGCGCTCGGAACGGCTGGTGAGCAGGTTGGAGCGGACTGGAATAGAGATCGTCCACATGATCGCGGATGCCCGTGAGGAGGAGGAGTTCGCACCTTTCCGGGGGGAAACCACCCGTGCCAAGAAACGCCCCAAAGCGAAGAAGAAGGTGGAGCCAAAGATCGCGGAATGAAGCTTGAAACGACATTGGAGGAGAGGCCGGGCTTCCTGCATGCGTTGCCATTGTTCGATCTGTTCGCGCTTGTGGCGATGCTGCTTCTGCTTGGGCCGATGTTCCTGACCCAGGGAGGGGTGATGGTGGAGGTGCCGACCTCCCAGTTCCAGATGCAGCGCTACAGGGAATCGATTGTCGTGACCCTGGGGCCGGGAAATTCCGAAGCACAACTTTATCTGGGGCGCACCGCGATTACCATCGAGGAGTTGGCTGTGGAGTTGGAGAAATTCAAAGCGGACGAGACCATGTCACGTGCGATCGTTTTGCTGAAGACGGACGTTGGATCCTCTGTCGGGATGGAGAGGAAAGTCAGTGACATCATTCTCAAATCCGGGTTCAAACTGGCCTATGTCGGGCGATCCGAATCAAAGGATTCATCAGGAAATGCAGGGGCAGGGGGTGACCGGTGATCAAGGACGATCTGATTTTTAACTGGCGGGATTCCGAAAGTCATATCGGTTTTAAAATCATTGCCGTTCTGTCGGTTGCGCTCATTTTTACCGTATTTTTCGGACTGGTTGATGTGCGTATCAAGCCGCCCTTGGCACCAAGTCTGGAATCGGCCTCAGTGCTTCACTTTGCTGATGATGAACTTGGCCGTGCATGGGGTCTGATGGCTGAGGAAAACGAACCTTTTCCCGGGCGTCTGGAGATCAGTGGAGTGGGCGGAATCCCGGCTATGGATGCGACGGCTGATTCCGATGGGGTTTCCGGATGGAGCGACTACCAGGTGAAGCTCCTGCGATTTCAAAGAACCGATGGCTCTCCGGCGGGTGCCCTTGCCCGGAAAGGGGTGAGATATTTTCCAGAGCGTGTGAAGATCCAGCCAACCGATGCGGGAACTTCGGAGCATCCTGCCCGCACCAGGAGAAAAGCCATACTCACACCCTTCGACGGCCGGGCAATGGGCTGGATGCCGGATGAGGTGCCGGACTTTGAGACCCCGGCGGATGGTGGCGATCTTCTTTCCGCATCCTGGAGGTTCATGCTGAGGCTGCGGCCTGACGGTTCCGTGAGCGACTGCGTTTCCCTCAGCGGTGGTGGTGATGCCGGATTGAATGAGGCGACGGAATGGCTTGAAGGGCTGCGTTTCAAATCCGGGGATGGCGAGCGGTGGCTGGGTCTCAGGGTGGAATTTGTAAACAGGAACCCATGAAGCTGAGTCTTGGGGAGATGGTGACAGCGGTTGTTTTCGGGAGCTTTTTCCTGATCATCCTGATGTCGCTTGTTTCGCGGCTCCTTCACCGCAAGGCGGAGCGCCGTCTGCACCGGATGCGCCATGTCTGCCGGTTGTGCGGACATGTATTTGTGGAACGGAATACGGTTAGCTTGAGCCATTGTCCGTCCTGCGATGCCCTGAACCTTCACAAGGGTAATGGCAAACTGGGTTAATTTTTGAGCCGGAGGTCTGAAAAATATGCAGTGGATTGAAAATATTCCGTGTAAGGCGGTGTTTCAGGTGCTTGAATCCATCCGCAACCATGCAAGCGACCCTTTTACCTCCCAGAAACTCAGTTTTGTGTGCCCCTATCACCGCAGGGCGTGATCTGGCAGCGTGCCTCATCGCAAACGTGCCGATGATAGACCTCCTTTCCGCCGAACTCACCCGGGCGGGTTTCCAATTGGTGGAAAACGGGGAAGCCGGCCACGGACCCTGATGATCCCCATTGATACCTGGATCGAGCTGGGTGCACTGCTGATGCTTGGAAGAAATACCAAGCCCGCGCGCCTTTGCGATTCCGATGGAGTGATCCTCGCTTGGAAAGGCGCTGATGAACCGGAAGATTGCGAGGAAGAGCTCCGCACCGAGGCGGGTTGCTTCCCCATCGTTTATCCCTGGGATCTACTGCGCATGAACGAGGAAGTTGTCGCACTCATGGATGAAACCGTTTTGCTCGGCGAGGTCAGCCCGAAAGCAACCGTCTCAGGAGCTGTCAGAATTGCTGCCGGTGCCCGCATTCTTCCGGGGACGGTCATTGAAGGGCCGGTAGTAATTGGGCCAGGTGCTGTGATCGGACCGAACGCCCTCGTTAGCGGAGCGACCAGCATAGGCGCAAACTGCGTGATAGGCCATGGAGCCGAGGTGAAAAATTCCATCATCTATCCGAATACCTACATTTCCCGCCAGTCATACGTCGGGGATTCAATCATCGGCTCCCACGTCACACTTGGTGCGGGGACGATGACAGAGAACCACCGCCACGACGGACGGAACCACGCGTCCATGATCCGCGGAAAGGAAGTCGATACCGGGAGAACCAAACTCGGCGCCATGATAGGCGACGGCGTCCACACGGGAGTGAATACCTCGATTGGAGCTGCGGTGAAAATCGGCATGGGTCGCACCATTGAGCCTGCGACCTACGTCGATAAGGACATGCTGTGACCAAATCGTCACAAAGCACCCATTCACCTGCCCATGACAGAGGAGTTACATCACGGCCAGATGCAACGAGTTCTGATTGTAGAGGATGAAGTGGACATAGCTGATTTGATTAAATTTAACCTTCAGCGTGCCGGATACGGGGTATCACAGGCTCATGACGGCATCGCAGGGGTGGAAACGGCGATACGGGAGCGCCCGGATCTTGTCGTGCTGGATCTGATGCTGCCCGGACGGGACGGGTACTCGGTTTTTCGGGAAATCCGCCGGGATGCCCGCACGTCCCACATCCCCGTAATCATGCTCACCGCCCGTGCCCAGACCGAAGACCGAATCCAGGGTCTTGAGGCCGGCGCGGATGATTACCTTACAAAACCGTTCAGTCCCAAGGAACTCGTCCTCCGCGTAAACGCCATTTTGAAACGCACGGACGCACCTCCGGGAGCAGTGGAATACGAATTCGGCCCCTTCCGTTTCGATAAAAATGCGGTGAAATTCTATCTCGAAAACGAGCCGCTCGATCTCACCGCAACCGAGTTCAAGCTCCTGCTTTACCTCTGCGAGCGTTCCGGGAAACCGCAGGATCGCAACGATCTCCACCGCGTAGTCTGGGGATACAGCGATGAAGTCCACAGCCGGACGCTCGATACCCACATGAAACGCCTCCGGCAGAAACTCGGCGCACATGGGGCTTTGATTGAAACGGTGCGGGGGGTTGGCTATACCGTGGTTGACCCGGCCCCATGACCGATAATCTCGCCATTTTTGGAGCCATTGCCGTTCTGGTAATCCTTCTCATCAGGATCTTCAGTCTGATCCAATCCAGGAATAAATCCGAAGCGGAGATGAAGGCATGGAAGCTCCGGCTGGAACTTGAACTTCAGCAAGCCAAGGACGAGCGCAACCATCTTCTCGATGCCCTGAGCGATGCCTTCCTGATCGTGGACGCAGGCTCAAACATCCGTTTCGCGAACGCGGCCGCCAGGGAGCTGTTCCGTGGCCGTTCCCTCATAGGCAGGCCGGTGGGCGAGGCGTTTCTCGATCCGCGTTTGGCGGAGGCTTTGGTGCAATGTCTGGAAACGGGGGAGCCGGTCCAGTCCCGCATCGTGCTATCCCAGCAAACCTCGCCCCGCGGTGAACTTGAAGCGCGTGGAAACAATGCATGGGTTATCGATGCCGCCAGGCTGTCCAATACGTCCAACAGCTCCCCCGATACCCGGGTGGTAATCCGTGATGTCACCTCCGAGCACCAGCTCGAACAAATCCGCAAGGACTTCGTAGCGAACGCCTCCCATGAGCTCCGCACCCCGCTCGCCATCATTAGCGGATACTTGGAGAATCTTCTCGAAGATGGCATGATAGACGAGCCGGAAATGGCCCGCCGTTTCCTCAAAGTGATGAAAAAGCACGCGGATCGGATCGCCCACATCGTGGAAGACATGCTTGTCATTTCCCGCCTGGAATCCGGTGAAGCATCCGCAATCACAATAGCGCCATTCAAGTTCCGGTCCTGCGTTAACGATGTTTTGGAGCGCTTGGAATCGCTCGTTCAAAGCCAGAAAGCCAATGTCAGCGTGAACCTTCATGATGAATCCCTCGTCATCAACGGGGACAGGTTTTACTGGACCCAGGTGCTTTTCAACCTTGTGGAAAACGCCCTGAAGCAGAATCCTTACAAGGATCTGAAAATCGTAGTGGGTTCCGAGGAAACCGAAAAAAACATCCGCATTTGGGTGTGCGACAATGGTCTGGGGATTCCCAGTGCGGATCTCCCGCACATTTTCCGGAGATTCTACCGGGTGGTAAAACACCATTCCCAGCTTGAGATCAAAGGCACCGGGCTGGGGCTTTCCATCGTGAAACGCGCGATCGAAGCGCATCACGGAACCATCGCCGTCACATCGGTTCCCGGTCGTGAAACGAAATTCCTAATGACGATCCCCAAGTCCGGGGAGTAGGGTATCCGCATGGACAGTCCATGCCACGCTGCGGAATTCGATCACTATCGCGAGAAACGGATAGGCATTTTCGGCGGCTCCTTCGATCCCGTCCACGAAGGCCACATCCATCTCGCCACGCTCGCCCGCGATGCGCTGGATCTCGATGAAGTCCGTTTCCTGCCATGCCGGATTTCCCCGCACAAAACCGATACCCCACCCACGCCCGGCGAAGTGCGCGCGAAGTGGCTGGAGATCGCCCTCTCGGAAATTCCTTGGGCAAAAGTCGATACACTTGAGCTGGAAACGGAAGGCCCGTCCTATTCCTACGAGACCATCCAAAAGCTGTCCGAACTCCACCCCGGCAACCGCTGGTTCTGGATCATGGGCGGCGACCAATGGACGGCTCTCCCGAAATGGACGCATCCCGAACGCATCGCCGAACTGGCGGAATTCATCGTCCTCGCCAGAAACGGGGAGGAAGTTCATTCGCGCGAAGGCTACCGCCTGCACATCGTCGAGGGCGAGCACCCCGCCTCCGCCACCGCAATCCGGCGTGCCATTGCATTGGGCGAGACCGATATCCCATTCCTCCATCCCGGCATCGCCAACATCCTCTAAATGTAGCGGGTCAGCGACTCCAAGGTTCCCTCACCGGTCTTCGACTTTCGGTTTGGCGCGGGTCATGGCGATGATTTCCCGGGCGGCGTAGATCCTGTTGCGGCGCTGGTTCGTAATCTCGGAGAGGAGGCCGTGCTTTTCCCAGAAGGCGACGGCCTTGGCGACATTCGCGTATGAGTCCCCGGTCTTTTCCGCGTGGCCACTGACGGAGATCATGGGCGATCCGAAGATGGCATCCAGCACGCCGGCGGCCGCACCGGGCACGCGTTTCCCCTGATCCATGATCGCGCGGTGGCGGTGGTATGCAGCCACGAGCGCATGGGTATCCGTGAGGGCTGCATGAGCGGTTTCACGGACTCCGGTGAGGAAGTATTCCAGCCAGTCCAGCCAGCTTCCCCCGGTGGAAATTGCGAGGAGGTGACGGTAGTAATCGTCACGGTATTTTTCAAAATAGCCGGAAAGAAAAAGAAGCGGTTGGGACAGGACTCCGCTGGAACACAGGTAGAGGGTGATGAGGAGCCTGCCAATGCGTCCATTGCCGTCCAGAAACGGGTGGATCGCCTCGAACTGGTAGTGAAGGAGGGCGATTTTCACGAGATGCGGCTCCTGGGAATCCGCATGGAGATAGTTTTCCCAATCCTGCAGGCAGCGGTCGATGAGATCCGGCGGTGGAGGGACGAAGGTGGCGGTTTTGACATTGGAGCCGGGTCTGCCGATCCAGTTCTGGCTGCGGCGCAGCTCACCCGGGGTCTTGTTTCCCTCTCCGCCGCGTACGGATCTGAGCAGGGTAGCGTGCAGGGAGGTGATCATGCGGGTGGAAATGGGCAGGGTTTCCAGATTTGCCAGGCCTTCTTCCAGGGCGCGGACATGGTTCGCCACCTCCGCGATGGAAGGACGCGGGGGGGCGGTGGAAGGCTCCACTTCAAGGAGCAGCAGCTCATCGACCTCCGCGTAGGTATCCTCGATCAGTGAGCTGAGCACCGCTTCCCGCCGCAAGTAGGGGCGGATGAGGAGATGGGGGTTTGGCAAGAGGCGGCCGGCTCCGCTGAGTTCCGCAACGGCGCGATCCGCCTCCGAGAGCAGCGCGGCGAGCTTCCAGTTCATGGGCAGAACCGGCGGCAGCGGCGGCGGGTGGAAGGCGTGGTAACCCTGCACCTCCAACTGGCAGTTGGCTCGTTGCTCAGGTTGAAAGACTTCCGGCTGCATGTTTCCTCGCGTTGGTTATTACTCTAAACACCATTTCAGGGAAATACGGTCAATTCTTATTTCGTTCAACTGGATCTTAATGGAATAAGATGTGATTCAGGCGCGTCCAGTTTCAGTTCGATGAAATAGCAAATTCTCTTGTTTTACTGAATTCTCGCTTGATGAGATAAGGAGTGAAGTGCCGACACTCACCGGTCTTCGGCTTCCCTGCCCACCGTCATTCCTGTTTGATCCTCTAAATGTAGCGGGTCAGCGACTCTACAGTCCCCTCATCGAGTTTCTCCGCGAGAGCGATGGTCAGGTTCACCATCGCGAGGTAGTCCTCGATATCGATGATGGAATTGTGGGAGTGGATGTATCGCGCGGGCACTCCGAGCACCACGCACGGGATGCCCTGGTTTGCTATGTGCAAGGCTCCCGCATCCGTTCCGCCGCTGCGCCGAACCGTCACCTGATGGGGGATGTTCGCCTGCTCCGCCGTCCTGATGGCAAGCTCCGCGAGGCGGGGGTTCCCTATCGCTCCCGGATCATACATCCGTATCTGCACCCCTCCGCCAAGTTTCCCCTGGCTGTCCAGAATGTTGAATCCGGGGGTGTCATCAGCAGGTGGGCCTTCGAGAACGATGGCCACATCCGGTTTCACGAAATTCGCCAAAGTCCGCGCACCACGCAGACCTACTTCCTCCTGCACGCTGCCAGCGAAGACCAGCTCGTTGGGGTGGGTTGTATCGGAAAGCTCCAGTGCGGATTGGATCACGCCGGCCATGCCCACGCGGTTGTCAAAAGCCTTGGCCATGTAGTGGCTGGCTTTGGAAAGAGGGGTGAACGGCGACCATGGGGCGATGGGATCCCCTAGGGCGATGTGGAAAGAATCCTCCGCCTCGCGCCGTGATGACGCACCCACGTCAATGAACATCGCCTCCACGGGCACGGGGTTGTCGCGTTGGGAAGGTGGCAGGAAATGCACCGGTTTGCTGCCGATCACGCCTATGATTTTATCGCCGCTGCGGGTCAGTACCTGCACCCGCTGGCCCAGCATTACCTGAGTCCACCATCCGCCGATGGTCACAAACTGGAGAAAGCCGTCCAGGGTGATGTTCTGCACCATGAAGCCCACCTCGTCCATGTGGCCGGCGATCATCACCCTCGGGCCGTCCTCGGCATGGGCGCAGATGACGGAGCCGTTTTTGTCAGTGGCCAGCGGGCCTACGTCGGAAAGCTCGTCCACGAAAATTGCGCGGACTTCGTCTTCGTGACCGGATACGGAGTGTGCTTCGGTAAGTTCCTGTAGGAGTGATAGTGCCTTGGATCGCATGGACGCGGATCATGGCTGGAAATATCATTTAATAAACCTTAAATTTCATCCGTCGGCTTCTTTTGTCTAACGTCTGTCGAGACCGAGTGAAGGGTGTCGCCGCTCGTGCTTCACGCACCGTAACCCTTATCGTATCGCCACCGATGTTGCGAAAATAAATCACATAGGGAAATCTCTTCATCAAGGGGCGGCGAAGATCTTCACGAACACACATTCATCGGTCTGGCATTGTCGAAATCTTGAATAACTGCTGCTCAAATTCATTCACGAAGTCCCTGCCGACTTCGTCTCGTAGTAGTCCCGGATCTCTTGAAGCTCATCAGCAACTGCAGGGTGGTATTCAATTCTCATCCTCGCAGTCGTGCCATCAAATCGAAATGTGAAATTGCGGAAACCTCCCCCGACTCGATCTCCGCATCCCGAGAGAGTGCCAGTGCGATCGCGTTTTCTTCGCTCATGTCTGCGGAAAGAGTGTAAGGATCTTCAATGCTCTCCCACAAAGACGCGGCCAACTGGATTCGGTCAAAGAGTGGCAGCTTCAGAGCTTCAGGCGCTATGCTATCTACAGTCATGGGGTGACAAAAGCGGTGGGGAAGCAGTCTGGAAAGTTTGGATTTCTCCGGCGAACAGATGCCTTCCGGATATTCCCTTGAGGTGGCCCAGGGCCGTGCTAACATCCGGCAAATGTCAGAAGAAAAAAACGTCCGGCTGTTCTGCTCGGATCTTGATGGGACGCTCCTTGGCGATGATGCCTCTACTGCGGAATTCGCGGCGGAGTGGGGAAAACTCGCAGCGGAAAAAGACAGGCCGTATCTGGTTTACAATACCGGCAGGCTGGACGGGGATGCAAAGCGGATGATCTCGATTTCCGGGATGCCGGAGCCTGATTTTTACATCACCGGTGTCGGCACCATGGTTTTCGACGTTTCCAAAGGCGCTCTGATGGATCGCTACACCGCAACGCTCAACGAAGGCTGGGACAGGCCTGCCGTCAGGGAACTGATGCTGGCATTGGAGGGAATCGAAGAGCAGCCGGCCGAGCAACAGCATGATTGGAAGTGCAGTTGGTTCTGGCATGACAGAAGCAAGGCGGACATTGATGCTCTGAGGGAGGCTTTGGAGGCGGAGGGGATATCCGCGCAGGTGGTTTACTCATCCGCACGCGATCTCGACATACTGCCCTCCGGAGCGAACAAGGCGAACGCGATCAACTGGTTGTGCAAGCACCTCGGGGTGGCGGCAGATGAGATCGTCGTGGCAGGGGATACCGGCAATGACTCGGCGATGTTCCTGATCGAAGGAGCGCGTGGAATCGTTCCGAAAAACGCGGAGCCGGAACTGGTCGAGGTGCTGGATGCGGAAAAAGTTTACCGTGGGGATGGAGTCGCAGCGGCGGGTGTCATCAGGGGGCTGAAACATTACAAAGTTTTTAAATCATGAGTGCAGACAAGAATCAAACGAAGCCGAGGAAGCTGGACATGCTTCACATTTCCATCCACGGGCTGATCCGGGGAGAGCACATGGAGCTGGGCCGCGATCCGGATACCGGTGGGCAGTGCCTATACGTGCTGGAGCTTGTGAAAGCCCTGGCGAAGGATGAACGGATACGGAAAGTTTCCCTCCTGACCAGGAAGGTGGTCGATCCCAAGCTCTCCGATGACTACGCAAAATCCCGGGAAATCCTTAGCGAAAATTCGGATATCATCCGTATCGAGGCGGGGCCGAAACGCTACCTTCGGAAAGAGATCGTCTGGAGGCATCTCGATGCGTTTATCGACGGGACCCTCACCTACCTGCGCCGTGAAAAACGCGTGCCGGACGTCATCCACGCCCACTACGCGGACGCCGGATATGTCGGCAGGCAGATCGCCGCCGTATTGGGTTGCCCGTTTATTTTCACCGGGCACTCCCTTGGCAGGGTGAAGCGCCAGCGGCTTGTGGAGGGCGGGGTGGAGCCTGTGGAAATGGAAAAACGCTACAACCTCGCTGCACGCATCGAGGCGGAAGAACTCAGTCTGGATGCCGCAAGCATGGTCTGCACCAGCACACGCCAGGAAGTGGACGAACAATACGCGCTCTACGACCAGCACTCGGAAAGCCGGATGCGCGTCATCCCGCCCGGTGTGGATCTCACCCGTTTCGATGGGCCGGGCGATCCTGAAATGGCCGCTGCGATTGACGAGAAACTCGCGCCGTTTTTCCAGGACATGTCCAAGCCGCCCGTCTTCACCATCGCCCGTGCGGACGAGCGGAAAAACCTCCCGGGGCTGGTTCGCGCCTTCGCCGGGAACCAGTGGCTGCGGGATAATGCGAACCTCATCGTCATAGGAGGAAATCGCGAAAAACTCGACAAGCTTCCTCCCGGAACACGGAAGGTCTGGATGGAGCTTCTCCGCACATTCGACGATGCGAACCTCTACGGCTCCATCGCGTATCCCAAGACCCACAAGGCTCCCGAGGTGGCCGGCTTCTACCGCTGGTGTGCGGAGCGCGGTGGGGTTTTCGTGAACCCCGCTTTCACCGAACCTTTCGGGCTGACCCTGCTCGAAGCCGCAGCGGCCGGTCTGCCTCTTGTCGCTACGCAGGACGGCGGCCCACGCGATATCATCGCGAACTGCAGGAACGGAACGTTGATCGATCCCTGCAACGATACGGAAATGGGAGACGCCATCGAGGCCATCCTTTCCAATCCGAAAAAGCAAAAGGAGCTTTCCGAAATCGGCCACCGCGAAGTCCGTATCCATTACTCATGGGCAGCCCATGTTTCAAACTATCTTGAGGAAGTTTTCAAAATCCTGCCGCCCGTTCCAAAAGCAAAACGAAGCAGCGCCCGTGGTGCCCTTGTGGAACGCGAACGCTGGGTGGTGATGGATCTTCTGCCAAATATCGAAACGGAATCCGAAGAACTCGTCGCAAAATGGCGCGGCCTTTTCGACAACAGCCCCGTCGGGTTCGGGATCGCCACCGGCCTCTCATTCGATGAGGCATGGGAAGTGATCGACCGCTGCGGAATGCCGGAGCCGGGGTTTGTGATTTCCGGCCTCGGTGCGGAAATCCGCTACGGCGAAACCGGGGTTCCGGACGAGCCGTGGAGCAACCAGATCGGCACGCGGTGGAATCGGCAGGGAGTCTTGGACGCCTTCGCGGATCTGGATTGCCTCTCTCCCCAGGAGGACAGGTTCCAGCACCAGTTCAAAGTCTCATACCTGATGGATTCGAACCGGGCGATAGGCCGCCTGGCTCTCCAGAGAACCCTCCGCGAAAAAGGAATCTCCGCAAAGGTAATCGTCACCGCGAAAGCCTTTGTCGATGTCATTCCCATCCGCAGCGGAAAGGACGTGGCGCTGCGCTATCTGGAGAATCGCTGGGGGATCAATCCGGCACGCATCTTCTATTTCGGCACCTACGGGAACGATATCGCAGCCGTGCGTGGAAGGAACATTTCCGTCCTGGCCGGGGATGCGGACCGCGTCCTGCGCTCCCTTCACTCGCGCCCACGTCTCTACCATGCGAAAGGGAAGGGGCTGGAGGGTCTGTTCGAGGGCTTGGATCACTTTGAGTTTCTGGAAGGCACCAGGCCACCCAAACCGGACGATGAACCGGATCAGGGCGAAGAGGATGTCCCGGCCATTGAGCTGCATCCCTGACCCTACTGAATCCATCTGCAAAAAATCCGCCGGGAGCGAGGCTTCCGGCGGATTTTTTTTGTTCCATGGGGGAGATGCCCCGGGAACCGAACTGGCATCGCTTATGGCTGGGCGGGTATGTACAGTTCGGATCCCTGTGCGAGGACAGTGGAGGGATCGAGTTCCAGGCCGTTGAGTTCATCAAGGCGCGCGGTTGTGGTATTGTGGTTCCTGGCGAACTGGCCGTAGGTAATTTCCTGCTCAATCTTGATCGGGCCGGTCGTTGCCCTGGGTCTTTTTACGGGTGCCTGGTTATTGGAAATCGGGATGGACGGAGCCGAACCCAGCGAAGGAGCCGGCTTGTCTGCCGGTTTGGAAGCCACCGGATCAGGCGCGGTTCCACAATCAACACGGACTTTCTGACCGATGCGGAGAGCCTTGTGGTTCACGCTGGGATTCGCGGCGATGAGCTCGTTCACGGAAACGCCATACTTTCGGGAGATTTGATAAAACGTCTCACCGGCTGCAACCGTATGGGTGCGGGCGGAAGCTGCCCGGTCCCGTGTGGGTGCGGGGTTGCTTGCCGCCGTGGCACCGGTGCCGGGGACTTTGAGCTTCTGGCCGGGATGGATGATCGCATTCGGCTTGAGACCGTTCAGCTTTCCAAGCGAACTGGCGGAAACCCCGTGCTTTCTGGCGATCCGTTCGATGCTGTCCCCGGACTTTACGGCATAGGTGCTTTCTCCAACCTCAGCCATTGGCTCGAGATCACGGGAAGCGGTGTTGGTGCGGCTGCTCGGTGGCGGGGAATCGGTGAGGCGGGAAATTTTCAGCTCAAGCTGCGCGATCTGGAGTTCCTGCTCGGCGCAAAGGGCGCGGAGGCGTTCGGTCTCGGTGGCGGAAAGAAGGGGACCGGTGGTGGCAAGGATGACCAGCAGTGAAGCGAGGCGTGTTTTCATCTTCATGAGTCGGCATTCTGCATAATTTTATTCAAGCGGCAATAAAAATTTAAGATTTCCGTAATAAATTTTAAAAAGAGGCGAAATTTGCCAGTATTCCAGGATTACGGTAAATAAAAACGGGCATCAGGTAATTTCATATGCATGACTGTGTATTGCACAAATTCCGGATTCCCCGGACTCAGGACATCCTGCGCATTCGTTGCTGCAATCGTCATTGGAGCCAGGCCGATTTCCCCGGTCGCTGTAGCAACGGTATTCTGAATAGCGAAGTGGTTGCGGCGATATGCAGCCGCGGCGCAGGTAAACCGGGGGCCAATGACACTCCGGCGGGCACCGGGGCCACTTCAGATTTCGAGGAGTTTGAGTTGCCAGTTCATGAGGAGATCCGTGGGGGCGGACTCGTTGGCGGAGATGGATTCGATCACGGCTCGGGAGGCGATAAGGGAGCCGTCGATCCCGAGATCTTTTGCGATGCCGTTGCGCTTGGCGAGGAGGGCATCCACGCGGTCGTCGAAATCGCGGTCGCGCTTGCGGCGTTTGGTGACGGGACGCTCCGGCCATTCGGATTTCGGGAGGGCTTTGATCGCAGCAAGCGTTTCACGGAAATTTTTAACCCTGTCGTTACGGTAATGGTTTGGGAGATCGACTTTTTTGCCATCGGCGATGAGTTGGCTCCACTCGAGGAGGACGCGGTTCGGCGCGACCATGAAGGAGGGCTTGTCCCAGGATTCCGCTTCCTTGTCGCGCCAGTGCCAGAGTGCGCGCAGGCAGGCGAGGCTGTGTGGGCCGAGCTTTCCAGATCCGTTGATGCGCCAATGGGCTTCCTGGGACTCCTCGCGGTTGGCCACTTTATCCCGGGCTGCCTCGCAGCTTTCGGTGAACCATTCGTAACGGCCTTTTTCCTTAAGCTGGTTGACGATCTTGTCGCCCATTTCCAAAAGATAGAGGACGTCGTTGAGAGCGTAGTCGATCATCTTTTCGGAAAGCGGGCGCTTTCCCCAATCGGCCTTTTGGGATGATTTCGAGAGGACGACGCCGAAGTAGTGTTCGACCAGGTTTCCGAGTCCGAATTTCTGCACCCCGAGGAGGCGTGCCCCGATCTGGGTGTCATATACTTTTTCCGGGAGGTTTCCAAACTCGCGCTTGAGCATGGTCATGTCATAATCCGCACCGTGCATCCAGACGGTTGCGTCGCGTAGGTATTCGTCCAAGGGGCTGAGATCATCTATCGCGAGAGGGTCGATTAGCACGCTATCGCCGCCTGCGGTAAACTGGATCAGGCACAGGGATTCCCTGTAGCGGTGCAAGCTGTCGGCCTCCGTATCGATGGCGCAAATCTTTTTGCCATTGATGGGTTGGCAGCTATCGAGGAATTGCCGGAGTTGCGAAGTGGAGCTAATCATAAAAGTCTCTGGGGGGAGGTGCTGGATGGAAGTGCAATCCGGATACCGTGACAATGTAAATGTGTTAGGCCTTTGGATGCGTTTCCAACGGAATATCTTTTTTCCGGAGTCCCCGTTCTCCGGGAAAGCGGGCAGAAAAAAGGCCGCCGGGGCACCCACCCCGACGGCCAAGCTGAACAACTTCAACACACCCTAAGGTGAAATGAGGCTGACAACTGCTGTTCACCCTTACATGAAAACACGGCTTTCGCACGGTCTTCACAGGATAAGACCCCCGGGTGCGGTGAACGTTCAAAGTTTTCTGAACTTTTTTCGGGAGGGGGAATTTAAAATTTCCGGGAGGAGTCTCAAGAGATGGAACCACGGAAAACACGGAATACACGGAACGGATTCCGGGGCTTGGATTTGGGTAAACATGCCATGGGGATACGGGCAACCACTCAAACCACTACCAACAAAAGCGCTCCTGGCAGGAACTGATCTTACAACACAGCGCGCCACCTTCACGAATTCCGACACCCCACTCGGCGGCTTCGCCAGCTTGCAGAACCTGACTGCCGGACAGGTCGTGACATTTGAACTGGGATTCTATTCCCCTGCCAACGGGCAGACCATTGAGATCGACAACCTTGTGATCAACGGCAATGTCACGATTCCCGAACCCGGCAGCGCGGCGATAATGTCAGTGGGGCTTCTGTCCCTTCTGGTTCGGCGCAAGCGTCGGGGGTAATTGAGGAGAACTTTCAAACCACCGCTCTGAACAGGAGCGGTGGTTTTTCTTTGGAAGTGCCACCTCGGGGAACGGGTTCGGTATGCTCCCGCATGCCGGGTCACATAGCTTCAGATCCCGCTTTGTCCTGGGAATCCGAATCCCTGGAATGTTCCTTTTGAATACGCGTCCAGAGGTCGGCGACCGCCCTCCCTTCACGATGGGAAAAAGATGAAAGCAGCAGCGAACCTTGGAAAAAGCGTCCCATTCAAAGTTCCGGCCGGAAAGAGCGAAATTTTGTTAAAGTTGGATCATGACGGACTCGGTGAAAAGATGAACAGCCGGAGTTTCTTATATCCGCACGGGTTGTGGCGCGTCAATCCCGGCTATTTCGATTGAATTTTGCTTTTCCACGCGGCATCTCCTCATACTTCCCATTGCAGCTTATGCTCCCTTCTCCGAAGTATCTGAAACCCCACACCATCACTCTATGAAACGCATCCCCCGTAGTCTCGTTCATCTGACCCTGATCGCGCTCCCATTGACCGCTGCAGCCGATAACAAGGATCATCTCTGGAAAAAAGGCCGCGAATACGCCATTGAAAAAGGTCTGCTCAAGGGAATGGTCGATGTGGAAATCCTCCGCGACGATATCGTCGAGGTCACGCTCGATGGCGCGTTCATCGGCGACCACACCGAGGCTGAGGGGGAAAGCGGACGCAAGCTGAGCGGCCTCGCGTCCGATCTTCAGAAGCCGGAAACCTTCGTGATCTCCAGCGAGACTGCTCCCGGATTCGCGGAGGGCGTGCGGCCGGAAAAGGTTTTCCGCAATGCGTATGAAGGTTTTAACGCGAAGGACGCCAAGGGCAACTGGGCGCTGGCGGTCGGCAATCTTTACCACCACGACTACTACCTGAACCTTCCGCTGCCGCTTGTGGCGGGGCATAAATAGAGCCTGTCCCAGAACGAGCAAATCCAAGCCCACTCTGAATCACGCGGCAAAAAAAAGAGATCAAAGGGGGCGTTTTTGCCCCCTTTGAAGCAAAAACGATGTCTATAATGAGTTTACGACAACCATCAAGACTGCTTTGCCAACCCCATTCTGCCACACCTCGCCGTTTCGTCCAACCCCGGAAATGCCGTATTTTCCGGCAGCGAACTATCGCGCCTACCGCACCGAACTCGAAGCCATGGATGAAATCCTCCGTCTCAGCGGCCTGGACGAGTTCATGCTCAAGTCCCTTCTCGAACAACGCCGGGAGCAAGCCGCAGACGATGCCGCTTACTCCCACGGCCTGGAAAAGTTCATCCTCCAGACCCGCAGCGCCTTGCGCATCTCCATCCTGCGCGCCCACAAGTCCAACGCCTCCGTGCGCGATCTGGAAATCACCCTCGCAGACAGCAACCTCGAACAGTGGTTCTGCTTCATCGAAAACTTCGGCACCATCCGCGCGCCAGGAAAAAGCACCATAGACCGTGCCAAAAAACTTTTCACCCCGGAGCTTCACGGGCGCGCCTTCGCCATGCTCCTGCAAAAGGCAGCCTCCGCCCCGGAAGTCCACGACCCCCTGCTCGGGCATGCCATCAACCTGCTCGGATTTGAAATCCCCGTCGATCTACTAGAAACGTGGTATGACAGCACCTGCCACTGCCCCGACATTCATTTCCCCGTGGACTGGGTGCAGCTCGGCGACTGCTGCCGCACCCTTCTCAAAGCCATTGGCTGTATCCGCAAACACGGCGTAAAAAACCGCATGCCACGCGGCGGCACCGAAAAACTTCTCCATGACCTCAACCAGCTCGGCATCGCCATGGGCAACGCGAGACGGCGCAAGAACAGCAGCAGCGAGCGCAAGAAAAACCTCCGTAAAATGAAGCATTTCGCCGACAGGATGGCCCGCCACGCCCGCACCCACCGCGATCTTCTGGTCAAACACCGGGAGGGAAAAACCAGCCTCAGCCCCGCCCAGGCAAACCTGGTCATAGGCAGGATCGAAAGCGTCCTCGAAATTCTCCCCCAGGTCAGAAAACAAGCCCACGAACGTATCATCGGAGAGCGCCGCGTCCCCAACGACGAGAAAATACTGAGCATCTACGAGCCATCTACTATGGTTATAGTAAGAGGAAAAAGCGGCTCCGAAGTCGAGTATGGAAACCAGCTCCTCCTCGGCGAGAACCGCGACGGACTCATCGTTTACTGGAAGCTCAGCGAAGACGTCCGCTCCGACTCCTCGCGTCTGCTCGAAGCCATCGAAAATACCGAGAAAAACATCGGAGCCAAGCTCGGGAAAGTTTGCGCCGACCGCGGCTTCAGCGACGAGAAAACGCAGGAAAGACTCGGTAAGAGCCACCCCGGAACCATCGACCACATCTGTCCGAAATCCCCATTGAAACTCGAGGGCAAGAAAGCCGATCCCGACTTCCGGAGCAGTCAGAAGCGACGTGCGCAAACCGAAGCACGCGTGGCGATCGTCACCAACACCTACCAGCGCGGCCGCAGCCTCTCACGCGGGCTAGCCTCCCAGCGCCAGGAATTGCATTGGGTGATGCTCGCCCACAACCTCCGGCTGCTGGCACGGCGGCTCGTCGCCCAGCGCGAAGCACATGAGCGTGAGCAAAGGCGACGAAAAAAAGCAGCCTGAGCGAGCGCAGGAAAACCCGGGACAGCAGGCCTCCAGGCAGAACCATGTCTGGAAATCCGAAAAAGCGGGTCAGAAAAGCAAAACCAATCCCAGATCCGCAAGAATCAGGGAAATCCCACCCAAAATCCCAAAAGAACAAAGTGCCCAAATGAACACAATCATATCAAACTCGAAAAACAACCCTCTCTGGGACAGGCTCTAAATACACGGTCAAGGCCGAGGGCGGTGTGGACGGTATGAGGACAAGACAGTCCGGGAATACAAGCCGCTCGGCAGGGACGGTCTTCAGACCCGCTATGTCCCGCCCATGCAGACCCGCGACGGCCGCCCCGTCCGCATAGGCCGCAGCGTCATGCCCGGCGGCGAGGACACTTTCATAGCCTACGGGGAGGACTGGGCAAACATCTCCAACACCCCGTTCCGCCTCTACAAGCATTACGTCCATGAGGGCGGAATCTCCACCCCGCTGATCGCGAAATGGCCCTCCGGCATCCCCGCCTCCCGCAACGGGAAATGGAATCACGATCCCTCCCATCTCATCGATATCATGGCCACCCTCACCGACGTTTCCGCCGCCACCGCGCCCCGGCAGGAAGGCATCAGCCTCCGCCCCGCGCTTGAGGGGAAACCCTTGGAGCGGATCCAGCCCATCTGCTTCGAGCACGAGGGCAACCGCGCAGTCCGCGAAGGAAATTGGAAGCTCGTAGCGAAAGGCCTGGAAGGCGCGTGGGAACTATACGATATGTCCAAAGACCGTGCCGAGATGCGCGACCTCTCGGAATCCAACCCGGAGAAAGTCTCCGAGCTCTCAGCCGCGTATGAAAGCTGGGCCGCCCGCTGCCAGGTCGTCCCCTACGGCTCGTGGAAAAAATAAGGAGAAGCGTGCTTCCAGCCGCTAGCGAAAAATCGGAAGCGGTTCGCCAGCCGGGATTCATGATTGAAGACCCGCGCTCCTACGCCTGACCGGCACGTCGAAATCACAGATCCTGATGCGCGGTGGTATAGCAGTGGACTGGCGTAGCGTTCTCAATTCTTCGCTAGCGGCTGGAAGCACGCTTCTCGTGCGAACGCACATACATGAAATCAACCAGTGAAAGTCTGAGTCATCCCGAGACGAGCTACGGGAAAGCAGCCGGAGGTAACTGCGTCGTCGCGAGACGGGGTGGGAAGCAACCCGAGGCGGACTTGCGATCCCAAACGAAAGTGAACCCGATTCGGTTTACAACAACGGCGAGCCTCCGAGAAACTGGCGAAGCCTGCCGCATGAGCGGCAACCGTTTCCTCCCACATCCCTCGTTAACGGGGGAGAAACGGGCTGTTGTGGATGGTTGGGGTGAGAACGCAGGGAAGGTATCATGTGGAAGCGTTGAGATCTGCCCGGACAGGCATCCGAGCAATCGGATACGGGCAGAAGTCAGAGCCGCCATAGTAGCGCAAGCAAGCCATGGGAAATCCAACGCCGGAAAGACCGGAACCATGGAACGAAACCGAGTAATTCCCGGTGGAGCGAAGGGCGGTAGGGAGGCAGAAAGGCAAAGACCATGAACCGTGAAATACCATTCGCGCGAGTTCCCGAAAGGGATAAACAAGCGGAAGAGGACTTGTAGCAACGCTACAAAGCCGAACGCGGGATATGGGCCGAGCCGATGCTGGCAGCCCTCGAAAGAGGGTTGAAAGGAAAAAAGTGGTTCAGCCTGATCGACAAGATCGCCAGGCCGGACGTGCTTCAACTCGCTTGGGAAAAGGTGCGATCCAACGCAGGGGCATGCGGCGTGGATTGCATCACGGTGGATCGCTTTGGAAAAGACACCCAAAGTCGGCTGCTCGCCGTGAATGAGCATATCAGACAAGGCACCTACCAACCCAAGCCAGTCAAACGGGTGTGGATTGAAAAGCCCGGCAGTGCGGAAAAGCGACCACTGGGGATACCCACGGTCACCGACCGCGTGGTGCAGGCAGCGGTGAAAATGGTCATAGAACCCATTTTCGAGAACCGCTTTGCCAAACACAGCTATGGGTTCCGCCCCGGACGCGGTTGCAAAGATGCGCTGCAACGTGTGAACGAACTGTTAGAAGCAGGGAACACACACATCGTGGACGTTGACATCAAAGGATACTTCGATGCGATCCCGCATGACAAACTCATGGCACTCGTGCGCGAGCAGATTGCCGATGGGCGGGTGCTGGGACTCATCGAAGGATTCCTCAAACAAGGCGTGATGGAAGGAACAGAACTGGCCAAAACAATGGACGACGAGCCTTCCGAAAGATCGGGAGATCCCAAAGAAGGCACGCCGCAAGGCGGAGTCATCAGCCCGCTACTGGCCAACATATACCTCGATCCGTTGGATTGGATCATGGCCGGACTGGGCTTTGAAATGGTGCGGTATGCCGACGACATGATCGTCCTGTGCCGCAGCGAACAAGAAGCCGAATCCGCGCTGGAAAAGCTCCGGGATTGGATGGCGGAGGCGGAACTGACACTGCATCCTGACAAAACCCGCACGGTGGACATGGGCGTGGCCGACAGTCATTTCGACTTCCTCGGCTACCGCTTCAAGCGAACCAAGCGGGGACGGCTGATGCGCCTGGTCCGCCCCAAAAGCCTGCGTAAATTGCGCGAAACCATCAAACCCCGGACACGCCGGAACAACGGAAAGAGCATGGAAGCCATCGTGGCGGACATCAACCGGACATTGCCCGGTTGGTTCGGTTACTTCAAACACGTCGAGGCGAGCGAACTGGGATCAATCGACGGATGGATACGCATGAGATTGCGCTCCATCCTAAGAAAGCGTAGCGGCCGTGAAGGTCGCGGACGCGGGAAAGATCACCAGCGTTGGCCAAACCGCTACTTCACCAAGCACAAGCTCTACTGCCTGCTAGATGCGTGTGAATTGGAAACTGCCAGTCTCCGTAATGGAGTAAACTGCTGACGGGAGAGCCGGATGCGGGAGATCCGCTTGTCCGGTTCGGAGGGGGGAGCGGGGCTAACGCCCCGTTCCTACCTCTATCTATTCGCGCCTTCGGCTTCGAATCCGTTTTCCAAGATCCTTGGCGAGATTGAAGAGCCGCTCATGATCGCCGGGCAGTGACGTGTTGGGATCGAAGCGGAGACGCTGGTGGAGGGAAATCGCTTCAGAGAGCTGTCCGTCCGGGATGTCTGTTGCAGGGAGACGGGTGAGCCACATCGGGAAGGTTTCTCCCTGGGGTCTGTCGCCGAGGATGCGGCGGGCGGCGCTTTCGAGATCGTGGAGAGGGGTTCTCGGAGGAGGGGATTCCGAATACGGATAGGAATTTTCCTTACGGACGACGACCCTGGATTTCCAGAGACGTTTCACTACAAAAGCCAAAACGGACAGCCCGATCAACCACATGACGATGGTTGCCGCCACCCGGTTTTTCGGTCGGTTTCTCCATAGGAAAAAGTCTTCTTTCAGGCGCTGGTAGGTATCGGCGAACCATAGGGACTTCGATTCGCCCGCGGTTTCCGCAGCCAGCCAGGCGGCAGGCGTGGCATCGAAATCGACCCAGCGTTTCCCGTCCCAATACCTGCTCCATGCGTGCCCGTGGGTTCCCCGGATGACATATTCCCCACGTTTGAAATCCCTTTCCATCACGGAATATCCCACGCAGTAGCGTGCGGGGACACCGGCTTCGCGGAGGAGGAGGGTGGCGGCTGTCGCGAAATACTCGCAATGGCCGCTTTTGTTTTCGGTTAGGAAAACTCCCACCGCACTCGGCGGCGTGCGGGTGCTTTGCGGCCGGTGTATGCTGAGGTAGCGGGTATATCGGAATTCGCTGGAGAACCACTGGCGAACCCTTGCTACCTTTGCTCCCGCCGTCGGGAATTCGTCCAGGGCTAGATCCGCTGCGACCTGCCTGACAATGTCCCGCTCGATTTCGGGGATCTGCAGATCATACTCCGGCCACGGTCTTGCATCCGGGGTGGCTCCGTCCTCCCATCTGACGGAACCACCTATGATGGATTTTTTTGGGAAAATCCTGACCGTGCCAAGAGGGTTGATTTCGATACTGTCCAGATCGAATCCCCGGAGTGTGGCCGCATCCCCTGGGAGTGGCAGAGGTTCGCCGGCCTTCGCCGCACCGCGAATGCTGAACGACGGGAGGTTGCGGGTGAGTTCTTCCCGCCCCGTTTGTTCGCGGATCTGGTAGTGCGGGTCGCCGTCAATTTCCTCAATCGCGATGAGCCGGAAAAGGTTTTCCTCTCCGCGATATTCTTCAGGAAGCTGGTTTTTCCAAGCGATTCCCAGATAGCGGTTGTAGGTGGCGAGCCGGATGAGCTTGGGAGGAGTCCGTCCATGGTCCGGTTTGATCCGCCACAGCATTTCCGGCGATTGCTTGAGTTGCGCCATAGAGCCTATCTGCGTTTTGTTCACAGTCGGGTCGGTGCCGGGATAGGCGTCGCCACCCCCCATGTTATTCACCCATTGGTAGGCTTTCCTCATGGCTATCTGGCCGCCGAGACCGATGGCTCCCGCCATCAGCACCAGCATGCAAAACGCCAGCGGCCTGATGCTTACCCGGGAAAATACCAGCCACCCGACAAGCAGGACAAGGCCGGGGAAAAAGATTTTTTCCCCGGCGTGGGTGCCAAGGCTGGTGGCGGTGATGGTTGCGATGAAGTAGAGGTTTCCAAAATTGAAATTGATGACGGAATCGCTGAGTCCGAGCTTCCGGTTGCGCTGGCGGTGGAGCTTTGAGAAAAAGGAAAAACTGTTCAGCGCCATGCGGTCGCGGGTGCCGAAGCTTTGGACGAACTGGAGCGGGAGCAGGAAGATGGGCAGCCAGACCATCAGCTTGGGCAGTGCGGTGTAGCGGGCGGAGCTATCGCCATCCAGCCAGATCAGGGAACCGGCGATGAGCATGAGAATCATGCAGATACGCCATGCGAGGGAGCAGGCGGCATCGCTGAATTCCCAGCGGAAGCGTATCCAGTTCGCCCCCTCGACCAGTAGCGCGGCGATGAGTCCGAGCACTGCGTTCCCGGTGATCGCGCCCCAGAAAAGGAGGCTGGCACCGATCAGTAGCCGGGGTGGCGTGTGGACTTGGGATTCCATGGTTTTACATTCTGGCAGCGGAAAAGCCCGGCGGCAAGCGGAGGAGATCCCGTTCGATTTCCCCTGGCTCCAGCCAGTGGCCGGGGAAATCCTGCGGCCTCTCCCCGTGGCCGACGGCGAAGGGGACGCAGGTGATGCCGGACCTTAAAAGGCTGCGGATAAATTCCGCCCGCTTCTCATCCCATCCGTTCAGGATCACGAGACAGGAAGTCATGTGGCCGCGATGGCTGGCGACGGTGCGGGAAAGTATTTCAAAACGCTCTTCCTTGTCTAGGGCTACTCCGGCGAGGACTTCGAGAAGTGTTTCCGTTTTTCCCATCCCACGCCCGGCGGTGACGGTGTGCGCCTTGTCTGCGATGAACATGAGATCGAGCAGGGTATCGCTGCGATCCAGCCCGACAACGAATGAGGCTGCCACCGAAACCATTTCCTCGAAGATACTTTCATCAGGAGATCCTGTGAACGTATCCAGCACAAGGGCGTAGCGCGGGTAAAACGTGTCCTCCAGCTCCTTCACGACAGGCCGCCCGGTGTGTGCCCAGCTTTTCCAATGGATCTGGCGCAGGGGATCGCCAGGTCTGTAATCCCGCAAGCCGACGAACTCACCCGCGCTACCAACCGCGTTTCCAGTTTCCTCCCCGCCGATGTGGAAGGCGGCATCTCCGGGCATGGAAATCCGGGGTAGCCGGTAACGTTTCGGGAGGACGACGAGCCTCTCGGCTGGTGCTGCGACGTTGCTGCATTTCTGAAAAAATCCGAGCGGATCCGGGAGCAGTGCGCGGAGCTGGTTCATCGCGATCACCCCGCGGCGGTGTGGGACGAGCCTCATGGGGAGGCGGAGGTTTTCACCACGCCCAAGCTCGGAGATTCGGTTGCTCTCGGTCGCCGTGAACCCGATCTTGCGCGTCATGAGCCACTGCCAGCGATAATAGACCATGGTGCGGTCGAAGATGTTCCTCTTGTCTTCATCCGGTTCTTTAAGGAAGGAAAATTCCGTGGATGTGGGGCGGGGGTCCGGGGGGATGTGGGAAAGCAGAATGCTGCGGAGTTTGCGTTTCCCCGTGTTCTCCACTTCGATGGAATAATTCACCCGCTCGCCAACAGTCGCGTGGCTGGGCAGGCGGTGGGTTGCTTTGAGTTTTGCGCTGCGGAAAATGACCCAGCAAAAACCGAGGATCAACAGGCCGGATGAGAAGCAGAAAATCTGGAAAATCGAATCCGTTGGCTGCCCAATGCTCATGAAACCGGAGAAGAAAACCGCCATCAGGCAGGCGGCTCCAGCCGGACGTATGCGCTGCGCGAACCAATGCTGCACCGCAGCTCCACGGCTGTAAAACGCATGGAGGATGAGAAAGCGCTTCGGAATCGTGCGGTTCATTTTGCTAAACCGGAGCCGGGATTTTCGCGATGATGTTGGCGACCGTTTCCCGTGCATCCGTCCCCGAGTATTTCGATTCCGGGGCGAGGACAAGGCGGTGGGCGATCACATCCACGGCGACGGATTGGATGACGTCCGGCGTGACAAATTCCTGCCCTTCGAAAAGCGCCATGACCTGGGAGATTTTCATCATCGCAAGGGAGGCACGCGGACTGGCGGCGAGCTGAATTTCCGGGACTCCACGGGTCGCCGCAACGAGAGCCACCGCGTAATGGCGAAGCTCGTCACTGAAACGGATCTTCCGGGCGGCGGCGGAAACTTCCAGGATTTCCTCCCGGGAAAGCACGGGCTGCATGGAGTGGAGCGGGTGGTTTTCGCGTTGATCGGCGAGGATGTCCGCCTCCTCTTCCGCACTGACGTAGCCCAGCCCGCATTGCATGGCGAAGCGGTCCATCTGCGCCTCGGGCAGGGGATACGTGCCGCGGAACTCGACAGGATTCTGGGTGGCGATCACGAAAAACAGCCCGTCGAGATCGTAGCGATTTCCTTCCACGGTTACCTGCCGCTCTCCCATCGCTTCGAGTAGGGCGCTCTGGGTGCGCGGGGAGGCGCGGTTGATTTCATCTGCCAGCAGGATATCGGTGAAAACAGGTCCGTGGTGGAAACGGAATTCCTGGCTGCGCGGATCGAGAACGGAAACGCCGAGGATGTCGGATGGCAGCAGATCGGGCGTGAACTGCACCCGCTTGAACTCCGCCCCGCCTATGGATTTCGCGATGGCCTTGGCAAGAGTGGTTTTGCCCGTGCCTGGATAGTCTTCCAACAGCACATGGCCTCCGGAAAACATGCAAGCGAGCACCCTTCGCACTGTTTTTTCCTGCCCCCGCACCACCGCGCATACCGCAGCCTCCAGCCGATTCGCCAATTCCGTTTCCCTCATACTTGTTCCGACCATCTTCGTGGTTGCCCGCAGAGTTTCAACCTGCATCTTCCATGAAATGAGTATCATCACCCAGCGCGGCGACGACGGGCAGACCGACCTGATGTTCGGCCGCCGCATCGCGAAAACTTCCCTCCGGTTCATCGCCCTCGGCACCATCGACGAACTGAACGCCTCCATCGGTCTCGCCCGTGCCTCCGATGCGGAAGGCACGCATACGGAAATCCTGGACCGGGTGCAAAACCTGCTTTTTTCCCTGATGGGTCAACTCGCATGTCTGCCGGAGGATCAGGAAAAATACCTCGAGAAAGGCTACTCCACGGTGATGGCGGAGGATCTGGAATGGCTCACGGAAACGGCGGGAAAGATCGAGAAAGCCGGAGTGAAATTCACCCATTGGGCGGTGCCGGGCGCGGAGGGTTCCATGATGCGGGCGCATCTGGATTTTGCCCGAACGGTGGCGCGCCGCGCGGAGCGGTATGTTCTCTCGCTCCACGAGGATGGTGGGGAGGTTCCTGAAATTGTCCGGGTTTTTCTGAACCGGATTTCCGATCTGATGTGGATTTTAGCAAGATGTGATTGATTTCACCTAACCTGCCAAAAGTGACGCTTAAATGGCAATATCGGCTATAAAACGACTTTAAAGGCGTTTTGTAGTAACTTTGTGTATAGCGTCTATTTTGGCGTTTTTAGTTGATATTTTTCAAATAAATGCCATTTTTGGCGCGTATGAGATTTTATGAGGTGATGAGTGATGGTGCCATGCTGGGTCTGATCGGCAGCCGTTTGGCAGAGCTTCGACTGGCGCAAAACCTTACCCAGCAGAAGCTCGCCAAAGAGGCGGGAATCGGTCTCCGCACCCTCCAGCGCATGGAAGGCGGGGAGGTTGCCACGCGGCTTTCGGGCTTCGTGGGGGTTTGTCGCATTCTCGGGATAGCCGGGCGCTTCGAGTTGTTGCTACCAGAGCTTCCCATCAGCCCCATGGATCAGCTCAAGCTCCAGGGGAAAAGGCGCGAGCGCGCCTCGGGCGGCAGCGAAAGCAGCGTGCTTAGGGAGGAGCCAGGCGAATGGAAGTGGGGTGACGAGGAATGATCGCAGAAGTCCGGCTGTGGGATGTTGTCATTGGCGCAGTCTCGCTGGATAAAGGGCGTGGTGTCGCAACCTTTCAGTATGACGCCGGCTTCGCGAAGAGTGGAATTGAAGTCGCGCCGCTGGTGATGCCCCTTTCGGAAAAGGTCTATGAATTTCCCGGCCTCCCGGCCAATACCTTCCATGGTCTCCCGGGAATGCTAGCGGACTCGCTTCCCGATAAATTCGGAAACGCCCTGATCGACGCATGGCTCGCGGGGCAGGGGCGGACGCCGGAGAGTTTCGATGCCGTCGAGCGTCTCTGCTACACCGGCAAGCGCGGAATGGGTGCGCTGGAATTCACCCCAGTCATCGGCCCAAGCCGCGCAAAGCGACGAAGATTGAGATCGATTCGCTCGTTCGGCTTGCATCGGATGTCCTGGCGGATCGCACCACGCTGAAAGGAAATTTCGGCGGAGCCTCCCGCGAGAAAGCGCTCAACGACATCCTCCGAGTCGGGACTTCGGCTGGCGGCGCGCGCGCGAAAGCCGTGATCGCATGGAATCCGGAAACCAACGAAGTCCGCTCCGGCCAAGTGGATGCTGACGATGGTTTCAGCTACTGGCTCCTCAAATTCGATGGAGTCAGCGGCAACCGCGACAAGGAACTCGACGATCCCAAGGGCTACGGAGCCATCGAATACGCGTATTTCCTGATGGCGAAAGAAGCCGGGATCACGATGAGCGATTGCCGCCTGTTAGAGGAAAACGGTCGCCGCCATTTCATGACCAAGCGCTTCGATAGGCTGGCAAGCGGAAGAAAGCTCCACATGCAATCGCTCTGCGCGATGGCTCACTACGATTTCAACATGGCCGGTGCTTACAGCTACGAGCAGGCATTTCAGGTCATACGCCGTCTTGGTCTCGGCATGGACGCGGTCGAGGAACAGTTCCGCCGCATGGTCTTCAATATCGTCGCCCGCAACCAGGACGACCACGTGAAAAACATCGCCTTTCTGATGGATAGGGCAGGCCAATGGTTCCTGGCTCCCGCCTTCGACGTCACCTATAGCTACAATCCCGATGGCGCATGGACTTCAAAGCACCAGATGACCCTCAACGGAAAAGGCGACGGCTTCACGCTAGACGATCTCAAAACCTGTGCGAAAACCGCGATGATGAAAAACGGCCGTGCCAAAACCATCCTCGCCGAGGTCACCGAAACCGTCGGAAAATGGCAGGATTTCGCTGAAGAGGCGGACGTCGCAGCTGGCTGGAGAAACAAAATCGAAGCAACCCACCGCACCCGTATCGTATGAAATTTCTCGCAGCCCTCTGCGCCCTTGTCCTCGTTTCCTGCACCATGGGTCGTAAGGTTATCTACACTCCGAAAAACTGGCCGGAAGACGTCCCCGGAACCGTTTTCAAACCGAAAAGCTACAAGCCCGCCCCCGCAGTCCTCCTCATCCACGGAGGCGTGAAAATTGGAGAGGACGGGCGCTGGGTGATGAACGGTATTGCCCGCAAGTTTGCGCGGCGGGGTTACTACGTTTTGAATATCACCTACCGCGATGGTGCAAAATGGCCTTATCCCGCGCCCCTGGAGGATGTGGAGCAGGGATTGCGATGGTTGAAGAAAAATGCGGAAACCGAAGGAATCGATCCAAGCCGCATCGGTGTCTTCGGATACTCCGCAGGAGGCTACCTCGGTGCGCTCGCCGCATTTCGGGAAGAAGCGGGGGAGGTGAAAGCCATCGTCGCGGGCGGCACGCCCACCGATCTAACGGTTTACGCAAACGGCGTCCTCGTCCAGGGCTTCCTCGGCAACGACGGCCTGGTCTCAATGGAGCGCTTTTACGATGCCTCGCCGCTCACCCATGTCACCCCGGACAGTCCTCCCGTTTTCATCTACCACGGCGGAGGCGATAAGCTCGTCCGCCCCGACCACGCGGAAAAATTCCAGGCGGTTCTCAGCCACTTCCATGTTCCCCACGAGGTTTACTGGATCCCGAAAAAAGGCCATGTCACCACCTTCTTCCTCCCCTCCGGAGCCATAGCCGCATCCCTCGGCTTTCTTGATATCCATCTGAAGGGGAATCCGTGAAAACGCACGCACCTCCGGTCACCCGTCGTCCCTGACAGTCAGTTCGCCGGAAAATTCCTGGGCGCTGTAGAACGAATCCATCCCGAGACCGGAGCGGTCGTGCAGGGAGCTTGTCCCGAGGAGCGCGACATCCTCCAGAAGGATGTTTTTCCTGTGTCCGGGGGATTCCATCCAGGAATCCAAAAGCTGCGTGGCGAAAGAGGCGTAAGTGTGCGGCGGGATGGGCTTTCCACCCGGTTCCTCGCTGAATATCTTCCTCCCTTCCTCTTTCCGCGGGTAAACGCTCTTCCCGGATTCGTAGCGGATTCCAAATGTCATCGCCACGTTCTCAGCAAATGAGAGCGTCTCGATTCCCAGAAAATCGAACCTGTCCTCCATGGTCTTCTTGTCCGCATCCGGATGCCGATGGCTGATTTTTTCCATCCGTATCATCCCCCGCACCTGTATTCGTGCTGCTTCCCGCAGGACGGGCCTGAACCCCAGGGCGGGAAGCCCGTGATCCACGCGGCGGCGGTTCGTCTCATGAAACACCGCCGCATCAAGCAGCGCGTAGTCGATCCGTTCGAAATCAATCGGCTCTTTCAATTCATCCAGACCGCGGAACTCGGAGCCGGCCATTTTGTGAAGCCGCTCGACCCTTTCCTCCGGACTCGCCTCCTCGCCATTTGTCATCGGAGCCATGGTCAGAACGGCGGCGGTCATCAGGTAAAACGGAATTTTGATCATACCGGTAGCTATAGCATGCTTTCCCGCATGGAGATAAGTAAGATTGCCGATTTCGGATAACTTCAAAAAATCCAAAGTGGGAAAAATGGAGTCAATTTAATTGCGAAGCGGCTCGAAAAGAGCATAATTCATCCATGCCCAACTCCACAGCGAAGCTCCAGATCCGCATCGACCGCGACCTCAAAGAGTCTGCCGACGAGGTCTTTTACGAACTCGGCCTTGATGCCGCGACAGCCGTGAGGATGTTTTTTACGAAGGTTGCGAAGACACGGAGCATCCCTTTTAAGCTGAAAGTAGAACCGGAGTTCTCCCCTGAAGCTGAAGAAAGGATACTGGCCGCATGGGAGGAATCCAAGGATCCCGCGAATTTGTCCGGGCCATTTGCCACAATGGAGGAATTTGTTGAGCATCTTCATGCTGAGTTCCCTGAAAATTCCCTGAGCAAATGAGGATACTCTCTCGAAAAGCATTCGATAAAGTGTATGCGAAACTTCCGGGAGCTCAGAGGGAGGCGGTTGACAAGGCTCTGATTCTTTTCTCTGAATCGCCTTCCGCTCCCGCGCTCCGCGATCACGCTTTGAAAGGAAAAATGAAAGGTCTGCGCGCTTTTTCCGCAGGATTCGGTCTCAGGGTGATCTACAGGGAGGAGGGCGGTTTCATCGTTGTCACCCTGCTCGACGTTGGATCGCACAATCAGGTTTACTGAGTCGAAACGCGGTAAGAAGTGCGTTGCGGATTTCGGTTCGGGGTATAAATTTTCGACCCAACAGAAACCGAAAACCATGGCACTTGAGAAACTGACCCAGAAACTCCAGGAAGCTCTCCAATCCGCGCAAGGAATTGCTTCGAAATCATCGCATGTGGAGCTGAAAAGCGCCCACGTGCTTCTCGCGCTTTTGCAACAGGAGGGAGGCATCGCGGTTCCCATTTTGCAGAAAGCCGGGGTTGATATCCCGATGTTGAAAGCGGCGGTGGCTTCTGAATTGGCGAAGGAGGTTTCCGTCCAGGGAGCCTCCACCCAACCGCAGATCAGCGCGGGTCTGAGGGCGACTCTCGATGCCTCGGATGGCATTCGGGAGAAAATGGGGGATGATTACCTCTCTGTAGAGCATTACATTTTGGGATCACTAAAAGGCGATTCTCCCGCCGGGAAACTTCTCAAGAACTCGGGGCTGGATGAGAAGAAGGCCGAGGCCGCGATCAAGGAAGTGCGAGGCTCGCAGAAGGTGACGGATGCCGATCCGGAAGGAAAATACCAGACGCTTGAAAAATACGGAACCGATCTCACGGCCCGCGCCCGTGCCGGAAAAATCGATCCGGTGATCGGTCGGGATCACGAGATCCGGCGGGTGCTCCAGGTGCTTTCCCGGAGGACGAAAAACAACCCGGTTCTGATCGGCGAGCCGGGAGTCGGCAAGACCGCCATCGTCGAGGGCCTGGCGCGGCGCATTGTGTCCGGGGATGTGCCGGACTCGATGAAAGACAAAATGGTCGTCTCCCTCGATATCGGCTCCATGCTCGCCGGGGCGAAGTTTCGCGGTGAGTTTGAGGAGAGACTCAAGGCGTTTCTTAAAGAGGTCACGGATTCCGATGGACGTATCATCCTCTTCATAGATGAGCTTCATACCATCGTTGGAGCCGGCGCGGGGGAGGGCGCTGCGGATGCCTCGAACATGCTCAAGCCACAGCTCGCGCGCGGGGAACTCCATGCCATCGGTGCGACGACTCTCGACGAATACCGGAAGTACATCGAAAAGGACGCCGCATTGGAGCGTCGGTTCCAGCCGGTGACGGTCGGAGAGCCTTCGGTGGAGGATACCGTCGCGATCCTGCGCGGACTGAAAGAGCGCTACGAAGTCCACCACGGGGTGCGAATCCAGGATGGAGCCATCGTCGCGGCGGCGGTGCTTTCCGATAGGTATATCTCTGATCGTTTCCTCCCGGACAAGGCAGTGGATCTGATTGATGAAGCCTCCTCGCGCTTAAAAATCGAACTCGACTCCATGCCTACCGAAATCGACGTGCTGGAGCGGCAGATCATGCAGCTTGAGATGGAGAAAAAGGCTCTGGAAAAAGAGACCGACAAAGCATCCGAAGCACGTCTCGAAAAAGTCAAAGAGGAGCAGGCGAATCTCAAAGAAGAATCCTCCGGAATGATGGCGCAGTGGCGCAATGAGAAAGAGGTGATTGATCAGGTTCGGATCGCCCAAGAGAACATCGACTCCCTGAAAACCGAAATCGAGAAGGCGCAAAGGATTGGCGATCTCACCCGCGCTTCCCAGATTACCTACGGCGATCTGCCGGAAGCTCAGGCTGCTTTGGAAGAGGCTGAGAAAGGCTTGGCACACCTTCAGCAGAACGGTGCGATGCTCAAGGAGGAGGTAACGGAGGAAGATATCGCCCGTGTGGTATCCTCATGGACGGGAATTCCCGTGAACCGCTTGCAGGAAGGTGAGAAACAGAAGCTCGTTTCCATGGAGGCGCGGCTTGGAGAGCGTGTGGTCGGTCAGAAAAAAGCGATCACCGCCGTGGCAAATGCCGTCCGCCGTGCCCGTGCCGGGCTTCAGGATGAGAACCGCCCCATCGGATCCTTCCTTTTCCTGGGGCCTACCGGTGTCGGGAAAACCGAACTCTCGAAAGCTCTCGCCGAGTTCCTTTTTGATGACGAAAACGCCATGATCCGCATCGACATGTCCGAATACATGGAGAAGCACAGCGTCTCGCGGCTGATCGGCGCGCCTCCCGGTTACGTCGGCTATGACGAAGGCGGGCAACTTTCCGAGACCGTCCGGAGGAAGCCGTATTCGGTGGTTCTTTTTGATGAAATCGAGAAGGCACATACGGATGTTTTCAACGTGCTTCTGCAAGTCCTCGATGACGGACGCATTACGGACGGCCAGGGACGCACGGTGGATTTCCGGAACACGGTGCTCATCATGACTTCGAACATTGGCTCCCAATTCATTCTAGGTGAGGAAAACGCCGAGCAACGCGAAGCCGCTGTGATGGAAGCCCTGCGCGGCCATTTCCGCCCCGAGTTCCTGAACCGTATTGATGAGATTGTTATCTTCGACCGATTGAACCGCGAGGATCTTACCACCATCGTGGATCTTCAGCTTGATCGTGTTCGAAAACGTCTTGCGAAGCAGGGGCTGGGACTTGCGCTATCGGAAGACACCAAGGAATACATCGGCAACCAGGGGTATGACCCGGTTTATGGGGCAAGGCCGCTGAAACGCGCAATCCAGCAGCATTTGTTGGATCCGCTGAGTTTGGATGTGCTTGATGGGAAGTTTATGGATGGTGATGTGATCACCGGGGAGATGGAGCACGGGAAGGTGGTATTTGGAAACTGAGGAGAAGGGACATTTCTGTCCCTTCTTGCGGGGGTAGTGGGGACAGGAATGTCCCGACTGGTTATTGACTCGGTACGCGACATGTGGTCTTTTGAACACATGTCGGATTTCATGGATCGCAGCTCGGAGATCGAAAAACATGGGCAGAAGCTTCCCCACTGGCAGCAAGAGGGGCGGATGCGGTTCGTGACATTCCGGTTGGCGGATGCACTGCCTGCGACATTGCTTCGAGGGTGGAAAGAAGCACGGCAGAACTGGCTGAACCATCATCCGGAACCATGGGATCCGGAGGTGGAGAAGGAATATCATCAGAAGTTCACCGCAGTGCTGGAGCGTTGGCTGGATGCGGGAAGCGGATTTTGCCTTTTCCGGGAGGCTGAAAATCGGGAGATTTTGGAAAACGTGCGGATGAAATTTCAGGACGAAACGGTTGTGCATGAATCTTGGCTGATCAACAAAGACGGAGATGGCGACGCCGAGGAAGCCATCTGATTAAATTTGAGCTTTACCCCGGCGCCGCCATTCCTATAACGTTATACAAAAAAATACCTCGGATGACTACGAATAGGATCCCCGACCTTCAAATTCCTTTCTCAAAGCCGAAGCACATTGGCTACGTTCTTAGCTGCTACCGGGAGAATGCTGTGATCTATTCGATACCTTTGAATGTCTCAACCGTGATACTCAAGAAACTCTTGGGTCGTGCTAATCTGATCAACGCGGAACCGCTCACAAAGACCGAGTTCGTGGCGATATTTCCTCACATCATCGGGGCTATCGAGCTTTGCTGGCATGAGGATCTTGAGTTCTTGGTCGAAGGGATGAATCTCCCGCCAGATTGGAATTAGTCAGCGCGGTATCGCCAACAAAACAACAAGCACAAAAGGCGGAGATGGCGACGCCGAGGAAGCCGTCTGATTAAATTCGGGCTTTACACCGGCGCGCCGTTCCTATGACGTTGTCAGGTGGCGGCTTCGGAGTTCATGGCGAGGGCGCGGGCGGCGGCTTTTCTGCCGACCAGCCAGAAGATTGCGGGGGTGACGGCCATATCCAGGAGGGTGGAGGAGATGAGTCCGCCGACGATGACGACGGCTACGGGGTGGAGGATTTCCTTGCCGGGCTGGTTCGCGGCGAGGATGAGCGGGACGAGTGCTATGCCTGCGGAGAGGGCTGTCATGACTACGGGGACGAGGCGTTCCTTGGTGCCGCGGATGATCATCTGTTTGTTAAATCCCTCGCCCTCGTGACGCATGAGGTGGAGGTAATGGGAGACCATCATGATGCCGTTCCGTGCGGCGACCCCGCCGACTGCGATGAATCCGACGAGGGTGGCGATAGAGATGTTATCGAGTTTCAGCCAGGTAAAGGCGAGGCCGCCCATGAGTGCGAGGGGGATGTTCACCAGCACTTGCAGGGCGAGGGAGATGCTTTGGAAATAGCTATATAGCATCATGAAAACGGCGATAAAGACGATGGCGGAGAAGAGGAGGATGCGGCGGGTGGCGTCCTGCTGTGCCTGGAACTCGCCTTCGAATGTCATGGAGTATCCTTCCGGCATTTTCACTTTGTCGCGGACTTCGGTTTCGAATTGGGCGGCAAGGTTTGAGACGTCGCGGACGGTGGGTTTGATACCGATGGCGAAACGGCGTTGGGCGTTTTCACGGAAGATCACGTTGGGGCCTTTTGCTTCGCGGACATCGGCCACCTGTGAGAGGGGCACCCATTGTTTTTCTGAAATCTGGATGGGGATTTCCGAGATGGTTTCGGGGGAATCCCGCCATTCCTGCGGGAGGCGCATGACGAGATTGACCGATGTCTGGCCGTCGAAAAGCTGGGCGACTTCGCTGCCTCCGAGAAGGGTGGAGAGTTCGTTGGTGAGCTTGCCGGGGGAGACGCCGTAGGCGAGGGCGCGGTCGCGGTTCGGCTCGATTCGGAGCTGTGGGATGGAGGATGCCTGGTCGAGTTTGGCGTCCTCGAAGCCAGGGATTTCCCGGGCGATCTTCTGAATCTCGATTCCTATCTCACGGATTTTCTCCAAATCGGGCCGAAGACTTTCACGGCTACAGGTGCGGAAACGCCGCTGAGCATGTGGCCTATCCTGTCCGCCAAGGGCCGCTGACGACGGCGAACACGCCGGGGACGGTTCTGACTTTCGCGGCGATGTCGTCGAGGATTTCCCGGCGGTCGCGGGCGTTGGGTTCGTCTTCGGTATCGATGAAATCCACGTCGAACTCGGCGGTGGAGACAGGGACGACGTGGTCGCCGCGTTCGGCACGGCCAAGCCTGCGGCCGACCTGGCGGACTTCCGGGACGGAGAGGATCTGTTGCTCGATGACATCGGAAATGCGGTTCATTTCCTGGAGGGAAGTGCCGGGCGCGGCGGTGGCGGCGACGAGTGCAGTTTCCTCTTCGAAGCGGGGGAGGAAGTCCTTGTTCATCATCGGATAGAGGGAAAAGGAAGCGAGCATGAGGGCCAGTGCGATGACCAGGACCATGAGGGGCTGGGCGAGGGCGGCGCGGAGGAGGGTTTTTTCCAGGAGCCATTTCATGCCGATGACCAGCTTCCCGTCCTTGTGGACTTTCCCTTCCTTGGGATTGAGGAGGTAGGAGCAAAGTACGGGGATCACCGTAAGTGAGACGACGAACGACGCGACCATGGAAACGATGGTGGCGATGGCGATGGGCGCGAAGAGTTTCCCCTCGACCCCGGACAGGCCGAGCAGGGGGAGGAAGACGAGGATGATGAGGACGGTGGCGTAGAGGATGGAGTTCCGCACCTCGCCGGAGGCTTTGGCGATGACGTGGAGGCGTGGGGAGGGGTGGGGCTTGTTTGCGTTTTCGCGGAGACGCCGGAAGACGTTTTCCACATCCACGATGGCATCGTCCACGACCATGCCGATGGCTACGGCGAGGCCGCCGAGGGTCATGGAGTTCACGCTGATATCGAAGATTTTGAAGACCAGCATGCTGACCGCGAAGGACATGGGCATGGCCGTGAGGGTGATGACGGTGGTGCGCACGTTCAGCAGGAAAAGGAAGAGGACGATGGTGACCATGATGGCACCGTCGCGGATGGCTTCGGTGAGGTTTCCGATGGCGTGGTCGATGAAATCCTTTTGTTGGAAGAGGGTGGTGGTCTCGACTCCTGCCGGGAGGGAAGGGTTCAGTTCCTTGAGGGCTTTGGAGATCTCCCCGGTGAGCTTGCGGGTATCGACTCCGGGGGATTTCGTGACGGACATGATCACGCCGTAGGTGGGGGATTTCTCGGGAGCCTTGCTGATCGTGGCATCACCGCGCATGGGTTCGATGCCCCAGACGACGTCCGCTACATCGGCTATGGAGATGGGTCTGTCGTTGATTTTTTTGATGGCAGTCCGTGCGATATCGGAGAGCTGGGTGGTCATCGCGAGGTTGCGGATCATGATTTCCGTAGGGCCGGTATTCAGGAAACCTCCGGAGGTTCGTGCGGCGGCATTTTCCGCAGCGGTGCGTAGTTCATCCATGCTGACGCGGTTGGCCATCATGCGGTTTGGATCGGGCTGGATCTCGATCTGGCGGACGCCTCCTCCCATGTTTAGGATTTCCGCGATTCCCTGGATGTTCTGGAGGCGGGGCTTGATGGTCCAGTCTGCGAGGGTGCGGACTTCACTGGGTTTCATGTAGCCTGGCTCGCCTTCGGGGACGGTTGAGCGGACGCCTACTAACAGAATTTCCCCCATGAGGGATGCGACGGGTGTCATGAAAGGCTCGATGCCTTCGGGGAGTTTTTCGCGGGCGGACTGGAGGCGTTCCTGCACGAGGACGCGGGCGCGGTAGATGTCCGTATCCCAATCGAACTCTGCGTAAATGAGGGCGAGGGAGACATCGGAATTCGAGCGTAGGCGGGTGAGGCCGGGGACGCCCATGAGGGAGGTTTCGACCGGGAGGGTGATTTGGGTTTCCACCTCTTCGGGGGAGAGGCCGGGTGCCTCCACGAGGATCACGACGGTTGGCTTGGTGAGATCGGGGAGGACTTCCACGGGGAGTTCCGTGGCGGTGCGTATGCCGATGACCATCACCAGCAGGGAGATGGCGAGAACGGCCGCGCGGTTGCCGAGCGACCATTGGATCATTTTGTTGAGCATGGGATGAGGTGGTGGTTGGCCGTGGGAAATGGATAAGAGTTTGTTAACCGCAGATGAACGGGATGAACGCAGATGAAGAGGAAGAAATTTTTGTTTGGGAGAGAGTCAGATCGTATCTGCCATCATCTTTTCTTTGATCTGCGTTCATCCTGTGCATCCGCAGCTGGATGTTTCTTCTTTTTGCGATTGGGTTAGCTGGAGGCTTTCTCTTCTTCCTGCGGGGTTAGCCACTTTGTGAAAAACGATACGACCAGCAGGATGGCGAGTAGGATGGTGGAGTATTTCCACAAGGGGCTGGTGGTGTTTTCATGGTCGTGATCGCCGCGCTCCGCTGCGTGGTCGTGACCTTCGTGGGAGTCCGTCTTTTCGTTTCCGGTGAGTTCGGAGCCATCCCCCGCGTGTTCGTGGCCATGGGCGGCGTCGAGGGCTTCTTTCAGGGAAATGCTGCTGGCTCCTGCGAAGGAGAGGGAATATGCGCCGCGGGTGACGACGTCGTCTGCCGGGAAAACACCGGATACCACCTCGGCGTAGCGGTCGTTCATTTCGCCGATGATCACGGGGGTTTTTACGAAGGCATTGGGGAGATCGAAGTGCTTGAGGTAAACGAAGCGATCCGCGGCCTCGCCCTGGAGGGCGGTGCGGGGGACGGACATGACGCCCGGTCTGCTGCTTAGGACGATGGAGAACTCCGCCCTCATTTCCATGCGCAGTTTCTTCCCGGGATTGGGTAGGAGGAAAATGGCATCAATGGTTCCGCTTTCTTCATCCGCGCTGGTGCCGAACCTGACCATTTCGCCTTCGAAGATTTTGTCTGGGATGGCGATGACGCGGATGTGTGCTTTGGTGCCGGGGGCGATTTTTCCGGCGAGGTGCTCGGGGACTTTGGCGACGGCATACATTTCGCTGACGTCTGTGATTTCCATGAGGTGGGTGTCCGGGCTGATGGGATCGCCGAGGCGGACTTCGCGGTGGGTGACGAGGCCGCTGATGGGAGCTTTCAGGGAAATGACGGGAGGCGGATCGCCGGGCTGGCGGGATTCGATGCGGGCGACCTCCTGGTCTTTTTTTACGAAGTCGCCGGGGTTCGCATCCAGGCCGACGACGCGACCCGGGATGCGGCTGCTGACAGCGGCGGTGTTTTCCGGGACGGCTTCGATGTGGCCGAGGGAGAAGAAGGTTTCCTCGAAATCGGTCTCCTCGACGGTGACGGTTTCGATGCGGAGGTTTTTCACACCCATTTCATCAAGGACGATGGTGTCCGCGTTCGCGGAAGACATAAGACACAAGAGGCAAGAGATAAGAGGGATTGGGAGATTAAGTTTCATCTTGTTAGAAAGTGTTAGAAGTTGCCGCGTGAGGTTTGGTAGCGGATGCGGGCGAGGCGGAACTCACGGGTGGCGTCGATTTTGGAGGCTAGCAGTTCGAGGGTCTGTTCGCGGGAGCTGAGGACGGCCTGGAGATCGCCCTGGCCCTTGCGGTAGGCTTCTTCGAGGAGGTCTGTCTGTTCCTTGGCGAGGGGGAGGAGTTTTTGATCGAGCTCGGAAACGAGCGCCGCCCACTGGCGCATTTCGGTGAGGGCGGTGCGGGCTTCGTGATGGATTTCCCGTTCGAGGGCTTTCACTTCCATCTCCTTGCGGTTCCGGCGGGCGGTGGCTTCCCTGATGTTGCCGACGTTGTCGTTCCAGAAGGGCAGGGGGATGCTGAGTTTGAAGCCGATGATGCCCTCGTTCTCCAATCCCTCCGGTGCGTCCTCGCTGCGCTCACCTGCTGCGAAAACGGAGGCTTCGATGTCATCGCGGCGCCTTGCGTTTTCCAGTTCGATTCCGGTTCCGGCGGCGCGGAGGTCGATTTTTGCTGCGTTCAGATCCGGTCTGTCGAGCGATGCCGCTGCGGGCATGGAAACCGGGGGGATGCTTCCGGAGAGGTTAACTCCCGTATCCGCAGGGATTCCTACGAGCGGCCTGAGCTTGCCGAGAGCTTCGGTTTCTTCGGTTTTCAGGCGGTGTTCTTCGGTGGTGATACGGAGGGCTGCCAGTCTTGCCTGGGCGGCATCGAGGGAGGAGATTTCACCCCGCTCGGAAGCTTCGGAGATGAAGTCGGCGAGTTCAGAGGAGAGTTTCTTCTGGCGATCCAGGAGTGCCAGGCGTTCACGGATGGAGAGGATTTTTACAAACTCCGCCCGTGCCCGGGCGATCAGGAGGCGCTCGACGTCCTTCACTTCCGCCGCAGCCGCTTCCACACCCGCAGCCGAGATTTTTTTCTCCAGTGCGAGGCGGTTGGTGACGGGGAATTTCTGGGAAATGCCGATCTCGATACTGCCCTCGGCGGATTGGATATTGTGATCCACGCCCGTGTCCAGGGAAGGATTCGGGAGGCGGCCGGATTGGTTCATGCGGCCGACGGCCTCGTCGATGCGGAAGCGGGCGGCGGCTAGGACGGGGTTCCCGTTGCGGATGCGCGAGGGCATGCTTTCGTAGGAAAGGATCTCCACCGGCTGTGCGGGAAGGATGGCTGTGGGCGCGATGGCGCAGAGGATACAGAGTAACTGTTTTGGAAAGTTCATGTATGGGGGTTCGCTTGGAATCGTGAAGTCAGTTGTCCGCTAACGGGACGCAATGCCGCCATGCGGACGGGTGGTTCACCCGGGAAAAGTTCCGGGTGGGATGGTTGCTACCGGGAAATTTCCGGTAAGCGGCGACTTCAGACTAGCGGCGGCTTGTCCAACGCATAGACCGGCTCGTCGGGAGCAAGGGAACGGTCGGTGGAAATTTCCAAAAGGATTTCCTGAAAAGAGACGTTCATTGACACGGAATCAAGTACGCGGTCGGCGCTCGGTGCGTGGCAGCAATGATGGTGGTGCGGAGCGGATTCCTGATCGCCATGGTCGGAGGGAAGCTCCTGCCCGTGGGAACCGGATTCGCAATGGGAGGCGCACTCGTCCTTCGCGCCGTGTGAGTAACTGTGAACCATGCCCGTCCCAAGCCCAGCGAAAACGCAGAGGAGAAGGAGGAGGCGGGTGACAAAACTCACGCGGTAGCTATAGTTCGGATTTGCGAAATGGAAAAGGATTTTTCTCAATGGCGGAGAAAGGAATCTCCAGCAATTTCTCGCCAGAGCGTTTTTGTTTGAGCAGAGTGCGCCCATGAAAGCTTCCGTCATCGTCGCCATCCTGCTCCGCATTTTCGCAATCCATTGGGCGGTTAGTGGCATCGTTGTATTCCTGAGTTTCCTCGGTATGAATTCCTTCAGTTATCTAACGGGCGCGAACTCCTACTACTGGCTCCAAGTCTTCATCAGCCCGGCTTTCTATTTCATTCTCGCAGGACTGGCCTGGTTCTTCGCCAGTCTGGTAGCCCGGACTGTCGTGCCGATATCCGATCCCGAGCTGGAGATCAACGGAATCACACCGAAGCACCTCTACTCCCTGGGCATCCTCGTCGTAGGCCTGATCTTTTTCCTCAAAAACCTCACCCCGCTGATGAATTGGATCCACATGATGGTTCTTTATCGCGATGGGGATCAGATGCTGAACGGACAATCGGGAGGCATGCTCTACAAGCTGACAGAGTCACTCGTTCCATGTGTCATGGGTGGCATTTTCGCTCTGAAAGCTCCCGCAATCGCCGATCTGATAATGAGGCATAATTCCCGGGAAAAACGTCCGGAATCGGAAACGGAATAAAGGGTGGAACCAATGTGGATATCAGAACCCTTTCAAGAACCTGTTTGATACCTCCTAAGAAGAAGTAAGATGAAGACCCGCCGCACAAGGGCCAGAGAGGTTTTTAGCTTTCTTTCGCGGTTTTTCCAGAGTCCGCGCCAAAAGCACTTCCGAGGTTGCCCTGTAGCTGCAGGCTGCATAACGGAAAACTGCAGCAGGCTTCCGCAGTCCAAGGCCTGCGACTATTTCCGACAACACGATCCAGCTTCCGACAACACGATCCATCTAAGTAGGATTCCAAAAGGGTTCTCGCGACGATCACTTCGCGCGATGCTGCCTTGTCCCCGATACCTTCTTGCCTCCGGCGTATCCCTTGAGTTCCGCCGGGCCGGTGTTTTTGACGCTATGGGCATCGACCGTGACCATCACGGCGCCGCTCGTTGCGAACCAACTTTTTTGGATCAATGCGAGGACTTGCAGTTGGGTGGCTGGATCACCCTAAGTGGGTATCGGGCGGGATCGATGTCGCTCGCCGTGTCCCGGTGCCAAGGGCGCGGGGCGGCGGCGAAACACCCCCCCCACCTCAAGTGCCCGACTTGCTTGGAGATCCCAGGAGATCCGGGAAACTTTGGACAATCATGATGCGAAGCAACTGACATGTGGAACACTTCTGCGGGAGATCACTTCCGGGCGTTCTTATCTGGAAGTTTGGGATCAGGATAACTGAAAAATCAGGTTTGCTTAACCATTTTTCCGGGATATTGTCCCGTCTATGAAATTCTTTTTCGTTCTGGCAGCCATAGGCACCCTGGTCTCCTGCAACACGACAATTGGGATGTGGCGCGATACCAAGGCCACCTACCACTGGAGTAAAAAGAAGATCCAGGAATCCAACAACGGCGGGGGAGGCGGGGAGCAGGACTACGAATACGGCGCTCCTGTTTACTAAGGAATAAGAAGTAGCGTGCTTCCAGCCGCCAGCGGGGGACTGGCGCAACATTCCCGATTCTTCTACAGATGGGCTTCGCCCGATTGGTGGTTTGCGCTCTTTGAGAAAATCGCGCAAATCGCCGTATCCTGTTTCATATGTCCTTAATTTTAAGAGTGACATGAAATATGTATCGCTATAGGAAAGTGCTGCGATTCACAAGAAGCGTGTGCATTTTTGGTATCGCATTCCAATGTGCTTGAAAGCCGAATGCTCACATCAGTTACTCTTTTTCCCATAAGAGCTATGAATAGAAAGATTTGCCGTTTTTGCCAGATGCCGTTTTTTTTCCGAAAGATCATTTTTATTGCTACCGCTCTTCCAAGCGGGGTTTTCGCAGCGGGGTATTATTTGCCGAACCAGGATGCCTTCGCGACTTCGCGGGGAAACGCTTTTGTGGCGACGGCGGACAATCCTTCTGCAGTTTTTTACAATCCCGCGGGAATGACCCAGCTCAGCGATAGCGAAGTCCAGCTCGGGCTGTATTCCATCGTCCTCGGAAACGAGGCGACGGTGGGTGGAGTCACGACGGATGCGAGCACGGAGCTTCAGGCAGCTCCGCACATTTTTTACGTCAAGCCATACAACGATAAACTGACCTTCGGGTTCGGTCTGAACAGTCCGTTCGGGCTGGGGACTGATTGGGGGAGGGATACGAATTTCGCTCCGGTAGTGACCGAGGCGCGTCTGACGTATCTCAGCGGGACAGGCGCGGTGGCCTACAAGGTTAGTGACGAGCTTTCTGTGGGCGCTTCGGTATCGGTCAATTACGCGGATCTTACATTGGAACAAGGGTTGGGTGCAGGAAGTTATCTGCGCTACGAAGGGCAGGATGTGGGCGTTTCCGCAGGACTCAGTGTCAGATGGCAGCCTTGCGAGCAGCACGCGTTCGGCCTAGTTTACGCCAGTGGCTCCCAGTTTGATCTGGACGGTCGAACGAGATCGAACCTGCTGATTAACGATAGCTCCGCAGGATTGGATTTCAAAACCCCGGACAGACTGGCCGGCGGATATTCCTATCGCCCGGCACCAGGCTGGAACATCGAGGCAAACGTGGAATGGCTGAACTGGGATTCCCTGGATACTCTCACGCTTGAATCCTCCACCGTGGGTGGTGCCATCCCGGTGGATTTCGATTGGGAGTCATCGTTCATCTACGAGATCGGCGTGTCCTACACCACTCCGGAAGGCTACGTCTGGGCTGTCGGATACGATTACAATGAGAACGCCCAGCCGGACAGGAATTTTACACCCGGCGTCTCGGATGCAGACCGGCATTGGTTCAACTGCGGGTTCGGACGTCGTATGGAAAACTCTTCTTGGATGCTAGCCTACCAGTTCGGCTACTCGAACAGGAAGGTGGACGGTGCCACCAATCCTTTGGCAAACGGGAAATACGAATCCCGGCACAACGCGCTCGTATTTTCCTGGCAACGAACATTCTGATGGAAAGGGGAAGGGAAGAGACGATCATCGTGACTGGGGCTAGTTCCGGCATAGGCCGGGAAATCGCCATCCAGCTTGCGGAGCCTGGAAAAACGCTTTGGCTGATAGCTCGTGATGCGGGCCGGCTTGATGCGGTGGCGGCGGAAGTCAGCTCGAAAGGTGCGGTGGCGAAAATCGCGAAAATCGACCTCGCGGATCTCGAAGCGGCGGAAGGCTTTTTGGAAAGCACTTTTCCTGCGGATGTGGATGTGGACTGGGTTTATCTCGGTGCGGCGGTCACGGCTTTCGGCGAAGTCCAAGACATGACAGGGGATGACTGGGACATCCTTTACCGGACGAACCTTCTTAGCCCGGTGCAGATGGTCAGGCATTTCTACGCGAGTATGGTCGGGAGAAAACGGGGGAACATCGTCCTGATTTCCTCGCTCGCCGCTTATGCCGGCTACCCGACGGCCACGGCTTACGCCACGATGAAAGCCGGACTTCTGGGTCTTTACCGAAGCCTCTGGTACGAGGGGAAGGAGCATGGTGTTTCCATTTTCCATGCTTCCCTGGGCTATGTGGGAACCGGGATCTACGAGTCCGCTATCTACCGGAAAACGGATTACGATAAGACGATGGAATCCATCGACAAGCTGGGGTTCGGAATCCTGCCTGCCAGTGAGGCGGCTTCCCAAATCATTTCGAACGTGACCAGAGGCAGAAGTGAATTCGCCGTTCCCGGCTATGCGGCGGCGATGAAATGGGTGGCTCCGCGCATGCCTTTTATTATTTCCGCCTTGCATGGAAGAATCATGAAAATCTACCGCCAGTTAGCATAATGCCGAGTTCCAACATGAGCCGAGTTTTTGGAGGATCGACTGTTCTACTGACCGGAGCTGCATCCGGAATCGGAAGGGCGCTCGCCCTTCTTCTCTCCAAATGCGGGGCCACCGTGCATGCACTGGACATGAATGCGGATGGCTTGGACAGTCTCGTTTCTGAAGCCGGAGCAATCCATTCTTATCCCGTCGATATCACTGATTACGAAGCGTATTCAAAAGTGGTGACGGAGATTTTGGAAAGCTCGGACGGGATTGATTTTCTTTTCAATAACGCGGGCGTAACGCTTCTCGGCGCGGCTGACGGACCTACCTTTCAGGCGGTGGAAATGGGTGATAGATATTAACCTGATGGGAGTGGTGAACGGGACGCGACTGGTTTACCCGGATATGGTCAGGCGGCGCTCGGGTCACATCGTGAACACGGCATCGATTGCTGGATCTACCGGCTATGCCACCGCAGCTGCTTATACTACGTCGAAGGCTGCGATTCTGGAGTTTTCTCGATCCCTGCGATCAGAGGCGAAGGCTTACAGAGTCCGTGTTTCCGTGGTGTGTCCCGGCTATGTGAACAGCGCGATCTTTTCCCAAGATAGGATTGTAGGTGCCGATAGGGATGCGATGGTGAGTGATCTTCCTGTGAAAATGTTGACACCCGATGAGGCTGCGTTCGGTTTCCTGAAAGGTGTTTCCGAAGGGAAAAATACCATCGTATTTCCGTTCACAGCACGGTTTTTGTGGCTCCTATCCTGCTGGGTGCCGTCCTCCCTCGGCGTCTTTCAGAAGAGGTTTATGAGGGCTTTCCAAGTCAAATAAACCTGGGATTTTCCGAGTCCTGGAACCTCTTTGGAATGACACTTGGTAAGTATTGCGCAGAACGCTTTGCCCGGTCAGTAGATTTCAGCCAGGTTCTTAGGCGATCACACCGAAGCGCTCCATCAGTCGCTCAGATTCCTGGGATCTGAATTCCGTGGGAGCGACCTGGTAGAACTCGCGGAACTCGCGGAGGAATTCCTTCTGAGCACTGAATCCCAGTTCATCCGAGACTTCTTTCACCGAGAGGCCGCCGCGTAGGAGATTCCGCGCGGAGACCATGCGTTCGGACTTGAGATATTTTTTCGGACAGATGCCCAGGGAGCTGTCGAACTGCCTGCGGAAACTGCGTGGCGACACGTCGAGTATCGAGCACAGGTTGTCGATACGGTAACCGGCGTCTTTTGCTAGGCCGGCGAGTGGTATTCTTGCGCCGGTGGGGTGGATGTAATACACCACACCATCCACTTGGATGATTTTTGAATTTATTGCTACGCCCACCATTTATTGAAACTCAGGGTAAAGCGATCTCGTTGATTGTCAATGTTTTTGAAGAATATGCAGGAATTACTGTAAAATTTTACAGGATGCCAAGTGCGGCGGAGACGAGGAGTTCGTCTTCGATCAACCATTTTGCAACCTCAGATCCCGGTGTGGCGTCCGCCTCCTTTGGTTTGTTCGTGCGGGCTGTGATGGAGATCTGGAGAGTGGCCGCCCGTTTGCGGGTGATGATGGAACCCGCATCGTAGATGGCCATGACTGCCGCCATTGCCGTCATTGCGTTGGAGGCACTTTGAGGATCGCTCTCGTTTCCGAGTATGGTCTGGAGGAGGCCGGGGGTGGGATCGGTATCGGCGTGTAGTTCGGTGCCGTCTTCGTTCATGGAAATACCTTTCGCGCCGGCTGCTTCAAGGGCTTCTGCCAATTTCCTGACGCGAGCCGGGAGTTCAGGAACGGCGATGGCGGAGGCGAGTTCGGACTCCAGGGAACTGGCGAGCTCGAGTTGGCGTGAGTGGAGCTTCCCGAGATCCGGGGTGGAGGTGACGCTTTTTGGATCCGGCGCGAAATCCGGGGAGGAAATCGCAAGGCGGACGAAGGATGCGATGGCTTCCGCAGCGTGGTTACTGGGGGTGCCGGAGCAGACGGGGACGAAGGCGAAGGCGGCCAATCTGTTGGCGAGAAGGACGTTTCCGACGGCAAGCATTTTTGCGCCCAGGAGTGCGTCGCGCTCGCGTTTGACGATGTAGAATTCCATCGCGCGGCGGAGGGTGATTTCGAGCTCCGGGATGTCCCATGGCTTGGTGATGTAGCGGAAAATCCCGCCCTGGTTGACCGAGCCGATGGCGGCATCGATATCGGCGTAGGCGGTGGAGAGGATCTTGATCACATCCGGGTAATCGGCAGCGATTTTGGAGAGGAAACCGACACCGGTTTCGTTGGGCATGCGCTGGTCGGTGACGATGATACCGATCTCGTTGGCATGCTCGCGGAATACTTTGAGCGCCTCGACGCCGTCCTCGGCTTCGTAGATGCGGAACTTCCGGCCGAAGAGGCGCTTGAAATATTTCCGTGAGTTTGCCTCGTCATCTACGAACAGGATGGCGTGGCGCTGGTAATCGTAAGTTTCGGTTTCTGAGTTCATGTTAGCGGTTGTAGTTGGTCTGAGTATTGGTCGGAACTGGTTTCCGGGGAAGCGGCGTTTGGGAAGAGGAGGCGGATTTCGGTATATTCCTCCGGGCGGCTGTCCACGTGGATGGTGGCGTTGTGGTCGCGCAGGATCTGGTGGGTGATGGAGAGGCCCAGACCCATTCCTGCGCCGACTTCCTTGGAGGTGAAGAAGGGATCGAAAATTTTCCGGATGTCTTCCTGCGGGATACCGATGCCGTTGTCGCGGACGGAGATGGAGGTGCTCCCGCCTTCCATTCCGGCGGCGACTTCGATTACGCCTTTGGGATCGGGATGCTTCAGCTTGCGCTCGCGGATGGCGTCGATGCTGTTCTGGAAAAAGTTGATGAAGACCTGGTTGAGCTGGTTGGAGTTCGCAAGGATGTCCTCGGGGGAATTGGAGCGGTAGGTGATGGTGATTTCATCGCCGAGCTGGTGGTTGATCATGCGGATGGCGCGCTGGATGATTTCCCCGGGATCGCAGCGGTCTTTCGGGGATTCCGCTTTTTCATCGTGGGTGAACTGGCGGAGGTCGATGACAATCTGGGAAACGCGGGAGACGCCTTCGCGTATGTCTTTAAGGGTGTCCTCGTATTCCTCGTGTTCTTCCTCCGGGAGTAGTTGGGTGAAGGTAGCGAGGGAGTGGAGGCCGGCGTTCGCGTAGTTGAGCGGGTTGTTGATCTCGTGGATGATGCCTGCACTCATGCGGCCGAGCGCGGAGAGCTTTTCGTTGCGTAGCATCAGGACTTCGTTCTCCTTGATTTTCTCGAGGGCGGCTTTCAGCTCCCGGTTTACGTCTGCCATTTCCCTGCGGAAACGTCCCATCATGATCTGGTTGCGGAGGCGCAGGCCGAGCTCGGCGGTTGAGAAGGGTTTGGTCAGGAAATCGCTGGCTCCGGCGCGCAGGGCGTCGATCTTGGTTTGCTCATCGGCGCGGGCGGTGAGAATGATGACGGAAGTATCACGCGTGGAATGGTTTTCGCGCAGGCGGCGGCAGACTTCCACACCGTCCAGCTCCGGCATCATGTGGTCGAGAAGGGCGATCTGTGGGCGGTGTAGCTTGGCCAGTTCCAGGGCTTCCGCTCCATCGGATGCTTCGATGATTTCCACATCATCCAATTGCATGATTAGGAAGCGGCGGATGTCCGGCTCGTCATCGGCGATGAGAACCAGAGGCCTGGCGCCGCTCTCGCGCGTGCCGATTCGGGGAGCGGCGGCCAGTGCTCCGTAGTTTTGGGGAGTAGGGGCGGTTTTCGTGCGGGTTTTGGAAGGGATGGCCATGGCCGCCTTCCTGTGGATTTCCACGATGCCTTTTCCGCTGACCGGGGTATCGTCGATGATCTCGCTTTCCTCGGATTTTTCCACAGGGAAGCGGACGGTGAAATGGGTGCCTTGGCCGACTTTGCTGGTCGCGCCGACCTCGCCGCCAAGGGATTCGGCTACGGAGCGGACGAGCGCGAGGCCGATTCCGGAGCCTTGAAATTTCCGGGTGGAGGATGTGTCCACCTGCCAGAAGCGGTCGAATATGCGCTCCAGGTTTTCCTGCGGGATGCCGACCCCGGTGTCTTTTACCGAGAGCACCAGTTTCTTTTTGGAAATTTCCAAATCGACATCAATCGTGCCACCGGAGGGGGTGAACTTGATGGCGTTGATTACAAGGTTAAGCACGACCTTGTCGAACTTGTCGCGATCCAGAAGAACGGTGGGGGACTCGGATTCACAAGTCCAGAGTAGTGCCACGCTGTCCTGCTCGGAAAGGTGGCGGAGGGATTTCATGAGACCTTCGAAATGGGCTTTGACCGGGGTAGGCTGGAAATTCAGATCCGCGTGTCCGGTATCGAAACGGACCAGGTCGAGGAGGTCGTCGATAAGTTTCATCAGGCGCAGCCCGTTGTGGCCTAGCAGTTTTACCATTTCCGGCACCTTGTCGTCCCCGTCACGCGGTTTGATCACGGAGCCGAGCTTTTCGGTGATGCCGAGCATGATGGTCAGCGGGGTGCGTAGCTCGTGGCTGATGTTTGCGAAGAAGCGGGTCTTGGCCTCGTCCAGCTCGCCGAGGCGCTCGTATTGGGAGCGGAGGGTCTCCCGGGATTTCTCTACCTCGGCGCGGAGGGTGAACTCGCTGAGGCGCAGTTTCTCGTAGAAGTAGCTGCCGGTGATGACGAACACGCCGGTGACGAAAATGAAGTAGCTGTTGTTAAAGAGGATGCGGAAATCCGGGATCTCAAAAGCGAGCGCAACACTGATGAAGTAGAAGGTCGCACAAGTCGCCGTCATGATGGCGGACTGCTTGAAATTCCACCGCAGCAGCAGGGAAAGCCCGACCAGGACAAGGTTCAATCCGGCATAGTAGATGGAGTTTCCACCGCCGGTGAAATAGATCATTGCGCATATGGAGAGCATCGGCAGGACGGCGATCCAGGCCGCCACGAAGTTTCCGCGCCGGGCACCACGTTTGCTCCTGAGATCAATGTAAACCAGCACAAGCAGCAGGCTGCATACGAGGCGGATGATGAAGAACAGCAGCAGGTATTCCGGGAAAACGACGACGTCGAGCGTGCCTCCCGCCATCATGAAAATCCCCGCGAGCACGGCCGCACGGCGCGCGTTCACCACGGAGACCTCGCGCTCATACTTCCGGAAAGATTCCAGAACCGCGTCCGGGGCATTCTCCGGGTTTGACTCAGCGGCTACCAATTTCGATCTCGAGGAAGAGGTTTACGCCCGTGGAATCCGCTTTCACCGATGTGGATACGACGGGTGAGGTATCCGGGATGAGATCCTCCATCTCCGCGTTGTCACGGTAGATCAGGTTCCACTCCATCACGTATTCCATCCATGCCTTGCGTGGATTGCTTGCGGCGACGTTGGTGACGATCACACGGCCACCGGGACGGACCATGGTGCAGAAAAGATCGACCAGGCGCTTGCAAACCCGTTGCGAAAGGTAGTCGAAAAGACCGGCGCAATAGACCACGTCATAGTTCCCGAAAGCCTCGTCACCGCCCTGGGTGGCGGCGCGGAGAAGCTGGTGGACTGAGCGTTGGAAATATTTGACCTGGGTTTCCCGGCCGCCGGCCATTTTGGCTTCGTTGATGCGCTCGCGGGTGTATTCCAAGGTCTCGGCATTGAAATCAAGGAGGTCGATTTCCGCGAGATCCGCTTCATCGCACTCCCGGAGGAAGCGCTGCACCTCCACGGCGGGGCCGCAGGCGAGGTTGAATACCCGCGTCTTTCCTTTGGAGACCCGTTTCAGGCACTCGGTGCGGAGCATGTCCACGAGGAAGTCGATGCGGTTGCGGTGCGCGACCACGGGCTCGGTATTCAGAAGGGCGTAGTTGAGGATTTTCGCGAAAGCGGAGGAACCCTCGTAAGGATCGCGCAGCATCATGTTCACCATCTCGTAGTCACCGGCGTAGCCCAGCGGCTTGGTATATGTACGGAACAGGAAAGGGGAGCAGAGCACGATGGGATGAAGCTGGCGGCGCACGTAGGATTTGTGCACGGACATGCCTCCCTCATCCACTTCCAGCGCCACCGCCTCGAACTGTTCCATGGATGGCAGCACTTCCTCCACCACCCGCTGCTCCACTTTGGAGAAAATTTCCCGCTCCATCTCCTCGCGCCTGCGGGTGACGGTGGTGCGGATGCCCACATCGATCCCGGTGAGCCAGTGCTGCACTCCGGAAAGCATGCTGGCCAGATCCGCGACCACGATTTTGAAGGGATCCTGCACCAGGTTTCCCGTTTTCCACTCGGACATGAAATCAGCGAACTGCGCCTTGAGATCGGAGTTTCCCGAATCCTGGCCGATCTCCGCCGTGATCCCCGCCAGGAAATCCACCTCCACCCAGCCCTCGTCCAGCATCGCCTCGCAGACGAGGACGATTCCGGTATTGAGCAGGTTGCTGACCACCGCCTTGCCATTATAGAGCAGGCGGCGGGAAGCCATGATGCGGAAGTCCGAGAGCACCTCGGACAACTGCAGGATGCTGTATGGGTTATAAACTTCGAAAACGACGGAGTAGCGCTTGATGCGGAGCAGGTTGGCCGTGAGTTCGGTTCCTTGACTGTTCCGGCATGTGATAACGCTCTGGGATGATTTGGCCTGATTGAGATCCATTTACTAAGATTCGGTCGGCAGAACTTTGCGAAGTTCGCGGGTTTTCACAAGTGACTTAGTCACAAAAGGTGGAATATTCGCAAATGTGGCCGTTTTAGGGTAACGATGGCCGTTTTTCGGTAATCAAAAACCTTTCCGGACACGAAAATCAGGATAGTCTGACTACCAACAGAGGCGATCAATCAGCGCAAGCCGAAAGAAAACCCCTGTGACATATCCTTAGTCTCCAAGACTAGTTCGTGATGAAATGGTAAGATCCGGGGGGACCTCGCCTCGCGTCCGAAATCAGTCCGGAGACACTTTGGGGGGAAATGTGCAATACAAGGCGCGGGTTGGAAACAGCCCGCGCCTCTTTTTTTCCTTGGCCGCTGAAAACCGACTGAAAACGGACTGGAATGATCTTTTTCCGTCGCTTGTGGCCGTTTTTGGGTAATTTAGACCCTGTCCGGGGGATCCATCGGCAGGGTAATATTGGAAGTATTGATCGGGAAAAGCCGCACAAACGGTTGATTTCCGCTCGATTTCACAGAACCAGAAGCTTTCTCGGAAAATCGTTGAGGCGTTGATCGGGTACCGGGGGGTTCCTGCTTCACTCCCGGTTTTCCGGAAAGTCCTTTGTTGTTTGAATGTATGAAATTGCGAGGCGCGGGTTGGAAACAGCCCGCGTCTTTTTTACAGCGGTGCCCCGGACTCCGCTTGCCAAGGATCGCGGGAGCGCCTAAAGCTCTCTCCCATGAAACGAAAACTCGCACTCTTCTCAATCGTCGGATTCGCACTGCTTGCTTCCTGCAACGCGGAAAAACCTGCGGAACCCGCACCGGATCAGGCCGAATCCGAAGAGGCACCGGGCAAAGTCCGCCTGAAAACCAGCGCCGGTGACATCGTGATAGAGCTGAATGCGGAAAAAGCCCCGATCACCGTCGCGAACTTCCTGAAATACGTGAAAGCCGGCCACTATGACGGCACCGTTTTCCACCGCGTGATCGATGGTTTCATGATACAGGGCGGCGGCTTTGCCCTTGAGGACGGGAAGCTCGTGGAAAAGGAAACCGGGGAGGGCATCAAAAACGAAGGTCAGAACGGCCTGAAAAACGACAAGGGAACCATTGCCATGGCCCGCACAAACGATCCCGACAGCGCGACCGCCCAGTTTTTCATCAACGTTGGGGACAACGCCTCACTGAATTTTCCAAGCTACGGCGGCTACGCGGTCTTCGGAAAAGTTGTCGAAGGAATGGACGTGGTTGATAAGATCAAAGGGATGGAAACCAGCCAGAAGCGTCTTGTCATGCGCCACCCTGCGACGGGCGAAAAAATCGTGCAACCCGCTGGCGACGTTCCCAACGAGGACATCGTGATCAAAAGCGCTACCGCCGAGTAAGCCGTCCCATTTTCCACCCGCATGCAACTCTGGCTCTGCCCGCTTCTCGCGTTTCTTTTTGGCTCGGTTCCCTTCGGCCTGTTCATAGCCCGCTCGAAAGGAATCGATATCCGCCAGCACGGATCCGGGAATATCGGGGCGACCAACGTGTTCCGCGTCATCGGGAAGAAAGAAGGCTTCATCTGCCTCTTGCTGGATGCGCTGAAAGGGTTTGTCCCCGTCATTATTGGTCTCAATCTCGTTCGCGTGGCCGGGGGGAATCCTCCGTGGGTTTCACTTCCGTTTCCCGATTCATGGGTTCTGGTGAAACCCTTGGCATCCCAGCTTTCCGTCCAGTTCGTCCACGTGCTGACCGCGTTGCTCGCCGTTCTTGGGCACAACTACTCGCCATGGATCGCTTTCAAAGGGGGAAAGGGGATCGCCACTTCTGCCGGAGTCGTCATCGCCCTCATGCCGGCGGCCATCGTGCTGCTGATCGTCATTTTCATGCTTACTCTCCTCATTAGCCGCTACGTTGCAGTCGCAAGCATGGTCGCCGCCTTCGCGCTTCCCGTCCTCACCCATCTCGGCGCGAGGTTTCATAAAAACTCCGATGGTATCAGCCTCTGGGAAGCCGGCACGTGGAACAAACCCCTGTTCTTCTTCGCCCTGCTCATCGGCATTCTCGCCATCTGGAAGCACCGCACGAACATCCGCCGCCTGATGGACGGGACCGAATCCAAGTTCTCCTGGGGCGGAAAAAGGAAACCTGTAGCCCTCGATCCATGACTTTCAACCGTGTAGCCATCCTCGGCTCCGGCTCCTTCGGGACTGCCATCGCCAAGCTCGTTTCCCCCAATGTGGATGAAGTCCTCGTCATCGGGCGCGATCCGGAAGTCTGCCGGGGCATCAACGAACAACACCGGAATCCGAAATACCTCAAAGACCTTCCACTTCCCGGAAACGTCACCGCATCCGTTGAAGTCCCGCAGGCGCTGGATTTTCCGCTCATCGTTTTTTCCGTCCCTGCCGGTGCCACCCGCAGCAGTGCGGAAGCACTCGCCGCCGCGGGCACACTTCCCAAGGAAACCGTTCTGCTTTCCTGCGCTAAGGGCATTGAGAAAAATTCCGGTGACCGCATGAGCCAGATTCTCTCCGAGGTTTTCCCGGACAATCCCGTCGCCGTTTTTTCAGGACCCAACCATGCCGAGGAAATGGCCGTTGGCCAGGCGACCTGCGTAGTGATCGGATCCAAGGACACGAAAGTAGCCGACTCCCTCCAGCAGCTCTTCACCCTGCCGCATTTCCGCCCCTACACCACGGACGATCTCGCGGGCATGGAGCTGGGAGGAGCCATCAAAAACGTCTATGCCATCGCCGCTGGCATTTCCCACGGGCTGGGTCTCGGTGATAACGCGGTGGCCGCCCTCGTCACCCGCTCGCTAGCGGAAATGACCCGCCTCGGAACCGCCCTCGGTGGCAGGACGGAAACATTTGCCGGCCTCTCCGGAGTCGGCGATCTCATTGTTACCTGCTTTTCGAAACATTCGCGCAACCACCGCGTGGGTCTCGCGCTGGGCGAGGGGAAATCCCTCGACGAGGCAACACGCCAGCTCGGAATGGTCGCCGAGGGCGTGCCCAATACACTTTCCATCCACGGAGCCGCGCGCCGTGCAAACGTCAGGACGCCCATCATTGATGCGGTGTATTCCATCCTCTACGAAAGCAAGCCTGCCGCGAAAGCGATGTCCGAGCTTCTCTCCCGCAATACCCGCACCGAGTGCGAATGACCTTTTCCATATGAGCGACCAAGTCCTCCCAAAACCGAACTTCATCCGCCGCCTCTACGCATGGACGGTATCCTGGGCGGAGCATCCCGCCGGCACCTGGGCACTGTTCCTCATCGCCTTCGCGGAATCCTCCTTCTTCCTCATCCCGCCGGATGTCCTCCTGCTCGCACTGTGTTTCGGCGCGCGGGAAAAATGGCTGAAATACGCAACAGTCTGCACCGTCGGCTCCGTCCTCGGCGGGCTCCTCGGCTGGTATATCGGCTGGGGGCTTTGGGAGAGTGTGAAAGACTTGTTCATCCCGATTCTGTTTTCCCAGGAGAAATTCGACCACGTCGGGATGCTCTACGAGAAAAACGCTTTTCTCGCCGTCTTCACCGCCGCATTCACGCCCATTCCTTTTAAAGTGTTTACCATCGCCGCCGGGGTTTTCCACGTCAGCATACCGCTTCTTCTGCTGGGCTCCGTAGTAGGCCGGGCCGGCCGGTTTTTCATCGTAGCGGGTCTGATCCGACTTTTTGGAAACAGTGTCCGTCCCTTTATCGAGAAGCATCTCGAATGGTGCTTCATCATCGGAACCATCCTACTCATCGGTGGCATCGCCCTTCTGAAACTCTCCCACTAGTGTTAAACCTCAAAAAAGGGCCAGCTTAAAATGCAAATTTACCAATCATTTTAAGAATTGCTCGGCACCGGTGCAGGGATGGTTCATTGACCCACATCTGGCGGACATATAGGCATGGGCTTATGAAGCTGATGAAATGTGCGTTTGCGATGGTCGGGGCAATCCTTGTCTCGGGGCAGCCGGGGATGGCGGCGACGAAGAAACCGCTGAAAATTTTCATCCTCTCCGGGCAATCAAACATGCAGGGGCATGCGATGGTTGAGACCTTTGAGGGAGTCGGCGACGATCCCGAGACCAAGGCGATGTATGAGGCAATGACCGGTTCCGATGGCAAGCCCACCGTCAGCGGGGATGTGTATATCAACTACCTCACGGAAGTCGGAGGTAGGGAAAGTCCCACTCCCAAAGTGGTTTCCGGGCCACTTGCTGCGGGCTATGGCGCTCCTGGGCGTGGCGTGAAAATCGGTCCCGAGTTCACCTTCGGCCTCTACATGCACGAGTATCTCGATGAACCCATTCTCATCATCAAAACCGCCTGGGGTGGGAAGAGCCTCCATACCGATTTCCGCCCTCCGAGTGCCGGGCCGTATGTGTGGACGGATGAATCGAAAGTGGATGAGAAAAAGAAGCGGGAAAAGATCGGGCGAGACCGGTGCCTATTACCGGAAGATGATAGCGCATGTGGAAAAAGTTCTCGAGAATCCCGGTGAATTTCACCCGGCATACGAAAAGACCGCCGGACACGAGCTGGCAGGGTTCGTTTGGTTCCAGGGCTTCAATGATTACGTGAGCGGGGAAGCTTACCCTAACCGAAACGACCCCGAAGGATATGCCGCATACAGCGATGCGTTCGTGCATTTCATCCACGATGTCCGCAAGGATCTCTCGGCTCCCGAAATGCCTTTCGTGATCGGAGTGATGGGCGTGGACGGCATTTCCAATGGGGAAACCGAAGCAGCAAGGCAGCCCCGCTACCAGGGGATGATCCCCGCTTTCCGCAACGCGATGGCGAAGCCCGCCTCCCTCCTGGAATTCAAAGGCAGCGTGATGGCTGTGGAAACCGCGCCTTTCTGGGATACGGAAATCGACCGCATCGAAAAAATCCGTCAGGAGGCTGTCGGCAAGGCGAAAAAGGAAGCGAAAGAGAAGGGACTGGACGGGAAAGACGCCGCCGCCATCGAGAAACTAGCCGTGGAAGCCGCCCTGAACCCCAGCGAGATCAAATACCTGGAAAGAAACCGTTCCAACCAAGGCTACCACTACTACGGCTCCGCCAAAACCCTCGGCGGCATCGGCAAGGCGTTCGCGGATGCGCTTGGCGAATGGTATGAGAACAACTGATATACTGCCGTCCGTCAGGTTTTGTGAAATTCTGCTCTTTCCATTCCCGCGGGATGAAAATTCCGTTCCGTCAGAAGGGTTAAATTCAACTGGCCACCATTTCGTTTCCATGAAACCTGATTCGCCCCAGTATGGCCACTCCGCTCCCGCGGAAAAGAAATTGCATCAGCGGAAGACAGGAACCATGATGCTCCTGAACATGAAAGAAACCCAGCCCGCCGTTGAAATCAGCCACCTGGTCAAGGATTTCAAAACCTCGTTCAAACGCCAGCCGTTGCGTGCGGTGGACGATGTTTCGATCCGCATCATGCCGGGCGAGGTTTATGGGCTGATCGGCCCAAACGGCTCAGGAAAATCCACCACGATGAAAGCCTTGCTCGGTCTGGTGGCACCTACGGCCGGGAGCTGCGCCATTTTCGGAAAAGACTCCCTCAAAGTGGATTCGCGTAATGAAGTCGGCTTCCTTCCGGAAAACCCCTATTTCTACAAACACCTCAGCGGGGAGGAGACTCTGAAATTCTACGGCAAGCTCTGCGGGATCAGGGGCGCGAAACTGCGGGACCGCGTGAAAGAGCTTCTCGAGCTGGTCGATCTCACCGGAGCCAGCCACCGGCGGATCGGCGGGTATTCGAAAGGGATGCTCCAGCGGATCGGACTCGCTCAGGCACTGATCCAGGAGCCGAGACTGGTGATTCTCGATGAGCCTACGGCCGGGGTCGATCCCGTCGGTTCCCGCGAAATCCGGGATCTGATTTTCAAACTCCGCGAACAGGGAATCACCGTTTTCCTCTGCTCCCATTTGCTCGAACAGGTGCAGGAGGTGTGTGACCACGTGGGCATCATTTTCAAAGGGAAAATGATCCGTGAGGGGAAACTCGAAGACCTCATCGCCATCGAAGACCAGACCGAACTGATCCTGAAAGACGCCAGCCCGGAGCTTGTCTCCGAGATCGAAGCACTCATCGGCAGGCATGCCGGAGCCGAACTCATCCGCACCGGCAAGCCGCGCACGACCTTGGAGCGCCTCTTCCTCCGCGAGACCCTGAAACAGGAATCCTCCAAATAAATCTCCCGCAATGAATCCCGTTTCCACCATCAAAACCATCCCCGGCCACGTCTCCCGCACCGGGGTGATCGCGCGCCACGCCTTCACCCAGCTAGTGCGGATGAAGGTCTTCTATTTCCTCGCCTTCTTCGCGGTGATCCTGATCGCCAGCAACTTCTTCAACCTCCCCCAACATGAAGGGCCGGAATCGGCAGGAGTGAACGTCCTGCGCTCGATTAAGAGCTGGTCACTGGGAGCCATGACGCTGTTTTCCGTAGTCCTATCCATTGTCGCCACCGCGCTCCTGCTTCCGAAAGATGTGGAGGATCGCACGCTCTACACCATCCTAGCGAAGCCGGTGCCGAGGCTGGATTACCTGGCGGGAAAACTCCTCGGAGTCTTGCTCCTGGTCTTCGTTTCCCTGGCAATGATGGACATCCTGATGGTCGGTATCCTTCATCTCCGTACGAACATGATTCTGGAAGACCAGGTCGCAATGGCCACGGCACGCGGCTGGTCGGCAGCGGACATCGCCCTCCTGAAGTCCGATATCCTCGCCCAGGGCCGACCGCTTCCCTGCAAGGCGCGGTCTTCTCCGTGTTCCTGCGCTCGTCCATCATCGCCTCCATGGCGCTGCTGATTTCCACCTTCTCCAGCAGCACGCTTTTCACGACCATCATCAGCTTCCTCATTTACTTCATCGGCCACTTCCAGGCAGATGCCCGCGCCGCATATCTCAGCACAGAGGCGGGAACCAGTGACGGCCTGCTTGCGCGCGGGGTGACACTCCTGGTCTCCCTCATCCTCCCGGATTTCCAGCTCTTCAACGTAATCGATTCCGTGATCGAGGGGCAGGTGATGCCGCTTTTCATCGTGGGGAAACTGACATTGGTCGGCCTTTTCTACGCGGTCTTTTACATCCTCGCCTCGTGGTTCATCTTTGCTGAAAAGGAGTTCTAACAGCCATGACCCAGGGGAAAAAATACGGTGTCCTCGTTCTCGCCATCCTTGCGGCGGGCGGGCTGCGCCTGCCTTTTGAAAGAGCTTTGACCGAAGATCTCGAAGCCGCGAACCTCCTGCCTCCGAAGCTGGAAGTGGGCACTGGAGAAAAAATCGGCCAGACGTTTTCCGCCGTCTCCCTCGGCGGCCTCCGCACTTTGGTCGCGACCTTCCTGAACCTGCGTGCCTTTGGATATTTCAGTGAGCAGAAATGGGCGGAAGTGGGTGATACTTTCGATGTCATCGTCGATCTAGCCCCCCGCACCCGCTATTACTGGGATACGGGAAGCTGGCACCAGGCATACAACGCCGCCTCCTATTACCTCTACGATGCGGAGATCCCACCCCTGCGCCGCAAGCTCGCCTGGCGTGAATCCATCCTCAAAGGCCGTGCGTTTCTGGAACGGGGAATTCGCAACAATCCCGATGATGCCCAGCTTAAGGAGCGGCTGGGGGTGTTGCTTTCCGATTCCAACAAAATCGCCGCTTTCCAATCTCCAGGCGAGGCGTATGAGGAGGCTTACGAGGCATTCATGAGCGCCGTGGAAACCGGCAACGCCCGTGGGTATGCCAAGCGCGCCGCCCTCTATTCGCTCGCACGGGTGCCGGGTAGGGAAAAGGACGCCCTCGCCCTTGCAGAGGAGATCAGGAATGAGCAGGAGCTGATCCCGCCCAGCGTTCTCGGCCTCCTCTACACGCTCAATTACCACGAAAACCCGGAGCAGGACGTCCTCGCCCTCGCAGATTCCATTTTCCAGGATAGGAAGACCGCCTACGAAATTCTCGGAAACCAATGGATGCGCACCCGCGACTATTTTCCGGTCGATGGGATCGCACGTATCATCCCGCTTTTGGAAAAGGAGCTTGGTGTGCCGGAAAAAAACAGCGTCCTGAAAGTGGAGTTGAGCTCCCCGATGAATCCGGATGAGGACATGTTGAAATACTGATTCCAGACTCGCATTTTCCGGCGTGATCCCCACATTCTCCCTCCAACCAACAGACCGTTTTGCAAATTCTCATCCGTAACATCGACCGCACGCTCTCACGGAACGACATCCTCGAAATTTTCCAGAAATACGGGAAGGTCAATTCCTTCGATCTGGTGATGGATAACAAGACCGGCTCCTCCAAAGGCTTCGGCTTCGCGGAAATGCCGAACATGGACGAGGCGATGAAGGCGATTTCCGAGCTGAACGGAAAGAAGTTGGCCGGCACCGTGGTGCGTGTGAAACGCGCCGCAAATTCTTCGCTCAAGAAGAGGAACTGATACCGTTTCAATCCCTCCTGCGGCGGAGCAACAGGACTCCACCCATGAGGCCGGTTAGTAGCGCGGAAGGTTCTGGGACTGCCATAAGCTCAGGATTTCCCGCTAGCATCAGGTAGTCCTGATGGCTCTCACGGGGATCCAGGGCGACGAAAATTTCATGCTTGCTCACATACCCGCGTTCGGCGCCGGATGCTTTCACCGCATTCAACATGGAGTTCATGTGTCCCCAGAGTCTGGGGCTGGAGTTATCGCCAGTAGAGCTGAACTTACTGCGGTTGATGTTTCCGGCGATGAAATTCAGTCCCTCTGCGGTTCCTCCGTCGCCGAAGATTTCCCACAGCACGTTCTGAAAGGCATACTGGCGGGCATTGGCCTCGTTCACCGGTTGAAGAAACGAGCTCTCGTAGTAGTTGTCAATGAACCAGTTCGCCATCGAGCGCGCGGCGGCCTCGTCCTGCGTGTTGTTGAAGCGGTTCCAAACCTCCATGTCCTCCATTTTGCCCAAAGTGAGGCTCGATTCGATGCGCGGATAGCTTCCGCCGTCCTGATCGAGGGACTTTCCTTCATAGTCCGCACAGAAGAGATAGCCGCTGCCGTTATAAAATGTTTTTCCGTCAACTCTAAGATCGGTCAGCACGAACTGGGATGCTACTCCGGCGTAGGATGTGTGGTCTATCTTGCTGATCGACGCGGAAATATTCTGGGCGTTGAGCGTGGTAATCGCTTTGATGCCGATCAGGGCAAGGTACGAAAATGCGATGGCTGGTTTCATAGGGACTTGGGGATGTCGGAGAGGGTGGGACAACCGACACCCACATAATGCCACATTTTCGGAATTCGATAATTACGCAATCACGTAAGGTTCGGATGCCTTAATGAAGAGCCTACAGTTCCCGTATCGCCTCGATCACGCCTTCTTCAAAACCCGCCTCTGTGCGGATGTAAATTTCCTGCAACCCCTTGGCCGATTGCGTAACCGCCTTGATCCCGCCGGAAACCTGCCGCTGCACTTTTACCGCACCCGTGGTGCTTCCCTGTCCCAGTGACTTCCCTCCGTAGGATCTGCCGATGATGACGCCGGAGACTCCCTCCATTGCTTCGATCTTTTTCATGACCACCTTGCATTCCTTGGAGGTCGATTGGTGGCGTCCGCGTGATGGCATGATTATGGATGGGCGGTGGCGTGCATGGATACGTGGATAGAAGGGCTGCGAGTGGGAGGCAAAGGAAAAGTCCGGAAGGCGCGTCCGATATCCAAAAGTTATTTAACCGCAGATGGACGGGATGAACGCAGATTGAAGAGATTTGAAGATTGATTGTGGAGTAAGAAACTCTTGAAACCTCATTCTCAGTTTCCAGTCTTATCATCTTCATCTGCGTTCATCCCGTCCATCTGCGGTTTGAAAAATTTCCGATGTAGATGCGCTTTTGGCATTATCGAAGGAGCCTCTCCAGCTCGGATGCGGTCCAGGCCGGGGCGTCGGTGGGGGCACCGGATTCGTCCAAGGAGGCGGAGAGCGCCTTCTTCCTGTTTTGGAGTTCGGTGACCTTTTCCTCGACGGTGTTTCTGGTGAGGAGCCGGAATACGGTGACTGGTTTTGTCTGGCCGATGCGGTGGGCGCGGTCGGTGGCCTGGGCTTCGGCCGCAGGGTTCCACCAGGGATCGAAGTGGACGACGACATCCGCCGCTGTGAGGTTGAGGCCGTATCCACCGGCTTTCAGGGAGATGAGAAAAACCGGTGGGCCGTCGTCCGATTGAAAGCGCTCGACAAGCCCCTGCCGGTTACGGGTCTGCCCATCAAGGCGCAGCGACGGGATGCCGGATGCGGTGAGCTGTGCCTCGATCTCGACGAGCTGCTTCTGGAACTGGGAAAAGACGAGCAGCTTGCTGCCGGAGGCGATGGATTGCTCCGTGATCTCAAGAAGGCGTTCCAGCTTGGCGGAGCGGCGGGGGATGGGAAGGGTTTTGAGCTTCTCGGAATCGAACAGCGCAAGATCGCAACAGGCCTGCCGGAGCCGGAGCAGGGTGGTGAGCGTCTGCATGCGGGCGGCGGCTTCCTGGCCGGAATCGCGTGTCTCTTCGATCTTTCGCTGACCCTCTTTCTGCAGCTCACGGTAGGTGGAGAGCTGTTCTTTGGAGAGGGTGCAGAATTCGTCGATCTGGATTTTCGATGGCAGCTCTGGCGCTACTTCCTGCTTCGTCCGGCGGAGGACGAAGGGGGAGGTCTTCAATCTCAGGAGCTGACTGGCACGTTGGGATGTATCGGCTGATTTAAGCGGTTGCTCATATTTCTCCTCAAACTGCTTGCGAGTCCCCAGCCAGCCGGGCTGGATGAAGCGGAAAATTGACCAGAGGTCGCGGGCGGAGTTCTCGACCGGGGTTCCGGTGAGGGCGATCCGGTTTTCCGAATTCAGCCGGGCGACTGCTTTTGAGTGGTCCGTATCCGGATTACGAATGAGCGATGCCTCGTCGATCACAACGGCGGAATACTCCTGTCTGAGGTGGTAGGCGAGGTCGCGGGCGAGGGTGGAATAGGTGGTAAGGACGACGTCTCCGGGCTGAATTGTTTTACGAAGGGAATCGCGTCTCGCGCCGTGGAGAGTGACGACTTTTCGGTTTGGCGCGAAGCGGGCGAATTCAGCTTTCCAGTTTCCAAGAAGGGAGGTGGTGACAACAATAAGCGCTGGATTCGGCTGTGAACAACTTGTCAGCAAATGCTCTATTAAAGCGATTGTTTGAATTGTTTTTCCTAGTCCCATGTCGTCCGCGAGTAGGGCGCCTTGATAGCGTTTCAAACGGTCTGCCAGCCATTGGAATCCTTGGTTTTGGTAGGGGCGGAGCTCCGCTTTGATAGGTGGCAGCTCGATAGGAATTTCAGAGTTGGAAAAAATCGGTAATTGGTTGGCAACAAGTGATCCATGAATGTTTTCACGGATTTCTTTAATGATCTCTGCCGAAGCGTTTTCAGCGATAAAACGACCGTTTTTCTGATGGATATCGAGGTCTTCGAAAAGCGGATCCAGTAGCCCTTCGATATCGTCGGAGAGAATGAGGTTTTTACCTTTAAGTTGTTGGGTAGAAGAGCCTTTTGAGCGCAGCAGGCGTCGGATCTCAGCTGTTGGTATCACCGATCCATCAGACGCTTCGAACCGAAGATCGAACTCGGTAGAACGGTCGTTTGATCCGAGGATTTCGATTTTTGGAGAGATGAAGACGTAAGTGGAAGCCAAGCGTTCGATTGGCGGATTCATGGAAATCTCCCACGATTTCGGGAGCGATTTCAGGGTCTTGGTGAGGAGCTTTTGGATGGCTTCTGTATCGGTAATTTCGATGGAACCAACACATGTTTGAAAAATGGTGGTGGCGATTCTCTCAGCCGATTGGTTTTTCGTGATCAGGTTGGTTCCGTCCAATTTGGGAAGATCCTGATCCGGGTAGGAGATCTGGAATTTAGGTAAGATCCGGGTGGGGCTACCCTCAAGTGTGAGTTTGAATAGTGGAGTTGCGGGGATGAATTGGAGGGAGGCAAACCACTCTGACGATGAGAAATCGAGGAGGGATTGGAGGGTGTCGAGGTGTTTTAGGAATGCTTCAAGCGGGAGTTTGGCTGGTCGGGAGGAGGCCAGGTTTTGCAGATATGGGAGTAGTGGTCCGGGAATTTGGGCGGTGCTGGATAGCGTCTCCGGATCGAACATCCATGCGCGGTTGCCAATAACGGCAGCTTCGCGGGACTCCGGGAGGAGGTGGATTTCGTTGTTCTTGGGATGGCAGTCGGAAAGCTTGAGCTGGGTGCCGGTTTCGAAAGTGACGCTGGAATCCTGGCTGGTGATCTGTGGGTGGTCTCGGATGGCATCAAGAAGCGCAGGGAGGGTTCTGGGATCCAAGGCGAGCTGGATTTTGGGTTGGGAGGTGAGTTTCCGGGACACCAGCCAGGTGGTGAGTCTGTCGTCGGCTGCTTCAGGAGAGCGGTTTTCAGACGGGGAAACGGTGACTGCCAAGCGGCCTTTTGGGATGGATCTGAGCCAAGAACCCTGAAGGCAGATCTTCCAGGAGAGGGAGGGGAGCAGGTTTTCCGGCTTCTTTTCCGCGATGGATTCCGCCTTATTCTCAGGAGGATTCGTGAGGTGAAGACCTGTGGCGATGGCGTGGGGGCAAAATGTTCCTTCGCGTTGGTTGGCGGGGCAGGGGCATTTCGCATCGAACCAGGTCGGGGTGCGCGCGACCACAGTGGCGCGATAGGTGCGTTTTCCTACGCGGACTGATCCGCGCCAGCCGTCTTTGGTTTCCTCGGATTCCTGGACAGCGCGGGAATTGAGGAGCATTTGTGCTTCCTTGAAATCCTGCCACGCGGCGGCTTTCCGGAGGGTGGATTCGTCGATCGGTACCATTGCGCACGGAGGATGCCTGGGAAGCGGCGGATATCAATGCAAAGGGGGCGTGTTCAGTTAGGTGAAGCTGGACACGGTTCGAGGTTCTTGGATTAGTTGTGGTAAACCAATTTATAGACCCTGAATTTCGGGCATGGGAGACAAATTCGTCTCTCATGCCTCTTTTCTAACAGCCGCCAAGCCATGCGCAACAAGGTGCTCGCGCTGTGGGACAGGCTCTACGTTACTCTGTGATCTGGATGTGGCGGTATTCCATCTGTCCCCGGTCGCCTTCGAGTCCGATGGGGCCGGTGGGTGGCAGTTGCAGGGCGGCTTCCAGGATTTCACCGTTGCAGGTGCAATGGGCCTTACCGTCTTTTACGATGATTTCCAGTTGGTTCCAGTCGCCAGGCTTGTAGTTTTCCAGATCCTTGTATAGGCCGGCGACGGGGTAGTCGCGGCATTGGAGCTGGGGCTTGCGGAGAAAGACCCCGCTATCGGCGTTCTCGCTGGCGCGGAATTCGAGCTTGAGATGGAAATCCCCGGGGAATTGCTCGACGGTGTAAAGTTGGGAGAGGAGGCGTTCCTGGCCTTTGGGGAAATTCACGGTGAGGATGCCGTCCTTGGCGGAGTAGCGTCCGGCATCGCTGGAGGCGGACTTGCCATCGAAAGTCTCGGTCACATTTCCGATCACGGGCGATTTTTTGTCGGTCTTTTCGCGGAAACACCAGCCGGTGAGGTCTTTGCCATTGAAGAGGCTCTTGAAGCCGGGATCGGGTTTCCAGTCTTCTGCATGGAGGGCGGCAATGGTGAGGAGGAGTGCGAGGGTCAGATACTTTTTCATGGGATTATCGTTTGGTCTGGAAAGTGGGGTTTCAAGGGATGGCTCAGCGGTTGTTTGCGGGGAAATAACCGGAAGGCTGCAAGCCGACTGCATGAACATGGAGAAGCGTGCTTCCAGCCGCTAGCAAAGAATCGAGAACGGTGCGCCAGTTGTCCGCCAGCGCATTGAAGCGCGCTTCTCCACATTCCTGGAAGAGGCCGACCGGAAAACAGCCGGGACAGGAATGTCCCGGCTCCTTAACTGCAGAGCGCCCTTTCCTGGAGCGCTTGCATTTCCTCTGCGGAAATGGGGGTGGGATTCGGGTAATCGAACATTTCCCCCTCGTAGTTGCGGAGGGTGACTTTCGAGTCGTCGGAATCGACGACGTAGTTCGGGTTCACCGGGATTTTTCCGCCGCCGCCTGGGCCGTCGATGACGTATTGAGGGATGGCATATCCGGTGGTGTGGCCGCGCAGGTTCTCGATGATATTCACGCCTTCCGCTACGGAAGTGCGGAGGTGGGAGGAGCCTGTGATGAGATCGCACTGGTAGAGATAGTAGGGGCGCACGCGGCACATCAGGAGCTTGTGTACCAGGGCTTTCTGGATCTCCGGGGAGTCGTTTACGCCGCGCAGGAGGACGGACTGGTTACCGAGCGGGATGCCGGCTTCGGCTAGGCGGACAAGGCCGTCGCGGACTTCGGTGGTGAGTTCCTTGGGATGGTTCGAGTGGATGGAGATGAAAAGCGGGTGGTGCTTTTTCAGCATCGCGCAGAGTTCCGGAGTGATCCTCTGTGGAAGGAAAATCGGAATGCGCGAACCGATGCGGAGGAACTGGATGTGGGGAATGGAGCGGAGACGGGTGAGGATTTTGTCAAGCTTCGCGTCGGAGAAGAGGAGGGGATCGCCGCCGGAGAGGAGGACGTCGCGGACTTCCGTGTGTTCTTCGAGATATTTGAAGGCGGCTTCCCATTGGGTTTCGAGCTGTTGCTCGCCCACTCCGGAGACGACCCGTGAACGGGTGCAGTAGCGGCAGTAGGAAGCGCAGCGGTCGGTGACTAGGAAAAGGACGCGATCCGGATAGCGGTGGACGAGACCGGGGACGGGCATGTGGGAGTCCTCGCCGCAGGGGTCGGCCAGTTCCTCGGGGGCGGTCCAGCCTTCCTCGATGCGCGGGATAACCTGGCGCCGGATGGGGCAATCGGGATCGTTTTTGTCGATCAGGTTGAAGAAATGCGGGGTGATGGACATCGCCAGCTTCGTCCCGGCGAGAAGGACACCGGCGCGTTCTTCATCGGAGAGGTTGATGCGGGCTTCCAGATCCGCGAGGGAGTCGATGCGGTTGCGGAGCTGCCAGGTGTGGTTGTCCCATTTCTCCATGGCGGAGTCAGGCCAGTAGCCCGGGGCGTGGGATGTGAAAGATGTGTCTAGATCGCTAGTGGAGGTCATTCGCGTTTTGTTTGGGGGAATCGGTCGGGCAGGATGCTTTTCAGGTCAAGGAGCGATTTGTTCGGGGAAATTGGATATCAGATATCCGCCATTGAACATGCCAATGTGATTTCCCATTGTTTGCAAATCGAAATCGTATCTGCGCCATGTCAATGATCCCACCTTCATTACCGAAATGCCCAAAACATTGCTAGTCCCGCTTCTTTTCCTCCTCGCCAGTCCCACCTTCGCGCTGGATGAAAAAATCGCGGCTGCCCTTCACGATCTCCATGGCGGCCTCGTCGTCCACCTCGGTGCCACCGACGGGAAACTGGAGTCCGAAATCACATCCGCCGACGGGAAATTCCTCGTCCACGCCCTCGCCGCCGATGATGGAAAACGCGATGCCGCCCGCGCCACCCTGCTCAGTGAAAACCTGTACGGACTCGCCTCGGTTTCCACTTGGCACGAAAAATCCCGTCTTCCCTACGCCACCAACCTCGCCAATCTCGTCATCGCCGACCCCGCCGAATTTCCCTCCCCACCAGGTAAAGAGGAACTCCTCCGCATCGTCGCTCTAGGCGGCTCACTTCTCATCCGGGAAAACGGCGGCTACTCCCCGATCCGGAAACCCCGCCCGGAAGCCATGGACAACTCGGACCATTTCGACCACGATGCCCGCGGCACCGGTGCCTCCTCCGACATGCTCGTCGAGCCGGTCCGCCAGCAGCAGTGGCTCACCAGCCTCATGCCCATTCCCGCCGAGGGAAATCCCGCAGGTTATGATCCCGGGGCCGGAGTCCGCGTCTCCGGCCGCTTCTGCCTGATGGATGTCAACGACTCCCGCCTCGCCCCGGAAAAATCCAAAAAAAGCGATCTCTGGGAGCTGCATTGCCGGGACGCGTTCAACGGCACCCCTCTCTGGAGCATCCCCCGTGATGCCGATGCCAGCCGCACCCGCTGGCCTCGCCGCCCACGACGGGGTCGCCTACGCCTGGCTGAAAGGCGACGGCGAACTGTCCGCCATCGACCTCGCCAGCGGGAAAATCCTCCGCACCTTTCCCGGCACCGTCGCCCCGGAAGCGATCAAAGACGGCGAGTCCCTTTACGTCCGCGTGGACGGCGGCGTCCTGCTCGTCGGCCTGCGTGAAAAGCTGCTCTGCTTCGAGCTGAAAAGCGGGGAACCCGCCTGGGAGTTCGTCCGGGAAGGCCTCCACCTTCTCGCCCCGGTGCTTGATCTCGAAAAAGGCCGCGTCTTTTCCATCCTCGCCAGGCCCTCCGACCGCTTCGCATTCCGGGGCCGCTGGCCGGTCAGCAAAAACGTCGAAGGCATCATCGCCCTCGACCTGAAAAACGGCCAACCCGTCTGGACCTGCGAGGAACTCAAAAGCGTCAAAACCGCTGAAAACACCAAACGCGGAGGGGAAAAAATCCGTGGGGTCGGCCAGCTCATCCCCACCGCCGGTCACCTCGTCTTCGGCAGCAAGGCGATCAGCGGCGGCAGCTCCCCCTATCTCGGCTCCATCGACCTCGCCACCGGCAAGCTCGTCCACAGCAACGACACCCCATTTGAAACCAGCTACAATTCCTACGGCTACAACGCCATCCTGCGCGACGGCTCCATCTACTTCGCCGGAGCCTTCACCCGCGTCTGGAAATACGATCCCGCCAGCGGCGAAGTCGAGGCAGTTGTCAACGATAGCTGGAACCAGCGCTGCACCCGTTTCGCCGCCACCCCGCGCTTCCTCCTCTTCGGCCAAGCCGCCTACTACGGCGAGGGCTACGCCGGAGTCCAGGTCAGCGTCGGCCGCTCCGGCTGCGCCCTGCCGAACACCCCCGCCAACGGCATGACCTATTTCACCCCCACCATGTGCGGCTGCACCACCCTCGTCCGTGGCTTCCAGGCGATGACAGGAGAAGCCCTCGCCGCCCTTACCGAAGACTCCCTCCGCCTCCTCACCGGCGGCTCCGTTTTCCAGCCGGAGAAAACCACCGCAGACCTCCCCGCCGGCCCCGTCACCGATGACTGGCTCAAAGCCTCGCGCAGCGGAAAGGCCGAACTCGAAGCCGTCCCTTTCGGCGATTTGGAAATCCGCACCTTCCCCCAGCAGCATCGCCTCGAAGCCACCCGCAACGGCCAACCCGCCTGGTCGTTTCTCGCCGGTGCCCGCATCAGCAGCCCGCCCGTCGTCCATGGCGATGTCCTCGTCTTCGGCTCCCACGATGGCTGGGTTTATGCCGTTGAAAAAACCGGCACCCTCCGCTGGCGCTACCTGCTCGCCCCCACCGAGCGCCTCGTCGGCATCAACTCCCAGCACGAGAACACCTGGCCTGTTTACGGGGTCGCCGTTCAGGACGGGAAAATCATCGCCTCCGCCGGAACCCACGTCGAACTGGACGGCGGAGTCACCGTCGCCGCCCTTGATCCCGCAACCGGAAAGCCCGCCTGGATCAGACATTTGAAAAAAGCCCCCAGCCAGGTCCCACCCGGCGGCAAGGGAGCAAAAATCATTTCCCGCTCCTTCCTCAACAGCGTCCCCCGCGTGAACGGAAAGCTGATCGAACTCGGCGACGGCGGCCGCGAGGGTGGAGAATTTTCCTTCGATCTCGCCACCGAAGAAGCCACCATCAACGCGGAACTCAGCTCTCCCAAATCAGACAAACAATGAAAACCACCGGACTCCTGAAAACCCTCGCGGCCTGCGCCGCTACCCTCGCCACCCCGCTCCACGCGGACTATGAATACCAGTCGCTCTCCCGCCTCGGCGCGGACGGGGACTCGGTCACCGGCGTCCGCATCCAGGCGGACGGTGCCCTCGCCCTCTCTGCAAACCTCTCCGGCGGCCCCGTTTTCGAGTCCCTGAAAACCGAAGCCGGCGGCATCGTCATCCGCACCAATCCGGAAGGAAACAAGATCCTCTCCGCCCTCCGCGTCGGCTCGAAAATCCGCGATCTCGCCATCGACGGCCAGGAAAACATCGTCGTTGCCACGGAGGACGAGGGCGTCGTCAAGCTTGACCCCACCGGCTCAAAAATCCTCTGGAAATTCGATACCGAAGGCCCCGCCTGCCGCGTCGATGCCGGAGCCGATGGCACCATCGCCGCCCTCCGCTACTCCAGTCCTGACCAGGATACGAAAACCGGCAGCGGCCAGATCTACGTCATCAGTGCCGACGGCAAAAAGATCGGCCAGTTCGGCGGCCACCGCGAAACCACCGACCTCTGCATCGACACCAAGAGCAAAACAGTAGTCCACATCGGCTGGCGCCAGGCAAACGCCTGGGAGGGCAAGCGCGTCTTTCCCGTCCAGATCTCCAACCTCCGCGGAATGTCCTACGAGGGCAACGAAAAATATCTTCTCTACGATTGGTCGCACAAAAAGGAAGACCCCAACTTCCTGAACAAAGTCACCAACAACATGGCCGATACCCGCGGATACCGCATCGCCATGGGATCCGACGGCCTGGTCAACGCCGGCTTCGAATGCGCCGGAGGAAACCACATCTTCCGCTACGAACCCGTCCTCGTGAATGGCGAGTGGGCTGAGGCCAAAGGCAAGAAACCCGCCGGTGGCCAGTACCACGATTTCTTCAAAAGCCGCGCCGAGCACAAGACCTACCTCTGCAAGTACGACCCCTCCACCGGTGAATACCTCCGGGGTGTCGGCTTCTGCACCCGCACCTCCAAAGGCGATGCCAACGCCGTCCGCCTGAAGGCAGGAGCCGTTTCCGGACTAGCGGACGGTTCGGTCATCGCCGTCGGAGTGGCCGCCGCCAGCCTCCCCGTCACCCTCATGCCCGAAGGTGGCGGCGAGTACAGAGGCGGCGCTTTCGGCCTCCTCATGGACGACGGTTGGAAGAAAATCGACCTCTGCACCCGCATCCAGTCCGGCGGCTCCGCCCACGCCGTGGACACCCGCGAAATCAACGGCAAAACCCGCATCGCCATCGCCGGCACCTCCGGAAAAGAAGGTGAACCCTTCGGAGCCACCAACCCGCTCAACGAAAAGGAAACCGCCGCCAACTGCGGTTTCCTGGCCGTGATCGGAGAGTGAATCAGCAGGTTCAAGGATCCGGGGCTTCGGGACGACGGTGCCAATATGGAGAAGCGTGCTTCCAGCCGCTAGCGAAGAATCCGGAACGGCGCGCCAGTCCTCTGCCAGCGGCTGGAAGCACGCTTCTCCATAGCCTTCGATGTCCGCAGTTATTCCTGCGCCGGTCAGTAGGGATGAAGAGATGATTTTCGCCGGACACGATTCGCACAAAAGGAAACGGACTCGCGTTCTGGAGAACGCGGTTCCACCCACCGCTTTCAGTCGCTCCCACCAGCCCGCTTGCCAGCGGAAGAGCTGTCTGACATAAATCCTCCCATGATCAAAACCCTGATTGGCATCGCCGCCCTACTTTTGCCATCCACCGGCCTCGTGCGCGCGGAAACACCGCCCGTCCCGATGTTCGCGGATCGGGTGGTTTCTTTCCACGGCGAACCGCGAAAAGACATCCTCGAGCTGGCGGCCGAGCTGGGATTCAACGAGGCGCAGTTCCAGTTGGAACGCGGCAATGTTGAGCGGCTTAAACAATTCGCGGAGCGTGAGGAAAAGGAAGCCTACGTGAAATTCTGCCATGACCACGGGATGAAAGTCAGCCTGTGGATCCATGAACTCGAGGATCTGCCGAAAGACATCGGCCCCATTGCACTGGACAACGATGCTCTCTGGAAACTCCTCGACGAGCGCTACGAGTGGGTGCTGGGCGAGCTGCTCCCCGATGTGGACAAGCTGGTTCTGACCGTGGTCGAGAGCAAAATCAAGATCACCGACGCGGTGCTGATGAAGAAGCTGGTGGAAACCATCGACGCCCAGTGCAGGAAGCATGAAGTCGAGCTGGTCGTGCGGACCTTCGTCTGGCATCCGGAGGAGTTCCAAGGGGTGATGGAGTGCGTGCGGGGGCTGCCGGAGGACATCACGGTCATGAGCAAGATCGTGCCGCAGGACTGGCAGATGCGCGGGATCTTCGATGCTGCCCTCGGTGCGGTCGGCGAGCGCAAGCAACTGGCGGAGTTCGATCTTTTCGGCGAGTATTTCCAAGCCAAGCACGTGGCCAACTGTTTCCCCGACCTGCTCGAAAAACAAATGCGCTACGCCGCATCGTAAGGCGTGGATGGCGTTTGTGCCAGGGTGAGCCGGGGCCGTATAGCTCCATGCACGAACCGCAGGGAGCCAACATGTGGGTGATGGGAATGCTCGCGTCCGGAAGGGCCAAAACCGCCGACGAAGCGATGCGTGCCTGGGCGGCCAAGACGTTCGGCGAAGAAGCTGCGGAAGAAATGGCGGATCTGCTCGGCGATACCGGAGAGGTCATCGCGGAAGCCCTCAGCGTCGATACCTACACCTTCGGCGACGCGCGACAGCCGCCCCCCGCCACCATCGCTATGGACAAGGCCGACAATGCCAAGGCCAACGCGTTCCACCACAACTGGTCGAACTTCCGCTGGGATCCGGCTTACCGCCCCTCCTACGAGGCCGCGCGCGACGGCGCGAAAACCATCATCGATGCCGAGCAGACCGGCACCCGGAAAAGCGTGGAGTCCGCCGAAAACTCACTCAAGCGCCTGGAGGCGGTGAAGGAAAAACTCACCCCCGAGGCCTATGCGTTTTACCAAGGCAAGCTGGAAACCAACCTGATTTTCGCGCAAACCATGGGAGAAATCCAGTTGGCTTATCTCAAGCGCCGCCACACCGAATTGAACCCGGACACCGAGCTGTCGAAAACCTACGCCAAGGAAATCGACGGTCACGTTACCCGCCTCCGGGAGCTTGCGAAGGCGGGACGAAAGTATGATGTCAAATGGGGTGGCTGGCGCCGCGGCGGCGAAACGCAGTTCATCAAGGTGGATGACTGGCTGAAACGGTTCGGAGTCGCCGAATGAGTATGGAGAAGCGTGCGTCCCGCCGCTAGCGAAGGATCGGAAACGGTTCGCTTGGTGCTTCGCTAGCGGCAAGATGCACGCTTCTCCATATTCCGTTGTGCCCACGGTGATACGTCCTGCCCCATCTCTCCAGGTGTTTCGCGGCATCCGCTTCAATCATTTTGAATTCACTTGGTCCCGAAGGCAAGGATGCGGCCCCCGGTGGTGGTTAGGAAAACCATATCCCCGGTGATGGCGATGCCGTCGGGGATGAGTTCTTCTTGTTTGTCGAGGCGGTCGAAGGCGATGTCTGCGACGGCTTTGCCGGGGTCGTTGTGGTTGATGACGAGAAGGTGGATTTTGTCATCGAAGTGTTTGCTGGCCATGTAGATCAGATCGCCACGTCCGGCGACGGCTTGGGGATTGTCCATTTTTTCGGTGGGCAGGGTGACGGACTTTTCGTTGATCTGGTCGGTGTCTTTGTCGCTGTTGAAGCCTAGTTCCAGGACGCAGATTCTTGCTTTTTCCCGGGTCATGGCGAAGGCGTTCAGCTCGCGGTTGAGGATCATGCCTTCCGAGGTGAACCTGTGGCTGGCCCGGACGGTGACTCCGTTCAATCGGAACGGGTGGCTTTGTTCCGGCGAGCGGATCCAGCGGATTCCGCCGTGGATTCCGCTGCGGGCTGGCTCGATGTGTTGCATGGTTTCGGGAGACTTGTACCCGGCAATGGCCATCGTTTTCGGATCGATGGAGATGTTTCCAAGGATGAGTTTGTTTTCCCAGACCTGCATGGCGTCGTTGGTTTGGATTGGCGGGCCACTGTCGGAGTATTTGGTTTTCCCGTTGGTGGATGGTGGCTGGGGTTTTCGGTCATCGGGCCGCTCCATTTCTGGTCTAGCACTGCGTTGCCGAGTGGCTGGCCAGTGGCAGGATCGAGCTTCCAGATGACGATGCCGAGTTCGAGGCTGCTGTGTCGGCCGGCGGTGGCGTAGAGGGCACCGTCCAGCAGGACGGGCGCGGAGGGTGTGGGGTAGAGGCTGGTGAGCTGATCGTGATCGAGGATGAGGTCGGTTCCGGGGGCTAGGAAAAACTGCCAGACGGTTTTTCCGTCTTTAAGATCAATGGCGGAGACGGTGCCGTCATCGCAGCCGAGGTAGGCGGTGTTGCCAGCGAGAACCGGTGCGGTGCGGATGCGGCCGTTGAAACGCTGTGTCCATTTTTCCTTTCCGCTTTCGGTGTCGTAGCAGATCAGGCGGTGCTCGTTGGCTTGGACGACGAGCAGGTTTTTCCCATCTGCGGTGGGCGGGCTGACGGGGCCGGGGGAGAAACCATCTTGTTTCCATCCATTTCGGAGGAGGCTGGCGGCGGCTTCATCCACGTTGCTTGCGGGGCGTTGCTCCCAGGCGAGTTCGGTCGGGACGGGTGCGGGGCCGGAGAGCCAGCCGGTGCGCTCGAAGTTGCCCCGGAGGGTGGGCCAAGTGCCGGCGGCGGGTTCAGACCAATCGGCCTTTCCCTGAATGAGAAGGCGGCGTTTGTCGTCGAGGGGCAGGGATTGGAAATCGGCTTGGTCACGGTGGGTCAGGGCAAGGGCGCTCCCCAAGGCTCTCAAAGAGGAGACGGTGTCCAAGCGGCTGGGGGAGTAGAGCATTCCGTTGGCCGGGGCGTTGCGATGGTTGTAAGGCGGCGAGACCAGGTCGTGCCCGCTCATATCGATCACCGAGTTGTCACCCAACGGGATGGAGGAGTTGCCAGTCCAGAAATGGGTGGGGGTGACGGCGGGGTAGGCGAGGTGGTAGCCGGGGCCGCGGTATTGTTGGATGAGTTTGCCGTCCTTGGCGTCGAACTGGCTGAGGTCGTTGTCTTTCAAAACGCCGACGCGGCCGGGCGAGAGGGCGAGGAGCTGGATGGTGTTGGAGCAGGTCAGTTCCTTGAAATCGGTGCGGAAGAAACGGGTCTTGCCGTTGTCGCGCCCGACGACTTGGAGAAACTGCAGGGGCGTGTACCACTCCGTGTCTTCCTTCTTGTCCCCGACGGCGTTTCCACCGTTGAAGAGATAGCTGCAGACCACGACTTTTTCGCCATCCATCGCCAGGTTGTGGACGGGGCGGCCTTTGGCTTCCGAGTTGCGCCAGAGTTCTTTTCCGCTGGCGGGATCGAGGCCGATGACTGCTTCGAAAATGTTGTTATTCCAACTGAAAGCGGTCTCGCGGGGGCCGTTATTGGTGCTGCTGAGCATAGCGGTGACGAGTCCGTCGGAAACGGCTACACATTCAACGAAGGATTCGAAATCCTGTTTCCAGAGCTGCTTCCCGGTCGCGGCGTCGTGGGCGGTGATTTGCTTCTCGCCGCCGGTGGCGTAGATGGTTTTTCCGTCGCTTACTACGCGGTAGTAGCGTGTCATGGAATCGTGATCCTGCCCGCGGAAGCCAACGAAGGGGCCGAGGTCGATGGGTTCCGTCTCGGCTCCGCTGAGACGATCATTTCCCCGCAGGAGTCCGGTTCCGCCTTTCCCGCCGTCGAGCCACCAGAAGTTTTTGTCGGTGAGGATGCCGTTGGCACTGTTCACGTAGGTGCGATCACTACGCCAGCGCAGGAGACCGGAGAAGGCATCGCGGGCTTCGATCGCGCCGGGATCGGTCACCATGATCCGCTCATCGGCGACGAAGGGATGACCCCTACTCCGTAACCGCTCTCCACCGCCGAAAAACTGAACGCTGTTGACCGGTTTGAGCTCGGTGTCCGGGGAGTAAAAGGAGTTTCCTCCATCGTGGGCGAAGCCATACCAGGTGGACATGCCCGCGGGTCTATCCTTGCGACCCTCCTGCCAGACACCGCCTTTTTCGATCAGAGCAAGACCATATCCGGGGGCGATCACCCGCTCGGCTTCCGCCAGCAGGCCGTTGTCCAGCCCCTCTCGCAGAATCACGACGTTCACGCCGTTCGTGCGGAATGGAAGGCGGTCGCCCGTCCACCAGCGATGGGCTTGGGCGACCGGATAGACCTTGGCCTCCGCAAAAGCCTCGTTGTGGGCGAGCACGTCCGCAGGATTGTCGTCCAGCACGGCCACCAGATACCTGCCTTCTTTGGCGAGGGCTATCGCCTGCCCGGTCGAGGCAGGATCGACGATCACCACCACTCCGGCTTCCCCGCCGGGGAAATCCGTCAGTGCGGGAGACGCCGCAGCGGCCCTGCCATTGCAAAGGGTGTGCAAGCAGAAGACCGATAGGAGTAGAGCGGGGAAGGAGGCGAAAAATACGAGGACTTTTGACCGGTTGTTTTCTGAGGTGATGGGAGTCATGGGTCGGAGAAGCTGATGTTCTATTAATATGGGTCTGAAACCGTTCGATCTGTCGATTTTATTTAAAATGCTGCACGGGCGGAATTGGACTGAGGCGTTCCTTGCTCCCGGCCAAAGTCCCGCTACACTGTCAGCAGTCATGATATTCTCCAGATCAGTCCTATTCCTCGTGTTCTGCTTCGGGCGGCTCGCTGCCGCGCCGGAACCGATTGAAATTTCCACCGGCGGGGTCTGGGTTTCCGCGATCGCTTTCAGTCCTGATGGGAAATTTCTCGCGCTCGGTTGCGACGACGGACGACTCGGCATCTGGCAGACCGATATGGCGAAGCATGAAACCGATTTTGAGAAAAAGGGGGAGACGGTCAGTGCGCTCGCCTACTCGCCGGACGGCAAAATCCTCGCCAACGGAACATGGGCAGGGACACTGCGCCTTCGCAACGCCAAGGACGGCAAAGACATTATCCGAACCGAAGCGCACGATGAGAATATCACCGCGCTCGTTTTCAGCCCGGATGGAAAATGGCTGGCCTCCGCCAGTGGCGATGACACCCTGCGTGTCACCGAGGTGGGCAGTGGTGAAGAAATGTGGAGCGACTCCCACGAAAACGAATACGATATCAACACGCTGGCATTCAGCCCCGATGGCAAGCGGCTCGCCAGTGCCGATGCCGATACTCTGCTGCGCATCTGGGATGCGGAGTCCGGCGAGTTGCTCGAAGAATGGCATCCGCATCCGAACGCGATCAGCGTACTGGCTTTCACCGCGGATGGAAAACGGCTCATCACAGGAAGCTGGGATAAAACCGCGCGCGTTCTGGACGCTACGACAGGGAAGGTTCTCGCTACGCTCAAAGGCCACGAGAATGCGGTGAACGCACTAACACTTTTGCCTGGTGACCACCGGCTGCTGACCGGAAGCTGGGACAAAACCGTCCGTCTATGGCGACCTCGAAACTTTCGAACCGCTTGGCATTCTCGGGCGTCATGATGACAAGGTCACCGCCCTCGCCGCGCACCCGGGAGGCAAGCTTGCGGCCTCTGCGAGCAAAGGCGGAGTGAAGATCTGGAAACTTCCTTAAATATGGAGAAGCGCGCTTCCAGCCGCTAGCGGAGGACTGGTGCACCGTTCTCGATTCTTCGCTAGCGGCAAGATGCGCGCTTCTCCATATTGGAAATCAAGCAAGCAGTTCGGACAGGATCCCGCTGCTTTCCTTGAAGCTTTCCACCGGACATCCGAGCTGTTGCAAAATCGTGAGATAGAGATTGGACATCGGCACTTTTCCTCCGTCCCACTTCACATGCTGCCCGTGCTTGAAGCCGAGCTTTTTACCGCCCGCGAGCAGGGTGGGGAAGCTGCCGCCCGAGTGGCTGTTGATTTGTGATCCGCCCATGAGTAGCACCGAGTGATCGAGCAAGGTTCCGTCCACCGCGTCGATGGATTTCAGCTTGTCCATCAGGCGGCTCAGGCAGCGGCAAAGCATTTCATCGCGGAAGGCAAGCACCCGGATATCCGCGCTATTCGGATCGGCGTTTTGCGAACCCTTGTGGTGGAAATCGTGGGCGCCGCGCACCTGTCCGCCGACCTCTCCGGCCCACGTTTTGTATTCATTGTAGTTCGGCCCGCCCTCGCCGCCCAGCACCTGGGTCACTACCCGGGTCATGTCGGTTTGGAAAGCCAGGGCGATGAGTTCCATCATCATGTCGATGTGCTCCTCGAAGCCATCCTTTCCCTGCGGCGTCAGCCGGACTGCTTCCTCGTCGAACTTCGGCCGCCCGCCTTTGATGATTTCCTCGCTGTTATCCAGCCGCTTCTCGACATCGCGGATGGAGTCCAGATACTGTGCCAGGCGTTGTTGGTCTGCGTAGCCCAGATCGCGCTGCAAGGTTTTCACGCTGCCCGTCGCCGTGTCGAGAATGCTGCGGTTCAGGCGCAACCGGTCTATCGCCGCCTTCCGGCCCGCTGCGTCGCCGGGTGGGAAAAGCTTTTCAAAAACACCCCGGTAATCGGCCGTCGCCGGAATGTCCGAACCCTGCGCGTTTCGCGAGAGCGTGCTGGTGCCGACCCCATCGCGCCATGACAGGGCGAGCGAGGGCAGGTAGGTTGAGCCGGCGTGCATCGCGGCCACCTGATCCATCGAGATCGTGTTGGTCAGCGCTCCGGGAGTCAGGTTGATGTTATGGCCGGTCAACCAGTTGTAAGGATGCACGTGGCCACTGATCTGTCCTTCGATGTGCAGCAGATTGCTGAGGACGGAAAAATCTGCGTAATGCTTTTCCAGCGGACGGTGGGAATCCGCGATGGCGTATCCTTTTCCCGTGTCTTTCGGAAACCACGATTGCCGCGCGATCCCGCCAGGGATGTAGAAACACGCCAGCCGCGCCGGGTCGGTTTTTCCGGTAGTGGCGGCGAGGGTCTTGCCGCCCATCACTTCGAGATAAGGCAATGCAAGGGTCGCCCCGAATCCCCGGAGAAAGGAGCGGCGGGCGATGGTGCGGGATTTCAGGAAATGCATGGGGATTTTTTATTCGGGTTCGGTGCCGAGGAAAATCGGCGAGCGGATGAAGGATTTGAGCAGGTCCAGCGAGGCGAAGTCATTTTTCCCTGCGGCGTCGAGCAGGCGGCCTATCTCCGTCATGTCCTGGACATCGGGACGGCGACCGGTGCCGTAGATTACCAGGTTCTTAAGGATGCCGCGCAGCATGTCACGTTGGTAGTTCTTTGCAATCAGACTCTTGCACTCGGCGAACGTCGTGAATTCCTCGCCGCGTGGCAAGTGCCCTTTCGAGTCCACCGGCCGGGTATCGCCCTCGCCGCGCCACTCTATCTTGCCGTCGAGCTCGTTGCGAACGTATTTCGAATACTCGACCTCGCGCCACCGTCCGCTGAGGTCGAAATTCTGGAACGCGAACCCAAGCGGATCCATGTCCTTGTGACATACCGTGCAGTTCACATCCTCCTGATGCTTCGCCAAAAGTTCGCGGAAATTTTTCCCGGGCTTCGCCGTCAGTTCCGGCACCTCCAGCGGGGCGGGTGGCGGCGGATCGTCGAGCACGTGGCGCAGCGTCCAGGCACCGCGATAGATCACCCAGTTGTCGCCCATCCAGGTCAGCATGGACTGGATGCCCGCCTGTCCGAGAATGCCGCCGCCGCGCGGGTCGTCCTTGCGCAGCGCAACTCGCCGTAGCTCCGAACCCTCGACTCCCTCGTAGCCGTAATAGCGGGCTAGCGCCTGGTTCATCATCGTCCAATCGCTGTCCACCAGCTCGCCGGCGGGGCGGTTGTGGCGGAATAGTTCCGCAATGTATTCCACCGTCTCCCGCTCCATCGAATCTTTAAGGTGTCGTCCGAAAAGGAAATCCACTTTTTTCAGGGACTCCATCACCAGCGTGATCGGCTGCCCCATCTCCAGCCATTGGCGGACGAAAGGATTGAAAAACCCCTCGCTGGCCGGGCTTTTCACGAGGCGCTCAACCTGGGCGTCGAGTTCGCCAGGTTTGAGCAACGCACCGCTCGCCACCGCCGCCCTCAGCCCGGCGTCGGGAGGTGCGCCGGTCAGCATGAAACTCAACCGGGAGGCCAGAGTGTAGATCTCCGTGTGCGGGTCTTTTCCACCTTCAGGCGAGCCGAGGTAGCGGAACGGCGCGGACATCACCACCGCCTGGAAAGCCGCTTTCAAAGCCTTGTCGAAACCATGTTCCTGTCCCCGCAGGGATGCGTAGAGTTCAAGATACGGCTCAAGTTCGGAAGCTTCAACCGGCCTCCGGTAAGCACGCTCCATCCACAGTGCCAGCAAACGCTTCGCGGAACCGGGTTCATCCGCAGCGTCGGCCGGCTCGGCTCCCCATTCGGCCGGAGGCCACACGTGGGTCGCGCCCACCGTCACTTTCATCCGCCTGACTACTATGAAAGGCGTAGGTGACTCCTCCGGAGCGGTGCCCCTTTTATCATACATGGGCCGGAACAAGCCGCCACCGCCGGGCACCTTCTCTTCCGGTTTGGTCTTGTCCTCATTTTCAAAACCTTTCACGGCGTAAGGCAGCTCGACGAGATTTTTCAGCCGTATGACAAACAGGTCCTTGTCGGTGACCAGTTCCTCCATCCGCACTTCGTAGCTGCGGGTTTCCTCCTCCGGGCCGACCGCGCGTATCTCCAGATCGCGACCGCCAATCTCCACCGAGAGATGCGGATCGGGAAGACCCTCGAAAGCCGTCGGTTTCCAGGAGGAGACCACCAGATCCAGCCGCAGCACGCCGTCACGGGAAGCGAGTGGGGCGATCCCTGTCTCGAACCCGCCGCGATCTTTCAAGGTCTGCGGATTCATCAGCACCCCTTTGTCCGGCAGCCATTTGCCAGCACCGCCTTTTGAAACCAGACCCTGATCCTTGTACTGGCCGAGTGCCCGCCTCACGTCCTTGAACGATTCTTCACTCAGGTCGAAATCGAATACTTTAGCCCCATCCGGCTCAAGAAAACGCAGTCCGCCAACCGCGCGGCCGGTTACTTCCAACATGCTTGCCACCGAGTCCGCCGCATCCTGTAAGCCATCCGCGCCAGTGTCGAAGCCTCCCACCTTTCCGTCCTCGGGTAGGGCGAAGGCAAAGTCCACTTTCGATCCGGTCAAGTCCTGTAGGGAGGCGGAAATTTCCCGCCGGTTCAGCCGCCGTATCACCGGGCCGCGCGCCGCACTTTGCGCGGATTTGATCCAGTCCATCACCCCTTCCACCGCAGCTTTCTCCGGCTGGGTTTCGTCCTCGGGCGGCATGTCGCCGTATTCCAGCGCCTCATGGACTTTGGTCCAGAGTTCGACATCTTCGGCGCGGAATTCAGTCACCTTGTCGAAGCGAATCCCGGATTTCTGCTTCTTCTCGCCGTGGCAATCGACGCAGTGCTCCTGCAAAAACGGCTCCACCTTGGAGCCGAATTCCTGCGCGTCCGCCGCCACCCATGGAAGCAGCGCGAGCGCGATGAGAATCACATGGCTCTTGACAAACCCTGCGGGGAATTTTTTTCGAGATCCGCTATTTTTCATGATCGGGATTTATCGTGAACGGTGGCCGTCGCTTACTTTCCTTCTGGTTGCCGCCGCCGTGGACCCAGTCGAAGCCTTCAAGCTGGAGCTGGTCGTCCTTCACCTTGAGGCCGCCGTTGGTGATCCAGTTGAGGTGGCGGTCTTTTTTGCGAACCTCCGGATCGAAGAACCCGGTGGTGTCGGTGGCGATGGTTTTGCGCCAGTTCGCTTTGCCGGTGGCGGGATCGAGGCCGGCGAGGTGGATGCCGCCATCCAGCTCGGGGTGGCGACCGGCGGCGGCGCAAACGGCTCCTTCGTGGAACGCCAGGCTCCGCACCGGCCAGTTCGATTCGATTTGGCCGTAGGCGACCATTTCGCGGCGGTTCGGGGCGACCAGCGCGCGCCAGAGTTGCTTTCCGGTGGCCAGCTCGCAGGCATAGACGTAGCCATCGTGGGCGGCGAGATAGACACGGCCTTCATGCACCAGCGGCGGTGCACTGATGCGGGCGTCTGCGGTGAGCGACCAGACGGCCTGACCGCCACGGCGGGCTTCGAGGCGGTGCTCGCTGACCACGGCGACCAGCTCGAGATCACCGGCTTTCACCGGCTCGGTTTCGGGAAACGGGGCGTATTCGTGGTTGGTCCAGCTATCGCGCACCGGAGAGTCCGTGGTGACCACGGCGCGGACTTCGATGCCTCCGTCGTCGCCTTTCCCTTTCAGAGTCAGGCGTTCCACCTCTTTCGGTGCGGCGACCGGGCCACCGGGTTCGCCCGGCAGGTTGAGCGTTTCGATGCGCTCGGCATCGGGCAGGACGACGACAGCGTCGCCGGGTGCGAAAGCGCCGAAGCCGCGGACCTGGGCGAAGCAGCCGCAGCCGTTGGGCCCATTGTAAATGCTGCCGTAGGCGGGCGTGGAACCGACGGCGCAGGCGGAGCGCGAGATGTTCTGGTCGGTCTGAAGGCCGGTTTCAAAATCGAGAAACGTTCCGAAGCCGCCGAGAATGTATTTCCCGGTCGCGCGGGTACGGACGCAGCGCTGGTTGTAAACCATGGGCTTGATGTCGCGTGTCAGCTCTCCGGTGGCGACTTTCCAGGCGAGGTAGTGGTTCGCCTGACAGAGGAAAATTTCGTCGCCGTGGAAGAACGAGACCTGCGCCCACATCGCTCCGGACGCGCCGCCATCGGAGTCGGCATCCTTTTTCCAAAGGATCTTCCCGCTGGTGACATCGAGCATTCCGTGGCCGCGCGGGAGCTTGTCGCGCTGGTCACGAGCGATCTTTTCGTAGTGGCTGCCGATTCCCCACGGAGCTGCGAAAAACGCGTGCCTGTCGGTCAGCGGGACGTGCATGGTGTATTCGCCACGCAGCGATTCGTCGCGCCACAGCTCCTTCCCGGTGGCGGGGTCGAGCGCGGTGATGGCGTGGATCTTCGTCCACGGCCAGCGCTGTTTGAAACCGGATTTTCTATCCCCGCTCTCGACGATGACGAAGCGCTTCCCATCCGGCGTGAGGGCGGGGGAGAACCAGCTGTCGAAGCCCTCGGCCTCGTGTTTCCAGAGGATCTTTCCGGTGCCGAGATCGCAGGCCAGCAACCGGTTTTCTATGGCCACCCAGGCGGTGCCGCCGTGCGCGATGCCGTCAATGTTGTCGGCGCTGACTTTTTGAAGACCGCTCTCAATCGAGTGAAGCAGCTCGCCGGTGTGCAGATCGTGGATGAAAAGGTCGCCTTTCCGGCCAGGCTCGGGATAGGCGGAAATCAGGAAATCACCGTCGATGGCGAGGAAGGCGCGGTCGGCTCCGACCGGGATGGTCCACTTGTTGAGGCCGCTGTGCGCGTCGCGCCCGATGAGGCGGTGGCTGTCCACGGTCTTGTCTTCGCGCGGGTGGGGCAGATAGCCGCGCGGATCGCTGCAGACGATCATGCCGCCGCCGACCACCGGGATGCCACCGGTGCCGGCCATGCTTTTCTCCCCGCGCCCGATGCCATCGATAAAGCGTATGGTCGAGACCGGGGCGAGTTCCTGATCGTCCGAGACGCCGTTGTTGCTGGCGTCTCCGTGCGGGTGGGTCCAGACGCCGAATTTTGGATCGGCCGGTTTGGTGAAGGTCTGCCATTTCCCACCACTGACGATGAAAGCGCTGCCGCCCGGTGCCAGCACGCGCAGTGCCTCCTCTTTTCCCATTTGCGCGGCGGCGGGGCCGGCGGAATCTAGCACCAGCACGTTCACCATGTTGCTGGCGTGCGGCAAGGTGGTAGGGGCGTGGGCGAGCTCCACGGATGCCGCGCCATACTGGCCGGCCTTGCGGATGGACGCGCGCATGGCATCGCGCACCGTGCGGTCGGAGACGAGCGATTCCACCAGCACCCGGCCACTGGCGGCCAGGTCGCTGGCAAGCGCCGCGTCGTGCATTCCCACGGTCACCACCAGGCCGGATTCACCGGGGAGCTTGCTGCGGATTTCATCGGCGAGGGGAGCGGCATGGAGCGGGGCGAATAGTCCGGTGAAGATGAAGAGGAAGGGATGGATGGGTTTCATGGGATGATCGGTTTCAGGCGATAACATGCGTGGGACGGGATCTATAAATAGCGCGATTGAAATGCATCAGAGCAGTCCGCCAAGACATACCACCTTCCTTCCCACAGCGGTAAAGAAAATTTATCATCTACGACGCCCCTCTGCGGAAAAGTGCTCTGCCTCCCTGGTGCTCACCAGCGGGGAATACAACCGCCGGGGGGGGCGGGAGGCCGCGAAGGACATCTCGGTCAGGATTGTTCCGGCGCTGCCGGGGTGGGTCGGGAAACGTCGGAGGGCGGAGCTGTGAAACTCCGGCTCTCGCGCCCGGCTGCCCGCCCGGAACCCTACACATACCGGTGCCGCGTTCCCCGCGAGGGCCCCTGCCATTCGCGAACCGCCTCCGACAGAAACAGGGATCGAACTCAAGAAGATTTTGCACAATTATCTTGTAAAGGAAAAACGTCCTCATAATTTAACGCTGCTTCCCGAGACCTTGTCGTCGCATCCTACTCTGTCATACCACTAAAACCAAAGATTCAGAAAACTTCGATTAAAACCTTTGCCATCAAATCAATATGAAATCCAAAACACTTCTCCCGATCTTCACCGCCACCATGGCGTTGGGCACCCTCTCCGCCTACGCCGACTGGATTCCGACCGCCGCCGGCACCTACGAATACAACGACACTGCAAACTGGGACGCCTTGAACATCAACGACAGGTTCTCGAACACCTTCACAGGTATGCAGACGGCCACGTTCAATGCCGACCGGGCCTTGTCCGGAGACTGGCAGTTTCTTTACGATGGCGCATTCAATCTCACGCTAAATGCCGATGGTGTCGCAAATCGTGAGGTAACGCTCGCGGGCAACATCAATGTGGATTCCGTAACGAATGGCCGCACCGTGACCTTCGGCAGCACGACGGCGCTCAACAACCTGAACATCGAGCTCGGCGGTGTGCAGAGGACGTTCACCGTCGCTACGGGCGATTCGGCCACATTCGTCAACGGCATCTCCGGAGGCACGGGCGTCAGCAACGTGGCAATCCTCAAGCAGGGCGCAGGAACGCTCAATCTCACCAGCACGATCAAGTCGTTCACCGGCGATATCCAGGTTAATGCCGGTGCCGTTTCCGTGGAAAACGACAACCGCCTGGGAGCCGGAACGAACGACATCCTCCTCCGCGGCGGCACCTTTAGGAATACCGGGGGTTTCACCCTGGGTTCGGGCAGGTTCATCGGTCTCGGCACGGGGAACACCGGAACAATCAACGTTACTAACGGCGCGCTGGTCCTGGGTAGCAACAATCAGCTCACCGGGACTGGTGCCACGCTGAACGTCACCGGCAACAACACTCTCACGCTCTCCGGATCCAACTCGTTCTCCGGCCAGATCAACAACAGCACCTCGGACCGCCTGCGGCTGCAAAATGCAGGGGCGCTCGGCACGGCGGCTGTCACCCTCACCGGCGGCGTAGGCGCAACCCGGCGTATCGAGGCGCAATCGGACGGTGCCGCAGTGAACTTCGGGAACAACATCACCGTCGCATCCCAAACGGCCCGTTTCACTGGTGGGCAGTTGTCCACCGGGACCACCGGCTTCACCATGGAATATGGAAGCCTGACCGTGAGCACCGGAAACAGCCTGATCGTGGGCGACGTCAACAGTCAGCTCGCCACCGGCACTCAGCTTCTGAAATTCACCGGCACGCATACGCTTACCGGGAATGCCCAGTTCCGCGCGCGCGGTGAAGGTGGCAGAGCCAGTGTTAATATAGAAATCAGCGGGGCCATCGGGGGCGCAGGCACACTCAGTACGGAGGACGTTAGTGGTGCCGGAGAACTCGGCGCCCAAACCCTCTCCCTCACTGGCACGACGGCAAACACCTACACCGGCGTGACCAGCGTCAACGCCGGCACGCTGTTTCTGAACAAGACCTCGGGAGTGAACGCCATTGCCGGCGACGGCGTCGCGGGAACCGCCGACATCATCATCGGCAACGTCACGACGAACCTCGGGACTGCAGCGACGCGCTCCACTCTCGGGCTAGGGGCGGCCGATCAGATCGCGGACAGCGTGCAGCTAACACTGAATAGCGAAGGCACTTTTGCTCTTGGTATGTTCACGGAGTCCTTTGATCGCCTCAACGCGTTCACCGACTCCATCCTGGATACGGGATCCGCCACCGGAGTGCTGACCGTGAACTCGTTCTTCTTCGACGGCACGCCGCAGGCTGCGATGACCTATACGTCTGCAAACGCCCCGATGGGATTCACCATCAACGGAGGCGGCAGCCTGGTTGTCATCCCTGAGCCGACGACGAACCTGATGCTTCTGGGCGGACTTGGAATGCTCTGCTTCCAGCGGTCGCGCCGCCAGTCGTAAACGGACTCAACCAAAATTCAGGGCCGCTTCTCTCGCTTTTCGAGGAGCGGCCTTTTTTGAGTCCCGGCTGACTCCCTGATCTCCCACAGGCGGTTCCGGAAAAGCACTATCCCTTTGCGCCTTCGCGAGATAGTTCGCACCACACAATCCCGAATCCAGCGCCGCATTTTCTCCGAAAAACCATGAAACCAAACCTGATCATCCTTCTTGCCATTTTAGCTTTCTCCACCGCCGCAGCCCGCGCGGACATGGCCATCTCCATCGTCCCCGCACCGCCGACGGGAAGCTCGGTGAAAATCAGCTACACCCTGCAGGGGACGACAGGCACGACCAGCCTGCGCTTTTACCCGCCGCGCGTCGGGGATCCGGACAAGTTCGACGACACGGCGACAGGCGGAAACAATGTCGAGTTCATCTACAATCCGCCCTTCGGCGCGCCCGACTCGGCTTTCAACAAGCCCAAGGTGCGCTACTACATCCGCGACCGCGACCTGGGGCAGACGTTCACCATTGGCACCGCGCCCATGCGCATGGACGCGATCACGCTGCGCACCGGCCCCTCGGACAACGCGGTGCGGGCCGGGGCGCTGGGGGCGCGGGTGTTCATGCAGTTCTACAAGGTGACGGGCACGCCGGTGATCAATGACCACGGCACGACCGCCCCGGATGCCTCCGGCGACGGTAGATATACGCGCTGGGCGACCTGCTGTCCGAACGATCCGAAGTCCGACGATTTCATCGACGGCGAGACGCTGACGCCTCTGATGACGGTGGAGGGGAACCTGCCGTCGAATCCTGCGACGTTTGTGAAGAACACGTATTTCCGGCTGGAGTTTTCCGGGAACGAGCGGCCGGTGTTCGAGGCAAACGGCGTGTATGCCTGGGTGCTCGGCTTTGTGGAACCCGGCGATCCCGACAAGCCGGACGAGCCGCGCGCGATGTCGCTCGCGAACGAATTCCACCCGAACGCGCCCGCAAAAGACTATCCCGGCGGCCACGGACTGCGGCGCGACGGCTCGACGTTGGATCTGGAGGATACTTTCGTGCGGCTGATGGACGTCGTGCCGCCGGGGACGACGCCGGAGCAGATTGCCGCGGATGTCGAGGCTTCGAGGCAGGCGGCGCAATTTCCTTACGACCTGGCGGCGCGGCAGGCGCTCACGCCGGGCACGTTCGGCTTCCCGGATGTGGAGGGTCACCGCGACTTCCGCATGTACATCGAGGGCACCGTGGCTCCGCCGCAACTCACGACCGCAGCGGACACTTTCATCGACTCGAGCGCGGCGACGTCCTCGCAAGCCACCACGAACCGGATGCGTATCCGCAACGACGCAACGACGTATAGGAAATCCTATCTCCGCTTCGATCTCGGAACCGCCACGCCTAGCGGCAGTGTGATCGACGGCGCGGAGCTGGCGCTGACGGTCACCAATACGGATAGCGCGATGGCCAATCCTTTCACGGTGAACGTCCATGGCCTGAACAACGGCGATGCCGGTGAAGGCTGGGCGGAAACGATCACCTGGAATTCCGGCGCACCCGCGCACGACGGCACTCACCCGGTGACCTCTGCTGCCACGTTGCTGGGCAGTTTCACCATCAATGGCGGCAGCGTTTCCGCAGGGCAGAAGATCGTCGTGAACCACATGCAGCTCACCGGCCTGCTTCCTTTCCTCCAGGCGGATACGGATAAGCGCGTCACTTTCATCCTGGCCTATGAGACGACTACCGGCAAATCGCTCGATTTCTCGACCAAGGAAAACGGCACCTACGGCGGTGCGGGGCTGACCATTGCGCCGGTCGTCGGAGCCGGCGCAGCCCAGACCATCACCCTGCCTTCGGGGACGAGCCTCTCCGGAACGGTGGACGGCGATACCCTGCTGCCGAGCGGGACGAGCGTCGCATGGAGTGCGGCGAGCAGGTCCGGGAACGGTGGTTTTCAGCGCGCCGGCAGCACTCGTGACAAACGCGGGCTTTTCCCAGCCCGGCAACTATGTGCTGGCACTCGCGGCGACGCGGGGGAATCTCACCCGCACCGCGCAGGTGGCTGTCACCGTGCGGGACAGCTTCGCAGCGTGGGGCGGGCGGATGTTTCCGGTGGATACGCCCGCTGCCGACAAGCTGTCGTCCGCAGATCCCGAGAAGGACAACCTGAACAACTTTCTGGAATACGCATTCCTCTCCGATCCGCTCACGGACAGCTCAGGACACGCTCCCACGGTCGAGACCGAGGCGGATTTCGTGACACTGACCTACCGGAAGAACTTCCTCGCCGACGGGTTGGTTTACAATGTGATGGAATCCGGTAAGCTCAGCGGCTGGATGCCTGCGGCTACGACGGATGAAACCGTCTCCGATGACGGCATCCTGCGGGTGGTCAAAGCGAAGGTCGCCCGCGGCAATGCGACTGAAAAATTCCTTCGCCTGGAAGTCACCGGAGCGGCTGCCCCCTGAACATGAACATCACCCTCCAATATACGGGCCAGCTCGTCACCGCGGCGGGCCGGCATTCCGAGTCGGTCGAGGCCGCCGAAGGTGAGCGGTTGGTGGATATTTTCGAGAGGTTGGCAAGTGATGGCCGTGACCCTTCGTTCCGCGCGCTGGTCCTCACTCCGCTCGGTGAAATCCAGCGCACCCTGCTCGTCGTTGTGGATGACGGGCAATGGATCGGAGACCGGAACGCCTTCACCGTGGAGAAAGGCATGGAAATCACCCTCATGCTGCCCATGTCTGGCGGGTGACTGATAGAACCCATGAACGCGCCACCAACGATCACCCCGGCCGACCTTGAAATGTTCGGCTGGCAGACAGACCTCCCCGGCATGGGAGTGGCCGGGCTGGAAAAACTCCGGGGAACCACCGCGTTGGTTTCACGGGTAGGCGGGCTTGGCGGGCGGTCGCGTTCTCCCTCGCCGCCGCAGGCTTCGGGAAAATCATCCTCGCCCACGGCGGCCCCCTCCGTCCTGACGATCTCAACCGCCAGATCCTCATGGCCCACGGGTCGCTCGGGCAACCCCGTGCCGAGATCGCGGCGGAGACTTTGCGGCGTTTCACCCCGGCGGTGGAGGTCGAGGTAGTGAACGAAAACATCACCGAGGAAAACGCCGCCGGATTGGTTTCGAAGGCCGATATCGTCTTCGATTGCGCCCCGCTTTTCGAGGAGCGGTTCCTCATGAACCGCGAGTCCGTCCTCCAGGGGAAAATTCTCATCGATGCAGCCATGTATGGCATGGAAGGGCGGTTGCTGACGGTCGTCCCCGGTCGCACGGCTTGCCTCGCCTGCCTGTATCCCGAGCTGCCGCCGGAGTGGAAACGCCGTTTCCCGGTTCTCGGTGCGGTTCCCGCCATGCTCGGCAATCTGGCGGTCATCGAGGCGGTCAAGCTCCTCACCGGAATGCCCGGGGCATCCGCCGGAGAGCTGCTCCACCTGGATGCGACGACTGCACAGATCCGCCGCATCCGCATTTCCCGCCGCGCCGACTGCGAGGTATGCGGGGTTCCCGGTGGCGATGCCCTCAGCCCTGCGTTCTTAGAATTGGGAGAGGAAAGAGTTTGAACCGCAGATGGACGCGGATGGACGCAGATAAGAAATCGAGAATAAGGGCTGAAAAGGATTTCAAGCCCTCCATTTGCCGCTCAGGCACCTGAAAAACATCCGTTCTAAGAACTTGTTTGAAACCTACCGTATGCTGTGCCGGAGGCACCGGTGACTGTCGGCAGCCTGCTGCCGCTTTCCGTTACGCAGCCTGCTGGGGCAACCCCGGGAAATATCAAGCCTTGCCCGTGGCTATGCTTCCGGCTCGCAGCGGGCTACATTGCCAAAAGCGGCAGCAGGCTGCCGACAGTCACCGGTCTTCGACTTTTTCCGGCATTGCTTTTCACAAATCGGGATTTTGAGCAGGTTCTAATGATCCCATCCGCGTCCATCCGCGTTCATCCGTGGTTCTCTTCCTCGATTTTTCCGGGTTTCTCCTTGGTGCAATCTCCCTTGCCCGCCCCCTTCGGAAATAAATTTGAAACCCCGGCCTTCCCGTGGTGGTATCCAGATACTCCATGCGATTCCTCCCCATACTCTTCGCCTGCTCCCTCCTCCCCGCCGGAGCCTGCGATATCCCGGTTTTCCGCTATGCGCTCGAGCACTGGCCTGCCGACGATTACCGTTTTGAAACTTCCGGAGAAAACCGCCGCCTTTTTCCGACGGACGTTTCGGATGCGAACCTCCGCGTGGAAGTGAGCGATACTGAAACGGAATCCCGCCTCCTGTTTCCGGACGGGGAATCGGTGGCTTGGACGGGCGTGGCAACCCCGGAAACCGCCGCCCGTATCCTGGATTCACCGGCCCGCGCAGAAATCGCGAAGTGCATCCTCTCCGGCCAGTCGGTCGTCTGGGTTTACATCGAATCGGGCGATCCCGCGAAAGACGATGCCGCCGTTTCAAGGGTCTCGGGCCGTCTGGAATTCATCGAGTCCGTGGCCGAGCTCCAAGAGATCGATCCCGACGATCCAGAAAACGAGATGGGACCCGGCCCTGAGCTACGCATCGGTTTCTCCGTGCTCCGCATCCCGGCGGATGCCCCGGAGGAAGAGGTTTTCAGAAAAATCCTGCGCGGGCAGGAAGATGTCGGCAGCGGCGCGGAGATTCCGCAGGGAGGGTTTTTCGTCCCCGTCTTCGGCAGGGGGCGCGCCCTGGCTGTCATTCTCGATGAAGAAGCCGATGACTCCCTCGTGGACGATGCGTGCATCTACCTACTCGGTGCCTGCTCCTGCCAGGTGAAACACGGGAATCCCGGTTGGGATCTGCTGATGAATCTCAACTGGCCCAAGGGACTGGAGACCGCCGGAGCCGCACTCACCGCGATCCCCGCCAAGCCTTCCGCCGGTCCCGCCGCGTTTGAAAAACCGGAGACGGTCACCATTTCGGCCTCCGCTGCTGCGGAGGTAAGTAAAAAGCCGGAAATGAACCCCGGGACCATCCTTGCCATCGGAGCGATCCTTGCCGCCCTCGGATCAGGGACTGCTTTCTTTCCACCTGGAAAAAAATCATGAAAAAAGCCCTGCTCGTTCTCCCGGTCGCCGCCGTCCTCGCCGGAGGTTTTTTCCTGCTCAGCAGATCCCGCCCGGATCATATCGAGGCCAATTCCCTCTCCGTCTATTGCGCCGCCGGCCTCAAGCAGCCGGTCGAGGAAATCGCCTCCGCTTACCAAAAGGAATTCGGAACCGCCATCCATCTCCAATATGGTGGCACCGGCACCCTGCTTACCGATCTCCGGGTCTCCGGGAAAGGCGACCTTTTCATTGCTGCGGACGCCAGCTCGATTGAAAACGCCCGCCGCCTCGATCTCGTCCGCGAGAATCTTCCCATCGTCCGCCAGCATCCCGTCATCGCTGTGAAAGCCGGCAACCCGAAAAAGATCGCCACCCTGGAAGACCTTTTCCGGGACGATGTCAAAACCGCCGTCGCCAACCCCGAGGCGGCCAGCATCGGACGCAGCACCAAGGAAGCACTGGGCGGGAAGTGGGAAGCTCTCGCCGCCCACGTCGCGGTCATGAAGCCCACCGTCACCGCCCTCGCCGCGGATCTCACCGTCGGCGCGGTGGACGCCGCGATCATCTGGGATGCCACCGTCCCCCAGTTCAAGGGGCTGGAAGCGGTCGAAGTCCCGGAGCTCGCCGAGAAAGTGGAAACCGCCTCCGCCGCCGTACTCGCTTCCTGCAAACAATCGGCGGCCGCCCTGAAATTCGCCCGCTACCTTTCCGCCCCGGAAAAAGGCGGAGCCGTCTTCACCCGCCACGGTTTCGAAGCCGCAGGGGGCGACAAGTGGGCCGAGACCCCCGAACTCATCCTCTACTCCGGAGGGGTCAATCGCCCGGCTGTCGAGAAGCTGCTCACCGAATTCTCCGCCCGCGAAGGAGCCACCCTCACCACGGTCTTCAACGGCTGCGGCGTGCTCTGCGCCACCATGAAAACCATGCCCTCCGCCGAGGATCCGAAATTTCCCGACGCCTACTACGCCTGCGATCTCTGCTTCATCCCTCCCGTCGCAGAATTTTTCCCAACCGCCGTGCTGCTGACCGAAACCGATATCGGAATCGCCGTCCCGAAAGGCAACCCGGCGAATATCAAAACCCTGTTCGATCTCGCCCGCCCCGGTCTGAAAATCGGACTTTGCAACGCGCGGCAATCCACGCTCGGTTACATGACACAGGGTATGTTGAAATCTTCCGGACTCATCACCTCCGTCGGGAAGAATACCGCCGTCGAAGTCCCGACCGCGGATTTTCTCATCAACCAGCTCCAGGCCGGCGCCCTGGACGCGGCGGTCGTTTACCGGGTCAACACCCTGCTCCGGGAGGACAAGTTGGATTTCATCGCCATCAATCACGCCGGTGCCAGGGCCGTGCAACCCTTCGCCATCCGCGAGACTTCCGAAAAGCGGAACCTCGCGGGCCGACTTCTTGCCTTCCTCCAGCAGAACCGCGAAACTTTTGAGAAATCCGGTTTCCAATGGATCGAAGACCAGACCCCGGTCAAAAGTGCGGAGATCGAGATTCCGTCCTGGCTGAAAAGCGGGCAATAGCGCCGATATCCAATTTTCCCCAAGCACCCCTTGAAACGCCCAAGTCCCTTCTGGCTGACGCTCGCCCTCATCGCCGCGCTCTACCTCGGCTTCATTATCGCGATGCTTGCCGCCACCGCCACCTACACCTCGCCCGGCGATACGTGGCAAGCGCTCCAATCCAAGGAAATCCGCTACGCCACCGGCCTCAGCCTGCTCACCTGCACGGTGACCGCGCTGCTCTCCCTCCTCCTCGCCATCCCCATCGGCTACCTCCTTGCCCGCTCGAAATTCCGGGGAAAAGCCCTGGTCGAGGCCGCGTTGGACATCCCCATCGTGCTCCCGCCGCTGGTCGTGGGACTATGCCTGCTTATCCTTTTCCAGACCGGCTTCGGGCGCATGGTGGAGGAGCACGTTGCCTTCACCTACACCATCGCCGGAGTGATCCTCGCCCAGCTCGTCATCGGGGCGGCCTTCGCCATCCGGACCATGCGCGGCACCTTCGACCATCTTTCCCCCCGCCCGGAAGAAGTCGCCATGACCCTCGGTTGCAGCCGCTTCCAGGCCGTGCGTCTCGTCACCCTGCCAGCCGCCCGGCGAGGGATGTTCGCCGCCGCCAGTGTCGCCTGGGCCAGGAGCCTCGGCGAGTTCGGCCCCATCCTGGTGTTCGCCGGAGCCACCCGCATGAAAACCGAAGTCCTGCCCACCACCGTCTGGCTGGAGCTCAGCGTCGGGAATCTGGAAGCCGCCGTCGCGGTTGGCCTGCTGATGGTCGGCATGGCCATGATATTACTCGTGGCCGTCCGCCTCACCGGGGAATCCCTATGATACGTTTCGAAAAAATCAGCGTCGATACCGGCTCCGGCTTTGTGATGGAGGACGTTTCTTTCACCGTTCCTTCGGAAACATACGCCGTCCTCATGGGCCGCACCGGCTGCGGAAAAACGACCCTTCTGGAAATTCTCTGCGGCCTCCGCCAGCCGGATTCCGGCTCCATCCACATCGCCGGGCGGGACATCACCCGTCTCCCTCCCGGCAAGCGCCGCATCGGCTACGTCCCGCAGGATGGCGCCCTGTTTCCCACCTTCACCGTCTCCGAGCATCTCGCCTTCGCCATGCGTTTAAAGAACAAGTCCGCATCGGAAACCGCCGCCCGGACATCCGCGCTGGCCGAGCGTCTCGGCCTCACCCACCTGCTCGGCCGCAAGCCGCTGAACCTCTCCGGTGGCGAGAAACAACGCGTCGCCCTCGGTCGCGCCCTTGCCGCCGATCCCGAAGTTCTTCTTCTCGACGAGCCGCTCTCCGCCCTCGACGAGGAAACCCGCGAGGACATGGCCGTCCTGCTGAAATCCGTCCAGCGCGACCACCGCCTCACCGTCCTCCACGTCACCCATCTCCGCAGCGAAGCCACCCGCCTCGGCGATCTCGTCCTGCATCTGAAGGACGGCAACGTCCTGCCGGGGACGGCATGACGTAGCTGGGAATCCAGCCCCAGGCCGTTCAGGGAGACTCCGGCTCCCTGTGCGAAGGTGAAGTAATAAGCCAGGATGGCTCATCAAACGGCCACGCTCCTATCCCGCCAGCCTCTCGGTGGATACTGCTCCGTGCCAATGCAGCCGACCGCATTGGCACGGAGCGCTGCCTTCAGGCGGCGAGTCGTTTTGCGTAGCAAAACATTTTCCCGAGCTTGCCCCGCAGCAGCCCTCCTTCACCAAGGCTACGGCGGACAGACAGGCTTCCGCAGTCCAAGGTCTGCGACTGTTTCCGACAACGCGTTTCATCCAAGCAGGGTTCCAAACCGGGTTCTAAGGAATGGGGCAAGAATAACCGGGGGTATCGGGGAATAAGGAGAAGCGCGCATCTTGCCGCTAGCGAAGAAATCCAGCACGCTTCTCCAGTCCTCCGCTAGCGACAAGATGCGCGCTTCTCCTTATTCGAGCCGTAGGCTCAAGGACTCACGTGTCAGCTAATCGTTGAGTCGTTCCTTAGTTTTAAAATCGCCCTGTGAAGGAGGCTGGCAGGAAATTTGGTGCGTTTGCCTTCCCAGAGTTTCCTGGTTTCCTTGTCTGCGAAGGATTCGATCACGGGGTGAAAGTTCCGTATTTCAGAATATATGCAGGCTGAAAGAGTAACCGACTTTTTATTCCCCTCTATCGTGAAAGCCTCTCAATCAGCTCGATCAGCCTCCCGGTAGATGCCGCCAGAGTCGGGGCGAAGGGGACTTTGTCGTCCTCTTCATCCGGCAGGAGGGTGGGGCGGGTGGCGATGCGGATGGCGGGGAGGCCGGTTTCGAAGAGCGTTGAGGCCAGGTCGAAATCGTCGCCGAGGCAGGTGACTTCCGCTCCCAGGATTTTCCCGAGGCCTTCGAATTCCTTTTCGGGGGTGGCCTCGGTATCCCTGGAGGTGAGGATGAGGGTTTCTGCGGAAGCCATGGCTTCCACGCAGAGGATGGCGGCGTGGTTTTCGGCAATGTGTTTGGAAACGGTGAGGGCGGTTTCCAAGACGGGGGCGTCAAGTTCGTTGACGTGGGGGAGGAAGAGGAAACGTATGGGGCGGGAGGGGGTGGCATCGGCCAGTGCCTGGGCGGCGGCGAGGGTGGAGGCCAGGCCGGAGGCGTTTTTTTCCGCTCCGCGCGAACCCAGGGGGGAATCGTAGGAGGTGAGGATCCAGACGGGGGAGGCGCTGTCTTTTTCCGAAGGGACGGTGACCTGGATGATTGGGAAATCGGAGGGGCTTTTGATGAGGCTGACATCATAGCCGGTGTTGGACGGGCCGAGCGATCCCTGTATCATGGACGAGGTGGCGGCGAGTTTCTTTGGGGAGGCCGTGTTGCGCTCGCCGATGATTCCTATGATTTTCCTGAGATCATCCGCGATGCGCTCACTGGAAACGGATTGGGAGAAAAGCTGCTCGGCGGCGCGGGCTTCGGCTTTCTCGTTCTGGAAATACTTTACGAGGGCGAACCCGGCGGATGCGATCAGCCAGAGGGGCACGGCGACCAGCAGGACGGGAACGAGGCGGAACTTTTTTCTACCGGACATCGGCTCCTATGGGGATTCGGCTTCTTCCTCGATTTTTTCCTCAGGCTCGTCCTTGTCGGAGAAATCCTCTATCCCTTTCCTCCAGCGCTGGGAAATCCACGGGCGCACGAATCCGTAGATCAGATACGCACTGAAGAGGACGACGGGCATGATGTAGCGGAAGCGGATGGTCGCGAAAATCACTACCATGGCGAGGACGATGGTGGTAAGGGAGCCTTTGGTTTTCCAATCGACGGTCTTGAAAGAGGGGTAGCGGACATCGCTGACCATGAGCCAGGAGAGGCCTAGCATCACGCCCCCGAGGACGTATTTCCAGACGCCGACCTCATGGTCATTTTTATAAAGATCGATGATGAGGAAGGTGAGGGATGCGATGAAACCCGCTGCCATGGGGATGGGGATGCCGCGGAAATCCGAGGACGCGCCCGGCTTTTTCGGCAGGGAGGCGAGACAGTTGAAACGAGCCAGCCGCATCGCGCCGCAGACGAGATAGACCAGGGCGATGCCCCAGCCAATATTTCCGAGCGGAAATAGGACGGCACGGGAAAGCAACATCGCCGGAGCCATGCCGAAGGAGATGATGTCAGCAAGGGAATCGAATTCCTGGCCGAAGGGGGAGTCCTGGCCACCGAGGCGGGCGAGGCGGCCATCCAGTAGATCGAAAAGGCAGGAGCCGAAGATGAGGAGGATGGCGTATTGGTAATACTCGCGGGAAATCTCGTAGTATTGTTTCGCCGCCATGACGGCGTCTCCAGAGACTTTCTGGACTTCGATCTGGCCTTTCAGGATCATTAGCACGGCGAAGAATCCGCAAGCAAGATTACATGCGGTCATGAGGTTCGGGAGGAAGTAGATCTTCGGTTCGTCCGGGTCGCGGGTTCTGGGCATGGCGGGAATCTGTACCGGAACTGGTGGGAATGCCAGTTTGGAGTTTTGTGGGTTGTCCCAGAAGTGTTCGGCATGATGTCTGCTGCATTTGGAAAGGGGGCTGGAAATCCCTTGGTTTTCACAGAAGTGACACTTTCACGCGGCTGTCCCGGCGCGTTTGTGGCTGAGGACTTGCCATCCGGGCACGGCGAGCCTGGGAAAGCGCCTTGGCGGCGATTTCCCCGGAACGCTTATTTGCCGGATTTTTCCGGAACCAGCAGTGTCATGATCTCCTCGAGCCCCGCGTAGCCCATCATGTACAGACGGATCAGCTCCATGGCCCTCTTGGTGGGGCGTTTGCCCGTGAGAAGTTGCAGCATCAGCGCCGCTATGAGTGCGCTGTAGGTCTGGATGGCCACTCCTTCGGGCGACTCCGCCATCAGGTGGCGGTTGCCGAGGATGCTTTTCATCCACTTGAAAAACAGCTCGATCTGCCAGCGGTAACGGTAGATCAGGGCGACCAGCTCCGCTTCGATCCCCAGATCGGTGGCCAGCAGCAGTTCCTTGCCGTCCACCTCGACTTTGACCACCCGGACCGGTTCGCCCTGCCATTTGTCGCCGAGTTTCACCATACCCTGCCAGGTGACGCCCGCCGCCCGGTCCGCTCCGGCCAGGGGGAGTTCCTCCACAATTTCCATGCGCGGATTGTTGCGGATGCGGATCACGTGGGAGACCCCCTCTTCGCGAAGCTCTCCGAAAAACCCGTATTCCAGCCCGTAGTAGCGGTCCGCGACGATGATCTCGCCCCTCTTCATGGATTTCCGCAAAGCCTTGCGCTCGCAGGAGTTCCCGGTGGTGACGAGCGCGTCGCTGGCGACCTGGCGCAGCACGGTGAATTTCAGATGCAGCTTGGCGGCGCGGTTTTGGTCGTTGATCCAGAGCGCCCAATGCATGCGTGGCAGGGCGGGCAGCAGGGTGCCGTCCACCAGCTTGAGCCTGTCGGCGAGGTGGGCGAGCCGGGCATCGCCCCATGAAGTGGGGATTTCCCCGGCGAGTTCCAGGAACACCTGCTTGAGCAGTTCGGGGTCGAAAACCCCCTGCGCCTCGGAAAAGCTGCCGAGACTCACCGGCCTTGAGCAGACGTCCTCCTGCACGCGCTTGAGGTGGCTTGCCGCGCAAAGACCGCGCATGCTGTCGATGACCGGATTGAAAAGCCCGAAGAGCATGAGGCTGAAGTAATCCTCCTCAAGAAGTTTGCGTTCGGGGCCGCCGGGGCGCTTTTCGGACTTGGGAGCGGAGGCCTGCGCCTTGGCTAGCCGCTGCCGGAAATCATCGAGCAGTTTCCAGCTGGAGAGCTTCTTTTCGTCGATCTTGTCCTTGGCGTGACCCACGAACAGAGGAAATCAGAATCAGCCTGATCGTACAAGTGACGATTTCGTCACATTCGGCTCCCTACTCAAGAAGCAGTGACCATGCCGAACACTTCTGGGGTTGTCCCCGAAATATTGGCTGGTTTGCTCCACCCGAAGCCATAGTTTCCCGGAAATCCGAAACCTATGAAACTTCTCCCGAGTCTCTTACTTGCCAGTTTGCTGGCCGTCGCCATATCCACCGGCCAGACCTCATCCGTCTTGGAGACAACCAAGGCCGGGGTTCACGGCGAGCTGAAAAAATGGCATCGTGTTACCGTTTCGTTCGAGGGGCCGGAAAGCTCCGAAAAAGGGGAGCGCAATCCGTTTCTGGACTACAGGCTGACGGTCACCTTCTCAAATCTCGCATCGGGAAGGGCTTTCATTGTGCCGGGCTATTTCGCAGCGGACGGGCATGCGGGCGAGACCGGGGCGGATTCGGGAAAAGTCTGGCGGGCACACTTTTCCCCACCGGAGACCGGCGAATGGGTTTACACGGCGGCCTTTGTGGTTGGTAAGAATGTGGCAATCGGATCCGGAGCGGGGGAGCCTGCCGCTCTGAATGGAAATGTGGCGGGAGTTGCATCCGGTGGATTCACCGTGGCGGAAACCGACAAGACAGGCCGCGACAACCGTGCGAAGGGTCTGCTGGAATACGATGATACCCGCTATCTCCGCTGGGCGGAAACGGGGGATTATTTCCTCAAACAGGGAGCGGATGCCCCGGAGAATCTCTTCGCCTACGCGGATTTCGACGGCGATTTCAAAAAGGACGGGGAGAAAGACAAGCTGGTGAAAACCTACAAGCCCCATCTCAAGGATTGGAAAGAGGGAGACCCCACCTGGCAGGGCGGCAAAGGAAAGGGTCTGATCGGCGCAATCAACTACCTGGCTTCCGAAGGCGCGAATGCCTTCTCTTTCCTCACCATGAATATCAATGGCGATGACAGGAACGTGTTCATCTACACGAATTACAAGGAGCGGGTGCGCCTGGATGTTTCCCGCATGGACCAGTGGGAGGTAGTGATGGATCACGCCGACAAGCTGGGGATGTATCTCCATTTCAAAACCCAGGAAGCGGAGAACGACACCCTGTTGGACAAGGGCGAACTCGGCATCCAGCGGAAGCTTTACTACCGCGAGCTCATCGCCCGTTTCGGCCACCACCTCGCTCTGAACTGGAATCTCGGTGAGGAAAACAACAAGCAGAACGACGCCCAGCGCAAGGCGATGGCGAAATATTTCCACGAGAACGATCCGTATAGCCACAACATCGTGATCCATACCTATCCGGAGCAGAAAGCGAAGATCCACACGCCTCTCCTCGGGAAAAATTCCGAGCTGACCGGTCTGTCCATGCAGGGCTCGAATCCGCATTTCAACGAAGTCCACCGCGATGTCCTGGAGTGGGTGAAAAAATCCGCCGAAGCCGGGAAGCCGTGGGTCGTGGCATATGACGAGCCGGGAAGCGCGGGGGAAGGCCTGGCGAATGATTCCGAGAACGGGGAGAACCCGAAGGGAAAAGGCAACTACACCGAAGCCCGCGCGAAGGCTCTCTGGGGTGTCCTGCTTGCCGGTGGTGCCGGCACCGAGTGGTATTTCGGGTATAAATATGATCACTCGGATCTCTCACTACAGGATTTCCGAAGCCGCGATGGCTGGTGGGATTATTGCCGCCATGCCCTGGCATTTTTTGAGATGATCAAAGTTCCGCTTCCCGAAATGGCTAATCGGAATGACCTGATAGGAAATCCAAAAAACGAGAATGACAAAGGATACTGCTTCGCCAAGCCGGGCAGCTGCTACATCGTCTATCTTCCCAATGGCGGGGAGACGAAACTCGATCTAACAGGCCAGTCCGGTGATATCCGGGTTCGTTGGTTTGATCCGCGCAATGGCGGTGAGCTTCAGGAAGGTTCTGTGACGAGAATTTCCGGTGGTAGCTCCGTTTCACTGGGAACACCTCCTTCGGAGAAATCCGAGGATTGGGTGGTGCTGGTGGAAGTCGCGAAATCGGAATGAGGGAAGTGTTAGGAAGACAAGGTTTCTTATGCGGAATGCTGACGCAGTCCGGTGACTGTCGGCAGCCTGCTGCCGCTTTCCGTCACGCAGCCCGCTGCTACGGGGCAAACTTGGGAAAGGTTTTTGCTACGCAAAACGACACGCCGCCTGAAGTCAGCGCTCCGTGCCAATGCCGTCGGCTCGCAGCGGGCTGCATTACCAAAGCGGCAGCAGGCTGCCGGCAGTCACCGGTGGCTGCGCCACTGAAAATCACACGTCGCAGACCTCTGCGGCGTGGCGCAGGGCTTTCACGGGATCGTCCCAGGTGGGGATGAATTCCTGGGCTACCCAGCCATCGTAGCCGAGGTCGATGAGGGCGTGCATGATGGCGGGGAAGTTGATTTCCTGGTGCTCGTCAATTTCACAGCGCCCGGGATTTCCGGCGGTGTGGACGTGCGAAATGTCGTCCTTGTATTCGCGCAGCCTGCGGATGATATCGCCGTTCATCACGGAGACGTGGTAGATGTCGAAGAGGAGTTTGAAATTCGGCGAGCCGACCGCGCGCACCATCTCCACACAGTGGTCCACATCATCCGCGAAGTAGCCGGGATGGCCTTTCATCGGATGGGTGTCATCGCGGGTGTTGAGGTGCTCGAAGCAGATGGTGATGCCCTGCTCCTCCGCGTAGCCGGTGATTCTTTTCCAGCCCTCAATACAGTTTTTTGTCATCTGCTCGTGGCTGAGTCCATCGACTTTGAATCCGGAGAAAGTGATCACACGATTCGCTCCGAATTTCTTCGCGGTGTCGATTGCCTTGGTGAGTTCCGCGACCAGCTCTTCATGGTAGGCGGGATCGGCGCGCTTCGTGAAAGGGTGGGAGCCTACGAGCGAGATTTTCAAACCTTTCTCAATCGCCAGCGGGTAATGCTCAGGGGAAATCCCCTCGATTCCTCCGAAGCCGATCTCCACGCAGTGGTTTATGAGTTCGGGAACGGGCATTGGCTTGAAGCACCAGCCCATGACCGATTGGTGGATGCGCTTCTTGGAAATTACAAAGGGAGCTTCCCCGGCACGGGCTGTTGCTGTGGTCGCCGCTCCGGCTGCGAGGGAAGCTGCGGTGAGTTTGATCAGGTTTCTGCGGTTCATCGGAAAAGTTCCCGGCTTTTTCTTTTGAAAGTAAAGTTCAAACCATTAGCGTCCAGGCACCCCAAATGAAATTTTCCATTGCTCTTCTCGCCTTGCTAGCCGCCGTGCCCGGATACGTTTTTTCCCAGACGGAAACCAAAACCGAACTCTCGCAACGCGAGATCATGAAGGACTTCGCCAGCTTCGGTGCTGCCGAGTATGATGAGGGAAAGGCACTTTATGGAATGGTCTGCACCGCCTGCCATGGAAACGAAAAGACCCCGGCCTCGGTGCCGAACGCCCGCGCGTTCCACAAGGACAAGCTCCTCAACGGTTCCGATCCCTACAAACTTTACCAGACCCTGAGCAAGGGTTTCAACCAGATGCCGCCGCAGCTCTGGATGTCCCCCGAGCAGAAATATTACGTGATTCATTATCTGCGTGAGGAGTTTTTCAAAGATAAGAACCCCTCCCAATACGTCGCGCTCGACGATGCCTACATGGCCTCGGTTCCCGCCGATGAAATGGTCGAGTGGAGCGCGGAGCGGAAGGCGCCGGTCGCACGCAAGGCTTTCGATCCGGCGGGGGTAGATCATGGGCGCGCGATCTTCGGGCATTTCGAATCCTCCCTGAACAATGTCGCTCCCAAGGGACTCATCGTCAGCCTCGACAAGAGCAAGGGCGTCACCGAATCGGAGCACCATGCGCTCTATGACCTGGATACCGGGCGGCTTGTCGCGGTGAACCAAGGCGAGCTTCTCGATTGGCGGGATCTGAACTACAACGGCGAGCACCGCATGCACGCAAAGCTGGCTGGCGAGCGCATCTTCGAATCACCGGTCGGCCTCGCATGGGCTGCCGCAGGAGAAGTTTCCCCAGGCCGCTATCCGGATTTCCGCGATCCCCGGGACGAGGCTCTCAATGGTAGGAAATACGGGCCGCTCCCCGATGACCGCATCCAATACCACGGTCTGAACCTCGCCACGGAAATTCCGACCATCCATTACTCGGTCGAAGGCACGGAAATCTTGGAAATGACCACGGCGTTTGAGAAAAACGGCCGGACTTCCATGATCCGAAGCCTGCTGCTCAAACCCCATGGGCAAACCCTCTACCTCCGCACCCATGGGAAGCGTATCGAGACCCGCCTTTTCGCGAAAGACAACGGTGCGCGAATGATCAATGGCGGCGGCATCAACGAGGGGATTGTCGAGATTTTCCCCAGCAACAAAGAACGCATGGTTCACTTCCTCGCAGGCGAAGTCCGCGACGATTTGATCGCCGTGAAGGAGAATGAATTTCCCGTGTTCACCTGGCCGAAAGAGCGCACCGAAGGGAGCGCACGGTTCCTCGGAAAAGCCCCGGCTGCGGATGCGGAAACCATCACCGCAGAATACCGCCGCATCGTTTCCGACGGGGCTTTCGAAGTGGAGGAGGCGGTGCTGCCGCAAGAAGCCAAAAACCCTTGGAACACGCGCATCCGTTTCTCGGGAATCGATTACCTCTCTTCCGATTCCCTCGCGATGTCCACTTGGACGGGCGATCTTTTCATCGTCGATGCCATCCGTGGAAAAGTCGGCGAGTCCATAGCCATCCGCCGCATCGCCTCCGGCCTCCATCAGCCGCTCGGGCTCAAAGTTCGCGACGGCCAGATCTTCGTCGGCTGCCGTGACCAGATCATGCGCCCCCACGATCTCGATGGCGATGCCGTCGCCGATTACTATGAGGCGTATAATACCGACCACGTCCTCTCCATGCACTTCCACGAATTCGCCGGGGGACTCGATACCGACTCGGAAGGGAATTTCTACTATGTGAAATGCAGCCAGCACGCGGACGCCGCGTTTTTCCCCCGCCACGGCACGCTGATCAAAGTCTCCGCAGATGGGGAAAAATCCGAAATCATCGCCAACGGACTGCGTTCCGCGAACGGTGTTTTCGTCGATACCGATAACCGCGTCTGGACAACCGATCAGGAAGGTTTCTGGAATCCCCAGAACAAGATCGTGCGGGTCGAGCCTGGGAAATTCCACGGCAACATGCTCGGCTACCACGATCCTGAAAAAATCAGCCCCAGCGACGAGGACATGGTCGAGCCAATGGTCTGGCTGCCGAAGGCATACGCAAACTCACCCTCCGAAGTTTTCCGTTTCCCCGCGAAAGGCTGGGGCGGATTCAGCGGAAAGCTCGGCTATTATGAATACGGTCAGGGCAAGATCATGGTTCTTCCCTACGAGGAAAAGAGCGGACGCGTCCAGGGACTCGCCCAACCTCTCCCCATCCCCGCATTCGCTTCCGGAATCATGCGCGGGCGTTTCCATCCCGAGGACGGCACTCTCTACGGCTGCGGCCTGTTCGGATGGGGTAGCGTCCGCACCGAGACCGGCGGCTTCTACCGCATCCGCCCCACCGGGAAACCCGCCTCCTGCGTGGTCGGTTTCAAAACGGAACCTTCGAAGATCACCTTGGAATTTTCAGAGCCTCAGACAAAGGACGCGATCACGGAAGGCAGTCTGAAACTCACTTCCTACACGATCAACCGCTCCGCCGGTTACGGCTCCAAGCTGGAAAACGAAACTGCCCACCCGATAGAGGAATCCGAGTGGTCTGATGATGGAAAGAGCCTGACCCTCACCATCCCGAATCTCGCACCGACCCGCGTCCTTTACATCGACTTCGAGATCAAATCCGAAACCGGCCCCCGCCAGGAACGCCTCTGCGCGAGTATCTACGAATTGTGATGGATTTTTTTAACCGCAGATGAACGGGATGGACGCAGATGAAGAGGATTTGCGGATTGCTTTGAACTCTTACCCTTCTTATCTGCGTCCATTCCGTTCATCTGCGGTTGATTTTTCTTAATTGGGATGTCATGAATAAGCCATAAGATGGCTGCTGAATTCAGGGATTACTATGAGGTGCTAGGGGTCGCGAAAAACGCGACCCAGGCAGAGGTTAAAAAAGCCTTCCGCAAGCTGGCGCGGAAATATCATCCGGACGTCGCCGAGGACAAGGCGACCGCCGAGGAGAAATTCAAAGCGATCAACGAGGCCTACGAGGTGCTGGGCGATGCTGAGAAACGCAAGAAATACGATAGCCTTGGCGCAAACTGGAACCAACAGGGCGGCCCGCCACCTGGCGGCGGTGGATACTCCGGCGGCCCCATGCCGGGTGGCGCGGAATTCCAGTTCGACGGCACCGGCTTCAGCGATTTCTTCGAGCAATACTTCTCCGGCGGAGGCGCACGTCGCGGCGCATCCTACGGTGGAGGCTTCCCCGGAGGCGGCGCAATGCGCGGGCAGGACATCGAGGGCGATCTCATGGTCACCCTTGAGGAAAGTTTCACCGGTTCCATGCGCACCATTTCCCTCCGCAAGGCGGGCCAGACAGCCCCGGACGAGGTGCAAGTCCGCATACCCGCAGGCATTGGCGAGGGTCAAAGGCTCCGCGTTCCCGGCCACGGCGGCCAGGGACACGGGGGAGGGGAGACAGGCGATCTTTATCTCCGCGTTCGCATCGCCGCCCATCCGGATTTCCGCGTGAAAGGCCACGATCTCTTCCGCGATCTGGAGCTCGCCCCGTGGGAGGCTGTTCTGGGAACGACCATTTCCATAAACATCCCCGGCGGAAAATCCGTGCAGGTGAAAATCCCCGCCGGAACCGGCTCCGACGACCAGCTCCGCCTCAAAGGCTACGGCCTGCCGAAAAAGAACGCACCCGGCGATCTCTACGTGGTGATCTCCATAGCCACCCCGCCGACCACAAACGACGAGGAACGTACCCTCTGGGAAAAGCTCCGCGAGGTTTCCAAATTCAACCCGAGGGAAGACTGAAATGAACATGATAAGCCCCGATCCGCACCACATCCATCCGCTCGAAGTCGTCATCCGCATGACAGGCTCCTCGCGCCGGAAAATTGTTTTCTACTGCCGGAAGGGCGTAGTCGCTCCCGTTTCCGAAAAGGAAGAATGGCATTTCGACGAAGACAGCGTCATGCGCCTCCGCCACATCGAGATGCTCCGCCAGCAGCACCGCATGAACTGGGCCGCCATCCACACCATCATCGGGTTGCTGGATGAGGTGGAAAGCCTGCGGGAGGAATTGAGATTCCGAAGGTAAGGTTCGGGAAAATATATGACCTTTTCCTCTAGCGTCCCATTTGTTCCCATGTAGTGTTCCGGTGAACAAATGGAACTGGAAAAGAAACTCGGGATACTGGCGGATGCGGCGAAATACGATGCCTCCTGTGCAAGCTCCGGCGCACAGCGCTCGGATTCAAAAACGGGCAAGGGCGTCGGCTCCACGGGCGGTGCGGGGATCTGCCATTCATATGCTCCTGACGGGCGGTGCATTTCCCTGCTGAAGCTGCTCCTCACGAACTCCTGCATCTACGATTGCCACTACTGCATCAACCGTAGATCCAGCAATGTGCGGCGGGCGGTTTTCACTGCCGAGGAGGTGGTGAAGCTCACTCTCGATTTCTACAAACGGAACTACATCGAGGGTCTGTTCCTCAGTTCCGGCATCATCCGCAACGCCGACTACACCATGGAGCAGGTCATCGCCGTCGCGAGGACGCTGCGCGAAACCCACGATTTTCGCGGATACATCCATTTGAAAACTATACCCGAAGCTTCACCCGAACTGATCGAAACTGCCGCCCGCTATGCGGACAGGATCAGCATCAACATGGAGCTGCCCACCCAGAAGAGCCTCGATCTCCTGGCACCGGAGAAAAACATGGCGCGGACAAAAGTGGCGATGGGTCGAATCCGCCATAAGCTGGAGGAGGCGAAGGAGCGGAAAGACGACGGGGACAGAAAGCTCCGCCACGCCACCGGCCAAAGTACGCAGGTCATAGTAGGGGCGGACGAATCCACGGACGCTGATTTTCTCGCTGGCTCTGACGAACTCTACCGCTCTTACAAACTCAAGCGGGTTTACTATTCCGCCTTCAGCCCCATCCCGGAGCCATCCGCCATTCTCCCGCTGAAATCCCCGCCAATGGTTCGCGAGCATCGCCTTTACCAAGCGGATTGGCTGATGCGTTTCTATGGATTTAAAACCAACGAAATCCTCTCCGCAGATACGCCAAACCTCGATCTGGAACTCGACCCGAAACTCTCCTGGGCGCTGCGGAACCGTCAGGACTTCCCCGTTGATATCGCAACGGCATCCCGCGAAATCTTACTCCGCGTCCCAGGTCTAGGCGTTAGAAACGTGGATCGCATTCTGAAGATCCGCCGCTTCACGAAAATCCGATTGGCTGATCTGGCCAGACTGCGCGTCTCCCTCAGGAAAGTTCAGCCTTTCCTCATGACTGCCGATCACAACCCGGCGAAATACCTCCTGGATTCCGATAACCTCCGCGCCCGGTTCGCGCCGAAGCCACAGCAGCTTGAGCTATTCACGTGAGGAGAGAAGGGATTCCTATTTATGAATAGCCATGCCGAAAGAAGTCGAAGACCTGTGACTGTCGGCAGCCTGCTGCCGCTTTCCGTCACGCAGCCTGCTGCTACGGGGCAAACTCGGGAAAATGGTTTGGGTGCGCAGGAGACACGCCGCCTAAAGGCAGCGCTCCGTGCCGATGCTGTCGGCTCGCAGCAGGCTTGTTGCCGACAGTCCACGGTGCCTGCGGCACGGGATACTACTTCAAACAGGGGCTGAGGAGAAAATGAGAAGCGTCGATCCGGGAAAGGATTTCAAAAGCTGGCGGGCGGCAGCGAAAGGGCTGCTCGCGGAAGATGTGCCCCCGCAGGAAATCCTCTGGGAAAAGGACGCCGGGCTGTTCGCAGCCGCCACACCGGTGGGGAAGGGGACGTTGAAAGTCCCGAAGGAATTTGTAGATCTCGCAGAGGCCGTCTCCTGCCACAACGATCCCTCAAAATGGGCGCTGCTCTACAGTATCCTCTGGAGAATTGTAAAAGAGGGTGAGCGGAATCTCTGCTCTATCACCAGCGATCCCGAGGTTTCCAGGGCGATGTTTCTCCGAAAAAACGTCCGCCGCGAGATCCATAAAATGCACGCGTTTGTGAGGTTCAAACTGGTCGCGACGGATGCGGAAAGCGGACGTGAGAAATACGCCGCCTGGTTCGAGCCTGATCACTGGATCGTGGAGGCAGGGGCTCCCTTTTTCCGCAAGCGCTTCGCAAACATGGACTGGAGCATCTTCACCCCGAAAGGCTGCGCCCACTGGGACGGGAAGACCCTGGGATTTTCCGAAGGGATGGGAAAAAATCCGGTGGAGGACGCGGATGCCCTGGAGGATGCCTGGCGCACCTACTACCGCAGCATTTTCAATCCCGCCCGCCTCAAAGTAAACGCGATGCGCGCTGAGATGCCGAAGAAATACTGGAAGAATCTCCCGGAAGCCGACCTCATTGACGAACTCGTCAGCAACAGCCGCCGCCGTGTGGTGAGCATGCAGGAAGAGGAACTCCGTCCCGCCAAACCCGCTCCGAAAAACGCCTATCTCGGAAGCCTCCGCGAAATGTCAGCCGCGCCCGTATGCCATGGCCCGCAGGAAGGCCAGGATCTCGGAGCGATGCGGAAAGCCGCCGCCAACTGCCGTGGCTGCCCTCTCTGGGAACATGCCACCGGCACCGTTTTCGGAGAAGGACCGCCGGATGCGCGTATCATGATCGTCGGCGAGCAACCGGGCGACAGGGAGGACATCGCAGGAAAACCATTCGTCGGCCCTGCGGGAAAACTTCTGGATCGCGCCCTCATCGACGCCGGACTCAAGCGCGGGGAAATGTATCTCACCAATGCGGTGAAACATTTCAAATGGACACCCAAGGAAACTCCACGGGGAAAGATCCGCCTCCACCGCTCTCCCGACAAAGGAGAGATCGATGCCTGCCGCCCTTGGGTTCTCGGAGAACTGCATCAGATCGCCCCTGAAGTCCTGATTCTTCTCGGAGCTACCGCCGGAAAATCCCTTCTTGGAAAAAGCGTCCCTGTCATGAAATCGAGGGGTCTCATCGAAGCTCCACAACTCGCAAAAAAAGTAATTCTCACCGTCCATCCGTCCTATCTCCTCCGGCTGCCGAACGTGAAATCCAAGGACGAGGAATACGCACGTTTTGTGGCAGATCTGGCTTTGGCATAGAAATGCAGCCTCTCCTTGCCACCATCGTGAAAATATGAGCGAATCTCCGGGTGAGCCAAATACCTCCTCCACTCCCTCCGGGGCAGAAATCCATGGGCGATGATGCCGGAGTCCGCATGCTTCTCCCCGTCGGGCGCTCCGCCTGGGCGATTGCCGCCGGTTATTTCGGATTGCTTTCCGTGATCCCGGTTTTCTCCATCCCCGCCCTCGTCTGCGGGATCGTGGCCGTGATGGACATCAAAAAATCAAAGCTCGGCCCAAAGCCGAAACACGGGATGGGTCGTGCCTGGTTCGGGATCGTGATGGGTGTGCTTGGTTTGATCTTTGGAATTTTCATCGCCATCAGCATCCTCTCGGAAGCCTGATTGTATAAGAAGCGTGCTTCCAGCCGCTGGCTAAGAATCGGGAACGGGCCCGCCAGTCCTCCGCCAGCGGCTGAGGAGCACGCTTGAGACGTTTCAGAAAATTACACCAGGCGAGGTGACGTCACAGCGATGACCGGGATAGCAGTGCAGAGCTTCACGCAGGATTGCTTTTCGCTTCCCGTCCTTTCAAAGGTGGTATAACCGAAAGTAGTGAAGCGAAAGGATACCCAGCCGGGCGGAGGTCGCCGATACCAGCCATTCGGTTGGACACTCATGCTGTCCGGCGTCCTCACATTGTTTTCCCTGCTTTCCGCAGCGCCCTTGGAGACCATCGCTGAAGTGAGGGCGCTCGGAAGGGATCGGTCGGGAGAAAATCTCGAAGCGGTAATCCGGGGGGTGGTGACCTACCGCTACGATAGGGAGAATGGTTCTTTTTCCATCCAGGATGATACCGGAGGGATTTTCATCGAAGCCGGAGACCTGATCAGTAGGGAGACGCCTGTGGAAGTTTTCCCCGCAGGTGGTGTTCCGGAAATCTCCCGTATTGTGGAGGTGCGGGGAAGGGTATCGCTGGAAAGTTTTTCTCCACGGATCCTCGCGGATTCGATTCGGATCATCGGAGATGGTGAGATGCCCGAGCCGATGAAACTGTCCCTGCGGGAACTGCGGAGTGGAAAGTGGGATTGCGAGTATGTGGAAATCGAAGCGGAGATACGCTATGCGGAGAACCCGCCCCGGAATTCCGTGGAGAGGCTGGCCATGGATCTGGTGACTGGGGACGGTCGCCTCTATGGATTCCTCTCCGATGCGGGGGGGGCTGATCCTGCTGATCTCATCGACGCACATATACGTGTGCGCGGCGTGAACTTCTTCTATTTCAACCGCAAGTTCCAACCTCTCCAGCCAATCCTGCAGATCGCGGACATGTCCGCTGTGGAAATACTGCGTCGCAGCAGAACCGGGACGTTCGATGTTCCGGAGGTCTCCCTTTCAGGATTCCAGAACTACCGGCCGGAAGGCACGCGGCAGGGCAGGATCAGGGTGAAAGGGACGGTGACCCATGTGGAACCGGGCGCGTTTTTCTGTCTTCAGGATGGCGGGAACGGTCTTACGGTCAACACCCGCCAGAAATTGGACTTCTCACAGGGAGACCTCGTCGAGGCTAGCGGCTATCCCATATCGGATGGCTCCTTCGCTGGCCTCGAGGATTCCGTGGTAAGGAAAATCGAAGAATCGGAGCTGCCTCCCGCCCTCGTTCTCAGTAGGAAAAAATGGGAAAGGCCCGATCCGCAGAGTATCAAGGAGGTGGATCTGCTGGACAGCCGGTACGTCTCGATGACCGGATCGCTCGTCGGGTTCGACGATCTCGCCGGAGAGATGCTGGTGAAATTCGCCGGCGACACGATCCCCGTGAAGATCACCAGTGGGTTTGGTAAACTGAAAGGGATACGACCCGGTGGAACCGTGGAGGTCAGGGGGGTGTGCAAGGTCACATTGTCTTACGGTGCGCCGAACTACAAATATCCGCAGGCGTCTGCGGTTCGGTTGCTGGCACAAGATCCGGCGGCGGTGAGCGTGTTGAAGGAGGCTCCGTGGTGGACTCCGGGCCGTCTTTGGATCGCGCTCGGCACCGGCTCGGTTGTTCTCTGCTTGGCGCTTATCTGGAATCTTTACCTCCAAAGGAACGTGGCATTGAAGAGAGCCGAGCTAGTTCGCGCGGATCAGGCCAGGCAACGCAAGGAGATTGAATTTGCAGCTACCTTGCAGGAGCGAAAAAGGCTGGCCTCCGACATACACGACGGTGTGGAGCAATCGCTTGCGGGGGTGGCCTTCCAAGTGGAAACCCTCGACTTCCACCCGCCAGGCGATGGGGACTATCAGCAATATGTAGATAAAGTGCGACGTAGCTTGGCCAAGCTCCGCGAGCAAATGCGCCGTATCGTTTGGAACATGAATTCCATGATGGAATCAGGCGGTGATTTCCCCGAGGCAATGCGGAAGATGGTAAGGCGCACCGCTGCCAACTCCGGGATTGATATCCGGCATGCGGTAAGGGGCGACAGGACTAAAGCGGGTGATTTCACCGCGAACCAAAGCCTCTTCGTCACCCAGGAGCTGGTGGTTAACGCCATCAAACATGCCGCACCCTCGACGATTTCGATCAACCTCGATTTCCAAGAGGAGGAATTCCAGATTGCCGTATCGGATGATGGCTGCGGGTTCGATCCTGCGACGGCTCCCGCTGTTCCGGACGGACATTTCGGCATCCAGGGCATTCGTGAACGCATCGAACGCATGGGTGGAACCGTGGTCTGGGAAAGCGATGACAGCGGTACCACCGTCCGTGTGGCGATTCCCTACGACTGAAGCTTCAGCAGCCCCCGCTTGTAAGCTTCCGCCACAGCCTCCGTCCGGTCGGCCGCGTGGAGTTTTTGGAGAATCTTTTCCACATGGTATTTCGCTCCGCGCTCGGAAATGCCCATAGCCGTGCCCAACTCGCGGTTTGAAAAACCCTTCGCAAGGAGTTCCAGCGCTTCCGTTTCCCGCGCAGTGAAAACTTCATCCGGATCGCGAAGCCTGAGCCTGGAGGAAATTTCCTCCGGAATCCATGTTTCCCCCCGGTGCACCGCCCGGATCGCCTCGAAAAGCTCACGGTGGCCGACGGTCTTCGGCAGGTAACCTCGGGCGCCGATTTCCAAGGCCCTGTGAATGTCTTCTTCAAATCCGTAGCTGCTGAGGATTACCACGCGGGCATCCGCGTTCCAGGAAAGGATCTCGGTCAGTGCGGTCAGCCCGTCTTTACGCGGCATGCTGAGATCCATCAGGGTGATGTCCGGGGAAAGCTCTTTGAACACCCGGACTGCCTCCTCCCCGTCGCCCACCTCCCCGGCCAGTTCCAGATCCGGACATTTCCCCAGCAATGCTCCGAGTGCTGAGCGTAGCACCGCGTGGTCATCGGCGAGAAGAACGCGGATTTTCGCTTTCGGATAGTTTTTGTTGCTCATCTGGATCGCCATTCGATAGCCGAAGCCCTTGATCCCGGAAACCCGAATCTACAGGAAACAGGTGAGACTGTCCGGTCGGACAGTGGACTGGACTGTCGGAAGCCGCTCATTATCCAAGTGCCGTAGCAAGCGGCCTCACGACAGGCCCACGACACCAAACCTAAAAAAATATGAAAAAACTATCACTAATTACCACCGCCCGATCATTGACGGTTACCGCAGCAGGCGTCCTCATTGCGGCAGCCGGTGCTTCAAACGCCGCAACACTGTTGGACGATAAGTTTCTCGACGGAAACTCCACAAACGGCAGCGATGCCGGTGAAACGGATGCCGAATGGTTCACCAACAAGTCAAATTCGCCCGGAACCATCTCAATCGTATCCAACTCCGTAACCGGGCCGGACGAGGGATCCGACGACAGCGCGCTTAGGTTTACGCCTGACACTGACGCCAATTTCAGGGGCATCCTGGCAAATTTCACCTCAACCACGATCGGCTTGAATGACAGGCTTACTTTATCCTTCGACTTCAGATACCCGACTGCCCCCGGAGGAAATGATACAGGCTTGAGAATCGGATTGTTTAATTCCAACGGAACCGTCGTGAACTCAAACGCTGCAACTGCGGACGACAACGACTTCGGATACCTCGCGCGTTTCAGTACCAATGCAAACGGGACCTCGGATGTGAAAGATGTGCCAAATGGCGACAGCCAATCCGCCGGGTTTGACATCGTCGGCGCCACTTCAAATACAATCGGAGCGTTTGGCACCACAAGCCGTGCGCTGCGTTTCGAGCTAACGGGAGTGGCCGGCGGGGTTCAACTTGATTCATACTTCGACAACTCCCTGATCGCCACCGCCACGGATACCGACGCAGCCTACACCACATTCGATAACCTTCGCATAGGCCAAGGTGGTCTTGACGATACATTTGAGATCGACAACGTTCTAGTCGTAACCTCGGTCATCCCGGAGCCATCGGTCGCCCTGCTTGGTGCTCTCGGAATGCTCGGCCTTCTCCGCCGCCGCCGGAACTGATTATCTGGAAAAACCGGGTTTCAACAACCCGTTCACGAACCGGTGTTCCGCTCCATGCAGTCACCGGTTTTTTGTGCAGATATCCTGCGGTTACCGGACGCGGCACTACGCTCCGCAAGACTGTCCGGACGGCCAGTTACGAAATCGGGGGAAACCTGTTTCCATCCGGAACCGTGGGAAAGTGCATGTCCCTGATGGGCGACGCGAAACACGGATGGGGAAGCCGGATCAGCCGGTTTTCCCAAGAATTCAAATAGAAAAACCAAATGAAAATCCAAAAGAAAACCGGCGGTGCATTGCCCGTCATCTTCCGGCAAGCGTTCATCTCACTTGCCTCGTGTGCTTGCCTGATGGCAGGGACGTATCATGTCGAACTCTACCAGAACGGTGGGAGGAACCAGGGCAGCCAGGACGGGTCTGCGAATGAGCCGTGGAAAACGCTCAAGTATGCCTGTGAGCGCGTGGCAGCCCTTCCCGGCACCGATTCCCACACGATACGCCTCGGAACCGGCAGGTTCGAGGATGCCGACCGTTTCCTGAGCTGGGATGAGGATGATGCGAACAAGACCAACTGGCCTGCGGTTCTGCCCGAAAAGGTTTCCCTGATCGGAAACGGGAGAGAAAACTCCGTGTACGTGGGAACGATCTATGCTCCGAAGGTCAACAACCAGACGATCGCCTCATTCGAGATGGACGGGAAAGAGAACTTCGCTCCGAACTCGTCGGGCAATCTCGGCCAGTCGAGATTCAAAGGTCTGCTGATAAGGTATGGCTGGGATCTCATCGTGGAAGACATGCGTATCGAGGGATTCAACAACGACGCCCTCAGGTTCGGCGCTCCGGGTGGATTGCAGCGGTCGGAACTCCGTTACTCGGAGCTGCTGAACAACGGGGATCCCCAGAAGGCGAACATCCTTTCCGAAGGAAGGGGCTTTGCGATGCGGACGGGAAGCCTGACGGATTGCCGCATCCATCACAATGTTTTCCGTGAAGAGCGGGACAAGGGCGGTGAAGTCTGGAACACCGGCGGAGCGAACTTCACCCGTGTAATGGTTCACGACAACACCTTCTGGACGCACCGGGGTAAGGAAGCCGGCTGGACGCAACAGGGTTCGACGATCCCCCAGATCGTTTTCAATTTTGAGTGGGTGAAGACGAACTGCGTTGACTGCGAGATTTACGGAAACGTTTTCAACGGAAAGGTTTCACTGGTCCAGAGGAATGACGACACCAAGGGACAGGGGGCTTTCGGGATAAGAATCCACAACAACCGCTGGGAATTCACGAATGATTATTGCATCGAGTCATCCCAGCACGACCTGCTGATCGACCACAACTATTTCCACTTCGACGCTTCCAACAGCGATCCGGACATAGGCGGCGGCTGGACGGCGATCTATAATTCTCACAGTCCCTTCGACGACATCCACATCCACCACAATGTATTCGACAACCTCTCCAGTAGCGCGATTCACGGGTTCTGGGGAAAAAGGACACGCGTCGAGAACAACACCATGCTCGTCGCCACCGATGCCAAAACCCCTGCTTCATATCAAGGCAAGGGTGGTTCGCTCATCCAGGCATGGAATCCGAACGGCCCCTTGCATGACTGGATTGTGCAAAACAATGTCATCGTAGGAAATAGCGACCGCTCCGCGATCCTGATCAACATGAACCCGAGTGCGAGTGTATCGGATTTCAGAAATCCCGTGGTGAGGAACAATTTCATCGACGGTGGATCAAGCGGCTTCAAGCCCTACTTCGAGGTGATGTCCGGTGTTCAATCACCCATGTTCGGCGATCCCGGTTTCATCGCTTCCGGCGACAGGCCCGATCCATGGTTCCGTCCTTCGGCCGATAGCAGGTTGGTCGATGCGGGGGATTTCATCGCGGGCGTTACCGATCAATACGTCGGCAAGGCTCCGGACATCGGTGCGTATGAAGCTCCTTTCGCTGCTGCCGCAGTCAAAATGGTTGAGGGAAATTTCTCGGCCTACTCGGATCAGGACAAGACCGGGAACGTCACGTTTCCGAGCTCCACGAGCATGAAGTTGACGGGGAACCGTTGGAGGAAAATGCCTTTCAACTACACCGTCACGGAGAACACCCGGCTGAGGTTCACTGTCACCGCTCCGGCCACCGGGGAGATCATCGGTGTGGGCTTCGATGATGATGACGACCACGGAAACAAAAAGCATCTCTTCCAGATCGGGGGATCGCAGAACTGGAGCAACGAAGCCCACCAGTTCGCCTACTCCTCCGCGTCAAGCCTGTCGCAGACAACCTACACTATTCCCGTCGGCGATTACTACACGACTTCCGGCCCAGACAGCGGCAGGAAGATGAGCTATCTGACCTTCGTCGGGGACGCGGACAACAATCCCACCGTCAACGTGACCTTCAGCGACGTCTTCGTTTACGAGGATGTCCCGGAAAATTCCGGCGGCATCCTGGAACTCACCGGTGGCGATTTCAAATCCTACAGCGATCAGGACGGCCAGAACAACCAGCCTACCTGGATCTCTGCCAACGGAAGCGGCAACGCGTTCACCCTCACCGGCAACGCATGGAAATCGGCGCTGTTCAGTTACCACATCACCCCCGCGACGATGCTGGAGGTGACGGTTAACGCGCCGAACGTCGCTGAGATCATCGGCATCGCGTTTGATGACGACAACGTCCACGGCAACAGCCAGCAGGCGGTCGTCCTGGGAGGCAGCCAGTATGCACCGAACAAGGATTTCGATTTCGGGAAATGTGTCCCGTCGGGCTCCGAATACACCTCCGGGGAAGGCCCAGTAGCCTACACCATCCCGATCGGAACCTACCTGGCGCAAAAACAGATCACACGGATAGGTCTGATCGCGGATGACGATGCGAACGGTGCCACCAATGTCACCTTCAGCAACATCCGGCTCTACGAACCCTGAATCCAACTATCATCTAGCAGGAATTGAAACGGCCCGGGGTTCGCATGTTGCGGATTCCCGGGCTTTTTACTGAAGGGGATTTTTCAGAAAATGAAAATCAGATAGGAGGTCGTCACGGCGATGACCAGCAGCACGCCGCAGAGCTTCGCGTGTTTCCAGGGAGTGAGATCCAGCAGCTTCGCATCGACCTGTTGCCACGGGGTGGCGAGGGGTTTGATTTTCGCGATCCCTATCATCATCACGATGAGTAAGGCGAAGACGATGGCGACGAGATGGAAGCCGGGTATGGGCTTGAGCAGCGTGACCACGGGTGGCACGAAGCTCGTGATGCAAAGGATCCCTACTCCTGCGATCAGAGCGGCGTTTGCGGCAACGGGTGGAATCCGTTTATGGAAAAACCCGAGCACGATCACCGAGAAGATCGGGATGAAGTAGATGCTGTTCATGCTCTGGAGATATTCGAAAATTCCTCCGGTGGACGCCAGCAGGGGAGCGACGATGATGGCGAACAGGGTGACCACGATTCCGAACTTGCGGCTCATGGAAACGATCTGTTGCTGGGATGCGTCCGGGTTGACGGTCGCCTTGTAGAGCCCGAGGGAAAAGAGCGTGCAGGTCGAGTTCAGGGCGGAGTTGAAGGAGGAAAGGATCGCTCCAAGCAGGGCTGCGGCGAAGAAACCGACCAGAGGTTTTGGCAGGACTTCGCTTACGAGTCGGCCGTATGCGAGGTCGCTTTTTTCCGGAGAAATTTCCGAGGAGAAGAGATGGAAGGCAATGATGCCGGGGATCACCAGATAAAGTGGCCCGAGTAGTTTCAGCGCGCCGGTGAGGATGATTCCCTTCTGGCCTTCGGCGAGCGATTTTGCCCCAAGCGTCCGCTGGATGATCTGCTGGTTCGTGCACCAGTAGAAAAGGTGGAGGAGGATTACCCCGGTGAAGATCGTGGAAAACGGAACACTGGAATCAGGTCCGCCCACGGGATTGAATTTCTCCGGATTTGCTTCACGCAGGGTGCTCCATCCTGCCATGACGCCATCCCCGTCACCGACTGCCGCCAATCCGAAGAAGACGATGAGGAAACCACCGACCAGCAGCCCGATGCCATTGAGTGTATCGGAAACGGCGACCGTTTTCAGACCCCCGAAGAGTGCGTAGATCGCGCCGATAATGCCAACGCTGGCTGCGATCAGGATCAGGGTGCTTTGGTACGGGATTCCCAGTAGTTTATCGATCCCGAGGATGCCGACCATGCCTGTCGCCCCGGTGTAGAGGATGATGGGTAGCAGGACGAAGGTGTAGGCGACGAGGAAAATGAAGTTCGCGATCGTCTGGGTGCTCTTGTCGTAGCGGAGCTTGAGGAATTCGGGAACCGTGGTGATCCCGGATTTCAGGAACCGGGGGAGGAAGAAGAGTGCCATCGCCACCAGAGCGAGGACGGCGAAAATTTCCCAGACCATGACCACAAGACCTTCTTTGAAAGCGCCGCCGTTGAGTCCGACGAGTTGCTCGGTGGAGAGGTTCGTCAGGAGGAGGGAGCCAGCGATGAAGGGAAAGGTGAGCGAGCGGCCACCGAGGAAAAAGCCGTCGGAGGTGGAGTGCTCGTCCTTCCGCGTCATCCGCCATGTGATGAAGGCGACGAGTCCGGTGAAGAACAGGAAGGAGATGATGGTCAGGGCGTTCATTGGGTTTTATTTGGGTTCTGGAAAATCGAAGGTGATCGTGTGCGCGTAAGTTTCGCCGGGCATTAAAATGGAGGAAGGGAATTCCGGTTGGTTCGGTGAATCGGGGAACTTCTGCGGCTCCAGGCAGAGGGCGGAATGTTTGTTCCCATGCGGCGATGCGAGGTAGAACTGGAGGCCGGGCTGGTTGGTCGTGAGAATCATTTGGCGCCCGGATTTCGGATCCTTCAAAGTGGCGCTGTTGGATGCCGAAGGATCAAGGATGTAGTTGTGATCGTAGCTGCCTTCCATGGCTTTAAGATTCTCAGCTATGAGTGTCGGTGTTTGAAAATCAAAAGGTGTTTCGGAAACGGTTCTCATTTCACCGGTTGGGATCAATGTCCCATTCACGGGCAGATATTTTTGTGCATTGATCGACAGCACGTGATCCAGCACGTTGGTGGAAGGTTCGCCGGTGAGGTTGAAATACGCGTGGTTGGTGAGGTTCACCGGAGTTGCCTTGTCGGTCGTGGCGGTGGCTTTCCACGTGAGTTTGGTTCCTGAAAGCGAATACTCGACCGATACCGTGAGGTTTCCCGGGTAGCCTTCTTCCCCGTCCTTGGAGTGGAAGGTGAATTTCACGGAACTTTCCCCGATGATTTCACTTTCCCAGATGACCTTGTCGAAGCCTTTGATTCCGCCGTGCAGGTGGTTGGGGCCGTTGTTTTTCGCCAGTTCGTAGGTCGTGCCATCCAGAGTGAATTTCCCGCCCGCAATCCGGTTCGCGTAGCGCCCTACGGTCGAACCGAAGAACGGGCCGTTCTTCAGCCACTCCTCATCCGATTTGCAGCCGACGAGGATATTCCTGCTTTCCCCGTCACGATCCGGAACTGAAAGCGAACGAAGGGTGGCTCCAAGGTTCGCGACCGTTGCGGAAATACCGGAAGGGTCGGTGAGTGTAAATGTCTTCACTGGCATGTCATCGGGGAGTCGGTTGACCGTTTTTTGGTGGACTTCCGCGAGCAAGGGACTCGCGATTGCAAAAAGTGAGGGCAGGATCATCCGCATGCTGGAAAGGTTGGTGCCACTGATCCGGCTATGGAAGCGCGAATTTTCGACTTCCCATTCCTCCGCACTTGCAGAGGTTCGCCAGATGGTTACATTGGCCACATGCAAGCGGTGACGGACAGATTGAGAAATTTTTTACAGTTCGTGGCGGTAGCGCTTATCGACGTTCCTGCCCAGGCGCAGTTGAAAGTCGCGGAGCTGGGGCCGAAACGCCTGCGCTTCAAGCTGGTGCTTGCCCGCGAGGACGTGGCCATGCTCATCGGGCGGAACGGTTTCACCGCATCCGCCATCCGCAGCGTCCTCAAGGCCGCTGCAGAAAAGGAAGGCGTCCAGGTAACCCTACAGATCCACTCCCACGAAGAGGAGGCGGAGTTTCTCGCCCGCGAGGCTTAAAAGAATTTAGCCCGGAGACCTTATGCTGGCACGTCTCCAGCAGTCCGACGACCTGCAAAAGAAACGTCCGGCAACGATTTTGGCAGTAATGCCGCCCTACAACGGTCTTTTCATTTGCTAAGTTGGCTCGCAGTTGCGGCAGGAGGTCGAAGGTTTCGACGAAAACGTTCTGGATAGCGCGCACGATTTTGGAAAAGGCGGCTTGGAAGTTTCATCAGTTATCCGGCTCGGAATGGTTGCTACAATTCCCCGAAGCGTGGCTCTCGATACGATGGGTTCGATGGCTAGAGCTAGGCTCATCGGGTTGTGCGATCGTTTTGAGGGGAACATCTTCGTAAACTTTCGTAACTGCAGATCAGGAGGGCGGTTGCTGACATCGCAGCCGTTATTTTTCCGTAGGATCTGTCCTCTACTCCCTCGTTGCCTCCAACCATTTGTTGTATTCGGCGTGGGCGTAGTAGATAACGTTGATGCCGAGTTGGTAGCAGGATTCCCAGATCTCGCGGGGGACGCCGGAGTGCCCGTCGGCCCATGCGTCGCCGATATCGCCGGGATGGTAATAGACGACGAGGCGTCCATCGACTACCCAGCCGAGGGCGTTCGACCTTCCGTGGGGGGCGACGATGGGAAGCCGTGGCAGCGGGTAGGGGATGCGGTGGATGGTGTGGTCGAGATAGACGGAGATGGGTTCCACTTTCGGGAGGACACGCTGCATCATGGAGACGAACTGGCCTTCCCATCCGGAGCTGCCTCCGTTGTCGGCGAAGAGCATGCCGTGGCTTTCTAACAGATAATTTCGCAGGATCTTCACTTCGCCATCACTTACATTGATGCCCTGCTGGCCGGTCATGTAAACCATGGGCGGGCTTTTGCGGGCTGGGAAGGCACGGAGTCTGGAAATTTCCATGGGCTCCGGTCGGTCGCTTACGGGATGGCCGAGACGGACTCCGTATTCCGTCAGAAGGTTGAGATCGGAGCCGCGAGCCATGTCCTGTTCCCAATCCCCGCCATCGTATTTCAAGCGGATGAAGCGGACTTTTCCCCGCGTGGTGCCTGCAGAGTATCCCGCGTTCCCGGCCTTGCCCTGGCCGATCTTGTAGAGGTGCTCGGTGACCTCGAGAACATCCAGTTCGACATCGTCGATGGGCGGGGGATTGAAGAGGACGCTGCTGTAAGGGTTGATGACGAATTTCTTCTTCACCACCTTCTGGATTTTCACCACCTGGCGGAGTTGCTTTTCCTCGCCGCCACCGAAGGGTGCTTCATAGATCGCGCAGCCGGTGAGACGGGTGAGGAGGAAAAACACCAGGCCATACATGCAGGTGTAAGTGAGCAGGGTGAAAACGGACTGGCGGAACTTCGGATCCTTTTTCCCGAAATACCATGCGACGAGTTGGCGTGGATCCCAGATGCGTTTCTTTTCCGTGGGCGGTGTAGCACGTTTCGTTTCGCGGTCGATCCACCAGACTGCCCATGCAAGGCCGATGAAGAAGGCTCCGAACGCCCCGGCAGAAGCCAGGGATGAGGAAAGGGAATAGGCGGAAAAAAGGAGGGGAGTTTGTGCGGCAAGTTGCCAGACAGGGAGATAGGAGACGGTAAGGGCGGCGTGGAATTTGATCGGGGATGGTTCGGATCCCCAAATCCTGCGGCGGTTGCGGTGGCGGAAGGGGATCCTGTCCAGCCATGCGGGTGGCTTGATCCGCGGCGCGAATCTACGAATCCAGTAATAGCAGAACGGAAGAGCGGCGAGAAAGACGGTGAAGTGAAGGCCGCTGGAAAAGCGGAACCAAATCTGCGAATCCAACCACGCAAGACACCATAGAATGGCGAACGCGATGGTGCGCACGCCCGGTCGCCGGGCGTGTAGTCTCAGGAAGTCTATGACTTTCCGCCAATCCATTACTCAAGGTCTTTGAGGAAATCGTCGCCCTTGTTCTCCAGCGGATTTTCATTCGCAGGTGCGGAGAGTTCCTCTCCGACTCCGAGCGGGGAGAGGGGATCGGCGGGCTCCGCCGGGATGGGGGTTGTGGTTTCGGCAGGAGGTTGATCGGTAGACTCAGGCGGTGTTGGTTCCGGATCGGTGGATACTTCCTCAGCAGGTACTGGAGTTTCCTTTTCACCGAAAAAGTAGGGGATGGCAGTGAATAGAAGGATGGCTCCCGCGACGAGAGCGGTGGAGATTACGATGGAACGAAACAAGCTGCTGGCGGCAACCAGACCGAGCATTTCCTGCGGGCTGCGGCCTTTCAGCTCGCGGAGGAATTCACGCAGCTCTTGGACGGTGGCGGACGAGTTGCCTTTCAGTTCGCGGAGGTCGGCGTGGGTACTGGCGAGGGCGGTTCGCTCGGGGGTGGTGGGTCGTTTGGATTTGCTCATTTGTTATCTGATTTTTCCTCTGGCTCCAGGATGTGGGTAAGGTCGCCGCCCGCTTCGCTGATGGCGGCGATGACGGGTTCGAAATGCCTGGCTTGGGCTTCGCGGTGGACTTTTAGGAAAACGTTTCGCTGGCCGGCAGGTGCATCGCCGAGGAGGGTGGTGAGTGCGGCTGCAAGTCCGGAAGGATCGATCTCCTTGCCATCGAGGTAGGTCTTGAAACCGGTGTCGATGGTGACGCTGGCGAGAGGGGCGGCAGCCATTTCGACATCCTTCAGTTGCGCGGGTTGCCACTGGACATGGCTGTCGTCCTGGGCACGGGCGAGAATCACGAAGAAGATGAGCAGGAGGAAACCGATGTCACCCATCGCGAAGGAGGGGACGGAGGCGGTGATTTTCTTGCGCTGGATCTTCATCGGACGTTGATGGTTTTCTCTGATTCCAGTTCAAGGGTGAGGATACCACCGGCTTGCTCAATGGTATTGGAAACGCCGATCCATGTGGTGTAGGGCGTGTCTGGTGAGCTTTTCACGACGACGATCCGGTCGGCCTCCCGCTTCTTTTCGTTCAGAGCGGTGGTGAGCCTTCGGGAAAACTCGGGGAGCTGCATGGGATTCCCGTTCAGGACAATACCGGAGGCGGTGATGGAGACTTCGATGTTCTGGCTCTGCTCGCGTTTGTCGGCTTTTTCCTCAGTCTTCGGGAGCAACTGGGACATCCCCGTCTCCGGCTGCACGGCTGCGCAGACGAGGAAGAAGATGATCAGCGTGAAGGCGATGTCCGAACTCGCGCAAGCGGGCGGATCAACCAACAGTTTTCCCCGATGCAGTTTCATTGGTCTCCCTTGTCCAGTGTCATGCGAAGGGTGACGACCTCGATGAGCTCCGCAGCGGAAGACTCCACCTGGAGGACGAAGTCGTTGATCAGGCCGGTGAAGTAGTTGAACGCCATGTAGGCTGGGATACCGACGACTAGGCCGAAGGCGGTGGTGAGCAAGGCTACCCTGATGCCGGATGCAGCGGCTTGGACGATATTCTGTTGGCCGATGTTTGCCTCGATGTCTCCGAAGGCGACGATCATTCCCTGGACGGTACCGAGGAAGCCAAGCATCGGCGCGACGGAGGCGATAGTTGCGAGCACGGGCAGATGCCGCTCAAGTGCTGCGACAATATTGACGCCGTAGTTTTCCATGCTTTTCACTACTTGCTGTTCAAGCTGCGCGGGATCGTAGTTGAGCCTGCGAAGGACGAGGTATTTCCGCAACCCGTTCGAAAGGATTGCCGGGCAGGCCCGCGGGCGGAGTCGCAGAGTTCCAATGATTCCTCGACCTTGTCTTCGGAAAGCAGGGCAATGACTTCCTCGCGCAAGGCGGAGGCATCGGTCTCCAAGAGCTTGAGGCTGCGGTATCGCTCGATGATCACTGCGATGGCAAGGATCAGAAGGATGAGGATGGGCCACATGAAAACGCCGCCTTCGAGCAAGAGTTTCAAGGCACCGCTATCGAAGAATCCGGCGGCGAGGAAAGGGAGTGTGGATGGGGTCATTCGTCTAGATTTGCTTCACGTTCAAACTGTGCGAGCAGCTCGGGAAGGGCGAGGCGGCCGCGTGAGTATTTTGCCGCATCGCTTTCGGGGAAGTCCCAGCGGCAGCGGTTGTAGCGGCGAAAGGCATCGGGGATGTCGTTGGCCATGCGGTAGCTTTCGCCTGCCCAAAAGAGTGCTTGGGCGGTGAGCTCCTGATCGGGAAAACGTTTCACGAAAAGATCGAAGGCCTCGCCGCCTTTCCGGAAATCCTCACGCTTGTAGTGGCACTGGCCGATGCGGAACGCCATCTTCGGTGCCCACTCATGGTTGGGGAAACGCTCGATGAACTTGGCTCCCACGGAGGCGGCGACCGCAAAATCCTCCTTCACGTAGAAGTGCTCGTTGATGCGGAGCATGACGTTCGCGACGAGCGGGCTTTTCGGGTAGGTGGCGGCGAGTGTCACGTAGGATTCGAGGGCTTCGTCGAGTTCGCCGGCCTCTTCGTAGCACTGGCCGAGCTTATATTGGGAGTCGGGAGCGAGGTTGTGCTCCGGGTGGTTTCGGACGATGGAACCGTAGGCTGAAATGGCCTCGTCCCACGCTTCCATCTCCTGCGCGAACTGGCCGAGCAGATAGGAGACGCGCGGCGCGTAGTCGGGATTCGGATAGTCTTCGCGAAGCTCGCGAAGAACCCGTCGGCCGGACTCCAGCGAGGAAGCTGCTTCGGTATCGTTTCCGAGATTGCGATGGCCTTTGAAGAGTTCGAAATGGCTCTCCGCGATGTGGAAGCGGGTTTGGATCGCCAGATCCTCATCCTTGAAGATTTTGCTGAAGGCTGTGAGTTCACCATCGGTTCCTACCGCCACAGGAACCATCCGCTGGACGATCTCCAAACCTTCCGGCGTGCGCACGACGTTGTCGAGGTATCCGGCGGTGATCTCATCCCCGAAGAAGCATTCGATGCTTCCTGCGAAGTTCGAGGCGACCGGTTTTGCTGCGGCGGTGAGCGGAAACGATCCGTTGAACGTGCCGCTGTGGGTGAGAGTTTCCTCAAGTTCCACGGTTTCGTCCTCTCCCGAAGCGGTGAGAACGCGAACCAGTGCTTTGTCTCGACCGGAAGAGATGTCGAGGTCGGGATCTGTTAGGATCAGATAGAGCTTCTGACCTACGTGGGCGATCTCCGCGTCCTCGATGTATTCCTCATCGGTGATGCGGAGGTTGCCTGCGGAGAAAAGGGCTGCCTTCGCGCTGAGCCCGGTGGGTTCGCCGGACGACCGTACCGCATCCTGATAGGTTGCGGTGAACTTATCCGAGCCAATGACATTGAGCACCCGGAGACCTGCCTGCGCCGTGGGCGTGCCGTCGTCCGGACGGATCTCGGTTTCTTCCTCGGGCGGAATGATTTTCCCGATGCCTCCTGTGGAGAAAGTCTGATCCGCAGGAATGGTCGAAGGGCTATCGACACCACCGAGATGAAGGGGAACCTGTCCGGTAAAACGACCCTCGAATAGTGCCGGATTTCGGGTCTCATCGACCGCCTCATCTGCAGCAGCGAATGCCCGGGAGAGAACGCACTCGACCATGACCTTCGTGCCCTGCGTGGTTGCGACCTCCACCATCACCTTGCTGCGCGCATCCTTTGCCATATCCGGATCGATGACTTCCACAGTGAGCGGCATGGCGAAATCAACTTTGCTCACGCGATCCGGTTCGTGGGTGCCGATTGCGGAAAGGATCTGCGGTTCGCCCTCCACCGGTGTTTCGCTTTCGAGGATGCGCACGAGGCCGTCAGTCGGTTCGTTGAGGAGGACGACCGCCTCGCGGTCGAAGGCGTGGCCTGGAAAGGTGTTCTGCTTGTCCTTGTAGCGGAGGTAAACCTTGTCACCCGCTTTCACCGTGATCTTGCCTTCCTCCGCCTCCGGAGAAGTATCGATTTCGGCGAGGAAAACTCCGGTGGATCCGGCCGTTTCCGTAGCGGGGAAAGTGATCGCTGGCTCACCGTTTACCTGGACTTCCACGGCCACGGAATCCTTGTCGAGGCCGGTGTCCGCATCGAAGTCCACGACCTCCGCAACGATGCGTTCGCCCGGATCGATACGAAGGAGTTCGATACGCGATCCACTGAGCGAGCCATCGGCGTTGCGGGTGAACTCGTTGGTCACCGGGGTGATTTCACCATTGTAATAGGTGGCGGTGAGGGAGGCGGTGAGTTGGCGGTTGCGTTGCTCGCCACCGGCTGTGATCTCGTCGAGGTAAGTCACGTTCACCGTATCGCCCGGCGCAAGTTCAAGGATATCGTTTTCGGCTAGCTCCAGGACGTTTTCCGCAGGTGGGATGTGGCGGTCTCCTTCGCCGGAAATTTCCACATTGCTGACGGCAACCGCTTCGCCGAGGTATTCGAGGAACTCGAACTCCACATGTCGAAGCTCACGCGTCGGCATGCTGAGAGTCCATTGGTTGGCCTCTTGTTTGATTTCTGGAATGGCAGCACGTTCGACTTTTGGAAGATCGGGAACCGAGGCGGGATCGAAATCGGCTGCGGTGAAGGGGCGAAGGGAAACGGTCGATGACTGACGGTTTTCGCGAGCGCGGAGGGCTTCGGCGTTTTTTGAATCAGGAGTGGCGATGGAGAAGACGGTCAACTCGTGCAGTCCGCGCGCGAGGAAGAGGTCGAGCGTGCGGTCGCCTTCGCCGGGCACGAGTTCCAACTTTCCATCTACCATGATCGCAGTAGTTCTGCCGGAGACGGAAAGCCTCAGCGCCCCGTCACGTTCCTGAACGAATCCGCCCGACCAGATGAGGAAATACGCGTCCTCACCCTCTTCCGGGGCAGTCCATGAAAGTTCTTTCACAGCTTCCTTTTCCGTAGGTTCGATCTTCTTAGCGGTATCGGCGATCTGTTCCCACGTGTAGTTTTCGCGAAGATCCTTTGCCGGGATCTTGTAGGTGCGGAGGTGCATTCCCGCCTCGCTGAAGTCGATGGTAGCAGCCGGAGGGGCTGTTGGGAACTCGCCAAGTTTGTAGAGATAGCGACCGTCGTGGCTACCGCGCACGACCATACGCACCGGTGCTTCCTTTTCGGCATCGGGGGAAGTGAGAGTGATGGTTTCCACTTGGCGGAGCTCCTTCATATCTACGGCAAGCGACTTGGGAGCAGCCCCGTCCGGCTCGCTGCGCCATGCGCTTGCTTCGTCGTGGTCGATCGCCATGAGCGGGCTGTGATCGAGCGCCGAGTCCGAAGCTCCGGCTCCCGCAGGAAGTTCGCCCGTCTGGACGGTTCCCGAAAAGTTTCCGCCGTGCTGGCTTTTCTCAGTGATCTCCATGCTCACTTCATCGCCACTGGAGGCAGTGAGCTTGATCCCGATTTTGTCCGGTTCGGACGAGATGTCGTGGTCGCCATCGCGGACGCGGACATAGATGAAATTGCCGGGCTTGATCTGGTTGGCCGGGCGGGTGGCGGAACGGGGTTTCTCCTCTTCAGTATCGATGATTTCGTCCTGCAGTTTTTCAGTAAAGGTGGCGTCTTCCTCTTCGGAGATCTCGCTGCTCGCCACTTTCAAGTCACCATCGGATGCGATCTGCAGACGGGTGGTGCCGAGGAATTCAAACTGGAACTGCTTCTTGAATTCTTCCGGGTAATCGACCGTAACCGTATCCGCGCCAGTCACTTGAAGGATGCCGTCGCCGGGGATGGCCTTGCCGAGAGCGGTTGGGATTTCTGTTAGGAAAATGCCTTTTCCCGCGCCGCCACTGGTGAGGAAAGATTGTTCCGAGTCATTTCCCGGTTCCGTCCGGACGAGCACCGGGATGCGTGTGTCGCCGCGGCTGATGCCCAGGTCAGGATCCTGCACGACGATAGGCAATGCGTTTCCAGGCGTCTGCCAAAGCTTCGACTCCTGGCCGAGCCGTCCCACCGTACGCAGAGTTTCAAGCTGGGTGAGGAAACGTTGCTCGACGCCATAGACCTCGGCGAGATTGTAGAGGGTTTCGTTCGCCAGCTCCGCATCAGGAGCGCTCTCCAGGACGGTGAGGAAGATCCTGCGGGCTTCCTGGTTGTTATCCTGGCGGAGGGCGAGGACACCGAGGAGGAAGTTCGCGCGGATGCGGATCGCCGGGACAGGACTTTCCGCAAGCTCGTTGAAAAGCTCCGCAGCCTGCTCATAAACCTTCTGCGCCATGTAGGTTTCACCGATCCCGAAGCGGGCTTCGATTGCCTCCGGCTGGTCTTTGTAAACGTTCAGCACGGTGGTGAACTCCGCGCGTGAGATGTCGTATTGGGATGCGCGCTGGTAGTTTCTTGCGAGGAGGAGCTGGATGCGAGCCTTGTCGCGGATATCTACGTTTTCCGCCTCACCGAATTTCATCATCCAACCACGCAGGATGTCTTCGGCGCGTTCGTGGTCTTCCGGGGTACCGAGGGAAATGTGAGTGTTTGCTCCGAAAAGTAGAAGTTCGACGGGAAGGTCGTTGCGGTGCGCATCGAAGAGTTCCCGGTTGTCCATGTAGGCCTGCTCGGCGAGATCGTTTTCGCCAAGGCGCAGGTGGAGGACGATCTGGAGCAGGGGAGCGATGGGGCTATCGGCCGGGATGTCCGCGCTGAGGCTGCCCATCTCTCCGTAAGCTTTTCGGAGTAGCGTGCGGGCGGCGGTCAGCTCCGCCTCACCGACGGAGCGGATGGAGTTTAGAAGGCCGTTCAGGATCACCGACCCAAGGGCGTGGTCTTCGCGGGCGATGGCAGACTGGGCGAAGGGATAAAGTCGCTTCCATGATTCGTGATGCGGCTCCGCCATGAGGATGAGATCCTGCGCGGACAGGAGGCGGGCCATGTCGCGGGGGGCTTCCTCTAACAGAAGCATTCCGGCCTCGGCACTAAGGCGTCCGAGTCCCAGATCGCGCACGATCTTGAAGACTCGTTTTCTGTTTTCCTCCGGCCACTCTGCGGTGTTGCGCGCTGTTTCCAGCCAACCCCGCGCCGGCCATTCGTTCATACCCCAGGGTTGGAAGGGGCGGGCGTCGGCACGTTTGCGCGAAGCGCCGAGAATGGATTCCATTGCGGCGAAATTGATGTCTTTGAAACGGATGTTCGCGATCTCGGCGGCGTAGGCTCCGTGAAATTTCGTGTCCGCCTCATAGCGTGGAGTGAGAAACGAAACGGCCTTGGCAGGATCCATTTTCGAAGCGACACGTAGGGCGCATGTGACCGCGTCGCTGTTGTCGCGATCGATATCCATGCGGGATTTCCACCAGACCAAGGCTTCCTTTTCCATGCCCACCTCGTTGAGGATGTCGCCGATGCGTGCGGACTGATATAGATTGTGATTGTTAATTTTCGAGGAGGCTTCGATCCATGGAAGAGCCTTGCGGATAATGGTTTCGTCCTTGGTGCCGACCAAGCGCACCCATGTATCCGGATGAACCTCGGCGGGCGGGATGGTGAGTAGGTGGTTTGCCGCCTTTGGTTTCATCTCCGGTTTACCATACTCGGCGGCCTCCAGCCAACGGGCGGCGGCATCTAGGTCTTTGGGAAACGCCTTGCAGAGCGTCTCGTAGTGCTCGGACGAAACCTCTTTCGATTTTCCGCCAAGGTGGTGGCGATACACGTAGGCGAGGCGGGAGAGGAGATAATGGCGGGCGTCCTCCGACCACTTCTTCTGGAGCAGTTCCTTGCAGGATTGTCCGGACTTGCCGCCGTCCTCACGGGTCTGGCGCCAGAGCCTGGTGGTGGCATCGTTTTGGTAATCTTTTTTCGCATTCTGCCATTCGCGGTTGCGGTTTTTGTCGGACGGTGCGGGCTTCCACACGTTTTCCTGGAATCCAAACAGGTGGGGATATGCTTTTGCTCTGGCTACGACGGCAGCGAGATCATCGCGGAAAGCAGCATCGTCAGCGGCGGAATCGTAGAGGTATTTGGCGATTCCCTCCGCCCAGCCGTCTTCGGTGGGTCTGTTGGCGAGATAGCTGCGAGCCATGGCGCGTGCTTTGGCCGGGTTCTTCATTCGGTCGCGGTAGAGTTCCAGTGCCAGCACGGCGCGGAGCTTGGCAGCACCAGCCGGATTTGCGGAAATGGCATCGATCAAGCCTTTTTCAGCACGGGCGTGGTCGTCCCCGCACCAGCTTACAAACGCGCGAGGAATGTCGTGGCTTTCCACATCATGCCGAATCACCTCTGCGGCGATGGCAGTGGCCTTGGAGGTGTCACCGGCCTCCGCAGCGGCATGGGCGGTGCGGGCGAGGGGAGAGTAGCGGTCTTCGCGCTGGGGAAAGGCTGTGAGATAGCGGCGGGCTTCCGCTTCGATTTCCGCGATGGGTTTCTTCGCGCTGATCATCGCGGCGATGAGAATGGAGTGTGTCTCCGCATCATCGGGAGAGAGGGCAGCGCGGAAAGAATCCACCGCATTTCCGTGCTGGCCGAGTCGCGATTGGAAAACGCCTTCGTAAGATTCCAGCTTTCGTTTCTCGCCGGCTCCGAGTGGTGCATTGCGTCTGAGGAGGATCTTCGCAATCTGCAGTCCCTCCGCCCACTGTTCCGCGCGACTCGCGGCTTCCATTCCCTGAAATGCGATATCCGTCAGCGTGGCGTCGGCGGGCAGAGCTTCGACCATGGCGATCGAAAGAGCGGTCGCCTCCTTGAATCCGGTCGCATTGTTCTCCTCCATGCGCAGCCTGAGTGCTTCAATCCCCGAGTCCGTGCCGCCGCCGTTTGTCCACGCCTCCGAGAGTTGCGCAGCAGCAAGAGACTTTCTTCCTGTGCGTTCGTATGCAGTGGCGAGACGTTCCCGGACCTGATTACTGAGGGCATGGTCGGGGAAAATTTCCTGAAACTGGCGTGAGGTGGTGATCACATCATCGTGCCTCGCCGTTGCTGCATAACCCTCGATGAGTTTCAGCATCACTTCCGCCCTGCGCGGGTGCTCCGGCTGCGACCGCGAGAATTTCGAGGCGGTGCGGATCAGGCCGAAGACCTGTCCGCCCTTTTCGTAGAGATCCACCAGATTCAGCATCAGTCCCGCCCCGGTCGGCGAAGCTTCAGAGGTTTCCTTAAGCCGTGCCTCCAAGGCAACGGCATCGTCCGCAGGCGCGGCTGCGAGACGAAATGTTAGTAGGAGGAATGCGAGGATGGTTTTGGAAATGGTCACTCTGGGTCTGGACGGGAGGTTTTGATAGCTGAAGGGAGGACGGAATCCTCCCATCAACAATACCGCCAGACTAGGGGCGGTATTTCACCGCATCAAACCGAAACCACTGGAGATCAAAGGGGAGGAACCACGAATTCTTACTGAAGCGGCTATGCTCGGACGGATCGGTTACCTCAGCGGCTTCAAGGAAAACGTCACCATTGGTCAACTAGTCCCCGCCGGCACCGGCTTCCATCACCACCGTGAATCGGAATTCGAGTTTACCGTGGAAGGAACTGGAACTCGTAGTCGAACAACCGGAAGTCCTCGACGGCAAGGAAGACGTAGTCTCCGCCTGATCCACGAAAGCATTCACAAAACCCCGGCCGCCGCAAGGTACAGGGGTTTTTGCGTCCCATGCGAGTAGCTGCTGGGACTGCAAAGCGATTCGAACGGTTTCAATGATCCTAAAAATTCGGGAAATTTCAAAATGCAACTCTTGGTGACATTTGAAACCTCATTGAGAGCATCTCGAATCTCGTGGTGGCCTGCCTGATTTCGAGGCTTTGGCTGACGCGATCAAACGGGGGGCGGATATGGGTGGATGTCATCACCCGCCCAACCTGTCTGATTTGGGCGAATGTCTGGCGGACATCGGAATACGCTTTTGGAACGGGTTTTCTGCAGTCCTCGGCGCAATCGCCCTGGACGTCTTATCGTTTCCAAGCGAATTTTCTTGATTTGGATTTCGCCCCCGATCACAGGGAGTTTTAGAAATGAAAACCCCATCCGACGGCTGGCCGTCACGCCCGGCCAAATCCCTTTTGCGATGCTGTGTCCTGCTCGTAACCTCGCTAACGCTGTGCCCGGATGAAGCGACCGCTGCCACCAGATTCGTGAGTCCCACGGGATCGGACAGCAACAATTGAACGTCCGTCACGACTCCGTGGAAAACGATAGCCAAGGTCAACCAGTCCACCGTGGCTGGCGATACGGTTCTTTTCAAAGGCGGGGAGACTTTTGCCGGTGGGATTTATCTCGGCCAGTCCAAGGGCGGGACGGTATCGGCTCGGGTCACGTTTTCGTCCTACGATCCGGCTACCGGGGCTGTTCTTGCGGACGGGGTCGCATCCGCCTCCCGGGCGAACATCAACGCACTCACTTCGGATGGTTTCACCTCGTTCGATAGTGGTGGATACACGATCCGAAATCTGAATTTCATCGGTCCCGGGGCATCGACCGCGACAAAGGATGGTCTCAAATTCTACGTTGGTGGCGGAATCGTCCGGCAGGCCGGGGTGGAGATCGATCAGGTGGATGTCAGTGGTTTCAGGACGGGGATCACTGTGGGTGCGTGGGGGAGCAGTGGCGGAATTCCTTTTGGCTACGAAGGGATTACGATCACGGGAACGAACTCCTTCGACAACAAGCTCACCGGAATTTTCACCTACGGGGAAAAATTGAACACCCACCGCAACCTTGTGATACGGAACTGCACCGCCTACCGCAACAGGGGCGATGCTGCGGCGACAGGGAACTCGGGAAACGGGATTCTGGTGAACGGAGTGACCACCGGTCTGGTCGAGCACTGCCGGGCTTATGAGAACGGTGATATCGGATTCGGCAGCGTGGGAATCTGGACTTACGGCGTGGATGGGATCACCATCCAATTCTGCGAGAGCTACAACAACCGCGCGAGCAAGACCAGCGATGGGGGCGGGTTCGATTTCGACGGCGGCACGGTGAACTCCGTAATGCAATACAACTATAGCCACGGCAACGACGGTGCCGGATACCTGCTGGCACAATACTCCAATGCGAACAGCGAATACGGAGCCCTTTCCAACAACACCATCCGCTACAATATTTCGGAAAACGACGGACGGAGACGCAGCTACGGCGGGATCATGTTCTTCGGGGCGAGCGGAACTGACAAAGTCGGCACGACCTACGTTTATGGAAACACCGTTTACATGGGTGGGACTGCGACCGACGGCACTCCATCCTGCGTGAGGTTTCTGGGGAGCAATTTCTCTGGCCTCAGATTCTATAATAACATTTTCGTGGCCGGCTCTGGAATGCGTGTGATCAATTCCGATTCCGCCCTTGCCACTTCCAAGGCCATCCTGCTACGGAACAACTACCATGCGGCTGCGGGCGCAACCTTCCAGTTGAAATGGGGCGGGACTACCCACAACACCCTCTCCGCATGGCTGGCCTCCGCGACCACCCAGGAGACTTCAGGTGGAATCCATACCGCCCTCTCCGTGGATCCGATGTTCTTCGCCCATGGGCAGGGCGGGACTTTGGGCGATACGTCGCTGCTTCCGACACTCTCCGCATACAAGCTCAAGGTTGGCTCGCCGATGGTTGACGCCGCATTTGATCTCACGCAAAGCCCGTATTCACTTTCCCTAGGGCTGCGGGACTTTTATGGAGACGGCCTCCCTCTCGGAGCTGGTTACGACATCGGCGCACATGAACGCAACGCGTATGCGGACAGGGACGGTGACGGCATTCCCGATGATTTCGAGGAGGCAAATGGAATGGATCCTGATATTAATGACATCACCTTTGACTCCGGCGATAGTGACGGTCTTTCGAACCTGCTTGAGTATGCCTTCGGCCTCGATCCCCGCATGGCGGACAACCTGCCGGTGGAGTTCGACATACCCGGCGGGACGTTGGCGAAGCGCGGTGTGCCGGTGACCTGGTTTCAATCGACTCCGGAGGGAACCGATTTCCGTGCGGTCTTCGTGCGTCGGAAAGATTTCGCTGCTGCGAGGTTGCGTTACACCCCCCAATTCAGTGCCGATCTTTCCGGTTGGTTTGATAGCTCGACGGAGCCGGCAGTGATAGCGACGAGTGGTGAAATGGAGCTTGTGAGCGTCCGCTACCCGTTTTTCGTGGGAGGGAAAAAGGCCAGGTTTTTCCGCATAGGAGTCACCGTGAACAACTGAATTCCAACCGAATGAAACATCTTCTTCTCAGCACGGCCGCACTGTTTTCAGCCACCGTTTGCCCGGGCGCAATCATCGCCAGCGGCTTGCAGGGCATCGTGATCGGAACCACTTTCGACGGGGTTTACCTGAATCTGGAAACCGGCGCCACCACCACAACCGATTCGGGAAACTGGCATATCAACGCGTTTTTCGGAGGCGAGGGAATTGCCAATAGCCCGACCTTCCAGCCGGTGCGGGCGACGGTGGCATTGGATTCTTCCATCATCGCGTTCAGCCAGGGCGCTGTCATCGACGGAAGCCGAAGCTATGCGGTGGACTACGCGGGATCGGATTCGCACATCGGATCCGGAGCGGGGCAATTCGCGAACAACACGGAAGGTTATCTGGGCTTCAAACTCGTCGCGAACGGAGGAACGGGCGAGTTTTTCGGATGGATGCGGGTGGTGCTTTCCCGCAGTGGGCAAACCGGCCTGATACGGGAGTGGGCGTATGACGACTCAGGCTCGGCGATTCAGGTAGGCGCGGTGCCGGAGCCTTCCACGTTTGCTTTTCTCGGAGCTGCCTCTTCCCTCCTGATGCGCCGACGGCGTCTGAAAGGAACCGCGATTTAGAAATCGCGACATGCCTGGAGAGATTCGCTCGGTCTTTGTTGCGGTTGCAGGCGCGATTTCTAATACCCAAGGGGCACTCCGATCGCGGTTCCTCTCGCTACACGACGTTTGCCGCAAGCCATTCGCGGAAGCCGCTCCAGTCCTTTGACAGTTGGGTTGCTACCTTCGGTTTGTCCGCAAGGACGGCAAGACGTTCCGGGACTTCGACCGTTCCGACTCCGAGTTCTTCATCCATCACATCGGGGAATTTCGCCGGGTGGGCGGTTTCCAAGGTAATGGTTTCCGCTCCCGGATGATCCTCACGGTATTTCCGCGCAGCCAGCCAACCGACAGCCCCATGCGGATCGATCTCGTAGCCGTGTAGGGATTTCACTTCGCGGACGGCGGCGCGGGTTTCCTCGTCGGTGAAACTCATTCCACTCATGCAGCCGCAGATGTCCTGCCATGAATTTTTGAAGAGCGCGGTCATGCGGACGAAGTTCGAAGGCGCGCCGACATCCATTGCGTTGGAGATCGTGGAAATGCTTGGAACGGGTTCGTAGGCGCCGCTGGAGAGGTAGCGGGGAACCACATCGTTGCGGTTGGTAGCGGCGAGGAAATGCTTTACCGGGAGTCCGAGCTGGCGGGCGAGGAGGCCGGCGGTGAGGTTGCCGAAGTTGCCGGAAGGAACCACGAAAACAGGTTTCACGCCCTCCGCGAGCTGTCGGGCACTATGAATATAGTAGAAAGACTGCGGAACGAGACGGGAAAGATTGATCGAGTTTGCGGAGGTGAGGTTCATCCGCTCCGCCACCTCACGGTCGAGGAAGGCTTTCTTCACCAGGGCCTGGCAGTCATCGAACGTGCCGTCGATCTCCAGGGCGGTGATGTTTCCGCCGAGAGCGGTGAGCTGCTTCTCCTGAAGACCGGATACTTTCCCCTTCGGGTAAAGAATCACTACCCGGGTGCCGGGGACGTTGTGGAAAGCGGATGCGACGGCACCTCCGGTATCGCCGGAAGTGGCGACGAGGACGGTCAGTTCCCGGTCTTCACCACGGGTGAGGTGAGCCATGAGCCGTGCCATGAAACGTGCGCCAAAATCTTTGAAGGCAAGGGTGGGGCCGTGGAAGAGTTCCAGGATGTGGTCGCCGGGTGCGAGGGTGACAAGTGGAGCGTCGAATTCCAGCGTGCCGTTAACGATTTCCTGCAGATTTTCCGCAGGGACGTCTTCACCGAAAAATGCTTCCGCCACGGAGTAGCCGATTTCCTGAAAACTGAGATCATGCCATTTCCCCCAAAAGTCCGCTCCCAAAACGGGAAGCTCATTGGGCATGTAAAGGCCGTTATCCGGTGGAAGTGAGCGAAGAATCGCTTCCTTGAGATCGACCTGGTGGTTGGCGTTGTTGGTGGAATGGTATTTCACGGTGGGCGAAAGAGGTTTGCGCGTTGACCCGCCGGGATGCAAGTGCAGAGCGTAATTTTGATCTCCGCCGCACATGCGGCTCGCATTGACGAAATCCCAGTCTGGGGACAATCCACAAGCCTGTTTCCACCCGTTTTCTCTCAATACCAAATGACACTGGTCGGGACATGATTCCGTCGGATCCAGACTTGAGAACCATGTCGCTTGACCTCGGGTAGCTTTTTGCTACCGTTCTCCCATGAGCCAACCTGTGAAGCTTTCCGATACGCTGGTCCTTGACGCCCGTCTCACCGCCGAGAGCGCGGAACGCTCGATTGCCGGCCAGATCGAGTTCTGGGCGAAACTGGGGCGTGCAGTGGAACCACTCCTGCAGGGAGTCCAAGCGATGGCCTTGTCACGCGCCGGAGCCGCCAGGCCGCTCTCGGAATGCATGGAATCCGCAGACTCACCCAAGGGGCGAAAGCGCGTCGCCGAGCACCTCAAGACCCTGCCGTATCCCCACTACGAGCAGTCCGATACGCCGGGTCTGTTGGTGCGCATCACCGCTGATGGCAAGCGCAGCACCGGGCGCTTCGTCAATCGTCAGTTTGAGGTGATAAAGGCTGCGAAACGGTGAGTTCCCCGCTCGATCGACGGCCATTGGTTGTTGCGGTGGCCGGTTCCAACGGAGCTGGCAAAACCACGTTTTATCACGCCCTTCTCGAACCCGCCGGGCTGCGATTCGTCAACGCGGACGTGTTGGCGTATGAACTGGACATGGAGCCATACACCGCCGCACGGGTGGCTGGAACCCTGCGAAGCGCACTGCTGGAGCAAGGGGAGAGTTTCGTTTTCGAGACCGTCTTTTCCGATCCGGTCGGCGACAAGCTGGCGTTTCTGAAGGATGCGGCGGCACGCGGCTACACCGTGATCCTGTGCTTCATCGGGATTTCCAGCCCGGAGGTGTCGGAGCAACGGGTGGCGATGCGCGTCTCCCAAGGTGGTCACGACGTGCCAGCGGACAAACTCATCTCCCGCTACCCGCGCACCCTTGCCAATCTCCAAGCCGCCATCCGCGAACTGCCCAATGTCTGGATTTTCGACAATGATGATCTACGTGAACCCTTCCGCAAAGTCGCGGTGTTTGAACAAGGCCGACGGATCTTCGAAGGGAAACCCGCACCCAAGTGGCTACGACGCATCCTCAAGGATGGCTCCGGGAAGTGAACCGCAATCCCCGCGATCAAGGGGTTGCTCTCGCCACATGCGACTTCACAGGCTTCCCGCCGGAATCCCCATCGCCACCCGCAATGCCTCCCACTCGCCCGCATGAAGGGTGAAAATCTGTGCCAAAGCGTTCAACTCCTCGGGAACCGCACCACTCGGGTTCACCCGCTGGAGCGACACACCGGGATTTTGAAGCACCGCTGGCCCAGGGCTCCTATACAAGGGAGACGAAGAAGATATTAACCACAGATCTCACAGATTTTCACGGATGAAGACTTAACAATCCAAATCAAGAAAATTTAGCAGCAGGGATGAATAACCGAAAATTCTTGGTTGTTCCGATCGATCTTTTATCCGTGCCCATCTGTGAAATCTGTGGTCAAAAAATCTTCAACAGGCAACGAAGACGCCACCAGGAAATCAAGGCGCGGAGACGCACCTACTCCTTGCCGACTCATGTTAAAAATAGCCAAAAGGATTATTGAGGCTTGAAACCCATATTCAAAAGGATTATTCTGCCTTCATGATAACGAGCTTCGACGACGAAACAGCTCGCAAGATATTCCATGGCGAAACCTTGACCCGCAAAGAGATCAGAACACTCGGAAGTCTCAATATCCCAAAGGCCGAGGCTCGCCTGCAGCTCCTCAATCAAGCCTCGGAGATAAACCTCCTGTCCGCAGCATCTCTCCATTACCACTCGCTTTCCGGCTCTGTCCGCTACTCCATTGATGCGGACTCCCGCAAATCCAAGTGGAGGATCACTTTCATCTGGGAAGACGAGGTCAGGAAAGACATCCAACTCGTCCGTATCGAAGACACCCACAAATAGACACCATGAAAACCACCGCTCCACTCAACCCCGCCGCCGAACTTCTCAAAGACGAACTAGCGGCTCGCAACCTCACAAAAGCCGCAGCCGCAGCCGCCATGAGAATCCCAGCGACCCGCCTCTCGGAAATCACAACCCAGAAAAAACGAATATCCCTCGATACCGCCCTGCGCCTGGAACGCTTCTTCGGTATTGAGGCGGAATTCTGGCTGCGCCTCCAGCAATCCCACGAGCTGAGACTCGCCAAGGTAGCCAAGAACTCGGAACTGGAGCGGATCCAGTCACTGGTCGCGACTTGAATTGCGGCTTAGCTCCATATCTCGCAACAGGCCGTGGAGTCCTAGTCTCGGGGATTCTTCAAGGAGGAGCAACAATCCCAAGCCAATCTATCCTCCAAATCTCTCGGCTGCAAAAGAGCAAGAACGAAACCATCTCCTTCAAAATAAAAATGAGAAAAATGTTAAAGTGCAACACCTGACCCGAAAAAAATGCACACCTGACCCGAAAAAAATGCAACACCTGACCCGAAAAACGGTCCTCTCTCCCAAAGACTTCCTTTTACTGTTAGCTAGCGGGGACCCCATTCACGGAGCACAGCGATAGGTTATTCCATTTTCTAATACGCACAACTTATCATTGTGGAGAAGTTCGCTGACCCATTCGACCATTTTAGAAGAAATCCAAAAGTCCACATCAACGGATTCAACGGAATCACTCCCGGCGACTGAAAGAGGATTTCCAAGACGACAAAATCCATAAGATGATTCTCGTTTCAAAACGATCACCATTTCCCATCTATTATCTTTTGATTCACGATGAAAGTAGATCTCATTTTCACGATACAGAATGCCCATTTCAGTTGATCCAGATAATTGCTGTAACTTTCCGAACAACTCAATTTCTATTTTCATATTTGTATATTTTTTGGTTTGTTTTGTTTTGTTTCTTCGTATTTTTTGTATTCTTAGGAAGATATATCTCTTATCTCATGGAATTCTGAAAAGTCAACTTACCCACTTGAACAACGTCATTCCGGTTCCGGCCTAGGGTAAGCGGAGGAAACCCCGACGAGCAGCAGGTGCATGGCTGACAAACGCGTTCCCGAGCGTCTGTCCTTGCAGCACTTGATCGTATCCTGAAGCTGCTCGAGGGAGCAGTTCTCAGGATTGATGAGTTGACGCGTCCGACCGATGAATGAACCTCAAACACCCACTTGAAAATTACAGATCAAAATAATTCTTTTAGGCAAGTTCATCTGAAAAAAGGTCTAAACTCGCAGTTTGGAAATACGGATAAATTTAGACTTAATCTATTGACAATTATGAATCATCCGAAAAATAAGGATGAAATGAAAAAACAATTGATAGAATATGAACTTAAAATATGGTTGCAACAAATCGAAATTGAAAATCTCTATATAAAACTCAGAGATTTGGTAACAGTCGAAGCGTTAGTAAAATCTGGAGGCCACGCGGCTGTAATGCGGTGGGAGAGAGAATACAGAAACACACAATCCAACGTAGAGAAGGAACGGTTAATACTTCGAGACTTAGATTGCGTCTACAGAAAAATGATACAGACCGAATAAAACGTTCAGAAGAATTATGTGAAAAGTCTTACCAAGCCGATAATTCCTAGAGTATTTTTTGATACCAAGAACCTTTGTATTCAAGGAATATCTGAACAGATTCAGATTCTTCAATTTCACCAATCTCAACTTTCCTCTCAAGCGATTGCAGTTTTTCATCAAGTTTCAGGGATATTTCGCGAATGCGATCACTGAACAATTGGCTTTCCGCGGAAAGCAACTTACTTCGCTGCGCAGAAAGGGCGCTTACACCGGTCTGCTCGTCGAAAACATCAGATGTTCCCTGTGATCCAAGGCGATAGGCATTCTCCAACTCAAGAATTTTCCTGAAGACCTCGGGCCGAAGTGGCACCTTCAAAATCACTGGACCATCCGAAGGACTCCATTTGACGATGTAACCAGCGTCTTGACCGTCTGGATGAACTTCAAACTTTTCTGCGCTACCAAGTAGATTAGTCGCAAACCAACTCTTATTCCGCTCAACCGGAAAGACTAATGGAATCAAGCTTATTTCGCTTTCTTCCACTCCCTTTGCATTGGTTCCCGTTTTGATAAAGAAGCTGGTTGGATTCTCAGCTCTAAATTTGATAAAAAAGTCTTTTTCGGCAAGCTTCCTACAAAGTTTATCGATTTCCTCCTTGTCTGGATATTCACTCATCGACTCCCCCTTGATTAGGCTCAACAGATCGAGGAAATCGTTGTTCTTGTAAAACATTTCGATCTCCTTAAGATCTTTACCCTCTAGGCTGACTTGCGCTTTTAGCAGATCAAGTGTTGGGCTAAAGTTCTCCGAACCATGCAGAAAATTCATAGGATTCAGCATTTCTAATTCACTCAAAGCGTAGGATTCTCTTTCTTTCTGATTCGACAGAACAATCTTGGGCTCCGATTTTAGTTTTCTATTTTTTTCTTCAGCCCAAGAAGCAGACCAGAATTCTTTCATTCTTGAGGCGTATCCTCGATATTTCTCTAAATTTTCAGATGCTACATAATCTTCGGGTGAGTGAGTGACAACCGATGGATCTGCTGCACTCAGGCTACTTCTCCGTGCTTTGAGTTCTTTCGCCTCCGCTTCGGCTTGCTGTATGCGCTTCGATGCTTCTGCGCAGGCACGGAACTCTTTACTGCCTTCACGAACTGGAACTGTTCGATTCTTAGTATAGCCGTTGATTATTGCCTGCTCCTGCCGCCAAATGGTTTTCAGTTCTTCGATCCTCCGATCAATCCCCTCAATTTCAGGTATATTCTCGTCAGCTTCAACTACAGCAACGCCTGCGAATAACGCTAATATCACCCCCAACTTGACGATTTTCATGGTGGTTCATTCATTTCCTCTGAACGTTTTTCTTCAAGCTAATAAATGAGGCTCAGCACAATTTCCCCACTACCACTGAATGGGATCCCCGCTATCTCACATTTTTAGAGCGAGGAGAGCCTACGAGACAGGTTCGGATTTACGCCGATCTGCTTCCGGCCTTTCAATGGGACCATACTCCCGGATCTGCTTTCCCGTTTCCCGAAAATCCTTGCCGGGTATGCGATCGCGGAGCGGCTTCGCAGCCATCCTGGAATCGCACTGCACCTGGTCCCATTGAGGATGTGGACAGAACAAGGCCAGGAGATTCACCGGATGGTGATGGCGGTGCCTTTCCCTATCAGCATGTAAAAAGTGGCGGCATCCCAGTTCGAAAGGCGGATACAGCCATGGCTTCCGGCGCGGGCTATAGTATCGGGGACGGGGCTGCCGTGGATGACTATGCCGGGGCGGTTCAGTCCGACCCAGAGGATGCCGACGGGGTTGTTGGGGCCGGGGGGAGTAGGCGCGTCTCCGCGCCTTGAGTTCGGGGTGGCGTCTCCGCCGCCTGTGGTAGAGACTTTTTTACTGCGGGTGGGGACACCCGCTTGAACTCAAGGCGCGAGACGCACCTACTCCGGGCGGGAATGCCCCTACTCCTTTGCGCTTGCCACTCCTTTACTCGACATCCCCAGCACTTACACTACCCTCCCGGAATATGAACGCCCTCTCCGGCCACCTTTTCTGGGACGTAAACCGGGATGAAATCGATCCCGTGAAGCACGCCCCATGGCTGGTGCAATGTGTCCTTGAATACGGTCGCTGGGCGGACTGGCAAATCCTTGTTTCCGAATACGGGAAGCCGCGCTTGGCCGAGCTGGCAACCGGGTTGCGTTCCCTTTCCCCGAAAACCCTGGCCTTCTGCTGCGCCTGCTTCCAACTCCCCAAATCCGCCTTCCGATGCTCCGCCTCAATGCCGTCCCGGGACCTGTAGCCCTGCTCCTCGGGCAGATCGGCTCCCACGAGGCACTCGGGCAGTTCGCCCTGGGGGGCGGAACCTCGCTGTCGCTGCGCTTCGGTCACCGCCTGTCAGTCGATCTTGATTATTTCACGACTGGGGAATTCCAGCCCCGGGAGCTGTTTGATGCCCTGGGTCTTGGTGCGGCCACCATCCTTTCGCTTTCAAGGAATACTCTCAGCCTTGATGCGGGAGGTGTGAAGATCGATCTGCTCCGGCACGCATATCCGGAACTGGCACCCATAGCCAAGATGGACGGTCATCGTCTCGTTTCGCTACCGGATCTCGCCGCGGAGAAACTCAATGCCGTCGCGAACGGTGGATCGAAAAAGGATTTCTACGACGTAGCGGAGCTTCTGAAATATTTTTCCCTGACCGATATGCTCGGTTTCTTTTCCCGGAAGTATCCCAACACCGATCCCTTTGCTGTGATCCGCAGCCTCGCCTGGTTCGAGGAAGCTGAGCAGGAACCCGATCCGATTCCGATGCTCGGCCAGACCTGGGAATCTGTGAAGCGGATCGTCAACGACTCGGTTGGCGGACTGTGAATCGGCTCAATCCGCGCTATACTCGTATTCATCAGGTTTTGTGGATCCTACGTAGCCGTATGCCAAGGGTATGGAGTCGCGACACTCTTGTCGTGGGCTGCAACGGGAAAGGGACTGTAGCGGTGTTTCGCCAATGCCGCCCACGACAGGAGTGTCGTGACTCCTGTTCCGATATCCGATTATTCAATGGTCGGGTAGTCCAAAAAAATCGGTTTGGCGTTTTCACAAATCCTAATGCGGGGCAGTATATCTCACGGTTTTCGGAGGGGCAGCCCCTATGACAGAGGTTCGGATAAGGCTGATCCGCTTCCGGCCTTTCAAAGAGCCAATGCTCCCGGATCTGATTTCCCGTTTCCCGAAAATCCTTGCCGGGTGTGCGATCGTTACCCGGGAATACTAAACTTCCCAGATCGCGTGGCCCATCATTTCACCACATGAACCCCGCGGGGATTGATTTTGGAGACGTGTAGCTGGCAGTTGACGGGGATGGCGGTGAAGACTTTTTCTACTGCGGCACCTACTTTGCGGGCGGATTCCTCGCCTTCGCAGAGGGCGAAGACGGATGGGCCGGCTCCGGAGATGGAGAAGCCGAGGGCGCCGGCGGAGAGGGCGGCGCGTTTGGCTTTGTAGAAATCCGGGATGAGTTTCTGGCGGCGGGGCTCCGCGATCACGTCGTGGATGGAGCGGGAGATGAGACCGTAGTCTTCCTGGATAAGGCCGAGGATGAGGCCACCGAGGTTGCCGATCTGTTGGGTGGCGTTTTCGAGGGGGATTTCCTTGGGCAGGATTTCGCGGGCGACTTTGGTGAGGATTTCGATGTCCGGGTGGACTACTGCGGCCCAGAGGTTTTTCGGGGCGGGGATTTGGGCGATATCGAGTTCCTCGTTGGAGCGGATGAAGACGATGCCGCCTAGGAGGCAGGGGCCGACGTTGTCTGCGTGCCATGCGCCGTCTGCGGAGGCTTCGCCGGCCATGGCGAAGGGGAGGAGCTGGCGTTTCGAGAGTGGTTCTCCGATGAGTTTGTTTACGGCGAATGCTCCGGCTACTGCGGAGGCGGAGGAGGAGCCTAGGCCGGAGCCGAAAGGCATTTTTTTATGGATCTCCATCTCGATCCCACGGTCGAGCATTCCGAGGTGTTTTAAGAGATCGAGGGCGGCTACTCCGGCGGTGTTTTTGGTGGGATCTTTCGGGAGTTTTCCGTCGTCTCCGGTGATTTTGGTGATCTGGAGGCCGGGTTTGGAAGAGTTGCGGACTACGATCTCATCGCCGGGCGAGTCGATGGCGAAGCCAAGGACATCGTAGCCACACGCGACGTTGGCGACGGTGGCTGGGGCGAAAACACGGATTTCTTGATTGGAAGGCATGACGGTATCCCTAGGAAAGGGGCGGGAGTCTGCTTCGGATTACCGATGGATATCAAGACTTTGCTTGAGGGGAAGATGAAGAGGTAGGAACCACGAATCCTACGAATCTAACGAATCCTGGACTTGGGTTGCGGGGAAGAGGTTTAACCACGGAAGGCACGGAATACACGGAACTGATTCTTGTGGCTTGTGGCTTGTGGCTTGTGGCTTGGGGCTTGGGTTTTGCTTGAGATTTGAGATTTGAGATTTGAGATTTGAGATTTGAGATTTGAGATTTGGCCTTCCTTGAGGTTTAAAGTTTAGAGTTTAAAGTTTCAGAAATCCGTTTCGGTTCCCAGTTCACCTACGGTCACGTCTGCTCCGTTTTGTTTTAGGGCTGCTTGGAGTGCCTGGCCGGAATCGGGCTCGCCGTGGATTAGCCAGGTTTTGGTTTTCGGGCCGGTGATTCGGTTGTAGTAATCGACTAGTTCGGAGTGGTCGGCGTGGCCGGAGAAGGAATCTACGATTTCTATGGCGGCGTTTACCAGGAAGGTGTCTCCGAGGATTTTTACGTGCTTTTCGCCGTCGCGGATGCGGCGACCCAGGGTTTGCTCCGCGCAGTAGCCTACGAAGAGGATGGTGTTTCTGGAGTCCTCGATATTGTTGCGGAGGTGGTGCATGATGCGGCCGGCCTCGCACATGCCGGAGGCGGAGATGATGATGGCTACGCCTTCGAGGTCGTTGAGGGCTTTGGAGCCTTTGACGGAGCGGATGAGGGTGAGGTCTTCGAAGCCGAAGGGGTTCTGTTTTTCGAAGAGGGCGGCATAGACATCTTTGTTGAAGGAGTCCGGGTGGAGGCGGTAGATTTCCGTGGCGCTGACGGCGAGGGGACTATCGACATAGACGGGGATGGGGGGGAGTTCCTTGGCGAGGAACATCTCGTTGAGGACGTAGAGAAGTTTTTGGGTGCGCTCTACGGCGAAGGCGGGGATGAGGATTTTACCGCCGCGTTTTACGGCGTTTTTGATGACATCTGCGAAATGGGCGTCGAATCCCGGTGGAGCTTCGTGTTCGCGGCCTCCGTAGGTGCTTTCCATGAGGAGGAAATCGACGTCTTCCACGGCGACGGGATCGCGGAGGACTTCGCTATCACCGCGTCCGACATCGCCGGAAAAGAGGAAGCGTTTTTTGGTTCCATCGGTCTGGTCGGTGACGTCTAGGATGACTTGGGCGGAGCCTAGGATGTGGCCGGCATCGACGAAGGTTAGCTCCACGCCATCGCTGATGGGGAGAGGTCTGTCGTAACCAAGGGTTACGAACTGGCGGAGGCATTTTTCGGCGTCCTGCTCGGTGTAGAGTGGCTCTACGGGTTCGAGGTTTTTACGTGCGCGGTGCTTGTTGAGCCATTCGATATCGTGCTCTTGGATGCGGGCGGAATCGCGGAGCATGATCTGGCAGAGATCGCGGGTGGCGTGGGTGGAGAAAATGGTTCCGGTGAAACCTTTTTTGCAGAGGTTGGGGAGATTGCCGCTGTGGTCGATGTGGGCGTGGGAAAGGACTACTACATCCACCGTAGATGGATCGTAGTGCGGGAAGCAGCAGTTGATTTCGTAGGCGTCCTTGCGCCGGCCCTGATAGAGGCCGCAATCGAGGAGGATTCGTTTTCCGTTTACTTCGAGAAGGTGCTGGGAGCCGGTGGTGGTGCCGGCTGCGCCGCAGAATTTGAGTTTCATTGGATACCAGTCTCGCCCGGAGGCGGATCGGTGCAATGAAATTTTGTTAGAGGATGGAGGGATGGAGGGATGGAGGGATGGAGGGATGGAGGGATGGAGGGATGGAGGGATGGAGGGATGGAGGGATGGAGGGATGGAGGGATGGAGGGATGGAGGGATGGAGGGATGGAGGGATGGAGGGATGGAGGGATGGAGGGATGGAGGGAGTTTTCTGCAGGGGCGTGGAAAATGATACCTGGAGTCGGGTGTGCTCCCTGCCTGTGGATTTCAGAGGGATTTTTGGAAGACGAGTGAGTCGCGACCGCTGGCGAGAAGCTGGGCGCGACGGGTTTCCGGGAGAGTATCGGTTGCTGATTGGGTGTAGCCGGCACGTTTGAAGAAATCCGCGGCGCGGTTGGTGAGGGCGAAGACGTCGGGGATTTGTTTTTCGCAGGCAAGTTCCTCGGCGTGCCCGACGAGTTCGTAGCCGTAGCCACGGCCTTCGTGGGCTTGCTTGACGTAGAGGCAGGCGATCTCCGCGCAGTTTTCTCCAGGGTATTCGTGTAGGGCTACGCATCCGACGACGTTGTCATCGATGGTCATTACGCGGTAATCGGCGATTTTCTGAAAGATGTCCTCGTAGTTGCGGGGGACGAGTTTAGTGCGGCGGACGACGCGGCCTATCATCCCGAGAAGCTCCGGGATATCGTCTTCGCGGAGCTCGCGGATGATGCGGTAGCTGTCCGCGTGAACCATGGTGCCGACGCCTTCGTTGGAGAAAAGCTCATCGACGAGGACACCCTGCTGGCGGCCGTTGAGGACGTGGACACGGGGGATGCCGCGGTTGCAGGCTTCTGCTGCGGCGATGAGGAGTTCGCGGCCGGAGACTTTGTCATTTTCCAAAACGGATGGGACATCGGCGGCGCGGATGGCGTGGGCGGGTTTTCCGTTTACATGGATGCTGTCCTGGAGGAGGGCGATGATTTTGGAAACACCGACGAGTTTTCCGAAATCCACTACTTCGGAATCAAGCGGGCCTATGCCGGATGCGTCGATGATGGCGGACTGACCCCGCTGGAGGATTTCTCTGACCTCCTTGGCGGCGAGTTCATCCGTGATGGGTCGGGTGACGCGGGCGGCCATGATTTCACATTCCAGGGTCCAGTCGTAGAGATCGGTGAGATCTCCGCCGAGAACGCCGAGGACGAGTTTCACGCCGAGGTCTTCGAGGACGGCCAGATCCAGAAGGGTTTCCGCGACGGCTGGCTCGGGGAGCAGGCCTGCTTCGATGAGTACACAGAAAACTTTTCCCCGGAACTGAGGAATGTATTGGAGAACGGCTCTCAAGTCTCTTTTTTCGACCACGCGGAAACTCTAAATTTTAAACTTTAAACCTCAAGGAAGATTGGAGAGCCGGGGTCGTGAAAAATAGCAGGAATTTATGAACCTTGTTTTTCGATTTCCATTGCTGAAATCCGCCTTTTCGAATCGCGCTCGGACACGGTGAGTTTCAGGGAGCCTTCTGTGGAATCTGCGGTGACAACGGTGTGGTTTTGGTCGTGGGACGTTGCGCGCCAGTTGCTGAAACTTTCGCTGGATCCTCCACTGTTGCGAAAGGATGCGGAGAATTGGGTGACGAATCCGGTTTTGAACCTTTCCTTTTCCGGCTCGGTCGGGATCGCGAGATATTGCGGCCCCACGGGGACGCCGAGGGAGTTGAATGTTTCCCAATCGATATCCGCTACTACAGAAGAGTCCCCTCGGACAAGTGATTCGAATGTTGTTTTTGCGAAGGCTACGTCAGCCGACTCACCAGCATCCCTACAAGAGGCGAGGAGAAAGGCGGATGTGGCGGCGAGTGCCAGTGTGACGGTTTTCATGAAATATAGGGGGGGAGTTCGATATCGCCACGTGGATGATCGAAGTCCGGATCTTCTTCCTCATTGGAGATTCTTTTACAACAATCGCTTTTGCACAGGTAATAAATGCCTGCGCCGACAGCGCCCAAGAGGAGGAGTCCACCAACGATTCCGGCGGAGGATTGGCCGGGATGGGAGCGCATGTAGCGAAGCTGGGAGGCTGCAAATTCGCCGCCAGCGTGGAGCCTGTCCCTTCCGTAATCGGCCAGATCGTTTGCCCTGTCGGAGATAGAGTTGCTTTTGGTTTGAGAAAACAGGGCTGCGATTTCCTGGCGGAGTTTTGAAATGTCTTTGCTGACGAGGTCTAGGTATTTGTTATCGGACATGATGTGTTGTTAGTGTGTGGTTTATAGTGTTTTCAGGTGGATTACGGGGTGCGACCCCGGAGCGCCCGCGAGATTGCCGAGACTACAAGCAGAACGAGAAATACGAAGAAGAGAATCTGTGCAATTCCAGATGCGGCGCCAGCGAGTCCGCCGAAACCGAGGATGCCTGCAACGACAGCGAGAATGAAAAATAGTAGTGCCCAGCCTAACATGATATTTGGTCTTTCTAAGTCGTCGGAGTTTTCAAATTCCCGCCTTTGGCCGACTTCCGTCAGCGGTATGGAGCCATGTATCGCATGCAGAATGCCAACCGTGATAGGCTACCGAAATTCCTATGGAAGAAGGAGTTTGCGGTGGAGTATTGAGTTTTAGCCTCGCATTTCGCGGTCAATCCGGCGCAAAAAGATGCAAAGTGCATTGAGGTGCTCCGGTTTCTGACACGCAGAGTTCAGGTAAATTTCCTACAAAGATTCTCCCTCGGCTCTGGATTGGATCACCTCCAGGATGGAGCCTTGGATCTGATCCATGATTTTCAAACTCCACCACCCTGCGTAGGCATTGAAACGGGTGCTGAGTCTATGTCTGCTGGAAAGATGCAGTATGGACGAGCCATCGGGAAGAGGCTCTATGTGGTAAGTTCCGTCCAGAACATCGTAAAACCTGCCTCCGACAATGATGTGCTGGTCGAAGGCGGTGCGGGGGATGAAATCAGGATCCGCATGGATGGAGAAAGACAGTTTTTGTGGTTCGTCCCATTCGGTGACTTCTTCAAAAAACGAGACTCCGCGCTCAAAGGTGGCGACGCGGATGCCGCCGGTTCCGTGGTGGTCGAGAGTGGCAGCAATCGGTTTCGGGAAGCCGATACGGTAGATCCATTTGTTGGGAACGGACTCGGGATCAATGGCATCCACGCTTGCGATTTCCGGCCATATCTTGGTGGCAGGAGCATTGATGTGGATGCTGTTTGTGATGGTTTTTGTTTCGGTAGGCCAATGAAGGGAGCCTTCGAGCATCGCCGAGATCATAGGGAGAAAGACGGCAAGCGTGAGATACAAGCGGGGGACGGGGCGGCAGCGTGGTAGAAGCGCGTGGGTGAGAAGGCCGCCTAGCACTGTGGCAATCAATAGGATGGGAGCTGCCATGATGATACAAATCATCGCCTCGATTTGTGTAAGAACGCAGATGTATAGAGCGATTCCAAGGATGATGCAGGGAGCCGCAATGGCGTGAATCACCCAGTTGTCGCTGCCGCACATTCTCCCGATTGCTACGGACAGTGCTCCACATGCGAAAGGAACGGAGAAGATAAAGGACATGGAGACGACCCCGCCGGAATCGCCCATCCAAGGCTCTGCGAAAATCCAACGTGAGAATGCCGCATATACCAGCAGCAGGAGGAGGCTGAAAAACAGGGCTTTCTTCCGGGCTTTCGGGTCTGCCTGGATGGTGGGAGAGGGCGGTTTCTCGTCCATTTACTGCTCCGGGAGGATCTCGTCGAGGAGGCGTTCGATTCCTTTTTCGGCTTGCTCGGAGCGGGGGTGGATCTGTCTGGCTTTGAGATACCAGGTGAGGGAGGAGCCGGTTTGTTTTGGGGTGCGGCTTTCGAACTGGCGGGCTTTGTCCAGGGCTAGGGTGAAGTCGGCGACTTTCGGGGCGAGGAGTTCCATCTCACGGCCGAGCTTGGGATCATCTGGAAACTGCTCGCGGATCTCGGCGAGTTGCTCCCATGCGCCGTAGTTCTGGCCGATTCGGGAAAACTCACCAGCCTTGCCGATGGCTGCCTCGATTTTCATGAGGTTCTCCATGATCTGTTTGAATGCGTCTTCGCGGGTGGCATCGCCCTGGATGGCGGGGGCGAGTTCATACTGGCGCTTGGCGATCTCGCGGTAGTTACCTTCGGAGAGGAGGCGGTCGAAATCGTTGCGGGCGGTAACGACGCCACCGGAGTTGTTCACGAGAAGACGGAATTCCTCGAGCTTGGGGTTGGTGGGCCAGATCTCGGTGGCGGCTTTGATTTTCTCGGCGGCCTTGTCGGAATCCCGGGAGATGAGGTGGGCTTTTGCTTCCTCGATGGCAAGGTCTGAGGCGAGTGTGTAGGCGGCGATGGCGGAATCGACTTTTGAGGAAGGGAAGTCTTTTGCGTTTTCCTTGAGTCTGTCTGCGAGGACTTTCCCACGGACGTAATCGCGTGCCTGGAGGGTGCCGTAGAGTTCGTGGAGGTCGCGGACGTATTCGGCGATTCTGCGTTTTTTCTCCAGAGGGAGTGTGGCGACGGGGGAGAGGTATTCGCCCAGGGCGTAGGCTTCCATGAGGCGCTGGGAGGCGGAGTGGAGTTCGTCGCGGGAGAGGAGGAGATCGAAGGCTTCGACGTATTTTTCCACTTCGCGTATGGCCTCGTTGGATAGGGAATCGAGGGAGGCTACGGTGGGGGATATGCCGAGGGATTCGGAAAAGAGTTTTGAGACATCCGAGTCTTTGTTCACGCGGAGTGTGGCATCGCCGTCTTTCCAGATCTGGTTGTAGAAACGGGCTGCCATGAGGACGTGCTCGTAGCGGCGCTGGACGAACCACTGGACCATTGTGACCTGGTATTGTGCTTTGGTGCGTAGTGTCTGGGCCTCCGTGCGGATGATGTTCTGCTTCTTGAGAATCTCGATCTCGTTGATGCGGCGCAGGGTCTCTTCGTATTTCAGGGAGTTGATGCCGGAGCCGGGAGCGGTCGCGGTTTCGTTGTTGTTGGTAGTGGCTCCGTTTCCGCCTCCGCGTTGTCTATTGTTATTATTATTATTATTATTGTTGTTGTTATTATTGTTTCCGCCGTTGTTGTTGTTTCCGTTGTTCTGGGATCCGGCTCCGGTGCCGTCGCCAACAGGGCGGGTGTTGCCGAGCGTGCCGTTGCGATCGGTGCGTGCGGCCCAGTCGGCTTCGCGTATGATTGCCTGCTTCTCCTGCTCGATGGATTGGTTGAGATCAGAGAGTTCCGTGACGTCCTTTTTCGCTAGCAAGGCCATGTAGATGGACTCCGCGAGGGACATGCAGAGGTTGGCATCGCCGGGGTAGGTGGATGCGCGGGGGAGGAGCTTGAAGGCACCTTTCAGATCGGGGCCGCCGGATTTGAAAGGGGATATGGTGGCCAGGATTTCATCAATGGTCTGGCGGTATTCGGCCGCTTCCTCGTCGGTTTCCGGGGGCTGGTTGAGGTATTTCTCGAAACGTGCTTTGAGTAGCCTGGTATCGCCGAGGGGGATTGCGACTCCGCCGACGGTGATGGTTTCCGCAGACGGATCGAGCATGGGGATTTCCTGTCCGAGCGGGGAGCCGGAATTCTGCTGCTTGGGCGGAGGGCTGTTATCGGTAGGGGTGAGTGGCGCGGGTGCGCCGCCTCCGCCCTCGGGCGGGGTGTAAACCTGGGCATGCGCGGTGCAGGCGAGGGCGAGGAGAAGGAGAGTGGGTTTCATGGCGAAATGGGGATTTTGAAAATTAGAGCCGGTTGACTGCGGTGACAACAGGGATGCCGCCTTGCTCGAAGCGGACTTTGAAGGCGTAGCGTTGCTCGCGCTCGATGTTGACGTTGTTGAAATCGGACGGGATTTTCACCGGGATGATCTCATCGCCGGAGTCGGATTTTACGCGGACGCTTACGACGGAGGCGGAGTTGCTGGCGCGGAAGAAACGCTCGTCGATTTTTCCTTCGATGACGTATTCGTTGTTCCTGAGGCTGTTTCCGTTATCGAGGAGATCCTGGACTACGAGCGGGTTCGCATCGGAGAAGGAGGCGGACTTTTTCGTGAGAAGGAATTTCCCTGCGAAGATGGCAACGGCGACTGCGACGGCAATACCGATGATGAGGGTGGGGTTGGTGCTGGAGCTAGCGCGTCTGGCCATGGAAACTTTAAATTTTAAATTTTAAACTTCAAGGAAGAGGAAGAATCCGGGAAGGATGAATTAAACTAACGTGGATGCGGGATTTTGGAAGGCTATTCCCACTGGGGTCTTCTGGCACCTATCCAGGCGAGGCCGAGGGCGATGGAGATGTGGATGGCGAGTGTGAAGAGGCAGGCGTTCTGGTTGGAAAGTGAGGTGTCGATGACGGATTTTACTGCGCCGTGGACGTTGTTCTGGAGTGCCTCTACCGATCCTGACCATGCCCAGTAAGCGGAGATGAAGGGGCGGGTGAAAGCCTCGATGTGCTCGGGGAGGGCGAGGACGGCTCCGGAAAGGGGGAGTTGGAAACCGACTAGGTAGATGGAGAGGAGGGAGGCCTGTTCTGCGGTGCGCATGAGGGCGGAGATGGCGAGGCAGACGGCGGTCATGGAGGCATTGATCAGGAGGAGGAAGATGGCGTGCTCCAGGAACTCCCCCCGGAAGGCTCCGAAAATATTTACGAAGAAAGCCATCCATAGCGATTGTGCGATGACCAGACAGGATAGGAATGCGATTTTGGAAAACAGATAGGCCATGGGGCGCAATCCTCCGAATTTTTCCTTCTCGTAGATGGGTCTTTCCCCGGCGATTTCACGGGCGGAGTTGTTCGAACCCATGAGGGCGAGCAGGACTACCTGGAACATGATGATGCCGGAGATGGCGGAGCCGACTTTCGCCTGATCTGAGCGGACGGCCTGCTGTTCCTGGATCTCGGCGGCTATGCTGTCCTGCCGGACATCGGAGTAGCGCTTGATGTTCCCGGAGGCCTTGTTGCTAAAGAGTGTGACGAGTAGTGGGAAGCAGATGAGGATGGCTAGCTGGAGGAAGACCTGGCCGCGGTCGCGGAAGAAGATCCGCCAGCGGCGGGAGAGGAGGGTGGCGAACTGGGAGAAGAAGCCGGGGAGTTGGGTCTCCGGATGATCGTCGGTTTCCTCGCCGTCCCCGTCCGTTTCGGTAGGCTTTGGTTTCTCCAAGTGGAGATCGCCGTTTGCGATGAGGCGGTCGCGGTTTTTTTCCAGCATCCCATAGTAGGAATCGCTGTGTTTTCCCCAGGATGCCTGCCAGCGATCGGATGCCTGGCTGGCTAGGCGGGGATAGACTTCCTCGGTGTCTTTTACGGAAAAGTAGTGGGTCAGCCGCTCCGGCGGGCCGTGGAATGCGACCCGGCCTTCATGGAGGACGAGGATGGAATCGTATAGCTCAAGATGGGCAAGGGAGTGGGTGACGGAGAGGACGATGCGCCCGTCCTTGCGGGAAAGATCGTGGAGCAGGCGGACGATTTCCCGCTCGGAGCGCGGATCGAGGCCGGAGGTGACTTCGTCGCAGAGGAGGAGTTTCGGATCGGAGACCAGTTCCATGGCTAGGCCAAGCCGGCGTTTTTGCCCCCCGGAGAGGACTTTGACAGGTCTGTCGCTGATGGGGCCGAGGCCGGTTTCCTCAAGGACGCGGTCAATGCGGTGGTCGAGTTCCGCGACGGAGCGGCTTTTCACGCGGAGGCGGGTGGCGGCTTCCACGGATTCATCGACGGTGAGCGGATCGTAGGCGATGGAGAACTGGGGGACGTAACCGATTTCCGATGGCTCGAAGTCAGCGTCTTCGGAGAGGTTGCGGCCTTCCCAATGGAGCGCGCCGTCGGATTCCGGGTTCAAGCCGGCGATGGTTTTGAGGAGGGTGGTTTTGCCGCAGCCGGACGGGCCGACGATTGCCATGAAATGCCCTTTGGGCACTTTGATCGAAACGTGATCGACGAGGTTCACATCCTCGCCGTCTTTCCTAATAGTGAAGCAAACGTCTTTAAGTTCTAGCACGAAAAATTTAGGTTAAGTATTGGAAACGCGGGGATTTCGGTTGGTCTATCGGAATGTTGGAGGTTTCCCGAGAAAAGTTTTCCGGTGCGAATCAGGGTTCGAGAGGGACGATGCGGATTTGGGAAGGTTTCCCGCTGTTGATATTGCCGAGGAGGGTGTCTTTCACCGGGGTGGGGGTGGTTTCTTCGCCGGGATCGAGGGCGTTTCGGAGGGCGCCTTCGACGAGTTGTCCGCAATGGATTTTCATGGGGGGAAGGGTTCCGAGATCACCTGCGAGTTCCTGGGCGCTGAGTAGGCGTGCCTCCTCCGCTGTTTTTCCTTTGAGAAGCTGCGTGGCGATGGAGGCGACGGCAATCGCCGTCTGGCATCCGAATGCTTGGAAGGAGGCGCGGTCGATGACTTTCTTCCCGTCTTTCTCGGAAAATTTCAGCCACATCCGCATCATGTCCCCGCAATCCGGCGATCCCACGGTTCCCACTGAATCCGCGTCCGCCATCTCGCCCTGGTTGCTTGGATTGGCGAGCGCGTCCTCGATTTTTTTCTCAAAACTGCTCATGCGCGGACTGTGGGGTGGCGCGGCGGGGATTTCGAGGGGAAATATCCCTGAATATGAACGCCTTGCCTTCCTTATGAAATAACTTCCAAGACGCTGGGAGCGTTATCTCCCAAAACCATCGTAATACTCCTCGCCGTAGTTTTCATACCGCTTGATCAGTTCTGCGTTCTTTTTCTCCCTTTCCGTCAGGTTGTCGGTCACGTCCTGGCTGACGGCCATGTACCAGTCCTGATCGTCGAAGTGCTTGCGCATGTCTGGCATCTGGAAGGTGTAACCGTGGCGGGCGTAGATCTCGTTGCGCATGATACGGAGATCGGCGGGGCGGATGTTTTCCACGTCTTTTTCGGTGAGGAGGCGGGAGGAGGACTGCGGGTATTCGCCTGCTTTAGGATCGTATTTGTAGGCGCGCGCCGGTAGGACGAAGACACGCTCGGCGATTTTTTTGGTGTCGTTCGGAGTCCAGACTCCGCCGAGATCGTTGGTTTCCCTGGAGTAGATCATTTTGAAAAGGCCGTCAGCCGGGTGGTCGCCGGGTTCGCGGGCGATGATTTCATAGCCGTCCCTGGTGCGTTTGAATGATCCGCTGAACGCGCGCTCGTTTCCACTGACGATGCTGTATCCGGTGACGGTTTCCCCGACAATGCGGTCGATGCAGATGGTGATTTTCTTTCCACCGAAATCGCCGACGAAAGTCCCCTTCATCTCAGCGGTTGCACCATTTGGGACGGAAACGTCGGTATCCGTCTCTTCGGCGCGGACGGTGGGGAGGCCGAGGACAAGCGATAAAGCGCAGAGCGTGATGAGGAATTTCATGGTTTCAGTTGTTTTGAACTGGCTAAAATCAATGCGAAACCGGATTCCTTTGCAAGCGAATCATGGGGAGTGGCAAGGGAAAAATATTGAGTTTCAGGACGCTTGCGTGGCTTGTGGCGATGGGTGCCCTGGCGTTTTTCAGTTGGCTGATGCTGGGCATCACCTTGGAATATTGGCCGGTGCGGAGCGATGTGGCGTTTCTCAGGATCAAACAGCAGTATCTCGGGATCAGACATTGGGAGGCTGCGTTTTGGATCCATGTCTTCACCAGCATGCTTCCGCTTTTGGCGGGGTTCACGCAGTTTGCCCCGTGGATTTTAAGGAAACGTCCCGGTGTCCACCGTGCAATGGGGAAGATATATATCTTTACCGTATGTTTCATCACCGGGCCGGCAAGCCTGGTGATGGCCTTCTACGCGAACGGCGGGATTACCTCCCGGATCGCGTTCATTACACTCGCCGTCCTCTGGCTGTTTACTACGGGGATGGGTTGGCGGAAAATTGCCGGACGTGATTGGAAACGCCATCGCGAGTGGATGATACGCAGCTACGCACTCACCCTTTCCGCGATCACCCTGAGGGCGTGGAAATATCTGATCGTGATGGCATTCGAACCTGCGCCCATGGATGTGTACCGCCTGGTGGCGTGGCTGGGTTTCATGCCGAACATGATTTTCGCGGAATGGTGGATCAGGAGGACAAGGGGAATCCGGACGAAAGGACTGTAGCCGGGCGGTTGACATGAAAGGTTGGGCGGCTAGCCTACGTCCCAGAGTTTCACTCGTTACCAAATTATGAAGAACCTAGGAACATTGTCCCTGATCATGTCGTCCGCAGCGTTCGGATGGACTCCCTCCGAGGAGCCGCCGCACATGCCGCTGAAATCGTTCGTATTGCCGGAAGGCTTTGAAATCGTGCCGTGGGCGACCTCGCCCCTGCTCCACAACCCGACCAACATGGACACCGACCACCTCGGCCGGATCTGGGTCACGGAGGGTGTGAACTACCGGAAAAAAGACGGACGCCGCCCGGAAGGGGATCAGATTGTTTTCATCGAGGATACCGATGGGGACGGGAAAGCGGACAAGAGCACCGTCTTCTGGCAGGACAAGGAACTGATCGCGCCTCTGGGGATCGCGGTGTTCGACAATGTCGTAATGGTCTCACAGCCGCCAAACCTTCTCAAACTCACCGACAAGAACCGTGACGGGAAATTTTCTGAAGCGGACGGGGATACCAAAGAGATTTTCCTGACCGGATTCAACGGCAGGAACCACGACCACTCCCTGCACTCCGTCACCGGTAGCCCGGACGGGAAATGGGTTTTCAATCAAGGCAACACCGGTGCGATGTTCACAGACAAGGACGGCAAGACTTTCAAACTCGGTGGCGCATATGTGGATGAGCGTTATTCGAAATACGTGGCGGATGTGAGAGCGATCGCCGGGCAGGTTTCCGACGACGGTTTTTCCTACAACTCCGGCGCTGCCTTCCGCATCAATCCTGACGGCACGGGCACGGAGGTGATCGGTGGCGGTTTCCGCAACTCCTACGAGCAGATCACGGACTCCTATGGTTTCGTGTTCCAGAACGACAACGACGACCCCCCGGCATGCCGGGTGACCCACATGATCGAGCACGGCAACGCCGGATTCTTCTCCCGGGATGGGAAACGCACCTGGCAGGCGGATCGACGCCCGGGACAGGACGTGCCGACAGCCGAGTGGCGCCAGGAAGATCCCGGCACCATGCCTTCCGGGGATGTTTATGGCGGAGGCTCTCCTACCGGAATCGCTTTCTACGAAAACGGAGCAATGGGCGATGATTTCATCGGAACCCTTCTCTCCTGCGAGCCAGGCCGGAACGTGGTTTTCTCCTACCAGCCGGAAGTGGATGGCGCGGGCTTCAAGCTGGACCGCCACGATTTCGCCACCACCAACCCGGAGAAGGTCTTCGACGGCTCCGACTTTGTGGGCGGCACCAAAAAGAAGTTTGACCCTACCAAGGCCGACGAGGACATCTACCAGTTCCGCCCGTCCGATGTGATGGTCGGTGTGGATGGTGCGATCTACATCGCCGACTGGACCGATTCCCGCGTGGGTGGCCACGACACCCAGGACGAGGCTGCTTCCGGTATCATTTACCGCATCGCCCCGAAAGGCTTCAAATCCGTGGTTCCGAAAATCGATCTCTCCACCACGGAGGGCGCGATCACCGCTCTGGAATCTCCGGCGAACAACGTCCGCTGGAGTGGTTTCGACAAGTTGAAAAAGGATGGTGCAGCCAGCTACGATGCGGTTGCCAAAGTCCTCGAGAATACGAATCCATACGTCTCCGCCCGTGCCATCTGGCTGCTGCCTTATCTTGGTGAAAAGGGAATGGCCAAGCTCGATGAATTGGTCGCCAGCAAGGACGAAAAAGTCCGTCTCACCGCCTTCCGCGCCGTGCGCCGTGCCGATACCGATGCGCTCCCGTTTGCAAAGAAACTCGCTTCCGATGAGTCTCCACTTGTCCGTGCAGAAGCGGCAATGGAAATGAGATACCGTGGCTGGGACGAGGCCAAGGATGTCCTCATCGCCGTTGCCAAAGGTTACGACGGAAAGGATCGCTCGTATCTCGAATCACTCGGCCTCGGAGCCGGACACAATACCGGCCAACTCTGGAGCGCGCTCAAGGAAGAGATGAAACCCGGTGAGGCTAAAGCCTGGTCCGATGCCTTCGCCCGCCTGACATGGCGCCTCATGCCGGAAGCAGCCATTTCCGCCCTTGCGGAGCGTGCCATGGATTCCGGTCTCTCTGAGGAAGCCCGCAAGCTGGCTGTTGATTCCATCGCTTTCATCAATGCGAAAGCATCCGCCGATGCCCTGGTCTCACTCGCCGCCGAAGGTTCGCCAGTCCGCGAGCAGGCAATCTGGTGGCTGCGCAACCGTCACGATGGCGAGTGGTCTTCCATGGGTCTTCAGCCGGTGCTTGCGGAAAAAGGCATCCTGGAGAAAAAGGTGAAGATCCAGTCCATCACGGTTCCTGAAAAACCGAAGGAGATGAAATTCTCAGTGAAAGATGTTCTCGCTCTGAAAGGCGATGCCGCGAAAGGCAAGCAACTCGCTGGCCGCTGCGTGATGTGCCACCAGATCGATGGCCAGGGAGCCGAATACGGCCCTGCTCTAAAAGGCTTCGGACAACGCCAGCCGGCGGATATCGTCGCCCGTTCCATCGTGGATCCGTCCTTCGACATTTCCCACGGCTTCGACGGCCACGCCGTCGAGCTGAAGAACGGGGACTGGATTGACGGACTCATCCTCGCCGAAGGGGATACCGTCAAGATCCGCTCCACCGGTGGCATCACCCAGGACGTGCCCAAAGGTATGATCAACAGCCGCAAGCCGCTGAGCCGCTCCCTGATGCTCAGCGCGGATCAACTCGGACTCAGCGCCCAGGACGTGGCAGATATCGTCGAGTGGATGAAGAAATACTAGGGTTTGGAACGCGGACTTTAGTCCGCAGGGGCAGGAAGAGGGGATGCGGACTAAAGTCCGCGTTCCTTCACGCCGCTTTCCGCAGCAGCGCGACGAGCACTCCCTGGATGAACAGTTCGCCGACAGGAATGAGATCCGGGAAATCCGGGTTCTCCGCCTGGAGGTAGGGTTTGCCTTTTGTGGAAATGTAGCGCTTAAGGGTTGTTTCCCCGTCGATGAGGGCTGCGACGATGTCGTTGTTACGCGGCTCTCGTTTTTCCAAGACTACGGTATCCCCATCGCAAATATGGGCATCAATCATCGACTCCCCGCGGACGACAAGTGCGAAGGTTTCCTTTTTCCTGGCAACCCCGAGAGATGCGACATCGATGGATATACAACCTTCCTGCTCTTGCTCCGCGCCGTCCGCGAAACCGGCTGCGATACGCCCGTAGATGGGAATGTCACAGATTTCCGCACGATCCAGATCCTCCGGGAAAATAACCGCCCGGGCTTTTCCTGGCAGGCGCTGGATCACTCCTTTTTTCTCAAGGGCGCGGAGGTGGCTCATCGCCGCCGTCTGGCTGGCGAAGCCGAAGTAGTGCTGGATTTCCCGCGTGGAGGGCATGATGCCCGTCTTGCGGTGGGCCATGCGGAGATAGTCTAAAATTTCGATTTGCCGGGTAGTGAGATTGTGTGCCATGGGATGTTGAACAGTGTTCTTGAGAACAAAGTGCCGAGATTCCCACCACCCGTAAAGGGAAATCTTTTACACCACCTCGGCTACGAGATTGATCTCCACGGAAACATTCAGCGGAAGTGCTGCTGCCCCGAGAGCGGTGCGGGAGTGTTTTCCACGCTCCCCGAGGATTTCCACCAGCAGCTCCGAGGCTCCGTTGATGACGGCGGGATGGCCGAAGAAATCAGGATCGGAGTTTACAAATCCGTTCAGGGCGACGATTTGCTTCACGTTATCGAGCGAGCCAACCGCCTCCCTAATCACCGCGAGACGGTTCAGGACGATGATGCGGGATGCTTCCACCGCTTGCTCCACGGAGGTGACGGAAGGAACCTTTCCGAGAATTTTCACATCCCCATCGATAGGGAGTCCGCCGGAAAGGAAGAGGAGGTTTCCGCTGCGGACGTAGTTTACGTAAGCGGCTACGGGTGTCGGGACTTCCGGGAGTTTGAGGCCCAGGGATTCGATTTTTGCGAGAGTGTTATCGGTCATGTGTGGGGAAACTCTAAATTTTAAACTTTAAACCTCAAGGAAGATGAAGTGACGGAAGTTCACTTGCCTTGTCTGAAAACAGGGTTCATCTTCGCCATCATGAAATCAGTCCTGACCCTTTCCATTCTACCCATCCTCCTGTCTTCCCACCTTCATGCGGAGTTGAAATCCGAATTGATCCAGAAAGACCTCGACCGTCCCGTTTGGGCAGGTGCTCCGGATTCTGTGAAAGGGAAACTCTGGATCATGGAACAGGCGGGAACCGTCTGGATCGTGGATCTGAAAACGGGAGAGCGTGCTAAAGAGCCTTTCCTGAAAATCAACGACAGGGTCACCCGCAAGAGCAACGAGCAAGGCCTCCTCGGACTCGCCTTCGCACCGGATTTCGAGAAAAGCGGCACCTACTACGTCAGCTACAACGAGAAGGGCGGCGACACCCGCATCGACCGTTTCGTCACAAAGGACGGCATGACCACCGATCCGGACAGCGGCGAAACCATACTCGAATACAAGCAACCCTACGGCAACCACAACGGCGGCTGGCTCGACTTCGGCCCCGACGGTTACCTCTACATTGCGACCGGTGACGGCGGCTCGGCAAACGACCCGAAGAACCTTGCCCAGGACACATCCTCGCTGCTTGGAAAAGTTCTTCGCCTCGATGTTTCCGGAAACAAGGGCTACACGATCCCGTCCGACAATCCCTACAAAAGCGATAAGAATTACAAGCCGGAGATCGTCGCAATCGGTCTCCGCAACCCTTGGCGCTGCTCCTTCGACCGCGAGACAGGGGATTTCTGGATCGGTGATGTCGGCCAAAACAAATGGGAAGAAATCAACGCGGTAAAGAAAGGCGACGTCCTCGGGGAAAACTTCGGATGGAGACTCCGCGAAGGTGAAATTGAAACTCCGGAGAAAAAAGTCGGCGGCGATAAACCGAAGAACAACGTGGAGCCTGTATATGTTTACGCCCATGGAAACGGAGCGACCGAAGGACTCTCCGTCACGGGTGGCTACGTCTATCGCGGTTCGGAAATGAACGGCTTCGAAGGCCGCTACATTTTCGCCGACTATCAGAACCCGCGCATCTGGTCATTCGTTCTGAGAGGCGGCAAGGCATCCGATTTCAAAGACCACACCAGCACCCTCCAGCCGGAGGGCGGCCGCATCAATCTCATCTCCGCCTTCGGGGAAGATGCCGACGGGGAAATCTACCTCGTGGATCTCTCAGGTTCCGTTTACCGGATCACGGGAAATTAAATTCCCGGTCTGGCTCACGGAAATCCTCTGACAATCCCGTATTCAGAGGAAATCGGTGAGAGCTTCCAGATATTCGTCAAAGGCCTCGGCCTGGGGGGCGTGGCCTATGCCCGGGAGGGCGACTAGTTTCGCATCAGGGATGGCTGCGGCTGCTGCTTTGCCGAGTTCCTGGTATTGCCCCATGGTGGCGGCGATTTCTTTTGAAACCCGGTTCTTGCCAATGGCCGTGCGGTCGCGCTCGCCGATGATAAGAAGGGTGGGGACTTTGAGATCGGGGAACTCGTAGAGCACCGGCTGGGTGACTACCATGTCCGTGGTGATCGCGCTGACGTGCGCCATGGCTTCCTTATCGGGGCCTTTGAGCCAGCCCACCTGGATGGTGAGAAGTGGATCGTATTCCTCTTTCCATTTCCCGTCGAAATACACATTGCGCATGTAGTCTTTCACTGAAGAAGGTTTCTTTGTGATCCCGGCGGCGGTGGCATTCGCGATACTTTGATAGGGGACGGTTCTCTTCCAGTCCTCAAGGCCGATCGGGTTGACCAGGACCAGCTTTTCCGTGGTTTCCGGAAACATGACGGCGAAACGGGTGGCCACCATTCCCCCCATGGAGTGGCCGACAACCGCCGCGCTTTTCACCTCCAGCTTGTCCAAGAGTGCTTTGGTATGGTTGCCCATCATATGGAAGCTATATTGGATGTTGGTTGGCTTGGATGATTTTCCAAAGCCGATCTGATCCGGCATGATGACCCGGTAGCCGAGGGCGGTGAGGGAGTTGGCAGTGCGCTTCCAGTAGGCACCGGAGAAATTTTTTCCGTGGAGGAGGACTACGGTTTTCCCGTTGGCATCCGACTCCGGGGAGACATCCATGTATGCTATGGTGAACTCCAGACCCTGTTCGTTGATGGCCAGCGATTTTACCGGGAAAGGATATTCGTAGCCTGTGAGAGCGGCATCAAGTGGAGGGATGCTGGCGATGGAGGGATCTTCTTCCTGTGCGTGGAGCGGAAGGACGGCGAGCGCGAGGATTGGAATAAGGGGACGGAGCATGGAAGAAACTTGCGGAGAATTCCGGCAGGTGCAAGGAGCAGTTGCTGAAAATGCTTGTGGATGAAGAGATTTGAACCGCTAGGAACCTGTTTGGAATCTCCGAAATGCCGTATCGCAGGCACCCCGGACTGCGGAAGCCTGTCTTAAGATCCTGAGCTTGTCGAAGGGCTGCCGGTTTTGGCAACGCAGCCATTCGCGTCAACTTAGTGCTGTAAGCCCTTGAATCACGGTGGGTTTTCGATCACGGACATCTCGTCGAACATAATCCAGACCGGGTGGGATTGCAGCGATTTTTTCTATATTCTTACAGCTTGGTATATCACCCGTTATCCAATCCATGATCTCCTCCGGCGAAAGAACTGCCAGACCGACCTGACTGGCAAAAATGGCCATCTGCTTCAGCCCCATTAGCGCGACGATCATCGAGCCATAGACGAGGGCTTCGATACGCCATTTGTTGCTTTTCCGATTCAGTGCCGCAGCGATGTGCAGGCTTTGTTTCCACGCCCGGAACTGGATCTCCACTGCCCGGCGCGAACGGTAAAGTCCGGCCAGGGTGGCCACACCGATACGCTCTGTTGGCAGGTTGGTCAGCATCAGGTGCCAACCGTTACGGGCGAGGGCCGCACTGCTTGCCGTCTTGCCGAGTTGGCGCGCTTTTTCATGCCGCTCCCGGCGACGTTCCCCGGCGGTTTGCTTGTCGGCACGAACCGCAACCAGCCGACACTTGTGTCGGACTTCCCCGGCAAATACCTCCATGTCGATCTGGTTCCCACGGGCGTTCTCGAGAAGTTTTTCCAAAGGGATTTCCGTGACTGAAGCCAAGTTGACACTAAGCGGAACCCGGGTGAACCAAAACGCCCCGATGCCCTCCAGGTAGGCGAATTCGGACAAATCAAAGTATCCCATGTCTCTCAGAAACAGGTCATCCTTACGGGCGAGCGCGAGAGTTTCCTTGCCTGTCGTCCGGTCTTGTTCGGTAGCACGGTGGAGGTCGAAACTGACGGGTTGCCCACCGAGAAGGTCGTAGCACAAATCGCATTTCACCCCGGCGGTGGATCCGTTGGCATTCCCGTGCGCGGACTCTCGGCGAACCTCGGCGACGTGCCCGCCGATACCTTTCTAGAGGATCAGCACCCGGATCTGAAAGCGGACTACATCATGGCACTGCCAAGCGCGGCAGCGCGATCCTATCATACACGTTCCGGGTTGCTGGAAATCGAATTGATTTCCGTTTCGTTCGCGAAACGCCGGATCGAAGCTGTCGCGCTTTGCCTGCCACCCTCGCCGTCGAGGATCTCCGCGTCCTACACCGCCTTGGCAGCCGCACCAAGGACGCCTGCGAATTTCTGGCAGTAGATGATAAATTCCTATGCCGTCAGATCATCGCGGGATGAGAACCAGGTATCGATGATTCTGTCCTTCATCGAATGCTGCCGCACCGCGTCATAGGCGGTCGCATAGCTGATGCCCACCCGTCGGGACTTCTCCATCAGCCGGTCTAGCGACCGATCCTCGATCCAACGCGTCTTATATCAGAGGGACTCATCACTGGGTCTTGAGTCGTACGAACATCGGGCTGCTGCCGGGCGGGGCTGTGAAGCTGCGGGAGTAGAGGCCGGTGGCGGTGTCCGGTGTTTCCGCCGTGACTCCGGTGCTGCTCCAGCTCCCCGGGAGAAGGCTGGCCGTCCATTCCATCGTGACGGTCGCGGAGGGCGTGGATTTCGGATAGCGCAGGGTAAGGGTTACGCTCCCGTCGGCATTGGCCGAGGCGATGCCGTCGCTCGCAGAATAGACAAAGGAGTCGTTGCCGGAAAAACCGGGATTGGGCGTGTAGGTGAAACGCCCGTTTCCTTCCAGTGCTAGGTTTCCACTGGCCGGTGCCGTTGCGACCGAGGCTTTGAGCTTGTCGCCGTTCCCATCGGTATCGTTGGGCAGCACGCCCTTGCTGCCTGCGGACAGGGCTATGGGCACTCCGAAATCGGTGGCGTAGCTCTCGCCGGTCGCGACCGGGGCGGTATTGAACCCGGTGGGCAGCCCCCCGAAGGCCGGTCCCGGCACGCGGTAGAGATTCACCCCGCCGGTGAACCAGACATCGCCGTTTGCGATCGCCATCGCATACACCGGGGTGGTGCCGGTGGTGCAGGTGAACAGCGTGTTCCAGGTGATGAGATCCGAGCTCCAGCGCACCGTGGTGGTGCCGCCGGACGACTCAAGGAGGTAGCCGATGCCATTTTTCCGGTAGATATCCTTCGCCGTGGTGGAAATCACCGTCTCGCCGTCGGGGCGCGGATAGTCGCCGTTGCGGCCCGTGACCGTGGTGAACTTGAAGCGGATGACATCGGAGGAGCCAATTCGCGCGATCCCCTTGCTTCCGCCGATTTCGAGCATCTCGTTGATTACATAAAAGGCGCCACTGAAATTGAGCGAACTATGGAAATCCCTGGCCGTGTCCTTGGCCACCTCGAAGCTGTGCTCCGCGTCGCCGGTGTAGTGGGTGAGCCAGTCGGTCAGCACCCAGCCGGTGCCGGGCCGGTAGTATCCGTTACTGTAGAGGTGCCCCTTGAGTTCATGGAAATACACGGACGTCCGTTTTTCGATGGATGAAAAGTCGTCTGCGGTGTCTCCTACGATCTGCGAGGTGTCGGCGTTGTCATCCGACACGACGGTGCCTGGGCCGGCTGCCGGCGGCGCACCGTTCGGTGCGGTGATATAAGCCGGGTTGTGGGCGAACGAGGCGAAGAAGCGCCCGCCGAACTTGTGTTGCGAGTGGCCGTGGATGTTGTCGTAGGGCGTGTAGCTGACGCGCCATCCGTTGAGGACATCGTTGAGGAACAGACCCGTCTAGTGGTTAGGCACGCCGTCCTCACCGGAGAGGAGCAGGTCGTAGTCGGCGTTCTGGAGGTTGTTGATCTTCTCAACAGTGGCGATGAGTGATCCGCCCGAGGCGGTTTTCTCGGTATCGAAGGGACCGTTCGGGAGCTGGTGGTAGATGATGTTCTGCTTGTTGCCCCCGTGGGTTCCGCCGAAATAGAGGCGGTCGTTGTATTCCAGGATGTGACTCAGAAGATCCGGCTTGAATGCCGAGCCCGCGCCCGAGAGGTTCGCGGCATTGCCAAGATCGACAAGTGAGGAGGTGACATCCATCGCTTGCGTTTCCGCTGCCGCGAGAAACAGAACGAACCCGAATCTCAGTAGAACAATGGATGCGGACAATGAAGGTGGGAGTTTGAATTTCATTTTTAGAAACGGGGATCCTTTACTTGCCGAGCATTTCCGGGGGGCAGAGGACTACGCTCCAAACGCAGTGGGTAGGGCCGTTTTCGATGCGGACGAGGACGTCGTTGAAGCCCTGTTTGAAATGGACTTTGCGGTAGCCCTCGCCGAGCTGCCAAGCGGATTGGCCGGTATCCTGCCATACGATCTGGCCGTTGAGCCAAACGCTGGAGGCATCATCCGATGCTACCGCGATGAGCATGTCACGGGCTTTTTCGAACCAGACATCGGTGTAGGCGTAGTAGGTGGATGCTCCGTATACGCCGGGCGGCTGGTTGCGCACCTGGTCGGACTGGTAGAACTCCCATTTCAGGGTTTCATACGGATGCCCGGGCTTGTTGGCGAACTTGCCGTCGTAGTATTTCGCATCGAAGTCGATACCGAACTCGGGCGGGTGCTTGACGGTGTAATCGACAATGGAGTTGTTCTCCCACGGGCCGATCACATACCAGGTATCGAGGTAGAGCCAGCCCTTGCGCAGGCTGGATTCCGTGAAACGCCGGCCGGGCATGGCTGCCTTGATGATTTTCCCTTCGTCCAGCGCGAGGGACTTCATGTTGGTGGAATACGTCATTGCCGCACCATCACCGGACTCGTCCATGCGCATTTCCATGGAATCACCGTCGCCCTCCGAATTCCCGAAGCCTGTCATGCTGACGACCTGGCCGTATTTGGAAGTCATCGCCGCTGCGGAGGATCGTGCGGCAGAAGAGGCGAAGGAGGAGGCTGAGAGGCTGTTCTGGGCACTTCTTCCAAGGGCGGCGTCGGCGCGGGCGTTCATGTCCTGCATCTCGTTCTCGGCACGGTTCAGGCTATCGCGGAATTCGTTTAGAGCCCCAACGGTGCCTGGAGGGCCGCCACCGAGGGCAGATGCCAGATCCGGGCGGGAGGGAGTAGCGGATGATGTCTTTTTCTTGGCATCTGCAAATGAAGAGTTCTGTGACACAGCTTCCCCTGCTGCATCGATGTCGGATTTGGCTGCGGCGATTTCTTTCTCAAGACCTTCCGCTTCCTTGTACATTTCTGCGGCGTTCTTCTCTTCCCCGGAGCCGGAACCGCTCTTCTCAGCATCGGTGCCGGCTGTGTTCTCGCCCTCGGCATCCTCCTTTTCTGCATCGGAGGTGCTGGTGTCGTTCATCTCCTCCATGTCCGTTTTTGCATCGAGTCCTGCGAGCGCATCTTTTACCTCGTTGATGTCCTGTGCCGCATTCGCCATCTCATTGCGGGCCGCGTGATTGTCCTGCGCCTCCTTCATCTCTTCCGCAATTTTATCGAGAATGTCGTCGAGATCCTCCATCATCTCGTCGGCAACAGCTGGATCGAGGTCCTTCTCATTCACTTCTGCCAACTTATCTTCAGTGAGTTTTTTCAAGTCGCTTAGATCGGAGGCGGTGGTGGTGACTCCCTCAGCGATTTCGGCTTCGGCGAGCTCCATCTCGACCCCGTCGATAAAGATGCGAACTTTGTCGCCGGGGATATCGGTGGTGACGACCACGTTTGCCCACTTGCCGAAGGGGAACACGCCCGGCGAGGTGGCTGCATCGCTGGAGGACGAACCATTGCCAGTGGTCCGGAAGATCACTTTGCCTTGCCCGTCCTTGCCACTGACGAGAAAACGGATCGAGCGGTTGTAATTTGCCTGGTTGTTGTTGGTAAGGATCACCTGTTCTCTGCCTTCTTTAGCTTCGATTTTCACGGATACTCCGATGGAGAATTTTTCTCCATAATTGACGGGGCCAATCCTGGCGTGAGCTTGGGAGTTTCTCAGGTCGAGCATGGAGCCGCCGCCTTCTTCGCGGGGTATGATTTTGGCGCTTTGCTGCAAGGAAACTTCCCGTCCGTTCAGCGACTCCTTCGCTCCGTTTTCGAAATCCCAAAGATAATCGGAGGGTACCGGGGTAGTCCCTTCACCGGCGATTTCCGCATCTGTCCAGATGCGATTGCTGACTTTCAGGTCATCAAGCACACCGTTCAGTTCACCCTCGTTTTTGTCAGGGTAGCGCCCGAGAATTGTATCGGTCCGGGATGCCGCATCATCGGCTCGATTGACGTGATCTTGGATCTTGCTGACCATCTTTTTCATCGCAGCTTTTTCGCGGGCGATCACATCGGATTTTTCGCGCTCACGCAGTTTTTCGAGTTCCCTGTCACGGCGCTCCACCATTTCATCACGCTTCTTTCTGAGCTCCTTGACCTGCTGCTTGATCTCCTTCTTTTTGCGGAATTCAGCCTCTTTCTTGAGCAACTTCGCTGTCTTCTCATCGAGTTTCTGTTTCTCGCGGCGAAGTCTGTCCTGTTCCTTGCGCTCCGCCTCGCGCTTTTTCACTTCTGCGGTGCGCTGGACTTCTTCTTTTTCGTCAAACTCCATGCGGGTCTTGATGACCGGTGCGAGGACGGCGATGAGGATCACGTGGAAGACCACGGAAATGAGAATGAGTTTTTTCATGTTCATGGGAGATGTCTTTTATTTGGTATTGTATCGATCATCGTAGGTTCTGATACCTACGTTGGTAAGTCCGCGGAACTGGCAGAGGTCGAGCATTTCCACGACGAGTTCGAAGGGAGCTTCGGCATCGGCGTCGAGACGGATGCGCTTGTCGGGGTCTTCGAGAGCCTGGGTGCGGAGGCGGGAGTGGAGATCAGTCCGGGAGACTGATACTCCCTGCCAGTAGACCTCGCCCTCCGGGGTGATGCCGACGACGACCTGCTTGTCATCGGGCGGGAGTTTCACGGCGGAATCGGATTCCGGCGGGATGATGTTGATGTCGCGGTTCTCCTTTTTGAACATCGTGGAGACGAGGAAGAAGATCAGGAGGAGGAACACGCAGTCGATCAGCGGCCCCATGGAGACCTCGGGTTCGATCTGTTTTCTGGAACGGAATCTCATGGCTTACCTGTTGTCCCGGAGTTTGGAGCTGTTGTTTCCGAGCGCCGCATCGCGGATACGGAACCGGACTTGCTCGAAGCCGATGATTTCGAGCCGATCCTGGACTTTGATGACCTCCTGGAAATGGGTGCCCTTTTCCACGTTTACCGTGACCGGGGCATCCGCACCACGCTCGGAGAGGACCGGCGCGGAGGAAACCGTCCGGATCGCCCAGCGGTTTGAAGCCCATGACGCCGTAGTGATTCGGTCGGTCGGGGCCATACATGATCCCTGCTTTGCTGACGCCGACCGGGTAGGAATCGTCGCTTGCCTCGACGGCGATGGAGGAGGTGCCGTCGGACAGGTTGACCGGGATCTGGCGCTCGAAGCGCTTGATCATGCTGGTGACGAGGAAAAAGATCAGCAGGAGGAAAACGCAGTCGATCAACGGCGAGAGGATGACCTCGCAGTTGGCGGAGTTGCGTCTTCTTTGGCGTTTTTTCATAGAATCCGGGGAAAGGGATTACTTCTTCGGCACTTCCTTGCCACCGAGGAACCAAATTTTGAGGAGGTCTTCGGTCTCGGTCTCGATGGTATTGGAAACCTGGTGGACGCGGCGGCGTGCCCAGTGGAAGCCGAGGATCGCGGGGATGGCGAGGATGAGGCCGACGGCGGTGGTGATGAGGGCTTTCGAAATGGAGCCGGCCAAGAGCGAGGCCCCGCCTTCGTCGCCAAAGACTTCGACGAGTTTGAACGCCTCGATCATTCCGATCATGGTTCCGAGGAGTCCGAGCAACGGGGCGACTCCGGCGATGACGGTGAGCGGGGCGCATTTTTCCTCTTGGTCGATGACGGCACGGCCACCGATGTCAGCGGCACCGGCGGCGACGATGTCGAAGTTGGTCGCGCGGAAGTTCACGCAATGGGCGATGATGTCGGACATGACGGATTTGCGTTTCGCACACTCGGCGAGAATCTCATCATACTGGCGCTGTGCGAACATGGGGCGGACTTTGGTGAGCAGGCCGGGCGGCATGAAGTTTTTCCGGCGGAGGGTCATGAAACGCTCGAGGAGAAAGGCCCCGAGAGCGACGGAGAGCAGGCCGAGGCAGACCATGGTGAGGCCACCTTCGAGCATTTCCTCGATCCAATCGACTTCAACGAGCTTGTTGTTGCGGGGGTCGAGGATTTCCTCCAACGTTTCTTCGGCGACGGCTTCATCGACAGCTCCGTCCGCAGGGGCGGTCTCGGCATTTTCCGCCGGAGGCGCTTCCTCAGATTCCTGGGCGAAGAGAGGTGCGATGAACATCATGGCCATGACCATGGCGGCGGATACGACGATTCCCATTAGGCGGATTAGTTTATACATGAACTGGTAGTGTGAATTTTTATGGCTGTTTCTGAGGACTTACGACTAGCTGAGATTATCGTTCGTCGGTGAGGAGGGCGGCACCGGGATCCTTGATTTCCTTGGCCATGATGTCGTTGCCTTTTTCAAGGGTGCCTTGGCGGAGGATAATCGGATAGTAAGTGTCGGGCTTCCCGTTTACCCGGTAAGAGATGGCGATCTTGCCCTTTTTGTTCGTGAAAGCAGGAACTTTTGGTGCGGCAGCGCGATCGTTACCGAGGGTGTAGAGGAAGCCTCCGAAGACTTCGAGTTTGCCATCGAGGTTGTAAATGGATGGGGTGCTGTTTGGCGCGTCCTTGGAGCCGGAGGATGAGGATTCCATTTTGAATCCTAGGAGCCAGGATGTGCCGGCATTGGTGAAGAGGGGATCGGAACCGAACTCGGAGTTAACCTGGCGTCCCCAAAAGGAGTGTTTGGGACCGATCTTGTAGTTTCTGCCGATGACATCGATGACGTGAGTCTTCCCCGTGCCAGTGGCGAGAAGGCCATGCTGTTCGATATCGACGTGGCGGAGGACGAGGGTGCGGGAGGATGGGTTTTCCACCCGGCCTCCGATGAAGAAGTGCTCAAGGCAGACGGTGTCAGCTCCGGTATCGCCCATGATGAAAGCGGGTGGAAGGTCGTCGTATGGTGTCTCCTTGGCGTCGCCCGGTCCGTCGATGGAGCCGTGCATACCCATGATGAGCTTTACCTTGTTGCGGAGAATGACGGGTTTGTCGAATTTGAGAGTGGTGACGGGTCTCAGGAAAATGTATTCCGCGCCGGAGTCGATGGCAGCTTGCAGGCTTTCACCGGTAGTGCCCGCATCGGTCCACTCCGCGCCCTTCGGAGGACGGACGGTAGGGATTTCCTCGATGGGAAGATCAAGCGGCACGGGTGTTTTTCCTGCAGTATCGAAAGTGAATCCCTTGTTATAGGAAACGACTTCGGATTTGCCGTCCGCCGGAGGAGTGAGGTCTTTGTTTTCCTTCGAGGTATCATCAATGATGGTGGCGTAACCGGGAAAGTCGGTGCGACGAATTACCACGAGACCTTCAGTCTCGATCGCAGCGGCTTTCTCCTTGGCCTTGTAGGCGATCTTACTGTCTAGCAAGGTGATCACACTCTTGTTGTGTTTTGAAAAATAGAAGGGGGCTTCACCTTCGAAATCCACGTTTCGCATGGTCACGACGTTTGCGTAGTTGACGATGGCGGTCTTGCGCTGGCCGCGCATGGTGATGTTCTCAAAGGTCATCCCATACTGGTAGTGGCCGAGTCTCATTGCGTGGTCAAAGCCCTCGATGGATACGTCCATCACGATGGCAGGGCCAGGCCACCAGCGTTCGAGATTGATTGCAGTGTATCCGCTGTCTTTGCCCGCGCGGATCGTCACACCATCGATGGATCCGCGGTTGTTTGCTACGAAATCAATTCCAATGGCACCTGCGTTACCATTTCCGACATCTACGGTCATGTTGAGGATGTTGTGACGGAAGGCTCGGTTGCCGCCGCCCTGCTGATTGTCACGATTGTCACCTTCGGAACCGGTGGCGATGAGCCATTTGGGTTTCTCCGGATCGGTGAAACCGGGAGCCGAATCCTTGAGTTTAATCACCACACCCTCACGGGTTTCACCGATGAGGATCAGCATGGAGCGCCAGCCAGCGGACCATGTTTTTCCCGCGTCGCGTTCGCCGGGCTTGCCGATGACTCGGCCTTCGATGGAATCCGAGACGAGATAGGTGCCGTCTGGGAACCAAATGAACGGATTGGAGCGATAGCGTGACTTGTCGATGTTGTCATCGATTGCTTTTAGGATGGCTTGGGTGTCGTCGGTCTTGCCGTCACCTTTTGCTCCGTAGTCTTTGACGTTTGCCACACCGATCCCGGCGGGAGGGACGAAGTGCCATGGTTCTGCGGATGAAAGGGAGGCGATGGCCAGTGAAAATGCGGTTAAGAGGATTCTTGGATTCATGAGGTTGGTTTGAGAAGGTTTGCTGCTATTTCTGCCCGGGCAATTCGAAAGATACGTCGAAATTGGAAGAGAGGTTTAGTTCGACTTCCAATTCTTCGCGAAGAAGGGGCTCATTGAGCTTCCTGTTACCTCGAAAATTTTGCCCGAGCTGACGAATGCGACTTCGGTAGGGCCATCGGAGTCCCAGGAAACGAAGCGGACGCGGGTTTTGATTCCGTCATACTGCGCGTAGAGGGGGCGGCAGGTGGCTGCGGCGATCAGGAAAGTTGTAAGAAACGTTTTCATAAGTGCGGGGCAGAGGAAGATCAGATCTCGCTGGGAGAAAGCTAGCGGAGGGCGATGATTCGGAATCTACGACCGAACTTGAGGTTGGACGATCGGTTCATTTCCGCTGATCAGCCATCCGCGGAAACCGCCTTCGGTGTTCCACGCGCCGACCCAGTGGGGGTTTTGATTACTATCGTCAAGGAGTCCGGCCGTGCCAGAGGTGCGCTTGTCGGGGCCTAGATTTTTTTGAAGCTCTCCGGTGGCAAGATTGAGGGCAAACAGGGCATTCTGCCGCGCAAGTGATTGCCCTTGGTTGATTCGATTTTTCCGGAGTTCGATGCTTGAAAGAGAAAGAAGACCAAGCGCGAGAATGGAGAGGAGAACCATGAGCGTGAGTGTCACAATCAGGGCGAATCCGCTTTTTCGGGAGGAAATCGTTTTGAGCAACGCATCAGGTCTGGAAAGGGTTTTCATGACTGGAAAGGGGTTCTCTTCGTGCCGGGTTGGGTTGTCCTGAGCCTTCAAAAGCCACCAACCGTGACTTTCGTATCTGAACTGTAATCCCTCTCAATGTAATTACAAGGTAAATTCATTAAAAACGAGACCGAAGTTAATTCCTACGTGTCCATGCGCCGGGTCTGGGCTGGACGCCTATCGCGGAGAGTGTTTCAACAGGTTCCGTAGAAGACCCGGCATCAAACCCGAGGCTCGGGAATTGATGCCAGGTTGGAGCCCGGAATCTAGGAATTCCGACGGCGGAAGCCGAGGAGCATCCCGGAGCCTGAAAGGAGCAGGATTGCGGAGGATGGCTCTGGGACGAGGGAGCCTTCGAGGATCACATCATCCACGCGGTTGGAACCGCCTCCCTGGTTGTTACCATGGAACACGATTTCCGCGAAGACGGAGTCGAGTCCTTGGAAATCGGTCTCGGAGGATAGGTTAGTAAGGCTACCATATACGGTATTGCTTGTGCCCAAACTCTGATTGTTGACGAGCACGGTCCGTAAGCCTGCCATCGCGTTCTTCGTCGGTGTGAGGAAAATCGTTATCCTATCGGGGCTCGATCCCGCACGGTCGGCTTCCAGACGAAGGCCGTCCAGATTGAGAGTGCCGGCTGTGTCAGCGGTGACCGTGAAGGTGAATGCTTCGCCGGCGTCTGCGTTAGCGACCGCGCCTCCACCTGTTCCCGCTCCCGAAACCTCGCGTTCTCCGCCACTGAATCCGGTGCTGGTGTAGCCGGCTCCGTCGGTGAAGTCGGTGGCACTTGTTCCGGGAAACGGGCCGGTTGTTGGTGAGATGCTGTTTCCGGCGAAGTTGTATGCGACGATGGTCGCGGCTCCAGCAGGGGAGGCGACAATTGCCGAGGCAAACATTGCGGTTAGGTATTTTATTGTCATTTTCATATCGTATGTTTGTTTGTGTCTATTTGGGGTTTGGGTTTCGTTTTGATGGGTGAGTGGTTATTTTTCCGATGCTGGAGTCGCGGATGTCGATTCGTGGAGTTTTGCGATCTCGCTGGGACTGAGATCGGTGTTGAACAGCATGAAGCTGTCGATCGCACCGTTCCACGGGCGCACGGGTCGCTCGTCACTACTTGGAGGATCGAACCAATTTCCGAGCGATGCTTGGCCGATGTGGATTTTTACTCCGGGTTCGGTTTCCGCAAAGAGTTCCTGGAGCGGGGTTCCGTTCGCGTAGTGGATACATTTACCAGTAAGGGAGTTGAAGGTGGTGGCGAGGTGGAGCCATTTTCCGACCGGCTTGGCACCGACCGGTTTTTTCGAGTACAGCCCGCTCCAGCGCCCTTCTTCCCATGAGACGCCGAAGTTGAGACCTCCGGTCTTTTCGACCTGCCAGTGGATGTTTCCGGGTTGGAAATTGTCCGAGGTGAAGATGGCGTTGTAGAAATTCGGGAGGCTACGGATGCGGACCCACGCGCAGAGGGTGATGGCCTCAAATTCCCCCGGAATATCCATCCGCACGGCATCCCCGGGTGAGTCAAAGGAAAGCGCGGGTTTTCCTTCGAGGCGACCGGCGACCCATTCCGCGCCGGATATCGTGGCCGTTTCCGGTCTGCTTGAGCTTCCACTTTGATTCTTGAGCTGACCTGCGGTGGCTTCGTCCATGGGGAAATGAACGACGAGCCTTTTGTCGTTTTTGAGTTCCGCTGTTGTGAGTTCAAGTAGATCACTGCCGCTGGGTAAGGGGGCGCCATGGTTTTGGTCGAAACGAAAGAGTCCTGGCTTGTATTCCAAAGGGGTGCCGGTGCCTGAAACCGCTTCTCCTGCTTTTAGGACGCGGATTGAGTTGGAGCCGGTGACCTCGACCGCGCCCTCGATGACGTGCGTTTCATCGGGGCCGTGGGGATTCGCCCAGACGCCAAATTCCGTTCCGAGATCCAGTAGCTGGAACTCTTCGGTCTCAAGGGAAAAAGACCGGGTTTTCCCGTTCAGCCTGACTTTCGCCCGACCTTCGTGGAGGTACACCACGTTCGAGGACAGAAGGTCCATCCGTGCAGGGCCTGCCAGGGAAACCGTAGCTCCACCATCCATCGTGATTCCGATGCGCTCTCCGGCTGGCAAATCCAATGTAATTTCTCCGATACGATCTCCCTTGTTGAGCTCGGAGTTTGTGCCACCAACTGTCCAGATGACATTGGCAAAGTCGCTTGTCGCCTGAGGTGCGGTCGGTTGCAAACGGTGATGTTGGATTCCGAGATACAACAGTATGAGTGCGGCGGCCGCGGCAATTGAGAAGGCGACAATCGTCGGATACTTGGGAAGGTTGCTGCGTTCCGGCCTCTCGTATGCCGCGTAGTTCCGAAGGCTCACGGAGATCTCGGTGAGCCTGACATATTCCTCACGCGCCTCAGCACTTTCCGCCAGAAGGTTCCTGAGTTCTTCACACTCCGCCTCCGTGATCCGGTCCTCTTCCAGAGAATGGAACAGTCTTTCAAGTTTTAGAATTTCCGGTGAAGTGGTCATCCGGGCTGTTCCATCTGGGTTTTCACGCATTCCTTGAGTGCCGCTTTTGCGCGGCCAAGGGCTCGATAGGTGGCCTGAAGGGATCGCCCCGAAACTTTTGCGGCCTGTTCGACGCTGCCTTCCTCGGCGTAGCGCTCAATGACCATCCTGCGATCCCTCTGCCGGAGCTTCGCAAGGCAGGTGGCGAGGGCGCTGTGGCGCGAATCGGAGGTGGGGGACATTTCTTCCGCGGTCGCGGCGAGGATGTCCAGAAGCTCAACATCAAAAACGAGTTTGGAGCGGGAGATTTTCTGTCTGGCCTCCCGAACTTTCCAGTAGGCTGTTTTCAATGCCCAAGCCCGGAAGTTCGTGCCCGGTTCGAATTCCCTGAACTTGCTCCATAGGGTGATGGAAGTTTCCTGGAGGATGTCATCGGCATCCTGCACGGCGGGAACCATCGAGCGGATATAGCATAGGATCGCCCGCTGGTTCGTGAGGAACAGCCGGAGGAAATCCTGATGGGACTTTTCTTCTGATGACATGGGTCACCACTATATAACGCGATCGGCGGGAATTAGGACAGAAATGGGTATGGATTTATCAAAAAGTCGAAATTTCGGAATCTGGTGGTGGATTTTAGCGTCCTGTTTCGCCGGGCTCCATTCCATCAAACTCGGCTAGCGTGAAGCGGGTTGAGACAACGGAATGCTGTTCTGGGCCGGGGCGGTATTTGATGTAGGTGGTGGCCACGATGGTGCCGTCGGGCAGGAGTTCGAGGCCGGGGTAGCCGCAGTCGCCGGTGTTGGCGGCGTGGCTGTGGAGTAGTTTCACGCGGTATTGGCCGGGCTTGGCGTTTTTGATGTCATCGTAGGTGCCTACCCATGCGACGAAGTGTCCCCGTGTTGGACTGCCGATGGCCTGATCGCGGAATGCGAAGACGTGGCGGCCGTCTTCGGTGACGATGCCCATATGGCGGTCTCCGGTGAGACCCCAGGATGTATCGACCGGGGTGCTCCAGGTCTTGCCTTCGTCCTTGGAAAATATCATGAGGCTGCGTCCGGTGTGGGTGTTCTCGCGCATGAGGGTGCAGAGTTCGCTTCCATCAGGTGAGCGGAAAACGAAAGGCTCGCAGGGGTTCTTTCCCTTTCACCGCGGCGACCTCCCTTGGCTGCGACCAAGTGAAGCCGCCGTCTTTGGTGATGGTCTGGAAGACGCTCAGCGGGGACTTGTCCTTGCCATCCGGCCCCTTGTGGTAGAGGCCGAGATAGGAGCCGTCCTTGAGTTTGACGATGCTGGAAAAGGTCATCACGCATGGGAAGCCCAGCGGGGGCATTTCCTTCCAGGTTTTCCCCGAGTCCTCGCTCATGACGGAGGGCATGCCCGGGCCATCGCGGGTGCCGAGGGCTGCGGAAAAGACCCAGAGGCGTTCTTTTCCCTCGGGATCGACCATGCGGTAGATGCTCGGGCAGTTCTGATGCTTAGAAAAGCCGGGCGGGAGGCTGTCGTCGAGGCGGATCCAAGTGAGTCCGCCGTCGTCACTGCGAGCCATCTGTCCGGCGGGCTCTCCGTGGTTTACGCTCCAGACGCAAAAGACCGTTTTCCCATCCGGCATGAGCAGGGTGGTGGGATGTCCCTGGTAGGTTTCCTTGGTTCCCTCTGCGACGATGGTATGGCGGGAGGTTTCCCCGGAAATATCCAACAAGGGTAGATTCGGTTTTTCCGCGCGGGCAGCGAGCGGCGTCAGGGCGAGGATGGCGGTGAAAAGTCCGAGGGCTTTCATATCAGGATGCGGCGGGTGTCCCCATGGCGGATCCGATGCGGGCATACAGTTCGGTCTGTTTCCCAGAGTTTTCCAGCAGATCTTCCGCAAGCGTCACTTTGCCAGGCTCGAATATGGTGATGGTGGAGGATCCTCCGAAGGCGAAGTAGCCTTTTTCCTGCGCTTTCGCGACGGGCTTTCCAGGGGAATAGGTCTGGTGGATGGAGCCGACGCAGGTGGCACCGATCTCCAGGATGAGGATGGTGCCGAGGTCTTCGGCTTCGAGCTGGCAGATGGTGCGTTTGTTCGTCCAGAGGTAGGAGAGGTTTTGCGCGAGGGCGATGGGGGAGACGGAAAACAGCGGGCCGGGGATGGTCTGTGTTTCCGAAGGGATGCCGGCTGCGGGGAAATGGTAGCGGTGGTAATCGACCGGGCAGAGACGGGAAAGGACGAGGGATCCTTTCGCATATTTTTTCGCGAGTGCGGCATCCGCTAGCAGGGCGGGGAGGTCGAAGGTCTGGCCTTTAACGAAAAAGGAATCGATGGCGGAAATGTCCGGAAAACCGAGGTGGCGTCCGTCCGCCGGGAATACGACAGGGGAGGGGGCGATGGGGCGGGAAGACGGTTTGAGCTTGCGGTAGAAGAATTCGTTGAAGCTCTTGAATGACGATGGGTCTTCCGCGAAGTCCGCAGGATCGAGTTCGTACTGCCTGATGAAGGGCTGGATGCGGGAGGTGGAATCGGGCTGCGACATGCGGCTGCCATACCACTTGGAAAAGCCGGCGCGTTTGACCAGGGTGTGCAGGGAGAGTTTTCCGAGGGGATTACCGTAAACCCAGCGGAGAAATGATTCGCCGTAAACCTGCTCGTTTTCCGTTTTCCCGGTATGCCGATTGAAATATTTGATGGATTCCACGCCGGAAGATAGACGGCAAGGGAATAGGAAGTCAAAGGTGGAAGATGACGGGGTTTTGGCGCGTAGTTGAAAGCGATTGAACTTGCGGGCTCGGTTGTCCGCCCTTATCTCCCCAAATAATGAAAGGTATCTGCATCGCACTCGCTGGAATCTGCCTGTTCGGCACCTCTTGCGAAAAAAAAGCCGGGCGTGTGACCATTGAAGAAACGCGCAATCTGACGGCGAAAGACCGGGAGCCGAAACTCTTCGCGACCAGCGACGAGCGCTTCCGCGATGCCAAGCCCGCTCCGGTGAAGGGCGATGCGCCGGAAAACTGGCTGGCACTGCCCTCCGCGCAATTCCGCGAGCTGAACTACCGTTTCGGTGAATCCGGCCTGGGCGAGGTGTATGTCTCGCTCTCCGGCGGCACAGTCGGCGACAACGTAAACCGCTGGGTGCGACAGTTCGGGCGCGATCCTCTTTCTCCAGCCGATCTCGCAGCGATGGAAAAAACCGCCATCGCCGGAACCGAAGGCGTGTGGGTGGAGGCGGCTGGAAACTACGCCGCTGGGATGGGTCAGGAGGCGAAGCCGGGATATGCCCTTGCGGGAGTCATAGCCGAAGTCGGCGGGCGGATACTGACTCTGAAAATGGTCGGCCCCGAGGCTGAGGTGGAAAAGGAGAAGGCACTTCTCAAAGGCTTCGCAGCGAGCCTTGAAATGGTGAACTGACAAGATCCGGATTTTCAAGAATTTCAAGAAATGGCAAACGACTCTCAAAAAGCATCGGGAAAAAAGGAGAAATCCATCTTCCGGAAAACCTACGATTTCCTCGCAGGATTCCACCTGGCGACGATCACTTTCCTCCTCCTCCTGCTCCTTACCTGGCTGGCGACCCTGGAGCAGATCGACAACGGCCTCTACCCGACCCTGAACAAGTATTTCAGTTGGAAATCCCCGTGGCTGATACCGGACATGACCCCGGAGATCAATGGCAAGAAACTCCCCTTCATCCTGCCCGGTGGCTATTACGTCTGCGCGGTCCTGCTGCTGAACATGATACTCGGAGGTATCATCCGCATCCGCAAGGGCTGGAAACAGGCGGGAAACCTCATCTCGCATTTCGGCATCGTTTTCATGCTCATCGGCGGCGGGGTAGCCCACCACTTTTCCGAACGCGGGAACATGGCTGTCTATGAAGGCGAGTCCAGCAACACGGCGGAAGCTTACAACGAATGGGTGGTCGAAGTTGCGGAAGTAAAAGACGATACCTATGAAGAGATCCACGTGATCCGGGGCGAGTGGCTGACCGGACTCAAAGCAGGAAAGCCCCGCGTGTTTGATTTCAAAGGTGTCCCGTTCTCCCTGGAAATTTCCGGATACCTAGTCAACGCAATCCCAACCAACCAACTTGAAGCCCCTCCACGCAACGGCGAGCTGGTGGCTGATGGCTACTACCTTCAGGAAGCCGAGGGCAACGTGGAATCCGAGCGAAACCTGGCAGGCTGCTACGCCCGTATCATCATCGAGGACGGCAAAAAATCCGCTCCTTTCATTCTCTCCGGAGCTTCGTTCTATCCCTTCACCGTGCGTGATGGCGACCGCGTTTTCACCGTGGATATGCGGAAACGCCTCTGGCCCATGCCCTTCGAGGTGAAGCTGGATACGTTTACTGCGGATTTCCATCCCGGCACCTCGCGCCCGGCTAAATTCATCAGCGATATCCGCCGTGTGGAGAACGGGCAGGAATCCATAGTCCGCATCCAGATGAACGAACCGATGAGGTACGAGGGCTACACCTTTTTCCAAGCCAGCTACGGCCCTTCCCGGCGCAGGCCCGGGTGACAGGATGTATTCCGTTTTTGAAATCGTCAGAAACCCGGCCGACCATTGGCCGGAATACAGTCTCTACATCGTGGCCTTCGGGATGCTGGTCACTTTTCTAACAAAACTCGGCGGACATCTTTCCGCCTCTTCCAGGAAACGCAATAATGAAGCATAAAGGATCTATTTTAGGGCGCTGGATCGTCGCCGTTCTCGCGGTCGTTGCCCTGGCAATGGTGGCCGGTAACATGGTCATAGACAACATGCCCAAGGGTGAGGTGCAGAAGGTCGAAGGGTACGAGCCATGGGAAAAGGAAACCGTGGAACTCGTGGAATCACTCCCCGTCCAGGACGGCGGACGCATCAAACCGCTCTCCACCTATGCGGGCTTCAGTATGCTCGGCATCCACGGCGCGCGCTCCATGAAAGTGGAGGGAAAAGGTGGGGAAACTTTCAAACTCAAGCCTACCGAATGGATGATGGACACCCTTTTCCGTCCGGAACTGGCAGTGGATCTGCCTACCTTCCGGGTGGACAATTCCAAAGTCCTGGAAGCCATCGACGTAGAGCAGAAAGGCCGCCGCGACCGCTACAGCTACAACGAGATCGAACCCGGCCGTGACAAGCTCATCGAACTTGCGAAATCCTACGAGCCCATCGCGAAAAAAGAGCGTGATCCCGTCCAGCAGCAGACTATCGACCTCGCGTACAATATCCGGAATTACGAAAGCCTCCTCGGCTACTTCGGCTTCGCCCGCTCCGGCATTGTCCTGCGCGGCTCAGGTGGCGGCACAGCTCCCGACAAGCGCGCGGATCTCAGCGCGGTGATGACCACCGCACCGCAGCTCCGCTCGGAAATCGCCAGATCCCAACAGGCTGGCGGACAAATTGATGAGCGCATGCAGGATCTCCTCCAGCAGGTGCTTGATGGAGCGAACTTTTCAAAGTTCGGACTCTTCCTTCTCCCTCCGAAAAGTGCTGCCGAGCATGACTGGCTCTCCGCCGGAAACGCCATCATGGGCGTGATGACCCTTGAATCGAAAGATCCCGAAACCGCAATAGCGGATATCAAATCCCTCGAAACCGCAGTTCGTTCCGTAGGCTCCGGTGAAAAGGAATTCCGCAAGCACTTCGCGGAGTTCAAGAAACGCACCGATGCGCGCGCGGAGTCACGTGGCGAGCTGAAACGCATCGACATGGAGGTTTCCTATTTCAAAAGGGACTACTTCCTCAACGCCATGGTCTTCTTCCTGATCGGCTCGCTGTGTGCCCTGGCGATGTGGGCGTTCGGACAATCCCTCACCGGAAGAATCCTCTCCTGGGCCACCCTCGGCTTCACCGGAATTGGCGCTATCCTGTGTGTGACCCCCATCGTTGTCCGGTGCATCATCATGAGCCGGCCCCCTGTTGGAAATCTCTATGATACCGTGATTTTCATCTGTGCCACCGGCGTGATCTTTTCCCTCATCATCGAGTGGATGACCAGGCGGCGCTTCGCCCTCGGTCTCGCGCCCATCCTGGGCACCGCCCTCATCGTTCTTGCCCGCCGTTACGAAGTGGGCGATGCGGGTGACCACATGGATCCGCTCGTCGCCGTGCTGGACTCGAATTTCTGGCTGGCCACCCACGTGATCACCATCACCCTCGGCTATTCCGCCGGGCTGCTTTCCGCCATGCTCTCGTGCGGTTACATCCTCACCCGTGCCCTGAACCTGGACGGGAAAAACAAGGATTTCCGCCGCGCCCTCACCAAGGCGGTGTATGGATGCATTTGCCTCACCGTATTTCTCGCACTCGTCGGCACCGTCCTAGGTGGCATCTGGGCGAACTATTCATGGGGCCGCTTCTGGGGCTGGGATCCCAAGGAAAACGGTGCGCTTATGATCGTCCTCTGGACCCTCGCCATCCTCCACGCCCGCCTCGGCGGCATCATCAGGGAATGGGGTCTGCATATCTGCTCCGTCCTCACCGCCTGTATCGTAGCCTTCTCCTGGTGGCACGTGAACTTCCTCGGAGTCGGCCTCCACAACTACGGTTTCACCGCAGGAAAAGACACCATCTGGATCTTTTACTGGGTCATGCTCGCCTTCGTGCTCGCGGCCTTTATCGCGATTTTCATCGAGTGGACTGACAAACGCTCCTCGCAAATGGCCAAGGAAACAAAGGACGTGAAAGGTCTGGAAGCCTGAGGAACGGCAAATTCCTCTCGCCCCCCACCTAGCACTGGCATGGATCTTTTCGGCAACGATCCCGAATCCAACCTCCTCCCAAAGGATGGAACTGTCATCTACCATGGCTCCATCTTACCTTCCGGGAAATCCGATGAAATATTCCCAAACCTCCTCACAAACATCCCCTGGCGCCATGACGAGGTTGTGATGTTCGGCAAACATATTACAACCGCCCGCAAGGTCGCATGGGTCGCCGACGAAGGCGTGGCCTACGCTTATTCCGGGAAATCCAGAGAGCCTGTTGCATGGACGGGAACGCTACTGGAACTGAAAGCCATCTGCGAGGAGCACACCGGAGCCGCCTACAATTCCTGCCTTCTGAATCTCTATCAGGATGGCTCCCAGGGCATGGGCTGGCACAGCGATGACGAACGCTCCATTGTCCCGCGAAGCTCCATCGCCTGCCTGAGCTTCGGCGCTGTCAGGAAGTTCTCCTTTAAACACAAGCAGACCAAGGAGACCGTCTCGCTCCCGTTGGAAGACGGCAGTCTTCTCGACATGCGCGGCACTACCCAGGAACACTGGCACCACCAGCTTCCAAAGACCAAAAAAGTAAACATGCCAAGAATCAGCCTGACATTCCGAAGGATGGGCTGATGGGGTTCACAAGATCGGCAGCCATGAATATTTGTCTTGCGACTTCCCCCGGTCTGTAATGACTATTCACGGCAGTGGATCAAAGGTCGCACGGAACGAAGCATTTCCGCGCCTGAAATTAGGCTATTGCTAGCACGATACGCCTGTCGCATTTCCCATGAAAAGTCCCGAAAACGAGACCGTAGAATCCACCACGTGCGGTGGAAAGCTTTATGGCGTGGATGATTTTCGCAACCTTGCGGAAGCCCTGCCACACATGGTCTGGACATCCGATCCAAGTGGTAGGCTGGATTATATCAGTCCGCAATTTGGCGAATTCGTCGGAATGGGTACGGAGTCACCGGATTATCTGGATTGGCAGAAGAAGGTTCATCCGGACGATATCGACGAGGTGAACAAGGCTTCGGTCCGGTTCCTTGGAAACCGGGGAAATCTACGGGAAGGAATTCAGGGTCAGGGGGGAGGATGGCGGCTACCAGTGGTTTTCGGCCAAGGCGGCTCCGGTCGCCGGAGCTGATGGAAAAATCGTCAAATGGTATGGAACCACGACGAACATCGACCAACTCAAAAAAGCGGAGCTCGCCTTGCAGCATACGGCGGAAGACAAGGACAGGTTCATCGCCACCCTGGGCCACGAACTCCGTAACCCGCTCTCCGCCATTTCCAACAGCTACCATACGTTGACCCACGAGGGCCTGACGACCGGGCTGAAGGAGAAAGCACTTGAAGCACTTGGCCGCCAGATCGGGCATCTCACCAGGTTGGTTGACGAGACCCTGGACATTTCCCGTATCGCCTCGGGAAAGTTCAGGATGCTGCCCACAAAGGTGGAGCTGAACCACCTGGTGGAAAGCTGCACGAGTGACATGAGACACATGTGGATGGAGAACGAGATCACTGTCAGAACCGAGATTGATGAGGTGGAAATCTGGGTTAAGGCCGATAGCGTCCGTCTTTCCCAGTGCATTTACAACATCCTGAACAATGCCATAAAATTCACCAAACCGGGCGGAACCATAACCGTAGGATGCCACCTGGATACCGCGACGCAATTGGCCCAGATCAAAGTCGCCGACGATGGTGTTGGGATGACCCCGGAAGAGGTAGCCCGGATATTCCGCCCGTATTCCCAGGGCCGCAGCGCCGGGAGGTTGAGCAGGGAGGGGCTGGGCCTTGGACTTGCGATCACCAGCGAGATCATCGGTTTGCACGGTGGGGATATTTCCGTAGCCAGCGGGGGCAAGGGGCAGGGTTCCACTTTCACCCTCAACATACCAGTTGGCAGCGCACCTCCGGAAAATCAAGAGGAACCCGGGAAAGCACCTGTTGCAGATGGTGGAAAGGAAGCCCTTCGGGTGTTGCTGGTGGATGACGACGAAGGTGTCGCCGCTACGCTGAAAATGTTTTTGGAACTGGACGGCCATCAGGTGACCGTCGTTCACTGTGGTAGAACCGCATTTGGCGCATTGGACAGCGAGCTTCCCGATGTTGTTTTTTGTGATATCTCCCTCCCCGGGACCATCAAGGGATGGGATGTTGCGCAGAGGGTCGTATCGAACTACCCCGAGCAGAAGGCACCCTATCTGGTGGCGTTGTCAGGCCATACGGAACAGCATCACATCAGCAAATGCATTGAATCGGGATTTGACGAGCACCTTGCAAAGCCGCCTACGCCGGATGATCTCAGGGCGGCCATCTCAAGAGCCGCCGCGAGCTGACCGGCATTTCTCAGGACAACAATACCTCCAGGGCGCGCAATGTTTCTTCCGTCGGGTTTTTATTGCTGATCAGTGCGTAGGCGTCGAAGTTGCGGTCGAGTTCACCAAGGACGACCAGTCCGTCCGATTTGGAAGTTTCATCCAGCATGGACTGGGGGACGATTCCAAAACCGATACCCGCCCGAACCGCTTCCCGTATCACGTAAACGTCATCGGCCTCTGCCACGATGTTGGGCTCCACGGAAATTTCCCGGAAATACTGGTCGATCTCCCAGCGATAGGAACTCTGGGTGGTATAATGGATGAAGGGCTGGGCGTGCATGCTGGCAGGGATGTCTTCGGTCAGGGAAGCTGCCCGTTTTTCGTCCGATATGACAATGAGCCGTGGAGATGAAATGGTTCTGACATCAATCCCACGGTCAGCCGCCTGGGCTGGCAGGGTATCGGTTATCAGGATATCCAGCCCACTGCTCACAAGCTCGTGGAGCAGGTATTGGTTGTCGCCCTGTCGGACCCGGACGATTACGGACTCGTCCTTAAAAAGCTTCACCAGGCTGTCTGTGGTCAACGAGCGTGCGCAGGTGGTCACCACCCCTATGTCCAGCCTTACCTTGGGAGGTTCCGGTGCGGTTTCAAAAGATGCGATCAGGCGGTCGCCGATGTCGAACATGCTCTCCGTAAAATTCAAGGCACGCCTGCCGCTGTTGTTCAGGCGCATGGCCCCTCCTTTTCTGTCAAAAAGCCGGGTGTTGAAAAATTGTTCGAGTTGTTTGAGTTGCTCGCTCAGGGTCGGCTGGCTTACACGGAGGCGTCTTGAAGCACGCGCGATGGAACCCTCCTGGGCGATGATGTGAAAGTAGTAAAGGTGGTTGTAATTCATTCCATCCTCAGTTTAGCAGGGGGAAAGCCACGCGGCGGCAACACGGCCAACCCTCGGAAACATTAAGGGAAAAGGGTTTTCGGGAGGGTATTCGGAAATTCCGATGATTGCACAAAGAATGAAGTAATTGCAAAATACCCGAAAGGGGACACATGCTCGTGGATCAATATTCTACCCACACCGCAATTCGATTCCTTCGGGGAGGCGCTTGAATCCATGGCCGCGCCGCTGTTCAGGGAGATCTGTCGTTCCTCGCATTTTGATCGTATCAGGGCATCGCCCGAAGGCTATGCGGAATATCTGCGTGCGGTTTACTCCACCATGTGCGAGGCCGGTTCGTTCATCGACTGGAATATCCTGGAGGAAAACGGCTTGCCGCAGCCGGAGATCCGGAAGTCGGCGGCTTCGGTTCTGAAAGCGGATGTGCTGGCGCAATCGGGAGGCACTGTCATCGAACCACTTCCTGAAACCCCCTCCATTCTTCCCACCCTGGGAGTGAGCATCGGGATGCTCTTCGCAGTCGGGGAGGGTATCCGCGCCGCCCGAAGGATGGCAAAGATGGCGTCACGGTCGATGCCGGAAATTTCCGAAGGAGGGCAGTCTTCTGCAAGATACCGCATAGCCGGGTCGAACGCCCTCCGTAGGGATCTGGTAAAATGGGTCGATAGCCTGAACCTCTCCCAGGCCGAAAAGGATGAAGCCCGTTTTGCGGCGAAGGCTTGCGTGGAATTCGCGCGCCGTCATTTCCGTAGATAAAATTTTCACCCGGTTAAAATGAAGAGCCCGCTTTCCTCTGTGGGAAAGCGGGCTTCTGCGATTTGTTAACTGTGACGATCAGAGCTTCTTTTTGCCCATCACCAGAGTGACGATCCAGATGACAAGGAATACGACAAACAGAATCCAGGCGATATTTGTCAATGCTCCGGCAATACCGGTAAAGCCGAGAATGGCTGCAATGATGGCGATGACGAGGAATACGAGGGAATAGTGTAACATGGTTTCAGTTGGTTGTGGTTGTTATTGCTTTTTCAATGAGATGAGCTTTTAGGTCTTTCTAAGACCGGAATGGTTTCATCATACGATTCCGTTCGCACATCTCGCGCCATATCGCCAAACCCAATACTGGCGCAGTTTCGTCGCCGATGACGGGCACATCCTCTTCCCAATTAGTTGCAATACGCACCTTTATAGGCAGCGCATTGCAACGGTAGGGCGCTTTCCTTTGATCGATTCCGGATGTGCCTCCGGTGCAAAGGGTCTGTAACGCGAGTATAGAGAGGTGCGCTACTATCCTACCGCGCCTCATGTTTTATGAATTCGTTTCTGCTGCATCCAAGGCCAACGGCCAGTTCCGTCCCAGCCTTGGGCATCGCCCAAAGAATCACGCAACGAAATTCCGGAGGGCTGGAAGTCCGTCCCATCCGCCGGGGCTATCACTCGTAATGTAACGGACTTTCAGCCCTCAGGATGATTTGGATTCCTAACCCGGGGCTTCGTTACCCTTCTCCCCGGGCTGGGATGGTATTGCACCTTTGGTGCGAAAAAGCCTGAACCGAACGGCCAGAAAAATCACAAAACATGACGCGCGCTGTTAGCCGCTGAAGAAGAACAGGGAACGGTGCGCCAATTTCAGGCAGTCTGCCGATCGGAACGGTTAGGAATTTTTAGCCCTCAGCTTATTTTCAGAGCTGCCGCTTCCAAGAGAAAATCCGTGTTGCTGCGCGAATTCGGCGGCGGAGCGGTTTTCATCGAAGCTTCCCGATAACACTTGGGAAACGGTCTCCCTCAGCGTAGATAGGGTGACGGGCTTGCTAAGAAACCCGACGGCACCTAGTTCGACCGCCGTCTGGAAAGATTTTTGATCCACATTAGCGCTGCAAAGGATCACCCTGGTCTCGTCACCCCGCTTCCGCATTTCACGGAGAATGTGGATACCACTGATATCCGGAAGGCTCAGATCCAGCAGGATGAGATCGAACGTGTTCTCCGCCAGCATCCTGAGGGCTGCGAAACCATTCTCGCAAGTCACAACTTCGCGAGCGGGTTCTTCCAGGGCGACCGAGAAAAGATCTCTTAGCGACGGCTCATCATCAACGATGAAAACACGCTGGGTGACGTGTGTGGGAAAGGAAATCATTTGGTGAAATTTTAGCTAGTCTTGTGCCTTCTACGCCTAAGCCTGGACGATTTTCCGGAAATCCTTACAGGGATAAAGGAATTCAATCTAGGAGGACTTTTTAGATGAAGAATTAATCCGTGCAATAACAGGAAATTTTTGTCTGTCAGATTGCAAAGTCCAATCTTTATCGGGGGATTTTGGCGCGTTTGTTGGTATGCCAAAAAGGCTCATTGGTAGTGGGGGACGATGCGATAAAAGCTCTGCTCGCTGATCATGAAACCGTCATACGCAGTCTGCGTAAGGAAATCCACGGAACTGGCGATCTCGATGACCACGGCACGGAGGATTTTCTGGTAGGCTTGCTGCGGAAACATGAAACCACCGCTTGGATGCTCCGCAGCTATATCGATGGCGGCGCCTCGTGATGCAAAATCGTGAATGTTGATTTGGGCAGGATGGCAAAATGCAAACTTTCGAGCCGGGTATTGACCGCAATCGCGCTCGATGGGGACTGGCACGCTCATTGCAAATTAGCCAGCCAATGAGTATTACCCTCAAACCAAGTCATCTGGCAACCTACAAGGATGTGGCAATCCTCTTTCTCAAACACGGGCGCAACGCGCAGCATGAGAGGGAAAAACTGTCAGACAGGTTCGGGGTGGATGAAGAAGTCGAATCGACGGATGACGCCGAAGCTTTCGTCACTGATCTGGAAAAGCTTGGACCGACGTTTATCAAGATCGGACAACTTCTATCCACTAGAACTGATCTTCTGCCCGCTTCCTGGCTGACCGCACTCAAGCGTCTCCAGGATGACGTGGAGCCTTTCCCCTTTGAAGAAGTCCATAAGATCGTGGAATCCGAGCTGGGGGTGAGAATCTCGAAGGCGTTCCATGAATTTGATGAAAAGCCGTTGGCGACGGCCTCGCTGGGGCAAGTCCACCGCGCAATTCTCAGGGACTGCAAGACCACTGTCGCGGTGAAAGTGCAGCGACCGGGCGCGAGGGAGACCGTCCTGAACGAGTTGGAATCCATCGCCGAAGTTGCCGGTTTTTTTGACAGACACACCGAATTCGGGCGGCAATACGAGCCGGCCCGTATTGTCGCGCAGTTCCGCAGGTCGATTCTCCGCGAACTGAACTATCTCGATGAGGCAGCGAATTTGAGCAGGCTTCGCGAGAACCTTCTAGCGAAGAAGCAGATAGTTGTTCCGAAGGCATTCATGGATTTCTGTTCGGGGAAAGTCCTGACCATGGAATATATCCAGGGAACCAAAATCACCGACCTTTCCGGTGTCGTCCATACGGATCTGGACGGTGCGGCTCTTGCCGAGACCCTGTTTTCCTCCTATCTGAAACAGGTTCTCATCGACGGATTTTTCCATGCCGATCCCCACCCGGGGAACCTGCTGCTGACCCGGGAGCACAAGATCGCCCTTCTGGATCTCGGCATGGTCGGGGTAGTCCAGGATTCGCTGAAAGACCATTTGCTCCAGCTTCTTGCGGCGGTGGCCGAGGGGAACAGCTCCCGTGCTGCCGATGTGGCGCAACGGATAGGAACGGCTAGGGAGGACTATGACGAACCCTCGTGCAGCCGTGAGATCAGGCACATCGTGGAGGACAGGCAGGGGGCGACGGTATCCGACATGCAGATAGGAAAACTTGTGATCGAGGTCACCCAGGCTTGTGCAAACCACGGCCTCAGCCTCCCTGACGAAATGTATATGTTGGGGAAAATGCTCATGAACCTGGACTTGATCGCCAAGACGCTTGACCCCGACTTTGATCCGGACGCCAGCATCCGCAGAAATTCCAGCGAGCTGATGAACCGCCGTATCAAGGACGAGCTGACCATGGGAAACATCGTCCACCTGCTTACCGATGTGAAAGAACTCGTCACCACCACACCACAGCGGCTAAACGATTTTTTCCGCTCGCTGGCGGGGAATAGCATCAAAGTGAAGGTGGACGCCATAGATGAAGAACTTCTCCTAAGCGGTTTTCAGAATGTCGCAAACCGCATCACGACCGGTCTCATTCTTTCCGCCCTCATCATAGGCGCGGCAATGTTGATGAACATAGAGTCACATTTCACGATTTTCGGTTATCCCGGTTTGGCCATCATCCTTTTCCTGGCAGCGGCCATAGGTGGAATGTTCCTGGTGGGAAGCATCCTCTTCGGGGATATGAAGCGGAAAAACAAGCGGTAAGCAAATGCCGCAACTTACTTGCCGGAAGACCCGCTGCGTTTGCGGTGATAATAAAAGGCGGTGATTCCAAAAACGACGGCGGCTCCCGTGAAAGCGATGTAAACTCCCGTTATCGTCTTCTCAATCACACCCTGGGGTTCCTCAGTCAGGCGGGTGGACGCTGTAGCCGCAGCAGGCGGGGGCGTGGATTGTGCCAGTATCGAGTTTCCGCAAATATCCATGGCATCCAATGGTTCTGCTGAAATCCCATGGATGGCTATCACAAGGATTACGGAAAAAAGTAGCCTGCTGGTCACAGCCGGAACCTCTACAGATATCTAACGGTTATCAAATGTTTTATTTGGCAAGTTTGAAATATTTTTAGGGAAATAATAATGAAAAATCGCGTATGTGTATGAGTTTCACGGTGTTCCGGAATGAGGGGGATGCTTGGCGGCTCCGCCGGAAATGCCAGAGCCGCTTGCGGATCCTTGGGGATTTTCGAAAAAGGGGCTGAATGAACAGGACACTTGGATTGGAAATTTGCAGCCGCAGATGGACGGGATGCACGGAGATCGACTGAAAGATTGAGGCATCTGAAATTCCATTTGCTGACAATTTTCCTGGGATCCTTGCAAAAAATCCAAATTCCATCCTCTTTATCTGCGTCTGTCCCGTCCATCTGCGGTCAAACACCCCTTAGCTAGGATTTATCGGTTCAAATGTAGGGTTCTGTTTGAATGATCAGTTCCGGGATTCATTCCGCGGCCACATTTGCAGACCATTTGGCTTGCCAGTGGGGAGGGGAGGCGGCACAACAAGCCCGCCCGTTCCGGTGGTGCCTCAAAGACTGTTGCGCCGCCGGTTGCGGTGAGACAACAGTCCTGAAAAATCAATCACAGCGCCACCATGCACACCATCTCATCACGTATCGAAAAGGTTTCCCCGTCACTCACCCTCGCCGTCACGGCCCAGACCAAGGCAATGATCGCCCAAGGCGAAGAGGTTTACGCACTGGCCGGTGGCGAGCCGGAAGTGGATACCCCTACTTTTATCAAGGAAGCCGCAGTCAAGGCGCTCATGGAAGGCCGCACCAAATACACACCTGCCGGTGGTATTCCCGAGCTGCGTCAGGCGCTCTCCACGAAATTCAAGACCGATAACAACCTCGATTACGCAGCCAACCAGATCTGTGTCACTTCCGGTGCGAAAATGGCCTGCTTCAATGCCATTCTCGCTGTCGTGGAAGAAGGTGACGAGGTCATCATCCCTACTCCTTATTGGGTTTCCTACCCGGAAATGGTTCGTATGGCAGGCGGCACCCCCGTTCTTGTGGAGACAAAGGAATCCACCGGTTGGAAAATGACCCCGCAGCAGTTTGAAGACGCGATGACTCCTGCCACCAAGATGGTGATCATCAACTCCCCGGGCAACCCCACCGGTGCGGTTTACACCAAAGAGGAGCTTCTCGCCATCGGCGATATCGCCCTTGAGGAAGACATCATGATCCTTTCCGATGAGATCTACGAAAAGCTCGTTTACGGTGAAGCCAAACACGTCTCCATTGCCTCGCTCAGTGAAGAGCTTTACAATCTCACGATCACCGTCAACGGCTTCTCAAAAGCGTTTTCCATGACAGGATGGCGTCTCGGCTACACCGCAGCGGCCAAGCCTGTTGCGGATGCGATTGACAAGGTGCAGAACCACTCGGTTTCCAATGCTTGCAGCTTTGCCCAATACGGTGCTCTCGCCGCTCTGGAAGGGGATCAAAGCTTCATCGAAGACCTTCGCGGTGAGTATGATGTGAAACGCCAGTTCGTCTTCTCCCGCCTCAGCGCGATCAACAATATCCGCGTTGTGGAGCCGGAGGGCGCATTCTACTTCTTCGTTTACACCGGTGAGATGGGTCTGAAATCCATGAACCTCTGCGACAAGCTACTCTCCCGTTACAAGGTGGCCGCGGTTCCGGGCATTGCCTTCGGCTACGATGAGGGCATCCGCCTCAGCTACTGCACCACGCTGGATGTGCTCAACGAAGGGCTTACGCGCTTCGAGCAATTCTGCAGGGAGCATTGATTTTTCGTGGGGGCGATCTTCGGTCGCCCCCGGCATGAAAAAAGCCACGGCCAGAGAGCCGTGGCTTTTTTGTGTGAAGACGAAGAAGCGGCGATCTTCGGTCGCCCCCACGGCACGAAAAAAGCCACGGCTTGAAGGCCGTGGCTTTTTTGTTGAGAATATGAAGGGGCGACCGAAGATCGCCCCCACTTGGTTACTTCTTAAGAACCTTGAGCTTGGAAACTCCGTAGATCGCGTCTTCACCCAGTTCTTCCTCGATGCGGAGGAGCTGGTTGTATTTCGCAATACGGTCGGAGCGGGACATGGAGCCGGTCTTGATCTGGCCGCAGTTGGTGGCAACCGCGAGATCCGCGATGGTGCTATCTTCCGTCTCGCCGGAGCGGTGGGAGAGGACGGCGGTGTAGGCGTTTTCCTTGGCAAGCTCGACTGCGTCGAAAGTCTCGGTGAGGGAACCGATCTGGTTCACTTTCACGAGGATGGAGTTGGCGACACCGAGGTCGATGCCCTTCTGGAGGAATTTGGAGTTGGTGACGAAAAGGTCGTCGCCGACGAGCTGGGTGTTTTTGCCCATGAGGTCGGTGAGGATTTTCCAGCCGTCCCAGTCGTTCTCGTCGCAACCGTCTTCGATGGAGATGATAGGGAAACGCTTCTGGAGATCCGCGTAAAAGGCTACGAGCTCGGCAGCGGTTTTCTCGGAGCCATCGGACTTGCCGAAGACGTAGAGACCTTTTTCCTTGTCGAAGAACTCGGAGGAAGCGACGTCGAGGGCGATGGAGATGTCCTCGCCTACTTTGTAGCCAGCTTTTTCGATGGCCTGGCAGATCACGCCGAGGGCGTCTTCCGCTGAATCAAGCTTGGGAGCAAAGCCGCCTTCGTCACCGACAGCGGTGGAGAGGCCACGGTCGTGAAGGACGCTTTTGAGTGCGTGGAAAACTTCCGCACCGTAGCGGACGGATTCACGGAAGGTAGGTGCGCCGATTGGCACGATCATGAACTCCTGGAAGTCGATGGGTGCGTCCGAATGGGAACCGCCGTTGATGATGTTCATCATTGGGACGGGGAGGACTTTCGCGTTCGGGCCACCGAGGTATTTGTAAAGCGGCACGCCGACCTGGGTGGCTGCCGCTTTGGCTACTGCGAGGGAAACACCGAGGATGGCATTTGCTCCAAGCTTCTTCTTGTTGGCGGTGCCGTCGAGCTCGATCATCATCGCGTCGATGGATGCCTGTTCGGTGGCGTCGAAGCCGAGGATTTCCGGGGCGATGGTTTCGTTAACGGCTTCGACGGCCATAAGGACGCCTTTTCCGAGGTAACGGGCTTTGTCGCCGTCACGGAGTTCGTGTGCTTCGTGCTCGCCGGTGGAGGCTCCGGAAGGAACGGCTGCGCGGCCGACTGCGCCGCCTTCGAGGTGGACGTCAACCTCTACGGTAGGGTTTCCGCGTGAGTCGATGACCTCGCGGCCCCTGATTTCTACGATGGTGGTAAGATCCATGATTTATTTAATGTGTGATTTTGGAAAAGGTTTCCTCAGGCGTGGTAAGCTGAAATCGACTTGATCGTCAATGTTTGCATTTGCTCGGTTTCCTGATCGCGGACTTTCGCGTCGTCGCCGACGGAGAGACCCATGAGGGCTTTTCCGACTTCGGACATGTAGGAGACTTCCTTTTTATCCGGATTGGAATCCCATGCGCCGAGGACGGTGATGGTCTGATCCACACCCTTCTCATCGGTGAGGACGACGACGGTTCCGATGTTGACCGTGTTGGTATCGGCTCCTTTGAAATCGGTGCCACGGGCCAGGGCGATTTCGCGTTCGAGCGCGGCGCGGCGGTGGTTGAGGAATTTCTCCATGTCCTTGGCGGACTTGTATTCGAAGTTCTCGCGGAGGTCGCCGTATGATTTGGCGATTTTCACGTCCTCGCGGTTTTGCGGGATTTTGACGCGGAGGAGTTCCTGTAGTTCTTCCTTTTTCTTCTCCAGGGATTCCCAGGAAACGAGGAGAGGCTCTTCGCGTTTCGCGGCGTTCTGACCGGAAACGAGTTCCACGGTCTCCGGGCGCACCTTGATGATGCGGGCCATGAGGGATTTTTTCTCAAGATCCCCGAATACCGGGCAGTCGAGCATGCGGCGGGCGAAGTTTTTAGCTTCATTGAGATCCATGCCGCCGACGAGATCGCTGAGGAGTTCCTTGTCATCGTTGAGAAGCGTCTGGAGGCGGGAGGTTTTGCGCGGCCCGTCGGAAAGGTGGTCGTTCTCAAGGAGGTTGAGGATGGAGGCACCGACGTCTGCACCGAACACGCTTTCGGCAGCGCCTTTGCGCTCGCGGCAAACCCAGATGAGGGCATCGGGGCCGAGGGCGCGGCGGGCGAGTGCGGAACCGAGGTGCTCCATGAGGACTGGCATTCCGTCGTTTTCACCGAGAATGCGGGCGATTTCCGTGACGCCGCGTGCGCCGACCTGGTCGAAAACGGTAACGATTTTCTCGATCCACTCTTCTCCGAAGGCAGTTTCAAAAGCTTCGTAAACCGCACGCTGGCGGGTGGATGGAAGGGCGACGAGTTCCTCGGCGATCTTGCTGAGATCGGAGCCGGCGATGAGATCGCTGAGGCGGACTGCGCTTGGATCAAGCTCGAGGGCTTTGCTGGTGCCGATGACTTCGTCGCGCGCGGCGATGAGCTGCATTGCCTGGCCGAGCTGGACGCGGGCTGCCTTTTTGGCTCCGTCGTCAATGTCGGTGAGAAGTTTTTTAAGGGCTTCGGTGTCGTTATCGAACGCGCCCATGTCTGCGGCGATGGCTTCGAGAGCCTTGATCATCTGCTTGATGTCTTTCGAAGCCTCGAAGTCTGCGAGGAGCGCCTGGGCGGGAGTGATATCGGTATCGCGGAGGACGATGTTTTCGGTGCGTTTCGTTGGAACGACGGCCTTCCGGCTTGCTTTGACCTCCTTTTTCGTGGCGTCCCACCATTTCTTGTATTCCTTGGTCGGGATGACCGCGCCACTGACAAGTGCCTCGATGGCCTCGCCTGTGATGGTGCCGCCGTGGCTTTCCAGAATGTGGACGACCAGGGCTACCGCATCGGTCTTCGCGAGCTTGCGGAGTGTCTCGATTTGCTCGATTTTCACGGAACGGAAATCGTCATCCGCAAGCCACTCGGTCTTCTGCATGGCGAACTGGAGATCCATCTCCTGGCCGCTGGAGTTTTCGAAATCCACCGTGACCTTTTTTGTAGGAAGATCCCATTTGGTGATTTTACCCGCGCCAAAAGACTTGTGGAGGCAAAAATTCCCTGGGGAAAGTTGTGTAAGACGTTCACCGACAGGCTGGGGAATTTTTCCGGCCTCTACCAATTTCTCAACATCAGGATGCATGGGGAGAGTCTGGAAAGCCCGACGGGGAAACGCAAGCCTAGTGGCGATAAATTGTTTTTGGGAGGGAAGGAGGGATGGAGGGATGGAGGGATGGAGGGATGGAGGGATGGAGGGATGGAGGGATGGAGGGAATGAGGGAATGAGGGAATGAGGGATTGGGGGATTGGGGGATTGGGGGGGAGAACCGCAGGGTTCGTGGAACTCACGACCTCTCCATCCCTCCTTCCCTCCTTCCCTAAATATCCTGCTCGATGGATTTCAGGGTCAGAAAGAGATCGTGCCAGCGGCCTAGCTTTGGCTCGATGGCGAGCTTTTCCCTGGAGAGATGCTTGCGGATGGAGTTCAGGCAGGTGGTGTAGTCTTGGAAAAAGATGCGGAGTGCGTCCTCGTAATCGGTGCGGAGGGTCTCGGCAAAGATCCCGCAGGTATCCAGAAGGGATTTCTTGAACTGGCGGGTGATCTTCCATTTTGTGGTGATCGCGATAAAAATCCCACCTGCTGCGAAAACAAGGGCGATGCCACATGCGATGAATGGGAGCCACGGGAATCCGAAAATTCCGCAGATGGCACCGAAGATGAGGAAGAGCAGGGTGGTGGCGGTGAATGATTTCAGGGCGAGATTCCGGCGGCGGATTTCCCGTTCCAAGTCCTTGCGGACATGCAGGTTTCCGATTCCCTGGTGGGCGGCCCGGCCGATGCGGTTGACGAAGCGGATGCGGGCTTGCTCAAGTTTTTCCTCGACCTGGGTGGTGTCTTCAATGTTTGCACCTATCGATTCTTTCACGCGCACCCCGAGCTTTTTCCAATGGTCCCGGCAGGCGGTGACGACATCGCGCCCATCGCTTTCGGCAACGTCTTCAACCGCGGTCCTCAGTCTTTCAATGAAAAGGGTTTCCGTTTCGCTGCCCGTGCGGTCGCCGACAAAAACGCGGAACAGGGAGCGAAGGAGGCCAAGGGATTTCCCGAGTGAATCAGAAACCCACACGGCTTCCGTTTCAAAAACTTCCGCGACACCGGTAAGGTGGCTGGGCAGGCGTGCCACCAGGCCTTCGCGCATGGAGTCGATTTCTCCCTCCAGGGATTCAAGGAAATGGTGTTGGTCGCCGAGAACCCGTGTCTGGTCTTCGATGCGGTCTTCGATGTGGCGGAGGGCAGTGGAGGCGTGGGTCCGCCAGGTCTGGAGCGCCGAACGCCTGTCTGCGGAATCACAGACACGCCTGGAAATGAATTCCTCCAGGGCGGGAAAGCCACTTTTGCGGTAGTCCTTTTCGCCGAAGGAGCCGGCGCGTTTCGCCTCGAAAGCGAGTTTTCCGGATACCGGGAAAATTTTTGGGACGACCCCGATCCGTTTGGTGGAAAGATCCGCCATGTGCTGGACGATGATGCGCAGGTCTTCTTCCCCGCGCTGGTTCGCCTGCTGCACGATGAAGGCGACTTTTGAATGGCACTCGGCAGGGAGGCGGGAAATGAGGTTCCATGTCGCCGCGCCCCATGGGTTGGTCACGGGGAAAACGAAGAGTATGAGATCGGCTACGGGGAGAAACCTTTCGGTGATTTCCTGGTGGCCTTTGACTATGGAGTTGGTGCCGGGGGTATCGACGAGGTTGAAATCCCGCAGAAACTCGATGGGGCGGTAGCGTTCTTCCAACGAAGGGGTGGTGGCGACATCGCGGGGCGGGGCTCCGAAACGGTACCAGATGACCCGGTCGGTTTCCGGCAGGATATTGACCGCGCAAAGTTCACGCCCGAACAGACCGTTGATCAGGGACGACTTTCCTGCATTTACCTCGCCGCAGACGACGAAGAGAAACGGGGTGCCGAGATCGTTGTCGAACGCGTCGGTGGACAGGCTGTCGCCAAGTTCGGTGTGTGTTTCTTCGGCAAGACCCTTGATGCCTTTTACCACCTGCGAGATTCGCTCACGGGTGGCAAAGTAACGCTCGCCGAAGTTTACCTGGCTCACAGAAACGGGGGGCGGCTCGTGGAGCTTACTGGGCGGGTGTGACGGATGCCTGCGCTGTGGTATCCGTTTTCATCGCGATCAGTTGGGAGACCGTGACGAACTTGAAGCCGCGCTTGAGGAGTCCGTCGAGAGTGGCCGGCATGGCATCCACCGTCTGGGAATGGAGGTCGTGGGCGAGGACGATCCCGCCTGCTGTGGTCGCGGAAAGAATGCGTGATGCGACGACGGATGGGCCGGGGCGTTTCCAATCCAGCGGATCTACGGACCAGAGGATGGTCGGGTAGCCGAACTCATCGTGGATCAGCTCGCGCTGGCGCTGGAGGAGGCCGCCGTATGGAGGGCGCATCGTGCGCGGGCGGACACCGGCTGCGCGGCCGATGGCATCCTGGCAGCGTTGCATTTCCTGGCGGACTTCGGCATCGCCGAGTTTGGAAAGAAGGCGGTGGGTATGTGAGTGGTTTCCGATTTCATGGCCTTCGGCGACGGTGCGGCGGAGGACTCCCGGGTGGAGATCGACGCTGCGCCCGATCACGTAAAAGGTGGCCTTGATATTGCGCTGCGCGAGCATGTCGAGCAGGCGGGGCGTGTTCTGTGGATGCGGGCCGTCATCGAAGGTGATTGCGATGTAGTTTCCGGAAACCTGCACACGGGAGAAGGTGACGCCGGCGTTTTTGGAGAAATTACTGGAGTGTCTGCCGGCGTTGTTGCGCGGCACCGGGCCTTTCACGGAAGGGGTGCGGTAATCCTTGTTGGACGGTGCTTTCACGGCGGCTGTCGGTTTTTCCGGAGCTGTCGAAGTGGCGGCTTTGCAACTGGCAAGGGTAGCTGCGGAGGCGGCGATAAAGCCACGGCGGGAAAGCGTTCCAAGATCGGGGTTTTGGATCAGGCTTTCGCCGATTTTATGAAGGGAGTTGTCCATAGGTTGCGGAAAGGTTAAGAGGCGTGAAAGACTGCACAAGTTCCGCAGACATGTCACGTCCCGATTTTTTCGGAGCCAAGGCTACCGTGCGAACAGCTCCCGGCAAAGCAGGCACGATTTCCCGTCGCAGCCCCGTGCGGTGCAATGCTCCCGCCCGTAGAAGATGATCTGGAGGTGGAGTTTGTTCCATGCCTCGCGGGGAAACAGCTTTTTCAAATCCCGCTCCGTCTGCACCACGTTTTTTCCGGGAGTGAGTTTCCAACGCTTCGCCAGCCGGTGGATATGGGTGTCCACGGGAAATGCCGGGACTCCGAAGGACTGCGCCATCACCACCGAAGCCGTTTTGTGGCCCACTCCAGGAAGCTCCTCCAGGGCATCGAAATCCTGCGGCACCCCGCCACCGTGTTTTTCCACAAGAATCCTGCTGAGGTTTGAGATAGCCGCCGCCTTGGTCGGGGAAAGCCCGCACGGGCGTATGATCGCACGGATGTGCTCCACCGGGACTTTTATCATGTCCTGCGGGTTGTCCGCCAGTTCGAACAGGGCGGGGGTGACGAGGTTCACGCGGACATCCGTGCATTGCGCGGATAGCAAAACGGCGACCAATAAAGTGTAAGGGTTCTTGTGGTCTAACGGAATCGGCGTTTCCGGATAAAGCTCCTCCAGGCGGCGGAGAAGATGGGCGGCGCGTTCTTTTTTCAGCATGGAATGGACGGGACTCTAGATTTCCACGCCCAAAGCTCAAGGGCGGGTTGAATTTTCCGGGATTGCCCGGCGTCCGATTGGAAACGATAATGAAGGGGTGAAGCCGGTTGTGAAATGGATATTGGGAGTGGTGCTTCTCTCGGGTGTGGCTGCGACCGGCCTGTGGGTGTGGAAATCCGAGAAGGTGGGGCTGATCGAATTTACCGTGCTCAAGGAAAAGAAGCCTTCCCCGGATCACGAAAAATACGAAGTGCTGGTAGGGGAGTTGAAGCGCTGGCGTGAGGATCTGGGCGAGGACTACCGCTTGGCGAGAAATAAGGAAGCCAAGCAAGCCGTGGAAAACGACGTCCGCCTGATCCTGGAACTGGTCATGCCGGAAATGATGCGCTGCTGGCTGGGGACTCCCTATGATTTCAACGGCACTGCTGAGAAACCGGGAGAGGGAAAAATCGCCTGCGGATATTTCGTGTCCACGGTCATCCGCGATGCGGGTTTCAAAGTGAACCGTTACAAACTCGCCCAACAACCCTCCGCAAACATCCTCCGGACATTCATCCCTGGCGAAAGGTGCCTTCTCGAAGTGGGGACGGAGTATGGTTCCTACGTCGATAATTTGAAGCAAATGGACGAGGGGATTTATCTCGTCGGGCTGGATACCCATGTCGGGTTCATCGTGAACCGCTCCGACGGGATGAAATTTTTCCACGCCTCCGGATGGAGACCATACTCCGTTGTGGAAGAAACCCGGGAAAACGCCGGTGCCCTGCAAAGATCGAACTGGAGAATGCTGGGCAACCTGACAGCCGAACCGGGTGTGATCCGCACGTGGCTGTCCGGTGACAAGGTAAGGGTGAAGAACTGACGGAAGTTTGGTTTGCTTCCGCGCCAAACGACAGCGAGCGTCGCCGCATGGAAAACAAGAGAGTCCTCTTTGTGAAAAACGGTTGTCCCTGGTGCGTGGAAGTAGAGCGCTTCCTCGAACGCAATGGAATCGAAGTCACCAAAACCATCGTCAGCGGCAACCGCGAAGCGATGGAGGAGATGGTGCGAATTTCAGGCCAGAGCAAAGCCCCGACTTTGGATTGGGAAGGCGAAATCCTGGCCGACTTCGGTGTGGAAGAGCTGGTTCCGTTTCTGGAAGGGAAGGTATGAACGGTGGTATACTCGTGCGCATCACGTTTTGTGAAAAGCGAAGGTCGTTTGGCTCCAGTTCTTCCGCACCAAAGGTGCACCGCTATCCCAGCCCAGGGCAAAGTGAAACGACGCCCTGGGTTCAAACATCATAAGAACCAGGAGGGCTGAAAGTCCGTTCCATCATGTGGGATTTGTGCCAGCGGATGGAACGGACTTTCAGCCCTCTCCATTTCTTCCGTTTCATTCCTGGGGCTTTCGTTGCACTTCGCCCCAGGCTGGGATGGGACAGGCCGTTGGCCTTGAAGACCGGTATGTCGGATTCACAAGTCCTGATGCGCAGCAGTATATCTCCATCCTCACCCGCCCTTCCTTAGCCAGCTCCGCCTCAGGGCTTCCGGTGCGAGATCGGGTTTGAAGGCTTTAAGGAAACGCTCCTCTGCTTCCAGTGTGCCTACGAGAAGCAGGGTGCCGTTTTCAGGTAGCAAGGTGTCCGGCTCCAGGTTGACGATGCGTTCCCCCTGGGTTTCCACGGCAATGATCGTGCAGCCGGTCTCGCTCCTGACAGCGCAGTCGATGAGGCGTCTGCCTCTCATGGCCTGCGGCACGGGCGAGGGAAAGATGCAGACTCCCTCGGCGAGAAGGAGGTTGTCGGATTTCCGCAGCAGGTTGAAAATGGTGTTCGCCCCCATGGAGGCGGAGGACAGGACCAGATCCGCTCCGGCGCGGTGCAGGGTTCTTGCATTTCTTTCCCGCGTGCAGCGTGAGATGATCTGGATATCGGCGCGTAGGCGGCGGAAGAAGATGGTCAGGGAAATGTTCACGTCGTCATCGTGCGAGGTGATGATGATGGTGGCGGCCTCCCGCGCTCCGGCGGCTTTCAATACATCCATGTGGGTGGCGTCCCCAACGATTGCCTCCGGGTGCTGGCGGACTCTCTTTGCGTGTTTCTCGATGATCACCGGCTGCATGCCCGCCTTCTGTAGCTCTTTGCTAGCGATGCGGCCTACCTTCCCGCCGCCGATGAGGATGACATGGCCCTGCTCCGCCCCCTGGTGGCTGAACTCGCTGTTATAGCTGGCTATCTGTTCCCCGGTGCCGACCATGACCAGCACGTCATGACGGCCGATCACGGTTGCGGCATCCACCGTGGTCAGGTGCCCGTGATCCCAAACCCCGATCACGCTCACGCCGGTCTTCTGGCGGATCGCGGAATTGGCGAGAGTCAGTCCCTCCAGGGTGGTACCGGATGCGTTTGCTTCTGCGATGATCAGGCCGTTCGAGTTCCCGATTTCATGCGCGGCAGCGTCCTTCCCCAGCACCCGCCTGGCCAGCGCCTGTCCCATCGACTGGACCGGTCTGAGCACCAGGGTGGCTCCGGCCAGCTCCAGCACGTCACGGGCGGCGTCCGTCGTCGCCGAGCCGACGATGGGAACCCCCTCGTTCATTTCACGGGCGGTAAAGGTGATGCTCGCGTTGAGCACGTCGGAGCGCGTCGCGATCAGCATTGCGGCATTCTCGATACGCATTTTTCTATAAGTCTCGGGATCGTCGAGAGCGCCCACGGCTACCCTTACACCCTGTTCATACAGTTCCAGCGCCTCGGCCACGGAGGGCGTGAGGATGACATAGGGGTGCCCGTATTTTTCGAGCATGGGCACGAGCGCCAGGGTGACCGGATCGTGGCAGGTGAAAATGACGTGGTTGAAGGTGTTGGCCGGCAGTTCCCGCGGGGTGCGCGCGGAGGCCTGGGCCGCATCCACGGGGAGTAGAAGAACTCGATGAACGTGAAAGGCAGGATCACAAGCAGGAACATCACGCCACTGATCAGCACCACCACCGAGAACAGCCTGCCGACATCGCCGTAGAATGTGATGTCGCCGAAGCCCAGGGTCGTCATTACCGTGAGCGTCCAGTAAAGGCCGGTGACCCAACTGTGATCCTGTCCCTCCATTTCCATCAGCACGTGGAAAAGCAAGCTGTAGAGGGCGATCATGCTGAACAGCACCACCAGCAGCCGCATCAGGGCTTTCAGATTGGTGCGGCTGCTGCGGTTCTCCAGAAAGGCGCTGAGAACGGCAACGAGGGATTTCATCGAGCGATTGTTTATCCGTTGGCGAAAAATACAAGGACGCCTTTTATGCTGAATTCCGCAGGTGAGGTTTCATTTTCCACCGCAAAGGGGAGGTTGCAACGGGACGCAAAGCGGAGGTTGATACAATCAGAATGATGGGGGTGAAACGGGAAAGGGGAGGATGTTTTCAATAAACATGAGCCTGCTGTCACGGGACAAACTCGGGGATAGATAGACGATCTGCGCCGCAGATGACCCGCCGCCTGAAGGCACCGCTCCATGCCTATGATTCAACGGTGCCTGTCGCACTTCAGGTGGGGCATTCCAAAAGGGGAAAATCCCATAGAACAAGGTTGTTCAAATGGCTCCGGCGGTAGGGATCGAACCTACGACCTATTTCCTCACAAGGTTTTCAAATCCCTTTGTGCATAAGGGTAGTAGGAAAGTGTTGAATAGATTTCTCGTGCATTCCGGTGATTTGTGTTCAGTCTAGTGTTCAGTCACCGAACGCCATGGCCACACTCTACAAAGACAAAAACAACCCGAACTGGTTCGCCCGATTCTTCGATAGCGATGGAAAACGCATCTCTCGCTCGACGGGTACCACAATGAAACGAGAGGCCGCGAAGATCGCCGCCACCCTTGAATCAAAGGAGCAGGAGCGCAAGAAGGGGAATCCCGGCCTTCCGGCCGCGTTTGCCGCCATCGTAAACGCTGCCGCTCGGGAGGCCACTGCCGGGGATCTTTCCCTTGCCCGTGCGGAAGAGCTTGTCCTACGTCTTCACAGGCTGGCCAATCCTTCATTTGAAGTTGTCAGCGTAGATCAGCACCTCGCAGCTTGGGTGAAGGCTCAGGAAAGCCATGTGGAGAAAAACACGATGCGGATCTACCGGGACATGCACCGCCGGTTCGTTTCAGCTCTCGGTTTCAAGGTGGCAGCTTCCCCGGTCGGAGATTTGAAAAAAGAGCAAGTCGAGAAGGCTTTGGGGAAAATCGCCTCGATGAAGATCAGAGGTAGTAAAACAAGGACGATCACAGCAGCTACGGCGAACATGGATCTTCGGGCTTTCAGGCGTGCGTTACAGACGGCGCTTGAGGGTGGGCTTGCCAAGGCCAACGTCGCCGCCGGGATACGTCCGCTCCCTACCGATGATAGCACCGAACGCGCTCCATTCACTGTCGAGGAAGTCAGGCGCATGATCGACCACGAAAAAACCTCCGACGAATGGAAAGGCGCGATACTTCTCGCCGCACATACGGGATTGAGGATGGGTGACGTGGTGAAACTTACCCGTTCCCATGTCGAAGGTTCCAGGCTTGTGATCCGCCCGACAAAGACGAACCGCAAGAGGAAGACTCTAACCATACCCTTATCTCCCCCGGCCTACGCATGGATTGGCGAGCGTGACGGAGCGCTCTTCCCTACCTTGGCCGAAAAGAAGAAGGGGACACTCTCCACCACGTTCAGAAGGCTTATGGAAACGGCAGGGGTTCCCCGCGAAATCATCGAAGCCGGGGATGTGGTAAAACGCCGCAGTTTTCACTGCCTCCGCCACAGCTTCACCTCGTGGCTGGCAGAAGCGGACATTCACGCAGACGTGCGCCAGAAGCTCACCGGACATTCTTCGAGCGGAGTCCACGCCAAATACACCCACCACGACGAAGCCCTAGACCGCGCCGTCGGCGCACTCCCAGACCTATGACCGAAGAAGAGCTATCAGAAGAGGCAAGGTTTGAACTCAAAGAACTTGAGCAGGCGACCTACGACGGCGAGCCTTGGCCAAATGAGGCATATTCCCTAATGCTTGAGAATCTTGCAAAGCGGGAAATTTTCGACGTGACTGAGTGGGAGATCAAAGGACAGGGGAAGCCAATATTGGATGCATCCCGCGAAGAACATCGAATTGCAGTCGAATTGAAAGCCTACGCTGAAGCGATTATAAAGCGTGAGGATTCTTTCAGAGCTGCAAATCTACCGGAACAGGTGGGTTTTGATGATTTCTTGAAGCGGGCAATGCCCAAAATTGGAAAGCAGGTGCTTCGAGATCGATTCCTACAGTTCTTGAGGGCGGAAGCGGAAAAAACGGTTGACCAGCAAATGAAGCTATTTCCAAGACCGGATATTTCACGAGAGGAGCGCATCAAGCAAATGGCAGAGAACGAATTCGAACTGTTCGAGGCGGAAGGTTTGGCCGCTCCAACACATTACGAGCATCGCAAACTATTCAGCGATTGGTGGAAAAAACAGGATGAGGGAAATCCGTTTAATAAGGTGAACAAGGCTAAGACTATTCGGATGGTCGAACGGCGAATTGTACTGGTGAAATTACTGCCAAAGCAAAAGGCTCTAAAAGGCTTTTCCATTCGCGAATGGGAGAATGCGGCAGCGGATGCCGACCTAATTTCATCGCTAAGTACCTTCCGCCGCGACGTCAAATATCTGGTCGATGAGGGTCTTGTTCATAAACAAGGGAATGGAAGCTTCAGACAGAACCCGAAAATACGTAAAGATTCTTGAATTTTAGGTTGACCTTGTTTTAGCGGCTGGCCACACGCCCCGTTCGTTGGACTAGTGTGGCCAAGCGCCTTCTCCGTTTGTCCAAGGGGATTTCCGAGTCAAATCGTAGTGTGGCCAAACCGTTTCAGTGTGGCCAACCGGATCTGAAACGTGTGTCCATGGCCAAGACAACATGGTATCAACGTTGGCTTTCGCTCGCGCAAGCCGGACATTACTCAGGACTCACAGACCGCACGCTTCGTAATTACGAAAGCGCGGGACTACTGGAGTTCCATCGAATCATTCAACCCGGAGCCACACGAGGCACGGTGCGGATTGATCGGCTCAAACTGGACGCATTGATTGAAGAATCAGTCGCGCCAGCATCGAAGCTCAAAATGAACAAGGGGAAGGGGGCAATCTGATGAAGTTCCGACGTAACCTTTCTGATCCGGGTAAGATTTCTACCACTCGGCGAGTTCATCGTTCCGAGGCCGCAGAGCATCCGCCTCAGCGAAGGAAAGAGAGTGAAAGTAACCGCTTGTTGGAAATTCTCGATGACCTGGCCGTTGAGCGTTTGCGCTTCCAAGCATTCGAGGAAACCGCAGCAAGGGAGGACGATCCAAGATGAGCGCACCCACTAAAGGCCAAGGGGCGCACGTCATCTTGCAGCCACGCGCCGAAAAGAATGCTCGTCTTCTTCTTGCTCTCCAAATGGAGGAAGGCCGCATCGAAGCCTTGGAGTTTCCGGTTGAAAACCTCCCGACCGAACCTTTGCAGGAGATCGCCCGGAAAATTCATGCATCGCTTGGAAACGGGCGGAAGGGGTTTGATGAGGTTTATCCGGACATGGACGAAACGGACAGATCACTCGTCGCTGGCATCAGCCTTGAACTCTCCGAAGAATTGGATAAGGGCAGGAAGCCAAATATTCACGCGCTGAAGAACGAGCTGAAAGCATTTCATGTCATCAAGGGCAGGCAACTTTTGTTGTGGAAGCTCCAAGCCGCAATGGACAAGGGAGAGGATGCGTCCGAGTTTGTATCGGAATTCGCCAAAATCGAGACCAGCGGAGCGGGAAACCAAAACTTGCTTACCCGCGCCTATGCGCTCGGATTCAACCCGGATGAGATTCCGCCGGCGGATGAGAACTGCATGTCCATCGGTGACATCCCCATCGCGGCTCGTGGAAACCTAACTGCCATCCAAGGGAAATCGAAGGTTGGAAAATCCGCTGTTGTCGCGGCTGTTCTTGGAGCGGCCCAGCGTGGTGAGTATGCTTCGCAGGCCGATTGCCTTTGTATCCAGTGGAAGGGTGAAGCAACCGGTGCAATCATCCATCTGGACACCGAGCAATCCCGCGCCGACTGGCACTCGCTCGTCAATCGCAGCATAATGCGCTCAGGGCAACCGGAAGTGAGCGAAAGGCTCGTTTCACTGCCGCTCGTCATGTTCGCCCGTTCTGAGCGCTTGGAAATCCTCAGAGGATGCTTGGAGAAAGAGCGGGCGGAGAAAGGGAAAATCGATGCGGTAATCATCGACGGTATTGCCGACCTGTGCATCAGTCCGAACGATGAAGCCGAGGCGTTGGAGCTTGTCTCGCAGCTCCATGCGCTTTCCCAGAAATACAACTGCCCGATCTATTGCATCCTCCATGAGAACCCTGGAACCGACCAAGGAAAGACTCGTGGACACCTTGGAAGCGAGTTGAACCGAAAAGCCTTTGCCAATATCCGCATCGACAAGGACGGGGGTGGAGTCTCAACCATCTACGGAACCGACATGCGGAAGCGTGACCTTCCGAAAGAGCAGGGTTTCTGCTTCGCTTGGGACGCCGCCGCCGGGATGCACACCTTCCAAGGACGCGCTGCCGGACTCAAAGCCGCACAGCGGGAAGAGAAGCGAGCGACCGAAGCCAGGAAAATCTGGGAACCGATCTTCGAAAAACTCCAACAGCGGGAAAGTAGCAGCTTTCCCGCTCTCTCTCCGAAAGAGGCCGCAGAAATCGAAATGGAAATCAGCGGGAAAGCGAATCCGATCAAATCCGACACTATGAAAAGGAGGATGCAAACGGCGGAATCCCTTGGAGTGCTTAGGAAATTCGATACGCTTCATTGGATAATCACCACAGCGGGAACAGCGGGAACAGCGGGAAAGGAGCGGGAAAGCTAGAAATCTTCCCTGCCCAGGAGCGGGAGAGGGAATAGCCCCACCTTATATATAGGGGGGGCGTTCCCGCAGTCCCTCAGAAAAATTTCAGAATGAAGATCACCCACAACATCACGAATAACCGCGAGCAAAAGTCGCTGAAATTCCTACACCTACCATCGAAGCCATGAAGAAAACCTCCAACTCAATGAAGCCAGCGACCAACCTCCGATAGACGCGGATCCAGAGGTCGGTTCGCTCCCGGCACGTCAGGCAATCCAAACGGTCGCCCGAAGAGCGAGACAGCCGCCTTGCGTCAAGCCCTTGCCGATGGCGCTGATGACGTTGTGACGGCTGTTCTCAAAGCCGCCAAGGCCGGGGACATGCAGGCCGCCAAAATCGTTCTCGACCGTCTAGTGCCACCCATCAAGGCGAGCGCACAGACAGTCCATCTCGCCTTGCCCGTTTCTGCATCTCCGCTCGACATCGCCCGCTCCATTCTTGGCGCAACGGCCTCTGGTGATATTGCGCCTGACATTGCCGCGCAACTCGTCACAGCCGTCGGAGCATTCTGCCGCATAGAGGAATTCGAAGAGTTGCGGGCAAGGATTGCGGCCCTCGAAGTCGCTACACGACCAACCAGCATAACACCGAAGAAAAGGCCATGAACATATCCACCCATATTTACGCCAACCTTTCACCGATTGAGCGCGTTCGTGCAGCGGTTTCGGCCACTGCGCGAGATGACCATGCCGAGCTTCAAATCCTGAAAGACACCTGCCCGAAAAAAACCTATTTGATGACCGATCCGGCATACAGCGATGTGATGGATAGATTGTTTTCCCTGGTGGTCTCCTTGGAACTTGATTTGGCGGGCTTCGCCCTGGACTTTCAAACGGCGCGGCTACGCAAAGGTATGGAGCGGTGCGATATTCAGGAATGCGCACTCACAGCCACCGCCAGTCTCGTAGCGGCAATGGATCAACTCTTTGCGGAAATGGGACTTGATCCGCAGGCCATCGCCAAAAGCAGCCCGCCGCGACATCCATACGTTTATGCGACCATCAGGATTTCAGAAGGGGAGGCCGATCTGGATCTTGTGGAAGCTTACCTGCAAGGGATGCGGGAGATTCTCCCGACCTGTTAAGCAGGCCGGGATCAGGCTGGCCTAGAGTGATTGAAGGATGACGTTGGCGGCTCAGAAGTGATGAATCGACTCACTTATCGAACTCTCTGTTGAATTTGAAAACGATGATGTCTTTTCTCCCGTGCTCTCCGTATTTCCAGCCTTCTATATCGGTTTCGCAGTAAATGGCGGTTTCATATAGCCATTCGATTTTTTCGCCAACAACGGGAAGCAGCCCTCGAACATGGCGGAACTTAACTCCGCTAACTTGACCACCATCCTTGTAACGCCTGAATGCCGACGACTTGAGGAGCTTCATAATGCGATTGTGTTCAACCCATCCCATTAGCCGTGACTTGCGCCAGATATGAATTTCGGCCATCGTGGTGGATTTTCCATCGTCACCATAGAACCAGAAGTCAACTCTGTAATCCTTGTAAGCCAGCCCTTCTCTCCTCGATTTCATCATTTCCTCGATCTCATTGGCTTTGCCCGGAGAGATGATCTTGAAAATCAGATCGGAAAGGTCGTTGTCGTTTAACAGTATTTTGGCCATGCGCTTTGTGGCTTATGGGGTTGAATCGTCTGAATCGGAGTCTGATGCTCTGTAAGGCATGAGATTTCTCACCACTATGCCGATGTCAGAAGGCATCTCGGCATCCACCAGATTCTGGAGAGCCTCTTGTTGTTTCTTCGTGAGGGTTTCCATGGTCATGGTTGCTTGCCATTCCTCTTCGGCAGATGCAGATGCAGCTTCGGATGCCTGTATGCTGTCCGGCTGATATTCGGGAGATTCGTAGTCCGGTGAATCTTCGATTCTACCCTTCAGCCATTTGCCAAATTTCCCGGAGTCCACCAACTCACCGATCTCCCACCCGTCTGGCGATAGGTCGGCGTCTGGGAAGCCCAGAAGTGCGATTTCACCCGCGACCGAACTGACCAAGTAACGGGGTTCTCTTTGGTGAGGAGCCCCTTCGAAATTCGGCATCTCGTCTTCCGGAAACCAATCGACACGGAAATCGACATCCGCGTCTGCCGCATCATTTGAAAAATACGTCAACCATTCTTCTAAAACTAAAAATGGATCAGAGTTTGAGGACGACTTTTCGGTTACCAGCAGAATTGTTCTGGACGAGCTATCGCTTCCCCACTCGCCCCGGATTATTTCGCCAACATCGAGCATCAATCCATCGGCGTTGATCGTGACGGCCTTCGTTCCCACCCCGGTTCCCATATCTGACGACAATTCGATTTGCGCTGAATACTCTTCATAGAACCGGGGTAGTCTCTCGATTAGGGAGAGCATCGCACCAAGGCACATCACCTCACGGGATTCTATTCCGCTTCTTACGAGCAAAGCTTTGATGGATTTGACCAACGCGCGCTGGATCTTCGAGAGATCCCCTCCTTCGAATTTCAAGGTGGGAACATCGCATTCCTCCTCAGGCTCGTCATGCTGGCTGTGACGCGGATCTTCCGTGCCGTAGAGATCTGGGTCTGGCTCCGGCACGTAATTAAGGCAATATGCCTCAAGCCACTCTTCCTGCATTTCCCAGCACCATGGCAGAAGATGTTGGCGAGCCTCATGTTCAGCCTCGTTTGCCGTCCCCATCACTCCGCGCTCTCGAAGCTGCCCTAGCGAAGTCCAGAATCTCATCATCGATCAATTCCGCCCAAGGTTCGAAAATCCCTGCCGCCTCCAGGGCATCCGCCATTCTCGGACAACTGTTCTTAATGGTCTGAACGATCCCACGCGCGGCGGCACTTGGTTTCCACGGATTGAGCAATTCCTCGTTCCACTCCTCAACCTGTCTGCGAACATCCGCGACCAGTTCAGGATCCAGGGTCAAAATGCGTTTTTTTGCGTTCATCGGAATGGTGTTCAGAAACAAATCCAGCCACCTTGGTTTCCCAAGGTGGCCGGGGTGTTTGAAAGCCGCGCAAAGACGACCGCGACGACCTTTAGCCACTCCCGAGGGGGCAACCTGAACATGCGCCGCCGCCACCCCGACCTTTCGGTCTGGTGGCGACGTTGATTCGGTCAACGCCTTCCGCTTTGCGCGGGGTTTCAAAGCCCCGGTCTGGATCTCTCCGGACAACACCAGAAAAGCCGAAATCCATGCACCTAGCAAGAAGACTCATTGCTCGACGGCATTCAGGTAAGTGCCGATCACTCTACTCTCATTCCTAGAAAAGTCCCTGCGGGCGTTGAAAACCGCAGATTGGCAGTGAATTAGGTTCCCACATTTTTCAGATGTGAGAATTGATGATCATCTCGGAATCCGATGTATTTTCCGAGATAGTCATCAAATTCCACTTTCTGAATGATTCACATCCGCATTGAGCGATAACATGCATGACTGCTATTATCCGGAATAGATCGTAGTCGGCGTATTGTTCGAGATCCCTGTGACCTCCAAAAGCCGTCGGTGAATCACATCCCATGGCTGATCGAGATCAACGCTCGCCACCCGTCACCTGATGCCCCGCAATTTTGAAGGTATGGTCAAACGACTTCTTAACCGCCGGATAGAGAAGGATTCCTTCCGATGCTTCCCAGCCGGCCTTGTGTTCGGCATTCCTGAGATAGGAATGGATCTGGTAGAGGTTGCCCGCGTGGATCTTTTCCGAACCGAACCAGCCTCCCATCGCCTCCTTGTAGAACTTGCAGTCGAGGATGATTGAGCGTTCCGCTGACCACAGTGATACGTCAGTCCTCATCTGGGGAAGAACCGCCAGGCTTTCCGCATCGCCTTCCGCGACCCAATCAATCTTGATCGCACCCACCTTGAATTGCTTCTGCTCGCGGAAGTAGAAGTTCCTCACGAATTTCTCGAAGACCCCGGGCATTAGCTTGGGATCCCTCACGAAGTCTCTGAACCGTGTCTTCCCGTCCTTCTGCTCCGGCAGCTTCGATTCGTGCAGCAGCTCGCATACGTTCAATAGGAACCGGTAGAAGCGGTTGTTCCGGTGGAGATGCACCCTGCGGAACAACCCGGATGTGATGAAAACCCTGTCAACGTCCCGGAGTGCTTCCAGTTGGCGATGGATCAGATCCTGAGTTTCCTTCCCGACCCCCTCGGCATGCCATAGATCCTCCAGCGTTGTCTTGAGTATCCGGTTGTGCAGCACGTTATGACTTAGCTCATCGAACTCACACACCATCCTGCCCTGCATCCAGCTCAGCCGCTGCATGCTTGCTGAAATATCCAGTCGACCTCGCAGCCTCGGGGTCTCCTCCGATTCCAGGATGTAACCTCGGTCGAATCCCCTGCGCACCAGCCGCATCGTCCCTTGGGAAAGCACACGGCCGAAAAGCTCAGAAAGCGACTTCGAGTCGTTCGCGGAAATGTCCACCAGCTCACCTTCTGCCAGTTGATCCCATGCGTAGCAGAGCAGGTAGTAAAGGTTCTGGATCGGGATCGCGTGCGCCATGGCAGGGATCAGCCTTTCAGTTTCTCAAGCTCCGCCTCACAGCGGCTTTCGTCATCCACCCAGTATTCGCGTAGCAGAGGGGCGATCTCGTATTCGATCACCTCCTGATACCAGTCCTCATCCGGAGTGACATCTTTCCCGGGGCAGAAGAAGCTGTGGCCGATGCAGTAGCTCCAGCCGAGGTTGCGAGTGTCTTCGTGAATCAATCCGTTCAAATCCTTCATCCTGGCGATGATCCTATCAATCAGCTCACCCTTCGCACTACGGGCAGTGAGAACTTCGCGGAACTTGTCGCTAGCAAACTCCGGCACGAGCGTGATGAATGCGAAGCGCCTCCGCAGCGCGTAGTCCACGAGCGCCAATGACCGGTCTGCCGTGTTCATCGTGCCGATGATGTGTAGGTTCTCGGGAATGTAGAAGGTGTCGTCCGACGTTTCCGAGTAGGTCAGTTGGAGGGAGAAATCCGGGCCGCGCTTGTCCGACTCCATCAGCATCATCAACTCGCCGAAGATCTTGCTCAGGTTACCCCGGTTGATCTCATCGATCACGAGGAAATAGTCCCTATCCTTGTCTTTCGCTGCCTGTTTGCAAAGCGTATGGAAAGTCCCACTCTTCAGCACAAACCCGCCTTTTCCATCCGGCCTATAGCCTTGGATGAAATCCTCGTAAGCGTAGGATTGGTGGAACTGGATCATCGGTGCGCGGAGCTCATCCTTCTGCTTCATGAGGGCGTAGGCCAGACGTCGCGCAACGAAGGTTTTCCCCACACCCGGCGGCCCTTGCAGGATAAGATTCTTCTTCCGTTTGAGGAGCGCGAGGATCTGATCGAACTTCTCCTCACTCATGAATAAATCCTCCAGAGCCATCTCGCGGGTGTATGGCGGATTGATTTCCTCCGGCTCAGGATCCGGAAGCATTGGCAATCCTTCTCCGTAGAAGGAATCCATAAACTCGATGAAACGTGGATGCCCGTCCACATTCGTCAGGGTTTTCAAGGGAACCCGGCAAGGCTCGGGGAGCGTAACCTCCCGGGAATCCTTCCAATCCACATCGATCACATTTCCATACTCTCCCCGCTCCGGCTCGAAACGATATGGGGAGGTCACCACTCCCCAGCCGAGAATACGACTCATCCCCTGCTTGGCGTAAACCACATCACCCACCTGGATGGAATGGCTGAAGTCCCAGAGCGTCAGGCTGTTGTTCGTCTGCTTGCTATCACCCTCATAGACATCGGTCATAGTTTGTTGCAGGGACTCGCGATTGGCGAAAAGCGAAAGATCGCCCACATCTTCCCAACCCACCGTGATCGTTCCATCCTCAAGGCACTGCGGCCAGAACCGTGCCTGCTTCCCAGGAGAAATCACCCAGCGCTTTACCCCAGTAGGGAAAGTTGGATCCTCTCTCAACACCACGAGTGGATCAGGATCTTCCGTGACCGGATCAATCCCATCCCACACGTTCTGGAATGGCGGCTCGTAGAAATCCACTTCCACCCTCGGCTTCTCTGCTTCTAGAGTTTCCCTAATCTTCATCAGATCCCAGTCGCAGAGCGCGTTCTCTGAGAGACCTTCCAGTTTATCCTTACCGCCCGGCCTGATCTTGTCGATAAACGCATCCCTGATCCTCTTCTTGTGGTTGGTTGTCGCGATCCGCTCGAAAGCCTCCGGGAAAAGCAGATGGGGCAGGATGTTCCGCATCAGGCGTTGCGGGGCATCATCAATCCCGTCCAGCCACTCCACGAATATCCAAGGATCAGAAAGAATCCTGTATCGGCTTAGCTTCCGGTAGTTTCTTGATGGCATAGGCTATCCTCCAGAGGAAAGTTACCTCACGCCAGCGGTGTGTGTTGAAGGCAGTCCCCGGATGGCCGATCCATTCAGAAAACGAAGCGGGCTGCATTGGATTGCTTGGGAATTCTTCCCCAGACCAGCTCCATACCTCCTTCACCTGCTCCAACTTCTTCTCCGGGGAAATCAGTTTTCCGGGGAATAGATACAGAGCCCACATCAGTTCCGACCCAAACTTGCTCAACCCTGGGGAACCGGCGGACAACTGCTCCTTGAGCTTCTCCATGAAGGATCTGCCGTCCTCCATGAAATTCTCGATGAAGTGAACCTTGAACTCCTCAAGTATCTCTGGAGTCCAAATCGCCTCCTCGGTAAATACCGAGCCATCGTGGACAAGACAGCGATCCGCCCAGTAGTTGGCGGCCGCTAGGAGCGGAACGTGTTCAGGGAATGACTTGGACATGATGTTGTAACTGGTAAATTGGAGTTGGATCTATCGGGATTAAGCCGGGAAACCGGGCGTAATTCATCATTGAGAATGTCCGGATAATGTCCGGATTCTTCCTTTTTAGCTCTTCGCAAAAAAGCGGCAACCTTTTGATCTTAAAGGCGTTTTCAAGAAGTCGCCGAAATCCATTAGGTTTTCGAAATCCGGCCAATGTCCGCATTCTGTCCGGTTTCATGTCCGGATGTAAACGGTTGCCGGACCACTTCCTTCCCGCCGAACCAATCCAGCCCTCTCCATTTCCTCAAGATCCCGGCGGGCTGTCCGATCCCCTACACTGGCGGCGAACGCAGACCGGTATTCTTTGGGTTTGTAGCGTGCCCCGGTCTTCACCTCTTCGAGGAAGTTACGCTGCCGGTCATTCAGCTCAGAGGATATCTCTTCCAGACTGACGGGGATGCGAAAAATAAGTCTCACTCCATCGACGGATTCCCATTCAGGCTCTGGCAATTTCGCTTTCCGGCAGGCCTCCAAGATCTTGAGCGTCCCGCGGCCGATCCGCTCCATGAATCCCCGTTTATAGAGGAAATTAGCAATGTCGGGATTGTTTGGAATCGAAGGGTGGGTCTCGTGAAGCTTGCGCTGGCTCCAGCCCTTGGGAAGGGAGCCGGAATTCCAGATTTCCAGAGACTTTGGATAGATTTTGAGCGTAACTCCCCCGGAGTGAGCGGCGTAATCCCTGTGCGCCATGGCATTTACGAGTGCCTCGCGGATGGCGGCATCAGGGTAAACCGACTGGGAAGACCGGGTTAGATCGAAATCGAATGCCGCCGTCTGCTGGACGTTCCGAGCAATGAAACGGCGGGCTTCCTCGATCAAGACGGCAATCGGACCATCAAAATCCTGATGATCATTGAAGCTGTCGTTTGTTTCTGAAACGAAAGCGTATGCCCGCAAGCGGATCTGCGGATTGCGGATTGCAGGGGTCTCAGCGAGGCAGACATCCGCCGCATTTGTGTAGGCACTATCCGAGCGCCGGAATCCGAGGGACTTGACCAAATCTGCGACATCACTCGGAGCCCATTCGTAGTCGCCGGCTCCGTGCATCCAGTTGAACGTCTGGTTCAGTTCGCTCTGCGATAGATCCTGATCTTCGAGCCCCAGCGCTGCTCTGCGCTCCCAGCGTTCGGGAGTTTGAGACTGGCGCTGCAGCATCCCCTGAAGGTCTTCTGCGGAAGCTTTCACAGTATTCTTACCTCTGCGGAGATAAATCGTACCGTCGCAGACGAATGGTAGATCCTTGCCTCCCGGGACATCGATCACTACGACCGGCTCACCTCCGAGATTATCTTTCGCGACGGAAAAAAGCGATTTTGGAGAGATCAGAGATCTCAGTTCCTTATCCAAAAACTTCACATCCCATCCGTCTCCCCTCATGATCACCGTGCCTCCCCCGGAGTTCAGGAATGCCGCTGCATGCGAGGCCAGCTGGATCATGCCAGCATCGCCGGAAAGCACCTCCACAAGGTGTGCCTTCTTCGGATTCTTCACCAGTCGATCAAGCGGACTCATTGTGGGCGTCCTTCCTCATTCAGGGGTTTTGAAAAATTCTCTTCCACGATTTGGGTAATGTCGGAGATACGCCGGAACTGGCTGAACACAAAAAGGTTCGCATCCTTGGGATCGGAGAACTCTTGCACCCAGTTGCCGTGCCTGTCTTTCACAAGCTTGATGTCCTTGCGCATCGCGAGTTCCAGCATGTCGATCACCCGAAGATCCTCCACCACGTCTTTCTTTTCCAGCTTCAGTTTTGCCCGGTCTTCCGGCGTCTTGTGTCCGAGGTTTGACAGCAGCTTTTGGGCGAAGACCACATGATCGTGAGCCAAGATCCAGCGGGGCTTGTTCCGGCTGATCGCCATCTTGAGTTCCTCATGGGTGATTGAATCGCTCTCTTTGGTCTCCTTGCCGCTGCCATAGCGCGGGAGAATGATTCCCAGAAACAGATCGCAGTCCTCCACCGCCTGAAGGCAGGACTCCATCGCCGTCTTCGTGGGGTAAATCGGCAGGGTTCCCTTGTGGGACATCCAAACCTCGTAGCCAAGGCTCACCAAAACTCCGTAAACCTGATCCAGCAATTCCTGGAATTGATACACCGCAGACGAGACGAGCACTTTGGTTTGGGGTTTTGAACTCATTGAATGGAAAACTGAAATTTAGCTCGCAAGGGAGGATTCGATAAGGGCGATCTCTTCGGGAGTGAGGTCGAAGAGGCGATAGACGATCTGGTTGATCTCTGTTTCCAACACCGCCAAGGACGCAATGTCGTCCTTCTTCGCTACTTCGGCACAGGAGGCGGCCAACTCGGCGAGGCGGGCTTTGTCGGCGGGGGATGCGGGAGGAATTGGTATCCTTGAAACATACTCTTTGAACCAACGGGTTGTCCCCATCCCACTAGTTTGAGCGATATTTCGAACATAAAACTCACAAAGCGTAGAATTGAACAATGCAACCAGAAAATCCGCCGGATGGTCTTCATCCGGAAGCATGAAATATGCAGTATTCAGCAAATAGACTCCCTGCCTACAAACCGCAAATCGGGGTTTGTCGGTAAGTTCGATCCAAACAACGCGATCCTTTTCGAAGTCTTCGTAGAATGAACATGCCCTCAAATTCCACCAATTCTGACCCTTCGCTCCACGTTGCTTGAATTTATTTCCGAAGCTTTCCAAGTGGGCTGCTAGGTGGGGGTAGTCTCTCGGAAGATTGACGCCGTTCTTACTTAAGATGAGGAATTTGTGAGGCTCAGGAACATAGTATCGATCCACATCTCGACCTTGTAGCACGGGCTTAATAATCTCACGATTCGTAGCTTGTAAGGCGATGAATTCCTGACAGCTCTGGCGATTGACCAGAAATGCAGGATTACTCCCTGTTGCGATCCCCAGTCGTATTTTGAAATCCAGTCTCTGTGGTGTCACTCCGAAGCGTTCCATTCTTCCGAGAACTGAAAACTCTTCCGGGGTGCAAAGTGACCAAACATCACGAGCAAGAGTTTCATGGCAGCATTTATAACCGTGTGAACTAACATGATCCCAGACATTCGGTTTCATTAACGCAGATCGGCAAGCAATGTAGTCATTTCCCGATGAATTCTCTAACATGTTAGTCGCCAACAACATTACGACATTTACCGTAGCATTCTCGAACACTTGCGATTCCTCTATATTGATAACTTCTCGAATTCTCTGATTTTTACGAAGGACTTTACGGAGGGGGTGTCCGTAATCTGCTCGCAGAAAAGAATTTGAAGTGAGGGAACAAGTGATACCCTTGCTGTTAGTTAGTCGGGTAGACAGCTCGATAAAATAACAAAAAATGTCACCAAACGGATCCCAACTATCGAATTTATCCGAGTAAAACTGCTTCGAATTCGGCAGTAGTTTTTCGTGGGATAGGTATGGAGGATTTTGGATCACTACATCAAATCCCCCCTTCGCGAAGACCTCCCCGAAATGGAGGTTCCAGAGGAAGGTCGGCTTTTCGATGTCATCGAACCACGCGCGGAGCTGGTCCAGGAGCGTTTCCTGATGGTGGACTTTTTCGCGGCGGATGGAGTCGATCCTGCCGATCCACTGGCCGAACTCCTTCACCCCCCGGTCGAGCTGCGCGACCTTCTCCATATCGCTGCCGAAGAGTCCGAGATCGTTCCGCATCCAGGTGAACTCGGCTTGGGCGAGCTGGGCGAGCGCGCGATAGAGATCGAACCAGGCGGCGCGCTTGTCCGGTAGCTTCTGAGCGGTGAAGAGGGACTGCTTGGCGGCGATGAGCTTTTCCACCGCGACGCGTGCCGCCCCGTCCTTGGGAGGTTCGGTGCCGAGGTTCACGGGTTCGCCGCGGATGTACTCGATGAGGGAATCGGCGCGGTGGATCTTGTAGTCGAGGTTCGGTAGCGGGCGCGGTTCATCCTCATCGACGACGAGGGCGAGCCAGAAGCGCAGGCGGGCGATCTCGATGGCACCGGGGTCGATATCGACCCCGTGGATGGAGTTCTGGATGATGCGGCGCTTGAGCTTCGAGCGTTCGAGAGGGGTGTTTTCTTCCTTCGGTTTCAGGGCCATTTGAGTCCAGAGGATTTCCTGGAGCAGGCCGATGGGGAAGGCACCGGAGCCAATGGCGGGATCGCAGATTTTCACCTCATCGAGCAGTTCGCCGATGCGGGTCTTGTGCCGGGCGACGAAGGAACCAGCTGGGTGGTTGGCGAGATCCTTTTCGTTGAGGAGTTTTCCGAGTTCCGCATCCTCGCCGAGATGGGTCTGGAGGTAATGAAGCAAGCTTTGCCGCGACATGTAGGAGACGATGGCCTTGGGCGTGTAGAAGGCGCCCTTGTCCTTGTTGTCCTCAAGGAGGTTCTCGAAGATGTGGCCGAGCATTTCCGGATCAATGCCGACCTCGTGATCCTCGGGGTCGTTCTCATCGATGGTGAAGTTGTATTCGCCGAAAAAATCGAGCAGGCGGGCGAAGAGCTCGCCTGGAAAGTCGATGCCGCGCTGCTCGTCGCCATCTTCCTCGAACAGGCCTCCATTCAGGTAGGGCAGGCGGGAATCGGTGAGCGGGAAGAGATCGCCGGGACGGTCGGGCAGGTTGAGCGCCTCGAAGAAGAGCGGGCTGAGATATTTCGAGTGGAAAAAGTCTATTTCTCCCTGCGTCTTGGCGAGGCGAAGGTAGCCCTGGAGGAAGTCGGGGTCGCCGCCCTTCCATTTTTTCCCGCCCTTGGGGCAGCCTAGCCAGCCTTTCTTCTGGAGGAAGTGAAGGAATACGAGGCGGCCGAGGAGGGTTTTGACGAAGTCGCGGATCGGCTTGTCGGCTTTGTCCTGCTCCTTCTCGTCGTCGATTACGGGGAGGCCGAAAGACTCGCGGGTGGTGGCGGCTTCGGCGGGCGAAAGCAGATGATCAACGAAAGCCTGATAGTGGATCTTGTATTTCTTGAAGAAGTCCTTGGAAAGCGTCTCCACGGAGAATGCCTTTTCAATATCCGCAAGATTCAGGTCGTCGCCCTTTTCCAAGAGGGTAGCAAGGCGTGAGGTAGCAGTGCGGCAAGGCTCATTTTTCCCGAGCAGGAAGGTAAACCGTCTAGGAGCGGTCTCGATGGTTGTGATCTCGAAGGTATCCTCATCGAGAATGGTCTGGCGGGCGGCGTAGGTGAGCCTCCAATCATCGGAATTCGCCTGATGGAACACGGCGAGGACGGCGGATGCTCCTGCTTCGTCGATGAAGTTGGCCACAAAGTTCCGCAGGCCAACTCGGTTGCGTGCGAGCTTCACCTGGTCCGAGGTCTCCACCTCAAGCAAGGCGATGGTATTGCCGTCCGGCAGATCGATCGTGCCGAGTTGGAGGGTGGATTTGACGAACTCCTGGCTGGCCTTGATCGCCTGCGGAGTGGAGAAGAATTTCACGGTGCCATCCGGGAAAATCCCGTGGAGGATCTTCCTCCACTCTTCGATCTGGTATCGGTCACGGAGCTGCTTTTGCAGGGATGGTGTATCTGACATGGGTGGGGTGTTTAGGCGGGATTGGAAAAGGATTCGGAAAGGATGATGGCGGGTTCCAGATCGGCGGCGGTGAGACCGGCGTTCAGGTCTTCGGCGGATTCCTCGTCGTAGCTGGAAAAGTCGTATCGGTTGACGATCTCCAAGGTCTTGTCGAGAAGGGCGGCAGGCTTGAACGGTGTCTTCTTGTGCGCTTTCTCCAGTTTCACAAGATCGCGCTGGAGCTTGCCGAAAGCGGCTTTCCGCACGGCGGTCTGGGCGTTCTTGAGCAAAACCTTCTCATCGGCGGATGCCAGATTCGGGTGGGCGATGAAGACACTGAGGAATTGGAGCGCCTTGCGTTCATTCGGGCCGATCTGGTTGTCCACGATCTGGTCGCGAACGGCCTCGGACTTGAGCGACTCGTGGTAGTGGGACACTGCGGCGTTCACCTGGTCGTGATGGCAATCAGGGAGAGGCACGCTTTTCTCCTTCGCATTCGCATGGAAGATGCGTGCGGCTTCGACGAACGAAAGCTCTTCGATGGTTTTGTCAGGATGGACATAGTAGAAACCGTCCCGCCGCCTGTTCCGGACGAAGGTGATGGTCGTCTGGTCGCGGAGCTTGTCCTTCCGCCCGACACGCGCCCGCAGGGGAAGATTGCGGATCTCACGGAAGCGTTCGGGGTTCTGCTGGCGGAATTTCCGGAGCTCCATCAGCAGTGCCAGCGACTCGTCCTTCTCTTCCTCCATCTCCTTGTCGAAGAGTCCGAAGTTATCCACCTCTTCATCGGTCGAGTAGATCTGGCTGTCCTCTCCCAAGGCCGAGTGGAAGGCCTGGAGTTTGACCAAAGCCTTTTTCTTCAGGTCGATGTCCGCATCCACCTTGGCGGTGGGGAAGAAGTTGAAGACGTGGATTTCGGCAGCCGTCGTGCCGATACGATTGATCCGGCCGATGCGCTGCATCAGGCGGGTGGAGTTCCAAGGGGTATCGTAGTTCAGAATGACATTGGCGCGGTGGAGGTTCACGCCCTCGGCTAGCACTTCGGTCGAGATGATGATCTCATAGTCGTTTTCCTGCTCGGCGATAGGGAAATTCGCATCGAAGTTCGAGCGCACTTTCGGCATCCGGTCTTTGCGCGTGCTGGAATCAATGGTTAGAATTTTATCGAAGCCTCTCGCGTGTAGCTGTTTGACGAGATAGTCCGTGGTTTCCTTCGATTCCGAGAAAACGACCAGTTTCGGCTTTCCGTGCACGGAAGCGGAGTGGTTGATCTCCGGCGAAAGCAGCTCGGTCTTCAAGCGATGGACGAACTCGTCGAGCTTCGGATCCTCCTTCACCGCCCCCCACCGTGCGGCAAGGTCTTTGAGAATCTCGTAATCTTTGAGAAGTCCGGGCAGGAAGCCTGGATCGAAGTCTTCTGGGGTGCAGATCTGGAGGGTGGAATCGGTTTCCTGCAAGGAGAGGATTTTCTCCACTAGCTCATCCTCTCTATCCTCGATGATGTATTCGGAGACATTCAGGCTGGGTGCGATGTAGATCTTCCCTCGCTCGAACATCGTTACCATGGCTTTCGTATTGTCACGGAAGCGGCCGAGGGAGCGGGTGAATGCGTGGAAGGAGCTATCGAGACGCTTCAGGAGCAGTGTCCGCATGATACGGGCGAGCTGTGAGGAAATCTGCTCGGCCTGTTGGTATTTGATGCGTTTCTCGGGGACGAGTGCGCCGATTGCCCTGTATCGGTTGTAAGTCAGTCCGCTATCCAGATCCGCGAGGGTTTCGTCGTAGAGCGTATCCAGCGCAGGGCTGAGCGGGTATAGGATCTTGTGAGGCGGATTGACCTTCGGAAAGGTGATACCCTGAGCCTCAAGATCGTTGCGGTAGTCATCGTGGTCACGAAGGTCGGTGCGAGTTCTGCGGATGGTGACCTCCGTGACAATTTTGGTGCGGATGAGTTCGTAGATGCGCTTGATCTCGATCCGGGCATCTTCCGGGGAGAGGTCTTTCAACGCCTTCTGGAATTCCTTCTGCCGGTTTGAGAAGAAGCGCTGGAGGTTCGGAACCTCCAAGGTGGAGTCCTTACCGTCCTGGAACAGCAGGAGCTGGTTCTTGATATCGTTCGGTCGGTTATTCAGTGGAGTGGCAGAAACTAGTATCACGCGCTTCCGGTAGTAGCTTCCATCGGGAAAGCGGCGGGTGGTGCGGCTCTTGCAGATCCGTTGCAGCTCATCGTAGGAAGCAGCGGTGTCGTTGCGGAACTTGTGAGCTTCATCGACGATCACCAGATCGAATTTTTTCGCGTTCTTGATCTTGTGAAGGCTGCCATTGCTAACGACTTTCACCCCTTTGAGCCCGAACTTGTCGATGGTCTCCTTCCAGCCATCACGGAGCGCCGGCGGCACGATGACCAGAGTCTCGGACAAGTGAGCGGGGAAGCCGTTGTGATAAAAGAATTTCTTGGCAATCAGGATGGCGATGATCGTCTTCCCGAGTCCAACAACATCGGACAGGAAAAAACCTCCGTGCTTCTGGAGTAGAAGAAACCCCTGGGTGACCGCGTCCATCTGGTAGGCCAGCCGCATGAATCCTTCCGGAAGATCCGTTTCACTGTTCGGGTCGTATTCAATCGCTGGGCCGAAGTATTCGATGAGCAATTTGTAATAGATTTCGAAGGGCGTGAGGTCGTCACGGAGGAAACTGTTCTTTGTGACATCGGTCACATCCTTCGGGAGGACATGGACGGACTCAGCCCAGAGTTTCTCAAACTCATCGGCAGCGAACTTCACATCCTCAAAGTCGTGGCTCAGGGCGTTGAATTCATATGTCTGCTCGTCCCGCGTGGCTCCGAGTCCTGTAGCAGTAAGATTCGAGGATCCGGTGATTACGTGCCCCGGTTTGTGCTCGTTGAAGCCCTGGGGCAGGAAGATATAGATTTTCGCATGAAGCCGTCTGGTCGGATGGGCGCGAATCTCAACCTTCTTCTGCGCGACATCCTCAACGAATTGGAGGATACCCGTTTCCACTTCCCGGGAGTAGTGGGCGTTCTGAATGTCTGCGGCTAAACCTTCACGAAATTCCTTCAGAGCTTTGCCTGCGTCAGCTAGAAACAATTGCCCCCTTTTGTGATACTCCTCGACGATGTTATCGACGTTGATTCCAACCAAGATCCGCACAACAGGGACTTTTTCGAGGTAGGGACGGATTGCAAAGTAACCCGAAGCCCGAAGATATCCAACCAAGGCATCGAAGCGGGCGAGATCGGGATTGTGTTCAAAAATACCCTCGAACTTCTTGAGAAGCGTGTTGCTCTGGTCGTTCGTGAAGAAGCGGGTGGACATAGGTTGTTCTATCTTTGCCAGGAATCGGAGAGATGATGGATTTCCGATAGATGCGATGGAATTTCCAACGAGAGAAAAGCCAAATTCCTTGTTGCTGGGAAGAGGAATCGCGACTGGATCCAATCAAAAGAGCGGGAGTAGGGGGTGACTTCAGTTGTTAGGCTCCTTGGACCTGCCTTTCCCGGAGCCGAATCTTAGGGAATGATCGGGCATTACTTTCCTCAAGAGCGAAGGATATGAATCGCCTTTGCCGCATCATCAGCAAACAATCCCTTGGCTGGAGACGTGAACACGAAACGATCACTGCCGAGCATCTGCTCGATTCCCATCCGCTCGTCGTCAATCGCAACCCTGCGCTGAACATCCGGATACGTTTTAAACCAATCCTTAATTTCCAATCCAGAGGGGATACGACTTTCATGGGAATAAGTTCCCAGAAGAGCGCCATCGCTTGAGGCAAACCCGGATCCGGATGGGGATATTGCCAAGGAGAGGTCGGAATCCCGGAAAAACTCTCACCTCCCTGATTTAGCAAAAAAAGTGTTCAGTCTGTGTGTTCAGTCTGATTTTAAAAGGGGCGGGAAATGCCCACAATCCCTTATTTTAAAATGGCTCCGGCGGTAGGGATCGAACCTACGACCTAGTGATTAACAGTCACCCGCTCTGCCGCTGAGCTACACCGGATTTGAATTGAACGCCGCCAGAGGCGACGTGGGCGGAAGATGGTGTTTGATGGGCCTTTCTTGCAAGGGAAAAATGGGATGTTTTTCGTTTTTTCCGATATTTCTATCCTCCGGCTGCGAGGGTGATGATTTCCACACGGTCTCCGGATTTGATTTCGGTGGTGGGGAAATTCCGGGGAAGCACGGCTTCGCAGTTGAGTTCTGCGACGACGGGCTTTCCGGCGAGTCCCAGTGAGTCCAACAGGCGGGTAAGACTGAGGGTGCTTTCGAGTTCATGGGGTCGGCCGTTCAATTGGATCTGCATCTGGAAGGATATGTTCGTTTTCAGCGCCATTGGGCGAGCTGTGTGGGGAAGGGGCAGGTTTCGCAATCGGAGAAATCCTCCAGGCAGAAATCGTGGTAAATTTCTAACAGGGCCTGCTGGTGGCAGAGGCGTCGGAGCCAGGGCTTGGCCGATTCCTCGCAGCCAAAGAGGCGGATGCCGCAGCGTTTGAGCTTCTGGTTGATGGCGGAGTGGCGGTGCCTGTAGTAGTCAGGGAAGGTGAAGCGGCTCTCGTGGATGGCAAGCGGGATGAGGTGGTTTGCGGAAAGCTCCAGGGCGAGGTTTTTTCCGAAAACGGAAATGGCGGTGGTGCTGCGTTGCGAAGTGAGGGTGTGGTGGTGGGACCAGAATTCGTGCTGCAGGGAGTGGAGGAAATCGGTAAGTGGCTTGACGGAAAACGGGGAGGCCAGGGCGAGCTTTCGGAAGGTGGGCCAGTTTTTCACGAGGACGGACAATCCTCCGGTGCGGCGGTGGGGATGGTTGGCGGGGCGCTGGCCGTGGGTTTTCCACGCGGGGCGGCGGCTTTCGGGAGGCTCGTGGTTTGGGCGGATTTTCCACCAGGTTTTCCAGAGATCCAGGAGGTATTCCCGGGTGTCGTCCGGGGCGCGGTTGTGAAGCTCTGGATCGAGAAAGCCTGCGGTGCCAAGGAGGATGGATTCCGCGGACTCCGGGTTTGATCGTAACGACGCGATGGGTGCGCGTTGGGCGAGGAGCTTCATGGGGAGCTGGTTTCCGCCGTAGCCCAGGGTTTCCGCTGTGGCCTGGAAGAGGGCGGTATCGAAATCATGGGCTTCGATTGTCTGGAGAAAACGGGAGGCTTTTCGGGAAGCCCGGCGCATCGCGGCTTCACGCAGAAGGCACTCGATGGAGAGAGCCGGCATCTTGCGCAATGGCTGTATGCATCGACCCGGAATGGCGATGGCAGTTTCCCGGGAGGGCAGGTTGAGGGCGTCGGCTAGCTGGGAAGGAGAGATCAGTAGCTCGGGAACTTGGCGGTGATTCGCGGTACGGATGAATGTTTCACGGTAGGCTGGCTCGAAGGCTACGTGGAGGATGGTGTTGGTGAAGGCGGGGTTGGTGGAGTGGCCGTGGTTTTCCCAATCCGTGGTGGAGGAGTCGAGTTCGAGATCCCCGGTGTGGGGGGAGCCGTCGATTTCGATGGCTACGCGGGCGAAGTCCGGACCTGCTCCGAGATTCCACTCGCCGAACTGGATGATGCGCAGGTTGCGCCCGTCCTTGAGTCGGAAATTTCGCCCAAAGGAACCGGCGAACCACAGCGCCTGAAGCTCAAGCTCGGGAGGAAGTTTGGGCGCGGCTACTTCCTCGAATGCGAGGGGGGGATGCCAGACGCTCTCCAAGAGAAATCCGTAGTTCATATGTTGTTAGGACTCACGCTAGTAGGCTTGTGGAAAGAGGAACCACGGATGAACGCGGATCTACACGGATCGGATTCCTATGGCTTGGGTTGTGGTGAAGAGTGTTTAACCACGAATCTGAGAAATCTTACGAATCTTGAGATTTGAGATTTACTGGCCGGGTTTTGTGGGATCGGCGATTGGTGGTGGCGGGGGATCGAGGATGTCTAGCCAGCCGGAGACGGATTCGGCTTCGGGGAGGGTGCGGTAGGTTTGCCTGGCGAGGCGTAAGGCCTGGATGGCTTCCTGTTTCTTTCCCTGCTCGCGTAGGATGGAGATGAGTTGAAGATCCTGGCGGAGTTTGTTCGGGCGGTCAGGGAAAAATTCGCGGGCTTTGGTGAGCCATGTTTTTGCGTTTTCGAGATCCTTGGATTCGCGGAAATCCATGGCCAGGCCTTCTGCCAGGGTGCCGCTTTTTAGTTTTTCAGCGGCAGCGGAGAGTTTTTCCCTGCGGATTTTGTCATCGTCCGGCCACTGGCGGGAGGCCGCGCGGAGGGCGCGGTAATCACGGGCTTCGGTGCGGTTTTCCCCGGTGCCGTCGATATGGCGGAACGGGCGGTAGAGGGGATCCCCGAGAACGATTCCCTGCCAGGATGCTACGGGCATGGAGGCCCAGGCGGCTTCGGAAAAAGTCCAGCCTTTCAGAAGGCGGTCGTGGAGGATTTCAAAGTGGTGGGTGAGGTGTAGGTAAGGTTCATAGACGTTCCCGACCGTGGCCGCGGCACCGCGCACAAGTAAAGGTGCACACCAGTTCTGGTGGGCATTGGTGAGTTGCTGGGCACTGAACGAATGCAGATGGATGGCTACCGCTCCTTTGCGGAAGAGGAACCCGGTATTCAGAAACGGGCCGCTGACGTTCCAATCATACCAGCCGTAATAGAGGGCGGTATCGGTCATCGGGTAATTTTTCGGGAGGGTGTCGTTGAAGCGGTCGGTGATGGTTGGAATTCCCATTTTCCTGTTCTGCGAAACGATGGATTCAAGCCACTTGTCACCTTCGGGAAACTTGTTTGCGATATCCACGTATGCGCGGCCCCAGAGTCCGGTTTTCTCTGCCTCAACGGCGTCCGATATCATGCGTTTGCAGATGGCGTAGGTTGGGGCGTCGATGCGTGACGTCAGGACGAGGTAGGGGAACCCCGCCTCGGAGAGTGGGACCTTGCTATCGTAGAACGCGTTTTTGAGAACGCCTTTTGCCGGGAGTCCTTCGATTCCAAACATCGCCAGCTCGGAATCGACCGATGCTTCGTCGCGGGGGCTGATGGGATCCGCAGGGGCGTTCCCACCTTCTTGCGCCGGAGGTTCGGAATCAGGTGTGATGCGTAGTGGCACGCCACGCATAAGGAGAATGGCACGGATTTTGTTCTGTTGGGGAACGGTCAGACCCTGGGCATCGCGGCCGCGGATCCACCATTTTTTCTCGTCCATGTATTTCCGTATGGGGGCGGCGAGGGTCTTCTCGTATTCGCCACGGCTGATATCCGGTTTCAGGGGGAGATCGAGCCCGAGCAAACGCGAGTCGGGCAGGCCGCGTGCATCCTGATACGCTTGGGCGAGCTTTCCGGATTCCGGGTCCGCCTTGTTGTAGATTACGAGGATTTCCCTGGCAGTGAGATACTGCGCGTTTGCGGACGCCAGCAGGAATGCGGCCAGCAGAAAATGAATGAAAGCCGGTTTTCCCAAGGTGCGGGATGGGTGGTTGCTTGGCATGCGGGAACTTTGGACGTTGCGCCCGGAACGTCAAACATTGAAGCGTTGGGAAAGTTCCGCAAAGAAGGCCTATGCGGGAACTTCACAAGTGAGTCCGTCGTAGGCCGGGAAGATGTTTTCCGGGAGGCGGGCAGCGAGTTCCGCGTGATCGAGATCGTGGCTCAGGTGGGTGAGAAGGGTTTTTTTTGGGGAAAGTTTTGCGGAAATGGCGCAGGCTTCCGGGACGGAAAGGTGGGTGGCGTGGGGGACGTCGCGAAGGGAGTCGATGACTAAAAGATCGAGATTCCGCATGAGGGCGAGGGTGGTCTCCGGAATGCGTTTGACGTCCGGGATGTAGGCTAGGCGGATGCCTTTTGGAGTTTCAAAAAGGAAGCCGGTGGTCTCGACGCTGCCGTGGGTGACTGGCAGGGGGGTGATGGTGATATCCGCTATTTTGAACGGGGAATCGATGATTCGCGGGTCGGGCTTGATGTAGCCTTTGTAGGTGTTGTCCTGGTGAAATGCCCAGCCGAACATGTTTTTCAGGACTCCGATGGTGGATTCCGAGGCGTAGAGGGGGAGAGGGGAATCGCGCTTCCAGCAGAAGGCGCGCATTTCATCGAAGCCTGCGACGTGGTCGAGGTGGGAGTGGGTGTAAATGACCGCATCGATCTCTGAGATGTGTTCCCGGAGAGCCTGCTCGCGGAGGTCGGGACCGGAGTCGATGAGGAGCTTTACCTCCGGGGTGGAAATGAGGACTGAGGAGCGGGTGCGATTGTTGCGGGGATCTGTGGAGGTGCAGACGGGGCAGTGACACCCGATCACAGGAACACCGACAGAGGTGCCGGTGCCCAGGAAGGTGATTTTAAGGGATTCCTTCGACACGGGTTGCGTTTGGAAATTCCCAGGTTGTGGTATGGCATGGCGGATGCAATCCGCCGCCACGTTCAGGTTAGTTGGAGCAGCAACCGCCGTCGCTACCACCGCTTCCGCCGCAGCAACCGCCACCGCTGTTTTGTGCTTCGGCGACTTCATCGTCGGAAGGAACGCGTCCGAGTTCGAGGGTCATGCTGACGTATTTGGCTATGTCCTTCTGGATGCCTTCGAGGATGCGTTGGGCGTCCATGAAATCGGCTGCGACCTTGTTTTCGAAAAGTGCGTCGCGCGCGTCTTCGAAAGCCTTGATCTCAGCCGCGCCGAGTTCCACGCCAGCGTGCTGCTTGTGGTGGAGTTCTTCGCCTTTTTCATGGACTGACTGGTATTGGAGCTTTGCGGAATCGTCGGAGAGGAAGCGTTCGACATCGCCCTGGAGCTTGATGAACTGTTCGTCTTCCGCGATTGCGGCGCAGAGTTCCTTGGTTTTGGAAGTAATCGATGTTTTCTCGGCTAGTGCTGACATGGGGAAGAGGTAGGGCTATATGGTGGTGGGTGCAATGGTGATTTTTTGGAAATGGTCGGGGAGGAGTCGAAGACCGGTGAATGTCGTAAGCCCGCTGCCACTTTCCGTCACGCACCCTGTGCTACGGGGCAAATTGGAGAATATTTCCGCTTCTCTGGGGACACGCCCCCTGTAGGCGGCGCTCCATGCCAATGCCGTCGGCTCGCAGCAGGCTGCATCGCCAAAAGCGGCAGCAGGCTGCCGGCAGTCACCGGTGCCTTGCGGCACTGCATTGTAAGATCTACTTCGGGGTGGAGGCTGCTTCGTGTTGCTCCTCGGCGGCTTCCAGTTCGGCGCGCTCTTTTGCGATTACGCGGACGAGCTTGAGGACAGTGTTTTCCCAATCAGCGAGGAGGTCTCCGGCTTGGATGGAGCCGGTTTTTTTCTGGTGGAGTTCGATGAGGGATTTCACTTCGTCGATGTCCTGCTGGCGTGTGATCGGGAGGGCTACGACCATTTCGGTATTGACGCGGGAATAGAATTTTCCATCCACGTCATAGACGAATGCGGTGCCTCCGGACATGCCGGCGCCGAAGTTTTTCCCGGTTTTTCCAAGGATGACGACGGTGCCGTTGGTCATGTATTCGCAGCCGTGGTCACCTACGCCTTCCACGATGGTGGTGGCACCGGAGTTGCGGACGGCGAAGCGCTCGCCGGCGCGGCCGTTTGCGAAAAGTTTGCCTCCTGTGGCTCCGTAGAGGCAGGTATTTCCTGCGATGGAGTTTTTCGATGCCGGAAAGGTCGCGTCAGGCGACTTGCGGAGGATGATTTCGCCTGCAGCCATGCCTTTTCCGACGTAGTCGTTGGCTTCACCGATGAGTTCCAAGGTGACGCCCTCGACGAGGAAGGTGCCGAAGGATTGTCCGGCGGAGCCCGTGCAAGTGATGTGAACGGTTGCTTCGGGAAGACCTCTGTTTCCGTGGATTTCGGCGATACGTCCGGAGAGACGGGTGCCGATGTTGCGGTCGGTGTTTACGACGTTGTAGGCCAGTTTTGCCGGGGCGCGGTCGGGGAGTGCCTTGATGGCCTCCTGGACTTCGCCGCTGACGGAGTCTGCTCCGTATTCAGGGGATTCCACGGGTGTGCCTCCGGTAGATTTTACCAGGTCATTGAGGATCTGGATGTCCAGAGCCGGTTTTGCGATGCCGTCGTTGCGATCCTTTGTGCAGATGCGCGCGATGTCGGACTCGGGCTTTTCGATGGCTTTCGAGACCGCCGGGACGACGTCCTTGAGGAGGCGTGAAAAATCGAGGGTGTTCGCCTTGGGGTGGTCGGGCACCTCGCGCTGGACGAGGAGTTCCGGGTGGCCGATAAGTTCGTCCATGGTGCGGACGCCGAGCTTGGCCATAATTTCGCGGGCTTCATGGGCGACTGCATTGAAGTAGTTGATCACCATTTCCGGAGTGCCTTTGAATTTGGCACGGAACTTGGGATCGGTGGTGGCGATGCCGACGGGGCAGGTGTTGAGGTGGCACTTTCGGACATACACGCAGCCCATGGCGATCATGGCGGTGGTGCCGAAGTTGTATTGCTCCGCTCCGAGGATGGCGGCGATCACGACGTCACGGCCGTTCTTGATGCCGCCGTCGGTGCGAAGGATCACGCGGTCGCGGAGGTTGTTGATGATGAGGGTCTGCTGGGCTTCGGAAAGGCCGAGTTCCCACGGGGAACCGGCGTGTTTCGTGGAGGAGAGAGGGGAGGCCCCGTTCCGCCGTCGTGGCCGGAGATCAGGATATTGTCTGCGGATGCCTTTGCGACACCTGCGGCGACCGTGCCGACTCCTGCTTCAGCTACTAGCTTTACAGTAATTCGTGCGCGGGGATTGATTTCCTTCAGGTCGTGGATGAGCTGAGCCAGATCCTCGATGGAGTAAATATCGTGGTGGGGTGGCGGGGAGATGAGCTGGACGCCCGGCTGAGTGTTACGGAGGCGTGCGATGAGCGCGTTGACCTTGTGGCCGGGAAGCTGGCCGCCTTCGCCGGGCTTTGCGCCCTGTGCCATCTTGATTTCCAGTTCGTCTGCGTTGACCAGGTAGTATGCGGAAACTCCGAAACGTCCGGATGCGATCTGCTTGATGTAGGAACGGGCGAAATCGCCGTTGGGGTAGGGCTTGAAGCGGATGGGATCTTCGCCGCCCTCGCCGGAATCGGACTTTCCTCCGATGCGGTTCATCGCGATGGCGAGGGTTTCGTGAGCCTCCGGGGAGAGTGCGCCAAGGGACATGGCTGCCGTGGTGAAGCGGCGGCGGATGTCTTCGACAGGCTCGACCTCATCGATGGAGATCGGAGCCTGATGCTGATGGGACGAAGTTGAGAAGGTCTTTGATGGCTACCGGGTTGGTTTCCAGGCAGACTTTGACGTATTCCTCGTAGTCTTCGGGTTTGCCGGATTTCACATACTGGTGGAAATTCTTGATGACTTCCGTAGTGAAGGCATGGCGCTCACCGGATTTGCGGTAGCGGTTGTAGCCGGGATCGCCGAGGTCGAGGGTTTCCCCTGCGGGAACTTCGGTTCCGAATGCCGCCTGGTGGCGGATGATGGATTCCTCGGCAATTTCTCCAAACGAGATGCCACCGATCTGGGAAGGGACGCCGGTGAAAGAGAAGTCCACGACTTCCGAGCCGATGCCGATGGCTTCGTATGTCTGCGCTCCCTGGTAGGAGTTCAGGACGGAAATGCCCATTTTTGACATGATTTTGAGCAAGCCTTTTTCGAGAGCCTTGCGGTAGTTGGTCATGGCCTTTTGTGGGGTCATACCATCGCCGAGGGCGTTTTTGCCTTCGTCCATCGCCACGAGTTGGCGGACGGTTGCGTATCCGAGGTAGGGGACAACCGCTGTTGCTCCAAAGCCGAAAAGGCAGGCGATCTGGTGAACGTCACGGGCTTCCCCGGATTCCACGACGAGGGAGGCGCGCATGCGCTTGCGGATGCGGTTCAGGTGGTGGTGGATGCTGCCGGTGGCGAGGAGGGCCGGAATGGGAATGCGCTCGGCAGAAGTCGCGCGGTCCGAAAGGATGATGATGGAGATTTTCCGGTCCACTGCGTCCTCGACTTCGTCGCAAAGCTCGTCGATGCGGGCTTTGAGGCCGTCTTTGCCGGTGGAGGCGTCCCATGTGCAGTCAAGGATGTGCGATGGGTAGCCGTGCTCCGCCATGTGGGTGATCTTTTCGAGCTGGTGCTCGAAAAGGATCGCGGAATCCAGGGAGATGGACTTGCAGTGGTTCGGGCTTTCCTCAAGGAGGTTCCGCTCCGGGCCAAGGCCGGCGGCAAGGGACATGACGGCCCACTCGCGGATCGGATCGATAGGGGGGTTGGTAACCTGTGCGAAGCGCTGTTTGAAATAGGTGTAAAGCAGGCGCGGGTAGGTGGAAAGGATGGCGAGGGGGATGTCATCTCCCATGGAGAAAACAGCTTCCTGGGCACCCTTGATCATGGGCGGGAAGACCATGTCGAGCTCCTCGATGGAGATCGCGTTGGCGACCTGGCGGCGGGAGAGGTCGAGCGCCTGGAATTCATTTTCCGGAACGTGGGCGGATGGGGAGATGAACTTGCGCAGCTCCAAACGGTTCTCGTCGATCCAGCGGCGGTAAGGCTTCTGGCGTGCGAGTTCCTCTTTGATTTCCGTGTCGAGCTTGAGCTGGCCGGTGGTGGTGTCAGCGGAAAGCATTTGCCCCGGGCCAAGACGGCCGCGACGTGTGACGAGGGATTCATCGAAAATGACCGCGCCGGATTCGGAGCCGATGTAGAGGAATCCGTCGGAAGTGGTGGTGTAGCGGGAAGGGCGGAGGCCGTTCCGGTCGAGCGATGCGCAGAGTTTGGTGCCGTCCGTGAAGACCAGGCCGGCGGGGCCGTCCCATGGCTCGGAGAACGAACGAATATATTGGTAGAAAGCGCGGAGTTCGTCGGAAATCTCCTCGTCGTTGCGGTAGGCGGGCGGGACGAGCATGCACATGGAGTGCTCGAGGGAGCGCCCGGAAAGGACGAGAAGCTCGAGGCAATGGTCGAGCGAGGCGGAATCGGATTCGCCGTGGCGGATGAGGTTTTTGACCACATCGATTTCATCACCCCAGACGGGGGATTCGAAGAATTCCTCGCGGGAGGTCATCCAGTTGCGGTTGCCTTCCACGGTGTTGATTTCGCCGTTGTGGCACATCATGCGGAAAGGCTGGCCGAGTGGCCATGCCGGGAAGGTGTTGGTCGAGAAGCGCTGGTGGTAGAGGCAGATCGCTGTTTCGAAATCCGGGTCGGTCAGATCCGCGTAGAATGCGCGCAGTGCTGCAGGCATCGCGAGAGCCTTGTAGGAAATGAGGCGGTTGGAAAATGTCGGCATGTAGAAGCCGTGGATTTCCTTGGTGGCATGTTCGATCTCTCGGCGGCAGAGGTAGAGTTTGCGCTCGAATTCAAGCGGCTCCATGCCCTCGGGCTTGAGCATGAGAAGATGCTCGATGTCCGGGCGGGATTTCTGGGCAATCTTTCCGAGGGCATCGACGTTCACCGGAACCTCGCGCCAGCCGATGGCGGGGATGTTCCTTTTCGCGAGGGCGTCTGCGGTGATTTTCTTGATCGATGCGGCCACGGTTTGGTCGCCGGATGGGAAAAAGAACACGCCGACTGCGAGGTCTTCGGGTTTATCGACAGTTGTTCCAAGCGCAGCGGCAGCTTTGACAAAAAGTGGGAAGGGGATCTGGGAAAGAACGCCTGAGCCGTCGCCGGTTTTCATGTCCGCATCAACCGCTCCCCGGTGTGTCATGCAGGAGACCGAGGTGAGCGCGTGGTCGAGGACGGTGAACGTGCGTTTTCCTTCCAGGTGGGCGATGGCACCCATGCCGCAGTTATCGTGTTCACGGGAAAGGCTGTGGAGTGAGCCTGGGACGAGCGGGGTGCTGGAGTGGTAAAAAGTATTCGTCATGGGAAGGGGCGGGAAATAAAGAACAGAGTGGGGCGGGGGACAAGCAGGAATTGTGCCCCGGTTTTGCGCCGGAAACTTTAAATTTCAAACTTTAAACTCCAAGGAAGAGAAGAAAGTGGGAGGCGATTCGCATCTGTGATCTGCTCTATGGACAAACCCCGGGACGGGGTTTGCACGGCCTGCCGCGAGACGCGGCAGCTACAAGCGGGTTTTACGTTACCGCAGGCCTTTGAGGGCGCCTTTGGAGGGCTTGTCCAAGGTCATGTCGGTGATGGAGGTGCGGCGTCCGTTCTTGTAGGAAGAAACCTGCATTTTGCGGAGAGTCCACACGTCGTCGGAGACTTTCATGACATCCTCTACCTGGAATTCTTTGAGGAGATCGCCGTTTTTGGCGTGGCCGTGGATTTTCATGAATGCGCCGAATTTTTGATGCACCCAGACATAGACGGCGAAGTAGTTGCCAGCGGCTCCGGCGGGTTTGTTGAGGCGGAGCTTGAAGGTTTTTTCTGCTCCGATGTTTTCCTCTCCTTCGAGTTTCGGGTTGGGCCAGTAGAAAAAGCGCAGGGCGAGGTCTTCGTAGGTGAGATCGGTTCCGGCGATGGACTGGGTGAGCTTGTTGCGGGGGAAGTTTACGGTCTTGCCGTTGACGATCTCGAAGAGATCGTATGCGTCGTCGTTTAGGCGGAGGTGGAAGACGCGCCACGTCTTTCCTTCAAGAAACTGGAACTGGATGTTCTTGCCTTTAAGGAAGATGGTGATGGGAGTTTTTCGTCCGTTGTGGGAGAGGTTTCCTTGAAGGCCCTCGTCAAGCTTTGTGAGAGCCGCGGAGAGACGTGCGCCCTCCAGAATGCGGTCGGCATCCTGTGCGGATGCCAGGGGAGGGGCGGCGAGAAGTGCTGCGGCGATGATGGTTTTGAAAAGTTTCATGGTGGTATCGTAGGTGGACTTTCGGCTTGGACAAGCGGGCGATTGAAAACATTCACGCGATCTTTCCGAAACAGCAAAGACAAAAGCGCCCGCGTATTTCAAATACACGGGCGCTTTGGAAAACTCAAACCGTTTGGAGAACCGTCTTATGGAACAGGGTTGGGGTTCGTTACTTCCGGTGGCGGGAACAGTGGAGGAGGAACGATTGGCGGGAAAAACGGAGGCGGGGCATCAAGCGGATTCGGAGGCTCGGTTGGCGGCTCGACTGCTGAAGCAATGGCTGCTTTGGCATCCTTGCCGCTTTTGGAATCCTTCGCGCTGTAGCTGGAGTCACCGCGGTTCGGATCCAGTCTCGCAAGGACTGATTGGACTTCGGCAAGCGCTTCGGGCATTGTCGCGATAGCGCACTGGGAAATCATCCGCATGTTTTCAGGGGCGGCGGTGATGGCGACTTCGGCAATATCGGCGACGAGTGCGGTATCCGCTCCAGAAGCTTTGATCGCGGATTTTACGATCTCACAAGCACAGTTCGCATTTGCAGAAATTTCCGATTCGACGACCTCGAGGACTGTGGATGGATCTATCTGAACCCTGTGGCTGACGGACATGGCTACGGAAGAGCAGCTCACCGAATCGACCATTTCGCCGGGTTTCTGGTATGCGGCGGAGATTTCGGCGAGTCCCGCACGGATGCCGGAGGCTTGTGCGTCGGAGACCTTTAGCTTTACACGGTTGGCATTGCGGTAGGCGGAGGGCTCACGGAGAACGGATAGATCAAGGACATTTTCAACCTTCCTGATAGCCGAGCGGCGTGCGGAAAGGGTGAGGGCATCCTGATTCACATAAACCGGATTACCTTCGGAAAGGTCGCCGGAAGCTTTTTGAATCGTCGGAAGTTGATAAACCCCGCTCAATGCCTTGTCAGAGGCAAATGAAGGGTTTTCGGAGGAATCAAGACCTTCGACCTTGTTTCCGTTGGTAGTTAGGTTAGCTGAGGGGACTTCGATCAACTGAGCGGAAACGGGTAGGGTTCCGCAGAGGATGAGTAGAAGCGCCGAGCTGGGGGAGACTGGCATTTTCATGGGTGGGTGTGGGTGAACGTGGGTAGTTATGCACAAAATACTTCACATGGACAAGGAAAATTTTAAACAAATACCAATTTATCTAAAAATTTAACAAAAATTAATGGTGCCAAATCCTTGGAATCCAATATTTCCGTAAGAATTTTGTGTAATATGCGAATCCGCATGGACGCAGAGTTGCGTTGGAAATTGGCTATCGCGTGCCGATCACAGGGCAAATGGAGGGGGGATTCCCAGAAAATGAGAAATCGCTCTTGATTGCGCGATGAGGCCGGGTGCTTTTTTCAAAGTGAAAAAAGTGGAGCGTAGCGGATTCGAACCGCTGACCCCTTGCATGCCATGCAAGTGCTCTACCAACTGAGCTAACGCCCCGTTACCGGGTGGCCGCTTTTGCAGCGGCGGGGCGAATGTTTAGGCGAGGATGTGGATGAGGCGCAAGTGGAAAATCTCTGAAACTTTAAACTTTAAACTCTAAATTTCAGGGAAGAGGAAGAGGCGAACGAAAAAGCCCGGATCAGGACGATCCGGGCTTCTTGATTGAGGTTTAAAGTTTGGAGTTTAAAGTTTAAATCTTCATCAGATCGTCTTCTTTGGTGGAGGCGAGTTCGTCGATCTGTTTGGTGTATTTGTTGGTGAGTTCCTGGATCTCCTTTTCCTGATCCTTGAGGGTGTCTTCGGTGAGGATGTTGTCGGCTTTCATTTTCTTGGCATCATCGATGCCTGACTTGCGGGCGGCGCGAAGGCGGACTTTGGCTTCCTCGGCGAGGGACTTGATGAGTTTCACCATGTCGCGACGGCGTTCTTCGGAGAGTTCAGGGATAGGGACGCGGATGGAGCGCTCTGCGGCGACGGGATTGAGGCCGAGCTTGGACTCACGGATCGCCTTTTCGATGTCGCGGGTGGTGGAGGGATCGAAGGGCTGGACGTTGAGCAGGCGTGGCTCCGGGGAGTTGATGACGGCCAGGGATTTGAGTTTCTGGACACCGCCGTATGCGTGGACATAGACATCGAGGTTGTCGATGAGGGCGGGGGAGGCTTTGCCGGTGCGGACTCCGTGGAAGTCCGTGACGAGGTGGTCGATGCCGGACTGCATGTCGGCTTCTACTGCTTTGAGGGATTTGGCTGGGTCTTGCATTCTGTTTTTGAGTTGGAGTGCTGGGGTGGTTCGGGGGGAAACTTTAAACTCTAAATTTTAAACCTCAAGTAAGAGGAAGAGGCTTCGCGGCGCGGCTCTGGAATTGAAGTTTAGAGTTTAAAATTTAAAGTTTTCACTCCCCGTGGACGAGGGTGCCGATGGGTTGTGAGCGTAGGGCGTGGGAGAGGTTGCCGTTGGGGCCGAGGTCGAAGATGACGATGGGGATGTTGTTGTCCATGCAGAGGGAGAAAGCGGTGGCGTCCATGACGTTGAGGCGGTTCTCGAGGCAGTGCTGGAAGGTGACGGTTTCGAAGCGTTTCGCATCGGGGTTTTTCCGGGGGTCGGAGCAATAGACTCCATCGACCTGGGTGGCTTTTAGTATGACATCGGCACCCATTTCGCTGGCGCGGAGGGCGGCGGTGGTATCGGTGGAGAAGAAGGGGCTGCCGGTGCCTGCTGCGAAGATGATGACGGTTCCCTTGTCGAGCTGGTGCTCGGCCTTGCGGCGGATGAAGGGTTCGGCGACGTTTTTCATCTCGATGGCGGACATGACCGTGCAGCGGACGCCGATGTGCGAGAGTGCGCCTTCCATGGCGAGGGCGTTCATGACGGTGGCGAGCATGCCCACGTAATCTGCGGTGGCCCTGTCCATGCCGCGTGCGGATGCGGCGGCTCCGCGCCAGAAGTTTCCACCGCCTACGACGATGGAAAGCTGGAGGCCGGCATCGACGGCTTCCTTGATTTCCGAAGCGATGCGTTGGACGATTTCCGGGGAAATATTGTCAGTAGAGCCCGGCTCGCGGAGGGCTTCGCCACTGAGTTTGAGGACGGCGCGTTTGAAGGGGCGGGGGTCTTTGCTTGGCTGGGACATGTGCTGGGAGGAGCTTGGGGTATCCCGGTTCGAACGTCCAACACTGAAAATCTAAAAATCCATTTTCGGAACTTTTCCGACAGTCATGGGTTCCAAGCTTGTTTCTCTCTGGTTTCCTCAAACATCCGCTTTCTATCGAAATGAGGATTCTTGCTCGGGATGGGGGTGGGGATTGAGTTCAGCCATGCGTGGATTTTTTCGCTCATGGCTTCTGCGCGGACGGGTTCGGCGGCGGAGAGATCTCGCTGTTCGCCGATATCGTCGACGAGGTTGTAGAGTTCCAGGCGGCGGCCGGGCTGGTAGCGCATCTCGGCGTCGAAGGAGTCGCCGAAAAATTCGATCAGTTTCCAGTCTCCTTCGCGCAGGACGGTGCAAGGGGTGGCTGCCCAGCGGAGATCGTAGAGTGGCATGTGCCAGTAGAGCGGGCGGGGTGGGATCGTGTTGCCTTTGAAGAGCGGAACGAGGCTGGTGCCGTCGATGATCGTGTCTTCGGGGGCGGAGGTTCCGGCTGCATCGAGAAGGGTGGGGAGCCAGTCGATGACATGGATGGGGGTGTCGGAAATTGATCCGGGTTTGATCACGGAAGGCCAGCGGACGATGCATGGGACGCGGATGCCGCCTTCGTATGGAGAGCCTTTTCCTTCGCGGAGCGGGGCGTTGTCGTATTGCTTGTCCTTGATCGTAAGGGGGGCACCGGTATCAGTGGGTTCGCCGACGGTTCCTGGGAGTTCCAGGGTGGTGTCTATGCCACCGTTATCGCTCAGGAATACGACGATGGTGTTTTCACGGAGACTGTTTTTATCCAGCGCGGCGGTGAGACGGCCTATGGAGTTGTCGAGGTGCTCGATGGAGGCGAGGTAGGTGGCGTTGAAATTGCCGGTGGCGGGAGCGCCGTTCGCGAGATGTTTTTTGACGAGTTCCGCAGGTGCGGAGACGATGTTGTGGATGGTATGGTGGGAGAGGTAAAAAAACCACGGATCGTCGCGGTTTTTCTCGATGAAAGCGATGGCCTCGTCGGTGAGGTGATCGACCCATTTATCGCCTTCGTTCTGGGTGCCTTGGCCCCGGGGGGCGACGTAATCGAAGCCGTAAAGTGGGCCGGCGTCCGGCTTGAGGCGGACGTAGTCGCCCGTTTCACCATTCGTGAGGTGCCATTTGCCAGCCATGCCGGTAGTGTATCCGGCTTGTTTCAATCCCTTGGGAAGGGTGAATGAATTTGGCGGGAACTGTTCGACGAACGGAGGCTCGGAGACGGGTGCCCAAGGACTTCCGTACCATCTGATGACGTGCCACATCCCGTTCCGGGCGGTGTGTTGGCCTGTGAGGAGGGAGGCGCGGGTGGGGGTGCATTGGGGGGTGACGTATGCGTCTGTAAAACGCACGCCACCGGAGGCGAGTTTGTCGAGGTTGGGCGTGGCGACCTGCTTTCCACCGTAGCTGCCGAGGGTGGGCCAGCCCTGGTCATCAGTGAGGATGAAGAGGATGTTGGGCGGTTGCGCTGCAAACAGGGATGATGTGAGGAGGAGGAAGAGGGCTAGTTTTTTTACCATGTGGGGAGGAAGGTGCCGGTGTTTGCGGAGAGGCGGATGGGGCCGTCGAGTTTGTCCGGGCGGAAGACGATGGTGTGGATGCCGGCGGGGAGTTCCACGGTGCCGGAGCTGGCGGGTTTTCCGTTGATGTGTAGCTCGGCGGGTTGGAAGGGTTTGGCAAATGTGAGGGTGAGGGTTGCGGGGGTGGCGAGTTGGATTTTCGTGCCAATGAGCGGGTTGCCGCCTTCCGGTTTGGCTGCATAGACGTCGTTGGGGAACAGGCGGCCGTTTACGGTGGCGTTGACGATATTCCACGGGACGGATTTTTCGCCTTTCATGGCGGCGTCCATGGTCTTGTTGTCACGGGCGGTGATGGCGTAGATTTTGGGCGAGTTGCTATCGTTCGCGGAGAAGTCTCCGGGTTTTCCGAGCTCGGAGAGGAAACGGACGAGGTCTGCGGTGGCACGGGGGTTGAGGGAGTCGATGAGGCCGGAGGGCATGAGGCTGCCTATGTCCGTTTGCTTGGCGATAAGGCGGTCCGGTAGGGCGGTTTCCTTCCCGGTGGCATCGCGGATGACGGTGGTGCCACCGGAGCTGCGGAGGATTTGGCCGCTGAGGGCGCGGCCGTCGGTGGTTTCGATGACTACGGAGTGGTAGCCTTCCTTTACCTTGGAGCCGGGATCGAGGATGGATTCGATGAGGTAATCGAGCGGTGCGCTGGCTCCGATGGAGGTGAGGTCGGGGCCGGATGTGCCGCCGACTCCGGCGATCGCGTGGCAGGATGTGCAGGCGAGGGCTGGGCGGCGGTAGATGAGTTCGCCTTTGTAAGGATCTGCGGCTCCGACCATGGCTGAGATTTTTTTAATGCGGGTGGCGGTGTCTTCAGTGGTATTTTTTACGCCGGATTGCAGGCGGAGGATTTTCAGGAGGGGATCATGGGCGGCGTTGTCCGGGACGGAGCGGAGGGCGAGTGCTGCGGCGGATTCCGGGAGGGGGGATTTTCCGAAAACGGCGGCGATTTCGGAGGAGATTCCTTTCTGGGAAAGGGTGTCCCGCCAGAAGGAGAGTGCGGCTTCCGGTTCGGTCAGGCCTGCGGCGAGTTCCGCGATGACGGGGAGTGCTGCGGTGCGGTGGTGGCGGGCCAGGGCGAAGGCGGCTGCGGTGCGGATGGAAGGTGGTTGGTTTTCCGTAGTGAGCGGGAGCAGGATTTCCCGTGCGGCTGGTGATGGGAAGCTGGCGAGGGTGTTGATGGCGGCCAGGCGGGTATTTTCCGAGGGATTTTTGGTGAGCTTGGCGAGGGCGGGGAGCAGGTTGTCCGAGGCGATGGCGGAGGCGAGTTGTAAGGCTGCCGGATCGCCCTTTTCGAGGAATGGGAGGAGGGAGTCCGTGTTGAGGGCCGGTTGTTTCGGGTTCCGGGAGATGGCTGCGGCGAGGCCGATGAGAGCCTTTTTCCGGGTGGGGGCGTCGAAGGATTTCAGAGCCTGACCGTAGATGGATGCGAGGACCTGGTTGTCGCCGGTTTTCAAACCGAGGGTGAGCCATGGGCCGGAGCCGTCAGCGGGGAGGGTGTCCGGGAAAAGGCGGGAGACGGTTTCCGATGCTTTTTCGGCAGGTAGGCTGGCGAGGACGAATTCGAGTTTTTTGGGATCAGGTGAAGATTTTCCATCCAGTGATTCCAGATAGGCTGTGCCGGATGCGCGGACACTGTGCCAGAGTGCGTGTTCGATGAAACGGTCGGTGGAAAGGTCTAGCGCGGTTAGGGCAAGATCGAGGGATTCGTAGCCGGGGATTTCAGCAAGGGTACGGATGGCTTCGAGGCGGACGCGGGGGAAGGGATCCGAGATGGCGGAGGTGAGGATTTCGGAGGCGTTGGTTTCCGGTAGGATTTCAGCGAGCTGGCGGATGGCGGCGGCGCGGACTTCTCCTTTTTCGGAGGCGTAGGCTTTCTCTATGAGTGGGAGGGACAGGTCGCCGCGGATGATGGAGAGGTGGAGGGCTGCTAGGAGTTCGGCGTCGGTTTTCGGATCTTTGAGGGTGGGGAGATTCCCTGCATTTTTATCAAAGAGGATGGCGGTTGCCTGTTCGCGGAGGTAGCGGTCTTCGCTGGAAAATGCGGCGAGGAGTTCCGGTTCGGGGAGTTTCGTTAGATCGTTGGGCTTGGTTGGCTGGGTGCCTTTGGGGGCGATGCGCCAGATGCGCCCGTGTTCGCGGTCGCGGCGAGGATCGCGGAAATCGACTTCGCCGTGGTTAATGATGGGGTTGGCCCAGTCCGCTACGTAAAGGGCTCCATCGGGGCCGGTTTTTACGTCGATGGGGCGGAAGTTTACGCTGTTGGAGCGGATGAGGTCATCGTGCTCCTGGGTGACGTAGCCCGAGCCATCATCGGCGATGGAGAAGCGGACGATGCGGTGGGCGCGGAAATCGCAGGTGATGAGGTTTCGCTGCCAGTCTTCGGGAAAAATGTCCGAGCCTATGATTTCAAGGCCGCAGAATTTCGGGTAGGTGCCGGGGCTGATGCCTGCGAGAATGTTTTCGGCATTGGCGTACGCGGCGTAGGTGGCACCGGGTATGCCCCATGTGATGCCGTTGAAGCCGGCTCCATCGGTGAGGAAGGACTGTCCGAATTCATCGAACTGGTGGCCCCAGGGATTCCATATTCCGCGGAAGACGGTTTCCAGGTGGAGATTGCGCGGGTCGAAGCGGAAGGAGCCTCCGCTTTTCAGGCGGACTATGCCGTGGGGAGTTTCCACATCGGAGCGGGTGTAAACGGACTGGTGCATCCAGATGCGTCCGTCCGGGCCACGGCGCAGGGTGTGGAGATTGTGGTGGGTGTCCTCGGTGCCGAATCCGCTGAGGACGCGGGTGCGTTTGTCGGATTTCCCATCGCCATCTGTGTCCTGGTAATGGAAGAGATCCGTGGATTGGGCGACGTATGCGCCGCCGTCTCCGGGGAGGACGGCGGTGGGCATGAAGAGGCCGTCTGCGAAGACTTTGGAGCTGTCGGCTTTGCCATCGCCATCGGTATCTTCGAGGATGAAAATTTTGTCATCGGGTGTCTGGCCGACTTCGATCTGGGGGTAGGTTTGTGAGCTGGCGACCCAGAGACGGCCCTGTGGGTCGAAGTTGATCTGGGTGGGTTTGTGGATCATGGGGTTCTCCGCCCAGAGGGTGATTTCGAAACCTTCGGCGACGGTGAAATCGGGGTGGGGCTGGGGTGTGTTGGAGGCTACTTCGGAAGCGGTTTGTTCCGGGAGCGGGGTGGTGGTGACCCCGGCAGGGAGGCTTCTGAGATTGGCGATTTCGGATTCCTCTGCGATTACGAGTTGATCGAAACGGGGGATTTCCATGGCGTTCTGGCCCTGCTCCTTTTTTCTGAAACCGAAGATGTATGCCATATTGGCGGGGCGGGAACGGTTGAAGAACCATTCATTTTTGCGGATGATGTGCTGGCGGAGGGAGGTGGCGGCGTCTCCTTGTTCCCACTGGCCGGCGGGCCAGCCCAGGGATTTTTCGATCAGGCGGGCGGTGGCCAGGTAGCCATCGGAGGTGAGGTGGATTCCGTTTTGGGAATACTCGGGTTTCTTCTCAAGGGTATTGAGGGAGATGTAGGGGATTTTGCGGGTTTTGGCGTTTTGCTCAAGGATGGCGTCGGTTGCCGAGAGTTTTGCCTGGTGTTTTTCGAGTTCGTTCCGGGTATCGAAATTTTTTGGAAAGCGTGGTGGTGGGCCGAGGATCAGGAAACGGACATCTTGGCCGGTTGCTTTTGGTGCTTCGTCGAGGAGGCGGGTGAGATTTTTTTCGAACTCCTCTGGAGAATCGCCGCCGGGTAGGGAGGAGGCCATGCCGTAGCCTAGGATGATGACATTGGGTTTGTAGGTTTCGAGTTGGGCTAGGAGTTGTCTCCAGCCCTCTTCGGGAGGTTCGAGGCCGGCTTGGAGGAGGCTGAGACCGTTGCGGGATTCGCCGGCGGGGGTGTCCGCGCTCCAGCCGAGGTTGCGGAATTTGATTTCCCGGTCGGGGAAACGGGTGGTGAGGGCGAGCTCGATCCAGCCGTGGTATTGCTCGCGCTCGATGAGGGTGTCGCCGAGGAAGGCTACCGATTCACCGTCTTTTAGTTCGAAGGCTAGGACGGTGCTGAGGGTGAACAGGAGGATGAGAAGTGTTTTCAAGGGGTGGGTGAGGGGGTGGGGAAGAGGATGGAACCACGAATCTAACGAATCTGGGACTTGGGTTGAGGAAGAGTTTTGAACCACGGAAGGCACGGAATACACGGAAGGAAGAGGAAGTTGGGTTCTATTTTTTGGTTCTTGGTTCTTGGTTCTTGGTTCTTGGTTCTTGGTTCTTGGTTCTTGGTTCTTGGTTCTTGGTTCTTGGTTCTTGGTTCTTGGTTCTTGGTTCTTGGTTCTTGGTTCTTGGTTCTTGGTTCTTGGTTCTTGGTTCTTGGTTCTTGGTTCTTGGTTCTTGGTTCTTGGTTCTTGAGATTTGGGATTTGGGATTTGGGATTTGGGATTTGGGATTTGGGATTTGGGATTTGGGAAATTTCTGAAAATTCGCCTGTGCTGTCGGAAAAGGAAGGTGTTTCTACGCCCATTTTTTGGGCAACGGATAGGAGGACGTTGGAGAGCGGCGGATGGTCTTCGGGGTTTTTGGCGATGTGTTGGCCGTGCTTGAGGCCGTAGGCGCTGCCGCCCGCGACGAGAAGCGGGAGGTTTTTGGGTGAGTGTGCGCCCTTTTTCTCGCTGTTCATGCCGGAGCCGTAAAGCACCATCGTGTGGTCGAGCATGGGGCGCCCTCCTTCTTCGGTGGATTTTAGGAATGTCAGGAAGCGGTTGAGCTTTTCCAGGTAGTCGCGGTCAACTTTCGCGAGGCGCTTGAGCATGTCGGCATCGCCGCCGTGGTGGGAAAGTTCGTGGTGGTTTTCACCGCCGGGGCCGCGGCCTCCTGCTTCGCGTGCCCATTGGAAAGTGATGACGCGGGTGGCGTCTGTGACGAAGGCGAGGTAGCTGATTTCCAGCATCACATCGAGCCACATGGGGCGGTCATGGGCGTCCATGGGCTTGCTGTTGAGCTGGAGGCCGGTGGGATTGATCTCCGGTTTCGGCACATCCACCCAATCGACCTGGCGCTGGACGCGGATTTCCGTTTCCCGGACGGAGGCGAGGTATTCGTCGAGCTTGGCCTTGTCTGCGGTGCCGAGTTTTTTTTCAAGGGCTTTCGCTTCGGAAAGGACGTCGTCGAGGATACTGCGTTTTTCGGCATAGCGGCGGAGGGTGGCCTCGCGGGAGGCATCGTCATCGGGAACGAAGAGGCGATCGAAGAGGCGTTGCGGATTGTTCTCGGTGGGCAGGGGAGTTCCGTTCCGGTCAAAGGCGAGGGTATGGCTGTGGAGAGCCGGGCCGGTGCCGGAATTGTCGCTGATCTCGATAGAGGGGAAACGGGTGTTTTTTCCCACTTGCGATGCGATGAGTTGGTCAACGGAAAGGGAGTTCGAGTAATCCTGGCCGGGAACGGAGCGGAGATCCGCGCCGGTGAGCCAGGTGTCCGCGCCGCTGTGTCCTCCGGTCGCGCTTGGGTGGCCGAGGCCGGTGAGGACGCTGAAATCGGAGCGGTGTTCGTCGAGGATTTTCAGGGTGGGGGAGGGGTTGTAGGCTTTGCCTGCGGACTCGGGCACCCAGTCAAAGATGTTTACGCCGTTGGGGACGTAGCAGAAGATGGAGCGGGGCGTGGGGCTGGTGCCGGATTTGGAAAGGGGGCGGTAGGTGGAGGGCGCGGCGTGGAGGGTGCCGGGCAACATCGCTTCGAGCAGAGGCAGTGAAATGGTCGCACCTAGCCCGCGGAGAACCGTGCGGCGTGAGAGTGGCTGGCTCGTATTTACGTTCATGGTTCTATTTGGTGGTGAAAAGTTCGGAAGTGGCGATGGCGACGATCAGGGAGTGGAGGGTGTTGCCATTTTCCTCCATGGTCTCGACAAACGAGCGGACGGAAGCTCGATCCGAGAAGCCGAGCTCCCGGCCGAGCGCGTAGGTGGTGAGCTGGGTGGCGAGGGAGTTGAGGAAAAGGTCGTCCTTTTTCAAAAGCTCCTCCTGAAGTCCCCGGACGCCGATGAATTCGGTGCCGTCGGGCATTTTCGCGGAGGCGTCGATGACCGGATCGTTTTTCTGGATCCTGCCGTTGTAGCCGTGGCCTTCCTGCTCGCGCCAGCGGCCGGCGGCATCGAAGTTTTCCAGGGCGAGGCCGAGGGGGTCGATCTTGTCGTGGCAGCGGGCGCAGGAAGCGACCTCGCGGTGTATGGCGAGGCGCTGGCGGACGGTCGCCTTGTCGATGCCGGCAACGCTTGGCTGGATCTCGCCGACGTTGGCGACGGGCAGGCCGGGATCGGTTCCGAGCAGGGTTTTCAAGACCCACGTGCCGCGCACCACGGGGGAGGTGCGGGTGCCGTTGGAGGTGATGGTGTGGACGGATGCCTGGGTGACGAGTCCACCCCGGCGGGAGTCGGGCGGGACGGGGACCTTGCGGATCGTGTCGCCCTGCACGTTTGAAATCCCGTAGAACCTTGCGAGGCGTTCGTTGACCGTTACGAAATCCGATTTGATGAAGTTCGTGACATCGAGATCGTTGCGCAGGATTTCCTCGAAGAAGCCTTCCGTCTCGCGGACGATGGAAAGCTCCAGATGCCGGTCGTATTCCGGGTAGAGGTTTTCGGCGGGAGGGTTGTCGCCGACCTCGCGGAGGCCGAGCCACTGGCCGGCGAAGTTTTTCACCGGGGACTCGCTGCGGGGATCGGAAAGCATGCGGGTCACCTGGCTGCGGATGGTTTCCTTGTCGGCGAGCTTTCCGGATTCCGCGAGGCTGAAGAGCTCTTCGTCCGGCATGGAGGACCAGAGGAAATAGGAGAGGCAGGATGCGATTTCGAACGGCTCGAGCGAACGGGGTTCCTCGCTTGGTGCTTCCGGTTCGACGAGGTAGAGGAAATGGGGTGAGGCAAGGGTCGCGGCGAGCGGCACCTTGATGGCCTCGATGAAGGACGGTTTGTCCGGGCGCACTTTTTCGAAGAGAGCGATGCGGGCTTCGACTTCGCCATCGCGGAGGGGGCGGCGGTAGGCGCGGGTCATGAAGCGGCTGAGGACTTCACGGGCGTAGGCGGTTTCATCGGTATCCTTCGTAGGTGAATCGAAAAGGATGCGGGTATGGCTTTCCGGCGGCCAGACGGGATGGACAGGGCCTTCGAGTTCGATGTAGTCGATGGCGAGTTCGGGGCGGGGGAACTCCGGTTTTTCGGCATAGCGGAAATTCTCCATGTGCTTGGGGATCGAGTAGGTATTCTCGATTTTCATCCCCGCGCCCTGGGTGGTGAAATGAGTCCGCATCTCATGGGTTTCCGGCTTGGGGCTGCCGCCGACATCGATTTCGTCCACCGGGCGGGAGTGCCATCGAGGATTTTCGTGACCTTCATCCTGGGCGGGCCGTAGTCGTAGATGGGGTCGGTGCGAAAATAATCCAGAAGGCTTTCGTATTCCTTTTCGAAGCTTTCCTTTCGATCCGGTCTCTCTGCGGTTTTCTTGTCACGGCTCTCGGCCAGGAACTGCTTCACGGAATCCACCACTTCGTCGCGGGAGGGAATGAAACCGGCGGCGCGGATCCGGACGATATATTCTCCTTCGGTGGGAACGGTGAAGTTTCGAAAATTGACGGTCTTGTTCCAGGCGTTGTGATGGATGATGGTGAAATCGCCTTTGGTGGGGTTCTCCCCGTTGTTGAGGATCACGCGGTCGTTGTCGCCACGTTTGATGCGGTATTTGTCAGCGCTTTTTCCTTCGCTTTCCTCGGGATCGAAACGCCATTTGATGGTGCCGGGTTTGGAACCGTCAACCAGGGCGCGGTCGAGTATTTCGCGTGCGGCGGAGAAGTAGAGCTCCAGTTGCATGGGCGACACGGAGAGCGCGGAACCGATGTTGTCGAAGCCCCCTGCGGGAGGGTCTGCGGGAAATTCGTCGGCGGGATCGAAATCGACTCCCACCAGGTCTCGGATCGTATTGTTGTATTCCGCCCGGTTCATCCGGCGCAGGACGACACGGGTCGAGCGCTCGGCGATCTCCGCCTCGGCCAGTTTGGTTTCCAGGAAAGACGCGACCGCAACGATCTCCTCTGTGGAAGGCTGCGGCTCCTCCTCCGGGGGCATGTCGTGGTTGCTGATGGAATCGACCACCTCCTCCCATTTCTCGACCACGAACGGATCCTTGAAATCAGGCGGGAGTGTATCGAGCCGCAGCTTGCCCTTCTGTTTTTCAGGGCCGTGGCAAGCTACACAGTTCTTTTCGATAAAAGGAGGCAACAGCTCTTCGAACGTCCCTTCGGCTGAGGAGATGTTCGGGAGGATAAAGAGTGCGGCGGCGGGAAGAAGATGGCGCATGGACGGGGTGAATGTCATTATCCGGTTCAGGGACGTTTAGGACTGAAAGCAACTGTTATGCTCGATTGAATAAGCAGTGCAGGCAATCTGTCTTTTTTGGGTTCTGTCCCAAGGTCTCCTAGTGGAACTTGCCAAGTATATTGAAAACTTCAGAAGTTCGTAGCATGAGAATCATTTGAAAGCGGGTTCGACCATCCGGGCGTCCAGCTCTTCCCACGCGGCGACCAGTTCATCAAGTTGGTCAGGCATTTTTCCGGACAAGTCGTTCTCCTCCGCTAGGTCGGTCGAAAGGTCGAAGAGTTCCCATTCCGCGCCCTGCTTGACCAGTTTCAGATCGCCTTTGCGAAGGGCGCGTTTGTCGCCCTGTCTCCAGTAGAGGGTGTCGTGTGGGTCGCCTTTTTTTTGTCCGGTGAGAAAGGGGAGAAGGTTGACGCTGTCCAGTTTTCCCTTGGCGGGCAGGGGGAGGTCTGCGGCTGCGAAGGTGGTGGCGAAAATGTCGGTGGCGATGACGGGTCTGTCGTAGGTGGTTCCTGCGGGGATGATTCCCGGCCATTTCACCATGAAAGGCACGCGGATGCCGCCTTCATACATGTTTCCTTTTCCGCCCCGGAGAGGCAGGTTGCTGCTGGTGAGTTCCCGCGTTGGCCCGCCGTTGTCGCTGAGGAAATAGACCATGGTTTCCTTTTCCAAGCCTTCCTCGCGGATCTTGCCGAGGATTTCTCCGACGCTGTCATCGAGATTCGCGAGCATCGCGGCAAAAATGCGACGCTGGATGTCATCGATGTGGGCGAATTTTTCCATATATTCGTCGGTGCCCTGCATGGGGCTGTGGACGGCGTTGTAGGATACCAGGAGGAAAAAGGGTTTGTCGCGGTGGCGTCCGATGAAATCGATCGATTCCCGGGTGAGGGCGTCCGTCAGGTAGAGTTCCTCATCGACGGGCTGGCTCCCGCGGAGCAGCGGGTTGTCCGCATCGTAGTCGTGCTCGTGATAGCCCATGTGGGTGCTGTAGGTCACATCGCCGAAAGTCCGGCGGCCTTCCCCGCCGCCAGGCAGGGTCTTGCGGCGCAGCCAGGTCGATACGCCTTTCCATGGGGGTGGGACGAAGTAGTGGCCCTCATGGAGGAAGCCGTAGAACTCATCGAATCCGCGCCGGTAGGGATGGTAATGCGCTGAGCCGCCGAGATGCCATTTTCCGAGCAGTCCGGTCACGTAGCCGCTGTCCTGGAGGTGGTCTGGGAGGGTTTCCTGTGCGAGGGGAAGTCCCATGCCGGGTTCGGTGTTCTTCGCTCCGATGGGATTGAACTCGTGTCCGAAGCGTGTGCCGTAACGTCCCGTGAGCATTCCTGCGCGGGACGGGCTGCAATTCGGTGCCGTGACGTATCCCGAGGTGAAGCGGACACCCGAGGCGGCGATCGAATCGATGTGCGGGGTGGGGATCTGGGGATTTCCCTGGCAGCCGAGTTCACCGTATCCGAGGTCGTCGGCCAAGAGAATGATCACGTTCGGCATGCCGGAGACCCGTTTCTCGCCGTTGGCTGGTGACACGAATGAGAAGAGAAGTAGCGGTAAGGAGAGGAGTTTTTTCATGGCTTGGTATCGGAACCGGTTCACGGTTTGTCGGACAAATCCGTCGATTCTGCAACGTGGTGTTTTTGGGTCGCGTCCCATGGGAGGGTGTGAAAAAGCCGACGAACCATATGGCGTCGGCTTTTTCCTTTTGATCCGGTTTACGGGATCAGGAAGCGTAATTACGAAACTCTGCTACGGCGGCTGAACATGAGCAGGGCTCCGAGGCCGCCGAGGATTGCTGCGGACGGTTCCGGAACGGGAGTGAAAGTGACGTCGATGTTCGAAAACGTTAGTGAGTCGCCCGGATCGATCTGGTTGGAGACGTTGCCATTTTCCGTGCCGAGTGCGAAGGAGGTGAAACCGTCGGTGAGCTGGAAGTCGTTTCCGGAGGGTGTGGAGGAATAGGTCATGTAGTTTTGGACGCCGTTTCCTCCGCTAACGGAGATCGAGCCGTCGATATCGAAGGACGAGGTCTGGCGGGTGATCTGCAATGTGAAGTCGGCGGTCCTGCCCGTGTTGAGCCTGTCGCTTCCGCCACCGGTGGTGGAGCCGCCCAGAGAGGTGGCCGAGGTGCCAATCAGGCTCCTGTCCTGGGTGGAATTTCCGGCGGGGCCACCGCTCCATGAAAGGGTTTCCGCGTTGATGTTATTGAGGTTGTTGGTGATCTTGAAACCGGCGTAGGAGCGTTCGAAACCGTCGTATCCGGTATCCGCACTGGTGAGTGTGATGCCCCTCGCGCCTCCCAAGGAAAAATTGAACGGGGTGCCAATGTTGGCCGGCATGGTTGCGGTAAAGCTCAGTGTGATGAAGTCGCCGACATTTGAGAGAGCGGTGTTGGTGAAATTTCCGAAAACGTAGGCTCCCTGGTCCGAGCCGGAGGAGTTGGTGAGGACATAGGTTCCGGAAGTCGGGTTGGTCAGGGCTACGTTGGCGTTGTCCGAAGTGGCTTTATAGACCGTATCGGAGGCACCGGTGAAAAGGCCTGCGGCGAACGCGGAGGAACCTGATGCGAGAGAGAAGGCGAGGCAGAGGGCTTGTTTGCTGGATGGTGTGGTCATGGTTGAGTCTTGGGTTGGCGTTATTTGCGAGAACCGCGCCAACTCTTGCGACAGGTGCTCGGAAAACAAGATTGACGGGGTGCAAGCACATGCACAGTTTCGGGAAATGGTGCGTCTGGTGGACATTGCAAGGGAGCTGGGGATCAATGCCTCCACCGTTTCGCGTGCGCTGACGGATCATCCGCGCATTTCCCTAGCGACAAGGGAGAGGGTGAAACGGAAGGCGGAAGCCATGGGCTATGTTCCCGATCCGGCGCTGAAACGTCTTTCGCAGCGCCGGTGGGTGAAGAATCCCGGGACGCGCTCGGTTTCGCTGGCGGGGGTGGCATGGAGCCGGGATGATTATGGAACCCAGAGAGGGGTGATTCTGAATGCGGCGGAAGCGGAAGCCCTGAGGTTGGGTTTCGGCTGGGAGATGGTCTTTCTGGAAGACTATCCGGACGGATCTGCTGCTGCCCGGGTGTTGGAGGCAAGGGGGGTGGCCGGGATCGTGGCGGTGGCATCCAGGACGCCGGATGCGTTCCGTGATTTTCCCTTTGGAAATTTCTGTGGGATAGAAGTGCTTGCGGGAGTGAATGTGGCGACAGGTCTTTCCCTGGTTCGGTTTGACGAGTTTGGCATGCTGACTGATGCAGGAGAGCGCATACTCGCTCTGGCTCCCGAATCGGCGGGCATTTTCCTGATCAGGCAGGCAACGATGTCTGCCACGGATATGAGGCTTCACGCGGCATCGCTTGCGGTTGTTGAGAAATGGCGGGAGGCGGGAATGGTCTGCGAGGAGGCGGTGAAATTCGGGACGAACGAATCGGAGCGCCGTCGGATGAACCGGTGGGTGGAAGTCCATCGCCCGGAGATGCTTGTCGTCCAGGGTTCCGTGCAGGTGGAGATGCTGAACATGCGGAACCGCAAACGGCCCATCCTGAACCTCCATGTCCAGGAAGCCGGCGAGAGCGGGATGGCGGGATACCTGCTGCCGCTGAAAGAGGTCGGGATCCAGGCAGTTCGTCAGTTGGATTCGGGGGTGCGAATGGGCTTGCGCGGGATTCCGGAGATCCGGCACGTGACGGTGATCCCGGGCGTGTGGCAGGGCGGTTCCGGGTTCTAATCATGGGAAGAGAAAACGGGGGGCGCTTTGCCTCGTGATTCCGGTCGGCGGAGGGTGGAAATTTTTAAGCCTTGGAACAAAAAAAACGCCCGCCTTGGTAGGCGGACGCTTGTGAAGTTTGCGAGGGCGGCATCCCGACGGTCAGCGGCGGCGGAGGAGTGCCAGGCCTCCGAGTGCGAGGCAGCCGAGAAGCGCGGTCGATGGTTCCGGGACGACATTGCCGTTGATGGCAAAATCGAGATCCATGAGGTTGTCCTCGGTGCCGAGCTCATGGTAGCCGTCGGAGTTGCCAGTTTTGTGAACTGTGAAACGGAGGGTGACAGCGGAGGTGAAATTCTGGAGCTGGGTAGCACCGGAAAGATCCAGGGAAATAACTCCGTCGTTGGGGCCGACGGCACTCTCGTCGCTATCGATCGCAGAACTCCAGGTCGAGTTGTCGAACGTGAATGCGGTCATAATGATCGTGCCTGCGCCACGGGATTCGATGCTCGTATCAACCGAGGTGAGGCTGAGTGTCTGGCCGGAAGCCGGAGTCAGTATGACCTGGTAGTAGTCGTTATTTGTCTGGGCATCGGCAGCGGAAGTTTCATTGGTTCCATTCGTCTCCCATGCGGCGAGAGTCGGGGAGGGATCAACGAGGCCGGAGGCACGGGTCATCACAGCGGATGTGACGGCCATGTTCAAACCCGTGGCGTCCACGGGGCCGGAGCCTTCCTTGACGTTCTCCGGATATTGCCATGAGGCGAGCACGACTGCGGCGTTTGCCTGGAAGGCGCTGCCAAGAACGAGAAGGGGGAGTAGGATTGTTTTTTTCATTTTGCGGGATGTTGGATTTGTCCGTGTCGGAATCAGTAAGCGACAAAAACAGGGATGTTGGCAACAGTGTGGTTTTGGGTTCCGTCCCATGCGCTTCTAGAGGCTTATTGCTCCCATTCGTCGATGGATTTTACGTTGATCGCGCCGCGCTGGTTGGTGGACTCGGTGATGAAAATCAGGGAGCGGTAGTTCGGGCGGTGGAGCCACTGGGCGGAGAAAACGGGTTTGCCCTCGGTTCCGGGATTGTCGTAAATGAGCCACTGGAGGTTCCGTTTGGAACCACCTGGGCTGATGGTGGCGGAGGCGCGGTTGGATCGCAGCTCGTGGCGCTGATTTTTGCTACCTGCGAAGGCCAGGAGATTCCTGCCGGTGAAATTGATGAAGCGGTAAGAGCCCCAGGGGAGGGTGTCCATGGAATCGTCGAAGGGGAGCAGGCGGTATTCCAAGCCGTCCTCGCGCTGGTCGGGCGGAAGGGGAACAAAGAGAAGGAGGATTTCACGTTTCCCGGAGGGGAGGGTGGCGCTGGCGAAGGGGGCGGGCTGGCGGTTTCCCTCCGTATCGAAGACCGCGCCTGCGGGTGGTTCCGTTTTGAAAAACTCGATTTTCGCGGGGCCGCGTATGCCACGGGTTTCGAGCGTTTGGAAAACGGTACGGAAGTGCGGGTGGGGACGATGGCGGCGCCCGCCCCGGCCTCGTTTTTTGCGAGCGTGCGCAGCCAAACGGAGCTGATTCCGGAATCCGCCGCGAGACACACGATTTTCACCGCTCGCTCTGGGGCGAATACGAAGGGCTTCTCCTTTTCGGGCGTGTCCTGGGCGGCGAGAGGGTGGAGAAGCAGGGAGAGAAGGAAGAGACTAGATTTCATGGGTATTGAGCCAGCGGAAGGAGATGATGGAGAAACGGCGGCCGAAAGTCCGGTTGGCCTGGCTTTTCAGATCCGCAGGTGCCGTCCAGGGCTGGTCGGCGTCCGTGGCATTTTCATCATCCGAATGCCTGACGTAGCGCGTGGTGCGCTGGACGGTGACTTCGCACCAGGCGCGGGCAGTGACTTCACCGGAAGTTTTCGAACGGGCTTCGCCGTATCCACGGATTAGGAATGTGTCCCCGCGGACGGTGAGGGCGGGTGCGATGCTCTGGAGCAGATCCCCCTGCTGGATGAAGCCGGGAGCTGCGCCCTGTGCGATGGGGCCGGTCGCCTGTTCGGGAAACGGGTAGTTCGTGTTGGAGCCGGTCTCCGAGTTCACACGGGTGAAGGTGTCGGTATCGATGGCGGCGCTGAAAGCTCCGTTGAATCCGGCGTCGCGGATCGCGATTCCGAGCGCGCCGCCTTCCCCGGTTTCGTCATCCTCCAGGCGGCGGTTGACGAAATCCGAGACGGAGAGGAAAGGGCCGCGGAGGCGGACTTGCTTTACGATTTCCTCTGAAAGTCTGGTGATTTCCGCATCATTAAGTTCGCGGTAGCCGCTCCACAGATCGTCTTTTCCGCCGTTGGGGGTGGTGGTGCGGCTGACGGGCACTCCGGCTGTTGTCTCAAGCGAAATCCCGCTGCCGGGACGGGCGATGGCGACTTTGATCCCGTGTGCTCCGGCGAGGAAAGCTTTCCAGGCCTGCACGGAAGTGGAGTTCACATTGAAAGATCCGCGCACGAGGACGTTTGCCGCGACTTTTCCATGAGCCGTTTCCGAAGTGTCTGCGAGACGCGTTTTGATCCGTTCTTTCGCTTCGCCCGAGGTGATGAATTTCATGCGGGCGTTGCGCAGGGGTTTTGCATCGTCGATGACGGAGTCCAGATCCGACGGGCGGAGGGTGGAGAGGAAAAAGGAATCGAAGAGGACTTCGTTCAAATACCAAGAGCGGTCGATATAGGTTTTCTGTTGTTGGACTACGCTTGCGGCATTTTTCGGAATGACGGGGGAGACGTCGGAGTTCGCGATGATGTAGGCGGGATCGTAGTCCACAGGTGAGGCCTGGAAGTGCTGGAGCTGGGCCAGCGAGGCAAGGGGCGCGGCAGGGATTTCAAACATGGGGACAAACGATTCTCCCGAGGGCGTGTTCGACGGCCCCCAGAACCCTCTGTCGAAGGAGTCGAGGTTGGTCATGTTCTTTGGCGAGGTTTCACGGCGGAAAAGGAGCTGGAAAGGCATGGCGGATACCCTTCCGTAGGGGTGGAGGTTGCTGTTGAGTCCGTGGTTGTTGAATTCAAAGCGTGGGTTGTTTTTCCCCATCACCACCGGGTAGGCACCGATGTCCGCCTCGCTGCGCAGATACCAGTCGAAGGAGCCGAGCCAGCGCTTGTTGGTCGGGCTGAGTTCGGTGACCGTGAAGACATCGCTCATACCCGGGTTCGGGGCTTCGCTTCCGGCCATGCCGTCGTGGGTGCCGATGAAATTTCTCGCACGGTAGTGGGCGGTGATGCCGAAGCCGTCGCGCGTGTCCGCCGCATTGTTGGTTCCGGGGATTTTCATTTCCTCGGTGTAAGGCATGCCCTCGTTGTCGCCGGTGAGGCTGTCGGCATCGCCGATTTTGTCGCTAGTGTCCGGGTAGCCGCCTTTTCCGGGAGCGATGCGGAATCCTCCGGCGGGGTAGCGGGCCACGAAACCGAAGGGATCGTTGGCAACGTATTCGGTGCCCCAGGAGCGGTATGGCTCAATGGTCATGCGGACGCTCGCATCCGCATCCACCCAGACACGGCTGCGGGGATCGTTTCCAAAGGACGTGGCTTCCCACGTCGCGGAATCGGGATTGCCGGAGCCACGCTGGGTGCGGTTGGTGGTATCAACCCTGAGCCGGTCGAAGGCGATGCCGCCTTCTTCGTTCCAGCCGCGCTCCATGTCGAATTTCCATCCGGAGGAGCCGGTGTAGTCCTGCGGTGTGGTGGTGTTCGGGGAAAAAACCACGAGTTCCCCGGGCTCCATTGAAAAGCTTCCCCCGTTGGCGAGGTTGATGGTCATTTTGCTTCCGCCGTAGTTTTTGCTGATGTTCTCGACACGGGCGTTGGACGCGAGGATCCAGCCGTCCTGGTTCGGCTTCTGATCCCATGCCGCCGGGTTGACCAAGGGGTCGTCGGTGGTCGTGATTTTTGCTTCATACACCATCCCGTTGGCGACGCATTGGTCGCCCGGGGCGTAGGTGCGGTTCACTTTGTATGTTTCCTGTTTTTCGATGACGACCATCATGTCCGGCAGCCAGGTGTTGAGGGAAAATCCGGTGACAGAGAGCTTTGCGTTGTAGGGGTTCCAGAGGGTTACGACGGGGTCGGCCACTAGCTTTATCTTGGAGGTGCGCGGCACCGGATTGCCATCGCTGCCGCTTCCGGAAATGAAACTGTAACCGATCTGAAGGCGTGCGACTACGGGCTTGAATCCGGCGGTGGTCGGATTGATCAGCACGTGCCCGCCGCGGGTATTTCCGGGGTATTTGAAGCGTGTGTTTACCGTGTCCTCGTCCGACCCGGTATTGCCGCGCGATATATAGGTGTCCGCGCCAGAGACCACCGATGAAGCATTTGAAAAGTCCATTCCCGCAGGTTTTGCGATGAGAGAGGGCGAGGTATCGGCGCTGGAGACCTCCTTGTAAACGCGGTAGAAATCCCGGAGCGCATGCCAGGTGGGAAGGCGTATGAAGGTGCCTCCGGAGCCGGAAAGCGCTTTGAAAAACAGAGGTTCATCGTCGCTGTCCCGGTAAAACATCATCTCGTGGGAAAAGTTCTCGGTGAGCGATCCGGTGGTGTTCACAAAGCTGAAGGACGAGAGGTCTGCGCCGGTATCGTCCGAGTTGTTTCCCTTCTGCTGGCCTTCACGGGTGAAATACGGGTCTTTGTTGAAGGCATCGTCTTCGCTCTCGAACGCGATGGTCAGATCACGTTTTAGTCCGCCGAGTTTGGCATCGGATTGCACACCGTCGGAGACTGCGGCGAGGGCGTGGAAATTGGCAGCGATGCCTTCACGCAGCGCGGATGGGGTTGATCCCGGTGCGAGCTCCAGGCCGCCTACGGTGAACAGTTTTTTCCAATCCGCAGAGTCTCCGGCGGGAAGGCTCCCGAGTCCGTCCATGCGGCTGATGGTTGCGGAGTCCGATGCCATGGCCAGCCTCGCGAGTTCCGTTTCCGAAGGTGGCTGGGAATGCCCGGCAAAGTCTCCGGTATCGTGGCGGAAAGGATCGACGGCGGCTTTCTGGGATTGGTCGCTGACCCAGTATCCGTAGGCACCGCCCCTGACTTTTACGAGGGGGACTTTGACGGAGAGCAAGTCCGCTTCCGTTGCGCCCAGCCCTGATTTTTTCAGGTAGTCGCGCAGCATCCAGACACCTGGGGGAATCGCTCTCGGTGGGATCAGGAATGTTTGTGTTCGGGGTGGTTTTCTGAGCCGCCGTGCCTTCGTTTCCTGAAACGATCCACCTTGTCTTGCCAGTGGCGACGGGGTGGGGAGCGTAGCCGCTTTCATTGGGATCGAGCGGTTTGTCCTCCTCGCGCTGCCAGATTCCCGTAAGCCAGGGGTTTGCGATTTCCTCCGGCTTTTTCCCGTAGTCTCCCGTGGAACCGGCTTCCGGATCGAAGGTGCCGTTGGTGGTGATCCTCCTGTCCGGGCCGGCGTATTGCTGGAGCTCGCCCATGGCGATGAGAACCGCCAGCCGGGCATTGGCACGGGCGGTGGAATGCGCGTCACTTGCGCTTCCGGTGCGCAGGGTGACGGTGGAGAGGGTCAGCAGACCGAGTGAAAGGATGGTAAGCAGAACCATCATGGTGAGGACTGTCACCAGTGCGAAACCTTCGGGTGCTCTCCATGATTCCGTCCGGGAGGTGGTTGGGTTTGGTGCCAGGATCATTGCGGGATTGTAAAAATAACGGCCATTGCCGATCCGGTCGGACTAACCTGTAGTCACTATGCGGATACGTTTCGCCGCATCAATGCTCCTGTTTTGGGTTCTGTCCCAAGATCCGGGTCGTGGACTTTCGCACCCAGAACCTGTTTGGAATCCTGTTTGAAAATCCTGAGTTTTTCGAAGGGCTGCTATGGGGAAATCTCGGGAAATGTTTTGCTGTGCAAAACGACTCGCCGCCTGAAGGCAGCGCTCCGTGCCAATGCCATCGGCTCGCGGCTCGCGGCACGGCATTTCGGGGATTCCAAACGGGTTCTCAGGCGGTTTCCCGGTTTTCCCTTTTCTCGGCGAGCAGCCGTTTCAGATTCTCCGTATGCTCGCGCGTTAGCGGATAGCGCCAGAGGATCAGCAGTCCGAACAGCAGCAACCCGGCGGGAACGAAAGAGAACAGCAGGCGCATGTTCCGAAACGTCTCCGGGGTCTGATCCGCGCCCAGTGAGATATCGAATCCGGATGCGACGAGCACCGCACCCGCCAGGAGCGGCTGGAGCGTGCCGGTGAGCTTCATGCAGAATCCCATGACCGCCCCGAAAGTTGCTTCCCGGCGGATGCCGTGGCGTAGCTCGTCGATATCGGTGACGTCCGCCATCATGGTGGAGAGGATGAGGTAAAAGGAGCTGACGCCGATGGAGAAAAAGAAAGGCAGGAAGAGCTGGTAGAAAGGATGCTCCGGTGTGATGAGGAACCAGCGGATCGCAATTCCCAGGGACATCCAGACGATGGTGAAACGCAGGGCGCGGTGCTTTTGGAAGCGACGGCAGGCCCAGGTGACAAGTGGCAGGGCTACGAACGTGAGTACTGTCGCGAAGGTGCTGATGTAACCGTCCAGGGTGGCTCCGGCGAGGGCGTTTCCACGATAGACCCAGTAGATGTTCAGGAAGATTCCGAGCTGTGCGAAGATGCCAATGGTGTATCCGAAAAACTGGTAGAGCAGCAGGATTTTCAGGAAATGGATGTTGCTGGCCGTCATCCAGATGGATTTCAGCAGGGGAGGGCGTTTGGGTTTCGTTTGGCCGTATGTCCGGTGCTGGCGTTCCCTGGTGTTTTTCAACATCAGCAGGGTGGATGGCAGGCCAATGGCGATAGTGAAAACGGCATACCAGAGCAGGCCGTCAAGGAAGGTGTGGAACAGGGGTAGGAGGCAAAACGGGAGGATCCAAGGTCTGAGTAGATTCAGGGTTTTGTCCACGACGGCCTTGTAGGTGATCAGCCGGGTGCGCCCGTCGTAAGATTGGCAAAGCTCCAGTCCCAGCGCGTAATAGGGGATGCCCGCCATGGAACCAAGTGTGGTGAAGATCAGGGAACAGATGACCAGGTAAATCGCGACCTTCTTTTTATATTCGGTGCCGGAAGAAAGGAAGGATTCCAAGCTCTCCCCTATCGCGGAAACCGATGGCGGGGATTTTTTTTGGCCGTCACGGGGGGCTGGTTTTCGCTTTCGCCGTCCGCGGTGGCCTGATGCTGGTGTTGTTCGGCAAGAACCGCGTTCGGGATGATCTCCGGGTTTTTCGGGAAGAATACGATCATCGCGATCAGCACGAGCATTCTGGCTACGGAACCGAAAAGAATGAAGGGATGTCTCCGGCCCCAGCGGGTGTTGGCGTGATCTGAAACATGGGCGACGACAGGATCGCAGAGTCCGGCCCAGAATGTTTTGATGGAGAGAAGAAACCCCAGCAGAAGGGGGCTCATGCCCAGTGAGATGATCAGCAGGGTGTGGAGGATGTTCAGAAAGCTTCCTGTCAGATCGCCCTCGATACTGCCTCCTGCGTAGTAGGCGATTTCCCGGTGTTTCGCGTCCCCGGGTTCCTCCTCCGGCGTTTCCGTAAGTGGTTTTTTCAACGTGCGGGAAGCCGGGGCTTTTGTGCGGTGGTTTTCCGGCGGAGGGTTTTCCCTTCCATCCAGTTGCTCTCGATCATGAGGTTGATCGGGGTTTCCGGAATCCCGCGTTCCCCGTGGCGGATGATCTGATCGAGGAAATTGACGGCACTGACCGAACACATCGCCACGTTTTCGTTCAAGCCGCTGACCGTGGTGGTTTGGCGGTGCAGGCTGGCGAAGCCCACGTCGGCGGGGATTTTGTATCCGGCTTCCTCGATACGCTGTATCAACCCGTCGTGGAAACCGATCACCGCATCGGGCTTGTGGCGTTCGAACCACGCATTAAAATGATCCTGGTTTTCAAAACCACAAACGAGAGGGGGAATGGGCGTCTCATCGGGAAAGTCCAGAAGCTGGAGTCCAACGATGGCGCTGAAACGCGAGAAATTATCCTCCAGCTCGGGATCGTGCCGGAAGATCGCCGCCCCGATGCGCCTGTATCCACGGCTGACCACCTGTTGCCAGACCTCCCTGACCCCGGCCTGTATGGCCGGCCTGATGGTGTGGAACGGCAGGGGATCGAGCCGCCCGACGCATACCGTGGGAAAGAGGGTGTTGGTAAGAAGGATCCCGTGGAAATCCTGTCTGACCGAGCCGACCAGAACGCCGACAAAACCCTTGGCATAAAGTGTCTCCCAAAGGCGGCCGGGTGATTCAAGTTTGGCAACGTCTATCACTTCCAGACGGTATCCGAGGGCGGTGGCCCGCTTTTTGCAGTGGGGCAGGTAATTCGCCCCTCCGGTGGGCTTGCCGGACTTGGAGCGGGCTATCAGGTAAGCCAAAGGAGCCGCGTCTTTCCTGCCTTTGGATCGCCTCCGGGAGCCCACTGCGGCAAAGATCGGATCCGGCACGTAGCGCATTTTTTTTGCCGCGCGCAATACCTTCTCCCTGGTCTTGGCCGAGCACCGGGAATCATTGGCAAGCGCCCGTTGGGCGGTCGATTTACTGACTCCCGCAGCGGCTGCCACGTCCTTTAGATTCGGACGCTCAGGCATGACAAATCGTATCTGGCATTGATCGGAAGCTGTTGGATGCCTGTTGGCTTGAAAAGATAAAAAGCCGGTCAGAGGGACGACTCCCTGCGGAAATTTTCCATCGCTATACCGGCGCGTATCACGTTTTGTGAAAAGAGAAGATCGTTCGGTTCCAGTTCTTTCGCACCAAAGGTGCAACGCTATCCCAGCCCGGGGAAAAGTGAAACTTCGCCCTGGGTCCAAGCATCGTAAGAATCAAGAGGGCTGAAAGTCCGTTCTATCATGTGTGATTTGTCCCGGCGGATGCAACGGACTTTCAGCCCTCTCCAGTCCTTCCAATTTATTCCAGGGGCTTTCGTTTCACTTCGCCCCAGGCTGGGATGGAACAGGCCGTTGGCCTTGAAGACCTGCACGTCGAATTCATAAATCCTGATGCGCGGCAGTATAGATCCTACGGCCCTGGCTCCAGGGTGAAGGTGGCCTGGAGGTCGAGCAGGGAGGCGTTTTTCTCGGTAGTTCCTTCAATGGCGACGATCACCTTGAGGGGATCGTTTTGCGGGCTGTGGTAATCCTCAAGGGTGCGCTGGAGGGCTACGAGGGTGATTTTCAGGAGTTGGCGGCTGGTTATGTCCACCTCATGGGGGATGCTGAGACCGGCGATATCTATTTTCACCAGGAGGCCTTCCTCGGTCGTTTCCGCACCAATTCCGATGCCGCAGAGGACGAGGAGGTTCGCTTCCTTGACTTTGTAGTTCGGGTTGTTGGTGGGGATGGGATGGGGGGTGCGGATGGCCTCGACGAGGACTTCGGGAAAAGCTCCGCTGAGAGCCATGGGTCGGGGCAGGACGGTGGCCTGGAGGACTTCCCCGGTATCGCTGATGATATCGTCCACATCTGTGCCATGCAGGCTAAGGGGTTCGTGGATGGGGACTACGGATATCGTGGTGGCTTGAAGGCCGGTTGATAGTGCGAGGGCGAGGAGGATGCTTTTCATGTGGGTTTGATTATGAACATCGAACGTTGAACGTCCAACATTGATCCGCGGCGGCGGATCGAATGGGGATGGATTTCAGGGAAATGCAGTCACACCCCGGGACGGGGTTTTCACGGCCTGCCCCGGGACGGGACAGCTACGCACGAAAAAGCCGCCGGACATTGCTGTCGGGCGGCTTTGAGGTTGTTTGACGGATGCTGTCGGTTACGCGGATTTCGCGTTCTTGTCTTCCAGGGCCTTCTTTGCTTGTGCAATGATGGCGGAAAACGCGGCGGCATCGGTGATCGCGAGATCGGAGAGGATCTTGCGATCCGCTTCGATACCGGCGGCTTTGAGGCCTTCGATGAAGCGGGAGTAGGTCATGTCCTCGGCACGGACGGCAGCGTTGATACGCTGGGTCCAGAGACGGCGGAACTGACCTTTGCGCTTCTTGCGGTCACGGTATTCGTACTGTTGCGCCTTGCGGACTGCGTCCTTGGCGTAACGGAAGAGCTTCGAGCGGAATCCGCGGAAGCCTTTTGCCCGTAGGATCGTGCGCTTGCGGCGCTTGCGACTGGCGGGTGAGTTGGTTGCTCTTGGCATTGTATTCTGTTGGTTGTGAACAAGTCGTTTTCTTACTTACCTTCCGCAGTCTCACCTGTTCGTGTTTCCGGCATTTCCGGATCAGGCTGCGTAAAGGCCGTCCGATATGCGGACGGGGCTGGGGTCGTCGTTTCGTTTCTGGTTAATGGAAAGGAAGGTTCTCTTTGACATTTTTGATGTCAGCCTTGGAAACGAGGGTCGCCTGGCCGAGAGCGCGTTTGCGCTTGCGGCTCTTGCCTTGCAGCAAGTGGCGTTTTCCTTGTTTACGGCGGAGTACCTTCCCGGTGCCGGTTACTTTGAAGCGTTTGGCGACGGCCTTACGTGTTTTTGCTTTTCCTCCTACTCTTGGCATGGGGCGCGAAAACTACTGAACACCCCGCCCTTGGCAAGAGAAAAATGGGTCGGAAACGTGTGAAACTACGGATTTCCGTGATTTGGCGTGGGTGGGGAGATAGTTTCCTTGATTGCCGGGTGGGGGAGGTTACATGTAGCTATGTTGAAACCCGATTTTAAAGTGCTTCCGCCCGGTTTACCGCTGGTGCTGGGTTTGTCGGTGGCGTCGCTTTCCGCTGCCCCGTTGGTGGAGTGGAACTTTGAGGAAGATCCGGGGTTTCTGGTGAGTTCCGTAGCTACTTCACATGTCCTTGTGAGCGGGGGATCGGTGGGGAAACTGGCGGCGGGTGGGCCGGGAAACGGCCAGGCGGCGGTGTTTTCGGGGGCGAACCGGCTGACTGCGGCGGACTCCGCGGACTGGAGTAGCCCGAGGTTCACGGTGGAGTGCTATTTCCGGGCGGACGGGATCACATCCTCCACCCAGGTCCTGGTATCCCACCATAATAATACGGGAACGCAGCGTGGCTGGCACCTTGCCGTTACTTCCGGAGGAAAGCTCCGTTTTTACAAAACCTCCGACGGGGACTCGGTGGAATCGAGGGACATGGGGACGGTTACCGGGGGGAAGAACTATTACGCGGCTGCTTTGTTTGATTCCGTGGCAGGGGATGTGACGATGGTTCTAAAAGGTCTGTCGCCGGGAGGAGTGACGGTAACGGATGGTTTTTCGGTGGCATCCGGTTTGTTCAATGCGGATTCCCCGCTATCCATAGGGGCGACGGGGACGATCCCGACTGGGACGAGCTTTTTTAAAGGGGTGATGGATGGGGTCCGTTTTAGTGAGGGGATTCTTAAATCCGGGGATCTGCTGGAGGATGTGACGGGGCTGCCATCGGATCCGGTGGTGAATTCCACTAAGGCGGATGGCTACAAGGGGATCTGGTTTCCGCTGGGGCAGGTGTCGGAATTCGGCGACAAGTATTCGGGCGGCCTGGCGACCTATACGATGAACCACAGTCCGCTGGCGGTGTATTCCCCGGTGGCGAACAAGACATTTTTCACCTACGGGGGGACGACTGCGGCGGACGAGGGGCATCTGCTGATCATGGCATCCAGTTTCGATCACGCGACGAATACGGTGCCGAGGCCTACCATCGTGATGGACAAGGCGGCGGCGGACGGTGATCCGCACGACAACGGTTCCATCAGTATCGATGCGGAAGGTCATGTGTGGGTTTTCGTTTCGGGTCGGAACACCCAGAGGAAAGGATACACTTTTAAAAGCACGGAGCCTTATAGCACGGATGCCTTCGAGAGGGTTTCCCCTTCCGGCGGCGAGGACTACACGTATCCGCAGATCTGGCATGAGCCGGGAAAAGGCTTTGCCCATTTTTTTACGATCTATGAGGGCGGGAAGCGGAATTTGTTTTTCAGAAAAAGTGCGGACGGGATCACCTGGGAGCCGAACACGGCTCTTGCGAAAGTCGGAGGCAGCTACCAGGTGACGGGCGCCCGCGGAGACAAGCTCGCGACTTTTTTCAACCGGCATGTAAACGGGAACGTGGATACACGGACGGATCTGTATTATCTGGAGAGTCCGGACTTCGGGGAAACGTGGACGCTGGCGGACGGCACCCCGGTGCCCCTGCCAATCACTGCGGCAAACTCGCCGGCACGGGTGGTGGATTATTCTTCGCAGAACCGGCTGATGTACAACTGCGACCTCAACTTCGATGATCAGGGAAATCCCGTCCTGTTTTATCTCACCACCACCGCCTTCCAGCCGGGGCCTGCGGGCGAGCCGCGGACATACCATATGGCGCATTGGACGGGGACGGCCTGGGAAATCCACGATCTGCCTACGTCCGCTACTCCACTTTCATCCACTACCCACAACTACGATGCGGGTAGTATTTGGATTGATGGCGGGACGTGGAATGTGATCGCACCGACGGGAGCACGGCAGGATCTGCGGGAGACGGAACCCAAGCGTTTCTGGGGACAGGGAGGCGAGATCGAGCACTGGCGCTCCACCGACCACGGGCAGACCTGGGAACGCACACGGAAAATCACGGAAAACAGCGCGCGCAACCAGGGGTTTGTCCGCAGAAGTCTGCGCGGGAGCGGTCGGTTCCAGAGCTTCTGGAGCGATGGGAATCCTGACGGGAGGACGGAAGTCCACCTTTACTTCGGTGATTCTGCTGGGAAAAGGCAGTGGGAACTCCCGTATGTGATGACGGGAAATTCGGCGAAGCCAACCGAGGTCGATCCGCCATACCGGCGCTGGCTGGCCCGGTGGTTCGATGAAGCCGACCTGGCCGACCCCGAGAAAACCGAAGCTGACAAGGATCCTGACGGGGACGGGTTTTCAAACTTCCGCGAGTATCTCTCCGCCACCGATCCTGATTCATCGTCCGACCGGCCGTCATTGGAATCGACTACGGGTAAAATTTCCGCAAACAGGTTCGTCCTGGAATATTCCGTGAACCGCGAGGCACATGATGTGAAAACCTTCATCGAAGCCTGTGGGGATCTTGCCGACTGGCGTAATGCGGAGCCGGATTTCTCCCTGCTCTCAAAATCAACGGAGGGGGATCTGGACGTCTTTGAAAAACGTGACGATACCTCCCTGACCCCGGAGCTGCCGAAGCGGTTCTACAGGCTCAACCAGAGCTTCGACGATTGAAGCGGGCAACGTGAGAAGATCGGTTGATTCCTCCGCGTTCGTGCGTTTAGTCTTGGCCTTATGGAAGAGAAGAATTTCAAGCGTGGTTCGGTCAAAAAGGGCTTTCCCTGGTTCGGGCTGGGGTTCCTGATTCTGATTGCTGCGGTGGTGGGATCGTTTTTTACGGAAATCCCCGGCAAGGTGAGCCGGAATCTCAAACAGATTATGGAAAGCAGAAGGCCGCAGCAGATCGGGCTGGATGAGGAGACCCTCACCCGGCGCGTCGAAGAACGGTTGCGCGCGGAAATGGAGCAGGATTTCAACAGGGAACTTTCTGCCATGAGGGAGGCTCAGGCCAACCAGGAAGCAACCAGGGCTGAAGCCAGCGAGGACGACAATCCCGCACCACCACCTCCGCTACCCCTGGGGAAAATCGAGGACGTGCGGAACATGCGTAGCGGTATTCCTTTCAAGACCGAGATCACTTTCGAGAAGGGAGGGATCGCTTCCGCCGAGCGTGTGGACGAGGACAGCTACACCGCCAGCTATGAACTGAAGCTAAATCTTCCTACCGCTGCCAAAACGATAGAAGAGTTGGAAAAATCCAATCCCGAGCTCTCAAAGATCCTCCCGGCATTACCCGGACTCCTGGAAAAAGCTGAGGTCTCCCCGTGGTTCAACACCCTCTACGACAACAAAGCCGGCCGCATCCGCCGCAACGCGAACGCGCTCAACGAGCTTCTCACCAAGCACAATGTCTATGATTGCGAGACCATCCTCCACATGCGGGCGGAAGGTGGCAGGCGGGTGTTTTTCATGCAGGCGGAAATGGACGTGGTCTCGGACGGATCGGACGGTGATCGCCTCGCTGTCATGCCGGACTCCATAGTGAACTCCACCTACTACCAGCCATTCACCAGCTACGGTTGGGTCAAACGGACAAAAACGGAGAATCCGATGATCGCCGGTTTTGAGAGACGCATAGCCGCCGGAACCAGGGAGATGAACGCCAGCGGCACCACGGCGGATAGAAAAAAATGGCTCAAGGACAGGATCAGCATGCTCAAGCGGTGGATAGGGGATCTGAAAGCGCGCAGCTATCTGATCGCCGAATACGATCCATTCATCGTCATCCCCGTGAATCTGCTCACCGCCCGGAACGATTCCTACGCACCGAAAGTCGGCGACTACGCGGTCGTGATTTACGGGAAGAAAGTGTATCCGTGCATCGTCGGTGACGGCGGCCCTACTTTCAAAGTAGGCGAGGCATCCCTCCGCATGGCCAAGGAACTCAATCCGAAAGCGACTCCCTACAACCGTCCCGTCTCCGATCTAAAGGTGAGCTACGTGGTTTTTCCCGGCAGCCGTGAGAAAAAGGCCGGTCCGCCGGATTACGAAAAATGGCGTCAGAAATGCCAGGAGCTTCTCTCGGAAATCGGCGGGCTGGGCAGCGGATACGAGTTGCACCAGTGGGTGAACCTTTTTCCCAAGCCCGAACCCGAGAAACCGGAAGAAACACCTGCCGTGCCCGAGGGGCAGTGAGTAAACTCTCGGAGTGTGACCTTGCCTTCCAGAACCAGTTTGAGATCCGAATTTGTGAAACGGAACGCTGGAAAAAGTCGAAGGTCGGTGCTGTGATTGCGACGGGACGCTGCAGCTACGGGAAGAGGATGCAGATGGGGCTGGGCGTGGAGAGGGTGCTTTGGGGTTCTCCGAGTTTGCCGGTTTCCGGATCGAGGCTTAGGACGGAGATGGTGTTGGAGTTCTGGTGGCCGCAGATGAGCCATTTTCCGGAGGGGTCGATTTTGAAATGGCGCGGGCCGTCCCCGCCGCAGGGGGCGTGCTGGAGGAAGGTGAGTTTGCCGGTTTCAGGATCGCGTTTGTAAACTACGATGGAGTTGTGGCCGCGGTTGGAGCCGTAAACGAAGTTTCCGTTGGGGTGGACTTCAATCTCTGCGGTGGTGTTCTGCTCTTTGAAATCCGCCGGGAGGGTGTTGATGACCTGGATTTCGGTGAGGGCACCGGAGTCCTGGTTGTAGCCTGCTACGCTGACGGTGTTGGTGAGTTCGTTGATGATGTAGGCGTGTTTCTCATCGGCGGAGAAGGCCATGTGGCGTGGGCCGGAGCCGGGAGGCGCTGCGAAGGCGGCGGGATCGTTGGGGGTGATCGCGGAGGTGGCGGGATCGAATTTGAATACGAGTGTTTTATCGGCACCGAGATCGGGGGCGAGGAGGAAGCGGTTGGCGTTGTCGAAATAGACGCCGTGGGTGTGGGGCTCCTTCTGGCGGCGTTCGTTGGGGCCGGAGCCTTCGATCTTGATCTGGGAGATGGTTTCGCCGGGTTTGCCATCGGCCCCGAGGCGGATGGTGGAGACGGAGCCGCTGCCGTAATTGGCTACGGAGAGGGTGCGGCCGGAGGCGTCGATAGCGAGATGGCAGGGCCAGTTGCCACCGCAAGGGGCTTTGCCGAGGAGGGTGAGGGAGTTGTTTTCCCCAATGGTGAATCCGGCGACGGTGTTGTCCCCGCCTATGGAGTAGAGTATGGGCATTTCCGGATGGAGTGCGAGGAAGCCGGGGGATTTGTATTCCACGGCGAGGGTGGGCTGGGTGAGGGTTCCTTTTTCCGCATCGAAGTCGGATAGGTAGATGCCTTTCGCGCCGGTGCCGATGAAGACGGGTTGGGCGTGGATGGCGAGGGTGGAGAGTAGGAGTGTTGTTACGAATTTCATGGATTATGGAGTTTGGTGGTTTTCAGGTTCAGTTTTCAGGAAAGAGGGAGTGAGTGGCTAGTGCCAAGTGATCAGTGATCAGTGGAAGAGATTTGTTCTTCCTCCGGGGCGTCCTCGTGCTCCATTTCGATGGCGGTGCGGCGCTCTACGGTGATGGCGGAGAGGAGGTGATCCTGGCGGACGACGAACTGGTTGAGCTTCATCAGCTCCAGGACGGCCAGGAAGGTGACGATGACTTCGGATTTGGTGGTGGCTGTTTGAAAAAGGGAATCGAAGGTGATCGCCTGGCCGGGACGGAAATGGTCGAGAAGGAACTCGATTTTGTCGGAGACGGTGAAGCGGTCATCGACGATGTCGCCGAAGTCGTGGGATTCCTCGAAGCGTTTGAGGACATTCTGGAATGCGCGGATGAGATCGAAGATGGAAACCTCGGCGAGGGTCGGTGGCTCGGTCTCCGGTTTGTCGCCGGGATCCGGCTGGTGGGCGTAACGGCCCTGCTGCTCCAGCTCGCGGATGGAGAGGAAGCCGGCGGCGTCCTTGAATTTTTTGTATTCGATGAGCTGGCGGATAAGCTCCCAGCGCGGGTCGTCGTCCTCCGCATCTTCCTCGGGCGGTTGCTCGGTGCGGGGGAGGAGGGTGCGGGATTTCAGATACATGAGGTTCGCCGCCATGACGATGAACTCGGAGGCGAGGTCGATGTTGAGGAGCTTGAAGGTGTTGATGTAATCGAGGTATTGCCTGGTGATGCGCTCGATGGAGATGGCGTGGATATCCAGCTCGTCTTTCTTGATGAGATAGAGGAGGAGGTCGAGCGGGTCCTCGAAAATCTCGAGCTGGACTTTGTAGTCGTCTGTTTCCACGTGATAGGTGTCGGGGGTTGTCCGGTGTGAGGGTGTTGGAGAAATTTTCCGCTCGTAAGAAGCGGGGCGGAAGGTTTCTATGTGGCCGGAGCATGAACGGACAGCCTGAATCAGAGCAATTGCAAAACTTCCACGAGCGGCTGAGCCAATGGGTATCCAGCCAAGGATTCTGGTTCCAGCTCAGGTATTCCATGTCCGGGGGTGGATCAAAAGGTGCGCTGGGGTTCCATTTCCTGAAGCTGGCGGCACGTTTGGGCGTATTTCTCGTTATTCTGGCTATTGGTGCCTGGGTTTTTCTGGTCAGGCAATCTGGCACCGAGGGCTATCAGGAGGATCTCAAGGCTTCCCTGAAGGAGAAATTCGGAGCCGGGGAGATTGAGATGAAAGGATTCTCAAAAGAGCACGGGGAGTTCTATATCAGCGGTCTGGCGATGGAAGGGGGCGAGGAAACGTTCTTCACCGGCATGGAGGTGAAGAACCTCAAGTGCCGCATGGGCCTGTTCGATTTGTTTACCAAGGAATGGGATCCGGGTCTGATAGAAATTTCCCGGGTGCATCTCGGGCTGCGCGCCGGAGCAGATTCCAAGGCGTCTTCCAAAGCGATAGGTGATGTTCTCTTCCAGGATACCGGCAGGGTAAAAATCCAGGCAATCGAGGTGGCGGACATGTCGCTGGAGTGGGGGTATTCCGAGCGGACCCGCGGTGCGGTTATCGGCAGCAGGATGCGGGCGCAACGGCTTGAAAACGGCTGGAGGCTGAGGTTCAAGGGTGGGACGTTTTCCCAGAACTGGCTGAAACGGCTGGAAATTGAGGAGCTTGAGATTGTGTTCGGACGGCAGGGGATTGTATTCGAAAAGGCCGTGTTTAAAAAGGACGGGGGGTTCGTGACTTTTAACGGGTTGAAAGTGAAAGCGGGCGAAAGACCCGAGGTGACCGGAAAAATGAACGTGCGGAAAATGTCGGTTTCATCCATCATACCGGTGGCCGTCAGGAATTTCGTGGAAGGAACCGTTTCCGGGGAGTTTGCGATCACGGGTTCCACGAATTCCACGGAAGGAATCGGGTTTGAAGGTGATATCGATCTCAAGGGTGAGGACGTGATCGCATTGCGCGACAGGATCCATCTTCTCCGCGCGCTGAGTGTGGTAGATGCGTTCAACACCTACCGGCGTATCGACTTCCGCGATGGATCGCTGCATTTGAAAAGCCATGGCGGGACACTTGAGCTGACCGATGTTGATCTGTCAGCCGATGAATTGTTCCGCATGAAAGGTGAGCTGACGGTGCGGCTTCCGACGGATGATGAAGCGAAGATTTTTGTCGATCCCGGCTCAGGCGACGGTGGCTTCGACGTGATCCTCAATGATGACGAGCTCGGAGCGCAGCCGGATTTGACGCTCAAAGGTGCTGCGAAAAATGCGAATGGAAACGAGGGGGTGGGCTTTGCCAAATCCGATGACGAATCGCTTTTCAACCGCCTCGGCCTGAGTGTTCAGAACCGCAGGCTGGAAGAGAAGGCTGCCGCGCAGCTCTCACGTTCGCTCCGTTACGAAGGCAAATTCACGATATCACTAAAAGGGGAGGCGTTTGCCAGGGCACCCCAACTGGCAGAGATGTATCCTGTGGATGAGAAGACGAAGCGCATCCCGATGGAAGTGGTGTTGGATGGTATCCTCTATGATCTCACCCTCGATCAGGCGGAGCACATCTACAAAAACGGCGCGCGTTAGGCCTTCGAGTTACCAGCGCAGGACAAGCGGGGGAACGACGATGCGCACATTGCCTCCACCGTGGTCTTCGGTTTCCTCAAGCGCGGTGACCAGTCCGTTTTCAAATTCGATGACGGACTTGCCTTTCTCCTCCCGCGTGACATGGGAGAGCTGGCGGTAAGCCTGGCCGGAGACGGGATCGATGCGGGTGATGTAATGCTTCACCTCATCGTAATCGATAAATTCCCATGTGCCGGACTCGCCCTCGGCAGTGCGGCGGACGGATGTCTTGGTGGGCTTTCCGCGTGATTGGGCTACCTCGTCCAAAGTCATTCCGATGGCGATGCCTTCCGCTTCGATGATTTCGGTGACTGCGATCTGGCGCTCGTAGAGTTCCTTTAGTTTTACCACGAAATCCTCCTGGGGATGGGAAAATGCCCAAGGAGCCACCCAGCCCGCGATGCCGTTGCGGGTGCCTTTGCCACGCACCCGGTAAACTTTTTCCGTCATTCCTTCGAGGTTGACCGTCTGGTTCGCCTGTAAATACCCGAGGCGGCGGTTGCCTTCCTTATCGGCATAAACCGGTGCCTGTTTGATGACTTTCAGCTTGATTGGCGGATCGACGATCTCCTCCAGATACACGACCTCGGGATCGGAGTTGAGAAGGGATTTCCGCTCCCGCTTGATTTCCGCCTCCACGGGCAGAACGAATGCGGCACTAAGAAGGAGGGGAAGGATCGCTTTCATGATTTACAATGTATATTCGGATTTTTTGGCAGTCAATGGGGGAAAGTCCATCTCTCCCCGGTATTTTCATTCCTTTTCCAAGGCTGGAAAGGTGCGTCTCGAAGGAGATCCTTTGCGCGGAAAATCTGCGGGGATTTCCTGGGTGACTTTTCCCGTGGCAGCCCACTCGGCACCGCGCTGGAGGGTCACGATGAAGCCGACCCCTTCCAACGCTTCGGTATCGTGGCCGAGGGTGGTGTGGAAAACGCGACCATTGCCGTAGTCGATGACCATGAGCATGGGTTCATGGCGGCCCGCTTTCTGAAGCTCCGGGGAGTCGCTGGCGGTGGCGAGAACAGTCATGTTCTCCGCAGGGCCACGGAGGTGGGAGTAGCACTCGTCCTTCGAATGCATCCAGAAATCCGGGAGACCCTTGGTGATAGGATGGCCGGTGTCGCGCATGGTGACGAGGAACTCGTTCTGCGGGCCGTGCTTGCCGCAGGACCGGCTTTGGGATCGCGGATTTCTTCGCCCGCATCGTTGAAATACACGTATGGGCCGTCCTTTTCCGTCCGGTCGCCCCAGCCTCCGATTCCGATCATCTTGTTGAACTCCTGCCACTCCGGCCAACTGTTGTCCGCCGCGTGGACTGCGACAAATCCTCCGCCGTTGCCGACAAACGTTTGGAAATTCTTCTTCGTCTCCTCTGGCCAACCGGCTGCGTTCCAGCCGAAGTTGCTCACCACGAGATCGTATTTTGAGAAATCCGGGGAGAACTCCGTATCGGCCTTGGGCTTGTCGAGACCTTCCTTTTCGCCGACTCCGGCCAGGGGTAGCCAGTCCTTTTCCCGCTCCCATTTCCAAATGAACCGGGTTCGTGCCACTTCTACCTCGAACATGCCGGTGTCTTCGAGGTATTGCCTCATCATGATCGTGGATTTCGGCCACACCTCGTGGTTGTTCTGCCCATCCACGATGAGGGCTTTGAGTTTCTCCGCAGCCTGGGCGGGGGAGAGCGAGGCGAGGCCGAGCACTACAATGGCGCTGAGGAATCCGGCCGGGCGGAGGGTTCTGCTCTTGTGAAATTTCATACTGATTCGGGTTCTAGCGGTTTGCAGCAGCGTTGACAACCATGGGCCAGGTAGCGAAGCGTTTGGCATCGCTCCCGCTGAGTTTGTTGACGAGCGGGACGAGGGTGGGATCGAAAAAACTGGCTTCTTCCAGAAGGCTGAGGGCGTTCTCCGGCTCGTAGAGGCGGCCGGGACGGTATGCTTCGATGCCCGCCGCGCCACGGCGGCGGTCGAGATCCACCGTGGTATTGAGCCATTCCTTGCGCGTCTTGGTTCCATTCGCAAATGGGACGACGTAATCCACGGATCCCTTCAAGGAACTTTTCACAGGTGATTCCCATTCGTAGAGATTCCGTCCGTTTTCCCCCGCATAGATGGCGATCTCGACGATGGGGCGCAGTCCGCTGGTGTGGTAGGTGAGGGTGTCCCGGCGTTCGAGATCGAGGCTGGTGCCATCGGGACGGAGGCTTTCGGTCACGTATGTTTTGAAGCCGTCCATTGCCATTTTGTTCCACTCCGGATGGTCGAGAAAGCGGGAGAACAGCGCGAGCATACGTATGGATTTCGTGAACCGGTTGGTCATGAAGGAGGGGTTCTTCACTTCCTTTTCATGGAGTTTCCCTATCTTTTTGATCCATGCGTCCACCTCCTTGCGCTCCTCTTCGGAAAAGGTGGGCCGCAGCGCCTCGTAGGCGGTGTAGAGGGGATAGAACTTGTTTTCGTTCACATCGTTCCCGGTGGGGATGTAGGTGGACGCCCATGCGGTGACCATGTTCCGCAGGGTCTCGGCAGCTTCTTCATTTCCGCTGGCCTGCCAGTATTGCACCAGGATGGAGGCATCGACCATCTGGCGGAGATGCTTTACCGATTCTATACGCTTCGGGTGGGTGTTCACCAGTCCCTCGTAGTTGACCTTGGCGATAGGGGTGGGCCTCATGCCTATCAGGGGTTTTGCCTCGGCTTCGAGTTCCTTGAAAAGGGCAGCCGCCTCCTTGTCATTTTCGACAAGGTCGCGGAGTTTTGCCGTCTGTTCCGGGTTCAGCGGAACCGTGCGGCGGAAGGAGAATTCGCCGGGGTCTCCCGGGCCAGCGGCGTGGGATTGGATGGGCAGGAGGCAGGTGAGTGCGGCCAGGATGGATGTGCGTATGTTCATAAATGCGTGGTCTTGTTTATTCCCCGATGTCTTCGTTCCAGAGTCCGGGCTTCTCGGAGATGAATTTCTCCATCATGGCGATGCACGATGGGTCGTTCAAGACTGTGACCTCCACTCCGCTGTCTTTCAAGAGTTGCTCGGCCCCGAGGAAGGTTTTGTTTTCGCCTATGACTACATGCGGGATCTTGTAGAGCAGGATGGCTCCCGTATACATGGGGCAGGGTGAGAGTGTGGTGTAGAGGGTGCACCCGCGGTAAATTTCCGCCGAAAGCCGCCCTGCGTTTTCCAAGGCATCCATTTCCCCGTGGAGAACGGTGCTGCCTTTCTGTATCCGTTGGTTGTGCCCGCGGCCGATGATCCTTTCCCCATGCACCAGCACGCTGCCGATGGGGATGCCGCCCTCTCCGAGTCCCTCCATCGCCTCATCAACCGCTGCTTGCAGAAAATTATCCAGGGGCGAGGATATCGCCGCTATCACGGAAACGTCCAGAGAAAGGCTCGCGGACTGCGATAGGAAATTTTCAAACGAAAGAAAACCCAAAGAATGCCAAATGTAAGACTAGCGGGAACGGTAACCGGCGAAAAAGATCCGAACAGACAGACCAGGGCAAAGCTCCTCTACCGCCTCTTCAGCACCGGCTGGAACATCTACAACTCCAACGGGGATCAGCGGATCTCCCTCTCGAACATCGAGAAAAAAATCATTGAGGCGGATGCGTTCGTGTTCACACCCGGCGCGACCCTCGAAGATCTTTTCAAAGCGGTCTCGATTTTCGTAGGCTACCAGACTCTGGACAAGAACTTGGAAAACAAACCGACCGTGCTGCTGAATTCCGATAGGTCATGGACGGCTCTGTACGACCTGCTTGCCCACCTCAATGCAATGGGCACCGTGCATCAGGATGCCCGCGAGTTTCTCCTGGAAGCCGGGCATGTGGAGGAGGTGATCACGCTGCTGGAAAACGCGCGTAAGGCGGGTCTTCCTGATGCGGGAAGGGAGCGCACCGGCGAGGTGGCCGGCCCGTCTTTCGAGACCCCGCTGCCCGAGGGCCACTCCGGAAACGTCTGCGTATTCTGCTCCGCCTCCATCGAGGATCCCGCCTACCTGGGCGATGGTTACGAACTGGGAAAACTGCTGGCGGATAGCAGCTTCGGCTGTGTGTCCGGTGCGGGGAATTCAGGGATCATGGGGGAGGTCGTCCGTGGCTCCGTGGAAGCCGGCGGATGGACAGGTGGCTCGAACGTGCCCCATATCATCGAGCTGGAAGGCCTCCCCGAAGGCCTCTCCACCTTCTGGCTGAAACCGGATATCTACACCCGCATGGACATCATGATCAAAAACTCGGAAGCTTTCGTGATCTTCCCCGGAGGCGCCGGGACGGTGCAGGAAATGCTGGCCCTGATGATTTTCAAGCAACAGAAAGTCAAAGGCATGGCGGACAAGCCTGTCATCGTTTTCAACCGAAAGGATTCTGAAGGCCGCTACTTCTGGAACCCGCTCATCAAGCTGCTCGGCGAGTGGTGTTATGACGGTGAATTCATCGTAGTGGAGGAGCTTTCGGAAATTATTCCCACCATCGCCGGACTGGTGAAAAAGTAAATTTCTTACCCCACATGCCATCCAAGCTTGTCACTGGCGGTGAAGGGCAGGACACTAAATTGAGCGTGAAGATAGGTATATTACTCAACCCGCAAAAAACCGGAGGCTTGAAAACAATGCTGGCGCTCAGGGAGGCGCTGCAAAAGCGCGGCTGTGAATGCCTGCTTGAGCGGAAGAGCGCCGCGATTGCCGGGGAAAAGGGCGGTATCGCTGCCGGGGATTTCTCCAATCACGTCGATGTGGCGGCTGTCCTGGGGGGGGACGGAACCATGCTGCACGCCGTCTCAAGGCTGGGTCGTTTTGACAAACCCGTCGCCGGGATCAACATCGGGAACCTCGGATTTCTAACAACTTGCACCGACACGGATCTGGATGAATTCGCGGAAGCCGTGGCGAAGAGCCGTTTCACCACCAGCACCCGCATGCTGCTGGAGGCAACGGTTCGCAGGAAGGGCGGGGGAGTGGAGCTGTTCCATGGATTGAACGAAGTGACACTCGCGCGAGGAGAAACCGGGCGTCTCGTCACCCTGATCGCAAAGGTCGATGGCGAGTGGCTGAACCGCTACCGTGCCGATGGTCTGATCGTCGCAACTCCCACCGGCTCCACCGCATACTCGCTTTCCGCAGGCGGGCCGCTCATCGCCCCGCAATCTTCCGTGATGGTCATCACCCCCATCTGTCCGCACAGCCTCAGCCAGCGCTCGCTCGTCCTTTCCGATGATGTGGAAATTGAAATTTCCCCCGAGCGCGCCGATGACGGGCCATGCTTTTCACAGTCGATGGCCGGGACACCACCCGCATCGATCCCGGCGACCGGGTGATCGTGAAAAAGGCGGATCGCTCCTTCAATCTCCTACGCCTCGAAGGCACCTCATTCTACGAGGCACTACGGCAGAAGCTCGGCTGGCAGGGGGTGTGAGCCGATGATTTTTTCGAGGCGGGAGATGAGCTTCGCCCGCAGGGAAAACGCCAGTGCCGCCAGCCTCCGCTGCTCCGTTTCATAATCCCGGCGCCCCTCCGCAGTCTCGATTTTCACCGGGATGATATTCCACTTGGAAAGATCGTAGGGGCTTGCCCGCATATCCAGATCGCGGAGTTCATTGGCGAGCCTGAAAGTTTCCAACAGAAGACCGGAGCCTATCCACGGCATGGATTTCGCCGCCCATTTGTAGAGATCCATGTTCGCGTGGACGCAGCCCGGTTGCTCGTTCTCATGGCGGGTGCCGAGGGTCGGCTGGATGCGGTTCAGGGGGAGTGCCTGCCTCGCGAAAAAGCGAAACGCATCGTGGTGGGTGCAGCTGATGGCGCGGGATTCGATCAGCGCATCAATCTCTTCCTGTGTCAGCCGCAGCGGAGCCAGCGACGAGTGCCGGATCTCCTCCGCCCTGTAAACCATCGCCCATTCATGCAGCCCGTGGCACGCGAAGTTCGGCACATGCCGCTGGGTCGCCTCAAGCAGTCCTTTAATCCAGGAGAGCCTGCCCGTTTCCTTTTCCGAAAGCTTTTCAGGATCAGGAAAACAAAGCGTCCCATCAATGCGGTAACGCTTTCCCTTGAATCGCTCCGGGAGCGTTTCCAAATCATCAAACTCAAACGCAACACCCAGCCCCGGATGCCACTGCTCAATGATGGAAACGGGATAGGGATAGTAGTCGAAAAGGAAATCCTCCACCGGATGCGCCTCACCCCGGTCGCGACGTTTCCGCGCATCCGCCGTGAACACGCGAGCTTCCTCAAAATGCTTTTCAGCCATCCCGCGCCAGGTTTCGGAACCGAGAATTTCGGTGTATGGGATGGTGGGATTCATGCGGCTGGCGGAGCGAAGCAAAATTTTTGATAATAGGCAAAATATCTCTTGCCATCTACCTGATTCCGAGCGTAGTTTGCCGCCCACGCCGAAAGGTGCTCCAAACTAATCGCGGGATGGAGAAGTCAGGTATCTCGTCAGGCTCATAACCTGAAGATCGTAGGTTCAAATCCTGCTCCCGCAACCAATGAAAGGCTCTAAGTTTAAATGACTTGGAGCCTTTCTCCTTTTCAGGCCGGGCTACAGACCCATTCTCGAATCGACCAGTTGTGGACAATTTCCAAGAGCCTCGCACCGCTATACGGTGCCCTTATGCCGGTTCCTACCTTCAGATACTGCGGAAGAAGGCCTCTGATATTTGGCAGATCTCGAGGATTTCAGACGGGTTCTAAGCTGGACTGGCATCACGCTCTTGTTTCCCTGCGGTGAAATACCATGCGACCAGCAGTGCCACAAGGAGTAGGACGAGCCAGAGGCGGGCCAGGGGATCCGTGGTGGTGTGGAGTTTCAGAGAGGCGTCACCGGCGGTCTTGAGAGGCTCTCCGGATGCGCACTCCGTTAGATCCGCCTCGCGGGTGTCGGCGAAGTGGACTGCGGCTGTTAGAAGGGGGATGGTTCCGTCTTCCGTCCCGGCTACGCCGCCTAGCTGTAGCTCTGTCACTCCTTCTTGGGCGATGGTTAGGAAACCGGGTTTCGCGGGGGCGCGGTTGGCTGCGGGGGGTGGGACTTTTCTTCCTTCCACATCTGTCGCAGTGATATCCACGGCTCCCGGCGCGGTGGCGATCCTGATCTGCTGCCCGGTCTCTAGGTTGAGTGCTTGCGGTGCCACTTTTGAAATGCGCAGGGACTCGGCGAAGCGGTGGAGGAGGACGATGAATGCGGGTTGCTGGGTGGCGTTGGAAAGGCGGAGGTCGAAGTTGAAGCACAGGATGCGCTTTCCTTCGTTTTCCCGGAGGAAGATGAGCGGGCGTTTTTCCTGCCAGAGCAGCACCCGGTCGGTGGGTTGGCGGGGCAGTTCCAGGGTCTCCCTCACCAGCAAGGCCTGCCAGTTGATCCCGTCCATCAGCGGGTGGGATTCCGCGAGAATGCCTCCTTTCAAATATTTCCCAACCGAAGTCGGATCCTCCACGAAAAGGATGGCGTTGGTTTCCGGCAGGGCTGGATCCAGCGGATCGTAGCTGGTGATGACCAGATCTGAGGACGCGGCATCGACACTTGCCCGCGTCGATTGCAGGGAGCGCAGCAACTTGTCCGTCAGTCCACGGAAAGCAGGGGAGGTGGCAGTGAAAAGCTCCAGCTCCTTCGGCTGCGGGGCGACGATGGGAAGGGTGTCATCCAAAGTGAAAGCATCCGCCGTCAGAACCAGCCGCACGTTTTCCGCACCCTGGGGGAAAGCCGCCTGAATCGTCACGAAAGCTTTCGCCGCGATATCGAACTCGCGCGGCTCCGTCGCCCCTTCCGAAGTTTCCAGCGACCAACTCCGCTTCGTCGCCCCGTCCCCGTAGTTCCTGACCAGCGCCTGCCAGGTCAGCGTGCCCTGCTTTTCCTCGAAACTGATCCCCGTGAAGCCCACGTTAGGGGTTGGTTTCCCGACCGCGATCAGACGCGAATCATAGGGCAGCATTTCGACAGGAGTATCCGTCAGATAAATCACCACCCCGTCATTGGAGACAATGGACCGCGCCAACCGCAGCGCGTAGGAAGGATCCGCCAGCCCTCCTGTTGGCGAAACATTTTCGATCGCCTCTACCAATTCTTCCACGGACGTCCCCGAGTAGATCCGGTCAGCCCCCGGAGTGGATGGCAGCAAGGTCAGTTCCATCGCCGTCGCGCTCCCTTTTAGATCTGGCAGTTTGTCGCGTAGAGCAGCTATCGCCTCTTCTTTGAAAACCGTCATTGAAGCGGACGAGTCAAACACCACCGCCACGCGCTGCACGCTGTTTTCCTTTTGAAAACGCGGCTCCGCAAGGAACCACGTCAGCAGCAGAATTCCGAGAATCTGCATCCACAGCGGCACGGACGGGATCAGTCTTTCGAAGCGCCTCCCGGAAGTCGCCTCCCGCTGCGTCCTCTCCAGCAGGAACAGGGTCGAGACCGGCAGCGAAATGGATTTCCTCTGGAGAAAATGGATCGCCAGCACGGCGGGGATGCCGAGGAGAGCTAGGAGGCCGAGGGGGTTTGCGAACACGGGGAAACTTTAAATTTTAAACTTTAAACTCGAAGGTTGGAAAGAATTAGCCGCCATTAACCGCCCGTGCAAGAATCGGTTTGGGAGCAGGTGCGTCTCGCGCCTTGAGGCCACGCGGGCGTCTTCGCCCGGTGGGGGAAGATTTTTGGACAGGTGGCGGGGACGCCACCTTGGCCTCAAGGCGCGGAGACTCGCCTGCTCCTTACTTTGCTGCTTCGAGCGCGCGGACGGGGAGGGCGTGCTTGTAGAGGGTGGGGAGGAGATCCGGTTCGCAGGGGATGCGGGCGAGGGGGGTCTGGTGGCGGAGGGCGGATTCCTTCCACTGGTCGAAGTGGTTGGAGTAGGACTCGCGGTAGCGGCGGAGGGTGGCGGCTTCGATGCGGTGGGGGTGGGTGGATTTCAGCTCCGCGTCGATGAAGTCGTAGTTGCCGGTCCAGTCGGGGTTGGACTCTGCATTAAGGAAAGGGGAGAAGACGATGGGGCTGCCTTGCTTCTGGCCCAGGGTGCGGAAGTAGGGGTTGGGATCCGCGGGGAAGAGGAGATCGGAGATGAAGACGCGCATGGCTCCGGAGCGGAGGGGGAGGCGGTGGATTTCCGGTGGGGCGGAGGGATCGCCGGGAGAGAGGGCTTTAATGTCCTCCTTCCATTTTTCCGCGCGGACGGCGGGGGGGGCTATGGACATTTGCGCGTCCCCGTGGACGGCGTAGATGCGGACGGTGGCTCCGTCGGCTAGGGAGGAGTCGGTGAGGAAATTCAGAAGCTCGGTGGTGCGTTTGTCCTTCTCCGGGGTGAAGAACATGGAGGGGGAGACGTCGAGGATGAGATCCACAACGGGGCGGATTTCCTCCCGGAAGAGCTTCATGGAATACTGGCCGGTGCGGGCGTAGGCGTTCCAGTTAATGTGGCGGGGATCGTCTCCGGGGGCGTATGCACGGTGATCCTGAAAGTCCATGGAGGCTCCTGTGCCGGAGCCGGAGAATTCACCGGCGGCGCCGCGCCAGACTCGGGTGCGGAAGGGGAGGCGAAGCATGGAAACTTTAAATTTTAAACTTTAAACCTCAAGGAAGAGAAGAGTCTCGGCGGGACGCCGAGATCACGGCCTGCTGCGGGACGCAGCAGCTACTGCTGTTGATCCTCGGGGAGGATGGACACTTTTAGGAGGTTTTCCGGGGTGAAGTATTTTTTTGCCAGGGCGTTGATTTCCTTGAGGGTGATGGAGCGGTAGTCTTCATCGCGGTTGCGGGCCAGTTCCAATTTTTCGGGATCGGACTGGGATTGGGAGAGGACGGTGGAGAGCCAGTAGGAGTTGTCGCGGAGGGTTTTCTCAAGTTGGGACAGGGTGGGCGCCAGGGCGCGGTCGAGTTCGTCCTGGTCGGCTCCTTTTTCGGAAAGCTCTTTGGCGATGGTTTCCATGGTATTCAGCAAAAGGGGGATGTCTTCGGGTTTGCCGATGGCCTGGCCGATGAGGTAGCCGAAGTCTTCGAGGGCGTCCGATCCAGAGGCACCTGCGTTGGGTGAGTAGGAGGCTCCGAGTTTCTCACGGATTTCTTCGCGGAGGCGGTCTCCGAAAATGTCGGAGAGGACGTTGAGGCGTCGGAACTCGGGGATGTTTCCGCGGATGCCGGCGGTTTTCCAGATGGCGGTGGCTACGGCTTGCGGGATCTTGGACTCGTAGGTGAAGGATTTTTCCGCAGGAGGATTCGGGAAATCCACGGAGCGGGTGTTTGCGTTGCTGGCGGCGGGTTTTACGGCGCGATCCGGGAGGGTTCCGATGGTGGAGAGGATGTCGGTGAGGAGGGATTTTCTATCGAAGTCCCCGACGATGCTGATCTCGATGTAGCCGTTGGCGAGTTCCGGGGTGAGCCAGCTTTTCACGTCCTCAATGGTGTAGTTCGAGAGCTCGGTCTGGGTGGGGATGGTGAAACGGGAGTCGCCGCCGTGGAGCCAGGCGTCCATTTCCTTCATTGGACCGCCTGTGGTGTGTTTGAGATTCTGGAAGAGGACGGGGATTTGTTTTTGGAACTGCCAGAGAGCTTCGGGGCGATAGCCGGGATCGGTGATCATGGCGGTCATGAGCTGGAGCTGCAGGAGCTGGTCGTCGGGGGTGGTGGAGCCGGAGAGGGTAAAGGCGTCTTCCGAGATGCCGAAGCTGGAGGAGACGTTGCGGCCGGCGAGGATTTCGGAGAGCTCGTCGTTCGAGTGTTTTCCGAGGCCACCGCCATCGTAGATCGCGCTGGCGAAGGAGTGGAGGAGGGGTTTGCCCTGTGGCTGGGAGAGCTGGCCGGTGCCGATGCGGGCGAGGATGCGGATGCGGTTTTTCTCGAAATCCGTTTGCTTGAGGTTGATGCGGATGTTGTTGGCGAGGGTGATCTGGGTGACGCCGAGATCCTCGGCTTCCACGGTGGTGGCCACACTTCCGGCAATTCCGAAATCGGTGTAGCCGAAGGGGATGGCTTCGCGTTGGGCGGGCGGTGCGACCTCGGTGCCGGTGGAGTCCTGGAACATTGCGGCGAGATCTCCGAGGGCGCCTTCGGGCTCGGTTTTGGTGGAGAGGACGAGATGGTATCCGGTTGATTTCCAGAAATCTTCAAAGGCGGCGTGGACGCTTTCCACGGTGATTTCTTCCAGCGCGGCGGAGGCGAGTTCGAGGTTCGTTTCCGGGGTGGAGTAAACGGTGCCGTCGTTGATGGAACTGGCGATGGCGGTGGCGAGGGTCTCGGATCTGCGGGAGTCCTTGCGTTTCACTGCTTCCTGGTAGGTGTTGAGGATGTTGGCCTTGGCCTCGGCGAGCTCGGCATCGAGGAAGCCGTGCTGGATGACGCGGCGGAACTCCTGCTCAAGGACGGGGACGACTTCGGTCCAGCGGTCGTCGGCTGCGGTGATGGAGACGGAGCCGAGCTCCAGGTCGTTGAAGAGGACGGATTTTGTCGCGCTACCTTCGGCGATGGGTGAGTTTTCTTTTTTTGAAAGGCGGTCGAAGCGTCTGCCTATGATGAAGTTGGCGATCTGGACGGGGAGTTTTTCCGCACGGGTTTCCCTGGTGTCCGGCTCGGGAGTGTAGGGGCGGATGAGGTTCAGGGAGACTTCGGTGGAGTCGAGCTCGGGATCAGAGAAGAGGTGTGGCTCTATCCCTTCGGGGACGGAGACGGTTCCGAGATCGGGTTCGCCGCCGGGGCTGGCGGGGTTTTTCATGGAGCCGAACCTTTCCTTGATGGTCTCTTCCATCTCTGCGGCATCGACGTTTCCGACGACTACGAAGGTCATTTTACTAGGGATGTAGTAGCGGGAGTAGAGGTCAACGAATCGCTCGCGGGGGGCGTTTTTGATGACTTCCTCCTCGCCGATGGGGAAACGCCTGGCGATGAGGGAGTCCGGGACGAGGGCGCTGAACTGCTTCTGCATCATGCGGTAGCCGACGGAATCACGGGAGGCTTTCTCGGAAAGGATGACGCCGCGCTCCGCATCGATTTCCTCCTTGCTGAGGAGTGCGCCGTCGCCGAAATCGCGTATGATTCCGAAAGCGAGATCCAGGGTGTCCGGTTTCACGTCCGGGAGATCGAGCATGTAAACGGTCTCGTCGAAGGAGGTGTAGGCATTCACGTGGGCGCCGAATGCGATGCCGCGTGTCTGCATTTCACGGATGAGCTTGTTGGCATCCTTGTAGGTTTTGGTGCCGTTGAAAACCATGTGCTCCAGGAAATGGGCGAGGCCGCGCTGGTCTTCGGCTTCCATGAGGGAACCGGCGGCGATGTGGAGGCGGACGGAAAGGCGGTTGGGCGGCTCCTGGTTTGGCAGGATCATGTAGCGGAAGCCGTTTTCGAGGTGGCCGAATACGGCCTGGGGATCTGCGGGGATGTCGGATTTCTCGGTGGGCCATGGGGCGGCTTTGGAGGTGCTTTCGTCAATCGTTTCGGGAACTGGTTCGGACTTTCTAACCGGGGCGTCACCGTTCCCGGTGTTTTCCGCCCGTGCGTCAGATTTCGGGGCAGGGGGCGGGGTGTCGCGAAGGGACAGGAAGATGGCGATGGCTGCCAGGACAAGGGTGAGAACCAGTGGGGTCGGGTTGCGCATGGGGGAAGAATCGCGAAGCCGGTGGATTTTGCAAGGAGGGATGCGCGTCGGGCAGCTTGCAAAATTCAGCGCGGTGGTTCTACTTCCGGCATGGTATTCGAGATTTCCACACCGGCTCTGCTTTTTCCGGCCGTCAGCCTGCTGTTCCTTTCATACACGAACCGTTTTCTCCACCTGTCCGCGCTGATTCGCACCCTGCACGGCGACTGGCTTTCCAAGGGTGACGGGATTCTGAAAAAGCAGATCGACAATCTCCGGCGCAGGCTGGTTCTGATCCGGGGAATGCAGCTTCTGGGCGCGGTGAGTCTGTTGCTTTGTGTGGTTTCCATGGTCGGGGTGATTTTGGAAGCCGATGGGGTGGGGGTGGTGGCGTTCGGTCTGGCGCTGGCGCTTATGGGGGCTTCGCTGGTGTGTTTGGTTTGGGAAATCTGGATCTCGGGCGGGGCGCTGAGGATCATGCTTGCGGCTGTGGAGGAGGGGCGGGGTGACGTGCCAACTGCGGATACTCGTGGATGATGGGGAGGAGTTTGGACTGCTGAAGAAGGTAGGTTCGGGAAGGTTGGGGTTGGGGAAAGTGGCGAGTGCCGAGTGATCAGTGATCAGTGGAAGACTTGGGCATTGGGGAGGAGGAACCACGATCGGAGCGCAGCGGAGATGGACGGTCTAGAAAACCAAACCTTTCCGTCAAATGGACGCGGATGAACGCGGATAGCATTCCTTGGGTCTTGGGTTGAGATTTGAGATTTGAGATTTGCGTGATCCCGTATTCAGGGTGACGGTTCCGCATGGCCTCTAACAAAGCATCTTTCAGTATCACATCCATCCTTGCGATCATTGCGGCGGTTCTTAGTTTCAAAGTCGGCGCGATTGGCGGGTTGCTGCTTGCGGCGGTTGCTTTCATCTTTGGGACGGTTGGAATTGTTTTGGCACTTTCGCCGAAGACGCGAGGGGGCGGGCTTAGTATTCTTGCGGTGATCCTGAGTTTTATCGGAGTGATCGCGGCGATTATCAAGGCGATCATGTGGCTTGTGACCTTGGGCTGATTTGTCTTTGAAACAATGTCCTCCGTCCTCGTTCTGCCCCGGCCTGCAAAGGTTTAGCGGGTTGATTACGTTGGCACCCTGGTGCTGGCGTTGCTGTTGGCGGGGGCGATTATGTTTCTTTGTGCCGGGGATTTTGTGGAACTCGATGGATGGGGAAGAAGCCGGGGTCTGGGATTATGCTGCGATGGGTCTGGTGTCGGGATTCCCGGTATTTTTGATCCGGGTGGCGTGGTCGTCAGGATCGTGGCACGGCCGTTCAGGTTTACGCCGGATCCGGAGGCACGGAGATGCGGCTACCGCGTTATGCGCCGGAGACGAACGCCGGTTGGGGGCGAACAAACCAAGGAAGGGAACGCAAGGCTGGGTTTTTCCGATCCCGACCTCATCGGCCATGGTAAAAAACCCGCTGGCACAGCACCCTCGGACGGATAGAGATCCAACAGCAGGCCTTCCGCTCCAGAACCAGCGGGAAGACCACCCGCCCCTTCCCCGCGCAAGCGAAACTGACCGCCTGCGGATGCGTATTGGTTCGACGCGTATTTCAATAGAGCGGTTGAAATGGTGTACTTCGGTTACTGGTTTATGAATCTGCCACCGGATGGCTGCGAGAGTGGCTATGGATGCGTTCAGGGACGCAAAACGGAGCTACGTTTTGCCCGGCTGTATATGGGTCTCTTATCTGCCATAGCCTGAGGGTCACTTCTGTGGAGTGAAATCCCGTCAACGCGCAGCCGGATTGATTCACAATTCGCACATGCGCTGATTCGTCTTCAAAGATCCAGCGGAATCCGGAATCCGGAATCTTCACCGGGGATGAAAATAATTCATAGGATTTCGAAAAACACCCTCGGAATGCGAAGGATATCAATTACACCATTCCACCGTAACCTTCCGGGTATCTAAAAGGAAAACGGAACTTCAGGACAGCCACAAGTCATTGAAAAACCACCACTTGCCACCCCGGTTTTTTCCCGCTCGACCTGAAATAACCAAACAGGTATCAGTGGGGGAGACAGAACAACCTGTTCGGTAAGAAATACTCATGAAGATAACGATCCTAATATCAGCCTGCATAATTGCAGGAGCGGTGCTTTTCGTTAGCCGAAAGCCTGAACCAAGACAAAAATCGACCCCGTTTCGATTTCACAGCGTAGAGAGAGATGGTTGCACTTCGACCGTCATTCCGCTAGGGAAGAACAAGAATCTGTATGTATTCGGTTTGAAGACTAACGAGAGTTTTACGCTTGAGTCAATAGCATACAGTTTGGAAGGTCGAGTGGTATTTTCTCACTCGGACACCAACAAGGATGGCAATCTGAACCAACTGGAATACAGACAGCCACCCTTTAGTGATATGAAGATCTATACGTTGAACGAAGACGGAACCTATTCTAAAGCTTCGAAGGAAGTTTATGACAAGGTAATTGCTACCCAAGAGATCTACAACTCAGCTTCGAAGAAGGCGTTCTCCTCAGCCACCGCTAATGACGAAGATTTCAACAAGGTTTATGAAGAGGCACACGAGAGAGTTAAAGAACTCTCAGAACCCACAACCAAAGAACCGAACAAGTCGGAGATGGCGACGCCGAAGAAGCCGTCTGATTAAATTTGGGCTTGACCCCGGCGCGCCATTCCTATTACGTTCGCTAAGAGATGACGATTACTGCATGCAGGCCTTCGAGTATTTCGCGCAATTGTATTCTGCTCGGGATCTCCTGTTGCATTGGCATTGTCATCTTAGTTTTGGTCGTGACTTTAATTTCCGGGCTGGGAGCGTCAGTAGCGGTCGGAAGACTTTTCGCTTCAGGCTTTATCGCCAAGTCTAGTCTGCCACTTTTCCTAATAATTCCGGTTGCTTCAGTCATTCAGTTACACGTTGAGCGACGAGAGGCGTTCAAAATGTGGATTCTCACCGACTCCTCTATCGAGATCCTCAACAGAGGAGTCTTAGTTAGGTCAGTTCCTTTTTGCGATATTTCCAAGATCGTTTTCGGGCGGGCGCATATTGCAGTCTTCACCCGAAGACCCCCAAACTACTTTCACATTGAGAATCTTGATCAATGTTTATGTACTCAAGCCCACGAGAAATACCGAAAAGCAAGCGAACAAGGCGGAGATGGAGATGCCGAGGAAGCCGTCTGATTAATTTTGAGCTTTACCCCGGCGCGCCATTCCTATAACGTTAGACGAAGAAACTTCTATACTACAACGATGACTCGCAAAGAAGCAGCACTGAGGGACTCGATCAGCGAAATCCAAGCTTCTTCCGCAGATACGACAACTGCGGTTCGGAATCGTTCGTCGAGAATAATGTACATCGAGAATAAGGCGGGGAACCTTATCGGGGAAGCGCGGATCGGTCGGGTTTCATTCAACCGCACAGGTAAGACTCTGAGTTATCGAGGTCAGCGTTTTCAGAGCCTCAAAGGCGCCGGATACAAGTGCAACTATGTCGATTTGGATTCGGGAGATACTTACTGGATTTCGGGCGCGAAGAGAGACGGCGGCGATAGACTTTACGGTGAACGCCTACCAATTCATATTGATGAGGACGTGCGGGATGAATACTGGACTGTCATTCGTAACCTACCAAAACACATTTCTCGCACAGATGCACAGTTCTAGGGTATGGCGACTAACGAAGAAAGGCGAACAAAGTCGGAGATGGCGCCGCCGAGGAAGCCGTCTGATTAAATTGGAGGTTGACCCCGGCGCGCCATTCCTATGACGTTCTCCAAAGAAATGGCACGGTATATAGACCCTGAAGAGTGGCCATCAATTCGGTTCGAGGGCGAGCCGCTTGCTCAAAGCGTCAGTGGTATATCGATTCTCATCGACCGGGACTTTAGCGAGAAGACTGGCGACTGGATTTGGCAACTGCCCCACTGCAAGGAGACGTGGAAGGAGGGAGATGCAGACTGGTGCATAGCTTCTGCATCCGAGATCACGGATCATCTTCTCGATCATCGTAGTGAAATTATTTTAGAGATCCGAGAGCGTCTTGAAGCTCACGGGTTTGATCCGGCAGTGACCTTTGACGAGTGGCTATTTTCCCTTGAGCGAATTCGCGACCTTGCGGAAGCGGCAGACGGTAATTGTCGATGGATGGCTGGCAGTCCAAGTGAACGATCCGAAGAAGTCAGAAGGCAATTTTTCACGTTTCTCGAACGGCAAGACTCACACCCAGAATGAATACGAAGAGGCAGAACAAGATCCTGCGTTGAGATGGCTACGCCGAGGAAGCCGTCTGATTAAATTGGAGCTTTACGCCGGCGCGCCATTCCTATAACGATCAATAAGAAATGCCACACCATAAAAATGAAAAAAATCAATAGATTATACTGGGTCGAAATGGTTACCAAAAACGCGAAAGAAGTAGCTACTTTTTACTCCAAGGTGATCGGTCTGAACCTAGATGAAGTGCCCGATGACGATAATAATATCTCATATGAAGTAAGAGATGACACGGGAGAAGATGTCATGGGCATTTGCTCGGCAGCAACATTTCCTGATACTCCATCAGGCTGGCTTCCGCATATTGAAGTCTCCAACCTGGAAGAGTCAGTTAGTAAGGTTCAATTAAACGGAGGAGTTATCATCAGTAATGATGGAGGCTATTGCTTAGTGGAAGATCCTGCTGGGCACCGAATGATGCTAACGCAAACCAAATAAATAAAAAAGCGAACAAGTCGAAGATGGTGAATCCGGGGAAGTCTTCTGATTAGATTTGAACTTCACCCCGGAGCGCCATTCCTAAATCGTTACTGAAGAAATGCCAGTCCTTATCACAACAATCGCGATCACTCTCGCCGCCATGTTCGGTCTCTCGGGATGCCTGCTGGAGACTGAAACAGCAATCAAACCAGATCCGAAGGTCGATGCCCGTTTGGAGGGTGTCTGGCAGATTGCCGGGAAGCTACCCAGTGAGGTTCGGGGTGATCGCGATGAGGACGATATAGGAGTATATGGCTACATCATTATTGCCGCACTGGAAGGCCGGGATGACACATTCAAAGCCCTCGCGTTCGACAGTTTCGAGGCGGACACGCCTAGCAAGTTCCCGGAGATGCTTATTTCCACCCGAAAGCACAAGGGGCACAACCTCCTTCTCGTTAGGCTTGCAGACCATGAGAAAGAGAGCGCCGAGGACGGCGAAATGACCTTCAAGAACTGGGTGGTGGACTACGAGTTCAACATGTCCGGAGAACTGTTTTTGAGATTCTGGTTCGCCGATGATTTTGACGAACTACAGAACGCGCACCCGATGAAGTTTGATCAGGTCAACCAACCTTTTGCGCCAATCACGCTCAAAGATGATGAGGCGTCCCTTCTGAAGTATTACTCCGACTCAAAGGTAAGGACCCTGTTAACGAGTATGGGCAAGTATCGAAGACTCGTTCCGCAAAACAACCGCAATCGCGAACAAGGCGACGCTGACCACCCCGATCCCGGCGTGGAGTCGAAAACCGATCGCGACAAGAAACCGAAAACAGGACCGGAGGGGCGCTCCCAGTAGCGGGTGGCAGGTCTCAAACGTCCGGTAAATTCACCAAATCACCGCGATTGAAGAAGTTGCCACCAAGCGTGTTTAGCGCAGATCTTTGGAAAGAGATCGAGATAATCTTGTGGCGAGAAGACATCGGGTGCATGCCAAAGGGTTCTGCGACGGACGGACTTGAGCCACATGAGGTCGAAGCCACCAGACACGGCGTCGAAGTCCGTGGCGGGATTTGGTTTCTGCTTGGTGGGCGCGGCTCTGCCAATCCGAAGTATGATCTGAATCTCTGTCTGTCCCGCCCCAAATTCCCATCGATTGGGAGCGTTACTATGGATAAGTTGAGATCCGCAGTTATCACCGAGGCAATATTTGAAGACGGACTCCTCACCATTACCATCGGATGAACAACAAGGAGAACTCCAAAGATGGCTTTGAGTGAAGGGTAGCGGAAGCTCGGAGCTATGGCGCGTTGGACGGACCCCGGCCGGGACCAACGGGGCTGTGGTCTTGCCTCATGCGTTTCCGATTCATGTCCGTGAATGAAAGGTTCCAGGGGGAGGGCGCTTTTCAGAGGGCGAGACGGTGGGCTACTACGGCAGGTATTGAGCCGCCTTTGGTGAACTCGATGGCATGGAATTTCCCGCCGAGGTGGGCGGGGTGGGTGAGGGACTGGAATTGGGCGATGGTTTTCGCGTCCGAGAAGGCACCGGAGAGGATGAGGGGCTTGGCAAGGTAGGCGAGGTAGCTGCCCTGGTTGGTGAAGGTGGTGGGGGAGTATCCGATTTTTTCCGCAGCGCGGGCGAGATCGGTGAAATCGACGTGGGCGGTGATGTCGATTTCTCCGGGGCGGGCCAGCGGGTCTTCGGCGGCCTGGTGCTTGGAAAAGGTGCGGAGGGTGCCTGTGGTGCGCTGGGTATCGTAGTATTCGGGGGCTGCGAAGCCGTAATCGATAAAGAGGAGGAGGCCGTCTTCCAGGCATGCGCTCACGGATTCGAGAAAGGCGGGGAAGCCCGTGCGGATCTCGGTGCGGTAGTTTTCCGGGAAGGCGGTGCCGAGGGTGGAGAGTTTTTCGGAAAGGGGGTGGGACTGATAAGGCCGATGACCCAGTCCGAGGGATTCCCCGGAAAGCTCAACACATACCTCATGCCATTCCTTCCCGATGAATTCCACGAGATGGAACGGCAGCGCATCGAGGATCTCGTTTCCGAAAGCGATTCCCGGAAGCGGGGACTCCGCCAGGTCTGAAAGGGATGCTGCCAGATTCAATCGCCTGGCCAGAGGGGAGAGTCGCTGATGCTGCGCATCCCGCAATCGCGGAAGTGGCTCTGCAATGGCGTATTCCAGTGCCTCCCAGGCCTCCGGGGAAATTCCACGAAGCGTTTCCAAAACATCGGCAGCAAGTTTCCCATCGTGCGCGCCTATCTCAAGGATGCGCCACTGGGAGGGGTTTCCGTTGGTTTCCCACCAGTCTGAAAACCTCCGCGCCAGCAGTCTCCCGAACAAGGGGCCGACGCTGACACTGGTATAGAAGTCTCCCTTTTTCCCCACCTGGCTGTCCGTCCTGGCGTAATAGCCAAGCTCCGGGTGGTAGAGGGCGAGTTCCAGAAATTCAGGAAAGGAAAGGCCGCCCTGTGACGCTATTTTTCCACGGATGCATTCGCTCAAGGAAGGGGTTGCCGAGTCCGGCGGATTCGGGTAATCCTCGGTGCGCGAACCTTCGCCCCCGGGCGGTTGTGTATCGGAATCTGGCATGGCGGCGAACAGCAATAACAACAGGAGAAAGAGCGGCAAGCGTCGCTTCTACAAGCGCAAAACCTTCTGGGGTGTGCTCTTCCTCCTATTCCTGATCGCTTGCGGGATCGCATTCATCTGCGCCGAGCAATACACCCGGGAATACCGGGAGCGGGCGGTGACGTATGATCTGGAAAAGATCAACGAGCTGGAAATTCCCAGCATCATTCTTGATAGAAACGGGAAGGAGATAGGCCGCATCTTCGTTCAGAACCGCAGCATCATGCCGGTGGAGGATGTGCCCGATCTCTTTATCGATACCCTGCGCGCGGGGGAGGATTCCCGTTTCCTGACCCACGATGGCATTGACTACATAGGCGTGATCCGCGCGTTGAAGCTGAACTACGAGGCCGGCACCACCACCCAGGGCGCGAGTACCGATTACCCAGCAGCTTGCGAGAAACGCCTTTCCTTTGAAGCAGGACGCGGTGGCCAGGGGCGAGGGTGGCCTCCAGCGGAAAATGGTCGAGGCGTTCCTGGCACGCAGGATAGAGAACCGCTACACCAAGAAGCAGATCCTCGGGTTTTACCTGAACCGGATTTACCTGGGCAGCGGCTTCTACGGTCTGCGTTCCGCATCGCTGGGCTATTTCGGAAAGGAACCCAAAGACCTGAACCTGGTGGAATGTGCGACCATCGTGGGTCTGATCAAAAACCCCACCAACAACTCCCCGCTCAACAATCCGGAGCAGAGCAAATCCTCGCGCGACAATGTTCTTAAACGGATGGTGGACGAGGGCATGCTCACGAAATCCGAAGCGGCGATAGCCAGGTCAAAGCCGGTCAAGACCGACCCGAAACCCCTCCAGCGTGGGACGTCCCACCTGTATGAGCGCATCGCAGATGCGGTGGCAAAATCCCTGGGAGAGGATGCGCTTGCGGCAGGTGGGTATAAAATCCATACGACCATCGCACGCGAGATCCAGAATGCTGCGGAAAAATCCCTGGCCATTACCCTGCAGGAGGCGGAACAGCATCCCGGCTACGCCCACCAGAAGTATGGTGAATACAGTAGGACTGACGAGGGAGCCGATGCGGAGTATCTCCAGGGCGCGGTCTTCATGGTGGACCACTCCACCGGGGAAGTCCTCGCCCATGTGGGCGGGCGGGATTACGCGGAGGTGCCGTTTGATTTCATTGAAATGGGAACCCGCCCTCTGGGAACGGCGTTCTACCCGTTTCTTTACTCAGCCGGTCTGGCCGACAAGCACACTCCCGCCTCCACCCTGGACGATGAACCCATGGACAACAGGGCGGTCATGATCGGTGGGCGGGAGGGCATTCTCGGGGAGTGGGGCATGGAAACCGGCTCTCCGAAATATGAGGGCCAGATCACTTTGAGACGCGCTTTCGAGGATTCGAAAATCGCTGCGACCGTGAGGCTTGGTGCGGAGGTAGGATTGCAGCGGGTGATTGATGCCGGGGTTGCTTTCGGTTTCCCCATGGAGGATTCCGAGCCACTGCCACGGGTAAGCGTGGGATGGGAGCCTGCCTCCCTGAAACAGGCGGTGACGGCGATCTCCACTTTCCCCAAAGGTGGCTACAGCGGCCCCAAGGGATTCCACTACGTGGATAGAATCGAGAATGGAAAGGGGCGCGTGGTTTACCGCCGCAAGTCCAGCCGGCCGAAGACCCAAAAGCTGCTGGACAAGGCGGTGGCCTGGCAGATGCACAGCATGATGGAAGGTGGCATGAGCCATGGTAGCGCACGCGGGCTGGACGGGATGCTGGTTGAGAAACCGTTTCACGGAGCCGGAAAAGGCGGGACTACCCATGACTTCGCCGATACATGGTTCCTCGGCTACAACACCCGTGTCAGTTGCGGGGTTTGGACAGGTTTCCTGAAAAACAACGACGCGATCTACCCCGGTGCATTCAGCCGGGATCTGGCGATGCCTGTCTGGGCTGCGACGATGAATGCTGCGGCCCCCGCCTTCGGGGGCGGGAAAATCGAACGGCCTGATTCCATGGTTCCGATTGAGATTTGTTCCGTTTCCGGGCAGCGCGCTACCCAGTTTTGCCAGGATCTCCAGGAGGATGTGAAGACAGGCACGGTGCGATCCGTGAGCACCGCTTTTACCGAATGGTTCCGCGAGGGGCAGGGGAACCTCCCGTTCTGCACGCTCCATTCCGGATCGCTCTCGGGTGATATCGATCCGAAAAATGCGCTCGGAACCATGCCTGCGCTCGATGTCCTGCCCGTCCGCCCGAAAAGCCCGGTTCTGATCGGTGAGGATCCATACCACACGGAGCTGCCAAGCTACGCTGCAAGCAGCGGGGAGAGCGGACTGATCCGCCGTAGCACCAACGTCCTGGACAGCCTGGATCTCGGTGATTTCGACGAGACGATCAAGATGCGGAAACCGCCGCGACTGAAGATTCAGCCGGACTGATTAGTCGGAGACCGGTGACTGCCGGCAGCCTGCTGCCGCTTTGGCAATGCAGCCCGCTGCGAGCCGACGGAATTGGCACGACTCGGCTTGATCTTTCCTCAGGTTGCCCCGTAGCACCAGGGTGCGTGACGGAAAGCGGCAGCAGGCTGCAGGCAGTCACCGGTGGCTGCGCCACTGCATTCCGTTTACCACGTGTCCGGCTACAACCCCGCCTGCTGGATATGCGCCCGGAGCTGGGTCTGGAACTCCATGATGTCTTCCTGGCTCGGCTGGTAACCGGCTGTCTTGGGATCGAGGCTGGGACGTCCCGCCTGATCCAGCGACCAAAGCGCCTTTTCCCCATCGCTGAATTCAACATTGCCGCTGACCAGCGTGCCGGGAACCGCGATGGAATCCATGGTCACTGTCGTCTTCCCGGTAGCAACCGGCGTCTCGACAATCTCCGGTGCAGGCTCTTCCTTTTTCTCCTCCTTCAGCTCGATCCCAAGATCGAGGATGGCGAAACGCGTGTCCATGTAGGTCACGGTGATTTTGAATTCTTCGGTGATCCGTTTTTGGATTTCCGGAAGCTGCGCGCCATCCGCCGCCCATGATTTGATGGTGGCGATCTGGTCTTCGGAAAGCTGTTTGCTGCTGAACATGCACGCAGTCTGTATTGCCCGCACGATTTGCCTAGGGAGAAAATCCGGTTAGAAGGAATATTCGGCGGCAAAGCCGAACACCGTTCCGTCGTAGAGTTCCCCATCCTCCGCATTCCGTGCCGTATCCCGGTCGATCACGAGGTGCTGGGAAACACCCGCAGTTACCCTGAAGCAATCGTTAATCGCCCGTGAGAGATTCGCAGAAATGACGTAATGATCCGGCCCCTCATGGCCATCCATCACATACCCGTAGTTCGATCCAAGGTGCGCTCCCAGGGTGACGTCAACGATCCTGGTTTCCCAGGTCTTGGAAAATCCCGTTTCCAGATAAAAGCCATCCCTGTCGAAGCCATAGTAAAATTCCGTATCCCAGGCGATACCGTTGGGAAGGGGGGCTGAGATGGAAACGGAGGCATCGAGATCGTCATCGCCCCCGCGCGTGTCATTGATGTGGGTGAGGCCGAAAGTGACGGAGACGGGTTCGTCGATCAGCGTGCATTGCAGGGAGCCTTGGAACTCCCTGTCGGCGCTGCCATCGGACCAGCCCTGCCACAGCTCGACGGCGAAGCTTTGATAGGAAAGAATGGCCAGCGCGCTCATCACCCCGTTTTCTCCGAAGACTTCGCGACCCTCCGCGATGTAGCGCGATGCCCAAGCTCCTTCAATGCTCGTTTCAAAATCCCCGGAAAAACCTGGCTGAAGACCTTCCGCGATGCGCGCCGGTTGATCCGGGTGCTGTGGTTCCGCAAGGCAGGGAAGGGTGGTAGCGAGGATGAATGCCAGTACCTGAGGTGTTTTCATGGGGAAGTTGCGGTGGAGGCGAAGGCAAGCTAGTTGCGTTAGCAAGCGGAAAATCGGCGGCAAACACGAAAATTATTTATCTCGGTTTAGCTCCTGTCAGTTCTTGTGCGGTGGGGGTGCCTATGAAAAATGGCTGCCGTGAATCCTACCAACCCGCTTGCCGCTTCCCTTCTGGGAGCCCTCGACTGGACTATTATAGCTGCTTTCTTTTTACTAACCCTCGGGATCGGCCTAGCTGCCACGAAGAAAGCCGGAACCAGCTCCAAGGAGTTTTTCCTCTCAGGCCGCAGCATGCCCTGGTGGTTGCTGGGTGTTTCCATGGTTGCTACTACGTTTTCCGTAGATACGCCGAACCTAGTGACCGGACTTGTCCGCAACCACGGTGTCGGGGGAAACTGGGTCTGGTGGGCGTTCCTTCTTTCCGGGATGCTCACGGTTCTGGTTTTCGCCAAGCTCTGGAGACGCTCCGGGGTGATGACGGATGTGGAGTTTTACGAGCTACGATACAGTGGCAGGGAGGCCGCGTTTCTGAGGGGGTTCCGCGCACTCTATCTCGGCCTCGTTTTTAACGTCCTGGTGATGGGAGCGGTCAGCCTGGCGGCGATCAAGTTCGGACAAATCGTCCTTGGGGTGGAGCCATGGATAATGCTGACCGTATCCGGTGCGGTGATCCTGCTCTACAGTTCCCTCGGTGGCCTCCGTGGCGTGATCATGACAGACTTTGTGCAGTTTATCATCGCGATCATCGGATCCGTCTGGGCTGCTGTTTTCCTGGTGAACCACGAACGCGTAGGCGGACTTTCCGCTCTCATCTCCGATCCGCAGGTGCAGGCGAAAATGGAGCTCATGCCCTCGTTTTCAGATCCCGCCCAGTGGATCCCGCTGTTCATTCTCCCGCTCGCCATCGTCTGGTGGTCTTCCTATTACCCGGGTTCCGAGCCCGGCGGCGGCGGCTATGTGGCGCAGCGAATGTTTTCTGCGAAAAACGAGCGCCACGCCATGGGTGCCACGCTGTTTTTCAATATCGCGCACTACGCCCTGCGCCCCTGGCCGTGGATCATGATCGCCCTGGCATCCATCATCGTTTTCCCTTCGGTGGAGTCCATCAAAGTGGCTTTCCCGGATGCAGATCCCGGCTACATCTCGGACGATGCCGCCTATCCGGCCATGCTGACCCTGCTGCCAAGCGGCCTCATCGGCCTCATCTCCGCCTCCCTCATTGCCGCCTACATGTCCACCATGTCCACGCAGGTGAACCTCGGAGCATCGTATCTGGTGAATGATTTCTACAAACGCTTTGTCAAACCGGATGCATCGGAAAAGGAACTCGTCATGGCGGGCCGACTTTCCACGGTGTTCACCCTTTTGCTCGGCTGCGGGGTCGGGCTTCTTCTGACAGATGCCGCCCAAGCTTTCAAATATCTCCTCCTGCTTGGTGCGGGAACGGGTGCGATCTACATCCTCCGCTGGTTCTGGTGGCGCATCAATGCCACCACGGAAATCGTCGCAATGGTCGTTTCCCTGGTGGTTGCCAGTTTCTTCACCTTTGTGTTTTCAAAATGGGTTCCGGAAGACGCGTCCGTCTGGTGGGAACTCTCCGGCAGTGTCCTTCCCGTATTGATCACCACGGCAGCATGGGTGGTCACAGCGTATTTCACGAAATCCACCGATCCAGCGGTTCTCAGAAATTTCTACAAAACCGTCAAACCAGGCGGTCCCGGCTGGGCGAAAGTCCGCAATGAAGGCGGCGCAGACATGGCCGAAGGACAAACCAAAGGCTGGGATGTTCCCATCGCTCTCGTCAGCGCACTGTTCGGAAGCCTCGCCGTTTATTCGGCAATCTTTGCGACAGGCTACTGGATCTACGGACGCACCGGCCCCGCCATCGGCTTTACAATTCCGACCGCGATTTTCGGCATACTGCTTTTCCTGACTTGGAAACGCATTCAGACCGAGGAAGATCCCTGAGATCCTGCCGATGCGGGAGGATTTGTGAAATTCCGCTCTTTCCGTCCCTCCGGAATGGATTCCAAGGAATAGGAAAGATCGGTAAATGCACATCGGTATCGGTGTGATGCGCTTTCTCTTCCTATATCTGGTTTTGTTCATTTCCCCGGTTTCTGGAAAGACGATCCAAGTCTCCAACGGAAAGGAGTTAGCTACCGCAATCCGTTCCCTAAAGGACGGCGATGTCCTCAGGATTAATTCCGGAACCTATCCCGCAGGCCACAGCATCAACGGAATCGAGAACCTGACAGTCGAAGGAGCCGATGCTGAAAACAGGCCCGTCTTCGAGGGCGGGAACGAAGCCTTCCATTTCACCCGCACCCCCGGCCTCAAGCTCCGCAACATCATCGTAAGAGGCCAGAAGGGCAATGGGATCAATATCGATGACGGAGGGAAACTTGACCAACCCGTCGAGGGAATCCTCATCAAAAATGTAAAAGCCGAAGACATAGGCCCAAACGGGAATTTCGACGGGATCAAATGCTCCGGCCTCAAAGACCTGGTGATCCGCAACTGCGAGGTTTCCGGCTGGGGCGGGCAGGCGATTGATTTCGTAGGCTGTCGCGATGCACTCATCACCGGCTGCACCATCACTGGGAAGCCCGGCTTCTCCCAGCACACCGGCCCACAGTTCAAAGGCGGATCAGAAAACGTGACTATCGAAAAATGCCGTTTCATCAACGCCGGTGAACGTCCAGTCCAGGCCGGTGGCTCTACCGGTAAAGCGTTCTTCCGCCCACCCGGTGCGAACTACGAGGCTCGCAGTATTTTCATCCGCGACAACGTCTTCGAAGGCGGCGTCTGCGCAGTCGCTTTCACCGGGGTGACGGATTCCGAGTTCTCCGGCAACAAAGTCATCCGCCCGGAAAAATGGATCTTCCGCATACTCCAGGAAACAAAAGGCGAGAGCTTCAAGCCATGTGGCAACGTGAAGATCGCAAACAACGAATTCATCTTCCGGAGGGAAAACGTAGGAACTGAAATCAACATCGGCCCCGGCACCGCCCCGGAAACTTTCGTATTCGAGAACAACCGCTGGTTCGCCGAAGACAAGCCCTCCCGCTCCAAACCAAAACTCCCCTCCAAGGAAACCGGAGGGAAATACGAGTGACGTGCCGTGGCGGCGGATTGCATCCGCCGCCACGTTTCCCTTGCCAACTTCGCACGTTCCCACCAGTTTCCACACCGTGAAAGAACTATGGGAACAGGCCATCCTGTCATATAACCTGCCGCTGACAATTCTGTTGGGTCTGATGGTTCTTTTCTGGCTCCTCACGATGCTAGGTGCGGTCGGGATTGATGCGTTGGACTTTGATTTTGATGCAGACGTGGACGGCGATATCGGTGATGTCCCTGCGGCAATGCTTCGGGTGGTCAACGCAGGGCTGATCCCGGTGACCATCGTGCTTTCCATCCTAGTCCTACTGATGTGGATATCCGCAATGATCCTGAATTTCTACCTCAATCCGGGGCATAGCTGGCTGCTCGCCCTGGGGTTTTTCGTCGCCTCATTCATCCTCGGAGTGATTGGGACGAAAATCCTCACCCAGCCGTTGGTGCCTCTGATGAAACGGCTGAAAGACACGGAGACGGTCGCACCGGTGATCGGCCAGATCGGCGTGGTGCGTTCCATGGAAATGGACTCCACTTACGGCCAGGTGGAGGTGCAGCGTGCCGATGGCGCACCCGCCATCCTCAATGCAAAACTGGGTGCCGATTCCGTTGCCATCCCGCGCGGCACGCAGGTCGCCATACTTTCCATGGATGAAAAAACCGGTGTCTATCTGACACGCGCCATCCCTTCCGCTCCTGAAATCGACTGATACCGTTTACCCACCGAAAAAATGAACCAAACCATGTCTCCTCCCGCCGTCCTCGATGCGATCCTCCCCATGCAACTAGCCTTCCTTTCGGAAATGAGCCTGGTGGCCGGGGGCGTCATCATCCTGATTGTCATCGGATTTCTCTACCTGCTTCTCACTTGCTACCGGAAGGTGGAGAAAGGTAGCGCACTTGTTCGGACAGGTGGCAGCGCAGCAAAAGTGATTCTCAACGGTGGTTTTGTCATCCCAATCATCCACCGCGCCGAGCACATTGATATTTCCGTGAAACGGATTGAAATCGACCGCACCGGAAAGAACGGCCTGATCTGCCAGGACAATATGCGGGCGGACATCAAAGTGGTGTTCTTCGTGCGAATTAACAATGTCGAGGCGGATATCATTAAGGTCGCGGATTCCATCGGCTGCGAGCGGGCTTCCAGCGAGGCGGAAATCCGCAATCTCTTTGACGCGAAATTCTCCGAAGCTCTGAAAACTGTCGGCAAGCGTTTCCTCTTCATCGAACTTTACGAAGACCGCGACAAGTTCCGCGAAGCCATCCTGAAAGTCATCGGCACGGATCTCAACGGCTACATCCTTGAAGATGCCGCCATCGACTACCTTGAGCAAACACCGATGGACATGCTCGATCCGGAGAACATCCTCGATTCCGAGGGTATCAAAAAGATCACCGAGCTGACCGCAGAGCAGGCGAAGCTTTCCAACAAGATCCAGCGGGACAAGGAAAAGATCATCAAGCAACAGGACGTGGAAGCCCGCGAGGCCATCCTGGAACTGGAGCGCCAGTTGAAAGAAACCGAAGCCCGCCAGAAGCGCGAGGTGGAGACGGTGCAGTTCCGCGAAGAGGCGGAGTCACGGAAAGTGGCTGAGGAAGAGCGCCGGAAATCGGAGGTCGCCCGCATCGCTGCAGACGAGGAGCTGGCCATCGCCGAAGAGAACAAGCAGCGTCAGGTCATCGTCGCCCTCCGCAACAAAGAGCGCACCGACGGTGTGGAACTGGAGCGCGTGGAACGCGAGCGCATGATCGAGCAGATCGAACGCGAGCGAATCACCGAGCTGAAAAAAATCGAGGCGGAAAAATCCATCGAAGAGCAGCGCAAGGAAATCCAGGAAGTCATCCGCGAGCGCGTGATGGTCGAGAAGCTCGTCGTCGAGGAGCAGCAGCGGATGAAAGACATCGAGGCATTCGCCACGGCGGATCGTGAAAAGACGGTCATCGTCACCGCTGCGGAAGCATCCGCCCAAGAGCAGCTCATCCAGAAAATTAAAGAGGCGGAAGCCCACAAGCAAGCCGCCCAGTTCAAAGCGGACGAAGATGCCTACACCATCACCACCGGAGCCGAAGCCGCACGAGGAGCCGCAAAGCTCAACGCCGAGGAGCGACTCATCCTGGCCGAAGCTTTCCAAGCCGCATCCGAGAAGGAAGCAGCCGGGAAGAAGATGCTGGCGGAAGCGGTTTCCAAAGAATCAGCCGCCATCGGAATGGGCGAGGCGGAAGTCATCCGCGCCCGTGGTACTGCGGATGCGGAGGCGATACGCGACAAGGCGGATGCGATGAAACTCTTCGAGGAAGCCGGCCAGGATCACGAGGAATTCAAGCTGGAGCTGGACAAGGCGAAGACCGTCGAACTCGCACAGATCGATGTTCAACGCCAGATCGCCGAGCAACAGGCACTCGTCATCGGGGAAGCGCTCAAATACGCCAAAATCGATATCGTCGGTGGCGAGGTGGAGTTCTTCGACCGGATTACGCGAGCGATTACTACTGGAAAGGTAGTGGATCGGACATTGGAAAACAGTGCGGCTCTCGGGGACGTGAAAGACACCTTTTTCAACGGCGATCCCGAGTATTTCAAAGCCCAGGCGAAAACCTGGATTGAGGATTTCGGAATCGAAACAGCGGATATCAAAAATCTCAGTGTCTCCGCACTTCTCGGTAAACTCGTCGGTTCCGCTTCCGGGGAAAAACGGGAGAAGCTGATCGGTCTTCTCGGAGCCGCGGATCGCTTCGGGCTGAGTGATGCCAGTGCTGCTTCGGTTTTGGGGAAGAAGTAGGAACCACGAATCCTACGAATCTAACGAATCTTTCTTAAGACTTGGCTTATGGATCTGATCTATCGGGAAGAAATTTATGCGTTGGTGGGAGCTTGTTTTGAAGTTTACAACGAGCTTGGATGCGGGTTTCTGGAAGATCCGTATCAGGAGTCTCTGGATTTGGAATTGGGCTACCGAAATATCCCGTTTGTGGCCAAGCCGAAGCTTCCGATTCACTACAAGGGAGTTTTGCTCTCAAAAAATTATGAACCTGACTTTGTTCCCTACGAAAAAATCATCCTAGAGATCAAAGCATGCAAAGCCTTGACCGACGAACATCGCGCCCAAGTACACAACTACCTCCGAGCTTCAGGCTTCAAAGTAGGTCTTCTAGTGAATTTCGGGCGAGCCAACGACCTGGAATACGAACGCATCGTCAGATAGTCTTCTCTTAGATTCGTAGGATTCGTCAGATTCGTGGTGCCTTCCTCTTTCCCTCAAACAACGAACCACAATGCCAAAGCATCATCGAAAAACACAACCTCTTCCTTCCGTGTATTCCGAGTATTCCGTGGTTCAAAATTCTTAACCCCATGCCAGAGACCCCTCAACAACTCGAAGGCGGTGCCTATGAGGTGATCCGTGCCCGCTTGGATCAGCATGGTTCCGTGTTGCGGGAGCGTGTGGAAGCGTTGAACGCTGCACGCCATGAGGTGTTCGGCTCCATCCCCACGGAGCTGTTTTCCACCGGGCATGTGGCGACGAGTCACAACTGCGTGGCGCGGGATTTGGTTAGCCTGGGGGCGGACTTGTATTTGCTTGGCTACAACATCCAGTTCGGGCTTAAAGCGACTACTGATCTGGAGGATGTTTTTGCGATCTGCCGGCTTGATGGAGAAAAAGGTTTCCAACCGGTGGCCTTGGAAGAGGTGCTGGGGGACAAAAGTTTCAATGAGGATTTCACGACCCTGTTCCGGTATTACCGGGATACGGTCTTCGTGAAATTCATGATCATAGGCCCGCACCTTCACATGAAGATGCGGATCGGCAAGGCGCAGGACGACATCAAGACTTTCAAGTGGAAGCTGGTGGGCGATGGCACACTGGAATACGTGGGGAATCGCTCGGAGCATGAGTGCCGGTATCCGGAGTTGGTGGAGTTCCAGTGGCAGCGTGCGCACCGTGACATGCACCGGGCGGGGGAGCATCCGCATATCTCGGTGGAGGACAGGGTCTTCGTGGAGACGGTGGGCGGGGATCTGACGATCAAGATTGAGGACAACACAGCGTCCGGGCAGGGGATTTATTCAGAGCCGGTGGACGATTCCGACCAGACCTTGGATGATGCGGAGATACTCTACGCGACAGTCGGCCCGCTGATCATCATGCGGATTCTTCCGTATCAGGAAACGGTGTATCGCCACCTGGTTTTTAATGAGAAGACGGGCGACGTGCACAGGCTGGATGGGATAGGCGAGTCCTGTGTGCTGCTTCCCGAGGATCAGGGAATCCTTTTCTCTAACGGTTACCTGCTAGCTACGGGGGAGGTGAAAACTTTCGAGACCGGCCACTCCGGAGTGCGTTTCGAGCGTCGGGTGATGGCGGGAAATGGTGAGGATACGATGTTCGTATTCTATCAGCGGGCGACCGGACATTACGTTCTGTTTTCCTACAATGTCATCGCGCAAACGGTGGAGACTCCGGTGGTTTGTAACGGTTTCGCGATGGATGTGGACGGTCGGATGGTGCTTTTCCAATCGCCGGACCAGCCACAGAAACATCATGCGTTGCAGGTTTGGAGAACTCCTTACGTGCTGGATACTGCGGTCGCCGTGCCTGCGGAGAAACGCGACTCGTTGCTTTTCAAAATCGGAAACTCCGCGCTGGTGCGGGCGATGGCGGAGGCTAGGGAAATTCTCATCCTACTCGGGAAAAGCGATTCCTACTCGGGCGTGTACCTCGATCTGGTGCGCCGGAGTCGCGAGGTGCTGGACGGATATTTCTGGCTGAAAGATGAGGGGACGAAGAAACTTTCCGAGCCTCTTGATGCAATCCATTCAGCGGCGAGTGCGGCAATAGATGAGTTCGATAAAGTCGTGCGCCTGCGCAAGGCGACGGCGGACAGCACGGAAGAGGTGCGGACGGCGACGGAGAAACTTCTGACGGCCGTGCGCGGAAAGCAACCGGACGATATCCGCGGCTATGTGAAAAGCCTGGCGGATCTGCGTTTGCGCCGCGGTGAGATCATCGGGCTGCGTGAGCTTCGCTATGCGGATGAGGAGCTGATTAATGATCTTGATGAGCGCGTGGCGAAAGCTACGGCGTCGGTTTCGGAGCGGACGGTGGAATTCCTGCTGATGGAGAAGTCGCTCGATCCGTATCGACAGGCGATTGAAACGCAGCGGGAGGCGCTGGGAAAAATTTCCAAAACAGCGGAGGCGGATAAGACTACGGAGGGGCTCAACGAAGCGGGGGCGGAGCTGGAGCTGCTGATCGATATCGTCAGCAATCTGGAGATTGAAGATGCCACCCAGACGACGGCAATTATTGAAAATATTTCCACTCTGTATGCTTCCCTCAACGGGCTGAAAGCGGAGCTGAAAGGCAAGCGCCGTGAGCTGGCCAAGGTGGAGGGAACTGCGCAGTTCGGCGCGCAGTTAAAATTGCTCGGGCAGTCGGTGGTGAATTTCCTGGATCTCTGCGATACACCGGAAAAGTGCGGCGAATACCTGACCAAAGTGATGGTGCAGGTGGAGGAGCTGGAGGGACGTTTCGCGGATTTCGACGAATACATCGAGGAGCTTTCGGTAAAACGGGAAGAGGTTTACGAGGCTTTCGAGGGTAGGAAGCAATCGCTGATCGAGCAGCGGAACCGGCGGGCGGGAAACTTGCTAAAATCTGCGGAGAGGATTCTAGGAGGACTGAAAAGCCGTGCCGCCTCGCTGGAGGACATCAACGCGATCAACGGATATTTCGCAGGGGATCTGATGGTTTCCAAACTGCGGGATATCATTTCCGAGCTGCGTGCGATCGACGATTCCGTGAAAGCGGATGATCTTTTTACCAGGCTCAAGACTTTGCAGGACGATGCCGTCCGCTCGCTGAAAGACAGGAAGGAACTGTTTTCCGAAGGAGGAAATGTTCTTAAATTCGGTCAGCATAGTTTCTCGGTAAACACCCAGGAGCTGGAGCTTTCCATCGTCCCGAACGATGGGGAGATGTGCTACCACTTGTCGGGGACGGCGTTTTTCGAGCCTGTGGTGAACGAGGAGTTTCTCGCGACGCGTGGGGTGTGGGATCAGGAATTGATCAGCGAAAACCGTAAGGTTTACCGGGCGGAATGGTTGGCCTGGAAGATGTTGGAACAGGTGCCTGCGGAAGGGGCTGTGACGATGGAAGATGTGCATGCGTTCATGGCTCCGCGCTACGGCGAGGGCTACACGAAGGGTGTGCATGACGAGGATGCTTTGTTGTTACTGAATGCGATTCTGCCGGTGCACAGGGCGCTGGGACTGCTGCGATACAATCCGCGTGTGCGTGCGCTGGCGATGCTGTTTTGGGAGGTTCACAGGATTTCAGAAAAGGGGAGGAAGCTGGGGGAACTGATCGCTGCGCACGGGGCGATGCGACGGGCGTTCGGCGGAAAATCCGGGGAAGCACATCCGCTTCGGGCGGCTCTGGAGGAAGACCTGTTAGAATTTGTTAGAGGCTCGAAAGCGGCGGGGATGCTGGTGGAGATCGGTGAGACAAAGCCCGAAATGATGGCGCATGATGCGGCGACGTATTTGTTCGAGCAAGTGGCGGGCGGAGGAGCTGTCCCAGCATCGCTGGAAGCTTCCGAAGGGACCGCGGATTTCAAGATGGCTCTAAACACGGGGGGTGCCGGGATGGAGTTTGAGAAGTCGATGGAGCCGCTTGCGGACGATCCCGAGAGGCGGTTCCTTGTGTTGGTCGATTGGATGAACGGGCATCACGAATTTTCCGCAAAGGAAGTGGGTGGTATCCTTCATACTCCGGCGCTGGCATGGGTTGCGGAGTCTGCGGCGCATTGGTTGCGTGGCGGGATTGAGCAACTAGGCGTGGTGGAAGTTTCCTCCGGGATCAAAGTTTCCGGACTGCGTGGGCAGCATTCGGTGATCGCGGACGGTGGGGTTTACGATACGGATTACCACGCGTTTCGTGCGCGGTTGAAACGGTTCGGGCGGGTGGATGTTCCGGCATTCGAGGCGAGCACCAGCCTGAAACAGAGGCTGGTCAAGGCGCGGCGGGAAGATCTCCGCCTGGAAGAATTCAAGCCCAAGGTGATGAGTTCGTTCGTCCGGAACCGACTGATCAATGACGTGTATCTACCCATCATCGGCGAGAACCTTGCGAAACAGATCGGCACGGTCAGCGGCGATTCGCGGACGGATCGTTCAGGTCTTTTGCTTCTGGTTTCCCCTCCGGGTTACGGGAAAACGACGATCATGGAATACGTGTCGAGCCGTCTTGGCCTGACTTTCATGAAGATCAACGGGCCTGCGCTGGGTCACGGGGTAGTCTCGCTCGATCCGACAGAAGCGCCAAACCTTTCCGCCCGCGAGGAGGTGGACAAGCTGAACCTCGCCTTGGAGATGGGGGACAACGTGATGATCTATGTGGATGATATCCAGCACACGAACCCGGAATTTCTCCAGCGTTTCATCAGTCTCTGCGATGCGCAGCGGAAGATGGAGGGAGTGTGGAAAGGCAAGGCGCGGACGTATGATTTGCGCGGGAAAAAGGTGGCGGTGGTGATGGCTGGAAACCCTTATACGGAGGGCGGGACGAAATTCCGTATCCCTGACATGCTGGCGAACCGGGCGGATACCTACAACCTCGGCGAAATCCTCGGCGGGCATCTGGATGCGTTCAAAGCGAGCTACATCGAGAACTGCCTGACCGCGAATCCCATTCTTTCAAGGCTGGCGAGCAAGCATCAGGAAGATGTGTATGCGGTGATGAAAATCGCGGAAACCGGCAGTAGGGAAGGCGTTGGATTCAAAGGGAATTACGCTCCTGCTGAGATCGACGAGATGGTGAAAGTGACCCGCCATCTCTACGAAATCCGGGACACGATCCTTCAGGTGAACCAGGAATATATCAAAAGCGCGGCGCAGGAAGATGCCTACCGGACGGAGCCGCCGTTCCGTTTGCAGGGTTCATACCGGAACATGGCGCGTATCGCTGTCAAAGTGCTGCCGCTGATGAGCGACGGGGAGATTCGGGCGCAGATTTTGGATCACTATCAGAACGAATCCCAGACGCTCACGAGCGGGGCGGAAGCGAATTTGCTCAAGTTTAAAGAGTTCGAAGGGATCGCGGATGAGAAAGAGGCGGCACGGTGGGTGGATATCAAGAAGGAGTTCATGAAGCGCCGTTTGTTGGGCGGGGCAGGGGAGGAAGATCCTGTCGGGCGGGTGGTGGCACAGCTTTCCGGATTTCAGGATGGACTGGCTGCGATCGGTAACATAATAGGTGAGACAGGCCGTGCGCATTCGGCTCCGCAGACGCTTTCGGAAACGACGGTGGAGCAGTTGCGGGAAATCATCAAAGGACTCCGCGCCGTGCCTGTGGAGGTGGATATCAAGGTTGTGCCGGTGCAGGACGAGCGTGGCTCGATTGAGAAAATGGAAGAGAACAAGGCCATGCCGCTGGAGATTAAGCCTGAAGTCCGGCAAGAGGAGTAGTGGCGGCTCCGCCATCAGGACGGTCAAGCTAGAGAAAGTGGAACAAAATCCCCAGGGGGATACCTTGTGCCCAAACCTTCTCCAACATTTTCGCGATCATCGATCCGAATAATGTTTTCATCCGGTGTCAATCTTTTTGACGTAACACGATTACGGCCAGCGAAGTCGGGGGAAGATATCAGTTCGCCACCCGGAAGGGCATGTTTTCCGCGCTGGCGCCGCCTTTTCCGTCGCGGACGATTGCGTAGAGGCGGTATGCTCCGGGTTTTGACGGGATTTTAACTTTCACGTTTCCATCCTTTGCTTGCGAAATACAACCGTTGATCACGGGAGGGGCGTTTTCCTTGTCGCCCCCCACCTGCACGTCCCTGCTTTCTTCCGCTACATACCATTCCCATTCCAGAGTATCTCCCTCGCGGTCTTTCACGACCATGGTGGCTTCCACTTCCGTGCCGGGTGGGAGGGTGGCACCATCCAGTGCGCTTTCGAAGGATTCCACGCGGGGAGTGCGGTTGGCCGGCCATTTCCCCGTCCATGCGTAGCACATGGCATCCACGGATGGGAGTTTCTCACCGCTTTCCAGAAACATGCCATACCAGGTGGAGGTGGTTTCCTGTTTCTGCCCCCAGAGGAAAGCGTAGCTGCCGAGGCAGATGTCGCGGTTTTCGTTGAGGAGGGAAATGGTGGAGTAGTAGTTGGCGGCCTTTTCACGGCTGGTTGGCTCGATGGGTGCTCCCCATGGGGTCTTGGGGACTTCCCAATGTCCGGGCGTACCGAATTCGGTCAGCACCAGCGGCTTTGTCCAACCTGCCTGTTTGACTGCTTTGGGCGCGCCGGATGCCCCGGCATATGCATTCACGCCGAGGATGTCGATATTCGGGTAGTGTTCCAGGATTCCCTTGACCTTGTTTGAGGAACTCCCTGCGATCACGGTCATGACAGGGTGGTTGGCATCCTCCTCTTTGATGATGGCGGCGAGGACGTTGAGCTCTTTCCAAATATCGGCGTCCTTGCCATCCGAGGTCGGCCCTTCCATCTCATTTCCAAGTCCCCACATCAGGAGGGCGGGGTGGTCGCGGTATTTGCGCACGGCCTCGCGGACTTCCACGCGCTGTTTTTCAAGCTGTTCTTTATCCGAATAGTCGAAGCCATGGCGTTTGTGCCCTATCCAGATGCCTGCGGTTACGGTAATGCCGAGTTTCTGGCAATGGTCGAGAAGCGGTACTCCTTCAATCGGCTTTTCCAGGGATTCAATTCCCCAAGTACGGATCGAGTTCCCGCCGCACTCGACGAGTGTGTTGAGGCGGGAGGTTCCACCGACTCCCAGAATGTGATAAGGTTCGCCATTACGGACGAGCGTGTGGTTTCCCGAAGCATCGGTTTTCAGACTGACGATCGAGGGGGATGCAGCCAGGGTGGACAGGACTGACAAAAACGCGCCGAGAATAACGGGAAGCGGGCGTATGGATGATTTAAAAATCAGGGGGGTTCTGGCTGGGATTCGTTTCATTTCACCGGCATCATAGGAAAAGGAAACCGAAGTGTGAAATAAAAAGTTACATAAAATTGCAAAGATGGTCTTGACTTGTGCGCGCAGCGTCGTAAAAAACTCCACCATGAAACTCAAAACACCCGCGTTCCTAGTAACCGCATCAATGCTGGCTCTCCTTCCCCTGTGCCAGGCAGCCGAGACCCCGTCACCTGAAACAGCAACCGCTGAAGAACCTGATTTCGGCGATTTTTCGTCTTCCACACTCACCACAAAAGCTTGGAACGGTTTGAACGCCAAAGACCAGAAGGCCGCGCAACTGTATGCGAACAAGTGTATTGAGACGTATCAAAAACAGGCGCTCGAGATGCAGAAGGCTCTGACCGAACCAACGACCGTGAAGGAGGAAACCGAGAAGCTCTGGGCGCTGAACGACGTAGGGACCAGCTATTTCATCCTCGGCCAATCCCTCGAGGCGCAGGGGAAAACGAAGGAAGCGCTGGCTGCCTACAAGTATCTAACGGACAACCTGGCATTCGCGCAGTGCTGGGACGCGAAGGGTTGGTTCTGGAAACCTGCGGACGCAGCACGAGAGAAGGTCAAGGGTCTCGAATTCGATGCGCTTGAATGACCGCTCAGGCCTTCCCGCCGACCGGTCCGGTGCTCCCTCCCTGCCTGAACTGGCATTCGATATAGACATGCTGGGTGGAGCCGAAGCGTTTCGTAATCCGCTCTAACAATCTGCGGATTCCGCTGGCTCCGATTTCACGGAAAGGGATCAGGACGGTGCTGAGCCGGGGAAGGCCTTCAGGTGATTCGATCCCGTCAAAACCGGTGATGGATACGTCACCCGGGACATCGATACCCTTGGCTTTCAGTCCCCCGATGAGATCGTATGCCTGGTGGTCTGCCGCGCATACCCATGCAGTTACACCCTCACGGGATCGCTTGGCCACATGGGTCATGCTTTCCTCTACATCCATCTTGGCAGCGGGGAAGATATTGACGGTATCACCGCTTTCGACAGGGAGACCAAGGCGCGCCATTTTTTCCACGTAAGCCGCGTAGCGCCGGAATGACCAACTTGCTTCGACGGGATAGTTTCGAGTGAAAAATCCGATCCGACGGTGGCCGAGGGCATGCAGATGGTCGATCGCTGCCGAAATGCCCTTGTAATGATCCGCGTCAATGCAATCGATGTTTTCCCGTTCGGACTGCTCGACGAGTGAAACGACCGGCATCAGCGGGGTCAGCTTCGAAAGAATGGTTTCGGGAAACGGATATACCAGCACGAGACCTTTCCATCGGTTACGGATCTTGCTGATCTTCGCATAGCTGGGATCGGTGATGCTCCGCTCGTTGGGGTTGACGAAATGGACTTCGACACGTGCGGAATTCAGTTGGGCGCATTCCGTCAGGCCGGCAAGGATCCGTTCACCCGGACTCTGGTAGTCATGTCGGTTGTATTCCTCCTCGTCTGAACAAATGAGGACACCAAAAGTCAGTATTTCAGATGTTTTTTTTGATTTTGAAGTCCGGTTCTCAAGATGGGCGTAGCCGATTTCAGCAGCGACCTTGAACACCTTCGCCCTTGTGAGGGGGTTGATGCCGGGGTGGTTTGTAAAGCAGCGGGAAACCGTTGCCCTGGATATGTTCAGGAGTTCGGCAATTCGCTGTTGGTTGACGTTGGTCATGGTTGCGAGACCGGATGGTCGCGGTTGGGTGGGGAAATATCAAGTATGGGTTGGCACGCGGGAGCCGTATGAAAACCGGAAGCTGCGTGGACACGAAAAAACCGGAGGCAACACATGCCCCCGGCCTTCCGAAAGGATTGCTTACAGGGACTCGTTGACGAGTTTTTCGAGTTTTACGATGTCTGCCGCGAAGCCGCGGATGCCTTGGGCTGTTTTCTCGGTGGCCATGGCGTCCTCGTTGAACATGAGGCGGAAGGATTTCTCATCGAGGGTGATTTTTTCGACAGGATCTTTCGCTGCGAATTCCGGGGTGAGCTTCGCCTCGACGGACTCGTCGGAGGCTGCGAGTTCCGCAAGAAGTTTGGGAGCGATGGTGAGAAGATCGCAACCTGCAAGAGCTGTGATTTCACCTTTGTTGCGGAAGGATGCGCCCATGACTTCGGTTTCATAGCCGAATTTCTTGTAGTAGTTGTAAATGGCTTTCACCGAGATGACGCCGGGATCGTTGTCGCCCTCGAAGTCCGGGGTGCCTTCGGTGTTGGCTTTGTGCCAATCGAGGATGCGGCCTACGAAGGGGGAGATGAGCTGGACTTTCGCTTCGGCGCAGGCGACGGCCTGGGCAAAGGAGAAGAGGAGGGTGAGATTGCAGTGGATGCCTTCTTTTTCGATGATTTCAGCAGCCTTGATGCCTTCCCATGTGGAGGCGATCTTGATGAGGACGCGGTCTTTGGAGATGCCTTCCTTTTCGTAAGCGGCGATGAGTTCGCGGGCTTTGTCCACGGTTCCCTGGGTATCGAAGGAGAGGCGGGCATCCACCTCGGTGGAGACGCGGCCTGGGACGATTTTGAGGATTTCGAGGCCGAAGAGGATGAGGATGCGGTCGAGGACTGCGTCCGTGAGTGCCTGGCCGGAGAGGGAGCCGCCTTTGAATTCGGAAATCGCCTTGTCGATGAGCGGGCGGTATTCGGATTTACCGGCTGCCTGGAGGATGAGGGACGGGTTGGTGGTTGCGTCCTGTGGCTTGAATTCCTTCATCGCTTCGAAATCCCCGGTATCGGCGACTACGGTGGTGAGCTTCTTGAGTTGGTCGAGTTGTGTCATATCGGGGAAAGGCTAAACCGACAGCGGGGCGGAATGAACGCTATTTTTTCGGAAAATCCGTCACCGGGATGAAAATTTCAGAAAGAGGTGATGAAAGCGGTTTGCGAGGAACAGACCGGTGGCGGAGCCGAGGACGTCCGCGAGCCAGTCGAAGGGGTCGTTTCCAGAGCGGCCGGGGGTGAAACTCTGGCGGTATTCATCGAGCGCGCCGAGGCATGCGAGGACGGCGAGGGGGATGATGAAGCGGACGAGGGGTCTTGCGGCAGCGCCTTTCCAGAGGAGGATCCAGGTGGCGAAGATGATTCCGCCGCCCATGAAGTAGCCGAAATGCAGGATTTTATCGATGTGGGGGATCTCCGGGCTCGCCCTCCGGCATGGGTTTGGAGAACGATGAAAGGGTGAGGAGGGTGAGTTCCCAGACGATGAGCGCGAAGAGCCAGAGGCCGGGTTTGCGGAGGAGTTTCATTTTTGACCGTGCCGGGAAAACGCCGCCTGAAGGCGGCGTTCCTTTAGCGCTCCTTTAGTTGTCCGTGCCGTCGCCCTTGGGATCCTTCATCTCGTCCTCAAGGCGCTCGGCGAGCCATTGCTTCATCATGGACTGGTAGTTGAGGAAGCGGGCGCGGGCGATGCGCTTGATGCGGGAGAGCATGCGGGGATCGAACCGGAGGGTGATGGTGGTGGACTCGCGGGAATCCGCTTCGTGGACGGAGGCGACCATGAGTTTCGGGGCCAGCTCGTGGTTCTGCCAGAATTCGTTTTCGGCAGCGGCGTCGTCGAAGTCGGGAAGTTCGTCCCAGGAGGTGATTGCTTTCATGGTTCTTCAGCGGGTTTCGTTGTAGTTGCGGTCGTAGAAACGGCGCTCGGGATCGCTCATTTCGCGGGCGGAAATGACGCGTGCGATTTTTCCATCCGTGGTGAAGGCGATGAAGAGGTGGCGGTCGGCGACCGTGCGGCCCAGGGCGTAGTAGCGGGAGGCTCCGTCATCCCGATCGTTGTCCGGAAGGAATTTTACGGCAAAGGGGTCTTCCAAGACCTCTTCGAGTTCGCCTGGTTTGATCAGGCGGAGGTCGAAGGGGGTGTCGATGAGGTTGAGTTCCATGGCGTTCAGGAAGGATTCTTGAGGTGGGGAAGGATTTTGTCGAGAGCGGCTTCTGCGGAGATTCCGTGGAGTTCGTGGAGGATGTCAGGTTTGCCGTGCTCAATGAATTCATCCGGCCAGCCGATGCGCTCCACGCGGGTGGGGATTGCAGCGATGTGGAGGTGCTCGATGCAGCTTGCGCCGAAGCCGTTTGAAAGGACGTGGTCTTCGAAAGTGCAGACGACTTTGCAGTTGCGGGCGACTTTTTCCAGCAGCTCCGTATCGAGCGGTTTGATGAAGCGGGGGTTTACGAGGGAAACGGAGAAGCCTTTTTCCTCGAGGAGGTCTTTGGTTTTCACGGCCATCTCGTAGAAGGTGCCGAGGCCGATGAGGGCGACATCGCTGCCTTCCTGTATGAGTTCGCCTTTGCCCAGCTCGATGGGGGCGATGGGATTGTCCAGGGGTGTCCCGGAAATGATTCCGCGCGGGTAGCGGATGGCGGTGGGGCCGTCGTCGTATTTGGCCATCCATTTGAGCATGGCGGAGAATTCGGCTTCGCTGGCCGGCTGCATGTGGATGATGTTCGGGATGTGGCGAAGGTAGCCGATGTCGAAAAGGCCGTGGTGGGTGGGGCCATCGTCTCCGGAGAGGCCGCCACGATCCATGCACATGCGGACGGGGAGGTTTTGCAGGGCTATATCGTGGACAATCATGTCGTAGGCACGCTGCATGAAGGTGGAGTAGATGGCGAGGAAGGGACGGATGCCTTCGGCTGCCAGTCCGGCTGCGAAAAGTGCGGCGTGTTCCTCGGCGATTCCGACATCGAAGTATCTGTCAGGCAGTTCCTTTTTGAATGTTTCCAGCTTGGTTCCGCCCGGCATGGCAGCGGTGATCGCGACGATTTTCTGGTCGTCTATGGCGAGATCGGTGACCGTGCGGCCGAAGATATCCGAGCAGGTGGGGGAGGAAACCATGTCGGTGGATCCGTCCTCGATCTTGTATGCACCCAGGCCGTGGAACTTGCCGGGGTTGTCGAGGGCGGGTTGGTAGCCGCGGCCTTTTTCCGTGATGATGTGGAGGACTACCGGCTCGTTGAGAGTGCGGAGGTGCTCGAAGGTTTTGACCAGCAGGGGAAGGTTGTGGCCGTCGATGGGGCCGAAATACCGCATGCCGAATTTCTCGAACAGGACGTTGGGGAAAATGAGGTTCTTGGCACCTTCCTCCACACGGTGGGCGATCTTGCGTGCGGCTTTTCCGAGAACTTTTTCTACGAAATCCGCTGCGGAGGTGCGGACGGTGGAGTAGGTGGAGTGGGTCTGGAGGGCGTTGAAGTAGCGGGCGATGGCTCCGACGTTTTTGTCGATGGACCATTCGTTGTCGTTGAGGACGACGATGAATTTCCTGGTGGTTTCCGCGATGTTGTTGAGAGCTTCCAGGGTGGAGCCGCAGGTGAAGGCTGCATCACCGGCTACTGCAATGACGTGGTTGTCACCGCCTGTCAGATCGCGGGCGGCGGCCATCCCGAGGGCGGCGGAGAGGGCGGTTCCGGCGTGGCCGGCACCATAGGCATCGTGCTCGGATTCCGTGCGCAGGAGAAAGCCGTTGAGGCCTTTGTAGGTGCGTATGCTTTCGATTTCCTTCGCACGGCCGGTGAGCATTTTGTGGACGTATCCCTGGTGGGATACATCGAACAGGAGCTTGTCCGCCGGTGTGGAGAAAACGGTATGGAGGGCGATGCTGAGTTCCACGACACCGAGGTTGGGGCCGAGGTGGCCTCCGGTTTTCGAGAGGCAGTTGATCAGGGTACGGCGCACCTCTTCCGCGAGCGTGAGAAGCTCACTGTCAGAGAGGTTTTTCAGATCGTCCGGGGATTTGATCGAAGCAAGAAGGTCACTGCTAGGAGTCCGCGCTGGCGATTCCCCGGGTGTGGATTCAGAAGAGGCTGATGTCATTATCGTCGTCGGGGTCTTCGGAATTTTCATCCGGAGAAGTAGCGGAAGGAGAGCCTGTGGCGTCTTTGCCTTCGTTGTTGGAAAGGGTGATGAGTGCGATGCGCTCGCGTGCGGTGGAGAGGACGGAGTCGCAGTGTTTGAGGAGTTTCGAGCCGGCTTCGTATTGGGAAACTAGGTCTTCGAGGGGGAGTTGCTCGCCCTCCATGGATTCGACGATGCCTTCCAGTTCCGCGAGCGCATCCTCAAAGGAGAGGGCGTCTGCATCCGGTGTTTTCGTGGTTTTTTTACTGGCTGGCATGGTCTGGTTGCGGAGGGGGCGTATCAGTTTTCGCCGCCGGCACTGCGGAGGGCGCGGTCGGAGTAGTAAACCATGTCCATGCCTACAAGAGTGGCGCGGAACGGGTAGCGGCGGGTGATTTCCTGGATTTTCTGATCCTTGTCATAGATGGAGAGGCCTGGTGGATAGGTGGCGAGGAAGACGCGCCCATCAAGGACGAGGGAGGTGAAATCCTTGTATTTCCTCGAAACTTCGGAGGCATTGGCGGAGCCATGGGAGGAGGGGGAGATGAGGATTCCGGCGACAGGTGTTTCAAGATCTGCAGCGAGGCTTTCGAGCTCGGCGAAATCGGTGCGGGTAGGCGGGAGCCAGATGGAGGTGCGGTCGGCATACCATGCCACGGCCCACGGCTGGTCGGAGAAGCAGATTTGTTTATCGGTAAGCCATTTGCTTAATCCCAGGTTCAGGGCGGGTGCGTAGTAAGGTGGCCAGTGCGGAATGCCTCCACGGTCTTTCCTATCCATCCCGATACGGACTTTCAGGGGTAGGGAGAGAATCAGAGGAAGCGCACATATGACGACGACGATGATATGATGCACGTTTCGCATCATGGGAGCGGAGGTGACGAGTGGCAGCTTGCTCCAGAGGATGGAGATAAAGGCCAGGCCGTATGCAGTCATGACGGGAGCGAAGAGAAGGTGGATCTGGTTCGGATCCAGGTTTTCGGTGGTGACCCCGAAGATGGCCAGGCCGAATGCGGACAGGGCGAACATGAGGAGGACGGCCCAGCGGAAATTCGCGATGGACGGACGCTTGAACGGGTGCATCAGTGAGATGAAAAACAGCGGGGCGACGATGATGCCACCGAGGAAGGGGATGATACTGGTGGTCTGCACCAGGGTAGTTCTCACGATGCTGGAGAAGAACCCCTGATCGAGAAGGGGTGATCCTTCGAGGCTCACGGAACGCATGACGCCTTCCTCGTTTCCGCCGCCAATACCGTTGTAAAGGTTCAGGAAGGCGGTGCCGAAAGGGGTTCCGGAGATCCCCGCATTGCGTAGCATGACGAAGACGGAAGGGACGATGAGAATGGCGAGGACGCTGATACCCACGACACCACGGGGGCGGAAGGCCACTGCTGCGAAAATGATGTAGCCGAGGGCGATCCAGATGGCCAGGAAATGGGTCATGGCCAGGAGGGTGAAAAACACGCCTGCGATGAGTGCGGGGGCGAAGGGTATCCGTCCTTCACTGGCATCTTCCACCGCCCTGTAAACAAAGTAGATGGCACAGGAAAACAGCAACAGCATCAGCATCTGGGGCAATCCGCTGAGGGCGTAGTTCCAGAACGTTTCACAGAACAGCATGAGGATGGCCGTGACCCCGGCGATTTTCGCATCGAATATCCTGGAAACCAACAGGTAGCTCACGCCTATGGCCATCAGGAAACAGAGGGTGGAAACGGTGGCGATCACCCGGTCCAGCGGGAAGACCATTTCGTTTTCCCCCATGGCCCAGTCCTCGGATTTGTCCGCGCCTATCATTTTAAGGACGGCGGCATTGAGAAGCGGGTTGAGAGGGGAGTGGTAGGTATCCTGGAAGCCGGTGAAAGGAATGGTGCGCTCCTGGTGCTCGCGTGCCTGGCCGTATGCGACAGGGCGGATGAACTTGGTCACATAGCCGTTGCCACGGGCGATCTCCCTGGCGATCTGTGCCTGATCCATCGCGTGCGGGGAGTTGAGTCCGCGGAAGAGGGTGAAGAGGTTTCCCAGGGTAAGGATGATGAGGATCAGGAAAAACAGGCTCCGGCGGATCAGGATACCTGCGTCAAATTGGGTTTGTGCGTTGCTCATTCGTTGGGAGGGGGATATTCTATTGAGGGGAAAACTTAAAGCCCTAGTTCCTTGATTTTTCGCTGGAGGGTCCGGCGGCTGATACCAAGGAGTTCGGCGGCCTGCGTGCGGTTGTCCGCGGTTTGCGCGAGGGCGCTCCGGATGGCGTTGCTTTCGAGTGCATGCAAGTTGAAATCGGCAGGGGCGGCAAGGGTGTTTTTCAAGGTTGCCGGAGTTTCCGGTGCTTTGCTTTCGTTTTCACCAAGGAAGGCAGGCAAATGATTTGCGCGGATCTCGGGATCGTTGGACATGACGACGCCATGCTCGATGGCAGTGCGCAGCTCCCGCACGTTTCCCGGCCACGGATAGCTGATGAGAAGGTGCAGTGCGGCATCGTCCAATGGCTTCACCGGGCGCTGGTTTTCCTCGGCGAATTCCTTGAGAAATGCGTTGGCCATCAGCACGATGTCCTCGGGTCTTTCGCGAAGGGTCGGCATCCGGATGGAAACCACGTTCAGTCGGAAGTAGAGATCTTCGCGGAATTTCCCCTCATCGACCATCTGGCGGAGGTGGCGGTTGGTGGCGGCGATGAGGCGGACATCGACCTTGATGGGTGAGTTTGAACCGACCCTTTCAATCGACCGTTCGGAAAGTGCGCGGAGGAGTTTTACCTGGGTGGTCTGGTCGATCTCCCCGATCTCGTCGAGAAACAGGGTTCCGCCATCTGCTTGTTCGAAGCGGCCGATGCGTTTCTGGGAGGCTCCGGTGAAAGAGCCTTTTTCGTGGCCGAAAAGCTCGGACTCCAGGAGCTGCGGGGAGAGCGCGGCGCAGTTCACGACGACCAGCTTGGCTGCCGGTCGCCCGGAGAGATGGTGCACGGCATTCGCGACGACCTCTTTGCCGGTTCCGGATTCCCCTTCGATGAGGACGGTGGCGCGGGTGGGCGCGACCTGCTCGATGAGATCGGTGACGCGTTTGATCTCCGGGGATTTTCCGATCAGGCGGGAGAGGCTGCCGCCTTTTTTTACCTGTTTGGTGAGCTGGACGTTTTCCGTTTCCAGGGTGCGGGAGCGGAGGGCGCGCTTGAGGAGCATTTCCACCTCGTCGATGTTCAGTGGCTTGGTGACGAAGTGGAAGGCACCGCGCCGCATGGCTTCCACGGCGGTATCGACGGAGCCGTAGGCGGTCATCATGAGGATGACGGGCGGCTCGGTACATTTTCGAGGCGGAGTCGATGAGATCCATGCCGGAGTCGCCGCCAAGCCGGAGATCCGTTAGAAGAAGTTGGATGCCTTCGGATTTGAGGATGGTAAGCGCCTCGCTGTTATTGGCTGCGGTATAGACCTCGAAATCATCTTCCAGGGCACTGCGCAGACCATCGCGGGTGGCGCGTTCGTCATCGACTATGAGGAGGGTGGGGAACAAAACTTTAAATTTTAAACTTTAAACTCGAAGGAAGAGAAGACTGTTCATGCGTCTATGGTGGGGGATGGGAGGAGTCTTGGCGAGGGTGCGGTGTGGGGGAGGTGGATGAGGATGCTGGTTCCCTCCTCGGGTTGGGATTGGATTTCGATTTCGCCGCCGTGTTCGCGGATGATGCGGCGGACGATGAGGAGGCCCAGGCCGGTGCCGGAGGATTTTGTGGTGCGGTATGGCTCGAAGAGGCTGCCCATGTTCTCCGGGGGGATGCCGGTGCCGTTGTCGGAAATGGAGATGATGAAATCCGTCTCGGTGGAACGGGTGCGGATATCGATGCTGCCGTTTTCACCGGCGATGGCCTGGTAGGCGTTGCGGAGGAGGTTGTAGAAGACCTGCTGGAACTGGTCGGGATCGATCTGGGCTGGAGGCAGGGTCTCGGAAAGATCGAGGTTCACGGTGATGCCGCGTGAGGCGATTTCCGGCTCCAGGAGGGTGAGGGTCTGGTGGAGGACGGCGTTGAGATCGCGGGCTTCGCGGCGCGGGGTGGTGGGGCGGACGGCGTGGAGGAACTGCTTGAGAATGGTATCGAGCCGCTGGATTTCCTGGCGTGCGGTATCGACATGTTCGGTGAGGCTGCGGCGGTCGGCGGGTGCAAGTTTGCGAAGCTTGCGGTTGAGGAGCTGGAGGTGGATGTCCAGGGAGTTGAGTGGGTTTCCGATTTCGTGGGCGACCCCTGCGGCGAGTAGGGTGAGGGCGTTCAGGCGCTCGGATTCCAGGTTTTCCTGGGTCTCCGCGTGGGAGCTGGTGAGATCGCGGACGAGCATGACGTGGCCGAGGGGAAGCTCGTGGTTCTTCGCATCGTCGATGGGGGAGAGGTAGAAGTTCAGGAGGCGGTGCTCCGGGTAGAATATTTCGATATCACGGGAGACCGCCTGTTTGGATTTGGCGAGGGTGATGGCATCGATACCACGGATTTTGGTGGAGAGTTTTTCCCCGAGCGCATCGGAGGGATCGAGTCCGAAAAACTGGCAGGAGGCGCGGTTTAGAAACATGATCCTGCCCTCGGGATCGAGGATTATCAGGCCTTCCTGCAAGGCTTCGAAGACATTTTCGAGAAAGCCTTTTTCCTGGATAAGCCTGGTGACGATCTGCTGGATCTCGCCCGGCTCGACGCGGTCGAGGCGGGAGACGAGCTTTTCAAGGAAACCGGACTTCACGCGGTTCAGAATGGAGGGTGGATGAGCGGAATGGGAACAAGAAAAAGTCCGGCAGGTTCGAAAACCTGCCGGACTCTGGGGGTGTGCAACCTGGAGCTGGTCCTAGGTGCTCATGAGGGGAGATTATTTCCTCCTGCGAAGTAGGATGAGTGAGCCGATGGCTCCGAGGAGCGCTGCGGATGGCTCGGGGACTACGGTAAAGGTTGCGCTTGGCCCGCTGGAAGCATTCCAATTATTCATAATGAAGGTGCCGCCGCCGCCGCCGGTAAAGCTCGCGTCATTCTGAACGTAAAAGTCGATGGTGTAGTCCCCGTTGGACAGTCCGGTCGTCAGATCCACAGCAGAGTCGGTCTTTTGCCATGTTTTATCATTACCTGATGTATTGGTCGGAATACCAAGGGTGAGTGAGCTGAAAGTTGCTGGAGTGTCACCCGACTTGGTGACCCGGTAAAACAGGGAAGCGGAGTCCACACTGTCCCCGTCGGTATTAAAGGTTTTCATCTCGAAGCCCTTCAAGCCTAACGATTGAGCAGCACTGGTATCGAATGTGCCGAAACTACCGAGTGCAGGATTTACTCCATCGGGGGTAAGGGTGAAGTCGCCTCCTGCATTGGTTTTGTTGTTTGCGGGCGAGGTTACTTGGTTAAATACGTTGCCCCCACCATTGGCCGTGGTGACAACGTAGAATTCACCGAAATATCCGACGGCAGCGTTGGCGCAGCCTGCCAGGAGTGCTATACCGAATGGGATCAAGGTTCTGAGTTTCATAGATCGTTTGTTTGTGCTGTTGATTTTGATTTTGATTAATTTAGGAAATTCCCAAGGAAGTGGACTAGAGCGTTTCACGCTACAATCCGTCTTCCAGTGGCACCTGCTGCCTCCCTTATGTCGCGAAGGCAGAGCGAGGTTTAGATTTTTTTCGGAAATTTTCCAGAAAAATTCACGGATTGACCTGAAGATCGAGCCACGGCTGGAATTCCGGGGGCGGGGGAGCTGTGAAATGGAGCATTTTTCCTGTAACCGGATGATTGAAAGTGAGTTGCCATGCGTGGAGCATCAGGCGGGGGGAGGGGAGTTCGTGCTTTTTCCCGTAGATGGGATCGCCGAGGATGGGGGTGCCCTTGTGGTGGAGGTGGACGCGGATCTGGTGGGTGCGGCCGGTGTGGAGGTGGCAGAGGACGAGGGCGGTTTTTGTGGCGGAATCGGTGGCGAGGATTTCGTAATCCGTGATCGCGGTTTTTCCGCCGGGCGGGTTTACCACGGCCATTTTCTGGCGGTTCACCGGATGTCTGCCGATGTGGGTGAAGACGGTGTCTTTTCCGGGAGTTGGGATGCCGTGGGAGATTGCGAGATAGAGTTTTTCCATGGTGGTGCGTTCGGAAAACTGGGTGACGAGACCCTGGTGGGCGGGATCGGTTTTCGCGACGACGAGACAGCCGGAGGTGTCTTTATCGAGCCGGTGGACTATGCCGGGACGCTCGACCCCGCCTATGCCGGAGAGCTGGCCTTTGCAATGGTGGAGGAGGGCGTTTACCAGGGTGCCATCGGGATTTCCGGGAGCGGGGTGGACGACCATTCCGTGGGCTTTGTGGAGGACGAGGAGGTGCCCGTCCTCGAAGATAATGTCGAGGGGGATGTCCTGCGGAGCGGCCTCGGCGGGAACGGCTTCGGGGATGGTTATGGAAATGAGATCGCCGGTTTTTATGGAATCGCGGGGCTTGGCGGGCTTTCCGTTGAGGAGGATGTATTGCTCGCGGATGAGTTCCTGGATGCGGGACCGGGAGAGGTCGTCCAGACGCCCGGCCAACCAGGCATCCATGCGGGCGTGCGGTTCCCTGGCTTCGATCTGCATGCTGGGATCAGCCCGGGGAAGCGGTTTGCATCAGGACTTCGGTGATGGTGCGGACGTGCTCGGCGGGGAGGGTCTCCGGGACGAGGGCACCGAGGACGATGCGTCCGTAAGGGGTTTCACAGGGGATTACTTCCAGCACGGCACCGGGGCCGATCTTGACGTGGACGTTTCCGCCTTGGGCTTCGGTGTTGCGGGAGGCGAGGGCGAGGTTGCGTGCCATGAAATGGAGACGACCGTGGCCGCTCTCGTCGAAAATGACTTTGCCTTCCCTATCCAGGATGAAGATGTCGGTGGCGTTGAAGTTTTTCGCGAGCCAGTTGCGGAAAATCTCGATGCGCTCCAGAAAACGGGTCTTGCTTGGAGCCGGTTCCGGAGGTGCGGGTGAGAAGGCGCTTTCTTCCTCCCCCTTTTCCCGGAAGGGTTCGGGGAGGTTGGGGATGCTCCTATGCGGAGGCTGCGGTTCGGTTTTTTCAAGAGCTGGTTCGGATTCCGCTACAGGTTCGATATCGTCTGCTGCGGAAATGCTCTGTGGGATTCCTTCGGCCGGGGGAATTGGTGGGGCTGCCTGGAACGGATGTTGTGGTGATTCCGCTACCTGGGGCGGGGGTGTTTCCGCCCCCTGCCTGTTCTGATCGGTGAAGCCGACAAACCCTTTGTCGAAGCCGGGATCCGCCGCAGCGAGCCTGGCGGGTGCCACGGGGCGCAGAAGTTGCTCGGCGAGATGCCGGACTTCAGAGGGGTCGAGCCATGGGTTTACCGGATCCATCAGTGTGCGCTGAATGCGGGTTGCTGCCGTGATTTTTCAAGTTTCCCCTGCACCTCCGCGCGCAGGGAGTCGAATACGGCCTCCGCGCCCTCGCCGCCGTTCATGGCTCCGACGGGGAGTCCCTTGGCACTTGCGCGGATGAAAATGTCGTCGCGGGGGATGGCTGTGGTGAAAAGCATTTCCGGAGGGAGAAGCTGGCGCAGGGCATAATCCGCCTCGGTGCTTTCGGCGAGGTTTTTCTGAAGCATGGTCAGGCAGACGCCGAGGACGTTCAGACGCGGATTGATGATGCGGAGGCGGTTGAGTCCTTCCAGCAGTTTCGGAACCGAGCGTATGCCCAGCGGCTCCGCCTGTTGCGGGATGATGACTGAGTCCGCAGAGGCGATGATGTCATTGGTCACTCCGAAGAGCCCGGCAGCGGTATCGATAAGGCAGACATCATAGCGGCGGGCGGCTGCATTTCTGAGAAACGCTTTTACGCGTGTGAGGTGGGATCCTGAAGCGCCGTTCCCCGCATCGTAATCACTGGCCTGGCCCGCTGCGACGAGTGAGAAAGTTTCCAGCCGGGTGGGCACGATCAGGCGTTCCATCGGGATGCCCGGGTCTGCGAGGAAATCATAGAAGCCGGAGAGCAGCCGTGACTGACGGGTGAGCGAAAGCCCCACGGAACCCTGCGGATCCGCATCCACAAGAAGGGTGTTCAGCCCTGCGCGCGCAAAGGCATGGGCGAGATTGATGGAAAGTGTGGTTTTGCCCACACCGCCCTTTTGGCTGGAAATTGCGATACTGATCACGCGGAAAAAGGAAATTTGTTGGCGCAGACTAACGATGGCTGTGCATAGCGGAAGTCTTTTCTTGTTGCTTGGCAAATGAGGGCGGTTCGTGGAAACTCCCCGGACTTGAGAGTAAGCAGGATACATTACGGACGCATATTGTTACGGGCATCCCTTTTGGCGGGGATCTGGGCTGTCGCAGGCTGCGGCAGGGACGATGAGGATGCCGCCAGGGTCTTGCCCGAAGAAATTTCCGGCGATGTTTTCGAAGTTCCCCGGGAAAACCGCATTGGCGGATTGCCCGGGGAAGTTTACCGCTCCCAGGCGGATTCCGCGATCAACTGGCAGCCTTGGACAGAGGAAACGCTCAAACTCGCCAGGGATTCAAACCGCCTCGTCCTGGCGGTCATCGCATTGCCTCAGCAGCCCTCGTTTTTCCAAACTTTCCGGGAGCTGGAAAATGACTCAGATGTCGTTGACCGGATCAACCGCGCCTACGTGCCCGTTCTCATAGATGGAGACGCCGCCCGCGAGATAGGCATACTCACAGCGGATCTCTGTGCGGAGATTGGAAGCGGCCTCCAGCTTCCCCTTATGGTCTGGATGACGCCTGATGCGAATCCCGTCGCGTGGATCCCGCTGCCATCCTCACGGGAAAGCGCCATTGCCGAGCTTTTCTCCCAATCCCACGTCATGGTCGGGCGCATGTGGACGGACGATCCTTCCTACGTTTCTAAAAACAGCGGCATGGATCAGCGGAACCGCCGCAGCCGCATGCTGGAGCGCATCGAAACCCGCGAGATCAGCGTGGAGCCGGGAAACGACGCGACCAGAGCCCTGCGCCAACTCACCTCCCTCTACGATCCCGTCTCGCGCACCTTCGATGAAGCCGGCGGCCTCTTCCCCTGTGGCGCGTTGGATCTTCTCGCCCTCGGTGCGCGCACGGAGGGGCTTCCCGAGGACTTGCGCGAAAAGTCCCGCATCACGGCCGGCTACCTCCTTGATGATTTGCTCGAAAGCCCGATGTTCGATCCGCTGGACGGTGGCGCGTTCAGCTCCCGGCGCGGCAATACCTGGGCGCTCCCCGGATTTTACCGGGACTGCGCAACCCAGGCCCGCATCGTGAACAGCCTCCTTGATTCCTTCGAGGTCACGGGAGACAAGCGCGGCCTGGATCGCGCGATGGACATTTTAAATTTCATAGAGCGGAAATACGCAGCCGGTAACGGGCTGTTTGCACTCGGCGCGGAGGACGCAGGCGGCACCGGGCACTGGCTCTGGAGGGAGGATGACATCCGCCCCATCCTCACCGGGGAAGAACTGGAGCTGTGGATGGAAGCCACGGGCATGGAATCCATGGGCAACCTCCCCTCGGAAGTAGATCCTCTCAGGGAGCATTTCCGCGCCAACAGCATCGCTTTTGTAAAAACCCCCGAAGAAATCGCCGAAAACAAAAGCACCGATCCCGCCGCGGCGAGGGAACTCTATGAAAGCGCCCGCAGAAAGCTGCTGAAAGTCCGCGACGAACGCATGGAGCACGGCAGCATCCGTGGCGAGGCCAACGCCGCCGCCACCTTCCGCGTGGTTTCCGCATACGCTACCGCCTACGGAACCACAGGTAACGTGGATTTCCGGGAAAAAGCAGTCTCCACCCTGGAGAAAGCGAAGTCCCATTTCTCACGCGGCCCCAGACTGCTACTATATGGGGACGATTCCGTTGAAAGCCTCGTAACAGGCCGCGCTTTCCTGTATGGCCTCGCCCTCCAGGCCACCCTTGATGTCGCCGCCATCACCCTGGACGAGACCTGGCTGCTCTGGGCGGACGATCTGGCCACCACCACCGCAGAGCTTTTCGGCAGGGAAAACCATATCTCCGAATGCCCGGCCGATGCGGATCTCATCGGCCTCCCCATCTCTGATCCCGCCATGCTTTTCGACGAATCCACCGCCGGCCTCCTCGGCATGGCAGCGGCACGCCTCTCCGCACTTGGCCGCCCTTTCCTCGAAGTATTGGAAACCCAAGCAGTAAAGCTCCCCATGGCAGCCCTCCAAAGCCCCATCCTCCACACGGATGTCATCCAGGCCGCCATCATCCGGGAATACGGAACCACATTTATCTACGGGGACGGTATTTCCGCAGAATCCGAAGCCACCCTTTCCAGAAAGCCCCTCAAAGGCGTCAACCGCGGTCCTGAAGGTTGGAACCACCCCGTCCACATCAATGTCGAGCCAACGGAAATTCTCCGTATCCGTCCCGGCGAAGATCCCGTCCCTGTCGAAGAACTCGAATGAAGCGAAGATCCGTCCTTGCCTAAACCGCCAAAATAACCGTTTGTTTCCGTTAGAAACGCCAATCAAAAGATCCTTATGAAAACCTTGAAAATCCCGTTCGCAGCAGCAGTGTGGCTCTCGTGTCTCCAGCTTTCACCCGCAGATACCATCGTCCTCAACAATGGTGAGAAGATCGAGGGGAAAATCCTCCGTGAAACGGATGGAAATTATGTCGTCGAAGTGAAAGTTAGCGAGACCATCCGCGACGAAAAGACCATCCCCAAGAGCGACGTGAAATCCATCGACAAGGAGACGGAAGAGGACAAGGCCTTCAAGGAGATCGAGGCCTTCGTCCCAACCCCCGAGCTACTCTCAAAAACCGGCTACGAAGCACGTATCGAGAAAGTGGAAGCGTTCATTAACACGTATCCGAAGAGCGCCAAACTTTCCGGAGCCAAGAAAATCCATGACTACCTCACCGAGGAATATGCAACCGTCCAGAACGGCGGGATCAAGTTCGGCGAGGAAATGGTTTCAGCGGACGACTACATGGCAAACTCCTATGAATACGATGCCACCATTGAGGGGAAACGTATCAAGGAGCTTGTCGGACGCAGGGATTTCCTGGCCGCCCTCCGCGCATTTTCAGAGTACGACCAGACCTTCTCTGGTGCTGCCGGTCGTGATGAAGTAGCCACTCTGATGAAACAGGTTCTCGCAGCCTACGGATCCTCCATCGATGCCAGCCTCGCCAGCCTGGACATGCGTCTTGAGAAAAGGGAGTCCGGTCTCGCAACAATGGCTCCGGAAGACAGGGCGCAAACCAAGCGCGCACTTGCAGATCAGGAAGCGCGCATCGTTGCACGCTACGAGAAGGAAAAGGCGGATCGTGAACAGTGGATCACCCCCGATGCCTTGCACAAGGCCTCCCTTGATGAAGCCCGCCGCCAGGTGGAAACTGAGATGAAGCGCTTGGAAACCAAACGGGAAAACAAGTTCGAAACTCCCGTCGCCGAGTCTTACCGCGTGGCATGGGGCAAGCTTTCCGGTGGCACCGATGAGGAAAAACGAGAGGTCGTAAACAATGCCAAAAGTAACGGCGTCCCTGAGCCATACCTCGAAAAACTCCGCGAGCGTGCGGGCATCGAAGCTCCCTGATCCGGCAGGAAAATTTCAATTATGAGCGGAAGAAAAGCACAGCGCAGCAGAAAGACGGCGGAGACGGACATCGAACTGAGCATGGCTCTGGATGGCTCCGGGATATCGGATATCGAGACGGGCATCCCGTTCTTCGACCACATGCTCACCCTCTTTTCCAAACACGGACTCTTCGATCTGAACGCGAAAGTGGATGGCGATATTGAAGTCGATTTCCACCACACCATCGAGGACACCGGCATCGTCATCGGCGAGTGCATGAAGGAAGCGCTGGGCACCAAGGAAGGCATACGCCGCTACGGCTGCGCCTACCTTCCCATGGATGAAACCCTCGTCCGAGTCGTCGTTGATCTGAGCAACCGACCGCACCTGGAATTCCGCGCACCCGCAGGCACCCCGTCCGCGCCAAACATGCCCTTCACCCTCGTCGAGGAATTCTGCCGCGCCCTCGCCTCGAACCTCCGTGCAAACATCCACGTGGAGCTCCTCTACGGCCGCGACGGCCACCACATCGCCGAGGCCATCTTCAAAGGGCTGGCCCGCGCCCTGCGCGAGGCATGCGAAAAGGACTCCCGCGTCAAAGGCATCCCATCGACCAAAGAAGCGTTGTGAAAATCGGTCTCCTGAATTACGGCGGGGGCAATCTCCGCAGCGTGGAAAACGCACTCCACGCCCTCGGCTACGATCCCCAACCCGTCTCCAGCCCGCAGGATTTGGACGGCATCACCCACCTCATCCTCCCTGGCCAAGGTGAATTCGGCGATGTTATGACCCAGCTCGCCAAGCGCGATCTCGTAGAGCCGTTGAGGGAATGGATTACCGCAGGGAAGCCCTACTTCGGCATCTGCGTGGGCTTTCAAATCCTCTTCGAAGGCAGCGACGAAGCACCCGGAGTGGAAGGTCTCGGCGTGGTCAAAGGCCGCTGCGTCCGTTTCCAGGAAGAACGGGGAAAGAAAATTCCACAGATGGGCTGGAACGGCACCGTTCCACAGACCGGCGGTTCCGGATTCTGGAAAGGCCTGGGTGAGGAACCATATTTCTACTTCGTCCACTCGTATTACCCGGACCACACGGACGCGGACTGGAAAACCTCCACCACCGATTACGCCGGAGAGAAATTCACCGCCGCAGTGGAAAAAGGCAACGTCCTGGCCTGCCAGTTCCACCCCGAGAAAAGCCAGGATGCCGGCCTGGCCCTCATCCGGAACTTTCTAACGGCATAACGGAGCGGCGGATTACTTTCGCCACTCGAATTTCCCCCGATGAAATGGCATAAAAACAGGGGATTCCAATTCACCGGACTACTTCTCGCCGGAATCGGTTTCGGCACGTTCATGGCGGTGAAAGAGCAGGGTGGCCTGGACTTCGCGCTGTTCCGTCTGGAGAGATGGGGGCGGCAGACTTTCCATTTGGAAAAGCCCGCGACTCCTGCGGAAATCCAGCATGCGAAACAGCAGGCGAAGGCAGCTACGGATAGGGCTTTCGATAGGTTTCCAGACCTTCGGGTGGAAGAGCGGAACATCCCTCACGAAAAAAACGGCTATCTGAGAGCCTGCAGATTGGCGAAAAGCGAGGAGATTGCTGAGCTGAGAGCCAGCGGAGTATCTAAAAATCTCTCAAATCAAGCCGTTGATTTCGATGCGGTTGCAGTGAGGGCGGAATTGGAAGATTATGAAGATGTAGGTCATGCCATCATCGAGATCGCAGAACTTTCAGAGCGTTCCTCAGTTCCGCTACCGGGTGGACCAATATTCGAGTTCCCCGCTGGCGATTTGAGAGCGATGTCCGACTATCTGCTGCTCAAGTCCCGCCTGGCAGCTATCGAAGCAGATGGGAAAAGCGCTCTCAAATACATCTCGCTCGCAGTGAACCTGAACAACCATTTGCGTGATATTGAGCATCCCAACTTACTCACGGAGACTGTCGTCGTTATGGGTGATCGGGGAATACGTTCCACGGTGTTCAATCACCTCATCCCTATTCTGGGGGGACAACTGGATTTGGACGCTTGGAGATCGGTTTTAAAGCCGCCGGATTTTACCCCATCCCGTCTGGCTTTCGTGTTGAAAGGGGAATGGTTTGCCTTCTCCCAAGAGATGTCCCAGACGATATTCACGCTTGGAGGAGCCGAAACATTACCAGATCCTGAATACTTTTGCATGGTCTATGCCGGGCAGTTTTCGGAAATTTCCATACGGTTGGAATCAATGGACATCAAGGGAATGGCAGAAAGCCGTTCGTTGTTTAGTCCAACGATTCCTGAAGATCTTTCAAGTGAGAGCAAGCTGTTCGTGGAGCTGATATCTGGCGTCATGGACTGGAGAAAGGGATTTTCCCGAGCCTCCGTCCTCGTTGCGCAATACGACGCGGCTTTCGATCTGCTGATCAGGGAAAGAAACGGAATGGATCTCTCCGGGCTGAAGGAAACCTTCGTCATGAATCCAGTTACCGAACTACCCTTCGATTATGATCCTCTCACAAGGGAGCTGTCCGACAGCGGTTTGCCATCGGGCTGCGAGGTTGATCCAATGGTTCTGCCAAAGCTTTAAAAGTCCGGATCCATCTCACGCATCGTTCTTCCCACGCACCCGCTCGACAGGATCATCGCGCCACATGAAGAGGGCTTTGAGGACGTCTTTGAAATCGCTGCGCAGTTCGTGGCTTTCCCGCTGGATCTGGATCTTTTCCTTTTCCACATCGTCGCAAGCAACGTCGGACGGATTGGCGGACTTTTGGACAGGGACGCGAGCCTCGATGTTCTCGAGTAGGTCGATGACATCCGCATGGAGTCGCTCGACGTGGTCGCAGAGGCGGGAGGTCTCGTTGGAGAGATGGTCAGCATCTCCAGCCAGGGTTGTTCCGGCGGCTTTCAGTTTCAGATCGGATGCGAGATCGCGGACGTTCGCACTGAGATCGATCCAGGAGTGGGAGAGGTCTTTATCCACCTCCGCGAAGCTTTGTTTGAGATTGTCGGTCATACCCTGTAAATATGCGTTGAAAAGGCGTGATGGCAAACGCTGAATTCCAACTTTCAAAGTCCGTGTTGTGAACGTAAAAAGAGCCTCCGGGAGGGGAGGCTCTATTGTGAAAAAAGATCGTGACCGGAGCTTATTCGCCGGTTCCGTTTTTGATGATTTCCAGAAATGACTGGGGATCCAGGGCGGCGCCTCCGATGAGTGCCCCGTCAATGTCCGGGCAGGTCATGAGCTCGGACGCGTTGCCGGGCTTAACGGAACCGCCGTATTGGATGCGGAGTTTGTTGGCTGCCTCGGAGCCGTAGAGATCGCTGATTACGGAACGGACGAAGGCGTGTGCGTCCTGTGCCTGGTCGGAGCTGGCGGTGACGCCGGTGCCGATGGCCCAGACAGGCTCGTATGCTACGACCATGTCGGAAAGATCTTTCTCGGAAACGTCTTTGAGTCCCTCGGTCAACTGGGTGCGGAGGACGTCTTCGAGTTTCCCGCCTTCGCGCTCGGCGAGGGTTTCGCCTATGCAGAAGATGGGCTTGAGGTTGGCTTCACGGGCTTTCTTGATCTTCGCGTTGATGGCGCTGTTGGTTTCCCCGTAGATGGAGCGGCGCTCGGAGTGGCCGAGGATGACGTAGTGGACGAAGAACTCGCGTAGCATGAGGACGCTGACCTCGCCGGTGTAGGCACCGGAGTCGAACTCGGAGCAGTTTTGCGAGGCGATCTGGATGGCGTGTGCGTTTTTGCCGGGAAGGGAGTTGTGGAGGAGATCGGCCAGCTTGGGCAGGGAAAGGAAGGGCGGGGCGATTACGATATCGGCCGGGAGGTTGAGACCCTGGCTTTTCGAGAGGAATGATTTTACGAAGTCCTCGGTTTCGGAGGCTCCTTTGTTCATTTTCCAGTTGGCGGCGAAGATTGGCTTGCGTGACATGGGCTGATGGGACGTTGGGGTTATGGGAATATTCGTTTTAAAATTTACGCTTCGCTGAGTGCGGCAACGCCGGGGAGGGTTTTGCCTTCGAGTAGTTCGAGGGATGCGCCGCCGCCTGTGGAGATGAAGGTCATTTTATCTTCGAGGCCGAACTTGTTGACTGCGGTGACGGAATCCCCGCCACCGACGATGGTGACGGCATCGGAAGCTGCGAGGGCTTCGGCGATTGCCTTGGTGCCGTGGGCGAAGCAGTCGATTTCGAATACGCCTACCGGGCCGTTCCAGATGATGGTTTTGGCTTTCGCCATTTCCGCGACGAATTCCTTGATGGCAACGTCGCCGATATCGATGCCTTCCCAGCCGTCCGGGACTTCGCCGCCTTCGCCGTAAACGCCGGAGGATTTTGTTTCGGCACCTTCCTTGAATTCCCGGGTGATGCGGGTATCGGCAGGGAGGAGGAAATCCACGCCCTTTTCTTTCGCCTTGGCGAGGATGTCGAGGGCGAGGTCGAGCTTGTCGGATTCCACGCGGGAATCGCCGGTTCCGTAGCCCTGGGCTTTACGGAAGGTGTTGGCCATGGCTCCGCCGATGAGGAAGGCGTCGGCTTTCTCCATGAGTGCGCTGATGACCTGGATTTTATCGGAAACCTTCGATCCACCCATGATCACGAGGAATGGGCGCTCGGGGTTTTCGAGTTTGGCATCGAGGTATTCGAGCTCGCTTTCGATGAGGAAGCCCATCGCGGAAACGGGGATGAATTTCGTGACACCCTCGGTGGATGCGTGGGCGCGGTGGGCGGTACCGAACGCGTCGTTTACGAAGATCTGTGCCTGGCCTGCGAGGTTCTTGGCGAACCCTGCGTCGTTGGCTTCTTCTTCGGAGTGGTAGCGGGTGTTTTGAAGGACGAGGACTTGGCCGGGCTGGAGTGCGGCGCGCATCCTGGCAGCTTCTTCGCCGATGCAATCGGGTGCGAGATCCACGTTTTGTCCGAGGATTTCGCCGAGGCGTTTCGCTGTGGGGGCGAGGGAGTATTTCGGATCCGCTTTTCCGTCCGGGCGACCCATGTGGGAGCAGAGGACGAGTTTCGCGCCGCCTTCGAGCAGGTGCTTGATGGATGGGACGGCGGCCTGGATGCGGGTGTCGTCGGTGATTTCCCCGTCCTTGAGAGGGACGTTGAAATCAACGCGCATGAGGACTTCTTTCGAGGAAACGTCGAGGTTGCGGATGGAGAGTTTCGGCATGGGCAGGGTGATGCACTAGGCGTGCCAAGCTGTCAAGGGCGGGCGATGTATCCTGAGCATGGATTTTACTACGAATGAAGAGAAGAGGTAGGAACCACAATGGGAGCGCAGCGGACATGGACGGACGGTGAAATTAAACCTCTCCGTCAAATCTGACGGATCCTACGAATCTGAAGAAGCCGGGGATGGGGAAAGAATTTGAACCACGGAATACTCGGAATACACAGAAAGGAAGAGGTAGTAATTAAGACTCAGAACACCGGATTTTTTGATCCCGGAAACTCTTCCTTTCCCTGTATTCCGAGTATTTTGAGGAATGTAGGGAAAGACAGTCACTTCCTCCATGTCCGCTGCGCTCCCATTGTGGTTAGCCATCTTCCTCTTGTTCGTTAGATTCGTAGGATTCGTGGTGCCTTCCTCTTCAAATCTTCTGTTCGGTTAGATAATGGGGTTGTCAGCGGAGGGCTTTTTGACGTTTGAGCGGAGCTTCAGGTTTAGGATTTCGACTCCGAGGGAGAAGGCCATGGCGAAGTAGATGTAGCCTTTGGGAATTTCGAAATGGAAGCCTTCGGCGATGAGGGCGGTACCGATGAGGATGAGGAATGAGAGGGCGAGCATTTTCACCGACGGGTGCTTGGAGACGAAATCGCCTATGCTGCTGGCGGCTACCATCATGACCCCGATGGAGATGACTACGGCGAGCATCATGACGGATAGGTGGTCGGCCATGCCCGCGGCAGTGATTACGGAATCCAGGGAGAAGACGATGTCGATGACGGCAATCTGCGCCATGATGGCTCCGAAGGTGACGGCTTTGGTGGCTGCCTGGGATTCCTCTTCGCCTTCGAGCTTGTGGTGGATTTCCTTGGTGGCTTTCCAGATGAGGAAAAATCCTCCGGCCAGCAATATCAGGCCTTTTCCGCTGATTCCCAGCATGCCCCCGTGTTCGGCGGCGTAGGGGATCATGTTGTGGAAGATGGGATGGACGGGGATGGAAAAGAGATTGCTGGTGAGTCCCATCATCCAGGTGATGGTGGCTAGCAGGCAGAGGCGCATGACCATGGCCAGGGACAGGCCGATGAGGCGGCCTTTTTTCCGCTGCTCCGGCGGGAGCCTGTCCACGAGAATGGAGATGAAGACGATGTTGTCGATTCCCAGGACGATCTCAAGAAGCGTGAGGGTGAAGAGGGCGGCCCATGCATCGGGCTGGGCGAACCAGGAGAAATCGAACATGGGTGGGGAAAGGTATTAGAGATTGTTTATTGGGGATTGGAAGACCTTTCCTTCGCGGCTACTTCCAGTGCCTTTACCCGGGCTAGCAGATTTGGGAGGCGGCGGGCGTGGGCTTGGAGTTTTGTGTCTTCTCGGATGGGGAGGGCGGGTTTGCCGGAGTAGGTTTCGCCGCCGGGGATGCTGGTAGTTACTCCGGTGCGGGCGGTGAGGATGGCTTTCTCGCCGACGGTTACGTGGCCGACGACTCCTACCTGGGCGGCGATGGTGACGTAGTCTTCGACTTTGGAACTCCCTGCGATTCCGCTTTGGGAAATGATGAGGCAGTGTTTTCCAATGACTACGTTGTGGCCGATCTGGACCAGGTTGTCGATTTTCGTGCCTTCCCCGATGACGGTTTTCCCGAAGCGGGCGCGGTCTATGGTGGTGTTGGCTCCGATTTCGACATCGTTCTGGATTTCCACGATGCCGACCTGGTCGATCTTGATGTGGCGGCCTTCGGAAAATTCGTAACCGTACCCGTCGGAGCCGATGACGGCACCGGGTTGGATGAGGACGCGGTCGCCGAGGGTGCAGCGTTCGCGTATGGTGGCGTTCGCACCGATCCGGCAGTTTTTTCCTATCACCGCATCGGAAAGGACGGTGGCGTTGGGGGCGATTTCGGTTCCGTCGCCAATGCTGGCTCCGGCCATGATGACTGCACCGGGATGGACGCAGACTTTGGCGGGATCAAACTTGGACGAGGGATGGACGTGGGCGGCGGGATGGACGCCGGGGATAAAGGGATTGGCGGCTGCCGCGAAATGGCGGACTACCGTGGCGAATGCCAGGGAGGGGTTGGGAACGGCGATTAGTGCGGGGCCGTCCGTTTTGAAATCGTAGCCCGTGGGGACGATGACAGCACCCGCTTCCGTGGAGAGAAACTGGGGCAGGTATTTTTCGTTTCCGAGGAAGGAGATGTCTTCCGGGCCAGCTACATCGAGAGCGGCCATTCCGGAAAAAAGCGAACCCGCCTCCCCGCAGATGGTGTTTCCATCGATGCGGCGGGCGAGTTCGGAGAGACTAAGGCTGATGGCCAAAGCAGGGGTTGTTTCCTGAAGGGGTTACTCGTCGCCTGCTGGAGCCGGTGCCGCTTCTTCAGCAGGAGCTTCTTCGGCAGGTGCGGATTCTTCAGGGGCGTCCTTGTTGAGATCTTTGAGGAGGCCGGCGGTGATGTCGGTCGCGTCCTTGGTGTAGAGGAGGAAAGGAACCTGGGAGGTGCTGAGACCGGACTTGTCGAAGACGTAATCGTAGTTGTCGGTCTTGGCCTGTTCTTCGACGAGCTTGCGGATTTCCTCAAGGATGCCTTTCATGCGCTGGACCATTTTTTCGTTGAGAGCCTGGTTGCGGCGCTGGAGGAACTCGCGGCGCTCACGGTCGAGGGCGATGCCTTCCTGTTGCTGCATCTGCCAGTCCTTGAAGAGGGCTTGTTTCTTGGAATCGTTGATTGCCGGATCCTCGATCTGCTTCTTGAGGTTGCCGAGGTTGGTTTCCAGCTCGCGGATGCGGGCGAGGCGCTCGTTGTTATCCTTCTGGATGCGCGCGCGTTCGACGTTGATTTGTTTCTGAGCCTCGTTGGTGCGGTAGTATTGCTTGAACAGCTCCTGCATGTCCACGGTGGCGATCTTGAGGCTGGCGTCCTGAGCGGCGGCCACGGTGATGAGCGAGGCGGCAAGTGCCACGCTGAGAAAACGTCGAATTAGAGTCATATATTGGTAGGGGTTGCGAATGTTTGCGGCGCGACTTTGAGTGGAAAACCGGGAGGCGTCAACGAACGAAAGGACATTAAATTTCCCGGTCTTGCATCGTGCGTTCCCGGATAGAGCGATGCCGGTGCGGGGTTTGTCTTGGAATTTCCGGAAACGGTGAAATCTTTTCGGGATGAAATTTCCAAAGTTGCTTTTTAGGATAGTACTTGCGGTGGCTTTTGCGAACGCGTCGTCTGGCGAGGTGGCATTGGAGAAGAAGCATACGGCTGTTTACGGATCTAGTGGTTGTGACTTTTCCGGCTCACGGTCGTTGTATGTGTTTCAAAACGGGATGGGCTTCGGAACTCCCCGGGAAGAGGCGGAGGTGCTCTTGGGCCTTGGATATTGTGGTGTGAGTCAGCTCAGTGGCGATGCCAGGCAAATCCAAAAATCGTTTGCAGCATACCGTGGGGAGGGGCTGCTTATAGGCAGTGTTTATCTGGATGCCAGTGGGGAAAGTCTGGATGGGAAGGACGCGGAAAAAATTTCCAGAGCGCATCCGATGATAGAACTCACTGTGAAAAAAATGGATGCCGGGACGGTGGAGAGGATACGGAAGACCTGCGGGACGGCGCAAGGGATGAACATGAAGGTGGCGCTATATCCGCATCATGGGTACGCGGTCGCGACGATGCCCCAGGCGATGGAACTGATCGCAAAAGTGAACCACGGCAATCTCGGGGTGATGTTCAATCTTTGCCATTTCCTGCGCGGGGAGGATGTGGCGGATTTGGAAAAGGTGATCACGAATGCCGGTGACCGTCTGTTCGCGGTGAGCGTTTCCGGGGCGGAGGTTGGCGGGAAAGGCTGGGATGCTTTGATCAAGCCGCTGGATGAAGGGGATTTCCCGATGGAGCGGCTGATCAAAGTGCTGGAAGAAACCGGATTCCATGGGCCGGTTTCGCTCCAGTGTTACGGCGTTCCGGGTGATAAGAAGAAAAACCTGGAACGCTCGATGGCAGCTTGGAAGAAGCTGAATGGAAAAATTACTTCGCAGTGACGATGAATTTTGCCTGGGCCGGATCGCCGTCTTCGTTGACAGACCAGCGTGCGGAGAATCCTTTCCAGAATTCCTGTTCGCCCTTGTCTTCAAATACGATCCTGGATTTTCCGGTGGCTTCCATTTCAAAGTTGACGCCGCCGTAGCCTTCGGTTCTCAGCTCGGCTGTGGTGAAGCCCTCCTGATAAAGGGTTGCAGGATTCACCTTATCGAGGAACTCGATTTTCTCGCGCTTGCCGCTGACGGTTTCGAATCGGAGTTCGTCGCGTTTGATTTTCTTTTCGAAGTTTTCCTGGGCGTCGTCCCCATCGCCCGCGCCGTTTTTGTAAGGATCGAAGTCCATGGTGATTACAAACTGAAGCGGGTTGGTCAGCGTTCCCTTGTCGGTGATTTTGCCTGTCATGGAATACCCGCCGCGCTCGGGGGCGACGGTTACTTCGAATGCAGCGTCTCCCGTGACTTTTCCGGTGAAAGTCACGGGATCTTTCGGATCCTCTACGGCGGGATGTTCACTGGTGAGGCTATCCGATTTCACCTGTTTGCTGACTACCTTTCCATCCGGCATGGTTTCGAGGATTTCGTAGTGGACTTTGATGGGATTGAAGAGGGCGTGGACTTCGCCGCCGCGCTTGAGCGCATAGACAACGGCTTCGCCCGAGCTGGTGAGTCCGAATTGGAGTTTCTTGTCCTTAAGCCCGATGAAGTGGCCGAGCCATGGCTTTTCGGGGAAGGGCCGGGAGTTCCGCCTGGACGGATGGTGCGGTGAGCAGAATTGAGGAGAGTGCGACGGGCAGGAAGGTTTTCTTCATGGGTCAATAGAAGCGCATGGACGGCACCTGCGCCAGTGGAAATCCGGTGCCGTTTTTGTGAAATGAGAATTGCTTTGCGGAGGAGGGCGTCCTGCGGTTCGCTAGCCGCAACGACATGACTGCTGACGAACTTTCCCAATCCGCCATGAATGACGACAATCCGCCTGCCGGAATTTCCGTGGAGGCAAAAGCCCTGTGGCATGCCCGTGCAGGGAACTGGGATGCGGCGCACGATCTCTGCCAGGATGTGCCGGGAAAAGCCGGCTCGTGGATCCATGCGTGGCTGCACCGTGAGGAGGGTGATACGGGGAATGCCGGTTACTGGTATTCCCGTGCCGGGCGTGAGATGCCGGGCAAAGGGGTGAGCCTGGAAGAGGAATGGATGGGCATCGCCCGCGAGCTGGTGGGTTGACCAACAGGATATCCGCTGATGGAATTTTTGGAGAGAAAGGATGTTTGGATTTCGCCCTATCGGCTGAGGTCGAGGGGATTTCTGAATGCGGTTTCCGCGAGGCGGGAGTTTGAGGGGGTGTTGATCCGGGTGGGCGATGGCTATGGCTGCATCCATCCGTGGCCGGAGCTTGGCGATCCGCCGTTGGAGAAATGTTTGGACGATCTCAAGGGGCGACGTTTCTGGCCAATCGTCCGGAGGGCGATGCGGTGTGCGGAGTTTGATAACGCGGCGCGGACGGAGGAGGAATCGCTCTTCGAGGAAATGGAAGTCCCGCGAAGTCACGCGACTCTGGCGAAGGGGGATGTGAAAGAATTGGCGGCGGCAGTGGAGGCGGGATTCGATACAGTAAAGCTGAAAATGGGGCGTAATTTGGAAAAGGAAACCGCGTTTCTAACAGAAATGATGGCGGAGTATCCGAAGCTGAAATGGCGGCTGGATTTTAATGAATCACTTGATCCGGGGACAGCGGAAGGATTTCTCGAAAGGCTTTTGGTGAAGGAGCGGATGGCTCTGGATTTCGTGGAAGATATCAGTCCGTTTTCGGAAACGGCGTGGGCGGGTTTGTGGAAAAAGTTCCGGGTGAGACTGGCGGTGGACAGGGAGTCCGGCCGACATCGAAAAGCGGCGCAGGTGACCGTGGTGAAACCTGCTGTGGATGAGCCGTTTCTCCTAAGCGAAGCGGCGGCGATGAACAGCCAGTCGGTGGTGATCACTTCCTACATGGATCATCCGCTTGGGCAGGCATTTGCGGCATGGGAGGCGGCGCGGACGGAGTTGATTTTCCCCGGACTCATCGGGACATGCGGGGTGCAGACGCATCATCTTTTCGAGAAGAATGCGTTCGTGGAGGCGTTGGGGGATTGGAAGCCGGAATTCAAAATCCCGGCTGGGACGGGTTTGGGGTTTGATGACCAGCTTGCGGAGCTTTCGTGGGTGAAACTTTAAATTCTAAACTTTAAACTCCAAGGAAGAGAAGATGATCGAACCGAATTCAATACGGAGTGCTAAGTTCTGGGAGGATGCGCGGTGTTTTGTTGCGGGGGAGTGGGAAGGGGAATTGCCTGTTGTGCCGGATGGGTCGGTTTTGTTCAGGACTTCCGGGAGCACGGGGGAGGGGAAGTGGGTGGTGCTGTCGAAAGAGGCGCTGCTGTTTTCTGCGATGGTGGTTAGCGGATGGCTTGGAGCGGATTCGGATTCGAAATGGGGACTGGCATTGCCTCTCAATCATGTGGGGGGATTCGGTGTGGTGGCGCGGGCGTATTCCGCCGGGTGCGGGTTGGCGGTTTACGTAGGAAAATGGGATGCGGCGCGTTTCTCGAAATGGGTGGAATCGGAGGGGGTAACGCATGTTTCGCTGGTGCCAACGCAGGTGCATGACCTCTTGCAGGGAGGCTTTCGCGCTCCAAAAAAACTGCGGGTTGTTGTTGTGGGGGGCGGGCGGCTTGACGATGACACCGGTCAGGCTGCGCGTGATGCCGGTTGGCCCGTCCTCGCAAGCTACGGTATGACCGAGGCCTGCTCACAGATAGCAACACAATCATTGGACCTACTACGCATGCCGTATGTGGAATGCCCTTTGACGATTCTGCCAACCTGGAGAGTGCGCCGGTCGGAATCGGGATTATTGGAGATAAAAGGCGATGCGCTTTTTTCCGGGACTCTGGAAAAACAGGAAGAGGAGTGGGTTTTCAAACCACGTGAACCCGGCTGGTTTACCACGAATGACAGGGGTTCGGTGGATGGCGATCACCTGATACCGGAGGGGCGCGCCGACTCGGTCGTAAAAATCATGGGTGAGCTGGTGGATGTGGAGGCGGTGGAAAAGCGGTTTCTGAAAATGGCGGGGGATCGAGTCCGGGAGGGGGGCTTCGCTGTCGTAGCTGTAGAAGACAAGCGCAGAGGGCATGTGTTGGTAGCGGTTTTTGAAAAAAGCATCTCGCAGGCCGCCGGGTGTTTTGCGGAGTACCAGAGGCTTGCGTCCGGTGTGGAGCGCTTCGAGCGTTATGTCGTGGTGGATGTTCTGCCCCGGACACCGCTAGGGAAACTGAAACGCGGTCAACTCGCTCAAATCTGCCGGTCTCCGGATTCGTGATTTTGCGGTGGCGCGTTCCGCTGGATGGATGCAGGTTGGCGGCGAACGAATGGAGAACCTGCCCCTGATCATCGTGCACGCCAGTTACCTGTTGGCGTTTGGATTGTTTGTCGCCGTTCTTGCGGGGAAATATCTGCTCGCACAGGCCGTGCCTGATCCTGCCGGACCTCCGGTTTTGCCGACGGGGAAAGTGCCGGAGTGGTTTTATGTTCCGGCTGACCTGCTGGGTGTCCTGCTTTTCTTTCTGATCTTTTATGGTTTCGCGGCCGCAGGGACGGTTGCGGGAGGAGTGGAGGGGGCTTCCTACACGCCGGAGCAGCTTTTATATGCGATCGGTATTCAGGCGTTCATACCGGCCATGGCTTTTGCCATCGTGATAGCGCGGGTGAATCCCGTCCAGTGGCTGGGATTGCGTTGGAAGGATTGGGTGCAGGTTTTCGGGATCGCCCCGTTGTCGGTTCTGGTGATGTTCACGTTTGCCATCACTCTGCATATACTGGGCTACAATGACATGCTGACTGCGCTCGGGGCGGCGGAGGAGCAGGAGGCGGTGACGATGTTCCGCGAGGGGCAGGATCCTGTAGCCCTGGGGATGATGGTGTTTGCTGCGGTCATTGTTGCCCCCATCTGTGAGGAAATCATTTTCAGGGGATATCTCTATCCGGTGGCTAAAAAATATGCGGGTTCGACAGTGGCCGCGCTGTTTTCCGCCCTGGTTTTCGCAGGGGCGCACGGGAATGTCGCCGCCATGTTGCCGCTGTTTGTTTTCGGACTCGTCCTTGTGGCTGTGTATGAATTCACCGGCTCGATCTGGGCGCCGATTGCAGTTCATTTCCTTTTCAACGGCACAACCGTAGTGATCCAGTTTCTCGTCCGCCTGTATCCTGAGTCGTTCGTGCAATGAAAACGCTGGGCGATACCGGAGAGGACGAACTGATCCGCAGGATCGTGCGACTGGTGCCGGTTGGTTCCGGCGCGGGTGAGGCTCCGGGGGATGATTGCGCTGTGGTCGATTCCGGAGGGGACAGGCTTCTGCTTCTCAAGACCGATGCCTTGGTGGAGGGGGTGCATTACGAAAAATCCGCCGACCCGGAGGCGGTGGGTTGGAAGGCGGTGGCGAGGGTGTTTTCCGACTTCGCCGCGATGGGCGGGGTGGGGGAGCGATTTTTGGTAACGCTGGCCCTGCCGAGCTCGACCGGTCTGGCATGGGTGGAGTCGCTATATGAGGGGATGGGGAAATGCTTGAGGAATTTCGGAGCGACACTGGCTGGCGGTGAAACCTGCCGGGTGCCGGATGGATCGGCGGCAGTGATTTCCATTTCCGCCACCGGCTCCGTGAAACGCGGCAAGGCCGTGCTCCGCTCGGGAGCACGGGAAGGCGATGAGATCTGGGTGACCGGGAAACTCGGTGGCTCGCTCTCCGGAAAGCATCTTTCGTTTTCCCCGAGGGTGGAGGAAGGCCGGTGGCTGGCGGAGTATTCCGGAGTCACCGCGATGATGGATCTTTCCGATGGATTGGCAAAAGATTTGCCTCGCCTCGCGGAAGCATCGGGTTGTGGTTACGAAATCCTGCGGGATGCGGTTCCGAGAAATCCGGGTTGCACGGTCGGACAAGCGCTGGGTGATGGGGAGGATTTCGAACTGCTTTTCACCGTCCCCGCTGGCGCGGGATTTGAGGGTGCGTGGAACGTGGAATTTCCCGACCTGGGAATTTCACGCATAGGGGTTCTGACCGGCTTGGGAAAAGGAGAGAATATCAGCGGCGGCTGGGATCACTTCGGCGGCTGATTTTTTTTCAGGGAGCGGGTTCTTCGGCATCTTCGGTCGGAGCTGTTTCCTCGGGAGCCGGCTGAAGAAGGGCCACGAAGTCACCGGCCCATTTCGGCGCGGAATCGTGCGCCAGATGTTTCTCGATGTGTGCGAGCATGCGGACGGCCGCACCGCGTTCATCACCGGCTTTGAAAAGATCCACCTCGGCGTCCCATTGGAGTTTTGGAAGCGTGTTCTCGATAAACTTGTCGTATTCGGGAGAGCGGCCCCCTTCTTCTTTTCATCCGGTTTTCCGCTCCACAGATCCGCGACCATGCCTTCCTGAACCATCCGCCGCGTCCAAGCCGCCCTGAGTGAGGCCAATCTGTCCGGGCGTCGCAATGGCGGGAGAATTACCTGCTCGTAAACAGGTTGGATCTGCGCCGGGGAGAGTGGCCATTTTTCGACTTTCAGGCTGTTGATGTCATAGGCGCGGGCGAAAACGCTGGAGGTCACCGATTGCTGGAGGACGTTGCGGTGGGGCGCGAGGTCTTCCGCCTGTGTCATAACGGATTCGAGAACTTTCCCGGCCTCTGCGGCGAGCTTGTCGCGATCCGGATCCTCGGAAGCGGCCTCCAGGGTGAGCACCAGCCAGCGGAGCTGCTGGCGCAGTGCCATTTTGAAATACTTGTCGGAAAGCTTGTCGGAGTTTTTCCGTTTCCAGTCACGGAAATCACCTGATTTCTTGTTCTGTTCCTGGAAATTCACCATCTCCTCGCATTTCAGGTACAGATCGATTGCCGCGTCTTCGCTGGACATGGCGTTCCTGTAGGCGGCTATCGCAGCGCGGAAACGGGCATCCACTTTGGCATCCGCATCATTGCGGATCGCTTCGAGTTTCTCCAAAAGGGTCTCGCGGTCGGCCTGTGTGAGATCATCTGCGAAGACAAGCGGGGAAGCCAGGGATAGAAGAAGCGTGATAGAAAGGGTTTTCATCGCCGAAGGGATATCGACTTGGGAGCGGATCGCCAAGCATGATTCTTGGGATCGCAAAATCCGTTTATTGATTTACCGACTGTGTCACTTTCAGACGCACGAATCGCGATCCACCGGTGCGCGGGCAAGTGGCAGTCCGGAAGCCGTTCCCATCGTCCTCGCTGATGGAGAATCCATCGGACCTCCAATTGCCCGGATCGGTCGCAGACTCCGGGATGTATTTGATATCAGCGCGCCCGGCAAAGTAGGTCAGGGACACGGAATCCAGCCCGAGTTCCGCGCCCGGAACCGAGGCGATGGGAGTGAACTCCGATATGGAACGTTCCGATGGCCTCGGAGGTGAAATGAAATACCCAACTCCGTCGTTTTTAGCTCCACTTCGCATTCCTCCCTTGCGATATTCCCGGGACAAACACCCCGCCATGCGCCTTTCAATAATCGTTCCTTCCCTGTTCGCATTCCTCACCGCCGTATCCGCCGCCGCTCCATGGACGGATGTCTTTTCACCGGACGAACGTTGGGAAACCTACGGAAAAGTCACCGCCACGACTCCGAAAACCCTTGAGGTTTCCGAAAAAGAAAAGGGAACCTATCTCAGCAACGCGCCGGATTGGAAGGGTGCTCCCTATTTGAAAACCGCTGAAGAGTTCGGCGATTGCTCCGTGGAAATGGAGTTCATGATCCCCAAGGACGCGAATTCCGGGGTTTACATGATGGGGCGCTACGAGGTGCAGATCCTCGATAGTTTTGGAAAAGACAAGCTCGCCCACAGCGATCTCGGCGGCATCTATTGGCAATGGGATGACGACGCGACCCCGCAGGGAAAGGGAGGAACCCCGCCTTCCGAGAATGCCGCCAAAGCACCCGGCGAGTGGCAGAAGCTCGAAATCGAATTCCGCGCCCCGCGCCTGGATGAGGCCGGGAAGGTCGTCGAGAAACCGGTTTTTCTCTCCGTGAAAGTCAACGGCGTGGAGGTGCAGAAAAATACTCCCGTGGATGGCCCGACCCGCGCCCATCCCCGCTCCGGCGCGGCGGCCAAGGACGGCATTTACATCCAGGGCGATCACGGGGCCATCGCGATTCGCAAGTTCGTGGTGAAAAGGGAAAACTTCGGGGACGCGCCTCCGGTTGGCGCTGTTTTCGAAAAGAAGAAGCTCGATCTTGTCCAGTATGGGAAGCAGTCCTTTCAATCGCTGGGCTGTGCGGAGTGCCACTCGACCATGAAGGGCGATCCCGCCGTCCGCACCGGTCCCTCCATCTACGGCCTTTTTCAAAAAACTCCCCGCAAGCGCGTGGTCTCGCTGCCCCACGATGGCGCGGAGCCCGCCGATGCCACCACCAGGGAAGTCGTCGCCGACAAGGCCTACCTCACCACTTCCTTGCGCGAGCCTGCGGCCGGATTGGCGATCGCCGAAAGCGGGCCGAGCGAAGGAACTGCCTACCTGCCGGTAATGCCGCCCTATCCCTCGGAGGTGCTTGACGATCTCCGCCTGTCAGCCATTCACCACTTCCTTCTCACGCTTAACGAACCTCCGGCGAAGGGTGCCGCTTCGGTGATGATCGAGGATCCCCGTGAAACAACGGAGCAGGACGTCGCCACGGATCCTGCGGAAATTCTCGTTACCGACCGCACCCGCGTTTACCGCGCCCGTCTCGGGAACAGTTCCTCACGCGCCGTTTACGTAGGCACTCCGGCGGGCCTGAACTACTCCTTCGATCCCATCGATCTCTCCATCCGCCGCATCTGGTGGGGCGGCTTTCTGAATCTGAGAAACGAGATGGACGGGCGTGCCGGGCCGGTTTCCAGCGTAGGGAACAAAGCGGAGGAACTTTCGCTGGGCGGGCCGCTGCTGGTTCCCCACCATCAGGAGACGGGCGCCCCCATCGATCTCTCGTTCAAATCGCCCCTGCACGCGGATACCACCACGATAGAGAAAAACCTCTACGGGAAAGAAGATTTTGCCGACCAGCTCGCTGCCGCAGGTGCGGATTTCCACGGTTACGCGCTGTCCCCGGATGCCGCCGGTGATCCGTCCTTTCACTACAGTGTCGGCGAAAACGAGATCTCGCTCACCTTCCACGGGGAGCGTGACGGGAAGGCGGTTATCGGCCTTTCCGGGAATTTTAAAGCGCCGCAGGCATTCACTCTTAATACGCAGGCCATGGCGGATGTCTCCGTGGATTCCGGTGAGATCAGCGATGGCGTGTGGACGGTTCCGGCAGGTGAAGCGGTGGATGCAAAAATCTCTTTCAGCCTCCCTCCCGCTCCATCGGTCTGGCGTCCCAAGCCCGATACCGCACAGGTTGCTTCCACCAAGGTTACCCCGGTTCCTTCCGCCAAACTTGAGCTTCCGCCCGGTTACTCGGGTATGGAAATCCCGCCGCCACTCGACCGCAACGGACGGCGCCAGCTTTTCGAGCCGCTCGGCATGGACATCGCCAAGGACGGCACGCTTGTCGTCTCCACCCGCACCGCCGGTGTCTGGAAATTCCGCGACAACACCTGGACACAGATTGCCGACGGTCTGCTGGATGCCATGGGGGTCATCATCGAAAAGGACGATCTCAGCGAAATCGTAGTCGGCCAGAAACCGGAACTCACCCGCCTCATCGACCGTGATGGCGACGGCGTGACGGATGAATACCGGACTATTTCCGACGATTTCGGATTCACCACCAACTACCACGAATACCTCCACGGCCCGGCCAAGGGCGCGGACGGGAACTACTACGTCAGCCTCAACCTTTCATCCGACGAAAGCAGGCACGTGTTCAGAAACGGGGCCAGATGGATGGGCACCACCGGCGGCTACCGGGGCTGGGCACTGCAGATTGCCCCGGATGGGAAAACCGTTCCTTTCGCCAGCGGTCTGCGGAGTCCCGCGGGTATCGGCACCGGCCCCGACGGCCTCGTTTACTACACGGACAACCAGGGTTCCTACTTCGGGACATCGAAATTTTTCCTGCTAAAAAAAGACGCCTTCTATGGCCAGCCGGCCAGTCTTGTGGATCTCCCCGGCCTGACCCCGGACTCGCCCGAACTGAAATGGGAGAACGTCCAGTCCGGCAGGGAGGAACCCATCTCCCTGATTCCGCAGTCGCACATTTCCAATTCCCCCGGCAGCCCGGTCTGGAATCTGACGGAAGGAAAATTCGGCCCCACGGATGGGAATGTTTTCATCGGGGACCAGACGCTCTCCACGCTCTTCCGGCTCATCCCGCACGAGGTGGAGGGGCATGCGGAAGCTGCCGTCCTCCCCTTTGGAAAAGGCTTTCCATCCGGTGTCATGCGCTCGGTTTTCGCAGCCGACGGCTCCCTCTACGTTGGGCAGACGGGACGCGGATGGCGTTCCCAAGGAGGCAACGAAGCGGCGCTCGTCCACATCACTTACGATCCTGCTGAAGCTTCCCCAATGCTCCACGACGTCACCCGGGAAGGGGATGTTTTCACAATCGCTTTCTCCGGGCCGGTCGAAGTTGATACAACAAAAATCACCGCGAAATCGTGGACATACGTGGACAGCCCGACCTACGGATCTCCCGAAACCGACCGACGTGACGAGGCGATTTCCGACCCGAAAATTTCATCCGATAGGAAATCCGTTTCCTTCCGCCTGGAAAACATCCCGGCAGGCATACGCATCCTGAGCTTCAAGATTCCGACAGCCGGAAAAACTTTCGATGCGTTTTACAGCAAGCGCTAGACCGGTGCCCGTTTGGCTTCACGAAAACTACGGGGGGTGCTTGGAATGGCAATAATCGCCCACACCGCGCATAAAACGGTGCCATTCGAGCCAGGCTCCGATTCTTCAGAGTTTCCCTGGGTGTAGGAAAGAATTTGAACCACGGATGAACGCGGATGGACGCGGATCAGAAATGGGAAATTAGGGCTAAAAATGATTCAAAGCCCTGCCATTGCTGCTCAGGTAATTGAAAACGCTCCTTTTCTCATGATTCTATCCGCGTCCATCCGCGTTCATTTGACGGAGAGATTTGATTAGCCAGTCCGTCCATGTCCGCTTCGCTCCCATTGTGGTTCTCTTCTCCAATTTTCCCAAGTTTCTCCCTAATGTAGGAACCATGGCCATTTCGGCTGAATTCCGCGCTTGCAAAAATCCGTGGGTTTGGAAAATCTTCACCCGTTGGTTCGGCAGATTGCGAACCGGCGCACTTCGTCCGGTCCCTTTCGCCATGGTCTCGGGAAGTGTTGATTGTAATGGCGTTACTATAAGAACAAAAAAATGGACATCTATGTGGGCAACCTGCCCTACTCCGCTACTGAAGAGGAAATTACCGATCTCTTCGCCGCTTACGGCCCCGTCGAACGGGCAAAGGTCATTACCGACCGTGAAACAGGCCGATCCAAGGGATTTGCTTTTGTTACCCTTGGCGATCAAAGCCAATTGAACGCTGCTGTCGAAGCTCTCGACGGACAGGACTTCCAGGGACGTGCGCTCCGCGTAAACGCGTCTGAGCCGAAAGAACCACGTTCCGGCGGCGGTGGCGGTGGAGATCGCCGTGGCGGCGGTGGTGGTGGCTACGGCGGGGAACGCCGTGGCGGCGGTGGTGGCGGCTATGGCGGAGGCGGCGGTGACCGCGATCGCCGTGGTGGCGGTGGCGGCTACGGTGGAGATCGCCGTGGCGGCGGCGGCTACAAAGGCGGCGGCGGTGGTGGCTACAAAGGTGGCGGCCGCAACAACGACGACTGGTGATACAACAATAGCCCTGAAAAGCTTTCCCAAACACCCGCTTCCTTCACTGGTCGCGGGTGTTTTCTTTTCAATCCCGCAGCCGCACACCAGGATTTGTGAGTTCGGCGTGCCGGTCTTCAAGGCCAACGGCCTGTCCCATCCCAGCCTGGGGCGAAGTGAAACGAAAGCCCCAGGGATAGAGCGAAAGAATTGGAGAGGGCTGAAAGTCCGTTCGATCCGCCGGGACAAATCATACATGATGGAACGGACTTTCAGCCCTCCTGGTTCTTATGATGATTTAACCCGGGGCGTCGTTTCACTTTGCCCCGGGCTGGGATAGCGGTGCACCTATGGTGCGAAAGAACTGGAACCGAACGATCTTCGCTTTTCACAAAACGTGATGCGCCCGCAGATACACACGCTGCACGCGGGGTGTGATCCCGGTGAACACTTCCCAAGTGATGGTATCGGCAAATCCGGCCACCTCCGCTACCGGGATGTTCTCTCCGAAAAGTTCCACCTCGTCCCCGGTGGCGACTTCACTGTCGTCCGGCAGCGCGACCATGACCTGATCCATCGTGACCCTGCCTATCACCCGGTGGCGGCTTCCCCGGATGAAAACCTCCGCCCCTTTTCCGGAAACATGGCGTGGATAGCCGTCCCCGTAGCCGATTCCGACGGTTGCGACCCGCGTCGGCCTGGTCGTCACAAAGGAGCGTCCGTATGAAACGCTTGCCCCTGCGGGAAGGGTTCGCACGAGAGTGACCCGTGATTTCAGCGACATCACACAACGGAGTTTTTCCTGATGGGATGGGACGGGTGATACTCCGTATAGAAGCAGACCGGGGCGGGCGAGGTTGCAGCTTCCCTGGGGGAAACCGATGATTCCACCACTGTTGGAAAGGTGCCGCCATTTGAATTGATCCGCGCCACCAAGGGATTCCACAGCTCCTTCGAACGCTTTGATCTGCCTGTTCGTGAAATCCTCGTCTTCGTCTGAAGAGGAAAGGTGGGATGCGATTCCTTCGATGGACAGAGATTGGAATTCCGCCATCTGCGCGGCTTTTTCAGGAAGCTCTTCGGGTAGGAAGCCACCACGTCCCATTCCGGTATCGACTGCCAGGTGGACGGCGAGTTTCACGCCGCGCCGCGCCGCGATACCATTGAAAGCACCTGCTTCCGCTAAGGTGGAAATGCACGGGGTGATGTTGCGCGCGACGATTTCCTCACGCTCGCCGTCCCAGCTCGCACCGAGCAGATAGACCGGTGTGGAAACCCCTGCTTCCCGGATTCGTCTGGCCTCGCCGATGTTCGCCACTCCGAGAAATGCGATTCCGCTCGCCTCAAGGGTTTTGGATATTTCCTCAAGGCCGTGCCCGTAAGCACCCGCCTTGACCACGGCCATGATCCTGCAACCGGATTTTTCCCGCGCGAAATCAAGATTCTTCACAAGATTGGGGAGATTGATTTCCACCCATGCCCTGGGCTGGGAAACGGGGATATCGGGTTGGCTCACGCCTACAGGCTAAAGAAGCGGGCCAACTCCGCAAGACGCAGTGTAGGGAAAATCCGGCGAGATGATTTTGTATGGGGAGTCACGATCACTCCTGTCGTGGACTGCAACGGGAAAGATCTGTGACAGTGGTTCGCCAATGCCGCCCACGACAGGAGTGATCGTGACTCCCATCTTTCCGTCCCTTGTCCCCTGGCAATATTGAAAGTTGATTCTTGCGTGCCGTTGCCTCGGCGGGTTGCCTTGGACATGCGGTTTCTTCTGTCGGCCATTCTTCTTTTCTCTTCCATCCACGGGCTTGCAGCGAAAGGGGAGGCGGAAATCAAAGGTCTCGCATGGCCCGCGCTTTCCCACGATGGCAAGCTGCTCGCGTTCGAGTGGCTGAACGATATCTGGATCGCGCCTTCAGAGGGCGGGGAAGCCGAGAGGATCGTAAAAGATCCCGCACGCGAAGCATACCCGAAGTTCACGCCGGATGGGGAGCGTCTGGTGTTTTCCTCCGAGAGATCCGGCTCCGCGCAAATTCTTTCCGTAAAAACCGATGGCAGCGATCTGAAAACGCACACCGCACATACCGAAGGAAATATCCTTGAGGCAATCTCGCCGGATGGGAGCGTCGCTTTGGCCAGGGGCGAGCGGGGAAGTGCCGGTTACAAGCCCAGCCGCCTGGTCAAGGTGGATCTTGAAAAGGATTCGCGGGAGTTGCTCCTATTCGATGCCACCGCCCACTCCGCATCCATCTCTCCGGATGGAAAGCGCTTCCTTTTCTGCCGGGGCGGGGAACAGCTTTACCGGAAGGGCTACAAGGGTTCGCGGGCTTCCTCCATCCATCTGTACGATTCCACGGACGGCTCTTTCAAAATCCTCGTCGATGGGAAAGGCGAGGCGAAATCGCCATTGTGGAGACCGGATGGAAAATCTTTCTACTATGTTTCCAGTAGTGACGGGACTTTCAATGTCTGGCTGGGAAATACGGATGATAGTGAGCCACGCCAGCTCACCTTTTTTAAGGATGACGGGGTGATACTTCCGGTGCTGTCCGGGGATGGAAAAACGATGGTGTTCCGCTGCGGTCAGGAGGTTTGGAAATTCCATCCCGAAGAGAATGCGAAGCCGGAGATAGTAAGTTTCTTCACCAATGAAAAGCTGCCCGACCGCTCCGTGCGTAAGGAAAAAGTCAGCGGGACTTCGTATGTCACCCTTTCTCCGGAACTGGATCGCATCATATTTTCCTCTGCAGGGGATCTCTGGACCATGCTCCAGGGGGATGCCGAACCTTCCCGGCTGACCTCTACTGACGATATCGACGAACGCGAGCCTGTGTTCTCCCCGGATGGTTCCAAGTTGTTTTTTCTGAGTGATGACGGACTCAGGGTTGATGTGTGGATCGTGGATTGGGATGGAGGGAAGCTGGGAAAAGTCAAAATCGTGTCCGGGCGTCCGCTCTCGAAACGCAGCCTGCGGGTGAGTCCGGACGGGAGGCACCTTTCCTGGCTGGAGGCCACCGGCGATCTGGTGACGGCCTCGGTGGACGGGAGTGACGCGAAGGTGGTGATGAACGGTTGGGACATGCCTACCTATGACTGGTCTCCGGACGGCGAATGGCTGGTTGCCGCTGCGAAGGATATCAATGCGAACCGGGACATTTTCCTGGTGGCTGCGGATGGCTCCAAGCCGCCATTCAATATCACCCTGCATCCCGCCTTCGATGGCTCTCCGAAATGGTCTCCGGACGGGAAATGCATCGTCTTCGTTTCCAGGCGTGAAGTCGATGAACTCGCGAGGCTGATGATCGCGAAAGTCGATAAACTGCCTGCCGCCGCCGATGCCACACCGGACGAACTTGCCGCCGTTTCCGACTCCATCCAGCCTCTCGATACCGATGTCAGCGAACCCATCCGCGTGGCCTGGGCCGGTGATTCAAGCGCCGTCCTCTATCAGAGCCGGGACACCGGGGACAATACCGTCTATTCGGTTCCGCTGGATGGCGGCGAGGTCGTGGAATACGCAGGCTTCCGTGGCATTCCCGCAGGCTCCGGCGCTGGTAATTCCTTCTGGCGCATCGACCGCGTGCCGTCCGTCCTGACCCCGGAAGGGTTGGAGGAGTTCCGGTTTTCCTTTTCCGTGGAGCAGGACAGAAAGCAGCGGCTACGCCTGGGGTTCAGAAGGATCTGGAGGACGCTGAAAGAGCGTTTTTACGATGAGACCATGAACGGAAGGGACTGGGATGCGGTTTTGGAAAAATACGGGGAGGCTGCCGTCGGCGCGATGGATTCGCGGCAGTTCGACAGGGTGGTCGCGCAAATGCTGGGCGAACTCAATGCATCCCATCTGACGTTTAAAACGAGGCCGTGGGGTGTGTCTTCCTCCGGTAAAAAAACCAGCAAGCCGACTGCGCATCCGGGACTGGAGTTCCAAAACTCATGGGACGGGCCGTTGGTTATTTCCAGCGTGTTGGAAGGTTCTCCCGTTTCCCTGGTCGGCAATCCTCCGATTTCAGGGGAGAGGGTTCTGCGCATCGCCGGGAAAGACGTGGATGCACGGACTCCGCTGACAGGAATTTTCAATGGTGCTGCGAAGAGGCCGCTGCCCATGGTGGTGGCGGACAAGGAAGGGCGGGAACGGACACTGCAGCTCATCCCCATTACTTACGAAAAAGCGAGGCTGCTGGATCGCGCGGCGCGTGTCCGGAAATCAGAAACAATAGCATCTTCAGGGGAACACAGGATCGCATATCTTCCTTTCCGGAGGATGAAAAGCGGCGATCTCCTGGAGCTGGCTACGGATGTTTACCGCGCCTCGCTCGATTCCGAAGGTCTGATCCTCGATCTCCGCGACAATGCGGGAGGACGTGTGGCGGATGAGTTGCTCGGACTCTTCTGCCAGCCGGTGCATACCTTTACCGAACCGCGCGGTGGGCCGAGAGGATATCCCACGGATCGCAGGGTCAGCCCCTCATGGGAAGGGCCTATGGCCGTGCTTTGCAATGGCAACACGTTTTCAAACGCGGAGATTTTCTGTCATGCGTTCAAGCGGCTGGGCCGTGGAAAGCTCATAGGCATGCCGACCAATGGCGGGGTGATCTCCGCTGTTGGCGTGACGATACCGGAAGTCGGCGAACTCCAGATTCCTTTCCGGGGATGGTTCCATGTCGATACCGGGCAGGATCTGGAGCTGAACGGAGCCGTGCCGGATGTCCTCGTTCCACTGTTACCCGGGGCGGAAACGGAAGGGAAAGATCCGCAGCTCGCGGAAGCGATCCGTCAGTTGGAGGCTGAAATTTCCGCCCGGGATGAGGATAAGAAAGCGGTGATTAAACACGAATGAGGAGAAGGGACATTTCTGTCCCTTCAGCCGGCGTGTATTGCCGCGCACCACGTCTTATGAATTCGACCTGCCGGTCTTCAGGGCCAACGGCCTGTCCCATCCCAGCCTGGGGCGAAGTGCAACGAAAGCCCTGGGAATTGAGCAGGAAAATTGGAGAGGGCTAAAAGTCCGTTCCATCCGCCGGGACAATCATACAGGATAGAACGGACTTTCAGCCCTCCTGATTCCAATGATGTTTTAACCCGGGGCGTCGTTTCACTTTGCCCCGGGCTGGGATAGCGTTGCACCTTTGGTGCGAAAGAACTGGCACCGGACGGCCTTCGCTGTTCACAAAATGTGATGCAACAAGCATAGTCGGGACAGGAATGTCCCGACTCCTTATTCAGAGAGGTGCTTTAGTGCCTCCCGTATCGCCGGAATGATGAGCGGAAGGCACTCGGCTATTGCTTTTGGATTTCCCGGGAGGTTTACGATCAGGGTTTTTCCCCGGGTTCCCGCTGTGGACCGTGAGAGGATGGAGGTGGGTGCTACCGAAAAAGTCTGCGTCCGCATGATCTCACCGAAGCCGGGAAATTCCCTTTCGATGACCGCCTTCGTAGCCTCCGGGGTGACGTCACGTTCCGAGGGGCCGGTGCCTCCTGTTGTTAGGATAAGTTGGCAGGCTTCGTCATCGCACAATCGTGTCAGCAGGGCTTCGATTTCGCTTCGTTCATCCGGCATCACATGGCGTTGCCAATCTGCAGCGAAGCCTGCTTCGGAGATGATGCGTTCGATTTCGGGGCCGCTGAGGTCTTTGTAAATTCCGGCACTCGCACGATCGCTCAGGGTGATGCGTGCGAACTTCATGATTTGGTTTTCTCCAGCAGTTTGATCTCGCTGATGACCATGCCTTTGTCCACCGCCTTGCACATGTCGTAGATGGTGAGGGCGGCTACGGAGACGGCGGTGAGGGCTTCCATTTCGATGCCGGTTTTGGCGGATGTGGAAACGGTGGAACGGATCGCGACCCCGTTGTCGAGGATCTCGAAATCCACGTCCGCCTTGTCGATGGGAAGTCCGTGGCAGAGGGGGATGAGCCTGTCGGTGATTTTCGCTGCCTGTATGGCGGCGATGCGGGCTACGGTGAGGACATCGCCTTTCGGGAGCTTGCGGTCGCGCAATGCTTCTACCGTGGCCGTAGCGCACTGGATGAATCCGCTGGCGATTGCGGTGCGGCGTTGCACGGGCTTGGCACCGATATCGACCATGCGGGCGGTTCCTTCTGCGTCCAGGTGGGAGAATTCTGACATGTTTTGTGCAGAAAGTTAGAGCGCGGGGTGGGGGAGGTCTAGCAGCAAGGTGCGGTGATTTCCTCCCGCATCGATTCGGATCAGGGCGTTGGTTTCCGTTAGGGAAAAGGTGTCGCCGGAGGTTGACCACTTGAGTGCTTCTGAGATCAGCTTTCCATCGGATGCGGACACTCGTGCCGGCCAGAATGTTTCCCGGGGATTGGGTTTGATCAGATCCGGGTTGGTGATTTCCAGGTTTAGAAAATCCCATCGCGGCATCTGTCCGCACATCAGCTCTATGGCCATACGGATGGCGACTTGGAAGCATACGAAGTGGGAAACGGGATTCCCCGGGATCACGAACGCGATTTGATTGCCACGCGTTGCGAATGTGAGGGGCTTGCCGGGGCGGAGGTTTACTTTGTCGAAACGGATGGTGAAGCCGGCTGAGCGAAGGACGGCCGCACCGTGGTCGTGGTCGCCGACGCTTGCGCCGCCGGAGATGAGGAGGAGATCCCAGTTGCCCTCGGTGCTTTCCGCCATCGCTTTGGGATCATCCGCGACTCTGGTGGACTCCATGGAAATGCCAAAAGGCGCGATCAATCCGGCGAGAAGGCTGGAGTTCGTATCCCGGATTTTTCCTGAGGCCGGCTGATCTTCGGGCGCGACCAGTTCATCGCCTGTTGCGACATGTTTCACCAGCGGTCTGGCTATCACGCTGGGGGTAACACAGCCTACTTGGGCGAGGATGGCCATTTCCGTAGCTGTGATCCGCTTGCCTTTTTTCAGGACGATATCTCCTGACTTTGCCTCGGATGCTTGCGGGCGGATGAAGAGGGCATCGGGAAAGGATTGGATGGTTACGGAACCGCCATCCCTTGTGCATTCCTCCTGCATTACCACGCGGCCTCCGCCGGGAGGGAGGATGGCTCCGGTGAAAATCCGCATGGCTTCGCCTTTTTTTAAAGGCTCGGCTGAAACCCCTCCCGCCGCTATTTCCCCGGCGATTTTAAAACACCCGGTAGCCGCATCCGCCCGCACCACGTAGCCGTCCATCATCGAACGGTCAGCCGACGGGTAATCCGCATCCGACAGGGTATCTTCCGAAATCACCGCTCCAAGCGATTGTTTCAAGCTGATGGCGTTCGCGGCCAACGGCTTTACGTGGGTGGCAACGATGCTCCGCGCTTCATCAATGGAAATCATGCCGGATTGGAGCATTGCAATGCGGTATGGTCAACCTGGGCGGGGCGTGATTCTTACAGATGTTTTTCCGAGTGGCGCAGACTTTGGACTGGTGAAGCGTGCTGGTTTCTCCGCTAGCGGCAAGATGCGCGCTTCTCCTTATTTCCTGATGCTCTGGGATATTCTTGCGCCGTTTCCTCCTATCGCTCCGCGATTCTCGTCAGCGAGCCTTTCTCTGCATGGCTTACGAGGATTGCCAGCCGGCGGATGGTTGCCGGGTCGGTGGCGGTGTGGGAGAGGTAGTCGAACTTCCCGCGCAGGTCGGTGTAGCCATCCTTGTGGAAAGTGATGGAGCCGTCGCGGCTCTCGGCGAAGACTTTCACGTAGGTGCCGGGGAGGGGTTTGTTTGTCGCCGGGTCTATCACCTGGATGGTGCGATCCAGTGGGACGATGCGGGTTTCCAGGAGGCGGGAGTCGAGGATCTTGAGCTGCTTGGCGTTATCCGATTCCGCGGCTACGAGGATGTTCCCCTGGCGGAAATTCTCGGGAAGTTCGTAGGAGGTTTCGGTGGTTCCTTTTTGGAACGGGATGGCGGTCGTCTGGTTGGGCGAGATGGCAGGGAGGGAGGATTCCGCGCCGCCTTTGAGGAAGGGGTCTTTGGAGAAAAGCACTTCCAAATCGATGTGATAGAGGCTGAGGGTGGTCTCTTCCAGGTTCGCGTGCTTGAGGAGCAGCTTGCCATCGGGAAGCTGGTTGATCTCCAGGGAGGGGCGGGTATCGCCTTTCTCCTCGGCCAGGGCGGGGATGGGTTTGGAGATTTCCTCGGCTTGGGCGGAGACGGATTGGAAACGGTTCAGCCAGGTGCCGGGCGGGAGCTTCTTCACATATCCGTCGGCGATGGCTTTGGCCTCGGCGGGCTTGGCTTCGTAGAAGAGGGCTACGGCGTGGAGGTAGTCGTATTGAAGCGGATCAGGCAGATCCGCTGGCTTGATTTTCGCGAAGCGGGCGAGTGCTTCGGCTATCCTGTCCTGGAGGAAGAGGTGGTAGGTAAAAGTCAGTTCGTCTGCGGAGCTGAGGGCGGGCTTCCATTTCAGGGTATCGAGAAATGCCTCGTAGTGCTGCCTTGCCTGGGCGTGGGTCAGGCGCGGGTTGTCGCCGAAGGGATGGGCGCGGGCGTTGACCAACGGATCGAACTCCATGGTCTCCCAGCCGTGGTGGGTGACGGGGTTGATGCTGATCAGTTTGGAGGAAAACCACTGACCCAGGTTCTTCCCAAGCGGGGTGTTCTCGATGTAGTCCGGGAGGGTCGCGGGGTCGTTGTGGAGGATGGAGTAGGCGAAGATCCCCGGCTCATTCCGCAACCTGTCCCGGAGGATGGCGGTGGCTTTAAGGAAAAAGCCCTTGTCGCTCAGCCTCCAGTGGATGGCGGCGAGATTGGTGGAGGAAAGGTCTGCGGTGGAGAGCCGGTTCAACACATCCTCATCCGTTCCGTCCCTGGCGATGACCAGCCAGGAAGCGGAATCCTCCGGCGCGGGATCGGAGCTGACGCGGAGGGTGCGCGGCTGGGCGTGGGCGAGGATTTGCTCCCCTTCGGAAACGTGGAGAGGGTAGGCCGGGTAATCGCCGGGCGCGGGGAAGTAGAAGGCAAGCTGGAGCTGGACTACTCCGTAGGGCGCGAGCTTGTGGGAGGTGGAGAGGGTTTCCGGGGCGTGCTTGGTATGCTGCAATGGTGGAAGCACTCCGTCACCGATGAGCTTCTGTTCAATGCTGCTTGCCAGCGGGATCGCTCCCGCCGGAATCTGCGCCAGCGTCTCTATCCTGCGCTCGGTGCCGGTGGGGTTGGTGACGACCATGGAAAGGCCGTAGGGCACTCCGGTGCGGAAATCTCCGGTGACGGTGTTTTCTATCTTCCTGTCCTGTTCATCGGTGCGGAAAGGCTCCGCCAACGGGTGGTAGGACTGGCGGACTAGGAGGGGCGATTCCGGCGCGACGTTTTCCGTGCGGCGGGTGTCCTTGTAGAAAAGCAGCATGGGCGCGCGGGCTTTCACTTTCAGGGTGCTTTCCTCAACCGTCACCTCCGGCTTCTCTGCCGTGAAGGGGAGATCCAGCATGGCAAGACACATCAGTGCATCCGCAGCGGAACGGGTGCAGGTATTGAAATGCGGGGAGGTGAAAGGTCTCTTCCCATCCCATGCGGAAAGCTCCAGCCAGAACCGGTTCAACGGGATCAGATCCTCTCCTGTGGAACCACGGTGTTCGTAGTAGTTCGACTCCAGCCACAGGCGGGTGCGGTCGGGGAAAAGGCGGGGGCGCACTCTCCCAAATGCACCACCAGCCTCGGGATCGAGGCCATCACCTGCAGCGAAGGCATCTATCTCGGCTCCGCCAACAGGGATGGAAGTGAATGTGTCAGTGAGTTGCTCGATCTTATCCAATTCGCCAGGAGGAGCGGTGACGAGTAGTGCGCCGTTGGCTCCGAGTGTTACGGAAGAGCCTTCCGGCAGCAGGATACCTGCTTGTTTCAAAAGTTCGCTTATCGGTGGGCGGGCGTAAAGTGCTCCGCGGCTGCTTCCGCTCGCGTCTGCGAACGGATCGTCAGTTGCCCCGCCACCTCCGCCGCCTGCGGAGAGGGAAGATGCGAAGTCCGGCGGGACGCGGAAGGTGCGGGTGTACAGGTCTTCTCCGGTTTCCGTCTGGGGAACCAAAGTGACTGCGAAGTCATCCGCTTTGTAGCGCAACTTGGTGGCATCACCGATGTATTTGAGGGCCACGGCCAGCGGCACGTTTCTTAACCTGAGTTCCTTGATGCGAAGTTTTGCCGGATCGCCACCCATGCCGTTGCTAGGTCGTCGGATCACGAAGTTGACGCCTTTCTTATCCGGATCGAGTTCCAAGGTATCCAGCTCCATGGCGCGCATGCGGAGGAAGTCGATGGCTTCTTCCACCGTGGTGTCCTCGAAGTCGATGCGCGGGATAACGATGCGGCGGAGCTTTTCGGTGATGTAGGCGACACCGCCTGAATCCTCCTGCCTGGACCGGTTCGGGCTGTTCAGAATGGCGTCGATGTTGTTGCGGCTGATGGCCTGGTCGCCGGAGCGGAGGCCACCGGTGACGAGTCCGTCCATGTCATACCGGTTCCTAGCCAGTCCCAGCGAATCCGTGGGAGAGAGATCCGCGCCTTTCAGAGTCTGGGAGAAGAGGATGGTCTCCGCGTCCGGGGTGGGGGCTTCGGTTTTCCAGCGTATGTCCAGCTCGCGGGAGATGTCGGTTTTCCTTGCGGGGATGGCTTGGGCGAGGAGGGCTTTTTCGGCGGCGTTGAGGCGGGAGAAGGCGTAGGGGCGGAGGTATTTGGTGAGGTCGCGGGCGAGGAGGTAGTCGTCGATGAACTGCGGCTCCGGCTTGGCGATGAGAAAGGGTTTTACGTGCTTCGCGAAGAACTCCGGATCTTTCCGGGAGAGGAAGAGATGCAGCTCGTGGCAGTGGTAGTCCGCGAGGAGGGCGAGCTTTTCCTTTTCCTCCAACTCCGGCCAGGTGGTGAGGAAGGTGAAGTTGTAGAGGCGGTCGTCTCCATTGGTGGCGAGGAGGAACTGGTGCGCCTCGCCCAGGGTGGTGAAGGCGCGCCAGTCCGCATCCAGGAGGTTCTCGATCTTCGCCTCGGCTCCGGTCGCCAGTGCTGCGGCGAAGCGGGTGGCGAGGTGGTGGCTGTCTGGCGCGAGAGGGCGGGCGATGCGCCTGTCGCGCAGCGGGGTTTCGCTCACGGGGAGGGGGTAGAAGACCGTTTCCGAGGCGGAAACATCCGCCGCGATGATCTCGATGAACTGGGCGCCCTCCAGCCCCGCCATGGGGACGGTCACTTTCCCATCGGCATCCGGGGTGAGGCTGAACTTCACGGCGGCGGTGGTGCCGAGGAAGTCGATGACGGCGGGGTGGGTGTTGGAAGAGTTTCGGCTGCGACTTCTCGGCGCAGGGGCGTTCCTTCTGTTTCCTCCGGGATCTATTGGTGGGAGGAGGTTGCCATCGAGCTGGTCGCGGCCGTCCTGCGTTTCCTGGCCGAGGGCGTCCGGACTCCAGCGGTGGAGGAGTTGGCCGGGGCGGGGGAGCATGGAGCCGGGGAAGGTGGTGGCTTTCCGCCTGTCCAGGATGTAGCGCATCTCGTCGCTGAGGCGGCGCTCGGTCAGGTAGCTGGAGGGGCGCACGCTGCGGGTGAGGGCGTTTTGCCCCTGCTGCTCGAAGGGGTAGGGGGCGTATCCGCTGTCCCAGTTGGGGAAATGGTAGCGCCTGGCGATGACGGTCACGCGGGTTTCCGGGGAGGCGCCGGAGATGCCGATGCTGAGGCTGCCGTTGAGGATGGTGGTGGAGGAAACGGTGGGCGCGGCGGGGTTGCGCAGGGGGAGGATGCTGTCTTCCGTGACGAGCAAATCCCCGCGCAGGCTGCCTGCTGGGAGGACGGTGATGGTGGTCTTGACATGGTTTTCCTGTCGCAGGAGATATTCACCGGGGGCCAGCCCATCGATGGAAACATGGCCGTCCGAGAAGGTGAGGGAGGGGAAAAGGTCTTCGACAACCTCCCGCTCCGTGCCGGAAACCCGGTGGAAGCGGAGCCGGGTGGGATCGGGTTTTTCGGAGGGGTTTTCAAGCGGGAGGCTCAGCCCGGTATCCGCCGGGATGGTGATCTTGCCCGGGATCACCAGGTCACGGGCGGGGGGAGTATAGTCCGTCGCCGCGATGTCCGGGGAGGAGGCTTCCACGCTGGCGATGCCCTCCAGCTTGCCCAGATCGATCATCCCGGAGGCGTCCGTGCGGAGGTTCTCCCGTATGGATTTCTGGTAAAGCTCGTGGAAGATCTCCAGGTTCACCGGGCGGTCGGGGAGCGGCTCGCCATTGCGCCCGCGCAGGAAGAGGCGGTGGCCCTTCGTGGTGGGGGAGAAAAGGGCGGTGGCGATGCGGTCGGTTTCGAGTGCGCCATTGAGTTGGAAAGTTTCGGAGGCGGAGAGGGTTTTGGCTTCCCCGGAGGTGGCGGAGGTGACGCTGCCGGAGAGGGTGAGGGTCAGTGAAAGCAGGTCCGCGGGGATGAGGATGGGGATCTCGTTGGTGGCGGCGAGCGGGAGGGGATCTGCAATGACACGCTCGGTGGTGATGCCGCCGAGGAGCTTGGCTTTCAGGACGAGGACGGGGGATTTGATGCGGGTGAGCGGCACCTCGTGGCCGTGGTTGGTGAGGCGGGTGCGGAGGTGGAGGGTGGTGGTGAGATCGGCCAGGAGTTGCTCGCGGTCCAGGAGGAAAGAGCTTTCCAGGGAAAGGCTCTCATCGCGGGAGCTAAGGTGGATTTCCGTGGAGAGTTTCCCTGCGGTGAGGGTGCCGGAGGTGACGGGTTGGTTGGCGGCGTCCGGGATGGTGAGGAGGCCGTCCTTCGCCGTGAAAGTCTCGGCTCCCAGCTCCAGGGCGAAGGCGGGGACGGGTTGGGATTTCTCATCGAAAAGGCGGATCTCCTGCCCCTCCGCAGTGCGGGTGATGTGCGGGGTGATGTTGCCTTTCCGGACGAGGGCGCGGGCGGAGATCTGGTTGGAGACGAACTCCACGATCCACTGCCCGGCTCCCTCCAGCTCGGGGAGGGCCATGTCCTCTCGGTGGAGGACGAGGGGGGCTTGGGCGAAGGATACGGTGCGGGTCTTGTGCGGGACTAGCCCGTCGAGATCGATGGATGGGGAGTCCCCCTCCGCGCCCTCAAGCTGGTAGATGCGGATGAGGAGTTCGGGGGTGTTTTTCAGATCCAGGGGTAGGGAGATCTTTTCGTCTGAGGCGAAGAGGGAGGGCTTGGAGGGGGCGAAGGTGATGCGGGTTTCCTCGCGCAGGGTTTTGTATTTCCCATCCGTGAGGGCGGTGGCCCAGCGGGTGGGATCCGCCCCGGCGAGGAGGCGGGCGGTGGCGTGGAAGGTGGCGAGATCCTTTTCCTGGATCAGTGGGATGAAGGGTTCGTGCGCGGTATCGGACTCTTTGAGAAAGTGGAGGAGATAGGACTCTATCAGCGAGTCGTCGCGATTTACCGGCGGGCACTGGGTGGTGGCGGAGAAGCTCTGGGTAATATCCGTGTAGAACTTCGATTTCTCCGTGGTGCGGATGAAAAAATGGTTCTGGCGTGGCAGGGCGAGGTAAGCGAGCAGGTCTTCGAGACGGTGGTTTCCGAGGATTTCCTGGAGGCGGAGGTGGTGGTAGAGGACGTGGGCCTTGAGGGAGTTTTGCGATGCCGGGAGGGTCATCACGTAGTCCTTGCAGGTGGCGAGGAAAGCGGCGTGGGCGGCTGGGTGCCGGAGCAGTTCCGTGGGATAGGCGGGGGTGAGCTTCTTGAGGTAGTCCGTGTTGAAGCGGGTGTTGGAAGCAAGGGCGGGGGTGGATTTCTTCAGCTCGTCAAGCTGGGCGAGCGTGAGGGTGGAGAACTTGATGCTGGAGGAGGAGACGGGTGGCTTGAGGGCGAGGACTTTGGTGACAAGCTCGGTGTAGCGCGGGTGGTCGGTGCGTTTGAAATTCCGGGCGAACCACCGCAGGCGCGCCTCGGAAAAGGTCTCCAACGCGTCCATCTCCCGGTAGAGGAGCTGCTCGGAGTAGGTGAGGTAAGGCTCGCGCGGATTGGCTTTCTCGGCGGCTTTCTGGAAAGCGGCGGGGGAGATGAGCGCGGGGGCGAGGGAGGTGGGGAGGGCTTTGTGGGTGGCGGCGGAGTCGGGTTTGGTGGCGTCGAACTTTAAGCCCAGCGTCTCGGTGAGCTCGGCGAGGGCGGCTTTTGGGGCTGTGTCGTAGGAGAGGAGGATACGGCGGTTTTCCAGGATGGAGAGGCCCTCGGTGGTGACCTTCTTCTTCTTGTCCTCGGATGCCGCCTTCCACGCGGAGATGGTCTCGGTGTACTCGTTCTGCCGTCCGTTGAGCTGGTGATCCAGAGCGGTGTGGAAATAGAAATCCCGGGTGCCGGGGGTGAGCGTGGCGAGCGCTGCGGGGCGGGTGGCGGGATCGGCGAAGGTCTCGCGGAAGTCATCTGGCGCGGCGTGGAGGGCGAGGGTGGAGATGAAGAGTAGGAACGGGGTTTTCATACTTGTGATATGCACGGATTTCAGACTGATGGGAAGCCCCAAGCAGCGGTGGTATTCTGCCGCCGGATAGGAATGGAGAACGGAAGACCCCACCAGCGTGCTTGGCCTACCGGGCGGAAGGATTCCGCCCCTCCCTGGCTATCCCTCCACCGGGGCGATCTCTTCCTCCGTCAGCCCATAGCGTTCGTAAACGAGGCGGTCAATGCGCCTGTCGGTAGCGGAGATTTCCGTGGCGAGCATCCGCAGGGTGTTCGGGTTCTTCTCCGCCGCCTGCTTCTCGTGGAGGGTGAGCATGGACTCGGGATACGGAACGACAAAGGCTTCCGGACTGGCCTCACGCGATAAAGGCAGTGTTTCGCATTGGCAAGAATGCCTTCTGTTGTTTAAATGTTCGCCATGCCGCGCAAGGAACAAAAGCAGGTTTCGACACCATCCAGCCCTGGGAGCCAGAGGAAACGCGTGGACAACGACAGTCGTGCTACTGCTTCTGGTGGAAATGCAGTCCACGGAAAAATCCATCTTTAGTTACTGGGTAGCTCCCAGGAATATCAACAACACGGCTTCGATGAAAAACAGGGACATTGCGGTTTTGTGTGGCTTGTTTCTCTCGAAATGGAACCAGTCGGGACTCCTGGCCTTGGGATTGGGCTCTTATCGTGAGGCATATAATGTCCTGGGGCTTTCACTCGGTGTCGCGCCTGCTTCCATAAACAATTACCGGGATGAGTTCGATCCGCTTTTCCCCAATGGAAGGAAGGGCTGGCACAAACGTGCGCTACGAAGTTATTGCGAGCGGGTCTACGAGGAATTCGGTGGCTACGGGCTGGAGGAGTTCACGGCGTTGATAGCGAAGCTTTCGGGGATCGATTTCGGACAGTCGGAAGATACGGACGAAGAGGTCTCCGCCTATGCAAAGCGGATGCTCACCGGGATCGCTGCTGAGAATTACTTCGTGAAAAACTTTAAACAGGAGGAACCATTTGCCAAAGGGACGATCCGCGACATGACCAGAGCAGGATGCGGTTATGATTTCTCGGTAGTATCCCCAGATGTGGACGATTTTCTTGCCGTGGAGGTCAAAGGAATCAATGACAAGTCGGGTGGGATTTCGATGACTGAAAAGGAGTATGACGTAGCGTCCACTTTTCGGAAGCGATTCTTCCTATACGTAGTCACAAACATGGAGACGACACCCCTGCCGATCACCTACGAGGATCCCTTGCATTCGAAGTTGGCTTTCAAGAGGACGGAAAGAAACGTGCGCCACACAACATGGATGACGAGGATACAAGCGTGACACCTCTACTCGAGGTGGAGGCTATGATTATCGAGGCACTTGTCTCACTCGATGCACAGGGGAACAACCCGGACGTGACCGCCTCGATGTATGCCGTTAGGAAAGCTTTCGAAGCAGGACGGAGAGGCGAACGGCTTACAGGTTTCGAAATACTTCAGCAGGCAAGATGGCAAGTATCTCTCGAAAAGGAATCTGACGGAGGGGTTTGAGAGACTCTCCAGCTGGCTCTAAGCTAACAAGACTTGGAGAAATCTTGTGTCGCCTTGCGAGGGGAACCGAGGGAAGGGGATTTAGATCAGAGAGCAACCTGCCTCGTTATCAATGTTCCAGCCCAGTGCTTTGAAGAAGGGCTCGAGAAGCTCGCCGCCCTGGGTCTGGTAGATTACGGGGTTCTTACCTTTGGAGTTTTTGGCGGTCTTTTTCCCGTCCGGGAGGAGGATCCTGGGATCGAGGGTGTATTGGTCGCGGTGCCAGTCCAGGATGGAGAGGGGGGTGTGGGGGCGATCTTCGGTCGCCCCTTTGGCACTGGTGGCGGCGGGAGGGCGACCGGAGATCGCCCCCACGCCGCCGAGGATTTTCCCGAGGGTGTTTTCCACGATGTAGTCCACGATGTATTTGGGCGTGTAATAGAACGCAGCCCCTCCTTGCTACCAGGTCAACTGCCGCAGGGCTCCTTTGAAGGGCTCCGGCCAGGGGAGTTTCTCTATGGTCTCGGGATCGGCCCAGGCGGGGTTGATGGCGGTGAGTTGCTCGAGGAAGCCGTAGGCGGTATCGGGATCGCCAAGCTGGGTGTGGGCGATGGCGAGGAGGGCGGTGGTGTTTTCCACCTCGTCCGGCGGGAGGCCGATGCGGGTGGCGCGGGTGAGGTAGTCGGCGGCTTGCCCGGGCTGGTCGGTGAGGAGGGCGATCCATCCGGCGCGGATGGCGAGGGCGACATCGTCGGGGAAACGGAAGAGGCCGGTGCGGAGGATTTCGGCGGCCTGGCCGGGATCGGCGTTTTCGAAGGCGGAGTGGGCGGCTTCCGAGTAGTCCGAGGGGAGGTGGGTGGCCTCGGGCTGCCGGGTGATGAGGGAGATCCAGGCTTGGTGGGCGGGTTTAAATTCTCCGAGGGTGGAGTAGGCGATGGCTTGGGTGCGGAGGATTTCGGGCTGGGGGGTGCCGAGGCGTTGGGCGAGGGCGGTGAGCTGGAGGGCGGGGGTGGGTTGGTTTTTGGAGAGGGTGCGGGCGGCGGTGATGGCGGAGAGGGCTAGGGTTTCGCGGGGGAGGCGGGTTTGGGTTTCCGGGGAGAGGAGGTGGGTGATGAAGGTTTGGATGTCTTCTTCGGTGGGGTTTTTAGGGAGGGTGATCTCCTCTAACAGGGTGGCGGTTTGCTGCTGGCGGGTGGTGAAGACTTCGGAGAAGTCGGGGGATTCGTAGCCGAGCCAGTCCTGCTCGTTGCGGTGGTTGGTCGGGACAGGAATGTCCCGACTCCTCAGGGGGGCGGGGACGTTTTTGGCGATGGCTAGGGTCTCGCGGAGGTAGGCGGGGTTTTCGGATTTCAGGGAGAGGAATAGGGCGGTGGCGGTGGGGAGGCCGGAGGGGGGGATGCTGCGGATGACGGCGGAGATGGCGGCGGGGTCTCCGGTGGCGAAGACCTGCTCGATGACCTGCGCGTGGGCGCGGGCGGGGGCGGAGAGGGCTGGGAACTCTTCCGGGAAGGCGGCGGCGAGGCGGTTTTTTACGAGGGTCTCGCAGGTGTGGATGGAGAAGGTGGGGGGGATTTCCGGGAAGGTTTTCGAGAGGGCGGCTAGGCGCTCGGGGGTGGGGACTTTTTCCAGGGACTGGGTGGTGGGGTTGAGGCGGTAGCCGGTGAGGGGGGGATGGAGGGAGGGGGGGATGGAGGGACGGAGTGAAGCGGGGGTGGAGAGGCGGATGGATGGAATGCGGAGGGATATGGTGATGGAGGTGTCTTCGATGGTGGCGATTGGTGTAGGTGGGGGGAAGAAGGCGTGGGAGATTCTCGCCCCGTGCCTTTTCACGATATCCCCTAGCAGTGGAATATCGATGTGGTTGTCGTCCTCAAGTTCGATAAAAAGGGTGGTGTCCCGGAACCAGGCGGAGAGGGGCTTGGGGTAGAGGGGGAAGGGCGCGGAGCGGAGGGTCTCGCCGGTGGCGGTGTCCCGGATGTGCCAGGTGAGGGTGCGGTCGTCTGCGGTAGGGTGGGCGAGGAGGAGGGAGTTTGCGGAGAAGGTCTGGAGCTGTTTCGGGGCGAGGTAGGCGGGGAAGGTGCCGAGGTTGGTGATTGGTTTGAGGGTTTCGGCTAGGCAGAGGAGGTTGGTTTTTCCTCGGTGGACTAGTAGGTGTTTGCCGGAGGGGGAGAGGGTGAGGTTGCTGATTGTTTCCGCACCGGCTGGGAAGAGGATGGCGGAGGCTTTCGGGGTTTTCCCTAGCTCCCAGCGGACGACGGTGGGGTGGGGGCCGGCGATGGCTGCGAAGAGGGAGGTGTCCGTGCGGACGAAGGTGGTGACAGGATAGGGGTGGGTGAAGCGGGAGATTGGGACGGTGAAACGCGGGGAGGCGAGGGTATCGCGGAGAAGGGTTTCGGCCTCTGGGGAGGTGCCGTTGGCGATGGCGGCCTGGAGGTAGGGGATGGCTTTGGCAGGTTCGCCGGAACGGAGATGGCTTTTCGCGAGGGCTATCTGGGAGGCGGCCAGGTGGTTCCTTGTGTTGGTGGCTTCGGACTCGGCCCGAGCGGGGGACTCACCGCCTGAAGGCGGCGCTCCTTCCGCGACGGGCGCGGGTTTCTCGCAGGAGGCGAGGAGGCAGGTTAGGAGGATGGAAACTTTAAACTTCAAACTTTAAACTCCAAGGAAGAGGTGGATGTCGGGGCGGACGGTGTGGATTTTTAATGCCGGCGGGGCGGGGAGTTGCCGGTGGGGTTTTCCGGCGGGACGCCGGAAACACGGCCTGCGCCGGGACGGCGCAGCTACGCGCGGCGCTCCTTTTGCGGTTACGCCAGGGTGCCTTCGGTTACGCCGAGTTTCTCGGTGGCGTGGATTTCGGTTAGGAGCTGGTCGGGGGTGATTTTCCCGGAGAGGAGGGACTGGTAGGCGGTGATGGTGGAGGTTGCTTGGGCGGCGGTTTCGTCGAGGAGCTCGATGCGGTAGTTCCGCAGGCCGGTGGAGAGGAGGCTTTGGAAGAAGCGGGCGCCGGTCTGGGCGCGGCCGTTGAAGAGGGTGTTGCGGCAGCCGACGTCTGCCTGGAGGCGGTGGAGCTGGCCGACGCGGTCGCGGAGGTGGACGGTGTGTTTTTCACAGGGGCGGCCGCAGTCCTTGTAGGTGGTGCCGCTGCTGAGGAAGGTGCAGAAGACGCAGTGCTCCATATGGAACATGGGCATGTGCTGGTGGAGGGTGAGCTCCAGCCAGTCGGGTGGGGTTTTCTCTAACAGGTCGATGACTTGGGAGATGTTCAGGTCGTAGGAGATGGTGAGGCGGTCGAGGTTGGCGGATTCTTTTAGGATTTTCGCGGTGAGAGGGTTGGCGGTGTTTAGGGAGAAATCGCCTATCTTGATGAGGGGGGAGTCTTTGAAATGGTGGAGGGCGGCGAGGTTGCGGAGGAGGAGGCCGTGGGGGTTGGCGCGCTCGATGAGTTTGAGGTAGCCGGTTTCGCCGGTTTTGATGATGCGGGGGGTGGCTAGGATGATCGAGGATTGGGGATTGCTGATTGTTGATTTGAAGAGGGAGACTGCGTCCTTGTAGCGGCGGGGGTCTTCGAAGTCGCAGTAGATTTGGTTTACACCGGCGGCGATGGCGGATTCGAGTTGTTCGGTGGTGCGGGTTAGGACGGAGAGGTGTGGAGTGCCGAGTGCCGGGTGATCGGTGATCAGTGGGAAGAGGGACTGGGTTGTTTGGGTTGGTTTTGGTTGGGTGGGCTTGGCATGGCGGATGCAATCCGCCGCCACGGCGGCTACCAGGTCGCGGCGGAGTTGGTTCAGGGCGGAGAGGGGGAGGTGGCAGGCTCCGGTGATGTTGTTTTCCAGGGAGGCTAGTTCGTAGGGGGTTTCGCCGAGGCGGGAGAGTTGCTTTTCCAGGACTTCGGTGGTGAGGGGTTTGTTTGTGGCTTGGGTTAGGGGGATGGTGGTGGAGGAAGAGACACCCCGGGACGGGGTTTGCACGGCCTGCCCCGGGACGGGGCAGCTACATTTCAGGGGCTGGCCGGGTTGGCCGGTTAGGGTCAGGTGGAGGGGGGTCTTCTTTTGCTTGGGCTTGGCGTTTTGCCAGAATTTGCGGATCTCGGATTCCAGGGCGGGGTCGGCGGTTTTGTAGAGGGTGACTCCGGGACGGATACGGTCGAAGTTGATGCCGGAAAAGGTGCGGTGGAAGATGATGCGGTCGTTCTCGATTTTCCAGATAGAAGCTCCTTGCTCTAGATCGCGGTTTTCCCCGGCGTCGAAGACGATGCCGTCGCCGGCTTTTAGGGGCGGGGTTTGCTGGGATGGGGGGGTGTCCAGGCGGATCCAGCCGTTCTGGGCTTCGATGATGGTGCCGAGGAAGGCCGCGCTTTTTGCCGAATTTGCCGTGGGTGAGGTAGGGGTGGTTGGTGCCTGCGAGCCAGCCTGTGGTGAGGCCGCGGGAGAAGGTCATTTCGAGTTCGTATTTCTCCTGCTCCGGCACACCCCGGGACGGGGTGTGCACGGCCTGCCCCGGGACGGGGGCAGCTACGGCGTCGATGGCTTTGCGATAGACTCGGGTGACGGCGGCTACGTATTCGGGGGTTTTTAGGCGGCCTTCGATTTTAAAGGAGACGACTCCGGCTTTGATGAGATCCGGGATGAGATCGACGGCAGCGAGATCCTGGGGGGAGAGGAGGTAGCGGTGCTCGCCGAGGTCGCGGGTTTCGCCATCGACTACGATCTCGTAGGGCATGCGGCAGGCCTGGGCGCACTCGCCACGGTTGGCGGAGCGCTGGCCTAGGCTTTCCGATGTGAGGCACTGGCCGGAGTAGGCTACGCAGAGGGCGCCGTGGACGAACACCTCGAGAGGTGTGATTGGGGATTGATGATTGGGGATTGATGATTGTTGGAATCTTTCGATTTCCTTGATGGAGAGTTCCCGGGAGAGGACGGCGCGCTCCATGGGGAAGATGGATTCGAGGAAGGCGAGGCCTTCGGGGGAGGTGATGGTCATCTGGGTGGAGGCGTGGAGCTCTACTTCCGGGCAGATGGTGCGGGCCATTTTGGCTAGGCCGAGATCCTGGATGATGAGGGCATCTACTCCGGCGGCGGCGATGGTGCGGAGCTGTTGCTCGGCGGCCTCAAGCTCGCTGGTGAAGATGAGGGTGTTCATGGCGATGAAGCCTTTGACGCCGTGCTTGTGGAGGTAGTCCATTAGCTCTGGGAGGTCTTGCTCGGAGAAATTGTCGGCGCGGAGCCTGGCGTTGAACTTGGGGAGACCGAAGTAGATGGCATCGGCGCCGGCGGCTACGGCGGCGCGGGCGCAGTCCCAGTTTCCGGCGGGTGATAGGAGTTCGGTCATGGGAAGGAGTGGAAGACTGGAGTTGGTGAAAGAGGAACCACGGATAAACGCGGATTCACGCGGATCGGATTCTTTTTGGAAGAGGCGTGAGGGTACGGGGATGCTGTCCCGGCTGGAGTTGGGACGGTATCTGAGGGTGGACGGATAAGCAACCGTCGCGGGGTTGAGGCTCCTTTAGGAAAGGAGCGACTTGCCTGTCATTTGCCCGGGCTGGTCGAGGCGGAGCATTTCCAGGAGGGTTGGGGCTACGTCGGCGAGGATGCCGTCGTGCATTTTCTTGGAGGATGCGTCGTCGGCCACGTAGATGATCTCGACGAGGTTGGTGGTGTGGGCGGTGTTGGGGGAGCCGTCGGCGTTGCGCATGTATTCGCAGTTCCCGTGGTCTGCGGTGATTAGGAGTTTTCCACCGAGGCGGAGGGTCTGCTCTACGATGGCCTGGACGGAGCGGTCGATGACTGCGACGGCGTTTTTGGCTGCCTCAACGACGCCGGTGTGGCCGACCATATCGGGGTTGGCGAAGTTCAGGATGACGAGGTCGAAGAGTTTGAGGTTTTCAACGACGGTGGTGGTGACTTCTTCTGCGGACATCTGGGGCTTGAGGTCGTAGGTGGCGACGTCTTTTGGCGAGGGGATGATGTAGCGGTCCTCGCCTTTGTTCGGCTCTTCGGCGCCGCCGTTGAAGAAGTAGGTGACGTGTGGGTATTTCTCGGTCTCGGCGATGCGCATCTGCTTCATGCCGGCTTCGGCGACGGTTTCGCCGAGGGTCATTTCCAATGTCTGCGGGGCGAAGATGGCGCAGCAGGGGTAGGTGGCGTCGTATTCGGTGAGGGTGACGTAGTTGGTTTTCGGGACGGTGCCGCGCTCGAAGCCGTCGAAGTTTTCCAAGAGAAACGCCTCGGAGAGTTCGCGGGCGCGGTCGGCGCGAAAGTTGAAGAAGAGGACGGTATCGCCATCGCGGATGCGCTGGGTGTCTGCTTCGGTGAAGACCATGGGGGGCATGAATTCGTCGGTTTTGGACTGGGTTTCGTAGGTTTCGGCGATGGCTTCGGAGGCGAGGATATCCTTTTTTGCGCCGATGCCGTGCACGATGGCGTCCCAGGCGAGTTTGACGCGGTCCCAGCGTTTGTCGCGATCCATGGCGAAGTAGCGGCCTACGACGGTGGCGATCTTGGCACCGTATTTCGCGGTCTCGTCCTCGACTTTGGAAACGTATGCCGCGCCGCCGGTGGGGGAGGTGTCGCGGCCGTCGGTGATGGCGTGGATGAAAATGTCTTTGACGCCGGATTCGGAGGCGAGGCGGGTCATGGCGATGAGCTGATCCTGGTGGGAGTGGACGCCGCCATCGGAGACGAGGCCGATGAGGTGGAGGCGGCCGGACTTGGCGCGCGTCATGGTGTTTTTGAAGACTTCGTTATCGGCGATGGTGTTCTCGGCAATGGCTTTGTTGATGCGGGTGAAGTCCTGATAGACGATGCGGCCCGCGCCGAGATTGAGGTGGCCGACTTCGGAGTTTCCCATCTGTCCGTCCGGCAGGCCGACATCGAGGCCGGATGCGGAGAGGAAGCTGTGGGGGTATTGGGAGAGGACTTCGTCGGTGAAAGGTGTGTTTCCGAGGATTACGGCGTTGCCGTCTTTCTCTGCGGTTTCCTTGCCGCCCGGGTTTGTTCCCCAACCGTCGCGGATGATGAGCACTACTGGTTTCTTTGCCATGCGGGAGGCTGTAACGGGTAGCGGGCGGTAGGGCAAGGCGGGATTCGAGGGAGATTTGAACGTCCAACGTTGAACGTCGAATGAAAGAGACTCGGAGGAATCCTGACGTTTCTACCATTCGTCATGAGATTTTTGCGGAGCTTTCTTGGAACGGGAGAAAATGAAAATCCCAATCAGACCGAGAACTGAAAACAATCCGAAGAATGTCCACCCCGGATGCATTCGGAGCGCGGTTACGTAGAAATATGTTCCTAGAAACCAGAAAAACCAGACGAAAAGGTATAGAGTCAGGCCGACGATAGTATTCAGTCCGACGGTTGTAACATCGCCAATAACGTAAAGTGGTCCGAATCGAATACCCACCGACAACCCAAAACACAGGATTGCCCAGATCCACCGTCTTAGATTTCCGGTTGATCTGGGTGGCTCGTTGAATTGGATGTCCGTTATCACGATTTCTCTGCCGATAATGGAAAATCGTTCACCTGCTCCAGCTTGATGCCGTAGAGTTCCGCGATTTCCGGGGCGTCGGAAGCGTGGTAGATTTCCTGGTAGTAGATTTCCCTGATGCCGTAGGCGCAGAGGGTCTGCATGCAGGCGGTGCAGGGCATGGTGGTGGTGGCTACGATCTTGGCTTCGCCGCGCTTGAAGAGAGAGCAGAGGTTGATTTCCGCATGGAGCATGAATTTCTGGCGGGCGTCGCGGTCGGTCCAGAAGTCGGGGGCGGGGTCGTAGCCGGGGGCGAGGCCGTTGTAGGCGGTGCCGATGACGCGGTTGTCGAAGTCGAGCGCGGCGGCTCCCACTTTCCGGTAGGGATCCTCGGAGCGGAGGCTGGCGACATGGGCGAGGGCCATGGCGTATTTCGGGATGCTGAGGCGGGTATCGGACACGCTTTAAACTCTAAATTTTAAATTTTAAACTTCAAGGAAGAGTAAGAGGGATTACTAAAAGCGTGTGACGGGGAACGCGAAGGGGATGCTGGTGGGGGTGATGGCGTTCACGCTCTGGGGGGTGTTGCCGATTTACTGGAAGCATTTGGATTTCATGCATCCGGTGGGGATCGTGGCGCAGCGGACTTGCTGGACGTGTCTGATGCTGTGGCCGCTGCTTTGGTGGAGGAAAGTGGGAATCAAGACTGATCGTAGGACGGTGGGGTGGCATTTGGTTTCCGGATGTCTGATAGGGGGGAACTGGTTGCTGTATGTTTGGGCGACTTTGAACGACAGGATGATAGAGGGGGCGCTTGGGTATTATATAAACCCGTTTCTTAACATGCTGTTCGGGGCGTTGTGGTTCGGGGAGAGGCAGAACCGGCTCCAGATGATGGCGGTGGGGGTGGCTTTTTGCGGGGTGCTTTTACAGATACCGGGGGTGGGGCATTTTCCCTGGGTGGCGTTGACTCTGGCGCTTTCGTTTTCGCTGTATGGGGTGGTTAGGAAACGCTCGCGGCTGGGTGCGCTGGACGGGCTGACGGTGGAGAGTTCGCTGCTGGTGCCGGTGGCTCTGGGGTGGTTGGTGTGGCAGAGCAGGAGTGTGGCGGAGGCGTTCGGCGGGAGCTGGGAGAATGCGGCTTGGCTGGCGGGGACGGGTGTTGTGACGGCGGTGCCGCTGCTGTGTTTCGGATACGCGAGCAGGAACATCCGGCTGGGGACTTTGGGGATGCTTCAGTTCATCGGGCCGACGTTGCAGTTTTTCATAGGATGGAAAATGTATGGGGAGCCGATGACGACGGTGCGCCTGATGTCGTTCGTGCTGATCTGGCTGGCGATAGGGCTGTATGCGTGGGATGCGGTGAGGCGTAGGAAATCTTCCAACGAGGGAAGAAGAAGTTTAACCACAGATTTCACAGATGGACACAGATGAAGAAATCGGAACGGGACGGCTTCTTTGATCTGAAGGGTGGCGTGAAATTTTACAAAACAGGAAAAATCTTTTGGATTCGATCTGTGATCATCTGTGAAATCTGCGGTTAGAAACTCTTTTCGCTGATTCGAGAAAATGAGAAGCACGCGGGACTTGCGGAGCGGGCGGCGGGCGGATAATCCTTTCCTCATGTTGGATGAGATTCGCAGACTTTTGATTTTACAGGACAGGGACAGGCGCTTGCTGACGCTGGGGAAAGAACTGGCGAAGCTGCCTCAGGAGGAGGCCAGAGCGCGGGCGAAACTCGAAGGGGATACCGCCGCTCTGAAGAAGGCGCACGACGAATTGAAAGCCGTGGAGCTGAGGGTGAAGAAGATTGAAATGGATGCGGAGACGCGCCGGACGACGATCAAGCGCCTCCAGACCCAACAGTTCGAGACCAAGAAGAACGATGAATACAATGCGCTGGGCCATGAGGTGACGCGGTATAAAAAGGAGATCGACGAGCTGGAGACCAGGGAGCTTGAGGCAATGGAGGAGGTGGATGCTTTCCGGAAACGGCAGACTGAAGCGGAGGCGCAGCTTGCGAAGACCAAGGCTGTGGTGGAAGAGGATCTGGAATCGATCAAACAGCGCCACGGAAAGATGGCGGAGCAGGTGAAGGAACTGGAGGCTGAGCGCGAGAAACTCGTGGGCGAAGTATCCGAGGACTATCTGCCGCTCTACACGAAGCTGATGAAATCCAAGGACGGAATGGCGATTGCGACTTTGAAAGATGGGAAATGCACGGGCTGCCACATGAAGGTGATCGCCTCGACCGCCATTGCTGTGCAGAGTGAAAAAGAGGTAACCCAGTGCGAGAACTGCGGGCGTATTCTTTCCGTGGATGAGTGATGGAAGCTGGGCTTGGAACGGACGTTCTCAAAGGGGTTTCGCGTTCGTTTTACCTGAGTCTGCGCTTGCTGCCGGAGGCGATGAGGCGTCCTGCGGGGATCGCGTATCTGCTGGCGAGGATCAGTGATACGATTGCGGATTCTGCGGGTGTTTCCGCAGGTGAGAGGATGGCTGCTTTGGAGAAATTCTCAGGGCAGGTGGCGGGTGGTGAGGGTTTTGTTCCGGTGTCTGGGGCTCTGATTGAGGGGACGCCGGATGAGCGGGAAAAGCTTTTGTTAGAGAGGGCGGGGGAGGTGGTTGCTGCGTTGGGGGAATTGCCGATGGGGGAGGTTTTGCTGATCCGGGAGGTGCTCGGTATCATTATCAGCGGGCAACGTCTTGATCTTGAAAGGTTCGGTGAAGCGACAGTTTCAAACCCTGTTTCCCTGATCAGTGATGCAGGGTTGGAGGATTATACCTGGCGGGTTGCCGGATGTGTGGGGGAGTTCTGGACGAAGCTGGGATACCTCACGCTAGGTGAAAAATTTTCCCAGAAAGCTGAAGCGGAACTCCTCAGGTATGCGGTGGATTACGGAAAATCCCTCCAGCTCGTGAATATCCTCCGTGATCTCCCCGAGGATCTAGCGCACGGAAGGTGCTATCTTCCCGTCTCCGACCCGATGGATGAAATCGCGCTGATGGAAAGCTTTTCAAAATGGCGGAAGATCGCACTGGTGGGAGTGGAAGCCGGATTTTCCTACTCAGTAAACTTGGAATCCCGCCGCCTCCGCACTGCAAGCATCCTTCCCGCCATGATAGCAAGGGAAACGCTGGAACGGTTGGAAGGGGCGGATCTCGAACGCCTGCGGGGACGCATCAAAATCCCGCGCCGCCGGGTGTATGCCATGGTTTTCTCCGCCATTTTTTCCTCACGGGGCAGGGAATTAAAAAGAAGGTGAATCCGGACTTGCTCACTGGTGGGCGACCCTGTTGAATTTCGCATGGCAGAGATTTCATTGGGATTGTCGTTTGACGATGTGCTTCTAGTTCCGGCTTTGAGCTCGATTTTACCGGGCGAGGCCGACCTTTCCACCAACCTCACCGAAGGGATTTCCCTGCGGCTTCCCGTCGTTTCCGCAGCGATGGATACCGTCTCCGAGCACGATCTCGCGATCGCCCTCGCCCGCGAAGGCGGCATGGGCGTCATCCACCGGGCATGTTCGGTGGAGGAACAGGCGGCGATGGTCACGAAGGTGAAACGCTCGGAAAGCGCGGTCATCATCAAGCCGCTCACGGTTTCCAAAACCGATACGGTCGAGCGCGTGCTTTCGATCATGGATGAGAACGGGTTCTCGGGTTTCCCGGTAGTCGATGGCCAGGGGAAACTCGAAGGCATGGTGACGGGACGCGACGTCCGCTATCTGGATCGTCAGGGTGCCTTGGTTTCCGAGGTGATGACTCCGATTGAAAAAGTGATCACCGCCCCGGCCAACACCGGTTTGGAAGAAGCACGGCGGATTCTTTACAAAAGCCGCATCGAAAAACTTCCGCTCGTAGATGGGCAGGGTCACCTCGTCGGGCTCATCACGGGATCGGATATCGAGAAACGCATCACCTTCACCAATTCCGCGAAAGACTCCAACGGCCAGCTTCGCTGTGGAGCGGCAGTGGGTGTCGGCCCCGATGTGGAGGAGCGCGCCGCAGCACTTATCGCGGCTGGAGCCGATGCACTTTTCATCGACGCGGCTACTGGCCACACCCGCCACGTGATGGACGTTATCGAAAAACTCCGCAGCATGGGTGATCTTCCAGTAGTTGCCGGAAACGTCGTGACCGAAGCCGGTGCGCGCGATCTGGTTTCCGCAGGAGCCAGTGCGCTGAAAGTGGGCGTCGGCCCGGCTCGATCTGCACCACCCGCGTCATTGCCGGAGTGGGCATGCCGCAGTTTACCGCCATCCAGAATGTCGCGGGCTACTGCCGAGAGCGCGGCGTGAAAGTCATCGCAGATGGAGGCATCCGCTACTCCGGGGATGTCGTGAAAGCCATCGCCGCGGGAGCCGATCTCGTCATGCTCGGCTCCATTCTGGCAGGGACGCGCGAAAGCCCCGGCCAGAGTGTTTTCTACCAAGGCCGCCGTTTCAAAACCTACCGTGGAATGGGATCGCTCGGTGCCATGCGCAAAGGCGCTGCCGACCGTTATTCCCAGAACAGCTCCGGCAAACTCGTCGCCGAGGGAGTCGAAGGCCGGGTGCCATACAAAGGCCCTCTCTCCGATGTTATTTTCCAACTCATGGGCGGCCTGAAATCCGGCATGGGCTACGTCGGCGCATCCAGTCTTGCGGAACTCCGCGAGCGCGCAACCTTCACCCGAATCACCCCAGGCGGTCTCCGCGAAAGCCACGTCCATGACATCGTCATGACCGAAGAGCCGACGAACTACCAGCCATTGGGATAGGATTTTTGAACGCCGATGAAGGAGTCTTCGTTGAGGTTTATAGTTTAAAATTTAAAGTTTGGAATTCATGCACGACCACGAAAACAATCATGTAGCCGTCATCGACTTCGGCTCGCAATACACGCAACTCATCGTCCGGCGGGTGAGGGAGTTAGGCTTTTTCGCCATGCTCTATTCTCTGGATGATTTTCCTGAGATCGGGAAGCCGGGAGCCATCATTCTTTCCGGTGGCCCGAAGAGCACCAGCGAACCGGACGCTCCGGATTTGGACTTCGAGGCATTGAAAGCGTTTGATGTTCCCGTGCTTGGCGTGTGCTACGGGATGCAGCTTCTGAATTTGAAATTCGGTGGAACTGTCGAGAAAAGCGACCGCCGCGAGTATGGCTCCGCGAACCTTTTCCCGGACATCCAAAACCCGCTCTACGCAGGAATTTCCGAGACTTCACAGGTGTGGATGAGCCACTCGGATACGGTGAAAGTGATTCCGGAGTGCGCGAAGGTGATCGGCACGAACCAGCACGAGACCCCGGTTTCACTCCAATGGGGTGAGAGGTTTTTCGGCATCCAGTTCCACCCGGAAGTCACGCACAGCCACGAGGGGTTGCGGATTTTGAAAAACTTCCTGACCCTGGCCAAAGATCTGGAGCCATTCAAAATCGATGATTTCAAACGCGAGATGATCGACAACATCCGCGAGACCGTTGGCCACAGGCAGGTGGTCTGCGGTGTCTCCGGTGGGGTGGATAGTACGGTGCTTGCCGTACTTCTGAAAGAGGCCGGAGTGAAAGTCCGTGCCATCTTCGTGGACAACGGGCTATTGCGCAAAAACGAAGCAGCAGAGGTCCAGGCGAATTTCAAGCGCATGGGTCTGGAGATCGAAACCATCGACGCTGCCGACCGTTTCCTCGACGCTCTGGAAGGCGAGGCGGATCCCGAAGGAAAGCGCAAGATCATCGGCAACATGTTCATCGAGGTCTTTTGGGATGCCGTCGGCGATGCCCAGATGCTCGCTCAAGGCACGCTCTATCCCGATGTGATCGAGAGCGCCTCCAACGCGAAATCCAAGGCCTCCGTCATCAAGACTCACCACAACCGGGTTCAGAAAATTCTGGATCTCCAGGCGGAAGGAAAAGTCCTCGAGCCACTTGCCGAGCTTTTCAAAGACGAAGTCCGCGAGCTCGGTCGTTCCCTTGGAATCGAGGAGGACATTCTCCAGCGCCACCCGTTTCCAGGGCCAGGCCTCTCCGTCCGCTGCCCGGGCATCGTGGACAGGGAAAGACTGGGAATCATCCGCGAGTGCGATGCGATTTTCATCGGCAAGCTCAAGGAGCACGGCTGGTATGACAAGGTCTGGCAGGCCTACGCGGGACTCATTCCGGTGAGAACCGTCGGAGTAAAAGGCGACGAGCGCAGTTACGAGTGGGCAACGAACCTCCGTGCCGTCATTTCCGAAGATGCGATGACCGCCGAGTGGGTGGATCTCCCGGCGCAGCTTCTCCGCGAAACCAGCCAGAAAATTCTAAATGATGTGAACGGCATCAACCGCGTGCTCTACGATATTTCCACCAAGCCGCCCGCAAGCATCGAGTGGGAGTAAATACTACATCCATAGTATTACCGCCAGCACCGGCATTGACATTACCGTGCTGATGACGATTGCCCCGGAAGCGAGGGCTTCGTCGCCGTTCATTTGTTTCGCCATGACGTAGGATGCTACGGCGGTGGGGCAGGCGGATAGGATGAGCAGAACGATGCGTGATGTGTCGGTCAGATGGAACGGCATCGCGATCAGCACGGACAGGCAGGGGACGGCTACGGTTTTTAAAACAGCCGCCACCGTCGCGCTGCGGTAACGTCCTTCCATGGATACGTAGGCCATGCTTCCGCCCACACAAATGAGTGCTGCAGGTGCTGCCATCTGCCCGGTGAGACCGAATGAGTTAAGGAGAAATCCCGGCATCTTGAACGGGAGATAGAAAAGTGCGACCCCGACAATGGATGCGAGTATGAGCGGGTTTTTCGCGATTTTAAGAGTCATAGCCCGGAGGTTCGAACCGAGGGACGTGCTGCGGTCGCCGGAGAGCAAAACCACCGCCGCCACATTGTAGAGAACCATGGTCGGGGCGAATACGAAAAGTGTTTGCGCCATCGTCGAGGCGGCGATTTCCGGAGCGACTCCTTGCAAGGCGAACAACACTAGCGGAATACCCGTGTAGCCGAGATTCCCGCGGAAAGTGGCCTGAACGAAAGTTCCCGTCTGCTTGCCTTCAAGGCCGAGCATCCGCGCCATACCTAGCGCGATTACGATCACCGAAAGCGTAGCCAGCGAGAATACCAGCAGGATACTCCCCGTGCCCGGCGGGATCTCGGTGGCGGTCGAGAGCTTTTCAATAATCAGTGCAGGCAGGCAGACCCAGAAGAGCAGCTTGTTCAGCTCCGCCAGAACCGTTTCCGAAAGAAACTTCCGCCGCGCGAGCAGGAACCCCAGCGCGATGACGAGAAACACCGGCAGAAGCGTATTCAGTATCTGATCCATCCGCCCAAAGGAACGCCCGCCCGCCATACCAAGGCAAGCCCGCAGCCGAATTTTTCCACGAAACCCTTCGACAATACCGCGCATCCGGGAGATACCACTTGGCCGCTTCCATGAAACCGACCAACACTCTTGCCACTTCCAAAACTCCCGATGGTGAGCCGCTGATCCTTCTGGAACACGATGGCCAGCACTACATGAAAGTGGGCGGGGTGCCGCTGATGAGTACCAACGCCTCTTCCTCGGAGCAACTGATGGCGGATCTCGCCTGTGCGAACATGCCCGGGAACCCCCGCATCCTTATCGGCGGGCTCGGCTTCGGTTTTACCCTCCGCCGCGTGCTCGAACTCTGTCCGCCGGATGCCATCGTCGATGTCGCCGAGTTGTTTCAGGTCGTCGTGGATTGGAACCGCGAGTTTCTAACGGATGTGAACGGACTCCTGGTGGATGATCCTCGTGTGCGTATCCACACCCGCGATGTCGCGGAGCTGATCAACCCTGCGGGGAAAGAACGCTACGACGCCATCCTCCTCGATGTGGACAACAGCCCGGATCCCCTCGTCCAGAAGGGAAATGCAAAACTCTACGATGGCGGGGGAATCTCCCGCACGAAAGCCGCCCTGAATCCGGGCGGCCGGGTCGTCTTCTGGTCGGCAAACCAGGACAAAACCTTCGCCCGTTCCTTGGGAAAAGTTTTCAAAAAAGTGGAGTCCATAGGTGCGAAAGCCTACCCGAAGGCAAAGCGCTTCACCCACACCCTGTTCGTCGCGGACAGGGATTGAAATTCATCCGAATAAATCGAACACTCTCAGACACTCCGCGATCACCTCCGTTTGAAAATCACGAGGGAAAAGCAATCCAAGCGGGAGGAGGACTGCGAGCAGGGCCGGGATTTTCCCAATCGGGCGTTTCCATTTTTTTTCCAGCAGGGTGAGAAATCCGTGGATCAGGAAATAGAGGGTAGGCAAGCCGAAGCCCGAACGGACCGGTAGGGTAATTGCCGCTTCATGAAGAAATCCCGAGATAATGAAGACCGCCATAATTCCCGCGCTTTCTCCGAAACGCGTTGCTACCGGCCGCCCGACGAGCCGCTGCATCATCTGCGAGTAACCCGTGTTCCAGCGCCTGCTCCAGAAATCGGCAATCCCATTGGTCTCCAGAATGTTTGGGAAGAGCGTCCTGACTGGAAATCCTGCGAAACGGTGAATCCCTTTCAGCACACGTAGCGCACCGAAGTGGAAACCCAGGCTCATAGGCAGGAACATCACGAAGATCTGCCGCCAGCCCATTGCCCAGACAAGCCACGCACCAAGAGTGCCGGTCAGCATGAAAGAAAGGCCGAGCATCAAGTCATTCCGCCAGCTCGGCCCCGCCCGCCTGACCCGGAAACTCCCCGCATCCATCCCGAACCACAGGAAAGCGAAAATCCCGTAGCGGGGCAGGGGAAGCGTGCGCTGGTCAGCCCACTCGGCATAGACCAGACCTTTCATCGCACCAAGAAGCACGCAGCAGATTGCTACCATCCGCCAGATGGGCTCCGCATTTTTCATCGCGAAATCGGCGGCCACCACCAGCGCCAGAAGAATCAGCCAACCGAGAATCCGCCTCCACGCGACAGGTTTTACCCTCGTTAGCAGCGGCCCTGCGGCAACTCCTGCAACGACGAGAAATGGAAAGGCGGCGGTCATTGGAGTCCTCCCAGGTTCCAGCAAAGCAACCCCGCGAAGAGGACGACCAGACCGGTGAACAACAAGGTCAGCAGATGTTTTGCGATGCGGTTGAAGCGGCTTGGCCTGATTTCACCCAGATCAAATCCGAAAAACTGCAGGAAGAGCCGCACGCTCCACCAGAACAGCATGAACCCGTTCATTGCGATTGCCGCACCGGTTCCACCCATCAGCCAATCGCCGAAACCAAGCGTCAGGCTGGTGAAGAGCACGTGGCTGCTCCACACGTAGAACGAATACGTCCAGAACAGCTCACGCATCAGAGGGGTGAGATCCGCCAGCTTCTCCTTCCATCCGAGTATTTTCGGAATCCAGAAGCTGGCGATGCTGAGAATGCCCAGCGAGCACCCGCCTATGATGAGTCCTATCTCTAACAGTTCTTTCATTGGAAAATGGCGGCGAGGGTGAAAACGAGTGCGAGGACGAGAAAGACCCCGAGGAAAAACACATCCCAGGCGCGGTCGGCGCGACGGGTTTCCTTGTCGTAGTAGATGAGCTGCACCACCACGCGGCTTCCCCAGAAAAGCCCGAAGAACCAGCAGACAACCCGTGCCATGCCTCCCTCCAGAAGCATGCCCGGCCAGCCGAGACAGAGCAAAGCCAGCGCGGCGATGATCGCGATGATATACGCGCAGTGAACGTGGAAAATTTGCCTGACCATCACCTGGCAGTCAGTGAGATTTCCCGCGTAGTCAAAACGCTTCGCGGCCACGAAATTCGCGACCACCAGCCCGGCGAGGATCAGTCCCGCTATTCGAAATGCGATTTCAAAAAAGTGTGTATCCATGATTTTGATAAGGTCAGTGGTTCTCGCAAAATTCGTCCCCGCATTCCGTTGCTTCCATGTTGTGGAGATTCTCCCGCACCTTCCTGTCCTTGCCTCTGAAGAAAACCTTGCTCAGCGCATGGCGGTTCGCTGCCAGCACCCGGCAGGCATGGATGGCGACAGGCAGCAATCCCGGCCCGGCCAGCCTCCGCGCCACCGCCTGATAATTCGCACAACTGTAGAGGCATAACACCCAGGCTTCCGCCCCCCGGAAAATCTCATTCCCACAAGTTCTCACGATCATTTCCCGTGCCGGGTCAAGTGTGCCTATGCCGGGGAAGACCCGTTCCGCATCCGCCGCCTGGTAGGGGATGAACGCGATTTCAAATGCCCTCGGCTGGCGGTTAATCCACTCATGGAAACTGCAGCACATCCCGCAGCGGCCATCGTAAAATACTTCGATCCTGGTGATTTGTCCCGGTAATTTCATGACTGCTTCTTTCTTGGGTTTCAGGAAATACTGAAAATACAGAACAAGCAAGAAGAAACGACAGGGTGCGAGGGGATATGGGGAAGCGCGCATCCTGCCGCTAGCGAAGGACTGGTGAACCGTGCTGGATTCTTCGCTATACTGCTGCGCATCAGGATTTGTGAATCGGTCGTGTTGGTTTTAAAGGCCAACGGCCTGTTCCATCCCAGCCTGGGGCGAAGTGCAACGAAAGCCCCGGGAATGGAGCGGAAGAAATGGAGAGGGCTGAAAGTCCGTTCCATCCGCCGGGACAAATCGCTCATGATGGAACGGATTTTCAGCCCTCTTGATTCCAATGATGATTTAACCCAGGGCGTCGTTTCACTTTGCCCCGGGCTGGGATAGCGATGCACCTTTGGTGCGGAAGAACTGGAACCGAACGACCTTCGCATTTCAATCAGGTTCTCAGCCATTCATGGATTCAGCCACTGTTTATTTGGAAGGTGATTCTTTCTCGCTGAGTAGGTTCTCTTCTTCCGAAGTGCTAGCTTCGGCTTTGATCTGGTTGTCGATGGTATCGTCGGGGGACAGATCGCCATGTTTCACGGGGTTTTTATCTGTTCCGGATTTGGTTTTCTCCGGAGCAGGAGCTTCGCCCGGTGCCACAATTCCTTCCCGGAGATGCACCCGGTAGATCGGTTCCGGCATCTCGATGCCGGCTTCGTCGAAGGCTTCCTTGACCAGGCGGATGGACTCGCTCTTGGATTTCAGGAAATCATGATCGGTCTGGTTGATCCAGCCGAAGAGGCGGACAACGACGGAGCTGTCGCCCAGGCTGTCCACGATGACCATGGGCGGGGGATCGGCCAGCACGGCGGGATTTTCCCTGAGGTTTTCCATGGCGATACGTTTGACTTCCCCGAGGTCGAAATCGGTCGATACGCCGACCTGGAAATCGAAGCGGCGGAGGGGGTTGCGGCTGTAGTTGAGCAGGACGGAGTTCATCACGATTCCGTTGGGAATGCGCAGGTGGTTCCCATCGAGCGTGACCAGGACGGTGTCACGTGCGGTCAGCATGGCCACCTTTCCGGTCTGTCCTTCTATCTCCACGGCATCCCCCATTTCGAAGGGGTTGCGCGTGCTGAGCAGGACTCCCGCGAGGTAGTTTTCCACGATGTTTTTAAAAGCGAATCCCAGTGCCAGACCGGCCAGGCCGGCGGCTCCGACGATCGCGCCAACGATGGCGGTGGCATCCAGAAGCTCCAGGGCGAAGAGGATGGCGGTGAGGAAAATGACCAGCCTCACCACCCGCAGAGCGAGTTGCTTTCCGAGCGAGGAGAAGCCGAACCGATCCAGCCAGCCGCGATTTTTCCCGAACAGTTTTGAAAGCAGCCAGCCACCGATGAGGATGAATATCGCGGCGCCTATGAGTGGTAGTTTCACCACCAGGGTGCGGCCCATGTCCCTGATCTTTTCATAAGCGGGGGCGAACTGGCTGGTGATCTCATCAGGTTCCCGGAGCCGGCCCAGGGTGATGACCACCCCGTCCGTGCGTGCTGCCAGTGAAACGGCGTCTTTGCGCAGCTTGTCAGTGGCGATCTCCCCGGAGAGTTTCACGACGCCGGATTGGACGGTGATTTCCACGGATTCGAATCCACCGACCGCCGAGTAAATTTCCCGGATTCGGTTCCTGATCGCCTCGTCCGCAGTGACGTCATTCACCTCGATGGGAGCCGCAGCGGGCGCATCCGCATCCTGTGCGGAGAGCGGGGGAAGGATCAGCAGGAAAACGACCGTGAGCAGGAGACGAATCATGGGGAGAGGATGGTGCCGGATGGATACCGAGGCAATGCCGGATGGGTGGGAATTGACCTTGTTTGTCGCACGTTTCCATGGAAAATCCAAGCAGATGAAATCCCTCACGAAATTCAGATCCCACGTCACCGGATTGTTTTCCCAACTGGTTGCCCTGGTTCTGGTTTTCGCCATTTGCCAGACGGTTTCCGCCCAGCACGGGGATACCGATCCCACGTTTGCCACTGGCATGGGAGCCGATGGTATAGTGCGTTCCATTGTCGAGTTGAGTGGCGGGAGACTTCTGGTCGCCGGGTCGTTTTCGAACTACAACGGGGTGAGCCGCAACGGGTTGGCGGTTTTAAACGAGGACGGCAGCCTCGACATGGCTTTTGATCCGGGCAGCGGGGTCAACGGCACGGTTCATCAAGCGATCGCGGCCACTTCGGGACGGATACTTATCGTGGGGAGTTTCACGGACTACAATGGAGCCACCGTGGGAAATATAGCGATGGTCAATTCCGACGGATCGCTTGATACGGGTTTCCGGACCGGAGATGGTGCCGACGGAGTGGTTCACGCTGTCGCGAGTACCGGCTTCACGTTTGTGATCGGAGGATCGTTCAGTTCCTTTGACGGGCAGGCACGGGAGAATTTTGCGATATTGGAATCGGACGGTGAACTCGACCGGTTTGCGAACCCTTCCGTCAACGGAACCATCCGCGTGATCGCAGTGGATTCGGAATCCTTTTCCAGCCGGATTGTGATAGGCGGGGATTTTACCGAGGTTGGCGGAATTACGGGGCTACAAGGGGTGGCGATGTTCGATTCTTATGGGTATGGCAATTATTTTTTCCGTCCCAGGGTGGGCGGTGGTTCCGTTCAGTCTGCGGTGCTGGTTCCGGGAAATTACGATTCCCGGCAACTTGCCATCGTAGGGGGGGATTTCAAAACGGTAGGCGGGTTTTCCCAAGCCTATCTCGGAGCATTTGACCGCGATGGGTATGCCGATCCCTATTTCAATATCCATCCGAACGGGGCTGTCCACGCACTTGCCATGAACCGCGAGGGTGATCAACTCCTGATCGCGGGTGCTTTCACGGAGGTAAACGGCGTGGCGATGAGAGGAATTGCAAGGCTGACGAAGCGAACCTCTTTTGATTTCAACTTTGGCTACGGAAGCAGTGAAATCTGGGAGTTGGATCAGGATTTCGGAGATGCCGGGAAACCGGATGCCGCTGTGCATGCCGTTCTCCAGGATTCGCAGGAACGTTATCTGATCGGCGGGGATTTCACCCAAACCGGCGCATCCGCGAACAACCGCGTGGCCAGGCTGCTTTCCCCCTACGGGCTATCGCTCCCCGAAATACCGCTGGATCCGGCCGCCGAAGCCGTGTCCGGGAATGCGATCAGAGTGGCGTGGGACAGTTCCGCGAACGCCAGATCCTACCGCTTGGAACTCAGCATGGACGGGGTTTCCGGATGGGAGGAAATTCGCTCCACATCTTCCACAAGTCATATTGCAAGCGGACTCGACCCAGAAACGGAATACCATTTCCGGGTCAGGGCAAACAATGCGAACGGTTTCAGCGCCTACTCGGATGTCACGGTAGCCACCACCCCGGAAATTTGGACAGGAGCCGGGAGTGTGGTGGCGGGAACCGCAGGATTGAATTTTGCGAGCAGTTCGATCTACGGCACGGCAGTCCAGCCGGATGGGAAAATCCTGATTACGGGATATTTCTCCACCGTTCTGGGTTTCGAGAGGAAATACGTGGCCCGACTCAATGCCGACCGAACCCTGGACACCGGGTTCGATACCGGGAACCTGCTAACCTCGCTTGCCGATGATTTTGCGATCGCCCCCGACGGGAAGATCTATGTGGTCAGCAACAGTTTCAGCAGCGTGCTCGGGCTGAATGAATATGGAATCCTCCGGTTGAATCCGGATGGAACACACGATCCCGGTTTCACTCCACCGAAGGGGCGTTACAAGATCCGGTGCGTCGAAATCGATGCGCTGGGCAATGTCCTTCTCGGGCTGAATACGGAAACTTTCGGAAACCAGTCCACCGGGGCTCTGGTCAGATTGAAGCCCGATGGCTCCATCGATGACAGCCTGCAGATCTTCGTGGACAGCTCGGTGGAAGCGATTGGTTTCCACCCCGACAGACGCATCGTAGCCGCAGGATCGATCCACGACGTAAATGACACGGTCAGAAGAGACATCATGCGTTGTGACCCGCTCGGTGTGATCGATACTACGGTCGGAAACACTTCGACCATCAGTTCCATCAATGCGCTGGAGGCACTTCCCGATGGCAGCATAGTCATCGCGGGATCCTTCACATCGGTGTATGGCGAGACCCGCTCACGCATTGCCAAACTGAATCCCGATGGCACGCTCGACACATCGTTTGTTCCTCCTGAATTCAGCTCGTCGATTTCTGAAATCGAAAGACTGCCTGGCGGAAAATTCCTGGTTGCGGGGAGTTTCACCACGGTGGGCGGGAAATACATGCCGCGCATCGCCCGGCTTGATGCTTCCGGGGCAATCGACCCGGACTTCCGCATCGGGATCGGGCCGAGCAGCACGATCCAAAGCATATCCCTCGCATCTGACGGCAGTCTGGTCGTCGCGGGATCGTTCTTCACATTTAATTCGGAAAGCACACGCTACCTGGCCTTCCTGAAAGGCGATCCGATTGTGTCCGCACCTGGTTCCTCGGTTCTGACTGCTGCCGGAGTGGGGATAGGGCACCTGGATATTTCCTGGGACGACCAGGAGGAAGAGTTCGGATACATCATCGAATTTAGCGCAAACGGAACCGACGGCTGGACGGAGGCGGCGCAACTGGGGCGGAATTCCGGATTGTTCCGAACCTTGGATCTCGCTCCGGGGGAAACCCGCTTTTTCCGTATCCGTGCCACCAACGGCCTGGGCACATCCGCATTTTCCAACATCGTTTCCGCAACGGCGTGGACGCGGTTCCAGGCATGGAACGTGGACAAGGGCTTCGCATTCGACACGCCAGCCGGGGCGGATGGCGACGGCGACGGCATGGGCCAGCTCATGGAATACGGTTTGGGGCTGGATCCCGAAACACCGGATTCGGACGGTGCCCTCAGCACCCAGATGATAGGTGGGAACCTAGTTCTTACCTACTACGAATCCCGCCCGGAACTCATCTACCGCGTCGAGGTTTCCGATGATCTCAGCACCTGGAGTACGGAAGGTGTTTCCGTCTTCCACGGGAATTTCAGTATGGGCTGGGCTCCGGTGGTGGAGCCAAGCCGGTTCCTGCGTCTCTGCATTTCCGAGGAGTAAAATCCTTTCTGCTATTCCCCGGGTCCCGCTTCCATTCTGCGGCGGTTGATTTCGCGGGTCCATGCCCGCCATATGCGGAGGAGGAGGTAGGCGCAGATGATGAGGGTGGCGAGTTCCAGGGCGGGGGCGTTGCCACGAGGGCGGTCGCCCGCGAAAAAAGCGGCGATGCCGGGGAGGTTCATGATGCCGCGACCTAGGCCAAGAAGGGCGAGAACGCCTGCGCCGAGGACTCCGTGCCACTGCATTTTCAGGCTGAAGAGGCCGCAGATGAGGAAACCGCCACCGAGGGTGAGGGTGCCAAGCAGAAAGGCCATGCCGTCGTCCTTGTCCAACTGGTTCATGCCGATGAAGCCGAGGGCGATGACGGCTGCGGCGGCGAGGAAGATGGGGAAGCGGACCATGGATGTATTAGCGGAGCATCCAGCCCATGTGCGGGGTGTAGAGATCCGGCTCCAGGAGGAAGGAGTCGTGGCCTTTGTCCGAATGGACGGTGATGTGCATGGCTTCGACCCCGGAGCTTTCCAGGTGGCCGACGAGTTCCGACTGCTCTTCCGGGTAGAAGCAGAAATCGGAGTCGATGGAGAAGACGAGCCACTTCTGGCCGGCTGCCCGGCATTTGGAGAAAAGCTCTTCGGGGGTTTCCGAATCACCTTCGAAGAGGGCGTCGAACCGTGACCACATGTCGATGATGCGGAGGTAGGTGTTCGCGTCGAAGCGGCGGACGAATTTTTTCCCCTGGTGGAGCATGTAGCTCTGGAACTGGTCGCGGACGCGATACCATGCGAGCACGTCTTCCGCCTGGATGATGTCCTGGCGGGCGCGGTTCTCGATGGAGTCCAGGTGGACGAAGGTCTTGTGGGAAATCATCCGCGCGAGAGCGAGGCCGTAGGTGGGAGGTTTTTTCCCGTAGAAATCACCGGCGTTGAAATTCGGGTCGTTCTCGATGGCGAGGATCTGCTCGAAGAGGATGAGGCGGTTGAGGACGGTGGTTTTGAAACCGGCGGCGATGGTGATCACGTTGCGCACGCGGTGGGGGAGGCGGGTGGCGAAGGTGAGGGAAACCAGTCCGCCTACGGATGGGCCGACGGTTGCGTGCAGCGTGTTTATCCCGAGGGAATCGAGAAGAAGGGCGGCTGCATTCACCTGGTCGGCTGCGGAAACGGAGGGGAAGTCCGATCCCCAGTGCTTTCCCGTTTCAGGATTGATGGAGGCGGGGCCGGTGGAGCCGTAGCAGCCGCCGAGATAGTTCGGGCAGATGACGAAGTAGCGATCGGTATCGATGGCTTTGCCTGAGCCTATCATGTTTTCCCACCAGCCATTGTGGAGTTCCGGTTGCCAGAGATCGCCAATGCCCTGAATGGCGGGATTGTGGCCGGCGGCGTGGTGGGAGCCGGAGAGAGCGTGGAAAAGCAGGACGGCATTCGAGCCATCCGCGTTAAGCTCCCCCCAGGTCTCATAGGCAAGGGTGAGCGAGGGCAGGGAGGAACCGTCGCGGAGTGGAAAAGCGGTGTCGCTAGTGAAAAATCGGGTGCTGGTGTCAGCGGGCATGGGGGGGACTGTGTATTTTCCAAATAAAACATCAACGAAGAAGACTCACATGCCTGCTCATTGCGTGGATTGTGGATCTTTTCAGCCGAAAAAAAGACAAACTGAATCTCCGGTGAACTCCCGATGTTTAAGGTTTCCTTACAATCCCAAAGCCATAGGATTTCGGTATGCATCTCGCCACCCCCATGGTGCTTGATTTCTTCAGGGTTCCGGGGTGGTCGTCCCTGATGTCCACCAGCCGTGAGCCATCACAAAGTTGCTCCACGAGTTTCACCCCGATGTCCGAGCGAACGCGGAAATGCAGGGCACCATGGTTCGCTCCAACACCGGCACCATTTCCCAAAGCAGCAGGGAGTGCCGAAAAGTCGGCAGGAAAGCGCCAGTGAGCATTTTTATGAATTCTTAGCAGTGTTGGATCAAAGTCCGCGTTCCATTCAGTCGAAGATCTTGTGGGGGTTTAGGAGGTTTTGGGGATCGAGGGTTTGTTTGAATTGCTTCATGAGGTTCAGTGAGGCGTCTCCTAGCTGTTGTTTGAGCCATGGCTTTTTGGCGAGGCCGATGCCGTGTTCTCCCGTGATGGTGCCGCCTACGGAGAGGGTTTTGGTGACGATGAGGTCTAGGGCTTGGTGGACTTTTTGCATTTCGGCTTCGTCGCGTTCGTCTGTTAGGAAGGTGGGGTGGAGGTTGCCGTCTCCCATGTGGCCGAAGGTGCCGACGGTGAGGCCGAGGTCGGCGGCGGTTTTGGCGATGAAGGTGACCATTTCCGCTAGGTGGGTGCGGGGGACGGTGACGTCTTCGAGGATGGTGGTGGGGCGGGCCGCTAGCGAGGGCGGAGAAGGCGGAGCGGCGGGCGGAGGCGAGCTTGAGGGACTCGGCTTCGGTGGCGGCGGTGGTGAATTTCAGCGCTCCGTTTTGCTGGGCGATGGTTGCCATTTTATCGGCTTCGTCGGCTACGGCGGCGGGGTGGCCGTCGGTTTCCATGAGGAGGAGGGCGGCGCAATCGGTGGGGAGACCCATTTTCGTATAATCTTCGACGCAACGTATCGTCATTTGGTCGAGAAATTCCAGGGTGCAGGGGATGATGCGGGCGGCGATGATGGCGGAAACGGTTTGGGCGGCTGCTTCCATGCTGGCGAAGGTGGCGAGCATGGTGCGGCGGGCGGCGGGGCGGGGGACGAGTTTCAGGAGGACTTCGGTGATGATGCCGAGTGTGCCTTCGGAGCCGATGAAGAGGTCTTTCATGGAGTAACCGGCGACGTCTTTGACGCACGCGTTTCCGAAGGTGGCGATGGTGCCGTCCGGGAGGACTACTGTTAGTGCCATGACGTAGTCGCGGGTGACTCCGTATTTGAGGCCGCGCAGACCGCCGGAGTTTTCGGCGACGTTCCCACCTATGGTGGAGATTTTCATGGAGCCGGGATCGGGTGGGTAGAAGAGGCCGTGGGCGGAGGCGGCTGCGTCGATGTCGGCGGTGATGGCTCCGGGTTGGGCGCGGAGGGTGAGGTTGGCGGGATCGACGGAGATGATTTCCGTCATGTGGACGAGGCAGAGGACGATGGCTCCGGGAGTGGGGACGGTGCCGCCGGAGAGGCCGGTGCCGGAGCCTCGGGTGATGATGGGGGTGGCGGTTTCGTGGGCTAGTTTTACGCAGGCGGAGATTTGCTCGGTGGTTCTGGGGAAAGCCACCGCCAAGGGGAGCTGGCGGAAGGTGGCGGTGCCGTCGAAGCTGTATGGGATGAGATCCTCCTTTGCTGTTAGGACGTTTTCGGATCCTAGGAGGGTGGTGAGTTTTTCGAGCATGGGGAAGTGCCGAGTGCCGAGTGATCAGTGAGAAGTGGAAGAGTCTGGGTCACCCCGGGACGGGGTGACCACGGCCTGCTGCGAGACGCAGCAGCTACGCTACGCGTGGACGATCTCCATGAGTTGCTGGGTGATCTGTTTTGGGTTGGGGTGTTGGATGACGTTGCGGCCATAGACGATGCCGGAGGCACCTTGGGCGATAAGGTCGCGGGTGCGCTGGAGGATGACTTCGTCGGAGACGCGGCCACCGCCACGGACGAGGACGGGGATGCCGGAGGCGACTTCGATGACTTTGTGGTATTGGGAGACGTCGTCGGTGGGATCGGCTTTGATGACGTCGGCTCCTAGTTCAACTGCTTGGCGGACCAGGTGGGTGATTTTATCGAGATCGCCATCGACCATGTAGCCGCCGGCTTCTTCGTTGGGACGGAAGCAGAGGGGCTCGACCATCATGGGCATGCCGTAGTAATCGGCCTGGGGTTTTAGGCGGAGGATGTTTTCTACGCACTGGGCGTGGACTTCGGGTGCGCCGGGGATTTGGAAGAGGTTGACGCAGACGCAGGCGGCATCGAGGCGGACGGCCTGGAGCATGGTTTCCTCAATCATGAGGCTGAAGCTGGTGGGGAGGAGTTCCTTGCCATAGACATTTGCGACATCGGTGCGGAGGACCAGGGCGGGCTTCTGCTTTCCGGGGAGGGACTGAAGGTGGCGGGCTTGGCCGACGGTGAGTTGGACGGCATCGGGGCCGGCATCGACGAGGGTTTTCACGACCTCCTCCATGTTTTCGATTCCTTGGAGGAAACCGGGTTGGTTGAAGAAGCCGTGATCGACGGCGACGTCGAAGCAGCGGCCGGACTTGGCGTTGAAGAGGCGGTTGAGACGGTATTTCATAGGAGTGCCGAGTGGGAAGTGATCAGTGGAAGAGATGGTTAGATGCCGAGGAGGTGTTTGATGGTGTAGGACTCGAGGGCTTCGTAGTCTCGGGCATCGCGGTATTGTGCGACCAAAGACTCATCATAGGAACGTGATTTTTCGACCAAGTGGAGGAAAATCTCGCGGCTGTTGGTGAGGTGGGCGGTGACGGGGGAGCCGAGCTGGGTGCGGACGGCTTTGACATCGAGGCCGATGAATTCGCCACGCGAGCCGTAGTTTGCGGACTCGAGGACGCGGACCTGGTTGAATGCGGCGCGGAGGTTGGCTGCGCCGAAATTCTTGTCCTGGTCATATTTCAGGCCGTTCTGGTCGTTGAGGTGGACGGAGGCGAGCTTATCGTGTGCGAGGGCGAATGCCATTTCATCCGAGGCATCGAGTCCGGCGAGGATGGCGTGGGCGGATTCGATGAGACCTTTTACACGGGTGTGATCGGTGGAGGCGTAGGAGAGGGCGAGGGTGTGGCCTATGGTGGGGACGTACGCCTGGTCGGTGGGTTCGTTGGGTTTGGGCTCGATCCAGACTTCGATGTTTTTATCGTAGGCTAGGATTTTATTGATCGTCTCGAGGATGCGCTCGTAGGCGAGTTTCGCGTCCTTGGCCTCGCGCATGTAAGAGCCTTCGCGGGCGAGCCAGAGGACGATGGCCTTGGAGCCGATCATGTTTGCGATGTCGATCGTTTTGGCGGTGCGATCCCATGCGTAGGCGCGGTCGGAGGCGCTGTTCGAGGTGTAGCCGCCATCGACGGTTTCCTTGGCGAACCACATGCGGGGCGCGACGAACTCCGGGGTGAGACCTTCGTTCGCGAGGATGGTTTTGACCTCGTCTGCTTTCTTGGAAATCTGGTCGGGTGAGAGGGAATCGATGTCGGGAACGACATCGTCATCGTGGAACTGGACGCCCTCGAAGCCGAGCTTGCGGAAGAGTGCGTATTTTTCCTCGTGGGGAAATGCGGGGCGGACTTCGGGACCGAAGGGATCAGCGCCTTCGCTAATATTCCAGGGGCCGTAGGAGAAACGGTAGTCGGTGGAATTTGTATTCATGAGGCCTCAATGTCACCACGGAAATGAAAAGTCGGATACCCATCTTGGGTCAAAACATGGCACTATCGGATCAATCTTGTTGAGTGTGGTGTCGGTTTATTGCAGGGATATGCAGGTGAAGGCTTTCAAAGAAAAAATTCAGATACCTGGCGGACAGTCATTTCGGCTCATCAGGTGGGCTGAGAATCTGGGGGAGGTGGAGAGTGTGGGAGCGAGCGGTGTGGTGGAATCCATCAGCGGTGAGGGCGGACACTGGCACTACCACACGGAGATGGAACTGACTTGGTTCCAGGAGGGAAAAGGAACGCGCTTCGTGGGGGACGGGATCGCCTCCTTTGGGCGTGGGGATCTGGTTTTGCTGGGTGGGAACCTGCCACACTATTGGCATGTGGAGGGGAGGAGCTCCGGAATTTCGATCCAATGGGATTTTCCACGAGGACATGCCTTCTGGTCGTTTCCCGAGAGTGCCGGGATGCAAGGGCTGATAAAGAACGCTTCAAGAGGCCTGCGTCTCAAGGGAAGGGATGCCAGAAAAATCATCGGAGTGATGGAGGCGATGTCAACAATGGGCGGGATGGAAAGATTGGGCGGGCTGTTCGAGATTTTGGGACACCTGTCAGGTGTGGAACGGAGTGGTGATCTGATGATCTCCGGGAAATCCTTTTCTCTCGCGGAGCGCTCCGTTCATCGGGCGGCGATGGAGAAGGCCCACCGGTATGTGATTGAGAACTTCCGTGGCAGGTTGAACCTGGAGGAGCTGTTGGTTCTCACCCGGATGAGCCGGGCGACGTTCAGCCGCCAGTTCCGCGTCCATGTGGGAAGGAGTTTCAGCGAGTTCCTGCTCTGTTTACGCGTTGAGACGGCGTGCCGCGAATTGCAGGAAACGGAAAAGACGGTGACGGAAATCGCCTACGGCTGTGGATTCGGGCAGATCTCGTTTTTCAACCGGAGCTTTCGGAAGCTGATCGGTTGCACTCCCAGCGAATACCGCTCGGGAAAGCGGGCCGATCGTAAGGGTGCGATTGGTTGACCCTAAGGAACGGCTCATCAAATACCTGGGACACACGCTAAGGCACGTAGGTAAAGATGACAGGAACCACGAATCGCACGAATCCGACGAATCGAAGAGGGGAAGAGCCAAAGTATCGCAAGGTTCTGGAAATTTCTTAGGATTCGTTGGATTCGTAAGATTTGACGGAGAGATTTGATTTTACAGTCCGTCCATGCCCGCTTCGCTCCCATTGTGGTTCCTTCCCTCTGTTGAAATTCAGAAGGTGACCGAGGTTGTTCCTGCACCGTTCCTAAAAAACGAGGTCAGCCTTTCATACCCAGCTCAGTCGCTTTTCGCATCGCGGCGATGGTTTGGGCACAGGCTTCCTCGTTTCCGAGTTCGTTGAGAGCCTTGTTGAAGGGTTGGGCCGGATCGGACCGTCGTAGTTGATAGCCACGAGGGCTTTCATGAAGGGAGCGATGTCGATGACTCCGGTGGAGGCGGGAAGCTCCCGGGAGCCGTCCATTTGGTCACGCTTTTCGAGGCCGCGGGGGGCGTCGTTGATGTCAACGCTGACGACGTCCTCGTTTTTCAGTGCAAGGAGATCCTCGGCGGAGTCGCCGGCGGCTCACCAATGCCAACTGTCGAGGATGAGCCCGACGTTGCCTGTGCCGATTTCGGAGATGAGCTCGCGGGTCTCGGCGAGGGTGTGGAGAAATGGGTAGCGGCTCCCGACCAGGAGGGATTGGGTTCCCACATACTCAAGTCCGAGGTGGATCTCGTAGTCGGCGAGGATCTTGGCGATCTCGCGGAGACGGTCGGCATGTTGCTTGAAGTTCGCGAGGTAGGTCAGGTCGGCGTGGCTGGGCATCAGCCAGGTGCCCATGCGGTTTGCGCCCGCTTTCTGCAGTGCGGCGGCGATGTGGGGAAGTCCCGCGAGAGCGTTGCGGAAGGAAGTCTCGTCCTTGCGGAAATCGACGGGCAGTCCCGTCGCGGCCCAGGCCAGCTTTTTGGCTGTGAGGTCTCCGAGAATTTCCTCGAGTTGAGCCGGAGAGGCATCGGCTAGTTCTGCTCCTCTGGGTTCGACCGAACCGAATCCGTGGCGCGAGGCAAGCGCGTTGAGTTCGAGTTGGCTTTTCACTGAGACGCCGATGCTGTCGGGCGTGAGGGCAAGGGTGAACTTCCGGTCGGTAGTAGTCGTCGCGGCGTAGGTGGTGGCAGGCAGCGCGGCGGCGAAGGCGAGGGAAGAGCGGACAAAGTTGCGTCGGTTCATGGGATGAGTTTGGCGGGGAAGAGGGAAGCCGTCAACGCCCTGTCGTCGGGCGCGAGAGCGGCCTGGATTGTCCCGGAGAAGCGAGCTGACGCAAAATTTCCGGGAATCCTTCGAGTCCCAATCTACCGTTAGGGAGTGACGAAAAGCGGGACGATCAGGCCGTTGCCGCCCCAGATGTGGACGGTTCCATCGTTGGAGATGTCTTTGGAGTTTTCTCCGTTTTTGATTCTGAAGACGGGCTTGTAGCGGTTCTGGTCGTTCACGAAACTGGCGGTCAGCGACGAGTCTTCCACAAGGAATCCCGGGACGTCCTGGACGGTGTTGCGGTAGGGGAAGATGAATCCGCCGATGATCTCCGCTCGGGATTTGTCGTGGATGGCGAGGGCGGTTTTTTCACCTTCGGTTTTCAATCCGAGTATCCAGAGATCGGTGCCGGTGGCCTCGATGTTTCCGATGGAGTGCTTGTTCGCGCCGTAATCCACATCCGCGCCGCCGGACTCGGGATTGAGCTGGCGTGCCCAGACTTCGGTGCCTTTGAAGTCCCAGCCTTTGGCGCAGACGTTCTCGATGAAGAGTTTTCCTTTCCCCGGCTCGTTCGTGTAGGCCTTGCCGCCAAGGCCGGTGTGGGTGAGGACGATGGTGTTGTCGCCCGCGTTGTGGACGGAGACGAAGTTTTCCTTGGGAGGCCAGCCGGATGAGACGTTGAACGACTCGAAACGGATGCCGGGGCGGGTGATGTTTTCCACGGAAAAAAGCGGGATTCCGCTATCGGCAAAACCCGGTGTGAGGGCGATGTCCGAATACATTCCGACGACGTTGGTGACGGAGCCGTGCACGCGGATTGTTTCGTTGACGGTGTAGATGGCGGGGCGCTGGTGGCGGTGCTTGGATAGCGGGAAAACGACGGTCGTTTTTCCCTCGGCGGCGGCTTTGTCGAAGGCGGCTTGGATGGCTTTCGTATCGTCTTTCCAGTCCGTGGGTATGGCTCCGTGGCTGACGATGTTCACCCAGTCCGAAACTGGGCCGCGGGGCAGGACGGGCGGGTGCTCCACGGGAAGGGAAAGCGGTTTTTCACCTCCACCCATGGTGGGGTGGGAGCAGAAGAACGGGATGGTTTTCTCGGAAACGAGCTGCGGTTCTTCGCCGCGTTTGAGCGAACTTGAAATCGTGTTCGCGAATCCCTCGGCGCTGATGTCGGTGGCGAAAAGCGCACTGCCGTCCTCGTTGACGATGGCGGTGGTTTCCGGATTTCCACCGGTGAATTTTCCTCCGGCGATGGTAATGAGCCCGCGTTTGTTGGTGTCTCCAGGATCGGCGCGATGGCGAACGGCTATGGTTTTAAGTTCGGGATCGCCCTCAAAGGCGAGGTCTTCGATGAATAGGCTCTGGTAGGAGTTGTCGATGCCGATGATCCTTGGCTTCTCGATTTTCAGGTTGGTGAACGTGACCCCGTATTGGCGGGTAGTCGAGAGGATGGAGGTATCGAAGCCACGGATTGCAAGGTTCTGGACTAAATACGGACCCTGTCCCTTGACGGTGAGGTCGAGGCCGATCGCACCGGCTTCCATGCCTTCGAGGACGACGTTTTTGATGATGCCCCGGTTGTGGGCGATCCAGCGCAGGGCGGTGGCACCGGGATTGTTTTTCCCGCAGGAAATGGTGAGGGAATCGATGTGGTTCTCAAACGAGGTGTTGGAGGTTCCGGCTGCGAAGTTGACGACCACCTTGGTTTTTTTCGGGTCGTCGAATCCCACTGCTCCGTCAGCAAGGCGGATGACGGTATCCTTCTGGCTGTGGCCGAACATGAAACGGCGGGAGTGCGGAGCCCAGTTGCCATTCGCCTTGGGACCCTTTTTGGTATCGATGGTGTCGGACACATCGTAGGTGCCCGGGGGGAAATAGACGATGAGGTTGTGGCTTTTCGCAAAAGCCTTGTTGATGGCGGCGGTATCGTCCTTGCCATCGTCAGGGATGGCTCCGAAGTCGGTGACCTTCACGACATTTGCGGAATCCGGGAAAACCCATGGTTCCGAGTCCCATGAGGCGGGCGCTGCGGAGACGGTGAGAGGTAAAAGGATGGATATGGCTGCTACGTGTTTTTGTATCATGGGGTTGAACGGAATGGGTTCACTATACCTGGATCTCGATTTTGCGCTATTGGCCGGTTGGCCATCCGATGATCGGATGAATTTTCAAGCACGTGCTCTTGCCGGATTTCCGCTCCAAGCCCACTATCCGGGCACGCTGGAAGATTTCAGCGCAGCCCTATGACCCCTCTTATTCGTCACCTGACAGTCCTTCTGATTTGTAGTGGATTTGCCTGCGGGGAAGTTCTGACCACTGCGGGTCAAGTTCGTGCCCTTGATCGTGATGTGGCGGCGGAAGGACTGCCGGTGCGGTTGGAAGGAGTGGTGACCTACCTCGCAGGCGAGGAGTCACCATCCTTCATGATCCAAGACGGAACGGCGGGTATTTTCATCCAGGTGGATTCCATCCGAGACGGCTCACCCGGGGAAAAACCGGGCTTGGCGGAGGCTTTGGAACGACTTGAGCGCGGGATGCGGGTCATCGTTACGGGAAAGACTGAGTCCGGCCAGATCGCCCCGGATGTAAACCTTAGTTCCCTGGAGATTTTCGGGCGGGCTCCTTTGCCGGAGCCGGAGAAGATCACACTCGAGCAATTCCGCACGGGAGCGTATGACAGCCAGTTTGTGGAGATGGAAGCGGTTGTTCGCTTCGCACGCCTTTCCTCCAAATACGCGGCCTATGCGGACATCGATCTGATCCAGAGTTCCGGGCGCTTCACCGCGTATCTGCAGAATCCGCCGCTCGATTTCGATTACGATTCCCTGATCGATGCGAGAGTCCGCGTCCGTGGAGTCGGGATCGGGCATTTCAATGACCGCGGGCAGCTTCTCGAGCCATTTCTCCGCATCGCCGGAATCGGCGATATCGAGGTTTTGGTTCCGGGCACCGATGATCCGTTTTCCGCCCCGCTGATGGAGATTCGGAAGCTCTATCATTTCTCCCCGGACGGGCACCGTATCAAGCGACAGCGTGTAATAGGGACGGTCACCAGCAGGGAGCCCGGCCAGTATTTCTACCTTCAGGAAAACGGGCGCGGCATACGGGTAAATACCAGGCTCGAAACGCCCCTTCGGATTGGCGACCGCGTGGAGGTCAGCGGCTTTCCTGAGATGCGCGATAGCTTCGCGGTTCTGAGCGAGGCGGTTTACCGGGTTCTTCCCGGTGGCGGGAAAATCCAGCCCGTATCCATCAGGACGAACCGTATTTTCGACCAGAGGAGGAACAGCAACCAGACCCGCGAGTACGCCGATATCAACGGATTGCTCGTCTCCATCGAAGGCACGATGGTCGGGGACGATCACGACGGTTCGCGCTTTTTCCTCACTACTGACGAACTCACCGTCCCGGTTTCGCTAATCAACGGAAAGGAAAACGGGAAAGAACTGCTTGCCGGAAGCCGTCTCCGGGTCAGCGGTATTTGTCTTGTCCAGATCCGGTATGGCTATCCCGACTATACTTATCCTCACCCCGTGGGATTTGAAATTCTCGCCCAGTCCGCCGATGACATCACGGTGATCACCAGTCCGCCGTGGTGGACGCCCCGGCGGCTCTGGATGGTCGTGGGAATCGTTTCCGCAACTCTTGCGCTCGCCCTCGTCTGGTCGGTCGCCTTGCGGCGGAAAGTCGCACAACGGAGCGCCGAGCTGGCTCTGGAAATCGAATCCAAGCACAACGCCCGCCTTGAGTTCGATGCCGTCCTGCGCGAGCGCAAACGGCTCGCCGCAGACATCCATGACACCCTTGAACAGTCCCTCACCGGCGTAGCCTACCAGGTGGAGGCCATGACCGTCTGGGAAGAACGCAAGCAGCCCTCCGCCGCCGGCCTTCCACGCCTCCGCCAGTCTCTCGCGGGCGTCCGCGAGGATCTGCGGCGCACCATCTGGAACATCCGTTCAAACATCCTCGATGACGGCGATCTCACCGCCGCCTTGGAAAAAGTCATTGAGCGCGCCGAATCCGGCACCGCCGCGACGATAGGTTTGGAGGTTTCCGGGGAGAGGCACCCGGTCAGCGATTTCATCGCCAGCCAGACCCTCATGATCGCCCAGGAAGCCGTCACCAACGCCCGCAAGCACGCCTCTCCGGATCACATCCGTCTGCATCTCTCCTATCTTGGCGAAAGTCTCGAACTCACCATTGAGGATGACGGATGCGGCTTCCAAGAAAATCCTCCCGACCTAGCCGCCGGTGATCACTACGGTATGCGCGGTATGAAAGAGCGCGCCGCGCGCATGGGGGCGGATCTGAGTTGGAAAAGCGGGAAATCCGGCACCCGCATCTCTCTGAAAACTCCGGTGACATAGAGCCCGACACCCCCGGTAGCTCAGACTTGCAGCAGCCCGCGCTTGTAGGCCTCGTCCACGGCTTCCGTTCTGTCAGCCACATCCAGTTTGGATAGAATGGAGACCACATGGGCTTTTGCCGTCCGCTCCGCGATCTCCATCGCCATTCCTATCTGCCGGTTCGTGCAACCCTTTGCCAGCAGGTGGAGAGTCTGCGTCTCGCGGGGGGAGAGCTGCGCGCGCAGGTTTCTGGCTTTCACCCTCACCCCTAGGTCGTGCGGCAGATATCTGCCTCCGCCATGAACACAGAGAATGGCCTCGAACAATTCCGCGTGCCCCACGGTTTTCATCACGTAGCCGCAAGCCCCCGCATCCAGCGCCCGGAACACATCCTCATCCAGATCGTAGCTTGTCAGCATCAACACCTTGGCCTCTGGAAACCGTTCGATTATTTCCGCAGTCGCCTGCACCCCGTCCTTGCCCGGCATTCTCACATCCATCAGCACCACGTCCGGCTTGAGCTTCCGGTAAGCTACCTGGGCCTCATCCGCCCGCTCCACTTCCGCCACCACCTGGAAACGGTCGTCCGCCTCCAGCAGGAGACCCAGTCCCTCCCTCACCACCGAGTGGTCGTCCACCAAAAGCAGCTTCAGCGCGTTGTCTTTCGCCATGCGCTTTTGTATCCGGTTTTTCATGTTTCGCATACTGCCCAGGTGGACAATAGACGGAGTCTCCGGAATCTGACAACGGCCGACTCCCTGCGGAAACCGGATTTTTCAATCAATCTTCTGGTTACTCTGCCGTATTCTACCCGGTTGTTAACGGGGGATCGCCCGTAAGTCCATGATGGCGGCGCAGCCAGCGACGCAGGGTTCACGGTGCTGAAGAGGTAGGAACCGCGATTTTGAAATCGCGACCTGCATGGCGAAGCGCTTTCCTCGCGAGGTCGCGATTTCCAAATCGCGGTTCCTATCCTGGGATTCACTCCCCGGAGGGTTTCAGGTAGTAGAGCACGGCCATGCGGGCGGCGATGCCGTTTTCGACCTGGTCATTGATGAGGGATCGCTCGTAGTCCATGACTGCGTCGCAGAGTTCGACGCCACGGTTTACCGGGCCGGGGTGCATGAGGTAGAGGCCGCGTTTGCGAATTTCCCCAAGGCGGGAATCGCTGACTCCGTACAGGCGGTGGTATTCGCGGAGGGAGGGGAAAAACGGTGCGTCCTGGCGCTCCATTTGGACGCGGAGGAGGTAGATGATATCCGGGCTCCATTTCATCGCTTCCTCGTAGTTGGTGAAACGGGTGATGTTTTCCGGGCCGTTTTTTGGTAGGAGCGAACCGGGGCCGAGGAACGAGACTTCGACGCCGAGTTTTTTCAAGATGCAGGAGGTGGAGCGGGCAACGCGGGAGTGGAGGATGTCACCGATGATGAGGACTTTCTTTCCGGTGGGATCGGGAAATTTTTCCTTGATGGTGAATGCGTCGAGGAGCGCTTGGGTAGGGTGGGCGTGGGCTCCGTCGCCGGCATTGATTACGGAGGCTTTGGTCTGTGCGGCGATGGCTGCGGGGAGGCCGGAGCGGGAGTGGCGGACGATGATGTAGTCCGTGCGCATCGCCTGGAGGGTCTCGACAGTTTCCCTGACAGACTCTCCCTTGGTGACGGAGGAGTGGCGGACGTCGAAGTTCGTGACGTCGGCGGAAAGGCGTTTCGCGGCAACCTCGAAGGAGGAATGGGTGCGTGTGGATGGCTCGTAGAAAAGGGTGAGAACGGATTTGCCCTTCAATGCGGGAACCTTTTTCACCGATCTGGTGAAGAGTTCTTTGAAAGGGATTGCCTGGTCGAGAAGGAGATCGATTTCCTCCCGCTCCAGCGATGCGATATCGAGCAGATCTTTACGGGGCATGGTTAGAGGATGGCGGGTGCGTAGTGGAGACCGGCGAAGACGAGGGTCAGAAGTATGATGATCGCCAGGAAAGCGGAGTGGTGGCGGGAGCGTTTCTTCGCGATGAAAATGTAGATCGCCAGGATGGCGGCGATGACGAGAAGACCTATGGGCGTGACGTGGTGGACCCGTTTCCATGCTACGAAACCTGCTGCGAACGCGCAGAGATACGCGGGAATGAGCAGAAACAGGCCGGCCGTCATTTTTTTCAGATGTGCACCTGGATCCGGTACGTGGGAGGAGAGGTTCTGGAGGGCATCGCGGCGGCGGATTTCGGCGATGTCCTTGTCGTCATGGCGGCCTGTGGGGAGGGCTGTTTTGCGTGTGACGGCGGGGGCTGGTGCCAGGGGAAGTTCGTGTTTCCTTAGTGAATGCTGGGGTGGAAGTGGTTCCGGGGTTTCCTTGCTGACGGGCGCCGGCGGGAGATCCAGGTGGACTACCGGCTCGCGGAGATCGGTGCTGGGCGGGGCGTCCGGGTGGGCTGGATCGAGAACAGGCGGGGGCGCTGGTGCGGATTCGATTTTTTTTGGAGCTGGCGCAGGGTTGGCCGGAGCCGCATCAATCGCAGGAAGCGGGGCGGGCCGCTGGCGGGGTGCGCCGGGAGCCGGAGGGGCATCGGGAATGCCCAGTCCTTCGCGGAGGGCGGCGATTTCCTCGGGGGTCTTTTTTTTCTGAGGGATCATGGTTTTTTCGGGGTGACTACGCGGACGAGATCTTCTCCGTCCAATCCTTCGAGGGAAACATGGACGTGGTCGAGGCGGTTGGTTTCGAGGGTGATACCGGTGTAGGTGGCGTGGATGGGAAGCTCGCGGTGGCCTCGGTCGATGAGGACGGCTAGCTCCACTTTCGCCGGGCGGCCGTAATCGGAAAGCGCGTCCAGTGCGGCGCGTATGGTGCGGCCGGTGAAGAGCACGTCGTCCACGAGGATGATGTGCGCGCCATCTACGGAAAAGGGGATGTCGCTTTCCTGGAGCCTGGGGTTTTCGCGGAGGTGCTCGAAGTCATCCCGGTAGAGGGAGATGTCGAGGACGCCGAAGTTCAGCTCACGGTCGTCTGCGGAGAGGTGGGTGAGGAGGCGCTCGGCGACTTCATCTCCCCGTGAGCGGATGCCGACGAGGGCGATGGGTGCCTCGGGATTGGCTTTGCGGATTGCGTTGGCGAGGGTTTCCACACCGGCGGCGATGTCGTCGGGCGTGAGGGCGAGCTTGATCGTTTCCGGGGCATGGGATTTCGTTTCCGGAAAGTGCATGATACCGATATCGGTGCGGCGCTGGAGACCTGGGAAGGTGATTTTGTCGGCAGCGGCGTGGGCGGCGTTGACGGCGGAGAGGCGGTGGGAGCCTTGGGCGACGCAGGCGAGGACGCGGCCTCCGTTGGTCTGCCATTCATCGCCGGTGAGTTTCGTGCCGGAGTGGAAAACGGTGCCACCGGTGGAATCGATACCTGTGATGGGATCTCCGGAGCGGGAGGATTCCGGGTAGCCGTGGGATGCGAGGATGACGCAGACGGACCAGTCTTCGGAGAAACTGATGAGTCCTTTGTCGAGCTGGCCTTTCGCTCCCTCCATGCAGAAGGCGGCGAGGTCGCCACCGAGCAGGGGCATGACGGCCTGGCATTCGGGATCGCCGAAACGGCAGTTGTATTCGATGACTTTTGGGCCGTCCGGCGTGAGCATGAGGCCGAAGTATAGGAAGCCACGGTAGGGGAGTTTTTCGGAAACCAGGGCAGCTACGGTCGGGGCGACAATTGCCTCGTCGATGAGGGAGAGCATTTCCGCAGAAATGAGCTGGCGGGATGCGACCGCTCCCATGCCGCCTGTGTTGGGGCCGAGGTCGTCTTCCTTGAGGCGCTTGTAATCGCGGGCGGGAGTGAGGATCATGTATTCGTCATCGACGATGGCGGCGAAGATGGAAACTTCAGGGCCGGTGAGGCATTCCTCTACAAGCAGTCTGCCTTCACCAAAGCGCTTCTCGGTGAAGACTTCGTTGAGGAACTCAAGGGCGGACTTTTCATCCGGGCAAACGGCGACACCTTTTCCTGCTGCGAGTCCGTCGAATTTCAGGACGGTGGGATATTTCCCATCGATTGCGGCTACGGAAGATTCCAGTGAATCGCACGCAGTGGCAGTGGCGGTGGGGATGTCGTTTCTCAGGAGGAAATCCTTGGCGAATTCCTTGCTTGCTTCGAGCTGTGCGGATTCCTTGGGCGGCCCCAGCAAGGGATGCCGTTGGCTTCGCAAAGGTTCGCGAGGCCGTCTCCGGTGACGAGATAGGATTCTTCTCCGGCGATGCAGAGATCGATCCCGTTGTCTTTCATCCAGGTGATGAGGGACGGGAGGTCGGTGGCGGTTGTCTCCTTGGCGATGCGGAAAATCGCATCGCTGCCGGGGAAGGAAAAGAGGTCTGGCTGGAGAGGGGAAAGCGAGAGGGTATGGATCAGTGCGTGCTCACGGCCGCCTTTTCCTACAACGAGTATTTTCATCTCCGGAAGTTTTCGGGGAAAACCGATGGATGGGCAAGCGTTGAGAGCGGGGAGGGCAAAGTTTCCGATACAAGGCGGGCACACTGGAATACAATCTCCGGGAAGAACGATTTTAACCGCGAATGAACGCCAATGGCCGCGAATCCATTGCAGCGCATCCGAACATATTGGATTTTTCAACTGCCTTTCCTCAGGAGGATTCGCTATGGATGGGAAATGCGCCACCTGTTGATCCTAATTTGCACTCTATCCGTTGTTTCCGCTGATCCGGTTCCGCTTTTCGATGGGAAATCGCTGGCTGGCTGGGAGGGGAACGAAGAGGTCTGGCGGGTGGAGGCCGGCGTGATCACCGGTGGGTCGATGGACGGGAATCCCCGGAACGAGTTTCTTGCTACCGAGAAGAGTTTTGGCAATTTCCGTCTCTCGCTGGAATACAAACTGACCGGGAGCGAGGGCTTCGTGAATGGCGGGGTGCAGTTCCGGAGCGAGCGGATGGACGAGCCTGCGCACGAAATGATTGGCTACCAGGCGGACATTGGCGCGGGGTATTCCGGGTTTCTGTATGACGAGTCCCGACGGAAAAAAATGCTCGCGGAGGCTCCGCTGGAGCTGATCAAAAAGCTGGAAAAGCCGGGGGAGTGGAACCGGTATGTGATCCTCGCGGAAGGGAAGCGGATCCGCCTTTTTCTCAACGCCGGGGAGACCGTGGACTATGTTGAAATGCAGCCAGGCATCGCGGAAGATGGTCGGATCGCGCTGCAAATCCATGGTGATTGCAAGGCGGTGATCTCTTTTAGAAATATCACCATCGAGGAGCTGCCGGGTGACCTTGCGCCGGCTGCGCCGGAAATCCTGCGTAGGTTCGGAGAAGGCGGTTCCACAGACAGGCCCTCCGCATTTGAAGAGGGGAAATTCACGCTTGGCGGGGGCGAGACGGTGGTTTTCGCAGGGCAGGAAAACCTCGTCCGCGCACAGAAGGCGGGCTTCCTGGAATCCAACCTCCTGATGGCCTTTGCGGAGCGGAATCCGCGTTTCCGTTTCATGGCATGGGAGGGGGATACGGTGGGAACACAGTGGCGGAATCTGAACTTCGGATCATGGCAGGATCAGCTTGAAACGGTTGCAGCCACCACCATCTTTGCGCAGTTCGGACAGACGGAATCTTTCGATGGCATCGAAGGTATCCCGGCCTTCATCAAAGCATACGGACAGTTGCTCGACAGGTTCCGCGAGGTGACTCCACGCATCGTGATCCTCTCGCCTACCCCTTTCGAAAACCCCGGCGGGAGCCTTCCGGATCTGTCTGTGAAAAACAAAGCGCTCGCCGCATACGTGGAAGCGATTCGAGAACTCGCCATCGAGAAAGATGCAATTTTCGTCGATCTTTTTCATCCCCTTCGAAACCACGAGGAAATGACTACCGATGGCTGGCATCTCAGCGAAAACGGACTGCGGCTGGTGGCTTCGGAAACCCTGAACGCGATCGGGCTCCTACAGTCAGGTCTCCCGACTGAAGATTTACGGGAAGCGATCGTGGAAAAAAACCGTCTCTTCGCCAGCACCTGGCGGCCTGCGAACTGGTCGTTCGTCTATGGCGACCGCGTTTCGCAGAAATACGGCACCGCTCCGGAGAATTTCCGTAACCTGCGGGAAACGTTCGAGGCGCACCGGCCATTGATTGCGAAATGGGAGGAGCGCATTGCGGGGCTCGCGCGTGGCGAGGACATCCCAATCCCGGAGTCCGATATTACCTATCCGCCCACCGAGGAAATGATGACCGCAGAGGAAGAGCTAGCGACTTTCACCGTGGCGGACGGTTATGAAGTGAACCTTTTCGCGGATGAGAAACTGGGTGTGGCCAAGCCGACGCAATTCATCTGGGACGAGAACGGTCGGCTCTGGGTCGCTTGCTCGCCGACGTATCCACAGATCCTGCCGGGTCGGAAGCCTTCCGATTTTATCCTCGTCCTGGAAGATACGGATGGCGATGGAAAGGCCGACAAGTCCTGGAAATTCGCCGAGGGTCTGACCATGGTGCAGGGTCTGGAGCTGGGTGGCGGCGGGCTGTATGTCTGCGATTTCGACCGGCTGATCCATCTCCGCGATACCGATGGAGACGGGAAATCCGATGAGGAAGAAACCATCCTCGCAGGCTTCGGGATAGGAGATACCCACCAGCTCATCAACTCCCTCACCTACGGCCCGGCCGGGAAACTGTGGTTCAGCCAGGGGCTTCACGCCTTCTCCCGGGTGGAAACCCCGCACGGACTCGTAGTTCTGGAAAAGGCGGGAATCTGGCGGCTCGATCCCGCCACCCGCAAGCTTGAGGGATTTTTCCATGGGGGAAAGGCCGGCCACAATTGCTGGGGAGTCGCCTTCGATAATTATGGCCAGATTTTCCACAAATCCGGCGACCGCCCGGCCGGTTACTGGTCGGTTCCGGGGCTGACAAGCAATCCGAATCCCGCCGAATACCATACTGTCGGCGCGCTTTTCGATACCAGCCCGAAGACCACCGCTCTGGAATTCGTCGGCACCGCCGCCCTCCCGGAAGAGCTGCAAGGAACCGCGATCATCGCCGGATACTTCGGGAGCCTGGTCGAAGCGCACCGCCTGGAAGACGCCGGATCCGGTTTCAAATCCAAGCAGCTTCCCCGCCTTCTGAAATCCTCCACCAACGCCTTCCGTCCGGTTGATACCAGCGTGGCCCGGACGGAGCCATCTACATCGCGGACTGGTTCAATCCCGTCATCGGCCACTACCAGGCATCCTATGCGGATCCCGAACGCGATCGGAAGCACGGGCGGATATGGAGACTGTCCGCGAAAAAACTGCCAGCCGTAGTTCAACCGGATCTCTCCACCATGGACGCACCGGAACTGATTGCCCAACTCCGTTCCGCAGAGCGCTGGACACGCGCCCAGGCACGGCGGCTTCTCTTCAATCTTCCATCGGAAAAAGTCGTTCCTGCGCTCGATGTTTTCACCGAGGGGGCGGAGGACGGTCGCATCCTCATCGACTTGGCCGGACTCTACCAAGCGCACAAAACCATCCGTCCGGATCTCCTGGGTCGCCTCCTTTCCTCGGATGATTTCCGCCTCCGCGCTTACGGCACAAGGCTTCTTGGAATCTGGGAAGTTCCGGACAGCTTGACCCTTTTGGAAAAATCCATCCGCGACCCGCATCCGCGCGTGCGGCTGGAAGCAGTGGTCGCACTCAGTTATTTGAAAAGCGAAACCGCCATCGTGCTCGCACTCCAGGCTCTCGATTCCCAACTCGATCCTTTCCTGGATTACGCCCTTGCCGAAACCGTGCGCGCCCTCAGTCCGCAGTGGCAGCCATTGCTTGCCGCCGGAAAACTGGAGATCCCGCCCGCCCATTCGGATTTTCTGAAAAACACGGCAGCCGCCCCAGCCAACGCAACCAATCCCGGAAAGGAAATTTACGAATCCATCTGTCTGAACTGCCACCAGCCCGAAGGCAAAGGCCTCGCCGGAATCTATCCGCCCCTGCGTGATTCCGAATGGCTGCAGGGAGATCCCGGCCGCGCCATCCGCATCGTTCTTCACGGGATGACAGGGCCGGTGAAAGTGGGTGGAGTTGAATACGGAAAAACCCCGGCCGTCCCCATGCCAGCGATGGGGCTTACAGATCAACAGGCGGCCGACGTCCTCACCTACCTCCGCAGTCCCGCCTTCGAAAATCCCGGTAATCCGGTTACCTCCGAAGAGGTGAAAAAAGTCCGGGCCGAGACCAGTTCCCGCACTACCCCGTGGACTGCGGGGGAGCTTGGGGAGTGACAAGGCATCCACATTTGGAAAATTTCAACCGCAGATGACTCAGATAAACGCAGATTGAAGAAAAGATGATGACATCTAAACCGCATAAGTTGGGAATTCGCTGTTTTTTCTTCAGAAGACAAAACCTCATCCTCTTTATCTGCGTTTATCTGAGTCATCTGCGGGTAAAAAATCTTCTCCTTACGGGTTGGTTTCAAATGTAGATGCCCTGTGCGGAGTGATTTCATGGCTTTAATGGCTGTAGTAGTTCATACACGGTAAGGTGAAAGCCTGTGAACTCGTATCGGACGAGGAAATCCTGCAAGGGGAGGGAATGGCCTCCGCTGAGGGGATCCGCGAAGCTGACGAGGCTGTCGGAGACTTCCAGGACGGCTATGAAATGGCCATAGCCGCTGACTTTCACCCCAACGACTGCGGGGAATTTTCCATCCGGGATGAAACCGTCTCCGAAAACAAACTTTGGCTCCAGTCCGCGCTCGCGGAGGTAGCGGGCGAGATACCATGCCTCGGTGCCGCTGCCGGAGGTGCGGGCGTAGTTTGCGATTTCGCGTTCGCTGGCATCCGTTCCGAGGAACTTTAGAATGGTGGCGATACTTGCCGGGCCACAGGTGGAGGCTGTGGACTGGAGACAGACTCCGTCTTCCCATTTTTCCTCCAAAGCCTCGGGCGGGAGTGGATTCAGGAGCGGCTTGATGGAGGGTGCCAGCGCAAGGACGAGAGTGCCGAAGAGGGGGAGGATGAGCAATTTCCTCGGGATGAGGGTGGCGGATGCTCCGGCGGCGGTTCCCTGGAATATAACGAGATAGTCGGAAGCAGGGTAGGAACGGAGGGTGTAGAACCACTCCTTTTCCGGAAGGATGTGGAGGTAATAAACGGAGTATAGAGTCGCGGGAATGGCAAGGATGCCGAGAAGGAAAACTGCGCAAATTTTTAGCCTGGTGCGATGGCTACGGAGAAGCCTGTAGGTGGAGAGGAAGGCGAATAGACTCGCGATACACGCGGTAGCGGCGGTGAGGCTCATTGCCTACAGCGGCTTCGGAGGGAGCAGGGAGCCGTCGATTCCTTCGTCGTCGATTTCCGGGAGGACGGGTTCCTCGAAATCCGGGAGGGCGAAAGACCAGAAGGAGCGCTTGCGCTGCTGGTCGAAGGCGAGGGCGCGGTCTTTTCCGGAGGGGATTTCCTTGAGATCCTTTTCCCTGACTTCGACGACGTCCACGCCGGGAGTGCCGAAGGTGGGGAGGGAAATGTTTTTGAGTCCGTTGGTTGCGCTGAGGGCGGAGTCTTTGACCGCATCCATACTGGCGCAGGAGGCAAGGAGGCATACTGGCGCTAGGAACCCTAAGGTAAATATCTTGTTCATGGCTGGTTGTTTGGTTTGCGGGTGCAAAGGGGACGCCCGAGTTTGTAACGGGAGGATGGACTTGTCCAGAATCCGTTTCGGTGACGGATTTGCCACATTGGTTGACGTGTGGGCGGGCGGATGGGAGATTGCCGCGTGCGGAAAATGATAGGAGCGGGAGTGGTCGCGGGTTTGCTGGCTTTGGTTTCCTGCAAGAAGGAGAAGGAGGTTCCGAAAGCGGTGGGTGTGCGGGAGGACGGGGTGCTGGAGCTGAATGTGATGAGCTTCAACATCCGCTACGAGAACGGTAAGGACAGGGGGATGCGGTCTTGGGCGGAGAGGGTTGTGGGAGTGGTTGGCGCGGTGCGTGGGGAGAAGGTGGATGTGCTCGGAATTCAGGAGGGACTGCATGGACAGGTGGCGGATCTGCGGGCATCGCTGATGGACTACCACTTCGCCGGAGTAGGGCGGGATGATGGGAAGAAGGCGGGGGAGTATGCGGGGTTGTTTTTCCGTAGGGACAGGTTTGAGAAAGATGAAAAGAAGAGCGGGATGATCTGGCTATCAGCGACTCCTGATGTGCCGGGATCGAAGACGTGGGGGAATGGGATTCCGCGGATTGCGAACTGGGTAAGGCTGATCGACAGGGCGAGCGGTAAGGCGCTATGGGTGGTGAACGTGCATCTGGATCACAGGAGCCAGGAATCGAAGGAAAAGGGAATCCGACTGATGGCGGAAAAGCTGGGGGCGATGAATCCCGGTGGGGAGCCTGTTGTGTGGATGGGGGATTTTAACGCCACGGAGGGAAACAATGTGATACGGTTTCTCAGCGGAAGGAGTGCGGAAATTCCAAAGGTGGATGGATTCGCCGGGCTGGTGGAAACCTTTGCGGCAGCGAATCCGGGGGTGAGGTCAAAAGGTTCTGTGAATTTTTGGAGAAACGATCCGGATCTCGATTGGAAGCTGGATCATATCTTTGTCTCCAAGGACGCGGAGATCCTGGAGGCGCGTGTGATGCGCTCCGGGGAGCCGTATCTTTCCGATCACTTTCCCGTGGTGGCGCGGGTGCGGTGGAGGTGAGGAAGCGGCTGACTTTACCGTATTCGTGAGCATCAGCTTTTGTGATTTGCTGTTACTTGGCAAACCTGGGGTATGTTTTGCTATGCAAAACGACACGCCGCCAGGAGGCAGCGCTCCGTGCCACTGTCATGCTTATTAGAGCAGATCGTATGACCTGCCGCCAACGCCTTCGTGCCAGCGGAGGTATGCCTGGTTGACCATTGAATAGCCGCCGGGAGTCGGGTAGTTGCCGGTGAAATACCAGTCGCCGCACGGGCCTTTGACGGATGCGTGGAGGTTTTCTATGGTCTGGTAGATGACTTCGACTTCGCCATGCCATTCGATGTCCTCTGGGTACACCATGCGGGAGATTTCTTCGGAGATTTCCTCGGGGCTGAAGGCATCATAGACGCCCTGGACGCGGTTGAGGCGTTGCTCGGGTGGTTTTTTCAGCTCTTCCTTGCATTCGTCGTAGATCCTGTCGAGCAGGTTCTGGCGCCCGGCGCGGCGGTGGAGGGCTACTGCTGCATTGAAGGCGATGAATTTGCCAAGCTCTGACATATCGATGCCGTAGCAGTCCGGGTAACGGATCTGCGGGGCGGTGGAGCAGATGACGATCTTAGACGGCTTGGTGCGGGCAAGGATCTTGAGAATGGACTTTTTCAGCGTTGTGCCCCGGACGATTGAATCGTCGAGGACTACGAGATTGTCCCCTGGATTAACGGCACCGTAGGTGATGTCATAGACGTGGGAGACGAGCTGGTCGCGGCCTTTTTCCTGGGAAATGAACGTCCGCATCTTGATGTCCTTGTGGGCGATTTTTTCGCCACGCGGCCAGTTGCGGAGAATGAGTTCATCGACTTTCTCGGGGGTGAGGGAACCGTTCTCCACTCCTTCGAGAATTTCCGAGCGCACCTGCTGGCGGCGGTAGAGGCGGAGGCCGTCCATCATGCCGTGGTAGGCGGTCTCGGCGGTGTTCGGGATGAAGGAGAAGACGGTTTTGTTGAAAGTCTCGCCAATGGATTGCATCACCTGATCGACGAGGGCGGAACCCATCGCCTTCCGCTCGCGGTAGATCTGCGGGTCGTTGCCACGGGAGAAATAGATTTTCTCGAAGGAGCAGGGGGTGAATTTCTGTGGGGTATGGAACTGGCTGTCTGTGATGGTGCCGTCCGCCTTGATGACGATGACGGAGCCGGGATCGACCGCTTTCACCTGGGAGGCTTCCGCTTCGAAAACTGTCATCAGAGGCACGCGCTCGGAGGCGAATGCGATGACTTCGTCAGTGATGAGCATGTGGCAGGGGCGGATGCCGCGCGGGTCACGCATGACGAACATGTCGCCGTTTCCGACGGCTCCACAGATCGCGTAACCACCGTCCCAAGGCTCGGCGGAGCGGCCTATGATCTCGGTGATATTGAGTGCGGAGGAAATGTGATCCGGGGTTTCGGTGCCGGGCACGCCCTTGTCGCGGAGGTCGTGGTAGATGTTCGTGTGAGCCTCGTCGAGGTGGTATCCGATTTCCTCCAGGACGGTCTGGGTATCCGTGCCGAAGACGGGATGCTGGCCGCGTTCGATCAGGGCGTTGTTGAGCTCGCCCGTGTTGGTCATGTTGAAATTTCCCAAGACCATGAGGGTGCGGGTGGGCCAGTTGCTGCGGCGCAGATAGGGGTGGCAGCAGCCTTCGTCGAAATCGCCACTGGTGCCGTAGCGCAGGTGGCCCATGAGGATTTCACCGCCGAAATCAAAGTTTTTCTTAACGCTGTCCGGGCTGGTTTTGTCCATCCTGCCCTTGCGATCCATTTTGAAGAAGGATTTCACTTCCTTGCGGAAAATCTGGGCGAGGGCGTCCGACTCGATACCACGGCGGCGATGCACGTAGGGCTGGCCGATTGGCATGTTCAGCTTCACGCAACCGATTCCGGTGCCGTCCTGTCCACGGTTGTGCTGCTTTTCCATGAGGAGGAAAAGCTTGTTCATTCCCCACAGGCAGGTGCCGTAACGATCGTAATAATACGCGAGGGGCTTGCGGAGGCGGACGGCGGCGATGCCGCACTCGTGGTTCAGGTGATCGCTCAAGAAACTTTAAATTTTAAACTTTAAACTCCAAGGAAGACTGTTGTTGCCGGTGGCTACGCGGTGACTTTCACCCGCACGCCTTCTTGTGCAACCATTTTTCCGAGGACATGTCCTCCGGGGCCGGCTTGGAGGGCTTTTTCGACATCGGCTTCTGCGACGATGGCTACCCAGCCGATTCCCATGTTAAAGGTGTGGAAGCGGTCTTCCGCATCGACCTGCTCAAGAAGCTTGTCGATTCCGGGGAGGTTCCATTTCGGGATTTCCAGATCGGCACCCATTCCTACGAAGAGACGCTCGAGGTTTTCCGGGAGGCCGCCGCCGGTAATGTGGGAATAGGCTTTTGGTTTGATCCCGGCTTTTTTGAGATCGTTTACCACGTCATCGTAGAGGCGCGTGGGTTCCAGCCAGGCGTGGAGTTCCTCGTCGGTGACTACGCCCTGGCCCATTTCCTTGAGGGCGCGGCGGACGAGCGACCAGCCGTTGGCGTGTATGCTGTTGGATTCGTAGCCGATGAGGACATCGCCAAGGGCTAGGGTGGTGGGATCGATGAGATCGGATTTTTCCGCACAGCCGATGCAGAAGCCGGAAAGCTCGAGGACGTCTTCCGGGACGATGCCGGGCATTTCTGCGGTTTCGCCACCAGCTAGGATGCAGTTGCAAGCTTCAAGGTAATCGGCCATTCCGCCGATGACACGGGTGATCTTGTCTTCGTCGAGGGCGTTGATGCCGATGTAATCGAGGAAGAGCAGGGGATCGCCGCCGGTGGTGATGATGTCGTTGACCGACATTGCGACGAGATCCTTGCCTGCGGTTTCGAGCATGTCGTGCTCGAGGAGCAGCTCCAGTTTCGTCCCGACACCGTCGCAGCCGGTTACTATAACTGGCTGGTCGTATTCGCTCAGATCGTAACAGGCGGCGAAAAGGCCGAAAGCTCCGAGAAGTTTGCGACTGGTCTGGGTGCGTTTGACGTGACCCTTTATGTCACCGACGAGTGCTGCGGCCTTGCGCGTATCGACTCCTGCCTGTTGGTAAGTGAGATTTCCTGCCATGTGCTGTGCACGGGTTCTAGGCGCGTGGCTGGCGGTGGTCACGAAGAAAAGACTTTTTGGCCGAGAATGAGGCGACGACACCCGAAAAGAGGCCTCGATTCCCTCCAATCACTTTCAACATAAGGAAAAATGAATATCGGGGCGATTTTTGCTGGCGATTTGAGCCTACGTGATCGCGTAGGGTATATAACGTGATTACGTAAGTGTATAAGGTTGGTTTATATTTGATTAGTCCTGAAAATCATAGTTTAGTAACACCGTTCCCGCTGCCCCCCGCAGCAATGAGCCCCCCGCTCGGACAACACCCCCACCCACCCCAAAACAAACACCCCCATGAAAACGCTACTTACCATAGCCGCGTCCCTAGCCGTCTCGATTCCCGGGATCCTGCATGCGCAGGATAGCTTTGTATTAAGTCTCAAAGGCCCAAACAACGTCGAGACAGTCAAGAACAGCATGACCTTTAGCGGCAACGGTCTCACAGCGACCGCCCGCGCATACAGCATCGACCGGTCCGATCCGAACTTTGTCATGGTCAACAGCCAGATTGTCCAATGGAGTCCCGGAATCGGCGTGCGGAACTCCACGGAACCGGCAAGCACGACGAGCTTCACCCCTTCCTACGTGGACAACGAGGCTAAATACGATTTCGTGCTTTTTGTATTTAATAGAAAAGTCGATCTCTCGTCCGTAAGCATCACTCCGAGTGGCCAGAGTTTTGACACCGATGTCTCCTATCTGTTTGGCAATGTGGACTCCAATATAGATCTGAACGGAGTATCGGCGGGCAATCTTGGAGCCCTCGGGTTCGGGTCGGTGAAATCTGATGACACAGTTGTCAGCTCCGCTTCACGAACTGTCAGCACAATCAGTCCTGTGGGAGGCGTAAATGCCCTGCTCTTCAGTGCCCGCGTTGGCGGCGACTCTACCATTGACCGCTTCAAGATTTCGACAATCAGCGGAAACTCGATTTCACCCGTTCCCGAGCCTGGAACTACCGGCCTGATCGCGGTGGGATTCATCCTGGCAAGCGTCCGTCGCCGCCGCTGATCTAACGGATTCTTGCGAGGAAACGAGCCGGGATGCGGAACACGAATCCTGCCACGATGGCCTGGTGCTTGAGGAATGTCCGGACGGTTCCACTGCTACTCCAGCGGCGTGACGATGTGAGGGCTGGTTCCGATGCGATGCGGATTTTTCCAAATCTGCCCAACTTGCGAACGAAGCCCAGATCTTCGATGATGGGCCACTGGGGAAATCCTCCGGTTTTCTCGAATAGGGAGCGGCGCAGGAAAAGTCCCTGGTCGCCGTAAGGAGTGGCGAAAAGTTTGCAGCGGAGGTGGACGAGTTTCTCGATTAGGGAGGCGGTTCCGACTCCGTCATCGAGTGCGAAACGGAAGGCACCCGCACTGGTGCCGGGGCGGTTGAGGGTTTCGGAAATGAGTTTGGGAAAGCCATCGGGCGGGATGGTGTCCGCGTGGAGGAAGAGGAGAAATTCCCCGGTAGCGGTGGAGGCTCCGTGGTTCATTTGGGAGGCGCGGCCCTTTGGGGAGGTGATGGCTCGTGCTCCGGCGGCTTGTGCGAGTGCAACCGTTCCATCCGTGCTGCCGCCGTCGGCGATGATGATTTCGTGAGGTTCCCAGACTTGGATTTTTTCTAACAGGGAAGGGAGATTGGCTGCTTCGTTGAACGTGGGGATGATGACCGATACCGTTGCTCCAGCGGTAAGGTTCTCTTCCGCGGCAATCAGATCCTCGGGCATGTCCACATCTGAAAGAACGTCTAACAGAAGAACCTTCAGTCCGGCTTTTTCCGCAGCGGAGGTGGATTCCTTCAGCACGTTTCCACCGCCCCACGGGATGTTTCTGAAAATGGACGGGGTTGGTTTCCGCATGCCTACCAGATAGTAGCCTCCGTCGGCTGCGGGGCCGAAAACGATGTCCGCACTCTTCAGCGCATCGAAGGCTTTTTCCAAGGTGGTTTCATCAATGGATGGGCAGTCCGTTCCGATGATCACCACACTGTCGGCACCTTCTTCAAAAGCGTCGTTCGCAGCGGATTCCATGCGATGGCCGAGATCGCCGGGTGATTGCTCGCGGCAATCGAGGGTGTCCGAACCAAGCCAGGTTTTTCCTTCGATGCTTGTCCCGCCTTCGAGCTGGACTGTTAGATTGGCCTTCTTATGCAGTGTGCAAAATGAGGACGCCCTACCAATCGCATGACGGGCAAGGCGTTCGTGAAAAGCAGTGGCACCTTCCGCGCCGAGGGCGGGGATGAGGCGGGTTTTGTTCCTGCCCGTGCGGGGCAAGCGGGTCATTACGATAAGCTGCACGTTTGGGTAAATGCTGAAAATCTGGAAACTGAAACGCTGAAATTTCGATCAGCTATTTGTTGAGGTTCCAATCGTAATCCGTGTATTTGATTTTCAGTTTGCCGCTTTCGATTGCCTTGCGGTCGCTGTCGTTGAAATAAGGGGCAACGAACTTCTCTACGGAACCGGATTTTTTGACGAAGTCTCCTTTGAACCAATCAAAGATGGGGGAAAGGTAGAGGATACCTTTATTTGCATCGACGCGGTTCTTGCTGCTGTCGTTGAGGAATTTCTTCGCCTGTTCGTCGAGTTGTTTGTCGAGTTTGGATGCTTGGAAAGCCTCGTTGCGCAGGGGAGGGCAGCCGATGGACGCGCAATTTACCCCGAAGTGGATGCGTGGGTCGCTGTAGTTTTTCCTGAGGAGATCGTGCTCGACATAATCCAGGCTGCGGTCGCTTCCGAAGAGTTTGACGACTTTCCTTTTCCACGGGCTACCTATGTCCTTGATGCTTTTCAACGGGTAGTTGTCGATGATAAGCTTGAGGGTGCCAGCGTTATAGAGGTTGATGAGGTAGGCCATTTCCTCTTTCTCGCTCCAGCCTTTGAACTCGGATTGGGAAACTTTCGCAAGTGAATCCAGATACGCTCCGAGCTTGTCAGGTGATTTTTTCAAACTGGCGTAATCAACTTTTTTTCCGTCCACGTGCTTTTCCAAAACGGAGGTGAAGGCGGCGTGGGAATGGTCAAAAGCGGACAGCTTCGCCGGGGCGAGCAGTGCGAGGGCGAAGAGGCAGGCGAGTGTTTTCATGGGAGTAAGAGTGGCCGGGGTGCGGATTGATTCCAAAAAATCAGCAGAACCGCCCGATTACCGGGGCGAGATCCTGTTTCAGTTCCTCCGGCCAGTTGGATTGCGGGGTGAGGATGGCGGTATCGAGGGCGGAGTGATCGGGCCATGTGGGTTGCTCGGGGAGGCCGGGGACTACGGAGCGGATGATCTCTTTTGCGAGGTCGCTGTTGGCGTGGAGGTTGGCGATGACGGCTGAGACATCGACGGCGGCTTCGTCGGTTTTCCAGCAATCGTAATCGGTGACGAGGCAGAGGGTGGCCATGGCGATTTCCGCTTCGCGGCAGAGGCGGGCTTCGCCGGCGTTGGTCATGCCGATGAGGTCGAAGCCGAGGGCGCGGTGCATGTTGGATTCAGCGCGGGTGGAGAATGCCGGGCCGTTCATGGAGACGTAGGTGCCGCCGTCGTGGAGTTTTTCGGTGTGTTTTGCGGCTGCCTCTAACAGGTGTTTCCGCATGTCTGCGCTGTATGGATCTGCAAAACCGACGTGGGCGGCGATGCCGTTTCCGAAGAAGGTGTGTTGATCGCCCTTGCCGGTTTTATCCATCAGTTGGTCTGGGACGACGACATCGCGGGGTGCCATTTTTTCGCGAAGCGAGCCGACGGCGGTGACGGAAACGATCCAGCGGACATTGAGGGAGCGGATGGCCCAGATGTTGGCGCGGTGGTTGATTTCGTGGGCGAGGAGGCGGTGGCCTTTGCCGTGGCGGGGGAGGAAGCAGACGCGTCTGCCGGAGAGGCGGCCTTCTATGATTTCGTCTGAGGGATCGCCGAAGGGGGTGGAAATTTTATGGCGGGTGATGGATTCGAGGGAGTCGATTTCGTAGAGGCCGGAACCTCCGATTATGCCGATAGCGGGTGTGGTCATGGTGGATTGAGTAAAAAGTGCCGAGTGATCAGTGATCAGGGAAGACTTGGGTTGCGTTGCCGGAAGAGACTGGGTTTGATTTTCGCAGATGGCAAACGAAGAGACGATGGATGTCAAATGGGGCGAGCGGGAGGGCTATGTGGAGACTTTCGATAAGAAGAAACTGAAGATTCCGGCGGGGTGGGAACTGCTGCCGCCGGGGGATGCGACGGTGACGCGGCGGGTGAAGAAAGACGGGGCGCACTGGGTGGTGAAGGACTGGTATAAAAAACGGTATGTCTCGGCCGGTGTGCTGGCACCGGCGGAGAGAATCGCGTTTTTCAGGGATGGGGTTGCGAAGGAAAAGAAGGATCCCGCTTATACGAAAAAGCTGGAAGCGGGCCGGCAGCGGCGGGCGAAGCAGGAGGAGGCGTATGTGGAGGATTTCGCGGGGGCGGTGCGGGATTTTCTGGCTTTTCACGAGAGGTATTCGGAGATGGCGGGGAAAATGGCGGAGCTGATCGCCACACACGCCACGCCTGTCGGGAGTGGGACGGTTGCGCGGACGAAGCGGATTCCCATCGAGCGGCGGGCGGAGGCGGCGACGATTGCGTGGCTGCGGCACCAGACGACTTCCTACGACCACATGCAGATTGCGCGGGTGAAGGGGGAGCGCCGCGAGGTGCGGCGGGCGTTGGCGGAGGAATCCCGGCGGCGGCTGGCGGGATATCGGAAAGGGGTGGAGATGGGGAGTGGGTGCCCGATCTGGCGGGCGGTTCACGGCGGGACGCCGTGACCACGGCCTGCCCCGGGACGGAGGCAGCTACAGCTCGCGCTCTTGGCGCTCCAGGGTTTCGATGAAAAGGGTTTCCACTTTGTTCCGTGCCCATGGGGTTTTGCGGAGGAATTTCAGTGTGGATTTCACTGAGGGATCGTTGGCAAAGCAGTTGATACGGATGCGGGATGAAAGCTCGTCCCATCCGTATTCCTCGACCAGGCGGACGATGATGGTTTCCAGGGTGTAGCCGTGGAGCGGGTCGGTTCGGGTGAGGGTTCATTTGGACGCTATGGGATCCGTTAAACTCCGAACTGTCTGAGGCGCGCGACGGTTCGGTCTTTTCCGAGAATCGTGAAAATATCGCCGAGGTCGGGGCCGTGGCCTCGGCCGGAGAGGGCTACGCGGGTGGGGAACATGAGTTGGCCGGGTTTGGCTCCGTTGCCTTTCGCTACTTCTCCGATGGCTTCTTTGGCAGCATCCGCAGACCAGTCGGTGAGGTTTTCCAGGTGGTCTGCCAAGGCGGGGAGGAAGGCGGAGTTCGGGTTGGATCTTGCTTTTTCCGTGGCTTCGGGATCGTAGTCGATTTTGTCGGTGACGAGGAAGTCGATGGAGTGGGGGACTTCGGAAAGGAGGCGGACTTTTTCTTTCACGGCGGTGATTACGGTCAGGTAATCATCGGTGATGGGGAGGCTTTCCTTTTCTACGAAAGGCTTGGCGAGATCGGCGAATTGTTCGGTGGAGATTTTCGCGATGTGCTGCTGGTTGACCCATTTGCATTTTTCCAGATCGAAGCGGCCGGGGGCGCGGTTGATGTTTTCCAGGGAGAATCGGTCGATGAGTTCGGTGAGGGAGAAAATTTCCTCGTCCGTTTTCGAAGACCAGCCGAGCAGGGCGATGAAGTTGACGACGGCTTCGGAGAGGAAGCCTTGGCGGGGGTAATCGCCGACTGCGGCTCCGGCGTCGCGCTTGGACATTTTCGATCCATCCGCATTCAGGATGAGTGGGATGTGGGCGTATTGGGGAGGTTGCGCGCCGAGGGCTTCGATGAGCTGGAGGTGCTTGGGCGTGTTCATCAGGTGATCCTCGCCGCGGATGACGTGGGTCATTTTCATTTCGAGGTCATCGACGACGTTGACGAAATGGAAGACGTAGGAGCCGTCGCTGCGTTTCACGACCATGTCGGGGGTGTTCGAGGCATCGGTGTAGTCGATGGTGACTTCGCCGCAGACGAGGTCGTGCATGGTGACGGGCTTGCGGTCGAAGCGGAAACGGTAGGCGTCGCCGTCCTTGTAGAGGCGGTCGGCTGCGAGGAGTTTCTCGAAATAGGCGTCGTAGATTTCTTTTCTTTGGGACTGGTAATAGGAAGGTTGTGTTTGGCATGGCGGATGCAATCCGCCGCCACTTTGCGGGCCTTCATCCCAATCGAGTCCGAGCCATGACATGCCGTCGAAAATGGCTTGGCGGGCTTCTTCGGTGTTACGCTCTTTGTCCGTGTCCTCGACGCGGAGGATGAATTGGCCGCCGTGTTTGCGGGCGTAGAGCCAGTTGAATAGTGCGGTGCGGGCACCGCCTACGTGGAGGTAGCCGGTGGGGGAGGGGGCGAAGCGGGTGCGGACTGTCATAAACTTTAAATTTTAAACTCTAAATCTCAAGGAAGACTGGGCTAGCTCTGTAATGAGCGGAGAGCTCCTCTTACCAGGGATTCGGTGGTGGAGGATGGGTCGGAATCGAGGATTTTTCGGACGGCTTTTCGGGCATCCACCTGTTTGTAGCCTAGGGCGATGAGGGCGAGCTCGGCATCGGCGGCCTGGGTGCTGACCTGGCCGGAGGCGGCGTCCTGCCAGGTATCGGTGACGCCGACTTTGTCTTTCAGCTCGAGGATGATGCGCTCGGCGGTTTTTTTGCCTATGCCCTTGGTTTTGGAAAGCATCACGGAATCCCCGGCGACTACGGCGGATTTGAACTGGTTCACGGGCATGCCACTGAGAATGGCCATGGCGATGGATGGGCCTATGCCGGAGACTCTTTCGATGAGCATCAGGAAAACATCGCGCTCCTCCTCGGTGGCGAATCCGTATAGCGTGTGGGCGTTTTCCCGGATGTGGAGGTGGGTGCGGAGATCGACGGAAGCTCCCTCGGTGGGGTGGAGCTTGTCGTAGGTGGAAATGGGGATGGTGGCTTCGTAGCCCACGCCGCCGCAATCCACGACCAGGCGGTTGGGGAATGCCTCGATGATTTTTCCTCGGAGTCTTGCGATCACAGGGGAGGTTTCATGGGAAACGGGGCGGGATGCAAGTGGGAAGGTGCGCAACCTTTCCGGGGACTGCGGGTTGAAAATTTCGGAAGTTGGAAGTTTTCAGATCGCCAACGAGTATTTAGAACCGGACATGCCCGCGAGCGAGGAAGAGATCATAACGTGTTACGCATGTGTTGCGCCCATGAATGTGGCGGATGTCGCGCCGTATTCACGTGTGGTCTGCCCTGGTTGTAAAACCGAGAACCGGGTGAAGAAACACTTCGGCCCATATACCCTGACCCGCCGCCATGCGATAGGCGGAATGAGTTCGGTTTTCGTGGCGAAGGATGAGGCCTTGGATCGTGAGGTGGCTCTGAAAATTCTCAGCGAGGAATACTCAAAAGACGAGAAGCGGATCACGGCATTCGAGGAAGAAGCCCGTCTGACCGCCTCTTTCAGCCACCCGAACGTCGTCCGCGTGCTCACCACCGGCAGGGCGTTTGATCGGTTTTACATCGCGATGGAATTCGTCCCGGGCGGGCATTTCGAACACCAGATCCGCGAAAAAGGCCAAGTCCCGGAAACGGAAATACTCCCGCTCGCCATCCAGGTGGCGGAGGGGCTGAAAGGCGCCCAGGCTGCCGGACTGATCCACCGCGACGTGAAGCCGGGAAACATCCTCCTCGATTCCGAAGGCAACGCCAAGATCGTGGATTTCGGCCTGGCTCTCGTGACCAAAGGCGGGAAGGCGAAAGCCACGGAAATCTGGGCGACTCCTTACTACGTCCCGCCGGAAGCGATCGAAGGTGGCACGGAGGATTTCCGCGCCGATATCTATGCCTTCGGCGCTACCCTCTACCACGCGCTCGCTGGGAAGCCGCCGTGCAACGAGGAATCGATGGCGACCGATGTCCTTCGCGAGGCTAAGAAAAAAATCATTCCTCTGAAAAAGGCGGCTCCGCACCTTCTGGACGAGACCTGCGCGGTAATTGATCGCGCGATGGCTTACGAGCCTATCAAGCGTTTCGGCAGCTACGACGAGATGATCGCCGGACTTCAGACCGCCCTGAAAGTGGCTCGCGGAGAAGCCGTGAAAGACAGCGAGGGCGTCACGAAGGCGGAGCGGCGTGCCGAGCTGCGCGCCCGCAAGCGCCGGAACACCTTCCTGATAGCCGGTGCTGCGGCAATCGCAGTCGCGGGCATAGCGGCTCTCATTTTACTAAACCCACCCGCCCTGAAACCAACCAAGCCGGGAACGAAAGTCCTGACCGTGGATACCGGGGACAGCGGCGTAAAAGAAAGCCCCCGGGAAATCGCGACGAGATACGCTTCCGCGCGGACTTCGATGGAGAAAGGGAATTTTGAGAAAGCCGGCAAGGTTTTCTCATCCCTTCTCAAAGACAGGAACGTCCAGGAGCCTACGCGCACATGGTCGGGATTGCAGGCCATTGTGGCGGCACTGATGGATGGCCGTATGGATCTCGCCAAGGAGTATGCCGCTGCTGCGGATACGCATCTTGGCAGTGGACCGGAAGGGTTGGATCCCGGCTTTCTTATCGGCGTCCGGCCTGTTCTCAAGCGGATACCGGAACACGGTTTCATGGAATTGGGTTCGCTGGATCTCGGGGATTCCGGCAACGAGCGGTTCATGGGCTGTTTCCTCGCCGCCTTGAAAAACTGGGAAAGCGGCGGGATAGAGCAAGCGGTTCCGCTCTTCAAACTCCTGGTCAGCGTGCCAGCCCTCGCCAGCGATAGTGTCCTCGGTTTTTACCAGGAAACGGCGAAGGATTACCTGGCTGACTACCGTCTGCTCACCACCGGTGCGATGGATTCCGATCCGAAGACGGTGAAAGAATGCCGGGCGGCAATCGAAGATCTCAACCGCCAGCTCACCCTGCTGAAAACCAACGGACGCGCCCGTTTCAATATCCGCGCCCGCCAGTTGGATTTTGCGAAACTGGAAAAGTCCCTCAAAAACAGCCCCCGTCCCACCCCTCCAAAGCAGCAGGATGTGATTGGAGAAATCGGCTCTCTCGCGGAGAACTACAAGTTCGTGGAAATCGTGGACAAGGTTTCCAAACTCAATTCCAATCCTCCCGGCTGTAAGAGGAAGGCTCTTCTCGGGATCGCCCAGTCGGCTCTTGTCTTCCTCTCGGAAATCGAGTCCGACCTCGGTGCGAAACCCGCGGTGGTGGATCTGAAACTGAAAGATGGGACGGAAGTTTCCTCAATCGCAATCGCCTCCGGGGACAGGCTCGTCGGGAAGCTGGCCGATGGTGAAATCAGGGATCTCACGTGGACGGATTTCCCAACCGACCAACTCATCGAGCTCCACCGCGAACTGGTGAAATCACCCGCCAGTGAAATGGAGCGCCTCCGCCGCCACGAGTCCGCCATCGCCTTCGAATGGCTCGCGGGTGACAGGGAACGTGCCCTGACCGCCGCCGGGCGCCTCTCCGAGGAAAGCCCTGGTTTCAAAGCCCGCTGGGATTCCTTGGCAAGTGGATTGCCAAAGTAGCCGCGTGCGGTATGATGGCGCCATGCTGAAGAGTTTATCCCTGTTTCTCCCGCTGGTTTCCGGTTTCTGCACCATGCTACACGCAGAGGAGGAGCTCCCGAAAGTCCTCCGGTTTTCCACTCCCATGGTTTCGGTAAGTGCCGTCCAGGGAAAGGCTTCGATGGGGACCGAGTTGGCGATTGAGAACACCGGGGAAGTGGATTTTGCATTCGCACCCGTATTCATCGGAAAAGACGCGGCAGCCTTTTCAGTGGAACCGAAAGAGATCGTCGTCGGAGCCGGGAAAACGGAATCGTTCACAGTCCATTTGAGTCCGGTGCGGGGCGCGGGCAGCTACGTTGCATCGCTCGATGTGGCGGAGGGAAGCATCCCTGTCAGGGGGGTGGGACTGAAAGCGTTTGAGGGGAACAACGAACCTTCGTTCGATAGGGTGGCCAAGGCGCTGGGCATGGAGGTCGATGTCGGCGGGGCCACGCACAGTCTCAGCACAGCGGACGAAACCGTCGGCGAAAGCATCACTGCCGCAAGGTTCCGTGGCATAGCGGGAAAGCCCGTCCGTATCACTCCTGTGGCGAGGTTTTCCCCTCCGGGAGAAGTGCCATTCGGCATCGTTTTCAAAGATGATGAACTCACCGAATGGGGCACGCTGGACAACTCCGGCGACTCCCGCCCGGACAACCACCAGTGCCTTTTTCCCGGAATCAACGGCGGCGCACACGCCATCGAAAAGGAAGCTCCCAAAGAACCTTTCGCCTTCTACATGACGGGGCACATGTATGTTTCTTTCACCGATCCCGCCCTGAATGCGGGCGCACCGATCAAGCACACCGCACGTGTCTATCCGGTGAAAAAATACCAGGGCCGTGAGTTGGAAAATGCCTATCTCATAGGATTCGAGGAAGCGAAAAACGGCGACTACCAGGATGCCGTTTTTCTCCTGGAAAACGTGACGGCAGAGTGAGTCTCAGCGCGAAAAGCGTTTCCTGACATTGTCCGGAACCTCGTTTTCAGCCACCCAGCTCCGCACCGCGTCCTTGTCCCTGCGCGCCCAGTTCCCGAGCATGCGGTGGTAAAGTTTCGTCTGCTGGTTTGTATCGGCTACTCCACGTATCCATGCCGCCGATTGCTCGGGCGCACGCTCGTCACAGCTCCAGACGAATGATTCCACGACCTTATCGTATCCCGGAGTCCCCGCCATCGTGCTCACCCAGCGTGCGGTTCCCGCGATATCTTCCCGCGACATTTCGGGAATCGTCGCAACCGCCGCATTGGCCTTCGCCACCGGTTGGAGCGAGTTCACAAACTCCTCGGCCTTGTCCACATCCACTCCCGCCAGTCTCCCGGCGATGTTTCCTGCCGCCCTTTCCTGAAAAGTTCCGTCCATCGCAGCCACCCAGTCCGCCGCCGCCTGCGGATCTTTCCGCGAAAGGTTTTGGGAAATCATCAGCACGAAACTCCCTTTCAGATGCTCGTCCTCAATCGTGTCCGGAAACGCGAGCGCCGCCTCCGTCCCGCTCATCAGCAGCGCCTTCGCCATCGCGTCAATCGCCTGTCCGCGCTCCCGGCTCACCGGCATTTCCGCTGTCAGGCGGCTCGCATTCGGGAGATCGTATGCCGCGATCCCGCGTATCACAGATGCCATATACGGGTTGGCCCCATCGCCATCATGCCTGTCCAACGCCCATTTCTCCGCACCCGCCGCATCATTCGCCGCCCAGGTCTCAAGAACCTCGCCACGGTTCCGCCGCATGTCCGGATTCTCATCAATGTAATCCAGCGCCGCCGTCGGATCCGCCTTCGCCCACGCCTGGAACAAAAGCTCCATCTCCGTCCCGGTATTTCCATAATGGTAAAGCTCCTGGAACTCATCCGCCACCGCCGCGAACTGCTCCGGCGCAAGCGTGTCATAAAAATCCATCAGCGCCCGCTGGCGTTCGTATGCATCGGTGATCCTATTGATTTTCCCCAGCGACTCCCGTGGAGACGAACTGCCATCCCGCCCGGTGGCACGATTCTCGCCATCCCTGCGCTCACGTTTCCCCACCTCCCTTCCATCAGGTAGAAATCCATCACGCGACATGCGGGAGCCTCCGCCCGCGACATCCGGGTTCGCATCGGATTGGTTGGAGTCCTTAGCGACAATGAAAGCCGCCGAAACCCCAAGGGCGAAAATAGCGACGTGGCTTGCGATGATCGTGGATTTTTTCATAAGCGTTTTTCTGGCGCAGAGGCAGCCTACCTTTACGCGCGGAAATTGGAAGTGTTTCACCACCCGGTGAGTTGGCTTGATGTTTCCCGCCACAGCAGGGACTTTCAGCCACATGCAGTATCGCACCAAGCCAGAGGAAACCGCCGGAATGCCCTCCGGGATCCCGCATATTATCGGAAACGAGGCCGCCGAGCGCTTTTCTTTCTACGGGATGAAAGCCATCCTCGCCGTCTTCTTCACCCAATACCTCTTCCTCATGGACGGCCCAATGGCACCCCCATGTCCGAGGCCAGATCCGCCGAACTCGTCCACCTTTTCAACGGCGCGTTCTACCTCACCCCGCTCATAGGCGCATTGCTCGCAGACGGATTGTTCGGAAAATACCGCGTCATCATCTGGCTCTCCATCGTCTATTGCGCGGGCCACGCAGCCCTCGCCCTCATGGGGAAATTCGGAAACTCCGAGCAATGGCTCTTCGGCGGCCTCATCCTCATCGCCCTCGGGGCAGGGGGCATCAAGCCCTGCGTCTCCGCCCACGTCGGCGACCAGTTCGGCGCGAAAAACTCCCATCTCCTCCCACGCATTTTCAACTGGTTCTACTTCTCCATCAACCTCGGCGCATTCGCCTCCATGCTCCTCACCCCGTGGCTTCTCGAATGGTATGGCCCCCACTGGGCGTTCGGAGTCCCCGGCGTCCTCATGGCCATCGCCACCCTCGTTTTCTGGATTGGCAGGAAACGCTTTGCCCACGTCCCTGCGGGCGGAACCGGCTTCCTGAAAGAAATTTTCAGCAAGGAAGGCATCTTCGCACTCCTCAAGCTCACCCCCGTCTATCTCTTCGTCGCCATCTTCTGGGCGCTCTTCGACCAGACCGGCTCCACCTGGATTTTCCAATCCCAGGACATGGACAGGAACTTCCTCGGCTTCAACTGGCTGCCCTCCCAGATCCAGTCGCTAAACTCCGTCTTCGTCCTCACCTTCATCCCCATCTTCGCCTTCTTCATCTATCCCACTGTCGAGAAATTCTGGCCACTCAGCCCCTTGCGGAAAATCGGAACCGGCCTCCTCCTCATGACTGCCGCCTTCGTCCTCGTCAGCCTCATCCAAGTCCGCATCGATGCCGGAGGCCGTCCCAACATCGTCTGGCAGATCGCCGCCTTCGCCCTCCTCACCGCCTCGGAAATCATGGTTTCCATCGTCGCCCTGGAGTTCGCCTACACCCAGTCTCCCAAGACCATGAAATCCCTCATCATGTGCTTCTTCCTCGCCGCAGTCGCCCTGGGAAACATCCTTGTAGCCGGCGTAAACCACTACATCCGCATCCCCAGCGCCGCCGAAGAGCAGCTCACCGAAGCCATCCAACGCCTCCCCGCAGACTGGCAAAACGATCCCCGCACCGTAGTTCTACCGGGCTACGACAGCAGCGACCTCGAAGGCATCTTCATCCGCCGCCTCAACAAAGACGCAAAAGTCCCCCTCGAAGTCCCCGGCCAGGAAACCCTCGACCAAGCCGCCCAAATCATCACCAACGCCACCACCGAGAATTTCCCCAACCAAGCCACCGGCAACAAACTCATAGCCAACCTAAAAGACCACTGGGGCAACCCTCTGAAATACCTGGTCTTAAACTCCACCACCGTCCGCATCTGGAGCCAGGGAGCCGATAAAAAATGGAACACCAAATGGGACATTGGGATCATCATCGAAAAATCATCCCCCCAACCCCCATCAAAACCCTCCTGGCTAGACAACCTCCGCCCCACCGAAACCTGGCTCTCCACCCGCAAAAAGGAACTCGGCATCGAATCCAAAACAGAACCCAACGGGGCAGGGGACACCTTTAAGCAAACCACCTTCTCCGGCGGCCAGGTCCGCCTCCACGGAGCCGCCTACTTCTGGTTCTTCAGCGCCCTCATGGGAGCCACCGCCCTCCTCTTCATCCCCTTCGCCATCATCTACCGCCCAAAATCCTACCTCCAAAACTAAGGAGTCCGGACATTCCTGTCCCGACCCAAAACCCCAGCACAGAGGAAGAATTTTCAACCACAATGGGAGCGAAGCGGACATGGAGGAAGTAACCTTCTTCGCCTATATTCCTCAAAATACACAGAATACAGGGAAGGAAGAGATTCTTTTTTGCAGAAAGAACCTACGCATACCGTCTTTTCCACAACTCCAGTCTGGGATTCGTTAGATTCGTAGGATTTAAGGGAGAGGTTTGATTTTACAGTCCGTCCATGTCCGCTTCGCTCCCATTGTGGTTCCTTCCTCTTCCTCTCAACCCAAGCCCCCAGAATCCGATCCGCGTAAATCCGCGTTCATCCGTGGTTCTCTTCGTCTTCTACACAACTCAAGCCAAAGAATCCGTTCCGTGTATTCCGAGCTTTTTGAGGAAAGTAGGATAAGAAAGTCACTTCCTCCATGTCCGCTTCGCTCCCATTGTGGTTGAAAATTCTTTCCCCAAAACCCAAGTATTCCACTTCTCACTGATCACTCGGCACTAGCAACTCATCTTCGCTAGCAGCGATAATCACCGCCGCACAGGAATCACTAATCACATTCACCGCCGTCCTACTCATATCCAAAATCCTATCCACCGAAAGCAGCGCCACCACCGCCGTCTCCGCATTCGGTATCCCCGAATTTTTAAGGATCAGCAAAATCGCCACCAGACTGGCCGAAGGAATCCCAGCCACCCCCACACTCGTCAGCAGCGCCGCCACCACGATAAAAAACTGCTCCCCCAGCCCCAGCGAAATCCCCATCACCTGCGCCACGAAAATCACCGCCACACATTCATAAAGCGCCGTCCCATCCATATTCACCGTAGCTCCCAGCGGCAGAGTGAAACTAGCCACCCGCTTCGAGACCCCCGCATTATCCTGCACCGCCCGCATCGTCACCGGCAGCGTAGCCGATGAAGAAGCCGTGGAAAATGCCAGCAAAACCGCCGGTCTCATCGCCCTGAAATGCGCCATAGGACTAGTCTTCCCAACAAACCTCAGAGCCAGCGGAAGCACCACAAAAAGGTGCAGGCCCAGCGCCAGCAGCACCGTGAAAAAGTATTTTCCAAGCTGCGCGAACAGCCCCGCCCCCGTCTCATAAACCACCGGCAGGATCAGCGCATAAACCCCGATCGGAGCCACCGCCATGATCCACTTCGTCACCGTGATCATCGCCTCATTCGCCGCCCCGAAAAACTCCCGCACACTGTCGCCCGTATCCCCCGGCAACTGCGTAGCCGCGATCGCGAACAGGATACTGAAGACAATCACCCCCAGCATCTGCCCGTTATCGCTCGCCGCACCCACCACGTTCTCCGGCAGCATCGCCTTGAAAATCCCCAGGAAATCCTTCCCCTCACGCTTCCCCGCCTCCTCCACCTTTCCCTTGTCCGCATCACCCGCCTGCGCCTCCGTCTCCGCAAAAGCCGCCTTGATCGCCTCATTCGGCTTCCCGTCCACCAGCCCCGGCTGCACCACATTCACAACTACCAGACCCATCGTAATTGCCACAAAACTCGAACAAACATAGAACGCCACCGTCTTCATCCCCAGCCGCCCGAACCCCTCCACACCTTTCATCCCCGTGATCCCGGAAACCACCGCCGTCACAATAAGTGGGACAATGATCATTTTCAGCGCCCGCATGAAAAGATCCCCGATAAACCGGCACGTCTCCAACGCACCTCCCACAAACCTCGCACCTAGCGATTCCTCCGCCGCCCCGTTGAACAATCCCCGCAAGGCAAGCGCCGTCAAAGTCGCCAGAACCAGCGCGATCAGAATATGCCAGTGGGTCGCAAGTCGTTTCATCCACACAACCAAAACGATTCCGCACCGGATGGAAAGCCCACGTCCGACTTTTTTCCGAAGCGGAGGAGCGGTCACTCTTGTCGCCCGGCAACCCAAGTCCACATCTCATCGATTTCTCTCCCACAAAAATACCGGCCAAAATTTTAGTTCAGTAAAACCAGTGACTTCCGAACCCTAACTTCCATTTTCACCCGATATTTCACGAAACTTAATAAAGTTTTTCAAATTTTACCTCATTGAGCCAACAACCCGTTTCCCCGAATTTTTTTTCCGGCCCCACCAGTGTGAGCCAGATTGATACCGAACGCCAAAAAAGCCCGGAAACTCCGATGTAACCACTTTGTAACTTTCAGTCGAACATACCACATGTGGTATTGTGAATAATTTGTGGATACCACATCCTGAAAAACGGATTGACCCATGCCCCCGGTTTCATCCAGTCTCCACGACGCTACGCCCGACTCCAACGGCACTTTTCAGCCCGAAATTCACCATCCCACAGATTCCCAACATGTCCACTACCACCGTCACTCTCGGAGACCGCACCTTCACCCTCGACAAGTCCAAAGCCGAACTCGCCTTCAACTCCAAAAAGGTCATCAACGGCAAGGACACCATGTTCTTCAACATCCTCCCGCTTAAATACCAGTGGGCATACGATCTCTACAAGACCATGAAAAACAACCATTGGGAGCCCGAGGACATCTCAATGCAGAAGGACGTCGAGCAATGGCGCTCCAACGAAATTTCCGATGTCGAGCGCTGGATCATCAAAATGGGCATCGGCTATTTCTCCGCCGCCGAGGGCATCGTCGGCGACAACGTCCTCCACGTCGTCCGCGAGGTCGTAACCGCCCCCGAGCTGAAAATGGTTCTCGGCCGCCACGCCCACGAGGAAAACATCCACGCCGACAGCCTCGTTTACATGCTCTCCTCCCTCGGCCTCAACCCCCACGAGTGCGAAGCCATGTTCGAGGACATCCCCACCATCACCGCGAAAAACCACTTCGTCACCTCCAACAGCAAAGCCCTCCGCCGCGACATCGACCTCACCGTCACCGAAAACAAACAGGCCCTCGCCAAAAACATCTTCATGTTCGGCCAGATCATGGAAGGCACCCAGTTCTACGGCCTCTTCGGCATGATCCTGTCCCTCTACCGTCAGAACAAATTCCCCGGCATCGGCCAGATGTTCCGCTACACCCTCCGCGACGAATCCAACCACATCGAGGTCTTCCGCAACCTCCTCATGGACCTCATCGACGAAAACCCCGACATCTGGACCGAAGACTTCCGCCAGGATCTCCGCGACACCATGTCCGAAGGCATCCGCCTAGAAAAAGCCTTCATCCGCGATTGCCTCCCCGTCTCCGGCCTCGGCCTCAACTCCGCCGACTTCGAAACCTACATCGACTACATCGCCGACCGCCGCCTCACCTCTTGCGGCCTAGCCCCCCTCAACGACTCCGTCTCCAACCCCTTCCCATGGCTAGCCGAAATGATGGACATCAAAAAAGAGCAAAACTTCTTCGAAGGCCGAGTCACCGAATACCAAAAAGCCGCCGCCCTCTCCTCCGTCGACGACGATGAATTGTAACGTGGCGGCGGATTGCATCCGCCATGCCAATCAACCCCATCAAGTATCAAAGGCATGGCGGATAAAATCCGCCGCCACCTCACACAAAACCCACCCGAACTCACCACCTCTTCAGCCCCATCGGGGCGACCCATCCCAGCCTAGGGCATCGCCCTAGGTAACACCCCAACCACAATCCCGGGCAAGCAAGCACCACCTCTCCTCAAAAAACTCCGCCGCAGCCCCACACAGAATCCGTCCGATCCCACTAAATCTTCCGCCCGCCAAATCAAAAAACCACCGCTCCGAAAATCACCATGTACCGCTCCCTAAACCTCGCCGAAGACAACATCCTCAAGCAAGTCATCTCCGACCGCTTCGCACTCGCCGCCACCGACCGCCAATACGACTGGCGCGAATCCATCCCCGCCGACAAGCGCAAGCCCATGCCCGACATCATCGTCACCCGCGGCGAAAAAGAGCACCAGTTCTCCCTCGAAGACGTAGCCGACGCCATCGGCGAATCCCTCACCGACCTCCTAGTAGCCCGCGCCGAAGACGAAACCTCCATCTTCTCCGACGTCAACCGCAAGTTCGTCTCCCTCGTCGCCCACAACGTCGCCATCTCCCTCACCAAAGCCCTAGAAGAAGGAAACCGCCTCCGCCTTTCCGAATCCGACCTCTACCTCCTCATCGAAAAAGCCCTCCTTGAAAACGAAGCCTACGACGTAGCGAAATCCCTCGCCTTCCGCCGTTCATTGGAAAAAACCGGCCACGTCGAGTCCGGCACCAGCCCCCACGCCCTCCCCGTCCGCCTCATCCGCCGCAACGGCAACGTCGTCCCCTGGTCCGAAACCAAAATCGAAATCGCAGTTAGAAAAGCCTTCCTCACCATCCACGAAAACCCCGAGCCAGCCGTGGAAATCGCCAAAGCCGTCACCGAAATGGTGCGCCGTGGCGACCAATCCTTCGTCCACATCGAGGACGTCCAGGACCACGTCCAGGAAGAACTCATGCGCCAAGGCCACTACAAGGCCGCCCAGCACTACATCCTCTACCGTGCTGAGCGCGGACGCCAGCGCACCGAGGACGAGGAAAGTGCCTCCGAGGATCTCGCACAGGATTCCATGATCGTCGTCACCACCCCGGATGGCGACTCCTCCTTCTGGGACGGCATGGAGCTCAAAAAGCGCATCCACTTCGCCTCCATCGGCCTTTCCCTCAACCTCCCCGAAGACGAAATCGAACGCGAACTCCGCCGCTCCATCGGCTCGGAAATTTCCGCCAAAGATCTGAAAGCCACCATTATCCTCAACGCCAAAACCCTCATCGAGAAGGACGCGGATTTCGCAAAATTCGCCGCCCGCATCCTCCTCTCCTACATCTACGAGGAAGTCCTAGATTGGAACATCGCCACCGATGGCGTCGAGAAACTCAAGGAAGCGCACAAGGAAGGTTTCCGGAAATACCTCAAGCACGGCATCGCCATCAAGCGACTCAACCCCGAGCTCCTCAAGAAATACAAACTCAGCACCCTAGCCAACGCATTCGACCCCACCGCGGATCTCGACTTCGACTACCTCGGCATACAGACCCTCTACGACCGCTACCTCATCGTTGACAAAACGTCCGAAAAGCACCGCCGCATCGAGACCCCGCAATTCTTCTGGATGCGCGTCGCCATGGGTCTGTTTAAAAACGAAGAAACCAAGCGCGAGGACTGGGCCATCCGCCTTTACAACCTCTACAAAGGCCGCCGCTTCTGCTCCTCCACGCCCACACTTTTCAACTCCGGCACCCTCCACTCCCAGCTCTCCTCCTGCTACCTCTACAAAGTCGATGACTCCATAGAATCCATCATGCAGCGCGGCATCGCCGAAAACGCATACCTTAGCAAGTGGGCCGGCGGCCTCGGCGGATCATGGACAGCCGTCCGCGGCACCGGCGGCTACATCCAGGGCACCAACGGCGAGTCCCAGGGCATCATCCCGTTCCTAAAACTCCACAACGACCAGCTCCTAGCAGTCAACCAGGGCGGGAAACGCAAAGGCTCCGGCTGCGCATACCTCGAAACCTGGCACAACGACATCGAGGACTTCCTCGAACTCCGCAAAAACACCGGAGACGACCGCCGCCGCTGCCACGACATGAACACCGCCAACTGGGTGCCCGACCTCTTCATGAAACGCATGGAAGACCGCCAGCACTGGACCCTCTTCCGCGCCAACGAAACTCCCGATCTCCACGACCTCTACGGAAAAGCTTTCGAGGAAAAATACGAAATCTACGAGGAAATGGCCGCCGAAGGCAAAATCTGGTCTCGCCAGATGCCCGCCATCGAGCTTTGGAAATCCATGCTCAAAATGGTCTTCGAAACCGGCCACCCATGGATCACTTTTAAAGACCCCTGCAACGTCCGCTCCCCGCAGGATCATTGCGGAGTCATCCACTCCAGCAACCTCTGCACCGAGATCACCCTCAACACCTCCGATGAGGAAACCGCCGTCTGCAACCTCGGCTCCGTCGTCCTCGACACCCACATCAACCGCGATGGCGCCCTCGACCACGAGATGCTCAAGGAAACCATCACCGTCGCCATCCGCGCCCTCGACAACGTAATCGACATCAACTTCTACCCCACCGAAGCCGCGAAAACCGCCAACTCCCGCCACCGCCCCATCGGCATGGGCGTCATGGGCCTCCAGAACGCCCTCTACAAGCGCAACCTCTCCTTCGCCTCCGATGCCGCCGTCGAGTTCAACGACGAGATGATGGAAGCCATCGCCTACTACGCCTACAGTGCTTCCAGCGACCTCGCCGCAGAAGTCGGCACCTACTCCACCTACCAGGGCAGCAAATGGAGCAGGGGACTCCTCCCCCAGGACACCGTCGATCTCCTCGAAGACGAACGCGGCCGCAAAATCGACGTCCCACGCGGCGGAAAAATGGATTGGTCAGTAGTCCGCGAGAAAATCGCCACCCACGGCATGCGCAACTCCAACGTCCTCGCCATCGCCCCCACCGCTACCATCTCAAACATCATGGGCACCACCCCATGCATCGAGCCGAACTACAAGAACCTCTACGTGAAGTCGAACCTCTCTGGAGACTTCACCATCCTAAACACCGAGCTCGTCCGCGATCTCAAAAAATCCGGCCTCTGGTCCCCTGAAATGGTCGATCAGCTCAAGTACTTCGACGGCGAACTCGACAACATCGACGACATCCCGGAAGCCATCAAACAGAAGCACAAAACCGTCTTCGGAGTAGGCTACGAATACATCGTCGATGCCGCCGCCCGCCGCCAGAAGTGGATCGACCAATCCCAGTCCGTCAACCTCTTCCTAGCCTCCCCCGACTTCAAAACCCTCTCCCACATGTATCGACGCGCCTGGGACAAAGGCCTCAAAACCACCTACTACCTCCGCACCCTACAGGCCTCCAACACCGAAAAAGCCACCATCGACGTCAAAAAGACCCAACGCGGCCACATGGCCACCCAAACCGCCGCCACCGCAGCAACCAACGCCGCCGCCAAACGAGAGTTCACCGCCGAGGAAAAAAACGCCTGCTCGATTGATGCCATGCTAAACGGGGGCGAGTGCGAGGCTTGCCAGTGAAGGGGAGAATGAATGAGTCGTATCCCCCGAATAGAAATACTAAGTGAGTAAGAAATCAGATTTCGAATATCTCGACGAAGAGCGTCGAAAGCTCTGGGCGGATATTCTTGATCTGCGCAATACGCTATCAAACTTAGAATTAAGTGTCCGTGAGCTGAATGATAAGAACGAGGCGCTTGCTGACCAAGTTGAGAAGAAGACTTCTGATTACCAGAAGGAGGCCAGAAACGCATCATCTCAAACAACCAGATATAAAAACAAAGCTGCAGATTCAGCAGCTGCGGCAGACTCGTCCCGAGAGTTGGTCGAGAACCTCGCGACCAAAGCTCAACAGATCTCCGAAACTCTCTCACAATTCAAAACCCTAGGTCAGCAACTCGAAGGCGACCGTCTCAGTCTGAACGAACTTGCTGAGGCAACGACTTCAAAATTTGACTTACTCGCAGATAAGATACTAAAGGCTGACGAATTCCTTGAGCAGTCAGAGACGATAGTTGATGCCGCCAAGACCATTTCAAGCGAGATCACAGAAGTAAAAGAGGAGGCTGATTCTGTTTCGACCAAAATTGGCACGGCTCACTCCCAAGCAATCAAACGATCAAAGGAAATCGTCTCACTGCACGAAAAAGTATTTGGATATTCTACAGAAGACGAAGAGACCGGCAAATCGATAAAAATTGAAGGTCTGGAGGCGGAATTAAAGGAAGCCTACTCAGACGTCAAAAATAATGTCGAGGCTTTCGGCGAAGAAGTCACAGCTTTCAAAGATCAGCAGGTCGCATTATTCAAGACTTTCTCTCAGGACAAAGAAGAAGAATTTTCCGAACTGAAAACTAGAATTGAGGGGCTCCTTCCTGATGCGATGACCGCTGGATTGAGTCATGCCTACGAACTCAAAAGAAAGTCTGAAGAGGAAGAACGAATACGAGCAGGAAAAGCGTATTTCTGGACGATAATGTTGCTTCTAGTAATTTCTCTTCTTCCAGTGGTAGTAAGTCTTTATTCATTTTTTCACGATGATGAGAAGGTGAACGATATCATAAGGAATATTCCTCGGATTATGCTAGCTACACTTCCCCTATACGCACCTGCGTTTTGGTTTGCTATTTCAGCGAGCAAAAGGATCAAGCTAGCAAGACGGCTTACAGAAGAATATGCCCACAAAGAGGTTCTTAGCAAGACCTTTGAAGGCCTATCTACGCAGATTTCAAAGCTACCGGAAAGTGAGATTTCGAAGGAACTTCGCGTCCGTCTACTCTACAACATCGTAACTGTCAGTTCGGAAAATCCAGGGCGACTCATATCTGACTACAATTCTTCCGATAATCCGCTGATGGAGGTGCTAGACAAAAGCTTATCTCTTACAAAATCACTGGAAAAAATTGCAGGTATTCCAGGGGTTAATCGAATTTTGAAGAAAGTAGAGCGAAAGAGAGAAGGAGAAATTGAAAAGATGGAGCAGTCTGTTCAAGAGAATATTCCTTCCGAATCCGATTCCAAATGATGGATAGTTCGAACCAAAAGGGGCGTTACGGCGAGAAGGCGTTTGCATCACATGCAGAAAAAATAGGTCTTCGTTACGAGGAATTGAATGAGAAAACGCCATCAATTGATGGTGTTCTAATATTGTCGACAGACGGCTCTAGCCCATGTTACGCATATGTAAACGTCCAAATTAAGACTGGGAGTTGGTTTAAGGTTACTTATAAAAAGCACCCAATGGAGGCTAGGTTTTCACTGAGAGTAGCCTCGAAGGATTCACGAGCGTGGGCGGAAAGTAATGTTCCCACAATCGTGGTTTGGGTTGATATTAGTAACGAGATACCGGAATTTTATTGGCGAAGTTCTGCCTACGTTAGCGCGGGAAAGACAAGGCTGCCAATGAAAAGTAAGAACAAGATTGATGTAAATGCTATCCCTCACCTGCTTGCCCTAGCGAGGACAGGAACACTCGAGCCATCTCTATTTCGTATTACGGAACCGTTACTAGCTCATCATAAAGTTGCATATCACAAAAATTTGGCTCGCAGTTATTTTGAGAGTTGGAGAACGACTGGATCTATTAACCCCGTGCTCGGTAAGGTGCTCGTCACATTACGTTTTTGGCGACATATAACTAGACGATCGCTGCCTCAGGCTACCATCTGCTATCGATTGATGCTTCTTAGTTGTGGTCGACAACTCGTGGAGCACTCCACTGCTATTCGGCAACTTAGGAGTTTGAATTCCGATGGTAAGGTAGTCGATTTAATTCAGGTTTCCGGAAAGATAGACTGCTCTTGGCGCTGCCCCGGTATAATTGATGTAATTTTAGAAAGGTTTTATTTAGGATATGGACGTTGCGGATCAGCGCAATATAGAATCTACAGCATCTTTGAGAGAAGAAATATTAAAAGTTAAAGTGCCGATGACGGGATGCCCTTAGTCCTTTAGTTGGCAGCCGCAACGACTAGTTGCCTAGATGAATTCCTCACCCTTCGCCAAAATAAAAGGAGCCCCGCCACCGACCAAGCCATCTTGGGGTATCTGAGCGTCAATGCAACACGCTTTTGTGGATTCTACCTAGAGCATACATTACGATTAATCGATTCACCTAAATGCAACCTTTGTCGTTGATCTTCAGCCTCAGAGATTGACACCAGACCTAAAAACTGTTCAAAAGAACCCATGAAGAATCCTCCCCAATCCACGGTTTCCCAGTCCGGCCTCACCTGCATAGAGATTTGCTCGGGAGCCGGTGGGCTGGCGATTGGGTTGGAGAGGGCAGGGTTTGAGGCCTTGGCGCATGTGGAGTTTGACCGCCATGCCTGTGAGACGCTTCGCCTGAACCGTCCGGACTGGAATGTCATTCGGGTCAGGTGTTTCATCGCAACATTTGTGCCTCTCGAATTCCATTCCAGCCTCACCTGCATAGAGATTTGCTCCGGAGCCGGTGGGCAGGCGATTGGGTTGGAGAGGGCAGGGTTTGAGGCCTTGGCGCATGTGGAGTTTGACCGCCATGCCTGCGAGACGCTTCGCCTGAACCGTCCGGACTGGAATGTGGTGGAAGGGGATGTGCGTGATTTCTCGGCGAAGGAATTCAAGGGCGTGGATCTGCTGGCGGGTATCGTAAAGGGACAGATCCTTCGCGTGTGGCGAAGATATTATCCCAATTCAAAGTCCCCAATTTCAAAGTCCCAGACAAAAAGAAGTAAAAGAAGTAAAAGAAGTACCTCAGAACCATTTGTGTTGCCAAGGGGTAGTCACTCATTAAGAGCTTGAAATCGTTTGAGACTGGTGCACACTCCCTCTTGTGGTGCCCCATTTGGGAATGGAGGATTTGAAATGAATAAACTCAATGCAACAGGGATCTGGATCGCCGTAATGATTGGGGTGGGATGTAATGCGACAGTTGCAGAAGGTGCTGTGACCTTTTTTGGCTCTGGTGCACGATCTCCGACCACCAGCCCCCCTACATCCTTTGGTGTAAGTGTGGAAACACAAATCAGAGGGGACATAGTGAACGCATACTCTATCAACTACGATTATCCTAGTGGCTTGGCGTTCTCTCAAGGACTGGATATACCCTCAGGTGCGACATTTGTTGGTCTCTTTTTCCGGATTGATGGAAGCCTACTAATTGGCGCTGAATTCGGAGACCAGAACTACGCGAATATCTCAATTCTGCCGTTCAATAGTCCGAAAAATTCAGTTGCTCAATTTAATTTCGATAGATCTGGTGAAGATTATTTAGTGGCGATAGCTTCAAATGCCGATGGGAGCTACCTTAGTATCTCCGAGGGAAAAGCCCTAATTGATGCTGCGGCAGCCCCAGAACCCTCCTGCCTATTTCTTTTCGTCTTGGGATCAGTGGGACTTCTGGCCCGGCGTCAACGTTAGGGGCGACATCGCAAAGGGACAGACCTTAAGCCGAGAAATGTGTTTCGAGTCAGGTGCTGCATCTTAACATCCTCGTATTTTCAAACCACTTACAGCTTCCACGATTGACAACGAAATCAAAAACTGTTCAAAAGAACCTATGAAGCAGACTCATAAATCCCTGAAATCATCTTCCGGCCTCACCTGCATAGAGATTTGCTCGGGAGCCGGTGGGCAGGCGATTGGGTTGGAGAGGGCAGGGTTTGAGGCCTTGGCGCATGTGGAGTTTGACCGCCATGCCTGTGACACGCTTCGCCTGAACCGTCCGGACTGGAATGTGGTGGAAGGGGATGTGCGTGATTTCTCGGCGAAGGGGTTCAAGGGCGTGGATCTGCTGGCCGGCGGCGTTCCCTGTCCGCCGTTCTCGAAAGCGGGAAAACAGCTTGGCTCCAACGACGAGCGCGACCTTTTCCCCGAAGCCCTCCGCCTGGTGGACGAATGCCGCCCCAAAGCCGTCATGCTGGAGAATGTCCGCGGCTTCCTGGATGCCGTGTTCACCGATTACCGGATGAGCCTCAAGAAGGATCTCAAAGCCATGGGCTACGAGGCCAGTTGGCATCTGCTCAACGCCTCGGACTTCGGCGTTCCCCAGCTCCGCCCCCGGGTCGTCGTCGTCGCCATCCGCAAGGATCTCGTATCCAACTTCTACCCGCCCATGCCCCTGACCGATGGCATCCAGACCAAGACCGTCGGCGAAACCCTCGTCGATCTCATGGCCGCCAACGGCTGGGAAGGCGCATTAAAGTGGGCGGCGCACGCCAACGAAATCGCCCCGACCCTCGTCGGCGGCTCTAAGAAGCACGGCGGAGCCGATCTCGGCCCCACCCGCGCCCGCAAGGCATGGGCTTCCCTCGGAGTCGAAGGGAAATCCCTCGGCAACGAAGCCCCGCCCAAAGGCTTCACCGGAGTGCCAAGGCTCACCCTCCGCATGACCGCCCGCATCCAGGGCTTCCCCGATGACTGGCAGTTCGCCGGAGGCAAAACCGCCTCCTACCGCCAGATCGGCAACGCCTTCCCGCCGCCGGTGGCCTACGCCGTCGCATCACGGATCAGGGATGCCATCAAGGCCGCCGCGAAACCGGCGAGCGCAGCAGGCTGACTAACCGCCTGATTGTTTACTGGCCTTGTTCTTTTTCGCACGCTCGGCCTCAAAACGGCGTGCCGCCTCGCTCAAATCGTCAGGAAGATCGACCCAGTTCGTGAGACGGTAGTTGCTCACGGTCCGCTTCTCGACCTTGGTGTTCTTCGTCTCGATATCGAGTCCGAGATAACGCAGTTCCCGCAAGCGCTTGCGCCAATCGGTCTGATAGTCTTCGAAATTCGCCACAAATTCCAGTAAGTCGCAATCCACCCATTCGCCCGACTTCGCGTGAAGCATCTCCGCCAAACGCCGATGGACGGAATCATGGGTCAGGATGGTCTCCATCAGGCTGGGATCGAAACTGGCAAAGTAATTACGCTTGCCCTCGTTGCAGCCGCTGCAAAGAGCCCACAGGTTTTCCTCGTTGCTCGGCCCGCCCCACTCCCTCGGGATCCTGTGGTCGATGTGCAGTTTGATTTTATCCTCGTCAACGGTTCGCCCGCACATCCTGCAACGTCGGCCGTCGCGATGGATGATTTTGGCACGGAGGGTTTTTGAAACAACGCTGTAGTCGTAGTCATCCGTGTCCCGCTCCTTCACGAACTGGTAGATGAACATGCGACCCTTTCGCTTTGTCGCTATCTCGTAGTAGGGGTAAAGCTCCCTAACGCGTTTATCCAAATGTTGCTGACCCTCTATCCCCCCAAACTCCCGTATCTGCTCGATATCCAGCCCATCCGGATTCTCCCGTAGCAATTTGAGAATCTCCAGGTGGATCGCGGAAAGTGGCTTCTTCTTCGGCATCGGATTCATTTCCTGGGGTTACCCTTGCCGGTCATCAGCCACTGGATATCAACCTTCAAAACCTCCGCAATTGTCGGGATTTCGAAATCGAATACAGCCCGATTTCCACATTCGATTTTCGTGATCGCAACCCGATCAAGCGAGAGACCTTTCGCAGCAAGGCGACCTGAAAGCTGGTCTTGGGTAAGCGGTGGATCGAAATCCAAACGTGCACGCCGTATTCTAGGCCCGACGATGTTTTTTGGATGATCCGTCCGGCTATTGGGCAGCTTCACACCACGAGGCTACATATCCGTTCGTAATCGAGAGTTCTAAAGACAAACATTGTTCTTGATCCGAACATGACTTTTGCTCAAGAATGTCGAAGTAAAAAGCTAACTCCCCAATGACAACACCTCCTCATGATCGTGAGCTGATCGTTCCCACTGATGGCTGGGAAAACAACTCGTGGACGAACGGTGATCGGGCAGACTCCGCAAGGCAGGCTATCGAGTATTTCGGGCAACAAAGGGGCATGGATACTGACGAGGAGACTCTTTCCATCGATCTGCTCACGGACATTCTGCATTTCCTGCACTCAAAGGGAATCGATCCTCAGAAAACCGTGAATATGGCCATGATGCACTACGAGGCGGAAGCCACCGGATGAACTGCCGAGAACAGAAGGGGAGCCATCCCGACACCACGGGAAAAATACTATGCAAAAAAAATCGCATGAAATGAAGGCAAGTGGCGAGTTGGACGACTTCCACCGCCACGAAGCACTGGATCGGGTGTCGGTCTGGCTGGATCATTTTTCCGAACACATCGCAGCTCATCCCGTGATTTCCAGTTCCCCGGACTTTTCCGATCGGTGCGAAAAAATCACTGACCTCTGCGGTGCGCTTTATCAGGCGATCGGCCAGGAAACTCACGAAATCGAGTTAGGAAATTCCTGAATGAAATACGTCAAAGGAACCCATGAAGAATCATCCCCAATCCTCGGTTTCCCAGTCCGGCCTTACCTGCATAGAGATTTGCTCGGGAGCCGGTGGTCAGGCGATTGGGTTGGAGAGAGCAGGCTGAAGAAGTGCCGAGAATCGAGTGGAACAAGATGGACAGGAGCTATTCGCGACGTGCCCGAAGGGGATCGCCGGGGGCGGGATCAAAGCAGTGATCAGTGGGAAGAGGGCACTCGATGTGGTGGGAGGGGATGTGGGTGGTTTACCGGCGGAAGGGTTCAGGGGCGTGGATTTGCTTGGCCGGCGGGGTTATCTGATTGCGCATGGATCGGAAGGGATCCTAGGCTCGCACAAATGAAACTCCTCGGAATGCAAAAAGGTTTTCTTGTCGGTGTATTGGTCGCTGTGGTTCTCCTGCCGTCCTGCAAGAAAGAAGAAGTGGCGGATTCCGCTTCGGACCCTCTTGAAAGGGAAGCCCGGGTCGTCAAGATTCCCTCGATCGGTGCCAAAACCTCGACCGGGCGCGCCATCAAGGATTGGAAGCCTTATACCGTAACGGATTGGCATGTAATGAGGAAGGATGGCAATCTCATCCTGCACGGAATCGCACGCAAGGAATTTGGCAATCTCTCGGCGTTCGTAGGGCATTTCGATGAGAAGTATCCCAATGGCACGCCCTACCGCACGGCATTCTACGACAAGTTCGAGAACTACGATTCCTATAACCAACAAAACGCGGGGGCTTACCATGACCAGTATCTGGCGAACACGGCGGAGTGGATCGCCGCCAATCCCGGAAAAGCCGAGCCGGAGATCGTGCTGGCGGCTTTCCATATCCACATCGGCTGGTATGCACGGGGCGGCGGGTATTCCAATACGGTGACAAAATCCGGTGCTGAGGAGTTTGACGAGCAGCATGCCAAGGCGCGGGCAGTGCTCGAGAGCGCCTCTCCCGCTGCCAGGCGCGATCCGCATTATCACGCCCTTTGGATCGGCGTCCACCTGGCACAGGGAGGGGATCCGCGGGATGCCTTCAAGGCGGGGCAGGAAATCGATCCGACCTATGTCGACCCGTATCTCCGCATGACCAATTTCCTTCAGCCGAAATGGTATGGAAAGGAATTTTCCGACTGGCACACCTGGCTGGTGGAGGCTCTGGAACACCCGAAGCTGAGCGAAGAGGATGCGCTGGTGCTCTACGGGGAAGTGGTGAGGAAAAACCTGAGAGGCAAGTATACGAGCGTCGATGATGCGATTGATGTCTACAAGCTTCATGGCATCGATCCCGACCGCTTCCTGCGCGGGCTCGCCGCCTGCTGCAGACGTTATCCCACATCCTCCGACTGGCCGAGCGCGTATCTCTACCATGCGGTATATGCCGGATCAGAAGAAGCGATCAAGGAGGCCCTGGGGTTGATGGACCGTAGCTTCTCAGCGAGCGTCTTCGGCGGCGAACGGGAGTTTTTCGTCATGCTCGACAGGATCGCGGAGGAGCATCCGAAGCTCGCGACGCAGGTTCGCTGAAGGGTGAAATCAGATCGGGCCATTCCCCGCTGTTTGACATTCCCATTTCTCTGGCCTCACCTGCATCGAGATTTGCCCGGGAGCCGGTGGGCAGGTGAGAAGGTGCGGGACGGGGAAGCGGGGGTGGTTTTGACTCGCCGCCTGAAGGCAGCGCTCCATTTGCTCAATCCGGATCTGCCGAAGGATGCGATTGGTGGGGCGGTGGAGGAGCTTTCGCGGGACTCTTTTTTCTTATGCTGAATCCGGCGGTGCAGGCCGGTAGTTTGCGGATTTTCACGAAAGTGGTTACTGTCACAAAGCCGCGAAAATGGAGTTCAGGGTGAAAACCATTCGATTGTCCCACTGCAGGATTCCGATTTATCGTGTATTTGGAATCCATGAAAACGACAATTGATATTCCTGATGCTGCGTTGGCGGATGCCATGCGCTTCACCGGAGCGACGACGAAGCGTGAGGCGGTGGTGAAAGCCTTGGAAGCATATAACCGCCAGCAGAGAGTCCAGGATCTGGTGGCGAGCTTCGGAACTCTGGATTTCGCGAGCAATGACGAGATCGAGGCAGGTGACCTTGGGGAGATCGCTGTGAAGGAAGCCGGAGGCTGCAAATCATAAAGTCCGTGATCTTGATTGAGGTATGGGTTGGTGGGTTGCAGATTTTGAATGGGAGGTGTGCAAGTTGCAATTTGTGAGGTGGGTGGTGATTGTGATGGGGCGGGGGATGGGGTGTCTTTCGGGCTATGGGGGTTGGCTTCATTCTAGCTAATGGGGGAGGGAGTTATGGAACCCCACATCTTGCTTTACATTGTCTTTGGTGCGGCCATCGGCACGGTGTTCTGGCTGGAGAAACGGCTGGAGGGGACGTTTCTCTCGGTGCCAATTGTTTACGTGGCGGCGGGGTGGCTGCTTTTCTCCTTGCCGCTGGATCTGGGTTGGCTCAATCCGGCATTCGATGCGGAGGAGACGATTGCCATCGAATACCTGTCTGAGCTGATCGTGATTGTTTCCCTGGTGAGTCTGGGTCTTTCGATAGACCGGGCGTTTTCGTGGCAGAAGTGGAAACAGGTGCTGCCGCTGCTGCTGGTAACGATGCCGCTGTGCATCGCGGGGACGGCATGGATAGGCGTCTGGGCGATGGGGCTGCCGCTCGCGAGCGCGATCCTGCTGGGTGCCTGCCTCTCTCCTACCGATCCGGTTCTGGCCCGGGCGGTGCAGGTGGGGCCGCCCGGTGAATCCGGATGCGATGACATTCGCTTCAATCTCAGTGCGGAGGCGGGTTTCAACGACAGTCTGGCATTTCCCTTCGTGTATCTGGCCATCGCGCTGACGACTGCGGGTGAAGGGTGGCTGGGAAAATGGCTGGCGGTGGATGTGGTCTGGAAAATCCTTGCCGGGGTGGGGACGGGCTACTGCGTGGGTAAGGCCGGCGCCTGGATCGCTTTCCGGAAAAGCAAGGACGAGGAGGGGACGGATGCCGAAACGGAGGAGGAACACGGGATAGAGAGGGGGTCGGAAGGCCTGCTGATCATGTCCTCGTTGTTTCTCGCATACGGGCTGGGTGAGATCGTAAACGGGTACGGGTTCCTCAGTGTCTTCGTGGCTGCTGTAACGGCGAAACAGTGCGAAAGCGGTAGCGATCTCCACAAGCGCACCCATTCCTTTATCGACCAGATCGAGCGTATCATCCTGATGGCCATTCTCATCGGCTTCGGCTGTCTGCTGGCGAGCGGTGTGCTGTCCGCGCTGACCTGGCCGGCGGTGGGGCTGGGGGTGGCGTTTCTTCTGGTGATCCGCCCTTTGGGCGGGCTGCTGGGAATGGCCGGTTCCGGTCTGCCGTGGTCGGGGAAACTGGCGGTCGCTTTCCTGGGGATACGGGGGATAGGCTCGTTCTACTACCTGGCGTATGGGCAGCATCATGCGGAGTTCAGCCAAGTGCCGGAGCTGTGGGCCGCGATATCGTTCACGGTTCTGCTATCGGTGGTGCTGCATGGTGTGACTGCATCGAAGATGCTGGCGGGGCTGTCCAAAGAGGAGCGGACGGTGGGGAATTAGGAATCCAAGGGCTTGGGTTGTTGGCAGTCCTTCGACAAGCTCAGGAAGGCCCCCCTGCCTTTTTGCCAAGGAACGGCCCCATCAATTACCTGGGACACACGCTAAGGCACGTGCGTAAAGATGAAAGGAACCACGAATCGCACGAATCCGACGAATCGAAGAGGGAAAGAGCCAAAGTATTGCAAGGTTCTGGAAATTCTCAGGATTCGTTGGATTTGACGGAGAGATTTGATTTTATAGTCCGTGCATGTCCGCTTCGCTCCCATTGCGGTTCCTTCCCTCTGCTGAAATCCAGAAGGCGAGCGGGTTTATTCCTGCACCGCGCCTAATCGAGGGGTTCTTTCTCGAAGTCGGTGGGGTTGACCCAGCTTGTATTGAGCTTCTCGCCTTTCATGAAGCGCTCGTAGAAGCCGGGGTTGTTGGTGACTGGGTAGTTGTCGAAGACCTCGCCGTTGCCGAACATTCGGGGGTCGCCCTGGTCTTTTAGCATGGTGGTCATCTGGTCGTGGAGCAGGGTGCGGTCGGTAATGTAGGAGGGAAGAGTGGCGAGATTGTTGGCGCAGTCGGAATCTATTTTCAGATCGTAGAGTTCCTCGGCGGGGCGTTTGCCGAAGTTGAGCTGCCAGAATTTGTTTTGCCTGTCCTTGCGACCCATTTCGAGGATGGTGGTTTTGGTGGCTCCGCCATCGGTATCGAGATAGCCGGTTTCCGGGTTTCCGGCGGGCCAGCGGTCGGGCTCGTAGTTTTTGAGGTAGAGGAAACCATCGCGGATAATGCCTCGAATGGGGTAACCGACATCTCCGGGGCGGCCGATATCGGTGCGTTCCTTGCCGATGAGGACGTGGTCGCGCTCCGGGTCGATCTGTCCAGAGGCTTCGCTCTCGAGGATGGGCAGCCAGCTTTTCCCGGAAATGGGTGCCATGCCGGATTCCTTTTGCGGGATTCCGGCAAGTTCGAGGATGGTGGGGGCGATGTCGGTGAAGTTGACGAAATCTTCGATCACGCGATCCGCCTTTTTGATTCCGGCGGGCCAGCGGATGGCAAGGGGGATGTGGTTGGAATCGTGGTAGGCGTATCCTTTGACGCGTGGGAAGGGCATGCCGTGGTCGCTGGTGACAATGACTACGGTATTTTCCAAAAGGCCGCGCTTCTCCAGCTCCGCGAGCATGAGGCCGAGGTGGCGGTCGGTGTGTTCCACCTCGAAGGCGTAGTCGAGCATATCGTTGCGGACGGCTTCGTTGTCCGGCCAGTAGGCAGGGACGCGATCGATATCGGAGAGTTTTTTTCCGCCCTTATTGATGCCGGATCCGTATTCGTAGCCACGGTGCGGCTCGGTGGAGCCATACCAGAAGCACCAGGGTTTGCACTCCGGTGAGGCATCGAGGAAGTCGTTGAAATTTGCGGCGTAATCGGTGGATGCGATGCCGGAGGTGGCGGGTTCGAGTTTCCGTTTTCCGTAGGGGATGCCGGTGATCTTCCTTGTTTTGCCGGAAGCGTCCTTGGCGATGCCCGGCCCCAGCCTTTGCCGGTGATGCCCATGTGCCAGCCGTTTTGCATGAGGGTCTCCGGCCAGGATTGGAATTTCGCGGGGAAGTAGGCCATGTGGTTTCCGGCTTCCTCAAGCTGCCACGGATAGCGGCCGGTGAGGACGCAGGCGCGGGAAGGGGCGCACTTGGCATTGGGCGTGTAGGCGTTGTTGAAGAGGACGCCTTCCTTTGCCACGCGGTCGAAGGCGGGGGTTTTCACCCAAGTGGTGCCGTAGGCTCCGGCGTGGACGCTCCAGTCATCGGCAATGGCGAAAAGGATGTTGGGTTTTGCTTCTGAGAAACCGGAGGCCAGAAACCAGAGAACAGTGAAAAGGGAGAGGAAGCGCATGGGTGGAGGGAACTCAATACCATGCGCTTTGAGAAGGAAAGGGAGAATGGGCGAAAGAAATTCGTCCCTCCGTTGTTAATGCTCACAGGTGCAGGCGTATTCCAGGTGCTTGCAGGTGGGGCAATCGGCAAAATCGACGTTGAACTTCTCGGTGACGTTGTCGGCATCCGGGGCGGGCTTGATCTGGAGGACGATGGGGATCATTTTCCCCTCGGGGAGAGGCTTGTCGGAAACGAGGGAATCGCCGTCTTTTGCGAAAACCATGCGGGTGGGAGCGGCGCGGTCGCCACCGATGGCGGAAGCGGTCTGTCCATCGAGGGGGAGGGCTTTTCCGTCCTCGTCGATGAAGGTGATCTTCACTTTCCTCTCGGGAGTGACGAAGAACTCGGCATGTGGCTCGGTGCTGGTGAGGATGCGGCCTTCGTTAGGGCCGGCGATTTTTTTCATGTGGTCGTGCGTTTCCTCGCTGTGGTCGTCGTGGTCGTGGCCTTCGTGTCCTTTCTCCTGGGCAAAGAGGTAGGGGGTGAGAAGAGCCATGGCGGTGAGTGTTACGTTGGTAATTTTCATATTGTCGGTTTGATGGTTGGGGTTGGTGTTTTATTCAGTGTTTCTGTTGGTGGAATATCAGCGGGAAAACGGAGGGCAAGAATGAGGTTAGTGGTCGTGGGAGTCTTCATCGCCGGCGATGCGATGCTCACCACGGATTTCCACTTCGAAGGTGAGGTGTGCGAATTCGTGGGGATCGAGTTCGGAGCGGATGAGGCTTTTCATATTTATGATCTCGGCGCGGGTGTCCAGCAATTCGCGTCAACTTAGTGCTGTAAGCCCTTGAATCACGGTGGATTTTCGAGCACGGATATCCCGTCGAACATGATCCAGATCGGGTGGGATTGCAGCGATCTTTTCGATATTCTTGCAGCTTGGTATATCACCCGTCATTCAATCCATGATCTTCTCCGGCGAAAGAACCGCCAGACCGACCTGACTGGCAAAAATGGCCATCTGCTTCAGCCCCATCAGCGCGACGATCATCGAGCCATAGACGAGGGCTTCGATATGCCATTTGTTGCTTTTCCGATTCAGTGCCGCAGCGATGTGCATGCTTTGTTTCCACGCCCGGAACTGGATCTCCACTGCCCGGCGCGAACGGTAAAGTCCGGCCAAGGTGGCCACACCGATACGCTCTGTTGGCAGGTTGGTCAGCATCAGGTGCCAACCGTCACGGGCGAGAGCCGCACTGATTGCCGTCTTGCCCACTCAGTCAAGACAAAGAATAATTAATTTTATCGTAAGGAATCGATTCACAACGAGTTACAGCTAAATTGGCGCGAATGGATCGAGTGCAACGATGACTTCAAGGACGTATCCCAGAGTTTCGATAAACGATCCATGGCTCAGAATTCGAGAGAATACTATCGCAAAGGAACAGACCCGCTGCTCAGGGTAAGTTTAGAACAACCGAGACTGATTCCGGATAAGTTCCCGCTGGCCTGAATGGCGAAGTCGCAGAAATCGAAAAATCGTCACGGTCGAAGGGGGGCCTCCAAGTCTCCAAGGAAAGAGACGATTGCAAGACGGAGGGCTACTTCTTGGCTTTCGACTTGGCACTTTTCCTGGCCTTCGACCCCGTCGTTCCTTTTGCTTTTGCCGTCGTTTTTGGTTTCGCCTTTTCTTTGGCCTTCGCTTTTTCTTTCGTTTTTTGCAGCTTCAATTTTTCCCATTCCAACCTCTGGGCAACAGCCTGGGCATGTGCTTCTTTGTCTCCGTGTTTCGAGCACGGACCAGCGTCTCGCGTTTTGCTTGGCTTCGATCATCATGTTCGCGACCCAATACCAGTCCTCGCGTCCGGAGCCGTCCCTTTGTTTGAACCGACGCACTCCCGGCTGACACATGAGAGTTTCATCCAGTTCTACCATCCTTCTTTTACCGTTCTTCGCCTCCACGTATGATTTTTTCATGATGTAAGTTGTATTTTTCGGAATTCGTTCATTTCCTGGCGGCACTATAACGTTTCGGGACGAGCTTTTCCAGCGTCTTATCGCACTGTTAGGAAAAAAAGTTCCCGCTTGCCTGTTTGGCGAATTTCCAAACGATGGTTGCCCATGGCCGCTGGCAGTTTACTTACACTTTTCGACGATATCGCGACGATTCTCGACGATGTTGCGATTCTCACGAAAAAGGCGGCGGCGAAGACGACGGGGTTGCTCGGGGATGATCTGGCGCTGAACGCGGAACAGGTGAGCGGAGTGGTTTCGAAGCGGGAGATCGCCGTGGTATGGGCGGTGACGAAAGGGTCTTTCCTGAACAAGTTGATTCTCGTCCCGGTTGCGCTGCTGATCAGTGCGTTCGCATCTTGGCTGATTACCCCGATCCTGATGGTTGGGGGCCTGTATCTTTGTTTCGAGGGGGTTGAGAAAGTGCATCACGCCCTACAGCATCGCGGAAAGAGGACGGAAGAGGAGGCTGAGGAACACCTGAAGGAACTCGTTAAAAACCCGGATCCCACAAAGGTCGAGACGGAGGCAGAGAAAATCAAGGGAGCGATACGGACGGATCTCATTATTTCGGCAGAGGTCATCGCCATCGCGCTTGATGCGGTGGCGGACGCGGATCTCATCCGGCAGGTGCTCGTCCTCTCGGTGATTGCGATAGGGGTGACGGTCTTTGTGTATGGATTGGTCGCGGGTATCGTGAAGCTGGACGATCTGGGGCTCTACCTCATTCGCCAATCGAAGGCGTTTCTCCAAAAGCTGGGTTCCGGTATCTTATGGGCGGCACCGCTGTTCATGAAGACCCTGTCCATTGTGGGCACGGCTGCGATGTTCCTTGTTGGCGGCGGGATCCTGACCCACGGGATTCCCTGGTTGCACCATCAGATCGAGCACCTGGCCGGATCCATGAAAGCCATGGGCGGGATGGGCGGCGTTCTTTCAGCGATTGCGCCTACGCTGCTCAATGGGATCTGCGGTCTTATCGCCGGAGTCGTGGTTCTGGGTATCGTGATGGGTTTCAGAAAACTACGCGGAAAACCCGCCCACTGATCCGATGGCTTGGCATCCTCACGGGAAGTTCCGGGTGGAAATCCGGGATTGATGTCTTACTTTTGGAAATGTCCGAAGCATCCGTTCTCATCGCACCGGGAAGGCAGCCCGCTGCGGTGCCTCATGCGACGGTGTTTTACGCGAACCTGGGCTCGATGTTTTTCGGGAATACCGGGGCGACGGCCGCCCTGCGCGAGATGCTGGGTGTGGCCTTGGATTCCTATGGCGGGCGGTTGGCGACAGTTCTCGATCTGCTGTATCAATCGGACGACGCCAACCTGCTGGTAACTTCCGTTCCGCTGCAGGTGGAGTTGGCGAAGTATCATGGTGAGGTTCTCGGGCTGAATCTTCCCGAGGTTCTGGTGGCCGGGGCGGGGGATTACGAGGCACGGGAAACGCTGGAGCGGATCCGCGCGGCGGCGGCGACACACATGGATGGCTTCGTGACCGACGGACAGCTTGAGAGGATCGCGGCAGCAACGGGAAAGCGCACCCATACTTCCGCCGAGAGCTCCTACCTCGCCAACAACAAGCTGGCATTTCACCGCGAGGTCGAGCGGCTGGGCTTGCCGGTTTTCGCCACGGAGGTCGCAGAGAATCAGGGCGACCTGCCTCGCTGCTACCGGGAACTCAACCGGCAGGGCTACCGTTTCGCGGCGGTGAAGTCACAGATCGGGGCTTCCGGGATCGGGGTCATGAAGGTCAGCACCCGATATCCGGATCCCGTTCCGGATCTCATTTTCCATGACTGCCCATGCCTGGTGCAGGGATGGGTGGAGCCCGGGATCAAGGCGGTGAAGCACATCCATTCGCCGAGTGTGCAGATCATGGTTGGGGAGGAGGAAATTGTCCTTTTCGATACCACGGACCAGATCCTCGATCACCAGAGCGTCCATGAAGGCAACCTCGCGCCACCCCAGGATGCCGATGCTTTGACCGGAGAGCAGCGGGAATTGCTCAGGCAATCGGAGGCGATCGCGCCGTGGTTGCACCGCACGGGATACCGCGGGCCGGCGAGCATTGATTTCCATGTCGCGTGGCATGGCGAGGTCTCGGATGTGCGGGCGTGCGAAATCAACGCCAGGGTCACCGGGGCGACCTATCCTTCGCTGCTCGCCCGCAGGTTTCAGAAAAACGGAGCATGGTTGATGCGCAACCTCGCCCTGCCAGAGCCGCTCGCCGCCGAAGCGATTTTGGAAATCCTGGATTCCCAAGACGCCCTTTTCAAACCGGGGATGGAAAGCGGTTGCCTGCCGATCGATTTCAATACCAACGAAAAATCGGAGATCACGAAGGGGCAGTTCCTGTTTCTGGGGCCGGACGTTTACGATGCCGACCGGCAGCTTTCCGAGCTGGTTTCCCTCCCACAACTCACCCTCCATTATGACCGAGATTGAAGAAGACCTTGTCGAGCTGACACGCCAACTGATCCTGATGCGGACGACGGAGTTCGAACCGGAGGAGCGGCGGCGCTGCATCGATTTCATCCGCAGCCACATCGACGTTTTGGAAAACCTGGAACTGCGGGAGTTCGAGCGGAACGGTTGCGTGTCCCTGATCGCGCATCCCAAATCTTGCCCGGTTCCGGAAATCCTCATGGTCGGGCACATCGATGTGGTGGCTCACGCCGATCCTTCGGTGTATCGCGGGAAGATTGAGGGCGGAAGAATTGTCGGCCCCGGGGCGGGGGACATGAAGGGTCAGGTTGCGATCATCCTCGAAATTTTACGCAACACGCTCAGGAAAAATCCGGAGGCCTCGCTCGGGATCGCGATCACGAGTGATGAGGAGATTGGCGGGGAGGACGGGATCGGCTACCTTTTCGGCGAAGCCGGGATCCGCTGCGGGATGGCTCTGGTGCCCGACGGGGGATCGCTCAACCGGATCGCCGTTCAGGAAAAAGGCATCCTCCACCTCGATGTCCATTGCAAAGGCCGGAGCGGGCATGCGGCGCGCCCTTGGCTGAGTGACAGCGCGGCGGAACGGTTGATCGAGCGACTCGGAATTTTGCGAGGGCGTTTCGACCAAACCTATCCGTCGAGCGACGACCAATGGCATCCCACCTGTGCGATCACGACCCTCAACACGCCGAACCGGACGATCAACCGCATCCCGTCCAACGCCCACGCCAATCTCGATGTGCGTTTTCCCCACCCCCACACCGCTGCGGAGATGCTCGCGTTCGTCTGTGACACCCTGAGTCCCGGCATTGAGGTCGAGGCGATCATCCACGCGGAGCCCGCCGATTTTGCCCCCGATCCGTTGTTCGAAAAGATCACGGCGGAGGTCACGGGGCAGCCGGTCGCTTTCGAGAAAGGCCATGGCGGGAGCGATGCCCGTTTCATCGCCGCGCAAGGGATTCCCGCCATCATTTCACGACCCCTGGTGGGGAACCTGCACGCCGTGGACGAATGGATCGATATCGACTCCATGGGAGACTATTACCGCATCTATGACGGCTACGTTTCGGAAAAATTGCGGAGGGAACCATAGGGAAAAAGCCATTGGGACTGATCCCGGTGGTTTTGGCCGAAGGGGGCAGCGGGGTAGTCCCACATTTTCCCTTTCCCTCAGGTTTTGCAGAACAATGCGGTTTCTGGTTTCGATCTTCGTGGGGAGGATTATTGTCCCTGGTATTATGAGAGCAGGAAAAATCACTATCGCGCTATTCGGCCTGTCGCTTGGGAGTTGTCCAGGTCAGGAATTCAAGGAGATGGTGATGGAGCAAAGCCCGGTTGCGTTGCGGAAGTCGGGCACCCAATTCGCGGACATTACGATCAAGAGGCCGGAGGCTGTATCGGATTTCAAGGGGCTTCGGGAACTGAATCCGAAACTTCCGGTCGCTCTGGCTGATATCGGGAGTCTCGTGGAAAAGGGGACTGTATCGAAGAGGTTCGATCTTCTGTTCGACGAGAAAGCCAAACACATCCAGCGACAGAAGACCTTGTCCGCATTGTCGAATTACAACTACTACGATTGCGCGACCATCATGGATCTGGTGCATCCTGAAACCGGCCGGAAGGCCTTGCTCATCCAAGCGGGAATGGATGTGGTAACGGACGGCTCGGATCCGGATCGGGCCGGCGGTCTGGAAGACTACCATGCCGCCCTGACATCGGATTGGTTCCAGCCCTACACCGGCTACGTCTGGGGACGGGCGACGAAGAAAAACCCTTTCGCCGGTTATTACGATGAAAGGATCAGCGAGTTGGTCGAATTGAAAGCGGAAGTGGAAAAGAGAAACCTGGAATTGCCGATCCGCGCCTGGCGGAAGGTCATGGAAGTTTACCAGGAAGAGATCGAATATTTGGAGCGGGTGAAGAAAAACAACAGCTGGGGGCTTGGTCACAATCCCCGTTCCGTCGTAGCAGCTCTGGATCCGATCATCGTTCTGCCCAGAAACTGGTTTGGTAAGAACGCAGCCATAGGCCACGGCGATTATGCTCTCGTCGTGTATGGGGACAGGGTGATCCCGACCATGGTTGCCGAGGCCGGCCCCACCTACAAGATCGGCGAGGCCTCTCTAAAGCTGGCTTGGAAAATCAACAAGGAGGCTTCGGGAAAGAAACGCGCGGCCGACGCATTCAGCGTGAGCTACGTGGTATTTCCCGGCACCAGAAAGGCCACCAGAGGCGAGCCGGATCTTTCAGAGATCAATCGGAAGGTTCGTTCTCTCGTCGAGGAGATCGGAGGGCTCGGAGACGGGGCTAAATTTGAAGCATGGGAAGACTGACCCTTCCGGGCTCTGGAGGCAGGGATCGAATCGCCACCTTAGCCGAGAGCTTGCTGGATCAGTCTAAGGATATCGATGCGTCCCGTGCGGTCTTTCGATGAACTCACGATCACTGGCGGGGTGCCTTTCAGATGTTCCGGCATTGCAGCGAGGAAGGTATCGACATTGGCTTTCGTTTTGGTGGGGGATTGCTTGTCCGCCTTGGTGAAAACGAGAGCGAAGGGCAAGCCGGTATCCCCCAACCAGTGGAGGAACTCGAGGTCGATGTGCTGCGGAGGGAGGCGTGAATCGATGAGAACAAACACGCGGCGGAGGTTTCCCCGTGTGGCGAGGTACCCAGCGACGGAGTCGTTGAACTTGCTCTTTTCGCTCCTTGCCACTTTTGCGAAGCCATATCCCGGGAGATCGACGAGGCTCCACGTTTCGTTCATGACGAAGAAGTTCAGGAGCTGCGTTTTCCCAGGCTTGGCGGAAACTTTCGCAAGACCAGCCTTATTGGTAAGCATGTTGACCATCGAGGATTTCCCGACGTTTGATCTGCCGATAAAAGCGAACTCCGGCAGGTGCCATTGCGGAGCGTCCCCGATGTTACGGGCACTGATGTGAAAGGTGGCGGATTTGATCTGCATGGGTCACGCTCCGGGCACGGCCGCCGCCGGGCAAGGAAATACACGCTTCTCTTTCCCTGGAGCTTTTGATCTGCCGTATGCGCTCCATCGCCAAGGGACGAACCTATTGCGAAGGTTTCCCGCAGGCAGGGTGGGGGCATGAGACATGCGCGATGGATTGCTTCCCGGGCGTTTTGACCGAGCGCCGTATTTCGTTTCTTCGGGGCGTTGCCCGACATCGGTAAAAATAGGTTTCCCGATTGGAAGTCCCCATGGAGTGGAAAAAAGGGGAAACCCATTCACATCAAGTGCCATTAATATTATGTAGAATTCCGTTATCCGGTCACTCCTTTTCGACGAAAGACAAGAGATATGGAGTGCCCATGATCGGACTTCATTTCCAGGCCACAAAAAATTTTTCAGAGTTATCCCTTTGGAGCTTTTTACCCGCCTAACCACATACCCAAGACAGCAAATCCAAAGAATCCAAACCGTGGAGACGGGTTGCTGGCTGAAATAACAAAAACCTATGAAAACGAATCCAAGGAAAGCCTCCATCCATCTCCAGAAAAACCCCGGCGGCGATACCCACATTATGCCCACGATGAACCGCGCCGGCTTCACTCTCGTCGAACTGCTGGTTGTCATCGTAATCATCGCCGTTCTTTCAACGCTGGCCTTCGTTGGCTCTTCTCGCTTCAGGAAAAGTGCACAGGCTGCCGTTGGCGTTTCCAATGTCCGCCAGATCGGAGCACAATGGATGCTCTTCTCCTCCGACAACAATGGCATAATCCTTCGCAGCTTCGGCACGGCTGTGGACGACCGGAACGGCGATGGCTCTATAGATGGTGCTGACGCGATGGATTGGACGCTCCACCTCGCCTCGATGGTTAGTGGCTTGCCCTCTGATGCCAGCGACGAAGATTTCGAGAAATGCGGACGGGATCTCGGGATCTTTACCGACCCTCTTCTGGTCGCTGCCGCCCGAGGCAATTTTGATCCTGAGACCCAATGGTCAACGTATTCCTACAACGGTTTCATCGGGGAAGACTCCGCTGACGAGAACCAGAATCCGAATCGAATTCGTCGGATGACGCAAGTGGGAAACCCTTCCAAGCTGGTCATTCTTACAGCTCTGAAGCCGAACGAGCAGGGCGGATTCAACCTGAACGTTTACAAGAGCCAGAATGCGGTCGCTTTCGACCTCTACGGAGGCAAGGTTCCCGTTGCGTTCGGGGACGGTCACGTCGAAACCCGCTCGGCGAGCGATTACCCCGGCAAGGAGAACATCGACGACAAGAACCGACTCAAAGAATATTGGGAAGGCAAGTAGCCCACTCGGAGATCCGATCTTGGGATGGCAGTCCTTCCTTATCGCAATGGGACAGGTTCCATGCATAGGAACAGACGTGCCAATTTGAGCGGGAATAATAAACGCCGGGAATTGGTAATGTTTAGGAATTGACCGGCATCGTGGCTTATGGGAAGGATTGCCGGATGAAAAAGGACATGGTTCTGATGTGGGCGGTCTGGGCGGCCCTGCTTTCGTGCATGTTGGCTTGCCCCGCAGTGGAGATCAGCAATAAGAAGGGCGAAGTCCTGGTCGCGGAGCTGCTCTCGGTCGGCGAGACGAGTGCGAAGCTGAAGAAGGTGAACGGGGGGGCTACCTTTGAGGTGGGATTCGATCTGCTTTCCGAAGCCTCGGTGAAGATGCTCAGGGAAAAGGCGGCAGAGCTGCCTGTCGTATATCCGCCCTTCGAGTTGGATGTGGTGGTGAGCAAGCGTCGCAGGTCGTCGGAAGGCAGTTACTACATGAAGTCGATGAGAGTGGGCGGGAAAATCACGATATCAAACCGCAGTATGAAGACGGACTTTCCGGCGACAAAGGGACGAATCGTTTATGTTGGTCAGGATCAGCGCATCAAAAGTATCTACAGTGTCCTCGCCGTATCGAATTTCGAGGTTTCCCCTAAGGCGGGGAAGGAACAGGAAATTCCGCTGCCCGAGTTCGTCACGACCTATGACAGTGATAACAAGGGCTACGGAAACATAGGTGGTTTCAAGTATGAAGCCTATATGGTCATGCTCTACGATGAAAAAGGTGCGATTACCTACTCCAAGAGCCTGGACGGCAAGCTTTCCAAAGCGGTCACGGACAATCCCAAGGTGTTGGAAAGTTTTCTCACGATCGCCCAAGGGGCGAGGCTGACGGACAAGATGCTTCCCGCGCCTGATCTGAGATAAACAGCGAATATTTCGCGTGGATGTGGAGGAAGTTCATCCCATTGGGATAGACCCAATTGGCACTTTTTAAAGCGGTTTGACGGGGATCGGCATTGGTTGCAAAAGCCCGCCTCTCCAAGGCAGCTACGAAATCCGGAGACACCGCTTCTGAATTGATGTTCGGTCGATTTGAGCAGAAAACATTTCCTTGCCAGTTCGTTTTATTCCGAAAGAGGAATTCACAAGCAGGCGTCCTGTCCCATTTTTCATCGGTCACGAGTGGTGGGTAGCAGTTGAGGCCAGCGGGAAAAGTCAGCGGATCAGATTTTCACCAGAGCTTTGCCCAGCTTATCGCCTTCAAAGAGACCGATGAATGCTTCAGGGGCGTTTTCCAGGCCTTCAGTGACGGTTTCCTCCCAATGGATTTTTTCTTCCCTGATCCATGGGACCATTTCTCCGAGGAACTTCTCCCGGAGATTCATGTGGTCGCGGACGATGAAGCCCTGCATGCGGATGCGCTTGCCGATGATTTTGAAAAGGTTGCTTGGGCCGGGTTTTGGTTCTTCGTCGTTGTAGCCGGAGATCATGCCGCAGCAGGCGATGCGCCCGTTGTCGGCCATGTTGTCGATGGCTCCCTGGAGGTGGTCGCCGCCGACATTGTCGAAATAGACGTCGATGCCGTCCGGGCAGAGTTCTCTCAATTTTGCGGAAACGTCATTGACCCCGTGGTAATTGAAAGCAGCATCGATTCCGGCCTTTTCCTTGAGCCATCTGATTTTCTCCTCGCTCCCCGCGCTGCCTACGATCTTGCAGCCGTGAAGCTTCGCGATCTGTGCGACGATGGAGCCGACGGCACCGGATGCGGCGGAGACGAACACGGTATCACCGTTATTCATGCGGGCGATTTCCGTAAGGCCGATGTAGGCCGTCATGCCGGTGAGGCCGAGCACGCTGAGGTAGGCGCTGGCGGGGGCTTGGCCGGGATCGATGGCGACGATGCCTTCTCCATTGGAGATCCAAAAATCGCGCCAGCCGGAGTTTCCCAAAACCCGCATACCTTCCGGGAAATCGTCGTTTTTCGATTCGGTGACCGTGCCGACGCAACCGCCTTCCATGGCTTCGCCGAGGGCGAACGGTTCGACGTAGCTCTCGGTATCTTTCATGCGGCCGCGCATATACGGATCGACGGAGAGCCACTCGTTTTTCACGGCGAATTCACCGTCATTGATCTCGCCTATGTCCACTTCCGCAGTTTGGAAATCTTCTTTGGAGGGCTTGCCTCTGGGGCGCTTTTTCAGGTGGATCTGTCTGCTTTTCATTGCGGGAAACCAGGTGGAATGGTGGCGGGAGCGGCTCAGAAGGTGAGAATGGTATAGCCCTCGTTGACGAGGTTTTTGAAGCTCGGATGGCCGTGGAATTCGCTGATGAGCGGGACTCCGGCTTTCTCCACTTTTTCGGAGACCTCGTAGGCATCCGCGCAATAGCTGCAAGCGCCACGGACGAAGTGACGGACTTTCTCGAAGAGATCGTTGTATTTGTGTCCCTGGCTCCCGAATGCGGCTGCGGCCTGGGTGCCGGCACCATCGAAAATGATCTGGATTTCCTCGCCGGAACCGATGAATTCCGAAGCTCCCGTCAGTGCGTTTACGACACGGCCCATGCTCTCCGGTTCTTCTCCGGCCGCCAAAATAACAAATGCTGTTTTTTGCATGTTGGGAACCTCCGAACGAATGCGGCAAATGCAAGGGACAATCGGTAAAACTGTTTCCGCAGTCCCACTTGGCTGCCGCGTTTTCCCCTTTGCGGCGGAAGGAAACGTTGCCAGTCCAGCCGTGCTGTGTTTCATGGTATGGCAATGACCCCGGACAAGATCAGCGAATGGCTACAGCACTTGAAAATGGATGAGGCGACGGCCGGAAACCTCGGTGTTTTCGGGTCTATCCTGTATATTTTCGCCCTCGCACTGGTCGCGAATTTCCTGGCCAAGCGACTGATCGAATGTGTCGTCCATCCCATCATCAGAACGACGGCGATCACGCTGGATGACCTGCTGATCGATCATCGTGTGATCGTTCATTTCTCGCATCTGGTTCCTGCGGCGGTGATCCATTTTTATGCGCCCTTTCTTTTTCGCGGAGAGGAAGGAGTCCTGTCTGTCATCGGCCTGGCGGTGAATACCTACCTGATTATCATCACGTTGCTGGTGATAGACGGGCTGATCAACTTCGGCCGGGCGGTGTGGGAGAGTGGGCCGGTGGGGCGGCGATATCCGGCGAAAAGTTACGCGCAGGCTGCGAAGCTGGTGATAAATCTTATCGGCCTGATCTTCATTCTCTCCGGGCTGCTGGGGAAATCCCCGCTGGTGCTCTTCTCCGGACTGGGCGCGGTGACGGCCATCCTGCTACTGATTTTCAAAGACGCCATCCTTGGGCTGGTCGCCGGTTTCCAGCTCTCCGTGAACAATATGGTGATGGTGGGGGATTGGATAGAAATGCCGGCGCGCGGTGCGGATGGCGATGTCATCGATGTCTCGCTGACGACGGTGAAGGTGCAGAATTTCGATAAGACCATCACCACCATCCCGACCTATGCCCTTATTTCCGACTCCTTTAAAAACTGGCGTGGGATGAGCGAGTCGGGCGGCCGGCGTATCAAGCGGTCGCTTCATATCGATATGCGGACGATCCGTTTCGCGGATGGGAAACTGCTGGAGCGGTTCAAGCGCATCCGCCTGCTCCGTTCCCATCTGGAATCCAAGCTCGCGGAAATCCAGGAATTCAATGAGGGGGTGGGGGAAAATCTCGATGAACTCATCAACGGACGGCGCCTGACGAATGTCGGCACCTTTCGCGCTTATTGCGTGGCCTATTTGAGAAATCATCCGAAGATCCATCAGGAGGGGATGACGCTTCTCGTGAGGCAGTTGGCTCCGGGTGCCCAGGGACTGCCGCTGGAGATCTACGTTTTCACGAACGACATCGCGTGGACAAACTACGAAGACATCCAGGGGGATATTTTTGACCATCTTCTTTCGGTGGTCCCGGAGTTTGATCTGAGCCCCTACCAGTCACCAAGCGGAGCGGATTTGGAGAAAGCGGGCGGGCTGATTGGTGGGTAGGAACGCGCGCTTCTTCATCTTTTCCGGCTGGAGGTTTGCCGAGGGTTTTGCAGAATCCGCTTCAAATGAGCATCGAAGTGAGCGATTACGAGAAGTTGGGGAAGTTTTATCTGGGTAGGGAATACGAGCCGGAAGGGAAAAAGATTACGGATGACCTTGTGCTCTACGATTCCAAGGATCTGGTGACGCACGGGGTGGTGCTGGGGATGACTGGCTCGGGGAAAACGGGTCTGTGCATCGCTCTGCTGGAAGAGGCGGCGATGGACAATGTCCCGGCGATAGTGATCGATCCCAAGGGCGATATTTCCAACCTGCTGCTGACCTTTCCCGAGCTGGATGGGAAAAGTTTCGAGCCATGGGTGAATGCGGATGATGCGGCGAAGAAGGGGATTTCCGTGGAGGAACATGCAGGGAAGACCGCTGCGATGTGGAAGAACGGTCTGGCGGAATGGGGGCAGAGCCCGGAGCGGATCGCGCAGTTCAAAGACAAGGTGGATATCAATGTGTTCACGCCGGGGAGCACCTCGGGCATACCAGTTTCCATCCTTAGCTCGCTGGACGTGCCGCCTGCGGAGGTGATGGAGGACGGGGAAATTTTCGGGGACAGGATCAGCAGCACGGTGGAGAGTCTGCTCTCGTTGGTGGGCGTTAAAGCGGAGGCGACGCAGAGTCCGGAGGCGGTGTTGCTGGGAGCGATTTTCCAAGGCGAGTGGACGGAGGGTAGGGGGCTTGATTTGGAAAAACTGATCCGCCAGATCCAGAGGCCGAACTTCGGGAAGGTGGGGGTGATCGACTTGGAGAGCTTCTATCCGGAAAAGTCCCGCCAGGCGCTGGCAATGAAGTTCAACGGTCTCCTGGCCTCTCCCGGATTCTCGACCTGGCTGGAGGGGGCTCCGCTGGATGTGGCGAAGATGTTGCATCGCGATGACGGCAAGCCGCGCATCTCCATCTTCTCCATCGCGCACCTGAACGATACGGAACGCATGTTCTTCGTGAGCCTGTTGCTCAACCAGATGCTCGGCTGGATGCGGACGCAGCGGGGAACCACCTCCCTTCGTGCGATGCTCTACATGGATGAGATCTACGGATTTCTCCCACCGACGGCGAACCCGCCTTCGAAGCGTCCGATGATGACCATGCTGAAGCAGGGTCGGGCGTTCGGCTTGGGCTGTTTGCTGGCCACGCAGAACCCGGTCGATCTGGACTACAAGGCGCTTTCCAACATCGGGACGTGGTTTCTTGGAAGACTCCAGACGGAGCGCGACAAGATGCGGGTGCTGGATGGTTTGGAGGGCGCTGCGGGATCGCAGGACGCGCAGTTCAACCGCAAGGAAATGGAGAAACTTCTCTCCGGGCTGGATAGCCGTGTTTTCCTGATGAACAACGTCCATGAGGACGCGCCCGTGCTATTCCATGTGCGCTGGGTGATGAGCTTTCTGACCGGGCCGCTGGCGCGGGGGCAGATCAAGGGGCTGATGGATCCGAAGCGGGCGGCGTTTGTGACGAAAAAAGCGGAAGCCCCGTCCGACAACCCGATGGCGCGCCCTGCGAAAAACGTTTCCTCCGCCAGACCGGTGGTGGGAACCGGGGTCATCGAGCTTTTCGCGGATACGGAAGGGGAAACCTACCACCCGCATCTGCTGCGGGTGGCGACGGTGCATTTCGTCCACTCCAAAGGAAACATCGAGGGCAGCCGCAAGGTCGTCAGAGTAAATCCACTTCTGGAAACAGGCATTAACTGGGATGCTACCGGAACCGTGGCGGAAACGGCATTGAAGGAGGAGCCGGAGGAGGGGATGGCGTTCGGCGATCTGCCTGGCTACGCGATGAACGCGAAGAATTACAAGGCTCCGGAAAAGGATTTCGAAAACGATCTCTACCGCGAGGAAAGGGAGGAGATCTGGTCGTGCGCCCTGCTGGATGCGTGGGGGGAAATCGGCGAGAGCGAGGCTGATTTCCGGGTGCGGATCGCCCATGAGGCGAAGGAGGAGCGCGACGAGGCGCAAGGGAAAGTGCGCGATGCCGCCGCGAAAAAGGTCAAGACCATCGAAAGCCGCATTCGCACTGCGGAGGCGAAGCTCGCCAAGGAACAGGCTGAATCCAGCTCCGCGAAAATGAATGCGGGTATTTCCGTGCTGGGAGGGATCCTGAAAGCAATTTTCGGACGAAAAACCGGCAGGAGTAGCTTCGGCCGATCAAGCACGGGTAGCACGGTCACAAAAGCAACAACCGCCTATAAACAGCACCGCGATGTAGCAAATGCAGAAGATAAGATAGAGGGGCTTCAGGAAGAACTTGAGGCGATTCGAGATACGATGGAGCAGGAACTGGCGGAAATCGCCAGGAATTTCGACCCCTTGTCATTGGATCTGGAAAAGGAGACGCTCAAACCAAGGCGCACGGACGTTCAGGTCGAGAGGGTGGCCTTATTATGGAAGTAGGGGAATGCTCTGCGTTGGGTTTAGTTGTGTTTTTCTTTCTTTGTTTCTATGTTTGACATGCGGTGCCGAGGCGGGAAAAATCCCCTGCAGACCCATGAGTTCATTAAAACTACACAACGCAATGTGGCCCGGCCTTGTCGGCAAGGAGCCCGGAACCGACCATCCTCCCATCTCCCTCGAGCACATGCTCGATCTCACTGCCGCCGCCGAGGTGAACGGCAGGAAGTTTGATGGGATCGACTCCTTCCTTTTCCATCCCCACACCGATCCGGATGCCTCGGAAACGGATCTTCGGAAAATGGCCGATCTCATCGCCTCGAAGAATCTCAAAGTGGGCTCCCTCGTTGCTCCGGTATGGCCGGGAACTGTCGGTGGATCCGCTTTCGGCTCGGAGGAGGACAGGAAAAACTACCTCCTCGCGATCACCAAAGCCTGCCGCATCGCGAAAATTTTCAACGAACACGGCGTCCGCGAATACGGCCTGATCCGCATTGATACTGCGGGCGGGGTTGAGGATTGGGCGAAAGACCCTTCCGGAAACAACAAAAAGCTCGTGGAGACGATCAGGGAAGCAGGAAAAATCGCCGCCGACAGCGGTGAGCGTCTCGCCGCCGAAGGCGAAATCTGCTGGGGCGGCATGCAGTCATGGGAGATAATGATACAGACCCTCGAATCCATTGGGATGCCTGAAACCGTCGGTTTCCAGGCCGATCTCGCCCACTCCTACCTCTACCTCCTTGGTTACAATGCCCCGGAATCCAAACTCCTCAGCGAAGGCTACTCCGACGAGGAATTCTGGGCCGCCTACAAGAAAATGACCGATGCCCTCCGCCCCTGGACTATCGATTTCCACGTGGCGCAAAACGACGGCTCCGTCCATGGCACCGGCTCCCACGACAAGACCGGTCGCCACTGCCTGGCCGACGATCCGAACGGCAAGATCGACATCGCGAAGTGCTCCACCTACTGGCTCAAGGATCACGAGGAGCGCGGCATCAAACACATCTGTTGGGACGGCTGCATGTTCGACAACTCCGTCCTCGAAGACCCGAAAACCTGGGAAACCATCCTCGGCAAGATGATCGAAGTCGATCAGGCGGTCTAGTGGAAAAACTGGCCGGCAACCCGGATGAAATACGCCTATTCCTCAGTCCAACCCACGCCGAAGTCGAGGGAGGCGGCGGCCAGCCGCTTGTCCCGCGTCCAGAGTTTTGCAGCGCTGAGTTTTGCCGCCGCAAGTAGAATCACATCGTTCCACTGTAGTCCGCGCCCGTATAGTTTTCGGTTTTCCAATAGGTTGAGGCTTTCTTCCAAAGATGCTTCCGCCGCAAAAGGAAGCATTTCCAGAAATTTCCTGATCATCTGGCGGTGCTTCGGGCTTCCCACCATGACTTCGCCGATAACGCAAGGGCAGGTGATCACCCTATCCTGCTTGATGAGTTTCCTCAGTCCGAACTCCGGAACGTTGAGAAAATCGATCCAGACATTGGTGTCCACCAGTACTTTTGAGCTAGGGTCAATCATCGGAATCGTTCAACATGGAGCTTTGGATCGGTTCCCTGCCGACGCGGGGGCCTCTTCCGGGATACTCCAAGTCCGGCATCGTCCCTTCCAACGCCAAAAACCGTTCCGTGACCTCACGTCTGACCAACTCTTTCAAAGCATGCGCCACCAATTTCGACTTTTCGGTAATGCCGGAATACTCCATGGCTTGATCCATTAATTTGTCGTCCAATGTTATTGTTGTCCTCATAGCATCAAAATCTGCATCATATGATGCGCAAGTAAAGCATTTTAATCCAAAACCACCAAAACATCATGTCTAAGAAAAAAGAAATCCGCATCGGACTCATCGGCTACGGCTTTATGGGCCGCACCCACTCGAACGCCTACTCCCAGCTCGGCCACTTCTTCGATACCGAGCACGTCCCCGTCCGCCAGGCCGTTTGCGGTCGCGATGAGGAAAAGGTCAAAGCCTTCGCCGAGAAATGGGGCTACGCCTCCTACGAGACCGATTGGCGCGAACTGGTCAAACGCGATGACATCGACGCCATCGACATCTGCACCCCGAACAACTCCCACGCGGAGATCGCCCTCGCCTGTATCGAAAACGGGAAGATGATCCTTTGCGAAAAACCCCTCGCGCTCAATGGGTCGCAGGGCGAGAAAATGGTCGAGGCAGTGGAGAAATCCGGCCTGCCCAATCTCGTCTGGTATAACTACCGCTTCCTCCCCGCAGTCTCCCTCGCGAAAAACATCGTCGATGCCGGCGAGCTTGGCCGCGTGTTCCACTATCGCGCGAACTTCCTCCAGGACTGGACGATTTCCGAAGAACTACCGCAGGGCGGTGCCGGTCTCTGGCGTCTCGATGCGGCTGCCGCAGGCTCCGGTGTCACCGGCGATCTCCTCGCCCACTGCATCGATACCGCCCGCTGGATCAACGGCGAGATCGTTTCCGTTTCCGCCATGACCGAGACCTTCATCAAAGAGCGGGTCCACACCGAGACCGGCGAGAAGCATCCCGTCACCATCGATGATGCCTGCGCCTTCCTCTGCCGCTTCGAAAACGGTTCCCTCGCCATCTTCGAGTCCACCCGCTACGCCCGCGGCCACAAGGCGCTCAAAACCTTCGAGATCAACGGCGAGCACAAGTCCCTCTCATGGGATCTGCACGATCTCAACCGCCTCGAATACTTCGACCATGCGGTGGATGGCGACCGCCGCGGCTGGAGCAGCATTCATTGCTCCGATGGCGACCACCCCTACGCGGGCAACTGGTGGGTTCCGGGTCTCTGCCTCGGCTACGAGCACTCATTTACCCATGCCCTCGCAGAGTTTTTCAAATCCCTTGACGATCCCTCCGCAGAGAAACGCTACCCGGATTTCCGCGACGCGCTGAAAACCCAGGATGTCTGCGATGCCGTGCTTGAGTCCGCGAATAGCAAGCAGTGGGTGGATGTGAAGAAGGCTTGAGTCGTAACCCCTTGATACCCTTCCGCTATGCCCCTTCGGAGATTTTCCGGAGGGAATCTTTCTTGCCTATTTGCAACACCATTTTCTTTGCCTGAATTCGGTGTCATCGGGTAGTGTTGCCACGAATCCAACAAGCTTATGAAAAAAATATCAACAAGACTAGCAATTGCCACCAGTTTCGCCGCTGTAGCATTATTTTCGCCCGCCAATGCAGCTGTAGTGCATATCGATTTCGGAAACGGAAGCGGTAATCTCTCTACCGGGAACTGGAACAACCTTACCAATCGAGGTGATACTACAACTGTATTTAATCTTGTTGATTTCAACACAGGCCTTCAGAGCGGGGTTACTGTTCAGAACACAACAGCACCCACGGGAGCTAACGAGGCAGGAGGAAGTAACGCATTTGGCGATTTCCCAGCTAGTGCAACTGTGGATGCCTGGTTCGTAAATACGACCGGTGTAGGCGTTTTGACCTTTGAAGGTTTCGCTCCCGCCACAGCCTACGACTTCACGTTCCTCAGCGCACGTGGAGCAACAGATTCCCGAGTAGCAAGATTTACTCTTGGTAATGGAGTTGGCACCGCTTTTACGACTGTGGATGCCGCAACTCAAAGTGGAAATGTGGTCACTGCTTCAAACGTAGGTTCAATTGGCTCATTCATGTCGAGTCCGACCGGATCAATTACCCTTACCACGACATTTGAATCTGCGGATTCCCAAGAATTCGGTTATCTCAACGGGCTTACGATTACACAAGTCCCAGAGCCATCCTCTGCGATGCTTCTTGGTTCCGTAGCACTATTTGGGCTGCTCCGCCGGCGCCGCGCATAGCTCTGTATTTTTCCCGGTAAATATTTGACAGCCTCTCTGGAACGATTTGGAGAGGCTTCGTCGTGCCTATTTGCAACGCCGTTCCGCTTGCTCGACTCTACTAATTTTTATAAGATCAAGTGAATCCAAAATTATGAAACACAGAAATTACAAACTATTCACCCCCGCACTGGCCGCAACGTTGGCAACAATCTCAACGCTATCCGCAGCGACAATCAATTTCTCAGGATACACAAATGGAGAGATTGTAGGCCAAGATGGCTGGTCTGATGATACCGGGTATTTTTCCGTCACGAGCGGTGTCGTCAATCAGGTTGCTGGCAGTTATTCCAGAGGAGTTGAGAGGACTTTCTCCGATCTTGAAGTCGGTGGATCATTTGATACAACCAGTTCAATTGTTGCATACTCGTTCACCTTCGATCCCGGTGCGAGAGTTGATGGGCAATATACTGGGATGTCTTTCAATGTCGGGGGCGACATCATCGATCCTGCGGAAACGGAAATTTCATTGCACGTTATTCCCCACGGCCTTTTCAAAATCGTCGATGGCGTAAAAACTGGCAATGATGAGTATTTTGACGGCTTTTCAGTGAGTGACCGCTGGGCGGACAACACAGACGTGACGGTTACTTTGACTCTTGATTATGGTAACAGCACTTATACTGCGACACGTTCCGATCTTCCTGGTGCAACACGAACGGACCTGCCTTTCGTGAAGGGAACGGGTGGCAACGGTGCCTATAACATCCGTCTCAATGCTAACCAATTTCACAATGCTCCCGCAATTAAATCGATTTCGGTTGACCTGGTCCCTGAGCCGTCGTCCGCGCTCCTTCTCGGTTCCGCAGGTCTTCTCGGCCTTCTGCGCCGCCGCCGGGCGTGATCTTCAAATCCCGCATCATCGGGATTAAAGGAAATACCTCTATATAAAGAACAGCCACCCCGACCGGGTGGCTGTTTTGCTTTGCTGATTTCCGAGGCTGTCAGATACATTTGGCACGCATCAGTTTCTGCGAAACCACCCCCGCTGGATCCGGGTCTTCCGCGCCAAGGGCGCATCCTATCACACTATCACAGCAAGCCTGTCGGCTTGCACCCGGTCTGATTTTCCGTAAGCCTGATCCATGACCGCTTTATGCTGCGGCGCATCAGGTTTTGTAAAATTCCGCTCTTTCCATCCCGGAGGGATATCAGCCAGTAGCCGGGGGTCGAGCGATAGCGAACACCCCCGGTTCCGGTGTCTTGGGATGCCGCATCCCGGCAGGGATGCCAGCGGGCTGCTGCGATCCCTGCCGGGATCGCTTGTATTGTGTGTTCGTATCCGGGGGTAGTCGCTCCGCTCGACCCCCGGCTACTGGCTATGATCCCTCCGGGATGAAAAGTCCGATCCGTCAGTAGGGTTGCATTCTAAGAACCTGTTTAAAATCTGCAGTATGCGTGCCGGAGGCACCGGTGACTGTCGGCAGCCTGCTGCCGCTTTCCGTTACGCAGCCTGCTGCTACGGGGCAACCTCGGGAGTGAACAACCCCATCCCGGTCTTCGACTTTTTTCGGCGTTGCATTTCAAATATTCGGATTTCAAACAGGTTCTAACGGGCCACCATTGCGTTTCCACAAAACCTGATGCGCGCCAGTATTCACGGGATAGCAAGTGTTTCCATTGGGGATTATCTAGATGGAGAGGTTGTTTCGAAAATCCGTCACGAATATCTTGGTGGCGCAGTGCATGCGATGGCAGGCGGGACTGCAAATCACTCGGCAATCTCGTTGAATGTCGGCGGCTCTTTGTTTGTGTCACTCCCGGATGCCCCCGGTTAATCTTGGGCCGTTTCCCTAGCCTCACCCTTTCAACAGATACCGCGAAGACCACAGGTAGTTCCATCCGGAAATGACAGTGAGCGCGACGGCCAGCCCCAGGCTGATCGGCATCAGCCATGCGCCTTCCCCCCATGGGATGGTGAGTGTGTGGAAAATGGAGAGAAAGCCCGGCACCCGGTCCATGGTTTCCAGCGTCAACCGGATCAGGCCGGAAATCAGGTAGGTGAGTTGGAAACCGGTTTTCCATTTCCCCAGATTGTCCGCAGCCAGCACTTGCCCTGCCTCGATCGCGATCTGACGGAGTCCTGTCACGAGAAATTCCCGGCCAATGATCAGGGCGGTGATCCACACGGGGCACAGCCCTTCCGCCGTCAGGAAAACGAATGCGGAACAGACCAGAATCTTGTCAGCCAGGGGATCGAGCAGTTTCCCGAGCGGGGTAACCAGATTCATTTTCCTGGCCAGATAGCCGTCTAGGAAATCGCTGGCGGCGGCCACGATGAAGAGTGCGAGCGCGACGAAATGCCCCCAGGTGCTTTCCCAGGCTACGAAAATGATGAAACCGGCGGTGAGAAACAGGCGGGAAAGGGTGATCGCATTCGGGAGGTTCACGCAGCCAATGTGGGAAATTGATGGGGAAAAGGCAACAAGGGGTTGCACCGGATGCCGCATTCTCCTAAATCCGTGCCCCCGGGAACTCCGGACTACTATTATGAGCAACAGTGATTTTGGATTAATCGGTCTGGCCGTCATGGGTCAGAATCTAGTTTTGAACGTGGAATCCCGTGGATTCCAGGTTTCGGTTTACAACCGCACCACCAGCGTCATGGAGGAGTGGGTCGCAAAGCATCCTGACAAGAAACTCGTCGGCGAGGAAACCCTCGAAGGCTTCGTGAACTCCCTCGCATCCCCGCGCAAAATCATGATCATGGTCAAGGCAGGTGGCCCGGTTGACGCAGTCATCGAGTCCCTCCTCCCGCTTCTCGACAAGGGAGACATCATCATCGACGGCGGAAACTCCCTCTACACCGATACCGAACGCCGCGACAAATGGCTGGGCGATCTCGGCTACCGTTTCATCGGTGCAGGTGTATCCGGTGGTGAAGAAGGCGCCCGCAAAGGCCCTTCCATCATGCCGGGCGGCCCGACTTCCACATGGGATGTCATGAAGCCCATCTTTGAAAGCATCTCCGCCAAAGTCGATGGCGAGCCATGCGTCACCCACATCGGCACGGGCGGCGCGGGTCACTACGTGAAAATGATCCACAACGGCATCGAATACGGCGACATGCAGCTCATCTGCGAGGCTTACAGCATTTTCAAAAAAGCGGGATTCACTCCTGCCGAGCTCGCGAAAGTCTTCACCGATTGGAACGACGGCGATCTGGAAAGCTACCTCATCCAGATCACTGCGAAAATCTTCGAACAGAACGATCCGGAAACCGGCGATGCCCTCGTCGAGAAAATTCTCGATACCGCAGGTCAGAAAGGCACGGGCCGCTGGACGCTCATCAACGCTGTTGAAAACGCAGTCGTGATCTCCACCATCAACGCCGCTGTTGAAGCCCGCATCCTTTCCTCCATGAAAGACAAGCGTGTGGATGCCAGCAAGGTTCTCACCGGCCCCGACGTTGAAATTTCCGTGGAGAAAGCGGAACTCGTGAAGAAAGTGCATGACGCGCTCTTCGCTTCCAAGATCATCTCCTACGCACAGGGTCTCGACCTCATTGCGACCATGGGTGAAGAGAAAAACTGGGGTCTCGACCTAGGCAAGATCGCTGCCATCTGGCGCGGTGGCTGCATCATCCGCGCACGCTTCCTCAACGACATCACCGATGCATACCGCACCGACCCAAGCCTTAGCAACCTGATGCTCGCCCCGTTCTTCACCAAGCTTCTCACCGAGTTCCAACAGAACTGGCGTGAAGTTGTTTCCATCGCATCGCTTGCAGGTATTCCTATTCCTGCCTTCAGCGCATCGCTCGGTTACTACGATAGTTACCGCAGCGCGGTTCTCCCTGCGAACCTCCTGCAAGCCCAGCGCGATTTCTTCGGCGCACACACCTATGAGCGCACCGACAAGGCACGCGGCGAGTTCTTCCACACCGATTGGCCTGAAGTCATCGGATAGGGGAAACGCGTTTCCAATTTACTAAACGGTCGGGAGCAATCCCGGCCGTTTTTGTTTTAGAACTCAGGTGGACTCCGCTCTACACGGTGGCCTCATGGTGCCCTGTTAGAAATCTCCGGATCCGTTGCGCGTCGTCGCGCGACTCCGAAGCTCGTCGCGTGAAGGATTCCGCCGAACCCTTGTGCCCCCTCTTCAAGTGATCACTGGCCAGCCTTTCCAGAGTGCGCGTTTTCTCGTCCATCACCCGGACGGCTGTCCATAGGGATCGCTCCGTGACATCGGAGTATCCCGCGACGAGCGATTCCATACCGAAGGCATGGCCGGTGTGGCAGCGGAACCGGGGCGCAGGCTGGTCGTTGACCTCCCAAAGCGGGCCCCCGCAGTCCGGACAGGTGACTGCTACCAGGTTGCCTATGCTTTCGACCGATTCCGCATTGCTTGGTTCCAAGGTCTCCATTTTGCTCTCGGTATTGAGAACGGCTCCTTCCGATGCCCCGTCTCCCACAGGGTTGCCGGCGAGGCTGTTCAGAAGTTCGCCTAGCTTTACAACGGTCGTGATGTGATCCGGTTTGACGAAGCGAAGGGCGGTCTCCGGCATGCTGCGGTAGGCCGCGTCATTCGGATCCTGGACAATCGCCAGACCTCCGCATTCCTTCACCGCTTTGAGTCCGGCGGCTCCGTCATCCAGGTTTCCGGTGAGAACCACCCCTATCACCCGCTGCCCTTGTGAAGTAGCGGCTGTGCGGAAAAGGACATCTACCGAAGGCCGCGAACGGTTCTCGCGGGCGGTTCTTGTGAGCCGGAGGTTTTTCCCGGAAACTATCAGATGGTGGTCGGGGGCGGCGACGTAGATCCGGCCGTTCTCGAACACGTCGCCGTCCTCGGCGGTCTTCGCCTTCAGGCGGCCGAAACGATTGAGAATTTCCGGGAGCAAAGAGCGGGAATCCGGCAGGACGTGTTGCACGATGAGGACGGCTGCGGGCAGTTCCGGATCGAGCGCGGTGACAAGGATTTTCAAGGCGTCGAGGCCTCCGCTTGAACATCCGATGACTACTAGATCCCTGCTTGGCATACAGCACCTTTATCTCCGGGCAGTGTCCTGTCTAAGGGTAAATCCAAAAAGTTGTCGCTTGAAACATCGCGGTGGGCGGCCAACATCTTCCCAATGGAAGTTGTGCAAAACTGTTGCAGTGTCTCCGGGAAACAAAACGATTCATAAAAAGTCATGCCATCAAAAGCGGGAGCGTCCCGAGCCGAGCAACCGGATGAGGAGAAGACCAGCCTGGAAACCGGGGGCGGGAGCGGGTGTGTGGTTGTCGGGATAGGTGCTTCCGCAGGCGGTTTGAAAGCGCTTACCAGCTTCCTGGAGGCTCTGGATACGGATACGGGTATGGCATTTGTGGTGATCCAGCACCTTGATCCCACCCATGACAGCATGATGAGCGACCTGCTCGGGAAGCATACCGGCATGGAGGTGGTGGAGGTGGAGGAGCCGTGCCCACTGCTTGCGAACCGGGTGTACATGATCCCGCCTGCCAGGTATCTGGCCATCGAAAACGGCGCGCTTGTGCTATCGGAGCCAGTCAAGGACCGCGGAATGCGGATGCCCATCGATTTTTTCTTTCGCAGCCTCGCGGAGCAGTGCAGGGAGCGATCCGTCAGCATCATCCTCACCGGCACCGGAAGTGATGGCGCACAGGGTCTGAAAGAGGTGAAGGAAGCCGGCGGCCTCACGATCGCCCAGCAGCCGGATACCGCTGAATACGATGGGATGCCGCGCAGTGCTATCGCCACGGGAAAGGTCGATCTGATCATCCCCATCAGCGAGATGCCGGGTGTGGTGGGGAATTTCACCGGGCACCCTTACATCAGGGACAGTGCATCGGGCGATCATCTCCATGAATCGTCCCCGGATCATTTCAAATCCGTTCTCAGCCTGCTTCATGCAAAGACAGGATATGATTTCCGCTGCTATAAAAAAGGGACCCTGAACCGCCGTATCCAACGCAGGATGGGTCTCAAGCAGGTGGATAATATCGCGGGTTACCTGGAGTTTCTACGCGGGGACAGCGGGGAAGTGGAATCGCTTTTCGGCGACCTCCTGATCGGCGTAACGCGGTTTTTCCGGGACAAGCCGGTATGGGACAAGGTGCTTGAGCATGTGATCCGCCCTCTGGTCACGAGGAAGAAGCACGGTGAGATCATACGGATCTGGGTGGCAGGTTGCTCGACAGGAGAGGAGGCCTATACCATGGCGATGCTGGTTTTCGAAGAAGCGGAGCGGCAGGGAAAATCGGTGGATCTCCAGCTTTTTGCGACCGATCTTGACCAGGCAGCCGTTTCCATTGCCCGTGCGGGAACCTACCCGGCGAACATTGGCCTGGATCTGAGCCAGGAAAGGCTGGACAGGCATTTCACCGAAGATGGCGATCGCTTCCGCGTGAACAAGAACCTCCGGGAATCGTGCATCTTCGCCGCCCAGAACCTGATATCCGATCCGCCGTTTTCAAACCTCGATGTGGTCAGTTGCAGGAACCTTCTGATCTATCTTGAAAATTCGATACAGGAAAAGATTACCCAACTGTTCCATTTCGCGCTCGTAGCGGAGGGCGTGCTGCTACTGGGTAGCTCCGAATCGACTGCGAAGGGTGACGGCCTGTTCGAGCCGATATCAAAGACCTCCCGCATTTTCCGGAAAAAGAAACGCCCTGCCACGGTGAAAAGCGATTTTCCCGTCATGCCACGTACCGCAAGGCCGAAGCCCCATACCGAAGCGAAGCGCCGGGAGCCGGGTGATCCGGTGGAGTTCGGAACGGTGGAATATGTCCGCAAGGTGCTGCTCGACGAGGTACGCGCCCGCATCCATTCTGATCGATTCCGAGCACAACATCCACTACTTCCACGGGTCTCTGGCTCCCTATCTGAGCACTCCTGCCGGGCAGCCGTCCACCCACCTGTTTTCGAATCTGATCAAAGGTCTTGAAGTAAAAGTCCGTGGATTGATCCGTGCCGCAGATCAGGAGGACGAGGCGGCAGCAGCCACCACCGTGCCAATCAAACACGGGGGGAAACTGTGCCCGATCCGCATAACGGTCGCTCCCCTCCAGCCCTCACCGAACAGCCGGCTTTTCCTGATAACTTTCGTGGATGTGGAAACGGGAACGCAGGCGCAAGGCGGGGGAAAGGAAACTGAAGTTGCCCCCGCGCCGAGTGCCGAGGACTCGACGTTACTCCAGCAGATGGAGTACGAGTTGCAGGCAACGCGTGAGGATTTGCAGAGCACCATTGAAGAACTGGAGACCTCCAACGAGGAACTCAAAGCCTCCAACGAGGAGGTGATGTCAATGAATGAGGAGCTTCAGTCGAGCAACGAGGAGCTGGAAACATCGCGGGAGGAACTTCAGTCCCTGAACGAAGAGCTGAGCACCGTGAACTCGCAGCTCAGTGAGAAAATCGACGAGCTGGAATCCAGCAACAACGATCTGACAAACCTGATTTCCAGTACCCAGATCGCGACAATTTTCCTGGATCAGGATTTGCGCATCCGCCGTTTCACTCCATCCTGCCGGGAGCTTCTGAACATCATCCCATCGGACGAAGGGCGACCCATCAGCGACCTGACACCCCGCGTGAATGACGATGATCTGGTATCGGACGCCCGCATGGTTCTGGATAAGCTCGTCGTGAGCGAAAAGGAGGTTCGCCTGGAAGGCGGCGGCTGGTATTTCCGCCGTATCCTGCCGTTCCGCACCGTGGACAACCAGATAAGCGGGGTGGTCATTACCCTGACAGACATTGATGCGATAAAGAAAACCTATTCCCTCTTGGAAACGCGCGAACGCCAGCAGGCCAGTGTGTCGCAGCTCGGTCAGATGGCCCTGGCAAACGTGCGGCAGTCGGAGCTCTTCGAGCAGGCTACGAAGATCCTTGTCGATGCGCTCGGGATCGGATTGTCAAAAGTGCTCAAGCTGGGTTCCGGAAAGCAGTTCCTTACCATGGTTGCGGGCATGGGTTGGGACGAGAAGCTGGTCGGCGAGGGGAAAGTTCCCACGGGAGTCGATTCCCAAGCCGGCTACACCCTGCAATCCAACGGGCCGGTGATCCTAACGAACCTGCGGGACGAAAAACGCTTCCAGGGGCCGGAGCTGCTCACCGTCCATGGTGTGAAATGCGGGATGAGTACCATCCTCGGGCCGCCGGACAATCCCTGGGGAGTGCTCGGCGCCCATTCGACCGAAGACAGGGAATTCACCGTTGATGACGTGAATTTTTTCCGCTCCGTCGCCCACGTCCTTTCCGAGTCGATCCGAAGGAAACTAATCATGGCGAAGCTGCATGAAAGTGAGGACAGGCTCGTCATCGCGCAGGATGCGGCGAACCTGGGGATCCACGATTTCCATGTTAAGAAGAACAAAGTTTATTGGGATAGGCGCTCCCGTGAGTTCTGGGGTGTGGAGCCGAACGAAACGATTACTTTCGAGACGTTTGTCAATGGCATCCACAAGGATGACAGAAAGTCCGTGCAGGAAGAGGTGGACAAGCTTCTCGACCCGGACGGCACCGGCCATTTCAGCCAGGAATACCGTGTGATCAACCGCAAGGACAAGAAGACCCGGTGGATCGCGGCGACTGCGAAGGCCTTTTTCCGTGACGGCGCCGCTTACCGTGCAGTCGGAACCCATCTTGACATCACCGAGAAACGGAAACTCATTGAAGAGCAGGCGCACTGGGCGGAGCGCCTGGAGGAGCAGGTCATCGAAAGGACATCCCTTGCGGAGCAGCGGGCGGACGATCTGCGTATGCTCGCATCTCAGATCACTACTGCGGAAGAGCGTGCGCGGCGGAAAGTCGCCCAGGTAATCCACGACGACATCCAGCAACTGCTCATCGCTGCGAAAATGCGGCTTACCATGGAGCCGGACGATCTGGCCACGCCCGAGGAGCTGAAAATCGTCTCGGGACTGCTCGACAAAACGCTTGCGCAGGCGCGGAGCCTCGTCAGTGAGCTGAGTCCTCCCGTACTGCATGACGGGGGCTTCGACGAAGCCCTCTCCTGGTTGGCAGGACACATGGATGAAACGCACCGGCTCAAGGTTGTTCTGAAAACCGAAGGAGATCTCCAAGGGCTGGAAGAGTCCTTGGGAACGCTCTTGTTTAACATCGTCAGGGAGCTTCTTTTCAATGCGGTGAAACACTCGGGTGTGGATGAGGCAAGGGTTCATGCGCGTATCACCGGGGAAACCCTTGAGGTATCGGTGGAGGATTCCGGCAAGGGCTTTGATGTGGCGGGCCGCACCGCCGGGGAGGGCGGTTTCGGACTGTTCAGCATCGACGAGAGGGTCAGCGCATTCGGCGGGACGATGGACATCACGAGCGAACCCGGGGAAGGGTGCCGGTTCGTGATCAGGCTTCCGATGCTCCGCCGCAAGGTGATCGAAAAGGAGGCCGGGGAAATTCCGGTCGATACGGAATCCGAATCCCCACGGAAAAAGCGTCGCCCGGGCGGGCGGCTACGGATCGTAGTCGTGGACGATCACGAGATTGTGCGCGAGGGCTACGTAAAGATCCTTTCCGCGCACGAGGATCTCGAGGTTGTCGCTACGGCCAGCGATGGCGAAGAGGCGGTGAAGGTAGCCATGCTACACCATCCGGATCTCATCCTGATGGATATTTCCATGCCCACGATGAACGGCATCGTCGCAACGCAGGAGATCAAATCGAATCTGAAAGATACTGTGATTATCGGACTCTCCATGCACGAGGAGGCGATCCTGGGAGAGTCCATGAAGCAGGCCGGGGCTTCGGCTTATTTGCAAAAGGACGTGGCCGGTTCAGGTTTGGTGGAAAGGATACGGGAGCTTTTCCCAAAAGACGATTAGGCCTCCCGTTGGGCGGGATCTTGTAATGTCTCCCGGTCTTTGACGGACGGGCTGATGTAGCAACGCCCTTCCATCGCGGCGGCCACCGCTTCGAGGAGCTCCGTCGGTCTGCCACCTTTCACCACGTAACCGCACGCTCCAGCCCCGAGTGCGTCCCTGACGACTTCCCGCTCATTCCTTCCGGAGAAAAACAGGCACCTCAGATCGGCCTTGGTTTTTTTGATCTCCCTTACGAAATCCGTTCCGCTCATTCCGGGTAGCGAGCCGTCAACCAGCACGACGTCGGGATTCAGTTCCCTTAGCTTCTCCATCGCATCCTCTCCGCTTTCGGCAGCCGCGCAAAACTCCAGTTCGCCCATCATGCCGATGGAGAATACCATGGTTTCCCGGAGAGTCGGATTGTCCTCAATTAGGAATATGGTGGGAATCATGGTTCTATGGGATGAACCCGGATCTTAAGGGGGTCTTTCCCTGCCTCAAGCGAAAACGTAAGACTCGAAACCCCGCTGTCAGGTAGCTGAAACCCGGGCAATCCGAAACTCGGCATGATCAGCCGACCGGGTGCCAGGTGGTCTTCAGTTCCACGAAGTCACGGATGTGGTAGAGGCCTTGGGCGGATTTGGAAAACCAGTCGCAGGGCTTTTCCGCCGGGATGAACTTCGTGCGTTTCACTGATTCCGCGGCACCTGTCTGGAGGGTTTTTCTTTCCTCCAAAGTAGCATGGGCCGAAACGGCGCGGATGTGCCCGTGGGTGGCGAAGGTGGGGAGGATGTCTGCGTTTTTCCCGGTGAGGAGATTGATGACGCCGCCGGGCAGATCGCAGGTGGCGAGCATTTCCCCGAGGAGGATGGCCGGGTAGGGCTTTGATTCCGATGCGAGGGCGACGACCGCATTGCCGCTGGTGATGATGGGAAGTATCATCGAAATGAGGGCGAGCAGCGGGGCTTCATCCGGCGCGGCAACCGCCACGATACCCATGGGCTCGGTAACGGAGAAATTGAAATGCGCGGTGGCGACGGGGTTTACGCTGCCTAGCAGGGCCTCGTATTTATCAGTCCAGCCGGCGTAGTGGACGATGCGGTCGATGGCCGCGGAGACTTCGGCGGTGGCTTGTTTCTTCTCCGTGGCATCGGCAGGAAAATGGGCGGCCACGAGTTCGTCGGCGCGGGCTTCGAGCATTTCCGCCATGCGGTAAAGGATCTGCCCTCGATTGTAACCGGAGCGTTTCGCCCAAGCCGGCCCGGCTTTTGCCGCGGCTTCCACGGCATTGCGGACATCCTTGCGGGTGCAGAGCGGGACGTTTCCAAAAAACCCTCCGCTGGCATCGTTGATGGGGTAGGTGCGGTTGCTCTCGGATCGGATAAAGGCTCCGCCGACGTAGCATTTGGGCGTTTTGGTTACGGTGAGGCGGGGCATGGTGTGGGAAACTTTAAACATTAAATTTTAAACTTCAAGGAAGAGGAACGTGTCAGGCGGAAGTGATTTATTTTGACTGATTACCGGGGATTCGGTAGTAAATAAGGGCAGTCATGAAATGTCCACGATGTGTGCAGCGAATCCATCGGGCGGCTGCGGCCTGCCCGCATTGTGGATTCTCGCTCGCGGATGCGGACAGGATGTTCGGCGATGGGGAGGTGAAGCTGCGTAGCCTCACGGATGCCGCCGGGCTTTTCCGCAGGCGTGAGCGCGACAGGATAGAGGATGCGCTGGAGGCTTTCGGGATTGCTTTTCCGCAGATGTTCCTGGCGGTTTACACGGGCAGTCTCGGGGAAACGGGGAACCTCCGGCAGTTTGGTTTTTGGCTGCTGAACCGCGGGGTTTTTGAAGATGTGGATGTGACGAAGCCCAACGAGGGGGGGGTTCTCATCGTGATCGATCCCGACTCAAAGGCGGCGGGGATCAGTTTCGGTTATCTGTTGGATCCGTTTTTCGAGGAGCGGGATACTTTCGAATGCCTTACACGGGCGCATTCGCACTGGTTGGAGGGAAGGTATTGTGACGGTTTGCTCAAAGCGCTGAATCACATCGGGAGTTTACTCCGCAAGCGTAGCAGGCAGGCACGGCGGGATCCGGAAAGATACGAGCGCAAGGTGGCTACTCCGGTGGCGGTGGAGGATCTGGTGAAAAAAATCCGTGGTGGAAATGTTTCCAACGTGCATGAACCGGTCGAACCCGCGAGCGAGGAGGTGGGATATTGAAAAGGCGTCTCCTGCTGTTCTGGCTTTGTGGTAGCGCCATTTTTGCGAACGTGGAGCCGCCGCTTCCCGAGTGGGATGCGAAAGACCGTGCATCGATGTTGGAAGACGGGTGGATGGCGGGAGGCTCCCTCCTGACCTACGAGGCTTTGCCGGAAGAGGTGAAAGCGGAGGAAACGCCCCTCGCAGTGGAGGAGCCGACACAGGCGGAACTCGCGGAGGCGGAGGTGGAAGACAACACCGTCGGGGAGGAATATCTGGCGGCATATTTCGAAGAGAAGCCGCAAGGCTACCTGGTGGATCCGCAATCGCTTCTGGGGACAAAAGAGAAGCACGACCTGGAGGCTTTCCTTGATTACCATGCGAGCGATTCATCCATCGATATGTATATCTACGTTTTCGGTGGCGATCAGCAGATCCCCGGTGACGTGCGTGAGGAGGAGGTGGTGGAGCGTTTGTATTCCGTGGGGAAACCGGCGCTCGTAACCTACTATTATCTCGGTGCGCCGCAGCGTTCGGAAATTTACCTGAGTCCGGTTATCACGGAGGCGGTGTCCGCAGCAGAGCAGCGGCGGGCGCTCAAAAGCTCGGTGGTGCAGGCATTTTCCAGTGTGAATCTGGCCGATCAGTTGGAGGCTTTCCTCGTGCAGATGTCGATCCGTATCTACTGGATGGAACGGATGGCGGAGGGGACTGCGGCGGGAACCAGGGAGTCGATTCCCGATGGTGCCGAGGCCAGGGCGTTTCACAAAAGGGAGAAAGAGGCGGAGGAAGCAGTGGCTCTGCCCGGGTGGATGAGGTTGGCCGGTGGGGTTTTTGCCGCGCTGTGCGGTGCGCTGATTTTGGGATGGAGCTGCCTGATGTGGTGGAAGCACCGGGCGCGTTTCCGTTTTCCGGATTTCGAGGTGGAGCCAAGGCTGGGAGGGAGCCATGCGGCCGGGATTGGTGCGGTGATTTCGTTTTCCAGCACGGCGGTACCTCCGGCAAGGCAGCGTGCGCAGGTGCCTGATTACATGCGGCGGGCGTGAGAACCTGTTTAGGTGAAACGCGTTGTCGGAAACAGTCGCAGACCTGTGACTGCCGGAAGCCTGCAGCTACGGGGTAACTTCGGCGGTGCTTCTGTAGAATAGGTCACATGCCGCCTGAAGGCAGCGCCCCGTGCCAGTGCCGTCGGGTTCCAAGTGAATTGGGAATTGCTGAAAGGCGGCGGGGGGGCGAGTGTCTGCGCGGATGGATAAGCCGGGTATTTCTGTGGAGGCAAGCGAGCGGGGTGAGGAGATCCGGCTCGGCGGCAAGCTGGGTGAAATGACCCTCGCCATGCAGGTGCTGACCCTGGCGATGTGGCCGCTTTTGGAGCAGGTTCTTTCGTTTTTCGTAGGGATGACGGATATCCTCATCGCAGGGCGGATGGCTGAGGGGACGGAGCGTGTGGCGATTCTAGATGCGCTCGGGCTGGGCGGTTACGTGGGTTGGTTCATCTACATTTTCCAAGGAGCCGTGGCCACCGGGGTGATGGCTCTGGTTTCCCGCGCAACCGGTGCGCGCGATCCCGAACTGGCGAACCGGGGACTGGGGCAGGGGGTATGGCTTGGTGCGCTGGCGGGTTGTGCCGCTCTGGTAATCCTTCAGATCGGTGCGCCGTTCATCATCATGTGGATGGGTCTCACTCCTGCTGCGGCAGTGGAGGCGGAAAGCTACATCCGCGTGCTTGCGTGGTCGGGGCCGGTCGCGGGCGCGATGTTCTCGGTGAATGCGGCATTGCGTGGTTCCGGCGATACCAAGACGCCGTTTTTCGCGATGCTGGTGGTGAATGTGGTCAACATGGGAGTGAGCGTTCTGCTGGTGTTCGGGCCGGAGCCTTTCGGTGGGCACGGTGTTGCGGGGATCGCGCTTGGGACGGTGGTTGGTTGGATCGCAGGTCTGTTTACCGTGGTGTTGCTACTGACTTTGAAAAAACGGGAGGGTCTGAAATGGTCGCGGGAGGGGCTGCGTTTCCACTCTCCCACACTGATGCGGATCTGGCGGGTGGGAGTTCCCCAGGCACTGGAGATTGCGGGGATGTGGATCATCCATTCCTACGGTCTGCGGGTGATTTCCAACCTGAGAAGCGAGGGCGCGCTCGGAGCGCATTTCATCGCGATACGGCTGGAGTCGATGAGCTTCCTGCCGGGCTTTGCGATAGCGGCTGCGGCAGCGGCGCTGACCGGGCAATACCTCGGCGCAGGATCCAGGGAAATGGCGGTCAAAGCGGTGCGGTTCTCGTGGAAACTTGCCGTGGGACTCATGGTTTTCATGGGACTGTGTTTCGTCTTCGGCAGGGAATGGCTGATCGGGCTGATGGCGCCGGGGAGCGAACTCCATGCGGATCTGGCAGGGCCGTTGCTGGTGGTCTGTGCGCTGACCCAGCCGTTCTTTGCCACCTGCATCATTTTGAAAACAACGATGCGCGGAGCCGGTGCAACGAAGCTGGTGATGCGCTGGGCGTTTAGCAGCATGCTGTTCTACCGGGTCGGTGTGCTGTGGGTGCTTTCCCAGATGGGGTGGGTGACTCTGACAGGGGTGTGGATCGTGCTCGCTTTCGATCTGATTACCCAGGCGATCGTCTTCGTCCGGCTGCACTACAAGGGGCGCTGGCTGGAGGCGAGGGTTTAGATTTCCCCCGCTAGCCGGCCGGTTCTTCGTTTTCCTGTCCGGCCTCGGGTTCCGCTTCTGAACTTGCTTCCCCTTCGGGAGTTTCGGCGGATGCTTCCGGTTGCGGTTCGGCAGGTTTTGGGGCGAGGAGATCGAAGACTTCGTTCTGGATTTCCTCCACTTGGTCGAGGGGGATGTTGGGGTCTTTGACGATATAGACCTCGCCTGTTTTCCTGTGCTCGTAGATGCGGAGGATGCCGCCGGTGGTGGGTTGGGAGTCGGTTTCCCGGAGGAGCTTTTGGCGCTCCAGCATGACGGCGAGGATGTAGCGGGTGTTTTCCGTGTGCTCCCGGTCTTCCTCGACGAGGGTGCGGAGGAGGTCTTCGGCGTTTTGTTTGGTGACGGGCTGGACGGTTTCGTTGGCCGGTGGCGGGGTGAAGACGGTGCGCCAGTGGGAAAAATAATCATCCTCCCCGGTGGCTTCCTTTTCGCGCTCCGTCCATGCCTTGTCGGAGAAATCCCTGCGCAGGTAGCCACTTGATTCCGGATCGGGAAAAAGGGCGGTTACGATTTTCTGCCCTTCCTTGAATTTCTCCCCGGTGGCGGAGCATTCGCGGCTGCGGGTTCGGACGTGCCAGGCTTCGTTGAGTGCCATGATGGGTTTTCTGAAATCAGGTTTGCGGGATGAGGAGGCGTTTGACGGACTGGTAGATGGGGCGTCCGGTGATGCGGCGGTGGAACAGGTAGAATCCGATCAGGGAAAAGACGATGTTCGGCAGCCAGGCTGCGAGCAACGGGGGAACGATGGCGGCTTCGCCAAGCGCGAGGGTGATGCTGGATACGAACAGCATCAGCACGGAGAGCACGACTGCGAGAAAGACTCCGCTGCCCGCGCCGCGCCGTGAAAAGTGGATGGAAAGGGGGGCGGCGAGAAGAACGGTGACGATGCAGGTAATGGGGAGCGCCCAGCGGTAATGCCATTGGGTGAGGTAGGCGGCGCGGTTGGAGGTTGGCTGGTCCGCCATTGGGGAGGCGAGCCAGGTGCTCAGCTCCGGGATGCCGAGGTATTCCACATCGAGACCGGGTTTGATGATCTGGGAGGGGGTTTCCTTCCATTTTGTCCGGACGACGGGCTCTTCCATTTGCTCGAACTGGGGGGCTTCACCTTCGGTAAAACGTGCGAACAAAGGATTTTCAAAAATCCAGTTCCGTGAATCCCTGTCCCATTTGGCGGAGGGCGATGACATCCGCGTCTTCAGGGTGCGGTCGGGATTCATCGTGGTGATTTCCACGTTCTGGAGGGGTTCGCCTTTTTCGAAATTTTTCGGAAAGGCACCCACCATCCAGAGACGGCGGGAATCGGAATCCCGGTAGAGGACGTTCTCGGCCTCCACGACGGGTTCGTTGTTGGCCCTGGCGGTGAGTTCGTCGCGCATGCCTTCCGCGTGGGGTGCCCAGTGGTAGTTCAATCCGAGCAGGAGGACGCTGCTCCAGACACCTGCGAAAATGAGGGGGGCGGTGACGCGGACGATGCCCGTGCCGCTCTGTATCATGGCTACGATCTCATTGCTTTTCGAAAATTTTCCCAACCCGTAAATCAGGGAGAGGAGCAGGGTGTAGGGCATCAGCACGAGCAGGATGGCCGGCGACCGGTAGAGGTAGAATTTCAGCAGGGAGACGGCTTTGTTTTCGCTCTTGTCAAAATCGCTGAGGTTGTCGCTGAGATCGATGAGGAGCCAGATGGCGAAGAGCGCAGCCAGGCAGATCAGGAAGATTCCTATGAACTGGCGGGAGACATAGCGGTCGAAAGTGGTGCCCAGGCTGTATGCGATCCCGGCGATTCCCGGCATCATGCAGATCAGTGCGAGGATGTAGGGACGGATGCTGTTGGAAAAGACGTGTGAGTCTGGAAAGCCGCTGAACTGCTCTCTCACTGCGGCCTGTTCGTAGGGGAGAACGATGGCTATTGCGGCCACTCCGAAGAGGGCGAGTAACAGGGGAAGGAGCCAGCGCGGGACGTTCGACATGAGGACGGACGGAAGGGTGGGGGGAAGGCGGGCGGGTGTCGAGTTATTGATTGGGAGGGGCGTCCTCCCAGATCCTGTGCTTGAGCTGGAGCTGGCGGGCGCGGGTGGCGGCTTCCTCGGCGCGGGGCCATTGAAGGAGGCGATTTTCCCGGCGATGGAGATGGCGGCCAGCCAGTCGTTCGTGCTTTCCAGGAGGGCGAGGGCGCGGAATCCGCTACGCTCGAACCACTCCCACTCCGGCGGGGGGGGATAGCTCGGGCGGTCGAGGACGGAGTAATAGGCGGACAGTGCTTCGTCCTGGCGGGTCTTGGTGGGATCTTCCGGATCGGGGAGTTTTTCCAGCGTGAGCCCCCGGAGATATTGGAGGCGGAAATATTGAGCCGGGTTGCTGGCGGTGAGGCCGAGGAGTTCGTCGTAAACTTTCAGGGCTTCCTCAAGACTGCCGGGAACGGTTTCGCCGCGGGCGTAAATGGCTTCCGCGAGCATGAGGCCGGTGGGGAGGCGCGAGGGATCGTCCGGCGGGGCGGTGGTGTAGGCTTCGCGGAGGGAGGCGATGGCCACGGGGAGGCGGTTGAGATCGATGTTGAGCCGGGCTTTTTCGAGGCGGGCGAGAGAGCGCAGCGGGCCGTCGATCGCGATCGCCTTGTCGAAGATGGCGAGCGCTTCCTCACGGGATTGTGCGGTGGCTCCGAGGGCGGCGGATCGTGCGGCGAGAAGGAGGGCGGCCTGGGTGCGCTGGGTTCCCGGCTCGGTGGTGGCGAGTTTCTCCAGGACGAGACGGGCTTCGTTGTAGTTGCCGGATTGGAAAAGGGATGTCCCCATGATGAGCGAGGCTTCGGATGCGGTGGGGGTTTCCGGGTAATTTTCGACAATGAATTTCGCCTGCTCCACGGTTTTTTCCTTTTCCCCGGAGAGATCGAGGAGGCGGAGCTCGGCGAGCAGGAGGCGGGGTGTGGTATCGGTGGGGAGGGGTTGGCCGGAGGCGCGGAGGGTATCGATCTGCGCGCGTGCCAGGGAGAGATCCGGTGGAGAAATCTTCAATGCCGCCTCGGCGATGGCGAGCCTTGCCTCTGCTGCGCGGGGGTGGTTCGGATTGGCTGTTAGAAATGCGTCGAGAGCGGTTTTTGCTTTCTTCGGGGAGTCTGCAAGAAGGGCTTTTTCCAGCTCAAGGTCGGTGGCGAGCTTCGCGGATGTTTCCGGGTTCCCGTTTTGGATGGGGATGGTTGCGGAGGTATCGGCGGAGATTCTGGCGAGGGCGGAGTTGTAAGCGGCGGCTTCCTTGTTTTGGCCATCGAGAAGAGCGGCTGCTTCTTCGAAAAGTGCGGCGGCCAATGTGGTGTCGCCGCTTTCAAAAGCGATGCGGGCATCGAGGAAAGCGGCCTCTCCTTTTACCAAAGGGGATTTCGCGGTGAGGCGGAGGGTGTCGAGAATCTCGAAAGCCTGGGGGGATTTTCCCTCGTCCATTTTCCAGCGGGCCAGCATCATGAGGCTGCGCGGTGTGAGGAAGTGCGTCGGGGCGATCAGGCGTATGCGTTGGAGCAGGAGTTCGGCTTGTTTCTTCGCTTCCACCGTATCGACCCGGTGGAGTCCCAGGGCACGTGCGTAGAGGGAAAATACCGCGAGGTCGGGAACCGTCCGGGTTGATGGCGACCACTCGATGGCTGCGTAGGAAGCATCGGCGTAGAGATATTCGATGCTGGCCGGAGGGGCTTTCGGGAGCCACTCGGAAAGGCGCTGGAGGGTGGGGGTTTCCGCGGTGACGATTTCCTCCGGAAGCCATTTGATGATGCGCTCGAACATGGCTTCGAGCAGGGGTGTCTCGGGATTGGCCTGGATGAATGCGAGCAGGGAATCGGTGGCTTCGGTGGTGTTGCCGAGTCCTGCCAGCGCATCCGCTTTTGCTATGGCGGCGAGGTTGTAGCGCGGCAGGGTCTGGCTGCCGGGGTTTGCGAGAAGTGCGGTGAAAACCGCTTCGGCTTCGCCATGCCTGTCTTCGGAGAGCATGAGTTGGCCGTCGAGAAACGAGGCGTGGTTTTTGAGCGTTTCCGGGACTTCGGGGAGCGTGGTAAAAAGCTCCCGTGCTTTCACTGCCTGGCCCTGGTCGAGAAGGATTTCGATGCGGTGGAGTTTTGAGCGGACGGCGGTGGGGGTGCCTGCGGGTTCGGCAAGCAGGGCGAGCGTTTCCAAGGATGCTTCCGGCTGCCCCAGGGAAAGCTGGAGGCTGGCTGCGGTGAGCCCGGCGTCTTCACGAAACTGCTGCGAGGGATGGGCGGCGATGGGCAGGAGCGCATCCACCGCATCCGAGTAACGACCCAGTCCGGCAAGCGCCTGCCCCATCCAAAAAGGTGCGTCGGGATGCTCCCGCACGCCGGTTTTTTCCAGGATGGCGAAGGCTTTCGCAGGCTCGTTCGCGCGCACCAATCCCTCGGCGAGGAGGATTAATATTTCCGAACGTTCCGCGGGATCGAGATCCGGAAGATTTCCAGCCCGCTCCAAACGTAGGATTGCGACATCCCAGAGGCCGTTCTCCATCGCGCGTTTCGCGGATGCGGCAACCGTCCCCGCCGGCTCCCGGGCGTGGAGGTTCTGAAAGATGGTCAGAAGGAGGATCGCGGGCAGAAATTTCACCACGGAAAGAATGGCGCAGAGTCCGGAGCCGGGAAAGAAATAAGATGGCGGGAGTGAAAGTTCACATTGAAGGACGGGGCATCACGTTTTGTGAATCCGATAGCTCGGTCTTAATGGCCGGAGGCCTGATATTCCCGACCCGGGAGTAAGTCTCCAAGGCATGGATGGCCTCTTAAATCCATGACACCCGATGTCCTGGTTCCCAAAAATTCCTGCATGGCGCGGCGCTCCGATATTTCCCGCTGCCTAGGGCTGTTTCTTGTAAACCCTTACGAAATCGACCAGCGCACGGGACATTTCCCGCATTTCCGGGGTATCCGAGACGAAGGGGCCTTCGGTGCGGCCGTCGCCCTGGTCAGGGTCCCACATGTCTTTCTGGTATTCCAGGGTCAGGAGGATCATCATGTCCACAGGATCGGTTGGGATGTTCTCGGTGAAGGTGTAGTAGAGCTTGCCGTCCACGTAGCATTTCATGGATTCCGTTGACCATTCAATGCCCCATGTATGGTAATCCGAATCATTGACATCCACGAAGGAGCTGGAAGGCGGCTTGCCTCCGTTGTGGAACTGGAGGGATTCCGAACCGCCACCACCCAGTTTCCAGTGGTTTGCGACGTTGAACACATTGGCCATGTAGTCCTTTTTCCCTTTTACGATTTCCACCATATCGACTTCGGTTCCATCGGCCGGATTTTCGTTGTAAGCGCGGGTTTCAGTGAAAAGCCAGAAGGCGAACCAGGTGAACCAGCCTTTGACCTGATCCGAGCGGACGCTGGCGGAGATGTAAAGGGGGCCGTCCCTGGGGCTAAGGAATTTTCCCGCCCATTTGACGCCACTAGGATCTGACTTGTCCCATTTTTCCGGGTATCCCGAGAGCAAATAGGCGGATTCAACCACCGGGCCGTGGTCGTTTTTCTCCGTCTTGTCGGTGACGATGCGCATGACAAGTTGCCCCTCGCCGTTGAGCCAGTGGTTCCCGGTCTTCGTGCTATACATTTGGGAGGAATCCTCCGTTTTTCCAGACCAGCGGATTCCTTTTTTCTCCGCTTTTTGAAAATCGACATGGTTGTAACCGAGCAGGGGATACCAGTTTTCAGGGTTTCCTTCCCCTGAGAATTCGTCCGCCCAATCGAGCTTCCATTCGCCGGGGGGAAGCCATTCCGCAGGCTTCCCTGGCTCCTCCGGTGCTTCGGTAACCTTGGGTTTTTCTTCCGTGCAAGCGGGGAGGGGAAGCAATAGGGCGAGGAGGAGGGCTTTTGGCAGGTTGTGCATGTTCTGGTGGTGTTGGAAAGTTACGGATGCGGATCACGGCATCGTTGAATCTGACCAAAGGATGCCAGTCCCGGAGTTTGATGAAAAGTTTCCTGATGTTGCAAATAAAACGGGATTCGGACAGTATCTTGTCAAGTGCCAAGAAAACCCACCATCTACAACAAGCAGGCGAGGGATGGAATCATCGCAATGCTGAAACAGCGCGATGGCGAAGCTCCGTTACCGACCCTTCGTGAACTGGGGGAGGAGTTCGATATCCACCCGTCCACCATTTCCAGGCTTCTGCGGGATCTGGAAACGGAAGGATATGTCTGGCAGGGGCCGTCCGGGCGGTTTTTCCCGGAAAGCTCCCGCCGCCAGACGCTCAAAGGGGCACCGATTTGTTTCATAGGCCGGGAAATGTGGCAGTGGAGTCCACTGTATCTGGAAATTTTTGAAGGTGTTTCCGAGATCTGTTCGGCGAATGGCAGCGCCCTGATTTTCCAGTCCGTTAGCACCCTTGTGAACTTGCCGGATCCCACCCTGCCTCCGGTTTTCGCGAGTCCGAAGCAGCAGAAGGAAGAGTTCAAAAAAATCGCCCCGAACATCCCCAAGGGTTGTGCCGGATTTCTGCTCGACCACCTTTGGAATGAGAAGACCCTGCAATCGGTATCGTTTCCCGGAGGCCAGCGCATCCAGCTTCTCTACGGGGACAATGGGAAGCGCAAGGTCTTCGCTCCCGACTACCTGGCTGGAGCGGAAATGATACGCGACTACCTCGAAGACCAGCATTTCCACGATATCTGGCTGGTCAATCCCTTGGAGGGGGATCCGCTGATCACCGATTCGCTTGGGCAGTTGAAAGCCGTTTTAAGTCCGCTTGGCATAAGGGAAATCCGATACCATGACACCAAGGCAATGGAAAAAGTGATATCGGAACGAGACAAGGACATCTGCCTGGTTTGTCCGGAAGACGGCACCGCCCTGAAAATTGCGGATCTGATAAGGGGGCTTGCTCCGAAAGATGAGGGCAGGCGGGTGGAGGTGGTGGCTACCCAGGGAACCGGGGTGCTTACCTCCCCGCACTCCCGGCTTCGTCACGATTACCGGCGGCTCGGACGTTCCGCTGCATCGAACATTCTACACGGCACCGAGTTCAAAGCGATGCGACCCATACTGGTGACGCGGGCGGAGGGCTGAAGCGGCAGCTATTCGCTGGGCGGTTTCCTCAGGGATTTTTTCAAAGACAGCTTCCTCTTGTCTGCAACGGAGCGTTGTTTTGAACGGCGGGATCGCCTGCGTTTTTGGCGGCGCATTTTTTCGATGGCCTGGTTTTTGGCGGTGGCCTTGCCGTTGGCAATGGCGTCCATCTGGTCGCATAGTTCGCGGCGGGCGAGGAAGCGGTTCATTTCCCGCGAGCGTTCTACCTGGCATTTGATGGCGATGCCGCTGGGTTCGTGTTTCAGGAAAACGCAGTTGGAGGTTTTGTTGATCTTCTGTCCGCCCGCGCCGGAGCCACGGACGAATTTTTCCTGGAGATCCGCATTCAGGATGCCCAGATCCGCCATCCGCTTTTCCAGGCTGTTGATTTTTTCCGGAGAGGGGAGGTTCATGGGTCTCTGTGGAATTCTGGTTTGTTGTTGAAATCGGGATGGTTTGACCGAAGTATTTTTCCCGATGAAAAACCTTGGTATGAAATTGTGGTGCGGTGCCTTCCTTATGGGGCAGTTGGGAATGGCTGAAGTTACCGATGAGACGGAAAATTACAAGGTGGCTGACGGTTTCAAGCTGGAGCACATCCACAAGGTAACCAAGGAAGAAGGATCCTGGGTCGCGATGACTGTGGATGACGAGGGCAGGCTCATCACATCCGATCAATACGGCCAACTCTACCGCGTTACCGTTCCCGCTCTCGAAGGCGGAGAAACCAGGGTCGAGCCACTGGACATCCCTGTCGGCGGCGCACACGGGCTATTGTGGCACAAGGGCATTCTCTATGTTTCCGTAAACGAAACCTCAACGGTGTTTCCCGTGGAGCGGGGCGTCTGGATGGTCAGCGAAGATGGCGACGGCTGGGGCAAGCCAAAGCTGGCGATGCCTATCAAGGCCGGCGGCGAGCACGGCATCCACACCATGTTGGTTTCACCGGACCAGGAATGGATCTATATGGTCTCCGGAAACATGGGCGCAGTGCCCGAGATCACCGATTCGTTCCCCGCAAAAGTCTGGGAAGAGGATCAGCTTCTGCCGAGAAACCCGGATGGAAAAGGCCACGCGGCCAATATCATGGCACCCGCCGGTTGGGTCGCCCGCTTCAAGCCTGACGGGACGGATTGGGAGCTGGTCGCCATCGGCAACAGGAACACCTTCGGGATCGCTTTCCACGATAGCGGGGAGCTGATCTCCTATGATGCGGATATGGAGTGGGATTTCGGCATGCCTTGGTACAGGCCTACCCGCATCTGCCACATCGTCCCCGGCACGGAGCTGGGCTGGCGCAACGGCACGGGGAAATGGCCTGCCTATTATGAAGACAGCATGGCTCCTCTCCTCAATATCGGCCCCGGATCCCCGACCGGCGTGCTGGCGGGACGCGGCTTCAAAGCCCCTGCGAAATACCAGCAGGCCATCTATGCGTTCGACTGGACTTTCGCTACCATCTACGCGATCCACCTGGAGGCGGACGGCGCTTCTTTCAAGGCCACCAAGGAAGAGTTCATCGCCGGTGCCGGACTTCCGGTCACGGACGGGGCCATCGGGAAAGACGGTGCCATGTATTTCGCAACCGGCGGGCGCCGTGGGGAATCGAATCTCTGGCGCATGGTATATGCCGACAGCGAATCCACCGAACCGCAGCCTGGCAAGGCCGGGGAAAACGAAGCCCGCGCAAAACTTGCTGATTACATCCGGAATCCTGAAAATGCCGATCTCGCATTTGTTCTCGAAAACCTCGGCTCCGGGGAAAGGACTCTGCGTTTCATGGCACGTGCCGCGCTCGAGCGTTTCCCGGACACAGGCTGGGCACCTAAAATCGCCGGACAGGAAGCCGTCTGGGCACGCATACTAGGCACCATGGCGATGGCTCGTCTCGACGGGAAAAAGCACCGCGAGCTCGCACTCGAAATCCTCGATGGGATCGATTGGGAGAAACTCACCACCCACCAGAAGCTCAACTGGCTCCGCGCCACCGGGCTGGTATTCATCCGCAGCGGCGAGCCGAACGAGGCGGAGCGCGCGAAAGTTCTCGCGAAAATCGACGCCTCCTATCCTGCGGAGCAACGCAGCATGAACTTCGAACTCGCAAGAATGCTCTGCTACCTCCAGGCACCCGGCGTGGTCGGGCGGACTTTGAAACTCATGGACGAGGGCCGGCCGACGAGCCGGATCCATGGCAGGATCTCGTGGAGCGGAACTCCCGCTACGGCGCGGACATCGGCAAGGTGATGGCCAACCAGCCCCCTACCAGCCGCATCCATTATCTCTACTGCCTCCGCGCGGTCAAAGGCCCATGGGCGGAAGGGGAGCGCAGGCGTGCCTTCAACTGGTTCCGTGAAATCGACAGCCGTGAAGGTGGCAACAGCTATTCCGCAGCGATCGCAATGATACGCAAACAGATTTTCGAAAACGGAACCGAAGAAGAGCAAAAGCAGTTCGCCGGAGAGGCCAAGCCACCTGCCAAAAAGCAGAAACAGCTTCCTCCCGTGAAAGGCCCAGGCCGTGCGTGGACTGTGGATGGGATCGTGGAAATTACCGAGGGAGGTCTCGATGGCCGCGATATGAAGAACGGCAGGAACATGTTCGAGGCATCCCTCTGCTCCGCCTGTCACAAATTCGGAAACGAAGGCGGCGCACAGGGGCCGGATCTCACCAACCTGGCCGGACGTTTCACCGTGGCGGATCTCGCCCACTCCATCGTGGAGCCTGGCCAGGTGATTTCCGACCAATACGAGTTCACCGAAATCGTCACCCGCGATGGCAAAACCATCACCGGCCGCGTGCTCAACGAGCAGGACGAGATCCTCGCCATCGGCATCAACCCCTTCGATTTCTCCCAACAGGTGGAAATCAGCCGGGCGGACATCAAATCCATGGCGCCATCGAAAGTTTCACCAATGCCTCCCGCAATGATCAACCGCCTCAATCCCGATGAGCTGAAAGATCTGTTCGCATACCTTCTCCGGAAAAACTGAGGTGGGACGATCTTCCCGCAAAAGCCGGTGACACGGGCGAATGGCACTGACTTAGCGGAAGCTTCGGCGTTTTCCGCGATGGTGGATTTCCTTGGAAACCGACCGGGGTGTGGCCAGGAAGCTGAAGTTTTTGGTCGTTTCTTGATGGCTTGAGGTTCGTGACGGTGCGGGCGGACACGGAAAAATACGAAAACACCCGGTCTCCTTTTCGGGAGCCGGGTGTTGTTTGTAATCGGGTTGGCATGGCGGATGCAATCCGTCCGCTGCCACGTTACCGGAGGAATGCCTCGTGGAGGCCGCCATCGACGGTGATGATCTGGCCGGTGGATTTGCTGAGGCGGTTCGTCACGAAGATGAAGTATGCTTCGGCTTGGTCGGCTGGGGTGATCGGGGATTTCGTTAGGGTGCGGTCGGCGTAAAATTGCGCGAGCTTGTTCACCAGGGACTCGGTTTCCTCATCGTCGGAATACGGGATGTCGTATTTCGCGAGGGAGCCGATCACCCGCTCGCGTGGGAACATCGCGGAACCTTGGACGACGGTAGCAGGAGCGACGGCATTGACGCGGACGAGTGGTGAAAGCTCGATGGCCAGCTCGCGGACGAGGTGGTTGGCGGCTGCTTTCGATGTGTCGTAGGCGAGGGAACCTTTTTTCGCGACCGCTCCGTTGGCGGAAGTGGTGAGGACGAGGTTGCCCTTAAGGCCTTGCTCTTTCCAGCTCTTGAACGCTTCGTCGGCTACGAGGTAGGAGCCGGTGACGTTGATGTTGAAAGTGAGCGCCCATTTGTCATCCGGGATGTGGCCGGTGGTGTCGGATGGGACGAAGATGCCTGCGGTGACGCAGATGTGGTCGAACCCGCCGTATGCGAGGGCGACCTGGTCGAGCATTTCACGGATGCCTTTGCGGTCGGTGATGTTCGCGGCAAGGCCGATGGCCGGGCCGCATCCGGAGATGCCGCTGCCTGCGACTCCGATGCCCACGCCGTAAATATCGGTGATTTCCTTGGCGGTGGCTTCGGCGGCTTCCTTGTTGAGATCGACGCAGACGATGTGTGCGCCTTCTTTGACCAGGCGGTGGGCGGTTTCCTTGCCGATGCCGGAACCTGCGCCGACTACGATGACAGTCTGGCGGGCGAGTTCTTTTTCAGCGGGCATGCGCTGGAGTTTCGCTTCCTCGAGGAGCCAGTATTCGATGTCGAACGCTTCCTGTTGCGGGAGGGAGATGTAGGTATCGATGGCTTCGGCTCCGCGCATGACTTCGACCGCGCAGTTGTAGAACTCGGCGGTGACGCGGGATTCGGACTTGTCCTTGCCCCATGCAATCATGCCCAGGCCGGGGATGAGAACCACGGTCGGGTTCGGATCGCGCATGGCGGGGGAGTTGTCGTGCTTGCAGGTGTTGTAGTATTTCTCGTAATCCTCGCGGTAGGTGACAAGCGCTTCGGCGAGCTTTTCCTTCAGGGCTGCCGCGTCTTCTTTCTGCGGATCCCACGCGACGTAGAGCGGCTTGATCTTGGTGCGGAGGAAATGGTCCGGGCAGGAGGTGCCTAGCTCGGCGAGGCGTGGTGCGTCGGCAGAGTTCACGAAGCGGAGGATCTTCTCATCGTCCTGTATGGTTCCGATGAAACGCTTTTGTTGGGAAACCTGACCGCGCAGCCATGGGAGAATGCCGGCGAGGGTGGCGCGGCGCTCTTCTTCGGGGAGGGTTTGGTATTTCTGACCGCCGAAGGCTTTTGCGTCGCCGCCTTTGGCTTCGTATTTTTCAGCGATGTATTGGGAAGCTTTCTCGATGAGGCGGAGGGTGAGTTCGTAGCATTTCTTGTCATCGTCGTCCCATGAGATGAAGCCGTGCTGACCCATCATGATTGCCTGGGTGCCGGGCTTGGTTCTTTCGATTTCCTGCATCGCGAGACCGAGCTCGAAGCCCGGGCGCATCCACGGCACGTATTCCATTTCACCTTCGAAAATTTCCTTGGTCAGCGCCTCGCAGTTTTTCGAAGCGGCGATGGCGATGATCGCGTTCGGGTGCATGTGGTCCACGTGTTTGCCGGAGAGGAAGCTGTGGAGAGGGGTGTCGATGGAGGAAGGGCGGGGGTTGAGATTGAAAGTGGTGTGGAAATACATTCCGACCATTTCATCTTCTGCAGGAGTCTTGAGGCCGTTGTCCGGCTTGGCTGCATAGACGCTTTGGAGGCCGATGAGCTTGTCCTGGTAGAGGGAGGAGAAATTTTCGCGCTTGGCAGTGCGGAGGTCGCCGCCGGAGCCTTTTACCCAGAGGACTTCCGTTTGCTGGCCGGTGAGGGGATCGGTCTCCATGATTTTGGAGGAAGTGTTTCCGCCACCGGTGTTGGTGATGCGTTGGTCGGCTCCAAGAATGTTGGAGCGATAAACAAGACGATCCACGGCATCGAGGCTGGCTGCATGGGAATCGTCCCACAAGTAAGTTACATGTTTGAAATTGTTCATGGTATGGGTAGGAATGTCGTTGACGGAATGAGGGAATGCAGGATAAACCTGCAAACAGCAAGAAAAAAGAAGAAAAAACCAAATGCTAGCAATTGAAAGACAACGCAAAATCCTTGAAGCGGCAAGGCGTGACGGTGCCGTGAGGACACAGGAACTTTCCTCTGCCCTGAAAGTAACCGAGGAAACAATTCGCCGGGATCTGGACGCGCTTGCCCGGCAGCGATTGCTCCACCGGACGCATGGTGGTGCTACGGAAATTTCCATGGCCATTCATGAACTACCCCATAGCGAACGCGAGGGACGCCAGGCTCCTGAGAAAACCGTCATTGGAAAGCTTGCTGCAAAGCAGGTGGGGATGAATGAAACCATCGCGCTGGATGCCAGCTCCACTGCGATGGAGTTCGCCCGCCACCTGCCGGAGGGGCACCGGCTCCGCATCGTCAGCTACGCGCAGGATGTGATCGAACGTTTGGCGATCCGGAGCGATCTGGAACTCGTCCTGCTCGGCGGAATCTACGAGCCCAAGGGCAAGCGATTCGGCGGGATGCTCACGGAAATGGGGATACGCTCCATGCGCATCGACCGCTTCTTTTTCTCCGGCGGAGGATATGACAGGAAGCTTGGAATCGGTGAACCCAACCCGGACGAAGCCCGTCTCAAAGCCACCATCATGGCCCATGCGAAATGGAAATGCGCTATGCTCGACCATACGAAACTAGGCCGTGAAACGGATCACTATTTTGTGAAGCCATCCGAATTCGATCTGCTGGTGACAGATGCGGCGGGAGGGAAATATTTCGGAGCCAAATCAACCGGCGGCCAGGCGGTGGAGATTTCCGGGCTGTGATTACGGGGGAAGAACAGGAAGCATGGAAAGGTGACGAATGAGGAACCACGAATCTTACGAATCTTACGAATGAAGAAAAAGACCCGGCTAAAGCATTTTTATTTTGAGTGTTTTTTATACTCGTGCGCATCACGTTGTGTGAAAAGCGAAGGTCGTTTGGCTCCAGTTCTTCCGCACCAAAGGTGCATCGCTATCCCAGCCCAGGGCAAAGTGAAACGACGCCCTGGGTTCAAACACCATAAGAATCAAGAGGACTGAAAGTCCGTTCCATCATGTGGGATCTGTGCCAGCGGATGGAACGGACTTTCAGCCCTCTCCATTCCTTCCGTTCTATTCCTGGGGCTTTCGTTTCACTTCGCCCCAGGCTGGGATGGGACAGGCCGTTGGCCTTGAAGACCTGCATGTCGGATTCACAAATTCTGATGCGCGGCAGTATGGACAATACAAACGCTACCTCCTATTCGTTGGATTCGTGAGATTCGTGGTTCCTTCCTCTTAGACAATGGCCGTATAATCTCCTCCATGAAAGTCCTGCATCTCCTTCTGTTCCTTTGTTTCCCTGCGTTTCCCCTAGCCGCTGCGGAAAAGCCCAATTTCGTTTTCCTGCTCGTCGATGACCTCGGTTGGGGGGATTTCGGATGCTACGGGGCGGAATTTTACGAGACACCGAACATCGACAAACTCGCGGGGCAGGGGATGCTTTTCACCGATGCCTATGCCGCCTGCACCGTGTGCTCGCCCAGCCGTGCTGCCATTCTCAGCGGTTGCTATCCTGCGCGGCTGCATCTCACCGATTGGATCGCCGGACATAAGAGGCCATTCGCAAAGCTATCGGTGCCGGATTGGACAATGAAGCTGGATCACGAACGCGTGCTTTTGCCGGAAGCGCTGGAAGAAGCCGGCTACGCGACCGGGTTTTTCGGAAAGTGGCACCTCATGCCCAACGGCCAGCTGGACATGGACGAGCATTTCCCTACCAGCCACGGCTTCGATATCAATGTCGGCGGGCGCGAGTGGGGGCAGCCGAAAGGGCCGGGGAAATACTTTTCACCTTTTGGAATGCCGAATCTCGACGACGGCAAGCCCGGCGATTTTCTGACGGACAAGCTCACCGACAGGGCACTGGATTTCCTGGATGAAAATGCAAAGAAGAAACCCTTCCTGCTCTATTTCTCTTACTATACCCTCCACGGCCCAATCATGGCTCCGCCGGAACTTGTAGCGAAATATAAGAAGAAGGCGGAAAACTTCGAGAATACGAAAAACGAACATCTCCATCCGGCACGTGCCGGGATGGTGGAAAAGCTCGACGACAGCGTCGGCCGCATCATGGCGAAGCTCGATGAACTGGGCATCGCCGACAACACCGTCATCATGCTTACTGGCGACAATGGCGGTGACTACGATGAAACCACGGGAGGTCTCCGCGATTACAAAGGCTTCTCCCACGAGGGTGCAGTCAGGGAGCCGTTTGTCGTGAAATGGCCGGGCAAAACCAAACCCGGCAGCACGTGTGGGGAAATGGTCATCGGCACCGATTTCTATCCCACCATGCTGGAGATCGCCGGGCTTCCCGCGAAACCCGAGGAACACAAGGACGGCATCAGCATGGTTCCTCTCTTCACCGGCGGGAAAACCGAATTGGATAGGGATACCCTCTACTGGCACTATCCCCACTACCATCGCACCAAGCCCTACGGTGCGATCCGCGAAGGTGATTTCAAGCTAATCGAATTCTTCGAGGACGGGCGTCTGGAACTTTTCGATCTGGAAAAAGACCCGAACGAAACCACAAACCTCGCGGAATCCCGACCGGAGAAAGCTGCCGAGCTGTTGGAGAAACTCAACTCATGGCGCAAATCCGTAGATGCCCAGATGATGACTCCCAACCCGGACTACGACCCGAAGAAAGATTCCGGAAAAAAGGGAAAAAGGAAGAAGTGACTCAGATCCGAACCCTCGATTAACCAGGGCTTCAGGATTTGTGAATTCGACGTGCCGGTCTTCAAGGCCAACGGCCTGTTCCATCCCAGCCTGGGGCGAAGTGAAACGAAAGCCCCAGCAATGGAGCGGAAGAAATGGAGAGGGCTGAAAGTCCGTTCCATCCGCCGGGGCAAATCACACATGATGGAACGGGCTTTCAGCCCTCTTGATTCTTATGGTGTTTGAACCCGGGGCGTCGTTTCACTTTGCCCCGGGCTGGGATAGTGTTGCACCTTTGGTGCGAAAGAACTGGAGCTTTTGAAATCAACGCGTTGAGAGAAGATTTTTTCAACCGCAGATGACTCAGATGAACGCAGATATACTGTCACGCATGAAGATTTGTGAAAGTGAAGAAGGGGGCTGGAATCCCCTCTTAAACGGCCTGGGGCCGGAGTCCCCAGCCACATATCCCTGTCGGGATATTTCACAAAACGTGCTGCTCACGGGTGTATCGCCGCGCGTCACGTTTTGTGAAATCCGGTTCTTTTTATCCCGGAGGGATTTCAGCAAGTAGCCGGGGGTCGAGCGATAGCGAACACCCCCGGTTTCCGCGCAATGGGATATTGCATCCCGGCAGGGATGCCAGCGGGAGTGCTGCGATCCCTGCCGGGATCGCTTGTGTTGTGTGCTTCTTTTCCGGGGGTAATCGCTGCGCTCGACCCCCGGCTACTTGCTATGATCCCTCCGGGATGGAGCCCCCGTTCCATCCGGAAGATTGAATTCCAACGGGACACGGGATACCATTACGTTTTTACAAAACCTGATCCGCGGCAGTATATAAAGAGGATGAGATTTTGTTTCTCGGAGAAAATCAGCGGATTCCCAGATTCTGTGGTTTTTGGGCGGAAGGTTGTGAAGTGTGATTTTACCTGATGAGCCTGGCATCATTCAGGGTTTCTCAATCCCCTGCGTGGAGTTTGAGGAGGCGGTGGGATTCCTTGATGAGGAAATCGAGATCCATAAAAGGATCTGCGGAGATGTCGGACCAGAGTATTCTTCCTTTTGGATCCAGGAGAAAGGTGCCGTGGAGAGAGGCGTTTTCGAAATCGTCGTGGGCACCGTAGGCTTTGAAAGTGGTTTTTTCGGGGTCGGCGATGAGGGGGAAGGGGAAGTCCGTGCCACCGGTTGAGTAGCTGGCCTGGGATTTGGTGAGGCCGGAGATGGTATCCGTGCTGATGGCCAGGACGGGAAGGCCGGCGGTTTTCAAACCATCGGACCGGTTGGCGATGGCTTCGAGCTGCTCGGTGCAGTGGAGGCAGCCGTGGCCGAGGTAGAAGATGAGGATGAGCGGCTTGCCACGGTAGCTTTCCAGGCTGACGGGAAGGTTGTTCCGGTCGGGCAAGGTGAAGGATGGGGCGGAAGGCGGCTCCCAGTGGAGGGGACCGAGGGCGTTGACGTCCGGGCGCACTCCGAAATCGGCGGGGGGAACGTAGGGCAGTGTCCAATCTTCAGGAAAGCCCATGCTTCTGGCGATGGGCAGGAGGCGGGCGAAGGGAGGTGCGGTGAGATCGATCTGGGAGGAAACCATGCGGAGCTTATCGAAACACTGGCGGGCTTCGGTTTCTTTCCCGAGACGGTGGAGGATCTCGATGCGTGCGGCGAGGGGGAGGGTGAGGCGTTTGTCGCCGGAGACTTCTGCGGCGCTGAGGGAAGCGGCTTTTTCCGTATCGCCGAGGGCGAGGTATTCCAAAGCGGCGGCATGCTTGGGGCGGGTGGATTTCTCCAGTGCCTTGAGGGCGGATTCAACATCGCCATTTAGGGCGGCGAGGTAGCCTTGAAGTTCGGCGCGGGCTTTTTTGATGTTGGCGATTTGTTGGCCTGGTTTCCTACCGGCTTCTTTGGCGAGCTTTGCGATTTCGCCTGGCTTTTTGCTTTCCTTTTCGGCTTTGGTTTTGGCATCCGCCTGGGCTTTTTCGTGATCCTTTTTCGCAAGATCGGAGAGAGTGTCGAGTGAGGCCAGGGTCGCCTCCAAGTCCTGTTTGTTTCCCAATTTGTAATGGGCGAGAGCGATGAGCCGGAGGCGGGGGAGTTCGTGTTCGGGGATGGCGAGGGGCTGCAACCATTCGCTGGAGGTGAGTTCGAGTGCCTCGTCCCAGAGTTCGAACTGCTCAAGGGTATCAATGAGGCGGGTGCGTCCGTAGCGGTAGGAATGGGCTTTTCCTTCGATGGTGTTGAGCTTGGGGTGGCGCGGGTTCGCGAGGAGGGATTTCGCCATTTCAAAGGCGGCGGGGCGGTTGCCGAGGTTCAGCCAGTTCCGGGAAAGCCATTCGTTGTTGTGGGCGTAGTTGTGGATCTGGTCGGGCAGGAGGCGGTGCTCGCGCATGTGGGCGTGATCCACGCGGGCGGATGCCTGCTGGTGCCATGCGGCGTCCTCGTAGCGGTGGAGGTAGGAATAGATGTGGCCGGGCATGTGCCACATGTGGGCGATGGCCGGGGCGGTGAAGCCGAGTTTGGCGGCGGAATCCAGGGCGCGGGCGGGTTTTCGTTTGTCCCAGAGATGGATGCGGTAGTGGTGTGCCGGGTGCATGGGTTCCTTGGCCAGCACCTGTTGGAGGAGGGCATCGACGGCTTCCTGGCTGCTGAACGGGAGCTGCGGGGGTTTTTGGGAAAACTGCCAGATGCGGACTGCGAGGAAGGCTTTTGCCTCGGTGTCATCGGGGAAATCGTGGACAAGATCCTCAAGGTCGAGGAGCATGTCCTGACGCCGGGCTTTTTCATCCGCAGGCTTCCCGTCGAGGTAGTTCGCTTGGGCGGCAATATAAGCCTGTCCGTGTTTGCTGGCGTTTTTGAGGAGGGTGTTGGCTTTGTCGATGAAGCCTTTGGCACGTTTCGGGTTTTCCCAGTTTGCCATGGCCATGCCCCAGTAGGCCATGGCGCAATCGGGATCGTGCGCGGCGATCTGCCGGAACGAGCGTTCCGCTTCGTAATACCAGAAGCCATGAAGCTGGCCCAGGCCTTGGTCAAAATATGCCTGCCCCTGATCCCATGTGGTCTTGATAGGTATAGTGACTTTCCCCGTGTCCCCGATGAGCGCGGATTCCTGGCGCGGGCCTTCGTTGAAGGAATGGCCCTGATGCGAGTGGCCGGGTTCGACGGCTGGCGTTTCCACAGCGGTCAAACAGGCGGTGAGGCCGAGGTTCAGAAGAGCGGCGCGGAGGAGGTGGGTAATTTTCAAACGGGACAAAGTGGTTAGTTACATAGCGAGCTGGCGGGGAAGATCTTTCACTGGATTCCAACTGCCAGATCCGGCTAAGAGACTGTCAGAAATCCCGACTTGTGAATAGCGACGCCGGAAGAAGTTGAAGACCCTGGACTTGCGTGCAGCGGCTGCCGCTTTCCGTCAGACAAGCCCGCTGCCACGGGGCAACCCGGGGAAAGGTTTTGCTACGCAAAACGACACGCCGCCTGAAGGCAGCGCCCCGTGCTAATGCCGTCGGCGCACAGCCTTTCGACAGGCTCAGGATCTTTCAGACAGGCAGCACGCAAGTCCAACGTGCACACGGTAGATTTCCACCAGGTTCCTGCCGGGTATCAGTTGAGCGCCCGGAGATCGCGGTTGTAAACACCCTCTTCGTTCATCTCCAGGAGCTTTTCCCCATGTTTCTCCACCAGGGAAGTGGGGACGGAGCCGGCTGCAATGATGCGTCCGTTGCCATCCTCATGGATGATCCAGACGTATCCGGTATAGCGGGCTCCGAATTTCGCATAGCCGCGGTTGTCATATGCCTGGGAAACGGGACTGACCTCGAAGGGCTTGGATGTGAGTGGGTCGATTTTCGGCAGCTCGAAGGTCTGTTTCCGGAAAACATAGATGTCCGAAGTGGAATCGACCGGGCGACCAAGGAACATGACGGTAAGCTGGTGGGGCTTGGACGGGGTCTTGGAATCCGCGTTTTTCACCGTGACGGTCGGGTCGAGGTTGACCCGTTTGTCATCAAAGTCATCCGTGCCGGTGGTTCTGCTTGTTTTCCCTGTATCGACGGTCACCTCGTAAATTTCGGAAAGGTTTCCACCAGCACCCATCCAGCGTTTGACCGCGCCCTTGGTCGCATCGTTCAGGCCTGCCAGCGGGAGGGTGAAGCGCTTGGAGTCGCTCTCGCGGATGATTTTCAGGTTGGTTCCGTCGCAGGAAACGAGTTTGGCGGTGATGCCGCGCCCCTGTGTATCGGTGACGTTGATGGTCTGCGCGGAGAGGGAAGCGGAAGCTCCGGTGAGGCATAGCAGGAGGATAAAGGCGTGGTGAAGTCGTTTCATGGTATTGAACGGGTGGTGTTCGGGTTTTTAGTAAGCTCAAACCGTTCCAATATGCAAGGCCAAGCTTTCCATATAATTATAGCTTACATTAAAGTGCAGGCGGAACTTTCAGAAAGTTTTCCTCCGCCATGGGATTTTCCGTGCCCTGGCGGGATGGAGCAGGTTTTCTTGGTTCTTGCCTTGGCGGGTCTGGCGGGGAGAATGCTTTGGTTTTACGGAAAAGGTATGGAAGCGATACGGATTGAGAATGTGCGCAAGGTTTTTGGAGGCTCGGTAGTGGCCTTGGACGGGCTGGATCTGGAGATTGGGGCGGGGGAGTTGTTTTTCCTGCTGGGTGCTTCCGGTTGTGGGAAAACCACCTTGCTGCGCTGCATCGCGGGGCTGGAGGCTCCCACGGAGGGGAAGGTGTTTTTCGGCGATACGGATGTGACGGGGCTGGCTCCGCACAAAAGGGAGGCGGCCATGGTTTTCCAAAGCTACGCGCTGTGGCCGCATCTGACGGTTGGGCAGAATATCGCCTTCGGGCTGGAGGAGCGGAAAGTCCCGAAAACGGAGATCAAAAAGAGGGTGGCGGAGGCTCTGGAAATGGTGCAACTCGGCGGGTACGGGGAGCGCTCCATCGACCAGATGTCCGGCGGGCAGCAGCAGCGGGTGAGTCTGGCAAGGGCGCTGGTGGTGAAGCCAAGGTGCCTCCTGCTGGATGAACCGCTCTCGAATCTGGATGCGCAGCTACGGGTGGAAATGCGGAGGGAGATCCGCAGGATCGTGAAGGAAAACGGGCTGACCGGGATCTACGTGACCCACGATCAGGAGGAGGCGCTGGCGATGGCGGACAGGATGGCAGTGCTTTCCTGGGGGAAGATCGCCCAGGTGGGGACGCCTGAGGAAGTTTACCGCAAGCCGATGAATTCCTACGTGGCGGGTTTCATCGGGGAGACCAATCTGATCGATGGCGAGGTGATGGAGATGCACGAGGGTTTCTGCTTCGTAAAAGTGAACGGGGCGGCTCTGGTCGGCCGGGTGACGGTAGGCGGATGGCATGCGAAGGCCGGGGAAGCCGCCACGGTTTCCATACGCCCGGAGGCATGGCGCCTGCACAAGGAGGGTGGTGAAAACGAGATGTCCGGAAAGATCGTGGAGCGCAGCTACCTGGGGCAGCGCATCGAGTATTTCATCGAAACCATCGTGGGCAGGCAACAGGTGGTGGAAATGAATCCCCACGTGATCCACGAAATCGGGGACGGGGTGGTGCTTCACGCGGAGCACGGGGATGTCGTGGTGTTTCCCAAGTGAAGTGAAATGAGCTATGGCATGGCGAGCTGTGAAAAGATACTATCCAATATGAAACCGAAGGCAGCTCTGATTTTTCTCGCGCTCGTATCCATTGTGCAAGCTGGCCCCATTCCGCTTTTCAACGGGAAAAACCTCACAGGTTGGGAAGGGGACAAGGACAAGGTCTGGCGGGTTGAGGACGGCGTGATCAAGGGTGGCTCCATGGAGGGGAATCCGCGCAACGAGTTCCTGACCACGGAAAAGGAATACGGAAATTTCCGGCTGACCTTCGAATACAAGCTGACCGGCACCGAGGGATTTGTGAACGGCGGGGTGCAGGTTCGCAGCCGCAGGATGGAGGGATCGCACGAAATGATTGGCTACCAGGCGGACATAGGAGCGGGCTATACCGGCTTTCTCTACGATGAATCCCGTAGAAAGAAAATGCTCGCCGAGGGGGATACGGAGATGATCAAAAAGCTGGAGAAACCCGGCGGGTGGAACAACTACGAGGTGCTCGCAGAAGGGAAACGGGTGCGCCTTTTCATCAACGGGAAACTCACGGTTGATTACACGGAAGAGGACGATTCGATTGAGCAAAAAGGTCTGATCGGCTTGCAGATCCACGGCGATTGCAAAGCGGTGATCGAGCTCCGCAACATCCACATCGAGCCAATCCCCGCCACCACGGAATGATGAAAGCCCGACTGGTCATCATCCTGAGCCTGCTCGGCCTGATCGTGGCTCTGCCGTTGGTTTTGAAGCGGGAGAGCGAGACGGCATCGCCTGGCTCGGCAGATGACAGGCTGGTGATTCTTTCCCCGCACAATGAATCCATCCGCAAGGAGTTCGGCGAGGCTTTCGCGGCGTATTGGAAAAAGAAAACAGGCAGGGCAATTTATGTGGACTGGCGGACTCCGGGCGGCACATCCGAGATCCGCATGGTGATCGATGCAGGGTTCAGAGCGGCCGCTGAAACGGGGCGTGAGGGGATAGGCGTGGATCTGTTTTTCGGCGGAGGCGAGCCGGACTTCACAGGCCAGGCGAAGCAGGGAAGGTTCGTGCCGCTGGAGGTTTTCGAGACGAACCCGGAACTCTTCGGTGGGGACGGGGTGATCCCGGAAATTTTCACCGGAGAGCGATACTACGCGGCGGACAAAGTCTGGGTGGGGACGTGCATGTCGCAGTTCGGGATCTGCTATAACCCGGATTTTGTCAGGCGGCTGGGTGTGGCGGCTCCGAAAAAATGGCAGGATCTCGGCAAGCCGGAATTTGCCGGAAGCCTGGCTCTGGCGGATCCGACCAAGAGCGGATCGGTGGCGCGGACTTTCGAGCTTCTGGTGCAGGGGGAAATGCAAAGGGAGCGCGCTGCCGGTGGCGATGTCGCGGACGGCTGGGCCGAGGGTTTGCGGCTGATCCAGCGCATGGGAGCGAACGCCAGGTATTTCACCGACAGCGCCTCAAAAATTCCACAGGACGTAGGGCAGGGGAACGCGGCGGCGGGAATGAGCATCGATTTCTATGGAAGAAGCTACGCGGCGGAACTCCTCACCAAAGCCGGGGAGCCGCGCGTCGTCTGGATCGCGCCAGTGGGTGGGACGACGATGAGCGCGGATCCCATCGCCATACTGAAAGGTGCGCCAAACATGGGGATCGCCCAGGAGTTCGTAAAATTCTGCCTGACCGAAGAGGCGCAGCGCCTGTGGTTTCAGAAACCCGGAACCGTAGGCGGGCCGTTGGAGCGGGCTCTCCACCGCACGCCCATACGCAGGGACATGTATGGGTCGGAAATCCTGAAACTGACGACCATGCCCGGAATCAACCCCTACGAAGATGAAGGGAATTTCACCTACGATAGCGAACTCACCGGTAAGGTTTTCAATACGCTGCGGCAGCTTGTGAAAGTCATGTGCATTGATTCGCATGAGGAGATGAAATCGGCCTGGGAAGCGATGGCCGCCGCCGGAATGCCGGAGGAGGCTGTGGAGGTTTTTCACGATGTTTCCAAAGTGTCTTACGAGATAGCCGGACAGGGTGATTCTGGGCTGGATAGCCGTGAATCCATGGTCCAGGCGGAGCGGATGAAGGAACTGGGCGAGTGGTTCCGGGCGAATTACCGGGAGGCGAGACGTATTGCGGAGGCTGGGGGAAAGCCGTGATTCTTCCTGCCGGATGTAATGGAGTCACGATCACTCCTGTCGTGGGCTGCAACGGGAAAGGACGGTAGCGATGATTCGCCAATGCCGCCCACGACAGGAGTGATCGTGACTCCGTTTTTGATCTCCAGGCAAGATCAGTCCGCCACGGCTTCAAGAATATCCGCGACATCCGCCAGTCGTCCCACGCCCTGATAACCGCATGCGAGATCGCCGGAAGCGGGGTCGATGAGATGGCAGCCATCCGCCTTTAGTTGTTCGACATTGCGCTGGGTCGCGGGGTGGAGCCACATTTTTCCATTCATGGCCGGGGCGATGAGGACGCGGGTTTCGCGGGGGAGGGCGAGGTAGATGGAAGAAAGGGGATCTGGTGCCAGGCCGTTGGCGAAGCACCCGAGGGTGTTTGCGGAGGCGGGGGCGACGAGGAAGAGGTCGGCGATGTCCGCCAGCTCGATGTGCCCCGGCTTCCAGGAGTTTTTCTCGTCCTCCAGTGACACAAGAACAGGCTGGCGGGTGAGCGTCTGGAGGGTGAGGGGAGTGATGAACTCACACGCGGACTTCGTCATCACCGCACGGACTTCGTGGCCCAGTTTCACAAGCTGGGACGCGATGTCAGCAGCCTTGTAGGCAGCGATGGAGCCGGAGATTCCGAGGACGATTTTCACGAAACTTTAAATTTTAAACTTTAAACCTCAAGGAAGAGGAAGAAATTAAGAGGGATGAATTCACGGGCGGGCGGGAACGGAAGGGTCTTTATTGAGATTTAAAGTTTAGAGTTTAAGGTTTTCACCGCAGCATGGCTGCGGCCTTCTTCACGGCTGTGGTGAGTGCCTCAACGTCTTCGAGAGAATTGTAGAGGGCGAAGGAGGCGCGGGTGGTGCCGGTGGTTCCGAAGCGGGCCATGAGCGGCTGGCAGCAGTGGTGGCCGGTGCGGACGGCTACGCCCATCTGGTCGATGAGTGTGCCGAGATCGTAATGGTGGACTCCTTCCAGCGCGAAGGAGAGGGCGCCGATACGATCCGCCGGGCCGTAGAAACGGATGCCGGGAATTTCCCCCAAGCTCTCAGCGGCGGCGCGGATGAGGGATTCTTCGTGGTCGTGGATTTCCGAAATGCCGATTGAGTTCACATAATCGAAGGCGGCGGCGAGGGCGATGCCGCCTTCGATGTTGGGGGTGCCGGCTTCGAATTTGAACGGGGGATCGTTGTAGGTGGTTTTCTCGAACGTGACCTCTTTGATCATTTCTCCACCGCCGCGCCATGGAGGGAGCTGCTGCAAGAGATCGAGCTTTCCCCAGAGAATGCCGATGCCGGTGGGCGCGTAAACCTTGTGCCCGGAAAATGCCAGGAAGTCGGCTCCGAGCGTCTGCACGTCGATGGCGAGGTGGGGGACGGCTTGGGCAGCGTCGATAAGGGTGAGGGTGCCGTTTGTTTTTGCGGCGGCGACCATTTCCTGCACGGGATTCACCGTGCCGAACGCGTTGGAGACCCAGGTGACGGCGAGAATTTTGGTTTTCCCAGTGAGCAGTGATTTGAAAGCGGCTTGGTCGAGGACGCCATCTTCATCGCAGGGGATGACGGAAATTTTCGCGCCCGATCTTTCCGCGAGCATCTGCCAGGGGACGATGTTCGAGTGATGCTCGAGGGTGGAGATCAGGATTTCATCTCCAGGTTCGAGGCTGAGAATGTTTGCGACGAGGTTGATGGAATCCGTGGTTCCCGAGGTGAAAACCACTTCGTCAGGAGTGGCCGCGCCGATGTGGGTGGCGATGGTGGAACGGGCTTTTTCGTGAGCCTCGGTGGCAGTTCGGGAAAGGTAGTGGGTGCCACGGTGGATGTTTGCATTGATCTCCCCGTAGTATTTCCGCGAAGCCTCTACGACGGCGATAGGGTTCTGGGAGGTGGCCGCGTTGTCGAGATAGACGAGCGGTTTTCCGTTCACGGATTGCCCGAGGATGGGGAAATCCGATTTCAGGGAGGCGGGGAGCATGGGGAGAAGTGGCTGGTGCCGGGTGATCAGTGAGCAGAGGGAATCTGGACTAGGAGAGTTGTTCGATGGCCGCAGCGAGCGACGGGGCGTCCTCTACGGAGATGACCGTAGTGCCGGGGGCGATTTTCGCAACCAGACCGGCAATAACTTTTCCGGGGCCAGTTCGAGGAAGGTGGTGTGGCCGGCATCGACGAGGTATTGGATGGACTCGATCCAGCGGACTGATCCGGTGACCTGGGAGGTGAGGGTGGAGCGGATCTCGCCTTCGGATGTGATCGGTTTGGCTGTGAAATTGGCGACCACGGGAATGGAAGTGCCTGCAACCGCCGGGACGGTGATGCGGGTCTCCGCGAGCTCCGCGGCGAGTTTTTCCTGGGCGGTGGCCATGAGGCGGGAGTGGTAGGCACCGGCGACGTTGAGTTTGATCGCGCGGCGGATGCCGAATTCCTTGGCCTGGGCGACAGCGGAATCGATGTTCGCCGTGGCTCCGGAAATGACGATCTGGCCGGGGGCGTTGAGGTTGGCGACATCCACATCGGTGGCGGCGGCTAGCTCGCGGATTTTTTCCTCATCGCCACCGATCAGGGCGGCCATGGCTCCGTCTGTCGCGTTGCAGGCTTCTTCCATAAAGATGCCGCGGCGGGAAACGAGGCGGAGTCCGTCTTCGAAGGAAAAAGTCCCGGCGGCGGCGTGGGCGGTGAATTCTCCGAGGGAGAGTCCGGCTGCGGCGGCGGGCTTGAAACCGGGGACGCTTTCGCGGATCAGTTCCAAGGCGATGAGGCCGTGGAGGTAAAGGGCTGGCTGGCAGTTGGAGGTGCTGGTGAGCTTTTCCTCGGGGCCGTTGAACATGATATCGGTGAGGGAGTAGCCGAGGGTGGCATCGGCTTTTTCCGCGAGGTTCCGGGCGATCCTGGAGGTTTCGAACCAGTCCTTTGCCATGCCGATTTTTTGCGCGCCTTGTCCGGAGAAGAGAATAACGGGTTGAGTCATGTGCAGGTTCTAACGCCCGGCGGCGGGCTTGGCCAGAATTTGTCCGCTACAGATGAAATTTGAATGGTGGACAGTTTCCGGGATGGGCGTTCATGTTTACGGCGTGAACGAGGTGATGATTGAAACAAAGGATTTGCACAGGAGCTACCGTATCGGGCGGAAGTCCATTGAGGTGCTGCACGGGATTGATCTACAGATCCTGAAAGGGGAAAAAGTCTTCCTCTGCGGCCCCAGCGGTGCGGGCAAGACGACCCTGCTCTACACCCTGGCCGGGCTGGAGCAACCGGAACAGGGGAGCGTGCATATCGCCGGAACGGATCTATATGGAATGGGCAGGAAAGCGCAGGCGGCTTTCCGAAACAAATCCATCGGATACGTTTTTCAAAACTACCATCTCCTCCCTGAACTGACCGCCGTCGAGAACGTGGCGGTGCCCGGTGCCATCGCCGGGGAAAACCGGACGGAGGCGGCGCTGGTCGCTTTGGAGCGGGTTGGACTAAAAGACCGGGCGGATCATCTACCGGCGGAATTGTCCGGTGGTGAACAACAGAGGGTCGCTATTGCCAGGGCGATCGTGAACGAGCCGGCGGTGCTTTTCGCAGACGAACCGACCGGGAACCTCGATTCGAATACGAGTAAGGAAGTTATGGAAATACTTCTGGAACTCGCTGATGAAAAGCATGTTACGCTGGTCGTTGTGACTCACGATAGGAGTCTGGCCGAGGTTGGTGACCGAACTCTTGTAATCAAGGATGGAAAGATCGGGTGATCTTCTTCAAACGATCATTCGAAATACTTCTTTAGGGCGCGTTGCTCGCTTGGGGAGAGGGAATCCTTCCAGACCCGGTCACCGCCTTTGCCTTTGGTGCCGTTTCCGCCATCGCTGGATTTCGAGGCGGTTTCGTCCACGGTGTGCTTGCCATCCTGGAGTTGGAGGAGGTCTCCGGGGATTGCGCGGGAGAGGTCTTTGGCTTCCAATGCGGTGAGGTCGCCGATATCGAGGGGATCTTTTTCGTCGCGGAGAACGTTGGGGTCATGGCCTGGGCCGCGCTGGATTCCGCCGGAGCCTGTGCCATCGCCACCCTGGCCATCGCCCTCTCCCTCACCGGAACCATTGCCTTCGCCATTCCCTTCACCTTCGCCATCGCTCAAAAGCTGATCCGACCAATCATCGCCTCCTTCACCTTTCCCTTGTCCCGCACCATCAATGGATTCTTTGAGTTTTTCCATGTTTTCCTTAAGCTGGGAGAGCTGCTCTGGAGAGAGCTTTCCGAGGTTTTGGGGATCGAGCTTTGAAAGCTCGTCGAGGAGGGCGGGGTTTGGTTTCATGGCTCCGTTTTGGAGTCCTCTGAGGGCGTCTTCGAATTCTTCGGTGAGCTTCTGTTTCTGCTCGGTGGTCATGCCCTCGGTGTTTTCCGTAAGGGCATCCAGGGCGCTGGCGGCTTCCGATAGGTCGCGTTCCAGATTCTCCATATTGGAGTCCTGGGTTTCTTTGAGGCTGTCGGTGGCTTCCAGGGATGCGTGGCTGAACCAGTCTTCCTCCTTTTGTGAGCGGAGTTGCTCCAGGCGTTTCTCCATTTCCTCTAGGTATTCCTCATCGACCATGGCGTCCTCGGCGAGTTGCTCCAGTTCGGAATCCAGTTCCGACCATGCCTGTGGCTGGCTGGAGGGCGCGGGAGGGACGCTAATTTTCGCGCTGATGGGGATGAGCAGGCCGAGAGCGAGCAGGATGAGCGCGCCGATTGGAGGGGCGAGGGTTTTCGGGAGGTGCCAGTTGAGCGAAGCGGGGAGGTCTGCGGATTTTTCAGGCCATGGGGAAACCCCTGCCCGGGCGGAGGAGAGGGCGGTGTTCAGTCCGGAATCTGCTTCGATACGGACCAGCGACTGCCCGGGCTTCTCGAAACGCCGTGCCGCGATCACGAACGAGACGATCCCGACGATGAGTAGGATCACACCAAGTGCGATGGAAATTTCGACGACGGATATCTGCGGGAGCTCCCGCCGGACGACCAGGGTGGCGACCGCACCGAGGGTGGCGGTTATCAGAAGGGGGGCGGCAACAGTCTGGAGAAACCATGCGAAATTGATACGCCGCGACAGGGCTTTCGCACGGTCGTTCCAAAAAGCTTTGTTTGATGGCTCCGGTGACATGGACGCTATCCTAGACCCGTGCCAGTAAATCTGCGAACCGATTTTTTCGGGCGAGGTTGGTTTCATTTCCACGGGTTTCTCCGGAAGAGGAAGATGTAGGAACCGCAATGGGAGCGCAGCGGACATGGACGGACTGTAAAATTAAACCTCTCCGTCAAATCTGACGTATCCAACGAATCAAGACTTGTGGGAACGGTTGCAAGATCGCTGAAAAGCACACACCGGTTTCTCAAAACATATGGCGTGTCTTCCGCCTTGCGTGGCGGGAAGGGGGAGCCTAGCCTCCGCGCCCCGCAAGGATCTCTATGAAAACCGTTACGATTTACGACACCACATTGCGCGATGGGACGCAGGGCGAAGGCTTCCAACTCTCAGGCCTGGACAAGCTCCGGATTGCAGAACGTCTGGATGAGTTCGGCGTGGATTATATTGAGGGCGGCTGGCCGGGATCGAACCCGAAGGACGTGGAATTTTTCCAGGAGGCGAAGAAACTGAAGCTTAAACACGCGAAGCTTGCCGCCTTCGGCTCCACCCGCCGGGCGAACACTCCCGTGGAAGAAGACCCGCAGGTGCGCCTGTTGCTTGAAGCCGGGACCCCGGTGGTAACCATTTTCGGGAAATCATGGGAACTCCAGGTGACGGAAATCCTGCGGACTACGGTGGAGGAAAACCGGGCGATGATACGCGATACCGTTTCGCATCTGGTGAAAAACGGTCGCGAGGTGGTCTATGATGCCGAGCACTTTTTCGATGGATACAAGGACGGTGCCGAGCATGCGCTGGCCACCCTTGAAGCCGCTGCGGAAGGTGGCGCTTCCTGCCTCGTCCTCTGCGATACCAATGGCGGAACCCTTCCTGCGGAGATAGCGGAAATCTGCCATGCCGTCAGCGAGCGCATCCCCGGCACCCCAGTCGGCATCCACACCCACAACGATTGTGAGCTAGCCGTGGCAAATGCGGTGGCCGCCGTCCGCGCGGGTGCCAGCCAGGTGCAGGGGACGATCAATGGTTACGGCGAACGCACGGGAAACTGCAATCTCACTTCCGTGATGCCCATCCTCCAGTTGAAAATGGGGATTGAGGTGGTGCCGAATCTCGAATGCCTGCGCGCGCTCTCCCATTTCGTGGATGACATTTCCAACAACCCGCACTTCGCGCGGGCAGCCTTCATCGGCCGAACGGCTTTCGCCCACAAGGGCGGGATGCATGTGAACGCAGTCCAGAAGCTCGCACGCAGCTACGAGCACATCGTCCCGGCGAGCGTGGGCAATGAGCAGACCATCCTTGTTTCCGAACTCAGCGGCCAATCAAACATTCTCCTCAAAGCCGCGCAGATGGGAATGACCATTGAAAAAGGAGCGCCCGAAGCCTTGGCGATTCTAGTGAAAATCAAGGAACTGGAGAACGAAGGATATTCCTTTGAAGCGGCCGGCGGTTCACTGGAACTGCTGATACGCCGCGAGCTTGGGAAATACGTGAGACCTTTCGAATTGAACGAATTCCACACCAGCTTCCGCCAGTATCGGGACGGCCACAGCCCGGTCTGTGAGGCTACGGTGAAAGTCACGGTAAAAGGCGAGCGAGAACTCACGGTTGCGGAAGGGAATGGTGTCGTGAACGCCCTCGATATCGCCCTGCGGAAAGCCCTCATGCCGTTTTATCCGGAAATCGCCGAGGTCTCGCTGGTCGATTACAAAGTCCGCATCCTCGATGGCCACAGCGCCACTGCGGCGAAAACCCGCGTCCTCATCGTCTCCGGCCACGGTGGGGAGACATGGGGGACGGTTGGAGTTTCCGATAATATCATCGAGGCAAGTTGGCTTGCACTAGTGGACGGGATTGACCTGTTTTTGCAAAGGAGGGGGTGATCGATGTGCGTCCGCTCCGTGCCGCCTGAATGCAGCGCTCCGTATCTGCGGCGAGAGGAATACGATCAGGATTTGTCCTCGCCGGAAAAGTGCCCGTTGAGTGTCTTCAGGCTTTCGTAGATCTGGTCCAGGGCGAAGACGAGGGTCGCCCGGTTCACGTGGTTCCAGTTGTCCCGGGTTTCATCTTTGGAAACGAGGCTGCGGAATTCCTCTACTTGGCTACCGATCCCGTCGATGCCATCCTGGTCGGCCTGCGATTTCTTATCGGTGATATCATCCAATACCTGTGCGATGTTCTCCTTGATATCCGCCAGCATCTTGGTGGCCTTCTCGTCATCCCCGTCGATGTTGTCCTCGTTCATGGCGATCTGACGGATGGTGACCAGTGCGCTATGGAGCCATTCGGTGGATTTGATGATGTCCATCAGATTCCCGTTGTCGGCGAAGTTCACGTTCCCTGCCTCAGAGCGGGCACTTGAGATCATCCTGCTATAGCGGTTGTTCAGGGAGTCGAGCTCATCCGGTGATTCATCGGATAGGTCGTCATCCGTTTCGGAGACGCTGGCTTTGAGAAATTCTTTTGTGGCTTTCAGCGCATCCCGGATGAATGCGTCCGCGCGTGTGGAAGATTTCTGCGGCCAAATAACGAATGAGGACGCGCTGCCTACAAGCACCCCGAGGCCGATAGCCAGTGTGCGGTCGATCGAGGTTTGCACAAGATCGCTATCGGATCCCAGCGCGAGGGCGACTGCCGCGACTACCCCATACTGCCATTGCGGAAATAGTCCGGCGATCCCTGTCATGACAAATAGCGAGATGCCGAGAGCGACCGCCGTTCCGTATCCGCCGGGCAGTACCCACAGGCACAGGCACCCGATGCCCGCGCCAATCGCGGTGGCGGCCACGCGTTTCCACGCACTGCTGAGGGTGCTGCCTATCCCCGGGTTGATGACGAGAGCCGCTGACAGGACGCCGACGAATTTCTCAGGCATGCCAATGGCTTCCATCAGAATGAAAAGCACGGCAGCGGAGATCGCCGACTGCAGTGCAACCCTCAGGGCATCGCGCAATTCGCGCCCGGAGAAATCAGGAAGGAAGGAGGGGAGTGTCAAAATGGTAGCGGCGGCTGTTAGCTACTGGCGAGGTTTCCATCGGTATCCTCGGAAAGTTTTTCCATCACTTTCTGGTGCAGCCACATGTTCATTTCCGCAGAGCCTTTTGAATCGATGTCTTCCTGGCTGTAACCCAGATCAAGAGCCATTTCCTTACGCTCGCCGTAGCTGCTGTCCATGCCGACGAGCTTCATGAGATCCACGATTGACGTGCGCCACGCCAGATCTTCCGCGTGTGCCGACTCCATCTGGTCTAGCTCGGCAGCGAGTTCGGAGGAAGTAAGTTTCCGGGGGGCTTCCGCTTGCTGCGGGGTCGGGTTAGGGGGTTCCACGTGCGAGGTGGTGCGGGGTGCGGGAGTCGGAGTGGAAGCCGGTTTCCTGGATTTCGTATCGCGGTAACTGACCTTCGAGGTGATCATCTCTTTTAACGTGCTGAATAGTCCCATGGTGGTGTGTTTGTTGTTTTTGTTTCGTAGAGTTGGAGAGGAAATGCCGTCGTCACTTGATCGTGACTTTCGTTCCTACAGCGACTGCTTGGGCGAGCTTCAAGGCATCCCAGTTCGCAAGGCGGATGCAGCCATGGCTGCTGTTTCGCCCGATGGCGTCCGGAAACGGGGTGCCGTGGAGGCCGATCCCGTCTGCGGTAAGTCCCACCCAGACGATGCCGACCGGGTTATTGGGACCGGGAGGGAGAAGGTGGGAATCGTCGCTGCGGGTTCCGTCCTCCAGCATGGACTTGTCCCAGCGGAACTCCGGCATCCAGGAAACAACCGATACCTCCCAATCCCCTGCCGGGGACTGGTTGTTGCTCGCGCCGGGTGAGATGGGAAACGAGTGGATCAGTTTCCCGGCCTTGCGGACTTCGACAACGCGTTGTTCCCGGAGAACGGTCATCTCGGAGTCAGGTGCCTCCTTCTTCCCTGTTTCCTCTTCCTTCTCCGGTTCCGATTTTTCATCCTGCTTTTCGGCGGCGGACGCGAGTTCCATGGGTATCTTGATGTCGAAAGGCTCGGAAACATTTGGCACTCGGAGTTCCATGCCGACTTTCAGGTCGCCGTCGGAGGCGAGGCCGTTCACCTCGCGGACGAAATCAGGATCGACGTGGAATTTCTCGGCGACAACTTCCATGAGGTTTTCATAGGGGAGGTTGTCGAGCTTGGCCTTTTCCCCGGGCTCCTCCGGAATGCTGCCGAGGAGATCCTTGTCTGCGGCTGTGATTTTATAACTGGTGAGAAGATCGCCCGGGAAAGGGAGATCATTTGCCTTCTTGAGATCCAATGAACCGTCTTCCTTGATAACCACAGGATTGTCATTGCCGGAAGCGTTCCAACGCTGCGCCGCTTTCTCGCTGAATCCGCCCCAATAACCGTCGATCTTCCCGGGGCCGAACCCCTTCGCATCGAGAAAAAGCTGGACGCGTAGTGCGGCCTGGCGCTTTTCAGAATCCCATCGGTCTTCAGCGGTGGGTTTTGCCTTGGAGGATTCCTTGGACGGTGTTTTTGGATCGGCTTGATTGGTTTCCGCGAGAGCCAGGGAAGGAAAGGCGAGCAGGGCGAGGACGATGGGAAGGTCAAGACGTAGCAGCATGCGAAGCTCCTGTGCAGTCGCAATGCCAATCGAACCGATCCGATACCTATGCGACAAATCAGGCCGACCTAGCGGGGTCGGGTTGCAGATTGCCCGCTATTGCGTGGGCAATTGCACTATGCTGATACGGTGGGGATGGGTCAGTCGTAAAAACTCATGAGCAGAATTTTGCTCTTCGGGATCCACTTTTCGATCTTCCCCTCGCGCAGGACAAGCCAGTGTTGCTTTTCCTCGACGAGAATTCCCTGGACGGCATCCGGCGCGTCGAAGCCGGTGATGATGTTCGCGGAACCTGCGAACACAGGTTTTGAGGTGTATTCGGGATCGACGGTGATTACCACCCTCTCGCCAAGCGGATATTCACTGGGGCGGGAGGCGTAGATGCGGCTGGTTTCCTCCGGGGAAAGCTCGGAGGTGCTGGCGAAGACGTTCTGGGCGAAGGGTGCGGCTGCGGCAATGGCAAGCACACCGGCGGTAAGGAACAGGGGGAGTCGTTTCATCGGTTTGTTGGTTTGGGGGGTGAAAGCCGGGAGAATTTTCGTCCGGCCAAAGTTCAACCTATCCGAAAACGCCGGGTTTGTATCGCAGTTTCGCTTTCCCGGAATACAAGGAAACTTTAACGACGCGGTCCGGCGCGGCGCATGCGTTCGTTGGCTTCCTTTTTGGGGGTAGCCCGGGCTTCGCCAGCGTCCTGTTTGCGGATGAAGGTGCGGCCGAGAAAGGTGTCCCCGGTGCGTTCTGCCAGATCGTCCAGGCGGTCGATGAAGGTATCGAGCGAGGAGAGGACTTCTTCGGCTTCCTTTCTGAGTCGGGCCCGTTCCGAGACGGAGGAGCCGAGGGTATCGTCGAAGCGGGTCTCGATGGAGGCGACGGTTTTGCGGACGTCGGTGATGAGTTGGTTGGAGTTTTCGGTGAAGGATTTGAGCTCGTCCTTGATCTCTGCCATTCCGGCCATGAGGCTTTCGTCGGACTCCGCGTCCATCTGGTGTTCGAGTTTTTTGGCAGCGCCGTTGATGGCCTCGCTGGCGGCGGAAAGGTTGGCGGAGAGGACATCGATACGGGTGGCCTTCTCGCCCTCCGGCCAACCATCGGGTGGGGGGACTTCCTTGGAAAACGCGCCGACGATGGTTTCGGCCTCGGTGAGGAGTGCCTTGATGCGCGCGCCGGTATCTTCGGGAGCGCTGAGTGAAATGCGCTGCGGTTCCGCGTTTGAAAAATCCGTTGGTATTTCCCCATCAGGTATTTTTCCTGTGAAACTGAGGGTAACGGGGGTGCCGGTCAGGCCGCTCATGACGCCGGAGCTTTCCACTCGGGCTTGGTCGGAAAAAGTCCATCCGCTGTAGCGGTCATCGAGCCGGGCATGGATGGAAATGGAGAGGGTTCCGGAGTTTTCCCCGGTGGGGGTGGCGATGATTTCGGTGACCTTTCCGACCTTGAGCCCCTGGCAGACCAGGGCGCTGCGCTCCGCGATGCCGTGAAGTTCCCCTGATTCGATAATGAGTTTTCGACCGGATTTGGCTTGCTCGATCTCCAGGGTTTTCCGGGTGATCTCCTTGTAAACGAGCCAGCCCATGACGGCGGCGACGATTGCCCAGATGGCGCTGGCTTCGAAAAGTTTTGCGTAGGATTTCCTGCGCTTCGGGGAGGTGGGAGGGGAGGTGCTCACGGGGATGGGGATGGGTCTTTTGGGAGTTCTGTCCGGGTGCCGGGTATGCCGAAGACGGTGCCTTCGCGGGAGAGGCTGATGCTGGTTTCGCTAAGGCGGGATGCGACTACCTTGTCATCGGTGAAGACGACCAGCGCGGATACGACGCCTTCGGTGCGGAGGGTGGACAGCAGTTCCAGGACCGCTTCCCGGCGCCCGCTGGAGAGGCCCGCGACGGGCTCGTCGAGGAAAAGGATTTCACTGCCACCGGCGAGACAGCGGGCGAGCGCGATGCGTTTGGATTCCCCGCCGCTGATCTCGGAGGCGAAGGAATGGCGGGCGTATTCGCAGCCGGAGAGAGCCAGCAGGATTTCGGTTTCCTTGGCGGCGTCTTCCCCGGTGGGCCAGCCGCGGACTTTGGCGGGGAGGGAGATGTTGCTTTCCACATCCAGATCGCGGAGGAGGCCGGCTTCCTGGAAAAGGATGCCGACCTTTGCGAGGGCGCGTTTCCGGGAGGTGGGGGCATTGGCATCGTAGCCGTTGATGGTGACGTGGCCGCCGCAATCCGCCTGTCCGATGAGGGCTGCGAGCAGGCGGCTTTTTCCCGTGCCGTTTCCGCCAAAGAAGGTGATGGCCTCCCCGCGCCTGAGGCAGAACTCCAGCGGGGGTGCATCCGGATGAAGGTTCAGCCCGGAGACGGAGAGGATTGTTTCATTTTCCACCGAGCTCATGAGAAGGCCATCTTAAAAATGAGGTTGAGGACGGTGACGGACAGGCTGGCCACTCCCACTGCGGCGGTGGTGAGGAGGCCAACGGGATCCCGCGCACCGGGAGCCAGCGGGGAAAACGCATGGACCCCGGCTACGACGGATAGGATGGTGGCGACTACGAAAGTTTTGAAAACCGTGACCAGAACCGCCTTTAAAGAGACGTTCATGAAAAAGGCCTGCCAGAACTCGGTGAGTCCGATGTCCGTAAAAATGGAAGATCCGACCCAGCAGCCGAACGCGCCTGCCACCAGTGCGAGGACGGCAAGGAAAGGTGCCGGAAGGATGATCGCGAGTGCGCGCGGTGCGAATAATTCGCGCGCAACATCCAGCCCGAGGGAATCCAGCACATCCAGCTCCTGGGTGCCGCGCATGCTGGTGAGGTCCGATGAGATGGCGACGACCCCTTTCACGCAGAACAAATTCGCCACGGCAAACGGGACGAGGAAGGAAACGAAAAAGCCGCCGATGTGGCGGGTGACGATATCGACAAAGGCGGCGCTGTCCGGCAGGAACGAGCCGGGAAGGTAAACGGCGAGCAGTCCGTAGAAGAACGCCATCAGCATGGTGGGGGTCACCCCCTTGCTGACCATCCAGCGGATGTGGCGCAGAAGTTCCGCCTCGGCGAGACGCGGCCGACCTGTTACAAACCGTGCCGCAGAGATACCCGTCCTGCACAAGATGCTCGATGCGAGCTCGTGGATCCAGTAACGGGGGTGAAAGTTGCTTGCTCCCATGGGGAAACGGCGTGAAATAGCGTTATCGATAAACCAATGACAAATGCGCCACCCTCTGACAATCCTAATCGGGGATTCGGAAAATCGAAAGGTCGCGGGAAGACAAGGCTTCTGGCATTGGCGGAAAAGGTCGAGGCCACGTTTGCCGTGCTGAACGAGAGGGGTGGAAAAATGAGCCACGCGGAGTTGCTTTCCCTGTGGGGCGGGCGCATCCGGCCGTTCTGGCGTCTGCATCCGGGGATGTATGAGGTGCTGGCGGACAAGTTCCTCCGCATTGGCGATCTCTTTTCGGCGGTCGATTGCGCACGCGAGGGAATGGAGCTTTGCGGAAACCGGCCGGTGCTTGTTTACCGCTGTGCCCTCGGTCTGGCGAGGATGGGAGCGCGGGAACAGGCGGAGGAACTCCTTTCCGAAAACAAATCCAATCTCGCCGCACTCCCCGATTTCCGCCCCCTGCTGGCACGGCTCCACAAGGATGCATGGGTCGCGACCCGGCACGAAAATTCGTTGCGCAAAGCCCGTGACGAATACGCCGCCGCTTCCGGGGAGCCGCGCGACGATGTCTATTACCCAGCGGTAAACGCTGCGACCCTCTCCCTTTTTATGGGCGACAAGGAAGGCGCGGAGCGTTTCGGGAAACTCGTCCGGGACGATCTCGCGGGTAAGCGTGAGATGAATTACTGGGAACTCGCATCGTTGGCAGAGGCCGAGCTTTCCGCCGGGGAACTTGATGCGGCGCGTGACGCATACGGGCGCGCGGCCGCCACCGGGCCGTCACCCGACCAACTCGGCACCACCAGGGACCAGGCATCCCTGCTCTTGGAAAAGCTGGGCTTCGGCAGGGACGAGCTTGCCGGGGTGCTGGGGAGCACACGCGTCGTGTGCATCACCGGCCACATCACGGACGGAAAGGGGAGGGAATCTCCGAGATTTCCGGAAAAGAAGATCCCGGTGGTCCGCGAGGGGTTGGAGAAGGTTTTCAAAGAAATCAAACCCACTGCCGCCATCGGTGCTGGGGCCGCCGGTGCCGATCTTCTCGCGCTGGGTGTCCTCAGGGAAATGGGAATTGAGCCAACCGTCGTCCTCCCGATGAAGTCTGCCGTCTATGCCGGGAAGAGTGTTTCCCCCTCCGGCAGGGAGTGGATGGAAAAATTCGAGGGCATCGTCTCCGGGGGCGAGCGTGTGCTGGAAGCTCCGGCGACTTCCGCAGGAAGTGGCGGGCAGACCTGGTCGTTCGGAAACGATCTGATCCTCGGGACGGCCCGGCAGCAGGCCCTTGCCGCGCGGGGCGATTGGGAGCTTGTCGCCGTGTGGGATGGCAAGATCGGCGATGGCTCGGGCGGCACCCATGACATGGTGCTGCGCGCGAAATCACTGGGAGCACGCGTCCGGGTGATCGATCCCATGAGCGGAAAGGAAGACGAGTGGCAACCCGCCGGAGGAACCGCTACCATCGGCGCGCCGACCTGCCAATGGGTCGTCCACATGGAAGGGAAAACGAGAAAAAGCCTCTGGACTTCCCTGGAATCGGATGGCGTGGATGAAGCCGCCGCCCATGCTGCCAAACGCATCGAACTCGGTGCACAATCGCGGCTGGTTTTCGATTCGCTGGAAACCTGCGGGAAATTTCTCGAAGCGCTGGATGGAAGTGAAAGCGTGGCGGATTGCGGGGTGGGGGTTTCCGTCGGCCCCGCTGCCGGGGAGGAAGGCCATGCGAAGGAGCCGGAGTTTTATCAGGATGCCGCCATCCTCGCGAAGGCAGCCTTACGCACCCGGAGTTTTCTCTCCACCTGGGAATGCGCAGCCCTCGCCGCACTCTACGAAGGTGTCGGTGTAGGCTTCGAGTTCGCAGGGAAAATGGAGCTACAAGGGAAACGCATCGCTCCGTTCTATACGGTAGCGATGCCGGTTTCTTAACCGCCCGGCGTTACGCAGTATTCGGATTACCGGGGGTTCCCGTTAGGAATTCTCGAACGGAGGGTTTGACAGAAAGAGCCAGACTCCCATACTCCCGGTAAGGAGCGGGCACATTGACATGGTCGGTTCTTCCAACATTTCCCCCTCCCATGCAGCCTGTTCCACGCATCTTTGTCAGTGCCACCAGTCGCGATCTCAGGACCGCGCGAACCCTCGTCAGCGAAGGCCTCCGCCGCATGGAGTGCCTCCCCATCGTCCAGGATGATTTCCCGCCGGATTACAAATCCGTCCGCGAAATGCTCGTCACCAAAATCAAGACCTGTAACGCCGTCGTCCACCTCGCGGGTTTTTACTACGGAGCCGAGCCGCAACCGACACCACCCGATCCGGAGCGCCGCAGCTTCACCCAGATGGAGTATGAGATCGCCATGGAGCTGGGCCTTCCGTGCTACGTTTTCCTCTGCGGGGAGAAATTCCCTTTCGACGAGCACGATCCCGAGCCGGAGGAGAAACAAGCGCTCCAGATGGCCCATCGCAACCGGCTGCTTTCCCGCGACGAGCTCTTCTACGAATTCGACACCCGCGAGGATCTGAACTCCCGCACCCGCGAGCTGCAACTCAGCGTAGAAGGCCTCCGCGACGAGCTCGCAAAAGAACGCAAGCGCCGCCGCATGACCATGTTCGTCTCCGCTGTTGCGTTGCTCGTGGCATTGGTGGGTGGGATCTTCCTTTTCTCAAAAACAAGAACCCAGGAAGCCGCCATCGAGCAAACGGCTGGCAAGCTCGATGAGCAGGGCAAGCTGATCGCATTGCTTCTCGCGGAGCAGGAAAAGTTGCGCGCACGTGGTAGCTCCGATGACCTGGCGGGACAGGCGGAAAGAAACGTGGCCAGGCAGGAAAACATTTCGCAGGAGGATGTGCGCTTGGCAGTCAGCACTGCCATTACCAGTGCAGAAGCGGAGGCGGCGAAAGCGAAAGGAGCCGATCGGGCGGATGCGCTCAAGCGCCTTGGCGATGCGCAACTCGCCGCCGGGCTTGAGAATGAGGCGGTCGCCAGTTACCGGAAGCGCCTCGAAGTCTTGGATCGCGGTGATGATCCTGCCGGGTGGGCAGGTACGGTCGCCACGGTTGGCGATCTGGTGTTCTCGCGCGGTTACGGCGAGGAGGGGCCGAAGATGGTGCGCGAGGCTCTCGCATGGGCGGAGTCTTCGGATGCATTGGGGGCGGAACATCCCGCCACCCTGCGGCTCAAGGATTCATTACGACGTTACGTTTTCGTCAAAGGTGATTACGCGGCCGCGATAGAAATGGGCAGGGAACTTCAGACGCAGTTGGATCGTGTTTCCGGCGAGGATGCACCGGAAAGCATGGCTGCTGCGGCCTACCTTGGCCGCCATCTCCGGACGGACGGTCGGTTTGAAGAGGCTGACAAACTTTTCAAACGCCTCATCGCCAGTAGCGAAAAGCTCTACGGTGATGATGATATCAGGACTCTGAACGCGAGGTGGGAGCCTTGCCGGATCTTTGGAAAAACAGAAGCGCTTCTCCGAGGCGGAGGCGATCTACAAGGACATCATCGCCCGTGGGAAGAAGTCGCTTGGTGCCGGTGATCCCGCCGTGCTCGGACTCAGTGCCTCCATGGCGTTCCTGAAGGAGGCGGAGGGGAAAGACGCGGATGCCTTGCTTGTCTGGAAGGGACTGCTCTCCGATGCGCGGGAGTTCAACGAACCGGACGCGAAGGTGATACAGGACTACGCACTCGTCGTCGGCGTGCGCCTTTTGGAAAACGGTAGCTACGAAGAGGCGGAAAAGCTTTACCGCGAGGTTTACGATACGCGGCTGCGGACGATAGGGCCGAACCAGTTGGACACGATCAGCGTGCAGGAGGGGCTCGCCCTGCTCTACATGAAAAGCGGGGACGACGAAGCCTACGCCCGTATCATGCGGGAAATCATCGCCTCGAAGCTGGAAGCCCTCGGCCCCGATTCCGGGGATGTGGCGAAGGATCAATACAAGCTCGGCCTTTCGGTTGCCTCGGCAGGCGACTTTTCCGCAGGGCTGGTGGATGTTGTGAAGTCGCTGGAGCTGAGAAAGCGAATCCTTGGCGGCACGCATCCCCTGACTCTCGAATCCCACTGGTTGGCGCAGACCCTGGCGAACCGCACCAAGGACTGGGCCAAGGCCGAGAGCATGGGCGCGGAAGCGATGGCCGCCTTTGATGCCGCAGAAAAGACGAATGTCCTGGAACATGCATCCGTCATCTACCGCCTGGCTGTCAGCAAAGAGGAGCTCGGGAAAAAATCCGAAGCCCTGGAGCTTGTAACGCGGGCTGCCGCAATGGCCGCAGGGCGGGTCGATGAGGAGCACTGGCTGCACTCACTGAGTAAGGAAATGATTGCTCGCCTCCAATAACCTCAAACCGATTCCATTATGAAAACGAAAGCACACCTCCACCTCGTCTGTCTCGCCCTGTCAGTTCTACCCGCCTCCCTCCATGCCCAAGCGATCAAATACATGGGCGGCTCCGGCACCATTCTCGAAGGCACGAAATCCGCCGACGGCGAATACGCCATCGTCCTGAACGAAGCCGGTGACAACGTGGTGGTAAACCTCCGCGAGAAAAACGAAGTCCTGAAACTCAAGGCGGAGGACGACTGGCAGTTCCCGTATTTCCCCGGCCTCAACCATGGTGGCCTGGAAGTCGGATGGGCCAGTATCAGGAGGGCAGCCGTTTCGGAATACTCCTCTATGATGCGAAGTGGGAGACTGCCAAGGCTTTCCTCATCGAGGTGGACGGGGAGTCCGGTTCCCAGACGGACATCAAGCCCGTGCTCGATGCCGGTGCGTTGAAATCGGCAAGTGCCAGCGGCATCGCGGAAGCTGATCGCATGGCTTACCGTTTCAGCATTGCCGGTATTGATGCGCCACGTGGCGATATGGTGATCAACGATCCGCTGGATATCCGCATCGGTTACCTCGGCGAGGTTCCGAAATCCGAAGACGTCCCCAGCGTGGAGGGAGTCCTCAAGATCCGACTGACACGCACTGGCAAAGGCCCTGTGGCCAAAGAAATCGGTGGGGCGGAAGCTCCGGCACCCGCACCGGACGCCGACAAGGATGCGGGCTTGGATGAATTTCGAGACTTCCGGAAACGCGTTGATGCTGCGACCAAATCCGGCGATCTCAAGCGGATCAAAGTCCAGCGAAAATCGGCGGTGAGAGCCGGACGCAATCTCAGCTACATGGGGGATCTCCAGGCAAATGTCCTGGAGCGCATGGTCTATTTGGACAGCGAAAATGACGAAAACGAAACCATCATCATCTACTATTGGAAAGAGGGCATGCTCACCTCCGTTTACGAACTCCGCGAAGGAATGGATACCGAAATCAGCGAGGTGGGATCCATCGTGGAGATATATAATTTCAACGGGGAGAAGCTGGTCTCTCACGTTTCCGACGGGAAAAAGATGGCGGATCCGGACAAGTGGGCATTGGAGATGGGCGACCGCATTCTGGCAGACTCCATCGAGCGTGCTGGCGTCATCTATGCGGAAATCGGCGCGGACTGAAACCGCCCTGCCTTGTGACAAAATTTTTCCGCAAGGCTGGACGGGAATGTCCTCTTGCCCTTTGCTCTTGTGACAGTGAACCAGACCAAGCCCCTTGCCCTTTCCGCAGACCTTGAGATCAAGGATGCCCAGTTGATTTTCAACCGTGTCTGGAAAGGGCTGGAGGACTCCATAGGCCGCGAGGAACTGCGCTTCCCCAAGGAACTGATCCTGCTCGGCGGTGCCCCCGGATCTGGAAAGGGGACGAACACGGATTTCATCCGCAAGGTGAGGGGGATCAATGCCCAGCCCATCGTCATCAGCCAGCTCCTGGACTCGCCCGAGGCGAAAAAAATCAAGGCCGGTGGCGGAATGGTGGGGGACGAGGAGGTGCTGCGCCTGCTTTTTTACGAACTTCTGAAGCCTGAGTTCCGTGATAGCGCGGTGCTCGACGGGTTTCCCCGCACCGATGTGCAGGTGGAGTGCTTGAAAATGTTTTACGATCAGATGGTGCTCCTCCGGAAAGAGTTTTCCAATACCTCCAAGGCGCACTTTTTCCGCCAGCCCGTGTTCCACATCATGGTACTCTTCGTCGATGAAGGGGAGAGCGTAGTCCGCCAGCTCAAGCGGGGCCGGGAGACGCTCATCCACAATGCGGAGGTCAGGGAATCCGGTGTCGGCGAGCTGGAGGAAGAGCGCGTGACTGATTTCGACGAAGGCCTGGCAAGGAAGCGCTACCAGACCTTTAAAGAGAAAACCTACGATGCCCTGGTCTCGCTGAAACAGATTTTCCACTACCATTTTATCAACGCCCAGGCACCCATCGAAACGGTGCAACAGAACATCATCCGCGAGCTGGAATACCAGAGTTCCCTGGAGCTGGATCCGCGCACCTACGATACCCTCCGGCACATCCCGCTGGCGGATGAGATCGTTGTCCAGGCACGCCAGGATCTGGTCAACCGCCTGGACAGCTACCAGGTGGAGTATCCCAAGCTGCTGGTGGAGGTGGTCGATTTCATCCAGGATAAGATGATGCCCGTCATCCGGCGCTACGCCGTCACAGGGAGAGCTACGGTCAATACCGAGACCACTCTCTTCCATAACCCCATCGCCCTGGCCATCCTCATTGATATCTTCTCAGAGCGCGGCTTCCAGGCCATGGTGGATATCCATAGGCAGGAGATCCCGGAGCGGTTCGATCTGGAGACTGGGAAGATCGAGACGCGGCAGAAGAAAGTGTATCGAATGACGGTGTTTTTCAGTGGCTCCAAGATCAGGCGCGGATAGACCGGAAAGCCGCCCGCTGCTCTCGCAATGGACGGCTTGGGGTGTTCGGTTGGCTATAGTAAAATATACTGCCGCGCATCAGGATTTGTGACTTCGACGTGCCAGTCTTCAAGGCCAACGGCCTGTTCCATCACAGCCTGGGGCGAAGTGAAACGAAAGCCCCAGGAATAGATTGGAAGGAATGGAGAGGGCTGAGTTAGCGATGCACCTTTGGTGTGGGAGAACTGGAGCCAAACGATGTTCGCTTTTCACAAAATGTGATGCGCACGAGTATATCAGTCTTCCAGTCCGGCGAAGTCGTCGAGCGACTCGGGAACCAGCACCTCGCCGAGGGAGTGCATCACCCCGTTGTTGGCCACAACATCAGTCGAGAACACTTTCACGTCGTTGATCTCGATATCCTTGCCGTCGTCATCAACGTCCACCTCGATCTTCTCGCCGTTCATCGTTTTCACATCCATGTCTTTCAGGTCGGCAGCCATTACGTTACCGGCCACCACGTGGTAGAGGAGGAGCGAACGGAGTTTCTCTTTGTTCTCCGGCAGCATGAGTTTTTCAAGTGTTCCGTCATCGAGCTTGGTGAATGCCTCGTCTGTGGGTGCGAAGATGGTGTAGCTGCCTTTCTGACCCAGGACGGTATCCAGCCCGGCGGCTTTTAAAGCCGTCGTAAGGATGCTGAATGTCGCGCTGTCCCGTATGGAGGTGGTCAGCGAGCCTTCTTCGATTTTCATCATGGCTGCTTCCCCGGCTTTCGCTTCCGGCATTTCTTTTTCCATTTTCTCAGCGGGTTCCGCAAATACCAGTGAGGAGATGGCGACGAGGGAGGCGGCAATGGTGATCGGTGTGATGTGTTCTGTTTTCATGATGAACCACTTCATCGCAGACATCGTGCCACGAACCGGCGGCATCTTCGTGGCCACTGTCTAAAGCCGTCCCTTGGGCTTTGCACACATCTGTTCCCGCGTTTTCGTGCCGACGGGGGGCTGTCCTATCTTTGCAAAAGTGACAGCCGGAGTTGCAGGATGCGCTGGCTCAGGCGCCATTCCCGTCCATCCTGGCCCGCACGCTGGCCACCGCCTGCATCGCGCTCGGATCATCAGGTTGCTCTTCGAGAAATTTCTCGAAATTTTCCAGCGCCTCCTCGTAGCGCCCCGCATCCGCCAGCAGCATGCCCTGCTCATATAGAGCGATCAGGAAATTGGGATCTGCGGAAACCGCCTTCGTCAGCGCGGCAAGGGCGGGTTCGTTCTTCTCCGTGAGGCGCAGCACATGGCCCAGCGCGTAGTTCGCGTGCGCATCGTCCGGTGCCAGAGCCACCGCCTTTTCCGCCGCCGCCAGTGCATCCGCCGTGTATTCGAGCTGCATTAGTGCCAGTGCCAGGCTGGCATGGATTTCCGGCCTGTCCGGCTCCAGCTCAATGGCTGCTTCATAAAAACCGATGGCCGCTTTTATATCACCTGAACCTGCCGCACCGGCGGCTTTCATGAGCAGATCGTCCGCCTCGCCCAATCCCATTTCCTGTAGCTTTGCCGTCGCCTTGGCTGCGTCTTCCGTCCGGCCCAGTGCGTTGAGGATCACGACATATAGCTGCCATGTCTGGGAGTCCGCCGGATCTTCCGTGAGGGAAGTTTCCACTGCGGTGAGGGCTTCCTGTATCTTGCCTGCCTGGACGGCGTCGATAGCCGCGTTGTAAAATTCTATGCTGGGTGTGGACATGTGCGGGTGGAGGTTAGGCGCAGCGCACGGGATTCCAAGGCCGGATTTACCACGCTGGGGTTTTCGATGGTAACCGTATCCGTCCCGTATAGCTTTTCCGGAAATGAAATCCACCCGCTTCCTTTCCGTCGCCCTCGCCCTGCTGCCATTCTCGCTCGCTGCGGCCCCGCCCAACTTCCTTTTCATCATCGCGGATGACATGGACACCTACGCGGTCAACGCCTACCGCAACTCCGAGCCAGCCGAGAAGGATGCCGAAGGAAAAGCCTACGGAATCGACACGCCGAACATAGACCGCCTCGCACGGGAGGGCATGCTCTTTCACCAGGCGCGGCTGATGGGTGCGGACATGGCCGCCGTTTGCACCCCTTCACGGACTTGCATCATGACAGGGAAGGGAACATGGCGCCGCCTGGAGGGAGTCACCGCTGCCGATACCCTCCCTGGCGTCTTCAACCGCGGGCTGCGCGAGGGCAAAGCCCCCCTGCCATACGCCACCTACCGGACTTGCAAGCAGGGCAACAGCTTCCCCATGGCCAACAAGGAATTCTCCGTCGTCAAAGACGCCACCAAACGCGGCAATACCGACTCCAACGGCAGCGAGTGGCATGGCGATGCCGCACTGGATTTCCTCGCGGACTGGCAGGGGAAACACCGCCCGGAGGGCAAGCCTTTCCTCATGTATCTCGGCTTCTCCCATCCCCACGATACCCGCATGGCACGCACCGATCCGGATCTCACCGGCCGCTACGGCTGCGTGAATACGGAAGATCCCGGCGGCCTGATCCTGAACCCCAAAGCACCCCCGTTACCGCTCAACCATCTCTCTTGCACCCTGGAAACCTACCCCGCCCACCCCTTCGATCACGGGGATCTCAACGTGCGGGATGAGAAGAATGTCCCCGGCATGCTCGCCTACCGCACCGCACCGGTAGTGAGAAACGAGATAGGGCGGAACTTCGCCTGCGTGGACTGGATGGACAGGCAGATAGGCCGCGTCCTTGCACGCCTCGAAGACCCGGATGGCGATGGCGACAAATCAGACAGCATCCTCGCCAACACCTACATCGTCTTCACCTCGGACCACGGCATCGCCATAGGCCGCCACGGCCTCCAGGGGAAACAGAACCTATACGAGCACTCCTGGCGCGTGCCCTACATCGTCCGCGGCCCCGGCATCGCCGCCGGGACGCAGAGCGATGCCCTCATCTACCTCCACGACAGTTTCCCCACCCTCTGCGATCTCGCCGGGATAGACCTCCCTGCCACCATCTCGGAAGCGGATGGGAAAAGCTTCCGCCACGTTCTGGAAGGCAGCTCCGCAAAACACCGTGACGCCCTATACGGCCTCTACGCCGGAGGCAAAAAGCCCGGTATCCGCGCCGTCACCGATGGCAGGTTCAAGCTTATCACCTATGACATCGGCAAAGGGGCACCCAAGGTCACCCAGATGTTCGATCTCAAGGAGAACCCCTTCGAGCTCCTCCCCCGGCACGGAGTGGAAAACCTCGCCGACCTACCCGCCCACGCAGCGGAAAGGAAGCGCCTGGAAGAACTCCTCGCGACCAAGGCACAGCTCAACGGGGATCCCTTTCTAGAATAGACAGGGAAACATCCTCCTTCCATTTCGATCTCCCGGCGCGGAAGGACCGAACAATTTATTGGGCGAAAACCCGGCATCGGGATATCGTAATGCGGAATACCACTCGACATTTTCCATCATTGGGGAAGGTTGTCCCCATGACAGTAAACATGAAAATCGCCGTGGCCGCGTGCGCCATCGTTTCCGGTTCGTTTTTTGCCCACGCGGGTGGCGAAGGTTGGTCGCATGACTTCGATGCCTCCGTCAAGGAAGCCGCTACCGAGAACAAGGACATGCTTGTGGATTTTACCGGCTCCGATTGGTGCGGGTGGTGCATCAAGCTCAACAAGGAGGTCTTCTCCCACGATGAATTCAAGGAAGGTGTGAAGGATGGCTACGTCCTTGTGGAACTGGATTACCCTAAGGATAAATCGAAACTTTCCGAGGAGACCATCGCCCAGAACGAGAAACTCCAGGAGAAGTATTCCATCACCGGTTTTCCGACCATCCTGCTGATGGATGGAGAGGGAAGACCTTTCGCCAGAACAGGCTACCAGGCGGGTGGGCCGACTGCCTATGTGGATCATCTCAAAGACCTTTCCGCGATCAGGACCGCACGCGACGAAGCGTTTGCGGAAGCAGAAAAGGCGGAGGGAGTGGAGAAAGCCAAGCTGCTCGTTGGCGCGTTGGAAACAATGAACCTGGACGACACCCTCCTCGGGTCTTTCTACGACGACAAGCTCGAACAGATCAAAGCCGCCGACCCTGCTGATGAAAGCGGGTTTGTAAAAGGAATCGAGCAGAAAGGAAAGTTCGCGGAATTCCAGAACGGGCTCAACGCCCTCGCGTCCGAAGGCAAGTTCAAAGAAGCCCTGGAGATGACGGAAAAGACCATCGCCTCCGGGGAGTTCGATGGCGAGATGCAGCAGCAGGCCGTCTTCATCAGCGGAATGATAAACGCACAGCTCGGCAATATGGAAAAAGCCCTGGAAGCCCTCGACAAGGCCGTGGAAGTCGCTCCCGAAAGCCCGGCAGTCGGGCGCATCGCGGATGTAAGAAAGCAGATCGCCGCGAAGATGGAGGAAGACGCGGAGTGATTTTGGTCACTCTTTCACGAGTGGGGGCGATCTTCGGTCGCCCCTTGCATCGGTACTAATTCCGGTCAGCCGCGACCCAAGGAGCACCAGATAGGGAGCCGATTCCCGTCCCATGGCTAACCCGAAGATGAGCCGCTTATCGAGACTGATGCGCATGAGGTGGTTCCGCTGGTTGACTGCTATCGGCGTTATCATTCTCGCATGCTCGCTCTTCGCCTGTGTCCGCCTGAATGTTCCATTTGCCGCCAATGCTCCTCTTGCCACATTCCAGTCCGCCTGGGGAACCCATCAGGGCGGCCGGTTGGCTGACATCGAATTCATTGGGCACCGGGGTTCCGCACTCCGGAACCCATCCAATAACGCCAAGCCGATAGGAAATACGGCGGGTTCGATCCGCGCTGGTATTGATGCCGGGGTGGACTGGATCGAGATCGATATACGCCGGACCTCCGATGGGAAGCTCGTTCTCTTTCACGACGAGGAACTGGGGGCGGATACCAACGCGAAAGAGGGAAGGGTGGCGGATTCGACGCTGGAAGCTCTGCTCGGCCTGGAGGTCTCGGTTGATCCTCCGGAGCACATTCTGACGCTGGAGCAATTCGGGAAAACGTTCTCAGAAAAGATGGCGGATAACGCGATAGGGCTGATTCTCGATATCAAGGTGCCGGGAGTCCGGACGCAGGTGCTCGACTGGGTCGCCGCATCTGGAATGGATCGCGCACGTATCGTCATTTTCGGAGAATACGGGATCCTTGCCGAGTATCAGGAATCCGGTTTCAAACTGGGCTACACCTTCACTTGGAAAGGCCGGGGAAACCGGCTTCTATACCTCTTCCAGCAGTCCGAAATTGTTGACCGTCTGGCTGAAATCAAAGCCAGTTTTCTGGTCATCCCATACATCTTCTGCAGTGAGGATCTGGTGCGGGAGGCAGGGAAAAGCGGAGTTTCCACGTGGGCTTATGGAAGCGAAAATCCCCGAGATTGGGAGAAAGTCCGCAAGCTTGGAGTAACCGGACTGATCGTGGATGATCCGGAGAATGCAGTTGAGCAAGAGTAAAAACCATTCGTTCGAAACCCAGGACTGCCCGGCCATCCTCCTGACTCGACACTCGGCCGTGCCAGGAAAGGAACCGCGATTTGGAAATCGCGTCAACCCAAGCACCGAACCCTGGCGAAGACCGTTGCAGTCGCGATTTCGAAATCGCGGTTCCTCTCCGCAGCTATAGGTTGTCTTTGCTGTTGCCCTTTTTCTTACCGACCTTTTTGGCGGCTTTCTTCGCGGCTTTGGCTTTTTCCTTTTCGCGCTCTTCCGCTTCTTCCTCGTCGTCCATGGTGTGGGTGAGGATGAATTGGAGATCGTCCATGCCCAGGTTGGAGGCGAAGCCTTCGTCGCCGAGCACGTTGGTGACGAGCTGGGTCTTCTGGTGCTGGAGGATGCGGATTTTCTCTTCCACCGTTTCCCTTGTGAGGAGGCGGTAGGCGATGACCTTGTTCTTCTGGCCGATGCGGTGCGTCCGGTCGATCGCCTGGTTTTCCACGGCGGGGTTCCACCATGGATCGTAGAGGATGACGTAGGAGGCGGAGGTGAGGTTGAGGCCGGCACCACCTGCTTTGAGCGAGAGCATGAAGACGGAAGGGTCTTTGGTTGTCTGGAAACGCTCGATCTCGCCTTTCCGGTCCTTGGTCTGGCCGGTGAGGTAATGGAAGGGGCGGGCTTCGAGCTCCAGGCGCGCCTTGATGAGATCCAGCATGGAAACGAACTGGGAGAAGACGAGCACCTTGTGGCCTTCCTCGTGGAGCTGGTCCAGGAGGTAGAAGAGGGATTCCATTTTGGCGGATTCCTCTTTGAGGTATTTCGGATCGATGAGGCCGGGGTGGCAGCAGATCTGGCGGAGGCGCATGAGGCCCTGGAGGATGGCGAAGGAGTTCTTTTTAACCGCTTCGTCGGAGTCCAGTCCGAGGAGGGCTTTCTGGATGCGTTTGAGTTCGTTTTTGTAGAGCTCAAGCTGCACACCTTCCATTTTGGAATAAACCTCTTCCTCCGTTCTTGGCGGAAGATCCTGGGCCACTTGCAGCTTCGTCCGGCGGAGCAGGAAGGGGCGGAGGCGGGAGGCGAGCCGGGTCTGGGAAAGGGGATCCTTCCGTTTGTCGAAACGCTTCTTGAAGTAAGCGCGGTTGCCGAGGACGCCGGGCATTGCGAAAGCCATGAGCGACCACATGTCGAGAAGGCGGTTTTCGATTGGCGTTCCAGTGAGGACGAGGCGGTTCTGGGAATCCAGCTCGCGGGCGCACTTGGCGGCCTTCGAGTCCGGGTTCTTGATCTGCTGGCCTTCGTCGAGGACGGTGGTGAGCCATTTGATTCCGGAAAGCTCTTCCCCGCAGACGCGGAGTTGGGCGTAGTTCAGAACGAGCATGTCGATGTTGTTCTGGATGTGATCCACATCGATGTCGTCGCGGTTCTTGAGAATCTTGACGCGGAGCTCGGGAGTGAATTTTTCGGCTTCGGAATACCAGACATCGAGAACCGATTTCGGGCAGACGATGAGGGCTGGCTTGTGAGGTCCGCCGGAGTCTTTCTGGCGTTGGAAGAGCCAGAGGAGGTAGGTGAGGGACTGGATGGTTTTTCCGAGTCCCATGTCGTCTGCGAGGATGCCGCCGAAGTTGTTTTCCGCGAGGTATGCAAGAAAATGGAAGCCATCGACCTGGTAGGGGCGGAGGGTTGCGTTGAGGCCGTCCGGGAGGGGCGGGGTGACTTCGAGTTTGATGTCGTTGGCACGGTTCTTGATGCGCTCCCATGCTTTCGGATCGAAGACCTCAGCGGCTTTCGGATCGGCAAGCTGGAGGGCGTGCATGCGGTGGGTCTCGCCGGAGAGGTCGAATGGATCGAGCCCGAGACGGGTGACTGCTTCGCGCTGGTCGGCATCGAGTTTGATTTCCAGGCGCATCCATGAGCCATCGTCCATGCGGACGTAGCCACCGCGAGCGGCGACGAGTTGGCGGATCTGGGATTTTGAAAGATTGACTCCCTGCACGTCGATGACGATGCGGAGGTCGAACCAGTCGATGTCCTGTCCGACGACCTCGAAACGCACGGCGGCAGTGACAGGGTCATCGAGAATTGATTTCAGGCGGAGATCGATATCCAGCTCGATTTCCGGAGGCATGGCGCGCACCCATTCAGCGAATTTTTCCGGGAACTGCTTGGTGATGCGGGATTTGAAGGCTTCGAGTTTTTCGTCGAAGGCGAGGGACATTTCGTCCAGGATTGGTGGAACCGGATAGAGAGGTTCGCGGGCGAAACGGAGGAGTTGTTTTCCTTTGACCGGCTGTTGCTCGACCAGTTCCCAGCCTTCCTTGGTGAGGCGCTCGGTGCGGCGGCCTTTGGTCTCGATGGCGGTGACGTCGATGACGAGGTGCTCGGTTTCGGCAGCGGTGAGGCCCGCCACGAGTTTCATTTCCAGCTTGGGATTCAGCTCCAGATCGACGACCCGTTTCTTGAGGGATTCCGGGAGGGTGGCACCGATTTTGCGGAGGAATTCCACGCCCTCCAGGGAGTCGATGACTTTCCTCGGGATGTGGTAGCGGGGCATGACCTCCGTATCTTCCAGCCAGCGTGGCGGGCCGGGGAAAACGGTTTCATCGGACTGGTAGAGTTCCTTGCGGCCGGGCAGGAGGCGGACGGAGTGGGAGACGTTTTCGCCGGAGGCGGTTACGAGCTGGATGGCGAATGCGTTCGGATCGTAGGCTTCGTCTTCGCAAGTCCAGGAGAGTGCTTCTTCGGAGACTTTGAAAGGTCTGTCGTCGAGGTTGACAAGGTAACCTTCGAGCGCGGGCTGCTGGAACACGCGGTTCATGAAACGGCAGGATTCCTCTTGGTCGAAGTCGAGGGTGGTATCCCCGTGTTTCCTGTAGAAAGCGAGGTAATGCTCCCAGAGGGTCTGAGAGGAAGCATCCATTAGGAGTGCTCCTTCCTGATGGAGGGAAACCCATTTTTCGATGTCGGTTTTTTCGCGGAGCTGGATGTATTGGGCGTTCGGCCTGTCCTCGCGGATCTCCATGCGAGCCTCGTTGATGGTGGCTACGAGGCGGAAGGAAACAACCATGGCGGCGTCCTGGGGAGGGCGCTCGTTGACGTGCTCAATGCGGTCATACCAGGCGGCAACTTCGCGCTCCTGCTCCCACTCCGCCATTTTTTTCTGCACCGATGCGAGGTCGGTAATGGCGGACATGAACTCGGGGTAGGGGAGTTTCTTTTTGTAAAAGGCGTAGGCGAGGAAGTTCCAGAACTCGAGGATGTCGCCCGGTGGCATGGGCCAGAGTTCGAGCGGCTCGTAGGTGGTGATTTCCCAGCGGGGGTTGATGCGGACCATGTCGTGGTCGTGGAGCTCGCCTTCGATCACGTAGCGGCGGTAGCGCTTCTCGATTTTCGTGACGTATTCGGCTTCCTTGTCGTCAAGCTCGCGGTCGAGCTTTTCCTCGATGATATCGAGGACGGGGGTATCGTCGAATTCGTTGGGGGATTCCGGGAGGTCTTCGCCGCGATGCATGCGCTCCATCATGGTGGCATACTGGCAGGCACCGGAGACGAGTTCGTCCTCAGCAGTGCAGGAGCCGAACCAGCGGTTTCCCTGGAGGCGGAGGGAAGTGCGGTGGGTGCCGGTCTCGTCCTCGACACGGCCCTGGATGAAAAGATGGTTTCCGAAAATCTGTGTAACGGCTCCGTCTTTCTGGAGCATGTCGCCCCTGCGGCGGGCATCCTCCGGGAAGGAGTTTAGGAAATTGAGTGTGGCGCGATCCGGATTCATAGGCGTGATGTGAAAAAACCGACATGCGAAAAGTCGGGAGAGCAGACTAAGGCCATTTTTCCGATTTGTGCAATAGGAAGTTTCACCCGCATTCCATTTGTATTTTCCGCCGTTCCGGGTTTGGCCGGGGGTGGCCACATTTACGGTGATTCAGACCTCCGCCCATTCGTCGAAAATGGTCTTCATTCCGGGCTTTTTCCCGTGGTAGCGGTAGGTTCTGATCTTATCGAAGTAAACCCGCTTGCCATTGTCCCGGGTGGAAAAGCCTTTCAGGTGTATGGTGAAATCCTGCCGTTTTGAAACCACTCCTTCGAAAATCTGTTGGCTCTGCGTTTTAACGGGGAAAGTCCGTTGTGAAAGCGGGAGGGAGGGATCGATGCAGTCGATGCGTGTGCCGTCCGCGAATTTAACGAACAGATGTTCCAGCGCGAACGCCTGGAAGCCGATGTCGGAGTCCGTGACCGTCGAGTCGTATTGCAGCATCACCAGGCTTTTAGGCATCCTGTCCAGATCGACGCGGAATGGCGGGAGGGGGGTTTTTGACCGGTTCTGCCGAATATATATACTGGGTATGAATCCGGAACTTCCCGATGAAGTTGACGAAATGGAGTCGAAGTCGTCCTTGAGTTCGACGATGACGCAATTGGTGAGAATGAAAACGGGCAGACAGCAGAGGATGAGTTTTTTCATTTCTTCACGATGGGTGCGTCCTAAGGGGTAGCTCAATCAGATTCGGAGGCTGTGGCTTCCTGGTCTTCGTCAGAAGCGGATTACCGAGACGCGCAGGAAGCGGGCGGCGTGGCCGGTGGGGAGGGTCACGGAGACACTTTTTGAAGATGTGGTGGCGGTGGTTTCGCTCACCCCGTAACCATCATCCAGGATGATCCATTCGGAGGCACCTTTGGGGAATACCGCGATGTCGCGCCATGGATCGGTGGCTCCGAGATCGGTGGATGTCTGGATGGAATAGGTGAGCGGGGCGGGGGACTGGCGGGTGAAAGCCAAGCCCGGTGATCCTGCGGCGGACGTGGTTGCAAGGGGGCGGCTGGTATCCAGTGCGAAGGTGGCGAGGTTTGCTATGCCGGTGTTTCCGAAGAGCGAGGATTTCCCGGTGACGGAGAGATCGGTGGCATCCCCGTTGCTGAAATTCCGCAGCACCCAGAGATCGTAGGGGCTGTAAACGCAGTCGAGATCCGCAAGGACAAGCGGCGAGTCGGTGACGGGGATTCCGGAAAAGGTGGTGGTGCCGCCGGATGCCGTCCACATCTCATCCGGGACGGAGCGGACGGTGCCGGTGCGGAGATCGGCGATTACGGGGTTGGTGAAATTCGACAGCGGCAGTGTGATGTTGGTTTCGGAAATGGTATCGGTATCCTGCGGGGTGCCTCCGCCTTTCCAGAGAGTGACCATGGGTTTTGAAAGATCGCCGCGGTTGTAGCCGAAGACGTTCAGGGAAGAGCCGCCGTTGTGGGTGACGGGGAAACTACGGATGCGCACGGCGCGGCTGTCGAAAAGTGCGGTGAGATTGCGAAGGGCGTAAAACGCCTGTTTCGGGCGGACGACGCGTTTTTCGGAATCCGAGAGGAGGAGACCCTTGTCATTCACGCGGCTGGGATAATGCAGCTCCATGAGGGTGAAACAGTTCGAGGGGATGTCGCGTCCGAGATCGCCCAGCATGCGGCGGAGGTTCCACTTTGCCTGGGAAACCTCCGACCAGGCATAGCCGGAAAGTGCGCCGAAGCCCCCGCGCTCGGAAGGCGCTCCGTTCTCTCCCTGGCGCACCGTGATATGGGAGGTGCCGGAAAATGAAGAGATCTTGTTCCGCAGACCCTGCACCGCGTCGTAGTGGTTTTCCGAGACCTGTATGTAGGCGTGGTAGGATATTTCATCCAGAAGCCCGAGCTTTCCATCATCCCTCAGCGCCCTGAGCAGCGTGTCCGCGTAGGGGAGGTTGATCCCGGCGAAGGCGATGCCTATGAGCCTCGCCTCCGGCTGGACGCCGCGGATGATACCGGCGGAGCGGATGAACATTTCCGCGTAGTCCGCCGCGGGGAAATTTTCCGAGGTCGGCTCGTTCCAGATTTCCCATTCGTGGATATGGTCTTTGTACCTGGTGACCATGGCCAGCAGCCACGCATCCCAGGCAGCCTTCGCACCGGCGGATGTCGGAGGCCCGTCGCCGAGACCCGTCCCGCCGCCTCCGCTGTAAACCGGATTCCCGTAGGAAACGTTCATCCATGGCCGGACTCCGCGCGCGGAGGCGTCGAAAACGATCTCATCCAGCCACGCCCAGTCATATTCTCCGGCCACTTTCTCTGTCTTCGCCCAGCCCGCCTGGATGCGGACGGATTTCACGCCGGTCTGATCGAGGTATTCCTTGAAATTCGTATAGATCGCGTAATCCCTGTCCAGCGTTTCCGCACCTACCGACCATGGCGAGGATTCGATTTCCGAGGAAAGGCGCGGACGAATGGGGCCGAGGTAAGGAAGGCCAGTGAAGGTGAAGACATGTTCGAGGATTTCGCTGGGAGCCAGGTCCGGATGGAAGGCGCGGGCTTTCAAGGTGGCGGATTCCACGATCGTGAACGGTTCGGAATAGAGGGTGGAGGCGGCAGTCGGTTCACTGCCGTCCAGGGTGTATCGTATCGTGGTGCCGGGGGATACTGTCTGGAAAGTTACCTTCGCCGGACTTTTGGAAGAAGGTGTGGATGTGAAAACCGGAGGCGGGGAGGCCTGTGTCCCCGGGGAGAGGAAGGCCATCGGGTCGAGGGCGGATTTCGTGAAACGGACCTCATCTAGGAAGCCGTCGAAACGGTTCGAACCCGTGGCATACGCCCCGACAAGCACATCTGCGGAGGAGTCGAAAAAAGCCGCTATTCCGTGCCCCCGGAACGAGGTGAGCAACGGGCCGTCCGCCACCAGGTCTTTCACATGGAATGCGAGGCTTCCCGATGTGGAGACTGCTGCCACGGAATACGCTCGTCCCGTTTCCAAAATGATCCCGGAGCCGACCACCGTGGTAGTGGCGCCGTCAGGACTGAGTATCATGAAAAGCTCGCCTGGGACCAGTCCTGTCGGAGGCTCGTTTCCGGATATGCCCAGTCCCCAGGAACGTTTTGAGGTGCTGCTGAAAGTCCATTTCGAGACAATGTATGCAGTGGAGTCCCCCCGCGATGCCTGCCTGACAAATGCCTCCAGAGTGAACTCCGAAGGATCGAAAAACGCGGAATCCGGTGTCGTGAAATATCCCGTGCCTCCCAGGTCGGCCGCACCGGAGTTCGGTTCGGAAAGCAAGTTCGCCGGGAAACCGGTTCCCACGACTGGGGAGGTGGCCGGCGTGGGATCTCCGGAAAGGGCGAGCGAAATCCCACCGGCGCCGGAATCCGCAATGAAGCCGGGATTGTTTTCAAAACGCCAGTAGGCTGGTGACGCCACGACCTTATCGGGGAGGAGCGCTAACAAAACGATCGCGGCAAGCAGCAATAGGGCTTTCATGATTCATACGGTCACACGGGATCACATTTTGGACAACCACCATGCACCGCCACATTGCAATTCCGAAGAAAGCGCTTGATGGCAGCAACTGCGGGGGCTTGGATGGAGGGCGTTAGCAAATCCTCCCCATATGAGTCTCCGAAAGCAGTTGAATGACATTTTGCCCGCCCTATTGCCTTCCAATCCGGCGGAGGCGATCAAAGGAACGGAGCTGATCCGTCTTGCCCGCCGCAGTCTCACTGGAAATTACTCGGACGCCTCCCTGCGTTACCACTTCTCCATCATGTCCTGCGATCCCACCTCGGCCATCGCCAAGGTGGAAAAAGGCCAGGGCTACTACCGCAGGAGCGAGCCTCTCCCCGCCCTCTCCGGTGCCCAGGAACTCCTCGCATGGACCCAGGGCAGGCTTGATGATCTCGGCGAGGGCGATGGCACCTCCGTGGACAGCGCCATGATGCGCATCCGGAAATTCCGCGCCGTCGTCACCCGTTATTATGAAATCAACGGGCGCTTTCCCTTTGCTTTCCGCGACCCTTTTTCAACAAATTCCCCGCTGGGAAATCTCTGGAAATATCCGGAACTTGTCCTGGTCGATTGGCAGACCGACGGCTCGCCCGATGAGGAAATGTCTCTCGATGGAGGCATGCTCGCGCTAAAACAACGCCTCGGCATCGCGCCGTTCAGCCTGCATTCCGCACGTCTCAGGCTTTCCCCATCGCTCCTCACCTACCGCGAGGATTTTTTCCAGACCCTCTCCGTCTCCATGTGGGCGCAGGGCGGGGAACTCATCTATGCCGGCCCGGTAGAGGACGAAGCCCTCGCCGATGGCTTGCGGAAACTTAGCGCCGCCTTCGGAGTCGGCGTCACCTCCTTCGGCATGACCGCCGAGGTGCTCGACGATCTCCCGCGCCCCGCAAACATCCTCAACGCCCACCCCAAGGAAACCGAAGCCATCATGGCCAAACTTGATATCCACCGCATCGCCGCCGTGCAATCCCGCCCGCACCTGGACTGGGCCGCCCTCAGCTCCATGCGCTCGGAATCCGAAGAAGCCGAAAAACTCGTCTCCTGGCTCACCCGCTGCATCGAAGAACGCCGCGCAGAGCCGTTCAAGCACGAGTGAGGAGTAGGTGCGTCTCCGCGCCTTGAGTTCAAGCGGGCGTCGTCGCCCGCAGAACAAGACTTTCCCACACGCGGCGGAGACGCCACTTGGAACCCAAGGTGCGGGACGCACCTCCTCCGGGAAATCTGACAAGTGGCAGTATCCACTTTCCCAAGCCCCGCCAACATCATCCACGCGGATGGGTTTCGTGGTGGACGCTGCTTAACCGTACCATGGAAACGTGTGTGTAGATCTCAGTCGTATCCACCCGCGAATGGCCGAGAAGTGTTTGTATCGTCCGCAAGTCCGCACCGTGATCCAACATATGGGTAGCGCAGGCATGACGTAGAAGATGCGGGTCCTCCCTTTGCTTTAACTTCCGCCCTGTAAAGATAACGGCGCACCACCTGACCCCATCCTCCCGACGAGAAACCGTCTCCATAGGATGTAAGGAACATCATCTTGCTGGGCGCACCGGTTACGATTTGTTTTGGCCGTGCTTCCGTCAGGTAGCGCTTCAGCCAGTGTTGCGCCTGGGTGCCCAATGGCACGACACGTTGCTTTCCGCCCTTGCCGTTGCGAACCATGACGGCAGTTCCCCCCTGGCAAAAATCGTCCTCCCTCAGTCCCGTAATCTCGGTTCTGCGCAGACCGGATGAATAGGTTACTTCCAACATCGCCCTGTCCCGCAGCCCCAGCACATCCGTAGTATCCGGTATTTCCAGCAAACGGAGAACCTGCGCCTCGTCCAGAATTATTGGCATTGAGCGCCCCCGGCAGCGGCGGAGCCGTATTCCGGCCAGCGGATTGGAATCGATGCGTCTATGCAATAGCAGGTAACAAAGAAACGCATACACCGAGCGAATCAGACTCTCCTTGCTGTTGTCCGTATAAGGGGTTCCGTTCCGCGTAAGATGTTCGTCCACGCTAAGGAGCCAGGCTTCCATCAGGCCCTTGGAAATCCATTCAGGCCGGGTCACATCCTGTTGCCAGCACCATTTGAGAAAAAGACGGATGTGGTAGAGCCTACCCTCGATGCTTGAAGGACGAAGACCCTTTTTCCACTGGTCTCGTAGCCAATCCTCCATTTCTTCACCCAGTGCGCTTTTGAGATAATCATGAGGATTCCTGCCTCTGCGACCGCCCTTCCGATCTCGCCATTTTCGCATCTCTTTGGCTCTCTTCCATCCTTTCGCATGCTTGTTCATAAGATCCTCCTGTCCGATATCATCAACATACTCTGGGTCGGAATAATTTCCACTTGATTTCATGTCGAAAAATCGAGCTTCTGACGGATCAACTTTCACCGTGACAAGCTGCCGCAAACTCCACATTTTCGGCGTGCTTTGAATCTCAGGAAACATACCCGCCCCGCAACTGCCGCGAGACTTCGCCCCGGCAGAAGTGCGCCTCTGCGCGGTATGAATTATTACGGGTACAGATACTATGATCCGGAAACCGGCAGGTGGCCCTCCAGGGATCCCATCGGGGAAAGTGGCGGGGTGAACCTGTATGCCTTCGTTGGGAATGATGGGGTGAATCAGGTTGATGTGTTGGGGGCGTATGCATTTGTGAAACTAACTATTCCGCCGCGGAAAGTGGGACGTTGGTATTCCCGTCTATGGGCTTTTCAACTGGACTTGACATTTAAATATAAAATTTGTGTATGCTCTAAAGATAATAACAAGGATCTTGCTGTAATCGACGCTCAAGGAATTCAAGCAGGGAAAGATAGTGTTGATAAGGCCTTGGATTACTTCAGAAAAGAAAAAGAAGAATATAAAGAGGGAGCGAATGGTAGCACCTACAGAGGAACTCTGAGGATCTGGCCTGATTATATTGGTGATGCGAATGGCGCTTGTGATGGAAAAAATATTGAAGAAGCAAATGCAAAAGCTGGTGGCCACAATGTTATTTTTGTTTATCCACATGTAGGAGAAATTGGCAAAACTTATGGAGAAGCTGGTGGCAATAGCAACATTATTAATATTTCGTTAGACCGAGATATTGAAACGTTAGCCCATGAGCTAGGTCATTTGTTGGGTTATGAGCATCCGCACCATAATGATCCGGCGGACACAAGGCCTGCTTTCGTGAATGACATAATGGCTCAGAGTAATGGTTTGGGATCAGGGCAGGGCACGGACTCTCACCCGAAATATATGTTAGCAATCATGAGGTGGGCAAATGGTGAAATTAACCATAATACCTACATTGATTTTGACCAACTAGGCAAATAAACTATTATGAGTCTTTTGATTACTCCAATCTATATCACCAGTGTTGTCGCATTGATTTTATGTGTTGTTGTTGGTGCACGCTACGGCCGTTTGTGGGCAAAAAACATTGGAGCTAGTGCTACCAAGATTTTGACGTTGTCCGGTTTGATTGCTATTTTTGCGGCACAAATTTATACTAGTAGTGTCGACATATACATTTCGGACTCTGAGTCATTTATAAGGTTTTCACATAATGGTGTAATGGATTACGCTTTTTACAGTGTCTGGGTGGAAGGGCTGAGTTTAGTTGTTACGTTTTTTGGCATCCTGATGCTGTCGTTAGCACTGATTGTGCAGTTAAAAATCAGACTGTATAAACCGAGTGCATAATAGCATATTTCGGGTCAGGTGCTTCATCGCAACATTTTTCCCGCATTACACAGGGACGCACCTTTAGTAGAGAATGTCGTTGTATTACACAGGGACGCATTAATGTCGGAGCTTCATTTGAGGGGTTCTTCGGGGATTTTAATGGTAAGCGAAAAATCCGCCGCCGCCTAGATCGCGTCAAGGTGGCAGCGTTTCCTTCGCTTACATTTCAAAGGCTGCAAAGAGCCAAGATCGGAATTGGACATGGCCGCGAATCTAACAGGCCGCAGGAATCACGCTAGGTGGTCGATTTTGGGACGCTTACAACCAAAAGGACTTCAATCCCGAAAACTCCTTCTCGATCCGTAAAAGGCTGTCCCTTGGCAATAGCATCACACACGAAAAATGTTAAAATGCAGCGCCTGGTACCATTTAGGAGGCCTGGACCACGTGGCGAGGATACGAGCCGCTGAGGGAAGGCCGGAAGACCAGCGACCGCCCCCGGACAACCTGCGCGCGAGCGGACGGCGCGACATCTGCCTTGGGGGCTTTTGACCATACCGCGAAGCGCACCCCGCCCCCAAAAGCTGATGGCGTGACGGGAGCGGGGTTTGCTCTGGCGGTTGCTGTTGCCCGATTACCCGATAGGCCATTCGCGTCAGGTTAAGCCGTAACGCACTGATGATAAGTTAGATACGGCAAAAAAAATCGAGAAAAACATTGACAAGGTGAGCAAGCCGGCAAGCTCGGAATGCTTACAACTCCACCTGCCGGCCGCTCAAAAATCATCCTGCCGGATCTCGACCCGATCGCAACCAAAACTTCCCTTGTTGTCAGGGAATCCCCCCGCTTCACCCCCGGAGGCTTCATGCAATCCCTTCTCTCCGCAGTGGTTACCGGCAAGGCATCCTTCAACCAGCTCGTGGGTGATCTCAAGGACAGGGTTCCACTCGCCATGTCCCGCCAGTCCATGCACGAACGCATCGGCGCCACCTCCACCGCCTTTCTCATGGCCGTCCTTTCCGATCTGACAAAACAACGCTTTGCGCCCGCCGCAAAAGCCCTGGAGGGAGGCCGGATTCTGCGCATGCTCATAGAGGACGCATCCGGCCAGGTCATGCCGAAATCCAACGCGGAGGAGTTCCCCGCCCACGGCAACCATTACGGCCCGACCGCCGGAGTGAAGATCGATCTCGCCTACGACCTGCTCTCCGGCCAAGTGATTTCCCACAGCCTGCACCTCGCCACCGAACAGGACAAAACCATCGGCAAAGACCTCGTGGATCTGCTTCTTCCCGGCGATCTGGTACTCCGCGACATGGGATATTTCAGCATAGGGGAGTTCAAAATCATCGAGGTCGCAGGAGCCTGGTGGCTCACCCGCCTGCCCCTCAATGTCGGGGTTGTCCTGGAGGACGACACCCCCATCGAATCAACCCTGAAAAGGAGCAAACAGGACATCATAGACCTGCCGTGCAAGGTCGGGGAGGAGAAAAAAGCCTTCCGTTTCGTAGCCCTGCGCGCCACCCGTGAAGTGGCCGCAGCCCGGCGCAGGGAACGGAGGAAGAAAGCAAAGGAAAGCGGCCGGGTGCCCTGCGCCAAAGGATTGGTGCGCGACGGCTGGCACCTCATGCTGACCAATCTTCCCGTGGAACTAGCCGATGCAAGGAAGCTTGCAACGATCTACCGTGCACGGTGGGCGGTGGAAATCCAGTTCCGCGCCTGGAAGCAATCCCTCAACCTGGGCGAGGCACTCAAGCGCAAGAGCGGCACCCACCACATCCATGCCATCGTCCTGGCGGCAATGATCGCGCACCAGCTCGGGATGAAGATGGCCACGGCCATGACGGAGCGAATCGGGCGGGCGGAGCTGAGTTATGAAAAACTCTACGACATACTCGGCAACCAGTTGGTGAAAGTCCGGGAATTTTCCCAACTGGCGCTATTCGATCCCGACGACCGCCACATTAAACGGGACAAACGAACCCGGAAATCCTCAATAGAATCAGGCATCATCGCCTTAGCCTGACGCGAATGCCCGATAGGCGAATTACCGAAAATATCAATCCGAAAGGACTGACCCCATTTACGCAAATTTTCACTTTGAATAAAGCAATACTTTTATTGGGGTGAATTTTCCCACGGTAGTCCCATCAAACGGCGCTGATTGACACAAGACTTCTATGGATAAATCTTCAATGTCATTATTTTTGACATATTCTAATAATTTATTATTTTTGATCAATTCATTAAAATTAATTGAACTTCCAAGACCTTGATACTCAACATCACCCGCCCTCAACCTAAGCCAAATAATATTTCTATTAGTGAGATCAAAGTCGGTTAGCTTTTCATTCTTGATCACCGGAAGAGTGCTCTCTTTCGTCGCAATTTTAGCGGATTGCAACCCTTCAACAAAACCGGAGACAATGATATCTCTCTTCCCTGTATTGCTCAATAAGATCTGAATACGTTCGCCATCAATTTTGAAGCTCCCTTCAATCTCTTCGTTGGCATACAAAAAACCAGTGAAAGATAAAAATATAATAATGATTCTAGTCATTTTAACTCTTGGATCCATTAATTTGAAGGTTGATTTGTGATACCCTTATTCATCTGTGCAGGAGTAAAACGCAGCTGACATTCCTTTTCTGAAAACTCTAGATTTAATATAACAACGCCAGCCAGCTCCTTCATGCAGTTTTCATTATTACCGCAAGAAATAACACTATTTTTTCGAGCTCGAATACCACTAACACCTGAAGCCAATTCATTGAATGACATTGTCGTTCCATCAGCAAAAATACCTCCGGTGCTATTTCCGTGGATCACAAAAGCTGAACTTGTCCATTTGTACCCCCGGTAAAGCTCTTCATTAGATCTTTGCGAATATCTGTTTAAGATATCGGCACCACTCCCAGTTTTATATAGCTCAGCCATGGAACCTTGTTCCTCCCTTAGCCAAATTAGCATTTCTCCACGTGTTACATTTACTTTGATTTCTTCTTCATTACCGTTGAAATTTCCATCCCCGTCCTGAACTGAGCCGTTTTTCCAAATCACAAATACCCCGTTTTTAGTTTTCTTCTTAAAGTCTTCCTCTGACATCTGTGCAATTTGATTGAAATATTCTTTTGCCAAATTGTTGCTCTCCTGAGCTGATGCCTGCGCCTGTGACCATTCTTCGTAGGTGGCACTGCCTGGCTTCAAATTCCCGTTTTGGTCAATCTCAATAGGTTTCGGTGCATACCCTGCATAGAATTCTAGACCTAGGTTATCCCACCTATTCACCCCATCATTCCCCACGAATCCATAAAGGTTCACTCCGCCCCGCTCTTCTATCGGATCCCTGGATGGCCACCTGCCTGTTTCCGGATCATAGTATCTGTACCCGTAATAATTCATACCGCGCAGAGGCGCACTTCTGCCGGGGCGAAGTCTCGCGGCAGTTGCGGGGCGGGTATGTTTCCTGAGATTCAAAGCACGCCGAAAATGTGGAGTTTGCGGCAGCTTGTCACGGTGAAAGTTGATCCGTCAACGGGCCGCCTGTCCGCCGTGAGGGATCACCGCCCGCCGGACTTGCCACAGGCGGCGGAGACGCCACTCGGAACGCAAGACGCGAGACGCACGTACTCCCAAAAAGGTAAAGAAACCGTAAATTCCTCCCGGTATGGTGAGAAAACTGCTGGAGTTGGGGCGTAAAGCTGTCAGAGTCCCGTAACCCTTGGAGCGTGCCACACGCAGAAGCTACCGATGTCCGAAGCCCCACCCAATTTTCAGAACGCGATCCCGGAAGGATTGCGCAAGCAACTTGAGGCGTTCCGCAAACAGCTTTGGAGGCGGAAAGTGGTGGAGGCGGCGGCGGCAGGGCTGATCGGACTGTTGCTCTCATTCCTCCTGATTTTCGCTCTGGATCGTTTCTGGCAGACACCGGGTTGGGCGCGTCTGGCTATTCTCCTCGGAGGTGTTTCGCTATTTGCGGGCTTCGCTCCTTATTGGCTGCACCGCTGGGTCTGGGGGCATCGCAGGGAAGGGCAGCTCGCCCGTCTGATCTCAAAACGCTTCCCCGGACTGGGCGACCGTTTACTCGGCGTGATCGAGTTGCAGGGGCAGTTGGAAAATGACGATTCGCTCTCACCGCGCCTCCGCGCTGCCGCCATGGAAGTGGTCGCAGCGGAGACGGGGAAACGGAACCTGGAAACCGCACTCCCAGCACCGCGCCACCGGAAGTGGGCGCTGGCAGCCATTCTTCTCATGGGGCTTACCACGGTCGCGTTCACCGTCGCCCCAAAAGCCGGCCTGAACGCCCTCCAGCGCTGGATCATGCCGTTTTCAAAAGTGGAGCGCTACACCTTCACCCAGCTTGAGCAGCCGCTGGGCTACCTCGCCGTGCCTTACGGAGAAGCTTTTGACGTCACCCTCTCCCTTTCCTCGGATTCCGAAAGCAAACCGGAATCTGCCACCGCGCGCTACGGCCAGCAGCCGGAAATCAAGACGGCACTCCGAAAGAACCAATACAGCTTCACTTTCCCCGGCCAGCAGGAAGAGGGAACCGTCACCTTCGATATCGGCGATCTTCGCCACAAGCTCAGAATTGAGCCAATGCAGCGCCCCGTAGTCCTGACGACCCGCGTATTGGTGAAATCCCCGGAATATATGGGTATCCCCGAGCGCAGCGTCGATCTCGGCATTGGTGAAATCAGTGCGGTCGAGGGCAGCGAACTCGTCTTCGAAATGGATACCAGCCGCCCGCTGAGTTCCGGACAATACGGCCCTACTTCCATCTCGGGCGAAGTCCCGGAAATGGTTGGCACCCTCGATAAATTCAAACCTACCGAAGACAAGCTCCTGCTCTCCGGTCGCACCGCCCGCACTGCTTCCATCCCCGTAGGCCTGTTTCCCTTTGATATCCCGTTCGCATTGAAAGACGAATTCGGCCTGGCTGGCGGAGGGGATTACAAGCTCCGCGTAGATGCCGTGCGCGACACCGAGCCAGTCGCCTACACCCAGGGTCTGGAGCGACAGAAAGCCATCCTCCCGGAGGAGACCCTGGATTTTGAAATCCTCTGCGAAGACGACTTCGGCCTGAAAAAAACCGGAATCGAATGGGAAAGTTTTGGAACCGCTCCCGGCGAAAAAGCCACGACGAAAGGCGAACTCATCATCGCACGTGGTGGCCCGGAAGAACGCCGCCTGATGGATCCCGTGGCATTCTCCCCGGCAGCTTTTGGAATGGGGCCGCAGAAACTCATGCTCCGCGCCTTTGCCGAAGATTACTTTCCCGGCAGGGGACGTATCTACTCGGAACCTGTCCTCATCTATGTCCTCAGCCGGGAGGAACACGCCCAGCTTCTGAAAACCCAGTTCGACCGCACTATCAGCGAGTTGGAAGACCTTTCACGGAAAGAACTGAACCTGCTCGATGAGAACCAGCGCCTCGAAAGGCTGGATGGAGAGGAACTCCAGAAGGAGGAAAACCGGAAGCGCGTGGATTCTCAGGAACAGGCGGAATCCGAGAACACCCAACGCATGGAAGAACTCACCGAGCGCATGGAAGACGTCATGAAAGGCGCGACCCGCAACGGGGATATCGACAAGGAGACGCTGAAAAAAATGGCCCAGTCGCTCAAGTCCATGCAGGAGCTTTCCAAAGAGGACATGCCCGAAGTCCGCGACGAACTCCGCGAAGCCCAGGAACCATCCAACACCGAGGAAAAAACAAAGGAGGACATGAAGGAGGCTGTTGAAAAGCAGAAAGAGGTAGTTGAGAAAATCAAGAAAGCTGTCGCCCAAGCCAACGATGCCAACAAGCGTTTCGAAGCCAGCACCTTTGTCAGCAGGCTCAAGAAAGCATCGTCAGAGGAAAACGGAATCGCCACGGAACTGATTTCCAGGTTTTCCCAAATCCTGGGAATCCGGCAGGATAAGATCGATCCCAGCGACCAGCGCAAGCTTGCAGAAACCGCCCGCCAACAGATGCAGACCGCTGCCGACGTCCGCTGGATCCAGGAAGATCTCGGGCATTATTTCGCGCGGACGAAGGACAAGGCTTTCCAGAAAGTCCGGGAGCAGATGCGTGAATCGAACATCGACCTGGGTCTCGAGGACGTCCGCTCAAAACTTCAGAAAAACCACTCTTTCCAAGCAACCGAGGGCGCAAAGGAATGGGCGGGTAAACTCAGTGAGTGGGCAAAATTCCTCGGGGACGAACTTGAAAAAGGAGGAGGCGGCGGTGGCGGAGGAGGCGGTGGCGAAAGCCCCGAAGATGAGGATTTCGAGTTCATGCTCCGCGTGATGAAAATGATTCAAACCGAGCAGGATCTCCGCGCCAGAACCCGCGTCCTTGAGCAACTTAAACGCGATGCCGGTGCGTCCGCAAAAAATTAAGCGATGAAAGCATTTTTTATCATTCCCGTTATTTTTACGACCGCTCTGTCAGCCGCTGAAAACGAAACACCGGACAGGATGTCCATGCTCCAAAAGCACGCCGCAGGTTCCGAAAAGCTCGCCGATGAGCAGGACGAACTTTCCGCAGATGTCCAGCAGCTCGTCATTGAACAAACCATCCCGCAGGTGATCGAACTTCTCTCCGAAGTGGAGGGTATCATGGACGAAACCACCGATTATCTTGCCGAAAACGCTACCGGAGGAACCACCATCGCCGCCCAGACCGAGATCATCGAAAAGATCCACGCTGCCGCAAAAGCCAAGCAGCAGAAAGGCGGCCAAGGCGAAGCGGGCAGCGCCATGATGGACATGATGGAGCGCATGATGGGCAAAAAGGAAGGCGAGGGCGAAGGAGAGGGGAAAGGCAAGAAACCCGGCGACAAGGGCGGCAAAGGCCAGACCGGAGACTCCGATGAAGCAAATGGCCTGAACGGCGGGAATACAGGCGGAAACGTAGAGGAACGAACCGTCCCCAAAGCTGCCGGAACCGCAGGAAAGGCCTTGCCCCCGGAATTTCAAAAAGCACTGGAAGCATACAACCGGGGGCTGGAAGGTAAGGCCGACAAATGAAACATTTTCTCCTCATCCTCACCGGCATAGCGACCCTCGCCTCCGCCAACGCGCAGGGACTCCTGAACCGCCAGGACGATACCGTCCCCGCACAGGTGGAGCTCATTTACGAGCGCGGACTCCGATACCTCGCCGAGCGGCAGACCGAAGAAGGCGCATGGAGCGATGGCACCGGCTCCGAGCCGGGAGTGGTCGGCCTCTGCGTCGCCGCATTTCTCGCCCACGGGGAAGACCCGACGAACGGGCCATACGCCGAAAATATCCGCCGGGGAATCGATTACATTCTTTCAAAACAGAGTCCGGTGAACGGTTACATCGGCTCCAGCATGTATAACCACGCCTTCGCCACCAAGGCCTTGGCCGAGTCCTACGGCGTCGTCGATCACCCGAAGCTTGCTGAATCCCTTAAACAAGCCATTGAACTCATCCTCAGTGCCCAGAAGCGCAACCGTTTCGGCGCATGGCGTTACACCCCGGAAAGCCGCGATGCGGATACCACCGTCACCGGCTGCCAGATCGTCAGTCTTTTCGCTGCAAGGAACGCCGGAATGGCCGTCCCGGACGAGTCCATCAAGAAAGGCCTTTCCTATCTCTCAAGCTGCCGTGGCAGCGATGGCGGCTACGGCTACACCTCCTCCGCCGGTGGCAAGCCCACCCTCACCGCCATCGGATCTCTCTGTCTTTCGCTCGCGAAAGAGAAGGACTCGAAAGGCTACAAGGCCAGTCTCGCCTACCTCAAAAAGAACCTCGATTACCGCGACCGCTACTATCCCTATTACTACGAATACTACATGTCCCAGGCGCTTTTCCATGCGGACGAGGAAATCTGGAACGAGTGGAACACCCGCAACATCCGCTACCTCGGCACCATCCAATCGCCGGACGGTTCGTTCCCCGGAAACCAGGCCCTGCATTCAGCACGGCGGGCGCGCTTTTATCACTGGCCTTGAACTACCGTTACCTGCCAATCTACGAGAAATGAGAGCCGCTTTCCTCATGGCAATCCTCCTCGCCGCCCCATGCCACGGGGAGGACGGGGATTTGCTGCGTTTCCGAAACGGCGACCAGTTGCACGGCAGCTTTTCCGGGATCGCAGAGGGGTTATCAGTCCTTTGGAAGCGGGGGGATATCGGCGCGGGCGTAAATTTCAACACATCGGAACTCCGCCAGATCGTCCTTCGCGGAGGTCGTCCGGAAAAATCCCTGCAAGGCCTTTCCCACATCGGCACCATCAATGGCGACCGTATTCCCGGCACCGTCCGGGAACTCGACGGGAAACGCATTCTTCTGGAAACCGAGTTCGCGGGAATGCTGGAAATTCCCCGCGACCGCGTCGGTCTGCTCGCACCAAGCCCGCTTGGCGGCAGGGTGCTCTACAACGGCCCTTCGCCGAAGATGAATGGGAAATGTTAAGCGTGGGAGCGCCGGGTGAAAAACTCATCAAAATCGCAGAGGATGGAAAAATAGAGGAGAAGAAATTTCCACTCTGGAAATTCTCCGGTGCCGCCTGGTATTGGCAGAACCAGAATATGGGAACCGCCTTGGTCAAAAAAAGCGGCGTGCCGGATCGTACTGTCATCCGTTTTGACCTCGCTTGGAAAAACCGGCTTTCCATGGCAGTCGCCTTTCATTCGGATTTCGTCCAACCCAAGGCCGATGAAGAGGAAGGCAAGCCCGGCATCGTGCGCGCCGGGCAGCCGACATCACTGCCCGGACTTTTCGGAAAAAGCTACATCCTCCAGCTCTATTCCCATTATGTAACGTTGCATAGAACTTACTTCGATGAAGAAGGCAGGCAACGCATCGAGCCGGTCCGCGCCAACAACACCAGCGTCCGCATGGGGGATTCCGGCAGCGCATCCATCGAGCTCCGCTGCAACCGCCTTTCCGGGGAAATCGTCCTCTTCATTGATGGCGAGTTCGTCGCCCAATGGAGCGAACTCGCCAGCGAAGGCGATATCGAAAATGGCTACGCTGGCCCGGGAGATGGCATCGGGTTCGTAGTCCAGGCCGAGGATTCCCCGGTCAGAATTTCCGAAATCCTCATCGCGGAATGGAACGGGATGCCGGATGCCGCACGCAGTCTCCAGGTGGACGATTCCGATATCGTCCTCCTCTCCAACGGCACCGATAGGCTGGCAGGAAATGTCATCGGCATCCACGATGGCAAGCTCACCTTGGAAAGCCGCTACGGGAATTTTGAATTTCCCATGGAGGAAATTGCCGAGATCCGCTTCGCAAAATCGCGTCTCGCGGAGGCCGATCACATGACCGAAGAAGCCCTCGGCATCCGCCTCCATCCAATCGGCCGTATCAGCGGGAAGCCCCTCGGTGGCGATGGCAAAACGCTTCGTTTGCTGAACGAGGCAGCGGGTGAAATGGATTTGAACATGGACTCGGCGGTGATGCTTGAGTTCGAAACCTCCGGAAGCTTTTTAGATGACTGGGATATCGATTTCTGACCCCGCCCGCCTAGTGGCGGCATCCATGGGGCTGGCCTTTTCAGCCTTTTCCGCATCTGCGGCGGACATTTCGTTGACAGGTGACGACACGCTCACCGGCGATCTCGTGGCCATGGACGCATCCGGCACCATCACCCTGGTTTCCCCCGTTTCCGGAAAACCCCTCCTGATCAAAGGTGACAGCGTGAAATCCGTGAACTTCGGAGTCGCCAAGGAAAGCGCCGCCGTGCCGGATCAAAGGGTGGAACTCATCAACGGCGACGTTCTCCCGGTGCAGGTGAACGGTCTCGACGATGCCATGCTCCTCGTCGGATCAGCCGATCTCGGAAATTTCAGCATCCCCAGGGAGATCGTGGATTCCGTCCTGCTTGGAGTCGTTCCCGAGCGCCCCGTATTCCTTGGCAAAAACTCAGACGATGGCTGGAATCGCGATTCCGGTGGTGCGCGGAACTGGGAAATCAGGAACGGCCGCTACGTGGCAACAGGGCAGGGGACGATCTCCCGCGATATCGATCTCCCTGAAAAATTCCTCCTCCGCTTCACCCTCGATTGGGCCGCCCATCCGAATTTCCGAATGTTTTTCGCCGGCCCTTCCAAGTCCCCGGGGGAACGGGCGAACCGGTATTACCTCCAGTTCGCCGGCTCCGGCTTTGAAATCAGGCGGGAGAGCATGGGAAAAAACCGTTTCACTCCCATCGTCCTTCTCAGCCGCACCCCCGAGCAATTTCCCGGCAGCTCCGTCAAGGTGGAGATCCGTGTGGATAGGAGCAACGGAGCCATTCACCTGTATCTCAACGGCGAACTTGAGGGGCGCTACACCGATCCGATTCCGGACATTCCTGCCGGAGGCCACATCTCCCTCACCAGCCAGGCCCCGCAGGAAAGCGAACAGACGGTTTCCGATTTCGAGATCCTCGAATGGGATGACCGCGGCGACAGGCACAGGTCGGAAGACCGCGGCGACCGCAAGACCGATTCCCTGATCGGGCGCTATGGCGAGAGGTTCGGAGGAAATCTAACAGGGATCAAAAAAGGTGAAAACGGGACGGTCTATCTTTTCAAAAGCGATTTCCAGGAAGACGTCATCGAGCTGCCGGAGCGGGAGGTATCCACCGTGTTTTTCGCCTCGGAAAATGAGGAAACCAAACATGGCGAATTTGAAGGCCTCATCCTGCGCTTGCGCGGCGGTGGTGAGATGCGAGTGTCAGCCTGTGAATTTGGCGAAAAAACGGTGAAAGCCGTCCATCCTCTCCTAGGGGAAATGGAACTGGCCCGCGCCGGAATCACCAGCATGGAACGCCGCGAAATCCCGAAAGCCGAACCCGTAGAAGAAGACCAATGAAAATTCCTCTCACCATTCTCGCCCTGGCCGTCTCCTGCATGGCGCAGGAGGACGGTTCCGTCGTCCGTTTTGCAAATGGCGACCAGCTCTCGGGACAGGTGAAAAGCCTTTCCAAAGAGAGCCTCCTCTGGGAATCCATGATCCTCAAAGAGCCCGCGGAATTCGATCTCCAGCACATCGTGGATCTCAGCATGCCCGCCCCCTCCGGCAAACGTGACGAGGTCGCGGCAGGTCACGTGGCTACCTTGGAAATGACCAATGGCGATTCCATCCAAGGCCAGCTCGCCGGCCTAGCTGACGACGAAATCCGCCTGAATACCTGGTATGCCGGGGAAATGGTTTTCCGCCGCGTGAACGTGAAATCCGTCCGCATCTCCCAGAAAGCCGATACCTTCTACCGTGGACCGAACAGTCTTGAGGAATGGACGAGCGCACGGCTCCGCGATGGCTGGAAGTTCAAAGGCGGATCGCTCTACTCAAGCTCCTCGGGAGGTGTCGCCCGTGAGATTGATTTCCCGGACGAATGCATCATTGCCTTCGATGCCGCATGGCGCAATTCCTTCCGTCCGAGAATCGTTTTCTTTTCCTCGGACATCACCACATCGAATCCGGACAACGGCTACGAAATGGTTTTCCAGGGAAACTCCGTTCACGTGAAAAAAAGCGGCTCCAGCAACTGGCTCGGCCATTCCACCAATTCCGGTGATCTCCGCGAGAACGAGAAAGCCCGCATCGAGATCAAGGTCAGCCTCGTTTCCGGAAAAATCCTTCTCTACGTGGATGGCGAGTTTATCGATATCTGGGAGGACGAGGATGTGGACAAAACCAAGCTTGGAAAAGGTTTCCACATCGTCAGCCAGGACAGCTCACCGCTAAGGATTTCCAATATCGAGGTCAGTGCGTGGGATGGCTTCACAGAAGAGCTTCCGAACAGGCAGGACAGGTTCCGCAACCGGAATTTCCTGGAAGGCGATGATTCGGAACCTGAAGAGGGGGAGGAAAATATCGAGGAGAACCGAATGATCCTGCGCAACGGCGATTCCATGGTGGGCGAAGTGACCAAGGTCGCCGACGAACAAATCACCCTGAAAACAAAGTTTTCCGAGGTTGAGTTTCCGGTAGCTCGTTTGAAAAATCTAGTCCTGAAAACCGCCGATATGGAGACGCCCAAGCGCAACAAAGGCGATGTCCGGGCAACCCTCGCCGACGGCACCCGCCTGGTATTCCGCCTGGATGAAGTGGAGGACGAAATCCTGGTCGGCTTCAGCCAGAACTTCGGCACTGCAAGGTTCGCCAAAGACGCTTTCACAAAAATCGAGTTCAACATCTACAACCGCGAGTTCGAACAGCGCCGCATGCAGGACGACTGGGTTCCGTGAGGAGCGGCGAATTTCTTTCGCCTCTTCTATGGAGAAGCGTGCTTCCAGCCGCTAGCGAAGAATCCAGCACGGTTCGCCAGTCCTCTGCCATACTGCCGCGCATCAGGTTTTGTGATTCGGCCTCTTCAACTCCAACGGAGTTACGGATTTAAGCCCGGGGTTGCCGGAGAGTAACGCAGGCTACCCCGGGTGATGGCATGGAAAGGTTCTGACAACCCTGAAAGGGTTGAGTCCGGCGCGCGAAGGTTCCCAGCGCATGGACGCAACACCTTCGGCGTTGTCGGAAATGCGACCGGGATATCCCGGGGTAGGCTTCGCGATGCTACGCCAACCCCGGACTTAAATCCGCAAGCCCCTTGGGCTAGTGCTTTCACAAAACCTGCCGCGGGCCAGTATACCGCCGCGCGTCACGTTTTGTGAAATCCGGTTCTTTCTATCCCGGAGGGACGGTGTGCCCCACGGGGTATTTCAGCAAATAGCCGGGGTCGAGCGATAGCGAACACCCCCGGTTTCCGCGCAATGTGATATTGCATCCCGGCAGGGATGCCAGCGGGAGTGCTGCGATCCCTGCCGGGATCGCTTGTGTTGTGTGCTTCTTTTCCGGGGGTAATCGCTGCGCTCGACCCCCGGCTACTTGCCATGATCCCTCCGGGATGAAGACCCCGTTCCATCCGGTAGATTGAATTCCAACGGGACACGGGATACCGTTACGTTTTCACAAAACCTGATGCGCGGCAGTATAACGAGCCTCCATTGCGTTTTCACAAAGCCTGATGCGTTTCCGTTTACAGTTCTTTCCCGTTGCAGCCCACGACAGGAGTGATCGTGACTCCTTACCCCCGGCATTCGGAATGCACAAAACCTGATGCGCCACATATGGCGGCTGGAAGCGCACTTCCCCCTTGTTTACTCTGATTGGCGGAGGACGTTTTCACGCTGGAAAAGCAGCACCCGGCAAGTATCCTGTCCTTCTGAAACCAGCTATGAAACTTATCAGATTCGGAGAAGAAGGGAGGGAGGAACCGGGAGTGGTTCTGGACGACGGTCGCAGGATTGATGCGAGCGGGGAGTTCCTTGATTACGATGAGGCGTTCTTCGCCATGGGCGGATTGGAAAGTCTCGCTGAATGGATTTCCGAAGGGTGTCCCGGTGGAATGGAGATAGCCCGGGAAACGAGGATAGGTGCCCCGGTGGCGCGGCCTTCCAAGATAGTCTGTGTCGGCCAGAACTATCTGGAGCACGCAAAGGAAATGGGCGGGGACATTCCGGTGGAGCCGGTGCTCTTCATGAAATCCACCTCGGCATGGAGCGGGCCGAATGACGATGTGCTCATCCCGCGCGGAGCCAAGAAGCTGGATTATGAAGTGGAGCTGGCGGTGGTGATAGGGAAAACCGCGAGCTACGTTTCCGAGAAAGACGCGATGTCCCACGTCGCCGGCTACTCGGTATTCTGCGATTTTTCCGAACGGACGTTTCAAAAAGACCACGGAGGCCAGTGGACGAAGGGGAAGAGCGCGGACACCTTCGCGCCCATGGGCCAGGCCTGGTCCTGGCGGATCAGATTGCCGATCCCCAGGAACTCCGCCTCTGGTGCAAGGTAAACGGCGAGATACGCCAGAACAGTTGGACAAAGGACATGATGTTCGGCGTGCGGGATGTGGTGAGCTACATCAGCCGTTTCATGACCCTGTTGCCCGGCGATGTGGTCGCCACCGGCACGCCCAGCGGAGTGGCCATGGGCATGAATCCGCCGCGCTACCTACAGGCGGGCGATCTGGTGGAATGTGGAATCGAGGGCTTGGGGCAGTTGACACAACGGGTTGTAGCGGCGAGATAAGCGCAGATTTTGAGAACACGCCTGTCCATCCTTAGCTGGCCCAAACCGAAAGGCGGCCCGCACCATGCGGTCTGCCACTTCTGTGATACGCTTCATGTCGCCGAACCCATTCCCGAGGGATCGCGGGTGAATTGCGTTAGTTGCGGCGCGACCTTGTTCCAGAACCGGCCTGCCTCGCTGGTGCGGGTGACTTCATTTTCCCTGACGTCGCTTTTCCTGATACTGGTGGTGCATACGGCTCCGTTTATTTCCATGGATGCCGGGGAAATGCGCACCGTTCTGACCCTGCCCGGAGCTGCCAGGTCCCTTTTCGATGAAGGATCGTGGCTGGTAGGCGGCGGGGTGGCTTTGTTCACCATCATCACACCGCTCATACTCGCCGGGGGGCTGGTATATGTCTGCGGGCCACTGATGTTCGGGCGCAGCGCTCCGGGTGCGAAGGTGGTCACGAAATGGATGAGCCGCACCGAGCCCTGGAACATGATCGAGGTATTCCTTCTCGGCGTATTGGTCAGTCTTCTCAAGCTGGGACACTTGGCCGAGTTGCATTTCGGCATCGGCTTCTGGGCACTGGCTGCGCTGATGTTTTGCATGGCTGCTGCGGTGGCTGCCATCGACAAACGGGAACTCTGGGACAGGCTGGAGGTGGCGGAATCATCATGAACGGGATACGGGAAACCACCCCGCGTGCCGCGAACCAAGGGCTTGCCGGCTGCCACGTTTGCGAAAAGGTCTCCCCGATTTCGCTCGGGGATTGCCCCCGTTGCGGCTCCCACCTGCACCTCCGGAAGCCGGACAGCATCTCGCGCACCATCGCCCTGATGATCGCCGCCGCAGTCATGTATGTCCCCGCGAACCTGCTTCCCATCATGAGCATTCGCGAGCTGGGCGTGACCACGGAAAGCACGATTATCGCCGGATTGATCCAGTTCTGGCAGGCACGTTCCTATCCCATCGCCATCGTCATTTTCACCGCCTCCATCCTGATCCCGTTTCTGAAAATCATCGCTCTCATCTGGCTCTGTGCCGCCGCGAAGGGTATCGTCCCGCACTCCGCGAAAACCCTGGGAAAAGTCTATTGGATCACGGAACTCCTGGGCCGCTGGTCCATGGTGGATATTTTCGTGGTGGCCATCCTGGTGACCATGGTGCAACTGGGCAACTACATGGTCGTGACCCCCGGCCCCGGCGCATTAGCGTTTGCGGGAGTGGTGATTCTTACTATGTTCGCCGCGATGAGCTTTGACCCCAAGCTGCTTTGGGACCAGCTTGAGCGCGAAGCGGCAGAAGCCGATACCGAAACGAATACAGACCGTGAGTGACTCCGAACCGAAAGCCGCCCAGCCCCAGATGCTTTCCGCCCAGCGGTGGAACGTCGTGTGGGCCGTCCCCATTCTCGCTGTCCTCATCGGGGGATGGATGCTCTACAAGGACATCACTTCCAAGGGGCCGGAGGTAACCATACGTTTTGAAACCGCCGAAGGCATTGCCGCAGGGAAAACGGAAATCCGCTGCCGCTCGGTCAGCGTCGGGAAAGTCACCCGCGTGGAGCTGGACGATGACCTCCAATCCGTCCTTGTCTATGCCCGCCTCGATAACGGGAACGAAATTCTTCTCCGGAAAGGAACCCGCTTCTGGGTAGTCCGGCCGCGCGTCTCCGCAGCGGATGTCTCAGGTCTGGGCACTCTCATCACCGGTGCATACATCGAGCTGGAGCCTGGCACCGGGGATTTGGGAAGACGAACCTGGGTAGGCCTGGAAACACCTCCCGCCACCAACCGCAGCGTCCCCGGCCGCCGCCTCACCCTGGTTTCCGAAGAGGCCGGCTCACTCAGCGTAGGCTCACCCATTTATTACCGCGGCTATGATGTGGGCCGTATCGAAAGCCGCGAGCTGGATGCAGACGGACGGCGCATCGTTTACGAAGCGTTCATCCGTGAGGAATACCAGTCGCTGGTCAGGAAAAACACGAAATTCTGGAACACCAGCGGGATCGACGTCGCAGCCGGCGTGGACGGTTTCAAAGTCCGTACACCATCACTACAGGCGATGATTTCCGGAGGGGTTTCCTTCGCGGTAAATGAAAACGAAGAACCCGGCGCAATGGTCAGCGACGGATCCATTTTCGAACTCCACAACGACGCCGAGGATGCCGCCACCTCCACCTTTGAGCCCACCCTCCAGGTGTTGCTTCTGTTCGACCAGAGCGTCCGGGGGCTGAGCGTTTCCGCCCCCGTGGAATACAGGGGCATTCGCATCGGGCGGGTTACGAGCATTTCCTTTGATTTCGTCCAGGAAACGAATAACCAGAAAGTACCCGTTCTTGTGGAGCTGGACTCGGGCCTGCTACGGGCGACCGGGGAGGATGTCCCGCCAGAGGAGGAGCTGCCGCGCCTTGAGCAGGACATCCAAAAAGGCCTCCGCGCCACTTTGAAAACAGGTAGCCTGCTCACCGGTGCAATGTATGTGGATTTCGACTACTACCCCGATGAGGAAACCGAAAACCTCACCTACAAGGGCGACTACCCGGTGGTTCCCACCCTTGCTTCCGGCTTTGCCCAGATGGAAGTGAAACTCGCCTCCATCCTCGACAAGATCGACGCCCTCCCGACCGACGAAATGGTGAACCAGATCACCAACGCCGCCCGCGAAACCGCCACCACCATCTCCGAGGCGAAAGTCGCCCTCAAGCAGATCGAGGAAGCCGCCGCCGCCGCCCGCGAAACCATGGACAATCCCGAGTTTAAAAAGCTCCCCGAGGATCTCCGTAACAGCCTCGCGAACCTCGACAAATCCGTCTCCAGCATAGGTCCGAATGGTGCCATCCAGGGCGATCTCCTCCGCACCCTCGACGAACTCCGCTCCGCCATGCGGGCGATGGAAGCCCTGTCCGATACCATCAAGGAAAAGCCGAATTCACTGCTCTTCGGAAAAGAGGAATCGAAAAACCCGAGGCCCAAGGCGGCAGGCAGGCGCTAACCTCATCCCGTTATGATCAGATTTATTGCAGCCATCGTTTTCACCGTGTTCGTCACCGGTTGTGGAAACCAGTATCCGGAGTTTTACACGCTCAGTCCGGAGGGAGCCAGTCCCACGGGCGGAGGCACCGGGATCGGGGTCGGCCCCATCGTTCTTGCGGAGTATATCGACCGGGAAAACCTCGTCATCCAGACCGGACCGAACAAAATGGAAATTTCCCAGTTCGATCTCTGGTTCGGCGACTTGGACAACTCCATCGCCAGGGTGCTTTCCATCAACATCGGCCGACGCCTCGGCACCGGGAACGTCCGCTCCTATCCGTGGCAGCGGGACAGCGAGATCGACTACCAGATCGCCATGGACATCCGCGAGTTCATAGCCAGGGACGATGGCTACGCCCACATCGAGGCGAGCTGGCGCATCTACGCCTTGCCCGAACGCAATCTCGCCAAGTCCGGCACATTCATCGCGAAAGACCCCGTCGCCACCGAGGATTTCGAGGCCGTGGTAGCCGCGCAATCCCGCCTTCTCGGGAAACTTTCCGAAGAAATCGCAAACGCCATCCGCAAACGTTAGTCCATGGAATTTGTCCTGAACGAAAGGCTGGCCGCAGGTGGTTTTGAGATCGCCCGGAAATTCGGTTGCCGCATCCTGCTGAAAAACGAGGCGAACTTCCCGTGGTTCATTCTAGTCCCGGAAGTCCCCGAGGGAATCGAAGATCTCCATCAGCTAGATGAGGAAACTTTCACGGAAGTAATGCACGGAGTCCGCGAGATGTCGAATTTCGTCTCCTCCCATTTCCAACCCGACAAGCTCAACGTCGCCTGCATAGGCAATGTGGTCCGGCAAATGCACATCCACATCGTCGGGCGCAGTCCTGGAGATCCCGCATAGCCGGGCGTTGTCTGGGCGTTTGACGGAAAGCGAAAATACGGGGCAGGGGAGGCGGAGTCCATCGTGGCCGCCGCCCGTGAATTTCTGAAGTAGCTGCCTCCGTCCCGGGGCAGGCCGTGGTAGCTGCGTCCCGCAGCTACGCATTCATTTCATCATACGGACAATGCTATGACTTGTCCGTATCATCTGAGATAGCCATCATTCAGACATGTTCATGGACACGAGGGCGCAGGCAAAACGTCTGCTGGGATCGTTCGAGCGCGACGAGTTGAGGGGAGTGGTCAAAACCATCGCATGCGCTGGTTTTGCCTTGGGACTCCTGTTTCTGCCCGGCTTGTTCGGATTCGACCCGTTTCACGGACTGAATGCCGGTGGCCGGGCTTCGCTTGCGATCATGACCTTCGCCGCCGCACTCTGGGTTACGGAAGCCATGCCCGCCTTCGCCGTGGCCTTGCTGGTGATCGGTTTGCAGATCGCCATCCTCGGAACGCCCGGCGGGGTCTGGGCTGCCGTCGGTGAGACCAATGCCTGGACGACCTTTGTCCGGCCATGGGCATCGCCCACCATGTGGCTCTTCCTCGGCGGATTCGTCCTCGCCCACGGCTGCTCGAAGACGCAACTCGACAAGTGGCTTGCCGGTATGGCCCTCGGACGCTTTGCGACCAATCCCGCGAAGCTCGTCGCCTCTGTGATGGCGATCACCTTCGTATTCAGCATGTTCATGTCGAACACCGCCACCGCTGCAATGATGGTCGCCGTCACCGCTCCCGTCCTCGCCGGATTACCCAAAGACAGCCGCATCGCAAAAGGCCTCGTCCTCGCTGTCGCCGCTGGAGCGAATCTTGGAGGGATAGGCACCATCATCGGCACGCCACCGAACGCGATTGCGGCAGGCAAGCTCGGTGGTTCGGTGGATTTCGTGAAATGGATGACGATTGCCCTGCCTCCGGCCCTTCTATTGGCCACAGCCGTGTATTTCCTGATCTGGAAACTGTATATCCGGGGTGAAAAGGCAGGCGACATCCGCCTTGACTCGGAGGTGGAAGGCGGGGCGAGGATGAAGAGGCACCGCATCACCGTGATGGTGGTCTTTGCCCTTACCGTCGGGATGTGGATGGGGGAATCGCTCACGGGGATCCCGTCTCCCGTGGTTTCATTCATCCCCATCGTGGTTCTCGCCGTCACCGGCGTGATAGGTGCACGAGATATGAGGGTGCTTCCCTGGGATGTTCTGTTATTACTCGCAGGCGGTTTGTCGCTCGGTGTCGGAGTGGAGGTCACCGGATTGGCCGAATGGTTTGCCGGACTTGTGCCGGGAGGTCTGGGTGTCGCGGCCATCGCCGTTGTGTTCAGCATTCTTGGCCTGTTCCTTTCCAATCTGATGAGCAACACCGCCGCCGCAGCCCTCCTCATTCCGCTGGCATCGAGTCTGGTAGGGAAGGGGGATCCGACGCTGGTCATCGTTTCCATTGCCATCAGTTGCTCCGCAGCCATGGCTCTCCCTATCTCCACTCCGCCCAACGCGATCACTTACGGCACAGGACGTCTGAATTCCCGCGATTTCCTCCTTCCCGGCCTCTTGGCCGCAATTGGAGCCATCCTCGTTCTTCCATGGCTAATCCTTGTTCTTTAAAAGAATCTTCCATCTACCAACACAGGCTTTTTCCTAGCGGGTTTGATTTCCACCGCTAGGATCACTGGCAACCGATTACTTGAAAAAACCTATGGAACGCAGAGAACTTCTTAAAATCATGGCGATGACCTTCGGCAGCAGCGTTGCGCTGCCGGAGAGCGTCTTCGCAAAAATGGGCGAACCCTTCGACCCGAACGAACTCACTTTCTTCCGCCCCGCAGAGCGCCAACAGGTCGCCATCCTCGCCGAGGCAATTATCCCCAAAACCGATACCCCCGGCGCTGTCGATGCCGGAGTGCCCGGCTGGATCGAGGTCATTGTGAAAGATTGCTATACTCCGGATGCACAGCTTTTCATCAAGGCCGGCATCGCAAACATCATGGCTGCCTGTGCGAAGGATACCGGCTCCGGTCTTGGCGATCTCCCGGCAGACAAGCAGATCGCTTTCCTCAACGCATACGATGCCAAGGGAGGCGCGGGGAAAGACTTTCTCCAGCAGTTCAAGGAACTCACCAAATTCTGTTATTGCAGTTCCGAAGTGGGAGCTACCGAGGCGTTCAATTACATGCTCGTCCCGGGAAAATGGGTGCCGGACATGAAAGTGGAACCCGGCATGAAAGCCTACGCACTGTAACCCACCCCCAACCATTTTACCCAACCCATGAATCTCAATCTAAAAGGAAAAGCGGAACACACCTTCGACGCCATCGTCGTCGGTTCAGGAATCTCCGGCGGCTGGGCTGCCAAGGAACTCTGCGAGGAAGGCCTGAAAACCCTCGTCCTCGAGCGTGGCCACAAGCTCGAACACATTGCCGACTACAAGACCACGAATTCCGCCCCGTGGGAGCTCCAATGGCAGAACACGCCATCGCTGGACATGATCGCCCAGCAGGAAAAGCAGAACCGCACAGGCTACACCGTGCGCCCGTCGCAGAACTACCTTTTCGTAGATGACGTGGATCATCCCTATGAGGAGGAGAAACGCTTCGACTGGATGCGCGGCTACCACACCGGCGGCAGATCGCTCATGTGGGGCAGGCACAGCTACCGTCTCAGTCCCATGGATTTTGAGGCAAACGCCAAGGAAGGAATCTCCATCCCGTGGCCCATCAAATACGACGACATCGCCCCGTGGTATTCCTATGTGGAGAAATTCGCAGGCATCTCCGGCAACGCCGATGGCCTGGAGCAGCTCCCGGACGGCGAGTTCCAGCCTGCCATGGCTTTCACCCCGGTCGAGAACGATCTCAAGGCAGGCGTCGAGGCGAAATGGAAAACCCGCCATGTCGTAAACGCCCGCGTCGCCCACCTTACCAAGCCCACCCCGGAGCAGACCGCCCTCGGCCGGTCTTCCTGCAATTACCGCAACCTCTGCATACGCGGCTGCCCCTTCGGTGCCTATTTCAGCAGCCAGTCCGCCACGCTACGGGCAGCGGAAAACACCGGGAACCTCACCCTTCGCCCGCACTCCATCGTCCACTCCGTCATCTATGATGAAAAGGCGGAAAAAGCCGTTGGAGTCCGCCTCATCGACGAGGTCACCATGGAAACCACCGAGTATTACGCGAAGGTCATTTTCCTCAACGCCTCCGCCATCGCCTCCACCTCCATTCTCATGAACTCCAAGTCCTCCCGTTTCCCCAACGGCATGGACGAGAGCGGGTCGCTCGGCGGCTACCTGATGGATCACCACCTCGGTGTGGGTGCCGGTGGAACGGTCGATACCCACCAGGATAAAGTCCAGTTCGGCCGCCGTCCGGGTGGCTTCTACGTTCCGCGCTACCGGAATTTTTCCGAGAAACCGAACAACGGCAAATACGTCCGTGGCTTCGGCTACCAGGGCAGCGGCATGCGCCAGGGATGGGCGCGCGGCATCGATGGTTTCGGTGCGGATTTCAAGAAGGAACTCACCTCCTTCGGCCCATGGCCGATCGGCATGCAGGGCTTCGGAGAGTGCCTCCCTTACGGGAACAACCGCATCTCCCTAAGCGCCGACAAGACCGACAAATGGGGGCTTCCCCTCGTCGTAGCGAATGCCGAATTCCAGGAAAACGAGCACGCCATGCGCGGGGACATGATGAACGACGCCGCCGAAATGCTGGAAGCAATGGGCGCGAAAAATATCTACACCTACAACAACGCCCCGTCCATCGGCCTGGGAATCCACGAAATGGGCACCGCCCGTATGGGAAGCTCCTCCAAGGAATCCGTCCTCAACAAACACAACCAGGTCTGGGGGGCGGAAAACGTCTTTTGCACCGATGGTGCCGCCATGACATCCGCCGGTTGCCAGAACCCGTCGCTCACCTACATGGCCCTGACGGCGCGTGCGGCGGACTTCGCCGTGGCGGAGCTGAAGAAGGGGAATCTGTAATTTCCCCTCTTGGAGCCTCCGACGCATTATGCTGCCGCGCATCAGGATTTGTGAATTCGACGTGCCGGTCTTCAAGGCCAACGGCCTGTCCCATCCCAGCCTGGGGCGAAGTGGAACGAAAGCCCCAGGGATAGTGCGAAAGAACTGGAGAGGGCTGAAAGTCCGTTCCATCCGCGGGGACAAATCACACGCGATAGAACGGACTTTCAGCCCTCTTGATTCTTATGACGTTTGAACCCAGGGCGTCGTTTCACTTTGCCCCGGGCTGGGATAGCGATGCACCTTTGGTGCGGAAGAACTGGAGCCAAACGACCTTCGCTTTTCATGAAACATGCTGCGCATGAGTATAATGCGTGGCATTACACCCATCTAAGGAAATCAAAACGCCATTCTCACTGCGAAGGCCGTAGTGAGGGATTTCACATCCCCGCCGGGCGTATCGAGGTGGGCGCATTCGGTTCCGGCCATGAGGCGGAGGTTCCCGCCGCAAGGGGACGCGTGTGAGCCTTGGCAAAAAAAATACGAAGGCGAGGGAGTGGCTACCGGGAGTCTCACGGGAGATACCGGAGTGTGGGAAAATTACCGGTTGAGCGGATGAGAGGAAAAAAGAGTAGCCTCACTAGGGCTCGAACCTAGAATGACGGAATCAAAATCCGGAGTGTTACCATTACACTATGAGGCTTTTTCTCTCCCGGAGGCGGTGCTCCGGGCGCGGGAAACTACCCGAGGCTTCCGGGGTTTGGCAACCCGGAAATTTCCGGAAAGCGAACTTTTTCTTCAGAGATCGTTGATGGAGCCGAAATCCGGGGAAAACAGGCGCTTGTAAGTGCGGGCTGCGTAGCCATCGGTCATGCCGGCCAGGTAGTCGCAGATCAGCCTTGCGCGGGCGGTTTCATCAGGTGCTGCGTTGATTTCGTCCACGGTATCGGCTGGCAGGAGCTGGAAATCCTGGCCGTCTATCCTCGCTCCTTTGACGTAGCGGGTTTCGAGAATTTCCCAGAGAAGGCGGAGCATGCGCGAGCCCTTGTGTTCCAGTTGCTTGAGCTGCGGGGAGAGGAAGACGACCTCGAAGGCGAGTTTCTTGAAAAGCTCCGATTCGGCGCGGACTTCCGGGGCAATGGAGAGGCGGTATTTGTAGCGGTTGGTAGTGGCGGAGAGGAAATTAGAATCCTGCTCCAGCCTGGCTGCCTGAATGTATTTGCCGATGCGTTTGCCGACGAAGGGATCGACGCGGTGCTGGCGGATGGCGGCGATGAGATCGCCGAGAGGGGTTTTCGGGGCGATGTCGTGATTGTTGCGTGCTGCCCAGGTTTCGATTTTCTCGATGTGGAGGAAGCCTGCGCGGACGCTGTCCGAGAGATCGTTCAGGGAGTACGCGGTGTCATCCGCCCAATCCATGACCTGGCATTCTATGGATTTGAAAGAGTCGCGGGATTTTCCCGGGGTGAGTTCCGCCGGAAAATCCATTTCGCCAACGGCCCAGTTGAGGAATTCGAACTGGGAATCGTAGATGAAATGGTTGTGGGGGTGGTGCCCGTCTTTCGAGAGTTCCGACCAGAGGGATTTGTATTTCAGGATGCCATCGAGGAAAGCACGGGAGGGATCCATGCCGGTGCGTTTGGCGGAGAAGATGCGCTGGGTGAGGAGGCGCAGTGTCTGGGCGTTTCCTTCGAATCCGCCCTGGCCGCTCATGAGGTGGTTGAGCGTGCGCTCGCCCGCGTGGCCGAAGGGTGGGTGGCCGAGATCATGGGACAGGCAGATGGCCTCGACCAGATCGGTATCGATGTGGAAATTTTCCGAGAGCAGGGAGTTTTCCTGACGGAGCAGCCAGGCACAGATGGATTTTCCTATCTGTGCGACTTCCAGGGAATGGGTGAGTCGGGTGCGGTAGAAATCGTATTCGCCGGACCAGAAGACCTGGGTTTTATTCTGAAGCCGGCGGAAGGTAGGGGTGTGGAGGACGCGGTCGCGGTCGATCTGGAAGGGCGTGCGGTAGTCCCCGGTGTCGGAGCGTTTTGAAAGTCGTTCGGTATCGAAGGCGTTGTAGAACTCGTTTCCCATGGGGTGAGTGTGGCTGCTGGCGGATCGTGGATTCAAGGGAAGAGTTCGGCGTTCTTTTCCGAGGGGGTTGCGGAGTGCTTGAGGATCTGTTAGGTATTTTGAAGATGGAAGTGAAACAGGTATTGAGAGCGGCTTCGGGTTGGTTGGAGCTTGGGATGCCGGATGATGCGCTGGAGGAACTTGGTTCGCTGCAAGGGGCGGATGGGGAGAGCCGGAAGGCGATGGAGCTGAAGCTCGCAGCGGAGATGCTGAAGGGAAATTGGGAGGTTGCGTCCGTGACGGCAAGAAACCTGTGCAAACAGGCAGTGGATGAGCCTGATTTTTTCCTCACCGCCGCCTACTGCCTCCACGAAAGCGGGGAGACGGATGAGGCGAGGAAGTGGTTATTGAAAGGGCCGGAGTCGCTCCATGAAATCCCGGTTTTCCACTACAATATGGCCTGTTACTTGTGGCGGCTTGGAGAAAGGGAGCGGGCGAAGAACCATTTGGCGAAGGCCGTGGATATGGACGAGAGCTTTCTGGATGCGGCGAAAGAGGACAGCGATCTGGTGGGGATGGATTTTTAAGAGGAAGGAACCACGAATCAAGACCTGGGTTCAAGATTTGGAAAATGGCTAAATGCGGATGTCTTATGCAACTACTACCATCTTCTCCTATTCGTTGGATTCGTAGGATTCGTGGTTCCTTCCTCTTCTCTTTTCCAGTGCAATCACACGCCATCCATTCGAGTTTTGACAGTTTGGGATAGGTTTGTAACGGTGTCCGGATGCAACCCATCCATTTCGAGGAATCGGTAATCTCAATACTGAAGCGTGAGAAACGCTACGACGGACAGGCTTACTTTTTCTTGAAAGATGCGCTGGATTTTACGCTCAAGCGTTTCACTGAAAGCTCCAAGGGGCAGGGGAGGCATGTCAGCGGGAGGGAGCTTCTGGAAGGTTTCCGTGACTGTGCGCTGGAGCAGTTCGGCCCCATGGGTGCCACCCTCATGGATGAGTGGGGGATCACCGAATGCCGCGATGTCGGCAACATGGTTTTCCAGATGATTGAGGAGCAGGTTTTCGGTAAACAGGAATCGGACAAGCCGGAGGACTTCGACGAGGTCTTCGATTTCCGGAAATCGTTGCGTGAGCCGTTTCTTGCGAAAGGTGTTTCGAAGAAATCGCGCGTCTCGCGTTCAAACGGTTCGGTGGCCGGTTAGGAAAGGCGCAGCAATCGTTACGGTCTCCGTTTGAATTTCGACGGAGAGAAAGAACCACGAATCTCACGAATCAAACGAATCGAAGAGGGGAAGGGTCAAAGTATCGCAATGTTCCGTTGTTTCAGGATTCGTTGGATTCGGAAGATTTGACGGAGAGGTTTGATTTTACAGTCCGTCCATGTCCGCTGCGCTCCCATTGTGGTTCCTGGCATCTTTTTCAAGTGTCTGAGCATTTGTCCCGAAATTGATGGGGATTTGCTCGGTTTCGGGAAGCGGCGGAGGCGGGACGTTGGGCGGTGGTGGCGGGAGCCACTTCGGTGCCTTTGGCGTGAGATCCGAATTCCATGCGAGAAATGCCAGCAGGAGGACGCCGGCGACACTTCCGAATCCACAGGTGAAAGCGGCTGCCATGCCTATGATGAAGGGAGCCAGACCGAGTATGATGAGCAGGACGGAGGAGGGTTTTAGCTCGAAATTCATGGTTGCGAGCCGCAGCCGGGAGCGGGCGACGAGCATCCCCATCATCGAGTAGGAAGCGACCACACAGAGTGCGCAGAAATGGTAGAAGATGATCCCCAGCCACGCCCATTTGCTGGTGGCGCTCATGCTCATGGTCATGCCGCCGCCTATCATCCCGGCACCTCCGCCACCCGCTGCTGAGAAGAGGAAAAGGACGAATACCCCGAATTTTGAAGCAAGGGTTTTGAACCCGGATGCGGCTATGGTTCCTGCGGAAAGGATGGCCGCTGCGGAGAGCACGGTTCCGGCATTGGCCAGTTCTCCGAACCACTCGATACCGCCGATGAAATACCGGATGACCACGTAGGGAAGGAGGGACACAAAGGTCAGGCAACTAAGCCCCCAGAGCATCAGGAATTTCCCGGAAACGATCTGCCAGCGGGTGAGCTTGGTGAGGAGCAGGAGTTCGTGGTTTCCCTCATCGACCTCCTGCGGCATGAGGAAAAATCCGGCCATGGGCATTCCTATCCCGCAGACGGCCATGGCGACCCACCAGAAGGGGCCGATCTCATCGGGATTCCATAGAAATACGGCGGGGTTGCTGCTGGAGCTGAGGCCTATGGTCATCGTGAACTCCGCATAGATCGCGATGGTCGCGAAGATGTGGATGCAGATGAAAGGATAGACGAAGCTCGTCCGCCGGAGGCTCTGGCGGAGCTCCTTGACAGTCATCGGCCCGAATCGCTCCGGGAGATCGGTATGCTCGCTGGTCGCCACGTGAAATGCTAGGGAAGGATGTCCGCGTAAACTCCGGGATCGCTGCCGGGAATTTCAATGGCACCGCAGTTTTTCGCATAAAACTCGCGTGGCCCCACCCCGCCGATCACGCCGTAAGCGTAGCCGATTTCGCGGAGGGATTCGAGTGCTCTGAAGAGCAACGCCTTGCCAAGCCCGGTGCCGCGCGCCGCCTCGATCACGCCGGTTGGCCCGAAGAATCCGCGGTGTGTCGTTTCGTAGCAGGAGAAGCCGAGCACCTGCTTGTCCTTCGTCGCGATCCAGCAGGAGACCGGTTGGCGGGTGAGGGCCACTTCGATCTCGCTCGCCCATTTTTCTGAGAAATGATCGCGGGCAAACTTCGCCAGGGTGTGTTTCTCGAAAGCCCGTGCACGGCGGAGGATGATTTCCTGTCCATCGATCTTTTTGTAAAGTTCGGAGGAATCCGGCAAATCATAGAGGCGCACGAGCATGTCGATCATGTGGGGGATAAAAGGTGGGAATGGAGCGGAGGTGAAGCGCGGAATTTTTGAATTTCCATGCTAGACGCGGCAGGTTGGCTCCGTAAGATCCCCCATATGCAAAAACTCAGCAAGATGCTCGCGGTATCCGCAGTGCTGGTGCAGCCCCTGGTGGCGCAGCAGTGGTATGAAAAAATGGATGTCGGCCCGGCGTGGATGAACACGTTTGGTGACTATTATCATGGCGAAAAGCGCATTGGCGCGATCAAGGGTCTTTCCGTGGATCTCGGTGACGGCTGGCGTGCGCTTTACGATACGGAAACCCTCCGTCTCTCCAGTGTTTACAAAGGCGGCATCGAATGGGGCGGAACCCCTTGGACCGGCAAGCACGGCACCTTCATGACCATGGGCAACAAGGACGCCCTCCTCGTAACCGACACCACCTCCGGTTGGGCGGATGCTGACGGATCTTTTGACGACAAGCGCGAGATCAAAGGCCACGGCGACATGCCCAACGGCGAACTCACCGGGCACTACAACCACGGCCAAACGGTCGTTCTGGAATACCTCGTCAACGGCACCGAGGTTCTCGAAACCCTCGGGCGCGATGGGGAGACTGTTACCCGTTCCTTCAAGTTCGGCTCCCGCAAAGAGCCGCTCACCCTTCTCGTTTCCGATGAGAAGGGCGCCTTCACCGTAGGCGGCGATATGGCTTCCGCTAAATCCGCAGACGGCCTCGGGATCGTCGCCACAGACGGTGTGAAGCTCGCTGCCGATCCGAGAAATCCCAACCGCCTCCTCGCCCGGATCCCGAAAGGTGACGGCGAACTCGTCGCACAGATCGCCATCGCAAAAGCCGACAAGCCAGCCGCGTCTGCGAAGCCGGATTTTGCAAAACTCACCTCCGGAGGCCCGGCCATCTGGGCGGAAACACTGACCACGGAAGGCAAGGTTTCCGATGACAGTGACAAGACGTATGTCACCGATCTGGCAACCATGCCGGATAAAAACCCATGGGATGCGAACCTCCGTTTCGGCGGCTTTGATTTCATCGACGAAGACTCCGCAGCCCTTTCCACTTGGAACGGCGATGTCTGGACGGTCAGCGGCCTGAAAGGCGATTGGAAGGAACTCAAGTGGCAGCGCATCGCCGCCGGCCTGTTCGAGACCCTCGGCGTGAAAGTCGTGGACGGTGAAATCTACGTGAACGGCCGTGACCAGATCACCAAGCTAATCGACCTGAACGATGACGGTGAAACGGATTACTACAAGGTCTTCAACCGCGACGTGTATGTCTCCGCCAGCTTCCACGAGTTTGCTTTCGATCTCCAGACGGACAAGGAAGGGAACTTTTACTTTGCCAAAGCGGCTCCGGTTCGTGCAGGCGGGCGTGGCTTCGACAAGATCCTACCGCACCACGGCATCGTTGCGAAAATTTCCCCTGACGGGAAAAAGTTCGACGTGGTCGCCACCGGCATACGCGCACCGGGCGGACTCGGCATAGGCCCTGACGGCCAGATCACCACCGGTGAGAATGAAGGCACATGGCAGCCATGCTGCAAGATTAACTACGTGACCCAAAAGGACGCACCCGTGTTCTTCGGCACCGAAGACTCCCGCCAGTTCCTTTCCAGCGAGCCTTACACCGAACCGCTCGTTTATCTTCCCATGGATGTGGACAACTCCGGCGGCTCCCAGGTCTGGGTGCCTGATTTCGCGAAGTTCGGTCTGAAAACAGGAGAAATGATCCACCTTTCTTACGGGCAATCCAGCCTCTACCGCGTTCTTCCGGTGAAAGCCAACGGCAGGCTCCAAGGTGGTGTGGTGAAACTTCCCATCACCCTCCAATCCTCCGCCATGCGCGCCCGCTTCCATCCGGACGGCTCGCTCTACGTCCTCGGCTTCCGTGGTTGGCAGACGAATGCGGCCACCGAGTGCGCCTTCCAGCGCATCCGCTTCAATGAAGATGTAGGCCTGCTCCTTCCCGAGAAACTCGAATACACCGACAAGGGCGTGAAGCTTACTTTCCCTGTCGAGCTTGATTCCGAACTCGCCGAAGACCCGACCAGCTACTCCGCCCAGCGCTGGGACTATGTCCGTGGCCCGCAATACGGCTCCGGTGAGTTTTCCGTGGACAGTCCGGATAAGGACGCAATGGAGAAAGCGAAAGGAAGCGAATCCAAAAACCACCGCAAGCGCGATACCGCGAAGATCTCTTCCGCCAAGCTTTCCGAAGATGGCAAAACGGTCGATCTCGTCATCGAAGGCATGAAGCCTTCCATGTCGCTGAAAGTCAGCTACGACCTTGAGGATACCGAAGGGGAAATCCTGAAAAGCGAAGTTCACGCAACCGTTTACGGCAAGTAGGACATATAGGGTTACCCAATGCGCAGTTTCCTAGCTCTCACCGCCTTCACGGTCGGCACCGCAAACGCGGAGCTGACCGCCACTTTCTCCCAAAACGGGAAAACGGACGTCCGTCTCGACCGCTTGGCCGCGATATCCGTGCCAGCCGGCGAAGCGGCGACGCCTTTCCTGGAAGCGGGAAGATTCGATGTCGTCTGGACGGGAAACATCGAGCTGATGGAGCGGCGCAGGCTCTACTTTTCCTTCGAGGGAAACGGCAAGGCCAGCCTCACGATTGATGGCAAGGAAGCGGTGGCTGAAGAGGGGACTCTTGGAGCGGAAAAGTCCAAACGTCTCCGTCTGAATCCGGGTCTTCACGAGATCGTCGTCAGCTACTCCAGTGCGGATGATGGTAGCGCGAACTTCCGCCTCTACTGGGAGGAAGAAGAACTGCCCCGCCAGACCATTCCGCCAACCGTTTTCAGCACCGAAGCCAACGACGCCGCCAAGCTTGGCGAACTCCAGCGCCACGGACGTATGGCATTTACCGAGCAGAACTGCGCGAAATGCCACACGCCTGAAGCGGGCTTCGGAGCGGCTCCCATGCCGGAAACCGGAGAGATTGGCCCGATCCTGGCAGGAGCCGGTGAGCGGGTGACGGAAGCCTGGCTGGCGAAATGGATTGCCGATCCAAAAGCCCTCAAGCCGACAACCCACATGCCCCGGCTTGTCGATCCCGGCACACCCGAAGGTTTGCAGAAAGCCGCCGACCTCGCAGCCTTCGTGGCAGCGTCCAAAATGGGAACTCCGGCAGAACCCGCTCCGGATCCTTCGCTCGCGAAAGAGGGCGGCGTGCATTTCCATGAGCTTGGCTGCGTAGCCTGCCATCATCCCGCTGGCGCGGAAACCGCTGGTGACGATAGCCGCCGCGTGCCTTTGAACAATGTCGCTTCGAAATATCTCCCCGGCCAGTTGGTCGCGTTTTTGAAGAAACCGGAAGCTTTCCATCCATTCACCGGTATGCCGAACTTCCAGATGTCGGATGAAGAGGCGAATTCCATCGCCGCCTTCCTGCGCGCGGAATCCGAGGGCAAGGAAACGAAGATGGCCTACGAGTTTCCCGCCGGGGACGCGACCCGCGGTGCCGCCGTCGCCGAGAGCCTCCATTGCGGAACCTGCCACCCGGGGCTTCCCGGTGGTGTCTCGAAAGCACCCGGCCTGGAAGCCGTTTTCAAAGCCGACTGGACAGCAAAAGGCTGCGTCGCGGAAAGCGACAAACGCCCGGAGCTTCCTGTCCTGAACCTTGCGGAAGGTGATAGGGAAAGCCTCGTGGCATTTTCAAAAACCGGAACTGAAACTCTGAAGCGGGACAATTCCTCCGAATTTGCCAGCCGCCAGTTGGAAGCAAAACGCTGCACTGCCTGCCATGCGCTCGACGACCGGTCGCCCCTTCTCAACTCCCTCCACGGCACCACCGCCAAGTTCGCCGCCCACGTCCACGATCTGGATGAACGGGTGAACCAGACCCGCCCGCAGCTAACCTTCATCGGTGAAATGCTCTACACCAGCTACATCGAAGCCATGCTCAAAGGCACCGCCGAACCACGGCCACGCCCTTGGCTGGGAACCCGCATGCCGGCCTTCCCGGCCTATGCCACTCCACTTGCAGAAGGACTCTCACGGCTCCACGGCTTTGAACCAAGCGGCCCCATGCAAGTCGATACAAAACCCGAACTCGTTGAAATCGGGGGAAGCCTGGTGGGTTCGGACGGTTTTGGCTGCACCACCTGCCACGGCATTGGCGACATGGAGGCAACCGCCGCTTTCGAAGTCGGCGCAGTGAATTTCGAACTTGTTCCCCGGCGCCTTCGCGAAGGATATTATTACCGCTGGATGGATCATCCGGCAGCAGTCGTCCCCGGAAACAAGATGCCGAAATACGCGGAAGGCAATCAGTCCCAGCGCGGCGACGTGCTGGATGGCGATGCCGGAAAGCAGTATGAAGCAATCTGGAACTGGCTTCACTCACAGAAGTAGATTCCGTGCCGCACCTGAGTTCTAACAGGATGCAATGGTAGCTGGAGATTCCAATCCCGTATCTTGGAACCTATTTAAAATCTAGCGTATGGGGGCCGGAGGCACCGGTGATTTCCGGAAGCCTGCTTGTCCGCCGTAGCCTGGGCGTAGGAGGGCTGCCGCTTTCCCACGTGAACATACCACAGCCAGCCTGCTGCTACGGGGCAACCTCGGGAGCGATCCGGCCGGGTAGGAGACACGCCGCCTAAAGGCGGCACTCCGTGCCGACAGTCACCGGTCTTCGACTTTTTTCGGCGTTTCGTTTCAGAAATTCGGATCCCAAGCCGGTTCTTAGAAATCCGCAGAGGACTCGACACCTAGCTCGCCGCGGAAGCCGGATTCGGTTTTTTCTTCAGGAGTGGCGAGGATGAGAGGCGAGTTGCTCCCGACGCTATCGAGCGGATCGGATCCTTTGATCGGCTGGCAGGCCAGGAATGCGGGGAGGAGGAGGGCGGAGGCGAGGGCTTTCATGTGTGTGTTTTTTAGAACAAAGCTACAGCACCTACCCCGAATGTGAGCGCCGTGAAAATCCAGCCAACAAGGGCGGAATAGCCGTCCCGCGCGATCAGAGCCAGCCCAAAAGCGGCGATGGCTGCGCCGATGAGGGTGGCACTGAAAGGGATGATCTCGGAAACCGGGGTGGCGAGTGAAAGGAAGATGGCCACCATGGAGACGGCTCTCGCACCTGAATCACCGATGAGGGGATGGAGCCGTTCGTTGAGATGTTTGTCGATCAATCGGGCGGGTTTGCGGAGATAAACTGCGGTTTTCCGAATCTTCCGTGAATCCACTTTTCTCTCCAGCAGCCAGGCGGGGAGCCAGAAATGATCCCGCCCGAAGAGCAACTGGCCGGAGATGAGGATGATGAAAATCCCGAGGATGACAGGAACACCCGGGATGTCCGCCAGGCCGGGGGTGGCCATGATTAGACCGGGGACGAGCAACAACGGACCGAAGGAGCTGCGGCCTATCCCATCGAGAATTTTCGATACGGAAATTTCCTCGCCGCCGTGTGCGGTCCTGGCCAGGGCGAGAAGGATTTGCCGCAGGGTGCGGGGCTTTCCGTTTTCCATGTTCAGGGTAATGGCAGCAACCTCACCGCATCGATAACCGTGTAACCGTCGCCGCCTTCGTTGGAAACGATGACGAGGACTTCCTGGCCTTTCACGAGATCAAGATCGGTGAGTGGAAACCACCGCTTGTCAACGGGCGGAAGGTTGCGCTGGTTGACGGTGTGGTCGGTGTGGTCCGCGTGGGCCTTGACCGATACCCTGACTTTCGTGGAGCGGTTTTCGTTCGGGATGGAGGCGAGTTGCACCGAGTAGTCGCCATCGGCGGGGGCTTTGAGCCTGAAGGTGGCGGTGGCGGGGTTTTCCGCCGGGTGGCCACCATCGTGGTGGTAGCCGGTACCGATTCCCTGGGCGAGGTCGCTGAGTTTCCAATCGCCGGTGAGTTCCGCGTCCTGGTCGTCCACGACGGCACCTTCGATGTCTTTCACGGGAATGGTTTCTCCCTGGATTGCAGAACCGGCGTGCTCGAGGACCTGCTTGTCGGCGAGAAGCCGCTCGCGGAGTTTTGCGGTATCGACTTCCTGGACGGGGACGTTTTCGGAAATGGCATGGGCGGCGGCGGTGGCGGCGGACTGGCCGAGGATCATAAAGACCGGCTCCATGCGGATGGAACCGAATGAGATGTGGGATGCGCTGAGGGAAACGGGGACGAGAAGGTTTTTCAGCTCATCCTTTTTCGGAACGATGGAGCGGTAGCCAACGGGATAGGGAGGGAAGCCGCCGACCTGGACGTCGCCCTCGTTGCGCGCGTGGCCTTCCATATCGACGTAGCGTTGGACGTTGTGGGAGTCCATGGTGTAGGCACCCATGCCGACGGGATAGTCAGCGGTTTCGCGGCGTTGGCAATGGTGCTGGGTCATGACGAGATCGCCGACGAGGCGGCGGCCTTCGCGGACGTAGATCTGCTGCTGCCAGCCGTCTCCCTCCGTAAATTCGTCTTTGGTCATGCCCCACTGGGAAGCCTGTTTGCGCACGTTCTCCGGGATGCGGGGATGGTTGGCGAGCGACCACATCAGGCCTTTCTGGTATTTCAAATGGCGCTCGCGGATTTCCTCCCGCTCGGTGTAGCTGCCCTGTGGCCATTCGTAGTTCTGGCCGATGAAATCGGTGGAAAAGCCCTCGCGGTTGTTCGTATCGGTCTTGCGGTTCGGCATGGCGGAGTTGATCCACGGCATGTCGTTGAAACCGGCTTCGAAGTTGCGGAAGAGGAGTTCGTAGTCCGTCTCATCATAGCCTTCCGGCTTGGCGAAGGGGATGCGGTTGTCCGGGTGGTTGGTGAGGCACATGCGGAAACAGTAGGCCTGCATCCTGTGGTCGGAGGCGTGCTCCTTGCCCGGGCCCTCGGGATCGATCCATTTCAGCAGTCCGCTTTTGGGATCGCCGGGGGTGATGTAGGGATCGACTCCCTTGACGAAGTTGTGCTTCTTCGCCTGGCGGGTCTGGACCCCGTTGAGGGTCTCGCCATGGACTGCTTCACCCTCGCGGCCGACGGTGAACGTGGCTCCGGCGGAGGCGAGGAGGTCGCCTTCGTAGGTGGCGTCGATGAACATTTTTCCGGAGTAGGTCTCGCCGGACTCCATGGTGATGGAGGTGATGCGTCCGTCCTCGACTGACACGCCTTTGGAGGTGGTGCCGGGCTTGTTGATGAGGTAGCCGTCGCCGCGGTCGGTGGCTTTGGATTCGCCCGTGCGGTCGAGGCGCTGGTTGTAAACGACTTTGATGCCGTCGCGTTCTATCCAGTCGTGATAAACTTTCAGCGCAGCGGATGGCTCGAAAGTCCACTGGGTATTCTCGTTTTCCGCCGTGATGGTCTGGCCGGTGCCTTTGAAATTCCCTTCGGGCTTGGGCTGCCATTTCCAGGAATCCGGTTTCTGGTAATGGAGGTAGATGTCGTGGTAAAATTCACGGGCGATGCCGCCGATGACCTGCTTGTTGCCGATGTCCGTCTGGCCGAGTCCGCCCGTTGTGAGGCCACCGACGCGGTTGGTAGGCTCGATCACGATTGCGGAAATGCCCATGCGCTTCGCCTGGACGGCTGCGGCGATGCCTGCGGAGGTGCCGCCGTAGATAACAAGGTCGTGGGTTTCCGCGAGGGCGGGGGAGATGAACGCGAGGAAGAGGAAGGTGATTTTCATGGGTATGATAAGATAATGTTGTAGAACGGGAGGGCCTGTCAAGTTGGGGCACAGGTGGCTGGGGACTCCTGCCCCAGGCCGTTCGGGGGGATTCCAGCCCCCTGTGCGAAGGTGATGCAAGGAGGCGGGACGCCTCCTTGAACGGCCTGGGGCAGGATGCCCCAGCTACGGTGGCAGCTACGCTTCGAGGCCGCGCATGGTGCCGGTGGAGGAGGCGAATTTGTCGGTCTCGATGCCGAGTTTCTGGAGCATGGAGACGTAGAGGTTGGGCAGGGGATAGTTGCGCTCGGTATCGAAGGCGAGGTGCTGGCCGTGTTTGAATCCGCCGCCGGCGAAGAGGACGGGGAGGTTGGTGGTGACGTGGCTGTTGGCGTTTCCAAGGTTGGAGCCGTAGAGAACCATGGTGCGGTCGATGAGGGTTTCCTTACCTTCCGGGGTTCCCCCGAGGCTGTCGATGAGGCCGTTGAGGAGGCGCATGTGCTCGTTGTCGATGCGCTCGAGTTGGGCGATTTTCCCGGGGTTTTTCCCGTGGTGGGAGAGGTTGTGGTAGCCTTCGCCGACGGATTCCCCGTTGACGAGGATGGCGGGGGAGGAGACGGAATCGAGCATGAGGGTGACCGTGCGGGTGGAATCCGTCTCGAAGGCGAGGTGGGCGAGGCGGTACATGAGTTCGGTTTTTTTCATATAGTCCACCGGGTCTTTCGGGTCGATGGGTTCTTTCTCGGTGGTCTTGGGCTTGGGCATGCCCTCCCACTCGCGGGATTGCTCAAGGCGCATTTCCAGCTCGCGCACTCCGGTGAAATACTGGTCGAGCCGCTCGCGGTCGCGGTCGCCGACCTTTCGCTGGAGGCCGGTGATCTGCCCGGCGACGGTGTCCATGATGGATTTCCCGAGTTCCAGCTTGCGCTGCTGCTCGGCGACCTGTTTCGGGTTTCCCTGGAGGAAGAGTTTGCGGAAAACGGCGGCGGCGCTTTCCTCGGAAGGGATCTGCACGCCGGAACCGGTGAAGGAGAGGGATTTCCCGCCGCCCTTGATGTTCACTCCGAGGGTGAACGAGGGGAAGCGGGTGAGGTGGCCGATGCGCTCGGCGACGTACTGGTCGAGTGAAATGGTGTTGCGGAAGCCGCTGCTGCCGGGTCGCGGGGCTGCGGTGAGGAAACAGATGTCCGCAGGGTGGCCTCCATCGACATCGGGGTGGGAGACTCCGCTGAAGACGGTGAATTTGTCGCGGTTGGGCTGAAGGTGTTTCAGGTAGTCCGAAGGCGTGTAGTCGAGACCCGTGCCGGTGGGGAAGAATTTCTCGGGGAGGAGTCCGAGGTTGTTGCAGATGCCGAGGAAGCGGCGGGGGACTTCCGGGGAGGCCGCTTTCGCGAAGGCGGGAGTCATGGAATCCAGCAAGGGCAGGCCGAGGGAGATGCCGAGACCCTTCAATACGGAGCGGCGGGAGAGGTGGCGGTTTGTGGAGATGTAGGGCATGGAAACTTTAAATTTTAAACTTTAAATCTCAATGAAGAGCATTGGAAGGAGCGCTGCCTTTAGGCGGCGTGTGAAGGGGTTACGCGCCGCCTGAAGGCGGCGCTCCTTTACTTTTTCTGGAAGACGGGGCTTTGGATGATTTCGTGGATGATTGTTCGGATACCGTAGCCTGATTTTTGGGAGTTGTTGAGGATCTTTTCGAGGTCGGGGCGGTTGCCGAAACGGACGGGGGTGCCGGTGGCGTAGGTGATGAACTGGTTGGCGATGTTTTTCGCGATGGCGCGCTCGTCTTCGAGGAGGAGTTTTTTGAAGGAGCGGATGTCGGTGAACTTTGAGCCGTCGGCGAGTTCCCCGGTGGGATCGACGGGGAGGCCGTTGTGGAAGGCGAAGGGCTGGCCGTTCTTGCCAAAGCCTTTGGCAGCTTGTTTTTTGTTTCCTCCGAGAGCGCGGTATTGGTCGCGCCATCCGCCGAAGATGTCGAAGGATTCCAGGGCGAATCCGGGCGGGTCGATTTTCGAATGGCAGGTGTTGCAGGAGGGATCTTCGCGGTGTTTGTCGAGTTGCTGGCGTATGGTTTTCGCTCCCCGGATGTCCGGCTCGACGGCGGGGGTGCCGGGTGGCGGGGGAGGTGTGGTCTGGCCGAGGATGCGCTCGAGGATCCAGTTTCCCCGGAGGACGGGGGAGGTGGTGGTGCCGTTGGCGGTGATTTTCAGGATGCTGGCCTGGGTCGTGAGGCCGCCGCGCGGGGAGTCTTGCGGGATGCTAATTTTCCGCATGGCGACTCCCTCCACGCCGGGGATGCCGTAGTGGTCGGCGAGGCGCTCGTTGGCGAAGGTGAAATCGCTGGATATGAGGTTGCGGGCGGGAAGGTTTTTCCGGACGAGCTCGGTGAAGAAGAGGCGGGTTTCGTCGAGGGAGGATTCGGTCAGGAGGTCGTCGAGGTAGTAGTCCGGGTAGAGGGTGGAGTCAGGGGAGCTTGCGTTGATGTGGCGGAGGTCGAGCCAGGAATCGAGGAATGAATTCAGGAAGAGATCGGCGCGTGGGTCGGCAAGGAGGCGGTCGGTCTGGGCGCGGAGGGTGGCGGGGTCGGTGAGTTTTCCGCTGGCGGCGAGGTCGAGCAGAGTTTTGTCGGGAGGGGAGTTCCAAAGAAAATAGGAGAGGCGGGAGGCGAGGGAATGGCCGTCGAGTTTCCCGACAGGCTCCTCCAGGACGAGGAAGCCGGGGGAGCACAGGACGGTGGTGTATCCGGCGATCATGGCGTCCGAAAACGTGCTGCCGGATGCGATGGCGGATTGGACGATGGGCAGGAAGCGGTCGATTTCCGAGGGGCTGGCCGGGCGGCGGTAGGCTTTTGGGACGAAGTTTTCCAAGAGGCGGCGGGCGTCTGCGGCGGGGTTTTCGGAATGGACGATGCCTTCGGTTTTCGCTTTCCCGGGCGGGTTGATGGGGAGGTCGCCGAACAGGAGCTTGTGGCCGTAGCTGGGCCATTGGTCGAAGATCGGCCCCTCGACTTCGAGCCAGCGGAAGGCGACGCCGGGGACTCCCTTCGGAGTGGCGAGGGGATTGTAAAAGGAACCGGGAGGACGGGAGCGGAAAAGGCGTGCGGCATCCGGACCTATGGTTTCCCCATTGCGGAGGAGGACTTCGATCTCATGCGGCTCGGCCTCGGGTGTGACGTCGAACGCGGCGATCTTGCGCTGGGTGCGCGCCGCGATGGCATACAGGCTGACGGGTTCGTCGCGCTGGCCGGCGAAGGTTTTTTCGCGGGAGGGTTGGATGGTTCCGTTCTTTTCCATGATGGCCTCCGCAGTGAAAGTCTGGGCCATCAGCCGCAGCTTGTAGGTTGCATTGTGGCGGGCGGTGAACTTGTCGAAGCGGGGCTGGATCGGCTCGTAGGAGCTGGCGGTCACGCCCAGCGCTTCGAGCTCGCGGGTGGCCGGATCGGAGTTTCCGACCGAGACGGGGATTTTCTCGGAAATGACATCCGGCTGCGCTTCGGTGCCGAGCAAGGGGAAGGTGGCGCGGTAGGGGGAGTTGTTGAACTGGCTGTAGAAGATCTTGTCGCGCATCCGCGCCTGTTCGCGGGCGTAGTAGCGGACGGTTTCCGATGCGGGCTTTCCCGGCCCGGTGGCGATCACGGCGCGCAGGGCTTCGTCCGCAGCCTGCATGTAGCGGGCCATCTGGACGTGGGAAATGTCGAGGGCGGAGCCGGATTTGTTGAAGCGGTGGGCCTCTCCGTCCTCGGGGAGGATTTCCTTCACAGCCAGCCATGGGGCGGAGAGGAGATCGCGGAGGGTGTTTTCGTATTCATCCCGGTTGAGGCGGCGCATGGTGGTGCGGCCTTCGGCGGAGGAACGTTTCTTGTCGGCAGTGGCGAGGGATTGGAAGAGTGAATCGAGAAACGATTGTTTCTCACCGGCAGGTGGCGCGTCCTTTTTCTTGGGGGGCATTTCCCCGGCGGCAAGGCGGTCGTGGACTTTTTCCCAGACCGCCATGGTGGCTGGGCTGGAGAAATCCTGGGGCAGGTTTTCCAGGTCGAGCTTGCCCTTTTTCGTAGCCCCATCGTGGCAGTCGAAGCAATGGTCTTCCAGAAGCGGGAGCAAGGGTAAACCCGCCGGGCTGGCGGAAAGCAGGGGACTGCCCGCGGTAGCGAGCAGGCTCAACGGCAGAAGATGGCTCAGAATTCTGTAGGCGGGCATTTTGCGGCGATGGATACAATACGGCTGGCGGGAAGATTATCTTGCGGTAGGGTTGGCTTTCAAATATTTCCTGAACATAAACAAAATGAAAACCACCATCCGACTCACCGTCGCAGCAATCGCTGCCATCGCCCTTGTCCAACCTTCGTTGGCTGAAACCAAACCACTGAAAGCACTGCTGATCACCGGCGGCTGCTGCCACGATTACAAGACCCAGAAGGATATCCTCAAGGAAGGCATAGAAAAGCGCGCCAATATCACCGTGGACCAGATCCACACGGACAATAGCTCCACCAAACCGGATCTCCCAATTTACGGCATGCCGGAATACGCAAAGGGCTATGACATCGTCATCCACGATGAATGTTCTGCCGGTATCGAAGATCCCGAAACGATCCAAGGCGTGCTTGCCCCCCACAAGGGTGGGACCCCCGGTGTGAATCTCCACTGCGCGATGCATTCCTACCGTTTCGGCAATTTTAAGAAACCGGTGGAAGCCGGCGCTGCGAACGCACATTGGTATGAATATCTCGGACTCCAGTCCACCGGCCACGGCCCGCAGAAGCCGATCTCCATTGCTTTTGTGGACAAGACCCATCCGATCACCACCGGTATCGCGGACTGGACGACGATCAACGAGGAACTCTACAATAACGTGAAAGTCTTCGATACCGCCCACGCACTTGCCAAGGGAACCCAGGAAGGCAACGAAGCGGTGGTGGTCTGGACTAACGACTACAACGGAACCCGCGTTTTCAACACCACAATCGGCCACAACAACGAAACCGTCGGAGACGCCCGCTACCTCGATCTGGTCACACGCGGCATCCTCTGGGCATGCGGCAAAATTGACGAAAAAGGCGGAATCGCCGATGGTTATGGCCTGGAGAATGTGAAGGAATAGATCACATCATCTCCCCTGCGGGTTCGAAGGGCACCGTTTTAAGCCAATGATTGAGGGTGAACTCGTGCCATAGAACCGCCACGTAAACGAAGAGGAAGGAACCACGAATCTCACGAATCTTGCGAATAAAGAGAAGAATATGAACCACGGAGTACACGGAACACACGGAAATTGAACGGGCAGCGCCTTGATTCGTCGGATTCGTGGTTTCTAATTCTTGTGGAATGCAAGCAATCACCGGCACGGCGCTTAAAACAGTGCCATTCCCTGCGGGTTCGGCAGAGAATACCGCTAGCGGAAGGCAAGGTTGGCACCGCGAGGTGCCGGCCGCAGGTCAAAGTCGAAAGCGCCCTGCTGAGATTCCCCCGCGTCCATCCGGTTTCCTTTTGGAATTTTCCGGCATCCTTGACAGTTACCACTATGTAACTGAGGATGAATCCCAAGACAGGGGAGCCGTCCGACCGGATGGCCGAGATTTTCCGACGCGCGGAGAAGACCCTTCGAACCTGAAGCGGGTCATGCCGCCGGAGGGAGTCGGGAAAGCGGTTTTGTTTTCCTGTTTCACGCCCGGTTTCTGATTCGCGGAACTTTTCCAAACCGAACTCAGAAACGACCATGATCAGCCCAGAAGAAACCACCGGACAAACCAATCACGACGAATCCCGCGCGCAGCTCCCCGCCTCAACCCGGGTTTACGTCCAAGGCAAGATCCATCCGGAAGTGAAAGTGCCGATGCGCGAGATCGCCCTGCAAGATACGAAGGCTTTCAACGGACGGATTGAGAAAAACGAACCGGTTCGCGTTTACGATTGTTCCGGGCCGTGGGGCGACCCTGATTTCAAAGGCACTTCCGAAGAAGGTCTTCCCGCTCTCCGCCGTGAGTGGATTTTGAAGCGCGGTGATGTCGAAGCTTACGAAGGCCGTGAAGTGCAGCCGCAGGACAATGGATACCTCACCGGAAAACACGCGGAGTTCGCTTCGCAATCGGAACGTGCAAACAAACTGGTGGAATTCTCCGGCCTCAGTGCCGAGCGCCGCAAGCCACTCCGTGGAAAGGGCAAGCCGGTCACTCAGAAAGCATATGCGGATGCGGGCATCATCACTCCCGAGATGGAATTCGTCGCGATCCGCGAAAACATGCAACGCGCCAAAATTTCGGATCAGGCCACGGACATCGTCCGCAATGACCTGGATAAACAGCATGCAGGCTCCTCGCAACTTCCCGATAGCCCATACACACCCGGAATTTTCAAGCGTTTCCCACAGAGCATCCCGGCGGAAATCACTCCGGAGTTCGTCCGTAGCGAAGTCGCCGCCGGTCGTGCCATCATCCCGCTCAACATCAACCACCCGGAATGTGAACCCATGGTCATCGGCCGGAATTTCCTGGTGAAAATCAACGCGAACATCGGCAACTCCGCCGTTGCATCCTCTATCGAAGAGGAAGTGGAGAAAATGCGGTGGGCCACGAAGTGGGGCGCAGACAATGTGATGGATCTTTCCACCGGCAAGAACATCCACGCGACCCGCGAATGGATTTTACGCAACAGCCCGGTTCCCATCGGCACCGTGCCTATCTATCAGGCGCTCGAAAAAGTGAACGGCAAAGCCGAGGATCTCACCTGGGAGCTTTACCGCGACACCCTCATAGAACAGGCCGAGCAGGGCGTCGATTATTTCACCATCCACGCCGGGGTTCTTCTCCGTTTCGTGCCTATGACTGCCAGCCGCATGACAGGCATCGTTTCACGCGGTGGTTCCATCATGGCGAAGTGGTGCCTCTCCCATCACAAGGAAAGTTTCCTCTACACCCATTGGGATGAAATCTGCGACATCTGCGCAAAATACGATGTCAGCTTCTCCATCGGAGACGGCCTCCGCCCCGGCTCCGTCGCGGATGCGAACGACCAGGCGCAGTTCGGCGAACTCCAAGTACAAGGCGAACTCACCAAGCGTGCCTGGGCGAAAGGTTGCCAGGTAATGAACGAAGGCCCCGGCCACGTGCCCATGCACATGATCGAGGAAAACATGGCCAAGCAACTCGAGTGGTGCCACGAGGCTCCGTTCTACACGCTAGGACCATTGACCACCGATATCGCCCCCGGCTACGACCACATCACTTCCGGCATCGGTGCCGCGATGATCGGTTGGTATGGTTGCGCGATGCTCTGCTACGTCACCCCGAAAGAACACCTCGGCCTCCCGAACAAGAAGGACGTGAAAGACGGTGTCATCACCTACAAGCTCGCCGCCCACGCAGCGGATCTCGCGAAAGGCCACCCCGGTGCCCAATACCGCGACAACGCCCTCTCCAAATCCCGATTCGAGTTCCGCTGGGAAGACCAGTTCAACCTCGGTCTCGATCCGGAAACCGCCCGCGAGTTCCACGATGAAACCCTCCCCCAGGAAGGCGCGAAAACCGCCCATTTCTGCTCCATGTGCGGGCCGCATTTCTGCTCGATGAAAATCTCTGAAGACGTCCGCCAATATGCGGCTGCCCAGGGAATTTCCGAAGAGGAAGCCGTGGAGAAGGGCATGGAGGAGAAATCGAAAGAGTTTGCGGAGGCTGGTGCGGAGGTTTATCAGAAGGTATAGCTCTTATATGTCCTATGTGACCTATGAATGATGAACCCTCCGGCTTTCTCCCCAAAGGTGGGAACTACAAGGAACTCCTCTCTTACAGGAAATCGGAGATCATTTACGATTTCACGTTCCGGTTTTGCGAGAAATTTCTGAACCGTTATGATCGCACCATCGGGCAGATGGTGCAGGCCGCCCGTTCGGGAAAGCAGAATATCGCGGAAGGTGGAAAGGCTTCCATCACCTCAACGGAAATGGAGATTAAGCTCACCAATGTGGCTAGAGCCAGCCTTGAGGAGTTGCTCATCGATTACTACGATTTCCTGCGCGTCCGGGATTTTCCGATCTGGGGAAAAGACGACAAGGAAGCGCTGTTTGTCAGAAAGCTTGGAAGAAAGTCCGGTGAGTCTTTCGAGGATTACCGGGATTTTATGGAAACCCGCCAACCTGATGTTTTGGCGAATATCGCCATCTGCTTGATTCATCAGGCGAACTATCTGCTGGATCAGCAGATCCGCCGGTTGGAGAAGGATTTCCTGGAAAAAGGCGGGCTTAAAGAGCGGATGTTCAAAGCAAGGATCGAGCACCGCAAAAAGCAATAGGTCATATAAGTCCTATAAGACCTATTTCTTACAGCGCGGCATCTGTAGCGCTTTCCCCATCCAGCGAATCCGTTATCCCTTTGATCGAAGCCCGGTAGCTGTGCTGCGCCAGAATCAGGAGCAACCCTAAGAGCGCCATATCAATCACTAGTGCTGCGATGATGAGCATGTCACTGCTAAAGCCGCTGTTCGCTTGCATCGCGAAGATTACCGGAGGCAGCCAGACGAAAAGCCATAGGAAGTCCCGGCTGGACATGGACTCGGCGACCCCGGCGAGAACCACTGTGAGAATGCAGGATGCGATTCCAAGAAGGACATAATTGGAGACCCGTTGCGGGCCTTTCATTCGGAGGAGGTTTACGAGGGCGGCGGGGAAGAGGAGGGTTCCCAGGCTGGCGAGGCTGGCGATGGTGGTGTCGTCGTTATAGACACTTCCGGTATTTAACATGAAGGGGATCAACGCGACTGCCGTGATGAGGCAGCAGAAAAAGACGCCGGACGCCCAGCCCGGAAAAAAGAAGAATCCGGCAAGTTTTCCCAATGGCCCGAACCTTGCGAATTTCCGGTAAGCGGGGGAAACGAGAGGGGCGAATTCCGTAAGGGAGATCGCGAATACGGGAGCCAGAATGAGGGCGAATATGAGAGGTATCGCTTCGTAGTCCGTGATCGTGGAAATACTGCAAAGAATGGCTGCAATGATCGCGACTCCGAAGGCGATCAGGCGACGCAGGGTCGCGTGGTTTTCCGCGTAGGTGGCGATCAGGGATGCTCCGGTGGATAGGAAAAAGAAACCGGTGTAGGAGGAGGCTGCTAGAAATCCTGAAAGCGCGATCCACGAGTCCTTGTTCTCCAGGGCGCAGAACTCCACCAGATCCTCAATCCCTCCACCGAAGCTGAGAAACATGAGTAGGATGTAAGCCCCGAAGGGAAGCCCGACGATTGGGAGAACGGAACGGAGGATGACTGAACCGGAGGCGGAGAGGCCGACGGTGACGGCTGTGATGGCAGCCGAGGTGAAAAAAATCATTCCGAGCAGGACGATTTCGCCCAGCAGGTTCATCCCGCCGAAGAAGTAGCGGAGGATGAGGTAGGGGATGATGGTCACCATGATGAGGGCGGACTGGGAGACGATGGCCGACCATTTCCCGGTGACGATACGCCAAGCGGAAAGCCGGGTGAGCACCATCATGTCTATGGTGTTTCCTTTCACCTCAGAGGAGAGTGCGGCTATGCCGCGCAGCGGCTGGAGGATGAGAACTGTAATGGAGAAGAAGACGAAAATGATATTCGAGATAAAGCTGCCCGCATGATCCGATGTGCTTACTGCGCTGGCACTCAGGAGGATGATTGCGAGAAGTATCTGTAGTGTCAGGAATACCGCGATGAAGGATTTTGCCCGCAATCCCTGCCGCAGCTCTTTGACAAGCATGGGGGAGAGGCGGTCTGGGAAGTCGCTTAGGTGCATGAAAACTTTAAACTCTAAATTTTAAACCTCAATGAAGAGCTTGATTACGGATCGTAGGGTGGCTCGGCTGGGATCAGGGGCTCGGGCAGGGGTGGGGGGACTGGCTTGAAGTTGCTGTCTTTGTCGAGGTTTGCGAGGATGTCGATGAAGGCGTCTTCGAGGTTGCGTTGCTCGCGGTGGAAGTCGATGACGCGGAGGTTGTCGCGTATCATGCGGGAGAGGACGTCGGCGGCTTTGGTGGGGTCTTCGGTGTCGATTCGTATGCGGCCTCCGGTCTTTCGGGATTCGAGGAACTCGATGTTTGGCTGTAGGATGGCCCAGTCGGAGAGGGCTTGGGGATCGCCGTCGAGCTGGACATCGTAGAGGACGCCGCCGAGGGCATCGGAGGAGCGTTTCAGGGATTCGGAATCGCCGTGGTGGACGATGCGGCCGTTGTTGATGAAGAGCAGGGAATCGCACATCTCGCCTAGCTCGGAGAGGATGTGTGAGGAGATGAAAATGGTTTTCCCTTCCTTGGCGAGGACGCGGATGAGGTGCTTGAGTTCCACGCGCGCCTTGGGGTCGAGACCGGCGGCTGGTTCGTCCATGATGAGGACTTGTGGATCGTGCAGGAGCGAGCGGCCTAGACAAAGACGCTGGGTCATGCCTTTGGAAAGTTTGTTGGAAAAGCGGTCTGCCAGCGGGATGAGATCGGTGAAATCCATGACCTCGTCGATGCGCTGGCGGCGCTCGGCTCCTTTGTATCCGAGGGCGCGGGCGTAGAAGTCGAGATACTCCAGCACCGTCATGTTATCGTAGTTTCCGAAGTGGTCCGGCATCCACCCGATCAGGCGGCGGACTTCCGCAGGATGGTGGACGACGTTGATCCCACAGATCTCGGCATGGCCCATGGTCGGGTAATCGAGGCTGGCGAGGATGCGCATGGCCGTCGTTTTTCCCGCACCATTGGCACCGACAAATCCGCAGACGGAACCGTGGGGGATCTCGAAGGAGATACCGTTGACGGCCTGGAGGGGGCCGAAGAAGCGGTAGAGGTTATGGACTGTTATCGCACTTTCGCTCATGAAACTTTAAATTTTAAACTTTAAATCTCAAGGAAGAGGATCGCTGGCGGACTTTTTGCGGATGATGGACGCGAAGATTTTTACCAGCTCGTCGGTTTCCTGGAGGAGATCGTCTAAAGCCTGATGATGATCCTCTCCGAGCGGGTTGCAATCGTTGAGGAGTCGGAGCCAGAGACCGGATTCCCTGGCTTCCTTTTTGGTGATGCGGAGGCGGTAGATGCCATCCGGATTACTGAAGGCTTCGATTGATTCGATATAGTTCGCAGCGACCGATCCCGATGATCTGAGCAACTGTTTCACATCCGTCCACGAGACGGGATCCCATTTCACGTTTTGCAGAAACATACGCACTTCAAGTGCGAACGCATATGTTCTTTCTTCAAGGTCATAGGGTTTGTCATTTCGATAATCGTTTTCCATAGGAGTCTTCCTTGAGATTTAAAGTTTAAAATTTAAAGTTTATCGTGCGATTGGGCCGGTGATGACGGTGGTGGTTTTCCAATCGATTCCCTTGTGGGTTGCTATGCCGGGTGCGGCGGTGGTGAGGGCGATGAAGTGGTCGTTTCTGTTGGTGGCTTTGTTGAGGTAGAGTTTGTTACGTTGGGTGAAGCGGTTGGCGAGTTCGTTGAGGTAGGGGAGCATCATGGTGGGATCGACCTGTGTCGGGGCGATGGCGCGGCCTTTGGTGATGTTTTCGGCGCGGAACCAGTCGCCGGATTCGTTGCGGAAGATGAGGGTTTCTATGGGGAAATCGAAGGTGGAGACGAGTTTCCCGGATTCGGAGGAGGCTTCGATGCGGCCGCGGGTGGGGACTACGGCGGTGATGGACTGGCCCTGTTCGGAGCGGCTTTGAAACCAATCGCCCGAGGCGAAAAGCTTGCCATCGGCGGGCTGGATATCGTAGGTGCCTCGTGAGTCGTAATCGTCGGTAAAACGTGCCCAGCGGGACTTGTCGAGAGGGACGGGGACGATGAGGGCGGAGGCATCCACGGTGAAGCCGGGGGAGGTCATTACGCCGGTGCGGGAAAACTGTTCCTGGTGGATGAAGGCGGCATTCTGGTTTTCATCGGGTCGCACTTCCATAAGAACCATGCGGGTGCCTTCGCCGCCGAAGCCGTCTTGGAAAATGATGAGGGCGATGAGGATGAGGGAGGTGCCGATGGAAATTAAAGGAGTGGTTATGAAGAGGCGGTGGCGCTGACCGGATTTCGCGAAGACGAAGAGGTTGATGGGGCCTACGAGGATGCCGAATGCGATGAGGATGATGATGAAGACCACGTAGTTGAACGATTTGTCGCCGAACTCGATCTGCATGGGCCAGTTGGTATCAAAATCGGTGGTGACGGATTTCAAGCGGGTTCTGGCGGGAGATTTCGGCATCGTAAGGTTGACGGTTTCCTTGGCATCGAGCCGAAGATCCGTGCCAATGGATTTCATGACGACGGTGCCGAAGCTGCTGTCTTCCGGGATGCCGATGGCCGAGGGGGAGGTTGGGTTTTGGGAATAGACGACGAGCTGTCCGCCGAGCCGGAGCCAGGAAAGGATGGCGTTGCGGGAGCCGGGAGGGGTTGCCGCCCAGTCGCTTTCCGTGAGCATGATGGAATCGAATCCGGAGAAGGCGCGCCAGTCGTCGGGGAGGCGTTTGGGATCGAATTTTGAAGAATATCCGTCGGTCGTACCCCGGTGCGAACTTGAACCGCGGGAGTTGCGTTCGGTATCGAGGGCGGAGCCGTTGGGGGTGTAGAGGCTTTCGCTGAGGAGGACGGCGGGTTGGTCGGGCGAGAAAACCGTGGAGACGCTGCCAGAGGCTTTCCCCATGCTGCCGTTCAGGATTACTTCCAGTTCCTGGTAGGAGACGGTGCCGTTTTGGGCGGAGAGCGGGACGAGGATGTCCTGGCTGACGGTGCGCCCGGCGGGGGCGGTGAAGGAGTAGGAGGAGGATGTGGAAATCTCGTCCTGGTAGCCTGTGGCGTCTTTGAAATCCAGGAAGATCTTGTGCGGAATGGGCTGGTTGTTTGCGACCAGGACGCGGACTGGGAGGTAGCCGCCGAGGCTGGGGTGGGAGAAGAGGGATGTTACTTCTACGTGGGTGTCGGTTTTGGTATCGGCTACCTGGCGGAAGATTACTTCCTGGGCGGATGCTGCTAGAAGAAGGAACATCGAACATCCAACGCTGAACATTGAACATCGAAGGGAAGGGAAGATGCGGGGCATGGTGGGAGAGGATGGGTGGAAGAGTTGCTGCGAGACGCAGCTTTCACGGCCTGCGGCGGGACGCCACAGCTACGCCGGAACCAGGGTCTTTGGGGTGGGGCTGTCCTGGAAGGGGATTTCGGCTAGGATTTTTTCAACGACGGAATTGGTGCTGTGGCCGTCAACCCGGGCGTTGTAATCGAGGACGATGCGGTGGCGGAGGACGGCGGGGGCTACGGCTTTCACGTCCTCGAACGATGCGTTGATGCGCTCGTAAATGAGGGCGCGGGCTTTCGCCGCGGAGGCCATGGCGAGGGCGGCACGGGGGCTGGCTCCGAAACGGATTTGCGCGGCGGATTCCGCTTGGCCTGGATGGGTGGAGTCCACGAGGCGGGCGATGTAGTTCGCTACGACATCGGGGAGGTAGATTCGGCGGGTGAGTGCGAGAAGGTCGGCGAGGGTTTCCGCGGACATGATGGGATCGACCTGTGGCTCGGTGCCTAGCTCGCGGTGGGAGACGATGCGCTGGAGGGTGACTACGTCGTTTTTCGTGATCTCCAGTTTGAAAAGGAAACGGTCTAGCTGTGCCTCGGGGAGCGGGTAGGTACCTTCCAGTTCGATGGGGTTTTGGGTGGCTAGGACAAAGAAGGGCAGGGGGAGCTCGTGGGTTTTACCGAGAACGGTGACGCGGCGCTCCTGCATGGCTTCGAGGAGGGCGGACTGGGTTTTGGGGGAGGCGCGGTTGATCTCGTCTGCAAGGACGATGTTCGCGAAGAGGGGGCCGCGCTGAAAGATGAACTCACGGCGGCCATCTACTTCCTGGAGGACGGGGTTTCCGGTGATGTCGCCTGGGAGAAGATCGGGGGTGAACTGGATTCGCTTGTTTTCCAAACGGAGGAGCTTGGAAAGGCCTTTGACGAGCTCCGTTTTTCCTAGGCCGGGCAGACCTTCCAGAAGGATGTGTCCGCGTGCCAGGACGCCGGTGATGACGAGATCAATGATTTCTTCCTGTCCGAAGAGAATCTGGTTGAGGCCTTGTTTCAGGGAGCGGAGGTGCTTTGCCGCTTCTGCGACTTCGGTCTCGGTGGCGTGATCCATGGGCGGGAGGTTCGGTGAAAGTCCGGGAAAGCGCAAGAGAAGAGGGAGGAACCACGAATCTTACGGATCCAACGAATCCTGGACTTGGGTTGGGGAAAGAGGGACTAGAATCGAAGCGCAGCGGAGATGGACGGACTGGAAATTCAAACCTCTCCGTCAAATGGACGCGGATCAGGTTCTTGTGTCTTGTTGTCTGGAGTCTTTTAGAAAGTTTCTTACCGGCGGTTGTGGACAAGGACGGGTTCTTCATTACCTTTCCGCCGAGAAATGCCTCCGACCGATCTCGAACCAGTTACGCCCAATCCGAAGAAGAACCTTGTCACGGCTCTCGTTCTGGTGGTTGTGATGATTGTGGGTGGAATCGTGATCCTGAAAGCCTACGAGAAGCGCACGAAGGAGGGTGCAAAGGACGACAGGCCGAGCCTGCTTACCCAGATTTCCGAGACGAAGGATCTTAATTACATCCGCCAGGACGGGAAAGTGACCGATCTGCTGTCGCTTAAAGGAAAGGTGCTGGTCGTCCAAAGTCTCCCGCAGGCGCAGCCGGATGAAGTTACGGTAGGGGTGATGAAGAGGCTTTCGGAAAAATATGCAGACGATCCTGATTTCGCCCTGGTGACCTTGGTTCTCGATCCCGGTGAGGCGGAAAAACTCCACGCGCAGTTGGAGGAAGTCGCGCGTTCGCTCGGAGCGGAGCTTCCACAGTGGACTGTCGCCTCGAACGAAAGGCCGACACTGCACCGTTTCATCAAAAACGAATTCAAGGCGAACCGGCTTCCACATGAGGAGGACGGCGTCTGGAAATATGACAAGTCCCTCGTTTTGATAGACCGGAACCGGCATGTCCGCCGTGCGGTTGTACCGCAGAAACACGGGGGGGCGTCCTATGTCGCGCCCTTTGATTTCGAACTCGCCGCAGAATGGGACAAAAAAGGGATCAGGACGGGCACGGAACTGAATAACACGGAACAGCTTGAGGTGCTGCTCGGTGAGACCATTGAAATCCTCCTCAACGAAAAAGAGAAACCATGACCAAGAAGACAACCATCATTCTTTTCTATTGCGGTGTCGCTGTCATTTGTGCCGCCATCCTTTCACTGGTGAACTTCGTCCTGGTGCCGGGTCTCCGCATGAAAGGGGAGGAGACCAACGACTTCACCAACGTGCGGGTGGAGACGAATGACGAATGGTATCCCATCGAGAAAGACCTTGTCGCTACGAACCAGGCGGGTGAGCAGGTGAAGCTCTCGGATCTCCGTGGAAAAGTCTGGATCGTCGCCGAGTTTTTCGCGATCTGCCCTCATTGCGCGGTGCGCAACGGAGCCGAACTGCGCAGCATTTACGATGAGTTCAAAGACAACCCGGATTTCCACATGGTCTGCATCAGCGTGGATCCTGAAACAGATGACGTGGAGAAACTCAAGGACTACGCGACGGCACTAGGGGCGGACGTGGAAAACTGGTGGTTCCTGAATGCGGGCGAGGAGAAGGCGACACATGAGTATCTTGAAAACACCTTGAAATTCCTCGGAGTCCGGGAGCGGAAGGATCCGGCGCAGATCGAAGCCAGCGGGAGATTCGACCACGACATGGGCCTCATTGCGGTGGGGCGGGACTTCAAGACCATAGGGAAATGGGATCTCGCATACCATCGCTCGGAGAGCGGATCCCCGGAAGGTTACAAGGAGCTGAAAGAGCAGATGGTCGAGCGCATCCGCAAGGAGCTGGCGCGCTGAGATAGCCGGATGTAAATTTTTACATAGCGTGAATATGGAGGAAACACACGAGCGTAGGCAATGGTTGAAAAGGGAACCGGATCACAGGCTTTCCAGGATTCTTAAAATCGTTGCATGGATCATCACGGGTCTCGTGCTGGTGCTGGTTTCGATGATGCGGAGTCCCGATCTCCGCATCCCTCTTCCTGAAGGGGTGTCGCTTGATTTTCTCCCGGCTGTCCATGCGGTGATCAACGCCACCGTGGCCGTGCTGCTGGCATTGGCCGTGGCTGCCGTGAAGCAGGGTAAAATAGCGGTTCATAAAAAGCTCATGCTGGGTGCTATGGGGCTTTCCGTCCTCTTTCTGCTCGGCTACGTGGCCTATCATTTCACGAATATGGAAACCCTTTACGGGGATCTGGATGGTGACGGGCTGCTGAGTCAGGAAGAACAGGCCGCAGTGGGCACGGCAAGACCGGTTTATATGGTTCTCCTGATCACCCACATCGTCGCGGCAGGGGTGAGTCTTCCCCTGATCCTGCTTACGTTCATCGCCGCTTGGACGAACCGTTTCGAGGCGCACCGGAATCTTGCGCACTGGGTATTTCCGCTATGGCTCTACGTGGCCGTCACGGGGCCTGTCTGTTATCTCATGCTGCGGCCGTATTATTGAGCATCCCTTATTTGACGTCCCCTTGGGCGGAACCGGGAAGAGAACTAAACCTTGGTGGCTGCTAAGGCTCCGGAGATGACTGCAACGCGGACGCTTTTGCGTCAAGCTGGCTTTCGATGATGAATTTGAATGAGACAGGCCCCTGACCCTGTCCCTGGTTAGGAATGACGAAGACGAGTCGGCGCTCCGTATCTTTATGCTCCCAGATCGCAGAATAGAGAAGTTCGTCTGGATTATCCGCCAGGGCCATGAGCACTTGAACATTACGGGAAGACCCACCCGGGCGGACATCGACTGGTTTCCAGCTTTCCGGGAGGGCGCTGACATTTTCGTCATATTTGAAAAGGAGCTTTTTACCGGTGACGTTGACCAACCTTACGGTTCCCCAGTTGAATCCGGCGATATTATCCTCAACGACCATGATACGGATACCCGTCGCCGCCTTCGGATCAGGGATTAGTAAAAGCAGCGGATTTTTCGAATTCGCAGGAAGGCGGATACCGTCCGCCAAGGGCTGTCCTTTGTCATCCAGCCTGTCCAATGCAACAATCCTCGGTGGAGTTTCTTCGGAAGCCTTCACATCGAAAATTTCCGAGCGGCTGAGCGGGTGAAGGTCTTTCAACTCCTCGGTTCCTTTCGAGTGCTGCAACCCGAGCTTGCGCCCTACCACGGTTTCATCCCAGGCGAGCACACGGAGCGGGATGCCGTAGGCAGAATGGAATGCCAGCAGGAGGGTTATGGCGGCAGTGAGCGGGCGAATGAACATGGTGCAACGTTAGACGGGAGGGTTGGTGGTTTCCATCAAATTTCCAGCTCGGAGGGTGGAAGAATCCGGAACGAGACTATGGAGAAACGCCTTCCGAAGGTATTGTTGGTTAAATTCAGTTGGTCAACAGCTGTATGGGGAGGGTCGGCATCATCAACAAATGTCGGCATACGCTGAACCACAGCCTCACAGGTCGCCCGGGCTATTACGTTCCCGTCCTCGTCATGCGCCTCACCGTAACCCCTGATTACGAATGTATCGGAGCGGACGGTGAGGATGGGGGCAAGGGACTGCAGGTACATCCGCCTGGGTGAGGAAACCAGGAATCCCTACCCCGGTGCGGGCAGGCGAAATATTCGAGTGGGCGGCTGTCGGATATCCGGCATCGGCAGGTTTGACCTCGTCAAAAAGTGCTGCGGAATTGATTGATTCCACGCCATCGATGGCAGACTGGATGACACCTGAAAGAGCAAGAGGATCCGTTGTTGAGGAAGAGACCCGGCGATTGACGAATTCACCCAGCGATAGGAAGGGTCCCCTTTCCTTGACCTGGGCTACAATCCGTTCTGCCAGTAATTCAATATCGCCTTTCGAAAGCGTCCGATAGCCATTCCAAGGCGCGTTGGCATTTCCCATCGGATGGCGAAAACGGGGGAACGCGATGTCCGCCGGGTTTGGGCCAGATCCGTCCTCGACTTGAAAACTACTGCCCTTGAGGCCGGAGAGTATGGCCTCCCAAGCCTCAATGCTGGTGGAATTGACGTTGAAGGCTCCATCAACCATCAAATTCCCGGCGATTTTCAAGCATCCATCCCGTCCTGACAGATCAGTGGTAAGGGCGGTGTCTGACAAACCGGCTTTCTCCAGTCGCATCCGGGGATTCCCGAGCGGATTGGCGGTTGGATCTTTGACGAAATCAGCCAGCACCTCGGAGACTGTCTTTGAAGTAGAGGCAATGGGAGAATTCCAGTTTTGGGAGCGTCCTGCGTCTGACTGCTGGTCGATGGTCGGAACGGCACCGCTCATGAAAAATCCGTCCCATAGTGCTTCGTTGGTGAGATAAACCGTATCGTAAATCGGTGGTTTCGCAGTTTCACTGGATCCGGATGCCGTCTGCGCCACTTTGTTCCGTGGCAGGTAGGCGCTTGCCCAACTGTTGGCGAACTGGTTGGCAGGACCGAACGGGGTGCTGCTGAGATCGGCGTGCTGGAATCCGGCAAGGGAGAGCAGTGGTTTCCGGGGGATCTCGAAGAACGGGAGTCGTGAAACGCCGTCATTTCCATTGGAGGGGCCGTAGAATGCAGAGCGTCCACCTGGGGCGGTTGCGAGCAGGTCGTCGAAGCTGGAAATCGGCCCCGGACGCGGAGCCTGTACCGGGGGCCACTGGAAAAGGTGCCGTTGGTCATGTATTGGGCCATCCAGGGCTGCCTTGGATTTCCAGTATAAACCAGGTCGGCTCCCTGTTCGCTGCCGGTGCGGGCATAGCGGTGGTAGAATTCCAGCACCGCAACGGGTTGTGGCTGGCTGCGGAGTTCGGGGTGGGATTTGCGCACGCTGCGGAAGCCTTGGCTCCTGGCGCTGGCGATTTGCCCGAATTCCCCTGACTGGCCGTAATAGCGCTGCTGCACGTCTGCAATCGGTTGCCCCTTGGTGGCTGTCGTCGGATTGCCCTTTGCCCGTGTGGCATCCTCCACCGATATGAAGACCGGGTAGTCGGAGCCGTCATTGATATGAAAACGCATATCTGCGAATTCAGCGGTCGTCATTGGAGTGCTGGAAAGGCGGACTCCGAGGCCTCCGCGGGTATTGTAGTCGCTGGCACTCTCGACCGGGCGGAGGTAGGTTGTGATTCCCGAAATGGGCACGATATCACTCGTGGTCGTGTAAGTTGACGCTTGGAAATCCTCCGGGACGGAACTGGTGGGAACGAACACCCTTACTTCTCCAGGTGCGAACCGAATGGGCTCGATGTTCGATGTTGACGAAATATTGGCTCCCGTAGAAGTGATGGCGGCATAGAAATAGGGATCCACACTCCGACCATGATTCACTGGCTTAAGTTGGCGCCCTAAGAGTGTGGACATGCCTGTGCTGTGGTTTCTTACCTGGGTTCCAGAGTTGTTGTAAACAGTGAAATCTATTTTGAATGGAACGTCGAGCCAAGGATATGCTACGGCTCCTTCGATCTCGAGTGCGACATTGTAGGGATTCCAAAGGGTCACGACAGGCGTATAGATGATTTGGGGGAAATTTTGTTCCGAAAGGCCTGCGCTGATCAGGAACATCACTCTATCCACCACCGGCCTGATGCCGGTCCTGGTCTGCGTTCCGGGGGGGAGTGCCCACGGTGAGTGAAACATATTGGAGGGTGGGGCAGTTGGCACGAAAGCTATGTGATCCGAGGCACGCTCAAAGACCGCAAGTTCACCCGAGGGGTTTTTATACAAGTGATGCGGGATCCTGTAGAACGAGCGCAACAGATTGAACGTCGGGACACCGGCGCCGTTGTAGTTGAACTGCACCTTGGCGGCGTCGAAGTTGCTCAGTTGTGGAGTGTGTGTCGCCGTGTTTGAAATGGGCTGGAACAGCGGGCGTTCCGTTTGGTAGCTGTTAGGGGTGACAAACCCTGTGGCATCAGGTTTGTTCCATTCGCTGGATGCGAAGTCCGCATCCGTTAGCTCGAAGCCCAAATTCAGATCGATCTTCAGACCCCCATCGACGGGGTTGGTGAGAAGGCCGCGTGATGTGGTTGTGAAATCGGCCGAGACTGAGGAACTCTGGGACGCGGTATCCGCCAACCCACTGTCTAGCCCGGCCTGGTTCAATGAAATTACCTTTGCTGAACGGGTTTCCCAGCCGGTTGCCGGTTGCGAGAAGCGATCCGAAAATGACAGATTGGGGCGGCTCTGGGCTTGTATGTCGTCGTTGGCAAACTGAGGTTGATCGGAGCCTCCGACATTGACCTTGGCCTTGGTGCCCTCTTGGGAAACTGCCCACGCATAGCTTCCACCTTCCAAAGGAACGCGCGGTGCTTTTATGGAAAATCCATCGGAAGTGATATTGAATAGATCGACCCCATCCGCACTTGGGGTGGAGTTGGCGAATGCCTTGCTTCTGACAATGGACTGATCGGGATGGGAGACGAGCCAGGTTTTAAATCCATCTGTCTTTGGTGCACTGTAGTCGGGTGCATTCCGGGTGGGATTTTCTGCAAAATTGGGGCTCCAGCCATCCCAGACTCCGACGAGGTTCGGCTGTGTCGCCGCAGAGTCGATTGAGGCATCCGCTGTAATGCGGCGGTCATCGCCGGCGGTGCGCTGAAGTTCGCCAAGAGCCAACATCACTGCCATCCTCGCATTGGCGCGGGCGGTTTCAGCAGGGCTGGATGCATTCGAACTCCGCAGGGAAACGGTGCTGAGTGAGAGTAATCCGAGGGCAAGGATTGAAAGCAGAACCATCAGGGTCAGTGTGACGACGAGTGCGAATCCGCGTTTGGAGTTCAATGGAAGGGCTTTCATAAATTCCTTCGGATGGTGTAACTACAAAGTATTTTTGTAAATGGCTATTTTACGTTGGCAGAAAAAAGCTTGGATCCGCGCCGTAGTAGGGAAGATGGGCGCGGTTGGCTCATCGGGTGTCGAACGTAATTTCCGGTTTCATGGCAGTGGAACTGCCTCTAAGAGCTACGGCGGAGATGGCATGCTTTCATGGCCGACCATGCGGTCTGTTTGGAAAACCGGAAGGATCGCTTCGCTGAAAACATTGACCTCTCGCCGACGCCGGAAAATAGTCCGTGCGTTCATGAAGCTACCTCCGCGAAAGCCCAACAAGTTCGAAGTCCGCCGGTCTGTCAGTCCTCCGGTATCCGAGGATATCTGGGACGAGCTTGAGGAAGTCCTGGAACTTCCTGTGAAAACTCCGGATCAGCATGAAAACGGGGAGGATGCAGCTCCCGATCCCAGGGGGAAACCGGAGGTGGAACCACTTGGGCCGAAGGAAGTGGCTGCCGTGCTCACAAAGGCGCTGGGTGAGGGGAAGGTGAGTCTGGAGGAAGAAGTGAAGACCGAGCATTCCAGCGACAAATGGTTTGCCAGCCATCCGCCCGATGTGGTCGTTTTCGCGGAAAGCACCGATGACGTGTCCAAGGTGCTGGCCTACGCCCACCGCAACCGCATTGCCGTCACCACCCGTGGAGCCGGGATCGGCTATGTGGGTGGCTGCGTGCCGGTCCAGGGAGGGATCGTCCTTTCAACCGCCCGTATGAACAAGATCCTGGCGATCAGCCCGAACGACGGGGTCGCGGTCGTCCAGCCCGGAGTGATCACGGGGGACTTGCAGACGGCGGTGCGTGCGCTCGGATGGGACTACCCTCCGGATCCGGCTTCGCTCAAAGAATGCTCCATCGGTGGAAATGTCGCGACAAATGCCGGTGGCCCGCGTTGCCTGAAGTACGGCGTTACCCGTAGTTATATTCTGGGGCTTGAAGTGGTTCTCGCAAACGGCCGCGTGTTGCGCACCGGCGGTCGGCTCCACAAGAACAAGACTGGGTTCGACTTGATAGGGATGTTCGTCGGCTCCGAGGGGATGCTGGGTATCGTGACGGAAATCACCGCCCGCATCATTCCCAAGCCCGCCTGCCGTGGTATGCTGGCCGCCATTTTTCCTGATTTCCCCGCTGCCGCGAAAGCCGTGCAGACCATCCTCCAGTCCGGCCACCTGCCTTCGGCGCTGGAGATCACCGATGCGTTCACACTCGCCGCTGCGCGAAAAAGGCTGGGAAGCGATGTTTTTCCTCCCGGCGACGGGCACCTGATCGTCGAGATCGATGGAAGACCTGCCGCCGTGGCTTCCGAACTGGATGAACTCTACAAGCTCCTCCGCAAGTGCGGGGCGGAAGAAATCCGTATCGCCCGCGAAGACGCGGAGTGCGAGGCCATCTGGCAGTTGCGCCGTGAGTTTTCCTATTCCCTGCGTGATACCGGGCTGACGAAACTCAACGAGGACATCGTCGTGCCGCGTGGAAAGCTGGTGGATCTGGTGAATTTCGCCAGATTGCTGGAAAGGGAAACGGGGATCGCCATCGCATGCTTCGGCCATGCGGGTGACGGCAATATCCACACCAACCTCATGGTCGATAAATACACCGAGCCGGAAACCCGCGACCGCGCGGATGCCGCCCTCGACATCCTCTTCACCTGGGTGCTGGACAACGGCGGTGCGATCACCGGAGAGCACGGGGTGGGGCTCGCGAAAAAACCGTGGATTCGTCAGGCTTTGGGAGAAACTTCCTTCGCCCTCCACCGCTCCCTGAAGCGGACGATGGATCCCCACGGGATTCTCAATCCCGGGAAATTCCTGGACGATTGATCAGGAGTCCTACCTTTTGAAATCCCCCCGGCACCTTTCTTCAGGGCGGACTTTTTCCCCTACTTCATCGACGGGGTGGGTGTAGAGGTATTTCCAGACATCCTCGTAGAGATATTTTCCATCCTTGCCCTTGGGTGAGGCACCTCCCGGGGTGGAGGCGCCGTGGGCGCGTCCGGCGTTGCCGCCGACGTCCGCGCTGGTGATAAGGCGGCGGGTGTTTTCGAAAGGCGGCTCCGAGTCATCGACGTTCACGATAGGGCCGAAGTCGTGGAGATCCAGCATCAGCCACGAGCGGCAGTAGTGGTGGCCGGGCCAGCCGGAATCAAGGGTGTGGGTGAAGCCGAAGAAGCGTTCCTCGGGTGTGGCGGACTTCATGACCTGCCATTTTTCCGTCTGATCGCGTGAGCCGGAGAGCATCACCACTCGGGCGACTTTGATTTCTTTTGCCAAACGGGCGGAGGTGGTAGAGCCGTGGGAAGCACCGGAGAGGATGACTTTTTCCCAATCGAGATCCTTGCCATCGTGGGAGAGGAACTGCTTCCAGTTTCCCTCCGGATTCTTTTTATCGAGGTATTTCACGAACTGGTAGGAGCGCTCCATGAGGCCGTCCGGCTTGGCGATATCGATGAGTTTGGTGTGGTCTTCTCCGGTCGCGGCTTCTAGGCGGATGTTTCCGAAATGGTCGTCATCGCCGTCCTTGCGGATCTTATCCATCTGACCGAACCACTCGCGGGCGTAGGTGACCTGGATGGCGTGGTGGCCGTAGGAATTGAGTCTTTCGAAAAGAGGCTGTGGTGGCCCCATCAGCCAGATTACCAATCGTCCGGAGTTCGGCACCGAGGTATCAACCATTGCGAGCTGCCTGTCAGTTGGTTTGCCTTTTTTGGAGAAAGTGAAACCGATCTCCGGGTATTCCTTCGTCCGGGAATCGATCTCGGATGCGCGGGCGGTGATTATCACTTTCTCCGCGAGGAGTGGGGTGGCGAGGGCCAGGAGGAGAATTAGGAATTTCATAAATCTCAAATTTCAAATTTCAAGGAAGAGGGGCACGCCGGCTGAAGCCGGTGGTTCGCTACCGCCGTTTTTTGGTTCCGCGTTTGGTGGAGCTGGCGCGTTTTTTCGGAGAGCCGGATTTTGCGGCAGTTTTCTTTCCTCCTCGCACGTTGGATTTTACCGCCCGGCGTGGGGCGGGGGATTTTCCGGATGGTTTGATTCCAGAGGTTGTCGGCTCGCCCGCTACTGCGAAATCGACGAAGCGTTTGATCTTGTCGATGGCGACGATGCTCAGTGGGAGCTTCATGCCCATGGCGAGGCGGCTGCCATCGGAGGCTGTCCATGCGGAGTTGTGGCCTTCGAAGCGCCAGTTTTTTCCGCGCGGGAGGTCTTCGCGTTTCACGACACCGCGCACGCCCATGTCCGGGATCTCGACCATAAGTCCCATCTGGCGGACGTCGGTGATGACGCCGTCGAAGGTTTTTTCTTCGCCCGCATTTTTGGACTGATCGGAGAGGGAGAGGAACTCAAGATACTCGAGGAGCTTGATTTGTTTCGTCTCGGATTCGGCCTCGGAAGAGGTGCGTTCGGTATCGGAAATGTGGCGGGCGATGTCCCGGAGATCCGCTTGTGACGGAGTGCGGTCGGGTGAAGCCGGGGCATTTTCCAGGAACTTCTGCAGCGAGCGGTGGACGATGAGATCCGCGTATCTCCGGATGGGGGAGGTGAAGTGGGTGTAGTCGGTTTTGGCAAGACCGTAGTGGCCGAGAGGCTCGGCGGAATAGGCGGCACGTTTGAGGGATTTCAGGAGTCCCAGCTTGATCTGGTGCTCTTCGGCAGAGCCTTTCGCGGAATCGAGAAGCGCCTGGATGTGGGAGCGGTTGTTGAGATCGCCGGGCTGGTAGCCGTATTGTTTGGCGACTTCCGAGTAATCGTCCAAGCGGGATGGATCGGGATCTTCATGGATGCGGAAGAGTGAGGGCTTCTGGCGCTCGCGGAGAATTTTCGCAACCGCCTGGTTGGCGATGAGCATGCACTCTTCGACGAGTTGGTGGGACTCCGTATGGACTACGGTGTGGGCGTCACAGGCACGGCCTTCCTCGTTCAGCGTGACCTTGATCTCTGTCATTTCCAGATCGAGCGCACCGTTTTCGAAACGGTTTTTGCGGAGTAGGGAGGCCATTTTCCAAGCCTCTTTTACGGAGCCTGCCAAGGTAGGATCGGAGCCTTCGGGGGCGGGTTTGCCTTCGAGGATGGCTTGTGCTTGCTCGTAGGAAAGTTTCGCGCGGGAGTGGATGACCGCGTCGATGAATTTCGTGTTGACCACGTGCCCAGTCTTGCTGATTTCGATCACGGCGCATTTGGTCAGGCGATCTACGTCAGGTTTCAGGGAGCAGATGCCATTGGAAAGTTCCGTAGGGAGCATGGGCAGTACGCGATCCACGAGGTAGGTGGAGTTCCCACGCTCGACGGCTTCCTTGTCCATGGGTGAGCCGGGTTTCACGTAGTGGGAAACGTCTGCGATGTGGACTTCCAACAGCCAGCCGCCGGATTTGGTTTTGGCAATGTAGATGGCGTCGTCGTGATCCTTCGCGGTGGCGGGGTCGATGGTGATGATGAGTTTTTTGCGGTGGTCCTTGCGGCGGGCGATCTCTTCTTCGGAAGGTTCTTCGGGCACGGCGCGGGCTTCGCGGAGCACATCTTCCGGGAAGGAGGTGCGCAGTCCGAAGCGGGCGATGGTGGAGAGAATGTCCACCCCGGCATCGCCGGGCCAGCCGAGCACCTCGATCACGCGGCCTGTGGGATCGGAGCTTGGGTTGTCCCAGCTTTCCAAATCCACGACTACGGTCTGGCCAGGCTCTGCGGTGGTGTCGCCGACGATGTTGATGCGGCCTTCGAGAGCCTTGTCATCGGTCTCGACGTATTTGAATTTTTTCTTTTCCCGGAAAACACCGACGATGCGGCCGGAGCGGCGGGAGAGGATTTCGAGAACCTTTCCGCGCATTTCCTGATCGTCGGGAGCCAGGCCGCGCTGGCGTGGCTTGGAGGTGGGGGCGGATGGTGCGATGCGAACCATGTCGCCATCGAGGGCGGTTTCGGTTTTATCGCGGGGGATGAAGATGCGGGAATGGACGGTGAAGTCGATCCCGGCGGCTTCGTTCGCTTCGTCGCCAATGACGGGGTAGAAGAAGGCGTGGCCGTTGGGGAGAAATTTGATGGAGCCTGTGAGGGAATTTTTCGGGGCGGATGGTCTGGTGGCGGCTTTCCTGGCTCCGGCTTTTTTTACCTCGGGCTTCTTCTCCTCTGTCCTGATGGAGTAGAGGTTTTTGGCACCTATGGTGATGTGTTTTCCATCGACCAGGTCGCTGAGAATCCCGCCGAGCTCGCCTTTGCGGTCGCCGGGGATGTCCAGTTGTTTGGCTATCTGTGTTTTGGAAAATGGTTTGTCCGTGTTCGTCCGGAGGAGTTCGAGAATCTGTTCGCGCATATATAAGGGAATGAAAATTTTAGGGTCGCTATGGGGAAACGGTCTGTTCTTTTCCGGGCGATCCTGCCGCACAGGTTACGTTGATTCCACGCCGTGGCAAGAGTGACGTTGGCGGCGACGTATTTGGATACCGGATGCGGGGGAGGGTGATTTATTTCCCCACCTCAGGCGTAGCTTGGCTGACGGAGAGCGAACCGGCTTTTGCCAGGTAAGTGCTTTCATCGGAAGTTTCCGACCAAAGGAGGGGGAGCCGGCCGCCTGTGAAACGCCACTGGGTGGTCATTCGCTCGAAGCGCGAGCCGGAGGTGATGGTGGCGGCGGTCTGTTCTGCTGCGAAGGAACCGATTGCGGGATCGAATACGCGGAGTGAAATCTCTCCGGCGCGGACTCCTGCGCCCGGGGTATCGTTGGTGTTTTTCACATAAAGCAGGAAGACCCGCGTGCCATCCGATGTGAGGGAAACATGCCATGCCTTGCCGCTATCCGAGACGGCGTTGGTGGTGACCGTGGACCAGTCATCAGGGAGGGCTGCGCCCCGGCGTTTCACGATGATGTTGCCGAAGTTCCCGTCCACCGTGTCGAAATTATCGATGTAGGCATTGTAGATTGTGCCGTCGGTTAGCTGGACGAAATCCGTCTGCCCGCCGTGGCTGGTATCGCGCCCGTAGTTCGAATCAGACCAATCGCCGGGCACTTGGCCGGGCGGCTCGCTTTCCAATTCCCTCTCCTCGCCCCACGTGGATGTGGCATCTATGGAAGTGCGTTTCCATTCGGAGAAATTGCCGAAGTTACCATCGCGGCGGACGTTGTTTTCGATACGTGGATCCCGGGAGTCGCCGACGTTGACCGCGCTATAGATATACCCGTCGGTGAGTTCGAAGACCCACTCCGCCTCGCCGAAGTGGAAGGTGTCCCGCGCGTTGGATTTTCCGAAGGTGATACCGCCGAGACCAGTGGTGGTAGAGAGATCGGCGGCGACCTGGCGGTTGGCGGAGCTGGAGCCGCCGTCGTTTACCGTGCCGTAGAGATTGCTGATGTCGAAACTTCCAAACCCCGGCACCAGGGACACATGGGTCGGCTCCGGTTTCGCGGAAACGGATGGGGAAGTGACAATCCCGTTGGCCAGACCGGATGCTGTCAGATCCCAGCGGTAAACGGCAAAGGGATTGCCGCTGCGGTTCACCAGCGCCCATGCCCTCCATGTGTTTTCATAGCGCCCGAAGACGATGGAGTAGGATTTCGCGACGTTGGTTAGCCCGGAGATGTTTCCTCCCTCAGGGTTGGTAGGTGCCGGTTGGAGGGTATCGAGAGCTGTGCCGAACTTCGCCCGCAGCTCGCGTCCCTCGCAGTAGAAAAACCAGTAATGGGTCCCGTCCCAGAATGCCCCGTTGTTTTGCGGGAGGCCTATGGTGGAATGTGCGTTGGAAGTGGGCGCGGCACTCGTGTGAAGAGTCGTTTCCCCGAGTAGGGAAACGCGCTGCGCGGATGCCGTTTGGGTGAGGGCGATTGCCAAAATGCTGGCAATCACTCTTTCTCTCCGTCCCCCCATCATTTCTTCTTCGGAGCTTTCGGAACCGTCATCGCCCCGGGAGCCACTTCGGAAATGTTCGCAGGGATTTCCGCATCCACCCCACCGGTAGTCCGGCGGATGGCTCCGTCGAGGATGTTTTGGAAAGCTTCGTTGGTCCGGACGTCAGCGCGGTGGCCCATGGCGGTATGGAAAACGCGGCCTTTTCCTCCGGCGCGCGCCCAGGTGGTGGGGTATGCGGGGCGGTTATACATGGAGCCTTTCATGGAAGGAGAATCGATGACGGTGAGGCAGTGGAGATCATCCTGGAAGTTTTCCAGGAAATCACGTCATGTTCGAAGCCGCTGGATTTCGTGAAAAAGAGGAGCTCGTGGCCTCCGCGTGAAGTGAGGCGGTGAGTCCTCCCGCGAGAGCCAGGAAGGAGCAAAATGTTCTGATCATGGGAGGATTGTAGAATCCGGATTCAGTAGTGCCAGTGGAAAAAGCCCATGGTGGGTGTTGTCCCAAATCACCGCCTGCCCGGGCTTCCGTGAAAACCGCTTGTGGAAAGGGCGGTTTCCCGCCATCTTCCGGTTAGAAACTTTCGATCTTTACCCATGCCCAGCGATCATCCCTTCCAGTTGCTTTTTGAAACCTTTGGCAAACTTCCCGACGTCCATTCCGACGAGGTGAACAAGGAGGCGCGGGAGACCATGAAGGCCTGGCTCAAAGTCCCTCTTGAAAAGCCCGGCCACAGCATTCTCCTGAAAGCCCCCCGTGCCGGCCATGGCAAAACCCATCTTCTCACCCGGCTCCAGTACGAACTTGGCGGGACGCATGAATTCATCCCTCTCCACGCAATCGGTGGCAGCCGTATCGATGCCGCTACCGTTCTCGACGATACCCTGCGCCGCCTTGTCCGGGGCTTGCCCGCTGCGGGCGGCCTGACCGTTTTGGATCTCGTGGCGCGTCGGCTTTTTTCCTCCTCGCTACAGCCTCTGGTAAATTCCGGCGAGGTTCCCTGCCAGGATAGGGAAGGGGCGATCAACGCCCTCCGCACCCGTCCTATCGAGACCTTTGACTTCCACCATCCCGGCGCCGTGACTGCCCACTGGGCCCGCGATAACTTCGAACTTCTCGGCCCACGCCTTTCGCTGGAACTCTCCCAAGGCCGCGGGCTTTCCCTCCGCGAGGTTTCCTTCTGGGTGGATGCGATGTTCCGCTTTTCCGCCACGCCCATCGATAATCCAGGTCGCGTCCGCGCACTCGCGGCGACTGTTTTCGAAGATCCCGGCGCGGAGGCGGTGGCGCACGAGCGCCTTGTCGCGCTGCTCGGGCTTCTCACCTCGCTGATGCGGGTGGTTCTGGTCGCGGATGAGATCGAAGGATTTTCCTCGGACGAAACGGCCGCCCTCCGCTTCGCGTCTTTCTTGGGCGCACTCAGGCAGTCAGCGGAAAGGGTGGATGTCGTTCTCTCCGTCAACGAGGATGTCTGGAAGAGCGCATTCCTGCCGCGTCTCAGCGGGGGACTCGCCGACAGGCTTTCCGAAGTGGTGGTGGAGCTGGAGCCGCTCGACCGTGCGGGCATGCTGGCCATCATCGAGTCCCGCTCGCCCGGCGATGGTGAAAAGATCCTCTCGGAAATGGAGCCGGACACGGCATCAACCCACGCCCGTGGTATTATAAAGGAAGCCGGAAACGCCTGGGAGGATGCTGCACAGGGAAAATCACGCAAAAAAACGGAGAAGCCGGAGAAGCAGCAACACCCGGAGAAGCAGGAAGAGCCGGAGCCTGCATCCGAAGAAATCCCGCCCTCTGCAGCAATCGAACCATTGCCGGAGCCTACCCCGCCCGAGGCCAAGGAGCCGGAAAAACCGGTTGTGGATCCTCTCTCAGGTTTCGCCGCCGCCGCTTCCCCGGAGAAAACTTCCGAGACCCAGGCATCCGCCTTTGCTGCTCCCGAGCCTCCTGGGAAAAACGACACCCCACCTGCTGCGGAAGTGCCGGTGAAAAGCGGTTTCTCGGCAGAGGCTGCCATCGCCGCTTTCGCCGCAACATCCCTGTCGGAGTCTGGCGATAGCAACAGCGACAGCATGTTTAGCTCGGAAGCGCCGTCTCAAAAGGAAGCTTCCAAATCCTCCGGACAACGGGAAGCCCCTTCTTCCTGGCCGTCGCCCGAGGTTTCCGAATCCGCTTTCCAAGCTCCCAAGGAAGACACGCCCTCTGCGTTCGCCGCACCGTCAGCGCCGGAGAAAACCGAAGAGCCAGTCCCAGCATTTTCCGCCGCCCCATCCGAACCCGCGCCCGCACCGAAGGAAGAAGCGCGCCCCGTTTCCGATTTCACGGCACCACCTGCGACTGCCCGGGAGGAAGCCGCTCCGTCGATGTTCCAAGCACCTCCGGTCGATCCTACCTCCATGTTTGGCGCGCCAGCGGGCCCCGCCCGGACTGAGGAAACCGCCTCCGCATTTTCAGCCGCACCTCCGGAGCCGGAAAATCAGCCTGCACCTCCTATCCAAGTTCCTCCTGCCCCCATCCAGGAACCCGCTTCCATGTTCCAGGCACCTCCCGCGCCTGCGGAAGACGCCGTTTCCGCATTCCAGGCCGCGCCAGCCGAGCCACAGCCCCCGGCCTTCCAAGCACCGCCGCAGGAGAATCCCGCATCCGCTTTCCAAGCCCCGCCCCCGCAGCCACAGGAACAAGCTCCCGCGTTCACACCAGCTCCCCCCGCGCAGGATACCGCAGGTGCCTTCCAGTCCCCCCCTGTCCAGCCAGCCCCGCAGGAATCTCCCTCCGAAGGGAAATCCGCCGAAGCATCCACCGACCGCGTGGACGATCTTCTCCGCCAGTTCCGCGAACGCTACGGGAAATCCTAGGCATTGAATCCGCTTTCGCCCGGAAAAATCCGATAATGCCCTTGCGGTAGGGGGCGGTTTGGGTGCTTATTTCCCGCGAGTCAACGTATGAATGTTTCCACAGAATATGAAGCCCCGGATACCTTGGGGAAAGCCGCCAAAGCCGTGGAATCCTATCAGGAGGAAACGGATGATCTCGTAGGCGAGCGCATGGTGCTGAACATCGGGCCATCCCATCCCGCCACCCACGGCGTGCTGCGCCTCATCCTCGAACTGGACGGCGAAGTCATCCACTCCGCCGATCCCGACGTCGGCTTCCTCCACCGCGGTGACGAAAAGATCGCGGAAAACATGCATTACAACCAGTTCGTGCCCTACACGGACCGGCTCGACTACCTCGCCCCACTTGCCAACAACGTAGCCTACGCATGCGCCGTGGAAAAACTCATGGGCTGGGAGCTGCCACCGCGCGGCCAGGCCGTCCGCGTCCTCTGCTGCGAACTCGCCCGCATCTCCTCCCACATGCTGGGCGTGGGCGTATGCGCCATGGACGTCGGCGCCATGACCGTTTTCCTCTATACCTTCACCGAGCGGGAAAAAATCTACAACCTCTGCGAGCAGCTCACCGGTGCGCGTTTTACCACCTCCTACACCCGCGTCGGCGGCCAGGTGCGCGACATGCCACCGGGTTTCGACCAAGCCGTCCGCACCTTCCTCGACGAATGCGAAACCGCCATCGGTGAAATCGCCAAGCTCCTCGATAACAACAAGATCTTCCGCGACCGCATGATGGATGTCGGCGTGATTTCCAAGGAATCCGCCATCTCCTTCGGCATGACCGGCCCCAACCTCCGCGCTTCCGGCTGCGACCGCGACCTCCGCAAATGCAGCCCGTATCTCGGCTACGAGAAATACGAGTTCGATGTGCCAATCGCCGAGGAGGGCGATTGCTACGCCCGCTACCAGATCCGCATGGAGGAAATGCGCCAGTCCATTTCCATCTGCCGCCAGGTGCTCGATACCATGCCGGACGGCCGGTGAACCTTGCGGATTCCAAGAGCATGCTCCCGGACAAGGAGCGCGTCCTCATGTCCATGGAGGAACTCATCCACCACTTCATCGTCGCCACCCAGGGCATCGACGCCCCGGAAGGCGAAGTCTATTTCGCGGCAGAAAACCCCAAGGGCGAACTCGGCTTCTACATCCACTCGAAGGGTGGGGGAGTGCCGAACCGCCTCAAGATCCGCAGCCCCTCTTTCTGCAACCTCTCCATCACCTCGAAACTCCTGCCCGGCCACATGGTCTCGGACATTCCTGCTATACTTGGCTCCCTGGATTTCGTAATGGGGGAGTGCGACCGTTAACCGCGTAAAAAATATGAAAGCCAAATACCTCGTCCTCACCGCCGCCCTCATGACCGGCACCCTCCACGCCGAGTTCCGCACCTGGACACGCACCGATGGCAAATCCGCAGAGCTGGATCTCATCAGCACATCCGGCGAGGGCGATGCGCTCACCGGGACTTTCAAAATGAAAAACGGGCGATCCATCGATCTCGCCGCATCCGATCTCACCGAAGCCGATGCCGAACTCGTAAAAGCCTGGAAACCCGAGGAAACCGCCGCCGCTTCCGATAGCGCCAGCGTCTTCGACGACATCCTTGATGGAAACCTTGAGAAGCTCGATGGGAAACGGCTCAAACGCTACGAGCTGGAGAAGAAACCTACGAAGTATTACCTCTTCTACTACACGGCCTCATGGTGCCCTCCCTGCCAGAAATTCACCCCGTCCCTCGTCAAGTTTTACGATGAAAACAAACCTTCCAGCGACGAGTTCGAGATCGTTCTCATCACATCCGATCGCGATGACGATGCCATGGAAGACTACGCAAAGGACAAGGGAATGAACTGGCCGCACCTCAAACTCTCCAGGGTGGACAAATTCAAAAAGGAATTCCGGCACCCCGGCGGCGGTATCCCAAACCTCGTCCTCACCGATCTCGAAGGAAACCTCATCAAGACCAGCTACGAAGGCAAAACATACATGCGCCCACCGTCGTGATGAACCACCTCGACGGCCTGTTGAAATAACCGGTTCGTCCGCACAGCACCTTTTCCACCCAATGTCAGACTCCACCCTCGCAGAATCGCTCGCTACCCTCGAAACACCCGGAAGCAAGCATTTCCCGCCCTTCGCCACCAGCCCCGAGCTTGAGGCAGAGGCCGACGGACGCATCTCCCATTACTCGGAGAGCAAACGCTCCGCCGTCCTCCCGCTGCTCCACATCGTTCAGCACAGGTTCGGATTCATCTCCCCGGAATCCATAGACTGGGTTGCCGCGAAGCTGGAGCTGGAGCCGATCAAGGTTCTCGAAGTCGTCACCTTCTACCCCGGCTTCCGCCAATATGCTCCCGGGAAATACCACGTCCGCGTCTGCCGCACACTCTCCTGCGCTCTAGGTGGCAGCGCCGAGTTAATGGACGATCTCTGCAAGGAATTCGGAATCGACCGCACCGCCGCAGATCCCCACCACCACCCCATCTCCGTTTCCCCCTGCGGGAAATACTCCGTCGAGTTCGCCGAGTGCCTCGCATCCTGCGGCACCGCACCCGTCTGCCTCATCAACGATGACTTCCACGAAGCCGTGGACGTCGCGAAGGTGAAGCAGGCATGCGACGAGTGATTCAATAAAGAGAAGCGTGCTTCCGCCGCTAGCGAAGAACCAAGCACGACGCACCAGTCCTCCGTCAAGAGCGCTGAAAGCACGCTTTCTTTATTTTTTACGGCAAGCCGACCTCGGTTACCTCTTCCTCGGCAACCGTGGCTAGTTTTTCCACCTGCTCTCCGCCGCGAGAGTAGCGCAATGAGTATTCGCCGGGTGGAAGCATATGGGGTTTGCCGCCACTTGTGCCGCTGGCAACAAGCTTGTCCGCATCGAAGATCTTGTAAGGAATTGCGAGAGCCTGCTTCATCGCTTCGGTGAGTTCCTTCGCACTGGGGGCGTTCAGATAGCGGCCTCCACCGAGAGCCGCCCAGCTTTCAAAGGATTGTTTCAAACCCTCGTCCTCAATCGCGTAGCCCACGATGTTCACCCTCACGGCAGTTCCGGCGGTGCGGAGCTCGCGGATGGCCAGAGCGGGATCTCCCCCGCAGGTTTCCTCACCATCGGTAAGCAGGATGACGATGCGCTCCCCGGTGACCTCCGCCAGATCCGAGGAAACGGCGGCGAGAGAGTCCGCGATGGGTGTCTTCGCGAGGTTGATGGCGTTGATTTTTTCGATGACCGGCACGAGCGACGAGGGGGCGAGGGGAGCGAGCGGAACCTCGAGATCCGTGCGGCAACTGTCCGCTTCCCGGTGGCCGAAAACCCGCAGTGCGAAAGGCGTGCCCGCTGGAATCGTTTCGGTTACCAGGGAGACCAAAGTTTCGCGGGCGATCTCGATACGGCGTTTCCCATCCTGCTTCTGAAGCATACTCCCGGAGGCGTCGAGAATCACCTCGATCCCGGCTCCTTCGCCGAACCCCGCCGCGAAATCCGATGTCACCACCAGGGTTCCGGGCTTCTCCGGTGCCGGAACGACTTTGAGCGGACGGCTGGCGAGGCTTTTTCCGGCTCTGGTAAGATAGTGGAGGACGTATTCGCCAGCCTCGTCGGGTGCTCCGAGTGTGGCGACGGACTCATCGGGATCGAGATAGGTGTAGGCCACCCTGTCGGTGGTTTCGCCGACGGGGCGGAGGACGATCAGATCCCGGTGGTTGCCGGGGCCTGTCCACTCCACCTCGAACCGGAAGCCCGCGGTGACCTCCTCCGCAGCATCAAGTGTAGCGGAAACGGGAACGACCTCAATCGGCCTTTTCCCAAGAATTTCTCCTCCGGAAACATAGACCAGGGTGTAATCACCGATCTTCTCCGGCACCTCGATGAGAACGAGGTTCGACTTCCGGCTGCCGATGTAGCTATTGCCGGAAACCCGATTTCCCTCAGCATCGTGGAGTGTCACGATGTCACCCTTGTTGTTCGGTTCATCCCATACCACTTCGACAGTGGAGCCCGCTTGAGCGGTTTCACCGGCCTCCAGAGCCGCGCTGACTCCGGTGATTTTCAGCGGTATCTCCGCGATGACTTTTCCCGATGTAAGATAGGCCAGAGTGTAGTCGCCCGACTGCATGGGGGCGCGGAGATTGACGGTCTGATCCTTAAAATTGCCCAGGTATCCAGTGGCCGAGACACGCTTCCCTTCCTGGTCGCGGATGATGATGTTGTCTCCCTTGTTGTTCGGCCCTTCCCACACGATCTCGACCTCGGAGCCCGCGGCGGCAGTCTCGGGGGCTTTCAGGGAAGCGGATGTTCCCCCCACCTGAAGGGGGTGCTCGGCGAGAATTTCCCCGGTCATGGAATACACGATCCGGTAGGTTCCCTCTACGACAGGAGCCTTTAGTTTCACCGTGCCATCCTTGGAGCTGCCGGGGTAGGCGTAGGAGTGGCGTTTTTTCTCCTCGCCGGGGCCGAGAAGCAGGATCATGTCTTTTCTGTTGGCGTTGCCCTCGAAGTTAACGACGATTTCCTGTCCGATCTCCGCCGTGTCCGGAGCCGATAGGGTGGCGGTGACGGCTGTGACGGCAAACGTGACGGGAGCGGTGGCTTCTTTTCGCGGCGCACGATAAGCCAATCCATACGTCCCGGGAACCACAGGCGCGGTGAGCGTGACCTTCTGCTCTTTCGGAGGCGGGGCGATGTAGGCGTAGGAACCCCTGATTTTCGATCCGTCTTCCGCTGTGACGGAAATGCTCCCACCATCGGGGACTTCCGCAGCCTTCCATTTCACATCGAAAGAACTACCCGCCGGAACCTCGCCGGGGGATATGATCCCGATATCGGCATACAGGGAGGAAATTGAAAATACGGATACGACGAGAGAACGGATGATATTCGTTTTCATATTCCCCATACTCACAAAAAACCGTGTCCGTGCAAGGGGGAAAGTCCCTCCTGGTTACGACCCGGCAGGATCCGTCGGTCTGCTTGGCGGTGCCTTAATGAAACGCGGCCTCGGCCCCGTGCCCGCGTCGCCGTAAGCCGCCTGGTCGCGTATCGCCTTGGCAACCGCCTTCGCCAGTCTTTCGCGGTGCGATGCGGAGTTGATCCGTTGTGCTTCGGCGGGGTTGCTCATGTATCCGCCCTCCAGCAGCACGCAGGGGATGGAAGGATTTCGCGTTAAGCGCAGACGGCGGCGGACATTCCCCGCATTGCTGGAAGCGGGAGCCACGGATTTCATCGCACGCTGGCAGCGCACTGCCAGCCCGTGGGAATCCACTCGCCACCAGTAAGTTTCCGGTCCCCTCCGTGAGGAGGAACCGGCATTGAAATGCAGGCTCACCAGGATTGCTCCCGGATAGCGATTCGCAAAATCCACCCTGTCATCGAGATCGATGAACCTGTCGTCCGATCTCATCATCACCGTCCGGAAGGAACCACCCAGCTCGGAGCGCAGACGTTTCGCAAAATCCAGGTTTGCATCCTTTTCCTTTTGCCCGGTGAAGCGGCTCACCGCCCCCGAATCCTTCCCACCATGTCCGGCATCAATGATGACCGTGCGGAAACCCTGAGGCCCCGCCCGGTTCCCCCAGTAGTCCAAGCCTCCCGAAGATCCCGGTGAGGACGGGTCGCCAACCGGCGAACAGGATGGGAGCAAAGCAAGAAGACCTAACAGGATGAATGAATGGCGTGTGCGCATGGATGGAAACTTTAAATTTCAAACTCGAAACTTCAATCAAAGACCGGGCAAATCTTCGACTCTCTGGAAGAACGCTTCGAAGTCGCCACCACTCTCTTCGAAGATTTCCCGAAACTTCGGCATCTCGCTGTTATAGGTAATCAATGCCAGCAGGTGCGCGTTGGTCAGATCCAGCTCCAGCCAACCCTCCAACGCCTTCGTCCCCCAGCGGTCCTGCAATGCCCTCGCCCGCGTTTTCAGCTTTCCCAACAGCCGCTCTTTCTCCCCCCGCATCGCTTCCTCCGTTTTCCCGGAAGCGTAGAGCTTCGTCAGTTCCCCACGTGTCACCGCGATCTCATCGTAGAAATCCCGCCGCCTTACCAGCCTCTCCTCATAGTCCGCCAGCGCTGCCGTCCGTCCCTGTGCCCGCAGGTATTTCCTCACGCCCTCCTCCTGCACGACGTTCGCCAGGGATTCGTTAAAGGTCGTGTCGCCGCTTTTAAAAATCCTCCTGTGGGTCAGCTCGTGGAAGATGATTTCCGCAAAGTCGATCTCAGGATAGTCGATGAAGGTGTTCAGCAGGGGATCGTGGAAAACGCCCAGGGTTGAAAAGGCGTTCGTCCCACCCAGATGGATTTCGTAGCCCTCCGCCTCCAGTTTTTTTGAATATGCCTTGGCATCCTCCTCCTTGAAATATCCCCGGTAGTCCAGCTCCCCGATGATGGGGTAGCGCCAGGTCTTCGGCTCCAGGGAAAACTCCCGGGCCGCGTGCAGGACAAAGACCACATGCCTCCTCCCGAGATCCGCATACTTGTGGTAAGCGGAATCCCCCGGCAGCGCGAGTTGTTTGCTGGCGAAGTCGCACAGCTCCTCTGCGAGAATCAGCTTCTTCTTCAGCTCCTCCGATGTCTCCGGGGCGGCGAGCACCTTCGCATTGGGCCGGGATTTCCGGAGGATCTCCATCTGCCCCCGCACACCCTGCCCGTAGAAATGCAGAGTCTCGCATCCGCCGAGGAGGAGGAGGGAAAACAAAAGAACGACGCGTGTCACGGAGACAAACATGCCCGTTTTATACTACCGTGCATTAAGATTTGTGAAAATCGCAGGGCTGCCTGCCAGGCACTTCATCCCGGAGGGACGGTGTGCCCCACGGGGTATCATAGCCAGTAGCCGGGGGTCGAGCGTAGCGACTACCCCCGGATAAGGACGCACGACACAAGCGATCCCGGCAGGGATCGAAGCAGCCCGCTTGCACCCCTGTCGGGATGACAGCATTCCCGGATTGCGCGGAAAGCCGTATCAAGTAGAATACAAAACCATGGCCGGAACCTATTCATCGCTCCTTTTCCACATCGTTTTTACAACAAAGAACCGTCGCCCCATCCTTCGCAAAGAATCATTGCTCCGTCTGCACGAATACCTGGGCGGAACCGTTCACGGACTCGGAGGCATTCCGCTGGGCGTGGGCGGCATCGAAGACCACGTCCACCTTCTCGTTTCCCTGAAACCCACACACCGCCTCTCCGATTTTCTCCGCGAACTGAAAAAGGCATCCTCCAAATGGGTTTCTGAGAAAATGAAAGAACAGGACTTTCATTGGCAGGACGGCTACTCGGTTTTCTCCGTCAGTGCATCCGCAAAAGCGGATGTCCAGGAATATATCGCCTCGCAGCAAGAGCATCACCGCAAGATGGGGTTCCGGGAGGAACTGGTCTTCCTCCTTAAAAAATCGGGCGTGGCTTTCGATGAAAAATACCTGGAATGAACAAACCCGCTGGCACCCCTGCCGGGGTGCTGAATATTCCACCTCCATTCCGGGGGTGTTCGCTATCGTTCGACCCCCGGCTACTGGCTGAAATCCCTCCGGGATGGAAAGAGCGGAATTTCACTAAACCTGATGCGCAACAGAATACCGCAGGAATCAATCCCCTCCGCCACATCCTCCTCCGCCGCAACCGCTGTCCCCTCCGCAGCTTCCACCTCCGCAGCCGCCGCCGAAGAATCCTCCACCACCGCCTTTCCCTCCGCCCCCGGTTGCCTTCGCGATCAAAACCACGATGGACAGCACGACAAACCCCATGAAGAGCAGCTCGAGGGGAACCGCCGCCACGAAATGTGTTGCGCAACCCGCCAGCAGCAACGCCCCACCCGCAATCCCTACCGCTCCCGCCACCGTCCGTTTCCTCAGGATGAAATGCGAAGCCGCGTCCACCCGGCGGAAATCGCGCTTCGCGAAACGCCGCCCCGCCATTGGCCAGATGTCCTCCGGAGCCGCTTCGCCAAACTCCTCGTTATATCTTTTCAACGTCTTCCCATACCAGTCCGCATATTTCGCGCTCTCCGTCTTGCCGCCTTTGGTCGGCCCATGATGCAGAGGAAATCCAAGCACGCCTCTGCAAAGATCCTGCCAGTAGCTACGGGTGTAGCAGAGATGCAGGTGCCACACCTGATCCACCTGGTCAGAGGGCGTAACCGCATGCCCCGCCACCGCGCTCAGATAGAGAAACTTCCGGTATTCCGCCACCACCCGCCCCGTGTGTTCCGCGCTCCATCCGTTCTCCCGCGCCAGCCTCCCGGAGAAACGGAAATCCACTCCCTCCTCATCCAGTGCTAACCCTTCCAACTTCTCCCAAAGCGCAGCGTCTTTCATCGCCACGAGATTGCGCCCAAAAGGACGAAAGGAAACCGCAAAATCCATCCCCGGAAATCAGCTTGTCCCACGCCACCCGCCGCCTAGGTTTATCCAATGATATCAAAAGTAGTCCTGATTCTCCTCGCAGGCATCATCGCCGCCCATGCCGATCCCGCAGAAAAAATCGTCGATGCCGCCCGGAAGCAGATCGGCGTCACCCTGGGATACGATCCCGCCTACGTCTCCCTGCAATACCCCGGCGGCGACATCCCGCGCAAATCCGGCGTCTGCACCGACGTCGTCATCCGCGCCTTCCGCGATGCCCTCGACGAGGATCTCCAAAAGCTCGTCCACGAGGACATGAGGGCGAACTTTTCCAAATACCCGAAAATCTGGGGACTGAAACGCCCTGACAAGAACATCGACCACCGCCGCGTCCCCAACCTCATCGCCTTTTTCAAAAGGAAACACACCACCATTCCTCTAACGGAAAAGACCTATCTCCCCGGGGACATCGTCACCTGCACCGTCCCACCGCACCTCCCACACATCATGATCGTTAGCGACAGGAAGACTGCGGCAGGAAAACCACTCGTCATCCATAACATCGGTGGCGGCACCCGCGAGGAGGACAGGCTGGACGACTTCGTCATCACCGGGCATTTCCGGTGGAAGGAATAAAATCAGGGGAGCGGCACCGGTTTCCCTTCCTCCTTGTAAACGTAGGGCTTCATCACCAGCAGACCCTGCCAACTGCCCGGGCTCAGATAAAAGCGCGGTTGCTGGTCCTTGTAATACTGCGGGAGTTTGTCCTTGTCATTAAGCACCAGCTCGTAGGATCTCCGGTGCGGGGGCTGGTTCGCCGTCTTGTCCGTGACCACCATGTTTCCGGTGAAACGCTTGCCGAAGAAATGCAGCGCGAAGCTTCCGTTTTTCCCGACCGATTCCAACGAGGCGCAGATCGAGTATGTGTTCCCGCTCGCATAGGTCATCGACGTTTTGAGAATCACAATGTCGTTCCCGGTCGCCAGTCCCGATAGGTTCTCGGGATCCAGACCCTTCTGAATGACCGTCACCTTGCATGCGCCCGTATCTTCCAATCGCTTTTTGAAATACTCCTCCACTCCCTCCTTGGCTTTCTCCAAGCTTGCCGAGCTTCTTCCACCTCTGGAAACATAGCGGGTCAGCTCCTTGTGCAGCCACTCCGCCTTCCTTTCGAAATCCCCGGACTTTGGCACCGGCATTACATCGCAGGCATTCCACCACAACAGGGAAACCCACAACGAATCCACGATGGCCTCGTCATCCGTGCCTCCGAAATCCTCCGGATGACGCTCCGGAATGAGGATGCGGTCGGCCGTAGGGAGCTTTTTGAAATCATCCTCGGTTACCGCTTCCTTTTCCGGCTTGCCACGGAGCGTTTTCTCAAAAGCAAGAATCACCTCCTGGTCTTTTTTACTCAGGTTCTCTATCGCCACCCGCACGACTTTTCCCGTGGCTGTGAGGAACTCGATCTTCGCCCCCAGATCCAGCGTCCGCGAGTAGGTGCCGCGGAAAGTCGCGCCATTCGTGCCAGTCCATATCCGCTCGGCGGTCGGCTCCGTTTGTGAAAACGCAGGCAGGCAGGTGAGTGCCAGCGTGAGGAGAAACGGTATCGATCGGAACGGCGGTTTCATGTGCGGAGCGATTCTTGGAAGCAATTCCGCCACAATTCAATTCCTTTCCCCTCCCATCGTCGCCTCGTAAATCCCGCGCATCTCCTCCGCATCCAGCGCCCTGTTGTAAACCGCCAGCCCACCCAGCAATCCGGCGAAGCCCACATTGTGCGGGGATTCCTCCTGCTCCGGGTAGCCCGGCCATTTCGGCACCGCCCTCTGCGCAACCGTGAAATCCGCCCCGTCCTTGCCTGGATCATGGATAGGCTTCGCCCACTTGAAAGGGTTCGCATTCCCGTTGGAGTCCAGCTCGCCATTGAAATACACCCGCAGCTCCTCCCCGTCGTAGGTATAGGAAGCCATGATCCATTTCTCCTCCGGCACGGTCTTCGCACCCGTCGCGTAGGAGAAACAGAACGGCTTCCCCTCCGTCGCCCCGCCCACATCGGAGACGTAGCCGTGGACGCGGTTTCTCACCGGTGTCCGCTCCAGCGTCTTCCAATCCGCCTGATGCCCGCCGGTAGTGAAAAGCGCATACTGACGCTTCTCATCACGCTCGTTCCACACCCCCGCGATGTATTGCCAGTAGGCATTCCCCTTGCGCTTGATCCAGGCCACCACGGTCACTTCGTCGTCCCCGTGCAGGTTCAGAGCCGGGCATTTCTCCCTGGGGATCACCAGCCACTGCTTGAACTTGATATCCAACGCATGCCCTCCGGGAAAAATACTTTCCGCCGATGCCGCAATCTTCCCGTTGCGCTCCTCCAGCACATCCGCATTCGGCCCCTTGCTTGTCAGCCGCCCCCCGCCATCGGGAAAGTCCCAGAAACAAACCAGCCCCGCCACCTCATCAGGCATCACACCACCCTCCTTTGCCCGGATCCCTCCTGCAGAAAAAGCCATCAAACCAGCCACCAGCATCCTCACTGAAATATCCATCCCCCAGACTCCAAAGTTTCCCCCCGCATGTCAAACCGGAGCTTCATCCCAAGAGAGCCAATGATTCTAACTACGGAAGCCGAGCCACGGGAATCCGATCCGCGTCCATCCGCGGTTCCTCTTCCCCAAAACCCCAGCATTCCAAAACCTGAATCCGAGCTTGTAATTTTCCGCAAACCCGTGCAAAGGTGCCCGTCCCCGCGAAGTTTCGCGGCTTTCTTTTATGGACACACCTCCTTTTTCCGAACTCGGGCTTCCCGACGACCTCCTCGCAGCTATCGAAATCCTCGGCTACGAGCGCCCTTCACCTATCCAGGCAAAGGCAATCCCGCCCGCTCTTGAAGGAAAGGACGTCCTCGGCCTCTCCGCCACCGGTTCCGGAAAAACCGCCGCTTTCGCACTTCCCGCCCTCGCGAAAATCGACGTCAACGAGCGCTACCCGCAAGTCCTCATCCTCTGCCCCACCCGCGAGCTAGCCGTCCAGGTCTGCGAGGAAGTCCACCGCCTCGGCACGAAAAAACAAGGCCTCCAGGCCACCCCGGTTTACGGCGGTGCCCCCATCGACCGCCAGCTCCGCGCCCTGCGCAACGGTGCCCAGCTCGTCGTCGGCACACCCGGTCGCTTGCTGGATCACCTCCGCCGTGGCTCCTTCGATGCCAGCCGCATCAAAATGGCCATCCTCGACGAGGCCGACCGCATGCTCGACATGGGCTTCAAGGACGAGATGGACGAAGTCCTCGCCGCCCTGCCAAAGGAGCGCCAGATCATGTTCTTCTCCGCCACCATGAACCGCGGCGTTTCCAACTTCATCAAGAAATTCGGAAACAACCCCGAGATCATCGAGATCGAGCAGAAAGCCATGACCGTCTCCACGGTTGAACAAGCTTATTACGAGGTGCGCCAACGCTCCAAAGTGGAAGTCCTCTCCCGCATCCTGGATATGAACCCGCCCCGCCTCGGCATCATCTTCTGCAATACCAAACGCTCCGTCGATGAATGTACCGAAGATCTCGTCAACCGTGGCTACGCCGCAGACAGACTCCACGGGGATATCACCCAGCAGATGCGCGAGCGCGTCCTCAAGCGCTTCCGCGATGGGCCGTTGAGTTACTCGTCGCCACCGACGTAGCCGCGCGCGGCCTCGACATCGATGAGATAGACATCGTCTTCAACTACGACCTCCCAACCGACCCGGAAGACTACGTCCACCGCATCGGTCGCACCGGCCGCGCCGGTCGCTCCGGGCGCGCCGTCAGCTTCGTCTTCGGGCGGGAGATCTATCGCCTCCAGGGCGTCGAGCGCTACACCCGCCAGGTCATCAAACGTGAGAAAATCCCCTCCGTCGAGCAAGTGGAAGGACGCCGCGCCGACATCATTTTTGAAAGTCTCAAAGAGCGCCTCGAAACCGGCGGCTTCGATACCTATGAGGAAAACATCGACCGCCTCCTTGAGCAAGGCCACACCCCCACCGACATCGCCGGGGCACTCATCACCATGCTGCGAGAATCCAGCGGCAGGGAAGGGGAGGCCATCCAGGAAGACCGCGAGCCGGATGGCGCGAGAAGGGATTTCAAAAAGGATCGCAACGACCGCCAACGCCCCGACCGCAACGACGGCCGGGACTACGGAAACAACGACAGACGCGGCGGCGACAACACCGAGCGCTACCAGCGCGGCGGCATGCGCGATCCCGGAGCCATCGAAGGCGGCATGAGCCGTCTCTTCATTTCCCTTGGAAAAGGCTCAGGCATCATGCCCAAGGACATCGTCGGAATGATGTATAGGGAAGCCGGTCTCCCGGACGGTTCCCTCGGCCGCATCACCCTCTTCCCCAAGCATTGCCTAGTGGATGTCCCGGAAGGCCTTGCCGACCAAGCCATCCAGAAAACCCGCAACGCCAAGCTCCGCGGCAAGACCTTCCGCATCGACCACGATCGCGGCCCGAACCAAGCCTGATCACCTCCGCCAGAGCCCACGGACTGCCAAGCCGCCGGCAGTGCAGTCCAGGGGGCTTGCAGCTTGATAAGATTCAGGCCGAATAGCGGCTTCTGCCACCACCGCCGGAACCGGAGCGGGTCTTACGACGGGCGGCTCCGCTGGTGCGGCTGCCTCCGCCTTGGCTGGAGCTGTTTCCGCCCCCGCCACCACCTTGGCGACGTCCGCCGCCTCCGCTTCCGCCCTGTCTGCCGCGGCCTCCGCCACCGCCACCGCCGCCACCTTGCTTGACTTTGGGGGGCTTGTAGCCGGAACGGTGTTTTTCGACAAGAGCCTCGCTGTGCCACTGCTGGGTGGTATCCCGGGGGATGGGTTGCTTGATGATCTTCTCAATGTCCCGGAGGAAATCAATCTCGTCATCCGCGCAGAAGGAAACGGCCAATCCGGCGGCTCCGGCGCGACCCGTCCGGCCGATGCGGTGGACGTATGCTTCCGGCTCGTTTGGCAGATCGTAGTTCACGACGAGACCCACGTCCTTCACGTCCACCCCGCGGGCGGCTACGTCGGTGGCGACGAGGACGGGGATTTCCCCGCGCTTGAATTTTGCCAGCGCACGCTCCCGTTGTGCCTGGGACTTGTTGCCGTGGATGGCCTCCGCTTCGTAGCCTGCTTCAGAGAGGGCTTTGGCGATCTTGTTGGAGCCGTGTTTCGTGCGTCCGAAAACGATGGTGAGCTTGGCTTCCTTCGCCTGGCTCTGCTTTTCAAGAAGCTCCTGGAGGAGATACATCTTGTTGCCTCTATCCACGAAGCAGAGCTTCTGGTCGATGCGCTCGGCGGTGGTCACCTCCGGGGTGATGGTTACGCGTGCGGGATCCTGGAGGATGGTCTGGGCCAGTGAGACGATGTTTGGTGCGAGTGTGGCGGAGAAGAATAGCGACTGCTTTCTCTTCGGCACCAGCGCGAGGATTTTCTTCACATCGCGTAGGAAACCCATGTCGAGCATGCGGTTCACCTCGTCCAGCACGAGGAACTCCACTGCCGAGAGATCCACGTGGCGTTGTTCGATCAGGTCGAGCAAACGGCCGGGGCAGGCAACGAGGACATCCACGCCTTTCCGCATCGCGGAGACCTGCGGGTTCTGGCCGACTCCGCCGTAGATCAGCGTCTGGCTGAAACGGATCTTCTGGCCGTAGGTGTTGAACGATTTCCCCACCTGTATGGCGAGCTCACGGGTCGGTGCCAGCACAAGGCAACGGCATTGCCTGGATGCCATGCGTTTCGGGTCCGTATGGATCGCGTGCAGCACGGGGAGGGCGAAGGATGCGGTTTTTCCCGTCCCGGTCTGGGCACAGCCGAGGAGATCGCGCCCTTCGAGAAGGAGGGGGATGGCCTGCGCCTGCACGGGCGAGGGGATGGTGTAGTCGAGTTCTGCGAGAACTTGTTTCAAGGGCGCGGCAAGAGCCATCGCTTCAAATGTAGCGGTCATATCTTTTTTCGGTGTTGCCAGCCTCTACCGGGTATCGGCGGCTGGCGGTGTCGATGAGGGGGTGGTGTGAACCTCTTTCAATCCCTCATCGATGAAGACCGGAAAAAGCGGAGCCGCATGGGCGGCCACTGGCGGCGCGAATGGCCGTCTGCCGAAGGGCTATATCTTGAAACCGGTGGAAGGCAAGGCTTTTCCGAGCCGGGTCTGGGGAAAGGAAAAGGAACCACGAATCCTACGAATCCCACGAATAAGAGGGAAGGGGAAGATGGCTAACCACGGAAGTCACGGAATACACGGAAGGAAGAGTTTCTTTTATATTTAAAGTCCAGCATCCTGGGTTTTTACCCATACCCTCTTCCCTTCCGAGTATTCCGAGTATTCCGTGTATTCCGTGTATTCCGTGTATTCCGTGGTTCAAATTTTATCCCCAACCTCGGCTTCTTCAGATCCGTTGAATTCGTAGGATTTGATGGTGATCTTTATCTCACAGTCCATCCATCTGCCTTTCAATCCGGGGTTTCTCGGAATTTGATTGTCGCGGTGGTTTTTGAATTGCAGTTTTTGGAAATGAAGAGACGTGATTTCATGGTGATGGCGGGCGGGTGTGTGGTTGCAGGCAGGGCGGGGGCGATGGAACCGATAGCTCGGAAGGGGGAGCCGAGGATGATGCTGGGTCTCGCCGCCTATTCCTTCCGCTCAAAGATGCAGTGGATGAAAGGGAAGCCGAACGCCGGGGTGAAGGAAGGCGAGGGCTGGAGTATGTTTGATTTCATCGACTATTGCGCGGCGCAGGGCGGAGTCGGCGCGGAGCTGACCAGCTACTTTTTCCCACCGGACACCGACGATGCCTATCTCCTGGAGATTAAACGGCATGCTTATTTACGCGGCGTCCCCATCGCCGGGACTGCCGTGGGGAACGTCTTTACGCATCCGGAAGGGAGGGCGCGGAGGAGGGAAGTGGAATATGTGAAAACCTGGATTCGCCATGCAGCGGTAATGGGAGCGCCCCACATCCGCGTCTTCGCGGGGGACAAACCCAAGGGAATGTCCCAGGATGAGGCGGAGAAAAATTTCCTGGAATGCTACTCGGAATGCCTGGAACTGGCAGCGGGGAAGGGTGTTTTTCTAGGGTTGGAAAACCACGGCGGCATCGTCTCCGGGGCTGATCCTCTGGTGAGGATCATGAAGGCGGTGGATAGCAAATGGGCGGGCATCAATCTCGACAGCGGGAATTTCCACACGGAAGACCCGTATGGGGACTTGGAAAAAATCGCGCCCTACGCGGTGAACGTGCAGATGAAAACTTCCGTCCGCGCGAAGGGGAAAGACAAGGCCGAGCCAATGGATGTGCCCAGGCTCATCGCCATTTTGAAAAAGGCCAACTATCAAGGCTGGTTCACCTTGGAATACGAGGACGGCGACGATGGGGAGACAACGGTCCCGAAGGTACTTGCGGAGATGAGGGAAGTGCTCGGTACCGGGTGATCGATGATCAGCCAGATGATGGCGTTGCGCGTTTGGGCATGAGAGTAACTTTGTTAGTCAGATGTGGGAGACTTGGCCAGTGGGTCAAACTGCGGAGGCGCTGAGGTCGCGGAGGGGACGCTGAGGAAGACTTGGGTTGTGAAGTTTTAACCGCGAACGGACGCTGATTTTCGCGAATAAAGATTGGAAATTGGTTGGCTCAAAATTTCCATAGGACTGGCTTTGCGACCCCTCTGCGGCCTCCGCGCCTTTGCGGTTCAATTCTCTGCCAGCAGGTGCGGGGTGACCATGACGGCGTTTCGAGTTTGGGAATGAGAGTAACTTCGTCAGTCCGAAGTGGAAGATCCGCACTCCGGCAATCTCTCCCAAGTTGGAGCACCGCCGCATAAAAAATACGCCCGAGGCACCGAAAATCCCGCTCCCTGAATTCTTCATCGGTGCGCATGCTGCCATCCTAAACCTTCCCGTGGGCACTGCCTATGTCAGCCGCTACGAGACCTATTTCCCGGAAGCCACACTCGTCACACCTTCATCCTGAAAATGAATCGACAGTCGGCATGGGGCTGGCTGGAGCTTCGTCAACAAGGATGTAAGAATTCGTGTTATTTCCGATGGGGCATAGAGAGATACGGGAAATTCCAGTATCCGGGTGACAACCGCCCAAATTTATAAAAATGCACTCGGCCGTGAACGCTGGGAATGAAGAATCCCGGTTATCCTCCCGTCGGGGGCGAAGGCGGAAGTCCAATGGTGGATGCGGGTATTTGGAAGGATGGCTTGGGACTTTCCTTCGGAGGTTGCAATCCGCTTGGTTGGGAATGCAAAAAAAGCCCTTCCGGCGGGTTGTGCTGGAAGGGCTTTTTGTTGGGAATGGCGGTCTGCGTCCTACTTGTCGAAGACCTTTTTTACGTCGCCGACTTTTTGCTGGGCTTTGCCCTCGGCCTGTTCGACCTCACCTTCGGCCTCCAGTCTTTCATTTCCAACGGCTTCACCGGCGGCCTCCTTGGCTTTGCCTTTGAGTTCCTTGCCGGTGCCTTCTGCTTTGTCCTGATTGCTTGATTTCATAATTTGATACGGGTTGGTTGTATCCCGTATCAAATGTTTCGCAGGAAGTGTGCCGGGGACTCGCATCCCGGGGAGTGCGGTTCCGGTCTGCTACTTGAGATCCGCTGCGGTATAGGGTCGGCCGGATTGGGCGGCGGTGTCTTTGCGGAGCTTTTTGATGAGGTCTGCGGAGACGGGGTCGGCTTTGTTGGACCAGGCGTTGCGGGTGTAGGTCATGATGTCGGCGATTTTTTCATCGGTGAACATGGGGTTCACGTAGAGGGCTGGCATTTCCGCAGGGGTCTCGTATTTCACCCCGTTGACGGTGATTGGGCCGGTGATGCCGTGGAGGAGGATCTTTGCGAAGACTTCTTCCTTGCCGGTGACCCATTCGGATTCGTCGAGTGGTGGCCCGAGGCCGAGGACACCGGCACCATCCGGTGCGTGGCAGCCGAAGCAGGCGGCTTCCCCGTGGAAGAGGGCTTTGCCGCGCTCGAAGGAGGCGAGGGCTTCGCCTTTGAGCGAGGGGCCGGTGGGGCCTTTTTCTCGCCAGCCTTTTCAATCCATTTGGCGAGATCCTTGTCCTTGAGTTTTTCGCCTACTGCAGCCTTGAAAGCAGCTCCACGGTTTTCCAGGCCGGAGAATGCGGCAGCTTTAACGAACTTGGATTTGGAGCCGTTTACGAGGTCGTTCACTTTAGCGAAGGCGGCGGGGGTGGCGACGGGGCCGAGGGCGCGGGTGAGGTAGATTTCCACTTCCTCGTTGGCGGATTTGAAATCGAGGAGTTGTTTCTCGATTTTCAGAAGCTCGGGGTGGGTGAGGGAGTTGGCGGCCCAGAGAGCGGAGACGGTGACCTTTTTGTCCTCCGCTTTGAGAGCGGTGGCGATGGAGGCTGCGGTGAGCTTGCCCATGCCTTCGAGTGTCCAGAGGGCGTGGATCTGGCCGAGCGGGTAGCCGTTCATCCCAACGAGTTTTTCCAGAAGGGCGATGGTCGCCGGATCGGCCTCGCGGGTGCCGAGGACGCGCTGGGCCATATCGCGGTGCCAGCCGTTCTTGTGGATGAGGAGTTTGACGAGTTCCTCATTGGAGAGGGTGTCCATGTCCGGGACTTGCTCGATTTTCCCGCCCTTCGCGGTGATGCGGTAGATGCGGCCGTGGCCGGTGCCCGGGCCGTCGAGTCCCTGGCTGACGTAGTAGTTACGCAGGTAGGTGGTGACGTAGGTTTTGTGCTGGATGATACCGTGATACATATCCAGGAGGTAAACGCTACCGTCAGGGGCGTTATAAATGTTCACGGGGCGGAAGCGCTCGTCGGTGGAGGCGAGCCATTCCTTGTCTTTGTAGGTGTGGTCGCCTTTGAGCCTGGTGCCGGATTCGGTGACTTTGATGGCTTTCACGAGGTTGACGGAAGGCTCTGTAACGAGGCCGGTGCCGACCCACTCGGAGGGGAAGTTGGAGCCACGGTAGATGGCCATGCCGGAGGCCCCGGTGCAGGAGATGAGCTTGTAGGTTTTCGGATCCAGGGTGTTGGAGCCGTAGCCGTTGGATTTCTGAATGTACGCGCGGTTGAGGCCGGGGGTGACGCGGATGGGGAAAGGCTCGTTGGAGCCGAGCTTTTCGGTGCTGGAGACCTTGGTGTTCACGGCAGGGTTCCCCTCGAGGATGTTTGGCGCGATGAACTCGCCCATGAGGAACTGGGAGTTGTGGTTGTGGTAAATGCGTCCGTAGTTGTCGAAAGCGACGCCGAACTGGCCGCGGAAGAGGGTGGATTCCACGATCCACTTGTCGCCGTCGCGCTTGATGCGCTGGGCGGATTTCGCGGAGTAGAGCCAGTTGTCCAAGCCACGGACGAGGCCGTTGGCGCGGTGCTCGACGTTGCCGCCCTCAATGTAGTTATCGACTACGGTGGTGGATTCGCCGACGGGCTTGAGTCCATCGCGTTTGATAAAACGAAGGGATTCCTGATCGGCGTAGAGTAGGCCGTCCGGATAGACGGCGACGGCGCGGGGGAGGAGAACTTTTTCGAGAAAGACGGTGCGTTTGTCGGCTTTTCCGTCCTTGTCGGTATCCTCGAGAATGACGATGCGACCCCAGGGCTTGTCCTCGTCCTTGCCGTCGATATCGAGCATGTAGCCTATCATTTCACAGACCCAGAGGCGGCCCGCGGGATCGTAGTCGAGGGCGACGGGCTTCTCGACCATAGGCTCGGTGGCGAAGGGAAGCACGGAAAAGCCATCGGCTACTTCAAACGTTTTCATGGCATCCTCCGGGGAGAGGACGGGGGCGGGGGGACGAGGCCCGCAGGGACAACAGGCTCCATGTTGTCATGGCCTTTCCGGTTGCCTTTTTGGGCGAGGAGAGGGGCGGAGAAAAGGAGGAGGGTGGCTAAGGTTCTGTGGCGCATGGTGGTTTTGATTTCGGGGACAGTGAATGCTTTTTACGGCGGGGTCGAATGGATTTTTGCGTGGAAGTGCCGGGTGCCGAGTGATCAGTGCCCTGGATGTTACCAGTGCAGGTGGAACCCGGCTCAGCCTTTTTCAATCCCGGCGATCTTGTCGAGGAGGCCGTTTACAAAGCGGCGGGAATCGGTGGTGCCGAAGCGCTTTGCGAGTTCCAGGGCTTCGTTGATGGCGGCTTTTCGTGGGATGTCCGTGTGGAGGAGCTCGTAGGTGGCGAGGCGGAGGATGGCCCTGTCCACGGGGTCGATGCGCTCGGGGACGTAGTTTTCCAGGATGGAGCCGATGGCGGTATCGAGGGCTTCCTTTTTGGCGAGGACGGAATCGACGAGGTCGTCGGTGCTTTGGCGCAGCGCGGTGATGTCCGCCTTGGAGCGGCGGAGCTTGGTGAGATCCGCTTGCTCGGGGAATTTCTCGGGTTCCTCGACCATGCGGATGCGGTCGGAGATGCGCTGGAGGCGGCGGATGGATGCGGAAACGGCTTCGAGCTGGCCGGTGAGGGCGGGGTGGTCGGCGGTGCCTTTGAGAAACTGGTCGCGGTGGAAGGCGAGGTCGCGGTCGGTCTTGAAAAGGCTTTTGAGGGCGGCTTCCAAGGAGGAGGCGACATCCGAGTCATCGCCGTCCCTGGGGATGCGGTTAAGCTTTGAAAAGGCCATACTCCATGCGGACTCGAGGGCAAGGAGACGGTTGAGGAGGGTGCCGAGATTTTCCGCAGGGGGATGTGCGGATAGGTGGGCGAGGGCGGGAGTAGAGCGCTCGACGAACTCGGTGAGCCGCTCGCTGCGTCCGTGTGCAAGATGCTGGACGGAACGGAAGGTGGCGGTCTGGAGGTTACGGCGGTCGGTTTCCGAGAGGAATTCCCAGAACGGTTCGCGTAGCTCCGATGGATTCGCCCCGCCTTCGAGATCGGAGCAGTAGAGGAACTGGATGGCGGCTTCCCTGATTTGCCTTCTGCTTGGCATGTCTATTTGTTCCTTGCTGTTTTCCTGTCCTCTTTCGGCATGGTTTTCTCGATCTCTGAAAAGACATCGATCATGCCGCCAGCGGCGCGTGCCGACTCACGGCCCGGTTCATGGAGGCACCGATGCAGCGGGAGTATGCCTGCTTCTCGTTCTCGACAAGGAGCACCTCGTGGATGACGGGGGTGCGGGAGGTGACGGCGAGATCCTGGAGGGCGTTGGTGATGGATGCGGCGATGAGATCCGCGTGGCCGGTATCGCCGCGGATGATGAGGCCGAGTGCGATGACGCAGTTGGCTTCTCCACGGTCAAGAACGGTTGCTACCGCGACGGGGATCTCGAACGCGCCAGGGACGCGGATGAGGTCGATGCGCGCCATGGGAATGAGTTCACTCAGCTCGTCGATGGCGTTCTCAACGAGGGAATCGGTGAATTTCTCGTTATATTTGGAAGCGACGATACAGATCCGGACCTTCTGGCCGATGATCCGTGGCTTTGGCTGCAACGCGGTGGACATGGAAGGGCTATGGAGGCAGCGGGAAAAAATGTCAACAGATGGGCGGAAAACTTTAAGGGTGGGTTTGGGCTTTACGTAAAAGACCGGGATTGTACACAAGGGCGTGCGCGGCGAAGGATTGCCGCGCATTCAAATCATAAGAACACCTTATTCCCCAATGGACATTCAAATTGCAACGCTCTGCGACTTCGCTGCCGACTACAACGGCAAGCTGGTCATCTCCGGAACATTCGACACCCTCGCCGCCCGCGCACTGCCGGTGGTGCATCCGGCCTGTGCGCTGGCACTTCGTTTCTGCTTCACGCAGGAAGACGTGGGCAAACACAAGCTCTCCATCAACATCATCAACGAGGACGGCGATTCGCTCGACCCGAACAACATGCCCATCGAGCCTGACTTCGATGTGCAACTCCCGAAGGACGTGCCGTTCCTGACCCGTAACATCGTGATGAACCTACAGGGCTTGAAATTCCCTGAAGACGGCATCTACTCCATCGACATCGGCTGCGATGGGGAGCTTCTGGTTCGCCTGCCGCTGCGCGTGGTCAAGGTGAATCAGGACGGAACCAAAATGGCTTAAACAGCCCGGCAAATTATTCCTCAAACGTCTTTCCGGAAACGGGAGGGCGTTTTTTTTGTGAAATGATCGTTTGCGAAAGGTCGGCCGTGGCGTTTCATCAGTGGCATGGAAACACAGTATTCATGCGTGATGGTGACCGGGGCTTCCGCCGGGCTTGGGGAGGAATTTGCGAAGCAACTGGCCGGACGGACGCCTAAAATGGTGCTCGTCGCGAGGCGGGTGGAAAAGCTCGACAGGATAGCCGGTGAAATCCGGGCGGCCCACCAGGGGATACAGGTGATGGTGCTGGAGGCCGATCTTTCGGATCCGGTGGCTAGAATTTCACTGACGGAAAAAGCAGGGGACGCAGGCTTCACGCCCGACCTGCTGATCAATAACGCCGGCCTGGGTGACTACGGTGAATTTGCCACGGCGGAGTGGAAAGCCCTGGAATCCATGCTCAAGGTAAACATCGAGGCACTGACCCATCTCAGCCACCTCATCGCGCCGGGTATGGCAGCGCGGGGCAGGGGATCCATCCTCAATGTTTCCTCTATCGCAAGCATCATACCTATGCCGGACTTTGCGGTCTATGCCGCCACGAAAGCTTACGTCAGCAGCTTCTCCGAAGCCCTGCGCATCGAACTCGCCGAGAGCGGGGTGAACGTCACCTACCTCTGCCCGGGGCCGGTGAAAACCGAGTTCGGCGAGGTCTCCCAACGCGAGGGGGATTCCGAGAAAATGACAGCTCCTGAATTTTTCTATGTTCCGAAAGAGCAGGTTGTCGCGGAGGCGTTGGCGGGCTTGGATCGCAGGAAGGCCAGGGTGCTCCCCGGTCTGCAAATCGCCGCCGCGGGACTCGTGATGGGAGCTATTCCGTTGGTTGCCCTCCGCCTGATCATGGGTTCGCGGCCGCGTCGCTAAAAACCTTTGCCTTCACAATCCCAACCTTTCGGATAGATTCCCCCACGTGCGCCGACCATTCTTCCTTTCAGCCGCCTTACTGCTCGCCCTCTCAGGATTGCAATGCAGCCCCATAGGCGGCCCGAGCGACCGTCCGCAGAATGACGGGACGAAAGTTTCCACCTCCAGGATGATGCGTGAGGTGAGGCTGAAAGTGGATCTGGTGCCGAAAGGGACGCACGGCCGGAAAATCGTGCGCCCCATGAAGCCGCGCTACATCACCATCCACAGCACGCAGAATTATACTGCGGGAGCTGAACGGCATTCGCTGGCGCTGAAGCGGGGTGCGTTGCGATCCCGGAAAAGCAGGACGGGGAACCGCATCGGCTACCTCATCTGGCATTTTACTGTGGATGAAAAAATGGCAATCCAGCACATGCCTACCTCCGAGCAGGGGGAGCATGCCGATTTCGGCGGGCCGGGAAACCTTTATTCCATCGGTATCGAAATGTGCGAAGAGCGTGGCTCGAATATCTCGGCAACGGTAGAGCGCACCGCCAAGCTCACCGCAGTGCTGATGAAGCACAAGGGCATCCCGCTGAAAAACGTCGTCCCGCATTACCACTGGCCGCGGCGTGGCAAAACCCCGCCTAACAAAAACTGCCCGCATTTCCTCCTGGATAACGGCAAGCCGGGCAGGAAGTGGCGGGCGTTCCAGAACAAGGTGAAATATTATTACGACCGCCTGGAGTGAATGCCGTGGAAAATGGGAATTACGGAAGCCCCGGAAACGGCCTGACAGTCCTGGAGCCTGGCGTGAACTACATCTGCCAGCGCTGCACCGCATGCTGCAAGTGGCCGGGTGATGTGAGGATTGAAGAAAAGGATATTACACAAATCTCGGAATATCTCGAAATGGACGAGGATGATTTTCTTTCCCGGTACACCCGTCTGAGAACGAACCGGACTGGGCTTTCCCTCATCGAAAAACCAAACCATGAATGCATCATGCTGGAAAACGGCGGCTGCCGCATCCACGCAGTGAAACCCTCCCAGTGCGCCGGTTTCCCCAACAAATGGAATTTCCCCGGCTGGCGCGATGTCTGCGAGGCCGTTCCTATGCCGATGGAACCATGAGTTTTTTCCGATGGTGGCGAAAAACTTGGACTTCCTGCTAGATAGATGTCGCCATGTAGGGGCCAATGTGACAGAAATGCAGTGATAAATAGGCACGTTGCTTCTTAAGCAAGCGACCCGAATCAAAAAAACATCCAACCCCCATGGCTCAGAAACTAAAGTCCACCAATCCCCGCATCCTAATCGTTACTCCCGAGATCACCTATTTGCCGGCTGGCATGGGAAACATGGCCCAGAGGATGTCGGCGAAAGCGGGTGGCCTGGCGGACGTATCGGCATCCCTCGTCTCGGCGCTTTTCAATCTCGGTGCGGACGTCCACGTGGCGATGCCGAACTACCGGAAGCTCTTCCAGGGCGATGTGTTCAACCTCCACGAAAAGGAGCTGAAAAAATACCACGAGGTTCTTCCCGAAGCGCACATCCACTTGGCGGAAGACCGGATTTTCTACTATCGGGACAGGGTTTACAGCAACCATTCCGATGAGGCGATGCGCATTGCCATGGTGTTCCAGCGCGAGGTGATCAACCACATCGTCCCCAAGGCAAGGCCGGATCTGATCCACTGCAACGACTGGATGACCGCCCTCATTCCCGCCATGGCGAAACGGCGTGGGATCAAGAGCCTTTTCACCGTCCACAATATCCACACCCGCCAGGTGAGCCTCGCCCAGGCGGAGGAAACCGGCATTGATGCGGCGGAGTTCTGGATGAATCTTTTCTTCTCACAAAACCCGGGTGGCTACGACCATGCACGAGGCAACGTGCCGGTCGATCTTCTCACCTCCGGCATTTTCGCCTCCCATTTCATTAATACCGTCAGTCCGCGCTTCCTCTGGGAAATCGTGGAAGGCTGGCACCCTGTCGTGCCCTGGTCCGTGCGCGAGGAGATCCGCAACAAGTACCATGCCGGCTGCGCCACCGGCATTCTCAACGCACCCGATGCCTCCTACAGCCCGGAGATCGACGAGGCACTTGAGCGGAAGTTCACTGACAAGGATTTCTGGGATGCGAAAATCACCAACAAGGAAGCCTTCCAGCACGAACTGGGGCTGGAGGTAAACGGCCAGGCACCGCTCTTCTTCTGGCCATCCCGCCTCGATCCCGTCCAGAAAGGCCCGCAACTCGTCACCGATCTCCTCCTCCAGACCATCTCCGATTACTGGGAGTGGGGCATGCAGATCGCAGTGGTGGCAAACGGCCCGCACGAAGTCCATTTCCGCAACATCATACAGGAGTTCAACCTCCAGGACAGGGTCGCCATCGTGGATTTCGACGAGCGCCTCTCCCGCCTCGGTTACGGCGCATCGGACTTCATGATCATGCCATCGCTCTTCGAGCCATGCGGCCTTCCACAGATGACCGCTCCGCTCTACGGATCGCTCCCTGTCGTCCATTCCACCGGCGGTCTTTACGATACCGTGCGGCCGATGGACGTGGAAAATTCCGCCGGAAACGGCTTCCGTTTCGACGATTACGATGCCGGCGGACTCCGCTGGGCCATCGACAAGGCACTGGAATTCTACGCCCTCCCGCGCGAAGCGAAGGAACCCCAGATCCGCCGCGTGATGAAAGAGAGCGCGAAGGAATTCAGCCATGAGGAAGTCGCCCGCAAATACATCGCCATCTACGAGGAAATGCTCGCCAGACCGCTCGTGGAAAACGAAGCGGGCGAGGAAGTGGCCGGTGGTTTCGCGGGCAAGTGATGCCGCGCATCATGTCTTGTAAAATATCCAGCCACGGATGTGGCCGGGGACTCCGGCCACAGTCCGTTGACGGGGGACGGTGTGCCCCACGCGGTATTCCAGCCCCCTTCGTTGTTTCCCCGAATCTGATGTACGAAAGATAAAGCAAGCCTCCGGGCTGGCCGGCTATTCGTTTTTCAGAAATTCGACGAGATCATTCCGTGACTTCGCAAGATCCGGTGGATTCAAGTAAAACATGTGCCCTGCTTCGTAGTAGGTGTAGCTGATGTTTCCACGGAGGTTTTTCGGAAAATCCATGGCCTGGCCGAGAGAATAGGGGACTCCTGCCGGCGGCGTGGCAAGATCCGCATACGCTCCCATCACCAGCACTTTCAGCTTGGGATTGTCCCGTATCGCACCTACCAGGCGGTCTGTCATGTTGACCACGCGGTTGTCTGATCCATAGCGCCAGGGATTCACTTTGGAGGTAAGGATTTCATAATGTTCTTCCTCTTCCCATCCCAGATCCTCGCCAAGGTAGGAGAGCATGGCTGTGGAAAATGCACCTATGGCCAGGGAGTAGGACGGATCGTATGTCGCGTAATCGGACTCGGAATCGGTCGCATCCCAGGCGACACGCGAGTCGAACCTGCCGATCACTTTTCCCTCGCTCCGCAGAAGCTCGGCACGGAATTCGAACGGGTTGACCCTGAGCTGCTTGCGTTTCCAAAAATCAGCCGGGAGTCCTGTGAACTTTTCCAGTTTTGCGGAAACGGCGGTCAGTTCGTCTTCGGAGATCGCTGTGCCTTTGAGCAATGCCAACGTGTATTCGCCGAAAGCGAACTGGCGCACATCATTAAGAAGCTGCTCGCGGTCTCCCGTAACTTTTTTGTGATAGTGGGCGGTGGTGGCAAAAGCCGGCAGAAAAACCTGGTGCGAAAGCTGGCTGCCTTCCGCAGGAACAAGCGTCCGGTAATCCAGCAGCGAGGAGAGCAGCACGACACCGTTCAGGCTCATCCCGTAGCGGTCTTGCAAATGCTCGGCCAGCCCGGCCGCGCGTATTCCGCCGTATGATTCTCCACAGAGATATTTCGGAGAATCCCAGCGCTTGTTCCCGGAAACCCATTTCCTGATGAAATCACCAACGGACTCGATATCGCTTTCGATCCCATGGAAATCGCCCGCGTCATCTTTTTTTTCCGCACGGCTGTAACCGGTGGATACCGGATCGATGAATACCAGATCGCAGACGTCGAGAAGACTGAATTCGTTTTCGACCAGACGGGCAGGGGGCGTAAGCGGCTGGGTGCCGTCTCCGGGAAATGAAACCCGCTTCGGCCCCAGTATTCCGAGGTGCAACCACACGGAAGAAGATCCGGGGCCGCCGTTGAATGCGAACATCACCGGGCGATCCGGCTGGTTTTCGGTTTTGTCGCGCACGTAGCTAACATAAAAAATGGATGCCTTGGGCTTGCCTTCGTCATCGCGGATCAAGATTTTTCCTGTGGTCGCCGTGTATGGAATTTCTTTTCCGGCAATGTTCACCGTGGCGCTCTTCGATACCGGTTCGTGGACTTTCTCGGATTTCGGTTCCTCGGATTTTTTCTCCTCAGGAGCTTCCTGTGCGGAAACTGGATTCAGGTGGCTGAGTAGAAACAGGATTGGCAGGATACGGATGAACGGAATCATGGGCTGACGGATCATCGCTTGGATTCCGGTTTTGAAAAGGCAGAACGCAGATCTTCACCAGATCTGGCAAACCTCATTCAACCTGGCGAAAAACGTCCACGGAAACACCACTACCGAAAAATTCATCACAAAAACCTCGTGCCATGCCGGAAGCAGAGTCCTCAAATGAATGAGGCACAGCTCTTCCGGATCTACAACTTGTGACAATATGTGTAATGCAAAGTAGTATTCCGGTCTTGTTTGTGTGCCGGTGTCCAGCTTCCCCACCTTGGATCGCCCGGAGAAAGTTTCATTCGGTAATCTCGTGAGAGAGCCGTTCGGTTACGGCGTGTTTAGAAGTTCAAGAGTCCGCCCGAAAGATTTGTGAAGTGGATGCGGAAGTCTGATCCAATCTTGGTGGCTTCGCTGACAAGCCCGTTCGAACGGCTGAAAACGAACTGATGTTTCTCCAAAATACAAAATGCATGCGTTGGTTATTTCCTCTTCGATCCGTTAGATTCGTGCGATTCGTGGTGCCTGCCATCCTTTTCTACGTGCCGTAGCTCGTATCCCGTAGTTGATGAGCCATTCCCTGTGCGGCTCAAATGCCATCATCTTCTCCTCAATCTGCGTTCAGCCAAATCATCTGCGGTTGAAAATTTCCAAATGCAAATGCTCTGGAGAGACTCCGGGGTTGCATTGACAACTTCATTTCAGCAATCTAAAATAAACACGCCGCACGGATTCTCCCATATGTCTGATTTTTCACAGCCTCCCCAGCAACGCGACTTTTTCTGCAACCACTGCAACGGACGCATCGTCATTCCGTTTTCCCTGCCCTCTACCACCGGTCCGTGTCCGCACTGCCAGGGAACCATTGTTTCCCCTCCCCCTCCGGAAACGCCACAGCCCCAGACTCCCCAACAGGCTCCCGTTCCGGGACAGCAGGTCCCGGTGCAGGCACCCGCTCCCCAGGGAGACCCCGTCCAACAGCCAGCGTCAGCTCAAGCCGACCCCCGCCAAACCGGCATACCTCCACGACGGGATGCGGCACAGCCTGCTACAAACCAAGCGCAACCACAGCCGGCTCCCGTAGCTCCCGCGAAAAAGCGCAAGGTCTCGAGCGGCATCATCCCGGCAATGGTAGGCCTGCTTTTGCTCATCGCAGCCGCCGGAGCCGCAGTCTTCTATATCACCAAACAAATGGGCTCCAATGTGGAGCCTCCGAATTTCTCCGGAAGCCCGGAGGACAAGGAGATCCGCGAAGCGAACTACATCCGCATCGGCTGGCAGGACGAGGCATACGAGGTTCTCGGAAATTTCATGAAGGCTACGACCGTGGAAGGAAAACTGCCTTATATCATGGATGCGGAACGTCTTCGCCCGAAAATGAACGATTTCTTCGGAGGAACCATCATCAATGACTCCGATACCCCGGCAGATTCGTTCTCCATCCAGGATCTTTCCGAAGACGACCGAAGGCGCGGGATCTTCATGATGACCTACGACCAGCCGCCCCAGTTCGCGCTGAAAGATTTCTTCCGCCCGCTGGCCTCCCTGGAGGTGCAATACGGCGTGGATCAAGCGGATATCCTTCTCAGTACGATGGCTCGGGTAAGCAATTTCGCCATGGAGCCGGTCCGGGTGCATGCCTTTTTCAAGCGCACTCCCGCAGGATTGAAACTTGACTGGGAGGTCTTCGCCCAGACCAAATACCGGCTCTTCCAGAGCTTCGTGGAACTGCCGGATATCGGTCGGCCGGAAATATTCCGTGTGCTCATCGTAGAGGACGTGCCGGACAAGGGCCAGGGCGTCATGGGCACCCTCACCTACCGGCTCGCCGACCCCGCGAACATGGGCGACTCCGCCAGGATCAACGTCGTTCTGGATTCCGAAGTCGGCCGTGCCCTTTCCATTATCAACTGGCGCGGCAAAAAACAGACCGAACCCATCACCCGCACAGCCACCGTAGAACTCGTTTCGAACCGGCCAGCCGGACAATCCCACTCTGGAAATCAAACGCTTCATCTGTTGGGAATTCCTCGGACTCGGCGGCAAGGAGATCCCCGCCGCAGCTTCCAACTAGCATTCCATTCCCTGTTCCCGCATGGCACTGGCAGAACCCACCACCATCGCGGCGATCGCGAGTCCCCTTGGCGTCGGGGCGATTTCACTGATACGGATTTCCGGCCCCGATGCTTTGAAAATCGCCGATGCCTGTTCCGGCGGAATCGCCTCCTCGACCATGCCGCGCATGGCTCGCCGTTGCAAAATCACCGACGTCTCCGGCGCGGTGATCGACGATGGATTGCTGACTTTGTTCCACGGGCCGTACTCGTTTACCGGCGAAGATACCGTGGAGTTCGCAGGTCATGGCGGCATCCTGGTCACGCGTGAGGTTCTGGGTCGTTTTCTCGAATGCGGAGCCATCCACGCCTCTCCCGGCGAGTTTTCCCAACGGGCGTTTATGAATGGGAAACTCGATCTCACCCAGGCCGAGGGCATCATGGATCTCATTTCCGCCCAGACCCGCCTCGCCATCCGCGCCGCCCACTCCCAGCTCGAAGGCACCCTCGGAAAGCGAACCACAGCCGCCCGTGACGAGCTACTGGAAGTCCTCGCCCACCTGGAAGCCTGGATCGACTTTCCGGACGAGGACATCGATCCCCAGACAACCGTCCAGCTCCGCAGCCGCATCCAAGGCATACTCACCACCATAGATTCCCTGCTGTCCACCGCAGACCAGGGGCGCATCCTCCGCGAGGGCGTGCGCACGGTGATTTTCGGGGAGCCGAATGTAGGGAAATCCTCCCTGCTCAACCGCCTGCTGGGCTTTGAGCGCGCCATCGTTTCCGACATTGCCGGCACCACCCGGGACACCATCGAGGAAATCATCAACCTCCACGGCATCCCTCTCCGCCTCGTCGATACGGCGGGCGTCCGGGAATCGTCCGATGAAATCGAATCCCAGGGAATCCAGCGCACCGCCCGGCAAATCGAAACCGCGGATCTCCTCCTGGAAATCGCCGATGCCAGCAAACCCCGCCCCCAACGCGCCGTTTACCCCTCCCACCACGCCACCCACCTCCTCGTCCTGAACAAATCCGACCTCGGCGAAGACCCAAGCTGGAAAGGAGCCGGGGCAATCCGGCTTTCCTGCCACAGCGGCGATGGCTTCGATAAGCTTTCTGGAAAAATCCGTGAAGCACTTCATTTCACCGAGGCAGACTTCGGCGAGCATGCCGTCGCCATCAACGCCCGCCACCAGGCATCCCTCTCCCTGGCCGCCACCAATCTCCACGCCGCCCTGGATCTTCTTACGGAAAAGGAATGCGATCCGGAACTTGCCGCCATCGATCTCCGCGAAGCCCTCGACGCCCTCGGAGAAATCCCCGGAAAAGTCGATACCGAGGATCTCTTGGGAGTCATCTTTTCGCAATTCTGTATCGGAAAATAGGAGTCGCACCGGTTTTACAAATTCCGGAAAAATAAAATTAGCCCGGTTTGGAAAAAAAACTCTAGTAACCAAGCGCAATTTGTATCAGCTTTCCCCCCGTTCCAGCATACGAACCCCATTTTGTTGAAGACCTTCTCAAGACACTAAAAACCTTTTATGAAACATCTCCTATCTACATTCGCCCTTGCCGCCTGCTGTGTCTCGCTAACCAATTGCGGTGGCGGCGGAGGTGGCGGCAGAGACGAATCCCCGCCCACCGTCCGTCCCAAGACATTGGATGGCGTCGTACTCACCTTGGGTGGAAACGTTCGGTTCGAACTCGTCCGGAATATCGGATCAGCTCCGGCAATTTCAAACGGTGACGTGGAAACCGGGGATTTCTTCTACACCCTAGGTGGTAACCAGCTCCGCACTTATCCCAATACCAACGGCGACAACTCCGATGTACGTTACCCGGATTCCATCACCAATGCGTCCTACTCCTACCGCGCGATCAATGATACCGCAGGCATTCTGACACTTACCGGTTTTGGAGTGAACGATCTTGTCACAAGCGGCGGATTCGCGGCGAACAACGGGTCGTTTGTCTATCTCTTTAACAATGATTCCAATGGTATTGAGAACAGAAATGTAGTCGTCGATCTTACGTTCTCCCAAAACGGTGCGACTGTTTCGGTCAACTCAGCGACAGTCCGACAGCCTGGAGGCGACCCGCTATTCGACAATGTCATCATACCGACCAATGTATCGCTTGCCACGGGTGGCCAGGTGCCAACGAACTATAATCCGGTGGTCAGTCCCCTGAGGGAAAGCAGAATCGTTCCGGAAACACTGGATCAGAGGCTCATCAGATTCACCAACGGAATTCCCGATCCTACCTTGGATTTCACGATTCAGTTCACATCCGATTCTGGCGTTATCGCGGGCCTGCCGCCACCCGGGAGTTTGACGAGATTGGCCAGGGTTTGCTGCGTGTTAACGGAGCCGCTGTGGACAATGCTGTGAATTATACCTACCGCAGGACACCTGGCACCGACGATGCGGTGGTGACCATCAGCGGCGCGAGCAACACCTTCGACGGTAGTTACACGTTCCGGTTCAACGGCACTGATAACGGTGTTTATATCGGCGAGGTCGATGCGGGCACTGCGAGCGCCGCAGATGTCAGCGGAACCTTCTTCATTCCCAGGCAGACTGTCACGGGCCGTTGAGTTTTCACCGCCCGGGGGAGAGAACCCGGGTGCACAGGCTAAACCCGCCATCAGGCCATGCCATGTCCCATCCCCTCCACCTTTTTGAGAGTTTCATTGGGTTTTGTTACCATGGTGGCGGTTCCCATGGGCGTCGGCGGATGCACGGCGGCACGGATGGGGAAACGGCTCGAAGGAAACGTCACCGCCCAGAGAAGCGAGTTCCGTGAAATCCTGGCCGGATTCGAAACGGAACCATCCCAGACCATTTCCTGGAACAAAGCCTACAAACGCATGGTCGCGGAAAATCTCTCCCTGCGGCAATCGCGACTTAGGGTTTCCGAAACCAAAAGGCAGAAATCGCGCCAGTGGCTGACCCTCGTGCCCAGGGTTTCCAGTTTCGTCAACATCGGTGCCAGTATTTCCGAACTCTCTGATCTGGGTTCGGACGATCTGAACGCCAGCCTCCTTGCAAACTTCAATATTCCAAATCCGTTCGAATTCTATGGGAATCTCTACGCTGCCTCACTACAGGAACAGGAGGCAATCTGGTCCCATGAGCTGGACGAGCGCAGGGCTTATACCCAGCTTTACGCGGTCTTTATAGAGGCAGAGACCCTGGATGAGGCGGAGGCCGCTTACCAGCGCAGGTTGAAATCGCTCCTGGACAACCAGTCCGGAGACATCGGTCAACTGGTGAAATCGGTGACCCTCGAACTCCAGGCAATCAAACGCAGGCGCCTCTACCAACGCCTTTCCGTCAACCAGTTGCTCAATACCCCGGGTGCGAACTGGAAGCCGGAGGGAAGGCTTCCTAAGATTTCCTATGCGGGACGCCACCGGCGTATGGTGGTTGGTGAAAAATTCGGCAAGCTGGCACTGAACCTCCAGGCGATCCAAATCGAGGGTGCCATCCTCCGCGTCCGACAGGTAAAATTCCAGCAGTGGCCAAACGTCAGTTTCGGACTTAGCACCCCGCCACTATATTCCACCACTACCACGGAAGAGTTTTCGAGCGACAACCTGCAACTGTTTTCCGGAGCATCGAAGTCGTTTGACCTGGCCGATCCCATTGGGAGACGGGATATCCGCGACGCGGAGACCAGGTTGAAATTCACCCGGCAGCAATTGCGCCTCAGGGCTGAGAACGAAGCTTCGAGAATCCTGCAGCTCGTCGAGAGCTACGACGCACTGATCAGGGAAGCCAACTATCTTGAGAGGGAGATCGCACGGCTGGAACGCCCCGGCTCCCTAGAACCTGAGATCGTGCTCAAGGATCTCGAACGTCGATCCGAGCTCGAAATCGAATTGATTGAAAACCGCAGACAGATCCGGCAACTGGATCTCCAATTTCTAATTTGGGATGAAACTTTCTGGAACTAACAGACTTGGCAGTGTCGGGTTGGCGTTTTGCGCTGCCTTCAGCCTCCTCCCGGCGGCCGGTGAGGTCGCGCCGCTGGAGAGCCTTCCCGAGGTGAACCGCATCTGGATGGGATTGGAAGAGGGTAGCATCCGCCCCGCCGCATATGAACAGGTGCGTGCCACGCTGGAGGGTTACCTCTCCCTTCGGGCGGAAGACGGGGATCTTATCGAGAAAGACGGACTTTGGGCCGTCATCGACCCGGAAAACCTTGAGATCGAGCGCGAAAGCCTCGCGCTGGAGGAGGACAAACTCAAAAGGCAGTTGGAGAAAAGCGCGGAGGACTCCCGCGAGGCGGAACTCCGGCTCGCTCTGGACATTCACGAAGCCGAGGGAAAACGGCAGACACTGGTGGACGCCTCCGGAGATCCTGAAATCCCCGCGGATCTAAGAAAACGGGCGGCTGACGCCATTTTAAAAATAGACGAGAGGCTTGGGCTCCTGCGCGACAAGGCAGATCCCGAGACATTAAAGTCCGATCTTGCGCTGGAGGAAACGGAAGGCCGGCTTCTCATCTCCAGGAAACGAAAACAGCTTCTCTCTCTCGAAAAGCGTTCCCGCCTGGTCGCCGGATTCGACGGCGAGCTCCGGCTCAGCGATTCGCTCAACAAGGCGGTGGCAGACAGGGAGGAACCCGACTCGCTCCTCTGGGTGACCGCCAACGAACACCTGGCCACCCTCGTGGACGACAACAAATACGAAATCGTCGTCGCAGCAAGCGGCCCCGTGCTTTCCCAGATCCCCAGTGAGGAAATCCTCGTATTTCTCCAGGAACCGAAGACGGGAGCCCTGATCGCCGGAGACTACGACCGCACCGACGAGATCGATACCGGTGGGGAAATCACCAGAAACTACGTGTTCACCATCCGGGAAAATTCCCTCGGGGACGCCCGCCACTCCTCCGGCCAGCGCGGACTGGTTCACGTCTATCGGAAATTCGATTCCCCGGTCAGGCTGGTTCACAAAAAGGACATCGCGTTCGCCGCATCCGACATTCTCGCCACCAGCGGCTGGGGCGGGGTGGTCAACAGCCTGTGGCCGGGAAGCAGGATCGTTCAGGTCGCACCGCAGACGATCGCCGTTATGCCAAAGGATGACAATTGACCTACAGAAGATAAGCTACCGGTATCCGCGCTCGGCGACATGCGTTTTCGAAAGCCTGAACCTGGAGCTGAAACCCGGTATCACACTGGCGAAAGGCTTCTCAGGGTGCGGGAAAAGCACTTTGCTGCGGCTGGTCGCCGGCCTCCTTTCCCCCACCAGGGGCAGGATCCTCACGGATTCCCCCCATCGGGTTGGCAGCCCCGCTTTTCTTCGGTTTGAGATCGGCTTCGTATTCCAACAACTGAACCTCCTCCCCCTGGCCAGCGTGGAGCGCAATGTCCGCCTGGCCGTGGAAATGGCTGGCGGGAACCTCTCCGACGTTGCGGATTTGCTCGAGCTGCTGGGCCTTTCCAAATACGCCGCGATCAAGCCCTCAAAACTCTCCGGCGGGCAACAGCAGCGCGCCAGCATAGCCCGCGCCCTTGCGAAAAAGCCCTCCATCCTCCTTCTTGACGAGCCTACGTCCGGTCTTGACGACCTCAACACGGAGGTAATCTCCAAAGCCATCAGAAACACCCTTGCGCCGGGTTCCGTCTGCCTGATCGCAACCCACGACAGGCGCCTGGACCCCATAGCCGATGAAATCCTGGACTTTAATACCTTTTTACCTGTGGAAGAACACCTTCAGGCGCTGGCTTGAGTATCCCGTCTCTCCATTCAGTAAAATCCTCATCCCCACCCTCCTCGGGTTTCTCGCAATCGGCGTGCTCACACTGTTTGCCGAGATCGAGCGGGAACTGCGCGACCAGCTCGCGCGCAACTCGGTTTACAATGTTTCCATCAGCGAGTTTGTCAGCAAGGCAAATGCTCCCACGGTTCTTCAAAGGACTTACGAAGAGGAGCTGCTCTGGACGGGGCGCTATGGGGAAAATGCGATAAGACAAGTGCGACAGCCTTTGTTTTCCGTCGTCTGGAACAATGATGGCAACGTCCCCGTGCTGGCGTTCACCTCCTCGCTTACCGAGTTCCACGAAACCGGGAATTTCGAGCTGCCGCCTACCGTATGGCTCCTCTCCGACAACCACCACTACCAGAACCAGACGGTCGGAATCGAACTCGGCAGCAGGCGCACTACCGCCAGGGTGAGACCAGTCCCCGCATGGATAAGCACCGGCCTTTCCATGGAAACAGCCGCAATGATACCCATCGGAATGATCGAAGCGAAGCTCACCGAGGGTTTCATCAACCATACCATCGCGGATCTGGAAAGCATCGCGGAGGTCGAAGACTTCGTGACTAGCGCCTCCGCCTACTACCGGGCGGAAAACCGTCAGGTGAAAATCGTCTCGGCTCTGGAAATCCTGAAAAATCTCGAGCGCATCACCGCGATCCAGAGAATCGTCCGCACCCTGATCGTGCTGGGGTGTGGCATCATCCTGGCTCTTACCTTGGGAAGCATCGCCTGGCTGGAGTACCGGCAGGATGCATATCTCCTCGCTCTGCTTAAAAGCTTCGGCACACCGTCCGTTGTCCTCCTCTTTCACATGTTTTTCGAAAACCTGCTGCTCGTCCTCGCCGGGATAGCTTTCGTGAGCGCTATCTGGATCCCTGTTTATAAAGCGGCCAGCCCGCAGCTCGAAGCAATCGGGCTGACGGCCACTACCATGCCAGCAATTCCATCCGACGATATCGCCATTATCGTATTGTCCGGACTGGTGGGCGTCATCTTTGCGATGGTTCCTGTCGCCTTCGGACTACGGAAACCGGCTGGCCTGATCCTCCAGTAACCGCCCCTCCCCATCCGGTTCAATTCTTTTGTCTTTCGGGTTTGAATTTTGGTTTCAGTGGTTTGAGAATCGGCCATGCCCTCAAACCCACAGAAGCCAGGAAAACTCATGGCCGCCAACCGCGGTGAAATCGCCATCCGTATTTTCCGCGCAGCCACCGAACTCGGACTCCGCACCGTTTCCATTTTCGCCGAGGAAGACCGTTTCTCCATCCACCGCTTCAAAGCCGACGAAGCCTACCAGCTCGATTCCTCCAAAGGCCCCGTCGGCGCCTACCTTGATTACGAAGGCATCGTGAAGCTCGCGAAGTCCAAGGGCGTGACCATGATCCACCCGGGCTATGGTTTCCTCTCCGAGAACCCCGACTTCGCCCGCGCCTGCGCCGGCGAAGGCATCACCTTCATCGGCCCCGCCGCCGATCTTCTGGACAACATGGGCGATAAAACGGCAGCCCGCGCACTCGCCCACAAGTTCGACGTCCCTACCCTCCCCGGCACCGAGGATCCCGTCACCGATCCCGACGAAGCCCTCACCATCGCCCACGAAATCGGCTTCCCGCTCATCATCAAGGCCGCCTTTGGTGGCGGCGGTCGCGGCATGCGTGTTGTGGAGAAACCTTCCGAGCTCCCCGGCCTCCTCGCCGAAGCCCGTGCCGAGGCAGAGAATGCCTTCGGAAACTCCGCTGTTTTCCTGGAACGCTATATCAAGCGCGCCAAGCACATCGAAGTCCAGATCCTCGGTGACAGCCACGGCAACGTCGTCCATCTCTACGAACGCGATTGCTCCGTGCAGCGCCGTTACCAGAAAGTCGTCGAAGTCGCTCCCGCCATGCACCTCGACCCCGTCGTGCGGAAAGAGCTTTGCGACGCAGCCGTGAAACTGGCCAAAGGCATAGGCTACGACAACGCGGGCACCGTCGAGTTCCTCTACGATATGGATCAGAACGACTGGTTCTTCATCGAAATGAACCCGCGCATCCAGGTCGAGCACACCGTCACCGAGTGCGTCACCGGCATCGACCTCGTCCGCTCCCAGATCCTCGTCGCCCAAGGCCACAGCCTCTTCGATGAAACCCTCGCCCTCCCCGCGCAGGACGAAATCCCGTGCAACGGCTTCGCCATCCAGTGCCGCATCACCACGGAGGATCCTGAGAAAAACTTTGCCCCGGACTACGGCCGCATCCTCAACTACCGCTCCGCCGCCGGCTTCGGCGTGCGCCTCGATGCCGCTTCCGGCGATGCCGGCTCTGTCATCACGCCGTATTACGATTCCATGCTCGTGAAGCTCACCACCATGGGCCGCGATTTCCCCATGGCCTGCCAACGGATGGACAGAGCCCTCCGCGAGTTCCGCATCCGCGGGGTGAAAACGAACATCCCTTTCCTCGAAAACATCATCGCCGATGACACCTTCCGCGCCGGACAGGCACACACCAAACTCATCGATACCAAGACCTCCCTCTTCGAGTTCTCCCGCCGCCGCGACCGCGCCACCCGCACGTTGGCTTATCTCTCCGAGATCACCGTAAACGGCAACCCACACTCCAAAGGCTACCGCCCCACCGAGATCATGATTCCTGCGGCAGCGGTGCCAACGCAACCACTGATCACTGATCACTCGGCACCCGGCACTAAAAACCTCTTAGCAGACCTGGCCCCGAGAAATTCACCCAGTGGATCCTCGACCAAAAACGCCTCCTCATCACCGACACCACCCTCCGCGACGCCCACCAGTCCCTCATCGCCACCCGCATGCGTACCCACGACATGCTGAAAATCGCCGGTGCATATTCCACCCGCACTCCCGAGATGTTCTCCCTGGAAATGTGGGGCGGCGCCACCTTCGATACCTCCATGCGCTTCCTCAACGAGGATCCGTGGGAGCGCCTCCGCCGCCTCCGCGAAAAGGTGCCGAACATCCTTTTCCAAATGCTCTTCCGCGGCTCCAACGCCGTCGGCTACTCGAACTACCCGGACAACGTCGTGGCCGGATTCATCAGGCACTCCGCCGATAGCGGGATGGACATCTTCCGCATCTTCGATTCCCTCAACTACCTCCCGAACATGAAGGTCGCCATGGAAGCCGTTCGCGAACACGGCAAGTCCATCTGCGAGGCCGCCATCTGCTACTCCGGCGATATCCTCAACCCCGCCCGCTCGAAGTACGATCTCAACTACTACATCTCGAAAGCGAAGGAAGTGGAGAAAATGGGAGCACACATCCTCTGCATCAAGGACATGGCCGGCCTCTGCAAACCGCAGGCCGCTTACGATCTCGTCCACGCCCTGAAACAGGAAATCGGCATCCCCATCCATTTCCACACCCACGATACCTCCGGGCTCAACGCCGCCTCAGTCATCGCCGCCTCCCGCGCCGGAGTCGATATCGCGGATCTCGCCATCGCTTCCATGTCCGGCTCCACCTCCCAGCCGAACCTGAATTCCGTCTGCGCCGCCCTCGGTTCATCCGACCGCGATCCCGGCATCGACTTCGATACCCTCAACGAAATTTCCGATTACTGGGAGCACGTACTCGGCTTCTACAAGCCCTTCGACTCCGCCCCCCGCTCCGGCACCGCCGAGGTCTATGAGCATGAAATGCCCGGCGGCCAATACACCAACCTCCGCGAGCAGGCGAACTCCATGGGGCTCGGCCACCGCTGGCGCGAGATCGCCCGCACCTATGCCGAGGTCAACCAACTCTTCGGCGACATCATCAAGGTCACCCCCTCCTCGAAAGTCGTCGGCGACATGTGCATGTTCCTCGTCACCCGTGGCATCAAGGCCGCAGACGTCACCAAGATCAAACCCGGCTCCATTGACTTCCCGGAATCCGTCATCGACATGCTCTCCGGCGGCCTCGGCCAACCCGATGGCGGATGGCCCGCCGATGTCCAGAAAGTCGTCCTAGGCCCCAACCACAAGATCACCACCAAGCGCCCCGGCGAACTCGCCGAGCCAGTCAATCTCGAAGAAGTGGCCGCGGATTTCATCCGCGAAGCCAACCAACCCTTCGAATCCCCCGCCATCCAGGACGCCTTATACAGCCACCTGATGTATCCGCAGGTGTTCAAGGATTTCCAGGCCAGCCGCAAGGAATACGACGACCTCTCCAAACTCCCCACCCCCGCCTTCTTCTACGGCCTCCAGGTCGGCGAGGAAATCGAGGTGGAGATCGATCCCGGAAAAATCCTCATCATCAAGCTCATCTCCGTCGGCGAGCCCGATGACGAAGGCCGCCGCACCCTCTTTTACGAGCTCAACGGGATGCCCCGCGAATCCATCGTCGTGGACAAATCCCTCGGCGGCACCGCCGCCTCCGCCAGACAGAAAGGCGATCCCAACGATCCCTCCCACGTCTCCGCCCCCCTCCCCGGCATGGTCACCGAAGTCGTAGCCTCCCCCGGCAAGGAAGTAAAAGCAGGCGACAAACTCGTCATCATCGAAGCCATGAAAATGCTAACCACCGTCTCCGCCCCCAACGACGGAACCATCAAGGACATCCTCGTGAAAAAGGGCGTGCAGGTGAACTCGGATGATCTGCTGGTGGTGATGGAAGCGTAACTGCGTGTGGCTGGGGCATCCTGCCCCAGGCCGTTCGGGGGGATTCCAGCCCCCTGTATGAAGGTGAAAGAGGGAGGCCAGAGTCCTCACAAACGGCCTGGAGCCAGAGTCTCCAGCCACTGGCAGCAACAACCCCGCATTTCCACAAGAATGGGCAAGATGGACAGATCGGATGAAAAAGTGTAGCCTGTCGGAAGTAAGAGAGACGGAATCAACAACCCGGCAGCCATGAAATCATCGGAAAAATTCAACCGCGAATCACGCGACGCGGAAAAGCGTGCTTCCCGCCGTGCCGACGAGGAAAGGCTCAAGGCCGGTGAGGATCCCGCCGTCCTGCAGCGCGAGAACTCCATTTTCCCCGAAGGATTCTTCAGGAACGCGCGCATCTCCAACCGCAGGCAATCCCTCGGGCGCTGACGGTGATGGAAACCCGAATTGCCGATTACTTCGAAGGACTGCGATCTTTGGGTGAGTTACGCCGCGTTTCGTCACATCGAATCCACCACCCGAGGAGGGACACTCATCAAAGGAACCTCCCCTGCCGATGGCCAGATCGGCATCTTTACGCTTGAGGGAGAGCGCCGGCTCCGGATCGACCTGATGAGCAATGTTTACGGAATCGATCAGAGCAGAATCCCAAATGTTTTGGAGCGATCCATCATTATCGGCGGCATCTCGATCATCGATCCACTTTCTCTTTTCCAGAGCAAATGCCACTGCCTGCTTGGCCTCGACCAGATAGGACGTCAGGACGACAAACACGTCCGGATGCTCTGCCAACTTCTGCCTGAACACTACCGGGATGCGCTTGAGGACACCCGATCCGGCCAAAGCACCCAGCGGGCACTCATCAACGAACTCAAACTCTTGAAGCGAATCCTCAAGCTCCAAAAAGTGCGCCAGGCTCTGCAAAACATCGGAGCCGATCCCGCGACATTATTCCCCACCAAACAACTGATATCCTGCGGTCTTTCCACCGTCGAGTCCTTCGCCACCACAGCCCTGAAAGAAGAGCCCTAGCTGGCAGCAACCCATCACGGAATAATTCTGCCGACAAAAAGCTCGTCATCATGGAGGCGTAGCTGCTTCCGTCCAGGGGCGTGGGGGCGATCTTCGGTCGCCCTCCCCCGCCGGATCCGCAAGCGACAGCGGCGACCGAAGATCGCCGCCACTTTGGAAGCTGAGAAATTGGACATGAAATGGGCGGAATGGCCAAATCGGATGAAAAAGTGTAGTTTGTCGGAAATCAGAGAGACGGAATCAACCACCTCGCCGCCATGAAAATGCTAACCACCATCTCCGCCCCCAACGACGGAACCATCAAGGACATCCTCGTCAAAAAAGGTGTCCAGGTGGACTCGGACGACCTGCTCGTCGTGTTGGGGTCGTAGCTGCGTCCGTCCCGGCGCAGGCCGTGCCCGCCCCGTCTCGGGGCGAGTCAAGGCAGCGCAAGAGCTTGTTTTAGGGCATCATGATCAAACGCACTGGCCATGCGATGGATTTCCGCAGGGGCGGCTCCTGCTTCCTTGGCAACCGCGCGCCATGTGGAAGTCGCAACCGCCACCTCTTTGATAATCTCCCGGCCTTTTGCCAGAGAGAGCGCGAAATAGTCCGCTGCAGACTCCAGGAGATCGATGGAGCAGGCGCTTTCATCGAGGTCGATATTCGTCGCGAGCGCCCGTGCATTGAGATCCGCAGGCACCGGATTCAGATCGTAGGCTGGTGAAAGCGACCAGCCGGCTTTTCCCTTCCACAGAAATCCATGGTTGCGCAGGTGGTCATCCACATTGGATATGAGGACATTGAAGGCAACGCGCCGGTAGAGGGCTTGCGCGTCCTGCTTTGCCTGCGAGCCGTGGCGGGCAAGGGCATCGACCATCTCCGGATAACTGCCCCCTTCACCATCTTTCGCGCCAAGCATCGCCATGGCAGATAGGAAAGGAATCCGGGATACCCCCTCGCGATCAAAGCGCTTGGAAAGCAACACTGCTTTTCCCGCCACATGCAGCAGCTCATGTTCCGCTGTCACAATCCCCGCGCGCTGCGCCAACCGGAGGGCGATCTCCTCCCAAGTCTCCATACTGTATTCATCCGTCTCCTTCGGAAACTTCGCAATGGAAAGCCTCCCGTGCTGATCGATCACCGAGGCTTTGGGGCGTGCGCCGCCCAGCGAAGAACCGGGGGCGAAAATCAGTCTCAGGTCTTCGTCCGTCTCCTCATCCCGGAGGATGCGTTCCGTGCTTTGCAACAGCCGACCCAGCTCCAGAAGCGCAGGCACTCCCCCACCCGCGTTTGCCAGAAATTCCCCACCGCCCATGGGGCGGAAGCGCAGGGCACCGAGCCGTGTCTCATCCGCGACTCCCAGCAGGTAATCACTTTCCATCAAGGTGCGCACAGCCCGGCCTTCGCGCTGTGCTTCCCTCCTCTCTGCGCGCTGCATCAGCCGCCGTCCCCACGTATCCGGTGCGGAATCGCCGAGCGAGGCATGAACCGCCTGACCGGCGGGAGGTGCGAAGGCGCCCCGGGTCAGCGGAAAATCCGGGGTCAGCGCGAAGCGGTTTTCATCACGCAGCCACTCATCCGAATACTCGAAAAGCACGATCTCCTTGCCACGGGCGGGATTGCTCCGCGCCCGTCCGATTTGCCGGGTTCGTCCCTGAATGGAGATATGCACCTCGAAGTCCGACATAACCGTTTAGTCCTTTCCAGATTTCATTCTCACACGCTGTGGCAGCGCCTCCCCGGCCAGAGCCTGCCCGACCGTATCGACTGCCGGATCAGCTAGTCGCGCGAGACCATCCAACAAACCCAGTGCGTGCAGAACCGCCGCGTAGATACCCATGCCCACCGCAGGATCTCCCGCCTCCACTCTTTGCAAGGTGGAGCGCGAGGTAAAAGCCCGCTCTGCCACCACCGCCATGGTCAGGCTGCGGCGACGGCGGGCATCGTGGATATCTCCACCAAGTTTGCGCAGGGCTTTTTGCGCAGCGGCAGATGGATGATGGGGCGTTGGCATATTTTGTAATCTTGGTAAGACCTTAACTGCTATTAATGTCTCACGAAGATCACATTTAGCAAGCTCTTAAAATAGGAAGACAGGGCTTTACGAACCTCTGCGGAGGATGAGGAGTGGATGGGAAATGCGCTTGGGTTGGGTGAGTTGATGGGTTCAAGACGGAGGTATGGGCGGAGCATGAACTCCCGCCACGTCACCGCCCCCCCTCCCCGGCATGGTCACGGAAATCGCCGTCTCCCCCGGCACCGAAGTCAAGACAGGCGACAAGCTCGTCAACATTGAGGCCATGAAAATGCTAACCACCATCTCCGCCCCCAACGACGGCACGATCAAAGACATCCTCGTCAAAAAAGGCGTGCAGGTGGACTCGGATGATCTGCTCGTGGTGATGGAGTAGGGAGCTGGCGCGTTACCGCGCCATGAGTTCAAAGACTCTTCCCCGCCGTCTTCACCGCCCAAATCAAAGTTGAAGGCGTCGCCAAACAAATCACCTCCGTAGAAATCTGCGGGCAGGAACTAATACCTCAGAGGCATGGCAGCCCAATTCTGATAGATGCAACGAGGTCTCCGAGGCTGGCGATGAAAAATCCGGGAGAAAAGCTGAAAAAGCGTCTAAAATGCTGGAGATTTTAGAACTCTAGTAGTTAATCTGTAAGTGGCCTACCGCACTCAACAGCAGTTAGGGGAGTATTAAACCCGCCCAACATGTCATGAGACATCATTTTACAAAGCTGATCGCACAACTCCGTCTTCGTCAGGCGAAAACAACGAAATCCCTGAAACCAGAAGATCTTACAGATGCAAAAATTGAGCGAGCGATAAAACACCTTAAAGACGATCTGAAGGACGATTGGTATCCAGATCCCCTGCGTTGGGAAGATATTCTGCATAAGGATTTCCTTAAAGCGCAGTTATTTCAGCATGGCGGGCGTAGAAGGGTTAATCACAGAGCAGAAAAGCGCACTCTTCTCGATCTTCCCAAGAGCAATGGAACACTTCGATATTCGCTAGAACAAAGTTTGGTAGACCGCTTTGTCTACCAACTAATCACCAGCGAACTTGGAATTCAACTCGATGCAATCATCTCGAACCATGTTCTGAGTCACCGCGTTTGCCCTCAAAGCAACAAAGGCAGGTATCGCAACAAATTTTTCAAACAAGGTACATCCCAATGGGTAGATTTCGAAAGATATGCATCTCAGAATTGTGGAAATCTTTACGTTATCGAAGCAGACATACAGACTTACTACGATTCGATAAGCGCGGATCTCGTCAGGTCAAGCATCTGCGATGCAATCGCTTCTAGTGGATTTAGCATTGAGGAACAGACTCGCCTTTATCGACTGAATTCAACTCTTCACGGACTGCTCACACGTTGGACATTTAGCGACGGAAGGGGGCTACCACAAAATAGAGATGCATCCTCCTTTTTGGCGAACATGGTCATGAGGAGAGTTGACGATGCGATGATCAACAATGGATACGATTACTTTCGTTATATGGACGATATGCGTATCCGGTGTAAATCGCACTCTGATGCCCGCGAAGCAATGGCTCGACTATGTTCTGAGCTAAGAGAGATCGGTCTTAGCTTAAATTCAAAAAAGACAACCATCCACGAACCCGGCTCAGACTGGCACAATGAACAAATAACTCCCTCAGATCCAAGATCTCGAGACATTGAAAACATGTGGAAAGCGCGAAGCTTGCAACTAAAAGCAGCATCAGTTCCATACCTTCACGATCTTGCCTCGGAGACGATTCGGAATGGCGATGTCGATTCAAGAACTTTCCGATTTTGCGTGAACCGCCTTGAAAAAATACAGCTGTGTCCAGATATCCAGATTATTTTGGAAGATTCAGACGAATTATGCAAAATCGCTATCGACTCCATCGCTAGGAATGGTCATGCGATAGACTATATCTGCCGCCTGATTTACGCTTTAAAGCCGTCGCTTGAGAACATCCAAGCCATTGAAGATCTTCTCTTAGATAGCAGCGAACACCTCCATTACTGGCAAAGACACAGACTGTCGCAGCTACTGTTATATCTGCATAGTGCACCCGGACAATATCGTTGTAGTGACGCGCTGGTGCGAGAAGCTCGAAGATCGGGCATCAAAGGCAAATCGCTCAAATTACCAAGGGAACTAGCGTTTATAATCTTGGGCTGTGCAGGTGAAAACCGTGACCGAGAAAAGATTTCCGAAGTTTTCGAAAGTGGACTCGAATCACATCAAGAGCAGCGCGCAGCGCTCATTGCGATTCACGAACTAGACTTTGTAAAATTTGTGGGAGAAAAAGTTGCGTGCAGGATAAGTCCGCACCTACGTGGTTCGCTAAGAGCACACAGAAAGCATTTGGGAAAAACTTACATTCTTCTACCAAAGGAGATCACCATCAACGAATTCAAAAATAATACCAATGACTACACTGGATAGTTCAGCGAAAAATCCTATTTGGGCTCTTGGTCATTCAGCAATCGATCAAAATGGCTTGTTCTGGAAAGGAATCGTCATCCTAAACGATTGTCGTATTGTCACCGTAAATTCAAGGGGAGATCTCGCGTTGAATCTGGACGATTTACTTTCATCATCAGCTAGCATCGTCATTCCTGCCGAATCAAGTTCTTTCGCATTATCGCTTCCGAACCACTACTCTAAGGCACTGGATAAAGTCGTCGACTTGGGTGTAGTAATTCGCGCGACAACTCACACATGGTCTAAGGATCGGAGATCTAAAACGTCCATAGCCTCTATACTCGCCCGCTTTTTGATGGCGAGCGAGGAAGAAGAAGAATGGTCTATGTCTGAGTGCAAGGAAATCCTACGGGGAGATCTCGGCATCAGGGAGCCTCGCTTAATCAGGGATGCCTTGGGTCGAATGCTTGATCTTGTTGTAGAGTCTACAAAATCCGAAGGTGAGGAGAAACGAATTCAAATGTTTGAGATTCCTGCGTCTCAAGCCTTGCTTAAAGCATCACGATCAAAGATCCAGTTCGATTCAGTCGCAGCGAAGAACAAACTCGCCGAAACTACCGATGAACTTCAAAGGCTCCATGATGAACTATTTCTCAATCATAACATCGACCTAGATCAGGTGAAGAGGAGTTCAAAATATCGAGTAGCCATCCTGAATAGAGAGGGGAAACAAGATACGACGGACGATGATCTCGGCCTTTACCCGTTTTTAGAGGTTTGCAGCTATTCATCAAGTGAGAGACTCAAAAATATAGCGAACTACTGGAAATCAAATCGACGAGTGTATTCGCTTCGCACGATTGCGTTTTCGCCGCCCAGTGGTTTGCACCCGATTTTTGATTCAATAGGCACTGCGACAGGGCGTGTTTTGATGAGGGAGCCCAACCTTCAATGGCTAGCCAAAGAGGATCGGAAATACGTTATCGCAGGAAACGATCGATCATTGATCTATATAGATTATGAGTGCTTCGAGCCAACGATTTTGGCGATCCAGGCTAAGGATCAGAGACTACTCAGCGCATGTAAGAACGATCTTTACGCAAATATCGCAGTCCAATTAGGTCTCCCCCCTGGAGAGGATAGTCGTAAATTCTCCAAAGTATTTTTCCTGTGTCTTCTCTACGGGCGCTCCCATCGGCGTTTAACTGAAGACTTGGCAGAGTATGCATCTCTCGACCACTCGGAGGCAAACGATCGCCACAACAGATTGCGTGATTGGATGTCACTCTCTTTTAAATTTCAGAAGACACTAAGTGAATCTGTAGCGACTGGAGAGCAAGCAAAGACAGTTGAGGGTAATTTTCGAGTCTTGAACGAAGATCGAGCATACGTCGCTCTCAATCATTTCCTCCAGGGGACTGCGTCCCTAATCTTTAAGGAAGCGCTCACAAACACACTTGCAAGACTTCCAGAAGCGCAACTGTTGGCACCTATGCATGACGCGTTGCTACTGTCCGTCCCTCAAGCAGATGAGAATGCTTCCGTAACAATTGTTAAAGAGTGCATGGAGGCTGCATCTACCGCTGTGATCGGCGCGCCAATCTCAGCAGCCAAGTCAGCTTGGGCATAAATGGTTAAGGGAAAAAGAGGGATTTCCAGCCCCGTGCGGGAAGGAAAAAGTCAGGGGGATGCGGGATAGTTTTTGGAGGAGGATGGGATGGAGGCGGGATGGGGCTAGTTTCCGTCCTTGGTTCATAGTTTCCTGAGGCTATACCGTCCGGTTTTCTTCCCGCCAATTTTTTCCACCAAACCGGCTTCCAGCAGAGGGTGCAGCAGATCCATTGCGCCCTGCCTTGATACGGAGAGCGCGTCCCATATCTCGGAGGGTGCCATGCTTCCGTGATCGCGCAAAAGCCCGAGCAAGAGTTCCTGCTTTGGGCGAAGCACGAGTTTCTCCGGCGATTTCACCCGATAGGTCTGCACCCGAAGCCACACGCGTTCCAAAGTTTGGCGGATGCCCTCCGCGCAGTATTCCACCCACCCGGTGAGATCCTCCCCGCCCGCACGCACCGCATCCAGCGCTGCGTAGTAGCCCGGACGGTCTTCCCAATAGTATTCATCGACGGAGAAGATGTGGTGGCTATCGAATCCGCGCCGATAGAGTTCCCAGAGAGCCATCGCCCGGCCGGTGCGACCGTTTCCATCAGCGAAGGGATGGATGTCCTCGAACCGGTAATGAAGGATGGCGGAACTGAGAACGGGCGACAGATCCGCCGCCCTTTTGTCCCACCATTCCAGCAGCTCGAACATCAGACCCGAGACATCGGAGGCTGCGGGCGGGAAATGGCTGCCGACACGCACCTGAATGGTGCGGTAGCTGCCCGCAGTGCCCTGATCCATCACACTGTCCGCAAGGATCCGGTGCAGCTCGAAAATGTCCTCGTGCCGGATGGATTTCTTGGTGGCATGTTTTTCCACATAGCGGAGTCCGGCAAAGTAGTTCAGCACCTCACGGCTGGAGCGGGCATCCGAGGCCACGAGTTCGCGGCCTTCCTCCAGGGCTCTCACCTGTTCCAGTGTCAGCGGATTGCCCTCGATGGCGGTCGAGGCGTGCACGTTTCGCGTCCGCGTGTCCTTTTGCAGCGCGGGAATCCATGAAAGCTCGACCGCCGCCCCCTGAATCCGCTCGCGCAACGCCGCAATCGCCTTCACCTACGAAAGCAGGCCAGGGCGTATCGAGAAATGGGGTTCGTAGGACACGACCGTGAGTCAAGCGTAAGTCAAGTTATCAGTCAGGCGAGTAAACCCTTGGAAACTTTTGGAGAGCCGTCCTTCCAGGCGGCAGGATTTGGATGAGGCTTCATCGTGCCAGACGAATGGGCTTGGGTTCCGCTGCCGTCTGGAAGGACGGCTTTCCATAGGACTTTCTGCGGCGGAGGACTAGCCGCCTGAAGGCAGCGCTCCAATCACCCATCAAAGCTCGTCCGTTTTAAAAGTGGTGTATCCTTCGTAGTAGTAGCTGACGTCGATGCCTTTGAGGTAAACTTCCCTGTCGTCGATCCGTGAGGTGAGGGCGTTTTTGAGCAGGTGCTTGATCTCGATGTCTTTGACCACGCTGCGCTGCATCGCCATGAGGTAGTCTTCCTTATTGATCTGGTTCCAGTCCACCACTTGCTTGAGTTCCTGTTTAAAGATGAGGTCGAGCCAGATTCTGGTGACCCGGCCATTGCCGTCCCGGAAGGGGTGGGCGACGTTCATTTCCACATATTTCTCAACGATCTGATCAAAAGTGCGCTGCGGCATGCCGTCGATGTGTTCCAGGCTGGGTTTGAGGAACATGACAGAGGCGAAGCGGAAGTTTCCTTTGGCCATGTTCACCTCCCTCAATTCCCCGGCGAAGGGGTAGATCTCCTCGAAAAGATACCGGTGGATGAAGGCGAGCCCCGCATAGGTGCCGACCTCCACCTTCCCGATATCACCAGAATCAAAGAGCTGCTTCGCCTTCCGCTTACTCATCTCTTCCTCCGCTCTGGCAAGTGCCGCTTGGTCGGTGATGTTGAGATTGTTTGGTAAAATCATGGTTTCCCTACTGCTCCCTGAATTTCCGCCGCATTTTTGCCGAAGATTTCTGGAGGCTTTCATCCCAGTGGCAGTTACTCCCTATTTCTATCCCAGTGAAACCGGACTGGAAAGAAAAAGTCTGGAGATGAGATGGAGGGGGAAATGGGGCTGGTTTCCCTCCGACGACCGTTGGGCTTGCGATGAGGGATTCATTTGATCGATATCTGCTGCGGTGGAAGACTCGCCGCCTGAAGGCTGCGCTCCGTGAAACGATTCCCTAATTCATCCACCACAAAGTCCCGTTCAGCATTGCCGCGAAGGCAACCCACAGCAGGTAGGGGGCCAGCAACCACACGGCCGGGCGGGAGAGGCGGCGGAAATGCTCCATCGTCAACAGGATGGCGAACCACATGAGAACAATCTCCGCGAAGGCCACGCCCATCCAATGCAGGCCGAAAAAGAGGGGCGTCCACAGCGCGTTCATGGCGAGCTGAATAAGGAAAAATCCCAAGGGTAATCGCTGGGATTTGAACCCACCTTGTTTCCAAACCAACCAGACCGCCACGGCCATCATCGTGTAGAGCGCCGTCCAGACGGGGCCGAAGATCCATGCGGGCGGATTCCACGCGGGCTTGCGGAGGGCTGCATACCACTCCCCCGGCATGAAGATCGCGCCCAAGGATGCCGCGGCGTAACACAGCAGCAGCCAGCCAATGAGTCCGGCGATGGTTTTTGTAGTGCTCATGATGTTTCACGCAGAGATAGGGAAAGCCGTCCTTCCAGGCAGCAGCGAACACCTTGTCCGAATGCTGCCGCCTGGAAGGACGGCTCTCCATAAGGCATTGTCAATCGCATGCATCCAAATCTCTCCAGCACAAACAAGGATATCCGATCGCTACAGCGTGCGGGGCACCGACATTTGGAACGATAAATCCGATTGAAGAGTTATTGAACCGCAGATGGACGGGATGAACGCAGATAAAGAGGATGGGATTTTGATTTTTAGCGGGAATTCCAAGGGCATTGGCCAGGAGATGAAATTTCAGATGCCATCACCTTTTCCTTAATCTGCGTCCATCCCGTCCATCTGCGGTTGGATATTTCTAATATAGGTGCCTTGCAACGGGGGGGATTTCCATTTGCCTTTGATTGGAATTCACTGCACTTTCCGGTGCCCAAATGAATCACCTTTCCGCAATTTCGCTAGTCCTCGCCACTGCCGCTACCGCAGCGCCCCTTGTCAAAGAACCAATCGTCACCGGACTGGAGGATCCCATGGAGATCGCCATCGCCCCTGACGGCACGTTTTTCGTAACCGAACGCGAAGGCCGACTGCTGCGCGTGAACCCGGAGACCGGAGCACTTTTCGAGATCGGGAAAATTGCCGTCGAGCATTTGAAAATCAGCGACCGCGACAGCGCATATGCCCGCGAGGACGGATTGCAAGGCATCGCGCTCGATCCCGATTTTGAGAACAACCAGAGAATCTATCTCTTCTACAGCGCCGCAGACGTTCTCGTTGACAGGCTCTCCCGGTTCACCCTGAAGGACGGAAAACTTGATCCCGCATCCGAGCTGAAACTCATCGACATCCCCATCGAACGCGAAAACAAGGTCTGCCACCACGGTGGTTCGGTCGAGTTCGGCCCCGACGGGCTGCTCTATCTATCCGTAGGCGACAATACCAACCCCTTCGAGAGCAACGGCTACTCCCCCATCGACGACAGGGACGGACGCACCGAGCGCGACGCCCAACGCTCCGCAGGAAATACGAACGACCTGCGCGGAAAAATTCTCCGCATCAAACCCACCGAGACCGGCTACGAAATTCCCGAGGGAAACCTTTTCAAAAAAGGCACCAACAAAACCCGCCCCGAGATCTATGTAATGGGCTGCCGCAACCCGTTCCGCATCTCCATCGATCCGAAAACCAAGACCCTCTACTGGGGCGAAGTCGGCCCCGATGCGGGTGATGATTCGGACAAGGGCGCGCGCGGCCACGACGAAGTAAACCAAGCCAAGAAGGCGGGGAATTATGGCTGGCCCTTCGTCATCGCCGATAACAAGCCCTATCCCATCCGCGATTTCGCAAACGATTCCGTCGGCAAAACAACGGATCCGGCAGCCCCGGAAAACCCCGGCCAACGCAACACCGGGCTGACTACTCTCCCTCCCGCGGAACCAGCGCTCATCTGGTATCCCTACAAGAAGAGCAAGGAATTCCCCGTCATGGGCGAAGGCGGCCGCAACGCGATGGCGGGTCCCGTTTTCTACCACGACTCCAGTAGGAAACATAACATCCTCGGAAAAGATGATGACCACACCCTTCTCACCTACGAGTGGATGCGCGGGAAGATCTACAAGGCGAAGCTCGATGCGAAAGAGAACCTCGAAAGCCTAGAAGTCCTCATCGACAAACTCGTCCACCCCATGGATCTGGAAATGGACAAGGACGGCTCGCTAGTCCTGCTCGAATACGGCCCGGACTGGTGGTTCAACACCAACGGCTCTATCTCCCGCCTACGCCCGGACGATGGCAACAAGCCGCCCACCATCACCATCAAAGCCACGGACGGCGTCGCCAACAGTTACTCTGTCGATCAGGCAATCGATCCGGAAAACGGGAAGCTCATCGTCACCTGGTACCTGACGGAAGGCGTCACGGAAAGGGATCTCGGCACCGGCTCCACAGCCGTCGTCCCGGAAGGAAATTTCCAGGAAATCCGCGCCGTCGCCACCGATGAGAAGGGAGCGAAGGCATTCGCCCGCATCGGCCTCGACCATTCCAAGGATCTGGCTCCCCTCGCTCTCGATCTGGGTAAGACCGACAAACCGGGATTCGGAGAGGAACTCAAATTCAAGGTCAGTGCGGACAAGGCACCCGACCCAGCCCTGATCACCGTCCGCGCCCGCTACATCGCCCCCACCGGCCATGACGCTGGCGGCGCACAGTTCAGCACTGATGTGGCGGAGCTTGCAAAATCCAACCAGTGCCTTGCATGCCATCAGGTGGCCGTTCCTTCGGTAGGACCGTCTTATCTGGATGTTTCCCTAAAATACCGCCTCCAGCAGAACGCGGGCGAATACCTCCACAACAAGCTCAAGACCGGCGGAGCAGGTGTCTGGGGCGAAGTCCCGATGCCTCCGCAGATCGCCCTAAAACAAGAGGACGCCGACAAACTCGTCGCCGCCATCCTTGGTCTCTCGGATGGCATCAGCCAGAGTAAAGGATCGCTCGAAGGCACCCTCCAGCTTGCTCCTGCATACGGAGCGGAGCCTGGCGGAGCATGGGAGATCTCCGCAGAAGCCCCCGGCTACTCCCCGGTGAAGACCCGCATCCCGGCGAAGTAGGCAGGACGATGCGTCCGTATGCACGGATTGAATTCTGCACCTAACGGAAACAGGTTTTTCGCAAAATGCCCTTCCAGTGTACCGCTCTTCGGGTAAGGATACAAGCAACGGCGGGCATTGGACTATACCCATGGATGGGAACACGAACTGCATCAGCCAAGACATTATGATACCCATAGACAGTCCATCCACCCACCCCGACAACATCCCCGCCCCATCGTCCGTGGCTTCGTGCTGCGATACGCTGCGCAAGGAAACCTGCCAGATCTGCGAAACAGTCAATGACGGCATCAGAAAGAACCCCATCGCATCAGTGGTTGGTGCCGCTTTTGTAGGAGCCGCCGTCTGCTATCTCATTTTGGAAGGCCGCAACGAACCTACTTTCCGCGACCGTTATGTATCCGGCCCGCTCTCCGACGCCACCGATAGCGTGAACGACTCCCTCCGCTCCATCTTCGAAACCCTCAAATTCTGGTAATATCTATGAACACTGAAATCATCCCCACCGAACAGGAATCAAACTTCGCCGACGGAGTCAAAACCGTCGCCGACAATGTGAAAGCCAAGGCGCACGACAGACTGGAAACCTGCGAGCAAAAAGTCCGCCAAGCCCCTACGAAAGCCATTCTCATCGCGCTTGGCACAGGCTACTGCCTGAACAAGCTGCCGGTCGCAGGTCTGCTGGCCATCCCACTCCGCCTCACCGCCGTCCTAGCAAAGCCCGCCCTCCTCGTTCTCGGTGGCGCGAAGCTTTACGACATCGTCGAGAAGCAATCGCGGAAGTAAGATTACTCCACACCCACCCGGTAGAACCTTTTGGTATCGCCGGGTGTTGTTGTGTGTGAGAAGGAGATTTCCCCGCCCGTGCCGGATTTCGGATCGCCCAGTGGTGACCAATCGCCGGACTCCAGTGTGGTGCTTGTCCAGAGGCGGTAGGTTTTCCCAGAGACGCTGTTCGTCGAAAGAGTGGTTTCCCCTGTGCTGCTGGCGAAGGAGGTGATCTTGAAAACGGAAGTAGCGCTGAGAGCATCGGTGCCAGCCGTTAGTTCGTTGGCATTGGATTGGCCGTCGCCGTCTTCATCGCCGCTGGCGGAGAGGAGTTTCACCCCGGAACTGGCTGCGCTGGCTGGGCCGGTGACGCCTGCGGTAGTGGTCGCGGAGACGGATGCTGTGAGAGTGTCCCCGATGTTCCCGGTGAGGCTTACAGAATTCGCAGGGGCGGTGATGGTTCCATTGACCAGGTAGCTTTCCACCACATCGTCATTGGTGAAATTGCCGGTGCTCCACGTGAATGAGGCGGTGGTGCCGACTACGAAATTCGAGGTGGGAACCGGGGTATCGGGCGCGGGTGGTGGGGTGACATCGAAGAGTTTGAGATACTGCGCTTCGTATGGTGCGGTAGTCCATTCGCCATTGTTGGTTGGGACTTTATTCAGGGAAACAAAGATACCGTTGGTAGTGAGTTGCTCTCCGGTGTATCCGCCGCCCGGCCAGACGAAATTTACCCGGGACGCGGGATCGAAAGCGGCGATGTTGCGGCTGTTGTAAGTCCGCGTGGGTTTGATGCCGAGGCTGGTGGCCAGCGACGCGGGGATCATGAAAGTATCAGCCGGAGTTGCATCACGATCCACGTTAGCAAATGCCAGCACCGCATCCTGCCTGGAGGGCGGATTGCCGGGACTCTCGTATTTTGCGATTGCGTGTATCCTGTCGTTCCCACCGTTTCCGGGAATGTAGAACTCATTTGCTGAGCGCAGGGCTGGGGAGTTCCGGCGGGCGAGTCCCATGGCGGCGTATGCGGGATAGAGCCGGTCGTTGGCGAAGGACGTATCGTCCCAGAGTGGCTGGAGGGAGTTGAACTTTTTAAAATGGCCGATCTGCTTGCCAAAATTCGTTTCGTAGAATGTGAATCCGAAAGTTCGGGAGATCCCCTGTTCCTGACCCATAAAGACCATGGGGGCACCTTGCACGGTGTTGGTGACAGCGTACCGGGTGAGGGCGACAAAGGGATCGACGTAATTTTCCTCGTCGTGGGAGGTGGAGTTCGCGAGGACAAGCGCGCCCGCGTATTGCGAGCGGCGCTGGTCGAAGATGTTCCGGTAGTCACCAGCCGTGGAGGCGTCTTTGAGTGGAAAAACGATATTCTCGTTAAGTATGTCGAAATGGCGGTTGCTGCGGTAGGTGACCGCTCCGCCATCCAGGGACTCTGTCATCATGACGAAGTTCCATTTCCGTTCGCGGGCGACGTTGGAAATGTATTCCCATGCGCGGGGCGGAAGGCCTTGGCCGAAATCGCAGCGGAGACCGTCGATGCCGAGCTGGCGGTTCGCTTCGGTATGCGGAGTGCCCTCGGGGTAGCCGGTTTTTTCCAGCCAGTGCAGCGCGTATTCCGCGAAGTAGCGCCAGACCTGCTTGGTGATATTTTTCCCTACCCCACCTTGGAAAATGTCCGGGTTGGTCCAGTTGAAATCGTCGAAAGCGAACCAGTCGCCCTCGTTGAGGTAGTCGGTGGTGTCCGAAGTTGTGGCGACGAGGGAGGCATAGCGGCCGAAATACACGTCGTAGGTATCGACGAATTTCCCGAAGTCGTTGCGGTCGGGTGCGATCGCGATGTTGCCGCTATTCGAGGCGCGCTGGGCGTAGTTGTCCGCTTGGGAAAAGAAGCGGGCGTCGTAGTTGCGGATCTCGGTGGTCGGGGTGGCGGGGTCGCCATCGCGCTGGAAGAGTTCGACGCCGATTTCCGATAGTTCGACATCGTAGGAGGTGTGGTTGAAGGGCGCGTCGAGCATGATGCCGACTCCTTTTGCATCGGCTGCAGCGGAGAAATTCTGGAACGAGAGCATCGCGGCGGCGCGGTTCTGGGCGGAGGAGATGTCGGATATCCCATCGTAGGCGGCGGACATCCAGGGGTTGATTTCAAAGAAATTTTTCACGGCGTAGGGACTGCCGGGCTTGTATAGTTCATTGGTTGCGGGATCGGTCTCGCGCCCGTCGATTGCCGCCGGATGCACCGGCTGGAACCAGAGCCAGTTCACGCCGAGGTTGGTGAGATAATCGAGGTTGAAGCCCTTCCCGTCTGCAGTGCGCGGTGCGCCGGGAGCATCGTGGAGATCCTCGAAAGTGGATCGCTCGATGAACTGGCCCGCGCCTTCCCTGGCCTCGATGGTGAGGGTATTGATTTCGTAAAGATTGATGTCGCGGGCGTCTTTCGGTGAGACGGTGACGGCGTGGTCGCGGCGCCCTTCGGCAAGGTTCGAGTAGTAGCGCCAGTTGTCATCGCCCAACACTTTCCAACGTGCGGTGAGACGGTAGGCACCGGTTTTCATAGCGTTGAGAGTGATGGTATATGTGCCGCCCGCCTGGGAAGTGAGCGCGGTGGCAGTATAGTAATGGATATCGTTTCCGGCTATCACCACGTCCCCGGACGGAGGCTGGATGCCATCGTGGACGCCGTCGTTATCCGCGTCTCCATTGGCGCGGTCGCGGTTGTTAAGGTTGGTAAAAACCTCGGCCGCTGTGATGGTGCCCGCCTCATCGGGATTAAGAACGATGACCAGAGGGACCACATCCCCGGCGATTTCATCGACGAAGAGTTTCGAGGTGGTGTAGTTCGCGCCGACGCCGTTTACCGTGAGAGTGGGCGCAGCATATAGCGATGGGAGTGCGAACAGAATGGCCGCGATGGATTTCGTGAAAGTCATTTGGGTTCAGTTTTGCGAAGATGAGATTTCCAGACGGTAGAAGCGCTTGGATTGGTTGGCGGACGGAGCGGGATCAAGCCTCATGTAAGCCGGTTCGGCGGGGAGTCCTGCGGTATCCAGATCCGGCGGGAGTGCAGTCCAGTCTTCTAAATCATCCGAGTGCCAGATGCGGTAGCGGCGGTCGGTAATTGTCGGGAACTCCAGAAGCACGGAGCCATCCGTATTCCGCGTGAAGGTGATGCGAGGCATCTGCGAGGCATCGGAAAGCCGCGGATTCATCCCAAAGAGCCATTCGCGGTAGTTGGAAACGCCGTCTTTGTCGGGATCACCGTTCGCTCCGTTGTCGATATTGATGGAGCCATTGTCGTTCGGGTCGAGCGTGTTTGCGATTTCCCAATCATCCGGCAGCCTGTCCATATCGACATCCGCTGAGGATGCCCCCAGCACCAATGCGAAGCTGAAGTTTCCACTGCCCTCCAGCTCCACTTGCTCGGTCTGTGCCTGGTTACGCATCGTTAGCGTGTCCGGGGAGAAAGGAACTCCCGCAGTCGGTGCCCGGTCGGTTGCCGAGGGATTGATGGTCGCGCCCGTGAGGCTGCCACCCGTCGTGACCAGTGCCGTGCTGACGACATGGGAGAAGCTCTGGTTCCGAACTTCCCTTCGTCCGCTGGTGACTGTCTCAGAAACAAGATTCCCCTGCCCGTTCACCAACAGGTCTTCCAGATGCGGGGAGAGTCCAAAACGAACGAAGAGCTTCGTGATATCACCACCAAGCTGGTAGGTGGCTTCGACGTTCCCGCTGCCGCCTGCTAGCGAGATGGTCTTGGTGATTTTCCCATCGGCGGAGGTGAATATCCAACCGTTAGATCCGGATGCGGCTACCGTGTAGAGATTGTTCACGTAGCCAGTTCCGGGGCCGGATGCGAACCAGTCTTTAAACGCCGATGTCCGCCTTGCTCCTGTTCCGGCAGCACCATTTTGGTTTGAAGTTCCCTCTTCTTCCGTTTCCGAATCGCTATAGGAGAGAAAATTCCCCACCACCTGATAGACCTCGCCACTGCCGGGAGTGCGAGTCCACGCAGCAGTCATGCGACCTCCCAGCGCCTCGAAGACAGCGAATATCCTGTCGTTCTTCAAAACATATTCCTGCTCCCCATCGAGATCCACATCTACGGCCTCCGCAGTAGATGAAGCGGGCGGCGTCTCCGCCCATGCCTGAACGGCGGAATAGATGGCTGCGAAACGGATCTGCGACTGGCTCCGTGCCGCGAGGGGCGAGAGTGTATTGTAATCCGTATCCGGAGAGGTATAGACGCCGGTGCTGTATTTTGAGAGGTCGTTGTTTTGTTGGTTGTGGAAGGCTGTGAGCAGCGTGGAGCCGTGCGCGGTTGCACGGGCGAGGAAGCTTACCTTGCTGTTAGCAGGGAGAGCGGAAACCGCATCCCAGGAAGTATCAGCCAGCAGGCCGTCATTCGCCGTCTGCATCCCGAACGCACGGTTCGCCGGAAGTTGCACCCCATTTCGGATATTGAAACGCTTCGCTATCAAACCTTCCTCGCGCCCACCTTGGCCGAGATACCAGTTGTCGTAATTCCGTTGCGTCGCGTGATCAACAAAGTCCTGTGAAACTTTTGGCAATACTGGCGACCCGCGGTCGATGGAAGTCCACGCGTCCCCCACCCCGTCGCGGTTGATATCGACTTCCTGGTTCACGATCTGCTCCGGCGTGACGATGCGAATCCACGGGCGGTTCGCCGCCCAACGCAGGTTTTTATCGTAAGCCGCTGCCGAGGCGAAGCTGCTGAAATCGTCCCAGAAATTCTGGATCACGATCACCTGATCCTGCGTCCCGCTGCTCGCTTTACGCAGTGTGAGATTGCGCAACGGCCCAGGAAATCCGTTGTCCAGATTCTGGAAACGGTAGCCGCTCGCCTGGTCGTTGATCACAAAGCAATCCACTCCGTGGAACCGGTTCAGACGGTAACCGTCATCGGAAAGCGCGGTATTGCGCCCCTGCCAGAGGAAAAGATGGCGCATCTGATCGATGAACGTATGGGTGTAGCCCATCGCGGAGATCCGCTGGAACACACTGCCATCCGCCACCCGCTCGGGATTCCAAAACACCCGGTTCGAAGGCATTTCCCCGTAGATGCGGTTCATCACATCATCGGCTAGCTGCTTGTTATCCTGGTTATACTCGTCCGAGAAATATGCGATGATGTGGTCGCTGAACGTCGTGCCCATCAGCTCGATATTTCCGACCTGTATGCCATCGGAAATCCTGTTGTTAAACGCCGGGCCATCCTTCCACGGCTTGTTCGCAGCGGGATCCACTGCGGCCCACTGCATCGCCGTAGCCAGCGTGGGCGTGAGGTGCATGGAAAGCGGTTCTGCGAAAGCTTCATGGGCATCGACCAGTCTATGGTATCCGGCGGACGATCCGTTGTTGATCAGGTTGTGGGTTTCCGCACCGGGAAGGACAGGCTGGTTCGCGTGGGTGAGGAACATCATTTTGGAAGCTTTCCGCGCATCCGGGTAGAGGCCGTTGCCATCCGCACCCATCCAACTGAAGAGCCGCCCGTTCGCAGCGATGTTCTGCTGTGCGCTGAAGTCGTCGTCGTTCAGGTTGTCATCGTAAATGCTGTCGCGGAGGTCGTTTCGCCCGCCGAGGTCACCTCCACCGGCACCATTTGACCCGCCGTTGTTGGTGCCGTCTTTCGTGGTGAACACCTGGTAGTTAAATTTGGTGGAACCGTTCCAGCCGGCATCCAGAAGCGCCTGGCGGCTGATGGAAAACTCGACCGCATCCAGATCCGCATTGTAGTAGGAGCGACCGAATCCATTGGGGGAATTCTGATCCCGCACCTGCACACCGTTCGCACCTGTTAGAGTTTCGTTGATCGTCGTCGAGTTGACGCCAGCATTCCCATCCACATACACGCGCCCGGAGTTCGTCTGGTAGCAGGCGACCACCACCTCCCATTTCATTTCCGTGAGGATATCCACCTCGTCCGGAAGCGCGGCCTCGCCCGATCCGGGGTTCCCGGTGTCGATGACCACATAGATATCCATGCTGCCCTCTTCGGCCTGCGGACGGAGATCATACATATCCAGGCGGAAGTAGAAATTCCCATCCTCCCCGCCGTCCCGCGCATAGAATGCAACGATGTCGCGCGAGGTATCGAAGCCGTCGTATGCTTGGAAAACATCGCCGCCCCGCGTGTTGTTTCCTCCGCCGTGGTATTCGTCAAAGCTCACGATATCATCTACCGTCCAGTCGGTGAACGCGTTGTCATTCACCGCATTTCCACGCACCACTTCGTCCCCCACACCGATCACGATGCTGTTCGCGACAGGAGTAGTGACGGAGTCATCGATCAAAGGCTTCGTGCCATTCTGGAGCTCCTGAAGATTGGTGAACGTATCGCCATCCGGATCACCGTTCGCGCCGTTGTCCGGATTCCCGGCCAACCCCGTCCGCATATTCACCAAGCCGTTGTCCAGCGCATCCAGACCGTTCGTCACCTCGAACCCATCCGGCAAGCCATCCCCATCGGTATCGCCATTCAGTGGATCGGTCTCAGACCAGATCACACGCGGCCATGCCGTATCTGGGAAATCCATCAACAGCTTCGCACGGTTCACAGCGCGAGATTTCACCCCGGAGAGATTGGAGCCAATGACATACGCTGCATTTGCAGGATCAATGAGGTCGAAAGGAGTTTTCACACCCGTCTCCGTCACCAGTTCCAGATCAACGCGACCGTTTCTGTTAGAGTCTTCGGAACCGTCCGCAATGTTATCGAGATCCGTATCGGCGGAGTTTGGATCGGTCTCCAGGAAAACCCCGTTGAGCGGCACGGCGGATCTGTCCACGCGCGAAGTGTTATAAACCGTCACCGGCTTGGCCACGATCCCAGTAGCATTTCCACCCCCATCGATCAGCGCGATATCCACACGCCCGTTCCGATTCAGATCCTCCGCCCCATCCATCGTCCCATCGTTATCCGTATCGGGTTTCGAGGGATCGGTCATGGAGCCGCCGAGCTGATCCGTGCGGGAGCGGTTGAGATTGAAACGCGGATGCCCCGAATTGTCCGTCGTATTGAAAACCGGAGGATCCACATCTGCGATGAAATTGGGGAAACGATCGCCATCCGTATCCGTTGCTATATCCGTGCCGGCGGAATACGTCCCGCCAATGCCCGACTCGACACCATCCGGCACCAGGTCGTCATCCGAGTCAGGGCTGAAAGGATTCGTGCGCCCGAAGATGCGCCAGACATGCACATCCCCGTTGTTCCAGGTTTCAGAATTGCTCTCCGGGAGATCTTTCCGCGTCAGCTCGTCGGAATCCGCGAGTCCGTCGTCATCATCGTCCAGATCGTTGGGATTTTCATCCACCACCTGGCGCACCACCACCGTCACATCACGGCGCGCACTGGCGCTCACCGCACCGCCCGCAGTCAGGGACGCGTCCGCACGGAGGCGGTAGCTCCCCGCATCGATTCCCACCCAGTTGAAAATCCAGATCTTCTTCGTCCCAATCGTCTCCTCACTTACTAGAGTGATAGTACCACCGCCGGTCTCCGCGATCACATTCAGCTCCACCACCCGCACATCCGTCTCCACCTCGATGGAGGTCGAGCGTTGCTCCGAAGTCGGATCCGGCACCGCCGGCAGCACCACCTCATACGGCCCGCCATCCGCGCCTACCGCTGCAGGTTCGGTGATCGCAATATACGGACGCTCGCTGATCGCCGCTTTCACCGTCCGGTTAGCCAACAACACATTGCTCCCACGGGTATGCGTGATCTCGATGAAATGCTCGAAATTCGGATCGCCATTGTAAAGGTTCGGCAGTGAGAACGCCAACGCGTGGTAGTCGTTCGTCTCGTTGCGCACGATGCTATAATGCGCCCTCTCCTGCGCCACCGCATCCTTGTTCGATCCACTGTCGGTGCTGCCGATTTTCAAAAGAAATTCATTGATCAGATCCTGATCCGAAACCCCATCCCCCAGCGATTTCGAGAAATACGCTTTCAGCACATACCCTTCGGACACCACCTCCCCATCGGATTGCGGAAACGCGACGAACAGGCGAATCACCGGCCCCGCCGTATTTACGCTCTTGGTGAGCGTAGTATAGTGCCCCACCTCATCGGAGAGATCCTGCGCGCTGGATGAGGATACCTCTTTCAACCGCACCTTGATCTGCGCATTTCCGCTGGCCGGAATATTCCGATAATCGAAACGCCACTCCACCGGATAAGCCTCCGAAATATTTCCGCCATTCTGCACCGCAGTCGCCTTCGCCCAGGATTGTGTGAGCATTCCGTCCCAGATTCCGTTTCCATTCAGATCCTCAAAAGTCTCGGACGTTTGCCGTATCCCATCGCGGTTCGCGTCCGTGAAAGGCTCGAAGCCACCGCCGTTTCCATTGATGGCCCGCGTCACGGAATCGTCGTTGCCCATTTCCGAGTCCACAATCTGATACCACACCTCCGTCACACTCCTGTCCGTGCGTACCACCGCGCCATAGCTCTGCTGGTCGAGGGTATCGTTTTGGTTGGGGAAAACAATCTCCCCGCCCGGTCGCTTCGCATCGTAGTAAAACGTCTGCTTGTAGGTATTGTAGATGGGAGCTTTTCCAAGACGGCTGAGAAATGCCCGCGCACTCACAATGTGGAAACCTTCGTCCAGCCCCGTCTGCATGTCCCAATCCCACTCGCTGTAATCTTTGCTAGCATCCTGCGCCTTCGCGTAATCGTTGTGGGGGAAAAACTCCACTGCCGTCGCATCGAAACTCTTCGTCTCGAAGACGGTAGTCATGCTTCGCAGCTTGTCATAAGCACCCTGGTCGGACGGGAACCAGGACGGCGCACCTTCCTTTGAAATCCCTATCTTGTATTTCAGTTCCAAGCCATTTGACGGCTTCGGAACCGAGGCGCTCATCCACCAGTCGTTGCCGCTCTCATCATGGCTGTATGCCATTTCCACCACGGAAGTTTTACCCGTTCCCACTCCCGCCGCGCCCTCTGGATTTGAGCCATCCGAGGTGTGGTAGATATACATTTTGAAACCAGCGCCCACCCCGTTCGGCTTCGCCCAGATCGCGATCTCATTCCCGCTCTCCACATATTGGAGCGGAGCAACGCCACCCGGCCAACCTCCCGCCGGAGCACCACCGACCACTGCCTCGGGATCATGGAAAAGGAAGGACGCAATGTCCCCTCCCTCGTTCCCGAAATCATTCACCGCTGTGCTCTGCGCGATGGTGAAGCCCTCCGTGCCAATCGTCTTCGCATACGTTTCAGCTCCAGCCGATCCTATTTTGCTCCGCGCCGAATCCTTTGCCGCGAATTTCTCTGCATACGTCCGCTTTAAGAAATCCGGTTGCTCGTATCCCAGGAACACATCGTCCGCGATGGCCGGCGGGTTGTCGCGCTTAGCAGGATCCGCGCCCGTCCCGTTCAGGTCTATCCCGCCATCCAGTTTCATCAGCACGTTATCCGCAGAGCCATCCGCCCTCACCAGGAACCTGAGATCCGTCCCATCTTTCACCCGTGGGATATCCACCTCGTAAGTATAGTCACTTCCATCCGCATCAGGCACACCAGCCGGATTGAACCCCGGGTCACCATCCGGCCCGTCCCTGCGCTTCACCTTGATCGTCCCCACCGCATTTCCGCCTTCCGTGATCGCGATCGCACCACCACCGGCAGCCGTCCAATCCCGCGCCGGATCAGGATTTTTCCAAGAGAAGATGTAATAGCCACCCTTGGGTACGATCACTCCGTTCTGCTGTCCTAGATTCGCCGAAATCTGCCCGCGCCCGCCACCCGCATCGCCCAGTCGGATGAAAAACCCGTTCAGAGTTTCCCCATCCGCCGCCGCGCCACGGGCATACTGCCAGAGGAAAGAGTTCGGAGGAAAGCTGGTCGAGAAATCCTGACCCACCCCGCTGGAGAAATTGTCGTTCACCATGATCAGCGCGGTTGCCCCATCGCCATCGGACATGTCGCCGTTTGACCGCTTGTCGATGCGCTCATACGCCACCAGATCCGCGCTGCTCCACGCGCCTTTCTGAAAACCACGCGCGAAGTTCTGATGCAGTTTCATCAGGTTCGGCAGACGACCGTCGCCATACTGGCCTAGGAAAGCCGTATTCGAGTGACGTGGAAACGCACCACCGCTCTGGCTCAGCGTTTCCGCATGATAGTTCCCATCCGTATAGATCAGCGGCAGCCCCGCCCGCGTGAAGTAAAACGCATGCTGAAGCTCCCTCCGCGCCGCGTAATCACTGTCATGACTCTGCGCATGCGTCACTGCCACCGATGCCGGGAAACCGCCCGATCCCGACTGGTCAAAGCCCTGAAGCCCCGAGGAAGGGTTGCCCAGCTTGTTGTTGAAATTGCTCCGCAGATCATTGTCCACCAGCCGCTGGCCCCGGTTGATATATCCATCGTAACCGGGAGGCTGCCCCAGGTGCTCGCCGAACATCATCGCATCATCCCGCGGTGCCTCCGTATCGAAAACCGTATCCCTGTGGTTCGACCAGTCACTGAATCCGCGCGAAAGATTGAACTGCTCCTGCGCCTGCCCGGTATAACCGTAGCTGCTGCTGTCCGCGCCCGCCCCGGCAGCTCCGAAAAAATCATCCCGCACGTGCTTCACCGCATCCAACCGGTATCCGTCCGCCCGAGTCCTGTCCAACTCCCACCGCGCCGCCCGGTGCAGCATGTCCTCCACCAGCTCCGTATAGAAATCCGTATTGTCCGCGATGAACTGCGCCGTCAGCCCGTTCCCCGTGCCGAACCCCACATATTTCCCCTGCCCCGCCGAGTGCTTCTGCCCACCTCCCGTAGGCCGGTAGCAGTAATACCCCGGATTATCCGGATGCCGGACGAAACTGATTTTTTTAATCGCATCCCCCTCGTTCGTCCCAAAATTGTTATTCCACTCCCCCGGCTCCTGGGCGATATCGATCAGATCGGAAAGCCCCAGATACTGCACCTGCCACGCATCATTGTAGTTCCGTGTATTGTCCCATTTCCGGAAAAAACCTTCCTCCGTTTTCCTCAAATGGAAATCCTCCGGCACAAAACCCGGATACGTATCGATCGCCGTCCCCGCATTGAATCCCGGGATATCGAACGCATTGTGGTTCATAATATTGTCGAAGTAGATCCGTATCCCGAACCGGTGCGCCGTCTTCATCAGGGAAAGCAGCTCCTCCTCCGTCCCATACTTTGTCCGCTTCGAGCCACGCTGGTCCTTCGATCCCAGATCAAACCTGTCCCAAAGATCATACCCCACCGAAAGCCCGCCACTCCCCTTCGTCGGAGGCGGCAGCCACAGCGATTCATAACCCGCCTCCGCAAGCTCCGGCATCTTCCGCTCCACCTCTTTCCAGGAGGTATTGAAATACTGGAGCATCGCCTCCCCGCAGGCCAGTTGGCTGAGAAGAACGAAGGATGCGAGAAAGCGGAGGAGTCGGAGAAAAGTGGGTTTCATCAAGAGAAGACGAACGCCAGCGGAAGGGGTTTGTGGGGAATCCGCACGCTCGTAACTACCTAATGTCGCCTCGCTCGAAGGGGTTTACAAGTAGTGTCTGTAGCCCCGCATCCCCTCACGATGTGCTTGCCCCCTCTCCCTTTGTCACTTACTGCACTGCGCGTATGAGCGAAGCCACTTCCCAACCCCAGTCCACCGAAGCCGAACTGATCGCCGTCCGCCGGGGAAAACTCGCGAAACTGCGCGAACTCGGCGTAGATCCTTTCGGTGCGCGTTTCGAAACCACCGTCTCCCCCGCCGATCTCTTCGCAGACTTTTCCGATGAAAAACGGGTGACCACCGCAGGCCGCATCACCGAGCTGCGCGATATGGGGAAATCCTGCTTCTTCCGCATCGGCGATGCCAATGGAGCCATCCAAGGCTACATCAGCGTCAAAAACCTCGATGAAAAGCAAGCCGCCATCTGGAAGTGCCTGGACCGCGGCGACTGGATCGGAGTCACCGGGGAAACTTTCACCACCCGCACCGGCGAGCCGACTATCAAAGTCGAATCCTTCACGGTTCTCTCAAAATCCCTGCGCCCCATGCCGGACAAGTTCCACGGCCTTTCCGACAGGGAGACGAAATACCGCAAGCGCCACCTCGACCTCATCGGAAATCCGGACAGCGCGACCCTCTTCATTACCCGCTCCAAAATGATCGCGGAGATACGCAATTTCCTCCACGAGCGCGGCTTCCTGGAAGTGGAAACACCCATGCTCCAGTCCGTAGCCGGTGGTGCCGCCGCCCGCCCTTTCGAGACGCATCACAACGCCCTCGGCATGCCCCTCACCCTGCGCATCGCCCCGGAGCTTTTCCTGAAAAGGCTGCTGGTCGGTGGTTTCACCAAAGTCTTCGAGCTCAATCGCAACTTCCGCAACGAAGGCATCTCGCGCCGCCACAACCCCGAGTTCACCATGTTGGAAGCTTATTGGGCATTCTCCGACTTCGAGGAAATGGCGAACATGGTCGAGGAAATGACCTGCCATCTAGCTGAGAAATTCTGCGGTGGCCTAAAAATCGAGCACAAGGACGAGGAAGGCGAAATCATCCGCACCATCGACCTCTCCCGCCCGTGGAAACGCGCGAACTACCACGATCTTATCAAGGAAGCCGCCGGGGATGATTTCTTCGACATCACCGCCGAAGCGCGCCGTGCCAAGTGCGACGAACTCGGTGTCCAGCTCTCCGAAAAGATGGAGGACTACGAGGTCATCCAGCAGGTCTTCGAGAAAAAAGTCGAGGAGCACACCTTTGATCCCTGCTTCGTCACCCGCGTAGCCAGCGAGCTGGTTCCCCTCGCCAAACTCACTCCCGGCGGCAAGACAGTCGAGGTTTACGAACTCATCATTAACGGCCAGGAAATCTCCCCCGGCTACTCCGAGCTCAACGATCCCGACGTCCAAAAGGAACGCCTTGAACACCAGGCCGGTGGCGAAGAAGAGCAGAAGGTCGATTATGATTTCATCGAAACCCTCGAGCACGGCATGCCGCCAGCAGGAGGAATCGGCATCGGCATCGACCGCCTGGTGATGATGCTCACCGGCGCACCTACGATACGTGACGTGGTTCTCTTTCCGCTTCTAAAGAAGAAAGACTAAGAACCTGTTTGGAATCTCGATTCATAAAGCGCGATGCCGGAAAAAGTCGAAGACCTGTGACTGTCGGCAGCGTGCTGCAAGCCGACGGCATTGGCACCGCAAGGTCGATGCTTCCCGAGGTTGCCCCGTAGCAGCAGCCTGCGTAATGGTAGATCTTAAACAGGTTCTAGGGACGGCGACGCTCTTCAATCCGCAATGGGAGAACCGACCCTGCCCCGTAGCTGCGGCGAATCATGGCAGCAGTCAGTGTGGAAAAGCCGGGAAGAAAGGTGACGGATGGCTGAGGAATGGCCTCGGCGGAGACCTTGCGCACGGAGACCTTGTCGTAGCTGGAAGTCGGGTGCGCGGCCGGAACCGAGTATCCAGCGGGGGCGGCACCTGACTGATCGCCTCTTGGATCAGCCGATCAAGTTAGGTGGAAATTCCGAGGAGTCTTACCCCGCCAGCCGCCTTGGGAATCAACACACGCCCCACAAGGCTGCGGCTGGAAACTCTTTCCAGCAGCTTGCCCCGCAGTGCCAACCTTGCCTTCCCGCAAGCGGCTTCCTCAGCCGAGCCCGAAAGGGACTTAAATCCTCAGTCAGACCGGCGCGTCCTGCAGGGCACAACACAAAAAACCACCGGATCGCTCCGGTGGTCTTTTCGAGAATAATCTGGAGATCAGATTTAAGCAGCGAGGAGGGTGGACTCTTCCTTATCCTTGTCGCATTTCTTCTTATCGCAGTCTTTGCCAGCGAGAAGGGTGGACTCTTCCTTGTCCTTGTCGCACTTCTTTTTATCGCAGTCTTTGCCAGCGAGGAGGGTGGACTCTTCCTTGTCTTTGTCGCACTTCTTTTTATCGCAGTCTTTGCCAGCGAGGAGGGTGGACTCTTCTTTGTCCTTGTCGCACTTCTCTTTGTCGCACTTCTTGTCGGCGAGCATTGTGGACTCTTCCTTGTCTTTGTCGCATTTCTCTTTATCGCACTTCTTGTCGGCGAGAATGGTGGACTCTTCCTTGTCCTTGTCGCATTTTTTCTTATCGCAATCTTTACCGGCAAGGGCAGTGCCTTCTTTTTTGTGATCTTCAGCGTGCTTCTTGCACTTTTCGCATTTTTCACCGTCCTTGCACTCTTTGCACTTCTTGTCGCCTTTACCGCACTTGCCGCAATGTGCGAGCTGGTCGGAAGTAGTGGCACTGAGAACGGTGTCTTCTTTCTTCTCGTCCTTCTTGTTGTGTTTGTCGCACTTGTCGCAAGGGGCGATAAGCGTGGTGTCTTCTTTCTTATCTTTCGGACACTTGTCGCACTTGCCTTCTTCAGCGAAGACGAGGGGTGAAGTGAACATGGCGGCACAGAATGCTGTAAGTAGTAATTTCATCGTAATTTTTTGGTTCAGTTTTTCGTAGGATTTTACGGCTCCCAAAGAGCGTATTCCAAAACTAGACACACGCCAGCGATTTTTATTCGTTTTTTCCACAAAAAAATTTCAGCCTATCCAAGCGAGAAATTCCTGGTTTCCGTCCATCCCCGAGATTTTCGCCGGGATCACACCTTTCCATTCCCGCCCGTGCTGCTCAGTCACGAAATTGCGGATTTTTTCCACCGCCCTCTCCCTGAGAGCCCCGTCCCTCACAATCCCGCCCTTCCCGACATCCTCGCGCTGAAGCTCGAATTGCGGCTTGATCAGGCAGACCACCGCCCCGCCCTCCTCCAATACACCGAAAACGGCCGGCAGGACTTTGGTTAGGGATATGAACGACAGATCCATCACCGCCAGCCTCACCTTTTCGCCGAGATCCTTCTCCTCAAGATTCCGGGCGTTGAACTTTTCTTTGGAAACGACCCTTGGATCGTTCCGCAGTTTCCACACGAGCTGGTTCGTCCCCACGTCGATGGCATGGACTTTTACCGCGCCCCTCTGGAGCAGACAGTCGGTAAACCCTCCGGTCGATGCCCCCACATCCAGGCAAGTCCAGCCCGTCACATCGATCCCGAAATGCTCCAACGCCCCTTCCAGCTTCAACCCACCACGCCCGACGAATTTTGGCTTCTCCCTGATCTCCACCACCGCGTCCTCGCCGAAACGCTCCGCAGGCTTGTCCACAACACGGCCATCCACTTTCACCTCCCCCGCAAGCACCAGCCTCTTCCCCTGCTCGCGGGAATCACACATCCCGCGATTTATCAGCAACGCATCCAGCCGGTCTTTCCTCACCCGGAAATTCCTATCCGTCCCGGAAACTTTCTCCAATCATAATCCCACCCCGCCATGCATTCGGGTAATCTGAATGACATACCCTCCTTTTCTCTTTCAATGTTGATTCAGTCCCGCATCAAGCACCATACGGGAAGCGCACCGAACCTTTCATTTCGCGGCAACCGATTTCCGCTCCTCCAGGCGTGCCGGAAATACCTCGGTGACAATCGGGTCATTCCCAAGTAAAAGCTCCACCGCCCTCGCCGCCATTGCTTCGACGGGCTGCACCACCGTCGTCAGCGGTGCCTCCAGGAAGGATGCCCAGGGTTGCTCGTCAAATCCGACAAGCGACAGATCCGCCGGAACCCGCAAACCTTTCTCCTGCGCGACCTGAAGAACGGCGAGAACCGCTTGTCCCGTAAGGGTGATCACCGCGCTCGGCACCTCTCGGGAAAGAAGTTCATTGGCTGCTTGCAGTCCCCGCTCCGCTTCATAGCCGCTACCTACCACCTGCGGCACCAGATTCTCGTTCGCCAGGGTTTCGGTTACACCTCGCAGTCGCTCGCAGTCGGCGTTCGACTCCGGATTTCCCCGCACACAACCGATCTTCCGGTGCCCGGCTTCCAGCAGCCTCTCCACGGCGATTTTTCCCGCGCTGTAGTTGTCCAAACTCACTCCCGTCACCTTCCCCTCCAGTCCCGGCAGCACCCTGTCCAACAGCACCACCCGGAACCCGCTTCCGCAAATCAGTTTCTCCAAACGCTCCGACTCCACACCCACCGAGGCCAGGATCATCCCGTCCAGTCTCCTGCCCTTCATCGCGGCAATCAACTCCAGCTCCGTCGCAGCATCCTCGTTTGAATCACTCAGCATCAATGCGATTCCTTTCTCCCTCAGCCGCAGCTCCACCGCCCTCGCCATAGTAGCAAAATACGGATTCGTGATGTCCGGAACCAGCAGCCCCGTCATCCCGGTCTTCCCCGTCCGCAAGCTGGCTCCAAGCGGATCCGCCACCACCCCGAACTCCTCCGCTGCCGCCATCACCCGATCCCGGGTCTTAGCGCTGATCCGGTATTTTTCCGAAACGCCTGCCAACACCCGCGACACCGTTGCCACCGAGATTTCCAATTCTTTCGCTAGTCCCGACAGATTCATATTCCGTTCCTAAAATTCTTGCTCAAACGTTTGTATCCTCACAATCTTTCCGCGATCCAGATCATTCCACACCATGAAAACCCGTTCATTTTTCAAACTATCGTTCGTTGCTGCAGCATCGCTCATTCCCCTCACCTCTTGCGACAAAAAAGATCCCAGCCCTGAAAAGCCAGTCGTCGCATTGGTGATGAAATCCCTCGCCAACGAGTTTTTCAAAACCATGTCGGAAGGTGCGGAGGCTCACCAAAAGGAGCACTCCTCGGACTACGAACTCATCGTGAACGGCATTTCCAACGAAACCGACCTCACCGCCCAGGTAAATCTCGTGGAGCAGATGGTTGCCCGCGGGGTGGATGCCATCGTCATCGCTCCCGCCGATTCCAAAGCCCTCGTCCCCGCCCTCAAACGCGCGGCGGATGCCGGGATCGTCATCGTCAATATCGACAACAAGCTCGATGACGCGGCTCTGGCCGACACCAAAACGACCATCCCCTTCGTCGGCCCGGACAACCGCGAAGGTGCGAAGATGGTCGGCGAAGCGGTCGCGGAAATGCTCTCCGAAGGGGACAAGGTCGCCATCATTGAGGGAGTCCCTACCGCCTTCAACAGCATCCAGCGCCGCGACGGTTTCAAGGACGCGATGAATGAAGCTGGCATGGAGATCATCGGCGTCCAGTCAGGGCAGTGGGAAATGGAACAAAGCAACCGGATCGCCGCCGCACTCCTCAGCGAGAACCCCGGCCTCAAAGCCATCCTCGCCGCCAACGACTCCATGGCCCTCGGCGCGGTCTCGGCAGTGAAAGCAGCCGGACTCGATGGCAAAGTCCTCGTCGCCGGCTTCGACAACATCTCCGCGATCCGTCCCATGATTCAGGACGGCAGCGTCCTCGCCACCGCAGACCAACACGGCGACCAACTCGCCGTCTTCGGCATCGAAACCGCCCTCGACATCCTCAAAGGCAACGCCAAACCAGCAGACAAAAGAACCGCCGTCGATCTGATCACGAAGTAAGACTCAAAACTTTAAATTTTAAACTTTAAACCTCAATTCAGAATCCGGAACCCCAGCTTCCGTGTATTCCGTGCTTTTTGAGGAATTTTGAAATGAGAAGTCAGTTCCTCCATGTCCGCTTTGGTCCCATTGTGGTTCATATCTCTTCTCTCACAACCCAAGTCTTCCACTGATCACTTCCCACTGATCACTCGGCACTTTTTCGATGCTCTCCGTCTCCAACCTGAACAAATCCTACGCACAACCCGTGCTCAAGGATTTCGATTTTACTTTGGAAAAGGGTGAAGTCCACGCCCTCGTCGGATCGAACGGAGCCGGAAAATCCACCTTCGCCCGCATCCTCACCGGCCTCACAACCGCCGATTCCGGGAACGTCCTCCTCAATGGCAAGCCCTTCTCCCCCGCCTCCCGCAAAGCTGCCGAAGCCGCCGGGGTTTCCATGGTGCTCCAGGAGCTGAACATCATCCCCACCCTCACCGTCGCGGAAAACATCTGCCTTTCCCGCCTCCCCTCCCGCGCCGGAATCCTGGATCGCAAGACCCTCCGCGAAACCGCCGTCGCAGCCCTCTCCCGCGTCGGCCTTGAAACACTCGATCCCTCCACCCCCGCCGCCCGCCTGGGAGTCGGCCACCAGCAACTCGTCGAGATCGCATCCACCCTCTCGGATGACGCCGCCATCCTCATCCTCGACGAACCCTCCGCCGCCCTCACCGGTCCGGAAATCGAGCGACTCTTCGAAAACATCGCCCGCCTGAAAGAGCGCGGGGTCGCCGTGGTTTACATCTCCCACCGCATGGACGAGATCGCCCGCATCGCCGATCGCGTCACCGTGCTCCGCGATGGCCGCCGCGTCTCCACCCACAAGGTTTCCGAAACCAGCATCCCGCAACTCGTCCGCGAAATGGCCGGCTCCGAACTCGCCGAGCGCAAACCGCACATCCCTTCCGGCCAACACCGCCCCGCACTCCGCGTGGAAAACCTCCGCTCCGGTACCGCCGTAAAAGGCGTCTCCTTCACCGCCCACGAAGGCGAAATCCTCGGCATCGCCGGACTTGTCGGCTCCGGCCGCACGGAAACCCTCCGCGCCATCACCGCCGCCGACCGACCCTCCTCCGGAAAAATCATCCTCGATGAGAACCAGCTCATTTCCCCAAAATCCCCCGCCGACTCCGCCAAGCTCGGCATCGGCCTCATCCCGGAAGACCGGAAAAACGAAGGCCTCCTTCTCCCCCTTTCCATCACCGCGAACACCACCATCTCCACCCTATCCCGCCACTCCACCGCCGCCGTCCTCAACCATTCCTCCGAGCGGAAAACCTCCACGGAAATCTCCGACCGCCTCGCACTAAAACGCGACTCCGTTTCCCAGCCCGTCTCCTCCCTCTCCGGAGGCAACCAGCAAAAGGTAGTCATCTCCCGCTGGCTCGAGCGCGATTGCAACATCCTCCTCTTCGACGAACCCACGCGCGGTATCGACATCGCCGCCCGCCAGACCATCTACGACACCCTCGACAAACTCGCCGCCGAAGACCGCGCCCTCGTCGTCGTCTCCAGCGATCTCCTCGAACTTATGTCCATCGCCCACCGCATCATCGTCATGTCCGACGGCAAAATCACCGGCGAGTTCCACCCCGACACCTGGACCCAGGAATCCATCACCGCCGCCGCCTTCGCCGGATACCTGGATGGAAATCATAAATCTTAAGCACGAAATCCGAAACCAAAATCTTCCTCTTCTCCCAAGGCACCAGCTAACAAAGATTTGAACCGCAAAGGCGCAGAGGTCGCAGAGGAGTCGCAAAGCCAGTCCTACGAAAATTTAAAACAAACAAATTTCTACTCTTAATTCGCGAAAATCCGCGTCCATTCGCGGTTAAAAATCCACAACCCAAGTCTTCCTCCGCGCCCCCTCCCCGACCTCCGCGCCTCCGCGGTTCAAACAACAGCCCAAGTCTTCCACTTCTCACTTCTCACTCGGCACTTCTCACTCCAAATGAAATCCGCCCTCTCCCACTACGCCCCGCTCATCGTCATCTGGACGCTGCTCATCGCGCTCTTCGGAATCATGAGCGACAACTTCCTCAGCACCCGCACGCTCGCCACTCTCGCCAGCCAGATTCCCCCGCTGGCCATCATCGCCTGCGGCATGACCCTGGTTCTCATCATCGCAGGCATCGATCTCTCGGTCGGCTCCGTCCTCGCCCTTTCCGGAGCCATGCTCGGAGTCGCCCTCGCAGACTGGGGATGGTCGCTCTTCCCCGCCTGCCTACTGGCAATCGCCGTCGGCGCACTCGCCGGGCTTTTCAACGGCTCCATCAGCGTGCTGCTGAAAATCCCTTCCTTCATTGTCACCCTCGGCACCTTGGAGATCGCGCGCGGCCTCGCCTATTCCGCCACGGATTCGCAGACGAAATATCTTTCCGGCGCATTGGAAAACCTCGCCACTCCCATCGCCGGAACCGGCCTCCCGCTTTCTTTCCTCATCGCCATCGCCACCGTCGCCGTGTGCCAGTTCGTCCTCAGCAAGACCACCTTCGGCCGCTACCTCATCGCCATCGGGACAAATGAAGAAGCCGTCCGACTCGCCGGAGTGCGCACCGCCGGGCGGAAGATTTCCGTCTTCGTCATCACCGGCCTGCTCGCCGGACTCGCCTCCATCTTCTTCACCGCCCGCCTCGGCTCCGCCGACCCAAATGCCGGCCTCGGCCTTGAGCTTTCCGCCATCGCTGCGGTCGTCATCGGCGGCACCTCGCTCATGGGTGGACGCGGCTCCATCGTCCACAGTTTCCTCGGCGTCCTCATCATCGCCACCCTCGGTGCCGGCCTCGCCCAGGTCGGTGCCTCCGAGCCATCGAAACGTATCGTCACCGGAGCCGTCATCGTCCTCGCCGTCGCCATCGACGCCCTCCGCAACCCAGCCATCTCCGACCGCATCAAAGCCATTTTCAACCGATCTTCCCTGAAAACTGAATCCTAACAAACCCCACTTAACTTATGAAACACCTGCTCCTACCACTAGCCCTCGCCACCTCCCTCGCCGCCGAGCCAGTCAAACTCATCTTCGACACCGACATGGGCAACGACATCGATGATGCCCAGGCACTCGCCATGATCCACGCCCTGGAGAACCGCGGCCTCGTCGAACTGCTCGCCGTCACCTCCACCAAAGACCATCCGCTTTCCGCCGCCTACACGGATGCGGTGAACACCTTCTACGGACGCCCGGACATCCCCATCGGTGCCGTGCGCGACGGAGTCATGCGCGACGAGGGGAAATACGCCGGAGTCGCCACCCGCAAGGATGACAAGGGCAACCTCATCTACCCGCACGATCTCACAAGCGGCGAGGATGCGCCGGAGGCCGTCTCACTTCTAAGAAAGACCCTCGCCGCCCAACCGGATGGCTCGGTCAGCATCGCCCAGGTCGGGTTTTTCACCAACCTCGTCCGCCTCATCGACTCCCCTGCCGACGAAGCCTCCCCTCTCACCGGGAAGGAACTCATCGAGAAAAAGGTCAAGGAGCTGGTCATCATGGCGGGTGCCTTCGACAAGGGCGGCCGCTACGAAAAGCACCGCGAATACAATGTGATCAAAGACATCCCCTCCGCCCAGGAACTCGCGAAGAAGTGGCCGGGAAAAGTCATCTGGAGCGGCTTTGAGATCGGCATGGCTTTGCGCTACCCGGCATGGAGCATCCAGCAGGATTACAACTACACCCCGCGCCACATCATCAAGGAAGGCTACGAAGCCTACTGCGGCCTGAACGGCCAGAACCCGACCTGGGATCTCACCTGCCCCCTGCTCATCGTCCATCCTGACCGCGGCTACTTCGGCCTCTCCGAGTCGGGACATGTTGAGGTGGAAAACGATGGATTCACCCGCTTTCACTCCAAGCCTGATGGGAAACACCGCTACATGAAGATGGACGAAGTCCAGACCGCCCGCGTCCTTGAAGCCTTCGTCCAGCTCTGCCCCGAACCGCCGAAGAAGTGAACGGAGATTTCAGTTGATAACCCACGCACCGCACGTATTATGTGGAAATGCCTAACATCACCTTGTCCATGCCTGATGATCTGCTGAAAAAAGGTCGCCTATACGCCCAGGCGCGCGGCACCAGCCTCAACGCGCTCGTCCGCAGTCTTCTCACCGATACCGTCTCGGAACCATCCGATTCCATTGATGGGATCATGGCCCGCCTGGAGCAGTCACCCGGAAATTCCGGAGGTTGGAAATTCAATCGCGAAGAACTCCAGCGCTAATGGCCTATGTCCGAGAGAGAATTCCTTGATTCAAATATTCTGGTTTACAGCGTTGATCGGAACGAACCCGAAAAACGCTCGGTAGCGATGGAGCTGATCCGGGGACACCTTGAAAACCGGACCGGGGTTATTTCCACACAGGTTCTCCAGGAATTCTATTCCGCCGCGACCCGCAAGCTGCACATTCCAGCCCGAACCGCCCGCCAACACGTGATCGACTTCGGCATGTTCGATGTTGTCCAGATCACCCCGGACATGATCCAGAAAGGCATTGATTGCAGCATTCTCCACCAGATTTCGTTCTGGGACGGATTGATCGTTTCCGCCGCATCGGTCGCCAAAGCCGGGGTGCTGCTCTCGGAGGATCTTAACGATGGCCAAAGCATACAAGGCATCAAAGTCCACAATCCGTTTTTCGGTATTTGAACTTATGAAGATCACCGTCATCGGTTCCCTGAACGTCGATCACTACCACTTCGTCCGCGAGCTTCCGGCTCCGGGGGAAACGGTTCCTGCGACGGGTACCCAGACCAGCCTCGGCGGAAAAGGCGCGAACCAGGCAGTGGCCGCCGCACGTGCCGGGGCGGAGGTGCGTTTCATCGGAATGATCGGGGACGACCACGCCGGACATGGCTATCTCGAAGCGTTGGAAAGGGAAGGGATAGATACCTCCGGGATTTCAAGGACACCGAACCGGCCTACGGGATCCGCGTTCATTGCCGTGGACTCGCACGGGGAAAATTCCATCATCGTCAATGCCGGGGCGAACGGCTGCCTCTCGCCGGAAAACATCCAAACCTTCCGTGATCTGATCACCTCGGCGGATGCAATATTGCTCCAGTTCGAGTCGCCGATGGAAACCGTCATCCGAGCCACGGAGATCGCCGCCGAAGCAGGCGTGCCCGTCTTTCTCAACCCCTCGCCCATGCCGGAGGAAATCCCGTGGGAGCGGCTTCAGGTCTCCACCGTCATCGTCAACGAAAATGAATCCGCCCGCCTGCCGGAAGGGCTGGAGGCGAGGATCATCACCACCCGTGGCAGCGGGGCAACCACGCTCGAAAATTCTTCGGGCAGCATCGAATGCCCTGCCTTTCGGGTTGATCCGGTCGATACCGTCGGTGCCGGGGATACCTTCGCCGGAGCCATCGCCACCGCCCTCACGGAAGGGATGCCGCCCGACCAAGCCCTCCGCTTCGCCAACGCCGCCGGCGCCCTTGCCACCCTCAGCACCGGTGCCCAGGAGGCCATCCCTTTCCGCGACGCGATACTTCGCAAATGCGATGAGGACTGATAGGAGGGGCGAATTCCTTTCGCCCCTTCCAAACACATGCACGGGGCGAAAGAAATTCGCCCCTGCTATCACTTCTTCGTCACCGTTAGGTCTGTGATGGTGATGTTGGTGGAATTGTTGTGGTTGGGCATTTCCGTGAGGAGGACGATCTCGTGGCCTTGGGCGGCATCGATCTCGATATCGACGGAGACGGGGGTCTTGTCGGCCTTGAGGGTGAATTTCTCGATCTCGCCGACGCGCTGCTCGTCGCGCTTCATGACGCGGAGGAAGGCATCCGCACCGGAGCCGCCCCAAGGATCGGATTTCACAGTGAACTTGATCTGATAAACGCCGTTTTCCGGAACGATGAAGGACAGGGCTCCCTGCTTCTTGAAATTCATTTCCCCACCCCAGGGCCCCATCGTGCCCATGCGGACGACGCCGTCTTTCAGGGAGAGGCTTGGGTGGCCGCCGTGGTTGTGGTCGGGAGCTTCCCAGCGTTGGTTGCCCCAGACCATGGGCTTGTAGTTGGCGGGCATGATCGCATCGGTGGGGAAAAGGTGATCCACACGCCAGACGGGCTTGTCGCCGCTCATGGCGGGGTTGCCCTTGGCTGACTTCAGCTCCTCCCCGTCCCAAACGTCGGGGAGACGATAGACTTTTTCGCCACCCGCTCCGGCGCTGACGAAGCCGAGGTGCTTGCGGTCGATTTTCTCAAGCGCATCGAAGAGCGGCTTTCCTGTGCCACCGGCGGCGGTGTAGAGGACGACGGGACGGCCTGTCTTGGAAAGGGTGAGTTTGCTGCCGTCCAGCTTCACCGGATTCCCCTGAATATCCTCGGCGGTGAGACCGTCCATGGGCAGCTCAATGACGGCATCCTCCTCGGCTTTCTCATCGGCGAAGGCGATCATCACGCCGCGGTTGTTTCGCTTGTCGGTGAAGACCGCGAAGTTTCCTCCGGGAGGTCGGACGAAGCCGATCTGCTCGCTGAGACCGATGTGGTGACAGAGCACGTTCCAAGCACCAACGAGGGCTGTGGGGTAGCTATACCAATCGTAGATCATCACGCCGGGCCCGCTGTAGTCCCAGAAGCTCATGCCGTGCTGGCCATACATCAGGTGGAAAAGAACCATCTTGTCATGCCCGGCGGCGGTCATTTCCGCGACGGAGTTCACGATGTCATGGGTGCTTTCCAGGCTGGTGAGATGGGTTGGCCGGGGGGCTGATCCACGAGGGTGTTGGTGAAAGCCCAGCCCTCGGTGAACCAGACTTCGAGGTGCTCGGCATTGGCACCTCTGAGCATCTGGAGCATGCGTTTCATCGTGGTCTCGTCGCCGAGGCGGCCGGCGCGGTAGTCGTGCCAGCTCCAGACATCGAAGTCCTCGAAATCCTTCGCGCGGAGCAGCGGGCCGTTCACGGAGGACGGGTTGAGATAGACGTTGTTTACGGAGACCTGCGCCTTGGGATCGGTCTGCTTGATGAGGCGGGCGGTGCGGTTGTTGAACTTCACGTACTCGGCGGCGAAGTCGTTGCCATCCTTCATCCACTTGTCATGTCCCGGCTCGTTGGCGATCTGGAAAACGACGGACTTGCCACGGAAGTTTTCGACGGCAGCTTTAACGTAGCGATCCCACGCAGTTTCCACGGAAAGATCGTCCCATTTCGGATCGTCCGCTTTCCAGCGCATGTCGCGGGGAAGCGGGTGGCCTTTGTCCATGATCCACTCGGGCCAGCCGTAGAGGACAACGTGGCAGGAGATTCCGAGATCGAAGGCTTCCTGAAATTTCTCGTTCGACCACTCATACTGGCCTTCCTTGGGCTCGTAGTCCTGCCATTTCTGGTTCGCCCACCAGCGTGTCCAGCCGAAGCCGATGCGCTGCATCCGCTCCAAGCACTCGACGCCACCCGCGAAGGAACCGCCGAAGCGCTCCTCGTAGTTCGGCGTGGTGGCGGATTTTTCGTAGGGAAGCGAGGTGATGGGGAGATCGGAGGAATCGATCTTCACGCCGTCCGCATTAAACGCGCTGAGGCGGGCGAGGACGGTGCCGTTGGCCGTCAGAGGCAGGGAAACGGGGACGGTTTTCGTTTCGCCGGGAGCGAGGGAAATTTTCGTATCGATGGGATCGGCGTGGGCTTTTTCGCCCTCGTAATCCATGAGCTGCCAGCGGACGAGGATGTCCTGGGCTTTGGTTCCGGGATTGGAAACGTAGCCATCGAGGGTGGCGGTCGCGCCTTTCTTATACATGTTCCCGGCGGCACCAGCGTATCCGGGGAGGTTGGTGGGATCGGCGACGACTTCGATGGCGGAGCGCGGGATATAGTCGGGCGTGCCCTCGGTGCCTTTCACTACCGTCACGCCATCCACAAGGATAGGCGACTCCTTCCTCCCGGAGATGGTGACCCCGTAGCTCGGCTTCGGCCAGAAGCCGTTCGGCTTCACATCCGTCTTAAAAGAAACCGAAACACGCGTCCACTCCGTGCCGATCTCCGCACTTTTGCTTGCCCCGTCTTTCCAGACCCGCCCTGCGTTGTTTGCTACCTCCCTCGCCATCGGGGGCAGCCCGATACTCACCTTGCTTTTCCCCTCCACGGCTTTCGCCCACAGGCTGATCGAATAGGTCTGGTCGCGCTCCAGCATCATCGGCGCGCTGAAGGAATTGCCCTCGTTGATCCGGTAGGCGTACTTCCCGACCTTGCCCCCTTCTACGATCTCTTTGCCGTTCTGGTAGTGCCAATAGAGCATGCCGCCCTCGAAGGAGCCATTACGGATCAGGTTTTCAGGGGCGGCGGAAGCTCCGGGGAACGCGGCCAGCATAGAGAGAAGGGAAACGAGAAAGAGGGAGTTTTGCATTTGATGGGAAGGTTGGGGAGATGCCCTGTCAGATCAAGCCTATGGTTTGGGAAACTGGACATCGCGGGCAAGCCACGGTTCATTTTCGCCTTTCAATCATGCCGGGATTCGCTTCGGATGTTCTGCGGGAAATTTTCCACCACTCCCCAATCCCGATTCGCATGACCAAGCCCGCCACGAAATGGCACCACATGTTCCTGATAGGCGGCATCCTGCTGATCTCGCTGAATCTCAGGCCGGCGATCACCGGACTGGCCCCGCTGGCCGAGCGCATGCGCGATTCCGGCCTGAGCCGGGAAACGATTGGCAGCCTCACCACCGTCCCGCTCATCCTGTTCGGCATTGTCGGGTTATGGGCCGGCTGGCTGGGGCGCAGGTTCGGTTTCGCGCGGGTTCTGGGTTTCGGCCTGCTCGTTCTGGGCGCGGGTTGCTGGCTGCGCTCCGCTCCTGGTGATTTCTCAGCAGTCTGGCGTGTCCTTGGCACAGTCCTGATCGGCGGGGGAATCGCAGTGGGAAACGTCCTGCTGCCGGGCATCGTGAAAAGCCGCTACCCCAACCATGTCGGCCTCCTTACCAGCATATATTCCACCGGGATGAACCTCGGGGCAGCGCTCGGGCTGGCGCTCGCCATCCCGGTGGCGGATTCCGTGGCGGGAGGCTGGCGGACTTCGCTCGCCATGTGGGGAGTTTTCGCAATCGTCATTCTGGTGATCTGGGCACCGCAGATGGTAGCGCGTCCCGGCCGCCTGACCCCCGTCCATCCCATGGCGGGGATAGGAAAACTTCTCCGCATGAAACGGGCATGGCAGGTGACCGTTCTCATGGGCCTCCAGTCCGCCCTTTTCTACTGCTCCGTAGCGTGGCTCCCCAGCGTCTTCCAATACCGTGGGATGACCGAAAATACCGCCACCGCATGGGTCACCGCCATGCAGCTCCTGGGTTGCGCCGCCAGCCTGCTCGTCCCATATCTCGCCGGACGTTCAAAGTCCCAGAGTGCCTGGGCGGTGTCCTGCCTCCTGGCAAACGGTTTCGGTCTTCTAGGCATCCTTCTGGCGCCACCTGCCCTCGCCGGCGTTTCCGCGATCCTGCTCGGCCTCGGTCTGAACGGCGGCTTCGGCCTGGCCCTGCTGCTAATCGCCTTCCGCAGTGCCAACGCGGAAACCGCAGCCAGCCTTTCCTCCATGGCGCAGGCATTCGGATACCTCTTCGCCGCACCCGGCCCGTGGGTGATCGGATGGATGAGCACCACCGCCGGTGGCTGGAACCTCGCTTACGGTTCCCTGATTTTCATCGCCGCCATCGGAGCCATCGCCGGATATCTCGCTGGTCGCCCCGGTGAAATCGAAGTTTAGAACCTGTTTGAAATCCGAATATTTGAAATGCAACGCCGAAAAAAGTCGAAGACCGGTGACTGTCGGCAGCCTGCTGCCGCTTTTGGCAATGCAGCCTGCTGCGAGCCGGCTGCATTGCCACGGGATGGGGTTGTTCACTCCCGAGGTTGCCCCGTAGCAGCAGGCTGCGTAACGGAAAGCGGCAGCAGGCTGCCGACAGTCACCGGTGCCTCCGGCACGCATACTGCAGATCTTAAACAGGTCCTTCGAAAAAGTCAGATCTGGAAATCCGAAGTCCCGGAATCCAGGTGGAGTCCGCACTCGTATTTTTCGCCGTTGAAGCGGGTGCCATTCGCCGTGCCGTCGGTGGATGGGCGGGTGCTGTGCCAATCGCCCATGGTGACGTAGCCTTGCTCGGCAAGAGGGTGGCGGGGAAGATCGTTCTGGTGGTAGAAAATATCCACCTGCGCGTCCGCCCAATCGAGGATGGGATAAGCTTTCAGGGTCTTTTTCTGCTGTTCCACGAAAGGCCTGTCCTGACGGCTATCGGATTGGGCACGGCGCAGGCCGCTGATCCAGACATCGCCGCCAATTTCTTTCAGCGCGCGGTTCATCGGCTCCACCTTTGTGATAATGCCGTATTTTTCCGCACCTTCCCTACCCTGCTCCCAAAGATCGCCGTGGATCGCCTGCATGCGGGCGGCGGAAACGGTGGGATGGTAGATGCGGTAATCGAGCGGAAATTTCCCCATCAGCTCCTCCGCGTAACGATAGGTTTCCGGGAAAAGGAAGCCGGTGTCGATGGAGATGACCGGGACTTTCGGCGCGTGGTCGTGGAGAAGTTTCAGCATCACGGCCGCCTGGAGGCCGAAGCTGGTGCTGGCCACCAGGCGGCTACCGAGACGCTCGTAAAGAAGCTCCAGGCGCTCTCCTGCGCGGAGGTTTTTCAGCTCCTCGGAAAGTTCTGGAGCGTCAATTTCCTGAGCTAGAGTGGTCATGGTGATATGCTTCAGGCGATGGCCTCAGGCTTCAGGTTGGCGTGGAAGTCGGCTCCGTTAGTGGTCTTCGCGACCAGGCCGCTGCGGATGCAGAAATCTCCGAAGCGCTCGCCTTCCTCGCGCTCTTTCGCATAGCTGGCGAAGACGGGATCGAGTAGGGTTTTGATTTCCTCTGCTGGCACATCGGTGCGGAAAAGTTTCGACAGGCGCTGGCCGTGGAAGCCGCCGCCGAGCAGGACATTGTAGCGACCCGGTCCCTTTCCGACGAAGCCAAGCTCCGCGATGTAAGGTCTGGCGCAGCCATTCGGGCAACCCGTCATGCGGATGGTGATGGCATCGTGGCGGAGACCGTGTGCCTCGATGGATTCCTCAAGCTCGGTGAGGAGTGCCGGCAGGAAACGCTCGGCCTCCGCGAGAGCGAGGGCGCAGGTAGGAAGAGCGACGCAGGCCAGGTTGTTGAGACGCAGGCCGCTGCGGAGATTGCTTTGATCAATGCCATACTTAGCCATGATTTTCTCAATAGCGGGACGCTTTGCGGCGGAAATGTTGGCGATGATGAGGTTTTGGTTTCCGGTGAGACGGAAGTCCCCGTCATGGATTTTCGCGATCTCGCGAAGGCCGGTGCGTAGCTCGTAATTCTCGGTATCGACTACGCGCCCGCCTTCCACGAAGAGAGTGAAATGGGAGTTTCCGCTTGGATCCTCGGCCCAGCCGTAGCGGTCGCCGTTGTCCTCGAATTTGAAATCACGGACAGGTTCCAGATCGTAGCCGAGGTATTCGTTGAGCTTTTCCAGAATCCATTCCGAGCTGTGATCGTCCACTGTGTATTTGAAACGGGCGTGGGCGCGCACTTCGCGATCACCGAAGTCGCGCTGGATGAGAACGATTTTTTCCGCGACGTCCACGATCTGATCCACCTTGCAGAAACCGATCACATCCGCAGTGCGGGGAAAGGTCAGGTCGTTGCCATGGGTCGCACCCATGCCGCCACCGACGGTGACGTTGTAACCGAGGACCTTGCCGTCCTCCACGATGGCGATGAAACCGAGGCAGTCCGCGTAGATGTCCACGTCATTGGATGGCGGAACGACGACAGTGATTTTAAATTTCCGGGGGAGGTAGGTCTTGCCGTAGATGGGTTCGACTTCTTTCTCCGAGGTCTCGACTTTTTCACCGTCCAACCAGATCTCGTGGTAGGCAGCGGTCTGCGGCGTGAGGTGGGCGGAAATCGCGTGTGCATCCTTCATCGCCTGGCTGTGCGCCTCGGAAAGGAAAGGGTTGGGCGAGCACATGACATTGCGGTTCACATCCCCGCAAGCCGCAATGGTATCCATCGCCGCCTGGTTGATTTCCTGCATCGTGCGCTTGAGATTGCTCTTGATGATACCGTGGAACTGGAAGGCCTGGCGCGTGGTAAGCTTGATCGTGCCGTTGGCGAACTGGGTGGAAATCTCATCCATCTGCAGCCACTGCTTCGGCGAGGTCACACCGCCGGGGACGCGGACACGGATCATAAATGAATATGCCTTCTCCAAGCGATACTTCCTGCGGTTCGGGCGCAGGTCGCGGTCGTCCTGCTGGTAGGTTCCGTGGAATTTCAGGAGCTGCTGGTCATCCTCGGACATGGAGCCGGTGGCGGTATCGGCGAGACCTTCGGTGATGGTTCCGCGCAGGTAGTTGCTGCGGGTTTTGATGCCTTCGTTCGCTGCTAGTTTTTTGTCAGCCATGGTGATTGGGGAAATTAGGATTTAGGGAAATGGAAAAGAATTTTGAACCACGTAAGGCACGGAATACACGGAAGTTGGTTTGATAGCTTCTGTTCTTGTGTCTTGTGTCTCAAAGTCTTGCGTCTTTAATAAACGTCGCGCTGGTAGCGTTTGGTTTTCTTGAGGTTCTCGATGTATGCCTCGGCCTCTTCGCGGGATTTTGCGCCGTAGTTTTTCACCACGGAAATGAGAGCTTCGTGGACATCGGCGGCCATGCGGCTGGCATCTCCACAGACGTAGAAGTGCGCGCCTTCTTCCAGCCATTTGTAAAGTTCCTCGCCGTTCTCGAGCATCTTGTCCTGGACGTAGATCTTTTCCGGCTGGTCGCGGGAGAAGGCAAGATCGAGCTTGGTGAGCTGGCCTTCTTTGAGGAAATCCTGCCACTCAAGCTGGTAAAGGAAATCGTAGGTGTAGCGTTGGTCGCCGAAGAAGAGCCAGTTTTTCCCGGGTGCACCGACTGCCGCGCGATGCTCTACGAAGGAGCGGAACGGGGCGACCCCGGTGCCTGGGCCAACCATGATGATAGGCGTATTGCCATCGGCCGGGAGGCGGAAATTCTTATTCGGCTGGACGAAGATAGGGACGCTCTCCCCTGTCTTCGCGACGTCCGCAAGGAAGGTGGAGCAGACGCCTTTTCTTAATCTACCATGGGTTTCATACCTCACCGCAGCTACGGTGAGATGCACTTCATCGGGATGCGCCAGCGGGCTGGATGCGATGGAGTAAAGACGGATTGGGAGCTTCCGGAAAATGCCGGTAAGGGCATCTGCGGAAAGCCCCTGCGGCGCGAAATCGGTTAGCGCATCCACGATCTCGCGACCTTCAATGTATTCGCGGAGTTTGTCCTTCGCGTCATCCTCAAGGAGAGTGTCAAGAGCTGCCGAACTGGTAGCCGTCGCGAGTTTTTTCAAAACGGCCTTGGAAAGCGCGGTGATATCGAAGTCTTCGCGGAGCGCGTCCGCGAGAAGCTTTTTCCCGGCACCTTTCACCTCCACCTCTTCAGTTCCGATGAGCTTCGCGGCGGAGATCACATCTTTCACCATCGCCACGCAGTTGTGCGGCTGCACGGCAAGAGCATCGCCGGGCTCGTATGTTAGCCCGCTGCCCTCCATGGAAAGCTCTACGTGGATGGTCTCCTTCACGGAGCCTTCACCATTGAGAATAATGTTGTCGCTGACCTCAGAAAGGAACGGATTCTTTTTCCCGAATTCCACGGCGACTGTCGTAGCCGGATAACCGGCATGAACGGCCAGCACAGGAGCGGCGGAAGCAGGGGTCAGCTCGGTGATCGCGGAAACGAACCACTCGGTATAAGAGTCTTCGTAATCCACATCGCAATCGACGCGGGGCGCCACGCGTTTCGCTCCGAGTTGTTCGAGACGGGCGTCGAACTGCTTTCCGATCTCACAAAATTGCTCGTAGGAGGTATCGCCAAGAGCGCAGACGGAGAATTTCACCTTATCCAGCTTGATATCCTCTTCCATGAACGCCTTGTGGAAAGCGACGGCGGTTTCCGGAGCATCGCCCTCACCCCATGTTGAGACGATGACGAGAAGCTTTTCGTCTTTCATCAGATCCGCAGGGACGATGTCGGACATGTTTTTCATCACCGCTTTGAAGCCTTTTTTCTTGGCCTCTTTCACAGCGCGGGCAGCCAGCTCTTCGGAATTTCCGCTCTCGGTTCCGTAAAGAACCGTTAGCTTTCCGGCAGAAACGGGAGGCGCAGCCACAGCCGCAGCGGGCGCGGCAGATCCTGCGGCAAGATATCCACTGAGCCATCCGCGCTGAAGCACGTCAAAGCCAGCAAGCAATGAATCCAGCGCCTGGCGCTGGTTCGGGGAAAACGGTGAACTGTCGGGAAGCATAATCCTTAGTAAATTACCCTGTTTTGTCAGGTTTCGCCAAAAATCTGCCCTCAACCCGCCAATTAAGCAACCACTATCTTAGAAAATTATGCAAAATCACCGACTTCAGGCACCAGCCAGAATTGCCGCAATCCGCAGCCGTGCAATTTCATGAACCTCCTCCAGCGCCGCCCTAAACTCCTCCGCCCTCCCGTTGAGCAACCTCTGACCAAACGATCGCAAAACCCCCAGCTTGTCCGCCTTCCCTACACACATGACAAAGGGAAATCCGAAAATTCCCCGGTAAGCCTCATTTAATCCGTTGAACAACTCCACCTCCTCTTTATCCAGATCATCCAAACCGGCGCCCGCCCGCTCCTTCTTGAAATTGACGGCAAGCTCCCCTTCCCCAGCCAGATCAGGTTGAGCCATAAGTATTTCCAAGATCCGCTCACCCCCCGCCACCTCTACCACTTCCCTCATCCTATCCACAAACTCCTCAAAATCCCCAAACGGTCTCATCCCCGCCGCATCTTCCGCAACCCACCGCGCACCCTCATACACCCCACCGAATTCCTCCGGAAACTCATCCTCCTCCATCGTATTTACCTCGGAAATCGTCATTGAATCCATAAACTCACAAAGTCCACGCCCTGTCCACCAATGCCTCATCCGCCGAATCCACATTCCCCGCCACAGCCTTCCGATCTTCCTTGAAGTTTGGGAATTGAAATTTGAAGTTTCCCTATGCCCCTCGTCCAAGTTGACCTCTCCGACCGCTCCTACCCCGTTCTCGTAGAAAACGGCATACTCGGACAAACTGCCACATTATTAGCAGACCTCCACCTTTCCAAATTTCGCCCCGCCATCATCTCCGACGAAACCGTAGCCTCCCACCACGCGCAAACCCTTCTCGATAGCTTCGGGGAAAACAAGCCCTCCCTCCACACCGTCCCCCCCGGAGAAGCCTCCAAATCCCTCTCCCACGCCGAGGCTATCTGCCGGGAAATGATCCGTGCCGGCCACGACCGACGCTCCCTCATCATCGCCCTTGGAGGCGGAGTCGTCGGCGATCTCGCAGGCTTTGTCGCATCCATCTTCTACCGCGGCATCCCCTTCGTCCAAATCCCCACCACCATCGTCTCCCAGGTAGATTCCTCCGTCGGCGGCAAAACCGGAGTCAACGTGGCCGAAGGAAAAAACCTCCTCGGAGCCTTCCACCAGCCCAAGCTCGTCCTGGTGGATCCCGAAACCCTCGCCACCCTCCCCCCCCGCGAGTTCCACGAAGGCTTCGCCGAGGCCATCAAGCACGCCGCCATCCGCGATGCCGAAATGCTCCCCGGTCTCCTCGCCATCGATCCCGAAAAACGCTCCGTCCCCGCCGACCTCCTCGCCCGCAACATCGCCATCAAAGCTAGGGTCGTAGAAGCCGACGAATACGAAACCAAAGACATCCGCGCCCTACTAAACTTCGGCCACACCATCGGCCACGGCATCGAAGCCTCCCTCCCCTACGGCGAAATCCTCCACGGCGAAGCCATCGCCCTCGGCATCCGCGCCGCCCTATACATATCCGAGAAACAGTCCGGCCTCCCACCCGCCGATTCGGAAAAAGTCCTGACCCTCCTCAGACATTTCCACCTCCCCCTCACCCTACCGGAATCCATCACCACCACCACCGTCCTCGAAAAACTCGCCCGCGACAAAAAATTCAAATCCGGAAAAATCCGCTTCGTCACCCTCTCCGCCATCGGCCAAGCCCAGGTAATCGAAACCGTCACCCTCGCCGACCTGGAAGAAGCCATCAACCACCTGCGGAGCTGAAACTTTAAATTTTAAACTCTAAACCCCAAAGGAGACCTGAAACTCAAAACTCAATCGGAATCTGGAACCCAAGCCACAAGAATCCGTTCCCTGTATTCCGTGCATTCCGTGGTCAAAAACCCTCTCCCCAACCTAAGTCCAAGAATCGTCAGATTCGTGGTTCCCAAACCCCACAACACACGCACCCTTGAAACTAGAACTCCTAAACGGCGATTCCCTCCAAATCCTCCCCACACTCCCAGCCGAATCCTTCGACCTGGTAGTCACCTCCCCACCCTACAACCTAGGCATCGCCTACTCGCAATTCAAAGACCCCGCCCCGCGCGATGAATTCCTCACCTGGTGCAGAAACTTTAAATTTTTAACTCTAAACCCCAAAGAAGACCTGAAACTCAAAACTCAATCGGAACCTTGAACCCAAGCCACAAGAATCCGTTCCGTGTTTTCCGTGCATTCCGTGGTCAACGACTCTTTCCCCAACCTAAGTCCAAGATTCATCAGATTCGTGGTTCCCAAACCCCACAACCCAAGCACCCTTGAAACTAGAACTCCTAAACGGCGATTCCCTCCAAATCCTCCCCACACTCCCAGCCGAATCCTTCGACCTGGTAGTCACCTCCCCCCCCTACAACCTCGGCATCGCTTACTCGCAATTCAAAGACACCGCCCCGCGCGATGAATTCCTCACCTGGTGCAAGCAGTGGGCCACCGAAGTCAAACGCGTCATGGCAGACGACGCCTCCTTCTTCCTGAATATCGGCGCCTCCCCCTCCAACCCCCTCCTCCCCCACCAGCTCATCCTCGCCCTCACCGATGGAAAAAATCCGCTCTTCACCCTCCAGAACACCTTCCACTGGGTGAAATCCATCACCATCAAAACCACAGGCAACGAGCAGATTTCCGCCGGCCATTTCAAGCCCATCAACTCCAAACGCTACGTTAACGACTGCCACGAATACGTCTTCCACCTCACCAAAACAGGCTCCGTCCCCCTCGATCGCCGCGCCGCAGGCGTCCCTTACGTTTTCAAATCGAACATCGCCCGCTGGGGCCACACCGGCGGACAGGATCTCCGCTGCCGGGGAAACACGTGGTTCATCCCCTACGATACCATCCAATCGCGCAAAGGAGAACGCCCCCACCCCGCCACCTTCCCCGTCGCACTCGTCGAACTCTGCATCAGTATCCACGGAAAAGCCGAAGCCACCCGCCTCCTCGATCCATTCCTCGGAATCGGCTCCTCCGCCCTCGCCGCAAACGCCCGGGAAATCCAAAGCTTTACCGGCATCGAACTCGATCCCGAATATCTGGAGGTAGCAAAAAAGCGCCTTTCCCCAAAGGACACCCAGGATCTCCTCCTATAAACCGGAGAAAACACGCTATTATCTAAAGATTTCATCAACCTGATCATGGAAACTTTCAGGGTGACCAGGTAACCGGAAACGGAAAAATCCTGCCACCTGAACCCCGTATCCACTGAAAACCAAGAAGTTAACTTTTCTTTAATTTCCTGCTTCCCATATCTCAAAGATTCCCGTATCTTCAAAAAGTCCCAAGCAGCCATCCGTGCTTTTTTTTGAAATAATGAACTTTAGGGTTGATTACTATCTGGAAAGCTGGGTATCTTCTCAATCGCAATGGCTGTGCTCCCTTACATGTCCCAAAACATGAACACTACAACCAGCCAAAATGAAAAATACACAACCAAGTGCCTCCGGCGCCACGGCGAAAGCCGACGTCGATCGTCTCGCAGACTTCGTCCTGTTCACGCAGAGAAGCTGCATTCTTAACCTGTCAACCGAACTCAACAAGGGAAACGTCTCATTCCCGCAGTTCTTCCTCCTAACCTATCTTTCCAGCGAAGAATATCTGACCATGTCCGACATCGCGAAAAAAATGGGTCATTCCACCGCAGCCGCAACAGGCCTCGTGGATAGACTGGAAAAACTGTCCTACGTTGAGCGAGTCCATGCAGCCGAAGACCGCCGCAAAATCATGGTGCGAATCACATCAAAAGGGATAGACCTTGTCTCCAAGATGCGCTCCGAAATTGCAACGGACCTCGCCGGCATACTGGCAGGCATGGATGAAGAAGAGGCTGAAACAGTTGAACACACCAATCGTGCGCTCAAACAACGCGCGATTGCCTAAATATCTGTCTCCCCCCTGAATAATCCAGCTTGGCGATTACCAAGCGCCTCCGCTACGGTTCACCCCGTGACGGAGGCGTTCTTGTTTTTACATCCCATGGCCGGGTTACCCGGCTTCCAGGCATCCTGGATCCCACGCCTCCCCGGCGTGGATGTTCTCGGCGACCGCGATTTCGCCCTGCGGAATCTAGCTCCCCACCACGACCGCATCATCGCGGAACAATTTCCCGAAGCGGAAACCCGCCACCACGCAGAACAAATCCACGGCAACCGAGTAGCCGTAGTTTCCGAAAAATCCCCGGAAGCTCTCCTCACGCATCCCGGCGTGGACGGCTTGGTCACCAATATCCCCGGCCAACTCCTCGCCATCTACGTAGCAGACTGCGCCGCCATCTACCTTGCCGATCCCGTCACACGCTCCGTTGCCCTCCTCCACTCCGGGAAAAAAGGCACCGAACTCAACATCCTTTCCGAAGGAGTCAGCAAGATGACCGAGAACTACGGCACCAGACCCGCCGACCTCATCTGCATCGTCTCCCCCTGCATCCGCCCCCCCGACTACGATACCGATTTCGCATCCACCATCCGCACCCAAGCCACCGCCCTCGGCATAAAAAACTTCCACGACTCCTGCGAAAACACCGCCTCCGATCTCCGGAAACATTACTCCTACCGCCAGGAAAAAAGCCAAACCGGCCGCATGCTCGCCCTGCTGGCAGTAGCTGGGGATTCCAGCCCCAGGCCGTTCAGAAGGCTTCCAGCCCTCTGAAAAATCTTCTCTTCCTTGAGGTTTATAGTTTAAAATTTAAAATTTCGCATGCTCAGCCCAGCCAAACTCAACATCTCCCTCCGCATCCTCGGAAAGCGCCCCGATGGCTTCCATGAAATCGATACCCTCATGGTGAAACTTCCCGGCCTATCTGACGAAATCACCATTGAATCAGCCGATACCTTTTCCTTCACCTGCTCCGATCCCACCCTCCCCACCGATGGCGGCAACCTTGTTGTAAAAGCCGTTCAAATCCTCTCCCAAAAATCCGGCCAATCCCCGAATTTCCACATCCACCTGGAGAAACACATCCCCCACGGAGCCGGTCTCGGCGGCGGATCATCCAATGCCGCAACCATCCTCCTCGCCTTGAACGAGCAACTGGAATCGCCACTACCCATAGAAAAACTCCACGAAATCGCCGCAACCCTCGGCTCCGACGTCCCGTTTTTCCTCTACGAAGGAGCCGCCCGCTGCACCGGCCGCGGCGAAATCATCACACCCGCCGATTCCCCCGAACCTTACAAAATCGTCCTCTTCAAACCACAGTTTTCCGTCCCCACCCCGGATGCCTACAGCAACTGTCTCGAAGCCGAACCCGTCCCCGGCATCAGCTACGAACCACAAACCCACGAGGAACTTACCCTCGTAAACGATCTCGAAAAACCCGTCTTCGCGAAACACCGCTACCTCGCCGAGCTCAAGCACTGGCTCTCCAACCGCCGCGATACCAAAGCCGTCCTCATGTCCGGCTCCGGCTCCACCGTCTTCGCCATCCTCCACCGCCGCGCCAAACCCATAGGTCTCATCAACTCCGTCCACCGCCACTTCGACAAAAACATGTGGACCTGGTCAGGGACATTGTAAGAAAAGTGCCGCCAGGCACCGGTGACTGTCGGCAGCCTGCTGCCGCTTTGGCAATGCAGCCCGCTGCGGGCCGGCGGCATTGGAACGGAGCGCAGCCTTCAGGCGGCGAGACACCTGCGTTGCAAAAAGATCATCTATCCCAAGTTTGCCCCGTAGCAGCGGGCTGCGCGACGGAAAGCGGCAGCAGGCTTCCGGCAGTCACCGGTCTTCGACTCTATCCCAGCCAACCGGAGCACGATCCGAGTTTCAAAACAAGTCGGCAGCGAGTCACAACCCACCCACCGCATCCAGGAAACAAGGATAAAGCGGCTCCCATCCCGTCCCCAGCAGCTTCGCATTCGAGACATTCTTATGGGTCCAACCCCGCTTCCGGTTCAAATCCCTGGCCCCGCTCGGCGGTAGGTCCCTCTCAAAAATCCGCGCAAGCCCCTGGTAAACCTCCAACTGGCTCAGCGTCACCGAATCAGCCACATTGAAAACCTCCCCTCCCGGGAAATCCTCCATCGTCAACAGATGGCAAATCGCCCGCGCCGCATCATCCCGGTGGATCTGGTTGATAAACCGCCGCCCGTCCTCCTCGATCACCGCCTCGCCGCTCAGGAATTTCCGCAAAAGCACACTCCGCCCCGGCCCGTAAAGCCCCGCCAACCGAGTAACAACTCCACCCGCTTTCAAAACCACATCCTCAGCCGCCCGCAGAATTTTCCCGGTTTCCCGATCCGGCGCAGCGTCCGATTCCTCCGTCACCACCTCCCCATCCACTTGCCCATACACCGAACTGCTGGAGGTAAAGACCAGCTTCGCCTCCGGAAAGCGGGCCACCAGATTTTCACATCCTTCCAGATACACCCGCCGGTATGCATCCTCCCCGCCACGTCCCGATGCCGCGCAGTGCAGCACAGCATCCACATCCGGCAGTTTCGCGACCGAAGCTGTATCACTGACATCGCAGGCAATGAGTCCGTCACCTCCGCTCAGCGAAGCCCCGGAAACCTCCCAGCCGCGGCAACGGAGAACATCCATCACCTCTGCTCCCAGATACCCGGCTCCCAAGACAAGCAAACGCTTCATTCCGCAGGATAAACTTTGTATTCCGGCTCCACTCCGGGTGTGCCCGGCCCCATGCCGGTGCCCTTGGAGGCATACCGTTTCATATCGGACATCTCCGTTCCGGAAAATCTCACCCAGGTTTCCTCGGTGGTCATCGGCCTGGTGTCCTGCGGCGCAATCAGGGTTCCATTCCCTTTCACGAAACCATAAACCGCCGCCGCGTCCGCACCGCCCTCTTCCGGATACCGCTCCGAAGCCAGCGAAACCTGTTTGCCTCCCCTCGGACCGATCCCGATCGGAGGATCCCCCGCATCCGGCGCCTCCACCCAAGCCCCGTGAGGATGGGAAAGCTCGTACTTCCGGAAGTCAACCGCCACACTTTTCGATTGTGCATATCCGGAAACACCCGGCAAGTGGGCTGCCGACGTCCTGTAATCGCCCACCGTCCATGCCGTATAGCCAGTATTTCGCCTATCCACCGAACCCCCGACAGAAACGATACCGGGAAAAACCATCGCAATTTTCACGCCGTGATCCTACTGCTGCAACCGGCATCTTCAACTCCGGAATTCATGAACTCCCGGTGAAAGCTATCACTCGATTTTTATCAGCGGCGCCTGCGGAAAAGCAATCCAGCTCGCTCCAAAATGCCAAAAGTGCCTTCTCGGAAACTTCGGCGCAGTGTAGGGATGTCTCACGAATATCTGAGGCGAGACGGGGGTGGCGAATGACTTGCATACGCTTAACGTCCGCACGCCTTCCAAAATTCCGCTTCTGATAAGCCCGTCACTCTACAGGATTTCAACTCCTCCAGCCGTTCCAGTGCCTCTTCGTCCGTCACATAATGTGGAGCCGGATCGTGGTCTTCGAGAACCGAGGAAACGAGTTTCGGCGCGATCAATATGATCGAGCTTAGAGGCCTCTTTGAGCAGATCTGCGACGTGTGCCATGGGAATACTGTTGCACATTCGATATCAGAACGGCAGTCCAGATTTCCAACGTCATAGGGATGGCGCACCGGTGTAGAGCTCGAATTTCATCAGGAGGCGCCCTCGGCGTCACCATCTCCGACTTGTTCTGCCTCTTGTTTCTTGTTCGATGTCCTACTCGATTTAAATGCGAGTCTCGTCCCGAAGGCCATCATAACAATGCCTCCAATCGCACAGGCTTTCCCTCCCCAAGGGTCGACCCAATCTCTTGACGATGCGTTTAGAAACCACAGTTCAAAGGCATCATCACTCGAGAGCTGCACCGTATAGATTTGGTTTGAATCATCACTACTCCCCGAAGAAACAGTCGGAACACTGACCAAGTGCGGAGCTAGAACATCACGATACTTTGATGTCTTCTCGGCCATTCGATAGAGGTAGTTGGTTGATCCGAATATCAACGCTACTCCTCCTCCTAAGAGGAAGTATCCGATCATGCGAAGGTATTTCGTTGGCATCTCGTTTTCTTGCAAACGTTATAGGAATGGCGCGCCGGGGTAAAGCTCCGAATTTAATCAGACGGCTTCCTCGGCGTCGCCATCTCCGACTTCTGCTTGTTTTTTATTCGCCGCGACTTCAAAAAGTCCTCGCAAAAACTAAAGGTTTTTGGATTTCGTTGTCGATTCCTCTGACTGTCTCTTCATGCCATTCATTCGGTGCTGAATGCCCTCTGGTTGGAGACGATTCTACGGTGATAAATGAATCTCGTCCGTCATAGGTAAATTTGAACGCTTCTCCTCTACTTATTGCTATTAGCTGCCAACTACCAAAAGCACCCCAATCTGCTCTTAGGGAGTGTGTAACAATCTCATGCTGCGCCAGACTCTTCGAAAAATCCGCAAACGCTTGTAGCCAATTAGAGGAGTTCTCTGCGGAAGTCTTCATTTCTTTGCAGAACGTCAAAGGAATGGCGCGCCGGTGTAAAGCCCGGAATTAATCAGACGGCTTCCTCGGCGTCGCCATCTCCGACTTTCATGAGAAGGCAGTCAACAGGGAATTGAAGTTCACTTCAACTTTTCCTTATATGTGTAGGCATTGCGGCTGATCTTTTCCTTACGCCCCCGCTATACCTGTACGCAGAGGGAGATCCCCCCGCTTCCCGGGGGGACGGGAGGGGTCGCGGCCGGGCTTCCGGAAGTCCCCATGGGGGATTTAGGGGGATGTCATTGCGGTCAAGCTGGCTCAGCTTGGCGGGGTTTCGGGGTGGCAACCCCGTCTCCCGACCGCTGGTTCCGGACAGTTTTATCGGGCTTTCATACGCACTCTACTCGGGCAGCTCTGTTCATTGTCTGCGGTGCACGGGTTGATCCGGTTTCTTCTGTTTGGAAAAGGGACGGGATGCTGCATTCTTGTTCCCGCACTCTTATCAACCCTCGGGTTCACAGGTGCATGCGGAGATGCGCAGTCATCCCGAAAGTTGTCGTGCATGCGGTGGGGCGCAGTCATCCCGGATCGGTCGATCTTTGTCCGGGAAATTTTCATGCCGCGCAATTACGGTGGTTCTCGTAGTTCTCTCCACTTTTAAGCAAACTGAGCATCACCACGGCGAGCTTGCGCGCGGTGGCCACCACCGCTTTTTTCTTCGCAAGCTTCCCCCCGCGCCCGGCCAAGGCCAGCCCACGCACCCTCATGTCACAATCCGGCCCGAATGGCCCGAGGATGTATTGTGCGCTACCAACCAGCAGCCGACGCAGGTACGCATCCCCCTTGCGGCTGATGCGCAGCTCCTTGTCCACCTCGCCGGACTGGTCACGCTTCGGCACCAGGCCGAGGTAGCTCCCGATGTCGCGGGGTTTGGCGAAACGTTGGTGATCCCCGACGACGAGCACGAAGCACAGGGCGGTGAGCGTCCCCACTCCGGCGATCCCGGTGAGGGGTGTGACCTGCGGGTAGCGGGCGGCGGCGAGTTTTTCGATCTCCCCGTCGAGCACCTTGATCTGCTCGCAGACCGAATCGAGTGCCACCAGTGCCGGCTCGACGAGGGCGAGGGTTGCGGCGTGTTCCCCGGCCAGGTCGCGGCGCGCGTAACGGGCGAAATACTCGGTGTGCGGGCTTTTGAGCGCAACGCCCATGCTTTTGAGCGTGCAACGCACCGTGCTGATGATGTCCACACGGCGGCGCACCAGGCTGTCGCGGATTTTGATCTGCAACAGGTCGCGCTGCGCCTGCTCGCTCTGGTGCTCGATGGGATAGAGCATGGTGCGGTCAAACCGCGCGATCCTGGCAAGCATCCGCGCATCGTAGAGATCGCACTTGCGGTCGTTATTGAAAATAGCCCGCATCTTGCGCGGATTGGCGACAAGCACCTCGTGGCCGAGCCCTTGGAAAAAGCGGCTTGTCCAAGGACTGTGCGAACCCACTTCCATCACCATCAGCGCGCCCGGATACTTCTTGGAAAGGCGCCGGAGGCTTTCGCGATGATTGGTGATATTGCGCTCGTCGATGATTTCGCCCGTCGATTGCAAGGTCACGCAGATCGCGTGCTTCGCATTGCCAAGATCGATTCCGACGACATGTTGGGTAGATGGTGTTTTCATAACAAGGCAGTGTATCACATTGCGCTAGCGCAACCGAACCTGCCTTCTCATCTACTCTTGTTCGCTTTGGACTTTGTTGCTGAGCGCCACGGACGATTCCAAGAAGTTCTATCCCCGCTTCCACTCAAGCGACCTAAGACTTGGAGGCATTTGGGACTTCAGCAGCGGATACTTAGATTCCAACGCCAGATGCCGCCCGCCTCCCCGCTTCATCAAAAGCGAAACATGCACCTCCCCCTCGCCTTCGTCGTAGGTCCCCAGGTAAATCAGCTTGTCGCACAGCGCCAGTAGCCCGTCGTTCTCATGTCCCAAAGGTGGATCTCCCTCCATTAGCATCATTGAAAAATCCCATTTTAATGGAATTCCAAAATCGTAATCAAGCAGCATCGGAATCCATTTATTAACCCCTTCTTTATTTTGATCTTTTCTGGTAAAGCTTGCCCACAGACATAGTTTAATCGACACACCTGGGCGAGCTACGCGCTCCAAGACATCCGTCATAAATTTCAAAACCCCCGAGGTATCAAATACAGCTGCAGGCCTGAACTCTTCAACCCCAACGGGATACTGCTCTTGCTGAAAAATGCCTGCGCAATCAATCACCTCTTGCAGTCTGACACGAGTTCCAAAATTGCACTCCGGAGGCAGGTTTATCACCGCGCGGACTGAACCATCACCGTGCAGTCTCAGATGAACCGAAAACTCCCCACCCCGCTCCTTTGGAAACTTGCAATTTACGATCAAACCCACGTCGCCATCTGTAGAATTTATGTGATTTGTAAATCCCAGAAATTGGCGGATGACCGTGATCTGCTTATTGCTATACTTGAATGTAGCACTATAGCCACCCACGCTAAACCAGATCTTCAGACCGTCGGGGCAGCAGGTTACATCTACATCATTCAGCACACTTAAATCGGTTTTCTTCGAAATCTCGAACCTCGCCTCTGACCGAATGCTACCCAACACCTCCCACTCACAACCCTCCCCACCTTCCACCTCGTTCTTCGCCGCCTCGACCAGAGACTCCACATCCTCAACTTCCTGCTTGGTTACGACCCTGGTCCACATGCCTGTTTCTATGACTTTCGGACCAACCCAGCAAAGCTCAAATTTCCCCGTGGGGCACCCGGTGCCCTCGTTACGGGAAAGGCTGCGGCGAATCCCGCAACACCGCTACTCCCGCCTCCTAGCTTATTTCTATGCGAACAGGGTATTCTGTCCTCCAGACGCTGGATATTCAGTAGCTTGAGATCAAGGTCAAATTGGTGGCGTCCGCGGTACCCGCTGAAAGACAACAGATTCCGACAAAGCTATGGTTCTGGTTGCTTTTTGGATACTTCAAATATTGTCTGACGTTAGGTGATCTGATATTTCTTGCCACTGGGATACCGGAGTAGCCGAGAGCTCCTAGACTGCGGCACTGTGTTCCGAGATTTAAACAGGTTTCAAGGAACGGCTCACCATCTATTTTCAGCGCGACCCTTGAGGCTTCCTTATTTCTTCACGGGAGCTTTTTTCGGCTGCTGGGCTACCGCTTTCCAATCGAGGTGGCGTTTGTATTCCACTTCCCCTTGGAGCTGACCGACGAGTTTGCTGCCCTCCCGGGTCTCTATCGACTGGATCGTATCCAGGTCCATGCGAAAAACGATCGGATGCAGTAACGAGAACCAGATGCGTCCTTTCTCAATGGTAGTCTCGGAAACGATGGTCTGACCTTTTTCGTTTTCCAGCATATCAGGAATGATCGCGCCTTCGACTTCGAAGACGCCGCACGGATGCCCGTGAACCCCTTCCACACCTTTGAAAACCATTTCGAGGGATCCCTTTTTCGTATCGTCGAAGGCAAGGATGAGGCTCCCGTTTGCCAGCTTTGTGGTAGCACCGATTTCCATTGGTTTTGTTCCGAACCACCGGGGGCGCGGCAGGAGGCCGTTTGCCATGAGGGTGCCGGATAGGGATTCCTCAATGTTCTTACCCCACGCCATGGTGGAGAATTCCTTCGTGGGCAACGCCTTCCATTCCTTGCCTGCGTAATTGAACTGCACCGCCTTGCCGACCAGACGATCCACGACTTCTACCAGGCCCGGGCCATCATCCGGCTCCCCGGAGGGGGCTTTGCCGGTCAGTTCTTCCGATTTCAGCAGCTTCAACTTTTCCGATGCGGAAAGAACACGTCGCTTTGACTTTTCCCGCATGGTCACGCGCACGGCACGGCCCGCCATTTCATATTCCATGACTTCGTCCTCCCGTAGGGAAATCGTTGCAGATCCATCGTGAAACTCCGATTTCCCGGCCACCCTCACTTTCTTGTATTTGGAGATTTCGGTGGCCACCACTTTAAGATGCGGGGGTGCTTTCAGATCCCTTCGGAAAACGTAGCCTTCCCCCTCTTTTTTGACGAGCTTCCGGAGTTCGGGATCGATCTCGGTGGTGAGGGTTTCCTCATGCTCCATAAAATCCAGATGGCTGGCCTCCCCTACTTTTTTCGGAACCTCTATCCAGCCGAGTTTTTTCCCAACCAGCACACCGGCATCGTAGAGCAACACCATGCATACGAGTACGAAGAGATGGAACAGCACCGAAAGGATCTGCTTGGTCGATTTATTCAGCTTTCCTGCCATTTCGGAAACGAAGGTAATCAAAATTTCCTTACAATGACACTCATTTTTCCCGACTGGACGGGATAACGAAAAAGCCCCCGGCGGAATGAACCGTCGGGGGCTTGAAAAACCAGGGATTGTTTCCCCGGATTACTCGCCTTGTGGCATTGGGACAGGGAAGCCGCCGCCTTCAGGAGCGGGAGGTGCATCCTTGATCTCTACCAGTTCGAGTTCGAAAATCAGAGCTGTGTTCGGAGCGATTTCCGCGCTGCGGCGCTCGGCACCGTAGGCAAGCTCGCTGGGAATGAAGAGCTTCCACTTCGCGCCGACAGGCATGGTGGTGATGGCTTCTTTGAAACCCGGGATCACCTGGAGGGTCATGGGAACAGGGCTGCCTTCAGGGGAAGCATCGAACTCGGTGCCGTCGATGAGCGTGCCCTTGTAGTTCACCATGAACTGCTTCTCGGCTTCGCCTTCTTTCGGCTCCTTGTATTTTTCCTCGCCGCCTTTTTCCAAGACCTCGTATTGAAGGCCGCTTTCGAGGGTTTTCACACCCTCGCGCTTCGCGTTTTCTTCAAGGAATTTCTTGCCTGCCGCGAGGTTCGCTTCAGCGGCCTCTTTCTCACGCTGCTGGAGGACGGTGCCGAGTGCGGCCATGGCTGCCTGGAGCTTTTCCTCAGCCACTTCCGGCTTGTCACTTTTCACGGCGGCTTTGAATCCATTGATGAACACATCCATCTCAAGATCGTCAAGAGTCACGCCGTAGCGGCCGAACTCCTGGGCGAAAGCACCACCGGAGCGGTATCCGAGGGCGTAGGATGAATCCGATTTGGTTGCGGCCGGATCGGCTGCCGGTGCGGGCGCTTCGGTGGTTTCGGTAGCCGGAGCTTTTTTAGGGGCATCCTGGGCGATTGCAAATCCGGTGGCCGCGAGGGCAACGAGGCTGATGCGTGCGGCACTGTTATATAGGGTGTTTCTCATATTTATTGAAATGTGCGCGCACCGTAGAAGCGGCTTTCCAGCCTGTCCAGAACCGCTTTTTGGGAAATTTCAGCCTCCCAAGGTCAACGTTTTCCCCTGAGAAAATCCACAAGCTTCCCAATATCCGGCAGCTTCACCGCCTTTTTCCCGTCCGTGACCGTGAACACCACCCGGGAGGTCCTGTTGTTCGCCACCACATTCATCAGGTAAGTCCCGGGAGCCAGATTCTTCTTATCCATCGTCGCATCCAGCTTCACCTCTGCGGTCTCCTTCGCGAAAATCACTGCGGCAGGAGCTCCGTCCATCAGGATGGAGCCGTCCTCCTTGCAAGGAAACGCATTGATGATCAGCATGGGAGCCACCTTATCGATGGCCAGAACGGCATCCGCCTTCACCGGCTCTTTCACCACCGCGAAAAGATCCCCCCAGTCCCCTATCTCAGCCTTCTGTCCGTTAAGCGTGACATCGAAAGGGTAGAGCATCGGCCTTTCCTCTTCAGCAAAACCCAACGAAGCAAACGCGAACATCAAAACCAGAATCGTTTTCATCACACCGTCTTACCCGTTTCCACCCGCACGGCGAAGCCCAAATTCTCCATCTTCCTTGGAGTTTCAAATTAAAAGTTTAAAGTTTCCCGCACATGCCCGCCCTCTCCCCAGACACCCTCGCCGACCCCTCATCCTCCGACGAGATCCTCGACGCCTTCCTAACCTGGCTGGAAAATACCGGAACCACCCCCTACGACCACCAGGAAGAGGCCATCCTCGAACTCTTCGCCGGAAACAACGTCATCCTCAACACCCCCACCGGCTCCGGGAAATCCCTGGTAGCCCTAGCCCTCCAGTTCCGCGCCATCTGCCAGAAGCGCCGATCCTACTACACCGTCCCCATCAAAGCCCTCGCCAACGAGAAATTCCTCTCACTCTGCGCCACCTTCGGCCCCGAAAACGTCGGCATGATCACCGGGGATGCCACGGTCAACCCCTCCGCCCCCGTCATCTGCTGCACTGCGGAAATCCTCGCAAACCTCGCCCTCCGCGACGGTGCCGCCTCCGATGTGGATGACGTCATCATAGACGAGTTCCACTACTACTCGGACCACGAACGCGGCGTTGCCTGGCAAATCCCCCTCCTCACCCTCCCCCGCGCCCGCTTCCTCCTCATGTCCGCCACCATTGGCGATACCGATTTTTTCCAAGAGGAAATCACCAACCTCACCGGAACTACTACAGCCCTAGTAAAGTCCGAAGACAGGCCCGTCCCCCTCGAGTGGGAATACTCCACCACCGCCCTTGAGGAAAAAATCGAAGAGCTCGTCACCCAGAACCGCGCCCCCATCTACCTCGTCCATTTCTCCCAACTCGCCTGCGCAAAAACCGCCCAGGATCTCATGTCCCGGAACTTCTGCACCAAAGAGGAAAAACAACAGATCGCCGACCTCCTCATAGATGCCGATTTCCGATCCCCCTACGGAAAGGAAATCAAAAAACTCCTCCGCCACGGCCTCGGCATCCACCACGCCGGCCTCCTCCCGAAATACCGAACCCTCGTTGAAAAACTAGCCCAAAAAGGCCTCCTAAAAGTCATCTGCGGCACCGATACCCTTGGCGTAGGCGTCAACGTTCCCATCCGCACCGTCGTCTTCACCCAGCTCTTCAAATACGGCGGCCAATCCACCAAAACGCTCGCCGTCCGCGACTTCAAACAGATCGCCGGTCGCGCCGGGCGTCGCGGCTTCGACGACATCGGCTACGTGGTGGCCCAAGCCCCGCCCCACACCATCGACAACCTCAAGGCCGAAGCCAAAGCCGCCGCAAAAGGCGGAAAATCCAAAGCCGTCAAAAAGAAACCACCCGAGCGCGGCTTCGTAAACTGGGACGAAAACACCTTCCAAAAACTCATCGAATCCCCCTCGGAGAAGCTCTCCTCCAGCTTCCTCATGCGCCACGGTATGCTCCTCAACGTCCTCTCCCGCCGCGACGAGGACGGCTGCGAAGCCCTCCGCAAAATCATCCGCTCATCCCACGAAGCCCCCGCCAAAAAATCCGCCCTCCGCAAACGCGCTTTCGAACTCTTCCGCGGCCTGGTCGAAGGAAAAATCCTAACCATCATCCCACCGGACGAACGCACCACCCCCGCCAAAATCAAACTCAACATCGATCTCCAGGAAGACTTCACCCTCAACCAGGCCCTCGCCACCTACATGATCGAGGCAATCCCCAAACTCAACCGCGAAGACCCCGCCTACCCCCTCAACGTCATCTCCCTCGCGGAGGCCATCGTCGAAGACCCCTCCCAGGTCATCCGCAAACAAGTCGATAAAGCGAAAGACAAACTCGTCGCCCAAATGAAAGCCGACGGCATGGAATACGACGCCCGCATGGACGCCCTCGAGCAAGTGGAGCACCCCAAGCCCGGCAAGGATTTCATCTACCAGACCTACAACGACTTCGTCATCACCAACCCCTGGGCAAAGGAGGCCTCCGTAAAACCAAAATCAATCGCCCGGGAAATGTTCGAGGATTACAGCTCCTTCGAGGACTACATCAAAACCTACGGCCTCGAAAAATCCGAAGCCATCCTCCTCCGCCACCTCTCCGAAGTTTACAAAATCCTCGCCCAAACAGTCCCTCCCTCCGCCAAAACCGAAGAACTCGAAGAAGCCGAAGCCTTCTTCGGGGAAATGCTCCGCACCACCGACTCCTCCATCATCGACGAGTGGGAGAAACTAAAAAACCCGCAATCCACGATCATCCATCCAAAATCCCCAATTAGGCCCCCGGCCTACACCCGCAACAAAACCGCCCTCACCCAAGCCACCCGCACCGCCATCCTGAACTTCATCAAACTCCTCTCCCAAAACAACCCCACCGCCGCCCTCCAGGAAATCCCCTCCGAAAACCTCACCCCCGCCGACCTGACCGTCTTCCTAAACACCCACTACGAAACCCACGGCCTAATCCGCCTCGACCCCGAAGCCCGCAACAAAAAGCACACCCACATCGAGGAAGTTCCCGAAAAGAAAATCTGGGAAATCCACCAGACCATCATCGACCAGGAAGATTTAAACGACCACACCGCCACCTTCGAGCTGAACCTGGAAAAATCCGACCAAACCTCATCCCCCTCCCTCACCCTGATCTCCCTCTCCGGAACGGAGCGCTGACATCAGGCATTCACCGATGCCTGCGGCACTACATTCACGACATGATCTCAGCCCTCAGCCGCCGGCCTGCACAGCACGAACGGCGAGACCACCAGCGCCTCAAACTCCGTATCCCCCTTCGCCCACTGCTCCGCATGAAGATCGCCAACCTTCACGATATCCCCCGCTTTCAGCCAGGCTTCGACCCGTTCCTTGTGATTTTCCGTGAAAGAGTAACCCACCTCTCCCAGATCCAACTCCGGATCCACGAAATACAGAACCCCCGTCTGGAAATGCGGCTTCAGATATTTCCAATCCACCTGCCCCATGAATTTTTCCAGCTTCTCCCGGGGGGTGGAGTTGTCCTCGCCAAGCATGGTGTATTTCAGGGGAGACGGGTCGTTCGGATCGGCGGAAACCATGTCTTTCGATAGACCGCCATCCGATCCGAAGCAAGTCCGGCGGATCAGTCCTTGAGCCTTTCGGAAATTTTTTTCGCCACAGACGGATTAAAAAGCAGCAGCGTCATGAGCTGCGATCGCGTCAGATAGCGCACCTCTGCCAGGAAATCCTTCCCCCTTGCCGCCCGTATGCCATCCACCTGCGCCATGCTCAGGGGGAAAATTTTCCCTGCGTCCGCGATTTCGATATACTGATCTCCAAACGGATCAACCAGATCCGTGTATCGCACGTCCGTGCCGAAATCACGGGTGGAATACCCTTCCCGATCTTCGGAGGATCTGGAAACCTCAAGTTGTTCCTCCCCAAGTTTACAGAGATTTTGAGGATGGTATTCAGAGCTATCCATCCAGCGCCCAACGAGCGTGAACCTCCCTACTTTGTCGCCAGACACGATGGCCATCGGCCTCCCTTCCACCTCAAATATTTTGAGGCTCCCGGCGTATTTCCGAAACTCCTCATACTCCGCGTTTCCAAGCTCACGCAGAGTTTCCGCAGCCTGGAATTTCTGCTCCCCGGTCAATCCGAGTCCCATCGCCAATGTATCCAGATACCAGCGTTCCCGGCTTTTCCTCAGTGCGAAATACTCCTCGGTAGTTTCCGCTCCAACCCCTTCCGAAGTGAATCCCGCAGCCTGCAGGTCTTCCACGATCCAGCGCACCTCACGTTCGCTCAACCCGCGCTTCCTCTCCGCCTCAAATTCCTTCCTGCCCGTTCTTCGAGCCGAAACATCCGAATCGCGGGACTCACGGATCGGAACCATGGCACCGGTCGCGCCCACTGCGGCAACCGGTTCCGCATCCACCGCTTTTCTTTTCCCGGTCAACCCCGGGAACACCAGCCACCCGGCCAGGGCAAAACACAGGAGCGCAACCATCCTCATTCCCATACCATTCGCCTTCACCCCCGCTTCATCGTCATCATGAATTCATTCCCCTCGGTGTCCACGCACATGGCGAGGTGCAGTGGGTCTTCCTCGGTATCGTTCGGCTCGGCTGTTAGATCGCCACCGCATTCCTTCAGCTTCGTGATTCCTTCGCGCAAATCATCGACCTGAAACGAGAGCCCCGTCCAAGTCCGTTTCCCCTCACCACCGCCGTGGATGCCTATAGTCGCACCCGCGATGACTATCTCGCTCCACACTTCCATTTCAAAGCTCACCACCCCGCCGAACATCTCGCGGTAGAATTTCAAACACCTCTGCCAGTCCGATGCCCAAAGGACGTATTTCACTTTTTCAACCTTCATACGCGCATCCTCCGCCGCCGGAAAAAATTTTCAATGTTCAATGTTGGACATCCAGCCATCCCCCCCCACCATCCCGCCCCCCTTCAAGTTCTTCATTCGAATTTAAAGTTTAGAGTTTAAAGTTTTAAAATGATCCCCGGCCAGCGCTACATCACCACCTCGGAACCGACCCTCGGGCTCGGACACGTCCTCTCGGAAGAGAACGGACTGATTGAAATCTGTTTCCCCGCAGCGGAGGACACCAGGACGTATGCGGTGGCTTCCGCCCCTCTCGTCCGCGTCCGTTTCAGCCCCGGCGATGAAATCGCGGATCACTCGGGGATGAAACTCACGGTGGAGAAAGTAACCGAGCAAGACGACCTCCTCACCTACCACGGAAACGGCAAGGAAATCCACGAGAGCGATCTGTTAGACTCCCTCTCCTTCATACGCCCGGACAAACGCCTGCTCGCCGGCCTCACCGACAGGAGCCGCGATTTCGACCAGCGCCTCGAAGCCCTGCGCTGGAACGCGCTCATCCGCCGCTCCCCCGCCCGCGGTTTCACCGGCGCACGCATCGACCTGATACCGCACCAGCTCGCCATCGTCGCCGAAGTCGCCGGACGCCTCCATCCCCGCGTCCTCCTGGCGGACGAAGTGGGTCTGGGAAAAACCATCGAAGCCTGCCTCATCCTCCACCGCCTGCACCTGACAGGCCGCGCCGACCGTATCCTCATCCTCGTCCCGGAGCCACTCGTCCACCAGTGGTTCATCGAGCTCCTGCGCCGTTTCAACATGCTCTTCGCCATCTTCGACGACGAGCGCTGCTTCTCCGTCACCGCCCAGGACGCCCACGCGAATCCCTTCTCCGACTCCCAGCTCATCCTCTGCGCCACGGATTTTCTTTCGGAAAACAAAGACCGCGCCGCCCAGGCACGCGAGGCGGGATTCGACCTGTTGATCGTCGATGAAGCGCACCATCTCGAGTGGTCTCAGGACGGTGCTTCCCCTGCGTATGAAACCGTGGAATCACTCGCGAAGCTCACCCCTTCCCTCCTGCTTCTAACGGCAACCCCGCAACAGCTCGGCCCCGAAGGGCACTTCGCCCGGCTCCGCCTACTGGACCCCGCCCGCTATTCCGATCTGGACGATTTCCTCGAAGAAACCGAATCCTACACCCCGCTCGCCAAGGCAGTGGAATCGCTCTCCAACGGGGAAATCCCGAAAAACATCACTGATTTCACCTTCAACTCCCCGCGTGCCGAATCCCATCTAACAGCTCTCAAAAAAGGCGACGAAAAAGCCCGCCCTCTCCTCGTTTCCGAGTTGATCGATTCCTTCGGCACCGGCCGCATCCTTTTCCGCAACACCCGCGAACGCCTCACAGGATTTCCAAAGCGTCTTCCCATCCTGCATCCTTTGGAAAAAGGAACTTCCCCCTACTCCTGGCTCGCGGAACTCCTCCGCCAACTCCCGGAGACCGAGAAAGTCCTCCTCATCACCAACTCCCCGGATGCTGCGATCACCATCCAGGAAAAGCTGTTAGAGGAAATCCATATCGAGTCCGCACTCTTCCACGAAGACCTCTCCCTCCTCCAGCGCGACCGCAACGCTGCGTATTTCTCCGAAGAGGAAGGCGCAAGAATCCTGCTCTGCTCGGAGATCGGTTCCGAGGGTCGGAACTTCCAGTTCGCCCGCCACCTCGTCCTCTTCGGCCTCCCGCGCGATCCGGAAGTCCTGGAGCAGCGCATCGGGCGGCTGGATCGCATCGGCCAGACCGGCGATATCCACATCCACATCCCCTACGGGAAAGATAGTAGATCGGAAACCCAGGCACGCTGGCTGCACGAGGGACTGGATGTTTTTTCCGAACCTCTCAAAGGAGCAACCACCCTCGCCACGACCCTCCTGCCGGAGCTGGACGATCTCGGAGAAGCTCTCCCATCCTCCAAGAAATTCAAGGATTTCCTCAAACGCTCCCAAAAACTCAAAGCGGAAGTCACCCACAGTCTCGCCACCGGCCACGACAGGCTTCTCGAACTCGGCGCACCCCCGGCCTCCCAATCGGATGAGCTGTTAGAAGCCATTGAAACAGCCGATGGAGACGCGCGTTTTGAAAAATTCACCCTCCGCCTCTTCGATCACCTAGGGCTGGATGTTTCCGATCTCTCTGACCGCGCTTTTGTTTTCAAACACGGCCAACGCCAGTCCGATGCCTTCGCGGACGTGCCAGAGGAAGGACTTTCCGTCACCTTCGACCGCTTCACAGCCCTCTCCCGCGAAGACCTCCAGTTCCTCACCTTCGACCACCCGGTCTTCCGCGATGCCCTGGGCCAGCTACTCGATGGAAATTCAGGAAACGCCTCCTTCGCAAACCTCCCTACCGGGAAAGGAAAATCCGTGCTCCTCGAGTGCGCCTTCGTCGTGGAAGTCATCGCGCCATCCCGCCTCCACCTGGATCGTTTCCTCCCGCCGACACTTCTTCGCGTCATCGTAGATCACAACGGAACCGCCCAGACCAAAGCACCACCGGCCGCACTCCTCCAACCCGGCGACCCGCGCCGCATCGTTTCCCAAGAGGCTTTCCGCCGGGATCTTTTCCCGAAAATGCTGGAGGCCGCGAAAGCAGTAGCCACCCGCGCCAGCGCGAAACCCGCCGCCGCAGCCAAAGCACTCGCACAAGAAACCATCACCGCCCAGATCGCCCGCCTTGAAGACCTCGCCACGCGCAATCCGCTGGTTTCCGGGAAGGAAGTCGATGCCCTGAAAGGCACTCTCAAGGAAACCGTTGAAGCACTCGGCCAGGCACGGGTGCGACTGGATGCGCTGCGGCTGATCGTTTGCTCCTGAAGTCCGCAGGCGCCTGGACGGGGAACGGCCTTCTATTCCTCCAGAATCCTCAGCACCGGATATTCCGTAGCACCGGGATGGCCGGGAAAGCCGGTGATGCCGAGAGGAACTTTCAGGATCTGCATGTTCTTCAGGCGCGGAACGCCGGCGGTGACGAGCAGATCGGTATTGGACGGGCCGCCAAAAGTAAGGTTTGTGGAAGGCGCGACCCCCAGCTCGAATTTCCCCAGCCGGGTGCCGCTATCGGGATCGATCACCAGGACGGTGCCGCTGGTGAAAATGATTTTATAGAAATTTCCCCACGCGTCAAAGGTGCAGCCGTCGAGACCACCGCGCTCATCGTCCGCCAGGCGATAGACGAGCGTTTCCTCACCCAGGGGCTGATCCACGCCATTGATCGCGTAGCGCCGAACTCCTCCCCGGTTCACATAAAGAAATTTTCCGGAAGGATCCACGTCGAGTCCGTTCGCCCAGTTTTCGGAAACTTTCTCGACCTTTCCATCCTTGCCCGGAGTCACCCGGAATATCCCGACCCTCGGCGCGCTGTAGTAGATTTCGTTGTACACGCCGACGGTGATGTCGTTGCCCTGGCCGGTCTTCGCCCCGTCCGCTATGAGAGCGATGGTGCCATCGGGCATCAGCCGCCGCAGCCCGCTTCCGCCGAGGACGAGGATGGAACCGTCCGGCAGGACGTGGGTTCCCCCGGCACCCGGTCCGCCCATCATCTTGTGAAGCGACCCGTCAGGATCCACGCGGGTCAGCGCCCTGTTCCCCGCGAAAAAGTAGGTGTCATCCGCAGCACGGTAGCTTGGCCCCTCGGGAAACCAGTCGATATCCACCACCTTCACAACCTCCGGATCAACGAGCTTTTCGGTAGGAAATTTCTCACCCGGCTCTGGAAGCACGATATTTTCCGGCGAGAAGCCGCGTTTCACGAAGAGCTCCATCATCGGATCAGCGCACGACTCGATAACAGTGAGGGAGAAGACGGCGATAGTCAGACGGAGAGCGGGTTTCATGATCTTTTGAAATACGTGGGTCGGAGCTGGCAACCCGTGGGAATACCCTCCACGGGCGCATACCATCAATGGCAGCAGCAGAGTGAAAGACCCCCGCGCGATCAGGATTTACACCCCCCCTAGGCCTCCAACGGCTGCACGTTTGGCACTGCCGGATTGATTGGCTGCATGAAAGGCTTTTTGGAGCGGACCAGCAAGGTGCCGAGCAGGAAGTCCGCGATGGGGAGCACCACGTTGAAATTTTTGTGCATATAGCGGTGGTGGAGGAGGTGGTGGCCGTTGAGTTTTCGGAACCAGTGGGGTTTCTCGATGCGGCGCGCCTTCGGAAGGTGCATGCACCAGTGGATGTATTCGTAAAAGCAGTAATACCACGTGAAGGCGATGAAACCGCCTGCGGTGAGTCCCCACTGGCCTGTCAGGAGGGAAACGATGGAGAACGGGATCATTCCGATCATGATCAGGACTGCGCCGTTCCACCAAGCCATGGGGATGGTCTCCTTGTCCTTCTCATCCTGAAGATGGTAGGTATCATCCGCTTTGAAAACCTGATGGTGAACCACGGCGTGAGCCTGGAAGGCGTACCGGAATTTTCCCAGAGGTTTGTGCATCACATACTTGTGGAGCGTCCATTCGAAAAATGAGGCGAAAACGATGCCGATGGACAGGCCGATCAGACCCCATATTAGAAAAAATGTCATATTGTGGTGTGGCACACCGGATAAGGCTGCCCTGTGGGGGTAGGCTGGTGCAGCCGGGATAACAAGCACTGCTTTGGATCTTTTTTATCTCCAATGGTTCGGCCACGCATCACCGGCGTCCATGGCAAGGCGATTTCCTATAGCAAGGCTTTCGCTAACGGGCGCTTCACCATCAAGTGCTCGTAGCGGAATTTCGCCAAAATTCCGGTGACGTGGGGGGCGCGAAGCTACTGCCGGATTGTTTCATCCAGCGGTTCCGGTTCTACGGGGTCTGCAAAAACACACCTCTAGCGGAGAACTCTGCGGGGGTCGGGAAAACTCCCCTCCGGTAGGCGAAATCCACCCACGGCTTGTGATGGTCGATATGGGGTAATTCAAATCGCAGATTGCAAGCCCTCGATTTAACCAACCGTGCAATACGCATCCGCCACCAATAGATTCGCTTATGAACATAGGGAAAACCCGGGTGGCACGACCACTGCGAACTCTTCCCAAGGATTCCTATGAAACTTCTCGTCCCCGGCATCGCACTCCTCGTTCTGGTTTTGTTTTACAATTCCTGCTCCAGAAGCACATCAGCACCTCCAACAGTCACCAGACTCGACAAATCCCGCTACGCCGGTGTGTGGCATGAGATCGCACGCCTGCCCAACCCGTTTGAAAAAGACCTCGTCGCCGCGAAAGCCACGTACGGAGTGAATCCCGACGGCGCCATCAGCGTCCGCAACGAAGGACTCAAATCCAACGGGAAAACCACATCCATCCAAGGCACCGCGAAACCCGCTGAAGCAGGCGCCCCCGGAAAGCTCCTCGTCCGCTTCGACCGCTTTCCTGCCAATCTCTTCGCCGGTGACTACTGGATCCTTGATGTGAACGACTCCTACACCCGCGCTCTCGTCGGCTCCCCCGATAAAAAGTTTCTCTGGCTCCTCTCCAAAAATTCCGCAGACCGGAGTGACGACTTCACAGCCCAGATCTCCAAGGCCAACTCCCTCGGCTACGATACGGAAAAGCTCTTTTTCAACCCAAAGCGCATCAGCAACTGACCCACCATGTTGTATGAAGCTATTATCAACCGCGACTCCGGCTCGGGCATCTTCCGGGACATGGAGCAGCAGAACCGCCTCAAGCGCCTGTTCGCCGACCACGGCCACAAACTCGATCTCAAAGTTGTTTCCCCGCTCGCCCTCAATGAAGAGCTCAAAAAAGCCGCCGCCTCGGATTCCCACGCACTCCTTGTCGGCGGCGGTGACGGCACCATCACCTCCGCCGCAAAACTCCTCCAGGGAACCGACAAGGCGCTGGGCGTCATCCCCCTCGGCACCTTCAACCTCGAAGCCCGCGACCTGGACATAGCCTTGGATCCATTCGAAGCCGCCAGGCAACTGATGGATTCCGGAGTTGAGGAAATCGATCTCATGCAGGTAAATGACGAAGTCTGCCTCTGCGCAACGGTCATCGGCTTCTACCCCGCCATCGCGAAATCCCGCGAGGACTTCCACGGGAAATCCTGGTGGAGAAAGTCCCTTCAGGTCGTCCGCGAAATCGCCACCGTCGCCGTCAACTCCCCCGCCCTCGATATCGAGATCACCAGCGAACACGCCACCATAGAGCGCCGCACCCGCCTCGCCGCCTTCGCACCCGGCCACTACAAGGAAAGCATAGGCATCATCCCCGTCCGCGAAAACCTCTCGTCCGGCGAACTCACCGCCTATGTTTCCGAGCACCTCAGCCGCACCCAGATGCTTTCCGCCGCAGTCGGCTACCTTTCCGGAAACCTTCTCGATACGGAAAAAATGATACAGATCGAGACCTCCGAACTCACCGTAAAAGTAAAACGCAGACGCAGCATTCCGGCCATGATCGATGGCGAAATCGTCTCCATCTCCCTGCCCTGCCGCATGAAAATCCTCCCGAGAGCACTCAAAGTCCTCCGCCCGCGCAACCCGGAAAACTGATGTCCTTCCGCCTTCTCCACTACTCGGATCCCCACTTCGGCGCCTACCAGCCGCACATCGCCGGCGAGGCCGTCGATCAGGCATGGAAGCTGAAACCGGATCTCACCGTCGTCTCAGGAGACTTTTCCATGCGCGGAAGGAAATTCGAATTCGCCCTCGCCCGCGAGTGGCTGGCCGCACTCCCCAAGCCCCTCGTCGCCTTCCCCGGCAACCACGACGTCCCCGGCCTGAACCAAATCATCGACCGCTTCTTCTCCCCCTTCCGCCGCTTCCGGAAATACATTTCGGAAGTAGAGGAACCATCCGCCAAACTCGGCAATATCGGTTCCCTCACCACCGCAAACTCCTCCACCCCCTTCGGCCTCCACCTCGATTGGTCACGCGGTTTTCTCAGCCCCATGCAGCTACACGCCATGGAAAACTTTTTCGACGGCCTCCCGCAAGACCAGCTCCGCGTCTTTGGCATCCACCATCCCCTCCTCGGCTCCGGGAAAAAAGCACGCGCCCTCGTCTCCCCCATACCCCTCGTCGAGCCATCGCTGGAAAGGGCGAAAATCGATCTCATCCTTGCCGGGCACTTCCACCAGTCACGCATCGCCCTTTTCCCGGAAGACCCCTCGGAAAAACGCCAGCTCGTCGTCTCCCAGGCTCCCTCCATCTGCTCCACCCGCCTCAAAGGCGAGACAAACGGCTTCCATCTCATCACCCTCTCGCGCGATGAAATCGATATCGAACTCTGGCGCTGGAACTCCGACAAATTCCTCCCGGAGAAATCCAAAACCTTCCTCCAGAACGTCTCCGGCTGGGAGACCGACGACTGAGCGCCGCAGGCGGAGCGCCGCCTTCAGGCGGCGTGTCTTCAGAGAAAAAATCCCAGTTTCTCGAAACAACCCTCCTCCTCACCGCGTAAGTATCCTTTCGCGCTCTATCTGAGGAGGTTAGGTGGAAAAACCTCCTTCCTTTTCCCCAGCCACGGGCTAAATTCCCACAAAGTGAAAACCCCATTTCATCTTCCCATCCCCATGCACCTGAAACCGTATATCTTAGGCGCACTCGGATTCCCCGCCCTCGCCGCAACCGCCTCTCCTGAAAACCCCGATTTCGAAACCGAAGTCCGCCCCATCCTCGAGCGCAACTGCGTCCGCTGTCACAACGCCGACAAAACCAAGGGCGGCCTCCGCATGGACACCCACGAACTCATCATGGAAGGTGGCGACACTGCGGACGCCCTCGTCCCCGGAGATCCCGCTGCCAGCGAAATGCTCGTCCGCATCCACCTCCGCCCCATCGACGAAGGCGTCATGCCCGACGAAGGCCGCGCCCTCGAACATTCCGAAGTTGCCACCCTCGACGCATGGGTAAAAGCCGGAGCGCCATGGCCGGAAGGAGCCACCCTCACCGAAAAGAAACCCGAGCCCATCAAACGAGTTTCCCTCCCGGAAAGAGCCCCCGAGTCCTCCACCGAAGCCGCCGCGATGATCGATGACATCATCCGCCGCGAGAACATCAACGAAGATATCGTCACCGCACCAACCATCAGCGACCTCACCTTCCTCCGCCGCTCCACCATCGACCTCATCGGCCGCATCCCCACCATGGAGGAGATCCGCGAATACGAATCATGGAGCGACGACAGACGCGAAAAGCTCGTCACCAAACTCCTCGAACATCCCCGCTTCGCCGACCGCTGGACCGTCTTCTTCGCGGACATGCTCCGCGCCCGTTCCGATCTCCCCGGCGGCAACCAACTCCTTGCCTACCTCAACGGTTCCATCAAATCCGGCAAACCCTACGACGAACTTGCCCGCGAACTCATCAGCGCCTCCGGCCGCGCGAATTCCAACCCCGCCGTCGGTTTCATCCTCGGCGATGACGCCATGCCCATGGAACTCGCCGCTGCCACCTCACAGGTCTTCCTCGGCATCCGCATGGGTTGCGCCATGTGCCACGACCATCCCTTCGATGACTGGCAGCAGAAGGAGTTCTACGATTTCGCCGCCTTCTTCGGAAAAACCAAGAAGGTGCAGAATCGCCAGCGCAACATGGTCTATACCACCGAAGGCGACAAGATGACCGTCCTCTGGCCGCCCGAAGACAAGGCCGCCGCCGAAGACCGCGAAGCGGTCCGCCCCCGTTTTCCCTTCAAACTCACCAGCGCCAAGGAAACTCCCGAGTATCTCGTCCGCTTTGAAAAATCCCGGAAACTCCGCGAACAAAACCTGAATTCCGATGACGAATCCGCCTCTCTCGACGCACTCCTCGATGCGGTTGATCCCACCGTCGGCAAACCCAAGGACATGGTTCTGGAAGAAGCGAAGAAGGAAAGCGAACTTCTCGACGTCCACGGCGATATCTACCGCGCCAGCGAACTCCGCACGAAGCTCGCCGAACTCATTACCAGCCCGCGCAACGACTTCTTTGCACGCGCTTTTGTAAACCGCGTCTGGGCGGAACTCATCGGCCACGGCTTCGTCGAGCCACTCGACAACTTCTCCCCCTACGTCGATCTCAACCACGCCTCCACCCTCGATTTCCTCTCCCACGAATTCATCGCCAGCGGCTACGATTTCCGCAGCCTCGTCCGCATGATCGTTCTCACGGACACCTATTCCCGCGCCCCGCTTTCGGCCGAAATCCCCATCACCATCCGCGAGGCCAGCGAGAAGAATTTCTCCGCCGCCCCCGTCCGCCGCATGCTCGGGGAAACACTCTACGACAGCATCGTTGTCGCAGGACACCTGAAAGATTTCAAATGGCCGAAGGGGGCAAACAACAAGGAAGTCACCCGCGAGATCCGCGTTCCCACCGGAGAATTCACCATGGTCGAAAACGAAACCATGATGGAGGAAATGCCTGTCCGCCCGAAGATGCGCAGCGACGGCTACGATCTCGAATCCTCCCTCCAACTCGATTTCAACCAGATCGCCAAAGCCGACGAACTCGCCGAGATCCAGGCAATGCGCGAAAAATCAGACGAACAGATCGAGGCCGAGAAAATGGCCGAGATGCAAAAGGAATCCCAACGCCGTGTCATGAAATACACCACGGAAACCAAAACCGAGATTGTCGATGACAACCCGCGCTTCGACAGTGCCATGCGCATGGCCAGCCCCGCTCCGCCCGCCCATTTCCTCCGCGTCTTCGGCCAACCCGCCCGCACCGGACTCGGCGAATTCCGCGATCCCTCCTCCTCCCTCCGCCAGCAACTCATGATGCTCAACGGCCGCATGACCCACGAAGCCTCCCGCGTCGGCCCTCTCGAACCCATCTCCAAAATCCTCCAAAAAGATCCCGAAAAAGCCATCACCCACGCCTACCAGGAAATCTTAACCCGCCCCCCTTCCGACACAGAAAAATCCGAAGCCCGCGCCATCCTCGGAGACGACCCCGAACAAGGAATGTCCGACCTACGCTGGGCACTCCTAAACAGCAACGAATTCCGCTTCCTCCCATGAATGCCGAATTACATCCATTCACCCCGCCCACACGGAATTGGTTGCTACCGATCGCAATTCTAATGGGTTTTGTTATTGCGGCTTCTTACGCAGGTCTAACCGCTGAAGATCCGTGGAGAATGCAGCGAATCATACCGGGGGTTCTATTCGGAATGGCTCTAACGTATATAATGTTAAAAAATCCAGACAGGATAACACGCAAAGCTGTTCTGTTCGGAACCGCCCCTTTAAGCTTGATCCTAATCACACACATCGCGACGGCCGATACACATCCAAAACGAATTGAGACGATTGTGTCCCTACTCATCTTCCTCGTTCTGCATTACGCATTTGCAACCCTGGCTAGTGGTAAATCCGAACATTCGTTGAAACCTTCCCTGACCAAAACCTAGCCAACCCTCACAAGCAACTTCTTACCTTTAAACCACACCAAGGCTCCAGCCCCACCGGGGCACAACCCTACAGCCCAGGGCATCGCCCTGGGTAACATCCCCACCAAAATCCCGGCCAAGCAAACACCTCCTCTCTCCAAAAACCTCCGCCGCAGCCCCACACCCCCAACCGCCCTCTTCCACCAACCTCTTCTCACTTCTCACTTCTACTCGGCACTACCCACTCTCCAGCCCCAACGGGGCGACCCATCCCAGCCTAGGGTAACGCCCTAGGTAAAAACCCCAAAAGAAATCCGGGCAAGCAAACACCACCTCTCCCCAAAAACCTCCGCCGCAGCCCCACACCCCCACCGCCCGAACCCACCAACCTCTTCCACTGCTCACTGATCACTCGGCACTAGCCACTCTCTTCAAACCTCCAACCTGACAATCCAAATGTCCTGCAACGATTACAACATCACCCGCCGCCGCATGCTCCAAACATTCAGCGCGACCATGCTCGGCATGCCCATCTCCCGCCTCTTGGCTGAAGCCACCCCCGGCAAAGGCAACGCCGAACACGTCATCCTCTTCTGGAACGGTGGCGGCATGAGCCACCTCGATACATGGGATCCAAAACCCGGCCGCAAGACCCAGGGCGAGTTCAACCCCATCAAAACCTCCGTCCCCGGAATGGAAATTTCCGAGATCTTCCCACAGCTCGCGAAGCAGATGCACAACGCCTCGCTCATCCGCTCCATCGCCGGAACCAACGGCGACCACGGACGCGCCCAATACGAACTCCAGACCGGTTTCAACCAGTCGCCCAACATCCTCCACCCCGGCTTCGGCTCCCTCGTCGTCCACGAGCGCGAACCCCTCGGCGACCTCCCCGCCTTCGTCAGCATCAGCGGCCAGCCGCCCCGCGCCGGATACCTCGGCCAGCAGTGCGAAGCCTACTACGTCGGCCGACCCGGCGAAAAAGATCCCTACCTCGCTTTCCCCGAAGGCATCAGCCACGCGCGCGGAATGCAGCGCCTCCAGATCCTTGAGAAAATGAACGCCCGCCTCTCCGGCAACCTCGGAGCCATGGAAATGAAAGCCTCCGAGACCGCCCTCAAAGACGCGGTCGCGCTCATGGAAAGCCCTGCTCTCAAAGCCTTCGAACTCGAAGAGGAAAGCCAACAGACCATCGAACGCTACGGCGATACCGAATTCGGCCGAGGCGCCCTCCTCGCCCGCCGCCTTGTCGAAAAAGGCGTCCGCTTCGTCCAGGTAAACCGCGGCGGCTTCGACAACCACGGCAACATCTTCGACGCCATGCGCAACCACGGCGCACAAATGGATCCCGGCATCGCATCCCTTCTCTCAGACCTCAAGGCAAACGGTCTGCTCTCAAAGACCCTCGTGGTAGTCCTCTCCGAATTCGGACGCACCCCCCGCATCAATGACGGCGGAGGCCGCGACCACTGGGCACGCGTCTTCAGTGCCCTCGTCGCCGGCGGCGGCACCAAAGGTGGCAGCATCATCGGAGCATCCGACCCCGATGGAATGGAGCCCGCCGAGCGCCCCGTAGCCGTCCCCGACCTCCACGCCACCTTGGCCCACGCCCTCGGCATCGACCTCCAGAAAGAAGTCATCACCCCCCAAGGCCGACCCATGCGCCTCATCCGCAAGGAAGCCACCCCCATCCACGAACTCTTCGCATGACGAGAGAAATGAAGAGGAACCACAATGGGAGCGCAGCGGACATAGCCGGACTGGAATTTCTGAAAACTTCCGGCAAATGGACGCGGATTTGCGCGGATCGGATTCTTGTGAAAGAGATTTCAAATAATCAATGGATAGAAAAAGACGGGAGTTCCAAAAATACAGATCCCTCAAAACCCAAGTCTTTATCCGCGTCAATTTGCGTCCATCCGTGGTTCCTCTTCCTCTTTCACGTAAGCTCTTCATTCGCGAAATTTCGCGTCCATTCGCGGTTAAAATGTTTCATAGCCGCAGTCCTATTAGTGGTTCCAGCCATAGCCCAAGAGGAAAAACCCGAGCGCGGCTCCATCATCGAAGACCGCGCCGCCCGCAAACTCCTCCAAGCCGGTGACGCCCGCCTGGAGGTAGGCGAAAACGAAAAAGCCCTCGAAATCTGGGAATCCGTCGTCGAGCGCTACCCCCGCAGCCCCATCCGTTTCGAAGCCCACATCCGCCTCGCCGACCACCTCCAAGAGGAAATCCGCGATTTCGACAAAGCCCGCGTCCACTACGATGCCGCATCCGTCGAGGAAAACCCCGATGACGAGCAACGCGCCTACGCTTTCCTCAACACCGGTGCCTGCTTCTACGAGGGCGGGAACTACGGAAAATGCTTCACCATCATGCGGGATGTGATCGAGAAATTCCCCACCTCCCCCCGCGTCAACGAAGCCTACTACTACATCGGCCTCGGCCATTTCAAACTCGGCCACTACAGCCGCGCCATCGACGCCTTGGAAAAAGTCGGCACCGCCGTCTCCTCCAACGATTCCAAAACCGAAAAAATCGAAGCCGGCAAACGCCTCTACATCAAGATCGACGACCTCGACTTCGCCATCCTCCCGCCCGATGCCAAAATCGAAGTCACCTGCACCACCACAGCCGGCGATACCGAAACCATCTCCTGCGATCCCATCGGCCGCCATCCGCGCCTCACCCTCGGCAGCGTCGCCACCGCACTCGGTTCCCCCGAGTCCGGCAACGGCATCCTCGAAGTCCGCGGCGGCGATACCGTCAACGTCACCTACACCGATGCGTTCACCGCCGGAAAAGATTTCGACCAGAAACGCATCCGAGAAGTCGTCGTCGTCGGAAACGGAATCGCCCGCATCACCGATGGCTCCTACCAGCAGCCCCTCCAGGCAGCGGTTTTAGGAAAACCCCTCCACCTCGAAATCGCCGATGCCGACCGCGACACTTCACCCGGAACCGAAACCCTTGAAGCAACCCTCCAGATCTTCCGCCCCAAGACCGCCGATGAGATCGACGGCGAACTCGCCAAAGGAGTCGCCAGCGGCGAGTTCACCGAAAGCCCCGACGGCGAGGACATGAAATCCCAGATCGATCCCCTCCTCCTCGTCCGCAGCGTCCCGGTCAGCCTGAAAGAATCGGAAACCTCCGGCCTTTTCCGAACCTCCATCCCCCTCCGCCTCGGCACCTCGGAGGGAGCCGTCTCCGGCCAAGCCGGCCAGACCATCCGCCTTGCCTACCTCGACGAAATCAACCTCACCGAAAGTCCCATCCTCCGCCTCGCAGAAGCCCGCATCATCGAGGGCAACCTCGGCGAAATGCGCGTCACCCGCACCGACATCTCCGATGAGGAACTCCGTCTGAAAACCAGCCTCCGCACCGCCTTCGCCCTCACCGAAGTCGGTAACCACTACAAGGAATTCGGTCTCAATGAAAAAGCCGACCTGAAATACACCGAAGCCCTCGATGTCTGCGAGGACATCCTCGGCAAATCCCGGGCGATCGGCGGGAAACTCCTTGAGGAAACCTACGTCCAGCTCTGGCGCATCTATTTCGCCATGGACAAGCTCGACCTCGCGCTCGGCATGAGCCGACGCCTCCTCGCCGAGTTCCCCACCAGCTCCTTTGTCGATGAAGCCATGATCCAGCAGGCACACGTCGAGCGGAAACGCGAGAACTTCACCCGCGCCATTAGCCTCTACTCCGCCATCACCAGGCTCCCCGACAGCCCCCTGCGCGGCGAAGGCCAGTTCTTCACAGCTGAGTGCTACGAAGCCATGGCTCTCAAAGCCCCCGCCAAACAATCCTCCCAGCTCTTCGAGAAAGCCTTCGTCGAATACAAGAAAGTCTATGAGCAGTTCCCGGATTCCGGCCGCGTAGGCGATGCCGTCGCCAAAATGGCCGCCTTCTACTACCAGAAGGAAGACTACTCCCGCGCCGTCGATGTCTTCGAAAACGTTCTCGCCGACTACCCCGACGCGAACTTCCTCGACGTCATTCTCTTCAACTACGGCCGCTGCCTCTACAAGCTCGACCGCAAACCCGAAGCCCGCCGCCGCTTCGAGCAACTCATCAACGACTACCCCGAGAGCGAAATCGCCCCCGAAGCCAACAAGATCGCCCAAGCCCTCCAAACCGCAGGTTTCTAGGGAGGGGCGATCATTCCTGTCGCCCGACAACCCAAGCCTCAATCCCCCCCGACAGGTTCAATCCACCCCGCGTACAATAAAACTAGCTAATCAGCTATAATCGGTCATAATCAGTCAATTCATCAGCTAAAGATCGTATGCTCCCTCCCAATTTCCCCATCACACCGGAAATGCTTCGCCTCATTTCCGAGCTCGATGAATTCAAGGGTCGCTGGCGCATGATTCATAGCCTCTCTCCGGATAAACTCACCTCCCTGCGCCGCGTTGCGACCATTGAGAGCGTCGGCTCCTCTACACGTATTGAGGGTTCCAAACTCAGTGACAAAGAAGTCGAGGATCTTCTCGGACGCTTGGACATCCAGGAGTTCAGAAACCGCGACGAACAGGAAGTCGCCGGATACGCATACGTGATGGATCAGGTTTTCGACGCTTTCGAGCAGATTCCGCTCACGGAGAATATGATAGGCCAGCTCCACCGGGATCTCCTCCGCTACAGCACCAGGGACGAGCGGCATCGTGGCTCCTATAAGAACCTCCCAAACCACGTGTCCGCATTCGATGCCGACGGCAACGAACTAGGCATTGTTTTCAGAACCACTACCCCCTTCGATACCCCACGTGATATGGAGGCGCTCGTCGCTTGGATCACCAAAGCCACACGCGAGCAATCCCTGCATCCTCTCCTGTTAATAGCTTGCTTCACCGTGGTCTTCCTCGCCATCCACCCCTTTCAGGATGGCAACGGCCGCCTTTCCCGCGTGCTGACCACCCTGATGTTGCTGCAGGCGGGCTACACCCATGTGCCCTACAGCTCGCTGGAAAGCGTAATCGAGGCGACGAAAGAAGGTTACTACCGCGCCCTCCGCCGCACCCAAACCACACTCACCAGCGAACAACCCGATTGGGAAGCATGGCTCATCTTCTTCCTCCGTTCCCTAGTGAAACAAAAAGAAGCCCTCGCGAAAAAAATCCCTCCCCAGAAATCTCCCACCGAAGATCTGCATCCTCTTGCAAGGCAAATTATCGCCCTCCTCCTCGATCACGAAATCCTCACCCTCCGCCTAATCGTCGATCTCACAAATACCAAGCCCGGCATCGTGAAACTCCGACTCAAAGAGCTAATCAATGCAGGTTACTTACTTCCAAAAGGAAAAGGCCGTGGAGCGCATTACGTGAGAAATCCATCAGGAAACGAACCAGTTTGAAATAAGACCCCGTCTTCAACCGCAAACACCAAGCCCGCCGCCGCTTCGAGCAACTCATCAACGACTACCCCGAAAGCGAAATCGCCCCCGAAGCCAACAAGATCGCGCAAGCTCTCACCACCGCAGCGTTCTAACCCCCCATCCACAAAAGGGTAGGTCGATCCGGCCTCGGCCGACCGTAGATCAACCCCCAACCGCCGTTTCCCAAATGCGAAAGTGTGACCGCGACAACACTCTTCTCCCCAACCCCCGCTTTCTTCCAACAGGGAGAGAGGAGAAAATGGAGGAGGGGAGACAGACAATCGGAGGGGCGAATTCCTTTCACCCCCCGCCCTATGCAATCCACCAAAACAAAGCAGACCACCCGGACAGATTGCACTCTACACCCCCGCCAGATTGCACCCCGGAAAACCTCTTCCTCCCGCATTTCCTATAGCTCCCAAAGTCTGGAGATCGGCACCGCATGGAGTTTCAACTCCCTGTCAATCGGCAGAACGGTATCCCCGTCATAAAGGACGATCCCTTCTTGGAAATCCTTGCCCGCCTGTTCCGCAAGCCGCCTGAGGCCCTTCGCGTCCGATGAATTGAAGCTTGCGGCAGCCTTGATCTCCACTCCCCAAGTCCGGCTTCCCTGCGTGATCACGCAATCGACCTCCACTTTGTCCTTGTCTCGGTAATGCCACAGCCGGGTCTTCGATTCCTTTCGCTTCGCCTGTATGCTGATCTGCTGAACCACAAATGATTCCAGAAGATGCCCGAACCGCCCCCGGTCTTCCATCCACATCGTCTCCGTGGTTTCGGAAAGAGCCGCCGCCAGCCCGCTGTCGCAAATGTGGATCTTCGGAGCCTTGATCAGGCGCTTTCCGGCGTTCCGGTGCCAGGGTTGGAGGCGGCGGATGAGATAGAGTTTCTCCAATATCGAAAAATACTTTTCCACGGTAGCCCGCGTATGCCCGAGCGCTCTCGCCGTCTCCGTGACATTGAGCAATTGCGCCGTCTGGAGGGACATGTATTCGAGGAATCGCCCTACATCCTCCCCGTCCTTTACCTCGCTGATGTCATGGATGTCCCGCTCGATAATTGACCTGACGTATTGCTCCTGCCATTGCCGCGCCCGCGCCGGTTTCCGACGGAAAGCCTCCGGATAGCCACCGGCGATGATACGTCCCGGCAGGCTGGAGGCATGGGGTGGTTCCGTCGAAGTAATGCCGGTATGGAGTTCCCCGCCCAACCATTGTTCCAAAAACAGACCGGGGGATCCCTGCTTTTCCGCCTCGGAAAACGGTTGCAGCTCTATCCATTCCATCCGCCCCGCCAACGAATCGGACAACCGTGGCAATTGCAACAGATTGGCTGATCCTGTGAGAAGAAACCGCCCCGGCTTCCGGTTGAAATCAACACTCTGTTTGATCGCCAAAGAAAGCTCCGGCACACGCTGCACCTCGTCGATGGTGACGTACTCCGGCAACCCGCCGACAAAACCCTTGGGATCGCTGCTTGCCAATTGATAGCTATTGCGATCGTCCAGGCTCACATACGCGCGATTCGGGGCGGAGCGTTGCGCCATAGTTGATTTCCCGCACTGCCGCGGCCCAAGAATGCAGACCACCGGAGTATCCGCCAATGCCTCCGCCAACGCACCTTCAAGGTGCCGCCTCAGATATCGCTCGTTTTCCGGTTCTTGTGTCATCAGAATGGTCTGGACAGATTGCACTCCAACATATCGCCAAATTGCACCCTGTCAACCGGACAAATTGCACTCTAAACACCAGCCAGATTGCACTCTAGCACCATCAATCCCGCCGCCGCTTCGAACAACTCATCAACGAATACCCCGAAAGCGAAATCGCCCCCGAAGCCAACAAGATCGCACAGGCGCTCCAGACTGCTGGATTCTGACCCCATTTCCGTTAAAAGCCTCGGAGCTATCGCCTCGGAGCTATCGCCTCGGATCCGACCGCGGATCAACGTATGAGGCTTGGCACCCGCTACTGGGAGCGCCCCTCCGAAGACATGTTAGGCTCCCGTTTTCACTTTGGGGATGATAGTGCCTTCAACACGGGAAATACCAATCGGTGAAATCACTGCCATATTTGTGTCCTCGTCCCATTCGATGAGGCGGCTGTCGTGGAGCTTTTGAATAATATCTCTCTTGTAGTTGGCCATTCTAGAATGCTCCGTCCATTCGCGGAGATCTTCGACGGCGACCCCGTCGCCGATATCGGAGTATAGCAAAAGAAGGGTCTGTTCAGTGTAATTAAGCGACGTATCTAGGATTCGCTTCCTCCCCAAGATCTTCCAAATAACTGCTATCTTGCGTTCTGCCATTGAATCGCAAAGCGCCTGCGCATCCTCAAGGGGAATATCATGGTATACCCGAACGAGTTCACACATGCACCAGTCTGCCAACCTGCTGGCGGTTGCTGAATCCACTTTGTTAGCGGAGACTTCCCCTCCGACATGGCCAAAATCGCGCTTATTTCTCAGAGTATAAAGGAAGAGCAAGGCGCGTGGTAGAAGAATCCTAATCCCCTCAGGGCCAGAAGTTTTCGGAGTATTCTCGAGTGCGTCGCAGGCTCCCTTGAAGTTAGAAAGATTCTGAGACAGCGGCGTGTAAGATCCTGTTAGCAAATGTTGTCCAACTCTTAGGAGAGCTTCAGCTAGTTTTCCAGCCTGATGGCCGATCGCATCCGTGTGCGCCTGAAGTGCGTCGCTCTTAAGCGCTGAATAATGCTTAAGAAGACGATTTCGGAGTGCTGTTGGGATGCCACCTAAAGCCGCGTCTAGGCTAGGATTTTGGGATAGAATACTCATATTTGCCTTGGGCATCTTCATCCCGTTCTAACTACTCATCTCTCACCAAGCGGAGTAGAACCAGACGAATCTGGGCGACCCCAAGATTCATACCACGCTTCTTATTGAGGTATTTTTGAATTTCTGGGCCAGTTCGCGCTTTTGTGAAGTAGTCAGAATCAATCAGGGACTGTACGGCAGCTTTCGGCCGACTTTTGAAGATCTCGGTGAAGTTCCCTTCTTGGCTACTTTCTTCACTGGTTTTGAACCAGTGGCTCCTGAGGCTGGAGCTTCAGTGTCAGAAGCCGAAGGCTTTCGACGAGATGCCTTTTTCTTCCTAGCCTTTGGTTTGGACGGAGATGTATTCGTCTCGGATCCATCTGCGCTCGCCAAATAGGCTTCCCCGGGACTCATGATTTTGTATAAAAACCCTTGTCCTTGCGGGATGCGGTTGACCAGATTGGTGGCTTTACTGACCGCCATGCTGACGGCCTCCTTAGTCGTTCGAACACGAAACTTTTCCGTAAGTATCGTCGCAATTTGTGTTGGAGTTAAACCGTCTACATCGTGGTCATGGAGCGCGATCTGAAGCACCATAAGAGATCGATCCAGCACTTTCGATGCAGCACCGATCCCGGGATGTTGCGTGGAATCAATGGATTCAAGTAAGTCGGCAAGGGGATCATCAACTGAGGTCGTCGCGTTAGCCGGAGACCCGCTAGCACTTGGGGTAGATCTTCGCGCCGTAGACCCCTTTGATTTTTTGGGCTTGTCCGAAGCCGGTATCCCTTCAGTGAGCAGGTCGATGGCTCTGTTGAAAGCAGCTTCCCGCATGCTTTCGGGTACTTGATTCGCGATCTCAGCCGCTTGTTTGAAGAGTTCTTTTAGATCGGGAACTGTTGGCTTTGATGTCATGCTAAGGTCATTGATTTTTCGTGCTGCTTCATTTTTCGATTAACAGTGTCATTAGTCATACCGATCACCGATACATGAAACTGATATTGATTCCAGTAGGTGAGCCAGATTTGGCTACAGATGTCAATCGGGGTTTGATGTTGTGGCGAATCTTGAGGGTTGGGAAAATGCTGGAGAATGGAGAACCAGGATTGTGAAAGGAAGCCGAACCATTCGCCCCGGCTTGTGATATCACGTCGCGGGCCTGAAGAATCAGTAAAACGTCGGAAAAGCTTCGGGATTGCTGACTATGGGTCCCAAACCAGCGGCAAGGGCTTTCGCGATGGCCGTGGCCGATGCCCACGTTTGACCGCTGCATCCATGCCGATGAAATCCGGATAGGCGAGCGGCTTCACGGGTGTGGGTTTGCCGGTGTCAGCGGGTAGGTTGTGGCATCTTCCATGAGTTTGTCACGCGGTTGGTTGATTGGGGTGAAGGAAAAGGGTTCTTGTTGTGTTGTGGAAATCTAACGGCTCCGCCCGGCGAGGGAAGGATATTTCGTGGCGGTGGAGTGGCTGACGCCGGTCTGCCACCCTTCCAATCGCAGCTCGGGGCAGACCGGCGTTAGCCCCTCCGATCTCCAATCACTTGCCAGAATCCCCAAGACCCGTACTTTCCAGTCATGCCACTGACCCTTGAGCTTCCTGATGGAATCCAGCGTGCCCTTCGTATCCCCGAGGGTGAGCGCCGTTCCCGGGTTCTTGTGGAACCCGCATCCGCCCTTCACCAGCAAGGACTGCTGACCTTCGGGAAGGCAGCGGAACTTTCCGAATTGAGCCAGTTCCACTTCGGCCAGGAATTGGTCAGTCGTGGTATCCCCTGCGGATACACAGACGAAGATCGCGCCTAGGACTGGGCGTGATTTTTACCGGTGTTTTTATGCAGCCAGCGTTTGCCAGATTTTTTTTACCGTGGCCGACGAGGTTGGGATCGGAAAGGAACACGTCATCAAGGATGCGCAGGGAAGACAGCCAATGCGGCGCTGGTATAACAGCCGAAGGCGACAAGCCCGCAGCACCGGGCGATCTTTACGACAGACCCACCATGGCTCGCAGGGCGGGCATCGGTCGAGAGTTTCATAACGCGGGCGATGGAAACCCGCCCCTCCTACTGGGAGAGATCCACTCCGCTGATAAACTCTTTCCCAGCATTTCCGCTGATGGTGTTCCCCACGTAAGGCTCTTCCGCGACACCTTCTTCCAACACGAGTCCCGGCCCCCGGTTGTTGGCGATGCGGTTTTTCTTCACCACCACGTTCGCGGCCCGGTGCGGACGACGAGGCCGCCCAGGATGTTTTTCTCCATGGTGTTCGATCCCACATCGCCAGAGCCGGCACTTCCCATCACCAGGCCGAACTCGCGGTTCCCGGAAAGGACATTGTCGAGGATGGTCGCGGATGCGGAACCGTTATCGACGTGGATGCCGTTGCGGCTGTTTCCGGTGCAGGTGTTTTTACTCAGAATCACCGCTGCACCGTCCCAGCTCTCTATCCCGTTTTGGAAATTCCCTTTCAGCGTATTTTCCTCCGCCTCCAGCAAGCTGCCCTCGCCCACTACCGCGATCCCGTTCCAACCGTTTTCAGAGAACCGGCAGCGAACCACTTTCGCATGGCCTCCGTGCGTGACCGCGATCCCATGACCGCTTCCGCGCTCGAAGCGGCAGTCGGAAAAATCAGCTTTCGCATCCCGCACATGGGCCAGGGAAAACCTTTCCTCCCCGGCATCGAAGGAAAGGTGCCGTAATGTCAGTCCGCTCAACCGCGCACCGTTCACGCCGGGAGCGATGGCAACCACGCTGCCCGCATCCGCCGTGCATTCGATGATGGTTTTCCCGGAAACCCCCTGAAGCTCCACCGCCGCCTTGATCACGAAAGGCCCTTCCCACGTCCCCTCGGCGAGCACCAGCCGGTCGCGGTCGCGCGCACCTGCCAATGCCTCGGCCACCGTCTTCACATCCTCCGGGATACGGATCGTGCGTGTATAAGCCGCCATCTTTTCATACTTGGCCAGGATCTCGATGTCGTCCGGTGCCAGTGAAACCGCCTCGCGCAGCCACTCCATCGCCTGCTCGTCATACTCGCCGGTATCGCGCTCCGCCGCTTTCACAAGGAGTCCTTTGGCTTTCTCGAGATCCGCGGCCGCTTTCATCTTCGCATCTTCTGCGGACTTCAGTAGGGCCATCGCTTCTTCATCAGCCCCATCCCGTTGCACGAGTTCACGGGCAGAGCTGATCGCCTCGTCGAACTTCCTGTCCTCAACCTGCTTGCGCACCGCATCGAAGGCCGCTTGGCGCTCCTCTTCCTGCTTTGCCACATCGATCTTCGCGACCAGTTCCTGGAGTTCCTTTTCATCCGGATACTTGTCCAGCACCTGCCGCGCCGCGCTCTCCGCATCCGCCCATCTGCCCGTATCAAAGGACGCGATCGCCTCCCCCTTCCAGTAGCCGATGAACTGGTTCTGCTCCTCCATCATCCCCGCCTCAATGCTGCGGCGACCGATTTCCACCAGCTCCGAATCCGGGTCAATCTTCTCGATTTCATCGAAAGACTCGCCTGCCTCCGGCCACCTGCGGTTCTCGATGAAAATCGCCCCTTGCCGCTCGAGAAACGCCACGCGCTGCCTTTTCCCCAGTTCCTGCTCCTCCTGGTATTTCACAACCGCCACGGTGCCGAACCCGATGATGGTCAGAAGTAAAAGCATCACACAGAGGATTCCGAAAAGTCTTGATGCACGCGGTTCCGCATCCGGTTCCACCGTTACCTCCGGGACGTCCTGGGAAAGCACCGGCAACCCCACGGGATCCGTAAGCTCGTTCTCCGCGACAAACACCGGGTGCCCGCGCCCTGCCGAAGGTGGTTCCGCCACCTCCATGTCCCGTTCCCTTGGGATAAGGCCGAGTGCTTCCAGATACTCGCGCACCGCAGCCAGCGCCCGGTCGAACTCGACCAAGCCCTCCTGGTAACGCTGCGCCAGCATCTCATTGGGCGCAGTCCTCACCATGTCCGCGATCCTCTCCCGGACGGCTCGGAATTCCTCAAGGTGCGGACGTGGATCCTCGTCCGCTTCCAGTCCCAGTATCTTCCTTGCCTCCGTCAAAGTCATCTTGCCGCACCTTATCCCCCGCAGTTACTCAAAAGAAAAGCCGAAACGGGGTTTTCTAACCACCAGAACCTGGAACTTCAACAAAGCGGAATCATCGCCATGGCGGCCATTTTCGGTCACGGTCACATCCAAGGCGTTCATCATGTATGTGATATAGTCCCTTTAGGATAAACCGTCCGCGAGGTTGGAGTGGTTCATACGGCTGGTGGAATATCGGGTTCGGCAGGTGCGCCGGAGGTGCTTCTTTTCGGTGGATGAGACCGTCGGAGGCTTTGGCCTGCAACGATTACCTATTATCCTAAGCTTTCTCGCCAAGGATGCTTCCAAATTTCCGCCAGCAACTCGGAATTTGCATCCAGCAGGAGTCCCGTAGAAAATTGCCATGTCATATGCTGGATCTCCATTCAAACCCACCCTGAACCAATTTGCGCCCAGGGTGTGCCGGTCTCCCGGCGGAAGTTCTTTCCACCGCGCATCTCCGCGAGGCCTACCGGCGGCGGCGGGCCAGAATACCCAGACCTGAGAGCGCGGTCAGCAGTAAGCCGGAAGGTTCGGGAACTGCCGTCAATCCGACAATATTCCCGTTGATGCCCCTGGCAAATGTCGCCGATCCGGTCGTGAGATTGATCTGGTAGATGTTTGACACCCCCGACGAGATCTGGAAACCGGAAAAGGCGAGTCCGTTCGATCCGTCAATGTCAAACCCGCCCTCACCGCTTGCGTTGATTCCGAGCGAACCGACCGTTTGGAGAGTGCCGGCATTGTTGGCCACCGTGACGAGGGAGTTCATGGTCGTATCGATTCCATACTGCTGGGTGGAATTCGCTCCCGCGACACTGTTGGTGTAGGCGATGTGGTTGATGTTCGGATCTTCCCCATAGGCGGGATCCCCATCGGCGTAGAACAGATCCGATTTTTCCACGGGTTCCAGGTAGCTGCCATCCTCCCCGCTGATGACCCGGTTGTCGTCCAGGTTGCTCACAATCCGGGCGAAGGTTCCGTTCATGAATGCAGGGTTGAAATCAAATCCGAACCTTTTGCCCGGCACCCGTTCACTAAAGGAACCGATGCTCGTCGCAGCTCCTGAGAAACTGATTGTGTAAACATTCCGGGATTCGCCGATCGCATAGAGGGCGCCCGTGGCCGGACGGAAGTCCAGACCCAGGAGGACTTCGCCGGAGGCGAGTCCGGAAACGGCTGAATTCGACTGGCCGCTCGGTTGGTTCGACTGGAAAGATGCGAGGGTATATTGACCCGCACCGTCATCCAGTAGTGCATACAGGCTGGAGGATTGCGCAGTTGCAATACGGACGGACAAGACAATGGTACCGGCTACAGCCAGACTCAGGGGGAGCTTCATGATTCAGGGGGGGTGTGGTTGGGGGGCAAAAACCGCAACATGCGGAGATTGATTTCTAGTTATCCACCCCGTTGAACGGCACGTCCAGCATTTTTTTCAGATTCCCGGTATTTTCCTCGCCCCGGTCAGAGCAACCTTGCCGCCTCCCCCTAAGAACCTGTTTTAAATCCGATTTTATGAACCGCAACGCCGGAAAAAGTCGAAGACCGGCGACTGTCGGCAGCCTGCTGCCGCTTTCCGTTACGCTGCTGCTACGGGAGGGACTCGCCGCCTGAAGGCAGCGCTCCGTGCCAGTGCCGATGGCTCGCAGCAGGCTGCCGACAGTCACCGGTGCCTCCGGCACGCATGCGGTAGATTTCAAACAGGTTCTCAAGCTCCCAGACAACGGCGTCATTCCGTTAACCGATCCCGCCAGCTCGGAAATCCGCACCGACGCTTTCGATATCCCCCGCTGACCACGCTTCGGGGGCGACTTGAAACCTTTCCGGAGCTTTGTAAGAAAATTTGATCCGGGAGATGCCCTCCGGATTGGCAAAATTCTGATGGGCGGCGGCTTTCGCGAAGGTTGCCGCATCGAAAAATTTCCGCAAAGGAAGCTAATTACCACCCCGTTGGAGAATTGATGCAATATCCGGTTGATCTCGTCGCCAAAGGCAAAACCAACCGTCCCGTCATCCGGGAAATCCAAACTGGAGTGGTCGGACGCTACGTGGATTTTTCAGCAAGGGCTAGTCCTGGTAGCCCTCGGGGTTTGCCTTATGCCAGACCCACGCACTTGTGATGATGTCCTTCAGTCCGGGGAAAAGCGGTTTCCATCCCAGCTCCCCTGTGATTTTTCCGCTGGCGGCTATCAGGGTAGCGGGATCCCCGGCGCGACGCGGCTTCACGTCCGCAGGGATGGGGTGGCCTGTGACCTCACGGGCGGTTTCGATTACCTGTTTTACGGAGTAGCCTTGGCCGTTCCCGAGGTTGTAGATCTTGTTTTCGTTACCGATCGCACCAAGCGCGAGGATGTGGGCCAGATCGATCACATGGATGTAGTCCCGCACGCACGTGCCGTCCGGGGTTCCATAGTCGTCCCCGAACATGAAGATCTTCTCCCGTTTTCCCAGTGCCACCTGAAGCACGAGGGGGATCAGGTGAAGTTCCGGCGTATGGTCTTCCCCGCGTTCTTCGCTCGCGCCCGCCGCGTTGAAATACCGGAGGGCCGCATAGTGGAAAAAGGGATACACTTTTGACATCCAGTGGAGGTAGCGTTCGATGATGAACTTCGATTCACCATACGGACTGCCCGGCACGATGCGCTCATCCTCGGCGATGGGGATACGCTCCGGGTCGTCGAAAAGGTTCGCGGTTGATGACAGAATGAAACGCGGAACCTCGAACTCGACCACACACTTGAGCAGGTTCAGTGCGTTGGTCACGTTGTCGCCGAGATACAGGAAAGGATCTTCCATGGACTCGCCCACAAGCGACTTCGCGGCAAAGTGCATAGTCGCCTCCGGACGGAAACCGCCCATCGCTTTTCGGATGCCCCCGATATCGGAGAGATCGCCCACAACAAGTTTCGCGGACGGGTGGACGGCGGCACGATGCCCCAGTGAAAGGTTGTCAAAGACCATCACCTCATGGCCTGCAAGGACAAGCTGCTCGACCGCCACACTGCCGATATAGCCGGCTCCGCCTGTTACAAATACTTTCATGTTGGATTTTCTGTGAAAAACGGATTTCCGATAACCCGGAGAGTTGCTCGACCGCCTGCCCCACCTTGAGATCGCGCCGGGCGTTGGCAAGCATTTCATAACCGGCCCACGAATTTCTCCACGGTCGCGAAACGCAGGAAGGGTGGATGAAAATGGATGTGGAGCGGCCAGTGTGGTTTTCTTCTCCGATTATCCCACGTTTCTTCCTAATGTAGGCACCCTGGGATATGATTCGCTCGGTACGTTACAATATTGAGCACCTGAAACGCTTCGTAATCCTTATCGAGACTTCCCCCGCCTCCGGGCGGGCAATCGTTTTGGGGGTTCCCCCTGATGCAGGGAAGCGCCCGACGGGATGACGATCAGTATCCCGCAGATAATCAGGAACGCGTCATGGATCACGGGTTGACGATGTGGGTCTCGTTGTTATCGCGGACGCATCGTTGTGATTTCCCATCAAGTGCCAGGACTTCTCCAGGGAATTTTTCTCCACACATGCCCTGCGTCCAGCGGATCAGGCAGTCTTCGAAAACATGGGGATCACGAAGCTGGAAAAACCCAGTGGACGTCACCCCCATCCCTCGCCGCCGAAACCAATCCCTAACCGGGTGATTGCAAGAAAACGCCTTTCCTGCCTGTATCACACCCGTGCAAATCAAAGTCTCCGCCCTTCTCGCCCTCATTCCATTGGCCAGCCTCTCTGCGGCATCCATCACCTACGATAATCTCCCGCTAGGCACCGAGGAAAAGCCCCTCGTTTTCCGCACTTACATGCCGGATCCGGGGCTTGATGCCGCATACTTTTCCCACCACGGCACCGGCGCGAAATCCCCGAAATACAGCCCCGGCGACGGCAAGGATAAAAAAGGCTACGACACCCCGGTAAAAGGATTCCCCGCAGCCATTGGCGTCAACCACGGCCCCGCGCTCTCATACGCCTTCGATACCGTAGAGTGCCGCATCGCCTACGTCTGGAAAGGCGGATTCCTCGACATGTATCCCTACTGGGGAAACCCCGACCGTGGCAACCGCCTCAGCAACAACTACGTCCCCCACCTCGTCGGCATACTCTTCCACAAGGCCGATCCCATGTCGGAAATTTATGTCGAAGGGAAACGCATGACCGATCTCGAAGACCCGCACTACATCGGCTACGATCTGGTTGCGGGAAACCCCGTCTTCAAATTTTCACGCGGCGGAAAAACCTTTGATCTGACAATCTCTCCCGTTGCGGAGCCACCCCTCTCCTTCTCGTTCACAATTGCCTCCCCGGATGCGAAGACCATCTCCTACGGCTCACCGGAAGGAAAAGGAAACACCCTCACCCGCACCGTTACCGGCAGCAAGCTCGCCACCTACCAGGGCTTCCCGCGCAACATGAAAATCAAAAAAGCCACCATCGCCAACGGCCAGCTCCTCTACGATAGCCTCGGCTGCTCCGCCTGCCACTCCATCGACGGTTCCCTCGGCCACGGCCCCACCCTCGCCGGACTTTTCGGAAGCGAGCGCCTCGTCGAAGAATCCAGGGAACCCGTCAAAGCCGACCGAGATTACCTCATGGAAGCCATCAAAGCCCCTTCCGCCAAAACCGCCAAAGGATTCCCCCCAAACTACATGCCTCCCTACATCCTCAAAGACCTGGAATACGAATCCCTCCTGCTATTCATCGAATCCGTCGCCAAAGGCGAATGATCCAAAAGAATTTCAACCGCGAATGGACGCGGGTTTCCGCGAATCCATTCCAATGGAAACATTTTAAAAAACAAATAAAGCACCCGTCTTCATTCGCGAAAATTCGCGTCCATTAGCGGTTAACCTCTTCCTCTTTCCCCATGAAAATTCCCATCACCCTGTCACTGTTGGCAGCCACCGCCCTCCTCCCCGCCGCCGGGTTCAAGGACTCGTATAAACTCGAAGACATCGCCCTTCCCGAAGGCGTCCCGCCGGAAGTCGGCGGCCTGGCCTTTGATGCGGAAGGCTTCCTCTACGTCTGCCTCCGCCGCTCCGATGTTTTCCGCGCAAAACCCACCGCCGATCCGAAAGCTTTCGACTGGTCGCTCTTCGCCTCCGGCTTCCACAACGGCTGCGGCATCGTCGCGCCCGAGCCGGGAAAAATCCTCATCACCCAGATGGCAGAGCTCACCTCCGCCACCGACACGGACGGGGACGGCACCGCCGACCGATACCGCAACATCGCGGATGGCTGGGGTCTTTCGGGAAACTACCATGAGACCAATGATCTGACCCCGGACGGAAAAGGCGGCTACTTCCTGGCTATCGGCACCGCCTCCCACAACGGCCCCGTCTTCGAGCACACCAAGGGCGAATTTTCCGACTTCGGCCGCCGTGGCAGGAATTTTTCCTCCGTGAAATACCGTGGCTGGATCATGCACCTCGACAAGAGCGGGGAACTCACCCCATGGGCATCCGGTTTCCGCATGCACAACGGCATCTACACCGATCCCGACGGGGAAACCTGGTGCGGCGACAACCAGGGCGATTGGAAAGCCATCACCCCGTTTTACCACATCGAGAAAGGCAATTTCTACGGCCACCCATCCTCCCTCGTCTGGGACAAGGACTGGCCCGCCGGCAAAGACCCGCTCCTCACCTACCGCAACGATCTGGAAGCTTACAACAAGCACCGCACCGAAGCCGCCGTCCTCATCCCCCACGGTTTCTGCCGCTCCGCCGCCAAGCCGATCATGATCCCTCGCAACGGCATCTTCGGTGAAGCCTATGCGGGGCAATACATCCTCCCGGACAACAACGGTACCCGCCTCTGCCGGATTTCCGTCGAGAAGATCAACGGCAAATACCAGGGCATGGCCGCCTACCTTCTCGATGGAAACGGCCTCCGCTCCGGCAACAACCGGCTCACCTTCTCCCCGGATGGAAAGCAGCTCTACATCGGCCAGACCGTCCGCGGCTGGGGAAAACCGGCCGAAGGCCTCCAGCGCCTCACCTACTCCGGCGGGATCCCCTTTGACGTAAAAAACGTCACTATCACCCCGGACGGCTTCCGCCTGGAATTCACCGCCGCCCCGGACAGCGACCCCGCCGCCAAGGATATCTCCGTCGATAGCGCCACCTACCAACCCAAGTGGACTTACGGCAGCGGAGCCGATAACGAGGAATCCCACAAGGTCACCAAAGTCACCAAATCCGGGGATCACACCTACGACATCTCCCTGGAGAATTTCAAAGCCGGCAAGAACTACCGAATCAAGCTCCCGAAATACATGGACGCCTCCGGCACCATCCTCCACAACCGCGAGTTCCACTACACCGCCCACAACATTCCCGGGAAGTAAACGGAGTGGCGAATCCTTTCGCCCGGTGACTTTTGTTTCTACCGTATCCAGTGCTGGAGCCACCGTGGACTTCGTGAGCTTTGGCGAAAAGGCTGCCCCTGTTGGCAATTCAGCCGACGGCATTGCCACGGAGCGCTGCCTTCAGGCGGCGCGTCTTCTGTCTGGAAAAATCCCTTTTCCCGAATTTGCCCCGTCGCAGCCCTTCGACAGGCTCAGAACTATATGACGGAGAGCGGAACAACCTGTCATTACGCATGTCACGTGCCGCTTGCCTTCATAAGACCGGGCGGATGGGAATGATGCACGGCGGGCGGTTGCAGAGTGCATGGGAAGGGGCGGGAATGCGACTGCTGGTTCCACTGGAATTCTTGTAAGGCAAGGGTTCCAGGATACGGTATGATTTCTGCGATGCGATCCGGTGTTATGAAACTTGAATCACTGGAAAAACTATTCGTTCACGAACTCAAAGACATCCACAGCGCGGAAAGGCAGCTTCTCAAAGCCATCCCGGCCATGGCGGAGGCGGCGTCCAACAGCGAACTCAAAGCGGCTTTCCAAAAGCACCTGAAGGAAACGCAGGGACAGGTGGAGAGGCTCGACAAAATTTTCGCCGGACTGGATTTCGAATCCGGTGGCCACAGGTGTGCAGCCATGAACGGCCTGATCGAGGAGGGCGAGGAAATGTGCAAGGCGGACGCCGACGACCATGTCCGAGATGCGGGACTCATCGCATGCGCCCAGCGTGTGGAGCACTACGAAATCGCCGCATACGGAACCGCCGTAGCCCTGGCTGAAAAACTGGGCAAACAGGAAGCAGCCAATCTTCTTCGCGAGACCCTAGAAGAAGAAGGGAAAACAGACCGGGATCTAACCCATCTCGCCAAGCGCATCATCAACTTTGAAGCGCTTATGGCGGACAAGTGATTCCGTAATTCAATGTGCGCAGCATATTTTCCGCCTCCGCTCTAAGGAGGCGGTTTTTTTTGCATTGCATATAGAGGGAGACAAATTTCCTACTCGCCTACGCTGTTCAGGTGTGCAGAACACGCCCTTCACCAACTTCGGCAGGAGATCGTTTCTCTCCAGGCTGGGGAGAACGGGCATCCTCACGGCGAGCGGACTGACGGTCGCTGAAATATTGAGACAGCCGGAGGCGATGCGGTTTTTCGACGACAGTCTGGAGGCGTTTTCCCGAAAATCCCGGGAAACCGTGCAAGATCTGGAACGGATCGCGCAACCGCGCATGGAAGCCCGCAACATAACGCCTGCACCTCTTTCCGGGGAGGATGGTTACGGAACTTTTCTGGAAGCCCTGGAACTCAAGCATATTTCAAAGCAAGAGGTTTTCTCCGCCCACCGCCGCTGCCGGAACGGGGTTCACAATAGCCTTCCGCCGGAAAGCATGTGGTGTCGGATTGCGCCTACATTGAAACTGGCGGATGAACTGCGTAGCAGACTGGGGGTGAAACTCACCTACATCGCGTCCGCATACCGCTGTCCGGATTACAATAGCCAGTGTCCGGGAGCTGCAAAATATTCACAGCACATGCAGAACAGGGCGCTCGATCTTGTATTCGATTGCCCGCCCGGTGACGCCTTCGCGGAAGCGAGGAAAATGCGCGCTGAAGGAAAATTCCAAGGCGGGCTTGGCCTTTATCCCTCCTTCATCCATCTCGATACACGCGGCCATAACGCCACGTGGGGGATTTAGCCGACCAACCTGGTTGAAATCTCGGAATCTCGATTCATAAAGCGCGATGCCGGAAAAAGTCGAAGACCGCTGACTGTCGGCAGCCTGCTGCCGCTTTCGGCAATGCAGCCTGCTGCGAGCCTACGGCATTGGCGCCGCAAGGTCGATGCATCCCGAGGTTGCCCCGTAGCAGCAAGGCTGCGTTGCCGAAAGCGGCAGCAGGCTGCACGCAGTCCAAGGTGCCTGCGGCACGGCATACGTTGGCTTTTACTGTGGCTGCGCCAAGACGACCAAATTCCCGTCAGGATCAGCGAGCCGTAGGATTTTTACGCTATCGCTTCTTTCAATTTCACCAACCTCGATTCCTCGCCCGGCCAAGGTCGAGCGATCAGCTTCGAGATCGGATACGATCAGGGTCAGAGTCCCCTTCCCTGCGTTGGAGGGATCCGGGAACAGTTGGAAGCCGGCTTGCTGGCCGTGATGCCACTCATGAAGAGTGTCCATAGGCGAAGCATCGTGCGGCCTTCCGAACAGCTTCTGAAACCAGTCGCTGCTCGTGGCGAGATCGGAGCAGGAAAGATGAGCGTAGATTTTCTCCAGGTGCATGGAGCCGGAAGATTACTCAGCAAGCTGCGCAGTCTCGCCGGAGTCCTTTTTCTGTGCTTCGAGGGCGGCTTCGGACTGGGACTTGGCCCAATCGTTGTAGTCCTCCTGTGGCACGACTTCCATGGTGCCTATCATGTTTCCGTGCTGTTCGCCGCAGAGCTGGGCGCAGACGACGGAAGTTTCCATGACTTTGGTGGGAGTGAACCACATGGCGATCTCCTTGCCGGGAATCGCGTCCTGCTGTACGCGCATCGGGACGATGGCGTAGTTGTGAATTACATCCTTGGTGCCGATGTTGAGAACCGCAGGGCGGTCAACGGGGATTTTGAGAACGGGAGCCACGAAGTCGTCGTATGCGTTGGGATCGGTGTAGTCGATTCCGAGATCGTTCGTCCCGCCGATAAGGGCGGCATCGGTGCGGCCGAATTTGCCGTCCAGACCGGGGTAGTGATATGTCCAGCCGAACTGCCAGCCGACCACACGGACGCGGACAGGATCCATTTCCTGGATGCGTTTCCAGCTATCGACACGGTCGCCCCAGAGTGGGAACGCGAAGCCGAGAAGAAGCACGGCTTCAATGATAATCACAGCGACTTCCATGTGGCTGGAGAGATGGCTGCGGACACCGTCATAGGAAGCTTTCGGATTCTTTTTGTGCCAGAATTTATACAGGCAAACGAAGAAAAAAGCCGTCCACCCAATGAAAAGCGCGAGCATGAACCAGTGGACGACGACGATGAGATGGTCAACGTGGCCACCGTGGGCGGAAAAGTTTTCGGGAAGTCCGAGGAGTTCTGAGAAGGTCATTGGGGTTAAATGCTGAAAAACTGAAATGCTAAAACGCTGAGATTTTATCGGTTGCTGACGAAATCGTCGCGGAGTTCCGGATCGAGGTTGTCGAGTTCGCGGCGGGCTAGACGGATCATGAAGAAAGCGACTCCACCGAGAACTGCGAGGATGACGATGAGGAGGAAAAAGATCGAGTACCCGATGGAATCCCCGGTGGCGGCGAAGTTGACGCTACAGGTGGAGCATGCGAGAAGGCTGATGGGGTTCATGGCAGGATCAGAGATGGAGTTGGTTGGCTTTCTTCGTGAAACAGACCGCATAAACCGGCATAAGGAGGATGCCTATGACTCCCACTACGCCGAATGCCGTCGCCATGGCGGAAGGTTCCGGAGCAAGGACAAATGCCCAGACGATCAGGAACGCGCAGAGAAGCGTGCAGACGGTGATGAAAACGATGTGGAAGCTACGGAGTGACATGGCGGTTTATTTGTAGAAGAGGAAATCGTGGATGGGATTTCTGTATGCGAGAGCCAGGAGAAACCCCATCCAGGCGACGAAGATTAAACCGGATCCGAAAATCCAATAGACGGCTTTTTTTTCGTGATTCAAGTGCATGAAGATCACTGCAACGAGAGTGGCTTTGGTGCTGGCGATCAGCAATCCAACGATGGCGTCCCAGATATCGAAGCCGTGATCACCGACATCGAGCCAGTAAAGGAACTCCGGTGGCGATGCCACGACCACGGTGAGAACCGTGCCAACAAGCAAGGCGAGGAAGACCTTGATGTAGGTCTTCTTGGATTTTTCGAGAGCTTCAATGGAATCTGCCATTTTCTAAGGATAATTTGGAGGTTGGGAAAAGGTTGCGGTCGCCCGGATTACATTAGGTAGAGGATTGGGAAAGCAAAGATCCAGATCAGGTCAACAAAGTGCCAGAACAGGCCGCCGACTTCCACCCGGTTGGCAAGCCACTCGGGATTCTCAAGATACATTCTGCGTCCGAAGAAGAGATAATAAGCAAGAACCAGCGCGCCGCCGATGACGTGGAGGCCGTGGAGGCCGGTGATTGTGAAGTAGATGGCGTAGTAGGTGTTCCATGCCGGGGTGAACTTCGCGGCATGGCGGATTTCCTCACGCGGGACGGAGAGGTGCGGGAAGGTTTCCTCGCCGCGCACCTTGTAGTTGGGCCGAAGAATTCCTCTTTGAAGGCGGCGGCACCGCCTACCTTGATGTCCTTTGTGTCCTCCGCCATTTTCGCGAAATCCTTCCAGCCGATGCGGTAGAGTTCCTTGTGGGTGGGTTCGCGGACTGGATCGCCTTTTTCGTCCATCCCGTAACGGTCGTTGAGCTTTTTGCGAAGGGCGTCCAGTTCCGTCTGGTGCCATTCCCACGCTTCGCGGACGAAGGCGTTGTTCTGCATCAGCCAGGAATTCTCGATGGCGGATTCCGGGGAAATCCCCTTCTCTTCCGCTTTCATGACGAGCCACTGGAAGTCGATGGCATCGACGTTGTGGAAAACCATGGGGCTGGCTTCCAACTCGCCCTGGATGACGGTATCGTCGCGGAGACGCGAGCTGGTGGCTCCTTCCTGGATATCACGCGGCTTGAACAGGAGTTCGGGAGCCTCACCGGAGGCGACAAAGCGCACGGTTGCAACCTCGGTGAGAAGCTCGTGTCCGATGGCGTCCATGTCGATGTTCACGTCGGTGGCGAGTTCCCATCCACGTTTGTCCGGATACTCTTCATTTGCTTCATCCCAAGCTTCGCGCAGTGCTTCGGTGCGGACGTTCGCATTGTGTTTGCGCGCCTTGAGATAGCTGTCTTGCAGCGATTCAAGCAGATCCAGGGAGAGTTCCGCTCCTTTTTTCGCGAGAATTTCGGGTTTGCGTTCGGCAGTTTTCGACGCGGCGGGTTCGGTGAACGCTTCCAAGTCCTCTTCAAGGGTGTAGGTGACGCTCTGGTGCTTCGCCTCGGACATGATTTCCTCCACCCATGGCTTGTAGTAGCGACTGGTGCTAAAGGTGAGTTTTTCCGCTTTCACGCGGATCATGTTCTCCTCGATCTTGTGTCCGTTGTGGTCTTTCTCGTAGTCGTCCGCTTCGGGATGGTGCTTGTCGGCACCTTCCTTGAGTTCGTAGCCGAGGTGGCCTTCCACAACGGAGTAGTCATCCAGACGCACGGCCTGGTGATGGAATTTCACGTTGTATTCGATTCCTTTAAGAACCATGAAGAGCAACGCGCAGGCAACTGTGATGCCCATGAAGACCTGGAATTTCACCCACTGGCGCATTTTCAGGGCTACCCATGCGAACACCACGGTCACGGAGGAGCCGATGAGAACGAAGGTGTTGATCAGACCGGGAAGGACGGGAAGGGTCCGCTCCGGCCACGGGTAGTCCGCGCCCATGCGGAGGTAAACGTATGCTGAGAAGAACCCGCCGAAGAGCATGACCTCGGAAGCGAGGAACAGCCAGATGGCGATCTTGGAGTTGATCAGGCCCGTGTCCTTACGGGGTGTTACGATATATGGGATTTCCATTTCTAAAAGTTTGCTGGAGTTCAGTTTTCAGTTTTTCAGGGACTGAACTTAAAAGGTTTCTTCCTTGTCCTTGGTGCTGGCGATCTCGGGTTCCTTGTCAGGCTCCTGGGTTTGCTTTTTCGGAGCCTCCCATTGCGGGAAGTAGTCCTTGTCGTGGTCGGGACGGGAGTATTCGTAAGGGCCGCGGTAGATGGCTACGTCAAAAGTGAAGTTTCCATGACCCGGAGGTGTCGGCGTGGCCCACTCAAGAGTGGTGCCGTCCCACGGGTTGTCGCTTTCGACTTTTTTACCGGCCTTCCATGCGAGGAAGACGTTGATAACGAAGGGAATCTGTGCGATGGCGAGCGCCCACGCGCCCATGGACATGACGATGTTCAGGTCGATGTGCTGGCGCACCACGAGTCCAAAGACGTTGGCTCCGTCGGCAGCCCTTTCGAGGTAGGCGTCACCCCCGTTGTACCAGCGGCGGTGGAAACCGGCCATGCCCTGGATGAGCATTGGGAAGAAGATGATGTTCATGCACACGAGGCTGGGCCAGAAGTGCAGGTGGCCGAGGAAGTTGTTCATGTAGCGTCCGGTGATTTTCGGATACCAGTGGTAAACTCCGGCAAAGAGGCCGAAGAGGATACCGGGGGCGACCACGTAGTGGAAATGGCCGATCACGTAGTAAGTATCGTGGAGGTGGAGTCCGACCAAGTTGAACGCGAGTGGAAGTCCGGTGAGTCCGCCTATGCCGAACATGGGGATGAAGGCGCAGGCCCAGAGCATGGGCATGGTGAACCGGATGGAACCGCCCCAAAGGGAAATCAGCATCGCGGTGATGATGATGACGGAGGGGATGGAAATCAGAACCGTCGTCGTCTGGAAGAAGGTGGAAACGGCGGAGCCCATGCCCGTCATATACATGTGGTGCGCCCACACGATGAAGGAGAGGAAGCCGAGGATGAGGACGGAATAGACCATGGACTTGTAGCCCCAGAGCGGTTTGCGGGTATTGACCGGAATGATTTCCGCGACACAGGCGATGGCCGGAAGAAGGAGGACGTAAACCTCCGGGTGGCCGAGGAACCAGAAAAGGTGCTGGAAGAGGAGCGGCGAACCACCACCGGAGAGATCGGCGAGACCTTCGGATTTCGTGAATAGCCCGGAAGGCATGAAGAAAGAGGAGTGCCCCACCCTATCCACGAGCTGCATGATGCCCGCAGCCTCAAGCGGCGGGAATGCGAGGAGGAGGAGGAAGCCGGTGACGAGCATGGCCCAGACGAAGAACGGAAGGCGCATCCAGGTCATTCCGCGTGCGCGGAGGTTGATGATGGTGGTAATGAAATTTACCGATCCGAGAAGGGACGAGGATATCAGGAAAACAAGTCCTATCAGCCACTGCGTCTGGCCGGCCAGCCACTGGTTGACGATCTGCCCGTCGGCGAACCCCGCCAGCGGCGAGTAGTTCGTCCAGCCGGATTTGGCGGCACCCGATTCCATGAAGAACGAGCCGCACATGATTAGGCCGCCGAGGAGGTAGAGGTAGTAGGAAAACATGTTCAGCTTCGGAAACGCCATATCCACCGCCCCGATCTGGAGGGGCGTGACGTAGTTTCCGAAAGCGCCGAAGCCGAGCGGCACGATGCCGAGGAAGACCATGATGGTGCCGTGCATGGCACCGAACATGTTGTAGGTCTCGCCGGTGACTTTCCCGTCCTGAAGCCAGCGGGCTTTCCAGGTATCGGTGAAAATCCAGCTCATCCACTCGGGGAGCGGCTGGTGCGGGTAGGCGATGCTCCAGCGCATGACCATCATCAGGTAGAACCCGAACGCGAGGAACAGCATGGCGGTGATGCCATACTGGATGCCGATGGTCTTGTGGTCGGTGGAGAAAATGTATTTCTTGATGAATCCGGGATCATGGTGGTGATCGTCGTGGTGGTCGTGACCGGAATCGGTTGCTGCGTGGGCGCTCATAGATGGAAACTTTAAACTTTAAATTTTAAACTCGAATTGGATCACTCGACGGGCTTGAGGGTCGCGGGATTGACCGGGGTGGTGGGTTCGAGCGGATCGCCGGGGAGCATTTTCATGTGTTCGGCTTTGATCTCTTCAGCGGTGACGGGTTGCCCTGCTTTCGCACGGGCGGCGGAAATATCAAGGGCTGCCTGCGCCATTTCCACGGTGACGACATCTCCCGTGGAGTTACCGAAGCTGTTGCGGACGTAGGTCATGAGACCGGCGAGATCCTCCGCTCCCATGCCGGCTCCTTGAGGGGGCATGATTCCGGCTCCGTAGGTTTTGCCGGTGCTGGTGGGCCTTGGAGGCCGTTGAGAATGATCATTGCGAATTTTTCCGTGTCGCCCACGACCCATGCGGAACCTGCGAGGGAAGGATAGTTCGCGCCATCGCCCTTGCCATCGGAGCCGTGGCAACCGTTGCACTTGGAGTAGATTTTCGCGCCTTTTCCGCTGAATGCGGCGAGGGCTGGCTTGGCGGCGGGGCCGTCGTCACCTGCGCCCGGTGCTTTTCCGCGGACGTAGTCTTCCTTGAACGTGCTGCCGTAGGAGAAAAGGGTTCCGGCTTTCCCGAGGACTCCCCCGGCGATCAGCATGACGATCCCGCAGGCGACGATGACCCAGAGCGCGACAGGTTCGTGGCCGTTGTCCGCGAGACGTTTCTCACGCGCGGCGGCTGCACTTTCACGGTCAACGCGGCCGTGGGCCTTGGTGACGTTGATGGACTCGTCGAGGTCGGGTTTGTTGGTCGGTTGCTGACTTGGCGAAGACATGGTGGAAATTCTGAAAGGTGTTACTGGGCGGGAGCCGCTTCTTCGGATGCTGCGGCATCCGCCGGCTCTTCATCGGCAGGCTCCACCGAGGGAGCTTGCCCTGGAATTGACTCCTCCACCGCTTCCGGGGAGAAATCAAGGGAAGCTGGAACCGGCTGGTCTTTTTTCAAGGAAAGCAGGTATGAAACCAATGCGCGTGCCTCGGGTTTTGGGGAAAGCTCGCCGCCATCCTCGCCGGTGAAAGGCAGTGATTCATTGGAAGGAATACCTTTGATTTCATTTTCCTCAAAAAGGAATCCGAAGGAAGGGCAGGTGGAGCTGCGGCGCTGTGGTTTCCAACGCGGATTGTAAAGATGGCGGTAGAGCCATTGTTCCGGCTCCATTTCTTCGGCAGGCGCGTAGAGGGCTTCCACGCGGCGCCCGAGGTTGGAAAGATCCGGCCCCGTGCGGGTTACGCCGATCTGGGCGAAGTCCTCTCCCGCGTAGTCAAAGGCGTTGGTTTCGCGGCGGGTATCGCCACGGTCTTCGTCATTTTTCAGGCCGCCCCAGTCCTCGCGGAACATGTCGTTTCCGGCGTAGGTAGGGCGGATGAGCTGGGAGTGGCAGAGGTAGCAGCCGTTTTCCGAATACACTTCCGCTCCGTCGGTGATGCGGCCAGCGCGTTTCGGAATGTAAACCGCGTTGGTGCCTTCTGCATCGTCCATTTCCATGGGTTCGAGCGAACGCATTTTTACGAACGGGATGATGATGATGGCCAACCATGCCACTCCGAAGCTGGCGGAGAGGCCGAGGAAGAAAGTGCGGAAACTCATGTGGATAGAATGGAAAAATGGATTAGTGGGCGGAGGCCGAAGCGGTGCCTGGGCCGCAGTTGTCGATATCGCCTTCTTCGCCGTGCGGGCTATGGCCGTGCTCCGCGGTGAGCAGGGTCGGGTGGCTGCTGCGGCGGCCGAGGCGGAGCCACATCACTGTCAGGTGCATGAAGAAGAAAACGTTCGAGAGCAGGATGAAGCACCAGGAAATGGTGACGGCCCATGCGTAGGGGAACGTGCGTTCCGCGATGGTGATGTAGGATTTTCCGAACTCCTCCTGGCCTATCCCCTGCTGGACACCGCCGAAGATGGCGACGATGGCGATCAGGACGATGCCGTAGATGGAGATGAAGAAATGCATCTTGATCAGGCGGCGGGAGAGCCACTCACGGCGGGTGATGCGCGGGACGATGAAGTAGATGGCTCCGAACATGACGAAGCTGAAGAATCCGTAGAGTGCGAGAATTTCAAAGCCGTATCCGGACATGGAGAACTGGGAAAGTTCCAGAGTCCAGCCGGGGATGTTCAGGAAAACGGCGGCTCCCGCCATGACCATCAGGCCGACGATGCCCGCCGTGGTGAAGCGGAGGGTGGGGCTGTTGTTCATCAGGTCTCCCGAGGAAATGGCTGTCTTTAGAATGTTCACCGCTGCGGTGATGGCCGGGATGAAGAAAAGGATGGTGGCTGTGGCTCCGAGATAAGGGATAAAGTAAGGGATGGGTGCTCCGGTGAGCTTCTGCATACCCGCCCAAGGCATGATGACGGCCAGCGACCAGAAGCCGAGCCTCGCAAGGGAGTAGCTGTAGATGGGGCGTCCGGTGACTTTAGGGGTGAGGTAGAATGCGGTTCCGAGGGCGATGGGAGTGAAGAACAGGAAGATGAGGCTGGATTTGTACCAGGCGTTGATTCCGGCAGCCATCACGGGGTTTCCGGGGATGACATGGAGCAGGATGTTCGCAGTGAGGAAAACCCATGGGAACCAGATCATCGCGGCCATCATATACCATTGGGAGATATACACGTGGCCTTCCGGGCGGACTTTGAACTGGATGAACGACCAGATCACTACGGCGAAATAGCTGATCAGGATCACCGGCCAAGCGAAGGCCGGGAACTCCATCCACGGCATTCCGGTTCCGAACCCGGCGAGGATGCCGATGATGCCGATGGAAATTCCGAAATTCCAGATGTGTCCGGCGGTGAGGATGAGTCCGGAAGCACGGCACTCCTGCCGGGAAAGGCGTGACATCAGCCAGACGATCACTCCGAAAGCCGCCTGGAAACCCCAGCCGTAAACGAGGGCGTTGAGGTGGGCTGCCTGGGTGCGCCCGTAGGTGAGCCACGCGCATCCGTCAAGAAAGCCGGGGGAATGGAGTTTCGCCGAGGAAACGATTCCAAGTATGATGGAGACAGCGAGCCATGCGGCACCGCTGGTAAGGAAGAACATCACCGGGTGGCGCAGCGAGCGGTCGATGCTGGCGCGGAGGAGGGCGTCCTGTTCGGGATTTGTTGAGGTATCGGATGACATCTGGCGGTCTTGGGAAAAAGGGTTACGGCTTGATGAGGTCTTCGACGGTGGCCGTGGGTTTGCCGACTTCACCGCGCATTGCTTTGACTTGCTCCGGGGTTACTGCCCATGCCTTGTTGCCGAAGCTGTTGCGGATGTAGGTGAGCACACCGGCGATCTGCTCGTCGGTCTGGTAGGCCATGGGAGCCATGGGGGCGGGGAAATTGTAATCCGTGCCTGCGACTGTGATCGGCCCACCGAGTCCGCGAAGCTGGATTTTGATCAGGTTGGAGACAGGGCCGGTGACCCATTCGGAACCTGCGAGCGGAGGAGCGATGGGCCGCCCTCGCCGTTCTGGCCGTGGCATGCGCCGCAAACAAGATACTGGGCTTTGCCGATTTCCATGACCGCTGGGTCGATTTCGGCATCGGGATCTTCCGGTGGGGCATCGATTGCCGAATAGTCTTCGGCAGGGCCACCCGCGAGTTTGATAGCGGTAGGTGATCCGTCAACGATTTGCTCCGCTTTCTCAACGGCTACCGGCTTGGAGGCCGCGAGAGTCTTTCCGGTTTCCTCGATTGCTTTGGAAATATGCTCAGGGGTGAGGACGGAAGCCTGCGCTTCGTCGATTTCCTTTCTCACCTCGTAACGAAGCTTTCCGGCCGTGTCTTCCGGATCCTCTCCTTTGGTCATGAGTCCGAAGACCGCCGCGATGCCAAGGACAAGCAGAAGCAATACGCCGAAGAATGTGAGGATGCCGAGGCCGTCAAAGAAGGCTTTGATGCGGATCAGTGGATTGTCGCGGGTGGGGTCCATGCGTTTTGAGGAAACAGGTTGGAAAAAATCAGTTGGTGAAGTTCGCGCTCTCCAGGATGCGTGGATCGCGGTTCGGGTAAAGGGAATGCTGGCCGAGGGCGCGGAGCAGGAAGAAGACAAAGCCGGCACCGATGGTGATGAAGGCGAATATGTCCCCCCAGAAGGCACCGGAGATGGAGGTGGAAATTTCACCGAAAACATCAGGCTTGATGAGTCCGAGTGATACGCCGCGCTCCGGGATGGAGATGAGGTAGTGGTCAAGCACGTGCATGCAGAGGGTATAAACAGCGATGATGGAAAGGTATTTCGGGTTCTTCTTCAGCCATGCCTGGAGCAGGACTACGAAGGGCACCACGAAGTGAAGAACCACAAGGGCGATCATTCCGATATTCCAGTTGCCGGTGTTGCGGATGAGGAAATAGGAGGTTTCCTCGGTGATGTTCGCATACCAGATGAGGAAATACTGGGAGAAGGAAATGTATGCCCAGAAGACGGTGAAGGCGAAAAGCAGTTTTCCCATGATGTGGAAATGCTCGGGGCCGGTGACGTGCTTGAGGTGGCCCTGGCTTTTCAACCATGCGCAGACGAGGATGATGACCGCCATCGAGTTCAGCGTGGAACCTGCGAAGAGATACACGCCCCACATGGTGGAGAACCATTTGTAATCCAGCCCCATCAGGAAATCGAAGCCAGTGAAGGTGATTGTGAGGGCGAAGATGATGAGCGGGTAGGTCGAGTGGTAGCGGGCTTTGAAAAGGCGCGTGGTGCCGGGATTCGGATCCGTATCCTGGGCGGTGGAAAGTTTCCGCAGGAAGTAGATCACAGCGGAAAGTCCAAGGCCGTAGAAGACGAAACGCCCGTACCAGAAGAACTGGTTCATATACCAGTACTTGTTGTAGAGCAGGTGGTCGTGGTGATGGAGGTGCTCCTTGATGTTCCCGGTGGCGCCACGGTGGGTGTTCATCCACTCGTATAGATACTGGTTTACGTCTGGGAAAAGCAGCGGGATTCCGAAGAGGAACACCCACGGATAGGTGGAGCCGAGGTTCTCGAACGTCCGGCGGACGGAAGTCCCCCACCCCGAGTTCGAGACGTTGTGAAGGAGAGTCCAGAACACCCCGCCAATGGAGAGTGTCAGGAAAAAGTAGAAGGCGAAAACCCAGGAGTAGGCGTAGCTGCCCCTCACTTTTTCAGGAGCGAGGAAGAGCAGGTAAAGGCTCACCAGGGTGCCTATCGCCATGACGACGAAGCAGATGGTTTTCACTTTGGCGACCTTCGAGTTGTCGAGGTGGTCGCCGTTGATGGCTATGTCAGCGGATGCTACGTGGTGGGACATCTGGGGAAAAATTATTGGTCTGCCTCCTCGGCGTTCTCTGCGTCTGGGCGGGTTCCCTCGGTGGGAGTGGCTTTTGGATCGGGAGCCTCGATGGAAGGTTCTTCGGAGGCCACACCATCGGTTGGCAAGGTGGCAGCTCCAGCCTCAAGGGCCGCGCCATCTTTGATCGAAGCAGGAGCTTCCGGTTCCCCGGGTGCCAGAGGCGCGGAATCCGGGTTCGTCGGGGCGGCATCCGGCTCAAGCGGGGTGGCGGGCGGCGCACCGACGGGCGGTTCGTCATTATCGGGTGCTTCCTGGTCGGCTGCCGCTTTCTCGGCGTCTGCGGAAACCTTTGCTGCCTGGAGGGCTCTCACATACGCGATGATGGCCCAGCGGTCGCGAACGGAAACGTTCGCTCCATAGGAGCCCATCTGGCCTTTTCCATTGGTGATGACTTCGAACATGCGTCCATCGGGATATGTCTCCGAAAGGAAAGGCCCGCCGTGAAGGTTCGCAATTCCGGGAACGCCGTAGCGGCTGGTCACTCCCAGTCCGTCGCCAGATGCCCCGTGACATACGGCGCAATAGATTCCGAAGCGTTCCTGGCCGCGGCGGATGAGTTCGCCCGCGTTTTCCGTAGTGAGGGAAAGCTCCTCCGGCATTCCGGTGCCGAAGTAATCGCCGACGTGGCCGGTGTAATAGTAACCGGTTTGTCCGCCAAATTCATACTCTGGGATACCACCGATGCTGATTTCGCCCTCTTCATTAAAGCCACGTGGCTGGGTATCGTCCACAGGATAGCGTCCGCCCACGCGATCCCCGAAGAAGATGCTCGGCTCTTGGGCGAGGAGTTTGTCCTGGTTGTCCATATCCGGGAAAACCTGGACGGGAGGCTTGTGGAATTTCTGGCCGCGGAATCCCATGATCCCCACGAAGAGGACTGCGATGATCGCGTATGCTAGGAAGAAGTAGCGCATTTAATAGAGATTTGAAATTTGAGATTTGAAATTTGGAATTTCAGTTTTCCTCTTCGACGAGTTCGATGTTGTCTCCGCCGATCTCGGCGAGGAGGTCGCGGGTGCCGTCGGGGCTGAACTTGGCGTCGCGGGCTTCGATGGCGATGAAGAAGCCGTCGTCAGTCGCACGGTGGAACTGCTTGCTGGCGAAGAGCGGGTGGTTGAGACGCGGAAGCTGAATAAGACCGAGGAGGCCGAAGAGAACCGTGAAGCCGGAGAACAGGATGGTCAGCTCGAACATCACCGGGAAAAACGCCGGGATGGTGAAAATATTGGTAGGTTTTGCCTGGACGACAGTCGGGTAGATGACCACCTGTGTCGTGTATGCCAGTGCGAAGCCAGTGATGGTTCCGGTCATGCCGCCAAAGAAAACGAACCATGGGAGGATGGACCGTTTCAGACCCATCGCCGCGTCAAGGCCGTGGACGGGATATGGGGTGTAGCAGTCCCATTTCCGGAAACCGGCGTCGCGCACCTTTTCCGCTGCCTTATACAAAGCGGAGGCGCTTTTGAACTCGGCCAGATAGCCGTAAACTCTTTTGCGGGTTGTGCTCAATTTCGTTGGAAGTTAGTTGTTGGAAAATTATTTGGATCCCGCTGCGTGACCGGCGGAAGAAACCAGCTCTTTTTGGTAAGCGTCGATATTGTCGGCTCCTGCGTCGGGGTGCGCTTCGTTGTCGTCGAAGTGCGGGTCGCTTTCCACTTTTGTCCATTTAACCTCGGCGATGTTAATGCAGGGGAGGAAGCGGAGGAAGAGAAGGAACAGGGTCAGGAACATTCCGATGGTGCCAACGAAGAGCATCTGGTCCTGGCCGGATGGTGAGAAGGTTTTCCAGTCACCCGGCAGCCACATGCGGGCGAGGGTGGTGACGATGATGACGAACCGCTCGAACCACATGCCGACGTTCACACACATGCAGACGATCATTACAACCCAGAGGTTTTCGCGGCAGGCTTTGAACCAGAAGATCTGCGGGGAAAGCACGTTGCAGCTCATCATCGCGGCGTAGGCCCACCAATAGGGGCCGGCGATGCGGAATTTGAAGGCGTCCATTTCGTAAATCGCTCCGGAATAGAAGGCCACGAAAAGCTCCATCAGGTAGGCGTAGCCGACGATGGTTCCTGTCAGGAGGATGATTTTCGCCATGTTGTCGATGTGCTTCATGGTGATCAGATCCTGGAGACCGTAGATGAAACGGGCGGGGATCATGATCGTCAGCACCATCGCGAATCCACCGAAGATGGCTCCGGCAACGAAGTATGGAGGGAAAATGGTCGTATGCCAGCCGGGGACGACCGAGGTGGCAAAGTCGAACGAAACCACCGAGTGAACGGAAAGAACCAGCGGGGTGGCGAGCGCCGCGAGGAGGAGGTAAGCCATTTCATAATGACTCCACTGGCGGTTGCCCCCTCTCCAGCCGAGGGCGAAAATTCCGTATAGCACCTTGCGGAGGCCGGGTTTGCAGCGGTCGCGGATGGTTGCGAGGTCGGGAACCATGCCGAGGAACCAGAAGATGAGGGATACGGTGAAGTATGTGGAAACCGCGAACACGTCCCAGAGGAGAGGCGATTTGAAGTTCTGCCAGATGCCGTTGGCGTTGGGGATAGGGGCTAGGAACCATGCGAACCAGACGCGGCCTACGTGGAAGGCCGGGAAAATACCGGCGCACATCACGGCGAAGATGGTCATCGCTTCCGCCGCCCGGTTGATGGATGTCCGCCAGTTCTGCCTGGTTAGGAAAAGAATCGCGGAGATCAGTGTGCCAGCGTGGCCGATACCGATCCAGAAAACGAAGTTCACGATGGGCCAGCCCCACATGACGCGATTTGTATTTCCCCAGACACCCACACCAGTGGAAACAAGATGGATCAGTCCCCCGCCGACGCCGATGAGCGCGATAAGCGAGGAGGGAAGGAAAAGCAGCCACCAGAGGAGCGGCTGTTTGTTCTCGATGATTCCGCAGACCCTGTCGGTGATCCAGTGGTAGGACCTGTCGTTAAGGATCAGCTTCTCGCGCTTCAGAACCGGGAGTTTCACTCCGGATTCGTTTTGCTGGGCGGTATCGGTGGTTGCGGCCATGGGGTCGGTAAAATCGAAGGATCAAAAGGGAGTGGAATCAGACCATATGGATGGTTGTCTGACCGATGAACTTGGCATCCGGCATCAGCGGATTCGGGTTCTTCACACGGGCGAGGTAGCTCGTCCTGGGAGTGGTGCCGATGTAGTTGAGCAAATCGTAGTTCCGCTCAAGAACTTTCGACCGACCCAGCTCCGAAGCTTTTCCGTCAAGAAGATTGCCAAATGTGATCGCTTCCGCAGGGCATGCGTCCTGACAGGCGGTTTTCACGGAATCCACCGGGATGCGGAGGGTTTCGTTCGTGACAGGCACGTCCGGGGAAAGCTCGGTGGTTTCCAGAACCTCCTGTTTTTGTCCACGCTTCTGGCGAATGACCGCTTCCTTGAGACGCTGCACGCAGTAGGTGCATTTCTCCATCACGCCGCGCATGCGGACGGTGACGTTCGGGTTTTTCTGGAGGTGCTTCGGCTCCTTGTCGTGGCGCTCGCCGAGGGGACCCTTGTTGAGGTTGTTTTTGATAAGCGGGTTGCGCTTGTTGTAGTCGAAAAAGTTGAAGCGGCGCGCTTTGTAAGGGCAGTTGTTGGCGCAGTAGCGGGTGCCGATGCAGCGGTTGTAGGCCATTGCGTTGAGGCCGTCCTCGGTGTGGACCGTGGCGTTGACCGGGCAGACTGTTTCGCAAGGTGCGGCCTCGCACTGGACGCAGGCGACCGGTTGCGGAACCATGGCCACGTTGTCCGCGTCGAAAGTGTTGTCCTTGTGGGTGGCGAAATAGCGATCCATGCGGATCCAGTGCATTTCGCGGCCTTTGGCGACCTGCACCTTGCCCACGATAGGAATGTTGTTTTCCGATTGGCAGGCAACGAGACAGGCGTTGCAACCCATGCATGCGGAGAGGTCGATGGACATGCCCCACTGGTGGAGTTTGTCGGAGAGAAGCGACTTCGGTTCCCCGTCCTTGCCCGGGTTCCAGGTTTCAGATGTCTGCGGAATATAGAGGGAAAGGTTGACCGGTGCGTGGGAGTCGTTGCCCTGCTTTTTGACGTTGGCGAGTTGCTCGCTGAAATCACCTTTGTGGGCGACTTCGTCCGTGGAAATCTCGCGGGCGAGCGAGCGACCATACATCGCATTATGTTCCTGGGTGAGCGCCATGGAATAGCGCTTTCCGGGAGAGAGGGAAACCGAGGCACCCGTGGCCATATAGGGGGTTTCCGAGGTACGGAGCGGATAGGCATCAAAGCCACTGTTGACACCCACAAGACCCACGAATTTCGCGTTTTTCGTATCGCGACCGATTTCATCCTCGTCATTGAACGCCTGGCCGTAGCCGAGCGGGATGATGATGGTGTTTTCCGCTTGGCCGAAGGAAACGAGAACCGGGAGTTCCAATGATTTTCCGTTCACCTTTACCGTAATCATTGGTGAAGCACGGTTCTCCCCTTCGCCATCCGGGCCGACATCGGCGAACGCCTGTTTGACGCCAAGGACGGATTTCTTTGGTTCCAGTTCCTGGATAAGGTCATAGATGCCGAGATCCTTGGCGGTCTTCGGTGCGATAAGCGCCGCGTTGTCCCAGGTCAGTTTGGAAACCGGATCGGGCGATTCCTGGAGCCAGCCGTTATCGATCCAGCGACCGTCATATACCGAGGCGTCGGTTGCGAAAATTACGTCGAGTTTTCCTTTGGAAGGAGCGTCGGCTTTGGCTTTCGCGATATCAGCGGCAGCGGTTCCGGCAGGTGCGGGAGTCGCGGCGGCGTAACTATTGTCGGCAGCGAAACCGTTCTTAAGAAGTGCTTTCCAAGCTGCTTTGTCTCCACCGAAGGTTTCTTTAACTGCGGTGAGAGCGGCTGCCGGTTCGCCATCTTCGCCTTCGGAGGCGGGGATTTTGCCGTCATCGGCGAGGAAACCGAGAAGAAGCTCCAGCTCCGAAACACACTCGGGATAGAGCGGCAGGATCATCGGCTGGACGATGGTGTAAACGCCGGTCGCGCTGCGGGAGTCGCTCCAGCTCTCCAGATAATGCGCGGCCGGGATGTGCCAAGTGCTGGCGTAGGCGGTGGTGTTGGTGCGGTCGCTGAGGTGGATGCTGGTTTTCGCTTTCGCGAGGGCATCGGAAAATTTCAGATCGGCAGGTGCGTCGTAAACCGGATTGGAAGGAGTTGCGAAAACAACTGTTTCGATGGCCGCACCGTTGAGGTCTTCGGTGAGTTCGGCGATATCGCCGAAGCCGGTTGCTTCAGTTTGATAAGCACGAACGCCATTGCCGATGTTTCCAAGGGCGGTATTGATCGCAAAAGCGAGGTGTTTCACGGCAGCCGATTGGCGGGAGCCTGCGAGAACTGCGGTCTTACCACCGCTGGCTTTCAGGTCGGCGGCGAGTTGCTTGATCCACTCAAGTTGTTTCGCATCCGTGATAGGAGCGAGATCCCCTGCTTCCGCACCGACTTCCCGGGCGAGCTGGGCGGCGACGGCTGCGATCTGGCTGGGTGCCACGCGGAGGCGGTGGTCTGCCATTCCGCCTGTGAGTGAGAACGCGGACTCAATCGAGTATAGGCGGTTCATCGAACCGGCATCCGGCTTGGCTTCGTAGCCTTTGCCTTCCGGCTTGCGGCGGTTGAAGAAGGCGATGTTCGATCCTTGGGGATCGGTTCCAGCGAAATCACAGTCGAGCGAGACGATTCGGTCGGCGTTCGTGAAATCAGGGACGAGCTTCACGCCATCACCAAGAATGGCGGCATCGTTCACGGAGAGCGCTTCGTATTGGTAGAATTTCGCTGCGGAGAATTTCTCCTTCAGATCAGCGATCAGGCGGAGGCGCGTCGGGCTGTCGTCGTTTCCGAAAACAAACCCGATCTTCCCGGCACCGTCCTGAGCGAGTTCACCAAGTGCCTCTTGGAGACTTTTCAAATCCGATTTCTTGCCGTTTTTCAAAACCTTGCGCGAGCGCGAGGTGGAATACATGTCGAGCACGGAAGCCTGTGCGAACGCATCGGTTCCCTCGTAGTCAGGGTGAAGGCGGTTTGCGCCGATTTTGGTCGGACGCCCTTCGAAAGTGGTAACTACCAGAGGAACGGCACCAGCGGCACGCGGCATGCTGGATGCGTAGTAGGTAGCTTTTCCAGGAATCACCCACTCGGGAGCCTTGGTATAAGGAACGATGTAAGCCTCAGGGCGGCGACACGCGACCATACCGAATCCGGCAAGCGCGGTCGAGGAACCCATGAGTTGAAGGAAAGTCCGGCGGGATGTCTGCATCTCGTCCTGGTTTTCCATTTCCGCAGCGCCACGCGGGAATTCCCTATCCATCCAGCTACGGAATTCCTTGGTATCATTGAGCTGTCCGGGACTGCGCCAAGAGACGGTGGTTTCGTCCTGCGGGACTTCCGGGTGATTCAGAATGCGTTTGCTCATATCAGGGCTGCGGAGAAAATTTCTAGGAAAAGAAGATTAGTGGTGGCAGGTCGCGCAGGTCGTTTTCGGATGCACGTTGAAAGTTTCCTTCAGCTTCTTGCCAAGATCCTTGGTGGTAACAACCGACTCATCGGTCGTGTATTTCGCGACGTCTTCATCGCTGTAGTTAAGATTGTAAACCTCTTCAAGCGGGCGGAGATGCTCCTCGGGAGCGCGGTGGCAATCGAGACACCATCCCATGGAGTGCGATTCAGCCTGATAGACGACTTCCATTTTGTTGACGTCGCCGTGGCAGCTTTGGCAGGAAATGCCGCGGTTCACGTGGGCGGAATGGTTGAAATATACGTAGTCCGGAGCCTTGTGGACGCGCACCCATTCAATGGGCTTGCCGTCGTATCCTGGGAAAGTCGTATCCATGGATTTGTGAAGGGGAGCCAGCTTCGGGCTATCCTTTTGCACATGCTGGTGGCAGTTCCAGCATGTATTTCCCGTAGGTACGTTCGAGTGCCCCGCCACATCCACAAACGAATGGCAGTAACGGCAATCAAGGCCGATCTGATCCACGTGGATCTTGTGGGAAAACGGAATCGGCTGGGTGGGCTGGTATCCGACAACCTGCGCCTTCGGAGTCGCGTAGTATGCGAACGCCAAGGCCACCCCCGCACCAATGGTGCCGAGGCAAAAAGCGATTTTAAGGGGCAGGAGATTCGACCAGCGTGGGAAAATGTTCGCCATGAGAGAAAAGTGTGTCAGGCAGAGAGCCGGGCGCAAGCCTGAGAGCTTGTGAAAAAATTCACAAGCGTTTTCCTCGAACAATTTCGCTTTTTTCCGACGTAGTGTTGAATTCGCCGAATTGCCGGGATTCCCCCCTCTCATACCAACCAAAAACCAATGATTCTCCGACTAATCCCCGCATTTTTTCTCTCCCTACATATTTCCGGCGCCGAAATCGAACAGGGAATCGCCGCAAAATACCCTGGTGATCGCGGAATCGGCGAAAATACGAACGTCGTCCTGTCCGAGGGATTCGAAGCCGGTAGTATAGAGGCAATCGGCAAAAACTGGACGGAAACCAGCAATCACGGAGGCAACGCGCTCACTATTTCCAAAGAAATTCCTCCGGATACAACTGGCAACCAGTCGCTACAAATCACAGCCACCAGCGGAAAAGACACCGGAGGCCACCTTTTCAAAGTCCTCAAGCCGGGATACGACCAGCTCTACATCCGCTTCTACGTCAAGTTCGCCTCCGACCACGGCTTCATCAACCATTTCGTAAAACTCCAGGGCTCCGTCAACCCACCGAACTGGACCGAAGGCGAGGCCGGATACCGTCATGTGAAAAGCTTCTCCACCGGGCTTGAACCACAGCGCGCATCCTACCATACCTACCCGGCAGTCCCCTTCCCGCCTCCGGGCATCTGGCATTTTTATTCCTACTGGCCGGAAATGCGCTCCTGGCAGAATACCGATGGCACAGGCACCAGCTTCTACGGAAACGATTTCGAACCCAAAGAACCCGCCATCGTCCCACGCGACAAGTGGCAGTGCGTCGAATTCATGGTCAAAATGAATACCTCCCCGGAACAATCCGATGGAGAGCAGGCTTTTTGGATAGACGGGGAACTCAAAGGCCGTTTCGCCCCGGGCAGCGTCAAAGGCTACTGGATGCGCGAGGTCTTCCGGCTCGATGACGATAAAGGCAAACCTTTCGAAGGCATCCGCTGGCGCACCGATCCCGCAATTAACATCAACAAAGTCTGGCTCCTCCACTACGTGAATCCCGAGGAAGGAACCGCTAAAGCAAACGCCAACTACCTCGCAAAACACCCTGAAACAAAAATCAACCTCAAGACATCTACCGTTTGGTTCGATCACCTCGTCGTCGCGAAAAGCTACATCGGCCCCATCGCTCCTGTTGTGAAATGAAAAACCGCCGGAGAATCTCTTCTCCGGCGGCTTCTAAAAGTCGTCTTTTATTTTCCAGTCCCACCCCCGTGGGACTGGAAAGACAACTGCTGTTACACCCTAACATGAAAGTGACAGAGTCGGCTTTCAATAGGCATAGACCTTCACCTTCCGATTACGTTCAAAGAATCTTTAAAAATCCTCAATCTCCAAACTCCCTTCAATCTCACTTGCATCTTCCCCCCTCCTCCCCAAACCTCCCGCCGATGTCACACGACCATATCGATGTCCGTTACGTAGCAAAGCTCGCACGGCTGGATCTCACCGAAGATGAGGTAAACACCTTCCAGTCCCAGCTCGAATCCATCATGAACCACGTCGAGTCCCTTTCCGAAGTCGATCTCCCCGACGACCTCCATCTCGATGACAATTCCCACCTCGGGATGATGCGTGACGACTCCCCCCACGAAAGCCTCGCCCTGGAACTTGTATTGCAAAACGCACCCGACCAGGCGCAGTCCCAAATCCGAGTCCCCAAAGTCGTAGCCAACGCCTGAAGCTCTCCATTTTCAGCTTCTCAGTTTTTCAGAATTTCAGCTTTTACCAAAAATGACCCTGACCCAACTCCGCCAGCAGTTCCTCTCCGGCGAGACCACCCCCACCAAAGCCATCGAAGATCTAGTCTCCGGGATTTCCGCCCGAGACGGCCAAACTCAAGCGTATGTTTCATACGATCTTGAAGCAGCATTGGAAGCAGCCGGAAAAGCGGATCTCTCAAAACCCCTCGGAGGCCTCCCTATTGCCATCAAAGACAACATCAATGTCTTCGGCCAGCCCTGCACCTGCGGTTCCAAGTTTTTAGAAAAAGGTTACATATCTAATTACAATGCAACGGTTATCGACAAATTGGTAGCTGCCGGAGCCATTCCCTTCGGACGCATGAACATGGACGAGTTCGCCATGGGCTCCGCCACCGAAAACTCTGCCTTACAACCAACCCGTAACCCCCACGACCCCACCCGCATCGCCGGTGGATCCTCCGGTGGTTCCGCAGCATCAGTAGCCGACCTCACAGCATACGCCGCACTCGGCTCGGACACTGGTGGCTCCATCCGCCAGCCCGCCTCCCATTGCGGCGTAGTCGGCTTAAAACCTAGCTACGGGCGCGTCTCCCGCTTCGGCCTCGTCGCCTTCGCCTCCTCCCTGGATCAGATCGGCCCGCTCACCAACTCCGTGGACGACGCCGCACTTATCCTCCAAGCCATCGCCGGACACGATCCAAAAGATACCACCTCGCTCGACACACCCGTCCCCGACTACACCACTGGAATCAACGACGGGGTCGCTGGCATGAAACTCGGAATCCCCGCCGAATACTTTGGAGAAGGCATCCACCACGGCGTTAGGGAAAACGTGGAAAAATGTATCAAACTTCTTGAAAGTAAGGGAGCTACGATAGTTCCAATTTCCTTACCACACACCTCCCACGCGGTGGCCACCTACTACGTGATCGCCCCTGCCGAAGCCTCCTCGAACCTCTCCCGATTTGATGGCATTCGCTACGGAGACCGTGCACAGAACGCCTCCGACATCATCGACGTTTATCACCAGTCCCGCGAAGCAGGTTTCGGCCCCGAGGTAAAACGCCGCATCATCCTCGGCACCTACGTCCTCTCCTCCGGTTACTACGACGCCTACTACACACGTGCCCAGAAAGTCCGCCAACTCATCACCCGAGATTTCAAACAGGCGTTCGAGACCGTAGATGCCATCATTTCCCCGGTAACCCCCACTCCAGCCCGCCGCATTGGGATCTGCACCGAGGATCCCCTCCAAGACTACCTCTCCGATATCTTCACCATCGCCGCCAACCTCGCCGGCATCCCCGCCATCTCCGTCCCCTGCGGCACCACCGCCTTCGAAGGAGCAGATGCCCTCCCAGTAGGCATCCAAATCCTAGCCCCCCACCTGGGCGAACAAACCCTCCTCCGCGTAGCCAAAGCTGCAGAAGCATCCGAGTCTTAATTTGAGGTTTAAAGTTTAAAATTTAAAGTTTCAGATGATCCTCTCCTACTGCACCAACATCCATCCGGCGGAAACCTGGCTGGAAACACTTGGCGCACTCCAAACACACGTTTTAAAAGTTCGCGATAGACTGCTGGAGAACGGAGATCAACCAGCCGACAAACCCTTCCCCATAGGTCTCCGTTTATCTGCAATCGCCGCTAGAGAACTCCTAGAGGGCGACAACCTCCCCCGCTTCGCCGACTGGCTGACTGAGAACAACTCCTACGTCTTCACGATCAACGGCTTCCCCTACGGATCCTTCCACGGCACCCGGGTTAAAGAGCAGGTTTTTCTCCCCGATTGGACAAGCCCGGATCGAGTGGAATACACCCAACGTCTGTTTGAAATCTTAGCTAGAATCGCCCCTAAAATCTCTGGCGGCTCTGTCTCCACCCTCCCCGGATCCCACAAAACCTTCCACGCCGACGAGGAACCTATCCGTAAGAACCTGATTTCAATCGCACATTTTATCGAAGATCTCTCCCAGAAACACCAGATCGACCTCCATCTCGGCCTGGAACCCGAACCCCTCGGCCATTTCGAAAACACCGCCGAAACCTTAGCATTCTTTGAGCGCTTGAACCATCAGGCAGGCAACTCCCCCATCATCCGCGAGCGTATCGGCCTGAATTTCGACTCCTGCCACTTCGCCATCGAATTCGACGATGCAGCAGCCTCCCTCGATGCGATCCACAATTACGCTGACATTCGTCTCTCGAAAATCCACCTCTCCAACGCCCTTTCCCTCAATCCAGGCGACCCGGCAGCAATAGCCGCAATCCGCAGCTTTGACGAGCCAACCTACTTCCACCAGGTCATCGCCCGCCGCCCGGACAAATCCCTCGAGCGCTTCCTAGACCTACCAGTCTTCCTTTCCGCCCTCGATTCCGGAGAAACCCAAGCTTCCGATTTCGAGGAAGCCCGCGTCCATTTCCACATCCCCCTCGATGCACAACCAGCCTCCCCGCTAGGCTCCACCCACAAACACGTGGAGGAAACCCTTCAATGGTGCCGCAAGCACCCCAACGCCTGCCAGCATTTCGAGATCGAAACCTACACCTGGGGCGTCCTCCCCGGAAACCTCCAGCGACCCGTGGAAGAGCAAATCGCCGCCGAATACCGCTGGGTATTGCAGCAACTGAAATTTTCATAAAAACAAATACAACTCACTAAATAACAAACACCTATGTCAGACATCAACATCACACTACACACCTCCCAAGGGGACATCGAAGCCACCTTCTACGCCTCCCGGACTCCGACGACTTGCGCGAATTTCCTCAATCTCGCCAAGCGCGGTTACTACGATGGCATCAAGTTCCACCGCGTGATCCCCAACTTCATGATTCAGGGCGGCGATCCCACAGGCACCGGCAGCGGTGGCCCGGGATACAAGTTTGCCGATGAATTCGTGCGCGAGCTCAGGCACGGTAAAGCTGGGATCTTCTCCATGGCCAACGCCGGCCCCAACACCAATGGTTCCCAGTTCTTCATCACCCACAACGCCACCCCGCACCTCGATGGAAAACACTCGGTCTTCGGCGAAGTCACCAAGGGCCAGAACGTCGTCGATGCCATCAAACAAGGCGACAAAATCACATCCATCACCATCCACGATGATACAGCCGATCTGTTTGAATCCCAGAAGGACAACATCGAGCACTGGAACTCCATCCTCGATAGAGCCTGATTGAATCGATCGTTTTATTCGATATGAAAGCACCACGTGTCGTTGTCATCATGGGAGTTGCCGGGTCGGGAAAGACGACGATAGGCAGCCTTCTCGCACTACGGCACGGCGGTGTATTCCACGATGCCGATGATTTCCATCCGCAGGCGAATGTGGACAAAATGGCACAGGGACATCCCCTGAATGACGATGACCGTCTGCCATGGCTCCAACGCCTCCGGACTGATGTCATCGACTCCGCACCCGAGGGAAAAATTACCATCCTCGCCTGCTCCGCCCTGAAACAATACTACCGGGAAATCCTCGGCCTAGACCAAACGGACGTTTCAGCCGTATTTCTCGCAGGTGATCCTGAAACCCTTAGCGAGCGAATCAGCAGCCGCAAAGGCCACTACATGAAACCCGGAATGCTAACCAGCCAGCTCGAAACGCTGGAAGCCCCCTCTCCCAAGGAAGCCCTCCATGTTTCCATAGCCGCCACCCCCGAAGAAATCGCAGATCAAATCGAGGCCGAGCTGTTCTGACGGAGCCGCGTTCTCCAGAACGCGAGTCCGCCTTCTTCCTTGAGATTTAAAGTTTAAAATTTAAAGTTTCCCACGTGCTACTCGACGTAAATGGCCTGACCACCCGCTTCCACACCCGCAATGGCATCGTCCACGCCGTGGAGGACGTTTCCTTCTCCGCGGATAAGGGGCAGACGCTGGGGATCGTCGGCGAATCCGGTTCGGGGAAATCCGTAACCTGTTATTCCCTCCTCGGCCTGATTCCCATGCCCCCTGGCAGGATAGTCGGCGGATCCGCGATTTTTGACGGAACCGATCTCCTAAAAGCCTCGGAAAAGCAGCTCCGCGGCATACGTGGAAAGCGGATCTCGATGATTTTCCAGGATCCCATGACCTCGCTGAACCCCTACATGCGGATCAGCGACCAGCTCACCGAGCCTCTGGAACTCCACGAAAACCTGCGGGGAAAACCAGCTCTCCATCGGGCAATCGACGCCCTCGCCGAGGTCGGCATCCCGGAGCCTGAAAAACGGATCAGCTCCTACCCCCACGAATTTTCCGGTGGAATGCGCCAGCGCGTGATGATTGCCATGGCGCTGATCACAAAACCCGAGCTTCTCATCTGCGACGAACCAACCACCGCGCTAGACGTGACCGTCCAGAAGCAGGTTCTAGATCTCATCCGCGACCGCCAGCGCGATCTCGGAACCGCAGTGATTTTCATCACCCACGATCTCGCCGTCGTTTCCGAAGTTTGCGATGTCATCAGCGTGATGTATGCTGGGCGCATTGTTGAAACCGCGACCCGCGCCGAGCTTTTCAACAATCCCCTCCACGCATACACGCGTTCGCTGCTGAGATCCATCCCCGCCGCCCAGCCGAAAGGCCAGCCGCTGATCACTATTCCCGGTCTCCCTCCGAATCTCACCCACCCGCCGAAAGGCTGCGCTTTCCAACCACGGAACCTCCTCGGAAAACCGGAACTCTGCATCACCGACCACGCCCCGGCGCTCTCGGAAATCAATCCCGGCCATTTCGCACAGAACTGCCCGGGATGCCTTGCGTAAGGACTCCCTTTCCGGGTGAAGCGCTGGCAGAGGAAATCGGAAACCGGTGAACGCCGGAAGCCTGCTGCCGCTTTCCGTCATACAGCCCTGAGCCTGTCGAAGGGCTGCCACGGGGCAAACTCGAGAAATGGCAACCTCCTGCATATACCGCCGTGCATCAGGATTTGTGAAAACTGGAATCCGGATTTTCATTCGGTGGTTGTCCGGTCTTTCTACAACCGGAGATCGAAAAGGGAGTCACGATCACTCCTGTCGTGGGCGGCATTGGCGAATCATTGTTAGACTTCTTTCCCGTTGCAGCCCACGACAGAAGTGATCGTGACTCCTTATCCCCGGCACTGCGTTTTCACAATTTCCCCGTCAACTCCTCAATCCGAATGAAATCTGGTCTGCGCCACCACGATCCGATCCGACTCCCTTTTGAACACGAGCCGATTTTTCGCATCGATAGGTAGCGAATACCATCCGGCCAGCTCGTTTTTGAGGAGTTTCGGTGAGAGCTCTTTCCCGTCCGGATCTAAAATTATGGCATCGAGCAGAGCCAAAACCATCTTCGCTTTGGCGGGATCGTTTGCACCCCAGTATTTCAGATCCTCGATTCCCTGTGCTTTAAATTCCAAGTACATTTCTTAGTTCTTCGGTTGATTCGAATACGGTATTTTCATCCTCGGGCGATCTCACGGCACCTCGCAAACGCTTGAAATTGACGGCGGAACTAAAGAGATATTCCGCCTCGTCCACGTCCATTTTAAGCTCAGTGATTGCCGGAGTCACTTTTTTCGGAGCTCCAATTGTCCGCCCCAGAATCAGATCCTTGATACTGACTCCTTCCGATGCCGCAAGCATCTTGATCTGCCTGTGCTGATCCGGTTCTATCTCGATACTAAGCCTGCTCACGTGTTCAAAATTGATCAAGTTGAACATATTGTCAACTCATCCTAACCTTTATTCTACGGACAAATCCTCGAAACGGCCTCCCCGTGCGCTGACCCACTTGCCTTTCTTGACTACTTTGGAAAATCCGAGACCTTGTTTGGCCGCAGCCTCAAAAACATCCCATGCCTGGCTGGCGAGGATGCCGGAGACGACGAGATCGCCACCCTTCGCCAACGATTTTTCGATCACCGGCCATGCCTGGATGAGAACGGTGGAGAAGATGTTCGCGAGCACCACATCGTAGCCTTTTTTCCGGGGCTTCCATTTCAGGACATCCTGCTCTTTGAAAATGATTCCGGGGGTGTTGTTGCGTTCGGCGTTTCGCTTCGCCACGTTCACCGCAAAAGGATCGAAATCGCATCCCCACACTTCGGCAGCTCCAAGTTTCTCCGCGCCGATTCCGAGGAGGCCGGATCCCGTTCCCAGATCGGCGACCGTCCATTTGGTGTCTTTTCGCTCCTTTGCGATATCCACCAGAAATCTCATGCAGGTGGAGGTCGTCGCGTGGTCGCCGGTGCCGAACGCCATTTCCGGGGGGATGATGATGAACTCGCGTTTCGGATGCTCTTTGCGGAGAGCGGCCAGTTCCTTTTTCCCTGTCTCGGCCGTCACCAGGAATACATCCCGGACTTTTAGCGGTTTGGGGATATCGGGTGCTTTTTGCCAATCCGCGTTTCTTACTTCCCGCACCGATCCACCGAACTGACTGAAAATCGCATCGGCTTCCTTTTTTTTGGAGCAATATACCTGAAGCCGGACGGACTTGCCACCCTTGAGGTATTCCAAAACAAAATTCGGGTTCCCCGAAAACCGCTCTTCCCACGCGTCAATCCACTGCGCTCCTGAGAGCTTCGACCAAAGATACATGGATGGGAAACTACAGGGATGAGGGGTGAGGTCAATGACGATGGATTTGGAATTCAACCGCGAATAAACGCCAATTCCCGCGAATGAAGAAAGGAATTTAAAACACCTGGAAAAGAGTGTTTGCCAAGTGATACCTCTAAGAATTTCTTCTCTCAAATTCGCGAACATTGGCGTCCATTCGCGGTTGAATCTTTATTTTCCGTCGTAGAGCTTGGCCATGGAGAGCATGAGGGGTTCCAGGAGTTTGAAATACTCGTCTTCAGCGAGGTCTTTTTTGCGGAGGTAGAGCTGATGAATTTCGAGTTCCAGCTCAGTGCGCTGCTCTTTTCCTTCGTTGGAAAGAAGGTCGGGATTCGCTTTTAGAAAATGAATTTCGCGGGTGAGTGCTCCGTCCGGGAGGCTTTCTTCACCTTGCATTTCCGCCCGGAATCCTTTGAAGGCGGCGGTGGGGGTGGGGATTTTATCGGCGTTGTCTTCGATCACAGAGTTCTCGCTGACTACCCGTTGGGCATCGGTGTAAAAAGCTTCCGTGCGGACGGATGCTTCTAGGGTGGCTTCCAGGAGGGAGACTTCCCCGTCGAGATCGAGGTCGGCTTTTTCGGAGGTGAGGGCGTCGGCTAGTTTTTCCCCGAAACGGGAATAGTTCTTTTGGCCGGGGCTGCGTGTTGAGGAAATGATGACGCGATTTTCCCCGGAAAGTTGGTCTAGGAATGGCGCGCTGGCGGAAAAGAGATTGAGGATGATGAGGCGGCGTTTGAACGGTTTCAGGAGATCGGCCACCTCCTTGGAACCGATGTCGCCACCGCGCAGGTTGAATTTCGCGGTGCGTCCGTCGAAGCTGCCGTGGCCTATCCAGACGAGCCAGAGGTCGGCTCCAGTTTTGGGAAACGCTTTGATGGCTTTTTCCAAGAGCGGGCGGTCGCCGGTTTCGGGTGATTTCTCTAAGCCTATGGTGGTGGCTTCGATGTTCCCTTTTTCCGCGATGTCCTGCCATGCTTTTGCTTGGCGGCGGAACTCCAGATCGTAGGTGGGTTCGCCGGGTTCGCTGACGACGATGAGCATTTCCCTGTCCTCAGCGGCGAAAGAGGATAGGACGAATAGGAGGTATAGGACGAATGTCTTCATGACAGTTTTTTCCAGCGTCGGAGAGACCACTCGCCGATGAAGCAGAGGAAGGCGGCTAGCATCCACCAGGCGGAGTTCCAAAGTGGTTCCGAGCGGGTTTCGCTGATGGGGAGCGGGATTTGTTTGAGGCTGGCGACGAAATCATCAAGGCCGTTTGGTTTTAAGATTTTTCCTGCCGTGGTGGATGCGAGGAGATTCATGGTAGCCATATCCGGCTCCAGTGCCTGGTATTCGTCCTGGATGGAATTGACGACCCAGCCGGTGGCGGCGGAGAGGGCGGGTTTCGTATCGGTGGCGCGGGTGGTGGCTTGGGCTAGATACGGCCCGGGGGTGGTGGCGGAATGTTTTGCGGTGGAGACACCGGGCTTCGCAGCATCGCGGCGAAGGGATACGGATGACCAGGTTTCGTCTGGGCGGCGGACGCGGAGACTGACGTTTCCTGAGTCGTCGGGTTGGAAATCTTCGCCGAGGAGTTCGGCGGTGAGGAGGTTGGAGGTGTCCCCGGAGGTTTCGGCTTTTAGGGAAAGCGGGCGCGGGACATCGGCGAGGAGCCAGCGGAGGGTTTGACGCCAGGTTTTGTCCAGATCCGCGTGGGATTGAGCGTCACGCAAGCCCCAGCGCCAGAGATCGGTCATGGCAAAAACTGCGGTGCGGCCTCTGCCGTAACGGCGGGTTGCCAAGGCGGGTGCAGTTCCATCGGAAAAACGGAGTTCGCCTACTTCCATTGCGCCGGGACGTATGGCTCCGAGGCGGTGGACGTTTTCGAAAAACGGCATGCGGGAGAGGCGTTGGCGCTCGTCGTTTTCGGTGAGGCGGAGGCGTGCCCATGGTTCCAGCAGACCTTCGCGGGTGAGGCTGAAACGAGCTTTCGCAGGAACCCTTCCGGGATCGGACGCCGTGAGGTAAACGGGGAGCATGTCGCCAATGGCGGTGTCCGCGTAACCACCGGCATCTAGCGATTCCATCCCGCCTAGCATGGCGACACTGCCGCCCCGTTCGCTGACAAAACGCTGGAGGAGGCGTTGCTGATCGCGGTCGAAGAAGGCGGATTCCACGTCATCGAGGACGACGGCATCGAAGGGGAATAGCTCAGCGGCGGTTCTCGGGAAACCGGCGGCGAGTTCGTTGGAGTCTTTCGCGTTAAGGCGGATGAAGACGGGTTCGTCGAAACGCTCCGCTTCCTCCTGCTCTTCGAAGCCACGGTAGAGCGGATTGCTGTTCTCCCCTGCCCTGCCCCGGTAGTCGAATTTCGGTTCGCCGCGAGCGACGCGGATAAGCGAGGTGACGCGGATTTCGGTATCCTCGGCGAGGGCGCGCTGGAGGAACTTGTGCTCGTAGTTGGGTCGGCCACCCAGATAGAGGACACGGTATGGGCCGGTGTCGCGGTTGGCGGCTACGGTGCGTTTGTTGTTTTCCAGGGTGGCTTCTTTGATTTCCGATCCGTCTGCTATGGTTACACTCACTTGGAAAAATGCGGTTCCGGGAGCTTGCGGACGGATCTGGAAACTTGCGACCCAGCTTTCCTCGTCGCGGGTGACGAGGTGGCGTTTTTCCCCGGCAGATTTTCCACCGTGCTCGCGTATGGTTACTATGATGGTTTTTCCGGAAAGTCCGCGGGCGGTCACAGTGGCATCGACCATGACGGGGGCGTCTTCGAAGAGGGTTGCTTGAGCGGTGAGGTTGGCGAGGGAGACGTCAGTGAGTTTGTTTTCCGGGGTGATAACGAGGGGGAAAACCGGAGGGAGGTTTTCAATGCCGGACTGGATGATTTTGCCATCGGTGGGGCTGCCGTCGGTGATGACGAGGATGCCGGCCAAGGGTCTGCCGTGGTAGCGGTCGCGGAGATCGGCCAGGGCTTTTCCCAAGGAAGAGGACTGGCCATCGAATTTCAGCGGGACGCCTGTGGCCTGGCGGGCGATGCGAGAATCGAAAGAAAAAGTATCGAGGATGAAATCTTCGGCTAGTTTCTCCTGCCAGTTGCCGGGCTTTGGAGTGGTGAGATTGTTGAGGGTATCAGCACGGGAGATTCCATCCTTGCCGTCTTTGAGAGTCATGCTGGCACTGTTGTCTAGTAGGACGGCCCAGTGGTTGGTGCCGGGGCGGTTAAAGGTGCTGACGGTTTCCGGGCGGAGGATGAAAATCAAAAGGAGGGCGAAGCCCAGCCATTTCAAACCGCCAGCCAGCCAACGCAGGCGGATGGGCATGCCCGAATGGCGGCGGTAGCTGAGAAACAGGCCGATGGCGATTGCGGCAAGAGTAACGAGGCCGGGGATGAGCCAGCGGATTTCAGTCCAGACGATCTTCATGCGGCGGGGGTTGGGTGCCCGGGTTGTTGGGCGGAAAAAAGTCGAAGACCGGTGACTGACGGCAGCCTGCTGCCGCTTTCCGTCACGCAGCCTGCTGCTACGGGGCAAACTCGGGAAAGAGCTAATGCCAAGCAAACCACACGCCGCCTAAAGGCAGCGCTCCGTGCCAAAGCCGTCGGCTCGCAGCAGGCTGCATTGCCAAAAGCGGCAGCAGGCTGCCGACAGTCACCGGTGCCTGTGGCACTATGGATAAATACGGGCATCATCATCTTCCGAGTTCCTCGAAGTAGCGGCGGACGATTTCCTCGTAGCGGTCGGGGACGGGGTCGCGACCTACAGGGGCAAGGGGGTCTTCGCGGTTAAGTTCGTAGAGGCGGGCGTCGAGTTTTTCGGCGGCTTCGAGGAGGGGGCGGAGGATCTCCTGCTCTATTATTTCCTGATCGGGGGCTTTGGACTGGCGTTTGAATTCCTTGCGAAGTTCGCGGCTGGCTTTGCGAGCGCGGGCGACGGAGGTCTGGGCATCGGCATCTTCGATAACGGCTTCGATGTCGTGGAGGCGGTCGCTCCATTCCTGGTATTTGCCGCCGGTGATCGCATTTCCACCGGCGCGGCGGGCGGAGCTGGATTCGGATTCGTTTGTGGAGGTGCCTTTACCTTCACCTTGGCCGTCTCCCGGCTGTTTACCTTCGCCTTTTCCCTTTCCTTTGCCCTTTCCTTCTCCAGGTTCCGTGCCTTCTCCCTGGCCTTTGCCCTTACCTGGCTTGTCGCCCTCTCCCGGGCCTTCTCCTTCTCCTGGTTTCATGCCTTTGCCTTGGCCCTTTCCTTCTCCTTCACCAGGTTCTTTGCCTTCGCCTTGGCCCTTGCCTTTTCCTTTGCCTGGCTTCTCACCCTTGCCTTCTCCTTCTCCTTCTCCTTCTCCTTCTCCCTCAGCGGGTTCCTTGCCTTCGCCTTTACCCTGGCCTTTCCCTTCGCCGGGCTTCTCGCCTTCTCCGGGTTTCTTGCCTTGGCCTTTGCCGGGGTCTTTCCCCTCACCTTCACCGGGTGCTTTTCCTTCATCCCTGCCCTTCTTCTCTCCCGCTCCCTCCTTCTCTCCATCCCCCGCTCCCTGCGGAGCGGCGCCGGGTTCGATAGGACCAATGGGACTTATGTTTTCGGCGCCCGCTTCTTCGGCGAGGCGGCGGAGTTCATCGCGGGCGTAGGTCAGTGCTTGTTTTTCGTTGCCGAGGATTCGCTCGGCGGCTTTTTCGATTTCCCGGGAGAGATTTTTGATTCCTTCGGAGGCTTTTGCGGGAGCGGCGGGATCGCGATTATAGGGCGTTGCATCCGCCATGTTTTCCAAGGCTTTTTCAAGGCCGTCGTGGTTGGCTTGGCGGAGGGCTTCGACAAGATCCTGGGCGACGAGTGGCTCGGATTTCTCGGCTGTTTCGGCGGTTTGTTTTATTCCTTCGACGAGTTTTTCGAAATCGCGTTTCTGACTGGCTGCATCGAGTTTCCCTTCTTTGTTTTCGGAGAGGCCGGGTGATTGCTTTTCGGAACTTTTTCCTTCCGTCAGTTCCTTTTGGTTCGCTTCCAGTTTGCGGGCTTCGTTGCGGAGTTCGCGGAGTTGGGTGGCGAGTTTTGCTGCGCTGGTTTCGCGGAAATCGTCGTGGAGTTTTTCCAATCCTTCCTCGGCCTGGCGACCGGCGGCCAGGGCGTCCCCGAGCTTTTCCTTATCTAAATCTTCCTTTGCCTGGCGGGCTTTTTCGCGGGCTTCGTCGAGGGCTTTGTTTTGATCCGGACGGGTGGCTTTTTGGTCGGGATCGGCGGTTCTTTCGCGGAGTTCATCGACATCGGCGAGGAGTTCCTTTTGCTGGTCGCGGAGTTGCTTTAAGCGGCGTTCAATCTCGGCTTTTTCGGCGGCGGTTTTGGCTTTGTTGAGCGCGATGTGAAGGGCTTTCATTTCCTCGTTGAGATCGCGCTGGCGTTTGGCGAGTTCGGCGAGGCGGTTGAGGATAGCCATGGCTTCGGCGGACTCCTCGGATGCTTCGGGCTTTGCTTGCTTCTCGTCCTTGTAGGGGGAATCCATTTTCTTCAGATTGAGATCTTCCTTGGGCTTCGGTTCGGGATCGCATGGTTGCCCACCCTCGGACTGAATGATGACCGTTTTATTGTTCATCATCTGGTAGAGGAAACGGAGCGCAGCCTGCTGGTGGCCTATCGCGACATCGAGCGGGATCGGGGCGAATTTTTCCGTGGCGATGGTGAGTTGGGCCAGGGAGTCCTGCATTTCCAGGCGTGCATCGGTGACGAGCTGGCGGACGGCGGGATCCGTCTGTTCCGCCTCCATCTCGGTGGCCATACGGATGGCGATTTCCTGGGAGCTGACGAGGGTTTCAAGATCTTTCTCCGGGGGTGGGTTGCTGGAAATTTCTGCGTGGTCGCGGCGTGTTGACCAGGTGGAGTTCAGGATATCGGTCTGGAGCTTGATGATCTTCGGCGGAGGCGGCGGACCTGCTCCGGGCGGCATTTGTCGCTGGTAGAATTCCTCGTCGAAGTTGCGGACGCGGACGAGGTGGATGTCGCCGTTGACACGGCGGACTTTGCCATCGGGGGCGATGTCTTCGGCCCAGGCGTTCCACATGATGAGGTCGTTGGGCTTGGCTCCTGCGGATTCGAGATCGATCTGATGGGAGATTTGTGAGCCGTCCTTTCCATCGATGGAAACGGCATCGACTGCTATCCATTCCCGTCCGTCGAGGGTGTATCTCATTCCGCTGGCGAGGAGTTCTGAATCGTCGGTGACGTTGGCTTCCAGGTGGACTTCCTGAATGGGTGTGACCTTGTCGTTTTTCATCGGGAGGATGACTTTTACGACGGGTGCCTTGTTGGGGATGAGTTTGATTTCGAGGGTATCTCGGGCGGAATTGGTGCGGCCTTTTTCATCGGTGAGGACGATACGGTAGGTGGCGCTTTCGGTGAGGATTTTGGAAAGGTGGAACCGCTTTCCGTCGGCGGGATCGGGGGTGAGTGGGATGGGGTCTTTCTTTTTCGCGACGAGACTGGCGGTGAGACCGGGGACATTTGCGACGAGGGTGAGTTCCATCCGGGTTTGCTCGCTGGTGCGGATGGTGCGCGGGTCTTTGAGGGTTTCGGGTTCCTTTTTCAGGAATTCAAGAAAATGCAGGACGGCTTCCGAGGAGGTGAGGACGGGGCGGTCGAAGACGGTGATTTTATAGGTGGCGCTCTCGCCTTCCGGGAGGGTGACTTTGTATTCGAGGTCGGCGGGGACGCTTTCGATGCGCGCCTGATAAACGGGGCCGGTGAAGGGGCGGACGAGGGCTATGGATTGCGTTTTTCCATCCGCGTCTTTTGTTTCCACGAAGGATTTGGACGGGATGACTCCTCCGAAGGTTGCCTGTATGGTGACGGCGGTGTTGCGCTCGACTTCGATGTTGCCGGGTTCGACTTTGATATCCAGGACAGGCTGGGTTTCTTCTGTTTCTCCGAGGACGAATTCGGCGGGTTTTTCGCGTTTCGGGAATGCGAAGATACAGGCGAAGATGAGGAAAAAGAAGAGGGCGAAAAAGTTGAAGCCGGTGAGGATGGCTAGGCGCGGTTTGGAAATTCGATCCACCCAACGGTCGCGCTCGGAGGCGGTGAGCGAGGCCATTAAAAGACGTGATTGGAGATAGGAGAATTCGCCGGATTTGCTATCGGGGGTTTGCTCGATGGCGGCGAGCAGGGCAGTCTGGAGTTCCGGGTGTTCTTTCTCGATGGATTTTGCGATGCGGTGTGGATCGCGCAGGCCGAGGTGGCTTAGGAAATGGAGAATGACGGGGGCGATCACCAGGGCGGCGACTACGCTAAGGGCGAATTTCCCGCCGGAGTGGCCGGTGTGCCAGAGGTAAAAGGAAACGATGATGGTGAGGAGCCATGTGATCGCAAGGGCGGTGTGGAAGCGCTGGCGGCGGCGGCGGCTGGCGATTTCCCGGAGTAGAATTTCAAGTTTCGGTATCATGTTCTTGCGGGAGTTAGGCGTTTGCCTGAGATGGCGGCGTAGATGGTTTCGGCGAGGAAAAATGCGGTGGCTGCTATGACGAGCCACCAACCCCATTTCTGTTGGCGTTCCTGCTCGATGTTCGAGAGGCGGGTGGTGGTTTCTGCGAGGGCGGTGGAATCGCCGGGTTTGTCGAGGGGGAGGTTGATGGATTTAAGATCGGTGATGGGGGTGAGTTCGGATTCCGTGGGATCGAGCTGGATGGAATATGCAGCGTCTCCAGTGCGGACGATGCCGGGAGCTTTGGCGATGGTGGGTGGGACGGTGGGGATTTTGTCGCCGACGAAGAGGGTCTTTGTTTGGTCTATGGAATCGGCGGCGCGGGTGAGGAGGGCGTGGAGGAGTGGTGGGAATTTTGTGGTGAGGGCGAGCTGGCTGTCGGAGGGGCGCCAAGTGGTAGTAAGGACGTGGAGGGTGCCTTTTCCGAGTGGAAAGACGAGCCATGCGGGATCGCCGGAATCGAAGCTGGCGATGGTGGTGCCGTGCTTTGTTAGAGCGGGCGGGAGGATGCGGTATTTCCAGATGCGGATGGAGGAGAAGTCGGAATAGCGGGCGTCGGCGAAAGGGGCGAAGACTGGTGACTCGAAGTTGATTTCTCCGAAGCGGGCGTGGCTGGCGGGGGTGGCTTCGGTGGCAGGTTCGGATTTTTGGCCAAGAATTTTGGCGAGGGAGGTTGCGGATTCGATGCTGTCCAGAGTGAAGAGGGCGGTGCCGCCTTTGGTGACAAATTCGGTTAGCTGTTTGAAGAATGGCTCGGTGGGTTTTCCTCCTGAGATGGCGAGGGCTGGCGGCGGATTTGGGAATGTGGGGGTGATTTCCACTTCGTAATCCGGGGTGGAGATCATGGCGCGGGAGAGGAAATAGAGGCTCTGGTTTGCATCGGTGGCGGGGGGCGGGTCGGGATACCAGATCTTGGCTAGGGGGCGGACTTCCGCAGCCCATTCTGCTTGGTTGTCGAAGCTGTAGGTATCGCTGGAGAGGGTGACTTTTCCTTCGGGGGCAATGTTCTCAGGCGCTTCAAAGACGGAGCTTTCGCCAGGTGGGACTGAAATATTCTGGGGAGTTTCGATGCCGCTCCATTTGAGGGAGAAATCGGATTTTGCGGAGGCTTCGGAATTGATGATGCGGACACGAACTTTTCCATCATCGCGCGGGAGGATGCTGACTCCGGCATTTGTCCACCCATCTTGCGGGGAGATGGGATGCGGGATGATCTGGACGGAGGCGGGCCAGACTTCGGCGGCGAGACGCTCTACGGCCTGGTCTTTTTGGAAATCCCCGATGAGATGGATTTTCAGGGGGATGCCTTCATCGACGGAAGCGACTGCGGCGAGCAGGGCGGAATCTAGGACGGTGGATTCCCAGGTGGGGGTGATGGTGGAAAGGGCGGCGGTGGCGGCGGGTTTGCGCTCGGAAGGTGCGAGTTCGCGGGCGCGGTCCGCGCTGACGAGGGGGCGGAATTTTCCGGAGAATGTCCCGACGGCGATCCAATCATTTTCCGGGAGGGTTTCTACGGTTTTTTCGGCTTCTGCGAGTGCCATCATCAGTGGCTCCCCTCGCATGCTGGCGCTGGTGTCGATAAGTATGTATTGGAGGGTGGCTCCGGCTGTGCTGTTGGTGGGTTTTTCCGGGGCTGGGAAAAAGGGGCGGGCGAAGGCGAAGGCGAGGAGGGCCAGTGCGAGGCAGCGGAGGATGAGGAGGAGGATGTCCTGGATGCGGGCGCGGCGTTTCGTGACCAGCGGGCTGGCCTCAAGGAACATGAGGGAGGAGAAGGCGACGGTTTGCTTGGGTCGGTTTTTCCGCAAATGCAGGAGGATGGGCAGCGCGATGGCGGCCAGTCCGGCGAGGAACAATGGAGCGAGGAAGGCCATCAGTTGCTACGGGTGCGGGCGACTCGTGATCCCCTGCCCTGGCGGTCGGCGAGGTATGCGTGGAGGGCGGCTTCGAGGGGTTGGTCGGTGGAGAGGAGGTGGTGGATGATGCCGAGGGAAGCGCAGGTGTTTTTCAGGGCGGTCTGGTGGGCGTTGAATTTCTCGAGGTATCCGGCGCGAACGGAGGCGGGGTCGGTGGGGAGGATGGTGCCGGATTCCATGTCCTCGAAGTTTGCGGATTCATCGAAGGTGAAGTTGATCTCGGATGGATCCAGGACTTGGAGGAGGGTGATGTCGTGGCCGCAGGCGGCTAAGGATGAGAGGGGAGCTTTGAGTTCCGCTATGGGGGTTAGGAAATCGGAGATTACGAAGACCAGGCCTTTCATGCGGCCGCGGCCGAGGATGGTTTCTACGGGAGATTTCAGGCCGGCGGATTTTCCGAGAGCAGGTTTGCCGAGGGTTGCGAGAATGGCGTGGAGGTGGCCGGAACGGTGGCGGGGCGGGAGGTAGTCGCGGGCGACTTCGTCGAAGGTGAGGAGGCCGATTTCATCGCCTTGGCCATGGAGGAAGACGGCGAGAGTGGCGGCGAGGGTGCGGGCGTATTCGAGTTTTGAGTAGCCGGTGGACCCGTATTCCATGGAGCGGCTGAGATCTAACAGGAGGTGGCTGCGGAGGTTGGTTTCCTCGCGGAATTTCCGGATGAAGGTTTTGTCGCGGCGGGCGAGGACTTTCCAATCGAGGTAGCGGATGTCATCGCCGGGGACGTAGGCGCGGTATTCGGCGAACTCGGCGGAGAAGCCGTGGCGGTGGGAGCGGTGGAGGCCTTTCCAATAGCCCTCGACCACGGAAAGCGCGCGTAGCTCGAGGCTGCGGATCCGCATGAGTGCTGCTGGATCGGCGAAAACGGATTTGCTTTTCGTGGTGGGGTTGGGTGGCATTTTCTTGAGCTTTTCTGAGCTGAAATACACGCCGCCTAAAGGCAGCGCTCCATGCTCAGGGGAGCGGGACGTGTTTGATGAGGCGATCAACTATGGTGTCGGGGGTGATGCCTTCGGCCTCGGCGCGGAAGTTCGTGAGGATGCGGTGACGGAGGACGGGATGGGCTAGGGCTTGGATATCGGATGGGGTGACGTGGGTGCCGCCGTTGAGGAGCACACGGGCTTTGGCGGCGATGACTAGGGATTGGGCGGCGCGGAGACCTGCGCCCCAGTTGACCCATTCGTTGACGAAATCGGGGGAGTTGGGTTGGTTCGGGCGTGAGGCGCTGGCAAGGCGGACGGCGTAGCGCGCGGTTTCCTCGGCGATGGGGGTTTTCCTGACTACTTCCTGGAATGCGAGAAGGTCTTCTCCGGTGAAGAGGGCTTGGATGGGTTCGTTGCGCTCGGAGGTGGTTTTCGTAACGACTGCGACTTCGTCGTCCTCGCTAAGGTAGTCGATGCGGATGTCGAACATGAAGCGGTCGAGCTGGGCTTCGGGGAGCGGGTATGTGCCTTCCATTTCCACGGGGTTTTTCGTGGCAAGGACGAAGAACGGCTCGGCGAGAACGTAGCGGGTGCCGGCGGCGGTGACCTGGTGTTCCTGCATGGCTTCGAGGAGAGCGGATTGGGTTTTGGGAGGGGTCCGGTTGATCTCGTCGGCGAGGATGAGGTTGGCGAAGAGTGGGCCTTTTACGAACTCGAGGCGGCGGCCGCCTTCCGGGGTTTCGCCGAGAATTTCCGTGCCGGTGATATCCGCGGGCATGAGATCGGGGGTGAACTGGATGCGGTTGAAGGAGAGGTGGAAAAGGCTGGCCGTGGATTGGATTAGGAGGGTTTTCGCAAGGCCGGGTGCGCCGGTGATGAGGGCGTGGCCGCCTGCTAGGAGGGCGATGAGGAGTTGCTCGATGACGTCGTCCTGGCCTCGGATGACTTTGGAGAGTTCGCGTTTGATGCGGACTTTTCCTTCGGCGATACGGCGGACGGTTTCCTCTTGGGAGTGGTGGAGTTCAGACATGGTTGTGGGGAAGATTTTTTCACCGCGGAGGCGCAAAGTTCGCAGAGGGAACGCGAAGCCGGGCTTGTGTTTTTTTTGAGTTTTGAAATTTGAAATTTGAAATTTGAAATTTGAGTTTTAAGACTAGTGGGTCATAGAATAGACGATGATGTTGATGCCCATGGGGTAGGCTCGTTTTTCGCTGAACTCGGTGAAGAAATAGGGGTCTTCGCCTTCGCGTTCCCAGCCGTCGCCGAGGTCGGTGTTTCGGCAGATGATGACCATCATGCGGCCTTTGGCATCGTGGATTCCGTAGTAGTGGACGTCTTTTCCGCCTTTTTCGTAAAAGATACCGGTGGTGCGGCCGCTGAGGGCGAACTCGATGGAGGGCACCTGGGGCTTTTCCTTTAGCTGGAAAACGGTGCTGAAGATGGGGTGGTCGAGTTCGAGTTCCTTGATGGCACGATCGGGGAAGAGTCGTTCCATCTGCCATTTCGTGGCCTCCCATTCCGCAGCGCCCCAGAAATCGTCGATCATGAGGAAACCGCCGTTTTCGAGATGGGCGCGGAGGATGATGCGCTCGCGGTCGGTGAGGTTGAGTGACCCGGTTTCGAGGGTGTAGAGGAAGGGATATTTTTTGAGTTCGGGATCGGTGATGGCGAGGATGAGGGGATCCGGATTGACCTTGATTGAGGTCATCTGCTGGAGGCGGAAGGAAAAGTTGAGATCGCTGTCCGGGTAGTCGGTGTGCCACTGCGGGTGATACTGGGAGCGGAGGCGGACGAAGCGGAAGGTATCGTCCGGGAAGCGCGGATCGTTTTTCCAATCGGCTACGCCGTTGCGGTTGGCTGGTAACTGGGCGGAGGCGGTGAGGCTGAGTGCCAGGAAAAAAGAGAAGAGGAACCACAATGGGAGCGCAGCGGACATGGACGGACTGGAAAAACACGATCTTTCCGTCAAATGGACGCGGATGGACGCGGATGCAAGAGCCTGTCCATGCCTCGCTTTGGGGTGAATTTTTGGAATGTGTATCATGGGGCTTTGTTCAGGGAGACCAGTAGATCCAAGGCGAGCTTGAAGCGGGGGTTGTCTTCGAGGGCTTGGAGGACGTGGCGGCGGGCTGCTTTGGGGTCGGATTTCTGGAGGATGACGGCTAGTTCGTAATGGAGGCGGGTGGCGTCGCGAGGCTCCAAGGCGAGGAGGGATTCGTAGGCTTTTTGGGAGGAGTTTTCCTTGGCGAGGGTGCGGTATGCCTGGTCTTGGAAAGGGTTGGTTTCGAGCATGCGGTCAGCGTCTTTGGCGGTGGAGCCTGGCATTTTGAGGAGGCGGGCGGCTTCTTCCGAGCGGTTCGCATCGAGGGAGTAGAGCTTGAGAAGAGCGGCGCGTTCGCCAGGCAGATCGGACAGGCCTTTGCTGGCATCAGCGAGGACTTTGTATGGGTTGAAATCCTCCCGGTTGTCGGGGACTGCCTTGATGACTTGCACGGCGAGAGCCTTTGTTTCCTGCCATTTTCCCTCCCCGAGAAATTTCGATGCGAGCATCATGGTGGTGGCGTAGCGCTTGGGATTCGCTGAAACCCACTTCTCGGGGTCTTCGCGATATTTCTTATATTCCGTATCGGTGAGGGGTGTCCAATCGAGACCGGGCCGTAAGCTTCGGCTTGCTTCCGGGCGAATTTCCTGAACTCCGAATTCAGTTTGGAAAGAGGAAGAGTGTGCGTTTCAAACGCTTTTTCCAGAGGGACGGCAGATGCGAGATCATTGAGAATCCCGCGCATGGATTCGATTCCGAACCGCCCGACAATGAACTCCACAACCAGCGACGACTGGTAGTAGCCAAGCATGATGTCCGGCCGCGAAGAGCTTGTCGAGGGCTTCGATGGGAGCGAGGTCGTCCTCCAGTAGCCGGGCGCGGAAAGCGGAGTTCATCCCCTGCCCCAACCCTTGCGGGCCTGCCTTTCCTCATAGACGCTGATGCCTTCCGAGAGCCAGCGGGGAATGCGGTGGCGGCTCATATCCAGGGTGACCGTGTGCGCCATTTCATGCCAGAGCACGGACTCCCAGTTCGCGCGACCCAGCTTGCCGCGCGGGCTTGTCATGGTGATGAGTGGGCCGAAGCAGACGCCGAGGAAGGATTCCCCGCCGGGGAGACCGAAGGTGCGGATCGCGAAATCCTCCTGCTCGGGGAGCATTTCCACCATCACGGGCTGGGAAAGTTTCATCCGGTATTTTTCGGCGAGAGTTTCCTTGGCCCTGACGGCCAGATCCAGCGCGCGTTGGCCGAAAACCGCCATATCCTCAGGAGACATCCGGAGCATCACCTCGCTTTTCTCTAAAACGGGATACTCGGCGATCTTGTCGCGGAGTGCCATGAGATTGAATGCGCCAACGTGGTAGGGGTCGAGTTCGTGGGCGCGTGCTACGTTTTTCCAGCCCTCTTCGAGCCCGCCGAAACGGAGCTGGTTCGACCCGAGTTCGAAAAGAATTTCTGGCGAATCAGGTGAAGCGGCAGCCGCCTTTTTCAAATACACCAGACCTTCTGCAAAGCGATATTGTCCGGCCAGCGTCTCGCCAACGATGCTCCACACATTGGGGTTCTCCTGCCAGAATTTCCGCGCCAGTTTCAAAGATTCCTCGGCACCTTTGACGTCTTCCTCCAAAAGCGAAATCGCAGCAGCAAGCCCGTGGCCTTGGGGATGGGACGGATTCACGGCGAACAGGCGGGCAAGCATTTCCCGCGCCCCTTCGAAATCTTTCATCCCGGTAAGCCGTTTCGCCTTATACAATAGCGCGTCGGGAAAATTCGGGTTCGCTTTCAGCGCCAGATCCACAAAACCGAGAATCCCGTTTTCCTTATCCACCTCCGCGTCTGGCAGCGGGACGCCGGAAAGCTGCATCCCAAGCAGGAATTCCGCATCATTGGGAAACAGCTTGAGTCCGGCTCGGAAATTTTCCGCAGCCAGCTCCATATCGTGATGCTTCAGACCAAGGCGGCCTGTGGCCAGATACACATCCCGCTCCTTTGGATCCGCCTCTTTCGCAGGCTCCAGCAGTTCGGAAAGAACCCTCCTTCCATCCGCTCCTGAAATCATCGCCAGCTCCGCGTATGCCGCAACCGCTGCGGCACCGTCGTTCCACGGTGGCTCCGGCGAACCGTTCAGTAGTATTTCCACGACCCCCTTCGCATTCTCCACACTGCCCGTCGCCAGGAAAACCTCGGAAACCGCCAGGACTAGTTTCGGATCATACCGCGTGGTGCGCCAATAGTTCACTGCCTTTGCGTTCGCATCCGTGTATTTTCCGAGTGTAAGAAGCGTTCGCAGTTCCAACGCGGCAACATCGGTTACAAACCCGCCGCGAACTCCTTTCTCACAGGCCGCGAGACATTGCGCATACTCCCCTTTTGAAAAAAGCTCCGCCGGACTTTCCTGGCCAAATCCATTTTCAAACGAGCCGAACAAACACGCAGATGCAACTGCCAATGATAGCGGAATGGATTTTGCTCGTTTCAACATCCGTTAGCTATCAGGCCGGCAATCCTGCGGGAAGCTTATATCTTGAAAACGCATCCAAATCGAATTATTTTCATAAACAAAAAATCCCGAAGCCGGTAAGACTTCGGGAGAAAATGGAGCGGGCGATGAGATTCGAACTCACTTGAATTTTCGCACTCCCTTTTGTTTCAAGGATTTTCACGGTAAGAAAATTCGGTTTTTTTGCGAATCGTCTTATTTTTATTGTGTCATGTTGTGTCAGTATCTGCTTTTTCTGGGCGGCATGGCAGCGCGGAAGAAAGAGACGATCCTGGTGACTTACGGCACCACCACTGTAAGAATCGATCCGCGCTCTGACGGGCGTTTCGCCATTTACTGGAGGGAGGGCGGCAAGGCACATCGTAGCACTAGGGCGGCCCTGGAAAAGGCGCGATCCTTCGCGAGGGACAAGGCTCGGAAGCTGGATGCTTCCACCGGGCAGCGGTGGATCACTCCGGCGCAAAGCGAGCGGCTGGAGTGGCTGGAAAAGATCGCTGGAGGGCAGGGCGAGGTTTCCGGGCTGCTGCGGGAGATTGAGCGGGCGGTGAAGGTTCTGGGGTCCATGGAGTTGCTCGGGGCGGCGGCTGAACACTACCTTTCTCATGGTCCGGCGGGGGTGGTGTCCATCGGGCTGCATGCGGCGGCTGACCAGGTGCTTGCGGAGTATGACGACTCCCCCCCGGAGACGCGGAAGACGATGAAAACCGCGCTGACGGATCTCAAGAATTCGATTCCAGATTGCGAGCTGACGGCGGTGACTCGGGAAATGATCGCGGCGCATGTGCAGCGGCCGGGACTCTCGAAACGGACGGTGCGGAACCGGCTTTCCCAGACTTCGACGTTTTTCAACCGCTGCCGGGAGCTGGAGCTGTGGCCCCACCAGCGGCCTATCCCGACTGTTTCTATCAAGGCTCCGAAGTTGGATGACAAGGCACCGGGAATCTTCAATCCGACGGAGGGGAAGATCCTGCTGAGGAAAACCCTGGCGGAAAATCCGCAGTATCTCAGCTACCTGGTCTACGCGGGTTGGCTGATGTGCAGACCATCGGAATGCCTGCGCTTGCGGTGGCCGGCATTTCGATCTGGAGCACGGGCTGCTCCATCTTTCGGCGAAGGTGGTGGGGAAGACGCACCGGGAGCGATGGGTGCCGATCCCTGCCAATCTGATTGCGTGGCTGGAGGCTGAAAAATCTGCGGCCGTATCGGAACGGGTCTGCTCGACCAAGGCACGGGAGTGGATCTCGATCACGGCACGGGAAATGGAGATGGAGTGGCCGAATGACGTGCTGCGGCATTCGGCGATCACCTACCGGCTGCAGGTTACGGGGGACATCGGGAAAACGGCGGAGGAGGCGGGGAACTCGCCAGCGGTGATCAGGAAGAATTACCGCCGGCCTATCCCGCCCGGGTGGGGAAAAAAATGGTTCGATCTTTTGGAACTACTACCTGTCCCGTAGTTCAATGTGACACTTTCCTGAATTCTCTCCAACGGCGGGATCGCTCTGGAGAAGATTTCCGTGTTGAATCCATGGTTCATTTTGTCGCTTGGAAATGCATCGCATCACGCCCCCAAAAAGCTCCGGCAGCGATCCAGCCCTCACAGGCGAACGCCTCCATAACTACTATGGACATAGTAGCTTTGACCGGCCAAGCGGTGCGGTTGCCGTTCGTCCCGGCCATGAAGTCGATGGCGGCTCCATAGGCGTGGAGCGAATAGGAAGATCCTCCGCGCATCTTGCGGAAGTTGAGGCATCCGTTGTAGTCGGCGAGGACTTCGGGATGCGAATTGGACAAATCGAAAAGAATTCTTCCGAGCGAGCTGGCGACTTTCGCGTTGCACCGGACGGTTTTCACGGATCTTCCATCGTAGCGAACTCCGAGTCCATCGACGGGAAGATTTACAAGCTTGGATTCGTCTCCGGCTCGACCGTAAAATTCAGTTAGAGCGGCGGTAGATGTTCCCGGCCAAGGTGACTTTTTGGGCATCAGCGAACGCAAATGTGTTTGGCAAGCGATTATGCTCAGTGGCCCACCAGAACCCGTCAGCGACAGTGCCGACGTGGGACTGGAGTTTGATTATTTCAGCGCGATTCATTGCAGATCTATTATCGGTGTTTCGATTTCGATAGGCTCGGGATTCCCTTCAATCGCCTTCTGCGCTTCAGGCGGAACTGGCCCGATCAGCACGCCGCTTTTGGAGTCCCATGTCAACCAAAGCCCCGAAGCCAGTTGATATTCGAGCTGTGCTGGTTGTTTGGATTTTACCCAATAGGTTGCCCTGAGCGTCTGACCCTCGGCGTTTTCCCACTGCACGCGGAAACGATCAATCTGGCTTTTTCCATCCTCGTTGATCGCAGCGCCCACGCATGGCCCAGCGGTATATGTCTGGCCGTTTTTGGAGTATGTGCCGAGCAAGCACCCGTCCGGGGTGACTTGGAGTCCTGCACAGGACGGGAAGAGGAATGACAAGGCTGCGAAGAGAATCACGACAGGGAAAGCGCTAGGCGGGTTTCCGCCCCCTTTGGAGATATAGCTCCAGACCATGGCGGATGCTGGAAGGAGTAGCGCAACAAGATTGGTTGCTTGATCTATATCCAGCCATCCGAGTTCCACTCCTACCGCTGGCGCGGCACTGAGTAGCTTCCTGATAGCCGTATATATAATCTCCGCTCCCTCGTTATAGTAGAAACCCCATACGAGGGAGGCTACCATTACAATCAATCCGACCAGTGACGGCCAACCCGCAGAACCCGCCCATACGAGTCCGCCTAACGCTGTTAGGAACTCTCTGAGGAGTCCCATTATTTGTTCTTTTTTCATAGATTATTTTGATTTCCATTTGTCGAATATTATTTCAACAATCTCAGACCCTTTGCGGTCAAAGAGCCTAAGCATTTGGTATCCGAAAAAGAACGATAACATTGTGATACCCACAGTGTATGCACCTAGGATTATTACATCTTCTTCCACATGCGCTAAATCCCACTGAATTGCCACAAGCTTAGTGCCAAAGGTTCCCCCAAGGACGGCGATTCCAGTCCGCCCTATCACAAGGGGGATTTTTTCAGTTGTCTTTTTGAAGGTCAGGGAAAGGAAGCCTGATGTAATTATCGAGACTGATAATGTGACATAGATCCATCTCAATTCGCCCATCGTCATAATTGCTCCCATTGTTGAAAAGAAGGAAGAGGACATTACGGAAATGCCATAGAAGATTTTGTCTTGGTAGCGAGTCATTGGTTCAGATTGTGAGTTGCAACAGGCGTGATCGGCTCGACGATGATTGCGCGGGGAGCGCATGACGCGGCGAGGATGCAGAGCAGGAGGGTGGCGGGTGTTTTCATGATGGTTTCAGGCTCTGGAAATGGCTCTCGACAGCCTCGATCTGAGGCGTCGTCGGGACTCCGTCGAAAACGGCGAGGGCGATGATTTCAAAATGGCCGAAATAGTTGGATTCGGTCTGGCCAATGGACCTTAGGGTATTATTCGGGGAATTACGGGTGACGACAGTCATCACGCGCCAGTCTGTCAATGCGTTCTGGGACGCATAAGGTAAAGTCACAGCCACCCCGTTTTCCCTTACAGATGCCGGAGAGGGGGCAGGATTCTGGTGCCACGACGTGTCGCCGATTTGGAATAGGCCCCAGCGACCATCTAGCCCGATATCTGTTAACCCCTCCAGCAGAGACCAATACGAGCCGTATGTTGGAGTCTTGCATCGGAAAAGCGCAACATACGTCACCTGCCCGCCCATCACCAGCGTATTCAGATACTGCGAGTTCGCAGCCGTGAAATCCAGATACGGCGTGCCATCAACAGCACGTTTTGAAATCGGCTTGCTCGCGCTAGTCGCGGTGAGTCCAGAGCCGGAGAGGTTGTCCGCCCAGTCCGATGCCGCGTTCTCCACAGCGATGCCCAGCGGCACTTTGTCGCCCGTGTGTGTCTGGAGTCGGAAGAGGAAGGGGATGCCCGCAAGCGGATCAGCAGGGGCGGAGAAGTTTGTGTAGGCAAAGAGGTCGGCTTCCACGGGGCGGTATCCGGTGGAGATGCCTGCGAGGGCGTCGACGGCGGCGATCATGGAGTTGATTTCCGTAAGCTGTTCTCCTATAAAAGATCCGCCGGACAGCACCCCGCCCCTGGAAAGTAATGAGAACAATACAAGCTCACCTTCGAGATTCACAAAAACAGGGTTGCCAGAATCTCCGCCAACCAGCTCCTCTTTAAATGGCTGGTTTGAATAAACAAAATCCGCACAGCTAAAGAGCGGAGTTTGAACATCGGAAACAAGTGCCTTTTCCTCCTGATCCAAATATAAGCACCTCAAGAACCCTGATCCCGGCATATACCCTGTCAAAGCGGAGGGAGAAGGTGCAACGCGGCACGGCGTGATTGAAGGGGGAAGATCCTCTGAAAGCAGGCAAACCTGGAAATCAGGATAGAGAGTGGATGACGAGTATGAAGGGTGAGTTTTGGTAGCTAGGATCGTGCTGTCAACCCCCACTCCATTCACATCCACAAAACGGATCGTATCACCGTTGGACAGCGGATAATGCGCCGCGCAGAGGACATGTCTCGGGCTTATCGCCACGCCCGCCCTGGTCGCTCCGCCCCGGCTATTCCAGGGACTCGCACATGTGAGCTTTTGGGCAAGGCTGGCACACCACACATTGGGATTGCGGACATACGTTCCAGTTGCGTGGTTCTGGGTTGTGAAAAGCTTTTTCGTTGTGTCCGAGGGAGTTAGCCCGTCGGTCAAAAGATCCACGCCGTCAGCGGCGGCACGGCGCAAGCTTCCTGCTGTGTATTTCAGGAATACATCCAATGCCCCGGCGGCTACAAATTCCGTGGAGACGCCGACTGCTGTTTTCACCCTCCCCACCCGGATTTCAATTTCCGTCTCGCCGTCGGAAACGTGGGTAATCTCACCCGTGGGGGATACCGTTGCAACGGAAGGATCGCGGGAGGCAAATGCAATCGGGTGAGTTCCCCCGGAAACCGAAACCCTCCCTTCCTGGTAGAAACTGGCCGAAAGGATGCGGTCATAATCCTTGTCTTCTATGGTCACCACGCTGTCGAATTCCCCGGAAACGAGCCGCTGGGAAGGCAGGAAAGATACGCTGTTGAAATTCTTCGAGAACCCTGAACGCATTGTCGGAACCCCGCCAATCTGTGTCTTCAGGGTAATCATGGTGCGTCTGTGACAACCGAGTAGTTGGAATTTGTGCAGAGGATTCGTTTGCCGCCACCCGACGGGGCCTTGATATTTCCTGTGGACTGATGGCAGCGGATGAGCTTGCCGGTAATGAAGCCGTCATCATCAGAATCAGGAGCGAAAGCCACGGTGGCCTCACAATCAATCAGTGTGCCGGATATTGTTGCCGATTGGCAGATTGTTTGGAACTTGCACCGGACGGCGCGTCCTGCAAAGCCAACACCAACAAAGAAATATTCCAAAACACAATCCTCCAGCAGTAATGCGGCAGATGAAGAACCAGCGACTCCAACCATCTGTGACAGGGGGTTAACAAAGAAAACTCTCCGCCAAAACCCGGACACCCCGCCTCGGATGTGTGGAGGAGTGCCGCTCGGATCATCTGTAAATAGCAAATCCTCAACCACTGTGAGATCTAATCCGCCCTCCACAACCATCGCGACACAGAAGGAATTATTGCCGTCCTTGACTCCTGTCAGTGTTAAATGTCTGATTGCAGAGTCGTCTGATGATTTTAACAAAGTTGCCACACCGGGGGATGCAGTGATAGTTGCGTGCTCTTTGGATGCCAAACCCTGAAAATCTACAAACTCAGCGTCCATGTCGAGGGCGTATGGGGTGCTGGGGACGCCGACAGCGTAGCTTCCAATCGAATCCCCCATGTCATAAACACCCGGAGGGATCAGCACAACGGATCGGTTATCCGCTGCGAGCGGTAGTCCGTTCGGCGTGAGCAGTTTTGCAGCGGCATAAGCCTCCCGCAACGCCACTCCGTTTTCCAGAGGCGTGGCACCTTGTTGGACAACGAGAAAGTTAACACCTTCACCCGGTAGTCCTGCTGACACCCCGCCAATGTGCGCCCCATCGCCAATCCTGATCTTCCCTGCGACATGCCCGATGCTGTTCTCCGGGGGGACAATCCCCGAAAAGTCCACCAGCCGCAAATCCACGACAAGCTCGCCATCGGAGTCCACCAGGGCAATCCCGTTCCACGCCGCATCATCCGTAAGATCGCCGCCGTTGAACCGCCAGAGGATCGTATGCTCCCCGCCAATGTCTTCCGTCGTCACAGCAACAAGCATGCCCGCGTATGGGGTGATGCTCTGACCTGAGTAGGTCGCCGGGTCTTTCCGGGCGGTGGTGTCGGCAACAACTACTGCGCGACGGCTGTTAATTTCCGCAAGTATTTTTTCCCGGAGCTTTCCGTAGGTTGTTGTCCAGTCCTTCCCCCCGACCGGATCGGCGAGGTAGATGAGATCGGTGTCTGCGGGGGTGAGTTTCTTCGGGAGATCGAAGATGCTGATTCCGTTATTGGCCATAAACTAAAAATGGTTGGCGAGATTGTGCGGTGATGAGAACTAGCCCTGAGGCGGTCACCAAGTAATGGTAACCGGTCAGGGCTAGTTTTTTCCCACCACCAAAAATTCGAATGCGCCGGTGGTCTCCGGGGTGAAGACGATGGTGCCTTCGGTAAGGACTTCCCCGGCCGGCAGCACGAAGAGCGCCTCTCCGTTGGCGGGGATGGTGAGGAGATCGAAGGGGGCACTGCCTCCCGTCCACGCGGTGGCCTCTACGGTGAGCGGCTCTGCGGCGGTGTTACGGATCTGGATGGCGTGGACGAAATTCAGATCCACCGTTTGGCCATCGGGATCTTTCCCGGCACCCCCACCGACGGTGGGGGTGCCGCCTCCGGTGAGGATGCCCGCGTCCAGATCCAGGGTGGCTGCGGCGGTGAGTGCGCTTACTTTGAGCGAGTAGAGCTGGGAGACGGCGGAGAGATCGTGCGCCCGGGTGGAGAAGCCTACCTGGTATGTGCCGCTGGAAAGGGGGTCTGCGGGGACGATGGTGGCGGCGAGGAGGGCGTTGAAGCGGATGGATTCGATGTTCACACCTCCGGGGGATTGTCAAAATCCAGCTCTTCCAGGAATTTTCGGGGGAGAAGCCCCGTTTTGGTGCCCCGGTAGCCCCAACACCTCCCGTTGACCAGTTTTCGGATTCCCGGGCTGGTTGGAGGCTCGATTTCAATCGGATCGAACTTCCAGCTCGTAGGATCTTCCGGATCTCCCGGTTCCTCCCAGATTTTCTCAATGTCCGCCGTGACAATAAACGGGACGGGCGCATCAGGCTCCCCGCTATCCCATCCCTCGGGGTATTCGCCAATATCAACCTTGACCCGGTAGTATGAGCCGGTGTGGGAAAGGGGAACCCTGAGGGTTTCCTCTATCTTTCTGAGCGATACCGTCCCGCCGGAAATGATCGGGTAGGAGTCCGGCTCGCTGTAATAAATTGCCTGTGTGCAAGGTGGCCAGGGGGATCTGGTCGCGCCGACTTTTGGCCAGTTTATCAGTGTCCGCGCCTCACAATCCGAGCCCGGCAACCAATCCCCCCCTGTGAGCTGGGTCTGAGCAGCCGATACCAGCTCATCTTTCGTGATGGGATCGAAAAGCTCAAGATGCGTCCACGATTCCCGACCTAGAGACGTTCGGTGTTGCGTAGGTTGATCAGTGTATGGCCCGGAGTTTCCACCAGGGGAAAACATCGTATCGTTGTTACCGTCCAGCTTCTTCCAATCTCGCTTCACAGTTGTCGGTGTGCATTCGGGATCAATATCCCTGTAAAATGATATATCGTATTTAAAAACGAACTCATTGTCATGCGTATGACGGCCGTAGCCAGCCTCGGTCTGGTGGTTGTTGAAAATGTCCGTGTAGGTCGCCTCCGGTCGATTTTGAGTGTCAGTGTGCCAGTAGTGCACCGTGAGCGTGCCTGTCTGATTGACGTGATCTCCATCGGACACAAACGTAGCTTTCAATGATTGCTCGGGATCGCCAAATACATTTGTGGCTTCGTACTGCCAGCTAACCTGCCCTGCCAGGGCTGTCCCGGCGGGATGTGTCAGGAACGCCCGGTAGAGGGCGGGAAGCTCATTTTCAGGATCTCCTCCAGGATCCAGGAACTGTGCGTAAGCATACCCTGACGCCGTAACATTTATCGTCGTATCATATGTTGTCCAAACTCCGCTTTGCCAGGAAAGAGGCAGGGTCACGTTGATGTCCTCGTCAAAATCACTGTCCTCCGCATCCGCAAAACCGATTTTCATCCTGCATGCCGAGGACGGCAGTCCCCACACCGGGTAAGTGCAGCAACCGATTGCCCCCAGCTCCGCGTTCACTTCCTCAATCGTTGTCTTCGGTTCGCTCATTCCAGCTTGTAGTCCCGGATACATCCGCCCGCTCTCGAAAGTCCACACGCCCCGCTGGGAAGGAACGTTGTATCCGTCCACCTCCCCACTTCCCGGAATATAATACCTGTGGGTGATGAGTCCGTGAAATCGTGCGCCGTCGGCAGAGTGGTTGTGAGCGACGCACTGTTGAGTTTCACGCCGAACTGGGTAATATCGGCTTCGACAAAAGCTGTTATATTCGCTTTCAGGTAGAGACTTTTTCCTGCGTTGCTCCCTGCGGCGGTGGTAGAGTCCAAAACTTTTTCGTCCGCGATCACTACAGAGCCGGTGTTGCCTCCCACGATCGTCCCACCTTGGAGATAAGTGTCGCCGTCATCGTCCTTATACATTTTGCAAAAGGATCCGAACCTTTCGGATGCCACGGCTTCGGGGATTTTGTTTTTCAGCCTTACCTGCTTCCCGTCCTTGCCCTGGCGCACATCGAAGTCATCGGGATGGAACACGCCCTCCAGTGCCTCCAGCCTGTCCATGAGCATGTCCCAGGTCTTGCCGGAGACGAAGACGGTGGCATCGCCCCCGCCGGATCTGGGCAGGCTTGGTGAATTTTCACGGGTGGGCATTTATCCTGGGATGGCGAGTTGATAGAAAACGAAGAAATCCCGCACGGCCCAGAGTTTCCCCGGAATGATTTCCGTCGAGTTCCTCTGGTCCAGCACCCAGCCGTTGGGATGGTTGAAGCGCAGATCCCCGCCGTATCCTGCCCATTGGTAAACGGGAGCCGTCGGCGGGTTGAGTGGTGTCACCGCCTGCCCCTGGAGGCCTTCTACGGGTTTCGTAGTAGCAAAGTAGGTATCCGTCAGGCTGAGATCCGGCTCGTTGATATTCCACCGCTCACCGCTGCCGCTGCCGGTTACGATGGTCTCGTAATCCCCTTCCTCGCCGATGGGTCCGAGTGATACCACCCTGCCCTGGGATGAAATTTCGCGGATGCGCTTGTCCCCCTCCGTGCCCAGCAGCCCTGTCCCCCGCACGCTGACAATCGCCCGCCCATCATCCTCCTGCTCCATATCGAAGGAGGAGACGAACATCCTGGTGTGCCCCGGAAACAGCGCGTTCTTCACGATGCCCGCTGTGCCCAAGGATGCCCTCCACCCGGGGTAGGCCACAAGGTAGTCCTGGGCGGTGGAGTCCAGCGCGCCATCCTCTCCTTCCGACTCGCGCCGGGGGTTGATGGACATGGGAAGGGTTCCGTAAAAGTGTGTCAGATCCATTTTTTTTAAACTCTCACGATTTTTTCAAACGTCTTCACCATGCGCTCCTCCAGCGCGATCAGCTCATCCATCTTCGCCGGCATGGCTCCATCACCCTGGACGACGGCCTTCAATGGGCCTGACCGTGATGCCTCCCGCTCCCGGACAAAGCGTTCGCCCAGATCGGTATTGCGCCTGTCCATGCTGTTCATGTTCGAGTTCGATCCGAGGCCGCCGGACTGCCTGCCGAGGCGGCGTTGGAGACTTTCCTTCGCGTTGTAGAGGCGGATCCGGGTCTTACCTTTTTCTCCCCCGCCATCCCCATCCCCGCCTTTTACCGCCTCCGCCTGCTTCCGCAGCTTGTCACGTCCCATGGCGATCCGTAGCGCGTCTTTCTCGCTCACACCAGTCCTCTCGGCGATCTCCGCCGCCTCTCTACGCAGCCTCAGCTCGCGCTCCAGAGCAGCCGCCTTCTTCATCTGCCCGCTGGCCTGCAGCTTCAGGATGGTCAGCTCCTCGCCCAGCTCCTTCTTCGCGCTTTTCTGTGAAATTTCCTTCTCCAGCCCTGCGCGTTCCCGCAGCATTTTTAGCGCGGCGTCCTCGGTGATTTTCAGATCCTCGGCAAGCCCCTTTGCCTCGCGCCTCAGCTCCAGCTCCTCACGCATCGCCTCCGCCCCTGCCGTGTCCCCGGAAAGCTTCTTCCGCAGAATCTCCATTTCCTCCCCCACCTGCTTCCTTCGCAATGCCAGATCCAGCTGCTCTTTCGCCTTCTCCTTCGCCTCCTCGTCGGTTTTGAGTGCTTCATCCTTCCCCTTGGTGATCTCCCCTTGGAGTTTCTGAAGAGCCGTAATTTTCGCATAGAGGCTTTCGGCGAGGCCGATCTGCCCCTCTCCCTCGGCGCGCTTCGCCAGATCGTAAAGCCCGGCCATGGACTCGGATTCCTTCCCGGCACCGCCCGGCTTCCCGGCAGCCTGGCTCGTCAGATTGAACTCTCCCACAGCCTCTTTCAGCCCTTTTTTCAGGCTGGCAGTGAACATCTCCACCCGCTTCGCACCCGGCAGCAGGTCGATCTGCTCTCCCACGATCTCGCCTTTCAGCGATGCGATGGAGGAGCGGATGGCATCCGCCGCTTTCTCCATGGCCTCCGCCCGTTTCTTGGCAGCCGCCATCCCTTCCACGGTTAGCTTGTTGGCGAAAGCCTGCTGGCGGAGCTGGAAATCATACTGGTCTGAGATCTTGCTTTCCACCTCCACCTGCTGATTGCGGAGACGGAAGGTATCGGCGCTCTTCAGATAGATTTTCGCGGTGGCGATGGCGTGGTCGTTGGCTTCTTTTTTCTGCGCGGAAATGGCACCCAGATTCTCTTTCTCCAGCCGCGCGATCTGCTCTGTGATCTTCTCCTTTGCGGCGGTGGTTTCTTCTACTGTCTTTGCAGTAGTTACCATCTGGTGCATGGTGCGGAGGACGTCATTGGCAGGGGCGTTCGCTTTCTTGAAACTGTCCTCAAAACTCTCCTGCATCTTCCCGGCCAGGTGGTCCCCGGCGAGCTTTCCTATGCCGAATCCGACTGCTGCCGCGATGGCATGGGGGGAAAACTTGGCGAGGAAACCGATACCGAAACGACCCGCAGCGGCCTTGCCCATCAGCTCTCCGATCAGCCTCCCACCGGCGGCTCCCTTCACGGCGGCACCCGCGCCACCGGCTCCCCTGGCCGCAGAGTTCGCGGCATGGGCGGCGGTGTTGCGGACGACGGCCGCCGTCTCCGCATCCGTCGCGGCCTTGGCAGCGAGCATGGCCACAGTGGCCCGCCGCAGCACGATCAGATCCTTGGTCACCGCGGCTCCGAATTTCACCGCCTTGTAGGCCACCACCCCTCCAATCAGCAGGACGATCGCTTTCCGGTGCTCCAGCAGGAAGCTCGTCACATCCACCACCGCCTCTCCGGCACTTACAATCGCGGGCGTGAGTTCTTTCAGATCACCGGCCAGTTTCTTGCCGATGTTCGCCTGCATGTTGGATTTCAGAAAAACCAGGTCATCGTTGAATTTCTCAATCGCCTTCACGTCCTCCGCTCCCAGCACGCTCAGGCCTTGCGTGAGATTCGCGATTCCATCGGCATTCTGCCTGAGCAGCGGGATGAGATCCCCGCCGGCTTTTCCGAGAATGCGGTAAACAGCGGTGAACGCCTGGCCTTCGTCCTTCGCTTCGTTCAAAGCCTTCGCGAGCATCCCGATTTTCTCACTCGGTCCGGCGGAATTGAAAGCTTCGATATTGATCCCGAGAGCCTCGAAAGCCCGAGTGTAGGTAGCCAGTCCCTGCCCCGCTTCCACGCCGGAAACGGTCGCCTTGGTCATCGCCGCGACCATCCTTTCCACGTTCGTCCCGCTCAGTTTCGCAGCCACCTCCATGCGCTGCACTTCTTCAACGGGCATGTTGAAACGGTTGGCGATTTTTCCCAGCCTATCGAATTTCGTGGTCAGCTCCGCAAACACCTGGGAAGCCTGACGCACCCCCAGCGCGCCTACCGCCAGCGCACCAAGGGAGGTTACTGATTTCCTCACCCCCCGGGTGAACCTCTCCACGCGCGCCCGCGCCGCATCGAATTCACTCTTGAGCTTCGCGGAATTTGCGCTCAGTTCGATCTCTACCTTTTCCTTTGACATGTCAGTTCCCTTTCCTTCCCCCGTGAGTCAAAAATCATTTCCCTTTCCTCCGCGCCCGGAGCACACCCAGCCGCCCCTCCACCTGGTCGAACCACGCATCCGCCTGCGTCGCGCAGCCGGGAAAGCGCATCCTCTCACCGTCCAGCATGCGGGCCGTGTGGTAGTGCGCCCATCCACGGGAGAGCGGCAGCCACCAGCGGATGTAGTCCTCGCTCCAGCCCGTTTTCGAGGAAATCACAATGAGGTATTGCGACTCGGAAACGGGCATGGCTAGTTTCCCAGCTCTTCTTCCCTTCCCGGTCCACCGGATTGCACCGTCTCCGGGCGGTTCACCTCGCTGGCGTTGTAGAGTTCCATGGCCACCATGACCGCTTGCAAAGCTTCCTCTTCGTTGGTGATCTGCCCGTCCCCCCACGCGTCTATCGCGTCCTGCATCAGCTCCGGCTTGGAGCGCAGGTGCCGGTATTCCGCAGGATCGTGGGCGCAGAGATAGAGGATGCGCGTCGCATCCCCCAGGAAGGCCATGCTGTCCCCCAGCACCTCCAGCAGGTGTGGGGCGCCCATCGAAAGCCGCTGGGAATACCACAGGCTTTTTCTCGAAAATGCAAACGGCTGCAAAGGCTTCCCCTTCCACTCCGGCTCCGATTCATAGGCGTCCTCGCGTTCCCGCTCTTCCTCGCCGAATTTCTCCTCATCCATCACCACCGCCGGTGCCTCCGGCAGCACATCCACCACCGGCGTCTCCTCGACACCCATGTCCACCGCGTCCACTTCCTGGTCTTCGTCGCTCATAATTCTGATTTTCTATTTGTTGAAAAATTTCCGCATCTTGTCCAAAGCCGCGTTCGAAGAGGCCGGATCCACGAAGGCGCTCTTCGCGCTCCCCGGCTTGCGGATCAGCACCAGCTCCGTCTCATCGCGCAGTGCGTCCAGCAGCCTCTCGCGCGCTTTCAGCCCTCCCAGGGCGTAGAAAAACGGATGCTCCACATCCTTCACATCCCCCGCCCGGAAAGCTTTTACAAACATCCCCACATCCGTCCTCTCCCCGAAGCAATCCCACACCGTCGGCAGCATATACCGCCTGCTCCCCGCCTGCCCTTCCACCGCAAGGATGGGCACCCCCACCCGCCCCAGCGCCGCCACCATCTTCAGATCCCCCGTTTCCAGCACCGCAGCCTGCCCCTTCACCCCGGGAAAGCCCGAATCCCCCTCCACATACACCGTGCGGCTCACACCCTTCACCTTCGCCAGGCGGATGAATTTTCCTTTCTCCGTAGCGTCCAGGATCTTCTCCCGGTTATACATCCCTCCCAGCGCATCCAGCAGATGGTGCCCCGGATCATCACGCCCCAGCTCGCCGCTTTCGTAGCGATCCTTCACCGCCTTCGTGCTCACCAGCCCCAGCACATCCCGCGTGCCGAGGTAGTAGGTTGTCTGCGCCTTTCCGCTGCGCTCATCCACCATCCGGTCTATCCTCACCGGCACCCCCAGCGTGCCGAATGCGGCCGCAACCCTCATGTTTTTCGTAGCCGTCCAGATCTCCATAAAAAAATCCCCTCCCGGGGTTAGGTTCGCTCTTAGTTTATCCATTACCTCCCCACACCCGTGGGGAGGCGCATAGATACACAACTATCTACGCAATGAAAGGGAGTTGGAGGACTTTGAACTTGATCTTCTCAGGATCGTCCGGGCTTTGATCCGAGCTGAAGTCCTTGAAGATCATCACCCCCATTGTGTTATCGAAACCATTTTTCGCGCCCTGGTAGTTCGCCAGGCTCGCCACCGTGGTGCCGGGATGCTGGTCTGCAAGACCAGCCTTCGCCTTGACCCAGCCGGAAAACTCGAAGGAAATCTTCGGATCACGCGCACCGTAGGCGGTCGTCGCGCCGGTGCCGGATTTGTACATCTTCTCATCTCGCTCCGGAGTCACCGTCAGGCTCTCCACCAGAATGTTCGGTTCGTCCACAAGACCGTGGTTTGCAATGGTGCCCTGGGTAAGGATGATATCGAGTGCTGGCATGATACCTTCACAGGATTGTCAAAACGGGGGGATACGGCAGCGGTGGGGCAGATCCGCAGGGAGGTAAAGTAGTCTGAGGACTACCTAATTAACTGTTCAGGGAAGAAGGTGATTCGTCGGCATCGCTCATGCAAAACAGGCCGCAGGATATTTTCGGATCAGCGCCTTTGGGATCGCCTGGGGGTATCTCGTAGAGCGGCACGTCGAATTTCTCGCCTTTGCGCGTCACTCGGTTGATTGCATAGCCGAGTTCTTTTTCCAGCTTTGCCACGCGCTCGAACTGCGCCGGGAAGTGCTTGCGGACGCGCTTCCAATAGTCGATGGCATCCCGCGCCTTCACGCATCCGATGCAGTTGTTATTTCGGAAGCCGAGGCGATACATCGCGGGCAGCTCGATTCCGGCAGCCATGAGGATGTCGAAGCAGTCGCTCTTGCTCACGCCTTGGTCGATCAGCGGGCATTCGATCCGGCGCTCGTTATTCTCCCGCTTCCAGCGTTCCAGCCGGTGTTCCTCGTCGGCGGTGTATCCGAATATCTCGATGTCACCCAGTCCCCACTTCCCATTGGCTGGCATCTTCTTCATTGCCGAGGTGCAGGGAGCGCCGTTAGGAGAGGATAGGAAGCGTTCCGTTTCGCAGACTTCCATTGCGTCCTTGTAGCGGTCGCTTTTCAGCACCGTGATTTTGCGCCCGAACCATTTTTCACAGTCAGCCAGGAAGCGGTGATTATCCTCATGCTCGCTGCCCGTGTCCGTGTAGTAGATTTCCACTTCGCCGTATTTTTCGAGTGCGCGTTTCGTCGCCACAGCCGATGCCGCGCCGCAAGAGAACCATGATACCACGCGCCCACTGTCCCACGGCAACCCTGAACAAGACATCGCATGGAACGCCTTGGGCGCGCCTGATGGGGTTGGGAGTTGAAGATTGGCGTCCATGGATTTAGGCGTTCTCTAGCCGGGATTGTTCGTGCCTGATCGCGTGGCGTATCTCTGCCTTTGCGCGAGACACTCCCATAAAAACTTCATGCTTTCCTGGCCCTCTTGCGTCGTCTTCGATGTCTTGAATTTCCTCTAGGATATCTTCAAGACGGGCGATAAGCGGCAGTGAGTCATGCTCTTCTCCAAATTCGGAAGATAGAGAACCAGGCGGTTGAGGATCGACGCTGAGAGCGCCTTCTATTTTGGTTTCAGAGTCCATGAGGATTGAGGTCTTGGGGTTGTTCAGAGTTTTCACCAGCGCGTCTCACCTCGGCGTTCTCTGGATAAAATTCGGCTCCCTCTAATTCAGAGTCGGAGAGGTAGCGGTCTTTAATCGAGCCTTGTAACAGGCTCACTGTCTTTTCGCGCAACGTCCCGTCCAAAGCCGTCCAGTGATCCACCTGCACGGGCAGAGGTTTTTCGCGGAAGTATGGGAGCTTCGCGGTCATCGTGCCGCTAGGACAAGAAGACAGAGAACAAGCCGATGGAGATCGACGCTTACCGCCTGTCTGTTTATTTTCGAGGTTCTTGGGCATTATGGTTGAGGGGTTGGTTGTGAGCTTTCCGAGCGCGTCTTATCTATTGCGTTGTGGAGAGAACCATATCTCTTGCCGTGGGGGTCTGGTAGCAGTTGTCCGTTTGCCATGATGTCGCATAGCAGCGTTCGCTCTGGATCGCGCATTCTGACTTGTTCGCGCTGAAGCATCTCGAATCGGCGTTTATACCAGTCCACTTTAAATTCGAGCGAGTTCCATTTAGACGCACCACAGGTGCATTCTTCGGGGTAATGACATGACATTGAATGTTCCATATTTATCGGGCTTGGTTGGTTTTAAAGAGAAGATCCACAACAATTTGCAGATGGCGACACCGAGAGCGTTGTCTCGCGAGATTTGGCATTGATCGGGCTTTGGTTCATGATTCGGATTCGTTGGGATTGGTATGGCCTCGGGTCGCCATTACTCTGACGTTCGATTCAGTCGCCATCAGGGAATTCGCTATCTACCTCCGTGTCGATTTTTCGGAGCTTTACCCCCATGTCGGATAGCTTTCCGTAGCCTTCGACGAAGTCGCTTTCGTGCTCTATCCGTCCTGTGGCGTATAGCTCCGCGAGGAATTCATAGTGATCGTCCAGCGTCTCAAGATCATAGAAGCTTTCCCGGAACGCGGAGAGGAACTCCGGGGTGAATTTGGATTCGTCCACCTCGACAGAGATGGTTTGATTTACTGTGTAGTTTGGCATAATTCGGGGTTGGTTGGTAATTCGGAAGAAATCGAACAAGGCGAGGGATACGACCCACACCCGCTCTCTGTTTATTTTTGAAGCGGAGTCTTTTCGGCGGGTGAGGTCGTATCCTCTTGGACGTTCTCTACTCGCGGAGTGCGCCGCCAGATTGGTCGGTTGCATCGGTTGCACATTAGCTCGAACGGAGCCGGATCTTTTTCGTATCCATACCAGATCACGAATTTACGGGCATCATCGCGATAGTGAACCATGTTGGCTTGGCAGCATTCGGTGATCGGGTGCGTCCAGTATCCTGATTCGCCCCACCATCCTCGCGGTAGAGAACCATTCGGCGCATCCAATCCCAGCCCTGGGGCTTCGGTGGATGCGGGAGATTTGAGAGAGTCGGTTTGCATATTGGTGGCTTTCTGGGGCTGGGATTGGATGGCCTTAGGCGTCACACAGCACACAGCACCACCCTCCACTGCATTCCCCCGATCCAGGCACGCTTCCCATCCTTTTCCTCACCAGCGTCATCAATCGAGAAACCTTTCACGAGCCATCCGCGCTGGAACATCAGCTCCGCGATCTCCAGCGGATCTTCCTGCACCACGCCAAACACCTCATCGTTCCATGCGCTCGCAGTTGCGGCCGGGGTGTCATCACGCTGGGTGAGCACTTCGATTTTGAGCGTCTTCGCCGGCAGCAGCGGGGTCAGCCTCCCGTTAGCCACCACCTCCACGGTAACACACGGCCGCGATCTATCCGCTGTCTCCTCTTCCCCCAGGATGGGCACTTCCGCACCGCCGAAAAGATTCTTCCCTTTCAGAAATTCCACCACTGCTTCCCTCAGATCCGTTTCTTCCTTCATCGTTTTTTTCTGTTCAGATATTTCAGTTCCGCCTCGAAAGCTTTCGCCAGTTTCTTCTCCGCCCCTGCGACCGCCTGGCGACGCACATTCGCCGGCATCACCTCCCCGATGTGACGCACTGCGTTCCAGATCCGCAGCCTCGCATTCCTGGCTCCCGTGTAGCTGCTACCGCCTATCGTCGCTTTCCTCCCGTGCCTCCGCACGTAGCCGGGAAAGGTATTGACCGTCTTCCCCTCCGGCGTCTGTGTGCGCTGCCTCCCGCCCAGGCTCTTTCCCGCAGCGAACCAGCCGCCCTTCACAAGTCCCACCAGCTTCTGCTGCCTGCGGATGTAGCTCCGCTGCCTGCCCGGGGCCACCACCGCCAGCGGGACGCTGGAGGATTTCACCCCACCGCGCTTCCGCAGCCGCTTGTGCGCGGATTCATCCAGCGCACGGGACACCCCGGCCTTCCTCATGAGCGCGTTCTGGAGCTTCACATTCTTCGCCTTGAAGGCCGCGTAGAACTGCTTCGCCAGCACCTCGTCCTTCGCCTTGATCAGATCGTAGATGCGCCCGCCGTCATCCGTGGCCGGGAACAGCGACCGCGCTTCCCTGGCGATCTTCTTCTCCTGCCTCTCCCCCTGGCTTTCATTCAGCCCGCCCTTCCCCGTGAGCTTGCCCGCCTCGGCTGCCACCGCCCGTCCTGCCTGCTTCAGCACGCGCTCGGTCACCTTCTCCACATCCTTGGGAAAACGCGAGAGTTTCGCCAGCACCTCGTCCAGCCCCTTTACTTTCAGATCTACTTTCATCTACGGGAAATGTAGTAATTCACTCACTCGCCGGGATGCAGGAAAGCACCCACACGCCCTCCGTGGACTGATCTTTCACCTCATCGACCCGCCATTCCCTGCCCTCATGGATCAGCACCGTCTCGCCATCCTTTGGCTTCGCTGGCAGCACGCCCTTGCGGATCCGCAGGTTAAGGAAACCCTCCGCGATATCACCGCCTATCCCCATCGTGCCACCCAGCCTCCGCGTGCCCACCGCGCAGGCATACACCAGACCGTCTATCACGATCTCATCCCCCCACAGCTCCTCGATCACCGCCTGGCTGCGTTTTAGAAATTTCTCAAATCCCGCTCTCTTCACACCATCCCGGCCAAGTCAAAACGGAAACAGGCGCTCGCCCCATCCTCACGGATCAAAGCGAACGCCTGCGGGGCGGTATGCGTTGGAGAAATTGTTTTACTTCCCGTCCTTTTTCTGATCGGAAGATTTCGATTTGGCAGCGGCTTCCTTGGCAGCGGCTTCCTTGGCAGCGGCTTCCTTGGCAGCGGCTTCCTTGGCAGCGGCTTCCTTGGCAGCGGCTTCCTTGGCAGCGGCTTCCTTGGCAGCGGCTTCCTTGGCAGCGGCTTCCTTGGCAGCGGCTTCCTTGGCAGCGGCTTCCTTGGCAGCGGCTTCCTTGGCAGCGGCTTCCTTGGCTGCGGCTTCCTTGGCTGCGGCTTCCTTGGCTGCGGCTTCCTTGGCTGCGGCTTCCTTGGCTGCGGCTTCCTTGGCTGCGGCTTCCTTGGCTGCGGCTTCCTTGGCTGCGGCTTCCTTGGCTGCGGCTTCCTTGGCTGCGGCTTCCTTGGCTGCGGCTTCCTTGGCTGCGGCTTCCTTGGCTGCGATCACTTCGGGATCCTCGGCGATGCGGACGGCCTCGAGAAGCTGCTCCTTGTCCATGGAGCTGCGGCCTTCGATCAGCAGTTCCGTGGCGCGGTCGTAGAGTTCCTCCCGGGTGAAATCTTCCAGATCTTCCTCGGACTCTTCCTTGGCCGCATCAAACGGAGAAACAAAAGAGTCCACCGCTTCCTGCAAACTCCGGGCGTTCTTCCCGGATTTTACCAGCTTGCCTTTGACTTTTCCCCGGGCAGATCTCCATACCTCTACGGAAGTTAACCCGTCCGGGACGTCCGCCACAAGATCCTTGTAGAGCGCGAGGTGGGATGAAAAGAGGGCGGCTTCGGATACCACGGTCACTTGGCCGGAAGCATCCTGCACGAGGGTAAGATTTTTCATAAGGATGGAATTTGAAGGGTGATCGGGATGCTATGATCAGGCGGAAACGATACGCTTGAGAGCGTCGGCTTCACCCACGGCATAACCGTAGTTGCACTCGATCACGGTTTTTTCCGTATCGAAATCCGGATCGAACCAGGTGCGCCATTCCAGCGTCAGACCGGTTTCAGGATCGCTCATGGTCTCATATTCCACGACGTTCTTATCGTCCTTCGGAGGGATGGGCGAGAATCCCACAAGGATGCCGCTTGGCATGGTGGCGATGCCCACAAGGTTCTGACCGTTGCCCGGGATTGTGGAGTTGTTCCAGACATCGAATCCGGCGACACCTTCCAGCATCCCGCGCTTCACGGGATCTGCGGATCCGTAAACGGAGGCATCCGCAAGATCGGTGACGAGGTTCCGATAGTAGGCGGATTTCAAAATGACGCTCCGCATCATGTTAGGCCAGCCGGACTCGTCACAAGCGGTTCCGATTTCTTCGTTCAGTGCGGCAAAATCGAATCCAGCGGCCGCGCCGGTGAAGACTGCGGCACCGAAATTCGCGGCGGTAACGATGGAGAAAATATCCGCGTAAACATCCTCCGCAAGCTTGATGCCCTTGAGCTTCCCGATTTTCTCGGGATTGAGCTGCGGATTGCGGGAGTAGTCCTCGCTGGTGAGGGAGAGGGGCTGATACTTGCGCTTGTTGATCGTCAGCTCGCGGACTTCACCCTCGTAGGTATCGCCGAATTCGTAGCCATTCGCGTAAGTGAAATCCTTGGAGGCGGATGTTTCCAGCGGGAAATACGGGACAAGCATTTTTCGCGTGCCTTCGAGATTCACATCCCGGTATGCGGTGCTGAACGCATCGAGCGAAAGAAGGGATTGGCGGAGTGCGGTCAGAGCGGACTCCATGATCACATCGCGTTGAAGGGCGGGATTTACTGTAATTGGCATAATCTAGTTCGTTCGAATTAACCTTTCGGGACTGTCAAAAATCAGGCACCCACACCGCGAAGATGCTTCCGGGCTTCAGCCTTGTTCTCCTGCATAAATGCTCCGAGAACCCGCGTGCTCACCCGCCTTCGCTGCCTGGTAGCGGCTCTCGAAATCATCGCCATCGTTCTTGGAAACCGTCGCCAGCTCCTCGCTCTTCACGCCCAGGGCGGCGAGCTGCTCGGTAGCTGCTTCGGAGACGGTGGTTTTCTCGGACTCGGCGGTGGCTAGTGCCTCGCTGATGCGCTGCTGGTCGGCGCGGAGAGTGGTGAGTTCGGCAGTGGCGGTGGTGTGCTCGCCCTGGATTTTCGCAAGGGCCGCTTCCGCAGTCTCCGCACGCTGGCGGAAATCATTCCGCTCCGCGATCAGGCTGCCTTTGCTCTTGATGCTTCCCAGAACGCGGTCTGCCAGGCTGGCCTCGGCCGGTCGCTCAGGTGCTTCGGTGGATGGCTTGGCAGGATCTTGCTCGGCGGTTTCCGTTTCGGAGCCTCCGCCACCGCCGCCTGCTTTTTTATCATCGGCGACGATCCCCATCAGGGATCCCAAAAGCAAAAAGTTCCAAAAACGATTTTTCATACACCCTCCGGGGACTGTCAAAAGCTACCAGCCAATGGCAGCCGCTACGACGTCTTCCAGAGAGTCCGCGAGTCCATCGACGATCCCACTTGGAGCATCCGCAGCCGCCCAGGTCTGGCCTTGCATGAGATCATCCGTCAGCCCGCGCCGGGCGGAAATGAAGCTTTTGAACTTCACATCCACCAGCTTGGTTTTCTCTTCCAGATGCTTCTTCTCTTCCTCGGTCCAGGCTTTTCCGGGCATGTTCATCGCCTTCTTATCCCCCGTCCTTGCGAGCACCAGCTCGTAGCCTTCCTTTTCCCATGCCTTGCTGGAATCCACTCCCGCGCAATACGTCGATACCGATCCGACAATGGCACTGCGCTCGGCAATCGCTTCGTCACAAGCCGCCATCAGCCAGTAACCCGCGCTACAGCAATCGTAATCCGTGTACCCGATCACGCGCTTACCGCTCTCCGCAAGGCGGCGGATCTGCAAAGCCGCCGTCTCAACCCCGATGGAAATTCCACCGGGCGTTTTGAAATCGATCACCACAGTTCGGATCGTCTCATCCTCCTCCACGTTCGTGAGTTGCCGGCCGAAATTCGCCAGGCAATACCCGCCGCATTCCATTTCCAGAGTCGAAAGATGTTTCCCGATGATCCCGGAAACCGAAACCACCGCCACATCACGCACCACCTGCACTTGAGGGTGCACCGGCGATCCGTAAAAGGACGGCCCCACCTGGTCATCAGCATCCAGCCGCTCCCCGCGCCGCGCTGCCTCGAACTGGGCGGAGATCGCTCCGAACGCATCCGCACGCATCATCCACGGCTCTCCGTAAAGCTTCGCTGCAATCCTTGGTAAGTCTCTCATTTCGTTTTTCCTGTTAATCTGATTTTTCTGACGATTCGTGAAAAGTGTATCCCGGGGATACACTTTCACTCATCCGCCTGGTCATCCGGAGCCTTGGCTTCCGCCTCCCCGGCCTTCGCAGCCGCCCCTTGTTTCGGTGGGAAAACGTCCTCGTATTTCAGCCCGGCTTCCTCGCACATTTCGCGGGCTTTCTTGATCTCGTTCACGCGCTGCTGGATCTTGTCCTGCCAGTCCGCCCCGTCCGTTTCCGTAAACCAGTCTTCCCAAGTGCCCATCCCGCTGTCCATTTCCTCGCGGCGTTGCTTGCCATCACGTCCCCGGTCGATGGTCATGCTCTTCTGCGGGCGGTATTCGCACCTCCACCATTCGGGATCCTTGCACTTCCGCACCCGACCGTTTTTCATGGCCAGCGCGCAATGACGCACCCACACCAGGCGGCACCAGTCTTCCAGATAATCCTGCCGTGATTTGATCCACCGATCCGCCAGCTCGAGAATGAATCTAACCCCCGGCCCGCTCAAGCCGGCCATGTGCCAGATCACCTCCGGCGGTAGCCCCGTGCCCCAGGAAATATCCCGGATCAGATCCATGATCTGGTCGCGCTGGTTTTGCTCGGGACGCGGATCGGAAATCACTTTCAGATCCTCCCCGGGTGCAAGCCTCGGGATCTGGCTACCACCCCAGACTTCCTCCGTCCGCATCGTCCCGCCATTGCCGTCGGGTTTCTTCTTCACCGCTCCCACCAGACCCTGCGCTCCGCGATATTCACCCGCCGCATCCTTCTGCGTCCGCACCACTCCGCTCAGGCTGTTTACCTTGATCGCTCCTTTCACATCCGCCCAGATCTCAGTGATATCCACCACATGGTTCACGGCATGAGCCAGCGGCGGCACCGCCCGCCCATGGCCCACCGAATCGAACTCGCCGAAGTAGATCGCATTTTTCGCGCTCACCATAAGCGGCTCTCCCGAGTCACGCGCCAGCCCGTAAGCCAGGTGACGACCGCTGTCATTGGTGAGGACTCCCTCCCTCCAGTTCCCTTCGCCCTTCGATGGGCTTTGGAGCTGGTGCCCTTCGAAAAAGGCGAACATCGCACGGCCTGCTTTGGATTCCGTCATCACAGTCAACATGTCGCCATCCCGGAGCCAGCTACGGGTGAGAAGCGGCTGCGCGGTATAAAAATCGAACTTCCCGCTATGGTCGAAAACCTCCTTGGATCCGCAGGAATTATTAAAGTCGGCAAGCATCAGCTTATTCCACTCAGTGTCGCTTGTCTTCGGCTGTGGAGAGAGGTAGCCCACCATTTCCGCAAGCCCTTTGATCAGCCGCTTTGCCAGTCCCACGTTCGCGTAGAGCCAGCGAACCCGCCGGACAAGCTCCGACCTCGCGAAGCCGTTGAGTTCGTGCCGTGTGTCGAGCGTAGGCCAGCGCACGCTTGCCCGGCGCTTGGAAAAATTCGCCCCAGCGTAGCCGCTGAACATCGCCTCCATCGGAGCCGCACCCCGCCCAATCGCCGGGCTTCCCGGATTTTCAGCCACCGCTGGAGTCCCACTCTGGCGATTGCCGTATCTGTTTTTTTTACGTCCCATGATCTACTAGGTTTCCAGTATCCGTTTTGAGAAATCGACGTGGCTGGTGCCGGGAAGGGCTTCCGGATCGATGCCCTGCGCATCCGCCTCCAGATCCTCGAGAACCACCCGGCAAGCTCCCATCAGCTCCTTCGGATCTCCTGTGATCTGCCCCGAGCTGGAGCCGGACTCGAAGTTTGCGCTGGTGATCGTCACCTCCACCGCGCGTTCCTGATAGGCGGCGAAAGCCGCTCGGTATGCCGTCTCGGTTTCCTCCTTCGAGAAAAACCGCTTTATCGCTGCTACAACTTCGTAATCCGCCACAACCGCCAGCGAATGTCAAAGCCCCCGGGCAGTTCACTCCACCCCCACCTCTTCACGCTCCTCTTCCTCAGCTTCGCTTGCCTCCTCATCTTCCTCCAGCGCGGGCGCGACGATCATCCACAGCGCGAGCGCGTATTTGAGACAGTCCAGGTAATCGTTGTCCCCCGTTTTCACCCAGGTCCACTGTTCGTAACCGCTCTTGTTTTTTTTGAACTCCAGATGCTCGTTCAGCAACTCGGATACAAACCCCGGATCCACATCCCGCGCCCGAGGAAGGTAAAGCCGCGGCTTGTCGTAATTCTCGTTTTTCTTATCGTGCTTGATCCGGTCGAACAGCAGCTCGCGCTTGAAAGCGTGGTCGCTCACATGGTAGGTCCGCATGTATTGCCCGTCCACATAGTAGGGGCTGGATTGGTAAACCAGATCCTTCGCCTGCCCCTTTCCCCGGCCTTTGACCGGGAACACATCCGGCAGCAAAGGCAGGCAGAATCTCCGCACCTCCAGATGCCGGTTCCCGTCCCCCTCATCTACTAGACCCACCGTAACCGGACAATCCTCACCATCCGGGCCGGTGATAGGCGTATTGAATTCGTCCAGCAGCATTTCCCAAGTCCCCGTCTCCCCCCAGTCGATCACATACAGATCCCCGCGCTTCGTGAAAACCGATTTCACGAATTTCATCGTGCTCTTCTGCACGTCCACCGTCATCACCACCACCGCCGGCTTCACCGGGCACGTGCCTTTCTTATACTTCTGCCGTAGCCTCAGGACATCCGTCTCTTTCAGTTCCCCGCCTCCCTCACGGTATGCCTCCCCGAACCGCTCCTGGATCAGGTGCTGGAGTTTTTTCACATCCTTCTGCGCCTCGATCCACTCCTCGGCAAGCTCACCCCACGTCACAAACGGGCTGTAGAGATCGGAGATTTTTGCAGAGCGTTTGTTCGCCTTGGTGGGAGTCGCCGTCGCCCGGAACTCCCACTCATCAAATAGAAAAGTCTTCTCCGACTGCTGGATTTTGCAACCCATCTCGCACTCGTAATAGGTATCGGTAAGCACCCGATCCATCATCCATCCCTCCGCAAGATCCCGGCAGTGGTCGAAGCGCATCCCCTTCCATTCCAGCGGCTGCATGTGGTTGCAGTGCGGACATTTCACGAACATCTGCTCCTGTGTTCCGCTCAGATATTCCTTCCAGGTCTGCCCGCTCTCCATCTTCGGCGTGGAGAATCCCAGCAGCTTGGAATTGCGCGGCATCTTCACCCGACCCCGCGCCAGATCCGCCGTGGTTCCCTGCCCCGGCAAAACCGGATGCGCGTCCAGCTCATCAAGCACCGCCATCCCCAGACTTTTGTTCCGGTAAGCTCCACCCGTGTAGGAGCCGTGCAGATACACCGTCATTCCCCGGAAATAATAGACCAGGGAATTCAGATCGTCCTCGTCGTCACCGATCTCCTTGAGTATCCCGTTATCGAGAATCCACTTCTGCAAGCGAGAGCGGCTGATCTTCATCGCCTCTTCCCTACTATCAATGTAGTAGCCGATGTTCGTCGGCTCATGCACGATCTTCCACACGATGATGATCAGCACCGCCATCGTCAGCCCCACCTGCGAACTTTTCGTCCAGAAGAATTCATGTTTCCCCGGCAACCTCACCCACCGCATGATCTCACGCACCCACGGTGTAAGCGAGCTGCGCCACAACTGCCCCGCAAGTTCCGGGTTCTCGCTCGCCGGAATCCGCAGATTCAGCTCCGCCCATTCCCAGATCTCCAGCTCCGGGCGCGGCAGATAGACACCTGCCAGGATCTCTTTCATCCAGGCATCCGCGATCCGCTGCTCTCGTTCGGAAATCCTCATTCGTTGAAAACTTCTTCCTTGAACCTCTGGAAAAGCCGATCGCACTCCTCATTCCACGCCGATTCATTTTCAGCGTTGATCGGCAGCCTCATCACCTCAGCCATCTTCCGGTAAAGCCCCCGCACCCCCTGGGCAATCGAAGCATGAAGCTCCACCAGCCGGGATTCCGCGTAGGTTTTCGGGATCAACTGCCCCCGCGCCTCGGCGTCCAGCCTCGCATCCTTCTCCACCTGCCGAACCTGCGTCGTCAGCTTCGTCCACATCGACTGCGCCAGCGTCGCCTTCCCATCGTCCCCGGCCGCAAGAGCCTCCACCAGCATCCGGTTCGCCTGCACCTCCGCATTCCTCAACCTCGCCAGCGTCGCCTCAAGCCCCACCTCGTCATCCCCAACCGGCAGAATTTCCCTCGGCTTCAACGCCGGTTCCGGGACTTCGAGAGTCCGTGCTTCCTTCCTCGCCAACACCGCCGCCGCCAGAATCTTCTCCGGGCACCTCTGCACCATGTGCCGCCCCCACCATCCCCTCATTTCCTCCGGATCATCCAAAGGACAAGGATCTCCGATCTCTTTCCCCTTACCCGCCCACCTCTTCACCGTCCGCTCACTCGCCCCGAAAGCATCAGCATAGTGAGAATAGGGGTGTTGATACCCCGTCCGCCTGGTGCCCTCCCCCTCAGATTCCTCACTCACAAAATCCCCGGAGTGTCAAAGTGCCAAAGAAAAAACACCGCAAACACACCGGAAACGGCTGGGAGTGGATGAAGCCCCCAGACAAATGACACCACCGGAAGCCTCCTTACCCCCCCCTGACCCATAGGATGACACCTTCTGGACATCGCGGACGTTTTTCGGACTACTCTTAATAATTTGCGCCCCCTAAGTTCTACCACTACTCAAAAAATGTGAAAAACGTCCCAAACGTCCGCAGAAAACTCTACAAGCCTTTAACTAAGGGGAAATCACCCAACGGACACCATTGGATAATTTCAGAATATGCGGACTTTTGTCCGCAACTTGCCTTTTACGGGGTGCGGGGTGGCAAGCAAGCAGGCACACTCGCAGCCACCACAAGCAAAGATGTCCCCTATCGCCACAGACTAAGCCGAAACGATCAAAAATAAGTCCCCGCCAATTTCGGCGGGGATAATTTCAACCGACCACTTCTAATCGGTAGGTCGAAGTCCTGGCGTCGGGCTTGCTGAAGCGATACACTCTCCCCACGAATGGAAACTTCATTCCGAGGTGCTTTTTCAATCGCTTCGAAAACGGGCTGGCTTCGCGCTGTGGGTGCATGAACCTCGCTGCCTGCGATTGCTTCTGCCGATCATTCAGCGGATTGTCTTCATCCGTGCCAGCATAGTTGTAATGCTTCGTCGGGTTGGCATCCATAGCCGCCCGCACCAGATGCAGCTCACCAAGTGGTGACTCAAACAATCCATTCTCCCTCGCGATCGCGCACAATTCAGGCAGCGGGATTTCAGCGAACGCCCCCTCGACCGCATCTATAATGAACCTCTCACCCGCCAGCTCAATCAACCGGTCAATCTCCGTCCGCCGCTGATCACCAGCAGTCAGCATGTTCGCAGGTTCGAACGCATCACCGAACCCGGCCGCCGAAACGATCCCGCCGACCACGTTCGTCCACGTTCGGAACGAAGGCATGGCCGTGGGAGCCCGGCTGCTTCCCGGTCTCCAGCCAGTTCCGCACGAAAGCCCACCAGATGCTCAGTATCCTCCCCCTGTTTTCCGACTTGTTAAGCCAGTGCTCATCGAGGTGATGCTTCAGCTTCTCACTTCGGTCACCAGCCCGCTCATCCACCTCGAAACGAACGATCACCGCCCTCCGCACCAGGTCATCACTCAGCACACAGCCGTTATCCGAAACAATCGTCATGCACCTCTTGTCCACCCGCATCTGGCTCTGCGTGTGGAATTTCCGGAACTCCCACGTCAGTCATGTCACCCACCGGTTCAGTACTGGCGAAAACAGATTTCCAGAAATATCGTCCAGGAAAAGGTAGCCCTTTCCCGAATGGGCAATCGAATTCAGCTCCTCCTTGAATTTATCGCTCTCATTGTAATCCGTATCTCCGTACCCATCGAGCGTGTAGATCGGGATCACAACCGACCGGCCCATCAGGGATTTACCAGCCCCTTCCATGTTCGCATTGTATTGGAAAAGCGGCACCGCGCACGCATCCGGAAACATATACTGGCAGAAAAGCCCCACCGCCGCCGCCGTGTGGGCCGCCTTGCTCCGCATCCCGTCCAGAGGAAATTCCCCGAAAACCTCCTGCCACTCCGCCAACGCCTCCTCGAGCGAAAGCTCCTTCAGCTCCGGCGCAATGCTCGAAACATAGATCTCCTCCACCTCATTGTAACCCTCGTCCAGCAGCACCAACTCCCCATCCCTCCACACCGGCATGCGCGCCGAAAGCACCGCCTTGATCCTCGGTATCCGGTTACGGAATCGGTGGCTCGCCATCACCTTTTTAGCAAGAGCTTCGTTCATGTTCGCAGCCACCATCTCCTTCTCCTTCTTGTCCCACTTTTGCAAACTGACAAACTCCTGGATCCACGAACAGAACGCCTCCGGACTCATCACCGGCATCATCTCCTTTCGGTCGCCCTCATCCACCGTCACGAAATCCTTTCGGAAACGGTATAGCCCCTTGTCGGAAAGCATCCCACCCAGTTCTTCCGCCAGCCCGATCAACGCCCCACCCAAATCCACCGTCACACCCGTCGGCCTTCCCGGCTTCTCCTCACCTTGCACACCCAAGTCAATCCCCATCTTCTCCGCCAGATCCTTGAACTGTCGCAGCATTTCCTCACTCGGTTCGCTCATCTCCCAACCTCCTCGATCTTCCTGAGAGGCGGCATCAGGGAAAGCTGCTTCACCTGCGGATCGTCATTAAGGTAATAGAGCCTCTGAAGCCTCGGCTTCGGAAACTTCTCATACTTCCCCTTTTTTTCCGTCCCCTCACGCATGCAGCAAGGCAGCCGTGTCAAGCGCACCCCGGATATCGCCATCGCATCCCCCCCGAGCTTCGACACCAACGGCCCTATTTTCTGACTCAAAGAATAGAACTCCGAGTAGCACGCCGCATCCACCCGCACCAGCACATGGGCACTGCGCCCCCCACTTGAGTAAATCGCCGCAACCGCCAGAGGAAGCTGGCTCACGATGGAAATCCAGTCCGCCAGCTCCCCGTCATCCGCCTCCAGCAGCATGTATCGCCACGCCGCCACATTCGGCCCACTCCGCCTGCTCAGGAAAGGCTGACCGTCCTTGTCCTTACGCCCGTTAGGCCTCCATTTCCCGTCCACCGGCTGCGCCAGGAACCACACACCGCACCGTCCCGTCCTCGGCAGTTTCGCATCCACCCCCTCCACAGACGGCCTCTCCCCCAGCCTCACACACCTCCCCGGCGTCCCCAGATCCCCGCTCGATTCGTAACCGAAATCCCCCTGGCTCCGTTCATTCGTAAAAACCAGCGCCCTCTCCCCCTTTTTAAAAAGTATGTTCAGAACCTCCTCCGGCGTATCGATCTCCTGCACATCCACCGGACTCCTCTCCATCAGCTCCCGCCCGCTCCGCAGCCCGCTCCGGTTCGCCAACAGCCGCGCCCTCATCTTCTCATCCACCTCCTGCTTCTTCCGCACCGCCTCAGCCTTCCTCGCCGCATTCTCAGCCGTCCTCCCCCCGTAGTCACCCCGCTCCGAGCGGCCGCTGTTTCCCAGCAGATAGCCCCTGCCATCCTTCCCGGGGTGCACCTGCCCCGCCTGCTGCACCTTGTGTCTAAGCTCACTCTCACTCCAGCGCGGAGAGCATCTCGGGTTGAACTCATCCTGCAGCAATCCCAAAGCCTCCGCCTCCCCCAATTCAAAGCCATGCACCAGCACGCACGCCGCCTTGAAAGTCGCATTATGCCCCCCGGATCCGGAAACCGCCGCATCCATCTTCCCCAGATAAGCCCTCGCCCGTTCGATGATCGTCATAATTTTTTAGTATCCACCTCGAACCATCCCAGCCGCCCCTTGCACTCATGGAAAACCTCCTCCTGCGGATCTTTCAGCACCCAACCCCACTCCCCGAAAAACCAAGGGCTCGCGTCCATATCCACACAATCCACCAGCTCCACACTACCCACGATCCCGCCCCTCCTCAGATCCTCGAACGCCGGCAGCTCCACCCCCTGCTCATCAGCCAGCGCCTTCCCGATCGCATACTCATCCCGCGTCATTCCCAGCGGCGCATGAATCAAAAAACGCCCTCGAAAATGCGATCTCCTACTACGGTTCTCCACATCCTTCCCCCCATGCAGTATCAGCCAAGCCCACGGCTGACGTATCGATATCGCCTTCATTTTCTTTATACATTCATTCATGCTGATTTTGATTTAGGGAATTGGAAAACATTGCTCGGCATCACCTCAGCCACCTCATGTACACCACCCACATCCCAAGGGCTGCCTATCCGGTCGAACTCATTGGGCAGGCAATGCAGGTAGATCATGGTAGTCTCAATACTTTCGTGACCCAGCCTCTCCTGAAGCTCGCGAATATTCCCACCAGCCAATAAATACGCCGTAGCAAACCCATGGCGGAAAGAATGCGCCGTAACCCGCTTGTCTATCCCCGCCCTCCGCACCGCCGGCCGCACCGCCTTCGCAAAAGACTTGTCATGGATATGGTGCCTCCTCCGTATCCCAGATACCGGATCCACACTCTCCCCAGCCGCCGGAAAGACCCAGAAAAACGGCCACTCCAACCCATGAGAAGGGAACTTCCTCGAAAGCTGCATCACCGGGGACACCCCCGGCCTCTTCCCAGCCCTATCCTCATTCCACAACGCCCGGCACCTCTCCCGCCTCTCCATCAGAGGCTTCACCAACCTCTGAGAAAGCGGCGCGATACGGCACTTGTCACCCTTCCCCGAAAAGACGCTCACCGTCCCCCGCTCGAAATCGAAAGCCCTCCACCGCAGCCTCACCACCTCCCCGATCCGCAATCCCGATCCGAACATCAGCCCCGCCATCAACGCCCAGGACTCCGCAAGCTGCACAATAACCGCCTCCGCCTCCGATTGCGTAGTCCACACCGGAATCCGCACCGGGCGGCTCGCATATACCCATTTCGGCAGCTGACCTATCTCCCTTCCCAGAATCGCATAAAATCCATTACGCCCCGCCAAAGCCGAAAGCGCCCCCTTTTGACTGGCCACCGAACAAGGCGTCATACTCGACAGGAATTCCGGGATAGCATCTTCAGGAGAGGCAAATTTCCGTCCCTCGCAAAAATCAAGATACCTCTCAGCGAATCCAACATATTGATCCACCGTCCTATGCGCCCGATTCCGACCTTTCAGCCCGATCACAAACTTATCTATCGCTTCCTGCTTTTTCATAATTTAGGGAGGTAAAGTAGTCTCAGGACTACCTAATTAACTGTTCGGGATACGATGAATCATCCCCTTTGGCACGCGTCCGAGGCATGGAGCGACTACCCTCCACATTTCGATTTCGTGGCTTCTTTGAGGTTCGCCAAAGATCCATGCTTCATCGGCGGTTATTCCACGAGCTGCGTCTGGTCGATGGATGCCGAGGTATCGGTTCCCACCGTAGCGGAGCACTACGGCAAATCCCGAACAAGTTGCTGCTGGAGCAACCGCCTGGCTGCCCCCTGTTTGGACGGTTTCCGCCGCCTCGGTGTTTGGTTCTTGTTTCATAGATTTGTGTGCCGTCGGTCGGCGGTGCCAGAGCTAGGCGTTAAAGATTCCAACACTTTCTCCGTCAGCCATGACGCGGCATTCCACATCGCGTCCGCGCTCCTTGAACCATTGCACCGACCACTGCACCATCTCCCGCGAGGTTTCGCCCCTGCGGTGCTGGTCTTCCGCATCACCCCACTGAGGCGAGTGTGTTGCGATCCAGTGACCTTTCGAGTTGCGGACTTCTTTCCACTTTCTCGCCAGTTCCACCTCCCATTCCGGCAGAAGTGCCAACAGCGCGTCATCATTTCGGGCATTCATTTTGTATTTCTGTCGTGGGATCCAGGTGGTGTGTCCTCCCCGCACAGCAGCGGCCAGTCCGTCCGTTTCATGCCTACCGCATCAGCCACCGGCGCGTATTCAAGGCTCCCGAATCCGACCAGCTCGTTCGCAGCCTGCAGCCAAAGCCACGCCCTCAGCCCTCCCTTTTTGACAATACCCTGAACCCACGCTTCCAGAATCCCGGAAGCCCCGTCTTCCCAGAATTTCAGCTCCGTCCCGTGGATCTGATTATATACATCCGCGAAGCCATCCTCCACCTCCATCCGTGCCTTCACCAGCGCGGGCAGCAGCCCCTCCAGCCCCGCTGTCCGCAGATCCTCCAGAAACGCTTTCTCCTCCTTGTTTCTCGCCGCGACCGCTGCCAGCAACGCCTCCTTCCCCCTCTGCGCATCCTGCCTCTCCTTCTTCTCATCGCCCTCACCCCTCGGCTTCGGGAAAACGCATTCCCCCGCCTTCGCATTCACGATATCCCCGTCCATCACCACCTTGCGCTCCACCAGCCGCTGCACACCCTCCCCGTCCTCCACCGGCACAATGTGGATCGTCGCCCCGTATTTTTCCGCCAGATCCCCCCAGCAAGGGATCTCCGCCCCATCAGCCCGCAGCCTCTCCACCACCTCAAAGCTCTTCGGCTTCCCGTCCACCGGCACCCACCCGCTGCCATGGCCCCGCATCGCCATCCCATCCGCGTAGCCGGTCACCACCGCCTCTGGGAACTGCCTCTCAAGATCCTTTCTCCCCAGCTCCCACCGCGCCGCATCCTCCGCTGGCTTCACAAACTTCGCCTTCAGATGCGCCACCGCCTGGTCTCGCTTCATCGGCTCCTCTGAATATTTCGGGTGGATCACCTCATCGAGCGCACGCTCCCTGTGCTCCACCGGCACCTTTGCCAGCTCCCGCGCCGCCGCCTCAGACAGCCGCCCCTCCCTCAGCTCCACCCTCTCCTTCTCATCCAGCCCCAGCAGCTCCAGCCGCCTATGCACGAAACCCCGCTCCTTGCCGAACCTCTCCGCCACACCCACCACCGTCCAGCCCAGAGCCAGCAACCCTTTATAGCCCTCCGCCTCCTCGAACACATCCAGATCGTCCCGGAAAAGATTCTCCACCAGCGCAAGCTCCAACGCCTCCGCATCGCTCACCTCGCGCAGCACGCACATCAGGCTCTTCTTGCCCGCCTCCGCAGCAGCCCTCCACCGCCTCTCCCCCGCGATGATCTGGTAGCGCACCTTTCCCTCCGGCATCGGGCCACGCGCCGGTGCCCCCTCCACCATCCTCACCACCAGCGGCTGTATCACCCCGTGCATCCTCACGCTGTGCAGCAGCTGCTTCGCCTTCTCCTCCGAGAAACGCTTCCTCGGCTGCCCCTCCCACGGAGCCATATCCTCTATCCCTATTTCTTTAAGCACACCCGCCCCGCCATCGCTCTTAATCTGTGTTTTGGTCATCATATTATTGATTATTAATTCTTCTTATTTCGAGTTTTAGATTTGGAGTTTAAAGCTTTCTTCTTCATCCCCTTCCTCCGGTTGTTATTCCCCTTCGCCGCCTCCGCATACTTCCCGCACGCCGTAGCGGACTTCTGAAAGCTCGCCTTCACCTTACCGCCACCCCGCTCCTCGATATACCCGTTGTAAATCCGCCCTATCCTCGCGCTCACAGTCGCCCTCCCCCCGTCCCCGCACAGCAGCGAGATATCCTCAAGACTCATGTCCCCCAGCAGCTGCGGCCGCACCGCTTTTACCACCGCATAGACCCTGCGGATCAGAGCCAGCGGCTCCGGCAGATCCGAGAAAAAATACTCCAGCAACTCCCCGAAAGCCTCCCGCTTCCCCTCGCCCCGAGCCCGCGCCATATCCCCCTCATCCCCCGTCCCCTCGCTCTCCAGCAGCGCGTCGAGCGGCGTGTGGACAGTCGCCGCATAGCCATTGGCCGTGATTCCCGCCTTGTAGAGCACCCCGTCAATGCGCTCTCCCATCTCCTCCTCACTCAGCACCTTGTGTCTTTGCATCGCCATTCCGTTTCCCTATTGGTCTTTCCCCGCCACCGCGCCGAACAGCACCACCACCGCCTCGCACACATCCTCCGGCCTCGGCACCACCCGCACCTGTCCACCCGCCTTTTCATCGCGCATCGGCAGCGTGAAAAACGCCTCCATCCGCCGCCCGTCCGGCAGCTCCACCGCCACCCCCCGCATACCCGGCTCCCAAGGCTCCAGCTCCGCATTAACCAGCTCATCCTCCAGCAGCCTCTGCATCTGGTAGCAAACCGGCTTCCAGTCATCTTTCTTTTGATTCGTAGAGTTCGTTTCCATGGTCTTTTTCGTTGTTTGGAGTTTATAGTTTGCCTATCAATCCCCTGTTCGCCAGCCACAGACAGGCCAGATCTTCCGCCATTTTTCGTCTTGCTTCCGGTAACGCAAATTCACTAGGATATTGACAATTTGGAACTGTCCAAACAAAACTATAAATGGAGGTATCATTTTGAATACTAGCATGTAAGAACGCCTTCTGGAACACAGTTGCGAACCCTATCAATTTATCTTCGCGCACGGGGATTTGAAAATACTTTTTAGGATGCTCGGCAATGTCCTCACTAGTTTCTGGTGAAGGTGCAACTTGCTCACCTAACAACCAACTTAACGCGCAAAGCTGCCCATAAAAAGAGGCGCATAGATCAAGCGCATCCACATCCAAATCCGTTTGTTCACCGAAGAAAGAGTCTCTGATTTTCTCTTTGGCCGATTGCAACAACGAGTATAACTTATATTCGGCGGTAGTGTCATCATCCATGGTGACCTTCTCGCCAACTCGGGTTTCCTCTTTAACCAATAAATTGATTATTACATCTGACTCTTCATTTGTTAGATTTATTTTTTTCATTTTTAGTTAAGATTAGTTATTTTGCTTAATTGGAGTTTATAGTTTCGAGTTTAAAGTTTCCTTCACGCCGCCCCGCTATCGAGGAGAATGCCCACCAGATACACATTCCCCCGCTGCCCCAGCACCAGCCCCTGCGGCTCATTGAGCCACCGCGCCGCCTCATCCATCGCATCCACCAGCAGCAGCCCGCGCAGCCCCGCCGCCCGCATCGCCTCCACCGTCAGCCCCAGCCTCTCCGCCGCCTCCGCCGCCTCCTGCTTCCTATCCTCCAGAGTTCGCTCGCTCATCTTCCAGCACCTCCCCCGTATTGGAACTCAAAGCCGTATTCCCGCATCTCCCCCCGCTCCACCCTGTCCCGGATGAACCGTTTGCAAGCCAGCTTCACGTCCATGTAGCCATCCTGCGGCGCATGCTTCACCCCGCACCTCTCCCGGCTCCGCGCCGCGTGAGGCTTGCCCACACCCTTCGCCGTCCCGCCCTTGTGAATCTTCGTTTCCATATCTTCTCTAACTTGAAATTTATAGTTTAAAGTTTAAAGTTTCAGCGCAGCCCGCACCCCCACACACCAGCTCTCCTTCACCTGCTCCGGCAGAGCCTCCCACCCCGGCAAATGAGTCATCCCCACCGTCTCCAGCAGCTCCCGGCGATAGGCATCCCACCCCGCCTCCATATCACAAGGAGGCGCTGGATCCTTCTGCCGGGCATATTCCTTTTGGATCATCCCCAGCAGATCTTTCACAACCGACTCGGCTTTTTGCTTGAGCGGATCGAAGGCCAAACCGGCCGGTCTGCTCTCTGTCCTCCGCAGAAGCTGATTCACCTGTCGCAGCAACCGGTGAATATCTGCATACGGGCGGATTGTTCTGATATTCTCACCCTCCCCCGATCCGCGTCCATCCGCGTCAATCCGTGGTTCCTCTTCCTCTTCCCTGGAGTTTAAAGTTTTGAGTTTAGAGTTTGCCGCCATCACCGCCCGCGCCTCCTGCCTCGCATCCGCCAGCGCACGATGGGCAATTTTCCCCTCCCTCTCCACCCCCAGCTTCTTGCAAAAAGTCCTCGCGTCCCTCTGGTTCGGGTAAATCCACGGCAGCTGCGTCTCACCCAGCATTGGCCTCCACGCATCCTTTAGAATCCCGCAATCGAAATCCACCCCCCAAGCCCACAGCTCCACCTCACCGCTACGGGTGTGCGCCTCCATGAAATCCGCGAAGCAACGCAGCCCCGCCCACAGCTCGCCGTCATGGGCCTCCACCCCGGGCATCTCCACCCCCTCCGCCCGGCGATCCGCCCACCACAGCAGCGTCTCCACATCCGCATTGCGGAAATCCTGCGCCCGCGCGTCCACCTCGAACTCGAACTCTGGCCCAAACTCCCCCGTTTCCGGATCGAAGCATACCGCGCCAATCTCCAGTAACACCGCCCCCGACGTCGTCCCCAGACTCTCCAGATCCACACACACCGCAGGCCATTTCCGCGTAGCTGCACCCGTCCCGGCGCAGACCCTGCCAGCCCTCTCCCGGAGGTTCTCATTCCTCTCTTCCATCTCCCAAAAGGGAAGCGCCGGAACCGTCTCATTCCTCACCAGCACATGCCCGCCGAAAACCCTTCCCTTCCATTTTTTCAGGAATCTTTCGATAAAATCATAATCCCTTCCGAACCCCCCGGACACATCCAGAACATGGATCCGCCCAGCTGCCATCCCTTCCAAAATCCCCGCCAACCTCTCCTCATCCCGCAGCCGTAAAAGGTCGCCAGCCTCCGCCCCACCCTGCTCACCCGCCAGGGCATCGAACATTTCCCGCAACACCTCCGTTTCCGTCTTCCCCTCCCGCGCCGCCTTCGCCCGCAGAAGCCCGTCCACATCTTTTTTTCTATCGCTCATATATATCTTAATTTTGGAATTTATAGTTTAAAATTTAAAGTTTCCCGCCCTGCGCCTCCTCAAAAGCCCGCACGAACGAAGCGAAATCCATAACCCCCGCACAATCGCCCTTCGCATAGAGACAGAGCCAGTTGTGCACATCCGGCAGAAAGAACCTTGGGGAAGGCTTCCCCTTCCCCGGCATATCCACATAAGGCAGCCCGTCCTCATCCATCATCCGCAGGATCTCCGCGTGATCCTTTCCCAGGAACCTCCGCAGCTCCGCAGCCTTCCTCAGCCGCCCACCCGCCGCTATCGCACTCACGCCGCCACCTCCCGCTTCCCTTCACACTGGTCACCGGTCACCCCGCACCCGCCACTGGAAAGCAGAATCACCTCACGTTCCGGCTGCGGGAAAAATGCCCACACCCGCGCCATCAGCGCATCCTGCCTCCTTATCGCCGCGAAATACCGCCTCCGCGCCAGCTCCAGCGCACCCCTGTCTTCAAATCCAATCCCCGCGTAAAACGCCTGGGCGGATCTTCTCTCCGCCATCAGCCGCACCAGCCGGTGCCACCCCAACCGCTTCGGAGCCATCAGCCTGGGAACCTCCTCCTGAAAACTGAAAACTGAAAACTGACAAACCGTTTTCACAGCCCACCCCCTTCCAGCACCCACAACGTCAGAACGATAAAAGCGACCCAGAACAGAATCGAGAAACCCAAGATTACCAGCCCCGGCGGAAAGAGAAGCAGTCGCCGGCCAATGCCGCCCAACCAGGCCGCTCCTCCCGGAGCCGGGACTCTTCTGCGGACATCACCGCAGGGCTTCGTTTGCCTTCTCTTCATTGTTTTCTCCTTTTGCATTGTTTCGCTCTTTCTCTTTGTTTTCTGCTGCTCCGCGCCTGTTTTTGCTTGGTATCGCTAGGCACGACAGCCCCGTTGGTTTCACCCTTCCTGCTAAGATTTTTTTCTAACGGCGGCTTTTCTTCCTGATCAGATACTGGAGTTCGAACTCGAACGCCTTCTTAAGCCTTTGCTTTGCCTGCGCCAGAGCCTTGGAGCGATCCGAGGAGTTGAAAACCGCGCCGCTGAAACGAACATTGTTCCAGATCCTCACGCTTCTTTTGCGGCCGGAACCCTGGAAAGAACTTCCGCCCAATTCCCCTTTCCTGCCGTGCCTCCTCACGTATTTCGGATATTTCTGAACCAGTTTCCCGGAATTCGTCTGCACCCGCGATCTCCCCCCAAGACTCTTGCTCGCCACGAACCATCCTCCCTTTGCCAAGCCCACCATCTTTTGCTGCCTACGGATATATCCCCTCTGCGCCCCTGGCGTAACCACCGCGATCGGCAGGGTCGAACTCCTCACCCCTCCCTTCTTCCTAAGTGCGCGGTGCACCCCCTCGTCTATACCCCGCGCCACTCCCGCCTTCCTGATGATCCTGCTCATCAGGTTCGTATTGTTCCGCTTGAATGCCGCGTAATACTGGTTCGCCAGCACCACATCCTTTGCCTTGATCAGTTCGTAGATCCGCCCCCCGTCTCCCTTCGCCGGGAAAAGCCGCCGCACCTCGCTGGCTATCATCCGCTCCCCGTCCTTGCCGGGCTTGTCTCCCAACCCGGCCGGCCTCGTCAGCCGGGCGCACTCGCCAGCCAGCTCCCGTGCCCCTTGTTTCAGGACTCGGTCACCCGCCTCCTCCACAAAGTCCGGGAACTTCCGCAGCTTCACCAAAAGCTCATCCAAGCCTTTTGTTTTTATTTTTACATCCATCATAACTAGAAAAATTTAAAACTTCACCCCTACGCCGCATCCCCTCCCGCCAGCCGCATCCTGCTACTCCGGCACAGCTCCGCAGCCGCCAGCTCATAGACCGCCCTGGGCATCCTCCGCAGCCCGCTCTCCGCGCACACCGTCTTCTTCTCCAGGCGCAGCACGTATTCCGCCCGCCGCACCGCATCGGAGAAACTCACGATCACCGCACTGTCCCGCGCAATATCCAGCCCGCACTCCGCCAGGAACTCCGGCACCGTCGGCATCGCCTTCTCCACCGGGGAGCCGCCCGGGAAGGAGCCGCTCCTGCGGATCTCCGGCAGCACCTCCCCCGTCACCCACTTGCGGAAACTCTTCGCCGCCTCCTTCCGGGATTTGAAAACCAGATGGTAGAGGCCGGACTCGGTGACGAAGCTCTGGAACTGGGCACCGCCACGCTTTCCGGGATGACTCTTACTTAGAGTAAGGGTCATTTTTTCATCCTCATCCAAAGCGGCGAGCGCACGGCTCGGCTGGCTCAATCCCAGGATCTTGCAAACATCCACCGCCACGAAGAGAGGCGCATCCGCATCACCCGCCACCCGCACCGGGAAATTCTCCTCACCGCCGTTGGCAAACAGGAAGGTCTTGGTCGTATCGCTCGTTTTCATATCTTTCGTTTCAGTAAAAAATTCCTACGGCGTCTCAGGCCGCTTCCACCGTGTTCCGCTCCGCGCTCGCCACGATCATCCGCGAGACCTCCAGCACATAATCCTTGATCACCGCCCCTATCGGTCTCGCCTCACGGATGGCTCTGTCTCTCAGCAAATCCTGCACATCGGCGGGAAAGTCTCTCAGGTCGATTTCGTTGCTTGCGCTCATTACGTTGACAAAATTAGACAGAAATCAGGTTTCGTCAACCTTAAAAGCGAAAAAATTTGACTAAACCTGATTTTTGTTGATTCTAGCGACATGCCAGACGCAATTTCAGAAGAATTTTATAACTGGATGGATAAGTTTTCCATCGACCGCACCGAAATAGCGACACTCATGGGAGTGGATAAGGACACGCTCTCTGTTTACCGCTCACGTGGGCTTCCAAAAAAGAAGCTAGCACTCGCACAGCGGCTAATGCGGGAACATAGCCACAGCGCAGCACCTGTTCCGTTGCCCCCGCCCACCCCAGACAACCTAGTCCGGCTGGATCTCAGCAATGAGGAGTTCGACCTCATCAACCGCGCATCCAAGATCGTGGATACGGAGATGAAACCCTTCATTTTAAAAGCCGCCACTGCGAAAGCACGGGAGGAAATCGCAATGGAAAAGCGCTCCGATCTGAAAGTAGCTGAGGACAGCACGCCTTACCGCACCGGGGGTAAAGACGATAAAAAAAAGGATCAGTAAGGCATAACCTACTTACCCATCCTGCGGTTCATGTATTTCCACACCCGCACAGTCCTCTCCGCTCCAAGAGTATCGGTGTATTTATAGGTGTGGCTGGTTTTCACCGCATAGCAGTTCACCGCGTCCCCGTCCGCGAGCTTCCCCGCATCGGGGTGCCCCGCCAATAGGAAGGGACTCCCGTCCGATCCGCTCATCAGCAGCCCTTTCGGCAGCACCTGCAGAACTGGGCAGGTAATCGCTTCCTTCTTCGTCCTCTCACCAAGTTGAGCATGCGCCATGGGAGCCACCGTTAAAGGAGCCACCGCACCGCATAAAATCATCAGATAAAAAGGAATTGTTTTCATAACGCCCCCAGAGTTTTCAAAAATCTTAACCAAGTAAATAAAAAAGCACTTCGAGACCTCCGCCCGCAACAGAAACGAAAGCCTCCCTTTTCCCTTCCCCTTGATCGGCATTTTAGCTAACTGGAATCCATGCCTCCACAGAAAAAACGCAGTAAAGCCCAGTATAATCCCACCGCATTCACCACAACATACCTCCGTAAAAACACCGCCTACTCCGCAGGGCGCTCCATCGTCTCCGGCACCGCATTACTCAACGCCATCATCCAGCCCGCCGCTGTCTTCATCCTCATGGAAGATTGGAACCTCTTAGCCAAAGCAATCGCCTCCCTGAGCATCGTCCTCGGCTGGATACTCTTCAACCAGATCGGAAACGCCTTCTTCGATATCGCGGATGCGAACCTTGAAACCGTCAAACGCGATCTAGCAAAAGACGCCACCACCCGCACCCCCTCTTCTCTTTCCTGATCTGAAAAAATCTGTGTCAACCTTGTGTCACAAGCTTAGCCACCCCGGTAAAAACTTATGGAAAATGGAGCGGGCGATGAGATTCGAACTCACGACATCCACCTTGGCAAGGTGGCGCTCTACCACTGAGCTACGCCCGCGTTCGCGTTCGCGCATCGCTTGGCTTGTGGCCTCCGCTTTGCGCGTGCGCAGTTGTTAGTCCTCACCGCCGGGACGGTATCAAGAGAATTTTAGTTAAAAATTGCGAAATTTTTCCTCCACACTTGAGGCTGCCGGATTTACCCACATTCAGCCGAGTCATGTCCGACAAACTTGCCCAGATCATCGCCACCAAACATCTCGAAGTTGAAGCTCTCCTGCCACGCGCCGCTCACCTTCGCGCCGCCGCCCTCCAGCGAAACGATTTCCGGGGATTCCGCGCCGCGCTTGATCGTGGCTCTGCACAACCTCGCAGTGATCGCCGAGGTTAAGAAAGCCTCCCCATCCGTCGGCCTGATCGATCCGGATTTCGACCCCATCCGTCAGGCGCAGCGATACATCGATGGCGGCGCATCCTGCCTATCGATTCTCACCGACGAGAAATACTTCCAAGGATCGCTCGGCTACCTCTCGAAAATTTCCGAGTTCTCCCCCGCCCCGCTGCTGCGCAAGGATTTCACCATCCATGAAATTCAGATCCACGAAGCGGTCATCGCCGGAGCCGACGCAATCCTTCTTATAGTTGCCGCGCTGGACGACGATCTCATGCGCCGTCTCTACGATGAGGCGAAATCCTTCCAGCTCGATGTCCTCGTGGAAGTCCACAACCTCCCTGAAATGGACAGGGCGCTGGAACTTGGCGCGGATCTGATCGGCATTAATAACCGCAATCTAAAAACCTTCGAAGTCGATATGGCCACCACCGAAGACCTCGCCGACGAAGTCCCGGACGACGTGATCCTCGTTTCAGAAAGCGGAATCAAGACCCATGACGATGCTCGCCGTGCCCTGAAAGCCGGTGCGAACGCCGTCCTGATTGGAGAGACCCTGATGCGTGCGGACGATCCCTCCCGCGAAATCGAGGCCTTTCTCTCGCTCACAAACTGACCGCATCCAGCCATTGCGCAATCCGTCGAATCGTTTACTTTCCCAAATCATGTCAAATCAGGATCAACACGATGCAGCCGGTAAAGAACACATTGATGAAGAGGATGTGAAACGTGCCGAAAAAGATACCGGCGATAAACGCCCCCTTGGTCGACGAACGAAGAGGACGTCCACGTAACGGATACGGAGTTGGACAATCCCTCTGCTGAGGCGAAAGAGTCTGCAAAACGTAACGATCCGACAGCCGCCAAATCCGCCTACCCGATGAAATTCGTAAAAAGTGAGTTAAAAATGGAATTGCCGGTTGGTTTTCCACTCCCATAGTTTCCCGATGGTGCCACTTGTGAAAACCCCAGCTCTTTTTTTACTCTCCATCTTCATGCCCGCCGCCCATGCGGAGCCTGCGGCAGCAATGATCACGGGGAACGAACCGGGTTGGGAGAGCCTCGGGCAAAAAGGATTTCGTTCAGGTAAACAGCGCTGATGACACCTGGACTTTCGACGATGAAGCCAAGACCATCTCCTGCACCGGCCAACCGGTCAGCGTGATGAGCCACGGCGAAAGGCCTACACGAATTTCGAACTTGTCCTGGAGTGGAAGCACCTGAAGCCCGCAGGCAACTCCGGGGTATTCGTCTGGACCAGCAAGCGATGCCTCGACGAATTGAAAGCCCCGGCCTCCCCAAGGAGGGAATCGAAGTCCAGATCCTCGATCTCGGATACAAGGAGAGTTACGAGAAATCCTCCGGTAAACCTGCCGACTGGTTCACCTGCCACGGCGATGTGTTTCCCGTGAAAAAAGCGAAACTCACACCATATCCGCCAATCTCCCCCGATGGCAGCCGCAGCTTCCCAACTGCCGAAACCACCAAGCCTCACGGCGAGTGGAATCACTATTATGTCCGCGCCATCAACGGCGAAATACGCCTCTGGGTGAACGGAGCCGAAGTCTCCGGAGGCAAAGATGCCCAACCCAACAACGGCCACCTCTGCCTGGAGTCCGAAGGCTCACCGATCGAGTTCCGAAACCTGAAGATCCGCGAACTACCCTAGTCCCCTCTTCCTTGAAGTTTAGAGTTTAAAATTTAAAGTTTATGTCAGAATCCGCCACCCGCGAGCGCTACGCCGCCGCCGCCTCCGCCCCCGAAGCCGCCCTCTGCTGCCCAGTCAGCTACGATCCGCAATTCCTAAAAGCCATCCCCGACGAAGTCATTGAAAAGGACTACGGCTGCGGTGATCCTTCAAAATACCTGCTTCCCGGCGAGACCGTTCTCGACTTGGGATCCGGCACTGGAAAAATCTGTTTCATCGCCTCCCAGGTAGTCGGCCCGGAAGGAAAAGTCATCGGCGTGGACATGCTCGACGACATGCTGGAAGTCGCCCGGAGAAATGCACCCATCGTCGCGGAAAACATCGGCCATGCGAACGTCGAGTTCCGCAAAGGCCGTATCCAGGATCTCGGGCTGGATTTGGAAGCACTTAACGAAGAGCTGAAAAAGAACCCGATTTCCGATGCCGCCTCCTATCTCGCTGCCGATGAACTGGCTGCGGATCTTCGCGTCAAACAACCCCTCGTCGCCTCCGACACCATCGACGTGGTCGTTTCCAATTGCGTGCTTAACCTCGTCGAAAACCGGCTGAAAAAACAGCTTTTCGAGGAGATTTTCCGAGTCCTGAAAACCGGCGGACGCGCCGTCATTTCCGACATCGTCTCCGACGAGGAAATCCCCGAGCACCTGCAGAACGATCCCTACCTCTGGTCCGGCTGCCTTAGCGGTGCCTATACCGAAGAAGGTTTCCTCAAAGCATTTGAAGAGGCGGGATTCTACGGGATTGAAGTTTTGAAACGCGATGACGCCCCCTGGCAAACCGTGGAGGGCATCGAGTTCCGCTCCGTCACCATACAGGCATGGAAAGGCAAACAGGGGCCGTGCTTCGAGCGCAACCAGGCTGTCGTTTACAACGGGCCGTTCCTAAAAGTCCTCGATGACGACGGCCACGCGATGGAGCGCGGCAAACGCTACGCCGTCTGCGACAAAACCTACAACCTCTACAAAAAACCACCCTACGCGGAGTTCTTTTCCTTCATTGATCCACTCACGGACATCCCGTTGGCGGAGGCAAAACCCTTCGACTGCACCCGCACCGCCATCCGCCACCCAAAGGAAACCAAAGGCCAGGACTACAACGCCACCACCGAGGCCGCCAATTGCCGCGAAGGCGGCGAATGCTGTTAAACGTAGGGGCGATCTTCGGTCGCCCCTTCCCTTCGATAAAAACGTAGAGTCCGAACTTCATGCGAAACTGGATCACCGGAGAATTCCTCGGCACCTTCCTGCTCGTGTTCTTCGGCTGCGGCTCCGTCGCATCCGCAGTCACCACCGGAGCGCTGGTCGGTGTTTTCCAAGTAGCCATCGTCTGGGGACTCGGCATTGCCACGGCAATATACCTAACAGGTTCCCTCAGCGGCGCCCACCTGAACCCCGCCGTCACCATCGCGATGGCGATGTTCCGGGATTTTCCGAAACGGCGGGTGCTTCCCTACATAGCCGTCCAGATGCTTGCGGGATTTCTCGCCGCCGCCACGCTCTACCTCATTTTCGCCCAGCCAATCGCCCACTACGAGATGCACAACTCCATCATCCGTGGCGCACCGGGGAGCGAAGCCTCCGCACGTGTCTTCGGAGAATTTTTCCCCAGCCCCGGCGATGGCGGACTCACCCGCCAGTCCCACACCTTCATGGGGCATGGCTCCGCCTTCGCAGCGGAAATGATAGGTACCGCCATCCTTCTCCTGGTAATTTTCGCCGTCACCGATCCTAAAAACAAAGCCATCCCCCAGCCGCTGATTCCTCTAAGCATTGGCCTCACTGTCACCATCCTGATCTGCCTGTTAGGGCCACTCACCATGGCCTGTTTCAATCCCGCGCGGGACTTCGCTCCCCGCGTGTTTTCCACAATGGCCGGCTGGGGAAAAATACCTTTTACCGCTAACGGCATCGGATGGCTCACCGTATATATCATCGCCCCCATACTCGGTGGAATTCTAGGCGGGCTCATCTACACAAAGCTCCTGAAGCCAGCCTACCGGCTTCAGATTTCTTCTACCGATCAGTGATCACCTGGCATCTTTATGAATAATTTCCAATCCCTTCTCAAATACCACGACGTCCCCCTCAAGCGCGGCACGTTCGACACCCTCCAAATCAACGTCGGACGCAAGTGCAACCAAACCTGCACCCACTGCCACGTAGATGCCGGCCCGACCCGCACCGAAATGATGGACGAGGAATGCGCCCACAAAGTCGGCGCATGGATACTGGAACACAAACCCGCCACCGTCGATATCACCGGCGGAGCACCTGAGATTTCACAATTCTTCAACTACTTCGTCGAGACCGCCCGCTCCGTCGGCTCCCATGTCATCGACCGGAATAACCTCACAATCATCGAAACGAAAAAATACGCCTACCTCCCGGAATTCCTCGCCGAGCACCAGGTGGAAGTAGTCGCATCCCTGCCCTGCTACTCTGCGGAAAACGTCAACGCCCAGCGCGGCGACGGAGTATTCGACAAGAGCATTTCCGCACTCAAAAAGCTCAACGCGGTCGGCTACGGAACCGACCTGCCCCTCACCCTTGTCTTCAATCCATTCGGCGCGAAACTCCCTCCAAACCAGGACGAACTGGAAGCCGATTACAAACGGGAGCTGAAAAAGCATTTCGGCATCGTCTTCACCCGCCTCTTCGCCATCACCAACCTTCCCATCGCCCGCTTCGCGGTGGATCTCCGCGAGCAAGGCCAGTGGGACTACTACAACCGGCTCCTCGTTGACAATTTCAACCCCGATACCGTCGAGGGTCTCATGTGCCGGAACACGATCAACATCGGCTGGAAAGGCGAGGTCTTCGATTGCGATTTCAACCAGATGCTCTTCATGCAGCACAGGAAGGAAAAGCCCCTTTTCCTCTGGGACGTCACCCCGGAAAGCATGCGGGATCTGCCCATTCTAACAGGCAACCACTGCCTCGGCTGCACCGCCGGAGCCGGAAGCAGTTGCACCGGAGCGCTGGAACACGCCTAGTTCGCATAGCCCAGCCACGGCCCGAGCCACTTCTCGACTTCCTGAACGCTCATCCCCTTACGTGCCGCGTAGTCCTCGATCTGGTCTTTCTGGAGTTCGGAAAGCGCGAAGTAGTGGCTATCCGGATGGGAGAAGTAGATTCCACTGACCGCCGCACCGGGGTGCATGGCGCAGCTCTCTGTTAGGGTGACCCCTGTCTTCTCGGATGCTCCCAGTAGCTCGAAGAGAATCGGTTTCTCCGTGTGATCCGGTTGTGCCGGGTAGCCGGGAGCGGGGCGGATGCCTTGGTAGTTTTCGTGAATGAGTGCGTCTTTGGTAAGCTCCCCCTCGGCCTCGTATCCCCAGTCGATACGAGCCCGGTGGTGGAGCATTTCCGCAAACGCTTCCGCCAGCCTGTCGGCTATCGCCTTGACCATGATGGAGCCGTAGGGATCGTTCGCATCGGAAAGCTCCTTCGCATATTCATCCGCCCCGTGGATGCCCACGACAAAGCCACCGATGTGATCGGTCGTGGCGGCGGATTTCATCCGCCCAGCCAAGCCCCCCTCCCCACAAAACTCCCAATCCACCAACCCGGCTTTCTCAGGATTCCCAAGAACATAAGCAGTCTGTTTCCCAAACTCCTCTTCAGACCGAATGATATGATCATAAGACTCCTTCTGCCAGAAAGCCCCTTCCCTTCCCAAAACCTTGTTTGCTTCCCTTGCACTGAATCGTTTGATGCTGTGCAGGATATCAGCCAGCGACTCTCCTTCTTTGGGCGCTAAAATCATATGAACATGATTCGGCATCACACACCAGGCACCGAGGTCATATCTGTCCCCCGCGAAATGAGTGACGGCTCCCGCAACGATTGAGGCGATTTTTTCATTCTTCATCCAGCATTCTCCCAATCCCTCATCAAGGACGGTTTCGATGCGGTCTCTGTATAATTTTGCGAGATCTTTGGTCAGATCCTTCGCGAGACCTTCATCACCTTCTTTCTCTGCTAGGGCGATCCGTTGGTTCAATTCCTCTTTCTCTTTTGCGTAGGCAACGAGGATGCTTTTTGGGAAAGAGTTTTCGAGGCGGAAGGTGACGGCATAGGTCGCGCCATCGCGATACCAATGGGGAAGGCTTCCCCATTTTTCTTTTTGTGTGCTTGGGTTTTGCTTGGCATGGCGGATGCAATCCGCCGCCACGGGTTTCACCCAGTCTGACAGAGCCACGTTCGGTTTACCGGAAGTCTTTTTGAGCTGCTGGCGGATGGTGTGGAATCTCGTCTTCTCACTGCCATCTTCGTTGAAAACGGCGATATCATCCCCCACGGAATTCGCCGGAAAAAATCCATAAATACCGCGTGCCTGGAGGCGTTTCTCAGCGATCAGTTGCTCCAGATATTCGATGGCTTCGCCGTGGAGTTTTTTCGCTTCCGCAGCTCCGGCTTCGTTTTTGGTTTTGAGAATTTTCTTTTCCCTGTCCCAGACGCCGCGGAGTTCCCATGCGTGGAAAAACGGTGTCCAGTCGATGTATTCGACGAGATCGCGGAGATCCGGCTCCACGGTCTTTGTGCCGATGAACGAAGGCACCGGAGCGGTGTAGGATTCCCAATCAATCTTCGGACCAGCCTTGCGCGCCTCTTCAATGGAGATGGTTTCCTTTTTAGGGCCGCTATTGAAATTTTCGCGTGCCTTCTGCTGCTTCTCGCGAAGTTCTTTCACGAAACCTTCCTTGCCGTCTTTGGAAAGCAAAGAAGTCGTGACGGGTACGGAACGTGATGCGTCTAGAACGTGAACCACAGGCCCCGAGTAATGTTCGGCGATCTTGATCGCAGTGTGCGCGGCGGAAGTGGTGGCTCCGCCGATAAGCAGGGGGATCGTGAATCCGCGTCGCTCCATTTCCTTCGCAACGTGCACCATTTCATCAAGCGACGGGGTGATGAGTCCGGAAAGCCCGATCACATCGCTGCCCATTTCCACGGCTCTGTCCAAAATCTTGTCGCAGGCGACCATCACGCCCATGTCGGTGACTTCGAAGCCGTTGCAGGACAGCACCACGCCAACGATATTTTTGCCAATGTCATGCACGTCGCCTTTGACCGTAGCGATCAGGAAACGGCCTGCGGAGTTCCCTCGCTCGGCGATTTTCAACGCCTCATCATCGGACATGCCGGGATTCTTTTCGAGAATCGCCGCAATATCCCCGGCGAGGTTTTCCGCCTTTTCCGCTTCCATGTATGGGAAAAGCCAGGCAACCGCCTTTTTCATCACGCGGGCGGATTTTACCACCTGTGGGAGAAACATTTTTCCTGCGCCAAAGAGATCGCCGACTACGCCCATGCCATCCATCAGCGGGCCTTCAATGACTTTGAGCGGCCTGTCATATTTGAGCCGGGCTGCTTCCGTATCCTCGTCGATGAAGCGGTCGATTCCTTTGAGAAGCGCGTATTCCAAACGTTTCTCCACAGGTTCGTCACGCCAAGAGAGGTCCTCCTCGATCTTTTTTCCGCCGACGTTTTTGTAACTTTCCGCGAGATCCAGAAGTCGCTCGGTGGAGTCATCCCGCTTGTTCAGCAACACGTCTTCCACGCACTCTAACAGATCTTTTGGAATCTCATCGTAAACCTCGAGCATGCCCGCGTTGACGATGCCCATGTCCATTCCCGCTTGGGTCGCGTGGTAGAGGAAAGCGGAGTGCATCGCCTCGCGCACCTTGTTGTTTCCGCGGAAAGAGAAGGAGATATTGGATACACCACCCGAGACTTTCGCGCCGGGGAGGTTTTCCTTGATCCATTTTGTCGCGTTGATGAAATCGAGCGCGTAGTTGTTGTGCTCCTCGATTCCGGTGGCAACGGTGAGGATGTTCGGATCGAAAATAATGTCGTTCTGATTGAATCCGACTTCATCCACCAGAATCTTGTAAGCGCGTTCGCAGATGCGGATCTTTTCTTCATAAGTAGCCGCCTGACCCTGTTCATCGAAGGCCATCACAACTACCGCAGCACCATATTTCATGATGTGCCGGGCGTTCTTCTTGAAAATCTCCTCACCCTCCTTGAGCGAGATCGAGTTCACGATCCCCTTCCCTTGGAGATGTTTCAAACCCTCCTCCAGGATTTCCCATTTGGAGGAATCCACCATAATCGGCACCTTGGCCACATCCGGCTCGCCTTGGAGGAGATCCAGATAGCGGCTCATCATAGCCTTCCCATCGATCAGCCCGTCATCGAAACAGATATCGATCACATTCGCTCCGTTCGCCACCTGCTGCCGCGCGACTTCCACAGCTTCTTCCAGATCCCCGGCGCGCACAAGTTTCGCAAATCGAGGAGAGCCAGCGACGTTGGTTCGCTCCCCGATCATGAGGAAGCCTTTCCCATCATCGTGGTTGTAGGCGTCGGTTCCGGAAAGTCTTAGGGCAGGTTTGATATCGTTCATGGGAAAATGTTGGAAGAGGTTCTACCGCAAAGGCACAAAAGTCGCAAAGTAACGCAAAGCTTGGGTTGCGGGGTTTGAATTGGGTTAAATTCTCAGGAAGGGAAGTTGTTCACGAGGCGCTTGATCCCATCTACAAGACGGATGTTGTGAAAATTGATGAGAAGCCCAAGATGGTTTTCCGACATTCTCAGATATGTGAGCAATTGAGCTGAATGCACAGGCGTGAGAGCTGCGACCGCCTTGAGTTCGATCACGAGGCAATCTTCAACAAGCAGGTCGATGCGGTAGGCGTCAGGCACTACCAGCCCTTTGTAAACCACTGGCAAGCTCAACTGCCGCTCCGATTGAATTCCTCTAAGTTTCAGTTCGTATTGGAGGGAAAGCTCGTAAGTCGTTTCCAACAGTCCGGGTCCGAGATCCTTATGGACTTCAATTGCAGCCCCGATCACATCATTCGATAGTTTGTTCAGATAGTCTTTCATGAAGTTCTTCCTTTGCGTCCCTCTGCGACTTTTGCGCCTTTGCGGTAAATCTTTTTCACCTGCCCGGCACCCTACGTGGTGTCACGCCCCTCACCCCTTCCGCGATGGCGCGAACGTGTTCCGGAGTATTTCCGCAGCAACCTCCGGCGAAATTGATCAGCCCGGATTCCGCGAAATTTCTCATAAAATCCTTCATATGCGGAGGCTCTAGATCGAAGCCCGTCGGTGCCAACGGGTTCGGCAAACCCGCGTTCGGGTATGCCGATACAAAAGTCTCTGAAACATCGGAAAGCTCTTCCAAGAAAGGCTTCATCAAATCCGGTCCCAGCGAGCAGTTCAGGCCAATTGCCAGAGGTTTCACGTGGGCAAACGCGTTCCAAAGCGCTCCCACCTTCTGTGCGGAAATCATCGTCTCACCACCCAGCCCGACCGCTGCGGAAATGATTACCGGGAGCTTCACCCCGTCTTCGTCAAAAACTTCCTGCACGGCCACCGCAGCCGCCTTCGCATTGAGCGAATCGAAAATCGTCTCTATCATGAGAATATCACAGCCGCCTTCGATCAGGCCGCGCACTTGCATCCGGTAAGCTTCAAGAACCTGGTCGAAAGTCACCACGCGGAACGCAGCATCCTCCGCATCCGGCGAATTGCTCAGCGAGACCGTCAGCGGACCGATTGCTCCGGCGACGTAGCGTTTCATCCCCGTATCAGTCCCCACATCATCCGCCATCTTCCGGGCGAGCTTCGATCCCTCCACGTTCATTTCCCAGGCGAGATTGTTCAGGAAATCATCCTCCAGGATTTTCTGGAAAAACTCCGGATCTTTCCTGCCTCCTTTTTCACGAGGATCCTCCACGAAAAACTCACTTTGAGCGATCCCAGTTGCTGAAAATGTATTCGTCTCACAGATATCCGAACCAGCCTCATAAAAGCGCTTATGGATGTCTCCAATGATGTCCGGATTGGTCAGAGAAAGGATATCTCCGTTGTTCAGAACGTCTTTCTCATTTTTGGCAAACCTCTCCCCCCGTGCCGCAGCTTCGTCCAGATCATAAGTCCGAATCGTAGTCCCCATCGCCCCGTCCAGCACGAGAATCCGCTCTTCGAGACTTTTTTTCAATTCCGCTGTATAATCCGCCTGCGCCATGCCGGAATCTAACCACACCCACGACCCTTTCAAGAGTCAAATCATCAAATCGCGATATGATGATGGATCACATTTCACATCTTGACGCACCTTTAAAAAGGAGATATGTATATCCACCCATGAAAACAACGGTATTCACCTCCGGCGGCTCCCAAGCCGTCAGAATCCCTAAAGATCTCCGCTTTGATACGAAAAACGTGGAAATCGAACGCCGGGGAGCGTCCCTTGTTCTCACGCCCATCGCCGAAAAATCCGGTTGGCCGGAGGGATATATCGAATCCATCATGTCCCATGATATCGGGGACGATTTCATCCGTCATCCCCAAGGGGAACATCGTGAGATCGACTTCTGATGAGATTGCTGGATACCGATACCTGCATAAGGATTATCCGTAAGCAACCGGAGTTTATTGGAAAATTCGTGCACCTCTCACCAGACACGGTTTTCATCTCCGTGATTACCTTCCATGAGCTTTATTACGGCTCGCTGCACTCTCAGAACCCTCCGAAAAAACTAGCCGCGCTCCGGGATTTCTCCCGGGGGCTTAAAATTCTCCCTCTCCGCTCAACCTCGGTGAAACATACGGCGGCTGTCCGCCAGGATCTTGCCGCAAAAGGCACCCTCATCGGCCCACTCGACACTCTCATCGCCGGCCATGCCCTTGAGCACGAGCTCATTCTGGTCACCGGAAGCGTCCACGAGTTCTCCCGCGTGGACGGCCTCAAACTCGAAAACTGGTCCGAATGAAAACATTTCTCTCCATCGCCCTCGCCACCTCCCTCCACGCCGGGGAGTGGAAGAAGACCATACTCCGCTCCGAAACCGCCAAGGTTACCATCGTCCCGGAAATCGGACGCATTATGCAATTCGGCTTCATCGGGGAACCGGGAGTCTTTTGGAACGCCCCGGAACTTCTCGACCAACCTGCCGATCCCGCCCGCACGACGTGGCAGAATTTCGGCGGGGAGAAAGTCTGGACAGCCCCGGAAAAGGACTGGGCGCATTTCAGCTCCCGCGAAGGCTGGCTCCCTCCCGCAGGATTCGATGCCACCCCCGCCACCCTCTCCGAAACAACGGCAACCTCCACCACCATGACCTGGCCAGAGGACGAAAAAACCGGCATCCGAATGACCCGGAAAATTTCACTGGAAGACTCAACGCTCACCGTCACCACCGTCTGGAAACGCTTCAAACCCGGTTCCGCCCCGCTTTCCATCTGGACGATCGCACAGCTCAAGCATCCCGAACTCATGATTATAGGGAAAGCACCTGCTGACCGCCTGCCCCAGGGAGTCATCCAGCTTTCAAAGGAGATGCCACCTTCCCTCAAAGAGGAAGCTGAAACCTACACCCTCACCAGGGATGCGGAAACAGCCTACAAAATCGGAACCGCCGGTGATTTTCTTTGCTGGGTCGGCACCGATTCCACACTCACCGTCAACACCTGGGCAGATGCCTTTCTGGACGAAAACTCGGTGCAACCGGATGCTGGCAGCCGCATCCAGATCTACACAAGTTCCGACGCGAAACCTTATGTGGAATTCGAAACCCTCGCCCCCCTTCAAAACCTCCCCGTCGGGCGGGAAACCTCCCACAGCGTCACCTACGTCCTCGCAAAACGCTGAAAACTGCGGAGATTATCCGTGTAATCCGGCACGATCCGGGCATCAATCCCCGTAGAAGAACTTCACGCAATGTCCGCCATCCAAGTCATCCACCAAGACCGCGTCCCGAAGACCGGCTTCCTCGCCATCCCCGGACGCCTCGATTTCAACCAGCTTCTCCATCTCGAAAAAGCCCTCCACGGCAGGAAGATCACCTTTCTTATCGAGGAAAACGACCATCACGACCCCGCCATCCGCAGCTTCATGGAGAAATCGGAATCCGGGGCGATGTTCTCCATTTCCGACAAGAATCCCGCCTCCGCCGGAAAGGAACTCGCCGGGTATCTAAAGGACGGCGGCATCCTACTCTTCGTGCCCGGGCGCTCCGTCGCCCGCCCTGCAACCCCCATCCACATCCCCTCACCCATCCTCAAAACCCTCGCATCCTTCGATCTGCCGACCCTCCCCATCGCCATCGACTGCCCGCGCGAGTCCTGCCTCGGTATCGAGAAGCCTTCCTCACTCCCGCTTGCAGTCATCGCATTCGGAAAACTCCTCGAAGCGAAATCCTCATCGCTCCCCGCCATCCAGGCAAACATGCTCCAGGCATTTGAGGACGCCTATTCTTCGCGCTCCATTCTCAAAGGCTCCCTTGCCACCGCCCTCCTACACGGTCTGAAAAACAACCCGGGCGACAAACTCATAGATGGCTCCGATGATGCCACCCTGCATTTCTCAAAAATTCTCCCGGTAGCCATCGCCCTTTCCAAACACATCAGTGAGGAAACCGACAAAGCCCGCGTCGCCATCGTCCTACCTCCCGGAAAAGGCGGACTCATCGCGAACCTCGCCGTCCTCTTCGCCGGAAAAATCCCGGTCAACCTGAACTTCACCGCCTCCCACGATGCCATCCGCTCCTCCATCCGGCAGGCGGACGTGGACAGGTTCATCACCGCGGATCCCTTCGTCAGGAAAGTCTCCACCTTTCCCTGGCCGCCCAACCGCGACCTCATATTTATCGAACGCACCATCCCGGAGCTGAAAAAGGACATCGTGAAATGGGGCATCCTCTCCAAGCTCCTCCCCGCATCCGTCCTCGCCGGGATGCTCGGCCTCAACAAGCGCCGCGATGGCGATGAAGCCATCCTCCTCTTCACCTCCGGCTCCTCTGGCGAGCCAAAAGGCGTCCCCCTCACCCACCGCAACGTCCTCGCGAACGTTCTCCAGTTCGCCACCCGCCTCGACATGGGTCGCGACGCCTCCCTCCTCGGCTGCCTGCCGCTTTTCCATTCATTCGGCTGCACCGTCACCCTCTGGTATCCCGTCATCGAGGGCATCAACCTCATCACCTACCCCTCCCCCCTGGAGACGAAACGCCTCGCCGAGCTCATCTCCCTCCACCAGATCAACGTCCTCCTGGCCACGCCCACCTTCCTGCGCGGCTACATGAAACGCATCGACCCCGCACAGCTCGAATCCCTCGATCTCGTCGTCACCGGAGCGGAAAAACTCCCGCAAAATCTCGCCGATGCATTTGAGGAAAAATTCGGAATCCGCCCCATGGAAGGCTACGGCCTCACGGAGACCTCTCCCGCCACCAACGTCAACCTCCCCAACCCGGAGGACGAAAAGGACACCAATTCCCTCCCAGCCCAACTCAGTGGCTCCGTCGGCCAACTCCTTCCCGGCATCGCCATCAAGCTCATCGACGCCGTTTCCGAAAAGGAAGTCCCCCTCGACCAACCCGGAATCATCATACTCAAAGGTGCCAACATTTTCCCCGGTTACCTCCGCGACGACAAGAAAACCAAGGAAGTCCTCTCCGAAGACGGCTGGTTCAAGACTGGCGACGTAGGCTACGTGGACGCCGACGGCTTCCTCCACATCCAGGGCCGCATCTCGCGATTCTCAAAAATCGCCGGAGAAATGGTTCCCCACGAGACCATCGAAGCCGCCATCAACAAAGTCCTCGGACTCGACGGGGAAACCGAACGCAAGATCGCCATCGTCGGCGTTCCGGATGAGAAGAAAGGCGAAGCCCTCGTCCTCCTCTCCACTATAGCCGGCCCCGCCCTCGAGCAGGAATGCATCGATCTCCGCTACAAGCTCCTAGACGAAGGCCTCACCTCCCTCTGGTGCCCGAAGATCATTGTCCCCGTCCAGGAAATTCCCCTCCTCGCCTCCGGGAAACTCGATATCAAGACCTGCCAGGAACTGGCCCGCTAATCCCACTTCACCGCCTTCGCATGTTCACTTTCCCAGAGGGTAAATGTCCCACTCCGCAGCTTTCCGGGATTCCGCCGAATGTATCGCACGGCATTCGAAAAATGCGTTCCGTCACGAACCATCGTAGCCCGGTAGTTTTCCTGCCAAATGGAGCCGTTCCAGATCAGCCGTGCTGAAGCCCCCTTCCAGGCCCGCATCAGTTTCTCCAAGGGAACCAGCGGTTTAAAAAGCAGATGCACATGGTTCTGCGTCTTTGTTTATTCTGCGGGATTCTCCGATACCAGTATTAAGCCACTTAACCCGTGAGTCTGAAGTGCCTTCCGGACTCGTTCTTCGTGGAAACATGTTCGAGCAAAGTTGTCTTCCCTACTTCGTTGATTCCAGGTCTCACTATCAACCTCTCGCAGAGCCAGAGCGGAAGAAAAGCGGTGAATGAGCTCTTCCCAGAAAGTCTCTTCGCCGTAGTGTTGTAAAGCCTGCCAAGCCTTGTTGTCGTCGTTGCCAAAAGAGCTGTGATAAAGATGTTCGTCATCTTCGGCCTTATCTACCAGTTCTGCGAAACCAAGGCTTACCGCTTGTCCCAATAAGTTCTGCTCAAGATGATCGATTGCTTCGCCGTATTGAGCATCGGCACGTTCTTCACCAGAGCATACGACCCACTGAGCGATCGCTATCGAATCTAAGAGTACTCGAAACTGCTCGGACGAAAGGTTAAGCGCTACTTCATGGTTGTCTGGCATTACGGGAAATTTTCTTGCAGAGATTTTATGGCTGAAGCTCAGGGTGAGTCAGCCTTTGGAAGGAGAGGCGTATCCAGGGTTTCCGTGGGCTATCGCGCTTTCGTGCGACCTATCCAACAATTTATGAGAACCTAGATACGCCATGAAAAACAAATACTACATCGGACTCGACGTCCACAAGGAAACAATCGCCATCGCCCATGCTCGCGGAGCAAACCGTGAGAACGCCGTTTACCACGGGCAATGCGGCGGCAGCGTGCCCGCCGCTGAGAAGGCGTTACGCAAGCTCGCAGAAAAACTCGGGGTCGAATTCCGCGATCTCAAAGTCTGTTACGAAGCCGGGCCACCGGCTTTGTCCTCGCCCGTCGCCTGATCCGTCTGGGACTCGATTGCGTCCTCATGTCCCCCTCCAAGACAGAGCGTAAGCCCAACGAGAAAATCAAGACCGACAAGCGCGACGCTTGCAAGATCGCCAAGCTTTTCCGCAATGGGGACATCACAGTCGTGCGCATTCCCCCGGCTCTTGACGAGGCCGTGCGCGATGTCTGCCGCGCTAGAACCGATGCCACCGACGACCTCTCACGCGCCAAACAACGACTCAGCGCATTCTTATTGCGCAACGGTTTCAACTACACCGGGAGGAGCAAATGGTCAGCGGCACACATGCGCTATCTGCGCGAACTTGTCATGCCGGACGACGCCCACAAAATCGTCCTTGAGGAATATATGCAAGCCATCGACACGGGCATCGAGCGGGTCGCACGGCTCGTCGATAAGATGAAGCAACTGCTCAGTGGCTGGGAATGGGAGCCTGTCGTCAGAGCGCTCATGGCTTGCAAAGGATTTCAGGAAGTTGCTGCCATGACCATCATCAGCGAGCTGGGCGATTCTACGCCGCTTCACCCATCCACGCGCCCTCATGGCGTTCCTCGGGCTCGTTCCGGGGGAGGAATCCAGCGGCTCGAAACGCAGGCAAGGATCCATCACCAAGTGCGGCAACAGCCACTGCCGTTGGATGCTTGTGGAATGCGCCCAGCATTTCAGGAAAGCGCCCAAGGTCGGGAGCGCACTGACCACCCGCCAGATTGGTCAGGGGAAAGCAGTCAAAGAACTTTCATGGAGGATGCAGAACCGCCTTCACAAACGCTATGTGAAACTCAAGGCACGCGGCATCAACGAGAACAAAACCATCGTCGCAATCGCTAGAGAACTCTCCGCCTTCATCTGGGAGCTGCAAGTAAAACTCAACCTCCCCATCCCCGAAACGCAAGCCACCATCAAATAGAACCCCGGCACCCATTCATTTTTGATCCACCCCAGTTCCCCTGGGGGGTGGGCTCAAAAAAGAAAGTTTGCCTCACAGGGAGAAAACAAAGCCACAAGAGAAACCAAACCAACCAACCCCGACAACAGAATAGAGACGAGGAGCTTCCCAGGCGCAAGGTCAGAACTAGATGACGTTATGAGACGGCCCAGCGAAAGTTGAGCCCGGCCCTCGATTCGAGATAGAGAACAAGACCACCGGTGAAGACAAAAAATGTCGGTAAACCCCGCTTCCAAGCAGGTAAGTCCACGCATATCAGCATACCCGTCTGCGCGAAATCGCATCACCCCGCCACGTTCCTCGTTTCTACTCTGTTGTCCCCCCAATACAACCCATCACAATGATAGGACAAAATAACTATATCCACTTGACATATCATCAGCCATATCAACGTCATAGGAATGGCGCGCCGGTGTCAATGTCCAAAATAAACATACGGCTTCCTCGGCGTCGCCATCTCCGACTTGTTCTGCTTCTTGTTGATTGTCTGAGATGAGTTCGACCTTGTGTCCATCTGGGTCGATTGCCACCGCACGGCGACCCCATGGCGAATCACTTGGCAAGGAGGCTATGGAGTGCCCTGCAGATTCCAGCAACGTAACGCTATCATCGCACCGATCCACCCTGAATCCAATTCGTGTGCCTATTGTGGGAGGAAACTTCGCCGTCGCTGGATAAATCTCGAAAACGGAATCCTCGCAACTGGACGCGTAATGCTCCGGCGAATTGCCATGACGGTGCTTCTCAAGTTCGAGTCCGATTAACCGATAGAACTCCGACGATGCCTCAATATTCGCGCTCCGAATGACAGTTAGGTTTAGTCTCGCTGGCATGTTGGGTTTTCTTGCAGAACGTCATAGGAATGGCGCGCCGGGGTCAACTTCCAATTTGATCAGACGGCTTCCTCGGCGTCGCCATCTCCGTCTTGTTAGGCTTTCTTGATGTGTGCCTTCCACGGTAGTTCGAAGGGGGGGACACAATCTGAAGCTGACTTGTTAGTGCGGCAGTGATCCTCTTCAAGTATTCGAAGTAGATGCTCTAATGTTCTCTCGGACTTCAGTAGTCGAGCAGGGCTGAATGCATCACTATCATCATACTCAAAGTGTCGCTTACTATTCTGTATATGAACGCGGTTCCGGAGCTTCCTGAGTTCGTGCAAATCTTCGTATAAAGAATTATCTCCTCGGAGGATCTTGCGCTTCTTCGCGTGATCGATATACTTTGCGAACTCGTCAATGTGCTTCGCTCTGACTTCTGCAAGAACCACATCTGGAACACTGGCAACGCCTTCAGATGTGAAGACCCTCATCCGACTGTAGAAGTCGTAAAGCACTGCTTCAGCAACTGATGCGATAGAAATTACGATTGGCTTGATCAACGAGCGATGTTCGGTCTTGTCAGCGTTATACTGCTCTTCCAGCAAGCGAAGACACTCCAGATTGTAGCATATGTTGTCACCGAGCTTGAAACTGCCGATAAAATTGCTGGAGATGGTGATCATTTTCTTGCCTAACGCTATAGGAATGGCGCTCCGGTGAAAAGCCCCAATTTGATCAGGTGCGCTCATCGGAGTCGCCATCTCCGCCTTTCATGAGAAGGCAGTCAACAGGGAATTGAAGTTCACTTCAACTTTTCCTTATATGTGTAGGCATTGCGGCTGATCTTTTCCTTACGCCCCCGCTATACCTGTACGCAGAGGGAGATCCCCCCGCTTCCCGGGGGGACGGGAGGGGTCGCGGCCGGGCTTCCGGAAGTCCCCATGGGGGATTTAGGGGGATGTCATTGCGGTCAAGCTGGCTCAGCTTGGCGGGGTTTCGGGGTGGCAACCCCGTCTCCCGACCGCTGGTTCCGGACAGTTTTATCGGGCTTTCATACGCACTCTACTCGGGCAGCTCTGTTCATTGTCTGCGGTGCACGGGTTGATCCGGTTTCTTCTGTTTGGAAAAGGGACGGGATGCTGCATTCTTGTTCCCGCACTCTTATCAACCCTCGGGTTCACAGGTGCATGCGGAGATGCGCAGTCATCCCGAAAGTTGTCGTGCATGCGGTGGGGCGCAGTCATCCCGGATCGGTCGATCTTTGTCCGGGAAATTTTCATGCCGCGCAATTACGGTGGTTCTCGTAGTTCTCTCCACTTTTAAGCAAACTGAGCATCACCACGGCGAGCTTGCGCGCGGTGGCCACCACCGCTTTTTTCTTCGCAAGCTTCCCCCCGCGCCCGGCCAAGGCCAGCCCACGCACCCTCATGTCACAATCCGGCCCGAATGGCCCGAGGATGTATTGTGCGCTACCAACCAGCAGCCGACGCAGGTACGCATCCCCCTTGCGGCTGATGCGCAGCTCCTTGTCCACCTCGCCGGACTGGTCACGCTTCGGCACCAGGCCGAGGTAGCTCCCGATGTCGCGGGGTTTGGCGAAACGTTGGTGATCCCCGACGACGAGCACGAAGCACAGGGCGGTGAGCGTCCCCACTCCGGCGATCCCGGTGAGGGGTGTGACCTGCGGGTAGCGGGCGGCGGCGAGTTTTTCGATCTCCCCGTCGAGCACCTTGATCTGCTCGCAGACCGAATCGAGTGCCACCAGTGCCGGCTCGACGAGGGCGAGGGTTGCGGCGTGTTCCCCGGCCAGGTCGCGGCGCGCGTAACGGGCGAAATACTCGGTGTGCGGGCTTTTGAGCGCAACGCACATGCTTTTGAGCGTGCAACGCACCGTGCTGATGATGTCCACACGGCGGCGCACCAGGCTGTCGCGGATTTTGATCTGCAACAGGTCGCGCTGCGCCTGCTCGCTCTGGTGCTCGATGGGATAGAGCATGGTGCGGTCAAACCGCGCGATCCTGGCAAGCATCCGCGCATCGTAGAGATCGCACTTGCGGTCGTTATTGAAAATAGCCCGCATCTTGCGCGGATTGGCGACAAGCACCTCGTGGCCGAGCCCTTGGAAAAAGCGGCTTGTCCAAGGACTGTGCGAACCCACTTCCATCACCATCAGCGCGCCCGGATACTTCTTGGAAAGGCGCCGGAGGCTTCCGCGATGATTGGTGATATTGCGCTCGTCGATGATTTCGCCCGTCGATTGCAAGGTCACGCAGATCGCGTGCTTCGCATTGCCAAGATCGATTCCGACGACATGTTGGGTAGATGGTGTTTTCATAACAAGGCAGTGTATCACATTGCGCTAGCGCAACCGAACCTGCCTTCTCATCTACTCTTGTTCGATTCTTAGAATTTGATTTCTTGCACCTCCGCATCATCGGGAAACACTTCATAAAACTTGTGTAGCAACGCGACCGCTGCCTCATGCGTCATGCCCCATCCAGAAACACTCTCGCCGCTCTCGTCGACAAATATAACATCGGAGCACGAATAGCAAATCAAGGCGTAATACGATCTTGTTCCACGCTCAAAACAGACTGCAAATCCTGGATCGAATACACAGGCGCTAATTCCGGTCATCGAAGTCGGAGATGAAGCGATCCAAGAGTAGAAGTCAGCATCACGAGAGCTAGCCACATGCTCAGAACTCAATTTGTATTCTGCAACTTTGAGTTCACCCTCATCGCGGACGCGATAAACCCTAACCTTGTCTGGTTCTGTGACTGCTGCAACTAGATCAGCGTCCTTATAAACAAGATCGGGATACCCTTCTAAACGAACAAACCACGTAATATCTGTCTTCAGGGTGGAAGGCTTCGGCTCCGATACACTCCCGTCGCTCTGCTCTGTCTCCGGCTGGAAACCAAGAAGCCATCCGACGATCACAGCGATCACAACACCGATCAATGCGCCAACGAGGAGTTTCTTCATTTCTCTATCGAACGTCATAGGAATGGCGCGCCGGGGTCAACTCCCAATTTAATCAGACGGCTTCCTCGGCGTCGCCATCTCCGCCTTGTTCGCCTTCTTGTTTCATTATTCTGTCAGAGGGATCGGGATCGACGTTTGGAGCCTTGTCCAAAAGCTCGGTTAACTTGCTTGCGCTGCCTCTCTTCGCACGGCTTCGGACATAAGAGTCAGCGTTCGCTACCGCTACACGTTGCAGAAGCACCGTGGCCACGAAGTCATCCACTGTGACTCCGTCCTCACGGGCTATGTCCTCCACACGGCTCCGAACCGAATCGGGGATGCTGATACTCATCGTGCTCATGTCTGTAACATACGGAGAAATTCGGCGGGTGTCACCACGGAAACGCCGAAAGGATCGAGGTTGGGAAAATCTCGGGTATTGTGCGTTACAATGTGGGTTGCGCCACCAGCCAAAGCGCACTCAAAAACGAGATCATCCTTGGGATCGGGCAGAAAGGGTCGCCACCGAAAGTAGATCAACGCCTCGGAAGAAACTGCACAGATCGAGTCGATAAACGAGCCGATCTCGCCGTGCGTGTAAGCTGGAACCATCCCAGGCCGATGGAGGACGTCATCGTACTCAAGGGTTAGTGCGGTCGATACCACAGACTTGAACTCGCGCAAAGCCAGACGTCTGATCACATCGTTCGACGCACCAATCTTGGAGCGCATCGCTGAAACGAGAACGTTAGTGTCGAGGACGCAGGTCACGCTCGGATTGTATTCAATCGCCGGGCGCGATCAACTCTTCATTTTCTTGCATAACGTCATAGGAATGGCGCGCCGGTGTCAACTCCCGATTTAATCAGACGGCTTCCTCGGCGTCGCCATCTCCGGCTTTCATGAGAAGGCAGTCAACAGGGAATTGAAGTTCACTTCAACTTTTCCTTATATGTGTAGGCATTGCGGCTGATCTTTTCCTTACGCCCCCGCTATACCTGTACGCAGAGGGAGATCCCCCCGCTTCCCGGGGGGACGGGAGGGGTCGCGGCCGGGCTTCCGGAAGTCCCCATGGGGGATTTAGGGGGATGTCATTGCGGTCAAGCTGGCTCAGCTTGGCGGGGTTTCGGGGTGGCAACCCCGTCTCCCGACCGCTGGTTCCGGACAGTTTTATCGGGCTTTCATACGCACTCTACTCGGGCAGCTCTGTTCATTGTCTGCGGTGCACGGGTTGATCCGGTTTCTTCTGTTTGGAAAAGGGACGGGATGCTGCATTCTTGTTCCCGCACTCTTATCAACCCTCGGGTCTACAGGTGCATGCGGAGATGCGCAGTCATCCCGAAAGTTGTCGTGCATGCGGTGGGGCGCAGTCATCCCGGATCGGTCGATCTTTGTCCGGGAAATTTTCATGCCGCGCAATTACGGTGGTTCTCGTAGTTCTCTCCACTTTTAAGCAAACTGAGCATCACCACGGCGAGCTTGCGTGCGGTGGCCACCACCGCTTTCTTCTTCGCAAGCTTCCCGCCGCGCCCGGCCAAGGCCAGCCCGCGCAACCTCATGTCACAATCCGGCCCGAATGGCCCGAGGATGTATTGCGCGCTACCAACCAGCAACCGGCGCAGATGCGCGTCTCCCTTGCGGCTGATGCGCAGCTCCTTGTCCAGCTCGCCGGACTGGTCACGCTTCGGCACCAGGCCAAGGTAGCTCCCGATGTCGCGGGGTTTGGTGAAACGTTGGTGGTCCCCGACGACGAGCACGAAGCACAGGGCGGTGAGCGTCCCCACTCCGGCGATCCCGGTGAGGGGTGCGACCTGCGGGTAGCGGGCGGCGGCGAGTTTTTCGATCTCCCCGTCGAGCACCTTGATCTGCTCGCAGACCGAATCGAGTGCCACCAGTGCCGGCTCGACGAGGGCGAGGGTTGCGGCGTGTTCCCCGGCCAGGTCGCGGCGCGCGTAACGGGCGAAATACTCGGTGTGCGGGCTTTTGAGCGCAACGCCCATGCTTTTGAGCGTGCAACGCACCGTGCTGATGATGTCCACACGGCGGCGCACCAGGCTGTCGCGGATCTTGATCTGCAACAGGTCGCGCTGCGCCTGCTCGCTCTGGTGTTCGATGGGATAGAGCATGGAACGGTCAAACCGCGCAATCCTGGCAAGCATCCGCGCATCGTAGAGATCGCACTTGCGGTCGTTATTGAAAATGGCCCGCATCTTGCGCGGATTGGCGACAAGCACCTCGTGGCCGAGCCCTTGGAAAAAGCGGCTTGTCCAAGGACCGTGCGAACCCACTTCCATCACCATCAGCGCGCCCGGATACTTCTTGGAAAGGCGCCGGAGGCTTTCGCGATGATTGGTGATATTGCGCTCGTCGATGATTTCGCCCGTCGATTGCAAGGTCACGCAGATCGCGTGCTTCGCATTACCAAGATCGATTCCGACGACATGTTGGGTAGATGGTGTTTTCATAACAAGGCAGTGTATCACATTGCGCTAGCGCAACCAAACCTGCCTTCTCATCTACTCTTGTTAGGCTTTATATTCGTTGTTAATTGGCTGAGATATTCCCGCATCTCCTGCGAATACTGATCGTTGCGAACCCGAATAACGTTCCCTTCATTGGATGATGAATAGCTGACAAGTAATACTGGGAATCTTGCTTTGAAACTCGCTAGATCTTCGTTCGAAATCCGTTCTTTGGTAGTAACGACCTTCGATCCTCGATTCAGCAGAAGGATTGGATAAGCGATGATCACATTGGCAAGTAGTATCGCCATCACGAATGAGCAACAACGTATCCATGTCTTCTTGATCGATGAAATCGCGATTACCGCAGCGATAAATCCTACCACCGCGATCCACGGGATATAGGGGATTGCTGCTGATCCTGGAAGTTCGAGTTGCTGTGCGAATCGCCCCTGTATCGCTGCGAATGTGCTCCCGTTCATCAGGATCGCAAAACCAAAGAGTAGGGCGAGTGCAATCATGTTGCCGAGCTTAGCACTGTGGACGCGAATCGCGGAATCTTCATTTCTCTGCCTAACGTCATAGGAATGGCGCGCCGGTGTAAAGCTCGAATTTAATCAGACGGCTTCCTCGGCGTCGCCATCTCCGCCTTGTTCTCCTTCTTTATTGCTGGTGCGCTTGGAAGCCCCTCTACCACTGCGCTAAAAACGAGTCGAGCAGTGACCGAGTGGCTTGGATGCATGTCATAACCTTCATGGGTCGCGGTGACTTGACTCCATTCCCGCCCCCCTGGTAACTCAAAATATAACGATTGTCCGGCTGTTCGTAGCGCGCACTCAAAGCCGTCACTGAAAGATATTCGCATCGAAAATCCATCCTTCAATTCGGACTTCCAAAATGCGCTTCTAATCCATGCGGGAGCCCATAATCGTGACCTGCTTACGGATTCAATATACTCTGAGTGAATCAAACACCTGCTGTACGCTGCATAGCCTAGAACGGAGGGGATGAACTTGAGATAAACCTTACCGTCCTCATCGATACGCTGCTCAAGCAGGTTCTCGCTATGAAAACTGTCAACACAGTTAAGGATCGTTCCATCAAGTAGCGTTGCGGAGAACCGATATGCCTTCTGTCCCCATAAATCTTCGGATTCTTCACCGTTGGAAACAATCTCACGGGCAATACGATTTCTGTGCTCGATCAACATAATTTCTTTGGAGAACGTCATAGGAATGGCGCGCCGGGGTCAAGCTCAAATTTGATCAGACGGCTTCCTCGGCGTCACCATCTCCGACTTGTTAGCGAAGCGATCCTCCCAGCGCTCTGCATGACGGCAACGCATACCCGGAACCCGAGCCAGTGCCCGATGCCGGAATCCGAGCACACGACCAAAGCCAATAGCTGAGAACAATCCGGCGCGAATCGATCTGACTGGCCACCTGCCGAGCCAATGCCACCGCAAGCCGACCAATCCCGCGCGTTTGACTCGGATCTTAACGACCCGCCAACCAGCGATGCCGAACCCGAGAACGGCCAGGCGGAAATCGATCTCATGGACATAAGAATCATGACTCAAGCAAGCTCTGTGCTCTAATCCCTAACGTTATAGGAATGGCGCTCCGGGAAAAAGCGCGAATTTAATCAGACGGCTGGTTCGGAGTCGCCATCTCCGCCTTTCATGAGAAGGCAGTCAACAGGGAATTGAAGTTCACTTCAACTTTTCCTTATATGTGTAGGCATTGCGGCTGATCTTTTCCTTACGCCCCCGCTATACCTGTACGCAGAGGAAGATCCCCCCGCTTCCCGGGGGGACGGGAGGGGCGAAGTCCCCATGGGGGATTTAGGGGGATGTCATTGCGGTCAAGCTGGCTCAGCTTGGCGGGGTTTCGGGGTGGCAACCCCGTCTCCCGACCGCTGGTTCCGGACAGTTTTATCGGGCTTTCATACGCACTCTACTCGGGCAGCTCTGTTCATTGTCTGCGGTGCACGGGTTGATCCGGTTTCTTCTGTTTGGAAAAGGGACGGGATGCTGCATTCTTGTTCCCGCACTCTTATCAACCCTCGGGTTCACAGGTGCATGCGGAGATGCGCAGTCATCCCGAAAGTTGTCGTGCATGCGGTGGGGCGCAGTCATCCCGGATCGGTCGATCTTTGTCCGGGAAATTTTCATGCCGCGCAATTACGGTGGTTCTCGTAGTTCTCTCCACTTTTAAGCAAACTGAGCATCACCACGGCGAGCTTGCGCGCGGTGGCCACCACCGCTTTTTTCTTCGCAAGCTTCCCCCCGCGCCCGGCCAAGGCCAGCCCACGCACCCTCATGTCACAATCCGGCCCGAATGGCCCGAGGATGTATTGTGCGCTACCAACCAGCAGCCGACGCAGGTACGCATCCCCCTTGCGGCTGATGCGCAGCTCCTTGTCCACCTCGCCGGACTGGTCACGCTTCGGCACCAGGCCGAGGTAGCTCCCGATGTCGCGGGGTTTGGCGAAACGTTGGTGATCCCCGACGACGAGCACGAAGCACAGGGCGGTGAGCGTCCCCACTCCGGCGATCCCGGTGAGGGGTGTGACCTGCGGGTAGCGGGCGGCGGCGAGTTTTTCGATCTCCCCGTCGAGCACCTTGATCTGCTCGCAGACCGAATCGAGTGCCACCAGTGCCGGCTCGACGAGGGCGAGGGTTGCGGCGTGTTCCCCGGCCAGGTCGCGGCGCGCGTAACGGGCGAAATACTCGGTGTGCGGGCTTTTGAGCGCAACGCCCATGCTTTTGAGCGTGCAACGCACCGTGCTGATGATGTCCACACGGCGGCGCACCAGGCTGTCGCGGATTTTGATCTGCAACAGGTCGCGCTGCGCCTGCTCGCTCTGGTGCTCGATGGGATAGAGCATGGTGCGGTCAAACCGCGCGATCCTGGCAAGCATCCGCGCATCGTAGAGATCGCACTTGCGGTCGTTATTGAAAATAGCCCGCATCTTGCGCGGATTGGCGACAAGCACCTCGTGGCCGAGCCCTTGGAAAAAGCGGCTTGTCCAAGGACTGTGCGAACCCACTTCCATCACCATCAGCGCGCCCGGATACTTCTTGGAAAGGCGCCGGAGGCTTTCGCGATGATTGGTGATATTGCGCTCGTCGATGATTTCGCCCGTCGATTGCAAGGTCACGCAGATCGCGTGCTTCGCATTGCCAAGATCGATTCCGACGACATGTTGGGTAGATGGTGTTTTCATAACAAGGCAGTGTATCACATTGCGCTAGCGCAACCGAACCTGCCTTCTCATCTACTCTTGTTCGCTTGCTTTTCGGTATTTCTCGTGGGCTTGAATACATAAATGCTGATCAAGATTCCGAATGCGAAAGTAGTTCGGGGGTCTTCGGGTGAAGACTGCAATATGCGCCCGCCCGAAAACGATCTTGGAAATATCGCTAAAGGGAACTGACCTAACTAAGACTCCTCTGTTGAGAATCTCGATGGAGTAGTCGGTAAGAATCCACATTTTGAACGCCTCTCGTCGCTCAACGTGTAACTGAATGACTGAAGCAACCGGAATTATTAGGAAAAGTGAAAGACTAGTCTTGGCGATAAAGCCTGAGGCGAAAAGTCTTCCGACCGCTACTGACGCTCCCAGCCCGGAAATTAAAGTCACGACCAAAACTGAGACGACAATGCCAATGCAACAGAAGATCCCGAGCAGACTACAGTTGCGCGAAACGCTCGAAGGCCTACATGCAGTAATCTTCATTTCTTAGCGAGATTTTATGGCTGAAGCTCAGGGTGAGTCAGCCTTTGGAAGGAGAGGCGTATCCAGGGTTTCCGTGGGCTATCGCGCTTTCGTGCGACCTATCCAACAATTTATGAGAACCTAGATACGCCATGAAAAACAAATACTACATCGGACTCGACGTCCACAAGGAAACAATCGCCATCGCCCATGCTCGCGGAGCAAACCGTGAGAACGCCGTTTACCACGGGCAATGCGGCGGCAGCGTGCCCGCCGCTGAGAAGGCGTTACGCAAGCTCGCAGAAAAACTCGGGGTCGAATTCCGCGATCTCAAAGTCTGTTACGAAGCCGGGCCCACCGGCTTTGTCCTCGCCCGTCGCCTGATCCGTCTGGGACTCGATTGCGTCCTCATGTCCCCCTCCAAGACAGAGCGTAAGCCCAACGAGAAAATCAAGACCGACAAGCGCGACGCTTGCAAGATCGCCAAGCTTTTCCGCAATGGGGACATCACAGTCGTGCGCATTCCCCCGGCTCTTGACGAGGCCGTGCGCGATGTCTGCCGCGCTAGAACCGATGCCACCGACGACCTCTCACGCGCCAAACAACGACTCAGCGCATTCTTATTGCGCAACGGTTTCAACTACACCGGGAGGAGCAAATGGTCAGCGGCACACATGCGCTATCTGCGCGAACTTGTCATGCCGCACGACGCCCACAAAATCGTCCTTGAGGAATATATGCAAGCCATCGACACGGGCATCGAGCGGGTCGCACGGCTCGTCGATAAGATGAAGCAACTGCTCAGTGGCTGGGAATGGGAGCCTGTCGTCAGAGCGCTCATGGCTTGCAAAGGATTTCAGGAAGTTGCTGCCATGACCATCATCAGCGAGCTGGGCGATTCTACGCCGCTTCACCCATCCACGCGCCCTCATGGCGTTCCTCGGGCTCGTTCCGGGGGAGGAATCCAGCGGCTCGAAACGCAGGCAAGGATCCATCACCAAGTGCGGCAACAGCCACTGCCGTTGGATGCTTGTGGAATGCGCCCAGCATTTCAGGAAAGCGCCCAAGGTCGGGAGCGCACTGACCACCCGCCAGATTGGTCAGGGGAAAGCAGTCAAAGAACTTTCATGGAGGATGCAGAACCGCCTTCACAAACGCTATGTGAAACTCAAGGCACGCGGCATCAACGAGAACAAAACCATCGTCGCAATCGCTAGAGAACTCTCCGCCTTCATCTGGGAGCTGCAAGTAAAACTCAACCTCCCCATCCCCGAAACGCAAGCCACCATCAAATAGAACCCCGGCACCCATTCATTTTTGATCCACCCCAGTTCCCCTGGGGGGTGGGCTCAAAAAAGAAAGTTTGCCTCACAGGGAGAAAACAAAGCCACAAGAGAAACCAAACCAACCAACCCCGACAACAGAATAGAGACGAGGAGCTTCCCAGGCGCAAGGTCAGAACTAGATGACGTTATGAGACGGCCCAGCGAAAGTTGAGCCCGGCCCTCGATTCGAGATAGAGAACAAGACCACCGGTGAAGACAAAAAATGTCGGTAAACCCCGCTTCCAAGCAGGTAAGTCCACGCATATCAGCATACCCGTCTGCGCGAAATCGCATCACCCCGCCACGTTCCTCGTTTCTACTCTGTTGTCCCCCCAATACAACCCATCACAATGATAGGACAAAATAACTATATCCACTTGACATATCATCAGCCATATCAACGTTATAGGAATGGCGCGCCGGTGTAAAGTTCCGATTTCATCAGGGGGCGCTCTCGGCGTCGCCATCTCCGACTTTCTGCAACGGTTCCAGCTCCGAACTCGTCTGGCAGCTCCGAATAAAGGCAATTACGCAACCCAAGCGAACTATCTCCAACTTTCGATTTCACGATTTTTTCTTTCGCCAGCTCTGGGACTTTCGAAACCTCGTCAGTCCGTCGCCTCGGAAAGTTCGCATAGAACCTAGTCTTTTATTGGCAGAACGTCATAGGAATGGCGCGCCGGGGTCAACTTCCAAATTAATCAGACGGCTTCCTCGGCGTCGCCATCTCCGACTTGTTCTGCTTCTTTGTTATTCTTGCGTTGGTTGTTTTTCACCTTGAGCTTGCTTCTTTTGTTGAAGCTAGCCCGTTCGTTCCGAAACCGCTTCAGTGCCTGTTCCTCGCTGATAAAGCCGTAGGATAAACGCTCCGTATCCATTCGCTGAAAATGAGGAAGCTTCAGCAAGTGTTCGATCTGCTCTGTCGGAGGAAGCGGAAGAAGCCACTCTTGTAGAAATGCCCTGGAGGTCTCATCCCCAAAAGTCCAAAGCGAAATCGGAAACTCCCTCGAATATTCTGAAATCTCTACAATCTCCTTTATTAGGCCTTGGAGGTCTTCTTCGGAAAGTCCGCATGTGCCGAGAAAGTCGTCAAAACCCTTATAAATCATGGCTGCGAGATTATAAAGGTGAGTCCTAACGGCCGATGACGAATCACTAGCTATCGCGTCCCGACAATTGAAAAATCGGTAATGCAGCCAATACCACGAATCTTCGAATAACAGCCGAACTTCACGGGCTTCGATTGCCTCATCTAGTGCAAGGAATCGACCAGCAAACTCACGATGCATGAAGTATAGGCTAGGCATGATTTTCTTTGCAGAACGTTTAAGGAATGGCGGCGCCGGGGTAAAGCTCGAATTTAATCAGACGGCACGTTCGGCGTCGCCACCTCCGACTTGTTAGGCTTCTTTTTATTATGGCTGAAGGTGTCCGTCCGTCCGTGAATCAGTGTAAATAATGATGCCAAGCTAATCAGTAAAATCGCTGCATAACAGTTCACCTTCCACTCAGGATACAGAGTGGACGTCATCCCGATGTAGCCGACTGCAAGCACGCCGCTGCACACGTAGAGAGCCAGATAAATGAAAGCACAGGTCGATGCGTGTCGAATCTGGTGATGGAGCATAAAGACGATAAATGCGCCAAGTGCGATCGCTGGCAACTTGAGCATGGCGACAAGAACACCAGATTCAGCCGTCCTAATCAGCCATTCCACAAAGGGAGAACCGATCAAACCTACGGATACGATTGCCTTCTTCATTTTCTGCCTAACGTTATAGGAATGGCGCGCCGGTGTAAAGCCCGAATTTAATCAGACGGCTTCCTCGGCGTCGCCATCTCCGTCTTGTTCTGCTTCTTTGAAATGTCTTCGAGGACAGTCTCTAACGGGAGGTAATATTCTCTGATCTCGCTCTTACCGGGATAGTTCTCGTTGTTTCGTGCATATCCAATCCCGTCTTCAATCCAGTTGATCCACGTATATCCGTTTGTGAATGCGTAGGAGCTTGATTTGCCGTCCTCAGTAGTTAGAAAAAGAATCATGGTGCTACATGTTACTTCTGAGTGCTCTGGGTTGTTGATCCGCTTAGCCCAAAACGCTGACGCGGTAACTCTATTCTTGCTGTCACTATATTTGGTGAGTGCAGGCAAATTAACAGTAGTGCCGACTCCAATATCACCTTTGTATGTCGCCAGAACCGTCACCACTCCATCGATTTTGAGACCCTCAGTGACTAGCACTATCTCCGTAGATCGTTCGGCCAAACCCTTGTGCCAAAATCCGCCCCCCCTAGCAGCAAGCAAATGACCAGCCGATGCGGTAACTAATATGAGAGTCAGGAGTATTTTCATATTTTTGCAGAACGTCATAGGAATCCCGCGCCGGGGGAAAGCTGAAAATGATCAGACGGCTTCCTCGGCGTCGGGATCTCCGACTTGTTCGCTTGTTGATTTTGAGGGTGATTTTGCATTCTGGGCAATCGAGTGGTGGAGAAATCCGGTATCAGTCTTGAAGGCCATCAATGATCTGGCAAAGGGGGAAGTGCCGTGGATTCCCATGCTCGGAGAGAACTATCTGAAAGCGTGCCCTCCCTTAATTCGCGCCACGTATTGCGAGTCATATCCTGTTCTCGTTGAATCTCGGGAAGCCCTGCTAATGCTGCGTTGGCGCGAGACTTCACGGCGGGGCTCGCCATCTCAACCGCATCAAGTAGCAGGCTCTCAGTATCCACCAGATCCTGTCCCTGAAAATACCAGTCCAGAATAGCGCGACTAATTATAGCACGGCTCATCTGGTGAAAAATCACCTTCGTATCAGACAAATATCCAGCAACTAAATCGGAATAGTCGTCGAGCTTCGGTTCAGCTAGGCCAGTCCGACAAGCAATCTCAGACTCAACCCAAAAGCGTTCCCGCTCCGGCAGTGAACCGATCCAGTCAGTAATACTCTCAAGTGGTGAAACCATAACGAAATAATGAAAAGCGAAAAAGAAAATCAGGCGGCTCCGAACGGAGGAAATTTATTAGCGAACGTTAGAGGAATGGCGCTCCGGTGAAAAGCTCGAATTTGATCAGACGGCTGGTTCGGAGTCGCCATCTCCGCCTTTCATGAGAAGGCAGTCAACAGGGAATTGAAGTTCACTTCAACTTTTCCTTATATGTGTAGGCATTGCGGCTGATCTTTTCCTTACGCCCCCGCTATACCTGTACGCAGAGGGAGATCCCCCCGCTTCCCGGGGGGACGGGAGGGGTCGCGGCCGGGCTTCCGGAAGTCCCCATGGGGGATTTAGGGGGATGTCATTGCGGTCAAGCTGGCTCAGCTTGGCGGGGTTTCGGGGTGGCAACCCCGTCTCCCGACCGCTGGTTCCGGACAGTTTTATCGGGCTTTCATACGCACTCTACTCGGGCAGCTCTGTTCATTGTCTGCGGTGCACGGGTTGATCCGGTTTCTTCTGTTTGGAAAAGGGACGGGATGCTGCATTCTTGTTCCCGCACTCTTATCAACCCTCGGGTTCACAGGTGCATGCGGAGATGCGCAGTCATCCCGAAAGTTGTCGTGCATGCGGTGGGGCGCAGTCATCCCGGATCGGTCGATCTTTGTCCGGGAAATTTTCATGCCGCGCAATTACGGTGGTTCTCGTAGTTCTCTCCACTTTTAAGCAAACTGAGCATCACCACGGCGAGCTTGCGCGCGGTGGCCACCACCGCTTTTTTCTTCGCAAGCTTCCCCCCGCGCCCGGCCAAGGCCAGCCCACGCACCCTCATGTCACAATCCGGCCCGAATGGCCCGAGGATGTATTGTGCGCTACCAACCAGCAGCCGACGCAGGTACGCATCCCCCTTGCGGCTGATGCGCAGCTCCTTGTCCACCTCGCCGGACTGGTCACGCTTCGGCACCAGGCCGAGGTAGCTCCCGATGTCGCGGGGTTTGGCGAAACGTTGGTGATCCCCGACGACGAGCACGAAGCACAGGGCGGTGAGCGTCCCCACTCCGGCGATCCCGGTGAGGGGTGTGACCTGCGGGTAGCGGGCGGCGGCGAGTTTTTCGATCTCCCCGTCGAGCACCTTGATCTGCTCGCAGACCGAATCGAGTGCCACCAGTGCCGGCTCGACGAGGGCGAGGGTTGCGGCGTGTTCCCCGGCCAGGTCGCGGCGCGCGTAACGGGCGAAATACTCGGTGTGCGGGCTTTTGAGCGCAACGCCCATGCTTTTGAGCGTGCAACGCACCGTGCTGATGATGTCCACACGGCGGCGCACCAGGCTGTCGCGGATTTTGATCTGCAACAGGTCGCGCTGCGCCTGCTCGCTCTGGTGCTCGATGGGATAGAGCATGGTGCGGTCAAACCGCGCGATCCTGGCAAGCATCCGCGCATCGTAGAGATCGCACTTGCGGTCGTTATTGAAAATAGCCCGCATCTTGCGCGGATTGGCGACAAGCACCTCGTGGCCGAGCCCTTGGAAAAAGCGGCTTGTCCAAGGACTGTGCGAACCCACTTCCATCACCATCAGCGCGCCCGGATACTTCTTGGAAAGGCGCCGGAGGCTTTCGCGATGATTGGTGATATTGCGCTCGTCGATGATTTCGCCCGTCGATTGCAAGGTCACGCAGATCGCGTGCTTCGCATTGCCAAGATCGATTCCGACGACATGTTGGGTAGATGGTGTTTTCATAACAAGGCAGTGTATCACATTGCGCTAGCGCAACCGAACCTGCCTTCTCATCTACTCTTGTTAGCGAAGCGATACTCCCAGCGCTCCCGAATGACGGCAACGCATCCACTCAACCCGAGCCAATGCCCGATGCCGGAACCCAGGCACACAAGCCTAGCCAATGCAGCGGAACAGAAAGGTGCGAATCCATCTGACTGACTACAACTTGAGCCAGAGCAGCCGCAAGCCCGAAAGTTCTGCGCCCCAATTTTTGAACCGGTCAGTGCCGCAAACCCGCGATGCCGAACCCGAGAACGAAAGACCTCAAACCAATCTTCCGGACAGAAGAATCCGCGCTTCAGTAGCTTCTCGATTTTACTCGCTAACATTGTTGTTTGCCTACAGATTCGTTTGAAAACGCGTGGTGCTTTATAGGCTGCTTAATTGAAGAAAAACGCGCGGGGTTGGCAAGAGGAAATTTTGCGGGCTTGAGCTGATATTTGAGCATAAATCCACGGATTTGTGGATTTGGTAGCGTATTTGGGTGTTATTCTACAAGATTCGGGTTGCAGGAGGCGGGCGAATCCGTAGGAATGGTGGCGTTCCGTGAGTGTTATTCCGCAGAGAATATGAGGTTGGAGGATAGGATACGGGAGACGTTGCGGTTCCAACGGTTGAGCATACGGACGGAAGGTTCGTATGTGAGATGGTACCGGCAATTTGTGCGGTTTCACGGGATGCGGCATCCGGACGAGATGGGGCGAGGGATGTGGAGGATTTCCTGACGCATCTGGCGGTGGAGAGGAAGGTGGTGGCGGCGACGCAACACCAGGCGCTCAACGCGCTGGTTTTCCTTTTCCGGGAGGTGTTGGATAAGCCTTTCGAGGGGGTGGACGCGATGCGGGCAAAGGAATCCAAGAGGCTTCCGGTGGTGCTGTCCGTGGATGAGATGCGAAAGGTGCTGATGGTTATGAAGGGGGAGGAGATGGTGATGGGAAAGCTGATCTATGGCTGCGGGCTGCGGGTGATGGAGTGCATGCGGCTAAGGGTGAAGGATGTGGACCTGTCCGGTGGGAAGCTGGAGATACGGGGTGGGAAAGGCGACAAGGACAGGGTGCTGACACTTCCGAAAAGTCTGATGGTGCCGCTGGAGGCGCAGATGGAACGCTGCCGGGTAATTCATGGGAGGGATAGGGAAAACAAGTTGGCGGGTGTGTATCTGCCCGGTGCCTTCGGGGTGGAAAAACAGAGGGGCGGCGGAGGGCTGGCCGTGGTTTTGGCTTTTCCCATCCGAGAGGGTTTCGGCGGATCCGCGTGAGGACGGGAAGCAGCGGCGGCATCACGCGCATGAGGCGCGGGTGGGGCGTGCGCTGTCTGCTGCGGTGAGGGCGGCGGGGGTGGGGAAGAAGGTTACGGCCCATACGTTGCGGCACTCGTTCGCGACGCATCTGGTGCTGCGGGGGGTGGATATACGCAGTGTGCAGGAGCTGCTGGGACACACGGATATCCGGACAACGATGATTTATCTGGAATTGGCACGGGCGATGCGCGGGGAGATCGGGAGTCCGCTGGATGATCTTTGAGTGGCTAGTGCCGAGTGGGAGGTGGGAAGTGAGGGAGATCCGGCCGGAGTCCCGATTAACGGTCTGGGGCTGGAATCCCCAGCTACGTTTGGCTCACCCCGGGACGGGGTTTGCACGGCCTGCGCCGGGACGGACGCAGCTACTTTCGGCACGGGATGCTCACCCCGGGACGGGGATTTGGCGGCCTGCAACGGGACGGGGCAGCTATGGTGTGCCCGTTGCAAGGGGAAAGAAGCGGGCAGGATGCCCGCTGAACGGTCTGGGGCTGGAATCCCCGGCTACGTGGTTGAATGCCGTATGGGATGGGAAGAGGCTGGTGATGCTGTGAAGGATCTTTTCCAAACCTACTGGATCTGGGTGAAGGTGACGCCGAGTTCCTGCTCGAACCTGGTGATCTTCTTGCGCTCGCGGGGATCGATGAGGGCGATGGAGGTGCCTTTTTTTCCGGCACGGGCAGTGCGTCCGCTGCGGTGGGTGTAGTATTCGATCTGCTCGGGGAGCTGGTAGTGGATGACGAAGGATAGCCCCTCGACATCGATGCCGCGGGCGGCGACGTCCGTGGCGATGAGGATGCGGGTGCGCTCGTTTTTGAAGCCGCGCATGACTTTGTCCCGCTCACGCTGGGAGAGATCCCCCTGGATGACATCGACGGGGAAATCCAGTTTGAGCAACTGCCTGCCGAGGGCGACGGCGCCGGCTTTGGTGCGGACGAAGATGAGGCCGCGCTCGTCCTGGCGGTCGGCGAGGAATTCGGAGAGGTATTCGTTTTTCTCGTCCTTGGCGCAGACGGCGTAGCGGTGGTCGATGTCGCGGTTGACGACGTGGGCTTTATCGACGGTGAGGATTTCCGGCTGGCCGGGCATGGCGCCTTTGATGAGGGACTGGATAGAATCCGGGAAGGTGGCGGAAAAGAGCCAGGTGCTGCGGCGCTTGCGGGTAAGGCCGAAGATGGTGAGAAGCTGTTTTTTAAAACCCATGGAGAGCATCTCGTCGGCCTCGTCGAGGACGAGGTGTTTCACGCCTTCCAGGGTGAGGGCTTTTTTGTTGATGAGATCAAGGAGGCGGCCTGGGGTGGCGACGATGATGTGGGTGGGGCGCTTGAGGTTGACGATCTGGCGATCCATTGGCTCGCCGCCGGTGAGGGTCTCGATGAAGGTTTTCTCGGAAAATTTCGTAAAGCGGAAGAGTTGTTTGGCGATCTGCTTGGCGAGCTCCCGGGTGGGTGCGACGACGAGACCCTGGATGTGGGGCTTTTTGGGATCGATTTTGGTGAGGAGCGGGAGGCCGAAGGCGGCGGTCTTGCCGGTGCCGGTCTGTGCCTGGGCGACGAAGTCCCCGCCGTTTTTCAGGAGGTAAGGGATGGAGCGCTCCTGCACTTCCGTGGGTGTGTGAATGCCCAGGCCTTCCAAACCTTTTACCAAATCCGCCGGGACTCCCAATTCTCTGAATGCGCTCAAAATGCTTTCGTTGTGTGACTGGCCGGAGAGTGGCTGGTGGCGGGGCGGGTAGCGAGGAAGAAGTGGCTGGTGCCGGGTGATCAGTGAGAAGTGGGAAGACTTGGGATGCGGGGGAGAGAAATACCGGGGGGGCGGGCGGTGGTCTTGTGGGGCTGCGGCAGAGTTTTTTCCGGTTGGCGGGGTGCAGGACTTGCCCGGTTTGGTTTTGGGATTGGAACCCAGGGCGCTGCCCATGGGCTGGTATGAGTCGCCCCGATGGGGCTGGAAGAATTGGGTCTTGGAGGAAGATTTTGGGCGGAAGAGCGGCTGGCTTCAGGTATCAGGCTTTTCCTAGTTCCACGGCCCTTTGTTTGGCGGCGGCTATGGCGGAGATCATTGCGGAGCGGACGTTTTTTTCCTCCAGGACGGAGAGGCCGGTGATGGTGGTGCCGCCGGGGGAGGTCACGTTGTCTTTGAGTACGGCGGGGTGCAGGCCTGTGCGGATTACCATTTCCGCCGCACCGCTGACGGTCTGGGCGGCGAGGCGGATTGCTTCCGCCCTTGGCAAGCCTTGGAGCACTGCGCCATCGGCCATGGCCTCGATGATGAGGTATATATAAGCGGGGCCGCTGCCGGAGAGCCCGGTGACGGCATCCATGTTTTTTTCCGGAACCTCGGCGCTGATGCCGACTGCTCCGAGGAGTTCTCCGACGGTTTCCCTATCGCCATCGATGCAGCGTGCGCCGAGGGTGAATGCGGTGGCTCCTTTTCCGACGAGCGAAGGGGTGTTGGGCATGGTGCGGACTATCCTGACGGAATCCGGGGCATTTGCTTCCAATGTGGCGAGGGTGACCCCGGCGGCTACGGAGACGAGAAGCTTTGGCTGGCTCGCCCGGAATCCGCAACCGGCGAGTGTGGCGGCGATGTCCTGGGGCTTGGTGCAGAGAAGCAGGACGTCGCTGGCGGCGACGACATCCTTGAGTTCGGATACGGCGGTGGCTCCTGTTTCATCGGAAAACCTTTTTCTGGAAGCTTCCGTCCTGGCTACGCCGATGACATTTTCCGCACTGACCATCCCCTGGTCGATGACGCCTTTTACAAGTGCCGTCCCCATTTTCCCGCATCCGATTACTCCTAGTTTCATGCGCGGAGGCTATGGCAGGAACCGACGGTTATGCCAGTGTCATTTTCCTTGGAAATCCCCCGGCCTGTATCATCGTCTGCGGATGCCGAAACTGCTCGCCTGTCTCATACTCCTCGCTGCCAGCCTACACGCCTCCGCACAGGATGCCGCTGTGGAAGAAAAAGTATCCACGGAGCTGCCGGGGGTGGAAGCCTGCATCCCAAAGGCGGTTTCCGATCTCGGAGCACCCGCAATTTTCCCTTTCCACAATGGACTGGTAACCGCCATCACTGCCGCTACGGATCTCGCACAAACCCATACCATCCAAGGGCTGAACCACTTGCACGGCGGGTGGGAATTCGAGGCATCACGGCATTTCGCCATCGCGATGAAGGAAGATCCGCGCTGCCTGATGGCGCATTGGGGGATGCTGCTCTCCATGATCTCGCCGAACCCTGAGACGGACGGATGCCGTAACGCCGTAGCCGAAAGGATGCTGCAACTCGTCAGCGACGGGGAGGGCACGGAGCTTGAGCGTGGCTATGCATACGGGATCGTGAAATACATGGAGGAAGGCCCACTGCTGCTGCGGCCGCTTTCCGCAAAGTGGCGGAGAAATACCAGGGGGAAGTCCAGGCGGAGATCTTCGCCGCGCTTTTCGGACGCACCGGCTATGATGAAACCGGAGCGATCACTCCCGAGCAGGAACAGGCGGAGCAACGCATAGAAAAACTCATCAAGGCGGATCCCGACAGCGCCCTCCCTGTCCACGCCATGCTCCTGATCCGCGCGGAGGCCCCGGATCTGCGCCCCAGTCTGGGGCTGGCCCGGAAGCTATGCCAGCTCGTGCCGGACTACGCACCATATTTCCACGTGCTCGGCCACTATGAGTGGCGCTGCGGGGAGCACTCGAAGGCGGCCTCCGCATTCGGGCGTGCGGCCACGCTTTACTCCATCTGGATGAAGGAAAACGAAGCCTCACCTGCGGATTGCGAAGGCTGGGTGCGGGCGGAATGCTACCGCTCGGTCGCGCTGGCATCCAAGGGCGAGTTCGACATAGCCCTGAGATCTGCGGAAAAACTGGCCAACACCACCATCGACACGGAACGCCCCTTCGCCGCCGGAACCCGCCAACTCATGTGGGAGGGGAAAGCCCTGCCCGCCCGCGTGCTGATGCGCCGTGGCTCCGGGGGCGATTCCGCCAAGGCGCTGGCCTCGCTTCCCAGCCCGGAGGAGATGAAGCCCCTGCTCGGAAAAACACTCGCCTACTGGTGGATAGACGGGCTGCGTATCGCACTGGAAGCACGAAGGCTGCTCGACGCGGGAGACCTCGACAAGGCATCGGAAACAATCAACGCGATGAGCTTCCACGGTGAGGCAATGTCTAAAAAACAATCTGCAGCATCAGCCATAGGCGAGCGCTCCGAGTGGAACCGCGCCTTCAGATCCCTGGAAGTTCTGGCCGCAGAACTCCGGGGCAGGCTGGCACTGGCTGGCCCTGCTACGGGTCACGGTTCCGCCTTCAACTGGTTCCGCGCAGCAGCCGACAGGCAGGTGCCATCCACCATGCTGGCCGCCCCTCCCCTGCTCACTCCCATGGCCATACGGCTGGGTGATTTTTTCCTGACACAGAGCGAACCGGCGAAAGCCACCGAAGCGTATCTGGAAGCCCTCGCGGCATTTCCAAATGATGTGGAAACGCTGCGGAGACTGGAAAAAGCTTACACGCTGAACAAGGAAACCGATAAGGCGGCGGAGATCGCGGCGAAGATCGCGGAGCTGGTGCCGGAGTAGCGGGTGGGGATTTCCCGGTGTGCTTTCGGCGGATTATTTCCTGCTGTCAGATTTTTCCCAGCAGCTCCAGCACACGCCTTGCGATGACATCCGCAAGGTAGGCTTCGCCTTCGTCGCGGAGGAAATCGGTATAGTTCGAGGCCACGGATTCCAGATCGTCCGCGTAGGCTGTACCGAGGGCTTCAAAGCCCTCCAACGCTTTTTCAAAATGTCTCCGCGCCCATGCGCGGTCGCCGGTTTTCAAAAGCGCCAGTGCGAGATTGTTATGCGATTGCGCCGTATCGGGATGGTTTTCGCCGAAAAGCTCCCGGCGTGTATCCAAAGCCATCATGTGCATCTCCCGCGCCTGATCCAGATACCCGGCGGCGAGATACACAGCGCCGAGATTGTTGGAGACCGAGGCCGTCTCAGCGTGTTTCTGCCCCACCTCCGCGTGCATGATTTCGAGCGATCTAAGGAAAAAATCTTCCGCAGAATCAAGATCACCACCGGCCTTCGCGGTGAAGCCGAGGTTGTTCGTCATCGCCGCCACGTCCATGAGCAATGGCGGGTCGTGCTTTTCAAAATAAGCCACCGCCTTCTGCCAGGCATCAATCACATGCCCCGGCCTGTCCTGCCCGTCGTATGCTGCACCGAGAAGGGCGTAGAGACGTCCCAGTTCCGCGATCTTGTCCGGGCGGTTGTCGAGCTGGTCGATTGCCTGCTTCGCATCGTCGGCGGCATCCGGGTAGTTTCCCAGCTCAACGTGCAGGCCGGCTCGCGCTTCCAGACCTTTGGCGAATGCGTCAATCGTATCCAGATCCGGCCCGAGGGCTTGCTGGCATTTATCGACCATAGCGTTGGCAGCGTGAAGTGCTTCGTGAAGATCGCCTTCATCTCGCAGCTTCTCGATGCGCTCCTGCATCAATTGCACAAAATTTGCGGTGGGTGTGTCCATGTGTTCGGGTGGGGGGTTGCCCAAAGGTAAACGTGCCTTCTCTCCTTTGACTAGCCGAAACCGCTACCCTTCCGCCAGCCGCTCCACAAGCTGCGCCCGCGTCACCGGAATCGTGCCCAGATGACTGCGCAATGCGGACTCCGCAGAGCCGCCCCCGCCCGAGATTCCGAGGATTTCCGCAAGCTGTTTTTCAAAATGGAGCATCGCCCTCATCCCCGGCTCCCCTTTCTCCAGATAGTCCAGCGCCCGTTTCAGCAGGTCGAACAAAGGCCCGTCACAATGCCCCGGCTCCACCGCAGCCTCCACCAGTTGGCAGAAATACCCGGCCATCAGCGTAGTGGCATACTGCCTCCTCAGCCCCTGCCTCCAATCGGAAACCGAAACCTCGCGCAGGATGTGCAACTCCCCTTTCCTGGCACGTGCCACGGATATTTCCGCTGAAAAAAACAAGTCCAGCTTCCCCGCAAACGCACTCTTAGGCCTCAGCGCCCCCTTCGCCACCGTCTTCACCAAACCCTCGTCTTCAGTGAACCAGCTCACGATCAGACTCGTGTCCGTCAGGCGGGTCGTGCGGATGAGAATGGCTTGGGTGGCGAACACGTTGATTGGAAGGAAATGAAGATTCGGCTTGATACGACCGTTTCGGTGCCGTAGCCAATGTCCAGCAACCATGGCTCAACAATCAAACAAAAAGATCAAACGCCGCCGTCGCGCGGATTACCTGAAGCGCAAAAAGGAACAAGCCAAACTCGGCGGACTCCTCCCGAAGGCGACCATCAAAAAAGCAGCTCCAAAGGGCGATTCGGCTGACGAAGAAAAGCCAGCCGCGAAAAAAGCCGCCAAAAAGGCACCAGCCAAGAAAGCAGCTAAAAAGGCAGCCAAGAAAGCTCCAGCGAAAAAGGCAGCCAAAAAAGCAGTCAAGTCTTCCAACGACGAGGAAGAGTAAGCCCTCCCCGGGTTTCCATCCGATTTATAACCAAGCCGGACTTTCCCACCAGGAAGCCCGGCTTTTTCGTGCCATCCCGCAATTTCCACTTCCCTCCCCCGCCCTCTCCACTAGTCTCCCGCCCGCACCGGAACCTCTTCCCTTGAGGTTTGAAGTTTAAAATTTAAAGTTTTTATGAAAATCGTAGTCGCATACTCAGGAGGTCTAGACACCTCCGTCCTCCTCCTCTGGCTCAAGGAAAAATACAACGCCGAGATCATCGCCTACTGCTCCGATTGCGGCCAGGGCGACGAGCTCGACGGCCTCGAAGCCAAAGCCCTTTCCACCGGCGCATCCAAGTGCTACATCGACGACCAGAAGGAGGAATTCGCCCGCGACTACATCTTCCCCATGTTCCAGGCGAACGCCGTTTACGAAGGCCGCTACCTGCTTGGAACATCCATCGCCAGGCCCTGCATCACCAAAGGAATGATCGATGTCGCCCTGAAAGAAGGTGCCGACGCCATCGCCCACGGAGCCACTGGAAAAGGTAACGACCAGGTTCGGTTCGAACTTTCCGCAGCAGCTCTCGCACCCGGTATCAAATGCATCGCCCCGTGGCGCGACGCGGAATTCCGCAAGCAATTCCCCGGTCGTAAGGAAATGATTGAATACGCGGAGGCGCACAATATCCCTATCAAGGCCTCCATGAAAAAGCCTTACAGCATGGATCGCAACCTCCTCCACATCTCCTTCGAGGCGGGTGCCCTCGAGGACACCTGGTACGACGCCACTGGCGAGGCCGACCGCGATATGTATGTCCTCTCCGTCTCCCCCGAGGAAGCACCCGACAAACCACAGATGCTCCAAGTCCTTTTCGAAAAAGGCAACATCATCGGCCTCCAGACCGAAGGCCTCGCGGAAACCATCTCCAAGCTCGGAGACTTCGAAGTCCTCGGTGAAAAGGACGGCTACACCCTCCTCACCCCCTACGGCATCATGCGCGTGCTCAACGCCCTCGGCGGTGCCCACGGCATCGGCCGCATCGACATCGTCGAGAACCGCTTCGTCGGCATGAAATCCCGCGGCATCTACGAAACCCCCGGCGGTTTCATCCTCCTAGCCGCCCACCGCGATCTGGAAACCCTGGTCATGGACCGCGAGCTCCAGATGACCCGCGACACCCTCATCCCGAAATACGCCCAGCTCGTTTACAACGGCTTCTGGTTCGCCCCCGAGCGCGAAGCCATCCAGGCCCTCGTCACAGAGTCCCAGAAAAAAGTCTCCGGAGAAGTCCGCCTGAAACTTTACAAAGGCAATGTCATGCAAGCCGGCCGCCGCAGCCCCCACTCCATGTATGACGAACACGTCGCCACCATGGAAGGCGGCCAGGAGGAAGCCTACAACCAGGACGACGCCACCGGCTTCATCGCCCTCAACGCCCTCCGCCTCAAAGCGAACGCCAAGCAGAAGTAGCCGCGTAGCTGTCCCGTCCCGGGGCAGGCCGTGATCGCCCCGTCCCGGGGCGAAACCGCTCGCCCCGCCCCACCTTGCCTGCTACACTCCCGGACGTGAAAGGCCTATCCAAGCACCTCTTCTGGGACATCGACCGCTCCGCCCTTGATCCTGAGAAGCACGCCGCATGGTTGGTCTGGCGCGTCCTCGAATACGGCCGGTGGCGCGACTGGCAGATTCTCCGCGACCACTACGGAAAGCCACGCCTCGCGGAAATCGCCACCGGCCTCCGCACCCTCCAACCGAAATCGCTAGCCTTCTGCAGCGCGTGGTTCGGCATACCCAGGGACTCCTTCCGATGCTCCGCTTCGACACCATCCCCGCAGAGGTAAAGCAACTGCTCCTCAATCTCGCACCGGAACCGGCACTCTCCGGCTTCGCCCTCGGCGGCGGAACGTCCCTGGCCCTCCGCTTCGGACACCGCATCTCCATCGACCTGGATTTTTTCACCAAGGAGCCCTTCGACACCGAAGAACTGATGACGGCCAGATCACTGGAAGGCGCGGAAGTCGTCGCAAATGCGACCAACTCCCTGACACTCGATGCCGGTGGCGTGAAAGTGGATTTGCTTAGACACAGCTACCCGCTCCTCATGCCCATGGATAGCTATGGTGGCCTCCGTTTGCTCTCGCTTGAAGACGTCGCGGCAATGAAACTGAATGCGGTTTCAAACCGTGGATCGAGAAAGGACTTCTTCGACGTCGCGGAATTGCTCCGGCACTTTAGCCTCGGAGACTTGCTATCCTTTTTTACGAGGAAATACGCCAACTCCGATCCGTTCACAGTAATCCGAAGCCTGGCATGGTTCGACGATGCCGAACTGGAACCCGATCCCCTCCCACACAACGGGCCAACCTGGAAAGACGTGAAACACCAAATCACTTCCGCAGTATCAAAGCTTTGACATCCCCGAATGACCTTCATCGAAAAAGCCCTCCTCCCCCTCTCGCGCAGCCACCCGGCCGTGCACGAGTTTCTCTGGTTCGGCTTGAAGCAAGCTTGGGCGTGCATATTCGGAGCACTACTCCTGTTCGGCATCCTCGCCACGCGCATCTGGTATCCGGATATCCCCCTCGCCCGCTATGACTTCCTCGTCATCTATGCGGTCGCCATCCAGCTCGCCCTCTTTCTCCTTAAACTGGAATCCTGGCGTGAGATCGGGGTGATTTTCCTCTTCCACCTCATGGCCACGGCGATGGAGCTTTTCAAAACCTCCACCGAGATCGGTTCCTGGTCGTATCCCGAGGACTCGTTTCTCCGCATCGCCAGCGTGCCGCTGTTTACCGGGTTCATGTATTCCTCCGTCGGTTCCTACATGGCGCGCGCGTGGCGGGGATTCCATTTCAGCTTCACGGGGTTTCCTCCCCTTTGGGTGGCCGGGATTATCGCCGTCCTCGCCTACGCGAATTTCTTCACCCACCATTACGTCCGGGATATCCGCTGGCCGCTCATCATCGCCGGAGCCATCGCTTTCCGGAAAACGATGATCCATTTCACACCGAAGAACTTCACCCTGCGCATGCCGTTGCTCGCGGGATTTTGTCTGGTCGCGCTGTTCATCTATTTCGCAGAGAACCTCGGCACCATCGCCCGCGCGTGGCAGTATCCCGATCAGAAGGATGGCTGGAAGCCTGTCCATTTTTCCAAATTCACCGCATGGTATCTCCTCATGCAGCTCTCCTTCATCCTCATCTATTCCCTCCGCCAGCTTGAGTCCAAGCTCGGCGTGCAGGGGCCGGATAAAATCATACCTGGAAAAGCGGTTTAGAAATATCAGGTGGCCGTATTTTCTGTGGTGGTGTCAGGAGAGAGTGGCTAGAAGGCGGTATGAATCCCGACCTGACCCGACATCCTGCCACCGATCCCGGCATCATTATCCAGCTCCGTGACCGGCAGTATGCGGCGGAGCTGGTGGCGGCGGCTTTGCTGCATTTTGATTTCTTTTCGTGGCTGGCGGAAAACGATGGGGGGACGCCTGAGAAGGTGGCGGGTCATTTCGGGTTCGAGGCGCGGCCTTTGGACGTGTTGCTGACGCTTTGCCGGGCGTACGGGTTTGTGGAGGGTGTGGAAGAAATACGGATTACGGAAATGGGACGGGAGCATCTGGTGAAAGGTTCGCCGTGGTTTCTGGGGCCGTATTATATGCCGGTGAAAGACTCGGCGATTACTACGAGCTTCGTCCATGTGCTGACGACGGGGAAGCCGGCGAACTGGCAGGCGAAGGATGCGGGGGGCGATTGGCATGAGTCGATGCGTGACCCGGAGTTTGCGAAAGAGTTCACAGGTCTGATGAACTGCCGGGGGCTGCTCTTCGGGCAGAAGCTGGCGGAGGCGATATCTCCCGTCCTGGGAAAGCGGACGAGGCTGCTGGATGTGGGCGGTGGCTCCGGGATTTATTCGGCGGCACTTTGCGCGGCGCATCCGCACCTGACAGCGACGGTGTTCGAGCAGGATCCGGTGGATGCCATCGTGAAAGCGGAGGTGGTGAGGCATGGTTTGGAGGAGAGGATTTCCGTGAAGACGGGCGACATGTTTCTCGATACCTGGCCGGAGGCGGATGTGGTGCTGCTCTCAAATGTTTTGCACGATTGGGATGAACCCGAAGTGGGCGAGCTTTTCGCACAGGCGGCCAAGGCGCTGGCTCCGGGCGGTCTGTTGGTGATCCACGATGCGTTCGTTGCCGATAACAAGGCGGGACCGGTGGAGGCTGCGGAATACTCGGCGCTGCTAATGAACATCACCCAGGGAAAATGTTACACCGCTGCCGAATATGGGCGGATGATGGAGGGGCACGGTTTTGCACCCGGACAATACCGCGATACCATTTCCAAGCGCGGTTTCATGACGGCTGTGCGGAACTAGGCTTGGGACGTGTTGACATTCCCAACGAGGGAAACCAATTTCCACCTATGAAAACACTGGTGGCCGGGTTGCTGCTGTTCCTTGTCCCTTTCACCGCCAGCGCCGGTGATTACGATGTTTCCGCCTCCTCCTATCTGGGAGGCATACTGGATGGCGATGCGGTCAAGGGTGTGCGCATCCGCTCCGACGGGCAGATCGTTGTCGCGGCGAACATCGGGGAAGCGCAGGTCGGGGGCAACGGCGGATTGCTCTTGAACGGAGCCACGGCGGCGACGGGCGGAGTGGTGCTTAGGATTTCCCCGGATGGAAAGCGGCTGCTGGCGTTCAGCCGCTGTGCGGTGGAAGTGGTCGATCTGGCGATTGACGATGCGGATAATATCTGGCTGGCAGCGAAGACCGGCGGACTGATCAAGCTCAATGCGGCGGCGGACGAAATCGAATGGGTCCGGCTTTCCGGAACATACGTCCACCGGGTCGATGTCAGCGGCGACGGCCGGGCGGTGTGCCACAGCCCGGGCAACCTTTCCGACCCTGAATCGGCGGCGGGCAGCGGGACGAGCTACGTTTTCGATCACCGGGGTATGCAGACCTCTTCGTTTTCCGGACTCCAGAATACCACGGACGTATGCATAGACGCGGAATCGGAAACGGTGGTGCAGATCGGTTGGAGGCAAACGAATGCGTTTGACGGGAACAAGACCCAGCCGGTGCAGATCGCCTTCCTGCGGGGGCGGGATTTCCAAGGGAATGTGAAGTGGACGGACTACAATTGGTCCAGCAATTCCGCCGACGAAAATTTTCTCAACCGCTACACCAACAACATGGCGGACACGCGCGGATACCGCTGCTCGATCGGCGGGGACGGGAAACTCTATGCGGCCTTCGAGTGCGCCGGAGGGAACCATATTTTCCGGTTTAGCCCTACGGATCTGGCTACGGGTGGGAGCATTGTAATGGGAGACCGCTGGCACCAGTTCTCGAACACCGCATCGGAGCACAAGACCTTCTTCGCCCGCTATGAACCGGCCACCGGTGCCTACCTGCGGGGGCAGCAGCTCTGTGCCAGGCTCAGTAGCGGGAAAGGCAGCGCGATGCGGGTGAAAGGCGGCGAGATCCGTGCGGACGAATCGGGACGCGTGTATCTGGGCGGGAGTTCTGCTTCGGGGTTGCCCATTCCCTTCGCTCCGTTCTTTTCGCTGAGATCAGGGGAAACGGCTTTCACTCCTTTTCCCGAAGGCACCTATACGGGCGGGGCGTGGTTCATGGTTCTCAACCCGGATTTCACCCGCAGGCTCTACACCACCCGGCTCTCCCCCGGTGGGACGACACATGCAGTGGATGGCAGGGAACTGGGCGGACTGCCGCGCACCGCATGGGGTGGCAGCTCCGGGCAGGTGCATCATGAGGCAGCACCGTTGCAGGCAGGCTCCGGCGGTGGGCCGGGGGAAGGCTTTTTTGCGGTATTGGAAAACGGTTTGGACTTCGATGCGATGGGTGCGTTCCGGTTGGGAAACTTTTCCACGGCGGATCTGGGTGATCCCGCGAAGGAACCCACGGCCTGGGGCAACGGGGCGGATCCCGATGGCGACGGTCGGGCCAACCTCCTCGAATACCACGCGGGCACGGATCCAAACGTCTTCGACCCTGCCGATGTGCCGGATCACAGCGAAGCAGGTTTCCTGAAAGTCCGTTTCAAAAAGGCACGGAGCACCCCGGCAACGACAGGCTTACTACTCGCATCCGGTGACCTTGTGGACTGGAGCAACAGCGGGATCCGTGTTCGGAAGGTTTCCAGCAGTGGGAATTCGTTTCTCATGGAAGCGGCGATCCCTACCGAAGGGCGTGCCCGCCTGTTTCTCAAACAAGCGGTATCCCCCCAGTAGTCCTGCCCCCTCCCTACTTGCATGAGGAAATTGAAAGGAACCCGTCCGCTCTGACGGTATCCATCGAATGAAAATCTCCCCTTGGGCCAGTTTCCCGACCGCTATCGCAATGGGAATAATTTCTCCACAAGTGATCCTTGCGGAAACGGAACTTCCTCCGGCGCGGATTGCGGATCGTCTAGACCGGGGGCTTATGGCGATGAAACGGGCGGACGGTTCCGTGTATCTGGGTTGGAGGTTTCTCTCAAATGATCCGGCAGGAACCACATTCCAGGTGCATAGGAAATCCGGTGATGGCGATGCGGTGAAGCTGGCGGATGTTTCCGACTCTACGAATTTCGTGGATGAGACCGCCCCGAAATCGGGAGCGGTCGCTTATCACATTGTCACAAATGTTCCCGAAAAGGAGCCTGTGGTTTCCAAAACGTTCACCTTGGATGCTGGTGCGGAAGCGAAGGATTACCTTTCCATCGAACTTGCCGAGGGCGTGAAAGGGTTCATGAAACCGGCGGTGGGTGATCTGGATGGCGACGGCAGCCTGGACTACCTGATTAAGACTCCGGACTCCTACATGGATCCCGAGGACGGCGCGTGGCACAAGAGCAACCGGACTTTCAAAATCCACGCCCACGCCTCCGATGGCACGCATCTCTGGATGAACGATCTGGGGCCGGCCATTGAGATGGGAACATGGTATTCGCCGCACATGGTTTTCGATCTGGATGGGGATGGGAAGGCGGAGGTGGCACTGAAGACAGGAGAAACGATCAACGATCCCGATGCGAAACCCGAGCGAGATGAGAAGGGACGGGTGATCGACAAACGGGAGTATCTCTCCATCTGGAACGGGGCGGACGGGACGGAAATTACGCGTATTGCCTGGCCGGATCGAGAGGGATTCAGCGAATACAATACCGCTTCGCGGAACATGATTGGCGTGGCGTATCTGGATGGGAGAAACCCTTCCATCATCGCCGTGCGCGGCACCTACGGACTGATCAAAGTTGCGGCCTACCGTTTCTCCGAAGGAAAACTTACAAAGACCTGGCAGTGGGAAAGCACGGACGAAACCGAGCCCGGATACCATGCAAAAGGCTCGCGCGATGGGGCCGGCTCACACTTTTTCCACTCTGCCGATGTGGATGGGGACGGAAAGGACGAACTCATCCTCGGCTCCTTCGTCCTGGATGACGATGGCACCGGATTATGGGTGCTGAAACGGACGGACTCCGGAAAGAAAAGCCCGGGCGGCCATCCGGACGGAACCTGGGTGGGCGATATCCTGCCCACGAATCCCGGCCTGGAAATTTTCCTCACCTACGAGAAATGGCAGAAGGAAAACGGAGCATGCCTGATCGATGCTAAGAGCGGGAAAATCCTGTGGGGAATCGATGAGAAGTCCGGCCATTTCCACAAGGCGGGCATGTGCTCGGACATCGACGCGCGGCATCCCGGCATGGAGTGCTACGGAAAAGATTTCGAACTCAGCACCCGCGATATCAACCACGCCTGGCTGTGGGCGGCGGACGGAACCATCCTTGAAAAAGGCAATGGGTTGGACTGGCCGCTGGAGCCTCCAACCGTGCATTGGGATGCCGATCCCCAGCGCGAAATCATCCTGGAGGAGAGCGTAACAAGTTTCCCGGAAGGCGACAAAACGCTGACCATGGAAGGTTGCGACCGCACCGTGCTGGTGGCGGATATCATGGGTGACTGGCGGGAGGAAATCATCCGCAGTACCAAGGGCAACGAGTTGCGGATTTATACAACCACCATCCCCTCCTCCACGCGCCGCCCCACCCTTCTCCACGATCCCATCTACCGCGCGGACGTCGCCCACAACTCCATGGGATACGCCCAGACGCCGATGCAGACCGAGTGTTTCGGGGACGAGTGAAAGTTTGGTTTACACTCCGGGTTTGTGCCTGCTAACAATGCCCCGTATCCAACCCCTCCAAAATCAATGATCAAAGAATTCAAGGAATTTGCCTTCAAGGGAAACCTCATCGACATGGCTGTCGGCATCATCATTGGCGGTGCCTTCGGCACGGTGGTCAAATCCCTGGTGGAAAATGTCTTCATGCCCGCTCTCGGAAAACTCACCGGCGGGATCAACTTCAGTGAGATGTATATCAACCTGAATTTCCCCGACACGAAAGTTCCCTACGCCGAGGCTCTGGAAGCGGGCGAACCGGTGATCGGTTACGGCCAGTTCATCACGGATGCGATTTCCTTCATACTGCTCGCCCTCGCCGTCTTCATCCTCGTGAAAAAAGTCCTCGCATCCATGAAGAAGGAAGAAGCTTCCGAAGAGAAGCCCGCCGAGCTTCCAAAGCTTTCCAAGGAAGAGGAACTCCTCACCGAAATCCGCGACCTCCTCTCCAAACAGGCATAAGCAGGATCTAAATTATCATGAAGGGCGGCGGGACGAAAATCCCCCCGCCCTTTTTCTTTCTTCGCGTTGACCAATCCCCACACGTCCCTAGTCTTCCCCTGAAAAACTGAACACTGCCACTTGGCAAACTTTCCAAACATGAAACTCCTCAACCTCCTCCGCCGCAAAGCCCGCGCCTCCTACAAGGAACTGGCCGACCTCATCAACTCCTCCGAATCCGACGTGGAGAAAACCATCGCCGCCTGGGAAAAGGACCGCACCATCCTCGGCTACCACGCGGTGACGAATCCCGAAAGCATAGGCGATACCTCCGTCTCCGCCTTTATCGAAGTCCGCCTCACGCCCGAACGCGGCGGCGGCTTCGACAGGCTCGCCATGCGCATCGCCCGCTTCGACCAAGTCGTCTCCTGCTACCTCGCCAGCGGTGGCTACGATCTCATGGTCGTCGTGGAAGGCACGGATCTGCGCGAGGTCGCCCGTTTCGTCTCCGAGAGACTCTCCTCACTCGATGGCGTGCTCTCCACCGCCACCCATTTCCGCCTGAAAACCTACAAGGAAAACGGCTTCCTCTTCGAGTCCGAGCCGGAGACCGACAGGCTTGCCGTAGCTCCATAGAACTTGGTGGGATCCCGATTTGTGAAACGCGGTGTCGTAAGGAGTCGAAGACCGGTGACTGCCGGCAGCCTGCTGCCGCTTTCCGTCACGCAGCCTGCTGCTACGGGGCAAACTCGGGAAACGGCAACCCTCTTGCACACCCAATGCAGTCGGCTCGCAGCAGGCTGCATTGCCAAAAGCGGCAGCAGGCTGCACGCAGTCCACGGTGCCTTCGGCACGGCATTCGAGAGGTTCCCGCCCAGCCATGGGGTGGCTGCTTTTTTCCCTGGCCATCGCCCTCCCCGCGCAGGCGGAAGAAGACGTCGGCGCAGCGACCTACACGCAGGTTTGCACCGTCTGCCACGGGGAAAACGGCGGTGGGAATATCGAGCTGAAATCCCCTCCCATAGCCGGACTGCCGCGCTGGTATATTGGCCTCCAGCTTGAGCGTTTCCGCAAGGGACTGAGGGGAGCACACCCGGAGGACGTGAGCGGAATGCAGATGGCCGCCATCGCCAGAACACTTGAGCCGGATATCATCGCTGCGGTAGCCAGCCATGTTTCGGAGATGGAGCAAGTCCCCACGGAGCCGGTGGAAGACGCCGACTTGGATCATGGAAAAGAGCTCTACATTGAACGCTGCGCCTCCTGCCACCGTTTCAACGCTTCCGGAGAGCAGGTTTTCCGAAGCCCTCCCCTCAAAGCTTTCCCCGCATGGTATCTGAAAAGCCAGTTTGAAAAATTCGAAAACGGCCAGCGCGGCACGGTTCCGAAAGATGCCGACGGCGAAAAGATGCGCATCATCGCCGCCACGGAGATGCCGGAAGGCGGACTCCGGGACATCGTGGCGTACATCACGGAAATGGCCGCTGAAAAATAACGCCCGGCTGCCACTGCCAAGCTTTCCCCTCGCATCCGCCCTTGTGGATGATACAAATGGCGGCGTGAAACAACTTCCCCGCAATATCGCTTTTTCCACCGCCGCCGCATGCCTGCTGTTTTCCTCCTGCGCAATCGAGCAGGCAGTGAAACCCCTGGAGCCAACGAAGTTCCTGATCTCCACCGGGACTGACGTGAAAGGGAAGATCGCGCGCCTGCCCTTTGAGCACTCATGGCGCGATCCGGAGCTGGATATTTCCAAATACAAAAATATCGTCGTCCGCCCGGTAACGGTGAAATACCTTAATACGGAAAACTGGGAGCGAAGCAAATCCGCCGAAATTCCGGATCAGGAAACTTTTGAAAAACGCGCCCGCAAACTGGCCGGGCATTTCACCAAGCGCCTGAACGTCTCTTTCAACGATCCCATCTGCCTCTTTTACAAGACCACCAACACTTCCAAGCCGGACACCCTGATCCTGGAAGTCGCACTCACCGAAGCCCATTTCCCGGATCCGTCCGTCACGCTGCTGGACATCCCCTTCTGCGCTTTCGAAGCAAAAGTCACCGATGCCCGGACTGGTGAACTGCTCGTCACGGCAGCCGACAGACGCGGGCCCGATCTCCACCTCCAGGGCGAGGACACGCACATCACGGATAACGAGGAAATCTGCTCCATCTGGGCGCGCCAGCTCATGGAGGCTTCCAACAAGGAAATCTTCGCAAATGTGCGGCGCAAGCTGATCACCGTGGAATGATACCCCTAAAATGAGAGTCGGCAGACAATCGGGGGGCGATGTCTGCCGACGCTACTTTTCCTTTGGGGGGAATTTCAATTCTTGGGGGGGAACCGGCACTTGCAAGTGGGGGGAGTTTCGCTCGCGCCGATGTGATTAGAATACCCAAAATCGGCCACCTTCAAATAACGTGATCGCGTAAGATTCGGCACTTTTCAGGGGAAATGTCCGGAAAACCGCCTCCACATTTCTCAAAACTGGCCAAACCGGAATGGCACTGTTTTAAGCACCGTGCCGGTGATTGCATCCATTCCACAAGAATTAGAAACCACGAATCCGACGAATCTAACGAATCAAGACGCTGCTTGTTCAATTTCCGTGTATTCAGTGTATTCCGTGGTTCATATTCTTCTCTTTATTCGGGAGGATTCGTGAGATTCGTGGTTCCTTCCTCTTCTTTTACGTGGCGGCTTCATGACGCGAGTTCACCCCCGATCATTGTCTTAAAACAGTGCCATTCCGGCCAAACCGCCCTCTTTAAAATGCGAGTCGGCAGACAATCAGGGGGCGATGTCTGCCGACGCGTTTTCTTGGGGGGATGTTCGATTGTCCTTGGGGGGAATATCAATCTTGGGGGGAACCGGCACTTGCAAGTGGGGGGAGTTTCGCTCGCGCCGATGTGATTAGAATACCCAAAATCGGCCACCTTCAAATAACGTGATCGCGTAATATCCGAAAACTTTTCATGGTTGGTTTTCAACAAATTCGATAATTCTCGCCGCAGATCCTTTACTGGCTGGGTTTTTCCTACCACTGACTACCATTCTCAAAATGTGTTTCCCCGGCTTCAGATCCGTAGCGAACATTACCGTCCGTGGATAATGCAGTCCGGCGCTGTGTTTGTGAAAAAGATCGAACTCCTCGCGCGCGCCGCCGTCTATGCTGCATTCCAGCATCCCCGCATCCGGCCCCGCGACGAGATATGCTCCGATTGCCGTGCCTTCGAATGCCACCTCATACACGGCTCCGGGAGTCTCGGAAACCAGCATGGGAAATCCCACGAAACGCCCGCGCTTACTTCCTGGAATGGATTCCCAATCAGGCTCCTCCACCGCCCACCCGTCATCCGCAACGGCGGCGTCGATGGAGAGAAAGCGGCCTCCGCTATAGTTGAGTGAATCCAGGGACTTGTCAGGCATCTTGTGTGCTTCTTTCTTTTCACTCCACCCCGCCTCCGCTTTCAACAGGGAAGCGATATCTTCCGCATAGATATCCGCACCGAACGGAGCCGGATGCACTCCGCCGAATTTCTTCCAGTCGAACTCTTTCATACCCATTCGCTTGGCAACGTCTGCTGCGAAGTTCACTGAAGGAATGCCATAGTATGCCGCCACTTTTTCGTGCGCCGCGATTTCTTGAGGGACTTTTCCTGAATGGTAGAGAGCGATGTGTCCTTCGTTGGCCGTGTAGAGAAATACGATATCCACCAGCGGATTCCGCTCTCTGGCGTTGATCACCATCCCTTCCATCGCACGTATCATTTCCGTATCCGTGTGATCCGCATCCTGGTCGTCATTGACGGCGAATTCGATGAAAAGCAGATCCACTTTTCCGGTAGCCAAAACATCTGAAGCCAGCCGGAAAGCTCCCGTCGTGGAGCCGGTGGAGGAAATGCCTGCGTTCACGAAATCGAATTCAGTCCCGGGAAAAAGCGATTCCAGTGTCTCGTAGGTGCGCGGACGGTAGCCCTCCATCTCCGTTATCGATCCGCCGATGAATGCCACCCTGCCCTTCCCCGTTTCTGTGAAGACATTCGCACTGTTCGCCAAACCCTCGCGGGGATTGATGAATACGTTCGCCCCGACCGTGTGGCCGAGAATGAAATCCACGATCAGTGCGGGATCTTCCAAACTGTGCGGGTGATGCCCCACACCTTTCTTGGAGACCACCCGTATGGAACCGCCAAGTTCCGCGTATTTTTTCCGCAGGAGATCCGTATTCTCCGCCATCGGCACCACATCGTCCGCCGCCCCGCAGACATGCAGCAAAGGCACCCCCGCCTTCGCCAATTCTTCCAACCCATCCAGCGGATTGCCTTTGAAATCCGCTGCCTCTTCATCCGTCAGGCCGTAAACCGCCTTGCATTTCTCCCAATCCGCCGGGCTTCCTTTTCCAGAATACATGCCACCGGGCCAACTCCGTATATCGCACACCGGGGCATCCGCATAGATGCACGCCACCTTCTCCGGATTCTTCTTCGCCCAGTTGTAAGCGATCAACCCTCCCCTGCTCATCCCCTCGATGACCACCTTCTTTGCGAAGCCGTGTTTCCCGGTCAGGAACTTGTAAAACTCATCCCAATGACCCACCGCCACCGGCGCTCCATACATGTCCCCCACATCCATGTAGGCCAGGTGAAATCCTTTTGAAAGCAGCGCCAGATCCGTCTGCGGCTCATGCCCGAAAAACCTCGCCCGCCATATCCACGGCAAACCCGGTGCAGGAACTTTCGGAGCCACAACAATGCATGCCCGCCCGTCGTATTCGAAGTCACATTTCGCGAACCCCTTCCACTCGCCAGCCTTCGCAGAATCCCCGCCGATAGCTCCAAGGTCGGCAGTTTCCGCACACAATCCCCCCGTCAGGAAACCGAGCGAAACCAATGCGGTGAGGAATGCCCTGACGCAAAATTGTATCTGTCCCATGGCGATATAAAATTTATTCTGAAAGTGTTTCAATACATGGACTTGAACCGCGCGAAATCCTCACGCAGCCGCTTCGTCCTCTCCTGCGTCAGCAGATTCAGGGCACCGATCCGCTCCAGCCCTTCCATCGTGCCGCCCGCCAGGTGGTGGCTGTCAAATCCCGCCTGCGCATCCCGATAAGCGATCCATGCCCGCTGGGCTTTTTTCAGCCGCTTTTTTCCCTCCGCATTGAGGACTCCCATCAGGTTCCGGTAGGCATCGTTCATCACCTTGTCGGATACGTCATAGGCACGCCCGGCGTCCTGTTTCATTTCCCCCGTCGTCTGGGAAAGTGAGACTGCGGGTAATTCACCGAAAAACAAAAGGGAGAAAAGCAGTGGTATTTTCATGATCGGAAAACTGACGTCAGCAGCTCCACTCCGCAAGCACCCGCTTTCCAAATATTGAAGAGAGAAAAAGAGGTGCCGCCCCCCTGTAAGCCGGATTCTGTCCACCCCGGTCTTACCCGGAGCTGGACGGTCATTTCTCTCAATCCCGCTTGCGCGGAAACGCCCCGCTTGCGCGGAGTGCGACTAATACCCGGGAGTTTGACGGGCGGGCAGCCCTTTCCCTGTTATGTCTTGCACCACCCGGGGTTTGCACTGCCGCTCCGGTTACCCTCGGCGCGGTGGGCTCTTACCCCACCATTTCACCCTTACCCTTGGACAAGCCAGTGGCGGTATCTTTCTGCTGCACTTTCCATCCGGGTTCCTCTCGGTCCCCGTCCCCTGCTTTCACAAGGCGGATTGCCCTACGGTGTCCGGACTTTCCTCAACAAGAAGCTTGCGCCCTCATTGCGACCGCCCGGGAGACGGCGGGGGGAGTAAATGCTGAAAAACTGAAAAACTGAAAGCTAAAAACACCCGCACCCGGACATTCCCCTCACCCCACGGCAAACACATCCACGAAAAACCAGGCGACCATCAGTGCTCCTACGGCGATTTTAAACCCCATCCCCGCCAGCGTGCCGACCACGCTACCTACTCCGGAGACGGCGGACTCGCGGGTTTTCTTTTTCGCGAAAAGCATTTCGAAACCGAAAGCCCCGGCGAGCGGCCCGACCAGGAGGCCGATGGGAAAGAAAAACAATCCGACGATGCCACCGACCAGCGCGCCAACCGCTCCCCATTTGCTGCCACCGAACCATTTCGTCCCAAGCGATCCGCTCATGATCTCGAAGGCTTGCGACACGGCGAGGAGGAGGATCAGGATAGCGAAACTCCACCATGCGATCCCCGCATCAGCGCCTTTCATCAGGCGGTAGGCCACGGCTCCGGCGAGGATGAGCAGGTGGCCCGGCAGCACGGGGACAATGCATCCCACCAGCCCCGCCAGCATGAGACCGGCGGTGACAATCCAGATTCCTCCCCCTTGCAAGATTTCGCTCATGGCGTGAACCTACCCCTTCCTGTGGAACTGCCCACCGAAAACAAAACCGCCTGTCATTTCTCCATGGTCTCCGCCCGCTTCAGCAGTGCTCCGGCCGCATCCCGGTTGCGTCCTTCGGAGATCCAGATATCGGCAAGGGCGCGCATGGCCGCAGCGGATTCTTTCTTCGCATTTTTCGGGAAACTTCTGATCGCAGTTCTCAGTCTGTCTTCGGCGGCTTTGGTCTGGCCCTGGGCGACGAGTTCCTTGGCGGATTCCAGGAGAAATCCGGGATCCATCTTCCCGCCTTCGCTTAGCAGCAACGCCTCGGCCTCCTTGAAAAGCCTGGCCGCCCGGTCTTTTGCTTCGGGGTCTTTCGCGGTCACGATGGCGAGCTTCATCAGCAGGTTCGCGTCCTCATCATGGTAGAATGCGGCCTTTTCCAGAAGCAAACGGGCGTCGCGGATTTCCCCCGCTTTTTCCAGCTCCCCCGCCAGTTCCAGGAAATCCTCCGAGCTTCCGCCCCGGATTTTCAGAAGCTCCGCCGCATGCACCCGCGCCTCCCCTGCCATCCCTTCGCGGCGGTAGTATTTCGCCAGGGACTCGTGGGCCAGCGCCTTCTTGGGATGCACATCCAGCACCTCTTTCAGGATGGAAACGCCTTCTTCATACCGTTTTGCGGAAAACATCAGAATGCCCTGCCTGATTTTCAAATCCAACGAGGAAGGCCGCGCCTCCACATGCCGTGCCAGGATTTCAATAGCTTTGTCCAGCCTTCCCGTCTCGCGGAAATGATCACTCGCTTTCCTGGCGATGCCTTCCCATTCCGGATGTTCGTCCAGGGCGCTTTCAAATCTCGCGTCAATCCGTTTCCCAGCCTCTTCGTCGCGGCTGTCGTATAGGCTCTTGGTACTGGAAACGTAGTAGAGCACGGCATCCGGGGATTCGTTTCCTAGAGTTTCCAGAAGCTTGCGCGCGCGGTCGTCCTCCCCCTTCTCGCGGAGAAAGCGTATCATGCGTTCCACCGCGACAAAGGTTCCGGGACGCGCCTCCAGGAATTTCGAATACGCCTCCTCCCTCAGCCTGTCCGCCAAGGCATCCCCTTTTCCGAGCTTCGCCAAAAAATCGCCATACTCCACGAGGATGGAATCATCTTCCGGCCGTGCGGCAATGGCATCGCGGTAGGCTTTCAGAGCCTCCGCCCTGTCCCCATCTTCGAGCATTTTTTCGGATACGATACGCACCAACGGCATCGCGGAGGGATCTTCCGCATGCGCTTTCGAATAGAACGCCTGAGCCTTGACCTGATTCCCCCGCGTCTCCTCGAGTTTGCCGTAAGAAAAATCCAGCAGACTCCCCGCATTCAAACAGGAGAGCATGGGAAGCCAGATCAGCAGCGTGATTCGCATACGACTGATCTACACCTGCCTGGTTTCTTTGGAAAGCTTGCAAACGGAATCAAACGATCCCCTGCCGTATCGCTTTTGAAACGGCCTCCGTCTGGCTGCGGACGTGGAGTTTCCGGTAAACGGAGCGGAGGTGCATATCCACGGTGTGTGTGGATATGGAAAGCTGGTCTGCGATTTCCTTTTTGATGAATCCTTTCACCAGGAATTTAAGAACCTCCTCCTCCCGGGTAGTGAGGGCTTGGGTTTCCTGGACAGGGCCGTGTTTCGCGAAACCATTGAGAATCATGGTCGCAATCGCACTGCTGAGGGCGGCGGCACCGTGGATCACATCATGGATTCCGGAGAGGATTTCATCGGGATCCGCGGTTTTCAAAAGATACCCGGAAGCACCGTTACAGATGGCCCGGTAAACACGCTCACGGTCGTCGAAGGCGGATAGGATCAGTACTTTCAGATCCGGCAACATCTCCCTCACTTTCACCAATACCTCCAGCCCGTCCATGCGTGGCAGGCCGAGATCAAGCAGGAGGATATCCGGCCTGTCCTTGGTGTATTGGAGTTTTTCGAAAAATTCGTCCGGCGAGGCGAAGTGGTACGGGCAGTCCAGATCGTCCTCCCCGTTGATCATGCGGCGGATTTGTTTTGCGAAGACCTGGTGGTCTTCAAGAATCCAGATTGTGGAGATGGTTTTGGTATCGCTCATTTCATTTGGGTGGTGGCGATCAGATGAGACCGTTTCACGGTTAGAAGGATGGTCGTACCCTTGTCTTTTTCGGTCTTCATGTCGAGCTTCCCTTCCAGAACCCTCGCGCGCTCGTCCAGTTTCCGGACAAGCCGGGGCACTTCCCTGCCACCTTCTGTAACCATGGGAAGCCCGCGTCCGTTGTCGATGACTTCGAGAGCAAGCTTGTCCCCCTGATCCCAGAGGCGGATGGAAACCTTGGTCGCACTGGAGTGCTTGAGGATGTTGTGCACCGCTTCCTTGTAGAAAAGGAAGAGGTGGCGCTTGGCATCCAGGGAAAGTTTCGCCGCACTTTTCGAAGAATCGCACTCGATGGAGTAATCGAACCCGCGCAACAGGCGGCTCGCGGTTTCGCGCATGCGGTGGACAAGATCCCCGATGGAATCCTGCTTCCTTTCCAAGAGCCAGACGATGTCACGCATGGCCAGCGAACTCTCCCGTGCGATGCTTTCCACTTCCCCAAGATCCGCACCCACTTCCTCCGGGCCATGGAGGCGGACAAGGTCTTTCCTGGCCGTGCGGGCGATCAGGGAAATGCTCCCAAGGTTGCTACCGATGTCATCGTGGAGATCGGAGGCTATCCTTTTGCGGAGCTGATCCACCTGTTTGCCGGAAATGAGGCGGCGGCGCTCCACGATAAACACGGGGATGAGAAACGTTAGGCCCAGCATCATCGCGGAGCCCCAGGTGGCGTTGAGTTCGCTCTCGGCGGCCATCTGCACACGCATCGGTTGCAGGGCATCGATCTCACCTTCCACCCTCCAGCGCTCGTGGAGCTGGCTCAACCAGGATCCGACGGAAATGATCTGCCGCTCGCTGCTGAATCCGTTGGTAAGCGAACTGACCAGAGCGGGACGCCCTTCCATACTGCGGTCAACTCTCACGCCGGCAGCTATGTTCACCTGTTCTGACCATACCTGGATTTCTGAAAGCCCGTAGAGGAAATCATCGCCAACGGCGCGCGCCCTGAGTCCCTTGATCCTGACCTGCGTTGCGGATATTCCGTTCAATTTGAAAAGCAACGGAGTGTTGTGGTTCGTTCCCGGCATGGGATTTTTCCAATGACCGACTGTAGTGAAATCCGCACCGCTACCGTTTTTTAGCTGGATCTCGAATTCCTCCGGCAGGATTCCTGCTTCCAGTATTTCGTGGACATCGAAAGGAAAGAGCATCAAAAGATCGAGGGGTCTTTCCTCTTTGAAATCCAACGTCCAGGCTACCTGGCTATCCGCGGAGTCAACCTCGACAAGATCGCCGCGTTCATCCTTCTTCGCCCAATCCCCTCCCTGCCAGACACCGAGAGGCATGCGCCCGTCGGTGACTGCTCCGGGATACCAGAGCCCCTCCACATCCAGGGCTCCCGTGGCTGAGACATCGCACCCGAAGGATACCGGATACCCATCCGAAACCACCACCAGCTCGGAAAGTCCGAAAATTTCACTATCCCCGCGCAGGTGTCCCTGGTTCACCGTGAGCCTTACATAACGCGCCATCGCGCCCTGCCCCATGAATTTCACAGGCATTCCATCCGTTTCCGGGAAAAAACGGTCGCCTGACGAGTAGAGCAGCCGGCGTTCGTGGAAGTCCCCGAACTCCGAAAACTCGATCGTGAAACGTTTCGGAAACAAGCTCTTCTTCGCCGAGAATTCTTCCTGCAGCGGTACAAGGTACAGCGCCTCGATCGGAAAGCCTTTCCCCAGATCAATGGTAACCGTCGGATCCGGGTCGTCACTCAGGACACGCGCACCACGGCAGCCGATTCCCGTCTTCAACACGTGTTCCTGATGAATCGCGAGGGACATCAGTTGCTGCCTTAGAAAACTTACCCGACTCTCGACCTTTACAAGACGCGGATTGAAAAGCCGGGCGACTTTCCCAATCGGATTGGCTACCGAAGTCTCGGCATGGAGAATCGCGGTGCCTGAGAAAAAAACACACAGCGTGGAAACAATTCCGAGGCGAACCGGATTGGTTTTTTGTAGGGGGGTGGGACTGCCCATAACGTGACCGAGAATGCTGCTTTTTTTAAAATAATCAAGATGAATTAACTAAAATTTTTGAACGAATCTCGAAACCAGTTGTCCCGCACACTCCCAACCATGACCTGAAACCGCTGCAATCATCGCACATATCCCTCATTTCCAGTCAGTTACAAGAACTCCTTGGTGCCGGTTTCAGTAAGTGAAATGGATGTCAGATTATCCCGCAGAAAACCACGTGAAATTGGAACCGGTGAATATTTCTCAAAATAATTTCAGGAAAACCCGATCCTGCGGATTCAAGTGGAAACCTTATCTTGAGAGATTTTTCGAAGTCCGGGGATTTCGGAGCCAATCGGGAAACAACAGTAGAAATTTTGTCCTTGCTAAGTATCTCCCCCGGTAGCTTGATGGAGGTTCGATCGAATTAAGAAATGGTTTGTTCGCTCTTTGTTTGATCCGTGACGCCAGGATTAGGGGAATTGCTTTAAGAAAATTGGCGTCACTGAAATAATAGAACATGGACATTTACGTGGGCAACCTGCCCTACTCCGCAACTGAAGAAGAAGTCTCGGACCTCTTCGCAGAATTCGGCCCGTCGAACGGGTCAAGATCATCACTGATCGTGAAACAGGCCAATCAAAAGGCTTCGCATTCGTAACCCTCGGCGACCAGGCACAGCTCAATGCAGCCATCGAAGCCGTCAACGAACAGGATTTCCAAGGACGCGCACTGCGCGTAAACGCATCCGAACCACGTGAACCACGCTCCGGCGGCGGTGGTGGCGGCGGATACGGCGGCGGCGGCGGTGGAAACCGCGGCGGTGGCGGCGGATACGGTGGCGGCGGCGGTGGAAACCGTGGCGGCGGTGGCGGCTACAAAGGCGGCGGTGGAAACCGTGGCGGCGGACGTGACGGTGGTCGCGACGGCGGACGCTGGTAATCACCACACCGGAACCTGATTTCCGAAAAAATTCCACGCCCGTTCCCTTCTAGAAGGGGGCGGGCGTTTTTTATGCCCGCTTACCGGCGGAGCCGCGTTCTCCAGAAGGCGAGCGAAGTTTCCATTCCGACTCCCCGCGATCCGTCCACCACGTTCAGTTGCACCCTATCGGAACTGCCCCTGCTCTTCCCGGTATTCATACCCCGCTCCCGCGAGTCTGGCGACCAGCCGCTCCCCGGAAAGCCCGTGGGTTTTCACCAGATCGTCGAGTGATTCGGAATTGTTCCGTAGCTCGGTGTTTACCAATCCCACCAGCAGGTGCGGATCCATGTTTTCAAAATTGGACAAATCCATGGGCTGAAACTGACATTCCCGCATACTTCCCTGCAAGCCACGTTCCCTTTTCCGCAGAAGAAAAATTTGAAATGGCAACTGCCGTGATATTCGGCGATGTTCGCCACATGAAACGCCATGCCCTTCTCCCGCTCATCGCCCCCGTGGCAATCATGTGTTCCTGCTCGGGAATCATGCCGGGGGTCGGCATCCTCGCTCCCGCAACCGTTTCCGGGCACCGCATGGATTTCAGCGATCTGGATGGCACCCATGAATTCCTTTTTGCTGCCGATGGAACCTACAGCGAAAAATGCACGCCTGCGGACGTTTCACAGGCGACCACCAAAACCGGCGACTGGAGATGGACAAGGAAAAGCCCCTCCAGCGCGATCCTGATCCTTGATGGCAGCAAAACCGTTGACCTGAAATTTACCACGGACGACCACGCCAACGGAACCATCAGTGGCCACAAGAGACTTTACGCCTTCGAGTTCACCGAATTGTGATCACTCCGGTGCGCCGGGGAAATCCCGCCCGCAGACCCAGCATACATCGGAGCTTCCCGGGTTCGTTTCCACGCAGCCCGGGCAAATTTTCGCCAGATCGGCAGCCCTCGCGTTCACCTCGTGCCGCTGGCGTATCAGTCCCGTCGCCCTGCCGTAGTCGTTTTCATTTATCACACAGAGAGCCGGGAAAAATCGGGGATCGGAATCTCTGTAAGCCCGGACATGGTCAGGTGCCTGTTTCTCACAATAATAGGAATCCCCGCAGCTTCCAACACGGATTGGAAATAGCCGGCCTTCGTGCAGTCCCTTTCGGGAAAGGGTTTCTTCATCCCGCCAATCTCCCCCGGCAGCCCGGACAGATCCATGTGAAAATCGCGTACTGATTCTCTTGCTTCCTGGGAAAGGGGGTCTATCTCTTCTGCATGTCCAGAAAAGCACTCGTCCCCGCCCTAGGCGCAGCCCTCCTCGTTTCCACACAATCCCATGCCCAGGAAGCAACGTTACGGGATTCACTCCCCGCATTCGATGCCATCACCGCCACCTTCACCCAGACCGGTGACATGGATCTGGACGACGGCCCGGGCGATCTCTCCATCTCGAGTTACGAAACCACCGCTTTCCTTTCCGAGCCAATTTCCCTCACACAGGATCTCACACTGATCCCGCTCTTCTCCTACGGTGTCACCGAACTTGATTTCGATGACACGGGTGCCGGCTTCCCCATCCAGGATGAGGAGCTCCACTCCGCATCCCTCTCCGCCATTTTCGTCCAGGACTTCCGCAACACCCCATGGTTCGGAATCGGCTGGACACGCGCGGAAATGGCTACCGATTACCAAAATGTTTCCGGCGAGGATTTCACCTTCGACGTAGCCCTCGGCGTAGGCTACCGGGTGAACAATACCCTCACCGTCGGAGCCGGCTTCGTCGTCACCAACCTGAATGGCGACGAAGAGATTTTCCCGGGCATCAACTTCGTTTGGAAGCCTTGTGAGAAATTCACCGCAGGCGTCTTCGGAGCCAATATCCTCGCCCGCTACGATGTGAACGAGTGCTGGTATGTCAGTCTCGACGGCTCACCGGGCGGCGGAAACTGGAACATTAAAGATGCTGCCGGGGATTCCCGCACCATCCAGCTAGATTCCTACTGGCTCGGCCTCAACACCCACCACCGCATCGCCGGTGAACTCTGGCTCAGCGCCGGCGTAGGCTACACCTTCGCCAACGAAATCGAAGTCCGCGGCAACTATGGCAGGGGCCGAGCTTCGACCGAGAAATGGACGGAGCCGCCCTCGCACAGATTTCCCTCAGCCTCCGCGAGTGGTAATCTTTCCTGCCATCTAACAGGTATTTTTCCAAAACGGCTCCCGTCACGTGCGGGAGCCGTTTTTCGTTTTGTATCCCGGCGTGGAAACGGACATTCTCATCCCAGTGCCCGCCTTCCCCCAACAGAAACTGGTGATGAACCTTTCCCTCGCCGTGGCGATCCTGCTGCTGGGTGGAAAAGTGATCGCAGCGGTGCTTACCGGATCTTCCGCAATTTATTCGGATGCGGCGGAATCCGTCGTCCACGTGTTTGCCGTCGCCTTCGCGGCATGGGCTTTGCGCCTTTCCCACAAACCCGCCGACGACACCCATCACTATGGCCACGACAAGATCGCCTTCATCTCCGCAGGTTTCGAAGGCGCGATGATCGCCGCCGCCGCCGTCCTCATCATCTACCAGGCAGGCAGCCAGTTCGTAAACGGGGTTGAAATTTCCAACCTCGGAATCGGCCTCTGGATCACCGCAGCAGCCGCCATCGTGAATCTGGCCCTCGGTCTATCCCTCGTAGAAACAGGCAACCGCACCTCCTCCCCCCTCCTGCGGGCAAACGGAATGCACGTGCTCACCGATGTCTGGTTCAGTGCCGCAGTCCTTCTCGCCCTTTTCCTGGTAAAAGCAACAGGCTGGGTCTGGTGGGATCCCATCGCAGCCGTCCTTGCCGCGCTGAACATCTTCCGCGTAGGCATGAAACTGATACGCGAAAGCCTGCGCGGCCTCCTCGATGAAGCCGACCCCGCAATCGAACAACAAGCCCGCGACATCCTCGATCGTGAAACCTCATCCCGTAGCCTCGCCTACCACAACTTCCGCCATCGCCACTCCGGCCGCTCCCACTGGGTGGAGTTCCATCTGATTTTTCCCGACGAAATGACTGTCGAAAAAGCCCACTACGAAGCTACCGAAATCGAAGCAGCCATAGCGCAACTCATCGCCCCGGAAGGCCGGGTAATCACCCACCTTGAGCCCCGCTCGTCAGAGCAGCGGATCGAGTCCTGGGAGAAACCGTGAAACTATTTGAAATCCCGGATCCAGTCAGCGCAATAGATAAAAAAAGTCGAAGACCGGTGACTGCCTGAAGCCTGCTGCCGCTTTCCGTCACGCGGCCTGCTGCTACGGGGCAAACTCGGGAGTGCTTTTGTCGCGCAGATCACACGCCGCCTGAAGGCAGCGCTCCGTGCCAATGCCGTCGGCTCGCAGCAGGCTGCACGCAGTCCACGGTGCCTGCGGCACGGCAAACAATAAAGAATCGCATAAGCTCCCCCTACCCCACCATGATCTTATATGCCCAGAAAAGCATCAGCAGCGTCGCGGTCGCGAGCAGCATCATCATCGCGAGGCTGTGGCGCTGGGTGCGGAGGACGTTTTCGATCTGGCCGCGGCTGAGACTTTGCTCAAAACGGTTGATCTGCTGGCGTTCCTTGATCTCCGCCATCGGAGGCATGGTGGAATCGCGCTCTTTCTTTTCCAGAGCCAGCTTCGCCGGAAGTTTCACAAACTCACGGTGGGCTTCCTCAAGTTTCCGCTCCGTTTTGCGAAGTTCAACAAGTTCAGCGTCCTCTTCAAAGAGACTTGCCTGTTTCAGTTTTGCCATGGTCTTATTTGGTTAGATAGGCGATGAGCGCCAGTCCGCCGAGAGCGACGACTGGCAGGTTGAACGCCAGTCCGTTCATGAACTGGGCTTTGAATTCGGATTCTCCCGCACGTGCCTTGACCCTGCGGCGACCGCCCTTTGCTGCGCGACCGAAGATCCCGCCGGAGCGCGTCCCCTCGAAATAAGCTGCCGCCTGATCGTATTCGTCCGCTGCGAGGTCGGTGACGATGGTCGCCTTGTCGAGTTTCTCATGGAGGTTCTCACGGGTCCATTTTTCAGGATCGTGCTTCTGGATCTTGTCGAGATGCTCCGCGAAACAACTGCGGCATTGCTCAAGGTGATCGGTTTCCTCGCGTAGTTCGTAGAGTTCGCGGTCGATCAATGTGATTGATGACGAAAGTTTTTCGGTCAGCTCCACCTGCTGGGAAAGAAACGCGCGCTTGCGGCTGGTCAGCTCCTCAAGTTCGTTCTTTTTCCGTTCCAGCTCCTCCCGCTCCTGCTGGATTCTCTCCAGCTCAAGCTGTGCGCTTTTGATCTTGTCATCGTAATCGTCATCGCGCCTTGCGCGTGTCGGCATGTCCATTTGTTTGGAACGGACATTGATCGGGTGGGTGTATTGGGTGGACGAGGGCATGGGAAAGTGGAAATATGTTTCGCTTTCATTAACCAATTTCCCAGACCTACGCGAGAGAAATATTCAGGAAACATGAAATGATTTCATGCGTAGCGGTTGAATCCGGGAGGACGGAGAAATCCAATTAGCGCCTGCCCGGAGCCTTTCGCGAAATCCACCGCAAGCGAACTCGGCGCCGATATTGCGGCAACGCAGGGAATCCCAACCGCCAGCGCCTTCTGCATGATCTCAAAAGACACCCTGCCGGAAACGAGAAGCCAGCAATCCGAAGTCGAAAGCCCCTCCTTTAACGCATGCCCGATCACTTTATCCACGGCATTGTGCCTTCCTATGTCTTCGCGCAGAGCCAGCAACCCACCATCGAACCCAAACAAACCTGCCGCATGCAGCCCGCCGGTTGCAGAGAAGTTTTCCTGCCGGGAGAGAAGCTTGTCGGGTGCGGATAGCAAAACGTCCGGAGATGGTATCCGTGTTGCCTCCAGCTTTGGAAACTCACAAAAAATCGCTTCCAGAGTAGCCTTTCCGCAAATCCCACAGGATGACCCCGCATACGTGTTCCTCGCAAATTTTGCTACGTCCACCCTCTCCCCATCCTTCAGGAAAACCAGCATCCGGTTGCCATCCGCCTCCATCTTCCTCACCTGATCCAAGGATTTCAGAATCCCTTCAGTCACGAGAAATCCCCTCACCAGATCGCCATCCGCACCCGGAGTCCGCATCAGCACCGCCACCGCATGCCCGTCCAACCGCACCTCCAAAGGCTCCTCCACCACCACCTGATCGGTCACAATCTCACTAGCCCCACCCGAATATCTCTCGATTCCAGTCCCGCGAATCTCCACCTGCGCTTCATCCATCCCAAAACCTGATCCCCAAATCTCAAATCTCAAATCTCAAATCTCAAATCTCGAAAACCCAGAACACAGAACCCAGAACCCAGAACCCAGAACCCAAGTCACAAGAATCTGATCCGCGTAAATCCGCGTCCATCCGCGGTTCCTCTTTCCCCAACCTAAGATCCAGGAACCAGGAATCTAAAGAATCTAAAGAATCTAAAGAATCTAAAGACCATGCTAGAGGGCAGAATTTCAACCACAATGGGATCGGAGCGGACATGGAGGAACTAGCCTTCTCCTCCATTCATTCCTCAAAAGGCTGGAAATACACGGAAGGGAGCGGATTTTTGAGAGGTTCAAACATCAGCCCATTTACTCAACCTCAGATTCGCGATAATTTGCGTCTGCTATGCCCTTGGGTGCATTCGCGGTTAAATCCTTTCCTACAACCCCTGTCCAGGATTCGTTAGATTCGTAGGATTCGTGGTTGCTACCTCTTTCCCAAACCCAAGCCCTCTCCCCCACAACCTCAGTCTCCCCACCCTTCTTCAAAATTTTCCGCCTTGTAAGCATCCGTTTCCACGCTTCCTATAGCAGCAACATGAAATCCATCACCACAGCCCTTCTCGCCGTCCTGGGCGGAATCTCCTTCGCTGCCGAAGAAGTCCCGCCAGTCCTCGCCATCGGTTCCGATCTCCCCTCCTTTTCCCTCCCGGGCATTGACGGGAAAACCCACACCGAAAAAGATTACGCGGATGCGAAAGTCCTCTGCGTCATTTTCACCTGCAACCACTGTCCGGATTCCGTAGCAGCCGCAGCCCGAACCCAGGAAATCCACGAGGACTACAAGGACAAGGGCGTCGCCATCGTTGCGGTGAATGCAAACAACGCCGCCAGCCTACGCCCGGACGAGCTCGGCTACTCCCCTTACAACGATTCCTTCGAGGAAATGAAACCTTTCGCCGAGAGCTACGGCTGGACTTTCCCTTACCTCTACGATGGAGAGACGCAGAAATTCGCCACCGCTTGCGGCGCACAATCCACCCCCCACGTCTTCATTTTCGATGGCGACCGCAAGCTCCGCTACACCGGCCGCATGGACGATTCCGGCCGCTCTTCCGCACCTGTTGAAAAATCCTACGTCCGTGATGCCTTCGACGCCATCCTCGCAGGAAAAGAAATCAAAGAGCCGGTAACCCGCTCCTTCGGCTGCTCCACAAAATGGCTTTTCAAGGGTGACAGCGTGGCCGAAGACCAGAAGGCATGGGAGGCCAAGCCCGTCACCCTCGACGACCTCAACGAGACCCTCGCCAAGCAACTCCGCGCAAACAAATCCGGCAACGTCCGCGTGATCAACTTCTGGTCCACCACCTGCGGCCCGTGCGTTGCGGAATTCCCGGATCTGGTTGAGACCTACCGCCGTTTCCAGAACCGCAATGTAGATTTCATCTCCATCTCCATGGATCCCGTGGAGGACAAGGCGAAGGCAAAAAAATTCCTCGAATCCCGCCACGCAGCCCTCTCGGACCGCACCCGGAAATCCATGGAAGCCGAAGGCCGCACCTCCAACAACTACATCTGGGTCGGAGAAAACGCCGACAAGCTTGCCGAGGCGATCTACCCCGAGTGGACAGGCGCGCTACCCCTCACCGTTATCGTTTCTCCCGAAGGAAACATCCTCTGGAGCCACAGCGATGAGATCGACGTGGTCGAGCTTCGCACACAGATCCTCAAAGGCCTGGAATAGCATATCTTCCCTTCGACGTTCGATGTTGGGCGTTCAATGTTCGATATTCAAAAATGTCATTTGCAAACCAAACCGCCCTTGTAACCGGAGCCAGCCGTGGCCTCGGCCACCGCTTCGCTCTTACTCTTGCTGAGGCGGGTGCGGACGTCATCGTCACCAGCCGGACACTCGACTCCCTTTCCGAAACTGTAGCGGAAATCGAAGCCATGGGACGCCGTTGTCTTCCGCTTGCCCTCGACGTCACCTCCGAGGAGAGCATCAGGTCGGCAGTTTCCAGCATCCGTTCGTTTTCTGAAAGCCTGGACATCCTCGTCAACAACGCCGGTTGCAACATCCGCAAACCCGCCACGGAAGTTTCCTGGGACGATTGGAACCTCATCCTCGATACCAACCTCCGTGGCACGTTTTTCGTAGCCCAGCAGGTCGCCGCCCAATTCATGATCCCTGCCGGATACGGCCGCATCGTGAACATCGGCTCCGTCACCTGCGTATCCGGTTACGCAGGACTTGCACCCTACGGCGCATCCCGCGGAGGCACGAAACAGCTCACCATGTCCCTCGCGGACGACTGGGGAAAACACGGCATCACCGTCAACTGCCTCGCCCCCGGTTGGTTCAAAACCGCCCAAAACGCCGTCATGTATAAAGACGCGGAATGGGTGGAATACCTCTCCGACCGCATCCCGCTGAAACGCCCCGGCCAAACCGGCGATCTCGATGCCCCCCTGCTTTTCCTCGCCTCTGAAGGCAGCCGCTACGTCACCGGCCAGACCCTCCTCGTGGACGGCGGCATCTCCGTCGGGGCGACACGCGCGGTTCCGAAAAAATAGCAACCGCTGTTTACTACGCGATCCCGTAATTTACGGATTTCAAAAACATGGCACGATTACGTCGTCAGCCAGAGCGGAATCACTTCCCCCATTGCGCTCAGACTAGATCCAAGACTCACAGGGGCGGTGCCGGAAGGTTCCGCCCCTTGCCTTTTCCGAACGGGCAGCCATTCTCACCTCCACCCCATGAAAAAATGTCCTTTTTGCGCCGAGGAAATCCAGGATGAAGCCATCAAGTGCAGGCACTGCTCCGAGTTCCTGGACGGCTCTACCCGGAATATTCAAAGTCCGCCTGAAGTCCCGGAAAAAACAGCAAACACCCTTCCCTGGTATTTCAGCACCACGTTCATCGTCATCATGCTTCTCAGCATCGGCCCCCTCGCGCTGCCACTTGTCTGGGCACGCCCCAAGCTCTCCCTGAATTGGAAAATCGGCGTTACCATTGCCATCCTTCTTCTCACATGGGGTCTCTGGCTACTCACCCGATTCGCGATGAAATCACTCCAGGAATCTTTGGAGATCTATCGGAACATGGGTATCTGAACCATCATCCACCCTTGCGGAAATCCTACTCCGCTTCCATCCTCCGCGCATGAAACACTGGCTCCTGCCACTCTACTTCCTGCTGGCACTTCCACTCGCCGCACAAAATTACGCACCCGTTGGCGAAAAGCCCCCGCAGCTCACCCGCGAGTTCCGCGCCGCATGGGTCGCAGCCATCTACAACATCGACTGGCCATCGAAATCCGGCCTCTCCGCCTCCACACAGCAGGCCGAAGCCCGCGCCATCCTCGACAAGCTCGCCGCCCTGAAAATGAATGCCGTGATCCTCCAGGTCAGGCCACATGCGGACGCCCTCTACTCCTCGACCATCGAGCCATGGTCTCCGTGGCTCACCGGCACCATGGGAAAATCCCCCGGCTACGATCCCCTCGCCTACTGGATACAGCAAGGCCATGCACGCGGCATTGAAATCCACGCCTGGTTCAATCCCTTCCGCGCCCTTTCCAATACCTCCCACTCCTGTGGCGGGAACCACATTTCCCGCACCAAGCCACAGGTCATCAAAAAATACGGCTCCATGCTCTGGTGCGATCCAGCACACCCGGATACCCGCTCCCAAGCCCTCGGCGTCATCATGGATGTAGTCCGCCGCTACGATATTGATGGAGTCCATCTCGACGATTATTTCTACCCCTACCCCAGCCCCGGCCTCACTTTCAACGACGGCAAATCCCCTGCCCAGCGCCGCGCCATCGTCGATTCCTTTGTCAGCCAGCTCTACTCCTCCGTGAAAAAACAGAAGCCGTGGGTGCGGGTCGGCATCAGCCCCTTCGGCATCTGGCGCCCCGGCGTCCCCGGCGGCATCGAGGCGGGCGTGGATTCTTACGAGGATCTTGCCGGGGATTCCCGGAAATGGTTGAAAAACGGCTGGGTGGACTACCTCGCCCCGCAGCTCTACTGGCGCATTTCCCCACAGAAGCAAAGCTACTCCGCCCTCCTCGAATGGTGGCGCGGCCAAGGCTCCCGCCCCGTCTGGCCCGGCATCGCCACCACCCGCATCCAGTCCTCCGATGACCCAGGCCGCCCCGCCTCGGAAATCATCAACCAGATAACCCTCTCCCGGAAAATCGGCCGGAACTGGGTCGGCCACATCCACTGGAGTATGAAAGGCCTGATGAAAAACCAGGGCGGCATCACCGACCAGCTCTCAAAAGTCTATACCCAGCCCGTCGCCGTCCCACCCATGCCATGGATCAGCAAATCCGCCCCCGCCGTCCCCAAGGCCGGCGCCTCCGTGCAGGGAGACAAGACATCCGTCCGTTGGGAAGCGGGCGGCAACGCAGCGAAGATCGCCATCCAGGCACGCTACGGCAGAACCTGGCGCACCGCCGCGATCATACCGGCTGGCGCGAAATCCGTTTCCATCCCCCGCGCCGAAGCCATCGCCGTCTCCGCCCTCGACCGGTTCGGAAACGCCTCCGCTCCGAAAGTCCTCGGCGTCCGCTAATCGGGAATCGACATTTCCCCAACCCGTTCCAAACTCATCCCGTTATGAAACTCCTACTCTCACTATTTTTCACCCTCCCCCTCATGGGAGCCGAAATCAACACCCTCACCCCCGAGGAAAAAGCCGATGGCTGGCAGATGCTCTTCAACGGCCACGACCTCATCAACTGGCGCGCCTTCGGCTCTGAAGAGAGACCGAAAGCCGGTTGGAAAGTCGAGGAGGGCATCCTGAAAAAACAGCAGGGCGTCTCCGGCGGTAACATCATCACCAAGCAGAAGTTCAACGACTACACCCTCATCTGGGAGTGGAGAATTTCCGAGAAAGGAAACAACGGTATCAAATATCTCGTCACCGAAGATAGGAAAAGCGCCCCCGGCCCCGAGTTCCAGCTCCTTGATGACAACGGCCACCCCGACGCCAAAATCGGCCCACAACGCCAGACCGGATCCCTTTACGATATTTTCCCTCCATCCGCCGACAAGATCCTCAAGCCCGTGGGTGAGTGGAACCGCTCCCGCATCATCGTCCAAGGCAAGCACGTCGAGCACTGGGTCAACGGCTCCCCCGTCCTCGAATACGATCTCGAAAGCCCGGAACTCCTCGCCGCCATCGCCAAAAGCAAATTCAAGGGAGCCAAGGACTTCGGCAAGAAAATCGAAGGCCACATCATGCTTACCGACCACGCCGACGAATGTTCGTTCCGCAACATGAAAATACGCCCCGGCCTCACGAAGTAGCGATAATAGCGTGGAATTCTGAAGAGGAAGGAACCACGAATCTGACAAATCCTACGAATCCCTAGACCCTGTTTGAAATCCGAATTTGTGAAACGCAACTCCGGAAAAAGTCGAAGACCGGTGACTGCCGGCAGCCTGCTGCGAGCCGAAAGCATAGCCACGGAGCGCTGCCTTCAGGCGGCGAGTCCATCCCATAGCAGCAGAAGCCCTCATTCTAGTGATCTGGGATCAAAATTTTCCCGCAAGCAGAGAAGATACCGAACCCGGCTGACAGGCGAGCTGCTTGTGAAAAATTTCACAAAGCACACTTGCCGCCCCGGCAGGAGCCACGCATAGTCCGCGCAGGCCGCCCGGCCTCTTTAACTGCCTACATTTTCAGTCATGAGCGACACTCCTTCGGCCACCGCGGAAACCAAACTACCCAAAGACATTGCAGCCGAGAAAGGCATGGTCAATGTGCAGATCGACGGCGTTTGGCACGAGTTTCCCAAAGGCACCCGCATGATCGAAGCCTGCCGCTCGGTGAAAGTGGACGTCCCCTACTACTGCTACCACCCCAAGCTCACCGTCCCCGGCAACTGCCGCATGTGCCTAGTCCAGATGGGCATGCCGCCGCGCCCCGCTCCCGGCCAGGATCCTACTTACGATGAAAGCGGCTACCAGCCCATCGGCTGGATGCCCCGCCCTGCGATCTCCTGCGCGAACACCGTCGCGGAAAACATGGGCATCCGCACCACCGGCGAGCTTGTCGAAAAATGCCGCGAGGGCGTTATGGAATTCCTTCTCATCAACCACCCCCTCGACTGCCCCATCTGCGACCAGGCCGGCGAGTGCCGACTCCAGGAGCAATCCGTCGGCTTCGGACGCGGCGTCTCGCGCTTCGTGGACATGAAGGTGAAGAAGCCGAAGAACGTCGATATCGGCCCGCGCATCCGCCTCGACGACGAGCGCTGCATCATGTGCTCCCGCTGCATCCGTTTCATGGACGAGGTCGCGGGAGATCCCGTCCTCGGCTTCACCCAGCGCGGCACCCACACCACCCTCACCGTCCATCCGGGTCGCCTGCTGGATAACAACTACTCCCTCAACACCGCCGACATCTGCCCGGTCGGCGCGCTCACCTCGAACGATTTCCGCTTCCAGATGCGCGTGTGGTTCCTCAAGGAAACGCCCTCCATCGATGTCAACTGCGGCACCGGCACCAACATCCTCATCCATACCCGCGGCAACACCATCCACCGCATCACCCCGCGCCAGAACGATGATGTGAACTCCAACTGGATGCCGGATTCCCACCGCCTCAATTTCCACTACATCGATGGCGACTCCCGCCTCACCGAGCCAATGGCTCTCGAAAACGGAAAGCACGTCCCCACCACCTGGGAGTCCACGAACACGAAAGCCGCCGACGCCCTCAGGAATTTCCAGGCCGACCAGATCGCCATCATCGCCTCCGGCCGCATGACCAACGAGGAGCTGTTCATGGTGCGCGAACTCGCCGGAACGCTTGGCACCGGCCAATTCTCCATCGTCCCGCGCGAGGGCGAAAACGACGGCCTCCTCATCGCCGCCGACCGCAACCCGAACACCACCGGGGTCAAGCTCGTCTGGGATTCGGAAAACCCTTCCGCCCCCCTCGAAGGCATCCGCGAAGGAGTCCGCAACGGCTCCATCAAAGCCCTCCTCGCTTTCGGCGAAGACCTCATCACCGACGCCGATTTCACACCAGAGGATCTAGCAAAACTCGACTTCCTCCTCCAGACCTCCCTCCTCGCAAACCCGACCGCCAACCATGCGAACCTCGTCCTCCCCGGCGCGGCCTTTGCCGAGAAACGCGGTTCCATGGTCAATCTCTCCGGCCGCCTCCAGCGCCTCAACCGCGCCATTGAGCCACCCGTCCAGGCAAAGGACGATTGGGAAATCCTCCGCGATCTCATCTCCGCCATCTCCGGAAAGAAACCGGAAATCTTCCTCATCGAGGATCTTTTCAAAACCATCGCCGCCAGCGTCCCCGCCTTCGACGGCCTCACCCTCTCGAAGATCGGCCACAGCGGCAGCGTCGTCACCGATACCGGCTACAAGATCCCCCTTCTCGAACACGAAGGCGCCCGCAAAGCGGAAGGCATCATCAACGGGTAGCCAAGAAATGGCCGCATTCTGCTGCCAGATTTGTGGGAGACATGATGCGGTTAAAAGTCGCAGACCGGTGACTGCCGGAAGCCTGCTGCCGCTTTCCGTCACGCAGCCTGCTGCTACGGGGCAAACTCGGGAAATGGCAACCCCTGGGCACGACCAATGCCGCCGGCTCGCAGCAGGCTGCATTGCCCAAAGCGGCAGCAGGCTGCACGCAGTCCACGGTGCCTGCGGCACGGCATCGTTTGGATTCCGGACAGGTTCCAGGGTTGCCGCAGCCCCTCCTTGTAAAATCACCCGGCCACGCTCCGTAGTCTCCCTAGCCCCATGTCCCGCCTCCTTTCCATTTTCCTATCCCTCCTGCTCGCCCCTATCTCCCACGCGCTTTCTCCACTGGAGCAGATCGCCGTGCCCACCTTCGAGTCCATGCGGGAGGTGGAGCGCTACCAGATCCGCATCGCGGAAAAGCACTACACGAACAAGGAATACAAGACCGCCCTAGCGGAGTATGAAAAATTTCTCACCCTCTACGAGAGCAGCCCCGGAGCGCCCTACGCCCAGCTCATGTGGAGCCACACCATGATGCATCTCAAGAAACCCAAGACCGCATTGCGCGAGGGTTTCCAATCCGTCATCGACTACTGGCCGGACTCCCGCGAGGCCGTCATCGCCGCCTACTGCATCGCCGATGCCTACCGCACCATGGGCGAGGTCAAGAGCGCCCAGAAAGCCTTCCGTTTCCTAATCAAGGAATACCCGCAGGACAGGATCGCGATCGAATCCCGCCAGGATCTCCTCCACTACGCCCGCCTCCATAAGGATCAGGAGGAAATCCTCTCCCTCCTCAACGACCTCACCTACCAGGTCGAACGCACCGAGGCATCAAACGAAGCCTGCGTCGCCGCCAGCCGCGAGCTCGCCCAAATCCATTTCTTCGACCAACGCCTCCCTGACGGGAAAAAGGCGCTCGCCACCTCCTACGCCGGGACCGAGCTCTTCGACAACGTCTATGCCATGTCCGAAAAGACCGTCGGCCACCTACTCAAGGACCCGAAGACCAAGCCCGGCGCCATCAAGCTCGCCGACCAGTTGCTCGCCACCCTCCGCGAGGAAGCGGTCACCCGCCCGGAGATAGCGAAAGACCTCCTCTATCGCGCCGCCGGACTCAACGGCACCCTCGGCCGCCCCGCCGATGTCTGGAAGATCTACGAAGAGATAGGCGAAAAATTCGGCAAGGACGACGGCCTCCTCGGCAAGATGGCCGCATGGTTCAAGAGCCGCAAGAAGCCCGAAGAAGCCCGCCGCATCTACGCGGAGTTTCAGGACAAGGTCGCAGGCCTGAAGAACATCGCCGCCATGGATCTGGAGGAAGGCAAACTCAAAGAGGCCATGGAAATCTTCCGCAAGCTTATCGAGATCGATGGCGACAATGCCGACGACTACCTCTGGTCCATCGCCGGTTGCTATGAGAAACTCTCCGAGCTGAAAAACGCCATCTCCACCTACCGCCAGACCGACCGCTTCCCCGCCAACTACTTCGCCATGGCCTCCTGCCACCGCCGCCTCGGCGAGCACAGCGAAGCCATCGTCCTCTACAACCAGTGCAAGGTCGTCGATAAATCCGCCCCGGAAGCCACCCTCCAGATCGGCTTCACTTACGAGGAATCCAAGGAAAAGGAAAAAGCCATCCGCACCTTCCAGCTCACCTGCAAGCGCTACCCCAAGACCGGCCAAGCCTCCAAAGCCCACGCCCACCTCCAGAACGAATACAACATCAACGTCACCCTCGGCGGCGCGGAGGAAGAGTAGCTCGCGCACCCACCTCCGGTCAGATCGCTTCCACCCGCATCGCACATTCAGATCGGAAAAATGTTCCGGCCTTGCGCGGTCGGATTGGAAAGATAGACTCCATGGCAGCGATCAGGCCGTATATTGGATCGCAGCCAAACCCCGATGACTGCCGTAGAACAGACAAGATTGCTTCTTTCGAAAAGCACCGATGCGAAGAAAAAGTCGCAACTCGGCCAGTTTTTTACTCCGGAGAGTATTGCAAGCTTCATGGCCGGCCTGTTTCCAGACTCCTCCGGTTCCTGCCGGCTTCTGGACGCAGGCGCCGGAATCGGCTCCCTCTCCTCCGCCTTTTTAAAGAGATGGAGGAACGGGGAACTGAACTTCGAGCGTGTCGAACTGGATGCTTATGAGATCGACCCTTCCCTGCTCCCTTACCTTGCCGAAACCCTATCCGGATTCGGGCAGAAGGATCTGAACGCGAATTGCAAGTGCGGGGATTTCATTCGCACCGCCACTGAGGCAATTTCCGACACTCTTTTCGCCCGATCCTCGGAGCCATACACCCACGCGATTCTTAATCCGCCCTACAAGAAGATCAAAAGTTCCTCGGAGCACAGGCAGATGCTGCGCGGCATCGGGATAGAGACGGTCAACCTCTACTCCGCTTTCGTCGCCCTGGCCGTTGCCCTTTCTGCGCAAGGAGGACAGATCGTGGCAATCATTCCACGGAGTTTCTGTAACGGCCCTTACTACCGCCCCTTCCGCGAGTTCATACTTTCACGGACTGCAATACGCCATATCCACCTGTTTGACTCCCGGAACCAGGCATTCAAGGATGACGAAGTCCTCCAGGAAAACATCATTATCCGCCTCGAACGCGGGGGACAACAGGGAGCCGTCAAGCTAACGACATCAACTGACGACTCCTTCGACGACCTCATGGGCGGGGAATACCCCTTTGAACGAATCGTCTCGTCCGGTGATAGCGAACGGTTCATCCGGATACCTACCCCGACGTGCGAAAGCGGCATCAGGACAAACCCGTCCATAAGTTCCTCACTGCAAGACCTTGGATTGAAAGTATCCACCGGGCCGGTTGTCGATTTCCGGGCAAAGGAGCATCTGCGCGACATGCCCGGAAGGAACACGGCCCCGCTCATATACCCGGCCCATTTCAACAAGGGATCGATCCTTTGGCCACGCAGCGGGATCAGGAAACCCAACGCCATTGTGCACAACGCCGATACCGAAAAATCATTCTATCCCAAAGGTTTTTACTGTGTTGTGCGCCGCTTCTCCTCCAAAGAGGAAAACCGGAGGATCGTCGCCAGCGTGGTCGAACCAACAGTCTTTCCGGATGCTCCGGTTTTGGGTTTTGAGAACCATCTGAACCTTTTCCACGATGACAAACAGGGTCTGCCCGAGTCCATCGCACGGGGAATGGCCGTCTATTTGAACTCCACTGCGGTTGATGAGGAATTCCGCACATACAGCGGCCATACCCAGGTCAATGCCACCGATCTCAAACGCATGAAATATCCGGACAGGGAGACTTTGGCCGGTCTTGGCCGGTGGGCGGCTTCCCACCGGGAACCCACCCAGGAAATGATCGACTCCGAAATGGAACGCGTCACCGCATGAGCAAAATCAAGAAACACCTTCTCGCTGCGACCGAGATCATAAGCGCGCTGGGCTTGCCGGGTGCGCAACAGAACGAGCGCTCCGCCCTTTGTCTGCTCTCCCTGCTGGATCTTCCGCCAGGCAAGCCATGGGCGGATGCAGGAAACCCTCTGATGGGCATCACCCCTATAATGGAATGGGCGAGACGACATTACCGCAAGACTTACGCTCCGAACAGCCGCGAGACGTTCCGCCGTTTCACCATGCACCAGTTCTGCGATGCTGGACTTGCACTCTACAATCCGGACAAACCCGACAGACCCGTGAACAGCCCCGCAGCCGTTTACCAGATCGAGCCCGCCGCACTCGCATTGATACGCACCTTCGGCAGTCCGGCGTGGGATCAAGCGCTGGAAGAATACCTTTCCGGGCGGGAAACACTCGTCGCACTTTACGCAAAAGAGCGGCGTGGAAACCGGATTCCGGTGGTGATTGGCGAGGGGAAGGAAATCAACCTTACTCCCGGTGCCCACAGTGAACTAATCAGGGATATCATAACTTCATTCGCACCGCGTTTCGCGCCAGGCAGCGCATTGGTCTATGCCGGGGACACCGGGGAGAAATGGGGATACTACGATCAGGAGCTGCTGAACGGTCTCGGAGTCAAGCTGGACGCCCACGGCAAGATGCCAGATGTCATCCTCCACTACCCGGCCAGAGACTGGCTGCTTCTCGTCGAGGCCGTCACAAGCCACGGCCCGGTCGATGGAAAGCGGCATGCCGAACTGGCAGCACTTTTCAGAACCTCAACCGCAGGACTGGTATATGTCACCGCCTTTCCCACCAGATCCCTCATGGGACGGTATCTCGGGGAGATTGCATGGGAAACCGAAGTATGGGTGGCGGATGCACCCTCCCACCTGATCCATTTCAATGGTGAACGTTTCCTCGGAACCTTATCATTGAGTATCTCCAACCTCCCGTTGCAAATTGGAACGCGGTCGCAGGCAGGAGCACCTGTTTAAAATCTACCGTATGCGTGCCGGAGGCACCGGTGACTGTCGGCAGCCTGCTGCCGCTTTCCCCTAGGCAGCCTGCTGCGCGGGGGCAAACTCGGGAGTGATCAAGCGCCTTGCCGTGCGGATGCTTCCGGCTCGCAGCAGGCTGCATTGTCAAAAGCGGCAGCAGGCTGCCGACAGTCACCGGTCTTCGACTTTTTCCGGCGTTGCGTTTCACAAATTCGGATTTCAAACAGGCTCTTAGCTCGGAGGTGTTGCCCGGCATCCATAGGCGCGCCGCTCCTTGGGCAATGGGATTGCTTTTCCCCAAAAAGCGAAGAACCTCCCCGCCGGAATGAAGAAGTCCTTCTGGAAGGGTATGGCTCCGTGGTTTGTCTGGCTGTGTGGCTTCTACATGGTCTGGCTGGTATTGGTTTCCACGGGGGGATACTGGCAGGAGATCCTGGAGCACTGGGGGATCGCGGTGGCGATGGCGGCGGGGAGCTATGCGGCGGGATCGACGCCTATGGGCGGCGGGACGGTGGGCTTCCCGGTGCTGGTTTTGCTTTTTAAAGAGTCGGCCAACCTGGGGCGGGATTTCAGCTTTGCGGTGCAGAGCATAGGGATGACGAGTGCGGCGGTGTTCATCATCGCAAGGCGGCAGCCGGTGGAGTGGCCGATGGTGCGGTGGGCGATGCTGGGATCGCTAGTCGGGACGCCGCTGGGGATCGTTTTCCTGGCGCCGCTGGTGCCGCCCATTGTGATCAAGCTGCTCTTCGCGGTGGTGTGGTGCAGCTTCGGGCTGCTGCACATGTTCCGGCTGAAGGAGCTGGTGCGGCATGAGGGGCTTGCGCCTGGGGCGCATCGGTTCGATAGGATCGCGGGGCTGCTTGTCGGTTTTTTCGCGGGAGCGACGGTGGCGGCGATCACCGGGGTGGGGATCGATATGGTGCTCTACACGGTGCTGGTGCTGCTGTGCCAGGCGGATCTGAAGATCGCCATCCCTAGCTCGGTGATCATCATGGCGTGGACTTCGGTGGTGGGGATAGCTGTGAAAAACTTTGCCGGAGGGGTGCAGCCGGGAGTCTTCGAGAACTGGCTGGCTGCGGCTCCGGTGGTCGCGCTGGGGGCACCGCTGGGGGCGTTCGTGGTGGACAAGGTGGGGCGCGCGCCGACGCTGCTTTTCGTTTCCATCCTGTGCGTGGGCCAGTTTTTCTGGACGATTTCGGACGAGTGGGTGCGGCTGGGGGTGACGGGTGCGCTGGCAGCTTGCGCCGGGGTCGCCGTTTTCAACCTGGGCTTCGAGTGGCTGCGGCGGAAGGGGCTGCGGGACAACCGGAGGGGGCTTTCGTAGTCCTATCATCCGATCAAAGCTTGCGGGAAGGGAAAGCCAGCCTTTATTCTTCCCACACAGAAACTCTCCTACTCACCCGTCTCCATGAACAAATTTCTCCCCGGCATCTGCGCCGCACTCACCCTTTCCACCCACGCGAATCCCGCCGATCTGAAGATCACGAAATACGCGGGAAGCGACATCACCCCCTCCCCTGCCTGTCTCGCGGCGGCGGCAACCGGTGAGGTTTTTGTGGGAGTCGATCTCCTAGGCTCGCTCGGAAAGGGCCGGGCATGGGGCGCATCGTGCGGCTGGTGGATAGCGACCACGATGGCAAGGCGGACTCGCATACGGTCTTCGCGGAGATCGACAACCCACGCGGTCTGATATCCATGGGAGACAAGCTCTACGTGCTCCACACCATCATCCCGAAGGACACGAAAGTACTGACGGGGATGGATTTCTCCGTGCTGGAGGACAAGGACGGCGACGGAGTGGCGGACGGCCCGCCGAAGCCTCTGGTGAAAGACATTTCCGTGGCGCTCCACAACCAGAACCGCGGGGCGGACCACACCACCAACGGCATCCGCATGGGCATAGACGGATGGATCTATATCGCGGTGGGTGACTTCGGCTTCGTGAACGCCACGGGCACGGATGGGACGGTGCTGACCATGCTGGGAGGCGGAGTGGTGCGCGTGCGCCCGGACGGGACGGAAATGGAAGTCTATACCCACGGATTGCGGAACATCTACGATGTGGCCATCGACCCGTTCATGAACATGTTCACGCGGGGGAATACGAACGACGGCGGCGGCTGGAACATCCGTTTCATCGACCAGATCCAGTCCGGCGAGTATGGATATCCGGTTCTCTTTAAAAACTTCACCGATGAGATCATCCCGGCGCTGGAGGATCTCGGCGGCGGCTCCGGCACGGGTGCCCTTTTCATGGACGAGCCGACATGGCCGGAAAATTACAACATGCAGCCGATGATGGCGGACTGGGGCAGGAACCAGGTTTTCATCCACAGGCTCACGACGGATGGCGCTTCGTTCACACAGAAAGCGGAGGACTTCATCGGCCTCTCCCAACCGAGCGATCTGGATGTGGACGGCTCCGGACAGCTCTACATCGCGGCCTGGGAAGGCGCGGGATACAAGGGGAACCCGGAGCGCGGCTTCGTCGAGCGGGTGGTGCCGGAGGGTTGGGAATACAAGGCGTTTCCCGATCTGGCGGAGCTCCCCGCTGAGGCTCTTGTGAAAGGTCTCGGCTCGGATAGCGCGACGGCTCGGCTTGCGACGCAGCAGGAAATCCTTTCCCGTGGGGACAGGACAATGGGCGATGCCATCCTGGCTGTCGCCAAAGACGGCGGGATTCCGGCGGCCTCCCGTGTGGCGGCGATCTACACCTACAAGCAGCTTCTCGGTGCCGATGCCAACGCAGCGCTTCTTGAGCTTTCAAAAGAGGACGCGGTGAAGGAACACGCCCTCCGCGCACTGACCGACAGGGTCACCCAGCTCGACGGACTTTCCCCTGAGCCATTCGTGGAGGCGCTGAAAAATGAAGAACCCCGCGTCCAGGCCGTGGCCGCCGTTTCCCTGGGCCGCCTCGGGGACAAGGATGCGGCGGAGGCACTGCTCGCCGTTTCCAATCCGCCCGAATCGGAGCCTGTCGTCAGCACCGAGCCGAAGCCGCCCCTTTTCGAGAGCGGGAAAATCTCCGGAAACGAGAGCGCCGATATCGATATCAGCCTCATGGGAGTGAACAACCTCTACCTTGTCGTCGAAGACGGTGGCAACGGCGACGGCGGGGATCATGCGGGTTGGTTCGATCCCATGCTCTTCGGAAGGGACGGGCTGGAGAGATCGCTAACCGAGATGAAATGGGAATCTGCCAAACAGGGATGGGGCAAGACCTTCGTCGGGAAATCCCCAAGCGGTAAACCGCTCAAGCGCGCCGATGGCAAACCTTTCAAGAAGGGAATCGGAACCCACGCCAGATCCGTCATCCACTACGTGATCCCCGGCAGGGTCGAGCGGCTCACGGTGACCGCCGCGATGGCTTCCACGAAGAACCCGGACTCCGCCGTTTCCTTCAAAATCCTTTCCGAGCCACCCGCCGGAAAGGCAACAAGCGAAGGCCCCCACGCGACTCCGAACTCCCCAATCATCGTCCCCCACCTCGCCGTCCATGCACTCGTCCGACTGAAAGCAATCGAGGCCTGTCTCGCAGCCGTGGGCAGCAGCAACACGGATGGCGCACTGTGGGCACTGCGTCTGATGCACGATCCCGCCGTAGCGGACGGGCTGATTGCCAAGTATGCAGCGGCCTCCGATGACGGATTGAAAAACAAGATCCTCGCCACCCTCTCCCGCCTCTACACCATGGAGGCGCCATACGACGGCTCCTGGTGGTGGACCACCCAGCCAGACACCCGCGGCCCATACTACAAGCCCGTGACTTGGGAGAAATCCGCAGCTATCGAAAAACTTTTCCGCGATACCTTCGCCGCTGCGGATGAGGATGGTAAAGCTTTCCTCACCTCCCTCGCAAACCGCCACCGGATGAACCTCGAAGGCATTGGCGAAGTCGAGAAAACCAAAGAATCGAAAGTGAAAACAATAGGCCAGATCTCCATCGAGAACATCATGCTCGACCTGGACAAGATGAAGGGCGACCCGAAGAAGGGCATGGAGATCATGAAGACCCAGGCCTGCATCGCCTGCCACTCCATCAAGGAAGAAGATCCGAAACGCGGCCCTGAACTCAACGACATCGGCGGGAAGCTCGACCGAGAAGCCATCGCCGAGGCCATCCTCAAGCCAGACGCCGGGATCTCCGAGTCATGGGTGGATGTCACCAAGACCGACGACTCCGTCATGCAGGGAACGTTGGTCGAAAAGACGGACTCGCAGGTCGTGATCCGCGATATCGCCGGGATTTCCACCACCATCAAGGCAGCCGATGTGAAAGGGATCAAAACCTCCGCATCCACCCTCATGGGACCGCACCTAATGGACACCCTCACCATGGAGCAGTTCGCCGATGTGATCGCCTACCTGCATTCCCTGAAATAGCGGGACGTACCCTTCTTCGAGGGAATCAATTATTTCTTCGGGAGCGTGCAAACTCCCGGGGAAACCCCGCGTAAACTGGGCGTGAGCTTTTCCGCCGTGCAACTCCTGATCGTTTCCCTCATCGGATGCGCCCTCCTCTCCCCGCTCGCGGCGGAGAGAGCCACCAAGGATCTCCAGGTATTCTACGACTTCGGAAACCCGGGCGGCGAAATTGTCAGGGACGTTTCCGGTCTCGCCCCGGCTATCGACCTCCGCATCAGCGATCCGAAGGCGGTGCGGTGGACAAACGGTTTGCTGGAAGTCCGGAGCAAGACCGCGTTGCGCTCGGAGAAACCAACCGCGCGCCTGGCGGAGGCGGTCAAGCGCTCGGGCGAGTTCACCGTGGAGGCATGGATCAAGCCGGCAAATGCGAAGCAGGACGGCCCCGCCCGCATCGTTTCCCTCTCCGGCAATACCACGAACCGGAACTTCACCCTCGGTCAGGATGGCGGGAAATTCGACGTCCGCTTCCGCACCACCGCCACCGACAGGAACGGCCATCCCTCGCTGGCCGCCGGTCTGAAAACGAAACTGACGCATGTCGTTTACACCAGGGAACGCTCCGGCAGGGCGCGCCTCTACCTCGATGGCAAGCAGGCCGCCGAGCACAAGGTGGGCGGCGACACCGGGAACTGGGATACTTCCTTTTCCCTCCTGCTCGGAAACGAAACCGACGGGAGCCGCCCTTGGATGGGCAGCTACCATCTCGTCGCGATTTACAGCCGCAGCCTTTCCGTCGCCGAGGTGGCTGGAAATTTCAAGGCCGGTGCATCCGTAGATCCGGAGGCGGTCGCCCGCAACTCCGAGAAAGCGAAAGCCGCCCATTTCGAAACCAAGGTCGCCCCCATCCTGGCCAACCACTGCATCGAGTGCCACGACCCGGCCACCCGCAAGGGCAAGCTCGACCTCACGCAAAAGGCCACCGCCTTCGCTAAACTCAAGGACGGCACTCCCGTCGTCCCCGGGAAACTCGATGACAGCCTGCTCTGGGAATCCGTTTTCCACGACGACATGCCGGAGGACAACGCGCCCCTCAGCACCACGCAGAAAGCGGATCTGAAAAGCTGGATCTCGGACGGTGCCACCTGGTCGCTCGACCGCATCGACCCCGCGAACTATCTGAACAGCGGCGGAGCCAGCGGCAAACAATGGGTGCAGCGCCTGACGGTGGACGAATACATCGCCACTGTGAAAGCGGCGACCGGTGTGGATATCGAAACCGAAGCCCGTGAGATCCTCCCGCCAGACATGCGTGCCGACGGTTTCTCAAACACCTCCTACAACCTGAGCATCGACCTCAAGCACGTGGACGCCTATGCCCGCCTCGCCGAGATCATCGTGAGCCGTATGAAACCCGGCGAGTTCGCCAAGCGTTTCTCCGGAAACAACCGCTTCACCGACAAGGACATGGAAGCCGTCATCCTGCCCATGGGCACCTGGCTGCTCCGCGCGCCTTTGGAGGAACGCGAGCTCATTATCTACCGCGGCATATCCACCACCGTGGCCAGCGCGAACGGATCTTTCGAGGAAGCGATCGGCTTCATCCTGCAAGCCATGTTGCAGTCTCCCCGTTTCATCTACCGGATCGAAAACCAGCGTGGTGACGGCAGACCGAGATCGGTCGGCGGTTACGAACTCGCCTCCCGCATGAGCTACATCATCTGGGGTGCATCCCCGGATGCGGAACTGATGGGGCTCGCTGCCGAGGGAAAACTCGAAGGCCGGTTTGACAAACAGGTGGAGCGCATGCTGCGCGATCCCCGCGCCATCGACCGTTCCGTCCAGTTCATCGACCAGTGGCTCAATCTCGGACGCCTCTCCAACCTGAAGCCCGACCCGAAGAAATTTCCCCGCTGGAGTCCACAGTTGGCCGATGACATGCGGCTCGAAACCACGGCGTTTTTCAAAGAGGTAGTCTGGGAACAGAAGCGCCCCCTCTCCGATCTGCTCAACGCCCAAATCACCTTCGTCACCCCGCGACTCGCCGCGCATTATTCCGGGAGCCCGGCCGGGATTCCGGACGGCCCGCAAGAAGCGGAACGCTATGACCTTTCCACCAACCCGGCCCGTGGCGGCCTCCTCACCCAGGGCAGCATTCTCACCATGGGCGGCGACGAAGCCTCCATGGTAACACGGGGACTTTTCCTGATGCAAAACCTCCTGCGCGGCGTAGTCAAAGATCCGCCGCCGGGAACCGATACCACTCCGGTGCCTGTCCGCCCCGGCATGTCCCACCGCATCGCCGCCCAGCAACGCATCGATGACAAATCCTGTGGAGGTTGTCACAAAAGGTTCGAGCCACTCGCCTTCGGTTTGGAAAAATACGACGGACTCGGATCCTTTCACGTGAAAGACCATCACGGAAACACCCTGCGCGAGGACGGGGAAGTCCTTTTCCCCGGAGACGCGGAGCCGGTCAAATTCACCAACGCAGCCGAACTCATGGATCTCCTCGCCGGAAGCGACCGCGTCGCGGAATCGCTCACATGGAAGGTCACCCAGTTCTCCCTCGGCAGACCGCTGGGCGCAGCCGATGCCCCGCACGTCCAGAAGATCCACGAAATCTCACAAAAGAACGGCGGCACCTGGCCCGCACTCATCACCGCGATCATTGCTAGCGATCTCGTGCGGATGACCTCCACCGAAACCGGCGAATAGCAACTTTCCATCCGAATCCCGAAGCCTTACAATACCCCATCCATGAAAAGCAATCCAATCAGCCGCCGCACCATGTTACGCGGACTCGGCGGTGCCGTCATCGGTCTCCCGTTTCTCGAAGAGATGCTGATCACCAGTGCGAACGCCGCCCCGGCTGCAGCACAAATCCCGACACGCGCGTTCAACCTTTTCTTCGGACTCGGCATCCCGAAACCCCTCCAAAGCGACGGCTACGAGGGCGTGATGGAACCCCTCAAACCTCTCCGCGACAAGCTTCTCATCATGCGGGAGATCGACCACATCCGCTGCGACGAGAGCGGGATCAATGCCCACTTCGACGGTTCTTCCGCCGCCTTCACCGCCACCCCGCCGAACGGCGAAGCCCGCTCCGGCGGTGCTTCCCTCGACCAGATGATCCGCCGCGATGCATACCCCGACGGCCTCCCTCCTGGCATGGTTCCCACCCTCGTGGCGGGCACCTATTTCCGCCGCAGCCGCATCAGCCGCTACGTCCACAGCTACAATTCCGACGGCACGGTCGCAGGCACCATGCAGGAGAAACCCCGTGATCTCTTCGAGCGGGTTTTCGGAACGGTCGAGTTCGACAATGGCGATCCCGACGCCCGGCGCGAACGCCTCAAGCGCAGCGTCCTCGATTCCGTAGTCAGCGAATACCGCCACTACACCGGCAACAACTCCCCTCTCGGCTCCGCCTCCAAAGCCCGCGTCACAGAACACCTCGAACGCATCCGAGAGTATGAACAACGTGCCTTCGCCATGAAGCACAAGAATGGAACCAAAAGCCTTCCCCAGCCTCCGCGCTCACAACTTCTCCACGGAGGTGCGGCGGATCCGGGTGGGCAGGGCATCGACATAACGCTGGACGAACTCACCACCGAATGGCGGCTCATGGCGGATCTTTACGCCCTTGCCATCGAAACGGACCGCGCGCGTTTCGGCTCCCTCACTTTCCTCGCCGCAGGCGAACGCATCCGCCTCAAAGGCGACTACCACTACAATGGCAGGAAGGTCTTCAGCTTCGACGACGGAGCACAACTCAAGGCCGGTGGCGACAAGGGCTGCAGCCATGAGTGGTGGCACAAGTTCAACGAGAAGAAGGACAACGAAGCACTCCGAGCCCACGCCCACATGAAGATGCGTGAGGTTGCCTACTTCCTCGACCGGCTCGACCAGACCAAGGAGGCCAACGGCCAAAGCCTCCTCCAGAACTCCCTAATAACGATCTCAACCGAATCCGGCGACGGTCGCCACAACGACACGAAACGCGAGCTTTCCGGCGTCTTCCACGCCATCGCCGGTGGAAACGGCCGGTTCAAGACCGGGCAGATCATGGACGTGAAAGCCGAAGGCCTCGATGTTTACAACACCATGATCCAAGCCATGGGAGCCAAGTCCCAACTCGGACCCGACCGTCGCGACAAGCGCAGCATCGACCAGATCCGGGCGTGACGCTTTTTCCCGGTGCCTGACGGAATCCTAGCCCGGATATCTCACCAATACAGGTGCGTCATGGTTGAAAATCCGGTCAAGTCGTTGTGTTTAAAGACAAAAACCAGACCCGAACCCAACCATCACGCAAACAGGCTGTCCGCAATCCATCTTCGCTTTTCAAGACCTCGGTTCACGAAAAATCCAGGCCGATTTCCATGGCGGCCACCTCTCCGGGGATGGCGGGGGGGCGCTTTTCCTCCGCGAAGCCGAGTCGCGCTGCGGCATCATCAAAGCCTTTGCCCGGAGTTTCGATGACAGGCGCGACTAGGACGGCGTCGAGCATCCCGTCGCCGATCTGCTCGCCCAACGCACCAACAGCAGGCCGGAGACCCTATACTCCATCATCCTTCGCCAAGGCAAACTTGAGAAAGGCACTGACATCACCGCCAAACAGATCGACCGCCCCGGAGGCGCCCTCCTCATCGGTGAGCGGTAAACCAATGCAGTGACCCGCCTGTGGCCGACCCGTCCACATCAGAACGGGATATCGTCGTCATCAAAATCATCTTCCTTACGCAGATCCGCAGCGGAAGGTTCCGGGCTGGAGCCACCACCATTTCCCGAAGGCTCTTCCTGCGAATACTCACTGTTGCTTGAGCTACCGCCGCCGTCTTTTCCGCTGAGCTTCCAGCAAGAGAGATTCACGTAATATTTCCCGTTGTACTCGTTTCCACGGATGTCGAAGTTCACCTGCACCTCCTGACCCTCCTTGTAGCTATCTAGAATCGAGCACTTGTCCTTCACCACCTCGAATTTGAGATCCTGCGGATATTTGCTGTCTCCGGTCGTCACCACGAACTCGCGTTTCGAAAAACCGCTTGGGAAAGTCTGGACGTCGTTGATCAGTTTGATTTTGCCTGTTGCTTCGTACATGGAGGGCATTCTTCCCAACCCGCGCCGCTTGTCAAACCGTAGTGCAGTTCCGCCCCATCGAAATTATGTTACCTCGGGGGGTGATACTTTTCGGGAAAAAACGTTTCATAGATGAGAGCACGTTTCCGCAGCCCCGAGCAGATGTCCCAATCCAAGCAGCAAACCAACGAATACATCAGCCTGATCGCACGCCACCAGACGGCGATCTACGCGTTTGTCCGTTCCATGGTTACCAATGCGGCGGACGCTCAGGATATCGCTCAGGAAACCAACATCGCCCTCTGGTCCAGTATGGGGCGCTTCAAACCGGGCACCGACTTCTACGCATACGCCACCCATATCGCCTACCGCAAGGTGTGCGGCCACTCCCGGCGGAACAAGCGCCACAGCCTGCTGGTCTTTGATAGCGAGCTTACGGAAAAGATCGCATCCACCATCGGTCAGATCGGCTCCCGCAATGCGGAGAAACGCGCTTCCGCCCTTGAGGGCTGCATTGGCAAGCTCAACGAGGACGACCGCTCGCTCATGGAGCAGCTGTATGGGGAACGGAGGAGCGTGAGGGACATCGCCTCCGGAATATCTCGTTCCGAAAGCGCCCTGCAGAACGCCTTTTCAAAAATCCGCGCAAAGCTACGGCTCTGTATCCTGCAAACCCTCTCGGAACCATAGAAGGAATGACAGGAACACAGAGACAACTCCTGCTTTCCGGAATCGACGGATCAATCTCCGAGGAGGACTTCCCCGCCCTGTGCAAGCTGCTCTCGGAGGATGCGGACGCTCTGCAAACCTATTGCGAGGAAGCGCTGCTTCACGGCGAGATCGAGTGGCACTACGATGTGAAACGGGACATGCCTGCGGCAAACCAGCGCAGGTTCCAACTGGTTGAGGAGGAGCGCTCACGCCAACAGAAGCGCCTCGTCCGGGCCAGCCTGGGGATCGCCGCACTCATTGTCATTTCACTTGGTATCGCAGCATTCGTTTTCAAAGCGGAATCTGAGGAGCAGATTGTCTTCAGGATGGATGCCGGAGCGGTTCATCGCGTAGTCCGGGCCGACACCCCCTCCCTCCCTCCCACGGCTCCCCTTTCACGCGGTGATACCCTGGTTTTGGACAAAGGGAAAACCGAACTCCTTCTCCCGGATGGCGTCCGCTCCCTCATCGAAGCGCCAGCCATCGTGGTTTACGAAGGAAAAAACTCGATACGGCTGGATCGTGGAAAGGGCTATTTCCATATCTTTTCGGAGAAAGCCAAAGGGTTCCGCGTGAGAATGCCCTCGTCCACCGCCACCGATCTGGGAACGAGGTTCGGGATCCTTTCCAATCCCGGCTCCCCGGACGAGATCCATGTCTTCGAAGGCACCGTGGATGTCCTCCGGTCGGCTAAAGGGTTCACCAGGCAGCCGCTTTTAAAATCCGGAAACTCCGTCCGCGAGGATGACGGCTCCCCTACGGGCTATTCCGTAATCCCCCAGACCAGGTTCACCCAGCAACTCGATCCCTGGCCGGACTCCGTCACCCTCTCTTTTGATGATATTGATCAAGAAGGAAATTTCCGCGCCTCGGACGGATCCACCACCAGGAAAGTGCCGGTGCATGGAGGGAACCTCCTCACAGCCCCGGGCGTGAAAGGCGATGCCATCCGCTTCGATGGTTCCGGAACCCACCTCGGAGTGGACAGTTGGAAAAGCTTCGCCACCTCCCATCCGGGAACCATCGCAATGTGGGTGAGACCCGATGAAATGCCCGGTGTAATTCGGGCTTGCCCCATCAGTTGGGGCGATCCGGACGCACAGGATACTGGCAGGTGGTCGGTCGCACTTGAGCAGAACCCGGGAAGCGCCCGCACCGCTTCCATCCGCTCGGGGATTCCTTTGGAAAAGCACGTAACCGGAAACACGCCCGTTACCACCGGAGGCTGGAGCCACCTAGCCTTTGTTTTCGAAAACACACCCCGCCCCCGCATCATGATATATGTAAACGGCAGGCTGGATTCCGAGTCCTTCCGCTCCGTTCCCCGGATCTTTGATCCGGCAAGCTTCGTGATCGGCAACCATATCTCGCCCGGCCTGTGGGGCACCCACGCCTTCTCGGGCGCCGTCGATGAAATCGTCTTCTACGCGGACGCGCTTTCCCCGGCCCAGATACAAAGTCTCCAGATGAAATAACCCACAACCACAATACCCATGAAAAAAACAATACTAAGCATAGCACTCGTCGGCACCATTCAATCCCAGGGAATGACCACCCTGTTCTCGGATGATTTCTCCGATGGAAACCGCGACGGCTGGTTCTTCTTCACCAGCGGGTCGGCAGATTCCGAAGTCGCCGGAAACGCCTACCGCTTCAATACCTCGGGCTCTTCGAACGGAGCCGCGATCAGCTATTTCACTCCCGCGACTCTCAGCATCGGGCAAACCCTGACCTTTTCCTTCCAGGTCAGCACCTCGAATGCCTCCGTTCAGCAAGGCAACTCCCTCAGATTCGGAATCTTCAACTCCGGCGGGACGACGAGCAGGATCTCCACGGATCTCACCGTGAGCAATGACACTGCTTTCAACAACGACGTCGGATATGCGGGATTCCATTCGTTCCAAGGCCCCAACATTGAGGAACTCCGGAGAAGGAATTCAGGGAGTTCAAACACATTCTGGACAAACTCGGCATACTCCGCCCTGGCTACCGGCAGTGCGTCCACTGGAAACAACTCCAATGACACGTTCTACACCGCAAGCATCGTCCTTGACTACACCGCGGCCGACAGCATGACAGTCAGCTCATCGTTCGGGAGCGTTACCCGCACGAATACCGTCACATCGCCCATCACCACCTTCGATGCCGTCTCGGTATTCGCCGATGGCAACAATGGTGCGCTCACCATCGACAACGTGCTCGTCACCGTCGTCCCGGAACCATCTTCAATTCTCCTCGGCGCGATCGGATCCCTTTGCCTGTTGCGTCGGCGCCGCTAACCCGAATTTCAGATCGACCACTTAGGCGGCTTCCCAAGAACGGGAAGCCGTTTTTTTTCCGTCAAATTCTGTTTTTTCTTGCCCACCGTTCCTTTTACACACAAAAGCCCCTCATGACTCTCGCATCGCGCCACGCCGCCAAGAAGCTTAACCGCAAAACAACCGGTTATGCAGCCTGCCTTCTTCCTTTCGAAACCGACGGCTCCATCGCCCGTGGCTCGTTCCAAAATGCTGTCGAGCGCACTACCGAAGCAGGTCTCGGTTGCGCGGTGAACATGGACACCGGCTACGCGAACTATCTGGAGCCCTCCGAGCGCAAACTCGTTCTGGAACTTACCAAGGAAACCATCGCAGGCCGCCGTGACTTCGTTTCCGGCGCCTTCGTCGAAGGACTCGAAGGAGACCTCGTCAGCCTCTACCGCACGCAAATGGACGAAATCGTTTCCTACGGCGGCACTCCCATCCTTTTCCAAACCACCCGCTTCCACGGCTGGAAGCCTTCCGAGATCGTCGATCTATACTCCCAGGCCTGCGAAGGCTACGAGTCCGTCATCGGATTCGAGCTGGGCTCCATGTTTGCCCCGAACGGAATGATCTTCGATGAGGAAACCATCACCGGACTCATCCAGATCCCGGCTCTCAAAGGCATCAAGCATTCCTCACTCGACCGTGGCATCGAGCTTCGCCGTCTGGAGATCCGCGATGAGATCCGCCCGGACTTCAAAATTTTCACAGGCAACGACCTCGCCATCGACATGACCGAATACGGCTCCGACTACCTCCTCGGGCTCGCCACATTCTGCCCCGAGCTTTTCGCCCTGCGCGACAAATACTGGCTCGAAGGCGACGAACGCTATGCAGCCCTCACCGATGCGATCCAGTATCTCGGCAACATCTCCTTCCGCGCCCCGGTGCCGGCTTACAAGCATTCCTGCGCGATTTTCCAAAATCTCATCGGGCGCTGCCCTTCCCCCCTCACCCATCCGAAATCCGCCACCCGCCCGGATTGGGAAAAGGAAATCCTGGCCGATTGCGTAACGCGTTTGGGTTACTAAGTCTGTTCTTTCATTTTTTACAAAGATCCACAGTATCCCGCGCACATGGCAACCATCACCGACATCGCAAACAATCTTAACATTTCCACGGCAACCGTTTCCCGTGCCCTCAACCAGTCCCGTCTCGTCACTCCCGATCTTGCGGCACGCATCAACGAGACCGCAGACAAGCTTGGATATAAAAAACGTGTCATCCGCCGCCATCGCGGCCGGGCCATCCTGAATATCAAACTCGTCCTGCCCCTCCACGAGGAACCGGAACGCGCCCTCTTCTACGATCTGGCCTCTCTTATCGATGGCATCCAGCGCGGCTTCAAACTCTGCGGAATCAACCTGCTCTGCGAAACCGCCTCGCCGAAATTCGAGCCTTATCCGCACAAAAAAGGCGGCGATCTCAACGGCTTCATCTTCGCGTTCAACCGCCCCACCCCTTCCACCCTCAAGCAGCTCCGCGCCGTCGGCACCCCCTTCGTCGTCCTCAACCGAGCGATTGACGGGCTCCCGTGCGTCGGCTCGGAAAATGCCGCCGGCATGGAACTCATCGCCAGCCACCTGAAATCGGCACGCCAGGATCTCAAGCCCGCCTACCTTTCCCTCAACGGCCTCGGCCAGATCGGCGAGGAGCGCCTCGAAGGATTCATCGCCGCCTGCGAAAAACAGGGAACACCTTTCAACCGGGAAACCGACGTCCACACCTTCGACGGTATCTCCTCCATCACCGCCGATGCAATCGCGCCACTCGCGGAAAAATACAACGCCCTCGTCTGCGCCAACGACATCATCGGCACCGTCGTCCTCAGCGAGCTGGATCGCCTCGGCATCAAAGTCCCGTCACAGGTTTCCGTCACCGGCTTTGACGATTCCCCCGTGCGCCGCCTTTCCCGCCCGCTTCTCACCACCGTCAGCATGCCGTTGGCGGAGCTTGCGGGTGCCGCCGCAGCCCGCCTCGAATCCCAGATCATCGAGAACACGCCCGCTGTGGAAAGCATCCGCGTCCCCGGCACCCTCGTAATCGGGGAATCCGCTTAATTCTATTTTCACACCTACCAATGCTTCCCGACCAGCTCGCAATCCACACATTCACCAACCAACCCTGGTCCATCCAGGAGTGCATTGAGAACTACGCGCGGGCTGGCATAGGCGGCATCTCCATCTGGCGGGAAACCGTCGCCGGGCAGGATCTGAAAAAAGTCCGGAAACAGCTCACGGACAGCGGACTGGATCCCGTCTGCCTCGTCCGGGGAGGCTTCTTCACCGGGGAAACCGCGCCCGACCGCGAAAGCGGAATCCAAAAGAACCTCGAAGCCCTCCGCGAAGCCGAAGCCCTCGGCCTCCCCATGATCGTCCTCGTCTGCGGGGCAACCCTCGGCCAATCCCCCGAGGAAAATCTCGAACAGATCGAGGAAGGCATCCGCGCCATCATCCCCGCCGCAGAAGCCGCGAACGTGAAGCTCGCCATTGAGCCACTCCACCCCATGTATGCGGGTGACCGGCCCGCCGTCGCCTCCCTGCGAGATGCGAACCTGCTCGCCCAGCGCATCGCCCACCCCCTCGTCGGCATCGCCGTCGATACCTTCCACGTCTGGTGGGAAACCAACCTCGAAGCGGAAATCCAAACCTGCGCCCTCAACGGCCATCTCTTCGCCTTCCACATCTGCGAGTTCAAGCCGGACTTCGACCACCCCCTCCTCGATCGCGGCTTCCCCGGTGAAGGCGTCAACGCCACCCCCCGCATCCTCGCCATGATACGCAACGCCGGCTTCACCGGCCTCACCGAAGTCGAAATCTTCTCCCGCAAATACTGGTCCGTGAACCAGCACGATTTCCTCCAAAAAATCCTCACCTCCACCAAAGATCTCTAACCGCGAATGCACACGAATTTCCGCCAATAAAGAGAATTGAAATAGCTGCAACGGATTCGCGAAAATTCGCGTCTTTATGCCCTCGGGTGCATTCGCGGTTAAAAAAAGCACAACCCCAGCCTCTTCCTTGAGGTTTATAGTTTAAAATTTTATGAAAAAAATAGGCATCATCCTCAACGGCGTCACCGGACGCATGGGCACCAACCAACACCTCGTCCGCTCCATCCTCGCAATCCGCGACCAAGGCGGCGTCCTCCTTCCTGACGGCTCCCGCCTCATGCCGGATCCCATCCTCACCGGCCGCAACGAAAACAAACTCTCCGACCTCGCGAAAAAATACGGAGTCGAGCGTTTCTCCACCGACCTCGATGACGCGTTGGCGGACCCCTACAACGAGATCTTCTTCGACGCCTCCGGCACCCCGCACCGCATCCCTTTCCTTGAGCGCGCCATCGCCGCCGGGAAACACATCTATTGCGAAAAACCCACCGCCGTCCTCTACTCGGAAGCCCTCCGCATCGCCGAAGTCGCCGAGAAAGCAGGCGTCAAAAACGGCACCGTCCAGGACAAGCTCTGGCTCCCCGGCATCCGCAAATTCCAGCTTCTGAAAGAGCAGGGCTTCTTCGGAAAAATCCTCTCCGTACGCGGCGAGTTCGGATATTGGGTTTTCACCGGAGAGCACGAAGGCCAGCCCATCCAGCGCCCCTCCTGGAACTACCGCTCCGAAGACGGCGGCGGCATGATCGTCGATATGCACTGCCACTGGCGCTACGTCATCGACAACCTCTTCGGAAACGTCACCCGCGTCTTCTGCAAAGCGGCCACCCACATCCCCGAGCGTTTCGACGAGCAGGGCAAACCATACGAATGCACCGCCGACGATTCCGCATACGCCCTTTTCGAAACCGAAACCGGCGTCACCTGCCAGTTCAACTCCTCATGGAACGTTAGGGTCCGCCGCGACGACCTCCTCACCATGCAGGTCGATGGCACCGAAGGCTCCGCAATCGTCGGCCTCCGCAAATGCTGGGTCCAGCACCAGTCCGTCACCCCCCGCCCGATCTGGAACCCGGATATCGACTCCCCAATCGACTACTACGCAAACTGGACGGAAGTCCCCGACCAGCTCGACTTCGACAACGCATTCAAGATCCAGTGGGAAATGTTCCTCAAGCACGTCGCCATCGATACCCCCTTCCCGTGGACTCTCCGCGAGGGAGCCAAAGGCGTCCAGCTCGCCGAGCTCTCCATCAAATCCCATGAGCAAGGCTCCTGGGTGGACGTCCCGGCGACGTAAACGTAGCTGCCGCGTCTCGCGGCAGGCCGTGGAAACCCCGTCTCGGGGTGACCCGGCAACCACCGTGGCTTGGGCGTCTCGCCCAAGGCCGTTCGGGGGGATTCCAGCCCCTCCTCTTCAAGACACAACACAAGGACTCGCCGCCTGAAGGCAGCGCCCCTACACCGGCATCCGCATCGCCACGGCATTCGCGGCCGCGTAGTCTCGTGCATGGGTGAGACTGATCTGCACCTCGGAGATGCCTTCCGTTTTGAGAAACTCCGCCGCGTTCCCGTGAAAAATCATCTTCGGTGCGCCGGATTCCACACGCAGGACTTCCATTTCCAGCCAACCCGCCTGCCCGCCTATTCCCGTTCCAAAAGCTTTGGAAACCGCCTCCTTCGCAGCAAACCTCGCAGCGAAGTGCATGGCAGGGCGCGCCTGCCGCTCGCAGTATGCCCTTTCCTCTTTCGTGAAAAGCCGGGAAACGAACGCCTCGCCCTGCCGCGCTATGGCGGCCTCAATGCGATCCACCTCCACGACATCAATCCCAATTCCGTAGATCATCATGGGGCGGAAGTGTAACCTTTCATCCCCGCGAGCATTTCAGAAACGGCAGTGCGCATGCCAACGGTCATGGCGCGGGAAACGATGCTGTGCCCGATGTTCAACTCGCCCAAATACGGGACTTCCAGTAATTGCGAAAGGTTGCGGTAGTTGATCCCGTGCCCCGCATTCACTTGGAGTCCGCGCTCATGGCCCAGCTCTGCGGCAGCTACGAGGCGGGCCAGTTCTGCGGAAGGATCATGGGCGTTAGCAAAAGCCCCGGTGTGGAGTTCTATCATATCGGCACCCATGCGCGCGGCCTCCTCGACATGTTCGGGCTCGGGATCAATAAACAGGCTGACTTTGATCCCCTCGTCTTTCAGACGTTTTACAGCCTCCCGCGCGGTTCCGAAAAGTGCGACAACATCCAGCCCGCCTTCCGTCGTCACTTCCTCCCGTGTTTCAGGCACGAGGCACGCGAAATCCGGCTTCAGGCGGAAAGCGAGATCCATCATTTCCTCGGTGATGCCGAGTTCCAGGTTCAGCGGAAGATCACACTCCTCCTTTACCCGGAAGACATCCGCATCCTGCATGTGCCGCCTGTCGCCACGCACATGCACAGTGATGGAATCCGCACCCCCAGCCTTCGCCTCCAGTGCGGCCTCCACCACGGAAGGCTCGGCATTGGGCGAATCCGGTAAAAGCGCATAACGCGCCTGCCGCAGCGTCGCGACGTGATCAATATTTACTCCAAGTAGAAGACTCATACGCCGAAAAATAGCCCCACAAACATGGAAATCAAAGTCCCGAGTTTAACAGAGCCAACCCAGCCCGAGGAACCAACCGCGAATATGCACGAATGATCGCAAATTTCCAAATATACCAGCCTGCTCCCAAGCACTGGTTTTTGCGTCTTTTTGCGGCTGAAAAATTCTTCTCTCCATTCGCGGCAATTGGCGAAATTCGCGGTTAAAATTCTTCACCTGATACCGTCCTCTCAGAGTTTCCAAAACACGTTTCTCAAAATCCACCATGCGATCAGGATCACGATGCCAACCGCCGCCCCCCATCGGCCAATGCGGATGCGGAAAGGCAAAGGCTTCCCCCTCACCCACCCGGCCACCTCGAAGGAAAGGGCGAGTAAGGCCAGCGGCAGGAGCACCATGCCCACGGGATTGAAACGGAAAGCGGCTGCCAGATCGCCGTGGAGAATGGCGTAAGTGGCGCGTGTCATCCCGCACCCGGGACAGTCAAAACCGGTCACTTTCCGGAAAACACATCCCGGCATCCATCCGGCTCCCCCCGTTTCCCGCAGCATGTATGCGGCGAAGGCGAGAAGCAAAACCACAAGGGCTGCCCAGAGCGCACGATCCTTGTGAAAACCATTCATGGGAGGTCAGTTCGTAAATGAGCGCATTTGAAAATGAAGAAAGGACTGCAGGAATTTTCCCCGCGGGACAAGCAGCGTCAAGACTCCCATGCCACTCACATCGAACCGAGCGCAGCCAAAAGAATGAGTCCCACCATCCCGAGCATGTGGATACCCACCATTACATAAGCAATAATCATCCAGATCTTAGCATTCCCGGATGCAGCCTGCGCTGCGACCACATCCCCCTGCGCCTTGAGCGAGTCCACCTTGGTCGCAAATACCAGCGCCACGATCGCAAACGGAAGCGCGATGGGCAGGCAGATGAGGATCATGGAAACACAGGACAACACCAGCGCGACAATGGACGGCACCATATAGGAAGGAATGTTCGGTGCCACGTAATCCCCATGGTATGCAGGCGGCTGGGGCATCTGCACATTGGCGTTTGGCTCGTTCTGGGAAAGCGGCTGCTGCGGAGAAAGATTCGGAGGCGAATGCACATGCTGACCAGCTTGCACCTCTGGGGCCATCATTCCCGGCACCTGCGAGAGCGGCTTCCATTCCGCCATGCCCTCTTTCCAAACAAGGTTCGTCCCGTCGATCTCGCCGCGCCGGATCTTCGTCTTCAGCTCGTCCTCAGGGGCCGGCCCTGCTGCAATCCCATCTTCGAGTAATACCACGACATAACCGCACGAATCATCCGCGTATCACCGGTAGCGTCAAGCCCCGGCTACGGAGTCGGGACATTCCTGTCCCGACTGGCATCCGTTTTCAGAAGGAATAGGAATGTCCCTTCTCCCCAGCCCCACATGTCCCCGATTTTTCTCCTTCGCAAATTTCAAATCCAGTCCCAAGCTTTCCCCAGAACGACATGAAATCCCTAAAACTTCTATCTGCCCTTTTTCTCCTCTCATCCGCCCTCTCGGAAGCGAAACCGAACGTCGTAATCTTCCTCGCGGACGACGCGGGCTGGGGCGACTACTCGCACTCCGGCAACAAGATGCTCTCCACCCCGAACATCGACTCCATCGCCAGGGACGGTGCCGCGCTGGAAAACTTTTTCGTCTGCCCGCTCTGTGCCCCTACCCGCTCCGAGATGCTCACCGGCCGCTACTACCCGCGCACCGGCGTGGAAGGCGTTTCCACCGGACGCGAGCGAATCAATCTCGACGAAAAAACCATAGCCGACGCGCTCAAAGCTGCCGGTTATACCACGGGAGCTTTCGGAAAATGGCACAACGGTTCCCAGTATCCCTACCATCCCGCCGGGCGCGGATTTGACGAATACTTCGGCCACACCTCCGGCCATTGGGGCGAGTATTTCGACGCACCGCTGGAGGAGAACGGACGCATGGTCAAAACCGAGGGCTATATCGTCGATGTCTGCACGGACAAAGCGCTGGGCTTCATCGAAAAAAACAAGGACAAGCCTTTCCTCTGCTACATCCCCTTCACCACTCCCCACTCCCCATGGGCGGTGCCGGAGAAATATTGGAAGAAATTCAAGGATATGGAACTGACCCAGCGGGGCACTGCCGCCGGCCAGGAGAACATCGACGAGACCCGCTGCGCTCTCGCCATGGTCGAGAACCAGGACTGGAACGTCGGACGCGTTCTTGAAAAACTCGATCAACTGAACCTCGCCGAAGACACCCTGGTCATTTACTTTTCCGACAACGGCCCCAACGGCCACCGCTGGAACGGCGGGCTGAAAGGCAAGAAAGGCGGCACTGACGAAGGCGGCGTAAAATCCGTCTGCTACATGAAGCTTCCAGGGAAAATCGCCCCGGGAACATCCGTCCCGCAGATCGCAGGTGCCATCGATTTCCTGCCGACTATCACCTCTATCACCGGCACCACCCGCGTAGGCGACAAGCCCCTCGACGGTCGCGACCTCACACCACTTCTGGAAAAAGCCAAAGACGCCGATTGGGCGAGCCGTATGATCTTTTCCGCATGGCCTCAGAACACCTCCGTCCGCACCCAGACCCACAGGTTGGACGCGAACGGCAGGCTCTACGATATGGTGAACGACCCCGGCCAGACCAAGCCCGTAAACGACAAGGAACCGGAACTCTCGGAGAAACTCAAAGCTGCCGTCGCTGCGTGGAAAAAAGAAGTTTTCACCCATCCCGAAGACGCCGGCCATCAGGTCGATGCCCGCCCGCTTCCCGTTGGTTATCCCGAGTTCCCCTACACCATGCTCCCTGCCCGCGATGGAAAACCCGTCGGTGGTGTTGAACGTAGTGGAAGGGCTCCGAACTGCTCCTATTTCATCAACTGGAAAAGCACCAAAGGCAAAATGATCTGGAATCTGGATGTCCACACCGCAGGAAAATACAAGGTCACTATCGACTATACCTGCCCCATGGACGACGCAGGATCCACCATCCAGCTCACCTTCGAAGATGCCAAGCTCGAAGGCAAAGTCGCCCCCGGCTGGGATCCCCCTATCAACTCCAACCAGGACACCGTACCCCGCGTTCCCCAGGAGTCCCAGATGAAGGAATTCAAAACCCTCGAACTCGGTGAAATCACCCTCCCGTCCGTCCATGGCGACCTCGTCCTTTCCGCACTGGAGATGCCCGGGGATTCCGTGATGGAAGTCCGCCGCGTAAACCTGGAACTGCTAAAATAGGAGTAGGTGCGTCTCGCTCCTTGAGGCCAAGGTGGCGTCCCCGCCACCTGTGCGTAAGTCTTCCACCCTCCATCACATGAAAATCCTCCTAGCCGCTTTCCTCATACCACTCCTAACCCACGCCGCCGAGAAACCGAATTTCCTCATCATCTTCACGGACGATCACGGCTACGGCGATGTCTCCGCCTACCACGAATCCGACTGCCGGACACCGAACATCGACCGCCTAGCCTCCGGGGGCATGCTCTTCACCAACATGCGGGCGAACTGCACCGTCTGCTCCCCTTCCCGCGCCGCGCTCCTCACCGGGAAATACGCGGATCGGGTCGGTGTGCCGGGCGTCATCCGTACGGAAAAAGACAACTCCTGGGGTTACTTCGATCCATCAGTCCCCACCCTGGCCGATGAGCTGAAAAAATCCGGCTACCACACCGCCCTGGTCGGAAAATGGCACCTCGGCCTGGAGCCGGAAAACCATCCGAACAAGCGTGGGTTCGATCTCTTCCACGGCTTCCTCGGAGATATGATGGACAGCTACACCACCCACCTCCGCGGAGGGAAAAACTTCATGCGCATGAACTCGGAGACGATTGATCCTGAAGGACACGCCACCGATCTTTTCGCAGACTGGGCGGCGGACTACATCAAGGAACGGGCAGCGAAAAAGGACGGGCCGTTTTTCCTCTATCTCGCTTTCAACGCCCCGCATTTCCCAATCGAACCTCCCGCAGAATGGCTGGAAAAAGTAACGAAGCGCAGACCCGATCTCGATCCCAAGCGTGCCAAGAACGTCGCCTTTGTAGAGCATCTCGATGACCGCATCGGCCACGTACTCGCCGCCCTGAAAGAATCCGGCCAGGAGAAAAATACGGTGGTCGTTTTCACCTCGGACAACGGTGGCCACCTAGGCAGTGCACAGAACAACGACCCGTGGCGCGACGGCAAACAATCCCACTACGATGGCGGCCTCCGCGTCCCCTTCGCCGCCCGCTGGCCCGACCACATCGCAGCCGGTTCACGCAGCGACCATGTAGGGCTGGTTTACGATATCTTCCCAACTTTCTTGGAAATAGCCGGAGCAAAACCTTCTGAAGACCTCAATGCCCGCAGCCTGCTTTCAGCGTTCGAAGGCAAGGCGGAACCCCACAACGAGCCCCTTTACTTCGTCCGTCGAGAAGGTAACAGGGACTATCAAGGCAAGGCCTACCACGCCGTCATCAAAGGCGATTGGAAACTCCTGCAAAACAATCCGTTCAGCCCGCTGGAACTCTACAACATCGCGGAAGACCCGCAGGAAACCACGGATCTCGCCGGAAAAAACAAAGAGAAGTTCGACGAACTCGCCACCATCCTCCGCGCTCAGATCCAGGAAGGCGGGAAGACGCCCTGGCAGAAACCCTAGTGCCCCCCTCCAAGCGTGCCTCAAATAAGGAGAAGCGCGCATCTTGCCGCTAGCGAAGAATCCAGCACGCTTCACCAGTCCTCCGCTAGCGGCAAGATGCGCGCTTCTCCTTATTCCTGACACTCCCCTTAACCCTTCCAATTCCTCCCGCCGCCAATACCCTCACAGCAATTCGCCATGAGACTGCTTCTTCTGATTTTCCCCGCAATCCTGCTCTGTCAGTGCGGTGCGCCCCAGCCGCCATCATGCCGCTTGCTACCCAGGGCTTCCCGCGCTCCAGCAGCCACGGTAATGGCAACGGCCCAGCGGAACTGGAAAATCCTCGCCGATCCAAACCAAAAGAACGCCTGGCCCGCTGCTGAAGATGCTTACAACGGCGCGGTCGCCATCCTCTTCGACAAGCTCCGCTGCGGCGGCGGCGACTGGACATCACGCGCCGCGAAAATCGGCACAGCCATCTCCGCACCTGAGACGATGAACGAGGATCTCTCGAAAATCGACGCCCTGTTCCCCGCGACCGCCGTAAAACTACGCTCCGACTACAGGCAGCACCGAGACGAAGGTCTCGGAATCCCCGCCGTCGCCTGGACAGCCACCTCCCCGGTGAGAGTCCCCCGCCCCGCCTTCCAGCCACCAAACGGCCAGCCCCGAAACGTGACCGTCACCCTGGATTTCAGTACACCCGTGCCGCAGTGGAAATTTTCCAAACGCTGGGTGAAAGATACCTACAGCGTAGGGAAAATCCCCCACGATCTGGCCGCGGATTGGACAGCCCCCGTGGATTTCTTCTGGTACATGTGCGATCTGGACGATCTCCGCATCCAGAACGTCCTCATTCCCAGCCGCTACACCGAGGAAACCGGCCTCTATTTCCTCCAGCCCTACGATCCTAAAAAAATCCCCGTCGTCATGGTCCACGGACTCGTTTCCAGCCCGGACGCCTACCGCCATATCATCAACGACCTCTCCCCCGAGCCATGGTTCCGCGAGAATTATCAAATCTGGCTCTACAACTATCCGACTGGCACCCCATGGCTCTACAACGCCATGCGCTTCCGCCAGATCATGGGTGAGGCAGGGAACTTCGCCCGCAGCAAGGGGCCTGATGAAAACCTCAAGAAAATGGTAATCCTCTCCCACTCCATGGGCGGGCTTCTCACCCGCACCGCGATCACCGATCCCGGAAAAAAACTCTACAACGCCCATTTCAAAACCCCGTTTGACCAGCTCGGAGTAAAACCGGCCACACGCAAACTCATTGAGGAAGGCCTGCTCTACGAACCCCTCACCGATCCGAAACGCGTCGTTTTCATGGCCGTCCCCCACCGTGGCAGCCCTATGGCGAATTTCCGTGGCACCGCCTTTCTCTCCAACCTGATCCGCCTCCCGAAAACCCTCACCGTCGGCCTAGTCGATGCCACCATCCACGCCTCCCGTGACAACCTCAAGGCCGGCTTGGTCACCAATCCAGAGGACGTCCGCCCGCCCACCGCCATCAGTAGCCTTTCCCCAAACAGCCGTGGTTTCAAGGGGCTCAACCAACTCCCGCTTCCCAAAGACATCACCTTCCACAGCATCGTCGGCGACAAAGGCCACGGCGATACCCCGGACAGCAGCGACGGGGTTGTCCCCTACTGGTCTTCCCATATCGAGCCGGTGGACTCGGAACTCATCGTCCCCTCCAACCACAGCGTCCCCGACCGCCACGACACCTCCAATGAAATCAGCCGCATTCTCTTTCTTCACCTGAAAAAGGAAAACATGCTCCGTCCCTCCGATGTGGAGAAACCCCGTCTCGCAAGAAGCGCCAACTAAAAAACTATGGTTACCAACGTCCTCGGCACCGCCCTGAAATCCTGTTGCACCGATCCAATAACCGGATATTTCCGCGATGGCTACTGCCGCACCGGCTCCGGGGACATCGGACTTCATACCGTCTGCGCGAAAGTCAGCCAATCCTTCCTCCGGTTTTCAAAATCCAGGGGAAACGACCTCAGCACCCCGCGCCCGGAATTCAATTTCCCCGGCCTTAAAGACGGCGACATGTGGTGCCTCTGCGTCCGCCGCTGGATGGAGGCATACGAAGCCAACGTCGCGCCCCGGGTATTTCTCGAGGGCTGCCACCTCTCCGTCCTGGAATTCGTGGATCTCGATATTCTCAAAGAGCATTCGGTGGAACGTTAGGCACAGGGCGCTGCCTCCAGGCGGCGTGTCCCTTCCATCGTGACGGACTCCTGGCGCGACGCAAAAACCACGGTCTGCCTCAAGACGCTTTAGCTACAAAAGAAAAACCGCCGGGGAGTCCCTTCCCCGGCGGTTTGTTAAAAGTCATCTTACCTTCACCCACACCCATGGGATTCGATAGACAACTGCTGTTACACCCTTACATGAAAGCGACAGTGTCGGCTTTCAAGAGGTATAGACCTTCAACCTTCCATTACGTTCAATCATTTCGAATCTTTTTTTAAAAAAGTTCCGCATATTCCCCCTAAATCAAAAAAATGCCCCCTCCCTCCACCACCATCACCGAAGCTCTTTTCCGTAGTCTCATCGAAAGCCCGCTGCTCATGACGGATCTCCCGGAGGCAACCGCTTTCCCATGCCACACACTGGTCTTACCCAAGGAAGATCCTCCACTGAATCTACAGCAGAAACTCGGCTATATCTACGAAGACGCCCTAGCTGCCATGCTGAAAGCCACCCCGGCCTACGAATTTTTAGCCAAGGGAATCCAGCTCCGCAAAGAAGCCGGACACACTCTCGGCGAATTGGATTTTTTGGTAAGGGATCTTTCTTCGCATTCACTGATCCATCTCGAGCTTGCCGTAAAATTTTATCTCGCCGTAGAATCCCGGAACGAATTTCTCCTTCCTGGCCCCGATGCGCGGGACAATTATTTCCGAAAGCTGGAGAAGATGCGCTCGCATCAGCTAATCCTTGTAGAGAAATACCGGGATCTGCTTCCTGAGGAGTTCCGGGAAGAAAAGATCACCGCACAGCAGCTCGTCCATGGCTGTATTTTCGATCACGTGAACTCCAGCAAACCCGCCGAAGCCGAATTCCTGAACCCAAACGGGCGGCGTGGAAAGTGGCTTCATGCCAACGACTGCCCCGGGTATTTCGAAAAAAACACCCGGTTGGAAATCATTCCAAAACCTCTCTGGCCCGTGCCTCTCGAGATATTGCACGAGGCGGAACTCGAAAAATGGGAGATGGATCTCACCCTGAACCGCTGCGTGATGGTGCGGGCGGATGCCGGGAAAATTCCGTATTTCATAGCGCCCAACGGGTATCCGGGATGAAGCGGCACGGGGCGCTGCCTTCAGGCGGCGTGTCTCTTCCATCGTGACGGATTCTCGGCGCGACGCAAAAACCACGGTCTGCCTCAAGACGCTTCAGCTACAAAACAAAAAACCGCCGGGGAGTCCCTTCCCCGGCGGTTTGTTAAAAGTCATCTTACCTTCACCCACACCCATGGGATTCGATAGACAACTGCTGTTACACCCTTACATGAAAGCGACAGTGTCGGCTTTCAAGGGGTATAGACCTTCAACCTCCCATTACGTTCAATCGTTTCGAATCTTTTTTCTAAAAAATTTCACGTAGCTGCTGCGTCCCGCAGCAGGCCGTGGACGCCCCGTCCCGGGGCGACGTGGCAGGAGCGCTGCCTTCAGGCGGCGTGTCTCTCTTCCCACTTGTTTCGGCGGGACGCCAAAACCACAGCCTGCCGCGGGACGAGGCAGCTACATCATCCCTCAAACTCCTCGGCCGGCGGGCCGGTCTCGAAGCGCATGAGTTCCTCCACGAAGGTGAGCGGGATGCCGCCGGTTTCGCCGTTACGGTTTTTCGCGAGAACCAGCTCCGCCTTGCCTTCCAGCGCGGCGCGCTCCTCGTCGTTTTCCGCGTAGTATTTGTTCCGGTAGAGGAGGCCGACAAGGTCGGCGTCCTGCTCGATGGAACCGGATTCCCGCAAGTCCGACATGCGCGGGACACCCAGGCTTTTTCCTGTCCGCCCTTCCGGCCGGTTGAGCTGGGCGAGGATGAGGATGGGGATGTGGAGTTCTTTCGCCAGCGCCTTGATGCCGCCCGAGATTTCCGCGATCTCCCGCTCGCGGGAATTTTCCGCCTGCTTGGTGCGGGATTTCATGAGCTGGAGATAGTCGATGGCGATGAACTGGATGTCTTCGTCGCGCTTTTTCCGGCGGGCTTTCGCGCGGAGTTCGTTAATCGAGATGCCTGCGGTATCGTCGATGAAAAGCTTGGAGTTCACGATCTGCACGGAGGAATTCCGCACCCGCTCCAGCTCCTGTTTCTTCGGGGTGTAGCCACGCGAAAGCTGGGAGGCTGCGAACTTCGCCCTCGCGAAAAGCAGACGCTGGACAAGCTGGGCGGAGCTCATTTCGCAGGAAAACACCATGCACGGCTTGCCCTGGTCCAGGCAGATGTTTTCCACGATGTTCATCATGAACGATGTCTTTCCCATTGAGGGACGCGCCGCGACGACGAACATTTCCCCGGGTTTCAGACCGCCGGATTTCTTGTCCAGCTCCTCGAAGCCCGTGGTAAGCCCGGCGGAGAGTTTCTCTTTGAGAGCAGCCGCTGGAAATCGCGCATCACCTCCTCCACGGTTTGTTTCAAGGTCTGCGCCTGGGTCGTTTCCGCGCTCTCGCGGATGGAAAGGAAGGATTGCTCCACGGAATCCAGAAGCTCCGGAACCTCGTCCGGCGTCTCGTACGCAAGAGCCACCGCCTCATTCGAGCTACGGATGATGGCCCGCAGGGTGAACTTGTCTTTCACGTGCTGCAAGTGGTGGCGGAAATGCCCGGGGCTGGGCGCGTAGGTGTAAAGCTCCGTCAGATATCCCGGGCCGCCTACTCTTTCCAGCAGACCTTTGTCCAAAAGCCTCTGCACCAATGAAACCAGCTCCACCTCGTGCCCCGCTTCAAAAAGTTCGATCAGAAACCCGAACAGGGTCGAGTGGTTCGGAAGGTAGAAATGCGCCGCCGTCAGTCTCTCCTCGACCGCCAGCCCTATGTATTCCTGCGGATCCTGCAACATCGTGGAGAGCAAGGATTTCTCCGGCCCCACGGCATGAGGGAGAGCACGTGTCACATCGTCCGGCACCTCTTGCCCTTCCTCGCGTTTGGCGGAAAACAAATTCTTCGGAGGTGTTTTTAGTGCATCGGCCATGGGTGGACGGATGTTTGCCAGAAGCTCCCCCCGGCAGTCAAACTATCCGACCCGATTCCGAAAACCCGTTGCGAGTGCTTGTGAACAACTCCGGAAATAAAGTTTCAGAAGAGTGGAAGAGGCAGGAACCACAATGGGAGCGAAGCGGACATGGACGGACTGTAAAATTAAGCCTCTCCGTTAAATCCAACGAATCTCACGAATCCTGGACCTGGGTTGAGAAAAGAGGAAGAGAACCACGGATGAACGCGGATGGACGCGGATCAGATTCTTATAGCTGGAGTAGAATCCCCCACTCCCCCAATCCCCCAATCCCCCAATCCCCCAATCCCCCAATCCCCCAATCTCCCAATCTCCCAATCCCTCTTTCTTACCTTTGAGATTTAAAGTTTAGAATTTAAAGTTTCCCCCATGCGCGCCCTGCTCCAACGTGTCTCCTCCGCCTCAGTGGAAATCGGAGGCAAAACCACATCCACCATTTCCCAAGGTCTTCTCATCCTGCTCGGTATCGAAGACGCGGATGACGAATCCGACATCGCGTGGCTTTGCCAGAAAATTTCCCAAATGCGGATTTTTCCGGACGCGGAAGGAAAGATGAACCTCTCCCTGCTCGATATTTCAGGGCGAGATCCTGGTCGTCAGCCAGTTCACCCTCCACGCCTCCTCGAAAAAAGGCAACCGTCCCTCCTTCCTCAAAGCCGCCGCCCCTTCAAAATCGGAGCCTCTTTATCAAACCTTTTGTGCCGCCATGGAAACGGCCATCTCAGATCCGGTCGGGCGTGGCGTGTTCGGGGCGGACATGAAAGTATCCCTCACCAACGACGGCCCGGTCACCATCTGGCTGGATAGCCGCAACAGGGAATAACCGCTCACTTCCCCGGCCTGTTTTTTCCGCCCCGACGATGGGTTCACTGAACTCCGCCGCAACAATTTCCCCATCCATTCCTACAGGAACTTACGCTGGTAGTTCTTATCCGTGGACGGGATTTCCTGAGCTGCAAGCTCAGGTCAATCAATTCATGCTCACTCTCCGAAAATCACGCGATAGAATTCCCTGGCTGAAATCTCGTCACCGTAAGCACTCGGGTGGCTGCCGTCTTCGTGATAAAGCTCACGCCCACGTCCGGCGCGGTATTCACGCTCCCACGCATCACCAACCGGAACGATGGCCACTCCCCCAGCGTGCCGGGATGCAAGGCGGTAGCCATGCCGGACACGCTCGTTCATCGCATAGAAGTCATCGCCGGGGATGCGCTCGTCCCCATCGCGCCTACCCCATGTCTGGTAAAGAAGAGGAACAGCTCCTATGGCACGCGCTTCATCTGCGAAAATTTTCACACAGGGATCCATGACCTTTTCCCTCTCGGAATCCGGGCTGCCGGGATGGAGGCTGTGATCCTGTATCACCACGAGATCCCAATTCCCTTGCCGCAGCTTCTTCAAAGTTCCCCCGTGCGCGGAGTGTTTCTCCAGAGTCCATCCTCCGAATGTGGAGTGCCCGATTTTCACATGCTTTCCACGGGATTTGGAAAGCCTGCGGAAAGCCTGTGGCACGCCGAAGCTGTAGCTGTTCCCTATGAAAAGGACGGAAACATCCGTCCGGTGATCCGGCGCCCGCTCTTGCGCCAGCTTCGATGGCTTTTCTCCGGGAGGCTGCACGGCACAGCTTGAGAGGCCGAGAAAGCCGAGGATTTTCGCCAGAAGTTTCATTCGTTTGAATCGTTCGTTCACGCCCTTGGATGTGCTTCGTCATAAGCGGTCTTTAGCCGCTCTTTGGTGACGTGGGTGTAGATTTGTGTGGTGGAGAGAGAGGCGTGGCCGAGAAGTTCCTGCACGCTGCGGAGATCGGCTCCGGCATCGAGCATGTGGGTAGCGAAGCTGTGCCTCAGCTTGTGCGGACTCACCCCAAATGGAATTCCGCTTTCCTTCAAATACTTTTTCAACATCTGATCCACCGCCTGCTGGGTGATCCGTGTCCCCCGTATGCTGCGGAACAGCGGGCCATTGGTTACAGCCGCTTCCTGGCGGTATTTTTGTATCGCCCGCATCGCCGCCCCACCTACGGGAACCATCCGCTCCTTCCTGCCTTTTCCGACGACTTTCACGATCCCCTCCACGAAATCCACGTGCTTCACATCCAGTCCGAGCAGTTCCGAGATCCGCAACCCGGAGGAGTAAAAAAGCTCAAGAATCGCCGCGTCCCGGTATTTCAACCACTGCGGCCCCTTGGCTGGAGCCTCGGATTTCAGAGGAACATTCAACAGGTCGTCCATCTGCTTCACACTAAGCACAACAGGCAAACTCCGCTCCGGCTTCGGCATCTGCACCTCCGCCACCGGACTGCTAGCGAGACCACGGCGTAGGACGAGGTATTTGTAAAACGACCGCAAAGCAGCGAAGCGAAGCCGTATCGTAGAGCGCTTCAAGCCCTGCTTCATCAGTTCATAAAGGTAGCCACGGAAATCATCCCCCGTCTCATCCCGCCAGTTCACGAAACCGTCCCCCCGCCACTCCGCGTATTTCTTCAAAGCAGCCGAGTAGTTCCGCACCGTCAGCGGGGAGGCGTTCTTCTCCGTTTCCTGGAACTCAAGAAAATATGAAACGTCGGCGTTCAAAACCGGATACCTCCGACACTTGGGTTATGGGAAAGAAGGAACCACGGAAAGCACGGAATACACGGAAAGGAAGAGTCTTGCCCAGGTTGTGGGGAAGAGTAGGAACCACGAATCTTACGAATCCAACGAATCTCAAGACTTCGGAAAAAACGCCATCCACTACTGGCATATTTTTCCAAACTCAAAAAACTCTTCATTCCGTGTATTCCGTGCCTTCCGTGGTTAAAACTCTTCTTCAGATTCGTAGGATTCGTAAGATTTGAGGAATATAGGAGAAGAAGGTCACTTCCTCCATGTCCGCTTCGCTCCCATTGTGGTTCCTAACTCTTCCCCATCTCGGATGGTGATTTCGTCTTCCTTGAGGTTTAGAGTTTAAAATTTAAAGTTTATTTGAGGAATACCTCACGCGCTTTCGCACCCTCCCCCGGCCCGACGATTCCCCGTTGTTCGAGGATATCCATCATGCGGGCGGCTCGTGTGTAGCCAAGGCGGAGTCGACGTTGCAGCAGCGAGGTGCTGGCTTTCTGTTCCTGGCGGACGACCTCCATGCACTCGATGATATTCCTCGTCGGCATCGGAGACTTCCTCCTCGTCGTCGTTGCCACCGCTTTCGATGACTTCGTTGGATGTCTTTTTCGAAGCGGGGATTCGCTCTGCTTGGAGCAGAAGTTGACGATGGCTTCGACTTCTTCGTCGGAGACGAAGGCGCCCTGGGCGCGCTCGAGCTTGGCCGAGCCGGGAGGGAGATAGAGCATGTCGCCCTTTCCGACCAGCTTGTCGGCACCCTTGCTATCGAGGATGACGCGGCTGTCGAGTGAGGAGGAAACCTGGAAGGCGATGCGGCTGGGGATGTTCGCCTTGATGATGCCGGTGACGACGTCGGCCCGCGGAGTCTGGGTGGCGACGATGAGGTGGATACCGGCGGCACGGGCTTTCTGGGCGATGCGGGCGATGCACATTTCCACATCCGCCGGAGCGGTCTGCATGAGGTCGGCGAGCTCGTCGATGATGACCACGATGTAGGGGAAACGGTCGGGAATTTCATCGTCCTCGATTTCCTCTTCCTCTTCGGTGGCTTCGGGGCCGAGGTCGCCGTCTTCGAAGGCTGTGGCCATATCCTCGATGGCCTGCAGATCGACTTCCGGCTCCTCTTCTTCGGGACGGGGACTTCCTCCACCTCGCGTGGACGGTTGTTGAAACCGTCGAAATTCCGGACTCCGATTTTCGCGAAAATCTTGTAGCGTCGCTCCATCTCGTTCACCACCACTTGAGGGCGGCGACGACCTTCTTGGGATCGGTCACCACGGGGACGACGAGGTGGGGCAGCTTGTTATACATCTGCATCTCCACCACCTTCGGATCGATCATGATGAAGCGCAGCTCATCCGGGCCGAACTTGTAGAGAATGCTGGTGATGATGGAGTTGATGCAGACCGATTTTCCGGCACCGGTGGCGCCGGCGACAAGGAGGTGGGGCATGGCGGCGAGGTCGCCGATGACGGTGTTGCCGTAGACGTCTTTGCCGAGGGCGAGCGGGATCTTCCGCTTGGCGGTGCGGAACTCGTCGTCTTGCAGGAGTTCGCGGAGCGGGACGGCCACTTTTTGAGTTGGCGATCTCGATGCCGACGGTGTCCTTTCCGGGAATGGGGGCGAGAATGTTGATGCGCTCGGCTCTGGTGGCGCGGGCGAGGTCGGCCTCCAGCTGGGAAATGCGGCTAACGCGGAGGCCGGTGGTCGGGTAGATTTCGTAGCGAGTAATGGTCGGGCCGCGGGTGATGTCGCCGGCCGTGACTTCCACCCCGAAGGCCTTGCAGGGTCTCGACAATGGTCGTCTGGGTCGCCAGGAGTTCTTCGTGAAGTCCTGGGCGGCTCTTCGTTTTCGTCGTCCCATTCCAGGAGATCAAATCCCGGGAGTTCGTAATCCTCGAAACCGGTGACGGAAAGGGACTGGTGGCCGGGCTTTTTCCGCTCGAACGGCTTTTCGCCAACTGCCGCTCCACCGGTCGCACGCCGTTGGGAGGAATCGATGATCTGTGGAGCCGGGGTCTCGCGGATGGCTAGCTCTTTCTGGCCGGGGGTGTCGGTTTCAGCCTCTTTGAGCTTCGTAAGCTCGCGCTCCACGCGGCGTTGCTCGCGCTGTCTTTCGCGCTCGTTGAGGAGTTCGCGTTCACGGGCATCGGCTCGTCCGGCCTCGGTGCGGCTCATCTTCCATGCGTCGATTTTCCGTTTCACGAGGTGATAACACCCGCGACCGAAATTCACCGGCGTCTGTCCGGTCAGCCAGACCAGACCGACGAGGTAGGCAATGGCGGTGAGGATTGCAGTCCCCACGCTACTGATGATTGGCATGAGCACGAAACCTCCCAAGCCGTTTCCGATCACACCACCCGGGCTGGGCATGCGGCAGCGGGCCGCCCATTCATCGAAAAAGATCCCGGTGGCGTGGAGAAACACGGATCCGGAAACAAGAACGACCACCAGCCCGAGGACGATACGCGGCCAAAGACTGCCGCGAAATGCTAGCTTGAGAACCCCGAACCAGATGAAGCCGAGCGCAAGCATCCAGCCGGCGGCACCGAACAAAAGGATCTGCACAAATGCAAGGATACCACCCACCGGCCCAAGCCAGTTATCGCCGCTTTTGTCGCCCTTGTCAGCGAACGCCTCGAACATCCCCCACTCCGGGAGATCCGCAGGACTGTAGGATAGTTGCGAAAGCAGCAGGATGAGGCCACCGGCCATCCAGCAGACTCCTGCGACTTCGCTGGACCACTTGTTCGGCTCTTCCACATGGCCGCGCTTTTTATTAACTCGATTTCCCATTTTTCCGGCTACGGAAGCATCCACTGTCCGCCGCCCTGGGGCAAGATTGTTTTATCAGGCAGGAAAATCAGGAAAAGCTAAGGAAAAGCCTTCCAGTCGGAGACCGGTGACTGTTGGAAGCCTGCTGCCGCTTTCCGTCACGCACCCTGGTGCTACGGAGCAAACTTGGGAAAGGTTGGGTTGAGCAAGGGAACACGCCGGCTAAAGTCAGCGCTCCGTGCCAATGCTGCCGGCTCGCAGCGGGCTGCGGGCAGTCACCGGTGACTGCAGCACTTTTTCTTTAATAAACCCGCCTGACGGAGTGGCTGAAGTAGTGCTGGGTGATAAGATCGGAGAGGGTTTCCAACTCATCGCTCATGGCTTTGAGCTCATCCTTGTCCGGGAGTTCCTCACTGGCAAATCTTTCGTGAAGCACACCGAGCCCCTCGGAAATATTTGGGAAAAGACCGAAGTCGTGGTCTCCGGGGAAACGCTCGGCCTCGGCATTCAGCACGCCGATTTGGAAGCCGACGGAGCGCGGGTTGCTCCGCTCTGAGAACAGAAGCTCGACCACGCCCTGCCAGTCCGGCTTCGAAAAATAGCGGCGGCGGTAGGTCATAACGCTGTCGCAAATTTCGATCAACGGCTCCAGCATCCCCGCATCCGAAGAAGCGGTGCGCAGAAGGGAAAGCCCGCAAAGCCCGCGCTCAATACGACGCCCGGTTTCCAAGAATCGCCAGCCCTGGCCGCGTATCATGTTCTCCGCTTGCATCCCGGAGAATGCAGCGAGGTGCAGGAGCATGCGATCCAATGTGCGCAACAGATCCGCAGCGCGTGGCTGGCGGTTCGCACCATCGACCGTGGTTTTGAGCTGGTTGAAGACGATCCATGTATCATCGGAAAGCCGGTCACGGGCGCTGGCTGCGTTCGCGATCAGGTTGTCCACCAGCTTCGTCAGGCTGCCGTAAACTTTTTTCCCGAACACCAGCTCGGAAAGCTGTGCGACCGACCTCATCTCCCCCGCATCTTCCGCCACCACCCCGCTACCTTCCAGCAATGCGAGGCAGGCATTGAGCTGGTTGCGCTGCCTCCGCCCGCTTTCCCCCTCCATGCAGCGCAGGGTCACCCTAAGCATACGCGAAACCATCTCCACCCTCTCCACATATCGGCCCACCCAGTAAAGCTGCTCCGCGATACGGCTCGGCACCTCGGGAGCCGTGCCCAGCCTGTCCCTCTGGAGTGGTGCATTGAGATCGATACCCGGTTCCGGCGATACCGTGTCCCCGGTCAGCCAGACATCCTTTGTATAACCCTCGTGATCCGGCCAAAGCTGCGGCGGGACTCCCGGTTTCCCGATCCGCGCAAGCCCGCCGGGGAGCACCGTCGGCCCCTGTTTCCCGTTCAGGGAAAACGCCCGGAGTATTACCGGTCTTGATTGGACACCGCGCCCGGCCATGGATGGCACACGGCTCGGGGAAACCTCCCGCTGCACCACGAAATCCCACGGTCTCTGCACGATCACCGCCAGCCATTCCTTTCTCGCAGCGGCAGTGAGGCCAGCCCATTTCACCGGCAACAGTTTGTCTTTTCCGAAAGCGGAAAGCAGAATGTAGCCATTCAGGTTTCCCAGCAACCTGTCGCGGACACTTCTTTGACCCAGCCACCAGCTTTCCACAAAAGGCAGTAAAAGCTGCTCTCCAAACCATTTCTTGCAGATCATAGGCAGAAACGCCTGCAACGCCGGGGATCCCGCGAAACCCGCTCCCGGCGCATTCATCAGCGCCACGTTTCCCGAGCGCCACACCTCGATCAGACCGGGCACCCCTCCCCCACCGGATGTCCAGAACTCCAGAGGATCGATCCCATTGTCATCCAGCCGGCAAATCACCCCGTCCACCCTCCGCAGTCCGCCAAGCGTTTTCAGGAAAAGCCGACGCTCACGCACCGTCAGATCCGCCGCCTCCACCAGGGAAATCCCGTGCAGCCGCGCTTTGTATGCGTGCTCGAAGTAGGACGGGTGATGGTAGCCCGGTGTCAGGAAAACGAGATTCGAGACCTCGCCACGGCTCGTTTCCAGATTCTGGAGCGCTGCGTGCTCATCATCGAAAAACGGCTTGAGCTTCGCCACATTCGCCTGCTCGAAAAGATCCGGCAAAACTGCGGAAACCACGCTGCGGTTCTCCAGAGTCTGCCCCAGCCCGCCCGGCGTGTGGGTATGGTCGCGGAGCACCGTCCACACCCCGTTTGCCCCGCGCACAAGATCACAGCCGCTCGCCAGCAGCCACTTGTTTCCGGATGGCTGGATGTCACGGGTGGAGTGGTGGAAAGCCGGACTCGCATGCACCAGATCCGGCGGCACCAGACCGTCTTTCAGTAGCAAACGCGGGCCGTAAAGATCCGTCAGCACCGCCTCCAGCAGCTTCATCCGCTGCGCCAGGCCTTTTGCCACCACCTCCCATTCCTTCCATTCCATGATGAACGGAATCGGGTCGATCTCATACGGCTGCCCCGCTCCGCCCACATCGCGATACACGTTGAAAGTCGTGCCCAAGTCCTCCAGCATCCGAGCCGTTTCCCCTAGCAGCACCTTCCGCTCATCCCCTGTCCAGCCCTCGATGCGGGAATTCATTTCCGCCCAATACGGGCGCACCCGCCCCTGCCCGTCCAGCAACTCATTCCACACCCCGCCCGGCGGTGCGTTTGCCGCACCGGTTCCGGTTCCAGGGGAAAATCCTTGTATCTGGCTCATCTGCGGTGAAGTAAGCAGGTTCCCGGGATTTTCACATACTTAATCGCGGGAATTCAATTTCTCTGGAAAACCCGGAGCCGCAACTTGCACTCCACACAACCCCTCTTCGTTCCCCGGGGCGTGGACATGCGTTCAAGGCGGCACCCTGCTCGCCCCCCCTTCAATTGTTTTGCAAACGGCCTACGGTTGTCCTGTCCACAAATAGTTTGCTTTTCGTCGATGGGACTTACCGACGGCGGCGTAACCCGAGTAAAGCCGCACTACCAACCAATAGGAGCGCTGGCAGTCGGCTCTGGCACCGGATTTGTGAGTCTCTGTCCGCTGTTTTCGACGTAGATATCGTCGATGTAGAGGGTTCCGTCTCCACCAGAACTACGGAAGAGTAGTGTGTCGAGTGTATCGGGGACACTGCTATTGAGACTTCTTGTCCCCAGCGAAGTTTGGGAAGCGAAAGCGCCACCCTGGATATACGCGGTGTACTGATCAACCGTGTCGGCTGTGTTGAAAACCAACCATAGGCTGTACCATGTGTTTTCCGCAAAACTCGTGAGATCCGTTGCTGAGACTTGACCCAGAGTGAGGATGCCATCGTTCGCTACGCCGTTGTCGCCGAATGTGTTCCTATTCCTAATATCAGCCGCGCTGCCAGTCGTGTCCACGTTGCTCAACCCGCCTTCGATCGTGGGCGCCACCGTGGCAGGCTCATCATAGCGAAACCGGTAGAAGAGAGTGCCCGCCGTTGAGGTGTTGTCTGGGATTGCAATCACGCTTTGGACTCCGCCATTATACCTGGCAACACGTCCCGAGTTTGGATGGGTGAGAGCAAGAACTTGGTTTGAGCCACCCGCAGGATCGGTCGCGACTTGTCCAAAGTCCGAGAACCCGCCACTGGTAGTGGATACCCAGTTCCCTTGGCCGTTGATGGAGCCGTTGTTCTTTCCGTCGAATTTTTCAACAAGAATGAATGCAGCGTGGGCGTGATTCACCGAGGCGGCCAAAATGAATGCTGGAAAGATTATTTTTTTCATGAATAATGATATGTATGTGAATTGACGCCAGATCCTTATACGATCTAAAACTTGGAATATCCTGAGGGGTTGAACCGCGCAAGAAAAAAAGAAGGTTGCGACAGGTATCTAGGGAGAAGAGCTGGTTGCGATAGTCTTCGCTGGCCATCGCTTTCATCAGTTCCATCAGGAGAGATTCCCCTGGATTGAGCCGATTTCAGGAGGCTGTGGACTATGCGCCGTAAGACCGCAAAGTTCTCCACGGCATTGGCTATACGGATCCGCTATACTCGTGCGCGTCAAGTTTTTTGAAAAGCGATGGTCGTTCGGTTCCAGCTCTTTCGCACCAAAGGTGCACCGCCATTCGCGTCAACTTAGTGCTGCAAGCCCTTGAATCACGGTGGATTTTCGATCACGGACATCCCTTCGAACATGATCTAGATCGGGTGGAATTGCAGCGATCTTTTCGATATTCTTACAGCTTGGTATATCACCCGTTATCCAATCCATGATCTTCTCCGGCGAAAGAACTGCCAGACCGACCTGACTGGCAAAAATGGCCATCTGCTTCAGCCCCATTAGCGCGACGATCATCGAGCCATAGACGAGGGCTTCGATATGCCATTTGTTGCTTTTCCGGTTCAGTGCCGCAGCGATGTGTAGGCTTTGCTTCCACGCCCGGAACTGGATCTCCACTGCCCAGCGTGATCGGTAAAGTCCGGCCAAGGTGGCCACACCGATACGCTCTGTTGGCAGGTTGGTCAGCATCAGATGCCAACCGTCACGGGCGACGGCCGCACTGCTTGCCGTCTTGCCGAGTTGGCGCGCTTTTTTATGCCGCTCCCGGCGACGTTTCCCGGCGGTTTGCTTGTCGGCACGGACGGCGACGAGTCGGCATTTGTGTCGGACTCCCCCGGCAAATACCTCCACATCGATCTGGTTCCCACGGGCGTTTTCGAGAAGTTTTTCCAAAGGAATTTCTGTGACTGAAACCAAATTAACACTGAGCGGAACCCGAGTGAACCAAAACGCCCCGATACCCTCCAGGTAAGCGAATTCGGACAAATCAAAGTAGCCCATGTCTCTCAGAAACAGGTCATCCTTACGGGCGAGCGCGAGAGTTTCCTTGCCTATCGTCCGGTCTTGTTCGGTAGCGCGGTGGAGGTCGAAACTGACGGGTTGCCCACTGAGAAGGTCGTAGCACAAATCGCATTTCACCCCGGCGGTGGATCCGTTGGCATTCCCGTGCGCGGGGAAGAGCTTGGCGTTGGCTTCGGGGATGCGCAGGGCGGAGGAATCCTCGACCAGGATACGCTTGAAACCGGAGCGGGAAAACTCTTCGAGAACATCGGCGGAGTGGTTTGAGAGCAGGTCGCTGATGACCTGGATAAGAAATGCGACGGCAAATTTGTTGACCCGCTTGAAAACACCCTGCCGGGTCATCGCTGGAGAGCCAGACCTGTGGAGGGAAATGGCCAGTTGATTGAAAGACGCATTGCCCGAGCACACCGATTTTAGGAGGGTGAGAAGAAAATTTCCTGGGGTGAATTTCCGGGATTCCCGGATTACGAATTTGGTCTTTCTTGCAATTTCGTTGAGGCGGGAGATACTGAAAAGCGAGCGGGCGGTGAGTGAAGTATTTAGCACACCGAGCTTGCCGCCTTGCTCACTCAGTCAAGATAAAAATCAATTTATTTATCGTAAGGGGTTAATTCACAACGAGTTACAGCTAAGTTGACGCGAATGGGTGCACCGCCATCCCAGCCCGGGGCAAAGTGAAACGTCGCCCCGGGTTGAAACATCGTAAGAATCAAGAGGGCTGAAAGTCCGCTCCATCATGTGTGATTTGTCCCGGCGGATGGAACGGACTTTCAGCCCTCTCCATTTCGTCCGCTCTGTTCCCAGGGCTTTCGTTGCACTTCGCCCCAGGCTGGGATGGAACAGGCCGTTGGCCTTGAAAACCGGCACGTCGAATTTACAAATCCCGATGCGTGGTAGTGTAGTGATCCTCACGATAGAGGGTATCCGGCGCCACAAGATCCCCACCACAAGATCCCAGACAAGTAACTTGCGCTTGCGCTAATCGGTCTTGGCGGACAGGCTTTCATTTCCCGCCGCCGTCGCTAAACCCGTCTGATTGGCGGGTGACTCAGCTAGTAGAATACTGAATATCAACGCCTCACAATTACGCCGTTGGTCCCTCCGAGACTCACGGCGTTTTTCATTCCAACATGGCACCTGAGTCGTCGAACCGACGGGTCAATAAGGAGAAGCGTGCATCTTGCCGCTAGCGAAGAATCCAGCACGCTTCACCAGTCCTTCGCTAGCGGCAGGATGCACGCTTCTCCTTATTCTTTGCGGCCTTCCCTACTTGGGTCGGAACTTCACCCCAGCACGAAATATTTCCTCAGCAGTCTCCCAAAGAAATCCAACCGCTGCCTGATTGCACCAGCTCCCGGATTGTCCTCCAGCCAAGCCCAGGTCATCCGTCATCCGTCCCACTTTCGTTTCGCTCAGAAATTCCATCGAAACTTTACCAGCCCGGGCATAAGCCGCCGGAACTGGAAAAACGGGGTTTTAGAAAAACCCGAAAACTTGGCATCCGCCAGGTGGAAGCGGCCCGCCTTGTGCAGGAGGAAATCGGCCTTCTTGCTGCGATCCCTCCAGGAGTGAAGCTGCCAGCCGTCACGCACGGAAAGCAGCCGCCGCAGATCGCTGAATATTGGTGTTTCCCAAAGCGCCCCGTTGAGCGGCGAAGTGTAAAGATTGTCAAGCGTCTGCATTCCCATCAGGAACGCGCAAAGGCCGCTATCACAAAAATGCAGCTTCGGGGTTTCTACCAGCGTCTTCGTCCGGTTCGAAAACCATGGCTCGAGAAATGCGATGATCCCGGAACGCACAAGTCCGAAGGAACCGCTCGACATCCCGGAGACTGCCCACCTGAAGGAGGGAACGGAGATCGCGCTCCAGATACGCCTTAAAAAGGAAGATGGCCAACCACGGAATAGTCGGAATACACGGAATTTGAATAGGTTATGAATTTCCAAGTGATCACCTGGTTGGTGTTCCATGGCTCCGTCACAAGTGACTTACTTTCCGTGTGTTTTGAGGAATATAGTATTAGAAAGCCACTTCCTCCATGTCTGCTGCGCTCCCATTGTGGTTCTCATTTCAATTTCTAAGATAGGTCGCCACATAGGACTCGAAAAATCCGTAGGCATCCAGTTCCGGCTTCTCATGCAGCTCGGGATAACCTCCCCGTAGGATGAAGGAATCGATAGGGAAATCCGGCTGACGCGCACGGATTTCCGGAAAGCTCAGACCGCCCAGAGTGAGGATGGCCGCGCGACCCGCAAGCGATTCGGAAACACCGGACATGCGCTGGAACGGCTGGGAACCGGTGAGAATGTAGCGACCGTTCTCACCACGGCTCGCATCGATCTCCCGCTTCAGATGCCGGAGCAATCCGGGTGCCTACTGGATCTCAGCAGCGATCAGCGAAGCCGGATGGCGAGCAAGAAACGCCCGGAGATCATTCTCCGCCTGAGCCGGCGCGCTGGGTAGATCCAAACTCACATAGCTATGGTCTGAAAAATCCTCCGCACCAGCGAGGTTTTCCCTGTCTGCCGGGCATCGGTCACCACCACCGCCGGACGGCTTGATGCACGCTCCAGTAGTGTGGGAGAAAGTTATCTCTCGATCCATATCGTGCAAATCATTCGATGGGATCGAATGATTTGCGAGGTGGATTTTTCGCCGACGGAGGCAGGGATTTTGACTGAGGGCGGGGACGCCCCTACGTCCTGTCCGGTAGCGTCCGGAGATCCAGGGTGAACGGGAAATCGGGGCTGGGCTTTGGTTCCTGTACCTGGATTTTCCCACCGGTGTGGCCGGAGCGGAAGAAGCGGGCTAGGCGGCGGGCTTCGGCTTCATAGGAGTTGACCGGGAAGTCCTCGTGGCTGCGGCCGCCGGGGTGGGAGGCGTGGTATTTGCAACCGGCTACGGAGGTGTCGTTCCAAGTATCGACGAGATCGAAGGTGAGCGGGGTGTGGACCGGGATGGTCGGGTGCAGGCAGTTCGGCGGTTGCCATGCGCGGTAGCGGACGCCGGCGACGAATTCGCCGTGGGTGCCGGTGGGGCGGAGCGGGATGCGGTAGCCGTTGCAGGAGACGAGGTGGCGCTCTCCTGTCATGCCTTTGACTTTGATCTCCATGCGCTCGATGGAGGAATCGACGTAGCGGACGGCACCTCCCGCCGCGCCTTCCTCGCCGAGGACGTGCCATGGCTCAATGGCGTGGCGGAGTTCCATTTCCATTCCGAACTGGTTGAGATCGCCGATGCGCGGGAAGCGGAATTCAAGATGGGGATCGAACCATTTCGGATCGACCGGGTAGCCGTGGTTCCCGAGATCGGAGAGGACTTCGTTGAAATCCTGCCAGATGAAATGGGGCAGCATCCATCTGTCGTGGATGGCACTGTCCCAGCGAACCATTGGCTTGGTGTAGGGCTCTTTCCAGAAACGGGCGACGAGACCGCGCAGGACGAGGTGCTGGGCGAGGGACATGCGGTGATGGGGCGGCATCTCGAAGCCACGCATTTCGAGGAGACCGAGCCGGCCGGTGGCGCTGTCCGGTGAGTAGAGCTTGTCGATGCAGAATTCGGCGCGGTGGGTGTTTCCGGTGGCGTCGATGAGGAGGTTGCGGAAGGCACGATCCACCTTCCATGGGACGGAGTTGCCATCCCCCTCTAGGGTGCGGAAGGCGACTTCGAGCTCGTGGATGGAATCGTTCCTTCCTTCATCAATGCGCGGTGCCTGTGAGGTTGGGCCGATGAAAAGGCCGGAGAACAGGTAGCTGAGGGAGGGGTGGTGGTTCCAGAATGTGATCATGCTCCGCAGCAGGTCCGGGCGGCGGAGGATGGGGCTGTCGGAGGGAGTTTCCCCACCGATGATGATGTGGTTGCCGCCGCCGGTGCCAGTGTGGCGGCCATCGACCATGAATTTCTCGGTGACGAGGCGGCACTGGCGCGCTTCCTCGTAGAGGACGGTGGTGTTTTTCACCAAGGCATCCCAAGAAGCGGCGGGCTGGAGGTTCACCTCGATGACGCCGGGGTCGGGGGTGACTTTCACGACATCCATGCGTGGATCGTAGGATGGCGGGGTACCTTCCAGGATGATGGTAAGCCCTTCCTCGGCAGCCGTTTTTTCGATCACGGCGATCATCTCAAGGAAATCCTCAGTGGTATCGACGGGTGGGAGGAAGACGTGGAGGCGGCCGTTTCGCGGCTCCACGCAGAGGGCGGAGCGGGTGATCCAGCTTGCGCTTTCCTGCTGGCCGGGCTCTTTCAGAAGAAGGACTTCTTCGGCGCGGGAAATGGTTTCGTGGAGATCGTTGTGGCCGTCGGCGGGAACCGGAGCGGTGGTTTCAGGCGGGTTCTGCTCGCCGGTGTTGATCTGCATCGCGAGGCGGGCGCGTGGCGGCAGCTCCGGGTAGCTGGCGGTCGGATCCTGCGGGATGTCCCATGGGAAATCCTCCTTTTTTACCCACGGGAGGGAATCGAGCGGAAGGCGGTAGCCCATGGCGGAATCGCCGGGGAGAAGGAAAAGGGTCTCATCGCGGATGAACCACGGGCCGCTGACCCATTTTTTGGTTCCATCGACGGTCTTCTTTTTCAGCGGGAGAACGTGGCCGGTGACGGTGTTCAGGCCGGTCTCGAAAAGGCGGGCGAGTCGATCCCGCTCGAGCTTGTTCTTGAGATTGGATGCGAGGGGATCGACGTTGCTGGGGAGGCGGCGTTCTTTCCAAAGATAATAATAGGCGTCCTCGTAGGCGGGGATGAGGTGCTTTGCATTGACGCCGAACCGTTTCGCGAGTGCCTGGGAGAAACGCTCGGCTTCGTCGGGGCCGTAACCGTAGTCCTTGGATTCATCGGCGATGAGGGAGACGTCGTTCCAGATCGGTTCGCCGTCCTTCCGCCAGTAGCAGCCGAGGCTCCAGCGCGGGAGTTGCTCGCCGGGATACCATTTTCCCTGTCCATAAAAGAGGAGGCCGCCGGGGGCAAAATGGCTTTTGAGGCGTTTGATGAGCTTGTCGGAGAGCTTGCGCTTGGTCGGGCCGTCGGCGGCGGTGTTCCACTCGGCCCCGTCGAAATCGTCCATGGAGATAAAGGTCGGCTCGCCGCCCATGGTGAGACGGACGTCCATGTCTTTCATCTCCGCATCGATCTCGTGACCCATGGAGTTGATCTTTTCCCACTCCTCTTCGGTGTAGGGGAGGGTGGTGCGCGGGGATTCGTAGATGCGTTTCACCGACATCTCATGCTCCATGGTGGATTCGCATTTCCCGGTGCCACCGGAAACGGCGGCCGCGCTGCCGGGGCGCGGGGAACATGCGAGGGGAAGGTGTCCTTCGCCTGCGAGGAGGCCGGAAGTAGGATCGAGGCCGATCCAGCCCGCGCCGGGGAGATAGACTTCGGTCCATGCGTGGAGGTCGGTGAAATCGACTTCGGAGCCGCTGGGGCCGTCGAGGCTTTCCTGGTCCGCTTTGAGCTGGATGAGGTATCCGGAAACGAAGCGCGCCGCGAGTCCCATGCCGCGAAGGACGTTTACAAGCATCCATGCGGAGTCACGGCAGGAACCGGAACCTTTTTCCAAAGTCTCCTCCGGTGTCTGCACACCAGGCTCCATGCGGATTTTGTATTCCACGGCCTTTTGCGCCGCCGCGTTCAGCTCCACGAGGACGTCGATGGTGCGTCCGGTCTTCTTCCTGAAGAAATTGGTGCAATGGTTGATGCGGCGACCCGCGCCTTCCACTTCCAGATAAGGGGCGAGTTCGTGGGCGGTCTCCTTGTCGTAGGAAAAAGGGTATTCCTGCGCGGCGTCATCAAGGAAGAAGTCGAAGGGATTGTGGACGGCCATTTCCACGACGAGATTCACCTCCACATCGAGGCGCTCCATCGGCTCGTTAAAGACGAGACGGGCGAGGTAGTTTCCCTGCGGATCCTGCTGCCAGTTTACGAAATGGTCTCCGGGGCCGACTTTCAGGGAGTAGGAAAGAACCCGTGTTTTCGAATGCGCTGCGGGTCTGAGGCGAACGACATGCGGTCCGTGCTCCACGAGCCTGTCATATTGGTAACTAGTTCGGTGATGCAGCGCGACGTGGATGGACATAATGGATTCAGGGAAAAGAGTTTCCCGCACCACTGCATAGCACCGCTCATGCCACCCGCAAGCCTCATCCGCTTCGCAGAACTTTAAATTTGAAGTCCAAATCCCAAGGAAGACGCAAGTGTGCATACCACCGCGCCCGAAGAACGACCCTTCCTTGGAGTTCAAACTTTAGAGTACAAGGTCTTTGAGATCCGCCTCCACACGTTCGACTTCACCCCCAACGCAGGAGTCCACGGAAGCAGCACTTCCCAACGCTGGAAAAGCATCCCGATCCGTGCCGTCTCCCTCAAGTATCGTGACCAGCAACCCCGTCTTCGCGCGGAGGGTCATATCCCCGTCGAAGCGGTTTTGTTTCCTGTCGAAACGAGCTACGGTAGCCTTCATCGACATACCGCAAACCTGTTCGAATCCATGCTGAGCCGATCTCAGGAAATTCCTACTCCGCCAACCGTATCACCAGTTGCCCGCGCTCGATGCGGATTTCCTCCACCCCGCCGAGTCCCCCGCCCCCGGCGCTTCCAAAGATTTCTCCGAGAAGGTCTTTTCCTTTCATGCCTCCAAGCCAGTCGTTGGGAAGGGAGGCTCCCCAGACAGTGAGATCGTCGAGAACGAGGGAGGGTTTCCCTTCCACTGATCCCACCAAAAAACGGGCTTTCGCTTTGAGCTTTTTACCACCGACAACCGGAAGATCCCCGTCCATGTCCGTTTCGATGCGGGCGTGGATTTCATCGGTGGCAAGGGTGAGCCTGAGCTTGTCGCCGAGGTTCGTGTTCCGGTTCAGGAGACCGTTCAGCTCCCGCTCCGTGAGGGTGATTTCCTTGGAACCCGGGACATATTCCGGCTCACCGGGATCCGCTTCGAGCTTCCCTATCTTCGCCTCGACGGCTTCGGCTTCCTGCTGGCTGAGTTCGAAAGGTTTGATGGGCCTGTTGTACCAGAAATACGCACCGCCCACGCCTGCCGCAAGCAGCAGGATCAGGATGATCGCGACCGGTAGGCAGGAGGATTTTTTGCGAGCAGGGGGAACTTCCGTTGCGGGAAGGACGGGAGGGGTCTGGGCATCTGTCGTTTCGGAATCCATGACGCATGATACCCCCGCCCGCCCTGATGGCAAGCGGGCGGATGCCTACTTGAGCGGCTCGAGAACCTTGATCTTGATGTTGCGGAAGCAGACGGGATCATTGTGATCCTGGAGGCAGATGTGACCTGCGTCAGCGGTGCCGAAACCTTCCCAGTCCGCAAATTTGGATTTTGCGAGCTTGGCTTTCCAGTCATCGGAGCCGATCTCGTATTCCACGTATTTTTCGCCGTTCATCCAATGCTCGCACTTGTAAGTGCCGGCAGGCGTTTTCTGGCATTTCAGGACGAAGCTGTTCCACTCGCCCGCAGGATTGGTGGTGTCCTTGTCCGCCGCGTAAAGCTGGTACATCCAACCGGCTTTTTGCGGATCCTTACCTTTTACATTATCCTGGATCTGGGCTTCGGGGCCTGTCTTGTAAGGAAGGCCGTCGGTTTCCACAACTTTGAGCATGATGCCGGAATTGCCCGCTTCGCCTATCTTCCAGTCGATTTTGAGTTCGAAGCTTTCGTATTTCTCCTTGGTGATGATGTCACCTTTGCCCTCGCGGCAGAGAGCGCCGTCTTTGGCGACCCAGCCTTCGGGGAGCTTGTCCATATTGTATCCGCGGAAATGCTCGCCGGGATTCTCACCGTCAAAGAGGAGAATCCAGCCATCCGCCTTTTCGGCATCGGTGAGGGTGTTGATCGGGGCGGATTCCGCAGCAAAAGCCAGAGGCATTGCGAAAGCGGAGAGAAGTGAGACAAACAGTGGTTTCATAATAGGTTCTGATGATTTCCACGCGATGCGCGTGATATTCTGGATACTCTTCCAATCGCCGGTTCTGTCAAAAGAAAAGCCCCGCTGGAAACCGAGTCCGCCGGTTGCACCAAAATCGCCACACTCAGCCCCGGCTGTCGGTGGAAACGTATTTTGTAATGGCCTCCACAAGGCGGTCGCAATCGAGTTTCGCCTGATTCACCATCATGGCCTGTTTCTCATTCAAGGGGCCGATTTTTTCCTCCATGAGGAGATGAAGTGTCATTTGAATCCCAGTGAGCGGTGATTTCAGTTCGTGTGAGACCGAAACGGGTCTCTGATTGTTTTGCTCCGAGTCCATGGGAATCAGTTCAGGTCGAATTTCTTGCGTTTGCGATACAGGGTGGCTTTGTCGATGCCTAGGAGCGCGGCTGCGTCCTGGAGATTTTTCACGCGGTCTATGATGAGTTTGATGTGGGCTTGTTCCAGCTCTTCCAATGTCACGTCCGCTCCGGGAACGATCATACTGCCGGCGGAGTTGGATGGGGTGGCATCGCTTCCGGAAGGGAGATCCGTGTCTTCGATTTCCTCACCGCGTGCGAGGATGGTCGCCCGCTCGATTGAGTTCCGGAGTTCCCGGAGATTGCCCGGCCATTGGTGGGTGCGTATCCGGTCCAGCGCTTTGGAGGAAAAGCCTCTCACCTCGCGCCCGATCTGTCTGGAGAAATGATCCAGGTAATCCTGGGCAAATCCCATCAGGTCTTTCGTCCTGGCTCTCAGGGGGGGCATTTCCACGGAGATGACATTGATACGGTAGAAGAGATCTTCGCGGAATTCCCCCGCCGCCACGCTTGCTTTGAGATCGCGGTTAGTTGCGGCAATGATGCGGACATTTGCCGTGCGGGGCTTGTTTTCACCCAGCCGCTCGTATTCCCGCTCTTGGAGAAGGCGGAGAAGTTTTGGTTGGATTTCCAAGGGAAGCTCTCCGATCTCGTCGAGAAAAAGCGTACCGCCATCAGCCGCATGGACTTTTCCCCACTGGTCTTTGACCGCCCCCGTAAAGGAGCCGCGGACGTGTCCGAAAAGCTCGGATTCGAGAAGTTCTTTCGAAAGCGATGGGCAACTCACCGTGATGAAAGGCTTGTCAGCGAGATTACTGTTCTCGTGGATAGTCCGGGCAATCACGCTTTTCCCAGTACCACTTTCACCAAGGATCAAAATGGATGCGGGAGAAGCTGCCGCGCGGAAAATCGTTTCCAATGTGGCCTTCATGGTGGGATCTTCCGAGTCAAAACGGGTTGGCGGCCCGGATTTGTCCACCTGGGATTTTAGCTCCGTGACCTTACTTTTGAGGGTTTTAAGCTCCGTATTGGTCGAAAGCGCTTTCTTGGCTTTCAGCAGTATCCCCCTTACCCGATCCGGGGTGAACGGCTTTTCCAGATAATCGAAAGCACCGGCCTGCGTCGCTTTGATCGCTACTTCCACCGATGAATAGGCGGTAAAGATCACCACCAGTTGATCGGGATTTTTCTCCAGAATCTCTTTGATAAACTCCAGCCCGTCCTCATCGCCCAAGCGGACATCCAGAAAAATCAGATCCCATTTCTCTTCTTTGATCCTGAGCCTGGCAGCGACAATGGAATCAGCAGTCTCGGCATAATGATCTTCCGCCTCAACCGTCATGCGCGTCGTTGAACTGATGCTCGGATCGTCATCAATGATCAGTATGTCCATGTTTGTCTTTGGGCTTCGGGGGCGGTGTTTGATTTATCCGGGCAAGTTGCACCGGGGTTGATCTGGAGATTTCCAGCAGACTAAAGAATGACCATCAGCGCATGGATCAGACCCGGAATGTAGAAGATAAGCGTCAATATGACATTGATCACGAATGATTTGCCGATACCCGATTTCAGGCCGACAGCGAGAGGAGGAAGAAGGATAGCAACGATGATGAGTAGTAGTTTGTTTTCTGACATGTGTGTGTTTGTTTGCGGTTCGCTTCCCCCAGTTGCTTGAAACGTGCCAGCAGCATATCCCCGGAATTGCGGGGATCAAAACAGCAGTATATTGCAAAAAGCAATACCAATCGATAGATTCGGTTTCATTTTGCATCCCTCCGGCAACTATCGCCATCAAATTTTCCCTCAATTAAAGAAAAAGCGCCCTCTTTTCCAAGAGGACGCTTTTCAAAAAAGATGGTGGGCAGGGCTGGATTCGAACCAGCGTACACTTACGTGAGCAGATTTACAGTCTGCCGCCTTTAACCACTCGACCACCTACCCATAGGCGCTTTCGCGGGGCGGGATGTTTGTTTTCAATCCGGGGTGCTGACAAGCAAAAACATGGGAGAAATGAACTTTTTTTTGCTCTCCGGAAAATTCCCCCTTTGCCGCCCGCAGCTTTCACGCTTTGCTCCCCTTAGATGCAAACCTTACTGATCGCACTTGGCTCGCTCGTCGCTTACATCATCGCCTACAATACCTACGGAAAATGGCTTTCGCGGAAGATTTTCAAGCTCGATCCCTCAAACAAGGCGCCATCCATCGAGCTGGAGGACGGGGATGATTTCGTGCCGACCTCCAAAAGTGTGGTCTTCGGTCACCATTTCACTTCCATCGCCGGAACCGGGCCCATTGTCGGCCCGGCGCTAGCGGTGATCTGGGGCTGGCTCCCTGCCCTGCTGTGGGTGCTGTTCGGCTCCATTTTCATAGGCGCGGTGCATGACTTCGGTGCGCTGGTGATCTCCATGCGGAACAAAGGGCAGACGGTCGGAGACATTTCCGGGCGTATTCTTTCGCCACGCACGCGCATCCTTTTCCTGGCCATCCTTTTCCTCGCCCTGACCATGGTTCTCGCCATCTTCGGCCTGGTTATTGCGGCGGTTTTCAAATTATTCCCATCTTCCATTTTTCCCTGCCTGATCCAGATCCCCATCGCCGTGGTGATTGGAGCGTGGTTGCACCGGAAGGGCATCAACCTGCTGATCCCGTCACTCTTCGCGCTCGCCATCATGTATCTCAGTGTCGCTTACGGGGACTGGGGTTTCCTGCACGCGTTCAACACCACTCTCGCCGCCTGGCCCGTTATTGCTTGGGTGGCCGTGCTGCTGCTCTACTCCTACATCGCCTCGGTGCTGCCGGTTTGGATCCTGCTCCAGCCGCGCGATTTCATCAATTCCCTCCAGCTCCTCTCGGCACTCGGTCTCGCCCTTCTCGGCCTGTTCGTCGCGGGGATTTTCGGCTTCGGTGCGGGTGAACAGAAACAGGCGCTGGAAATCGTCGCCCCCGCCGTCCGTCTCGGTGCCGACGCCCCGGCGGACGCGCCATGGATTTTCCCCTTCCTCTTTGTCACCATCGCCTGCGGTGCGATCTCCGGCTTCCACTGCCTGGTTTCCTCCGGCACTTCCTCAAAGCAGTTGAAATGCGAAACCGACGCCCGGTTCGTCGGCTACGGTTCGATGCTGACCGAGGGATTTCTCGCCGTGCTGGTCATCCTCGCATGTGTTGCGGGTATCGGCCTGGGTGTTCCTGAGATGATAGAGGGGAAAGCCTCCGGAAGCACCCTCATTGGGAATGCCGCCTACGCCGCGAAGTACGGGGCATGGGGGACTGCCGGAAAAGGCGCCATCTCCGCCTTTGTCGAAGGTTCAGCGAATTTCGTCCAAGCCCTCGGCCTCCCAGGAAAATTCGCCGTCGCGCTGATGGGTGTTTTCGTCGCCTCCTTCGCCGCCACCACAATGGACTCCGCCTGCCGCCTCCAGCGCTACGTCACCCAGGAACTGGGCGCGGCCACCGGCATCAGGCCCCTCACTAACAAGCATATCGCGACCATCTTCGCCGTCCTCATAGCCGGAGCCATCGCCGCCATGCCCGCAGCCGGTGACAAATGGGAGCTGGCCACTCTCGGGAAAGGCGGGCTCATCCTCTGGCCCCTCTTCGGCGCGGTGAACCAGCTCCTCGGCGGACTGGCATTTCTCGTGATTCTTTTCTGGATGTGGAGGCGCAACCTTCCGATCTGGTTCGTGGTGATCCCCGCGATTTTCATGCTCATCCTCCCCGCCTTCGCCATGTTCTCCCAGCTCTTCATAGGGGATGCGGCATGGATCACCGGGGAAAATCCGAACTACCTGCTCGCCACCATCGGCCTTGCCACCCTTGGACTGGAGGCATGGATACTCTATGAAGCGGCCGCCGCCTGGCCCAAGGCGAAAGGGATGCTGGAGCAGCCCGCCTGATTGCCGAAAAGTTAGGCATCGCGCTTGAATAGAACCGCCCGCCGCCTAGTCTTTCCCGCATGCGCAAGCTCATCCTCCTTTTCATCTCACTGGCTTCCCCGCTGCTGGCACAGGAAGCCCATATGGTTGTTGAAGCCTATTCGGGAAAAGTCCTGTCCGCCTCCAACTCCACGCAGAAGCGTCCCGTTGCCTCGCTGACGAAAATGGCCACCGCCGTGGTCGCCGTCGATTGGGCGACAGCAGCCGGAGTGGACATATCCACCCACATGATACGGGTTCCCGGCATTGTCAGCCAGCTCGGCACGCCCAGTCCCGCCGGCCTGTCCCCGGGGGACACGCTGACCCTCCGCGACGCCCTCTATTGCGCACTGCTATCCTCGGACAACGTCGCCGCGTTGAGCGTAGCCCACGACGTAGGTACACACATTCTCCAGCGCAGGGGAAAAGGTGGCGATCCTGTCCTCGCGTTCGTCGCGGAAATGAACAAACTCGCAAAATTCACCCTCGCTAAAAACACGCTTTTCGTGAACACCCACGGACTTGAGAACGGCCCGAAACCCGGCTACTCGACCGCTGCCGACATGGCACGGCTGTCCATTCATGCGATGCGCCGGAACGCGATCAACTTCATCGTCCGCCAGCCCTCCCGCCAGATCACCATCAACGGAGTTTCAGGAAAACAGACGCTGACCCTCCGCAATACCAACCAACTCATCGGCGAGGAGGGGATCCTTGGAATCAAGACAGGCACCACCAATGCCGCCGGGCCCTGCCTGGCAACCTGCATGGATCGCGATCCGGTAGTGCGGACCAAGCAGGACGGGACAAAGGGAGTCACGCCCCGCCGGTTGATCGTCGTGGTTCTCAACAGTCCGGATCGATACGGGCGCACCCGCAAGCTCCTCCGCGACGGCTGGGCGTTCTATGATTCCTGGCTTGCCGCAGGCGCTCCCGTGAAAGATCCCAAGCGCGAAATCCTCTCCACCCCCGCCCCCAGACAATAACCGCAACCCAAATCTGAATTGGGGTTTAAAGTTTAAAATTTAAAGTTTCATGAGAATCGGAATCCTCAACAGCGGCGGCGATTGCCCCGGTCTGAATGCAGTCATCCACGGTGTCGTCGGCGCGGCGCACCAGCTCGGGTGGGAAGTCATCGGCTTCAGGGACGGCTTCGAAGGCCTCCTTCCTCCCGGTGATTTCCGCGTCCTGAAACCATCGGACACCATCGGTATTCTCAAGCTCGGAGGCACTATCCTCGGCAGCACCAACAAAGGCCATTTCGCCGCCAAAATCGGGGCGGGTGATGTCGCGGAAGTTCCCAAGGAAATCATAGACCGTGCGAAAAAGACCATGGATCAGATGGAGATCCGCGCCCTCATCATCGTGGGCGGAGACGGTTCGCTCACTACAGGACTCCAGCTGTTTAAAGCTGGCTGGCCAATCGTCGGCGTCCCTAAAACCATAGACAACGACCTCTCCGCCACCGCGATGACCTTCGGCTTCGACAGTGCCGTCACCACCGTGGTCGATGGTCTTGACCGTCTCAACACCACCGCAGAATCGCACAAGCGCGTCATGGTTCTGGAAGTCATGGGTCGCCACGCCGGATGGATCGCGCTCTGGGGCGGCATCGCCGGTGGTGCGAACGTGATACTCCTTCCCGAGATCCCCTTCTCCATGGAGAAAATCGCGGACTTCATCAAACAGCGCGACGCCCAGGGATACCACTCCACCCTCGTAGTCGTCGCGGAGGGAGCGAAAATGCCCGACGGGGAACTCGTCACCATCGATAAAAACTCCAGCGGGGAAGTCCGTCTCGGGGGCATAGGCGAGCAAATTTCCGCACGTCTGGAAGCCCTCACCGGCAAGGACACCCGCTCCTGCACACTCGGCCACCTACAGCGTGGCGGAGCACCCACCGCATTTGACCGCATCCTCGGGATGCGCTTCGGGGTGATGGCTGTGAAACTGGCCGAGGAGGGCGCTTTCGGACGCATGGTTTCCTACGAGGCCTACCACGTGGATTCCGTCACCATTGAAGAAGCGGTAAACAAACTCCGCCTCGTGGAGCCTGAAGGTGAAGTCGTCCAAGCGGCGAAGGCTGTGGGTATCTGCTTAGGCGACTAAGCAGAAAGGAACCGTGGTTTGGAAATCACGACTGCAACAGGAAATAGCGTTTCCGGCAAATGACCGAGCTTGTCACGATTTCAAAATCGCGGTTCCTTTTAAAAATCAGTCCCGCCGTCCCCCAGATCAAGCTCCTTGATCCAGATATTCCTGTAGCGGACATCGTGGCCTTCGCACTGTAACTTCAGGCCGCCCGGCTGGTCGGTGATGCCTTTTCCACCATCGTTTCCACCATCAAGCCCGGAGTTCTCACCGCCCCACACCTGATTGATAGTGACCTCTTCGTGGACTTTCTTTCCGTTGAAATACACGGTCACCCTGGGCTTCTCCGTCATCTTCCCATCTTCAAAACGGGCGGCGCGGAACACGATGTCGTAGGCGTTCCATTTCCCAAGCCCGTTGTATTCCCCATACGGCGATTCGGTTTCATTGATCACCGCCGCCATGCCATGCTTGGTCTTGTCACCGTCCAGTACCTGGATCTCAAAACGGTTCTGGAGATAGACACCGCTGTTACCTCCCTCGTTGGTGATGAGGAACTCAACATGCAGCCGGACGTCCCCGTATTTCTTCTTCGTCACCACATCCGCCGTCCCGTATTTCCCACCGGCAGCCACAGGATCATCGGTCATCAGGACGGTTCCCCCATCGACAGGATCCTCGACGATCTTCCACTTGATCGGCAGCGAGGAAGCAAACCGAGGCCCCTCCCAATACGTCCATTTCTCATCAAGCATTTTCCGGCTGCCATCGAAAATGACTTCGGCTCCTTCAATGGGCTTTGCGCCGACCCCGGTATTTTCCGCAGCGGATGCGAAACCGAAGGACAGCAGTAGAACGGCGAGTGTTGTGGATTTCATGGGGATACTTCTAACCGCGAATCCATGGGGTGAAACGAGAATTTTTCGGAAAAATCCTCCCGCCGGATTTCGTGGGGTAGTCTGCGGAACTTCGGAACGCCCGCAGGGTGCCTACATAAGGGAGAAATTTGGGGAAATCGGAGAAGAGAACCACGGATGGACGCGGATGGACGCGGATAAAATCATAAAAGGGGCGTGTTCAGTTACGTGAGCAGCAATGCCTGGGCTATGAACCATTTTTGACCCTGAATTCCCATTTCTTATCCGTGTTCATCCGCGTTCATTTGCCGGAAGTTTTCAAAAGGATCAGTCCCGCTATGTCCGCTTCGCTCCCATTGTGGTTCAAATTCTTTCCTCTCCCTAGTGTAGGCACCCTGGGAACGCCCGGTGTCTTTTTCATTTGCAACCTGCCGATTCGATCCGAGCGTGTTTATACGGTCTTTTTGTAAAACGCCGTATAGACACAACCAGACAAACCTATGAAAATCAAATTCAAGCAACTCGTTGTCCTTCTGGCACTGGCATCCTGTGCGTTCACATTCAGCAATTGCGCGATGGAAGGAGCCGCGACCGGATCCGACGGTTCGACCGACCGGGCGGCGGAGGCAGCAGTGCCCTCGTCCCATCTTTCCGACCGCGATCTCAATATGATCAGCCGCTGATATTCCACGCCGCTACCGGTTGGGAAAATACCCGCCTATTGCCTTCACCAGTCCGGGGATGTCGTGCTGCGCCGCCTCCACCGCAGGCATGTGACCCAGGCTCTTGAGGGTGGCGGACGTAACGGGTCCTATGCTTGCGGCGACACATTCCTCGGGCCAGTCCAGGCCGAGGGCGAAGAAATGCTCCGCAGTGGAACTGGAGGTGAAAGTAACCATATCCGCTCCGTTTTCCAGAAACTTCGCCTGAGCACCAGTGTAGTCTTCCGTTTCCGGGACGGTGCGATAAGCGATGCATTCATCGACGATGGCTCCGAGTTTCATCAGACCGTCATAAATCACATCGCGGCTCTCGGCGGCTTTCACCCACAGCATGGTCTGGTTCTCGACGTTGATTTCCTTGAATGCGTCAATGAGTCCTTCGGCGACGAACTTCTTCGGAAGCAAATCCACGCCGATACGAAATTCGCGTATCTTCGCGGCGGTGCCAGGGCCAATGGCGGCAATTTTGGGATTTCCCAAACTACGGGCATCCTCGTAGGTGGCGAAAAACGCATCGAAGAATTTCTCAACGCCGTTCGGGCTGGTGAAAACGAGCCAATCATACTCGTGGGCGTGGGTGACTCCTTCCGCGAAACCTTCCCTGTCCTCGGGAAGCTCAATGCGAATGGTCGGAAGCTCGATCACATCGGCACCGAGGTTGGTGAGGCGTTTGCTGAGATCGCCCGCTTGCTCGCGGGTGCGGGTGACGACGATTCTCTTACCAAACAGCGGACGCTTTTCGAACCAGTTGATCTTCGCACGCTCTTTGACGACGTTTCCAATCACGGCGACGGCAGGTGAGGTGAAATTCTCTTTTTCCGCGATATCCGCGATGGTTTCCAGAGTGCCTTCGATGGTCTTTTGCGAGTTCGTGGTCGCCCAGCGGACAAGCGCGATTGGCGTATCGGCCGCCGCTCCGTGTTCGATGAACGAGCTGGTAATTTCACGCAGACGGGCCACGCCCATGAGGAAAACTTTCGTGCCCGGAGTCTTCGCGAGCTGCGCGTAGTCGATGGAAGAATAGCCTTTCGTAGGATCCTCATGGCCGGTGAAAATGGTGAGCTGGGTATTGTGATCACGGTGCGTGACCGGGATGCCCGCGTATGCAGGGCCGCCGATGGCCGAGCTGATTCCAGGCACGATTTCAAACGCAACTCCCGCATCCGCAAGCTCCGCCGCCTCTTCACCGCCACGTGCGAAAATCATCGGGTCGCCACCTTTGAGACGGGTGACGATCTTTCCGTTTTTCGTGTTCTCGACGATGATCTCGTTGATCCTGTCCTGCGGGACGGCGTGGTCTTTCGCGCGCTTTCCGACGTAGATTTTTTCACAACCGGGCTTGGTCCAGCGCAGCAACTCGGGGCTGCTGAGTGCGTCGTAAACAAGCACGTCGGCAATTTCCACGCACTCCTTTGCGCGGAGGGTTACGAGACCGAGATCGCCTGGGCCGGCGCCGACGAGATAGCAGATTCCTTTGGATGTCATTTGAGTGAATTGAAAAGTTCGAGAGCTGTGGCAATGGGGTCAGCGCCTTTGGCTTGGCCGGTCTTCGGTGTCCCGCCCTTATCGGGAAACACGCGTGCGAAGAGACTGATTTCCTCGCCATTAAGATAAGAGTAAACACCGACCGGTGTGTGGCAGCCGCCATCCAACAGACGAAGAAACTCACGCTCGGCGGTGACCTTTGTCCAGGTCGGCGGGTGGTTGATCGCAGTCGCGAAAGCGAGGGATTCTTCATCGCCATTGCGGATTTCCAGACCGATAGCCCCCTGCCCTGCCGCAGGGTAGAATTCGCTTTCGGGCAGACGGCAGGCAAAGACGTTGGGGAAATGTTTCACTGTCTCCTCACCATCGGGAGCCTTCCCGGGAAGAAAACCGAGCCGCACCAGACCTGCCTCGGCGAGTAGGATGGCATCGTACTCGTCAGTCTCCGAGAGTTTCATCACCCGGGTCGGGACGTTTCCACGGAGATCGAGAATTTCCAGATCCGGGCGGAGAAATTCCATTTGTTTCGCCCGGCGGACACTGCTGGTTCCAACGCGAGCACCTTGTTCGAGAGCTTCCAGCCCACCGGAGGATTTCATCAGCAGCACGTCCCGGACGGGCGCACGTTCCAAAGTGGCGACGATAGCAAACTGCTTTTCCACTACCGTCGGCATGTCCTTGAGACTGTGCACGGCAATATCGATGGAGCCGTCTTCCAAAGCTTCCTCCAGCTCCTTGATGAAAACGCCCTTGTCAAAAGTCCCCTCCGCCTTCGCCACATCCGCCAGCGAAACGTCGGTGCGCCTGTCGCCCGTGGTCCTGATCACGTTGCGGCGGAATGACGTTCCGGGAAACGCCGCGCCAAGCAATCCTTCCGTGGCAGTCGCCTGCACCAGGGCCAGATCGCTGCCCCTTGTCCCGATGATGATTTCCTTCCTCGTTCCGCTCATAACATTTCGTCGCCCCCCTCCATGCCGCCCAGCGGGCAGTCGTGCAAGGCTAAGAAGTGGAACACATGGGATCATGCGGTTGCGCCCGCAGGTTACCATCCTATCTTCCCGGTGGAAATTCGCTTGCAATGGCACCGTAGGGTCGATACTTCCGCCCACCTTTCCGGCGGCTCCGCAGGGAACCGAACGCCTCATACTTATGAAGTTAGCCAAGCTGCTCGATATCGACCGTATCCTTCTGGACATGAAGGCGACCGAGCATTGGCCTGCCATCCAGGAGCTTGTGGACTTCCTTTCCGAGCGCGGCGATATCCCCGGTGAATGCCGCGAAGGCATCGTTACCGCCCTGCAGGAACGGGAAGCGCAGATCAGCACCGGGATCGGTTCCGGCGTAGCCATCCCCCACACGTTTTCCGATACCATGGAGGAAGTGGTCGCCGTTTTCGGCAGGTCAAAAGCGGGGATAGAGTTCGAAGCCCTGGACAACGCCCCCGTCCATTTCATCATTCTCTTCATCGTCCCACGCAAGGATTACCACCTGCATCTACGGACTCTCGCCGCTATCGCGAAAATGTTCACCAACTGCGAAGTCCGCCGTGCCCTCGGCACCGCCAATACCCGCGACGAAATTCTCGAAATCCTGGATCCCAAACCTCTCCGCAACGGACAGAGCTCCGGCGACTGCTAAAGAACTGAAATTTCAGCGTTTCAGTTTTCAGCGTTTCAGCGTTTATTCCCCGCGTGACCCTTCTCCAGAATCTCGAATCCCGCCTCTCCGCCGCTCTCGAAAAAGTCCTTGGCGAGTCTGCCACCCCCAACATCGCTGCCGCAGCCGATCTCCGTTTCGGTGATTACCAGAGCAATTCCGCGATGGTTCTGGCGAAGAAACAGAAGACCAATCCCCGCGCCCTCGCGCAGCAGGTGCTCGATGTGATCGATATCGAAGGCATCGCCACCAGTTCCATCGCAGGGCCGGGCTTTATCAATTTCACCATCCTCCCGGAAGCCTACGCAGCCCATGTAAAATCCCTGCTTTCCGATCCAAAACTCGGAGCACCCGCTCCCGGCGCAGGCAAGCGCGTGGTCGTTGATTTCTCCGCGCCGAACGTCGCCAAGCCCATGCACGTCGGCCACATCCGCTCGACCATCATCGGGGATTCCCTCTGCCGCATCGCCCGCTTCCTGGGATACGATGTCATCGCGGACAACCACATCGGCGACTGGGGAACCCAGTTCGGCATGATACTCCACGGCTGGAAAAACCTCCTCGATAAAAAGGCTCTCGAAGCCGATCCCATCGCAGAACTCGTCCGCGTTTACCGCCAGGTGAATGTGGATACGAAAGCAGATCCCGCCGTCCTCGAAACCTGCAAAGGCGAGCTCGTAAAACTCCAGGCCGGCGATCCCGAAAACCTCGCGATCTGGGAAAAGTGCATCGAAGTTTCCAAATCCGGACTCCAGAAAATCTACGATAGACTGGACGTGAAATTCGACCACTGGCTGGGCGAGAGTTTCTACAACGACATGCTCCCCGGCCTAGTCGATGAGTTTCTCGAAAAAGACCTCGCCCGCGAAAGCAACGGCGCGATCTGCATTTTTTCCGACGAAAAGAAAGCCCCCGGAGACGATCCGTTCAAAGTCCACCGCGAGGACGGCTGGACGGACAACCCCGCCATTATCCGCAAAGCGGACGGCGGTTTTCTCTACGCCACCACAGATCTCGCCACCATCAGCTACCGCATCGACGAGTGGAGCGCCGACCAGATCTGGTATGTCGTAGGCGTCCCGCAGCAACTCCATTTCCGCCAGATCTTCGAGACCGCAGAGCGCTGGGGAAAACACGGCGACTTCCGCCACATCGCCTTCGGCTCCATCCTCGGGGAAGACCGCAAGCTCATGAAAACCCGCTCCGGCGACAACGTCGGACTCACCGATGTGCTTGAGGAAGCCGTTGAGCGTGCAGCCAAGGCCATCGCAGAAAAGAACCCGGATCTCGTCGGGGAAGAAGCGAAGGAAATCGCGGAAATCGTCGGAATCGGTTCGGTAAAATTCGCCGAACTTTCCCAGAACCGTCTGACCGATTACGTTTTCTCCTGGGATAGAATGCTTTCCCTCCAAGGAGATACCGCACCCTACCTCCAGTATTCCCACGTTCGCATCCGCTCCATCTTCCGGAAGCTCGAAGGCAAATTTTCCTCCGAAGGCGTGGAAATTCTCCTCACCGAACCCGGCGAAATCCACCTCGCCCGCCTCCTCGCCCGTTTCGGCGAAGTCCTCCCCTTCGTTCTCGAAGACCACCGCCCAAACCTCCTCGCGAACTATCTCCTGGAGCTGGCCAGAGCCTTCCATTCCTTCTTCGAATCCTGCCCCGTCCTCAAATCCGAAGACTCCGTAAAAGCCAGCCGCCTCGCCCTCTGCGAACTCAGCTCCCGCGTCCTCGAACAGGGCCTCGGCCTCCTCGGCATCCGCTGCCCGGAGCGGATGTAGGCAAATCGCCTTTGGTCATAGCCCCCGTCACCAGACAGTGGTGACTCCCGGATATTCCGAAATGATGCGATCCGAAGTGAGTATCGGGATGTCTTGCTCGAGCGCTGTCGCGATAAGGATACGATCCATCGGATCCCTGTGAATTAACGGAAGATCCGCTGCACGGCACAGAAGGCCGGGACGCAGGTGTCCAGTAAGCATGGTGAGTCCATGCCGCTTGCTGAGTTCCTCGACCCACTCGAGAGGCGGGAGGGAGAGTGCAAGCTTGCCGGATTTGATCTTGATAGCGATCTCCCAGACAGAGGCCGGACTAAGATAAACTTCCGGGGAGGTTAGAATTTTTTTCCTACCCACCTTTGTAAGCGTGTCTGAGGCCAGCGCAAACATTGCACAGGTATCCAAGAGGATGTTCATTGGATATCAGAAGGCCATTCCTCTTCATCCAACGGTTCCGCAGGGTCGTATCCGGGAGAGAAAACGGGAAGCAAGCGCGGATCCGGTCTGAGATTCCGACGGGGCGGTGATAGCTTGGCGGGAACCAGCCTCACGGCGGGTTTACCATTGCGACAGATGACCACCTCTTCTCCAGCCTCAGCAGCGGAGACGATCTGCGATAGCCGTGATTTCGCTTCATGCATGTTGGCAGTGATCATTATGGACTAAGGTTAGCTAACTACGGGAAATAGTCAAACCCGGACGCAACCCTTCGTGACAAATTCCGGCATCTTTCATAGAAGATCCTATCCAGGTGATTTGCCTTTCTCCGCATTTCAGCATTTCAGTTTTCAGAATTTCAGCTTTCATCCCCGCATGTCACCCTTCTACGTAATCGGCCACAAGAACCCGGATACCGATGCCGTCTGCTCGGCCATAGGCCACGCCGCCCTGCTTCGCGCGACCGGAGAAGAGCCTGATGCTATCGCCGCCCGTTGCGGGGAAGTTTCCCAGCGGACGAAATGGGTGTTGGAGAAAGCCGGTTTCGAATCCCCCATGCTGCTCACCGACGCCCGCACGGACGCCGGCATGATCTGCAAACGCGAGGTCATACAGGTGCGCCCCAGCGATACCTTCCTCACCGCCTACAACCGCATGCTCGCTGCCTCCATTCGCTGCGTGCCTGTCGCCGAGGAAAGCGGAAAAGTCGTGGGAATGCTCCAGTATATCAACCTTCTGAAACTACTCCTCCCGGACAATACCGAGGGCATCAGCGTCCGCACAGTCCACGCCTCCCTCAACAATCTCGCCGCCACCCTCGGGGCAGAAAGCCACGGGGCGAAAATCTGTGACGAAGACGCGGAAGAAGATCTCATCCTTCTCGTCGGCGCCTCCTCCCAGCAGACTGTCGAAAAACGTTTGAAACAAGCAACCGACGACGGGAACATCACCCGTTTCCTGGTCATCTGCGGAGACCGCCCCATCGTCCAGCGGCTCGCGATCGATAAAGGCGCCCGTGCGCTCCTCGTCACCGGCAGCAACCAGATTTCCCAGGAAATCAAGGACTTCGCCATCGCCAAGGGAACCGTCCTCCTGCGCTGCCGCCAGGATACCGCAAGCGCAAACACCCTCATCCGTTGCTCCCGCACCGTCCGCCATGTGATGGAAACCAATTTCATCTCCGTAGTCGAAAACGAACCTGTTTCCAAAGTTAGGAAACACCTCATCCCCGTGGATCAGGATCTGTTTCCCGTCATGGAAATCGGCACCGAAAAGATGCTCGGAGTCCTCGCGAAATCCGACCTCGTCGATCCACCACGCCTCCGCTTCGCCCTCGTCGATCACAACGAATACGCCCAGGCCATTTCCGGAATCGAAGAGGCCACCATCACCGAAGTCATCGACCACCACAGACTCTCCGGCGACCTCGTCTCCCGCGAACCCATCCGCTACCTCAACGAACCGGTAGGCTCCACCTGCACCCTCGTAGCCCGGAAATTTTTCCACCGGGATCTCATCCCCGCTCCCGGCGTAGCCCTCTGCCTTTGCGGCGGAATCGTCTCGGATACGCTCTGCCTTACCTCGCCGACCACGACCAAGCTGGATCAGAAAATGCTCACTTGGCTCAGTGGCATCGCGCGGGTGGATGCCAAGGAATTCTCCGCAGAATTCTTCGCCGTCGGCTCGCTCATCGCCAACGGGCACCTCGGATGAAATCATCAATTCCGACCGCAAGGAATTCAACGAGCAAGGCATGTTCATCAGCATTTCCCAAGTGGAGGAGCGCGATCTCCACGGCTTCAAAGCCCGCCGCGAGGAGCTTGAAAAAGCCCTCCGCGCCCTCCAGTTCGACAAAGGCTACGACATCGCAGTCCTCGTCATCACCGATGTCGCGCTTCTGAAAAGCATGGTCCTTGCAGTCGGGCCCGGAGAACGTCATCGCCAGCCTTCCGTTCAACCGTCTCGACGGCACCCTCTACATCGCCCCCGGCGTAGTCTCGCGTAAACGCCAGATCTTCCCCGCCGTCTGCGACGCCATCGAGCTCTCAGTCCGCGCCTGACCTGAAAAGTGCCGCCAGGCACGAAGCGCTGCCTTCAGGCGGCGAGTCCCTCAATCCCCGACCACACAAGGCACCAATATCCCATCGCTCATCCCGTGGATCTTCTTCTTATCCGCCGGAACCAGCGTCGCCAGGCACCCTCCAAAGGAAGTTTCCCCATCCGCATTTGTGAAAAAATAAGGACACAGGCGCGCCCGCACATCCATCATCGTCACTCTGCCATCCTCCCCATAAACCGGATGCTCAAAGCGCCGCCCCTCGTGAAATTCCTGCATCAGCCATGGCTGCTCATTGGATTGCTCCAAAGCATCCGACAGCCTCTCCTTCCACTCCGCAGCGGAAAGATCATGCCCGATAAAAACCCCTTTCGATCCCCAGGCGGTTTCATGGAAGCCGCTGATTTTCAGCACCAGTTGCCTCTCCTTCTGGGAAAATTCCGCGACCTCGTCCCAAGAATGCGCGTCCATCTTCGGCAACGCGGCATGCGGCGGCAGCGGCTCCGGATCCAGCACCCAGCCAAACGGAATCAACCCGCGCAACCTGCGCAAATGGCTCCCCCTCAGCGATTGCTCCCAGAATTTTTTGAGCGCCGGAGACCAGAACAAAGCCAACCAAAGCTTGTCCTCAAGATGCGGCTTGAAAGGCGGAGTCACACTAGCCTCCCCCTTGGCTGACTTTTCAGCCAGCGTCCGGAAAAACGGCAACGACTCCCAATCGAACAGCTCGAAAAACCGGTAGATAGACCTCCCGTTTTCCACATGTTCCTCTGCCGCCACCGTCTTCCAATCATCCCCCATCTGCCCCGCCAGCCAATCCATCTCCGGCCGGTAATCCGCGGACTCTTCTGAAACCAGAATATCCCCGCCATCCGGCATCAGCGATCGGAACCCCTCGACCATCCCGTCCGCCCCGCCGAGCACCTCATAGCCCGCATCCGCATATGTTTTGGAAAGCCAAGCCGTAATTCCCATCCCGCCCGGAACACTGTCCAGCTCCGTCACCGCGAAATGACCCTTCGCCAAAATCAGATCCGGCCGAATCACCCTGGGGAACTGCTCCGCCATCCCCGTCTCGCGTTGCAACATGGCCAGCCAGTCCGGCTTTCCCTCATCCAATAGTTCAGCCAACCACGGGATAACTTTTCCCGCAGCGGATCGCCGGTAAAGCAAGTCGCTCGCCTGCTGGAATTTCGCCAGCGGATGCCCCATCGAAGTCATCTCCCTCGCCTCGCCCGCAGTCAGCTTCAGCGGCTCAGGCGACCAACGCCATTTCCCTCCACCAAACAGCCCGCCTTCCGGCATCGCCCCCTTCAAATCTTCCAAAGCAATCGCCACGCCCCACTTTTCCCCCATCCCGGAAAAACGCAAGCAAGGAGAGACCCGGAAAACCCAAGCCTCTTCCTTGAAGTTTAGAGTTTAAAATTTAAAGTTTCCCTCCCACTCTCCCGCCCGTGAGCCACATTCCCGTAGAGCCTTCCCTGGAGGCGTTTGAACAATCCGCCAAGCAAGGAAACGTCATCCCCGTTTTCACCCAGCTTGCCGCAGATTTCGAGACACCCCTCTCCGCATACCTCAAGCTCCGCGACTCCAAAAACTCCTTCCTTTTGGAAAGCGCCGAAGCCACCGACAAGGGCGGACGCTGGTCTCTCGTCGGCTCCGGCCCCAGGCGAATTTTTTCCGCGCGCGGAAAGGAAATCACCATCACCGATGGCAACAAATTCCGCTCCCTCACCGCTCCCGACGACGTCCTAGCCGCCCTCGAGCGGGAAATGGCTCCCTACAAACCCGTCACCAATCCCGCCCTCCCACCATTCTCCGGCGGCATGGTCGGCTACCTTTCCTACGATGCCGTCCGCCAGTTCGAACCCACCCTCGGTGAGCCTCCCGAAGACACCCTCGGCGTCCCCGACGCCCTCTTCATGCTCGCGGACACCCTCCTCGTATTCGACCACAGGCTCCGACGCCTCCAGATCATCGCCAACGCATTCCTCGACGAACACACCTCCCCCGCCGAAGCCTACGCCGCCGCCCAAGGCCGCATCGCCTCCCTCATAGAAATCCTCAACCGCCCCCTCCACGTCCCCGCCCTCAACGGCCTCGCGGAGATCACCGACGAACCCGCCACCTCCAACACCACCCAGGCGGAATACGAACAAATGGTCCGCGACGGGAAAGAATTCATCGCCGCCGGGGACATCTTCCAGTTCGTCCCCAGCCAGCGTTTCACCACGGACTTCGACCAATCCCCTGTCGATCTCTATCGCGCCCTCCGCCACGTCAACCCCTCCCCCTACATGTTCGTCCTGGAAATGGAAGACTTCGCCCTCGTCGGCTCCTCCCCGGAAGTCCACGTCCGCTCTATCCAGGGTCGCATCGACATCCGCCCCATCGCAGGGACAAGATGGAGGGGAAAAACCCCCGAGGAAGACGACGCCCTCGCCGCCGATCTCCTCGCCGATCCCAAGGAACGAGCCGAGCACCTCATGCTCGTAGATCTCGCCCGCAACGACGTAGGCCGCATAGCCAAACACGGCAAAGTCACCGTCGATGATTTCATGATCATCGAGCGTTATTCACATGTTATGCACATCGTCTCCAACGTCCACGGAGAGCTGGATGAAAACCACTCCGCCTACGATGTCCTGCGCGCCACCTTCCCCGCCGGCACCGTCTCCGGAGCACCCAAGATCCGCGCCATGCAGATCATCAACAGCCTCGAAAAAAACAAACGCTGCGCCTACGCCGGCGCCGTCGGTTACTTCGGCTTCGATGGCTCCCACGACTCCTGCATCACCCTCCGCACCTGCCTCCTGAAAGACGGCAAAGCCCACGTCCAGGCCGGAGCCGGAGTAGTGGCCGACAGCGACCCCACCTACGAATACAACGAGACCGTAAACAAATCCAAAGCCCTCCTCCGAGCCATCGCGTTAGCGAAAACCATCAAAGACTAATGGAGCGCTGCCTTTAGGCGGCGTGCCACCTCCACAAACGCCGCCTAAAGGCAGCGCTCCGCAAGACTCCTCTTCCTTGAAGTTTAAAGTTTAAAATTTAAAGTTTCCGCCAGATGCTCCTCATCTTAGACAACTACGACTCCTTCACCTACAACCTCGTCCAATACTTCGGCGAGCTTGGCGTGGAAATGCAGATCCACCGCAACGACGCCCTCACCGTCGATGAAGTAAAAGCCCTCGCCCCGGAGAAAATCTGCATCTCCCCCGGCCCCTGCACTCCCAACGAAGCCGGAATCTGCCTCGAAATCATTCGCGAGCTTGGCCCCACGACCCCCATCCTTGGCGTATGCCTCGGCCACCAGTCCATTGGCCAGGTCTATGGCGGCGAAGTCGTCCGCGCAGACAAACTCATGCACGGCAAGACCTCCCCCATTCACCACAATGGCACCAGCGTCTTCGCCGGCCTTCCCCATCCCTTCGAGGCCACCCGCTACCACTCCCTCATCGTCAAACGCGACACTCTCCCCGACTGCCTCGAAATCACCGCTTGGACGGAAGACCAGGTGATCATGGGCCTGAAACACAAGGAATACCCCATACACGGAGTCCAGTTCCACCCCGAGTCCATCCTCACAGAGCACGGAAAACAGATTCTCGAAACATTTCTGAAAATCTAAAGCATTCTTTCTTGGCTGATCACTCGGCACTAGCAACTTCTTCTCTTCCTTGAGGTTTAAAGTTTAAAATTTAAAGTTTCAAAAAGTGCCCCGGTCTTATCTCCCCCCTGCCGCTTGGACGGAAACCCCATTCCTCGAGGGCGATGAAGCCAAGCACCTCGCCCAAGTCCTCCGCATCCAGCCGGACCAATGGATCACCGTCTTCGATGGCATAGGCAACCGCGCCGAGGCAAAAGTCCTCTCCGTTTCCAAACAACGAATCGATCTCATGCTCGATCTCGCGGAATCCAAGGACACACCCCTCCCGGAAATCACTCTTGCCCAAGCCATCCCCAAGGGAAAAAACATGGATTGGATCGTTCAAAAGGCCGTCGAGCTTGGCGTTTCAAAAATCCAACCACTGATCACCCGCCACACCATCGCCAGCCCCGGCGATAGCAAGGCGGACAAATGGCGGCGCACCGCGCTGGAAGCTTGCAAACAGTGCGGCCAAGACACCATCCCCGTCATCGAAGACCCTCTCACCTTCGCCGAATGGATCACTAAACCCCAGGATACGGAACTCCAGCTCATCGCCTCCCTCGCCGAGAACCCACGGAATTTCCGAGAAACCCTTACCCAAAACCCCGATCTCGCATCCGTCACCATCGCCATCGGCCCGGAAGGCGATTTCTCCCCGGAGGAAACCGAATACGCCCTCTCCGCCGGTTTCATCCCCGTCACCCTCGGCCATCTCGTCCTCCGCGTGGAAACGGCCACCCTCCTTTCCCTCTCAGCCATCCGCTACCAGTATATGTAGAGCCTGTCCCAGAACGAGCAAATCCAAGCCCACTCTGAATCACGCGGCAAAAAAAAGAGATCAAAGGGGGCGTTTTTGCCCCCTTTGAAGCAAAAACGATGTCTATAATGAGTTTACGACAACCATCAAGACTGCTTTGCCAACCCCATTCTGCCACACCTCGCCGTTTCGTCCAACCCCGGAAATGCCGTATTTTCCGGCAGCGAACTATCGCGCCTACCGCACCGAACTCGAAGCCATGGATGAAATCCTCCGTCTCAGCGGCCTGGACGAGTTCATGCTCAAGTCCCTTCTCGAACAACGCCGGGAGCAAGCCGCAGACGATGCCGCTTACTCCCACGGCCTGGAAAAGTTCATCCTCCAGACCCGCAGCGCCTTGCGCATCTCCATCCTGCGCGCCCACAAGTCCAACGCCTCCGTGCGCGATCTGGAAATCACCCTCGCAGACAGCAACCTCGAACAGTGGTTCTGCTTCATCGAAAACTTCGGCACCATCCGCGCGCCAGGAAAAAGCACCATAGACCGTGCCAAAAAACTTTTCACCCCGGAGCTTCACGGGCGCGCCTTCGCCATGCTCCTGCAAAAGGCAGCCTCCGCCCCGGAAGTCCACGACCCCCTGCTCGGGCATGCCATCAACCTGCTCGGATTTGAAATCCCCGTCGATCTACTAGAAACGTGGTATGACAGCACCTGCCACTGCCCCGACATCCATTTCCCCGTGGACTGGGTGCAGCTCGGCGACTGCTGCCGCACCCTTCTCAAAGCCATTGGCTGTATCCGCAAACACGGCGTAAAAAACCGCATGCCACGCGGCGGCACCGAAAAACTTCTCCATGACCTCAACCAGCTCGGCATCGCCATGGGCAACGCGAGACGGCGCAAGAACAGCAGCAGCGAGCGCAAGAAAAACCTCCGTAAAATGAAGCATTTCGCCGACAGGATGGCCCGCCACGCCCGCACCCACCGCGATCTTCTGGTCAAACACCGGGAGGGAAAAACCAGCCTCAGCCCCGCCCAGGCAAACCTGGTCATAGGCAGGATCGAAAGCGTCCTCGAAATTCTCCCCCAGGTCAGAAAACAAGCCCACGAACGTATCATCGGAGAGCGCCGCGTCCCCAACGACGAGAAAATACTGAGCATCTACGAGCCATCTACTATGGTTATAGTAAGAGGAAAAAGCGGCTCCGAAGTCGAGTATGGAAACCAGCTCCTCCTCGGCGAGAACCGCGACGGACTCATCGTTTACTGGAAGCTCAGCGAAGACGTCCGCTCCGACTCCTCGCGTCTGCTCGAAGCCATCGAAAATACCGAGAAAAACATCGGAGCCAAGCTCGGGAAAGTTTGCGCCGACCGCGGCTTCAGCGACGAGAAAACGCAGGAAAGACTCGGTAAGAGCCACCCCGGAACCATCGACCACATCTGTCCGAAATCCCCATTGAAACTCGAGGGCAAGAAAGCCGATCCCGACTTCCGGAGCAGTCAGAAGCGACGTGCGCAAACCGAAGCACGCGTGGCGATCGTCACCAACACCTACCAGCGCGGCCGCAGCCTCTCACGCGGGCTAGCCTCCCAGCGCCAGGAATTGCATTGGGTGATGCTCGCCCACAACCTCCGGCTGCTGGCACGGCGGCTCGTCGCCCAGCGCGAAGCACATGAGCGTGAGCAAAGGCGACGAAAAAAAGCAGCCTGAGCGAGCGCAGGAAAACCCGGGACAGCAGGCCTCCAGGCAGAACCATGTCTGGAAATCCGAAAAAGCGGGTCAGAAAAGCAAAACCAATCCCAGATCCGCAAGAATCAGGGAAATCCCACCCAAAATCCCAAAAGAACAAAGTGCCCAAATGAACACAATCATATCAAACTCGAAAAACAACCCTCTCTGGGACAGGCTCTATGTAGCTGCCCCCGTCCCGGGGCAGGCCGTGGAAGCGGCGTCCCGCCGCGATTCTCTCTTGACTAGCACGGCTGGCAAGGTGTTCGTTCCCCCGAAATGTTCAAAAAGGTCGTCCAACAGAACACCTGGACTCGCGAAGTCCTGAAATCAAAACTCCACCGCGCCGTCATCACCGAGGCCGATGTAGATTACGAAGGAAGCATAGAGATCCCGCGCGATCTCATGGACGCCGCCGATCTTTGGCCTGGAGAAAAAGTCCTGGTAGCATCCATCACCAGCGGAGCACGCCTGGAAACCTACGTCCTCGAAGGGCCGCCAAATACCGGCAAGATCCTCATCAACGGCGGTGCCGCCCACCTCATCAAGAAAGGCGAGCGCGTCGCCATCATGGCTTTCGGCTATACCGAAACCCCCATCCGCCCCAAGAACCTCCTCATGGGCGATAATAACGAAATCCTCCGGGATCGTTGAATTTCCCGCCTTTTCCAGAGGGCACGCGATCACGTAATAGGAAGCATGTCCGGTTTGTGGCATTATAGTTCCATCAGCGAGGAAACGGCCTCCCCCCTAGCGCCCCTCTCGCAGATAACATACAAAAACAAACCAGTTCCCCCCAAAGCGAACGCAAACCGGCAGGCATCTCCGAACGATGCCTGCCGGTTTCATTTTTGGGAACAGGCGGCGGACTTCATTTCAAGTTTGAGCTTTCCCCGGAGGCGGAAAACAATCCCCGCATGAACCTCCTACTGCGCAACGCCCGCATCGCCTCCGAATCCGCCCCCGACCTCCTCCCCGCAGATGTCCTTATCCAGGATGGCATCATCCAGAAGATCGGTTCAGCCCTCACCGCAACCGACGGCACCCGCACCATAGACTGCAAAAACCAGATCCTCTGCCCGGGATTTTTCGACGCCCACGTCCATTTCCGCGAGCCTGGCCAAGAGCAGAAGGAGAATATCTCCACCGGCTCCGAAGCAGCAATTAACGGAGGCATCACCGGCGTCGTCATGATGCCCAACACCTCCCCATCCCTCGACTCCGGAGCCTCCGTCAATGCCGTCCTCGAATCCGGAAAGCGCAACTCCCGCATCCCCATCTACACCTCCGGCTGCGTCACCAAAGGCCGCGAAGGCAAGGAACTCGCCGGCATAGACGGCATGCGTGACGCCGGAGTGAAAATGCTTACCGACGACGGCGATACCACCATCAACTCCTCCATCCTCTACCGCGCCATGCAATACGCATCCGAGTTCGGCATGTTCTTCGCCTCCCACTGCGAAGTCCCTGAATTGGCCGGTTCACGCGCTCTAAACGAAGGCGCAGTTTCCTACAAACTCGGCATCCAGGGCTCCCCCGCCTGCGCCGAGGAAATCATCATCGATAGGGATATCCGCCTCGCCCACGCCACCGGTGCACACATCCACATCCAGCACGTTTCCTCGAAAATGGGCATGGAAACCATCCGCTGGTGGAAGTCCCGTGGCGACGTGAAAGTCACCGCCGAAGTCTCCCCCCACCACCTCCTCTTCACCGACGAGCACATAGGCGATTTCGATACCCAATACAAAATGAACCCGCCCCTCCGCAGCAAGGCGGACAACGAAGGCCTCCTCGAAGGCCTGTTGGACGGCACCTTCGACATGATCGCCACCGATCACGCCCCACACACCCCTTTCGAAAAAGCCCAGGATTTCGTCTCCGCCCCCAACGGCATCACCGGCCTCGATACCGCCGTCGTCTCCCTCTACCACCACTTCATCAAGGAAGGGAAATTTACCTGGCAAACCCTCGTCAAAAAATACTCGGCCGAGCCACGCCGCATGATGTCCCTTGAAGTCCCCACCGTAGAAGAAGGCCAGCACGCCAACCTCACCCTCTTCAACACCGAAGCCAACTCCACCTTCACCAGAGACTTCATGAAATCCAAAGCCGAGAACACCCCCTTCCTCGACAAGACCCTCAGCGGAAGGGTGGAACTAGTGGTGCTGGGAAATGAGATCCTTCTGGAGCGAAACTAAGGAGACGGGACATTCCTGTCCCGTCAACCAACGAAAGCCGGGACAGAAATGTCCCTGCTCTTTAACCGAGCCATGACCACCACCCCCGTCACCTGCCCCACCTGTTTCGAGTCCTTCGAGATCCCCATCCCCCCGGAGTCCGAAATGCCGACGGAGTATGACTACGACTGCGAGATCTGCTGCCGCCCCATGCTCATCATCCTGAACTCCCCCGAGGACATTTACGCGCAAGGACTTTCCGATTGATATCACCAGACGGCTCAAGAGAACGATTGATGCCGGATTCCAAACCACCCAGAATTTCCAACGATATGAAAAGAAGAAAGGCAATCGGAATGCTGACTGGTTTGGGTTTTTCCACGGCAGTCGGATCCGCCTGCCTGTGGGACACGAATACACTGAGAGAGGAGATTGCGATCCGTCCGAAACTTTGGGATTTATTGCTCGGCCAGTTCCCGCACCACGGTGACGCCTACTACCGGACCAGGATAGCCCGGCTCGGGAAAGCGGATGACCTTGATGTGGTGGGCTTGAATGATCTGGCCGTGGCCCATGTGCGCCTCGGGGAGTTCGATGAAGCTTGGAAAGCACTGGACACCGCCATCCGGATCAAACCGGATCATTATGAAACCCTGTCCAACATGGGCGTGACCGCTAAAAAACAAGGCGATTTCCATAAAGGTGTAGCCTACATCGTCAAAGCCCTGGAACTGAAACCGGAGGGACACATGGGTCTGGGCGATTGGTATCTGAAAGCCTTGCGCTGGAGGGCGGAATACGAGGACGCCACGCTGGGTCGGCCGCCTACGGAAAATTTTCTCGGGAAACCTTATGCGACCACCTTCAACGAAAATGATTATGGTACGGATACCCATAGGCGAGGTAAGGAACCTGCCCTTGGGGAGCAATACGAGCAGTTGATACGCAACGATCAATCGTTCGCAGATGGTTTTGTGACAGTTGGCGATGCTCTGACATTTCGTGGCGATCTGAACCTCTCATTTTTCGCATACACCAGAGCCATGATGCTGGGGCATCAGAATCCTCCTGAAGTGGAAAGACGCCGCCGGACGTTCCTGAAGCACAAGAAAACCTTTCTCCCCAGGGAGAAAAAAAACGTTCACGCCAATGATTTTGCGAAGACTGAGATCGCGGCTGCGGAGAAAAAGATCAATGGCGGCCTTGCCTGGCTCGATCACTTCAAGAACGCCGAAGCGGATTTACTCAAGAAAAAAGCCGATGAACGCGAGGTGGACTTCAAACATGTTGAGGCCGAGCTGTCGAAACGTGGAATTCACCGGGTGCAACCGGTCTAGGGCTCTCCGACTGAGGAGACGGGACATTCCTGTCCCGTCATCACCCTTTGGCAGGGACAGAAATGTCCCTGCTCCGTATTTCCCCAATTCTTCCTTTGCCCCATCGCGCCTTCCCGGTTCAACTTCCCGCACATGAAAAAGGCCGATAAAGATTTCCTCTTCACCCTCCTCGAAACCCCCTCCCCCACCGGATTCGAAATGCCGGGGCAAAACGTCTGGGCAAACTACCTTAAAAAAACCGCCACCAAAGTCGAATGCGATGCCTACGGCTCCACCTGGGCCACCCTCGAAGGAAAATCCAAAAAGGTCGTCATGCTGGAAGCGCACGCGGATGAGATCGGCTACATCATCAAGCACGTGGATGAAAAAGGTTTCCTCCGCATAGACCGCGTGGGCGGAACCGATGCCGCCACCGCCCGTGGCCGACGTGTCCACATCCTCGGCGACAAAGGAACCGTTTCCGGCATCGTAGGAAACACCGCCATCCACCTCCGCCGCGATTCGCTCGCCAACGAAAAAGCCCCCGCCGTCCACAATCTCTGGGTCGATGTCGGCGCATCGAACGCGAAGGAAGTCGCGGAAATGGGTCTCCGCGTAGGCCACCCCATGGTCAATCAGGACGGCCCGGCGGAACTCGCCCACAAGCGAATCATCGGCCGCGCCCTCGATAACCGCCTCGGCTCCTATATTATCGCCCAGGTTATGAAACGCATCGCCGCCTCCGGCAAAAAGCCGAATGTGACACTCGTTTGCCTCAATGCCATCCAGGAAGAAATCGGCGGCAACGGCGCCCTCATGGCCACCTACCGCCTGAAACCGGAAATGTGCATTTGCCTGGACGTGACGCACGCCACCGACACCCCGGGAATCGATCCCGCGAAGTTCGGCCTCGTGAAACTTGGGGAAGGCCCGACCGTGAGCCACGGCACATGCAACCACCCCCTCATCGTAACACGCCTCATTGAGCTTTCGCAAAAAGCCAAAATCAGTATCCAGCATGAATCATCCAGCCGCTTCTCCGGCACGGATACCGACAAGATTTTCACCTCCCGCGAGGGCGTTCCTTCCGGCCTTGTTTCCATCCCCCTCCGCTGCATGCACTCCGTGGTGGAAACGGCCCACCTCGACGATATCGAAGCCACCATCAGACTCCTCGAAGCCTTCGTCCTCTCCATCGAAGACGTGGACAACTTCCATCACGAGCTGGACTGATTTGCCGAAAGGCCAGGAGCGCCGCCTTCAGGCGTCGGGTGTCTTCGGAATCCGTTTTTGTGTGACACCAACCGCCATTTCCGGTTGGATGTAAAAAAACAGACCACCCATGAAGTTACCGCTCCTAACGGCAATCACAATCGCCCTTTGCTCCACCGCCTCCGCATTTAAGCCCGTTGGCGGGGCTTTCGGTGAAGGTGAAAAATCCGGGATTACCGACCTCGCCGCCCGCCCTGATGGCAGCGTCATCGCCTGCGGAGTCCTTGACGGGAGTGCAAAACTCCCCAAAGCCACCGCCACCCACAACCTCCTCGAAGGATCGCACGATTCCGGAGTCCGTGGATTCGTCGCGGAATTCTCACCCGACCTTTCCGCCATCAACTGGATCTCCGTCTTCCCCGCAGGCACCTTTTCCCCCACCCGCGTAGCCCTTGGCCCCGATGGCAGCGTGGCAGTTGGCGGTGATCACCTCGGTGGATTTGCGGAACTGGACCAGGACGGAAAGAACTGGAGCAAAGGCAAGGACGCGCTCGCCAAGCTCCCCGCGACCGGAGAAAAAGTCCTGTGGGTCGCTCCCGGTGGCCCGGATCACGGCAGCCTCACCGGACTCGCCGTCGATGAAAAAGGCCTCGTTTATTTCACTGCGGATTCCAGCAAACGAGGCGCGGCAAACCACCTCATCCGCAAAAACGGGGAAACCGGTGATATCGAAAACTGGGGCGATGACGCATGGTGCATCTATCTCCACACCAATCAGGAAGCCCTGCAGGCCGACGGCCAGTTCCTCGCTTACTACGAACGCTCGAAGAAGGAATCGGAAGACGGCTTCGGCTTTGACTACGATGGCGAAGGCGGCTGGGGCCCGGTCGAGTTCTACCTCAAAGGCTTCCGCCACGGCGGCCAGGTGCTCGTCCTTCCCGGCGGCGACCTTCTCGTCTCAGGCTGCCTCCAGTATGATTTCCGCGAGAACCCCCGCAAGGACGGCAAAATCACGAAAGGGAAAGCGTTTCCTGCATTCGACTACTTCCTCGCCCGCTACTCGAACACCGGCGAACTCCGCTGGTTCACCAACCTCTATCAGAAAGACGATAGCATCCACACCCCCGACCAGAAGCCCATCGATCTCGCATACGATCCGAAAACCGACTCCATCTACTGCCTCGTGAAGCAACACGGCTCCAACGTCTATCGCTTCAAGGGCGAGCTTCTCGGCGATACCGGAAACATGACCATAGGCTGGCTCGGCAAGGTCGAAGCGAAAACCGGAAATCTTCAGGAAGGCTGGTATTTCCAGAACAACCGGAAAGGAAAATTCCAGGAAAACGGCCTCCCGGCTTCCCCTCCCCATCCCGACCTCGCCGGAAACGCTCTCACCCGCGTCGCCATCGGCAGCGATGAATCGGTCTATCTCACCGGCATCGGAAGTGCCCAAACCTGGACAACGGACAACGCCCTCCAGCCATGGCCGGAAGGCCAATCCGGCGGCGGCGAAGGAGTCCTCCTCCAGCTCTCCCCCAACCTCGATAAAACCAACTTCGCCACCTGCCTCTTCACCGATGCCGAACCTGCCTTCTCTCCTTCCGGCCTCGCCATCACCAAAGCCGGAATCATTGTAGCAGGCAGCGGAAGCTTCTCGGGCGATCTCGCCAAAAAATCCACCAAGCTCCCCTGGTCATCTGAGACCGGTTCCGGCTGCATGATCTTCGGAATCTTGAAGTGAGAGTGGGACAACGTTTTTCAGCACGTGTGCTGAAAAGGTTTAACCCGAACCCCTATCCCTCAAACCTACGTGAAACCAGAGGTGTTCGGCATGTTAGAAATCGTCTGAACTCTGCCATATCCCGTGCCGGAGAACTCTAGGTTGGAAAAATCCAGTTAGCGACGAGCGGCGCCCTGACGGGGGCGTTTACGACGTGATGACCATTATTGGTCGATGCCCAGAGCGTCAGAGGATATCATGTTTCAGCCAAGCAGGGAGCAGACAGAAGACTTTTGACATCCCGGGCATTTCTGGAAGTTTGATCGGAATCGGAATTACCAGGTTTTCACCAGTTTCGAGGCATTGGATGTTTCCCCTTCAGGTACGCCAAGGCTGTAAACGGCAGCACGGCGCCCGTTTAGATTTACAACGGAGTTGTTCTCGGGAGTAAACGTAAGCTTCTCGTTGTAGTCGTCATCCAATTCAATGTAGTACGCTCCGCCCCAGGGGTCGTAGAGTCCTTCGATTACGTCTCCGTTGTAAACCACACCGTCGCGGTTTCCTTTTTTAGCTTCTTTCAGACTCAAGAATCGGATTTTCCTCTCGTTTTGGATGGGATCCGTTGTTTCGAGACCAGCCAGGATATTCAGCAGTTTGACTCCATCGCCTCCCGTCGTATTAGTGCTCGAACCCACATCCGGCAGACTGGCATATTCAGCGTAAAACTGGTCAATTGCAGTCGCAACCGAGGTTGCGGCAGCTTGTGCGGTGACCTTGCGGGCTCTCTGCATGGCGGCATTCCCACCTGCGAAGCCTGCTGCGGCAAGAACCGCGATGATCGCTATCACGACAAGAAGTTCGACAAGGGTGAAACCTTTTCTGGAATGGGAATTGGATGGATTTTTCATATTGTTGATAATGTAGGATTCAGATGCGGAAAGCGGATGGAGTCAATAGCATTCTCTCCGGATAGTGCATGGACAACGTAATTACCATACTACTCGGTCAGGCTGTTGCAACCGTTTTTAAAGTCATTTGGATTGCTCGAGCATGCGCAGCAGCGGCATCTCCGCACGTTTGCGGGTTTCCTCGTCCATTTCCACGCGTGGTTCCAGATCGCGGAGACAGTTGCGGAGCTTCTCCATGGTGTTCATTTTCATATAGCGGCAGTCGGCGCAGGCGCAGCGGTCGGTGGGGCCGGGAATGAGATTCTTGTCCGGGCATTCACGTCGGAGGCGATGGAGCATGCCGCTTTCGGTGACGACGATAATGTCTTTCACCGGCGCGTTTTTACAGAAATGCACCATCTTCTCGGTGGAGCATACTTCATCCGCGAGAAGTCGCACCGCCTGGGTGCATTCCGGGTGAGCCACTACGAGGGCATCCGGATATTCCTCTTTGATCCTGCCGATGGAATCCCGGGTGAACTCCACGTGGACGTAGCAGTTGCCCTTCCAGAGATCCATTTTGCGCCCCGTCTGCTCCATGACCCAAGCTCCGAGATTTTCATCAGGGACAAACAGGATGGGTCTGTCGGCAGGCGCCTGGTTGACGATTTTTACGGCGTTTCCGGATGTGCAGATCACATCGCAGAGCGCTTTCACGCCACCGGAGCAGTTGATGTAGGCGATGACGTAGTAGTTCTTTTCCGCGTTTTCCTTGAGAAATGCCTCAAGCTGGTCTGCGGGGCAGGATTGTTCCAGCGAGCAGCCGGCATCCTTGTCAGGAAGGACTACAATCTTCGAAGGGTTCACGATCTTCGCGGTCTCCGCCATGAAATGGACTCCGCAGAAAACGATCACTTCCGCATCCGTTTCCTTTGCCTGGTAAGCGAGTCCGAGGGAGTCCCCCACGTAATCAGCTACATCCTGGATGTCCCCGGTCTGGTAATTGTGCGCCAGAATGATCGCATTACGGGCGGTTTTGAGTTCGCGAATCTCGTCTTTTAAATCCAAGGCAACTTGCATGCCCGAATCTCCCTTCGCAGGTGCCAGCTTGCAAGACCCAATCGCCACGCGGCGCTGCCTTCAGGCGGCGTGTCCCCCGCAGTAGCCGGCAAATCAAAGGGATTCACGACCGAGCGCCTAAAACCAATTGCCTCACCAAAGCAGGATTGCAGGGCCTACCCGGCGATCTGGGGACGGATGACCTCCATCGAGCCGGTGTGCTTGGCTCCCGCTTTGACTACGAGTCCACCGGCTTTCGCCAGACCTTGGAGATGTGCTTTTTTCTCAAGAGTGATCGTGCCGGTGCATGTGAGATGGGCTCTCACATCACCGTCGATATAAGCTTTTTCCGCGTGGACATCACCTTGGAATTCCACTCTGGCACCGCGCTCCACACGCAGCTCACGGCAACTTACGTTTCCAATGATTTTCCCGTGGCTGCGGATTCTGAGCGTTCCCGAACATTCCACGGACGCCGCCAGCTTCCCCAATACGGTCAAGTGGTGGCTCTGGACATGGACCCCGAGGATGGAGCCACTTTTTAAAATGGTGACATCACCACGGGTCTGGATACGGCGACGCCATGCGTGGTCGATCGTGTAATCTTTCAGGCTGATGTAAGCACCGCACTTTCTGCACTGGCTGGATTGGGCATCGGAAACGACTTCAAACTTTCGCTTGCAGTGGTAGCAGTCGATTTCCCTCTTGTCCGGTTCGCGTACAAAAAATCTGCGGAAGATGCCAGGCGCATCACTTTTAGAGGCAGATTTCAGAACCGCAGGCGCGACCGTCGGATGCTGGACAGGCGGCTTGCCGGCGGATGCAAGGCGGGTGGCATACTTGGGGCGGGAGACGGGCTTGCCATTGCGGATATCCATGTGGTTTCCACAGGCGCGGCACTGCGTGGAAATGACCAGCGACGGCTCCATCTGGTGGTGCTCGCATTCAGGGCACTCCAGTTCGATGCGGCGTCCGCTGCTCTCAACACCCATCACCTCAGTTACCCCCCTGTTTGGAAAAAACGGTCGCCCGTCCCTATTTGCTCGCTAATGCGGAACCCGAAGACTGGGAAGAACCCTGGTTTGGCTTCGAATCGCCGGAAGATGAAGAAGATGAACCTTGTGAAGGCGTGCCTACGGTGGATTTACCGACGAAGATTGCTCCGGCCTCGATCGTGAGGAACTTGGCCTTGATATCGCCGACAACTTCTGCACTGGATTTCAGCTCCACGCGGTCGCTTGCAGTCATGTTGCCATGGACTTTTCCGTAAACGATCACCGTGCCGGTCTTGATCTCTGCCTTGAGACGGGCGTTTTCACCAACGGTGAGGTTACCTGTCGATTGGATCTCACCTTCGATTTTACCATCGACGATGAGGTCGTGCTGAAATTTGACCGTTCCCTTGATTTCAACATCGGAGGAAAGAACGTTGCGCGTGCCGCCGGAAGACGGCTGCGGGGACGGGGAGTTTTGGCTGCTCGCCGGAGCAGGACTAGTGCGTGAATCGCTGGAATTGCTGGAGCTGCCACCGGAGCCCGCCGGAGCAGGACTCGACGAGCGGTTATCAGACGAGGATTGCGACGGCTGGGATGAATCGCTTGCTTCTTGGCCTATGACTTTCTTGAACACGGGAGGAATAAAGGATTTTAAAGATCTGCTGTCAATCGGATTTCACTGATTATTCGGTGGGTTCCACCGGTTCCGGGTCGGGAAGCAAAGGATTCCCACGGGTGCTGCCCGCACCGTCTTGCACCGCGTTCAGCAGATCCTCCACGGAGGCGTCCGGAGCAGGCGATCCTGCCCCCTCATCAGGGTTGGTAAGATTCGTTTCCGGAACCACGATAGGGGCAGAAATTTCAACAGGTGCCTTGGCTTTCACCAGGAGCCTGCGGTTCAGCGCGTCTTGGGAAAAAGTGCTGCCTGCGAACTCGTTTTCCACGGTCTCGTAGGCTTTATCCGCAGCTTCGATGTTTCCTTTTCCAGCCTCGATGTCTCCTAGGGAAATCCATGCGTAGGGAGCCAGATGGCGGGAATCGGAGTCTTCGGTGATATTGCGGAAAAGCTCGGCGGCTTCATCCGTTTTCCCCTGGGACCAGAGCTTCGCAGCCAGGCTCGCCTCGGCGCTCGGGCGTGCCGGATGATCCCGGTCGCTTTCGACAAAATCTTTCAGCGTGGAGATCGCATCGTCCTGCTGGCCATCCTCCCACTGCTTTTCAGCGAGTAAAACCTTGGCACTGAAAGCTGCTTCGGTATCCCCGTGGTTTTTTACCACCGCCTGCAGTTCGGAAAGATCCTCCGCCTTTGTAAGCAGCGCACCAGCAGTTTCCTCGTTGCTCCGGTTGATGCCTTTCACGACCACGTAAACAATCGCCACAATCGTCAGCAGCACCGCCAGCACGATCAGCTTCATCTGGTGCTTGTCGAGAAAGACCTCCAACGCTGGGGGTTCCTGGGAAATTTCGCCCAACGGGGCACCGGTGGTCGCATCAAGTGTGGTATTTTCAGCCATAAAATTCATTCCGCCCTCGGGCGGGTCGCCATCCAAGCCACCCATCCCACTGAAATCAACCGCATAATCACCTCTTGCGACGTTTCACCACAACCCCAGCCACAAGAATCTGATCCGAGTCCATCCGCGTCCATCCGTGGTTCCTCTTCCCCAATGCCCCGTCCCTGCCGACTTTCCAGCAAAACCCTCCCCTCCCAATCCGAGAAATTCGCAGTGGAAATCAACCGCATAATCACCTCTTCCCGTTTCTTCCATCGACAATCAACAATCGGCAATCCTCAATCGCGTAGCCCGATGTCCGACTCATTCGTCCACCTCCACCTCCACACCGCCTACTCCCTTCTCGACGGAATGATCCGCACCGGGGAGCTCGCCGCCCGCGCCGCCGAACTAGCCATGCCCGCCGTTGCCATGACCGATCACGGCAACCTCTTCGGAGCCATCGACTTCTACCAAAAATGCAAAAAGGCCGGCGTAAAACCCATCCTCGGCTGCGAGATCTACCTCGCCCCCGGCTCCGCCCAGGAAAAAAAGAAACTCCCGGAACCGGAAAAACGCCACCCATCTCACCCTCCTCGCAGAGACCGACGAAGGCTGGACCAACCTCTCCAAGCTCACCTCCATCGGCCACCTCGATGGCATGTACAACGGCAAACCGCGCGTGGATAGAGAGATCCTCCGCGCCCATTCCAAAGGCATCATCTGCCTCTCCGGCTGCATCTCCGGTCCAGTCAACGAATGGCTACTCAAAGGAGATCAGGAAAAAGCCTTGGAAACCATGACCGGACTCCGCGACATCTTCGGCCAGGAAAACCTCTTCGTGGAACTCCACAACCACGGCCTGGAAAAACAGCTCCAGGTCATCCCCCAGCTCATCTCCATCGCCAAACAGCTCGACCTCCCAGTAGTCGCCGCCAACGACGTCCATTTCCTCAACCGCTCCGACCACGAAGCCCACGACGTCATGATCTGCATAGGCACCGGCTCCATGGTCATCGACGAAGACCGCATGCGCTACACCCCGGAAGTCCACTTCAAGACGCCTGCGGAAATGCGCGAGATTTTCAAAGACATCCCCGAAGCCTGCGACAACACCCTCCGCATCGCCGAGCGCTGCAACGTCGAAATCAAACTCGACGCCACCTCTTCGGAAAAATACCCGCAGTTCCCCACCCCGGACGGCTCCCCGCGTGAGGATTACCTCATGAAAATCTGCCAGGACGGCGTCTTAAAACACTATGGAGCGGAAAAAGCCGCCTCCGCCGAAGTCCAGGAGCGCCTTAAATACGAAGTCGATACCATCAACTCCCTCGGCTTCGCATCCTACTTCCTCATCACCGCTGACTTCATCCAGTGGGCGCGCGACAACGACATCCCCGTCGGCCCAGGCCGTGGCTCCGCCGCCGGCTCCCTCGCTTCCTACGCCATGGGCATCACCAACATCTGCCCCCTTCAGTTCGGCCTCCTTTTCGAGCGTTTCCTCAACCCCGAACGCGTCTCCCCTCCCGACGTCGATATCGACTTCTGCCAATCCCGCCGAGCCGAAGTAATCCAATACGTCCGGGAAAAATACGGCGAAAAATCCGTTTCCCACATCATCACCTACGGCACCATGGGCGCGAAATCCGTCATCCGCGATGTCGCCCGTGTCATGGGCGTCTCCTACGGCGAGGCCGACCGCATTTCCAAGATGATCGAGGCCAAACCCGGCGTGAAACTCAACGGCGAATACGACTCCAAGGACGAGCTACGCGAACTCATCGAATCCTCCTCCACTTATAAAGAACTCTGGTCATACGCCCTCCGCCTCGAAGGCATCAACCGCAACGTCGGCATCCACGCCGCCGGAGTCGTCATCGGCGACAGACCACTCGACGAGCACGTCCCCCTCACCAGAGGAAACGAAGGCGAAGTCGTCACGCAATACGATATGGGAGCCATCACCGAAGTAGGCCTCCTGAAAATGGACTTTCTCGGCCTGAAAAACCTTACCGTAATCCAGGACGCCGTCCGCCACATCCGCGTCCACATCCCGGACTTCGATATTGAAAAAGTCCCCCTCGATAACCAATCCACCTTCGACATGCTCAACCGTGGCGAGACCATGGGCGTCTTCCAGTTGGAGTCCGGCGGCATGGTCGAGACCTGTAAGAAGTACGAGATCCGCAGTATCGACGACATCATCGACCTTATCGCCGTCTATAGACCCGGAGCCATGCAGTTCATCGACCAGATGCTCGACGTGAAGAAAGGTAAGAAAGCCTTCTACGAGCACCCCCTCATGGAGCAGATCTGCGGCAATACCTACGGCGTCATGATCTACCAGGAGCAGGTGCAGAACGCCGCCAAAGTCCTCGCCGGATACACCCTCGGCGGTGCCGACCTTCTCCGCCGCGCCATGGGTAAAAAGGATCTCAAGAAGATGGCCGAGGAGCGCATCAAATTCATCGAGGGCGCCAAAAAGCACAACGACATCGGGGAGAAACTGGCCAACACCATCTTCGACAAGATCAACGCCTTCGCCGGTTACGGATTCAACAAATCCCACTCCGCCTGCTACGGCCACATCTCCTACTGGACCGCCTATCTCAAGGCGAACCACCCCGTCGAGTTCCTCGCCGCACTGCTTTCCAACGAGATCAACAACACGGATAAAATCACCGTCTTCGTAGCCGAGTGCCACAGGATGGGCATAGAAATCCTCCCGCCAAATCTCAACAAATCCCAACTCCGTTTCATCCCCGAGAAAACCGGCTCCGGAGGTGATGCCGTCCGCTACGGCCTCGCCGCCATCAAGAACGTGGGCGAAGCCGCCATGGCCACCGCCATCCGCGAACGCACCGAAAACGGCGACTACCTTTCCGTAGAGGATTTCTCCTCCCGACTCGATTCCAAAGTCATCAACAAGCGCATCCTGGAAAACCTCGTCAAAGCCGGAGCACTCGACTGGACTGGCGAAAACCGCGCCTCCATGTTCTCACGCTTGGAGCAGGTCGTCGCCTCGGCCTCCTCCGCCCAGAAAGACAAAGCCTCCGGCCAGTCCTCCCTCTTCGATGCCATGGACTTCGCCCCCCCCGCAGCTTCGAAAGACTCGCCCGTTGTAAACGCCCTCGAAGAATGGCCAAAAGACGAGCGCCTCACCCACGAGAAAGAACTCCTCGGCTTCTACGTCACCGGCCACCCCCTCGACAAATACCGGGGCATCCTCGACAGCGACAAATACAAGCGTATCGGCCTCATCGAAGAAATCGAACTCGACGATCCCCGCGCCCGCTACCCCATCGCCGGCATCGTCCGCTCCTTGGAAAGCCGTATGACCAAAGCTGGAAAACCCTTCGGCATACTCACCGTGGAGGACTTCACCGGCTCCTGTGAAGTCATGCTCTGGAGCGAAACCTTCATCCCAGCCAGGGACTCCGGCATCCTCGCCCCCGGCAACATCATCCGCCTCAAGATCGGCATCCAAATGGACGACCGCACCGGCGGCCGCCGCCTCACCGGCGGCTCCCTCAGCGAGCTGAAAACCCGCAAAGTAAAAGCTAACAAAGGCCCAATCGAGCTACTCCTCTGGATCCACCAGCACACCGAAAAAGACCTGGAGGAGATCCACTACCACATCACCGGCCACCCCGGCCCACCCCCGTCCTACTTCATTTCCAGAACTCCGCCGGAAAACGCCTCTCCCTCCAGCCCTCCGCCACCTACTCCGTGAAACGCTCCGAAGAACTCCTGAACGCCCTCGATCGCTTCATCGAAGCATAACCGGAGGGGCGAATTCCGTCCGCCCCTACCCCACCCATCCCGAGCCTCAGCGGCCAGAAAACTCGCCACTCCGCCCCCATGTCCACCATCCCCCGCTCGAAACCCCTCGCGGTCACCGGCCTCATCCTTTACACAGGTCCCTTGGGCGGCGCGATCCTGACCATCATCGCCATGGTCAGGGCCTTCGGCATACTCCAAGTTCAGGGAACGGCAGACCCATCGGAACTGGCTGCCGAGATCAGCCTCGCGCTCTTATCCACCCTCTACGGCCTCGCCTTCGGATTGGTCGGCCTAGTCCTAGTCCTCATCGCCCTCTACAAAAACCACAACCGCGAGCAGTGGTTCTACCGCAACATCCTCGTCCTCTCCGTCATCTGGTGCTTCCTTCTTTTCCCCGTCGGTCTCATCCCCGGCTTCATCGTGTTCTTCGCCTTCTACAACCGCCGGAAAGAGTTCAGCCGCTAATGAACGGAGGAGCGAATTCCTTTCGCCCCTTCCCACTCATCCCGAGCCTCTAAGAACCTGTTTGGAATCTCGATTTATAAAGCGCTATGCCGGAAAAAGTCGAAGACCGGTGAATGTCGGCAGCCTGCTGCCGCTTTCGGCAATGCAGCCTGCTGCGAGCCGACGGCATTGGCGCCGCAAGGGTTGAACCTTCCCGAGGTTGCCCCGTAGCAGCAGGCTGCATAACGGAAAGCGGCAGCAGGCTGCCGACAGTCACCGGTGCCTCCGGCACGCATTCGGTAGCCATCACCCGGGGTAGCCTGCGTTTCTCTCCGGCAGCCCCGGGCTTAAATCCGTAACTCCGTTGGAGCTGAAGGAGCCGAATCACAAAACTTGATGCGCGGAAGTATAGCTGCAAGCACAAGTGGTGTGGGCTCCCGCCGGTTCAAGCTTCCATGAGATCGTGTCGCCCATGGTCGGGGTGTATTTTCGCAGTTTAAAATCCGGATGGCACGTATCCCGCCTCCTTAAATATGTCCTTCTGGGAGCTGCTTATCTCCCCGAGGCATCGATCCTTCCTTCTGCAAGGATGTTCCCGGGCTTCTTGTCCGTTTCGGTCGTGCGGGTTTTTATGTCAGTGTCTCCGGGTGTCGTCACCTGGGTGGTGCAGCTTGCGGTGATGAAGAGAAGGGAAGCTGAGATAACAGGAATGAACGTTTTTTTGATCATGATGAGGGATCATTGGTCGGAAACCTTCACTTGTCCACTAAGGATGCTGTTGGGACCGGGTGCTTGGGTTGGCGCGATTTCGAAATCGCGGTTCCCTTCTAGACCGGCTCCTTGTCGAGGCCGAAGGCATCGTGGACCGCGCGGGCGGCGTCCTCGATGTGGACTTCGTCCACGGTGACGGCGATTTTGATTTCCGAGGTGGAGATCATGCCGATGTTGATGCCTTTGTCGCCGAGGGCTTTGAACATGGTGGCGGCGACTCCGGAATGGGAGCGCATGCCAATGCCTACTGCGGAAAGTTTCGCGATACCCGCCTCTGTCTCGATCTTCGCGTCCTTGGAAAGCTCGGCGAGGACGGGCTTGAGAGCCGCCTGCGCTTTTCCGAGATCGTTGGAATGCATGGTGAAGGAATGCTTGGAACGCTCGTCGTTGGAGATGTTCGAGACGATCATGTCGAGGTTGATCTCGGCATCGGCGAGGGTGCCGAGGATTTTCCCGGACATGCCGGGATGGTCCGGGATGCCGGAGATGGTGACGCGCGCCTGGGAGCGCTCGATGGAGATGCCACGGATGACGACGTTTTCCATATTGGGATGTTCTTCTAGCACGAGTGTTCCTGGGTTGTCGTTGAGTGAGGATCTGACCTCGAAAATGACGCCGAATTTTTTCGCGAATTCGACGGAGCGCGATTGCATGACTTTAGAGCCGGAGGAGGCCATTTCCAACATTTCATCGTAGGAAATTTCCGGGAGTTTGCGGGCGTTTTTGACGACCCTGGGGTCGCAGGTGTAAACGCCGTCCACATCCGTGAGGATCTGGCAGACATCGGCTTTGAGAGAGGCTGCGACAGCGATGGCGGTGAGATCGGAGCCACCGCGGCCGAGGGTGTGCACCATGCCTTCGAGGGTGATGCCTTGGAATCCTGCGACGACGAGGGTTTTCCCTTCATCGAGAAATCTGTTCATCAGGGACGGATCCATGTTGGAGATGCGTCCGCGGGTATGGGTGCCTGTGGTGACGATACCGGCCTGGCGGCCGGTGATGGATGCAGCCTCGACCCCCAGAGAATGTAAGGCCATGGAAACAAGGGCGATGGACTGCTGCTCCCCGGTGGCGAGAAGGACGTCGAGTTCCCGTTCGGAGGGAACCTCGTTCAGTTCGTTGGCCATACCGATGAGCTTGTCGGTGACCCCGCCCATCGCAGAAACGACGGCGACGACCTTGTTGCCCTTGTCGCGGGTGCGTTTCATGCGCGCGGCGACATTGCGGATGCGGTCGATGGAGCCGACGGAAGTTCCGCCGTATTTTTGAACAATGAGAGCCATGGGTTGGGAGCGGGCGGATTCAACGGGCTGCGCCTTTAAATTTCAACTCTCAAAATTCAACTCTCAAAAAAGCCCCCACTAACGGGACATCCGGCGAGCTTTCGGGATGGCGGCAAACATCACTCCCCGTCGGCGTCGTCAGCTCGCCCTTCCGCTTGCCGCCTCTTGACGGCTCCTCTTGCGGCAAATTTATACCTTACCAGTCCATCCGTAATTGCGCCGGCAATCATCTCCTGATAGGTTCGGTTGTCGATAAACCGGGCATCCAGTTCGTGGGTCATGTAACCGGGTTCCAAGACAATTGCGGGATGTTCAACCTTTGATAAAACTGAAAACCGTCGCCATCTGATTCCGTTATCGGGAATTTGTTTCATCCGGCGTGAGAGTGTTCCATGTATTCCAGTTGCCAGCGCGGTGGCCATTGGACGGAAATTGACTGCCCCGTCCCGGTGTTTCGATAGAATTGCAGTCTCAAAACCTTGGCTGTCCTTTGCCCCAGAACGAAATCCTATGCTTACGAAAACCGCGTCCCCTTTGAAGGCGTTCGCAATCTCCACCCTTTCGCTGAGAAGCAACGCCCGGTCATCTTCCCGAGTCATGAGGACTTCGAAGCCCTTTGCTACGAGCTTCGCCTTCGCCAGTTTCGCAATCTCCAACGAATAACCCGCTTCCGTTCCAAGTTCATTTTCCAGTCCTTTGGAATCGCCGCCATGGGAGGCATCCAGGATCACAGTGGTGGGAATTGTAGCAGTCCCGATCCAATTTGGTCGGAGAACCGAATCGAGCGTGGCCAGATCGCGCCGTGACACGTAAACTTTTCCATCCACATCTTCGATCCTGTTTTCAAATAGGAATTTGACGCCGTTCACCATGCATTTGAGAGAACCGGCATGGAAACTCATTTCCACTTTCTTGTTTTCAAGGATGATCCGGTTCCCTTCGCGCCGTTGAAACTCGAACCTGTAAAATTCTTCTATCTGATCGACCGAGACGTATTCCACGCCCTTCATGGTTTCCACCGCCCATTCTTTCATGTCTTCCGCCCGAAGGGATGGACAGGAAAATGAAAAAGCGAAAAGTTGTGCGAGCAGAATATAGGCGAACTTCACGATGCCCATGATTCCATCTTACGGATCGCGCTCTGTCGAGGTTTCCAATCGCAACCTGATCACCTGAGGTGGCTCTACTTCCGCTCCGCCAGATTGTTCCATTTCACTTCCATCCCCTCGTGAGCAGGAGCCTGTGGGCCGAAGGCGAAATTCGCACCGGCCTGCAGGTCATGCGGTGGGGATTGTGGTGGTGTCTTTGGGCGGGTTGCGGCCTATGAACGGGTGTTGTTCCAAATCACAGACCTGGCCGCTGATGGGACCGCACTTGTCGGAGATCCAGTAGATGGCGGCGGCTGCGATTTCGTGCGGCCAGAGGATTCGGCCGGAGGGGGCATATTCCTTGGGCAGATCCGCATACCAGTCATCACTAAGGCCGTGGGACTTTTTCCTAAGGGCTTCGTTTTCCGTCAGCACCCAGCCGGGATTGATCTGGTTCACCCGCACGCCATCCTCGCGCATGAGGGTGTCGCCTAGATTACGGGTGATGGTCATGAGCGCGCCTTTGGAAGCGGAATAGGCCATGAGGTTGGGCTCGCCGCTGTAGGCGTTCACGCTGCCGATATTCAGCACGCAGCCTTTGGTTTTGCGCAGTTCCGGGAGGGCGGCGCGTATCATGGCGTATGGGGCGAGGGTGTTTACCTCAAGGGCGTGGCGGAAGGTGGGGAGATCCGTATCGTGGATATTTCCGGAAGGGACGATGGCGGCGTTGTTCACGATTGAGTCCAGTTTGCCGAAGGTTTTCACGGCAAGATCGACGAGGCTTTGCGGACAGCTATCGCTGGTGAGATCCTCGATGAGGAGGACGGCTTTGTCGGAGCCGATTTCTGCGACGACGGCTTCGCCAAGATCTCTTTCAAGGCCGTGGATAACGACGCTAGCGCCTTCCGCGACACAGCGGAGGGCGATTGCTTTTCCTATGCCGGTGCAGCTACCGGTGATGATGATGCTTTTGTTATGAAGACGCATGGACAGATGAGTTTGCGGACGGTTATTTTTCCGTGGCGGGATGGTTCCATTTCACCGTCAGATCTTCGGGCGCGGGGATGTCTGGACCGAGGACAAAGAGGGCGGTGGCCCAGGCGTCTGCTGTAGCGCAGTCTTTTGCGGTGACGGTGACGGAAGACGGCGGACGGACGAGGGGCTTTTTCGTCTTCGGATCGATGATGTGTCCGGCGAGGCCGCCGGGGTCGGGCTTGAACTGGCGGTAGTTTCCGCTGGTGGCGAGGGCGCGGTTGTGGAGTTTTACCGAGCGGAGGGTGGTTCGGGAGGTAGGGTCGGGGTTTTCGATTTCCACTTCCCATTCGCCGTCACCTGCCAGGATTTCGCCGCCGAGTTCGAATACGAAATCGGTGACTCCCAGCTCGCGGAGTTTCTCCCCCACCCTGTCCACGGCGAAGCCTTTGCCGATACCCGATAGGTCGATACCGTTTCCGGCGGGGCCGAATCCGGCGGTTCCGGTTTCCTTGAGGAGCTGGAAATCGAAAGCACCTGCGCTGGCGTCTCGGATTTCCTGTGCGAGGGCTACAACGCGTTTGAGGTCTTCGGACTGAGGGGCTCCAGCGTTATGGCGGGAGAGATCGGAATCTTCGCGCCATTGGCTGAGGACGTTTTCCCATTTTTCGAGGACGGAGGTGACTTCGGTTTCCAGGCCGTCCCCATTGGAGCCACGCCACGCAAGAGTCCAAGTGGTTCCCATTGCTTCTCCGGTGAGTTTATTCTGGCGGAGCTTCCCTTTTCCCGCAGGAAACAGAGAATAGGGAAACCAAACAGATGAGGAAGAGAACCACAATGGGAGCGCAGCAGACATGGACGGACTGGAAAAACACGATCTTTCCGTCAAATGAACGGGGATGGACGCGGATGGGGGAATAGATGCTCATTTTTTAAAGGGGAACTCAGGTGAGGCTCCAGATGAGTGCCGCTGAGACGAGCACACTAGCCACGGTATCGCGCCGTGTCCACGAAGACGGCGAATGTGTCAGGAACTTGAGCAATGCACCGGTGGGACAGCCGTAGTGGCAGTATGCCTGCGGGAGAAAGATCGCGGCAAGGAGGCCGGTGATGAGGATGGCGGCGGGCAGGATGGCGTAAAAGCCGCTGCTCCAGATCTCGAATGGCTCGGCGTGGGCGAGCGGGAGAGCCATGCCTGCGAGGGCGATTCCCCAGATGATGATGAGGGTGATCCAGGGTAGTTTTTGAAAGCTACGGTGAATCCGGGTGGGGAGGGAGAAGCGTTTTTTCACCAGCCCTCCAAGGAGCGTTTGTGCCGCGCCGTGCGGGCAGATGCGGCTGCAATAGACGTTCTTCCCGGTGAAGGCGGGCACGAGGAGAGCGACGGCGGTGAGGTACGATGAGCGGGAGGGCGATGCCCGTTGAAAGTCCGTGCCTTCCCCAGCCGACAAGTTGATCCTGGCTGACCATCCACCCTAGGGTCAGCCCGGCGATGACGGAAATTCCTGCGAAAGCGATCCGCCATTTGTAGGTTCCGAAGCGCTTGCTGAAGCCGGAGACGAGGCCGAGGGCTATCCATGCGATGGCGAGTGCGGATTTCCACGGGAGTTCGCTTTTCTCCGCCGGCTTGAAATAAATCCGGAGCATTTCCTCTACGGATAGAATGACGGCATTCGCGGTGACACTGGCTCCACTGACGAGGAGAGGTGGATCCTCGGGATTGATGGTGAGAGCGACGGATTGACCTGCGAATCCGTCTGCGAACTGGAGTTCTTCCTTCACGTAGCGGGTGTAGGGTAAATTGTCCCTGCTTTCTAACAGGGCTACGCCGAGAATCGTTTTTTCATCCGGTGAGAGTGCAAGCAGGACATCCGAAATGCCATTGAAGCCACGGGAAAGAACTCCCATTCGGCTGCTGCGGAGGACGGTGCCGATCCGGGTGCCTGATTTGTTCACGGAGCTTACCCCCTTCTCCTCCGTGGCGGACAGTCCGTCCGCTTCCGGATACCAGCGGTGGACGACTTCCATTTCAACTGGGCCGGGAAACCATTCGTCCAAGCCTTTCGCGCCGAACCGCGCCGCCACGCCACGCGCCATGGCTTCGCTGGTCAGGGTCGCTCCGCTGACGATTTTCACGCCGTGTGCCGCTCCTGCCTGGGTTTCGCTTTGACCGTCCCATTGGCTCCAGAAATCGCCATCGTCCTTCACTTTTGCCACATGGCCTGCGGTGTCGGCGGATTTCAGGAAATCCACGGAAAGGATTTCCCGGTTCGGCGCAAGCAATACGAACAGCTCGGAAGGCCCCGAGTATCCCTGGATGGACTCCGCCTGGGGACAGGTGGTGGTCGCCCAACCGAGGAGTTCCTCGTTTCCGGCGAGGACGGGAAAGAAACCGTCCTTGGGATCGCCCAAGGATGCTGGCGGCTGGCAGGGCCTTCCGGCTCTCTTCGAGCAAGATCGTCGGCGAAATGCCCGGACTTCGGGTTTGTCCGAACCAGAGGCAGAGCATTGCTGCGGCGATTAGCGCGAGGCGATAAGCACCCAGCGCGTGACGCTTGAGGCGATGCCTTACGCGATCATTCAGCCGGCGTTTTATCGAGGAATTCGCGCAGCTCATCGGTGCTATTGAAGCGGGTATCGCCGGGCTGACGCCAGAGGTTTTTCGCCTCCTTCAGGTGCTTGTGGTAAACGTCGGAGGGCAGGCAGTCCTCGGTGATGCAGATGCGCGGCGGCGCGGCCAACGGCGACGCCCATCATGCCGATGGTTTTCATGACGCGGATGGTTCCGAGTGCCTCGCGATCCACGCTGATATTGCGCCCGGCGGTGAAAAGGTTCGGGACGTTGCGTGAATAGAACGCGCGGTAGGGAACCGGGTAGCCGATCTTTTTGTCGATTGCCCGGTCATGGATGGCTCTTGAGATGAACGGGTGCTCGGGCAGGGCTTTTTTGTACTTTTCCTCCGGGACGTGGAGGTCGATAGACCAGGTGGTGAGGACGATGCCGTCATCGAATTTCTTGCCATCCCTGATGTCCTTGCCGGTGAGGACGACCTCGCCGAGGAGTTGCTGGGTTTCACGGGTGCCTCCGATGTATGCCATCCATGTAAGCTCTGAGGTGGAGTGGGATTTCTGGATCGCGGGCGGCGTGGGCACTGAAGTTTTTGATGGCGTTCCATGCGCTGTAATTCGCAAGGAGATTCCAATCGCGGGTGCTTTCCAGTTCATCGATGGGATGGCTGTCAAAGCCGCTTTCCCAGAACCACTGGGCGTGGCCATCGCGGGGATACGGGAAGTCTTTCTCGCCGAATTTCAGCATCCATTCCTTCTCGGGAAACGCTCTCGCTTCGTCGGTTTTTTTCCAAGTCCACATGTTGCTCATGCCCATGCGACCTTTGTCTTCCATGGTGAGCGTCTGCTCCCGCCCATTGACCGATGAAGCCGTGGCCGGTGCAGTCTGCGAAAAGGGTTCCGGGGATTTTGCGAAGCTTTCCGGTGGCGACTTCGAGGACATTTACCGAGGCGATTTTGTCGCCCGCCATTTCGAGACCGTAAGCGTGGTTGCCGAGGAATAGGGTGATGTTGTCCTCGGCGCGGACGACTTTTTCCTTCTTATCATCGACGAACTGCTCGGCGGGAGCTGGAGAGGCTTTCGCGTGGTCTTGGATTTCTTTGATAATGTCGGCGAGTTTGTATTCGCTGGGCGGCATGTCGCCCATGGCCCACACGCGGACTTCGGATGAGCCGTTTCCACCGAGGACTTCGCGGTTCTGGATGAGGGCGACTTTGATGCCCATGCGGGCGGCGGAAATGGCGGCACCGAGACCGCCGTAGCCGCCACCGACCACGACGAGATCGTATTTCTCGGTCTCCTCGATTTCTTTCGGGACACCGGGGATATTCCATTTCAGGCGCTCGTGGATTCCGGCGTTTTCGGGAGGTGTGAGATTTTTATCGGAGGAGAAAAGGATGGCATCTACGCGTCCGTTGAAGCCGGTGAGGTCTGTTAGAGAAACTTTCGCGTCTCCTTTTTTCAAAGCGCGGCTGCCTGCAAGTTGCCAGTGCCATTTCGCTTCAGCATTGCCAAGGGTATCGCCGAGTTTTTCGCCATTTATTGAAAGCGTAAATGTTCCGGCCGAACCAGGTCTGCCAAGGCGCTTGCTCCAGTCGATCGTGCGGACCCAGACCCTGTATTCGCCATCCTCAGGGACAGTGACTTCGGTAGTGGCGTCATCAACGGGTTTTCCCATTCCATGGGCGTTCAAGTAGGGAGAGCCCATTGACTCGATGAACTGGGTATCGATTTTCCAGCCTCCTTTTTCGGAAAATTGCTCGGCCTCGACCAGGAACGAGGCGGCGTGAAGCTGGGAGGCGGCTAGGAGTGAAATCAGGCTGAGGGTTTTCATCATCGGTTACAGGGAGATTGTCATTAACGACAATTTTGACACAAGTTTTTCAAGATTCGGCCATTTTCTTGCGCTGCCGGGCTTCGCGGAAGAAGGATTGGAGGAGGTTCAGGGACTCTTCGCCCATGACACCTGCTGTGACATCGCACCGGTGGTTCAGGGGTGGATTGGACTCAAGGAGATTGATCCATCCACCGGCGGCACCGGCTTTCGGATCGCCGCAGCCGAAAACCACCCGATCCGGGCGGCAGTGCACGATGGCACCCGCGCACATCGGGCAGGGTTCCTTGGTTACATAGAGAGTGCATTTTTCCAAACGCCAGTCGCCAAGAGCCTGCTGGGCGGCGGTGAGGGCGAGCATTTCCGCGTGGGCGGTGGCATCTTTCAGGGTCTCCACTTGGTTCCAAGCGCGCCCAATGACCTGCCCCTCATGGACGACGACGGCTCCGACGGGAACCTCGGAGGCAGCGTAAGCTTTGCGGGCTTCGCGCATGGCCTGCTGCATAAAATGGGCGTCGCTGTGGAGATCGATGATCAGGTCTTCGGTCATGGTGGTACGTGTGGTTGTAAACAGCTTCGTCATCGTGCGCGAGCAACCACTCGAGGATCCTGAATCCCGTTTTCCTTCCCATCCGCCGCTGCCATGCTTCGTTTGTCCCCGTGATTACGAAGACATTCCTCGACCGGGTTATCGCCCCTTCCCTGCTGGCCGCCGATTTTTCAAAAGTGGGTGAGGAAACCTCGCGTGCGATCAACGCGGGAGCCGACTGGCTGCATCTCGATGTGATGGACGGCCATTTTGTGGATAATATTTCCTTCGGCCCAGCGATGGTGCAGACGATTCACGCGACCAACGATATTTTCCTGGATGTGCATCTGATGATTTCCCGTCCGGATCACTACCTGTCCCGATTCATTGCGGCGGGAGCGGACTGCATCACCGTCCATGTCGAGGCGGAGCACGATGTTTCGGAAACACTGGAGCGGATACGCGAAGCGGGGTGCCTTGCGGGACTCGCCACTGAATCCGGCAACGCCATTTTCCGAAGCCATTCCGTTTCTCAAACAGGTCGATCTTGTTCTCTGCATGACCGTCGTCCCCGGATTCGGCGGGCAGCCTTTCATGACTGAGATGATGTCGAAAGTGGAGGAAGCCGCAGCCTACCGGAAAGAGCACAACCTCTCCTACCACATCGAAGTCGATGGCGGCATCGGAGCGGAAACGGCCGCCATTTCCGCAAAAGCGGGGGCGAACGTAATGGTCGCAGGCTCCACCACCTTCGGAGCAAAAGATATGGCCGCCGCGATCACAGCGATACGCGAAGCCTGATTGCAAACTCGCGCCAAACGCACTTTCCGTGTTGGACGTCCGTCCCGCGATGTCCAATCCTGCGCCATGCACATTTTCGAACGCGCGAGGCAAATCGCCCTCGTCAACTCCGCCGGATCCATCCTCTCCTGGGATCAGGAAACCTACCTTCCGTCCGGCTCCGCGGAATACCGCTCCGAGCAACTCTCCTACCTCGCCGCCCACGCCCACGAGCTTTCCACCTCCCCGGATTATCTGAAATCCCTGGAAGATGCCGAGTCCGCAGACGATGGCACCGATACCACACTCTCCGCAAACCTCCGCGAACTCCGCCGCGAGTCCGACCGCTCCGTGAAAATCCCCACCGATCTCGTCGCCCGTGAATCCACCGCCCAATCCGCCGGACACCACGCATGGATCGCAGCACGGAAAGAGTTCCGACTTCTCCATCTTCGCTCCACACCTCCAGAAGCTCCTCGATTTCGCCCTGGAAAAAGCCGACCTCTGGGGCTTCAAGGACGAGCCATACGACGCCCTCCTCGAAGGCTACGAACGCGGCACCTCCACCGCCGAGCATCGCCTCCCTTTTCGAAAATCTCCAAAAGGAACTCGCCCCCCTCTCCGCCCAAGCCGTAGCCAATACCCAGGAAGCAAAACCCACGCTCCCACCCGGCACCTATCCGATCGCCGCCCAACAGGATTTCAACGCCCTGGTCGCTGCGGAAATCGGCTTCGACTTCCACCACGGCCGCATCGACACCACCACCCATCCCTTCTGCACCACCCTCGGCCGAAAGACATCCGCCTCACCACCCGCTACGAGGAAAGCGACTTCACCTCTTCCCTCTTCGGCGTCATGCACGAGGCCGGCCACGGAATGTATGAGCAAGGTCTCCCCGCCGCTGATTTCGGCCTCCCCTCCGGATCCGCCGTCTCCCTCGGCATCCACGAATCCCAATCCCGCCTCTGGGAAAACCAGGTCGGACGCTCCCCTGAGTTTTGGGGAAAATTCTACCCCATCGCCCAACAGCATTTCTCCCAACTCAAGGATTTCCCTCTGGAAAAATTTCTCAGCTACATCCACCGCGCCGAGTTCTCCCCCATCCGCGTAGAGGCCGACGAAGCCACCTACGACCTCCACATCATTCTCCGTTTCCAAATGGAGCGCATGCTCCTCAACCGCGAAATCACCGTCGCCCAAGTCCCGGAAACCTGGAACGACCTCTTCCAAAAATCCTTCGGCTTCACCCCGGAAAACGACGCCAACGGCTGCCTCCAAGACATCCACTGGTCCATGGGCGGCATAGGCTACTTCCCCACCTACACCCTCGGAAACATCAACGCCGCCCAACTCTTCCAAGCCGCCACCTCCGACCCGGAAATCAAAAAAGCCACCGCCGCAGCCAACTACGCCCCCCTGTCTAGAATGGCTCCGAAAAAACGTCCACCACCACGGAGCCATCCACAACCCCACCGACCTCGTAGAAAAAGCCACCGGCTCCCCACCAACCACCGAACCACTACCTAAACACCTCACCGCCCGGTATCTTCGGAAACTTTAAACTCTAACTTAAAATTCAAGAAGCCAAGACCCAAGACATAAGAATCCGATCCGCGCAAATCCGCGTCCATCCGTGGTTCCTCTTCCCCAAAACCCGGGTCTTCCACTGATCACTGATCACTCGCACTACTTCTACCATGTTCATAGTAATCGAAGGCATCGACGGCACCGGCAAATCCACCCAGGCAAAACGTCTGGCCGACCACCTCACCTCCCAGGGAAAAACCGTCATCCTCTCCCGCGAGCCCACCGACGGCCCATGGGGCACCCTCCTCCGCAACTCCGCCTCCACCGGTCGCCTCTCCCCGAGGAAGAACTTGAAACCTTTCTCAAAGACCGCCGCCAGCACGTCGAAGAAAAAATCGCTCCCTGCCCTCGCCGCTGGCCACACCGTCATCCTTGACCGCTACTACTTTTCCACCATGGCCTACCAAGGCGCCCGTGGCTTTGACCCACAGGAAATCCGCACGGAAAAACGAAGCCTTCGCCCCCGTCCCCGATCTCCTCCTCATCCTGGATCTCGATGTCGATTCCGCCATAGCCCGCATCGGCATCCGCGGAGATACCGCCAACGAATTCGAGCAGCGCACCAACCTCGCCCGATGCCGCGAAATTTTCCTCTCCCTCAAAGACGAACCTTTCGCAAAAGTCATTCCCACCGATTCCGACCCCGACGAAGTCTCCAGAAAAATCCTCGAAGCACTCCCCGCCTGAGCCAGTAAATTCCTGATTGGACGAACGCCGCCCGTATTCATAATGCGCCCCATGCTTCGCCGCCTCTTCGTTCTAATCCCATGCGCAGTGGCGGCATTTCTTGCGTGGATTTTCCTCCCCGGCACGGCCATCGACCGCGCCCTATTTTCCCTCACCGCCCGCTCCTTCGCAAACCCTCCGTTCTTCATCACCGGAAACGGCACCCAATCGCGACCCCACACCCTCCGCACCCTGAAAAGCTCGCCAGGCGAGCATCCCGGAAAAACTCCCCACCATCGTTTCCTTAGGAGACGATCCAGAGGGTTTATTCCAAACCTCCCCGCCCTCCCCCGTAGATTTCGCCATCATCCTGAAAAATTTCGGCCGCCTCGGTGAGACAAGTCCCGCCATAGCCATCCCGCTCGCATGGCAGGAAACCGATGCCATTTCCCTCGCCGCGCTCGATCTCCAGCTCGATTCCCTCCCCTCCGTCATCACCACCGCCCCCCTCACCCGAAACACAATTCCCTCCCCCATTCCACCCGCCTTCCGCCGCGCATCCATCCCCGTCAACCAACTCAAAGGCGACCCCACTCCGCTTCCCATTATCAACCACATCCCCATTCCAAACATTGTTTTGGGCAACAAAACCTCCCTCGCTGGCTTCACTCTTCTAGAATCCGAGCCTCCTACCGAAATGCCCCAGCTCCTCGCCCGCTGGGATGATTCCGTCGTCTTTTCCTTTCCCCTGCTCACAGCGATGCGGCAATTCCATGTCTCACCTTCCGCACTTGATATCCGGCTCGGCGAGTTCATCTCATTCAGCCGCAACGGGCCCTTCATCCCAATCGACAAACACGGACGCCTCGCCTTCTCCCCCGAGCCTATTAAGGAAAGCATCACCATAGCGGCACCCGCACTTATTGATGGTTCTGACGACTTACTTTCCAAAAATGATCTCCAGCCGACCATCCTGCGAAACGATCTATCCTCAGCGGATCAACCAACCCGCGAATTTTCCAAATCCCTGGTCGGCACCATCGCCAGCCTCACCAATCCATCCCTCACCTCAGAATTCCAAACCTTCTCCCGCCTACATCCTTCCATAGAGCTCTGTCTCCTTGGCTCCCTTGTCATGATTTTGACCGCTCTAGCCCAGCACCCTTTAGCTAAAAAAACTCCGACTTTCCTCATCGCAGCCTGCGCCCTCGCCGCAATGCACTTCCTGTTCGTCCCCCTCACCGCATTGTGGCTCCCCACCCTCCCGGCGTTCGCCGCGCTGAGCACATTCGCAATCGTTTCCGCCCTGCCAGCTATGGCCTCAGAAAAAGCAGAAGAAAGTCCGCTCCCTTCCTTGAGAGAGTTGGACTCATCCGAGAAACCCGAGACCCCTGACCAGTCCAACGTCTTAACGGATTTCCCCGCTAAAAAGAGAGCAGCAACGAAAACCACCAAGAAAGCTCCCGCAAAAAGAACCGCCAAAAAATCCGCGAAGAAAGCGGCAACCAAAAAGACAGCGAAGAAGGCCGCCAAAAAATCCACCTGCAAGGTCGCCAAAAAAGCCGTGACTAAAACCACCAAGAAAGCGGCAAAAAAGACCACCAAAAAAGCTGCCAAGAAAACCGCTACCAAGAAGACAACGAAAAAGGCGGCCAAAAAAACCGTCCGCAAAACACCCGCAAAAAAGACTCCCCCGCCAACCCCAGAAGACTAAACTCCCCACAACCCAAGTCTTCCACTGATCACTAGCCACTTTACACTTCTCCATGAACCCCGCCGAAAAAGCCAACGCCCTCATCGAAGCCCTCCCTTACCTCCAGGCATTCCGCTCAAAAACCATCCTCATCAAAATGGGCGGCTCTGCCATGGAAGACCCGGAACTCGTCGCCAACGTCATGCGCGACATCACCTTCCTTGAAGTCGCCGGCATCAATCCGGTCGTCGTCCACGGCGGAGGAAAAGCCATCTCCGCAGCCATGGAGAAATCCGGAATTGAGGCGAAATTCATCAACGGTCTCCGCTACACTTCAGACGACGCCATAGACATCGTCTCCCGCGTCCTTTCCAACGAGATCAACCCAGGCCTAGTTCGCATGATACGCGACTTCGGAGGCAAAGCCATAGGCATCCCCGGCACCGACATCTTCCTCGGAGAAAAAATCAAATCCTTCGACAAGGACGGCAACCCCGTTGACCTCGGTCGCGTCGGCGAGGTCGTCGGTTGCAACCTCGCAAACATGGACACCGCCCACAAAGCCGGGATCGTCCCCGTGATTTCCCCCCTCGCCGCGGAACTCCCCACTGGTAAGCCTCTCAACATCAACGCAGACCTCGCAGCCGCCGCACTCGCGAAAGAACTCCGCGTTTCAAAACTCGTCTATCTCTCCGATGTCCCCGGGCTCCTCGCCGATCCCAAAGACCCCACTTCTCTCATCAAGTCCATCAACGTCGAAAAAGCCAACGCCCTCATCGCCGATGGCACCATCTCCGGTGGAATGATCCCAAAAATCCGCTCCGCCATCGACGCCCTAAACGCCGGTGTCCGCAAGGTTCACTTCGTCGATGGTCGCCTCCCCCACGCCCTCCTCCTAGAAATTTTCACCGACGGCGGCATAGGCACCGAGGTCACTCTATGAGGAGTCGGGACATTCCTGTCCCGATTCCTTAATTCCCGGAATTCACCTGGTTGTATTCGGTAAGAACCTTGTCCGCGATGCCGTGCAGCATGGCGGCATCCTCCGCCTCCACCCATTGCGGCACAAAAGTATTCGCAGACACCGTCTCCCCAAAAAGAAATCCATACCAAACCGCCCCACCCAGAAACTGCCCTTCCAAATTGCAGTGCTTGAAATCGAGTGAAGCCTTGAAGGTAATCTCCCCTTCCGCAGGAGATTCAAACTCACCCGTCTCCGGATTGAGCGTCGGGACAACCCGCACCCCGTCCGCATATTTCGTAAGCATCCATCCAACCATCAGGCTCCCCTTTTGATCCGGCTTCTCATAAGACTTGGGGTTCACGTAATCATAATTCGGATCGGGAAAGCTGAATGTCCACCTCGGCAAACTCCTCGCCTCTTGGAACGCCTTGCCCACTGGAATCACCCGCAGCCCGTATCCCTCCGCCAGGCTCCGGTAGTTTTTCTCAAGCCTCTCGAACATCATCTCTTGGCTGAATTTCCCATCCGCAAATCCCGGATAATCCTCCCGGTAAGCCCATGTCTGATGGATCACAATTTCCGCCCCCGGAGCATTTTCCCGGATGCAATCGATCACCGTCTTCGCATGCGGCTCGAAACTCTCTTCCTTGAAACTCAGATTGCTGACCTGCTGTATCGTCACGAAATCCCATTCCTCCGCCGCAAGGGCTTCAGCCAGCGAATACATCTTTCCTTCCGGCACATCCTCTCTCGGCGGGACAAACGCCGCCGGGTACGGTTTCCCCTCAGGACTCTCGGGATCCTTCCCATGCGCTTCAATCCATCCCGCGTGCCTTTTCAAATCGCATCCGCCCGGATTCGCCAGAAAAAGCACCAGATCATGCCCATCCGCCTCCGCCATCTGCGGGAGAAACGTCGTGGCATTCCGCGCAAAACTGTTTCCGACCGTCAGCACTTTCACCGTCTTCCCAGTAACCGGGGGCCTAACTCCTTCCTCCGCCCGCACCGGCACAATCGCCAGTGCCAGCGTTAGAATAACTCGAAACATTTGTGAAAACTTCATCGTCTTGGGTTCCTACGTAACACGCCGCCACATTCGTTCAAGCTCCTTGGTTCCTCCCGTAGTAGAGATTTTTCACGGATTTCCGCTGCAGAAAAATGATCGCGATGAACGAAAAAATGAAGAGCATGAAGGAAAGGATGAGCCCCTCCAGAACCGTCGTGAGATAGATTTCAAAAAAGCCCACCTTTCCCAGAACCTCTCCTCGCAAGCCCTCGGTTCTAGCCATCAGCCCATCCACCCTCAGCACCCACGCCACCACATTGTTCGCAAACTGCCCGCACCACAGATCGGGTGTAAACATCAACAACGGCCCAAGCGGAACAGCAATGACCGTGATTACTGAAATCACCATCCGCACGATCAAACCCACGTGCAAAGCTCTGCTAAAAAGACTGCCATCCTCACGGAAAATCGGCAGAGCGGAAGTCAGCACCGAGTATCCGAAAATAAAAGTAAGCACTGCCGCCAGCATGGCAAACTGCGCATTACTGCTACCCCACAACTCCATCCAAACCACCGCGATCAGATAACTGGGAAGAGCGTTGATAAGGCAATGGATAGCCCAGAATCTCAGCTTTCCAAAAAACACCCCTTTCTCAATCACCTCCGGCCTCTCTTTCCTTCAAATACTCATGGAAAGGCCGGAACTCCAGTTCCCCCTCCCTCGCCGCTTTGAGATAAGCGATATCATCCGCGTCTTCGAGCAGCTTAACCAGCTCCGCATATTCCACCATTAACTCTCCCAAACTCTTCTCCCCCATCCCCAAACCATAGAATCCACTATCCGCCCGTCAATCCCCCAATCCCCCAATCCCCCAATCCCCAATCCCCAATCCCCAATCCCCATTCTCCAATCCCACTTCTTCCGCTTGCCCCCCGCGCTCCTCTCCGCTATCCCCTCCCCGCAAAAGAAAAAATGAACGAGCAGATCGCATCCATACAGTCCGCCGCCCTCGAACTCATCGCCGCCGCCACGGACGAGCGCTCCCTCGACGATGCCCGCGTCGCATCCATCGGGAAAAAGGGTACACTCTCGCTCGCCGGAGCACTCATCAAGGACATCCCCAACGAGGAAAAAGCCGCCTTCGGCCAGTCCCTCAATGCCGCCCGCACCGCCATTACTTCCGCCATTGAGGAGAAACAAAACGGCCTCCAAGCCATCGCCGACAAAGCAGCCCTCTCCGGCATTGACCTCACACTCCCCGCTCGACCGCTCCCCACGGGTGGCCTTCATCCCCTGACACTCATCCGAGACGAAGCCATCCAGATCCTCCGCCGCATGGGCTTCGCCTTGGCCGACGGCCCTGAGATCGAAGACGAATACCATTGCTTCGATGCCCTCAACACCCCTGCCGACCACCCGGCACGGAACGAGAAGGACACCTTCTATTTCGACTCAGGAAAACTCCTCCGCACCCACACCTCCAGCGTGCAGATCCGCACCATGGAAACGGAAGCCCCACCCATCCGCATCATCGCTCCCGGCTCCGCTTACCGCCGCGATGAAATCGATGCCACCCACCTTTCCGTCTTCAACCAGCTCGAAGGCCTCTTCGTCGATACCGATGTCACCCTCCCCGACCTCAAAGGCACCCTCGAATACTTCTTCCACGAAATGTTCGGCACCACCACGGAAGTCCGCTTCCGCCCCCACTTCTTCCCCTTCACCGAGCCATCTTTTGAAATCGACGTAAAACTCCAGGTCAAAGGCCAGCCCGCCCGTTGGATCGAAGTAGCAGGCTGCGGCATGGTCGATCCCGCCGTTTTCGAATCCATCAACGCCACCCGAAAAGATAATGCCCTGGACCCCGAAGTCGTCACTGGCTTCGCCTTCGGCATGGGCCTAGACCGCCTCGCCATGATACGCTGGGGAATCAAAGACATCCGCCTCCTCATCGAAAACGACACCCGTTTCCTTACGCAGTTTGCGTGATATGCCTTTGGCATGATCGTGGATTGATGATTGTGGATGGAAGATGAAAGACCATGAATACGGAACCCTTTGGCTATAAGAAACTCAGAATCTGGCAAGACGCCCGGGATCTGACCATGGCCATCCATAGTATGACGCTCCGTGATCTTCCCAAGTTTGAGATGTATGAGGAAGGCTCCCAGATCCGACGCAGTATGAAATCCGTCAGATCGAATATCGTCGAAGGCTTTGGCCGCCGCCGTCACAAAGCGGAATACATCCGCTTCCTGGATTTTTCATACGCATCCGCCCTCGAAACAGTCGATCATCTGGAAACCCTCCACGAAACCGGTTCCCTCAAGGACGACGAGCTTTTCGCATCCTTGAGCCAACAGCTCACCCATCTTTCCCAATCCATCTACAAGTTCACCAAAGGAGTCCAGCTCCACCACAACGAAGACCGCTCATAAGACGACTCTTCCATCCACAATCATCAATCCCCAATCCCCGATCCAAACCGCAGGTTATGAACATCTCCCTAAACTGGCTCTCCACCCACCTTGACCTTTCCGGTAAATCCATCGCCGAAATTTCGGATCTCTTCACCTTCGCCGGTGTGGAGGTCGAAGGCATCGTTACCAAAGGAATTTCCTCCGATAAAATCGTAGTCGCCCGGATCGTGGAAGCCGTCCAGCACCCGGATGCGGACAAACTCAAAGTCACCCAGGTTGATGCGGGGGAAGGCCAGCTCCGCCAGATTGTTTGCGGTGCCAAAAACTATAAAGTCGGCGACAAAGTCCCCTGCTGCCTGCCCGGAGCTGATCTCGGTGGCTTCGTTATCGGTGAGACCAAAATGCGCGGAGTCGAATCCAAAGGCATGCTCGCCGCCGCCGAAGAAATCGGCCTCCCGAAAGGTGACGACGGCCTCCTCATCCTCCCGGAAGACTCCCCAATCGGAGTCCCAGTAAAAACCCTCTTCGATTCCGATACCCTCCTGGAACTCGAAGTCACCCCCAACCGCCCCGACCTCCTTTCCCACGCGGGAATGGCTCGCGAGCTGGCGACCCTCCTCAAGACTCCCCTCATTTCCGAGAAATCCCCGGTAGCAGATTCCACAGAAGCCAAAGCGGATTTCATCGAACTCAAATCCCCGGAGTCCTGCCCATTCTATACCGCCACCCGAATTGATGATGTAAAAGTCGCCGAAAGCCCGGGCTGGTTGAAAGAACGTCTCACCTCCATCGGCCTCCGCCCCATCAACAACATCGTCGATATCACCAACTTCGTCCTCCACGAAACCGGCCAACCCCTCCACGCCTTCGATGCCGCGAAAGTCACCGGGGCACTCGTCATCCGCCAGGCGAAGGACGGCGAGCAATTCACCGCCCTCGACGAAACCGTCCACACCCTCACCCCGGAAGACCTCCTCATCTCAGATGAATCCGGAGCCGCCCTCGCGCTTGCCGGAGTCATGGGTGGACTCGATAGCGGAGTCACGGCAGAAACGAAATCCATCCTACTGGAATCCGCATACTTCACTCCGTCCAACATTCGCCGCACCTCGCGCCGGACTTTCCTTTCGTCGGACTCCTCCTACCGCTTCGAGCGCGGAGCAGACCCGAAGGCGATTCTCCCCGCCGCCGCCCTGGCAATCAACCTCATTGGAGCAAGCGCCGACACCATCCAAACAGCAGGCGTTCTACCACTCCCCCCAACACCCGTCACCCTTGATCTAGAAAAACTTCATCACCTTCTCGGCAATTCCATTTCCACGGAAGCAGCCGAAGAAATTCTCACCCGTCTCGGACTCGCTAAACAGTCCGATGGCAAGTGGACGATCCCCTCCTTCCGCCAGGATCTCACCCGCCACATCGACCTTGCCGAGGAAATTACCCGAGTTCACGGTCTCGCCAATGTTCCATCACGCCTCCGTGCAACTCTTGTCCCGACCAGCGAAACGGACGCCGCCTACGATGCAGACATGATCCTACGCCGCCGCCTCGCCGCTCTTGGCCTCTATGAGTGCCAGACCATCAAGCTCATCGCGGAAAAGCAGCTCACCGACATCCTCCCTCTCCGCCCCATGCTGGAAGGAGATCTCATCCGCGTGAAATCCCCCCTCAGCGAGGATCACGCCATCATGCGCCCATCCATCGTTCCAGGCTTGGTCGCAAGCGCGGAACGAAATGCCCGACAACAATCGAAATCTCTGCGCCTGTTCGAGATGGGGCGAGTCTTCAGAAACGCAGGTGGCGGAAAAGCACTCGATCAGGAAAGCGACTCGCTTGCCCTCCTCATTTCCGGGAACACAGCTCCCTCCTCGTGGGCAGCGAAAGATCGCCCCGCCGATCTCTACGATGCCAAAGCAATCTTCTCCGCCCTCCTTCCCGGTCACAGCATTTCCCTGAAACCAAAAGATCGCGAAAACGTCGCCCTCGCCGCTGAAATCAAAGCTGGCAACCAGACAATCGGAGTCTTCGCCCGCCTTTCGCTCACGCGCGAACGCGACCTAGACTTCCCCCATCCCGTCTTCATCGCCGAGCTGGATCTGGCAAAACTCCGCAAACTCATCTCCGGAAAATTCCAGGTCGAGAACCTCCCCCAGTTCCCCGGCTCCTCCCGCGATGCCTCCATGGAACTCCCGCTCGATACGCCAAACGCCAGCATCGAAGCAATCCTCCGGAAAGCCAAAGAACCTCTCCTGATCTCCCACGAATGCGCGGACATTTTCACCGATCCCTCGGGAGAGAAAATCGCGGCAGACAGGAAATCCATCACCTACCGCTTCCACTATCTGGCGGCCGACCGCACTCTCAAAACCCCTGAAGTCGATGCAGCGCACAAGAACATCCTTAACGCTTTGGAGAAACTCGACGGTCTGAAATACCGTTAGAACCTGTTTTGAAAAAGCGCGGCGTGGCTGGGTATTCCAGCCCCAGGCCGTTTAATGAGCCATCCTGGCTCATTGCATCACCTTCGCACAGTGGCCAGGAGTCCCCCTGAACGGCCTGGCGCAAGATGCGCCAGCCACAAATCCGCGCTTAACTTGACGCGCATGGGCATTTTGGCTTTCACAGGCTCTTCGCGATAGTGCGGGAGAGGCGGGCGAGGGCTTCGTTCATGGCGGTGATGCGGGGAGCCATTTTGTTGAAAGAGTCTTCCACAGATGGCAGGATGGGGACGGCGGTGCGGAAGGGTTTTGGTGGGGCGTCGCCGCCGGTGACGGGTTGGACTTTCCAAGTGCATTCCAAGAGGAGGGTGCCGTCCGGGAGGGGGTCGAAGCGCTCGATGCGGATCTCCACGAGGGCGGAGTAGTCGCGGGTGATGAAATTGGTGGAGGGCTGGATATTGGTGGAGCCGGTAAGGCGGCGGAGGTTGTCTGCGACCACCCTGGTGATGGCGGCGTCGAGTGGCTCGGACCAGAGGTCTTTCTCATGGACTTCGAGGCGGCCGTCGCCGGTGCGGGTTACCAGCTCTACCCTTTCCAAATACGGAGGGAGTGAAGGCCGGGCGATCGCGATGGAGGGGCTGGCGGAGACGGGTGTTTTCCCGGAAACGGATGCCTCCAACAGATGGCGGACCGGATCGTCCGCTACGGGGGCGAGGATGGAGCAGGCGGTGAGGGCTAGCGGGAGAAGGAGGAGAAGCGTTTTCATTCGGAGTCTTTGCCGCGCAGGAGGCTGTTGGGGTTTCGCTTGAGGTCGTTGGTCAGCTCGCGGAGGGCGCGGGATGCGGTTTCGGTTTCGTGGAGAAGGTTTTGGAAATTCAAGAGCATGGGGGAGCGCGGGTCGCTGACTTTTGAAAGCTCGTCCGCTGTGGCTTCGACTTTTTTCAGACCCGCTTTCGTATCCTCTGCGAGGAGGCGGATTTCCTCTAACAGCGGATCCATGTTCCGGTTCGCCTTGGCGCTTAGTTCGCGGATTTCAATGAGGGCGGCGTCCAGGTTGGAGAGGGAGTTCTGGAGTTTCTCATCCGAGGTAAGGGCGCGGACATCACGGGTGATTTCGGTCAGGTTCCCGTTGATTTCCTTAAGATCCAGCTCGGCGATCTGCTTGTTCGCACCTTTCAGGACATCACGCATTTCCGTCATGAGTCCGGCGATATCGAGGTCGTTGATTTTTTTCAGGCCATCGGTGATTCCGGAGATGAGTTCGTCAATCTCGGTGGGGACGGTGGGGACAACGGGGTGGTCGGATGCCTTGGCCCCGGCGTAGGTGAAGCCATCGGTGGACGGGTTGATATCGAACTCGATGTAGAGCTGGCCGGTGACGAGACTCTGCTGCTTCATCCCGGCGCGGAGGCCTTGTTTGACGGCGAGCCGGACTCCTTCCCGGGTGGAAAAATCGAGTATCCCCTCCCCGCTTCCGCCGGCGACGCTGCGGAGATCCTTTTCCGTGAGCTTTACCACTACGGGGATGATTTTGCGGTTCTCCATGGTATCGATGATGACGCTGATGGAATCCACGCTGCCGATTTTCACTCCGCCGAAGCGGACGTCGGACCCGACCTGGAGGCCATAGACACTCTTGTCGAAGTAGAGCTGGATCTTGTGGGTTTTCTCAAAATATTTTCCCGCACCAAGCATCACCAGCGCCATCCCGGCAATGAGGATGCCGAGCAAGGTGAAGAGGCCTATCATGGTGGAGCTGGCTTTTTTACTCATGGGGATTGCTGGTCTGAGGCGGGGTCGCCCCGATTGAGGAAGAGGCGGACGGTTTCGTTTTCGGAAGAGTCGCGGAGGGTTTTCGGATCGCCGGTTGCGCCCTGGGTTCTGGTGTTAGTATCGAGGAAAACGGAGTTGTTGGCGATGGCGAAGATGCTGGCCAGCTCGTGGGTGACGATGACGAAAGTGGAGCCGAGGGAATCGCGGAGGCGGAGGATGAGTTCGTCGAGGCGCTGGGAGCTGAGGGGATCGAGGCCTGCTCCGGGCTCGTCGAGGAAGAGGATATCGGGGTCGAGAGCCATGGCTCGGGCGATACCGGCGCGTTTGTTCATGCCTCCGCTGACCTGTGCGGGGTAGTAGTGCTCGTAGCCGGAGAGGCCGACGAGGGCGAGCTTGTAGTGGGCGAGGTCGCGTATCTCACGGGGCGCAAGATCGGTGTGCTCCTCAATGGGCATGGTGATATTTTCCGCGAGGGTCATGGAAGACCAGAGCGCGCCGGACTGGTACATGACCCCGAAGCGGCGGATATATCGGAGGCGCTCTGCGGAGGCGGATTCGGTGAAGTTTTCACCTTCGTAAAAAATGGAGCCCTGGCGGGGTTCCTTGAGGCCTATCATGTGGCGCAGGAGGGTGCTTTTTCCGCAACCGCTGCCGCCCATGATGACGAAGATATCGCGCTCGTTCACATCGAAGTTGAGGTCTTTCATGACCACGAAATTTCCAAAAGCCATGATGAGGTCACGGACGGAGATCTTGGGGTCTTTGCCGGGGGCATCCATGGTTAGATTTCCAGAATGGTGAAGATGACCGCGAAGGCGGAGTCGAGGATGATGATGGCGGTGATGGAAGCTACTACGGCCCTGGTAGTTGCCTGGCCGACGGCGGCGGAAGAGCCTCCGGAGTTCATACCCTGGAGGCAACCGCTGATGGCGATGGCCACGCCGAAGAAGACGCTTTTGATGACACCGAGCGATGCCTGGGTGACATCGATGGAGGTGAGCATTTCCGCCCAGAAGAGGGACGGCGGGATGCCTACCCCGGCACCTACCAGCATGCCTCCGAGTATGCCGATGGCATTCGAGTAGATGGTGAGGATGGGCATCATCAGCACGAGTGCGAAGACGCGTGGAAGGACGAGGAAATCGAAGGGGTTGAAGCCGAAGGTTTTCAGGGCATCGATTTCCTGGTTCGCGTTCATGCTGCCGATGTGTGCTGCGAAGGCGGCACCGGTGCGACCGCTCATGATGATGGCCGTCATCATCACTCCCATTTCCCGAACCATGGCGATGCCGACGAGATCCGCGACGTAGAGGCTGGCTCCGAAATCGGCAAGCTGGACGTTTCCGACGAAGGCGAGGATCATGCCGATGAGGAAACTGATGAGGGCGACGATGGGCAGAGCGCCTATGCCGCATTCCTGGACGGTGAGCCAGAAATCCGAGGCCCGGAACCTGGCCTTTCCGATGAAAAACCTGGCGGTGGAACGGACGGTATCCCCTGTAAATTCAAGCACGGATTCCAGTGACTGCCAGGCGGCGGTGGAGCGGAGGCCGAGGAGACGGAGGCCATGGGGTTCTTCGTCCTGGGATTTTGCTTCGCTACGTTCGGGGACTTTCAGGGCCAGCTCCATGAGGCCGCGGAGATCGTCTGGGAGGCCTTCCAGGCTTGGCTCCTTTTCTTCGCTCTCGCGAAGCGTCCGCAGGAGCCAGGCGGGAAGCATGGAGTCGAAGCGACCGAGGTTTTCCGTGAGGAATTTGTCCGGCCAGGTTACACCACCATTTCCGGAAACGGACATGGTGCTTCCGCGCAGCCAGTCGCCGGAAAGCTCGAGAACCGCATGGGAGCCGTCCTTGCGCCACTCCGCTATCGGGGCTTCAGGGGATTCCGCTGGCTTGGCTTTCATGGATTTCCGGAAGGTCTGTTGCGGATAACCCTATTACGGATCGGGATTTCCGCCAGCGTCATTGCGGAAGAACTGTGGGGACGCGCCGCCTGAAGGCAGCGCTCCGTGCCAATGCCGTCCATGGTGCATGCGGCACGGATTCGGAGTATCCTATTCGCTTTCCCCGGCCTTTTCCTTGGCACCTCCCATGAGACTGCCGCCTTCCTGGACGTGTTTGAATTTTTCCACGAGCTTGGCATTGCGGGCGGCAGTGGTGGGACCTCCGTCTTCTCCCATCATTTCACGCATCTCCTTGTCGAAGCCCTGGTCTTCCATGCCTGCTGCGGATGCGGGATCGACTCCCATGGAAAGTGTGGCGGCATCGATCTGTTCACTGCGGACGGCGACTTTGTCGAGAGCCTTCTGGTATTGCGCGACCATGCCTTTGATGTCGCCGACGGATTTGATTTCAGCGACGACTTTTTTCATCGCATCGAAGCGCTCGGGATTTGTGACCACCCAGCCAGCGGCTCCCCCGGTGACCCCTACGAAAAAGAGGGCCATGAAAATGAGACCACGGCGGCGCTTGCGTTTGTTACGGGCGATCTTGGCATCCATGATTGCACCGAGTTCGGCGCTGATACCGGTATCGAGGGATGCCTGGCCGCGGTCGTCAAGGGTGACCATGTCTGGTGCGGGTTGTTGCCGGACAGGTGCAGGCGCGGCGGAGAATGCGGGTTGTTGGGATGGATACGCGGCTTGTGGCGCGGGCGCAGGCTGGAAGGCGTTTGGCTGGGGCTGGGGCTGCTGGGAGCCGGGGGCTGGAGCTGCTTGAAAAGCGCTTGGAGCCTGGGCGGGCGCGGCTTGGAACCGGCTTTCCTGCATGGGAGCCTGCTGCTGAACGGGAACGGGACTGAACTTCCGCTGTTCCTCCGGTGTCCCAAAACGGCTGGGTGCTTGTTTTTCTCCCAAGGCAGCTTCAAACAGTTTGTTCAGATCGTCATTGCTCGTCATAACAGGCAAGATAAAAAGGCAGATATTAGCAAATGTCAATTATAAAGGCATGCTTATGACTGACTCTGGATGGCTCCCGTGTTGCCGGTTTCCCGGACCGATGGAGTTGATACGGAAGGCTCGGAAGCCACGGGAGGGAGACGTTTTGTGGTGATGCCCACTTTCAGGGTGGCGCCGATTCCGGAAAGCCCGGTATAGCCACCGCTGACCGGCATGACACCACGCGGATGGTGGCTGACCCCGACCGCGATATGTCCCGGGCCGACCCTTTTTCCGATGGATGGGTCGTAGCCAGTCCATCCATGGTCCGGGAGGTAGATCTCGGCCCATGCGTGGGTGGAACCGCGGCCCACTTTGGAATTCCCGCCCTCCATATAGCCACTGACGAAGCGGGCGGGATAACCGAGGGCACGACTGGTCTCCATCATCAGAACCGCCATATCCCTGCAGGATCCGGTGCCGAGTGCGAGGGTTTCCGCCGGCGACTGGACGCCCGTATCCTCCCGGCGCGTGTATTTTATGGTGCGGTGGATGAGAATGGCCATATCGTCAAAGATGGCGGCCTTCTGCCCGGGCTTGGGCGCGAGACCGGAGGCAGTGAACCACTTTCTGAGGATCTCGACTTCCGGCGGATAAATATACTGGAGATACGGAACCGCGACCATCTGCTCGATCCCTGCCACGACGGATGGGTGCGGGACAAAAATGGGATCACGCGCACTCACATCTTCCGGCGGGATGCTGACGGTGAATTCGCTAATGATGCGGAGTTCGCTGGCCGTCTCTCTGATTTCGGCAATGGCAATAGAGTTGTCCAGCATGTCGCGGTGCCACTTGATATCGCACTCCGGGCTGGTGGTGAGCTGCATGGTGTTGAGCCGGATGTCATGGTTTTCACGCGGCCGTAGGACGAGACGGTGGGGATGAAAGGACACCGGCGCGGAATAGCTATAGACTGTCTCGTGAACCAGATGGATCTGTTCCCATGTTTCGGGCGGGGCGTTGTAAATCTTCATTTTTTGAATCTAGAGCAGTGCGATCGCCTCACCGCGATCCACAAGGCCTTTGCGGGTAACGGCTTGGAAACCGGGATCCACAGCCTCACAGGAGACGATGCTCTTCGTCAATTGTGGATCTCCGAAAATGGTGCAAACGGCTGCATCGGCGGCGTCCCTGCCTGTAGCGATGCGAACCAGCCCGTTCAACGGGGCAAGATGTGTGGGATCGAACAAATACCACCAGCCATCGATGAAAACTTCAAAGCAGGCGTGGAAATCGGGAGGATCAAGGCGGTAGGCATACACGGTGGCATAGCGCGCCGGAACATTCAGCGCACGGCACAGCGCGATGCCGAGGTGTGCGAAATCACGGCAGACGCCCTTCCTGTCCTGCATGGTATCGATGGCGGAAGAAGTCTCCCCGGAGCTACCGCTGACATACGAAATGTTCTCGAAAATCCATTCACTCACTGCGGTTGCGATGGCGTAGGATCCCTGGACGTTTCCGAAGAGATCGTTCGCCTGCTGCCTCATGATGTCCGACTGGCAGTAGCGGCTGGGGAAGAGGAACGGGATGCCCTCCGGGTTCAGCTCGGCGGTGGAGTCCGCGCGGAGATCGCCGAGCCGGACGATCTTCGTGGATACTTCCATTTCCGCCTGGTAATGGATGCCGAGGGTGCCGGGATTGATTGTCCTGATCCGGGAAAAGCGGTTCATGCCGCTCTCGATATGGAAGTCCTCGATATTTACTACGGGTGTAGTAGTCAGGGATTCGGAAAGAATTTCCTGACCGCCCGTTTCCAGACATTTCAGGGCGAAGAGAAACGTCGCGGGGTCGTTTAGATTGTATTCGAGCTGGCAGCTTACTTTGAACTTCATGGTGGTATTGTGTTTCGTAGGAATCGGGGTCTGTGATGCAGTCACCATGCCATGGCTTCGCCCGGAAGCGATTCCTGACAGAGAGCAGCCCCGGCACCTTTCGGTGGCCGGGGCTGCGGGCGTTTGGCAAAATGTTTTCCGTTCAGTCAACGACCTCTTCGAGGCGCTCAAGAACCGTAATGTGGTTTTCAACACGCGGGAGAAGCTCCGTGCGTATCATGGTTTTGCAGGCATCCATCACATCGTCGTCCTCGAGGGCGTCGCGGTAGTCGTTGCGACCATGCTCCTCACCTTTCTGAAGGGACTCTATGGCGGACTCGGAGCCAAAGAGATTGGCCGCGCTTTGAACGGTCTTCGCAAAGGCTCCCCACGCACCGGAATCGGTTTCCGGGGTGCCTCCCATCTCGCGGACGTTCGCGGTCAGCCTGTTTGCGGACTCGCGGTGTTCGGATTGGATTCTCGTCAGCTCGGCGGTGACGGGTGTGGCGGGATATTTCTCGATCGCCTTGCCATAGGTTTCCACAGCGGAAAGTTCGCCACGGAGCAGGCTGTTGCAGGTTTTGATGCAATCTTCGTTTTGTAGTGTGTTGCTCATGATTTTTGGAATGTTGTTTTGTAAAATTGTCTGAAGCAGACGTTGACATCGTCGCACGCAGGATACCATTCGCTGAATCCTTATGCCGAAAGGGTTCGACCATGCCCTCCCCTTGCAAACTGCACAGAGGGACGGCTTTCATTCTGGAAAATGCAACCCGGCTGCCAGATCCGGCAGGATTCGCAGGTTCTTGCTTTCCCTGGCGCGGAAACCGGAGTCAAATCCGCCCCGACATGGCCTACCTCGACGAAAATTTCCTTCTCTACTCGGAGACCGCACGCCGCCTCTACCACGAGGTCGCCGCAGACCAACCCATCATCGACTACCACAACCACCTCCCGCCCAAAGAGATCGCCACCAACCACCGCTGGGAAAACATTTCCGACATGTGGTTAAGCCACGACCACTACAAATGGCGGCTCCTCCGAGCCAACGGCATCGACGAGGAACGCATCACCGGGGACGCCAGCCCACGCGACAAATTCCAGGCATTTGCGGAGACCGTTCCCTACACCCTCCGCAATCCGATGCACCACTGGGTCCACATGGAGCTGCAACGCTACTTCGGCATCCACACCCTCCTCACCCCGGACACGGCTGATGAGATCTGGGAAAAGACAAATGCAGCCCTTGCCGAACCGGATTTCACCACCCACGGCCTCCTGAAAAAATTCGACGTCCGCGTGGTCGGCACCACCGATGATCCTGCGGATCCTCTCGACGACCACCTCGCCATCCTGAAGCTCGGGATAGCCACGAAAGTCGTCCCTACCTTCCGCCCGGACAAGGCCTTTCAAGTCGATAGACCGGATCTCCTCAACCCGTGGCTGGAAAAACTGGAGCAGGCATCCGGAATCGCCATCACCCATCTCTCCGATCTCCTAGCCGCCTTGCAGAAACGCCACGACGACTTCCACGCCGCCGGAGCACGCCTTTCCGACCACGGCCTTGACCGCTGCCCGGCCCTCGAATGCTCCGACGCGGAGGCCACGAACATTTTCGACAATGCCCGCTCCGGCAAGGCCGTCTCCGCAGAGGACAAGGAAAAATTCTCCTTCTACCTCCTGGTTTTCACAGGCCAGCTCGATGCGGCACGCGGTTGGACAAAGCAGCTCCACCTCACCCCCATGCGCAACACCAACTCCCGCATGTTCGAAAAGCTCGGCCCCGATGCCGGGTTCGACACCATGGGGGACACCATGCAGGGGGACGCCCTCGCATTCTTCCTCAACGCCCTCGCCTCCCGCGAGTCGCTCCCGAAAATGGTCATCTACAACATGAACCCGCGCGACAACTACCTCTTCGCCGCCATGACGGGAGCCTTCCAGGACGGCACGGTTCCGGGGAAAATCCAGTTCGGCTCCGGATGGTGGTTCCTGGATCAGAAAGAGGGCATGGAAATGCAGCTAAACGCCCTTTCTTCCACCGGCCTCCTCTCGCGTTTCGTGGGAATGCTCACGGACTCCCGCTCCTTCCTTTCCTTCCCCCGCCACGAATATTTCCGCCGCATCCTATGCAACCTCATCGGCGACGAGACGGAAAAAGGAGAACTCCCGGACGACTTCGAGACAATTTCCAAGCTCATCTCCGACATTTGCTTCCACAACGCCAACAGGCACTTTGGATTCAACGTTTAGAACCTGTTTGAAATCTCCGAAATGCCATGCCGCGAGCCTACTGCGCTGGCACGGAGCGCTGCCTTCAGGCGGCGAGTCGTTTTGCGTAGCAAAACATTTCCCGGGGTTGCCCCGTAGCAGCAGGCTGCGTAACGGAAAGCGGCAGCAGGCTGCCGGCAGTCACCGGTGCCTCCGGCACGGGATACGGTAGAGTCCAAACAGGTTCTCAGGGGAGTCTTTCGACAAGCACCGTGCACCGTTCCCCCGGCATGACGCTGAGTTCCATCTGGTTCATGACGTAGCCGAAGGACAGGCCGGATGCGGGATCTCCGAAGGCGTGGCTGCCTCCTGCTCCGGGGTGGCCGAAGGCGGAGGTGGATTTCCCGTAAAGGTGGCGTTTTTTCCTGCCATCCGCATCCACGGGATCCATCTGGCAGCCGGAGGTGAACGCGGTTTCCCGGAGGAGAACCTTGTCCTCACCGGAGACCTGCAGTGTGGCCAGGGATTTCCTCACGGCATCCGAAAACGGACTCTCCAGCGCACCGATGGCGGCCTGGTAAAATTTCGCCAATCCCCTGGCGCAGCCGACTCCGCCCATGGCCGGAAGACCTGCCGACCACGCTTTCGGCTCATTCATTTCCGCTATGGCATGAAGTCCCTTAGGCGATGAAAACGCCCGCCGCGTGAGGCTACCCGGGGTATTGAATGCAGCATAAAAGCCCTCCTCATACACGGAGGGTTTCGCCCGACCCGGCACCAGCTTCGCCACCCTCCCCCATTCGCTTTCCGGGAGGGAAATCCAGAAATCAATCCCGCATGGCCGCGCGATCTCCCCGTTCCAGACTGTTCCAAGAGATTTCCCCTCCAGCTTCCTAACGCATTCATCTAGCAGAAATCCCATGGTGCGCGGATGATAGCCATGCCCCGCTCCCGGCACCCATTCCGGGGATTTCCCCTCCACCGCAGCAATCACCGCCGCATGATCGAACACATCCGCCACCTCATCCAGAGCCGCCAACCCGCACTGGTGGGAAAGCAATTCACCGAACGTGGCGGCATCCAGCGGGAAGCCGCTCCAAACCTCGCTCACCAAGGTATCCGCATCCATCCCCCGCTTGGAAAGCACGTGGAGCATTACCGCCGCAGCAGGCCCTTTCGTAGCCGAATACACCGGCACCAAGGTATCCGCCGTCCATTCCCGTAGCTTATCCCTCTCACAATATCCCCCGCTCAGCGAAACAATCTCCTCCCCGTCTTTCCAGACACTAACCGAAGCCCCCAACTCCCCCCGTGCAGAGAAATTCTCCCGAAAATACGCTTCCAGTTCTTCCATTTCCCTAGTCTTCCACTGATCACTGATTACCCGGCACTGATCACTTCAGCCAGCCAGCCACGTCCTTGGCGAAGTAGGTGAGAACCATATCCGCGCCCGCCCGTTTGATACCGAGCAAGCTCTCCATCACCACCGCCTTCTCATCCAGCCACCCGCCCGCGCAAGCGGACTTGATCATGAGATATTCCCCGCTCACCTGATAGGCGGCGATGGGAAAAGTCGTTTCATCGCGCAGCCGGGCAATCACATCGAGGTATGGCCCGGCGGGTTTCACCATCACGATGTCCGCTCCCTCTTCCTCATCCATAAGAAGCTCCCGCACCGCTTCGCGGACATTGCCGGGATCCATCTGGTAGGTCTTCTTGTCACCTTCCTTAGGAGCGGAATCCAGAGCGCCACGGAACGGGCCGTAAAACGCGGAGGCGTATTTCGCAGTGTATGCCATGATCCCGGTTTCCTCGAACCCTTTTTCATCCAAGGCAACGCGTATCGCGCCTATGCGGCCATCCATCATATCGGATGGTGCGACGATATCCGCCCCGGCACGGGCGTGGCAGAGTGCCTGTTTGCACAAAACCTCCACCGTCTCGTCATTCAAAATTTTCAAACTCCCGCAGCAGGAACGCTCCACAATCCCATCGTGCCCATCGGAGCTGTAGGGATCGAGCGCGACATCCGTGATCACGCACATGCCAGGGCAAGCTTCTTTAATCGCCCGTATCACGCGTGGCACCAGCCCATCGTCGTCTGCACAGGCGGCACCATCCGCGCTCTTGAGTTCCTCCGCAATCTTCGGAAAAAGCACCATCGCACGAATCCCCATTTCCCATACAATCTTCACCTCCGCGATCAATCCATCCACCGACCAACGGGTGCATCCCGGCATGGATTCGATAGCCACATCCTCCGCATCCTCGTGGAAAAACACCGGCAGGATCAGATCGTCCACCGAAAGCCCCGTTTCCCTCACCAACCCGCGTATCGCCGCAGTCCGCCTATTCCGTCTCGCCCGAATCATCATCTCCATGCCGGGATGCTACTGGCCTAAAACTCAAAACTCAAAACTCAAAACTCAAAACCCAGAATCCAAGTTCCTCTTCCTTCCGTGTATTCCGTGTATTCCGTGGTTAAACCTCTTCCCTCTTTCACAAGGAATGCCATCCGCAGTTCCTCTTTCCTCAACCAAAGTCCGGGATTCGTTAGATTCGTAGGATTTGAGGAATATAGGATAAGAAGATCACTTCCTCCAAGTCCGCTTCGCTCCCATTGTGGTTCCTCCCTCTTCCCCAACCCGAGCATAGAGAACTCAAACCCGTTTCCATATCGGCACGTCCTGCTTCAATCGGTCGATGGAATCAGCAAGGAATTTCAAGCCCTCCACCCGGTGCGAACTCAGCACGCGGATATACAGCGAAGCTTCACCCACAGGCACCCATCCGAGACGATGGATAAACTCCACCGCCGTGCAGCCATGGATTTCCCCCAGTTCTTCCAAATGCCTTTCCAGAACTTTACGCGCCATTTCTTCGTAGGCTTCATAGAAAAGCCCTTCCAAAGCATCCTCCCCTTCCATTTCCCGCACGAGTCCCTGGAACTCCACCACAGCCCCTATCTCTTTTCCCGGCAGTTCCAGTTCAGGAACCACGATCACATCCCCGGTAAATTTGATATCTATGTTCATATTCATCCTCCTGAAACCGGCGGCAACAAGGCAATTTCGTTCGCTTCGCCAATCGCCTTGTCCCAATCCGCGTATGCGGAATCCACCGCCACCCGCAGCCCCTCCAGCGAAACTCCCGGAGCGACCATTTCCATCACCTCGCGCGGCGTCTGCGCGGAATCACATTCCACGATCTTCTCCGAGAAACCAAAAGTCTCCCGTGCCTGGGCGAATGCCAAAAGTTTTACCTTCATACCACCAACCTCGCTTCATCGATTTCCTCTCCCTCCATGAAACGGACGATGCTGTCCACCGTTGTTCCCGCAATCGCGCCGAGTGCTTCTTCCGTTAGAAACGCCTGGTGGGATGTCACCAGCACATTCGGAAAGGTGAGCAGGCGCGAGAGCACATCGTCCTGTAGCGCCTCTCCCGAATGATCCTCGAAAAACACGCCCTCTTCCTCTTCGTAAACATCCAGAGCCACACCACCGAGCTGCCCGGTTTTCAGCGCGGCGATCACCGCCTTACTCTCCACCAGCTTGCCCCGGCTGGTATTCAGAAGATACGCCCCGTGTTTCATCTCCGAAATCGAATCTTCGTTGAGCACATGGAAGGTTTCTTCGGTCAGCGGCATGTGCAGGCTGACCACATCGGATGCCGCCAGCAGCTTGTCCATCCCCGCGTAAACCACCCCGTTTTCCCGGCCCATTCTTCCTGGGGAAACGGATCGTATGCCAGCACCTCGCAGCCGAATCCCCGGAAAATCTGCGCCGCGCATCTTCCGATTTTTCCCGTCCCCATGATCCCGACGGTCTTCCCATGGAGATCGAAACCAACCAGCCCACCAAGCGAAAAATTCAGCTCCCGCACCCGGTTGTAAGCGCGGTGGATCTTTCGGTTCAGCGTGAGTAAAAGCGCAACCGCGTGCTCCGCCACCGCATGCGGCGAGTAGGCCGGCACCCGCACCACCGTCATCCCGAATTCCTCCGCTGCATCCGTATCCAGATTGTTAAAACCGGCGCAGCGCAACGCCACCAGCTTCACCCCGTTTCCGGAAAGCACCTCCAGGCAGGCGCGGTCAACCACATCGTTCACAAACACGCAGACAGCATCACAGCCCTCCGCCGAAGAGGCGTTGGCCGCAGCCAGCCGGAAATTATGGAAGACCAGCTCCACATTCTTTCCCTCCACGGCTTTTTCAAAAAACGTCCTGTCGTATGGCTTGGTATCGTAGAAGGCGACTTTCATGCCGGAAGCTACCACTGCATGTCATGACGGGTCAATCCAACGGAAGGCAGAAGACTCGCCGCCTGAAGGCAGCGCTCCGTGCCATGCATGCCTGCGGCATGGGAGAGCTCCTTATTTCTCCAGCGGATGCTCTTTGAGCAGTGCATCCATCATGTAAAATCCGGCGTGGTCTTTGGTTTCCTCGCGGACTTTCTTGACCTGCTCCGGGGTGATGGCGGATGCCTTGTTGCCGTAGTGGTTGCGGACGTAGGTGAGGACATCGGCCACTTCCCCGTCGGTAAGCATTCCTCCGAAGGGAGTCATGGGAACCTGGCCGTTGAATTTCTTACCATGGAGTTCGAAGGGGCCCATGAGGCCGTGGAGGGTGAGCTTGATAAGCCTTTCGGGATCCCCGTGGACGAAGATGCTGTCCTCCAGGGGCGGGAAGGCGGGATCGAGGCCCTTGCCATCTGCCTGGTGGCAGGTGGCGCAGTGGGCATCGCGGAAATAGACTTCGTGGCCAGAGACGAACTGGCGCTGCTCGCCGGGGAGGAGATGGGACGGGACGGGAGGGAGAGGGTTTTCTTCCGCAAGAACGTTTTTCCCACCGGAGAGACGGACGAGGGCGGTCTTGATGGGATCTTTTGTCCACTGATCCGTTCCCTTTGCCTCAGCGATTTCGACGACCTCGAGGGCATCCGGGCCGTCATACCACGTGGCGGCTACGACAGCCTCCAGGCGGACGCGGCCGTGTTCATCACCTGCGGCCTTTTTGAGAAGATCAAGTGCATCCGGGAACTGAGCGAAGTTGTAACGGAGGACACGGACGGCGGCGGCGCGGGCGTGGAAGTCAGCGGAGCCGAGGAGTTGTTTCAGCAGATCCGTATCCACCTTGTTCATAGCCCAGGTGACCCAGAGACCTTCGAGGATATGATGGGAGTAGCGTGGATCGGATTTGTCGAGGGCGGCGATCCACTTCGGGACGGCTGGAATGACTTCATCCACAGAATGGCCACGAAGCTCCCGGCGGCTGCGGTAGCGGCTGCGGTATTCAGGGAGCTTGAGGTTTTCCAAAAGCGTTTCCACGGAAGCTCCCGCGACATCCGCGGGTTCCACCAGAGGGCGCTCCGGATAGGTGATGCGGTAGATGCGGCCGTGGACGTGGTCGCGGAGGGGATCGCGGGCGTTGTGCTGCATGTGGCCGATGAGGACGTTCTGCCAATCGATAAGGTAGAGTGAGCCGTCCGGTGCGAACTCGAAGTCCGCGGGGCGGAAGTTTCCATCCGAGGAGGAGACGAGATCGTGGCGGAAGGCGGTCTTGTAGCCGGTGCCGTCATCCACGATGGAGTGTTGCTTGATGCCGAGGAAACCGATGCAGTTTCCGATGAGGGCGTCTCCCTGGACTTCATCGGGGAAATGGCGGGAGGATACGAACTCCAGGCCGGAGGTAGGGCGCACGGCCTGGCCTTTGGGAATGAGATCGATACTCTTTGGGTTTTTCTCGCCGTAAGGAACTTTGAGGGAGCCGGGAAGATGCCACTCCCATGGCGGGCCGGAGGTGTAGATGAAGAAATCCTGGCCCCATTCATCGAAGGCGAAGCCCCATGGATTGGGGATGCGGAGCTGGGAGGTGCGCTCGAGCTTGGTTTTCTGCGGGGAGAAATGATAGAAGCCGCCATCGACCCCGCGGACCGGGCCGTAGGGGGTCTCGACATTCGAGTGGAGGAAAATCCCCTCGCACATCATGAACGCGCCGGAGGGATCCGCAGCGAAGGCGCTGATGGCGTGGTGGGTATCGTGGGAGTCGAAGCCGGTGAGGACGATCTCCCTGGAGTCCGCCTTGTCATCACCGTCCTTATCCGCGAGGAACACGAGGTGAGGCTCTTGGGAAACATAGACGCCGCCGGGGGCGAACTCGAAGCCGATCGGTAGGTGGAGGTGGTCTGCGAAGACGGTTTCCTTGTCGGCCTTTCCATCGCCATCGGTGTCCTCGTAGATGAGGAGCTTGTCATTCGGGAGAGGATCGCCGGGGCGGTAATGCGGGTAGGTGGGCATGGTGGCAACCCAGAGGCGGCCTTTGTTATCGAAGGAGACCTGCATTGGATTTGCCAGGTTGGGGAAATCCTTTTCAGAGGCGAAAACCTCGATTTCGTAGCCCTCGGGGGTGGTGAGATCCCCAACCGCATCCCCGGGAGCCTTGTAGTCAACATCTCCGTTCTTGCCGCTGGGGGCGTAGTTGGTTTTCACCTCGGGGAGCGGATGGGTGGCCTTGTCTGCGGAGACGAGATCAAAAGTATTTCCGGAAACGGCGGCCCAGATCGCCTTGTCGCGGAGTTCGGTCATCTCGCGCATTTTGATTTTTTCGTCGGGATAGTTGTCGGGGCCGAAGGGCTTGAAGCGGCGGCCATCCACGTGGACCCCGTTGAGCATGCGGTAATCGTAGAACCAGAACCAGTTCTTGTCTTTCACGGCGGCGGCTACTGCCTGGCGTTTCGCTTCCGCATCTGCGGAGCCTTTTCCGAAAATCTCATCCCGGAGGGTTTCGCCGAGCCACTTGTAGCCATCATCGTTCGGGAGGAAGCCGTTGCGGGTGAAGGGAGTTTTGAGGCTTGGGTAGAGATCGTGGGTTTTGTCGTAAACGTTGACGAACTCGACCTTGTTGGCGGTGGCGACCTCCCCCATGGCCTGGGTATAGAGGGCGAGGTTTGCGTTTTCCGAACGGCCGTCCGGGAGATCGCGGGACTTGGAGAGATCCTCGTATGCGATAGGGGAAACGAGGACGAGGCGGGGTGCTGCCTTGCCGTTGTATTTCCGGGAGAGGGTGTGTTTCACCCAGGCATCGAGCTCGCCTTTGAAATTGTCGAGGCCGGCAGGGCCCTCGAATGATTCGTTGTAGCCGAAGAAAGCGATAAGGGTATCCGGCTTGAGATCGGTGAGCCATTCGTCGGGGGACGGGTAAAAGCCCTCACCTGCGTGGATCTTGTGCTGCGGATGGAATTTTTCAGCTCCGGGAAATGCCCACTGGGATTTGCGGGAAGGATGCGGGCGGAAGCCGGGGGTGTCGCCGGGGCGGCAGAGGTTGCGGAAGTAGATGTTTTCCTTGGGAAAGGAGAGCTGGAGGCCGGTCTCGAAATACGGATGGTCGATCATGCGCTCGCCGAGGCCGTTTCCGATGAGGACGATGCGTTCGGATTCAGCGGGGGCCTTTGTCTCCGCGATCAGCGGGGAAACGGGCAGGAACAGGAAGACGGGCAGGAGGAGTTTTCTAATCATGTGGAAAAAATAACTTTCGGGGATTCGATACGGTGGGAAGGGGGGCGGTCGATCATAAATTTCCCGAAATGGGGACTTTCAGACGACTGCGGCAGGGTGTAACAATTGCCCATGAAGTGCATGTCGGCAGTGGTTTTTCTTTGCGTTGCAATGCTGGCTAGCTGCGCGGGGCCGAAGACAGGGATGATGCGGATGGACGGGATCACCCGCGTGCAGGTGCAATCGCCGGCCAGACAGGTGCCTGTTCCTGCGGCCAGCAAGCCCCGGTTGCCCATGGCGACCGTTTTCAAAGGGGAGTCGAAATTTCACGCAATCGTGGCGAAGGCGGAGCGGGAAAACTGGCGGAAACTGCCCATTGGCGAGCGGACGGCCAGGGTGGCGAGGGAGATGGTTGGCGTGCCATATACCAGCTACACGCTGGAGGCGGATGACAGGATCGAGTCCCCGGTGGTGAACATGGAGGGCATGGATTGCTGGACTTTCTACGAGAACGCCCTGGCGATTTCCCGCATGATACGCTACAAGCCCGGCCCTTACAAACCGACCGACATGCTCCACATGGTGGAACTCGAGCGCTACCGGGACGGGGTCTGCACGGGAAACTACCTCTCGCGCATGCATCATCTGGAGGAGGTGTTTTACGACAACCAGCGGCGAGGCTACGCGATGAACATCACCCCGCGTGTCCCCGGCGCAGAGAAGCTCACCCGTGAAATACGGGAAATGACAGTGCAGTGGAAAAGCTACCGCTACCTGAAAAACAACCCCGCCCTGCTCCCGGCGATGGGGCGTATCGAAGCGCAGGTCTCGCGGCTCCCGGTTTACCACATCCCCAAAGCGAAAGTCCGCGATGCCGAAAAGTATTTCCAAAACGGCGATATCTGCGCGATCACCTCGACTTGGAAATACGGCTACACTTCCCACGTGGGGATGATCGTCCGCATCAAAGGCCGGGCGTATTTTACCCACGCCACCTCGGACAGGGACAAGGGACGCATGAACATCATCGACAGGCCCATCACCGATTATGTCAACGGCTCCTCCAAGCACGCGGGCATCATCGTCTGCCGCCCGTTCGATATCCCCCCTTCCCCGCTTTGGCAGAAAACCATCGCCGGGCAGTGAAGAAACGGCCGCGTTTCCCGTCCAAGGGAGATGCCATCGGAAAAACCCCCGCAACCTTTCCCGGCAGCCGGTGTTGAAATCCGCATGTTTCTGACTGGAAACCCGCCTTATATTATCCCGATGGAGGAAAAAGCCGCTGCCACCCACGCCGATCCAGAGGCGGCTCTCGACCACGCCCTGATGGCACGCATCGCCACCGGCGACCACGGGGCGTTCCGCGAACTCGTGGAAAGGCACCAGGACGCCATCGTCGGGACGGTCACGAAAATGCTCGGGAACTCGTCGGACTCCGAGGACATCGCCCAGCTCGTCTTCATCCGCGTGTGGAAGCATGCGAAGCGCTACAAGCCGGACAACAAGTTCACCACCTATCTCTACACCATCGCGCGCAACCTCGTTTACAACGAATCCCGCCGCCGCTCCCGGAAAAAAACCGTCTCCTCCGACCAACGCGAGGACGACCACCACCTCCAGCATCCCGACGATCCCGCCGCCCAACCCGACTTCTCCCTCCTCACCGCCGAGCTTCAGCAGGCAATCGACGATTCCATCCAAGCCCTCCCGGAAAACCAGCGTCTGGCGGTGGTTTTAAGGCGTTACGAGAACCTGTCGTATGAGGAAATTGCGGAGGTTCTGGAAGTCTCCGTGCCATCGGTGAAAAGCCTGCTTTTCAGAGCAAGGACAACGCTGCGGGAGTCGCTCTCGAGGTATATGGAGGGGTGAGACCACCAGCCCGATCATTACCGCAGCATTGAGCCTAGAAATCCGATAAAGCCACCGAAGGTGAAGATCAGGTTGATTACCAGAAACAGGCGGCAGATCCATTTCATGCGGGGATTACCGGTGGATTTGGCAGATTCCGTAGCCTCCTGCCAGTCGATCCAGAGCGCCACATCCCAACTTGCTCCAGGCGTGTAGCCTCTGCCGATTTTCAAACAGTAAGGCCTGATGAAGGCCAGCCAGATGATCATCGGTGAACTCGCTACCAGAGTAATGACGAGAGCCAACAGCATTTAGAGCAGCGCGCTGAATGTGTGGCCTATCTCTGCAAGCCTGGCTTTTTCCGCTTCGGAAAATTCGTATGGTACGGTTTTTCCCACACCTAGGGTTCCGATCACCGATACCCCGTCGCTTGAGAGGATGGGGACGGCGAGGGAGCCGGAGACTCCCGTTTTCCGCGCGTCTTCCTTGGCCACTCCGCCGAGATCCTGCTGGAGGTTGCAGAGTTCCACCGGGCCACGCGTTTCTGCAGCTACCCCGGCTATGCCTTTTCCAAAGGGGATTTTGGAGATCTTCCCGATCAGGAATTCAGGGACTCCCGCATGGCTGACAAGCGTTAGCCATTTCCCTTCCGCGCGGTGCAAGGTGCCGGTCTGGCAGCCGAATTCCTCCATCGCTTCTTTCAGTTTCGTATCGGTTTCATTCATGGGTAAAAACTGAAACCATCCGCCCCTCCTGTCCAATTGAATCAGTTTCCGAAGAGGTCGTCCTTGAGTTCTTCAAGGTCGTAGCCGACTTCTTCGGTATCAATCCAGTGGCAGGCGATCACTTTTTCCAAGGTGAAGCTGCGCTGGCCGGCGAGTTCCGAGCGTTTCACGCGGACGTGAAGGCGGATGTCACCGGATTGTTGGAGGGGTGGCATGGTTTGGCCGAAAGGGCTTTTCCCTTCCGCGCGGGCTGCGAAGGCGGCACCAATGAGGAGACCTTCGTCGCTCTGCCTGTCGATGACGAAATCCGGGGATTCCATTCCGGTTTCGCCGGATTCACCGAACACGGGGGCGAACATTTTGAATACCAGACGTGAACCGATCTGATCCGAATCCGCTCCGCTGAGTTTCTGGCGCGCCAGCAAGCGGAACTCCGCTTCGTCCGGCCCCTCGCCGGAGAGGAAGAGTGTCCAGGGATACTCGCTGTATTGGCTGAAATGTTTCCAGTCGAGACGCCACTTCCCGGCATTCCTGCGGAACAGTGCATCGAATTCCACGCCGTCCTTTTCCTGCCACCGCGTGAGCACCATCCATGAGTCCCCCGCCCTGATGAGTTCCTGCCCGGTGCGCTGGAGTTTTTCCACATCCACTTTGGGAAACGGGTTGGCGTTGTAGAATTTCGCCATTTTTCCAGCCGTTTCGATGGGATCGACTACGAACTGGTTGCGCCCCTCGGGAGTCCCGGCGGAGAGAAATCCACCGAGAGCGCGGTGGCAGTCCGGAAGTGCCGCGTTAAGCAGGGCGATGTTTCCATCGGCAAGGGTGCCTTTGGTCATGCGGGATGTGACCTGCTCGATCTTTTCCCTCTCTATGGCGGTCTTGGTATAATGCTGGCGGAGCCAGACGGCCAGAAGCATGATGAAAGTCCAGACGACGATGATTTTCAGCATCGTGTTTGCCTTGCGTTTTTTGCGGACGGCACGGCGGCCGTCGCCGTCTTCGACGAGGGTTTCCGGTTGTTTGGAAAACTCCTTTCTCTCCGGATCCGTTGTCCTCGCGGCCTTGTCCAGAGCAGGCCAAACGCCGGTTCCCGGATTTTTTTCACAAACACCGCAAACGAGTGATTCGTCATAGCCAAAGTCCGCTTCAAAAAGGGAGCCGCATTTTCCGCAGTGATACCAAACCTGTTTTTTGGACTGTGTCATTTCTCTATTTCGTCAAGCCAGGACAAGCTGGTCAGTTCGCGGATCAACCATTGGTTTTTCAATCCGTCTTCCGGGCCAGGTTCCATAACCACGGTCACCTGTACTTCGGACTGGGCCTCGCCGGTAATCTGGCTGGGGATGAAAAGTCTCATCAACTTCAGGTCCAGCTCGCCGTCCCGTTCGGTGTATGCCCACAGGGTGGCATTCCCATCCGGGGACATGAGGCGGAAGGATCGGTATTCCCCTTCCGGCAGGGCGAAGGTGTAGAAGTCCGCCAGGGAAACCCACGCCCGTATCTCGCTGGCATCGCCGGCCCCGGTCTTCATCTCCTCGAAAGTGGCGGTGCCGTAGCCTGTGGTGGCTTTCCAATCGAGCTTCAGTTCTTCCCCGTCTTTATTGAAAAACGCGCTGAAATCAGTGAAGTCCGGATGGCTTCCTGCCAGGACGCCGTAGCGTTGGCCGTTGCGATCCAGCACCGTCCAGACCGCCTCGTCCCCGGGGATCCAGTCTGCCTTCGATACGGGTGGCTTCCAGTTTTCCCGGACGAGTGGAAAAACCTTCTCCCCGTTGATGATGAATTCTTCAAGGACGGATGGTGAGGCTGCTGTCGCAAATTTTCCGTAGATTTCCTTCGCTTCCTGTTGACTGCTGGTGAGCAGTTCCAGCATCGCCAGATCATCGGTTTCTTCAACTTCCTTTTCCCCGGCGGGAGCGAGCTGGCCGTAGAGTGCCTTGTCGGAATCGCGGGGCTTTTTGTTCCCGCCCATCTGGCTGAGGGCGACGGTAATGATGACGAGGGCGACGACGCCCACCCCGGTATAGACCATCCACTTTCCGGAGTCCCTGCCCATTTCCTCGCCCCAGTCCTGGCGTTCCCCTCTTACGAAGCGGCGGCGCATCCTGGCCACATCCTCGTCGCTCGCGCCGGACTGCTCGATTTTCGGTGCAGCCGCAATTTTCTGTATCGGCCTGGTGGCGGGTCTTGGATCGGTGTCCGCAGTCTCGCCGGTGCCTATCCTGTGGCTGAGGCGGTTGGGCTTGGACGAGGCCGGAGGCAGGCGGACGCCATCCTCCTCTTCCGGTTTGTCCGCGTCTTCCACTATCTCACTGAGGCCGGGAGCGGGAGCCGAAACCTTCGCGGCTTTTTTGCCGTCCGCCTTTTTCGCGGCTTTCCTTGCGGACTTTCTGGCGGCCTTTTTCGCCGTTTTTTTGGCAGCTTTTTTCGCACGCTTCTTCGCAGGCGCACCAAGTTTCAATTCCGGTTGATCGTCGTCACCGTCCTTTTTCCCGGGCTTGGTATTTTCGGATTTTTCCACAGCGTCCGTCGCGAGGGACTTGGGTTCGTGCCTATTGACGATAGATCCCCTGGCTTCCTTTTTCGGAGGAAGGCCGCGTTCGGAGCGGCGTGGGGGAAGGCCCAGTCTGGCTTTTTCAGAAACCGCCTCAAGGTCGTCCCAGTCATCGCCGGGGGAAACCTCCGGGGCGTGGTTGTTGGGATCGTCGTTGTCGGATTTCATGCGGAGGTGGGGAATGTCTGGGAAAACTTATCTCTCGGAACCCCTCATGCAAGACATGAAGCTCCGAATTTTTCCCTCAATATCCGGAAGCCAGCTTGGTGACGACCCCCTGGCCGGCTCGTTTCAGCGCATCCGGCAGGGCGTTTTGGCGGGCGGTTTGCAAGTTGGAATCGACGAAAAAGCTGCTGGTCCCGGTGCTGACCCCGCTGGCCAGGATTTTCGTGGGATCCCTGGCATCGCGCAGCACCCACTCGATGCCTACGGTATTCGTGAGTTCCTCCGCGAGGAGGGAATCCAGACGCGAGCTGCGGAGCGTGGAGTAATCGATTTCCGCAAGCTTTCCTTCCAAGACGGCATCCGCCTCGGATCTGTCCGCGAGACGGTAGGTGCCGTCCTGCACGATGGCGTCGGTGACGGAGGAGGTGGCGAGGCTTTCCGCGCGCGGATGCAGGGTGCCGTTGACAAACATCGGGACGGAGATCGTCTTCACACCGGAGAGCGAGGGTGGCTTGACCCCGCCGAGCCGGTAGCCAGCGCAGGAACCCAGGACGATGCAGGAAAGGATGGCTAGAAAGGCTTTCATAGCGGGATTCAGTGAAAAATCCTTACTCGCCGAGCTCTTTGAGACGTGCCTTCGCCTTGTTATACGCATCTCCGGATTTGGCGCGTTTGACAACATCCCGGTAGTAAACTTTCGCAGACTCCGTCTGGCCTGTCTTGTAGTAGAATTCAGCGATCTCGAGGGATCGGCCGAGTTCGCGGCTGTTGAGGTTTTTGGAAAGGCGGCGGGCTTCCGCGTTTTTCGAGTGGCCGGGATACTGGATGAGGTAATCGCTGAACGCCTCGCTGGCGAGATCGAGGGTCGCCTGGTTGCGGTTGCCACGGTCGGCCTCTTCCATCAGCACCACGCCGACGCGGAAAAGTGCCTCGGGTGCGTAGCTGCTTTCCGGCTGATCCCGGACGAGCTTGCGGTATGCCTCGATGGCCTCCTTGGATTCCTTTTTACCCTGGTGGAGTTCACCGATGGTGAACTGTGCTTTGGCAGCGGTGGCGGAGCGGGGTGCGTTGTCACGGAGTTTGCCAAGCATTTCCACGACTTTCTTGGTGGAAATCTTGCTCTTCAGCCCGGCGAAGGAGGATTTCACCTCACCGTCCGCCGCGCGCTGCGCCATGGATATCTGGCGGGAGAGGGCTTTGGAATAATTGCCACTGCCCTGATAGCGGGTCAGGAATTTCTGATAGGCATCGAAAGATTTGAGCACCTCGCCCTCTTCTTCCAGCAGCTCCGCCTCGCGGTAACGTGCCTCGGGCGCGGATGGGGCGAGCGGATAACCGTCGGCCATTTTTCCGTATAGCTTGATCGCCTTCGATCGCTTGCCGCCAGAGTCCGCGGCTTTCGCTTTGGCAAACAGGGCCTCGCCCTTGCCGACGGAAGCTGCGCTGTTATCGGAGAGGCCGATCACGTCCTTGTTATTGCTGCAGGAAACCGCCGTTAGCAGGCTTACGGCAACTGCCGCCACCATTGGAAAACTCTTCGTCATGCCGGGACAATAGGAGCTTTACCGGATCGGGAAAGAGGAAATTGCGGGAGACGTATACCGCCCTGTTACAGCGGAGACCGAAGCGATTTTCAGGACATACGCTCCAAAGCCTTTTCCACACGCTTTTCGGAGACTTTCCCACGGACTTCCACATCAGGTGCGAAAACGGAGACGCGCCACTCTTCCAGCAGCCATCCGGTTTCCCAAAGGCCCGCGTCCTCCGGCGCGGCCATCCATTGACCGAACCATGTCTCCCAATACCCGCACACGAGATCCATTTTCTCCAGATCTTTCACGAGAGGCAGGGAGGAAATGCGGGACAGCCGGGAGCGGATGGCGCGGAAACGCCTTGGGTAACCAGCCATCGTTTCAAAACCCGCGCGCCATGCCCAGCGGGGGCGGAGGAGCCAGGTGAGTTCCTCCTCCAGATCGTGGGCGATTTCCCCGAGATTCCTGTCGTTCCGGTTCGCCTCTATCCACTCGCGTATCTCGCGGGTGGCCTCTACGGTTTCATCCAGCGCCTGGCCGATTCTTGTAGCGGCCTCAAACCATTTCCCCTTCGCGGATTCCGCGAGTTTCGTAAAACCCTCGGGACTTCTCGGAAAAACATCTCCGGAAACACCCTCTGCCGCCAGCAGGATCAGATCCTCAACATCCACCCCCAGCCGCCCCATCTCCACCTTCGCAAGCATGCCCACCGGGAACTTTTTCCGCAGATAGTCCACCTCCCTCTCGGAAGCGATTACCAGCAGCCGCGCCCCGCCCTGCCGGTGTGCCTCACGTGCCCCGTATATATCGGTAAATGCTTTCACGCCTACGGTTTTTCCCTCGTCCACCAGAGCGGGAAATGCCGGCCCACCCGCAGTCATCACTTCTTCAGGGAGGCTCTCACCATCCCATTTGCTCATGCCGCGCCGCTCGACATCCGCCGTCGCCGCAGCTTCGAAGCGAACGCGCATGCGGTCGGCGAGCTGGAGTTTCAATTCCGCGACATCCGTGCCCATCGCGAGCTCCCCGCCCTCGTCATCACATACCCAGATTTTGGTAACCAGTTCCCCGGGAAGCCGGCCTTCATCGAACTCCGCGACGGGGATCATGGCTCCGGTTCTTTCCGAAAGAAATGCCGCCAAAGTCCGGACGATCTCCGCCTCCTTCGGCGCACCCATCCACAAATCCGCAAAGCCACTGGCGGTTTCCGCGATGGGCTGGCAAGCACGGCGGTAATCCTTGGGCAAGCCTCGCAAGAGCAACTCCGCGCGTTCCTCCAGATTTCCATCCACCCCCCAACCCGGCAGCCACTCGGGCAAGCCCGGAAGCTGATCCACATGAACACCAATTGTCACGCCGTCATCGCGTTCACCGGGCGCGCAATGGTAGTAGATGGGATATCCGTCCCCGCCGTGGCGCAGTGTGTCCGGGAAAAAATCCAAGCCATGCAGATCCTCCCAGACCACATCATCCATGGTAAGCATGAGGCTGTCCTCGTTCTCCTCACGCCACTTGTGGAAAGCGGAAGCGGTACTGATATCCATCGGTATCCTTCCCTCGAGAAATCTCACCACCGCATCATCACTCCAGAGCATTCCCGGGCGGCGGAGCTTGTCCTCCAGCCCCTTGATCTCCTCACGCATCGCTTCCATGTGATCCAGGAAACGTGTCTTCCGCCGTAGCCCGCCACCGAGAATTCCCTCGCGGAGAAACACCTCGTTCGCCGCCTTTTTATTCACCCGACCGTAATGCACCCGCCGCCCATCGACGACGTGAAGCCCACCACAGATCACCGTTTCCTTTCCGTAAACCGCCCCCTGTTTCTCGTCCCAATGCGCCTCCCCAAAACGACTGCGGCAAAGATGCGGAGCCACAACCTCCAACCAATCCGGCTCAATCATCGCCACCCGCCTGGCCCACAGCCGCGTAGTCTCCACTAGCTCCAAGCCCATCACCCACTCATTGCGTTTCTTCAAACCGAACAAACCGGATCCTGGAAACACCGCGAAAAACCCACCCGAAGCACTGCGGTAGGCCTTGTTCTCCTTGTCCCAGAGCCCGAACTGCTTGGGTGCTCCCGCCAGAAGCGAGCGGTGGATTGCTCCGTAATCCTGTAGCTGACGCGTCCCGCGGCAGGCCGTGGAAGCGGCGTCCCGCCGCGACCCATCCCCCACGATCTGCAAAAGCTCCTCCACCACATTCCCCCACTCCGTCACACGCTTCGCATTCAGGAAATAGTTTCCGCAAAATTTCCGTAGCTGGTTCCATTTCCATCTGCGGCCATCGTAGTATTTGGAAAGATCCTTCCACAGGTTCAGCATCGCCATGAAATCCGAATCCGGATCCAGCCACTTGGAATGCGCAGCATCCGCCTCGCGTTTTTTCTCCGCAGGACGCTCCCTCGGATCGCTCGTTTCCAAGCCCGCCACGATCACCACCACCTCTTCCAGGCATTTCTCATAACGCGCCTCAATCAGCATCCGCCCCATGCGCGGATCCACTGGCAGACTCCCCAGCTCCCTACCTATCTCAGTCAGCTCCCTGTCCTTGTCCAGCGCACCCACCTCACGCAGCGTGCGGTAGCCTTCCGCCACCGCCTTCGCATTCGGTGGATCGAGAAACGGGAACTCGGAAATCTCCGGCAGCCCCAGCGTTTTCATCCGCAGGATCACCCCGGCCAGCGAGCTTCGGCGGATCTCCGGTTCCGTAAATTCCGGCCTGTCCAGCAAATCCTCTTCCTCGAAAAGCCTCAGACAAACCCCATCCTGCACCCGTCCACAACGCCCTTTCCGCTGCCTCGCACTAGCTTGGCTAACCGGCTCCACCTGAAGACGCTGCACACCTTTCGTCGTATTCCACCGGCTCACCCGCGCCAACCCGGAATCGATCACACAGGCAATGCGCGGAATCGTCAGCGACGTCTCCGCCACATTCGTAGCCAGCACGATGCGTTTCTTGCTTCCCGGTTTGAAAACCCTCTGCTGATCCCCCATCCCCAATCGTGCGAACAACGGAAGCACCTCCGTATTCCGGAAATGCCGTCCCTCCAAAAGATCCGCACATTCCCGTATCTCCCGCTCCCCCGGAAGGAAAACAAGCACATCGCCCAGCGGGTCGATATCATTCAAATACTCCACCCCGCGCCCCACGTGGGCTTCAAGGCGCTCATCATCCTTCCCCGGCAGGAAAAACTCCGAAACCGGAAACATCCGCCCCGGTGCCTCGATCACCGGAACCGTTTTCCTCCCCCCCACTCCCCCTCCCTCCGTCCCCCCCTCGCCTTCAAAGAAGGCGGCAAACGCCCCCGCATCCAGTGTCGCCGAGGAAATCACCACCCGCAGATCCGGCCTCTTCCCAAGCAGCCGTTTCAAATAGCCTAACAGGAAATCAATGTTCAGGGATCTCTCATGCGCCTCATCAAGAATCAAAGCATCATAACGTTTCAAAGCAGAGTCCCCCTGCGTCTCCGCAAGCAGAATTCCATCCGTCATGAACTTGATCCGCGTCTCCCGCGAAGTCCTGTCGTCAAACCTCACCTGATACCCAACAAAATCCCCCAACTCCACTTTCAGCTCCTCCGCCACCCGCTTCGCCACACTCACCGCCGCAATCCGCCTCGGCTGCGTACAGCCAATCAACTTCTTCCTCTTCCTTGGAGTTTCAGGTTTAAAGTTTAAAGTTTCCAAAGCCTCCGCCACCATCTTGGGAAGCTGCGTGGTCTTCCCGGAACCCGTATCCGAAACCACCACCACCACCTGATTCTCCCGTATCGCATTCACGATTTCCTCCCGCCTCTCCACCACCGGCAACTCCGCCGGATAATTCCACTGCCCCGAAAAACTCATCCGCGCGATTCTTTCCAGCTACCTCCCACGATCAAGCACAAGCAGTTCGGATCGAACTATTACATCCCGGAAAAAGGATTCTCAACCCGTACCCCGGCATACTCCTGCCCGTCGTTCATATCCTCGGAATAAACCGTCCGGCATCCGAGTTCCACGGCTGCGGCAATGATGGCCGCGTCCCATTGGGAAAGCTGGTATCTGCGTCTCAGCATTACGGCAGCCAATACCAGCTCGTATGTAATGGATTGAACTGTCACCTTTCCGGCGAGTTCCAGCATTGTGTCGATGCTGGATTCATCAAGTCCAAGGGACTTTTTCCGAAGTGCGTTTGCTATGAACTCCTGCAACACCTGCGCCGAGAGGGCGAACGGGGTATTCAAAATCAAACCTTCGGCCACCCGTCGTTTCGTAGCATCTTCCGGAGCGGCGGAGTAGGAATACAACAAGACATTGGTATCGAGGAATGCCTCAGCGATCATAAATTTCCTCACGCTGGAGCGGAACCATGGGTTCCGTGTTATTGCCCTCCATTTTTCCCAGCAACCGTTCCAACGTGGCCTTCCGTTCCTGCTCTTCCGATTCCGTGGGCATCTGGCTGACGAGTCTGAGACCCTGGATCACGAGATCCCCGAACGTCATGCTACGTTCCGCAGCGACCATTTCCGCTTTCACTAAAACTTCTTCGGGGAGTTCCAAGGTGGTTTTCATTTGACCAGATTATACAGGACTGGGGAGTCTGATGCAAAGCATGAAACTTACCTACCGGGATCTACGTCACCACCGGCAGTCCCGCAGCGTGCTTATTTAGTGAGTCCCGGCGAGAAACCTCTTCTGTGCCACAGCTTCAGGATTGGTCACCACCTCTCCCTCCGGCTTGGTTTCGGAGAGCAGCTCGTCGCGGAATTTCGCGATGATGGCTTCCACCGGCCATGAGGAGGCTTCACCGAAGGCACAGATGGTGCGGCCATCGATCTGATAGGCGACGCTTTCCAAAGTTTCGATGTCCTTGGCCGTCGCATTCCCCTCGACGAGACGGTCGGAGATTTTCTTCATCCAGGTGGAACCCTCGCGGCACGGTGTGCATTGGCCGCAGGATTCGTGGGCGTAGAAAGAGTTGAGATTGTTCAGCACCCAGGACATCTTCCGGGTATCATCGAGAACAATGACTCCGCCGGAGCCGGCCATGGAGCCACAGGCCGCGAGGGAATCGAAGTCCATGGGGATATCCCAGAAAGCGAGTTCGCGCTCGGTGCCGTCCGGGTTCTTGAGTTTGAAAACTTCATCCGCTTTGAGGATTTTCGAGGAGGAGCCGCCCGGGATGACCGCTTTGATCTCGCGTCCGTCCTTGGGACCACCGCACATGTCGTAGAGCAGTTCGCGCATGGTGACCTTGCCGACTTCGACCTCGAAATAGCCGGGATTTTTCACATCACCGGAGACGCAGAGGATACGGGTGCCGGTGTTCCTGGCGACTCCGAGCTTCGCGTATTCCTCACCGCCCATGCGGACGATGTGCTTCACGTGGCAGAGGGATTCGACGTTGTTGACGATGGTCGGGCACATGTAGAGACCGAGTGCTGCCGGGAAATACGGGGGTTTGATCCGTGGGTAAGGCCGCTTGCCTTCGAGCGATTCAATAAGACCCGTCTCCTCGCCGCAAATGTAGGCACCCGCACCACGGTGGACGTAGATTTCCAGATCAAATCCGGAGCCGAGGATATTGTCCCCTACGAAGTTTTTCTCACGGGCTTCCTCGATTGCTTTCTCTACGATGAGAGCGGCTTCAGGAAATTCCTCACGGAGGTAGATGTATGCCTTGTGCGCGCCGGTGGCGAAGCAGGAGATCACCATGCCCTCGATGAGCTGGTGTGGATCCTGGTGGACGATGTACCTGTCTTTGAAAGTGCCCGGCTCGGATTCGTCACCGTTGCAGATGAGGTAAACCGGCTTGGTGTTGTTCGGCGGGATGAACGTCCATTTCATCCCGGTGGGAAAACCTGCGCCGCCCCTGCCCCGGAGACCGGATTTTTTGACTTCCTCGGTGATATCCTTGGGTGCCATGGAGATGGCTTTCTTCAGGTCGTCGTAGCCGCCATCGGACATGTAGGTGGCGATGGACGGATCCCAGCCTTCGCGGTCGATGTTCTTGAAGATGAGCCGGTACTCGCGTTCGTGTGGCTGTTTGGTGTAGGAAATCATAAGCGGCGGGGGGAAATATGCGGATTTCCGGCGTTTCCGCAAAGCCGGAATGAGGCATTTGTGAATTTTTTCACAAAGTCCGCCACGCAACGACCGACGGTTATCGGCACTTCATCCCCGAAATTCAGGATCGGGTAGGCAGCGGGGCCACATCCGAAAGGCACTGTTTTAAGCACCGTGTCGGCGATTACTGCCATTCCACAAGAACTAGGAACCACAATGGAAGCGTAGCGGACATGGACGGACTGAAAAATTGAATCCCTCCGTCAAATCCGACGAATCTAACGAATCAAGACGTTGCTCGTTCAAGTTCGTGTATTTTGAGGAATGTAGGATAAAAAAGCCACTTCCTCCATGTCCGCTCCGCTCCCATTGTGGTTCACATTCTTCTCTTCATTCGTCGTAGGATTCGTGAGATTCGTGGTTCCTTCCTCTTCTTTTAAGTGGCGGTTTTATGGCACGAATTCACCCCCAATCATTGGCTTAAAACAGTGCCATTCAGATCCGATCCCAAAAATAGCTCTGAGCGGAGCGCAGCGGAACCTCGAAGCTATCTTTGGGGCTCGGTTTCTTTATTGATTGCTTCGGTGGCGTATCGTGCACGCGACTGACCGTTCATCTCGGCACCGTTCCGCTTGCACCAAGATTGAAATTCGTCGAGATCGACATCGACACGAATTGCCGCAACGCCGTCCAAAGATAGGCGCAGGGTCATTCTATCAACCGCTGCTTTCCATTCGTTCCAACTCTCAAAATTACTGTCGCTATCAGTCATCATAGCCACGAAATCCTCCCACTGGTGTTCTCCGACGAAAAATATTGCAGCGCGAACTTCGCCTGCCTGTTCGGTTATCGTGTTCTCGTGTGTCACTTTAGTGCCTTGTCTGTGCTTAGCGTATCATTTGGATCCTACCATCACTATCTAAGCGTATAGCAATGGAAATCCTTAACGAAGGTCAAAGAAATGGCGCGCCGGGGTCAAGATCCAATTTAATCAGACGGCTTCCTCGGCGTCGCCCTGTTCGCCTTGTTGTTGTCTTCGTCTCCCGGCTATCGATACCGCCAAAGCTACGAACGACGTGATGACGGGAAGCGAAACAAACATCAGCGTCTTCCACAATGGTTTAGAAGCAGGCGTACCATCACTCGCAACCGCTACAAAATCTATATGATGAATGTATGCGCTGAAACAGATCGGAAATATTGAGAGTAAGATCGACAGAATTACAAACCGCCGTGACGAGAATATTCGATGCATCTTCTCGCGACAAAATGAGGATCCCAGAGCGACAAGTGACGCGACTCCAGCGGGGATAAAGCACCACAAGGCTACAAGCCACCAAATTGGATCGACCTCATCTGAAGGGGATGCTGTAGCGAGGATTAGCACAGGAAGGGTTTCTTTGGCGAGATTCATAGCAATGGCGCGCCGGGGTAACGCTCGAATTTAACCAGACGGCTTCCTCGGCGACGCCATCTCCGACTTGATATGCTTCATCATTGCTCAGAATAGGTCTGAATGGGTGCCTGTTCGACCAAGCGTTAAAACGTCCGGCGCGATCTTGTAGATCAAGATCCAGTCGGGTTCAACGTGGCAATCACGCCAACCTGACCAGTTCCCGGATAATGAATGATCGACGCACCGCTCTGGTAAGGCTTCCTCTGCTACAAGCAGATCAACAATGGTCTTTAACTTGCAAATTTCTTTACCGCGCTTTTTCAGCGCCTCGATGTCCCTCTTGAAAGCGCCGGGCTGAACCACTCTCATCATTTCCAAGAAGCGTAGAGCTCTTCTGTGCTGTCGAATGTTTCAACATCTTCGCCATTATCTGCCATGCAAAGCGTTCTAGCGGTGTCGGCATTCGGAGTTCTTAACTCGACGGGGAACTCACCGCGCAAGGCAATCTGGCGATAGAGCAAGCGAATGGCCTCCGTAGGCGTTAACCCGATGGTTTCAAGTATTCGCTCCGTAGCCGCCTTAGTAGCAGGATCGATTCGAGCGTGGATTACTGCGGTTTGGGACATGGGAAAAATGTATCACGCTCGCAACACAGAGCAAGCTGTTCTTTTTCTTGCATACGTCGTAAGAATGGCGCGCCGGTGTAAAGCCCGAATTTAATCAGACGGTTTCCTCGGCGTCGCCATCTCCGACTGTTCGGTTTCTTTGTTTCGGTTTGTTGGGGTGTGGCGGTCGAATACGGCCTGAACTTTTGCGCGCTTACGAGGCGGCGATTGATCAATGGGAAGCTCACCGCACATCTCTGGAATCCCAGGATCTGCTCCTGATGCCAACAGCAATTCGATGATGTCAAGGTATGCATGACTCGATGCTTTGTCTAGTGCGGTCTCACCAAGTGAGTCTGGAGTGTCTGGATTTGCTCCGGCTGTCAAAAGGATGCTGCACATCTCTAAGTTACCGAGCTGCGCTGATTCATGTAGCGGAAATCCGTCCGACGCGATGCCGTTGGGATCTGCACCACGTGCCAAAAGCCAAGTCACCACGTCTATTCGGTTCTCAACTGCGAAGTAATGCAGTGCCGATTCCGTCTGACCATAGACGGCCTGATTGATCAATTCCGGATGCCTCTTCAAGATCGGCTCCGCCTTGAGGAGATCGTTCGCCAGCCAGTGCCTGAATTCGTAGGCGATGTCTGTCACACCAGTCTTCATTTTCTTTACATAACGTCATAGGAATGGCGCGCCGGTGAAAAGCTCGAATTTAATCAGACGGCTTCCTCGGCTTCGCCATCTCCGCCTTTCATGAGAAGGCAGTCAACAGGGAATTGAAGTTCACTTCAACTTTTCCTTATATGTGTAGGCATTGCGGCTGATCTTTTCCTTACGCCCCCGCTATACCTGTACGCAGAGGGAGATCCCCCCGCTTCCCGGGGGGACGGGAGGGGTCGCGGCCGGGCTTCCGGAAGTCCCCATGGGGGATTTAGGGGGATGTCATTGCGGTCAAGCTGGCTCAGCTTGGCGGGGTTTCGGGGTGGCAACCCCGTCTCCCGACCGCTGGTTCCGGACAGTTTTATCGGGCTTTCATACGCACTCTACTCGGGCAGCTCTGTTCATTGTCTGCGGTGCACGGGTTGATCCGGTTTCTTCTGTTTGGAAAAGGGACGGGATGCTGCATTCTTGTTCCCGCACTCTTATCAACCCTCGGGTTCACAGGTGCATGCGGAGATGCGCAGTCATCCCGAAAGTTGTCGTGCATGCGGTGGGGCGCAGTCATCCCGGATCGGTCGATCTTTGTCCGGGAAATTTTCATGCCGCGCAATTACGGTGGTTCTCGTAGTTCTCTCCACTTTTAAGCAAACTGAGCATCACCACGGCGAGCTTGCGCGCGGTGGCCACCACCGCTTTTTTCTTCGCAAGCTTCCCCCCGCGCCCGGCCAAGGCCAGCCCACGCACCCTCATGTCACAATCCGGCCCGAATGGCCCGAGGATGTATTGTGCGCTACCAACCAGCAGCCGACGCAGGTACGCATCCCCCTTGCGGCTGATGCGCAGCTCCTTGTCCACCTCGCCGGACTGGTCACGCTTCGGCACCAGGCCGAGGTAGCTCCCGATGTCGCGGGGTTTGGCGAAACGTTGGTGATCCCCGACGACGAGCACGAAGCACAGGGCGGTGAGCGTCCCCACTCCGGCGATCCCGGTGAGGGGTGTGACCTGCGGGTAGCGGGCGGCGGCGAGTTTTTCGATCTCCCCGTCGAGCACCTTGATCTGCTCGCAGACCGAATCGAGTGCCACCAGTGCCGGCTCGACAAGGGCGAGGGTTGCGGCGTGTTCCCCGGCCAGGTCGCGGCGCGCGTAACGGGCGAAATACTCGGTGTGCGGGCTTTTGAGCGCAACGCCCATGCTTTTGAGCGTGCAACGCACCGTGCTGATGATGTCCACACGGCGGCGCACCAGGCTGTCGCGGATTTTGATCTGCAACAGGTCGCGCTGCGCCTGCTCGCTCTGGTGCTCGATGGGATAGAGCATGGTGCGGTCAAACCGCGCGATCCTGGCAAGCATCCGCGCATCGTAGAGATCGCACTTGCGGTCGTTATTGAAAATAGCCCGCATCTTGCGCGGATTGGCGACAAGCACCTCGTGGCCGAGCCCTTGGAAAAAGCGGCTTGTCCAAGGACTGTGCGAACCCACTTCCATCACCATCAGCGCGCCCGGATACTTCTTGGAAAGGCGCCGGAGGCTTTCGCGATGATTGGTGATATTGCGCTCGTCGATGATTTCGCCCGTCGATTGCAAGGTCACGCAGATCGCGTGCTTCGCATTGCCAAGATCGATTCCGACGACATGTTGGGTAGATGGTGTTTTCATAACAAGGCAGTGTATCACATTGCGCTAGCGCAACCGAACCTGCCTTCTCATCTACTCTTGTTGAACAGAGCCGCTGTGCGGCGGTTCCTCTTTGCGGAGTTGAAAGGTTGGACGTGAGCGGTCATGATGTTCCCTGCTATGAAAAAAAGACAACACGCTCACATCCACCACTTGGTATAAAGACTACAGCACCTTCGTCCAGCTCAAAGGGCTGAGCGAGCGCTCTGTAAAAACCTACCTTGGCTGGGCTTCCCAGCTCGCCGATCACTACACCGGAGAGGAACTCCCGGATCTAGCATCGCGCCAGGTTTTCGATTTCCTCCTCCACCTCCAGGCCGGGCGCAAGCTCTCCGGTTCCACCCTCAACCAGACCGTCTGCGCCCTGCGTACCTTCTACCGCGACCACCTCGGAAAGTCCTGGAAGATCTGGGGCAAGATCAGGATCCGCCGCGAGGAGCCACTGCCCCACATCCTCACCCGCCAGGAGGTTACCAGACTCCTGGCCACCTTTAGGGACAACCGCTACAAGGCCTACTTCACCCTTGTCTATCACTGCGGCCTGCGCATGAGCGAGGCCCTCCACATTCGCCCCAAGGACATCGACAGCCGCCGCAACATCCTGAGGGTCAGACACACCAAAGGCGGCAAGCCGCGCGAAGTCCCTTTGAGCCCGGCCCTCATCATCCGGCTGCGCAGGTTCTGGAAGTGGCACCGCAACCCCGACTGGCTCTTCCCCGCACCCGGGCGTGGCTGGAAAGGCTCGCACCTCTCCCTTCAACAAGCCCTCCACGAAAGCCGCAAGCCCATGGGTTCTGCCAGCGTCCAGCTCGCCATGAAAATCGCGCGCTTCGAGAGCGGCCTCATGAGGCACCATGAAAAAGTGTGCATCCACACCCTCCGCCACAGCTACGCGACCCACATGTTGGAGGCGGGAACCAGCGTGCGCCAGGTCGCCGCCTACCTGGGCCACACCACCCTCAAGCCCACCATGGTTTACCTCCATCTCACCGAAGTGAGCGAGGAAAAGGCCAGGGCAGCCCTCGCCACCCTGCCCGGAGTCTAGCGGAGGAAAAACCGTGTCCCTGGATCTGGCAGACATCCTCGCGGAGCATTGGGCGGACTACGCCCGTGCCCACCGCAAACACCTGGCCGCCGCCCATTACCGGGCGGTGGCACGCGTCCTCGCGTGCCGCACCCCCGCGCTGGGCGGGCGGCTCTACCGCTGCGAGGGCTGCAAGAAGCCCCACTTCGCCTACCACAGTTGCAACCACCGCTCCTGCCCCCAATGCGGATCGCACGGGCAGGCGGAGTGGACCGCCCGGCAGGAAGCCAAACTACTGCCAGTCCCGTACTTCATGGTCACCTTCACCCTACCCGGCGAGCTGCGCCAGGCCTGCCTCGCCCATCCCCGGGAAATTTACGGCCTCATCCTCAAGACCAGCGCCGCCGCCCTGCGCGACGTGATCCATACCAAAACCAAAGGCGGCCGGGCAGGCTTCACCAGCGTCCTGCATACCTGGGGCCGACAGCTCCAGCACCACCCCCACGTCCACTGCATCGTTCCCGCATTGGCATGGCATCCTGCGGAAAAACGCATCATCCGCCCCGGCGGAGAGGGCTTCCTCGTCCACTACCGCCCCCTCGCCGAGCGCTTCCAAACCCTCCTGCGCCAGGCGCTCCAAACCGACTGTCCCGAGATTTTCCAACAACTGCCCACCGCAGCCAAAGCCGCCCTCCAACCCACCAAAACATGGAACGTCCAGCTCCAGCACACCGGCTCCGGCAAAACCGCCGTGCGCTACCTCGCCCGGTATGTGAAGCGCAGTGCGATCGGCTCCAGGCGCATCATCGGCTACGACAAACGGGGCAACATCCGCATCCACTGGACATGCAGTAGTTCGGGCAAACCCGGCATCCTCACCCTCACTCCGGCCGAGTTCATACGCCGCTGGCTGCTCCACGTTTTACCCAAAGGTTTTGCGCGGGTGCGCCACTACGGCTTTGCCAGTGCTGCGGCCATCAGGACAAACCGCACCATCCGCCTCCACCTCGGGGCGGAGCCTGATCCGGTTCCAAAACTCCCCGAACCGGAGCCATTTGCCTGCCCCTGCTGCGGCGCCCACCTCACCTTCCTGCGCGAACTCGCCCCCATCCACCTCCTGCGCGGCCCTCCCGCCAAACGATCCAAAGCCGCATGAACCACACATCACGTCTTAAGGACAACACATCGCCGCAAGCCATGTGCAAAGAACGTGCGCCCGGAAACCCGGCAAACCGCCCCCCGAACCTGTTGGAGAACCACATCCACCCCACAAACCGGCCGTTGGGAAAAAACCGCGCCACCTCCCTTGGCCAATCGCCGTGCGACAGGCCAAGGGGTTCCCGCAAACCAGGCAGTAGCCCGTCGCGCAACCGCCCCGTCCCCGTAGGATCTTTAATCCACGGGCATGAATCGGAAACGCATAAGGCAAGAGCGCAGCCCCGCTAGTTCCGGCCAGCCGTCCAACAACCGATAGCTTCGAGGTTCCGCTGCGCTTCACTCAAAGCTATCTTTGGGGTTTCGCTTTTTAGTTTCGGGTGTTTGGCAATGCAGAGATAATGCTCGGTGTTCTTCGGGGGATCAATAACGCGATCCGCAAGCTCAAGGAGGTGCGACTCAATCGCCTCGGCAGCTACGATGGTGGAATCATCTATGTCCCACGATTCGTTCTTCGGGCTGATCATGATTCGATCCTCGTGGCACCAGACGAACACGGGTAATCCGGCAATCTCAGTGTGTCCTGGCTGCTCAATCCATCGCGTGTCTGGAATCAGACTTGGGAACTTCTCGAATTCAGTGTGTGGGTAGCTCGCTCCCACCTCCGGCTGTGGAGGAGCTGTTGAATGGCTCTTAGGCTGAATCCCAAGTTGATGCAAAACTGACAGCAGATCCTTGCCGCCTCGATGCGCTATTGCTACGTCGAGGGAGTCGCGATCATTGGCGTGTCCACCGTAAGCTCGAAAGTATCGAAAGAACTTCAGGCGTTGGTTCCAAGAGCGAACTTCTTCGATTGAATGCCGCTCGAAAAAGTAGGACTGCTTTCGTTGGTCGAGTGTCATTTCTTTATCGAACAGGGTATTCTGTCCCCCCGACGCTGGATATTTCGGAGATTGAGATCAAGATCAAATAGGTGGCGTCCGCAGAATCGCATTGGATGACAAAGGAGTCCGATGAAACTTTGGTTTTGCTGACTTTTTGGATACTTTCAGTTTCATCCAACGTTAGGCGATCTGATATTTGTTTCCAACAAGAAGCCGGAACAGCCGAGAGACTCCGGGTTGCGTAAGCCAGGCGCGGTTGACATCGTTTCTGGAAGCAATCGTGAAACGGTTGATCTCATGATATATTTGGTGAACAGTGAAATAGTCCCGCCCCGAGCAATAACGATTTGGAAGAGGCTGTTAAGATCGCGGGTTTCGGTAATTTCTGGAAACCAGTTTAATTATATAAGGGATTTCTCAGATGTTGGATTTTTTTTGGAACACCCGGATGCCTGGGAATACGCACAAATCGATATCACGGGAACGAATACGAACTTACCCACTCGCGCCAGTTTAACCCGACTTTCGCTATCCGCCTCCGAAATTGCCTAATTTCGCCCCTCCGACGCGCTGAAACCCTTGATTTTACAGCACCGGGTTTCCAAAAACACCTGTGGTGGAGACCCGCCCCACAAACATCCCTTTCGCCTCCCGTTATCATCCGTCGCAAATCATGTTCCTGCGATATAACAGACGCTTCAAGAACGGCAAAGAGCACCGCTACTGGAGCGTGGTGGAAAACCGGTGTGTCGCCCCCGGCAGATCCGTCCAGAAAACCTTGCTCTATCTTGGCGAGATCAATGACAGCGAGTGCGCCGATTGGACCCGTGCCATCGAGGCCATCGACGAATCCGACCAGCTCCGCCAGATCAACCTCCTTCCCGGAGACCCCGCCTCTGCTCCTCCCGCAAAGGAACCCCGTGGCTGAAAGTTCTCAAGACCCTCGTCGCCTAGCGCCTGCTCGCCCCGGGAAACGAGTGGAACCTGCACTGCCATTGGTTCGACCAAAGCGCCATGGCAATCCTGTTGGAAGACAACTTCCGCCCCGCTGCCAAAGACACCCTCTTCCGCTGCCACGACCGTCTGATGGATTACAGGAAAGACCTCTTCAGCCATCTGCGCGAACGCTGGAGCGGCCTTTTCAACGCCACCTTCGACATCCTCCTCTACGATCTTACCAGTAGTTACTTCGAGGTCGATGCCAACGGCGACACCGCCCAATCCAGCGCCCTCAAAGCCTTCGGCTACAGCCACGACAAACGCCCCGACTGGCTCCAGATTGATTCGGCTGCGCCTTCACCCTTCGGCCTGCCCGTCGCCTACGAAGTCATGCGCGGCAACACCTCCGACAAAACCACCCTGCACGACATGCTGGGAAAAATCACCGCCCAATACGGCAAGGAACGCCGTACCTGGATCATGGATTGATTCGCGCCGCCTCCCGGTGCTCACCTCTCCGGGGCACGTCGCGTTCGCTCCTGCTCAACCAACCCAGCCTCACCCTGCCACTGCAACCCCCACCCGAAATCAAAGCCCCGACCACCCCTGTGGTGCAGACCTATCGTCAAAAACAACGCAACTACCACGATCCCCACCCAAAACCGAGCCGAATAGCGAAAGTCGGGCTACCAAAACACACATCCCCAGCCATTTCCTTATCCGTCGGCGGCCATAGGAAGAAAGCTCATTTCGGGAAGCGCGGGAGGGGCGTGCCTATGGCCATGGCCGCCCGGCAAGCTGAGAACACACACTCGGCTATTCCCTCCATTCTTACCCGGCGGAAGAATTCCGCAGTTCCTTGTTTTCAGGAAACTTCCTCGACCACGCCGCCGCCTAGCATGCGGCCACCATCGTAGAAGGCACAGACTTGCCCGGCTACGAGTGCACGCTGTGCTTTCGCGAAGCGGAGCTTTATACGGGTTCCGCCGAGCTGCTCCACTGCGGCAGGCTCGGCCTTGGCGCGGTATCTTGGCTGGGCTTCCACCCGTTTCAGCGTGGCGATGTCCTCATTGATGGAGGTGATGTTTCCCACGACGCACTCGGACGAGTATAGCCCCTCGGTATCCTCCCTGTCCCAGCCGATGACGAGCTGGTTGGCTGCTGCCTTTTTCCCGACGACGACATAAGCCATGCCTTCCTTGGGCGAGGCGACTCCATGGCCTTTCCTCTGGCCTATGGTATAGAAATGCAGGCCACGGTGGGTGCCCATGACCTTGCCGTCGGTGTTGACAATTTCGCCGGGTTTGTCGGGGAGGTAGTGGGCTAGAAAGTCCCCCATCTTGACCTGACCCAGGAAGCAGATGCCTTGGGAATCCTTTTTTCCAGCCACCGGGAGATCGAACCTGCGTGCGACATCGCGCACCTCCGGCTTGAGCATTTCCCCTGTCGGGAAACGGGCGTGCTCCACCTGGCGGGCGGTCATGAGGGAGAGGAAATAGCTCTGGTCTTTGTTCGGATCGGCTCCGCGCAGGATGGCGGCCTGTCCATTCGGAAGCAGGCGCCGGCGGGCGTAGTGGCCGGTGCCCACGGCCTCGAATCCCTGGCTGAGGGCGTAGTCCAGGAAGACGCCGAATTTCATCTCCCGGTTGCACCAGACGTCGGGATTCGGCGTCAGGCCTTCCTCATATCCGTTCACCAGATACTCGACGATTTTTTCCTTATACTGTTCGATGAGATCGATGACGCGAAACTCGATACCGAGCTTTTTCGCGACAGCGTGCGCGTCTTCGATGTCCTGCTCCCACGGGCAATCCCCGGGGATGCCTTCCTCGTTCATCCAGTTTTTCATGTAGCCGCCCGTGACCTCGTGCCCCTGCTCCACGAGAAGGGCGGCCGCCACCGCGCTATCCACCCCCCCGGACAAACCAACCATCACCTTTGACATGACGGGAGACTAAATTTCAAAATTCAAATCTCAACTTTCAAAAAAAGAAACTGCACGCCACCCTACCGTGCGGAAATTTTCAGGCGGAGAGGATTTTTCTGAATTTCTCCATCTTCCGGGTGTTCTCGCAGACGATTTTGAAAATGACCAGCGCAGGCATGGCGATGAGCATGCCCGCCACTCCCCAGAAGCCGGCCCAGGCGAATATCCAGACGAAGACGACGAGCGGGTTGATACGGAAACGGGTGCCCAGGACGGTGGGTGTGACCAGGTTGCCCTCAATGGCGGTGAGGCCGAAATAGACGCAAGGGACGGCGAGAACCATGCCGGGACTTTCGAAATTCACCACCGCAGCAAGGAAGATGACGAAGGTTCCTCCGAAGGCACCGAGATAGGGAATGAAATTCAGGAGCATGGCCATGACCCCCCACAGCGCAGGCCGGGGCATGCCGAGACTCCACATCGCCAGGCCTATGCAGATGCCCAGGCCGGCGTTGATAATGGTAATGGTGAACATGTAGCGGGACACGTCTTTCCCCATCCGCTCTATGATGGATGCGGCGGTTTCGTTTTCACTGAGCTGCCTGGTGATCCTGTTTCCATAGGCCAGGATGAAGAGAATGAGCAGCAGGAAAGCGACGAGGCCGAGGCTGAAATCCCTTGTCTCGGTGAGTAGCATGGTGACGGGATCCTCATGGATCTCCACCATCACGGGCGCACCGACGGGTGCTGGCGGCGGCTTCACTTCCACCTCCGGGGGATCCACGAAGGGAGCTTCCGCTACCGGTTTGAAATCAAGTGGCGGAGTTTCTTTTGACTTCCTTTCGTTTACATCCGTTCCGGGAAATTCTTTGGCATCCTCACCAGCCACCTTGTTCGCCTCCGTCACCGGGGAGGGAGCATCGTTGGTTGCGCTCTGGACTTTTTTCGCCACCTCCTTGATCTCCGCCTGCACCTCTTTCATGGGACGGAAAAACTCCTGCATCTTCCCCAGCAGTTTCTCCTGGTCCACGGTCTTCGCCCACTGCGCACCTGGCAAAAAGGCCTGGTATGTCCCGAAAACAAGCACCGCCGTCAGCGCGCAAACCGTAGCCGTGGCACTCAGCAGTCTCGGAATCCGCAGTTTCCGGAACACCACATATACCGGGTGCACGATTAGCGAGACGAGGATGGCCAGCACCAGCGGGAGGAGCACCGGCTTCATCTCATGCAGCACGTAGAAGAGGACGATGACAAAAAGCCCCACTTGCGAGAACCCCACCAGGCTCATCCCCGTGGGTGTGGTCGGCCAGTGCAGGCGCTTCCCGCCCGCCCGGTTTTTCGGGCGCGGCACTACGTCATCGGCGTTGTTGGATTCCATCGCGAAAGCTTGCAGCAATTTCTAGCCAGCGCCAGCGGAGTTTCTTGGGATGGAGGGAGATTGGGAGATTGGGAGATTGGGAGATTGGGAGATTGGGAGATTGGGAGATTGGGAGATTGGGAGATTGGGAGATTGGGAGATTGGGAGATTGGGAGATTGGGGGATTGGGGGATTGGGGGATTGGGAGAGCATTCGATCATCTCCTCTCACTTCTGATCACTGATCACTGATCACTCGGCACTCGGCACTTGTCGCTACTTGCTCCAGACACTTTTCAAATAAGGCTCCTCCGGAAAATCCATTGGCATCCCCACGGCCTCCATCCCCGGTCTCGCGATCATGCGCATGAAGTCATTTTCAGAAATTCCCCGGAAATTCGTGCAACTCAGCATCCAACCACCCTTCGCCAAAACCTTTCCCGCCAGTTCGGCAAGTTCTCCGAAATCCTTTTCCACGCGGAAGACCTTGCCTTTCTCGTCGCGGGAGAAGGTGGGCGGATCAATAACGATCCCATCGAACTTCCGTCCCTGTTTTGCGAAGCGCTTCAGCCAATGGAAGGCATCGCCCTTGCAGAAATGGTGCTGTGTGTCGTCCATTCCGTTGTGACGGAAATTCCGCTTCGCCCACTCCAGATAGGGAGCGGAGAGATCCAGGGTGGAAGTCTCCGCTCCACCCATCGCACCCGCAACGGAAAAGCCGCCGGTGTAGGAAAAGAGGTTCAGCAGTTTCCCCCCGCCCGACATCCGCTTCACCACCTCCGCCCGGTTCAGCCGCTGGTCGAGGAAAATCCCCTGTGAGTATCCGCTCTCGAACGATACCTCGAAGTCCAGTCCGTTCTCCTTGATCAGAAACGATGGCTCCACCTCCTCCCCATAGAGATGCACCGGACTCACCTTCTGATGCTGATCCAGCCGTTTCCAATACACGCTTCGTCCGCTGCCTTTCAGCCAGTTCTTGATCCCCGGTGCGATCTCCCCTCCAGGCGTCATCGCCATCCAGCGTCCCGCGTATTCCTCCAGCGCGAAGCCCGGAACCCCGTCGCCAGCCCCATCCACCAGACGCAACGCATCCGTCCGCCCGTCGAGCAAACTTTCCCGCCTTTTCACCGCCGCATCCAACAACTTCCAGATCACGCTTTCCATTGGAGACTTCAAATCCCAAAATTCAAACTCCAAAAAAATGTCTCCCATTCAAAGTTCGATGTTGGAGGTTCGATGTTCGGTGTTCATTCTCTTCTCCTCTTCCTTTTGAGATTTAGAGTTTAAATTTTAAAGTTTATGAAAATCCTCCTCACCACCTGCTCCTACCAGGACACCCCCGGCCCCCATCACGAACTCATGGAATCCCAAGGCTGGGTTATTGTTCGCGAACGCGGCCCGCTTTCCGAAGAACGCATGCTCGAACTCTCGGAGCAGCAGTTCGATGCCTTCCTCTGCGGCGACGATGCCATCACCCGCGCCGTCCTTGAGAAGTGTGCGCCAAACCTCAAAATCATTTCCAAATACGGCATCGGTCTCGACAAGATCGACATCCCGGCCACCAAGGAAATGAAGATTCCCGTCCTCTTCACCCCCGGCGTGAACCACGACACCGTCGCCGAGCACACCATCGCCCTGCTGATGGCGATGACGAAAAACCTCTACCCATCCATACAGGCAACCAAGGAAGGAAAATGGACGCGCCTGACCGGATACGAGCTTCTGAACAAACGCATCGGCCTCATCGGCCTTGGCCGCATCGGGCAGGAAGTAGCCAAGCGCGCCCACGCCTTCGGCATGGAAGTCCACGGCTTCGGCAACTACTGGCCGGAAGACATCGCGGAGGAATACCGCATTACCCGCCACCACGATCTCAACGGGCTTTTTGAAGCCACCCAGATCATTTCCCCGCACACCAAGCTCACCCCGGAAAGCCACCACTGCGTCAACTCCGCCCGACTCGGTCTCATGCCGGACAACTCCTGGCTCATAAACACCGGCCGTGGCGAACTCATCAGTCAGGACGACGTCATCGCCGCCCTCGATTCCGGGAAACTCGCAGGTTACGCCACGGACGTGCTCGATGAAGAGCCGCCCCCGGCAGACCATCCACTGCTCCACCACGAGAAGGTTATCGTCACCCCGCACATCGGATCGCGCACCTACGAATCAGTCCCCCGGCAGGCGATGAAATCCCTCACCAACCTCATCAACGCCCTATCCGGCGAAGGCGACTGCAACTGCGCCAACGGCGTGGTTTAAGGAGTCGGGACATTCCTGTCCCGACAAGCCCCCCAGGGTTCACTCCACAAGATCCTGCGGCTGGACCATCCCACAACCATGCAACCGTGCCACGTGATACTGTTGTCCCATACTCCCGTTAAATGAACCCACCCCGTTCCCTGCCGGGAATTATACTTGGCGTCGTCAGTGCGTCAGGTGCCGCCATATTCCTTTTCTTTCTGGCACTGACATTCCACACGCCGGAATGGGTTGAAAAATTCGCCGCCGATTTTATCGAAGAAGAAGTTTCGGAAAGGGTGGATACCGCCATCGACTCCCTCCAACCACCCGCCGGTGCCTCAGCCCTTTCCCGCGCCGCCTCGGCGATCTACGCAAGGAACGAGGAAAAAATCGAAGCCTACCGTGAGTCCCTGAGACAGCGGGTTCACGAGCGGTTGGCGGACGCCATCGCAGAGGTCCGCGATCTCGATTGTGACTGCCGCGACAAGTGGGCGCAGTGGCTAGAGGAAGACACCCATACCCGGATCCGCCTGCTGCAAAGAGCCAACCAGGGGATCACGGAATTCATCCAATCCACCTACGCCGGGGTGGTTCACAACTTGAAACATGAGATTCGTATTTTCACTTCCGCAAACGCGCTGGTGCTTCTGGCCATCCTCGCCCTGGTGATCTGGAAACCCCGGGCATCCATGCAGCTCTTCGTCCCGGGCATCCTCGCTATCACCGCGACACTTATCTGCTCGTATTTCTATATCTTTGAGCAGAACTGGCTTCTCGCCATCATTTTCAACGATTACCTTGGCTACACATATTTTGCCTACCTCGCGGTGGTGTTCGCGCTGTTGTGCGATATCGTTCTGAACCGGCCGGGTCACCACCGAGATCGTAAATGCGATTCTCAACGCCATCGGATCAGCGGTATCCGCATTGCCTTGCTAATCTCGCAACGGCATGGTCTGAGGAGTCGGGACATTCCTGTCCCGACAAGCCCCCCCGGGACTCACTCCACCGTCACACTCTTCGCAAGGTTCCTCGGCTGATCGATCTCACAGCCACGCAGCCGTGCCACGTGGTATGAAAAGATCTGGAGCGCAACTACTGCGGGTATCGTAGCAACCAGCGGATGGGTTTTCGGGATGGAGATAAAATCATCCATGACCTGCTCCGCATCGGTATCTCCTTCGGTGACAATACCCAGGATTCTCGCTCCCCGCGCGCGGCATTCCTCGACGTTGCCGAGGGTCTTGTCCTTGGCCGGCCCTCGCAGGCGACGGCGATGACGGGAGTGCCCGGCTGAAGCAGGGCGATGGGGCCGTGTTTCAGCTCCGCAGCATGGTATCCTTCCGCGTGTATGTAGGAGATTTCCTTTAGCTTCAGTGCGCCTTCGAGGGCGACAGGATACATGGGGCCGCGCCCGATGAAGAAGGCGTGCTCGTCTTTCACATACGCTTCCGCGATTTTCGCAATGTGATCATCCTGCGCGATGACACGGTTGACGAGTTCCGGAATCGATTCGATTTCGCGGGCAAGTTTCAGTCCCTCCTCGCGCGAGTACCGGCGCCCCCTTCCCAGCTTCAAGGCCATCATGAGAAGCACGCTGACCTGGCAGGTGAACGCCTTGGTCGATGCCACGGAAATTTCCGGCCCAGCGTGGAGATACACTCCCCGCCCAGTTTCACGGGCGATGGTGGAGCCGACGACGTTGACGAGACTCATCACGAAAGCGCCTTTCTGCTGCGCCTCTTTCACGGCGGCCAGGGTATCGGCAGTTTCTCCGGATTGGGAGATGGCGACGACGAAATCCCTGTTTCCGATGATGGGATTCCGGTAGCGGAACTCCGCCGCTTGCTGGACTTCCGCATTGATGTCCGCGAGGTCTTCGAAGGCGTATTCGCCGACCATTGCCGCGTGCAATGACGTGCCGCAACCGACCATGACCACGCGGGAAAGCTCCGCGAGTTCGCGCTGGGAAGCACTCATTCCGGCGAGCACCGAGGAGCCGAGCTGGAGATCCAGGCGGCCGCGGATGGCGTTGGCCAGCGCATCCGGTTGCTCGTGGATTTCCTTCATCATGAAATGCTCGAATCCACCCTTTTCCGCAGCGGCGGCATCCAGTCCCAACTCCGCGATTTCGCGGGTTACAGGGACGTTGTTGAGATCGCGGATATCGACACTGTCCGCGGTAACCGTGGCGATGTCATTGTCATCGAGATAGATCACACGCTGGGTGTGGGCGACGATTGCGGAGGCGTCCGAGGCGATGATCGCCTCCCCGTCTCCCACGCCGATGACGATGGGACTGCCCTGGCGTGCGGTGATGATTTTGCCCGGTTCGCGGGAGGAAATCACGGCGATGCCAAAGGTGCCTTCGACCTGGTGGAGGGCGTCGCATACGGCTTGGAAGAGATCGCCCTTATCGCAATCCCCGATCAGGTGGGAAAGTACTTCGGTGTCCGTTTCGGAAATAAAATGGTGCCCCTTGCTTTCCATCCTGGCGCGGAGGGCGCGGTAGTTCTCGATGATGCCGTTGTGGACTAGTGCGATCTCGCCTGACTTGTCGAGGTGCGGGTGGGCGTTGACTTCCGTTGGCGGGCCGTGGGTGGCCCAGCGGGTGTGGGCGATGCCTGTGCCGACCCGTTTGAAAAGCTCGGGAGTCCAGTTTGCCCGGGTACGCTCACTGAGGTTGGCAACCTTTCCGGCGGATTTCGAAACGATGACTTTCCCGTCATCCAGGACGGCGAGCCCCGCCGAATCATAGCCACGGTATTCAAGCCGTTTGAGGCCGCTGATCAACACGGATGCCGCGTTTGCTTTTCCAAGATATCCTACTATTCCGCACATAATTTGTTCAGTTGTTCTAAATTTTATTCCGTCGGACGCAAGTCCGCTTGCACCACATCGCCGGGGCGCGTGCTCATCGCCGGCCAGATCTTCCGGCCGGGGTAAATCATTGTTCCTATGCCGGTGTGGACGCCGTCTCCGACGATCACCCCGAGCTTCCTCCGCCCGGTATCGACGAGGCCGGATTCAGTCATGGACCTGTGGTTGAGACCATCGTGGCGGAGGTTTGAGACATTTGTTCCCGCTCCGAAGTTGACCTTTTCCCCGAGAATGGAATCCCCCACGTAGGAGAGGTGGCCGACGTTTGTGCCATCGAGAATGATGGAATTCTTGATCTCCACGGACTGCCCGATGTGGCAGTTGTTGCCTATGCTGGTGTTGCCACGGATGTAGCAGTTGGCCGATCTTGCAGTTTTCACCGATCACGACGTTTCCTTCAATAAATACTCCGGGTAGTATGCGCGATCCTTTGCCGAGGCTGAGATGACCTTCGACAACAGCCAAAGGGTGGACTTCTCCGAGGATTTCATCCTCCGAAATATCACCGACAATTTTCTCGTTCAGGGCGAGCAGATCCCATGGGAAACGGCAGTTGGTGATCAAACTTGTGAGCGTCTCGTCAGCACATTTCAGCCACCCGCACAAGGCGATGTTCGCGATGGGGAAATCCTCCATTCTCCGGGTGAGCGTGAGCGGCCAGCCGTCTTGCGAGGTTCCACTCATCCGATTTCCTCCCGGATGACTTCTTCGAATTTCGCCACCCATCGCGCGACCTCACTGGCGTGCTTGTGCTCCACGAGGATGCGGATTTTGTTTTCCGTTCCGGAATAGCGGATAAGCTGCCGCCCGTCGTTTCCGAACTCGCGGTCGGCCTCGGCGATAAGTGCCTGGAGCTTCGGAAGATTTTCCAGAGCGGGTTTCGCAGGGACGAAAAGATTCCGCAGTTCGCTGGGATACTCGTCCATGACGGAGGCGAGTTCGCCCAGAGGTTTTCCTGTTCGTAAGATCATCCGGCAGATCTGGAGGGCACTGAGGATGCCGTCGCCTGTCGTCGCGTGATCCGCGAAGATGAGGTGGCCGGAGTTTTCCCCGCCGAAAACAATTCCATCCGCGCGCATGCGCTCCAGCACCATCCTGTCCCCCACCCCGGCGCGGATGACGCTGATACCCTCTTTTCGCATGGCTTCGTCCAGCCCAAGATTGCTCATCACGGTTGCGACGATGGCATCGCCGGGAAGGTTGTCGTTTTGCTTCAGACCTAGAGCGCACATGGCCAGCACCCGGTCGCCGCTGACCACATCGCCCTCCGCTGTTGTGAAAATCACACGGTCGGCATCGCCATCGAGCGATACCCCGAGATCGGCTCCGCATTCTTTTACCAGTTGCCCGGCACGATCCGCGTGCAGCGCGCCGCAGCCATCGTTGATATTCCGTCCGTCGGGAGATACGGCCATCTCGACCACCTCCGCGCCCAGCTCACGGAAAACCCTTGGAGCGACCGCGTAACCGGAGCCATTTCCACCATCCAAAACCAGCTTCAGTCCGGAAAGATCCATCCCGCCAATACTTGCCTTCGCACGCTCCACATAGGTTTCGATTCCCTCGGGGAAATCGCTGGAACTGCCATTCTCCGAAGTTTTCCCGGGAGCATCTTCCGCCAGCAGGAGTCTCTCGATTTCCTCCTCCATTTCGTCCGGAAGCTTGAATCCATCGCCTCCGAAAACTTTCATCCCATTGTCCTGAAACGGGTTATGGGACGCGGTGATCATCACCGCAGCAGTCGCACCAAGGTGTTTTACCAGCACGGCCACGGCCGGACTCGGCACCACTCCCAGCTTTACGACCTCCGCCCCGACGGCAAGCAGACCCGACTCCAGACCATTTTCCAAATCGGTGCCGGACTCACGGGTATCCCTCCCTATCAAAACCTTCACCGGCCCGTCACCACCCAACACGGCTACGACCGCAGCGCCAAGCCGCGCCGCCATTTCCGGCGTCACGGGATACTCGTGCGCCTTGCCTCTTATTCCGTCAGTTCCGAATAGTTTTCGCATATCCTTCAAATTCTTGAGGACGCGGATCCTGTTCAAATTTATTTGAACAAACAAGACCGAATCTCCATAAGCCGTGTGCGAATTCAAGCCCCCGCCTCGCTTGGATTATTTCTTCTCTCGCCAAGACCCCGCCTGACATTCTAAAAAACACCACCCAAACGTCATGAGTAAGCCCCCATCTTCGTCAGATTCGAATTCGCCCAAAAAACCGTCCTCCCCTGCAAGTCCATCGGAAAAGGGCACGGAGCGCGATCTCTGGGATTTCGATTCCGATGACGATGCCGCAGCAAGTCAGACCGCCCCCGAATCCGAAGAGGAAACCGAATCGGCAAGCGGGCCGGTAAACATTCCAACCCGACGCGTCACCGACTCTCCCATCCGGTCAAAAAAGCCTGCGGAGCGACATATTGATCCGCCTACCGTAGAAGAAGACGAGCCGCCAAAACCCGCTCCGGCCAAGAAGAAAGCCTCCACCATACAGGAAGCAGAATCCGAACCCGCCGAAACTCCAGAAGAAGAGCAGGACTCCCCGGAAACATCGGATTCACCGGCAGAGGAAATTGCCACGTCCAGCGGCCCGACCACTTGGAAGACGATAGCTGCGAGCCTTACGAAAGCGGAGAAAATCGGGATTTCCGCCCTGATCGCGATTCTTGCAGTGGGAGCCACCCTTTCCATCCTTCATTTTTCCAACAAGGTACCGACCAAATCCATCCTCGGTGAAAGCCTTGATCTCCCCATCGAAGGTGATTTGGTCGAGGTCACTGCGTTGGAAACCTACTGGCGCGAGCCGGTCACCACCGGGGATGATCCCGATGTGGTCCGCCGTGGCACGAAACTCATCCCCATCCTGAAGATCAGCGCCAATGCGAAATCCGCAGTCATCCGCGTCCTTTTCCGTAATGAAGAAGGATCTGTCATCGGAGATCCCATCAACCGTCCCATCAAAGGAACCACCGAACTCCGTATCCCTGCCACAGCAGGCTTTGAAGACATCGGGATGCACGCCGCATACCGCACGGGAGAAAGCCCTCCGTGGATCGTCCAGATCCTCGAAGCCAGCGAGAGCGGCCTCTCCATCGACAAATTCGACCTCGTCCTTGAAACGGAAATCTCAACTGACGTCCGCTAATTTCCCCCCTCTGAAACATTACTCAAATACACATGGATCCATTGACACTCAAAGAAGGCTGGCACGTTCTTCATCTCTTTTACCACATCGACCACTCCCAGTGGTCACTCCTCACTGACGAAGAACAGCGCCAGGCAAAAATCAGGTTCACCGAGCTTGTCCAGGAAATCCGCGCGACGGAAGACACCCAGCTCCTCACCTTTTCCATCGTCTCCCCGAAGGCGGACATGGGCTTCATGCTTCTCACCCCGGATCTCCATATCGCGAATTCCTTTGAGAAACAGCTCACCCTCTCGCTTGGGCCGGAGATCCTCACACCTTCATATTCCTACTACTCCCTCACCGAGCCATCGGAATACACGACCACCCGGGAGCAATACACCGCCGAGACCCTGCTGGGTGAAAAAGCACTCAAAGAAGGCACCGAGGAATTCGATGCCGCGCTCAAGGAATTCGACGACCGCATGGAGCACTACCGCTCCTACCGTGTCTATCCGCAGCTTCCGGATTGGCCTATCGTTTGTTTCTACCCCATGACCAAACGCCGCTCCGGAGCGGACAACTGGTATTCCCTGGACTACGAAGCACGCCGTACCCTGATGGCCGGGCACGCACGCGTGGGCCGCACCTATTCAGGCAGGATACTCCAGCTCATCACCGGCTCCACCGGCCTGGACGAGCAGGAATGGGGAGTCACCCTCCTGGCCAAGGACGTGGCGGAAATCAAATCCATCGTTTACGAAATGCGATTCGACGAGGTCTCCGCACGCTACTCGGAGTTCGGCGATTTCTATATCTGCCTCCAGCTCCCTCTCGCGGAGCTTTTCAAGCGCCTCTGCCTCTGATTTCTCAGTAAGCCCAGAGCACCTGCTTTACAATCAGCACCGCATAAATGATTTTACAGCCCACATGGATAGACTGATCCGTGTGGTAGCCGATCCATCCCTCGCAGCGCGCGAAATCCGTGATCCAGTGGATGACCAGCTCGATGAGCATGACCACTACGGATCCGGTGATCAGCCAGACAAAGCCCGCCTGTATCAGTGAATGCGCCGTCAGCGCATGGATCCAGATTCCATTCGGCGCAGGTGCTCCTCCGAAGTAGGGACTGGAATCCGCGTTACGGTTCTTACAGGATGCGAGAAATCCTCCCTGCAACGGATAGTCACCAAGGGCATGCCCCATGACCATGGCGAGGCTGAGTAAAAAGATCCCCTTGAAACCTCCCGTTTCAACGAGGTTTTGTGCAAATTCCGATAGCATCCGGGTTTGGTTATTGGAGCCGGTTTACCAGAATCTCCCGAGTATCTCGGATCCTTCGATATCAGCGATCTTGGAATTCATGTGGCGGATCCGGCGGCACATCACTGTGAGGATGCCTTCCAGAAGCGAGGCACCTGCTTCGGGATATGCTTTCACGAAATCGTCGATGTCCTGGCGGTTCGCCTTCCAGATCTGGGTGAACTCCTGCGCAACGACGGTCGCACTGGCAGTTGCCGGATCGAAAACATTCACCTCGCCCAGCGTTTCTCCCTTTTCCACACGGGCCACCAGTTTCGCCCTTCCATCAACCTGTATGGTGACGTGGAGAAGTCCGGAAATCACAAAATAAAGCGACTCCTGCTCCTCCCCGCATTCGATGATTTTCTGCCCGGACTGGACTGGCAGGAATTCCCCGTAACCACTCAGCAAGGCACGGTCTCCGGCCTCCATGCCAGCTACAATTCCTACCGCTGGCAATTCAGGTCGCGTAAAGTTCGTACTCATTCCGGGAAAAATGCATGATAGCCAGCGGGAGGAAAAGCCAAAAAGTTTTCCCATGATAGCGCCCGCCCCGTATCCGGCTCCCCGAGCGCCCGCGACCGCCTCTTTCCACTTCCATTTCCCTATGAACCTGTCATAGCATCCGCAGTCCATGTCCACCGAAGCCATTCTATCCATCACCCGGCAGTACCTCGAAGTAGATCCCACCACGCCCATCACCATGGTGCCGATCAAGCGCGGGGCTTCCGGACGGACAATCGTCCGGGTAAAAACCCCTGTCCACGATGATTTCATCGGCATTCACTGGACCGACGAGCGAGAGGACAATGCCTACTTTGTCCCGAATGCGGAATTCCTGAAAAAAGCCCGCTTCAACGTTCCCGAAATTCTCTTTGATCGCTCCAACCACAACGTAGCCCTTGTGGAAGACCTGGGCGATACCGACCTCCTTTCCATGAAAGGCGAGCCTTTCAAAAAGCGACTCCCCTACTACCGGACCGCCCTTGAGCAGGTGGACAAGCTCTTCTATTCCCGCCCGCCCAAGGATCTGGAACTCATGCCCCCCTTCGACGCATCGCTCTACCGCTGGGAGCAGAAATATTTCTTCGACCATTTCATCGAAGACTTCCTGAAAGAGAGCCCCGTCCCGCTGGAAAATGACGAGGCCTTCGTGGAACTGGCAGAACGCCTCGGCTCCTCCCACAAGCACCTCGTCCACCGGGATTTCCAATCCCAGAACCTTCTCATCAAAGATAAGAAGATCTATATGATAGATTTCCAGGGTCTCCGCCGCGGCCGCCAGGAATATGATCTCGCCTCCCTCATTTTCGATCCCTACATGGATCACTCGGAAGACGAGCGCGAGCAACTCCTCGATCTCTGGGAAGACATCGCCGACGAGCGCCCGGAAACCTCCCTCTTCCACAAATGCGCCTCCCAGCGCCTCATGCAAGCCCTCGGAGCCTTCGGAAACATCCTCGAAAGCAAAGGCAGCGACTGGTACAGGCAGCACATCCCGGTAGCCGTTAAATCATTGCTATTCGTGATTAAGGATTCGGAAATCGAAGACGTGCTCGCGCCGATTCTTAGAAAGCATTTTCCCGGATAACTGCATCCTGCAAACTTGCCTGCCCCGCCATGTTTGACAAAACATGGCCAATCCCGTATTCATTGCTTTATGAAAACTATATCTGTGCGCGAAATGAAAGCGAATTGGGCGGAAATCGAGCGGCAGGTATCACTCGGAGAAACCTTTGAAATCCTGAACCGGGGCAAGCCATCGGCGCGTATTATTCCGGCGACACCCAAAAAAGTGGTCAAATGGGACGACTACCTGGCAACAGCCTTACGATCTTCCGGCAAAACCGGTGAGGAGGCAGTGGCGTATGACAGGGAGGGTCGCTGGTGATTTATTTGGACACCAGCGCATTGGTGAAACTTTACCATTTGGAAAAGGACTCGAAGATTGTGATATACTTGTGCACATCACGTTTTGTGAAAAGCGAAGACCGTTCGGCTCCGGTTCTTTCGCACCAAAGGTGCACCGCTATCCCAGCCCGGGGCATCGCCCCGGGTAAAAACATCATAAGAATCAAGAGGGCTGAAAGTCCGTTCCATCATGTGTGATTTGTCCCGGCGGATGGAACGGACTTTCAGCCCTCTCCATTCCTTCCAATCTATCCCTGGGGCTTTCGTTGCACTTCGCCCCAGGCTGGGATGGGACAGGCCGTTGGCCTTGAAGACCGGCACGTCGGATTCACAAATCCTGGTGCGCGGCAGTATAATTTACCCGATCAAACACCTCATCGGAATCATGTTCGAGTATTCGAACCCCTGTTTCTTGAAGAATTCCTGGGACTCCGCGCTGATCTTATCGGTCAGCAGGGTGATGCGGAAAAATTTCTTCTGCTTCGCAAAATCCATCACGTGATCCACCAGCATCGTGCCGAATCCCTGGCCGCGATGGTGCGGATGGATGATCACATCCTCCATCAGCATGACGAAGCCGCCACGCGCGGTGGAGATCGTGAAAAGCATGTTCACCATGCCGAAAATCTGGTCGTTGTTCCGTACCACGGCGATCCTTCCTCGGCTCGGCTCCTCCAGGATCAGGCGCAGACCGCGCTCCTGCACTTCCCTGTCGGGCTTGAAATCCCCGGAAGACATCGCGAAAAGATCCATCACCAACTCGGTCAGCGCGGGAAGGTCTTCCAGCGTAGCCATTTCCACCCTCGGCTCGTTCGATACCGGGTGCTCCCCTTCGTGTAAAAGTTCTTCCGCAGTGTTCACCAAATCCATGTAGATCCAGTTTGGTTCGTTCCTCCCGGAAATACAGGTTAATTATCGGAAATTTCCGACACATAAGCACTCCTTTGGGTTTGATCCCGCCGCCGCTTCCAAGTATCCCTCTGGCATGTCTAAAAAAAGCGGAGCGGAACGGGTGGTCGTGAAAGTGTTCACCTACGGCATCCAGCCAAAGATCTGGCGCACATTCTCCATCTCCACCGCAGTGAATTTCCTGGAGCTCAGCGATGCCATCCAGGCAGCCATGGGCTGGGAAAACAAACATCCTCACGAGTTCCGCCACGGAAAAGGCAAACGCCTCGTCGATGTCATCGGGCCGGTCGGCCTCGCAGACCAGACTCTCGGAGATTTCCAGGACGAGCTGAAAATCACCGTAGCCGATTACATGGGGCGAAAGCGCCTCCCCCTGCGAATGCTATACCGCTACGATTTCGCGGACGAATGGATTCACGAAATCGTCTTCGACAAACGCGTGGAAGGCGAAGGCGGCCCGGAAATGATAGATGGTGGCCGCGCCTGCCCTCCGGAGGATTTCGGCGGAGCCTTCCAATACATGCAGGCAGCCGCCGGTGAAATCGAGTGGGCGCACCCCGGTTACGATCCCGATGTGTTCGACCCCAAGTCCGTCGATTTCGAGGCGAAGAAGACCCGCAAGCGGAAGTGAGCGACCCGGCTCCCGCCCCGATTGCCGCGAGCAGTCCAACCGCTGCGGCTGCTACCCTTGGCAATTCCGGCGCAAAAAAGCGTCAGTATCAACCTCTACACCGCCAATAGTGCGCTGGTGGTGATCAAACCTCACGGCCACAGGAAAATGATCGCCAGTCCCGAGATGATCGCGATCCCGTAAAGCACCACGATCCTTTTCAGCAGTGCCGTGCCTCCGAGCAGGGCGACCGCCCCGCCCTTGAAAAGCGTGTTCGCCAGCGTGGCGACCATGATCAGCCGCCAGCCTGTCTCCACACCTATCCTGTCCTTGTTCAGCATGTGCGCGGTGGAAAGCGTGATCGCGTCCACATCCGTCAGCCCGGAAAGCACGGCAACGATATACAACCCGCTCTCCCCGAATTTCTCCCGGGTGAAAGCCACCACAAAAAGAACCACCGCATACAGCAGCCCGATGATGATCGCGGGCTTGAGTTGCGCCGGATTTCCCGGATCCCCCGTATCGGTGATCTCATCGGATTTTTTCCGGTAAAGCACGAAGGTCAGCACCAGGAAAACAACCAGCAGCACCGCGAACGGGGCCAGGATGGTAAGGAAAAAGGAGTTCGCCACCGCAAAGACCTATACGAGGATCCTCACGATGGAAACGGCGGTCGCGATCATGATCACCAGGGCTGCAGCCGTCGCGCGCGAGGGGGAACTCTTGGCTTCGCGCGCCGCGCTGATCGTTGTCGCCGTGCTTGATACCATTCCTCCCAGCACCCCCCCGAGAATCGTTCCGGCCTTCGCGCTGAACAGCTTGTAAGCGACATAACCGAACAGACCGATACCGACGATAAAGACAACCATCAGCCAGATTTTGAACGGGTTGAGCACGCCGTAGGGGTCGTATGTTTCGTTCGGAAGCACGGGCAGGATGACCGAGCTGATCAGGACGAACCGCATGATCGCCTTCAGATCCCCTTCGCTCAGTTTCCCCACAAACGCATGCATGGGATCCTTGTAATGCAGCAACAGCGCGACCACGCCAGCGGAAACCACCGCAAGCTCCTTCTCCCCATGGACGAGGTATGCGGAAATGCCGAACACCAGCAGAGCGGCCATCTCGCTGGTGATCCCCGCGCCGTGATCCGGGTCTTTCCGCGTTTCCAGCCAGTTCGCCAGGATGATAAGTCCCGTCACAGCCAGGAAAGCCGAGGCCAGCAGCCATTGGCCGAACTCATCCGCCAGCAACGCGCTGAAAGAGCCGAACAGCGCCAGCAATGCGAAAGTCCTTATCCCGCCCGGTGCCTTGTCCACCTTCTCGCGCTGCGCGCCCACGAGCAAACCGATTCCCAACGCGATTCCAATACGGAGATAAAGATCCAAAGGCATGGCTGCCGGGAACCTAGATGCGGATACGATACGCGTTCAACGAAAAGAATCGGGAATTTCACCCTGCCGACCGGCTCCGGAAACGGGGGTTTTCCACGCCCCTTGCAAAAACCGGGAACGATTGTTTTTGTTTTCCCACGGACTTGTGTTAGAAAAAAAGAATATGACAAACACAAACGATACAAACGGCCGCCTCCTTGTTCTAACGGATCTGGGAATGGTAAGGGTTCTGAGTTTCAAGGAAGCCGGCGACAACCCGCAGAACCGGGCGCATCTCGTCGAAATTTCTGAAAACGAACTGGATGCCCCACGTGGCGCCGCGACGACGGACAGCCCCGGGAAGTTCAACCGCGGGTTCTCCGCCGGAAACGGTGAAGCGATGTCCCATGCGGAAACGAAACTGGATATCGAAGTGGAAAAGCGTGCCATCGCCCAAGTGGCGAAGGAAATCTGCGGCATCGTCGCGAAACTGGGCAGCGGCAGCTTCATCCTGGCCGCACCCCAGGAACATCTGAAGCGGCTGGAAGCTGAAATGGATGCTGCCTGCCGTGCGAAACTCCGCGATTCCCTTGGTCTGGACCTGACCAAGAGCAGTCTCAAGGATTTGGAAAAGCGGTTCCTATGATTTGCGCTTGGCCAGCAGCAGGCAATGCCTCGAGCGCTTCGCCCGCACGTGGGTTTTGGAGGCGAACTCCTCCACCGAAAACCCGGCTTTGACCAAAAGTTTTTTGAACTTCGGGGCCGGCTCGGAAAGCCAATAGGCAATACATCCCTCCGGCTTGATTGCCTGCCGGAGTTTCTCCAGAAATCCCGGCGAATACAACCGGGCGTTTCCATTCGTGATCAGATCATCCGGCGTATTGTCGATATCCAGAAGCAGCGAATCATAATGCCCCGGCTTCGTCTTCGATACGATATCGAACAAGTCCCCCTGGATGATCACCGTGCGTGGATCGTCCAGCAACGGGCCGTTGAACTCCACCAGGTGGGTCCTGTTCCACTCGATCAGAGGCGGCATCAGCTCGGCCACATCCACCGTCGCCGGGCTGCCCACCAGCTCAAGCGTCCGCTTCAAGGTAAATCCCAGGCCCAGCCCCCCGATCAGCACCCTCGGATGCGCCGGTCTGGATGCCTCGCCCTCCAGCAATGACTGGCAGCCGATGTCCGCAAGCTGCTGCTCGGAAAAAGTCAGGGCCGTACTCATCAGCTCGTAGCCGTTGTATTTGAGGTAGATTTTCCCATCGTGCTTGTGGAGGGAATAGTGCGTGCCGTCCGGCATCGTGGACTCGTCAAGTTTCACATAGGGCTTCATGCCGGAGGATCGTACCGCCTCGCGCATACGGACAAGTTTTTTCGGAAACCCTTCACGCTTGATAAACGGGAAATCCCCGTCACCCTCCGGCCATGAAAAAACTCCTCTTCTGCGGACTCCTCGCGCTCGCCACCTCGGCATGCCGGAACGCGGAACCCACCCAAACCACAGATACCACAACCACCATGCCCGAAACACCAGAAAACGTAGCCGCCGCACCCGCAGATGCCGAGACCACCGCCTCCGGCCTCGCCTCCAAACTTATCGAAAAAGGAACCGGCTCCACCAACCCGAAAGCCACCGATACCGTCACCGTCCACTACTCCGGATGGACTACGGACGGGAAGCTCTTCGACTCCTCAGTGAAACGCGGCCAACCCACCTCCTTCCCGCTCAACGGCGTCATCGCAGGATGGACCGAGGGCGTCCAGCTCATGGTCGAGGGCGAATCCCGCCGCTTCTGGATCCCTGCGAAAATGGCCTACGGCGAAAACCCTCCTTCAGGTTATCCTGCGGGCACCCTCGTCTTCGACATCCAACTCATCAAAATCGGACGATGAAAACCCTCTCGGAAAAAGCCAGCCGTCGCCCTGCCGCTACACTGCTCTTAAGTGCCGGCTGGCTCTTCCTCGCCTCCTGCGAGCCTCCGCCACCGGAAAAACCCATCCCACCCCTTGATCCCTCCAAGGCTCCCGCCAAACCCGAGGAAGCCGCCGCACCCGCCCCTCCCAAGACCGGCCAGCTCACCCGCATGCCGCTCGGCGATCTCTACCAGCTCGTCCAAAAAGACGCCGCCCTCATCTACGATGTCCGCCCCACCCTCTATTACAAGATGGGCCACATCCCCGGAGCCGTCAGTTGGCCAAAAAACGACTTCGACCGTCACTACGAAAAACAGGCGCCGAACATCCGCACCGCCAATACCAACAACACCCCCGTCGTTCTCTACTGCACCGATCTCGCCTGCCCCGACGGTCTCGCTGTCGCAAAAAAACTCGTCGCACGCGGCCACACCGTCTCCGTCCTCCAGGGCGGCTACGAGGCCTGGAAGGCCACCGGCCAGTAAACAGCGGACGTTCCTCCAGCCAAAGTCTCCATTCATTGGATTCGTAAGGTTCGTGGTTCCTCCCCATGTAATGTCCCAACGGGGGAAATCACCCTGCCAGCCAACCGATATGGAGTGTGGACAAATCCCGCACTACCCTCTACCACGCCCGGACTTCTTATGAACGACTTCCAAAACGCATCCGTAAAACCCGTCGCCAACGTCTATTTCGATGGCGGTGTCGTCTCCCATTCCATCGTCCTCGCGGACGGCACGAAGAAGACCCTCGGCATCATGTTCCCCGGCACCTACCGCTTCGACACAGTAGCCCCGGAGCTCATGGAAATCACCGACGGCTCCTGCGAGATCGTCATCGACGGCAGCGAGACCACCCGCTTCATCCCCACCGATGAATCTTTCAACGTGGATGGCGACAGCGGCTTCTCCATCACCGTGCACGGCGGTGTCTGCCAATACGTTTGCTCCTATCTCTAGGCTCCTGCGGAAAATTTTCCACCACGCGATGTCCGCCATCCGCATCATCCTGTCCGGTCTCCTGGTAGCGGCATGCCCATCGTGCAACTTCGTTACCCTGCCCCCCGCTCCCGCCGCTTCGGATGAGCTGGTCAGGAAAAACACCGTCTCCACCTATACCCCGGAGCGGCCTCCCGAGATTCAGGTCTGGCTCATCGCGGACAAGCTCCACTCCGGCATGGTTTTCTCCTACCCGTGGCTCATCGAGTCCGGGTTTATCCCGCCGGAAGGCTTTCCGGAGTGCCGCTACGTCACCTTTTCCTGGGGCGACCGTATGGCCTATGTCAACCAGCGCTGGCTCACCGTCCCGGAAGTTTTCAAAGCGATCTTCCTCCCCTCCAGCGCCGTCATGGAGTGCATCCCCATCGACTGGGAAGTCCCCGAGGTCTCACCCAACCAGCACATCTGGATGAAATCCATCCCCCGCCAGCAGGGGCCGCAGATCGCCGCCTTCCTCAACCACTGCACCATCCCCGGGGAAAACGGAAAACCCGTCACCGCAGGGAAATCAAGCTGGGGAAAAGGCGTCCTCCTCGAGTCCCCCCAGTGGTATTACTTCCCCCGCATCTGCAACGTCTGAACCGGCCAGGCTCTCGAGGCCACCGGCGCAAACATCAACCCCTTCCTCTCCATCCACCGCGATACCCTCGTCTTCGCCGCAGAGCGCAACGGCTACGCCGAAATCTGGGACGGTTCCGGCAACAAAAACATCCCCCTGCATTAAGGTCGGAGCCGCGTTCTCCAGAACACGAGCCACCCTGACATCAATCGGCAAAGAATTGAACCGCAACCCAAGTCTTCCACTTCTCACTGATCACTCGGCACCCGGCACTTCTACCCCTCCGCCGCATTCTGCTGCCGCGCGATATCATTCAGCGTCAGCCACCCCAGCAGCTTCCCGCCATCCGCCTGGCTCACCACCGGCACCTGTTGGTAATTCCTCACAATCATCCGGTTCGCCGCATCCCTGATGGAGGAGTCCAGCGTCACGGAAACCACCTCCCTCCCCTCGCAAAGTTCCGCGAGAACGGTCTCACCCGCAGTCTCCTCCAGCTCGTGCTTGGTCAGCACCCCGGCGAGTTTTCCCTCCTCATCCAGCACCGGGTAGGCGTGGTATTTCTTGTTCTCCAGCGCCATCCGCTTCAGCGAATCCTGGGCCGTAGCCCCGCTCTCCAGGGTGAAGACCTCATGCGTCATGATGGATTGCACCGGCAGCTTCCGGTAATCCTGCGCCCCGTGGTAAGCCGGCATTTTCCGCAGGCTCACCCCGTCCTGAAGCAGCAGCGCGGTGTAGAGACTCGTCGGCTGCAAATGCTTGGCGATGTAAAACGCCAGCATGTTCCCCGCCATCAGCGGCAGGATCAGCGAGTAGTTCCCCGTCATCTCGAAAATGATAATCAGCGAGGTAAACCGGCACCTCACCACCGCCGCGAACATCGCCCCCATGCCCAGCAAAACACACCCGCCTATCACCTTCGTATCCGTCGGAAAAGCCGGGATCCACTCCCCCAGGTGCTGGAGATCCGCCAACCCCACGCCAACCAACCCACCCAGCATCCCGCCTAGGAAAAGCGTCGGAGAAAACAAACCTCCCGAGCCACCCGATGCATAATTGATCACTACCGCCAGGAACTTGGCCACCAGCAGCGTGGCAATGATCCCCACCGAGAGCTTGTATTCGAACGCCGATTCCAGCGACCCGTAGCCAATGCTGAACACCGAGTTCTGCGCGTTCCCCAGGTTTCCCGTCAGGTAGAAAGCCGCCAGCCCCAGTATCCCGCAGGACAGCCCGCCCGCCGCCGGGTTCACCCAGGACGGCAGGGTCTTGCGCGTCTTGAACCACATCCGAAGGTTCAGCGTGCTCCACACGAACGCATGCCCTATCAACCCCGCCGCCGCCCCAAGCGGCAGCGCCACCAGCATCCACGCAGAGGTCTTGTAATCCTCCGCGATACGCCCCACCAGCACCGGATCCTCCCCCAGGATAGTCCGAGAAACCGCCGCCGCCACCACCACCGCGATCACCATCCCGCCCATCGCCTTCATGGAAAAATTATCCAACAGCTCCTCGAAGACAAACGTCAGCGCCGAGAGCGGCGCATTGAACGCCGCCGCGATCCCCGCCGCCATCCCCACCGGCAGCATCGACTGCACCCGCGCCGGATCTTTGAAAGCCCACCGGCCTATCCGCGAGGAAATCGCCGCACTCACATGCACCGTCGGCCCCTCGCGACCCAGACTGTTTCCCAGCCCCACATACAGACTCCCCAGCACGAACCGCAGAATCCCCGTCTTCGAGGAAATCTTCCCCCCCTTGTTATAGTAGGCCGCCTTCGTCTGCGGGATCCCGCTCCCCGCCGCATCCGGCGCGAAATAATGCACCGTCAGCCCCACCAGCAGACCGGCAAAAGTCGGCGCGCCCAGCAGGATCGCGCAAAACCAGACAGGATCCTGCCGGGATGCCTGATCCCACAGCCAGTCAAAAAGATGGTGGATGGAGAAATGGAAAGCCACCGCCGCAAGCCCGCACAGGAACCCCGCCAGCACACACAACACTAGAAACCGCTGCGCATCACTCAGTCTGCTCCGCATCCAGTCCGCCAGCGTCCTTTTCCCTTCCACTTCCATCCGTTGGGAATTTGCCTATCACGCCTCCCCGCGCTTGGCCAGCAATGCTTCCGCATCTCATCAAACAGGCGCATCAAGCCATAAATCAGCAAATTTTCGAACAGGCTCCCATGCAAAGGGCGTGATACGGTCTGGTGACGCGTGGATCGGGGCTGGAGATACGGAAGTCCTTCCGGCGCTCCTGCTGCCGCTTTCCGTCACCCACCTGCCTGTCCGCCGCGACGGAGTGCTACGGGGCAAACCTGGGAAATGGCAACCCCATCGCAGCACAATCCGCCATTGCATGCCGGCACGCCATGGGCATCCTTGCAGCTTCATGGAAACAGCAGTCATCACCGGAGCCGGATCGGGAATTGGTCAGGCGGTAGCCTACCGCCTGGCGGAGGAAAAACTTCACATCGTGGTTCTGGATTCCGATACGGAGGCGGGCGGAAAAACAGTGGAGACGATACTTTCCTCCGGCGGAAGCGCTGAGTGCATTTCCTGCGATGTTTCCGATACGGTCTCCGTTAAAAATGCCTTCGGAAAGATACCGGAAATCCACATCCTGGTGAACAACGCCGGGATCGCCGCCATCGGAAACGTGGAAACATGCACCCCGGAGGAGCTGGATAAAATCTATGCGGTGAACGTAAAAGGCATCTACCACTGCCTCCACTACGCCGTCCCGAAAATGCTCGCCAGCGGCGGTGGCTCCATCGTCAATCTCGCGTCCGTCGCCTCCAGGATCGGCATCCAGGAAAGGTTCGCCTACTCCATGTCCAAGGGGGCGGCACTGAGCATGACCCTCTCCGTGGCGCGTGATTACATAGACAAGAACATCCGCTGCAACTGCGTCTGCCCCGCCCGCGTCCACACCCCTTTCGTGGATGGCTATTTGGAAAAAAACTACCCGGAGGAAGAGCGTGCGAGCATGTTCCGCAAGCTCAGCGAATACCAACCCATAGGCCGCATGGGGAAACCTTCGGAGATCGCCGAGCTCATCGCATTTCTAACATCCGACAAAGCAGCCTTCATCACCGGCTCCGCATATGACATCGACGGAGGTGTCACCCTTCTCCGCTAACCCCAACCCTACTCTAAAAATGAAACTGATCAGATTCTACAAAAACGACACACTCACCCCGGGCATCATCTGCAAGGATTGCTCCAATACCGCCGTTGACTGCACATCGTTCGGCGAGGACTGGAACGAAAACTTTTTCGAGACCGACGGCCTCACCCGCCTCCTGGATTTCCTGGTAGCAAACCGCGCGGATCTCCCGGAATCAAAACTCGATGAGGTCAGGCTGGCACCCGCCATCGCACGACCGTCCAAGATCGTCTGCATAGGCCTGAACTACGCCGCCCACGCTGCGGAATCCGGCATGACCCCTCCCACCGAGCCTGTCGTATTTTTCAAATCCACCTCCGCCTGGGCAGGGCCGAATGACAACATCGTCATCCCGCGCAAATCCAACAAGACCGACTGGGAAGTGGAGCTGGCCGTAGTCATCGGCAGGAAGGCGAAATACGTTTCCAAGGAAAACGCCCTCGATTACGTGGCTGGCTACGCCGTGCACAACGACTACTCGGAGCGCGAGTGGCAGCTCGAAAAACTCGGCCAGTGGGTGAAAGGAAAATCCGCTGATACCTACGCCCCCTTCGGCCCCTACATGGCGACCAAAGACGAGGTTTCCGACCCCAACAACCTCAAGCTCTGGCTCTCCCTCAACGGCAGGAAAATCCAGGACAGCTCCACCAATGATTTCATCTACAACGTCCAGCACGTCATCGCCTACCTCTCGGAATTCATGACCCTCCTCCCCGGCGATGTCATCTCCACCGGCACCCCGGCGGGCGTGGGCCTCGGCTTCGATCCGCCCATGTATCTGAAGGATGGCGATGTGGTGGAACTCGGCATCGAAGGTCTGGGAACCCAGAGACAAACCGCCGTAAAAGAGCAGTGAAAATCACCTCCGCCAGGGTCATCGACCTCCGCATCCCCACCTCGGATAATCTGTTAGGCTCCGATCCTTTCCATACGGATCCCGACTACTCCTCAGCCGTTCTCCATTTGGAAACGGACGGCGGGCTGCGCGGGGTTTCCGTCGTCTTCACCATAGGTGCAGGCACGGACTGGATCTGCCACGGCATCGAAGACCTCTGCCAGCTCGTCATCGGCACCACGCTGGAGGATTTTTCAAAATCCCCCGACACCCTCTACCGCCGCCTGATCGACCACCACCAGCTACGCTGGCTGCACGATGGAGTCTTCCGTATGGCTTGCGGCTCCGTGCTCAACGCCATGTGGGATCTGTGGGCTAAGGCGGAGGGAAAACCTCTCTGGAAACTGCTGGTGGATCTCCATCCCGAATTCGTAGTTGAGTGCATCGACTGGAGAAATATCAAAGACGCGCTCACCCCGGAAGAGGCTCTCGCCATTCTGAAAAAAGCAGCTTCCAACAAAAGCTCCCGCGAGCAGGAAATGTCAAAGCGTGGCCTCAAAGCTTACTGCACCGCCGGCTGGCTGGGGCTGACCAACGAGCAAATCCTCGCAACCATTCAAAAGCTCCAACAAACGGGATTTGACGCATTCAAAGTTAAAGTCGGCCAAAACCTGGAAGCCGATATTTCACGCATCAAATTCACCCGGGCTGCCATCGGTCCCGACCAGGATCTCATGGTGGATGCCAACCAATTCTGGGGCGTCGATGAGGCGAAAGGGCACATGCGCCACTACCTTCCTTACAATTTGAAATGGGTGGAGGAACCCATCGCCCGCGACGACGTCATGGGCTACAAGGAACTCTCGGAAACTTTCCGCGATGCCTCCTTCGGCCTCGCCTGCGGTGAGCAGGCGGCCTCCCCTGTCATTTTCAAGCAGCTACTCAAATCCGGCTCCATCGACTACTGCCAGATCGATGCCGTCCGCGTGGCCGGAGTGAACGACGTCATGGCCATCATCCTCATGGCCGCGAAATACGACATCCCCGTCTGCCCCCACGGCGGCGGCATCGCCCTGTGCAACATGATACAACACTACGGAATGTGGGATCAGATCGCCGTCAGCGGCCATTCGGACACGCAGCTTGTGGAGTATATCGATTTCCTCCAGGAAGCCGTGGAGCAGCCGGTGGAAATGCAAAACGGCCACTACGCAGCACCCACCGCACCCGGCTGGGGGCTGGAGTTCCACCAGGAATTCCTGGACGACCACACCTTCCCATCGGGAAAAATCTGGAAAGGCAGGCCACAGCAAAAATGCGGGGTTGCTTTCGAAGGCACCCGTAAGCCGTGACTCACAACAATAATCGCTTTAACCCGGGCTAAATCCCAACCACCCTCCCCCCCATGTCCGAGCCGAAAAACAAATCCATCCGAATCCTCTGCGCCGGTGCCGGCAACATGGGGCGCTCCCACGCCCTTGCCTATCATCAGATCGATGGGTTTCAAATCGTCGGGATCGTGACCCGCTCGGTGGGTTCCCGCGAGAAGCTGGACAAGGAACTCGGAGGTGGCCATGCAGGTTTTTCGGATTTCCATGAAGCGCTCCGCGAGACGAAACCGGACGCCGTTTCCATCTCCACTTACCCGGACACCCATGCGGAATACGCCATGGCCGCATTCGAGGCAGGTTGCCACGTCTTCATAGAAAAGCCATTGGCCGAATCCGTGGAGGAAGCCGAAAAAATCGTCGCCGCTGCCGTCCGTGCGGGCAAGAAACTCGTGATCGGATACATCCTCCGCCACCACCCGAGCTGGCTGCGCTTCATCGAAATTTCCCACACCCTCGGCAAGCCGCTGGTCATGCGGATGAACCTCAACCAGCAATCCTCCGGCGCGACTTGGGACACCCACAAGAACCTCATGTCGTCCATCTCCCCTCTCGTCGATTGTGGGGTGCATTACGTCGATGTCATGTGCCAGATGACACGCTCAAAACCCATCCGCGTTTCCGGAATCGGCGCACGGCTTTCCAACGAACTTCCCGAAGGGAAAGTGAACTACGGCGCCCTCCAGGTTACTTTCGAAGACGGCTCAGTCGGCTGGTATGAAGCCGGCTGGGGACCGATGATGAGCGAGGTCGCCTTTTTCGTAAAAGACGTGGTCGGCCCCAAGGGTTGCGTCTCCATCGTGGCGGACAAGGCGGCGGCGGAAGGCCAGAGCGCGAACGTCGATGCCCATACGCAGACCCAGGCTCTCAAGCTCCATCACTCCGAACTCAAGGCGGACGGCACTTTTGCGAAAGCAGATGAAATCGAACGCCTGGACGACGAGCCGGATCACGACGGCCTCTGCAAACGCGAACAGGAATTTTTCCTAAAAGCCATTCTCGAAGACACCGATCTCACCGACCACATGCAGGACGCCCTGTCCTCCATGCGCATTGTCGCCGCAGCAGACGAGAGTTTCCGCACCGGTAAAACCATCGATCTCTGACCGGGAAATTTTTTCCATTCCATAGCATCTTCGGAGTTTCGCATACGGCATGAGAAATCGCGATGGGCGGTGCGGTGGAAGCTCGTTTTCCATCAGAATAAACCCCTAAGCAGGCCTTTTCTTGACCACGATTGGACAGGTGCGCACTTTCTCAGGAAGGTGATTAGCACCTCTGACACCGAAAAGAAGCCATGCCGCACACACCGTCCCAACCTGCAATTACCGCCCCTCTCGATTCAGGATTTCTTCCCGCCGTTCTTTTCAACCGCAGCCATGCCGGGGCTGTAAAGGCTTCTGGCAAAGGTGTCCCACTAGTCCTGGGACTCGAACGGGAAAACGGTTTGATTTCCCGTTTCGAAACCACCGTTAGCTCAACGGCTGATGCGCAAACACTCCGCTATGTAGAGCGGCTTGTGAAATTCCTCCTCTGGTCACGCGGCGGATGGAAACTCCACTTCGGCGGCCCCATCCCCATTGGTGAATCCATTCGCAAAACCTATTCCCCACGCGGTGCCCGCAAGTTCGATTGCAAGATGATGGCCCTCGCCTACGGACGGAATTTCAAAGTCGAAGTGAGGAACGCCGACCAGGTTCCCTCGGCCAGGGACATGGAAATCCCCGCTGGTGGCCACCTCAAAGGCTGCCGCATCGGATTCGATCTCGGTGCCAGTGATTTCAAAGTATCCGCCGTAGTCGATGGCCAGGCGGTCTTCACCGAGGAAACCCCGTGGGATCCCAAGATCCAGAAAAACCCAGGCTACCATTACCACAACATCTCCGCAGCACTCCACCGCGCCGCCGCCCACATGCCCCGCGTCGATGCCATTGGCGGAAGCTCCGCAGGCGTGATCGTGGACAACGAGATCCGCGTCGCCTCCCTCCTGCGGGCGATTCCAAAAAAGGATTTCGCGGAAGCCGCCGCAGTCTTCAAACGAGTCCAAAAGGAATGGGACGTGCCTCTGGTGATGATGAACGATGGCGATGTCACCGCCCTTGCAGGTGCCCTTTCCCTTGGTAAAAAAGGAATGCTGGGCGTGGCGATGGGTTCCAGCGAAGCAGTCGGTTTCATGGATAAAAAGGGTAGCATCCTCGGCTGGCTCAACGAGCTGGCCTTCGCCCCCGTAGATTACAATCCCTCCGCTCCAGCAGACGAGTGGTCCGGCGACAGCGGGGTCGGCGCACTCTATTTTTCCCAACAGGCAGTCAACAAACTCCTCCCCGCCGCGAAGATCAGGATGCCCGCCAAAATGGATCTTCCCGAGCGTCTCGTGGAAGTCCAAAACCTCATGGCGAAAGGCGACGAACGCGCCGCGAAAATTTACGAAACAATCGGAGTCTATCTCGGCTACACCATCCCCCACTACGCGGATTTCTACGACTACGCACACATGCTCATCCTCGGCCGCGTCACCACCGGCGGGGGTGGCGACATCGTGATTTCCAAAGCCAGAGAAGTGCTCGAACAGGAATTTCCCGAAGTGGCTAACCGGATCGAAATGCACGTTCCGGACGAGAAAACCCGCCGCGTAGGACAAGCCGTCGCCGCAGCCAGCCTGCCGAAGACCAACAAGTGATCCCATGGAACTGAACAACAAAACCGCCAGTATCTACATCCCGGACACAGCCCCCGAATCCGGGGCGTTCGCCCGCACCACCCACCTCGGCATAGGTGCGCACCAGGACGATCTCGAATTCATGGCCTTCCACGGCATCCTCGAATGTTTTGGAAAAACGGAAAAATGGTTCGCAGGCGTCACCTGCACGAACGGCGCGGGCAGCTCCCGCACCGGCCCGTATGCGAAATACACGGATGCGGACATGATGAAAATCCGCGTCCAGGAGCAAAACACCGCCGCCCTCATCGGCGGATACGGCGCCATGCTCCAACTGGACTACCCCAGCAGCGCCATCAGAAGCGCAACCGACTCCTCCCTGAAAGACGATCTCAAAACCATTCTCCAAGCCACCCGCCCGGAAACCGTTTACACCCACAATCCTGCCGACAAGCACGACACCCACATCGGCGTCACCATCTCGGCAATACAAGCCATGCGCGAAATGCCAGCCCGCCAACGCCCGAAACAAATCATCGGCTGCGAAGTCTGGCGCAATCTCGACTGGCTCCCGGACGATGAAAAAGTCCTCATGGACGTCAGTGGCAGGGACAATCTCGCCGCCGCGCTCAACGGGATTTTCGACTCACAGATCGCCGGAGGAAAACGCTATGATCTAGCCACAGCCGGCCGCCGCGCCGCAAACGCCACCTTCTTCAATTCCCACGCCACCGACGCCTCCACCCAACTCATCTTCGGCATTGATCTCACCCCGCTGGTAAAAGACGAAAACAAGGATATCGTGAAATTCATCAGCAATCTCTTGGACAGGTTCAAAGAAGATGTCTCCCAAAAACTTTCAAAACAACTAGGACTAATCTAATGGAAATCATCATCCAAAAAACCAGGCAGGAAGCCGCGGAAGTCGCCGCCCGCCTCATCGCAAACCTCCTCCGCGAAAAACCGGAAGCCGTCCTCGGGCTGGCCACCGGCAGCACCCCGCTCCCCCTCTATAAGCGTCTCATCGCGATGGAACTCGATTGGAGCAAAGTCACCACTTTCAACCTGGACGAATACATCGGCCTCCCCCGTGACCACGCCCAGACCTACCACACCTTCATGTGGGAAAACCTTTTCCAACACATCAATATCGAAAAGGCAAACATCCACATCCCGGACGGAAACGCCCCCGACGTCCCAGCCTTTTGCCGCGATTACGAAGAGCGCATCAAACAAGCCGGAGGTATTGATCTCCAGGTGCTGGGCATAGGAACCGACGGCCACATCGGCTTCAACGAGCCGACCTCCTCCCTGGCCTCCCGCACCAGGATTAAAACCCTCACCGAGCAAACCTGCAAAGACAACGCCCGCTTCTTCGGCAGCGATGAAAAAGTACCAAACCACGTCATCACCATGGGAATCGGCACCATCATGGAGGCGAGAACAAACCTCCTCCTCGCCTACGGCGAAAACAAGGCAACCGCCATCGCCGAAGCCGTTGAGGGCCCCGTGACATCTATCAATCCCGCCTCCGTCCTACAGATGCATCCCGTCGTGAAGGTCTGCATCGACGAGCCAGCCGCAAGCCGCCTCGAGCGAGCCGACTACTTCCGCTGGGTTTACGAAAACAAGCCGGATTGGCAGAAACTCTGAAGCGCTAGTGTCCTGGCCGGCTGAATCCGCATAGTTAAAAGACTTCCCGAGTTTTTCGAGGATCCGGTCTGCGGTCTTGGTTCAGATGAACGGTTCTGGCGACTCGTTGTGGCGGCTCCAGTGCGTCCGGTTCTCCGGGGGCAACTCCAGGATCATGGTCAGCACCTCTCCGACCCTGGCGTCGGTGATCTTCCGGGGCTTGCCCGGACGGGGGGCGCCGCTGAGGGTGGTCTGGATGGGGGTTCGCATAGGCCGCGACATTCGCTCGAAACGGATGATCGGTTGAGATCCATGTGCGAATTAAGCGGTCAGGACACTAGCGGTTCTCCCTGCCGGACAAATCACGAAAAAACCGCCTTCCCCGGAGGGAAGACGGCTGGTAGATCTAAAAGCCGTTTCAGGCGGTTGCCTTAGGCAGTCGGCACTTCCGAGATGGTTTTAAGAATGCGGGAAGCAATCTGGTATGGATCGCCCTGGGAGTTCGGACGGCGGTCTTCGAGGTAGCCCTGGTATTTGTCGCCTTTGACGAAGCTGTGCGGGACGCGGATCGAAGCGCCACGGTCGGCAACACCCCATGAGAACTGGTCAATGGACTGGGTCTCGTGGAGGCCGGTGAGGCGGAGGTGGTTGTCCGGGCCGTAAACGGCGATGTGCTCTTCGCAGTTTTCTTCGAACTGGGCCATGAGCTTGAGGAAATATTCCTTGCCGCCTTTTTCACGGAGATGCTCGGTGGAGAAGTTCGCGTGCATGCCGGAGCCGTTCCAGTCGCCCTGGAGGGGCTTGCAGTGGTACTCGACATCGACTCCGTATTTTTCGCAAACGCGCTGGAGGAGGTAGCGGGCGACCCAGATCTGGTCGGCAGCGCGCTTGGAGCCTTTTCCGAAAATCTGGAATTCCCACTGGCCTTTCGCGACCTCTGCGTTGATGCCCTCGTGGTTGATGCCTGCGTCGAGGCAGATGTCGAGGTGCTCGTTGACGATCTTGCGGGCGATGCCGCCGACGTTGGCGTGGCCGACACCGCAGTAGTATTCACCTTGCGGGCTTGGGTATCCGCCTGTAGGGAAGCCGAGTGGCAGGCCGTCCTTTACAAGGAAATACTCCTGCTCGAAACCGAACCATGCGTTCTCATCCTCGAGGATGGTGGCGCGGGCGTTGGATGGATGCGGGGTCTCACCGTCAGGCATCATGACTTCGCACATCACGATGGCTCCGTTGCGGCGGGTGGAGTCAGGATAGACTGCTACCGGCTTGAGCATGCAGTCGGAGCTGCCACCTTCGGCCTGGCGTGTGGAGCTGCCGTCAAATCCCCATTCCGGGAGTTCGTCGAGCTTGGGAAAGGAGGAAAATTCCTTTACCTGGGACTTTCCACGGATGTTCGGGACGGGGCTGTAGCCGTCGAGCCAGAGATACTCCAATACGTATTTTTCTTTAGACATGTGTTCTGTTTCTTATTCGGGGTTAGCGATGGTTTTGCGGTGGCGCGGGGATAAAAAATCATCCTCCGGCTTCACCGACAAGCATTTTAAAGCAAACCACGTGCCATTTCCCATTGATTTGCGCGTTTCAGACCGTTTCAATCGGTGTCGATCACGATAAGGGTGGTATCGTCGATGCCCGCGTTATCAAGGGCGCGGGTCAGTAGTTTTTTGCAACAGTCCTCCAGCGATCCCCCGGCTCCGAGGGCGTTGCGGATGTGCCTTTCCCAGACGCCATCGATCAACCCATCGGAGCAGATGAGAAAGCGATCCCCGGGCTGGTATTGAACGGCCGCGAAGTGCGGGGTCTTGCCCGGTTGGCCTCCACCGATCACGCGATAGAGGGCGGCACGGCGTGGATGGGAGCGGTATTCCACCTCGGAAATCTCCCCCCGCTGGAGCTGCCCCCATGCGGATGTGTGGTCAATGCTGAGTTGCTCCGTTCTCCCGCCCCGGCAGCGGTAAATGCGGGAATCCCCGATGTTTGCCAAATACATGTTTTCGGGGGAAAACCAGGCAAGTGCCAGGGTTGCGGCCATGCCCTCACGGTCTTCCGAGACTAGCGCAGCCTCATTGATATGCTCATGCACATCTTTTAAAACCTGCTCCAGATACGAAATCGAATCCGGGAAAAATCCCGAGGCGGCGGCTTTAAAAGTTTCCGGGATTAACGCAGCCATTCTTTCCAAAATCATTGCCGAGGCCATGTCCCCGGCATTTCCACCACCCATCCCATCGGATACGGCGAAGACCAGATCCTGATCTGCTATGGTTCCACTGCCGCTTTCCGGCAGGACGTTCGAGCCTTTTACATTGGCTGAAAAAACGATCCAGGAATCGTCGTTCACCTCCTTGCGCGAGCCGCTGCGTGAGGCTCCGCACCAACTGAGTCGTGTTACATCATTTCCCATGGGTTTTTCTGTGGGAATTACTTTTCCCCGGACTTGTTCGGATCCGGCAAAATCTCTGCGAGTTCGAAATCGATGATGCAGAACCGCCCCATCTTATCGGAGTAAGTGATGTTCCGCGTCTCCGCATCGAGATGGCGCACCCCGTAGTCCTTTTCCAAAGCAGCGTAGAGCTTGTCCGCCTTTTTTTTGGTTACCTGTGGAGCCGGCCGACCGCAGTTTGTGGAAACGAAGTAAAACTCCTCCGGATGCTCCTCCAGCACCTTCGGAACATACGGGCAGCCCCTTTCCTCCAGCACTTTCAGCACCTCCACCTCCTTCGCATACCTCTCCGCCACACCACTCCCGCGCATCCGCTTGTGCACGTTCCCGTAGAAATCAATGCGCACAACGGATCTCAGCCCGTCTTTAATCGGTTCAATCGACATCGCCAGAATCCTACACATCTCGCGAGGATTGGAAAATCCATTCTTCGGAACTCTTCCTTGAGGTTTAAAGTTTAAAATTTAGAGTTTCGGGTCACATGAGAATCATCGCAGGAAAGGCCGGCCGCACCGCCATCAAAGTCCCCTCGGCAGTCGCCCGACCGACCACTGACTACGTCCGCCAGGCTGTGTTCTCCATGCTGGGGGAAACGGTCTTCGACGCCCGCGTGCTCGATCTCTTCTGCGGCTCCGGCGCACTCGGCCTCGAAGCCCTCAGCCGTGGTGCATCCTCATGCGTTTTCGTGGACGAACACCGCCAGGCAATCGCCGCCACTGAGGCAAACCTCGCAAAAGCCCGTCTCGAAGGAGGCCGCACCATCAAATCCGATGCCATGGCCTACCTCTCACGGGACCCCGCCACCTACGATCTCATCCTCGCAGACCCTCCTTATTGGAAAGGCTACGGCGATACCGACCACGTGAAAAAACTCCTCGATCTCCCCTCCCTCCCCGAACGTCTCGCAAAGGGAGGCCACCTCGTCGCGGAAATTTCCTCTTCACAATCCACCCCGGAGTCCCCCACCCTCAGTCTGCTGGAGCGGCGCGAATACGGCTCCAGCACCATTCTCATCTTCGCCCACCCGGAAGCATGAAAGAATTCGCCATCCTTCTCATCTACCGGACTCTCCTCCCGTTTCTATTCATCCTGGCATTTCCCGGCTGGGTCGTGAAAATGCTCAAACGCGGCGGCTTCGGCTCTGCCCTGAACGAGCGCATAGCTATATATACCAGGGAAGTGGAATTCGAGCCATCCGGCGCAGTCCACCTCCACGCCGTCAGCGTCGGCGAAACCGTCCTAGCCCTCAAGCTCCTCCGCGAGTGGCAATCCGCCCATCCCAACACCCGCTTCGTCCTCGCCACCGGCACCTCCACCGGGCACGACCTCGCCACCAAAGCCGCCGTCCCCGGCCTCCGCGTCACCTATTCCCCGCTGGATTTCCCTTGGATGATCCGCAGCTACCTAAACCGCTTCCAGCCAGCTCAGGTAGTCCTCATCGAAGGGGAAATCTGGCCGAACTTCCTCCGCATCTGTGAAAAGCGCAGCATCCCCGTCGGCCTGGCCAACGCCCGCGTCTCCCCCCGCTCCGCAAGGCGTTTCCTCAAAGCAGCCCCCCTCCTCCGCCCGTTTTTCTCCCGCCTCTCCGCCGTCTGTCTGCAGGAGGAAAACCACCGCCAGCTCTGGGAATCCCTGGGCGTCGCTCCTGAAAACATCCACCTCACAGGCAGCCTGAAATTCGACCCGCAATCCGCAGCCGCCCCGGCACGCCGGGAAGATTTCTCGGAAATGCTAGCCGCCTTCGGAAAAGGGAAACCCGTCATTCTCGCCGCCAGCACCTTCCCCGGAGAAGAAGCCCTCATCGCCTCCGCCATCCTCGCAGCCGCCCCGGAAGCCCTCCCCGTCATCGTCCCCCGCCATGCCGAGCGACGCACCGAAGTTTTCGAAACCCTCACAAAATCCGGACTCAACCCAATCCTCCGCTCCACCTTCCGCCAACCCACCTCTGGTGAAGACAACGTCTTCATCATCGATACCACAGGCGAGCTAGCCACCTGGACCTCCCACGCGGATGTCGTCGTTATCGGGAAATCCTTCCTCTCCACAGGCGGACAAAATCCCGCCGAAGCCATCCTCGCCCGCAAGCCCCTCGTCTTCGGCCCGCACATGGAAAACTTCCAACCCCTGGCCGCAGATCTCGTCGCAGCAGAAGCCGCCCTGGTAGCCACCGGGGAAGCCGAACTCAGCCGGGCAATCCGCTCCGCACTCACCCCCGCCGAAGCAACCTCCCTTTCGGAAAAGGCGATGGCCGTGCTCGCCCGCCACGACGGAGCCACCCGCAGGCATCTTGACGTGTTGCAACACACTTGCCAAACCGCCTGATTCACTGCAAAGCAGGTTTGTCTTTTCCCAACCAACCCCCTACCCTCAGCACCCGTGAGCGACGAAACACCAAATCCCCTCGAAGGACTCCTGTCCGAATTTTCACTCGGCCCCTCATGGGCACGGGCAAAATCCGACTCCCCTTCCGGGAAAACCCACGAGCGCGCCGAGCGCGAATACCAGCCCCGCCGCAACGAAAGCCGCGATGGCAACCGGCGCGACGACAGGCGCGGTGGCGGACGCAACGACAGGCGCGAAGGTGGTGGCGGACGCAGGCAGGGAGGCGGGGGAAACCGCCGCGACGACAGAAACAACCGTGGCCGCCCCGAAAGAGTTTTCGAGGAAATCACCCCTGCCGAAGGCGTGAACGTTTCCCTCTTTCCCGAGAAAAACGCCATCCAGCTCGTCTGCAAGGAAGTTCACCAGGTCGCGCGTGTTTACCCCCTCTTCGATATTGCGGAAATCGTCCTCGCTGAGCGCGGACGCCTGCGCGCCACCTTCGAAATCAACGAAAAGAAGCCCGCCTTTCTCCGCTGCAAAATCGAAGACGCCGTATTCCTCACCCGCGAGGAAGCTCTCCGCCACCTGCTCCAGGCGGATTGGCGCCACCGCTTCATCGAGGAATCCACCGTCGAGATCGATCCCCCGAAAGGAAATTTCCAATCAGTAGCCAAATGCGGCATCTCCGGCGAGTGGCTGGGCCCTCCAAACTACCACGAATACCAAACCAACCTCCGCCGCATCCACCGCGAGCGCTTCGCCCACATGCCCTTCGAGGCATACTCCGCAAAAGTCCGCACCGAGCGCTCCGAAGAAGCCGTCAACGAATGGCTGGAGTCCATGAAAACCCAGACCCGCTGGCGCATCCTCTCCACCGAAGAAATCGCCGCCGTGGCAGCGGATTCCATCCGCCAAGCCGAGCAACCAAAGGAGCAAGCCAAAGATCAGTCCGATCCGACAGATCCGACCAATCCTCCGGAGCAAACCACAGCCGCCAGCGAACCTTCCCCCGAACCCGCTTCTTCAGAAACTCCACCCGAGCAACCAACTACTACAGAACCAGTAGCAGAAGACCCAGCTCCCGAACCAACCGAAGACCCCGCCCCGGAAGAGCAAACGGAGCCGGAAACCGACGCTCCCGCCGAAGCAACCCCAGCCGCCGCAGAACACACCTGGTTCACCGACCGCGCCGAGTTCGAACGCGCCCTCTCCAACGAAGTCCTCGACCAGGCTTTCCAGACGACACGCAAAGCCAAAGTCTCCGCCGCCATCGCCGCCAAAAACCTCTCCCCCGGCCTTCTCGTCCGCCTCAAAGGTACGGGGAACCATCACAAAAAGCACCCGGCCATCCTCATCCCTTCCATCTGCAAATGCCTGGAAACCGAGCACATGCCCGTCTTCAAGCGCAAAGGCAAACTCTTCACCGGCCCCGCCCGCCCGCAAGCCCTGGCAGCAGACTCCGTCCTCGCCCCCCGCCCTGCGGAAATGGTGAAATGGATTCGCGAAAACACCCCGGCAAAGCTCGAAGGCCTCTGGAAAGCCGTCCTCCCGGAAGGCTCCACCGCCCCGCCCGCCGAATACGCCGCAGACCTCTTCTGGCTCCTCCAGCAAGGCCACATCCTCCTCTACACGGATGACACCCTCGCCGTCCAGGAAGTCCCCAAGCCCCAGCAACCCAAAAAGCCCAAGCAGCCGAAGAAAAAGGCCGCCAAAGCATCTTCCGAAAAACCCACGAAAGTAACTGAAACTGATTCTGAAACGACAATGGAAACAGCCGAACCTGCAGCAGCAGTTGCAGTAACCGCAGCCGCCGAGGCAATCCCCGAGCCTGAAACCGAATCCAAGGAAGACTTCCCGGAAATCCCCGAGCCAACGGAAAAAACCGAAAGCACTCCATCTCCCGAGCCGGAATCAGCCATCCCTTCCATCATCGCCGATCTGGTTCCGGAAAACACCGTCGAAGTCATCAAGGAAGCCTTTGATGAAATCGTCGATACCGTTACCGAAGCCGCCACCAAACTCACCGATTCCCCGGACGAACCCACAAAAGATTCCTCCACCACCGATTAAGAGAAAACCCTTCAGCCCCACAGGGGCGCCCCATCCCAGGGCATCGCCCTGAGTGTTCCCAAATCAAAACCCGGGCAAGCAAGCACCTCCTCTTCCCGGAAACCTCCGCCGCAGCCCCACAAAACAAGACTCCGAAAAACCACATCTTAATTGGGGTTTAAAGTTTATAATTTAAAGTTTCCATGTCACAGCAACAGACCCTCGCCACCTCCGCCACCCTCGAAGGAACCTCCCTCCACACCGGGGAAAAAGTCTCCCTCACCCTCAAGCCAGCCCCGGAAAACCACGGCTTCAAATTCCGCCGTATCGATCTCCCCGACCAGCCCTTCATCAACGCGGATGCCGACAAGGTCCAGACCGTCGAGCGCGCCACCACCCTCGCCGAAGGCTCCGTAAAAGTTCACACCATCGAGCACGTCCTCTCCGCCCTCACCGGCATGGGCATCGACAACGCCCTCATCGAAATGGACGCCAACGAGCCTCCCATCGGAGACGGCTCCTCCCGCCCCTTCGTGGAACTCATTAAAAAAGCCGGCATCGTCAAACAGGAGGCCGTCCGCAAGGTCTGGGAAATCCGCGAACCCATCCACCAGGAAATGGGCGATGGCACACTCATCACTATCGTCCCCAGCAAAACCTTCCGCGTATCCGTCACCAACGTCGGCCCAGAAGGTCGTTTCACCCAGTATTTTTCCACGGAGGTCACTCCTGAGCTTTACGAAAAGGAAATCGCCCCCGCCCGCACCTTCGTCCACTACGAGGACGTGAAACCCCTCCTCGACAAGGGTCTTATCAAAGGCGGCTCGCTCGAATCCGCAGTAGTCATCCGCGGCAACGAAGTCATGTCGAAAGAGCCCATGCGTTTCAGCAACGAATTCGCCCGCCACAAGGCGCTCGATCTCATCGGCGATTTCATCCTTTCCGGGAAACGCATCCTCGGCCACGTCATCGCCGTGAAACCCGGCCACGGCCCCAACACAAAAATGGCCTCCACCCTCAAAAAGGAATACGAGCGCATGCGCGCCCTCATCCCCGCCCCCATCACCATCCCGGATGGAGAAAGCGTCCTTGATGTGAACGAGGTCATGCGCATCCTCCCCCACCGCTACCCTTTCCTCATGGTGGATCGCGTCATCGACTTCGGCGAAGACAACTGCACCGCCCTAAAAAACGTCTCCATCAACGAGCCGTATTTCCAAGGCCACTTCCCCGGCCACCCCATCATGCCCGGCGTCCTCCAGCTCGAAGGCATGGCGCAGGTCTCCTCCATCCTCATGCTCCGCAAACCCGAGAACCTCGGGAAAATCGGCTACTTCCTCAGCGCGGACAATGTCAAATGGCGCAAACCCGTCATGCCCGGCGACACCCTCATCACCGAGGCCAAAACCACAAAAGTCCGCGGCAACATCGGCCAAACCAAATGCCGTTGCCTCGTCAACGGCGAAGTAGTCTCCGAAGCCGACCTAAAGTTCGCCCTCTTCGACAGGTAGCCGTGGGGGCGATCTTCGGTCGCCCTCTCAACTCTCCGCCAGCCCCCTCCCGACCGCCCTCACCTCCGCCGCCTTCCCCTCATCCAGCAGACTCCCGTCCTCCGCAAAAGCCTCGTTCGCTTTCGGCAGACTGAACTCCTTCTCCAGCACGGTAATCTTGATATTCCCAAGGAACTCCCTCAGGAAACCCAAACTCCTCGATCCGCCATAGCCACCCGGAGAGGCGGAGATAATAGCAGCCGTTTTCCCCCCGAGCGCCGCAAGCGGAGCCTCGTCCTCGGAATCCGCCCGCGATACCCAGTCAATCGCATTTTTCAGAGCCGCCGTGATCATGCTGTTGTATTCCGGCGAGGCAATGAGCAGCCCGTCATGCTCCAGAAAAAGTGCTTTCAACCTCTTCGCGGCCTCCGGTTTCCCCTCCGCATCCTCCAGGTCCTGATCGAACAGAGGCATGGGAAAATCCGCGAGCGAGATGAGAGTCACCTCCGCACCAGCTTCCCGCGCCCCCTCCGCGGCGATCTTCACAAGCTTCTGGTTGAACGACCCAGCCCGCAGGCTGCCACTGAACGCTAAAATCTTCTTCATAATGTGTAACCTGTCTGAATCTCAATTCGTGCCAAGGAAAGGATAATCCGTATAACCCACCGGCCCGGAACCGTAAAAAGTCTCCGGAATCGGCCCGTTCAATTCCGCACCCGTGCGGAAACGCTCTACCAGATCCGGGTTTGCAATCGCCGCTTTTCCAAAAGCCACCGCATCCACCTTCCCCTCAGATATCGCCTCCCGGGCGGAATCCGCAGTGAAACCCTCATTCCCGATATACACCCCACCGAAGCATTCTTTCAGGGATGGCCCCAACGGAGGCTCCTGAAAGCTCTCCCTCGCACAAAGGAACGCCAGCTTCCGCTTCCCAAGCTCTGTCGCCACGCTACGGAAAAGCCCCGGCAGATCCGAGTCCCCCATATCGTGGGCATCCGCCCTCGGCGCGATGTGCATGCCCACGCGGTCGGCACCCCACACACCCGTCACTGCATCGGTGACCTCCATCATAAAACGCATGCGGTTTTCCACGCTACCGCCATACTCGTCCTCCCGCTTGTTCACGGAGTCCTGGAGAAACTGATCGATCAGATAACCGTTTGCTCCATGGATCTCCACCCCGTTGAACCCCGCCTTCATCGCATTCTCAGCACCCAGCTTGTATCGTCCCACCACTTCCCTGATCTCGGAAGGTGATAGCGCCCTCGGCTCCACAAAGCATTTTTCCGGCCTCACCAGACTGACGTGACCCGCAGGCCGCACCGAGCTTGAGGACAACGGCTTCTTCCCATCCAGATAAATCGGATCGGACATCCGCCCCACATGCCAAAGCTGGAGCAAAATCTGCCCGCCTTCCGCATGCACCCTTTCCGTAATCCGTTTCCACCCCGCCACCTGATCCTCCGACCAGATCCCCGGCGTATCCGGATACCCCACCCCCATCGCATCCACAGAGGTCGCCTCGGAAATAATCATCCCGAACCCGCTTCTCTGCCCGTAATACTCAGCCATCAGCGCATTGGGCACCCGCCCCTCCGAAGCACGGCAGCGTGTCAAAGGAGCCATCACAATACGGTTGGCAAACGTAAACGCCCCTGCTTTCAAAGTCTCAAAAAGTGGATCAAACATATCGTCCCCCAGACAGACACCCGCTTCGCAAGCCCGTCAAAGGAAATACCTCGTCCTCTTGTGTCTCCATCTTCCTTGAAGTTTAAAGTTTAACATTTAAAGTTTCCCGCCCATCGTACCGACATGACCTCCTATCTCATCACTTGCAACCACGCCACCTGCGCCATCCCGGAGGCAAACCGCGAGCTATTCAAAGGATCCGAGGATCTCGTCACCTCCACCAAAGGCTGGGAACCCGGCTCGCTCAACCTCGCCCAGGGCCTCGCCATGAAGCTCAGCACCCCACTCATCCACGGGGATGTCACCCGCCTCCTCATAGACCTCGACGAAACCGGCGACAAACGCTGGAGCAAAATTTCCTCAAAACTTCCCGAAGCCACCCGTGAAAAACTCGTAGCCCGCCACCAGTCGAAATTCCGCCAAGCCATCAACCTCCGCCTCACCGAGGATTTCAAACGCTACGAGAACACCATCCACCTCATCATCCACACAGCCCCCATCGCCGATGGAAAAATTACTTTTGAATATCTGGGTTCCAATCTCGCCCGGAAAATTTCCGACGCCGCCGTAAAAAAACTCCCCTCCTCGGAAGTCGATTCCTCCAGCCTCCCCCTCCAGGGTAAAACCCCTTTCATCGAGTGGATGCTCAGAACCTACGATTCCCCGCAATACGGAATCATCCGCATCACCGTATCCCAGTCCTTCTTCATGAAGTCCGTCCCCATGCGCTGGGAGACCATCAAAAAATCCTTGATCCAAGCCATCTCCACAGCGAGCTAAGGAGTCGGGACATTCCTGTCCCGACACCCATCCGCAAGCCCGGCCCTCCACCTCTTCCTTAAAAGTCGAATTTTGAAGTTTGAGATCTCAGCACTCCGTCGTGCACTTACATCCCCCGAATTCTCCATACGCCTCGCTCCCCTCGCCACCGGCGGCAGCACCATAATACTTGATCACGCCGCCGAGGCCTCCCATTCCTTCCTAACCGCCCTCGCCTGCACCGCCGCATCCGACCTCGGGAAAAAGCGCCACTGGATCCTCCACGAATCCCCCCGCCAGCGCGAACGCCTCGCCACCGAACTGGAACTCTGGGGCATCACCGCCCTAGTCCTCCCAGACGTGGGGGCGATCTTCGGTCGCCCCCCGTCGGTCGAGGAACCCGATGCTCCCGTAGAGGTAAGCGACCCCGAAACCGCCGCCGAGTGGTTTGCCATCCTGGAAACCCTCGCCACCACCAACGCCTTCACCATCCTCCTAAGCTCCGAGCAACGCACCCAATACGCCCCCTCCCCGAAATCCCTTCTCTCCAACCGCACCCACCTAAAACCCGGCCAGCAACTCGACCCCACAAAATTTTCCGAAACCCTCGAAACCCACAACTACGAGCGACACCCCACCGTCACCGCCCGCGGCCACTTCGCCATCCGCGGTGGCATCCTCGACCTCTTCCCCTTCCAATCCTCCCGCCCCCTCCGACTCGAATTCTTCGATACCGAACTCGAATCCCTACGCGAGTTCGACCTCAACACCCAAGCCTCCACCAGAAAACTCCCCGAAATCCACCTCCAGCTCACCGAGCCCCCCGCCGTAGCAACCATCGCCGATTATTTACGAGCAGATGACACCGTCATCGAAGTAGCTGCTGCGTCCCGCAGCAGGCCGTGCAATCGGCGTCCCGCCGATTGTGAGGAGCAAGTGGCTGGGGATTCCAGCCCCAGTCCGTTGTTGGGGACTCCGGCCCCAACATTCCTCATCACCGAAAACACCGCCGAAGGCGTGTTAGAGGAAGACTTCACCCTAGCCACCTACGCCTCCCCCCTCGGCACCTTCGACGCCGGAGACTTCATCCTGGACGAACTCCGCCGCGAAACCTTCTTCAAACAACTAAACGAATGGCAACGGGAACAGTGGGACGTCCTCATCGTCTTCTCCACAAAAGGCGAACTCGACCGCTTCACCGAACTCTCCGGCAAAAACCTCCAACGCGACCTCAACCTAACCCCCGTCCTCGGCGAACTCGTCTCCTCCTTCACCCTCCCAGCTACTAGACTCGCCGTATTATCCTCCAGCGAACTCTTTGGCCGCTACCGCACCCCCGGAGCCGCCCGCCGCTCCACCGTCGAAAAAGCCCGCGCCATCCGAGCCCGCGCCACCCTCGACGACATCGAGGAAGGCGACCTCGTCGTCCATTACGAATACGGCATCGGAAAATTCAAAGGCATCGCCCAGGAAGACGAAGGCGAAGAACTCCAGATCGAATACAAAGACGGCTCCATATTATCAGTCCCCCTAGAGCAAGCCCACCTCATCGGAAAATACATCGGAGTCGGCGGAAAAACCCCAGACCTCAACAAACTAGGAAACGCAACCTGGCAGAAAAACCGCAAGCAAGCCGAAAAATCCATCCTCGATTACGCCGCCCGCCTCCTCCGCATCCAAGCGGAGCGCGAGCACGAACAAGGCCACGCCCACCCCCCCGACACCCGCTGGATGTTCGAGTTCGAGCAAAGCTTCCACTACACCGAAACCCCCGATCAGAAACAAGCCATCCAAGACACCAAGCTCGACCTAGAATCCCCCAACTCCATGGACCGCCTCATCTGCGGAGACGTAGGATTCGGGAAAACCGAAGTCGCCATCCGCGCCGCCTTCAAGTGCATCACCGGCGGCAAACAAGCCGCCCTCCTCTGCCCCACCACCGTCCTCGCAGAGCAACACTGGCGCACCTTCCGCGAACGCTTCTCCGACTACCCCATCCGCGTCGATCTCCTCAACCGCTTCCGCACCGCCGCCGAAGTCCGCGCAACCATAGCAGGCCTCGCCGACGGCTCCGTCGATATGGTCATCGGCACCCACAGACTCATCTCCGGCGACGTCTCCTACAAAGACCTCGGCCTCGCCATCGTCGATGAAGAGCAACGCTTCGGAGTCGCCCACAAGGAGAAATTCAAAGACCTCTTCCGCCAGATCGACGTCCTCACCCTCTCCGCCACCCCCATCCCGCGCACCCTTTACATGGCGCTCATGGGCGCGCGCGACATGTCCACCATCGACACCCCACCCCCCAACCGCCTCCCCGTCTCCACCACCGTCACCGCCTACGACGAACGCATCATCCGCGACGCCATCCGCCGAGAGATGAAACGCGGCGGCCAGGTCTTCTTCCTACACAACCGCGTAAAAACCATCGAAATGGTTCACCGGAAAATCAAAGAACTCGTCCCCGAAGCCCGAGTCCTGGTAGGCCACGGCCAAATGGAAAAACACGACCTCGAAACGGTCATGCACGCCTTCGTAAACCACGAGGCCGACGTCCTCCTAGCCACCACCATCATCGAGACCGGCATCGACATCCCCAACGCCAACACCATCCTCATCGACCGAGCCGACCGCTTCGGCCTAGCCGATCTCTACCAACTCCGCGGCCGCGTCGGGAGAGCCGGGGAAAAAGCCTACGCCATCCTCCTTCTCCCCCGGGAAATGATCACCCAGGGCGATGCCCGCAAACGCATCCACGCCATCAAGCAATACACAGCCCTAGGCTCCGGCTTCAAAATCGCCATGCGCGACCTCGAGATCCGCGGCGCCGGCAACCTCCTCGGCACCAAACAATCCGGCCACATCGCCCAAATCGGCTTCGACCTCTACTGCCAGCTCCTCCGCCAATCCGTAGATCGCCTAAAAGGCAAAAAAGACCCCTCCCTCCACGAAACCACCTTCAAAGCCGACTTCATCATCCCCACCGAGACCCAATGGGTAACTCAAACTTTAAACTCTAAACTTCAAACCTCAAAAGAAGAGAAGAATAAGAAACCCTCTTCTTCCGTGTATTCCGTGCCTTCCGTGGTTAAAAACTCTTCCTCTTTATCCACCATCCACGATCCCCAACCCGCAATCCTGCCAGCGTTCATCCCAACGGGATACCTGGCAGACGCAAAGCTCCGCATCAACGCCTACCGCGAACTCGCCGAAGCCAACACCCCCAAATCCATCACCGCCCTCGAGAAAAACTGGATCGACCGCCACGGCCGCCTCCCCCACCCCATCAAAAACCTCCTCACCATCGCCCGCATCAAAGCAGAAGCCGCCTCCAACCAAATCTCCTCCGTAGAGATCTCCGGCCAGCGCCTGATGCTCCAGAGAAACGGCAGCCCGATTTTGATGGATGGGTCACGGTATCCAAGGCTCACGAAAACAAAACCGAGAGAAAAACTGGAAGAAGCGCTGGAAATGCTTCGAAATTTTTAGGGGTATTCCTCTACCGGACATTTTCAAGCTCGACAAAAATTGTTAAGAGGAAATCCTTAAGGCGTTGAAAGCCACAAAGGACTAGGAATTTGAGCTGACCAAGTGGTCACCATACCACAAGCGTCGATTCGTTTTATTTTCATGAAATTTATCCGCATCTTCATTTCCTCCCCAGGTGATGTCGCAAATGAACGACAGATCGCGGGTAAAGTTATCGAGCGTATACAGGGACGATACTGGTCACTAATCCGTATCGAGGATGTTTTCTGGGAAAATGAGGCAATGCGGGCTACTGCAACTTTTCAGGATGAGATAGACGATCCTGCTGATTGCGAAATCGTAATTGGCATTATTTGGACGAAAATGGGGAGCCCACTTCCGGAACGATTCAAAAAACTCGACGGCACCCCGCACGCAAACGGAACTGAATGGGAAATTGATCGTGCAATAACTGCATTTGAGAGAAAGATCGAAGCTGGAGATAATCCCAAAAGTGCGTTCCCCAATGTCATCGTTTATAGAAGGAGAGACCAAAGGGACGTTTTTGAAGATCCAGTTGAGGAAGAAAAAGCTCAAAGGAACGAGAAATACGTTGAAGAATATTTCAACCGTGAGTTTCATAATCGGGACAAGTTTAACACATTCAAACGAGCTTCAATTTCCTATCGATCAACGGAGGAATTTGAGACGAAGCTTTTGAGACATTTGGCTAAATTGGTTCTGAAGCAGATACCCGCTCTTAAATCAGCTTTCAATATCCCACCGATATCAGGATCACCATTTAAGGGACTACAAGCATTCGAGTTTCACGAAAACGATCGCTTTTTTGGACGAACCCGAGAAATCCGTGAGATACAGACCCAACTAATTAGTAATGCACGCAACGGTTTACCTTTCATCTTGATATACGGTGGAAGTGGATACGGTAAAAGTTCTTTGATGCGTGCAGGCCTTGCGCCTGCGTTAACACGACCAGGAGGCTCACTCGGCCAAATCAGCGGCTGGCGAAGAAGCTCAATCCAACCTGCTAAAGGAGAAGGTGACCTTTGCACACGCCTTGCCAGGGCAATACTTCTAGGGCCAAGTGAGGACGAGGTGAAAAGAACTAGGGAATACGATAACTATCCATCCCTTGGAATTCCAGAACTTACATCCGAAGCAACTCAGTTGGATATTGTAAAGCTTTCCAATCTTTTCGCCGATTCAGAAACACAAGCGGATGCTGTAACTGCAATTGCACAAGGCCTAGACAAACTAAATCGCTATTTGTTGCTAGAAATTGATCAGCTTGAGGAAATTTTTACGGCGAAAGATATAGCACCCAGTCAAAACGAGGAATTAACATTTGAGAATGATCAAAGGAAAAGACAGCTCACCGCATTTTTGATGATATTAGGGGCTCTCGCCCAAACAGGACGAGTTTGGATCATTGCTACGATGCGCAGCGAGGATACTTTCCAAGGGTAGCGGAGCAACCCGAACTCTTTGCACTAGTTGGAAAAAATCGCGGATACATCCTCCCTCCCCCAAACCGCCAATCTCTTTGGGAAATAATTCGATATCCGGCGCTTGCCGCGCGTCTTGAATTCGAAGAGAGAACTCGTCCAATTTTAATTAGTGGAAAGAAAGCGAAATATTATAAACTCGATGAGCAAATTCTCGCAGATGCAGAGGACGGCCACGACGCATTACCTCTCCTCGAATTCTTACTTCAAGGTTTATTCGAAGAGAGAGAAGGCGACACGCTGACTTGGAGTGCATACGAAACAATGGGCGGGCTTAGAGGCGCCATAGCGAGGCGAGCCACACTGACTTTCAACTCGTTAAGTCCGACGGCTAGAAATGCAAGCGCACAAGTATTCAGCTCGCTTGTGTATGTGCACCCGAAGCAACACACAAGAAGCAGGATCCAACTCCGTAGGAAAGAGATGTCCTTTTTTCCTGGCGTAGATGAGTTCATTGACGCGTTTCTAGCCCAACGCCTTTTCGTGAGTAGTCTAGAACTTTCAGGAGAAAACCAAATTTTTGCTTCGGTCATAGTACCTCGCACATGAAGCTCTTCTAGATAGTTGGGATGAACTGCGTGACTGGGTCACATCTCACGAAGCAAGAATTTTAGCTCGTCAAAGACTTTCAGAGTCCACTCAGTTATACAAATTCGCTCTGAAAAAAGAGCAAGGGAAATACCTACTCTCAGACGCAAGACTTACCGAAGCTCAGGAGATTTTCGATGATCAGACATTTAATCTTAGTGATGATGAAAAAGACCTCGTAATCTCGTCCAAAGCAAAGGCATCGCGCAAGATGAAAACCCTTGTATTTTCGACTGTACCATTTGCATGCATTGCTCTCATTGCACTATATCTATACAAAATTGCAAATGAGCAGAAAAAAATTGCATTAAAAGCTGAAGCAAGTGCATTACAAAGCGCAAATGAAGAGAAAACTGCGAGAAAAAAATCAGATAGTCTATTTAATTTATCTGAAGATACGATTGAATTTTTGAATATTCAATTCTCGCAGGAACTAGCAGAGAGAATTCCTATAGAGCAACGAGTTATAATTCAGAATGAAATCGAGAGTTATTTTAACACAATCGAAGATATAAAGAACCAGAAAAATACATCATCCAAAAGCGAAATTTCATCTTATTTAGAACTTCGAGCTAAATCGTTAAGTGCTTCAACAAAAATTAGAGTATTTCTTGATTCAGGTCAGAAGCCTGACAATCAAATTTTTGATCTAGCAAAGGAAAACATTGAACTAGCCAAAAAAATGACCGCCTTGGAATCGAGTGATTTTTCTCAATTAGAAATGGCAGTATACTATGAAGAACTAGCAGAGCTATATCTTCTTTCGGACGAGACAGATAAAGCCGAAGAAATATATTTAAATATTCTAGCCGAAACCGAAAACTTACTAGGAAATAACCCAAAAGGACATCCAGATATTTTACTGGCAAAAGCTAGATACAAAAATAAATTAAGCAGAATATGGTTTAGTTCCGGAAGAAGAGAATATGATCGCATGGTATATGCTAAAGAATCCCTCCAGATAAGGACTTCGGTATTTCTTTACTTTAAAGGTTTAGGCACTGAGAAGAACCTTCTTTATTACAAATCTCTTGTATTTGAATCCCTTGTTCAAGTTGGCACAACGCATCGTCAAGCATTTGAAGAAGTATCATTGAATTCGTATCTCGAGGGGTTGAGACTGGGCATCGATATCCTTAACGACGATCCTTTTAATTTAAAAATACATGAAATGATCGTCTATCAAATTCAAGAACTATTTGATTTTAATCTCGATTTTGATAATGACTTACTTTTAGATGGATCTATTAATAAGTATCTGAGCCTCGTTGAAAGAAAAAGATTTAATGGAGAAAATAGCGAATTATTCAAAAAGTGGTATGACACAGTAATTCAACTCAGTCATAAATCTAACTTATTCCAAAGTAAATGAAAAAATTAATTAAAATTATATTTATAGTATTCCTTACCATTAGGCCGTGTTTTTCGAATGAAGAAAAAAACCAAACACTTGAGGCACTCGATAATTCGAAGCTGGAGTTAGCTGCCGCGCTGGTTTTCCTAGATATCACTGACTTAAAAACTGATCCAAATGAACCACGTTTTTCAGCAAGACGCGCTAATATTGCTCACGAGAATAAACTGGAAAAACCAGTAGCATATGCCTTGATTAGAACATACAAGGGAACAAACGATTCTCTGAAGAACAAAATATTGACTCAAAAGGAAATTGATAAAATAGCCGAGGCTTACATGAAGGAAGATATAGATATTCACCACGAGCCGTATGAGAAGCAATCTAAAGAATCCGGAGTGAACCTTAGATGGTCTGTATACATAAGTAAATGGATCGATTTTGGAGGTTTCCGAGCAAAAATGGTTTGTGAGTCAATGGATGTAACGGACGATTTTAAATACTACAATGGCTATCTTTGCGTAATAATTGATGATAGCTTTTATACCATCATATTCCCTCAGATCAATGATGCTCCTGAAGAGTTTTTTATCCCTGATCTTTTTAAGTTTCAGATTACTGAGTAAGGGGACTCAAATCCCATAGAGAAATAAAGGGGTCAGACAGAGATTTGAAGCATTGCCGTTGACTAGGTATCCATTTCCCCTGAAATAGCTGTATTTCATTGGGGTCAGGTGCTTCATCGCAACATTTTTCCCGATCCGACCCAATTCAGGATGTTGCCCGAATAAGTGCAGTCGGTTCACCGGATGGTGACGGCGGTGCCTTTCCCTACGAGCGTGTAAAAGTGGCGGCATCCCAGTTCGAAAGGCGGATGCCGTCATGGCTTCCGGCGCGGCCTATGGTATCGGGGGCGGGGCTGCCGTGGATGGCTATGCCGGGGCGGTTCAGTCCGGCCCAGAGGATGCCGACGGGGTTGTTGGCCGGGGGGAAGGATGTGGAAGTCATAGGTGCGCTCCCCGCTCTTCGCGGCTTTACCTTTCCCCAAATCCAGTTACTTTAAACCCAATGAAAACACTGGAAACAGACGTCGAGATCGGAGCCGATGGCAGCATGAAGCTGCTATCCCCCCTCCCCGCATGGCTGAAGCCTGGCTATGCACACGTTCTGATGAGCGTCGAGTCTGTGTATGAGAAACCAAAGCGCCAGAAACTCACCGCAAGCCCCGAGATGCTCGCCCAACGCGCAACCGCACTTGAGAAAGTCCGCCAACTCAATCCCTACCGCAAAATCGAAGATCCGGTCGAGTGGCAACGTGACATCAGGCGGGATCGCACCTTGCCGGGGACGAAGACGACTTCAAACACATCCAAGGCCTCGATCTAAGGAACCCATTCACGACCACTCCATAAAACCCGAATCCAGAATCGAGAATCCAGATAGGAAATTCTCTGTCTCCGTGTCATCCGTGCAATCTGCGGTCAAATTTCTTCCTCTTCCATCTGCGTGAATCTGCGTCCATCTGCGGTTCAATTTTTCCAAATGTAGATGCCCTGTCCTCCCTCCGAAATCTCCTTCCGTTCCCAACCCACAAGTGCTAACTTCCTCCCATGGACTTTCATGACCGCATCACCTTTAACCCGGACATGCGCAGCGGCCAACCCTGCATCCGGGGAATGCGTATCACGGTGAAAGACATACTCGAATACCTTGCCGGTGGCATGACCCAGGAACAAATTCTCGAAGACTTCCCGGAACTGGAACCCGAGGACTTCACCGCTTGCTTCGCCTTCGCCGCCCATCGGGAAAGCCATTTCGAGCTTGCCGTCGCTTCATGAAGCTTCTGCTGGATCAGAACATGTCCCGCCGCTTGATCGGAATTCTCGCAGCCGAATATCCCGAGACAGAACACGTTCTCCATCTCGGCATGGCGAAGGTCGACGATTCCCGCATCTGGGACTTCGCCGCCTCCAACGGCTATGCCATCGTCAGCAAGGACAAGGACTTTTACCAACGCAGCGTAGCCATGGGACATCCGCCAAAACGCAGGAATGGATTTTGGGAGAGAAAAATGTTGCGATGAAACACCTGAACCATATGAACCTGACTATCTAGCACCTGAAGAAATCTGATAGAGGATTTCGGGTATTTCATCATAAGTGTTCACTTTTATTGTTGAAACAAGCGCCTCTTCCATTGCCGATTCGTTTGGATCTATTCCAACAGATCTAATTACTCGGAAGCCCAAAACCCTCTCCGAGCCAGCGGCATCTTCCACTACTTTTTCGAAAATATTTAACACGTGAGGGTCTTCTCCTGATAATCCAATCTGAAGAGACACCGATTGCCCTATAAGAACTTGTAGCAATTGATGAAACCACAAATCTAATCTATTTGCCTTTCGGTAGTCCTTTGCCGTGAGCACAATACGTTCATCTCTGTACTTACTAAATTCGGGACTCTTAGGCAAGAAGCCATGAGGATGAATAGAAACCACATCGCATTTCTCAATCAAAGCAGGAAATTGTGTAATGACTGAAACAGAGTAGCCAAATTTTGAAAGGAACCATTCTAACGTGTCATCATAGTTTAGATTTATTATAAATAGTGGCCTCCTGTCCCGGCATTTAGCAATTAGGGAGCAGATAGAAAAAACCACTCTCGATCAATCTCCTTAACGTTGTAACCAGGAAAATCCTCATAAATGACTTGTTCAACCAAGGATGGAAAATGATCTCCCCTCTTCGTCACGGTACGCTCAATTTCCGAGGCCAACTGCAGGTTGTCCATGCCGGCTCGATTTAACAAGGCTTTCGCTGCCAATTTCTCTATGAATGTATTCCAATCTGGGAAAAACTGGCCTCCAGTAGCTTTTGCTTTTTGGGTGGTGGTCGCCATGGAAACACCTGCACCTACAATTATGAGAAGACATCCGGCATCAATCGCCCGAGAGAGACAATTTATCGAACTTGTTGAATCACCTCGAAATTCCGCAATATTTTTGTAAATCGCGTCAATCATCGGAAGGATCATCTTCTAATTTTTCATCTTCTTTCTTCAAAGGGATTGCGCAATCGAGAAAATTCGACACTTCGTTCATAACTTGGAGTGCGTCCACTAGATAAACCATGTCCATCTCGGTCTTGAGATGAAACAGAAAATTGCCGTATCGATCTAGGTTCATCCAAAATGAATCTCTAAGATTAATTCTGCACGAAGTGGGTTCGATGGTCCATCGAGGCCTTTTCCGCCCTGGTGCTCCTGTAAAGGGGTTGTAATCGATTCTGCTATCCTTGTCCGTCACACCAATTAAATCAGGAAAGAAATTGGATTTAAAAACGTCAGAACCGCCAATTGAACACCTAGAAACACTACTAGGATTTTCGCGTCCCCCTAAATCAAAATTAAGACGTCTTACAATTATTTCTGAAAAATTCGGATTCTTAAATAGGAAATCACACAGTGATCTAAGGTCAAATTTCTTGTATGAAATCTCAGCGTTTTTGACTACTAGATTGTTCAGGGCGGCAACTACTACCGGAGGCCGAAGACTGACCAAATATGCGCGCCCTCCCTGCAGGTCTTTATTTCGAATTAAGAAGGCATCGACATTCTGATCCTTTAGTTCCATGCCACGCTGAGGTCTAAATCCGCGAGATAAAAGCTTCTCAAATCCTGCATTTGCGTATTCCTTGACTTTTGGCACAAATACGCCTTGTTCGGAGAGTCGAACCGCTATCGATATACTAGATATTTCTACCTTTTCCGATAGCTCACTCCATTCCAGCTTCAGGCCTGAACGATTGTGTTTCTTGTTGAGATCAGAAATTGATTCTATATTGATATCTGCTACAATTCCTCGATAGAATCCCACTGGTTTCGATTGCTGTTTGCTCTTTGAAGTTTTCACAGATCTGTATCCTCCTTAAGTGTTGCGCCTATTACATGAAATATCCATAATGAATGCTGTTCGCCTCGCTGTAGGAGGCATGCTCCATTGGGCTCTGAGCAATTTAGAGTTTCTTTGAGTTTGTCGATTAGAAATCTAACTGGACTCTCAATTACGTCACCGCTGTATTCTCGATTTGAGAACGCGTAAACATATTTTCCATCTTTCCAAAGAACTTCGCGATCTTGAAACATTCTCTCTCTGAGCTGCGGATCGACCAGGAATTGCGCTGATAGGTCTGCAAATTCGACTAAATCAAAAAAGTAACTGCGCAGGGTGTTTTTTACGTCTGGATCTTTTATGTATTCATTGATTTCGTGGATGGCTCCCAATCTCACGTAGCCTTCGGTTTCAAGATTAGAAATACTACGTGTGAGAATATCGAGGGCTTGGTTAAAACGTGTGTCGTTTTCCCCTTTAATATCTACGCTAATCGCCAGAAGACTTCTCAACAAATACTTGCGTTTGTGAAGGTAAGTTGAGGGAAGGCTTAGCCACGAAGACCATATTGACTTCAAATATACATCTGGCAGACCTTGGTAGAAATAACTATATTCTAGGGTTTGAACAACTATTTCTTCGCTGTCTCTTGCTGTCCGATCAATGGCTTTCTTGATGTCATTAAAATCTCGAGCAAAGGCAGACTGCTCCCCACTAGAGTAGTTTTGTGAATCAATTTGCTTGAGAAGAAAAGAGGTTTGCCAAAACGAGAGCTTGAATATGCTGTAAGGCGTCAGCTCGCTCTCAGCCCTATTTGAGGGGTCAAAAAACTCAGAATATTTCCTGAAAAGTAATTCAACGTCCGCAGCTTCGTTGTTTCTGAGTTCAGCAAAAATCGGAGCTACGAACAGATGAGTGTATTCGTGAAAGAGTGTCGCTAGATGCCAAGCTGGCCTATCGCAATACGAAATAGATTCGATACTCGCAGTTATAGATATCTCAGTAGCTTTGAATCCGAGTCGGGACGAAAAGTAAGAGAGCGGTTTCTGAAATTTCGCTGGTGCATTAGGCGCGCGATCTCTATGAATAAGATGGCTCTTTTTTGATACCTCTTCGAGCCACCCGATATAACGAGAAGAACTGGTTCTAATGTTTTTAGGTCTCTTTAGCGTAAATGCCTCATCGTCAAGCTTCTGTAAAAATGAGTCGAATGTTTGAATCGATTCATTTGCCTTTTGTATTTGTTCAAAAAGACCTTGGAGGCCCCATAAGCAGGAATTGTATCCAAATAGAGAATCAAACCCCACAGGATGATCCGTCTGTAAAAGTGGCGGGAAACAGGTGAAACCCTGCCTGTAATAATATTTGAGGCATGCCCGGATTTGAACCAATTCGTCCCTCAGGACTTGTAAGTTTTCCACAGCCTTGACGGGATTTCTTGCTAGAATCCCATCGAAGTCGCCGATTACATCGTCTACTGAGTCGTCGCCCTCTGCGTCAGCGTATTTTACCAAGAGGTCTTTAAACTCGTCACCTGAGATTTTGTTTTCAATGTAGACGATCTGTAGGGCCAGATCGTTGGTTTGGCAGCAAATTGACTCAAGAACTGATACAAACGGTTCTCCGATAACTGACACTCGGGCGGAGAGCTGTGCGATGACATCGTAAATATCTTTAAGAATTACGGTTTCAGAGTCCTCAGCTTTATTGATAATGCTCTCGGGCAGACAATTAAGTTTTGGAAACTTCGGCTCAGCAAAAGTCGAGTGCAATGGAGGATGTTGCGTGATGATGCCTTTTTTGACCGTCCATCTTTCCGAAAATTCATAAATTGGCTCTGCCGCTTTTAGAATTGCGGCTACTTCCTTGCTCGACGTAACGAATCCGATGACCGCAGCATATCCTGAGCTGTAGAAGATTGAATTTTCCAGATTGTCTCCAAGCCGAGCGTCCTTTAAACGTGAAATTAGTTTGAAAGGTGACGCTGTGTAAATAATTACTACCTCCCCATCCTCAAAGAAGTCGAGGTTCTTATGATCCTCAGTTAGCGGGTAAATCCGGCTTTCCCGAATGAAAGTCCCAGAGTCCACCGGGGTCGAACCAAACCCTAGTTGAAATGGTAAGTGAAGCGCGGCTCTCGTAACTCGGACTCTGGTTGCCGCCAATTCCATAAATATTATTTTTTACCTTCTGGGCCGCTCAGATCTGGGGATGTTTTTGCATCAGATCGCTTCTCAGAGATTAGAGGATCATCATCTCTGAATACTGATTCATCACGACGGGGGGACGAAAGGAACCTCTCGTCACGCTGAAAGTCAGGACTAATGGCCGCAAACGTCCCTTGCCTCAAACGAAGCATGCGTAGTCTGCGATGTGTCTTAGTTTTAAACATTTGCGGCTCGCCGGTTCTGGAGTGGCGGGCGCACAAGTTAAAAACTCAAAGAGAAAACGCAACCGAAATAGTTTTTTAAAAAAGAAATTTTTCCTAGGAATGGTGTAACTGACTGATTCTGTGAGCTTTACATGTCGGAACGTTTCACGCTTCACGCCTTTGTGGATGTTGAGAGGCAATTATTGCGAAAAATTTGGAAAAATCGGGTTAATTTCGGTTCTGTCATTGGAGTCATGTGCTTCATCGCAGCATTTTTTCCCGATCCCACCCCAGCCAGGATGTAGAACGCACAAGTGCAGGAGATTCACCGGATGGTGACGGCGCCTTTCCCTACCAGTAAAGGGGTCAGGCAGAGATTTGGCGCATAGCCATTGACTAGGAATCGCTTTCCCCTGAAATAGCTGCATGCCAAGACAGCTGCGAATCGAATATCCCGGTGCGATTTACCACGTTATGGCGAGAGGAAATCGTCTGGAGGCTATTGCCCGTGACAACACCGACCGCGAAGCATTCGAATTTACTCTGGAGGAGCTGGTCGGGCAATCGGGTTGGCTTCTGTATGCGTATGTGCTGATGGGGAACCACTACCATCTGGCTTTCAAAACACCCGATCCGAATCTGGTGGCGGGAATGACATGGTTCCAGAACACGCTGACAAAGCGGTTCAACGCTAGGCACAAGTTGAGGGGGCATTTGTTTTCAGGACGATACAAAGCCGTTCTTGTGGAAGAAGGGAACTACCTGAATACACTGATCCATTACATAGAGCCTGTCCCAGAACGAGCAAATCCAAGCCCACTCTGAATCACGCGGCAAAAAAAAGAGATCAAAGGGGGCGTTTTTGCCCCCTTTGAAGCAAAAACGATGTCTATAATGAGTTTACGACAACCATCAAGACCGCTTTGCCAACCCCATTCTGCCACACCTCGCCGTTTCGTCCAACCCCGGAAATGCCGTATTTTCCGGCAGCGAACTATCGCGCCTACCGCACCGAACTCGAAGCCATGGATGAAATCCTCCGTCTCAGCGGCCTGGACGAGTTCATGCTCAAGTCCCTTCTCGAACAACGCCGGGAGCAAGCCGCAGACGATGCCGCTTACTCCCACGGCCTGGAAAAATTCATCCTCCAGACCCGCAGCGCCTTGCGCATCTCCATCCTGCGCGCCCACAAGTCCAACGCCTCCGTGCGCGATCTGGAAATCACCCTCGCAGACAGCAACCTCGAACAGTGGTTCTGCTTCATCGAAAACTTCGGCACCATCCGCGCGCCAGGAAAAAGCACCATAGACCGTGCCAAAAAACTTTTCACCCCGGAGCTTCACGGGCGCGCCTTCGCCATGCTCCTGCAAAAGGCAGCCTCCGCCCCGGAAGTCCACGACCCCCTGCTCGGGCATGCCATCAACCTGCTCGGATTTGAAATCCCCGTCGATCTACTAGAAACGTGGTATGACAGCACCTGCCACTGCCCCGACATCCATTTCCCCGTGGACTGGGTGCAGCTCGGCGACTGCTGCCGCACCCTTCTCAAAGCCATTGGCTGTATCCGCAAACACGGCGTAAAAAACCGCATGCCACGCGGCGGCACCGAAAAACTTCTCCATGACCTCAACCAGCTCGGCATCGCCATGGGCAACGCGAGACGGCGCAAGAACAGCAGCAGCGAGCGCAAGAAAAACCTCCGTAAAATGAAGCATTTCGCCGACAGGATGGCCCGCCACGCCCGCACCCACCGCGATCTTCTGGTCAAACACCGGGAGGGAAAAACCAGCCTCAGCCCCGCCCAGGCAAACCTGGTCATAGGCAGGATCGAAAGCGTCCTCGAAATTCTCCCCCAGGTCAGAAAACAAGCCCACGAACGTATCATCGGAGAGCGCCGCGTCCCCAACGACGAGAAAATACTGAGCATCTACGAGCCATCTACTATGGTTATAGTAAGAGGAAAAAGCGGCTCCGAAGTCGAGTATGGAAACCAGCTCCTCCTCGGCGAGAACCGCGACGGGCTCATCGTTTACTGGAAGCTCAGTGAAGACGTCCGCTCCGACTCCTCGCGTCTGCTCGAAGCCATCGAAAATACCGAGAAAAACATTGGAGCCAAGCTCGGGAAAGTTTGCGCCGACCGCGGCTTCAGCGACGAGAAAACGCAGGAAAGACTCGGTAAGAGCCACCTCAATCCGGCTCGTGCGGGATTGTCAAATCTGGCGGGCGGGTTGGAGAAGTATGCTTGGAGCAGTTTGCCCGACTACCTGAGGAGGGCATCGGTGCGGCGGCCGTGGATCGCGGTAAAAGAGGGGCTGGGTCATCTGGGTTACGAAGATCTGGCAGCGGGGCGGAGGAGGTTTCTGAAAGACACGGAAAACCTAGTGGATCGCTCCCGTCCAGCGAGAAGCGGGTACGGGGAAAGGACGGAACCTGATCTCGGAGCCGTTTTGAGGAGAGGATGGTGCTTCGGGAGCGATGGGTTCAGAGAAAGGATGATCGGTCTGGTGGAGAGCAAGTTGGTAACAGGCGATTACAGAAGTGAAAACGGCTACAGTGGAGGCGCGGTGAAGGATCGCAGTGAAGCGGCGGCGCGGCGCTGGATAGAGGAAGGGATGAAGGTTCTCGGAATGGAGCGAGTAGACCTCTCGAACTGTCCGAAGATGGATGCGAGAAAGGCGATGCTGGCACGGCTGGTTAGGCGTCATTCCCGAATGACCCTGGACTGGATTGCAGAGGAGCTGGAGATGGGGGTGAGGAGCAGTGTCACGAGAGCGGAACGGCAGCTCAAAGTAAAATTGGAACAGAACCGTAAACTGAGAAACTTATGGAAGAAATTGGAAACGCACCAGATCCCTGCATGACTTCTCCTAACGCATTGACTAAATAGCCATTTTAGCTATTTTAGTTTCATGACCACTTTTACCGCCACGGATGCGAAGAATCGGTTCGGCGAGCTTCTCGAAGCCGTCCACCGCGAACCCATTGAGATCGACAAGAAAGGGCGACCGGTAGCAGTGATGCTATCCTACAAAACCTATCAGGAAATGAAGGAGGCCTTGGGTGATGCAAAACAATCTTCGGATCTTAGCTGGCTGAGCAAATGGAGGGAAACCGCCATACTTGCTCCCACAGTCGCTAACGATGAAGAAGCTGCTTATCACGACCATCTTGACCGGAAATACGGGAGATGATCCGCCTGTTCCTCGATACCAATGTCATCCTAGATCTGATCATCAGCGACAGGGCTGGGCACCAAAGCGCACTTGCTCTTGAGCAGTATGCGAAAACACATCCCTGCAAACTTTCCTGCGCATGGCACTCCCTCTTCATCATCGAATACATCGGTAGAAAACGATTCGGATCGGAAGCCATCCACCTCTTTCTCCGGAACATGTTAGCAACTTTCGACGTTCCCTCCACCGGAACCGAAGAAGCCAAAAGAGCCTTCGATTTCCTAGCTGGAGATTTTGAAGATGCTCTCCAGATCTCTGCTGCCGTTACGAACCGGGCAGACTACCTGCTCACCAACGACGCTGGCGGTTTCAGACTTTCCCCAATTTCAGTCCTTTCTCCCGCAGACTTTCTTTCAATGTGATTTAGCGGGAACTGACCCGAATGGCATGGAACTCGGGCTTTGGTTCGCCGCGTGAGAGCGCTGCCTCCAGTCATATGCCATCGGAAAAGCCACAGCCACCGATTCGGGAGTGGCGTCACCTCTCCGGGCTGCTAGGATCCGTGTGTGAAACCCGCACTGCTTTTCTCCGCGTTACTCGTCCTGCCTGGCCTTGGCCGGGAACTGCCCAATATCCTCTGGATCACTGCCGAGGATCTGAGCCCCCATCTCGGCTGCTATGGAGACCCGGATGCCTCGACACCGCGGCTTGATGAACTCGCCGCCGCGTCCGTTCGCTACACCCGCGCCTTCGCCACCGCGCCGGTCTGCTCGCCATCGCGATCCTGCCTCATTACCGGGCTGCATGCCACCTCGCTCGGCACCCAGCGCCTGCGCTCGGCCTTTCCCATTCCCGCAAGCATCCCGCCCTTCACCGTGCCCCTTCGCGAGGCCGGATATTTCACCACCAACAACGTCAAGACCGATTACAACATCGCTGATGAAGCTGACTTCGTCCGGCTTGCCTGGGACAAATGCTCACCCACAGCCCACTGGCGGGACAGGGCGGAGGGCAAGCCTTTCTTCGCAGTGTTCAATCTCATGGCGACCCACCAGTCCCGAACCAGTGCCTGGACGCACGAGGAATTCGAGAGGGAGATCGGCTCCAAGCTCTCCGCCGGAGAGCGCCACGATCCGGCATCCCTCACCCTCCCGCCTTACTATCCGGATACCGCCGAAGCCCGCCGCGCCTGGGCTCGCTACCATGATTGCATCACCTTCATGGATCGCCAGACCGGCGAGCTGCTGGACCAGCTCGAAGCTGACGGATTGGCAGAAGACACTATTGTCTTCTTCTACTCCGACCACGGCATGGGCATGCCCCGTGGCAAACGCGTGCTCCAGGATTCCGGCCTGCGTGTGCCGCTGCTCATCCGTTTTCCTGAAAAATGGCGTCACCTGGCACCCTCGGCACCCGGCACTACGGATGGACGCCTGGTGAGCTTCGTGGACTTCCCGCCAACCGTCCTGAACCTTATCGATCTCGACATTCCGGGTCATTTCCAAGGCCAGGCTTTTCTCGGGAAAAACACTCCGCCGCCCCGGAAATACGTCCACGCCGCGCGGGACCGCGTCGATGAAGCGTTCGACCTGTCCCGCTCCGTCCGTGACGAGCGATGGCTCTACATCCGCAACTTCATGCCACATCTCTCATGGATGCAGCCCGAGGGCTATTCCGATACCTCCACCTTCCGCCGGGAGTTCAGGAAAATGGCCGCTGCGGGCGAGCTCGGCCCCGCCCGATGACCTTCGCCGCCCCCACCCGACCCGCCGAAGAACTGTATGACACGCTCACCGACCCCGACCAGCTCCACAATCTGGCGGCAGATCCCGCGCAACAACCACGGCTCACCGCGCTGCGCGAGGAGCTGCGCCGGTGGCAGATGGAAACGCGGGACGCCGGATTTTTCACCGAACCGCAGATGTGGAGCCGCCTGGCCGGTGGAGACTCACCTTTCGATGTCGCCCGTGACGACCACCGCTATCCGCTCGCCCGCCTGCTCGATACGGCGGGCAGAACGGGCCACCCTTCCCCGGTATTCCAACGCAATCTCGACGACCCGCTGGATGCCCTGCGCTACTGGGCGGCTCTCGGCCTTCATTCCGTCCCGAATATTTCCGAAACTGACAGATCCGCGCTTCGAAAAGCCCTTGATGATCCCGATGCCGATACCCGGATCGAAGCTGCCGCCACCCTCGCCGCCGCCGGTGATCCCGATCCCGCGATAGGGATACTTGCCGCCGCATTGGATGAAACCGGTCGCCCGGAGATCATCCTTCACGCCGCCCGACAGCTCGAACTCCTCGGTGCCACCGCGGCTCCGGCCCGCGACGCCATGCGAGAGGCGCTCGACTCCGCCCGCAAGCGCGAGGCCAAGGGCGATCTCATCGCCATGTTCACCCGCTTCAGCCTGGAAGCCGCGCTCGAGTGAGCCGCGCCATACCTTGCCGGGTAGGGAAGTTGAGGTAATGGAAAGCGGTAGCCCCATGGATTGCTTCCGCCATCACCAGTCATCCTCGGGAGAGTGGCGGCTGTTTTTCGATTCCGGTGAATCCGGCAAGGGAGTCATATGGATGGCGTTAGTCCCGAGTGGCAATGGCTTATGCGGATACCACACAGACCACTTTCGACGGGGAAACCAGGGACAAGAACGCAGCATTCATCGAAGGCTCAGAGGGGAAAATTTTCAAGAGGCTCAAACCCGAATTCACCGGCTTCGCGGAGAAACTCAAAACCCTGCCGGAACCCGAGGCGCAGATCACGGACTTCCACCAGGCGATACGCGAGAAGAAGAAATTCGCCCTCAACGAATCCAACGGTTTCAACTCCTGCACCCTGATCAACCCCGGCAAGATCGCCCACCGGACGAACCAGAATCTCAAGTTCGATCCCGCAAATATGAAATTCATCGACAACGATCAGGCCAACTCGCTCATCGACCAACCTTCCCGCGCGAAGTGGGACTACCGCAAGCTGATGGGATGAACCCGCCCGGCACTGTAGTATGGGTATTAACAAGCTTTTTTCCGGGAAACACTGCGATGGAGCATATAAGGAAAACCACCCGCATAAGGAACCAACCGGGAGATCGGGAAAAGCGCAACAAAACGCATTTTTGACTCACCCGGCGGCGAAAACCAAGGTAGAAACCCCTGATGGGATTTCACTTGGAAGAAGCAAGCATAGCGGACGGCAGCATCGACAACCGGACGAAGGGAAAAACCCTTCTCAGGTTCAATTTCACCGACCACACCTCCAGTCTCATCACGCTCCAGGGGAACCCGTGCCGCGATCTCGCCGGAGCGCTCTGGGTCTTCCGCAACCCCCACGCCGTGATGGATGATGCCCCCGGCGAGCAGTGTTTCTTCATCCCCGCCCTGTGCGAAGGAACCGTCGGGCGCATCACCCACACCAGGAGGTCCCAAGTCCCCATCCTCCCGCCGGATGAACATTACGACCGCCTGTATGACGACAATCAGGAAGACCCGCCGACAAAAACCGCACCTGTCCTGGACTTGGAATGGTTCAGCCAGAAATTCAAACAGGTGGAAATCGATTGCGAGCAAATGGTGCTGGAGCTGGTGGAAATGGCCTGGACGCTTTCACCGGAGGAAGCGGCCGCAGGGGAAGCCGCCGTGGAAGAAACACGGGAGGAATTCCAACGCGCCTCCGAGGAAAGCATGGAAGCCTTTTATGATGAAATGGAACTCCTCGACGAATACATCGCCGGCGACCCCGAACCCCACGAACTGGAGGAACTCTGCTTTCTAATCGTCCAGCATTTCGTCATCCACACGGCGGATGGCTCCGATGAAAAGCAGGATCTCCACATCCACCTTCTCAAGCTCCAGGAGCAAATTTCAGGAGCTTTCATCCACCATGCGCTCGAAGATGAGTTCGCCAATATCCCCGAAACGATCTCCCTCCTGACATCGGTTCTCCCCTTCATCGACAGAGCAGCCGCCAGTGCGAAAACCGTAACCGACGCAACCGTCGAAAATCTCGGCGACCTGCGCGAAGGCATCATCAGGCTGCGGGAGAAACTCACCCGCTCATTGCGGAGATGACGAGTCCCCGCCCAAGGCTTCACTCGACAAAGTAGCTCAAGGATCCGGTGAACCGATTCGTTTCAAATGCGTCGCCAAGAAAGACCAGAACGTAATCTCCTGTCTCGGGTACCGGCTCCAGCACGTTCGTATCCGACCCTCCGTTCAGACGGCTATATCCACCGATCCGCTCGCCGTTAGCCTTGCAGAGTATGAAAGTCCCCCCGTTCGTGTAGGATCCCGATATGACCAGCCTTTTGCCAGCTTGCAGCGTGATACCGAACCTTTTGTAATCCTTGTTAAAAATCATGTTGCCCGTGCTGATGTTGCCGCCAGGTTGCGCGACCGTGGTGCCGAACCGGTTCCCGTCCGCATACGCGAAATTCAGCGTGGACGCGCTGCCATCCAGAGGCCGGAAATGAAGTTTTCTCACCGCATCCTCAAGCATCACAAATGCGTTCTCATGAATTGTCGTGCCGGTATAAATGAAGCTCCCGAGTTCGGAATCATCGCCATCCCGTATCGTGATCTCATGTGCCCGCGATCCCGCGAACTGGTAGTTGATCACCTGCCTCGCCTTGCCATTGATCACCACCTCCGCACCGGCGGCGGGAATGGTAAGAGATGCGGCAACCCCCTCGGTAACCGTGGCACCCGCGTAGGTCACCGTCTCTTCCCCGGACGGATCATCCAAGGGGTAAAAGCTTTCGTCCCGGAGAAATGTCGGCCCGGCATTTTCGATCACCTCAAAGCTTTTGGGCTGGAAGCTCTGGCTCGGAAAATCAAAGCAATAGCGTATCGTCGCGAAATCATCCTCATCGTAGTCCCGGCTCCTCACCCTGGCACCGGTGATCTCGATCTCCCCATTGTCCGATGAGACCCTGGCCGTGTTCAGAGAGTAGATTTCCAGTCCGGAAATCAGCTTCCGTATCTCCGTGGGAATCTCCGCAGCCCTGAAAAACCGTTTCCCCTCCACCGGGAAGAAAACCGATTCCGTTTCCCCCGTTCCCTCCACGGACACCCCGCTCGGCTGGAAGTTCGAGAGGGTCGCGCTTTCCTCAATGTCATACCGGAATCCCTCCCGCGTTTCTATCTTCAGCTCGACCGCAGGCTCGATGGTCACCTGCACCTGCTGGGCAATGGCTGCCATGGGAGCTGCCATCAGGAATGTTTGTAAGAGAAGGGTGTTTCGTTTCATCGGCGAGGATTTGATAACAAACCGATCGCATGTGGGAGGAAATTCTCACACACAGCCCTCCAGCCCGCAGTGGGACTACCACAAGCTGATGGGGTGGATGCGGACAAGACGCAACTCCCGGCACTTTCACTCCGCCTTTCCCCCGAATTGGCTCTTGCCGCAGCGCATGGTTTTTCGCGACAGTCACGGGGATGAAAGGCAAGGCTGCGGAACACGACGATAACGACGGAACGGGCGTCGGCATTGACGCGCTCCACCAGGCCCAGACGGAGAACCGCAACCTCAAGGCCATGATCGCGGCCGTCCGTGCGGAACTTGAGGAAACCGAGTCAGGTAAATCCACCGCGGTCCAGGCGGCAGTGGCGGAGTGCCACGATGAGATCCGCCAGCTCCGGGCGACGATACAAATGCTACGCGACGAATTGCAGTCCATGGCCGCCGACAGGGCGGAATCCGTGCAGGCGGCCATCGCCAAAGGCCGCGACGAAAACCTCCAGCTCCGGAAAACCGCCGCCGCGCTCCGTGCCGAACTGGAGGAAAAAATGTTCCTGCATGCGGACGAGCTGCAAAAGCAATCCCGCGCAAGTGGCGACGAGCTGCGGCAACTGCGCGAAACCGTTTCATCCCTGCGAACCCTTTTGGAGAAAACACATGCCCGCTGATCCTTCCAAGCCCTCCGCGAAAAAGCGCGAGACCATCGCCTCGCTGCGCTCCAGCCTGCGCCGCAGCGAGTTCCTGCTGAACCTCACCCGGAAGGTGGCCACCATCAAGAATCTCGACGACCTTCTGGTCACCCTTGTGGAGGTGATTTCCTCGGAAATGAACGCCGAGCGGGGCACGCTTTTCCTCAACGACACGGCGACAGACGAGCTGTATTCCCGGGTCGCCCAAGGGACGTTCAACCGCGAGATCCGCATCCTCAACAACGCGGGGATCGCGGGCTCCGTTTTCCAATCGGGCACGGGCGAGATCGTCCCCGATGTGGCGGCGGATCCCCGTTTCAGCAACGATACGGACGAGAGCACGGGGTTCGTCACAAAAAGCATTCTCGCCGCCCCTGTCATCACCGCTGGCGGGGAAGTCATCGGAGTGGTGGAGGCACTCAACAAGCGCTCCGGATCGTTCACGAATGACGACCTGGATCTTCTCGGAGAGATCGCCACCCAGGCATCCGTCGCGCTGCAAAGCTCCCAGTATGTGGAGAAGATGGTGAAGACCCGGAAGCAGGAAATGGAGTTCCTGGATCTGGTGGCGGACATCACCAGCTCGCTGGATCTTTCCGTCCTGCTGCGCCGCGTCATGGGCGAGGCCGCGCGCATGCTCAAGGCGGAGCGCTCCACCCTTTTCCTGAACCACGAGAAGACAGGCGAACTCGTTTCCGAAGTGGGACAGGGAGTCGAAAAGGTGCAGATCCGCCTCCCCAACCACGTCGGGATCGCGGGCGCAGTCTTCACAACCAACCAGACGATCAACATCCCCTACGCCTACGCCGACCTCCGTTTCAATCCGGCGTTTGACAAGAAGACGGGGTTCTTCACCCGCTCCATCCTCTGCGTGCCAGTGGTCAACAAAAACGGCAAGGTCATCGGGGTCACCCAGGTGCTCAACAAGCGCGGCGGGCCTTTCACCGAAGAGGACGAGTCCCGCCTCCGCGCCTTTACCGCACAGGTCTCCATCGCCTTGGAAAACGCCAAGCTCTTCGACGATGTGCAGAACATGAAGAACTACAACGAGTCCGTCCTGGAATCGATGTCCAGCGGCGTGATCACCCTCAATGAGGACGGTCTCGTCCAGACCTGCAATGCTTCCGGCTACCGCATCCTTCGCGCGAGTGAGGAAGAAATACTTACCCGCGCGGCGAACGAGATTTTTACCGGGGAAAACCAATGGGTGAACCAACGCATCGCCAAGGGCGCGGACTCCAATGAGGCGGATCTGATCATGGACGGCGAGATCATTTCCGACGGAGAAAAGCTCAACGTGAACCTCACCATACAGCCGCTCATCAGCCTCAAAGGCAAACGGCTGGGCACCATGCTGATGATAGAGGACATCTCTTCGGAAAAGCGCATGAAATCCACCATGTCCCGCTACATTGATCCGGGTCTCGCCGACCAGCTCCTCGCCTCCGGTGGCGATCTACTGGGCGGGCAGAGCGTGGAAGCCACCGTCCTTTTTTCCGATATCCGCTCATTCACCAGCCTCACGGAGGAGCTCGGAGCGCAGGGAACCGTCGCGCTGCTCAACGAATATTTCTCCGCCATGGTGGGCTGCATCACCCTGGAGGGAGGCATGCTCGACAAGTTTATCGGCGACGCGCTGATGGCGGAATTCGGAATCCCCGTGGCCCACGATGACGATCCCGACCGCGCGGTTCGTGCCTCCATTGCCATGATCCACGCGCTCGACGAGCTGAACGAACTCCGTGTCACGAGAGGGCAGAAGCCCATAGCCATGGGCATAGGCCTGAACACGGACACGATCGTCTCCGGAAATATCGGCTCGCCAAAACGTATGGACTACACCGTCATCGGCGATGGGGTGAACCTCGCCTCCCGCCTGGAGAGCGCGTGCAAGAAATACTCCGCACGCATCCTCGCCAGCGAAGCCACGGTGAAAAAGCTCAAAGGATCCTACCGCATGCGGGAGGTGGATCTCATCGTCGTGAAAGGGAAGACCGAACCGGTGAGCGTTTATGAAATCCTCGACTACCATTCGGAAGCCACGTTCCCCAGCCTCCAGGAAACCGTCGGACATTTCAAAGCGGGGTTGAAATGTTATCGCCAAGGGGAATTCGACCGCGCCATCAGGCAGTTCAACGAAGCCCTGGCGCTCCATCCCGGGGACGCACTCAGCGCCACCTATGTCGAACGCTGCGAAACGCTGATTTCAAATCCTCCGGAAGGTGAGTGGAACGGGATCCGTGTCATGAACTCAAAGTAAGCCGGACGCCTCCTGAAAGTCCTCAGCCGATCCTAGTGCTGCGTAAATTTAAAATTGATGGACAGGCCATCCCGTGCTGAACCACTCCCAACCCCAACGGGGTTACGGATACAAGCCCAGGGTTGCAGGAGTGAAACGGAGGCTACCCTGGGGTGATGGCCGCAAGATCATCCAACCCCAAAGGGGTTGTGTCCAAGCCGTTCCCACCCTCGCGCATGGACGCAACACCTTTGGCGTTGTTGGCTTTTGGTCGAAATACCCCGGGGTAGGCTGCGCGCTGCTACGCCAACCCCGGGCTTAAATCCGCAAGCCCGTTGGGCTAGTGCCATCGAGAGATATGCCTTGTGGTCTGACAGGAATGGCACTGTTTTAGGCGCCGTGCCGGTGATTGCTTCCATTCCACAAGAATTAGAAACCACGAATCCGACGAATCTAACGAATCAAGACGCTGCTCGTTCAATTTCCGTGTATTCCGTGGTTCATATTCTTCTCTTTGTTCGTAGGATTCGTGAGATTCGTGGTTCCATCCTCTTCTTTTACGTGGCGGCTTTATGACGCGCGTTCACCCCCGATCATTGTATTAAAACAGTGCCATTCTGGTCTGACAGGCTCTTCTAGCGATCTCTCGATCCTCTATTCGTCAGTTCGGATTTTACGCAGCGTAGCTTATTGGCGGCTTTGCAGTTCGGAGAGATTTTTTTCTATGGCGACCAGGTAAGGATTGGGCGCACCCTCGGAGGAAAGGTAATGATAAACTCCCCCGGCTTCACCTTCCAACAATGGAATCACGAAATTTTTCCAAAATCCTGGAGTCATTTCCAACAACTGGTCCAAGCTCTTGTAGGGGCGCTTCTCGACCGGAATTCCCTCATACTCGAAAGCCTCTACGAACTCGCTGTATAGCCTCGGCAATTTTTCCAAATAATCGGCGGCGCTCATCTGCGCGAGGTAATCGGCGGTGACGAGAAGCAGCGCGATCTCCCGGGCTTCTTCGCGTTGGAAGGGAACATTCTCTATGCTGTTCCGTGGCCCGGTGCACATCATCGCGCGGCAAATGTCTTCGATCTCCGTTTTCGTAACGCCCAGCTCAGGCAGATATTTCCGGGCGAAAACGCAACTGCGCCTCTCGTGGACGAACGTGTATTTCGCTCCCGTCCCGGAATCGTCACCGGTTTCCTTGAGGAAGCCCGTGTCGTGGAGCAATGCCGAAAGAATCGCCAGTTCCCATTCACGCATCCCTAGGGCAGGCTTGGCATCCGCCTCGCTCCGTCCTTTCAAAAGGTGCGCCATGCACAGGGCTACCTGGAACGTGTGATCCAGGTCATGGTATTCCATGTCGATCGCCTGATAACCCGGGCGCTCCCCGTTGAACATATTCACGACATCCGCAACCGCCCGATCAACCAGCGGACTCCCCTCCCCTTCATGCACCGGAAAACACTCCTTCAAGGCATCAGCCACGGCGGAAGGGTTTTCGGTGTCGATAGCATGCGGTGCCTCCATCGAAATGTATTCTAGGAACGAATCCATTTCCAGCAAGCCCTTACACGGTATTCTTCAAATTGGGATATATCCAAGCGCCTTCGGTGCGGTGCAACCCGAAAGGATATCCCATACCTGCGGCGAAACCATTCCGGCCATCGACAGGCGGCACCGTGTTTGACAGAGAGGCCGTGCGGGATCAGTAATACCTGAAGCATGTCCATGATCCTCTGCTGCGCGCTCGCCCTCAGTCTCTCGGTATCCCTTTGTCCCGCCGCAGAAATCACTCGTCAGCCCTACCTCCAGTTGGCGCGTGAGGACGGTATCACCATCGTCTGGAGAACCGGTTCCGCGCTAGCAGATCCCAAGGTGATGGTTCGGCAGGAGGCCTCGGACAAGATCCTCACTTTCGATGGAGCCGCAATCCTGAAACGCGGAAGCCTGAGCGGGGCACCTCTGGAAATGATCCAATACGAGGCCACTCTCGACGGCCTCCAACCCGAAACCACCTACCAATACATCGTCTCCGATGGCGATACCGCCCTGACCAAACCCGACCCGGAAAACCGTTTCACCACCCACCCCCCGATCGGCAAGCCCACCCCCACCCGCATCTGGGTGGTCGGGGATTCCGGCACCGGCCAAGCGCACCAGATAAGGGTTCACAAGGCATTGGTCGATTATACGGAAAAAACCAAACGCCCCCTCGATCTATACCTCCACGTGGGCGACATGGCCTACGGCGAAGGCACCGACGAGCAATTCCAGAAGAAGTTTTTCAAACCATACCGCCAAACCCTCCGCAATACCGTCTGCTGGGCATCCATGGGAAACCACGAAGGCCACACCTCAAATGGGAACAGCGGCAAGGGTCCCTTCTTCGATGCCTACGTCTGCCCGCAAAAGGGCGAGGCCGGCGGAGTCGCCTCCGGTAGCGAATCCTACTACTCCTTCGACTACGGCGATATCCACATGATCTGCCTGAACTCTCACGACATCGACCGCAGGCCGGACGGACTGATGGCCCGGTGGCTGGAGCGCGACCTCGCTGCAATCAAAGGCAAGGCGAAGTGGATCATCGGCTTCTGGCACCACCCGCCGTACACCAAAGGAACCCACGATAGTGACAGCGAAGGCCAACCCGTCGAGATGCGCGAGCTCATCATGCCCATCCTGGAAAAAGGCGGCGTGGATCTCGTCCTCAGCGGCCACTCCCACATCTACGAGCGCTCCATGCTCATCGATGGGGCATACGCCACCCCCACCACTGCCGATGGTGTGATCCTTGACGATGGCGACGGCAAGCCCGACGGGGACGGAGCCTACACCAAAAGCGAAACAACCACTCCCCACAACGGCACGGTCGCAATCGTTACCGGGCACGGCGGAGCCCTGGGGCGTGAGGCAAAAGGCATTTCGCCAATCATGCGCAGCATCATCCTCGACCACGGATCCACCGTCCTCGACATAGACGGCGATACCCTGACCAGCACCATGCTCGATCTCCACGGCGCGGAGCGCGACAAATTCGCCATCGTAAAAAAGGGAACCGTCAAACACGTCGTCCTGGAGAACCCGTGGACTCCCGATGGAAAGACCCTCGAGCGCACCGGCGCAGGAGTCCTCGGCGCACCCGGAACCATCGCGGATGCGAAAAAAGCCCGTGAAGCCGGCAGGAAAAACGTAGCCGCCATGGCTCCAAAAAACACCATTCCCGTCATCCCGCCCCACGCCAGGTGGAACTACCTCGCGGACGGAACCAGCCCGGAAACCGAAATGTGGACCCAGGTCGGCTTCGATGCCAAACATGAGGGCTGGAAGGAAGGCCCGGCAGGTTTCGGCTACGGCGATAACGACGACCGCACCGAACTCAAGGATATGATGGGGAAATTCACCACCATCTTCATCCGCCGCGAGTTCGAAATCCCCGCAGGAACCGACCTCAAGCGCCTCGGCCTGGTCATCAATTACGACGACGCCTTCGTCCTCCACGTCAATGGCAGGGAACTGCTCTCAAAGGGAATCGTCCGTGGGAAGGACGGCACGGCAAAAGTCGAAAGACACGAAGCCAGCGGCGCCGAATACTTTCCACTCGGAAAATTTTCATCCTCCTTCCGTGAAGGAAAAAACGTAATCGCCCTCGAAGGCCACAACTCCGGCCTCGAAAGCAGTGACCTAAGCCTCGATCCGGCATTGTTACTTGAGACCGGGGAGTAAAAAATGCGGGTGATTTGCTCCGCCACAGGATACGGAGCGGAGCGCGGGTCTTTAGCCCGCCCCCGTTGCAACCGTCTTTCCCGCGACCCTTCTGGACACCGCAAACGCGATCCGCGGTTGAGCCGGGGCTACGTTTCTCTCCACCACCCGGCTTGCTGCATTCAGGTCATTTCGCCGGAAGTTCCCAAGGCAACCCAAGATGGTCGGAAAACGCCTGAAGTTTCTTCCAGCACCCCCCCTCCGCATACCCTTCGTTCTGGAAAGACTCCGACGGAGCGTAAATCGGAGCCCCTTTGTCGAATTCCCTTCTCACAGCATAAATTCCCCACCTCCACGCGGGTGTGATTTTATCAGTGTTTTTATGCAGCCCGCTTTTGCCAGGGGTTTTCCCAGTTTCCGATGGCTTGCAGGGTTTTGAGTTGAGCCATTCTTTCGGCGTTCTCTTTCATGCGAGCGCTACGGAACGAGATCGCGGCGACCGTAGCAGTCGATGAACTCGATGCCTGGAATGCTGGTGAACAGCTCTAACCTCATCGGCTCGAGGCCCATATGGATGATTCTTTGCTGTCGGTGATCATTTGGGTGGAAACCGCATCCGGTGGGAAACCGAACTCCTCCAGGACAGTGACTACACGCAAGTCGTTCTCATGTGATGGATCGATCCATAGATCCAGGTCACCGGTGTAGCGGGGCCGGGAATGGTGGATTTTCGAAAGTTGTGTGCATCAGGTGACCTTTTGGCCTTCCTCGACGGAAAGGTGGGCGCCGACGGGGATGGAGTAGTTGATGATAACCCCACCGGTTTCAAGATCTAGGCTTCAGACGGTGTTGGCGGATGTTTTAATGCGACAGCTGCCCCCGAACAATTCACCCGTGAATGAGGGCGTTGCCCAGGGTGCGGAGCGTTGCTATCACCTCGTTGGTTATCTCAGAGGGAGTCAGGTTGATGCAAGATTGCCAGGTGATTTTTCCTGGGATTAACGAAGTGGTGGATTTATGCAACACTACAATGATCAGCAAACGATTGGAGAAAACAACATGGGTGAAATACCTACCAACTGGTCAAAAGGCCTTCGGGCACGCCTCAAAGATCGTGAGTATGCCATTGGCTTCTTGGAAGCCAACTTGAAGGAATACGAGCGGGACGGGGATCTCGGGGCTTTTCTTGTGGCTATCCGTCATGTGGCTCAGGCTCAGGGCAAAATCAAAAAACTGGCGGAGGAAATGGGCGTGGATCGCAGCACGGTGTGTAGAGCCTTATTCAGGGAGGGGAACCCGACGATCAATACATTGAACGCAGCTCTTCGGAGTCTTGGCTTCAAGGTGTCCGTGGAACTCATACCGGCATAGCTGTGTTCAATATCCGGATTTACAACGAGACCTCGGGTCAAAAGCCGTTTGTTGAGTGGTTCGATGACCTGCCGGTCTAGTGCTACGAATTTCTTAATGCTTGATGGGCGTAGGTGATTTTTTCTTGGAGCAAGGCGCAACGAGGGAGTGATGCGAGCATCACGACCGAGGCGCAACGCAGCTCTTGGGAAAAAGCATCGAGATGTCAATAGCCTGACCGCAGGGAACATATTTTCACCTTAAAATTTCCATCGATTATTTTAAGGAATTCGTGGCACTTGACCCAACAGCGAATCGACGCCCGACTGGTGTGAATCGAGGCAGGTAATCTCGGGGATTGTAAATCCGTGGGGAAGGGCGTTTCCGAATTACGGTTTCATTTTGAATCGAGCTATCGTCTATACTTCGCCAGAGATGGGCAGGAGGTGATTCTACTTCTGTCCGCTAGCAACAAATCCAGCCAGAAACGCGATATCAAGAAACCGCAGGGATTCTGGGAGGATTATCTCGATAGAAAAGGTTAGCCGCTGATTGTCCCTACAGAGACCCCGAGCAAGAAATGTTTGACTGAGACTCCTGACCCCGAACAAATTTTGAATGCGAAACCTGACCCGAATGGCATGGATTACATCTCATCCGGTGGCTGCCTGGGCGGTGAACCATGTGACGCATTAGAAATCCTTTCTACTTCGGCTTCAGTTCAAGCCTGTAGAAAAGCTTGTCTTTATTCGATGGTGGGATGGGAACACTCAGCGGCGCACCACCGGGAAGACCCATCAGTGGCAAGCCCAGCGGGCCCCAAGCCCGGAGGTTCGAGCTGAACTGGAGCTGGTAGTTGGTGCGTTCGTTTGACACCGGAAGATCGACGCTAGCAGTCCCGGTCTTGAATACCCCGGAAAAAGAAGTGGTCAGAAAGTCCTCCGCGTCGAGCGGATCCGTCCCGGCCAGAAATTCCGTCATGTTGGAATTGCCGTCACCATCCGGATCCGCCTTGGGTAGTCCGTCGGGATTTCCAATACCAAAGCGGGAGAGCTGCCACTGATCATCGATCGCGTCGTTCTCGTAGGTGCGCAAGACAGGTTGTGCGAGGAGGAAGACCCCGCCCGTAGTCTGGTTCAGCTGCGTTTCCCCATTGTTGCGCAGTGTCTCGATAAAAATTGAGACACCCAGGTCACTGAAGCTCGATAAATCGATTTTTGTGCTCAGCATGTCCGCGCCAAACTGCTCGTCGATAATCGGGCCATCCATTTTCGAGGGAACGTGGACGGTAAGGCGGTATCCAATGGCATCAAGACCGGGTCCCCATCTGATATTTACCGGTGTCGAAATATCGATCGTTTCGGCCTCAACCGGTTCAATCAGGGTTGCCGCCAGGCGGGGGATCAATGTGTACGTATCCGTGAAAATTCCTTGAGGGGTATCGGTCTCCAAAGTCACATAGTATGGCAGGGGTCGGAATTCGTCGTCGGCGCGCGGGACGTTCTCAAAAATCACGTCAATCGGAGTCTCGGTTTCTCCGGCAGCGATTTTTTGTCTATTCAGAATTTCTTTTCCGCCGGGAGAATCACCGATAAACAGGTTGTAGAAAGTTGCGGGTCGTCTGCCGGGGGCGATTACGAAGCGCTCCCTTGCGGAGATCAGCTGGTCGATGCGGGGGAGACGCAATCCCGAATCACGCGCGGATTCGACCTCGCGCTGATGGATCTCATATTGCCACTCGCCATCCCGCAGGGTGCCAAGGGTGATGTAAATCTTGCGACCGTCTTCCGGCAGATTGGGAATCTGGAACGATGTTTGTTCGGGAGACAGAATGGCTGGCGAGTGCAATGTGCAGGCCCCACCTCCTGCGGACGCCCTGGCCGCGGCCGACCGGTCGGCCAGACCCGGATGAATGTCGGATGTGCCGGGAAAGCTACCTATGGAGAGCGAGAAATTTTTCACCTCTCCGGCTGCTTCGGGGTCGGGCAAGTCCCAGGTAAGAGTCGCTCCTTCAATACCCAGCAGTGTGTCCGCATCAGGCCCGGTCAGCAGGGCGTTCCGTGCGATCGTGGAAAAGGTGTAATTATCCGTGATGGTTCCGGAATCCGTCAGGGCGATCACAGTGGCGTGAACTGTGCGCCCGTCCTGCGGGACATCAGGGGCGCTAACGGAGGTTTGCTCGCTCACAATTGTGGATGGCATGAGATCGAATCCACCGGGCTGGGTGCCCAGTTGGACGGCCATGATCTGCTCGTCTTTGACATCGACGGAAATGTTGGGAGTACGGCTGGAAATTTGCGCACCAATCCCCGGTTCCACGAGTCCTCCCATCAGTTCAGGGCCTCCAAGCATGATATCGATTTTCTCTTTGCCCAGGATATCAGCCAGAATGGGCTTCAGCGGGACGGAGACCTGGATAAGCCGGCCGTTTTTCGGAGTGACTTCCAATGCGATCTGCTGGAAATCCCTCAGGTGATCCGTCTCGTCCCGAACCAGGACGTTCGCAGGAATCAGGCACTTGTCCTGATCAAGCAGCGGCTCATCGAAGAGGCAGATCGGGCGCAGACCATCTCTGGGTAGAAAAATTTCATCTTCCACGGCCAGGGAGGGAAAATTCCGGTTCAGGCATTTCTGGGCACGTTTCTGAATGGCGATCTCCATTTTCGTCCGGTTATCCCCCGACCCACTGTCAAGTTCCGGGCTGTAGTATCCAAAATACTCCCGGACGGCCGGTTCGTCGAAAAGCAGATCCGTTTCGAAAAACGGCACCTCCCTCCCGAGGAGGGAAGAGAGTTCCATGAGAATCGTCTGTCCAAGCAACCGCAGACTCTCCTCGTCGGCGAAGGGTGGAGTCACTCTCAAGCCCCTGGACTTGTTATTCCCCTCGTTCAGCTCGGCCACGTTTTCGTCAAGATCCGCGGTAAAGGTGATCTCGGAGCGTCGGAACACTTCCGTTAGGAAATAGCGCAAGGCCAGATCCTTGTCGGCATAGCTTTCGAAGCCGGTAAAGTCATCCGCGTTCGGGCAGGCGAAGGGAAAGTCTTCCCTGATCATCTCAATGGGAACGGAACGCTTCACGGCAACCCTGAAAGACGCGTTGGCGGGGATGGAGGGAATCCGCACCGGAGCAAGGGTGGCATTGGTTTCACCGGTAAGACTGATACCGACCGTAGCGCTTGCCGGGGAGGCGGTGTTCCCGATGTTTTCGACCAACAGCTCGACCTCAAACTGCCCGCTCTCCTGATCGTAAACAAGGGTGTGTGGAAAAAATGATGTCACCAGATCCGGGAGGAGTCCCGCAGCCGGTTGAAAGCCCTCATCCGATGCGAAGCCAGCCAGCGCTGTATCGGTCAGTACGGCTTCCAGATCGGCGAGAATCGCCGGGGCGTAGGTCTCCCTGTGCCCGCGCTGATTGGGATGATAGGCGTTGTTTACAAGATTAGGCCCCGCCTGGTTGAGAGCGGTTGTGATGGTGTTGAAGTGTGTACCAGCAAAACAGACACCGGTACGGCTGGGAAGTGAGGCGCTTGTGTTCACGAAATGCCATTCCGTCGGAGAAAACGCTCCGGAATTGGTGACGTGATCCCTGATCAGATGATTCACTCCCCCGTAGCTAGGCCGGGGTGTAAAACCGGGGGGAACGAGCTCAACCGCGGCCTCCCGTGTTTCCTCCTCGCTGAAACCAACCGTGATGGGAGCTATGGCTGTGAGATCAAATCCAATTTTACGATTATCAAAAATATAGGAGATGAGAGGAATCGAGTCGGTGTTAAAGCCGAAAAAAGTCTGGTCAAATCCAAGGGCGATAAGTGGTGCCAGCTCGGAGAACTCATTGCAGTCCTTCATCGGAAACGGATATTCCGTGGCCAGGACGTTTTTGGGGGAAACTCTCTGGCCACCGCTAGTGAGACCGAAGTTCAGGCGCCCTGCCAGTGATGCGTATTCAGACTGGAGCCGTGACTCATACCATGAAAATTGCCTGAAACTGTTGGTGATGTTTTTTGCCCTGTAGGGATCCCTGAAGCTTGTGTCCTTATCCGCATACTGCTGAATTTCATTGAAAATATCTTGCAACGAGCAGCCTAGATAGAAAGCGGCTGCTGCTCCTGGCTGAAAAATGAGGGTAAGTGCGGAAGCACCAGCGATGCAGGCCGGATCCTGGAACCCTTTTAGGGCAGCATCGAAAATCTCATCCGAATCCACACCCAGGTAGTTTTTCAGAATTGTGCTGAAACCCAGATCATTCCCGCCGATTGACATGATGACCGCGTCCAGTTGCTCGTATCCGTGCGTATTGAGCCATACGTTCAGATGGTCGATTTGTGAGAATCGCACACCCTGTGCCTCCGCTTTCGCATCCTCTACCGAATCACCCTCGAAATTCACTAGGTTTCTCCATTCACGCTCGTATTGTGAAACGCTGGAATACAGGTCTGAGGCAATCGCTCCCGAAGACGACAGGTTCACATAATCGTAGGCAAGATGAGGATGCCGTTCGAAATATTCCTTGATTGCGAGTTCCTGTCCGGAAATCTTGGAGCGGTGGGCTCTCACGCCGTCGTTGACAAGTTGCCAGGGGTTTTCCCCATGCTTCTTCACCGGCGCTCCCTCACCGGAACCGTAGGAATCTCCCAGGATGGCAATGGTTATTTTCCGGGGCACGGTAAACTGATGCGCGCTCCCCGTCGCCCGGCGGGGCGCTCCCGAGTTGGTCACGTAGTCAATGACCCAACGGTAGTAAACCGTATCACCCCCGGTAAAATTTTCAGGTTGGGTGGTGGTCACATCTCTGTCCACAGGCTTGATCCAGTCCAGAATATGAGAGGCTGACAGCAGACCCCCGGCAGCTGGAGCGACTGCAACCTCCCGGTCCTGCCTCCGCCCGGCCAGATCCAGGTCTTCCAGGGTTTTGGATATATGAATCCGCGCGCTCACCTGGTTCCACCCCGCCTTCGGGCGGAAGGACATCTCGATTTCCCGGCCTCCCACCATCGGAACCGGCGCATTGGGATCTGAGAAATCCTCTATACCCAGGTTATTGAGGTCGTCGCTATAGATTGGGATGGCAAAGAGGCAGGATGTCGAACAGAGAGCGAAATTTACCACGAAAAGAAACATTTTTTCCATGGGTGAAAATTATCGGGTCAGATCTTTCCGATCAATTCGTAAAACTACGTATAAATGCGTAGGACTTTCGGTGTTAAAATACGAATTCCCCGTACGGTATGCGCAGGGAGAAATAAATAGCGTCTGTCACTAGCGTCCAGTTAAAATCCCTTTAGAATCAACTGAGGTTCAGACATTGGTTCTGATTTTTCTCACTGCTTCTGCGTAGGTAAGGCAGTTACAGGTATTTTCTGTCTTCTGGGGTCAGGTGTCTCAATTATACATTTTTCCAAGATTTCTCGAAACTTTGTGAGCGATGGATCATCGCCAGTTCCGCGCTCTTGGCTACATTGGCAAGTCTCAGCTCATGGGATTGTTGCAGGCGCAGGGCGGTATCGAGGGATATCCGTTTGTTCTGCGTGGTGATTTCCGAGAGGCGTGTCGGCGGGATTCTCATCGCGGCGGCGGCTGCTGCTTTTGTGATGTTGCGGGCGGCAAGTTCGTCTATGAGAATAAGCGGTCGCTTGGAGTTTCCCCGTAACTCGTCTCGCAGAAAAATTCCTTTCGTTCATTCCCCCCCCCGATTCGGTTCCTTCGCGATAGCTGGGTTTACGCTTATCCGATGCACTTGCCTTTACGGACGCCTGGCAGCTTCCCTGTGATATCTTGAAGCATCTCGGCGAGCGGTTTGTTGTCTCCCGAAAAAGACCACCTTGAAACATCGATCATCCGCCCCTGGTCGATCCGCTCCCACCGGATTTTCTTCCCGATACTTTCGGCTAAGCTGGCCGATAAGGTGTGTCCTGTAGTTTCAAGCGGGGCGGTGGTGGTGGGTTCCAGCATCAAACCGCTTCGGTGATGGCTTTTTCTATCAGGGCATTCACGCTGGTTCCTCTTTCCTTCGCCCTGGCGGCGGCCTTGAGGTGAAGATCCGGGCTGATGCGCAGGGACAATGTGCCGGAATAGGCTTTCTGAGGATCGATGCCATGCTCTGTGCAGACAGCGAGGTATTCGTCCACGGAATCCCGGAATGCCTGCTCCAGCTCACCGACGCTGGAGCCAGTGAAGTGAACCACGTCCTTGATCCCGGTTACAGTGCCATGGAAGGCGTGATCGTCTGCCTCGAACCATACCGAGGCGGTGTATCCCTTGTGTGTCATCATGGTCGTATGTTGTTGTTACTTAAAAATGTCCTGACAGCCGCAACCGCTCCCTTGTCGGTAACCGGACTGGGGTTCGGGCGATGAAAAATCTGCACGGACTGATCAAGGACTACGGCGACCCGGGAGCCTGCCCGTTCCTCAACCTTCGCGCCCAGAGCAATGAACAGAGCTTCAATGTCACCCCACTTGATCGTTCCAAGCGTGGGACGGCTGAAGATGCGTTCAAGCGTCCTGCGATGCTTTTTCTGCATGGCCTTATGGTATCATATTTTAATACCTACGCAAGTTATTGTGTGGAGTGATCGCCATTCTTCCAAGTCGGCGGACAGGTGGGTTGCGCTTTGTGGGGTGGGTGGCGGTTTTCGGGCGAGGGCCTTGCATGGGGAATGAATCATCTCCTGTTCCGCGCTTTCGGCTACCTTGGCAAGTCTCAGCTCGTGGGATTGCTTGCAGGCGAAGCCAGAATTCGGACTCGATGCCGAGGCAGCGTTCCGGCGCAGGACGCGGTATCGAGGAATATGCGTTTGCTTTGCTATGGTGATTTCCGAGAGGTAGGTCTGCGGGTTCGCTGGATGATTTGTGAAGGGGGTGGGTGCTGTTGGAGGGGAAAGATGTGGGCAGGATTCCCGCTGAACGGACTGGGGCAAAATGCCCCAGCTACAGTGCTTTGGTTGGCGGGTGGCTGCGGGACGCAGCTACCACGGCCTGCCCCGGGACGGAGGCAGCTACCGCATCACGCTTGCGCGTGTGGTTCCCATTTCACTATGGGCAGCGACGCCCCTGCTCCTCGGTGCGGCTTGTGTAGCTTTTGGGCTGGACGCCCATGCGGATGATCTTTTTGCTATCGGTGATCATCCCGGTGGATAGCGCATCCGGCGGGAAACCAAATTCCTGCTGGACGGTGACTACACGCAAGTGAAGCGGACTTCATTCCGCAGGCACAACTTCAAGAAATCGCTGAAGTCTGCCGCCAATTTGATCTTTGCCATAAAAAGGTTCGCGGAGTTTTTCGAGAGCGTTCAGCCGTTCGGCAGGTGTTGCGGCGCGCCAGTAGGCGCGGGTTTCGGCCTCTGCCTCGGCGAAGCTGTCGGCGACGACGATTTTCCATTCCGCACGGCGGCGGGCGGTGCGTTCAGCGGCTGTGGCGGGAGCTGGTTGTGGCTTCGCTTTCGGCATGTGGGAAGTATTCCTGATTCTTGGGTATGGGTCAATGAAGGGTTATATGTGGATGAGAGGGTGAATGGATCTGAGGTTGGGGGCTTGGGTTGCTGGATACAGATTGCAGCCGCTCCGTGGGAGTCCCCGGGACGGGGATTCCACGGCCTGCTGCGGGACGCAGCAGTTACGACGCGAAAAACCCCGGGCACCTTGGGGTGGCCGGGGTTTTGTGAATGCTTTCGCGGGTTATGCGGAGACTACGTCTTCCTCGTCGTCGAGGACTTCGGGTTCTTCGACTACGGGTTCCGGTTCCTCAACGGTGAACTCGAATTCCGAATCACGGTGGTGATGGAAGCCGGTGCCGGCGGGGATTAGGTGACCCATGATGACGTTTTCCTTGAAGCCGCTTAGGTAGTCGATCCGTCCGAGCGTTGCCGCTTCGGTGAGGACGCGGGTGGTGTCCTGGAAGGATGCGGCGGAGATGAAGGAATCGGTTTCGAGGGAGGCTTTGGTGATACCGAGGAGAACAGGCTCGCCTTCGGCTGGTTTACCGCCGTTTGCGATGATCTCTTCGTTGACCTTCTTGAACGTGGTGCGCTCGACCTGATCGCCCCAGAGGAACTGGTCGGCATCGCCCGGCTCGGTGATTTTCACCTTGCGGAGCATCTGACGGACGATGACCTCAATGTGCTTGTCGTTGATTTCCACGCCTTGGACGCGGTAAACGGACTGCACTTCGTTGACGAGGTGTTCCTGGAGTTCGGTGGCTCCGCAGGCTTCGAGAAGATCTTCCGGAGACACAGGGCCTTCGGTGATCTGGTCGCCTTGCTTGATGCGGTCGCCTTCGGTGACGATGATGTGCTTGCCCATTGGGACAAGGTGATCGACGCCTTCGCCGGTTTGCGGATCGGTGACGATGACCTTTTTCTTGCCACGGACGTTTCCGCCGAAGGAGACGTCGCCTTCGATCTTGGAAATGACGCAGGCTTCCTTCGGTTTGCGTGCTTCGAAAAGCTCCGCAACCCGTGGAAGACCACCGGTGATGTCCTTGGTGCGGGCGACTTTCCGTGGAGTTTTCGCAAGTTGCGTTCCTCCGGAGACCTTCTGGCCTTCCTTGACGGAAAGGTGGGCGCCGACAGGGATGGAGTAGTTGATGATGACTTCACCGGTCTTCTCATCGACGATGCAGACCTGAGGATGGAGATCCTCTTTGTGCTCGGTGACCATGGTTCCCTTCTTGCCGGTTTCCTTATCGACTTCGGATGCCACGGTGATGCCGAGGATCATGTCGCGGAATTCGACCTTGCCGGGTTTCTCGGTGAGAATCGGCACGTTGTATGGATCCCACTCGACGAAGGTATCGCCTTTCTTGGTTTCCTCACCGTCCTTCACCTTGATGACGGAGCCGATGATGATCTGGTGGTTCTCGAGTTCGAGGCCGCCTTTGTCGCGGATGGATACGGAACCGTTCTTGTTGAGAACGACCCAGTTGCCATCGGAGTCCTGGACGGTGCGGAGATCCTTGTAGATCACGCGACCGGAGTTCTTGGCCTTAATAGTAGGCTGTTTGAAGGTTGCGGAAGCAACACCACCGACGTGGAAAGTCCGCATGGTAAGCTGGGTTCCCGGCTCGCCGATGGATTGGGCGGCGATGATGCCGACGGCTTCACCGATCTTGACCGGGAGGCCGGTCGCGAGGTTGAGGCCGTAGCAGTTCGCGCAGCAGCCGCGATCCGCTTCACAGGTGAGGACGGAACGGATTCTGAGTTTCTCGTGACCGATTTTCTCAAGGGCGTTTGCCTGGGCTTCGGAGATGACATCGTCGGGTTTGACGATCACTTCACCGGAGACCGGATCTTTTACTTTCTCGACGGAGACGCGTCCGTAAACGCGGGTGGCGAGGGATGCTACTTCCTCGTCGCCGTCGTAGATCGCTTCGACCGCGATGCCGTTGGCAGTGCCGCAATCCTGTTGGAAAACGATCACATCCTGGGCAACGTCCACGAGCTTGCGGGTCATGTATCCGGAGTCGGCTGTTTTCAGCGCGGTATCGGAGAGACCTTTGCGGGCGCCGTGGGTGGAGATGAAGTACTCGAGCACGGAGAGACCTTCGCGGAAGTTCGAGATAATCGGGCGTTCGATGATCTCGCCGGAAGGCTTGGCCATCAGTCCGCGCATACCGCCGAGCTGCTTGATCTGGGATTTGTTACCACGCGCACCGGAATCGACCATCATGAAGAGTGGCGATGCCTTTGGCTTGCCTTCGTTGTGCTCGATCTTGCGATAGAGTGCGTTGGCGATGGTGTCGGTGGCCTGTGTCCAGATGTCCACGACCTTCTGGTAGCGCTCGCCGTTGGTGATGACACCGTTGCGGTATTGCTTGGAGACCTTTTCGACCTCGGCGTAGGCGTTGGCGATGGTTTCCGGCTTCTCTTCCGGGATGACCATGTCGATGATTCCGATAGAAATACCGGAACGCATGGCTTCCATGAATCCGAGGGATTTCAGTTTATCGAGAACCTCAACGGTCTGTTTCTTGCCAGCGACCTGGGTGGTGCGCCAGATGATGTCGCCGATTTGTTTCTTGCCGACGGTCTTGTTGTAGAAACCGATTTCGTCAGGCCAGATTTCGTTGAAACGGACACGTCCCGGAGTGGTTTCGATGACGGGGAGGTCTTTCTCGCCGTATGGGGTGTCTTTTCCAAAGTCGATGTTACGAATGCGGATCCAGGAATGGTAATCGATTTTGCGCGAAGCGATCGCGAACTCGACTTCCGAAGAGTTTTCGAAGAGCGGAAGATGCTCTTGTTTTTCGCGATCCGCCTGGGTGCGGATGCCAGCCCATGTGAGGTAGTAAGTTCCAAGAATGATATCCTGGGAAGGAACCGTGATCGGGCGTCCGGAAGCGGGCGAGAAGATGTTGTTTGGCGCAAGCATCAACTGACGGCACTCCATTTGCGCTTCGATGGAAAGCGGCACGTGGACAGCCATCTGATCGCCGTCGAAGTCCGCGTTATAAGCGGTGCAAACGAGCGGGTGGACGCGAATGGCGGAACCTTCGATGAGCTTTGGCTCGAAAGCTTGGATGGAAAGACGGTGAAGTGTCGGAGCACGGTTGAGGAGAATGGGATGACCCTTGGTGACTTCCGCGAGGATGTCCCAGACTTCGGTGGTCTTGCGGTCGATCATCTTCTTGGCCGAGCGAACCGTGTGGCAGTAGCCGAGTTCTTTCAGGCGGCGGATGATGAACGGTTCGAACAGTGTAAGAGCCATTTTCTTCGGAAGACCGCACTGACCGAGCTTGAGATCGGGACCAACAACGATGACGGAACGGCCAGAGTAATCGACGCGTTTTCCGAGAAGGTTCTGACGGAATCGACCACCTTTACCCTTGAGCATGTCGCTGAGAGATTTGAGCGGGCGGTTGCCTGCGCCGGTAACGGCACGACCGTGACGTCCGTTGTCGAAGAGCGCGTCAACTGCTTCCTGGAGCATGCGTTTCTCGTTCCGGATAATGACTTCCGGGGTTTTGAGAAGAAGCAGGTTCTTGAGGCGGTTGTTGCGGTTGATGACGCGGCGATAGAGATCGTTCAGGTCGGAGGTGGCGAAACGGCCGCCTTCGAGAGGGACGAGAGGACGCAGATCCGGCGGGATGACTGGAAGAACGAGCTGGATCATCCACTCGGGACGGGTCTTGGAAGCTGCGAAGCCCTGGGTGATTTTCAGGCGCTTGGAGAGCTTTTTCTTGTTCTGCTTGGACTTGGTGGTGCCGAGTTCCTCCTCGAGTTCTACTGCGAGTTTCGCAAGGTCGATCTGTTTGAGGAGCTCCATGATGGCTTCCGCGCCCATCATCGCTTTGAAGGAGCCGTCGCCGTAGGTGTCTTCCGCTTCGCGGATTTCCACTTCGGTAAGGAGCTGCCCGACTTCGAGGGCGGTGTTGCCCTGGTCGGTGACGACATAGTCTTCATAATAGATGACGCGCTCAAGCTGGCGTGCGCTCATGTCGAGCATCAGGCCGATTCGGGAAGGCATGCACTTGTAGAACCAGATGTGGGAAACCGGCACGGCAAGCTCGATGTGGCCCATGCGCTCGCGACGGACGCGGCTGAGGGTGACTTCGACGCCGCAACGGTCGCAGACGACGCCCTTGTGTTTGATGCGTTTGTATTTTCCGCAGGCACATTCCCAGTCACGGGTAGGACCGAAGATGCGCTCGCAGAAGAGACCGCCTTTTTCCGGCTTGAAAGTCCGGTAGTTGATTGTTTCAGGATTTTTCACCTCACCTTTTGACCAGCTCCGGATGATTTCCGGAGAGGCGACGGTGATGGATACTTGATCGAAGGCTTCGGGACGCTCGTCCACGCCAAAGATTTCGCGAAGGTTGTTATCGACACTCATGGTAGGTAGTAGTTCGGGATGTGGGGTTGGTTTCGCGTGATAAATTACAGGGTAAGGTCATCAAGGGAGAACTCGTCTCCGGAGCCAGGCAACGGCGAACCATGCGAGGTCTGCCCTTGGCGACCCGGACGGACATCGAGTCCGAGGGATTGCATTTCCTTGATGAGGACGTTGAACGATTCCGGGGTGCCGGCTTCGAGGTTGTTGTCGCCTTTGACGATGGCCTCGTAGATGCGTGTGCGTCCCTGGACATCGTCGGACTTGACGGTGAGGATTTCCTGGAGGGTATAGGCGGCTCCGTATGCTTCGAGCGCCCAGACCTCCATTTCCCCGAAACGCTGGCCACCATATTGTGCCTTACCACCGAGCGGCTGCTGGGTGACGAGGGAGTATGGACCGACGGCGCGGGCGTGGATTTTGTCTGCGACAAGGTGGCCGAGCTTCAACATGTAGATTTCTCCGACCACGATTGGGTTGTGGAAAGGCTCGCCGGTGCGACCATCGTAGAGGGTCGATTTACCGGCGGTGCTGCCATCCTTGCCGTCGCCGATCCAAGTGAATCCGCGGGTTTCAGGTTGGTTGGGCTTGCGGGGAACGGCTTTGAGACCGTCTCCGACCATTTTCACACCATCGACCTTTTTGGCCTCCGACATGAAGTCCCAGATCGCCTGCTCTTTGATGCCGTCGAAAATCGGGGTGGCGACTTTGAAGCCCAGAGCCCTGGCGGCGACGCCGAGGTGGGTTTCGAGAACCTGTCCGACGTTCATCCGGGATGGAACGCCGAGCGGGTTGAGGCAGATATCGACGGGGGTTCCGTCATGGAGATACGGCATGTCCTCTTCCGGGACGATGGTTGCGACAACACCTTTGTTTCCGTGGCGTCCGGCCATCTTGTCACCTACCGAAAGCTTGCGCTTGGCGGCTACGAAGACTTTCACTTCCTTGATGACGCCTGGATCGACTTCGTCGCCGGACTCGAGTTGGTCGAGCTTGCGTTCGCGGTCGGTGTCGAGTTCTTGGAAACGGCTTTCGAAGGAATTGATGATTTCGACGATCTTGTTACGGATAGGCGATGGGTCGATTTCGATGTGATCGTGGACGGAAGCAAGCTTGCGAAGCAGGGTCTTGGTGATCTTGCGGTTCGCAGGGATGATGATCTCGCCGGTCTGAGCGTTGACGACGTCTAGAGGAATCTTTTCACCGAGCAGGATGTCGGAGAGTTTCTCGGTGAGATCGTCGGTCAGCTTGTCGGCCTTCTTCTTGTGCTCGTCGTTGATTTTCTTGAGGTGCTTTTTCAGCTCCACGGGATCGACTTTTTCCTTACGCTTCTGTGCGAGTCCGTGTGAGGAAACGCGAACGTCCTGGACGATACCCGTGCAGCCGGATGGCACGCGGAGGGAGGTGTCTTTCACGTCAGCGGCTTTCTCACCGAAGATGGCGCGCAGGAGGCGCTCTTCCGGGGCGAGTTCCGTTTCGGATTTCGGAGTAATTTTCCCGACGAGGATGTCGCCGGGTTTCACTTCCGCGCCGATGCGGATGATGCCGTCGTGGTCGAGGTTGCGGAGCGCTTCCTCGCCGACGTTCGGGATGTCGCGAGTGATTTCCTCAGGGCCGAGTTTTGTATCGCGGGCTGCGACGTCGAACTCGGAGATGTGGATGGAGGTGTAAACATCGTCCTTAACCACGCGCTCGGAGATGACGATGGCATCCTCGAAGTTGTAGCCGTTCCAAGGCATGAAGGCTACAAGAACGTTGCGTCCGATGGCGAGTTCGCCGGCTTCCGTGTTCGGGCCGTCTGCGAGGACGGTGCCTTTTTTGATCTTCTGGCCGACCTTGACGATAGGCTTCTGATTGATGCAGGTTCCGGCGTTGGAACGCATGAACTTGCGGAGCGGATAGGCGAAAATGCCTTTGGTGACATTGGTCTTTACCGCTTCCGGATCGCTGAGGAACTTCTCGTCGGAAACGGGGAGTTTGCCATCCGCAGTGGTAATGATGATTTCAGCGGTAGCTGCTGCCACGATGCCGTCGGCTTCGGAAACAACCACGGCGCGGGAGTCGCGGGCGGCTTTTCCTTCGAGGCCGGTGCCGACAAGTGGGGACTCGGAAACGAGAAGCGGCACACCCTGGCGCTGCATGTTCGATCCCATGAGTGCGCGGTTGGCGTCATCGTGCTCGAGGAACGGGATGAGACCGGCAGCCACGGAGACGAGCTGTTTCGGGGAAACGTCCATGTAGTGCACCTCGTCCGGAGTGGACTCGATGAATTCACCACGCTCGCGGGCGTCGATGCGGTCTTGCTCGAACTTGCCTTTGTTGTCGATGACGTTGGACGCCTGGGCGATGAGGTAATTTTCCTCTTGGTCGGCTGTGAGGTATTCGATCTCGTTAGTGACCTTGCCCTTCTTGACCTTGCGGTAAGGGGTTTCGATGAAGCCGAACTCGTTGATACGGGCATAGGTACACATCGAGTTGATGAGACCGATGTTCGGACCTTCCGGGGTTTCGATCGGGCAGATACGCCCGTAGTGGGATGGATGAACGTCGCGGACTTCGAAGCCTGCGCGGTCGCGGTTCAGACCACCTGGGCCAAGCGCGGACAGACGACGTTTGTGCGTGAGTTCGGCCAGAGGGTTGGTCTGGTCCATGAACTGGGAGAGCTGGGAGCGGCCGAAGAAGTCGCGGACAACTGCCGAAAGGGCTTTCGGGTTGATCAGCTTCTGCGGGGTCATGCCTTCGATGTTCACGTCAAAAAGGGTCATGCGCTCTTTGACCAGACGCTCGGTGCGGGCAAGACCCACACGGCACTGGTTGGCAAGAAGCTCACCGACGGCACGGACGCGGCGGGAACCAAGGTGATCGATATCGTCGATGACACCCTCGCCTTTTTTCAGCTTGAGGATGTAGCGGACGGCGGCGAGGAAATCCTCGGAAACCATGATGCGCTGATCGGAATCAACACCGATGCCGAGCTTCTGGTTGATCTTGTAACGGCCGACGCGGGTAAGGTCGTATTTCTTCGCATCGAAGAAGAGACGTTTGAGGAGGGCGCGGGCGTTCGAGGCAGTCGGAGGATCGCCGGGACGGAGTTTGCGGTAAATGTCTTTGAGCGCGGACTCTTCGTCTTTCGCAGGATCCTTGCGGAGGGATTTGAGAAGGATTTCGTCTTCGCGTCCGTCGATGACTTCCAGCTTCTTGTTACCGAGGGCGAGAAGTTGTTTCACGATACCGGCGGTGAGCGGCTCGTAAGCTTTCGCGATCACGAGCTCGCCATCGAGGATGTCTTCGAAAGGCACCTTGTGGCCGAGTTCCGCTTCGTCGATCTTGCTGTTGAGGGCGAGGTTCTCGATGGAGTAGAAATGGCTGACGATGTCGCGGTCGGTCGGGAAACCGAGGACGCGGAGGAAGGTGGTCGCGAGGAACTTACGACGGCGGCGGCGGCGGTCGAGGTAAACGTAGAGAAGATCGTTGGTATCGAACTGGACTTCGAGCCATGAACCGCGGTCAGGGATGATGCGGAAGCTGTGGAGCATCTTTCCGTTAAGGTGCTGGGAGGTCTCGAAGCAGATACCTGGGGAGCGGTGAAGCTGGGAAACAATAACACGTTCCGCGCCGTTGATGATGAAGGTGCCGCGGCGGGTCATCATGGGGAGTTCACCCATGTAAACGCGCTCTTTCTTGTTACCGGTCTCGTCCTTCAGTTTGAAAGTGACGTAGAGGGCTGCGGAGAAGGACTCGCTGTTGCGGAGGGAGTCGAGGGAAGTGATCTTCGGTTCCTCGATATCGTATGCGACGAAGTCGAGTTCGATTGCCTCATCGTAGGATTTGATGGGGAAAACTTCACGGAAAACCGCTTGGAGGCCGGAGTCGGAACGGTCGCCGGGAGAGGCGTCCTTCTGCAGGAACTCGTCGTAAGACCTGCTCTGGACTTCAATGAGGTTAGGTGGGTCGATGACCTCTTCAAATTTACCGAAATATAGACGTTCAGCCATGGTGGTGCGGTGGTGGTAGTGTTACGAGTTCAAGCCCGAGCCGATAACGGTTCGAGCAAAGTTGGTGATCAGGAGATGGACGGAGGAAACAAAAGGTTCGAAAGCGGCGCGTGACACTGCGGGGTCGGGTAGTGTCACGCGTCGATTCCGGTTTTGCAAGTGACAGATTTAAAAAAGTATGATAAGGGGACGGAAATGCCCGGAGCGGCACAAGGCCGCCCCGGGTGAAATCCGTAACGAATTACTTGAGTTCGATTTTGGCGCCAGCTGCTTCCAGCTTTTTCTTGGCTTCTTCGGCAGCTTCCTTGGCCACGCCTTCGAGGACGGGTGCAGGAGCGCTTTCAACAAGCTTTTTGGCGTCTGCAAGACCGAGACCAGGGGCAACTTCACGAACTGCCTTAATGACAGCGATCTTGTTGGCTCCGCACTCGGCGATGATTACGTCGAATTCAGTTTTCTCTTCGGCTGCCTCGGCAGGACCTGCTGCGGCCGGACCGGCGGCAACTGCTGCTGCTGCGGAAACACCCCAGGTTTCTTCGAGTTGCTTCACGAGATCGACAGCTTCCAGGACGGTAAGTTTGCCGAGTTCTTCTACTAGTTTATCAATGTTGGACATGTGTATTCTCCTTTGCGGTGTCGTCGCCCCCGGAGCTTCCGGAGATTTCAATTTCCCTGCTGGGAAACCGACGAGGTACCATTGTTAATCAGGCCATTGCGTGGAGACGCGACAGGCCATCAGTTCAGATCGTTTGTTATTCGGCTGCTGCCGGCTCTTCTTCCTTGGCCTCTTCGGCGTCGGACGGTTGGAAGTGCTCGCGCTCCGGATCGAATTTCTCGAGGAGGATGCGGGCGATGCGTGTGGCAGGCTCGTTGATGAGGCCGAGGAGCTGGGAAAGAACAGCTTCGCGGGACGGGATGTCTGCGAGTGCTTTGAGCTTGTCGGTATCGAGGATGTCCTCGCCGAGGATGCCCACTTTCATCTCAGGCTTCTTGAATTCCTTTTCGAAACTTTTGAGCACCTTTGCAGCGGAGAATACTTCGTCGTCTCCTGTGACGAATGCGGTCTGGCCGACGAGGCTTTCGCCGATGTCAGGAAGTCCCGCTTCGGTGAGCGCCTTGCGCATGTAGCTGTTTTTGGCGACGGTGCATTTGCCACCGGCTTCGGTGAGGCGGTTGCGGAGTTCGCTGAACTGGGGAACGGTGAGGCCGGTGTAATCGATGACGATCACGTAAGGTGAGTCGTTGACGCGAGCCAGCAGGCTGTTGATGATGATTTGTTTGTCTGGATTCATGGTCGTTGCTTGCTGGAATTATGCGGATGCCTTGGTTGCGTAAACTGCTGCTTCGAGGGGAAGACCCGGGAGCATGGACGCGGCGAGAGTGACGGACTGGACGAAATTTCCTTTTGCGGAAGCCGGCTTGGCGCGGACGACGCTTTCAATGAACGCGCGGGCGTTGTCTTCGAGTTGGGATGCTTCGAAATCGGCTTTGCCGACTGCACCGGAGATGTTGCCATTTTTGTCGAGCTTGTAGTCGATACGACCGGCTTTCACTTCCTTGACTGCTTTCGCTACGTCGTCGGTGACGGTTCCGGTTTTCGGGTTCGGCATGAGGCCACGTGGGCCGAGAACCCTGGCGATCTTCCGAACTTCCGCCATTGCGTCAGGAGTGGCGATCGCGGAATCGAAATCGACGAAGCCTTCCTGGACTTTCTTGATGAGATCCTCGTAACCGACGTGCTCGGCACCTGCTGCGGTGGCTGCTTCCGCTGCCGCGCCTTGTGCGAAGACGACAACCCGGACGTTCTTACCTGTTCCGTGTGGAAGGGATACCGAACCACGGACCATTTGGTCGCTCTTCCGCGGATCGACTCCGAGTCGGAAGGAAAGGGTGACGGTGGGAACGAACTTCGGTGCTGGAAGTGTTTTGACGGTGCTGATCGCGTCTGTGAGGGAAAATGATTTTCCTTCTCCGACTGCTTCGGCGGCTTTCTTGTAGCGTTTGCTGCGTGCTTTGGACATTATGTTTGTTGGTTTGCAGTGATAACGGACGGGAGGTAGTCCCCCACCCTCTTGCGGTGCCCCGTTTTTTACGCGGGGCGGGAGACTGGCTTACATTCCTTCGATTTCAAGCCCCATTTGACGGGCTGTACCGGCGAGTATGCGTGCGGCGGCCTCGGGATCGTTGGTGTTAAGGTCGGGCATTTTGATATTCACCACTTCCATGAGCTTGGCTTTGGTGATTTTTCCGACCTTCTTTTTGTTCGGTTCACCGGAGCCGGATGCGAGACCGGCTGCCTTCTTGAGAAGGTTGCCTGCGGGCGGACGCTTGGTGACGAAAGTGAAGGACTTGTCCTTATATACCGAGATCACGCACGGAAGGACATCGCCGGACTGGGCTTGGGTTGCTGCGTTGAACTCCTTGCAGAACGCCATGATGTTGACGCCTGCCTGACCGAGGGCTGGTCCGACTGGAGGAGATGGATTGGCGGCTCCAGCCTGAATCTGGAGTTTGATGATTTTGGTTACTTCCTTGGCCATGGTGTTGTTTGGTAAATGCTGAAAAACTGAAAACTGAAAACTGAGATGCTGAAAACTATTCTTACTCGCGCTCGACCTGCCAGTATTCGAGTTCGACTGGAGTTGTGCGGCCGAAGATATCGACTGCGACGCGGAGCTTGCCGCGCTCGGGATCGATCTCCTCGACAATGCCGTTCTGGGATTGGAAAGGGCCGTCGGCAACCTTGACCGTGTCGCCGACTTCGAAGGTGATGGCGGGACGGACGCTTTCCTCGCGCTCCTCGATCTGGGAGAGCATCGCCTCCACTTCGCGGGGACGCATGGGAGCGGGACGGTCTTTGGTTCCTGCGAAACCAATTACCCCATCGATCTCTTTGATGAAAAACCAGGTCTTCTCGACGAGCTGGTTGTCCTCAGTAGCAAGATACATGTTTACGATCACGTAGCCAGGGAAGAATTTCTTCTTGGTCTCGGTTTTTTTGCCGCGCTTTATCTCAGAAACAATTTCGGTAGGGACGAGCACCTCGCGGATGTAGTCCTGCATTTCCTCGGCCTCTACCTGGCGGGCGATGCGTTCACGCACCTTGCCTTCCATCCCGGAGAGGACCTGGACGACATACCATTGGTCTTTGTAGTCTTTGGAGTTAGGCATTTGAGTAGGTGGTGGGATTTGAAAGAGAAAATTAGTTGAAGACGTCCGTGAGGAAACCAACGATCATGACCTGGATGAAGTCCCAGAACTGGACGAAACCTGCGAGCAGGATCACTGCGATAAGCACCACAATGGTCGAGTCGATGAGTTCCTTGTATTTTTTGAAGCCTTTGGCTTTCGGGTCGGAATCCCACGGCCAGCTCGCCTTGCGGAGCTCGCCCTTGACCTCACCGATGAAAGTGGAGATTTTGGTCAGGTATTTGAAAAAGAAGAAAAGGACGATAGCGAGAAGCCCGTAAACGATTCCGGAGGTGACCCAGCTATCGCCAAGCTTGATATATTCGAGAAAATTCATTCGAAAAGATTAGGGGAACTAAAACGGAAACGGGAAAATGGCACGCCAGGAGGGACTTGAACCCGCAACCCTCGGTTTTGGAGACCGATGCTCTACCAATTGAGCTACTGACGCGTTATGTGAGAAAAAATGAGAGGTTTTTAGGCCACTGAAGGGCACCCCGTTTTGGCGGGGTGCCCCAAGAGCTTGGCTTGGGATGGAAACTTTCGTCCCCCGCCCCTGCCGGTGATCAATTACTTGATAATTTCGCCAACACGACCGGCACCAACGGTGCGGCCACCTTCGCGGATCGCGAAGCGCATGGTAGGCTCCATGGCGATAGGGCTGATGAGTTCGACTTCAAGGCCGATGTTGTCACCAGGCATAACCATTTCAACACCTTCAGGGAGTTTGATGGAACCGGTAACGTCTGTCGTACGGAAGTAAAACTGTGGACGGTAGTTCGAGAAGAACGGGGTGTGGCGGCCGCCTTCTTCTTTCGAGAGGATGTAGATCTCGGATTTGAACTGGGTGTGACCTTTCACGGTGCCTGGCTTGGCCATAACCTGGCCGCGCTCGACGTCATTTTTCTTGAGACCGCGGACAAGAAGTCCGACGTTGTCACCTGCACGACCTTCGTCGAGAAGCTTACGGAACATTTCGATGTCGGTAACGGTGGTCTTGACGGTGTCACGGATGCCGACGATTTCGACTTCTTCCATCTTGTGGATGATGCCGCGCTCAACACGACCGGTGCAGACGGTGCCGCGACCTTCGATGGAGAACACGTCCTCGATAGGCATGAGGAAGGTTTTGTCGATCGGGCGCTCAGGCTCGGGGATGTATTCATCCACAGCGTCCATGAGTTTCATGACGTTTGCCATGTGGGTAGCGTCGCCTTCGAGGGCTTTTACAGCGGAACCAGCAACGATAGGGATGTCATCACCCGGGAAATCGTAGGAGGAAAGAAGATCGCGGATTTCCATTTCAACGAGTTCGAGAAGCTCTTCGTCATCAACAAGGTCAACCTTGTTCATGAATACGACGAGTGCCGGAACGCCAACCTGGCGAGCAAGAAGGATGTGTTCGCGGGTCTGCGGCATTGGGCCGTCAGCAGCGGAAACGACGAGGATGCCGCCGTCCATTTGGGCAGCACCGGTGATCATGTTTTTGACGTAGTCGGCGTGTCCCGGGCAGTCAACGTGTGCGTAGTGACGCTTTTCAGTCTCATACTCAACGTGTGCGGTGTTGATAGTGATACCGCGCTCGCGCTCTTCGGGAGCTGCGTCGATGTCCGCGTAGCTCTTCTTCTCGGAAAAGCCTTTTTCAGCGAGAGTGTTGGTGATTGCTGCGGTAAGAGTGGTCTTGCCGTGGTCGACGTGACCGATGGTGCCGATGTTTACGTGCGGCTTGTTGCGTTTGAATGTTTCTTTGGCCATGATGGTGTTGGTTTCGCTGAGACGTTTTTGAGAGTTGTTTTTTCGTGAACACTGGAGCTCGTGGGCGGAATTGAACCGCCGACCTCATCCTTACCAAGGATGCGCTCTACCCCTGAGCTACACGAGCAAACTGTTTTTCGTTCTTCCTTTCTGCCGACAAAAGAACCGCGACCTGTTCCGAAAGAACCGAAACCGAACGCGGCACCCCTGACTGCATGTGGGGAAGAGCGGGCGGACAGTAACAATTCGCCGCACTCTGTCAAAAAAAATATGGTCTTTTCCTCACTTTCCTTGAATCCCTTTGTTTTACGGGGTTGCAGCGGATTAAACCGCCGGATTCAAGGTGTCTGTTCGGGGATTGTTTCGGCGAATCTTTCGATTTCCCGGCATTTCCCTGTGGAAACGTCCACATCCACGATCGCGCCGCAGAGTTTCACGGCTCCTTTTGCTATTGGGAAACGGGTGGGCATCCCGGAACGGAAGCGCCAGACGACGGATTCCACGCAGCGGCCAAGGATTGATTCCTCGGGCCGCACATGCCTGCATCCGTTAGATATCCGGTTCCGTTTGGGAAAATGGATTCGTCGGCTGTCTGGACGTGGGTGTGGGTTCCTACAACTAGGGAAACCATGCCATCGAGCATTCGGCCCATTGCGATTTTCTCGGAAGTGGTCTCGGCGTGGAAATCGAGGACGATGACATTGACGCCTTCGGAGCGGAGGCGGTCGGCTTCCGCTTCCATTGCGAGGAAAGGGTTTTCGAGGGGCGGCTGGATGAAGCTGCGTCCCTGCGCCTGGACTACGGCAACTTTTCCTTTGGCGGTATCTAAAACGACACTGCCGTTTCCGGGAGTCCCGGCCGGGTAGTTGATGGGGCGAAGGAGGCGTGGTTCGGTGGGAAAATAATCTACGATTTCCTTCTGATCCCAGACGTGGTCGCCGGTGGTGATAACGGCAGCTCCGGCGCGGAGGAGGTCTATGGAAATTCTCGGGGTGATTCCCCTGCCCCCTGCGGAGTTCTCGCCATTCACGATGATAAAATCGATGGAGTGGCGTTCTTTAATCGAAGCGAGATTGTCGATGACGGCCTTGCGACCGGGTTCGCCTACGATGTCTCCGAGGAATAGGATTCGGATTCCGGGCTGGTCGTTTGGTGCGGTCATGTGGGGAGAACTTTCCGTGATTTTCTGGTGCGGACAATCACAAATACAACAGGCCGCTTTTGCATTGGGGAAGAGGAACCACAATCGGAGCGCAGCGGAGATGGACGGACTGTAAAATCAAATCTCTCCGTCAAATGAACGCGGATAGACGCGGATAGCATTCCTTGTGGCTTGGGTTGAGGAGGGGCGATCATCCCTGTCGCCCGGCAACCCAGGAACTCTGGCCAAGCCTTCACTTCCCTATTCTTTTAGGAGGACATGGGGCACGCCGCTCCTTATTACGGTTTTTCTCCGGAATCGAAGCGGTAGTTTTGCTTTCTGATCATGAGATCGAAGGCAGGGGGGTAGCACCGTGGCTCGCGCTTCCTCATTCTCTCCTTAGAACCGGCCATTCGCTTTCGGGGATGCCGGGGCCTTCCGGATGGATGCGGGTCTCAACCCCGGAGCCATCGTCGTCGGTTGAAACGATTCCGACCGGCAACCCGGTTTTCAAAATCGCGTCATCCAGACCGGTTACGGAATCTTCCAGGTTCAGCACAAGAACCCGGATCGGAAGGGTGTTTTTATCGTAAACAATGGGAACTTTTTTCTTCACACCGTCTGCCTCGACCGTCGCCTCCATGGTTTTTTCGTCGCCTGGAACGGTTACAACCACATGTTTGCCATCCGGCAGACGTAGGACGATGCGGGTACCGTCACCTGCCGCAAGTTCCTCATCCCTGCGCAGGATGCGGATCCTGGTAGCTCCCGTATCGCGGCGGAACCAGAGCTTCGAGTGGAGATCGTTCCAACCCTGCCAGACCAGTGCCATGGAATTGGGATCGTGCTCGGCGAGGCGCTCGACCTGCCATTCATCCGCGAGCCTCAGATCCTCTCCATTGAAGCCTTTCGGAAAAGCCCCTCTGCCGAGCGGGATCACATTCGCCCGGACTTCCACGCGCAGTTCACCTTTGAGTCCATGCGTTTCCCAAGCGTATTCCAAACCGGCCGGCATACGCGCCGGGAAAAGGAACCGATTCCCCTCCGCCGGACGGATAACGCCACGGACGTTCTCCGTTTCCCCCGCACCCACCACAATCTCCCGGGAGGATGTGTCCACTCCCTGGAACCCTTCCGGCAGATCCCATTTCACCGTGACCTTCGAGGCCTTCGCGAAGGGATTCCGAAAGGTTGCCAGCAGCTCCTGTGCGCCATCCTCCGGGAGCGGTCGGCTGGTCAGCTCCGCTGTGACGGGCAGCAACTCCGGCTCCCCGCTATCTGCCGGGAAATCATAATACACGGGATCCGGCGCTACGGAGAGGGTGAAGATTTTTTCCCGCACGGGGGATTTTACGGTCTTTCCGAGGATGTCTTTTGCCACGACTTCGCCTGCGTTTGTCCGGAAAGCCAGCAAGGGCCCGGCTTGCTTTTCCGTCCATGCGACAACCACGTGGGCACCGTTCTTCTTTTTGAAAAGAAATGCCCAGTGCCCCGCGGCAAGTTCGTATTGTTTTACCGGCACCGTGTCGCGGAGCTCTTCGATCAGGACTTTATAAGCGGTGGCGGAGAGTTTTTTCACACCCTCCCTGGTATAGAGTCCGTAGGTTTTTCCCGGCAGGGTGGGAGGCGATTTTTTGGGGTTGAAATCATGGAAGTTGAACCACGTGTGAGCCACCGCCCCACGTGCCTTGGCGAAGGTGATTTTCTTCACCAGGGTCGCCGCCTGGTGGCGCTCTCCATTGCGCGTATCCATCGCGGTTTCCGTGAAATGAAGGGGTTTGTCCGCATTTCCCATCGCTTTTACCAGTGGGATCAGATACCCGTCCACCTCTCTGGCGAACTCATCGAAAAAACCATGCCGGTGATAGGCGACCCTGTCGAACGAATCCCTCCCCTCCGCCAGCACCCGGCGTATCATCCCCGGTTTGGTCTCCTTGTGCGCCATCGAGGCGAAGCCGCCGGTGAGGATCACCGCATCCGGATTAACCGCGCGGATTTCCTCGGATGCCGCTTTTAAAAGCTCCATGTATTCATCCTGCGTTCCCGCCCAGAAGGCTATGTCAGGCTCGTTCCAGATCTCGAACAACCGGACCCTTCCTTTGTAGCGCTCCGCCACCGCCCGGCACCACGAGCGCCAGACATCGGTGCGTGGCGGGATGGTGTGCGGGCGCACGTGTTCCGTGACCTTGAAGCCCTCTTTCCAAGCCCACCCGGGAGCGCCGCTGAGCAGGATCTGCACCTCGATTCCCGCCGCAGCGTGGGCATCGATCACCTGGTCGGAACTCGTCCAATCCCATGCGTCCTTTTTTGGCTGGATCTTTCCCCAGGCGATATGTCCGCGGGCCAGGTCTATGCCGATCTCGGCGCATTGCTTCGCCACTTCAGGACTACTGTTGTCCGGGCCGTGCCCGTATGCGATGCCGAAACGGAACTGGCCGGCAGGAGGGAATTCCTGCGCCGATACGAAGGCGGCGGCCAAAATGGTAAGGGCGGCAATGGATGGAATCATTTTCATAAAACGGTAGTTACTTTTCGGTTTTTACCAAGGCGGCGATCATCTGGGCGGCGAGCCCCATGCCGACAGGGAAAACCCAAGCGGCGGTTGCACTTGGCTTCCCTGAGCGAGACTGGTGGTAGTCACAGTAGTTTCACGCTTAGCTACAAGGGAGGAACATTGCGCCACATCGGTGGCCGCCCTGCGGGTGGTGTTGTTTTTGTATATCAGATTTTCTCCTCCGGAGTGGGTGATATCAATGCCGCCTCAGGGTGGACTACTGTCAATGATCTGTAATACACTGGTAGCAATACTGGCGATTCCTCAAAATCTGGCTGCGATGGACGGACAACGCAGTCGTTCAGGACGCGATCGGGATCGACGACGTGAGTTTCTCCGCCGTGCCGGAACCCCGATCGACGGTGTTGCTCGGACTTTCCACGCTGCTAGTTGCCGTCCGGAGACGCCGCTAGTGGCAAGCAGGATCGTAAAGCTCGTTCTATTTTCCGCCCCGGTTCGCTCTGAATCGGGGTGTTTTTATGATACGGTCACAGGTCTTCGCCACATTACCCGCCAAGGCTGTTCACCGCTCTATACCCTCCGCAATCAGCCCATGTAAGGTTCCATCAATGAAATTCCTCTCCGCCCTTTACTCGTCATTACTCCTTTCACCAATTTCTCTCCCGGCAGATCCCGGAGACCGCTCCCCTGCCCTCCATATCACCTACCCGTCCTCCGCCTATTTCCACAACGGCCAGGGCGGCAATATCCTTGATATTACCAAGCCGCCTTTCAACGCCAAGGGTGACGGCAAGACCGACGACACCGCCGCCTTCGTCCGCGCCTACGATTTCATTCTCACCGAGCAGGACAAAACCGGCTACTCCGGCACCGCCATGCTCAACACGCACGGACTCTATCCGAACAAGGAGGGCTATCCAACCGATGAACCCCTGAAGAACCCGGATGCATCCTACATCATCCATATACCGGACGGTGAATACCTCATCTCCGATACAATCATCTACTCCATGCCCGACCGCACCCCCACCAAGCGGCGCGACCAGTTCTTCCGTGGCGGAAAATGGGTGGAACATCCCACCGGCTGGGAGCGTTGCATCTGGGTGCGCTTCGTCGGCGAGAGCCGGGAAAACACCATCATCCGCCTTGCAGATTCCGCACCGGGATTCGATCAGGAAAAGGCGGTGGTCTCCTTCGGGAAAAGCCCTTTCAACAACCGCAAGGCGATCAACGCCGTCCGCAACCTCACCATCGATACCGGGAAAGGAAACCCCGGTGCCTGCGCAATCGACTTCACCGGAGCCAACACAGCCCGCCTCTCCAACCTCACCCTGCGCTCCGGAGACGGTGACGGCGGCGCGGGCATCCTCATCAAGCGCCCGCCTGTCATCGGCTACCATCATGACATCACCATCGAGGGCTTCGACTACGGCATCATGTCACTCGTCGGCCATGCCTCCGCCCCGGTCTTCGATCACCTGACTCTGCGGGGGCAGAAAAAAGCTGCCGTCCTCCTCGGTGAGCGCGATGACACCGCTGGCCATGGCGAGGCCTTCGTCGTCTGCCGAAACCTGTTCGTGGAAAACGGCCGCGGCCCCGCCCTCCAGCTTTCCGGGAAAGGCACCCATCTCGTAGCCCTCGACAGCACTTTCGCATCCCCCGGCGGAAAATCCCCCGCAGTGGAAATCCTGGCAGGTGATGTGTATCTCGCGAACATCCACACCAATGGCTACGCATCTCCCGTTTCCGGAAAAAAAGGAGCAGGGGAAACAAGTAACGGAAACATCTCCGAGTTCGCGACAGGTCTCGAACAGCTTCCTCCCTCACTTCCCGTTTCCAAGATCTCCGAAGCCTCCGCCGCAATCTGGCCTTCCGCCGAAGAGTGGACCACGCCCGGGGTTCACGGAGCAAAAGCCGACGGCATCCACGACGACACCGCAGCAATCCAGGCCGCGTTCGATTCGGGAAAATCCGCAATCTTCCTCACCCACGCGAATTACAAAACGACCGCCCCCATCACCGTCCCCGCCTCGGTGAAATGGGTCAACGGACTCTTCCGCTACAATCCGGGAGTGGAATTCACCGTGGCAGAAAACTCGGAAGAGCCGGTGACTTTCACCCAGTTCTACCGGGGCGAAGTCCTCCATGACTCCCCGCGCACCGTCATCACCGATTTCGCGCAGATCGAATACTCGAACACCACGGAGGCGAAAGGAGGCATCTACCACTGCCTCGGTGGCAGTTACCCTGCCGGTGAACGAAACCCCGCCGGGATCGCCTTCATCGGCCGTTCCGTAAATAACGAAGGCAGGGGCCTGCCTCTCGTCATCAGCGGTAGCCGCGCCGATTTCCTCGGCTTCAAATCCGAGCGGGGCGCCCCTCTCGTCCTCGAAAACGGAGCCGAAGTAAGTATGATCGGAGCCACCTTCGGAGTGAAGAGCGGTAGTGAAACCCAACCCGCCGTCACTGTAAAAGACTCCATCCTTACCCTGGTCGCCAACAAAAGCGCCGACCAATGGCCGCCCGGCCAAACCGTTGTATCCAAAACCCGCGACGGCAAAACCATCACCGTGAAAGCCTCCGACCTCCCCACCCGCTCCGGCACCGCGGAAAGCAACCGCCTCATCCCACTCTACCGATCCGGCCCCTGAGGAGTAGCGACATGGTAGGGGCCGGGCAGTTGAGAGCCATGGACTGTTGATTGAGAAAAGCCTTGCCCGAGCACACCGGTATCAGGAGGCCGAGAGGGAAGTTTTCCAGTCGAAGACCGGTGACTGTCGGCAGCCTGCTGCCGCTTTTGGCAATGCAGCCCGCTGCGAGCCGTCGGCATTGGCTCGGCAATGCTTGTTCCCGAGTTTGCCCCGTAGCAGCGGGCTGCATGACGGAAAGCGGCAGCAGGCTGCCGACAGTCACCGGTGGCTCGCCACTACTTTTATGGGAGTTGAAACTGGAAACCTGTCTGAGCCTTCTCTCGCAATTATTTCACTGTTCCCGGCTCCGACCCGCATCGACGATCCGCTTCATCTCCGCCTTTAGTCGGGCGACGATTTCTGGCTCGTCGGCGTAGCGGTTCGTCGTTTCGGCGGGGTCTTGGGCGAGGTTGTAGAGCTGGCCGGTCTTACCTGGTTCGCCCTCTTTGGGCGAGAAGCCGCCGGACCCGGGGCGGTCGATGAGCTTCCAGTCGCCGCTGCGTATGGTCATGTGGCCGCGGCCGGACCGCATGACGGCCGGCGGGCGCGGGGCGGACTCCGCGCCTTTGAGGACGGGTAGGAAACTGAAGCTATCGGGGCCGGCGTCGGGTGCCAGCGGTTGGCCGGTGAGTTCGGCGCAGGTGGCGAGGATGTCGGTGAAGGTGATCGTATGCCCGGTGGTGGTAGCGGCCTTGATGGTGCCGGGCCAGCGGGCGATGAAGGGCATGCGGTGGCCGCCCTCCCAGGCGTCGGCTTTCATTCCCCGCAGTCCGCCGACGGAGTCGTGGGCGAAGCGCTCGATGTCTTTGTCGTACCAGACCGGGCCGTTGTCGGAGGTGAATATGACAAGGGTGTCGTCGGAGATGCCCGCTTTGACGAGGGCGTCCAGGACTCGCCCGATTTCGGCATCGACCATCATCATGAAATCGCCGTAGAGCCCGGCCTTGCTCTTGCCGACGAAGGCGTCGGTCGGCAGCCACGGGGTGTGGGGCGACGGGTAGGCAAGGTAGAGGAAGAGCGGCTTCGCCTTGTCCCGTTTCCCGATGACGGCGATGGCCTCGTCGGTGAAGCGGGGCGTGACCTCCTCTAGTTTCAGACCGGGTGCGATGCCGCCTTCGCGCCAGAATTTCCCTTGGATCGGCGACCAACCTTCGGTGTTGTTGGCGTCGATGTGACCGGTGGGTGGGGCGACGGCGCGGTCGCCCCGGATGTAGAAGTAAGGGGGAATATCCGTGGAGGCGCGGATGCCGAAGAAGGAGTCGAAGCCCCGGTCAACGGGGCCGCCGGGGAGCGGGTTTTCGTAGCCGTCCTCGCGGAACCCGAGGTGCCATTTCCCGACCATGGCGGTGGCGTAGCCGGCGTCGCTGAGGAGGGACGGGACGGTGGTCTCGCCGTCTTCGATGAGGGGGTGGGTCGGCCAGCGATTCACGTCGGTACGGAACGGGTAGCGCCCGGTCATGAGGCCGTAGCGGGACATGTGGCAGAGCGGACCGGGCGCGTGGGCGTCGGTGAAACGGAGGCCATCGGCGGCGAGTGCGTCGATGTTGGGAGTGGGGATTTTCGACTGCGGGTTGTAGCAGCCGGGATCGCCGTAGCCCATGTCATCGACGAGAATGAGGACGATGTTAGGGACGGCGGCGGCGGGGGCGAGGAGAAGGCCGGCGAGGAAAAGGACGGGCAGGAGGCGGGGGCTCATGCACTGATTTTCAAACAGGATCTGCCGCATGAACAGGATATTTCCCAGACGGATTTCTGGCGGAACGCAGAGGTTGGTGTGCCAGTAGTCCGATGGAAACATTGCCCTCGACGCCGTGTTTGCGCACGTTGCCAAGAATGGCAGGGAGGTTTGTCACGCTGCTCCGGAAGGGCGGCCCGACTCCATTCCTACCTGATGGAATATTTGATTTTCCAGCCCCTCCATCTCTTCTTCGCTTCGCTGGCAGCAGAATGCAGCCACCCCTTGGTTTCACTACGGCTTTTCGGCGGTATGGAAACGGTGGTTCTGCTTTCTGATCATTAGATCGAAGGGCGGGGTGGGATCTGTCAGGGGGTAGTGCATCATGGCGCGGTCGCTCCACTTGATTGCGGCTTTCCTGTCTCCTTTCGCGAAATGGACTTCCGCCATGGTGTCGAGGTAGGCGGGCTGGTTGGGATTGCGGTCGAGGGCGTATTTGAGGTGGCTTTCTGCTTCCGTGAGTTTCAGACCGGCGCGGGAGGCGAACCATGCGGCGGTGTTGCGACTGTTGTCGTTCTCCGGGTAGCGGGTGATGACTTCCGAGATGTTTTTCCAGGATTCGCCGAACCATCCCTCCAGTTCAGCGGTGAGTCCGGCCTTTCTGACAAGTGGGAAAAAGTTGTCGGCGAGAACTCCGTCCGTGGCGAAGTTCCGGTGGATTCCATCAAGGAGAGCAACCGCGCGTTTTTTGTTTTCCGGAAGGATGGCCAGGGCATGGGCGAGATCGGCATTGAGTCTTGCGCGGCTGTAGAAGCCAAGCACCCGCCCATCGAAATTGCTGCTGGCGTGCACCTGCGCGTAGGCCTCGTAGCATGAGGCGGCGATCTCCCAGTTTCCCTGTTCGAATGCGGAATCCGCATACGAACCCATGACCCCGACGAACTCACCCGAGGACGGATCAGCTTGGAAGGCGGCGCGCTGGTACCAGATCGCGGCGCGTTCAGGATCGCCGCCATAGGTGTAGTAATCGGCTATGCGTTTGCAGCTTGGGGGGTATCCAAGGGAAAGTTTCTCAGCCCACCTGTCCTGCTCGGCGGCGCGTTCTTCGAAGCCGGCGCGGCGAAGGGTTGCGGCGAGGTATGCGTGCAGTTCCGGAGAGCTGCTGGAGGAAATTTTCCCGGAGGCGTCAAAAATTTCCACTGCTTCCGGCCAACGCCCGGCAGCGCTCAGATACTTGTCGATGGAGTTCCACATCGATTCGTTTTTCAACTCCAGCATGTCCCACGCTTTCAGGGCATTTCCCACATCCTGCTGGCCCACGGCCAGTGACATGATCCTGCGGATGAGCTGGGCTTGCTCTTTTCCCTCGGCGGCATCAGCAGACTTCCAGGCGTTACCCAACCATTTCTCCCGCAGGTTTTCCGGGTCGTGTCCGATTTTGAAAATCGCAAGCATTACCTCCAGCGTTTCGGGGTAATCCATGTCCGGCTCGATTTCCCGTATCCATTCCACCCATTCGGTGATCGCATCGTTATCGCCCAGTGCTACAGCAAAAATTTCACTCCATTTGTTCTTGTCATCCCCGGCCCAGGTCGCTGCTGTGGTCTTGGCGTAATGTGGTGCGGCTCCCGGCTGGAACAGGGTGCCCAGGAAATCAAGGAAGTGGTTTTCGTTTTCCGTCGCATAATCCGCGAGCGGCGCATCGAAAGCATCCGCAAGTTCCTTGCCGAGACCACGGCTTTCCAGAAAACCGGCCATCACTGCGAGCCGGGCGATCGCCTCGCCGGCTTCCCCCTCTTCGTTCTCGTCCTTGATCTTGGCAAACCGCTTGGCGACCCATTCCTTCCAATCGGGCTTCCCAGGATCAATACCGATCACTTTGAGCGCCTCGGGAATTTTTTCCTGGGAAAGGTAATACTCGAAACCCAGATCCGGATTTTCGCTTGCCTGGAGTTTCTCCACCTCGCCCATTCGACCGACAGTGGCGAGCGCGGAAACCGCACTCTCCCGCTCCTCGGAATCATTTTCCAACAGTGCAAGGAGTGGAGCGAAATCCGCATCCGTGATCTTGCGCCCGCTCCAGCGCTTCAGCGCGATTTCCACGTAGGCGGGGTGGGCCTGCTGGGCGCGGTCTGCGAAACCATTCTGGCGAATCCACATTGTCGGATCCCCGGTGAGGACTTTCAGCCCGGCGAGAAGTTCGGGACTCTCTGAACCGGCGGCGAGTTTCAGCGCGCCTTCCAGATCGCCCTTAGCGCGGAGCAGGGTGATTTTCCACACGTCCGTCGGGACATTTTCCGGAGGGGAGAGGTTTTCAAGCTCCGCATCCAGGCGGCCCATGCTTCTGTAAAGACATGCCAGCGCCATCAGATCCGTCGGCTCGTTGGCGGACATGTTAAGAAGCTCAATGGCCGTTTCATTGTCCCCTGTGGCGATGGATTCCCGCGCACCGGAAATGGCGACACCTCGGATGGCCGGAGCCAACCCCGACTTAACCTCCACGCGCTCTTCCATGGAGTAAAGTTTGAGAACCTGGAAATAGGCTTTCTTGCGTTTCAGCTCGTTGAGGAAATTCACCTTCTGGTTGGCCGGTGCCTCCTGGTATCGCCTGATCAGACTGAGAATGCTTTCCGATGTTTCCGGGGTGATGCGCAGCTCGATTTTTTCGAGGAGTTCGGTGGCGCGGAGGGACTTTTCAGGATCGTCCGATTTGCCGGCCTCACGCAGGGGGGCTAGCGCTTCCTGTCCCACGAACCACAGGTCGGAGGTCGCCTTTTGCCTGGCTTGGAAGGAATCGGAAGCGAGGTCTTCCACCATCTGGCGGATATCCTCAGGCGGGGTTTCCTGCGCGGAAATCAATTGGGAGCCGAGGAGTGCGAGCAGGACGGGTGATAGAATGAACGGATTCATATACAGGACAAACGTGGCCTGTTTCCGGAATCCTGCAAGGCTGCGGAGAAAAAAAGGGAAACCGCTGTGCCGTCCTTGGGGCTATGAGCCACGTTCCGGAGACTCAAAAAGTGGGTTCGTCCGAAGGGTTGCATGTCTTCCTGAGAAGGCATGACAGTCGCCAGTCGGATAATGATCCCTATTAATAACATCGGTCCGGGCTAGCTTCCAAAATGGTCGGACACAGCAGTAGGTGGAAAGACTATCCGCCCTTTCCGGGACGCGCAACGGGGATTTTCGGGAAAGTTGATGTTAATCCAGATTGTCCAAACCCTTTCGGAAGGAAATCTTTTTACGCTTCGCCGATTGCCCGTTGACAGGATCTCCACCAATTTGTATTCCCTTAGTTGTCATGAAAAACCTCCCATTGAATCGCATCTCCTTTTTAGGCAGGACAGTAATCGTGGCTATGGGCGTATCCTCCCCCTTGTCTGCAGCCATAGTATTCGACAATTCCACAAACTCGCCACCAAGCGACTTTGCGATCACGGGGCAGAACACGACCCGCCATTTCGAGATTATCCGGGATTTCGAGGTCGGGAACTTCACCAACCGGGTGCTGGTGATTTCGGTGACCGGTGAGGGCTATAGCAGCGTCAGCCAAGTAACTTTCGGCGGATCCGCAGACAATGCGCCAACAAACACATCCGAGGGTATGGTAGTTCTGACTGAAGGATGGAGCGGTGGTGCTAATCTCACTCTGGCCACTACCACCACCACGGCCGAGCCTTCCAACAGTGACAACGCCGCGATCTTCTACCTTTTCAATCCGACGGTGGGTCTAGGTGACATCTATGTCGAAGTGTCTGAAGGAGGCGATAGCGCGAACTTCCAGATCGGGGTGGCCAGCTTCTACAACGTCCTCCAGCAGATGCCGACGATCTCGACCGGCACCAACACGAGTGATGTAACGAGCGCGACCCTCAGCATCAACGGCTTTGCCGGTGGCGTGATATATGATGCGATCTCCGTCAACGGCGATGAGGACAACGGAGCCAACCCTGCCCAATCCCTCACCTCCACCGGTGGCCAGACCACCGTATATAATGACAATTCTGAAAGGATCGGAGGATTCTCATCAGCGGCGGGATACGAGCTTGTGAATGCTGATGGCTCGCAGAACCAGACATGGGGATATACGCTCGCAAGCGAACATGCTTATGCCGCAGTATCCTTCCAGCCCGTTCCCGAGCCTGGCATCGCCGGATTGGCAGGATTGGCTGGTTTGACATTGCTGCTTTGCCGCCGACGCTGAAAAACATCCTCGTTTTGTGACCTTCCTCTTGTTGAAGGTAACTGCAGCAGTGCTAGGGTTGCCCCATCCGCACCAAGAAAACCCATGTCCAAAATTCCCTTAATACTCCTCGCCCTTGTCTGTCTTGGCGCACGTGCCACAGCGGATACCAGCGACGCGTTGCGTCAGCTCGACCTTGTTTTCTCCGATTATTTCCGGTGGTTCGGCAGCATGTATGACAGGGCGAGCGGGGGCGCCTATTACTCGTTTCCCAGCCGTGAGCGACCACAGGAGTTCCCGCCGCACATTGAAACGACTTCAAAATATACCCGTGTAATCGAGTGGTCGGAGATCATTCCCAGCATACCGCCCGCACAGCGCGACGCGACTGTTGCGTATGTGAAATCCCGGCAAGTAGGCGATCCCGGGCACGCTTACTACGGGTATTTTCTGGATGCAAACTACCCGACTCTCAATCCCGCCAACAACGGGGCCACCGTCACAGAGCGGGACTCGGGGCGGGCTCTGGGATTTGCCACCGGGATTCTGGAAAACCTTGGCTCATCGCCCGATCATCCGTTGCCCGGTGCCGGTACAGGGACGACTCCCGCCCACCTCAGATCCGGCCAGGCTTTCAAAGACTGGATCGACACGCTGGACTGGGACCGATCCTGGACACCCGGAACTACAATCCTCGGACAAAATTCACTGATCGACGCGCTTGAACCGGAGCTGCGCGCGGAAATTCTGGCGGCGGCATGGGAGCACCTTCCCACTTATCAGGATGCGGCTACCGGACTCTGGGGAAACCTTTCCTCCACCCAGAACAAACAGCCATACATCGCACTGAACGGCGGGCACAAACTGGCGGCGTTCTACAAGGGCTTCGATGTCCCTATCCCCCACGCGGATGCCTTGCTTGCCAGTGCGCTGGAAGAAGTCACCGACGAGGTACCGACGAACCTTCTCTATACCTACAACTCCTCGCAGCTTGTATTCAACCTGCAGGATTCGTTGACCACGCCCATGCCCGTGGAGACCCGCGATGATTTCATTACGAAACAAGCTGCGAACCTCGCGCTGTTCCGCCAGGCCGACGGCGGATTTTCCGGCACGACCGGCAGCGGAACGGGAGCCGGACAATACGGCCCGGCCGCTTCGTTTCTCTACAGCGATACGGATGTCGGCGGGCTTGCGCTGAAAGCCCGCGACACGCTGAACGAGCTGGCCAACGGGAAGGTCATTCCCCTGCCCTGGGCGGCGGATGACAGGATCTTTGCGATGGGCGGCGAGATCGGAGAGCAGCTTGCATGGTTTGATTTTGAAAACAAGTCACTCGCTGCGGAAACCAGTCCGCTAGTGAGCGCGACGGATCTGTCCGCAAGTGGAAGCGATGCAACGGGAGGCCGACAGCGACGGATTTTTCGCGGATGCGGGACCAGTCAATGGAGTCCAGATTGCACACACGGGATTCAACGACCAGAACTCCTACTACGAGTTCACGCTCACTCCCACCGGGGATGCACTGCAACTTTTTTTCCTGGCGATCTGGTCCCGGAATGGCAGTGGCTCTGCCGATGAAAGCGTGGTTTTGAAATACAGTACCGATGGTGGAACGACTTTCCTGGAGGCAAACCGGACTACGGTCCCGGGTTCATCAGGTGGATTCGTCGAACGGGCTTTCCCGTTACTCACGATAGACGCGCTTCAGCATCTTTCCGGGCCAGTGGTGTTCCGCATCCACGGCTGGAATTTCGCAAATGCCGGGAGGACTTTCCGGCTGGATGCCTTGCAGGTTTTCGGGCGCGGGATGTCCACCGCGACCTCGCTTTCAATTCCATCCTTCCAACCGGATGCCGCCCGCATGGTGATGACTGTTCCGGCGGCGGGAGACTACCGTGTGCTGGCCTCGACCAGCCTGGCGGAAGGTTCGTGGGAGGAAATCGCCCGGCATGACAACGTGGGAGCCGGGCAAAAGCTTTTCATCCGCGATACGGCTGCCACAACTTTGTCGAAGAGATTCTACCGGGCGGGGCCGGTGGCGGAGAGTCCGTGAAGATGGGATGCCCGATCGGCTTTTCGGAAACTCGCCGTTTGAAGCGGCGCTCCTTGTTTTTATGGAAGTTTCAGCTTCTGGCCGATGCGGAGGATGTCGCCCCTGAGGCCGTTTTTCTTTTTCAGGGCGGATACCGTGGTGCGGTGCTGCCTTGCGATTTTGCTAAGCGTGTCCCCCGGGACAACGAGATAGATTGTTTCAGCTTTCGGGATCTCCAGCGGCTCTACGACGATGGGTTCGATGGGAGAAACGTCACTTTCCTGCGGCAAAAGAACGGGTGCCTCCACGTCTCCGTCCCCGTCGATCACGGCGAGCCGGGGCATGCTTGGTTCCGGTGCGACCGGCTCGGCGGCGACTTCGGCCAGGGTTTCCTCCGGGACGTTGTCGATGGCGCCGTTCGGACGTAGCCAGACGATCTGGTGAACGGCGGTGCCTGTGGAATCGAAAAACACCTGCATGCTTTTGCGCTCGAATCCGGTACGGAGAAGGCGCAGTTCCCAATCGAAAAGTTCCGCTTCATCGATACCCCAGAAGACGGCCCACTGGCTGTATTGGTCTGTCGGAAGATCGCGTTTCACGGCGCGGAATTCCGCGACGCCGCTGTTGTTGCGTCCCTCGACATACGCGAAATACTGCTCGGAGGGGGTCATGTCCTGGAGATACTGTAGCTCCGCGCGGCTCATCCATTTTGTGAAATCCGCATCGTCCCACCTGGGCTGTGGCGAGAGGTAACCGGCTTCCGGGGTCTCCGTTTTCACAGTGGCGGGCGGGCTCGCCTTTTCACAGGAAACGAGGAACAGGGCGGCGGGAACTAGGGCGAGAAGCTGTTTCATGATGGATGCTGGTTTTTCCGAGAGCGATAGTGGGATCCGGTTTTAGAAATCCCAGTTCAAATTCGCGCGAAGGGTATTGTTCCGGTTCCCGCCGGAGAAGCGTCCGGTGTATGTCGCTCCGGCGCGGAGGGACTCGGTGATCTGGAGATCCGCTCCGAGGGAAAGGATTGCCGCATTTTCATCGAAGCCCGCGCCTTCCACGGTGAAGGGCGCGCCGCCAGCGAAGGAGTGCGTGGCGGTATCGTAGGTATCGCCGAAGGCATGTTGCCAGCCGATGGAGCCGTGGACGCGTGCGGGCATGGAGCCGGCATTGAAGCTCTGGCCTACGCGCACCCCGAGGATGCTGGTGATCTGCTCGCTATCCACACCGCTGCCGGTGAGGGCAGCGGGGCCACCGGATTCGCGGTAGGAATCGCCTTCCGCGTTGGCCCATGCGAGATTGAGGAAAGGCTCGATGAAGCGGCTGGTGCCGGCCTGGATTTCATAGCCAACCTCTCCGAAGACCTGGTCTGTGACGACATCGTAAGAGGAGGTCAAAGTGTTGTCCAAGCCACCGACGGTGACCCGGCGGGTGGTATCTACCTCACTGAGCGTGCGGCTGGCTCCGAACAAGAGGTTGATCGTTCCGGCGCCCATTTCATAGGAATTGCCAGCGGTGAGGCCGAAGATGAAGCTGTCGATATCCGCTTCGGATCTCCTGTCGGATACATCCACATCAGCCGAGGTGTAGCCGAGGGCGAATCCACCCTGCCAGCCGCCGCCGATCATCATGTTCGCACCGGCATAAACACCGCCGAGATCCTGTTGCATGGTGGCGGTGTTGCCATCGCCATCAAGAGTGAGGGTATCGTAGAGTGCTTCCGCCCATACGTTGGGGTTGCGGGAATCCACCGTGTGCTCGGTGTATTCCTTGTATTCGGTGAGACCGGATTTCGCATCGAACTGCGGGGTTGAAACCTGGCGCTGGATGCGCTCGCCGTCCTGGCCGCGATTGCTGCGCATGCGGTCCAGCATGATCTGCCGGCCTGCCGCACTTCCACCATGGATGGCCGTGGTGATGTCTGCGTGGATTTCACCGGAAAGAGCGTCGAAGGATGCGGGAGCGTTCCGCTGTCCGGCGATGAGGATGTTCCGGTAAATGATTCCGTCCTTCGGGAGAACGTCCGCACCACCCGCTGCCGCCCTTTGGTTCGGGGTCAGCGGCGGGGCATCGCGCACGAAGACTACGTCGTTGCGGAAAAGCTGGAGGATGACCTGGTTCGGATCGTAAATCACCGCGGTATCGACGTTCATGTTGTCAGCCGTTGCGTTGGCGAAAACACCAGTCACTCCGCCGCCGGTGTCCACGATCATTTTGCGTGTGTACCAGTCCACGTCGTCCTTGATGTGCAGGACGAGGCTTCCTCCGATGGTGGCCGTGCCGCCAACCGTGAGCACGTCGTTAACGGTAGGCGTCCCTTCAAGATCGATATCGAGGGTTCCGTTCGCATCCTGGACGTAGTTTCCACCGACGCGAAGATCAGCTATACTACCATCGAGGCAGCCGCCTGGTGCGACGGTTCCGTTGTTGATGAGGTTTCCTTGGATCGTGCCATAGCCGGCGAGCCTTGCGCCGTTGGCAACGGTGGCATCTCCGGCGATGGATGCATTCGAGTTGGCCGCCGATGATCCGACGACGAGATTTCCCTCATTCACCTGGGTGCCGCCCGTGTAGGTGTTGACGGCGTTGAGTTCGAGGCCGCCTGCGCCGGTTTTGGTTAGTCCGCCCACTCCACTGATCACGTCGTTCACTTTGAAACAGATCGCGCCATCGACGATATCAAAGGTTCCCCCGTTGTTCTCGATGGTGATCCGTCTATCGGTGGAGGTATAGCCGGTGCCGGTTACCTGTAGGGTTCCGCCGTTGAAGTTCAGGCCACCGGCGACATCGCCGAGGTTGCCATCGGAGGAAACGGAAAGCACTCCTTCCGAGACCGTCCACGGGGTGAGTTCGGTGGTATTTCCGGAAAGAGTCCAGAGGCTGCTTCCGGATTTATCAAAGGCGTTGAAACCGATGTATTTCGTTCCGATTTCGGAAACGTTGAAGTTGCCGTTTGCGGCACCACCAAGGGCAAGGGTATCCGTTTGACCGGCCCCGTGGGTTGCTACCGCGTTACCAATGATGTTGGAGTTGCTGTGAAGCTCCAGGCGGTTTCCACCGTTTGTGAATTCCACCGAGGAAGCCCTTATGGAGCCATCCGCGGAAAGTCCACCGCTGATCGTGCCATCGTTGACGACAGTGGTGTTTCCGATGCCCCTTACTCCGACACCGCCAGATCCTGCCAAGCCGTTGCCGCCATTGGCTCCAGCCCTTCCTTTTTCACCGGCCTTACCCACTGCCCCGGCAGAGCCGGCAACCACGCTGTCCATGCCGTCATCGCCTTTGGCTCCGTCGGTACCCACACCACCCATGTTGCCAGCGATCCCGTTCATGCTACCTCCGTCAGCACCCTTCATACCTTTGTCACCGGTTTCGCCCTGTTCACCGTCCCTGGCGTCAGCACCACGTTGACCGTCCGCCCCCTTGTCGCCGCGTTCGCCTGCCTTGCCGATGTTTCCGGGGACGCCTGCTTCCCCATCTTTCGCACCAGGGTCGCCTGGCAAGCCAACGCTTCCCGGATTTCCGGCACCATTCGTGCCTCCGGCCATGCCGGGTGATCCGGTCTTACCGCTACCATCGGGATTGCTTCCGCCGGGACCAGGGATCACCTAAACCGCCAGCTCCGGCAGCCCCACCTGCTCCAGCGGCTCCGCCATTGCTTGTGCCGGGCGCACCACCGCGGCCGCGGGTTCCGGGAGTTCCGGCAAAACCACCGTTACCGAGGGCACCGCCAGTTCCACCGCTGCCGCCAGTTCCACCGCCGCCGCCTGTGCCGCCGAGGCCGCCGGTTCCCCCGACCCCGCCGGAGCCACCCGCTCCGCCCGCGCCGGCAGTCCCACCCATCCCCATTCCACCGCCCGCGCCTGCAGTGCCTGCCATGCCTCCGACGCCACCGGCTCCGCCGAGTCCGGCGGCACCACCGGCACCGAAGCGGCCTGCCGCGCCGCCAAGACCTGCGGCACCGCCGGTGCCACCCATTCCGCCCGATGCACCGTTTCCTCCGGTGATCGTCCCGGTATTCACAAGTCTCGCACTTGTCGAAAGCATTACAGCCGCACCACCGGTGCCACCGATGCCACCTGCGCCACCCTTGCCGCCAGTGCCACCGATACCGCCGTTTCCTGCATCGCCGCCCCTGGCTCCGTTGCCACCATTGCCGCCGATTCCGCCAGCGGCACCGTTTCCAGCACGTCCGCCATCGCCGCCATTGCCGCCGGTTCCGCCGTTGCCGCCGGTTCCGCCGGTTCCGCCTGTTCCGCCTTTGCCGCCATCGCTGCCGACAAATCCATCACCTCCTCTGCCACCGATGCCGCCGGTTCCGCCCTTGCCACCATCACCGCCATCCCCGCCGTCACCCACATCGCCACCGATGCCACCCATGCCACCATTTCCTGAAAGTCCACCATTGCTGCCTCTGCCGCCATTGCCGCCATTGCCGCCCGATCCTCCATCACCACCACCTGCGGCACCGACGCCGCCTTGCTGACCGTCGCCCCCTTTGCCGCCGGCTCCTCCATTACTGTTTCCACCTGTGCCGCCGTCACCACCGTCGCCACCATCGCCACCATTGACGCCGTTGTTGGCATTTCCGCCCGCGCCACCGGCACTACCGTTACCACCGGCCCGCCGCACCACCGCTGCCACCGGTTCCGCCGACTCCACCATCGCCGCCAAGACCACCGTCAGTACCATTGCCGCCATTCCCTCCTTTGCCGCCCGCTTCACCGTCACCACCTTTACCGCCGGCTTGCCCAGCGAGGCCTTTTCCACCGTCGCCGCCTTTTCCACCGTCACCGCCCGTTCCGCCTTGTCCGCCTTGTCCGCCGTCGCCGCCATCGGCTCCGGCACTGGCATTGCCACCAGTGATATTGGAATTGTTCGTTAAAACCGCGTTCGCGCCGACCCTGTAGCCGATGCCGCCGTGGCCACCGTCATCACCAGCGAGGCCATCGTCCCCTTTGGTTCCTGCAAAACCATCGTCACCCTTGGTTCCTGCTTCACCAATCAGCCCGTCCGCCCCCTTCGCGCCAGCGATGCCATTGGTTCCGTCGCCCCCCTTGGTTCCATTTTTTCCATCCATTCCGTTTTCGCCGGATCTTCCCGTTCCACCTGTGTTACCAACGGCACCGATTTCGCCCGGTTTTCCATCTTCTCCCGGATCTCCATCGTCTCCGGAGTCACCCGCAAAGCCATCAAGACCCCTGGCACCCGGGTCACCCGGGTTACCCGGGTCACCGGGGTTCCCCGGACCACCCGTTGAGGCAGGCATCCCAGGATTACCGTTGCTGCCATTCGCTCCAGCCTGACCAGGATTACCAGCCATGCCCGAACCGTCAGTTCCAGGGTCGCCGGTTTTACCCGCAACACCATTCTTAGAGGCAGCCTGGATTTCCCGGTCGTCCTTGGGAGCTATAACGGCAGTCGAATCATCGCCATCGTCACCTTTCTTACCATCCTCACTTTTCCCCACGCTGCCGTTGATATCGCCAGCGACCCCCTTGCCTCCTATGATCGTTGCATGGTCGCCGTTTTTGCCATTCTCAGCCTCAGCAACCGTGACTCCATCCCTATCGTTCAAGTCTGGCTGCACAGTGGTATTCCCACCTACCTTGCCATCCTTGCCATTCTCCGCCTTCGCAACCGCGATACCGGCGTCACCAGTTTTACCCTTCACACCGGTGCCACCGATTCCGCCACTGACGGAGGCGCTGTTGGTCTCCGTCAAACCTGCTCCCACTTCACCTCCCACAGCCCCTGCCGTAGCGGCCTGGGAGGACGAGACGGCGCTAAGGGTCACTAGAACGAGTGCTGGCAGCGAGCTTTTCTTTTGTTTGATGAATTTCGGTTGCATGGGGGTGCGTGGTAATGTTGAACGGCAACTCCATGGGAATTTCCTGATCCGACTTCTGAAAAAACCGGAAAAAGTAACGAGCCTCCCAAAGAGATACGGACGCGACATTAGTTAACCAAAGCTAATTATCAATCAAATTTATCCAATTTCTTTTTAAGCGTTAGTTTGAACGTACTGGGTTTCCACTTTGGAGACAGAGATCTCCTAAGCCTTGAACCAATCCTAAAATACAGAAAGACCCTTATTCTACATAGCTTTCATGCGACCCCACCTAACAGGCATACAGCGCACCCAGGTATCAAGCGGGCGCTTCAATCATCGGCAAACCTCTACCGAAAAATTTTAAAAAACCTCAAGTTTTCTAGAAATCCTGTCTCCTAAATTCCCAATACCGAGGAGAATACAGCCTCTTTCATCAAGGCAGCGATCCGCTGAGGCAGTGGAAGTCGAGACATCCGGATGGGAGTCTCAAAGTGTGCCGATACCTCCATGAGTGGCCAGAAAACAAGCTAGATAGAAACGCTTCGCTCCGGCTTCACGCAGGATCGTTACCGCATGGACTGCGGAGCCACCGGAGGCGGGCATGGGATTGGGCAGGATGATTTCCGAGCGGCTGGCAGGTGAGTTGTCAGCATTTGATGTCGGGCCGACATGGCCGCGCCGTAAAATCCACCATCCCGCACTGGAATCCGGCATTGTCATGCGATTACCCATTGGATCGTATCCATGGGTTGGCTAGGCAGGGGATTCCACTGAACTCCGCGAACATGGTGCGCAACGGGCCGGGCATCGGTGCTTATGTCCGCAACAATTTCACGTTTTGGGATACGGGTTTGAAACTGCGGAAGGACATGGGGATACCGAAATACCGCCGGACACGTCCAGGGAAGTGCAAACGGAACCGGGGTCGCTCACCCCGAATACCGGACACCCCTACGACTTTTGGCTCCCGTTCATCAGAATCACCATCTCGCCCTTGGTGCCGTGGAACTTGAACCATTCGACCAATTCCGCTGCCGTTCCACGGTGATAGGTTTCGAATTTCTTGGTGAGCTCGCGCGCAACGCAGATTTTAGCGGTCGGGGCGATCTCCGTAAGAATCTCCAAGGTGGAAAGAATGCGATGCGGGCTTTCGAAAAAGATCCCGGTCTCACCACTTTCAATCGCGGAAGTCATCTCGGTTTTGCGTTTTCCTTTTTTCACCGAAAGGAAACCACCGAAGCGGAAGGCGTGACAAGGAAAGCCGGAACCGATGAGGGCTGTTAAAACTGCGGATGGCCCGGGTAAAACCTCGAACGGAACATCGGCTTCCAGGCACGCCTGAACCAATCGGTATCCGGGATCCGAAACTCCCGGCATTCCCGCGTCACTTACGAAGGCGATGGATTCCCCTGCTTTCGCAGCGGCGACGAGTTCGGGGGATTTCCGGCTCTCGTTGTGCTCGTGGAGGGCGACCAGCGGCCTTCCCGTGATACCGTGGTGGGAAAGCAGGATGCCGGATCTCCGCGTGTCTTCACACGCGATCCTGTCCGCGGATTTCAAAACCTCAATGGCGCGCAGGGTGATATCGCCAAGATTACCAATCGGGGTCGGCACCAAAATGATTCTTCCGCCCTCCTCGCTCATACCTTTCCCTCCAGGATTTTCCGTTCTTCATCGGAAAGTGGCGCAACCGCTCCGGTGTGATCCGCTTTGACAGTGACCATCTCTCCGCGTGCTGCGAGTTCCCCTCCGTTTTTCAATATCTCAAATTTCCAGCAAAGCGAAGTGCCGCCGATGTGATCCAAGGCAAGGTGGACTTCGATCTGATCCTGGAATTCCAGCGGACGCTTGTAGTCGCAGGATACTTTCACCCTCGGCCAACCGCCTTTGCTACGGTCGAAAACGGCGATGCCGGACGAAGCAAGAAGGTCATGCTCTGCCCGCTCCGCGTAGGTCAGGATTTTTGAAAAATGCACCCAGCCACTCGCATCCGTATCCGAGAAAGCGACTTCGCTGGAGAAGCGGTGGCGGATATTTTCCAAAAGGGTTAGTCCTCGAATTTGCTAACCAGAACGGAGGCATTGTGGCCACCGAAGCCGAAGCTGTTGCTAAGGGCGATTTTGATCGGCACTTCACGGGCCGTGTTCGGAACCACATCCAGATCGCATTCCGGATCCTGCTCCTCGATGTTGATTGTCGGCGGAACTACGCCCTCGACGATGCCCATCACACTCGCGATCAGCTCGATGCCGCCCGCTGCACCGAGCATGTGCCCGGTCATGGATTTCGTGGAACTGACCATCAGGCCGTTGGTCGCGTAATCGCCGAAGGCAACCTTGATCGCTTTCGTTTCCGCGATGTCGCCAAGACCGGTGGAAGTGGCGTGGGCGTTGAGGTAATCGACTTCCTCAGGGTTCACCTTGCCGTGTTTGAGCGCCATTCCGATCGCGTAAGCCGGGCCACTGCCATCAGGAGACGGAGCGCTCAAGTGATAAGCATCCGCGCTTACACCGTAGCCGATGAGTTCCGCGTAAATTTTCGCACCACGAGCTTTCGCAGTTTCGAGTTCCTCTATCATCACTACACCGGAACCTTCACCCATGACGAAACCGTCGCGGTGGAGATCGAACGGGCGCGAGGCTTTTTCAGGAGCATCGTTGCGGGTGCTGAGAGCCTTCATGTTGTTGAAGCCGCAAAGCCCCATTGGAAGAACCGCAGCTTCCGCGCCGCCGCAGAGGAATCCATCGGCATCGCCGAATTTGATCATCCGCCATGCCTCGCCAATGTTGTGGTTGGAGGTAGCACATGCGGTCACGATCACCATGTTCGGCCCAAGCAGGCCGTGCTCCATGGAAATGATTCCGGAAGCGATGTTGGAAATCATCATCGGGATGGTGAACGGGGATACTCGCCGCGCACCTTTTTCAAGATACGTACTGTGCTCGCGCTCAAGAGTGGAAAGACCACCGATACCACTGCCGACCATCACACCGTAGCGGCGCGCATCGATTTTTTCCACATCCAGACCGGAGTCTTCCATCGCCATTTTCGATGCCGCAACGGCGTATTGGACATAGCGGTCGGAGCGGCGGGCGTCTTTCGGAGTCCGGAAATATCCGTCCGCATTGAAATCCCTGACCTCACCGGCGATCTTGCAATCAAACGGCGTAGCGTCGATTGATTCGATGAGGCGAATGCCGCTTTTCCCATTTTTCAGTCCGTCCCATGTCGTCTCCAGGTCGTTCCCAAGAGGCGAAATGCAGCCGATGCCAGTAATCACAACCCTTCGTTCAGTCATATCTTGGGAAATCCTAAGCCGCTAACCAACTTCCACGCAAGCAATAGAAGCAACCACCTGAAAAACTCCGTCAGCCAGCCATTTTCATGACCGCAAAAGCACCGGATGCGGCAATCACCAGGAAGCTCACGCTCCCGACGATCAGATCTGTTTTTGTAATGCGCGGTCTCATAACCGATCCTGATTTCGGGAAAACGATAGCCGCATAAGCCATTCCCGCCAGCAGCCCGCCGAAGTGCGCCGCATTGTCGATGAAACGGTAACCCACCAGACCGATCAGGCCTGTCATGATCACACCAGCCACCAGCCGCCGCCTCGCACTGCGCGGGACGAGCTTCGAATGCAGTGTTTCAAAAACCAGCAGAAACCCCAGCCAACCCATCAGCCCGCCGGACGCACCGACCGAGGGCGCATCCATGAAACGCGCGGACGCCTCACCACCTACGAAAGCGCAGAAAAGGAACACCATCGCCACATGCGGCCAACGCGCGAACACCTCCACCCTTTTTCCTAGATACAATAAGCCCAGCCCGTTCATCACCAGGTGGACAATCCCACCGTGCAACATCGGGGCAGTTAGCAACCGCCACCATTCCCCACCAAAATAAGCGGGCTTCACCAGACCCGCTTTTTCCACCGATCCATAAAAAACCATGATCGATTTATCCAAATACATTTGCACCAAGGCAACCGCAACGATCAGCCCGAGCAACACCCATGTCACCGGTGATTTCTGCAAAGCCAGCCAGGTTTCAAAACGGATCAGCGGAACCACCGGCACCGCCTTCCCACCTTGCCTGCGGATTTCCCGCATCCGCTTCTGCGCCTGATACCACGGGATAAAAGCGAAAATCAAAAATCCCAATAGCGCCATCCCCACATACGTGGACTTCAGCAGCACCTCGTAAATCGCCGCCGCCGGATGCCCGCGCACCTGATAAACCATGTAGGCGAGAAAAGCCGCCAATATGATGCCGGACCGTTTCAGCCTGTGTTGCGCATCCGCCAGATCATCCACCGCCCAGCGCTTCCGCACATCCTGGATAGGCTCGGTAAATGCCTCGATTTCCTCCGGGATACGGCAGAATTTCGACTCCGGAGTCCACACGAGATCCAGGACACTGTCGCGGTCTTCACGTATCGTCCGCGAAAGTTCTTCAAGCGATGCACACGGGTGCTTACCGCCTTTTCTATCCACCCAGCCGAAACCTTCCTCCGCAGGGGGAAATGCCTCGTCGCGCTGCCAGATCGCGAGATTCAGTTCCTCGCTCCCGTCCTGGCCCGCGTCGTTCACACCTTGCAAGCGTCAGGCTTACTCGGATTTGTTCTCGTTGCTTTCCGTAGGCTCGGGAGCCTCTGGAGCCGATTCTTCCGCAGCGGTCCCTCGGCAGGTGCAGTTTCTCCTTCAGTGGTTTCAAGAGCAGCTTCCTCAACAGGAGCTGGTGCCTCTTCAACATCTGCCGCAGCTTCCTCAGCAGGAAGTTCGTCAGCAAGCGATTTGGGAGCCTCGGGAGCTTCCTCCACAACAGGCGTTTCCGCACTTTCCTCAGCCACCACCTTTTCAGGTTCCAGCAGCGATTTCTGCTTGGTCTGCTTTCCGATCAGAATCGCAAGCGTCAGGCTGAGAAGGAAAAACAGGGAGCCCAGATAAACCGTTCCCTTCTGAAGAACGTTCGTAGTCCGCGCGCCGAACACCTGGTCGGTCACGCCACCACCAAAGGCAGCACCGAGTCCCTCCTGCTTGGGCCGCTGCATCAGAATGAGCAGCGCCATCAGAAGACAGACGATGACGAAGACAACCAGCAGGAGGTTGATACTAATGGCGAGCCAGTTAATTGCGGCGAAAATCATGGGCGGCGGAATATGGGTATGGTCACCCACCTTGTAAAGCAGGGACTTTCCGCTTTTTCACATACCCGGGAACCACCCGGAAACTCCCGTAGATCAAAGGTTTTTCAGCCAATCCACCACCTTGGAATCATCCCCACCGGACGCCCACACGCGCCTCAGGAAATCCGCAGGCGGGATATTGCCATGTCTCGAGAGGAAATTCCTGTCACCCCCGCAACCGAACATCGTATCCGGATCAAGCTCGCCTTTCAGCTTCGCACGGGCCTTCACCAGTATCCTCGGCAGATATGCGATCCCATCCAGCTCATCGCTCCGTGATGGCAGATCGTCGCGATTGATCTCCTTGTCACTCGCATTCCCTCCCTGCTCTACCATGAAATAATCCCGCCTCACCGCAGCTACCAGAAGCGCAGTAGTTGGAGTAGGCACTCCCTCGTCCACGAAGTCCTCGATGAAATCAAACAACTCCCGCCTCTTGTATCCGATGCTTGCGAGAAACTCCAGATCCTCCGCCGTGTAATCCTTATTGTAATCGAAATTCGCCGCCTTGTAATCAGCGGCGCAGCGGGCAAACAGTTTCTCGAAAGTATCGTTCCAATTCATGCCCGGAACATGAAAGCCCCGCCACGCATATGCCAACAAATTTTTTCACCCACCTTTTACAACCTACCCATCGCGATCCAACCGCATAGCCTCCCCACCCCGCCATGATCTGGAAAATCAAAAACCGCATCCTAGACCTCTCACACCAGGCCCAGGTGATGGGCATCCTCAACGTCACCCCCGATTCATTTTCCGACGGCGGGAAATTCGACGGCATCGAAACAGCCCTAGCCCACGCCCATGAAATGATCAGCCAAGGTGCCGCCATCATCGACATAGGAGGCGAATCCACCCGCCCCGGAGCCACCCCGGTATCAGCCGATGAGGAAATCAACCGAACCATCCCCCTCATCCGCGCCCTCCGCGCCGAGTGGGACGGATATATATCCATCGATACCACCAAATCCCCCGTAGCCACCGCCGCCCTAGCCGCCGGAGCCGATATCATCAACGACATCTCCGGCCTCACCGCCGATCCCGAAATGCAGTCCGTCTGCGCCGCCTCCGACTGCGGAATCGTAGTCATGCACATGCAGGGCAACCCCAAGACCATGCAGGAAAACCCCGCTTACAAAAACGTCACCACGGAAATCCAAGCCTTCTTCCAAGAACGCCTCCAAACCCTCACCGCCCTCGGAATTTCCCCGGACCGCATCTGTTTCGACCCCGGCATAGGTTTCGGAAAATCCCTCGCACACAACCTCGAACTCCTCCGCAACATCCACCTCCTAGCCCCACAAAGCTCCCCCCTCCTCCTAGGAGTCTCCAGAAAATCTTTCCTATCAAAAACCACCCCCGCCACCAACCCAACCGACCGCGACGCCCCCACCGCCGCCCTAACCGCCCTGACCCGCACCAAAGGCATCATGCTCCACCGAGTCCACGCAGTGAAAGAAAACCTAGCCTCCTTAAGGATCACCGAAGCTCTACAAAAACTTTAAACTCTAAACTTCAAACCCCAAGGAAGAGCAAAACCTAAAACCCAAGCCACAAGAATCAGTTCCGTGTATTCCGTGCTTTCCGTGGTTAAACCTCTTTCCCCAACCCCAGTCCAGGATTCGTTAGATTCGTAGGATTCGTGGTTCCTTCCTCTTCCCCAAAACCCAAGTCTTCCAGAGCACCTCTACCACCACAGTAAAATTTCCCATTCATCAATCTTCACCATTGATCCCCGCCCCTCCCCCATCCACCCTCCCGCGATGGAAGAAGAAACCCGCGATCTCGGCACCCAACCCCTCGAAGCCCTCATGGAACGTTGGGGCGTCTCCAACCACGACCTGGTTGAGGACTCACCCGAGCAACTCACACACAAGCAGATCCAGCGCGCAAAGGCCGGACGCCGCCTCACCCTGAAAATGATGATGAAGGTCGCCCGCTCCCTCAACATCGCCATCTGGAACCGTCTGCCGAAAGACCGGAAGGAAACCTTCTATGAATACCTCCACAAGGACATCTTTTCCTACGCCAAGGACTACAACCCGGAAAAACCCGATCCCAACAAGGAAATCATCCTGGGCAAAAAACCGTAGCTGACGCGTCTTGCGGCAGGCCGTGCAAACCCCGTTTCGGGGTTTGTCGCCCACCCAATCAAAGCTCCATGAAAGCCAAACTCCTCCTCCCCCTCCTCCTGTTGGCCGCCATCGCTCTCGGACTTTGGATATGGAAAGGAAAATCTCCCGACCCCGGCCTCCGCCAACCCGCACTTGATCTCACCAACGAGATCCTCGCCTACGGCCCACGCCCGCCCGCCAGCGAAGCCCTCGACAAAGTAAAAGACCACCTCGCAGCCGAACTCAAAGCCGCCGGCTGGGAAACCACCCTCCAGGAATTCGATCGCGACACCCCCATAGGAAAAGTCAAATTCTCCAACCTCCGCGCCCGCCTCCCCGCCGAAGGACAGGACACTTGGAAGCGGAACATAGAAGGCCTCCTCTGCGCCCACATCGACTCCAAGTATTTCAAAAACAAAAAATTCCTCGGAGCCGATGACGCAGCCTCCGCCTGCGCCGCCGTCGTTGAAATCGCAAAACACCTCTCCGAAAACGACCCCGGACTAGCCCGCCAGATAGAGATCGTCCTCTTCGATGGAGAAGAAGCCTTCGCCGAAAACATGACCATACTCGATGGACTCTACGGCAGCCGCCACTACGCCAACCAATGGCGCACCCTCCCGAACAAACCCAGGTTCGGAATCCTTCTCGATATGGTAGGCCACAAGGATCTCACCATCCGCATTCCCTCGGATTCCCCCAAGCACCTGGCCGATCTCATGTTCGCCTCCGCCAAAGAAGAAGGCGAAGCGTCCCGTTTCGGCACCGCACCCGGCCCCATCATGGACGACCACCTCCCGCTCAACCTCGTAGGCATCCCCACCCTCGATATCATCGGGGATTTCGGAAACAAACCCTGGTGGCACACCCCCGGCGACAACGCCGCCATCCTTTCCGCCCGGTCCCTCGACATCTCAATCCGCGTCACCCTGCGTATGCTGGACAGCCTGCTCGAAAAATAGGAGTCGGGACAGAATGGCACTGTTTTAAGCGCCGTGCCGGTGATTGCTTCCATTCCACAAGAATTAGAAACCACGAATCCGACGAATCTAACGAATCAAGACGCTGCTCGTTCAATTTCCGTGTATTCCGTGTATTCCGTGGTTCATATTCTTCTCTTTATTCGTAGGATTCGTGAGATTCGTGGTTCCTTCCTCTTCTTTTACGTGGCGGCTTTATGACGCGAGTTCACCCCCGATGATTGTCTTAAAACAGTGCCATTCGGGGCAGGACATTCCTGTCCCGACAATCCAGCGCCACCCGGTAGGGACAGGAATGTCCCTACACCACAACCAGCGGCATCGGAATCGTCACCACCTGCATCCCTGCAGCCTGCGCAGCAAGCACACCAGGAGGTGCGTCTTCTATCACCAGGCATTTCTCCGGAGCAACCCCGAGGAGCTTCGCCGCGTGCAGGAAAATATCCGGGCTTGGCTTGCCGTTCTCCACATCATCAGCGGTCACGACTTCATCGAACCAATCCGAGCAATCCAAAAGCTTTAGTGTTTTCTCAACCACATAACGGGAGCCGCCGGAAGCAACCGCAAGCGGCATCGTCCCACGGAGTGATCTCGCGAAATCCGCCACCTCTTCGATGAACTCCACCTTGCCGAGCTTTTTCAAAAACGCTTCACGCTTGGCCAGGGCTATATCGGAAGGATTGAGCTTGAGCCCGTATTCCTGGTTGAGATCCACCACGATATCTTTGGTCGGCCTGCCGCCCATCGCGAAGAACACGTCCTCCTTGAAAATTCCTCCCGCCCCATAGGAAGCCAGCGCCTCGCACCAGGCATCGAAATGCGCGGGCATGGAATCAACCAGCGTCCCGTCGCAATCAAAAATTACCGCCTCATACCCATCCTTCGGAAAATCAATTGCTCCTACGTTCGACATACGGGCGGCGGTTTATTGGCACACCCGGCTATTTGCAAGACACTATCGGAGAAAATTCCGTGAAGAGATTGTCACACCTTCAGCAAGGCCTCTGCAGAGCGCAGCGTATCAATCTCGTCCACTCCCTTGTCATGCCGGATCGCCTTTATACGCGGGAACCTCAGAGCCAGCCCGGAGTCATGCCGCGGCGAGCGGCGGATCGCATCAAAGGCAATTTCCAAAACCACATTCGGCTCCACCTTCCGTTTCCTCCGCTCCTTGGAAACCGTGTGTTTTTTGAAATGCTCGGTCAGCTCCTCAATCTCCACATCGGTCAGCCCGGAGTATGCTTTTCCTATCACACGCAGCAGTCCGCTGGCCTCATCCCGCACGGCGAAAGTATAGTCGGAAAGCACGTCCGAGCGTTTCCCATGACCCTGCTCGGCAAAGACCACAACACAGTCCAAAGTAGGCATCACCCCTTTGAGCTTGATCCAGGATTTCCCCCGCCGCCCCGGGCTGTAAACACTCCCGGGATCCTTCGCGATCAGCCCCTCGTGGCCTTTCTGCATCGCCTCCTTGAAACACGATTCTATCCCCTCCGCCGTGTCCGCCTCCATCAGCTCTATCACCCCGAACATTCCGGAACGATCCATCTTCTCCAGCCCTTTCCGCCTCACCGAAAGTGCGGATTCCAAAAAGCTCTCCCCATCCTTCCACAGCAGGTCGAACGCGATAAATTTAAGTGGAATGGTCGCCCCGCCCTCAGCCGCCTCCATGAAAAGATCCCCCTCCACCTTGCGCCTACCCAGCCGCTTCTGAAGATCCGCAAATCCAAGTTTCCTCCCCTTCGCATAAGCGATCAGTTCCCCATCCAGAATGAAATCCCCTTCCAGCGATTTGGCAGCCTCCACCAGCTCGGGAAACTCCGCATCCAGCGGCCTGAGATCCCGTGAAAATAGCCCGACCTCCTGCCCCGTTTTGTGAAGCTGCGCCCGTATCCCGTCATACTTCGGCTCCAGCCAGAACGGCGGCTGAAATGGCAGCTTGGAAAACTCCGGGGAATCGTCATCCGCATTCCTTTCCAAAGGTGCGGCCAGCATGCACCGGATCGCCACCAGCGGCGTGAGTTCCGCTTCATGCAGCCTCCCGGCCTTCGCCATTTCAGAAGTTATTCCCAAATCGCCGGTCAACATGTTCGCCTGCCGAACATCCGTTTCCAACACTTCAAAAGCCTTGGCCACAGCCTCCTCCACCAGCCCTTCTTTCAGCCCTATCCTCAGATCACCTGTTAATAACTTCACCACGGTTTCCGCCTCAGCAGGATGCAATCCGTGGAGACGCTTTGTTAATAACTCCACCTTCTCCAGCGATCCCTCGGCGCCCTCCAATTCTTCAAAAAAGTCATTCAATCCTTGCAGCGTCAAAGGTTTTGGCTCCAGCACCACTTCCTGAAGAAGCACCCGGGCAGTCCTAGCAATATCGTTCTGAGTGGCGGAAATCTCCCGGTATCTCTCCGGCTTCACCCCCGGCACCGAGATCAGCGCACGCTTGATCGCCGCCGCGCCAATATTCAGACTCCGCCGTCCCGCACGCCTTGGCAGAGCCTCACCCGTGAACCATCTGGTCGCGCATCTGAGATCTTCCTCAGAAGTTATTCGCAAGTAATTCACAAGATATTCCACCTTTGCCAGACGGCTGCTGGTTTCTGAAATCAGGCGGCAGACATCGGAAAAATCAGCTAGCTGGCAGATCGGACGACTATGTCTCGGACTGGCAGCACCGACGAATTTCCCCGGCGATTTCCCCAGCGAAAGTTCCAACTGATCCCCGCCCTGCGCGCACCACGCCTCAATCCCCTTTTCGCGCAACTCCGCCGCAAATTCCTTCGCGTATCCATGAACCGTCAGCACCCGTTTCGGCCTCACCCGCGTCACGCATTCCATCAGGCCGGGATGATCCGCGTGGTCGGACATTGGGATCACCTCATCGACCCGGTAACGGTAAAACGATCCCGATTGCAACGCCCATCCAGTTAGCATCGCCGATCTCTTGTTCTTCAGCCCACGCAAAATCTTCGCCGAAACCGCATTCGGCGGAGCCACGATCACGTGCCCCTCCCGCGAAAATCCTTCGAACACCACCGGCTCCGGCAGATCCACTCCCACCGCCCGGCAGACCTCTGTCATCTCCGCGACCTTGGGATGGGACAGCACCGGAATCCCATGCTCCGCCATCAGCGCCACCGCCTCCTGCGCCTTTCCAAGGGAGTATCCGAAAAGCACAGGCACCTCTCCATCGGCAAACGCATCGTTCACAAAACGCAGCACCGATGCATCCACCTCCATCGCCCCGGGAAACGCGAGATGCGGCAGACCAAATGTTGTTTCCATGATCAGCGTATCCGCCTGGAGGAAACTCACCGGCTGCGTAGTCCGCCCGCGCCGCACCTTGAAATCGCCCGTGTATAACAGCGTAGCCCCATCCCTTTTCCTGGTAATGTGCAGCATCGCAGAGCCCACGATATGACCCGCCGGCAGCATCCGCATCCGGAAGCCGTCCCGTTCTATCATAGCCCCGAAATCCTCCGCCTCCAACCGCCCCTCAGCCATATGGAAGCGCTTCCGCAGGAGCGCGGCCGTCATCGTAGAGCAAAGCGCCGTCCCATGCCGCGAAAAGTGATCCGCATGCGCATGGGAAACGAACGCCGAATCCTTGGCATCCCAAGGATCCAGCCAGAAATCCATCTCAGGAAGATAAATCCCACGGTTGAAAACGACTTCGATCACGCGCCAACCTAACAGCCCAATCCAACTCCGCAATCCCGACCTGAAAATTCAAATCTCAAAACTTTAAATTCTAAACTTTAAACCTCAAGGAAGAGAAAACCCAGAACCCAGAACCCAGAACCCAAGCCATAAGAATCTGATCCGCGCAAATCCGCGTCCATCCGTGGTTCCTTTTTCCCCCACCCAAGTCCAAGATTCGTCAGATTCGTAGGATTCGTGGTTCCCCCCCTCTTATTCAAAACCACCGTCTTCCGGTTGCCAAGCCCTCCCGGAAATCCTATCCTCCCATCATGTCAAAGCTCCAGCAGTGGTTCGATTCCCTCGAAACCGGAAGACCTTTCGAGACCTGCAAAGTCTGCGAGCAACTCCTCCCCCTCGCAGCGGATTCCTGGGTGGTCAACAAGCACTACCACCGCACCGAATGCATCATGGAATACGCCGTCTGCGAGAAATGCCGCGATCAGGTTTCAAACCGTTTCAGCGATTCCTCCAAAGCCGCCATCCGCGATTTTCTCGAGACAAACATCGACTGGGAACAACGCCTCCTCGACTGGATGGAATTGGAGAAACCCGAGCAACGCCTCGACAACTGTGTCTCCTGCCGCATCCCTCGTCAGGAAACCGAAGGCTTCACCCTCTCCGCCCATTTCCGCCACGACGGCTCCCTCATCGACGGCGCCCTCCCCCTGCTCATGTGCTCGGATTGCGTATCCACCATCACCGCTTCCCTCTCTACGGAAAGCCGCAAGACCTGGCAGAAATTCATCTCCGAACACTTCGAAGGCCCCGACTCCGAAGACATCGATCTGGGGATTTTCTAGGTATAAGCAAGCAGTGCCGCCATGAACCGATAACTGTCGGCAGCCTGCTGCCGCTTTTCGTTAGACATCCTGCTGTCAACGGGGCAACCCGGGAAATATCAAGCTACGCCTTGCCAATGCCGTCGGCTCGCAGCGGGCTGCATTGCCAAAAGCGGCAGCAGGCTGCCGACAGTCACCGGTCTTCGACTTCTACTTCCTATCCTTCGCCTTCTGGAACCGCGAACGCCGTGCGGAAGGTGCCTCTTCCGCAACACCAGCAGGAGCGCTGGCTTTAGCCGGCGTGTCTTGTTTCACAACCACCGGCTTAGGCACCTTCGCCTTCTTCACCCTCGCCACCTTCACCTTCCTCTCGCGCCTCACGAACTCCGGCAGTTTCCACCCAGTCCTCGTGATCAGCGCATCCAGCAAAACCAGCAGCACCAGGGAAATCCCCAACGGCACACCCAGCGAATTTGCCGCCACATACGGAGGCCGCAGCCACGCCTCCTCCAGATTCAGAAGCTCCCGCCCGTCCGTCTGATGGGAAACGGATCTCAGCTCCGCAAGCCTCTCCGGCTCGAACGCCCACTCCACGCTCGATCCCACACTCACCGGTCCGAACCCAAGCGCATTATCCCCCACGCGGATCGCACCCTTCACCACACTGCCCTCATCCAGATCCCTGCTCAGGGAAAAATGTCCCGGCGCAATCCTCCGCCACGGCAGCTCATACACCGCCCCGCCCGCATCATCCTGAAGCCTCACCGTCGGCGGATCTTTCGCAAGCCTCTCGCCCCACTCCTCCGCATCATAGAGCAGATCCAGATTCAGCCGCGTGCCCTCCACCTTGTGCCGCACCGCGATCCCCGGAGGCATGTCCTGCCCCATCAGGAAACGACCCATCGTCTGCATGAAATCGCCGTAACCCTCCCATTTCCTCACCCCGTCCGAAAACTCCCCGCCCAGCGGAAACGACACCGCCGCCGTCCTCCCCAGCCCTCGCCGCGCATGCGCCACCAGCGGTGCCACATACTCATCCGTGCTCACCAGCGAGACGGTCGCATCCTTCCGCGCATACGATAGATTGTAGCCGTCCACCTGCTTCATCCAGTCCAGCGGCTTCGGGGAAATCTCCCCCCACCGTCCCGATGCCAGAGTCCCCACCGGCTCCTCCAGGAAAGCCGATCTCGCGATGGTCACCGTCTCCTGCGCGAAGATCTGCGGGATGTCCATAGGCCTGTCGGAAAAGAAGATACGCCCGTTGCCCAGCTTAGCGATGTCCCGGCAGAGTTCCGCATCCACATCCTTGTCCGTGCCCAGCCCAATCACCGAGATCGTCGCACCCTCGTCGGTCATCTCCTTGATGAGCTTCTTATACGCCCCCGGCTCCTCCGTATCCTGGGTATCGGTGAAAAGGATCACGTGCCGCGTGCCCGCCTGTGATTTCCGCAACTCCTCCCACGCCGCCTTCAAACCCGTATAAACATAGATCCCCCCGCCCCCGGAACTGATCCTCGTGATCTTTCCGCTGATCTTCTTTTGCGCCCCGCCCACCGCCGTCAGCGGCACCACCTTCGTCGGCTCGCTGTCCACCGCGAAGACCGTGATCTGATCCATCATCCCCAGCAGGTTCGTCGCGGAGACCGCCCCGGAGTTCGCCAGATCCATCTTCGTTTTCCCCCCGGCCACGCCCATCCCCATGGAGCCGGACCTGTCCATCACGATCGCCAAAGCCACCGCCAGCTTCCGGTGCTCCGATTTCAACTCCATCGAAACCGGCAGCAGCTCGTCGATCTCGGATTGGAAAAACCCACCCGCACCGAACGACCGTTTGCCCCCCGCCATCAGAAATCCCCCGCCCTGCTCCCGCACGAAGAAATCCAGCGATCTCATGAAATCCCCTGGGATCTCATGCGCCGGGACATTGTTGAAAACCACCGCCTTCGTTCCCGCCAGCAAGCCCGGCCTGAGCTGGCCCAGATTGCTCACCACCTGCACATCATAATCCATGTCCGCCATCGCCTTGGCAACCGGATCGTCCGTGTATTTCGTCACCAACAGCAACCGCGGCCCGCCCGTGATCTCGATCCAACGGGCCTGCCTGTTGTTGCCCGGATGCGCATCGGTTTCCGGGCGGATCTCCGCATCGTATTCGTAGGAGCCCACCTTCGGGATCCTGTCCGTGAACTCCACCGTCCCCACCCCGTCGATGATCTCCACCTTCGTCTCCACCAGGAGCTGCCCGTTGCGCTTCAGCACCAGCGGCACCTCGCCATCCTCATTTCCCCGCACCAGCACGGAAATCAGATACGGCTCCCCCACCTGCACCCGTTCCGGAAAGGAAAGCCGCGCCAGCCTCACATCCTCCGTCGTCTCGTCACGCACCAGGCGGAAGTCCAGGGGCACCCCCCGTTGTTTCATCTGCGCCGCCGCCTCTACCAGCGGTTCCGTCGCGTATCCGTCGGTGAAAAGCAGCAAACGAGTCGGGCGTTTCCCATCCACCTGCGCCATCAGGTTGGAGATCGCCAGCCCCGTCTTCGTCAGCTTGCGCGATCCCGTGAAAGAAGACCCGTCGATCCCAGCATCCGCCACCTCCGCCGCGAAGTTCACGAAGCGCAAAGTATCTTTACGCCCCGGCTTCGATTTCTCCAGCAACCGCGTCCACTCCGGCAAACCTTTATCAATCAAATCCTCCGTGGAATCCGATCTATCCAGCAAAACAATCAGATCCAGCGCATTCTGCTGCCTCCGTATCTTCGGCCCCGCCAGTGCGAACACCACCAGCAGCACGATCAACACCCGCAACGGCCGGAACAAACCCAGCCGAGGCCAAAACCACCCGACCAACCCCAGCAGCGGGATCAGAAGGAAACTTTCCGGAAAATCGAAACTCACGTCCCACGGACTTCACACCGGATTCCCCCGCATGGCAACAATGGAGCAACCCTCACGGAAAATCCACCATCCTCCCTCGCCAAGACGCGTGTTGACCTCCCCCTCACTTCCCACCACCTTTCCAAAGGATAGATCCGATTTGCAAACCGGGGGTCGGTGATGCTAACAATACTGTTCGGCGAAATATGAAAACATTCATACTGCTTTTGCTAGTTTCAGCGCAGACATACCACTGTCTCGGTCAGCATGAGGATCCATTTGAGCCGAGTAATCCAATCCAAGAGGAGCTGGCGGAGAGAGGATCAGAAAGTGCGGGATTTTTCGGAGGCGATGGTCCTGTCGATCTAAAATCACTTCGAGGAAGACCGATCAAAGAACTCCAACTGTTAGCCTGCGATGATTTGACAGACATCTCCCCGTTGGTCGGCTTAAAGCTCGAGGACGTCATGCTGTGGAAAGTCGATGTGGAAGACATTTCCCCGCTGGCAGGGATGCCTATCCAGAAGCTCGTGATCTTTGGCTGTCCGGTGAAAGATTTGACGGTCTTGAAGGGAATGCCACTGAAGTCACTCTGGATCGGAGCAACCAACGTAGCTGACTTCTCCCCTTTGAAGGGGCTGCCGCTGACGGATCTCAGCCTTTATTCATCGGAAATCTCAGACTTATCACTCCTGGAGGGAATGCCGCTGGAAAGTTTGAACATTCAGGTAGTCGATTCTGACAAAATTTCAGACCTTACACCCCTCAAGGGCATGAAGTTGAAGCACTTGGTTTTCGACGCAGATACGGTCACCCGTGGTATGGATGTCATTCGCACCATGAAGTCACTTGAGGAGATCAACAGGATGCCTGCGGACGAATTCTGGCGGAAATACGACGCGCGACAGATAGAGAAAAATTATGAGACCAAACAAGGTAGCGCTGGACAACCTGCTGCCCGATCCGACTCGAAATCGGAGGAGGGTTCCCGATAGAGGCTGGTAGGCCTCTGACATTCTACTCTCCCCTCCTGAATACCTCCGGGCTGACGCCGGGGGAAAAGCCCGGGGCTTCGCAGACTTCCAATATCATTCTCCCAATCCCCGGCCCCACCCACCAGCATCCACCGTGAACACCGCCCTCCCCGTCCCGCACCTCCTCACCTGCCCGCCGCGTGCCGCGTCGCTCGCCGCCACCCTCGCCTCTTGGGAAAACACCGGCTGGCAGGGACGGCTCCACATCCATACCGATCCCGCACCGGAGACCCCCGCAGCACCCTGGGGCAGCGCCGCCCGGCACCACCGCATCGATGCCGCCATCCTCTTCCTCCTCCGCCGCCACGCCGCCCGCACCGTCCTGGGGAAATGGGATACCGAAACCGGAGTCAAATCCCAGCGTCTCGCAAAACTCCTCACCGACCCCATTCTCGTCCGCAGCCCCTCCCTCGTCCAACAAACCGCCACCGACTCCTGCTGGGGCACCGCCATCAACCGCGCCCTCGACTTCCACCCGGACCGCGAACTTTAGTTCGCCCAGTGGCGCCAGCCACCCGTGACTGACGGCAGTCCACTGCCGCTTTCGGCAATGCAGCCCTGCTGCGAGCCATCGGCATTGGAAAAGACCGGCCTGTCCTTTCCACGTCCTCCGCCGTGGACAGCAGGCTGCCTCACGGAAAGCGGCAGCAGGCTGCCGACAGTCACCGGTGCCTGGCGGCAATGCTTCCCCATTCCCCTCTGATTCCCCACCGCATTGGATTCGGTTCAGTCACCCGCTTTTACCGTAGCATCTTGTTGGCCTATCTCTTAATCAGACGGCTTCCTCGGCGTCTCCATCTCCGCCTTCGGTTTCTTCTCTTCGTATTTGGCAAGAAACGCTTTGGCCTGCTCCTTATCGTCTAGGTTAAGCGAAAGGTATGCTGAAATGATCTCGTCTTCGAATTCTGGCGTTCGCTGTATTCCATCTATCAGCGCATCACGGAAGCGTCGCCCAGTCCAACCGAATTCGTTCGAGGACTGCTGCCCCTTGAAAGCCCAAATTTTCGAACTGTAATGATCAATCATCTTGTGGTCGTGATCCGGAACGTTGATTGAATCTTGATAGATATTCTTCTCTGCTCCCAACCAAGGGACCGGCACACCTAAAATGCGCACATTCAATTCTTCTCGACCACAGTAGAGGCAATATTGCGACTGTCCATTGAGCAACGGGATAAACGCGAACAAAATTGCGATTAGCAGCAGCGCCACGCCAATGATTCGCAATGTTTTTTTGATTCCCCGGCGCATGCGTTTCTTACCGGACGTCATAGGAATGGCGCGCCGGGGTCAACTTCCAATTTGATCAGACGGCTTCCTCGGCATCGCCATCTACTCTTGTTCGCTTTTTTTTCTTCCGGGTAAATGTCTATCGATGTCACTGATTGTGATCGCTCAGTCTTGCTCATTGGCGTTCTGCGATTCAGTTGCCTGAGTAGCAGCATGATCCCACCATTCTAGTAATGCGATGTGGTCATCCTCTGAAAATTCGTGAACGTGAGTCGCTACGTTCGGAATAATGGCCTCATAGGCCAGTCCGTCTCTCCGAAAACACACTTCCATTACAACCTTCTCATTAACGCGAAAAGCGAGAACAAGAAAAGGAATTGGAGGAATCAAAATAACGTCCGTACATTTCCCTTGGCTGCACGGCAGATTTAATTAGTTTCTTGACCGCTACCAATGACCCCCCTCGTCCTTGAACCGCAATCCTTTCATACTTCTGGGTATCAACGTTGAGTGCAAACATACGGAAAGCGTCAGCGGACTGAACCGTATCCTGTATCAGCGCGACTTTGGCCAAATCTGACAATTCAGCAGTCGATTCATTACTCATCGACTCATTCTTCAACGCTCCTCCGAGAAGCGCCAAGCCGCCAATAGCCAGTAATGGAAGTCCAGAAAACACGATGAGCACTATCCCGATGATCCGTGGAACTGCTCGGTTCGTCTTATCACTCACTGCAGAAGCCAGAAAGCGACGAAAGCGGAATGGATTATATCTGTATGGAAGACACAATGCCAAGACGCCGAATGCCAGGCCGACAATACATGCAATAATAAAGTTCATAGGGTAGGTGGTGGAGTGATTTATTTAGGCGAACACACACTACACGACAAAATTTTCTGAGAGCGGCTTCCTGAGAACCACCTCAAAGAATTCGTCGATCTTCCGGGCGAAGCGGCTGGGCTTGTCGAACATCACGTGGAGGCTCTCGAAGCCGCGGCGGAACAGGCTTTTGGGCGGATAACCGTGTTTCTTCACAGTCGCTTTCCGGACTTCCTCCAGCCTGACGCCCCAACGGTAGCACAGGGCGAAGGCCACGGTCAGCACCGCCATGAGTTTCGAGATCCGCCCGGCCTTGGTCATATGCGTGTCTTCGAATTGATAGCCTTTCCTCTTGAGATGCCCGAACAATGTTTCGATGCCCCAGCGTTCGCGATAGATCGCCAGCGCCTCCTCCCCGTGGAAACCGTGGCTTATGACCGCCAGCCAAGGCTCGCGACCGTTCCTGATCCGCTTCGCGGCGAAACGGACCTGCTGGCCGAAGACTTCCACCGGACCCGCGGCCAGGCGTTTCCAACGGTTCCGCTCGCAAAGATGGGAAGCCCGGTGGCCGTCGACGAGCGTGTTCTTCTTCAGCCTTACGACATAGCGCACATCGACGAGGCGCAGCCACGCGAGCCAGTTCTTCCCGACGAACTCCCTATCCATTGTCAGTGCCTGGATCTCCCCGGCTGGCAGGATAGAGAGGACGTTCTCCATCAGTGCGATGCGGTGGAATTTGCGCGAATTGCCCTTCCCGGTGGACTTCGGCAGCACCCGCCAAGCCAACGGGAGTCCGACTTTCCCGACAATCACGCTCACCACGAGGATGTTGATGTGGGTTCTTCCGAACTGCCAGTTGGTGCGGTCAGTTGCCAGAACCCGCCCCTTCGGACACTTCGGAATCATCGCCAGGACGAGCCGCCCGACCGCCTCGGGACGCAGGGCGCAGCGTGCGAAGAAACGTTGGAAACGGCGATAGACCGAAGAGGTGTCCGCGTCGGTGTCGGGATGTTTGGAGAGCCAGACCAGCGAGACGGTTCGGCTCGGCGATCACCGCGAGAACGAGCATCAGGAAACAGGTCATGCGGGCCTTGGGTAGGTCGAGATGGGGTTTGAAATGTCCGCGGAGCTCCTCCATACTGTCCGGGACGGCTTGGGTGTTGTCGGCTTTTTGTTTCATAATCAACAGCTTACGCCCCAAGCCGTCGTTTGTTAAGAGATCTTAAATTTTGTCGTGTAGTGTGAGGCGAACAGGTTGTTCTGTCACCCCAGTTGATACCTGTTTGGTTATTTCAAGTCGAGCGGGAAAAACCGGGATGGCAAGTGGTGGTTTTCCAATGGCTTGTGGCAGTCCTGAAGTTCCGTTTTCCTTTTGGATACCCGGAAGGATACTGTGGTATGGGGTAATCGACACCCTTTGCATTCCGGGGGTGTTTTTTCGAAAATGCTATGAATTATTTTCAACCCCGGTGAAGATTCCGCTGGATCTTTGGAGACGAATCACCGCATATGCGAATTGTGAATCAATCCGGCGGCGCGTTGGTGGGATTCCACTCCACAAGAGTGGACCTCCGGATATGGCAGATAAGGAATTTATATACGGAGGGAACATCACGTCCCCGGAACCATACCAAGGGGCATCCGGCGGCCCTGTTTGTAGCTAATGACAGCTCCCCCGGAGCTTTCCCGGACCCTCTCGCCGCCATCCGGTGGCAGATTTGTAAACCAATAACCAACGAAAACCATGCCAACCGCACCATCGAAATACGCGTTAGAACCTGGTTGAAAGCTACCGTATGCGTGCCGGAGGCACCTGTGACTGTCGGCAGCCTGCTGCCGCTTTCCATTACGCAGCCTGCTGCTACGGGGCGACCCCGGGAAAGGTTTTGTTACACAAAACGACTCGCCGCCTGAAGGCAGCGCTCCGTGCCAATGCCGTCGGCTCGCGGCTGGCTGCATTGCCAAAGCGGCAGCAGGCTGCCGGCAGTCACCGGTCTTCGACTTTTTTCGGCAACCCGTTTCACGATTCGGGAGCTACTGGATCAAAGTCATTCTCCGCACTGACTCAAGCATTGATCCCGATACCGGTTGGATTCGGAAATCGATCGGAACGAGAACCCCGTCCCTGGTCTCGATGAGATTGCCCTGATGGGTGTCGGATACGACGAGGTGGCGTTTTTCATCATACCACGCGCTCCCATCATCCGTCCGGAACGGGAGCCATCCGTTGTCTTTGAAGAAAGACCCGATTTCCTGGTTCGATGAGGGATGACCCTCGATCGCCTTTTGCACCAAGACCGTCCGGATGGCTTCCGTGGTATCGAAGGCTCCGGCGACCACGACATCATCCCCGAATAGCTCGTTGTGGAGAACCCATCGCTCGAAATACTCGCAAGGGGTGCACCTCTGGTCTTCGTCCGACCGGTAATCGACCCTGAGCCCGAAAAAGTCCGGGTGCGTCAGTTTTACGACGTACTCGTCGGTGAACCAGACCTCGTGCTCGTCTCCGTAGGCATCCGGTTGCGAAAATAAGTCCACAGGATTATCGATCCACAATCCGTATTCACCACAGTAGTCACGGAAGATTTCGATTCCCTCTTCGTGGGTGGGGATACCGCCCGAAAAACGGCAAATTGCGTCCGTGCGCTCTCGGAGCCTTTGAGCGTGTTCCGCGAGCGTGCTTCCCTGATGATTTCGGCTGTCCACATGGCTGGGTTGCTTGAATGCGGTTTCAGAATCGCAGATCCCGGCGTATTTTCAACGTAATAAGTGAGGATGACGGTCAGTTCCAAAAAGTGGCGGCAGCCACCGGTGACTGACGGCAGCCTGCTGCCGCTTTTGGCAATGCAGCCTGCTGCGAGCCGGTGGCATTGGCAGGGGGAGGCTTGATCTTTCCCCGGGTTGCCCCGTAGCACCAGGGTGCATAACGGAAAGCGGCGGCAGGCTGCCGGCAGTCACCGGTGCCTGGCGGCACTTTTGGAAGTCACTCGCCGTCTTTCTCTGCGATCCGGTCGTAGCGGAAGCTGGTGATGGTTTTGAGCCATGCGGGGGAGACTTCTTTTTTAAAAGCCGAAGCGCTACACCATTTCCAATCCGATCCCACATCCACCAGCTTGTGGTGCACTGCATTCTGATGGACGTAGTGGAGGCGGGCGAGATAGCTCCGGGCATGGAGGAGTCTGGTTTCGCGGAAATTCTGCCAGAGCCGTGTCCGACCGACTAAATCCTCGCGTCGGTTGAGTTCCTTAGTGGTGAAACTATGGAGCTTCGTCACCAGCTTCCGGATGGACGCTCCTCCCTCCGGTCCAGGTGGGATATTGGCAACGAAGTGGTAGTGGTTGGAAAGGATGGCCCACGCCTCCAGTTTCCAGCCGAAGTCCCCGGCGAGCTGGAAGAAGGATTCCTGGAACCAATCCTTCATGGAATCGTCCCCTAGCAGATGTTTTTGATCCCTCGCGCGGGCGGTCAGGAAATAGATCCCGGCGGAGTCCAGATGATGCGGCGGGGCATGCGGCCAGTTGCGCGCGCCGTTCCGGCTCTCGGCATCGGTGGGAAGCAAAGGCTCGGAAAATTCCATAACAGTAAAGCTATGGTAAAATGATACCCGACGTCCAGCAGCAAGACCGGTGGACGTCTAAGAAAGTGGCACCAGCCACCGGTGACTGACGGCAGCCTGCTGCGAGCCGGTGGCATTGGCACGACTTGGGTTGCCCCGTAGCAGCAGGCTGCATAACGGAAAGCGGCAGCAGGCTGCCGACAGTCACGGGTGCCTGGCGGCACTAGAGGTTCGCTGCGGTGGGGTGAACCCATGGCTCGCGGTAGGGGCGGGCGAGTTTGGCATTGGCTTCGGGGTCGTCTTTGATTTCGCCTTTGGCGGCGTCCCAGTGGAGGGTTCTTCCGTTTTCCAGGGACATGTTGGCGAGGATGCAGGCGGCGCTGGAGATGTGGCCTTGCTCGATATCTGCTACTGGTTTTCCACCTGTCTCGATGCATTTGAGGAAATCCACCATGTGCCCGCGGATGGCGGGGGCTACGTGTTTTTCGAGGTTCTTCTCGGTTTTGTCTTCGGGGTATTTCTCCAGCTCCAGTTCCACTTTCTTGGAGACGGGTTTTTCCTTTCCGCCGCGCGGGGTGAATTCGTAGCCGTTGACGGAGGCTTTGAGGGTGCCTTTGTCGCCGTAGATGATGGCAGACCATGGGTAGTCCGGGTTTGCGGGATCGCCCCAGGAGCGGTGGTTCCAGACGATGTTGAGATCGGGGTAGGCGAAGGTGGCTGTCTGGGTATCGGTGATGTTGGCGGTGGATTCCTTGTCGAGGAAGATGCCGCCGGTGGAGGAGACGTGATCCGGCCAGCCGAGATCCAGCATCCAGCGGGTCATGTCCAGCATGTGGACGCACATGTCGCCGACGATGCCGTTGGAATACTCCATGAAGGCGCGCCAGCCGCGCGGGTGCTGGATTTCCGTGTAGGGGATCATGGGGGCGGGGCCGGTCCACATTTCGTAATCGAGGTTTCCGGGGACGGGGATTTCCGGAAAAACTCCCCGGCGGCGCATGTGGTAGTAGCAGCAGATATCGACGTGGGAGATTTTCCCGAGAAGGCCGGCATTGATGATGTCACGCTTGGCCTCGATGAGGTGCGGGGTGCTGCGGCGCTGGGTGCCGACCTGGACTACCCGTTCGTATTTCCGCGCGGCGGCGAGCATGGCGGCGGATTCGGTGATGTCCACGCCGGTGGGTTTCTGGACATAGACGTGGGCGCCGGATTTGACGGCATCGATCATGGGCAGGGCGTGCCAGTGATCGGGCGTGCCGATGATGACGAGGTCGAGGTCTTTCTCTGCGAGGAGCTTGCGGTAGTCGGAGTATTGGCGCGGCTGTTTTTTGGAAACCTGGCGGGTGGCGATGAGCTCGGCGGCTTCCTTCATCATGATGGAATCGACGTCACAGATGGAGACGACATCGACGGGGGAAACCTGGATGAGGCGGAGGAGATCGCACTTGCCATACCAGCCGCTGCCGATGAGGCCGACACGCTTCGGGGCGGAGGAGGAGACTTCCTCGGCGTAGAGGGATTTCCGGGTGAGGATGAAGGGTGCGGCGGCGAGGGCGGAGGTGGAGAGGAAGGAACGGCGGTTCATTGGATGGACTTTCTCAGAGAGGGGGATGCCCGTCTAGGGAGAAGTGCCGAGTGCCGAGTGCCGAGTGATCAGTGATCAGTGTAAGACTTGGGATGTGCTGGAGGTATCAGGACGATCCTTTTCAGAACTGCCAGATGAAGGGGATGAGGGAGCAGGTGATGACCCAGCAGATGAGGTTCAGCGGGATGCCGGTGCGGAGGTAATCAGAAAAGCGGTAGCCGCCGGGGCCGTAAACCATCATGTGGGTCTGGTAGCCCATTGGCATGGCGAAGCAGGCGGAGGCGGCGATGGTGATGGCGATGATGAAAGGGCGCGCGTTGACATCCAGCTCGGTGGCGATGCGCACGACGATGGGAACCATCATGACGGCGGTGGCGTTGTTCGAAAGGACTTCGGTGAGCATGGAGGTGAAGAGGAAGACGAGCCAGAGGAGGACGAAGGGGAGCATTTCCCGGGAGACGAAGGACTCGGTGGTGGAAACGAGGTGGGCGGCGAGCCATTGGGCGGTGCCGGTGCTTTGCATGGCCATGCCCAGGCCGAGGAGGCCGTAGAGCATGAGGAGCACCTGCCAATCTACGCTGGCGTAGGCTTCGCGCGGGGTGAGGATGCCGGCCCAGAGGAGGGCGAGCGCGCCGACCATGGCGGCGTAGTGGATGGGGATGGCGGGGACGGCGGGATTCACCCGGCTGAGGAGATCCGTGATGGATACGGTGAGGACGACGGTGGCAAGGACGGCCCAGGATAGGATGATGGGCCATTTTTTGACCGGGACGGGGAGATCGTCCACGGGCTTTTCCTCGATGGCATCGGTGAGGACGAAGTCGCGGGTCAGCTTAAGCGCGGGGAGGTTGTTTACCGCGGTGATGACGAGGAGGGTGTCCCCCCTTTCGATGGAAAGCTCGGCCATGCGGCTGGTGATGTTGAGGCCGTTTCTATGGACGGCGAGGACTACGCTGTTGTAGCGCTGGCGGAAATCGGAGGCGGCGAGGGTGCGGCCGACGATGGAGGATTCCGCCGGGATGACGAGCTCGGAGACCAGGCCATCCACGGTGGAAAGCTCCTGGGCGCCGATCTGGGAGAAGAGTTCCTCGGCTTTTGCGGCACCGCCTTTGCGGCGATGGAGGGCGACGAGGAAGCGGTCGTTTTTTTCCACCTGCACTTCGCTGAGTGGCACCATGAGACGGGTGCCACGGCGGCGGATTTCCAGGATGTGGATTCCGGCGTCCCGGCTACCGAGGGCGGTATCGAGAAGTTTCTCGCCGACGAGTGGCGAACCCTCGCCGATGAGTAGGTGGTGGAGAGGGGTGGTGCGGAAATCGATTTCCAGGCTACCGGTGATGGAAGAGCGGCTGGGGAGGAGCCTGGGGCCGAAGGCTACCATGTAGGCGATACCGGCGATGGCGAGCGGAATGCCGATGGGGGCGAGGGTGAACATGCCCATTGGCTCGAGTCCCATTTCCTTGAGGCTGCCGTTTACGAGCAGGTTCGTGGAGGTGCCGATGAGGGTGCAGCAGCCGCCGAGGATGGAGGAATAGGAAAGCGGGATGAGCAGCTTGGAGGCGGCGATGTCCTTGGAGCGGGCGAAGCCGAGGACGACGGGAAGGAGGATGGCGACGATGGCGGTATTGTTCATCCACGCGCTGAAAAATGCGGCGACGAGAGTGAATGCGAAGATGGAGGAGCGGATGCCACCGGTGACACGCTTCCGCAGCATCAGCCCGATCTGGTTCACCGCACCGGCTTTTTCAAGTGCCCCGCCGATCACAAATAATGATGCGATGGTGAGCGGGGCCTCGTTTCTGAAAACGACGGACATGTCCTGCATGTCGATCAGCCCGAGGGCGACAATGAGGCAGAGGATGGACAGCGCGAGGACGTCCGGAGATGCCCACTCGCGGACAAACGCCACCAACGTGAGCAAAACCACCAACAGCGTTAATCCAATTTCCAGACTCATTTCATGCCCAGGGGCGGAGCCTCACTGCACGGTTGCCGTGCGATTTGCAAGCGCGTGTTACGCGTTCTTCACCCGCAGGAGGAATCAGTGCGAATGCTCGCCTTCACCCCCGGTGTGGTGGCCGCTTTCCTCATGGGCTTCCTGGAGATCATGGGCGCCGTGGTGCTCGTGGAGCTGGCGGGTGCCGTTGGGGCCATCGAAGCTGTGGCGTTCACAGGCACCTAGGCCGAATGCAATCAGAAGAGCGAGTAGTGCGGGGCGTTTCATCCACGCCCTCTTAAACGAACCGCAGCAAAAGGCAACTCCGTATCGTGGTTTTGGGAACCATTTTCCCCCGGACGATCTTTCTTGATGCGCTGCCATTGCTCCGCCTTCATATTGGGCAGTCCAACAACATTTTCCAGAAGACCACCCATGTCCGAACCAACGCTTGATTCCGACCGCCTAGACCTCGCCCTCCGAGCCTCCAACGAAGGGATATGGGACTGGCGCACCGACGAGAAAAAAATCTATTACTCAAGGCGCATCCTGGAGTTCCTGGAATGCCCGGAAAGCAGTGCTCCGAACATTTTCCTGCCGCCGCACCTTCCCATCCACCATCTGGACAGGCCGGCATTCGTGCGGGCGGTGAGCCAGGCGATGGAAAAAAACGGCCCGGAGACGCTGGCGGTGGATGCGCAGGTACAGACGGGGGGCAATACGTGGCGGTGGTTGCGGATACGGGGAACCGTCGTCCGGAACCGGGAAGGCGAAGCGACACGGATCGCCGGATCAATGATCGATATCAGTCTGCGGAAAGCGGCGGAGTCCCAGATCGAGGAAGAGAGGCACCTCCTGATGACGCTGATCGACCACGTGCCGCTACAGATTTATTTCAAGGATCTGGAATCGAAAGTGGTGATGACGAACCGTGGCATGGCGGAGTGGCATGGCTTCAAATCCACCAAGGAGCTGATAGGCAAGCACGACAGGGATCTGTTTTCCAACACCCACTGGGAAAAAGCGGCGGCTGACGAGCAGCGCATCATCGAGACGGGCGAGTCCATGACAGGGCAGCTTGAGTGCGAGACATGGCGGGAGGGTGGTGAGACTTTTGTGATGACTTCCAAATTCCCGTGGAGGGACAAGGCGGGGCAAATCAAAGGGACGTTCGGTGTTTCCAGCGATGTGACTTCCCTTGTCCTGGCCCAGCGGCAGGCTTCCGAACTGGCTGCGAAGCTACAGCAGAAAAACGAATCCTACGAGGAGGAGGTCATGCTTGCCCGCGAAATCCAGCAGGCGCTCTCCACCTCGGATTTCCCTACCGTGACTGCCGAGAATGGAAACAGCCTCGCCTTCGCCTCCCGGTATCTGCCCATCTCCGGGCTGGCCGGGGACTTTTTCGAAGTGATCCCTTTAGGTGGCCACAAATACGGAATCTTCATCTGCGATGTGATGGGCCACGGGGTGCGGGCGGCGCTGGTCGTCTCCATGCTGCGCGGCCTTTTGGCGACACAGACCACCAAGGGAAGGCAGTCCCAGCAGTTCCTGGAAGGCGTGAACCGCGGTCTGGCATCCATTTTGAAACGGGCGAACGTGACCATGTTTGCGACGGCTTTCCACGGTGTCATCGATCTGGAAAACCTGACGCTCGCATACTCGTGCGCAGGCCATCCGGGCCCGGTGGTGATAGGCGCGGATTCCGGCAGGCAGCTCTGCACCGACCGGGGTGAAAAGGGACCGGCGCTGGGACTGATCCCCAACGCCTCCTACTCGCTGCATACGTTGGATCTCTCGGAAGCGAAACGCCTGCTACTTTTTACCGACGGTGTGCTTGAAGCGGAGAACAAGGATGGCGAACAATTCATGGACAAGCGTCTCCTGCAACTCGCACGCAAGGACGCCACGGAACAGATAAGCCCGTGGCTGGACAACATCATCGAGACAGTCCTCGACTTCTCAGACGGCCATCATTTTGACGATGACGTCTGCCTTCTGGGAATCGAGATCAGCCGGGGAAACCCGCTCCCCCCTCCCCACTAGCTACTCGGGAGCGATCAGGCTCTCGAACGAATCCGGAGTCACAGTATCCGCCTCTTTGGATTCCGCGCCAATTTTTGCGGCCTCGAAAAGCTCGAGGAAGTTGTCGGTAGGAACCGCGCTGGTTCCGCCGATTTCGAGTTCGACCCAGCGGTAATTCTCGCGAACCTGGCCGAACATGCCGTTTAGCGCCTTGCTTTTCGAGGAAAGGATCAAGCTATCCGGCAACCCAACCCTGAGCTTGCCCCGGATCTGGCCGCCTTCACCATTCCTGATATCGCCACGCACCGCCATGCGGCCACGCTTCTCCAGGGAAATTTCCTTAAGCTCGACGGCATCCTTTTGACGGCTGATACGGATGGATACCTTGTTGTCAAAATCCGGTAGCTTATACCACGGGTCATTCAAGAATTGCGAGATGGTTGCCAGGAATTTGAAACCACTGACATCGATGTTCGAATCGAGCGCATTGGTTGCCGCAAGTTCAAGCTTTGCCGAATCAGCAGATCCCGGGGATAACAGCAGGAAATTCGAATCCGGAGTCTCGACTGTCTCCAACCTTCCGAGGAAAAACCTGCCGAGATCGGCACCCAGCAGATACGATAGCCTGAATTCGCTGACTTCCACCGCCAGGGAATGTGACGCACCGGGATCGAGAGGCTGCACGATTCCGGAAAAATTGATATGGCCACGATCCGGTTCCTTTTCATTGGGGGCGACAGGGATTCCAAAGCGCATGCTTTTGATCTCCAGCTCGCGACCACGGAATTTCATATAGGATCTGTCCAAGGCGAGGGCTGGCCAGCCTTCAACATTAAGCAAGCCGCCATTGAAACGGAGTTCCGCCTGTCCCGTGATACCACCGGGAAAGAACGATGCCTCGGTTTTTCCAAACATGTGTGTGGAACGTTTTTCGCCCCCGAAGAAAACATCCAATACCGGAACCGAGTATCTGCCGAACCGGACGGGAAGCTCCCCGCCGGCTGGTGCCGTATGGCGGGCAGGCTCTCCAGCTTCGGGTGCCTTGAGGATCAGTTCCCCTGTGTTTGCTACGATTTCTTCGCCGGCAAACGCCTTGCCGAGGAAGCTGGCGGGAGCGATTTTCGCACTGACATAGGTGACATTCAGACTCTCCAGGACGTTCCCACCCGGCCAATCAAGCTCCACACGGTTCGAATTCGCGGTCGCAGGATTCATGCGGAATTGTTTTAAATCCACTTTCGCACCACTGGCGGTTTCGAGCTTCGCAGTCAACCCGTCCCTGAACGAGGTGCTGTTGGCATAGACGATCCCGATACCGGCGGCCAGGCCGAGAGCAGCGATCAGTATGGCAAAGGCCGTGATCTGGAGTATCTGTACCCGCTGGTTCCGCTTGGTCTCCTTGTTCTCCGTCTGGTTGGTGCGTCTCCGGCGTTTTTTCACCTTCATCGCCTGGCTCCCATCGGAGCGCGTGACCAGTTCGCCTTCGGATTTCCCTTCGTCCTCCCGCCCTTTCAGGCGGTCCATCATTTCATCTAGCGAGTACTTTTCAGGGTCGCTGCTTTGCTCAGACATTTATTGTAAATGGAATGGTCTAACGCTCCCGGTAAGGGCGTCCTGTGGGATCCAGAAGTTCCACGTTTACGAGGAACAGGATTGCGGTGGAAGTTTGCTTTTTCACATCGGACTGGAAAAGGCGGCCGACGACGGGAATGTCACCAAGGATTGGCGTCTTGTCCTCCACAATGCCAACTTCATCCCTGATGAGGCCGCCAATCACGATAGTTGCACCATCAGCAACAACCACGTTGGAATTGACCTTCCTGACACTGAAGACAGGCATAAGGATCGCATTCTCCGTCAGTGTGGTACTCAGCGGGTTCAGAAGGCTGGTGGACGTGGAATTGATTGGTGAGCCATAGTTCACGAATCCGTCGAAATCCGTGACCACCGGGTTCAAGGTCACGTCCACGTAACGGCGGTTGGCGTCGGCAACCGGAAGCACGTCAAGCGTGATGCCGACTTCCTTCATCTCGAAAGCCGTAGGAGTCGCCGGGGTGACGGGAAAGACGGAAGCGCCGCCACCGATCACGTCAAGGAGTCCCGTGACGGGATCGAGCACCAAGACGCCGGAACTGGAAACCGTATTGGGAAGCTCCGGGGGTTCATATTCGGTCGGATAAATGAACTCTTCAACAATCCTGATGGAAGCGGCCTGTCCACTACGTGTCGTCACCGAAGGTTGTGCCATCAGATCGACTCCCTTTTTCTGATCCAATCCCCTCATCAGAAGCTGGACGGTAGCGTTTCCGACGATCCCGTTGAGACCAAGCACACCGGGAGCGCGGTTCGCGGTCTGTGCGCCGCGGTTGGTTCCGGAGGCGATCAGGGCATCGATGGAATTATCACTAAAGGCACCGTCACCACTACGGTTCCCTGCGGTGATGGGAGTTGTCGGGGCTCCACCCGGGAACGGGGCAATATCCGTGATCGGAGAGCCGCTTCCGGTAGTGCCTCCTCCGAGGAGGTAGGTATCCCCGTTGGAGGCGAAGTTGCTCAACATCCAGTCGAAACCAAGCTCCTCGAGGCGATTCTCTTCCACTTTCAGCATCGTAACCCTGACGGCCACTGACACGGGTTCCGTCTGGGCGATCGAATCGATGATCTGCTCGATGATATCCAGGTTCGCCGGGGTGTTGGCGACCCTAAGCGTATTTGTGGAACCGTTCAGCGAAGCCGAAGCCCCGTCGGGAAACGTCACACCCTGCATGGAAAGTGCTTCCTGCGCACCCATTCGCTTTGCCAGCAGTCCGGTTCCACTTTTTTCGGTATTGAAAATATCGTCGGCCGCCCCTTCCCCTTCGGCATTCGCTCCGGCACTGAGATTGCTGAGCAAATCCGGTGGAACCCGGTATGCACGGGAAACCAGGAGACCGTCATCACTTCCCCGGGCAACGATTGAAACGGCGAAGTCGTCCGTTTTCCAAACAGTCCCGGTAATATCCGTGATGTATTTCAGAATCTGGTCAACCGGAACATTGCTAACCTTCAGGTCAAAGGTCCGGTTCAGAATATCACGTGCCCCCGGTGCGGACGGATCGCCCAGGTTGACTGCGATGTTCACCCCTTTTTGGGCGGGATCGAGTTCAAAGGTATCGTACTCGGAAGCACGCAACCGGAGGAGATCTATCGCCTCACTCAAGCTCGCCTGCTCCACCCTGAACTCAGGGATGATGATACGGCTGAGTTTGTTTGCGAGTGAAATGGAATTTCCGGTGGAACCGGTGCGCTCGATTCCCAGCAGATCCGGTGCTACAAGATCGGGCGCAAGCGGAAGCTCCCATGCACCATCCACCTGCGCGAGAAACCCGGCACGGGTCTGGTCTTTGGCAGCATCATAATATTGGGATTTCAGGGAGGAAACTTTCTCCAATCCACGGCGGGCGGCAGTATTGTAAGGATCGAGGCGGATGACATCGTCATACAAACGCCGGGCCTCATCGAATTTCCCGAGATCGAAAGCTCCCTGTGCAGTATAAAGCAGCCGCCGCACCTGATCGACATCCGCCGCATGTTCCTTATCGAGAGCCGGATTTGTCCGGATGGGATCATCCAGCTCCATGCGGTAGGTCCGCGCACCGATATTGTCAGGAGCCACCGATTCATCGAGAGCCTTGTCCACGGCAGCTTTCGCCCCGGCCACATCCCCCTTGCGGGAAAGTCCCTTCGCAAGCTCTACGGATGCCTGCGCATAACGCTCAGATGCGGCTTTGCGTAATTCCGCCGTTGCAGCCGCGTTTGGAAACGCTTCACGCGCCCCCGCATACGCCGCCGTAGCTTCCTCATAGTTGCCCGCATTGTAGGCTTCATCACCTTTGAGAAGGAGCATTTGTCCTTCCTGAACGGATGCCTGACGCCTTTCGATCTCTCTGGTAGCGAGGGCGGATGAGCTTGAATACTCTTCGCCGGGAGCCACACCGGCAAACAAAAACGGCAGCGCCAGCGGAAGGCTGTAACGCGAAAGATGGTTAAGATTGAGGAAAGACATGCGGAGGTTTTGAAAACGTATAGCTACCCTCGACCCAAAGGGTAAGCGTAAAATCCGGGAAAATTCATCTTTTTACGGCTCCATCCGCCAGCCCCGCTTACCAAGGGAGCTCCAGTTGCTCTTCTCTCCGTCGCTTCATTTTCTTAAAATCCCGGAGACGTGCAAAAAACGCCCGCTTGATCTCCAAAATTCCGAGCTTCCAACGCAATCTGCTATACTCTTTAAAGTTCATGCGAACAAGTTGCTCAAACGAACACTCTCCGTCAACTTCAAAAATCAGGTACTCGAAAAACCTCAATCACCCGTGTCCCCGGGGACTGCGGGAGATTTTCCCTCCACCCGCTTTCCGCGCCGGAAGGGATGAATCATCTGCCCGAGATACGATCTCGAAATCGGCTCGCTGATGCCAAACGCCTCAGGCTCATAGTCCGGGCAACGGTAGGTTCCAAAAATGATGTCCATCAGTGGTGAAATGTTTGCGTAGTTACCGGAATCGCGCGCCTTGTCGTGATGCCAGTGGTGCAGCTCCGGCGCGCCAACGAACCAGCGCAACGGCCCGATCGGCAGGCGGACGTTAGAGTGGATGTAAATCGCCCAGATGCCGCGGAAGGCGATTAGCCCGGCCAGGGTTTCGATTGGAAATCCCAGCAGGAAAACCGGGAGATTGATCAATCCCATCGTGTAAACCGTGTCCACCGGATGTTCGCGGTGCGCAGCCAGCCAATCGAGATGCTCGGCACTGTGGTGGATGGAATGGAAACGCCAGAGGAGAGGCACACGGTGCTGGATACGGTGACCCCAATAGATGAAAAAATCGCTAAGGATGATCACCTCCACAGCTTGCAGCCACCACGGCTGATCCGCCACTGCTGCACGAAACCCGGCTGGCACGAAACCACCCAACCAGCCTCCACAAAGCGAAAGCAGCCACAGCACTCCCCCACCCCACAGCAGGTATTGGCCGAGCAGAAACAGCAAATCCGTCCACCATTCCGGGCGCATGAATTTCTGCCCCTTTTTCGCCGGGAAAGCCATTTCCAGCGGGCGGAAAATCAAGCAGAGAAACAGGAAACTCCCGCCCACCGAGAGCAATGTGATGACCCATGACATGGATGTTACTCGGATTTTTTCAGCTCCGGATTATCCAGAAGGAAGTTGAACGATTTTGAGCCGGGCAGAAGCCTGGGAGGATCTTCCTCCTCGTCCTCGGTCTGCACTTCTGGCAGACGAATGATTCCGATCTTCGAACTCGGCAGAAGACTCTCCTCCCTCTTGGCTTCCGATTCCCCGGATCCATCCAATAGTTTCATCATGGAATCCACCTCCTCGTTTGTCTTTCTCTTGGAAAAAACAGGCATGCCTATCGACTTCGATCCACCGATCAGGATCGCCTCGTCCGCCTCCTCCTGTTTGGCGGCGTTCGCTTTGTCACGTTCCACCCGTTCCCGCTTTTGCTCCGCTTTTTCAGCTTCAGCATTCTTGTAAGCGACGTATCCACTACCTAACCCCAGCGCACTGACTACTGCCAATATCCTGAACAACGCCGACGGCACTTTCCCATTCATGCCATGTTTCTATCCGCCCCGCGTCTCACGGTCAAGCCGACCCGCGTGCCTCGGCAACATCCTTCGCAATCTGTTCGCGGAGCGTTTCGACAGATGAAAACTTCCTTTCACCCCGGATAAAACGGTCGAAACTGACTCTCATTTTTTTTCCATAGAGATCCCCGGAAAAATCGAAAAGATGGATTTCAAGCAGCCGCTCATCGCCGCCCATTGTCGGCCTCATTCCGAGATTGGCGACGCCTTTGAGCTCACCATCGACCGTGACAGTCCACACCCCGTCTTTCGGAACCTGCAAATCGCCCAGGCGAATATTCGCCGTGGGAAAGCCAAGCTCGCGACCCAGCTTGCGCCCTTCCACCACCGTTCCGGAAACCTCGTATAGCCGACCCAGCATTTTTTCCACCGCGTCGAAATTTCCATCCCGTATCGCCTGGCGTATGCGGGTGCTGCTGATCCGTTCGCCATCCCACATCACCGGGGAAATCGCATTCAGGCAAAAGCCATGGGACGCGCCCATCGTATGTAGCATTTCCACATCGCCCGACCTTTTGCTGCCGAACCTCCAGTCCTCCCCCACGGAAATGGAGGCGACATTTCCCGCCGTGAGCTTTCCGACAAACTCCTCCGCCCCCATCTTCGCAAATTCCATATCGAAACGGATCACCAGCAGACCGTCCACTCCCAGCGATTTCACCACCCCAGCCTTTTCATCCAGCGTGGCGAGAAGTGAATTAGGCGCTTTGGCCGGAGCGATGACACGGATGGGATGCGGGGAAAACGTCACCACGAAAGCCTCTCCGCCATCCCTCGCAGCGGAATCGACTGCTGCCGCGATCACCGCCTGATGCCCGGCATGCACGCCATCGAAAACGCCCAGCGCAAGATGTAGCGGCCTTGCGGCCAGCCAGATCTTCCAGCTTGTCGAGACGGACGGGCATGGCTTTCTAAGCTCCGCGCATCAGTGAAATTTCCGCCAGGGAAATCAGCGCTTTCGCCAGGACTTCCGGATCCGGTTCTTTCAACTGATCCACCGTCACCGACCGTTCCAACGTGAATTTTCCGGAATTCGTCCGGCGCAGGGCGCTGAGATGCGCTCCGCAGCCGAGCTTCTCTCCTATGTCATTCGCATATGTCCGCACGTAGAAACCTTTCGAGCAATCCACCCGGAAATCAACCTCCGGCAGCTCAACGCGTTTGACCTCGTATCCGGTCACACGGACGGGGCGCAGTTTCCTCTCAACTTCCACCCCCTTGCGAGCCATTTTGTAGAGCGGCACACCGCCCATTTTGATTGCGGAAACCATTGGCGGGAGTTGCTCGAACTCGCCGGTAAAGGAATCGAAAGCAGCTTTCACATCCGCTTCGGAAAAATCGCCGACTTCACGGGTTTCCAAAACCTCGCCCTGCCTGTCCTGGGTGCTCGTCCGCTCGCCGAGGGTGAGAGTGCCTTCATAGACCTTGTCCTCGCTCATCAGCAGATCCTGGATCTTCGTCGCGCGGCCGATGACCAGCATTAGCAGCCCGGTCGCCATGGGATCAAGAGTGCCGCAGTGGCCGATCTTTTTCGTATTCAGTGCTCGCCTGGCAATCGCCACCACATCGTGGGACGTCATGTCCGGAGCCTTGTCAACCAGCAGCACGCCGCTCGGCGTGTATTCCTCGTTTTTCTTTCTCATCAGTTTCTGAAAATTATTTTGCCTGACCGAGCGCTGCTTGGAGCGCGGCAAGGACTTTCTGTTTTGCATCGGCGATTGGCCCGGCCATACGGATACCGGCAGCGAGCGCATGCCCGCCACCTCCGAATTGCGAGGCGACATCGCAGACGTTCACGCCTCTGTCTTTGGAGCGCATGGAAACCCGGATTTTCCCGCCATCCAACTCTTCGAAAAACGCCGCGACAAGAACACCTTTCACCCCACGGATCAAATCGATCAGACCCTCGCTATCATCCGGCTGGAGAGCCAACTTCCCGCGGGTTTTGTCCAAAAGCTCCCAATGCGCCAGACGCCCGTCATCGGAAATTTCCAGCGTGTTCAGCAGCGCCCGCATCAGCTCCAGGCGGCGGTATGGATGGTTATCGTAGGTATCCGCATTGATCTTACCTACATCCAGCCCACGGCGGATCAGATCGGCGGCCATGTCATAGGTATCAGCAGTTGTGGAACCGTATTGGAAAGACCCGGTATCGGTGGAGACGGCAACGTAAATGGCATCCCGAGTCTCATCGGGCAGCGGGTAGTCGAGCGCCTTGATCAGTTCGTAAACGATCTGCCCGGTAGCCGGTTTTGTAGCGTCGATCACATTGAGATCCCCATATGCGGGATTGGAAATGTGATGGTCGATGTTCAGCCAGACCTTCGCCTTCGATGCCGCGTGCAAAGCTCTATCGCCAAGCCGCGGTTTCGTCGCGGTATCCAATGCGATGGCCACCTCAATATCCAAAGGCACCGCAGGTGGTGTGGTGACTTTTTGCCAACCTTTCAGGAAAGCCAGACTCTCAGGCACCCCGTCCTCGTTCACCAGGAAAACGGTCTTTCCCATCGCCATCAGGGAAAACCCGAGGGCGATCTGGGAACCGATCGCATCCCCATCCGGGCGCACATGGCTCATGAGCACGAAACGGTCGTGGTTCGCGATCACCCCGCCCACCTCGGCGAAGCATTTCTGTAAAGTTTTCTCATCCATCACGCAAGGGAGGCACTCGTTCCAGTGCCGGGGCGCGGATTCTCCCCAGCAAGCCATCCGAGGCAAGGACAAAGCAGCCCGACAAACCAGCTTCCCCTACACCCAAAACACATGTTCATAAGATCCATATTTTTTCATTTCACCCCATAAACAGGCTTGCCCAAATCCCCTCCGCACGTCATCAAACGCCCGTGCGCGATCTGTTAGCCAATCCAGCATGGCAGGATGAAGACCTCGGCTTCCCCCTGCCCGACTCCAACCATGCCTGCTCCGTCTGCCTCCCTACCTGGGATGCGGTCATCGGGTACGAAGAAGGCAGGGAAAAAGTCATACGTCGCCTACGCAGTGGATACCCCCGTTTTTTCAAACACCCCACAGTCGAACGCCTCTTCGAAAACGCCCGTGCCGAAATCGCCGCAGAGGGCGAGGATGTACTCCTATTGCCCACCCGAACCTCCGTGCAGCGCGCGCACCGCTGGATGGAAAAGCAGGCGGAAACTGCGATCCGCATCACTTCCTACAACGGTTTCCAGGCGCTCGTTTTCCCAGCGAAGCACAAAAAACTTGCCGACCAATACTGGCGTTTTACAGGCGAGGGAATTTCCTCCCGCGAAGCGCAGGACTACCTTGATGGAAATCTCCGCGAAGGAAGAAAGTCCCATCTCCTCTCCCGCGTCATCGCCAAGCTCAACGGCGGGCAGGAAGACCACACCTTCATCTTCGCCAGCGGAATTTCCGCCGGTCTCGCCGCCCTCCGCGCCCTGCCCGGACTTAGGGAAGGCAAAAAAACCTTACAGATCGAGTTTCCCTACGTCGATACCCTGAAAATCCAGGATCGATTCGGAAACGGAGTCGTCTATCTGAACGAAGCCTCAGGCGAATCTTTCGACGAAGCCCTGCAACGCATACGCGCCGGGGAATTCGCCGGAGTATTCACGGAGATCCCCTCCAACCCCCTGCTTCGCACCATCGATCTCATCCGGCTTTCCGAAGCGTGTTCCTTTTCCCGCACCCCTCTCATTCTCGACGATTCCGCCACCGGCCCGCTCAACGTGGATGCTCTCCGCTATGCCGATGTCCTCACCTCCTCCCTGACAAAATGGGTTTCAGGTGCCGGAGACGTGCTCGCCGGAGCCGCCACCGTCCGTGCGGACTCCCCTCTGGCTGGCGATCTTCGCGATTCCATTTCCGAAGACGCCACAGACTGCGCCCCCCTCTATATAGCGGATGCCGAAGTGCTGATCTCAAACATCAAGGGCTACGCAAAAAGAAACACAACCATCAATGAGAACGCGCTGCAAATCGTGGATTTCCTGAAAAATCACCCGGCAGTTGCGGAAGTCTGGCATCCCTCGATCACCCAGACCACCAACTACGATATGGTGAAGCGGAAAAAAGGCGGATATGGAGGGCTGCTTTCCTTCACCCTTGCATCCCCGAAAAAAACGCCCAAAGCATACGATGCTTTGAAGCTCTCAAAAGGCCCCTCCTTCGGCGCCCCGTTCACCCTCGTCTGCCCCTACACGCTCCTCGCCCATTACGAAGAACTCAAGTGGACGGAAGACTGCGGCGTTCCGACAAACTTGCTGCGCGTATCCGTTGGAACCGAGCCTGTGGAAACCGTCATCCAGGCTTTCAAAGACGCCCTCGACTGAGTTCATTTTAGCGATTGGATAAGCCCGTCCAACACGGTCGCATCCATCTCCACAAGATTCCCCTTTTCCGGGAAACGGCCTTCCTTCACATCCGCGACATACTCGCCAAACGCGTCGATGCGCTCCTTTTGAAGCCGCTTGTTTTCCTCAAAAAAGTTCCGGTAAGCCTTCGCATGACGTGGAAGCCGTTCATCGTAATCCCCGAGAATGTCATCGGAAAACAGGAACTGCGTATCGCATCCACTCCCCGATCCCAGCGACATCATCAGCATCGTGGTTTCGGAGCATAAAAACGTCGCCAGGTTATGCGGCACACACTCAAGTTCCGCCGCATAGGCACCCGCATTCTCCAAATCCTTCATCTTGTCATAAAGCAGACGTGCTTCATCAGCGGTTTTCCCAATCGCCCGGTAATTCGTCCAAGTCACATGCCTCGGCACCATCCCCAGATGCCCGACAACCGGAATCCCCTCCCGCGCCATCGCTTCAATGATAAATGGACTCGATGAGCAATAGACCGAACTCGCACCTTTTTCCAAAGCATTGAACCCCACCCGTATCGCTTCCTCCTGCGAGGCGATGCCATGTGGAGTAGCCCCCGAAAGAAAACTGTTCGGCGCAGCCGCCACAAGCAAAGGAAGTCTCGCCTGGGCTTCCGGCGAATCAAAACTGCAACTCATCAGATCAATCCCAGCAGCCTCCGCCGCACTAGCTTCCTCGGGGGATTTTACGTGAATGTGGGTAAGACAGCGCTTCCCCTTGAGCTTCCGGAGATTGTAAACGGTAAATTTTTTGCGAGGTCTGAGCATGGGCAAACATTTGCAGACCGGATGCAACCAAGCAATACCCTAAACCTTTTCTTGATAGCCTCGCCTGGATTTTGAAAATCCATTCACAAATGGAAATCCCACAAAAGTCCGATCCCTTTCGCGAAGCACGCACCAAAGCCAGCATACTCAAATGCCCCTTCCAAGGTGAGGACGTTCCGATGATCCTACGCCACGCCAACGTGCGTGCAGCCGCAAAGGATTGGGCAACTTTCAGTTCGGACGCACCTTTTCGCGTCCCCATCCCCTCCGAGGAAAACGTCCGATCAATGCGCCAGTTGCCCATCGAAACCGATCCACCACTGCACAAGGACTACCGGAATATCGTGGAACCGTTTTTCAAACGCCCGAGAACCCCGGAAATGATCGCGCAGGTGGAAACACTCATCCGCCGCATGGTGGAACAAGCCATATCCCGCGACTCCATCGAAATCGTCAACGAATTCGCCGTCCCCATCCAATCTCACGCCCTCACCTATCTTCTAAACGTCCCGGAATCAAATGCCGAGACCTGGATATCATGGGGAATGCATGTGTTCAAAGTGGATGGTGTGCTTGCGAAAAGCGGAGATTCTCTCGACGACCACCTCACCTCCCAGTTCGACCGCGCTGAAGCCAATCCCGGCGAAGACTTTTTTAGCGCACTCACCAAAGCGGAATTTCAAGACAGGTGTCTAACCCGCGAAGAAATGATGGGATTCGCCAACCTCGCATTTGCCGGAGGCCGTGACACCATCATCCACAGCATTTCTTCAATCATCGCCCATCTGGCAAAAAATCCCGCCGATCTGGATTTCCTCCGCGAAGATCCGAAACGTCTCGTCCACGCTGCCGAAGAATTTTTCCGTGTCTTCATGCCCCTCACCCACATAGGCAGGGTGTGCCCGGTGGCAACCGATGTCCACGGCTCCATGGTTGGAGCCGGTGGCCGGGTATCACTAGGCTGGGCGTCGGCAAACTTCGACGAAACCGTTTTCGAAAACCCGGAACAAATCCGCCTCGACCGCAAACCGAACCCCCACCTTTCATTCGGTTTTGGCACCCACCTGTGCCTGGGCGCACCTCATGCCCGTCTGATCATCAGAACCCTATTGCAGGTGTTATGCGATTCGGTGGATGGCCTTGAATTGCTCGATGAAGTCCCACACATCGAAAAGGAGGCAGCTTACATCCGCTCCAACGGTTTCAATTCACTGGGCGTCCGGTTCAACGGAAGGTATTCTGCCGCGCATCAGGATTCCTGAATTCGACGTGCCGGTTTTCAAGGCCAACGGCCTGTTCCACCCCAGCCTGGGGCGAAGTGAAACGAAAGCCCCAGAAATAGATTGGAAGGAATGGAGAGGGCTGAGAGTCCGTTCCATCCGCCGGGACAAATCACACATGATGGAACGGACTTTCAGCCCTCCTGGTTCTTATGACATTTGAACCCAGGGCGTCGTTTCACTTTGCCCCGGGCCGGGATAGCGTTGCACCTTTGGTGCGAAAGAACTGGAACCGAACAATCTTCGCTTCCCACAAAACGTGATGCTCGGCGGTATAACCGCAAGGGCGAATTTCTTTCGCCCCGTTGCAGGTGCCTGGCTGCCATATCCGACGGACACGTAGCGGCCACACGCCATACCCGGACACAAAAGAGCCCGGCTCCAATTGCTTGGAGCCGGGCATATACCTGGCGACGACCTACTCTCACAGGACCTATCGTCCCACTACCATCGGCGCTGCAGCGTTTCACTTCCGGGTTCGGAATGGGACCGGGTGGTTCCACCGCGCTCTGGTCACCAGAGGGCGACCCTGTCTGACTAACCGCTAGGGGTTAACTCAGGACCGGTTCTCTGGGGAACTGAACTTGGCTTGGAACAAGGGAATGCTTGTAGCTTCGTCGTTTTTCTTTCGTGTTTGGTTTCTTTGGTTGTCAGGTCGGCCTGGGCCGCTCCCTGACATCCACATGGAGATCGTAACTTTCTTTTCATACAGGTGGCAAGTGCCCCACAAGGGCCTTACACATCACTTGGTCTATCCGAATTCAAATACGGAATCAAGCCAATCAGATTATTAGTACTGGTAAGCTGAACATATTACTACGCTTACACTTCCAGCCTATCAACGTCGTAGTCTTCGACGATCTTTAAGGGAAAATTCATCTTGGGAGTGGCTTGGCGCTTAGATGCTTTCAGCGCTTATCCATTCCACACGTAGCTACCCAGCCATGCCCTTGACAGGACAACTGGTACACCAGAGGTGTGTCGATTCCGGTCCTCTCGTACTAGGAACCGAACCCCTCAATTTTCCTACGCCCACAGAGGATAGAGGACCGAACTGTCTCGCGACGTTCTGAACCCAGCTCGCGTGCCGCTTTAACCGGCGAACAGCCGGACCCTCGGGACCTTCTCCAGCCCCAGGATGCGACGAGCCGACATCGAGGTGCCAAACTTCATCGTCGATATGAACTCTTGGATGAAATCAGCCTGTTATCCCTAAGGTACCTTTTATCCGTTGAGCGACGGCAATTCCACATTCAACCGCCGGATCACTTAGGCCTACTTTCGTATCTGCTCGACTTGTAGGTCTCACAGTTAGGCGGGTTTATGCCTATGCACTCGACACACGGTTACAAACCGTGCTGAACCCACCTTCGCGCTCCTCCGTTACTCTTTAGGAGGATACCGCCCCAGTAAAACTGACCGGCTGACACTGTTCCCTGGCCTGATTCAAGGCACAAGGTTAGATCTTCCAACACCCAAGGGTGGTATCTCACTGGCGACTCCAGGAACCCCTAAAGGTTCCCTTCAAAGTCTCCCACTTATGCTGAGCATGAAAATCGAAAAACCAATGACAGCTTACAGTTAAGGTCTATAGGGTCTTTCCGTCCTTCTGCGGGTAAGCGGCATCTTCACCGCTATTACAATTTCACTGAGCACCTGGTTGAGACAGCGGCCAACTCGTTTCACGATTCGTGCAGGTCGGAACTTACCCGACAAGGAATTTCGCTACCTTAGGACCGTTATAGTTACGGCCGACATTCACGGGGACTTGGGTTCAAAGCTTCGCCAGTATAAATACAGCTAACATCTTGCCTTAATCTTTCCGCATTGGTCACGTGTCACATCGTATACTTGGACTTGCGTCTTGGCACAATGCTGTGTTTTTGCTAAACAGTCGGTTGGCCCATTTCACTGCGGCCTGTATAAATACAGGCACCCCTTCTCCCGAAGTTACGGGGCTATTTTGCCGAGTTCCTTAACCAGGGTTCACTCTTACGCCTTGGTATATTCTACCCACCCACCTGTGTCGGTTTACGGTACGGGTTCCTTAGCATACACAGGGGCTTTTCTCGGCACATGTTTTGATGATACGGTTCAGCCGAAGCATCCCCTCAGAATTCAATCACTTGGTCATCTCCACACATGCGTCCCCCCTGCTAAAGGTTCGGAAGTGCTGTAATATTAAACAGCTGTCCATCGGCTACGCCTATCGGCCTTGCCTTAGGTCCCGACTAACCCCGGGACGAAAATCGTAGCCCGGGAAACCTTGGGTTTACGGCGGCCGGGGATTTCACCCGGCTTATCGTTACTCATGTCTGCATCCTCTCTTCCCAACTCTCCACGGTCAGTCGCCATCGCGCTTCAACGTGTTGGGAATGCTCTTCTACCACGCCATCCCCCAGGGGATGGCATCCAGAGCTTCGGTACCATGCTTATCGCCAATCATTTTCGGCGCAGAATCTCTCGATGAGTAAGCTATTACGCACTTTTTAAATGGTGGCTGCTTCTAAGCCAACATCCTCACTGTCTGTGAAATTCCACCTCCTTTCCACTTAGCATGGTTTAGGCACCTTAGCTGCTGGTCTGGGTTGTTTCCCTTTTGACGATGAAGCTTATCCCCCACCGTCTCACTGCTGCGCTCTACCCCGTGGTATTCGGAGTTTGATAGGGGTTGGTAGGCGGGTATGCCCCCTAGCCCTGTCAGTGCTCTACCCCCACGGGTCAACACGCAACGCTGCACCTCAATGCATTTCGAAGAGAACCAGCTATCACGGGGTTTGATTAGCCTTTCACTCCTACCCTCAGCTCATCAGAGAATTTTTCAACATTCACCTGTTCGGTTCTCCACTTAGTATCACCTAAGCTTCAACCTGGCCAAGGGTAGATCACCTCCGCTTCGGGTCTAGCACGTGCGACTAATGACGCCCTGTTCGGACTCGCTTTCGCTTCGCCTGCGTCCCATAAGGACTTAAGCTTGCCACACATACTAACTCGCAGACTCATTAAGCAAAAGGCACGCCATCACCCCGAAGGGCTCTGACACCTTGTAGGCACACGGTTTCAGGTTCTATTTCACTCCGCTCACAGCGGTTCTTTTCACCTTTCCCTCACGGTACTGGTTCACTATCGGTCGCTAACTAGTATTTAGCCTTATGCGGTGGTCCGCACAGATTCATACGGGGTTTCACGTGTTCCGTATTACTCAGGAACTCCCTAGGGCTTCTTCAGATTTCGGTTACGGGGGTTTCACCCTCTGTGCCGGAACTTTCCAGTTCCTTCACCTATCTGTCGAAGTCCCACGTCGGGGTCCTACAACCCCGGAAGCAAGCTTCCGGTTTGGGCTGATCCGCTTTCGCTCGCCACTACTTACGGAATCGATTCTCTTTCTTTTCCTCCGGTTACTGAGATGTTTCACTTCACCGGGTATTGCGTACCGTTTCCTAACTTCCTCACTCGGTCTTGCGACCGGATCGGCTTCAGAAACGGACAATGATGTATTACCACCATTAGGTTACCCTATTCGGAAATCCCCGGATCATAGCGTGTTAACCGCTCCCCGAGGCTTATCGCAGCTGACCGCGTCCTTCATCGCCTGTTAGCACCAAGGCATTCACTGTGTGCCCTTTAAAACTTGATTCCCATTTTGAAAATCAGCTTGTTAATGTAGTCATTACTGCCGGAACCTAAGTCCCGGCGATCTGTTTTTATTTTAACGGCCGGCACTCACTTGCGATCATGCCGGCTTGCCGTAAAAATTATGTATTTTGGTATTTCGAATATACTTTCAAGTAATGCGTAAGAATGGCTCTTGCGAGCTTGCTCTTATACAATCAGAAAATTATTTCTCTCCATATGGATGTCAAAGAGCGGAACTTGTCCCCTGTTCATACAGTGTAGCATTCGTTTCTTCCTTTTCCCTCTTCCTTGAAGTTTAAAGTTTAAAACTTAAAGTTTCAGGGAGTGGTGGGCCTGGCTGGACTCGAACCAGCGACCCCACGCTTATCAAGCGTGTGCTCTAACCAACTGAGCTACAGGCCCAGGTGGAAATGGATATTAGGAATTGGGAATTGGAGATTCGGATCAAAGTCCCCGCACACTTGCGAGAACCCCAATATCGAATTTCAAATACTCCAATGCCTTTCCCCAAACTGGTGGAGGTTAACGGATTCGAACCGTTGACATTCTGCTTGCAAAGCAGACGCTCTACCAACTGAGCTAAACCCCCTTTTAGTCAGGGAGAAAAAGTTTGTTTTACGAATGGCGAAGAAAATAGGAATGAATTGTGCGCTGCGTTAGTGAACCACACAGATTTTTTAGTTGTTTTAGGTGCAGTCCTTGCGGACTTGCAACCCACGCCTGAGCAAGCTCAGGCGGGGCTCGACCTACAGCAGGGACGCCTCGTGAGAGGACGTTTGCCATTTACTCCATAGAAAGGAGGTGATCCAGCCGCAGGTTCCCCTACGGCTACCTTGTTACGACTTCATCCCAGTTACCAGCTTCACCTTAGGACCGATTGAACGATACTTCGGGTGCTACCGGCTTCCATGATGTGACGGGCGGTGTGTACAAGACCCGGGAACGTATTCACGGGGCCGTAGATGATGCCCCATTACTAGCGATTCCAACTTCATGGAGGCGAGTTGCAGCCTCCAATCCGAACTGGGCCAGTTTTACGGTTTTCCTCCACCTCGCGGTATCGGTTCCAATTGTACTGGGCATTGTAGTACGTGTGCAGCCCTAGGCGTAAGGGCCATACTGACCTGACGTCGTCCCCACCTTCCTCCCAGTTGATCTGGGCAGTCTGACTAGAGTCCCCACCATTACGTGCTGGCAACTAATCACAAGGGTTGCGCTCGTTGCGGGACTTAACCCAACATCTCACGACACGAGCTGACGACGGCCATGCAGCACCTGTGGAAATCCCCCGAAGGGTCACACGCTTTCACGTGCTTAGAGATCCATGTCAAGCCTAGGTAAGGTTCTTCGCGTTGCATCGAATTAAGCCACATACTCCACCGCTTGTGCGGGTCCCCGTCAATTTCTTTGAGTTTTAGTCTTGCGACCGTACTTCCCAGGCGGCACGCTTAACGCGTTAGCTCCGGCACAAGGGGGGTCGATTCCCCTCACACCAAGCGTGCACCGTTTACTGCCAGGACTACAGGGGTATCTAATCCCTTTCGCTCCCCTGGCCTTCGAGCCTCAGCGTCAGTAAATGTCCAGTAGCTCGCTTTCGCCACGAGTGTTCCTCTCGATATCTACGCATTTCACTGCTACACCGAGAATTCCAGCTACCCCTCCATTACTCTAGCACGGCAGTATCAGATGCAGTTCCGGGGTTGAGCCCCGGGATTTCACATCCGACTTACCGCGCCGCCTACGCTCCCTTTACGCCCAGTGATTCCGAATAACGCTCGGGACCTTCGTATTACCGCGGCTGCTGGCACGAAGTTAGCCGTCCCTTCCTCTTCCGGTACTATCAACCCTGTGCACTATTAATGCCCAGGTCTTTCTCCCGGATGACAGGAGTTTACAATCCTAAGACCGTCATCCTCCACGCGGCGTTGCACCATCAGACTTGCGTCCATTGTGAATTATTCTCGACTGCTGCCACCCGTAGGTGTCTGGACCGTGTCTCAGTTCCAGTGTGACTGATCGTCCTCTCAGACCAGTTACCCGTCGTAGCCTTGGTGAGCCGTTACCTCACCAACAAGCTGATAGGGCGCGAACCAATCCTGTAGCGACAGCCATTGCTGGCCACCTTTATCCTTGCGGAACCATGGGGTATTAATCCGGTTTTCACCGGGCTATCCCCCTCTACAGGGCATGTAATTCACGTGTTACTCACCCGTGCGCCACTAAGAAAAAACAATATAAATACCGTCTTTTCTCCGTGCGACTTGCATGTCTTAAACACGCCGCCAGCGTTCATTCTGAGCCAGAATCAAACTCTCCGTATAAATTAATTCGGTTGGCGTATCTTTCGAAATCCGAAGATTTCTAGGATATCGTATTTCCAAATTGTTCTTAGGAGAAATCGACTTCGAAAAGCTTCCTTCTCCCGGACTGTGTGATCTTTCACACAGCGCACAATTCATTCTATTTTCTTCTTCTCAACTCAATCTCACCTGCTTACGGCTGCCTGTTTTGAATGAATTCAAAACCTGGCACGATTTTCGCTGAGCCACACTGTCAAAGAGCTTGTTTCGAGGGGACTAAAAAGCCGATCGGGTAGTTGATGGAGTGGGGTTCAAAACCCGCACCCTTCTCTTACCGCGACCGACTGGCAGTCTCTCGTGTCAGCGCTTGTCGCGCCGACGGCGGGAAACTAGTTCCAATACCCCCGAATCGTCAATACGTTTCGTGTGTTTTTTCGGATTATTTTCGAGAGGTGGAAAAACTCCAATAACTACGGGGATTCCGAGCCTTAGAAAAGTCGTTAAGGACTCCTAATCATCACTGATTTCAGCCTGACCGGATGCCAAAATTCGCATTTCGGCGGATGAAACCGGCATTTCCGGAGTAAGACGGCAACACCTACTATAGGTCTAGTAGATCAGAACCGCTGCATTCAGGAACCTCCCCCTTGTATTCGTGGAATATCGGATTCAGAATGACACCAACACATCAAACGCCATGCCACGAATCGCCCTTCTCCAATCCAAGACATTCACAACGAAAGAGGAATCCTTAGGCCACCATGAGAAACTCATCAGGGAGGCTGCTGAAGGCGGTGCCGAGGTCATCGCTACCCAGGAGCTTTTTCTGACACCGTATTTCTGCACGGTTCAGGATACGGAACGGTTTGATCTGGCGGACAAGCTTCCGGGGCCGGTGACGGACAGGCTTGGCGATCTGGCCAAGGAGCTGGGTGTGGTGATCATCTCATCGCTGTTCGAGCACAGGGGCCCGGGGCTGTATCACAATACCGCCGCTGTTCATGATGCGGACGGCAGTCTTTTGGGACTATATAGAAAAGCCCATATTCCGCAGGATCCTGGGTTTGAGGAGAAATTCTATTTCACGCCAGGCGATAGCGGATGGCCGGTGTGGGATACGGCGTTTGGAAAGATCGGCGTGCTGATCTGTTGGGACCAGTGGTATCCGGAGGCGGCGCGGCTGATGGCTCTGGGTGGCGCGGAACTGTTGATTTACCCGACGGCCATCGGCTGGCTTCCGAAGGAAAAGGATGAGTTCGGGAAGGCGCAGCATTGTGCATGGGAAACGGTGCAACGCGGCCATGCGGTTGCAAACGCCTGCTATCTCGCTGCGATCAACCGTGCAGGCACCCACGACGGGACGGAATTCTGGGGACAGTCTTTTGTGGCAAATCCTTATGGCGAACTGGTAGCCAAAGCTTCAGTGGAAAACGAAGAGATCGTTTTCCACGATGTTGATTTCAAGAAGGTGGAGGATTTCCGGCGCATCTGGCCGTTTTTCCGCGACCGCCGTATCGATGCCTACGAGGGGCTAACCTCCCGCTGGAGATAAGCGGGCGGCTCATGCCGGTGTGCATCCGAAGAATTTGCGGCTCTTGATGAGATCCGCGACCTCTTTTGGAACCATGTTTTCCCACTCAGGGTCACCTTCTGCGATTTTGGAAAGAACGTCCCGGGAAAAGATGCTGAGGACGTCTTTGTCGAAATTGTCAAGATCAACGAAGCTGCCGCGGTCGGCGAGATAGCCGTAGAGTTTTGAAAGCTCCGGAGTTACCTTCATGGTATTGACATTGATGATTTCTCCCTTTTCGGCGTCGAGAAGCGGATATACAAAGAGCTTGAGATTGTGCTTAAAGAGCCGCCCGAAGCTCTCCAGAATACCTCCCGGAAGTGCCGTGTAGTATTTCTCCTCGAAAAGCTCCATGAGCGAGGGCACACCCATCACGATTCCGATCCGCTTTTTGGTGCGCCATGAGAGGTAGGCGGCGAGGCGGTAGTATTCGAAGTAGTCGGAGATGAGGACGGTCATCCCGCAGGCAGCGAGAAGGTCCGCCCGTGCGAGGAAATCCCGCCTGTCCACATCCTTCCCTCCTGCGAGAAGATTGCGCATGGTCAACTCGAAGATGGGGAGAACGTCCTTCCCTTCGATGGCAGGATCCGCCTCGATTTTTTTCAAGGCACATTTGAGCATGTCGAAATTCACCTTCGTGGGAGGGCGGAAGCTGCCGCGCTCGACCAATACCGCTTTCTTGTAGAGCGCTTCGGAGGGCTGGAGCACCTCGCCCTTGGCGCTGAACATGGCGGCACCGCTGAGGCCGAGCTGCACCAGCTTGAGGGCGATGAGGCGGTTGTCCACGGCGCGAAATTCGATGCCCTCGAACTTGATCATGTCGATCTCGACCCGGCCTGTGGTCAGCTTGTCCAAGAGGCTTTCCACGAGGAGTTCCGGCTCGTGGTGGAGGAAAAATCCGCCGAAGAGCAAATTCACACCGACGATGCCGAGAGCTTCCTGTTGCAACGATGCCTCGGCATCCAGCATGCGGACATGGATCATGATCTGGCTTGGCTCGTCGTGCGGACGGGATTGGAATTTCAGACCCATCCAGCCGTGGCATTCATTCCCACCTTTGAAGGAGCGGGCTACGACGGTATCGGCAAAGGCGAAGAAGGCGGTGTTATCGCCGCGCTGGTCGTTCAGACGCTCCACGTTCAGACCGAACTCGCGGTCCAGCATCGCCTGGCAGCGGGATTGGGAAACGTAGCGGTCGCCGCTGCCATAGATCGCATCGCTAACGGTCATGTCATAGGCGGACATGCTTTTCGCGACGGTTCCGGCGGCTCCACCAACCCGGAAAAACCACCGAACCACCTCCTGGCCGGCTCCTATTTCCGCAAATGTCCCGTACCAACGGGGATCTAGATTGATTTTGAGGGCTTTCTGGTGGGTATCGAGTTCCAATTCCTGCTGCATGACAAATGATTTACTGATGGGTGATACCTAACCGATTTTTCGCGGGACAGGGACAAAAAAAAAGGTGACGAAGGCATCCCGCCTTTGCCATCTGGTATTTTCGAGGCCGATTACTTCGCGAAATCCGTCGCCTTCTTGCCCTTCTGGAAGTCCTTGAATCCGTATTTCGTGGCTTTGTATTCGCCTACGATGGAGACGTCCGCTTTCTCAGGCACTTCCATTCCGAGCCCCCAGTAAACGCCGTTGACCACGAGCCTGCGGAGGCCTTCGTTTTCCAGATCGGTTGCCGCTCCCATGGTGGTGGTGAGGATTTTGTTGGTCGTTCCGGCTTCGTTCTTGCGCTCACGCGTCCAGGCCACGGGCATTGCCGGCTCGTTGACTTTCTGCTCAACCCCGTCCTTGCGTTTCTTCGAGTAATCGGCCGGCTCGCTATCCTTCTCCATGCCTTTGAGAACCACGCCGCGCATCAGGACGGTCGCGTCCTCGGGTGGAGCCGCTTCATAGACATCGGAGTCGCCGAAGACATCCGCCACGCCGTTTAGCACGGGATTTTCCTCCTGTCCTTTTTCGACCATGCCACGAGTGGCCTCCACCTTGTGCTTGCCCCAGTGACTGATCCAGGTCTCGCCGAGAACGGCTTTTCCAAAGCCGCCGTTTTCATGGTTCCAACCCCACTCCGCCCATGCGCTGTCCGCAGGGAAATTGAAGATGTGCGTGCTGGTGCGTAGAGCTACGAGGGGCGTGCCCCTGTCCACTGCGGCCTTGAAACGGTTCATCGTTTCATCGCTGTAATGACGGAAACGGACGAGCATCACCAGGGCATCGGCGGAATCCAGCGATTCCGCGTTCTCCAGGCTGCCACCTGCTTCAGGATTGATCGTCCCATCCTCATCCGCGGAAAAAAGCACCGTGGTATCGAACCCGTGCCTTTCCGTAAGTATCCTGGCAAGCATGGGCATGCTCTCTTCCGAGCGGTATTCCTCGTCCCCCGCGAGGAGAACGACGTGCTTGCCCTTTCCGGCTCCTTCACCCCCGGTAAATTTCAGCCATCCGTTGCCGGATTCCATTTTCGTTTCAGCAAACGATACTCCAGCAGCGATCACACAGGCTGCTCCAACTCCGATACAGGTCTTTATCATGTGGAAGGATACTCCGCACGGCAGGCGGTTTCCTCAAGAAAAATTCAGAATCGGACGGGGGGTGGAAACACTGCGCTGGAAATCACCGGAAAACGCGACAAGGTTCCTCCCATGAAAGTCTCCATCCTCGCCCTCGCCCTCGCCTCGCTACTCGCCCTCCCCGCCGCCCACGCGCAGAACACGGCCACAGCGGAATGGATACCGGAATCGGCAGAAGTTGCTCCGGGAAAAGATTTCCGCACCGTCATCCGTTTGAAAGTCGATGAAGGCTGGCACACCTATTGGGAAAACCCCGGTGAGGGCGGGCTGCCCATCGCGGTTAAAGCCGAACTCCCCGAAGGCTGGACTCTGGGGAAGATCCAGTTCCCCGCGCCCATCGCCTTTAAGACAGGCCCGCTCAGCGGCTTCGGCTACGAAGGCGAAGTCCTTTTCCCCCTCACCATCAGCCCGCCCGCAGGATCGGACGCCACCGCACTCCCCTCCGGCATCGCCCCGAAAATCACCTGGCTCACCTGCGATGACAGTGCCTGCATCCCCGGCAAAGCCCAGCCCACCCTCTCCGCCCCGCAGCCGGATCTTGTGGAAAAAGCCTACGCCGCCCTCCCTGTCCCCGTCCCCGGTGCGAAAGTGACCCTCATCGACAAAGGCGAATTCCTCCAACTCCGCATCACCCTTCCCCCTACGTGGAAAGTGGACATATCCGGCGTCAAAGTCTTTCCCGTTACCCGCAACATCATAGACCCCTCCGCCGTCATCAGCCTGGGGCGCGATACCGATATAACACCCGACTGGATCGCCACCGCCCCCAAGAGCGAGTATCTTGACGGCATCCCGGCAGAGTTCTCCCTCATCCTCATCCGCACCGATGGTACTGCCTGGAAAATCTCCACTGCACCCGCTCCCCCGGAGCCCGGCTCCTGACCACACCCCGGCTCCGTACCCCCCCCCCGCCTACCGCCTATCCCAAATCCCGCTCCGGAGACGCCGGATGCACCAGGAACGACCATCCCTGCCCTGCTCAACAACCGGTAGGTCCGACATTCCGCTGCACTACACTCAAAGCTACCTTTGGAGCTAGCGTTCCGGTCTTCTGGGAACTGATGACTCGGCATTGAGACGGCGAGAGTAGTCCGAGTCTCTCGACAGTGGCTCAAGAAACCGAGCCGGGGAAAGCCCCCAATCCTATCAGACGGATTTCTCCGCGTGAGCATGTGCCTGCAATAGGGAAAGGAAAAATTTCACTCCGGCACACCGAGATCCACCGTTCCTTCCGGGAGCCACTTCACATCCTTGACCTCCGTGAAACGCATTTTCTCTCCGATCTTCCCATCCTTCATGGCGAAAGTCCGGTGACCTGCGGCGAGCTTCACTCCGCCGACGTCCTGGAGGTCGTCGAGAGAGATGAATTTTTCGGGGCCAACCGAATCCCTGTCCAGAAGCTTGCTCGTCACGATGTAATATGCGCCGCGGGTCAGCTTTGTTTCAGGATCGATAAGAAGGACGTAGTAATCATCCGGCGAGTCCCCGGCTTTGTCATTGTAGGTTACTTTCACCTGCTCGTATTCCTTGCCCTCGAATTCGTTCATCTCCGCGAGTTTCTCGAAAGAGGTGTTCTCGTCGTTGAATACGAAAGGAATCCCGAGGAAGTAGTAGGGGGTGAGAGCCCAAAAGCGGTACGGTGGGGCGAATTCGGCGTCCTGCGGGCGTATCCAGTATTCGCCGTCCCTGCTCATGCCAAATTTGATGTCCTTTCCCTCCACCTCATGGGCGATTGCCAGGGTTTTGGGATCCACCGTCTGGAGAGTGTTCACCACAGCCTCAGGACCCCTGTCCTCCATATGATAGACCCAACGGAACTGGAGCTGGCCGTTGCCATACCACTTTTCGGTTCCTCCGTGGGCGGCGATGGATTCCATCACCAGCTCCCTGCCGGGATCGGAGGCGGAGGATTCCCTTTCCCCGCTCTGGCACCCCACAGACAGGAAACCCATACCGATCAGACCGAGAGCTGCTACAATTTTCATGCCCCATGCTCCCACGGGATTTCACTGCCACAAGGAAAACTTCCGCAATGCCAATTACGATGCGCTATTCAGGAAGATTCAACCGCGAATAAACGCGAATTTGCGCGAATGCTGTGCATGTGGTTTGGAAATATTGGATTCAAAAAAATCAGGTGGACTTCCATAAAATTCTCTTACGAAACCCAAGATTCGCGGCCTTTCGCGTTTATTCGCGGATGATCTTCCCCATTACTTATACCCGTGTGCATCACGTTTTGTGAAAAGCGAAGGTCGTTTGGCTCCAGTTCTTTCGCACCAAAGGTGCATCGCTATCCCAGCCCGGGGCAAAGTGAAACGACGCCCTGGGTTCAAACATCATAAGAATCAAGAGGGCTGAAAGTCCGTTCCATCATGTGTGATTTGCCCCGGCGGATGGAACGGACTTTCAGCCCTCTCCATTCCTTCCGCTCTATACCTGGGGCTTTCGTTGCACTTCGCCCCAGGCTGGGATGGAACAGGCCGTTGGCCTTAAAGATCGGCACGTTGAATTCACAAATCCTGATGCGCGGCAGTATAAAGCGGTGCCCTCGCAAAGCTGCGGTTTCCTGCTACCTTGCGGGCATGAAAATGTTTTTAGCACTTCTTTTGACGGCGGTTTCCCTCCCGGCCGACCAGATCCGGGACTTCTGGTTTTCAGGAGCGGAGATCAGTTCCTTCGAGCTTTCCCAATCCCGCTATGGGAAAAACCACCCGGGGCACGCGGAGCTCATCTTTGTGACCGAGCCTTTCCTCACCGACAAGCAGGTGAAAAACGAGAGTGGGAAGGCCAACTCCACAGATGTCCTCAAGCTCAACGCACTCACCACTTTCAACACCGGCATCTATTCCTACCGGACGATGACCAGTACTTTCCGGCCCATTGATCTTGGAAAATTCCCCCGTGCGCTGAAATCCACTTCCTCTATCCAGGACTGGTGCGGGCAGGCGTTCCAGCAATCAAATTTCCGGAACGGGAAATGGGATGTGGAATTGCGCTCCTACTTTGAAGAGGCGGGTGATGAGGATCTCAAGGTCGCGGGTGCATACCTTGAGGAAGAGCTTTGGGTCACCCTACGGCTCGATCCCAAAAAGCTGCCTGTCGGAAATTTCGAAGCGATACCGGGTGCCATTTTCACCCGCTTTCACCACAAGCCCATCGCAGCGGCAAAGGCGGAGGGTTTCCTGGAACCCAAGGGCAAAGTCTCCGTCTATACAATTTCCTACCCATCGCTAAACCGGGTTCTCTCCATTGGCTTCGATACGGAATTCCCCCACATCATCCGCTCGTGGACGGAGAAGACCCCTACCGGTACGACCAACGCGAAACTCAAGAAGCGCCTGATGGATTCCGATTACTGGAAGCTCCACGAACCTGCAGATGCCTCGAAACGCAGGTGGCTGGGGCTGGATCCGGTAGCGGATTAACAAGGTAGGGGCAATCCGTCCCGGTTGACCCAAATTGAAACGCATCGGCACGATTCAGTAAGCAGGAGTGAAACCGTACGTATGGCGATCTTCTGCTCACTGCTGTTTCTTCGAGACCACACGCCCGTAGCGGCAATCGAAGTGCCGGAATTTTAGTCGCGGTCAACTCAGCGAGATTGCCCCTACCGCACGTTAAGGCGCGGAAGGATCGACCGTGATTTCGGTGTAGGTCGTGATCAGGTTCTGGGTGGGGGTGCATACGCCGATATCACCCGACCAGAATCCCTCTTCCTTCGCGCGCAGACGGACGGTGAATTCGAATGTTTCCGCCGCTTTGAGGTTGCGGTTGAAATCGTAGGATTTGTAGTCCCAGAAGTGATCCTGCGCTTTTGGTTTCGGATCGTAATCGAGGATCTCAAATCCCTTGAGAAGATCCTGATAGACATCGATATTTCCAACCTCCAGGGGTTTGGAGGAATCGTTCAGGACATGGACTTTGATGGAAAACTCCTCCCCCACCGTCACGGTTTCCGGGTGATCGAGCGTCACCTCGAACTGGGGCGGTTCCCGGAACATCATCTGGTATCCCAGCGTCCCGATGCCGACCCAGACCAAGGAGGTTACGATCATCGTGATGAACACAGTCACGAGGATAGTTAGGTTCCGGTTATAATGGTTCGGGGGATTCACAGGGCACACTGTGAACTGCCAGTTAAGCTTTGGAAAGTATCGAAAGCAGTCCGGATCATCCCACCACCCACTCTAGTGCCGCTTTCTCCAAACCCGTCACGAACCCGTGTTTCGCGTCACAGTAGCCGTCGTTGTCGTGGCGGAAACGTTCTGCGTTTCGTTGTTTCAGAAGCCCGTATTGTTTGGCGACATTTGGATGGAAAACGAGATAATCGCGCACTGCAAGGTGGCGGAGGGCATCGTGAGCGCCGGTGAGGAAGGCGTGGATGTGGTGGGTTCTTTCCTCCAGACCTTTGAGATAAGAGCGTCTGCCGGGGATTCCGAATTCACCTTTGATGACATATCCCAGGTCTTCCATCGCGGAATTATATCCATCGAGGATTGCGAGGTCTTCCACCTCCAGGAGGATGTCAATGATGGGCTTCGCGGACAATCCTGGAACCGCCGTGCTGCCGATGTGATGGATTGCCACCAGACCGCGATTCACGACATTGGAAACCGCATCCGCTTCTTTCGAAAACATTTGCGGCCAGTCCGGATCGGCATCGACCACCTCAATCCTGCGCTTTGATGTTTCCATCAGGAATCTTCCTCGGTGCGTTCATCCACTACCAGCCGCTTGCCCATGCTGACGACATCGTCGGTCAGGTAGCCTATGCTTTCGTAGAACAATACCACGGCGGAGTTCGACGAACGGATCTGGAGATTCACTTTCGGGCAACCTGCGTTTTTAAGCAAGTGCTCGGCTTCACGGAGCAGTTCCCTTGCATGGCCTTTTCTCTGAAAATACGGGTGGACTGCGAGATAATTGATCCAGCCCCTGTGCCCTTCGTATCCCGCCATGCAGGAGGCGACGACACGATCTTCCACGGTTCCGACAAGGAACCATTCAGGGTTCACGGCCAGCTTCCGTATCACATCCTTGTGGGGATCGTTCTTTGGAGAGATCAGCCCGCAGATTTCCCACAGGGCAACGACAGCCGCTTCATCGGCAGTTTCGAAGGGACGGATTTTCATGGTTGGTTTCCCTCCATCAGATCGGCTACCTCCGCATCGAACGGACAACCGGTTCCTTTGAGCGATGCTATCACTCCACACTGATCCTCAGGGGTCTTGTTCTGGTTCAGTTTGAACGAGGCATCGACGTGATCCATCGGTATGGAAAAGACCACGATGCCCGAGAGGAGATTCAAATACCGCGCGTCTTTACGGTTCATTTTCCATGGAGTTTCTCCGGCTTCATTTGCGGAAATGAGTTGGTCGAGGAAGTGACGAACCTGCGCCTCGCCTTCGATCACCGAGAGTTTTCCGGAAACGGAAACTGCGGTGTAGTTCCATGTCGGGACATTGAACTCGGACTTGTAGTAATCTGGAGAGACATAGGCGTGTGGCCCGGTGAAAACGACTTTCGCGTGGGTTTCCCCGCTCCAATCATTCCACTGCGGGTTCGCACGGGCGATGTGGCCGAGGAGGAATTTCCCGTCTTCGGAAACTATGAATGGCGTGTGGGTATCGTGAATCGTCCCGCCGGAAACCGTCAGCAACAGGCCGAAGGGGTGTGCGGCTATAAACGACAGTATCGCCCCCGGATCATCGACCCTGAATTTCTGAGGAACATACATGATTTGAAGCGCTCTACGCAGCCTGCACTGCGGGCTGTGATTTTTTCTGATCCACGAGTTTCTTAACCAGGAACACGATTCCCACGACCGCGGCCATGAGCAGTGGGATCCCGACGAGGGGGCGGTAGAAAATCCATGCGATGGAGATGATGACCAGCGAGATGGGGATGGTGAGGAGGATGGAGACGAGGCTGGTCCGGCTCCGACGATGGTGCCAGCGATAGGGAGGACATCGGCCAGGACGGATAGCGGGCGGAAGATGGCGGAGAAGCCAAAGAACATCATCAGAACTCCGACGAAACGGAGGATCCACGTTATCACCCTGTTGCTAGCCTGTGCTGCCTGGAACATGGATTCCGGACTGTGGTTTCCGGTCTCCAGCATCTCTATGTTTCCGCCGGCTTTTGCGGTAAATGCTTCGAAAGTGTTTCCGCGAAGTTTTGCAATCACACTGACATCACCGGGAAGGGCTACCTGATGGGTGACGCGGGCATCGCCGATGACAGGGCTGGCTGGATTTTCGCCTAGGTAGAAGCCGTTTCCGGAAGGGTGGACTTTTCTCCCGGCTATCATCTTCGGCGCGACGGCTTCCGCACCGGCTTCCGAACCAGCTTCCACACCGGCTTGGGTTTCAGCTTCACCCTCGGCTTGCACCGGAGTGAAATTGTCGATCTGCCTGGTGAGGCCGGGGGAAAGCGTGAATGCGCCGACGGTGATCGGGTCTGCGACCCAGGTCTCCGGTTCCAGCGGCATGGGCGGGTTCTCATGGCCAGCCCTACCCTTTTCATTGAACTTGGAGGAGTCGATATGCTTGTCCGACCAGTCTTTCACATAGGAATAGGTGGTCGTGGTTTCCTCGCCGCCGCCGAGTTTCTTTTTGGTTTCCGTCGTTTTTTCCTCTTTCCACTGATACATTTCAACAGTGCGCTTCAGCTTCAGAGCCTCGGCGGTGATATCCAATGCGGTGTCGCTCAGCGGGGTTGTGGAAGTGGCCGCGCCTGTCATGTAAACGAGGTTGCCCTCTTTGGAGCCATCAAGGGCTTCGGCCGGGATGGTGACGACTGTCTTTGCACCTTCATCGAGAGTCTTGCGCGTTTTCACCGCACGCCCCTCGTTCCAGAACATGAGGACGGCGGAAATGATTATCATTACCACCCCGAAAAGTATTCCTTTGATCGAATTTCCGATACGGCTGAACCAGCCGGTGGACGTTGTTTCGGTAAATGAATCGTTAGCCATGGATATACCGTTGCTTTTTTACGTATCTGGTTCAATGCAAAACAATTGCAGGTTGCGTGCGGGCAATCCCTTCCCACGTTGTAACCCATGAGTGATACATTCCACGGATGGGCGACGAAGAGCAAGGGCGGGAAACTCGAAGAATTCGAGTTCAATCCCGGGGAATTGGAACCGGACGAGGTACAGATCAAGGTGGAGTCCTGCGGGGTCTGCCACTCGGATCTTTCCCTGATCGACAACGAATGGGGTAATGCGGAATACCCGCTGGTTCCAGGCCACGAGGTGATTGGCACGATCGAGAAACTTGGCGACCAGACGAAAGGGCTTTCGGTTGGCGACAGGGTCGGGCTGGGTTGGTTTTCCGGGAGTTGCCTTTCCTGCCAGCCTTGCGTTTCGGGACGGCAGCAGCTTTGCGGAGACAGTGAATCGACCATCGTCGGCAGACACGGAGGCTTTGCAGATCGCGTGCGGGCGGGCTGGGAATGGGTTTTCAAACTCCCGGACAAGCTGGATCCGCTCAGTGCAGGGCCGTTGTTTTGCGGAGGTGCTACGGTATTTTCGCCTATCAATGACTTTGGCGTGAAACCCACCCACAAGGTGGGCGTGATCGGGATAGGCGGGCTTGGGCATCTGGCACTTCAGTTCCTCAACGCCTGGGGCTGCGAGGTGACGGCGTTTTCATCGAGTGAATCCAAGACCGATGAAGCGAAGGAACTGGGCGCGCATCACGTGGTGAACAGCACGAAGAAATCCGAGTTGGAGAAGGTTGCGGGGCAATTCGATTTCATCCTGAACACGACCAACGTCCCGCTCGATTGGGATTCGTTTATCGCGGCGCTTGGGTCGGATGGGCGGCTGCACTTCGTGGGCGCTGTGCTGGAACCCGTTCCGGTTCAGGCTTTTTCGCTGATCATGGGGAGGAAATCCGTTTCCGGATCCCCGCTCGCCTCCCCATCCACGGTGGCCACGATGCTGGATTTCTGCGCGCGGCATGAGATTGCCCCGGTGATAGAGACTTTTAAAATGTCCGATGTGAACGATGCGCTTAAGCACCTCCGCGAAGGCAAGGCGAGGCATCGTATTGTTTTGAAAAACTAGCCAAAGAAGCCCCGCTCCGTGATGTGCTTCAGGAACGCGACGAAGTTCAGGTTCGGTTCCTGCGCTCTCGCGTAAGCTGCAAGTTCCACGTGCGAGCGGGTGCCGTCCATCCGGGACATCACGAGAAGCTGCGGGGTGGAGAATTTGCAGGGTTTGAGATCCGCATCGGGCACGGGCAGGCCTTCCCGCACACACAGCATCCGCCATGGATTCAGTTTTGGAAATGAGGGGACGCCCCGATCGGTTGAAGCCGGCGCGAATGCGGGGAGTCGTTCCGTGGAAAGCTCCGCATCAGCCCGGCACAGTATTTCCGAACGGAAGGTGCGCCTGGTTTCTGCGTCCCCGGCATCGTTGCCCCTTTCTCCCGAGACGGAATCACCCAGCCAGCGCAAACCGTTTTCCCCGGACAGTTTTTTGAACGCACCCAGCGACCAGGCATCCATCACCGGTGCGAAGTCATCGAAGGCGAGCACCTCCGCTCCCTTCGCCAGCATATCGTTTATAATGGCTTTCTCAGCTTCATCTTCCGATGCGGTTTTCAAAATGGCGAGGGCGCTCATTTCATCGACACCACCCGCTGCTGCAATGACACGCGCTTTCTCCACCACAGGCATGCGCTCGCGCCAACCTGCGACCACGTTGAAACTGACTGTCGCGATTCCAGTTGGAGCGAGATGCTTTCCTATGAAATCCATCAGGCCGACTTTCACCTCATCCTCCACCCAAGAAAAAAATCCGTGGGCGATGATGTAGTCGAACTTTTCATCAGGCTCGAATTCCAAAAGCGAATTCTCACGGATTCGCGCATTGGAAATCCGCGCCCGATTCATCCGGCTTCTTGCACGGGAAACCGCTTGGGGTGAAATTTCCACACCGGTGCAGGCTGCCTCCGGCCAACAGCTCGCCAGGGAAAGGATGTGATGGCCCGTGCCGCAGCCTGTCTCCAGAATACTCGCTCCAGCAGGATCAGGAACATCCAAACCAGCCGCCCTTGCGACGTCAGCATTCGTTGCGGGATACGCCGAGGGATGGCACATTGGCGGATACATCCCGGCGCGGAAAAGGTCTTCGAAGGACAGGCTCATGACGGGGTTTCGCCCATGGGAACGGGCTTTGCAACTACTTCCCCATTTTGCTGCCGGCATGAAACCGTCCACGTCCTAACCCCTCGCCGGACGCGATAGACGAGAGAGCGACGTCCGCTTCCTCATCGACACGGAAACCGATGGCATCGTGATTTACCTTCTTGGAAAAAACGGGAGCAAAAGGTCGGGCATCACGGGAGGGACGATGACTACAACATCGACGCCCTGCTCATGATCCCATAACCCTCGGATTTGAAGCCCCGCGAACCACAGGCGCTCGCGTCAAATTCCAACGCGACCATCAGCTTTTTGACACCACCCGATACAAGGTTCGCGGAAACAAGGCTGCCAACCCTTGAGGAACCCGGCCTGAAATCCCCCCGCGAACGACCATTACGGGGGCGCGGGTTGATTTTTGTCGTCGGCATTCTTTATGCCGGATGACTATCATAATCAGCGGCCTTGCTTAGAACCTGGGTGGATTCAGGGTTCTAACGAATAATTTTTAGAGGTACGGAGGCGGGAACTCTTCTAGTCTGGTTTTACAACAAACTGACTATGAACGAAAAATATCACCGCCTCCGTGCGGAAGACCGTAAAGTTATCCACAACCTAAGGAAAGGCGGATCTACTCAGGCCGCCATTGCCGTTGCCATCGGCTTCACCCAAGGCACCGTGAGCAAGGAACTTTCCCGCAACCGCCGGGATCGCGGCTACCGGCCAAAAGAGGCTACCCGTATTGCCAAGGAGCGGGCGCGCGCCAAAACACCCCGTGCGAGATCCGTGACCGGAGAGGTTCTAACCGATGTGGAAGCCCGCCTCCGCATCAAGCACAGCCCGGAGCAGATCAGCGGCAAGCTCGCAAAACAGGGTATCGCAGTGAGTCACGAGTCGATTTACAAACATGTGGAAAGGGATAGGGACGATGGCGGAAATCTATGGAAGAACCTGCGGATCAACGGCAAGCGGCGCTACCGCAGACGCAGCAAGGTCGGGCGCGGGGATAAGATCCCGGGCCGTGTGGACATCGACGAGCGACCGGATGAAGTCGCCAAACGCAGTCGCTACGGGGACTGGGAGGCAGATCTGATCCAAGGAGCGGATGGCAGCGGCTTCCTGCTTTCGGTTTACGAACGCAAAAGCCGGGTGGGGAAACTCTATCGGCTGGACGGTAAAAACAGTTCCGAAACGGCCATCGGACTGGTGATGATCCTCAAGGAACTGGATGTGAAGACCATCACTTACGACAATGGTTTGGAGTTCGCGCGGCATGGGTTCGTCAACGAACTGCTCAACTCGAAAAGCTACTTCTGCAAGCCCTACAGCTCGTGGGAGAAGGGCGGAGTGGAAAACTACAACGGCTTGGTGAGGCAGTATTTTCCGAAGGGATACGACTTCCGCAAGATCACTCCGGAGCGGCTAAAGGAGGTAGAGGAGGAGATAAACGAACGCCCCCGGAAGACCCTGGACTACGCCTGTCCGAACGACCTTCTTGACGAGCTTAAAGTCGCATGAGCACGATCCCTCCGGAACGGCATTCGCTGCCACGCGGGACTCCGCTCCCGGCCTCGCTACGCTCGTCCGTCCGCTACGTCCCGCGTGGCAGCGAACCTTGCAAAGAACCATGAACCAATTAAGCCACTGACAGAAGAATCCCGCCGCCGGTATTCGTTAGCTGTTTGAATTCGCCCTGTTTAAAACCTGCTGCCGCTTTCCGTTACGCAGCCTGCTATGGGATGGACTCGCCGCCTAAAGGCAGCGCTCCGTCACCGGTCTTCGACTTTTCCGGCGTTGCGTTTCACAAATTCGGATTTCAAACAGGTTCTGCGGAGGTTGTTCAACAATCAAAAATTGTGGTGAAAGGAATTTCGCCACCCCTACCCGTTCAGCTTCGCGAGATTCTTCGGCAGGAAGACGCCGTCCTTGCGGATGAGTTTTCCGTCGAAGAAAATCTCTCCGCCGCCCCAGTCCTTGCGCTGGATGTTGACCATGTCCCAATGGATCTGGGAGTGGTTGCCGTTGTCGGCGATCTCGTATGCCTGGCCGGGGGTGAAATGGAAAGAGCCCGCGATTTTCTCGTCGAAAAGAATGTCGCGCATGGGCGCGCGTATGACTGGGTGGAAGCCGAGGGCGAATTCCCCGATGTAGCGGGCGCCCGGATCGGTATCGAGGATGCGGTTCAGCTCCTTGGTTTTTGACCCGGCTTCGGCTTTGGTGATTTTCCCTTCGGTGAATTCCAGACGGATGGAATCGAAGGCGATTCCCTGGTAGATGGTCGGCGCGTTGTGGCTGACCACTCCCTCTACGGAATCCTTCACCGGAGCGGTGAAGACCTCGCCGTCGGGGATGTTATAGTTCCCCCCGCAGACAACGGCAGGGATATCCCTGATGGAAAATTTCAAATCCGTGCCGGGGCCTTTGATATGCACATCATCGGTTTTTTCCATCAGGCGCTTGAGCGCGTTCATGGCCGGGATGAGCGCCTTGTAGTCGAGGAGGCAGACATCGAAGTAGAAGTTTTCAAAAGCCTCGGTGCTCATGCCCGCCTGCTGGGCCATGGAGGCGGTGGGCCAGCGGAGGACGCACCATTTGGTTTTCTTCACCCGGTGGTCAATGACGGGGCGCAAGTGTTTCATAGCGAGAGCCATGGAGTCCTGTTTCACATCCGATGTTTCGGAGATGTTGTGGCTGCCGCGCAGGGCGATGTAGGCATCCATATCCTGCATTTCCGCCAGGAGATGTTTCGCTATGATCTTATACTGGATGTCATCCGCCCCCTTGACCATTTCCCGGGAAATTCTCGACTGGTGGATGCGGACGAACGGGACGGCCTTTTTACGGCGGACTTCACGAATCAGCGCAATACCGATGGACTCCGGCACGTCGTAGAGATCGAGAAGGACTTTTTCACCCTTCTTCAAATCGATGGAGTAGCCTGTCAGTTGCCTGGCGAGGGCGTCGATTCTTGGGTCGTGCATGCGCTAAAAACTTTAAATTCTAAACTTTAAACTCGAAATGGATGCGCTTCGCGCTCTCGGGTTTCAGTCGTTTGAATAGGAGGATTCCACGCGTTGGGCTACGTCGCGGTAGCCGTAATCGACCTCGTAGATCTGTTTGAAGCTTTCGAGGGCGGCAGGTTTGTCGCCCATGTCGTGGTGGATGAGGCCTTTCTCGTAGAGGACTTCCTTTTTCGTGCCGTCCATTGCGTGGAGGTCGGAAAGGGCGTCGGTGAGCTGCTTGATGGCGAGGTCGAACATGCCCTTGGCGCGGAAAGTGCGGCCCAGGAGGAGGAGGACTTTGGTGCGGATGTGCGGGTTCCGGGTCGCTTGCTGGAGGTGGGGAATGGCGGCGGTGTGGTCGCCGCTTTTATAAAGGGCATTGCCGAGCTCGAAGCGGAGCTGCGGGTCGGTAGGGTTCTGATCGACGCGTTTTTTCGCTTCCTCCACCTGCTCGGCGAGACGTGCGCCGCGGCGCTCTGCGAGCTGGGTTTTGAGTTCCTCGTTTTCCGGATCGGCAGCTACCCCGGCTTCCAGTGCTACGAGTTCCGCCTCAAGCGCACGGTCGTGCATGGCTGCTGATTTCGTGGCCAGGGCGACGTCGCCGTTGCTGAGGGAGTGCGCCCAGTTGTAGAAAGTGTGGGCATTCGCCCAGTCTTCGAGCTGCTCGTAGATGCCGGCTAGTTCCTTGGATGCGCTGAGATTGTTCGGGTCGGCGTTGTATTTTGTGACCACCTTGTCACGGCGTGCTTCGAGCTGCTCGCGGGTGAGACCGGTGCGCCCGGCTTTTTCCATTTCCTCATTGGCTTCCGCATCCTTCATGAGATCCTTCATGCTGGAGTTTTCATCCCAACGCGCCTTCTTCATGGAGGCACGGGCGGACGAATCTTTCGCTCCTTTGATGGCTGCGGAATCGGTCGGAGCCTGCTTGATGATATCGTTGTAAACTTCGGCAGCCAGAGTCGGCTCCTCGCGGCTGAGGTAATGCTCGGCGAGTTTGTGGAGGAGTTTGACGTTTTCCGGGTTGTGCTTGCGGATCGTCTCGAGCGCGAAGGCTGCGGTATCCGGAAGCTCCAGTTTCATTGCGGTATCGAAAAGAAGGTCGTTGGCCTGATCGTTCAGAGGATCCTTCTCAAGCTCCTTTTCGATGAGTGGAAGGGTGGCTGCGGGATCTTTTTTTGCCTGGCTGGCGAGCTTCATCACCCCCATGCCGCCGCTGGACATTCCGAAGAGGCCTTTCTTTTTGCCACCGGCACCGCCAGTGAGCTGGATCTCGCACTTGCGGAGGATCTTGCGCCCCTCGAGGAAGCCGGGAGCGTCTTTCAGAACCGCCTGCAGGAGGCTGACGGCGTAATCGAGATTGTTCATCTGCACTGCGCTGAGTGCCTTCAACCACAATGGTTTGATGTTTGCCGGAAGTTCTTTTTCTGTAATTTCTGCCATGGTCGGATCGGTTTTTTTGAAAGAGTCACAATCTCCCTGCGGAAGGGCAATCGCTATGGAAAGAAAGTGATGCGGGAAGTCCGGCTTGGCAAGCATCGGCTTCACACTTCCGCGCGTAAATCTGCCGATTTTTAGCATTGAAGGGGAAATCCACAGATGCTATCCCTCCCCGGCGAGCGTGCATCTTATCGCTTCGCAACCCCATTATGCCTCCAAGAAACAACAGAAGACGCCGTCCGGGTGGACGTGGCCGCAAAAGAACATTCGGAACCAAAAAAGGTCAAAGATGAGAATGATGAAGAAAAAGCGGTAGAGGTAGAGGGTGAAATTTCGTCGGTTCTCGCCGGCACCATGTTCCGCGTGAAACTCGCGAGCGGCCATGAAGTCCTCGCCCACATTTCCGGAAAAATGCGCAAGCGTTTCATCCGTCTCGTCGTTGGCGACAGGGTAAAGATGGAAATGTCCCCGTATGATCTGACGAAAGCCCGGATCGTTTTCCGACTTGGGTGATTACTAAGGTATCGGTCGGATCAGACCGATCAGACCGATCCCATTTCCGAATCTCCCTTCCGGTTTCTGAACGCGTAGATCAGGAAGGCTGCGGAGAACAGATACATGAACAGGGAGAGAAACTGGCCTTGGGTCAGCATGCCTTCGATGACCCATGCTGCGTCCGGCTCGCGGAACTGCTCTGCGAAGATGCGGAACGTCGCATAGAGTCCGAAGAACAATCCGGTGAGGAGGCCGTGGGGAGCTTTCGGGAATTTCACGCGGACGATCCAGAGAATGGCGAGGAGAAGACCCCCTTCAAGAGCAGCCTCGTAAAGCTGCGATGGGTGGCGGGGTTCGATGAACGGGGCGATGGCATCGGTTACTACATCCGAGTTGCGGTTGGCATCAAGCAGTGCTTGGAAATAGGCCGCGTTTTTATCCCTGATCCCAGGATTGTCAGCGATTTTCCCAACCACCTCCGCAAACGCGGGATCGACTTTCAGCGCAGCGGTGAGGGCGTCATCAAGCCGGGTGGACTCGGGCGCCTTGCCATCCATGAGTGCTCCGGGAAATTTCACCGCCCAGGCGACACCGTCCGCGACTCGTCCGTAGAGTTCACCGTTGATAAAGTTCGCGAGCCTTCCGCAGAGCAGACCGATGGGTGCTACGACGCAGAGACCATCGCCCAGACCTGGTCCAGGAGACCTTGTGTTTCTTCGCATAGAAAAAGGTGAAGATCACCAGCCCCAGAATCCCGCCATGGCTGGCCATGCCACCTTCCCAGACACGGAAGACCAGCAACGGATCCGCGGTTATCAACCCCCAGCCTTCCTTCGGGATTTGGTAAAAAAGCACGTAGCCGAGCCTCCCGCCGAGAAAGACGCCGAAGAGGGCGCAGGCGGCGATGAAATCCGCGGTTTTATCCGGAGGCAGCACCCAGAGTTTCCTCTCGGCCAGGTGCTTGAGCAAAAGGTATCCGCCAAGAAACCCGGCTAAATAGGCCATTCCATACCACCGCAGGGCGATTCCCTGGGTAAACTGGACGATGATGGGATCAAGCTGATGGACGTAAGTTGCGAACACGGCGGGAGCTTGTATGGATGGAGGAAAACGTCCACCTTCAATATGGGAACGAACCTATGCCCGGGTAGTTCGGCTGGCGTTGCTCCGGGAGGGTGAAAAGCGGGTCGAGCCTGTCCAGGTATTTCGAGAGATCGTCCCTGCGCATGTTCGGCTTGGTTTTCAGGCGGGCTTTCAGGTTCAGGTAATCCTCGAAAGCCCCGCTGGTTTCCCTTGCCCGGGTGATCTCAAACCAATCGAGGAAATCCCGGGCGCGATCCGCCTTGCCGGTCATGATTTCTCGCGTCCCGGCAAGCGCGGTGATGGAGGAATCCAGATCCTTGGTCTCCCCTTTCGCGAAATTTGTCAGCAGCATCTGATACTCCAGCAGCAGGGAGCGGTAGGATGGGAAACAGCGGTAACTGAGCCGGAGCAGATCGTCCTGAGCCAGTCTCACGGAATCGATTCGCTCGACGTCTTTCAACTCCCCGACCGTGCTCCACTCGGAAAGCGGGGTCTCGTAAAGAACGCCTTCCGCATCGCGGTGGCGGATTTTCAACGCCCCGGATAGGGCTTTTTCCGTGGCGGAAACACTGAGCGATTCCGTGAGCGGGGCGGTTCCCTTGTTGGCAAGCTGGAGTGCCCACCATTTTGCGAGACTCGTGGCGGAAAGATTGAGATCCGGAAAATGCTTTCTCAGCAGGGCTGGCATTTCCCCCTGGAACTCGGGCAGCTCCGTAAGGAAATCCCGGATTCCCGTCTTGCCATCCGGCTGCTCCAAAAGCGCCATCACCAGTGCCCCGGAAGACACCCGGAAAGCTGCTCTGGAAACCGCATCGATGGAGCCGAATTCCGCATCCGTCACGGCGAAAAGATCCTCCAGTTTGAAAAGCCCGCCGTGTTGGAAAAGCGCATCATACAGCCTGCGGTCCGTTTGTTTTAGCTGCCATGCGGAAGCTTCGCGCAGCCCCTCGACAAACCACGGCTGCACCGTGAGTGGAATGTCGGAATCCGCTTTCCCCCTACCCTTCAAGGCGCGCGCGTAAATCAACGCCGTGGTCACCGCCCGCTTGAACGCTTCCGGCTGCAAGCCACGGCTCAGGTTCACCATTACCTTGAGTTCATAGCCCTTTTCACTGAGCCAGAGATCAAGTGCGGTCGTGCGAAGCGGCACGTCATCGCCTTCCTTTCCGAGAAGCTCGATACTGATGGGCACCTTCCACTCGTCCACTTCTTCGGTAAGGCGGAGAAGTTCCAGTTTGGTTTCCTCGGCCAGGTTCGCCGCAGTGCCGCGGGTGGCCGCATCCCCTCCGGAAACTGCAAATTGCTCGGTGTGGCTGAAGACCTTTTCGTCCCCTGAAAATTTCGGCAACAGATCTTCCAACGGCACCGCCCTGGGTGCCGGTTGGTTTTCCAAATCCTGCCCTGCAGCCGCCAGGATTCCGGCGAACGGGAGCATGATTTGGAGAAACCGTTTCATAGCGGGCTGCCTCTAGAGCTGAGGCCGGGTTGGAGGCGGAAAATTTTAGAAAGAAGTATCGATGGTGCGTTTCGGCTGTCTTGGATCGAGCTCGAGCTGCCCGTCCTTGATCTTGATGCGGGCCATGCGCTTGAAGCCAAGGTCGATTTCCTTTTCGAAAAGTGCGGCGACCTTCTGGAACTCCGGCATCACCAGAATCAGGAAACCCTGTGGCACGACAAGCCGACCGAAACGACCGCCTCGCGTGGGGCGCGGAGCGGAATCGCGGTATCCGCCGCCGTGGAGATGGATCTGGGTGGAAATCCCTTTCGCGGATTCCACTTGGTCGATTTTCAGAAACATGGAGGTGGTGAACGGCCTTCCTGCAATCTCACGCTCGACAATAATTTCAGCCACGTCTTCCTGCAGCCTCACCCACACCCGCTTCATTCCCACCCACTTGGCAAGCTCTCCGGTCTGCTTAAGCTTTAGTTCACGGCCCAACCATTCGTTGAGTTCCTTTTCCGTAAGCACCACGGAATAATCCCCTTCGATGGATTTCGTGAGAACCGCCTCCATATCGCGGGGGGCGCTGGTCTGTGTTGTGGCCGCGGGCGAATTTCCGCCCAGGTCATTGAGATCCTGCGGCTGGCTGACGAAAAAAAGCGCGGCCACCAGCCCCACCACCACCAGAAATACAATCAGTCCGAACAGCTTGCCGAGGCAGCCGCCTTTGGGTTTTTCTTCTTCGTCTTTTGCCATCGGATAATTTTTTAGCAGTTGGGGGGGAGGTTTGGAAAGCCCGGGTTTTTGAAAATGAATGTCCTATGCGTTGCCGGATGGCTTGGACGCTGCGGGTTTCGAGGATTCGGATTTCTTCTCCGGTTTGGATTCACTTTTTTCCGGAGGCTTGTCCGCCTTCGCGCCGGACTGGTAGGAGGAGGAACGGTAGTCGGTCTGATAGAAACCGGATCCCTTGAAAATAATCCCGCCGCCGGTACCGAGCAGGCGTTTCACTTTCCCATCGCAGTCCGCCTCCGGGCAATCCGTGAGCTTGTCGTCCTTCATGCTCTGGAAAATTTCAAAGCGTTTTCCACACTCTAGGCACTCGTAATCGTAATTTGGCATCTTCGTTTAGAATAAATTTCCCGGTGTATCGGTGGCCGGAGTCACTTGACGATAGCGAACCCTTTAAGATCTGGCAACGGGGCAATTTCCTCTTCGGAAACATCCTGGATGTGGTGCGCCACCGCGGAATCCTCCCGCAGATCACGCAAATATTCCTTCACCTCACCAGCCTCCCCCGCGATGACCAGCTCCACCGTACCGTCAGGCAGATTCCGCACCGTGCCCAGTACGTCATAGCCCCGCGCCAGATCCTTCGTCGTATAGCGGAAGCCCACCCCCTGCACCCGGCCTTCATAGATCACCCGTTTCGTCGTCATCACGGAAAGCTTTCGGGGATTTCTCCACATTTTCAACGTCAGAATCATTTGTCCCTTTGATAGAAACCGGGCGTTCCTGCGTATAGTCCCGCCCGCATGAATCCCCATTCCCTCAGACTCCTTTCCCTCCTCACCTCACTCGCCCCGTCTGCCGCCTTCTCCCAGTCAATGATTCCCATCGAGCTGAACCTCGACCAACCCGGCGAGGTCACCCTGGTCATTGAGGATTCCAATGGAAAACGCGTGCGCAACCTCATTTCCCAGGAGGCCATGGCCGCAGGGAAACACACGGTCATGTGGGACGGCCTGGACGATCTCCAGCGCGATCCGGAGGCTGCAAACCACTCCACCTTCCACATCCCGGGAAAACTCGTCGAGCCGGGGAAATACACGGTGCGGGGCCTCGTCCACCCGCCCATCGATCTGGTTTACCGGATGACCCCATACACCAATGGAAACCCGCCGTGGCGCACCACGGATCACGCCAGCGAGTGGCTGACCAACCACTCCGCACCCAGCGATGTGGTCTTCCTTCCGGCAGGCGTTGCTCCCGAGCGCGCGGGAAAACCAAACTCCAAGGAAGGGCAGGTTCTCATCTGCTCCCGCGTGGCGGAGGGCGGCAGCGGCCTCGCCTGGGTGGATCTGGATGGCCAAAAACTCTGGGGGCAACACTGGCTCGGCGGTGTCTGGACCGCGGCCTCCCACATGGCCGTGGACAAGGGCGGAAATCCGGTTCCCGGCGTGTATGCCTACGCATCCGCATCCTGGCAGGGAGACAAATACAACGAATACAAAACCGAACTGCGGCTGCACCAACTCGTTGACCCGGAACACCGTGGCAAAGCCCCGAAAGACCAACGTTTCGGCACCGGCGAGGACAGACCCATCCTCGATTCCTACTACAAGCTCCCGCTCATCCCAACCGCCCCGACTGCGCCCGAGATCAAAAACACCCCGGAGCGCGACCTAAAGGAATACTACGGAAAATACTCTCCCGAACTGACCGGCATGGCCGTCCACAACGGGCTGGTGGTTTCCTCCTTCGAAAAAATCGACCGACTCGTCTTCATCGATGCCCATAAGAAAAAGGTCGTCGGAGAATCAAAGATCGCCACCCCTCGCGGACTCGCCTTCGACGGACAGGGCCGCCTCTACATAATTTCCGGAAAGCAACTGCTTCGCTACACCATCGACCCAGCAAAACCCTCCCTTTCCACAGAACCCGAAACCCTGGCCAGCGATCTACTGGATCCGCAGTATGTCATGATCGCTCCGGACGGCGATTTTTACATCAGCGACTGGGGTGACAGCCATCAGGTGAAGCACTTCGCCCCCGACGGCACCGCCCTGAAACCCATCGGCGATTCAGGCGCACCGAAGATCGGGAAATACAATCCCAACCACATGAACCACCCGGCTGGCATGGCCATTGATGACCGCGGACGCATCTGGGTCGCGGAAAATTCCCACATCCCGAAGCGAGTCAGCGTCTGGAACCTGGAGGGAGGAACCCTCGCCGACGCCTTCTACGGCCCCATGCGTTACGGTGGCTCCGGCGCGGTTGACCCGAAGAACTCCGAGCGTTTTTTCTACGACGACGACCACGGCGGCACCATCACCTTCGAGCTGGATTACAAGACCGGAAAGTCCGCACCAGTCGCCATCCCGTATCTTGAGCGTTACGACAAAACCGGCCTCATCGGACGCTACACCGGTGCCCCTCCGAGCTACCCGCTTTACAACGGCGACCAACTCTACCTCACCGATGCCTACAGCCTCCACACCACCGGGCGCCGCATGGCCACCCTCCACCGGTATGATGAAGACGGCATCTGCCGTATCGTCGCGGCAGCCGGAGACATCAGCGATTCCTCTCGCGAAATCCTGCCCGCTTTCCAAAGGCCGGAAATCCAGGCACGCATGCCGGAAGGTTTCAAAATCCAAAATGGAAAGCCCCTCCTCTACCTCTGGTCGGATGCAAACGGAAACCAGATGATCGATGCCGAGGAAGTCGAATTCCTCGATCCCGTTTCCCTCACCAAGGATGCCAAGGGCTCCGCCAACCTCGGCACCGTCAGCGTAACGGATGATCTCGCATTCACCTTCTCCCGCGTTGGAGATTCCATCATCCGCTTCTCCCCGGCCTCCATCGGAGAAAATGGCATTCCGGCCTACAGCATAGCCAAGCGCGAAACCCTTGCCACCGGTGCCCAATCCCCTGTCAGCTCCGGCGGCGACCAGGTTCTCCCGGCCAAGAACGGCTGGCTCATCACCACCACCCCTCTCAAACCCTTCGCCCGGGAAGGTCTCGGAGGCGCACTCAATGGCGAGCCGACCTGGTCGCTACCCCAGCCTCTGGCCCGGCCTCCACGCCTCCCACATCGCGCCGCTGCTTGAGAAACCCGGCCAGATCATCGGCACCACCCGCGTGATCGGCACGGCCATCGACGCCCCCGCCCCATCCGATGCCGGCCAGCTCTGGGCCATCAATTCGAACAAAGGCGTCATCTACGTCTTCACCACCGATGGACTCTTCGTCGCCCGCCTCTTCGCGGATTGCCGCGTCGCCTCATGGAACGCCACTGAGGCGAAACTCGGCATGATCGTCAACGACATGAGCCTGCAGGAGGAATGCTTCGGCCCGACATCGACCGCCACGGATGATGGCAAGGTCTGGCTCCAGGCATATTTCACCGGAAACATCATCGAGATCGACCACCTGGAAAAAATCCGCCGCCTCCCGAACCAATCCATCGAGATCACCGGCGACCAGCTCCTCTCAGCCAGACAAGCCTACATTGATGCCGAGGCGAAACGCCAGCAGGAGGAGAACAAAGGTGACAAAGGCCTCACCATTTCCCCGCGCGAAAAACCGGTGGAACTCGACGGCAAAGCGGACGAGTGGCCGGAAGAATCCTTCGTGGAAATCGACAAACGCAGGGTCAAAGTCGGCAACTGGGGAAAGCGCGATGTCGATACCCGCGCCAGCGTCGCCATCCACGGCGATACCCTCTACGCCACCTGGCAGGCATACGACAAGAACCTGCTCAACAACCGCGGCGACTCACTCACCAACCTCTTCAAAACCGGCGGATGCCTCGATCTCATGATCGCCACCGATCCCGGTGCAGATCCCGCGCGTCGGCTACCGGTCAAAGGCGACCAACGACTTCTCATCACCAAAGTCGGAGGCAAAACCACCGCCGTCCGCTACGAGCCGGTCAGCCCCGGCACTACCGAAGCCGAAGGCGGCGGCGGCGTGGAATTCGGATCGCCCCTCCGCACCATTTCCTTCGACCGCGTCCAGGTCGTCAGCGACAGGATCAACCTCGCGGAGAAAAGTGTCGCCAATCTCGAAGCGGATAAAAACGGCTCCATCGTCCGCACCACCTACGAGATCTCCATCCCGCTTGACCTTTTGGATTTCAAGCCCAAGCCCGGAAAATCCTACAAATTCGATATCGGAGTCCTGCGCGGCGATGGCGTCCAGACCCTCCAGCGCGTCTATTGGAAAAACCGCGCAGCAGGCATCGTCAGCGACATTCCCAGCGAAGCCGAGCTCATCCCCGCCCTCTGGGGCGACCTACACATCGGGGAAAAGCCAACTGAGTAGATCCCCGTTTCGCCAGTGTGCCTGCACTAGGGATGATTATTCGTGTTTTGAAAAATCGTGGACTCCGGATTACAGCATTGTAGATCCACTCTTTTCAAACCAGCAGGGGAGATTTTTCGGCATCCATACCACCACTTTCTGCGGAGCGCCCGGCATCATAAATCATGTCCCCCCGCCCTGGTTCAAAACCCGCGCCGGTTTGAACGGGGCGGTGATCCTGGTGAACGGGGCGTGACAATCTTTCCGGCATGGCCGACAAGGGCGGCATGAAGAAAACGTTCCCTCTGGAAGATCCCAAGCACAAGCCCGCCCGCATCGTCGAGGCGATCAAAGCGGAAGTTCGCAAATATTTGAAACGCGAGCACCGGAAGACCCTGCCTGAGGACGTCGATTTCTGGGATTTCGATTGCCGTGCCGGCAAGGATGCGGAAACGGCCGAGGTGGTACACGTTTCCGAGATTATCAAACCCATAGATACCGCCGCGCAGGAGAAGTGGGAATCCATTTACATCGAGATCCTCGCCAAGCCCGGCCACCGGGCGAAACCTCCGGCCAGGGAAAAACCTTCTGACGAAGAGGAATGACTTTGCTGGACGGCAAGGGGAAAAGGGGGTTGAGTTGCCGCGCTTCCCTTTGGGAAACAATGCCTCCGTGGTGAAATGGTAGACACTGTGGATTTAAAATCCATTGCCCTCACAGGCGTGCCGGTTCGAGTCCGGCCGGAGGTATTTCCGCCCTTATTTTTCGTTAAACCTGATAATGCCTTTCCAGTCCGGTGGGCGCAGTTCGAGAAATCTCCTGGTGTGCCCTAGAAGATGTGTCGCCACGCGGTCGTCCGCGAACTCGCCGACATATTTTTCGAGACGGGTGAGGGTGGTATTGAAATCACCCGCTTCAAAGTGTCCGAGTGCTTCCGCATAGGCTATCCGCGCCTCTTCGCTCACAACGGACGTCCAGAGATCGACAGGTTCTTCCCGGCCTTTTACCTGCACCCTTGCAATCCGCCGGAGTTTTGCCTGTCCTCCGGCCGCCTCGATAAACTGCCCGCTGCCCAGCCACTGGCATGAAAACGCCTTGGTCATTCCCTCCAGGCGGGAAGCGAGGTTCACCGCATCCCCTATGACTCCGAATTCCGTCCGCTGCTCGGAGCCGATTTCCCCTGCCAGAACTTCACCCAGGTGGAGCCCTATCCCTATCCCGAGTTCCGGCAGTCCGCGCTCTTTCCAATCCGCGTTCAGCCTTTCCAGCTCCTTGATCATGGCTTCGGTTGCAGCCAGTGCATTGTTGGTGAAAGTATTGGAATCCCCGTCGTCGAGGGCGCCCCAGTGGGCGAGGATCGCATCGCCGATGAACTTGTCCAGGGTGCCTCCATGGTTGAAAATGATTTTCACCATGGCCGTCAGGTATTCATTGAGGAGCGCGAAGAGTTCTTCCGGGGAAATCTGCTCGGAGAGCGATGTGAAGCCGCGGATATCGGAGAAAAGAACGACCACTTCCCGTTTCCGCCCCGTCGCCGCCTCCTGGTAAATGCTGGGATCGTTCACCAGCGAGTCCGCCACATCCCGGGAGACGAAACGCCGGAACTGCCCGTGCAAACGGGAGCGTTCCAGCCGCTCGCTGATCAGATCGTAGGTTTGTCCGGAGACCATGCCGAAAATCATTGCAACTGCGAACGCGGTGGGGCCGACCCAGGTGGCGCCCCACCAGGCATAGGCAAGGGCCGAGAGAATCGCGGCAGCTATCACCAATGCGGCCGCGCCTAGTGCGACCATGGGGCGGCGGATGAAAAACATCAGGCATGCCGCGCCCAGCGCCCCGAGAACCGCCGTGCGGAAACGCCATCCCCGCCACTCGCCAAAAGGCCGGTAGGTGAAATCGTTACGCAAGCCGCTGGCAATAGCCTGAAGGTGCAGTTGCGGGCCGAACACCTGACCCACGGGTGTCTGGTGGTTGTCTTGGAAAAGGGCATATGCCGGGCCGATCAGGACGATCTTGTCTTTGAAAAAATTCCCGGAGCCGAACCGGTGCTCCCAATCTTCCGGGATGAACAGGCTGCGGATAGGGATCGGTGGGTAAACCCCTGCCGCCGTCGTCCGCCCGTTGATTTCACTGGTTGAGAATCGGATATATGCGCGGGCCGGCGGGGCGGGCTTGCCCATCGCTTCCACCACTGCTCCGGCTATGGAGTTGAACCTCGGCTCGCCGGGAATTGGCGGATCCCCGTTTTCCTCGCTCAGGCTGCTGCTGTAATGGGCTTCCCGCACCAGACCGTCGTTCTGATCCGGACGGAAGTTCACGAAACCATAATCCGGAGCGGGGTCGGCACCCAGAAACACGGGGTGGGGTTCATTGATGGTAAAGCCCTCTCCACCCTCCGAGAGCGGCGCGAAATTCGCCCCGAGAATGATCCTGTCCGCGTATTTTTGAAACACCTCCGCAAGCTCCCGATCCGCCTCGGGATCGGACTCTTTCTCGAAGATGAGGTCGATCACCACGAGGCGTGCACCCGCTTTAAAAAGCCTCTCCAAAGTAGCGGCATACACGCCCCTGTCCCACGGGAACCTCTCTGCCATCATGGAGAGGACTTCGCTGTCATCGATCATTTCCTGATCCAGGCCACTGAGGTTCAGGCTGCTTTCATCTATCCCCAGGAAAACAAGATCCTCCATCGGTGGCGGGCTGCCGGGCTGGAACAGGGATCTGTCCCCCGTGCTTCTGTCAAACGACATGGATCGCTCGGCGACGCCTGGTATAAGAAACAACAACGCCACTGCCATACCTCCGGCAAGAGCCATCCATGCAGAGGCGAATCGTGGCTTCTTCTTTTTCGATCTTGCGCTCACATGCACAGTTTCCTAAATTTTCAACTTCCAGCAATGCCTCAATTTATGCGCAAGAAAATCATCATAGCAATCGTCCTCGGTTCCATATCTGCGCAGGCGGATGTCCTGACCCCGGTCCAGAGGTTCTTCGGAATGGGCGGACAAGTCCCCGACTATGCCGGGGAAGCCGGTGAAGCACCGCCCACGGCACTGGGCCAGGCTCCCTATTCTCCTGCGGATTCCGATCTGGGGGTTCAGGAAATCCTCATGGAACGACCCGATACCGCTCCCATCCTGGTTGATTTCAGCACCGCCATCTACCGCACGGACAACGCTCCTGCATTCAATCCGGGAGGCTCGGAGTCTTCATGGGTCTCATCTTCCCGCCTTTCCCTCGCATGGCGTCCCCATCTCATTCAGGGCTGGTTCGGTGATATCGGAGCCGGGCAGGACATTCTTCGCTATGACCGCAGTGATGCCACGGATTTTGAAAACACGAACCTCCGCCTGGGAACCTACAAGATCATCCCCGACCTTGATAATACCGTCTTCTACGCCCGCTACGAATACCAGCGCGTCACCACCACCTCCTTCGGTGACGGGGATTACAATGCGCAGAGGATCAGGGCGGGTCTTCAGAAAATCGTCTGGGCGGCACCCAGGCACCAGCTCAGTGCCGGTATCAGCGGTGCCTACGAGTGGGCCACGCAACCCGATTCGCTGGAGCGTAACGAGATGTCCCTGGATATGGCCTACCGTTACTCGTTTACCGATTCGATCTACACCCTGGCTACGGCCAGGGCCGCACGTTACAGCTTCGACCAAGACGGTCGCGACGATTGGACATACGGCCTTGGTCTGGAGCTTGTCTGGCAGGTCAATCGCAATTTCAGGGCCAGCGCCTCCATGTTTTTTGACAAAAACGATTCCGATACCGGAACCGCCAACGAATACGAAGCCTGGTCGGCAGGCCTGGGGATCGGTGCCCAGTGGCTCTTCTGATAGCCGGGAAATGCCATACCATGTGATCCGGAACCCGCCTCCGGATACGAACTCCAAACCAATTACACAAGATCATGAAACATCTCTTACTCCTCGCAGCCATAGGCAGCGCGGCTTCCGCCACCCTGCTCGGTGCGCCGTTGAAATCCGCAGTCATCACGAAAACCGTGAAAGACGTGAAAGTCAGTGAAAACTCCCGCGCGGCCACCACGGCCACCACCGGGCAAAGCATCGGAGGGTCTTCCACCGTCCTGACCGGCCGCCAGTCCCGTGCGGAACTCAGCTTCCCCGACAAGACCGTCACCCGCATCGGTGCGAATTCCGTATTCCGGTTCAATTCCAGCTCGCGCGACATGACTATAGAGAAAGGCTCGTTCCTTCTCCAGGTTCCCAAAAATGCCGGTGGTGCCACCATCCGCACCGCCACCATCACCGCTGCCATCACTGGCACCACCACGCTGATGGAATACAGCCCGGACCAGTGGGTGAAATTCATCTGTCTCGAGGGCGAAGCGCAGCTCACCAACAAGTTCGGTGACAAGACCACCATCTCCCCGGGGAACATGCTCATCATGCACCCGGACGCACGGAACTTCCCGCGCCCTGTGATCGTAAATCTCACGAAGCTGGTCAACACCTCGAAGCTTACCAATGATGCGGTTTTCGGCCCCCTCAAGGGGCCGGCACCCGGTTTGATCCGGCAGTCGATGGCAAACCAGATGCACCGCCGCCGTGGTGGCGGGCTGGTTCCCACCGGAAGGGTCATTCGCGGCCCGGGCATCCGCGGTGACGGCGGTCCGGAAGGTGGTAGCGGTGGTGGCACCGGCGGCCCGAGTGGTGGCGGCGGCCCTCCCCGCGATCCACTCGGTCCCAAAGGCGATGGCGGAATGTCATCCGGTAGTGGTGTGCAGGAACCCGGCGGCGGTGGCCAGACCCCAAGTGGCGGCGGCCAGACCCCGGGCGGCGGACAGACTCCAGGTGGCGGTGGCCAGACTCCAAGCGGCGGCGGCCAGATCCCGGGTGGCGGACAGACCCCAGGTGGCGGCGGCCAGACTCCAACCGGCGGTGGCCAGTTTTCAGGCAGTGATTTGATTCCCGGAGGCGGAGATTTCGGCCTCGATACCTCAGGCAACCCCCCTCCGGGTCAATAATCAGCTAGCACATCGTATTTCATACCGCTGGGCATGGGATTTGTGACAACGAGACCCGGTGTTTCACTCGGTGGGTTGTCCGGTTATCCTACGCCCGGAGATCGGAAAGGGAGCTTCGATCAATCCTGTCGTGATTGCTTGTCCCCGGCACCCGGAATACACAAAACCTGATTCGTGGCAGTTCACCGTATCGCATCAATCAGGGGTTTCGTGAAATCCGCCACCGCCTTGGCAGGATTTTTCCGGTTCAGCTCCACCTGTTTCACAATGGCAGATCCCACGATGATCCCGTCCGATGCTTTTGCAACCATCGCCGCCTGTTCCGGGGTGGAAATGCCGAAGCCGACACAGACCGGTACGTCCGAGTGCCGCTTGATCGCAGCCACCTGCGCCGGGATGGTTTCAGCAGGGGCGGAGTGGCCACCGGTCACTCCCGTGCGGGAAAGGGCGTAGATGAATCCTTCCGCTTTCTCCGCCAGCAGTTTCACCCGCTCCGGCGGGGTGGATGGGGCGATGAGACGGATGTGGGACAGCCCGTGGTTTTCCGCAAGCTCTTCGGAAAGCTCGCCTTCCTCCGGCGGGAGATCCAGAAGCAGGATCCCGTCCGCCCCGGCATTCACCGCATCGAGCTGGAATTTCGCGAAGCCGTATATGAAAATCGGGTTCAGATAGGTGAAAAGAACGATGGGAGTCCTACCATCCGTTTCCCGGAAAGCCCGGATCAGATCCAGAGTCCGCGCCGTGGTCATGCCCGCTTTCAAAGCCCGGTCCGCAGCCATCTGGTTGACGATCCCGTCCGCCAGCGGATCGGAAAACGGCAGCCCCAGCTCGATCACATCCGCCCCCACATTCGCCAGCGCATGCATTGTTTCCAGTGAGAGATCGAACGTAGGATCCCCGGCGGCAATGTAGGCGATAAAAGCTTTCTGCTTGGCAGCTTTTAGTGAGGCAAAAGTTTCGGCAAGGCGCATGGGAGGACGCTAGACTTCCAACTTTGAAAGTGAAACCCTAATTGTGAGGCAACAGGCGAGGAATTTCCGACGCGCAAACCTTCAACAAAGGAAATGGCAAAACGCGCCGGGAGAGTTTTCCTGAGATCAGATGGTTCCAAAAAGCCTGTCTCCCGCATCGCCCAGACCGGGGAGGATGTAGCCTTTTTCATTCAGGCAGCGATCCACCGAGGCGGTGAAAACCAGCACATCCGGGTGGGCTTCGCGTAGTGCCGCGATGCCCTCCGGAGCGGCGAGAAGACAGGCGAAGCGAATTCGTTTCGCCCCGGCCTCACGCAGGGTCGTCACCGCATGGACTGCGGAGCCGCCAGTGGCGAGCATGGGATCCAGGACGATCAATTCCGCCTCGGCGAGAGGAACCGGGTGCTTGAGGTAGTAAGCCTCCGGCTCCAGCGTTTTCTCATTTCTCGCCAGGCCGATGTGTGCGACGGCGGCCTGCGGGATGAGATCGAGAAAGCCATCGAGAAACCCCAGCCCCGCGCGGAGGATGGGGACAAGGATGATGGGGCGGACGATTTCACTGCCAGAGGTAATCTCCAACGGCGTGGTGCATTGGACGGTGCGGGTATCGAAATCAGCGGTCACTACCGGTACCATCAACGAGGCGATACGCCTCACGCGCTGGCGGAATTCCTGGGTCGGACAATCCGGATCCCTCAGACGCGTAAGTTCGGCGGAGACCAGGGGATGTTCGATGTGGTGGAGCATATCAGCGTTTTGACAAAAGGATCTTCTTCAGTTCCGCAGGCTCCACGCCAAGGGCGATGGCTGCCTCTTTGACATCACCGCCGGCGCGGTCGAGGAGGCGACCCGCGACCTGTCCGGAAAGCCAGGCCATCAGGGGTGCATCATTGGGTGCCGAGTTGATCACCTGGTCCAGACCGTGCGGCCAGCGCGGAAGTTCTTCCCGGAGCGGAGGCCAACGGGATATCCGCAGGAAGGAGAACGGGCGACGAGGAGAGGGCGCATGCGCGGGCGATGGTGTTTTCCAATTCCCGCACATTGCCCGGCCAGTGGTGTTCACACAGGGCAGCGCTGGCTTCATTGGAGATCCGCATCCGCGCCATGCCGTTTTTGCGGGTGATCCGTTGCAGGAAATACTCGGCCAGCAACGGAATGTCTTCCGGCCTTTCGCGCAGCGGCGGAATACGCAACTCCACGACATTCAAGCGGTAGAAAAGGTCCTCGCGGAAACGCCCGGCCGAGACCTCGGCCGCGAGATTCTTGTGCGTTGCCGCGACGATACGGACATCCGTTTTTATCGTATCGTTGGAACCTACCCGCGAGAACGTCCCGTCCTGGAGGACGCGCAGGAGTTTCACCTGGATGGAGAGAGGCATGTCCCCGATTTCATCGAGGAAAAGCGTGCCGCCATCCGCCTGCTCGAAGCGGCCCGCCCGGCGGGCGATGGCACCGGTGAAAGATCCTTTCTCATGGCCGAAGAGCTCGCTTTCCAAAAGATTTTCCGGAATGGCCCCGCAGTTGATCGTGATCATTTCCTGCTGCCTGCGCGGGCTGTATTCGTGGACGGCTTTCGCCACGAGTTCCTTGCCGGTTCCACTCTCGCCGGAAATGAGGATGGGAGCATCCGATCTGGCGACGCGACCCACGATCTTGAAAACATCCTGCAACGCACGCGATACACCGATAATCTTCACCCGCCCGTCCTGGCTGGGCAGCTCCGGAGCAGGCTGCACCACGCTACGCCTGTCTTCCACCGTTTGCAGCGCGGACTCGACAACGGGCGGCAGTTCAAAAGAAAGGGACTCTTTCCGCAAGACGTCGTGTGCGCCTTTCTGGGTGGCCTCGATGATCTGCCCCGTGGTCGGGAAACCCGTGGTGAGGATGACCAGCGTTTCCGGGCTCTGCGACTTGATCCTCCCTAGCAGATCCAACCCATCGAAGGGCTGCAACTCCACTGCGGAAACCACCACATTCACAGCGGTCTTCTCGATCACTTTGATCGCCTTCCCCGCATCATCGCAGCGCAGGATTCGCAAACCCTTGGCGGCCAGGTGCTTCGTCGCCCAGTCGAGAAAATCCAAATCCGGATCGACTAGTAGCAGGGTTTCTTCTGGTAGGGGATCTGGCATGGGGTGAAACGGACGCACTGGAATGAACGTTTGAGGCCGAAAACGCAAGAGCGATCAGGCAGCCCGGCATAATTTCCCGATGTCAGGAAAACTCATCTGGCGACCTCTGCCACCATATTTTTCGCAATTTCCCTCAGCTCTTCAACAGGGATCGCAAAGGTTTCGGCACGGTTGGCGCGGGCAATATTCATCCCCACGGTTTTTCCTTCCAGGTTGAGAACCGGCCACCCATCGTTTCGCTGTTGGCCAGGATATCGTGCTGGATGATTTTTGGAAAACCACTCCGCCGTTTGGAAAAATCCCCGCTCATCTGGTCGTTTCTATCGAGCTGCGTGAAGACCTCTCCACGTGCCGCGAGCCTGACAACCAGCTCCAGGATTTCATCACCACGTTTCACGGAAATCTTCAGGTTCTCACCCACTTTCTTTTCCTTGAGAAACTCCACCAGCTCGTCGCTATCGGTCATTTCCTCTCCATCGACTTTGGTAATGACATCCCCGTCCTTCACTCCCGCCTTCTCGGCACCGCCACCCTCGCTGACTTTCTCGACCTCAATCCTGCCCTTCGCCTTCGCAAGCTGAACGCCCATTACCACGCCGTCTTTCGCCGGAATTTCACGTCGTTCCGCACTAATGATACCTGCGAGAATCCTTCGCTTCGTCCGGCTCGTCGCGCCATTGACCACCACCCATGTGCCTTGCGCAAGATCGCTGCTCTCCGCGAAATCCGCTGGTACAAGCCCCTTCGCATCGACTTTCACAAGTGCCACATCCCAACGGGGATCGACCAAAATCACCTTTGCATCCTTGAAAGATTCGCGATCCACCCTGACGGAGAGTCCGCTGATTTCCTCGATCTCGCTCGCTTTGGATAAAATGTATCCGTTCGCACTGATCACCACCCCGTATGCGATCTCCTTGCGCCCGTCGTAGAAAACCGCGCTGCATTTCTGGATCGCCTGCCGTTGTGGCTCGAAAACCGAGGTGATGGCGGCCCCGGTCATCCGGAAATTCGTCTCCAGGCTCTGCTGTGAAAATCCAGCCCCGCATGATACCGCAGAAGCCAGGGCAAGCTGGAATAGCCTAGCGGGCACCCAGGTGCATGTTGATCGTTTCATCTTTTCCATCACGTGTGATTTCCAACTCAAGTTTATCCCCTGCTGCAAGTTCAGCCAGAACCGCTTTCAGCTTCTCCCGGGAATCCAGTGCCTCGCCGTTCAGGGATTTCAAAACATCCCCTTCTTCCAATCCGGCGTCTTCGGCAGGACTTTTTTTCCCTACCTTGGTGATTTCCAAACCACCCTCCACATCGGAGGTGGCGACACCCAGATAACCTTTCCCCTTCTCTGCTTTCTGCGCGAACGGCCCCTCTCCGATAAATTCCGATTTTAGCATCCCGTCCCATCCGTCGAGAAAAACCTTCACCGGCACATGCATGTTCACCGGAAGCTGCGGCCCCACCCGCGAGTGGATCCCGATCAGCCGTCCCTCCATATCAAAAAGCGGCCCGCCGGAGTCACCGCCGATGAGTGTGCCGTCGGTCTGAATCGTCGTGTTCGCCACACGCACTAACCGACCTAGCCGGGCAACAGCACCACGCTCCTTGTCGAATCCACCCGAGTGCCCCAGCGAAAAAATCCAGTCGCCCAGCTCCGTATCATCCGTCCGGTTGATCTCTACAAAGGGAAACCCGCCTTCCGGCTTGTCCCCCGTGATCTGCAAAAGCGCCGCATCGAACTCCGCCATCAGTCCCAGCGTCTCACCTTTCAGCTTTCCGCCATCCGGCATGATCACCGTCACATCTTTTCCCACCGCCGTGGAAACGTGCGCAGCCGTCATCACCAGCCCGTCCGCAGAGACGATCACCCCGCTCCCCGTTCCTTCCCCGAGATCGATACAAACCGTGGCCGCCTTCGCCTTGGGAATCGCCTCAAGCAACGCATCCTGAATCACCAGGACATCAGCCTGGGATTCCGGGGCCTTCTTCGCATTCAGAGAAAAAGCAATAGCCTGGACAGTCAGAAGCCCGGACAAAATCGCGATCGCGGGAAATGGAAAAACCACACGCATATCACCTTTCAAGGATCTCCACCTCGTATCCGTCCGGATCGGTCACAAAAGCCATCTTGCGCTCCCCTCCCGTGAACTTTTCCCGCCATCCATCAGGCCAGATCCCTATCCCCGCCTTCTCCACCTTGTCGCAGTATTCCACGATATCCGGCACCCCCAGCGCCGTATGTACCAGGTCTTCCGGACACGTCCCCGTGTAATCCGGCGAATGCGTCAGCTCCAGAAAGACATCGTTTCCTTCCAGCTCCAAAAAAGCCAGCTTGTTGCCTTGCGGGGAGTCCTTCCTCTCGCCCAGCCTGTAGCCAAGCTTCTCATAAAACGAAATCGACTCTTCCAGACTCTTCACGCGGATGCGGGTGTGTAAAAACTTGATCATTTCCCCGTGAATCTAGCCGACTCCCGCCGCCCCGCAAGCATCCCTTTTCCAGACATGAATTTCACCGAAATCGACCGCGAGGACTTCCGCAACCTCCTCAACGAAATCCACCGCACCCACATGCCCTTCGGCATGTTCGGAAAGGAAAAATACCCGCCGCGCGGAGTCCCCATCTACGATCTCCCGGAAGAATACCTCATGTGGTTCAAGCAACGCGAATTCCCCAAAGGCCGCCTCGGCGAACTCATGGCCCACGTCTGCGAAATCAAGGAAACCGGCATGGACTCCATCTTCAACCCGATGCGCAAAGCCAACGGCGGCCGCACCAAACTTTAAATTTTAAACTTTAAACCCTAAGGAAGACTCCGGATGTGAGGATCTTCCTCTTCCTTGGAGTTTAAAGTTTAGAGTTTAAAGTTTCAGACCAAACCGTCTTTCCGCGCCTGCTTCCAATACGCGTACTCGGAGCGGTTGAAATCCACGTATTCCGGCGAGAGGTCGCTGGAATACATCGTGTAATTCGCAGCCCCCTGGTTGAGATTGATCACTATCTCAAATTCCGGCCCGGCCACAGCATCGCGCAACTGCTCCATGGGGGTATCCGCCTGAAGGCCGCCCTCGCAGGCAGTTTTCCCGCCTATGGTGATATCAATCAGTTCCTCGCGTATCCGCGCCCGCGAATAGCCTACCGCATGGATGATCCTCCCCCAGTTCGGATCGCCCCCGTTCCAGGAAGATTTCACCAAGGCGCTTTTGCAAACAGCCTCCGCCACCTTCTTCGCATCCAGGTGTGTTTTCGCACCTACTACGTTCACAGTAACAAATTTCGTCACACGTTCACCATCCCGCACGATCGCCTTCGCCAACTCCAGCATCAGCCAGCCAAGCGCCTTGCGAAACGGCTTGCAGGCGGATCCGTTCCGCCTGGCAGTCGGCATCCCGGATGCACCGTTCGCCAAAACAAGGACCGTGTCATTCGTGCTCATGTCACCATCGATGGTGATCCTGTTGAAACTTTCCTCCACCGCTTCATGTACCGCACGGCCCAGGCAATCTTTGGAAAGGTTCGCGTCCGTGGTGATTAAGCACAGCATCGTCGCCATGCTCGGACAAATCATCCCCGCCCCTTTCACACAACCGCCTATACGCACCCGGTGCTCCCCCATATCGAAGGAGATTGCCAGCTCCTTCTCATGCGTATCGCTGGTGATGATCGCACGCGCCACATCGTTACCGCGCTTCAAGGCAAGACCCTCGACCAACGCCGGGATTTTCGGCTCCAGCCGCATCATCGGCATCGGCAGGCCAATCACTCCCGTTGAGCAAACGCCGATCTCAGTCATTTTCAAATTAAGACCCTTCGCCACTGCAGCGCACATCGCCTTCGCATCGTGGATGCCCTGCACACCCGTGCACGCATTCGCATTCCCGGAATTTACAACCACCGCCCGCAATTCACCTTTCCTCAAATGTGTCTGGGAAACTTTAACCGGAGCAGCTTTCACCCGGTTCGTAGTGAAAGTCCCCGCGGAAACACACGGCCTATCCGAGTGGATCAGCGCAAGATCAAGGCGGTCGCTATCAGGGTTCTTAATCCCGCAACTCACCGCACTGGTCAGGAAACCCTTCGCAGCACCCACCCCCCCCTTGATTCGTGTAATTGGAAAATCCATGGCAAAAAATCAGACCGGAACCTAGCGTCCCACCCCCAACCGCTGCAAGCAAATCCCATGCCTTCTTTAAAAACTCAAAACTCAAAACTCAAAACTCAAAACTCAAAACTCAAAGCTCAAAGCTCAAAGCTCAAAGCTCAAAGCTCAAAGCTCAAAGCTCAAAGCTCAAAGCTCAACCAGAACCCAGAACCCAGAACCCAGAACCCAGAACTCCTCTTCCTTCCGTGTATTCCGTGGTTAAAACTCTTTCCCCTACCCAAGTCCCGGATTCGTCAGATTCGTAGGATTCGTGGTTCCTTCCTCTTCCCCAGCACCCAAGTCTCCCCCCCCTAACCAATCACCCGCCCCCAAACCGCCTTCAAATACCGCGACTCCGGATAATTCGAAAGCGTAGGATGATCCCCGCCTGCACCAGTGCGATCAAACACCTGCAACCTCTTGTCCTGCCGGTGCACCACATTTGTCACGATATTTTCAAAAGCATCCACCCCAAGCTGCCCCGAGCATGAACACGTAACCATCACCCCGTCCTTCTCCACGAGTTGCACCGCCAGCTTGTTCAGATCATGGTACTTCGCGTAGCCGGTTTCGTCCTCTTTCCCGAACATGAATTTCGGAGGATCCACCATCACCACATCCCACTTCCGGCCATTCTCAATCATCGTCCGCACCCAGGTAAAAGCATCCGCATGGGTCAGCTTCATCTTCGTCCCGTTCAGATTTGCATTCCGCTTGGCCATCGCCACAGCAGCCTCATCCAGATCCACCGCAGTTACCTCCGCAGCCCCACCCAATGCCGCCGAAATTGAAAACCCTCCCGAATAGCAGCAAAGATCCAGAACGGTTTTCCCCTCCACCATCCCACGAAATTTCTTCCGGTTGTCCCGCTGGTCGCAGAAAAATCCGGTCTTGTGCCCCTGCGAGAAATCAATCTCATACCGCACCCCGTTCTCCACCACCTTCACCAGCCGCACATTGTCACTTTCCACGCCACCGTGTGAAGGTATCCCCTCAATCCGCGCCAGATCGGAATCCACCTGCACCACCACCTGCTTCGTCCCGAAAACCTCGTGCAGCAGAGGCAGCCATCTCTCCAACCTCATCCAAGCCCCCAGCGCGGTAATCTCCACCGAAAGCACATCACCGAATTTATCGGCAACCATACCCGGCAGGAAATCCGCATCGCCATGGATGCAGCGGTAGCACTCCGTCTCCCCATCCAGCTTCAAAATACTTCTCCGCAACTCCCCCGCCCTCACGATCGCCCTTTCAAAAAACGACTCATCCACCTCCTCCAGCGAATGGCTCACCATACGCAGCGGCATCCGCGCCTTCGGATTCCACAGCCCCCAGCCGAACCTCGTCCCCTGTTTCCCATACACCTCCACCAAATCTCCAGCCTTTGCATTCCGCGAAACCTCCCCCACCATCTTCGGCCAAATCGAAGGATGAAACGTCTGATACTTTAAATGAACCGTAGCCACACGAACGGTCTAAACTTTAAATTTCAAACTCTAAACCCCAAATTTCAGATTCCTCACATTCACCCCAAAGCCACTGCAAGAAAAGATTCGTTAGATTCGCAAGATTCGTGGTTCAAACCTCTTCTCTTCATTTCCGTGTCCTCCGTGTATTCTGTGGTTCAACTCTCTTCCCCAACCCCCAGCCTCTTCCTTGAGATTTAAAGTTTGAAATTTAGAGTTTTTATGAAATTACACCGCCACCTCTGCGCCTCCACCCTCGAGCTAGCCAAATCCGTCCTGCTCGAACACAACGTCCTCGACCACGAACTCGCCGCCGCCTTCGAGACAAACCCGAAATGGGGCAAGCGCGACCGCAACTTCGTCGCCGAGACCCTCTTCGAGACCACCCGCTGGCGCCGCGTCCTCTCCTTCCTCGTGGATTCCGAGGAAACCAACTCCCTCATCACCGCCCAATGGATTCTCATGGGCTACACCCTCCCCGACTGGCACGAATACAACGGCCTCCCTCCAGAGGAAATCCTAGCCCGCCAATCCCAGATCGCCGACCAACCACGCGCCGTCCGCCAGTCCATTCCCGATTGGCTCGATGCCCTCGGAGAATCCGAACTTGGCGATCTCTGGGAACCCCAACTCATCGCCCTCAACGAAAAACCCTCCGTCTTCCTCCGCGTAAACACCCTCCTCACCACAGTCGAGGAAGCCCAAGCCTGGCTAGCCGAGCAAAACGTCGAGACCACCACCCTCCCCAACCATCCCCACGCCCTAGCCCTCCCTCCCGGGAAAATCCTTCCGAAAAATCTCCGGCTGGACGGCCGCATCGAGATCCAGGATCCCTCCTCCCAAACCATCTCCCCCCTCCTCGATCCACAGCCCGGCCAACGCATCATCGATGCCTGCTCCGGAGCCGGCGGCAAAGCCCTCCACCTCGCCGCCCTCTCCGAAAACGGTGCCCGAATCTACTCCATGGACGTCGATGCCACGAAACTCGAAGCCCTCAAAAAACGCGCCAAACGCGCCCGCGCCACAGACATCGTCCCCAAACCTATCACCGCCACCACCCCCACCGACTTCGAGAACATCGCCGACTCCCTCATCATCGACTCCCCCTGCTCCGGCCTAGGTACTCTGAAACGCCAGCCCGATCTAAAGTGGCGACTCAAACCCGCCTCCTTCGACCGAGTCCGCTCCATCCAAGCCCAGCTTCTAACAGAGTATCCGCAAATGCTAAAACCCGGCGGAAAACTCCTCTACGCCACCTGCTCCATCCTCCCCTCGGAAAACCAAAACCAGATCACCGCACTCATGGAGCGCCACCCCGGGAAATACCGCCTCATTTCCCAACAAAACCTCCTCCCCTCCGAAACCGGCCACGACGGCTTCCACGCCTCCCTACTAGAGAAACAGTAGCTGCCGCGTCTCGCGGCAGGCAGTGGTCGCGGCGTCTCGCCGCTACTCCCACATTTCTCCCGAAAATCACTTCAGAGGTATCTCCCGGAGTCTATCTTCCACCTGAAGATTCTCGATATCCTGAAGCGTGGAAAGATTTCCATTCAGCCCTGCGCGTCTCCCCTGTGCTTTTCCGCTTCGCACCTTGTTGACAAAATCCCCGAGCGCCTTTCTCGCCTCCGGCAAATCGAGTCCGTAAAGATACTTCACAATGCTCGATGACACCCACTTGTCTTCATTCAGCTTACGGATTGCTTCCTCCGTCCACCCCGCATCGGATCTCTGGATCAGCAATTTCACGAGCAGATCCGGATCGGTTTTCGATGTAAGCGGATGTTCCAGAAAAGCTTCCGAAGAATCAGGCGACCTCGCTGCATAAGCACATACCGCTTCCCCAAAAGAACTCTTCCATCCGCCAACCATTTCCCCGGCGATCCAAGCCCGCCCCTCTTCACTTTCCGCAATCTCCGGCAGGAAATAAGATACGGGGTATTTCATTTCTTCCAGCTCATCAGCATCCTCCCGGAGGACACGGATATACACCCGCGCAATATCCGCACGGGCGGACGCAGGTAGCTCTGCCCATAGGAAATACAGTTCCCGACTGAGATCGTTCAGTGAAGTTTTTTTGACCGCTTTTTCATCCGTATCCTGGTCATTCACGGGCGGAAGCCATGAAAACGGGTTACTCTTGGGAATTTCCACTACCGGGATACCGCCATCCACCGCAGCTTTCCGCACAGCAGGCATTAGAACGTTATTTCTAAACGCAGTCTCCTCCCGCTTCTCACTGCCAACCGCGCGTCGAAGCACATTGCCCACCCGCTCTTTGTTAGCGTCTTTCCTCTCCGGTACACACCGCAGGCTTTGCTCCGTCGCCCAGCGGGAAATCCATTCGAGTTCCTCATCCGGTTCAGCGGATTTTTCCCCAGCGATCACTTTCCGGAAAATCTCCAGAGCCTCCTCATCACGCCCCGCCTGCCGGATCAGCTCTCCTCGAAGATAGGTAAAAACCCGCTTCTCCTGCGGCTCGGTCCAATCTGCGGAGACGGCTGAATTCAATGCTTCAATCGCTTTCTCACGGAATAGCGCACCAAGCTCCTTTTCCCAATCTTCCCCGGCGTCCCGTCCCCCATGGAAATGCAAACGCAGCACGTCGAAAAACTTCGTCCTTTCATCACTGGCGCGGAGGCCATCGCAAGATCTCGCCCACAGTGGAGTAAACCAAGGACTTTTCCGAAAAGCATCTTCATGCCCTCCGACAATCGACCGCTCCGCCTTCGTCAGATGAAGCTCCGGTTCTTTCAGAAAGGCCGCCAGCTTCGCTCTTTCCGTGGCGTCGATCTTCTCCCATCGCCCCGACCAGGATGCATAGAGATCACCGGGACAGATATCGACCGAAGCAAACCGGAACCGGGGAGAGTCAGAAAGATCGCGCGCCGGCTCCCCGAACTGTGAATAGCTGTCCAGCGACATCGCGACCGACTTCACACCACAGACCGGACACTCATGGAGCACCGGGGAAACGGAGGTAGCATGGACACCCGCAGCAAAAAACAACCAAAGCAAAATCCTGCACATGACATCATATCAATCCAACCCGGAACCCCGGTCAATTCGTAGTTCCCCCGCCCGTAGCTGCCGCATCCGGTTCCCGCCGTTTTTCCAAGCTTGAAACAGACCCCACCCACGCCTATAGCTCCTACGTGCAAACCTTCCCTGATCCAATCCTATATGATGCCAGAGCCTGCGATGCCCGCAAGCTCCATCAGGCGGAACGAATGAGTCCTGCGGATCGGTTTTTCGCAGGAGCCGAGCTTTTTGACGATGCCTGCGAGGTCTCTCTCCACGGAATCCGCAGGGATCATCCCGCCTGGTCCCACAGCGAATGCCTTGCCGAGCTTCGCCGTCTTCTGAAATCCGTTGCCTGATGAAAGCTCTCGACGCGCTGCGCCAGTTCACTGATTTCCTGAATCGCGAGGAGATTCCCTACATGGTCGTAGGCTCCTTTTCCTCGAATTACCACGGGCTTCCGAGATCCACCAAAGATGCCGATATCGTGGTCGAATTTGACTCGAAAAACTGGGCGGAACTTTCCCTGAAACTCCCGGAAGGCCTGATCCTGGATCCACAGGGAGGTTTCGAAATGGTCACTTCCACCCGCAAAGAACTTGTGACTGTCGTCGGATCGGTTTTCGAGATCGAGCTCTTTCACTTGAGTCATGATCCTTTTGACCGGCAAAGATTTTCAAGGAGGGAAAAAGTCGAGCTAACCGACCAGCAGAGCGCGTGGATCGCGACAGCGGAGGATGTGATTATCCAGAAACTCCGATGGGCGAAAGGCGCGCTTCGGAGTAAGGATTATGATGACGTCGTGAACGTTCTAAAGAGGAAATCGACCACCCTGGACTTCGACTACATCAATCACTGGTGCGAAATCCACCGGACTCTCCCGCTCCTGGAAAAGGCCATGACCGAGGCCTGATCTTTCACCTTCAGGGTGGTCGCCCCGTCCCGGCGCAGGCCGTGATCGCTGCGTCTCGCAGCGATCCACCCACATCAAAAGGGAATTCTTATCACAACTTTATTGCATTAGTAACTAATGCGATTTAGTTGTGTTTATGCCGACGAACCCGCCCGCCACCTGCATCCTCCGCGACCTCTCCGCCGCCTTCATGCAGCAGATGTTCTTCTGGGGCATGGACGCCGGGCTACCTACCGGGAACCTTTTCCAGAAACGCGGCTTCACAAAATCCCCGTCCTCCGGCCTGAAGGGCACAAGCTGCTATTCTCTCCCGTGGCAAAACGGCGAAATCTTCCTCCACGGAGCCTGTGTCGGCTGGATTCCTGAGAACGGAACCCCTGGATTCATCTTTATCCGTCCCAAGGGAAAATGCTTCCTCTGGCACGGCGACAAGCCCCCCATACCAGGCGAGTGGCCACCTGAAGATCTTTCCACGCCAGACCTAGAGGATGATTTTCCCTCCATTCATCCCTTCCTCTCATGGTGGCTCGAACACGAGACATGGGTCTCCGCGGAAATGGGAAGCGCCTACCGCACCGACTGCCACCGGAAATACAAATCCCTCCCGAAATCCAAGCCATGGCTCTCCCCTGCCAATGCCACCGCATGGCTCTCCCTCCTCATGGAAAACCCCACCGCAACCCCGCGCGCGAAACGCTTTTCCCGACTCCAGATCGCGTGATCAACGCCCTGCAATTTTTCCGAAAAGAAACACCCCGCCAACAAACCATGCACACCTCCACCGCATTTCCCGCACCTGCCGAAACAGCGCGCCTGAATCCCGACCGCCTCGGAGTCGCCGCCTCCGTCCTCTGCGCCATCCACTGCGCCGCCGCACCCGTTCTCCTGCTCGCCCTACCTTCCTTCGGTCGCATCTGGGCACACCCCGCCACCCACTGGGGCATGGCTCTTTTCGTCGTCCCCATCGCCGCCATCATGACCCTCCGTGGCTTCCGCGAGCACGGCCGGAAATGGGTGCTCGGCTTCGCCACCATAGGCATCCTTCTCGTCATCGCCGGGAGCATGCTGCCGTATCTTGCAACCGGCAAAAACACAGCAAACGGACTTTCCCTCCCACTCCGTAAAACCAGCACCGAAGCCACCGCCACATGCACGGACACCTGCTGCCCCTCCACTGCGAAAATCGCCGGCCAGTCCGTCCTCCACATCCCCCCCGCCGCCATCGTCACCACCCTCGGCGGCCTCGCCCTCATCATCACCCACCTGGGCAATCTCTGCGCCTGCCGCACCTGCCGGTGCTCCACCTGAGAACGCTTCCCGATTGCCGGGGGAAAGGCATCGTCAGGAAAAATCCAGCCCCACCAAATAACGCAACAAACTTGCGTTATTTTTATTGCAAGTTATTCGCGTTATGAAAATGTTCCCGCCCGTCCGCAGGTGACCTGCCGCAGACGTGAATCATCAATAAAAATGAAATCAAACACATCCAGACACGCGAAAACCTCCTTCGCCACATCCGCCATCATCCTTGCCTTTGGCGCAGGGGAAACCCATGCAGCCGTAGCCTCCTACTTCATAGCGGTGGACGGGCAGGCCACGCAGCCCTCCGGGGCCTACATGGGCCTTGCCAACCCGAACAGCCAGCGGCTGACCCTGCTCTACGCCCACTATGATTTGGACGATCCCCTCTACCCCCACCACTACCACTCGAAAGGACGCTACGTCAACACCGGCCCAAATCTCGGCGCCGGCACCTCCGTAACTGTTTCCACATCCAATTTCCTCCCGGAAGCCCCCCGGACCCACCTCATGCTGGGCGCTCGCAGCAGCGGTGCCTACGCGGGAAAAATATCGATCAATGAAGACACAGCCAACCACTTCTCCCTGCTGAGGATGCTCGATACGGGCAAACTCGATACGAACGTGGCACTCGAGAACACCCTATTCAACTCATCCGCCCAGCGCTGGACCGGAGCCATCACCGGAGCGGACGTCCACATGGTTCTCACCTTCGCGACATCCGGACTGAACTTCGGCACGGATGCTAATCCCAACGCAGCCCTCTTTTCCGATCCGGACGGACAGCACCTCGCCGATGACATCGACTTCAAGTGGGTGCCATGGGTGGATGCCTCCGCCGCCCCGGACACGGAATACATCGCCCGCTTCAAACTGGTGGATGAGGAAGGGATCTTCGGGGAATCCGGTGAATTCGAATACCGCTTCATGACCGTCCCGGAGCCTGGCTCCGCACTGCTCACAGGCCTCGGCGCACTTCTCCTGATGCGCAGGAAGAGATAATACCCCCCGGGTTCACCACATGCCACCCGTCCGCAGAGGGCGGGTGGCATTTTTCATTCCGCGAAGGAAACCCCCACCCGCGCGAAACCACGCACGGGAGCCGGGTTTGCCACGGGATGGCGGAATTCCACCTTCTCCCACACCGCATTAAGCCCCGTCTGGTCGCCCGTGAATGCGCCCACACTCTCCGTGCCGTTTTCCTGCCAGGAATCCGTCCGGAGATTTTCAGAAAACTGCGGTGCATAAACCAGTGGCCGCGTGAGCTGAAGCGCCTTGCGACGGGGGAAAGTCAGAACCTGGTAGTTCACGCCACCGGAAGTTTCCGTTGTAAAAACCGGCCTCCCCAGCCCCGGAGCCAGCGGCAACGCCCCGCCGTTCGGATCAGTTCCGAACGCAAATTCGACAAGGTTATTCTCCCCGTCCCCGTCCGGATCCGCATCCATCCCGCTGATGGATGGAGACTCAAGCTCCTCGCCGGAGAACTGCGTCGCCTGCCAGAACGCCACCGGCCCGACTGTAAACGTCACCTTCACCTCGTCGCTATCGCCCGTGGGCAGCGTCTGCCCCGCCCCGAGAAACGCGGAGGCGCGCATCCCGATGCGGTAGATCCCCGTCGCGCCGAACGTCCAGTTCACATGGTTGTGGCCGCCGGCGGCAAACAGGAAAAGGTTGTTCGTCTGCCCGTTGCTGGTGGATGCCCAGATGCTCGGGCTGCTCGTCGAGCCTGTCCACATGGAGAATTTCGCCGCCTGCGGCCCGTCGTGGAATACAGAGGAAATCCGGGAGGTGATCCACGGCCGCGCCATGCTCTGGGGCTGTGGCAGGCGCTGGTCTGTCTCGAAGTACGGGGCTATAACGTTACTCCCCTGGTTGTTGCGGAAGCCGGGATAGGCCTCACCCAGACCGGGATTACCGGAAAGCGCATACCAGATATTTTCCCCGGGTGCGACACCGGTAAAAGAGAGCGAAGCGTTGCTTTGCTGGGGCAGCCGCGCACCTGACTGCGAAGGCTGCTGGACGAGGTAAGGCTTGTCGGAAAGCGGTAGGAACGCCTCGTCCGGGGTGTATGCACGGTCGTCGCCAAGGAGAGTCAGCTCCCATTTCTGCTCTGCGGTATTCCACGTCCAGAGATGGTCGAGATGTTCGCCGAGCGGTATCATCCCGGCGGATGCGAAGACGCTTGATAGTAGCAAGGTGATGGAAGTTCTCATTTGATCAGGGAGTTATGCCGGGTGGCTTTGCGATGTTGGTTCCACTGTTGGTGGTGCGTTTCAGCTCCGTCGCCTTGAAGCCGCGTACGCCGCCATCTACATACAGGATGTTCGTGGATCCGGATTCATCGTCGGAGCCCGCCCCACCGAAGCGACCGACGGCTATGTCCGCCTTCACTGCCGCCCAGGAGTCCCACCGCTCGGAATGGGTGTGGTCGTTTCCGGGCCGGCCGTAGCGGTCCGAGCATATGAAGGCCATCGCCGTATTCGCGTGGTCGGGGATCGCGGAAAGGCGGTTGAGCGCCGGGCCCGTGGGATCGCCGAAGGGATCCACCGGCGGGACGAAAAGGTAACTGTTCAGGATATAGCTCGTGCCTTTCTCGGCGAGACGCCGCACCCCCTGCGGATCAGCAGGACAGATACGCGTGCTTTCGAAATCGCCGAGATAGTCCTTGAGCTGGAAAATCCACGCCCTTTGAAGATCCGTGGTATGCGAGGTTTCAGGAAAAACCCCGTTGTGGTCTCCCGCGTAAAGATGCAGCCCCACTCCGATCGAGCGCAGGTTCGACGCACACGCAGCCTGTTTGCTCCTGTCCAGAGCACCTGCGACCGCCATCACCGTCACGGAAGCGAGAACCGCGAGGATGACGATCACCACCAAGACCTCCACCAACGTAAACCCTCTGCTTTCGGAATGTTTTCTCTCTCGCACACCGGGGTGTTAGCGCAAAGTTTCACCTATTGCAACGATTTCGCGTTATTTTATTGCGCTTTTGTTGCGTTAGTGGATTTTAGTCCCGCCATGAAACAATCATTCACCACAATCCTTATTCCCGCCCTCCTCACCGCAGCACACGCCACCGCCGCCACCTTCCTGACCAGCGGCTCCTATGACGCACCCGCCTTCGAATATGAATCCGGAGACGGATTCGAGGCGGAGATCCACGACGAGACCAATGACACCGCCCTCGATCCCGCGGACAACTTTTTCCAAATCAACTCAATGTCCACCACGGTGTTCCAGTCGAAATCCTATTACTGGATTCCTTTCGACGAGACCATCGCCTCGAACAACGGCGTTCCACATGTTGGAATCGGCCTGGAGGAACTCTCTGCCGGGGACTGGGTCAACAGCGAAATCGTCATCACCTTCCAATCGCTCAATTTCACCGGAAGCGGGGACGGGGATTTCGTTCTCTGGACCGACTCCCCTTCGGAAATCCTCCACTTCGATTCCTCCGATGGCGCGGGTGACACATTGAATTCCCTCGCCGGCAGCCACGTCCATTACAACTGGGGCTTTTCCGATCCCGGAACCTACGAGATCGCTTTCGGCATCTCCGGGACTCACGTGACCGATGGCGCACAGACCGGCGGCGCGACCTACACGTTCCAAGTGGTTCCGGAACCGTCCTCCGCACTGCTTGCGGGAATCGGAGCAATCGCCCTCCTCCGCCGCAAACGATAGAATTTCCTCTCTGACAGAGGTTTGTTGTAAGGCACCGTCCGATTTTTTTTGGGCGGTGCCTGTTTTTTTCCCACGCCCAGGGAAAACATACTCATTGGTTGACGTTCCCGATCTACCCCCCTGAACTGTCGCCCGAAAATGAAATCTATCGCTACCCTCCTAGCAGCCAGTGCTACCCTCTGCCAAATCACCATTGCCGGAAATCCAACCGAACCTTTCCCGCAAACGGAAACAGGATTTCTTGCTCCCTTCGAGCACCTTCATTTCAGCGAGCACGGCACTCCCATTATCCACTCCTTTGGGATCGAACCCGCCTTCACCGGGCGCGACCTCTTCCTCGATCACACCTATCGCAAGGGCGATGACATTACCGAACACGAAACCGAACTCGAACTCGAATGGGCATTCACTCGCCGCCTCGGTATCATCGTGGAACTCCCATACATCTGGGAAGATGAGGAAGGCGTCGGCTCCACATCCGGCTTCGGAGATCTCGCCATCGTCCCCCGCGCCATCCTCATCGAGTCCCCCCGCTTCCTCCTCACCGCTCAGCTCGAAACCGTACTCCCCACCGGCAGCAGCACGTTCGGAGGCGAAACCGCCATCGCCCCCGGCTTCTCTTTCTGGAACGACTTAGGAAACTGGTTCACCCTCAATTCCAACATCTCCGTCGAACACGGCTTCGACGAGGACTCTACTGAACTCCTCTTCGGATTCGGCCTCGTAAAATCCTTCGGAGCAAAACCGAAAGACGATACCCACCACCATCATGATGGTGATCATCACAACAATGCCGCCGGCCTCCTCCACCTTCATCTCGAAATCACCGGCTCCACCCCGCTCAACGGTGAGGACAAAGGCGATTTCTCCACGGAAGGCCTCGTTGGCATCAGCTACGGTATCCTCCCGGAAATGGACATCCGCCTCGGCTACCAGTTCCCCATCTCCTCCCCCAAGGAATTCGACCACGGACTAACCGGCGGCCTCATCTTCCATTTCTAGCGTAGCTGCTGCGTCCCGCAGCAGGCCGTGGTATCGGCGTCCCGCCGAAACCCCTCTTCGTAGCTGCCTCCGTCCCGGGGCAGGCCGTGAATTTGGCATCCCTCCGAATTTCCCCCTCCCCCCGCACATCATCTCCGCAAAGGAATCTCCACCTCACTCCTTGGCTCCCCGCCATCCAGCCACTTCCGATATCGCAGCCCCTCATATTTCGAAAATATCTCAAAAAGCCCTTCAGCCGTTCCGTCCATCTTACGCTCCGCCTCTTCACCGGCCAGCCCACCCGCCTCTTTTTTCCCACTCGCATATATCTGCCGCAGCCAGCTCTCCAACTTCACAAAATCCACCTCGACCAACACCCCGGTTTCCCCCGTTCCAGCCTCCCCCTTCATCGCTTCCGAAAACCCACCGGCCAGTGATTTCGAAGTCCCCACCATCCAGACATTCCCGTCAATCGACACACCCGGCACGAAATCCCCGCCGATGAACGGCATCGGCGCATACCAGGTGACCATCTCATTCGAATCCACCGACTGCGGCAAAATCAACGGGATACCACCCCCGCCCACCTCGTTGGCATACGCAGTCATATCCTTCCAGACTCCAAGAAAAGTCTCACCGGATTCTGTAATTTTCCCTCTATCCACCACCGGACGCGCATAGGCAAACCGAGGCACTGTCACATTCTCCACCGTCTCCTGGGAGATCCCCGGCACCGTCGGCATCACACCCTGCAAGTCCCCGAAAAACGCCACCTCATCACCCACCCCCTCGCGGAACTCATCCCGGTAACCCCGGTTCAGCCCGCCCACCGCTTCCGACAACTTGGGCATCAGCCCCACACCTCCCGGCAGCATCGACTGCTCCGCCTCGAATACCCCACCCAGCTCCTTCCGTATCGCCTCGAAAATGAAGCCCGAGTATTCCATCCGCTTCCACGAAAGTTCATTCCAGTCACGCCGCTGAATCCAGTGCGCCTTGAACGCCGGCTCCATCGCATCCACCGCCCTCGTCATCTTCAGTGGAGTCTGGAAATCCACCGAAGGATCGACAATTCCCCCACGCGTTTTCAGCGACCATCCATCGCCTGAAAACACCGCCCCCGACCACGCCGAAACATCCCTCACCGCCAGCTCGCGCGCCGTCCCCGCCAGCCCGCTAAACAGCTCACGGAACAAAACCTTATCCTCTACCGGTGCCCGCACCGCCCTAGCCAGCGCATCCCAGAAATCCGATGTATCCAGCCACGGCAGCACCGCGCCAACCATCTTTTCAGAGAAATACCCCGCAGCCACCAGCCGTTTCCCCTCCGGCACCGCCATCCAGCTCAGATCGCCCTTGCCCGCCAGAGACTCCTCCGGGCTTGCCGCCAGCCGGAAGCCCTCCTTCCCATTTCCGAAATAAACCAGAACCCGCCCGTCCAGCACCCCCGTCGCCATCGTCAGCCTCAGCCCCTCAAGAGCCGCCAGGAACCGCTCCACACTCTCCGCCGACAGCGCCCCGATCTCCTGAAACTCCCCCGCCTCCTTCTCCAGCCCCTCCCGTATCTCCTCAATCGATTCCGCGAAAACCTCCGTCCCCAGCACCTCGTATCCCACCATACGCACTCCCCGGGATTCGAACTCCATCGCCACCGCACCTTCCTCCTCCCGGAAAAGCTCATCAAGCATCTCACCCACCTTCAACACACATTCATCCCTCTGTTCCGCCGCAGGGCGCCACCCCACCACCACCGATGGCACCATCAGCTTCGAGTCTTTTTCCAGCACCGATACCCATCGCTCCATCAGATCAGTAGAAAGCCCGTCCCCCAGCTTCCCGAAATCCGCCTCCTTCCCCTCCTCAGCCAGCGCATCCAGCATCACGCCTACCACAAATCCACCCCAAGCCGCGGAAATCTCCCGGTATGTCGTCCCTACCATCTTCAACTGGTCTCCCACCCCCGGCCCCCCGAAAACGAAAGCCTCGTCCCCCAGATACCCCGCCGCCATTTCGATTTCCTTCCGGACATCCCCGCCCTCACCCGCCTCCTCATCTTCCAGCAAGCCCGATTTCAGCCCACCATCCAACATGTCCTCCGCGATTTTCCCTCCATCATAATATGCGCCCAGGTAGAAATCCGAATCCGCCGGAACATTCGCCGCAAAACCCAGCTCCGACACAACATCCGCATCCAAAACTCCCTCCGCAATCCCCACTTCAGCCCCATCCTTCCCGCCGTCCCCCGCCCCCTTTTTCCCACAGCCCGTCCCAAGCACCAATAGAACCACCGCGCACAACTTCAGGAGAATCTTCATCCCGCATTCACTACCACCCGCACCCACTCCCCCACAAACCAATTAGGAAGCAAAGACATTCCTGCCCCCAAGTAGCTGCCTCCGTCCCGGGGCAGGCCGTGGTCGTGGCGTCTCGCCGCGATCCGTCCACCCATTAGTTTTTTGTGAAAATCTTCTAAGGCTCCCAGAAGTCGCGTGTCTTCCCATTAGAAGCATGTCAGAAACATTCCATGGAACCCCACACCTCCAGCGCCGCAGCTAGGCAAACGGCAGGAGCCATCCCGGTTCTTTCCCCTAGAAGCAAACCCAAGCCCATGGAGGAAAAACCCACACTCCACCAGGTGTTTTCCGCAGAGGAATCACCCCTCCTCCGCTTTGCCTACGGCCTCACCGGCCAGCGGGAAACCGCAGAGGACATCGTCCAGGACGCCTTCCTCCGCCTCCACAAGCACTGGGAAGAAGTCGAAAACCCCCGCGCCTGGCTCTTCCGCTGCACCCGCAACCTCGCCCTCAACCACCTCCGCGACAACAAACGCAACAGCTCCATCGAAACCAACACCCAGACCGGCGAAGAATGGGAAACCAAAGCCCCCAACCCCGAAGACGCCCTAGGCCGCCTCGAAGCAATCGGCACCCTCCGCCTCCTAATCTCCGAACTCCCGGAACCAGACCGCACCCTCATCTCCCTAAAATACTCCAAAGACCTCAAATACGACCAAATCGCCACCCACACCAACCTCACCGTCTCCAACGTAGGCTACAAACTCCACCACACCCTCAAATCCCTAGCCACCTCCCTCCGCCAACTAGGCATAGAAACATCCGAAGGCTGAAAACTTTAAACTCCAAACTTTAAACCCCAACGAAGACCGAAACTTTAAACTCTAAACTTTAAACTCCAAAAAAGAGCCACATCTCAACCGGAACCCAGAACCCAAGCCCCCAGAATCCGTTCCGTGTATTCCGTGCCTTCCGTGGTTCAAACCTCTTTCCCCAACCCAAGTCCAGGATTCGTTAGATTCGTAGGATTCGTGGTTCCTTCCTCTTCCCCCAAAAAGCCAAGCCTCCATCTTCCACTTCCGTGTATTCCGTGCCTTCCGTGGTAAAACATCTTTCAGCAACCCAAGTCTTCCCCTTCTCACTTCTCACTCGGCACTAGCCACTTAACCAAATGTCCGACAACCCGTCACCTTTCCAGATCCACCCGGACGAGCACATCGAAGCCCGCATCACCGCATGGGTTCTCGGCGAGGCATCCCCCTTCGAAGCCGCCGAACTCCAATCCCTCATCGAAAAATCCCCCGAGCTAAAACTTTTCCACAACCGCATCCGCACCCTCCACACCCTCCTCCCCGCAGCAGAAGACACCTCCGGCACCGGCGACGAGGAATGGAAACTCCCCCCCGGCAAAAAAATCAGACTCACCCGCACCCTGGGAGGAGTCCCGGAAATCACCCGCCTTCCCGTCGAAAAGGAATCCCGCATCCGCCGCGCATCCTTCCGCGCCGCCTTCGGCATCGCCGCATGCGTCGTCGTCACCTTCTTCACCATCCGCCTCATCCCATGGCAACACGAAGCCGAGGCCGTCATCGAAGTCAAACCGCGCTCCAGAGCCATGATGAGCGAAAAACCTCTCCATTCCATGACTCCCCAGTTCTTCGGAACGGAATTCGAGAGAATCAAAAGCCGACACCTCATGGAGCAAGTCGTGGACAACCTCGGCCTCACCTCCCGCTGGAACACCGACAAGGAAACCGCCCTCAAAAAACTCCGCGACAGCGTTACAACGAAAAACATCAAGGGAACCGACCTAATCTCCATCCGCGTCCGCCAACCCAACGAACAGGATGCCAACGAAATCACCCGTGAGCTCACCGAGGAATACCAAAACTACCGCAATGAACTTGCAGGAAAATCACAGGAAAAAAGCTTAAACGAACTCAAGAAAGCAATCCGCGAACAGGAAGATGCAGCAGAAGAGAGCCGCAAAGTCCTAACAACCATCTCCCGCACCAAAGACATCGCCTACTACGGTGACAGAGGCGCGGAGGGAGGCATTGAGGAATCCCAGGGAGCCGCCTACGTCATGCAGGAGTCCAACAGGCTCGAAGGCGAAAAAGTCCAGTTGGAAACCCAAATCGAAAGCCTTCTCAAATACGATTCAAACCAACTCCTAACCTACGCCTCCGGCCTCGATGTCCCTGACAACATCGTAAAATCCCTCTACCCACAAAAACTCGAACTCAAACGCCAGATCGACGGCCTCAAAGCCTCCGGCCTTGCCGACAACCATCCCAGCATCAAAACAAACCAGCGCGTCCTCGACAACATGGAACAAGATCTCAACGAAGGCGTCATCAACCTCCGCGCCCGCCTCCAAGGCCAGCTCGAAACCTCCAAGGAACGCCTCGCGAAAGTCGAAACCATTAGGGAAAACGCCAAACTTGAGAACCTCGAGCGCAGCATCGACACCCAGGATTACGTCGATGCGAAACGCAAATTCGAGACCGACCAGGCACTCCTCGAGCAAATGAAGCTCAAGCTTATCAGCCAGGAAACCAACGCCAGAGCCAAACACGACTCCGTCGTCATCCACGATCTCCCCCCAGCTCCCGTTGTAGGGTCCGAAATCGCATCGAAAACAGAGTCCCCGGCTTCAACCCCCGCTCCCACCTTCGCCCCCGCAGAACCGTCCCTGGACGGGAGCGCTACCTCCAGGCGTCGAGAGTCAGCCCCGCAAGATGCGCAACCATACCCAAACAGATCCTTGGCATCCGCTGAAAGTGCCCCGCAAATCCACATCGGTGGCCAGGTAAGGACTCCCGGCTCACAGGAATTCAGAGAAGGCCTCACCCTCGGCGATGTCATCGACGCTGCCGGGGGGCCGACACAGTTCGGTTCCTCAAAACGCGTAAGAGTCTCCCGTGACGGAGAAGCCAGCACTTACGACATATCAAAAAACAACATCTCCAAAATCGAACTCCAACCCGGCGACACCATCGAAATGCCCCAGAAGACCTGGATGGGCTGCGGAGCCAGCAGGGATGAAATTACCAAAAACGAAGCCAGTCAGGAAAAAGCCAAAACCGCCGAAAAAGCGCCCTTGGATCCGGTTGCAGACGCAGTAAGAAAAAAAATACAAACCGCTGAACAAAGCCAACTCGCAACAATGGCTCCAGCCTGGCCTTCCAACTCCGCAGGACTCCGAGCCGATGGCAGGCTCGACGGAGATCTGAGGAAGAATCAGGAAGCAGGAGAATCAGCACTCGCCCGCAAACCTTCCGCACCAGCTTCTACCTTCACCCGTGAAATCCAAGCCAGCGCCGGATTGTCACCTATCGATATCCCTGTCCCATCCGTAGATCTCGCCCCGAACGAAGAAAACTCGTTCGGCGACGAAGCCGACTTCGGAAAAGGCTGGGGCGGAAAAGACAGGAAGTTGGGCTTGAGTCCGCAGTCGGAGAAAGAAGCACATAAACTCGGCGATCTTGATGATTCAATACGCATGAACCCCGCCGTTGATCGAGACCAATCAGGTATGGCGGATGACGTCCGCCGAAAACTCTACGAAGCCCAAGGCAACTTCGATCTCGGCAAATTCGACGAAGCAAAAAAAGCATACGAAGACACCCTCCGCATCGATCCCTACAACTCCGCCGCCCGCCGCGGCATGGAGAAAATCGCCACCACGAAAAGCGATTACTACCGCGCCGCCTACGACCAGACCCGCGCCGAGCTTTTGATGCAGGTCGATGACGGCTGGGAACTCTCCGCCCCGGCGGACAAGGACGTTCACACCCAAGCACGTTCCGCAGTTTCTCCAGATTTTTCCGATACAGATCCAAACTGGAGCTTGGCCAACCGTTTCTCAGACGGCCTTGACACCGATGGCTACGGGAAGACCAAAGGCTATGCCTTCTACAGTGGCGCCGGATCAGAAGGCTTCAATTTCAGCTTCCAGGAAACGCCCGAGACACCTGCCAAATTTGGGGCGGGACTCAAGGCAGGTGCAGAAGTCACGACGAGATCTGGGAACGCATCAAATCTCAAAGTCATTCGTGAGTTCACTTACCCGATTGAATACGAGCCGGCCGAACTGCCAAACTTCAAGGCACTCGATTCGCCTTTCCCTGTCACCCCGGCCACACCGAATCAAGCACGCATCACCACAAAATTCATCGAAATCTCTCAAGCAAACAATGAAGAACTTGGTTTTGATTGGATTCCTAAATCATTCAAAACGTTTGAAGGAAAACTCGTCCCAATCGATATTTTTCAGGAAATCCCCGCTACCCAGGAACCCTTCTCCACCTTCTCCCTCAACATCTCCGACGCCTCCTTCCAACTCGCCCGCACCGCCATCGAGAAAGGCGAGCGCCCCGACCCCGCCTCCATCAAGCCCGAGCAATTCTACAACGCTATCGACTACGGCGATCCCGCACCCTCCTCCCGCGAACCCGTCGCCGCCGCCATCGACCAGACCGCCCACCCCGTCATCCCCGGTCGCAACCTCGTCCGCATCGCCGTCCGCACCGCCTCCACCGGCCGCTCCGCCGCCCAACCCCTGCGCCTCACCCTCCTTGTCGATCAGTCGGGCTCCATGGTTCGCGAAGACAGGCGCGCCGCGATGGAAACCGCGATGGAACAACTCGCCACCCTGCTCACCGAGCAAGACCGCATCACAGTCATCGGCTTCTCCCGCACCCCCCGCCTCCTCGCCGATTCCCTTCCAGGAGACCAGGCGAACAAACTCCCCGACCTCATCAACCAAACCGCCAGCGAAGGCGGCACCAACCTCGAACAGGCGATCAACCTCGCCTCCGAACTCGCCCTCCGCCACAAGCTCGCCGGAGCGCAGAACCGCATCGTCCTTTTCACCGACGGAGCCGCCAACCTCGGCAACGCCGACCCCGAACGCCTCTCCGAGAAAATCGAAACCCTCCGCCAGCAAGGCCTCGCCTTCGACATCGCCGGCATAGGCACCAACGACCTTAACGACAATCTCCTCGCCGAACTCGCCCGCCACGGAAACGGCCGCTACTACCTCGTCGGAGAAAACACCGCATCCTCCCTCGCCGCCCAGCTCGCCGGTGCCTTCCGCCCCGCCGCCGAGAACGTCAAAGTCCAGGTGAAGCTCAACCCCGAGCGCGTAGGAAACTACAAGCTCATCGGCTTCGAAAAAGACCGACTCAAAACCGAGGATTTCCGCAACGACTCCATCGACGCCGCCGAACTCGCCGCCGACGAAGCCGGAGTAGCCATGTATCAGATCGAGACCCTCCCCGAAGGCACCGGCGAGATCGGCGAGGTCAGCGTCCGTTTCCGCGATACCGCCAGCGGCGAAATGGTAGAGCGCTCCTGGACCATCCCCCACGATCCCACCGCCCCCGCCTTCGACAAGGCCGACCCCAAAACCCAGCTCGCCACCCTCTCCCTCCTCGCCGCCCAAGAACTCCAGGGCGGCCCCTCGCCGAAGCCATCAACCTCGGCAACTTCGCCGAAACCATCGCCATCCTCCGCCAAACCTACGCCCACGATCCCAAAACCCAGCAACTCCTCAACCTCGTAGGAGCCCTGAAATAATTTACGCCCCCTTTACCCACGCATTCTCGAAAGCCGCCATCCTGCAAAAGGAGCGCCGCCTTCAGGCGGCGAGTCACACCAACCCACGCCGCCTAAAGGCAGCGCTCCATCCCCACAACCTCTTCCTCTTCCACTTCTCACTTCTCACTCGGCACTCGCCACTTCTTAAAATGAAAACTCTCCTCCTAATCCTAACTCTCGCGTTCCAAGCAACCGCCCAACAAGACCGAATCATCCTAGTCCCGGAAAAATCCGAAAAGCCCGCCCCCCTCTTCTTCTCCGCCGCCGCGGAAATCACCGCAACAGCCTCCACCACGGAAACCACCTCCACCCAAAAGATCACCTACACCATCGTCCAAGGCGTCCCGGAAACCCTCAGCCTATCCCTAAAAGGCTCCGGCGAAGTCATTTCCCTCACAGGAAAAAACCTCCGCGACTGGTCAGTCCGCGTCTCCGAAGACGGATCCCGTTTCCTCGACGTCCGCCCACTCATCCCTGATAGAAAGAACCCGCCAAAAACCTTCACCGTCACTCTCATCACCAGGGAAAAAACCGAAGGAAAATCCGCCCTCCTCATCCCCGGCCCGCCATCCACCGGCTTCTCTGCCAGCATTTCCCTCTCCCCCACCCCCGGCACCGAGCTCCGCGTCACCGAAGCCACAGGCCTCTCCCCCATCGAGTCCGGCACCACCCGCCGCTACCTCGCCACCACCGCCTCCTCCCTGAAATTTTCCGCCACCCCCACCGGCACCGCCTCCCGGGGTCTCGAACTCCTCGACACCTCCCTGACAGGAAAAGTCTCCCAAGACTCCCAATCCATCACCTTCACCCTCACCGCCACCGGCAGAGCCAATGGCGGCGGATTGCATCCGCCCAGCCAGACAAAACCGCCCGTCCCGGAAACCAATCCAAACCCTCAACCCGAACCACAAGAATCCGATCCGAGTCCATCCGCGTCCATCCGTGGTTCCTCTCCCCCACAACCCCAGCTCCCCGAAGCCGAGAAGCCCCGAACCCTTCTCCTCACATCCCCCGCCGCCATCACCTCCAGCCCCTCGAACGAAAACTACCACATCGCCCTAACAGAATCTAACACCTACGACCTCATCGCCGACACCACTGGAGATTTCCCCATCGAAATCGAGTTCGTCGTCCCCATCACACGCAATGGCGATTGGAACCGCATCTCCTTCGCCCTCCCCGCCGGAGTCGTCGTCCCCATCACCCTCACCGGCCTCCCGGAAGCCGTCATCTTCGACCGCGACCTCTCCATCGTCCCCCGCAAAAGTGGGGGCGATCTTCGGTCGCCCACCCCTTCTTCCCACACAGGCTTCCTCCCCGCATCAGGAAAAGCCACCCTCGCCTTCAAATCCGCATCCGCCACCGCAGACGGCTCCCTCTTTTTCACCAGCCACGCCACCACCGATGTCCGCATCGGCTCCGGCCTCCTCCGCCAGTTCACCGGTCTCGACATCCGCGTCCTCCAGGGGAAACTCCCGTCCCTTTCCCTAGCCCTCCAAGGCCCCGGTGAAATCCTCTCCGTCTCCGGCGATTCCGTCCTCGCATGGTCGGTCGCAGGCGAAAACGAAGACCGCCGCATCGAGATCAAACTCTCCCGCCCCATCGAAGGCTCCGAGCGCATCATCATCGAAGCCCAGGCCGCACTAGCCGGATTCCCCGTGAAAATGCAAGCCCTCCGCATCAGTCCCACCGGTACCCTCCGCCACAGCGGCTTCCTCCGCGTCGCCAACGACGGAGCCGTCCGCATCGAAGTCGCCGATGCCAAAGGCCTCATCCAGCTCGCCCCCGACCAGTTCCCCGGCGGTGCCAACGACGCCCTCCGGCAGGTCTTCGTCTATCGTTTTCCCTCTGCCGATTTCTCCTACAAGCTTCAGGCAGACCAGATCCTCCCCGAGGTCGGCGTCACCGAAGTCACCGTCTATGAACTCGCGGAAACCGACCGACGAATCATCAGCGACCTCGAACTCGACATCCGCGAAGCCCCCCTCCGCGAGTGGGAAATGTCCATACCCGCCGACCACGCCGTCGCCTCCGTCACCGGCGCGGAAGTCGCCGATTACGCCGTCGCCTCCGAAGCCACCGACGGCTCCCGCACCCTGAAAATCATTTTCAAACAACCCGTCATCAACCGCCAGCTCGTCAGCATACGCCTCGAAAAAAACGAAGCCGCGAAAGCCGAACCATGGATCCTCCAGCCACTAGGATTCCCCGACGTAAAATCCCGCCGAGGCTACATCGGAGCAGTCGCCACCGCAGGCTACAGACTCGTCGCCGGAGAAACCACCGGAGTCGCCGAAGTCCCCGTCACCTTCTTCCCGCGTAAAACCCCCGGCCTCCAGCAAGCCTTCCGCCTTCGCGAAACCGAATGGGCCGTCTCCCTCGATGTCGAAGCCCTCGGCCAATCCATCCAGGCCGATGTCTTCCACCTCTACTCCCTCAAAGCCGGTGCCGCATACGGCAGTGTCCTCATCAATTACTTCGTCGTCGGAGCACCCGCCACCGAGTGGAAGATTTCCGTCCCAGCCGCTATCGGAAACATCGACGTCACCGGCCAGAACGTAGGCCGCGACTGGCGCCGCGATGGCGATACCGTCATCGTCCCCCTCTCCCGCCCGCTGCTCGGCGCTGGCACCGTCCTCCTCACCTTCGAGCAACCCATGCCCTCCACCGGCGGCGAGCTTTCCCCCGGCGAAGTCCGCCCTCTCGATGTCCAGGCGGAGCGCGGTTACGTCCAGGTCGTCTCCCCGCTCCAAGTGAAATTTTCCGCCCCGGTCAGTGAAGGCCCGTTGCTGAAAATCGATCCCTCCGAGCTTCCCGCCGAGTTCCGACTCCTCTCCTCCGCCCCCACCCTCGCCGCATGGCAATACACCGCCCGTGACTTCACCATCGGCGCGGTTGTCGAGTGGTTCGAACAAGGCGAAACCGTCGATCAGGTAGTCGATTTCCTGAAACTCTCCACCCAGATTTCCCGCGACGGCCAGTGGGTCACCGACGCGAAATTTTTCGTAAAATCAAAAGGCCGCGCCGCTCTCCGCGCCATCCTTCCCACCGATTCCCTCTGGGAAGCCCGCGTCGATGGCACCCCGGTCAACGCCCGCGAGGACGGCAAGGAAACACTCATCCCCCTCCCCGCCCGGACCGATCCCAACCGCGCCGTCGAAATCGCCCTCCGCTACGGGCCCGCTCCACCGATCCCGACCACCCGACCCTCACCGCCCCCATCCTCGATGCCCCTCTCGTCATCGGCGAATCGAACCGTCACCGGAGACGAAAACCGCGTCCTCGTGGCAAGTGGCGGCGGATTGCATCCGCCCAGCCAAGCCTCCCCATCCACCGGCTGGCAAACCCTCACCAAGCACCGTCCCGCCCTCCTGATCCTCCTACTCCTCGGCGTCCTCACAATGTGGCGGCGGATTGCATCCGCCCAGCCAGGCAAAACCTCATCAATCGTTTCCGCAACAGCCTCCGTGCTCTTCATCCTCATCGCCATCGCCCTAGCCATGAAAACCGCCTCCTCCACCCATTTCACCAGCCCGTCCACTCTCTCCTTCAACGCCCCCGTTGTCCCCGCCGGAGAAACCATCTCCGTGGAGATCGCCAACATCCCCCACTGGAGAGCCCACACCAGCCTGAGCGTCTGGCTCCTCTTCCTTGCGGGAACTACCATAACCGTAGTAGGACTGTTCAAAAAAGGCTTCATCTGGAAATTCGCCGGACTCGCCCTCGTCGCCGCCTCCTTCCTGTCCATCCGCGGCGGCACGCCCCTGTTCTTTCTCATCCTCGCCCTCATCGCCGCAGCCTCCATCCCGTGGCGGCGGATTTTATCCGCCATGCCAACCCGCAAACCCGTCACCACGGCCCTCATCCTCCTGACAGCAATCGCATTCGTAAACCAAGCCCAAGCCCGCGAAATCCTCCCCGCCGAGTCCATCACCCAAACCTGGAAAATCCAGGACAACCGCCTCCAGGCCAGCATGGAAATCACCCTTCGCGCCGAGGAAGGCGACCGTTTCCTCCTCCTGGACTCCCCCGCCACCCTCACCTCTTTCTCCGCCCAAGGGCTGAAAGTCACCAAGGAGAGGCGAACGGAACGCGGACTTGAGTCCGCAGCGAAGCCCAAGGGAGAAGACGGCGGACTAAAGTCCGCGTTCCACTCCTACATCCTAACCGCCACCACCTCGGGGAAATTATCCGCCACCGCTACCTACGAGATGCCCCTCCCCACCCCCTCAAACCCATGGCAAGTCCCCACCGGCCCCGCCGCCGTGCGGAAAATCGATGTCCGTTACGATCAGCCCGGCTGGCAGTTCATCTCACCCGCCGCAGCGAAAACCACCCCGCTTGCCAAGCTCAACGATAACGAATCCGGTGCCACCATGTTTTTCGGCCCGGCCATCCCGTCACCATCACCGCCAGGCCGGCACAGCGCGACATTGCGTCCGAAGAGACGAAATTCTTCGCCGAGGTCTCCAACCTTTTCCTCCCCGGCCCGGGCGTGATCAACGCCCGCCACCGCATTTCCATCCGCCCCACCCAAGGCCGTGTTTCCGATCTGCTCGTGAAAATCCCCGCCGGTTTCACCGTCTCCGAGGTCGGCAACGGCCCGGTCGGCACCTGGCGTTTCGATCCGGCGAAGCAGGAACTCCGCATCCCCATCGAGCCGGCCCAGTTCACCGCGTTCGATTTCACCATCAGCACCCAGCAGGGCGCGGACACCCTCCCCGTCGAGCTCACCCTCGCACCAGTCCGCGTGGAAGGTGCCGCCGGGGAAATCGGATTCCTCGCCCTCGCATTCGGCAGCGACGCCCAGCCGGAAGCCCTCCAACCCACCAAACTATCCCGCATCAACCCCGAGGACTTCGACCGCGAAGGCGCACTCCAATCCCCCTCCACCATCCTCCACGCCTTCCGTTACGGTTCGGAGGAGGCGTCGCTGAAACTGAACGTCACCGAAGTCGCCCCCGAACTCCGCTCCGAAACCTGGCAACTCGTATCCCTCGGCGATGACAGGCTCATCGTCTCCACCGACCTCTCCGTGGACATCACCCGCTCCGGCGTCTTCCGCCTCGAAGTCGATCTCCCCGGCGGCCTCGAAATCGAAACCGCCACCGGCGAGGGACTGAGCCACTGGACGGAATCCACCACCGATGGGAAACGTCTCCTCACCCTCCACCTTTCCGGAAAAACAATAGGCAAACGCGATTTCAACATCACCCTGACAGGCCGCCCTCCCGGCTCACAGGAGGACTGGCAGGTGCCCCGCATCGCACTGCGCGATTCCTCACGGGAAACGGGAATCGTCACCATCGTCCCGGACCGCGGCCTCCAGGTGCGCGCCGTAAACCGGAAGAACATTTCCCAACAAAGTGGGGGCGATCTTCGGTCGCCCACCGATCTTCGCGAAGCCGAGCAAGCCGCCGCCCGTCCCGGAGCACTCGCCTACCGCATCCTCCAGTCGGACTGGTCGCTCGGCCTCGCCATCAGCCGTCTCGATCCCTGGGTCACCGCAAAGATTTTCCACGAGACCACCCTCCGCGAAGGGCAGACCCTCACCCGCGCCGCGATCTCATACCGCATCGAAAACGCCGCCCTCAAAGCCCTGCGTATCCGCATCCCCGGCCTCGATGAAACATCCGCCTCCACCGTGCGTGCTACGGGGGACGCCGTAGCGGATCTTGTTCCCGTGGAGGGCGAGGAAGGACTCTACGAAATCCGCTTCCAGCGTGGCATCGCCGGGGAAACCTCCGTGGAAATCGAATACCAGCAGGCCACCGAGGACGTCTCCACCGAAGACATCGCCGCCATCACCCTGGAACAAGTACGGCAGCTCTCGTACTTCGCCGCCATCCGCGCCGGAGGCCGGCTGGAACTCGACGCGCAGGAAATCCCGCGCGGCTGGCAGCGTGCCGATTGGGCGGTGGTCCGCTCCGCCATAGGCCAGACCGCCGGCAACACCGCCCCGCTCCTCCTCTTCCGCGTCGCCGATCCCGAAGCGCCCCTGCCCGTTTCCATCAAACGCCACGAACTGGAGAGCCTCGAAAAACTCCGCGTTTCCGAAGGCAACCTCACCACCCTCGTTTCCCCTCTCGGCGATTCCCTCACCGCCGTGGAACTGAAAATGCAGGTCACCGGGAAAAGCACCCTCCGCCTGAAACTCCCGGAAAATTCGGATCTCTTCAACGTTTTGGTAAACGACGAGGGCGCGAACCTGGTCCGTGAAAAAGGCGAATGGCTCCTCTACGTTTTCCCCTCCCCGGAGCCGGACCAACCCGCCTCCGTCCGCTTCGTCTATTTCGTAAAGGAGGAAAAAGGCGGGCACCTGCAAGGCCCCGTGCTCAACGTCCCCATGGAAAACCTCACCTGGCGCGTCCTCATCCCCGAGGGATTTGAAATGGCCGACCACGGCGGCGATTTCGATCTGAAAGAGGAGAAAAGCTACGGCTCCTTCGGCCTCGAAGATTACAAATCCCTCGCAATGAGCAAAAAGCAGAGCGACTCCCAAAGCGCAGTCGCCCTCCTCGACCAGGCGAACACATGGCTTGCCGCAGGCGATCAGGAAAAGGCATCCCAGGCATTTTCCAACGCCGTCCGCAGCAACCAGCTCGACGCCGCATCCGGCGAGGACGCCCGCGTCCAGCTCCGCGAACTGAAAACCCAGCAAGCCGTCCTCGGCCTCAACACCCGCCGTCAGAAGCTCGCCATCGACAACCGCGTAGCCGGCCAGAAACAGAACGCCCAGCTCGAACGCGCCGCCGAAGCCAACCCCGTCTTCAAAGGTGATTTCAACTACGACCCCCGCCAGTTCGACCGCTTCCTCGAAGGGAACTCCGCCGATGAAAACGCCGCCCTGAAAGAGATCGCCAACCGCATCGTCACCCAGCAGCTCGCCGCCGAGCCAGCCCCCGTCCCCCTCGACATCACCCTCCCAGAGAGAGGCAGGGTCGTCACCTTCACAAGAAGCGTCCAGATGGAAACCGACTCCGACAACCCGATGGAGATCACCCTCGACATCAAGCAATCCAGTCACTCCTCCGCCTGGCTAGCCATCCCCCTCTGCCTCCTCCTCGGAGCGATGGGGGCAAGGAGGGGCAAATTCTTTTCGCCCCGAAAAAACCTGGCAAAATGAAGAAATCAAAGCGCCCGTTAGCGTGGGTCTTCCTTGCGGTGATCATCATCACTGCGGCTGCTTACTTTGTAGAGAGAATCGACACTCCATCCTTGGAAGGAGTGTCTAACCGCAGTCAAAGAACAACGCTATCTGAGGAAGAAATCCTGCTGGATCGCCTTTCGGAGTTGGAAAAACACATTCCAAAACTGGGAGCTGAAGCGCATCGCCACAAGGAACTCTTTTCAGTCTACATCTCATCCACACTGCAAGTTGAAGAGCCACCCTATGGATTGGAGCCAGAGATGAGTGCCACCAGGACGACATGGCGCAAAAATCTTCATTCTCTCGAAGGGGAAGAACTGTATGCCTATGCGTCCACTATAGATACACCCGATAATAAAATCAAGTCGCTCTACCCTCGTGTCTCGAAGCTGAGAAAAGAGATTACTGTGTAGCAAAAGTCCGGAATTGGGAACAGGCATCCGACTATCAGGTGGAGAAACCAACGCCTCAAAACAATGGAAGAAGGGTTGGCAGAGGGGACACATAATCTTAAAATCAGCCTCAATATGGGGCCGAAGCCGGCTTCAATGAGAGATCGTCCCCTTGGCACCAAAGACTTCCGGGATCCAAAAAAAACACTCCACCTTTACGAGAACTACATAAGAGCCAAACAAAACCATGAAGCCGGGCTTGCTTTGCTGAAATCCATGAAAGCTCAACTTCTTGAGTTGCAAAACGAATCCTGGGAGCCGAAGCATCAATCGGAAAAATAAAAGGGTGCCCGGTTCCCCCTCTGCCTCCTCCTCGGGGCGATGGGAACAAGGAGGAGCCTTCTCCCGAACGTGAGCGCGCCTTTTGAACAGCGGTGACTCGCGTTCTGGAAAATGCGGCTCTGAATCTCCTGTTCTCCGTGATTGCGGCCATCCCCAAAAACAACTAGCCTCTCTCCCATGCAGTCCACCGCCCCAATTCCACGCATCTCCCGGGAAGACTTTCTTTCCGGCGAACTGATCTCGGAGCTGAAGCACGAAATGGTAGCTGGCGTCGTCTATGCGATGTCCGGCGGTTCCATGAACCATCAGCGGGTTGCCCGGAATTTTTCTCGCGAAGCAGGAAACGGTCTTAGCGGCAAGGGATGTGAAGCTACCACTTCCGACTTCCTCCTCCGCATTGATCTGGGCAATGACGACGAAGCTTTCTACTACCCGGATGCCATGATCGTTTGCAAGCCCATCGCCGGAGGCGACCGTTTCACCGAGGCTCCCACCGTCATACTCGAAGTCCTGAGCCACTCCACCCGCCGCAACGATGAAGTCCAGAAACTCCGCGACTACCTCACCATCCCATCGGTGCAGAGCATCATCCTTTCCGAGGCGGACTCCCCGGATGTCCGCATCTACCGCCGCAAGGAATCCGGTTTCGTGATCGAGGCACTCAGCGGAATGCATGAGACCCTTGAACTACCCGAGGTAAACCTCACCATCCCCTTCACGGAACTTTTTCGCGATGTGGATTTTGAAAACAAGGAGCCCCTGCCGAAATTCCCCTAGGCGGACGGATGGAGGGGCTGGCTTGGCATGGGGTGCTTGTGTTGTTGGGCGGCAGAATGCAGTCCTTCCTTGAGGCTATGCCGATGAAATCGCACCTCCGCCGGTTTGCAGAATGGATTTTTATCTGACTGATTGATTGAGGAGGGAGTAGATGCGTCTCCGCGCCTTGAGTCCAAGCGGGCGTCTCCGCCCGCTGTAGGAAAGACTTTCGCACAGGTGGCGGGGACGCCACCTTGGCTTCAGGGCGCGAGACGCGCCTGCTCCTAATTCATGAGACCGCCGCCTCGCGGACAATCTCCGGATGTTTTGCCACGATCCTGAGGAGGGTTCGGGCCGCGCCGCTGGGCTGGATGGTTCCGCGCTCCCACTTGCGGACGGTGCCTAGGGAAACGCCCAGCATGCGGGCGAAGACGTCCTGGGTGACATTGATCTCTCTGCGAATTTTCGCAGCCTCGGTCTTAGCCTTCCAGTCGCGTGCCTGACTCACGCGGTGTGTTTCCGGATCAACCGCCTCACGCTCCACGCTGCCATCCGCGCGTTTCGTCACTTTCCATACGCGTCCCGGCGTGACCTTCCCCTGCTCCATGGCGAGGGCTTCACGTTCGAGGGATTCGATTTCATGTTTTTTCATGGGTCTAACTCGGTTTGTATTTTTTGGATTTCAGCCTTGGAAAGATTTCCTTGGTTCGACTTTTCGTAAATGCGGCAAAACTGGATTTTTTCAGGATCAACATACCAATAATAAATTATCCGCGAACCGCCGCGTTTGCCTTTCCCGCCACTGCCAACACGGATCTTCCGCAAGCCTCTGGAACCGGGAATGACGTCACCTGCATCCGGCGTGTCGATTAGAAGATCCTGAAGCTCGAAATAATCCTCTTCGCTTAGGATGCGTTGCACAGCCTTGGTAAAAGAGTTTGATTCGCTGAATATCACTTGGCGCAAAGTGGCATGGTGGAATCTCTGGCGCAACGTAAAAGTGAGCAATAAGGGTATCAACAACCGCTTTGAGCATACTCACTCTTCCGCCTGCTAGCCGTCCACCTTACGACCAAGTAGCGAGTAGGTGCGTCTCCGCGCCTTGAGTCCAAGCGGGCGTCTCCGCCCGCTGTAGGAAAGACTTTCGCACAGGTGGCGGGGACGCCACCTTGGCTTCAGGGCGCGAGACGCGCCTGCTCCCCTTTCATTCGCAGACACGGTTGCATTTGTATCGGTTTGCAGAATTGACTGCATCCGCCGCGCCACTCATATTTCAAGACACCATGAATCCATCCGATGCGTCCGGTCGCACCTCTATTTTCGTTGCGCTCATCCTCTCAGTCGGCATCGCCACTTGCGGATACTTCGCCAGCCGCACCCTTTATAATGCCAAGGTCGCAGTGAATACCGCGCAGGCCAAAGGCCTTGCCGAGCGCACCGTTACCGCAGACCAGGCGAACTGGACGGTCGGCTTCACCGTGACCGGAAAATCCAAAGATGAAATCCCCGCACTTTATGAAAAGGCGGAGTTCCAACAGAAACAAATCCTCGAAATCCTCGAAAAAGCTGGCTTCAACGATTCCGAAATCCGAGCCGAGGTCTTCGGTTACAAAATGCGCGAATACCGGGATGAAAACCAGAATCTCGTGGACGAAACCCATAGTCTTGGCGGCTCCATTTCGATCTTCACATCCCGGGTGGAACTCGTTGATCCCGCTCGCGCGGAGGTCAACAAACTCCTGGCGCAGGGCATGGACATTTCCGACTACGCTCCCAGATACAATTTTACCGGGATCAACGAAATCAAACCCGCGATGCTAAAGGAAGCCGCCCAAAACGCCCGGCTCGCCGCAACGGAATTCGCCGACAACGCCGGAGCCAAAGTCGGCAAGATACGCAGCGCCTACCAGGGTGGATTCACCGTCGAAGACGCGGCCTCTTATAACAGCGGTTCCAGTAGTATCACCAAAGAAGTCCGCGTTGTTACCACAATTGATTTCTATCTGACGGATTGAACCGGGCGGGTAAACCTGGGAAACCCCTCCCCGCCGCCTGCGGACTTGCCGCACCTGCAAATTAGGTTAGGCTTCCACCATGCAAGCACACCGCGTGGAAACAACCCTGGATGAGGATGGTGTGATCACTTTGCGCGACATTCCTTTCCGTCGCGGCGAATCGGTCGAGGTCATCGTCCTCCAATTTTCCCGAACCACCGGATACTCCCTGCGTGGAACACCCGTTGAGCTGGAGTCTCCATGCGAGCCTGTTGCTGAATCCGACTGGTCGGTGGTTCGATGATCCTTCTCGATACGCACATCTGGGTGTGGTGGGTTCATGGATACGACTTGCTTCCGCTTTCCGCTGCCAAAGTCATAAGGGAAAATGAAGGAGTGGGTCTCGCAGTGAGCGCGATCTCCTGCTGGGACGTCGCGAAACTTGTGGAGAAAGGCAGGCTCAAATTACCATGTGGCGTCTCCGAATGGCTCGGCCAGGCGCTTTCCTATCCGGGAATCCGCCTGATCGAACTTGCTCCCGAGATTTGTGTTGAATCCACCCGGCTCCCGGGAAAATTCCACCGTGATCCGGCAGATCAGATCATCGTGGCCTCAGCAAGGGTTCTGGACATCCCGCTTGTGACCGTTGATCGGAAAATTCTCAAATATCCTTACGTTAAAATTGCGGGCGTGGATCGCTAAAAACAAGGAACCCCTTCCGAAGTTTCCTTAGGTCACAAGGAGGGGCTGCCCTATGACTGCCCGGCAAGACCAACACCCAACCCCAGCCGCCTGTCATTTTCTCCATTCTTCTCCGGCGGCTCCTTGCGCTCCTGCTCGTGCGACTTCAAAAGTCATCCACCTTTGCCCCACAGACCATGGAAGCATATGGCGAAGCGAAACGAACTCCGTCCTGGGAAATTTCAGCTTTCTTCGAACCATTCCGCCATTTCCCGTACAATGAAGAAGCGGGAAACCGCGACGGCTTCACGGGACGGCGAGTTCGACCGAAACCCGGCAGAACATCGCAGGGGATCCGTCTTTTTCCACTTGGCGTGAGAGGACACTTCCGTCACCGGCTACGGAGAAAAGAGGCGACCCGGAAAGATCGGCAAGATCGGCGGAAAAGTAGAGATGATAGATCCGTCCCGGTTGGGATTGCCAACGGACGGTCATCAGCCCGGCGGGATCCTCATCCACCACCATTGACTGAAGTTGGAAAACGGAAGATCCGTTAGTGGGATCAAGTCCTGCGATGTATTCCTCCAGATTGTTCTGTCCGTCGCCATCCTCATCACCGGACGCAAGCATTGCCGTGCGATTTTCGGAATACTTTCGCTCCCACCAGTTTGGAATCCCGTCTGCATCGCTATCCGTCCATTTCCCGCCGGTATCCAGTAGGAAGAAATCCCCTTCCCCGTTGATCGCAAAAATGAAGTCGGATTGGAGGGGATGCAGTCCCTTGCGATATTCCGCAAGGTTCACATAGGTGTCGCCATCCGGATTTCCTCCCGCGTCGCTGGTGGATTTGAGCAGACCGTATTTGTCCTCCCACCAGTCGGGCATGCCGTCGCTATCCGTATCGTGGGTGAAGCCTAGCGGATAGGCTCCGGTATCGAGTAGCATGGAGGCGGATGCAAGGCTGGCGCAGACCCACTCGTTCACCTGCGGATTGGTTCCGGCGTTGTATTCCTGGAGGTTGGTCCAGCCGTCGTTGTCGGGATCGGCGTTGGCATCCTTGATGAGCGGGTTCAGCCCGTTGGCGCTTTCCCAGACATCCGGCATGAGATCGCCATCGGTATCGATTCGGAGACCTATGGTGTCTGCCACAAAATCCCGGGAAGCATCGAAGCCCTCGCCGAACTGGTCATCCACATTGGGAATGCGACCCGCTTGGTATTCCTGGAGATTGGTGAGTTCATCGCCATCGGGGTTTCCTGCGGCATCGTTCAGAGATGGATTGAGTCCGTAACGGACTTCCCACCAGTCGGGCATTCCATCGCCCTCGGAATCGGTGGAGAAACCGAGTGGGTAGGCTCCCGTATCCGTAAGGCTCGATGCACCCACGGCCGAGAGTTGGGTGCGGTTGTCGAAAACGATGGGGTTCCAGCCGCCGTTGAATTCTTCCAGATTGCTCAATCCGTCAAGATCCGGGTCTTCGCTGGCATTGGCGACTCCGCCGTTGAGACCGTATTGGGCTTCCCACCAATCGGGTAGGCCGTCGCCATCGCCATCCGGGGCGAGATCGAGCCCGTTGTAGGTGAATTGGGAGGAAAGCCCGGCAGACTCACTGGCGTCGTCCGCGATCTGGGGATTGGTGCCCGCGTTGTATTCCTCAAAGTTGCTGAAAGCGTCGCCGTCGGGATTTCCGGCGGCATCGTTGATGAGACGGTTGAGGCTGTTGGCCGTCTCCCATGCGTCCGGCATGCCGTCCCCGTCGGTATCGGTGACTTCATCGTAGGCATCGAAAGTGAACGCGCCGGACTCCGCAAACGGAAGACTGTCTGCCAACGCGAGGGAACTCGCGAGCATGGTCTGGAGGCAGAGCCGGGGCAGCAGATTCATGGCAGGGGCAGAATGGATAAGGAACTTGCGGATTTTAGTTCTCGCGCCGGATCACGCGGAAGCCGGTGGAATTCGAGTAATTTTTGCTATACACCGATTGCCTGTAGATCTTCAAATACGTCGAAGAGTCGTAAGAAGAACCGCCTCGATGAGTTTTTGAGGCATTTTCAGCCCCGTAAGCGTTACTTGAATGTGTTAAGCTCTCCTCTTGCGGATAAGTCTCGATAGACATAGAGCTAGTCCGCGTCCATTCTGCGGCATTTCCAACGACATCATAAAGGTTATATCCGTTGGCGGTGTCTGGCCCGAAAGGAGTCTGTGAACCGTCATAATAGCCAACTGGTGTTGTTTCGTAATAACCGTAAGGGTGTCCACTACCTTGGTAGTTGGCGTAACCTCCGCTAATGGAATTCCCCCATGGGTAGGTAAGATGCTCATTCTCATCGTCATTGTCCGCCCCGCGAACGGCTTTTTCCCACTCCGCAGTGGTTGGCAGGTCGTAGCCGTAATGGAGTGAAAAGGCTAGAGCTCCATACCAGGTGACAATGACCGGATGGTTCTCGCGTCCTGTTACAGGTTCCAACTTATTTACGTTCCAACGAACATCCGCACCGAGGCTTATCAAATCTTTATCGCCGGGTATCCCCTTATATTTTCCTGCCACCGATTTCATAGCACTCGATCCTACCCGGTAGATTTCACCGGCTGAAGAGGCTATGTTCAAGTAATCGCAATATTGAGAATTGGTAATTTCAAATTTGGAAAGCCAGAAAGACCAAGGGATATTAACGTGCCGGGAAGATCCACCACCCTCAGCGCCGCCATCCTGCCCCATGAGGAATCCACCTGCGGGCACTTCATTTCCCCACTCCAGCCCCGGAAGACCTTTGGCATCGCTGGCGATCACTTTGACGCGCATTTCATCGGAATACTCCCCATCCCAATCCGCTTCGGCATTCCAGGTGATGACTTTTCCCACACCGGGAGTGACCGCATCGCCTATGGCTCCGGTGAGGGTGAAGGCGGGAACGGAATAGTTGACGCCGCCATCGGAAGAAATCTCGACCCGGATTTTCAGAGCGTCGCCATCGGCATCGGCCACATCGTAGCTGATGTCCACGAGCTTGGTTCCAGCGCGCTGGGAGGAGGAGACATTGGAAACGACGGGGAGAGCCGCATGGGCTGCGGACAGGCCGAGCAGGCCGACGGTGAGGATGTGAATCGTGTGTTTCATGGCGGAAAAGTGGTGGAGCTATTTGGTCAGTTGGGAGGCGAGTTTGGAAAATGCGGGGGTGAGCCAGTCGGTGGCGGCTTCTTCGGGAGAGAGCTGCGGCTTTTTTCCGCTGTCGCGTTCGCGCTTCATGCGGGCGAGCAGATTGAGCTGACTGCGGAGTGGCTTGGGGGAAACGGATATCCACTTCATGTCTGCGGAAAGAGGAACCGGAGCACTGTGAATCAGAAGGGACGAGACTTGAGCCTCGCTGTTCAGTCCGACAATCGCATCCTCCTTGCCGCAAACTGTTCCCGCTGCATCAACGTAGGTCGTTGGCTCTGACTGAGAGGCGGAAAGATCCGTGAATGCGACTTTGTCCGAACTGACGGCCAAGCGCATCAGAATGGCATCCTCAGCAAGCTGAACTCCGGTGTAGGCAAGATTTTCGTCGCCCACTAGATCCCGGAGTTCCAGTTTCATGGAATCTGCGAGCAGGAACGGATCCAGAATGATATAGGTGGAGCCTGTATCCCGGATGGCGACGCCGGAGCCGGTGGACTTGTCGGCGATCACGCTAACAACGGCCTTGGGACGGGCGGCTTCCTCCGTGTTTTTTACCGCTTGTTGGATCGCTTCGCCAGGGCAACCGCAATGGGGGCACATCAGTGCACGTTTGGAGACGCTTTTCGCGCAATCCGGACAAGCTGTGAGGTTTTTGGTTTTACCGACCGAGGTTTCCGCAGCAGGTAATTCATCGGCACGGCAGATGTGTGCTCCAGCAAGCAGAACTGAGAAACAAGCCAGCATGGCTCCCCGAACGCACGTAGTTAGAGCATGGCGGCTCATCGGTGAACTCATTTTCACAACAACATCCTTAGAGCGGCGCAGTATTGGAGGGATATGATTATCGGAACTTATACGCATACTGTAACGACTGGAGAACGAGGAAAAAATGATGATATATACGTGATTCAAGTCAAGACACGAAATCCGCTAATTCGCCTCGGACACTTATAGTATGGAGAAGTTCGGAGTCTTTGAAGAAATTTCATCCAAAGATTTGCCGGATAAAACCTATTTGGAATCCTGCGTTGTGAAATTTGTTGTCGGAAATAGTCGCAAGCTGTGGACTGCGGAAGCCTGCTGCTACGGGGCAAACTCGAGAATTATTTTGCTGCGCAATATGACTCGCCGCCTGAAGGCAGCGCTCCGTGCCGATGCCGTCGGCTCGCAGCCTTTCGACAAAGAGGAACCGAGGGAATAATGGCCAGCAGTTGCGTCCCCTCGCCTTGAGTCCAAACGGGTGTCTCCACCCGCTGCGAGGAAAACTTTCTCACAGGTGGCGGGGACGCCACCTTGGCCTCAAGGCGCGAGACGCGCCTGCTCCTACTTTGGCAGCTTTGACTCGATGCGCTTGAGGGCTTCAGCTTCGATGACTCCGGCACTTTTGAGATCATCGGCGAGCTTCCTGGCTATGGCGGCTTCCACATCGGTCATGGGGATGCTTCTGTCGCGGACGGGGCGGATTTCGAGGTTGGCGAGGACGGTTTCCAAGCCGGGTGAGAGGGCGGAACTGATGATGGTGCCGACTTCAGCGCGGCCTCCCTTGTGGGAGCCGGAGGGGATGGGTGGGAGATCGCCGGCTGCAAAGCTTTCGAGGGTGTGGAAGTCCGGGGTGTAGCCGAGCTTGCGGAAATTCTCGTAATTCGCTCGGAGCGTGGAGCGGATGAGTTGGTCGCGGGAGTTGGGTTCCCTGTCGTCATCCGAGGCGAAATATTTTTTCTCAATGCCCAGGCTACGGTCGATGGTGGTAGCGGGTTCGAGGCCGAGCTTTTTCGCCTCCGCGATGAGGCCGGTGGCACGGACGAGGGATTTTTTCGCATCGGCGTAGGAGAACTGGCGGAAAAAGGAACTCTCGCTGGATAGTGATTTCAGCTCGGAGACGATGGAACTCTGGCGCTGGAGTTTTTTCACGTAGCCGTAGCCATAGAGTCCGAGGACGACGAGAAGGATCACCATTATGGTGCGGGAGAGGATGTAACGCAGGTTCATTTGGAGGGTGGGCGGGATTTACCGGATGGTGGATGGTGTTTACCAGATGGATTTCTTTTTGGGCTTGGGTGCTTCTTCGAAAAGGGTGCGTTGGCGGGCATTGAACATGGCCTCTTCGCGGGTGATGGTGCCGGCATCCAGCAGTTTGGCGATGCTATCGTCTATGGTGTGGTTGCCGTTCTTGGCACCGATTTCCATGAGACCGACGAGTTGCTCAAGCTTCTGGTCCCGGATGCAGGCGCGGATGCCGTGGCCGGGAACCATGACCTCGGTGGCGAGAACCCGCCCTTCGCCATCGGCGCGGGGGATGAGGCGCTGGCAGATGACTCCCTCCAGAACACTGGCAAGCATGGTGACAATCTGCGGTTGCTGGTCGCCGGGAAAGACATCGACGAGGCGGTCAATGGTCTGCGGGGCGTCCGCGGTGTGAAGGGTGGCGAGGACAAGGTGGCCGGTTTCCGCAGCGGTGAGGGCGATGCGTATGGTATCCAGGTCACGCAGTTCGGAGACGACGATGACGTCGGGATCCTGGCGGAGGGACTGGCGGAGGGCGCGGGGGAAGCTCTTGGAATCGCTGCCTATCTCGCGCTGTTTGATGAGGCAGGAAGAGTGTTTGAAAACGTATTCGATGGGGTCTTCAAGGGTGATGATGACGCCGTTGCGGGTGTTGGAAATTTCCTGCACCATGGAGGCGAGGGTGGTGGATTTCCCCGATCCGGTGATGCCGGTGACGAGGATGAGGCCGCTGCGGATCCGGCAGAACTTGTGGATGATGGGGAGGTGGCCGAGATTTTCCAGGAGAGGGATCTCGTCGTTGATGAAACGGAAGGCGGCTTCGGTATTCCCACGGACGATGTGGACGTTCCCCCGGAATCGGCCGACCCCGGCTACCTGGAGGGCGTAGTCGAGTTCCTTTTCATCCTCCAGAATGGAGCGTTGCGCCTCGGTGAGGGTGTCCATGATGAGGTTGCGGACGGTGGCGGAATCCAGGGTTTCGTCGCCGATGGAGACGAGTGAGCCGTTGACGCGAACGCAGGCGGGGGCGTTGGCGCTGAGGTGGAAGTCGGAGCCGCCGCGTTCTATGGTTTCGCGGAGGTATTCGGTGATATCGCGGGGCATGGTGGGTTTGTTTCTTAGCTGATGCCGCGCATGGCACGGTCGAAATCCTGCGGGCGCGAGCATGCGCCGCGCGCGGTTTCGGGATCAAGGTATCCCTGTTTCACGGAGGCGACAAGATAGTCGAGGGAGGAGCAGTTCGCATCCGATTGGGAAGTAGTGAGGTGGTCGCTGAGATCCGCCATGCGGGACTCGAGGATCCATCGGCGGGTGGCGGCTTCGTTTTGAAAATATTCGAGGGCAGGGAAAAGTCCGCCGCCGACTTTTACCAGAAGCTGCTGGGACATGACGCCGATGAGCTGGGTGGCGAGGAGATGGAGTGCGCCATCGCCTCCCCTGCCGAGGAGGTGGGTGAAACGGCTCACCGTCTCCACAACACTGCCGCTGTGCATGGTGGAGACGACGAGGTGGCCGGTTTCGGCGGCTTGGAGGGCGGTCTCGGCAGTTTCCGCATCACGGATTTCCCCTATGAAAAGGACGTCGGGACTCTGGCGGAGGGCGGAGCGGAGGCCGGTGGCGAAGTCCTTGGAATCGAGCCGGATCTCGCGCTGGGAGAAGAGGGAGTTTTCGCTTTCGAAGAGGAACTCGATGGGATCCTCCAAGGTGACGATGTGGCGGCACATTCGTTGGTTCACCCAGTTCAGGCAGGAGGCGATGGTGGTGGATTTCCCGGAGCCGGTGGGGCCGGTGATGAGGACGAGGCCGTTCTTGCGCTGCATCCAGGATTGGAGGATTTCCGCAGGGAGGAGCAGTCCTTCGAGATCCGGAATCTTGCTATTGATGGGGCGAAGGACGGCGGCGAGGCGGTCAAGGGTGTGGTAGAGGTTCACGCGGAGGCGGATGCCTTCCTCGATCTGCCAGGAGATATCGGTTTCCTTTACCGCTGCGGGATCGGCCCCGCAGCTTTTCCACAGCTCTTCCAGTCCGGATCGCGGCACTGGGCCGGGGTGCAGGACGACGACGTTTCCCTCGCGTCGGATGCGGGGAGGCTCGCCCTCAACGAGAAAAACGTCCGTCGATTCGTGGCGGAAGGCGTCCCGGATGAGTTGGTGGAGGGCGTTGTCCATGGAGTATTTTTTTCTGCTGCGGATGGTCTGCGGAAAACTAACGGTTTGTTTCCGCGATAGAAGCGAAAATTTTGTCTGTCAGGTTCCATCTTGACTAGCAACACCCGACCGAAACACCCTCGGGGCATGTCAAAACCAAAGCACTTCGTCGGACTGGATATCGGCGGCTCCACCATCAAAGCTGTAATCATCGGTTCCACCGGCGAGCAGGTCGGTCCCATCGTGGAGGTGAAGAGCTTTGTGAAAAACGGATACGAGGCAACCTTCGGCCAGCTCGACGTCGCCATCGGCGAGCTTTGCGCGCACGCGGGTATTTCCTCAGAAGACATAGGCGGGATAGGGCTGGATGTTCCGGCACCTTCCTCGAACGGGGTGATCTGGGGGAAAGCGAATCTCGGGGAAGACTGGGTGGGCACGGACATTTGCGAGAAACTCAAGACACGCACCGGAATCCCGGTGGTGATGACCAATGACTGCAATGCGGCCGCAGTGGGCGAATATGCGATACGCAACAAGCACCTTGGCAGCCTACTTCTCGTCGCCCCTGGCACCGGTCTTGGAGGTGGATTCGTCCTGCCCGGCGGCAGACTTTACGAAGGAACCAACGGACTGGCTCTCGAGGTCGGCCACATCTCGGTTCCTTTCACGGAAGACGACGGAAGCCTGCCCGATTGCACCTGTGGGCTGAAAGGTTGTCTGGAAGCTTGGGTTTCGCTGGTAGCTTTGCGCCGCCGCCTTTCACTGGAGCTGCGCAAGCCGGAATGGGAAAACCACTGCCTCAATACGCCGAACTCGGACATCATCGAAAAAGCCTTCCAGCTCCGCACCCTTGCAGAAAACGGGGATGCTCTCGCAATCCAACTTTTCAAGGAGCAGGGCTTCAAGCTCGGCTACGGCATCGCGGATCTTGTCCGCACTTTCGATCCGGGACTCGTCGTTCTCGGCGGAGGTCTGGCCGAGGCGAAATTCCGCGACCAGTTTCTCGATTGGGTGAAGGATGGTTTCACGGAGCGTGCATGGTCGGTTTACCGCCACAGCCCCATCGAACCGGAAAAGGAAACCACCCGCTTCGAGTGGGCCGAGGGCGGGGACGCTGCCGCTTCCATCGGTATGGCATACACCGCGCGTGAGCTTTTCTCCGCGTAATAAGTCATGTTTCTACCCTTCAAAATGCAGTGCCACAGGTACCGTGGACTGCGTGCAGCCTGCTGCGAGCCGACGCCATTGGCACGGAGCGCTGCCTTCAGGCGGCGTGTCATTCGCTCCAGAAAAAACCTTCCCCGAGTTTGCCCCGTAGCAGCAGGCTGCGCGACGGAAAGCGGCAGCAGGCTTCCGGCAGTCACCGGTCTCCGACTTTTTTCGGTATCGAGTTTCACCGAATCGAATTTCCTCCCAAGTTTTTAGATTCGATGTTTCTGATTTCCATCGCAGCGTTGAAACGCAACACGGCGATCCTTCGCGAGACGGCGAATGCCGCCGGATGCAAGGTGGTTCTGGCGCTCAAAGGCTTTTCCTGCTGGAAGGCATTTCCGTATATTTCAGATGATCTCGATGGCTGTTGTGCATCGGGGCTTTGGGAGGCGTTGCTGGCGAAAGATCATTTCAAGAAGCACGTCATCACCTACTCCCCTGCTTATGATGAAGGGGAAATTACAGAGCTGCTGGAATTCACCGACCATCTGGATTTCAACTCACTTTCCCAGTGGTTCCGATTCCGGGAAATGATCTTTGCGCATCCACGCTTCATATCCGGTGGGATAAAATGCGGGCTGCGTATCAATCCGGAGCACTCCACCGGAGAGACTCCGATTTACGATCCGTGTGTCCCTGGTTCACGGCTGGGCATCACCGCCGACCAACTCGAAGGAGCGGATCTAACAGGACTTTCAGGACTCCATTTCCACACCCTCTGCGAACAAAATTCACCGGATCTGGAAAGCACTCTAAAAGCGGTCGATGAAAAGTTCGGTCACCTTCTGCGCAGCGGGCAGTTCACCTACCTGAACATGGGCGGCGGGCATTGGATTACGAAACCGTTTTACGATAGGGAGCTGCTCATCCGCCTGGTGAAAGAGGCCAGGGAAAATTACGGGGTTGAGGTCTGGCTGGAGCCGGGCGAAGCGGTGGCCATCCACACCGGAGTCCTACGCGCGGAGGTGATGGACGTGTTCGAATCCGCCGGCCACAAGCTCGCCATACTCAGCATTTCCGCAACCGCCCACATGCCGGATGTGATCGAAATGCCATACCGCCCGGATGTTTTCCTGGTGGGAAGGAACGCGGACTTTAGTCCGCAACAACCCGCCGTAATTCTCGAAGACGAAACCTACCACCTCGCCACCGACATCTCCTCCGAGCACACCTACAGACTCGGCGGCCCCACCTGCCTCGCCGGAGACGTGGTCGGCGATTACACCTTCCCCCGCCCGCTGGCCGTTGGCGACATCCTCGTCTTCGATGACATGGCGCACTACACCATGGTCAAGACCACTACTTTCAACGGAGTGAAACATCCGCCCATTGCACTTCTCCAGAATGATGGAACCGTTGAAACCATCCGGGAGTTCGACTATACGGATTTCCGTGACCGGCTCTCCTAATCCATTCGTAAAACCCAATGCGCACACTTCTATCCCTTTGTCTGCTACTCGCCGCCTCCGCACATGCCCAGATATTCGCGGACTTCACTGTCAGCAGCGGCGGAAACACACTTGGGACTTTCACAGTCACCCTGGAGCATCAGAAAACCCCGCGCACCTGTGCTAATTTCATCGGTCTTGCTTCCGGGAAGCGTCCCTGGATTGATGTCACCAACGGTGCGGTGCGCACGAATACACCATATTACGACGGTCTGACCTTCCACCGGCTCATCCACAGTTTTGTTATCCAAGGTGGCTCGCCAAACGGGCAGGGAACCGATGGACCAGGATACTCCATACTGGATGAATACGAACCCTCCCTCCGCCACTCCGCCCAATACGTGCTCTCTATGGCGAAATCCGGATTTCCAAATACGGGTGGATCGCAGTTTTTCATTACACTCCGGGCGACCCCCGAACTCAACGATAAGCATTCCGTATTCGGCACCGTCACCGCAGGCACGGCGATCATAGATGGGTTCAAGAACTCTACGCTTTTTCCTACCGGCGCGGGCGACAAACCTATCACGCCCATCGTGATCGACTCGGTAGTGATCAGAGGCCCTGATTACGCGGCCTTTGATCTTGCAGCCCCATCTCACCGGCTTCCCGAGGTAAGTACTACCGTCTTCACCCCCGTCCGCAACGCCGCCACCCGGGATTTCAAGATCGTCTTCGCACGGCGTGCTAAAACCGATTATCTCTTTTGGCAATCGACCGATCTTTCAACATGAGCCAATGCAAATACCCTGATCAGCTTCGACAGCGTTCCGTCACTTGATTACAATTTCGGAATCGTTACCTCCTCTAGGTTCTTCGTCAACGGAGCGACGGTTCGCTACGACCAGATACCCGATTCACCCCCTGATCTTGTAACCAGCGAGAGAACAATCCGGATCAACTATTCGGACGGATCCCGGCTTGAACTGACTCTGACCCCTGATCTCGGCGTTTGGGATCACCTCGATTCTAGCGGAAATTCGCTCGGCAGCGGCTTCCTTAGCAACATTGTCTGGACGGATGTCTCACCGCTTACCGGCATCTTCAATCCCGCCACATCGCAGGCTTTCCGGCTTCCGCTGGGGCAACTTCAACTCACTTTCGATAATCCTGCCGGACCGGATAATCTTACCTCACTAAACACTTGGTTATCATTCCATACGGAAACATCTGGCTGGCTTGAGGAAATTTCAGGAAATACTCCTCGGCGTCTGCCTTTCCAGATTCTTTCAAACTAAATTTGGAGGGAGCGGATTCTTGCCGCTTGCGCCACCCGCCCTCCCGTCTTAGCCTTTGCCCATGAGCAGCACCTACCTCGCATTCCTCGGCCCGATCGGCGGCCCTGAAATGATCATGATTTTCGTTGTGATCCTTCTACTCTTCGGAGCTAAAAAACTCCCGGAACTCGCACGTGGCGTGGGTAAGAGCATGGGAGAGTTCAAAAAAGCGCGTGAGGAGTTCGAACGCGAAATCACCCGTTCTGAAGAGGAAGTCCGCCGCGACGACAGCAACAAGCAGGCCAAGCGCGACGAGAAGGAACAACCATCCGTTCCAAAGCCGGCTCCCGACAAGGAAACCCACGGGGTCTGACTCCGGCACTTTTTTAAAGCGGACATGTCCCCCGCCTGATTGGGACATTTTTTGGAAACATGACGAAGCCCTCCATAAAAGCGGCTCTCGTTTTTCCGACACTGTTTCTCGTCATTGCGATAGGCGGACTGGCGATTTTCCGCATCGACTCCACTCCTCCATGGAGGAGCGGTTCGACCGATCCGGAGATCAAGCACGGGATCGAATCCAATGATTCCAAGAATGCCGAGGGTTCGGCACCTTTCACATTCATCAGCTACAATGTAAAAAACTGGCTGGTCTCGAACCAGAGCCCGATTAAGAAAACCGAAGCCAAGGAGGCGGTCATCCGTATCCTTGCAGAAGCAGATCCCGATGTGATTGGATTGTCTGAAATCGGAAGTAAAAAGGACGTTGAGGAAATCCAGCTTCTCCTCGCGGAAGCCGGGCACGACTTTCCACACACCTACCACACGGGCGGCGTGGATACCGTGCGCCATCTGGCGATCCTCTCACGCTTTCCCATCGTTTCCACCGAATCCCCTGCCCTGGAAATTCCCGAAAAAGGGTATTCCATGCAGCGTGGGATGCTGGATGCGACGATTCAGATCGGCACCGAAAAAGTCCGCTTCATCGGACTGCATTTGAAATCCAAAAGAAACGTCCCGGAATTCAACCAAGCCCTGCTACGCATTGATGAGGCGGTGCATACGCGGAAACACATTGATGCCATTCTCGCGGACAATCCTGATGCCAAGGTCGTCTGCTACGGGGATTTCAATGACACGACCCGCAGCCTCAGCACCCGGGCGATTTTCGGGACCTACCGCACGCCGGAATACCTTTCACCCGTGCATGTGAAAGACAGCCGGGGTGAATCCTGGACCCACTGCTGGGATTATCAGGATATCTACAGCCGTATCGATTTCGTAACCGTTTCAAAATCATTGAAACGCCGGGTGGATAAGAAATCGTCGCGCGTCATCGACGATCCCGATTGGGAAACGGCCTCGGACCACCGTGCGGTGCTGATCCGTTTCAAGTGATTGGGTGTGATCCTGTCCGCCGGAGGCTTTGGGCTGGCCGCAGTTCTCATTCGTAGCTCCGCGAACGAATGGGCGACCGAAGATCGCCCCTACGTTCGCTACTCCCCGTCGTTGACGTCCTCTTCCACGAGATCGCCTTCCTCGATGGGAATTGCGCGCTGGACGTTTTCCAGATCCATTTCATCCAGAGGAACTGCTTTCAGAACATCACCCTCCTCCATGTCCTGATCTTGCTCCTCGCCTCCTTCTTCATTTTCGGGGACAACGATCAGCGCCTTCTTGGGCGGGGCGATGATATCTTTGATCTCATCTTCCAGTGGTTCGAAAAAGCTACGCACCATTGGGGCAGCCTTGCGGCCACCGGAAACGGCTTCGCCCGGCTTCCCTTCGTAAAGGACGGCGAAAGAATATCGCGGGTTGTCCGCAGGGAGAAATCCGGCGAACCATGCCAGCCGCTGGTTCTTGCTTGGCGGCCCCCACTGGGCGGTTCCGGTTTTCCCGGCGAGACTGGTGTAGCTAAGCCCTCCGCTTTTCCCGGTTCCGTAACCCTTATCCACCACATCCCGCATTCCTTCGCGGACGATCTCCACCGCCGCCTGATCGACCCCAAGCCAGTTTTTCCGTTCCGGCACCATGGATTTCACCACCCGTCCCCGCGTATCCTGCACCTGGCTTACGAGGGATAGCTTCGGAAGCGCCCCGCCATTGCCGATTCCGGCCATCATCTGGGCGACTTGCAAGGGGGATGCCAGCAGGCTTCCCTGCCCGATGGACATGTTCGCGGTATCGCCATCAAGGATGCGGCGGCGTTCGTTTTTCAACATCCAATCATTGGTCGGCACCAGGCCGGGGGTTTCTCCGATGAGGGGGAGTCCGGATTTTTCACCCATACCCAGCCTGCGGGAAAGATCCAGGAAAGAGGACGGGCCGACATCAATCCCCACTTGGTAGAACCATGTATTGCAGGAGCGGGCGAGAGCGCGCTTCACATTGATCGGCCGTCGGGGATTTTCGACCAGTTCTTGAAAGTGTGGTTGCCTATCCTGATGGAGGCAGGCGAATACACCTCGGAAAATTCCGTAACCACCCCCTCGTTCAAGGCGGCGAGGGCGACCACGGGCTTGTAGGACGAAGCGGGCGGGTAAGCGGACTGGAAAGCCCTGCCGAAAAGCGGATTCTCCGGATCGTCCTGCAGTGCTTTGAAATCGGTGGAGCTGATCCCGGGGATGAAAGTATTCAGGTCGAAAGTGGGGCGGGAGGCCATGACCAGCACCTCCCCGGTGACCACATCGATCACAACGAACGCCCCGCGCTCGCAACCTTTTCCGAGGACTTTTTCCGCGAGCTTCTGCCATTTCAGATTCAACGTGGTGACCACGGTGCCGCCGGGGCGCGGGCGTTTGACCTGCTCTTCCAGGAGCTTGTTTCCCTTCTCATCGAACAACAGGCGCTTCATCCCGTCCTCACCGGTGAGCTGGCGGTCGAAGAGTTTTTCCAAGCCCGCGCGGCCTTCGCTTTCCTCCCACAGGGGTTCGTTGAAATTGATGGGGCCGGTCGGCAACTTCCCAACGCTGCCGGCGTATCCCAGAATGTGCGCTGCGACACCGTTTTCCGGATACACCCTGCGGTAAACCGGGTACAGGACGAGACCGGATCCAAGCCTGGGCTCGATCAGCTTCGCCTCCTTCCCGCGGATCTGGCTGCTCACATAAAGCGGCAACCAGCGCCTGTCCTTGTAGTGGGCGTAGAGTTCATCGTCGGTTTTTTCGTGGGGGATGTCCACCAGCCCTTTGAGCCTACCCATTCTTTCCCTTGCCCAGGAGACGACGTAGTCCCGGTCAACATCCTGGAACTGCTCGAACTGGAGCGCCACCTGATAAGCCACTTCATTCTGGGCAAGCGGCTCGCCCGTGCGGTCAACGATCTGCCCGCGTGGTGCAGGGATTTTCAGGGTGATAGTGCGCGCGTCCTTGCGGGTAAGGATGGAGCCCTCGTTGGCTGATTTCGGAGTATCCAGAGTATCAGAGCCGACCGAAAGCCTCGCATTCGTCTGGGTGGCGGAAACCGTCTCCAACTGTTGCGCGTGTGTGAGGCCTGCCAGAACCAAGGCAGCCAAGGGATATCCATACTTCGTGAGCACCCGTAAACCTAGCCACACGTTGCCCCCGTGGCAACCTCTCAATCCCCCGTGTTTTTTAGGAAAAACGGAATCCGGAAACCGAAAATTGCAAAAAGATCAATAAAACTTAATGATCCGCTGACAAAATATTTTCACCTAACTGACAACATTAAGAAACCTTAGACATCATCATAAGCATCTCATAAACTGACAGTTACGGACACTGTGAATCCGATTCCTCGCAAAATACCACCCTACGCGATCGCGTAATACAATCAGCTTATGTTGAGTTTCAGGGAAATCCGGGTTTAAACAAAGGCGTGCTTACGAGCACCTGCCGACACCCATCGGCGGTTATCAAGACTGTTCACCCCCACCCCCCGAAAACATGAAAGCATACGTGCACACCCGTGCCGTAGGTCGGCTTGCGCTGACTTGCGGAATTATGGTCGCGACGATTGGAACCGGCCTCTCCCAACAAACCGACATCCCCCGCGGAACGCTCAGCGTGGACCGCGACCTGGTCCGTGTCGGCACCCGTTCCAATCTCGATTGGAACATAGAGTATCCCGCCGCGATCAAGGACATTGTCGATGTGGATCCGACAGGAACCATCAAACCGAAGAAGACCCTGAGAATGCGGGTCCGCACCCTGGGAGTGGCTTTCCAATCCGGATGGACGCTCCTGCCGCTCGATGCCTACTGGTCGCTGAACAACGGTTCCTGGGAAAATTTCTTCTACGGCACCGGCAACGACGTCAACCCCTCATCCGTCCTGATCAACAAAAAGGTGAAGAAAAACGACACCATCGACTTCGGCGCACGCGGATGGGGCGGCAGTAGCTGGCTCCCGTTCAGCCACACCCGTGAGAACACCCAGTATGTAACGGTTCTCGGAAAAGGCTCCACGGCGCCATCCTTCGCCCCCGCGTATGACCAGGGATCGGTTACCAGTTTCCTCCGTCCATACATCGACAAGAACGGTCGGATCAACATTGGCGAGCAAGACCTGATCATCCTTTGGGAAGCCTCCACCGCCAAGCCCGGCACCACCTACTTCGACATGCAGGATCTGGTCGTCCTCGTCTCCTTTGAATAAGCCCCCCACCACACACCCCCCAAAAACATGAAAACAGCAATCGTAATGATCGCCCTGGCCGCATCCGTATGCGCGGATACCGCAGTCACCGAGCCGATCTCAACCCAGGCACTTCTGGTCAAACAACAGAACAACTCCTTCGAAGGGCTTGCCCAGCCGGGCGAGGAAGCGCCCGAAGTCCCCCGCGCAGGAAACCAGTCCATCATCGCCCGCTCCGAGATACTTCATGACGGACAATACTGGACGCTGGTTCCCAAGGGAGCCGTCCTTTTCGTCCCCGAGCGGAAAAGCGGAAACGTCGGTGCCCGCCCTGTCGGCACCCTGCTCGCCTGGAATGATTTCCTCTCCCGCAATCCCGCATGGATCTCCACCCATGAGACCACCTTCGACCAGGCTTCAGGAAAAGTCCCGCTGTCCGGGGAAAAGGTGGAATTCTGGAAAAAGCAGGATCGCGTGATCGTGGCAGTCCACCAGGGCGGCCCATCTCCGTGGCCCGATAACCATTCACTTCCCCCCCCACCATGCACCCATTTGCAAAAGCCGCGGCCATCATCGCCGCATTGGTCACCTCCGCACCCGCAGCGGATATCTATACGAACCTGATCCGCCAGGAGCAGCAGGGCGGGACCGTAGTCTGGCAGATGCCTGTGGCTCCCGCCGGCACCGCGCCCGCCGCCCTTGTCGTCCCGGAAGGAGGCAGTCTTTTCCAGCTCTGGACTCTCAACCAGACCACCAACCAGGACTATCTCCTGGATCAGAAACTCGTCGGTGCCTACCTGCCCAAGGGCGCAGTCACCATCCGCACGCAGGACTCCTACAACGGCATTCCCCGCATCCGTGTGGACCAGCCTTTCAGTGTCGATTTCGATGTTAGCAACCTCCTTTTCGGAGCGAACCTGCCGCTCGCCGCCTCCCGTGTGCTGGCGGAGCACCATCTCGTGGCGAACCCAAGCGGAAACGCGGTCATCACCGCCGCCCAGGCGATTTCCGGGAAACCCGCAGCATCCGGCTACATCGAGAAAAACGGGCTCACCACCTTCAGCTTCGCCGCCTCCTCCATCGCCGCGCCCGATCCGCGCAAAGCCCGCGGGGAGGAGCACTTCGTCCTGCACGCCCTTGCGGATGGCACCTACACCCAGACACAGCTCGCCACCGCCTTCCTCCAGGTCTGGCCCATGGCGGACGGGGGAATCTCCGGAATCAAGGAAGGCTCCGTCATCCGTGGTGTCCCGCCTACCCTGACCATGAGCGCCCACGATCTTTACCCGCGCAGCGATACCTATCTGGAAATCCATAGCTCCGGCCCCGAGCTGGGAGCGGGTGGAAAAATGATTCCAGGTTCCGTGGTGATCCTGGACCAGGAAACCCCTGCCAACCGTGTGCTTTCCATCAGCGGCTACGGCTCGCTCTTCGATAGCGACGGCCCATACCGCATCGACCTGCACACCAGGACACCTTTCGGAACCGAGCGACTCAGCTCCGTAAACTTCACCGTCAACCGCACCCTCCGTATCAACGCCATGCAAGTGGATGCCGAAACCGCCAATAACTGATCTCCCCAAAGAGGAATAATGGAATGTCCCCGGATGAGCTTCCCCCCGGCTCACCTCCCCCCGGATCCGGGGGCGTTCCCCACTCCTCTCCCGCTCTAGAAATTCACCCGAAACAATTTCCCCCCAAAGGAATACCGAAACCGCCCGAGGCTGAGTCCCCCCCGCTCATCCCCCCGCCCCGGGCGGCTTCACCAATCTTCAGGGAGGTAGGAAAACAGGGACGGCGCCGCCGTCATTCTCCCCCCAACCTGTTTACCTGCCTTCCTGATTTCCTTTTGTGGAAACCGGCCATCCCATCGCCGGGTTCCTGGCTACCTTCTTATTTGCCCAGCATTTCCGGCGGGCAGAGGACGACGCTCCAGACGCAGTGGGTGGGGCCGTTCTCGATACGGACGAGCATGTCGTTGAAGCCTTGCTTGAAATGGACTTTCCGGTAGCCCTCGCCCAGTGACCATGCGGACTGGCCGGTGTCCTGCCACACGATCTGGCCGTTAAGCCATACACTCGACGCATCGTCCGAGGCGACGGCGATAAGCATGTCGCGGGCTTGCTCGAACCAGACATCCGTGTAGGCGTAATAGGTGGAGGCTCCATAAACGGCGGGCGGCTGGCAGCGCACCTGGTCGGACTGGTAGAACTCCCATTTCAGGACTTCATACGGGTGGCCGGGTTTGTCGGCGAACTTGCCGTCATAGTATTTCGCGTCGAAGTCGATTCCGAATTCAGGTGGGTGCTTGACGGTGTAATCCACCTTCGATTTGTTTTCCCAGGGGCCGATGACATACCAGGTATCGAGGTAGAGCCAGCCCTTGCGGAGGCTGGCCTCTGTGAAGCGGCGGCCGGGCATGGCGGCTTTGATGATTTTCCCCTGATCGAGCTGGAGAGCCTTGAGATTGGTGGAGTAGGTCATGGCCGCGCCCTCCCCGGTCTCGTCCATGCGCATTTCCATGGAATCGCCATCGCCGGCGGAATTTCCGAAGCTGGTCATATCGACCACTTGCCCGAATTTTTCGGTCATTCCGGCAGCGGATGACATGGCGGCACCGGATGCGAAAGAGGAGGCGGAAAGGCTCTTCTGCGCACTGCGCCCGAGTGCCGAATCCGCGCGCGCGTTCATATCCTGCATTTCGTTTTCCGCACGGTTGAGGTTCTCGCGGAATTCGTTGAGTTCGCCCACGGTTGCCGGAGCGCCGCCACCGAGGGCGGAGGTGAGATCCGGGCGGGCTGGAGTGGCGTTCATCGCATTTTTTCTGGCCTCTTCGTACGAGGTGTTTTGCGAAACCGCTTCACCAGCCGCGTCGATATCCGCCTTGGCAGTGGCGATCTGTTTCTCCAATCCCTCGGCTTCCTTGTACATTTCGGATGCCGGGGCGGTATTGTCGTTTGCCTGGGAAGGTGGCTCCACCGCATCCGCCTCGGCGGTGCTGGTATCGTTCATCTTCTCCATGTCCGTCTTGGCGGCGAGATCGGCCAGGGCGTCCTTGGCTTCCTGGATGGCCTTGTTGGCTTCCGCCATTTCGTTGCGGAGGTGGTGGTTCTCCTTTTCCTCCTCCATCTGGTCTGCTATCGCATCGCTGACGGCGTCCAGCTCCTCGACCATTTCGGAAATATCCGCAGGATCAAGTTCCTGGTCCGATGAGCTTGGCAACGGCTTCATCCGTCATCTCTTTCAACTCGCTGAGGTCGCTGGCATCGGTGTTCACCCCCTCGGCGAGTTCTGATTCGACTAGTTCCATTTCCCGCCCATCGATAAAAATCCTGACGGTGCCGGATTCGATGTCGGTGGTGGTGACTACGCGGACCCATTTCCCGAATGTAAACGAGCCGGGAGCGGTGGAGGTGCGGGCAGACTGGTTTTTTTTCCCGGTGGTGCGGAAAACCACCTGTCCCCCGCCTTCATTTCCGGAGACGAGGAAACGTATGGTGCTGTTGTAGTTCCCGGAGTGTCCGTTGGTCAGGGCGATCTGTTCTTCGCCATTACGACTGTCCACCCGGAGGGAAACGGCGATGGTGAAGGCGTTTCCGTATTCGACAGGGCCGAGTTTCACGAGCGGGTTCCTTCCGGTGAGGTTGAGTGCCCTGCCCGCGCCCTCGTCGCGGGGAACGATCTCCGCGCCGAAATCGAGCTTGAAAGGATGGGGGGTGGAGGGATCTTCGGGATCGGTCTCGAAAGTCCAGGTGTAGTCGGAGGAAACCGGGGCTTGTGCTTCGTTGGCGATTTCCCCGTCAGTCCAGATCCGGTTGGAAACCTGGAGATCATCAAGGAGGCCGTTGAGCATGCCCTTGTCCTCGTTTGGATAACGCCCGAGGACGGTATTGGTTCTTTCCGCCGCGCCATTTGCCTGGTCGATGTGTTTTTTGATCTCTGCGGCGACTTTGTTGAATTTCGTTTTCTCCCTGGCGAGGACGTCCTTCTCCGCGCGCTCGCGGAATTTTTCGAGTTCACGCTCACGGCGCTCCATCATCTCGTCGCGCTTTTTACGGAGTTCCTTGACCTGCTGTTTGATCTCCTCCTTTTTGCGCAGCTCGGCTTCGCGCTTGAGCATCTTCGCAGTTTTTTCGTCGAGCTTCTGCTTCTCGCGGCGTAGCCTGTCCTGTTCCTTGCGCTCCGCCTCGCGCTGTTTCACCTCCACGGTGCGCTGGGCTTCCTCCTTCTCGTCGAACTCCATGCGGGTCTTGATGACGGGCGCGAGGACGGCGATGAGGACGGCGTGGATCACCACGGATATGATGATGAGTTTTTTCATGTTCATGGGAAAATTCCTTTATTTGGTATTATACCTGTCATCGTAGGTGCGGATGCCTACATTGGAGAGTCCTCGGAACTGGCAGAGGTCGAGCATTTCCACGACGAGTTCGAAGGGGGCTTCGGCATCCGCGTCGAGACGGATGCGCTTGTCGGGATCGTCCAGCGCCTGGGTGCGGAGGCGGGAGTGGAGATCCGTGCGTGAGACGGGAACTCCCTGCCAGAAGACCTCGCCATCCGTGGTGATGCCTACGACTACCTGCTTGTCGTCGGGCGGGAGTTTCACGGCGGAGTCGGACTCCGGCGGGATGATGTTAATGTCGCGGTTCTCCTTTTTGAACATCGTGGAAACGAGGAAAAAGATGAGGAGTAGGAATACGCAGTCGATCAGCGGCCCCATGGAGACCTCGGGTTCGATCTGTTTTCTGGAACGGAATCTCATGGTTCAGCGGTTGCGGCGGAGGTCGGAGCTGTCGTTGCCAAGGGCGGCATCGCGGATGCGGAAGCGGACTTGTTTGAAGCCGAGGATTTCGAGACTGTCCTGGACTTTGATAACCTCCTGGAAATGGGTGCCCTTCTCGACGTTTACGGTTACCGGGGCTTCCGCACCGCGCTCGGCGAGGACGGCACGTAGGAAGCCATCGGGATCGCCGAGCGGCTTGAAGCCCATGACGCCGTAGTGGTTCGGCTTGTCCGGCCGATACATGATCCCGGCCTGGCTGACACCGATGGGAAAGGAATCGTCGCTGGCCTCGACGGCGATGGAGGAGGTGCCGTCGGAAAGGTTCACAGGGATCTGGCGCTCGAAGCGTTTGATCATGCTGGTGACCAGGAAGAAGATAAGCAGGAGGAAGACACAGTCGATCAGCGGCGAGAGGATGACCTCGCAGTTGCCGGAATCGCGTCGTCTTTGGCGTTTTTTCATAAAATCCGGGGAGAGGGATTACTTCTTCGGCATTTCCTTGCCACCGAGGAACCAGATTTTCAGGAGGTCTTCGGTCTCGGTTTCGATGGTATTGGAAACCTGGTGGACACGGCGGCGCGCCCAGTGGAAGCCGAGGATGGCGGGGATGGCGAGAATGAGGCCGACGGCGGTGGTGATGAGTGCTTTCGAGATGGAGCCTGCAAGGAGGGAGGCGCCGCCTTCGTCGCCGAAGACCTCGACGAGTTTGAAGGCCTCAATCATGCCGATCATGGTTCCGAGAAGTCCGAGCAACGGGGCGACACCGGCGATAACGGTAAGCGGGGCGCACTTTTCCTCCTGATCGATGACGGCACGGCCACCGATATCCGCGGCACCGGCGGCGACGATGTCGAAGTTGGTGGCGCGGAAATTGACGCAGTGGGCGACGATATCGGCCATGACGGATTTGCGTTTCGCGCACTCGTCAAGGATTTCATCGTAGCGGCGCTCGGCAAAGAGCGGGCGGACTTTGGTGAGGAGACCCGGCGGCATGAAGTTCTTCCGGCGGAGTGTCATGAAACGCTCCAGGAGAAATGCTCCGAGTGCGACGGAGAGCAGGCCGAGACAGACCATGGTCAGGCCGCCTTCGAGCATTTCCTCTATCCAATCGACCTCGACGAGCTTGTTGTCGCGGGGGTCGAGGATTTCTTCAACGGGAACTTCTTCGGTGGCCGTTTCATCGGCAGCGACTTCGGTGTTTTCCGCAGGCGGCGCGTCTTCACTTTCCTGGGCGAAGACTGGTGCGATGAACATCATTGCCATGACCATGGCGGCGGATACGACGATTCCCATTATGCGGATTAGTTTGTACATGAGGTGGTATTGGAGAGATTTGAAGGATCAGTTAGATCCCGGATTGTAAGGCTTGGGTTCGGGAGAATACTGCGGGTGCTCCAGAGGTTCTTTCAATCCCGACAAATAAGCAACCAGATCGCGGGTTTCGCGTAAATTCAGCAACGCGGACATGGGCGGCATGGCGGAGACGGGGGGGGTGGAGGTTTTGACGTCCTTCTTGTTTACCCGCCAGGTATCGTCTCCGACGGTGATGTCGAAATGATCTTCGGTCTCGCCCTGGAGGATTCCGGCTAGGGTTTTTCCGTTGGTAAGCGTGAGGGAAACGATTCCGAAACCGGGAGCCACTGCCGCGCCGGGATTCATGATGCTCTCCAGCAGGTAACGGTTGTCGTGCTTCGCTCCGGTTCCGGACAGGTTTGGGCCTGCCATTGCCCCGGCCTCATCGCTATCGCCGACGCGGTGGCAACGCATGCATTGGGCGGTTCCGTGGTTTTTGAAAAGGTTGGCTCCATTCGTGGCATCGCCACCTTCAAGAGCGGGAAGCCATGGCGTGAGCGGATCGGAGGGATCAAGGGATGCGCGGTATGCCGCCAGGGCGGAATGGACGTAGGGCTCGGTGCGTTTTCCGGCAGCTTCGAGAAGCTCCATCATGGTCGCGGGGTCTTTCGTGATTTCCACGAGAGCTTTGGAGATCAGGACGGCGGCTTCGTCTCCGGGGAGGTCACCGGCGATGATCCAGGCGGCCTGGCGGCGTGGGACGCGCTCGGATTTCAGGGCGGCCTGGAGGCCGGCGGTGGCCTTCGCGGGATCACGTTTGACGAGGCTTGCCAGGGCTTTAGAAGAAACGGCATCCGAGGGATCGTTGACGAGGGAGATCAGAAGCTCATCGGCGCTCCCGGGTTTTCCATGGAGGAAAAGTTCGAGCGCTTCGGTGCGCGCTCCGGGAGGGTAGCTGCCGTCCTTGGCGATTTTTTCGAGAGAATCCGATGGGACGGAATCGGGCTTCATCCCGTAGGTTTCCATGAAGGCCAGTGATTGCTCGACGAGTGCCTTGTCCGACACAAGTAGCAGGGGAAGTCCTTTTTCCAGAACCGGGAGGAGTTTTTCCACATCACGCTTTTCACGCGGATCCCAATGACCGAGGGACTGGTCAACGGGATGCGGCTCCGTCCACTGGTGGAGCAGTCTGAGGGCTTCCTTGCGCTCGTTGATTTCGAAGCGTTCGGAGAGAGCGACCTTGACGAGGCGTTCCGCGTTTTCCGTGCCGCCAATCCTGAAGGCGGAATGGATGAGGCGACGGGCGATCATAGGGGTGATGTCGCGGCCTTTTCCGCCATCGAAATACCCATCGAGTATGGCGGCGATGGCTGGGCGGGATTCCTCCACGGGAACCTCATGGATGGCACGGATCGCCTCATCCACGATCTGTGGCTCGGGATCTTTGAGAAAATTTTCCAAAAGCGGACTTTTCAAACGACGCAGTGCGACGACAGCCGCCATACGGACAAATGGAGCAGGGTTTCCGGCGAGTTTGGAAATCTGAACCTCATCCGCAGTGCCGAGAAGCCCCATCACGCCGGCGTGTGCGAGGTAGAGATCCCTGCCAGCGTTTTCCTCGATCATGGTGACGATCTCGGGGGCTGCGGCTTTGTATTTCTGGCGGGCCAGGGAGAGTGCTGCGAAACCACGGGCGCGGTTGGACTCGTCGCGGAGCAATGGGACAAGAGCACTTCCGTCCACCTCATCCGCTTCGCCGAGGCACTGGGCGGCCTGGGAGCGGACTTCGGAATCGGCATCCCGGAGAAGGGAAACGAGAATGTCCCGCGCCAACTTCTCGGAGTTTTTCCGGGCGAGAATTCCCAAGCCCCAAACCCCGTGGAGACGCTGCATCCTGTCTTCGCTTTTGGTGGCGGTTTCCAGGGTTTTGGTTCCGCCCCTGTTGGCCGTGAGCGCGATGTGCGCCCTGAGTCTGATGCGCTGGTCAGCATGTTTCATCAGACCGAGCAGCTCGTCGTTGGATCGTTCTTGAAAACCTTCGCTGATGATCTTCGCTACACCAGGAGTGCGGCCGCCATCCTTTTCCGAGGTTGCGGAGAGTGAGTAGATCTGGCCGCTGTTTTCCCCGCCCCAGCCGGTAATGAAATCGGTGACGAATAGGCGTCCATCGTAACTGTATTCCACGTCAGTGGCGGCGACTCCCTGGTTGAGGACGTAGTTGTCATCCAGTTTCATCCCCGCTCCATCCGGGGAAACTTTGAACGACCAGATTTGCGATTTCGGCTGGTTGCCACGGAAATCACAGATCAGGAAGCGGCCTCTCTGGCTTTCCAGGAAACCGGTGCCGGGATAGTAAGTCAGGCCGGAGGGACCGTTGGTGATGTTCGCCACCGGCGGGATCATGAAAGCGGGCTGGGAGTCGTTTCGAACGAGCGACATTTTCTCCGCCATCCACATGTTGATCGGGGTTTCCGGGAGGCCGATTTCCTCGCGGAAGCTGAACATGGACTGGTGGCCGGAATTCCATCCGGAGTCCACGCCATCCATTATATATACCAGACGTGCCTTGTCGCCCTGGTCGGAATTGTTGTCCACGGTCATGCCGTTGCCGAATTCGTCGAAAGCGATTTCCTTGGGATTCCGAAGTCCGGTATGGATGATTTCCAGCCCGGAGCCATCGGGTTCGAAGCGCATGACCGCGCCCCGGTTGGGCATGTGGTAATTTTTTCCCTCACGTGTGGTGATGCTGAATCCACGGTCTCCGATTGTCGCGTAGATGCGTCCGTCATTGCCGAGGGCGAAGCCGTTCATATCGTGGCCGGAGAACCAGATCTTCACACCGAAGCCGTCCGCGATGACATCGCGTTTGTCGGAAACGCCGTCCCCATCGGTATCCTCAAGAATGTAGAGCTTGGGGATGCAGGCAAAATAGACTTTGCCCTCGTGGGCGAAAACACCTGCGCCGACTCCGTCGAGAACGTCGTCGAAGCCATCCGCGAATGTGGTGACGGAATCGGATTTCCCATCGCCATCTTCATCGGTGAATTTGAGAATCAGTTCCGATTTTTCGCGCAAGGACTCCAGGGAAACCTTGTCCTTCCATTTCTCGTGGAGAGCCATGCGGTCATCCACGGTCTGCGCCTTGAGATCATCGAGCAGCCAATAGCGGTGACCGCGGGCATCAAGAACCTGTTTCCCGAAACGTGGTGTCTCTGCGAGATAAAGCGCACCTTTTTCATCGAAGCAGAGGGCGGTCGGATTGTTGATGACACCCTCTTCTTTTCCGAAAAACATGGTCATCGTGGTTCCCTCCGGAATGAGGTTTCCGGCGATCACATCTGCGGGGACGAGCTTGAAATCCGTAGCTTCCGGGGCGGCCTCCTTCTCCACGTTTTTTGCCGCATCCTCTTCGGAAATGACGTGATCGAACAGCAGACGGAGCGGGGAAAGATCAACGGCTTGCGCCTGAAACATCAGGAGGGAATTCAGAGCCGCCGTAATAACGTAACAAAATTTCATTTAGGTTTGTGGGGGAGGTTTCCAGGGCAATTTCCGGAAAAGGTTGTTTCTTACGAAATACATTCCGCCATTCTTCCGCAAGAATGCACGGAAATTCCGAAAACGGGTCGAATTACTCGCTCTCGCTGACCACCACCCAGCCATCCGAAACCAACTCGGATACCACCACCTGGTTCGGTGATTGCTCGTCTTCGCGGAAATGGATTTTCAAAGTCACTGCCACGGTGGCACCCGTCTCGCCGGGGCGCAGGCGCTGGTCGAGGAGGGAGTTGCGCTCGACGTATCCGTAAAGAGTCGTTTCCCCGTCCGGCGAGACCAGCCGGTAGGATCTCCAGGCACCCTCGTCGGAGAAACCGAAATTATAATAGTCCACCCATTTCGCCATCACGCGGACGAGGACGGGCTTCTTCGGCTTGGTTTCAAGAATTTCTTCCCAAGGCAGATCCGACCAGCCGGCCCAGCTCTCCCAATCGATTTTCAGACCGTCCGCACCATCAATGAAGGCGAGTTGTTTCTGCTCGTAATCGGGCGTCAGAACCGTCACTGCGGCGAAGCTGTCCTTGTAGCTTACCTGCCCGGTGGCATTGAATTTGGACATCCCGGCCGGCTCTACCGTTCCGTCCGGATAACGGCTGCGGAGGAGAGGGCCAACCCTGCCGGCCTCGTGGATCAGAGGGAGAATTTCTTCTATCGTTTTCGCTTCCAGAAATGCTTTTGCCATCGGTTCCGCTTCGGCAAGGAATTCGGCTTCGCTTTTTTTCATCACCTTCGGCAAGGGCACCTCAGCCTCCAGTTCGTCATCGGGAATGATCAGCGGGTTTCCTACCAAATCATCGAACTGATCCTGCTCACCGACTATTTCGGGGATTTCGGTAGCGGGTTTCTTATCGGTCATTTTCACAACCCCGGCTACGATTGCCACGATTACAGCCATCGCCGTTATCCAGACCGCGAGGATTTTCACAGCCCTTCCCTTGCTCTTGCTCTTGGAGCGCCAGGATCCGGAGCTCGCGTCCCAGTCAGGCGTTTCCGCTTCTTTTTCCTTTTTCTTGCGCTTGCTCCGGGTTCTCTTTTCACCTTTGGAATCGGCCTCGTTTTCTGAGAAACCGATTTTCTGCAACGGTGCCATCAGCGGAGCGGTCTCATCACCCTCGCGCGGAATCCGCAGCATCCTGCGGCAGGAAGGACAGATTATCCCCTCGCCATCGTGATCGCGCGGCACGCGGAATACGAAACGGCAGTCAGGACAAACGTAGGCACTCCAACGTCTGGCTTTTTCCGGGGGCGCTTGGGTCTCTGGCACGGGTTGAAACTGTCCCGGATCGCCCCCGGAAGGCAAGCTCCGGCTCAAGGCCTTTCCAGAAAAATCCTGCCTGCCTTCCGCCGCAGCCTTCCACCGCCAGGAAGATTCACGCTTGGCGGCGCGGAAACATCTGCAAGTTCCACGCATTTCCCAAGCAGTGCCGAGCTGATCCCGCCAACTCCCGCCGTCTTCAAAAAATCCGCAACCGCATAAGACACAAGGGCATCCGGAAGAGCATGTAGGACTTTGAGATGCAGCCGTCCCTGCGGATCCATCACATTCGCCTTTTCCAGAGCCCACGCCATCATCCCTTCCCAGCCCTCCCCCGCCACCGCCGCGCGCGCGAACATCGGAGCCACATCCCGCTTCGAAATCTCGGAAAGCAGCGGGATCGCCTCGTTGCGGAGACGGTTCCGCACCACATCGTTCACCGCATTGGTCGCATCCTCACGCCATTTGAAATTTCTTCCGCGCATCCATTCTTCCAGTCCGGATTTCCTCGCGGAAAGCAATGGCCGCTCCACCCGCATCAGGCGCCGACCCATTTTCAGCTCTACGGATTCCCGCATCCCCCGGCAGGTCGCGGAGCCACGCATCAAATTCCACAGAACCGTCTCCGCCTGGTCATCCGCATGATGGGCGAGCAGCAGCCGGTTGCAGCGATACTTGCGTGAGCATTCCTCGAAAAAAACATGCCGCGCCCGCCTGCCCGCCGTTTCCAACGATTCGCCAGACTCCTCGGAAACCACTTTAAGATCCACCCGCCCTACCTCCACCGCGCACCCCGCCTTCTCCCCCACCCTTTTTACAAAACGCGCATCCCCATCCGAAGCTTTTCCCCGCAGCCCGTGGTTCAAATGGCAGACAACCAGATTTGTGAAATCCTCATCCAACAGAACATGCAGCAGAGCCATCGAATCCAACCCGCCGGACACCCCCACCAGCCAGCGCTTCCGCCGCGAAGCACCGCCCAGCCACGGAATTACCAGCTCCTCCATTGGATGTTCAATGTTCGGCGTTCAACGTTCGGTGTCCATTCTCAAACTCCAGCCAATCCCCGGAGATCGGATGCGAAAAACAAAGCTTCCAAGCCTCCAATTCCAGCGGCTCATCGCCCACGGAAATGGTCTGGGTATCTCCCATTTTGCCACCCGGCAGATAGCAGGGATCACCTTTCACAGGAAACCCAAGCTCCCACAGATGCACACGGATCTGGTTCGTCCGGCCGCTTCCAAGCTTAGCCTCAAGACGCGCCGTTCCATCCTCGCAACGCTCCACCACCTTGAACTCCGTCTTCGCTGGCAAGCCGTCCTCATCCACTGTCCGTCCACCCGGCCCGACCGGCCCCACTGAGATCGCGGACTCGCAGATTTTCTGATCCCACTCCGGCCAGCCCTGCACCCTCGCACGATAGATTTTCTCCACCTTCCCTTCGATAAACTGCCTCTGCATCAATCTGCAAAAGTGCCTCGTCCTTGCAAATAAAACCAGCCCCCGCGTATTCGCATCCAGCCGGTGAACCGGGCGGAGAAACTTCGGCTCGTAAACCTCATTGAGCAAATACTGTAGCGTATTGCGATGGTATCTTCCGCTCGCATGCATGGGCAGCGGCGCGGGTTTTTCCAATACAACCAGCGCCTCATCATCGTAAACAATGCGGATTCTCTTCGCCACATCCGGCTCCACTGCGGGAGGAAAAATCTGCAAAATCCGCTCACCCGCGCGCACCACGTGATCCATCCCGCGCACCTTTCCGCCGTAGCTCACGAAGCGATCATCCGAGCAGCGTTTTTCCCATTCCTCACGAGAAATTTGCGGGAACTGATCCACCAGCATGTCACCCAGCGTCCACTTGTCATACTTCGCGGAAACATTCACCGGCCTGCGGTTTTCCTGCGGCACGGAGCCTGGAAGCACCTCGCAGACCGCATCAAGCTTCGCCTGCGCGGCCTCGATCCGCCCCGCCATTTTCTCCGGCTCCGGCACGAAGCAATACGGGCACGTTTTCCCCGCCACATAGCGTACATCCTCCTGATCTTTCAGCTCCAGCGGAGCCTGGCATGCATAGCACACCGCCGTCTCCGTCTCCTGCAAAGCCGGATCAACCCCCACCCGCTGATCGAAAACAAAACACTCTCCATCGTAGTGCTCGCCCCCGCATTCCTCGAAATATTTCAGAATGCCCCCATCGAGCTGATAGATATTTTTAAAGCCCTCCATCTCCATGAACGGCCCCGCCTTCTCACAGCGGATCCCGCCCGTGCAAAACATCACCACCGTCTCATCCTTCATCTCCTCCGGCAGCTCGCGAACCGCCTTCGGAAACTCCCGGAACGTCCGGATATCCGGAACAATCGCCCCCTCGAAAGTCCCAAGCTTCACCTCGTAATCATTCCGCGTATCCAGCAGCGTGACTTTCCGCCCCTCATCCAGCCACTGTTTCAGCTCCTTCGCAGAAAGCTTGGGCGAAGTCCGTTTCCCCGGCTCCACCCCCTCCACCCCGAAGGAAATGATCTCCTTCTTAATCCGCACCAGCATCCTGCGGAAAGGCTGGTCTTCACTCTCACTCACCTTCCCTTCGAAATCCTCCAGCCCCGGAATCCCCCGCAACCTCCCCATCAGTTTGGAAATCCCCTGCGACGATCCAGCCACGAAGAGATTCACCCCCTCAGTGCTCAACAAAATCGTCCCGCGCAGCCCCGCATCCTTGCACAGCGCCAACAGCTCCTCCCGCAGCTCTTTCAGCTCCGAAAGCTCCACAAACCGGTAAGCCGCCAAATTCGTAACCATCTCTCCTGTCATCTCGTGAAACGAAACCTGCCAAGTGCAGCCTCCATTTGCAACCGCCCAGCTTAAAAAACGCTATTTCCAATCCAATCGTCTTCCCACAAAAACAGAATCCAAAATCCCTAGCCACAAGAATCCGACCCGCGTTCACGCGCCTCCATTTGCAGAAAGATTTAGTTTTCCAGTTCCGCTGTCTCCGTTTCACTTCGATTGGGGTTCCTCACCTCCCACAACTCAAGCCGAAACCCGGAGCCTCCCATCCGAAAGAATCCTCGCCCGCAGTCCCCCCCGGCACTTCCCTTTCAGGAAATCCTCCGCCCCCGCGCCCACCGCTTCATCCATCCAGTAGCAAGGCTTGCACTCCTCGCTCCCCTCGAAGACCACCCCCTGCACGGAAAACTTTTTACCGACCAGTCCCTCCAGATCACCGCCCCGCACCAACACATTCCGCCGTAACGCCGCCACATCCACCTCCCCGTATTTTTCCCGCAGTTCCTCAAAAACCTCAGCCGAGAAAAACGTCACCTGCCCTTTGAAATCCTCTTTGAAATCAAAATACCGGTCTCCCACCAGCCCACGTCCCGCCACACATTCCACCTCATTCAGAGCCGTAATCCCGTGATCCATCCGTCCCAGCCCATGCCTCCCCCGAAAATCATGCCCCGTGGAAATCCAGATTCCCTCCACCTCAAAACCCGCATCAACCGCTTCCATGCCCGTTTCCATACCACGCCATTGTTCGGGAAGAACGCTGAATTTTCCAAACCGAAGTTTAACATTTGAAAATCCAAATTTCCCGCCATCCTAGCGGCTCGTGAAAGTCATCGCCGTAGCAAACCAAAAAGGAGGGGTTGGAAAAACCACCACCGCCATGAACCTCTCCCACGCCCTTGCCCTTCGCGGCCAGCGCGTATTGCTTATGGATCTCGACTCACAGGCGAACTGCACCTCCGGCCTCGGAATCGAGGCGAAGCCACTTTCCTCCATCTACCCCGTCCTCCTGGGCGAAAAAGACATCCGCAACCAGTTCGTCACCTCGGGCAGGGAAAACCTTACCTTCGTCCCTTCGGAGATGGATCTCGCCGGCATTGAGATCGAACTCGCACGCTCCGACGACCACCTTACCCGCCTTCGCGGTATCCTCCAGGGACTCAAACCCAACAACCTTTTCGAATACTGTATCCTTGATACCCCGCCCTCGCTAGGAGTCCTCATGACCGCCGCCCTAGCCGCCGCCGATGAAATCCTCATCCCCCTCCAGTGCGAATGGTTCGGCCTTGAGGGACTTGCGAAAATCGTCGGCGTCCTCGATGAAATCCGAGGCTCCGGCGCAAACCCCGGCCTCAAACTCGAAGGCATCGTTATGACGATGTATGACGGGCGGACAAACCTCTCACGCCAGGTAGTCGAGGAAGTCACCAACTATTTCCCCGAGGAGATCTACCAGAACGTAATCCCCCGGACCATCCGCATCAGCGAAGCCCCCTCCCACGGAAAAACCATCTTCGAGCACGACCCCACCGGCCTCGGTGCCATCGCGTACGGTAAAATGGCCGATGAATTCCTAGTCCGCCACGCCCGCGTTGGCCCCCAACTCGCCACAAGTAGCTGAGGCCTCCCGCAGCGAGCCCCTCTTCCTTGAAAGTTGAATTTTGAGAGTTGAAATTTAATACTCTTCCTCTTCCCCACCCGGCACCGGAGGAATCACATCCTCCCTCTCCAGCAGCCTTTCCAGATCCAGATCTGCCACCAGATCCGCTGCCGTCCCTCTAACAATCGAGGCATAAGGTACGATTCTATCCAGCTCCGCGATCGCGCAGTGCACCATGGACACCACGATATCCGCATCGTATTTCTCCCTCTCGAAAAGATTCGTCACCCGGAAAACCAACATCTCTCTATCCAGATCGTATTCGAAACTCCCAAGAGTAAGTTGCTTGTTTCCGCGCATCAGCAGCTCCAACACAGCCGGTATCTGCGGCTCCGCGATAAACATCGGGCTCTCCCCCACCACGCTCAACGCATTCAGTTCGGGAAACGCCTGCACCACCAGATCCACCCGCGTATGGTGCGCCTCAAAGCCAGCCCGGAGGACTTCACGTCCCTCCACCAGCTCTGCGTGCCAACCGTTTTTCCCAAAAGTCTCCTCCACCGATAGTATCTGCCTTGAATGCGGTCTCATGCCCCTGTCTTCGGCGGTTCCCGGTGGAGTTGAAAGATAAAACTCACCGCCGCTTGTTTTTCAGGGAAAACGTAGCGACAGACTCGTCTTTAAATGTTCGGTTACACTGCCTGGGATAAGGAGTCACGATCACTCCTGTCGTGGGCTGCAACGGGAAATGATGGTAGTGATGGTTCCCCAATGCCGCCCACGACAGGAGTGATCGTGACTCCCTTTTCATTCTCCGGCTGTAGAAGAACCGGACAATCCATCACGTGGAATCTAGGGTTCTCGTTTTCAAAAATCCTCATGCGCATCGCATATAGCTTCCCGATTCATCGCTATAGAATCCCCAGGAATGTCGAAAACCGATGACTGCCGGAAGTCTGCTGCCTCTCCCTCGTTACCGGCCAGCCCTTGACCGTCCAAGGCTCCGATCCACTTGCTCCATCTTTTGCTCCCAGGTAAGCACAGGCTGCGCGGAGATGATCCGTTTCGCTTCCTCTGGTTCGATAAACCAGCGGAGCGTCTTCGCGTCTTTTTCCGGCGGAACCGTCTTCGCTTTGATCTGTTCCGGACATGGCAATACTTCTGATGAAACCCCGCTCATGCAACCACTCTGCACGATTTTCGTCCGCTATGCAACAAGCGATAAATCGTGAAGGAAAAGTCGTCGCCTCATCTTTCGGCCCGCCCGGTGATTGCTTTCGCCAAAAGCTTACGGAGACTGCGCCGCACCGGCCTCAGCGAAAGATGCATTCCCGCAGTCTTCTCCGCATTGAAATGAAGCGTGAGCCGGGTGACACCCGCATCCAGTTCGGCGGCGGAAATTTCCTGCCACATCACCATCTGCATTCCCTTCGATGGACGGAAAAATGGAAAAATCTCCAGACCCATCGGAGTCAGGATCAGATAGGCATGTTTCGCAAGATGGACGGCCAGCCAGAACGATGCCGCAGCCACGATGAAGCACGGAACCGCCCACAAAGGATGCGGCAACTCGGGATTGATTTCGCGGTAGATGCCCGTCGCGACCAAGGTCACCCCAATTCCGACAAGAACCGCTCCCAGCACGCAGAATTTCACCGCCTGCCCGGATCGCGTGAACCTCAGCTCCTTTTGTGGCTCGGAAACCATCGCCCCTATTTCAAATCAGGATTCCCGGAAGTATTCTCGCTACCGATTTCGATCTCCACAAACTCATCCCCCTCCCTGTGTCGCCGCCAGATATTCAATCCCAGCACGATGAGAAGGCCGATCACTGCGAACGATCCCTCCATGAAAAACGGTGTGGAAAACACCCCGGCAACCATCCCGAAAGCCTCGCCAACCCAACCGGGAATCAATCGCCAGCCAAACAGGAGACTGCAAACAAGAACCGTGAGCGCACCCAGAACAGCCGCGCCGACAAGGATCTGCTTTCCCCTACCCGTTTCTGAATTCGTCTGTGCCATATGGTTTCGCCCGGAAAGTAGATCGGCTGACTCCACCATCCAATAAGAACTTTTAAAAAATATTACGGAATTCTTGATTGTTTTTAGAAATTTGATACTTTTCATCCATCAAACCGCTCCGCTCCAAAGCCGCTCCCCTTCTCGTGATGACCTTCCTGGCCATCCCGGCCTTTTCCGCGTGGACATGGGGCAAGCGTGACGGGGCCGCCCCCATGGCACCAACCGCCCCACCAATCACCCAGAGCCTCCCAGTGGAAATCATCCCTTCGGATGACAAGCCGAAGTGGGTTCTCGTGCCTATCGATCCCAGCTAGACAGGCTGTTTCCAAAATTCCTGAACAATTGGGAAGACACCTCCCGTATGGTTTTCTCGAATGAGAAACTCCTTTAGCAATCTTTCCCCGGTCGCAATCTTTTGTGCCTTGGCTGTGACCTCCGCCAGTGCCGCCGATTTTCATGTTTCCCCGTCCGGAAAAGGAACCGGCGCATCGGAACAGGATCCCGCCGCAGCATCCGCAATCTCGGAAGTTTTCAACGACAGCATGTCTCCCGGTGATCGCCTTCTCCTCGCACCAGGTGAATACAAAGATGCGAAACTCGTCCTGAAAAACGGCGGAACCAAAGACAGGGCCAAGACCATCGAAGCGCAGGAGGGTGCCGTATTCCTATCCTCGTGGACAATTGAAAAGCCCGACAAGGGAGCTACCGCCATCCTGCTCTCACCCGGCCTTTCCCACACCGTTTTCAAAAACATCTCCATCAGGAACTACTGCTTCGGCGTCGTAGCGAAGGATGCCCCGGATTCCCCCCGCACCGGACTGACGTTTGAAAACGTTTCCATGGAACAGATGCGCCACGGCTTCTACCTGTCCGATTGCGATGAACTGAAGCTCACCAACTGCACCCTCAAACGCTACAGCAAACACGGCTACCGCTTCGAGCAGGGCTGCAACGGGGTTGTCCTGAAAAACTGCTTCGCGGATTGCTCGGAAGGCGATGCCGTGTGGGAAACAAAAACCGAGCTCCTTCCATTTGGCTTCAACGTCAATAGCGGCGGCACTCCCAACTCCGGATTTCTCTTCGAAGACTGCGTTTCCAACAACAACATCAAATCCAACCAGAAAGGAAAATACACCAACGGGGACGGATTCGTAGTGGAAGGAAACACCACCGATGTGGTTTTTAAACGCTGCCGCGCCCTCCGCAACCAGGACGCCGGATTCGATCTCAAAGTGGATGCCGTCACCCTCACCGACTGCGTCTCCACCCACTGCCGCCGCAGCTTCCGCCTCTGGAAAACCGGCACTATCGAGAACTGCTTCTCCTCCGGCACAACCATTGGTGTCTGGACCAAGGGCGGCCCATCTTCGTATCCAACTCCACCTTCATCGGACTCGGACGCGCCGCCGCTGAGACTGATGGGAAAAACGACAAGCCTATCACTCTAAAAAACTGCATCTATCTCCCCAAGGATGGAGCCGAAAAATACTCCTCAAAAATTGGCAACGTCGTGTTCGAGGATTGCGTTTCCGAAGGAGTGGTCTTCACCAATCCTGTCGAAAACTGGGACGGAACCGGCTCCAATTTCGATAGCAAAAGCCATCCTGAAATAGGCTATGCTTCCACCCGTATCCGGACGAACTGAATCACTTCAGTTGTCCGCAAGAACGTCCAGAATCTCCCCGATACTGTGGCCTTTTTCAAGGGAGTGCCGGAGCTTCTTTTCCGTATTGAGCGTGTAGGAGTTTCTCCGCCCGCTGCGCTCGCGCGTGAGATACCCGGCCTCTTCCAGATCCGCGACGATTCGCTGGACCGCACGCTCCGTGATACCCACAGCCAAGGCAACCTCGCGAAGCGGCTGGTCTGAATTCCCGGCAAGGCAGATCAACACGTGTCCGTGATTACTGAAAAACGTCCATTGGTTCGATGCGGCCATCCCTGAAAATCCAGTAAGTTCGCCGATCTTTCAATCACGAAATACCATTCGCGACATATGCGGTGAAATGTAGTGCCGCAGGCACCGGTGCATAGGATTGTCCTATCCCGAGTTTGCCCCGTAGCAGCGGGCTGCGTGACGGAACGCGGCAGCAGGCTTCCGGCAATCACCGGCCTGACGACACTATCCAACATTGCGCACTCCGGTACCGGGACTCCAAACCGGTCTCTGCACGCGACCACAAAAAAGCGGGAGATACTGAAATCTCCCGCTCTCATTTGAAAACATCAGAATCTTGCGAACAGCCGGTAATGCCTTTTTGGGCAGAAAAGCTGTTTGCGGTCTGGTGACTATTTCTTGGCAGCCTTCTTCGCGCCTTTTTTAGCCGCTTTCTTCGCTACTTTTTTCGCAGCTGCTTTCTTTTTGGCAGGAGCCTTCTTGGCAGCTTTTTTCACCGCCTTTTTGGCGACCTTTTTCTTAGCCGCCTTTTTCTTGGCAGGAGCTTTTTTCGCTTTCTTGGCTACGACTTTCTTCGCCGCCTTTTTCGCTACTTTTTTGGCGCTCTTAGCCACCTTCTTTTTGGCCGCTTTTTTCTTCACCGCCGCTTTTTTTGCAGGGGCTTTTTTAGCGGGTGCTTTTTTCTTGGCCGCCTTTTTAGCCGCTTTTTTAGGAGCGGCTTTTTTCACTGCCTTTTTCGCAGCTTTTTTGGCGGGTTTCTTCGCGGTCTTGGCCGCGGCTTTCTTTGCTGATTTTTTTGCAGCCATAGTTTTATGTCGTTGGAGTTCGCGTTCGATGTTGGTTTTCTCTTCCGGAGTTAAGATACCGGCGGAGAGGGTAGCGAGAACGGCCTCACCGAGGCGTCCTCCAAAAGCATTTGTAACGAAGTCTTCCGTGGCGCGGCGCACGATGACTTCCTGGGAATAGGCGGGCTCGTAGGTATGCGCCCGCCCGGAACGGATGCGTCTCACGAGTTTCTTGCGCTCGAGACTCTGCATGACGGAGAGCACCGTGGTGTAGGCCCGCTCGCGTCCGTCCGGGAGCGAATCGTGTACTACGTTCACCGTAGATGGCCCTTCATGCCATAGGACGGAGAGCGCCTGAAGTTCGAGATTCGATGGATGGGAAGGTTTGGCCATTCGGTTCACTGCGTGTTCTTGTTACGAGAAGACTAGTAATTCGCATTTCCGTCAAGTTAATAATACGGACTCTTGAATGAAACCCATCCCGGGCGTCTCGACTCCTCCTACCATCTACGGCAGACGCCTTACTACCATAAGCCTAGTAGTCACTCGCCTTCCCGCATCTCCGGACGCAAGATCCGGGGCTCCAGGGATTCAAGCGCTTTCCAGAAATTTTCCTCCGCCGGATGGCCGTTGTAGAGGACACGCCCCCCGGCGGAGAGCAGCACCACTACGGGCACGCTCTGCACCTTGAGCTTGTGGCTGACCGGTGCTTTCTTGGAATCCACGATCCACCCTCCGGGGATGTTTTTCCCGGTCGCCTGGAGCATGGCTTTCGCATCCGCAGTTACTTTAACGGATGTTTCCGGGAGTATGGACACCACGCCCACACCATTCGGGATGAGATGCCCGGCAGTCAGGAAAAAATCTGCAAGCGTGGCCTCGCACTCCCGGCTCCAGGGCGACCAGAAGTGAAGCAGCAGGCCTTTTTTATCCCCTATCACTTCGCCCAGGGAGACCGTTTCACCGCCGAGGATGTCCTTGTATTTTTTTTCGAAATCCACTTTTACAGCCTTCATCGCATCCATCAGCCGCATGCGCTCGATGTGCGGGGCGAAGGCGGCACCCTGCTTGGGACTCAACCAGAAGGCCTCGGTGATGTGTTTTTTAAAACCGTCCGCATCACCTTTTTTCAGCAAAGCGATGGCGTGGACGTATTCGGTGACGGCGAGCCAATCGTCCTCCGCTGCGAAAATTTCAGAATCCACGAGATTGAAGTCCGCCTTCCGTTTCTCGAACTCCGGGAGCAGGGCGGCGATCTCCGCATCCTCCGCCCTATCCACGTGGAAGAGGAAACGGGCTTCGAGGATGGCCTGTTCGGAGGCGCCGAGCTTGCGGGCATCGGCCACGGCTTTTTCCAAGGCCTCGGGCGATTCCCTTTCGGAAAGCATCTGCTCGATGGCATCCTCCTTGGGATCCATGGGGGTCTCCGCAGGCGGCTCTACCTGCGCGAAGAGCAGAGTGCCGCCCATCACCAATGCAGCGAAGGGCTGTCGGAAAACCATGGGAATTATTGCGCCGGGATTTGCAGCTTGGCGCCGAGAACTGCGGTGTCCTTGGTGAGGCCGTTGGCGCGTTTGATCGCATCCACGCTCACGTTATATTTTTTACTAAGACCCCAGAGGGTATCGCCACGACCCACGGTGTGGATCTTCGCGCTGGCAGCCGGGCGGCTTGGTGCAGGTGAAACGGATGGGGACGGTGCGGGCGCGGTGTCTTCGTAAACGGCAGGCGCATCATAAGCGGGATTCACATCCGTATTCTCATAGGGGGTGCCACTGTCATCGCCGTAATCGGGAGCCGCGTATGGATTGGAGACATCGTAATCTTCACCGCCTCCTTGTGATGCACAGGAAACGAAAAGTGCGGAAAGTGCCGCGAGAGGAACCAGGGAAATGTATTTCATATAGCGAGAGGTTAGGTTGGGAATTGTGCAGTGGCGACCGTGTGTCACCTGACAAGGAAACGGCAGCCGGGAGTGTTTTTATTCAAGTCGGTTCGTTTTCCCACCAAAAAATTCATCCACCGCATTTTCCGTATGCGCGGCGAGTTCCTCCATGGACTCCCCGCGCAGCGCTGCGATCACCCGGGCGGTGTGCATGGTGAAGGCCGGCTCGTTGCGTTTTCCCCGCATCGGCTCCGGTGCCAGATAAGGCGAATCCGTCTCCAGCATGAAGCTTCCCGCCGGGCAGCGTTTCACCGTCTCCTTCACCAGTTCCGCCTTTTTGAAAGTCGCCACGCCTCCGAAGGAGACCAGCCCACCCTCAGCGATGACACGCTCCGCCAGATCCCATCCGGAAATGAAACAATGGAAAACCGCCCGCACCTTTTCCGAAAACTCGCAGTAGATGGAAAGTGCGTCTTCGAAGGAAGCACTGCCTTCCTTGTCGCGGGTGTGGACTACCAGGTTCAGTCCGGACTTCGCTGCCAGCTCGAAGTGCTGCCTGAGGAAATCCTGCTGGCGTTTCCGGAAAGCATCCTCTTCCCAGCCATCCGGAGCGGGATGGAAATAGTCCAGGCCGGTCTCCCCTATCGCGCTGACGCGTGGGTCGGCTACATATTGGGAAAGAATCCCTACTGCATGATCCGGCGCATTATGGACATCGCAGGGATGGATGCCTATGGCGGCGCGGACGCGGACATTACTGGCGAGTTCGAGGTTTTTCGGAACATCCTCCAGGCAGGTGGCGAGCGTGACCATGCGGTGCACCCCTGCGTCCACCGCGTTTTGAATGATTCCGGCGCGCTCTTCATCCGAGAATCGCCCGGAGGCGAGATGGCAATGTGAATCGGTAATCATGATCTGCAAGCCGCAAGCAGCGCCTCCACTTTTGCGAAATCTTTCACGCCCGGCGAAACCTCCGCACCGGACGCGACATCCAGAGCGGCAGGTGCGACGGCACCCACGGCGGAAGCCGCGTTCAACGGCGTGATCCCCCCTGCCAGAATCATCGGCATTACCGGAAAACGCTCTTTGAAATCCAAGGCAAGCTTCCAATCAAACGTCTCCCCCGTCCCACCGAAAACCTGTGGCGCATGGGCATCAAGCAGGATTGCATCCGCAGGATATGCTCCCGCCGCCTCTATATCTTCCCCGGATTTCACACCCAGCGCCTTGACCACCGGAATCCCTGTATCCACGAAGCGCTTCACGGTTTCCACATTCTCTTCTCCGTGAAGTTGCACCACATCGATCATCCCGTCGCCGAACAAACGGAACGGAAGGTCACTCCCCTCGTTTACGAAAACACCTACCCGCAGGATTTTCCCGGCCAGCCCTTTCATCCACACTCCATCACGGGGATCGAGATAGCGTTTCGATTGCGCCCAGAAATTGAACCCCACCGCATCCACGCCCAGCGCCACCAGCCGTTGCGCATCCGCCTCCAGTTTCACGCCACATATTTTCAGCGAAGTTTTATCCTTTCCCAAAAAGTCCATGGCCGTTCCTAGCACCTCACTCACCGTCCTTAAAGTCCACGTTCCGGTAGATTTCCGAAAACGGGATCTCACAACCTACCGAAGCCAGCACCAGACTCCGCCCTTTCCCACTCACCTGCTCATAAGTCCAGTGCTCGCCCTCGCGCCTGTAGATCTCCACTGTCGCAGCGATCTGGGAAACCATTACATACTCTTTAAGACTGGCCAGGCTCTGGTAGGCGAGGAATTTCTTCCCCCTGTCATAAGCCTCCGTGCTATCGGATAAAATTTCGATCACAAACACGGGGTTCAGATAGATGTCCTTCCGCCCGTCGTGGAACTCCATCGGCCCGCACAACCCCGAAATATCCGGGTAGAAAAAACAGTCCGCCACCTCGATACGCACCTTCATCTCGCTTGCGAACGCCTCGCATGGCCGGTCTTTGAGCTGCTCTCTGATTTCGCCTGAAAGGTTCCCGCAAATCCGGTTGTGATCCAAGCCCGCGCCGGACATCGCATAGATCTGTCCCTGGTAATACTCGTTCCGTCCCTCGATCTCCCGCTCCACCGCGAGGTATTCCTCCGCCGTCGGGAGTGTTTTGCGCAAAGCGTCCATTGCCGCAGTCTATCCGGCATCCCCCCGATGGCAACCCGTCTTTCCCCTTTGCTCCCGTCCGGTTTTCGGGAAACATTCCCCCACACCCCCGTTTTATGAAAAAACCAAATCCACTCTACTTCGCAGTTCTCATCGCGATCGCCACCGCAGCCTTCTTTTTTGCCACCGCTGCGGAAGAGCAGACACCTCCCCGGAAAGCAAAGGTCGTATTCATCGCAGGAAAGCCAAGCCACGGCCCCGGCCAACATGAGCACCGCGCCGGTTCCATGCTCTTGGCCGACCACCTCGAAAAATCCGGCACCAACTTTGAAACCACCGTTGTCACCAACGGATGGCCGGAAGACGAATCCGTTTTCGACGGAGCCGATGCCATCGTCATTTACGCCGACGGAGGCGGACGCCACCCCGCCATGAAGCACCTCGCAAAACTCCGGGAACTTGCGGGGAGAGGCACCGGAATCGGCTGCATCCACTACGCCGTGGAAATTCCCGCAGGCGAGCCCGGCGATACCTTCCTCGATTCCATTGGAGGATTCTTCGAGGCGCACTGGTCGGTGAACCCCCATTGGAAACCCACCTTCGTGATGCCCGACCATCCCATCGCAAACGGCGTGAACGAATTCTCGCTCCAGGACGAATGGTATTACCACGTGCGCTTCCGCAAGGACATGGACGGCGTCACTCCCATCCTCACCGCACTCCCTCCCGCAGAAACCCTCTCCCGCCCCGACGGCGCACACTCCGGCAACCCCGCCGTCCGCAAAGCCGTCCTGGAAGACAAGAAACCCCAGCACGTCATGTGGGCGTTCGAGCGCCCGGAATCCCTCGGCGGAGGCCGCGGCTTCGGCTTCACCGGTGGCCATTTCCACGAAAACTGGCGCAACGACGACCAGCGCCGCATCGTCCTCAACGCCATCGCCTGGATCAGCGGAACCGCCGTCCCGGAAAAAGGAATCCCCACCACCACCCCTTCCGACGAGGAGATGAAAGCCAACATGGATAAGAAATAGACACAAAATAGACTCAAGAATCCAAGACATAAGAAATAAGACATAAGAATCCGATCCGTGGTTCTCTTCCTCTTCCTCTTCCTTGAGGTTTAAAGTTTAAAATTTAAAGTTTCCATGCGCACCAAACAACCGACCGCCACCCTCTTCACCACCCACCGGCAGAACCTCTCCACACTCCTGGATAAAAACGCCATCGCCATCGTCCATTCGAACGACATCTACCCATCGAATGCCGATGCCACCCTGCCCTTCAAGCAAAGCAACGACCTCTTCTACCTCACCGGCGTGACCCAGGAGGAAACCACACTCCTCCTCTTCCCCGAAGCGCACGATCCCAAGGACAGGGAAATTCTCTTCCTCCGTGAGACCAACGACCACATCGCCGTCTGGGAGGGGGAAAAACTCACCAAGGAAACCGCCACCGAGCGCACTGGCATCAGCCGCGTCGAGTGGGCCTCCGCCTTGGACTCCACCATCAGCCGCCTCATCCCCCAGGCGGATTTTATTTTCCTCACCACAAACGAGCACCCCCGCTCCATCCCCGGCATCGAGTCTCGCAATGGCCGCTTCATCAGGGAATGCCAGGCACGCTTTCCGCTGCACCGCTACGGGCGGCTCGCCCCCCTGCTCCACAAGCTCCGCGTCATCAAATCCGCAGAGGAAATCGAGTTCATCGAAAAAGCCTGCCGCATCACCGAAGCCGGCTTCCGCCGCCTGTTGGATTTTGTGAAACCCGGCGTCGGCGAGTGGGAGATCGAGGCGGAGCTCATCCACGAGTTCACCCGCCAGGGCTCGCGCGGCTTCGCCTACCCGCCCATCATCGCTTCAGGGAAAAACGCCTGCTGTCTTCATTACCTGGAGAACAAGGACATCCTCGAAGATGGTCAGACGATACTCCTTGATATCGGCTCGGAATACGGCGGCTGGACTTCGGACATGACCCGCACCATCCCCGCCTCAGGAAAATTCTCCGAACGCCAGCGCGCCGTTTACGAGGCAGTCCTCCGCACCATGCGCTATGCGGAAAGCACCCTCCGCCCCGGCATCCTCATCGCGGACTATCAGAAAAAGGTCATCGTACAGACCGAGAAGGAACTCATCGCCCTTGGTCTCTTCACCGCAGAGGAAGCCGCCGCCCAGGACGATTCCAAGCCCCTCGTGAAAAAATATTTCATGCACGGCACCTCCCACCACCTCGGCCTGGACGTGCATGACGTCTCCCCGCCCAACGAACCCGTCGCCGTAGGCATGGTCTTCACCATCGAACCCGGCATCTATATCCCGGCGGAGAACCTCGGCGTCCGCCTGGAGAACGACTACCTCATCGGAGAAACCGGGAACACAGACCTCATGGCCTCCATCCCCATCGAGGCGGATGAGATCGAAAAGCTGATGGGAAAGTAGCTGGCGCATCCTGCGCCAGGCCGTTTGGAGGGACGGTGTGCCCCAAGGGGTATTCCAGCCCCCCGTGCAAGGTGATGCAACGAGGCAGGATGCCTCATTGAACGGCCTGGGGCCGGAGTCCCCAGCTACAATCCACTACGAGGTCTTCACATCATCCGCCGTCCCCAGCTTCTTATCCTTCCCCGGAGAGACCACTGCCGCACGCCGCCCCTTCAGAGTGATCTCCTTGGAGCCAAGGTTCAGGTGGAGAACTTCATCCGAATCCGTATCGAGAAAGACCGTGAACGGCTTCCCCCATGCGTCAAAAAGACCGATGATGAACTTTTCTTCTGAATCATAAATCACTCCGCCACGGTTCCTCGTTCCCTCCATGAGCGAAAGAAACCTAATTTTTCGGACATTACCGGAAGAACCATCGGTTGGCTCAAGACCGCTGAGAACATTCAAAAGTTTATTCCCATCGGGGGTATTGGTCGTTACCCGGCCAGGCACGTACGGGAGATGGTTATACTCTTCGTAATACTGCTCGACTGCGGTGGCTAGACTTGTCGCAGAAATCTGGGATTTTACAGTCCGTCCGCCGGGGCACGATGCACTGCTCCCCATCATGGAAAAAAAGCCCAGTCCAGCCAGAGACAATACCAAGCCAATCAATGCGGCGTTGAATGGAAATCCCTCTTTCATCCCCCAGACCATGACATCCCAGCGGGGAGCTGACAATCCACCTCTATCCAAGCCATCACAATTTAAGATTCAAAATTTCCTCCACCAGCGGCACATCGGCATCAGCCCACTCCAGCCCTTCCAACCCGGGAACCTCACACCACCGCAACTCCTCATGCTCCAGCGCCACTGGCTCCCCATGGCAAATCCTGCACCAATACCCGGTCAACCGGATTGCAACTTTGCCATCCGTCCATTCCACCACCGCCATCAGCCTTTCCCCTACCTCCACGGAAACGTCTAACTCCTCTTTCAGCTCCCGCACCAAAGCCGTCTCCGGAACCTCTCCCTCCTCAATTTTTCCTCCGGGAAATTCCCACAAGCCCCCCAGATGCCGGTCAAGCCCTCGCCGACAGGCAAGGACTTTTCCATCGCCATCCAAAATCACCCCGCACACCACTTCCGTCATGCCTGAGAATATCCCGCCGGAGCGCAGTGCATACAGGATTTTTCTTCGTGGTTGCGGAGCCGTCAGGAGTTGCAGCGTCTCGCGGCAGAACGTGCTCCCACATCGTGACGAAAATCAAGACTCGTAAAATTGCAGAGCCGACGTATTTTAAAGGTATGATTTTGACACATCGCACCCTTCTTGATGAAGATGGAAAGCCCGAAGCAGCGGTTATTTCCTGGGATGTTTTTGAGAGGATCAGGGCAATGATCGAAGATGATGATGAGCCAAGTGAAGAAGAAATCGAGGCGTGCAAGGAAGCCGAGCGCGACCGCCGGGAGGGCAACACCGAAGCGTTTGTTCCGCTTGCCAAAGTGAAGAGCCGCTTGGGACTTTGATCATGCGAGCAATCGTTCTTCACCGTAGGGCGGATCGTTACCTCGACCGAATGCCCCGCAATCGGCAAGCCCAAGTAATTTCCGCCTTGGAAGAAATTGCCGGTTTCGCAGATGTTTCCAAACACCCTAAAATGAAAGCCCTGAGCGGCGAACTGGCGGGCTGGTGGAGACTGAGAACCGGCAACTACCACTCAATCCTCCAGCTACGCATCATCGAAAACGACGAAACCATCTACGTGGACTACATCGGCCCACGGGGGGATGCATACTGATTTCAGTATCATTCCGTATATGGATTCCGCTCCTCGCCCCGGCCTGGTGTCCGCTTGGAATTTGATTTCACCTCTTCCTTTTTCTCCACTGCGAGGCTCTCATCAATCGTATCTCCCCAATGCTGGAGGAAGAATTTTTTCTCGGTGGTGAGGAACTTGTCGGATCTCCCGAGGATTGGGCGGAGGCTGGTGGAGAGCTGGAGGGTAACCAGGAGGAAAATGGATACCCAGATCACCAGAGGGGTGCTTTGGGTGGCTCCCGTTTCACGCAGTGCAGCGCGGAGGAACCTGTATCCGAAAGCCAGTGCAACCAACCACGCAGCGATGGCGAGGAAGCCCATGAATCCGAACGAGGCGGTGCCTTGCGCGAAAATCCAGAGAGCGGGCGCAAAGCCAAGTAACAACAATCCGGCGAGCGCCAACATCCCGGCAAGCAACCCGCCCATCTTCGCAGCCGATGCGCCCGATCCCGCGAGACTTGAAAAAATGTAAAGGCTGGGGAAACAGATCAGTCCGGCGAAGAGCATTCCCCCGCCGAATTTCACAGGAGCAGCCCAGAGCTGGTCGCCGTAGGCAAACGTCCCGAGCACAAAACCAAAGACTAGGATGGAGATCACCGCGATAATCCCGAAGCCGGTGAGCGCGGAACGTCCTTCCGTAACCTTGTGGCGGGCGAGTTCCGTTGGCCGCCTGAGCAGGGCTTCGAAGAGTTCGCGTATGCCGGGATTTTCCGGAAGTGGTTCCTGGACTTTGGTTTGCTGAAGCGGCGGCGGAGTGGCCGGTGTCTGTGGTTGGTTATTGTCGTTCATGGTTTGCGTTTCTTTTGTTCGGTTCTGATTTGGTAGATGAAAATAAGTATGAGCGCCCCGCCTCCCACGATCCCGACCATCCCCTCCGCCGGGATGCCCTCCAGTATCGTTTGCAGCGAGCCCCACACGGCTTCGATGAAACTGCCTCTCATCGGATCATCGCGCAGGAAGGCCACCTCCAAATTGGGCGATCCAAAAAACGGCCGGAGAATCCAGGAGAACTGCATTCCAAGAAATGCGTTTCCCGCGATCCATGCACCCAGGGTGGAGCGGGCGATGGTCTTGGAGCTGCTGTATGACTCCAGAAGTTTTCCCAGGCGGATCACTCCGATCAGTCCCGCCATCCCGATCATGAAAGTGTGCGTGAGGAGATAGGCGGAATGCGCGGAAGCCGCCTGGGGCGAGTCTGCGGAGGGCACATTCACCGCCAGGAAAAGTGTAACCGGAGCGACTGCGCCGAGGATAAGAGCGGAGATTGCGAAGGCGCTGAGAAGGGCGTGTAGTGATTGCCGGAAACCGAGACCACTGCCGAGCAGTATTCCCAACAAGCCGTTCAACAGCCCGTTGCACCCAAGCGTCAGAGCAATGAGCAACGGCATTTTCACTGCCACAAAAATTCCCATCACTGGCGACCTCCAGTAGCCGACCGTAAATCCATAAAGCGCGAAGCCAATCACCATCACCACCGCCCCGCGTCCCATCTCCTTGATTGAAGGAGCGGCGAGGGTGTTAGCAGTTGGTGAGAGCAGGTCTTGCATCGGATGTCCCGATTGAGGACTCCCTGCGTGATAGTTTTATGAAGGCTGTGTGAAAAAACGGGGAAAGTGCGGGCACGGAGCGCTGCCTTCAGGCGGCGAGTCTTACGCAGTGCAGCAGGCTTCTCCGAACCTGTTTAAAATCCTGCATGCCAGCTATCACGGGGCATACTCGGTAAAGATTTGAATGGATACGGGACTCGCCGCCTGAAGGCAGCGCTCCGTGCCAATGCCGCCGGTCACAGTCTTACGCCGCGGGAATTTTCAGCACAGCCCTCGTCCCGCCTCCATCGCCGTCCGTCAGGGAGACACGACCCTGATGGAGATCCGCAGCCTCTTTCACCAGCGTGAGACCAAGCCCCGTGCCTTTTCTCCCGGAGCTGAGGTGCCGGAGGGAGAAAAACCTCTCGAAAATTTTCTCCCGCGCATATTCCGGAATGCCCAGTCCCTGATCCATCACCACGATATGATGAAAGCCTTCTGTAGTTTCCAAAACCACGCTGACGAGCCCATCCCTGGGTGAGAAATCAATGGCATTCTCCAAAAGGTTGGTCACCGCCGCACGAAGAATGAATGAATCGCCGCGCACGCCCATTTCCGCGTCGCCCGTATCAACCACAACCTCCACCCCGGCCAGATCCGCCATCGCTTTCGCGTTCGCAACCGCACGCTCCACGACATCACGGAGATGGATCTTCTCAACGTTCTCCAATTTCGTTTTACCCTCCAGAGAGGAAAGCTCTAGCAAGCGGGTGAGCAAGCGGTCGGCGCGGACGGTTTCCGCGCGGATGTTTCCGAGGAAGCGTTTCCTATCCGCCCCGTCCATCGTTTCAAAATCCTCCTCCAGTAATTCCGCCGCGCCCCGTATCCCGGCGAGCGGACTCTTCATCTCATGGGTCAGGGTCTGGACATAACGCTCCGCAAACTGCCGGCCTTCGAGCGATTCCCGCATCGATTCCAAAGCCCGCGCCAGCGTGTTCACCTCCTTGCCCATTCCAAGATGTGGCAGCGGCTTGCGTTTCCCCTGCTCGATATCCCGAGCGTATTCCGTGAGCCTGCTGATGGGCCGGTATTGCCATACGAACACAACGCCGACGCAAAAAAGTATCCCCCCGCCCACCAGCCCGGTGCCCCACCAGATTTCCGAAACCCTGCGCCGGATGATGGGAAACACATCCGCCTGTGGCTTGTAGGCGGTAAGGACTCCAAGCGGGGCATCCTCCGGCCCTATCAACGCCGCCACATGGAGAACGGAACTCGTATCGTCCTCCTCATCCATCCTGCTACTACGGACGCCGTATTTCCCCTGGAGGGCGAGGAATACATCGTTTTTCTCCGAGAAATCCTCCCCCACCCTCTCCGGATGGCCGGAGTCGAAAATCACTACCCCTCTCGCATCCGTCACGTAGATGTGGGTTCCCACGCTTTCCTTGAGATGCTTGTGAATCATTGCATGGATGGTTCTCCGGTGCGCGGCATCCATCGCTTCTCGAAAACCCTCCGTATCGAAATCACCGCTCCGGAATTCCTTTTCCGCGATGGTGGCGAGAATGGTCGCCGTATCGACCATCACCTCTTCGGTTGCCTGGAAAAGCTGTGGCTCCACATCGGCAAGCTGCCTGTTCACCAACAGGTTGAAGCCCGCCGCGATGATAAGGGCGATGATAAGAAGGGTGATACGGGTGAGGCGCATGGTCAGTCGTTTCCCGGTGAATATGCGTAACCCAGTCCCCGCCGGGTCGTGATCATTTCCTCGGCTCCGGCACGGGCGGCGCGAAGTTTCGCGCGAAGGCTTTTTACGTGAGCGTCCACCGTTCGGTCGGTGACGGCTCCGGGATCGTCCCATGCGTGATCGAGGAGTTGGTCGCGGGAAAATACCTGGCCGGGATTACCCAGCATAACGGCAGCGAGCTTGTATTCGTGCGCGGTGAGATCGAGGCGTTTTCCATCGCAGACTACCCGCTTGGAGGAGTCGTCAATGGTGAGTCCACCAGTTTCTGCGGGCGGTGTTTGTGCTGTGGAGGTTCGCCGCAGAATGGCCCGCACACGGGCGGCGACCTCGCGGGGTGAGAATGGTTTTGTCACATAATCATCCCCGCCGATTTCCAGACCCAGCACGCGGTCCAGCTCCCCATCGCGGGCGGTGAGGAAAAGAATCGGAATCTGGTGTCTCTCCCTGATTTTCCGGCAGACATCGAAGCCCGTCATATCGGGAAGCCCGACATCAAGGATAGCTAGGTCGTAGGAGGATTTTTCCAACAGCCCAAGCCCGTCACCGCCGGTCAGCGCATGGCTCACCTGATGACATTCGCTTTCCAATACATAAACCAATGTATCGGCGATAGCGGGTTCGTCCTCTACTAGGAGAATGCGTGGCATGGGGGGATGCTACGCGGAGATTTTAATGCGGGTAGGATAAAAGAGGGAAGACTCGCCGCCTGAAGGCAGCGCTCAGTGCATCGTGCAGTTATGCTTCGCCTTCCTCCAGCTCCGGAGCTTTGGGGAGCTTGTCCACTTCTTCGAGCAGGTTGACGATTTCCACTCCGCGGATGGCGGAGTTGTCGTGGCGGAAACTTAGGACGGGGGTGGATTTTAGGACGACCCGTTTCATGACCGCTTTCTGGATGGAACCATGGGCGCGGTTGAGTTTGTCGATCACGGTATCGGCGGAACCACCTATGACGCTGATGTAAACCTTTCCCTCTTTCAGATCCTGGGTCACATCCACGGAGGCGACGGTGACCATGCGCCCGTTCCACTCGTAATCATGCTGGATCACCGTGGAAATTTCACGGTGGAGAAGTTCGTTCACTCTGTCGATGCGGCGGCTCATGGCTAAAGATTTAAGACGTTAAGAATCAAGACACAAGAGGTGGAGTAGAGTGATTCAACAAGGTCTTTTCTCTTGTGTGTTACAGTCTTGGGTCTTCACAGCGTTTGTGCGACTTTGTCGAGGGTATAGCACTCGATGATATCGCCTTCCTCGTATTCGTTGAATTCGCCGAGGCGGATGCCGCATTCGAAGTTGGTGCGGACTTCCTCGACCTCTTCGTGGAAGCGGCGGAGGGTGGACATTTTCCCATCGAATACCGGGACGCCTCCGCGGAGGACGCGGGCGTGGGCCTTGCGGTGGATCTTGCCGTCGGTGACGAAGGAACCGGCAGCCTTGCCTTTGTTGACCTTGAATACCTGGCGGCACTCGGCGTGGCCGATGACGGTCTCGCGGGTGAGCGGTTCGAGGAGGCCGAGCATGGCTTCGCGAACCTGGTCGATGAGTTCGTAAACGATGGAGTAGAGTTTGATCTCAACTGCGGCGGCCTTGGCGGATTTGACGGCTTTCGCCTCCACCTTGACGTTGAAGCCCATGACGACTGCATCGGAGGATGCGGCGTATGCGACATCGGACTCGGTGATGGGGCCTGCTGCTGCGGTGATAAACTGGCAATCGACCTTCTCGGACTCGATCTGGTGGATTGCCTTTTGAATCGCTTCGACCGAACCCTGCACATCGCACTTGAGGATGATTTTGAGCTGATTTTTCCCACCGCCTTCATTGACCATGGAGAACAGATCCTGCATGCGGTTGCGATGCTGGGGAGCGAGCTTTTTAAGGCGGAGTTCCTCCTGGCGCTCGGTGGCGAGGGATTTCGCCTCGCGCTGGTTCTTCATTTCGGTGAGATGGTCGCCGACGTGCGGGAGTTCCTCGAAGCCGATGACTTCCACAGGCATTCCGGGGAGGGCGGTTTTGACGTTCTCGCCGAGGTCGTTGATGAGGGAGCGGACTTTTCCGGAGAATGGCCCACAGATGAACGGGGTGCCGATTTTCAAGGTTCCTGACTCAACGATTACGGTGGCCGTGGTGCCGCGACCCGGGACAACGCGCGCTTCGATGACCTGGGCGCGGGTGGTTGCTTTCGGGTTGGCGCGGAGTTCGAGAACCTCGGCCTGGAGGACGATGAGTTCCAGAAGATTGTCCATCCCCTCTCCTTTCAGCGCGGAAATTTCAGCGAATTCCGTGTCACCGCCATAGTCGGTCGTTTGGAGGCCGTTTTCCGCGAGCTGGGATTTCACCCGCTCCACGTTGGCAGCCGGGAGGTCGCACTTGTTGATGGCGACGATAATTGTCTTTTGTGCCTTCTGGGCGTGTTTGATCGCTTCCTTGGTCTGGGGCATGATGCCGTCGTTGGCAGCAACCACAATGATGGCGATGTCGGTGACGGCGGCTCCGCGCTCGCGCATGTCGGAGAAAATGGCGTGGCCCGGAGTATCAAGGAAAGTGATGAGCTGGTCGTTGTGGTTCACCTGATAAGCACCTATGTGCTGGGTGATCCCACCGGCCTCGCCGGTGACAACCTTGCTCTTGCGATAGTAGTCGAGGATGGAGGTTTTCCCGTGATCCACGTGACCCATGATGGTGACGATGGGGGGGCGGACCTTGAGTTCGTCCTCAGGCTCCTCTTCTGGGACGTCCGGCTCTTCGATGACTTCCTCCACCTTGTGGAAGCCCTTGTCCTTGTCGCGTTTCTCGCGCTCAAAGGTAAATCCGTGGATTTCGCAAACCTGTGCGGCGATGTCCGGCTCCAACGGTTGGTTGGGTGCCGGAAAAACGCCGAGCTTGATGAGATCCGCCATCACGTTGAACGGCTTGAGGCCGAGGCGCGCGGCAAGATCCGGCACCAGGATGGGCGGCTTGATGATGATGAGCTTGGGATCATCGGACTCTTCCGATGGATCGCCTCCGCCTTCGGCAGGTGCTTCGGGAACTGCGGCAACGGCGGCTTCCCGGGCGATCACCATGTTCGGATCCTCGTTTTCCTTCTCACGGATTTTGGAAATGCTACCGATGACGTTCTTTCCAGGGGCGGCTTTCTTACGCGCCTTTGGTTTTTGTTCTTCGGCAAAAAGATCGAGGGCATTCGCCTTGGCCGATTCCACCTTGCTAGGTGCGGCAGCAGCTTCCGCTTCGATTTTCTGACGCTGCCTCCGGGACGGCTTTTTGACGTCGTCGATGAGATCGAGGACTTTTTTCGGCTTGTCTGAGGAGTTGTCGCTATTCTTTGGCATCCGGCGTTCGTAAAAGATTGGTATTCGAAAAATTGAAAATTGGGTTTTGTCGGTGGGCGGGGCTGGTTACTCCTTGGCGGCTACGGCTTCGCTGTCCGCTTCCGTTTCAACAGGAGCCTCCGCTTCCCCGGCTGCGGCTTCCGGCTCGGCGGAAGCTTCGGCAATTGCAGCGGGCACTTCGGCTTCTTCAGACGCTTCTGCATCCGGGGAGTTTGCCGCCACGATTCCGTTTGCCCTCTCGAGGATTGCGTTCGCTTCCTCTTCGGTGATTTCAAGGGAGGCGGTGAGGAAGTCGGCAGGCATATCGACGATCATTTCCGCGCTAACACCACCGAAGATCGTGAGCTTCTCGGCAAGTTCGTCGGTAATTCCAAGCTGCTCGCCAAGGGAATGGGCGACTCCGCCTATCTTCTCCTTGAACTGCTCTTCCTTGGTCTCGTCCTTGCGGACCTGCACGTCCCAGCCCATGAGGCGGGAGGAGAGGCGGGCGTTCTGCCCCTTGCGGCCGATGGCCTTGCTGAGGTCTTCTTCGCTGACGGTGACGAGGATTACTTTCGTTTCCTCGTCAGGAGTGATGGAAATTAGTTCGGCGGGCTTGAGAGCCTCACGGACAAGCTCGGAAGGATCGTCGCTCCAGCGGATGATATCGACTTTCTCGTTGTTCAGCTCGCGGACGATGTTTTTCACGCGCGCACCGCGCATTCCTACGCAGGCACCGACGGGATCGACTTTCGGGTCGTTGCTGTACACAGCCACCTTGGTGCGGAAACCGGACTCACGGGCGATGCCGCGTATCTCAACGGTGTGGTCGGAAATCTCGTTAACCTCTGCCTCAAAGAGACGGCGGACGAAGTTCGGGTGGCTGCGGGAAAGGATGATTTCCGGGCCACGGCCTTCGTTTTCCACGGCGAGAACGTAGCAGCGAATGCGGTCGCCGATGTTGTAATCCTCGCCCTGGACTCGCTCCTTGTTGGGCATAATACCCTCGAATTTCCCGAGATCGATCAGGACGTCGTTGCGCTCGAAGCGGCGGACGGTTCCAGAGACGACATCGCCTGCCCTGTCCTTGAACTCCTCGTAGATCATTTCTTTCTCCGCCTGGCGGAGGCGCTGCATCATCGTCTGTTTTGCAGTCTGGACGGCGATGCGGCCGAAGTCTTTCGGAGTGACGTTGAACTCAAGCGTTCCGCCTACTTCCACTTCAGGATCTTTCTTTTTCGCGAGAGAGACGGGCACCTCGTTGAACTTGTCCTGATGGTCGTCATCTTCGGTGACGGTGAGGGTGGCGAAGATCCTGGTGTTGCCTTTTTTTGTATCGACATCGGCACGGAGGTTCTCGATGGCATCAGCGCCAGGAACCATTTTCCGATAAGCGGAAACGAAGGAAAATTCAAGAGCGGCCACGATTTTTTCGCGGTCGATTCCTTTTTCTTTTTCGTAATATTCGATGAGTGCGACGATGTCGTTGGTCATGGCTGGCGGTGGAAAATCTTTGAAGCGGGTTGAGTTGCGGGAATCTGTTTGACGAGAGTTCCCTAGACGCAAAAGAGTGGGTATCAGACCCACTCTCCGTGTGACAGAGGTTGTTTGTTCGGCACTTGCTATCGTGGAACGAACGGGCTTGCAAGCCGAAAGTCTGGGCAGGAAAAGGACGCCGTGCTAACTGGCGCGCAACCCGGCCTGCTTCAGAGAGCGCGAGCGCGGCATACTGAGCAGAAAACGGGTTTCCTCCTCGTCCGAACTCACGGTAAGGCTCCCCATGTGGGCTTTTACAATTTCCGCCGTTATATAGAGCCCCAGCCCCAGCCCGTCCCCGCTTCCATTGGCATTTTTTCTTTTGAAAGGTTCGAAGATATTGCCAAGAACGCTTCTAGGAATGGGATCGCCCGAATTGGCAACCGTCAGTTCGAAGTTTTCCCCGACCTCGTGCCAGCGGACGGAAACCGGATTCGTGTCATGCCCGTGGACGAGCGCGTTCGATACGAGGTTGGACAGGATTTGGGAAATCCTTACCGGATCGCAATCCACGGGACTGATCGGGCTGCCGTCCACTTCGATGAGGCGGGCGGGATGTGCCGTTCTCAGCTCATCAATGACGTGCGATAGAATCGGCTGGAGATCCACGCTTTCGATTTTCAAGTTCATGTCACCACCGAGGCGCCCTCTCGCGAAATCCATGACATCGTCAATCAGATGGGAGATGCGGTTGGCACTATCTTTCAGAATACCAACCAGTTGCTTTTCCTTCGGCTTCAGAAGAGCCGACTCAAGGATCGCGGTTCCCATCGTGATGGCTCCGAGCGGGCTGCGAAGGTCGTGTCCCAGAACCGCGATGAACTGCTCGCGCAGGAGCGATACCTCGTTCGCATCCGACAGCCGTTCCTCGGCGAGGGTTCTGGCCGTCCGGAGATTCCCTTCATAAATGCTGCGGTCGGTCGCCTTGAAAACTGCCATGCGGACGCAGAGGGAATTCCCTGCTTCATCCCGCCGTTCGCAGGCGTTGACGAGAACGGGGAGACGGTTGCCGTGGTGGTCCTTCATTTCCAAGGCCATTTCCTCGTAGGCTCCCTGCATGCGGAGGAGCGGGGTCAGATGGGTTTCATGAAATATTCTGCCACCGACTGGTAAAAAGGACGTGAAAATTTCCCCTTCCATCTCCCCGGCAGTGTATCCCAGCCATAGCGCCATCCGCGAGTTGCACTTCAGGATGGTGCCATCCGTATGGATGATCAGTTGCCCGCAGGGAGCATTCTCGAAAAAATCCTCGAAATCCTCATTCAATGCCCTGCCCCCGGAATCACTCATAGGAACGATTTCATTGCCGCAACGGTTTCCTCAGGGGCGCTCAGATTCGGGCAATGGCCGGTGGCGCTCAGAACCACCAGCGTGCTGTTTTTCATTTTCGTGTGCAGGTAGTCACCGACCGAAAGCGGCGCGATGATATCGTTCGAGCACTGGAGGATGAGCGAGGGGATCTCGCTGTCGCCCAGAATATCCCGGCAATCGGAAAGAAAGGTGGTGCGGGCGAAATCCATGGCGATCCCGGGATCAGTCCGGCAGAAGCTCTCTGCCAGTTCCGCACCCAGTTCCTCCCGGTCGGGATTCCCCATGATCATCGGAGCCATCGTCATCGACCACCCTAGATGGTTGCTGTCCAAGGACTCAAGAAGCTCCCCGATTTCATCCCGGGTGAAACCACCGTGGTATTCCCCGTCATTGATGTAGCAGGGTGAAGGAGCGACCAGCACTAGGGTTCCGAACATGCCGGGAGCTTTTGTGGCAGCGAGAATACCTATCATCGCACTCACAGAGTGGCCGACGAAGACCGCGTCCTTCAATCCGTATTCCTTGCCAATTTCCACGATATCCGCAGCATAGCCCTGAAGATCGCCGTATTTTTCCTTGGAGTAGGCCGACAAATCGGATTTGCCCGCACCCACGTGATCGAACAGCAGTGTCTGGAAATCTTTTTCGAACGCAGGGGCGACGAAGCGCCACATGTTCTGGTCACAGCCGAATCCGTGGGCAAAAACCATCACCTGCCGACCGGGCTTACCGCTCAACACCACATTGTTTCTTCGACCGGGGTTCATGGTTTTTCAGGTAGGCCGTAAAATTACCACCATCGGAGTGCCGTTCCTACGCATACGCCCGAAATTGACCAGCACAAATTTCTGCGGGCTTCCCGGTGGCATCCGAAGACTTCTTTCTAGTAGCCTGTTTGGAATCTCCGAAATGCCTTGCCGCAGGTACCCTAGACTGCGTAAGCCTGCTGCCGCTTTTGGCAATGCAGCCTTGCTGCGAGCCGACTGCGTTGGCACGGAGCGCTGCCTTCAGGCGGCGAGGCGTTTTGCGTAGCAAAATACACTTCCCGAGGTTGCCTCGTAGCAGCAGGCTGCATAACGGAAAGCGGCAGCAGGCTGCCGACAGTCACAGGTCTTCGACTTTTTCCGACAGTGCGTTTTACAAACCGGAATTCCAAACAGGTTATAAGAAAATCCGGTTGCGCAGTTTAGGCCGCGCTGGCGGGAGCCTGGATGAGCAGGCAGTCCTCGAGAAAGGGCTGGAGGGCGTGCATGAGGGCGGAGCCGGCTTGGGCGAAACGCTCCTGGAAATGTTCTTCGATCCGGGTGAGGGAAAATTCCAGATCGGCGAGGATGAGTTCGTTTGGCTGGCCGCGGACAACGGCGACGAGAAGCATCTGGTCTCCTTTTTCTGCGATCACGCTCATGCCGTCCGCCCGCTCGAAGGAGCGGCGGATCTGCCCTTCCGCATCGCGGATCTGGAGGGCAATGCGCTGCGCGGAGCTTTCGACGCGTTTGACGGCGGAGTGGCGGGCGGGATCGCAGCTTGCGAAGGACACGAGGGCTAGCGTTTCCGCATCGAGAAGATAGACCTCTTCCACCTGGAAGCGGTTGGTTTTCTCGAAAAGGACATCCTCATACGTGCGGCTGGAAAAGAGTGCCTGCATGCGCCAGACCGTGCGGTCGATGAAGCCGGGGGGCTGGAAGGGGCGGGATGAGGAGGGGCTGTATTCTGCGAGAGCGCGGCGGACGGTTGCCCGCAGCATGGGTTCGAGGAGGGCATCGACATTGCTTTTTTCCATGGAGTAAACCGCCTTGCGGACGGCTCCCTCCATGATGGGCGCGAAGGCATCGACGAGGTCTTCGTCACTGTAGTCGGGTGCGGCTTTGAAACGAATCTCGTCAGCGGGTGCCTCCACCGGAGGGGCTTTTTTCTCAACGGACGCAGCCGGGAGCTTCTCGGACGGGAGGAAAATTTCCGGAAGAAATCCACTTGGCTTCTCGCGGACCGGCTGGGAGGGCATGGCTTCCATGGGGACGGGCCAGCTTCCTGCGAAGTCCGTGCCGTTTCCTGATGGCGGTGCCGGTGCCGAGGGCATGACGACCAGAGGGGGAAACCATTTCTGCCGCGGATCCGGATTGGAAACGGGGAGGGCGGTGCGGAACCCGGTCATAGGTTTGAAGCCGCCACCGGGATCGCTGTCAGTGGCGGAGGGAAGCGGGGTGAAATGCTTTCCGCTCATGCCTTGGTGGTGCTGAGATTGGAAAATGCAGCCGCGCTCTCGGCAACGGGCCGCTTCGGAAATTTTTTCGAGTCTATCGCTGACGACGCCAGGGCTTCCCGACTCCAGTCTGGTGATGCGGCTTTCAATGCTCTCACGCAGTGCGCGGAGATCCGACTCCACTTTTTCGGCGAGTGCGCGGTCGCGGCTTTCCAATCTTACGTGGAGGGATTTCTGCCAATCGGTCAGCCAGAGGCCGAGCTTTCGCTCCAGGTTTTCTACGGCGGGCACGCTTTCCGTATCCGGCTTGGCCTGGGAGATTTCCTCGATTTTCGCAGCCAGCCGCTGGGCTTCCTGGCGTAGCTGGAGCGAATCCTCCCGGCCACCATCAATGCGGTGGACGTGATCCTGCAAGGCTTCGACCTTCGCTTCCGTGATCAGGAGGCGGTCTTCGAAAATGGGTGTGGCGGTATTTTCCGGCTCAAACCGGGGGGACGATTCAAGGCGCGCGACGCGGCCTTCGAGACGCTCGAGGTGGCGACCAACGATAATTTCGCGGATGCGTTCCACCGTCTGCGACGGATTTAGGGTGGGGGGTGTGGGTGACATGGCAAACTCTCCGTGGGGGGGTGATTCCGGCGGGTGAACCGGAACTCGGCTGAGATAGCTAAGTCAGTTCTATCCCATGCCATTCATCCTTGTAAACAGAATCCCGATTCCTTCGCTTTCCGGGAAAGTTCGGGAAGCCAAATCAACTGGTATAAACTGCCACCGGGCCGACCCCGTGCCCCTGCACATTGCGGAGTTTTTCCACGGATTTCTTCACTTTCGCAGCCGCCGTCATGGCTTCTTCCATGGTATTCAAACGGGAGAAACTGAAGCGCAGGCTCGTTTTCGCGCGTTGTTCGAGAATGCCCATGGCGAGCTGTACGTGGGAGGGCTTTTGCTTGCCTGTCATGCAGGCGGAACCTGCGGAACATGCAACGCCGGCATCGTCGAGAAGAATGAGAAGCCCTGCGGAATCGCAACGCTCGAAGGAAAGGTGGGAGGTATTCGGGAGGCGGTGGGCGGGATCGCCGTTGCGGACGCAGCCAGGGACTTCGCTGAGGAGAAATTTCTCGAAAGCATCCCGCATTTCACTGAGGCGGGCGGATACTCCGGATTCGAGGGCGAGTTTTGCAAGTCTGGCGGCCTCTCCCATGGCGACAATCGCGGCGGTATTTTCCGTGCTGCTGCGTCGGCCTTTTTCCTGACCGCCTCCATGGAGGAGCGGGGAAAACTGGAGTCCGCTGCGTATATATAATGCGCCGATTCCCTTGGAGCCGTGGAATTTGTGGGCGGAGAGGGAAAGCAGATCCACGCCCAGCTTGCGGACGTCGATGGGGATTTTCCCTGCCGCCTGAATGGCATCCGTGTGGATGGGGAGGTTCTTTTCGTGGGCAATTTTGGCGATCTCGGAAATCGGTTGGTTGATGCCGGTTTCGTTGTTCGCAGCCATGACGGAAACGTAGGCAGCGCCCTCGCAAGCAGCGAAAAATTCGGCTGCATCAATGCGTCCGTTTTCGCCAACGGGCAGCAAGGTCACAGCCCGGCTGCGGCTTTCCAGGAAACGTAAAACCGCGCTATGTTCGATGGCGGAAACAAGCGCGCTCCCCTCCCCTGCCAGTTTGTCGAGCGAATGGAGGGCGGTGTTCACGCTCTCGGTACCGCTGCCGGTGAAGACGATTTCATCCGGATGGGCGACTATGAGCGCGGCGACGTGTTCCCGTGCGTTTTCGATGGCTTTGCGGGCGAGTTTCGCAGTCCGGTAGCTGCCGGACGGGTTCGCGTGGTTTCCCGAAAGCCACGGGAGCATGGCTTCCAGGACTTCGGGAAGCAGGGCGGTGGTGGCGTTGGAATCCAGGTCGATCACTTGGCGGAAACTTTAAACTTTAAATTTTAAACTCCAAGAAAGAGTTGGGTGGGGAAAATCTCAAATCTCAAATCTCAAATCTCAAATCTCAAATCTCAAATCTCAAATCTCAAATCTCAAATCTCAAATCTCAAGGCTCAAGGCTCAAGGCTTGATGAGGCTTCCAGCCAGGTTTTCGAGGAATGCTTGCAGCCAGCGTAGTGCGGTATCGCCCCAGGTCATGGCGATTCCAAACCAGGAATAACCGAAGTCCCTGAAACTTTCCGCGGGCGATGGAGAGGAGAGGCAGAGCAGGGTGATGAGGACTATGAGGTTTCCGAAATATATCAGCACAAGGGAGAGGAAGGTGCCGTTGTCCTGGAGATCCGGCTGGTCGCGGGGGATCATCCAGAGGGTCCATGCGAGATGGAATCCCCAGGTGGCACCTATCACTCCGTAATAAACGAGGTTTCCGACCGGGAGGATTTCGAAAAACAGGCTGGCGAAGACGTACACGATCACCGCGACCAGACTCCAGAACGGGACAAAATACGGGGAGAGTGAGATCACCCAGTTGGTCTTGTCCGTGGTGACATAGCCGCCCTCGGAGCTCCACTCGATATCCAGAACGCGGCCGCCGAAGCATTTCACAAAAGCGGCGTGGGTCAGTTCGTGCCCGAAGACGTAGAGGTAGAGGAAAAACGGTTGGGCGAGCTTGGACCAGAACCAGCCCAGCATCAGAAGGACACCCACGGTGAAATACCAAAATTGCGGGCTCTGCCAGAACCCCTGCTCAAGGGTGGCGTGGGAGAACATTTTAAGGAACGTCCACGTCGTCACCCAACTGAGCGGTAGCAATGCGATGATCAGTAGCAGACGGACGAGCCTTTGGGAAAACACCGTATCCCCGGCATCTTCGGGAATGCCTTCAATGGCGATAGATGCCCAGACCGGCTTTCCCCCACCCCTCTTCAAGCGGCGGTTCGCCTTGTCGTGGCTGCGCTTGTTCAGGGAGCGCAAAAAGCCTTCGCCCTTTTCCGGGCGCTCCCGCTTCCGGTTCGAGGTTTTCCTGGCTGGGGATTTCCGTTTCCGCTGGCTCATTGCTTCGATCTGCCAGGAAGATTATTTCGGAAATCTTAATGAATCAAGCTTGGGATCGTTTTTCGCCGCTCCGCCCGGACAAGAAAAAACCCGCGCCCTTGCGGGCGCGGGAAAACAATTCCATGAAAGCGATAAAATCAAATGCGGCGGCGGCGGAGGCAGAAGCCAAACGCACCGAGCACGGAAAGAAGGGCGGCGGATGGTTCGGGGACGACGGTCGCCTTGATATGCTGAACCTTGAACTGGTCGAGGTAGTCGCCGCTATCGAGTCCCCTTTGTGTCCCGAAAAGGATCGCGTTGATACCGTTGGAGGGCGAGTTGATCGTAACCGTTCTGGAATTCACGGAGGAGTTGAACATATCGATCTGCTCGTCCTGGAAACCCAAAGAGCTGAGACCGGAATAGTTTTTGCCAGTCAGATTGTTTGAGCTGATGTTTCCAACCCAGTAGCTGACGTCGCTGTCGTCAACAACGGAGGCAATCTGGACCGAGCTGACATCAACGAGGTCATCGAAGGTGAAAAGGATGTAGTCGTTGTGCTTGAAGTTATCCACCCGATGCTCTGGTGAGCTACCGTCTTCAAACTTATTGGTAACGCCCAGGCCTGAGGATCCGTAACGACCCAACTGGGACTTTTCAAACGAGGTATCGTCATTCCTGGTGTAGGAATACGCCGTAGCTGTGGCTGTTACACCGTTTGAGGTGAATGTAAGGGAGTTACCGGAACCTTGGAGACCACCGTTGCCAGTGAGGTCAAAGTTAAGATTCTGTCCGAAGGAAGGGAGGGAGGATGCGACGACTAAGCCTGCTGCGAGAGCGATAAGTATTTTCATGGGTGGGGGGGGGGGTGGAGGGTGAGGGAGTCAGTTACCGGAATCGGACGTTCAATCGAAAACTCCCCGATTGCTGGGAGAGAGCTTCTGGAACGAGCCATCCCGAGGGTTGGAATCAGCGGCGCCTGCGCAGGCAGAAGCCAAGTGCGCCAAGCAGGGAAAGAAGGGCTGCGGATGGCTCGGGGACGACGGTTGCCTTGATGTGTCCGACCTTGTAGGCATCGGTGCCATTCTTGGAGAAATGGGCAGGCAGATTGTCCAGATTCAAAGTTCCGAAGAGGATCGCGTTGACACCTGCGGACGGCGCATTGATCCCGATGTTGGCGGAGCCACTGGTTGAGTTTCCGAGAACCTGCTGCTCGCTCGAAAAGCCAAGGGCAGCGAGGCCGGAATAAGTCACGTTGGAAAGGTTCACGACTCCAGCCGCCTGGTTCGAACCGCTGATGTTTCCCAGCCAGTAGGAAGTATCGATGTCGTAAGGCGCGGGAGATGGAGTGACCGTGATGCTCGACACGTCAACCAGTTCATCGAACACGAAGAGGATGTAGTCGTTCTCGGTATCGTTATCGACCTGATGGAAGGGGCTGTTTTCACCCCTTGATACTTCATCGCGGTTGAGAATGCCGAGTCCTGGCCCGTATTGGGTGAGCTTCGCATTCTGGAACGCGGTATTGCCGGAGTCTTTGGTGTAGCCCCATGCGGAGGCGGTAACTTTCACACCGTTGTTGGTGAAAGAGATTTTGTTCCCGTTGGAAACGTTGTCACCGGCGTTGCCGCCGAGTGCGAAGTTCAGGTTCTGACCTGAAGAGGAGAGAGTCGATGCGGCGATAAGAGCCGACGACAGTGCGATCAGTGATTTCATGATGGGGGGGAGTGGGGGGGGTGAACTCGAAAGCAATCAAACCTTCGAGATGATCACTATATTGCGATCACGCGTTGATCATCCCCCATCCGCATACCGTCATCAAGAGAAAAACATACGTTTTATTATTTAATAAAGGTAAAACTTACCAAAAGCCTAACATACACGAAAAGCAATCAAGTCACTTTCTTTCAACGAGTTACGAACGCCCCTCGCTAATACTAAACACCTAATTCCTTTCAACACCGACCGCACTATAAAGCATACTTAAATAATTTTCCTGCGGAATTTCGACACCTCCGAAAGTGCGGAGATGATCGGTGATCCATTGGGTATCCAGAAGTTCGAAATCCTTTTCCCTAAGGCGCCCGACCAAGGCCACCAGCGCAATCTTGGAAGCATCCGTTTTCCGGGAGAACATGCTTTCTCCGAAGAACGCCTTACCGAGCGAAACCCCGTAGAGACCGCCTTGCAAGCCGTCCGCGTCCCAGCACTCCACGGAGTGGGCGTGGCCGTTTTCATGAAGCGTGCAGTAGCTCTCAAGGATCACCGGATCGATCCAGGTTTCCTGCCGATCCGCGCAGCCCAACATCACTTCGCGAAACGAAGTGTTGAAACGGATTTCGAACGGATTTTTCCGAAGTGCCTTTTTCAATCCACGGGGGATATGGAAACGTTCGTCCAGCGGGATGAGTCCGCGCATTTTGGGGGAAACCCAGACGATCTCCCCGTCATCGGCCATAGGAAAAACTCCCTGGGCATACGCTCCGAGAAGTATATCCGGCGGAATGATCCTTTTTTCCACGGCCTTTCTTAGCTTGGATTCGGCTCGTACGCGAGCCAGTCCCCGCCATCCAGAGGCTCCGCACTTCCGGTGTCTCCGATCCACTCCCAGACCCATGCGTCTTCGGTTTCCCCATTGGAAAGGTTCACCGTTACTTTTACGCGGCGGTAATCGCGTGGCTTGGTGGCGTCCGGGGTGATGCCTTCGAAATCATCGAGCGCTTTCAGAGTTTCCGCATCCACCAGATACAGTTCGCCCTTTACACAAGTCCCGCCACCGCAAAGGAGCGCCGGATACCAGTCGATTTTGACCATCCGTCCGGAAATTTTTCCTTCGCCGACAAAATCGGCGGAGGCCATGCGGAAATGGTTGGAGCCGCCCTTCCGCAGGGTTCCGTAAACGAAGACAGGCTGGCCGTTCATTTCTGCGTCTTCTGGGAAATCTCGCTGTCGAGCATCATGCGGAGATCGTCGAGACCTTGTTCCGTGTCTGCGGAGATCGGGATGATTTCGACTTTCGGGAAACGGGCTTTGAAAAAACCGAGATTCTCTTCCGCACCTTCGAGATCCATCTTGTTGGCGATAACTTTCCAGGGGAATTTTGCGAGATCCTCATCGTATTCCTTGATTTCGGTGCGGAGGATTTGCAGATCGCTGATCGGATCGCGTCCTTCGCTGCCCGCCATGTCCACGACGAAAAGCAAGACCCGGCAGCGGGTGATATGGCGCAGGAACTCATGGCCGAGACCCCGGTTTTCATGCGCCCCTTCGATAAGGCCGGGAATGTCCGCGATGGTGCAGCGGCGGAATCCACCGAACTCCACGACGCCAATCATTGGCTGGAGAGTGGTGAACGGATAGGAGCCTACCTTTGGTTTCGCCTCGGAAAGCTTCCCCAGAAGGGTGGATTTTCCCGCGTTCGGGAAGCCGACGAGTCCCGCGTCCGCGATGCGGCGCAACTCCAGGTAATAGATCCCCTGGTCACCGGGAGTTCCCAGCGTGTGCTCCATGGGCGTCTGGTTGGTGGCCGTGCGGAATTTGAAATTTCCTTCCCCCCCAATTCCGCCTTGGCATAGGGTGAAGGAATCGCCTTCTTCCAGCAGATCGGCGATGGGATCGAGATCAATGCCCTCTTCGCTGCGCTCCATCTCCACGGCTTCCTGAACAGTCGCGGCTGTGGTTTTATAGACGACAGTGCCCGGAGGAACCCGGCCGATCTTGTTCTTCCCGCTCTTACCTGTCTTCTTGTGCTTTTTCCCGGGCACGCCGTCTTCGGCGATGAGCTTGGGATCGTAATGGTATTGGCGCAGGGTGTCGGTGGAGTTGTCCACCACCAGGGTGACGTTCCCGCCATTGCCGCCGTCGCCGCCATCGGGGCCGCCGCGCGGGACGAATTTTTCACGCCGCCACGAAACCGCGCCGTCCCCCCCGTCTCCGGCCTTCGCCAGAATCCTGATGTGATCGATAAACATAAGCCGGACGTTCTATGCCCTACACCCCAAAGGTCAACGGCAATGCGTTGCCAAGACCTGGCGATACGCTCGGCCCATCGAACCTTTGCTCCGTAAAATGAAACATCCCAGCCTTGCTCTCAACCTCTACGCCAAATTTCGCTACCAGCCGCCTTCGCCGGAAAAACGGCCACGCGCTGGCGCGATGATCGCAGTTTGCGACGCAAACCAAAACCTGGCGTTGCCAAGGGGAGCCGTCCTCGCGCTCATCCCGCTGGAGAAATTCAGCTCCCTCAACGCCGCCTTCGGGCACTACACCAATTGTAGCGCAACTACGACACCGCTTGCATGTCTGGCACCTCCCGACCACAGCAAAAATATCGAACCCATCCAGAACAACCCGGTAGTTTGCCGTTTTGCACGGCCTTATGATTTGTTTGGAATCCCCGTAATGCCGTGCCCCAGGCACGCTGGGACGCGGAGGCTTGCGGCCGCAGTCCAAGGTCTCCGACTATTGCCAAAACCGCGTCTCATGGAACCGGGATTTCAGACGGGTTCTCAGATCAAGGACTCACTGTATTTCCACACCGATGAGCGAAACATCGTCATCGAAAGGCTCACCATCGCCCCATGCCTTCGCGGCGCGGACGAGGCAGCGCAGGCTTTCATCCAGGGGCTGGTCGCTGGCTTTTTCCAATGTTTCCAGCAGCCTTTGCTGGCCAAATTCCACGCCCTGCCTGTCGGTGACTTCAAAGATTCCGTCCGTGTAGAAATACATCCTGTCGCCCGCTTCGCAGCAGACGGTTTCCTCCTTGAAATCCGCATCCGGCAGGAACCCGACAGCTGGGGGACGCGCCCTGTGAAGCATGCCCTTCCCGCCGGAAACCACCAGCGGCCCCGGATGCCCCGCAGATGTGTAGCGGAACTCGCGTTTTTCAAAATCCAGCACGCCGTAGGTCGCCGTGAAATACTGGGTGGATGCATTGTCGAAGACAAACTGCCGGTTCAATTCGGATGCAACATTCGAGGGCGGGCTGATATCGTAACCCTCGCGCCCGTTCTTTTTCCTCAGCACGGAACGCGCTCCGTCCAGCCGTGTCATGAACCTGCTGAGATGGACCGAAAGCAGCGCGGCGGGAACCCCATGGCCGCTGACATCCACGATGTAGATACCCACGTGGTTGCCATCGAGAGGGACTACGTTGATGGTATCGCCCCCCAATTCCTCGCAAGGTTCATAGACCCAGACGAATTCCGCTCCAGGAGATTCCGGGACACGCTCCGGGAGGAACGAGCGCTGGATTTTCGCAGCAGCGAGCAGGCTTTCCTTCATTCTTGTGTTCGCCGTAGTCAGCACTTCGTTGGCATGTTCCAGCCGGCGGTTCTGCTCCTCCAGTGCCGCCTCGAGCTCGATGATGCGTTGCGCCGCCTGCACCCGCACCCGCAGCTCGTCCTTGTCGAAGGGTTTCGAAACGAAATCATCCGCGCCTGATTCCATCCCTGTCACCACATCGCTCTTCTCGGAGCGCGAGGTGAGAAGGATGGCATAGAGATACCTCTGGCGCTCGCTCCCGCGGATTTTTTTAAGCAGCTCCGTCCCGTCCATGCCCGGCATCTGCCAATCGCTGATGACCATTTCAAAAGTATAATCCTGGAACACCGTCCAACCGGACTGTCCGTCCGAGGCCTCGACCACATCGTGCCCCCATTTCTTCAGGTAGGAAACAATCCTCGCCCGCGTCGCCCGCTCATCTTCAACTACAAGTATCTTCATGGTTTCTTCAAAGTGTTTCTAAAATCGACCAGACCATCCAGCAGCAGGGCTATCTCGCGCTCCAGCGGTGGGAGAAGTTCTTTCGATTTTTCCAAATCCCCGGCTCGGGCGGCATTGTCCAGATCCGTAGCAGCGGTGAACGCGCGCTCCCCGCAATAGTTTCCGACCATGCCTTTGAGCGCGTGCGCCGCCTGGTGAAGATCTTCCGCCACACCCGAGCTGCATGCTTCCGCGATCTTCTCCAGCATCGCCACCGAATCCTCTTCGAAAAATCCTATCAGCTCCTCCATCAGATCCAAACTTCCCGTGTTGTCACGGAAAGCCTTTTCATCAAACACCTTTCCGCCGCCCCCGTCTTCGACGTCTCCTTCCGACCCGGCTTCCGCATTATCCTGGAAAAACCCCTCAATGGTTTTGTACAGGTGGGCCGCTTGCACGGGTTTTGGCACATAGCCGTCCATACCGGCATCAAGACAGGCCTCCTCATCACCCTTCATCGCATTCGCTGTCATCGCGACGATGGGAACGTGCCCGCCGGAAACTTTTTCCCGTTCTCTGATCGCAGCACTTGCCTCCAGCCCGTTCATCACCGGCATCTGCACATCCATCAGGATGAGATCGAAATCCCCTTCCGCCGAGGCATCCAGCGCCTCTCTTCCATCTTCCACCACGGTCACGGTATGCCCCCGGTTTTCCAGCAGACGCCTGGCGACGATCCTGTTCACTTTGCCATCTTCCGCGACGAGAATTTTCAACGGACGGAAACCCTCCGGGACATCCGCCAGCGCCTCCTCCTCCCCGCCCGCCGAGGGATCGCCACCCACGGTGGTCAGAATGGTATCTAACAGAACGGAACGTTTCACCGGCTTGTTCAAACAGCGGAGAATTCCGATTTCGCGCAAGTCCACTCCACCCGGGCTGCCGCCACCGGAAGTGAGCATCAGCAGCTTGGAATCCGCCAGCTCCGCATCCGCCTTGATCCGCCGGGCCAACTCGTATCCGTCCATGCCCGGCATCATCCCATCGAGGATCACCACCTGATAGGGGCTTCCGGCGGCCACGCCTTTCCGCAGCTCTTCCAGTGCCTCCACCCCGCCCTCGCAGGTGGTGGATTCCAGGTTCCAGTTACGGAGGATTTCATCGAGTATCCTGCGGTTGGTCGCATTGTCATCTACAACGAGAAAACGGAGCCCGGCGAGATCGGGCGGAGCCGCTTTGGTCACTTGTTTTCCTTTTTCAAAATGCGCCGTGAAATAAAATTCACTACCCTCGCCCTCCACGCTGGAGACCTCAAGTTTTCCTCCCATTTTTTCCACTATCCTGCGGGAAATCGTCAGACCCAGTCCCGTCCCGCCAAAGCGCCGGGTGGTGGAGCTGTCCGCCTGGCTGAATACCTCGAACACCTTCGCCTGATGCTCCTTGGCGATGCCTATCCCCGTGTCTTTCACGGAAAACCGCAGCGCGACCTTTCCGTTTTCCACAGAAACGCGGGCGACGGAAACGACGATCTCTCCCCTCTCGGTAAACTTGATCGCATTCCCCACGAGATTCACGATCACCTGCCGCAACCTCGCCAAATCCCCGACGACGTGATCCGGGACTTCCGGCGGGATCTGGTAGGCGAGCTCCAGTTTTTTTTCAGCCGCCCTCACGGCCAGCGTCTGTAGCGTGTCGCCTATCGAGTCCCGCAGCGGAAACTCGAACTCCTCCAACTCCAGCTTCCCCGCCTCGATTTTCGAAAAATCGAGGATGTCATTGAGCAGGGCGAGAAGGGCTTCCGAAGACTGCTGGACCAGGCGCTGGTATTCCCTCTGCTCCGGAGTGAGTTCGGTGTTCAGCAGCAGTTCGGTCATGCCCATGATGCCGTTCATCGGAGTGCGGATCTCATGGCTCATGTTCGCCAGGAAATCACTCTTGGCACGGTTCGCCGCGATCGCGGTTTCCTTGGCTTTTTCATAGGCTTCCGTTTTTCTACGCACCTCCTCATTGAGCTCGTCCGTATGCAGGATCACTTTCCCCGCCAAAGGCCGCAGCAGGAGCGCGATCCCCGCAGTCCCCAAAACGATCAGCCCGAACAAAAGTGCGCCGAGAAAACCAAGCTGCCTGTGCATGGAGGACAGGATTTCGTCCTTGTCCATTTTTACCACGATCCACCACGGAGCCTCCCGCAGAATCATCGCGGCCTCCACCACCTCGACTCCGTCCGCCCGCATGATATCGGACTTGCCCACGGCGCCCTCCGTTTCCACCGACCATTCCGCCTTGTCAAAAACACCGGTCAGACCGCCCTGCGAGCGATCCGGGAGATTCCCGTTACGCAGAGGAAAAAACGGAGCGCCATCGGAATTCTCCAGGCTCCCTATGATAATTTCCCCGGTATTCTTCAGTCCCGACCTATCGGCGACGAGATGCTCCAGCAAATCCGCTTTGAACAAGACCAAATCCGTTCCGACCCGCGCTCCATCGCGGTCGAGTATCGGCGCGTGCACAACCAGCCGCTTATTCCCCTCCACCTCGAACATGCCCCGCAGCAGAATTGATCGCGCGTCCACCCCCGCCCATATCTTGTCGGGAACCGCCTCTCCCACCCGGACGGCGACTTCGCCCTCCCTGTCCAACCTGGTGACCCCGACCGCCTGGTCGGAGCGGCTTAAAGCATCTGCCAGTATGCCGGTGCTGAACTCCCCGAATTCCACTTGGGTCACCGTTCCGGCATTGTATTGCTCCAGTTTCTCGCGGGCTTTCGTTCGGCTCGTAATCTGATCGGCTATGCCCTTGAAGCGGGCCAGCAGATCATCCGCCGCCTGCCTGCGTGTTTGGACGGCGAAGGAAAGGTAGTTGATCCGTTCGGTTTTCAGCTCTTTGTAAAGTGGCAGGATCGCAACCAGCGCCACCGCGATCCCCACCACCAGTATCGCGATGGCCGAATAGATGGGAATGAGGCGGGGAAGCCGCCGGGCAAGATTCGCATCACTCTTCATTCAGCGGGCAATCTAACGATACCCCCTTCACCAGTCCATTCGAAAACTTCTCGCAGTTTTTCAGTCCAAGAGCCTCACCTCATCCGCCTGGACAATCGTTTCCAGGTTGCCAGCTATTTCCACAAGAAGTTCACCTCCCGCACCCAACCCTTTCACCAGTCCGATTTTCACACCTCCCAAGCAAGTAAACTGAACCCGTTTCCCGGTGAGCCGACAGCGCTGGCGGACACCAACCATCGTGCTCTCGAAACCTTTGTCAATCCGTCCGGAGAGAATGGAAAGCCTCCTCACTACCTCCAACAAAACTTCCGCGCGTTCGACATTGCCACCCTTTTCAAGTGCAAGGGATGTCGCCGCAAGTTCGCTTGGAAAATCCACCGAGTTGATATTGATCCCTATCCCGACAATCACGAAATCCTTCCCGGCTTCGACCAAAATCCCCGCGATTTTCCTACCTTTTACCAGCACGTCGTTCGGCCACTTGATTTCCGCCAACGGGATAAATTTCTCCACAGCCTCCGCCACCGCCAGCCCGGCGACAAGCGAGAGCCGCGACCAGAACTGCTTGGGAGCCTCCGGGCGGAGTAGGATGGAAAACGCCAGCCCTTCTCCCGCAGGGGAAAACCATTCCGCACCCCGTCTGCCACGCCCCGCCGTCTGATTCTCCGCGATCAGGACAAGTCCCTCGCCCAAACCGTTTTCAGCGAGCTTTCTCAGTTCGTCGTTGGTGGAGCCGACTTCTTCTTTCCAAAGGATGCGGAACGGATCCGGCATCAACGCGGCCGCTTCGGCAAATCCGTTCATTCCTGTTCCGGAAAATCCAACCCGATATCCAGACTAGGAGCCGAGTGGGTGAGCGCGCCCACGGAAATGAAATCCACCCCCGTTTCCGCGATACCAACCACCGTATCGAGATTCACCCCGCCACTGGCTTCCAGTCTCACGCGGCTTTTCTCCCCACGCATTTCCACCGCCTCGCGGAGCTCATCCAGGCTCATGTTATCCAGCAGGATGTAGTCCACGCCGTCCAGTTCGAGAAACTGCGAAACCTGATCCAACCGATCCGCCTCCAGCTCCACCTGCACGTGGGACTTTTCCTCTTTCACCTTCAGGATCGCCGCCTGGAGAGCGGCTATCCCGCCTTCCGCCGCCAGATGGTTGTCCTTCACCATCGCCCTGTCGTAGAGCCCCATACGGTGGTTCGTCCCACCGCCATCCTCCACCGCCTTTTTCTCAAGCGCGCGGTAGCCCGGCGTGGTCTTGCGGGTATCGAGAATTTTCGCCCGAGTGTGTTTCACCAGATTCACATAACGCGATGTCATCGAAGCCACCCCGGAAAGCCGTTGCAGGAAATTGAGAGCCGTCCTCTCCGCCGTGAGAATGGACCGTGCGCTACCCTCCACCCTCATCAGCATCGCACCCGACCCCACCTTGCTCCCGTCCTCCAGCATCAGATGCACATCCAGATTCGGATCCACTTCCAGGAAAACGTCCTTCGCGAGATGCACCCCGGAGACAACCCCCCCGTTCCGGCACCGTCACAAACGCGCAAGCAGTCCTGCCCTCCGGGATAAAATATTCCGAAGTGACATCGCCCTCACCGATATCCTCCTCCAGCGCCATCATAATCAGTTCGTGCGACATGCCCTGCTTCTGTATCCCCTCTTCCTTGAAGTTTAAAGTTTAGAATTTAAAGTTTCACCCTCCCATCACACTCACCGAGATCCGCCGGTTGTGTGCAGCCCGGCGGTGCTCGAAAACAAAAATCCCCTGCCAAGTCCCCAGAGTCATACGCCCGCCGATCACCGGGATCACTTCACTCGATCTCGTCAGCGCCATGCGGATGTGGCTGGGCATGTCATCCGGCCCCTCGTGGGTGTGGATAAAATCCGTATCGTCCTCCGGCACAAGCCTGTCAAACCAACGCTCCAGATCCCGCCTCGCGCTGGGATCCGCATTTTCCATCAGAACCAGACTCGCACTCGTGTGCTGTAGGAAAACCGTCACCAGCCCTTCCTTGATTCCGGATTTGCTGACGATGGCTTCGATCTCATCGGAAATCTCGTAGGTTCCCTTGCCCCGCGTTTTCACGGTGAATTCTTCAGTAGATACTTTCATAATTTTTCAAATGTTTTTTTAGCATAGGTGGATTCAGGGTTCTAACGAATAATTTTTAGAGGTACGGAGGCGGGAACTCTTCTAGTCTGGTTTTACAACAAACTGACTATGAACGAAAAATATCACCGCCTCCGTGCGGAAGACCGTAAAGTTATCCACAACCTAAGGAAAGGCGGATCTACTCAGGCCGCCATTGCCGTTGCCATCGGCTTCACCCAAGGCACCGTGAGCAAGGAACTTTCCCGCAACCGCCGGGATCGCGGCTACCGGCCAAAAGAGGCTACCCGTATTGCCAAGGAGCGGGCGCGCGCCAAAACACCCCGTGCGAGATCCGTGACCGGAGAGGTTCTAACCGATGTGGAAGCCCGCCTCCGCATCAAGCACAGCCCGGAGCAGATCAGCGGCAAGCTCGCAAAACAGGGTATCGCAGTGAGTCACGAGTCGATTTACAAACATGTGGAAAGGGATAGGGACGATGGCGGAAATCTATGGAAGAACCTGCGGATCAACGGCAAGCGGCGCTACCGCAGACGCAGCAAGGTCGGGCGCGGGGATAAGATCCCGGGCCGTGTGGACATCGACGAGCGACCGGATGAAGTCGCCAAACGCAGTCGCTACGGGGACTGGGAGGCAGATCTGATCCAAGGAGCGGATGGCAGCGGCTTCCTGCTTTCGGTTTACGAACGCAAAAGCCGGGTGGGGAAACTCTATCGGCTGGACGGTAAAAACAGTTCCGAAACGGCCATCGGACTGGTGATGATCCTCAAGGAACTGGATGTGAAGACCATCACTTACGACAATGGTTTGGAGTTCGCGCGGCATGGGTTCGTCAACGAACTGCTCAACTCGAAAAGCTACTTCTGCAAGCCCTACAGCTCGTGGGAGAAGGGCGGAGTGGAAAACTACAACGGCTTGGTGAGGCAGTATTTTCCGAAGGGATACGACTTCCGCAAGATCACTCCGGAGCGGCTAAAGGAGGTAGAGGAGGAGATAAACGAACGCCCCCGGAAGACCCTGGACTACGCCTGTCCGAACGACCTTCTTGACGAGCTTAAAGTCGCATGAGCACGATCCCTCCGGAACGGCATTCGCTGCCACGCGGGACTCCGCTCCCGGCCTCGCTACGCTCGTCCGTCCGCTACGTCCCGCGTGGCAGCGAACCTTGCAAAGAACCATGAACCAATTAAGCCACTGACAGAAGAATCCCGCCGCCGGTATTCGTTAGCTGTTTGAATTCGCCATACTCTCAAATGGCACTGCGTGAAGCGCCGTGTCGGCGATTACTGCCATTCCACAAGAATTGGGAACCACAATGGGAGCGAAGCGGACATGGACGGACTGTGAAATTAAATCCCTCCGTCAAATCTACCAAATCTTTCATTTCCGTGTATTCCGTGTATTTTGAGGAATATAGAGAAAGAAAGCCACTTCCTCCATGTCCGCTTCGCTCCCATTGTGGTTCATATTCTTCTCTTGATTCGTAGGATTCGTGAGATTCGTGGTTCCTTCCTCTTCTAATACGTAGTGGTCTTATGGCACGGGTTCACCCCCGATCATTGGCTTGAACCAATGCCATGCAGCGCCGTCTCCTTAGTCGCCGCATTGATAAATCTGACCTCTTTTCCACCCACGCGCACCACACGGAGAAACCTGTCTTCCGTCCCGACCATCTCTCCCACACCGGGAACCTTCCCATCATTTGAAAGCGCAGCCACCCTATCCAAAGCCACCCTTTCGAAAAGATCAGCCGCCTCCCCATTTTCGAATTCCACATCCCACACCAGCCCGCTCGAAGATTCCCCATCTGCAAAAAGCACATAGCCATCCTTCACCCATCTTCTCGCGATCTCACCAGCCAGGCCCACATCCCCCATCTTCTCCACCCACAGTCTCAACCCAAGATAACCCGCGCTTTCCTCCAGATAGATTTCATCTTCGATCCCACCGATCACAAGCTTCCCACCCCGCCCCTTCCCACCCGGGAAAATCACTTCCAAAGTATTTTCAGGAGGATTCCGCATACTCTCGGAAAAGGCGGCCTTCCCTTTCACGAAAGCAGTATCCGCCAGCCCTTTTCCTTCCACCGCCGGGAACATCGCCAGCCCTTGCAAGAAATCAGGCAGGGTCAGCAGCAGACGTGCCGCCGCGCTATTTTCATTCATGGGCACGAAGCCAATCGCCTGTGCCGATCTGGAAAAAAACCTCGTCTCCGCACCCGCCGCCGCGCCGGCATGCAGCGCCTCCCGCGCCCGCGCCGCATCGTCTCCCGGGTATGCGGCCGGAGCCGGGAAATGCTGGTTCAGCAGAATCCTCACCAGCAACCGCAGCGCAGCCGCCTGATCGGGAACATTTTTCAAATCAAACCTGTCAGTCACCCAGGCATCGCCCGTCTCCTCGTCAAACCACCCCAGCGCCCCGACTGAACGGATCGCCACGATCTGATCCAGCAACCGGTCTTCCGCCCGCAGCCAGCCTATCCTCTTGTAAGCCTCGTCCCTGTCATCAATCCCCTGCGGCCCCATCCTGCTCTCAACCGCCGCCTCAATCCGGTATCCAAGCTCCTCCGAAGCGATACGGTGGAAAACCGGGGAGGAAAGAAAATCCAGCCCGTAATCCTTCTCAATCAGCGCAATCATCTCTGCAGGAACCGCAACCTCTCCGCCGCCCTGCGCAAGCGATCTCAAAGACTCATTCTCCTTCCGAAGCATGGCTATCTCCTCCCCCGCTATCCTAAGCTGATCCACCAAACCACCCGCAGAAACATCGCCCGCCCCGCCTCCGTTCTTGGCTCCATACATCCAACCGCCCGCTCCAAGAGCCGCGCCGATGAGGATGGGCAACAATACTTTCCCCGGAATCATCTTCTGGAAAAAACTACCTGCCGGCAGGTGAGTCAAACGGATTGACCTCCAGTGCGGACGGCCTCTCCGTAAACCTCCTCTGCGGTTTTCCCCGGAGTCAGAGTGATCGAAATAGGCGCACTGCGGTTTCCGAGCGCATCGTAATTGTAGATGAAACGGCGCACCGGCATTTCCTCACCCGTATTCGGATCCGTCCGTTTCACACGGGAATCAAACATCTGCTCCTCCACCAGTTGCCCGTCGCTCTTGCGATATCCATAGCGGGACTTGTACATCTCGTTCTTCTGCCCATCATAGATCTTGCAGTTCAACGGGTTCCCGTGGGGATCCATACGGTAGATTGTGATCAGGAAAAGCGATCCGTTGGCAGTGAATGTTTTTTTGCTAAGCACACGGTTGTCCGGGCTGCGGGTGAAAACCGTCCGCGACCCGTCATCATGCCTCGTAACCCGGACGTTAGGCCCGTCCACCGCATCGAAACCGGCCTCCTCGGCATTTGCGGACAACACACCAAAAGCCAGAACGATCACGATTTTCAGGATTTTCATGGGTCGAAGTTAACCCTACCCCCGTCCACCGGCAAGCGTGAAATCAGCACGTGCATCCCCCATTATCCATGGTTCATTCCCCCAAACGAATGCTTCACCCGCTCCTTACAAATTGGCTGGATTTGAAAAAATGGCAGCCCTTCCCGTTTCAGCAGGAAACCTGGGAGCACTCGCTCGCTGGCCACTCCGGACTCCTCCACGCTCCCACCGGTTTTGGGAAAACCCTCGCCGTCTGGTTAGGCCCGCTCTCACGCGCCCTCACCGATCTCAACCTCCCCGAAGGCGGAAAACCAACCCCCGCCCAGCTCGACAAGCTCCCCTGCGAAGTCCTCTGGATCACCCCGCTTCGCGCACTTTCCCAGGATACCCTCCGCTCCCTCCGCGAGCCCATGGCCCATCTCGGAATCGAATGGCCAGCCGAAGCCCGCACCGGGGACACCTCCGCCTATCGGAAAGCCAAGCTCCGCGAAAAGCTCCCCCACACCCTCGTCACCACCCCGGAGTCCCTCTCCCTCATGCTCACCCATCCGGACACGAAGCAAAAATTTTCCCAACTCAAATGCGTCATCATCGATGAGTGGCATGAACTCCTCGGCACCAAACGCGGCATCCAGACCGAACTTTGCCTCGCCCGCCTCCGCAAATGGCGACCCGGCAAAAAACTCTCCACCTGGGCACTCTCCGCCACCCTCGGAAACCTGGAAGAAGCCGCCCGCCCCCTCCACAAACACCAGAAATCCCGCCCGAAGAATTTTTACATCCTCGCCGCGCAGCTTGAGAAAAAAATCGAGATACAGACACTCATCCCCACCGAAATCGAATCCTTCCCGTGGGCCGGCCACCTCGGCACAAAACTAATCTCCCGCGTCGTCCGTCAGGTGGAAAAAGCCAACACCACCCTCCTCTTCACCAACACCCGCAACCAGGCGGAAAACTGGTTCCAGCGCCTCGCTGAAACCGGGAAATTTTCCGAAACCGAAATCGCCCTCCACCACGGCTCGCTCAACCGGGAAGACCGCACCCTCGTCGAAACCGGCCTCCGCGAAGGCACCCTCCGCTGCGTCGTCTGCACCTCATCGCTGGATCTCGGGGTCGATTTCTCCCCCGTGGATCAGGTCGTCCAGGTCGGTTCGCCCAAAGGAATCGCGAGGCTCACCCAGCGCGCCGGCCGCGCCGGGCATTCGCCGCACCAAATTTCCAAAATCTACTGCGTCCCCACCAACGCCCTCGAACTCGTCGAATTCTCCGCCGCCCGGGACGCCTGGGAACGCCGCGAAATCGAATCCCGCCTACTCCTGAAAAAGCCCCTCGACGTCCTCGTCCAGCACCTCGTCACCCTCATCCTCGGCCAACCCGCCCGCCCCGGGGATTTGAAAAAGGAAATCCTCACCACCCACTCGTACCACAACCTCACCGATACCGAGTGGGACTGGTGCATCGCATTCATCACCAACGGCGGAAAACTCGCCCAATACCCCCAGTATAAAAAGGCAGTCCTGGAAAAAGGAAAACTCTCCGTCCCCGACAAACGCACCGCCCAGCTCCACCGGCTCAACATCGGCACCATCGCATCGGACGCCGCCATCACCGTAAAATTTCCCGGAGGGCGCACCCTCGGCAGCGTCGAGGAGTCATTCATCTCCCGCCTCAAACCCGGAAAACAATTCGTCTTCTCCGGCCGCCGCCTCGAGCTCATCCGCTTCCACAAGCTCACCGCCACCGTAAAACTCGCGAAGAAAAAAACCGGTGGGGAAATCCCAAGCTGGGCAGGAGGGCGGCTCCCCCTTTCCTCCGAACTCGCCCACTCCGTAGCCCGACAGCTCCACAGCCCTTCGGAAAACGAGGAAATGCAAGCCATCGCCCCCATCCTGAAAATCCAGAACGACTGGTCCCGCATTCCCACCGATGAAAAACTCCTCGTCGAGTTCACCCGCTCCCGCGAAGGAGAGCATCTGTTCATTTATCCCTTCGCAGGCAGGCTCGTCCACGAAGGACTCTCCTCACTAACCGCTTACCGCATTTCCCAACGGATCGGTGAATCCATCCACACCACCCAGAACGATTACGGCTTCTCCCTCACCGCCCGCAAAGGCCTCTCCCTCGATGAAAACATCCTCCGCGAAGCCTTCTCCCCCGATGATTTGGAAGAAGATCTCCTCTCCTGCATGAACACCGCCGAGATGTCCCGCCGCCAGTTCCGCATCATCGCCAGGGTCGCCGGCCTCCTAGTCCCCGACCTTCCCGGAAAGCGCCGCCCCACCCGCGATCTCCAGGTTTCCGCCCGCCTCCTCTTCGAGGTCTTCTCCCGCTACGATCCCGACAACCTCCTCTTGGAACAGAGCCGCCGCGAAATCCTCGAAGGCCAGCTCGAACTCACCCGCCTCCAAGCCACCCTGGAATCCATCTCAAACAAACCCTTTGTCCTCATGGAAACCGAACGCCTCACCCCCATGGCCTTCCCCCTCTGGGCGGACAGGCTCGGTGCGCACCTCCCCGCAGGCGACGCCACCACCCAACTCGAAAAAATGCTAGCCCGCCTCCAGGCCGCCACAAAGAAGTAAGGAGTCGGGACATTCCTGTCCCGACTTTTACGAATCGAAGGGACAGAAATGTCCCTTCTCCTCAGCCTCAAAGTAAATGACCATCACCCTAGCCAAAACACCCGTCACCCTGCTAGCCGTCCACGCCGCATTCTTGGCGAAATCCTCCACCCTCGTTGTCGCAGACATCCACCTCGGAAAATCCGCCACCTTCCGCAGCCGCGGTATCCCAGTCCCGGAAGGCGATAGCCAGGCGGATCTGGAACGCCTCTCCCTCCTCATTTCTGAAACGGAACCCGCCCGCCTCGTCATTGCCGGAGACCTCGTCCACGCGAAGGACGGCATGAGCATCCACGTCCTGGACGTCTTCCGCGAGTGGTTGGAAGGAATCCGCATTCCCGTCATCCTCACCGAGGGAAACCACGACCGCACGGCCCGCCTCTTCGAGCATCCCCTCCCCATCGAAACCGTCCCTTCTTTCGAAATTGACGGCCTCCGCATCACCCACGATCCGGCCGAACTCCCCGCCGGCCAACCCGGCATCGCCGGCCACCTCCACCCCGGCCTCCGCCTCCCGGAAAGCCCCCGCCGCAGCCTCCGCACCCCGTTTTTTTTCCTGAAACACCCCCACCATCTCGTCCTCCCCGCCTTCTCGAAATTCACCGGCCTCAACATCCAGAAACCGGAAAAGGAAGACGCCATTTTCATCCCGGTGCGGGACAAGGTTGTGCAGCTTCCAGGGAACGCTGAAGCCCGCTGATTGCCGGATACTCAGGCTTTTTCCAACACGATCCTGAAGTGGAAAGTCTCCGGGTCTTCCCTGATGCGCTTGGCGACCATCATCTCCTGCTCCTCCGCCGTTTTGCGTTGCAGCAGCTTGTCCTTCGCATTCAGTTCCTCACCGGGGAAATACATCTGCGTGGTCACCTCCACATATCCCTTTTTCGTGACCTTGAAATGAATATGCGGAGGGCGCACCCAACCATCCGCCGCAGGATACGCACCGGGAACTACCGTCTTGAACTTGAACTCCCCTTTCGCCCCGCTTGGCACGATTGCCCAGCCTTGGAAATTCGGATCAAGAGGTGCCGGGTTCGAATCGTGGGGATGGCGGTAGCGTCCGGCGGCATTCGCCTGCCAGAGATCCACGGTTGCTTCCTCGACAGGATTTCCATCGGTATCCACCACCTCACCGGAAACAAAGACCGCCTTCCCTTCCGCAACACCGTCCATCCCCCCGACTTTGGTAAGATCGAAGTCCTTGTCCTTCTGCGCGACCACCGGATAGAACGGCCCTTCGATCTCGGAAGGCGTCCGTTTCAACTCAGCGGCAGAAGCACCCGATACCCCTGCCGCCGCCCCACCGGCGACGCCCGTTCTGAAAAAGTCCCTGCGTTTCATCCCTCCACTCTTATCCAAACGGGATTACTGGGAAGGAAATTCGCGTAGCGCTTCGAGCAGCCTGTCCATATCCCCATCGCCCAATTCGCCGGAAACAGGGAGATACAACAACTTCCCATATGCCTTGGTCGTATTGGGTGGTCTCCCCGCTTCGCCATACGGACTATCGACAACAACCATACTTGATTGCCCTCTGGTCGCATCAAATCCCCTGCCCCAAAGAAACCGCACCAAACCGTCGGGATCTTCCGAGAGGATGGGAAAAACCCAAAAGCTGTGATCGCTGGCGTTTCTTCCGATGAGATTTTCATCCGGCAGCCTATTCATTACCATCTTCCCCACCCGGCGGCGCTCTTCGATCAGTGTCGGATCAAACAGCTCCAGCCTTCTTGCAAGCAGGGCGAGAAGTGCCCGCGATGGCCTCTGGCGGATTTGCGAAAAGAAATCGGAACCGGAAAAACCCCGGACGCTTTTCCCGAGAATTTTCTCATGATGGCTACCGAGCAATTTGCAGAATGCCACAAAGACCCCATAGACAGGACGCCTTAACAGGCAGGAAATGAAGGCATATTTGATGACCCGTTTCAGGAATTTCGATTGGCTCTGTCTCGGAAAAGTATTCTGAACCGTCTGAACTTTTCTGCGCAGCCCCTCATCCAGGAAAAACAAAAGTCCGCCGCCCAGCGCAGTCGCCGTTTTGATGGGGCCGAAGCTGAACATGCATACATCACTCCGTGGATCCCCCTGGTAATCACGACCGGTGAAAGCCTGCGCGCAATCCTCGAAAAGCCACAAGCTGTGTGCGCGGGCAAACCCGACAATGGGATCCATGTTCATCCTGCTTCCAAACAGATGCGCGACCAGGATGGCTATGGTTCTATCCGAAACCGCCGCTTCGAGTGAAGCCGTTTCCATTTCGAGCCGCCGGGTATCGAGATCCACCGGAACCGGAACCAGACCGTGCTTCAGGATGATCCTTTCCATGTCACGTATCGTCAGGGCTGAGACGAGGACTTCGCTTCCTTCGGGTAAGTTCAACGCCTGCAATGTCGCATCAAAACCGCTTCGGACGGACAGGAAGGGTGAGATTTCTGCCGCGGAAGGCCAGGCCGAGTTGATGCTGTCTTCGAGTGTTTTTGCTTCTGTCAGCCGGGAGCAGGATATCGCTCCGGCCAAGAGATCCGTGAAACTGATATCGATTTTCTTTCTTGGGATCACGGCTATTGTTGAATCGTAAACTAAAAACATGAAAACACTCTTCAAATCCCTGCATGCGGCGCTCATCTTGATTGCCGCCACCTCACTGTTTTCTTCCTGCCGTAGCGAGGAAAAACCCGAATCCACAGGCACTCCATTGGGCGATGTCCTCGAAAAGGCATCTGAAAACGCGAACCCCTGAACCTTCGGTTTCAGTCCTTTTTCAAATTCGCGAATACTCCGGTCGCGGATTTTACGGAAATCTTCTGGTTCTTCGCATACGACCGACCTGCTGCAGAACGTATGTCCGTGACTCCCCCGCCCCTCCTCCAGCTCTCGATTGCAGATGCCAGGATGAACGAGCCAGGATACATGAACTGGTCGGTCATCAGCAAAGGCTTGCAGCCAAGCGCTTCGAGCCGCTTCTTGAAATAGCTCTCGCTCAGACAGCACAGCACCACCACGTCCGTTCGGTTGCCATCAACTTTGGCCGGTGGCTTCATCCTGAAATCCATCAACGCATTGTGGCCGATGTAAGAAACCAGATCATACTCCCCACCTGCAGCCGCTTTTTCAAAATCAGCCAGACACAGCATCATATTGGAACCACGGTAGGCATCCGCCACCAGCTCGATATCCGCCGCCGTGTGTTTGAATGTGATCCTGCGGAGAATTTCTTTTGAAACACCGGACTCCGATTTGACCACCTTCCAGTTTCCGGATTTTTTAAAATGGACGGCAATCCCGTCGCTACAGCCCCAATACAGATTTCCTTCCGGGTCATCGCCGTTCCCGATTTTCGAACCGACTTTCACGATGCCTTGAGTCTCGTTGTCGCAAAGGGCTACAAACACCCGCACTTTCTTCGTTTCCGCGTGTGCAAAGGCGGCGAAAATCAGGGAGATCAGGAAAGTTCTCATGGTGGCGAAACATAGCATGGTTGTCCGGAGAAGCTTGGATGAAAATGGCAGGCGGCAGCTACGCACGAAAAAGCCGGGCGGGATGAACCCGACCGGCTTTTGAGAATCACGGGGCGGATCGCTCCGCCCCGTTTTGAATTCAGTCTTCGTCGCCTGGGCTCCACTCTTCGGAAGCTGCCGCTGCGAGGTTGAACGCTTGTTCGAGGCCGACCATCTCGGAGGACGGGCGGAGGGAATCGAAGCTGGCGCTTTCCTTTTTGAGCTGCTCTTCGGAGTAACCGACGGCTTTGATGGAGAGGCCGATGCGGCGCTCCACCTTGTCCACCTTGATGACGCGGGCTTCGATGTCGTCTCCGACCTTGATGACGTCCTTGACCTTTTCCACGTGGTCTTCGCTGAGTTGCGAGATGTGGATGAGGCCGTCGATATCACCTTCGAGGGAGACAAACGCTCCGAAGGAAGCGATTTTGGCAACCTTGCCTTTGACGAGATCGCCGACCTTGAAGCGATCGTCGATGGCGAACCATGGATCGTTCTCGGTCTGTTTGATGCCGAGGGAAACGCGCTGGTTGCCTTTGTCGATGGCGAGGACGATTGCTTCCACTTCGTCGTTCTTTTTGAGAACTTCGGAAGGATGGTTGATCTTGCGTGTCCAGGACATGTCCGAGACGTGGATCATGCCGTCGATGCCTTCTTCCAGCTCCACGAACGCGCCATAGGCGGTGAGGTTGCGGACGGGGCCGCTGACGGTAGCGCCGACAGGGTAGCGGAGCTCGATCTCGTCCCATGGGTTGCCTTCGAGCTGGCGGACGCCGAGGGAGATTTTCTGCTCCTCAATGCTGATGCCGAGAACGACTGCGGTGATTTCCTGGCCGAGTTCGAGAACGTCGGACGGGCGGGTGATGCGTTTGACCCAGCTAAGTTCGGAAACGTGCACGAGGCCTTCGACGCCACGCTCGATTTCGATGAACGCGCCGTATGGAAGGAGCTTGGTGACCTGACCTTTGATCTGCTGACCGATCGGGTATTTGCGCTCGATGTCTTCCCACGGGTTGTCGGACATTTGCTTGAGGCCGAGCGATACGCGCTCTTTCTCTCGATCCACGTCGAGGATCACAACATCAACGGACTGGCCGATGTGAAGAAGCTCGGACGGGTGGTTGATGCGGCCCCACGACATGTCGGTGATGTGGAGGAGTCCGTCCATGCCTTCGAGATCGACGAACGCACCGAAGTCGGTGAGGTTCTTGATCGCGCCAACGACCTTGTCGCCGACCTTGACAGTCTGGAGGAACGCCTGGCGTTGCTCGGAGCGCTCGGCTTCGATGACTTCGCGGCGGGAGAGGACGATGTTCTTGCGCTCGTCGTTGACTTTGACGATTTTGAACTCGTAAACGTTTCCGACGTATTCGGAGAGATCTTTCGGTGGAATGATGTCCACTTGGGAGCCGGGAAGGAAGGCTTCGACGCCGACGTTGACGGTGAGGCCGCCTTTGACAACGGATTTGACCTTGCCGCGAACGAGTCCGCCGTCCTGGTAAACCTTGACGATCTTGTCCCAGTTCTGTTTGTAGGCGGCTTTCTCCTTGGAGAGAACGACCATGCCTTCATCATTTTCGAGGCGCTCGAGGAGCACTTCGATTTCATCGCCGACTTCGATTTCCTCATCCTCGAATTCGTTGGATGGGATTGCGCCTTCGGACTTGTAGCCGATGTCCACGAGGACGATCTGCGGGCGGATTTCGAGGATGGTTCCTTTGACGATGGATCCTTCACGGAAGTCCGTGAATTTGGAATCGATAAGGTCGTTCAGCTCGGTGTTTGTGGGTTCTGCGATGGCAGTACTCATGTGGTTTGGTTAGTTGTTTGGTTAGTTTGTTTACGTTTCCCTTCCGACAATTGCCCCGGAAAAGATGGCGTCTGACGGGCACCGGGGCTCCAACCGCTCGCCAGACAAAAGAAAAACGGAGGGCGAACCTAGTGGTTCGCCCTCCGTTGGCAAGGCTAAAGATGCTTGGAAAATTGGGCGGGGTGCATCACTGCACCGGCAAAGCCCTAGTAGTAATGGTAGCGACCGCGGCGGTCGTAGTAGCCTCCACGGTTGCGGTCGTAGCCGCGACCGTATGCCGCCTCGTTGATGGCCTTGTTGCGGTGGTAGCTGCTGCTGCCCTTGTTCTTATTGGCGAGGGCATATCCGAGCACGCCGACTGCGGCGGCTCCTGCTACCGCAGTACCTGGATCAACGCTGCTGCGCGGATTTCCGTAGGCATCGTAGGAGGTTGTACAATTGGTGGAAGAAAGCGCGAATGCGCCCGCCAGGATAAATGTGAGTGTCTTTTTCATGGTGCTCATATGACTGTGGTTTCGGTGTTTTTATTCAAATCCCGTGGGATTCTCTCAATGCTTAGGAAAACTAACAAGAGAATCATGTGCTGTCAAAAAGACTGTTTTGCCATTTTCTCCCCCGAAAGCCACGTTCGCGGTGGCTTTTCCGGTGAGCACCCTGCCGAGAAGTTTTCCCTGTGGAGAAATGATGAGGAGCCCGCCGGGGCCTGTCGCCCAGAGATTTCCTTTGGCGTCAACTTTGAGCCCATCCATGGAGCCTTTGCCTTCCAAGTCTTCCGGATTATAAAACACCTCCGTATCCCCTCCGCTGCCGTCGTCGTTGATCGCCACCGAGAGGATGATTTTCCGCGGCCCGTGGGAGTTTGCCACGTAGAGGGTTTTCTCATCGGGGGAAAATGCGAGTCCGTTGGGACGCTCCAGTTCCTTCGTTATGAGGGTCACTTTCCCATCCCGGGCGATACGGTAAACGCCGCAGAAGTCGATTTCCCGGAATGCTGAATTTTCGCCGTCGGGGAGGCCGTAGATGGGATCGGTGAAATAGACAGCTCCGGATGAGTGAACGACGACGTCGTTCGGGCTGTTGAAACGTTTTCCTTCAAAGGTGTCCGCGAGGGTCATTTTTCCACCCCCCTTTTTGAGGATGGAGACCCGCCTGTCGCCATGCTCGGCAAGGATGAGATTGTCCTGCGCATCGAAGGTCAAGCCGTTGGAGCCGTCTTCCTTGCCGTATTCGCCCACGCCGGTGTAGCCGGAGGGTTTCATATACACGCGGGTTTCCTTGCCGTCCCATGCATGGATGATGTTGTTCGGCACATCGGAGAACAGCAGTTCGCCGGTTTCCTTTTTCCACACAGGCCCTTCCGCCCACTTGAAGCCGGTGGCGAGTATTTCGATTTTGGCATCCGCGGGGATCAGTTTGTCGATTGCGGGATCGAGGCGCTCCACTGTCATTTCCCCGGTGGCGAGGGAAATTCCGGCCGCCATTAGCAAGCATACATTGGTGGTTTTCATCATTCACCATCCAAGCAGGAAGCCATCCGCCGTGGCAAGTTGATTCCCCCACTTGCAATCCACGCCCGGCCCGCCATTTTCACCACATGCCTTTCACGCCTAAGCCAAACTCCGCCCTTCTCATCGTGGGCCACGGTTCCACTGAGAACCCGGATTCTTCCACGCCTTATTTCGACCACGCAGCGGAAATACGCAAACGCGGGCTTTTCGCGGAGGTGCATGTCTGTTTCTGGAAAGAGGAACCCTCGATGCGGGAGGCGCTCTTCATGATCGATGCGACTGAGGTTTACATTGTGCCGGATTTCATCAGCGAAGGGTATTTCACCCAGGATGTGATTCCGCGTGAGCTGGAGCTTGACGGGGCAACGACAGTCCGCGATGGAAAAACGCTTCACTACACCCTACCCGTGGGGGTCCACCGTTCGATGACGGATCTGATTTTGCGCAGGGCGAAAGAAGTGGCTCCGGATGCCGCACCGGAAGATACCACGCTTATTATAACCGGCCATGGGACGGGACTGAACCAGAATTCCACGAAAGCGATACGCGATCAGGCTGACCTGATCACTGGATCCGGGGCGGGCTACAAACTTGTGACGGATGCGTATATGGAAGAGCAGCCGTTCATCGCGGAGTGGGACAGGATGTCGGAAACTCAGAACGTGGTGGTGGTGCCTTTCTTTATTTCCGATGGACTCCACTCCTACCAGGACATCCCGGTGATGCTGGGGATAGAGGCGGAGGTGGGGCCGGCGGCGAGCCAGACGGAGGTTTTCAGAAAAAACCCGCACAAGCTCCGTGGGAAGACGCTCTACTACTCCTCGGCAATCGGAACCGAGCCCCTTCTGGCAGATGTGATCCTCGATCAGATCATGGACTTCGATGGGAAACACAAGCCGGGCAGCCCGGCGGCATCCACGGCGGAGACGCTCTCCACAAAGCTCAAACAACTCATCCGGGATGGCGTCCGGCGTATCGGCCAGATCGATATCCATCCGGAGCTCTGCGAGTATCCCTACGCGCTATTTCACATGGATGATGAAGATCTCGCCACCCAACCGGCCTTCGGCGGACTGGACCAATACCATGGCCCGGATGCCGCCCGCGATCTTTCCACCTATGATGAGACCGGAGAATACCGTTTCACAAAAGGCAAGGTCAGCCTCAGGCGCGGCTGGATCATGACCCTACAGAATGAAGAGGAAATGCTGCTGGCGCTCGACCGGTTCTATCCCGGCTGCACGGCGCTTTTCATCCGGCATAGCGAAGGCAGCCTGCCAATCGAGGATCTCCGGGAGAAGCTTTCCCGCCAGACGGGGATGTATCGCTACGCGGGATCGATCAGCGATGCAGGCGCCCAGGAACTTGTCAAAAAAGTCTGTGGCCCCGCCCACAACTGCGCGAAAAAGATCCTTTGGCAGATCGATCCCGGGACACCGCTGGAGGACAGCGAGGCGTCGCGGTTTGAGGGCGTCGTCGGGGACATTCCGCTGGAGAATGCGATCCCCCTCGTTTGCCGTGAGGCATGCAACCACTTCGTAGCGGAATGCCGGAAAGCGGCTAAGGCGGAGTTCGACTCCAAGGCATGATTTCTCTGGATACCGGAATCCCTTTTCACGATACTCGAAGCCGACATGGAAAGCATCGACCAGCTCATTGAGAACAATGCCCTCTGGGCGGAACGCGTCCGGAAAACAGATCCGGAGTTTTTCACCCGGCTCGCGCAGCAGCAATCGCCGAAATATTTCTGGATAGGCTGCTCGGACTCCCGCGTCCCCGCCAACCAGATCACCGGCCTCCCACCCGGCGAGGTTTTCGTCCACCGGAACGTCGCAAATGTCGTCCAGGAAACAGATTTCAACGTTCTCGCCGTGCTCCAGTATGCGGTGGATGTTTTGAAAGTCAGCAACGTAATCGTCTGCGGCCACTATGGCTGCGGCGGCGTGCAGGCGGCGTTGGAGAATTTCCGCCACGGCATCATCGATAACTGGCTGGCCCCGATCCGCTCCCTCACCCGCGCGCACAAGGACGAACTCGCAGGACTGGAAGAAGGAGCAAAGCTCGACCGGCTTTGCGAACTGAACGTCCTTTCCCAAAGCAGGCACGTAGCCCGCACAACCATCGTGGAGGATGCCTGGGAGCGTGGCCAGAAACTCGCGATCCACTCGTGGATCTACCGTCTTGACCAAGGAATTCTCACGCCGCTCCGGGATCCCATCACGTGCGCCGCAGGGATCGAGAATTGAAGGATCTTTGAGAAGCCGCTTTACTCTGGCGCGAAATTGCCATACTGAGTATGGCATGAAGATGACGATGCACATTGACGAGGGGTTGTTGAAGCGGGTCATGGCAGCCTACGGGTGTGCCACTAAAACCGAGGCGGTGGAGATGGCCTTGCGTGAAATGGATCGCAAAGTCCGTTTCCGTGAGATGGTCAAAGCCGGAATGGGCATGACTCCTGACGAACTGGCGGATTGTGTCGCACCCGGTTACGATCCGAGTTCACCTGAAATCGAAGGGAGCCACCCGTATGACAAATGACGTCCTGGTGGACAGCAACGTTTTCATCAAGCTCCTTCGCCATCGTATCGATCCCATAGACACACTCGGGAAATGGGCGGGAAACCGAAACCTGGCGATCTGCGGAATGATTCGCGTGGAAGTCCTCAGGGGCATCCGTTTTCCTGCCGGATACCGCAGGATATCCGGGTTCATGGATACCATGGTCAACATCCGCACTTCTGAAAACCTTTGGATCGAAGCTACCGAACTAGCTTGGAGCCTGGACAGAAAAGGTGAAGTCATCCCCGTGACGGACATCATCATCGCCGCAAGTGCGATGAGTATCAATGCGGCCGTCCTGACATCGGACAAGCACTTCCACGGAATCGAAGGCCTTGAGGTCATCGCTCCCCCCGCGGAATGGCTTTCCTGAACTTTCCGCGTTGCATCACTGCGGTATGGAACCAAGTATCTCCACGTGCCAGATATAGAAAAACAGGGGAAAGTCCGCATCGCCATTGATCTCGGAGCGAGCAGCGGCCGGGTGATCGCCAGCTCCATGGAAAACGGAAAACTCGCATTAAACGAGATCCACCGTTTCGGAAACCCCGCCATCGAGCTGCCCTCCGGCCTCTACTGGAACATGCTCGGCCTCTTTCACGAAATCACCACCGGCCTCAAAAAAGCGATCGAAACGCACGGGGAAAACGTCGCCTCCATCGCCATCGATACCTGGGGCTGCGATTTCGGGCTTTTCGACAACTCCGGCGAACTCATCGGCCCTCCCCACCAATACCGGGATCCGCGCTTTGAAGGCATGGCCGAAAAAATGCACGGGATCATGCCGGAGGACGATATCTTCAGCCTCACCGGGATCAAAACGAATTTCTACAACAGCGCCCTTCACCTGCTCGCGCTCAAATCCAAGGACAGCGTGTCGTTATCACAGGCCACCAGCCTGCTCTTCATTCCGGACATCCTCGCCTACTGGCTCACAGGCATAAAGGCGGTTGAAAAAACCAACGCCTCCACTTCCCAGCTCCTTGATGCGGAGACCGGCCAATGGTGCCAGGAAGTCATTACCGCCCTCGGCCTTCCTCTTAAAATTTTCGGGGAAATCGTTCCTCCCGGCACCGTTCTTGGCGAACTCCGCCCCGAGCTAAAAAACACCCTTGGCCGCTGCGACATCCCCTTCGTAGTCGCACCCTGCCACGATACCGCATCCGCCGTAGCCGGCATCCCGCTCTCGGAATCCGAACCCCTCTGGCTCTCCTCCGGCACCTGGTCCATCATGGGAGTGGAGATCAAACATCCAGTCCGCAGCTACGATGCCCTCTCCTACGGTTTCTGCAACGAACTCGGCATAGACAACTCCGTCCGTTTCCTGAAAAACATCGCCGGTCTCTGGCTCATCCAGGAATGCAAACGCCAGTGGGAGAGGGACGGCCTCAACCATTCCTTTGGCGAACTCGCCGCCATGGCCGCCGATTCCGAGCCATTCATCGCCTTCATCGATCCGGATGACGAGGTCTTCGCCAGCCCCGGGGACATGCCGAAAAAGATCCGGGATTATTGCGGGAGCACAGGCCAGAAAGTCCCATCCTCCATCGGCGAGATCCTACGCGTCACCACCGATTCCCTCGCCCTCAAATACCGGGTCGTGTTTGAGCGAATCAAAAAACTCACCAACCGCGACTACGCAAAGCTCCATGCGGGCGGCGGCGGAATCCAGAACGAAGCCCTCTGCCAGGCAACCGCAAACGCACTCGGAATCGAAGTCCAGGCCGGTCCCGTCGAAGCCACCTCCTGCGGAAACCTCGTCACCCAGATGATCGCCACCGGCGAACTCTCCGGCTTCCCCGCTGCACGGAAACTCATCCGCGAATCCTTCGACTTCAAAACCTTTCAGCCCGAAGACACCGGGGCCTGGACTGCCGCTTACGCGAAATTCCTCGCAGCAACCGGTCTCAGACCCTGATTGTGGCGAAACCTGATGACCTCCCTTGACGGTGCCTCCCGTGGCGGTTTCCCGGGGCTTTCCCGGTGGCAACCTCCAGGGCTGCGAAGAGCGAAGTGGCTCCGTGACGGACGTGCTCCTCGGGCCGTCCGGGGCCGGGGGGCACCGGGGAATCGAAGCAAAACCTCATTTCCACTTGGCTACCGCATCCCTCCGCATATCCTCCCGCCCATGAGCGACACCACCTCCCAAATCTCCGACGACATCAAAACCGCAATGCGCGCCAAGGACTCTACGGCCTTGAATGCTCTCCGTGCTTTAAAAAGTGCCCTGACCAATGCGGCCATCGAAAAAGGTGGGCTGGGAACTCCCTTGGACGAGCCGGAATCTCTCGCCGTCATCCGCAAACAAATCAAACAACGCCAGGATTCCATCGAGCAATTCGAGAAAGCCGACCGCGCGGAGCTTGCGGAAAATGAAAAAAAGGAAATCGAAATCCTTTCCAAATACCTCCCCACCCCTCTCACCGAAGAGCAAATGACAGCCATCGTCGAACAAGCCGTTTCCGAAACCAGCGCCACCTCCAAAGCAGACATGGGAAAAGCCATGAAACGCGCCCAGGAACTCGCCGACGGCCGCGCCGACGGAAAGTTCCTCTCCAGCGCAGTAATGAAACGGCTTTCATAGAAAAAACTACGCAACCGGAGCCACAAGAATACGATCCGTGTTCATCCGCGTCCATCCGTGGTTCCTCTTCCCCAAAACCCCAGCCTTGGCGAACTTGGCGACTTGGCGGTTCAACCATCTTCTCTTCATTTGCGAAAATTAGCAGCCATTCGCGGTTAAATCCCCCAACCCTGCAGCCATCCATTCGGCATTGCCCAATCCTCAACCCGTGCTAACTATCCACGCGAATGTTTGAAGTCAGACAGAAACCCGAAATGGTGGAGCGCGCCTTGCTGGTGCGTTTTTATTTTGACGCCCGTGAAGCGGATGAATCCGCATCGCTCCTCATCGAGTTGGGCGAACTCGTCTCCACCCTGGGAATAGAAGTGATCGATTCCGTGCTAACGCTTCCCCGTGAAATGAAGAAAAAATTTCTCTGCGGCACGGGTAAGGCTGCGGAAATCGCGGATCTGGCGAAAGCCCATGAGTGTGATGTCATTGTCTTCGATAACTGCCTCGCCCCCTCCCAGCAGCGCGAGTGGGAAAGGCTCGCCGACCTCTGCGTGATCGACCGCGAGGAGGTCATCCTGGACATTTTCGCGAAGCGCGCCCACACCCGCGAGGCCACCCTCCAGGTGGAACTCGCCCGCATGCAATACGCCCTCCCCCGCCTGGCGCGGATGTGGGGGCACCTTGACCGGGAATCGGCCGGCTCAGGTGGCGGCGGCAGCGGCGGCGCATCCCGCGGCATGGGTGAGAAACAAATCGAAGTGGACCGCCGACTCGCCCACCTCAGCATTGATCGCTGCAAGCGCGAGCTCGAACAAGTCCGCAAACAGCGCCAGACCCAGCGCAAGGAACGGGAGAAACTAGCAACGCCCCACGGCTCCATCGTCGGCTATACGAACGCCGGGAAATCCACCCTTCTCAACCAACTTTCCGGCTCCGATGTCATGGCGAAAGACATGCTCTTCGCCACACTCGACACCACCACCCGGCGCATCGAACTCCCCGACGGCCAGCCGCTCCTCATCACCGATACCGTCGGCTTCGTCCGCAACCTCCCCCACCGCCTCGTGGAAGCTTTCAAAGCGACTTTGGAAGAATCCGTCCTCTCGGATTTCCTCATCCACGTCCTCGATGCCTCCGCCCCGGAGATCGAAATTTTCCACGAAACCACCCTCAAAGTCCTTGATGAACTAGGTGCCATAGACAAGCCGATCATCACCGTCCTCAACAAGTTCGACAAGGTCTCGGATCCTGAAACGCTCGCCTACCTGGACCGGACATTTCCCGATGCCGTCCGCGCCTCCTCCCTCACCGGCGATGGCATGGACACCCTTCTGAAAGAATGTTCCCGCATCCTCGCGGACCGCGTTTCACGGCAGCACTACCGCATCCCCCAGAAGCGCGGTGATCTCCTGAATATCCTCCACAAGGACGCCAAAGTCCTTTCCACCGATTACGAGGGAAACGACATCCTCGTCAGTGCCGTAGTCCCCGCCGCTATCGCGGGGCGCCTTGAGGAATTCACCGTTACCGATTGAATCCTTTCCCATACAATCCAGTCACACACAAACTCCATGCGTTTCCTCCAAACCATTCTCCTGCTCCCTTTCCTCGCGGCTACCGCTTTCTCCCAAATTCCGGCTGACGAACGCCCCGTTCTCAAAGCCCTTCCCCTCGATTTCGAGGAAACCGCTCCGCCCGCAGAGGACCAAATCCCACCTGCCGACGCCGTCCTCGTATCCCCGGAAGCATCCACCCCCGCCCCGGCACCCGCCCCCCTCGTGGCAGAACCAGCTGCCATTCCCATGCAGCCGGAACCTGTCGTGGAACCCTCACCCATAGACATAAAACCTACTGGTGACGATGCCGTGCGCCTCCAGATTTTCCTTGATCAGGAAAACTTCGGCCCCGGCGTGATTGATGGGAAACCGGGACGATTTACCGAACTCGCCGTCCAGTCCTGGAACGAGCACCATGGCCACCCGTTGGATAGCTGGACTGCCGTAAACATCGCCGCCCGCAAGGCCGTCCCCAACCCGTTCGCCGTAGCCATCGTCCCGGAAATTTCCGAAAAATGGATCAATACGAACCTCTCCTACAAAAAGGCGCAGCAGGCGAAAGCCAAGCAGATGTCCTATCGTTCCACCGGCGAATTCATGTCCGAGCGCTACCACACGGACGTCCCCTACCTCATCGCACTGAACTCCTCCTCAAAAATCTACGGACTCAAACCGGGAAGCAGCATCATCGTCCCCAACGTCGCCGCCTTCCAAATCGAAAAACTCACCGGAGTGGCATTCAAAGAAGACGAAGCCCTCAGCCAACGCCACGCCGTAGTCGATACCAAGCTCAACCAGGTCCGCATCTACGAGGCCAACCTCCGCGCCCTAGTCGTAGCCGATCCCGAAGCTCCTGCCAGGGTCGCCAACCACTCGCTCGTCGCCGCCTTCCCCATCACCCCCGGCAAACCGCAGTTCATCCGCTACGGCAAATGGGAGATGCGCAACGCCGTCGAGCTCCCCGTCTGGCGCTACGACCAGAAACTGCTGGATACCGGCAAGCGCGGCACCGAATCCCTCAACATCCCCGGCGGCCCCAACAACCCCGTCGGCGTCCTCTGGTGCGGCCTTTCCAAACCCGGCATAGGCATGCACGGCACCTCCGATCCGGAAACCATAGGCCGCTCCCAATCCTCCGGCTGCATCCGCCTCGCCAACTGGGATATCGTCCGCATCCCCGCCCTCCTCCGCCCCGGTTGCAGCGTGGAGATTCGGTGAAACTTTAAACTCCAAACTTTAAACTCCAAACTTTAAACTCCAAATAAGAGAAGAAAGCATCTCAAGTCGGTGCGCGTATGAGCAGGAGTCTTCCTTGAGGTTTAAAGTTTAAAATTTAAAGTTTCCCTGTGCGAACCTTCACCAAATTCTCCCTCCGCTTTGTAGCCTACCTCATCGTAGTAGCCTACCTGATCGCAGATCTTTTTATCTTCGACGGCCCGCTCCACAAGCGCATCCGGTCATCGGACCCGAACAGCCCGGAAGCCATCGCGAAGGCTAAGGCCAACGGCGTCATCGCCCGCGTCTTCAACCACCACATCACAAGAAAACAACTCGACTACGCCATCCACGAGCGGCTGTGGCTCGAAGGAAAGCACTTGGAAGACCTTTCTCCCGGCGACAAAAAACTCATCACCTACGCCGCCCTCGGCGATCTCATCGACCATGAGATCATGCGGGTAAAAGTCGCCCACAACACCGCCGAACTCACCGTCTCCGAAGAGGAAATCAACGAACGACTCAAGCGCTTCATCGGAAAATTCGAAACCAAAGGCCATTTGGAAACGGCCATGAAAAAGGTCGGGATCAAAAACGAGAAAGCCCTGCGCAACCGCATCGCCGCCCGCATCCAGCAGGAAAAATACGTAGCCATGCGCGTGGATCCTCTGGTCAAAGTATCAGAGGAAGAAGTCACCGCGTTTTTCGAAACTAATAAAAAGTCCTTGGAAATCCCCGCCATAATCCAAGCGCAGCACATCTTCATCGCCACATTGGACAAGCCATCCGAGGAAGCGAAACAAACCCTCACCCAGGCACTCGCCGATCTGAACGAAAAGAAAAAGGACTTCGCCGCCCTCGCCAAGGAACTCTCCGACGACACCGCCACAAAAGACAAATCCGGCGACCTCGGCTGGATGTCCCGCGCCCGCCTCCCCGGGGATTTTGCGGAACTTGTTTTCAATCTCCCGAAAAACAAACCCACCCTCGTCCGCACCAAACTCGGCTGGCATCTGGTGAACGTCACCGGCAGAAAACCAGCCGAGGAAAGAACCCTCGAAAACACACGTCCTGAAATCGTCGCCGCCCTTTCCGCAGCCAAACGTCACCAGGCAGTCACCGATTTCCGAACCGCCCTCCGAAAGTTCGAAGAGCACAAGATCGACATCTTCCACGATCAACTCACACCATAGCCGCAATCATTACGAATGAACCGTATCCTCTTCCTCCTCCCACTTGCCTTATCGGCATGTGCGCCGGTCACGAGGGAGCCGCGGAACCTCTCGGATCTAAAAAAGGAAGTCACCGAATACGCAGGCTCTCCAACCTACACGGAAGACCTCGCCGCATCCGTAGCATCCGCAAAACCATTCCTCACCGCCCGCGCCAAACAGGAAGGGGAAAAGCTCACCGTCATTTCCGACATAGACGAAACCGTCCTCTCAAATCTCCCCCACATGAAAAAAGCCGACTGGGGCTACCAACCTGACGATTGGGACGCATGGGTTGCAGAAGCAAAAGGCACAGCCCTCGTCCCCGTCCGCGACGTTTACGAAACCGCCCTCACCCTAGGCTACAAAGTCACTTTCCTTACCGGCCGCACCGAAACCGCCCGCGCCGCCACCGCCCGCAACCTCAGGAAAGAAGGCATGGGAACCTACGAAAAACTCATCCTCCGCCCAAAGAAAGGCACCACCCCCTACATCAATGCCTTGAAATTCAAAACCGGCGTCCGCAAAAAACTCACCGAAGAAGGCCACACCATTATCGCCAGCTTCGGGGACCAGGACAGCGATATCCAGGGCGGTTACCTTGAAAAAGGCTTCAAGCTACCCAACCCGTTCTACAGTATCCCCTAAAAAATCCACTCGTGAAACCTCTCACAATCGCACTCTCATATGTCCTGGCCTTGTCCGCCACCGCCAAGGCCGCGCCCGGCGATCCCGACCCGACCTTGGGCGGGACAATAGCGGAAGCCGCAGGTAGCGCCATTGCCCCGCTTCCGGACGGGCGCATCCTCTCCCTGGGCAGCCGCTTGCAACGCTTCGACCGCTTCGGAAACGCCGATCCGACGTTCTCCTGCGATGCGGTTTTCACCGGTGCAAAAATGGAAGTTCTCCGTGACGGAAGGATCATGGTCTTCGGGATCACATCGCTCAACGGACGTATCGTCCGGTATGGCGTCGCCGCCTTTTCCAGCACAGGCGTATTTGACGAATCCTACGATATCGGAAGCTTCAATCCCCCTCGCGCCTGGTCACTGCAGCCTGATGGCGGCTTGGTCGTGGCTGGAAGCAGGAATATCAACGGAATCCAAAAGGAAGTAATCCTGAAATTCCAGCCGGATGGCACCGAGTATCCCACCTTCACACCCTCGGTGAACGGCGTATGCAAAGGGATTTTCACCCAGACGGATGGAAAGATCCTGATTTGCGGATCGTTCACCACCGTCGGAGGGCTGCCCCGGGTCAACGCAGCCCGTCTCCTGCCGGACGGCTCCCCCGATCCTTCTTTCACTGCGGACTGCGGGGGCGGAAGCGGTTCCTGGATTGTCGAAACTCCGGATCACACCATTCTCATCGGCGGGGATTTCACAACGGTGAACGGCACTTCCAGCCCCTACATGGCGCGCGTTGATTCGGCGGGGGCATTGGACGGCCCGTTCGACTACCCGACCGAGGCCACCCGTTACCCCAACCGTTTTTCGATTCAGGCTGATGGAAAAATCCCTGTCATCGGAACTGGTAGAACCGGACTCTTCCGCGTGGACGCCAACGGAGCACCTGACAGCCTCGTCGGAAGACCCTATACTTCCACTCCTGAAACACTTGCCATTGACTCCGCCGGAAGCCTGATCGTCGCCGGCCTTGAGCAGGGCGGGCAGTTTCTGGATCCGTATTTCGACCGATTCCTGAACAGTCCCGGCACTTCGTCCCTGACCGTGAACGATGGTGACACCTTGGAATGGACTCGATCCGGGAGCCTGCCGGAAATCCACTCCCCGGTTCTGGAAACGGCGAACGCGAGCGGTGAATGGGGCGCACCGGTTTCCGGAGCCAGGCAGGGGGGCAAATGGGTTTTCAACGCGCCGCTTCCCGCGGACGGGGCGATTAGGGTTTCCGGGAAAACCTACAATCTTGACGCGGTTTCCTTCGCAGCAGGTTTCCTGAACCTCGGCTCCGCGACCCCGGATATCAAAGTCCGATCCGCCGCAGAGCAATTGCCAAGTCATGGAGCGGAAGTGACATACTCCCCGGTGTTCCCGGGATTCTCCCGCACCATGACCTTTACGATCATAAACAATGGGGACGGTTTCCTGGAAAACCTCAGCACAACCCTCTCCGGCACGGACGCGGCGCAATACGCAATTGTCCTTGTGCCTGTGGAAAGCCTGGCACCCGGCGGAACCACCCACACGATCGTGCGCTTCAACGCGGACACGCCCGGCCAAAGTTCCGCCGCCCTCACGATCACCAGCAGCGATCCCGATTCCCCCGTCTTCACGGTAAACCTGGAAGCAAACTCAAGCACCGAGCTCTCACCCGTCTTCCGCTCGTCGGCGGAAATCGCACATATCGCTCCGCAAAGTTTTGACGGGATTAACTACACCTTCGGCACGCTGCATCTGGAGTTCGCGCCCGAACCGGGAACGGTGCTCACTCTCGTGCGGGCGAACTTCGGAACATCCCTTCCCTTTTCCGATCTGCCAATCGGCTCCACCGTCACCGCCTCCTACGAAGAGCAGGCATACACATTCCTCGCAGGCAGGCGCGAAAACGAACTTTTCCTGACTTTAGTTGGAGATGGAACCCTGCTTTCGTCATTCGATCCGGCGTTGCTCACAACCTCCCCGAAAATCGCGGTTTCTTCGGAAAGATCCGCTTATGTGTCCGCCTATCAGGGCACGGTCGGCAACTACCGTTTGCTGAAATTCAAAAGCGACGGGACACGCGACCCCCTGTTCGACGTGAGCGGCTTGCTTCCCAATATCCACCTGCAACCGGATGGAAAGGTTCTCTCAGGAACCAGACGTTTCCATCAGGACGGGACGCCCGATTCCGGCTTTGCCCCTGACACCGCCCTCTCCCCGGTTGTTCTGGGAACGCAGCCTGACGGGAAAATCCTGATCGCGCGAAACCTTTCCGCTTCCAACTCCCATCGGGTGATCGCCCGCATCAACCCGGATGGCTCGGCGGATCCCGGCTTCAGTTCCGCCCTGCCCCTTTCCCAAAGTACGATTAACGATGCGGACGTCCTCCCTGATGGCGACATTCTGGTAAGCACTGTCGGTGCGACGTTGAAACGGCTGAATTCCGACGGCACGCTTGACGGGGAATTTCAGTCTTTGATTCAAGCGAACCAGACCGCCATCCAGTCGGACGGAAAAATTCTCGTCCTGACGCAAAGCGGAACCGGAACCGCTACCCAAGGCAATCTTAAACGGCTAGCGCAGGATGGTAGCACGGACCCATCCTTCAACATCCCGGTTTTTCTCAAGAGCATCAACCGGACAGGATATGCCAGCGGATGCTCGGTTCAGAGCGACGGCAAAATCATTGTCTGCGGATATTTCGATTCGGTGAATGGCATACCCCGCCGGAATGTCGCCCGCCTTCTACCGGATGGACAGGTGGACACCTCGTTCCGGTGCGACACCAACGGTGACGTGGGGTCGGTGGCGATCCGTGAGGATGGAACCGCGGTTATCGCAGGCTCGCAGACCGAGGTCAGCGGCTTGCCTTCCGGCCATGTGTCGGTGATCCGCTGTGGCGAACATAACTCGGAAATGAGCTTAACGACCCCCGATACCCTGCGTTGGGAGAGATCCGGCGCTTGCCCGGATCTGGGCAGCGTCCGCGTGGAATCACTCAAGCCGGGATCTTCCGCATGGTCGTTTCTCGGAAATGCGCAACGGGTCGCGGGTACCTGGGAATTTTCCGGAACTCCGCTGCCGGACGACACGACCTACTGCATGTCGGGAGCCGCATCATCAGCGGCACCCGTGACCGTCCGGATCGCCGCGCTCGTTTCCAAAGGAACCGTTTTTCCTGAGATCCTCGTGGAGCACGGCTCCGAAATCCTGCCCAACGGCTCCGGATCTCTGAATTTCGGCCAAGTGCTACTCGGGCTGAAAAAGGAGCTGGTTTTGAAAGTGGAAAACCGTGGAGCCGGAACCCTTGGCGATGCCGTCTGCTCGATCAGCGGAACCCATGGATCGGATTTCACCATCACCGCCCGCCCCTTTTCCGAACTCCTGCCACTGGAAAAACAGGCGCTTGTCATCCGGCTCAACCCTGGTGCCGCCGGAGAAAGAACGGCACAACTCCGGATCGCGAGCAACGATCCCGCTACCCCGGCCTACACCGTTTCCCTGGATGCCACCGGCATTGATTCCGTTTCTCCAGCCTTCCCCACCCCGCAGGATATTCCCGTCACCGCATCCGGTTTCGATACCTCCGGCCTGATGCTCGGACAAATCTCCCTGAGTTTCGCGCCACTGCCGGGAACCGTGCTCACCGTTGTCAGAAACACTGGCACGGATCCAATATCGGGCGAATTTCCCGACCTCCCGAACGGCTCCCAGGTGACGGCGGAATTCGGAGGAACTTCCTACGGATTTCTGGCAAGCTATTCCGGCGGGGATGGGAACGATCTGACCCTGCGGTTGCTCGGGTCCGGCGTGATCGACCGGAGCTTCTCCGACCTCACGGAGATCGGCGGCTACGGCCTCGCCATCCAGGCGGACGGAAAAATCCTCGCAACCAATGACACCGGCGTCCGTGACGGCGTCTTCGGATCCCGCCTGCGTCGTTTCCTGCCGGACGGAACGCCAGATAGCGGTTTCAATATTTTCCTAAACCACCGGATCGAAAGCCTCGCAGTCCAAGCGGACGGCCGGATCGTGATCGTGGGTTTGTTTTCGGAAGTCGCCGGAGTTGCACGGGACGGGATCGCCAGACTGCTTCCGGATGGCCGCCTTGACCCTGGTTTTGTCCCGCAGATTCCAGGTTCTGGGAAGCACCGGGTCCTGGTGCTGCGTAGCGGGAAAATCCTCGTTGGCGGGCAACGCACATTGGTAAGCGGAACCACCGTATGCAGGCTCGCCAGATTGAATCCGGACGGAACGCACGATACCGCTTTCCAATGCGATTTCCGCTACGGACCGAGCTCCGGTCCCGGATATTCTTGCCATGGCAGAAGAACCCGGCGGCAGCCTCTGGATTGGTGGCCGCTTCGATAGGGTGAACACCTGGCAGCGGGCGGGACTTGTGAAGCTGGGTGCCGACGGGGTGCCGGACTTTGGCTTCTCCTATTCGCTCAATCCCGTCGAGGCGGTTGTCCTTCAGCCTGATGGGAAGATTCTTGTTGGCGGGAGTTTCGTTTCAATCAGCAGGGATGGTTTCGGCAGCCAGACGAAACTGCGGCTCGCGCGGTTCAATGCGAACGGAAGCCTCGATACCGGCTTCAGCTCATCAGCGAACGGGAGCGTCCTCGCCATCGCTCTCCAGGCTGACGGGAAAATCATCACGGGAGGATATTTTGATACAATGAATGGGATCTCCCGTGGGCGTGTGGCGAGACTATTCCCCGACGGCAGCCTCGACACCGGTTTTGATCCCGGGGCGGACAGGGAGGTCTTCAATGTGATCCAGTATCCCGAAGGCCGGATCCTGATTGCGGGAAACTTTTCGAAAATCAGTGATCTCCCGGCCAATTCCGTTGCCTTGCTATGTAACGACCCCGCAGGGGAGAACCTGGAAATAACAAGTGACGGAGAATTGCGGTGGAATCGCAGCGGATCGCTTCCCGAAGTGTCTTCCGCCGGGTTCGAGTCCTCCACAGACAGCGGGGTGAACTGGAGTCCGCTGGGATCGGGAACCAGGATAGCGGAAGGCTGGAGTCTCCCGGGCACGGCGCTACCACCATCCGGCCACGTTCGTGTGCTGGGTCGCCACGCGGTTTCAAGCAGGGGTTTCGGACTCAGCGGAAGCCATCTCCTCTACGGAAGATCCCCCACTCCGCTCGAAAGCTGGAGGGAAACCCGGTTCGCTTCTCCGTTTAACTCCGGCAAGGCCGCAAACGCGTCCGACCCGGACGGTGACGGACTTGCCAACATCATCGAGTACGCCTTCGGCCTCCTCCCACTCGACTCCACCTCACATCAGCTACCCGGCTGGATCGTGGAAAACGGAGACCACGTGCTGCGTTTCCTGAAACCAACCGAAACGGACGGAGCCACAATCTCCGCCGAGTGGTCGTCCACACTTCAAAGCACGGACTGGCACCCCGCTGAAGACAACAGCTCCGGGGACATGATCGAATTCCGCGTTCCCACAAGCGCCGACCCTTCTAAATTCTTCAGACTCAAAGTCACCGCGGATTGAAGCTCTCTCACCTCACTTACCCATTCTAAAGCATCCGGTAGCTGCCAACCTCTTCCTTGATGTTTAAAGTTTAAAATTTAGAGTTTCCGGATGAACATCATAGTCCTCGACGGACACACTCTCAATCCCGGCGACAACCCATGGACCGCCATCGAAGCCCTCGGCAACCTCACCGTTCACGAACGCACTCCCACCGATGAAATCGTAGCCCGCGCCAAGGACGCGGACATCATCCTCACCAACAAGTGTCCCCTCTCCGCCGAGACACTTGCCCAGCTCCCGAATCTTAAATTCATCGCCGTCCTCGCCACCGGCTACAACATCATCGATACCGCCTACTGCGCCGAAAAAGGCATCCCGGTTTCCAACGTCCCCATCTATTCCACCGATGCGGTCGCCGAATTCGTCTTTTCGATGATTCTGGATTTCTTCAAACGCCCCGCCCTCCACAGCACCCTTTCCCACGAGGGCGCATGGGAGAGCTCCAAGGATTTCTGCTTCTGGGAAAATCCCCATTTCACCGAACTCTCAGGAAAAACCCTCGGCATCATCGGCTTCGGCCGCATCGGCCAACGCACCGCTGAACTGGGAGCCGCGTTCAAAATGAACATCCTCGGCCACTCGCGCTCCCGATCCGCTGAAACATCCTTTCCATTCGAATGGGCATCCATCGAAGAGATCCTGGAAAAGTCCGACGTCATCTCTCTCCACTGCCCACTCACCCCGGAGACCCATGGCCTGATCAACGAAGCCGCCATCGCGAAAATGAAACCTACTGCGTTTCTAGTGAATACCGCCCGCGGCCCACTCATCGACGAGCAAGCCCTCGCCGATGCCCTCAACAAGGACGGTATCGCCGGAGCCGCCTGCGACGTCGTTTCCGCCGAACCCATCCTCCCCGGCAACCCTCTCCTCCGCGCGAAAAACCTCATCCTCACCCCCCACATCGCCTGGGCCGCCTACGAAGCCCGCCAGCGCCTCATGGCCATCACCGCCGATAACATCCGCGCCTTCCAATCCGGAAAACCAATCCACACCGTATGAGAACCATCCTTTTTCTCTCACTCTTCTGCCTATCCGCTCACGCAGAAATCATCCGTCTCAGCCTTGCCACGAACGAGGCCACACCGGGTTATACCCGCCACGAATACGGAGAGGAGCAGGAGGCATTCATTAAAGACGAAGCCTTCATTTCCGATACCGACATTGAATCCGCGATCCCCTCCCCGACCAGACCTGATAGTGTGGATATCTCGCTCACACCGGAAGGCACGGAAAAGATGATCGCCGCCACCACGCCCATGCGTCCTGGCATCGGCCGAATTGCCATCATGGTGGATGGAAAAGTCCTCAGCGTCCCGGTTGTGCAGTCTGTGCCCCTTGGTAAAAATTTCGTCATCAACGGACTTAATGACGAAAGCGAACCCACGAAACTCGCCGCCCGCCTGACTGGCAAAACTGAAAAAGAAATCGAGCAAGCCGTGGCCGACGCGAAAAAAAGAAGCCTGCGTAAATTACCGGAATCCACCCACCTGAACTTCAAAGAATCTGATCCTGAAGCAAATAAGGAAAATGAAAATATAATCACCCGTCTGGAATCCACCAAAATCACCCTTAAACCAGGAAAAGAAGCCCCCTCGAAGTTTGATTACGAGCAAATGGCGATGGCTCTTCATGGTCTTGCCACTTCTTTTCCTGACTCTCCCGGCATAAGTTCGGAATGTGATCTGATCACCCTCCTCTCCGTGCGTATTCCGGACCTCGATGCCTTGGTGAAAAAACCGGGAGACAAAAAAATCCCCTTATCCAAGCTGGAAACCATCCTCAAACCCTACGTTGACGGGGAAAAGTCTCTGGATTGACCCGATTTTACTACGGAAACACAAAATTAAATTCATGTGATTTTGTTCTTGCCACGCCCTACAACCCCGATTAGAGCAAGCGCGCCCCGAAGGGGATTAAAACGCATGAAGAAACACACACGGAAATTCAAGTCCGCGATGATGGCTCTCGTAAGTCTCGTCCTCATTCCAGGTTGCGCCAATACCGGCAACGCGAACACCCGCACCGCTATGGTTCCCAAGGATCCATACAAGGTGAAGTCCGTCCAGCAGGGCAAGGCTTCGTGGTATTCCATCAAAACCAACTACGGCACCAAAACCGCCAGCGGGGAAGTCCTCTGCAACAAGGCACCGACCGCCGCCCACAAGACCCTCCCCATGGGAACCAAAGTCCGGGTGATCAACATGGCGAACAACAAGTCGGAGGTCGTCACCATCAACGACCGCGGTCCCTTCATCAAGGGACGCATCATCGACGTTACCATCGGCACAGCCGAGAAGCTCGGCTTCGTGAACCGCGGAGTAGTCCCCGTCAAAGTCGAGGTGCTCTCCAAGGCCGAAGCCGCCGCGGAATAGGCATCGCCCGGATCGCCGGATGAACTTCCCGGCCAAGCCCGCCATCGAAGGCAAATACGACTTTACCGGTGCAAGCCCGGAGGGATAGATTCGGGAGAGCCAATCCTACGGCAATCCCTACAATGAATTTCTCTTCCCACGTCGAAAACCCGGACGTTGTCCTCATCGGCAGCGGCGTCATGTCCGCCAATCTCGGAGCGCTCCTCAAACGCCTCGACCCCTCCCTGAAAATCCAGGTTTACGAAGCCACCGCGGACGTTGCCGAGGAAAGCTCCAACGGCTGGAACAACGCCGGAACCGGCCACGCCGGAATCTGCGAACTCAGCTACACTCCCAAGCGTGAGGCCGACGGCTCCGTCGATCCCTCCAACGTCATCAAAATCTTCGAGCAATTCGAATACTCCCGCCAGTTCTGGGCCTACGCGGTCGCCGAAGGCATGGTGGACAAGCCAACCGAATTTATCAACCCGGTGGCCCACCTCAGCTTCGTCCACGGCGAGGAGCAGGTGGATTTCCTGAACGAGCGGCACAAGTCCATGTCCGCCCACCATTTCTTCTCGGAAATGGAATACAGCACCGATCCGGAAACCATCTCCGGCTGGCTCCCTTCTCACCGAAGGCCGCGGCGACGTCCCCATCGCCGCCACCAAAATGGATTCCGGCACCGACGTGAATTTCGGAAACATCTCCCGCAAGCTCCTCGCATGGCTTGAAAACCAGCCGGACTGTGGCATCGCCACCGCACACCGCGTCACCGATCTCACAAAAACTGACAAAGGCTGGGATATCAAAATCAAAGACGCCAAGACTGGCGAAACCCGCTCAAACACCGCGAAATTCGTTTTCGTCGGCGCAGGCGGCGGCAGCCTCCCACTCCTTCAGAAAAGCGGCATCCCGGAAGCCAAAGGCCTCGGCGGATTTCCCATCGGCGGACAATGGCTCATCTGTGACAACCTGGAGATCGTCGATAGACACGAAGCCAAAGTCTATGGCCAGGCACTCGATGCCGCGCCGACCATGGCTGTCCCCCACCTGGACACCCGTATCCTCGATGGAAAGAAAACCCTCCTCTTCGGCCCCTTCGCCGCATGGACTACCAAATTCCTCCACAAGAAAGGCAGCTTCCTCGATCTCCCCCTTTCCGTGAAGCCGGACAACATCGCCACCCTCCTCAAGATCGGAATCAACAACCTCGATCTCGTAAAATACCTCGTCCAGCAAGGCACCCAGAGCATGGCCGACCGCATGAAAGTCCTCCACGTCTTCTACCCCGCCGCCGAGGCGAAAGACTGGAAACTCATCGACGCCGGCATCCGCGTCCAGGCCATCAAGAAAACCGATGGCGAAGCCGGAATAGTCCACTACGGCACCGAGGTCATCACCAACGCCGACCGCTCCATCTCCGCCCTACTCGGAGCCTCTCCGGGAGCCTCCGTCTCCGTCCACATCGTCCTCGAAGTGATCAAAAAATGTTTCCCCGAACTCCTCGCCTCAGAGCAAGGCAAAGCCCGGATGAAACAGATGATCCCCATCCACGACGTCGATATCAAAAAGCCCGAGAACGCCGCCTTCCACAAGGAAGCTGCGGCAATCGCTACGCAACAACTCGGTCTCTGACCGGAGGGGCGAAACGCCCCGCCGAACAGGACGATCTTCATTTCGAGGCTGGTATTTCAAACACCGTGAAATGCCCGTCCAACAATCCTCCGGCGTATCCTTTCTGGAGCGGATTATGGGAAGGAATATGAGGATCTTCTTTCGCGCCGGTTACCGCCACGAGCAGTTCACGCCCGTTCACTTTCCCACCGAAGAAACGGAAGTCCGCATTGTTTCCTAGATCCACGTTTCCACAACCCGGCATGTTGGAGCTAAAGCGCAACCCGTCGAACTCAGGATTCAAAATACTCACGTTATAGGTTCCCGGAGTCCAATCCTCCTCGGGACCTTCAGGAAAAGCATTCGGCGTCTTGTAGAGCTTCCCATACGCTGTTCCGCCCAGCGCTACCGAACCGTTCTCGGTTTCGTAAAGTTCGGTCACCCGTGTCGATTCGACGCCCTTGTATTGCGTCACCCAGAGCGTTCCCTTTCTTACTTTAAAAGTCTCTCCATCCACCTTGATTACGTATGAAAAGCTCATCGCGCCAGCTCCGGCAGCATTGACCCGAAGCCCTTCCTCCCGTTCGTTCCAGGCTCGCTCGAAGAGATTGTAGGGCTGTGAATACATCACCGAGTTCCCTCCGTCCGACCACGCACTAAAGAGCAGATCCCCTTCCTTGGTGTAACGGATGTTTCGCACCGCAGAGTCCGAAACATTGCGGGACAAATCGGATCCGACCAAAGGCCCCGGCCACTCATAGAGCTGCATTTTCACTGATCCATCCGGGTGGAAAATCTTCAGCTCCGGGCAGCGCCACGGCTCCCTGCCTGTGGGCCAGTGGTGTTCGTCTCCATGCACAAATTCGCCCGTTGATGGATTCACGTCATAGGTCGCTCCATTCAGCCCGCTCTCTGTCGCAAGTCGAGCAACCTGTTTTCCAGCAGCATCATACGTGTCGAACGCCCGCCCTTTGAACAAAATATTTCCATCCGGCAGCACCTCCAGAATCGGCAGCGGCTGCACCCCGGTAAGGTAGCGAACCCACTCCACCTTCACGCCATCCGAGCTCAGTTTGGCGAGATAGCTTGTGCTCGCTTTCTCCGGTCTCTTCCCATCGGCTACTGGTGGCATTTCCATCTCAGAAACGTCAGCGGCCAAAGTCTTCAGCAACTCGGAATTTCCCAGCCCCGCCAGATAAATTGCTCCATCCGAACCAGTAACCGCGCTGCTCAAACTCCCCGCACCCCAGGGAAAACGCGAAGCGGAAACCACCCGTTGAAAATCCGGACTCAGCCGCAAGATAAACGCAGTTGCTCCTGCCGAGTCTGGCGAAAACTCACCCCGTTTCTGCGTTCCATCCCGGTTCAGTCTCGGCTTCCCCTTGGAGTCCACTTGCATCGGCCACTCCACAGCCACAGGCGGCGGGGTATCCGGCCCCAGCACGGTGACGTCACCTCCCAAAAAAGCAAAAGAAGGCCCTATCGTTACACCAGCAAGCACCAATCCTCCGTCCGGCTGGATTCCTCCCCCTGTAAGCCATTCCGTCCCTGCTGTTCCAATTGCCGAAGCAGCAATTGGCTCAATCAAATCGTCTTTGTCCGCCCGGCTAAAATCATCCTTCGCAAAGCAAACGCCAGGAAACAGGACACTCAAAATCAGATACTTTTTCATCGCACGATAACTCTTCGTTCAAACCATCTTCACTTCTTATCTGGAAAAGCCTTGAACCAGAGCCGCATCGCAATTTCACCCGCATGGTTCTTAATCCCGAGTTTTTCGGCATCAGCCCGGAAGAACACGTCGATCGCAGCCGAAGTCTTCCCGCCACTCTTCACACGCAGCTCCGCCGGAACTTCCGCCTTCACTCCGCGCAATTCCAACTCCAGCATCGCCGGAATCCGCTCCACCGTTTTCGTTCCGTCCGGATTCTTCTTTCCCACCTTCACGGGGCGCAGGTTATCCTCGAAATCAATCGTGATCTCCCGCGGCGACCCCATCGAGATCAGTCGGACTTTAAGATCCGTCTCCCCATCCACCACACTCTCCCCGAGGATACGCCGACTCTGATCGCCTTGGTTCTGTGCGATCTCCGTGAAATGAAACTCGAACTCGCCCTTGGGAGTTTTCGGATCATGGATCCAGTAGCCTCCATCCTCCGGTTTCCCTGTCAGAAAACTCGGCCATGCCTTTCCCGACGTGTCCAAGCACATCATTGCCGAGCGATATTTCGGCACCTTCGAATTGATCTCAAACCGCGCCCCCGGCTCCAGCTCCTCAGCCGCAAATGCTAGTCCCGCAGTTGTCAGAGAAACACCACAAACCACCAACAGCTTCAACGTTCTCATAATCACTTTTTGATCAATTTCCAATTTTCTCCAAACCTCTTCCCGGCAGGCTCACCCACTTCATCAATGTCATGGGTGAAAAGGTATTCCCAGACTGGAGCGTGAACCCATTTGACGTCTTCTCGCCATGAGTAGTTGCCCGGATAGACTCCGTTGTGCACGCGCAGTCGCGACTTCCCGAAATCCGTCGTCAACTGCCTCGAATTTCCGTAAGGAGGCGCGACCGTATCCACATCCATGATGGCTCCAAGCTTGTTCAGCCCCATCATTTCCCAAGATCGGTCATATTGATGATCTTTCATCCCTCCATCCTTCATGTGGGCGAAGGCAAAAATCCGCTCGGGCGGGGTGGCTGATTCCCCGGCTTGCCAATCCTGATCCTGATCCCGCGGCCCTGTGAAAAGAATCACCCGGTTCACCTTCCTGTGCATCGCAAACCGCGCCGCACTCGTTGCCCCGTGCGACAGCCCGGACAAAATCACCGTCTCATCCCAACGCAGATCCGATCCGTCTTTGTTTAGAAACCATCCCCAGTTTCCCTGCGGATTCTCCTTCTCAAGCCATTTCACGAGCTGCACGGAACGTTCCTCAAAACCGTCCGGTTTCGGAATCTCTACCAGCGGGCTGAAATCCTCGCCCGTTGTCGCCTCCAACCGGATATCACCCACCCAAGAATTCTTCGGTTGATCCCCCATAGCGATTTTTCCGAACCACCCTCGCGCATAGGACACACCTATCGTGTGCATCCCGTAGGAAGAGGTGAATTTCGGCAAATCTCCGCCGCCACCCATCATCCAAATCACCAGTTTTCCACGCGGAGCCACCCGTGTGTCCACCACCCCCCATTCGCCATCTGCCTCGCGACCCTTTTGGTTGATTCGTGAGAATCCGATCTCAGGATGATCCTTGCACCGTGGATCAATCACACTCGCCCGTTCTGTTAGTTTGTAGCTCTGTGGCTCGGGATCTTCGTAGGAAAAAGCAGGCTGATAATCACCCGCAAAACTCTGCCCAATCGTCAGCAACACCAGAGCGACCAACCCGAACTCCGTGCCAGCCTTTGCTAGAATTTTTCTCATCCTTTCTTTTTCTTATCCTGTTCCTTCTCCTCAGGTAAATTCTTCTGGATCACGTACCGGTAGCCTACGAATTCCTGATTGTCCCGCGCACCACGTTTATCAAGAAACGCGCTGCGGCAGGTTTCCTTCAGGCTGACGTAGCTCCCACCCCGCACTTGCTGATCACGGCACCATTCAGCCGCATTTCCATACACGTCATGTAGCCCCCAAGGGTTTGGTAGATATCTCCCGACCCGGGCAATTCCCGGATGCCCATCGTCCAGCACACGATCTGCATAGAAAGAATAAATGTCCCCGGTATCATAGTAACTTTTGTCCGCGAAGTTCCCATGCTTCACCAGCTCCCCCACATCGCTTCCGAAGTAAAACGGATCGCCCGTTCCGGCTCGAGCCGCATATTCCCACTGATCACCAGAGGGCAAGTGATATTGCCAATCCGCTGGCAACCGCCCTGCTTCCCTCTCCTGCTCCGTGAGATGTTTTTTCGCCATTCGGCTTCCGTCATCCCAGTGCCGACCGGTCGCAGGCAGATTGTTGTCTCCCACTCCAAGCCTATCACGGCTCTTCACCTTATGACCCTTGATCAGTTCGTATTTCCCTATCCAAAACCCCTCCTCAATCCTCACCTCACGCTGAACCTCATCCTCATAGCGGTAGGGTAAATCCGACCGACTTCCTGCCGTAAAACTCCCCGGCGGAATCCAACAAAAAACCATCCCCGCCGCATTCACCCACTCGTCTCCCGCCTTCTTTCCCTCCACAAACTTGTCTGGAGGAGAAATGGCTCGGGATCCTTCCCCGCTAACCGAAACCCCGGCAGGAATGGTCGATTTCGCAAACTCCCCAGCAGCACCCAGCCCCGCAACCAGATCGGGCAAGCGCCCGGGTGAAGGACTCAGGCTGCTTAGATCCGCATAGGCAAACAGACAACCCGGCGGCAACTCCCCCTTGAAAGGGAGAGGCTCGCCCTGCCGCGTAACCACCAACCGAGTGCTGTTTCCCCCTTTGGAGCACAGCGTTTCAAACACCTGGCGGATAGGCGTGAGGTCATTCGAAGACTCCTTCCCAAACGCCAGCTCCCCGTTTTTTTCCCCCATGGGGCCGACGAAGTAGACCAATACCGTTGAGTTCGTTGGCGTGGTATCCGCCCAGCTACTCAGCTTCCGGGAAAAATCCTTATCTCCCTGATCTTCGATGATTTCACACTCGAATCCGAAAACCTCAAGGGACTTCGCCACACCATCCATCCCGGACTTGGCATTATCCACAAGCAATGCCCGCCGGTATTCGGCGTGGCAAACGCCCATCAAAATGAAGAGTAAGAAAGGATACCTCATACCGTTAGCTCATTCAAAACACCCGTCTGATCCAGATCCAGCAAACCGGAATCTGCGACTCCGAAGGTTTCCTTCCGCTCACCAACCGCATTGAGCAGCGAGAGATAGAAATTCGCCATCGTGCGGTGTCCTGCCTTTCCGTAATACGGATAGCTCAGGTAGCGATTTCCGAGTTTCAAGCGACCGCCAAGATTTCCAATCGTGATCATTGGCCATTTTCTGCAACCTGGATGGTGACCGTCCGCTGCATCCGAAAGATAAACGATCAGGGTGTTGTCCATCATCGTCCCCTCGCCTTCCGGAACCGCTTCGAGTTTGGTTACAAGCTTGGCGATCTTCTCCATGATCTTGCGCCGGATGTGCGCATGGCATTCGGATGCCGTCATACCAGCGGCAGAACCGCCGTGCCCGATGTGGTGGCTGGGGATCATATCGTTCCCCGCATCCACCTCGGAGCCCCATACACTGAGGCCGGTCTTTCCTGTTCCTCCTCCGGCTGAAATGGTCACCACGTTGGTCAAGCCGGCGATCAATGTCCCAGCCGCGATATCCATTTGGGCTTCCAGTCGATCCATCACACCGGTTGGTCCGGTTTTCGTTTCCTCCCAGTTTCCGATCTTCGGGTCGATCTCCGGTGTGGCTGCAGAAATTTGTGGCCCCATATTCGCCAACTGGCCTTGCCGGTCGCTCATCGATTCAAATGCCTCCAGATAACGGTCGAGTTTTTCTTTTTCCGCCCCGTCGAGCCGTGAGTTCATCCGCTTCACATCGTCCCCGAGAAAATCGAGGAGGTTCGTATCCACATCAAAGGATTTCTTGGCATCACCTTGTAAGCCGGCCGCAAAAAACTGACGGTGGGCTAGAACCGGATCGGTGACGGTCGGGAGTGCCTTGCCACGATCCGTGGAGGTCAGAAGATACAGCAAGGAAGTCCGGTTGTTGGTCACGCCCAGACCCACGTGTTTGTAGATTCCACCGAGATTCCGCGACATCGCCGCATCAATGGTTTCTCCATAAGCGTTCTTGCTGCTGGGCCACATACCAAGGGCGGCGAAACCAGTGTTGTGGCTGTTCACCGCGATACGGCCGGAGAGTCCTTGGATCAGGCTCACTCGCTTGATGTGCGGCTGCAACGGCTCCAAACTGAATCCCAGTGGATGCCCGTCGAAGGTCATGTCCTCCATCTTGTCCGGCTCTTTGTCACGCGGGATGGATGGTGGCTGAACTTCTCCTTCATAGACCCCGTTTCCCTGCACTACGAAAACGATGCGAGCAGGTTTCAATCCCGGATTCGCGCCGGTCGCCGCTTCCAGTTGTTTGATAAACGGACTCAGGTAGAGGCCGCCGAGGCCGAGGGTTGTCCCCCGGAAAAATGACCGGCGGCTAGTGGAATATCGCATTGATTTCATGGTTTTATTGGGAGCTGAATCTCTCGACTCGTTTGGACAGCTGAAATTATTTTTTCGCGCTCTGGCGCATCAGGAAGGAATCGGAACTTAAGATGGAGACGAGAGCTTCATTGAAGCTGCCGTCGTTTTCTTCGTAGGCGGTAAAAGCATCCTGCATCGTATTTGCATCCCCAAGAGTTTCGTTTCGCCCCATGTAGTATCTGAAAATGTGGCGGATAAACACCTGTTGGACAAACTCGGATTTTGCCAAGGCATCCATCATTTCCGTCGGGCCAGCGACTTCCTCGTGAATCTCGGGAACCAGAGTCCTGGTGATCGCGCCACTGGCCACAACCGGCTGGCCGGCATCCAGCCGCTGGTATCTTCCGTAGTGATCGTATCTTTCAAGAGGGACACCCAATGGATCCATATTGCGATGGCAGCGCCAGCACTCCGGCTCCTTGGTGACCATTCTCAGGCGATCACGGAAAGTCGTGTGATCCATTTCAGGAACCCTCGCATCCACCCCGATCGGCACGTCCGGAACCGTCCCGCCCAGAAGATGGAACCGAATCCATTTCCCACGCTGAACCGGATGGTTATCGAAATTTCCTGACCAAGCAGCAAGCCATGCTGGATGGGTCAGCACACCCGCCCGCTCGGATTTCGCAAATTCCACGGGCTGCTGTTTTGCCGACCATTTCCAGTCCACCGGCAGGTTGAACGCGGTCGGGTAGGTATAGCGGCGCGGATCTCGAATCACGATTTCCCCCGGGTTGTCTTTCCCGCCCCACTTTGCATTCACGTAATATTTCCGCTTGGTCAGCAAGTTCGCCAAGACATCCTTGTCTTCCTTGAGAATGTCAGTGATCACCATTTCCAGGTCTGCAATCAGCCAAGCTGGTTCATGCTTTCCGCCCTCCGGCTTATCCTTGAAAACCTCAAGTGCGTTCATGTAGCCGAAATACTCGCGGAAAAATCCCATCACCCGAGGATTTTTCATATAGTCGTCGGAGCTATCTTTAAGGCGTTCCCGGATGAGTTCCGCCACCTTCATAGGGTCGTGGAGATCATCCTTGGCATCGAAAAACTCCTTCAGAGGTTCGTTCCCCAGCGCATAGGAAAGAGCGTAGGCTGCCTCCCTGGGAGTCAAGCGACTCCGCCCCTGCGCGTCACCCGTCCCCTCTGCCAGCTCCTCACGATAGATCGCCTCCGGCTGCATCAGTATCGCCGTCACCAAGGCTGGCCCAGCCAACTCATATCCACCCGTCTCCTGAGCTTTCGCATGGAACGCTGCGAATCGCTCGACTTCCTCAACAGTGGCTGAGCGCATTAGGATTTTATCGAAAGCAGACTTCACCGCGTTCTCCACAACCTCTCGCGAAGGAGCCTTCCCTCCATGCACCAAAGCTTTCAAAGCTCCTTCCCGCGATTTTTCCTCAAGCAGTTTCTCCGTCACATTTTTCGCATTTCCCAGCAGAGTAGACGTCGATGCCTCGTCCACGAAATACGGCGCCGCATAATCTTTGAAACCTTCCGCATCCACCAGGGACAGGCCATTCGCAAGCGACGTGCTGACGTTGGCGACGTTCACCATTGTGGCTTCGTAAATTTCCGGTCGCATACGCCAGATCCGCGGCTTACCGGGCATTACGAACTCGCGCCGCTCGCCGAAGAGATACTCATGATCCACGTAGTTCCCGAAAGCGGGTTCCCGCAATTTCTCCTCCATCTCCGCCAGCGGATGCTGCGTTTTCAGAAGCTCCCCGCGAATCCAATCCAGCACCGCCGTGCGTTCCGCATCTTCCGGCTGATCCTTTTTCTTCGGGGGCATCTCGTGGAAAATGAGCTGATCACTGATCATTCGCCACATCTCCAGATCCGGGCCGACAAAAGACGTCGACAAATCCTCCAGCGAGATCTTTCCCTTCATCGTCGCCTCATCATGGCAATCGAGACAGTAGTTCTCCAAAAACGGTTCCACGGTTTCCTTAAACCCCGCAACCTCTCCACGGGCTGGAGCCACTAACATCAGGAAAACAAAGCATCTGAGTATCTTCATTTTAAAAAGACCGTGATCTACAACCTGTTTCATTACTTCCATTTGTATCAAAAATTATCGTTCGCCATTCCCGGCGTCACTTCCGCCCAGCTCCCTCCAGCCCGCAGCTCATCCAGCCACCATTCCGCTCTGCTTGGATTCAATGCCTGTCCGATCGTCAAATACTCCGTTTGGAAATTCTCAGGCAGACCCAGCACCACATCCGGCTCCGGTGCCTCCGCTTTTCCGAGATATTCGGTCTCAGGATTGATCCAAAGCTCTGCCACGCCGTTCGCAATCCGTGTCACGATCAGGAACACCTGCGTGGGGTGGTATTTGTCAGCTCCGAAAACCGCGCCCATTCCGGCACTTGCTTCCGATTCCGTCCCGAAGACCATGCCCAATCGCCCCTGGGCTTCCGGAGTTATGGAAGTTCTCTCTACTACCAACCTGAGACTTTTCTGATCAGGATTGCCTGTTCCCCAGCTCAACAAACTCACTGCAGCCACGTCGGGTTTGTGGCCTAGCTCTTTCACCAGATCATCATCCAACTGGACAATTGCAGAAGACCATTCGAACGGCCACGCCCTCGCTGTTGTGGCCAGTTTCCCTTGCTTTGGGTAAATCGCCGCTGAGCCACCTCGGCTCGAAGCCAGCCCCGGATAACTCAGCACTAGGCGGCTGAAACCCACCACTCCCGCGTTTTCCTCGGCGACCGAGAACCAGCCCGGCCGACTTGATAGTTCCACTACTTTCCGAGGTCGGATCCTAGCTTCAAAAGGCTCGTAGAAACTTCCCACCGTCTGGCGAAATCCTCCCTCATCAAAAGCAATCACCTCCGTTTTCCCGCTTTCCAACCGCACCGCCTCGCCCTCGGTCAGTTCGGTTCCTTCAGTCACCACCAGCCCCTCATAGACCTGAACCCTCGCATCCGCCTTTCCTGCCTCCACAGCGAAACGTGTCCCAAGATCCACCACCCGCCCGGCCTCGCACTCCACCGTGAAGCCACGCCCCTCTTCCGGCACCTCCGCATAGACCTTTCCGGAATCCAGTTTCAAAACCTGCAAGCTTGCGAACCGACCAGTTACCGGCCCTTCAAAGATCAGCCGCACACCGTTTTCAGTCACAACCTCAACCAAGCCGGAAGCCAGCTCGAATTCCTTCCCCTTGAACAACAGCGACCTATCCTGATCCCCCACCCACACGGCTTCCGAACTCCGCTCCACCCACGCCACAATCGCACCCGGGGACTTCAGAAACCAAAATCCCACCAACAGGAGAGCCAAAGCCGCCGCAGCTGCCAAAATCAACCCAGCCCGATGAACAATGAAGTTGTGAATTTTCGCGCCGAACTCACCACGACTTCCCATTTTCTCCAGCTCAGCGTGAACTGCTAGAACCTCCAGATATACAGTCCGAGCCTCCTGGCTATCGCGCAGAAGCCCGTCCAACTCTTCAATCGCCTCCGCGTCCGCCAAACCCTCCGAAGCTCGCGTCGCCAGCACCCGCACCCTTCTCAGATCGCTCATGTCAGCCCCTCCCTTTCGAGCTTCCGGCTTACGCAAACAAAGAGTTTCTCCCTGATCCGCTGCATCTGCTTATACAAAGCATTCACCTCCCGCTGCGTCCGTTCCGCCGCCTCTCGCAAAGTCTCCCCTTCGCCATACCGCTGAGCCAACATCCTTCTGTCCTTCTCCGGCAACGCCGCCACGCAAGCAGTCAAAGCCTCCGCCCGTGCATCATCACCAGCCGCGACTTCACGCCATTCCATTGCCAGAAGCTCGACGGTTTCCTCCGAAAAATACTTCCGCCGCGTTTTCTGTCGCTTGCGGAAACTTAGCACCTCGAACCTCGCCACCGCGCAAGCCCAAGGAAGAAATGGCCTCTCCGCATCATAGCGCTCAAATTCCCGCCACAAAACCCGCGCCGTTTCCTGCATCACATCATCCACATCCGATGGCTGACCCAGCAACGACGCCACAAAGCGAACCAATTGCCGCTCGTGCCGGGTGTAGAGAATCGTGAATTCGTCGGGAGATTTCATCAGAGAGAGAACGCTCAATCAATTGACCATCACCCACTATGGGTGCGCCGAGGCGGGAACCTGACAAAAAATCTGAAAAATTTCGCACTTTTCCCGAAGCCCCGAAACAACGGCCTAGCGTGGAAGCCGAAAGCTATAAAAAGGAAAGCCGCCGGGGAGCTGTCCGCGAACCCTGCGCCAACCGATGCGCGACCGGGCGAAAATGGAAGAAACGTGCCGGAAGGAACGTTCTTTTTGTCTCATACCCAGTTCCCATGATCCGCCTCATTACCCTCTTCTCCGTACTCCTTTGCATCCCATCCCTCGCAGCGGAAACCCCGCCGAACATTCTGATCATGATCAGCGATGACCAGTCCTTCCCCCATACCTCTGCCCACGGATCGAAAATGGTTTCCACCCCGAACTTCGATCGCATCGCGAAAGAGGGCACCCTCTTCAACAACGCCTTCTGCGCCGCCCCCGGTTGCAGCCCCTCGCGCGCCGCCCTTCTCACCGGAAGGGAGATCTGGCAGATCGAGCACGCCGGCACACACGCCTCTTCGTTCAGCAGACAATACCGCACCTTCATGGATCTCCTGGCAGAGAAAGGTTACCACACCGGTTCCACCGGAAAGGCATGGGGGCCCGGCAATTGGAAGGCCGGGGGTCGCAACCTGCCCCCCGCCGGCAAATCCTACCAAAGCAAAAAGGGCGGTTACGCGGGCGGCTTCGAAGCATTTCTCAAAGAGAGACCGAAAGACGCCCCCTTCGCATTCTGGTTCGGCTCCAGCGACCCTCACCGCCCTTTTGAAAAAGGAAGCGGCAGGAAGTCCGGAATGAAACCCGCACAAGCCGAAGTCCCACCATTCCTCCCCGATACTGAAGAAATCCGCGACGATCTGCTGGACTACGCCTACGAGATCGAGCGCTTCGACCGCGACTGCGGAAAAATGCTGGAGCTACTGGAAGCCACCGGGGATTACGAAAACACCATCATCATCGTCACCAGCGACAACGGCATGCCCTTCCCCTACGCGAAGGCGAACTGCAACGAATTCGGCCTGCACATGCCTCTGGCGATTTCCTGGAAAGGAAAACACTCCGGAGCAGCAACCCACGACGGACTTCTCAGTTTCATCGACATCACCGCAACCATCCACGCTGCCACCGGCATCAAAGCCCCCGAAAAATTTCCCCTCACCGGGAAAAGCTTCCTCGGACTCCTCACCGGGGAAACCGACAAACCATTTCAACGCGATGCGGTATTCGCCGGCCGCGAACGGCATTCCTCCTCCCGCTTTAACACCCTCGCCTACCCCCAGCGCAGCATCCGCACCGACCAATACCTGCTCGTCCGCAACATCAAACCCGAACGCTGGCCCTGGTCCCGGACAAAAACTCACCGGCAAGCCCGGCTCGAAACCCGGCCCCGAGCACGGCGGCTATCACGATATCGACGCCTGCCCCTCCCTGACTTTCCTCGTCGAAAACCGCGACGACCCCGGCGTCTCGAAATTCTTCCACCTCGCCGTGGACAAGCGTCCCGCAGTGCAGCTTTTCGACATCAAAGCCGACCCCGGCTGCATCAACGACCTCGCCACGAATCCCAAAAACGCGGAAACCCTCGCCAAACTAAGCACCCGCCTCGAAGCCTATCTAGAGGAAACCAACGACCCGCGCGTCACCGGAAACGGCGACATCTTCGAAACCTACCCCCGCTACTCCCCCATCCGCTGGTTCCCCACCCCCCAGTGGGCAATCGACCACCCGGAAACCATTCCGGAAACGCCGTGGCTGGATGGGAAAATTTTTCGATGAAGATTGAATGGGCATGGAAAAAAATGCATAATTTCCGTGAGTTACCCTGAGCGATTCTCTATCAGAACGGGGTGCTCGACCAATATACATCAAATCGTGTACTAGTCCTCAGGTGGATCCCATTGCGGACAAGGGCTCGGAACCGGAGTAGGAGGCACATTATTTTCGCTGAGCCATTGAGTTGCGGAGATTTTCCTTGCCGATTTATTCACGGGAAGAGGTTTTAGTTGGACGGAAGCCTGGAAGTTACCTTTGCCGTCTGGAACGAAAACCACCCTTGCTTCTCGAGGCACATCTGGAAAGTCTAGAAACGTTGTAACCACCCATGCTAGAGAGTCCTCATGGAACTCCTGCACGTAATCGAAAGTAGAGAGTACAACAGGTATTCTTGTATCAATTCTTTTCGCGTCGACATTAAATTTCCAATTTCGAATGCACAATACACCATCGCGTGTGTGAAGAAACAACGGAGAACTCTCGGTTCCGTCGATATTAATATTCACATTAACGACCTGAGGAGCCAACGGAACGAGCTTCTTTCCTGAGCAAGAAACGTAAGTCATTACGCTTCTCTGAGCTAGCCTGCCAATAGTGACCGCGTCTTTTGGATCTCCGGTTTTCGATACAACCTTTCCCTGAAAGTCAATCGTTACAGGATGCTCTGGGGGAGGCTCCCAAAATTCGGGATAACTTAATTTCTGAATATCCACGTCAACATTTGACATAACTATCCACGGAAAAATGCTTAGCTTCCTCTTAATGCGATCCGAGTCATCGGACCGCAATGTCACCAGCCTGACTCTCGGGCCGATACGGTTTTCAACTTGTTCAATGATGGATTTGGGAAAACCTACCTGAGATACACAGATTAACCCATTGGCGCCCACGTCCTCCATTTTTCTTAGCCAGCCTTGAAAGGTATTGAGTTCTACTTTCCGGCCTCTCTTTTGGACTTCTACAATGAAAAACACTCTTCGGGGCTCCTTTCCGTATTCGATGAGCACATCACACTGGCGAGTTTGGTTCAACCCCGGTACAGGCAGCTTGACGTCGTGGAGCACTTTGGCACACGGATCGATCGAGGCTTCAATAAAAGCGACAATTTCCTCGGCAGATTTCCAAAACGGGGTGGCACTCACGGGTTGATCGATGCAGTTTTTGACGCAAAGTCAACACTTCTATGGCCTTGATTTGATACCGGTGCAGAGACGTCTCCTTATGTATTCGACGAATGGTCACAGAATTTCTACTCTCAGAGCCTTGCTATTCACTGCCCCGCATCAGGCTTTGTGAATTTGATAGCTCGAACTTGAAGGCCCGGCCAGAGCTATCGAAGCCTGGGGCATCGCCCCAAGACATTGGCCACAGACATATCAAGCCCTGTAGTGGCGGCCTATCTGGCTGTTTCTCAGCGGTATTGTTCCGCCACTTCAGGGCTGAATATTCATTTGGATATTAATCCTGGGGCGATGTCCCAGGCAGCGATAGGATGCACCATTGGTGCGGAAGATTCGAATTCAGCGGTTGGGTTCGGTTTCACAAAACCTGATGCGCGTCAGTATAGCCACGATTTAAAATCTAGTGAAGATTTGGGTAAGCCCTTATTTTCCGACACAAAAAAGGGGGGCTCCAGCCTCCCTAGGTCATTGATAATCAAATGGTGCTCACGACAGGACTCGAACCTGAACGGGGTTGCCCCCACTAGAACCTGAATCTAGCGCGTCTACCAATTCCGCCACGTGAGCATTTGAAAATCCGGTTTCGCAACCGGGCGTAGAAACAACCATGCAGGGAGTTGCTTGGCAATCACCTTTTTCTCCATTTCTTTTGATTTCCGAAGACATTCTCCACCCTTGTAACCAATGGCTTTTCTCCTTCCGCCACCTCCACCTCGATCACGTCGAACCTCCACGGGACTTGCCGGGTTCCCAACCGGCGCAGCCACTCGTTCGCACCCCGCTCAATCAGGGAACGCTTTTTCCGGTTCACCGCCGCGAGGCCACGCACCATCGCATCTTTTTTACGGGTTTTCACCTCGGTGAAAAGGAGCTGCTTTCCATCCCTCGCCACGATATCGACTTCCCCGCCGCGCCTGCCTTTGAAATTTCTCGCCAGGATTTTGCAGCCATGCGCCCGCAGCCAGTCGGCGGCGACTTTTTCCCCGTAGTCCCCCGTCCACTTCCGTGCGCCGCTAGGCCCCGTCTTCGAGTGGTAGGGAGAGTTGAGATACCGGCTGAAACGACCGACGATGATGGCGACAAGGCCCATGTTTCCTGAGTGCTTCCAGATGCTCCCGCGTCCCATAGCCCTGGTGGCGTATGAATCCGTATTCGGGAAATTCTAGGTCAATTCTGGCCATGATCCCGTCCCTTGTCACCTTCGCAATCACGCTGGCGGCGGCAATGGACAGGGAGAGCCCGTCGCCTTTCACGAGAGCCTCGTGGGGAAGGGAAAGACCTTTGACCGGGAGGCCGTCGATTAGGGCGATATCCGGGGCTTTCTTCAGTCCTGTGAGCGCCTTACCCATGGCCAGATGGGTGGCGCGGAGGATATTGATCCTATCAATTTCCTCCGGCTCCACCATGGCGACCGACCACTCGATGTCGGGGTTGGCCGTGATTTCCGCGTAGAGTTGCTCCCTGCGTTTTTTGGAAAGTTTTTTAGAATCGTTGAGCAACAGGCACTCAAAATTCCTCGGCAGGATCACTGCCGCTGCGGAGACCGGCCCGGCAGAAGGGCCGCGTCCCGCTTCGTCAACACCCGCGATCCGCGCAAATCCGCGCGAGACGAGGGCGTCTTCGAAAGTGAAATCGGGCATTGGTTACCAAGGACGGGCGAAATCCCTCGCATTGAGGTTCGGGTTCGCCTCGGAGCTTCCGAAAATCTGGGTGGAGATCACCATTCCATCGGGGGCGGTTGCCGTTCCGATTCCTGTGTAAGTCCATGAACCCCGCATGTTTTTCTCATGGGATTCGGAAGAGACCCAAAGGCTGAGGAGATGGCTGGAGGTCTTGGTGCTGGAGGAGACCACGTTCTCTCCGACGGAAGGAATGTGGAAATACCTGTTCGCATTGAAAGCACGGGTGCTGAAATTGTTGTGGTTGATATTGGTGCCGCTGCCGCCGCAGGTTTTCGCGATGTATTCGCAGTGCTCCTGGGCAAGTTGGTCGAGACCGGCATGGCGCTCCAAGGTGCTTTTGCCATTACGGACACGGTAGGAATTCACCTCATTGAAGACCTGTCCGGACAAGGGACTGGAACTGGACTTTCCGGAGGATGTGGATACCGGCACACGGGTGACCGGGGTTGACGGGGACGAACACGATGCCAGAAGCCCAAGGAAGGCGACGGCGAACAGCTGGTTGTAGGGACTATTTTTCATAAGGGACAACGCCAGTTTGGTGAATTTTAAAAAAGATGTAAAGAAACTTTAAAAATAAACGATTTCGCTTATTCAAGGAACTAAAGCTTCCGGCATCACGTCAGAGCCAACGATTCAAGACCACCCCGGAAATACCGGGATGGAGCCGCTGGTCGGAATTGAACCGACGACCTATTCATTACGAATGAATTGCTCTACCCCTGAGCTACAGCGGCACTTGGGAAGGTGCGGCTGGGGAATAAGCAAATCCGGCGCGGATATCAAGCGGAGATTTCAGCCGGGAAACTCAGGGCACCTACATTAGGGAGAGGAAAGAATTTGAACCACAATGGGAGCGAAGCGGACATGGACGGACTGGCTAATCAAATCTCTCCGTCAAATGAACGCGGATGGACGCGGATCAGAAATGGAAAATCAGGGTCAAAAATAGTTCAAATTCCTGCCATCGCTGCTCAGGTAACTGAACACGCTCCTTTTTTCATGATTTTAGCCGCGTCCATCTGCGTCCATCCGTGGTTCTCTTCTCCAATTTTCCCAAGTTTCTCCCTAGTGTTGGCACCCTGCCGGGAAACCAGCTCCCGGCCAGTTCCACCAAGTCCCCTTCCATTTGCATTCCCCAAGATCCGATTTTACCAATCCCTCATGAAATACCACGCAACAAACACGAAGGTGAAATGGTCATGGGGCAACGGTGAAGGCAAAGGTAAGATTCGCGAAGTCCACCACGAAACCTTCTCAAAGAAAATCAAATCCTCCGAAGTCACCCGCAACGGCACCGACGAAAACCCCGCGTATCTTATCGAGCAGGAAGACGGAGACGAAGTCATCAAGCTCCATTCCGAAGTAGAAAAGGATTCGTAGTGACGAGCCTAATGGAGAGCTGTGCTTCCAGGCACTTTTTCATCAGCATGCCACTTTTCAGAAATCCAGGATTCGCTGGACTTCTCAGATTCGAGGGATCTGGGTAAACAACGTCGTCTTCCTCCATGTCCGCGCTCCGATTGTGGCTCCTCTCTCATACCCTCACAAAACATGAACTGGAAAACCCTCCTCATCGGCAAATGGAACTGGAAGCGCCCCATTTACTCCCTCGCCTCCATCTATCTCATCTTCGTCATCATCGCCGTTTTCTTTGCCGATCGCCTAATCTTCGTCCCCCCACCGCCTTCATACACGGAAGATCTCCCTCGCTTGGAACTCATCGCATCATCCAAAGACGAAACCACCGCCATCCTCCACCTCAAAGCGGCCCCCGGAAAACCAACTCTACTCTTCAGCCACGGCAACGCCGAGGACATGGGCGACTGGCTCCCAATTTTCGAACGATGGCACTCCATGGGACTGGGGATCATGGCTTACGACTACCCCGGCTACGGCCACTCGAAAGGCACCCCGTCCGAAGCCTCCTCCCAACGCTCCATCGCAGCCGTCTCAAAGCACCTCAGCGAATCCGGAACCCCCGACTCATCCATAGTCATCGTCGGCAGATCCGTAGGCAGCGGCCCCAGCATTTGGCTAGCATCGGAAATCAAAGCCAAAGCCATCATACTCATTTCCCCATTCACCTCTGCCTTCAACGTAGCCTTCCCCCTCCCGTTCCCCATCCTCCCCCGCGACCGTTTCCCAAACCTCAAACGAATCCAAAAAATCAAGACCCCCCTCCTAATCATCCACGGAGAAAACGACGAAGTCATCCCCTTCTCACACGGGCAAAAACTCTTCACCGCCAGCCCATCCACCACAAAAGAGATCCTCCCCATTCCCTCCGCCGGCCACAACGACCTCTTCGACATGGCCAGCGATCAAATTATCCAAAAAGTAGCCGCCTTCGCCCAGCAGCCTTTAAACTCTAAATTTTAAACTTTAAACTTTAAATCTCAAGGAAGACCAAAACTCAAAACTCAAAACTCAAAACTCAACCAGAACCCAGAACCCAAGACATAAGGAATGCTATCCGCATTTATCCGCGTCCTTTTGCGGAAAGATTTAGTTTTTCAGTTCCGCTATCTCCGTTTCACTTCGATTGTGGTTCTCTTCATCTTCCCTCGACCCAAGTCCCGGATTTGTAAGATTTCTCAGATTCGTGGTTCCATTCTCTTCTCCACCAACCCAAGCACCCAGTATCCGTTCCGTGTATTCCGTGCTTTTCCGTGGTTAACCTCTTCTCAGGCAACCTCAGCACATCGCGAAAACCCCTCTCCCGTTTTCCCAGTTCAATGTTGGACGTCCCCCTTCCATTACCCCATCTTCCCCGCGTGCCCCGCCTCCTCATACTCCTGGCAATCCTCCCCATCGTCGTCGCCTTTGTAGCCCGCTGGTGGTTCGGCATGCGCATCCTAGCCGGGCAAGGGAAACGCCAGTGCCGCTGCGATATCGAAAAATGGCACAAAACTTTCGGGGCGGGAAACCTCCCAGTTTCCAAAGAAGCCGATGCCCGGGTCTATGCCGATTTCCTCCGGAAATCCGCCCTGGCGGATTGGAAAACCCGCGAACCAAAAGCCGCCGCCTCCCGAGAAGGAGCCCGCCGCTTCGGCATGGCCGTTCCACCCCTTTCCCTGATGATTGCCATCCTCGCCGTCTTCGTAGCAAAGATAGGCATCACCATGGCCATCGCCATCTTCCTCCTGGCCATCGCCTTCTCAGTAATCACCTCCTATCTCTCCATAGCCCCGGAGTTAAAAGCCATACTCATTACCTCCCGCCGCCTCCGCGATGCCGGAGTCTTCTACCGCCGCGATGACGAAGACGCGGTCATAGAAGCTACCACCGCCCTGGTCTGGAAAGAATCCGCCCCCCCCGTTTTCAACCTCATCCAGCGCTGAAACTTTAAATTCTAAACTCTAAACCCCAAGGAAGATCAAAACTCAAAACTCAAAACTCAAAACTCAACCAGAACCCAGAACCCAGAACCCAGAACCCAGAACCCAGAACCCAGAACCCAGAACCCAGAACCCAGAACCCAGAACCCAGAACCCAGAACCCAGAACCCAGAACCCAAGCCCCCAGAATCTGATCCGCGTAAATCCGCGTCCATCCGCGGTTCTCTTCCTCTTCCCCAACGCAACAGGTCCAAGATTCGTTAGACTCATAGTATCTGACGGAGAGGTTTGATTTTATAGGCCGTCCATGTCCGCTTCGCCTCCATCATGGTTCCTCTCTCTTCCCCACAACCCCAGCCAAAGAATCCGATCCGCGCAAATCCGCGTTTGCTATGCCCTTGGGTGCATCCGCGGTTCCTCTTCCCCACAACCCAGTCTTCATCTCCCACTCTCCCTTAAGGTTTAGAGTTTAAATTTTAAAGTTTCCATGAACACCCTAGCAATCATCATCGTAATCTCCCTGTTCCTCCTCTGGAACCTCGAACTCATCGCCACCCTCCTCAACCTCAAAACGTTTCCCTCCACCCCCCCGCCGGAATTGGATGGACTCATGGATCAGGAAAAGCTCGATAAAGCCCGCTCCTACCTCTCCATCAATTCACGTTTCGATATCCTCCGCGCCACCTTCTCCCTGGCCATTCTCCTGGCCTTCTGGTTCCTCGGCGGCTTCCCCTTCCTCGACAATCTCGCACGCTCATTCACAGGAAACGAGATCATCGCCGGTCTCATTTTCTTCTCCGCACTCTTCGTCGCCCAGAGCCTCATCTCCCTCCCCTTTGATTTCTACGAAACCTTCGTCATCGAGGAAAAATTCGGATTCAACAAATCCACCAAAGCCCTCTTCTTCGCAGACCGCGCCAAAGGCCTGGCCCTCTCCGCCGTCCTCGGCCTCCCCCTCATGGCAGGCATCCTTTGGATTTTCAACGAAGTCCCCAACGCCTGGCTCTGGGCATGGGCATTTGTCACCGCCTTCCAGCTCATCGCCACCTACCTGGCCCCATCCCTCATCCTACCCATCTTCAACAAATTCACTCCCATGCCGGAGGGCGAACTGAAATCCGATATCGAAGCCCTCGGCGACAAATGCGGCTTCCCCCTCCAAGGGGTCTTCACCATGGACGGCTCCAAGCGCTCCACCAAGGGCAACGCCTACTTCACCGGCTTCGGGAAACACAAGAAAATCGCCCTCTTCGATACCTTGATCGACAAATCTACCAGCCCGGAAATCCTCGGCATCCTCGCCCACGAGATCGGCCATTTCAAACTCGGCCATATCAAGCAACGCCTCTTCGTAGGCATCCTCCAGATGGGACTCATCTTCTTCCTCATCGGCCTCGCCGTGAACCCCGATGGCACGTTCGCCCGCGCCCTCCACGATGCCTTCTTCGTAGGAAAAATCTCCCCGCACACCGGCCTCGTATTTTTCACCATCCTCCTGGAGCCAGCCTCCAAGCTCCTCTCCGTCCTGGCCAACGCCTGGTTCCCGCAAACACGAGTTTGAAGCCGACGCCTACGCCTCCCAATCCACCGGCACACCGGAAGCATTGGGCAACGCCCTAAAAAAACTCACCTCCGACCACCTCTCCCACCCCGCCCCCCACAAGCTCCGCATCGTCCTGGACTACTCCCACCCGCCCCTCCTCCAGCGCTTGAAAGCTCTTAAGCCAAATTGACACAATAAGAAATCTCCGGTATATACCAGATATGACAACGACCGTTTTTCTCAATGGACGTTCACAGGCCGTCCGCATCCCCAAGGAACTGCGCTTCGATACCAAGGAAGTTTCGATCCGAAAGTTGGGGAATGGAATCGTCCTCGAACCAATCAAATCCTCCGAATGGCCGGAGGGTTTCTTTGAAGATATCCTGATCAGCGACGGAGAATTCCGCCGTGGGGAACAAGGGAAGCTCCCTCCCACTCCCGATCTCGGGGCATGAAATTCCTCCTCGATACCAATGTCTGCATCCGGCTGATGCGCGGGGACGAGTCCGTGCGGGAAAATCTCCGGCAAGCCACGCCGAACGATTGCGCAATCTCGATGATCACCGTTTTTGAACTCTTCGCGGGAGTGGAACGCTGCGCAGATCCCGAAAAGGAATCCATCAAGGTCAACCGGCTCCTATCAGCCTTCCATCTTCTACCCTTCGATTGGGACTCAGCACTCCGAACCGCGACGATCCGCTGGCAGCTCGAAAAATCCGGCCAACCCATCGGCCCCTACGACCTCCAACTCGCCGGCCAGGCACTCGCCCTGGAACTCACCCTCATAACCCACAACACCCGTGAGTTTTCCAGAGTTCCCGGATTATCTCATGCAGATTGGCAAACCTCCTGAAAGCCCTCAAATAACCAGGGATGGGCGGCATCCCGCAGCCCCCCAGCACCCATCCCAGGCCACATCCTCCATTCCTATCCGGCGGCAAGGGTCACTCCGGATCCACGGATTCTTCAAACCCGCAGCATTTCTTCCAGAGAGCCCAGACGGGACTGTTCACCACACTCCCGGCAGGAAAGCAACCAGACCATCCCGTCCTCCACCCAGAAGACCGCCAACTGTTCCCACAACTTCCCTAGCTCCAGAATCTTTTCCCTACTGCAAACCACTCCGAAGCCAGCCTCCTCGTGCGGCGAGTTCAAGTCGTAACCGGACACCGGGAAGAAGGCTTTCACCCCGGGCATGGCCTCCAATGATGCCTTCAGCCTTTCCGTCCTGTTCGCATTCTCTTTTTCCCCTAAGACTTGTCCCATCGGATTATGCGCGGTGATCACACCGAAGCGCTCCGGCCACCCATTCTCCGGCTCTTCCGCACGGAGCCGGGAGTTTCTGAAAGCTTCCATCAATTTTTCTTCATCCATATCCCGTAAATTCAAACCTCCCCCACCCCCGTTCAATCCCATGCTCACCGGTGGCATCCGGATATCGCCATTTCCCAGACCGGTCAATCGAGTCAGCCATCCCAGAATGATTCCAGGCGGAGTGTATGGGCCACATACAAATCTCCCGATCTCGATCCCGTTCTCACTGAGGATCAGCGTGGGAAAGCTATGGATCCTCGCTGCGCTGAAGTCTTCACTTCGCCCCGGAGTTTTTCCGCTGCTGTAGGAGCGGAAGACAATGCCCAGTTCGCGGGCACATTCCATCGCAGCCTCGTAGGGCTGTTGGTAAACGATCGTGTCCGAAAGGGGCAGAGCCGGCCCCAGATCGAAGTGCCCTAGGAAAAACCCCGCCGTAGTCGCCGGGGTCGGATACGGGTCAATGGATCGCGGCTTCGACAAGGGAGTCGGCGAGGTGGAGTTGGGTGGTTCGGGCGCTTTGGAGGCGCGCTTTGAGCTGGTCGCACAGTGCCATCAGCTCATCGACTTTGGCGACGATGCGGTGTTGTTCGGCGAGGGGTGGACAAGGAAAGGCGTATATCTTGACGCTGTTTGCAGAAAGGTTCGGTTGAGCAGATCCGTTATCGAATCTGAATATCTGACTACGCCCGAATGGACTGATCAAATACCTGTAGATGTAGCTTCCGAACTCGACAAGGTAAGGGCGGATAATCATCAGGGAAGAAGCAATAGCGCCTTCCGTGTAGGGAGTAATGAAAGCAGTTTTCCCGAATGTTGCTCCTCGCAAGCAGTAAACTAAATCTCCGGGTTCAACTTTCCCTCCCCGGAGTGAATCAAATTTCTCTTTTGTGATATAATTCATTGCGCCCACGGTGAGCGTCCCCTCCGGTTCTATGTGCCCCGTGTTTATCCAAGGCATACCCATTCTGACGTATTCACTCTTGTTCGGATAACTTTTGCTCCTATCTCCGTTTATGAACTCGGCGACCAAGCCGAATTTACACCATTCCCACTGGGCAGGTATTTCGAAGGGCGTTTCATCTTCGGAAATGCCCGGCAAAGACTTTTGTTTTTTGAGTCTTCCTTCTTTTATTAGTTTCTCCTTTATGGCCGCGACTTTCCTGAGGAGTTCAGATGCAGATTCATCCTCCGGATCCTGCTCGACGAGTTTGCCCATGACGGCGAGTTGGAGGATGGTTTGTTTGAGTTGGTCAATGCTGCTTTCGGTGGTGAAGAGGGTGTCGAAGTGGGAGGCGATGCGCTGCCAGGCATCAGCAAAGGCGCCGCGTTCGCTGGCGGCCGTCAAGGCACCGAGGAGCGTTTCCACCAGAGCGCCGTGCGTGCGCACGCTGTCCTCTTGCTGCTGCTCCAGCCGATCGCACAGCACCATTAGCTCATCCACTTTCGCCACGATCCGCTGTTGCTCGGCGAGGGGCGGCACACTGAAATACCTTTTTAAGGATGGTGGGAATTTTACGAACGGTTGAGCGGAACCTCCCCTCACCCAAAAGTGTTCGTTGTTAAAAACCAGATAAGCGAAATCGACCGCGAAATACCCTGGGTTTGGCCGCGTGATGTTGGTGTTTGCAATTGCGCTCCATTTGCCGGTAGCTTTAAAGGCCTTCCCGCACCGAGCGCCGACCGCAGAGATGATGATTGCATCGCCTTCGTGCTCGTAATCGTCGCACCAAACATCTGCCCCGGATGCGCTAAAACCCTGATATCGGTTACCGGCTGGTTCACTATGAAGCTTTCCCTTTATGAGTTTGCTATTTCCGCTCCTGTTCTCGACCCCATCTGACAGCAGAATGGTTCGCCAGTTTTTTGGTGGTCTTGTATTGTTGATCGAGTATTCAGACTTCTTTGAAGCATACGGGATAGGGGATTCATCTGGGATGCTGTGAACAAGCCCACCCGCAATAGCCAATTCCAGAATCAGCTCGCGTAGTTTTTTGATGCCGTAGAACTCTTCCTTTTTCCCGCCGCCACGCCCGGCGGAGGACTTGGCCTTGATCCCCGAAGTCCAGATATCGAGGTGCTCGGTGATGAGTGTTTCCGCTTTGCCCATCACTGGTTTCCCGCAAGGGCGGTGGCTAGAATGGATTTCAACTGGTCGCGCAGTTCCTGGATTTCGCCCTGCTGTTTGCCGTAGGTGGCGAGCAGTTCCTCGGGGTCGTGGTTGACGGTTTCGCCGACGTGGGGGTTGGAGATGTCGAGGTTGTAGTTGCGCTCGGCGATGTCCCCGATACTGACCTTCCACGCCTGCTCAGTTTCCTTGCGCGATTTGAAACCATCGTCTTCGGAGCCCCACCAGTCGATCTCGGTCTGGAACTCCTCGAAGCGCATGGGCTTGGTCTTGTTGTAGCTGACCACGCCTTCCGGGTAGGGGTGCTCGTAGAACCAGATGTGCTTGGTGCCGGGTTGCTCGCTCTCGGGCTTTTTGGTGAAAAAGAGGATGTTCGTCTTGATGCCGGTGTAGGGATTGAAGACGCCGTTGGGCAGGCGGACGATGGTGTGGAGGTTGCATTTCTCCAGCAGATCCTGCTTGAGCCGGGTTTTCATCCCCTCGCCGAAGAGGAAGCCATCGGGCAGGACGACGGCGGCGCGGCCGTGGTTTTTCAGAAGCTTGACGATGAGCGCCATGAAGAGATCGGCGGTCTCGCGGGTGCGGAAGGTGGCGGGGAAGTTGTTTTCTATCCCATCCTCTTCGGTGCCGCCGAAGGGTGGGTTGGTGACGATGACCCGGACGCGGTCTTTCTCGCCGTAGTCCTTGTAGGGGCGGCTGAGGGTGTTGTCGTGGCGGATGTTCGTGGGGGTATCGATGCCGTGCAGGATCATGTTCGTCGTGCAGAGCATGTGCGGCAGGGCTTTCTTCTCCACGCCGTGGATGCTGGCGACGAGCGTCTCCTCGTCCTTGGCCGATTTCACATACTGTTTCCGCTTGTGGTCGATGGTGCAGGCGCGGAAGCCGCCGGTGCCGCAGGCGGGGTCGAGCACGGTTTCCTCCAGCTGGGGATCGACGCGGTTGACGATGAACTGGGTGACGGCGCGGGGGGTGTAGAACTCGCCCGCGTTTCCGGCGCTCTGGAGATCTTTGAGGATCTGCTCGTAGATGCTGCCGAAGGTATGGCGGTCTTCGGAGTTGTTGAAATTGATCTCGCTGATCTTGTTGATGACCTGCCGGATGAGGGTGCCGGACTTCATGTAGTTGTAGGCATCCTCGAAGACGTTGCGGATGACCTGGGAGCGCTTGCCGTTCGGCCCTTCGAGTTCGAGCTTGTCCTTGAGGGTGGGGAAGAGCTGGAGGTTGACGAAGTCGCTGAGCGCATCGCCGGTGATGCCCTCGGTATCCGCAGCCCAGTTCCGCCAGCGGAGCTTTTCCGGGAGCGGTGATTTGTAATCGTCCTCCAGAAGCTCGATCTCCTCCTCCCTGTCATCGTAGATCTTGAGGAAGAACATCCAGACGAGCTGGGAGATGCGCTGCGCGTCGCCGTCCACACCGACGTCCTTCCGCATGATGTCCTGGATGGACTTGATGGTTCCACTGACGTTGCTCATGCGGTTTGTTGTTGGTCGAAGATTTCGCGCTCAAGCTCCTGCAGAGCGCTTTCGTATTTCGCCTTCCCTCCGAAGACGTCGTTGATGATTTCCACAGGGGTGCCCATTTTGTCAAAGGGAGTGAGTTTCAGGACTTTCGAGCTCTCTATGGTGAGGACTCCTTCGTCGGCATATTTCTCCAGCAGCGCTTCGAGCACGGCGCGGGCCTGATCCCCGTATTTGGTGAAGTAGTCACGCTTTTTCACATTGTCCGCACGCTCCCTGCGGGAGAGAGGCGGCTGGTCAAAGGCGATGTGGCAGATGAGATCAAAGTCGCCGTAATCCTGGCCGACTTCCTCCGCGAGCTTGGAAAGTTCGATACCGTATTCTTCCAGCTCCCCGATGATGGCCGCTTTTTTCCTAGTGCCGTTCCACTTGTTGATGAATTCATCGAGCGAGGCATACTCCTTGCGGATATTCTTCCGGCTGTAGTCCTGATACGACTCCATGACCAGCTCCCCATCGTCATCCCGGTATGAGACCGTTTTTCCAATGATTCTAACTTCCACACCACTGACGTGGAATTTCCTGAGTCCTCCCGGTGGCGGGTCTTCGCGCAATCCTCCGCCTTCATCGTCGTCTTCGGGATCGGGTGGCACCGGATCATCGTCATCCCCGGGTTCGTAGATCACCACCGGATCCCCGTCGAAGTCCGGATCCTTGAAGAGCTGGGTGGCTCCCTTGAAATCCATGACGGTGAAGAAGTATTTCCCATGCTCCTCATCGATTCGGGTTCCCCGCCCGATGATCTGTTTGAAAGTGGTCATGGAATTGATCGTCTTATCGAGGACGATCAGCTTGCAGGTCTTCGCATCCACCCCTGTGGTCAGGAGTTCGGAGGTGGTGGCGATGACGGGAAATTTGCTCTCGGGATCGATGAAATTATCCAGCTCCGCCTTTCCTTCCACGCTATCGCCAGTGATGCGCATCACGTATTTCGGATTGTCCAGCGCGAGAGGGCCGGCCGCATTGACGATGGCCACGCGCATCCGCTCGGCATGGTTGATGTCCTCACAGAAAATGATCGTTTTTGAGAAAGGGTCGGTGGCGTTGAGAAGCTTCATCACGTGCTTCGCAACAAGCTTGGTGCGCTGGTTCAGGACAAGGATGCGATCCATGTCCTTCTGGTTGTAGGTGCGGCTTTCGATCTCCTGCCCCAGGTCGTCTGTCATCCCCTCGGGTGGCGTCCAGCCTTCCAGATCCTTGTCGAGGTAATATCTGATCACCTTGTAAGGTGCCAGAAAGCCGTCTTCGATCCCCTGCTTCAGCTTGTAGGTATAAATCGGATCACCGAAGTAGGTGATATTGGAGGCGTATTTGGTTTCCCTGGGAGTGGCGGTAAGGCCGATCTGGATGGCATTTTCGAAATACTCGAGGATCTCCCGCCATGCGGAGTCCTCCATTGCGCTGCCACGGTGGCACTCGTCGATGACAATGAGGTCGAAAAAATCCCTGGAAACGGATTTGAAAATCTTGTCTTCCTCATCGGGGCCGGTGAGCGCTTGGTAAAGCCCGAGATGGATTTCGTAGGAAGGATCGATCCTGCGGTTCCTGATCTTGGTCATGACCGTGCCGAAGGGCTTGAAGTCATTCACAAGTGTCTGGTCGGCAAGGACGTTCCTATCCACAAGAAACAGGATGCGTTTGGCCTTCTTCGCCTTCCATAGACGCCAGATGATTTGGAAAGTGGTGTAGGTTTTGCCCGTGCCAGTGGCCATGACGAGCAACAGGCGTGTTTCCCCTTTTGCCACGGCTTCCATGACGCGGTTGACGGCCTCCGCCTGGAAATAATAAGGAGCCTTTCCGCTGGGATCCACGTAGTAGGGCTCAAGAACCAGATCTTCCTCGGCATCCTTGATATTCCGATGATTCTTGTAGCGTTTCCACAGAATGGCAGGAGACGGGAACGAATCCATCGGGATTTCGCATTCGATGTCCTCGCCGGGTTCGGGTTCCTTGTTGTGGGATCCGAAAGCATCGCCATTGGAGCTGAACGCGCTGGGAACATGGAGAATCTCGGTATATCCCAATGCCTGTTGCAATCCATGGCTGGCTCCTCTCGGCGGAGCGTAAACCTTAGCCTCCACAACGGCGATCGGAACTCCGGTTTCCCACTGAAGGACATAGTCAGCGAATTTCTTTTTCTTCTTGTTCCGCGAGGACATGTTGCCACGGACAACGATAGGCCCCGGAGCGAGAGTGACTTCGCGCCGGATCTGTTTGAATTGATCCCATCCCGCTTCCTTAATTGCAGGCGTGATAAAAAGATCACAAATATCAATTTCACTGAGATCCTGCTTTTCCTGCTTGGTCATTCTACACTTTGATCGGACTTAAGAAAAATTGCGCGCATCTGCCACCTGCTCGTTCTTTCTAACAACCGGGAGGAACATGGAAAGAGGAAAAACCGTCAACGGTTTCAAGGAAAAGCAAAGAACGAGCCTGGCGGGCAGATGGATCAACCTGAGAAAGGTGGAACCGGCTGTTACGGGGCTAATTTGCCGCGTCCGGTAGTTTGCTTACGCAGTAAGGAAGTATCTTCACGCCGTCACCGTGTTCCATTTCGTCGAATCATTGGGATTAGCTTGGAACTCGTCAGATATTGAACAGAGCCTACCGAGGTTCGGACAGCGGCCATCTGACTTTAGATGGGGGCTATCAGGGTTTGTTAGAGGCTATCTTCCTCATCGGCCTCGCCGTGAACCCCGAAGGCACGTTCGCCCGCGCCCTCCACGATGCCTTCTTCGTGGGAAAAATCTCCCCACATACCGGCCTCGTATTTTTCACCATCCTCCTGGAGCCAGCCTCCAAGCTCCTCTCCGTCCTGGCCAACGCCTGGTCCCGCAAACACGAGTTCGAAGCCGACGCCTACGCCGCCCAATCCACCGGCACTCCGGAAGCATTGGGCAACGCCCTAAAAAAACTTACCTCCGACCACCTCTCCCACCCCGCCCCCCACAAGCTCCGCATCGTCCTGGATTACTCCCACCCCCCGCTCCTGCAGCGACTGAAGTCCCTTAATTCCCAGATGTAGCAAGGTTCCGTAATCCAATCCAACGGCGGGCACTGAAACCGCCAAGAACGGAAGGGAGTAGGTGCGTCTCGCGCCTTGAGTTCCAGGTGGCGCCTCCGCCGCCTGTGGAAGAGTCCTTTTTTACAGCGGGTGGCGACACCCGCTTGGCCTCAAAGCGCGAGACGCGCCTGCTTCCTAACGCAAAAACCGTTTCACCGCCTCGCGCTTGAGACGGAGTTCCCGCCAGGAGTTCTATGATAAAACCTCTGACACGAATGGCACTGTTTTAAGCGCCGTGCCGGTGATTGCTTCCATTCCACAAGAATTAGAAACCACGAATCCGACGAATCTAACGAATCAAGACGCTGCTCGTTCAATTGCCGTGTATTCCGTGTATTTTGAGGAAAGTAGGATAAGAAAGCCACTTCCTCCATGTCCGCTTCGCTCCCATTGTGGTTCATATTCTTCTCTTTATTCGTAGGATTCGTGAGATTCGTGGTTCCTTGCTCTTCTTTTACGTGGCGGCTTTATGACGCGAGTTCACCCCCGATCATTGTCTTAAAACAGTGCCATTCACCTCTGACACCTTGAATCTGGGCCACGTATTTTCTCGCCAATTCAACCCATTCACGCTAATTTGCGACCCACGTCTAACGTCTGCGAAATCATTCCGACACTATCGGTAACGGAAAAACTGGTGGCAATGGAAGCACTCTGGTCCAGTCTTCATGGCACTTTCGAGCAAGCACCCTCCCCCGACTGGCACAGAGCCATCCTCGACGAACGCATGAAGCTCATCGAATCCGGCGAATCTATCTACGAAGACTGGGATCAGGTGAAGAATGAATTGAGAGCAAGAATGGCGTGAGAATCGTGGTGCTTGATAGTGCTGAGGAAGACATCTCCGATGGACATGCTTTCTACGAAAAGGAGCAAATGGGAATCGGCGATTACTTCTTCGACTCCATCAGTTCCGATATCGACTCGCTTCCAATCCACAATGGTCGCCACCGCATCTTCTTCGGGTTTCACCGCTTACTGGCAAAAACTTTCACTTTCTCAATCCACTACCGCATCGTCGATGAAACGATTTTCATCGACACGGTTCTCAACCGGAGAGGAAATCCCCAAACCATCCGAAACCTCCTCCGCCGCAGGCGCCGCTCCGGTTGATCTCTTCCCGAGTTTCAAATTAATGAACGGCACCAAGTATCGCATTTTTGATCTTTTGTGAAAGCTTTGGATGGGATGAACGTCCCATAAAATGATTCTTTTTTGACCCGACTTGGCTTTCAAGTGCGGCAGAGCGGCTCGCACACAGCAGGCAGTGCTTACGTTGGAACCCAAACCGAAAGCCCAACGTTTGGTGGGATTCCCAAGCTACATGAAAACGACTTTACTTGAAGCACCGGAGCAAATAGAAGTTTTTCAATGAAAAAACTTCCCCCGCGACTGATCCTGCTGGCGACCATAATTTCACTCGCGTCCTCCACTTCCATTTTCGCCGCTACGGGTGGTTCACTTGTCCTCTTCGATGGCAGCCAATCGCACAGTGGGATCCCCAATGTGGATGATCCCGAGGATGCCGGGCGGAAGGTTGGTTCTTGGAGCGGGGCACCGAAAGGATTTCGATTCCCTGTTTCCGGGGAGGAACTCGATCTTTCGGGCTACAAGGCACTGAGCCTGAGACTCTACTCGGCGGAGACCGATGGCCATGGCATCGTCATTTTGGCAGATTCAAACGGGGCTGGTGCGGGCAATTATTTCTCGAAGAAAATCACGGTGGATTGGAAAGGGTGGAAGACACTTGTCATCCCCTTCGACGAATTCAACACGACCCGGAAACCCGCCGGTTGGGGCAAAATCGACAAGATCCACCTGGCCAACAACGGTTACGAAGGGATGAAGTTCAATCCGGATGCGGTCTATTACGTGGATGAGGTGAAGGCAGTCGGGGAAGCATCCGGGAATGATGGGGTGGCCGAACCCGCTGCCGCAGGCGATTCGCTCCTGCTCTTCGATGGCAGCCGGCCACACAGCGGGATTCCCATCGTGGCTGATCCGGAGGATGAGGGGCGCGAGGTCGCTTTCTGGAAAGATGCTCCCAAGAGCGGCCGCTTCCCGGTTTCACGGGAGCAACTGGATCTTTCCGCATACAAGGCACTGAGCCTGCGGTTTTATTCTGCAGAGGCGGACGGGCATGGGATCGTGATTCTGGCGGATTCGAACGGAGCGGCCGAGGGCAGCTATTTCAAGAAGAAGTTCATCGTGGATTGGAAGGGATGGAAGACGCTCGTGATTCCTTTCGACGATTTCTCGATGGCGCGGAAGCCTGCGGGCTGGCAGAAGATCGACCAGATCCACCTCGCCAACAACGGCTACGAAGGGACGAAATCCAACAAGGAGGCGCGTTACTACCTGGATGAAGTGCGGGCATTGAAAAAGGCACCCGAGCGCAAGAAGCCCGAGGGCGACGAAAGCACCAAACTCACGCCGAACAACTCGAAGATCATCCTCCCGTTTCCTGTCGATCCCGAGGGTGAACACATCTACGGGATACGGTATGAGCTGAAAGGCAAGCCGGAGTCAAAGGTCAAGGTTTACTCCTACACGACATGGGATGCGGAGGGGAAACTCATAGAAAGTAATGACGAAATCGGGCACTCCTGGCAGTCGCCGATATCGGACGGATGGGAGGAAAACCGGCTGGAAATTCTGGCCAAAAACGGAGTCGCGCGGGTTGACCTCACTTTCACGGGTAGCGGCGACGAAGCGGTGGAGATTCGCAATGTGGAAATGGTCGAGGGAGGGTTTCCGGAAAATCCGCCGCATCCCGAGGCTCCGTATGTGAAGTGGATACAGTCTCTCAAACCCGATCTGGATTTTGCCGATACGGTGCCGCTTTTGAACTTCGCCCCCGGGGGTGACGGACTTGGAAATTCCAGGGCGAGGGACGTTTATGTAAGACCCCAGGACGAGCAAAAAATGGTGAGCCAAGCCGCGCCCTACCTCGCACTTTCGGTTCCGGAGCTGGTGGCGATGGTGCCAAAGAAAAGACCTTTTCGCATCACTGGCCAGTGGGACAACAACTACACATGGAGCCCGGACCAACCTAATTTCATCTTCGATAAAAAGACGGGTGAGCGTTTCGATTACGCGGAGAAATATCCCGTCCATGGTGTGGAGAAAGTGGTCGCGCCCTCGGGCAAAACCGTCGAATACGCTTACCATGACTCGGATGCCAGTGATCCGATTTACAAGAGCCGGCGGATCTACGTGGATATGTTTCAGACGGATGCACGGTCTGCGGCTTTTATGCGGGCGGGCAGTAGCATGGCCGCTCTGGCGCGGAAAACCGGCAACGTGGAATACGGGGTGCGTGCGGCGGCGATCATCTGGGAAATGGCCCGGAACATGCCGGATTGGCCGGTGACGGGGCAGCCGTCGTGGAATTCCCCGCCGGAGGAGGACAGGATGCGGGCACCGGATTACACAAGATGGTTTTCGTTCGTGATGACAGGGAACTGGTACGTGACACACTCCGGTGCGCTGCTCTGGCCCGCGCGGTATTTCGATCTCATCCGCAGTGACAAGGAGGCTTGGGATTTGCTCGCGGAGCGGATGGATGTATCCGATCCACGGGAGCAGACGGCGGAGGGTTTCCTACACATCGTGCGAATGATACTCAAACGCGACGCCTACTACCGTGCGAACGACTTCGTGTTTTTCCACAATCTGAGCGGATCGGAAAACCGCAGCCTGATCCAGCTAGGCCGGGTGCTTGGGATTCCGGATCTCGTCCACTACGGCATGCGGAAAGTGGAGGGCACGTTTCGCAAGCGTTTCATGTCCGACGGCGTTTTTCCGGAAAGCATGTGGTACACGATGGATCAGTATGTGCGCCAGTCCGAGGCACTTGACGCGCTGATCGATTACCGCGATCCGGAGGGCTACACCTACCCGGCTGACGGAACCCGGCTCGACGTAAAAAGTCCGACCGATGCGATCCCCACCTACGGGAAAATCACTTCAGCACTCGCACGCCAGACCTATCCGGATGGCACTGCTTCAACGGTTCATGATTCCTGGTCGGAAACTGCAAATCCGTGGAGACCCAACGGGATGGAATTTTCCGGCCGGGACGAGCTCGAGCCCCATCTTTTCAATGCCTACGGACACGGCATTCTCGGCCGCGGCACGGAGCCGGACCGGATCGAGGCCCAGCTTCATTATTCCGGCTTCTACAACCACGGCCACAGGGATCTGCTCAACCTCATCCTCTGGGCCAACGGCGACGAACTCGTCAGCGACATCGGCTACACCCACATCAGCGCCTATGCGGGTTCATCGACCTCACACAATCTGGTGGTCGTTGACCGGAGCGTGCAAAAGTCCGGCAACGATGCCGGAAACCTTCTCGCATGGACGGCTCGCAAAGGTTCTCCGCAGGTCATCCAAGTCGCGCAAGGAGCGAAGGATCCGGTCTATCCGCAGTGCCGCATCTACCGCCGCGGGCTGGTTCTCCTGCCCTTTGGCGAAAAGAACGCCGTGCTCGATATTTTCGAGGTCGCTGGCGGAAAAAGCCACGATTGGATGGCGAACGGTTGCGCCGACTACGGTCAGACGATGACCTCGGATCTCGTCCCCGAACGCACGCTGGACAATCTGGCGCTCGACGGGGTCGCACTGGAAAATCCTTTACCATGGGGAGACGACGAAAAGAACCGTTACAAGCACGACGAGTTCGGCGAGGCCAGCATCTACTACGGTGCCTTCCGCGACGCAAAAATCACGCCCATATCCGCACCGTGGACCGCGACCATGAATCCCCCGGCAAAACCCGTGCCGGCGGACACCGCGTGGGCCGGTGCCCGGGCGAAAAGTGCCGAACCGAAGCCGAGTCTGCGCCTGCATTGGCTGGGACCACTCGAGGGCGACGCCATCCTCGCCGAGGCTCCGCGCAACCGCTACCACGAGGAACTCGATCATAAGAAGGAGGCTATCGCAGTGTGGGCGAAAAACCGTATGCCCAAGGTAATCGTGAACCGCGAAGGCGAGGACTTGCAGAGCACGTTCGTCGCCGTCTGGGAGCCGTTCAATGCGGAATCGTTTCTGACCGAAGCTGCGTCATTGAAAGATCTGGATGGAAATGGTCTCGGATGGAAACTTGCTGATGGCACCGAGACAAAAACAGTTCTCTACCGGCCGCTCGAGGCGGAGGGTCCGGTGAGTGCCGGTGGGTTTAAAACGGACGGGCGCTTCGCGGTCCGTTCGACACGGGGCGATACGACGGGTCTCGATCTGACAGGCGGAACCTTCGTGAGTGATGGAAAACTTTCAGCAAAGCTCGACGAAACCGCGCAACTTGAGATCACCGGTTTCACACAGGAAAACGGACGATGGATCATTTCCGCACGCGGGGATGTGGCAGCGTCAGCGGATCGGACGGACGGTCAATTCGTGGTCTTCTCGCAGGAAGGTGTATCGAACCGCTGGCTTCGGCTCAACCGCATCGAGACGGATGGCGACAAAGTGAGTATCGTTCTGGCGGAAGACCCGGGCTTCGAATTCGACGCCGAAAAATCCGTCCTACGGGAAACCTACTTCCCGCACCGCATCGTCACCGGCAAGGCCCAACTCTCCCTGCCCACTTGGCTGAACATCGAAACTTCCGGAGACAACGAAGCTCCGAAACTGCGCGTCCGTGCAAGTCACGCTTTGACGATAGCGCTCGAAGGATTCCCCGACGGACGGTTCTCCGCGCAATCGCGACCAGTTGGTTCAAAAAACGAATGGAACGAGCTGCCCACGGCGCAAGACGACGGAAAACTCAGCATAAAAATTGGGGCAAACAAGCTGGCGAAGGACTGGTTGGACATAAGGATCGAAAAACATGCTAAAACTGAACCTCGATGATTGGGGGGCTTCTTCACATTTTTCAACCTCAGTTCAAGAGCTTGCAAACACCGGTCAGCCGTTGGCATCTCAAATTCGAGAGGCATATCAAACCGGCGAAACACAGCGAAGTCGAGAGACTCGGCATGATTCGTCGCGGATCCGCTCGCTCTTGCAACGGTGAATTGGGGAAGCTTGCGATCTTCGACTACGGCATCAAAACGGAGCCAGTAAAACATGCCGGAGGGAGCCTCCATCTGCCGTGAGGTGGTCTTGGAATGACTGACGGATACACCGGTAGCAATCTGGTGAAAATTTTGCTCCCGTTCTTAAAAACTTTCCGTTTGCCCTTCGGAAAACCCTGCTAGAGTTGTTGAATTGCCCTGAATTTTCATTTTTCGAGGCCTACTCCAACCTCCTGCAACCATGGACGAACAACCGAAACCTCCACCGGCCAACCCGGGAAATATCCTTCCTGCATTCCCGAGTCCGCAGCCGACGACTTTACCGAAGACGAAAGTGCCCTAATTGCCGAGATGGCCATGGGGAAAATGCCCCGTCGCGATTTCATGAAAGTCATGTCCGCCACCGGTGCCGGGGTTTTCGGAATGCAGATGCTCACCCAGGAAAGAATCGCTGCCCAGACCGCCGAACTCGCGGAGGGCATGACCGGAGCCTCCGCCGCCTCCCTGCCCAGCATGCCAGTGAAATTCACGGTGAACGGAGCTCTGAAGGAACTCGATCTCGATCCCCGCGTGACCCTGCTCGACGCGCTCCGCCACAAGCTGGAGATGACAGGCACTAAAAAAGGCTGCGACCACGGCCAGTGCGGGGCCTGCACGGTCATCGTCGATGGCAAGCGCGTCCTCTCCTGCCTCACCCTCGCCGCCCAGGCCGATGGAGCGGAGGTCACTACCGTTGAGGGTCTCGCCACTGACGACGGCCTCCATCCCATGCAGGAAGCCTTCATCGAGCATGACGGCTTCCAGTGCGGCTACTGCACACCCGGCCAGCTCTGCTCCGCAGTCGCCCTCCTCGACGAGGCGAAACGCGGCGAGGCCAGCTTCGTCACCGAAGATCTGGAAAACCCGCCGACCGAACTTTCAGACGACGAAGTCCGCGAGCGCATGAGCGGAAACATCTGCCGTTGCGCAGCGTACCCTCAGATCCTCGCCGCCTTCCAACAAGTCCACTCCGGAAAAGAAACCGCCCACACCTGGGGCTTCGCAGACGAAGCCGAACTCGCACTCATCCGCAAGGAATTCGATCATGAAACCGTTTAGTTACACCCGCGCCGAATCGCCAGACGCGGCGGTCAACACCCTCTCGGAGAAACCATCCGCCCGCTACCTCGGCGGCGGCACCAATCTCCTGGATCTCATGAAAGACGAGATCGAGAGTGCCTCCGATATCGTCGATCTCACCCGCCTTGACCTCACCGGGATCAAGGAAACCGAAACCGGAATCTCCCTCGGCGCACTCGCGAAAAACAGCGACACCGCCAACCACGAGCTGGTCAGGAAAAACTTTCCGCTTCTCTCCCAGGCCATCCTCTCCGCTGCGTCCGCGCAAATCCGGAACATGGCCACCAATGGCGGAAACATGCTCCAACGCACGCGCTGCTATTATTTCTACGACAAGGCCACGCCCTGCAACAAACGCGAACCCGGCTCCGGCTGTGGCGCGATCGGCGGGCTGAACGAACTCCACGCGATTTTCGGAGCCAGCGACAAATGCGTCGCCATCCATCCCTCGGACATGGCCGTCGCGCTAGCCGCGCTCGATGCGAAAATCCTCACGAAAAAAACCGATGGCACCGCCCGCACCATCGATTTCGAAAATTTCCACCGACTCCCCGGCGACACCCCTGAAAAGGACAACAACCTCGAAACCGGCGAACTCATCGTCTCCATCGAGATCCCGAAAAACAACTTCGCGAAAAACAGCTACTACTTGAAAGTCCGCGAGCGAGCCAGCTACGCCTTCGCCCTCGTCTCTGTCGCCTCCGCGATGGAAATGGCCGACGGGAAGGTCAAGGAGGTCCGCATCGCCCTGGGCGGCGTCGCCCACAAGCCGTGGCGCGCCACCAAGGCCGAGGATTTCCTCAAAGGAAAAAAAGCCACCGAGGAAAATTTCAACGAAGCAGCCGCCATGGAAATGGCCGGAGCCGAGCCTCTCGAGCACAACGCCTACAAGGTCGAGCTAGGTCATCGCGCCATCGTCCGCGCCCTCAAAAAATCCGCGAAAATCTGAACCACCCGACACCATGCGATACATAGGAAAAGAAATGCGCCGGGTCGATGGCCTCGCGAAAGTCACCGGCACCGCAAAATACGCCGCCGAATTCGAGCTGCCGAAAGCGGCCTTCGCTTACATCCGCACCAGCGACATCGCCAAGGGCAGCATCTCGAAAATGGACACCGCCGCCGCCGGGAAAGCGCCCGGCGTGATCAAGGTTTTCACCCACCTCAACGTCCCGGACATGATGCCCATTCCCGAAGGTGAGGACAGACCCGGCGGCGAGGAATTCTACGCCTTCCGCAGCCCCAACATCCTCTTCAACGCCCAGCCCATCGCAATGGTCGTGGCGGAAACTTTCGAGCAGGCGCGCCACGCTTCGATGCTCGTGGAGGTGGAATACAAACAGGAGGAATCGCAGACCGATATCACCAGGATGCTCGACAAGGCCGCGGAAACCAAGCCGCAGCAATCCGCCGCAGACCGTGGCGATTTCGACAAGGCTTTCGCCGACTCGCCGGTGAAACTGGAGCAGGAATACTACATCCCCATCGAGCACCACAACCCGATGGAACCCCACGCCGCCTCCGCATTTTGGAAGAACGGCAAGCTCACCATTTTCGACAAATCCCAGAACGTCAAACAGCTTCAGGAACGCCTCGCGAAGCTTTTCAAAATCAAACCCGAGGATGTCAGCGTCATCTCGCTTTTCGTCGGCGGCGCGTTCGGCTCCTGCCTGAATGTGAACTACTACCCGCCCCTCGTCGCGCTCGCCGCCCGCGAGACGAAACGCCCGGTGCGTATCGTTTACACCCGCCGCCAGATGTGGACAGGCCATGGCTACCGCCCGGACACCTGGCAGAAAATCGCCCTCTCCGCGGGGAAGGACGGGAAGCTCACGGGGATCTCCCACCGCGTCGTGATCAACCGCTCCTCCTACGAGGATTACTCCGAGGATTTCGTGAAAGTCTCGCGGCTCATCTACAAATGCCCGAACGCGAAAACCCTTTTTGAAAACGTCATCACGGATCTCCCCACACCCTGCGCCATGCGCGCCCCCGGGGCGGTTTCCCAGATGTTCGCCCTCGAGTGCGCGATGGACGAGCTGGCTTACGAACTCGATATCGACCCTCTCGAGCTACGCCTCATCAACTACTCGGAGAAAGACCCCGAAACCGGGAAACCCTTCTCCTCGAAAGCCCTCCGAGAGTGCTACCGCATGGGCGCGGAAAAATTCGGCTGGAGCAAGCGCAGCATGGAACCCGGCTCCATGAAGGACGGCGATCATCTCGTCGGCTGGGGTCACGCCACCGGCTACTGGCCCGCCATGCAGCAGGTCGCCAGCGCGAACATCACCCTGAAATCCGACGGCACCGCGCGCGTCACCAGCTCCACTACGGACATCGGCCCCGGCACCTACACCGTCATGACCATGATCGCCGCCGAGCACCTCGGCATCGACGCGGACAAGGTCAAATTCGAACTCGGCGATTCCAGCTATCCGAAAGCTCCCGCCCAGGGCGGATCCTGGACTACCGCCAGCGTCGGCTCCGCCATTTTCGGAGCTGCAAACGCGATCAAATCCAAGCTCCTCGATATCGCGAAAGCCGCCAAAGGTTCCGGTTTCGCGGATGCCAAGGCCGAGGACATCGAGATGAAGGAGGGCAAGCTCGTCCTGAAATCGGATTCCGAAAAAAGCGTTTCCATCGCCGATCTCATGAAATCCGAAAAAGGCGGTGAGATCAGCGAAACTTTCAAAGCCGAGCCATCGGACGAGCGCAAGAACTACGCCACCGGAGCGCACGGCGCGCAGTTCGTGGAGGTGAAGGTCGATCCTACCCTCGGCACGGTCAAAGTGACCCGCGTCATCGAAGTCACCGCCTGTGGAAAAATCATGAACCCCAAAACCTCCCACAGCCAGGAGATCGGCGGTGTGGTCTGGGGCATCGGCATGGCGCTGGAGGAAATCACCAAAGTCGATCACCGCAACGGTCGCATGATGAACGCGAACCTCGCCGAATACCACGTCCCCGTCCACGCGGACATCCACAGTATCGAGACGATTTTCGTCGAGGAGGATGACAAGATCGTGAACCCGCTCGGAGTGAAAGGCATGGGTGAGCTTGGCCTGGTGGGCATTCCCGCCGCCATTGCGAACGCGGTTTTCCACGCCACCGGCATCCGCGTGCGTGATCTTCCCATCACTCCCGAGAAACTCATCCGCAAGCAGGAAGCGTGAAATCCCTCCGCCAGATCCTCGGCAGCGCCACCCGCGAAACCGACCACCCGTGGGCGCTCGCCACCCTTGTCCGCACAACGGGATCCACTTACCGGAAGCCCGGCGCACGCCTCCTGATCGCTCCCGACGGCACCACCACCGGAGTCCTTAGCGGAGGCTGTCTCGAAGAGGAAATCGGCAGAATCGGCCAGGGAGTTTTGGCCTCCGGCCGACATGAGTTCATCGAATTCGACACCCGAAAAATCTACGGCTGCGCCGGGAAGCTCGGCATCTACATCGAGAAAATCCCCGCCGCCGGAACCACCGGGAATTTCCTAACGAGGATGTCCGCAAAAATCGAAGCCCGCCAACTCTGCCGCACCCGCACCACATTTTCAGAAGAAGGCAGCTCGGAAATCCTGCCCGACAAAGCGCTCGTCGTGGAAGCGGAAGATACTTTCATCCATACCGTCCCACTTCCCACCCACCTCCTTCTTTTCGGAAATGGCCCCGAAATCCCACCCATCCGCCTCTTCGCCGCCGGGCTCGGATGGAGCGTGGTAAACCACACCCATCCCGACGAACTCCCGGAAAATTTCGCCCCGGATAACCAGACCGCCGCAATCATCATGACCCACAACTTCGGGCGCGACCTCGCTTCGCTCGACCGGTTGTTGCCCATGGATCTTCCCTACATCGGCCTATTAGGCCCAAAGCGCCGCCACGCGGAACTTCTCGCCCGGTTCCAGGAATACCGCGAACTTGACCCCGCCTGGCTCACCGCCCTCCACGCCCCTGCCGGATTGGATATCGGCAGCGAGTCCCCGGAAGAAATCGCCCTATCCATCATCTCCGAGGCAGCCGCAGTTCTCGCAAACCGCGAAGGGGGGTTCCTCTCCGCCCGCCCGGGTTCCGTCCACCTGCCGACTGCCGTTTCCCGAGAAGCATGACAGGCATCATCGTCCTCGCCGCCGGTTCTTCCAGCCGCCTCGGCCAGCCGAAGCAGCTCGTCACGTGGCACGGCGTGCCGCTGATCCGTCACGCCGCCACCACCGCCCTGACAGCGGATCTCGGCCCCGTCACCATTGTCCTCGGTGCCGTCACAAAGCCCTGCCGGGAAGCGCTCTTGGGACTCGAACTCACCATCGCGGAAAACCCGGCCTGGGCTGATGGCATGGGCGGCTCGATTTCCGCAGGCATCAGATCACTCTCAGCTCATAAGCTGGAGAACGTCATCGTCACCCTTTGCGACCTCCCGCTCGTCACACCGGCTGTTTTTTCCCGACTCGTCAGTCTCCGCAAAACGGAACGAACCGAAATCGTCGCCTGCCACAACGGCACCGCCTTTTCCCCACCCATCCTTTTCTCGGAAAACCGCTTCGAAAACCTCCGCTCTCTCTCCGGACGCGATGGCGCGAAGAACATTTTGAAAAACGAAACATCCATCACCCGCCTCGACTGCCCTGAGGCCGCGATGGACATCGATACTCCGGGAGATCTCAGCGATTCCCGGAGTTGGTAGCGTTCGCTAATCGTGCAGGACTGATCGGGTCAGCCAGATCATCCCTGAACATTGTTCTCGAAGCCTGCCAATCCTTTGCGAAGGTTCTGACATCAGGGAAAAATTCTTCGAAGCACTCTTCGAACTGGGCGAAGTTTTCCGCCAGGTCATCCATGGAGCCTATCATCGGAGCCAGTCTTGGGGATCTTGCCGAGACCCGACGCAGGGTAAGATCCATTCCCTCCAAACTCGCATAGGTTCCCAGCCAATCCTGCTCGACCATTCGTGCTGTGATTTCAGGAAAATCGGCAGTGATCCGCGGCAACCGGAACGCAACCAACTCGCCATAGAACCTGCTGACAAAGTCCTCCTTCTTCCCATCCATCCACCTCTCCCACCGAATGCTCAGGAAATGGTCGAAGAAAATATCCACCACGATCCCCGCAAACCGCCTCCGCTCCGGCGCGAGCAATCCCCTGGCCCGCAGAAACGCCGGATGCCTGTCCGTGAACACGTCCACCGCCCTGTGCATGAGTATCCCGTCCACCAGTTCCGCCCCGTATTCATCGGGAAACGCCGATGGAAGCCCTTTCACGAAATCCCCCAGCAAATTCCCGATCCGAGACTCTGCTGAATCGCGGGCGAGAACGATATGACCCAGAAAATTCAATTTCGTTATCCTACACCGCCGCCTACCATCCGTCCAACCCTGCTCCCAATGCCTCTTCATTGAGGTTTATAGCCTAAAATATCGAGTTTCATGAACGAAGTGAAGATCCGCGGCGCGCGCCAACACCATCTCAAAAACCTCACGGTCTCCATTCCGAAGGGGAAAATCACCGTAATCACCGGACCATCGGGATCGGGGAAATCCTCGCTCGCCTTCGACACGCTTTATGCCGAAGGCCAGCGCCGCTACGTCGAGTCCCTTTCAGTTTACGCCCGCCAGTTCCTTTCCCAGCTTGAAAAGCCCGACGTCGATTCCATCGAGGGACTGAATCCCGCCATCGCCATCGAGCAACGGGTCGGCGGACTTTCGCCACGCTCCACCGTCGCCTCCGCTACGGAAATCTACGATTACCTCCGCATCCTCTGGGCAGCCGCAGGCGTCCCGCACGATCCGGATACCGGCGCAGCCATGACCCGCATGGGGCCGTCCGAAATCATCACCGAGCTCGCCGCCCAGCCCGAAGGCTCCAAGCTCATCATCCTCGCCGCCATCCCCGAAGAGGAAACAGCCGAACCCGAGCGCCTCCTCGGAGACCTCCAGCGCCAGGGATTCATCCGCATCCGCCTCAATGGCGAGATCAAGGAAATCACAGAGGTTGCTTTTGAGGAAAACTCCTCCAACAAAATCGAGATCGTCATCGACCGGCTCGTTATCCGCGAGGGCATCGAAGCCCGCCTCGCCGACTCCATCGAGCTCGCCCTCCGTCTCTGTGGAGCGGAAGCAAAAGTCCTCCTCCAAAAGCCCGGCGAAACCGACTACCGCGAACTCACCTTCCAAACCTCCTACCGCAACCCCCGCACCGGAGAAATCTTCGGAGACCTCTCCCCCCGCCACTTTTCCTTCAACACCCTCGAAGGAGCCTGCCCGGACTGCGAAGGCCTAGGCTGCAAGACCTGCGACCAGCTTCGTCTCAAAAAGGAAATCCAGAACGTAAGAGTGGGGGCGATCTTCGGTCGCCCACCTTTAGGCATCATGCAATTTTGCCAACTGGGAACCGCCGAAGCCAAACACTGGATCTCCGCCTTGAAATCCGCCCCCGCCCCCCTCGGAGAACTCGCCGCCGAGGTCGGGAAACGCCTCACATTCCTGGAAGACGTGGGCCTGGATTACCTCACCCTGGACCGATCCTCCGGCACCCTCTCCGGCGGCGAAGTCCAGCGAATCAAGCTCGCCACTCAGCTCGGAGCCGGCCTGAGTGGAGTCATCTACGTCCTCGACGAGCCATCCATCGGCCTCCATTCCAGCGATACCGCCAGACTCATCACCGCCATCACCCGCCTCCGCGATCTGGGAAATACCATAGTCGTAGTAGAACACGACGAAGACATCATCCGCGCCGCAGACCACCTCATCGACATGGGCCCGGTGCAGGCCCGCAAGGCGGAGAAATACTGGCAGAAGGCGATCCTCTCACGATTCACTCACCCACCGGCGAGTGGCTGCGCGGGGAGATTGGTCGCTTCACGCCCAAGGAGAGGCGGATGTCAAATCCGCCCTCTTTCCTCACCATCCACGGAGCCAAGGAACACAACCTCCAAAACCTCACCGTAGAAATCCCCCTCCACCAGGTCACCGTGGTCACCGGCCCATCCGGCTCCGGGAAATCCACCCTCATCAACGGCATCCTCGCCAAAGCCCTGGGTCAACATTTCCACAAATCCAAAGACGCCCCCGGCGCCCACGACTCCATCACCGGTTTCGAACATTTGGAAAAATTCGTCCTCGCCGACCAATCCTCCATCGGCCGCTCTCCCCGCTCCAATCCCGCCACCTTCATCGGAGCCTTCGATCTCATCCGCGACCTTTTTTCAAAACTTCCCTCCTCCAAACAACGCGGCTACACCAAGGCCCGTTTTTCCTTCAACGCAAAAGGCGGCCGCTGCGAACGCTGCCAGGGCAACGGAAAACTCAAGATAGAGATGCACTTCCTCCCGGATGCATGGACCGAATGCCCAGCCTGCCTCGGCAAACGTTTCAACCGCGAAACCCTTGAAATCACTTACAAGGGAAAATCCATCGCCGACATCCTCGCCATGTCCGTTTCCGAAGCCAGAACCCATTTCCGCCCCATCCCGAAACTCTACCGCTTGTTAAATACCATGGAAGAACTCGGCCTGGGCTACCTCTCCCTCGGCCAGGCCGGAAACACCCTCTCCGGCGGCGAATCCCAACGGCTCAAACTCGCCTTGGAAATTTCCAAACCCTCCTCCCCCCACACCCTCTACCTCTTCGACGAACCCACCACCGGCCTCCACTTCGGCGATGTCGAAAAACTCCTCAAAGCCGTCTTCCACCTCCGCGACGCCGGGCATACGGTCGTCATCATCGAGCACCACCCCGATGTCATCGCCGTAGCCGACCACCTCATACACCTCGGCCCCGGTGGCGGGAAAAATGGTGGCAAACTGCAGCCCTAACATTTCCCTCTCGTGATGGAACCCGCCACATATTCCCATGACGCGGAGGCGATCGCAAAGAACGAACCCGTTATCTTCTTCTGCCGTGCCGAAGGATACGGCAAGTACGGGGTCTGCAAACACGAGCAAAAATCCGGTCACGAAAGCCCGCAAACCCTCATAAGTAAAGAAGTACCCCGGCTTGGATTCGAACCAAGGACCAAAAGATTAAGAGTCTTCTGCTCTACCAACTGAGCTACCGAGGCGTTGGGTGGAGGGAAACTACGCCGTGCCCCGCCGTAATGGCAAACCAATTCGCAGCATCGGGATCAAACAGGAAATTCCTGCCGCAAATCATGGTTCCGGTATGCGGCGATGAGCCGTTCCAGATGGGTGATTGCGTGAACGAGATCCCGGCCGCGCTTGCTATCAGCGACAAGTTTGGGTGTTTCCCATTCCCGCACAACGGTGATGCTCGGGATGATATCCGCGCCGTCCAGAACTGCGGATTCCACTGATTCGAAATGGTGGTGGAGAGCCAGGAAAGTCCGGTGCGGTTCCAGCACGAGGGTGTAGCCGTGATCCCCGTAAGCCTCGGAAAATGCGCCATCGATCACCACCGCTTTTCCACTTCGCTTGATGGGCGACTCCCCCTTCTCCAGCTTAACCGGCACGTGGCCGTTGACGATGATTCCGTTTTCAGGATCGACGCCGAACTCCTCTAACAGCTTCTCGCAAAACCAGCTTTCATGCAGGAGATCGAAGTAAGGGTTCTTCCGTTCGTCGTGCGTGGACTTGTCCTCGATCAGACCGCGCTCAAGGGTCGCCATCCGCTCTTTTCCGAACAGCGGCGATTGCGGGCCGCTCCAGAGATACCAGAGCAGATCGAGACCGTTGCGATCCGGTGTGTCGTCCACCATGCGGTAAATGGCACGGTCGATGGCCTCGAAAAGCGGTTTCCCGCAGAGCGCCCTGCCACCTATTACCATGGGAATGAGATCCCCGTTTTTATCCACCGGAACGCAACCGTGGAAGATGAGTTGTTCCTCCCGGGTGATCGCCATGGAGCCGTTTTTGACCATCCATTTCATCTGGTTCCAGAGCTTTTGGCTCGCCAGGAAAGAGGATTTCAGGCGGTTCATGCACAGCCTTTCCGCCTCGTTGAGCTCATACGGATCATCGGGATCTATGGTCGGGAAACGGTTGTCTTTGAGCGGATGGGTAACGCCGTCGAGCTCTATGGTTCCCGCCCCGTGGTCGATGCGGTGGAGCAGCATACGGTTCTGGATTCCCCATTCGGGATGGCGCGCGATGAGCTGCCCTTCCAGCTTCCACTGCATCACGGCGATGGCTTTCTGCATCCGCGCGACCGAGATCTTTTCCCGCAGCCCGTCCGCCCTTGGCATAAAGCAGGTGGCGGGATCATCCCCATAAACCTCACGCGCTAGGCACTCCAGCGGCATCAGCGGAATGCCATAGCCCTCCTCCAGTTGGAAAAGCCGCCGGTAGCGCAGCGAGACACGGAGCGCAGTGCAGATCAGCGACTCGCTCCCGAGACACGCTCCCAGCCAGAGGATATCGTGGTTCCCCCAGACGAAAGTCACGTTCGGCTGCTGCATGAGGTAGTCCACCACCTTATCACCACGCGGCCCCCTGTCCCAGCAATCACCGGCGATGACCAGTTCATCGATGGCGAGGTTACGGATCACGCGGCAGGTGAGGTGGATGAAATGCAACACCTTCCCCCGCCGTGTGAGCGAATCGACGATGGCCCCGATGTAGGCGCTTTCCCTTTCCGTGGAAGGCTCGTGGAGGATCTCGCTGAAAAGCATGGAGTACTCCGCAGGAAAAAGCCGCACCGCATGTTTCAGGCTGTGCCGCCCGGCAAGCACCCGTATCACCTCAAACAACCCCTTCAAAGTCCGCATCGCAAAAGCCTTCTGATCCTCCGGCTCACGCAAGGTTTTCTCCAGTTTCCCCACCACTTCCGCAGGGTAAAAAACGAGTTTCAAGAACTCATCGAACTCTTCCGCAGGCAGTTCGTCTTTCAGCAGTTTTTCCACCAGCGGCCTCAGGGTTCCGGAAGCGTTGTTGATCACATGCCTCAGCTTCTTGTCTTCCCCGTGGATGTCGCTGATCACATGCACGGTTCCTTTTGGCAGGGTGAGTTCTGCGGAAAACCTCGCGATCTCCGCGATCGCACTGTCGATATTCGGGACACGCCGTGCGATCCCACGGAGGGTCTCAATCTCGTAATCCCTTCCGAAAGAACCGTCCGTTTGCTTGCTCACAAGCGCAGCGTAATGGATGATTGGGCTAACTGCGACAGCAAAAACAAAGAATATCAAATATTTTCAAACTGTTTCACAGAACCGAATCCATCCACTTGGTATCACCTGAGTTATTTTCGCAAGAAAACTCCTTCAATCACGTTAACCTATCTGCGAATGCGCTCACTCTTTACATTGCTTGTCCTCACCGTCTTCTCCCTTCCCGCTGGAGCCGAGGATCACTGGGCGTATCTCCCTCCGTCAGCCCCGGCCACCGCATTAGAGGAGGGCGAAAACCCAATCGATGCCATCTTGGAACAAGCGCGGAAAGAATCCGGTGTGAACCCCTTTGCCCCCGCTCCCCCCGAAACCTGGGTAAAAAGAGCCGCCTACACCCTCACCGGCCTCCCAGCTACCTCCACCCAAATCGACAGCATTAAATCCGATCCCAGCGAAGCCAACTGGCGCGCCCTCATCGACGAAATGCTGGCCAGCCCCGCCTACGGAGAGCGCTGGGCGCGCCACTGGATGGACGTCGCCCGCTATGCGGATACCCGTGGCTACCTAGTTGCCAACCGCGACAACCGCTACCCCTTCGCCTACACCTACCGGGACTGGCTGATCAACGCCTTCAACAAGGATCTCCCTTACCCCGAATTCATCAAACTCCAGATCGCAGCAGACCTCCTCCGGGAAGAACCCGACCATCCCGATCTCGCCGCCCTTGGTTTCCTCACCACAGGCCCACGCGCCGGGAAACTCGAAACCATCGACGACCGCGTCGATGTCGTCACCCGCGGTTTCCTCTCCTCCACCGTAGCCTGCGCCCGCTGCCACAAGCACAAGTTCGACCCCATCACCATGGAAGACTACTACTCCCTCTACTCCATTTTCGAAAACACCGCCGAACCCGAACCGGGCCCCATAATTGGCAAACCCGCCGACCAATCCGCCCACGAGGATTTCCTGGCCCAAACGGAAAAAATCGAAAAATCCATCAAAACCAACCGCTCGGAAGTCGTGAAAAACCTCCGCGATCCCGATTCCTTCGCCAACTACCTCGATCTCGCATCGCTGGCCAAAACACAAAACTGGAATGCCGCGAAAACTAGCTCCGAAGCATTCAATCGCGGCAGATACCGCATTAAGGCAGTGGAAGCTTGGAAAAAATTTCTCACCGAAAATGCCTGGGGCGAAAACACCATCCCAACCCTCGCCACCTGGGCCGCTGAAATTGAGAAAAGCACCCCGGAGCAATGCATCGAAATCTCCCGCACCCTCGCGGATAAATGGCTCTCCTCCGAGGAAATCCCACACAAAGGAAGCCCCCTCGAACTCACCTCCCGCAACATCGATTCCATCTACGATACCGAAGATAAAAACAAGGAAGGCAAGCTAACCAGCGCCCTCGCAAAACTCCGCATCGAGCACCCCGGCTCCCCTCCCCGCGCCATGTCCCTCACCGATGCGAAAAATTGGAAACCCGCCCGCACCTTCAAACGCGGCGACCCGTCCAACCCCGGTGAAATCTTCGACCGCCAATGGCTCTCCTTCCTCGGTGGCGAAAAATTCCCCGCAGGAAAAAGCCCCCGCCTCTCGCTCGCCGAAAAAATCGCCGACCTCGGAAACCCTCTAACAGCCCGCGTAATGGTCAACCGCATCTGGGCATGGCACATGGGCGCACCCCTGGCAGACCCAGGCGACTTCGGCGTCCAGCAGGCTGCCCCAGCACTTCTCCCTCTCCTCGATTTCCTAGCCATCCGTTTCACCGAATCCGGCGGTTCCCTGAAAGACCTCCACCGCCTCATCCTCACCTCAAAAGCATTCCGCCTTGCTTCCATCGGCCCGGAGGAAAACGAAAAAACAGACGAAGCCAACTCCCTCTTCTGGAAATGGAACCTCCGCCGCGCCGACTTCGAATCCATGCGCGACCGCCTGCTCGCCACCTCCGGATCACTCGACCTCGAAAATACCGGAGGCCGCTCCGTTCCCATCGACAAACCCGCCGCCGACTCCCGCCGCAGCCTCTATTCCTTCATCGACCGCTACGCCCTCGCCACCACCTTCGTTTCCTTCGATCTCCCCCACCCGGATCACCACGCCCCGAAACGCATCGAAACCAACGTCCCCCAGCAAGCGCTTTTCCTCCTCAACAGCCCTCTCTTCATCAGACAGGCCGAGCAGCTTTCCAAGCACCCCGAATTCTTAGCCTTTCCTGATGACGTCTCTAAAATCACCTGGCTCTTCCACCGCATCTACAACCGCCAGCCAACCGCCGGAGAAATCACCTCCCTCCAAAAATGGCTCTCCCAAACCAACCCCGCCGACTACGCCCCACGCCTCTCCGGCACATGGGAAATCCGTTACGCCCGCGATATCGATGGCAGCTTGAGCAACGAATCCACCTTCCCCATGTATAAGGAAAACTCCTGGAGAACAGGCCCCGATCTCGCCACAAGTCCCATCCGCTGGCTTCACGCCTCACCCACCGGCGGACACACCGCAGACGGCCACTCCCTCATCCTGCGTTGGCGCGCTCTCGGCGGCGGCGAGGTGAAAATGCAGGGAAACATCCGCAGAACCCAGAAAGGCGGAGCCAGGCAGGAATGGAAAATTTTCAACAACGCCCACCCCCTCTCCACCCATCCCCTTGGCCCGGACGAAACCTCCGAAATCAGTTCCCCATGGATCAAAGTAGCCGCCGGCCATACCGTGGATTTCGTCCTCCGCGCACCGGAACCCGTCAACAACGGCGGGGTTTCCTGGAACCTGCACATGCTAGGCCGCGAAACCCCGGAATCAACACCCACAGAAATCAACAACTTCAAAAACCAGTTCCCGAAAAACAACAACCCATCCCCCCAAGCAAAACCCGCCACCCCCTGGGCAGACATCATCCAAATGCTCTGGGCCTCCAACGAATTCCAATTCATCAACTAGTCTTCCTCTTCCTTGAGGTTTAAAGTTTAAAATTTAAAGTTTCCAATGCACCACCCCACCGCCAACGACATCATCCTCCACCGCCGCGATTTCCTGCGCCGCTGCGGCATGGGCTTCGGCGGCCTTGCTCTCGGGAAACTTCTCACCGGCACCGCCACCTCCACCCCCCTGGAAAACGCCCCCCACTTCGCCCCGAAAGCGAAACGCGTAGTCCATCTCTTCATGAACGGCGGGCCTTCCCAGGTCGATACCTTCGACCGCAAACCCCTCCTCCAGGATCAGCACGGAAAGCCAATTTCTTTAACGGACATCAAGACCGAGCGCCCCACCGGCACAGTCCTCCGCACCCCGTTTTCCTTCGATCGCTACGGAGAATCCGGCCTGGAAGTCAGCGAGCTTTTCAAACACACCGCCCAACATGCGGACGACCTCTGCGTCATCCGCTCCATGACCGCAAACGTCCCCAACCACGAGCCATCCCTCATGCTCATGAACTGCGGCGAGGGAAACCTGAGCCGCCCCTCCATGGGATCCTGGATCAGCTACGGACTCGGCAGTGAAAACGAAAATCTCCCCTCCTACGTCTCCATGTGCCCCGGCGGCATGCCCATCAAACGTGCGGAAAACTGGCGCTCCTCCTTCCTCCCCGGCTCCCACCAGGGCACCTATCTCGACAGCTCGATCGAGCGGCTCGACCAAATGATAGAGAACCTCAAAAACACCTCCGCCCGCGATCCCCGCCAGGCAAAACAGCTCGATCTCCTCCGCCAGCTCAACGGACGCCACCTCGCCGAAAACGACTACGACCCCCAGCTCGAAGCCCGCATCCGCTCCTTCGAGCTCGCCTACCGAATGCAAACCGAAGCCACCGAAGCCTTCGATATTTCCAAAGAGCCCAAAAAGATCCGCGAAATGTATGGCGAAGGCGGATTCGCCCGCCAATGCCTCATGGCCCGCCGCCTCCTCGAGCGCGGCGTCCGCTTCGTCCAGCTCTGGCATGGCAACGGCCAGCCATGGGACAGCCACGATGATATCGAAGACCACCGCTCCCTCGCCCTCCAGTGCGACCAAGCAATAGGAGCATTTCTAACAGACCTCAAACAGCGCGGCCTCCTAGATGAAACCCTCGTCATCTGGGGCGGCGAATTCGGCCGCACCCCCGTCGTGGAAATGCCAAAACCAGGCTCCAACAAAGGCCAAATGAAAGGCCGCGACCACAACCACTACGGCTTCACCATGTGGATGGCCGGCGGCGGCGTCAAAGGCGGCCACGTCCACGGAGCCACCGATGAATTCGGCTTCAAAGCCGTCGAAAAACCCGTCCACGTCCACGATCTCCACGCCACCATCCTCCACCTCCTCGGCCTCAATCACGAGAAACTCACCTACCGCTACTCCGCCCGCGACTTCCGCCTCACCGACGTCCACGGAAACGTAGTCCACGACATCATCGCGTGAGCAGGCGGTGTTACCTCACCATCAGTAGGTTGCACTTACATAAACGGACCATCCTCTTCGGATCTGTCTTCTTGTATCTCAAGCGGAAAACCACTGGGTGCGGGATCCAGCAGTATAAATATTTTATTTTTTCCTATTGATATTGGCCTTGTTATTCCGCCCTTCTTTCTTTCAATTAATGCGGCATGCATCTCCGCCCGCTACTGCTCCTCCCTCTACTCCTCCCGGCCTGTTCCGAGGAGAAGAAGGACGCCGTCTGGTGGGAAAATGAAAAACAGATCATCGAACTCAGGAACGAGATCGACCTGGCCCGTTATCGTACCGGCATACGGATGGATGCCCCTGCCCTTCCCACTGGAGCTCCCCATCATTCCGATCTGTCCAAAGATATCGAATCGCTCTCCACGAAAAAGTCCCTCCTTTCCGCGAGAATCTCCGCACTTGAGAGCGGCTGGGAGGATTTCCGCACCACCACACTGGACGGGCGCCGGAACCTGGTCATTGGGAAAACCTTCGAGACATTCGAAACTGCAAGTGGCAAGGTTTACGAGGACGTAACCGTATCCCGCATCGACGATGCCGGGGTATCCCTCCGCCACAAGTCCGGCACCGCACGGTTGCGCTTCCATGATCTGGATGAGAGTCGCCAGGAATTCTTCGGCCTTGATGGTGAACTGGCTTTCATCGCCTTAGGAAAAGAGAGAAAAAAGAGGGAGGCCTACGAACGCCGTATTGAGAAAGGGCTGGCGTTGGCAAAGATCGAAGAAACCCGCCTGGCCGATATACGCAGGGAGGAGGAAAGACAGAAGCTGGCCTCCTCCAGAGCCCTTTCAGCAAGCCGCCGTGCCATCACTCCGAGCGCACTTACCGCATCCGTCGGCAACCTTGGGGATACGAGAACGATTTACAGCAGCCGCCGGTATTCATCCTATGGATCTTACGGCAGGCCACGCACCCGCTACTACTATACATACAGTAATCCCCCTAGCCGCACCCGGTCTTGGAACGCCAGCCCATACACTTACCACTGTAAACCGGCTGCCACGGTCAACTTCCCGGCACAAAGCACTGCGAACCCTTTCAATCCCTGAGACAAGGTTCCGAGCAAGTCACACTCTCCAGATTCAATGAAACTTCTTTTCCCCGCCCTCACCGCAATCACCATCCCTTTCCTTTCCGTCTCCTGTAACGAAGATCCGGAACTGGTAAAAAAACATGGGGAGCAACAGGCGGAGATCGCCCGGTTAAGCGGAGAACTGGCATTGCTCCAGGAACGGTTGAAAAACGTCCCGCCCGATGAATCCAAGGAGCTGAAAAACACCCGGGCGGAAGCCGAAAAACTCGAAGAGCAGCGCAAACTTCTCAGCGACGAAGTTGCCGCACTGGAAGCCGAACAAAAGGATTTGCTGGAAAAGTTCGAAGACTACAAACGCAAATACTCGATCCGCTAATCCCTGACGGCATCCGAATACATTAACGCTTACCCGACCCATATGAACATTTTTACCACGGATCTTTTCACCAGCGCCAGGGGGCCAGGCGTCATCGGACTGTTACTTGCCCTCGTGGTTCTCCTGGGATTCGGGGCACTGGCCATGCTGGCTCTTGACGAAGGAAATTCCGGCGGAGGCAACTCCCTTGCATCACAAATCCGCGATGCGGAAAGGATTATCGCCTCAGAGACGGCAAGCATTGAAGAAGGGGAAAAAGTCCTGGCCACCATTCCCGGACTGAAAAAGATTTCCATGGATCTCCTGGAGGCCAAAGCGAAAAATGATTTTCTCTCGGCCAGGATCTCCAGCAGAAACGAAGAGATTGAAGAACTGAAAACCGCCGCTGAATTGCTCAACGGGGAGTTTGCCGACTATAAGAACCAGTATCGCGCCTTTGTCCGCAACAATGCAGCCGGGACAAAACTCGACGAAATCAATACACTGTCCGGGGACGTTTTCAAAAATGTCGAAGTCCGGAAAGTAACGGCAGTCGGAATTGAAATCCGGCATCGCGACGGGCACAAGCGGATCGGCTTCGAGGATCTCCCGGAAGACATGCAGGATTACTATCAGTTCGACAAGCAGCAGATGCTTGCCGAAGTGCAACGCGAGGCGAAAGTCCGCAGAAAGCATAATGCCGCAGTCGCAGTTTCAGACAAGGCGATGGAAGAAAAAGCCGCCGAGCAGCGGATAAAGGGCAAGGAAGAAGCACGCCAAAAGACCCTGCTCGAAATCACTGCCAAGGAGGCTCGGCTTCAGACCATCCAACAGGAAATCGGCCGGTTGCAATCGGATCTCGCCAGTTCGGAAAGTGCCGCCGCATCCGCCCGTGCGGCAGGGCGCATGCACCTGAGCAAATCCAACGGAATCCGTGGCAACATCAACAGGAAGAGCAGTGAATACAGCCGCGTGCAGGCGGAGATCGCCAGTCTCCGGGCATCCCTCTGAATCCGTTCATGTCTTCTGAAAGCCACCGTGAAGCCTTTTGGATACTGGGCTGCCTGATCGTGCTCACATTGGTCGGCATTTTCCTCACTATCATGGTTGACAGACATCGTGCCCCCCGGCGCCAGACAAGCTCCATCCAAAGCAGACTTCATGCGGATGGGGAATCGATTCTCAATCTCCGGAACCAGATTTCCCGATCCGAGGCCAAGCTGACCGCTTCTGCCACAAATTCCGAAGCGAGCCAATCGGAACTCAACTCCCGTGAGGCCGATATCAAAGAAATTTCAGCTAGTATCCAGGTTCTCAAATCAAGGAAACGGGAACTCACGGCCGAACTCCCGGACACTAGGGAGAAATTCCAGAAATACCGGGAAGATTATAGGAAGCATACCTGGAGAAACGCGGTGGGTGAAAAAATCGACCACATTTTTCTCAGGACAGGAAGGCAGTTCGACCGCGTCGTTGTTACCAAAGTCACTCCCTCCGGCCTTGAAATTTCCCACGCCCACGGTCGCGCCCGTATCGATGGCAAAGACCTCAGCCACGCCCTCCAGGATAGATTCCAATGGTTTGGTGAAGGCCGGGAAAAGGTCAGCCGGAAGAAGCCTGTTGAAAAAATCTCCCTCCCAACGGAAGCGAAAATCCCGAACCGGGGAATTGAAACCGCTGCCCCAGCAGAAGCCGGAAAAGCCCAGGCCATTGCCGAAGCAAAGGCACTCGTCACCACCGGAAGGAATGCGGTAGCCACCCTAAGCAGAAACCACGCGGAAGCAGTCTCCAACAGCAGATACAACTCCCAGCGTTCCGTCCCCGGCTCCCTACGCACATGGGCGGAACAGGCAGTGATCCTGGAAAAGAAGCTCGCCGCCGCGATTGCGAAGCTCTCAACCGTTACCGAGCAGCTCCGCCAACTCTCCCCAACGGATCCCCTGTTACAAGCTGCGGCACCCTAGCCACACAGCATTTGGAAAATCAGGCGATGGCCTCAGGCCGTGTAGAAAGCGAATACTCAGCCAGCACCTCCACGGAAGCCACGGAATCCACCTGGCAAAGCTTCTGCCGCAGGTCTTTCGCGCCCGGGAAGCCTTTGCAATATGCCATCAGTCTTCCCCGCATCGCAGTCAGGGTCTGGCGCTCGTTTCCGTAGCGATTGCTCTCCACCGCCATCCGGCAGTGCCGCAGAATTAGCTCCCACCTTTCTTCCAAAGGCACGGGCTCCATTACGTTTCCGGTTTCCAGGAAATATTTTGCCTCACGGAAAACCCATGGGTTTTGCATCGCCGCGCGACCGATCATCACGCCGGACACCGCAGTCCCGTCCTTGCGTTTCGCGAGATCCGCTCCGGTGGAAATATCCCCGTTTCCGATCACCGGAACCGAAACCGCACGAGCCACCTCATCAATCGTGTTCCAATCCGCCTCCCCGGAATATCCCTGCGCCCGCGTGCGCCCGTGCACCGCGATCGCCTGCATCCCGCAGTCTTCCAAAGTCCTCGCCACCTCCACCGCATTCACCGAATCAGCATCCCAGCCGATACGGATTTTCGCAGTCACCGGCACATCCATCCCCACCGCCTTGTGAACTCCGCCCGCCACGCTAGCCAGCAATGGGCAGTCCCTTAACAGCGATGACCCCCCGTTCCGAGAAACCACCTTGTTCACCGGGCAGCCGAAATTGATGTCGATGAAATCCGGTATCCTTCCCGCCAGCCCCTTGTCGATGATCTTCCGCGCCGCCTCCCCCATCCTCTCCCCGTCCGCCCCGAAAAGCTGCACCCCCACCGGCCTCTGTCCTTCATCGAACTCCGTGTATTTCCGCGTCCTCTCATCCGCCAGCATGATCCCCTCCGCGCTCACGAACTCCGTCACCATCACATCCGCCCCCATCTCCTTGCAGATGCGGCGAAAAATGAGATCCGTCACCCCCGCCATAGGCGCGAGATACAATGGGAATTTCCCTTCTGAAAACCAGTGAAGCACGGGGGAACCCTATCATCCCCGTCAATCTCTTTCCGCACCAGTGAAGGGGCGCCCCCGCCGCAGATCCTTGACTGCTACAGCCTGCTGTATCTTCCGCTCATGCAGCCTGCTGCGACCGGCCGACATCGGCACGGAGCGCCGCCTTCAGGCGGCGAGTCCTCCCGCCGTGGCAGCAGGCTGCCGCAGTCCCAGGCCTTCGGCCGACCCGTCCACAGAAAATGATCACAACCAGCCTTTATTGGGGCTTCGATGACGGTTAATCTCCGGGTATAAATTGGAACGGATGTGCAGCCGTGGAATCCCGCGAGGACAAGCTCAGTGGCGCCTTCGTATTCACCGGAACCCGTATCCCCGTCGCCACCCTCTTTGAGAATATCAAGGCAAGGGCGACCGTTGACGAGTTCTTGGAATGGTTTCCGGGCTCCGACCGAAGCCAGATCGAAGAAGTCCTGAGCTTCGTCGCAGGAAAAGCATCGCAGGAAGCCGCGTGAGAATTCTTTTCGACCAAGGCACGCCCGCTCCTTTGAAGCGCTTTCTCCCCGAAGGAGAAACCATCACCGCAGCCGAATGCGGTTGGAGCGACTTGTCGAACGGGGATCTGAAGAACACCCCCGCCATCCCCAAGACAGGTGCCGCGCCCGTCGATCCCGGCATCGTCTCACGTTTCCGTGATCTCGTCGGCCTCGTCAAGGTGGAGATCAACGTCGGCGGTCGAAAGAACCCGTCCGCACCCGTCCCAACCCCGCCCCGGAACTCCGGCGCGGGGTTTCCCATGCACACAGCAAAAGTTCAAGACTTCCTGAAAGAATGATGTGCCGTAGCATTACTATCAGCTCCTACGGCTCTCCGCATATACGCCACCCCGGAAAATCCCCCCCTCCCAACATCACCCCTCCAAACCAAGTCCCCCATTGACTCCACCCCCGCAAACCACCACCCTCCCCACCGAAAACACCCACCCGCATATCAGCGGGCGGTGATACTAATACCACTGTTAGGCAAGAAAATGAAGAAGAAGCTTACCGGAACCTGTCCATCTTGCGGGCAAGAAGCCTCGATAGATCTCTCATCGATTCTGGAGATACCAGTCGGAGTTCCATACGAATGCGAGACATGCGGAACGCTCCTGAGTGTGTCGCCGAAGCGTCCGACGCTATCTAGTGTAGCCAAAGTTGTATGCTATCTGATAATTTACTCGCTCTATTGGCTGTATGGACAGACGCCAGCCGCGTTGGGGTTTGGGATACTCGGATTCATTTTGCTCTTCGGCCTTATCCACAGAACTATTGGAAGGCCGACACTAACTAAATATCAGCCGGAGCGCGACTTTCTCAAAGAAGAACTGGAGAATAGTGGCGAAGCAAGTCCCAAATAGACAAATCAAAAAGACGCCTAACAAGTCGGAGATGGCGACGCCGAGGAAGCCGTCTGATTAAATTGGGAGTTGACCCCGGCGCGCCATTCCTATAACGTTCGGCAAGAAATCGATGCTACGGCTATTCAAACCTAAGGATGCGGAGTCGCTCGCTGATGTTTATCGCGACGCGGTTAGAACGATTGGCTCGCAAGCATACACCGAGCAGCAGGTGAGCGTATGGGCTTTGTATCCCGATGATATCGAATTTAGAGCGCGGCTGTCCCTCGGGGTAACAGTCGTCGCCGAGGAGGAGGGACGCGTTGTGGCCTTTGGGCAGCTTGAGCCAGACGATCATCTTGCGTTCATTTATTGCCTGGGGAGCCACTGCCGGAGGGGTATCGCTTCAGCGATCTACCGAGAGCTTGAAGCTCATGCGTTTCAGAAGGGTGTCGTGCGGATTCATACTGAAGCGAGTCGCATCAGTCGGCCTTTCTTTTCGAATCACGGATATGAGATTATAGAAGTCGAGACGGCATCTCGATTTGGTGTTGAGTTCGAGCGTTTCCGTATGGCCAAGGAAATTCCGTCTGAAATGTCGGAGATGGCGACCTCTAGGAAGCCACTTGAGCAGATTTAAGCTGCACACTGGCGCACCATTGATACGACGTTGGACTTTCAAGAAAAAAGTATGAGAAGATCAGTTTATACAATAAGGATAAATGGCGGGGCGCTTTCGATCACAGATCGGGGATCCGGTCCGGCGGTCATTTTTCTCCACGCGGGCGTTGCCGACAGTCGAATGTGGAACGAACAGATCAAGTTTCTCAGTGAATCATATAGAGTTATCGCATATGACCGCAGGGGTTATGGTAAAACGCATTCGGAAGATTGCGAGTTTTCTCACGCCAGCGATTTGGTGAAAGTGTTCGATATACTGAACCTCAAGCGTGCGGCACTTATCGGTTGTTCGCAAGGAGGCCGAGTAGCAATCGATTTTTGTCTCAGCTATCAAGACCGGGTAACGAAATTGGTGCTGTCCGGGCCTGCGGTTAGTGGCCAGCCAGAATCGTGTAAATTTGTTGGGCATGAAGGTAGGCTTATCGCCGAGGTTGATGCCGCCGAGGACCGCAGTGATCTCGACGAGGTGAACAGGCTCGAGGCACAGCTGTGGCTTGATGGCGCAAACTCACCAGAAGGGCGCGTTTCTGGGGCGATCCGTGAGCTATTTCTAGAGATGAATGGCATCGCGCTCCGCTCAAGTGATTTTGAGCATGAACTCAACACGGCCGATGCGTTTTCGAATCTAGAAAAGGTTCGAATACAGACTCTTGTAGCCCACGGGTCTCTTGATCTGGAGCATGTAAAGCAGCGTTGCACCGAAGTAGCGAGCCGGATCCCCAGAGCAATAGCCCACGAGTTTGAAGAGTGTGCACACCTTCCGAGCATGGAAGCACCTTCCAAATTCAATGACATCCTAGCCAAATTTTTGTCTATGTAACCAACTTCCAGTGAAACCCAAATTCCGATTACACCGACATATGAAAATGCCGAATCGGGTCCCGGGGAGTGATTAGCTCCCCGGTCCCACACCACCGTGCGTACGGCTCCGTACACGGCGGTTCCAATCAGACTCGGGCCTGCGGCCCGTAGTGAAGCTTGATCCAGGCGGCCCTTATGTCGGGTACCCCCTGTTCCTCAAGCCAACGGTTATTCAGCGCGTTTCGCACCAGTGACATCTGGCTCATCCGCCAGTAGCCTTTGCGACTCCGCGACGCTCTGCGAACCTCCTCCGGGGCTACGCCCAGAGCGATGAGATTCCGGCGACGCGTGCGCGGTTGCTTCCATTGTTTCCAGTAATACAACCTTACCCTCCGCCTGGTCCATTCCGCCAGTCGCTTGATGACCGTGTAAGTGCAACTAAGCTTGTAGTAGTTGAGCCAGCCGACGACATACATGCGAAGTTCATCAATGACTTCTTTCACGTTGTGTCCCCGGTTGCGGCGGGTGATTTCCCTCACCCGCTGCTTGAAGCGGTGAAGGGCCTTGAGCGTCCACACCAGCCGTCCTTTGCGATCCAGGGCGTACCCGAGGAACTCGCAGAATTTCAGTCGGTTGCATCTGCTCTTGGCGCGGTTGACCACCAGTTTCAAACGTCCTTCGCAATAACGGACCAAGCTTGCCATCACCCTTTCCGCCGCTTTCCCGCTTTTCACCAGCACGATGAAGTCGTCGGCATATCTCGCGAACTTATGTCCGCGTGATTCCAATTCCTTATCAAGTGGATCGAGTGTGATGTTGGCCAGTAGGGGCGATAGCGGACCGCCCTGTGGCACTCCCAGAAGCGTGGCCTCCAGGGTGCCGTCGGGCAGCACCACGCCCGCCGTGAGGATGCGCCGCAACAGGCCGAGTGTCTTGCGACAGCCGACCTTTTCGCGCAACGCTCCCATCAGCCGGTCGTGGTTGACCGTGTCGAAGAACGATTTCAGGTCGCATTCCACTACGTGGTGGCGGCCTTCCGTCCAGCCGGCTGCCATTTCGCCGACCGCCATATGCGCGGATCGTCCGGGCCGGTAGCCGTAACTGTATTCACTGCAATCCGCCTCGAAAAGCGGTCCCAGCACTAGTGCGACGCTTTGCTGGATCACGCGATCCAGCACCGTCGGTATTCCGATGGGACGCTTGGTTCCGTCGGACTTCGGAATCCACGCCCTTTTCACAGACGCGGGTCGGTAGGTTCCTTCCATGATGGCACGGGCTATCCTCGGCCACTCTTCCCGCGCGAACGCGGGGAAGTCGCCGACGGTCATCCCATCGATTCCCGGAGCACCTTTGTTCGCTTTGACGCGTTTCCACGCTTCGGCGAGGTTTTCCGGGTCGAGGATTTCCCCTATCATGGTTCTTGCTTGAGGGTCTCCATGCTTCCCACCGCAACAGCTCTCGTCCATGCCTCGCCCTCTGGCGTCTTCGGCTGGGGCGTCTGTCACGCGGTCGATTCCCTCCTCATTGGTTCGGCCCTTCATCGGGTGAGACCTCCGGTTTCGATGTTTAAACGGGCATCTTCCAGCCCCCGGCTCATTTCCTCGACTACTATGGCTTCGGCTGACTTCTCACGGATTGAAACCCGTGAGATCTCCCCAGGTAATTGCACGTTGCTCCACCGCACTGCCGCCGGATTTACCTCCACGGGCATACCAGACGATTTCGTTGTGTTGTGCCAACTCATCGCGCCGTGTCGGCCTTCTATCCGGTTCTTGTCCATCAGCTCGCGGTTTTCCCATAGCCTTCCTTCACGCGGTCGGTCGCCCTTCCGCGCTTGGCCTCTGGTGGTAGTTTCTTTCATTTTCATGTTCTGGTATTTCTACAGGGGACTTGAACCCCATTTACAACGTGCCCATGCTGGGCACACACAAGGCGGAGATGGCGACGCCGACGAAAGCGTCTGATGAAATTCGGGCTTTACAGCGGCGCGCCATTCCTATGACGTTCTGCAAAATATCACCAAGCCTATACATGAAGAAGAAGACAGCAATTAGAATATTGCCAGTGGCTCTGGTCATAATGTATTTCGGCTTCTATTTCTGCATTCGTTCCTACTGTTGGCATTATGCTCCTCACGCTTGGGGCCGAGGTTCAAGTAATCCCCATGCAGGTAGCGCGCAGCCAAGTGATTTCCTCTACATGCAGTTTTCGCGGTTGCGATCGGAAGAGTCGAGGGATTTCGAATTCAAGATTATTAGGCCATTAGCATATCATCTCTTTTCACCTGTCGTTGAATTAGACCTATTAATCAATAATCATCCCCTGATTCCGCTACCCGAATGGAGATTTTATGGGAATAATTGGCCGTGACTGCCCAGGCTTTTTCTGCTTCCCTTCGAGATCGACGACTTAAATGAGGAGCGACAAAGCAACAAGACGGAGATGGCGACAACGAGAAATCTTTCTGATTAAATTGGAAGTTAACCCCAGCGCGCCATTACTATGACGTTGCAAGAAAATACCACGCTTGAACATTTCCCGTGGTTTGGTAGATTTCCCGCATGCAAACCGTTACGGAGATCGAAGATGCTATCGGGCAGCTCCCTAGAGTAGAGATGTTCGAGTTGATTGAGCGCCTTGAATCCAGGGTTGGAGACGCTTGGGATCTTCAGATCGAGGAGGATGTACGGGCGGGGCGGCTCGACGCGATTGCCCAGCAGGCGATCAACGAGCACAGAGCCGGACACTCTACAATCTTCCCAGCCGATGCGAAGTAAGGCAGTTGCCTCATTTTGGAGTGACTACAACCGGCTTCCTAATTCAATCCAAGTTCGTGCTCAGAAGCAGTATCAGCTTTGGTTAGATGATCCGCAGCACCCATCGGTAAGATTCAAGAAGGTCGGAGATTATTGGTCTGCGCGAGTAACCGGAGCGTATCGCGCTGTAGGAATTAAGGATGGGGATACGATAGTTTGGTTCTTCATCGGCACTCATGCAGAGTATGATCGGCTCCTTTCCCAATAATGAAGAGGCAGAACAAGAGTAGATGCCGACGCCGAGGAGGCCGTCTGATTAAATTCGGGCTTTCCACCTGCGACCCAATTCCTACAACGTTCAGGAAAAAACAACCCTTGAACGAACCACTACGCACGGATAACAGTCTCCCCACTGGAGCAAAAAACATTTATGAATAACAACTTTCGGATACCCTTCATCATTCTATGGACAGCTCTGGTCTCCATCACTTGCGATGCCCGGACTTGGCAATCCGGTCTTGACCTGAGTCTCACCAAGGGTAGCAAGACAATGCCTTACAGGCTTTATTTGCCAGCCAACTACACCGCGACAACGAAATATCCAGTTGTATTATTTATGCATGGATCCGGTGAGCGTGGGAACGATAATGACAAGCAAGTAAAGTCCCATGTCGGTGGTTTGATAAACAGGACGGAATCGGACTATCCAGCCATCTTGCTAGCTCCCCAAGTCCCTTCGGGTTCGAATTGGTTTTACGCGGATGATGATCTCACGATTAATATTCTGGAACACGTCATCCGGACCTATTCAGTTGATGTCCGTCGGATCTACGCTACCGGGCTGTCGATGGGAGGATTTGGCGCAACCTACTATGCGAACGGCTATCCACATCTCTTCGCTGCCATCGCCCCGATGTCGGGCGCTTATGCGTTCGAGGATGAGCCGCCCAGGACTTTACCGACCTGGCTTTTCCATGGTAGCAATGACACAGCCGTGACAGTGGAATATTCACGTGAATATTTCCTCCATACCACGGGGCTATCCGCGATCGACTTCAGCCAGACGTTCTATGGACACGCGACAGCGGTCGCGGGAAACATCCGCTACAGTGAGCTGGCGGGTCAGGGGCATAACATCTGGAGTCCCATTTACAACCACACGGACACGGAACTCTACGACTGGATGTTTGCCAAGGTTCGCCCGTTGGCAGAAGAGGTCACGGTCGCGATGGAATTATCAGGGGATACCATCACTGTCAGGGCCAGCTCGAGCATGCCGTTCGCAGCGGCCGTGCTCCGGGGATCGCCTGATCTCAACTCCCAGGCAATTGACTGGCCAAGCCTTGATAGCGCACTATTCGATGCCGATGGAGAAGCTATGTTCAGCGTTACAAAGGAATCCGGAATTGATCGCTACTTTTACGTGGTGACATCACCCGAATAACAGGCAGCGATTGGCTTGCTCCGGCCGGTGCGGCTGGCAACGATTGTGAGTTCCCGATGTGGCAGGAGCCTGGAGGGTTCATCGAAATCCCGACTTCGATGTGTATCGGAGCTGGTTTTCCTGGAACCATGTTTCACAGTTCCAGCTAATGAGCATGATTGAAACGTTGATGGGTGGGTCGTTCAGAAAGGTCGCAAGCGGCCTGGCGGTGGGTATGCTGGTTCTGTTTTTCCTTCCTCCGGAGGCGCGGGCGGTTGCTCCCGAATGCAGGGTGGAGGATGGCGGGGTGCGGATCGAAGGGGTGGGGCCGGGGAATGCGATGATTTACGACAACGACTGGTGGTTCGATGTTTTCGACAACAACTACCTCTGGGCGCAGGTGAGTCTGGGCAAGGCGGATCTGCGGGGGAACATCGTTTCCCGGGACATGTGGGAGTGGCGGAATGGCTACCAGTACACGATGGAGCAATCGGTGGAGGATGCGAAGAAGGCGCTGGAACTTGCGAGGGAATCGGGGCTGGAGAACATCCCGGATCTGACCCTGGGAGCGGATCGGGCTCTGGAGCGCCCGGCGAGCGGGAAGATTGAGGATACGGAGGCGCGGGCGGGCGAAGGGAGCAGGCTGATCATCGCGGAGGCGCGGAAGGCCACCCCTGGAAAACCGCTTTTGGTGATCGCGGGAGGCCCGCTGACCACGGTGGCGAACGCCCTGCTATCGGCGCCGGAGATTGCGCCGAATCTGATCGTTTTCAACCTGACGGTGACGGGAGGTTACAATGGCAAGGACGGCTGGGCTGCATACATCGTGACGAAGAAAACCCGCTACGTGGACTGGGGTGGCGGGAGTTTCTGGGACAAGGAATCCGTGTTCAGGGCGGAGCATTTCTCGGGGCTTCCGGACAATCCTTTTACGGAGGAGATGAAACGCTTCATCCGCACGGATCTGGGGCGCGCCAACCAGCTCGGGGACGGAGCTCCGCTCGTTTGGCTTTACGAGCCGAAGTGCTGGAAGGAGGCGCTGCCGCGGAAAGCGGTTTACGAAGGGGATTCGGCCCGCTTCGTGGAAGTGAATCCGGGGGAGGCCGCCGATGTGCTGGTGATCCCCAAGGCCGCGACGGATCTTAACCGCAGCCGCGAGGAGTTTTTCAGGGTGATGGAAGATCCCGTGCTGTTCCGAAAATGACTACTTTTCACTCCCGTGCCTCCGTCACCCGCTGTTTTAGTTTTGCAGAGAGCTTTTTGAGGAGTTCCGTATCGTTGACTGCGGTAGTCTCGCCGGGGTCTTCGGTGAGGTTGGTGGCGATGGCGGCTACTGGTTTGCTACCGATCCACCATTCCGTGTAGCGGTGGTCGCGTGTGCGGATGGAGTTTCCGATGGTAATTCTACCGTTCACGCGGGCGGGGTAGGAGGAGTAGGCGGTATCGCGGATGGAGGCGGTGGGATCTTTCAGGATAGAGACGAGGGATTTCCCTTGGACGTGCTCGGGGACTTCCAGACCGGCGAGTTCGGAGAGGGTCGGGTAGAGATCGATGAGTTCGACGAGGGAATCGGTTTTCCCGGTGGCAGCGGGGATGGACGGAACGCGGATGATGAGGGGGACGCGGGCATCGACTTCGAGATTGGTGTGCTTGCACCAGGAGGAGTGGTCGCCGAGCTTCCAGCCGTGATCGCCCCAGAGGACGACGATGGTATTTTCGGCGAAGCCGTTTTTCTCCAAGGCATCGAGGACGCGGCCTATGTTCGCATCGGTGAAGGAGGTGGCGGCGTGGTAGCCGTGGATGAGGCGGCGGTTGAGATCGGCGGGGAAATTCTTGGGAGAGCCTCTCGGTATATCGCCGTAATGGTAGAGTTCGCCGGGGTTCTGGTTGGCCGCTTGCGATGGATAGCCGGGAGGGATGGTGAGGTTGGGCGGCATGCTGAATTGCGCGGGGTCATACATGTCCCAGTATTTCTTCGGAGCGACGAATGGCAGGTGGGGTTTTGTGAAACCGACGGCGAGGAAAAACGGTTTGTCGGCTGGTTCCGTGACGGGGCCGTCTTTGGATTTGGAGCTCAGTTGCGAAAGGATATCCGAGGCGAGGGCAGCACGCTGGAAGTCGAGGTGCTGCTCCTCGGAGCCGGGTGAGGCTTCGGTCGCGGGGCCGCGCAGGGGCTTGGGCAACTTTCCGGCTTCCTCGACGAGTTTGAGGCTTTCCGGCGCGAAATATTTCTCGGAGCCGAGCGGGAACCATTGGTTCCAGTTCGCCTCATCGACCGCTCCCGCCGAGTCATGGTAGATTTTTCCGAGGCCGAGGGTCTGGTAGCCGTTGTTTTTCAGATGGTGGTTGAGGGTGGTGAAGCCCTTGAGTTTCTTCTCCCAGCCGGCGACATGGAAGGAACGCAGGCCGGTTTTTTCCGGATACAGCCCGTGCATCAGGGAAGTCCGCGAGGCTCCGCAGACGGCCTGGTTGCAGTAGGCGCGATCAAAGACGAGAGCTTTCGACGCGAGCTTGTCGATGTTCGGAGTGACGGCGCGGCTGCCGTAAACACCCAGCTCCGGGCGGAGATCGTCCACTGCGATGAAGAGGATGTTGGGCGGTTTGGCGAATGCGGGAGCCAACGGGAGAAGCAGGAAGAAGAGGAATTTTTTCACGCCGCAGTTTGCAAAAAAGCGAAGGAAAGGGGAATCTCAAAATCCGATGACAAACGGGTTGGGGAGTCTGGACATTCCTGTCCTAACCGGCCACCCGATTTAGCAGGGCCAGGAATGTCCCTGCTCCTCAGCCCTCGACCAGAAGCTCGAAGCCGCCGTAGGCCATGCGGCTGCAATCGAAAGGGTTGTTTTCGTTGTTCATCATATGCTGGAGGCGGGGATCTTTCATCACCTTTGCGTTCACCTCGTCGCGGTGCTCGCGGGATTTGAATGTGATCCATGAGAAGACGACGGTCTCGTCCTCCTTCGCTCCGGCGAGCTGTGGAAAGGAAACCATGTCCTCCGCACGCGTGTCCTCCGCGATGCACTCGCGGTATTCCAATGCGCCGAGGTCTTTCCAAACATTCGCCGCAAGCTCGGCGCACTTTTTGTATTCCGCTATCTTGTCCTTTGGAAGGGGGAGAACGAATCCGTCGGTGTAGTTGCCCATGACTAGCCTTATGCGTTCGAATGAAGCCCTATCATGTTCCCTTCGGTATCCATGACCATTGCGATGAAGCCGTATTCGCCTATGGGAAACTTGCCCTTCACCACCTGCCCGCCCGCTTCCGCAGCGCGCCCTTCTTCGACAGCGCAGTCCGCGCAGGAAAAATACACGAGGGTCCCGCCACCCCCCGGACCGCAACCTTCCATTTTCACAAGTGCGCCGGCAGCACCCGGAACCTCCATCTCCATGGGGAAAGACCACATTTCCATCCCGTCCATATCCTCGCTTTCCGGCATGGCCATCTTCTCGAGTTCCACTCCGAGTGTCTTCGCGTAAAAGTTCCGCGCACGTTCCATGTCCGCGACATAGATTTCAAACCAACCGACAGGATTCCGTTCAATTTTCATAATCATGATTGAAGCAAAGCAATGGATTCGTTCAATGCCGAAGTTGCAAATCAAGGGTTTTGATCAGACCAGACCGCGAATTCGTTTCCGGTAGGGTCGATGAAATGAAACCGACGGCCTCCGGGGAAGGTGAACACGGGTCTGGAAATTTTCCCTCCGGCGGCTTCGACTTTTGAAAGGGTTTCCTCAAGACGCTCGCTGTAGAACACAACCAGAACCGCTCCCGCATCCGCAGAAGATGATTTTTCCGAAAAGAAGAATCCGCCATCCAACCCCGCTCCGGAGAATGCGACATACTCCGAACCGTAATCCTCGAATCCCCATCCGAAAACTTCAGCAAAGAACTCCTTCGTTCGCGCGAGATCACTCGAATGGAATTCGATGTAACTGATCTTTTCGTGGTTGCTCATGAGTGGCCGGGTTTGCGTTTGTGGATGATGAGCATGTTTCCCGCTGGATCAAGGACACCGGCCATGTGGCAAACCGGGGTTTCCAATGCATCCATTGTGAAAGTGACTCCCGCAGCTTTGAGTGCGGAGATGGTTTCCTCGAAATTTTCGCACTCCAGCCCGCAGCTCGGGCCATCGGCACTGGGGTTCATGCCGGGAGCTTTTCCGATGGAGAGAACGTGGGCGCCGATTTCATACTCCACCCAGCCGCCGTCATCCCCATGGGAAGCAACCATGGTCGGCTTCAGCCCGAGAACCGCTTCGTAGAAAGTGCGGGATTCGGACAGATTCGTGGCAGGATAGACGGTGAAAGCGATTTCAGTGAATTTCATGGAGCGATGGTAAATGAATTCCGTTCCAGATGCCAATAACCCTTTCACCAAAGAGCAGGCAACCTGTCTGCCTAGCCACTTCTATCGCCGGTCTGGAGCAATGCCAGACCCCACATCTGTCAAAATCTTTCTTTTTTTGCGATTTTCTTCAAATTAGAGCACACTTCCACTTGCCAGCCGTGCCCAGACCGATTACCGAAACCGCCACATGAGCAACTACCGCGTCCTCGTCTCCGATCCCATTTCTGAAAAAGGTGTTGAAGCCCTCCGCTCCGCCGAAGGCATTTCCGTCGATGTAAAATGCGGCATGTCCCCGGACGAGCTCCTCGAAGTCATCGGTGATTACCACGGCCTCGTGATCCGCTCGGAAACGAAGGTCACTCCTGCGGTTTTCGCCGCCGCCAAGAACCTCAAAGCCATAGGCCGCGCCGGAGTGGGCGTGGACAACATCGACCGCGATGCCGCCACAGACCACGGCGTGGTCGTGATGAACACCCCTTCCGGAAACACCATTTCCACCGCAGAGCACGCCTTCGCACTCATGCTTTCCCTCGCCCGCAACATCGGCGCAGCGCACTGCTCCATGATTAACGGAAAATGGGATCGCAAGATCCTCGGCGGAGTCGAAATGTTCGGCAAACGCCTCGCCATCCTCGGCATGGGCCGCATCGGAACGGAATTCGCGAAGCGCGCCCAGGCATTCGGCATGACCGTCGTCGCTTACGATCCTTTCCTCACAGCAGCCCGCGCCCAGTCGCTGAAAGTGGAGCTTGCGGAAACCGCCTCCGCCGCCCTCACCGGCGCGGACGTCGTCACCCTCCACATCCCGATGACGCCCGACACCAAACACATCATGAACGCGGACAACATCGCGCTCATGAACAAAGGTGCGCTCATCGTGAACTGCGCACGCGGCGGCCTGGTAGATGAAGCGGCCGCCAAGGCGTCCATAGATGCCGGCCACCTTGCAGGCATCGCGCTCGACGTTTACGAAGTAGAGCCGCCACCGGCCGATTTCCCGCTCTTCTCCGCGAAGAAAGCAATCTTCACCCCCCACCTCGGCGCATCCACCGCAGAGGCCCAGGAAAACGTCGGGATCGAAGTCGCCATCCAGATCAAGGATTTCCTCCAGACCGGTGAAATCCGCAACGCGGTCAACATGCCAAACCTCGACGCGAAGACCCTCGAATCCGTCGGCCCGTATCTCGATCTCGCATCATCCCTCGGAAAACTCCTTTCGGAAATCGCCCCCGCCCAATGCGATGGCATCCGCGTATCCTATCTGGGCGCCGTTTCCGAGCTCGATACGGAACTCGTTACCCGCCAGATCCTCACCGGCTATCTCGCAGCAGCCAGCAACGAGGCACAGGTGAACCTGATCAACGCCCCGGCAGTAGCCAAAGCGCACGGCATCGCGGTAACGGAATCCACCGTCGCCCTTTCCACCAACTGCACCGAGCTGATCGAGATCTCCGCTGTCAAAGGCAACGAAACCACCACCGTCGCAGGCACCTTCTACGGGAACTCCCCGCGCATCGTCCACATCGCCGGTCACTACGTGGAAACCAATCCGAAAGGGCGCTTCCTTTTCGTGGAAAACGACGACAGACCCGGCATCGTCGGTGTCATCGGCTCCACCCTTGGCACTGCCGAAGTCAACATCGCCAACATGGCACTCTCCCGCAACCGCGAGAAGAAGACAGCGGTGACCGTAATCGAAGTCGATACCGAACCTACAGCGGAACTGCTCAAAACCCTCCGCGAAACACCGGGCATCCTCAAAGTTCTTTCCTTCCAGCTCTGATTTTGTCTGAAAATCAAAAATTCACATCAAAGCAAACTTCTCCTTGCCAACCCCCGTCCCCGTTCCCTAACTTTCTCTCAAGCATGAAAAAAATCCTTCTTGTAGCCACCTCCCTAGTCGCCCTCAGCGGATTCGCTGTCGCCGATATCCAGTCACCTCCAGGTTCCCACTACACCTCCACGCGCAAGCTCGGACGTGCGATCAGCAACATCCTCTACGGCTTCATCGAAATCCCCGAGCAAATCGTCCGCAAGAACGACCAATACGGCCGCAAGGCCGGCTGGTCTTATGGTGCGGTTGACGGCACCAACCGCGCGTTCCGCCGCCTCGGCTACGGCTTCTACGAGCTTTTCACTTTCACCTGCCCGACCTATCGCGGCACCTTCAAGCCACCTTACGAAAAGTGCGGCCAGGACAACCGTATCGAGATGAACGTCCATGAAGGTCTCTCCGAATTCCCGCCGGAACTCGGCTTCGAAACCTACTACGGCCACACCCGCACACAGAAATACTAGGTCGCAAAAGCCCAACATTCTTCCAAAAGCCGGATGGTTTCCCATCCGGCTTTTTCGTTTTTTCCCAGCCTCTTCTCTTCCTTGGAGTTTAAAGCTTAAAATTTAAAGTTTAGAGAAAATAGAGCTTGCCCTCCCGCCACATTTCCCCCAATTTCCGCGCCCGCCCGATCAGGGGCAACCCACCATCACGCCAAATCATGTCAGTTTCTCTCCGTCTCAACCGCAAGGGCACCAAAGACCGCCCTTATTACAAAATCGTCGCCGTGGACAGCCGCAAGCGCCGCGATGGCCGTTACATCGAGCAACTCGGCACCTACGATCCCCTTGTCGAAGGCACCAACTTCGAGATTGATCTTGAAAAAGCAGACAAGTGGCTCGCCGTAGGTGCTAACCCTTCGGAGACCGTAAACAGCTTCATCCGCAAGGCGCGCACCGCCGCTGCCAAGTAAGCCCCGGCTTCAAACCGTTTTTCAAAACAACCGCACGCCCGCAACGGCTGCGGTTGTTTTCGTTTTGCAGTCTTCGCCTGATGAACCTCTTCCTTGATCACTGAATTTTGAAAATTGAGAGTTTCGAGCAATTCATGTCCCGCTGCCTTCACCACCCCGTGAAGGGCTACTACGCCCGCAACATCCGGGGCATCGGCAACCGCGGGGATTTCACAACCGCCCCCCAGCTTTCCCAAGCTCCCGCCGCCGCCATCGCATCATGGGCTGCCCGCGCCCTCCGGGAAACAGCCTGCCGCCACCTCATCGAAATCGGCCCAGGGCTAGGCACACTCGCAAAAGATGTTTTCCGAAGACTCCCTCTCACCCTCCGGATGCGAACCACCCTGCACTTGGTCGAATCCTCTCCCACCCTCGCCAGCCGCCAGAAAGACCTTCTGAAAAACCGCGCCCGTTACCATTCTTCCATTCACTCCGCGCTCACTGCCTGCCAGGGAAACGCCATCATTTATTCGAACGAACTCGTGGATGCCTTCCCCGTCCGTCTTTTCCAAAAAACCGAAGGCGGCTGGCGGGAGGTAGCACTCGAATCTTCCGGCTCCACGAAAAAGGAAATCCTCCTCCCCCTTGCCAAACTCCCGCCCTCTTCCCTTTTCCAACAAAAATTCCCCACCGGCCAGAGAATCGAAATCCACGATTCATACCGCCTCTGGCTCGAATCCTGGCTCCAGTATTGGAAAAGGGGAGAGCTCCTCACCATTGACTACGGGGAAACAGCAGAACGGCTCTACCACCGCCAACCCCATGGCTCGCTCCGCGCCTACCTCCTCCACCAGCGCCTTGAAGGCGAAGCGGTGTATGGAAATCCCGGCATGCAGGACATCACTGCAGATGTGAATTTCACGGATCTTATCGAATGGACTGCCCCCCTGCTGGAAAACTCCGGGCTTACAAACTTCGCCGATTTCATCCGACCTTTCTCGGAAACCAACGATCCCTTGCCAGCGGAATCCGCCAGACATTTCCAAGTCCTCCACCAGCGCAAAACCGCTAAAAACGTCTGATCCGCCAGCCTAACAGAAATTCCATCATTTCCGGAACGGTCGGTTGACACCACCGCATCATTTGACCATCTTCGGAATGTAGTAATAAGCGGTTACGCCGCAAACCCGCCAGCCTTCCACCACTTTAGAAAAAAATCCCTGTGTTTTCCAACGAAGATTACCTCGCAGAACTCCTCGCCGAAGCCGGCACCATTGACGCGGATCAGATCCAGAATGCCCGCTCATCCCTTTCCGGCTCGGAAACGATCGTGGAGCATCTGATCAACAACACCGCCCTCACTGAAACCCAGGTCGCCGAGACGCTCGCCTCCAACGCAGGCATTCCGTTCGTCGATCTCGCGGGCTACCACTTCGATCCCTCGGTCATCCTCACCGTTTCCGAAGATGTCGCCCGCCGCTACCGTGCCATCCCTGTTTCCGACGATGGGATGTATCTCACCGTAGCCGTCGCCGATCCATTGGATTTCGAAACCCTCGACAGCCTCCCGCACGTTATCGGCCGCGAGCTGAACCTCGCCTGCGCCACCCACACCGATATCAACCACCACCTGAGGGAATTCTACAATGTGGAGGAGAAAAAAACCGAATCCGCCGGGGACGTTCTGGAAGTTTCCACCGGCGATTCCGAGGCCGGCAGCGAGGCCGGGGACGCCCCCATCATCCGCCTCGTTTACCAGACACTCACCGAGGCTTTCCGCCTGAAAGCATCCGACATCCACATCGAGCCGCTCGAGACTTCCGTCCGCATCCGCTACCGCCTGGATGGTAAGCTCATCCACGTCGATACCCACCCGAAAAAACTCCTGCCCGCCATCATAGCCCGCCTCAAGGTCATGAGCGGCAGCATGTCCATCGCGGAAAAACGCCTTCCACAGGACGGTCGTATCCAGCTTAAAATGGGGGACAAGGAAATCGACCTCCGGGTTTCCGCAGTCCCTTCCAACCATGGCGAATCCATCGTCATGCGTATCCTGGACAAGACCGCCCTCCTCCTCGGCCTCCCTGAGCTGGGCTTCTTCTCCGATGACCAGGCACAGTTCGAGAAGCTCCTCGGCCTCCCCGATGGCATCATCCTCGTCACCGGCCCCACCGGATCGGGTAAAACCACCACCCTCTACGCCTGTCTCAACGTCATCAACAAACCGGACAAAAAGATCATCACCGTGGAAGACCCCGTCGAGTACGAGCTTCCCGGCATCAACCAGGTCATGGTCAAGGCGGACATCGGCATGACATTCGGAAACGCCCTCCGCGCCATGCTCCGCCAAGCCCCCAACATCATCATGATCGGGGAAATCCGGGATGCGGAAACGGCCAACATCGCCATCAACGCATCCCTCACCGGCCACTTGGTTTTCTCCACCCTGCATACGAACGACGCGCCTTCCGCCGTCGCCCGTCTTGCCGACATCGGCGTAAAACCGTTCCTCATCGCATCCGCCGTCCGCTCCATCCTCGCACAGCGCCTTGTCCGGAAACTCTGCCCCATCTGCAAGGCTCCCGCAGAGCTCACGGAAAAGGAACTGCGCGCCCTCCACCTGGATCCCTCCCGCCTTTCCGATGCCTCCATCTACGGATCCGTCGGCTGCGACAAATGCCGGGGCAACGGCTTCCGCGGCCGAATGGGCATCTTCGAGCTCTTTAACATCGACGACGAAGTCCGCTCCATGATCAACCAGGGTCTCACCACCAGCCAGCTCCGCCGCCGCGCCCGCGAACTGGGCATGCGCACCCTCCGCGAGGACGGCATCCGCAAAGTCCTTTCCGGCCTAACCTCCGCAAACGAAGTAGTCCACGCAACCATGGGCGACTTCGACTAAAAAACTCCAAACTTTAAACCCTAAACCCCAATTTTAACTAATGCGCCAGGCCGCAGGCCGGTTCCAAACCTCTTCCTTGAGGTTTATAGTTTAAAATTTAAAATTTTCTTTCAACCAAATGGACAACCGCCAACTCCTAGAACTTTTCCAATCCCGGGGCATGATCGATGCCTCGCTCGCCGAGGAGATCCTCGCCGAGGTAGATAACAGCGGAAAAACAATCCCCGAGCTTCTCGCCGACTTCGAAGTCGTCCAATCCCGCGACGACGTCTGGCCCGTGGTCGCCTCCGAACTCGGGGCCACCCTCGTAGATCTCAAGAACTGGACTCCGCCCGATGCCCTCCTTGCCCTCGTCCCGGCCGGCACCGCCCGCCTCCACGGCGCATTCCCGGTAAACTTCGATGAACAGGGCCTCCACCTCGCCCTCGTCGATCCGCTCAACCCGCAGACCGTGGAAGACCTCCGCTTCGCCCTTGACCGCGAAATCGTCGTCGTCATCGCTCCCGATTATCTTGTCGAAGCCAAGATCAACGAGTGCTACGGCGGCGAGGGAAAAGCCATGGAAGACATCCTCGGCCAGCTTGATGTGGGCGCCGAGGAATTCGATCCCGCCAACGCCGAAGCCGAGGCGAACTCCGCACCCATCATCCGCTACGTTGATCTCGTCCTCTACCAGGCCATCAAGGAAAAAGCCTCGGACATCCACTTCGAACCCTTCGAAAAGGATTTCAAAATCCGCTACCGTGTCGATGGCGCGCTCTACGAAATGGCTCCACCGCCAGTGCACCTCGCGCTCCCCATCCTCTCCCGGGTGAAAGTTATGGCGAACATGAACATCGCCGAGCGGCGCATCCCACAGGACGGGCGTATCGTCAAGCAGATCGGCGAGAAACAGGTCGATATGCGGGTCTCCACCCTCCCCACCCACCACGGCGAATCCGTCGTTCTCCGGGTACTCGACCGCTCCTCGGTGAACCTCACCCTCGAGAACCTCGGCCTCCCCGAGGACATTTTTGAATACATCACGGAAACCATCGAGAAACCCAACGGGATCTTCATCGTCACCGGCCCCACCGGAGCGGGAAAAACCACCACACTCTACGCCGGCCTCCGCCGCATCAACACCATCGATGCCAAACTCCTCACTGCGGAAGACCCCGTCGAGTATGACATCGACGGTATCATCCAGATCCCGGTTAACGAAGCCATCGGCCTCGACTTCCCGCGCATCCTCCGCGCCTTCCTCCGTCAGGATCCCGACCGCATCATGATAGGGGAAATGCGGGACAAGGACACCGCAACCATCGCCATTCAGGCTGCCCTCACGGGCCACCTTGTCCTCTCCACCCTGCACACGAATGACGCCCCCGGTGCCGTCACCCGTCTGGTCGATATGGGCTGCGAGCCTTTCCTCGTCGCCGCCTCCCTCGAAGGTATCCTCGCCCAGCGCCTTGTCCGGACCATCTGCAAGGACTGCAAAACCCCTTACGAGCCGAACGAGGCCATCCTCTCCCAGCTCGGAGTCTCCCCGCACGAACTCGGCGACAAACAGTTCTTCACCGGCGGAGGTTGCGATGTCTGCGGACAATCCGGATACCGTGGACGTGCCGGCCTGTACGAGCTCCTCAACATCACCGAGCCCATCCGCGAACTAATCACCGACCGTGCCCCGTCCGTTGTCCTCAAGCAAAAAGCCGTCGAGCTGGGCATGAACACCCTCCGCGAAGACGGCCTCCGCAACATCTACCTCGGTAAGACAACGATTGAGGAAGTTCTGAAATATACTTAAAACTCAAAGCTCAGAATTCAACTCTCAAGGAATCCCACGGCTTCGCCGCGCTTCTGAATTTCGACATCCGTTGTTGAGCGTTCGATGTTCAGAAATTTCTCCAAGACAGCAACTTTCCCATCGCCAAGTCCCCGCCAATCCCTTCTTATCTAAAAACAATCTTTCAAAAAAACTCCCATGCCCAATTTCAACTACTCCGCCCTCGACGCTAAAGGTGAACAGTCCGACGGAACGATCGCTGCCGGAACTGAAGCAGAAGCCGTCCAGAAACTCCGTGGCCAGGGCCTCTACCCGACCCAAATCCATGAGGAAGGAAAAGGCAAGGCCGCTATCGGTGGAAAGGCTCCGGCCAGGAAAGCGAAGGCCAAGGGCAAGGGTCTGAACATGACGATTGGCAAGACCAAAACAACGGTCAAACCCAAGGTTCTCATGGTCTTCACCCGCCAGCTCGCCACCCTGATCGATTCCGGCCTCCCCCTTCTCCGCTCCCTCACCGTCCTCGGCAAACAGGAGCCGAACCCCGCCCTCAAAAACACCATCAGCTCTCTCGCGGATTCCGTCCAGAGCGGTTCGACTTTCTCCGAGTCCCTCGCCCAGCACCCGAAAATGTTCAACAAGCTCTACGTGAACATGGTCAAGGCCGGCGAACTCGGCGGTGTTCTCGAAGTCGTCCTCAACCGTCTCGCAGAGTACCAGGAAAAAGCCCAGAAGCTGAAAAACAAGATCGTTTCCGCCATGGTTTACCCGGCGATCGTCATGTTCATCGCCGTCGCCATCCTCATCTTCCTGATGGTCTTCATCGTCCCGAAATTCAAGGAGATGTTCTCCGAGACGGATTCCAACCTCCCACTCATCTCCCAGATCGTCTTCGGCTTCTCCGAATTCATGCTGGCCCGTCCCCTGGTCGTGCCGAACGTAGTCTGGCTCTTCGTTGCTGCCGGAGCGATCTATGCCGCTTTCAATGCCGTAGGAAGAACCAAAGGCGGCCGCCAGTTCATCGATAAAATGAAGCTCCACATGCCCATTTTCGGGGACATCCAGCGGAAATCCGCCGTCTCCCGTTTCGCCCGGACCCTCGGCACCCTCGTCACCTCCGGTGTTCCCATCCTCCAGGCACTGAACATCACCCGGGACACCGCAGGCAACGTCGTCATCTCCCAAGCCATCGGAAAAGTCCATGAGGCGGTCAAGGAAGGTGAATCCATCGTCACCCCGCTTTCCTCCTCCGGCGTTTTCCCAAACATGGTCATCTCCATGGTGGATGTGGGTGAGGAAACCGGACAGCTCCCGGAGATGCTTCTGAAAGTAGCCGACGTTTACGACGACGAAGTCGATAACGCCGTTACCGCCCTCACCTCCATTCTGGAACCCATCATGATCGTCATCCTCGCCCTCGTGGTCGGCGCGGTTGTATTTGCATTGTTCCTACCGCTGATTAAGATGATCTCCACAATGAGCGAGCAGTAAAAAGCGATACGGGGATGCAAATCCCCCCACCCGCCGTATATTACCACTTAGAACCAAAGATCCATATTCTTATGAAAAACCCTCTATTTCAAAATCAACGCCCCGGTTTCACCTTGGTCGAAATGCTTGTGACCATCACCATCATCGTGATCCTCGCTGGCCTCTCCCTTGGCGGCTTCAAATACGTCACCACCAAACAAGCCAACGCCCAGGCGGAAATCCAGATCAAGCTCCTCGAAAGCGCTATCGAAGAATACAAAGGCGATAACGGAGAGTATCCCAAGCAGGATCTCGGTTCCAGCTCTACCAATTCCCTCTACCTCGCGCTATATCGCCAGGGTGTTCAGGATCCGGACAACAAAAAGATCTATGTGGCTCAACTTGATCCCGAAAACAACAAACAGGGCTGGACTGAAGGCAACGGTGACGGTGTAAAACTCATCGATCCCTGGGGTTCGGAATACATCTACCGCAATCCCGGAACGTTGAATCCCGATTTCGACCTGATCTCCAAAGGTCAGGATGGAGCGGAATCCACCCCGGACGATCAACACAACTAACTGATTCTCTGCCGCTTTTTCCAAAAGGCAGCTTCCGAACACCCCTCCTATTTCTCTCGACGCCGGGCATTGTCCCGGCTTCCTTTTTCCCCCAGCATATGTCAGACGAAACCACCCCCGCTACCGAAGAGGTCGCCGCTGAAGCAGAACCAAAACCAAAGGTTCGCCGCATTTCCAACAAGAATCCCCGCAAAGCGGCCAAATCCGCAAAAACGGAAAAACCCGTGGAGCAGGAAGTTCCCACGGAAGAATTCGATTCCTCCCCACCTGCCGAAGGCGCCGACAACGACGGGAAACCGGATGCCTCCGGCGATGCCAAGCGCAAGAACAACAACCGCCGCCGCGGCAGGGGCAAAGGCAAATCCTCCCAGAACGAAGCTGAACAGCCTGAGGGCGAATCATCCGTTTCCGAAGAAACCATCAATCTCGCCGATCCCGACCAAAACGACTCCAGCCACCGCCAGGATAGACAGGAAAGGCAGGGAGGCCGCAAGGATCAACAAAAGCAACGTCCTTCCCAAAAACAGCGCCCGAAGCTGGATTCTGACAAAGTGGCAAAGAACGCGTGGAAAATCTTTCTCGCGGAGGTCAGCGAAGAAGGTGTAGCCCTCATCGGCGATAACGACGCCCGCGAACTCGCCCGCCGTTGCTTCCGTCTCTCCGAGATCTTCCTGGAGGAAGAATCCCGCCGTAATTGACCAAATAGGTTGTGGCGGTAGTGGCGCAAGCCACCGGTCACTGTCGGCAGCCTGCTGCCGCTTTTGGCAATGCAGCTTGCTGCGAGCCGGCTGCATTGGCACGGATGGTTTGGTTGTTTACTCCCGAAGTTGCCCCGTAGCAGCAGGCTGCGTGACGGAAAGCGGCAGCAGGCTGCCGACAGTCACCGGTCTTCGACTTCTCTCTGGCATCCGGAAATTATTCCTGCGCCGTTCCTTAGAGCATTCCAGCCCCCTTCTTCGATTTCACAAATCTTCATGCGCGCCAGTATAGCCCAGGGCGGATTTCATATCCGCCCCTTCTCAATCCCGGCTGCGGTCAGGTAGATAGATCCAGTGCCAGACCTCGTAGAATTGCTTCATCTCAGGATTATTCTCCACGATGATCTTTTCAATGTGTCTGCCCTGAATCGCTAGCCGTAGAAACATGCTGGCAATAAACACGCACACTAATACTGCGACTTTCAGAGGAACCACAGGCTTGGCCACGATCTTGTGCTCGCCGAGATAATCCCAGATCGGCTTGCCGATACGCCTGGTGGTGAACCAGCTCATGATTTGGCAAATAAGGGCCAGATAATTCCAGCCGAAGCCTATCCCGCTAACAAGAACCCGCAGCGACCGCTTCGTCGCCGCCGGTAGCGTCAGCAGACTGTTGTCCTCATTCCGGATGCGAAGTCCCAGCAACCATTTGCCGGGAGTCGTGCCGTATTTATGGAGCATCCACGATTCCAAAGCGAACCAAGGCACATACATGGGCAGGAGCATCCAGATACTCGTCAGAGCCGTCGCGATATCCCTCCCGGAAAAATACAGCGCCAGCCACCAGAGCGATCCGTATGCGGTCAGATCCAGCCATCTCGCCCAGAAGCGGCGCATGATGTAAGCCCTGGGCTTCGGAATATCTGCGGGAACAGGTTCTATTCCTGGAATCGGCGGCGGCACTGGCGCGGGATCAGGATCGGATCTTGGATCACGGTTGTCGAATTCCTCACGGAAAAGATCCATGTCTTCAAGTTTCGTCCAGCCCTCCAACCCCTCGCTCCATACCCTGGAATCCCGTTCAAGATCCCCGTGCTGGATTTTCGAGCGTATCTCGTAATCGGGATACGGGCCAGCCTTCTCACCATCGCGTATGATCCAGAAATCCATGCTCAGAGGTTTCTAAGGGATTTCGCAGCATCACTGCGGGCAGCGAAAAATGCGGGGACAAGGGCGGCCAGAGAACAAAGGACAAAAGCCATGAAGCCGATCACCGCCTGCTCCATGGGATCGTTGTGGGCAGGAAGGACGCCGAACCCCGTCAGCGATGCGGAGAACGGATCAAAACCGATCGCCCTCATCCCTTCCTGCACCCCACCACGGAAATGGATCACCAGCCTTCCGAGACCGACTCCCAGGGCGGCACCGAGCAGACCGAGTATCATACCCTGATAGAGGAACACCCGGACGATCTGCCCCGGCGCAGCACCAAGCGCTTTCATCACACCAATCTCCCGGCGCTTCTGGATCGTGACCGTGAACATCACCGCCATCATCGAGAAAGCGGAAACCAGAACGATGAACGAGAGCGCGAAATACATCATCACGCGCTGCTGGTTGATCAGCGCGAAGAACGCCTGGTATTGGTCGCCCCAGGTTTCCAGGAAACGATCCTGCCCGAGAACCTTCCGCCCGTTTTCCGCAACAGTTTCCGCCTGATAGGCATCGTCCAGACGCAGCGCAATCCCCTGCACCCCGTCACCAAGACCTGCCAGATCCTGAGCCAGTGGAAGAGGCACGAAAAGCTCCGGAGTCACCGCCATCTGCGAAGCCGAATACACACCGGCCACCACGGCTTCCTTAGGCAAGACCAGGCTCTTGAGCCCCTTCAAAATTTCCCCATCCATCTTTTCGGCATCCGTTTCACCAAGGGCTTTGAACGCATCATCGATCTGCGTTTTCACCTCAGCAGTGAACCGGAACAGCTCAAGCTCCTCCGGTTCGTTTTCCTCCCTCACCCGCTCTCCCAACGCACGCAACAGGTTTTCCACCAGTTCCTTCTCAGGTTGCCTGATCTCTTCATTATAAACGAATTCCAATGCATTATAGACATCGATCAGCTCCGCACTTCCCACAGTGAAAAGCTCACCCTCCTTCTTCCAATCTCGCCCAAAAGTTTCTTTCGCCAGCGCCCACTCATCCGGATAAGCCTCCCGTGCCACCGGCTTCTCCGTCGCCTTGTATGCCTCCATCACACTCTCGAAATTCCGCGTCGAATACAGCCTCATCGTATCGCCCACCCGGAGCTGGAATTGCTCCGCAACGATAGAGGAAATCACCGCCCTATCGTCCAAACCAAGGTCGGCGGAGGAGTCCGGGAAATTTTTCAAATCCAACATCGCAGCAACACCTTCCACCTGCACGGCATCTGTCGTATCGACCCCCCGGAAACTCACCGGGCGCTGCCATGAGCCAACATCCAGGATCACATTGTCCGCCACATAGGCAGTCGCCGCAGCAACGCCTTCCAGCTTGTCCGCCTCCTTGGCAAGATCATGCCAGGTGGGCGCATCGGGATCCAACTCGTCCTCAGGCAGTGCCAGTTCCATGGATTTCACCAGAATGTGGGGAGTGAAACCGAGCAGCCGCCCTTTCACATCCCGCTCCAGCCCGGCGTAAACCGCCATCACCACCACAAGCACCAGCACCCCCAGCATCACACCGACCAAGGAGATCAGCGTAAACGAAGAAAGAACGGCACGCCGCGGGTTCAAATACCGCCGCGCCAACATCAGACTGAAAGATCGCTTTTTGATACGCGGAATTAGCCCCATCCCGCCAACTAGTTCAACCAAAACCGGATTCAGAACCCAGACAGAGAGACAGAGAGACGGAGGGACAACCCGAGCCACAAGAATCCTTTCCGTGTATTCCGTACCTTCCGTGGTTAAACCTCTTACCCAAAACCCAAGATTCGTAGGATTCGTCAGATGCGTGGTTCCTCCTCTTCCCCAAGACCCCAGTCTTCTAACTTCTCATTGATCACTCGGCACTCGGCACTTTCTTCAAAACTCCCGCAAAAGCATCCACTCCGCAATCTCCCTCAACCTCCCCCCACGCTCCCCAAAAACCTCCAGTGCTCCAAGTGCCTCCCCCGTCAGCCTCTCCGCCTCTTTCCGCGAAGCTTCCAGCCCTATCACCGATGGATAAGTCGCCTTCTCCACCGCCTCATCCTTCCCGGCAGTCTTCCCAAGTGCCTCGGTGGTCTGGGTAACATCCAAAATATCGTCGATCACCTGAAAAGCCAAACCAAGCGCATACCCAAATTTACCCAACGCCTCCAGCTCCTCCTGTTTCGCATTCGCACCCATCGCCCCAAGCCGGACAGAGCAGGTCAGAAGTGCCGCCGTCTTCGCCTCATGGATGCTCACGAGCTCCTCCAGTGAAAGCTTCTTCCCCTCCCCCTCCAGATCAAGCACCTGCCCGCCAATCAGTTTCCGGCTCCCCCCGGTTTCAGCCAATTCCGCCACCATGGCCCCCACCGGGGAGCACTCACTCCCCCTCGCCTTTGCCAAAACGATAAACGCCTCCGTCAGCAACGCATCCCCGCAAAGCACCGCCATCCCCTCCCCGTAAACCTTGTGGCAAGTCGCCCGCCCGCGCCGTAAATCGTCATCATCCATGCACGGGAGATCATCATGCACCAGCGAGTAGGTATGCATCAGCTCCAGCGCACAAGCAGCCGCATACGCATCCTCCCTGCTCCCACCACAAGCCTCCGCCGCCGCCACACAAAGCACAGGCCGCAGCCTCTTCCCACCCGCAAAAACGCAATATCGCATCGCCTCGTGAATCGACCCCGGACTCTCACTTCCATTTGGCAAAAACCCATCCATCGCAGCATCCACCTCACCGGCCACCGCCTTCAAATATTCCTTGAGTTCCATCTCGGAAAAAAATCATCCGCCTTCCTCCCCGTGTGAAGCCTTATCGTCCTGCATCCCGGAAAAATCTCCCCCATTCAAAGTTCCATGTTGGACGTTCGATGTTCGGTGTTCATTCTTCCCCCATGCTCCAAACCACCGCAGACCTAAAAGCCCTCCTTCTCAAAAAATCCGTCCGCACCGGCGAGTTCACCCTCGCCTCCGGAAAAAAATCCGATCTCTACATCGACTGCCGCGTCACCGCCATGGATCCTTTCGGCGCAGCGCTCATCGGCGATCTCGGCTGGCATGCCGTCCGTTCCAAAATCCATTCGGAAAACCTCTCCATCCAATCCATAGGGGGCATGACCCTCGGAGCAGACCCCATCTCCCTCGCCATAGGCATGGCCTCCGCCCGCACCCACCCGGACGAAGCCCTCCAGGTATTCACCGTCCGCAAGGAACCCAAAGGCCACGGTGCCGGAAAACAGATCGAAGGAAACTTCGCCTTCGGCCAAAACATCATCGTAGTCGATGACGTCATCACCACCGGCGGCTCCACGTTGAAAGCCATCGAAGCCATCGAAAAAGAAGGCGGCCACGTAAAATTCTGCGTCGTCCTGGTTGACCGCGAAGAAGGCGGCCGCCAGGCAATCGAAGAGCGTGGCATCCACGTCCTCCCCCTCTTTACCCGGACCAGCCTCTTGGAGTAAGGAGGGGGGATCATTCCTGTCCCCGGCAACCCCGGCAAGGGAGATCGCAGAAACCACAAGACAGAGATAAACAAGGCGTTAGCCGCCCTTTCGATCCAAGAACCGGCCAAGCAAAATTCAATCCCGAATCCCCACATAACGCCTCGGCACATACCCTTCCCTTTCCAGTTTCTTCACCGGGATCTCCGCAGCGTTCACACGCCAAACGGGATACGGGCCGGCTTCGTAAACGAGCATGGATTCGCCCGACTGGCTCCACTCTTTAAAGATGAGAACGTGCTGATCATTGAGGAGAATGTCCCCCGCTTTCAGATGAAACCAGGTTTTGAGCGCCGTGGTAATCGCCGGAAGTTGTTTTGTCGAATAAGGCCTGTCCAGCCTCCAGCAGCGGGAGACGAAGCCCGAGCAATCGATGCCACAGGCTCTGGTGCTGGTGCCGTCATCTCCGAGAACACGTTTGCTCGTCGTGGAGATGTCGCCAGCGAATTCCCCTTTTCCCAGTGAACTGAGAAATTCCCTGGGTGTATCGAAACCTCCCCATTGGTAGGGCATTCCCTTCATCGTTTTTCCCGGATCCCACCATCCATTAGCGAACCCGCGCCGGTTCAGGGAAATATCCGGAGTATGCACCTCTATCCCCGCCCCATCGTCCCCATGGCGGACATGCCTCGCCTCCGGCGTCCAAGTCACCTGCGTGTAGGCAAAAGCCGTAGCAATCACCTCCTCACGCGTCACGGTAGGACCGGGCCTAGGGATCTCCAACGGATCGCGGGAAACGCAGGAAACCACCCCTGCGAAGGCCGCGATGAGGAAAAGATTTTTAAGAAAGACGCTCATTTCAGAAACATTGGAACGGGAAATCCTATGGAATCTGGCAGTCCAAGCAACAGCTATCAAACAATCAAACAGCCCTCTCTGGTGTCATCTATCATTAGCGCAACACGTCCCTCACAACAAACTGCCCCCCGGATCCAGAACCAAAGAAAAAGGAGCGCTGCCTTCAGGCGGCGAGTGGGAATTTTCACTAAAACAGCCGTTTTCACCAATCCGTGAAATGTGACCTAAAACCAAAACCATATTGTTCAACTTCGCGAGATGACCTCCAATTTCGAGATCCAGCCATCGAAATGCGGACACCGCAAACGGATTGCCGCCAGCCCGATTCTCTTGGCGGCAGTCGGCCCGTGAAGCGTTTTCCGAAAAGACGGGAAAACCTTCATCAAACGCTTCGACGGCGCGGTTCCATCTCCCAGCAGCTTGATCAGATCTCCCCGCAGTTTCGAATATTTCGTCACTCCCCCTTTGAAGTCTTTTCCGCTCTTTACCACTTTTGTGGTCAGAATCGTGGGATAAATAAACAAACCCAGCGGCTCGAAGTGAGGACTAAGCACATCTTTGACGAAGCGCTCTTCCGTCTGCCCTTCCACTAGAATCAGGCAGCGTTTCATCAGGGCCGTGCTTGGATCAGGTTCTTCTCCCACATCTCGCCGAGCGCGTAGTCATCGATCCAACCGGAGTAATCGGTCTGGTCGAGCTTTTTGAAAACGCTCTGATCGCCCTCCCGGTTCACCGTCCACACCTGCTCCGGCGTCAGTTGGTTAACCAGAGTAACCGATTGTGTAGCCACTACAATTTGGGAGTTCTCGGAAGCTGAAGTCAACAGGTCGGCAAGCAATGAAATCGCCGCTGGATGGAGACCAAGTTCCGGTTCATCAAGTAGAATCAGAGACGGAAGGTTCTCTTTAGGTTGGAGCAACAAAGCGGCTAGGCAGATAAATCGCAAAGTTCCATCTGAAAGCGCACTAGCATTGAAGTAGCCGTCATTTCCCTTTTCTTGCCATTCAAGACGGATCTTTTCGGGGTTCAATCTCGATGGAGCGAGGTGGAATCCCCCGAAGAATGGAGCAACCTGTCGGATGGTGTCTTCGATCAGTCTGAAATGGTCAGCTTGACGCTCTTGTAGATAATAGAGGTAGGCTGCTAAATTCTCCGCATGTGGTCTCAAGAAACGATTATCTTCGATATCGCAAGCCGTTTTCACTGCCGCTGTCTCACTAGCGTCGTGGAAATGATAAACCCGCCAGGAACTCAGCCTCTCAAAGACGTCGCGTGAAAGCGCGTCACTCTGGTTCTTCAAACGAGATTCGATTTTAGCGATGTTGAGAGTAAACCCTATATCGCCATCGGGAAGCTCTGATGTGATCGATTCGTCTTGGATAAAGAGAAGATTGTCATCGGTCGATTTCAACAGAAGTTCGTATGCAAAATGATGTTCGGGGGACAGCTCTCCCAAGTCGAAACGCAGATCCATCATCGGCGTCTTCTTTCTCCCGAAATGGAGAAGGTTGTCCGCACCACCTCGTTCGGTAACGTAATTCGCGAGACCCTGGTTGATCGTCGCTTGAAGCAGGCGAAACACCCCGATCAAATTCGATTTCCCAACTCCATTGCCTCCAATAAAGACATTCAGATCTTCCAGCACCAAGGTTTGGCGTCGAATGGATTTAAATCCTTTGATCGTTAGTCTCTCCAGCGTTTTCATATCGTCTCGGCAGACTCTGTTCCAACGCCCATGGGATTGCCAGTCTGTATCTCCCTTGTTCAATCGCACGATTTCTAGATCACGAGCAACTCTTCGCCCAATGCGGGCGGACACTTCTCAATTCATTCTAGCAAATACCCACGTTCCCCTCTGCGCCGATCCGCGAGAGTTCCGGGTAGCAGCGATCAACCGATCAACCAGCCTCTCCCTACGCACTGGCACCCGGAACCGGAACCAGCAAACGGGGCGCTGCCTTCAGGCGGCGAGTGGAACAATTCCACTGAAACACCCGTTTTCACGAAACCGTGAAACGCCCTGCTTTCGTGAAACCAAGCCTCGACCACTTTGTATGCATCATGGGATTCACTTTCAGATTTTCAGTTTTCAGCCTTTCAATTTTACCCCGCCTCCCCAAACACTCCCGCCCCCTGATCCGGATACTTCTCCAGCACGTGCTGGAAGCGCTCCACCACGCGTTTCCCAAGGATGTTAAATAGCGGGAACCGACCCCTTTTAACTATTACTTTGACTCTTGAAGACGACGGAGGGCACAATTCGCAAAAGCAAGCGCAAGCGTATGATTAGTATTCGGATACTTAAGTTGGCGAACACAATAAGAGTAAACCATCGCGAAAACAGCAAGATCAGAACCTTGAACCTTGAAAGCCCAGGCACGGCAAGCTCGGATATAAGACGCTATAGGACAGCCTTCAAGGTAAGTATTCAGATTTGTCCATTCCGATGCTTGCGCTTCCGTTGGCCAACCATTCAGCAAATGGTCGCAACCTGGATGAAAAATCAGACTAAACTCAAGAGTGATTGGATCTGTGCAAGCAGCACCCCTTTTCACATCACCATAGTCAATCATCAGCGGCTCTAGTGAATTCTTAACCAATAAATTTAGCGGATGAAGATCTCTATGCTGACTACACACTCTGACGCTAATTCTAAGCTGCTCAAGTGACTCCCAGCCTGTCTCTAGCCTACCGGTGTATGGCTCGAGAACGTGGTTCGCAACCAATGTTTGGCGTAATTCAGAAATACTCAGTGTTTCAATCTCAGAACCTTGATACCATCGCTCTTGCAATGCTCGCAACGCATCAATAACAGAGGCCGCCCCGTCTACATCTGACTTTAGAAGGTCGAAAAGTGACCGATCAAATCCCTCAGCAAACTGGTAATATATTCCTCCGATGGAGCCAGATCCATATAACAGGTAGCGAATTTCAGCAGTAAATCCTGAAAGCAAGATAGGGGCAATGTGATCCTTATATCTTCTAAATTCATCTTCAATTTTTGGAATCACATCCAACTTCGCGAAGGCCAAACAGGTCACTCCGCCACTAGCATTAGCCACCTCAACGCGGAGTGTTTTTGCGCTAGATAATCCGCCTCCCAGGGATGACAGCCTGATATTCGTTCCATTATTCAGTCTCGCAAAGATCCGTAGCGATCTCTTGTGATTGTAAAGAAGGCTTAAATCATTTCCACCTGTAGAGATTTCAATTTCTGACAATTTTGCATCTTCTGATGCATAAGCACAGACTAGGTCAATACATTCAGAAAGTTGCTCTTTAGTCCTAAATGAGGTCACCGGGCCGGGCGTACCTGAACCCCACAGATCTTCTTGACGATTCTTCTCAAGCAAATTGATCACCAATTGCTGAGTGCCGTGGGCAGAGAAAAAAATCACCGGGGTGCCATTACTGCATTTTTGAATAAGAGCATGTACCGCCAGACCGTGTGATTCGTCTCCGGTGGATTCAGGGTTCTAACGAATAATTTTTAGAGGTACGGAGGCGGGAACTCTTCTAGTCTGGTTTTACAACAAACTGACTATGAACGAAAAATATCACCGCCTCCGTGCGGAAGACCGTAAAGTTATCCACAACCTAAGGAAAGGCGGATCTACTCAGGCCGCCATTGCCGTTGCCATCGGCTTCACCCAAGGCACCGTGAGCAAGGAACTTTCCCGCAACCGCCGGGATCGCGGCTACCGGCCAAAAGAGGCTACCCGTATTGCCAAGGAGCGGGCGCGCGCCAAAACACCCCGTGCGAGATCCGTGACCGGAGAGGTTCTAACCGATGTGGAAGCCCGCCTCCGCATCAAGCACAGCCCGGAGCAGATCAGCGGCAAGCTCGCAAAACAGGGTATCGCAGTGAGTCACGAGTCGATTTACAAACATGTGGAAAGGGATAGGGACGATGGCGGAAATCTATGGAAGAACCTGCGGATCAACGGCAAGCGGCGCTACCGCAGACGCAGCAAGGTCGGGCGCGGGGATAAGATCCCGGGCCGTGTGGACATCGACGAGCGACCGGATGAAGTCGCCAAACGCAGTCGCTACGGGGACTGGGAGGCAGATCTGATCCAAGGAGCGGATGGCAGCGGCTTCCTGCTTTCGGTTTACGAACGCAAAAGCCGGGTGGGGAAACTCTATCGGCTGGACGGTAAAAACAGTTCCGAAACGGCCATCGGACTGGTGATGATCCTCAAGGAACTGGATGTGAAGACCATCACTTACGACAATGGTTTGGAGTTCGCGCGGCATGGGTTCGTCAACGAACTGCTCAACTCGAAAAGCTACTTCTGCAAGCCCTACAGCTCGTGGGAGAAGGGCGGAGTGGAAAACTACAACGGCTTGGTGAGGCAGTATTTTCCGAAGGGATACGACTTCCGCAAGATCACTCCGGAGCGGCTAAAGGAGGTAGAGGAGGAGATAAACGAACGCCCCCGGAAGACCCTGGACTACGCCTGTCCGAACGACCTTCTTGACGAGCTTAAAGTCGCATGAGCACGATCCCTCCGGAACGGCATTCGCTGCCACGCGGGACTCCGCTCCCGGCCTCGCTACGCTCGTCCGTCCGCTACGTCCCGCGTGGCAGCGAACCTTGCAAAGAACCATGAACCAATTAAGCCACTGACAGAAGAATCCCGCCGCCGGTATTCGTTAGCTGTTTGAATTCGCCTCCATCTAAAAGAAAATCTTCAGTTGGAATCTTCAAATCCAGCACTGCAAGATCAAAAGTAGGATCCTTCAATGCCCCTATCGCAGATTCTTTACTGCGAGCAATCTGAATATGGATCCCTTTATTGGGTGTGAGCGCACTCTCGAATAACGCAATAGTATTCTCATCATCTTCAACAATTAGAACTCTCATGGTAATATGACAAAAATAACCTCAAATTGTGCTCCGCCTTCCTTTCGTGGAATCAGAGAGATTTTTCCATTCAGACTCTGAACGGCCTGACGAGCCAATGCCAACCCCATTCCGAAATGTCCTTTTTTGGTGGTGGTTCCAATCTCAAATGCGGTAGCAAGATTGGCCGGAATTCCCCGACCAGCGTCCAAAACAGATATCCAGAAATCTCTATCGGTGAGCCCCCAACTAATAATAACGGGAGATACGGAGTTCACCGCCTCCGATGACTCGATAGCATTTCGTAAACCATTGCTAAGAACAATTCTCACTAATCCCTCGCAACTTTGCACTACTAGTGGTCGAGGCCCCGCTAGTTCAATTTTAATATTCTGATTGAACGCCTCAGTTGCGGCAATTTCCTCTATTACCTCAGCCAGATCAAACTCCGCATAAATCGGTGAAGCTGCGGCTACTGCGAGCTGATCCATCGCTTTCAGCAACCCAGAGAGAGCTTCACATTCCCTCCATGCCTGAGATCCCAAATGATTTGGAATCTCAGAAGTCAAATGAAGTCTAAGCCGTCCAAGTATAGGCCTGATCTCGTGGATAAGCTGCTTTGTTGTCTCTTGAACCGCCTCGGATCGGATTTCTTCAACGAGTCGATCATCCTCCGATTCCGCCCAGACTTCAGTTGGATTAGGTGAATGTCCCCCTTCAAGATACAGCAAAGCCGCGCGAAGAGCACTTTTCACCCATCTGTTGCTCTCGTGATTAAGAGCAGACAAAATCGTGTCAAGATCGTAAGATAACCCATTACGTGATAATGCTCGTGCACCTCGAAGTCGGACTTCAGTTTTTTCGCTAGATAAAGCTTCTAAAGCTAGCTCACGATTCATGATCTGATGATTCGTGATAAAATTTTGAGCGAAGATCAAAAGCTTCAAGCCCTCCCTCCATGACGTTCGTGATTGCCGTAACGCTTTTGGGGTCGTCGAGGTTTCCAACGAACTTTACAAACCCGCGTGATCCGTCCGACCCCATGAAAACAACGCGATTTGCTGCTCCCAAGACGGGAATATTTGCGTTGTGCGTCGAAAATATTAATTGATTGTTCAATGCTGAATTCCGGATTGCTTTAATGACGGTTTCGACCACGAACGCATTATCCAGATGATCTTCAGGCTGATCTACAATTAACGGCACAGCATTCTGATGCAGCAAGATAGGCAACACAACTGTGCATCGTTGACCTGTTGAAATATTTTCACTATTCTTAAATTCCTTTCCGTCAAGAAGACTAAAGACCACACCGTCTTCGATGTTGGCAGTAAGGATATCCTCAACACCCTCTTCATTTATTCTTTCAATAATTTTTGCTGCCCGGCCCGGAGTCAATCCAGTTGCTGAGGAAAGGAGTTGGGTATCTTCAAATTCAATAGCCTCAACGAATTCACGAGGGCTCATTTGCTCAGATATTAAAGGTGCAACATCATTGAAGCGCAAGCCACTACCTCTAAGCGCCGCGATGATAGCGCTGCTATACTCGGAAGTTTGACCAGCCCGCTCGATTTGAATTCTAATCCGAGGTCCCAGTTCGCTATTTAGGTAAAAGACAAGGTTTTCCCTTTCCTCGAATCTACCATTTCTAATTTCTTCAAGTTTATCGAGATAGGCATTTCGGATAACTTGAATTCGCTCTAGTCTAGTTAAATTTTGTTTTTCGAGATTTCTTAATGCCTCAAGCTGTCCTTCCTTTTCTTGCAGCTTCGCCAGCTTTTTCGCCATCTCACCGGCTCCCTCCTGGAGGCTTTCGAGTTTTCTTCTGATCCCCCGCGCTTGATCCTCTTCCCCTAGAATCTTTTCCGAATTGATCTGCTGCAAATGCTGAAGTAACTCCAAGGCCTTTGTGGCATCTTCGATTGCAGATGCAACTTTGTCTTGGCTATCCATTAGAAGTTGTTTAACATGAAGTATCGGTTCAGTCTCTTCATCACTAAAGAGAGACTCTAACATCAGAGATTCAGGTCTTAAAACTAATAACTTTTCGCGCCACTCTCGGACAGACTTTTGATTTCTCTCCAAGATCGACGACCTTACTGATTTCTCAGCAAGTTGCTTACCGAGCTTCTCCAATAAGGTAGTTTCCGCACGTGCCTTCTCTAAGTTTTGCAACGCTTCGGAATGTTGCTTTTTGACATCTTCTCCAATGCTGAGTGCTTGTGTCAGATTACGGATTGATGCTCTAACTTCATTTAGTTGTTTTGAGACGCTCTGTCTTTCTAGACTCTGAGATTTAATGTGGGCTAAAACTTCAGCCTCATCGTTTGGCGATCCGATAAATGAGCAGCTAGGGCACAGACTATCGATAAGTCTAAGACGGCCCATTGAGTGAAGGCCTACTGATTCAATCTCGTTCTGGGATAAAATCAAAGGTGCCAAGTTGACACCCGTCGGTTTGCTCCAGCTTTCAGCGGATCTACTTACAAGGTGCTGGTTCTCTCCTACTGAGACCGTCACGGTAACTCGCCCCGATCCTAGAATCGATAGGGCATGCTCCCGCGACGTTTGAGCCATTCTGTCGGTCAATGCTTCAGCTCCTAAGCAAAATCTGATTAACTCGATTATCGATGTCTTCCCGCATCCACGTGGGCCAATCAATACATTCAGTCCCGATGAAAAGGACAGATCAAGGCCATCAAGGAAACCTTCTTCAACTTGAATTCTTTCGACGATCATTGCGTAGGTGGTAGTGGGACGAGCTGGAATTTCATCAGTTTAGATTGTCTTCACCTTTTTGGAAGGCCGATGAACTCCAGCAACCAGAATACTTCGGAGTGTAGCTCAATGGGTTTCGTTCGAATCCTGTTTCAGGCTTTGGAGTGGTTGGGAATAGGGTTTGTTCTCGGTGGTTGTGCTGGACAATGAGTCGGGAATCTACAGTAACCGTACTCCCCTTGTCGAAGAACCAGAGGGTGCAGGGCAGGGTGACCGTGAAGAAGAAGTGCGGGCCGATGGCGACCATGACATCCACATCCCCGGCGCGGATGATTTTTTCCCGGATCTCCTGCTCGGAGGCGCGGGCATCGGCGGCGGAGTTTGCCATGACGAATCCGGCGCGCCCCGTGCGGTTCAGCGCGGAGTGGAAGTGCTGGATCCAGAGGTAGTTCCCGTTGTCCGTGCGCGGGATGCCGAAGGGGTAGCGAGGATCGCCGGAGAGCCTTTCCTTATCGATCTTGCTGACATTGAACGATGGGTTCGCCAGCACGAAATCGAAGCGGCCGACAGAGTCCTGGAGATCCTCGTAGTAGGTATTCCCCTGCTTGATGTCCCCGCTCAGCCCGTGGACGGCGAGGTTCAGCCGCGCGAGCCGCGAGGTATCCGTGACCCGCTCCTGGCCGTGGACGGAAATGTCCGTAGTGGGGTTTTTCCGATGCTCCTCCACGAAGCGGGCGGACTGAATGAACATGCCGCCGGAGCCGCAGGCGGGATCCAGGATGCGCCCGTGGTAAGGCTCCAGGATCTCGACGATGAGCTTGACGATGGAGGTGGGCGTGTAGAATTGATGGTCGCGCCCGCGCCCACCCTTCGGGCGCTCCTTCGGAAGCGTCCATGTCGCTCCGCTCCATTCCCCGCCCTTCTGCCCCTCCGTCATCGCGAATTTCCCGAGGAAGTATTGATAAGCGCCGCCGCGCTTACCCTTCGGGCTCCCCTGCGGTGGAGTCTTTGTCGCTCCGCTCCAATCATAGATCAGGTTGAAAAGATACCGCCAGTCCGGCACGGACTCGCCGCCCTTGTCCATGGGGATGGAGGCCATGACTTTGAGCAACTCCGCGAGCGTGCGGCTGTCGAGGATGTGGTAGGTCTTGGGCAGGACATCGGCGAGATCCGGGTTCTCCTTCTCGATGGCGCGCATTGCGTCATTGATAGACTGCCCGGTGTTCGCGCCCTCCGGCAGGCTCAGCAGCTCCGCGAAACGGGCGTTTTCCGGCAAGCAGATGACACCGGCGGCATGGTAATCCGTGGGGCCTATCTTGCGGCGGCGCGAAGACGGACGGCTCGGAGAGACCGTCCCTGCCCCTTCCAGATCTTTTCCCACCGCCGCGAAGCGCACATCCGCATAACGCAGGAAGATCAGCCCGAGCACGGTCGGCGAGTATTCAGATGGTTTCAGATCCGCCCCTGCCCAGAGCATGTTTGCGGCATCCCAGAGCTTCTTCTCAAGGGCGGCGTGTGAGTCGTCGGCTGTGGCGGGTTCTGTCCAATGCATGTGTTGATATGGTTCTAACCGTTCCGCTGGTTACTGGAAGGGGAAAGTTGCGGAGCCGTGGGAAACGGGACGCGGCGGGACGCCACTTGCACGGCCTGCGCCGGGACGGGCGCAGCTACGGATAGGCGGCTGTGCATGGGATCCCCTCTTTCAAATCAAACATCCGCAATCGACAATCATCAATCGTCAATGAATCCCCATTGCAGATGGAACGTGGCGAGACGCCACTTGCACGGCCTGCGCCGGGACGGGCGCAGCTACGGCGGAGGCATTGCGCGTGGATGGGGAGAGGAACCGCGATCTCGAAATCGCGATTGGCATGGATGTTGGACTGCGGGTGGGACACCCGCTTGGACTCAAGGCGCGGGGACGCGCCTGCTTCTTACTACAATCCGACGAAGAGCATATAAGCCTGCCAGAGTTTCCAGCCGCCGAACATCCAGGCGAGGCAGCCCATGGCTAGGAAGGGGCCGAAGGGGAGTTGTTTGCCGAAGCCGATGCGGCCGATGAGGGCGGCGACGATGGCGAAGAGGGAGGCGGAGAAGAGGGAGAAGAAGACACCGCTCCAGCCGAAGAAGGCACCGATCATGCCGAGCAGGTGGACATCGCCCATGCCCATGGCTTCGCGGGGGATGACGGCGGAGGTTGCTTTTCCGCTGAGGGAGACCATGTTCTCCAGCTCGAAGGTGCGGCCATCGGAGAGTTCGATTCCGGTTTCGAGTAAGATGAGTTTTCCGGCTCCGGTTTTTTCGCCATCTACTATAATTTCCGTAGCATCGACGACCAGCCTGTCGGTCTTGCGGGAGAAGATGTCCCACCAGGGGATTTCATTTCCGTCGATGACGAAGCACATGGGGTCTTCGTCGTTCTCCGGTTCTTTGAGGTGCCATTCGACTTCCTTGTCGAATTTCATTTCCTTGCGCCCAAAAGCTTTTTTCCCCAGCTCAACGACGAGCCAGAGGCCGAAGAATCCGGCGGCCCAGCCTATGCCGCCGTCGATGAGGCCTTCGAGCCAGGTGAAATTGTAATCGGCCATTGAGGAAAGCGGCGGCCAGATGACGCAGGCGATGAGGCCGATGGCGGAGCCTGCCCAGGTGAGGTTGGTGGGGATGATGAGGTGCTCGGCATCGATGTAGGTGATGGAGACGAGCAGTGCCATGAGTATCCAGAGCGGGATGGCGACTTGTGCGGGGAACATCCACCAGACGAGGCCGAAGAGGACGGCGGTGAGGATTTCCACCGCGATGTAGCGGAAGAGAATGGGTGCGGAGCAGTGGGCGCATTTCCCCCGCAGGAAAAGCCAGCTCACAACGGGCATGTTCTGCCAGAGGGTGAGCTGGTTTTTGCAGAGGGGGCAGAAGGATCGGTTCGGTTTGTTCACCGACATGCCTATGGGCAGGCGGTAGATGACGACGTTGAGAAAGGAGCCGATGCAAGCGCCTATCATCACCGCCGGGATGAACCAGATCCAATGATCCAGCGGCGGATAGATCACAGGCATGAGCGCCACCTTTCGACTTCGCGTTTCACGTTCGCGATGGAGGGGGCACCGGTGTTGGTTCTGGCGGCGAGGGCGGTTTCCAGAGAAAAGACTGATTTCATTTCATCCGTGTAGGCTTCGTCGATGGTCTTGAGATCGAGTTGGTCGAGAGGGACTCCGCTTTTCACGGATTCCGCGACGGCTTTTCCGACCAGCTCGTGGGCGGAGCGGAAAGGCACACCCGCTTTAACGAGAACGTCCGCGAGATCGGTGGCGAGGAGCATGGGATCGCTGGCGGCGGCGAGGCACCTGTCCTCGCGCATTTCCATGGCTGCGATCATTTCCGTATTTACGGCGAGCACCATCAGGATGGTATCGACGGAATCGAAGAGGGGCGGCTTGTCTTCCTGAAGGTCGCGGTTGTAGGTGATGGGCAGGCCTTTCATGGCGACGAGGAGATTCATCAGATTCCCCACGAGGCGGCCGGTTTTGCCACGGGTGATCTCGCAGACATCGGGATTTTTCTTCTGCGGCATGAGGGAGGAGCCGGTCGTATGTGCATCGGAAAGCGCTACGAAACCAAACTCGCTGCTGCACCAGAGAATGAGATCTTCGCTGAGGCGGGAAAGGTGGACTCCGCACATGGAGATCGTGAAAAGCAGCTCCGCGATATAATCACGGTCGGCTATGGCGTCCATGGAGTTGTGGGTGATCCCGTCAAAACCAAGCTCCTCGGCTATCCCTTCACGATCCAAATTGATCGTCGATCCCGCGAGCGCACCCGATCCAAGCGGAGAAACATTCAGTCTCCGTCTGCAATCGTTCAACCTGCCCCTGTCGCGCTGGAGCATCTCCACATACGCGAGAAGATGGTGACCCACGGTAACCGGCTGGCCACGCTGAAGGTGCGTGTATCCCGGCATCACGGAAGCCGCGTATTTCCCGGACTGATCCACCAGGACTTTCTGTAGGGAGGAAATCGCAGCATTGATCTCGTCAATCTGCGTGCGGCAGTAAAGGCGCGTATCGGTGGCTACCTGATCGTTGCGCGAGCGGGCGGTGTGGAGCTTTCCACCCACCGCACCGATGCGTTTCGTCAGCTCCGCTTCGATGTTCATGTGGATGTCTTCCAGGGACGTGCGGAACTCGAACTTCCCGTCCACGATGTCTTTTTCGATCTCCCGCAGACCGGTTTCGATCTGGGAAAATTCCCCTTCCGTAAGCAGTCCCGCCTTCGTCTGCGCGCGGGCATGGGCGATGGATCCCGCCACATCGTGCGGGAAAAGCCTCCAGTCATACGAAACCGACTCGCCGAACTGTTCCACCAGCGACGAGGTATCTTTTGCAAATCTTCCCTTCCACATAATTTAGAAACTTCCGTTGGAATACACACCACTTGGGATCACCTTGCGCTCCGCATTCGTGTTTTCAAAAGCTACATCACCTTCGATCACTACGCCATCTTCGAAGGTAATCAGCCCGGAAATTTTCAGGGAATCGCACTTGATCAGGCTTGGCACGCCGAGTGGTTCGAGCGCATCCACGAGCTTGTATTCCCCGGAGAGGGAAATGTCCGGTGGCACGCCGTTGCGCTCTTCGCGAAGCTTTACCACACCGCCCTCCAATACCTCGTAGGCATCGGAGCGTAAGGCGAGAAGATCGGAAGTTGTTTTCACCGGGGCGAAGCGGCTGCGCGGGACTTCAAGCCCGATCGCCCCATCGAAACATTCGATGGCGGAACCCATGGCGATCTCCAACTGGATTACCGGGGTCGAACCCGGATCACGCGGATCGACGCTTTTCTTGTTCCTGATCATCGGTAGCGGAAGGACGCCGGAGTCTGCAGCGAGCTGGGCCTTGAGTTTCCCGAGGTTGAGCCAGATGTTGTTCGTATTGAAATAAAGGTGCTTGTCGATGTTCTGGAAATCATCGAGATCCGCGTCGGTGCATTGGGCGACCTCGCGCAGGAGGAGCCGCCCGTCGCTTTTCCGTTTCGCGAGATGACCGCCCTTCCTATCGGCGGCAGTCCGGCGGGTGACTTCCATCATGAAAGGAGCACCTGACTCCGCGAAAAACGCGAGCAGCGAGGGGTCGAGGGTGGCTCCGAGGTTGTCGGAATTGGAAACGAAAGCGTAGTTCACGCCCTCCGCGAGAAGCCTGTCCAACCATCCGCTTCCGACCAGCGCAGGGTAAATGTCCGCATGTCCCGGCGGGCACCATTCCTGGTCGGGGTCCTGCGGCCACTCAACCGGGGCGAGCGTTTCCGCATTGATCTTGGGGATCATGTTTTGCATCAACTCCACTTCATCGGGCGAGGCCAGACCGTCGGCATCGTATTGCGAGAGATGGGCTAGGGTATCCGCGCTGGTGCTGAAGCTGTTCATCAGGAGGAGGCGCAGCTTTTTTCCGCTTTCCGCGCGAAGCTGGAGAATCTGCTTCACCATCAGATCAAGGAAATTCACCCCGTCGCGTACGGAAAGCAGGCTCTTGGCCGTCTGCAATCCCATGCCGGTTCCGAGACCGCCGTTGAGTTTCAGCACCACGGTCTGGCCGAGCAGGTCGGAGCCATCCTTTTCGCCGATGTCGTCGGCTTTGGGAAGATCCCTTGCCGGTTCGATAGTCTCTTCAGCGATCATGCCCGTTTCATCGCGGAGCAGTGCCTCGTAGTTCCTTTCGAAAACCGCCACCGGTGCATCGCCCATTCCGGCTGCCCGCATTTTTATCTCAAACGCATCGAATTTGCTCATGGGGAAATTCTCCACAAGCGCTCCCTCACGTAAAGCCAAGAACACGAAGCGCTGACATCAACTTGGCTGGGGCAGTGCCACCGGCCGGCCTGCGGCGATTGCCACTCCTACCTTTTCGCTCCGCTGGAGATGCTGCAAAACAGCAGGATGAATCTCGCGGCCCTCCCTGAGTTGCTCCCTGCTTGCGCCAACCTGACTAATCACATCAAGATTCGCTTGGAAAAATTCCTTCCAATCCACCACCGCCCCTACCATCCTGCTGGCAATCCTGATACGTCCATGGACAGGAAGATGCAGTAGGGATCCGGCGGGGATTTCGACCGTCCGTTCGCCGTCGGTCAGAAACCTCACACGGTTGAGAGGCTCGCCGTGCGGCAGCCTGAATTCGTTGTTTTCCACCATACGCATCCGTGGAGAAACGGATTGGGGAAGTCCAACGGATGACGCAAAAACCACATTGGTGGAGCAGAACAAAAGTGCCACGGCTTGGAAGCGGGATACGGCGGCACGGAAACCGCCAAAGGGTATTGGATTCATTTTCGAGGGGGAGTGGGGGGAGTCGGATCGCGAGATCCGGTGTCCTCTTGCGAGGAGCTACGTAAGGAACAATAATCAGCTTCCCTGGAATTTCCATTACGCGATCACGTAAAAAAACAGCTTGTGGGAAAAGAGAACCTTGGATGAAGGCGGGTTCGATTCTTTGTGGCTGGGGCTGGGGGAAGTGACCTTCTTATCCTACATTCCTCAAAAGGCTCGAAATACGCGGATCTGATTCTTGGTCTGGGGTTGAGGAAAGAGACTGGAACCACGAATCTGGGATATCCAACGAATAAGAGAGGGGAAATCAAGCCTTCGGAAATTCCAACCTGCCATATGGTCAGAATCTTTCAGCCTTCATTCGTCAGATTTGAGGATAGGAAAGTCACTTCCTCCATGTCCGCTTCGCTCCCATAGTGGTTCAAAATTCTTTCCCAATCTAAGCCAAAGACCCCATCCGCGTGCTGCCGTAGTCCCTCTTTCCCATTCGCAGAATATCATTCCATCGCAGCCAGCTCCTTCGCGCAAAACCGGCTCCATGTCTCCAGCCTTTCGAAAAGCGCTCCATTCAACTCCTCCACGCTCGCCCAGGAAAGATCCGTCAGCGCATCCTCCTTGGAGGAAACTTCCTCCGATTCCAGTTCCACCAGATGCACAACGCCCAAGTGGACCTGCCCCACGGGATTCGAGTCATCATTCAGCAGCCCGATGATTCGCATTTCGTAATCGCAAGCAATGTCCAGCTCCTCATCCAGCTCCCGCTGCACCGCCGCGTAATAAGCGGCTGCACCCTTGCGCCCCTCCCCCATGTCCACCGGATTGATGTGTCCGCCTACTCCCACGGAAAGCTTCGCGTGGAGACGGTTTTCCCCGCCCGCTTTGCCACGGGTGTAGTGCAGCACCCGGTCACCGCATTTGAAAATGCAGTATGGGATGAGTTGCTTGTGGCCCGGGTCTTCCTCCGCAGCCGCCCTATCCAGGAAAAAATGGTTGGATTCCTTGAGCAGCAGCTCCACCGCCTCATCCACACCATCCGCTTTAAATCCTTCAAACATCCCCAGCCCTTCCAACAATCCTCGCTCCACCACCAGCACCTCTTCACCTGCGTATTTTGACATGCGCGGATGCTGGAAATTTCCCCCACCCCGGGCAACCCTGAAATCCCCCCCCGCTTAAACTTCGTCATCGAAGAAGAAATGCGCTTTGAAACTCCCCTCGTCCTCCAGGTTTCCGCCCAGCGCCCCGGCGAGAGTCCCGAGTGTGGAAACGAACGCCGCAAACCTCACCCTCGCCAGGGCGTCCAGCGTTTCACCCGACCAACCTGCGACAACCTCCCTCGGAAGTATGCTTGCCAGACACCAGCAGCTTGCGAAAAGAAGAATCCACAGCGAGGCCATCCCGATCCACAGGCAGGAAACCATCACCAGCTTGCTCCGGGCGACCTGCTCGTTCAGCAGGATTCCGCCGGTAAGTTCGCCAAGGTTCTGCCCATGGTAGAGATACCACGTCGCTCCCAGCACGGCGAAAAACGCTCCGGAAACAAGCAGGCCCGCCCCCGCACCTACCCCAAGCTCCCACACCTCCGCCCCGAGAAACGACAGCAGCGAGGTAACGAAAGCAGCAGCCGTCAGCCGCCCGAAACGGAACGGCTGCCACCATGGCCGGTAGCCCCCCACATCCCGCAGCACACCCCGCGCATCCGCCGTGAAAGTCCCGAAATAAAAGTGCGCCCGGTTCCAGTTCGTCCGCTTCTCCTCCAGCCGCTCGTCACCGATGTCTTCGAGCCTCGCCAGAACCTCGGCGCATTCCTCCGGCGTGAATTCCCCGTCTCCCGCCAGGCGTTCCAACCCCAGCATACTGCCCAGCAGGTAACGGGCCACCGTCAGCAGTTCGCTTGCCTCCATTTCCCCGTCGCCAGGTTTCCATACGGAAAAAATCCCGCACTCCAACGCCGAAGAAGGTGCGGCCTGAAGCTCCACCTTCCGTCGCCCGACCAGCTCCGCAGCCGTCCCGACCAGCGCCATGTCCCAGCCATTCCTCACCTTTTCCCGCACCCCGATCTCCAGCAGCTCCAGCGGATCCACCTGCCCGCCCCGGCCGGGAGTGCGGCGCCAGGTCACCTCCCCCCTCCAATCGTAGCCGGGAAAAGTCCGGTTCATTTCCTCCAAAAATTCCGCGCACACCTCCCCGACGACCTCCCTCAGCCGCCCGTCGCGTTGCCGCTCCCCCTCACAAATCACCCACCCCAGATCGATCCTGTTTTTCCCTTCCGGCATCGTGGAAACATCACACGATCCGCGCCTTCCAGTCAACATCCGCCCCCCACCACAATCTTCCTTTGCGCCTCCGCGACTTTGCGGTTCAATCAATCCCACATCATGCCTGCTTCTTCCCCGAAAGCCGCCCCGTTCCAGATCAATGGCGAGTCCGTCGCGCCCGGCACCCGCAAACTTGTCTCCCTCCCTGCCGGCACCACGATGAGCAACCACCCGCTGTCCATCGACGCGGACATCTTCCACGGAAAAAAGCCCGGCCCATGCCTCCTCGTTTCCGCCTGCGTGCATGGCGATGAAATCAACGGCACGGAAATCATCCGTCGCCTGCTCGCCTCCCCTGCGATGAAACGCCTGCGTGGAACCTTGCTTACCCTCCCCATCACGAACTTCCCCGCCTTCACCTCCCGCACCCGCTATCTGCCCGACCGCCGCGATCTCAACCGGCTTTTCCCCGGCTCCGAAAAAGGCTCCCAGGGCGCGCGGCTTGCACACGCCGTTTCCACAAAAATCCTGCCTCTCTGCGATGCGGTCATCGATCTTCACACCGGGGCCGTCAACCGTCCGAACCTCCCCCAGCTCCGCATCGCCGCCGGAGACCAGGCATCGCTGGATCTCGGGATGGCCTTCGCCGCGCCCGTGACCATGCTCTCACCCCTGCGTCCCGGGACTTTCCGCGAAGTTGCTTTCAACATGGGGAAACCCTTCGTCCTCTTCGAAGGTGGCGAGGCTTCCCGGCTCGATTCCCATTCCATCCGCTTCGGCCTACAGGGAATCATCGCCGCCATGCGTTTCCTGAAAATGCTCCCGGAAAGCAAAACCCATCCCCACCGCACCAACGGCCTTCTTTCAAAAAGCAGCCGCTGGGACCGCGCCCCTTCCGGGGGCCTGTTCATCCCTCTCGTCGCCCTTGGAAAAGCCGTCTCCAAAGGTGACACCCTGGGACTGATCGTCCCGCCACTTGGCGGCGGCGAAGGCTCCCCCGTTCTCTCAACTACTAACGGCATAGTAATTGGCAGAAACAACGAGGGCTTGGCCGATGAAGGGGACGCCCTCTTCCACACCGCCTCCTTTGATGACGCGGAAAACGTGGAGACACAGATCCGCCAGTCCAACGACGATCTCCCGGGCATGCACGAGGAGGAGGACGGCCAGCCGGTCGTCTATCATCCTTTCGCCGATTGACTGCGGGAAAAAGCTGGCGATGCTACCCGCGATGACCACCGCCCAACTGGAAGAAAAGGAAGCCGAAGATCTCGCCCTGGATGCCCTCCGCGATGCCATCCAGGCCAGGGACGGGGTCGCAGCATTGGAGGCGATCAAGCAGCTCGACTGGGAAGACCAGCGCCGCGCGATGTCGCGCCTCTCCCATGACAAATGCGAGACCCTCATCCACATCCTCGGTGCCGAGGACGGCGCGAAACTCCTCTCCCACCTTGCCGAAGCGCAGGCGGTGGAAATCCTCGAGAGCCTCCCCACCGAGGAGGCCGCGGAAATCCTCCGGGAAATGCCCTCCGAGCAAAGCTCCAACCTCCTCCGCGAGCTGGATGACAAGGACGCGGAGGAAATCATCTCCCAGGTCACCGATACGGAAGACCGCGAGGAAATGCAGCGCCGCCTGGAATACGAGGACGGCTGCGCCGGCTCCCTCATGCGCGGCGGCCCCGTTACTTTCCAACAGGCCTCCACCGTAGGCGAAGTCATCGCGAACCTCGGCGAGCACGCGGAGGATTACTCGGATCGCGACGTCCAATACCTCTACGTGATCGATGAAAACGAAGTCCTGACCGGAGTCCTGCGGCTGCGCGATCTCGTTCTCTCACCGCGCCGCGTCCTCGTCAGCTCGCTGATGATCCCGAACCCGCTCACCGTCCTCGACACGATGCCGCTGGAAGATCTCGCCGAGCTTTTCGAGAAAAAGAAATTCTTCGGCTTCCCGGTGATCGATTCGGAAGGGCATCTCCTCGGAGTCGTTCCCAGAAGCGCGGTCGAGCATGAGACATCCGAGGAAAACGCGGAGATGTTCCTCCGTGCCAGCGGTATCGTAAACGGTGAGGAACTCCGCTCCATGGATCTCAAGGACAGGTGCATCAAACGGCTTTCCTGGCTGGGACCGAACATCGTCCTGAACATCGCCGCCGCATCCATCATCGCCGCGAACGAGGCCACGCTGCAGGAAGTTATCGCACTCGCCGTATTTCTCCCAATCGTCTCGGACATGTCCGGCTGCTCCGGGAACCAGGCGGTCGCCGTTTCCATACGGGAGCTCACCCTCGGCATCCTCCGTCCCGGGGATTACTGGCGGGTGGTGATCAAGGAAGGCTCCGTCGGGGTCATCAACGGCATCGTCCTCGGCATCATCCTCGGCACCATTGCATTTCTCTGGAAAGGAAATATCTACCTCGGCCTGACGGTAGCCATAGCCCTCTCTCTGAACACCATTCTTTCCGTCCTGCTGGGCGGCCTCGTTCCGCTTTTCCTGAAACGGATGAAAGTGGATCCCGCACTGGCCTCCGGCCCCATCCTTACGACGTGCACGGACATGTGCGGCTTCCTCCTCGTCCTCTCCATCGCCTCCTCCATGCTGGAGAAGCTGGCTGGGGTTTAATTACGGAGTCCCGACACTTCTGTCGGGGGCTGCAATGGCGAACCATCGTCAAGGGTCGCTCGCCAATGCCGCCCCCTACAGAAGTGTAGGGACTCCGTACGTGACTCCTTCCCGCAAGATCACCACAGTCCCGTCATGTCAGAGTTCCTGGATCCCAACCGGAAAATCGAGATCCACGGAAAAACAATCCCCCATTGGCAACAGCACGGAGCCATGCAGTTCGTCACCTTCCGTCTCAAGGACGCCATGCCAGACTCAAAAATCAGGCAGTGGAAAGAAGGGCGCGCCGCCTGGATTTCCAACCATCCCAAACCTTGGTCTGAGGAGGATATGAAAGAATACGACCGCCTTTTCACCTGGCAAATCGAGAACTGGCTGGATGAGGGCGCGGGTTCTTGCATTCTCTCGCATCCGGCGAACCGAGCACACATCGAAACCACCCTGATGAACGACCAGGGAACTCGCGCAGACCATCACGCCTTCGTGATCATGCCGAACCACGTCCACCTGCTTTTCACCCAGCATGAGAAACTGGAAAAGCTGATGAAATGCTGGAAAGGGGTTTCCGCGAGGAGAATAGGCCATGGGAGCATCTGGCAAAAAAGGTACAGGGATACAATGATACGAGATGGCAAGCACTTCCGCAATGCTGTGAGATATATACGGAAGAATCCGGCGAAGCTGAGGGAGGGGACATTCACCCTCTGGGAGAGTGAGCGGGCGAAGGCAGTGGAGTCCTGACACTTCTGTCGGGGGCTGCAACGGCGAGCGACCTTTGATGATGATTCGCCGTTGCAGCCCCCTACAGAAGTGTAGGGACTCCACAGAAGTATCATGACTCCTTTTCCTTTGCGCCACCCCGGTTTTCCGGTTCAACTTTCCCCATTGAAACCCTCCTCCCTAAAACTCGAATTCGATACCCCGCAGTTCCTCCAGGGCCTCATCGCGAACGACAGGCGCAACCTCACCTATATTGAAGACGCCCTGGGACTGAAAACAGTAACCCGCGACGGCTGGATCGCATTCACCGGCTCCGAGGAATCCACATTGCTGGCCGAGAAGGTTTTCCAGGATCTTGAATCCACCCAGCGCAACGGCCTCCACATCACCGACAGGGATTTCCGCATGGCGGTGGATATTGCGAAAAAATCCGGGGATACCCCGCTCAACTCCCTATCCACCGTGAAGCTCGTAGGCTCCCGCGGAAGGAAAGCGGTTTCCCCACGCACTCCCAACCAACTCGCCTATGTGAAAGCAATTCAGGAAAACGATGTAACCTTCGGCCTCGGCCCAGCAGGCACGGGAAAGACCTATCTCGCCATGGCAGTGGGATTGCACCTGCTTAAGCAACGCGCGATCCACCGAATCATCCTCACGCGTCCGGCAGTGGAAGCAGGCGAAGCGCTCGGTTTCCTTCCAGGAGATCTCAAGGAAAAGGTGGCTCCATACCTCCGTCCGCTTTACGACGCGATCAATGACATGCTTCTCCCAGAGGAAGCAGAGCGATATCTGGATGAGGGCGTGATTGAAATCGCCCCTCTCGCCTTCATGCGTGGGCGCACCCTTTCCCGATCTTTCGTGATCCTGGACGAGGCACAAAACACCACCCGCGAGCAAATGTTCATGACCCTTACGCGTCTCGGGGAGGAATCAAAAATCGTAGTCACCGGGGATTCATCGCAAGTGGATCTGAAGCCGGGAGTCCGCTCAGGGCTTCACGAAGCCGAGAACGCCCTGGTGAATATCAACCGCATCTCCTTTATCAAATTTTCCCCTACGGATATCGTCAGACATCCCATCGTGGAGCATATTGTGAAAGCCTATGAGGCTTATAGGGAGTAGGAAGGGCGAATTCCTTTCGCCCAACGGAAACCCGAACCAAGTGGTGAAAGAAATTCGACACTCCAACGAAAAAGCCCTCCCGCGTTTCCGCAGGAGGGCTTGATTGATTCGTTTAAGGGGAAGGCTTACTCAGCTTCTGCTGCGGCAGGCTCTTCCTCTTTCTTTTCGGCTGCCTTTTTCTTGGCTGCTTTCTTCGCTGGCTTTTTAGCTTCCGGCTCAGGAGTCTCCTCGACGGCTACCTCTTCGATTTCCTCGGCATCAAGCGCAGGGAGATCGACCCACTCGATGATTGCCATCGGAGCGGCGTCGGTCATCCGCTGGCCGAGCTTGGTAATACGGCAGTAACCGCCAGGGCGGTCTCCTGCATTCGGAGCGACTTCGTCGAACAGTTTTGTCACGGCATCCTTCTGACGGAGGAATGCGATGGCAAGACGGCGGGAGTGCAGGTCGTTGCGTTTGGCTTGGGTAACGAGTTTTTCGGCGACAGGGCGCAGGGCCTTGGCTTTTCCGAAAGTGGTGCGGATCCGTCCGTGTTCGATCAGGCTGCAGGCAAGGTTTGCGAGCAGTGATTTGCGATGGGCGGTTTTGCGCTTGAGTTTGGTGGTATTGCGGCGATGTCTCATCGGTGGCTTCCTTTTCTAAGTTTGAGTGGTTTGGTAAATGATTCGAGCGATTAGTCGTCGAGGTTTTGTGCGATGAGGTCAGCAAGGCCGACCGGAGCTTCGTCTTCCGCACCGAGGCGTGGGCCACGTGCCTGAACCGATCCGCTGGAGAGCAGGGAAGGCTCGAAGGACATTCCAAGGCCGAGGCCGAGCTCGACGAGCTTGTCCTTGATCTCGTTGAGCGACTTCTTGCCGAAGTTGCGGTATTTGAGCATTTCCGCTTCCGACTTCATGGCCAGTTGGCCGACGGAGGTGATGTTCGCGTTGTTCAGGCAGTTTGCCGCGCGGACGGAAAGCTCGATCTCGTTGACGGACATGTTGAGAAGCTTCTTGAGTGCTGCATTCTCTTCGCTGGATTCGGCTGGTGCCTCTTCGAAGTCCACTGCGTTTTCGTCGTAGTTGACGAAGACATCGAGGTGGTGGCGGAGGATCGCGGATGCTTGGAGGACTGCGTCCTGCGGGCTGATACGGCCGTCGGTCCAGACGTCGAGGGTGAGTTTGTCGAAATCGGTCATTTGGCCGACCCGTGTGGTATCGACGCTGTATTTGACGCGGGTAACTGGGGAGAAGATCGAATCGATCGCGATTACGCCGATGGGCTGGTCCTTGCGCTTGTTTTCGTCACCAGTGAAGAAGCCGCGGCCTACGCGCACTTCGAATTCGCAATCGAACTTCACCTTCTTGTCGAGGGTGCAGATGATTTGGTCTTTGTTTACCACGGAGTAGATGTTGTCGTCGATGATGTCGCCTGCGGTGACGACGCCGTCTTTCTCCACCTTGATGGAAAGGATGCGCGGCTCCTTGTCGTTGTGGGCGAACTTGACCTTCTTGAGGTTCAGGACGATGTCGGTGACGTCTTCGACGACGCCGGGGAGGCTGGAAAATTCGTGCTGCACGCCGGCGATTTTCACCGAAGTAATGGATGCGCCCTCAAGGGAGGAGAGGAGCACGCGGCGGAGGCTGTTGCCGATGGTGTGGCCGTATCCGCGCTCGAATGGCTCGGCGATGAACTGGGCGTAGGTATCGGATGCGGTGTCCTCGTTACGGACGAGGCGGTTCGGAAGCTCGAAACGAGCAAGTGTGGTAGCTGACATGTATGTTCTTGGTTGCCGGGTTTCCCTCTCGCGAGCCGGATGGTTTCCCATCCAGAGGACCGACGGCGTTTAATGGAATTCGCTCGCGGGGCGCGAAGAGAATCCGTAGCGGGCATTCTTGCAATGTTTTTTCTATGGAAAATCGACAAAAAACGCTTTTTTTACGGGGAAATCTGCGAAAATGCTTGGAATTTCCAGATCAAAACCCTTTTGTAGTAAGTGAAATCCCCCCTTTCACGCAATGAAATCCAAGAAAAATCTCACCCGGTTCACGTATGAGACTGCCGCGTTCGAAGGGTGGCGTCTCTGCATCAGCCGCTCCGGAACCACTTTCACCAGATATTTTCCGGACAAGAAATTCGGGGGACCGAAAAAGGCGCTCGATGCGGCGGAAGATGCTTTGGAGAATCTCAAAACGCTTCTGGAAGGAGCGAAACGCGTGAATGGCAAGCTGTCGCCGGCCTCCATCAGGAAAGCGGAAACCCTGCTCTCGAAAACCTGACATTGCTCCGGATTTTCCGGTTCACAGATTCGGATTCGGTGCTCTAGTGCAGAATGCCATCCGTCATCCACTGGTTTCGTCGCGATCTACGAATCGCCGACAACACCGCCCTCCACCACGCCTCAAGGCAGGGACATCCCGTCGTCCCGGTATATATATTGAGTTCTTGGAAAAAGGAACACGCCTGGACTGGTGCGAACCGCCAGCATTTCCTCTGCGGCTGCCTGGAGGCGCTTTCGAAAAACATAGGCACTATCGATGGTAAGCTTATCATTCGGGAAGGTGACGCGATTTCCGTCCTAAAAAAACTCGCCAAAGAAACCGGCGCCATCGCTATCCATTTCAACCGTGATCCCGATCCTTATGGAAAGGCCGTTGAGAAAAAACTCCTAAGCCTGTGCGAGGAACTCGGAATCGAATGCCACGGCTATGACGACATCGCCCTCCACACTCCCGATGAGATTTTCACAGGATCCGACAAGCCTTACAAAGTCTTCACCCCTTACTATAACAACTGGGCCACACACGACAAACCCACTCCCTTGTCGAAGCCGAAGGATCTGAACACACCGGACGGGATCGAGTCCATGGATCTCCCCACCGTCGCCCACTGGGATTTGGAAACCCAGTCCGTCTATCTCCCGGATCCGGGCGAACGCGCTGCGCGAAAACGCATGAAGCACGCCGTCTCCGAGATCATCCGCGACTACGCCGACCTCCGCGATCTACCTGCGAAGGAAGCCACGTCCCGCCTTTCCCAGGATCTCCGATACGGACTAATCTCCATCCGCACGCTCTATGCAAAGATCGCGGAGGAACACAAAGGTGCGCGGGGCGGCCCGCGCGACTCCATCGAGATCTACATCAAGGAACTCGCCTGGCGGGAGTTCTACTTCGCCGTCCTCCATCATTTTCCGCACGTGATTGACCATGAGTTCAATGAAGATTGGAAAGGCCTGCCATGGGATGAGGTCGGCGAAAATTTCGAGAAATGGAAAAACGGCACCACAGGATTTCCCATCGTCGATGCGGGGATGCGCCAGCTTTTGAAAACCGGCTTCATCCACAACCGAGTCCGCATGATCACCGCCATGTTCCTGACAAAAGATCTCCACCACGACTGGAAGCTGGGCGAATCCCATTTCATGCAGCACCTCACCGATGGCGAGATCGCCTCCAACAACGGCGGCTGGCAGTGGCTCGCTGGCACAGGGGCGGATGCCGCCCCCTACTTCCGTATCCAGAACCCCTGGACGCAGACCGCCAAACACGATCCCAAGGGCGAATACATCAAGCGCTGGATCCCCGAGTTGAAAGACGTCGATTCGAAGAAATTCCAGTCCCCTCCCGAAGACGGAAAACCCCTCGCCGACAGCTATCCCCTCCCTTGCGTCGATCACAAAACCGAGCGCGAGCGCACGCTCGCGATTTTCAAGAAGCATAAGGGCGGATAGTGCCGCAGGCACGGAGCGCCGCCTTCAGGCGGCGTGTCAACCGATTCGCGAAAGTCTTTTCTGCCGACAGTCACCGGTGCCTCCGGCACAGGATTCGCTGAATCCCAGACAGGTTGTTTACAGAAACAACGGTTCGCACAGATGAAAGTTGCTTCCGGTTCGACAGGTATCAGTCCAAATGCTGAAACTCGCGGGACTCACCCTCTTCCTACTCCACACCACCTCAAACGCGGAGATCCGGTTTGAGGATGTTACCGAAAAGGCGGGACTCATAGCACCTCTCAAGGGGATCATGGGCCACGGCGGAGCCTTTGGTGATGTCGATGGCGACGGCCTCCCGGATCTCTACGTCGGCGGCTTCGCGGATAGGCCGGATGGCGATTACAAACCAGCGGACGGCCCCATGCCAAACGTCCTGCTGCGCAATCTCGGCGGACTGAACTTCGAGGTGTGGAAGCAGGAACCCGTGGAATTTTACTCGCGCACCAGCGGCGCGGTCTTCGCGGATCTGGATAACGACGGCGATGTCGATCTCTACGTCGCGAACAACATTAAAGGAAAATCCGGCAAGAAGGAAGAACCCCAGCGCACCGCCCAACTCACCGGCTCCAAACTTTTCCGCAACGACAACGGCAGCCTCGTCGATATCTCGAAAGTTTCCGGTGCCTGCCCCGATGATCTGCTGACCGCCCGCAACATCGGCGTCTTCGATTACGATGGCGACGGCCTCCTGGATTTTCTGGTGCTCGAAGATTATTTCACAAAAACCCCGAAGAGCGTCCTGTTCCGGAATCTAGGCGGGTTGAAATTTGAAGAGGTGAATGGAAAGGCCGGGCTTCCGGATGACATTTTCGGACTCGGCCTCGCAGTGGGCGATGTGAATGGCGATGGCCGCCCGGACTTCTTCGTAGGCCACTCGAACCGCATGTTTTTCTCCGCCGGGAAAAACGGTTACAAGGAATCGGAGAAGCTGAACAAAATCTTCGCAATGGAGCCAATGCACAATGAGGACTGGCCATGCGGTGCAACGTTCGGCGATCTCAACCGCGACGGCCTTCCCGACCTCGTCCTGTCCATCCACCACGTCGAGGCGCGCAACCGCATCTTCCTCAACGAAGGCACTAAAGACGGAGTCCCACGTTTCCGGGACGTGACAAAGCAAGCCGGGCTTCCCGATTCCGTTCCGGAAAAATCCCCGCATGTCGAGATCCGCGATTTCAACAACGACGGCTGGCCGGATCTGTATTTCTCCACCGCATGGATGGACGACGACGGATTGGTGGAGCCACTGATCTACCGCAACACCGGCACGAAGAATGGCATCCCGAAATTTGAAGTGACACGGAAACTGATGAAAGGCGACAAGCTCGTTTACTATCCCGCCGGGCCATCCTGTGATGTGGATGGCGATGGGAAGACGGACATTTTCCTGATCAACTGGTTCCGCGGCAACCACTCCCGCCTCATGCACAACGTCAGCGACTCGGGAAACTGGCTGGATATCGAGATCCAGGGAGAAACTTTCAACCGTCAGGGAATCGGCACGAAGATCAAAATCAAGGCCGGAGACGAACTACTAGGTTCACAGGAGATGACCACAGGCTACGGCTACGCAAGCGGCCAGATCGTGCGATGCCATTTCGGACTGGGCGATGTGAAGGAGGTCGATATCGAGCTGGTGTTTCCGAACGGGGAAACCCGCCGAATCGAATCGGTCAAGGACGTGAACAAACTGATGATTATCAAAGAATGAAATATCCAACCATCCCACTACTGGCCGCGCTGCTCCTGTCTGCCGGAGCCGCAGAAGAAATCCCATGGCCTCCGGAACTACCCGACGGAAAAACCAGCGTCATCATCGAGGGCAAGCAATTGCTGAAACCGAAAGTCGAGTTGAAGGAAGGCGTCACCATCGCCAAGACCCCGCCGCGTGTTGAGTTCCATTACTATGATTGCCAAACCTACGCCGGGAAGCCTTGGAGTGTCTGGGGCGATGGATTCGTGGCCAATGGAAAATACTACTCGGCAGTCGGCGACCACCTCAGCCCTGAGGGCAACGCATACGTCTATGAGTTCGATCCAGAAACGGACAAGCTCCACAAACTGACCGACCTCCGCTCCGTCCTCGACCGTCCCGACGGCCACTACACTCCCAGCAAAATCCACAGCGCGCTCGGCATGGGAAACGACGGCTGGATCTACTTCTCCACACACCGGGGTTCCACCAAGGTCGGGCTTGATCCAAAAAACCATTTCGAAGGCGACTGGATCATGAAAGTGAATCCGGCGGACGGAAAAGCGGAAACCGTAGCCGCCCAGCCACTGGCCATGCAATGCCTCCCCACCGGCATACTCGATAGCGAGCGCATGGTCTGGTATGCGGGAAGCGCGGACGGACTCAACGAAAAGCCCCCGCAGTTCCTCGCATACGATATCGCGAAAGGTGAGACCCTTTACACCGATGGGGAAGGCCCATACCGCGCAATGATCCAATCACCATCTACCGGCATGATGTATTTCCACGGCGGCCCCGAGCCGGAGGGGAAAGGCCGCTCGGCGGAGCGCGAGCTTTACCGTTTCGACCCACGGAAACCCGGAAAACCGGAGGAAATCGGAACCAAAGCCGGCCTCCGCGCCGCCAGCCGGGAAACTCCCCAAGGAATCATCTACACCGTCGATGGCGATGAACTCTGGGCATTCGATGTAAAAACGGAAAACGCCAAATCCCTAGGAGGCACCGCAGTCGCCACCAAGGACTACATCACCAGCCTCGATGCAGACCCGACCGGCCGCTACCTCTATTACATCCCCGGTGCCCACGGAGGTTCGGAAAACGACGGCACGCCCATCGTCCAGTACGATACACGTAGTAATTCAAAGAAAGTCATCTGCTTCCTCCATCCAGCCCTGGAAAAAGCCACCGGCTACATTCCCATCGGCTCATTCAGCTCCGCACTTTCCGAGGACGGTGGCACGCTTTTCGTAACGTGGAACGGAGCACACAAGGTTCCTGGAAAATCCAAACGCGTCCCCTTCCAAAGCGTCGCCATGACCGTGATCGCAATCCCTGAATCCGAAAGAAAGACCAACGACTGAAACCATGAAACTGATACCCACCTTTCTCGCCGCCCTGTCTGTGGCCGCCCTCCACGCGGAGACCCTCACCGTCCCCGCCACCATCCCGACTGGACTGGAAAAAGACGTGACCGCAGAGCTCAACGAATTTCTCAAAAGCGCCCCCGACGGCTCCACCGTTGAGTTCCCCGGGAAAGCCGTTTACCGCATCGAAGGCACCCTCTTGCTCAAAGGTCGAAAAGGCCTCACCATTGATGGCAAGGGAGCCACCATACGCGCCACCGATCCCCTTCCGGATTATGGGAAAAAGGACAACTACTCCGGCTGGAGAAAAGTCCGCACCCGCTCCCAATGGCTAGTCGAGGATTGCGAGGACATGGTTTTCAAAAACCTCCGAGTCATCGGCGCTTACGAAAACGGCGGACGCCAAGGCGTGTATGATTATAACCGCGAGGCCCAGCACGCCTTCGACATCCTCGCTGTAAAAGGAATCCTCATAGAGAACATCCACGCCAGCGATGTCTGGGGGGACGGGGTCTATATCTCCAAAAACAGCCGCGAAGTCACCGTCCGCAAGTGCCGCATCGAGCGCACCGGCCGCCAGGGCATGGCCATCGGATCCGCCTTCCACATCCTTATCGAGGACTGCGATATCCTGGATTCCCGGCGCGGTCTGCTGGACATCGAGCCCTACGGAAAAGAATGGGCCTGCGGCGACATCCGCGTAATCGGCAACCGCTTCGGCGACTCCCGCCTTCTCGCCCTTCCCATGGGTGGATCCGGCGCCACTGCCGCCGTCCTCGTGGCGAACAACACTTTTACCGGCCCCAGCGGAACCCCGCTGGTCATGCACCGCACCAAGGAAGTGGGGGTGAAACGCGGCCCGTTTTTCTTCGTCGGGAACACCGCACGCGTAGGCGGCAGCCCCGCTCCCGGCCTCCGTTTCGGCGAGGTCGATGGCGTCCTTATCGCGGGCAACGTCCTGACCTTTAACCCGAAGCGGAAGATGGCGGTCATCGGCACCAAGACCGGCTCCACCGGAGTGATCGGAAACTCCTTTCCCGGAGCCGACCGTATTTCCGATGAGGAAGAAAAAGCACATCTCATCGAAAGCGGAAACACCATGGAGGAAGGCAAAGCCAGTCCGGCGGAAGTCCGGGAGATCGAAGGCGGCTACGCGATACGGGTAAAGCTGGCGGACGAAAGCGAAGTCGTAGGCCTCATGCGTGCCGAAGCAACCGACGGCCCAGCTCTCGCAGCATTCGGCCTGAAGACCACCAAGCAGTGGGCGTGGCAGCTCCGCAAGGGAACCGAAGTCGCCGAAGCAGCGGAGGGTGAATAGGCAAGCCGGAAACTGTGAATTTTCAGATGCACTCTGGCTCAGGCGCGAACGCAAGCACCGGATAACCACCCGCTTCTCACCCTGAGTCACAACCCCGGATTGTAACCTACCGCCGCAGTGCCTTTCTCCTTAGGCGTCCTCCTTTCGCTTTCTTTTGAGATGGCGAGACAACGCAACTCATTAGGTGTGGCCTATGGTAAGACCTGCAATTCCCCGAGCCAGAACCTTCTATCGACATGACGGCGGGCGTCAATGACTGGGAGGCTGCGGCTCCGGGAGCGCTGGGGATCGGTCGCCAGCAGTCCGATTGCTGTATGATTGGCACACCAGATTGCAAAATTTTGCATTGCCAACCCGAGAACCTGAATCTAGAATACGTGGCGATGACAACAAAAAACCTCCCACTGACAGCCCTCGCGGGTCTGTCGATAATTACTGCTTCATCCGCTTCCGCAGCGAACTTCATGATCGTTTCTTTGGACGATAATGATCCCTATATTTCTCTACTAGATTCAAAGTTCCCCAATAGCACCTTTGACAGGCAGTCCTTCACCGACCACACGGCAACCGCAACTACAGATGCGATAGCTGCTGCAGATGTGATAATTTTCGCCCGAAACACTTCCAGTGGCGAATACACCAATGGTGCAGGTGAAATAGCTTTCTGGAACTCGGTTGCCAAACCCCTCGTTCTTTCGAACTCCTACATCGCACGGGGCGGCACCGGCGTAAACTCGCGCTGGGGTTGGCTCAGTAACGATACCCTGAACCTTGCGGTTTCTCATGTAGGAAGTGAAACCACTCTCAACGCAGCGGGTGCTGACTACTTTGGCCTTTCTGAGGGTGCGGTGGATTTTCATCAGGGTTCCAACATCGATGCCTCTGGCACTTCCAGTTCCACGACGTTGGGTCAAGGCACATTGCTTGGCACTTTGGGCTCATCGAATTTTGTGTCCATTGCACACTGGATAGTAGGTCATACTAACGCTAACGGTACCGCCTTCGGCGGAGAACGTCTCCTATTCGAAACCGCCGCTCCTTTTAATATGACCACTGCAGGGCAGGACGCCCTCGCAGGAGCCATCGGTAGGATGATACCAGAGCCATCCTCCTCCGCGTTGCTCGGCCTTGGCCTTGGCCTCGCGGTTTTCCGTCGCAAGCGCGGTTAGGTCATTCGCGCGGCGGGTGAGGGGACCGCTCCCCCTAACTACGAAAGTATCTTCTTCACGACGTGGCCGTGCACATCCGTCAGCCGGAAATCCCGGCCTTGGGCGCGGTAGGTGAGCTTGGTGTGGTCGAAGCCTAACAGGTGGAGGATGGTGGCGTTGAGATCGTGGACGTGGACTTTGTCCTCTACGGCGTTGAAGCCGAGTTCGTCGGTTTTGCCGAGCTGGGTGCCGCCCTTGATGCCGCCGCCGGAAAGGAGCATGGTGAAGGCGTTGGGGTGGTGGTCGCGGCCGTCGCCGCCGCCCTGAACCATGGGGGTGCGGCCGAACTCGCCGCCCCAGACGATGAGGGTTTCATCGAGGAGGCCGCGTTGTTTGAGATCCTTGATGAGGGCGGCGCAGGCCTGGTCAACGTCCTTGCAGTTGTCCTGCAGGCCTTTGGTGAGGCCACCGTGCTGATCCCAGGATTCATGGAAAAGCTCGACGAAGCGGACTCCCCGTTCCACGAGGCGGCGGGCGAGGAGGCAGTTGTTTGCGAAGGAGGCTTTGCCTGGCTGCGCTCCGTACATTTCGCGGACGCTTTCCGGTTCCAGGGAGATATCCGTGACCTCCGGGGCGACGTCCTGCATGCGGAAGGCCATTTCGAACGCAGAGACGCGGGAGCTGATTTCGGGATCGCCAATGGACTGGAAGCGTTTGTGGTTGAGGAAATTCACGGCATCAATGGTGTCGCGCTGCGCCTTGCGGGTGATGCCTTTGGGGTTGGAAAGGTAGAGGACGGGCTCTCCGGTGGAGTTGAAGGAGACTCCGTCGTGGACGCTGGGGAGGAAACCGGAAGACCAGTTGTTGTTCCCGCCGGAGGGGCCCTTGCTCCCGGATGACATGACGACGAAGGAGGGCAGGTTGTTGTTTTCCGAGCCAAGGCCGTAGGAGACCCATGAGCCGAGCGATGGCCGGCCGAACTGCTGGGAGCCGGTGGACATGAGGATCTGCGCGGGGGCGTGGTTGAACGCATCCGTATGCATGGAGCGTATCATGGCGATGTCATCCGCGCAGGAGCCGAGGTGGGGCAGGATTTCCGCCATCTCCATCCCGCATTTCCCGTATTTCCGGAACTTGAACTTGGAGCCGAGGAGCTTGTTTTCCGGGCGGATGAAGGCGGACTGGTAGCCTTTCAAAAGCTCGGCGGGAGGGTTTTTCCCATCCATTCTGATTAGCTCGGGTTTGTTGTCGAAGAGATCCAGGTGGCTGGGCGCGCCACCCATGAACAGGAAGATTACGTTCTTCACCTTCGCGGGGTAGTGGGGGGCTTTTGGTGCGTAGGGGTTCGCTATGGGGGACGCCGCTTTTCCTAACATGGTGGTAAGGGCGACGGAGCCGAGCGAGAGGCCGCAGTCTTTCAGGAACCAGCGGCGGGAGAAGGAGCGCTGGGTTTCGGAGAGGGTGGAATGTGGGAGCATGGTGCTGGGTTTTTTGAACGTCGAACGTTGAACGTCCAACGCTGAACATCGAAGGGAAGAAGTGCCGAGTGAGAAGTGAGAAGTGGCGAGTTCTTCCTCTTCCTCTTTCTTGAAGTTTAAAATTTAAAGTTTAAAGTTTAGTTCTTCGTGATCGTTTCGTCGAGGTTGAGGAGGACGCGGGCGACGGTGGTGGCGGCGGCGAGTTCCGGGAGCGGGTGGGCGGAGAGATCGAGGGTGGCGGGGCGGTAGTTTTCCAGGAGAAGTTTTGCGTTGGAGGGATCTTCCTGCTGCTCCTCGAGGGTGGATTCGTAAAGGGTTGTGAGGGTGGTAATTTCCTCAGGATCCGGTGTGCGGGAGGTGCAGCGTTGGAAGGCGTTGGATATCCTTTCAGGGAGGCTTCCGGATTCTGTTAGAACGGTGTGGGCGAGGCCGAGGGCGGCTTCGACGGAGACCTGTTCGTTCAGTGTGACGAGTGCTTGCAGGGGTGTGGTGGAGGTGGTGCGGCGGACGCAGGAGGATGCTCCGGTGGGTGCGTCGAAGGTGGCCAGCATGGGATACGGGACGGAGCGGAACCGGAAGGTGTAGAGGGCGCGGCGGTAGCGGTTCGAATCGGTTTCCACATCCCAGGTCTTGGGGCCGTAGGAGACGGGTTGGCGGAAAAGATATTCCGGTGCGGGTGGAAAAACGCTGCGTCCACCCACCTTGCGGTCAAGCAAGCCGCTGCTGGCGAGCTGGATGTCGCGGACGGTTTCTGCGGGCACGCGGAGACGGGCTCCCCTTGCGAGAAGACGGTTGTCCGGATCGGTCTCACGCAGGGCGGAGCTGGCAGGGGATGCCTGGCGGTAGGTGGAGCTTTCCACGATGAGGCGGTGGATGTGTTTCATGTCCCAGCCGCTTTCCATGAACTCGACGGCGAGCCAGTCAAGCAGCTCCGGATGTGAAGGGCGGGCGGCCTGGAGGCCGAAGTCTTCGGAAGTTTCCAGGAGGCCGGTGCCGAAGTATGCCTGCCAGATGCGGTTCACCACTACGCGGGCGGTGGTTGGGGATCTCGGATCGACTAGCCATTTGGCGAAGGTCAGGCGGGATTTAGGGTCGCCCGGAGGAAGCGGGTGGAGGACGGCGGGGACGTGCGGCTCGACGACGTGCTTGGGGTGGGTCTGCTCTCCTCGCTCGAAGAGACGGGTCTCGCGGGGCGTTTCGGATTCTGCCGCGACGAGTGCCCAGGTGGGGATGGGGAGCTTGGCGCGCAAGGTGTTGATAGCGACCGTATGCTCGGTGAAGGCCGGGTTGTTTTCACGCCAGTGGGCGAAGAGGCGACGCCGCTGTCCGGAGTTCCGCTTTTCGGGCGCGGTCTCGAGCGCTTCGAGAACGAGGGGGGGCAACTGATCCAGCACGTTTGGCAGGGCCCCGGAAACGGAAAGCCGGATGCGACCGAAGTTGTATGTCTGGGCGTCGTCGGAATTGAAGCCGCCGTGCTTCTGGTGGTGGATGTATTTCAAGAATGCGGTGCCGTCGGATTTCCACGGCTCAGCAAGCTCGAAGGTGATGACCTGCGGGTCGTTGTTCGCATTGGGGAAAGTTTCGTTGGTCCAAGCGGTTTTCTCATCGCCGTCCAGCGCGAAGCCGGCCGGGCCTGTGGTGCGGTCGTCCTGCTCACGCTTTTTGTCGTTGGGAAAGCGCATCGGGTCGAGCTTCCGCACGGGCGGGTTGACGCTGGCGACAGGATTGATGAGAGGGAGCTTCTCGGTTTTCCACTCCTCTTTACCCGCCTCCAGGTGGAATTCGGACAGGGCTCCGGTTCCGCGGGTGGAGCGCCCGGGGCCGCCCATGGGCAGATAGGGATCGCCGAGGAGTTCGAGCCGAACCGAGCGGATTTCCGGGATTTCCACAGAGGTGAGGAAGGATTCGTGGGAGCGGGTCGCGGCGTAACCCATGTTGATGGCGGATTTGTCAGGCTGCGGGAGATACTTCTGGCCGGAATCGCCGAACTGGTAGAGTTCGAGCGGGAGCCAGGTGGTGCGGGGGAGGGCGAGGAGATCCTGCTGCCATTTTTCGAAATCGGACTCTGCAGACGGGGTGGTAGCTAGGATTTTTTTCTCAATTGCGCGTATCTCCGCTTCGGTGTCCGCGATGGTCTTTTTCCCGGTTACGGTATAGGCGGGGATGGAGGTTTCGCTGATGCCGTTCAGATAGGCGAACATGCCGAAATACTCGTCGTGGAGGATGGGGTCGTACTTGTGGGTGTGGCACTGGGCGCACTGGGTGGTGAGGCCGAGAACGGATTTCCCGATGGCGTCCATACGGTCGAAAATCCCTTCGACGCGGAACTGCTCGGGCTTTGCCCCGCCTTCCTCGTTGGTCATGGAGTTTCTCAAAAATCCGGTGGCGATGAGGTCATCCTGGGTGGGAGATGGGAGGAGGTCGCCGGCGATCTGTTTGATGACGAACTCGTCGTAGGGCATGTTCGAGTTCATCGCAGCGACCACCCAGTCACGGTAGAAATGATGTTTGCGCGGGAGGTCTTTCTCGTAACCTGCGGAGTCTGCATAACGGGCGGCATCCAGCCACTCGCGACCCCAGCGCTCTCCGAAATGGGGGCTGGCGAGGAGCTTTTCCACGGTCGATTTTTCATCGAAAGCTGCGGTAATTTCTTCGAGGGTGGGCGGGAGACCGGTGAGATCAAGGGAAAGGCGGCGGAGCAGGGTCTTCGAGGGCGCAGGATCGGCCGGGGCGATGCCTTCGGCTTCCAGTTTCGCCAGGACGAAGCGGTCGATGGGATTCACCGGCCAGTCCTTGTTTTTCACCACGGGCACCTCCGGCCTTTGCGGGGATTCGAAGGCCCAGTGGACTCCCCACTCTGCGCCTTCTTCTATCCATTGCCGGATCAGGGCGATCTGCGCCGGCTTCAGGCGGTCTTTTTTGTCCGGCGGGGGCATAACCTCGTCAGGATCCGAGTGGCCGATGCGCTCCAGGATCAGGGATTTCACAGGATCGCCCGGGACGATGGCCTTGCCGCTGTCGCCGCCTTTCAGGGAATCCTCGCGCACGTCGAGACGCAGCCCGCCCTCCACCGCGTTTTCATCGGGGCCGTGGCAGGCGTAGCAGTTTTCCGAGAAAATCGGCTGGATCTGCTTGGTGAAATCGACCTTTTCCGCGCAGGCAAAGACCGGGACGAAGGTGAGGATGGGAAGGAGGGCTTTACGCATCGGTGAGAACAATACGCCGGGAGGGATGAGAAAATCCATGCGAATCGCTTCATTTCTTAGTAAGATCCGCGCATGAGGATTCCGCAGCATTTCATTTCAGGCGAGGAGATTTCCGGACTCTTCGATTTCCTGCCCATGGTTTCCTTCTATTCAAAGGATAGGGACGGGGTGTTCCTGCGCTGCAACCGCCGCTTCGAGGAGGAATACGGATTGCAGGACGGAGGGGCGGTCGGACTGACGGACTACGATCTCCATCCGCCGGAGATGGCGGGGCGATACCGGGCGGAGGACAGGCGGGTGATGGAGACGGGCAATCCGCTACCCAACCAGACATGGATGGTGCCGGACGGGAAAGGCATCCTGCACTGGTGGATCTCCAGCAAAACCCCTTTGCGCGACACGAGCGGCAGGGTCTGCGGGATCTCGGGGGTCATGTATGAGATCTCCCGGGCAGGCGGGATCATGGAACCTTTCGCGCGATTGGAACCCGCTCTCACAATGATCCACAAGGATACTTCCGATCCACTGAACTCCGAACGGCTGGCAGCGGCGTGCAATCTTTCCACCAGCCAGTTCAACCGCGTTTTCCGGCAACTCCTCGGCCACTCCCCGCAGGATTACGTCCTGCGCCACCGGCTCGAAACCGCGAAGCAGCTCCTCGCGCAGACAGAACTCCCTCCCACGGAGATCGCGATGCGGGCGGGATTTTACGATGCGAGCGTGTTGGGAAAAAAATTCCGCCAGTATGAAGGCACCACGCCACGCCAGTACCGCCTCAGGCTCCGCGAACTGGTGCAGTTGGGTGGATGATTCCCATTGGTGACGAGACGTTCCCAGAAACTGTTCCGGAATCTCCGGTATGGCCTGCGCTCCTGAAAAAGCGCTCCCATCATTCGAAGGCGCGGCCAAACTCCCCGTTATAAGACATCGCCACCATCTCCCATTTCCCAACCGGGACAGGAATGGGGCTATGTGTAATGCAAAATTTCTGACCGGGAGATGCCCGCCTCCACCGGAGACATGGCTGTGGACGGGATCTTCGCATGGCGTGCGTGTGATCGTGCGGCAAACGCTGCGGGTAGAGCCGTTGATGAACAGACAGAAGGGAGTGTCATGGGTTTCCTTTTCCCAAAGGAGACGGGAGGCGTGCCGCATTTCAATTCCAAGGCCAGAAAGCTGGCTGAATACTCTTGTCCCCGCGCCCCATTGGCCAAAAATCCGATGAGATGAATTCGAAATCCCCTCCGCTCCTTTCCGCGTATTTCCGAAAACTGCTTCTACTTTCCCTCTGCCTCCCCACCTTCTCGGCTGCGGAGTTGGATAAGGCGGTTCCCCACCCGCTATTGAACGGCATAGATGTCCTGAAGCGCGACGACTACCACCCGCTTCGCGGATGCAACATCGGCCTAATCACCAACCATACCGGAATCGACCGTGAAGGAAATTCCACCATTGATCTGCTCCACACGGCCCCCGGCCTGAAGATCGTCGCCCTTTTCAGCCCGGAGCACGGGATACGAGGCGAGCTGAACCAGGAAAAAATCGGCAATTCCACCGACAAAAAAACCGGCCTTCCGGTTTACAGCCTCTATGGAAAACACCGCAGTCCCATCCCCGCCCAGCTCAAAGGCATCGATACCCTCGTCTTTGACATCCAGGACATCGGCTGCCGCTTCTACACCTATATCTCCACCATGAGCGGGTGCTTGGAGGCTGCTGGAAAATCAGAAATCCGGTTTGTTGTTCTCGACCGCGTCAATCCCATCGGCTCCTCCGTGGAAGGGCCGGTGCTGAGCGCAAAGCGCAGTTTCGTGGCTACCCATGAGATCCCAATCCGCCATGGCATGACCGTCGGTGAAATCGCCCGACTCATCAACGCGGAGCGGAAATTTGGCACCGATCTCAGGGTCATCCGCTGCGAAGGCGGCTCGCCCCTCCAGTGGTTCGACGCCACGGGCCTGCCCTGGCGCAACCCGTCCCCGAACATGCGCAGCCTCACCGCTGCGACACTTTATCCCGGAATCGGCCTGCTGGAATTTTGTAAAATCAGCGTCGGACGCGGCACAGCCACGCCCTTCGGGTGGTTGGGCGCGCCTTACATTGATGAGGAAAAACTCGCCGCCGATCTCACCGCAGCCGACTTACCCGGAGTAACCTTCACCCCGGTCCGTTTCACCCCGGATGCCAGCGTCTTCGCCAACCGGGAATGCCGGGGCGTCCGTTTCCAAATCACGGATCGGGAAAAATTCCAGCCCATAGGTCTCGGCATCCTCGTCGCGACCATGCTCCACAGGGACTACCCGGAAGCTTTCGGACTCGAGAAAATGTCCACCCTCCTCGGAGACGAGCCGACCCTGGATGCGATCCGAGCCAACGAACCGCTCCCCGGAATCCGGCAACTCTGGATTGAAGACCTGGAACTCTATGAAAAGCGCCGGCAGCCCCATCTCCTGTATCCCCGGTGAATCACCCTTGTCCCGCCTTGCAGAACAATAAAACAGGCAAATCCGATCAGCGGGGCTTTTCCAGATGGCTCTGCACAAGTTTCCGCTCTTCAGGGGAAAGTGTTTTAATCCAACCGGAGACGGCTCCGGGATCGTATTGGCTCCAGTGTGCCGCGAGGTTCTTCACCGCCCACTGGCGGCTCAAGCCGTCCGGAAGGGAGCCGACCCATACGGAGGCTGCGACAGGATCGTTCTCGGCGAGGCGCACGGTGTATTTGGATGCTGCTCCGGTTATCTCGAATTTGTAGTTTCCATCCGCTTCGGGCGTTTGGGCGGGTAAATTCTCTGCAAGGTATCTGATGGCGTCCCCATGAATGGCATTGAAACGGCGGCCGCTTTCCACGGACTTCGCGATAGAGACCGCAGCATTGGCTTTCACTTCACCGGACAATTCACGGAAGCCCGCGCGGAATTCCGCAAGCAGCGGCCCATCCAAATCACCCAGCCTCGAAATCAGACTGGTCGCGTGGGATGCTGACGTATCCAGGCCTCCCAGGTTCCTTAGCCAATCGGACGGTTGATCGAAGGCCGCTGCTTTCAGCAAGCGGGCGGCCTCCATCTGCTCCCTCGCAGCCTCCCGGATCTCCGGGGACGCGATCCCGGCAAGAAGCTTTTCCATCGCACCATCACCGCCATCTGGTTTCCGCAGCAGATTGGAAATCGCCGAATCCATGGCCTGCCTGTCCTTCCCCACGTCCCTGAGATTGTTCAGCACGAACACCGGATCCTGGTAGGAAAGCGAATGCAGCCCCCTCCACCGGATCTCCTCCGTCTGCTGCGCGCTGAACCCCAGGGCTTCCAGATCCGCCGTCATCCATTCCTTCCCATCTCCGTTTTCGAACAAGCGCCAGGTCGAATTTGCGATATCGTTTCTCCACGAGTCCGGCATGTTCGGGATGGCCGCGAGGATCGCGCCTGTCCTGCCCTTCAGCAGTCCGATGTTGTCGAGGAAAATGCCCGCCCCATCGGGATGCCCGATGAGTTTCCCTATTTCCCCAGCGAAATCTTTTTCCAGCTTCCTCCCGAAGATAACACTTTCAGCCTGCTTCTTCATCGAATCCGGCAGCGATACGAGGGCGGCCTCCAGTTCCGCAGTCGAGTCTTTCGAGATCGCGAGCAGCAGCTCCCTGCCGGCCCGATCCGATCCCGGGGAAATGCCCGCCTCGTGGAGTTCCTTCAAGCGGGCCAGCACGAGCGAGGGGTGGTCTTTCGCGATGTCCTTGAGGTGGTCTATTTCCAAAGCCCCGTTCGGATGTTCCCGGAAATGGGCGATCAGGCGTTCGGGATCGTGCTTCGCGATCTGATCGAGTCCCCTGCCCGCCTGGCCGTAGTCATTTTTAACTCCCCATGCGATCAGGCCGTCCGGGTCTTCCTCGATCCAGCGCTCAAATAGGATCATCCGGAAAATGCTGAGTTCCGGCCCGCTGCGGGCGTTGAACCTGTCACCCTCCACCCAAGCGGCGAATTCGGATGGCGGCAGTGCCATCGCCAGGGAAATGGCGGCACGGGTTCGCTCCAACTGGTTGGCCCATTGTGAATCCGGTTCATCTTCCGGGAAACGGAACCATCCGTCCGGGACGGGCGTTCGCGCGGCATCCTCCGGACTTCGTCCATCGCCGTATCCCCGCCAACAGGTGTGGATGAAGGCTCCGGCGCGAGTTTCCACCCGATCAGAAAGGTGACGAGGGAAGCCAGTGCAATAGCTGCGGCGACGCTTGTGGAAGTGTGTTTCATTGGGAAGACCGCTCCAAATATGAATTCAGCATCGTACGGTGATTTTCACTGACAGGTGCGGATTCCAGCCACGTTTTGGCCTGTTCGCTGTTTTGCCTGCCCCACGGGGTCAACAAGTAAAACATTCCGCGTGGAAAGCTTTCCGAGGCATCGTATCCGCTCAAAGCCCATTCGGAGGCCTCGGTGAAATGCCTTTTCTGAACGAGCTTGGAGACAACCACGCCTGATCCCTCAACCTGGCTTTTGGACTCGGGCAATCCGTTCACCCAGGCGGCGTAGCCGTCCAGATCCTTCTCCGCAACGCTGGAGGAGAGTTCCCTAAAGGAATTCCAGTCCTCCACCACTGTGGCACCGGCCGCCATGTCCAGGGTGCGGTAGGGATCTTTCTCCAACAGCCGGTTGATGAAATCCTTTGTATCGGAATCACCGTCTTCCCAGGGACTGTTTCCATTCTCCCAACTGATCGAACCGCCGGGCGCAAGCTTGCCATGCGTAGTGGAGAAGATTTCCCTGCCCAGGGCGAAGGCCGTCTCGGGATCTTCGGATAACAAAGAGGCGCCTATCGCGGCGAGGCGCCTGGCATTTACAAGCGGGGCTTCCCCCTCCCGTGCTTTTTTCAACGCCCGCCCGGGATCCGTGTCTAGCAGGTTCCCGAACGCCGCGTCCTCCATCATTCTCTTCACGCTACCGGAGGGAGCCATCGCCGCCATGCGCTCAAGGTCATCGGGATGCAGGTCTTTCAATTCCGAAATCAGGGCGTTGAGTTCCCAGTTCCCGTTGTAACGCGAAACCTTCAGCCTGTCGTTTTTCTCCAACCAGTCGTAGGCACCCCACGGATCTTTTCTGGCGAAGGTTTTGAAGAGGTTGCCCGGATTGCTTCCGTGCTCCACGAGAAAATCCATGGTCGCGGTATGGTCTTCATCCTCTTTCCATGTCCTGACCCCTTCGATCGCAGATGCCCGCGCTTCCTCCGGAATACTGTCAAAATTTTCCCTGACCCACTCCGGGTGAAACTCCCCCGCACCCTTGGCGACGCGCTTTTGCATCTCCGGGTTCGCGGCGGCCATCGCGGTCTCGGGATCATGCGCGGCCCACGCCCACCAGACGAGCAACTCGTTATCCGTACCCTGCACCGCACCGATCGCGGCAAGCGGATCCACCCGTGTCCAATTGATGAACAGCAGGCGCTTCAAATCGCCACCGGGTTCGCCTTTTTGGAAATTTTCCCAGAAAACAGCGATCTCGGAGGCATCCGCATTGAGCAGCCAGAGGGAGAGCGCTGCATAGGAAACACCATCGCCCTGCGCGACGAGGGACTCCAAGGTTTCTCCGCTCACAAGCTGCGGGATTTCCTCCGCCGGGGCGGCACTGGCGGAAGAGGTTTCCGAACCAGGCATCCCACGAACCATAAGTGCCGGATTTTCCGCACCGGATGTGGTTTGTAAAAAAGCCGAGTTCCCGAGATACCCCAAAGGGATGCCAGACAAAGGGGCCGCGCAGACAAAAATGATGGATGGGAACTTCACGATACTCCAGGAAGGATCACACGTAGAATTAGAACCCGGACAGAGGGGCGGCAAGGTAATTCCAAGCCCTGGCCGGGCACACGGCGTCATTCCTGAAATTTAGTGTTCCAAACCGCGCCAGAGGTACATACCCTCCCGCCCCGTGCCCACCACTGCCATTCTAGCCCTCGAAGACGGACGCTGTTTTTCCGGTATATCCTACGGAGCCACCGGAACCACCACCGGAGAAATCTGCTTTAACACCTCCATGACCGGTTACCAGGAGGTCATCACCGATCCCTCCTACCGTGGACAGATCGTCGCCATGACCTACCCCATGATAGGAAACTATGGGGTAAATCCTGCCGACAACGAATCCGCCGGTTCACACATCCGCGCATTTGTCATCGGAGAGCTTTGCGAAATCCCCTCCAACTGGCGCTCCACCGAAAGCCTTTCCTCCTATCTCGAAAAGCACGGCATCCTCGGGATCGAAGGTATCGATACCCGCGCACTCACCAAGCACCTCCGCTCGCTCGGAGCCATGCGAGCCTGCGTAACCACCGAACTTTCCGAAGAAGATGCCATCGCAGCAGCGAAAGCCTCGCAATCCATGGAAGGTGCGGATTTCGTAAAGGAAGTCACCACCAGGGAAGCCTACACCTGGACAGCGGAGTCCCGGAAGTGGACAATGCCCAACGTTTCCCTCGGCCAAAGCGATGCCTACACCGAGCTTCCTGAAGCGAAATACAAAGTCGTCGCACTCGATCTGGGTCTGAAATACAACCAGCTCCGCATGCTCCGCCAGGCGGGCTTCGAAGTAGAAGTAGTCCCCGCCACCACCTCCGCCGCAGACATCCTCGCGAAAAATCCCGACGGCCTGTTCCTCACCAACGGCCCCGGGGATCCGGCCTCACTCGGATACATCCACGCGGAAATCAAAGAACTCATCACCAAGCTCCCCACCTTCGGCATCTGCTTGGGCAACCAGCTCCTCGCCCACGCCTACGGCGGCAAGACTTTCAAACTCAAATTCGGCCATCGTGGCGGCAACCAGCCGGTCAAAGACCTCCGCACCGGGAAAATATCCATCACCTCCCAAAACCACGGCTTCGCAGTGGATCCCGACAGCCTCCCCGACGATATCGAGGTCACCCACATCAACCTCAACGACAACACCGTCGAGGGCATGCGCCACAAAAAGTATCCCGTCTTCTCCGTCCAATACCACCCCGAGGCCGCCCCCGGCCCAACGACGCCGCCTACTTTTTCACAGAATTTGCCGAGCTCATCGAAGAAAATAGAAAGAGTTTAACCGCGAATTGACGCCAATGTCCGCGAATTTGCTCTATTCTGATGAAGTTTATAAAATCATTGGAGCATCACTGAGTATTCTCAACGGGATAGGACACGGGCTGAACGAAAAACCATACGAAAACGCGTTAGCAGTTGAATTCGCCCACCTTGAAATTCCATTTGATCAGCAAAAACAATTTCCAGTCCTCTGGAGAAACGTGCAAGTCGGCGTGTATATTCCGGATCTCATCCCATACGGAAAAATCATCGTTGATACGAAAACCATCAACAAAATCACCGATCACGAACGCGGCCAAATGATCAACTACCTGCGAATCACCGGCTTAAAATTAGGCCTCATCATCAATTTCAAAAAGCCGTCCTTGGAATGGGAACGAATCGTCCTGACAAAATAATTCGTTTCATCATCCCCAGCAAATTAGCGAAAATCCGCGTCCATTCGCGGTTAAAAAATCTCATGAACACAGTTATTATTGGCCTCCAATGGGGCGACGAAGGAAAAGGCAAGATTGTCGATTACCTCACCGAATCTGCAGACGTAGTTATCCGTGGCCAGGGCGGGAACAACGCCGGGCACACAGTCATCGCAAAAGGTGAAAAATACGTCCTCCACCTTCTTCCCTCCGGCATCCTATGGGACGACAAGATCAATGTCATCGGAAACGGAGTTGTCGTAGATCCCATCGGCCTCTGTGTCGAAATCGAGCGCATCGAAGGCCAGGGCGTTACCATCGACGCTGACAAACTTCTCATTTCCGACCGCGCCCACGTCGTCCTCCCATTTCACAAGGAACTGGATGCCGCCCGTGAAATTTCCCTCGGCGACCAGAAGATCGGAACCACCAAACGCGGTATCGGCCCGGCCTACGCGGACAAGGTAAACCGCTGCGGCCTCCGCATGGCTGACATGCTCGACAGGCCTTTCGCCGAGGCCCAGATCGCCCGCCGGGTTTCCGAGGTAAATGAAATTCTCGAAAAATACGACCTCCCCACTTTCACAGCAGAGGCAGTGATAGAGGAAACCTACACAGCTTTCGAGCGACTCCGCCCGCACATCACCAACACCATCCCCGTCCTCCACAAGGCGTGGAAGGAGAAGCGGAACCTCCTTTTCGAAGGCGCGCAGGGCACCTTGCTCGACATCGATTTCGGCACCTACCCCTTCGTCACCTCCTCCAACACCACCGCTGGCGGCTCCACCACCGGCACAGGGCTACCGCCCACCGCCATCGAATCGGTCATCGGCGTCTGCAAGGCCTACACCACCCGCGTTGGCTCCGGGCCATTCCCCACTGGCGACGAGGGGCTTTCAAAATACCTCCACGATCTTGGCCGCGAATTTGGAGCCACCACTGGGCGCGCACGCGGCTGCGGTTGGCTCGATACCGTCCTGCTCCGCTTCGCCTGCATGGTCAACGGGGTCACCGGCCTGGCCGTCACCAACGTCGATGGACTGGACGAATACGATGAACTGAAAATCTGCACCGCATACGATGTCGATGGCACCATCCACGAACTCCCGCCTGCAGACCGCTCCTTCTGGGATCGTGCAAAACCCGTTTACGAAACCCTTCCCGGCTGGAAACAGGACACCACCGCTTGCACGGATTACGACCAGCTTCCGGAAAACGCAAAAGCCTACCTCACCCGCCTTTCCGAGCTCTGCGACGCGCCGATTGCCTTCGTCGGCGTAGGCCCCGACCGCGTGCAGACACTCAAGAAGTAGAAAGATTCATTTTGGTGCGATATTTATCTTGTTTTGATGCGGACTGTGTCATATTTTCCTTCATATATGAGAATCACAGCAGACATCGATGAAACAACTTTGGCGGATCTTTTGAAAATGACGGGAGACAAAACCAAGAGCGCGGCAATTGCCAGAGCGGTCAAAGATTTTGTCAACCGGCAGAAATCCAAAGAATTCGGGTGCAAAATACGCGAGGGAGCCTTTGACTATCCTGATACGGTTCTGGATGAAGACGGCCATGATGTCGCAAATCCCGTTCCCGATCTCTACAACTAACCCGGCACATGGTTCTCGTTGACTCCTCTGCTTGGATCGAGGGATTCCGCCGAAAAGGCCGGATCGAAGTGAAATGTGCGCTGGAAGGCCTCCTTGGGGAGCAAAAGGCTCTCTGGTGCTCGCCAGTCCGCCTGGAGGTTCTCGGCGGGGCGAGGAAAACGGAAAAACGAATGCTTGCTGACTATTTCCAAAGCCTTCCCTACCGCAAATGCACCGAAGAGGACTGGGACAGATCCGTCGCCCTTGCCTGGAAACTCAAGGGCGAGGGACTGAACCTCCCTTGGATGGACATCCTCATCGCATCTATCGCCGTTCATGACAGGCTCCGTATTTTCACCTTGGACAAACACTTCCAGGAAATCGCAAAATTCGTTCCCCTCTTCCTCTACAGCCCCGGCTATGGCGGCTCCTATCAGGAGGAGGAAAAATTCTGATGCAGCACATCGCAATCATCATGGACGGCAATGGCCGCTGGGCAAAGGAACGGGGGCTCCCCCGCGCCGAGGGGCACCGCGCCGGTGCGGAATCCGTCCGCGAGGTAATGGATGCCTGCAAGGAGATGGATATCAAATATCTCACCCTCTACGCCTTTTCCTCGGAAAACTGGAACCGCCCCGAAGCTGAGGTCGAAGCGTTGATGAGATTGCTCGACCATTTCCTGGACGAAAAAGCCGAGGAACTCGACAAACAAAACGTCCGCCTCCAGGCCATTGGCCAGATCGAGCGTCTCCCCGCCTCCACCAGGGAGCGACTCGAACGCATCCAGGAGCACACGAAAAACAACGATTCCATGACCCTCGTCCTCGCCCTTTCCTACGGGGCACGCGAGGAAATCACCGCCGCCGCCCGCTCCATTGCCGAGGCTGCAGTTTCAGGAAAAATCTCCCCGGAAGAAATCACTCCCGAGCTTTTTTCCCAGCATCTCTACACTGCGGACATCCCGGATCCGGATCTCCTCATCCGCACCTCCGGGGAAATGCGCATCTCGAATTTCCTCCTCTGGCAGATCTCCTACTCGGAAATCATCATCGTGAAAAAAATGTGGCCGGACTTCCGCCAAGGCGATCTCTTCGCCGCAGTCGAGGAATTCAAAAAACGCCACCGCAGATTCGGAGCGTTGTGACCGTGGGGGCGATCTTCGGTCGCCCCTTTGTAAGCATTCCGCACCAGCCTCCGTATTCATCCGGAAATGCGCCCGCTCTTCTCTCTTTTCCTCACCACCGCCATCGCTGCGGCAGAGAACCCGCGCACCCATCTCGATGCCTTCCTCGAAACCCACTGCTACGAGTGCCACGACGACATCGAATCCGAAGCCGACCTCAATCTCCTGGATCTCAAATACGATCCCAACAGCCCGCAGAGCCAAGCCACCTGGCAGCGTATTTTCCGAAAAGTCCACGAGGGCGAAATGCCACCCAAGGAGAACAAACGCCCGCCCGGGGCCGATCTCGAAACATTCCTCACCACCCTGGGTCAGCCCCTGTTGGAAATCGACCGCCAGGACATCCTGAAAAATGGTCGCGTCCACACCCGCCGCCTCACCCGCACCGAATATGAGAACAGCCTGCACGATCTTCTCGGAGTGGGCGTAAAACTCCAGGATACCCTGACTGCCGATGCCGAGGGCGGCTTCGCAAACACCGCCGCCCACCAGCAACTCAGCCATTTTCACATAGAGAGCTACCTCCAGGCATCCGACATCGCGCTTGAAGAAGCTTTCTCCAGAGCGCTGGGGAAAGATCCCGATTTCTCGCAGACTTATGGAAAAAAACTTCTCACGAAAAGGATAGGAGAGAGCAACTACCGTGGGGTCGAGCCACGCGGCCAGGAGCTCATTTCCTGGAACATGGCCATCCAGTTCTATGGCCGCATGCCCGCCACCGACGTTCCGGAAGACGGCTGGTATGAAGTCACGGTCAGGAATGCCCGCGGCATCAACCGGGGCGACGACGGAGCGGTCTGGGCAACCCTGAACTCCGGCTCCGGCCAATCCAACGAGCCACTCCAATTTCCCATAGGCCTCGTGGAGGGCGCGGAAAAACCCACCGACCGGACATTCCGCGCATGGATCAAAAAAGGCCACTGTCTCATCATGAGACCCGCCGAAGGTGGGAAACGCGGAGCGAAATCCAATGTCATCGGGCGCGACGGCGGCACCGTTATTTTCAAAGGAAGGAACCTGGAAAAGGAAGGTTACGACGGACTCGCCTTTTCGAAAATTTCCATCCGCCGCATCCACCCGAACGGCGACCGCGCAGCGGTAATGGCGAAACTCTTCCCCGGTCTCACCGCACCCGTTCTCAAAAACGACCCACCCCAACCTCAAGTTCAGGCACAGCGACTCCTCAAACAGTTCGCCACCCGCGCCTTCCGCAGACCTGTTTCTGACGAACTACTCGCCCCCTACGTAAGCCTCGTATCCACCGCCCTCGCTTCAGGTGAAAATTTCCCCTCCGCCATTCGCCAAGGCTACCACGCCATCCTCTGCTCCCCGAATTTCCTCACACTCGTGGAAGCACCCGGCACGCTCGATGGTTACGCCATCGCCTCCCGCCTCAGCTACATGCTCTGGAATTCTGTCCCAGATGCAGAGCTTCTCAAGCTGGCTGGCCAGGGAAAACTCACGGAGCCCGCAGTCCTTTCCGCACAGGTGGACAGACTTCTGGATTCCCCGAAATCCAACCGCTTCATCGAAACTTTCACCGGCCAATGGCTCAAACTGGATGATATCAACGCCACCCAGCCAGACCCACAACGCTTCCGCACTTACGATCCCATCCTACAGCAATCCATGATCGCTGAAACGCAGGCATTCATCACCGAGCTGTTCCAAAAAGACCTGCCCGTGGGAAATTTCCTGGAGTCCGATTTCGCTTTCCTGAACACCCGGCTCCGCGACCACTACGGTTTTGCGAAAATAGAAGTCACCCCCGGAGATGGTCTCCAAAAAGTCAAACTCCCCAAGGAAGCCCGCTCCGGCCTGCTCACCCAGGGAGCTATTTTAAAAGTCACTGCCGATGGATCGAGCACCTCCCCCGTCGTCCGTGGCGTGTTTGTAAATGAGCGCATTCTCGGCCGCCATATCGATCCCCCGCCGCCAAACATCCCCGCCATCGAACCGGATACCCGGGGCGCTGTCTCCATCCGCGATCAATTGGAAAAGCACAAGGACTCCCCCAATTGCGCATCCTGCCACGTGAAAATCGACCCGGCAGGATTCGCTCTCGAAGAATTCGACCCAGTCGGAAACATCCGCAAATTCTACGGAAAACCCAACAAATCCGCCAAAGTCGATCCCACCGGAACCACCCCGGAGGGCGAGGATTTCCAAAACTACGATGGCTGGAAATCCATCCAGCTTTCCCGCCCTGAAAAACTCGCCCAAGCATTCGCCGAGCAACTCCTCCGCTACGGCACCGGCGCGGACATCCGTTTCAGCGACGAGGCGGAATTGGAAAAAATCGCTGAAAAGACACGTAAGTCAGGCTATGGTGTCCGCTCCATCCTCAAAGCCGTCATCACCAGCCCCGTCTTCATGGAGAAGTAAAACCAACCAGCTTTCGCCAATGTATATCTCTACGAAAAAAGCACTCTCCCGCCGCACCGTCCTCAAGCAGGCCGGCATCGCACTGTGCCTGCCCATGCTCGATGCCATGGTTCCCGCCTTCGCCGCCGGCAGCACGCAACCAAACCCCCGCCGCTTCGTCGGAGTCTCACTTTCCCTCGGCCTCCACAATCCCCTCCTCGTCCCCACCGACAAGGGAGCGAACTACACGCCCTCGCCCTACTTAAAAGACATGCAGGACATCCGCGAGGATTTCACTGTCATCTCCGGCACCTCCCATCCCGGCGTGAAAGGCGGGCACTCCGCCGAGGCATCCATCTTTTCCGCCTGCCCCATCGAACGGAACTCGGCGCGCCCCAACACCATCTCGCTCGACCAGCTCATGGCGAAACACCTGGGCCACCACACCCGTTTTCCCTCCCTCGTCCTCAACACCGCCCGCAACAACTCCCCTTCCTACACGGAAAACGGAGCCATGATCCCAGCCATCAGCGATGCCCGGGAACTCTTCGCCCAGCTTTTCACAGAGGACACCCCGGAGGCAAAAAAACGCCAGGCCACCATCAACGGACGCGGCCAATCCATCCTCGATATCGTCCGCAACGAAACCAAAGCACTGGAACGCCAGCTCGGCGCAGGGGATAGGCAAAAAATGGAAGAATGGCTCACCTCCGTCCGCGAACTGGAAACCCGCCTGATCGCCAGCGAGGAATGGATCAACCGCCCCAAACCCAAAGTCGGTGCCCAACCCGCCCGCGCCGATAACAACAACGCCCCCGACCAGATGCGCGCCATGCTCGATGTCGTCGCACTCGCACTCCGCACGGATTCCACCCGTTTCATCACCCTCCACTCCACCGGCAACAACGCCCGCGCGCTCGATGGAGTCGAAGAAGCTTACCACTCCCTTTCCCACCACGGAAAGAACCCGAAAAAACTCGAGCAACTCGCCATCGTCGAAAAAACCACCATCGACAACTGGGGCAATTTCCTCCGCGAACTGAAGAAGCACAACCTCCTTGATGATACCATGGTGCTCCTCACCTCAAACCTCGGCAACGCCTCCTCCCATGACAACCGCAACATGCCCGTCCTCTTCGGCGGCGGCGGTTTCCGCCATGGCCACCACCTCGCATTTTCCCAGACCGACAACTACCCGCTCCCCAATCTCTACCTTAGCATGCTCCAAAATATCGGCTTGGAAAGCGACTCCTTCGCCACCTCCACCGGCACCATGCGCGGCATGGAAAAAGGTTGATCCGATTCGCGGTTGAACTGATAGAAATGGCGTCTATCCTCCCGCAATCATGAGCAACAAAATCGTTCCCACCATTTCCTCCGGCACCCCCGGCCCACTCGGAGTCCTCCACCTTCCCCGCCTCTGGCAGAAAATGTCCCTTGGCGCAGCGGGTAAGCTCGCAGACGGCTACCGCAACTGCGGCCCCGGCTACGACATGATGGTCGTGGACGGCCTCGGCATCGACAAGGATGCGCTGGTCGAGTTCGTTTCCACGAAAAAACCTACCTACATCCAGTTCGAGAAATTCGTCGCCGAAAACGCCACCAAACTCAACCAGACCGCAGTCTCCCAGCTCAACGCGGCCATCGTCGGCTACCAGCACAACGACGAAACCCGCCAGTCCATTCTTTCCGAAGTTGGTCTCCCGGACGGAAAACCAACCGACGCCGTCAACCTGAACAACCTCGACGACTGGCACGAATTCCACGCAGCAGAACTCGCGTAAAGGGGCGCTGCCCTTCAGGCGGCGTGTCACAGAACATCCACCAGATCGGTAAACGTCACCGAAACTATCCCCTCCCCGCCCAGCGCATTGAGCACATCCACCACACGCTGCTGGACGGCGGAACCATCCACGTAAAGCTGCACAATCGCCTCATCCCCCGCGCTACGCGCAGCTTCGTGGTAAAGCTTCAATTGGCTTGAAAGCAGCGGAAGCTCTCGTGTGGAGAGATCCGTATCCAGGATACGTTCACCCGCTCCGGTTCCCGAAAACACCGCCCCGTTCTCTGCAACCCGGATGAACATCGGGGCGATCACGGGGGTATTCTGTTTATTGCCGTTGTCGTCCGGAAGCGCCATTAGGAGATCCTGTTCCCTGGGCACGATCGTGCAGGTCACCAGGAAATAGATGAGTAAGAGAAAGCAGACATCGATCAGCGATGAGATGTCGAGCTGCGGTTCGGTCTCGGGTTCGAAGTGGAATTTTTTGTGTCTGGCCATGATAGGGTGGAAACTCCCCTCTATCGATTTTCCTTGGGAAAGTTTTCCAAAAGGAACCGCGATTTAGAAATCGCGACTACCAAAGCGAATCACCAGCGAGCCCCAAACCCATTGCAGTCGCGATTTCTAAATCGCGGTTCCTTTCCGCCACCTCTCCACCCCCAGCCGAATCCCCGCCGCCTTTTGCAGCGTTTCCCGGTACTCTTCTTCCGGCACCGAGTCGGCGACAATCCCCGCCCCTACCTGATACCTCAGATTCCCCCCATCACGCACCAGCGTCCGTATCGCGATATTAAATTCACTCTCTCCATTAAAACCCAGCCACCCTATCGCCCCGCAATAAATCCCTCTCGGCGTATCTTCCAGCTCCGAAATAATCTCCATCGCCCTCTTCTTCGGCGCACCCGTAATACTCCCCCCCGGGAAACAAGCGGCCAGCGCACCCACCGCATCCACCTCTTCCCGCAGCCTCCCTTTCACCGTGGAAACCAAGTGATGCACCTGCGCCAAACTCTCCAACTGAAGCATCCCCGCCACCTCCACACTCCCGAAATCACACACCTTCCCAAGATCATTCCGCAACAGATCGGTAATCATCACCAGCTCCGCCACCTCTTTGGGCGAAGTCTGCAAATCCACCGCCGAGCGCCTGTCCGCATCCGCATCACCGAATCGCGGCCTCGTCCCCTTGATGGGCCGTGTCTCCACCCCCTTCCCGGAAATTTTCAGAAACAGCTCCGGCGACGTGCTCAGGATTTCCTTCCCATCCAGCCCCAGCCAAGCCGCCATAGGCGCGGGACTGGCTTCCCTCAGCACTTCATATAAACCAAAAAGCGAACCATCCCCTTTCAACTCCGCATTAAACCCCTGGGTCACATTCACCTGATAAATATCCCCCGCCGCAATCCACTCTTTAACCTGCAAAACCGCCTCCAAAAACCTCCCCTCACCCATCTCCTCCCGGAACTCACCAACCTCCACTACACCATCCCGAAAATCCCCCATCCTCCCGGAAAGCCCCCCCCGCTCCCACCACTCCCCGGTCTCCTCATCCCGCACCAGCATCTCAGGATATTCCCCGAAAACAAAACCACCCTCATAATTCACCCACCCACAAAGCCCACCCGCCGGAAACCCCAAATCCCCCCCACAACATCCATTCTCCGCAATCCGCCCCCGGAGCACCTCCAAATCACTTTCCAAATAAACACTGCCCTTGTGAACCGCCACCGGAGCAGCAGCCACCAGAGAAACCGTCCTACCCGCCCCCTCCGGCACATTCCCCACCGTATCAAAAAACACCATCCCCCCCAGCCACTGCAAACCCCGCGCCACCGAAAAGGCATCCACCCCATCCAGCTCCCAAACCCGCCTCAATCCAGCATCAACCATCGTCACCCCCGCAACATGCCCTAAATCTCAAAACTCAAAACTCAAAACTCAACCCCAGCCCCAAGAATCCGATCCGCGTTCATCCGCGTCTGCCATGCCCTCGGGTGCATCCGCAGTTCCTCTTCCCCCAGCCACCAGCACCCGTCCCGCGTATTCCGTAGTTCACCTTATTCCTTATTTCCAAAACCCAAGATTCGTAAGATTTCTCAGATTCGTGGTTCCTCCTTCTTCCTCATAACCCCAGCCACCAGCACCCGTTCCGCGTATTCCGTGCATTCCGTGGTTCAAAAATCTTTCCTCCATCACAGTCTTCCCCCCAACCCCCATCACTTTTCCCTTTCCCACACTCTGCTATTGCAAAACCCCCGTCCTAGTCTAATAACCCCGCCCCGCCGAGACCCCTCGGCTCCACAAACCATTACACATTACAGGAATGAAGGACCTCACCAAATATCGCAACATCGGCATTTTCGCCCACGTTGACGCCGGCAAAACAACAACAACCGAGCGTATTCTCAAACTTTCCGGAAAAATCCACAAGATCGGTGAGGTTCACGACGGCGCATCCACCATGGACTTCATGGATCAGGAAGCCGAGCGCGGCATCACCATCCAGTCCGCTGCCACCACCTGCTTCTGGAAAGACCACCAGTTCAATGTCATCGACACCCCCGGCCACGTTGACTTCACCATCGAGGTTTACCGCTCCCTCAAAGTTCTCGACGGCGGCGTAGGTGTTTTCTGCGGATCCGGCGGCGTTGAGCCACAGTCCGAGACCAACTGGCGCTACGCGAACGACTCCAAAGTCTCCCGTATCATCTACGTCAACAAGCTCGACCGCATCGGCGCAGATTTCTACCGCGTTGTCGCACAGGTGAAAAAAGTCCTCGGCGCGACTCCTCTCGTCATGGTTCTGCCAATCGGCACCGAGTCCGACTTCGTAGGCGTTGTCGATCTCCTCACCATGAAAGCCCACATCTGGGATGAAACCGGACAACCGGAAAATTTCACCATCGAAGAAGTCCCTGCCGACATGCTCGACAAGGCCAAGGAATACCGTGCCCAACTCATCGAAACTGCCGTCGAGCAGGACGATGACGTCATGGAAGCCTACCTCGAAGGTAACGAGCCGGACATCGACACCGTGAAAAAGTGCATCCGCAAAGGCACCATCGATCTCGCGTTCTTCCCTACCTACTGCGGATCTTCCTTCAAAAACAAAGGCCTCCAGCTCATCCTCGACGCCGTCGTAGATTACCTGCCCAACCCTCTCGACGTCAAACCGCTCCCTGAAGTGGATGCGGAAGGCAACGAGACCGGCAAGTTCGCCGTCATCGATCCGACCGCACCCCTCCGTGCCCTCGCTTTCAAGATCATGGACGACAAGTTCGGCGCGCTCACCTTCACCCGCATCTACTCGGGCACCATCAAAAAAGGCGATACCGTCCTCAACTCCTTCACCGGCAAGACCGAACGCGTAGGCCGCATGGTGGAAATGCACGCGGACGACCGCAACGAAGTCGATGTCGCCCAAGCAGGTGACATCATCGCCATCGTCGGACTCAAAAACGTCCAGACCGGCCACACCCTCTGCGACGAGAAAAACCCGGCCACCCTGGAGCCAATGGTATTCCCGGATCCCGTCATCTCCATCGCCGTCGCTCCCAAGGACAAGGCGAACGCCGAAAAACTCGCCAACGCAATCGGCAAGATGATTCAGGAAGACCCGTCCTTCCGCGTCGAGACCGACGAGGAAACCAACGAAATGATTCTCCGCGGAATGGGCGAGCTCCACCTCGACATCAAAATCGACATCCTCAAGCGCACCCACAAAGTGGAAGTCGAAGTCGGCGCACCACAGGTCGCCTACCGTGAAACCATCACCAAGCCCGTTTCCGACAGCTACACCCACAAGAAGCAGTCCGGTGGTTCCGGTCAGTTCGCGAAGATCGACTACATCATCGAGCCGGGCGAAGCAGGTTCCGGCTTCATCTTCGAGTCCAGCGTCGTCGGCGGAAACGTTCCCAAGGAATACATCCCCGCCGTGGACAAAGGCTTCAAAACCTCCGTCCACAAAGGCCCTCTCGCAGGTTACCCTTGCTTGGACTTTAAAGTCACGCTCACCGACGGTGGCTTCCACGCGGTTGACTCCTCCGCCATCGCCTTCGAGATCGCAGCGAAAGCAGCTTACCGCCAGTCCATGCCGAAAGCCGGTCCGCAGATCCTCGAGCCAATGATGAAACTCGACGTCTTCTCCCCCGAGGAGAAAATCGGCGACGTCATCGGAGACCTCAACCGCCGCCGCGGCATGATCCAAGGCCAGGAGCCAACTCCGGGTGGCGTCCGCGTCAAAGCCGAAGCACCGCTCTCCGCGATGTTCGGTTACATCGGCGACCTCCGCACCATGACCTCCGGCCGCGGCCAGTTCTCCATGGAGTTCAGCCACTACGCCGCCTGCCCACGCAACATCGCCGAAGAGGTGATCGCGAAGGCAAAAGAGCGCGAAGAAGCCCTCCGCAACAAATAAGGAAAAGCGGACTCCAGTCCGCAACCAACCTTTTCCAACGAACCCGCCCCGGCCAGCCCGGAGCGGGTTTTTTCGTGGGAACATCTTCCGGAAATTTTCCCACACATTCTGCTGCAAGCCGTCACGGGCAGGTGTATAGTCTCCACAAATCGTTACCAAATGACCTTCTCACGCGCACTAGTCCTTTTCCCGCTAATCGTCCTCTTCGCAGCTTCCTGCAATTCCAACCGTGGCGAAACCAGGGACGAGCAGTTGGAACAAACCGCTGAAAGCCTCGAAGCGAAAGCGGAAAAAGTCCGCTCCGATGTCGAACAATCCGCTGAGGAAAAAATCGCCGAAGCCAAGCAAGTCCTTGAAAAAACCGGAGACAAGGAAACGGCGGAAGTAATGGAAAAAGACGCATCCGTCACCCGCAAGGTAGGCGAAATGCGCGCCGAGCAGCTTGAGAAACAGGCAGAAAAGGTGCGCGACCAAAAGGAAGAGGCCAATACCGACGAAGAAAAGACCGGATTGCAAAAAGCCCCGGAGTAGGTAACGCCACATTGCGAAATACGTCATTTGATGGCACCATATCCCCGCAAACCTCCTGATTGGGAGCAAAATCAGGTTGGCATCCGCCCTGCAATGTCATCGCAGTTCCAACGAAACCAAACCAACCATGAAAATTTACAAAGCAACTACACTCCTCAGCGCAACAGCACTGTCCATGTTCTTCATCTCCTGCGAATCTCCAGAGGAAGAAGCCCGCGAAGACGCAGTTCTTGAAAAAGCCGACAAGATGGAAGAGCAAGCCGACCAAGTCCGCGACAATGCGGAAAAAGCTGCCGACATGCAGGAAGATGCCGCTGACGCCATCCGCGATAAAACCGGAAACGAGGAAGCCGCCGACCAAATCGAAGACACTGCGGACAAGCTACGCGAAGCTGCCGAGAAGAAAGCAGACGAGATGGAAGACCAAGCCGACATCATCCGCGAAGCCGAGTGAGTCTCAGTATTTGACAAAAATCACAGCCGCCGCCCTATCAAAAAGGGCTGCGGCTTTTCTATTTGCCGCAAAAAATCATTCGTTGCCACCCAACCCGGGACACCCGTCCAGAGCCAACAATTCCAATCCGCGTGCACCCGCGTCAATTTGACGGAGAGATTTAATTTCATAGTCCGTCTATCTCCGCTGCGCTTCGATTGTGTTTCTCTTACCCAAAGCCCCAGCCTCAGGAACGGCGCAGAAATAACTTTGGTCATTTTCCGGAATCACAGAAAGAAGTCGGAGACCGGTGATTGTCGGCAGCCTGAGATTTGAAACTGGAACCCTGTCCGAACCATCTCCCGTAATTGTTGCGCCGTTCCTTAGCAAACCTGGCGTCTTGGCGGTTCACTTTTTCATCCATCTCTCCTCCTTGACTCTTTTCCCACCGAATCCACACTTTCCCCATGTCACAGACACTGACCCTCAAACCTGATATCGCCCTCGGAGTAGTCCCCACCCACATCAAATTCGTAGGCGGCCTGGTTCCCGATGAAGAAGGCAAGTTTCCACGTGCAGAAGACGGTCGCCTCGCCGTCGTCGCGGAAATGGACAGCATCTGCCAGCAATCCCCTTTCCGCCCCACCTGCACCCAGATCCCGTTCTTCGCCGGTGCCAACGAGGCCGATATCGAGGAAATGATCACCGGACTCAAAGCCCTCGATCTCGATGTCCACTTCATCATGATGGTAGGCGGCGCAAACCCAATGGATCCAGCCGATGAAGACGCCGTAGTCGGTCAGCTCGTCGGATCGCTCAAAGCTGCCCAGCAGCACGGAATCGCTTCAGTATCCTCCACCTCCATCGAGGAATGGATGAACGGCCCGGAAAATATGGATCTAGATACCGCAGTCGCCCAGAACGTGAAAGTCCACGCCCGCGCCGCCCGCGAATCCGGTCTCCTGGACTCCTCCATCCCCGCCTGGCACATCGAGTTCCTCCGCCCCGGCGAGTTCAGAACATTCACCAACCTCAAGCGTGCCTGGGCATTCGTCAAAGCAGTGAACAAGGAAATCGGCCAGGATTTCTTCAAACTCCTCGTCGATGCCGCGCACATGGGTAACTCCGGACTCTCCATTGCGGAAAACCAAAAGCTCATCGCCGAGATAGCCGAAGCCGGGCACATGGGTATCTACCACGCCTCCTGCCCCACCACCCGCGGCTGCCTAAGCACGGACGATGGCTGGATCGGCGCCACCCTCCGCGCCGCAGCCGAGACCGGAAAACTGGAAACCGTTTTCGTAGAGCTTTTCCACCACGAGGATCCGGCGCTGGAAGGCCTCCGCAATCTCGATTCCGGCCATGGAATCGACACCCGCGACGGTCGCTCCTACACCCAGGCAACCATAGACGCCCTCGTGGAAACCGCCCACCGTCTCAACAATCTCAAGACACGCGGAATCCTTTAAAAACCAGAGCTCCTGATGAAATTCCATCTCCACCTTGGGTTAGCCCTCCTGCTTTTTCCAGCATCCGCACACGCCCAGTTCGGGGAACAGGAAAAACCTGCCGAAGCCGCAAAACCGGCTACCCCCAAGGTCGAGAAGCTCGATGAAAACCGCTACCGCATCGGGGATGTCACACTTGACAGATCCACCCGCGAAATCCGCTTTCCGGCAGTGATAAACATGCGGGAAGGTTTGTTGGAATACCTCATCGTCCATCAGAACGGAAAGATCCACGAATCCCTCTTCCGCACTGATACCTCACCAACGAATATAAACGTCGCCTTCGCCCTTCTGAGCTACAAACCGTCCAAGGAACTCTACCGGAAATGGAAAGAGCCGGGCATCTTGTCCGGAGAATTCTACAAAGAGGATGAGGCAACCCGCAAAGCGGCGAGAATCAACATCGACGTGGAAGTCACCGCAGACGGAAAAACCAAACGCTATCCGGTCAGCGACTGGGTCCGCCACGATACCACCTCCAAAGCCATGCCGCCCTCATTCTGGATCTACGGAGGATCGGAATTTTACGACGGAAAGTTCGTCCCGGAAACCTCCGGCGATATCGCCGCCATCTTCGTCAGCAACAGCTCCCTCATTAACTATCCGGGAGATGACAACTTCAACGACGACGTCTGGAGCAGCTATACCGACAGAATCCCAGAACTGGACACAAAAGTGACCCTCGTCTTCGCTCCGTATAAAGAAAAACCCTAAGAACGCGCCTTAATCCAACGTTTCTTTAAAGACCACAAACAAACCACCATGAAACCCCTGGCACTACTCCTAGCCTTCACCGCCACCACATTCGCGGCTGAAAATCCTTATCTCTCCATCAAAAACGAGATCAAGCAATCCATCGCACGCGGCAACGCCTGGCTTGTCGAGCAGCAGGACGAGAAAGGCTATTGGGATGATGGCGGACTCCCCGCATTCACCGCCCTCTCCCTCACCGCCCTCGCCCGGGATCCGAATATGGACCTTTCCAAAGACCTGCCCGACCACATGAAAAAGGGCTATGACTGGCTTCTCCAGCAGCAGAAGGAAGACGGAGGCATCTACAACCGCGGCCTCGCGGTTTACAACACGGCCACCTCCCTCACCGCACTCGTCGCGCCCGGTCGCCCCGAATACGAACCTGCCATCGTCAAGGCTCGCAAGCACCTCATCAACAACCAGTGGGACATCGGCGAGAAGGGGAAAACGGATAACCAGAACGACGGCGGTATCGGCTACGGCTCCAAGGACGACCATACCGACATGTCCAACACCTATCTCTCCATCGAGGCACTCGCCCTTTCCGAAAAGGTCGTGGACGACGGAAAATTCGGTGAACAGCCAAGTCTTGACTGGGATGCCGCACTCAAGTTCCTCTCCCGCAGCCAGAACCTCACGGTCACCAACGACCAGGAGTGGGCCTCCGATGACCCGAAAAACAAAGGCGGTTTCATCTACACCCCGGGCAGTTCAAAGGCAGGCGAAGATGTTACCGAAGATGGCAAGGTAGCCCTCCGCTCCTACGGCTCCATTTCCTACGCCGGCCTCCTCTCCCTCGTTTACGCAAAGCTCGAACCAGGCGATCCCCGCGTTGTCGCGGTGAAAGAATGGCTCGGTAAAAACTACACCATGGAGGAAAACCCGAACATGGGTGCCGAGGGTCTCTACTACTACTACCAGGCCATGGCCAAAGCCATGAACGCCGCCGGAATCGACAAACTCAAACTCGCCGACGGCTCCGAAGCCGATTGGAGAAAAGACCTCGCCGGAAAACTCCTCTCCACCCAACGCGAGAACGGTTCATGGGTAAATGACAACGGCCGCTGGATGGAGTCCAACCCCGTCCTCGTCACGGCATACACCGTCCAGGCTCTCGAAGAGATCTACAATTCCATCCCATAGCCTGTTGAAAGCTTGCGAACCGACGGCATCCGCACGGGGCGCTGCCTTCAGGCGGCGTGTGGAACCTTTCCCGAATTTGTCCCATAGCATCGGGCTTCATGACGGCAAGCGGCAGCCCCTCCACGCAGTTCTGGATAGCCAGGCTTCCATCGGCCAACGGTCTTCGACTTTCTCAGCTTTACGCTTCACGAATATCGATTCCGAAAAATGAACCGTCGCCGCACCCTCCAACTTCTCTGCGGCGCAACCCTCATCCCCTCCCCGGCAAGTGCAGCATCCTTCCCCGCCGAGTGCCCTCTCATGGGCACTCTATTCAAAATCACCACCCACATCAGTGATCAGCCTCTCGCGGTAAAAGCCACCAACGAAGCCTTCGCGGTAGCCGAAAAAATCAATTCCGTAGCCTCCGACTACATCGCGGATTCCGAGCTTCTCTCGTTCTCAAAACTCCCCCACGGCATTCCCCATCCGGTTTCCGCAACCCTCTTCCCGCTGTTACTACAAGCGCAGCATTTCGCCAGCAAAACCAAAGGCAATTTCGATCCAACACTCGGCCCCATGACCAAACTCTGGCGCGAATCCCGCCGCCGGAAAGCTCTTCCAACCCCGGAGAAACTCACCGCAGCCATCGCCGCATCCGGTTACGAAAAACTCATCCTCAGCGAAGCCGACCGCACCCTCATCTTCACCGTCCCCGGCATGCGCCTCGATCTCGGCGGCATTGCAAAAGGCCAGGCGGCGGATGCCATGCTCGCTGTTTTCAAAAAACACGGACTCCCCCGCACCTCCATCACCTGCGGCGGCGACGTCCGCGTAGGCGATCCCCCTCCCGGCAAAGACCATTGGACAATCGCCATCAAGACCACTGGCGAACCAAAGCCCCCCTTGGAACTGGTAAACGCCGCCGTCTCCACCTCGGGCGATCTCCACCAGTTCATCGAGATAGACGGAAAGCGTTACTCCCACATCATCGATCCCCGCAGCGGCCTGGGTCTCACCCAAAACGCCACCGCGACCATAGTCGCGGAATCTTCCGCCGCCGCCGACGCTCTTGCCACCGCAGCCTGCGTGGATAACGATTGAACAGGGTGGTTTTTCCGATACATAAAGCACACGAATGAGCGAAACCGACCTTCTAGTCTTACTTGAACGCAGAGACGTATCGGCACGCCGCATTGCTTTGGCGAAATGGATCGAATCGAAGCGTGTCCAGACTTTCATAATAGCGGTCATACTTCTCAACGCGGTCATTCTCGGACTGGAAACCAGCAAGGCTGCAATGGATTCCTACGGCGGTATTTTGCCCGTGCTCGACAAACTATGCCTCGGAGTCTTCATCGCGGAGCTTGCCGTAAAAATATACTGCTACCGCTCCCACTTCTGGCGTAGCGGCTGGAACCTGTTCGATTTCCTGGTGGTGGCCATCGCCCTCATTCCCGGAGCCGGTGTCTGGGCGGTTCTTCGCTCGTTGCGGGTGCTTCGTGTCCTCCGGCTGCTGACGGCTATTCCAAGCCTAAGGAAAGTGGTCGCGGCGTTTATCCACTCCATCCCGGGTCTTTCCGGCGTCATGGCCGTGATGGCGATTTTTTTCTATACCACCGGGGTTCTTGCCACCCGCCTCTTCGGTGAAACACATTCCGAGTGGTTCGGCTCGCTGGGAGCCAGCCTCTACACCCTTTTCCAGATCATGACGCTGGAAAGCTGGTCCATGGGTATCGTCCGGCCGGTGATGGAAACACACCCGTGGGCATTCGCCTTTTTCGTGCCCTTCATCATTATCGCCACCTTCACGATACTGAACCTCTTCATCGGAATCATCGTATCCACCATGCAGGAACTTTCCCTGACCCCCGAGCTGACAGCAAACTCCGATCCCGAGCTCTTCTCCCTACTCGAAAGGATAGATAACGACCTGAGATCCCTCAGATCCCAGATCGAAAAGAAACAAAAACCCTAGCCGCTTCAGACGACTTTCGTCTCACCGGGAACCGGTGCCGGGTACAATCCGTCGGGGCCGGGCTTCGGCCCCGGATCGGCATCCCAGGCGAGGGTTTCCGGCATGGTATCCAGATCTGAATTCAGTGCCTGCTCCCAGGTGATTTCCTGGCCGGAATAGGTCGCCATCCGTCCCATGATGGCGGTGAGGGTGGAATCCGCCGTGTAATGGGCATTGTTGATAGGCTTGTCCTCGCGGATGTGCTGAACCAGAACGTCGTGCTCGGTTTGGAAAGAGTTGTTGTTCTTTCCACGGAAGCGCCAGATCACTTTTCCACTGCGATCCTTGATAAGACCCGGGGTGGCGGTGCCTTTGGTGCCGACAATGGTTTCGGAAACCTTGGACCATGTGCCGTCCCAGTGCTTGCACTGGCTGTTCATGATCGTCCCGTCCGGGTAGGTGTATTCGACGTAGTGGTGGTCGTAAATTTCCCCCCAGTCCTTGCCGACGCGTTTGTTGCGGCCACCGATGCCCACCGCTTTCACGGGATGAGCGCCCATGAACCAGTTGCTCACGTCGAGGTTGTGGATGTGTTGCTCGCAGATGTGGTCGCCGCACAACCAGTTGAAATAATACCAGTTCCTCATCTGGTATTCCATCTCGGTCATGCCCTCCTGCCGCGCACGGGTCCAGACGCCGCCGCCGGACCAATACACCTGCGTGCTGGAAATTTCCCCGATGAGGCCTTCTTTGATTTTCTCAAGCGTCTCCAGGTAGTTGTTCTGGTAGTGGCGCTGGAGACCGCAGACGACCTTGAGTTTCTTCGTATCCGCCACCTTCGCCGCTTCGATGATCTTTCGGATTCCCGGGCCGTCCACAGCGAGCGGCTTTTCCAAAAAGACATGCTTTCCCTGCTCCACCGCGTAATCGAAGTGCGCGGGGCGGAATCCGGGAGGAGTGCAGAGAAGGACAAGATCCGCAGAGTCGATCGCCTTCTTAAACGCATCGAAGCCATGGAACCGGCGCTCCGCAGGCACGTCCACACGGTCGCCGAACTGCTTCCTGAGATTTTCGTATGCCTTGCCGATGTTGTCCTCGAAGGCATCGGCCATGGCTACAAGCTTGGTGCCGGGGACGGAGAGCGACTGGGAGGCGGCACCGGTTCCACGGCCTCCGCAGCCGACAAGCGCTACCTTGATCTCGGGCACATCCTCTTCAGCGCGGGCTACGGTAGGGATAAGGGTCGCGGCTGCGGCTAGCGAACCAGTCTTGAGGAACGTTCTACGGCCGGGTGTATCTGGATTTTGATCTGACATGAACAGATTACGCCCGAACTCCCGGCACTCTTTCCGTTTTCAATCCGAATTCCCCATCAGCCACCCGAGACTTTGGTGCCGGTTTCTTCCGACATCCTGTCCATCAGCAGACGTAGTTCGGAAACCTTTTCCGGCATATCCTCCGCCCGGTTGATCCGTTCGGAAGGATCGCTGATCAGATCGAAAAGTTCCGGTTCCCCGGAGGCAAGCCTCAGCTTCCAATTCTCCGAACGCACCGCCTCGATCTTGTCACGGAGGATGTAGAAATACTCGTTTCGCGGAGATTCCTTCTCCTCTCCGGAGAGAAATCCGGTGATGTCATATCCATCAAGTTTGAGATCGGGAAGCTTGGCACCACCCACGGCCAGCACCGTCCGGTAGATATCGGGCATCCCGACCAGACCCGGATCGACCCGCCCGGGCTTCACTTTTTCCGGCCAACGGATAACTGCCGGGACGCGTGGCCCACCCTCGTATGTCTCGGCTTTCGCTCCACGGAGCAGTCCGACCGATCCGGAGTGCCATTCTTCGATCCCCGCCTGAAGCATTCTTGGCGGTTTGTTCGTCCAGGGCCGTTGTCCGAAACAAACATGACCAGGGTATTCTCGGTGATTCCTTTTTTCTCCAGCGCCTCCATCACCCGACCAACACTCCAGTCGAGTTCCTCGATCACGTCCCCGTAGAGCCCACCGGCGGATTTGCCTTTCCTCTCATCAGACACGGCCAGTGGCAGATGCGGCATCGCATAGGAAAGGTAGAGAAAAAACGGTTTGTCAGGATTGGTTTTCTCAATCAGTCCGACCGCCTCCTCCGTGTAGCGGTTGGTGAGCGGATCCTGGTCAAGGGTGTCCTCGATCTGCTCCTCCCCACGGTAGAGCCCGAGAGGTTCACTGGTCTGAACCCAAGGCTTGATGTAATCGTTAGAGTAGGGAAGGCCGAACCATGTATCGAATCCCTGGTTCACTGGCAGGAAACGCTTTTCTTTGTAACCGAGATGCCATTTCCCGACCATGTGGGTAGCGTACCCCGCCTGTTTCAGCCCCTCGGCCATGGTAAGTTCGGAATCCGGCAGCCCCCCCTTCCCGTCCGAGCCCGTATCACCATTGAATTTCACACGCGGCATGTAGCGCCCTGTCATCAACTGCGTCCGGGAAGGCACACACCAGGAACCGGTAACGAACGATGTGAGCCTTACGCCCTGCGCTGCAAGTTTGTCGATGTTCGGGGTTTTGATCAGCGGATGGCCGTAGCAGCCGGCATCGCCGTAGCCCATGTCATCTGCAAGGAGGATGACAATATTCGGGCGCTCGTCCGCAGAGGCCAAGGAACATAATAGAGCGAGGAGAACGAAAGACTGAAGGAATCTCATGGAGAAATCCTACGGTTCCGACAGAACCTGAACAGTCGGAAATTCTATCGGTGCGATTCACGATGGTAGCTCGTGAGGCAGCACATTGAGTTTTGCGGCCAGCGCGGCGCCTTTACCGGCTGATTCACCCATGACCACCGCATTTCCTGTGACCCGGTAGCTGGCATGCGCGACAAAATCACCACTCATGCAACGCCCGGCCATCATCAGTCCGTCAACGTCTTTGGCGATCAAAGCGCCCATGGGTATGTCGTAGGGGCGCGACTTGTTCCCTTCTCCCGAATAGCCCTTTGTTTTCCCCTCATCCTCGGTCATCGCGTGGATATCCACCGGGAAAGTCACTTGGGCGGCAGCGTTCTTGTGTTTTTTCCCCGCCGCGACATCATCCGCGATAATCTGTGCCAATCCTCGTATCCTGCGACCCTCGCGGATGCCGATCTGTTCGGCCGTCGCGACGAGACCGACGTTCTCCCATCCGCCTCCGGAACTTTTCAGAGCGTTCACGATGCGGTTAATTTCAGCCGATGCCCCAATCGTCGCTTTGATGACTTGTCCGGGATCGAAGGCGGACACGCCGTATTCGTGGTCATTGCGGATACTGTCAGGGAATTTATTGGTGCGAGGATCCCACATTCTCATCAAAGCTGCGGCAATACGTATCGCAAACATAACCTGCTTCCACCCCCGGCTATTGCTAGGAACTTGCTTTTTCAGAGTTCGGCTGAAGGAGTCCTGTCGGCCGGGGTTGGGGGGTGACCTGCGGACGCACCACCGGTCGAGTCGGTGCCAGGCAATCGCGGCTACGTTTCGTTCGGCATCAAGCCGTTCCCGGCGGGCGGCAACGAAACCACTCCTCATACGGCCACCCGTTTTGGCTTCGGTTTTCCGATCGAGGATCTGACACAAGCTCCCCTCCATCCGACGAAAGACTACATCCGCTTTCGGAACACCTCTCCCCCGTATTTCCCCCCGCCCCGTCGCTGCGGCCCGCTTTTGCCGTGGACATTTCGCCGCACCGGTCCTAGCGTTCCGCCCTTGAAACCCATCGCCCTGCTCCTCGCTCTCGCCGCGCCCATGCACGCCGGCTTTCTCGTCAGCCCCGGCGAGTTCCCCGGTCTCCGCGCCCGCGCTGCCTCCGCCCCGTGGTCGGAAATGAAGGCCGCCGCCATCGACCATGCCCTGACCCAGCCCGCCACCGTATCCGGAGCTGCCGATGACTGGCACTATCAGATCCGGCGCATGAGCAATTGCGCGACACTCGCCCTCATCCTCGACCCCGACAACGAAGCCAGCTACCTGCCTCAGCTCGTCACCTCCCTCAAGGAATGGCAGGACGTGCTCACCGTCGCCCAGACCGCCTGGGCCACCACCACTCCGCCCGCCACCTCGGCAGTCACCTCAATCATCGCGCTCGACCTGTTCGGCGAAAAAATGAGCCCTGCGGATCGTGCCGAGATCGAAGGCCACCTCGCGGCCTTCGTCGCCAAGGTCGGAACCACCGGATCCTGGCCCAACGCCCGCCGCGGCCTCGCCTTCACCTGGAACCTCTACCTCCGAAATCTATCCGAGGCCGGAAACCTGCTCGACACCCATGTCAACTACGCTCGCGGCCAGATGAGTCCCGACGGGTTCTTCCTCAACGCCTCCTCCTACGCGATGGCCCGGATGCTCCTCGCCGACCGCGGCGCGTCAAAGAACCTGCCCTTCGACCTCTCCCACCTCGTCGGCTTCTCCAATCGCTACGAGGACGCCCGCCTGGTCAAGTTCTACGAGCACCTCTGGCAGGCCCAGGTCGGCTCGCATCAGGCCGGCACCACCTTCGGCGACTCGCTCGCCGGCCCGCCGCGGAACTACGGCGGGCTGCTTTCCACGCCCACGCCCGAAACCGATCCCGGAAACTTCTGGCAGGTCGTCAGCGCCCGCCGCTCGAGCCTCCAGCGCTTTTCCCTCACCGCGGCGGAAAATGCCGCCTGGCACGCGCGCAATGGCCCCCGATGGCACATCAACGACATCCTGCTCACCTATCTCCTGCACGACCGCTTCCCCGCCACCCCGCGGAAGCCGCTCAGCCGGATCTACCCCGACGGAGGAGCTTCGTTCTGGGGAGCGGGCAACGGCGGCAACGGACTCTTCGGAGCACTCAAAAACGCCTCCACCGCCACCGTCGATTCCTTCCATACCCATCGCGACGCCAACGGCCTCCATCTCGCCGCCTACGGCGAGGACCTGATCCGTGGGTCGGGCTGGTTCCAGGGCGACACCGACGCCGAGGCGGGCAACACCCTCACCTTCAACGGCGCCAACCACGCGACCTACCGCGGCGGCGGCATCTCCGAAGGTTTCACCAGCGAGCGGTTCGACTACGCCCGCGGCGAGTCAGGCCCGGCCACCGGATCCGATCACCATCAGCGGCACTTCCTCCAGATCGATACCCAGGACGGCCGCCCCGGATACTTCGCCGTCTTCGATCGCACCACCCAGGCCTCATCCGGCAGCGTCGAGACCCGCTTCCATCCCTATGCCGACAACATGAGCGAGGGCCACTCGCCGGGACGCTTTACTCAAGCTCCCTCGACCGCTTCGGCACCACGACCAACGTCGCCCTCCACCTCTTTCTCGCCACGCCTCCCGACACCGTCCAGATCAAGAACGGCGCATTCAACACCAACAGCGGCGTCTTCGAACCCGGAGAATACCTGCGACCCCAGTACGACGTTCCCGGTAGCGGAGAAAAGAGCGCGCTGACCCTGCTGCTTCCCGCTGACGACAGTCATCCCGTCCCTACCCTCGCCCGTGTGACCAGCGTCAGCGGCTTCGACGGCAGCACCGTCACCTACCCCGACGGCGCCAGCGACCACGCCTTTGTATCGCGTGGCTCAAGCCCGGCCGCCGCCACCGACGGTGCCGATTCCTGGAACGGCTGGAGCGTCCTCTACCGCCGCACCACCGGAAATTTCACCGATTTCCAGTTCGCCACCGACGCCACCTCGCTCGACCTCCAGGACAGTGACGGTCGCCGGGGATTCGACGCCACCGCCCCGATCAGCCTCCACCTCAAGGGAACCCGCGGCCGTGTAATTTCACCCGGCACCAGCGTCACCTTCCACCATCCCGGCATCACCGGCATCGCCCTCGACCGCTCACCCGTCGTGCCGGACTCCAATGGCCCCGGTTTCGTGGAAATCAACGTCCCGGCCGGCACCCACGAGCTTGATCTGGAGATCGCCGACACGCTCGACGCCCGTCCGACCGCTGCCTTCTCGTTTACCCAGCCCGGCGCGCTGCAGGCCTCTTTCGACGCCACCGCCAGCACCGATGCCGACAGCGCAATCGATTCCTACCTCTGGGACTTCGGAGACGGCCAGACCGGCACGGGCGCGACCCCGGCCCACACCTACGCCAGGGGTGGAAATTACTGGGTCAGCCTCACCGTCACCGATGCTGATGGCGAGACCGACCGCCACGTCCGGCGCCTTTCCACGCTGAGCCCGCCCGCCATCCCTCCCGTCACCCCGCCCGCCCCCGCCCTACCCGGCCAGACCATCCGCTTCGACGCCTACGATGCTCACGACCCGGAGGAGGACATCGCCAGCTACCACTGGGATTTCGGCGGAGGCCAGACGGCCACCGGCATCGTCACCACCCGTTCGTGGAGTGAATCCGGCTATCACCCGGTCACCCTCACCGTCACCGATTCCGGTGGACGTAGTACTTCGACCACCTTCCAGGTCGGCATCCGCAGCCTGCTCCCGTATGTCACCGCCAGCGAGGTTTTTGCTCCAATTGCCGACGGCCACGTGCAGGGCGGATCCAATTCAGGTACGAACTTCGGCTCCCTGACCACCATGACCGTCAAGGACGACGGCGGCGAAAGCGTTGACCGCCGCGCCTATCTCAAGTTCGACGTTTCCTCACTCAATCCTTCCGCCCTCGTCGGCGCCGCACGGCTCCAGCTGACCGTCGCCAACCTCAGCAACTTCACGCCGACCCGCCCGGTCCACATCCACCGCACCCAGTCCGAGAGCTGGGGCGAGACCACGCTCACCTGGAACAACGCGCCCGGCTACGGACCCTCCCTCGGCAGCGCCGTTATCACCGGTCTCGGACAGGTCGTCGACCTCCCCATCTCCCCGCCCTTCGATCCCAACAACGGCTTGCTTGGCTACATCGTGCGCACACCCGGCGAGAATATCGCCGGCATCGCCTTAGGCACCCGGGAAGGAAGCGCCGGAGCCGCTCCTTCGCTGAGCGTGGATGTCCTGAATCCCGTCGACTACACCACCTGGCAAGGCGGAATCGACTGGCAGGGCACCCCTGCCGCCCTTCAACTCCCCGACGCCGACGCCGATCTCGACGGTTCCGAAAACCTGCTGGAATTCGCTTTCAACACCGACCCTCTGGCACCCGGCGCGCTCCCTCCGATGGTGCTCGAACCCGGAACCACCAGCGCCTCCGTCAGCTTCTTCCAGCCACGCGACACCCTCACCTATCAGATCGAATGGTTCACCACCCTGGGATCCTGGCATGCCACCGGCGTCACCCAAGGCGATCCCGATCCCGTCACCCGCATGACCCCGGTGCTCATCTCCCTTCCCGCCGCACCGGAGAGCGTCTTCTTCCGCCTCCGCATCAGCGAACCCGACGCAAACTGACCCGATTCATCAATCTCCAGCAGTCGATCAGTCCGGATCCTCGTTTCCCTTGCGTCCTTCTGTAAAAATCAGGAAGTGACACAGATCGGCGACGTGCAGACGCGTTCGCTGATCGCCATGCGAATGCCTTCAAGAGGTTTGGAGCCGAGGCGGACAATAGCGTGCGCAGTTCAGGGTGAGCTGGGGACCTCGAACACGCCACCGACACAGCTCAAGGTAGGATTGAGAAGTCCAACCCTCATGGATTGGGGTTAGTCCGTGGAGAGAGATGGGGACTACTCCGCGGAGGCTGCCGTCCTGGGCGGTGATAAAGATGTTTCCGCCGGAGACGGCGATCCCGCAGTTTCTTGGGAGCAGGTCACTACGGTTCCGACAAAGTCTGAAAGTCGGAAATTCTATCGGTGCGATTCACGATGGCAGCTCGTGAGGCAACACATTGAGTTTTGCCGCCAGTGCGGCGCCTTTGCCGGCCGATTCACCCATGGCCACCGCATTTCCTGTGACCCGGTAGCTGGCATGCGCGACAAAATCACCACTTATGCAACGCCCGGCCATCATCAGTCCGTCAACGTCCTTAGCGATCAAAGCGCCCATGGGTATGTCGTAGGGGCGGGACTTATTACCTTCGCCCGAATAGCCTTTTGTTTTCCCCTCATCCTCGGTCATCGCGTGGATATCCACCGGGAAAGTCACTTGGGCGGCAGGGTTCTTGTGTTTTTTCCCCGCCGCGACATCATCCGCGGTAATCTGTGCCAATCCCCGTATCCTGCGACCTTCGCGGATGCCGATCTGTTCGGCCGTCGCAACGAGACCGACGTTCTCCCATCCGCCTCCGGAACTTTTCAGAGCGTTCACGATGCGGTTAATTTCAGCCCTCGCATCAATCGTCGCCTTGGTGACTTGTCCGGGATCGAAGGCGGACACGCCGTATTCGTGGTTCGCCATCAGCGCATACAGATCCCCGTTCAGATGCAGCAGCGTGGGCTTCACGTAGGATGGGTGGACGCCTTGCGATTTGAGGCGGTTGAAAAGAAGTTCTTTCGGGCTGTTGCCGGGTCCGACACCGAGGATCTCTTTCGAAACCGCCGATGGGTCGGCGCCGGTGATCAGCGCCATTAGTGACATGGGTTGGCATCCGCAGGACGCATCCCTACCTAGATCGAACGAGCACCCTGCCTGGGCGGCAAGATCCCCGTCTCCGGTGCAATCAATAAAGGTCTTCGCTGTCCACGCCTGACGTCCCGCTTTCGATTCGGTCATTACCGCTTCGAGCCTCCCGCCGTTTACCGACGCGGCAACCACTCTGGTAAAATATTGGATCCTCACCCCGGCGTTCACGCACAGCTCTTCGAGAACGAGTTTCATGATCTCCGGATTGTAGGTAAGACGGCTGCTGACAGTATCCCTGCCGCCCCTTTCCTTCATGACTCCGAGGAGTTCGCTCATGATCCCGTCTTTGTTCTTCGAATCCAGAATCAAGCCGAGCAGACCCGCAGTCCAGACTCCCCCGAGGCATCCGTGGACTTCGAAAAGAGTCGTCTTTGCACCGGCACGAGCCGAGGCGATGGCGGCGGCGATGCCCGCAGGCCCTCCGCCACACACGATCACATCACTTTCCGAATCGACCGGGATTTCGCGGGCTGATTCAAAAAACCTGGAACCATCGACTCTCCCCCCGCTCCGGTTCACCCGTCCCTTGATATCGGGAAGCGGAATGAATTCCCGCGCGGGGCTTTCAGCCGCAGATGCAAGCGAGGTGCTTGCGCCCAACAATGCGGACATTCCCAGAAAACGACGCCGTGTATGATTCTTCATCCTACAAAGTCAAGATGGAGACGGTATTCCTCCGCTGCCTACCTGCGGCGGCGAATCAGAAAACCCGCAAGGCCGAGGACTCCGAGAAGGGCGGTGCTTGGCTCCGGAACGACATCGCCACTGACGGTGATGCTGTTGGTCTTGATGAATGTGTTCGACGCAGTCCCCCCGTCATCATACATCGAGAGCCTGAAGACTGCGGAAGTGACATTTGTTTGACCTAGTGTGACTGTCGCGGATGGCAGGGGGGACGGAACCTCGTTGGTAGCACTGGCATAAGTTGCATCTGGATTGGCACCCACATCAGCGAATCCAGCTCCGTTGATGTTTGCTCTGAGATCCCAGGAGGCAGTCCCGGACGTGGCGGAATCAGTTCCGTCGTAGTAGTATTCGAAACTCAGGCTGGTCAAACTAAGCGTTTGCCCAACGTTCGCAGGAGTGAGTTCGAATTCGATATAATGGGAACCTGTTGTAGAAGGAGCATCGGAGAAACGAACGAAGATCGTGTCCGAACCTGTCGATGCGGCGACACCGGTTCCAGTCAGGCTGAGAGACGTGGCACTCACTCCGGAGAGTGAACTTTCCACTCCGAGGATATTGGTATTTGTTCCGCCATCGTTGATGTCGTAGAATGCAAGTGTGGCAGCGGATGCGGCTTGTGCAGTGATCAGGCTGCAGATCACGAGGGGAATTCGAGTGTACTTTTTCATTTTCGAGGTGTTTTTCAGTTAGAGGAATCTTTCAAATCTGAGAAGCGGAGATGCGTTCTCTCACCTCATCATTGCTTGGCAGAAAGTTTCCTGACAAAAAACTTTCGAAAATATCACTTCCCGCCTACCGGAAGCACCCGGAGATTGTCGAAATACGCCCTGGACGGCTCGCCTTCACCACGCGCTGTGAACTTCAATCTGATCCCAAATGGATTCGAATCGTCATCGGATCCGTGTTCGCCTTTCTTCAGGAGGAACCGCACCTCCCGTTCCCCTGCCTTCGTCGGATCAAGGGTTCCCTCTGACATCTTTCCCAGTTCCCGACCACCGGCGATGAGTCCGACTCCATAATCAATTTTCACCCCCTCCGCCGTATCGTCGGGACGAAGCGCGACGAGCAATTCGTAGGCCTGGCCTCCCTCGAGTCTGCCAATGGGAACCGAATCAAGGACAACGGAATCACCCGGTTTGATATTCACAAACCCGACCTGCTCCCCATGGAACGGAGGGGCAAACTGGGTGCGACCCGGTGGCAACCATGTTTCCCCCGCACGCACTCCGAATACCTCACCTCCCGTTCCTTCCGATTTCACCTTCCAGAAATCAAACCGCCTGAAGACAACACTCTCCTCATGAGTGGGCGTCTCAAAGGAAAACGGCTTTATCTCGCCTCCGTCGCTATCGACGATCCCGGCGGAAATGTCATCCAGGTAAAATTCCGTCCCGGATCGGTTCTCGATGGTCAGTGCCAGCGATCTGCCCTCCAGAGCGGTGGGTTCATCCGGAGCGTCCGGAGGGGAAGCCCGGGAATATGCCATTCTCAGGTCTCGCTCGGTGATCCAAAGGTCTGCCGTGACCTCCCGCCACCCACCGGTATCGATCCTGGCGAAATCCTGGGCTGGCTCGAACTGCCTCATCCGCGGAAACGTGCTGTCAACCACGCGCAGCGCAAAACGCATTTCCGCAAACGGCACCCCCTCTGCAAGGTGCACCCACGACTTCACCCGGATGCGGAGTCCCCGCACCACACGGATAGGGGAACCGTCCGACATTCGCAGCCGTTGCATCAGACCGCCTCCCGTCAGCCTCACCACATTGTCCCCGGAGCGGGCGACAATACGCCCCTTGGTGAGCCTTTCTAGGTTACAGGTGCCAACCGTATCGGTGTGAAAAAAGTCCTCCCAATCCAAGACCGAGCTATTGAATGGTTCGAGGCTGTCGGAAAGATCCGCCTGCTCAAATCCCGCATTATGAAGAACCAGCACCGGCCTCGATTCCTTCCACAAATACACGCCGAGGATCACCGCAAGGCAGAGGAAAATCACAGGAAACACCCGGTGGATCTTGAGGCGACTGTTCCCGAGCCGGATCGCTGCCTTTCGCGGTATGCGTTTCCACATACGACCCTCTTCCCTTACCAGCTCATGATTCCCTCCCCGGCTCCGCACGATTACGCGCCGCGCTTCCACCATCTCGATCTCAAAACCTTCAAAAGCCGCACCGATTTCGGAGTCCAGACGCATCCGGGCGGCGCAGTATTCCAACGCTTCCGTATCGTGCCGCAAACGTGTCTTCAAGCGCTCCAGATCGTCATCCCCGATCCGTTCGTCGATGAGCCGGTCAACCAGCTCCGAGAGTTCCGCATCGGGGGAATACCCGTTTGGTTCCGCCGTCATATCGCATTGATCCTACGGTTCACACAATCACGTAACGCCGTGCGGATCCGTTCCAATCGCTTGTAGAGCGAGGACTCCGATTGTCCTCTTGAATCCGCAAGATGCTTCAGCTTCCCAGCCCCGTAATAGCGTGTTTCGACAATCTCACGATGCCCCTCCGGAAGTTTTTTCAAACACGCAGCCAACGCAGAAAGACGCTCCTCCCCCTCAGCGGAAGGCGCAGACTCATCGGCGATTCGTGAAGCAATCTCCTCAGCGAGATCAGTCCCGAGCAAAGGAGTCCGTCCCTGCTTCCGTAAAAGCAATGCCGCTTGGTTTCTTGCGACGCGGAACGCATAGCGTCTGAAATCTTCCGATTGCCAGGTTGACTCCTTCTTTTGCCAAAGAACCAGGGAAACCTCCTGGAAACAATCGTCCACATCCGCCCTTCGGTTCAAAAACGATCCGAGATAGGCACGAAGATCCACTCTGAGAGTCTCCAGGTTTCGACTGAAGAAACTGATGTTCTCCTTTTCAGCTAGGATGCCGTCCCCGGGCTTTGCGGATACTGTCAGGGAATCCTCGGATTTAGCGTCTGGGACATGATACCCGCCGAAATGATCCGCCATATCCATCTGTCCGTGATACCTTCATCCGCCGTTTTGTCACGGAATTTATTGATGCGAGGATCCCGCATTCCGATCAAAAACGCGACAATACGGACACTAGGAATAACCTGCTTCCGCCCCCGGCTCCCAAGCAATCTCCGGCTAATCGCCTGCTGTGACTTAAAGCAAGAAGATTGCCCGCTATATCCGGAAAGACACGTACGTTTTGGAGCGCCAATTTCGTAATCAATGACTCCAGTGATGAACGGCTCGATCTCAGCGGCGGACTATTCACCAGATCCCCAGTTCGCGGAGCTGCTTTTCCGCAGCTTCCGCCCAGCCCCGGTTCGCAGCAGGAGAAGCAGGCGACGGATGGAGGATCTTCCCAACGATCCCGTCCGCTCCGAGCTCCTCCTTCGCAAGGGCCATCTTCTTCTCGGCATAGGCTCCCACACCGATCAGATATTGTGGTTCGAGCAGTTCGATTAACCGCAGCAAGTGCTTCTGGCAGGCGGCATCAACCGCAACCATTTCCGCCGCCTTGATCTTGTCCGGAGTGAGATTCGCACCCGTATCCTTCATCCAGATCAGCGGACAGAAGTTGATGGCCAGATGGTTTTCGAAGAAATCCTCCGCCTTGGGAAATTTTTCGGAAAACAAACCCCACAATCTGCGCCCGCTTACCTCGGACTTCGGACAGTCCATTCCCGTGATGGGACGTTTCGGATGCTCAGAGGCAGGCTTTCCGATCTTCGGATTCAGTCCCATCCAATCCCGCACCATCGCGATTTCCCCGAAAGGGACGCCGGTCTGCGCCATGCCGTAAGGGCCGGGGTTCATCCCCAGCATCAGCACGCGCTTCTTCGAGTTCCCGAATTTTTTCAGATACGATTCGTATCCGTCCGCCGCGTAATCGACGGTCAGATAGGTATGCGAAACGGGATCGGAAAACCGGAGCTGGCGAAGTTCATCCGCCAGTTCTCTCCCGGCGGTGATCAATTCAGACGCAATGGACTTCACGGATGGTTCAGTCCAGTTCCTTGATCCGGAGATTGCGGAACTTGTAGGTCTGTCCCTTCTCGCCGTGATGCTGGATTCCGATTACTCCCGAGGAATCCATGTCGTCCTCGACGTCGGTAGTGACGACCCCGTTCACCTCGATGGTGATCTTGTTTCCCTTGCAGGTGATGCGGTAGGTATTCCAATCGTTACGCTTGAATGTATCGCCCGCCCTTTTTCGGAAAGCTTCTTCGCTTTTCTTGTCCCCCCGTTTCGGGCTGATGAACCAAGTCCTGCGACCTTCGTCGTAAAGACCGCCGGACCATTTCCGTTTTGCATCACCGTCCACTTCCGCTTGGTAGCCATACGCCTTGCCCGGTTCTTCGATGGCTCGGAAGAGAAAACCGCTGTTCGCCTTCCCCTCTGGAAGAAGAACATCGCCCTCAAAAATGAAGTCGCTGTATTTTTTGTCGGTCACGACGAAGAATTTCTTATTCCCCGTGAGGTGGATTTCGCCATCCACCACCTTGATCTCCCCGTGTTTGTAGGGATTGTGCCAGCCGTCCATGGTCTTGCCGTCGAAGAGCGGAGTGAAGCCATCCTTATCGGCGGCCATGGCGGGAATGAAAGCGAATAAAGTTATCGCGGCGAGGAGCAGGTTTCTTGGTTTCATGAATTGGTTTGGTTCGCGTCGTCGGACGCTCGGTTCGCTTTGTTTATTCAAGTTTGCCCCGCAAGCCAATCACCGTTTCCATGCGATCAGAAGAACCGTGAGTGCGGCGGGAAGGTAGATGAGGGTTGAGAAAAAAAGCTGGCGACAGGATTTTCGCTCACCGTCTTTGATAAAACGGAAGGAAAGCGCCATGATCGCCAGCCCGAACAGCGGTCCACCGATCAACCAGAGGACGTTCGCAAAACCCCAGATCGCCGGCAGTAGGGAAAATACCGCGAGCACGACGGAAAACATCGCGCACAGGATACCGCTTTTCCGCCCGCTGATATCTCCGTTGGACCACATTTTGTAACCGGCATCCTCATACTCCTGGCGGCACAGCCAGTTGATTGCCACGAAATGTGGAAGCTGCCAAAAGAACAGGATTCCGAATAGGAACCACGCCTCGGGATCCATGATTTCTCCACCGCCCCCCACCCAGCCAATCATGGGAGGGATCGCTCCGGGGATCGCGCCGACCAGGGTATTGAGCGAACTCATCCGCTTCATCGGGGTATAGACGAATACGTAGATCGCAACCGTCGCCGCCGTCAGATACGCGGCCCACGGATTCACCATCACCGCGAGATGGATGATCCCCATCGCGGAAAGCACCCAGCCGACCCCAAAAGCAGTGATGGGATTCATCCTGCGCGATGGCAGGGGCCTGTCCGCCGTGCGTTTCATCAAAAGGTCCAAATCGATTTCCATCAACTGATTGAAAGCCGCCGAGCCAAACGCCGCGGCCGCCGTCCCAATCAGCGTGTGGAACAGCACCGCCCACTCCATGGAGATTCCCTTCCGCGCCAGCAGGTATCCGAAGAACGTCGTGACCAGCACGAAAAAGTTCAGCCGGACTTTCATCAGGACTGTCAGATCCTGGCGCAGGTTCGGCGGCTTCCGGGCGATTTCTTCTGTCTCCGTCACGGCGGCAGCATGGGGAGCCGGGACATTCCTGTCCCGACAAAAAACTATTCATCCGGAAACCTAAAAACCCTGCCTATACCCCACGCCCAGCGCGTTGAAGCCGCCACTGTCGAATACATGGCCACCGGAATGGTGGATGATGAAGACCGTCAGTTGCCGGTCAGGATACCCTGGCAGGGCGAAGGTTGCCTGGATGGGCCAGTTGAATTTCAAATGGGATCTGTCATCACCCGCGTGGCGGAGCTGATCGATGCGGTAGATGCGCTCCGAATAGTTCAGTCCCACGCCCATGGCCAAAGTGGTTTTCACATAGTCGTTCCACGGAAAATCCACCCAGCGCAAATTCAGCGATCCGGAGAACGCAAAGAACCCGCTTCCCGAATTCTCATCGACCAGCTCCACTGTGAAAGGTAGTTCGATCTGCGGTGTGAACGTGTGCCCGCCTGTGTTCCAGACCAAATGCCCGAGACGTCGGGATGCGGAAAATGTGTAGATCTCTCCTCCGGCCGAACCGGCCGCCCGTGAGGCGGAGCCATTCACGAAGAAGAGATTCTCGATGTTATCCGGAGTAATGAATGCAACCCCGAATTCATAAGACCAGCTTCGCGGCCCGTCTTCCGTCTCCACATGTTTCTCAAAACACACCGTAGCTCCCTGCACGGAAGCAACCAGCAGGACGGGCAGAACGGTATTCAGGAAAAATTTTCTCATGGGGGATAGAACGGAATCCGCAGGGGGGGACGTGTGGATAGAAAGAGCGTTCTATCGCACCACGCGTGCGCCACCGCCGGAGATCTGCTTCTCGACTTCCTTACGGGTAGCCATCGAAGTATCTCCCGGAGTCGTCGCAGCGATCGCGCCGTGGGCGGCACCGTATTCGATGGCTTTCTTGGCGTCGTTAAATTCCATGAAGCCGAACTGGAGTCCGGAGGCAAACGAGTCACCACCACCCACGCGGTCAAGGATTTCCAGATCGTCATATTTGCGGCTTTCCTGGAATTCGCCTCCGTGCCAGAGGATGGCCGACCAGTCGTTGACGGTCGCGGTTTTCACTCCGCGCAGGGTCGTGGCGGCCACTTTGAAATTCGGAAACTCTTTTACCGCCGTCTCTATCATCGCCTTGAAGGCATCCAGTTCGATGGAGGAAATGTTGTGATCCACACCTTCGACCTCGAACCCGAGGGAGGCAGTGAAGTCCTCTTCGTTTCCGATCATGACATCCACATATTTCGCGATTTCACGGTTCACCTCCTGGGCTTTCTTCTGGCCACCGATGGTCTTCCAGAGCGACGGGCGGTAGTTGAGATCGTAGGAAACGATGGTGCCGTATTTGTTGGCGGATTTCACAGCTTCGATTGTCGTCTCAGCAGCGCTCTCGGAAAGTGCCGCGAAAATGCCACCGGTGTGGAACCAGCGGACACCGAGTTTTCCGAAAATGTGATCCCAATCCACATCACCCGGCTTAAGCTGGGAGGCGGCGGTATTTCCCCGGTCGGGATTTCCCACCGCACCACGGATACCGAATCCACGCTCGGTGAAGTTCAGGCCGTTGCGGACGGAACGCCCGATGCCATCGTCCTCGCGCCATTGGATGAAATCCGTGGCCACCCCGCCCTGCATGATGAAATCCTCGATCAGGTGGCCTACTTCGTTATCCACGAAAGCCGTCACCACCGCCGTCTTGTAGCCGAAACATTTCCGGAGTCCGCGCGAAGTATTATACTCGCCGCCGCCTTCCCATGCCTGGAACTGGCGGGCGGTGCGTATCCTGCCCTCGCCGGGATCAAGGCGGAGCATTACTTCCCCGAGGGAAATCTGGTCAAAGGCGCAATCGGATTTTGGTTTGATGGTAAGTGACATGGCTGGATAATTTCAACTTGGATACGGGACATGTGTAAAGCGCTATCGGGTATGCACAAAACATCACGGGACGTCTTTTCCCCTTCCACCATCGGGATGCCTGGATAGTTTCCATAGAAATGAACCCTGCGAAAAATCCTTCCATCCTCCTGCGAAGTTCCATCACCGCCGCGCTTGGCGGCCTCCTCTTCGGCTTCGATACCGTAGTCATTTCAGGCGCGGAAAAAACCATCCAATCCCTCTGGGGACTCAGCGATGGCATCCACGGACTGGCCGTCAGCATGGCGCTCTGGGGGACGGTTCTCGGCGCAATGATTGGCGGCTGGCCCACGGAAAAGTTCGGAAGGAAAAACACCCTCGTCGCAATCGGCATCCTGTATTTCATATCCGCCCTCTGGTCGGGATTCGCAGTCGGCCCTTGGGATTTCATGTTGGCCCGGTTTATCGGCGGCATGGGCATAGGCATATCCACGGTCGTCTCGCCTCTCTACATTTCCGAGATCGCCCCCGCCGAAAGACGCGGCCGGCTCACCGGCCTCTACCAGTTCAACATCGTCGCAGGCATCCTCATCGCCTTCCTCTCGAATTACCTGATCGGAAAATTCCTGGACGGAGGCACCGCATGGCGCTGGATGCTTGGAATCGAAGCACTCCCCGCCTTCCTTTACATCCTCGCATCACTCACACTCCCGGAAAGCCCCCGCTGGCTTCTCGCCCGTGGAAAACGCCCCGAAGCCACGGACATTCTCCGTCGCCTCGATCCCGCACTCACTCCCGAAGCCGCCGATCTCCGTATCACCGAAATCTCCGCCGCATCCGCAGAAAGCAAAACCGGCATCCAGATCCCCTTCCTGAGCAAACCCCTTCTCAAGCCCATCTCCCTCGCCTTTTTCATCGCATTTTTCAACCAACTCTCCGGCATCAACGCCATCCTCTACTTCGCGCCCCGCATTTTTGAAATGACCGGCCTCGGTTCCAAAGCCGCCCTCTTGCAATCCATCGGGATCGGCTTCACCAACCTCATTTTCACCTTCGTCGGCCTCTGGCTCATCGACCGCATCGGACGGAAAAAACTGCTCATCATCGGTTCCTTCGGATACATCGCTTCACTCGGACTCTGCGCATGGGCTTTTAAAACGGAAAACTTCGGCATCGTTCCCTTCACGATTTTCTTCTTCATCGCCTCTCACGCAATCGGGCAGGGAGCCGTCATCTGGGTCTTCATTTCCGAGATTTTCCCAGACCGCCACCGCGCCGCCGGGCAATCCCTCGGCACCTCCACCCACTGGATTTTCGCCGCACTCATCACCCTGGCCTTCCCCATCGCCGCCGGCGCCTTCGCGCCGGTTTACATCTTCGGATTCTTCGCCTTCATGATGGTTCTCCAGCTCATCTGGATCCTCACCCTCGTCCCCGAAACCAAAGGCATCCCCCTCGAAAAAGTCTTCGCCAATTTGAAATGAACGGAACGCGGACTTTAGTCCGCAGACCCCGCCCCGCTGCGGACTAAAGTCCGCGTTCCAATCACTTCTTCCCATGCTCCCCACCTTCAAGGAAACGTTAAAGAGAACCACCTCCCGCTGCCCGGTCTGCAAGCTCCCGGCACCTGCGGAAGTCTGGAAAACCAAAGGCACCCACGCCAAAGTCTATCTCTCCCGCACCTGCTCCGAGCACGGCGAATCCACCGCCTGCATCTCCAGCGATGCCCGTTTCCACTGGCTTGCAAAAGGTGATCCCGCAAACTCCTGCGGCACCGGCTGCGCCTGCTCCTCGGATCCCACCGGCCTCCCCGGCACCCTCGGCCGCAATGCCGATGCCAATGACCCCTCCGTGGAAATCCTCTCCACCTGCCTCGCCCTCATCGAGATCGTCGATTCCTGCAACCTTGCCTGCCCCACCTGTTTCGCCGATTCCCCCACAGGTGCCGCCGGGGAGAAGCTGAAAACCCATTCCCTCGAATCCCTCCAGAAACGCATCCTCGGAGTGCTTGAACGGAAAGGAAACATCGAGATCCTCCAGCTCTCCGGCGGCGAACCCACCCTTCACCCGCAGTTCTTCGAACTCGTCGATTGGATCCACGCCCAGCCCGGCATCGACTACTGCCTCGTCAACACCAACGGCGTCCGCATCGCCAAGGAAAACGATTTCCTAACAGAACTCGGCATCCGCTCCCGTCGCGGAAATTTCCAACTCTACCTCCAATACGACGGCCCCCAGGAAGCCGCGCAAAAGGAACTCCGAGGCACCGATCTCCGCGCGATGAAAACGAAAGTCATGGAACGCTGCGAAGCGGAATCCATCCCCTTCACCCTGGCCATGACCGTGATGCCGGACAACCTCCCCCACCTCTGGGACACCATTTCAGAGGGACTGAAATACACCACCTGCCGTGGCGTTTCCTTCCAACCAATGTTCACCTCCGGCCGCGTCCACCGCCAGCCCGACGATTCCCTGAACACCGCCGACATCATCCTCGGAGCCGTCGGACAATCCTCCGGAACACTCCGCTTCGAAGATTTCACCCCCCTCCCCTGCGGCGACCCCAACTGCGCCACCATAGGCTACCTCCTCCGCACCCCCATCGGAGTCCGCAGCGTTTCCGAGTTCATCGACTTCGCCAGCCTCCAGGGCTTCCTCCGCGACAAAGTCCGCTACGAACTCTCCGACCTGATCCAGTGCGGCTGCGAAAACACGGAACTCGGAGAAATCCTCCACCGCTTCGAAATGAACGAAAAAGACGCCTTCCGCATTTTCATCAAACCCTTCATGGACGCCTGGACCTGGGATCAGGACCGCATCGACCGTTGCTGCACCCACGTCATCCGCCCGGACGGGAAACTCGATTCCTTCTGCCGCTACTACTCGGGATTTCCTGATACGAAATGAAAGTCCGGAACACATCCAACGGATCCGGCTGCGGCACATTGGTAATCTGGTGCCTCCCCTCCGCCATCACTCCAGTCGTGCAATTCATGTGCTTCAACGTCTGGCCTTTGGGTCTGGCAGCTAATCTCGGAATTGTGATCTCTTTCGGATTCGCATGGGCTAATACCGCCAGCTATCTTACCCACGACAACACCGGTCCGTTCCTCCATCGACTGTGGGTAAGGGTGACTATTTTCACCCTCGCCCAATGCCTCATCATCCCGATTTTCCTCTACACCATCATCTACGGATTTTGTATGATCACCGGAACCTCCGACTTCCACTGATCCGATGGCATCCCCGGCACGAACATCCCAACAATCCACGGCGATCACAATTCTTCGGGTCTTCCTCTGGCTACTTCCCGCATTCTTACTCATGGCTTGCATGAGACTTTTGATCAGTCTGAATCCCAATTTTCTCCCTGCGCTGGCTCTTGTTGTGGCATTGATCGTTCCCATCGGATATTTTCCGTCGCCTTTACCTTCACAGGGAAAGCCTCAATGGATCACTATACGGGGTTGAGACAATTCGATGGGTAATTGGATTCACACTATCACAAATCATTATTGCTCCGGGTTTCGCATCTCTTTTTTTTATCCTGACATCCCAGACACTCCCTCGCCTGGGGATCTGATTCACATCCGCCAGAATGAACCATCCGCCAATCCAGCAAGCACCTCCACCCGGCAGCCAAGCCATCACCATCCTCCGGGTAATCCTCTGGCTCGTCCCGGCTTTCATGCTGCCATTCGGCATCGTGTTTGCAGGATCTTTTGGGCAAATGTGGCCGTTCGGAGCCATCGTTACCATCGCCGCATTCGCCGCCGTCGGATATTTCGACCAACGGCTCGCCCTCCAGCAAAAACGCATCGATCCCTCCGCTGAGAAAAAGGAGCTGATACGTTGGACTATCATCTTCGTCATCCTCCAAGCAATGATCGCCCCGGCGATAGGTATGACTGTCCTCTACGGATTTTGCATGATCACGGATTCCGGTTTCCACTGAAATGGGCAGCCCACTCTACTCCGCCCTCCTCATCGCCGGCATTGTCATCGGGGCGATTTACTGGATACGCGTTTCGAAAAACGATTCACGCCTCCCGCTCATCTACCTCGGCGGATTGGTCGGTGCCTTCATTGGAGCCAAGATCGCCTTCCTTTTCGCGGAGGGCTGGATGTATCTCGACCATCCCCAGCGCATCCCCATCCTCCTTTCCGGGAAATCCGTCATCGGTGCCCTCCCCGGCGGTTGGGCGGGAGTGGAGATCGTGAAAAAATCCATTGGCTACCGCGCCATCACAGGAGACAGATTCGCCACCATCCTCCCGGTACCCCTTATACTCGGGCGCATCGGCTGCCTGCATGCCGGTTGCTGCACGGGTGTCATGTGTTCCTTCGGAAAATGGCCGTCCGTCCCGGTGGAGATCGCCTTCCAGGTTCTCGCCATCATCGCCCTCTGGATCATGCGGAAAAAATCCATCCTCCCCGGCCAGCATTTCCACCTCTACCTGATCGCCTACGGCCTCTTCCGTTTCCTCCACGAGTTCCTCCGCGCCACCCCGAAACCATTCCTCCACCTCTCCGGCTACCAGTTCATAGCATTACTTCTGGCACTCGCAGCAATGTTCGCATTCAACCGACGCCAGGCTACGGAGCGCTGGCTTTAGCCGGCGTGTGCGGGCGATACACGCCGGCTAAAGCCAACGCCCCACCTCCGTTTTTTTGTCTCTAGCAAAATGACCACAGGATGACTGGTTTCCCAGCGATGGTGCCTGGGCTTCCACTCATCACCGCCGACGAGAAAATCATTCGCTGGAACAGCTGCAGGAAGCCGGTTCCGCTTGTCGAGCTGCAAGGAGTGCCTCAAAAAAGCCCCACCCCGAACCAATGCAAGCATTCCACAACAAAGCGATTCCCCGGAAACTTGCTCGAACCATTCTTTGGGTAATACCCGCTTTCACCCTTCTGTTCCTGGTTTTTGGAATCATGGCCTCAGGATACTTGTGGCCTCTGGTGGTCATTGTCTATTCCGCATTCATCGTAGGGCTTGGTTACTGCGATACCCACCTCTCGGATCCGGGAACGGCTCCAATCAACACCGCAGGCCCGGGTGAAAGATTGCGCTTCGCCGTGGGATTCTTCTGTCTCCAGATCTTTGTGGCTCCGATCACGCTGATTCTGGTTGGCGGACTTCTTTATCTTGGAATCACGCTGGTCTCGAAAATTCTTGGATCCCCGTTTCCCTGATCGCCCCTTTCCACCGACGATCGCTGGTGACCACACGGAGGAAACCTTGGGATTTACCGGCCGCCATGTTTTCCTCCCGTATGGAAACAGAAGAAATGGCGGAAAACTATGACAAGCTCGCCGCGCACTGGGCGAGCGGATTTCAACCTGAAGAACGGGATGGAGCAGCACCGACGTGCACTGGCATTTTTGAAAGGACGCGGGGCGGCGATCGATCTGGGCTGCGGATCCAGCGGAAGGATTCTCCGGCTGATGTCAGAAGAGGGGTTCGCGAGTGTGGAAGGCTTGGATTTCTCCGAAGGGATGGTGCGGCTGGCCCGGGAGAAAAGCCCCGGGGCGGAGATCCACCTTGCGGATGTGTGCGAGTGGGAGTTTCCGCGAAAATACGATTTCATCTCAGGCTGGGACGGGATCTGGCATGTGCCGCTGGAGAAACAGGAGGCGCTGTTGGAAAAAATCTGCGGAGCACTTGTTCCGGGCGGGGTCTTCATTTTCACGACAGGCGGGCTGGATGAGCCTGGGGACGCGACGAATCCGTTTCTGGACATCCCGCTTTACCATGCCGCACTTGGGATTCCCAAGACCCTGGAAGCGGTCGCCCGGAGCGGATGCATTGTAAGGCATTTGGAATATGACCAGTATCCGGAAATGCACTTGTATTTGGTGGTGCAGAAGACGGACGGGTGATGTAATCCTTTTTGTATGAAGTTGCCTAAAATGAATGGCTTGGAGGTGCTCGGCCTGATTGGAGCCGGTGAAAGCGGGCGCGTGTTTGGCGCAAAGGACGACGATGGCCGGATCTGGGCGGTGAAAGTTTTCGAGGGCATGGCGATCAACCGCGGGCTGCTGGCCAAGATGACCTCACGCCTGGAAGCGGGCGGCTGGCCGGAGGGGGTTGTGGAGCTGAATTCCGCGGATTTCGAAGGCAGGCCAGCCTGCTGGGTGATGCCGGTTTATGCGGAAATGGAAGAAGGCGGCGGGGAACCGCTATGGCATGTGAATACGCTCCAGCATTCCATGGAGGCGCATCCGGGCGAGCAGTCCTGGGATCTGGTGAAAGCCATAGGAAACGCCCTCGCCGGCATGCATTCGCGCCGCGTGGCCCACGGAAACCTGAAGCCGGGGAACGTCTTTTTCGATGAATCCGGCCAGGTGAAACTCGCGGACTGGGCGGTGGGAAACATGCCGGGGATTACGCATTTTGATTACACGGACGCGCTCCTCTACCAGTCTCCCGAACAGCTCGTCGATGCCAATGGATATTTTGAGGAAGCGGGCTACAGGTGGGACGTTTTCGCCTTCGGCGTCCTGGCTTACAGGCTGCTGACTGGAGCCTTTCCACGGTGCAGCGAGACTTTCGCATCGGTGGCACCGGCTGCCGGGGAAACAAAGAAAGAGGGCATCCACGCGGATGCCGCGAAGATCGCGAAAAACCTAATGGCCAGCCAGGATATCTCATGGCCTGCCGAGGCCAGGAACGAACTGGAGGAAGGCTACCGTGAATGGATCACCAGGTGCCTGGATCTAGCTCCGGAGAACCGGCCGGTATCCATGGTGGAGGTGATGGCCGCTTTTGAAAAAGTAGAGGCAAGGGTAGAGGGCGAGGAGGCGCGGGAGCAACTCATGGACCAGCGCCGCCGGGCGGAGCGCTCTTCACGGCGTATTATCTTTTTCGCAGGAATGGCAACCGCAGCATGTTTCGTGCTCGGCGGCCTGTGGTATCTCACTAACAACCAGCTCCGCTACGAACAAGGCGAGCGCGAGCGCGAGAAAATCCTGCTGGATGCGAAAGCAACCGAGGCGGTGGATAAAATGGCGGAGGCAGTTTTGAAAAAAGACACTGCCGAACAAGCCATGGAGTATCAGCGGGATCTCGGGCTGGCACGCCTGGAGGCATCGCGTCAGATCGGCGACAGGTTGTTTGATTGGGCCATGGAAAAAGGCCACCGCAACCTGCCCGCCCTGGATGGCAGGGAGCTCCGGCTGAAACGGCTTCAGCGGTTTTTCGAGGATTTCCTCATACGCACAACGGAAATCAAAAGCCTGGATGACGAACGCGCGAGAGTGCGCCTTCAGCTAGCGGAAGTGGCGCTGGCGGCTGGTGACACCGATGCTTCCGCAGCGCGGCTGGGTGAGGCGATCGATGGCTGGACGGGCGCCATGGATGGGGAGATGAAACTCCGTATCGGCCGCAACGCCCTGCTGCTCGCGCTTTTGAAACAGGAGAAATCCGAGGAGGATACCGCAGGTGCGTTCGTGCTCGCGCGGACTGCCCTCGCGGAAGTTCCCGCTGCGGAAGTGGACAGGGAGCGCCTGGAACAGCTTGTCGCGATTCTGGATTTCCACGAAGCGAAACTTCTCGCCGCAAACGGTGAGGACGGGAAGGCACTGGAGCAACTGATGGGAGCCACCCAGAAGCTCAACGAACTCGCCGATGCCAGACCGGATGCCGCAGTGCTGCGCTCGGAGCTGGCGAAGTGCTATTTATCCTCCGCGACGATTCTCGAAGGCATAGGAAAACTCGGCGACGCCCGTGAAGTAAGGGCGCTGGCCGCTGCGGAAATGGTGCGGCTTTTAAAAGAAAACCCGCAGGATGTGAAGCTGCGTCTCTCCCTCGCCGGCTGCTATGGAGCGATGGCCGAGGCATCGGTGCTCTCAGGCGATGTTGGCGCTGCCCAGACAGCTTCGACCGAAGCGATGAAGCTGCTGGATCAGATTTTGAAAGAGCGCCCGGACACCACGGTCGCGGCAGTCAGAAAAGCGGCGCAGCTCGGTTTGCAAGCCGGATTACTGCGCGACCAGGGGAAAGCGGAGGAAGCGATGAAGGCATTTGAAGAAGGGATTTCACTCCTCGAGAGGCAGGGCGAACGCGATGCCCTCGTCAATTACAGGCTGGCCCTCCTCTGGTGGCAGAAAGGAAGGATGCTCGGCTTCGACGGGAAAAAATCGGAGGAAATCACGCTTCTCCTGAAAGCCCGCGATTCTCTCCGCGATCTGGAATCGGAAGGCGGAAAAGACGCTCTCGGCACGGAGGAATTGCAGCGATCCAGCGCCTATCTGCTCGGCGATCTGGCTCACGCACTGGAGCTATCGAAGAAAACCGAAGATGCGAAAAACATCTATCGGGAGGCGGTCTTGCTGTGGGAAAGGCTGCTGAAATCCCGCCCCCAGAGCGAAGAATACCAGGAAGGCCTGGAGTGGATACGCCAGAGGGCAAAGGGGGTCTGAGACTTTGAAGGGAACCGTGATTTGGAAATCACGACAACCCCGGCGAAGCTCCTTCCGGTTGCAGTCGTGATTTCTAAATCACGGTTCCTCTCTGGCTTCACGAAACAGGGTTGATGGAAATCGGTAAGATGCTATCTTACCAACATGACGACGACGATTTCATCGAAAGGACAGCTTGTTTTACCTGCGGAAATTCGCCGGCGCGACGGCGTTAAAGCTGGCGAAACTTTCGAGGTGGAAACCATGGAAGATGGTAACTATTGCTTGCGAAGACTTTCGCCACCCGCCAACCGGGGACTCGTGGACTGGTTGCTGGCTTGCCCGGAAAAAGGGTTTCTCCATGGCATGGAAACTTCAGAGACGACCGATGACATCCAACCGGATTTCCGATGAAATACCTTGTGGATGTGAACGTGTTTTCAGAGGCGACCAAACCGGATCCAAAACCCGCAGTGATTACCTGGCTCAGGGCAAACGAAGAGGATCTGGTGATCGATCCGATTGTTCTTGGAGAAATTCGGTTGGGTATCCTGCTTCTCCCAAAGGGACGGAGAAAGAACGCGCTGGAGTTGTGGTTTGAATCGCGAATTTCATTACTCGAGTGTGTTACGTGGGATGCCCGAACCGGTATTCAGTGGGCAATGTTGCTCGCGGCACTCAGAGGGAAAGGCCAGACAATCCCTCTCAAGGATAGCATGATCGCTGCGAGCGCGTTGGCACACGGACTAACGGTTGCGACTCGGAATACCGGGGATTTTCAGGCGACACAGGTGCCATTGGTTAATCCGTTTGAAGATTAAAACACCTGCGTTTTTTACTTCAGCGCCTGCAAATAGCTCTCGCGGAGGCGGGTCGATTGGGATTGCGCTGCCGTGAGGGACTTGGTGGTGGAATCGATCTCTCCGTGGAAACCGGCGAGTTCGGTTTCCTTTTCGTGAAGCGTGTCTTCGTGGTTTTTCACGGATGCTTGCAGTGAGCGGAGTGTGGCTTTTGCTTCTTCGAGATGGATGCCTGGCGCATGCGATTTGACCGAGAGATTCGAATTTCCCAATCCGTCAATGTCAGTTCCGACCGTGTGCTGCCATCGCGGAGACGATTGCCTGTTCCATCGAAGGCGTAGGTGGCGTTGAAGTCACTAGTGCGGTCTCGTGGGTCTTTTTCGCATGGTGGAGGTGATTTACTCGCTGGAATCGCAGCCGTAAATCCCGATGGGAACCGAACCCATTCACTAATATTCGAAAAAGGTGTTGAAATGAAGCACCTGACCCCAGACAATACCTGACCCCAGACATGGGCCTTCTCGCTCTCGCTGTGGGTGCTCCATCCGCGTGCGCCGGAGAGGTCGAGCTGGCGCAGGGCGAAGTCGAAATGATCCTGCGCTTCTCTGTGCAGGTTGCCCTGGTTCCCTTTCAACGCGAGGAGGTAGTCGCCTCCCTTGGCGGTGATTTTTCCGGCAATGTGGGTGTGGGTGCCCATCGCATCGATACTGACGGAATGGCCCTCGAGGTCGAGTGTGTCGAGCAGACGCGGGATCGCTTCGATCTCATTGCTCTTCTCCGCGACGAACTCCTGGGCGAGGGTGATTCCGCTTTCCCTAGCTTGATCGCCCTGCGGCGGTCTGGGAGCTTCGGATCGTGGCGGGCACTTGACCAAATGTCCGCGAAGTGTGATGTTGTCTTCGCCGGTTTCATGACCACCTCATCATTCTCCCTCATGATCACGCTCGGAATTCTCTCCGGGAGTGTGCCTGGTCTTGCGGGAACTCATCTCGCTCCTTTGGTTTCGGGTGATCTGGTGATCGGCGAGGCCGCGCCAAACGCGCGGGCGCCCGGATATTTCGTGGGCGAGGTAAATGAGGTGGTGGGCTCGACAGGTAGCGAAGGCAGCGGAACCCGTGAGCATCGCAATGTGATCGTTGGCTTCGCAATGCCGATACTGGATGGGCTGCCGATCCAGCAAGCCACGCTACGGATGGAGACCACCGGATCCAGTGATTCGGGTGGAGAGGTGGCCGTCGATCTTTATGGTCTTTCGGCAAGCGATCCGGACGGCACCGCTGTCGCCTTGTTTTTCGAGGGTGAAAACGATACCGGACAGACGAGGCTGGTTGAAGGATTCGCCAGCACCTCGACTTCTTCGGGAACCCAGCTTGCAGCGAATGTGACGAATTTTGTCAGGGACAGGTATTCAGGGGACGACCCTGCTCAGGAGGAGGTCTTTTTTCGTCTGAATCTCGACCGGGAAATCAATGCGCTCTCCGGCGGGGTGCGGCGCGTGAATTTCGCGACAGCGGGTGCGACACTGGAAATCGTGACGGGGGAAGAACCTCCCGATACAGTGATCGATTCAGTTTCAAAACTGAATTTCGCGATCCAGACAGCGGTTCCGGGTGATATCCTTGTTGTCGAGGACGGAATCTATCAAGGCTCGGCCATCCGGCTTGCCGGTGCGGGGGGAACTGAGGGGGAAACGATACAGGTCCGGGCGCGGAACCGGAACGCGGCAGTCATCATGAGTCCGGTTACATTTTCCGCCCCGAACGTGGTATGGGACGGCTTTCTGCACGAGGGCGGTGGAAAAATCACGATCAACAGCAGCGCGGACGGGGCGAAGATTCTAAACACGGAGATGAACGCGGTGAGTACCAGCCAATGGATCACCCTGAACCACGCGGATCGCGTGGAGATCGGGTGGTGTAGCTTTCTCGACAAGTCCAGCTCTCCCGGATCGGGGCAGCAACTGATCGCGGTTCAACGAAACGGTGAACCCGAGAGACATCACTTCCATCACAATCTTTTCCGCGACATCGAGCCGGGCAGCGGAAACGGATATGAGACGATACGGCTCGGGTTGTCGCAGGATGTGGGAACCAGCTTCACCGTGATCGAGGACAATGTCTTCCTGCGCGCGAACGGTGAGGCGGAAATCATCTCGGTGAAATGCGAGGACAATATCGTGCGGAGGAACTCGTTCCTGGAGTCGACAGGCAGCCTCACATTCCGGCACGGCAACAGGAATCACGCGATAGCGAATTTCTTCGATGGAGGAAATGTGGCGGGCAGCCGAGGCTTCCGTATGCAGGGGGAGGGGAACAGGGTGCTGAACAATTATTTCACCCGGCTGAGGGATGGCTCCGACCCGGCGTCGTTCGGCAACGATGGCGCGGCGATAGCGATTCATGACGGGGATCCGGAGGATTTCTACATACGTTCCCGGAATTGTGTCGTGGCGTTCAATTCCATCATTGATTGCGACAAACCTTTTGTGATCGGACTCTCGCATCCGACGACTGCGGGGTCGAACCTCCCGCCGGAGAACCTGACCATTGCCAACAATGTGGTGGAGAATGCGGCGGGGCCGGTTTTCAATTTTCCTGATGACGACGCGGTCAACCTTGTTTCGGTGGCGAACGTGGCAAACGGCTCTTCGCTAGGCATTGCCGATCCTGGAGGGGTTTTCGAGATCAGTGCAGGGTTGGAAGCGGATTTGAACGGGCTGTTCCGTCCTGCGATGGACAGCCCTCTGGTCGATGCTGCGAAAGGCGATTTCGAGGGAGTGGTTGAGGATCTGTCGGAAAACGTGAGACCGATGGACATCAGGGAAAAAGACCTGGGGGCATTGGAAAGGGTGGACTTGTCGGGTCGTGCTCCATGGGGGGCGTCACAGGTTGGGGCTGGCAAGGGGCCGGTTTCGGTAGATGTTGCACCGGAGATCCCGACAGGGCTGACGGCGACGGCGGTTTCATCCGGAACGGTTCGACTGCAATGGACGGATGCCTCCGTGAACGAAACGGTGTTTGAGATCGAGAGTCGGTCGGCGGGAGGGGGTTTTGTTTTCGCCGACCTTGCGGCGGCGGACTCACCTGGCGTTTTTGTTGCGGATCTGGAAGCGGATTCGGGCTATGGCTTCCGCGTCCGGTCAAAGAACGCGGCAGGCGCCTCCGCATGGACAGGTGAAGCAATGGCCACAACTTCTCCCGGGGTTGAACAGGCGGCGGACGTTTATCAGGAATGGAGTACTGGCATCGACTGGGGTGCGACGCCATTGTCCGAACGTGAGCCCGGTGCGGATCCCGATGGGGATTGTCTGAGGAACACACAGGAAATGGCTCTTGGTTCCCCGCCATTGAGCGGGGCTGGAATGCGCTGGCCGACTCTGGAGGTAGGCGCCAGAGTCCGGGTGTTTTATCCGAAGCCGTTCGGAGACCGGGTCAACTACGCAGTCGAGCGGTCGCCGGATCTGACCGAATGGTTCACCGATGGAGTGGGACCGGAACAGTTTGACTCCGCAACAGGGCTGTTTTTCCGAATGGTTTACCCACCGGCGCAAGCCTCATCCCAATTTTTCATCCTGAAAACCGGTGGGTAGAGGAAATTACCTCCGGCGGCGCAAAATGGCGAGTGCACCAAGAACGGTGAGAGCTGTAGAGGTTGGCTCTGGTACCGCGATCGCGAAATCATCGTAGCTGACAACCATTCGCGGATCGTTGTTGCCGGTCAGGCGGTTACGGTAGCCGAAACCGGTGCCGGTCTGCGGAGTGAGGTCGGTCGCTACGACGGTCTCGCTGGCGGTGCCATCGGTGGCGGTGAAATTGAGATCAAGCGACCCGAGGTTGTAGGTGCCGGTGAGTCGAAGGGTGATGGTGGAGCCGACGGAAAGGTCGCCGCCGAAGTTTGGAGTGGTGGTGCCGATCTCTGTCAGGGATCCTCCCGATGCTTCGAAAATTTGCATTCTTCCGGTGTTCCCGGCATTGTTACCGGTTCCGAAGATCTGGAACCCCATCACATAGCCGTTGTTGATCTCCCCTCCTCCCGTGATACCACTTGCGAGCGCGGCGAGGCCAGTTTGGTAGCCTTTGTTTCCGTCGCTGGGTAGAGTGATGTTATCAATGGTGAGGGTGGAGGTATAGAAAAAGTTGCTGCCGGTGGCACCCGGACCACCGAGATCCGTGACATCAATCAGCGCGGAGGCGAATGCGGCACCTGAGCCACCTGGATCGAGATCGGCCTGAAAAGCATTACTCTGGATGCTGAAAGAACCGCCGCTTGCGGTTTCCACGGTGAACATGGAAGGCGTCACGCCGTTGGCTCCGGTGAAGGAATCCGTGTAAGGGGTGGTGACGGCGGCCGAAGTCGCGCCGAGCGTCGCAGCGAAAATCAGGAGTGTAGGAATTTGTTTCATGGTTTTGGGGGGTATTCTGCAAATATTCCAAAGGAGGTGGCAAGAGAAAAATCTAGCATCAATGCTCAGGCTCAGGCGTGTTGCCTCATTGAAGCGGACACCGAAACGATTTTCAGGGAGAGCCGGAAAGTTCCCGTTGCCTCATAAAAGGAGACACCGTGGTGCCAGCCATGGGAATGAGTGAAAAGAGCATAGAGGAATACACCAGAAAGATGCGCGGCAGGTATGCGCGGATGACCGGGAAACTCGCTAGGGGCAAGCTCCTAGACGAGTTCTCCGAAATGACCGGATGGGAGCGCAAACACGCCAACAAATTGCTTCTGGGCAGCCGCAGGAAAACCAAAGGCAGGCGTGGGAAGCGCGGAGCGCCGCGCAAATACGGGCCGGATATTTTGGGCGTACTCAAGACCTGCTGGCTGGCGATGGAACAGCCCTGCGGCAAGCGGATGAAAGACGTGCTTCCTCTCTGGTCGCGCCATCTGGATTGCGCTGGCAAGACCCGCAACCAGCTCGACAAGATAAGCGCGGCGAGCATCGACCGACTGCTTGCGGAATTCAAAGTGAAGGCAGGAAAAAAGATCCGACCGCCAAAGCCGGCCAGTGCGATCAAGGCCCTCGTGGAAATCCGCGCAGAGAGCTGGCCGACCGATGAAACCTCATTGGGGTCATCATTGGGGTCATCATTGGGGTCATCATTGGGGTCTCATTGGGGTCAGGTCATTGTCATCATTGGGGTCAGGTGCTTCATTTTAACATTTTCTCGAGTTCTATTAGCCGCTTTTGACTCCCTCCGTCCTTCAGGAACGCCGAGACAAGCCGACTGACCGCGCTTGTATGACCCATTGCCAGCCGCTCCGCCAGCCACCGGTTGCCCACCGCAGTTCGTTTGCGCAGCAGTGCCGCGACCAGCACCTTGCCGCCGTCCCCTTTCCTGAGTTCCGAAAGTCCCTCCACCCCCACTGGCAGACCCACCGCCCGTAACGCGCGCGAGGCCAGCTCCCCGGCTTCCGCCTCGTCATGGCCACGGGCGACGCTGTCTCCCCCCACCCTACGCTTCCGATCCGGCTCCACCAGGGAACGCAACCTCTCCACAAAAGACGGCTCGCCCAGATACCATCCGCGCCTCAATGCTTTCATCGCCTCGCCATCCACCTCCCCCCCGCTGTTCGCCGCCCTCTTTTCCAGCCAGTCGATGTACGCCCTGCGTCCCCTCCCGTCATCGGAGAGCTCGAAGGCGTCCCACACCCGCTTCATCACCAGCCAGTCGGCTCCCCTCCCCCTCGCGTAATCCGGCAGGCTGCTCCACTTGTAGGAAACCAGCTTTCCCCGCCCTCCTCCGGCCAGCCCTGCCCGCGCGGGATTGAGGTGGATGTAATCGGCCACGATCCTGAAATAGTAGGGACTTTCCACGTTCGCGCTGACGGGCACCGCCTTGTATCTTCCTTGGAAAACATGCCCCCTGCGTGACCTCCGCGCGTTCCAACCCTGGCTGAAAGTTCCCAAAAGCCACTTCATCCCGGTCACGAGGTTCGCCTCCGGTGTCTCCAGAAGCAGATGGAAATGGTTCCCCATCAGCACCCAGGCATGGACTTTCCAGCCGTGGCTTGCGCAAACCTGGCCCAGCCGGAACAGGAAACTTTTCCTGTCCTCGGCCGTCTCGAAGATCGCCTTCCCGCCATCCCCGCGCGCCATTACGTGATAGACAGCTCCCGGATACTGATGTCGCAACGCTCTTGGCATGATCGCTGCGAGCGCGTTGGCACACGGACTAACGGTTGCGACTCGGAATACCGGGGATTTTCAGGCGACACAGGTGCCATTGGTTAATCCGTTTGAAGATTAAAACACCTGCGTTTTTCACTTCAGCGCCTGGAGATAACTCTCGCGGAGGCGGGTGGATTGGGACTGGGCTGCCGTGAGGGACTTGGTGGTGGAATCGATCCCTCCGTGGAAACTGGCGAGTTCGGTTTCCTTTTCGTGAAGCGTATCTTCGTGGTTTTTGACGGATGCTCCCAGTGAGCGGAGGGTGGCTTTTGCTTCTTCAAGATGGATGCCTTTCAGTGCTGTTTTTTCGAGGGAGGCGGCGAATTCATTTCGCTGGGCACGCTTTTTGTTGAGCTGTCCGGTCGGTGATTCCAAATCGGTGAGCGATTGGCGGAAGGTCTCGATTTTTTCCTCGTTCTGCCGGGCGAGGAGTTTGGCTTCGGAGGCGGCTTTGAGGGCGTGGGTATTGATGGCGGCGGCAGACCAGGATTTTTCGCGGGAGCGGAGAAACTCTATTTCCGCGAGGGCGGATTCCAGATTCTTTTTGTCGTCACCGCTGGCTTTTCCGGCCTCTTCTTTCGCTTTGCGGGCGGCTTCGATTTCTTTCTTGGTCGGCTCGATACGGGCATGCGCAGCTACTCTGGTTTTGTCCGCTGCCTGACGGGCGGTGTTGGCTTTTTCGATTTCCGCCGGTGGCGTTTCCGGGGTGGCTTTGAGTTTTTCGAGGCGTTGGTTGGCTTCGTTCAGTCCCTTGATGGAAGCTTGGAGGATTTGCTTGGCCTGCCCGTGTTTTTTTTCTGCTGCGGCAAGGGCATCCGTGGTGGTTTGGATGGCCTTGTTCCTGCCGTCTTCGGCGGCTTTGGCTCCGTCGATTTTTTTCTGTACGCCGCTGATGAGTTTGGAGATCCGGTCGAGCCGGGTCGCTATGGTCGGCGGGTTGGTCGGGAAAGTGCGGAAATCGGGCGTGCCTTTTTCCTCTGCGGAAAACGCGTGGACGTTGCCCAGGGCATCGGTGACGAAGGCGGTCTTGTTTTCGAAATCCACGGCTGCTGCGGTAGCGAGGGCGGGGAGTTTGATTTCGCGGAGCGAGTTGAAATCGGTCTTCCAGAGCTTCGCCTTGTTGTCGCGGCCTGCGGTGACGAAGGTGCCGTTTTTTGCGAAAGCGAAGGCGGTGACGCCACCGGGATGGGCGTCGATTTTTTTGACCTCGTTGCCGTTGTTCATTTCCCAGAAACGCACGGAGCCGTCTTCGGAAGCGGTGCCGAGCAGGTTGGAATCCGAGCGGAAGGCGAGTGAGGTGATCCCGGCCTGATGGGCGCGGAGGGTGTGAAATTCATTGGCCGTTTCCGCCTCCCAGACCCAGACACCACCGTTGCGGTCGCCGCTGGCCAGAAGGATGCCATCGGGGGAAATATCGAGGGCGGTGATCCAGTCGGTGTGTTTCTTGATGGACTGGATTTGCTCGCCGGTTTGGGTGTCCCAGAGCTTGAGGAGTTTTGACGGCCCGCCGGTGGCGACGATGTCAAAGCCGGGGCGGATGTCTGCGGCGAGGATGGAATCGAACTCTTTGCCGGCGGTGACCACGCGGGAGCCGTTGGTGACATCGAAGGTGATGGTGAAGCCATTTTTCCCGGGAATGCCACCGCCGACGATGAGGTAGCGGGCGTCCGGAGTGAAGGCGAGCGAGATGGGATCGCCCTCTGGAAACGGAAGGATGCCGACGAGTTCCAGTGTTTCCGTATTGTGGAGAAGAATCTGGTTTTGCCCGGTTACGGCGAGTAGCGGTGCCCACGGCGAGGCGGCGATGGCATGGACGGCAGCGGCGCGCTCGGTGACGATTGGCGGCTCCAGCAGGATGTGCTCCGGCATGGGTGGCGGGCCTTCGGGTTTGGCGGAGGGATCGGAGCGGAGGGCGGTTTGAAATTTCGGCTTGGATGGCTTGCGGGCTTTGGAGGATTTGTTTTCCAAGAGGCCGCCTTCAATCCATTTGGAGAGGATATCGATATCGGCGGCAGAAAGTTTCTCCCCTTCCGGCGGCATTTTTGGCTCGCCGGTTTGCTTGACCACATTGATGAGCGTGGAGGAGGTATCGCCCGGCTCGACGACTTTTCCCGATGAACCACCTTTCATGGTTCCGGCGAAATTGGAAAGATCCAGGCCACCCTTTGTCTTGTCGGGATTGTGGCAGTTCAGGCAGGATTGCTCGAAAATCCGCAGGACGTGGTCGTCATAAGACACCTTCTCCTGGGCGGGAAGGATCTGGATGAGGAGGGGTAGGAGAATGATGCGTCGCATTGCCGTATGGATTTTACGAATGGGACGGGGAGCATTTTTCATGGATTCCCTTCCGTATCGTCTTTCATTTGACGGAAGTGGGAGCCTTTCGCATTCTCGCCGCACGATGACAGCGACGAAACGGGTTCTATTTGTATGCACCGGCAACACCTGCCGCAGCCCTATGGCCGAGGCGCTTTTTAGAAAAGCAGTCGAGGGGCGGAAGGATTACTCCGTGAAATCCGCCGGTGTAGCCGCGTCAAAAGGCGCTCCGTGCAGCCGGGAAACGAAGGAGATCGTCACGCTTCTCAAGGCTCCGCTGGATGGATTTTCAAGCAGTCCGGTGAGTGAGAAACTATTGGAAGAAGCGACCCATGTTTTCACGATGACAAGCGGCCATCTCGCCGTTCTAGAAGACAATTTCCCTGAGTTCTCCGAGAAATACTACCTCGCCTGCGAGTTTGCAGACATAGGCGGAAGAGGACTGGGCGCGGATGTTCCGGATCCGATAGGGATGGGGAAATCCGCGTATCAGGATGTGGCCAAAGTGCTGAACGAAGCGATTCCGGCCATCATATCCTACATCGACCAGACGATGGGTGGGGCTGACGCCCCGATGGTGGGGCTGACGCCCCGATAGTGGATCGTTGATAGAAGATCCACAATCCACAATCCACAATCGGCGCCCCGCGTCCCGCGCCTAAACCATACCGAGCTTCATCTTTCCTTCCTCGGTGATCATGTCCTGGTTCCAGGCGGGATCCCATACGAGTTCGACGTTGGCTTCGTCGATGCCGTCTATGGTCATGACTTTCGCCTGAGCATCGGCTGCGATCACGGGGCCCATTCCACAGCCGGGGGCGGTGAGGGTCATTTTCACCTGCACGACTTTCTTGTCATCCACCTGCTGGATCGCGCAGTCATAGACGAGGCCGAGGTTCACGATATCCACGGGAATCTCCGGATCGTAAACGCCTTTCAACTGTGCCCAAACCTGCTCTTCCAGCGGGGCGTCTTTCAGGCGGACGGCTTCGGATTGTTTCTTCGCCTCCTCTTCGGCATCGACCCCGAGGGCATCTGCATCCTGTGAGGAAATGCGGGCGAGACCCTGTGTGGTGGCCACGGTATAAGTGCCGCCGAGGCGCTGGGTGATGAATACGGCAGTGCCTGCGGGCAGGGTCAGTGCGTCGCCGCTGGGGATTTGGACTGCGTTGACCTCGCGGGAAAGTTTGATTTCATCGTGCATGGGGGCACTGAAAGCCAGCACGGGGGCGGTGGCAAGGCGGTTATTGGCGCGAAAATCGTTTCGCAAGTGACAGGAGCGGGGGATGCGCGTAGATTTCTCGGGAAAGCATGTGGGAATTCATTGTAGAATATTGGAAAGACGGGATCGAAATCCTCGTGCTGACATTTTTGATCTATCAGCTCTACCGCGCCTTCCGGGCGACACGGGGTGCGCAGATTCTCATCGGACTCGGGCTGATCCTCGTCGTCCTCGCGCTGGTCACGCAGATTTTTCAGTTTGAAGTCATCGGCTGGCTGATCACCCGTTCCGCAGCCGTTATCGCGTTCGCGCTCATCGTGATTTTCCAGCCGGAGCTGCGCAACGGGCTCGCCCGGATCGGCAGCAGCAAGTTCTTTTCATTTTCCGAAAACCGCCGCCTCGCGTTTGTCGAAAGGCTTGCGGATGCGGTCGTGCTGCTTTCGAAGAAACGGATAGGAGCGCTCTTTGCAATCGAGCGGGACATTACTTTGAAAGAACAGCTTGAGACCGGAGTGGTGCTGGATGCCCACTTTTCCCCCGAGCTTGCGATGAGTGTGTTCTTCCCGAAATCCCCCCTCCACGATGGCGGAATGGTTATCGCCAACGACCGCGTCGCCGGTGCTGCGTGCGTATTCCCCGTTACGGAAAAGGAGATGAAAGACAGATCCACCGGCCTCCGCCACCGCGCCGCCATCGGCCTGACCGAGCGAACGGATGCCATCGCCATCGTAGTGAGTGAGGAAACCGGCAGCATCTCCATTTCCGAAGGCGGCAACCTCTCCCGAAATCTCACCGAAAAGCAATTCCGCGAGAAAATCTCCGAAATTTTCTTCGACGACCCACCATCCAATGACACTGAGACTAACGAAAAACTGGCTCGCGAAACTTCTGTGCCTTCTTCTGGCGGCAGGGATATGGTTTCTGATTAAAGGCCACCTCGGCAAACCTGTGGACGGTGACGATGACACCCGTCCGCCCCGCGCCTGGCCCGTGGACGAGCAGACTTTGGAGCCGCAGTAGTCGGTCGTGCTTGCGTGGTGAATTCTAATGATTCCGTCATTAAGCCGAAAGGAACCGTGATTTTGAAATCGCGACTGCAACCGGAAAGTGTTTCGCCATGCAGGTCGCGATTTCAAAATCGCGGTTCCTTTCCCCTCGAGATCTTCACGGCCACGAAATCCGCGTTTGGCAGGATCTTTTTCTCCACCTTTACGTCCACTGACTGGAGCGGATAGTTGGAAAGGAGAAATTCCGCGACATCGGTGGCGAGGGTTTCGATAAGATGCCGTGGCTTACCCGCCGCGAGATCGGCTACGGCCAGCGAAACCGCATGGTAATCCACCGTGTTCTCCACCTCATCCTGAAGCCCTTGGAAACCCTGGGCGGGACGCATCCAGACGCTGATCCAGAGGGTTTGCGCTTCGGTACGTTCCTCATCAGGCACGCCGATGTGGGTTTCTACCTGGAGACGGCGGATTTCGATTTCGTCGGGATTCATGCCAGGAGTTTCCCATCAACCACGCGATCCAAAAGGATTTTCGTCGCGGTGTTCAGGTCGAGCTTGAAAGCCTCATCCATCGTCACCCACAGGAACTCCTCCGCCTCGTCGTTGAGTGTCACTTTATGGGAACCGGCTTTGGCGATGTAGTTCAGCAGCAGAAAATGTTCAGGGCGGAAGAACTCCGGCGAATCAATGCAGTCCTGCACCATCACGAAAGCGATATCGGAAATTTCCAGAGCGGTTTCTTCCATAATTTCCCGGCGCAACGCATCTTCATTGGCCTCACCACGTTCGATTTTCCCTCCGGGTATCCCCCATTTGTCGCTCCACTTGTGCGTGCGTATCATCAGGATTTTTCCTGACCCGTCGTGGATTAGCGCACCAACCGTAGCCACCGGGCGCTCCGCCTTCCGCTTGTCCAGCATCTGGACCAGGACACCAAGATCCGGAACGGTAATATCGGGACGAACACCTGCGAGAACTTCGGCATGATGATAGCCGGTGAGAACTGCGATGGAGGAAATCCCCCCGTGCTTCGCCGTTTCCACATCATGCGTCATATCGCCGACGAAAGCCGTCTCAGCTTTATCCAATCCATGGGAATCCAGAATGTGGGCGATGAGTTCCCGTTTGTCCAAAACCCCAGCATACGTGGCCTCGAAAAATTCTTTCATCCCGAATTCCTCCAACTGCCGCCCAAATGCATCCGCATCCATAGAGGTGAGCACAAACATCCGCAGCCCCCGCGCCTTCGCCCATTCCAGTTTCTCACGTGCGTGCGGTAGCACGGTCACCAGGCTGACTGCCCCGTCAAAGGCAGGGCGGAAATGCGCCTCCAGTTCCTCCAGCGCCACCCCCGGCAACACCTCTTCGTAAAACTCCCGGTAAGGCAAACGGAAGCTCCGCCGAAAACCCTCCCGGTCATACGGAGCGATCCCGTATTTTCCCAACACCACATTTGTAGCCTCAATCACCGGCCCCATGTCGTCCACAAGTGTCCCGGACCAATCGAAAATGAGATTCTTGAACATAAGTTTTTTAACCGCGAATGGACGCGAATGAACGCCAATGGAGGAGGGATTTTTTCAAAGAATCGGATTCGCGTCCATTCGCGGTTGAATCTTCATCCCAAGTTGAATTTGATCGATTTGATTTTCCCCGCTCCGAAACGCGCTTTGATGTTTTTCAGAAGCTCCGGCTTCATCTGCTCCAGATGGAAACGCATCGCCGGTTGGGTGACACGCAGGACAAGATGCCCCTCCTTGACGGAAACCGGTTCCGTGTTGTTTCCGATGAAATCACCGGCCACTTCTTTCCACGCAGCTTTCACCGCATCTTCATCAATACTGTCAGCGAAAAACTGTTTCTTGAGGATGGACTCCACCCAGTCTCCCGCGTCGGAAATGTTCCTGGCGAGGTTGGTGGGCTTGTCACAGCCAAGCCACTCGCTGATGAGTTCGGCATGGATTCCTTCCTGGCGCGTCGGTTTCCTTTTCCGTGGCGCGGCCATTGGGATCAGTCCTCACCGTCTTCGCCGATGGCCTCGACGGGGCAGCCTTCCATAGCTTCCTTGCACTGCTCGATTTCCTCTTCGTTCTCAGGCTGTTTGAAAACAAAGGAGTAACCCTCGTCATCCGCGCGGGTGAAATTGCTCGGAGCGGTTTCACGGCAGAGATCGCAATCGATGCACTGGCTATCGACGTAAAATTTCCCGCCAACGTTCTCTTCGTTCTTATCTTCCTTGTCTGCCATGGTTCAGAGTGTGTTTCCGCCCCTTGGATGCATGGGGAACGGGCGGGATGCAACTTCAAATTAAGGAGATTGGAACGCGGACTTTAGTCCGCGTTCTGCAATCGGCGGACTAAAGTCCGCGTTCCCATCACCTCATCCGTGCTAGGAGCCATGGAAGGAGATCTTCGATCTGTAGCCGTTCCTGCTCCATGGAATCGCGGTGGCGGATGGTGACGGTTCCTTTCAGATCCGGGGCTTCCTCGCCGATGGTTTCGAAGTCAATCGTGATGCAGAATGGCGTGCCGACCTCGTCCTGGCGGCGGTAGCGGCGGCCTACGGCTCCGGTTTCGTCATAGAAAACGTTCATCCACGGCTGGAGCTGTTTCTGGATTTCCTTGGCGATACGGACCTGCTCTTCGTTTTTCTTGAGGAGTGGGAAAAGGGCGACCTTGATCGGTGCCATGGAGGGCATGAAGCGCATGACGGTGCGGATATCGCTCTTGCCGTCTTTTCCGAGATCCTCTTCATCGAAAGCCTCGCAAATGAGAGCGAGCACCGTGCGGTCGCAACCTGCGGATGGCTCGACGACGTGCGGGAGGAAACGCTCTTTGGTTTCCTCATCGAAATATTCCAGCGGACGGCCGGAGCCTTTCGCGTGGACGCCGAGGTCGTAATCCGTGCGGTAGGCGACGCCTTCGAGTTCCTGGATGCCGAAGGGGAATTCGTATTCGATGTCGTAGGTTTTCTTCGAGTAGAAAGCACGCTCGCCGTCCGGGACATCGAGGATGTGGAGTTTTTCGCGCGGGATGCCGATTTCCGCGTAGAAGGTGAGGCGGGTTTCCAGCCATTCCTCGGTGAGCTGCATGCCCTGATCCGGATGGCAGAAATACTCAATCTCCATTTGCTCGAACTCGCGGGAGCGGAAGGTGAAATTGCGCGGATTGATCTCGTTGCGGAAGGATTTTCCGACCTGGGCGATGCCGAAAGGGAGTTTGATCCGGTTGGAATCGAGGATGTTCTTGTATTGGCAGAAAATAGTTTGCGCGGTTTCCGGGCGGAGATAGGCGACCTGCTCACCCGTGGCTCCGAAGTTCGTTTGGAGCATGAGATTGAACTCACGTGGCTCTGTCAGGAGGGAACCGTTCGCAGGGTTGTAGCTGGTTGTGCCGGCGACTTGTTCGGTGGTCTCGCCTTGAAGCTCGATGGCTTTGATCGCCTCCTTTTTGCCCATCACGGATTCGTTGATGAACTTGGAAAAAAATTCGCGGGCGGTCTTGCGGGTCTTCGCCTCATCCTGGCCGGGAAGCTGGAGAACGGAATAGGCTTTGTCGCTTTTCCATGCGGGATCCGCGATGGAGGCTCCGGTAAAATGATAGACTGTGCCGTCCTGTGGCTCGATCTGATCGGCGCGGAGGCGGGCGTTGGAGAGGAGGCAATCACACATCGGATCGCTGAAGCCACCGATGTGGCCGGAGGATTGGAGGACTTCCTCCATGGTCAGAATGGAGCCATCCATACCCAGCACGTCGTCGCGCTCCTGGACGGTCTTTCGCCACCAGTAGTCTTTAAGGTTGCGTTTCAGTTCCGCTCCAAGCGGGCCGTAATCCCAGCAGCCGTTGAGTCCGCCATAGAGTTCACCTGCCTGGAAAATGAAGCCTCTGCGTTTGCATAGGGAGACAATTTTCTCCATCCGCACCGGGTCTGTAACGTCCTTGTTTGCCATAAGATCTGCCCGGTTCTCCGGGGGCGCGGATGAGAACACAGCCTTTTCCCTCCGGCAACATCAATTCCGGTGGGAGACGCACTCACGTGTGCTTGTTGGGATCGTAAAAGATGCGTACGTCGGCTTCTTTTGTGCCTAGGAGGTGCTGGGCGCGGCGGAGGGCATCGCGGGTGGAGATGTTAGGATTGGAGGGCATGGTTAGGAAGATGTTGCTCTCTCCCTGTTTCCTGTCGGCTCCTTCCTGAAGCATTTCCAAAATACCGGAGCGTTTGAGGACTTTGTAAACGTCCTTGGTGGCTCCGGAGATGAGGAGGTGGAGACCTTTCCGGCGCATGAAGTGGACGAGATCCTCCAAGGCCATGACGCTGGTGGCATCCAGGTGGCGGGCGTTTTTTAGCCGCAGGATGATGACGCTGATGGCGGGATCGGCGACGGTGCGCTGGATCTGGGTGCGGAAGAGTTCGGATGCTCCGAAGAAGAGGTCTCCCTCGACGTGGACGATGGAGATGGCGGGAATAGGGCGGGCGTGGGCTCCTTCCTTTTCGCGGAGTTCGCCGGTTTCGTTGAACTCGTATTCGGTGAGGTAGGGCTTGCTGGCTTTTCTCAAAAACAGGGTAATGGAGATGGCGACCCCGATGAAGATGGCTACGTGGAGGGGGGCGAGGAGGGTGGAGAGGAAGGTGAAAGCGATGACCACCGCATCGTCGCTGGTAGAGCGGAGGCAGATGCGGATCTGGTGGACGTTGAAAAGGGAGAAGGAGATGGCGATGACGAGGACGGCGAGGGCGGCTTTCGGAATGTAGTCGATGAGGTTCAGGCCGGTTTCCCCCGACCATGCGATGAGGATGACGAGGATGAGGGTGAAAAGCCCGGTGAAAACGGGGGCTGCTTTTGTTTTAGCCCCGGAGCGGAAATTCAGGATGGAGCGGGTGAGCGATCCGGAGGCGGGCATGCCTCCGGCGAGAGCTGATCCGAGGTTGGCGAAGCCTACGGAAAGCATGTCCTGGTTCACATCCACTTTGTCGCCGGTCTGGGAGGAAATGGATTTCGCCATCAGGGTATTCTCCAGGGAGGCAAGGAAGGCAATGGCGAGCGCAAGGCTGAGCATCACGGAAATGTCGTCGAAGATCCCCTTGTGGAATATGTTTGGCGCGGTGGGGACGAGTTCGGTGAAGCCGAAGGTATGGAAGGTGGCCTGGCCGGTGAACGGCTCGACTTCGAAATGGATGAGCGAGCCGAAAATGGCGGAGCCGAGAAGCAGGGCGATGGAGAAAGCGGGCCAGGCCTTCTTCCATTTCCGGAAGGCCAGGTAGATGGCGAGCGTGCCTGCACCGATGAGGACTGGCACCCAGTTGATGTGTCCCAGGTTTTTCAACAACTCCCCTGCCAGGCCGAAGAAAGTGGCGGTCTTATCGGGATCGATGAAGGTGACCAGGCCGAGGAGGTGCTTGAGTTGGTTCGCGATGATGAGGACGGCGGCGCCAGCCATGTAGCCGACGAGGACGCTGCGCGAAACATATTGGAGGAGATCCGCGGTTTTTAGAATAGCCCCAACCATGGAAATGATGGCAATCAGGATCACCAGCAGGGGCAGCAGCTCGGGGATGCGGGATTTCAGCTCGGGATTCATCGCGAAAAAGCTGAATAGCATGAACGCGGTGGCGTTGGTGGGGCCGAGGACGTTGAACTTGGAGCTGGCGAAAAACGGTGCGGTGATGGCGGCGATGGAGGCGCAGATCACCCCGTAAATGATGTCCAGCCCGGCGATGGCGGCGTAGGCGATTGCCTGGGGAAGGGCGAGCATCGTGACGTTGAATGCCGCTTTCAGATCGGCACCGAAGAGGGCTTTCGAATAATCCCGGGGCGAGGCTATCTTCGGATAGAACCTGATCTTCTCGGTGGCGAAAAAATCGCGGGTCTGGCGAAAGGCTTTCCTGGTGAAGTTTCCGAAAATCATACCGATTCGGAAAAACTAACGGAAACGAACCCGTCTGAACAGAAACAAGCCGAGCAGGACGCAAAATATGTTCGGTGCCCAGAGGGCGAAGGTAGCTCCGAGGTCTGTCTCGAACTCATCCGCCAGGACGGTGAAAAGGAAATAGGCGGTGCCAATCATCAGACTGACGATGAGACCGCTGGAGGTGTCTTTCCGTCTGCTTTTCAGGCCGAGTGGGACGGCGACACAGGCGAAGGAAAGGCAGGCGAGGGAGAAGGAATAGCGCTTGGTGATTTCCGCGCGGAAGCTGACTTTTTTATCCTGTTCAAGGTCGGGGTTCGCATCGATGTAGCGGAGGATTTCGCCGTTGGTCATGGCGTTGGCTTTTACCCTGCGGTTACGCTCGGAGCCGAAATCGAAGAGCCAGGGCTCGGCCTCTCCGGCGAAGGCGAGTTCGGAAGTGCCGTCCTCCTGCTTCGTCTCGATGAAGGCGTCGATGAGTTTGAGGCGGAGTTGCTTTTTCTCTTCATCCACCACCAGCGAAACCTTCCCTGCATGGATGTAGGAATCCGCCCTGGCGGGAGATCCGTTTTCCCCATCGGAAACCTGGTAGAGGTGGAAACCGTTGAGCGAATCGCCCTCACGTTCCTCGACGAAGACTTTCTGGTTCTGGAATTTCGATTGAACGATGCCGGGATCAAGGAGCGAGCGCGGATCGCGTTTCACCTGTTCATAAAGCATTTCCGTGATGGATGCTTTCGCCAGCGGGACGACGTTTACATTGATCCAGAGGCAGATGCCGGAAAGCAGTGCGCCGATGACGAAGACCGGGAGAGCGAGCCTGTAGAGGCTGAGTCCGGCGACGCGGAAGCTGGTGATTTCGTTATCGCTGGACATGCGGCCGAAGACCAGCAGGACGGCGGAAAGGAAGCCCCACGGAATGGTGAACATCAGGGAAAACGGGAGGACGTTGATCACGAAACGGAGCACGAGGCCGAGCGGGGCGTGCTGCTCCACCAGGAGGGGACGGGCCTGCTTGAAGAGATTTCCCATCACCAGCACCAGACTCAGCACGATGATCGCATACAGAGTCCCCAATAGAACCTGTCTGGCGATGTAGCGGTCGGTAAGGCGCATGGCGGAGACTCGGGATTCCGGGGGAAAGTTGCAAGAGGCAAGATTTGTCAGCGCTGCGCCCGGGATTGTGGATTGTGGATTGTGGATTGTGGATTGTGGATTGTGAATTGTGGATTATAGGATCGGCCCGTGCAGGACGTGCTAATTATCGAAACATCCACCCCCTCGGCTTCCATTGCTCTCGCTACCGAGGGCAAAATCGTTGCTGAAAAATCGTTCTTTAGTGACCGCCGTCATAATGCCGCGTTATTTGCGCCGCTTTCAGAAATCATTGGAACGAGCGGTTCGCGGTCTTTCGAGGCGGTATTCGTCGGGAGCGGGCCGGGTAGCTATAGCGGGACCAGGGTCGGGATAGCGGCAGCGCAGGGGGCGGCGCTTGTTGCCGGGTGCAAGGCGGTTTCGATTCCGTCCATTCTCGCTGTGCCGGAAGCACTCACGGGAGAGCCTTGCATTGCCGTGGGAGATGCACGGCGTGGCTCCTACTGGGTGGCGAAAATTTCAGAAGGTCAGCTCGTGACCGCGCCGGAGCTGACCGACGAAATCGGATTTGATTCCGCCGTCCGGCAGGCTGAGGAAAGCAAGACACCGGTCTTCTGCATGGAGGCTATCAATGGCAAGGAGATCCCCGTGGCAAAACCTTCCGCAAGCGGCCTGTGGCAGGCATGGCAGAGTGCTCCGGCCAATACCCGCGCCCTGTGGGCAGGCCAACTCCCGCAACCGATCTACCTGAAACCACCGCACATCACGCCGTCGAAGAAAGCGGTGTTCGGGTAGGAGCGGATCAAACCTTCTTCGCGTTCCGGCCTTCGTCGATGAGCTTCCAGAAATGCTTGGAACCGGCGAGGGCTTCGTCCTCGCCAAGGGGCATTTTCGAGCGGAAGAGGAAATCGGAGAAAGTGCCTTTGTGGAGGACGCGGTGAACGATCACGGAGCCGTCTTTCACCTCGAAATAAAAGCGGTAATCCTTTGCGCGGAAGCGGTAAAACACGTGGTCGTCCCTTTCGATGCGACCGAATTTGTCGCTGCCCAGGCCATTGAGATCCTGCTCGGTGACGCGGAACTCCTCGAGTAACTCCAACTGCTCCAGAGTCCCTAGGGCGGAGATTTCTGCGGCACTGATTTCATTGAAAACGATTTGAAACACGGCGGGAGTCTAAGCAGTCCGGGACGTGCCGGGGAAGGGCAAAGATTCGCATTGGGTGTGGTGACGGGGGCGGTGTTTTGCCTGAGAGAAAATTCGCGTTTCCGGCGTTTTCGTGGCACTCCCGACCAGTGAACCCGAAGCCAGACAAAGCCCTGATCCCGAAGGGCACCTACGTGCCGAGCAACTTGTCGCACGAGCAATGGATGCGACAGGTAAAATCCAACAACCCGAGTACTATGGCCTCGAAGGACGAGATTTTAGCGAGGCTTGGGTCAGGGAAAGATTCCCCTCAGCTCTCTGGGGAGTAGATGCGCAGGACGCGATTGTTTACGAGTGGGCGCTGGGAAGCGGGAATTAAGTGGAGCTGCCGGAGATTCCAAGCTTGTCCGAATGGCGCAGCAAACTCTCAAAGGCAATGAGCACGATGTCCTTGTATTCGAGCGAGCGGGAAAACGTTTCGTGATACGAATGACCAAGCTGGACATGTTCGGAGCCCCTCGGGCCACTCCGGGAAAATATTTGGAACGCTGGAGACTCAGTAACACAGCGTTTCCCGATACGGAATCCACATTTATCGGATATGCCAAGAATGCCCGAGGTAAATGGAATCATACTCACCGCGCAACCATACTTCGAAGGTTCCAAAAAACCGCAGTGGAAGATCGACCAAACCATGGCATCGCTCGGCTTTGAAAAAATGAGAGGGGATCCGACGTCATACCGCCATCCCGCCACGGGCGTCGAGATCCATGATACGAAGCCGGACAACATCATCTTCGACAAGGCGGGAAACATGCTCCCCTTCGATGTGTGGATCAACGATACGCGCGGGTATTTCTCCGGGTAAGCGGGCAGCCACGTTACCCGAAAAAAGCGCGGATTCGGTCTGCGAGGGAGAGGGTCTCGTGATCTTCCGGGTGCGGGTGGGGCATTCCTTCCCCGGCGCGCTCAAGGCTCTCGGAGCGGTGTTTTTTGCGGCTTTCGAGGAGTTCGCCGAGACGCCCGGCGAGTTCGGGGTTTTCCGACATGAGCGGGGACAGGTCGCCTTTGCGGATTTCCAGGACGAGGACGTCGCCATTGGCCCGGACGGTGGCGTTTCTTGGCTCGCCGGTGACGAGGGACATCTCCCCGAAGCACTCGCCGGCACCGAGGGAGGCGAGGACTACCCGCGGGCCGTCCCGGGTTTTCCCAATCACCTCCACGCTGCCCTCGAGGACGACAAACATGGATTCGCCGGATTCGCCACGGGTTACCAGGGCTTCGTGCGGCCCGTAGAGGAGGAGCTTTCCATTTTCCACAAGTCTATCCGATTCCGCCTCCGTCAGGCATGCGAGTGCGGTGCCATGGCGGAGGATTTCCGCAGCCCTTTCGCGGGAGGAAACGATGGATTCAGGGATGTTGTGCTGGCGTTTTTCCAGAGTGCGGATCGGGAACGGAATGCGCATGCCCCGCCTGCCGAGTTCATACCAGAGGGCGGTGCGGATTTCATCGCAGGTGATGTTGTAAAGCCGTGCGTGGCGCATCCAGATGCGGAGCTCATAGGTGATGGCCGAGTCGTCGAATTCCCGGGTGAAAACGACGGGACCGGGAGCGTCGAGAACCCCCTGGGCACTCTTCGCGGCTTTGAGAATCACCTCTTTTGCAAGTGCGGGCGGGGTATCGTAATCCAGGCCAAAGCGAAGCCTTACGCCGTGCTCCGCCCTGGGGTGGTTGAGGTTTACGATTCGGTTTTTCACCACTTCGCTATTGGGGAGTTCGTAGGAAATCCTGTCGTTGTCCATGAGGCGGGTGGAGCGCCAGTTGATCTCGGTGACCTCGGCGCGTTTGTCGCCATCCCCCATCAGCAGCCAGTCGCCCACCTGGTATGCGCCGGTCACGTGGATGCTGAATCCGGCGATGACATTGGAGAGCAGATCCTGCATCGCGAAGCCGAGGATGACTGCGGCTATGCCCGATGTGGCGAGCAGTCCGGTGAGTTCCAGACCGTATCCCCATTTCAAAATCAGAGCTATGGCGACGAGCACGATGACAGCTCCGCAGAGTTGCCTCAGGATGGCCGGCACGTCCTTGTGCCTGCTCCGCGCCAGTCTGTCGAAAATCACCCAGCCGAAGACCGTGCCCGCGACAATCAGCAACGCGCCGATGTGTCCCAGCCATTCCCGACCGGCATAAAAAACGCTCCCACCTATCCACAGTCCGAGGGATGCGGCGAACAACTGGAGGGAAACCCCGGGAGGTTTTTCGGACTTCCTCCAGACGAAACGCAAGCCCAGCCAGACCACCGCCCACACGGCAGCCGCCAGTCCCACCGCCTCCGCCGCTCTCGCATCGAATCCCATTCCAATACAAATACAGGAAACGGGAGAGGATGTCACGCTGCCATCAGCATTCCCGCTTCCGCCGCATCAGGGCACCGGCGGCGGTGATGACGAAGAGGAGCCAAGTGGATGGCTCCGGGACTCCGGGGATGGAGGGGGCGGCACTGGCATCGACCGGCTCGAGGCCGTGGTCTTTGTATTGCTGCATCGTTTCCAAGACGACGGCTCCTGAGACGGGGGTGACGAGCTGGTATTTTGCGGCGATCTGCGCTCGGTTGGCGTCGTCGGATTCGCTGCGCTCCATGGCCCAGATTCTGGCGAGATGATCCCATACTTTTTTGCCTGTTAGACCGGCCACGTTGTCGCGGCGTTCCCAAGTTGCCGTTTCCGCAGAGCTGCCATACATGAGGGACGAGAGGAAATCACTTAGCTCGGATTCCTTGTCGAAAAGGGTGGGGCCGCGTTGCAAGACACCGGCTTGGCCGAGCTTGTCCGCCAGGCGGTTGGGACCGGATACCATTTCCACATCGTAGATTACCGGGCGGTGGGTGCCGCGCTCGAGGAGCTGCAGGAGCGATTCGGATTTCGAAAGCTCCACCGCTTGCGGGCCGTGCAACCAGACGACGGCTCCGTTTTCGCCCTCCTTCGCCATGGAAACCGCTTTGCGAAGGGCTGCCTGATTGTCGCGTCCACCGGTAAACTCGTAGCCTGATAGCGTTTCCAGATCCGCTTCCACAGCGCCATCGTTAGCAATGATCAGCTCTATTCCGCCCTTGGGGAAAATTTCTCCCAAGACCCTACCGATCAGATCCGAGTCACCATCCATGGAGTAAGATCCATCGACCACAACCACCAGCCTGTCCACCGCCGGGCGCTCCGTTTCCGTAGGAATGCGCTGGAGAAACTTTGCCGAACCTTCCGCAAACCTGTCCTCGCACCAGACCGGCTCGCGTTCGCCGGGCAGCTCGCCAAGTCGCAAGGCCACTGGCTGATCCAACACATTTCCAAGACCGACCATGGCGTTTGAGGAAAAGCCTTCACCGTCTTTCACCGAACCGGGAATCCCCTCCCCTCCGCTGATTTCAAAACCCCCGTCCGCTTGCAACCACAGTGCATGCTCCGCGCCCTCGGCCACGCCGAAATTTCGCTCCACCACCCGTGGCATTTCCCACCGCCGCCCGTCCAGCGGAGCGGTCACGCCGAAGCGGATTTTCATCTCCCCATTCGCCGGCACCGGGAAACACTGCACCAACACCGTATCCGGCCCGGCCATCGTCACCAGCACCGGATCGCGACGCTGCACCACCGCCACGGATTTGTAAGCGGCTTTCACTTTCGAAACGGAGTTGAACGCCGCCTCGCGCGGCTCGCCGTTTATCCACAGGGTCAGACGGGAAACTTTCCCACCACGCGGCAGGCGCACCTGGCAGCGGGCTTCTTTGACCTGGGTGCTGCTGTTCTTGAAAACCATCGTCCACTCGCCGTAGCCGATCCGTGAGATGGAATCCACGTGGCCATCGAAGCGGGACTCCGCGAGATCCAGGTTTTTCAGACGGACTGCCACCTGGTCGCCGCCCAAGTGATCGTCGAACTCAAACTCATCGAGCGAACCCCTCCCGCGTGAAAGCATGGTATCCCTGGACATGCGCGGCGGTTTGACAGAGTTGAACGGCTTGCCGGTGGCCCGGAAAAACACGTCGCGGGATTTGGCGGAATCATTTTCACGCCACGATGAGACACTGAAGAACGAGACAGGCGCTTTCCAGCCGGATTCCACCCATCCGGAAATATCCGTAGCCATGCCCATGCCGGTATTTCGCTCGTAACAGGCGCGGAGAAGCGTCCGCTCCAAGTGGAATCTACGCAACTGCCCCAGTCCCGCTTCCGCCGTTTTCACATCCTCGGAAACCGCACGGGAAAGCTGGTATCGGGTCCAGACCGAGGGAGCCTCCAGGGCAAATAAAACAAGTGCGGCAGCGGCGGCACCGGCCAGCAGACCGCGTTTGAAAACCCACGGCATCAGCACGCCCTCGCGGCTGCGCACCATCACCCGCCAGCTCGCGAGAGCGGCGAATACGGGAGTCAGAGAGAGCAGTCCCATACCGAAAGCGAGAATCGCCAGGACGGAAATCGGAAAAAGCGGAAGGAAAAGCAACCCGTAGAAAGCGGCAACCACCATGGAAACTCCCGCCGCAATCCCCTGCGTCAACGCCCCGGCATTGCGGCCTTTCGTGAGCAACCACCAGTTCAGCAAAGGCACGGAAAGCACCAGCGCCGAATGCCAGAAGGTCGGCACGGGATCGAAAAACGCGCCTCCGCAAAAGCCGGTCAGGATTTCGAGAATGGCGACCACCAACGGCATAGCGACGCCGAAGAGGATGGCCCAACGCCAGCCCTTTTTCAGCGGCCTGTGGGAAACCTGGCCCACGTTCCCGCTTTCCAATCCCGCGATAATTTTCTCCACATCCTCCGAGCCTATCCGCTCGACATCCAGCCCCTCCGCCTCCTCGTAAACGTGGGCGGAAAGATCCTCCCTCAGCTCCCGGATATCGCTGCCGACCAGACCGTCGCGCCGCGCCCTGGCATCGATGTATTCTTCCAAACGGCTCTCGGCCTGCTTCGTCCACGTTTTCATAATTTCGTTTCCTTGGTTTTTCCGTCGCTCATGAAATCGCCTTCGTTGAGCGACTCCATCCCTTTCATCATCATCCCGAAATAGTCAGCCATCCGCCCCGCCTCCACCCGCCCCGCATCCGTCAGCGAGTAATATTTCCGCGCCGGCCCCTCGCTGGATTCCTCCAGCCGCGTGGTCACCAGCCCCTGTTTTTTCAGGCGTGAAAGCAACGGATAGATCGACCCCTCGGCCACCCCCACCCCCGGAACAGCCACCAACGCCTTGACCAGCGCGTAGCCGTATTTCTCCCCATTTTGCAAAGCGGACAGAATGCACAGATCCAGCACGCCCTTGCGCATCTGCACCGTCCAGTTCCCGAACCAATCTGACTGCCCTTCACTCAACTCCCACCAGTTATCTTGCATTACAAGGTAGCTGGCAAGGACGAAAAATCGACCCGGCGGGTGCTGTCAGTCCCCCGCCGCACCAACGCCACCGAGGCGGGGAGACCACACCCGCTCCCGCAAGACCGGTGGTTCCCCGGATTTCGGGAAGGTCGTTTTCACGGCGTCAGCGAGTTTCGCGGAGAGCTTGGTGACGGTTTCCTTGGAAGACGGATCTTCGGCGAGGTTGGTGAGTTCGCGGGGGTCGCTTTCGTGATCGTAGAGCTCCCGCCCGGCTTTTCCGCTGTTCCATTCCGTGTAACGCCAGCGCGGGGTGCGCAGGCTGTAACCGGAGTTTTTACCGCCACGTTCGATATGGCTCAACGCCCAGCCCCGGCCGATGGCCGAGGGGTCTTTCAACATCGGGACAAGAGACTGCCCCTGGAGATTTCCCGGAGGGGTCACGCCACAGAGTTCCGCAAGGGTCGGGAAAATATCGATCATCGCGACCGGTGCGGCGGCTACGGCTCCGGGGCTGGTGATACCGGGGCCGGCGATGATGAGAGGCACCCGCGCGCTTTCCTCGAAAAGGCTCTGCTTTTTCCACAGTCCGTGCTCGCCCATGTGGTATCCGTGGTCGCTGGTGAAAACGATGACTGTATTTTCTGTTAGATCGAGACGGTCGAGCGCATCCAGCGTGGCTCCAAGTTGCGCGTCCATGAAGCTGATGCTCGCGCTGTAGGCCTGGCGGCACTCGCGGCGGAGATCGTCGGTGAACTTTTTCTCCTCCGGCTTGCGGCTGGCAAGCGCCATGGCGGGAATGTCTTTCTGGTCTTCCTCCACACCCTCTACGAGCGGCATTTCCTCCTTGGGATGGAGGGCGAAATATTCTTCAGGGGCGGTGAACGGCGTGTGTGGGCGGAAGAATCCGAGGGCGAGAAAAAACGGTCTCTCCTTTTCCTTCGCGCAACGCTCCAGCACCCACTCCGCATCCCGCGCGAGCATCCCGTCGGTGTGCATCGCATCAGGCCGGGGTGAAGCATACCAGCTCAGGACACCGCCATACTGGCCTTTCTTCAGGGTGAAAGTATCGGGCTCCTCAATGGTGCGGTCGCAACCCGCGGGATTCAGTTCCAGCTCCCACGAGGCGGGATCGTCATGGCCGTCGGTGCCGATGGAGTTCGGGACATCGTAATGATACATTTTTCCAAGGCGGGCGGAAAAATAGCCCGCGTGACGGAACGCCTGCGGCATGCTCGGCTGCTTCGGGATGGTCTGGCGGAAGATCTGGGAATTTCCGAAAATCCCGGTCGAATTCGGATACAGTCCGGTAAGAAACGAGTTCCGGCTCGGCCCGCAAAGCGGATACTGGCAGTAGGCTTTTTCGAAAAGGACACCACGGGCAGCAAGGCGGTCCAGGTTCGGGGTATTCGCGAGGGGATCCCCGTAGGCACCGATGAGGGTATTGAGATCGTCGGAAACGATGAACAGGACGTTGGGACGCTGTTTGCCGAACGAATTTGCAGCAAAGGATAGTAAGAGAAAAAGGAAGGTTCGCATGATTTTCCAAGGTTTTTCGTTTTACCTGTCTCTGGCAAGGACGGAAACCATCTTCAGATCCCCCGCATCATCCCGGCCATGGATTTGGTCATCATTTTTCGGACAAACGGAATGCGCTGGGAAGTACGGAACCCATAGTAGCGAAAGGGAGTGATGAACTCGTAGTCGGATTGGAAAACGGGAGTCAGCCAGCGGGTGGCCAACTGGTAGTAGCGCAGCACCGGGCCACGCCGGCGCGAGTATTCCGGCAGGGCTTTTTTCAGGGGCATCTCGGAAAGACATGCGGCGAGGCAGCTTGCATCGGCCAGGGCGAGGTTCACCCCTTGGCCGAGCTGGGGACTCATCGCGTGGCCGGCATCACCAAGGAACACCAGCCTATCCCCATGCCATTTCCGCATCCGGACATCGCCGTATCTGGCTGTTAGAACCTGCTCCCAGCTATCGATCTGGCCGACGAGGTCTTCCGCCCGCGGGCAAAGCTCCAGAACATCTTGCTTCCATTTCTCCAAAGGCTGGCTGCGTATCTCCGCATCGTCCGAGATACGAAGACTCCAGAAGAGGCTGAGGAGTTCTTCGTTCCCGCCGCCCTCGGTTCCCGTTGGCAGAAAACCTGCGAGCAGCTTTGTCCCGTGCACCACCTGATGCAGGTCGCCGGAGGGAAAAGCCCCGTTGTTTTTCCCGATGAACCAATGCGCGCCCCAACCGTATCCCCTGTCATATCCATCCCCGAGAAGCGCCCGCCGCATGGCCGAGCGGGCACCGTCCGCGACGAGGAGCAGGTCGAAATTTTCTCCCTCCACCTCCCAGCCCTCCGCCAGCTTCCGCGCGCCCTCCACCCGGCTGCCCCAGCGTATTTCGATTCCCTCCTTTTCCACCAGCGCGATCAGCGCGCCCATGACAACCGGCCTGTGCAAACCCGCTCCGAAAAATCTTTCGCCAAGCTCCCCGTAGCGCAGCTCCATGAGATCACGCCCGTTCTTTTCCAGCACATGCAGCCGCTTCACCTTCGAGGCATGGGAAACGACCTCTTCGTAGATCCCCAGCTCCCGCAGAACATCCAACCCGCTCGGTTGCATCAGGAAACCGGCCCCCACCGCCCGGCATTCCGGTGCCTGCTCGTAAACCACTACATCATGCCTCGCCCTTTTCAGGAAAACGGCAGCCGCCGCGCCCGCCGCGCCACATCCCACCACCGCCACGTTCATCCGCCTATGCGTGTGACCGTATAGCCCGCTTTCTCCAAGTGGCTGCGGATGCTCGTCTTCGAGGAAAAATGTCCGGCTCCTGCTGCGAAAAGATGCACACTGCCAGGCTCCTTTTCGAGTATCCCGGCGATGCTCGCCGCCATGGTCACATCCCGATCCGTGAGAAGCCGCTTCATGAACTTTTTGGAAAGCTCCTCGTGTTCACCACCCTCCATCTCCTTCATATTTTTCTGCATATATGCCTCCATTTTTTCCACATCACCGCTAATGTAAGCAGCGGTCAGATCCTCTATCGAGTTCCTGCCTTTTTCCCTGTCCTCCTTCATCATCCGCATCGTCTCGGAAAGCATCACCACCTGATCTTCCTCCGGCATCTCCGTGAACATCGCCAACTGTCCCTCCATCGTTTCCAGCGCCGCCGTCTTCTTTCCCGCAGCGGCAGCTTTTTCCCAAAGGGTCAGATCCAGAGCTTTCTTCCCCGCCAACTGATCCGGCAAAAGCGGCAGACTCATTCCTACAAGCCAGGTAGCCAGCGGCTGGAACGCCGAGGAATCCAGCGCCGGATTGATCAGCTTCAGCTCCTCATCCAGTCGCGCGGAAACCTCCTCCCCCAGCGATTCATTCAGCGTTTGCCCATCCTTCCTCAGCATCAGTGGAGCAGCCGCCAACTGCGTCGCCGCATCCATGGGCACCTCCGTATAAACCGCATCCGCCGCATCAAACGCCTTCCGCGCCTCCGGGTGCAGCATCGTCACCTGCTCCGCACCCAGATGAATTGTCCCGAAAAGATACGAGGGCTTCTCCAACCCTTTCCCCTCCACCTTCCAAAGCAGCGGCTTTTCAGGATGCCCCGCCTCCTGCGCATAAACGGAGCCACCGGCCAGCAACAGGCAGACAAAGGATTTTAAAAGGACAGCGCCCAAGGATTTGATTCTCATATGGCAGGAAACTGCACGATCCCACCCGCCCTGTCATCCTAAACCTCCAAATCGCCCCCACACCCCTGACTCTTCCTTGAAGTTTAAAGTTTAGAATTTAGAGTTTCCCCCATGCGTTGCTTTTACTCACAGGCCCTCGAGCTCGATCTCCCCACCGGCCATCCGTTTCCCATGGACAAGTTCAGGGTCTCCAAGGAAATGCTGCTTCAGGAAAACATCCTTCGCCCCGAGGAAATCACCGAGGTCAAAGCCACCGATTTCCACCACATCCTCCGCGTCCACGACCGCTCCTACATCGAGAAAATCCAGTCCGCCGCCCTCGATCGCAAGGAGCAGCTCCTTCTCGGCCTCCCCGCCTCCCCCAACCTTTTTTCCCGCTCCGCCACGGAAGTCGAAGCCACCCGCCTCGCCTGCAACGCCGCCCTCGACGAAGGGGTCGGCGTATGCCTCGCAGGCGGCACCCACCACGCCTTCCGCGAGCATGGGGAGGGCTACTGCGTCTTCAACGACATCGCCATCGCCATCCGTGATCTCCAGGACAAACGCCCCGGAATCAAAGTCATGGTAGTCGATACCGACGCCCACCAGGGCAACGGAACCGCCTCCCTCCTCGGCGAAGACCCCAAAGTTTTCACCTACTCCATCCACGTCGGGAAGAACTATCCCACCAAAAAAATCGCCTCCTCCCTGGATGTGGAAACCGTCCGTTACGTGGAGGGGGAAATGTATCTCCAGCAGCTTTTCAAAACCCTGGCCGACGCCCTCGACACCTTCTCCCCGGATCTGGTCATCTGGATCTCGGGAGCCGACAACCACCGCAATGACCGCTTCGGCCAGATGCACCTCTCCCTCAAGGAAATCCAGCGCCGCGACGAAGTCCTCCTCCGCGCCATGATCAAAAACCGCATCCCCGTAGCCATCCTCTACGGCGGCGGCTACAACCGCCAACCGGAGTTCACCGCAAAACTCCACCGCAACACCATCGCCACCGCCAAACGCCTGGCTGCGGAGTATCGGGGACTTTGAAGAGGAAGGAGGGATGGAGAGACAGAGGGATAAAGAGAGAGGAAATTTCGCCGCATCCTCATTCCCTCATTCCCTCATTCCCTCATTCCCTCATTCCCTCATTCCCAAAAGCGGCACCGAATCTGCTAAAACGCGGACGCATCCATGACTACTTCCGAAAGAAAGCCAGGCCTCGCCATCATGACCTCCGGCGGAGACTCCGCAGGCATGAACCCCGCCGTGAAATGCGCCGCCGAGTACGCGGCCCAGCGCGGTTACGAACCGTTCCTGGTTTACGACGGGCTCAAAGGTCTCATCGCTAACAAGATCTTCCCCGCCACCAAAGACATCCTTTCCGGAATCATGCACAGGGGTGGCACCATCCTGCGCTCGTCCCGCTCCCCGGAGTTCTTCGACATCGCCTACCGGCAGAAATCCTACGACAACCTCAAGTCCCACGGGATCGAAAAACTCATCGTCATCGGTGGCGACGGATCCTTCCGTGCCCTGAACCAGTTTTACGCGGATTTCAAAATCCCCTTCGCAGGCATCCCAGCCACCATCGATAATGACATCGCAGGCACCGATTACTGCCTCGGTGTGGATACCGCACTCAACGTCATCCGCCAATCCATCGATTCCATCCGCGATACCGCATCCTCCTTCTCCCGCGCCTTCGTCGTGGAAGTCATGGGCCGGCACTGCGGTTACCTTGCAGCCACCACCGCCCTTTCCTCCGGTGCGGAAATTTGCCTGATCCCGGAAATCGAATACAACCTCGATACCATCGGAGCCCGCATCAAGGCAGACATCGAAGACGGGCGTGGCTACGTCATCGCCGTAGTCGCGGAAGGCACGAAAATGGCGGAATACATTACACGTTTCATCAACGACTCCATCGGCATGGAAGCCCGCCTCACCACCCTCGGCCACGTCCAGCGCGGGGGATCCCCCACCGTCCACGACCGCATCATGGCCTACAAATTCGCCGTCGCCGCCGTCGATTCCCTCGAAGCCGGCCAGACAAATTCCATCATGACCTTCAAGGACGGCAGCTACGGCCACCTCCCCATCGACCAGGTCGCCGACGCGAAATACAAGATGGATCCCCATATCCTCGAACTCGTCAACCCCCTCTGCCACTGAACGGAGCGCTGCCTTCAGGCGGCGAGTCATTTCCCAAAGGAAAAAGCTACCAGGCAGTTCTATCCACATGCATCCTCGCCGCATGAAAAAAGCCCTCCTCCTCCTCGCCCTCACCGCCGCCCAGGCGAAAGAACTCCCGGAAGGCGCAATTCTAAAACACGCCCTCCACTCCTTCGCCGCCGAGCGGGTCCAGTCCGGCGAACTCTCCTGCGTCGTCACCGAAGCAGGCGATAACAAGGAAATCCTCGCCACCTCCCTCGCCGGCCACGCAAACGTCGCAGCCAAAACACCAGTCACCCCCGACTCCATCTTCTGGATCGCCTCCATGTCCAAACCCATCTGCGGCACCGCCCTCATGATGGCCGTCGAGAAAGGTCTTCTGAAAATTTCCGACCCCGTTTCCAAATACCTCCCCGAGTTCGAGAAACTCACCGGCCCCGATGGCAAACCCGCCTCCATCACCATCGCCCAGTGCATGTCCCACACCAGCGGGCTCCAGGATCTTGATGCTGCAGGAAAACGGAGCCACCACCACCCTCGCCGAGCTCACCGCCCTCGTTTCCACCAAGCCCCTGAAATTCGAACCCGGCACCAAATGGGCATACTGCCAGACCGGCATCAACACCGCCGCCCGCATCCTCGAAGTCGTCTCCGGAAAATCCTATCCCGACTATCTCGCCGAAAATCTCTTCACTCCTCTCGGCATGTCCGACACCACCTTCTACCTGTCCGAAGAGCAGGAGAAACGCCTGGCCACCTCCTACGAAAAAACCGACGCAGGCTTCAAACCCGCAGAAATTTTTATCCTATTCGGGAAATCAGTCACCGATACCACCCGCTACCCCACCGCCGCCGGAGGCCTTTTCTCCACCGCCTCCGACTACGGAAAATTCGCCCGCATGATCCTCAACGGCGGCGAACTCGATGGAAAACGTTGCCTCAAACCGGCATCCGTCAGCGAGATGACCCGCTCCCACACCGGTGATCTCGAAGCAGGCTTCGTCCCCGGCAGCAACTACGGCCTCGGCTGGATCCGCGTCGCAGAACCAGTAGGCGTAACCGCCCCCCTCTCCGCAGGCAGCTTCGGCCACGGCGGCGCATACGGCACCCAGGCATGGATCGACCCCGTAAAAAACCGCTACACCATCATGATGATCCAATGGGCAAAAATCGGAAACGGCGACGCCTCCGAAACCCGCCGCCTCTTCCAACAAGCCGCCGCCACCAAATAAAACCTAAATCCCAGAACCCAGAACCCGAACTTCCGTGTATTCCGTGCCTTCCGTGGTTCAAAATTCTTCTCCATAACCCCAGCCACAAAGGAATGCTATCCGCGTAAATCCGCGTCCATTTGACGGAGAGGTTTGATTTCCCAGTCCGTCCATCTCCGCTTCGCTCCCATCGTGGTTAATCCTCTTCCCCCATCCCAAGTCCAGGATTCTTCAGATTCGTAGGATTCGTGGTTTCTCCCTCTTCCCCAAAACCCAAGTCTCCATTCGCCTCCATTCGCAGTTCCTCTTCCCTTTTCCAAAGAATCCGCATTTCCCATTAGAAACTTGACACCCCGGCCATTTCCGCCATTTTCCCCGCCCCGCGCGTTGGTACGTGCGGCAAACCAACCACTCCCATGAAAAAGGATCTCCATCCAACATACAATCCCGTCATCTTCGTTGATATGACGACGGGTGCCCGTTTCATCACCAAATCCACAGCTTCCTCCGAGAAAAAGGAAACCATCGATGGTGTTGAATATTCCGTGATCTCCTCCGGCATCACTTCCGATTCCCACCCCTTCTTCACCGGACTCGCGCAGTTCGTCGATACCGAAGGCCGCATCGACAAGTTCCAAAAGCGTTTCGGCGCAGTTCGCCGCGTCGGCAAGCCAAAGGCCACACAAGCCTAAGGCAACGAACGGATCAAAATCCGTTCCTCTCAAAAACGGCGTCCCGCAAGGGCCGCCGTTTTTTTTGTGGAGCGTGGACTTTCAGTCCGCGCCCAAGTCTTCAACCACCTTCCCCCACGCCCGGAAATTCCACACCCCCGAAAATTTCCAAGAGTGGCACCTCACACCCCACCGACTCCAGTTTCAAAACCGCATCATCACCCTTCAAAGCCTGATACACCCAGCGATTCCCATCTTTTCGAAAAACCTCAACCACTTTCTCAACCTGTGAAACCAGAACATATTCCTTCAAACTCGGAACGGTCTGGTAGTTGAGAAACTTCCTCCCCCTGTCATAGGCCTCCGTGCTATCGGACAGGATTTCGACGATAAACTGCGGATTCCGGCAGGTATGGTCACGCCCGTTGTGCGGCTCGAACTCCCCGCACAAACCCAGAAGATCGGGGTAAAAATAAGCGTCCGCAAAATCCACACGGACTTTCATATCGGAAGAAAAGACATCACAACCTCTTCCCTTCAAACCGTCCCTAATCTCACCGTTTAGATTCGAGGAAATTCGATTGTGAGCCAAGCTAGCCCCAGACATCGCATAAATCTCTCCCGCAATGAACTCGCTCTTCTCAACTGCTTTCTCCTCCCATTCCAGATACTCTTCCCCTGTGGGCAATCTCTTTTCGGCTACGGACATGCTCCACACATAACCCCTTCCACCGCCAAGGACAACTTCCGAAAACTCCCTGTCCTCATTGAAGTTAACGAACCAACTCCGTCACCGGATCAAGCAGTCCCCGCACATAGCCTCTCCGCCAAAATACCATCGACACCCCGGCAACGGAGACAGAGTATTCCGGAACCATGGACACCGCCATACTCTACGAATTTCTCCAGTTCTGCGCAGTCATTTATTTCATGCTGATCTTCTGGAACATCGCAAAATCCCTGCGCAAAATCGCCGCAAAAAAGTAGCAGTATCGTTCATCCCTGTCCTTCATATCGGAGTGCTCTTGATTGAAAGTTGAATTTTGAAAGTTGAAAGTTAGGGTCACCCCGTGCTCGCAAAACGAATCATCCCCTGTCTCGACGTAACCAACGGCCGTGTTGTCAAAGGCGTCAACTTCGTCGATCTCATCGACGCCGGAGATCCCGTCGAATGCGCCATCGCCTACAACGAACAGGAAGCCGACGAACTCGTTTTCCTCGACATCACCGCCTCCTCGGACGCCCGTGAGACCATGGTCGATGTCGTCCGCCGCACCGCGGAAAAATGCTTCATCCCCCTCACCGTCGGGGGTGGCATCCGCTCCGTGGAAAACATGCATACCATGCTCCAGGCCGGTGCCGACAAAGTAGGCATCAACACCTCCGCCGTCACCAACCCCGGCCTCGTCGATGAAGGAGCCAGAGCCTTCGGAAGCCAGTGCATCGTAGTCGCCATCGACGCGAAGCGCGAAGACCCGGGAAAATGGGGCGTTTACACCCACGGCGGACGCACCCCTGTGGGACTCGATGCCGTGGAGTGGGCCAAGGAAGTCTGGCGCAGGGGCGCGGGCGAGATCCTCCTCACCTCCATGGATGCGGACGGCACCCAGGCAGGCTACGATTGCGAACTCACCGCCGCCATCTCCTCCGCCATCGGCATCCCCGTCATCGCATCGGGCGGGGCCGGAAACCTCGACCACATGGTGGAAGTCCTGGAAAAAGGCAAAGCGGATGCCGTCCTCGCCGCCTCCATCTTCCACTTCGGCATGCACACCGTCGGCGAAGCAAAAGCGCACTTCGCGAAAAACGGAGTCCCAGTCCGCCCCAGCTTCAAGCACCAACCGTGATGCATCGTTTCGGTCGCATCCCGGAAATCTTCCATTCGGAGGAAACCGACCGTCCGTTCTCCTGTTGCAACGATTGCGGCAAACCCCTGGAGGATTCGGAGGACGGCCACATCATCCAAAAGGTTGTTTCCAAAGGGGAAACCATCCTCGAACTCGCCATCTGCACCGACTGTAACAACAAGCTTCAAGAAGAATATTCCACCGAATCAAAAGAGCGGATCTGGAACTTCTACCTCGACCACGGGGATCTTCACAAACGCCTCGAACGCTTCCGCCCCATCCCCATCGGCAGCATCGCCCCCTGGGTGGACAACTGCCTCACCTGCAAAGCCACCAAACAATCCTGCGACGAGTATGCCATCGTCGCCCACTGCATCGAAGACAGCCTCGTTTACGGTGAATCGCCATTCTTGGTCTGCTCCACCTGCATGGACAGGATCATGGAACTCCTCTCCGAAGAATCCCTCGGAACTTATGACCGCTGGCTAGACCGTTGCGTCCCCATGGCACCCGCCCAGCCGACCGACTCCCCCCGAAAACGGATTTTTGTCTAACGGTCACAAGAACGAATCAAACCGCGTCGCTAAAATCTCGGCACGTGAATCATTTTCCTTGTTTTCAGTATTTTCTGAAAGTATATACACCTCCGAAAGGAAAACATCATGAACGAAACCGTCACGACATACGCCATCTACCTCATCATCGCCATCCCCGTCACCATCTGGGTCGCACGAACCCTCCACAAGAACGGCCGGATTTTCCTGGTCAGTTGTTTCAAGGAAAACGAGGAACTCGCGGACAGCGTCAACCACCTCCTCCTCGTCGGCTTCTATCTCGTGAACCTCGGCTTCGTGACACTCTACCTGAAGCTCGATGAGATGGTGCAAGGCACCACCGGCATCTTCGAAGCACTCAGCACCAAGATCGGAGTCGTCCTCCTCGTCCTCGGCCTCATGCACTTCTTCAACATGCTCATCTTCGCAAAACTCCGGGAACGCGCCGAAAACCCAAATCGCAACCCCTACCCGCCCGCACTCCCCGCAAACGCACCACGAGAGGCATGGAGGGATGAGCTGAAGAAATAGAAAATCTCAACCTTCAACGAAGAACCCCGTCCAGGAACGCGGACTTTCCGTCTTCTTTGGAGTTTAAAGTTTGAAATTTAAAGTTTCCCTGTAGCTTCCCCGCGTGAGAACCCTCGAAGCCTGCCCCAAGCCCGAACTGCTGCTTTCCTTCGATTTCGACGGGACACTGCATGACCCTGCCGAGACACCTCCCGTCCCCACCGATTTCTTCACCACCATCCGCCGCTTGCGCGAAACCAGAGGTGCCGTCTGGGGGATCAATACGGGGCGCTCAATGCCCCAGGTGATGGAGGGTTTCATAGAGAGCAGCTTCCCCTTCATCCCGGACTGGGTCATCGCGCGTGAGCGGGAGATCTGGTTTCCCAACGACTTCGGCCGGTTTCTCGAGCACAGGGAATGGAACGAGCGATGCGCGAAGGACATCACCAAGCTGTTCAAAAAGGCGAAGAAAACCTTGAAGAAAGTCCGCAAGGAAGTGGAGGAACATACAGGTGCCCAATACATCGAGATGAAAGGCGAGCCCGCCGGCCTGATCTCGCGGACGGATGAGGAAATGGATTGGATCGCGGACCACATCGCCCCGCTTATGGCGGAAGTTCCGGGACTCGGTTGGCAGCGTAATTCCATCTATCTGCGCTTCGGCCATACGGACTACCAGAAAGGCAGCACGCTTACCGAGATGGCACGCCTTTATGAGATCCCGACCTCCCATGTGTTCGCCATGGGCGACAGCCACAACGATATCGAGATGCTTTCCGAAGCGCATTCCGGCGGTGCAGCCTGTCCCGCGAACGCCGTCGGAGCCATTAGAGATATTATCTCCGCACGCGGTGGCTTGGTCGCTTCGAAAAACGCCGGCCACGGTGTGGTAGAGGCGCTCCGGAAGATTTTCCCGGAAACCGTGTAACAAATTCCGCGCATTCCTTCTGTATAAGGTATGGATGACATGCCAAAAGGGACTTCGATGGAGCGGCGAAAAGACAACGGACTCTCCGGGCTTGATCCGGCGGAGCTGCTGAAACAAGGCGCTGGCGAGGATACGTTCGCTGAAAACCATCCGGGCGGTTTCACTCCGCCAACCCTTGAGGAGCTCTCGGAAATTTTCCCCCGCTTCGAGATTCTCGAACTGATTGGGAAGGGCGGAATGGGAGCGGTTTACAAAGTCCGCCAGCCGGAGCTGGATCGCATCGTGGCGATGAAAATCCTCCCGCCCGCCATCGGACTCTCCCCTGCCTTTGCCAGCCGTTTCACCCGCGAAGCGAAAGCGCTCGCCAAGCTCAACCACCCCGGAATCGTCACCATCCATGAGTCCGGACAGGAAGGCGGCCTCTACTACATCCTGATGGAATACGTGGATGGAGTGAACCTCCGCCAGCTCCTCACAAACGGTCGCATCTCCCCCCGCGAGGCCATGGCCATCGTCCCACAGATCTGCGACGCCCTCCAGTTCGCCCACGACCAGGGCATCGTCCACCGTGACATCAAACCGGAGAATCTTCTCCTGGATCGGCTAGGCAGAGTGAAAGTCGCCGACTTCGGGATCGCGAAACTCATCGGAAACGACGACCCGGCAGCCACCGCGACACATACCATGGAAGCAACGCTCACCGATGGCGGCAAGGCGATGGGAACCCCGCAATACATGGCTCCGGAGCAGACCGGCTCCCCCACGGAAGTCGATCACCGCGCGGACATCTTCGCGCTCGGGGTGGTCTTTTACCAGATGCTCACCGGCGAGCTTCCTGAAAAGGATCTCAAGGCACCCTCAAGGAAAATTAGCCTCGATGTACGGCTGGATGAGATTGTCCTGCGCGCCCTGGAGAATGATCCGGCCTTACGTTTCTCGAATGTGACCGAAATGAAGACCCGGATTGAAGACATGGATTCCACCTCCCCGGTCGGCAGTTCCTCCTGGAATCTGAACTATAGATCATCTCGTGAAATTTTCGGCCTACCCCTCCTGCATGTAACCACCGGCACGAATCCGGAAACCGGAAAAGAGCGTCACGCAAAAGGCATCCTCGCCGTTGGCGGCAAGGCAACCGGGGTCATTGCCGTCGGTGGCCGCGCCTACGGGGGCATCGCTTTCGGTGGCATCGCCGTAGGAATCATCGCCTTTGGTGGTCTCTCCATCGGAGTCATATCCTTGGGCGGAATCGCTTTTGCCCTCTACCTGGCTCTTGGTGGAGTCGCCGCAGGGTGGGCGGCAATCGGCGGAACCACCCTAGGCGTTTACAGTTACGGCTCCTCGCCGCGGGGCATTCACACCCTCGGCCCGGCAACCGAAGACGCTCAAGCCGTGGAGTTCTTCATGCCATGGGCACATATACTCATGGCAAATATCGGCGGCATCATGTTCCTCGCGATGGCAATGGTCTTCCTCCTTGCCTTCGGCCTCCCGATCTTCATCGCCAACCGCAAGTCCACCTCCCCAAAATCCAGAGGGAAATATCTAGTTTGGTCAACCCTCGGCCTGGCAATCATCGCCCTCGCCGCGAGCCTCCAGGGTCCATCAATCTGGAACAAACACGTGGAAGCACCTGTGCCTCATACCAGCATCAAACCACAGGAGTCACGACCTACTGACACAGTCAACACTGCCCCTTTACCCCTCTCAGGTGAACCGGCACTGCCAAGCGCTGAACAGCTCGCAGCCCAACCCATCCTCCGCGCTTTGAACTGGCAATACGGCGAACAGGAAAACGCGGGAGACACCTGGACGCCATCTGGGAGAATCGACACCTCCGGAGCGAGACTTCCGCCCGCTGTGGGAATGGGGGTGACCAAAACCTACCCGCTGTCCGATACACCCCGTTTTCTGCAACTCTGGTTTTCCCACCCACTTATCGACGACTTCAGCACCATGGAGATCGCACTCTTCGAGAAAGACGGTAAGACACCACTCGAAACGCCTACCGGGCACCGTGCCGGCGACACCGTGCCCGCCCGCCCGGAGTATGGAGACACAGGGTGGATCACCGCTTCCCGATGTGTGGGTACGGTAGCCAGCGTTCCTCGGGAAATTACCGTAAATCTCCGTTACAGCATCGGACCATGGAAATATCGCGGTGAGATCGCTCCGGATTTCAATGGTTCCATGGCGCTTGGGAACCTTGCGTCCACCACTAGTCCCGGGCAGGACATCGAAGGAAATTCAATCATACTCGTGACGTTTGCGAAGCACCCTGATTTTATCGATGAACAGATTGATCTCGTCGCAATCGATAAATCCGGCAACCGGATTGAACGTGACGGAGTTGGCACGTATGGTGGTGACGATGGCTATACCCGAAGGTTTCAATTCGGGATTTCACTGAACGAAGTCGAAAAATTCAAAGTCCGGCGTCGCCCGATTCGCGTGGCAACATACCGTGCGAAACTTATCAATCATCCTGAAAAGTCTCTCGCAGAGCAATACATCGACCTTGCCCTCCAGGAGCTTATCGCCCGCGGAACAGCCCCGCAAGGAAGCCCGGTTGAGACTGGACCAGACGATGCCCTTGAACATTTTTTGGTAAAACATCCAGAGTTTCCAAACGCACTATCAACAGGGCAAATTGAGGAACAAATCACCAAAAAGCGCAGCGAGATTACTGCATTCACCAAAAAGAATCTGACTTATGAAAATGGAAAAATAGAAACCCCGGAGTATGCAAAACTAAAAAACAGTTTTCAGGCTCTGCAGGAGCTACTTGAGATCCACAAGCAATCTGAACTCAAGCAACGTATCCTCGCGAAAACTTTACCAGATGAAAAAGTGGATCTAAAGCAGCGCGAGATAAAATCCGTGGCCGCAAAGGAGATACCCGACGAGAACCGCCTGCAAGTCCGTCTTGTTTCAACCGACGATCCAAATGCGGAGGATATGGAATTGAGGCGGATGGACGATAAGAACGAAGTGCATATCCAGAATCTGAAAATCAGCCCCGACGTGATCATCTGGGACAAGCACCTGGCGGAAGCCGCCATCACACAGGCAGACGGCTCTTTCGAATTGGGGATCACTCTCGATGAAACAGGGGCGGAACGCCTCCGCAAAGCCACCATGCCCGGTGAAAAACAAACGCGCCTCGCGATCATTTTGGACGGAGAACTCTTCTCCGCGCCTATCGTCCAGAGCGGCCCGTTGGGCAAAAACCTGGTAATCTCCGGTTTGGAAAAAGGGAAAGCCATCGACCTGCTGAAATCGTTTCCCGGCTCGGAAACCCAACTCAAGGCTCTGGAAGGTCTCGAATGGTTGTCCGAAACGGATGCGGGCAACTATGGAAAAAGTTACGACATGGCCGCCGAATTTTTCCGGAATGCCGTAACACGGGAGGAATGGATACGTGCTCTCGAAAAATTCAGGGCTCCGCTCGGAGCCGGTGTCACGCGGAGAAAGCTGCTGGAACTTGAGGAAGCGGAGACAATGCCCGGTGCACCGGATGGGGAATACCGCGTGTTCCAGTTCAATTCGGATCTCCCCAGGAAACGGAACGCAATCGAAACGGTCACTCTGACGAAAGAGAGCGACGGCATCTGGCGCACGTCGGGCTATTTCATAAGATAACCCCCTCCCATGCCCCAAACAGGAAACGCTCTTTTTCTAACAACCCGCTGGACAATGGTCTGCGAGGCGGGCGCGGCGGATTCACCGGATTCATCCCTGGCACTGGAAGAACTCTGCCGGGCCTACTGGTTCCCTCTCTATGCATATATCCGGCGTGCCGGTGAGTCGAAACAAGACGCGGAGGACATTACCCAGGGATTCTTCCTTCATCTGTTGGAACGCTCGGATCTCGCGGGTCTTGATCGGAAAAAAGGGAAGTTCCGGTCCTTTCTCCTCGCCTCGCTGAAGCACTACCTCTCGAACGATCGCGATAGGAGACGCACCATCAAGCGTGGCGGCCGGGTCACCCATCTTCCGCTCGAATGGGAGACTGCGGACGCGAAATTCTTCCTTGGTGACGATTCCGTTTCATCCCCCGAAGCTACCTTCGATCGGGAGTGGGCGAAGGTGTTGCTTGAACGGGTATTGTATCAGCTTGAAGAGGAATTTTCATCGAACGGGAAATCAGATGAGTTTCAGGGACTCAAGAAATTCCTGACCACGGGTCGGGGTGAGATCCCGTATGAATCGGCAGCCGTGGAACTCGGGATGAAAGCCACCGCCTTGCGGGTCGCGGTGCATCGTTTGAGAAAACGCTACCGATCCCTTCTCAAAGCCGAGGTTGGCAGAACAATCTCAGACTCCGAATCGGTGGAAGACGAGATCGCCGCGCTGATGGGCGCGTTCTCGTAGGTCTCCGGAGTTCCGGGAGTGAAAACGAGGGCGAGCACCGCCTTCGGCACAAACTGTTTTCACATAACCCTTACACGGAAGATCGCAGCCGGAGTGCCGTGGGTGGCATGAACTTTTACCGTAAGAGATTTCACTTTCAGGGACTCGTTAAGCTTCAGCTCATACCGGGCATTATGGTGATCTCTGACTTCGGCAAGGATCTGTCCATCATCCGTCACCAGGTCGAAATCCTTCACCATGAACGGAACGACTTCCTCAGGATGTGTCAAAAGGACAGTCTCCATCGGGTGATCCCAATCGGGGTCAAACTCGATGATTACGTGTTTGATTTCGATAAGGTCGTCCCATTTAAGCTGCAATTCAGGCTTCCCGTCATTAGTGGCGGCAATCCATGCGTTGGGCAGGTTCGTCGGGCGAGAAGGTGCTGTGGCTAGATTCGTCGCATTGAAAAGCTCGATGGGAGGATCGATTTTCATCGCCAGATTGCATCCTTCAGGTCTGCGTTTTGGCAGCCAGAACTCAAATGTATCGACCCCGATATCCTCGGGCGGACTTTGGAGACTGGAGGTTGCCACGGCTTTGTTATACGCATTGGTCACCGCTATGATTCCCGTCAGCCTATCGTCACTCAGGCGCACGCGTACCAGAGGATTTTCGCATAGTTTAATGAAATAGTAGCCCGCAGCTTCGATAGTCGCTTCAAACTCGGCACAAATTGCCGAGCCTCCTTGGGTGAAGGCAATCTCGGTTGCCTCCACAAGTTCGTCCGGTGTAAAGTTGCCTTTTTTCACAGAGCGTATGAGTTCCATGCGCAGAGTGCCAGGGGCGCTTGTTTCCAGCTCGAAGGTGAACCTTGGACACGCCCCCGCGCTGAGTGGGAGTATCATCGCCCAGCCATGGTCAAGCGCGATCCATGCCCCGCTGGGTTTCAGTTCGGAAAGCCTGAGACAGGAGCTTGCGGTGATCGAGGCGTCAGGCGTTTTGTCACTAGGATCGATAATGTTTTTTCCGGGAAGAAACTGCCCGATTCGATCCAACCTTAACTGGAGTTCGCCGAGATGATCGGCATGCAGAACATCTCGCGGGAGGAGCGCGCGCTCTTTGCAAAGTGCCGCAGCAACCGCCACTGCCTGCGCACCCGCGGCACAGGTCGCCATTACGCGGGTGGTGCCGAACGCGACGTGGGAAGCGCTGATAATACGACCTGCCAGGAAGAGGTTTCCAATATTTTTGCTATAGTAACAACGGTATGGGATCCCGAAAACTCCTTTCGAGTGCCACTGGTTGCACGGAGAACCTTCCGCGTAAACTCCATCCGAAGGATGGAGATCAACCGACCAGCCACCGTGTGCCACAACATCGTCAAAATCCGTCTGGCCGATCACATCCCGCTGGTGAATCATGTAATCACCCTCGAATCGGCGGCTCTCCCTTTTCCCCGGGATGTGCCCTACCCACTCCAATGTCATGGTCTCGGCCTCAGGGAATTTGCCGGAGTTTTTGATATAATCCCAGACCCCGTAAACCACCTTCCAGAGCTCCCATTTGATTTGTTCGGTAGCGTGAACCGTATCCAGCCGCCCACCGTATTCGATCCACCAGAGATAGCATCCCTGCAGGTTCGCATTGAACTGACGGTAGCGTGGGATCTTGGTAATGTCTTTAAGCGCCCAGCTCGGTGCGGTGTATTTGACCGGGGAGCCGGTGTCCTTGGTATAGAAATAGATCGAATGGCCTAGCAGCTCGCCGTAGGACTGATCCGGAGCGAAACCCTCGTCAAATTCCTCTTTGCCCTCGGCTCCCATCCGGAAAGCCGCACCGGAGAGAAATCCCAGAATGCCATCCCCGGAAGCATCGCAGAACAGTGGCGCGGCAAGAAGGTATCGTGTCGAATTTTGTGAACAGAAAGCCCACACGGCTGAAATGGTGTCCGCGTCGGCTTTCTCAACGTTATAGGCGGCCGTATTTAAAAGCAAAGTGATGTTCTCTTCCTCGACAACCTTCTCCAGAAGAATGGTATCGAAAATCAATGCGTTTCCTTCCCTGTTTCGGTAAAGGTTTTCCTCCATGACTTCATTCACAACGCCGCCCTCACGCGCCCAGCGGTTGTTGTTTCCCATGTGGGAGGTTGCGCCAAGGATCCAAAGACGGACTTCACTGGAAGAGTTCCCCCCGAGCACGGGGCGATCCTGAACCAGAACGACCTTCAGGCCTTGCCGTGCAGCGGTGACGGCGCCGCACGTGCCAGCCAGGCCGCCACCGACGATGACGAGGTCGGATTCCATTTCCAGCTCGCGAAGACTTCGCGAGTCACATGCCTTTTCTTCTATCATAGGTATAATGAATTAACTTGAAAGTTTGGATGACCCCGGCTTGCGGCAATGGAACAGAATGGTTACTGAAATCAGGCCAAGGCTGGCACCGAACACCGAGAGAACTTTGGTGGACTCGGAGTCATTGACCGCAATCAACGAGAACATCATCAGTGCGCAGACCATAAGGCACCAGGCGACCACTTTGGCCGCGATCGGATTGGATTCCGATGGACTCTGATGCTCCGCCTCATCCTGCCGCCTGGAAAGCGCGGCGATACTTTTCCATCCCCGGGATTCGCCCCGGGACGTCAGTTCGATCGCACTGAGAACGGCGACGGGGAAAATGACGCCTACGAAAGTCTTGAGGAAGTTTGAATTGGCGACGATCCAATCATTGATCGGTGTCATACCCTCGAACCATCCGTTCTCACCAAAGCCAAAACGGATAAGCGCGCCGAGGAAGAAACCGCTCAAGCCCGTAATCCAAACGGCGCTCCCGTTGATACGGCGGCTGAACAAGCCCCATAGGGATGGTGCGAGAAGGGGCACCACCATCAACGATGTGATACTGATGATCAGATCCTTGATCTGCCCGAATTTCTCGATTTCCAAGGCAATGGCAATGAGTAGAAACCCGAGCAGAATCGTGAAGATCCTTCCCACTATCATCATTGTGCGACTATCGGTTTTTTTCGCCAACGGCTTGTAAATATCATTGGTGAGGACTCCGGAGAAAACGTTGAGCTGGGAACTCACCATACTGGCGGTGGCGGAAAACATGGCGGCAAGCATCAGTCCGACCATACCGATGGGGAGCACAGCTTTGCAGGATAGGATGTAGGCCTGCTCAGGATCGGCAGTGGGATCGATAACCTTGTAGATCATCGGTGGCAACAACCAGAGAACGGGACTGACCAGATAGAGAACACCGAAGAGGTAAGTGCTTTTCCGGGCATCTCTCTTGGTAGGGACACAGAGGTATCTCTGCACGAATGCCCACTCCGCGCCTATCATGAAAAAGTGGATCGCAGCCCATCCCACCAGGAAAAACACGGTGTATCCTTCGGCCTCGTTCACCAGATCGAAGAAGCCCTGCGGAGCATCCGCGAGAAATCCATTGATTCCGCCCACCCGTCCCAGTGCCAGGGGAATCACAAAAAGAACGGCGAGATTCAGGATGACAAACTGGAGCACATCGGTCATCAATACCGCCCATAGTCCTCCGATCATGGTGTAGAGAACCACGATGCTACCGAAAATAAGAATCGCATACCTCAGCGAGAGATTTCCCGTTTCCGCATCACGAAGGGGATTCCCTTCAGCCAGAGGCATCAGGGCGACAAGGATTTTACCCAGCGCGTAGAGTGCGGCCGCGGTGCCGATCACCCGCAAAACCATCATCGACCAGGTATAGAAGTGCAGGGCGCCCCTACCGAAGCGGATCGAGACATATTCCGCCGGAGTCTCTATCCCCATTCCCTTCCATTTGCTTGCCACGAAGTATCCCGCGAGGAGCGCCGCAACACCATACATCAGGTTGATCGTCACTGCCACAAGCCCCAGGCCGAAGGCGATGCTGCCCCACACGACGAAGGTATTTGCGGAAAACATCGTCATAAATGCGCTCAGACCGCTCGCCCACCAGGGGGACTCGCCGCCGGCACTGAACAGATCCGACGAGTTTTTCACAAGTTTGCCCAACAGCACCCCCATGAGAACCGTGCCGACCAGGTAGGCTATGAGAACTGTCCAATCCGCCGTGTGCATAATCTAGCGTTCACCAGTTTCCGAAACATTGGCCAATTCACTGCTGTGATCGCACCAATCCCCAAAGTTCATTGTCCGGCACCGGGACGTGTCGCTTCCTCGTTTTCCGAAGCCGCAACAAACTTTACGGCATCAGCTACAACCGGGTTGTCAGCGATGCTGAAATATCCTGGAAGCGCGAGCCGAACATATGAGGTCGCATCCATTTTGTAGCGTCCGTGAAGCTGCCACCCTGGCGAGGAGTTTTGGTTCAGGTAGCGGGTGCAGGAGCCTTCCGAATGTTGCACAATCCAACGTGCGTTGGTCGCCTTGCCAGTATGATCGCCCCAGTGTAGGTAAACATCATAGTCCCCCGTAATTAGGGGCTGATAAATGGCGGCCTTGAAATTACTGAACCCCTGGGGGACCTGCGACACCTGGAAGTCCCCTCCGTACGCAGTCGGGCTTGTTGAATTCCCATCAAAGCCCACACCCATGAATTTTGGAGAGGTGTTGTCAATGATGAGGCTCTCCGGGCTTGTGGTGGCGGGGAGCGGTTTGGGTTCGAGCAGATTGGGTTCGGGAACCGAGCCGTCCGTTACAAATCTTACATTCGTGACATATTTATTAATGGTGATATCATCGAGTGAATCGATCACATTCTCCCCGATGCGGCAGTTGTAGAACTTCACGTCGTTGAACTTGTGGTCGGCATCGTGACCGGCCAGACGGATGCCGCCGCCAGGGGAGGTGACGTTTACAAAATACAGACCGTTGAAGTTTCCACGCTCGTCGCGGTAACCCGTATTGCACGAGTATCCCGTCTTTTTGATGAACATGTCGATCGTGTAGCCCTCCGACTGCTCATCATGGAAATCGATGAAACGCAAGTTGCGCACGGTCGCCCAGTCCGAATGATCGGCAAATATAGCGGCTCCGGTATGCCCGATGCAGTCGATCCTGCGGAAAGTCCAGTTGATCACTTCGGAAGTTTCGAACGAGGCGCCGATTCGAACACAGTTCCCGTTTCCATTCTGCCAAAGCACACAATCTTCAAAAAGGAAGTTGTTGCCTACAGGCTCGCCGTTGCCAGCGGCATTAAGGCCGTGCGGGCAGATGCAGTCGTCGTCAGTGATAAAAAAGCTGTTCCTGACGGTTAGCCGGTTGCACCCGTCCGCCATGATGCCGCCGTTGTTCCTGTGATTGCTGAGGATGAACAGATGATCGATTTCGACATCTTCGCACAGCAGGAACTCCGTCACCCACCAAAAGGCCTCGCGGATACGTATTCCCTCGATCCTGATATTCCGCGAGCGCTCGAAAACCAGCGCGAAGATACGATCCTCCCAGGTAGTGTGCACCGAGCTATCAAGCACGCCACGTCCACGAACCTGCACGTTCTCCACTTCCTCCCCTTCGATGGTGCCGATGAACCGGGCGCCGCCGGCGATGTAGACAGTCTCGTTGCTGTTCACCTTGAGTCGCCCCACGTCGTGTGTCCCGGGGCCGTAGTAGTGCACGTTCGGATCATCGGCCAGCGGCACGTTTTTTTCCGGCGGAGTGGCGAGAATGAGCAGGTAGCCGATGCCCTGAACCTTTACGATAACGTTTCCCGGTTTTGAGAGGGAAAAGGTGAGAGTTTCTCCGGTTTTCTCCGCGGTCATACCAAGACGATCTGGCATTACTTCGAAGCCCGAAAAGCAGCTTGATGCTGTGGCTTCAACAGTCACTTCACCTTCCATGTCAAAGCAGGCCACCGAATACTGCTTTCCGAACGAAACCTCTTTGCCAACGAAAACATCCTTGCCGTTTACTTTCAGGGTGAAGCGGGTGTCCTTGGCCACTCCAGGGGTCGCCGGGATGGGAAAAACGGTTCCGGCAACCGCAGAAAGCGTAAATGAAATTAAAAACAATAGGGTTTTCATGGAGAATCAGATTGAGATGGATTCAGATTCCGCCGGATTTCCAAAGGACTAAAAAAAAAGCCCACCCAGCCGAAACAGGGTGAACAAGAGGAAACGCCGGTGGACTCTCGATTTTTCAGGATTGCTAGGAGCGGATGTTTACTTGCGGCGACGCAAGATCAGAGCGAGACAGCCAAGCCCTAGCAAAAATGCTGAAGAAGGCTCTGGCACCGGAGTGAAGTCGATGACAAGGCTCGGTCGATCGGCCTCCGTTCCATCTTCGTTTGAAGTATAGAAGAAAATACTCCGGGTGTTATCAACCGCTTGATTCCTGGCAAGCAGGCTGAAAGTCCCACCTACATTGGCAGCACCGGCAGTCGTCAATGCCGCCGAGCTGTAAGTATGCACGGTGCCAGCTGTAAACGTAGCGGAGTTGTCTGTTACTGTGGCGAGCACTGATCCGAAATCACCACCTGCTGTCACCCACGGTGAAGTAGGAGGTATGCGGAAGTTCCAATTCGCGGAACTGGTAAACGTGGAACTAACCTCATGGAGTCCCACTGTCATGTTACCCATGGAACCCGAAGAACCTCCGTCAAGCCGCTCGCCAACGAGTCTGAGGGAAATACTGTTGATCGTGGCGCCTACCAGTAGCGGGCTGCTAAGGTCGAAACTGAAAATTCCTCTCATCTCATCGGAAGTGGAAACTTCACCCACTAGAATAGCTGCTGAGGCTCCGTTGTCTGCGCCTGTTGTCCCACTACGGAGAAGTGTGTCGACGGTAGGGCTGACTGCCAACATTGCTGCATTGGAGGAAGTGCTGACCGCCAAAGCTATGAGAACAATGGCAGTTGGTAGGCGGAGGGTTTTGAGGATTGTGTTTTTCATCGGTTTCGCTTGTTTTTTTGAGAGGATCCTTGCGCGCTATCCGCGTGGCTCTTGCTCTGCCAGATCGGTTTGATCCAGTTGAGAGCAATGCTACCTGGAACTCATGTGAAAAACAAAATGTCCATTCGAGACACCAGGAACAAGGCAATAGAGTTGACAAATTGAACAAAAAACTTAACAAAAATGCAGCAAACTGCCCGCAGGCTTGCTGAGACAGCTTCACTTTCGGCGCAGACTTCGCGTTTGGATTGAACCCTCTGCAATATTCTCAAATTTGAGAGAAGCCACTTTCTTTAAAAAGTAATCAGATCAAGTAGCCCGGTGAAAATTTCGCAGCTTCATTACCGTGATTGGTTGCACCTGTCACTACACTTGCTGTGGAGTTATGACGCGGAGTTGAAAGTGCTTTCCGCCAATGACGCCAGGAAGGGAGTCCGGCGGAGAAAAACCTCCCGGGATTACAGTCACAGTTCCGCGTTACTGGTCAGGAAAGGTTGGATTGAGGTGGAACACGATGGGCGGCTTTTCCGTGCGGAACCCGGCGAGTGGCTCATTGTAAAACCAACTCAGCGCAAACAACGGCTTAGTGATGACGTCCATTTGCTGTCGGTGGCTTTTGAGGCAATCTGGCCTGACGGTCGTCCCCTGATCGGCGATGGGTTGAGTTGTGTCATTTCGGCCGAGAGTTGCCCACGCCTTGAAAAACAGGCGCTTAGAATAGCCCGTTTGATGGATCGGATCGCACCTGACACTTGGAATGCCAAAGATGAGATGACCTCCTACAAAAACTACCTTCAGGTTCAGGCATCTCTGGCAGCCTGGATAGGGACGCTGCTATTTACTCTCAGCGAAATAGGGATCATGCCTGAACTGCTGCACAATCAGGATGAACGGGTGCTGCGTGCGGTCAGAATTCTGGAGGCCCACCCCCTCAATTCATCTATCAGACTCGAGGAACTGGCGCAACGTGTGGGAATGAGCGCAAACAATCTGGGTAGCCTCTTCAAACAGCACCTGGGGAAAACACCGGCGACTTTTCGTAACGACATCAAACTAGATTACGCCAGGAGGATGCTGAAAACTTCCGACGTTCGTTCCAAAGAGGTTGCGGTGGATCTTGGGTTTCTGCATTTATCTCAATTTTCACGTTGGTTTAAGTCACACGCGGGATACAGCCCGCGAGACTATATCAGAAGGCAAAGGGAGCCATAGGCCTCATCAAACGGTGTGTTCTTCTCGAAGATGGGTTCCCCGCGTATCTGAAACCAGAGTTCCGTCTTAGAATCCAAGACGAAGCGGATGGTGTAGTGAGAACATTCAATGATGTGACAACCGCCGATTTGCTTGCTAAAGTCCGAAATGCCCGAAAGCCCGGAAGACGAAACCCCTGATATCGGAAAGCCCAAGGACTGGGCGGCGGGCTTTCCGGCGGTGGCTTCTTCGATCAATCACATCCTCCGTGAGGCCGGGCCGCTGCGCGGCACCCACGGCCTGATGGAAATGAACCAGCACGGCGGTTTCGATTGTCCGAGCTGCGCGTGGCCGGATCCGGATGACGACCGTTCGTTCGCGGAATTTTGTGAAAATGGGGCGAAGGCGCTGGCCTCCGAAGCCACCAGAAAACGCGCTGATCCGGATTTCTTCGCAAAACATTCCGTCGCGGAGATGATCGCGCAGGAAGATCTCTGGCACGACAGGCAGGGTCGCATCACGGAGCCGATGGTGCTGCGCGAGGGAGCGGATCACTACGAACCGATTTCCTGGGAGGAAGCTTTCCAGCTCCTCGCGAAAACACTCAACGCCCTCCCCTCCCCTGACGGGGCCATCTTCTACACCTCGGGTCGCGCGAGCAACGAAGCGGCTTTCATCTACCAGCTTTTCGCCCGTAGCTTCGGCACCAACAATCTCCCGGACTGCTCGAACATGTGTCACGAGTCCAGCGGCCTCGCCCTGAACCGATCCATCGGCGTCGGAAAAGGAACGGTCACGATGGATGATTTCCTTGAGGCGGATACCATCCTCTGCGTTGGCCAGAATCCGGGGACGAACCATCCGCGCATGCTCACGACTCTTGAGGAGGCGGTGAAAGGCGGAACCAAAATCGTTTCCATCAACCCTCTCAAAGAAGCGGGGCTGGTCGGGTTCGCACATCCCCAGAAAATTTCAGGAATGCTCGGGATCACCACGCCCCTGGCCTCCACCTTCATCCGCGTGAGGGTAAACGGCGACCTCGCACTCTTCCGGGGGATCGCGAAAACGTTGATCGAAGCGGGCGTGGAGGACATGGATTTTATCGCGCGGCATACCGCGAACTACGGGGAATACCGTAATTCAGTTTCCGAAACAACGTGGCGGAATATCACGCGGATGAGCGGTGTGGAGGAAATGGAAATCCGTTCCCTCGCGGAAGACTTGCTGCGAGGCGAGCGGAAGGTGATCACCTGTTGGGCGATGGGCCTGACCCAGCACCGGAACTCGGTCGCAACGATACGTGAAGTCGCCAACGTCCACCTTCTCCTCGGTGCCATCGGCAGACCGGGTGCGGGACTCTGCCCGGTCCGCGGCCACAGCAACGTGCAAGGCGACAGGACGATGGGGATCTGGGAAAAGATGCCGGAGGGTTTTCTGGCCGCGCTCGATACGGAGTTCGGTATCGCTTCCCCACGCGAGGAAGGCTTCGATACGGTCGCCAGCATCCACGCGATGCACGAAGGCCGGGCCAAGGTTTTCTTCGCCCTCGGTGGAAACTTTCTCCAAGCCAGCCCGGACACCGCCTACACCGCTGAGGCGTTGCAGAAATGCGAGCTCACCTGCCACGTTTCCACCAAGCTGAACCGCTCCCACCTTGTAACCGGAAAGACAGCCCTCATTCTGCCCTGCCTTGGCCGTAGCGAAAAGGACGGGGACGACCGCTTCGTCACGTGCGAGAACTCCATGGGCATCGTGCAAAGCTCCTGCGGGGTGTTGAAGCCTGCTTCGGAGGATTTGAAAAGCGAGGTGGAGATCATCGCAGGACTCGCGGAAGCCGTTCTCGGAAAAGACCATCCCGTCCCTTGGAAGAAATTTTCAGAAAACTACGGAGCCATCCGGTTCCGCATCGAAAAGATCGTCCCCGGCTTCGATGATTACTCCGCCCGCGCAGCCGAGCCCGGCGGTTTCTACCTACCGAACGCCGCGAAGGAACGCATCTGGGATACTCCCGAGTCACGCGCTGTGTTCGGAACCGGAGACATTGATGTTTTCGAGCCAGCCAAAGGCCGCCTCATCCTGCAGACCCTCCGCAGCCACGACCAGTTCAACACCACCATCTACGGAAACAACGACCGCTACCGGGGAATTGCCAACGGGAGGCGCATCCTGATGGCGAACCCCGAAGACCTCGCCGAGCGCGGCATCCGCCCCGGCGGAAAAGTCGATATCACCAGCTATTGGAATGGCGAAACTAGGACTGCAGAAAACTTCACCGCCATCCCCTACGAAATGCCGCGCGGTTGCGCCGCCGCCTATTTTCCCGAAGCCAACATCCTCGTCCCCGCCACCGCCCAGGCGGAAGGCTCCGGCACACCCATGAGCAAATCCGTGGAGATCGAAATCAAGGGGCGCTAGCCAGGCAATTCGATCCAAAAGAAATGTTCGGTCGCGCCGATCCAGAACTCACATCATTAGCTTCTCGCCACTACCACCACCTCATCCTCTGCCCCGACGATATCGATTTATTCCAAGACGTAACACGTTGTGACACAGCCTTCCGGACGAAGGGTCAGGGATGAATGGCACTGTTCTAAGCACCGCGTCGGCAATTGCTGCCATTCCACAAGAACTAGGAACCACAATGGGAGCGAAGCGGACATGGACGGACTGTGAAATTAAATCCCTCCGTCAAATCCGACGAATCTAACGAATCAAGACGTTGCTCGTTCAATTTCCGTGTATTCGGTGGTTCATATTCTCTTCATTCGTAGGATTCGTGGTTCCTTCCTCTTCTTTTACGTAGCGGTTTTATGGCACGAGTTCACCCCCGATCATTGGCTTAAAACAGTGCCATTCGGGTCAGGAATGGTATCGCCAAAAACTCCGGGATTTAAGATACACAGTCCTACAAGGCTCCCCAGGCAATCGGATCTCCCAAGCAAAGGCTTTCATCGGTAGGGAGCAGGTACGTCTCGCGCATTGAGGCCAAGCGGGTGTCTCACCCGCTGTAGGAAAGATTTTTCCACAGGCCGCGGAGACGCAGCCTTGGACTCAAGGCGCGAGACCCGCCTGCTCCCAAGTTCACCGATTACCCAGACCAAAAATTAAGACCATCCAACAGGCAAAATCGCCTATGTGTTTTCTATCCGTTCCAAGACGCTCCCGCCAGCCACAAACTTCCTCCGCCTTGTTCATCGCCCGTGCAAGAATATCGCAGTTGGCAATAAAGGCATTGTGAAGCCGTGTCCGGCCCACATCCGCCTCCCTCCTCTCATCCGTATCCATTAATGAGAACTCAGCCCGCACCGTGGCATAACGAATCGCGCTGCGAAGCAAATCGCCCCGGAGATCCGTTTCGGCGCTCCGCTTGATTTCTCCGACCATTTCAAACGCGTCTTCGTAGGATAGCATGTGGCAATCACTACAAACTTTCACGCTTCGCTACAACCCATGAAATCGGATGGTCATTTTGAAAAGACAATGAACCGGATACGGTTTTTATCGTTCGTAGGTGGCGAGAGGCCATACCTGGGACTCGATCTTCCTGCCAGACTCGGCACGGGCTTTTCGCAGATCATATTCCTGCTGGAGTCCGATCCAGAATTCCGCGCTTGTTCCGAAATACCGGCTTAGACGTAGAGCGGTATCAGGGGTGACCGATCGGCGGCCTTTGACGATGACGGTCACCCGGCTATGGGGAATTTTCAGATCCATCCCCAGCTTGTATTGGGTGATGCCCATCGGTTTGAGAAATTCGATGCGGAGGATTTCGCCGGGATGGGGAAAGCGGAGGGGTTGGATTTTACCGGACATTGGATCGTTTATGGTTTTTGCGATGGATCTTGAGCCGTTTTCACTTACGATACAACCATGAGCTTTGCAGAAGTCCTTGAGGAATTGCCGGCCTTGTCGTTGACCGAGCGTCAGTTGCTTGTGCGTCGCGCCGTGGAGCTGGACGAAACAGGACTTTCCGAAGCCGATGGGAAACTGGTTTCGGATCGGCTGGAGAGACATCGGCATGATCCTTCCACGGCGGTTCCGTTGGATAAAATGATTTCCGAAATTCTCAGCGATTCAGACTGATGAGTTGGAACGTGGAATTTCGTCCCGAGGTGAGGGATGATATCGCGGAGGCGGCAGGGTGGTATGAAGCCAGGGAACCCGGCTTGGGCGGCGAATTCACTGATGAAGTTATCGCCCTCTGGAAACAGCTCACGAAAAACCCTTTGATCGGGTCTGGGCGTGATCCAACAACGGGTGTCCGCTGGCGATATCCGGAACGTTTTCCATATCGGGTGATCTACGAGGTGGATGAGGTTCAGCGGTGCGTCCTGGTGGTCGCGGTATTGCACGCGGCTCGTGAAGGTATCCAATGGAGAACACGGCTATAAATTTTTCTCACTCGCCGGCTGAAGCCAGCGCTCCCTCATCTTCCTTCGGTTTCCCGTTCGGATACCTCCACCAAATCCATGCTTTTCCGAGGAGATTGCGGATTTCCTCGGCGGCGAGATAGGCGCATGGGATGAGGAAAAGGGTGATGGTGGTAGCGAAGAGGATGCCGAAGGCGAGGGAGACTGCCATGGGGATGAGGAACTGCGCCTGGAGGGAGCGATCAAAGAGCAATGGCATCAGCCCGGCGAAGGTGGTGGCGGAGGTGAGGAAGATAGGGCGGAAACGGCGGGTGCCGGATTGGATGACGGATTCGAAAAGATCTTCTCCGGCGCGGGTTTTCTGGTTGATGAAATCCACCATCACCAGGGAATCGTTCACCACCACTCCGGCGAGGGCGAGGATGCCGAAGATGGACAGATAGGACGGGGTGATGTCCATGATGATGTGGCCGAAGAGCGCGCCAATGGCACCGAATGGAACGGCGAGCATTACGAACAACGGCTGGTAAAGCGAGCGGAACGGGATGGCGAGCAAGGCGTAGAGGGCGAAAAACAACGCCAGCCCGCCGTATATGGAGCGTTTTTTCGTATCCTCGTGATCGGCTACGTAACCGGTGTAGCGCCAGGAGAGATCGCGGTGGTTGTTAAGTATGCGGTCGAGTTCACCGGCGAGGTTTTTGGAAATGGCTACGACATCGATGGATTCATCAACGGGTTTTGCGGAGATTTCGGTAACCTGGGAGCCATCCACGCGCTCAATTTTCGAGCGGGCTTTCACATAAGTGGCAGTGGCAACGGTGGGGAAAGGAGCCTGCCCGCCGGAAGGGGTGCGGATTCGGAGACTGTCCAGGGTGGCGAGCGATTCCCGCTGGGCAAGAGGCAGGCGAACCATCACGCGGATGTCGTCCCGCTCCCGCTGCACGCGCTGCGCCTGCTCTCCGAAAAACGCGCCGCGCACCTGGCGGGAAAGCGATTGCTGGGTAAGGCCGAGAGCCTCCCCCTCGGGGCGTATGGTGATGAGCAGTTCATCGCTGGTCCCGGCGGAGCTGCTCCACGCGCTCTCGATCCCATCGTAGGATTCCAGCATGTCCTCGATTTCGCGGACCACATCGTCCTTGTCGTCGGTATCGCGGCCGCGGATTTCGATGGAGAGGGATTCCAGGTCGTTGTCGCCACCCATGCCGCCACCACGGTCGCCGGAAATCCAGAAATCCTGTACGTCGGGCATCTCCCCTATGAGCTCCGTCCAGCGGGCGGCAATCTCGGAATTCTTGGGTCCTGGCTCGGAGCGTTTCCCCGGATCCGTCACGCCGATGACTACGAAACCGGTGCGCGGATCGACGCCGTCGCGCCCGAACCAGCCGCCGGAAGAGGTGAGCGTATCCGTAATGAGGGACTCGCCGGTGGCGGGATCGGTGAATTCCTTTTTCACCTGGGCGAGAGCGGCAGCCACTTGTCTGGTGCGGATTTCCGTCGCATCCACCTTGGTATCGCTGGGCATGCGGACCATGGCGACGATGCGGTTCCTATCGATGGACGGCATGTTCACAAAGCCCATTTTCCCGGAGGAGAAATAGCCGACGGAGGCCATGCCGGTGGCGAGAAAGAGCGCGAGCGTGATATAACGGTGGCCGGCGGCAAGACGGAGAGCCGGCTCGTAAACTTTCCCGACAAACGTCTCCAGGCTGTCCGCGATCCGTTTCTGGAAACGCTCGGCGAAGTTCAGCTTCTTGCGGTGGACTTTCACGTGCTTGAGGTGGCACGGCAGGGCGAACTTGGACTCGATCAGCGAGAAGACGAGAACGGCGGCGACGATGGGCGGGATCTGTTTGGTGAAAGCCCCGTAGAAGCCCTCGAAAAACATCAGCGGCACGAAGGCGACGATGGTGGTGATGACCCCGAAGGTGACCGGCGTGGCAACCTCAAGCGTGCCCTCGGTGGCGGCGTCCAGCGGATCCATGCCTTCCTTGAGTTTGGTATAAACATTTTCCGCCGTGACGATGGCATCGTCCACGACCAGTCCGATGACGATGATGAAGCCGAAAATGGACATCACGTTCGCCGTGAGATCGAAGTAAGGCATGATGATGAAGCCACCCGCGAAGGCGACGGGGATGCCGAGCGTGACCCAGAACGCGAGCATAGGCCGGAGGAAAAGCCCCAGCACCACGAGCACGAGAATGCCGCCCTGGAGCATGGATGTGAGAAGGGTGCCGAGTCTGCCTTCCAGTTCCTCGGAGGAATCGTCCCAGACGGAAAGGGAAATCCCTTCAGGGAAACGCTGCTTGGAAGTGGCGACGTACGCCTTCACGTTCGCGGCGATGTCCAAGGCGTTCTCGTTTCCGAGACGGAGCACTTCCACCAGCAGGCACGGCTCGCCGTTGAAGCGCATGATCTTTTTACCCTCCTCGGAGCCGTCGGAAATTGTCGCAACGGTGGAGAGCCTCACCTCGGAGCCCTTGCTGTTGCTGATAACGATTTTTTCGAAATCCGCCCGCGTGTATGCCTGGCCTTTCGAGCGTATGGTGAGGCGGCCCTCGTCCGTCTGGATGCGGCCTGCGGGGAGGTCGATGGAGGATTTCCGGATGGCATCGCCAAGGTCTGCGAAGGTGAGATCGTAGGCACGCAGGAGGGTCGGATCCGCTTCGATGGAAATTTCCAGGGGCGAGGCACCGAGCACGGAGGCCTGGGATATGCCGTTCATCGCGATGAGATCGTCTTTCACCGTCCGGGCAGCATGGAGGAGGTCCGCCTCGTCCATATCCCCCTGGATGGCGATTTTTATCACATCGAACCACTGGCTGCTGTCCGGGATGGATACCGATGGTGGCTCGACCTCAGGGGGAAAGCTGTTGATGCGATCCACCCGGGTTTTCACCTCCTCCAGCAGGGACTTGAGATTCCGTTTGGATTCGGAATAGACGATCACCCGCGCATCCCCGTCATCGGCTTTGGATTCGATGGTTTTCACCCCGGAAAGCCCCTCCAGCGCCGCCTCAATAGGAAGGACTACGGCTTTTTCCACATCCGCAGGACTTGCGCCCCGGTAATTCACAGTGATGTAGATCTGCTCCGGGGAGTAGGCCGGCTGCACCTCCAGGGCCACCTTTTCCACCGCAGACCAGATACCCCACGCAAGAATCCCGAAGAGCAGGAAATTTGCGGCGATATCGTTTCTTGCGAACCAGCGTATCATAGGATTTTCAGATTATGGCACGTATATCGATCACCTTGACTTCAGCGACGGGTTGATCGATCCACCAGGTCACCGAGTATCCGGCAACGAGGTTGACCTGGAATTCGCGGTGACTCTCCGGATCGGTTACTTGGAAATCGCCACCAGCATCAAACGTGGTGGCCAGGCTTTTGGCAAACGAGATTACTTCCATCCGGTTTTTGCCGGATGCGGGGAGTCGTTCTAGTGCCTCCAGATTGATGAGGACTCTGGGGGGTCTGCGCATCTGGTTTCAGAGATCTTCAGCGGCAACCCATTTCGGAGAATCCTTCTCATCCGAGCGCTCCCGGATGCTCCGCCAGAAATCGGGATCGTTCTCAAGTTCCAGCTTGGTCAGATAAGCCGCTACTTCGTGACGGTTCGCTGCGGATAGCGTGTCCAGCGTGGACTTAAGAGGCTCTGCAATCATGAAGCCACTTTAATGCCACGTTCAAACGACTTCAAGCGCGCAATACGATGCTTCAGACCTGAGGGACTCCCGATTTATGAAGGAAGGGTCGGAGTGAAGAGAATCGCGCACGGACTTTCCGATCTAGATATAAAACATCGGATCCGAGGGCGGGCTGGCGAGGGACTCCAGGGTTACCGCATCAAGGTCGGAGGCGAGTTTGGCGGAGACGCTTTCCCAGACGCGGCGGACGACGGAGCCGGAATCGCCGTCGTCGAGGGCGGTGTTCTGGAGCTGGGACGGCTCTACGGCATCGACGATCTGGCGGAGGCTGATGTTTTCCGGGGGGCGGGAAAGGAGGTAGCCTCCGTTGGCACCGCGGCGGGAGTCGATGAGACCGGCGCGGCGGAGGTCGTTTAGGATCTGGACTAAAAAGTTCGATGAGACAGCTTCGCGTTGCGCTAGCTCGTCCAGGCGGGTAAGAGTCTTGCCGTCATGGGTCTTCGCGAGTTGGACAAGGCCGGCAGGCGTATTCTAATTTTTGGGAAATTTTCATGAGCTACACGGGCAAAGAGGAAGAAGGGGCGACCGAAGATCGCCCCCACGGTGGGATGAAACTGTGCCGTGGGGAAGCCGCGAATTTGGAAAACCTGTGGGCGCAGTTGCGCTCGGAGGCGGAAAAGCTTTGCGAGGAGGAAGAGGGTCTGCGGCATCTTGTGGATGACGTGGTGCTCACTCGGGGAAGTTTCGCGGAATCCCTGGCTGCGCGGCTGGGGCGGAGACTGGCGCGGGAGGACATGCCGCGCGAAATGATAGAGCCGCTGTTTTCGGAAATTTTCTCGGAAAACGAGGATATCGTCCATGCCTGCGGGCGGGATCTGCTGGCAATGTTCGAGCGGGATCCGGCGTGCTTTTCGCCACTGGAGCCGCTGTTGTTTTTCAAAGGCTTCATGGCGCTATCCACCTACCGGGCGAGCCACAAGCTATGGCATGACGGTCGGCGCTGGCTGGCGCTTTACCTCCAGAGCATTTCCTCGGAAGTTTTCTCCACGGACATCCATCCGGCGGCAAAAATTGGTTGCGGGATCCTGCTGGACCACGCGACTTCATTCGTGGTCGGTGAGACGGCGATCATTGAGGACGATGTTTCCATTCTGCATGAGGTGACGCTGGGCGGCACGGGGAAAGCGACCGGTTGCAGGCATCCTATCATACGCTCGGGCGTGTTGATTGGCGCTGGCGCGAAAATTCTCGGACGTGTGGAAATCGGCACGCAGGCAAAGGTCGGTGCGGGCAGTGTGGTGCTGAACGATGTGCCGCCGCACACGACGGTGGCGGGCGTCCCGGCAGTGGTCGTCGGCGAGGCACGGGAGAGAAATCCGGCGATGGAAATGGACCAGCACCTCAATTGCCTCGGGGCGAACATCTAACATAAAATGAACAACCGGGAACCCGAGGGCGAGCCGACCAAGCGGCAGTGGGCGGGTTACTGGAGCATGATCGTCCAGCAGACCCAGAACGCGTTTAACGACAAGGCGGCGCAGTTCATCCTCATACCTCTTGGCGGGGCGGTGGGCTACGCGGTGGAATCGGCAGCCGGACTGATGATAGCCATCCCTTTCGTGCTGTTCGCGCCGCTGGCGGGTTGGTTCAGTGACCGTTTCTCAAAGAAGAACGTGATCCTCGGAGCGGCTATCGCGCAGGTTTGTATCCTTACGCTGATCTGCTTTGCGGTTTTTGGAAGAAGCATGCCGTTGGCGCTGGTGGGGTTTTTCCTTCTGGCGGTGCAGTCGGCGTTTTTTAGCCCGGCGAAGATAGGGATCAACAAGGAACTGGTCGGATCGAAGCACCTGGGTTTCGCGGCAGGCGTGCAGCAAATGATGGCGATGCTGGCGATTCTCGCCGGGCAGATCGTGGCGGGATGGTGGTATGACAGGCGCTATATCGAGCTGGGTTCCGTTTCGGAAAAAGCGTGGGACGCGGCGTTTTTCCCGCTGGTGCTGCTCACTTGTTTTTCGGTTCCGGCGGTGCTGATGGCGATCGCCATCCCGAAAGTCCCGGCGCACGGCAGGGGGAAACTTTCAGCAAAACTCCTCTTCAGCCATTTCCGCGATCTCGGGGAGCTGTGGGCGGACCAGGGGCTGCGGCGGGCTTCGTTCGGCGTGGCGTATTTCTGGGGTTTCGCCGCATTTATCAACCTGTGGTCGGTGAAAGTGGCGAAGTCCATGACAGATGGGGGTGAGGGCTTCGGGACACTTTCCTCGGTATTCATGGCTTCGGCTTCTTTGGGAATGGCGGTTGGATTCGGGTGCGCATCATGGCTCTTGCGGAAAAAAATCGAGCTTGGCTGGGTTCCGCTTTCGGGGATTGCGATGACGGTGAGCGCCCTTGTTCTGGCTTTTCTGACACCGGACGGCTGGCCGTTTCTGATCACGCTGGGGCTGCTGGCGTTTTTCTCCGCCCTGTTTCTAGCTCCGCTGAACGCATGGATGCAGGATAGATATCCGGCGGACAAGCGCGGCGAGCTGCAATCCGCCGTGAACCTCCAGGATTGCTTCGGCGGAATCATCGCGGTTGCGGTGATCGAGGGGATGATACATCTGGCACGGATACTGGGCATGACGGAGCTAGCGGGCTTCCGGATGCAGATGGTCGTGCTCGGCCTTTCGTGTGGATTGGTGAGCTGGTTTATCATCCGGATTCTGCCGGCGGACTTCATCCGGCTGGTTTGTCTGGCTGTGGTAAAAACGCTATACCGCATCAAATTTTCCGGCACGGAGAGGATTCCGAAAACAGGCGGGGTGCTACTGCTGCCCAACCACGTGACCTTCGCAGATGCGTTTTATATTTCCGCAGTGACGGATAGAACGGTGCGTTTCGTGATGGATGAGACCTTCATGAAAAGCCGGATGATACGCTTCGCCGTGCGCTTGTTCGGCGCGGTTCCCATCCGCCGCGACCAGCCGATGGAGGCGATCCGAAAAACCATCGCAGCGCTGGAAGAAGGGCATGTCGTTGCCCTTTTCCCGGAGGGGCAACTGACACGCACGGGCGGATTGTGCGAGCTGGAGCGCGGCTTCGAGCTGATCGCACGGAAAGCGAAAGCGCCGATCTTTCCGCTGTGGGTGGATGGCTCCTGGGGTTCGGTTTTCTCCTTCGAGCGAGGCCGTTTTTTCAGAAAAATTCCACACAGCATCCCGTATGGCCTGAGCATCGCGGTGGGAGAGGAGATCACGGAAAGACCGGATAGAAAGCTGGTGCAGGCGGCTCTGATGAAGACCTCCGCGCAGGCTGTCCAAAGACGGTTTGCAAAAGGCGGCAGTCCGGCGCAGACCAATGGCTACCAGCTCACCCAACTGGAGGCATTGCCGCGCGGGGCGGAGCTGCACATGCTGGAAGGAGATCTGCCGGGACTCCATTCACTGGAGGAATTCGCGAGGCTTACGAAAGGGGAAACCATCCGGCACAGTGCATTCGATCCCGCTGCCGGGGAGTTCTGGACAGGTGGAGAAAAGCTCCGCAACGCCATTGAAAAAGCCCGCCCTCCGCAGACACCCGTCCGGTTTTTCGATTTCAGCGGGAGTGCCTTGGAGCCTTTGGAAATAAAACACCTCACCCACCTTCCCTGCCTGGCGATAGATGGGAAGGTCATCGCGATGTCCATGCCACATCCGCCTAGGCTGAACGAAGGACTTTTCCAGAGCGGCCACAAACCAGGCACGTGGGGTAAACTCCTACCCGGCTGGTATGTGGAAAACGGCGCGGCGTTTCCGGGAAACCTTCAGTTACCGGAAGGTGCGGCGCTGGATGAAGAGGGCTTTCTCTTGGGGATTATGTAGGTCTTATACGACCCATAGGATCTATCACTGCGCATCCTTGCAAATCCGGAAGCCGAGATCCGGGCGACGGAGGGAGCGGTCTGCCACCCACTCACGGGTGGCTGCGCCTTTGCCAGGATTCAGGTAGGAGCCACCTGCGATCACCCACAGCGGGGCACCGAGAGGATTCGATGGACTCGGGCGGGCTTCGAGAGTCCATTCGGAAACGGAACCGGCCATACCGAGAATGCCGTTGGTGGTGCGGTCTTCGCTTTTTTCGGTCACCGGAATCCATTCACTCACAGGGATTGCGGAAGGGACTTTCGCCCCGGAGGCCAGGGCGGCGAGCCATCGTTCCTGGGTAGGCAGCTCACTGCGCTTCCACTTCGCGTAGGCAAAAGCATCCCACCAATCCACACCCACCACAGGCATGTTCACACCCACTTCGCGCCCGTTCCATTCACCTGAAGTTTTAGCAGCGGAGTCAAGTGCCGCCCAGTCATCCGGTTCGTGGCCGGCTTTCTCCCCGGGCTGGTCGGGGTGGTCGAAAGTGCGCTCTTCGCCTTCTTTGGAAAGGACTGCCAGGGTATCGAGAAATTCGGCATACTCACCTATCGTGACCTCGTAGGCGGAGATGCGGAAAGCCTCCACTGTGAGCTTATTTCCGGCAGCGGATTTGTAGTCGCCGGCCTGGATGGATACCAGACCTGGCTTCGGTTCTTTTGCGGACGCCGGTTTTTTCTTTTTCGGAAACATCAGGACACCGGCTATCACAGCAACCAGAAGAATACCCACGACCCACACGAAACCGCTCTTTTTCTCCGGACGCATGGCTGCCGTCGGCGGGGCGACCACCTCGGAAGGCTCTGCAAGCTGCTGCTCGATCTGTTCGCAATAGCCACGGATCTGATCCCACCTGAGCGGCTTCGGCACCTCCTCGCCGCGCATCCATGCAAGCAGGGTCAGGCAACGTGTGGCTCCCGGCTGGTCGCGGTCGAGCATGGTTTCGAGATCCGCCCCCAGCTTCAGCACGTCACGCAGGGAATGGTCTGGCGAGCGCTTCCCGGCAATCGCCAGGTTTTTCACCCGGAGCACCCCGTGACCGTCCATGTGGACTGAATCGAGATCAAAGGTCGAAGTCGCATTGTCATGGGACTCGTGGTAAATATTCGCCTCGGAAATTCTCCTCAGGATGTGGACAAAACGTGAAGGTCGGATTTTTTCTCCGGCGGCACGGCGTTCCAGAAGCGTCTCACCGGGCAGCAGCTCGTGGGCGAAAAAGCATCGGCCGTTCTCCGTGGAAGCCTCGTAGATGGAGCCCACCAGCGGATGCTCGACTGCGGCTTTTGCGCGGACATCAGCGAGAAACCCATCACGTTCGCTGTAGCAATCCGGCTTCAGCTCCTCGATCAGCACCATGCGCCCCACCGATGCCTGTTCGGCCAGCCAGGTGCGCGTGGATTTGTCCTCCGCCAGGCATTTTTTCGCCACGTAATCGCCAAATATCCTGTCTTCGCTCCCGCTGTTTTGATCCACAATTTCCATACCCATCTCTTCGGACGGATATTTCACTCCGGTAAGAGAGGATTGAGAAGCGGAATATCGGGGTCAAAGTTCGGCGGTAGCATGTCCTCCTCAAGAAACTCGGGAAAATCGTTGCCGTTCCCGCCTTCCGGAGCCACTTGGCCGATGCGCGCCGCCAGATCCCGCGGCCATGCCTGCACATCCAGCACCTCGCCCTTGTAAGTCAGTGTCACCACCTGGCCGTAGTATGCCAGTTCTCCGAAAAGATGTGCCGTCTGGACATCGCGCTTCGGGATCAGGTAGTTCATACGCAACGTTTCCTCGCCCCCCTCCCAATCGAACGGAAGGGACACCCACGAAGGAACCGCCCACGAACTCTCCTCAAGCTGGACGATCTTGCCCTGGTTGGTCCGGTTGAAAAAAGTCACCGCCACCTCGATTTCATCCGCCTCGATCTCCTCACCGGGAGCCTTCTGGACAGGAACGCTCAACACCACCCGCTGCCCTTCCGCTGCATTGGCATCATTGAAAATCCTCACCCGCCCCAGCGCGATCTTCCCAAGCATGTCAGTGGGCTGCTCGAAGCCATCGCGCAGTTTCGCGGCAGCCGCCTCGTAAAGATCCCCCGCCCCGCTCACGCCCAGGCGGAAAACCTCTTCATAATACCGGGACGCCTCGCCATAAACACCCATGGACTCATGCACCATCCCAAGCTCGAAAAGCACCGTCGGATCTTCCGGGGAATCCGCCAGAGCCTCCTCCAGCTTCACGATCGCCAGACCCATGTCCCCCGCGATCCGCGCCGTGCGCCCCTCCTTCACCAGACGCTCGGACACCGGATCCGCGATCGCCGGAACGCCATGATCCTGCGGCTCCGGCACAGGCGGAAGCTCGGGCGGTTTCCTCTCCACAGGCTTCACCTGCGGAGCCACCGGCACGGAAATCCGTATAGGCACCAGCTTCTCAACCTCCCGCTCCACCACACGCACTTCCCTACCCTCTTCGATACGCACGGCCAGAGCCATTCCCGCGATCAGGAGCTGGGAAAAAGCCATCACCCCCAACGCGCAACACGCTCCCACAAACAAACGGTTTCCTTTCATCGTCGCGCCACTGTGTTGAAAATAACGCCATCCGTCAAATTTGATGTTCGGATGATAAAAACCCGTTTTGAATGGCGGGAATGAAAATCGCCACCGGCCTTGTGCTGCTCTTATTCACCGCATTTTTCCTGCCGCTGCCCGCAGACCATCCCGCCATCGAGGGACTTGATCCGGGGACGGTGCGGCTGGGTCTCGCGTTCTTCGCATGCATCGCGTGGCTGTGGATGACGGAAGCCCTGCCTCTCGCCGTCACCGCCCTGCTTGTGCCGGTTCTTGGCGCGGCGATGGGGCTGGCTCCACTCAAAGACTCCCTCGCATCCTTCGCCGCCCCGCTCATTTTCCTCCTCTTCGGCGGCTTCGCACTCGCTGCCGCCCTCTCCGCGCAGGGGCTGGACAGGTGGCTTGCGGAAAAGCTCGTGAAGCTGGGAAAAGGGCGCTTCCTTTCCGTCTGCCTCTACCTCTTTCTCGGCACCGCCTTCCTCTCCATGTGGATGAGCAACACCTCTACCACCGCGATGATGATCCCCCTCGCCCTCGGCATCCTCGCCCGCTTCCGCGATACCGATGATGGCGGGCGCAAGGGGCTTTTCCTCCTCCTGGGCCTCGCATACTCGGCGAGCATAGGCGGCCTCGGCACCCTCGTCGGCAGCCCTACCAACGGCATCGCCGCGAAGCAGCTTGGAATCGATTTTGCGGGCTGGATGCGCTTCGGCGTGCCCGCGCTGCTCATCCTGCTCCCCGCCATGTTCGCCATTCTTTACCTCGTGATCCGCCCCTCCCGTACCGCCACCTGCGCCTCCGTGGAAACGGAAAGCCCCGCCCCTTTCACCCGCCCGCAGTGGATCACGCTCGGCATCTTCGCGCTCACCGCCGTTTCATGGATCAACAGCGCGAAGATCGGCCCGGCCATAGGCCTTGCGGATACGGATGCGTGGATCGCGCTCGCCGCCGTCATCGCACTCGCCGGGGCGAAGGTCGTCACCTGGAAACAGATCGAGCAGGGCACGGACTGGGGCGTCATGTTCCTCTTCGGCGGCGGGCTTGCTCTCAGCGCGATTCTTGGAAGCTCCGGAGCCAGCCTTTTCATGGCCCGGCTGCTGGGTGGTGCGATGGAAGCGTGGCCTCTCTGGTGCATCATCGCCGCAGTCGTCGCATTCGTCATTTTCATGACGGAGCTCTCCAGCAATACCGCGACCGCCGCCCTCGTCGTGCCCATCTTCTACGCCATCGCCCTGGAGTTCGATCTCGCACCCGCGCAGCTCATCGTGCCGCTAGGCATCGCCGCATCCTGCGCCTTCATGCTACCCGTCGCCACCCCGCCCAACGCCATTGTCTTCGGCACCGGCCTCATCCCCCAGCGGGAAATGATACGGGTGGGCGTGGTTCTGAACGTGCTTTTCGTCCTGCTGATCACCGCGCTCTCGATCACGATTTTCTAAACAGGAGGGACCATGGGGAATCCGACCATACGGTAACGGGGAACCGAATCCTGCCATTAAAGTAGCACCATGATACTCCGAAAAATTCTCACCATCGCACTGGCCTCTTCCCTTGCCTGCGTTTCCGCCGAGCCGCCGACAGACGCGGAAGTCGTGAAACTTTCCGACGGCCACGGCTTCCTGGAAGGCCCGGTTTGGAACGTGGAGGAAGGGGCGCTCTACCTGAGCGACATGAAAGCTTCGGCCATTCTCAGATGGATTCCAGGGAAGGGAATGGAGACGGTTGAAAAGAGGAAAACATCATCCAACGGCCTTGCGTTTGATCGGGACGGCCACCTCGTTTTCTGCGAACCCGGCGGAAACCGCCTCGCCCGCAGGAGCAAGGATGGCACGGTTGAAACGCTCGTCGATTCCGTCGAAGGCCGCCCGCTCGCACCTCCCAACGATGTCTGGGTCGGGAAAGGAGCCACCTTTTTCACCATCCCCGACCGCAGCAAAAAGGATCCCAAGTTCGCCTCCGAAGATTTCATCCAAGGCTGCATCGTCGCCGTTCCGAACAAGGGGAAACCATTCGTTGCGATTGGCAAACCCACCTTGAAAAGCCCAAACGGGATCGTCGGCAGCGCGGATGGAAAACACCTCTACTTCACCAACAAGGGCAAGGTCTGGCGTACGGCCATCGCCGAAGATTTCACCCTCTCGGAGCCAGAAATCGCCGCACTTACCGGCTGGGACGGCCTCACTCTCGATGAAGCGGGAAACGTTTACACCACATCAAAGAAGGGCGTCGCCATTTACTCACCCGAGGCCGAACTCCTGATGGACATCGCCGTCCCCGAAGCGACCGCGAATTTCTGCTTCGGAGGAAAGGATGGCAAAACCCTCTTCATCGCTGCCCGCACGGGGCTGTATTCCATAGCGATGAAAGTGCGCGGGGACTCGTTCGCGAGCCGATAACATAAACCCTGATAGGAAGATGGCTAACCACGGAATACGCGGAATACACGGAAAATGAAGAGGTTCCGGGTCTTGATGAGTTAATCCTTTGGGTGAATGGAGTAAGGAACGGCACAGGAATAACTTCGGTCAGCCTCTGGATTTCAATAGATAGAAGGAACCACAATGGGAGCGAAGCGGACATGGACGGACTGTAAAATCAAATCTCTCCGTCAAATCTCACGAATCAAACGAATCCTAAGAAATTTCCGGAAGCCTGCGATACGTTAGTTCTTTTCCTCTTCGATTCGTTGGATTCGTGAGATTCGTGGTGCCTGTCATCTTTTTTTACGTGCCTTAGCTTGTATCCCGTAATTGATAAGCCGTTCCTAATTGTGGCAACTCGTTCTACTTCCGTGTGTTCCGTGGTTCCTATTTCTGTTCTTAGAACAAAGAAACTCGCCAGCGGGCTCCCTTCGGTTTTTGCTTCTTCCCAGTCATGTTTTCCACTGCAAATCTCCTCCGCACCCTTCTCGCAATCCTCGCCCTTGCCCTGCCCGCCACTGCGCAGGACGCATTCAAAGGTGCCATCGTCCGCATCGAAAAGGACACCGTCCTCAATGACCATTCCGACAAGCGTGCGGTCGGCATCAACCTGAATTTCCTGATGGAACCTCCCGGCGGCGCTCTCGAAAAAGCCGTGGAAAACCTGGGTGTCCAGTCACTGCGCTGGCCCATGGGCACCGTCGCCACCTATTACCTTTTCGATAAAACCAATCCTGAGAACCCCGTCATCGTCACCACCGACCCGAAATACGGGAAAATCCCTTACCGCCGCCACGGTGCCGCGCCCTGGCCGCTCAACCCGCAGCTCACCTCCCGTTGGAAAGCGAAACTTGGCCCCGATGCCTTCATCGCCCTCTGCCGCAAGACCGGGGCCGAGCCAATCGTCGTCGCCGGTACCTCCGCCGCGCTCCACTACAAGGGGGACTTCCCCGTCGCCACCCGCGCCCAGACGATACAGGCGGGGGCGGATCTCGTCCACTACCTCAACGTGAACAAAAAATACGGAGTGAAACATTTCGAAATCGGCAACGAAAACGACTTCGAAGGATTCGCCCCGGAGGAATACGGGCAGTGGGCGCTGGAGATGGCTGCCGCCATGAAAAAAGTCGATCCAACCATTTCCGTAGGGGTCAACGGCGGACTGACAAAGGAGTGGGAACGATGGTGGGACACCCTCCTTCCCATGGTGAAGGGGAAAGCGGCGGACTTCATCGTCGCCCACCAGTATTCCGGCATGAAGACCTATGCCCAGTGGCGCACCAACCGCTGGACTTACGTGACCAACGTAGAGAAGGCCGCTGAAAAATCCGCCCGGCACCTGGGCGGGAAGCCCGTTTTCGTGACCGAGATCTCCAGCTTCAACCCCGGCGTCCCGCACTACAACAACGTCTGGAAAGGCCTCCACAACTTCGAAATGCTCGCCAACGCCCTCTCCACCCCCGGAATCGATTCCGTCCAGCACTGGATCAGCCGCTTCTATGATGAGAAACCGAACAACGACTTCTCCGCCTTCGCGCAGGACTACCGCCTCCGCGCCTCCGGCGAAGCCCTGCGCTTCCTCGCGAAATACCAGCGCGGGACTTTTGTAAAAACCACCCCGCAACCTACCGCCACCATCCGCTGCTGGGCCAGCCGGGATGCGGAAACAGGAAAGCTGACCGTCTTCCTCCTCAACAAGGACACCAAACCCGCCTCCGCCCGCCTTCCGGATCTGGAAGGTGCTTTCCAAATGGACAGGCTTTCCGGGGAAAAGCCCTCCGACCTGGCTCTCACCGGCGGCAAAATCGAAACCCTCGCCGCCGGGGAAAACGGCGCGGACCTCCAGCTCCCGCCCCTTTCGCTGACAGCCTTGGTTCAGTAGGGGAAAGAAGGTGCCCCGCCTACAGGATGGGGAGTATTGGCGCGACCGCCCACTTGCAAACAAACCAAATCCGTCTTGACTTGGGGAACCCGCTGTGGCCTTTCATAGTCCGTCATGAAAACAAAATCCATAGCAGCCGCAGTTATTCTCCCGATTCTCTTCATTTCGGCCACACGCGCTGCATCCACCATATCCGCGAGCAGTTCGGGACCGACAACAAATCTCCTGGATTCCTTCGACAACGCCGATGTCGCCGGGACTTCCACCCGCTGGCGGAGTTCCGGTGAGGATGATGACAACGGCTCCAGCTTCGCGCTGCCGAACACCTCTCCGAGTTTCCGGATCGACGCCGTCACCTTCAAGATTGGCAGCGGGATCGAATCCGGTGCCAACGGACTGCCCATCGTCTTCCAGATGTTCGGCTACAACGGGAACGCCGCCTCGCCAGTGTTCACCTCCCTTTTCGAAACTACCGCCACACTGCCGAACCCGCTCGTCGAGGGTTCTTATCTGACCCTCGATCTCGCCGGGGATACCTCGCTGACCGCCCTGCAGCGGACTCTCGCGGGCGATGCCCAATACGCGTTCCTCGTTGGGTCAAATGTGGAGGATACGGCCGCGAGTTCAACCAACCGGTTCCGGCTTGTTGCCACGAGTGACTCCGGGGCTTTGGACTCCACAGTGATCCAGGTGCGCCGCACGGCGGAGTTCGGCTCGACCCGCCCCGGTGTTGCCGACACTAGTGACCTTTCGGTCCTGGCCAGCCAGGACACGGTCTTCTTCGTCCAGGGCGTCGCCATCCCGGAGCCGTCCGCCGCGCTGCTCGGTGCAATGGGTGCCCTCTTCCTCCTGCGCAGGAAACGCTAAGACACCTCACCTTTTGTGAAAAACCCGCCGGGGGTGGCCGTGTTCCGGTAGGCGGTTAGGGGAATTCGCCTCTCCGGAATCTCACACCTTCTCCACGGCGACAGGTTTGCCCTCGGCGATGGATTTGTAGATGGCCTCGCAGGCCAGGATATCGCGGAGGCCTTCGGTGCCGTTCACCTTCCATTCGGTATCCTCCATGATGGCTTTGGAAAAAAGATCCATCTGCACCTGGAAATGGTCGGTGGCGGGGAAGTCGAGTTTGGTGTCCTCCTTGGATGTCCATCCGTTCTGGCCACCGTATCCATAGGCGTTTTTCAAGCCGAACTGGCCGCCATCCGCGAAGACGGTGAACTGGTTGTTCCCGCCGAAGGCGTAGGTGGTGAGGAGGTTGGCGGTTTTCCCGGAGGGGAATTTCATCATCCATTGGATGGTCTCATCGACTTCGGCGAACTTTTCCTTATCGGTTTTCGTTTCGATGGCGGAGATGGTTTCCGGCTCCTCCCCGGAGAGGTATCGCGCTGCCTGGAGGGCATAGACGCCGACGTCCATGAGCGCTCCACCGCCGGCGAGATCCATTTTCAGGCGCCATTGGTTGGGATCGCCGATCCTGAAGCCGAACCCGGCATCGATGTGGCGGACTTCGCCGAAGACCTTTTCCCTGGCAAAACGCATGGCCTCCACATGGTGTGGCTCGAACTGGCAGCGGTATGCGATGCCGAGCTTCACCTTCGCAGCATCACATGCGCTTATCATTTCCCGGCATTCTTTCGAGGAAACGGCCATGGGCTTTTCGCAATACACATGCTTGCCGATCTCCGCCGCCCGCAGGGTGAACTCATGGTGCATGGAGTTTGGAAGAACGATGCAGATCACATCGACATCCGGGTTGTCGGCGATCTTTTCGAAGTTTCCGTAGTTATAAACGTCGCTCTCTTTCAACCCGTATTTCTCCCGCCACTTCACGCCTTTTTCAGGCGTCCCGGTGACCACCGCAGCCAGCCGTGAGTGCGAAGTTTTTTCCAAAGCAGGCGCGATCTGGTTCGTGCTCAGCGATCCAAGCCCGACCAACGCCCAACCGATCTTTTTTCCGGCGGGCTTTTCCTCCTGCGCTCTTGCAAACGTGGCCGCAAGACCGGCTCCGATGGCGGTTTTCAAGAACGGGCGGCGTGAGATGTGGTTTTCCATACCCCGGATTCAAGCAGCTCCCCCTTCCTTCCGCACGAAAAATCTCCAGGGACAAATTCCGCTCACATCGCAAAGGAAGAATTTTTCACAAAAGTCACAAAAAAAGATTCTGGTTCGAGCTTTGGGGATGCTGCTTTCGTGAATGTCAGGTGGCAGTTTTCCAATATGTTTTAGTCGTTCAAAAAATCCAAACCCATCCCCCGGGAAACCTCTCGCAGTGATCGGATCCGAAAGCTCATCCATCCCGCACCAGGCTCTTCCCTTGTGACTTTTGTGATCAATCTTCCCCCCCAACCTAAGCCCCCAAAATGAGATCCGCGTTTATCCGCGTTTATCCGTGGTTCCTCTTTCCCCAACCCAAGTCCAAGATTCGTCAGATTCGTAGGATTCGTGGTTCCTCCATCTTCATTCCCGGAAATTCCTGTGTCTTGCGTCTCACCATCTTGCGTCTTCTCCCCAGCTTTCCCATTGGCAACCCCTCCCACCAAGCCTATACATCCCGTCATCGACACCCGAAAATCCATGAAACCCCTGCGCTTTCTCCTCCCGCTCCTCTCCATCGTGACCCTCACCGGCACCGCCCAAGCCGCTTTCCAATCCTTCGAGGGAGACGGCTTCGGTGATTGGAAAACCACCGGCTCCGCCTTCGGCCTCTCCCCCGTCCACGGCAAGCTCGACGGAATGGACAAGCCTTTTACCGCCTACTCGGACAACGCCTTCGCCACATCCGCCCACGGTGGAGACGAAGCTACGGGAACCCTGGTTTCCCCCGAGTTCACAATTAAAAACAACTACATCACCTTCCTCATTGCGGGTGGCAAACATCCCGGGAAAACCGCCGTGCAACTGCTCGTTGACGGAAAAGTGAAATTCGAAAGCACGGGCGAGAACAGCCTCCGTTTTTCCACCGCACAATGGGACGTCACCAATCTCAAAGGGACAAGGGCAACCATACGCGTGATCGACCAGGAGAAAGGCAGGTGGGGCATCATTGCCGTTGATGAAATCACGTTCGGCGATTACGCGAACCCGAAATTCCCCGCATCCACCAAGGACGGGAAACCTTTCATGGAGGGACTCGTCTCCACCGACGCACTCGGCGGGGCAACCATCCCCAGTGGCAGCATGCTGAAGATCGAAGCGGATTTCAAAAACCAGAAAGTCACCTCTCCCACCGCGCTCACATTCGACGACCAGGGCAATGTGTATGTCGCCGAAACCCACCGCTTCCGCTACGGTGTGGAAGACGACCGCAACCACCTCTACTGGTATCTCGACGACCTCCAGTCCCAGAATACCGACGACAGACGCGCCCTCCACAAGAAGTGGGAGGAGAAGGTTTCCGAAAAATACTTGACCGAGATCTCCGAGGTGATCCGCCGCCTTTCCGACACCGATGACGACGGCACCCTCGATCAATCCACGGTCTTCGCAGACGGTTTCAACGATGTCCTCGATGGCACCGCAGCCGGCGTCTTTTTCTACGACGGTGCCCTATACTTCGCCTGCATCCCGAAGATTTACAAACTCCGCGATACGGACGGCGACGGCGTTTCCGATGAGCGCAAAGTCGTAGAGGAAGGCTTCGGCGTGCGCATTTCCCTTTCCGGCCACGATATGAACGGCTTCACCCTTGGCCCGGACGGAATGATCTACGGCACCACCGGCGACCGCGGATTCTCCATGGTCACCAAGGAAGGAAAGGAACTCCACTACCCCAACGAAGGTGCAATCTTCCGTTTCGAACCGGACGGCAGCGGCTTCGAACTCATGCACACAGGCCTGCGCAATCCCAAGGAGATCGCCTTCGATGAATTCGGAAACGCCTTCACCGTGGATAACAATTCCGACCAGGGCGATGGCTCGCGCATCGTCTATCTCGTCGAGGGTGGGGAATCCGGCTGGGAAATGGAACACCAGGCCATGCACACCTTCCACCGCCAGATCGGATTGGAAAACCGCCCGCCCAGCCGCTGGATGGACGAGAAAATGTGGGAGAAGGAAAACGACATCCAGCCCGCCTATGTGCTACCCCCGAATGAAAACCTCACCGCCGGCCCCTCCGGCCTGACCTACCATCCGGGAGTCGGTTTCCTGGAAAGCGAGAAAGGGCGTTTCCTGATTTGCGATTACAAGGGAGGAGCCTCGAGCTCCGGCATCTGGTCTTTCGCCATGGAGCCGAACGGCGCCGGGATGAAAATGACCGATGCCCGCCAGTTCACCTGGGGCATCGCCGCCACCGACGTGGAATACTCCTTCGACGGCCGCGTCTTCATCACCGATTTCGTTACCGGCTGGAAATCCCATGATGCCGGCCGCCTTGTCTCGCTTGATGCAGGTGAGAACACCTACATGGCAGCCGAGACCAAGGACGCCGCGCAACTCATTTCCGAAGGCTTCGACCAACGCGAATCCGCAGAACTAGCCAAGCTCCTCGCCCACGCTGACTCCCGCGTCCGCCTCCACGCCCAGATGGCGCTCACCCGGAAAAGCGATGCCGTTGCAATCTTCGGAAAAGCTACGGAATCCGAAAACCAGCTCGAACGCATCCACGGAATCTGGGGCTTGGGAATCGTCGCTCGTCGTGGCTCCGTCCCCCGCGCTACGGGTGAACCTGTCAAAATCCAAAACAACGGACTTCGGGAAAATGCCGAAAAAGCACTCATCGAAATTCTCGGGGATTCCGATCCCGAAATCCGCGTCCAGGCACTCCGCGCCATCGGGGGATCGGAAATTGATGGAAGCAGCCTTGCTCTCGGCGCCCTCCTTTCAGACAAGCAACCCCGTGTGGCCTTCGCCTCCGCAATCGCCATCGGGCAACTGAAAGCATCCAAGCATTTCCCCGCCGTCCTCGAGTTCATCAGGAAAAATGACAACAGTGACGTTTACCTCCGCCATGCCGGAATCTACGCGCTCGAACACATTGCTTCCGAGCCGACCCAGATCAGCGCCCTCGCCTCGGATCCCTCCCCCGCCCTCCGCCTCGCTGCCGTTGTCGCCCTCCGCCGCCTCAACAGCCCGGAAGTTGCCAAGTTCGTCAACGACGCAGACCCCAAAGTCCAGGACGAGGCCATCCGCGCCATTTACGACAAGGACATGAACGATATCCGCCCGGCAGTCGCCGCCCTCCTCGACAATCTCGACAGCCGGAAATGGACACCTTTCATGCTCCGCCGCCTCCTCCATAACGCCTACCGCGTAGGCACAGCGGAAAACTCCACCCGTCTCCTCAACGTCATCGCAAACACATCGCTGCCGGAAGAAGTCCGCACGGAAGCCCTCCGCCTCATCACGGAATGGGAGAAACCTTTCCCCGCCGACCAACTCACAGGCCTCTGGAACCCGCTCGATCCGCGCCCGCTTGATACCATCAAGCCCGCCCTCGCCGCCGCCCTCCCGGATCTCCTGAAAATGGACGGCTTCGTTCTCACCGGCGCACTGGATCTCGTGGAAAAATTCAAGATCAGCATCGATTCCCTTGATGACGAAACCCTCCGCAGCCTTACCGGAAACTCGAAACTCCCCGACGACGCTCGCGCAAAAGCGCTTACCCTCTACATTGAGCGAGACGGCAGCGGCCTGAACGAATTTCTCGCAAAGCTCGCCAGCGACAAGGCCGACGCACTCGCCCTCACCGCATTAAAAAGCCTTGCCAGCCGAGACCCGAAAGCCGCCATCGAGCCTCTGGAAAAGGCCATCGATTCCGATAACGATTCCCGTGCCCAAAAAGCATGGGGCATCCTCGCCGCCATCCCCGGCGATGAGGCTGCGAAATTCATCGCCAGCCATCTGGAAAAACTCACGCAATCCAAAGGCATCTCCGCAAGTGCCATCGAACTGATTGCCGCAGCGAAGTCCCGCAAGGAACCAGCAGTCGCCAACGCCCTCGCCGCCTTTGAAAAAGCCATGAAGGACAGCGACGATCCCCTCGCCCCATTCAACGTCTCACTGGAAGGAGGCAATGCCAAAAACGGCTTCGCCCTCTTCACTGCTCACCCCGTAGGCCAGTGCCTCCGTTGCCACAAGGCCGATGACGACGCACACTCCGCTGGCGGCGATGCCGGCCCAAACCTGGCCGGAATTTCCAAACGCCATGACCGCCGCTACCTATTGGAATCCGTCGTCCATCCAGCAGCAGTCGTCGCCCCCGGCTTCGGCATCACCTCCGTCACTTTCAAAAACGGAGCCACCCTCGCCGGAAATCTCGTTGAGGAAAACGAAGACCACATCGACATCGCCACCCCGGAAAAACTCCTCCGCGCCAAACGCTCGGACGTAGCCTCCTTCACCCCACCAGTCTCCGCCATGCCCCCCATGGAAATGCTCCTCAAGCCGGAAGAAACCCGCGACCTCGTCGCCTGGCTGGCCAGCCTCACCAAGGAAGGAAAGAAACCGAAACCCGCAAAACCGGAGATGGTCGATCCCGCAAAACTCCCCGGAGCAAAGTGAGGAGCAAGGACATTTCTGTCCTTGCCCAAGTCGGGACAGGAATGTCCCGACTCCCTATCTCAAGATCTTGCGCTTCCGCGCATTCGCTGCTACCATCCGACCATGGTTGAACTCGCCACAGACAGCCCTCCGGCACCTCCCGAACTCATCGCCCGTGCCCAGGCCGCCGTGAAAGATTTCCCCGGATGCTTCTGGTTCCGTCGGCAGGGTGCCAGTGTCGAAACCGTCAACGATGTCCTAGTGATCATTCTCCACCTCCGCGAATACGGCGGCTGGAAAGCTTGGTGAGCCGCCCAGGAACTGAGAAAATGCCTCTAACCCGATTCCAAACCGAGGTTCTCGAAATCCTTCGGGCCAACCGCTCCGAAGCCAGCCACTTCGCAGGTGGCATCGTTCTGAACGCCCCTTCCGATTCAGCGCGTTTCTCCCATGACTTCGATTTCTTCCATGATGCCGTGGCAGACCTTGCGACTAACAGCGAAGCGGATGAAAAGTCTTTGCTGGAAAACGGCTTCGAGGTCGAACGCATTACCAAATACGGCGAATGGAAAGAGGGTGACAGTTTCCGCAAAGCGGTTGTGAAAAAAGGTGGCGAGCACCTTGATCTCGATTGGGCTTACGATTCGGCCTACCGTTTTTTTCCCATTGTGCAGGACGATGTCCTGGGCTGGCGGCTCCATCTTTTCGACATGGCCGTCAACAAAGCCCTCGCCCTTTCCGCCCGCACGGAAACCCGCGATTACGTCGATATCATCGAGCTCGGGCGCATGTTCCCGCTGGAAGCCATTGTCTGGGCAGCATGTGGCAAGGACGAGGGATTCAGCCCGCTTTTCCTTCTGAAAATGATGCTTCGATTCGCGAGAATTATTCCCGAGAAACTTCAGGAAATCAAAGCCCGCGACCTCGATCCCATCGAACTGAAAAAAGCATGGCTGGGAATGGCGGATCGCGCCGACGAGCGCATCACCCGCCTCGCCGATACCGCCATCGACACCCCCATCGGGATAGCCTTCGTCGATTCCCAAGGCAATCCCGGCTGGCCGGAGGACGATCCCACGCTCCAACCCCACGCCTGCACCCTGCGCGGCTGCTGGCCCGTGATTTCCAGGACTGCCTAGAAAGGAGCAAGGACATTTCTGTCCTTGCCCAAGTCGGGACAGGAATGTCCCGACTCCTCATCTCACCAGATCCTCTTCATACATCAGCTTGAAGCCGCTGCGGTTGAGGACGGAGGTGGCGAACTCGTAATCCTCCACATGCATGGCCAGCAGCGCCTGGCCATCGGCACCGGGAAGGAGAGCGTAGGCGAAATCGATATTGGTTTCCGCGACCATGAGAATATCCAGGCATTGGAGCAGCCCCGGTCCCGCTTCCTTGAGAGCCACCACTACCAGCTCGCTGGCCATGTGCGGGATTCCCTTTTCACAGAAAATCGCCTCCGCCGTATCAGGATCGGAAACCACCAGCCGGGCGACCGTGGCATCCCGCGCATCCTGAACACTGAGACCTATCACCTCGATGGAGGATGCCCTTAAAAGTTTCACCAATGAAGCCAGCGCGCCCACCCGGTTCGGCAGCATCACGGAAAACTGCCTGACCGGAGATCCGTTTTCCGCCACCTCTTCGTCTTTCTCCTGTAGTTGCTGTTCCATGGTATTTGTTCGGGCTTCAGCCTTTGGGCCCGCGAAGGCGCAGGGTGCGGACTTCGCCACTATTGGTATCTTCGATCACAAGTTGGCTGGGGCGCACGTCGCTCACGATAAATTCACGACCGTCTTCCGAGCTGAATTTCTGTCCCGGCTTGGCAACGTAGCGCCGGCCTGTCGCCGCGTCCTCCACCAATGCCACGGGATCGTGGCCGGAGGCCGGCATTCCGGCGATCCATTCCCGGCGCTTGCCGCTCCCGGTATCCTCCACCTCGACGACTCCTACTTCGATAGGCTCGTTGTTGTTGAGTTTTCCCTGCTCCATGCGGCTGAAAACTTTTACCACCACCAGATTCGATTGCGGGATGGCATCTCCATCGCGCACCTGGACATCATGCGGCTCCGCGCCGACGAGACGTAGCGAAGCAACCCCGCCGGAAACTTTTCTCACCTCCACCGGAAGCTCGCGCTGACGGTAGTGGCGCATCACCAGGGGGAGTTCTTCATCCCTTGCGGAAACGGATGCCGGGCTTTCCCCACCGCCCACCGGAGCGGCTTTTGGCTTCCCGATTCGGGCACCGGCCAGCGTGGTTGGGCTTCTGGAAATCGGATTTCCGGAACGCTCCACGTTCCGTCCGGATCCCTGCGCTGGCTCCTTCTGCCCGGCAACTCCCCCCCCGGCTGCACCCTGACGCGATCCCGCCGGAGCACTCGGAGATCCTGCATCCGCCCTTTCAAATTGCAGTCCGGTGATTTCTCTTTCCGCAGCCCCGGACGGCGCACCTTCCCGGGATCCGCCGCTAGAATTATCAGCGAGCGCCCCTGAATCGTTCGCGCCATTTCCACCCCCGTGCTGCACTTCATCTCCGCTTTCGTTAACAGCCACCAGCCCGTCATCTTCAGCAGCAGCTTCGAACTCTTCCACGTATTCTTCCATCGCCTCCGCGACTTCCTCATCCGTTTCGAAAGCCAGGCTGTCTCCGGTGAAACCGCTCCCGATCATTTCCGCAATTTCATTGTGACCGGCAGCCACCGCGAAACTCTGTGCAGTATCCCCCGCCTCTGTCGTGGAGAACCGGCTTGCCCCGATATCGATCAGCAGTGCGGCTGCCTTCTTATGACCGTTTTGCGCAGCCAGCATTAGCGGCGTCCGCCCATCGGCCATACGCGCATAGACCGAAGCACCATAGTTAGTGAGCACATCGATCACATCCGCCTGCCCGACCAGCGCGGCGAGCAAAAGTGCTGAATCAAGATCCTCCCTATGGTAAGGTGCGAGTTCCTCCACGGCTTTCGTTTTCCCATCCGTGCTCGCCAGCATCAGCGCCATGAATCCCCCGCTATCCTTCACCATGGGATCCGCTCCCTGTCTCAAAAGCCATTTCACCATCTCCGGGCGGTCTGCCAACACGGCTGCCATCAGCGGCGTCCTTCCCCCGGCACCCGCGGCATCCACTGAGTGTCCCTTGTTCAAAAGATATTCCCCGGCCTCAACGCTTCCAACAGCGGCGGCCACGTGCAGCCCGCCATTTCCTTCCGCATCCCTGGTTTTATCATCGAAATCCCCCTCCACCATTTTCCTCATCGCCGGGACATCGTTGGCCTTGATCGCATCGAACCAGCCTTCCGCCGTCATTTCATAGCCGGCCTCCCGGACTTCCTTTTCCACCGGGTTCGATTTCCTACGGCACTGGGAAAGCCCCAGAACCAATGCGCAAATACCCAGAATCCTCAGGAAGTTCATACCCGTCAAATACTACAGGAAAGTTAATCATTCAATCCCCAAATCCTTCTTTCATTGGAAATCTGAACAAAATCCTGCCAACGTGCCGCTACAACCATGTCTCGAGAAACCATGTCAGCAACCGAAGCTAAGACACAGAGTTCCCCCGCCGCCACCGCATGGCGCGACTGGCTGGACGAACACGCCCCGAAACTTTTCCTTTTCGCCCGCCAACAGACCCGCACCCATGAAGATGCCCAGGATGTCCTCCAGGACGCCATCGTCAAACTAGTCCAGAAAATCCGCGAGGGGGAATTCGTCGGCGGGCAGGAAGCATGGCAGCCGTACCTTTATACCACCATCCGCCGCCTCTCCATCGACCTTTCCCGCAAGAACGACAGGCGTACGAAACGCGAAAACAATGTATCCTCAGATTCCGAAGCACTACAGCAGGATGCCTTCCACCCGTGGTTCGATACCGAAGGCGGCGATGACGAAACCCGCAACCAGCTCGAAGACGCACTCAAGGAACTGCCCGAGAAATTTTCCGAAGTCATCATCATGAAAATCTGGGGCGAGCGCACCTTCGCGGAAATCGGGGCAGCACTTGATATCTCCCAGAACACCGCAGCCTCCAGATACCGCTACGGGCTGGAAGCGTTGAAACGCGAACTCGGCACAGCCCGCATCAGGGGCGATCTCTCCATTTAAAAAATTTACAGACCAAGACCAACCGGCGCTACGCTAAACCAACTGAACATGTCCAAGATCCCATCCATCACCGAGCAGGAACTCCTAGGCCTCAACCCCTGCGGCCTCGACGAGAAATTCCTCTCGCGCCTCGCGGCATGCGCCGAGGAAACTTTCATCGAACTTTCCGCAGAGGAAACCTCGTTTGAAAACCACCTCCGCGCAATCCGTCCGCGTCAAGCCCAGACCACCCTCGTGGCAAGCCTGGCAGCGGCCATCGGAGACGCGCCATTTGCAGTGGATGAAAAGATCGTCCTTTTCAACAAGGCCAATCAGGGCAAACCAACCGCCACGAAATCCGGCAAAGCCCCGAACATTTTCCGCTTCAACATCGCCGCCGCCGCTGCCGTCGCCCTTCTCGGATCCGTCGCCGCGCTCATGCTGCCGGGCAATTCACCATCGGAAAACCCTACGGCAGCAGCAGGCACTTCTTCGGAAAACATGGCTTCAACCGCCTTCGTTCCACGCATCCTGCCCCAAACGAATTTCGCCCCTGCCAGCTATGAGCGGGATCTGAGAAACACCAGTGACGAAGGCGTCATCTGGCAGGGAAACAACCAGCCGTACCGCGTGCTGCTCCACACCTTTACCGACCGCATGACCTCGGAAAACGATAGCGGCGGAACAATACGCATGGAGCAACCGAGCTACCAATATACGCTCATCCCGGAAAAAGTGGATTGAGTTTCCCTTAGACAAATCCGCGTAACTACTACGCTTCTAGTATGTAACAAGTTAGCCATGAAATCGAAACTTACCATCATATCTGCACGCGGGTTTATTGGCGGAATCGCCGTCCTCACTTTCAGCCAGACACTGGCAATCGAGCCTCCGCCGGATACTGCGGAACCACCCGCCGCGCTTCTGAACGGGGTGGTGAATGCCCCGGCGCAAAGATCCGTTCCAAAGGTTGAAACCAACGTTCCGTTCATCGGCATCGCCACCGCATCGGTTCCCGGAATGGTCGCAGACCACCTCGATCTGGAACAGGGATCGGGCGTCATCATCCGCACCGTCTGTCCGGACAGTCCTGCCGAAAAAGCCGGACTTTCCGTCAATGACATCATTCTTTCCATAGGCGGAACCGCCGTTGGAAATCCGGAGAACCTGAGTTCCATCGTCCGCGAACGCAAACCGGGCGACCGGGTCGCACTCAGCCTCATTCATAAAGGCAAGTCCGCGAAAATGGAAGTGACACTTACCGAACGCCCGGCGGATCTCGTCTCCGGAATCCGACAGGAACCCATGCTCGAGGGCATTCCCCAGGCACATGCGGACAGGCTTCGCGGCTTGATCGAAAGGAACCTCGGTGCCTTCGACGGTGCTGCATTTCCCGATGACCGGATGGAAGACTCCCTCCGCATGATGCAGGAGCGCATGAACCGGGCAATGGGTGGCTCTATCCCGCAGCTCCAACCGGACGGCAACGGCGGCATCACTATCCAGCAAAACTCCACCATTACGATGATGGACAACCAAGGATCCATCGAGATCCGTTCATCCTCCGGGAACACCGAAGTCACCGTCCGCGATGAGAAGAATGAAACCGTCTGGAGCGGCCCGTGGAATAGTGAGGAAGACAAAACAGCCGCACCAAAAAATATCCGGGAACGGATTGAAAAAGTGGATTCAGGAAACGGAACCGGCTTCCACTTCCGCTTCGGCAAACCAAGGGGAAACGCCCCCAAACCTTTGGGGAACTGATCCCGAAAAAAAGGAGTCACGATCACTCCTTTCGTGGACGGCATTGGCGAACCATCACAGCCGTAGCTTCTCGTTGCCGCCCACTGCAGGAGCGACCGTGACCTTACACCAATGGCATACCCAATTTACAAAAGCTGATGCGCGACAGGTTTTTTCCACGAAATCACCATCGCGGCAGCCCACGGCCGAACAGAAAAAATTCTTAATGCACCGGACCTATAATGGCGGGATCCCCAACATTTCCGGGAGCGCAAGGCGGGGGCGATCTGTTAGAATTTCGGGATCGCTATGGGTGATGAGGACGGTGTGCTCGAAATGGGCGGAGGGTTTCCTGTCCCATTTCCCCAAATCTTCACAATGGGTCTAGCCAGGCCACAAGCCTGCCTGTCGGAATGCTCAGGGTTCGAACTCGAACCTGTAGAAACGGGAGCCTTCACCTGGCGGACGGGGTATCGAAAACGTCCACCATTTCCGTTCCGGGGAAGCGGTTTCGGAAACCGGGGTAATTCCGGTGACGTCAGACCACGCTTCGAGCGTGGTGCTGGTTTTAACTACGGGAAAGAGATCCAGCGCGTCAGAGCGCAGCAGGCGGAGGATCATGGTATCAGGGGTGAAGTCGGCTTCTACGGTCTGGCTGGCATCCGGCGTGTTCGGATCGGTTCCCGCGAGGAACTCGAAACCGGTCGGAATGCCGTCGCCGTCGGGATCGCCACTTGCGGAGGTTACCTGGTGCAGAAGCTGGAAATTCGTATAGGCTGACGGCTCCGCTGTTCCCGAAACCTCCACGCTGGAAGTGCGGCGGAGTGCCACATTTCCGTCATCCGCCCGGACTGCCACCGTGTAGCTACCGGGGAGGTCGAACAGGAAAGACGTGGTCGCAGAGTCCGGGGCTAACGCGCGTCCCGTTCCCGGGCCGGACGGATTTTCCCATAAGACTACCGGATCCGCACCCCCGCTGGTGGTGGCGGTCATCATGACGGATGACAGGGGTGGAATTGCAGCAGGGATCACCGCATCCAGGGTGAGAGGAACGGCCATGGCCAATGCCGCGATTCCAGTGTCATTGAGGGCGGCGTTGTAGAGATAAAACTCATCGATTTTCCCGGAAAAAAAGTGGGGTTGGGTATCGCCGAAGCTGCCGTCATGGAAGCGCGTCTTCTGGGCTACGCCACCAAAAGTAGTCGCATTTGCGTGGGATCCCATGGCTGCGGCACCTAGCTCCGCGAGAAGGATTCCGTCCCGGTAAAAGCGGACTTTCGCCGCAGTGGAATCCAACACGATGGCGAGATGAACCCATCGACCGGTAGGCGACGAACCGGCGTTGTGAAACCGTTCCACTACAGGCCAGTCTGTTGACCAGGCTCCGAAGTAGAGGTCGCCCCCATCGAGATAAAACGCGAAGCCTTTGTTCTCACCGCCTTCCTCGAAGATGACCTCCCGCCCCGACGGGAGCGAATCAATGCGATAGTGAAGGCTGAGGGTTCTTGCCGGATACCCGGCAGAGCGGGTGCTGATATCATCGGACTGGGGCAGTGTGACCAGTCCATCCATCCCATCAAAAGTAACCGCGCCACCCGACTTTCCGGCACCCGGTGAGAACGTCGCGCCGCCGGAGAGCGTCGCGCCATGGTCGCCGCCAGCGGCATCGGAAACCGCAGTGCCGGAGCTTTCGTCAAAGCGGTAGTGGACGACTTGTCCGGGGGGGATCGTTCCTGGAGAAAACGGGCCGACGATGACCTCGCGGGTGATCGAGGTGGTGCCTACCGAATTGGTGAGGTCGAGTTGGAAAGCGTGTGTGCCGTTTCCGGAAAAACCGATCCACCACATGAGCGAACCCGCAGCGGTGATGGTCGCGGGCAGACCGGAGGTTTGCACCAGGGAGATCGCGGTCAGATCGGTAGTCGGAGATTCGGCATGGAGAAGAAAGCCGGTCTGGTGATCCACGACACGGGAAACCGGAGCCTTCGGGCGGAGCCAGGCGGCGTCGGGAGACACGACCGATTCATTGCTGATCGTGATGCCCGCATTGTGATCTAGCCAGCGGAGGAGATAGGAGGTGGCGATGGCACCCGAAGGATTGTAGTCGCCCTTGGTGTTCTGGCCGGTGGAGCCGTCTCCCTGCGCGAGCTGGTCCTGCCGGGTCAGGCCTGCGTAGTAACTCTCCCAATAGGCAGCGGTTTCGTGGCCTGGAGGAGGGGCGTAGAAATCCACAACGGTCGCAAAGGTCGAAGCGGAGGCGTAGTTGTAGAATCGGAAGCGCCGGTCCTTCTCGATGGTCAGCGGCCAGTAGGCGATTCCGTCGTCGCGGAAAATGGTCCCGCCCGGGCTCGGGAATCCGTTTGCAGGGTCGAAGGAATATTCGGCGAGCGCGCGGTAGCTGTTCCCAAGATTGTGGAGAGCGGCCTGCGGGACGGTGTCGCCGCCGAGCAAGCGGGTGACCGCCACCTGGGCCATGCCGGAGATCGGTGCGTTGGTGTAGTCCGGATGGAAGGCGGCGCCGTGGTTGGAAACCCAGCCGCTGGGTTCGATATTCCAGCCCTCGACCCAGTCGCGGATTTCCCTGCCGTGAAGGAGGGTCGGGTCCTGGAGGTCGAAAGGGTTGGCATGGGTGGCCATCATGTATTCCACGGCCGTTTCCCGCCAGACCGGGGCTCGCGGATCGTCCGGGAGCATTTGCGCGGCGAGGACAAGCACGCCGGTCATCCAACCGTTCTCCTCGGCCTTGGTGTCGCCGCCGACTCCGTTCGAGTAGTCGGGGAAGACGCCTTTTCCCGGCACATTGTAGCCGTTGAGCAGGGTTTCTGCTTCGTAAGTGATCATCGCGACCACCTCGTCCCGGTCGCCGGGGTCGTCGAGGTGCTCCCACAACAGCCATGCGGCGAGACCCGCTCGGTGGGCCCACATCGACGACTGCCACTGTTCCCCCCAGGCGGGCGAGGGATCGTTGGCCTTGTGAGCGGCGGCGTGTGCCCGGACCACGCCGAGCGACCAGGCGATGGCCTCCGCTTCGGTGTATCCGGCGGCAGTTTCTGAAAATGCTCCGGTCGCTACCGCCACGGCGATCGAGCACGCGTAAAATGTGCGAGGCCGGATGAACGACTCCTGATTGGTGCCGACCATGATCGCGCCCGGGGTGCCGTGCTGATCTTCGAGCCAGCCGATGGCGTAGCCTACATTGTCCGCAAGGATCGTTTCCCAGAGCAGCGAAGTCGCATCGGCGGGTTTGCCGGAGGTGAAATCTTCCCACGGGATAGGCTCCACATCCGCTCCAGTGGCGGCATTCAGGGAAGCGGGGAGGAAAAGAAAGGCGGCGACCGAAATCGCCGCCCCGATTCCGCCCGCGCGGTTCGGACGAGGGATTTTCATGTGGGTTTTACAAAAGCTCTTTAAATCAACGCTTGCGGCGGAGAAATGCAAGTCCGGCGATGCCGAGCAACGCGAGGGAACCCGGCTCAGGGATGGTGGTGAGGGTCGCGGGGCCCGTGAAGGCGCCCGGGTTGAAGTTGTCGGCGGCGCCATTGTTAGTTGAGACATTGTCAAGGCCGACGTAGATCCGCTGGCCCGCAGTGATTCCTGCGAGGGAGGCGTTGCCTATCGTGAAGGAAAGGGGAGCGGGATTGGTCGCTTCATCGAAGGTGAAGGTGCCCAGTGACGAGCCTCCGCCCTCCGCAAGGGCCTCCGCCTCGGCAACACCTAGTGAAGCATTGGTCTCGAAGCCGAGGAAGACAACCGTCGAAAGCGTGGGCGCGCCGTTGTTCACAAAGCCGGAGTCGAAATCGAGACGGACGTCCTGGCCGAGCGTGATATCGGCGACAAAGCCGGCGTCAGCGACGAAAGACCAGATCTGTAGGAATTCGTCGTTGCTCGGGTTGTCGCCAAGCAATGCGTTTCCGGCATTGAAAAGGGTGGTGACTGTGATCGAGCCTCCCGCGACCAGGTCGAAGTCGGGAGCGTTGCCATTAAGGTGGAGGCGGCCGCTGTTGGCTGCATCGATGTCGATGGTGGCTGCGGAAGCTACGGCGGTGAGGCCGAGACTGCCGAGGATGATTGCTGTTTTGTTTTTCATGGTTGGTTTTGTGTTATTGGTTACGGAGAGATTTCGTTTTGTTCGTAAAGCCTGCGGATCGCGGACTTGTCGAGAGCCGCGTGGATGAGACGGAATTCGTCGAGATCAGCCGAAAGGGCATCGATCTGGGGGAGGCCGGGGACGATATGTGAGCCGATCAGGAGATGGTCGGTCGGCGGGAGCAGAGACGGTCCGCCGTCGAGGCTTTCGGTTCCGACAGGTTCCCCGTCGAGGTAGATCCGTGTATTGGCGATCTGGTCGCCGGAGATCGCGGGATCGGTGACGACGGCGCAGTGATGCCATGCGGAGGTGTTTCCAGCAGGGGCGGTCTGGCCGGATCGCTCTCCGCTACCGACGCGGCTCCGCAGTGATCCGTTTCCCGCCATCCTCTCGATTCCCAGGCTCCAGTGCCCGGTGGCTCCAGGCTGGGTGCTTCCCCATGATACCATACTGTAGTTTTTTCCTCCCGAGACCGCCGGGATGCGGTACCAGAAGGCGATTGTGCGGGGTTGGCCGTCGGTGATGCCCGGCCAGCCGTCAATGCGGATGTGGGTGCCATCACCGGGAAAAGCGATGCCTTTTCCTAAAATCCCATCGACCGTTTCGAGCGGCGCGGCATTTCCGGGACGGACTAGGACAGGCGCGAGCGTCGGCCACGGGCTGATAGCAGCGAGCAGATCGCCTTTCGCGGGCTCATCGAAACTGATGTGGATACCGGGGAGTCCGGAAGGCAGTTCGGTGGAAAATTCCGAAGGACGGGCTGCAAAGGAACGCAGGATTCCCGGTAGGCCCGGCGCGTTGCGGACGGCCTGCCCCTTGCCCAGGCGTTTGGCCGATCCCCAACGGGTGCCGTGCCGAGCGGCGACTTCCACATGCCCCTCGAAAACGTGGACTTCGTCCGACTCGCCGGGAACGCACAGGATGCCGAAGCGGGTGCCAAGATCGGTGGCGCGCAGGCCGGGGGACTCCACGGTGAATCCGTTTCCAGCCTCGTCTCGGACTTCGATGCTGAGCTGCCCCCTTCCGAGGATGACACGTCCCCGCGCGGCCAGGGTAAGATCCGCAGGGCCTTCAAGGATTGCGTGGACTCCGTCCTGAAGGCTGAGTTCGAGCGCGCCGCGCTCGAGATCGATGCGGTCACCTGCTGACAATTTTTGTTTCCCGGACGAGTTTCCATCGGCATGTCGTATCTCCCATTCGGCAAATTCATTGCCGACAAACGAGGCCGAGGGCTTGGAATCGAGGATTCGGTAGGCTCCGTATAGGGCGGCGAGAAGCATGATCGCGGCAGCGGCGGCGAGGCCGACCCAGCGGGCCTGCTGTTGCTGGCGGCGGCGCATTTCCGTGACGAGATCCCCGCGTCTGCGGACGGAGGCTTTGAGATCGGACTCGATGGAAAAATGCCATTCCAGTGCGGAACAGATGCGGATTTCCTCGCAATAGGCATCGAGCAGCGAATCGTCAGCCGCGAGCATGCGGACAAACTCGCCGCGCTCGGATTCGGTGGCGGCTCCATCGATACAGCGTTTCATGAGATCCGTTCCGGTGCGGCTCATGGCGCGGCCTCCAGTTTTTGGCGAATGCACTGCCGGAGCAGGTCGCGGAGTTTTGCGAGATGGTTCTGTAGCGAGCTTTCGCTGCGGCCGGTATCGGCGGCGATGGCGCGGACGGTTTCGCTTTCGCGGTAGCGGCGGACGAGCAGATGGCGATCCGGCTGGGTCAGCCGTTCGAGACAGGATTCGAGGGCTTCGATGCGGGCGGGGCTGCCTAGAGGGGTGGCGCAGAGCTTCCCGGCGATCTTGTCGGCGAGCGAACTGTCGAAGATGAGGCCGGAGTGGCGTTTCTCCTTGCGGAAGTGGTCGATCACTTTGTTGTGGGCGACTTTCGTGGCGAAGGGGAGGAAGTCGGAGCCTTTCTTGAAACGTGGCGCAGCCTTGAGCAGGGCGATGTTGGTTTCCTGTAAGAGATCATCCGCAGTGGAGGCATCCGGGATCATCGAGCGGATGAATCCGTAGATCGCCCGCTGGTGGCGGGTAACTTCCTGAACGTATTCGAGGTGGACTGAAGATAAACCGAACATGTGAAAAACAGGGCGCAATGCACCTGCATAACGGTAACTACGAATCCCATGAGGAAAGTATCATGGAAAATTCCCAGAAAATGTGATCCTCCCAACTCGCGTTCTGGAGAACGCGGCTCCTACAACGGAGGAATACCTAGCATTTCGGGCAGCGCAAGGCGGGGGCGGTCTGTTAGAATTTCGGGATCGCTGTGGGTGATGAGGACGGTGTGCTCGAAATGGGCGGAGGGTTTCCTGTCCTCGGTGATGACCGTCCAGCCGTCGTCGAGAATGCGGACACCGGGGACCCCCTGGTTGATCATGGGCTCGATGGCGAGGCACATGCCAGGCATGAGAGTCGGGGATTTTCCGCGCGGGCGGTAGTTGGGAACCTGTGGCTCCTCATGAAGTTTCCGCCCGACGCCGTGGCCGACGAATTCGCGGACGATGGTGAACCCGAAAGGTGCTGCGTATTCTTCAACCGCTCCGCAGAGATCGGCGAGCTTGCGGCCGGGGCGGGCTTTGGCAATGGCTTCGTAGAGGGATTGCTCGGTGACGGCGAGGAGGCGTTTGGTTTCCATCGGGATTTCGCCGCAAGCTACGGTCGTGGCATTGTCTCCAATGAAACCGCTTTTGATGATGCCGACGTCGATTTTCACGATATCCCCCGGCTGGATGCGACGCGGACCACCTATACCGTGGACGACTTCCTCGTTGACGGAGATGCAGATCTGTCCGGAGAAGCCCCGGTAGTTAAAGAAGGCGCTGCGGCAATCTTCCTTTTCCATGAGGTCGGCGGCGAGGTCGTCGATCTCTTTGGTGGTGACGCCGGGTGCGACGGCAGCGGCGAGTTTCCGGAGGATGCCGGAAGCAATTTTTCCCGACTCGCGCATGCGGTCGATTTCTTTCGGGGACTTGATGGGGATACGGACTCGCATGAAACTCTAAATTTTAAACTTTAAACTCGAACGGATGGTGGCGGCGACCTCTTCCTTGGGGGCGGTGGCGGGGATGGAGAGGAGTTTGCCTGTCGCGCGGTAATGGTCAATCACAGGGACGGTGAGTTGGGTGAATTCGCTGTGGCGGTTGCGGAAGTTTGCTTCTCCGTCATCGGCGCGGGGGGCGGTGGGATGGCCGCACTTTGGACAATTTCCTGAGATGGAAAGCTGGTTTTTCTGGCCGGACCAGCGGCACTCCGGGCACTCGACCCGGTTGCGTGTGCGTTGGAGGAGCTCACCGAAAGGGACTTCGAGGGCAATGGCGGCATCGAGAGTCCGGCTACTCTCTGAAAGCTTACTGTCAAGATACTCCGCTTGCGGCAAGCTGCGGGGAAAGCCGTCTAGCACCCAGCCAGTCTTGTGCGGATTTTTCTCAAGCCAATCCCCGATGACGGGACACATCAATTCGTCCGGCAGGTAGCCGCCACGTGCGAGGACGGGTTCCGCAGCGCGGCCGAGAGGAGTCCCCTCTTCCATGTTTTCGCGGAGCAGTGCGCCGGTGCTGAGGTAATCGAGATTCAACTCGGATGCGAGACGCCGACCGTGGGTTCCTTTGCCGGAGCCCGGGGGACCTAGTAGGACGATGCGCATAGGGAAATTTCAAATTTCAAATCTCAAGGAGCCGCATCGTGCAGCGACTCGATAGGATTCTGCAGCCAGGCTGATGCAGCCACTTCCGGTTAGCGCTGGTAGATCCAGGCGGTGATTGCCAGGACGATGAGGATCGCGATGACAGTCCAGAGATAAACGATCGCGTTGCGAGGCGCGGCGTTGTTTTGGTTGCCGAGGCGGTCGTAGCGTCCCTTGAGTTTTCCTTTGCGGAGGAAACCGTCGTAGTGCTTCTGGAGGAGGTGTGTTTCCACCTGGCGCATCACATCAAGGACAACGCCGACCATGATCAGAAGCGAGGTGCCACCGAAGAAGTGGAGGACAAGCGATCCCGGGGGAAGGTTGACGAGTTTTCCGATCAGGGCTGGAAGGAAGAACAGGGAGGCGAGGAAGATGGCACCTGCGAAAGTGAGGCGGGTCATCGTGTAGTCGAGGAAGTCCGCTGTCGGTTTGCCAGGGCGCTGGCCGGGGATGTATCCGCCGTTGCGCTTGAGGTCTTCCGCAATCTGGGAGGGCTGGAACATCATGGCCACCCAGAAGTAGGAGAACAGGAATATGCCGACACCACCGAGGATGTAATACCACATTCCTCCGCCTACGAGTTCGCCGTAGAGCTTGGTGGCCCATGCTTGTCCAGGGAAGAACCACTGGAGCATCATAGGAGGCAGTGAAAGGACTGCGGAAGCGAAGATGATGGGCATCACGCCGGCGTAGTTGACTTTCAGCGGGAGATACTGGGTCTGCCCGCCCATTTGTTTGCGACCGACCACACGCTTGGCGTATTGGACGGCAATTTTTCGCTGCGCCTGTGTGATCGCGATGGTTGCCGCGATGACGATGAGGAGGAGCGCTACCATGACGACCATCATGATGGCGTAGAAAGCTTCACCCGAAGTGAAGTAGTTCCATGCCTGGATGAGTGCGCCGGGAAGGGCGGAGATGATGTTCACCGTGATGATGATGGAGATTCCGTTTCCGATTCCCTTTTCGGTGATCTGGTCACCGAGCCACATAAGAAGGATGGTGCCGGCCACGATGGTGAGGACGGTGAGGGCGAACCAGATCGGAGTGGCGTTCGGAACAAGCTCACCAAACTTTTCAATACCAGCCATGTAAGGGATATTTCCCGGACTGGTGAGCGATTTTGCGACGAAAAAGCCCTGCACCAATGCGATCGCGATGGTGATGTAGCGGGTGTATTGGGTGATTTTCTGGCGCCCCCCGTCTTCACGGGCGAGGCGGGAGAATTTCGGAACGATGGCGGTCATCAACTGCACCATGATGGATGCGGAGATGTAGGGCATGATGCCAAGGGCGAACACACCGCACTGGGTAAGGCCGCCTCCGGAGAAAACGGTGAGAAGGGCGGTCATGCCCCCTGCTTCGGTGGCGTCCTTTTTCGCTACGCTATCGAGCCATGCCTTGATCACGGTGGCATCAACACCTGGAAGGGTGATGTGCACGCCGAGGCGGACGATGACAATGAGGGCGAGGGTGAAAAGGATCCTGTCCCGCAGCTCGGGGATTTTCCAGGTGTTCGCAAATGCTGAAATCATGATGGTTTCGAAACTCTAAACTTTAAATTTTAAACTCCAACTGCGGCGGGCTTCGCCCGCTCTGTAGGTTTGCTCCGGGACGCCGGACGCGGGGTTTTAATAGCACGGAGAGGAAGCGTGCAAGTGCTTCCTCTCCTCTGAATCAGATACTGTATGCCGTAGCTATCACGCTTCGGATGCAGATTCCGGATCGACAGGGGTCCGGGTTTTGGGAGCCGGTTCGCCGAAGCTTCCGCCTGCCTTTTCAATTTTCTCACGGGCGGTTTTGCTGACCTTGTGGAAAACTACCTTGTAGGAGTTTTCAACTTCGCCGTCGCCGAGGAGTTTGATCTTGTCGGATGGGCCGTTTACCAGACCGCATGCGCGGAGGGATGCTTCATCGACGGTTGCTCCGGATTCGAAGCGGCTGTCGAGGTCTCCAACGTTCACGACATTCCATGTGTAACGGAAGTCGAAGTTGTTGAAGCCGCGCTTTGGAAGACGACGGTGAAGGGGCATCTGGCCGCCTTCGAAACCGACGCGGGTTCCGCTGCCGGAGCGTGCTTTCTGGCCTTTGTGGCCTTTACCGGAGGTTTTACCGAGACCCGAGCTTTCGCCCGCGCCAAGGCGTTTCACACGGTGCTTGGCACCTGGATTCGGCTTGAGATTGTGAAGTTCCATAATTGTAAATGGGGATTAGTGATTGGGGATTGGATATTGGGTTCTTTCCCAATATCAAATTTCAAATATCAAATCGCCTTCTCTTTCTTCTCCTTGCCGCGGGATCCGAGGATCTGGTCGCGGGTGCGGACGGAGGAGAGGGCTTTAAGGGTCGCTTTGACTACGTTTGCGTGGTTGGAGGAGCCCATGGACTTGGCCAGGACGTCGCGGATACCGACTGCTTCGCATACGGCACGGACACCGCCACCGGCGATAATTCCCGTTCCCGGTGATGCGGGCTTGAGGAGGACTTTTCCGCCGCCAAATTCCGCGCAGATTTCGTGGGGAATGGTTCCGTCGGTGATGTTCATCGGGACGAGCACCTTGCGGGCTGCCTCGCTGGCCTTGCGGATGCAATCGGCGACCTCGTTGGCCTTGCCGAATCCTACGCCGACTTTGCCTTTCTTGTTTCCGCAAACCACGAGGGCTGAGAAACTGAAACGGCGACCGCCTTTTACGACTTTCGCACAGCGGTTGATGAAGACCACTTTTTCGGAAAGCTCGTTGCCATCGGCATCGGTAGGGGCTGCGCGTTCTTCACGGCGTGGGCCGCCGCGTCCGCGTCCACCACCGCCGCCGCCGAAGCCGCCGCGGTTTCCACCGCCGCCCCCACCTTGGTAACCGCCGCGTTGCGGAGGACCTGCTGCTGCTGGAGCTGCCGGGGAAACGTTAGGAGCGGTTTCAGGTTTCGGGGTATCGGCTGCTGCCGGGACTGCGGCTGCTGCGCTTTCGTTTTCTGGAGTATTAGCCATGTGTTGTGAGAATTAGAATTTAAGTCCGGCTTCGCGGGCTGCGTCGGCGAGGGCTTTGACCTTGCCATGATAGAGGTGGCCTCCACGGTCAAAGACCGCGTCGGTGACTTTTGCTTCCTGGGCGCGTTCTGCAACCAGCTTGCCGACCTTCTGGGCGGTAGCGACGTTGGAGGCGTGCCCTTCGAAGGCTTTGTCCATGCTCGATGCGGAAGCGATCGTGCGTCCTGCGGTGTCGTCGATCAACTGCACATAGACGTGCTGGTTGGAGAAATAGACGGCGAGACGCGGGCGCTGTGGGGTTCCGGACACCTTGCGGCGGATGCGTTTGTGGATCCGCTGGCGGATGGTTTTGCGTTGGATTGTGCTCATTTAACGGAGATGTTTTATGGTTATTTACCGACGCTCTTGCCTTCCTTACGGCGGACTTTCTCGCCGACGTAACGGACACCTTTGCCCTTGTAAGGCTCGGGTTTGTAGAAACTGCGGACTTCCGCAGCGAACTGGCCGACGAGTTGTTTGTCGATACCCTCAACCTTGATCCTGGTATTTTCGTTCACCGTGACGGTAAGGCCGGATGGGATTGGGTGGAGGAGCGGGTGGGAGCGGCCGAGGGAAAGATCGAGGTCCGATCCTTTCACTGCCGCACGGAGACCGACGCCGTGGATTTCAAGATCTTTGGTGAATCCTTCGGATACGCCGGTGATCATGTTGTTGACGATACTGCGAACGGTGCCGTGAAGGGCGCGGTGTTCGCGTTGCTCGCTTGCGCGGGAGACGACAACCGTGCCGTCTTCGCTAGTAAGGGAGATTCCTGCAGGAACGCTGAAGTCGAGTTTGCCCTTCGGGCCTTCGACATTGACAACGTTGCCGTCAACTTTGACGGCGACCTTTTCGGGAAGAGTGATTGGTTTGAGTCCGACTCGTGACATTGTATTAAGTAGGTTCGAGTTTAAGGATTACCAGATGTTGGCGAGGATTTCCCCGCCGAGTTTCTGACGTTTTGCGGATGCACCGGTCATGACGCCTTTCGAAGTGGAAAGGATGGCGATACCGAGGCCGGACAGGACGCGTGGGATATCCTGGGAGCCAACGTATTGGCGGCGGCCAGGTTTGGAAACGCGCTTGAGGTCGGTAAGGACGGGGCGACCATCGATGAACTTGGGGCTGACCTTGAGTTCGGTGCGCTCGCCGGTGACGACTTCGTATTTCCAGAGGTAACCCTCTTGCTTGAGGATCTCGGCGATATCCGCCTTGATCTTGGAATATGGTGCGATGAATTCCTCGTTTCCGGCGCGTGCCGCGTTCTTGAAACGTGTGAGGAAGTCGGAGATTGGATCTGTGAGAACTGCCATTGGTTTGATTCCTTTTAAATTCTGATTTGGGGTTATGCCTTGGCGAGTTCAGCCTCGTCGGCTTTCTTGATATCGCGGAACGGCATGCCGAGCGCTGAGAGAAGCTCGCGACCCTCGTCGTTGGTTTTGGCGGAGGTGACGAAGATCAGGTCGAACCCGATCACGCGTTTCACCTGGTCGATTTCGATCTCAGGGAAAATGGTCTGGTCGGAAATGCCGCAGGCGTAGTTGCCACGGCCATCGAAAGATTTCGGGGAGATACCGCGAAAGTCCCGGATGTTCGGGGCGGTAACGTTGATGAAGCGGTGGAGGAATTCCCACATGCGGGCGCCCCGGAGGGTAACGCGCGCACCGAGGGGTTCGCCTTCACGGAGTTTGAAGTTGGCAACGGCCTTCTTCGAGAAAGTGATTGAAGGCTTCTGGCCGGTGATCTTCGAGATCTCGGCAACGGCGTCATCCACAGCGACCTTGCGGTCAGGGGCTTTTCCCATGCAGGAAGTGACGACGATTTTTTCAAGTTGTGGAACCTGATGCGGATTGGTGTATCCAAGCTTCTCTTTGAGAGCCGGAACAACCGTGTCTTTGTATTTTTGTAGTAGTGCGGGAGTGCTCATTGTTTTAGCGGGTCAGCGCGTGGTTAGTGTTTACGCTTAAGCGCGGGCGGTCTCGTGAAAGACTTAGCCCAGTTTCTTTACATTGGAAATGTGGACGGGGGCATCAACTTGCTTGAGGCCGCCCTCATCACCCTCGGAAGGGCGTGTGGCTTTGGTGACGGTGCGGCCACCCTCTACAACAACCGTGCCTTTTACAGCGTTGACGCTGAGGACATCGCCCTCCTTGCCTTTGTGGTTGCCGGCGATGATACGGACTTTGTCGCCTTTTTTGACGTGTGTCTTAATGGTGCTCATTATGGAAAGGAGATTGGAGATTGGATAATTGGGTAATTAGAGAACCTCTGGCGCGAGCGAGACGATTTTCATGAATTGCTTTTCACGAAGCTCACGGGCGACGGGGCCGAAGATACGGGTGCCACGGGGATTGTTGTCCTTGTCGATGAGAACGCAGGCGTTCGAATCGAAGCGAAGGATGGAGCCGTCCGGACGACGGACTGGAAATGCTGTGCGGACGATAACTGCCTTGACCACGGAACCTTTTTTCACCGAAGCGGTGGGAATGGAATCGCGGATGTGGGCGGTGATGATGTCGCCAACGCGGGCGGAACGTGTGCGTTTTCCGAGGACGCCGATCATTTTTGCGGTGCGGGCGCCGGTGTTGTCAGCAACGGCGATCTTGGATTCCATCTGGATCATGACTTAAAGGAAATTGGAGATTTGAAATTTGAAATTAGGATTCCGGATCAATGGGAGAGAACCTCGTCTAGTGCCCAGCGCTTGAGCTTGGATACCGGTTTGGTCTCGATGATGCGGACACGGTCGCCTACTGCGGCTTCCGATTTTTCGTCGTGCACGTAGTATTTCTTCGAGCGTTTGACGATTTTGTTGAACCTCGGGTGGGGAACGCGGGCGATGTGCTCTACGGTGATGGTCTTCTCCATTTTATCGGAGATGACGATGCCGACGCGGGTCTTGCGCTTGTGCTGGACGGCTGGTGCTGCGTCCTTTGTTTCTTCGCTCATGATGATTGGTCTGGTTCAGGCGAATTAAGCCTGGTCGTTGGAAATGGTGAGGATTTGTGCGATCTCGCGGCGCACCTGCTTGAAGCGGGCCGGATTTTCGAGAGTCCCTGCCGAGCGCTGGAGGCGCAGGTTCATGGATTCCTGTTTGAGGTCACGGAGGCGCTTGAGGCGCTCGTCAGCGGAAAGTTCGCGGATGTCTTTGGCTTTGGTAAGTGCCATGGTCGTATCTGGGTAAATGTTATTGGTGCGGATTGCGGGTCACGAGACGGGTGCGGAAACCGAGCTTGTAGGAAGCAAGGCGCATCGCTTCGCGTGCGGCGGATTCAGGAACACCGGCTACTTCGAAGAGCATGTTGCCGGGGCGGATCACCGCTACCCAGGTATCGACTGCGCCTTTACCCTTACCCATACGGGTTTCAGGGGGACGGCGTGTGATGGACTTGTGTGGGAAGACGCGGATGAAGGTTTTACCCTTCCTCTTGAGGGAACGGTTGATCGCAACCCGGCAGGCTTCGATCTGGCGGGTGGTAAGCCATCCGCGCTCGAGGGTTTGCAGGCCGAAGTCGCCGAAGGCGACTGTGGTTCCACGCTGGGCATTCCCGGCGCGTGATCCGCGGTGGCTCTTGCGGAACTTGGTTCTTTTGGGCATCAAAGGCATGACGATATTCTCCTTTTAAAAGTTTATTGTTTAGGGCGTTTTAAGCTGTTGGGGCGGGTGCTGCGGAAGCAGCCGGCGGTGTGGTTGCCGAGGGCGCGGCTGGTGCCGGTGGAACTGACTGGGAGCGGCTGTTTTCACGTCCGCCACCGCCACCACCTTGGCGGCGATCGCCACCTCCGCGGTTTCCACGGTCACCACGTCCGCGATCGGGACCAGGTTTTCCGTCGTCCTCCTTCTTGTTGATCCAGCATTTGACACCGATGATGCCGTATGTGGTGCGGGCTTCCGCGAAGCCGTAGTCGAGAGGAACACGGAGTGTTTGAAGAGGCACTTTGCCTTCGCGGTAGCTTTCAGCGCGGGCGATATCAGCACCACCGAGGCGACCGCCGCAACGGACGCGGATGCCTTCTGCACCGAATTCCATGGCGGTCTGGATGGAACGCTTCATGGCGCGGCGGAATGCGATACGGCGCTCAAGCTGGATGGCGATTTGCTCTGCGACGAGCTGTGCGTCGAGTTCCGGCTTGCGAATTTCGAGAATGTCGAGTTTCACCTGGGAGTCTTTGCAGATCTTCTGGACTTCAGCGGTCATGATCTCGATTTCCTTGCCTTGGCGGCCGATGATGAGGCCGGGGCGGGAGGAGTGGAGAGTGACGCGGACGCTATTCCATGCGCGCTCGATGACTACGCGGGCGAGACCAGCGTTGATGAGCTTGTTTTTGAAGTATGCGCGGATCGCGAGATCTTCGTGAAGCTTGGTGGTATAGTCCTTGCCTGAGGCATACCATTTGGAACGCCAGTCTTTGTTGACTGCGAGGCGGAAGGCGATCGGATTTACTTTTTGACCCATGGTGTTAAGTGGAGAGTATTAAAAAAGGGGGTTAGGCGGTAGCGGTTGCTGCTTGGTCGGACTCCTTGGCGGAGGGCGCACCATCGTCTTTCCTGGCGGCTGCCTTTTTCTTGGGTGCGCGCTTTTTCTTTTCAGGAGGGGAACCTACGAGCGTGACGGAAATGTGGGAAGTGCGCTTGATGATGGCACCGGCGGAACCTTTGGCACGAGGCTTGAAACGGCGCATGGTCGGACCTGCTCCGATTACAGCTTCCTTGATGACAAGCGAGTTCGCATCGAGTGAGAAGTTGTTCTCCGCATCCGCGATTGCGGTTTTGAGAGTCTTCCCGATAAGGAAGGCAGCCTTCTTCGGAGTGAAGGTAAGGATGTCGAGGGCGTTTGATACAGGGAGTCCCTGAATTTCACGGGCTACGTCACGCGCTTTTTTAGGCGAGAGACGGACAAATTTGGTGGTGCTGGTGACTTCCATGGTCGCGGTTGGTTAGAGAGTTTCGGGAAAGTTAGTTTTGTGTGAGTAGGACGGCGGTATCGCCGAGCCGGGGAGTGTGTTCCTGTGATTCGATTTGTTCAACAAACGCACCTGAAACAGACTTACGGACATCCGCGAGGATAGCTTTTCCGTAGGCTTGCTGGCCGTGCATGAGGCGGAATGTCATACCGATTCTTGCTCCCTGGGTTTCGCCAAGGTTGAGAACAAGCATGCCGCTTTGCTGATCGAGACTGACGATCCGTGCCTGCTGGAGGTCGCCGGTCCGGACGTCGGGGAGGGGTTTCTGGCGGAGTCCGCTGAGAGAGTCAAGCTCTCTCATTGCAGTTTCCACACGAAGTCTTGCATCCGGATCGGAAACGACCGCAGAGCGGAGGTAATCCTGAACGGAAGCGGCGAGCTTCATTGAAGCGGATTCGAGTTGCGTGTTGCGCTCGTTGGAGAGTTCAAGGTCGGCGGCGGCTTGGATCAGGCGTTCGTCTCCCCCGTCGAGAAGGTTTTTTCCGAGGGCTTCCAGACGCTCACGCACCTGGTTGAGCTGATCGGTGGATTTCTTCTCGGCCTTGTTGGCCTCAACCAGTGCCCTCTGAAGATTCGTATTCTGCTCCTGGAGATCGGAAATGAACTCCTGGAGTTCCTCGTTGGAAACGCCCTGTCCCTGGCACGGCACGACCATGGCCAGCAGCCCGAAGGCGGCGGCGATTGATCGTGGATGACAGAGTGTGAACATTTGGCGGAGGAAACTTTAAACTTTAAACTTTAAATTCTAAACTCCAATCAAGAGGCGTGGTGCCAACTTGGAGCGTGGATTCGGAGTCTTCCTTGAGGTTTAAAGTTTAAGATTTGGAATTTATTACTTCTTACCGATACCACCGTGCGCACGGAAGATGCGGGTCGGTGCGAATTCACCGAGCTTGTGGCCGACCATGTTCTCCGTGACATAGACGGGGACGAAGGTCTTGCCGTTGTGGACGGAGAAATTGTGGCTGACGAAGTCAGGAGTGATCATGGAGTTGCGTGACCAGGTTTTGATCGGCTTGCGATCGGAACCTGCTTCGGCGACGGCATCGATCTTTGCGAGAAGTTTCTGATCGACGAACGGGCCTTTCTTGAGGGAACGTGGCATAATGAAAGTTTAGTATAGGTTCTGGGAAAGGGTTACTTGGCGCGCTTGTGGCGGGACTCGACGATGAAGACGGAAGTGGTTTTCTTCTTCTTGCGGGTCTTCTGGCCCTTCGCATGACCCCAAGGGGAAAGAAGGTGCTGACGACCACCACCGGACTTGGACTTGCCCTCACCACCACCGTTCGGGTGGTCAACGGGGTTCATGCACATGCCGCGGACGGTAGGACGGACACCCTGCCAGCGGGTGCGGCCTGCTTTTCCGGAAACCTCGTTCATGTGATCGCGGTTACCGACTGCGCCGATGGTGCAGTAGCAGTTTTCGTTGAAGCGGCGGAGTTCACCGGAAGGCATTTTCACGAAGTTCCAGCCACCGTCGCGGGAAGCGAGGACTGCGGCTTGTCCTGCGGAACGTGCGACTTTGCCGCCGTTGCCTGGAAGGAGCTCAATGTTGTGAATTTCCGTGGAGAGTGGCACTTTACCGATTGGCATCGCGTTGCCTACTTTTGGAGCAACGTTTTCACCGGATACTACTTTAGCTCCGTCGGTAAGACCGGCTGGCGCAAGGATGTACGATTTCACGCCGTCCTTGTATTGGAGAAGGGCGATGCGGCAGGTGCGGTTCGGATCGTATTCGATTCCAACTACGGTTGCTTCGATGTCGCGCTTGTTTCGTTTGAAATCGACCAGGCGGTAGTGGCGCTTGTGACCACCGCCGATGTGGCGTGTGGTGATGCGACCTGTGTTGTTCCGGCCACCCGAGCGTTTCAGCGGGGTGAGCAGGGACTTCTCAGGCTTGCTTTTGGTGATTTCGTCAAACGACGGAAGCTGCTTGTAGCGGCCGGACGGGGTGGTGGGCTTGAAAGTTTTAAGTGGCATGACTCGCGGATCTGTAAATGAGTTAAGCTTCTAGCGGTGTGCGGGAAGCCTTAGCGGGCTTAGATGAGGTCGAGGGTTTCTCCATCCGCGAGACGGACGAAGGCTTTCTTGTATTGTGCGGTGCGGCCTTCGTCTGCGCGACGCTTGCGGCGGACTTTTCCGTCGTAGTTTGCGGTGCGGACTTTGACTACCTTCTTATCGAAGATGGTTTCAACGGCTTGCTTGATTTCGAGCTTGTTGGCAAAGCGATCCACTTCGAGAACGACCTCGTTGTTCTGCTCTTGGAGCAGGGAGGCTTTTTCGCTGAGGCGGACGTTTTTAATGACCTGGTAGATGTCTTTCATGGTCGTAGGTAGGTTTGGAAAATTAAGCGGTGCGTTGGGCGAGGACCTCTACGGCATCGCCGACGAGGATGACAACGCGAGCGAGGAGCAATTGCTCGACATTCACGTCGGTGGCGGTGACGAGCTGAGTCCAGGCGACGTTGCGTGCGGCAAGTTTTGTGGAGTCATCAAAGTTTCCAACGAGGAGTACCTTGCGGTCTGCGTCGGTGTTGTTTTTCAGCTCGGACAGGAAGGACTTGGTCTTGCCATCGGAGATAGCGAAGGAGTCAACAGTGAAGAGTTTGCCATCGCGGGTGTGATCACCGAGGACGCGGCGGAGAGCAACCTTGCGGGTGGATTTGTTCACATCCTTTGCGTAGGAGCGGTTGCGTGGGCCGAAAACAACACCACCACCGACAAAGATGGGAGCGCGTTTGTCGCCGTGACGGGCATTACCTGTGCCCTTCTGTTTGTAGATCTTTTTGTTGTTTCCACTGACCTCACCGCGGGTCTTGGTGTGCGCGGTGCCGGAGCGGCGGTTGGCACGGTATGCGGTGACGAGGTCGTGGACGGCTTGGCGGCCTTTGTCTTCTCCAAGGAGGACAAGATTGGCGGATTCGGCATCTGCGGCTGTGAAGGCTTTTGCGGACATGTCGTAAAGTTTCGGTTAAAAATTGGGGAAAAGACTGCTTACTTCTTAGTCGCAGCGCGGATGGTGAGGTAAGAACCTTTGTGACCCGGGACGGAACCGGATACGAGGATCACTCCGTCTTCTTCACGGACGGCGATGACTTTGAGGTTCTGCATGGTGGATTTCGTGGTGCCCATGTGCCCAGGCATCTTCTGGTTTTTCCAAACGCGACCCGGTGTGGAACCAGCGGCGATGGCTCCTGTCCGGCGGTGCATCATGTGGCCGTGTGCCATCGGCTGACCGTGGAACTTGTGGCGTTTGACCGCACCTTGGAAACCACGACCGATCGTGGTGCCGATGACATCGACGTATTGACCGGCTTCGAAAAGCGCGAGGCCAGGATGCTCGGTTGGGAGCTCAGCTCCTTTTTCAAAACGGAACTCAAGAACTTTGCGCTTAGGAGCGGAACCGGCTTTCTTAAAACGAGCGAGATCCGGCTTGTTTACGCGGAATTCCTTCTGGTCATCGAAACCGACCTGAACGGCGGTGTAGCCATCAGTTTCGACGGTCTTGGATTGAAGGATGGTGTTTCCGGAAACGTCGATGACGGTTACAGGAATGCTGGAGCCAGCTTCTTTATCAAAGATGCGGGTCATGCCGATTTTTTTGCCGAGGAGTCCGAGTGACATTGGTTTAAAAGGGATTGGAAATTGGAAAATTGGAAATTGGGGTCGCTGTCAGGCGACGGGTCAGATGCGGATCTTGATGTCAACACCTGCTGGGAGGTTGAGCTTCTTGAGCTCGTCCACGGTGCGGGCGGTAGGATCTACGATATCGAGGAGGCGCTTGTGGGTCCGGATTTCGAACTGCTCTGCGGATTTTTTGTTCACGTGAACGGAACGGTTGACGCTGAACTTTTCGATGCGGGTCGGAAGTGGGATCGGACCGGCAACACGTGCGCCGGTGCGCTTAGCGGTTTCCACAATCTCGAGAGCCGAGCGGTCGATGGCACGGTGGTCGAAGGCACGCAGGCTGATGCGGATTTTCTGGGCTGACATAGAACTTGGTTGGTTAGGTGGTTGTGAGATTGTTTGAAAAATTTACGCGACGCGGTCGAAGGCGATTTCGTCAACGATTGCTGCCGGGACTTGTTCGAAGTGCGATGGGGTCATGGCGTAGGATGCGCGACCGGAGGAAAGCGTGCGGACTGCGGTGGAGTAGCCGAACATTTCCTTGAGTGGAACGTTTGCCTGGACTACGGAGAAAGCGCCTTTGGATTCCATGGATTGGATCTGTCCGCGGCGGCGGTTGAGATCGCCCATGACATCGCCCTGGTATTCGTCCGGGGTGCTGACTTCTACTGCCATGATTGGCTCGAGGAGAATGGAACCGGCGTTTTTGAAAGCATCTCGCATGGCGAAAATCGCAGCCATGGTGAAGGCGTTTTCGTTGGAATCGACGTCGTGGTGAGAACCGTCGAGGACATCCACGTGGGCGTCGATGACCGGATAGCCGGCAATAACGCCGTTCGTGAAAGATTCGCGGCAGCCTTTGAGAACCGCGTTGATAAATTCCTTTGGAATCGATCCTCCGACGGTCTTGTTTTCGATGGTGATCCCCTTCCCTGCCTCGTTCGGGGCGACGGAGAGAATGACGTGGCCGTATTGGCCTTTGCCACCGGTTTGCTTGACGAGCTTGCCTTCGCCTTTGGCGGCTTTGGTGATCGTTTCGCGGTAAGTGATTTGTGGTGCGCCGGTATTGGCATCCACTTTGAACTCGCGCTTGATGCGGTCCACGATGATTTCCAGGTGGAGCTCGCCCATTCCGGAAATGATGGTCTGGCCGGTTTCCTCGTCGGTTTTGACCATGAAGGTCGGGTCTTCGTCGGAAAGGCGGGCGAGAGCGAGAGCGAGTTTTTCCTGATCCGCTTTGGTGCGAGGCTCGACGGCCATGGAGATGACCGGCTCGGGGAAAGTGGGGGGTTCGAGAACCACGTCGTGGCCTACGGAAGCGAGGGTGTCACCGGTGGTGGCGTTTTTCAGGCCGACCATTGCGGCAATGTCACCGGCGTAACATGCTTCGATGTCCTTGTGCTCGTCTGCCTGGATGCGGATGAGGCGGCCGACGCGCTCGGACTTGCGGGTGCGCGGGTTGTAAACCGTATCGCCTTTGCGGACGACTCCAGAGTAAACGCGGAAGAAAACGAGCTTCCCAACGAACTTGTCTGCCCAGAGTTTGAATGCGAGGGCGGTGAACTTTGCGTCGTCCGTGGTCGGGATCTGGATGGGAACCTCTTCGTTTTCCGGATCCATGCCGGTGGTGAAGGGGATGTCCAGAGGGGAAGGAAGGTAGTCGATGACAGCATCGAGGAGATACTGGACTCCTTTGTTTTTGAAAGCGGATCCACCGGCGATGGGGACGAGCTTGTTGGCGATGGTGGCGCGGCGGATGGCCTGCTTGAGATCGGTGAGGGAGATTTCCTCTTCCATCACGAATTTCTCACCGAGGATCTCGTCGGAATCCGCTGTGGCGGAAACGAGCTCGTCGTAAGCGGCTTTTGCGACGACCTTTTGCTCTTCATTGAGTTCCTTGACTGTGTAGGTGGAACCGAAAGTGTCGTCGTCGGAGAAGTAAACCGCTTTCTGGTTCACTACGTCGATCTGACCCTTGAGGTTTTCCTCAGCACCGATTGGAATAAGGATGCGGACTGCGTTTGCGCCGAGTTTCTCGCGGATTTCGGAAACGACGTTTTCGAAATCGGCTCCGGTGCGATCCATCTTGTTTACAAAGACGATGCGCGGGACGTTGTATTTGGTGGCTTGGCGCCAGACGGTCTCTGTCTGGGGCTGAACACCGGCCACTCCGCAGAAAACGACGATGGCACCGTCAAGCACGCGCAATGAGCGCTCCACCTCAGCGGTGAAATCGACGTGCCCGGGGGTGTCGATGATATTGATGCAGTGTTTCTCGTCGTCGTAGAGTTTCGTGACGCCTTCCTCTTCATGCTGCCACCACTCGGTGGTGACGGCTGCGGAGGTGATGGTGATGCCGCGTTCGCGCTCCTGCTCCATCCAATCGGTAGTAGCAGCGCCGTCGTGGACTTCGCCGATCTTGTGAATCATTCCAGTGTAGAAAAGAATCCGCTCAGTGAGAGTGGTCTTTCCTGCGTCGATATGCGCAGCGATCCCGATATTGCGGGTCCGCTCAAGCGTGTAAGGACGATCTGGATGGTTATGGCTCAAATTCTAAATCTCGATTGGAAGCTAATTAGAAACGGAAGTGGGCAAAGGCGCGGTTGGCTTGTGCCATTTTATGAACATCGTCGCGCTTGCGGACTGCGGCTCCCTGATTGTTTGCTGCGTCCTTGATCTCGTTGGCGAGAGCGACGTGCATCGGGGTGCCTTTGCGGTTGCGGGCGTAACTGACGAGCCAGCGCATGGCGAGGGACTCGGAGCGATCCGGATCAACTTCGAGAGGCACTTGGTAAGTAGCACCACCAACACGGCGGGATTTGACTTCAACGCGTGGCTTGGAGTTTTCCACGGCACGAGTAATGACTTCGAGAGGATCGACAGTGTCGGTTCCTTCGTTGGCACGGTCGATTGCTGCGTAAACGATGCGTTGGGCGAGCGAGCGCTTGCCGTCCTGCATGACCTTGGTGATGAGGTGGCCTACGACTGCGGAGTCGTAACGTGGATCGCGGCGATCCGGCTTGGTGAAGATTCTTTTGCGACGTGGCATGATTCTTTAGGGTAAAGGTTTGGGGAAAATTATTTCTTCTTACCGGTAGCTGCCTCGGCACCCGCTTTCGGGCGTTTCGCACCGTATTTGGAACGGGCTTGGCGGCGCTTATCGACTCCGAGGGTATCCAGGGAACCACGGACGATGTGGTAACGGACACCCGGAAGGTCTTTCACCCTGCCGCCGCGAACGAGGACGATGGAGTGTTCCTGGAGGTTGTGGCCTTCACCGCCGATGTAGGCGATGACTTCGAATCCGTTGGTAAGGCGAACCTTGGCCACTTTACGAAGCGCGGAGTTCGGCTTCTTGGGCGTCCGGGTCATGACCTGGAGACAAACACCGCGGCGTTGCGGGCAGTTTACGAGAGCGGGTGATTTCGACTTCTCGACTGGGACGTGGCGTCCTTTGCGAACGAGCTGATTAATGGTCGGCATGATTTCCTTCGTGTTTTCGGTTTTGTCTTGAAAAAAGTAGTTGGGACAAACCGGCACGAAGACGGGGCTTTAATAACCCGTGATCGCTTTTTTCCGGAGCTGCACCCGATAATATCCCCTGTTTTGTGGCTGGAATCCGTAGTATTGGACTCGTTCAGCCTTGTTGTGGGGGGCGGGACTTTATTCACCGGGACCGATCCGACAAGACTTTTCTGAGCATTTTTTGAAAAAAGTTTCCAACCTCTGTAGATCCCGGTTTTAAAACGGTTTCCCGCCTCCGTACATTGACCCCAGCCCGGTCATCCGCGTAGCCTCCGCCCTAACAAAAGCATGTTTCGATTTCTCCACACCGCAGATCTTCACCTCGACAGCCCTCTGCGCGGTCTGGGAAGCCGTGAGGGAGCGCCGGTCGAGGAGCTGCGTGGAGCCAGCCGTAAAGCGCTTGATCTATTAGTGGAGCTGGCGAAAACCGAGAAAGTCGATTTTGTAATTATCGCCGGGGACATCTACGACAGGGATTGGAAGGACTACAGCACCGGCCTGTTTTTCCGCTCCCGCATGGCACGGCTCAACGAAGCGGGCATCCCGGTTTTTATGATTTCCGGAAACCACGATGCGGCATCCGTCATCTCGAGAAAGCTTTCCCTGCCGGAAAACGTGACCCTTTCTTCCAGCCGCGCCCCGGAAACACATGAGCTACCGAATCTCCCCGTAGCACTCCACGGCATGAGCTTCCCCAACCGTGCTGTGGATGAAAACCTTGTCCCCCGCTACCCGGAACCAATCGCGGATAAATTCAATATCGGCATTCTTCACACCAGCCTGGCGGGAGCCTCCGGCCACGATACTTACGCCCCCAGCTCCATTGCGGATCTCACGAAAAAAGGATACGACTACTGGGCACCTCGGCCACGTCCACCAGCCGGAAATCCTTTCCGAAAATCCATGGATCGTCTTTCCAGGAAACATCCAGGGTCGCCATGCCCGCGAGTGCGGCGAACGCGGCTGCGCCATCGTCACAGTCAATGACTCACTGGAAGTCACCTCATTCGACAGGCACCCGCTGGATCTCGTCCGCTGGGTCTCAGAGGAAATCAACATTAACGATGCCGAAGACCTCCCCGCAGTATTTTCAAAAGTCCGCGCCATCCTCGCAAAAGCTCTAGAAAATGCCCAAGACCGCTTACTAGCAGCCCGAATCACCCTCACCGGCACTACGCCCCTCCATGGCCTCCTCTGCAGCCACCCGGAACGAATCGATGCGGAGATCGAAGCCTGCGCCCAGGACTTCGGCGAAGGCAGGATATGGATAGAGCGGGTGAAACGCTCCACCCGCCCCGCCGTAAAACTCGAGGACCTCGCCGCCCGCGACGCCCTCACCGCCACCGTCGTAGAAGCCCTCACGGAATCCCGCGCACCCGGCACCGTCAGCCTCCCGGACGAAGTCACCGCCATGCTGGAAATCCTCCCCACCGATCTCGCCACAACCCTGCGCGACGACTGGACAGGCACAGACCACCCTGCCCTCCTCGAAGACGCCTGCTCCATGATACTCGAACGCCTTCTGGAGAAAGGAGCCGAATCATGAGATTCCGAAAAATCGAAATCCCCTCCTACGGCCCATTCACCGGCTTCGAGGAAAAACTCCCTTCGGAAAACTCCGATCTCCACCTCTTCTACGGCGCCAACGAGGCCGGGAAAAGCTCCCTCCTCCGCAGCCTCCGGGACTTCCTCTTCGGCATCCCCACCCGCTCCACCGAAAACTTCCTCCACGACTACCGCGACATGCGCATCGCCGCGGAACTGGAAAACAAAACCGGCACCACCGCCACCTTCCAACGAAAAAAAGGCCGTTCCGCCACCCTGTTAGACGCCGATGGAAAACCAGTCCCGGACTCCGCCCTAATGGAATTTCTCGGCGGCGTGGACGCCCCGTATTTCGACAGCATGTTCGGCCTGGATTTCGAAAAACTCCGCGAAGGAGCCGAAGAACTACTGCGCGGAGAAGGCCGCCTGGGCGAAGCCCTCTTCTCCGCCAGCCTCGGCGGCACACCCGTCGATAAAGTCCTAAAATCCCTCGAAACAGAAGCCGCCGCCCTCTTCAAAGGCCGCTCCCAGGCATCCATCCGCACCGCGAAACGCCAGCTCGACGAATCCCAGAAAGCCGCCCGCGACGCCATCACCCGCCCCGAATCCTGGGAGGACATCGAAAACTCCCTCGCGGAAAAGAACGCCTCCCACCTCACCTTGGAAACCACCCTCCACGATCTTTCCGCCCGCAGGGAATGGCTGGAACGCTGCCGCGACATCCTCCCCGTAGTCGGCTCCCACGCAGACCAGCTCCGCCTCCTTTCCGAGCTACACGAAACCCCGGATCTCGACTCGGATTTCCCCGAGCGCATCCGCGAAGCCCGCCGCGCCTCCCAAGCCGCCGCAGAAGCCATCGCCCCCCTGGAAAAACAAATCGCCACCCTCACCGAACAAGCCTCCGCCATCTCACCGGACACCAAAATCCTATCCAAAAAATCCACCATCACCGCCCTAGCCGCAGACGCCGGCGCATACCGCGAGCAGAAAAAAAACCACACAAAAACAACCTCCGAAGCCACCATTCTCGCCGCCAACATCACCCGCCAAGCTACCGAACTAGGCCTCCCCTCCGACCTCAGCAAACTGGAAGCACAGAGAATCTCAAAAATCCATCTCCTAGAGACCAAACAAGCCGCCGAATCCCTCACCACCGCCCACTCGGAGAAAACCCAGGCAGAGCTTTCCATAAAATCCCTGGAAAAGGAAATTGCCAGCCTCCAAGCCCGCCGCACCCCCGTCGATCCCACCGTCATCGTCGCCCTGGAAACAGCTCTCGCAGAAACCAAAGGCGCAGGTGAGATCGCCTCCTCCCTCCCCGCCCGTATCGAAAAAAACGCTGCCCTCCTCACCGAAGCCACCGCCCTCCACCAGCGCCTCGCCGGAGCACCCGCCGACCTCCAAACCACCGCCGCCCTCTCCCCGCCGCTGAAATCCAGCTTGGAAAAATTCCGCGAAGCATTCTCCGAAGCCGCCCGAGAAAAGAAATCCGCCCAAGCCGAACTCACCACCGCCAGCAAAGAACTCGCCACCCTGAATTCCGAAATCGCCGCCCTCACCGCCACCGGCGACATCCCCTCCCCCGAAAAACTCACCGCCGCCCGCGCCCACCGTGAAACCGGCTGGCAAGCCGTTCTCAAAGCATGGAAAAACGGCGAAACCTCACAGAATTTCTCCACCGTCAAACCCCTCGAAACCGCCTACCCCGAAGCAGTCACCGCCGCAGATGCCATCGCCGACAGCCTCCGAGACCACGCCGAAACCGTCGCCCGCATCGAGGAAAAAAAAGCCCGCCTCCTACCAGCCGAAGCCCGCGTAACCCTAGCGGAAAAACACCTCGACGGGCTTGCCGAAAAATCCGCCACCCTTACCTCAGACTGGAACGCCCTCCTCCAATCCGCCAACCTCCCAAAACTCACTCCCCCGGAAGCCATCGAATGGCGCGAGATCTGGGAAAACTTCTCGCGCACCTACACCCAGTGGCAAACGGACTCCAAAAAGATCGTCGAAGACCAGTCCCGCACCGAGCAGGCAGCCACCCTTCTCCGCACCGCCCTTTCCTCCGAAATCACCGCACTGGAAACCCTCCTCGAAACCGCTGGCAAACGCATAGCCACACACAACCAAACCGTCGGCGCGGAGAAATCCATCGCCGATCAGATTTCCTCCAAGACCCAGGAACTGGATCAACGAAAATCCACCCTCCCATCCCTAACAGAAGCCCTCTCCACTGCGGAAAAAGCATGGCAAGCCTGCCAGAAGAAATTTTCCTTCCCCGCCTCCCTCAGCCCGGAAAACACCCTCGAACTCCTCCACGCCCGCTCCGAGCTTTTCACCACTCTGGATCGCCACCAGCAACTCATTGAGGAAACCACCGCCCTCGCGGAAACCACTTCCGAATACGAATCCAAAGTCGCGGAGCTCGCCTCAACCCTAGCCCTGAAAAGCACCAATACCGCCACGGATATTTCCACCCTCACCGAAAATCTAATAACCGCCGCGACCGATCAATCCGCCCTCGAAAACCTAAAATCCACACTAGCCGACCGAGAAACCGCCCTCACCACCGCCCGAGAACTAGCCACCCGCAGCCGCAAGACCCTCGACGAACTCCTATCCACCGCCAACCTCCCGGACGAAGCCGAACTCGAGCCTTTCCTCCATCGCCTCACGGAAAAATCCAGCTTCACCGCCGAACTACGCACCCTCCGCCAAGCCATTGCCAGCGCCGCCCGTGGCGCGGAAGTCGAGGATTTCATCGCCAAAGTCCGCGAGGAAAACCCCGACGAACTCCAAGCCGCCATCGCGGAAACCACCAGCAAATCCCAGCGTACCTCCGAAGAACTCAAAACCCTCAACAACTCCATCCGCGACCTCAACCAACAGCGTCAGTTATTGGAAAACGCCTCCGACGATGCCGCCGCCCACACCCAGCAGGCCGAGCTTGCCACCGGTCGCATCCTCGCGGACGGCGAGCGGTTTGTCCGCCTCCAGCTCGCCATCTCCCTCCTGAAAAGCCGCATCGAAACCTTCCGCGAGCAGAACCAGGGCCCTTCATGGAAAAAGCCGGGCACTGGTTTTCCGAGATCACAGGAGGAGCCTTTTCCGGCATCACCACCAGCTTCGATTCCGGCGACGCCCCCGTCATCACCGCCCTTCGCGCCAGCGGCGGAAAATCCCTCCCCGTCAGCGGCATGAGCGAGGGCACACGTGACCAGCTCTTCCTCGCCCTCCGCCTCGCCGGCCTGGAAATCCACGGCAACGAGCACGAACCCATGCCCCTCATCCTCGACGACCTCCTAGTCCATTTCGACGACGCCCGCTCCGCCAACGCCCTCCGCGCCCTCGCCGGATTCGGAAAAACCACCCAAGTCCTCCTCTTCACCCACCACGCCCACCTCATGGAGCTGGCCAGTGAAACCCTGGGAAATACCGGCTTCCACGCCCATAATCTGTGAGAAAAACCAAACTAACACTAAAATACCGTTGAATCATCCATTACGGACGTGTAAACAGTATTTCAGATGAACGAAGAGAACCTGACAAAAGCCTTCCAACTTCTCAACGATTTTCTCATCGCAGAGAAATCGGCTCCCGTGTGGTTGGTTGTCGGCGGTGGCAGCGCACTGCTCATCCAGCAACTCGGATCTCGCCAGACCAAGGACGTGGACGTCATGGCGATGCGGGAATTGGAAGGCAATCTCATCAGTGCTTATCCATTACCTGATGCTGTGAAAGCTGCCGCGGCTAAAGCTGCTGAAGAACTTCGGCTCGATCCGAATTGGCTCAACGGTGCCGCCTCACTTCACGCTATGGATTTCTCTTCGCTGCCATCCTGGTTCTGGAAAGAAACAGACACCCGGGAATACGGCGAGTACCTCAAGATCAGCTTCATAGGTCGCAAAGGCCTGACCCTGCTCAAACTAAGTGCCGCCCTCGACCGCGATCAAAGGCGTGATATGGAGGATCTTATCTGTCTGAATCCTTCCGCCCTCGAAATTGAAGACCTTCTTCGCTGGGTGCTTCAGAACATCCACGACTCTACCTCCCATCCCAAACTTCACGCCCTGCTCCGGGAACTGAACCATGCAGACCTCATTTCAAAATTCCTTTAGCCAGCTCAACGGGAGGATGGTCGATTTGCTTTGGCTCCAATGGTTCTCCATCGGCGTCGCCGGACACGCGGGCAAAGGAGACGATTCCATCATCGACCCCGAGGCTCTCCTGCTCGCCACCACCCGTTACGGTCGCTACGATTCCCGCCTGATGGACGAATCCATCGACTGGCTCGCAAAACACGGTAACCGCATCAACCTCCAACGTCTCCAGGGACTTCACCGTAGCTGGCCAGGCGTGGCGGAGCCGCGGGTTCTCGCCGCTATCGCAGAGACCCTTGGCCAGCAGACAGCACATCGGAAATGGCGAGCCATCGTTGATCGCACGTCGGAAAGCACCTCTTCCGAGCCGGAAGCCCTCTTCCTCTCACACGAAGGCCGCCCCTCCTCACATCCAGGCGAAACCGAACCAACCTTCGCAAAGCACGGCTTGCTTCGCGGAAAATTGGAACTCCGTGGCATGAGCCAAACACCGGATCCCCGAACGCGGGAAAACCTGCTCTTCACCTTGCGGTCACTTTTCGGCGTGAACACCCGTGCGGAACTCATGGCTTGGCTCCTAACACATGATTCAGGCCACCCCGCCGCCATTGCCCGATCTACCGGCTATTTTTCCAAATCCATCCAGCAGATTCTCAATGAAATGGAAAATTCCGCCCAAATCGTCTCCGCCCGTCATGGCCGGGAAAAGCATTTCCGCGTCCGCGCCGGAGACTGGCAATTCCTGCTTCCTCCACCAGCGGCTGGGCAAATCATCTTCCCACGTTGGGTCGATTGGATGCCGATCTTTGCCGCCGTCACCCGTTTCACGGAAACCCTCGCCCTCCCCGGCATCGACAGGAAATCCGAACACTTCCAAGCCGGCAAACTCCGCGAAACACTTGATAAAGCCATGCCAGCCCTCGTTCAGGCTGGCATCGCCCATAAGCTCCAGGCCACCCGCGATCTACGGGGAACGGATCTTATCAATGCCCTCTTTGCCGACATCGCCTCTCTCCTGCGCCAAGCCTGAAAACGAAACGGCCCGGTGTAAAAACCGGGCTGCTTCGCAATAAAGTTAGGGAATCTGGTGGCAAAGGGCGGATTTGAACCGCCGACCAAAGGCTTATGAGTCCTCTGCTCTACCACTGAGCTACTCTGCCATGATTCCGGATCCGCCAACGGATCGGCGGGGGCGAAGGAATTGCCCCATTCCCCCCGGTTTGTCAAACGGAAGATCACGCTCTGCGAAAAAAAACGTGGGGGCGATCTTCGGTCGCCCTTCTTCACCCTCCCATCAACCCCCTCCCAAACCAAACCCTTCTCCTCGCCGTCCCTCGGAATGCCCCGAAAGTATTGCAATGGATTTTTCCCAGTCCCGATCATGAATAAAAAAGGGGGCGGCGTCCGGATGACGGCGACCCTTTGGGGAATTTGGAAACAGATCAGACCCGGCGACGCCTGAAGAATCCCAGTGCGCCTACGAAAGTAAGAATGAGCGCACTCGGCTCGGGGATGTTGTAGAATGCGAACTGCGAGGACTCGATCGTGCCCCGATCGGAGGAACCGAGAACGGAATCAAATAGCAGGACTTCCTGTATCTTGCCTTGCAGACTCCTTTCTCCAGACGAATTGCTGCTACCGATCGTGAACCGATCAAGCCCGGCAGTGCTGAGATCAAGCCCTGACTCGCTCAATACCGATCCCCCGTTCACGAAAATCTCGTAAGCATCCGTTCCCGTATCCACAATATTCAGTGAAGACGTAGTCTGGAAGGTTCTTCCGGAGGTGATGCTGTAGGATGTGGGCGTAACCGTGAAGTTCCCGTCATTGTATGCTACCGCAAGCCCCCCATCCTCCCTTCCAAGGGAAAACCGTGACGATCCGTCATCGGAAAAATTAAAGATCCGCTCCGCGAGGGAATCGTTACCGCTCGTGGTATCGACCGAGTTCACCGTGAATACGGTTGTCGTGGTGACATCGAAATTGAACGACGTGAGGGATTTTCTCCCGTGAAATCCAGCGCCACCTTGCCATTGTCGGAGGTGACCAAGGTTCCGGAGCTGACGATGCGGGGGTGTTGCGCTTCACTGCTATCGCGGCCGTCGCCTTGATCACCACCGAATTCCGCCTGGTCATACCAACGGGTGACAAAACCATCCCCGGAACCGACGAAAGTGAGGAGAGCGGCGGTATCGAGATTTCCCGAGCCGTCAAAGCCTATGTCCATGGACGTGCTGTCGGAGGTGAGCCTTACATTGATCGCGCTTCCCGAGTAGGAATCGACGAGTTTCCTTAGCGAGAAGACGCTGGATGCGCCGGAAACTCCGGAAATGTTGGCGGCGGGGAGTGTTGCGGACGCGGAAGCGAGCGCAAGAACCACGCACAACGTGGAGGGGGTTTTTACATTCACGAAACCAGGGAACCATCTGCGAAAAAATGTGAACCTGTTAGTTTTCTGTTAGTTATGTGATGGTCTGAAGTGGATCACACCCCTCTTCCGATGATCTTCAGCACCCGCCGCTCCACCGCATGGAGCTTTGCGGAGTTGTCGGATTTTCGCAGCCGGGGCGGCTTCGCGTTCATGATACGGAAAAGGTCGCCGTTCCGGAACGCGGTGAGCAGGGCGGGATGGATGTAGTATTTCCGGCAGGTCGCCGGAGTGTGGTTCAGGAGGGCGGCGGTGGCGAGTATCGCTTCGTTTTCGGCTTTTGTGAGTGCGGTTTTGGTTTCAGGAGGAGGGGCGGTTTTCAGCTTCGTTGCGCAGGTTACCGTCGCCTTCCATGTGCGGAACTGTTTCGCGGTGAAGTCGCCGCCACCTTTTTCCTTGATCCAGGCGTTGATCTCGGAGGTTCCTATGTCGTGGGCTTCCCCCTCGCCGTCCTCGTAGCGGAAGAGGTGCTGGCCGGGTAGTTCCTGGAGATCGGACACCAGCTCCAAGAGGTGTGAATCGGAAATTTCCGCGAGGTGTTCTTTCCCGGCCTTTCCCCGGAACCTGATTTGGAAAGCATCCCCGTTCTCCCGGATGTGCCGGGTCAGGAGGGATGCCAGGCCGTAGCTGCGGTTTTCCTTTTCATAACGGGAATTCCCTATCCTATACCCCGTCCTGTCCAGAAGGCTGACCACCCCGGCAATGACCCTATCCTTCCCGAGGCCGGTTTCCCTGAGAAGCTTCCTGCATGCGGCGCGGATGGAGGGTAGGGCGGTGGCGAAGGATGGCAAGAGGCCGAACTTGAGATCGGCCGAATGGGCGTGCCAGTCCTGGTGGTAACGGTATTGCTTGCGCCCCTCATCATCGAGACCCGTCGCCTGGAGGTGCCCCCGGCCATCCATGCAGATCCAGACTCCGGTGTAGGCGGGAGGGACTGCTAGCGATGAAATCCGCTTCCTCTCTTTGCCGCAACGGAGAAGCGAACCATCCGGAAGGCTGTAGGAAAACCCCCGGCCACGCCTCTGCCGGGAGTATCCGGGAAGATCGTCCGAGGTGAAGACAAGTCCCGGTGGAACCCGGCTGGGGGAAGCGCGGCTCATGGTTCTAGCCGTTGATAATTTCACCGCCGTTGGGGTGTAGCACTTGTCCCGTCATGTAGGATGATGAAGCGGACGCCAGGAAAACATAGCATTCCGCACATTCCCATGGCTGCCCGGGACGACCCAGCGGGGTGGAGGCTCCGAATTTCTCCACTTTCTCCGCAGGAAACGTCGCCGGGATCAGAGGCGTCCAGATGGCGCCGGGGGCGACCCCGTTTACACGGATTCCTTTTTCCGCGAGGTTTCCGGAAAGCGACCGGGTCAGCGAGACGATGGCTCCTTTCGTCGCCGAGTAATCGAGCAGGTGCGGGCTGCACCGGTAGGCCGTGACGGAAGTCGTGTTGATGATGGCGGGCGCGGATGATTTTTCCAAATGCGGCAGGGCGGCGGAAATGAGGTGGAACATCGCGAAAACGTTCGAGGAAAAGGTTTTGAGAAGCTGCTCCTCATCGATATCGGAAATCGAATCCTGCGGATGCTGCTCGGCGGCATTATTGACAAGGATATCGATTCCACCGAATTTTCCGACGACCTGTTCCACCAGATCCGCGCAGGCTTTTTTCGAGGAAACATCGCACCTCACCCGCAGGGCGTTCGCACCCTTTTCCTCGATCAAGCGGCAGGTCTCAGCGGCGTCGGCGTCCTCTTTTAGATATGCGAACGCCACATCGGCCCCCTCCCGGGCGAAGGCCACCGCAGTCGCCCGCCCTATCCCGGAATCGCCGCCGGTTATGAGTGCAGTTTTCCCTTTCAGTCTGCCACTCCCCTTGATCTCCGGGTTCTCGTATTCCGGCCGCGGGTTCATCTCGGACTCGCGCCCTGGCTGACGGGATTGGGTCTGCGGCGGCAGTGTGTTTTCGCTGGATTCGGTCTTGGAACTGTTGGGCATGACGACCGTTCTTCGCTAGAAACGATGCCATCGCGAGCCTCTCCGAGAACCTTTGGATATCCGAAGCCCACCCCCTCCGGTGGAGAACCCTTCGCTGGCAGTTTGCAAGAAACCGGGGGCCTCCGGGTTCATTTTGCAAGATTCGGCAAAAATCCGGGTGGTTTCCGGGTCTGAAATCCGTTGGAAAGGGTGGGCGACCGAAGATCGCCCCCACCTGAGCTCACCCCTCCCCCGGCGGGGTCATCACGATCACGCGATCAATTCCGTTTTTGGAAAACTCAGCCCAGTAGCGTTTCTCCCATGCCACGGTTTTCGCGCGGCGCTCCTCTTCGGACATCGCCTCCCAGGCTTTCAGGCCAATGGATTTCACCAGATCCCGGTCGGCCAGCCGGACGGTCAGCTCGTCCCAGAAGCTCTCGTTGCGGAACTCCTCGTAGCACTCGTGGTAGAAAAGCTTTTCCTCCACCTCTTTCTTTACGCGGAAGCGTTGGGTCTCCGCATCGAACTCTATCATCTCCCCCAGCCCGTTCGCTGCCGCCTTCTCCAGCATGCGGCTCTCGAAACCCTCGTATTCGGAAAGTTTCCCGTCGGAGCCCTCCTTCTGGTTCCAGGAAGCCACGCTCACCGCCAGACTAAGCATCTCCACCAGCGTCTCCAGTTCCTTCTCCGTAAATCGTATGTGCATGCGCAACCAGAAGAACAGATAGGCACCCCGATTGAAACTCCGAACTTCCGCCCGTTTGAAATACGTATCCACTTGAAAACCCTACGACACCGACGAACATCCATCCATGCACAACCGCCGCGATTTCATCAGCACCTCCGCCCTTGCATTCATCGGACTGCAAAACCTATTGACGGGAGCAACGGCTTCAAAACCCGGAGGAAAACGCTTCGGCCCACTCCTCAAAGACCCCAAGGGAATCATCGATCTCCCGGAAGGTTTCTCCTACCGCATCCTTTCGAAAAAAGGCGGGAAAATGGCGGATGGCTTCAAGGTTCCCGGAAAACCTGACGGCATGGCTGCCTTTTCCGGCCCGGATGGAAAGGTCGTCCTCGTCTGCAACCACGAGCTTTCCGTCGATATGAAAGGCCACGGTCCGTTCCCGGACAACCGCCGCTATCCGGAGGGCCTGGATCCCGCCCTCAGCCACGACCCGGGTCCGGAAGGCCGCAATCCCCAACTGGGCGGCACCACCAATATCGTCTTCGACCCCGCCACCGGGGAAACCATCTCCCAGTTTCTTTCCCTCACCGGCACCGACCGGAACTGCGCGGGCGGCCCGATGCCGTGGGGTTCCTTTATCACCTGCGAGGAACCCGCCGAGCTGCTCCATGACAGGGGGAAAGACCACGGGTGGTGCTTCGAAGTCAAAGCCACCGCAGAACCCGGCCTCCAGAAAGCCGTTGCCCTCCGCGCCCTGGGCCGCTTCCGCCACGAGGCCGTCGCTCTCGATCCGGCCACCGGCATCCTCTACCTCACCGAAGACCGCAACGACGGCCTCCTCTACCGTTTCCTCCCCGAGAAGAAAAACGATTTCACCAAAGGCCGCCTCCAGGCACTAACCGTCGTGGACAAACCGAAAGCGGATCTCCGGAACTACAATCCCAAAAGCAACTTCCCGGAGACTGGAAAGAGGCATCGAAGTCACCTGGATGGATCTCGAAGACACCCACGCTCCCAAGGACGATCTCCGCATCCGGGGCCACGCTGCGGGAGCCGCGCTTTTCGCCCGTGGCGAGGGCATCCATTTCACCGATTCCGGCATCTTCATCGCCTGCACCGATGGCGGCCCCGCCCGCCGCGGCCAGATCTTCCGCCTGGATCCCTCCGGCTCCGCCGAGAAACCCGACTCCATTGAGCTTTTCATCCAATGCGATGCGGAATCCCCCCTCGTCAACGGCGACAACCTATGCCCCGCACCAGGCGGCGGACTCGTCGTTTGTGAGGATCTCATCGACCCCTCCTTCGCCGATTATTCCCACCTTCGCTGGATAGAGCCGGACGGCAGCATCACCACCCTCGCCCGGAACTCGAAGGACAGCAGCGAATTTGCCGGCTCCTGCTTCTCTCCTGACGGAAAATGGCTCTTCGTGAACCTCCAGGGACGGGGCATCACGCTCGGGATCACCGGGCCGTGGGGCTGATGCTAACTTTCGCTTCTCAGACATGATAAAAATTTCTCAAGGCTCCGTTTTTATCGCTGTTAAAAAAAAGCGCCAAACTCTTGGCATGGCCATGAGCAGACTCAATCGCGCGAGGCCGCCTATCACCGGAAACTGCATCACGGGATACCTGCCACAGCTTCAATCCTAAAATCTTCGGTGCTTTTACCTCGTAAATACGGAATCCATTCCCTATTTTCAAGGTAGATGCTCCTTAGAAACATCAAATCCTCTCTCATTACCCGGCTGTCCAGCACGCCGGTGGTTGCATTGCTAGGCTCGAGGCAGGTGGGAAAGACGACCCTTGCCCGTCGCCTGGACATGGGAAAGCCCAGCCATTATCTGGATCTGGAACGTCCGTCCGATCTCGCGAAGCTCGCCGATCCCGAGCTTTACCTTTCCAACTACCAAGGGCACCTCGTCATCCTTGATGAAATCCAGCGGCTCCCGGGACTTTTTCCGCTACTGCGCAGCCTTGTGGACGAGCGGCGTGATCTGGGCGAGCGAACCGCACAGTTCCTCCTTCTCGGCTCCGCATCCCCGGATCTCCTCAGGCAGAGTTCGGAAACGCTCGCGGGCCGTATCAGCTACCTGGAGCTTAACCCCCTGAACCTCACCGAACTCGACGCCCCCACCGACCGGGAAACCATCGAACGCCATTGGTATCGCGGCGGCTATCCCGATGGTTTTCTCGCAGCCGATGACACGGTTTCCTCACAGTGGTCTGAGGATTTCATCACCAGCTACGTGGAGCGATACCTGCCCCAGCTCGGCACCACCGCCAGCCCTGTCCAGCTCCGCCGCTTTTGCACCATGATCGCCCACCAGCAGGGATCGACACTAAACCTAAGCAAAATCGGGGCATCCCTCGGTATCGACGGAAAAACCGTGCGCCATTACCTGTCGCTGCTGGAAGGGCTGTATCTCGTCCGCACCCTACCGGCATGGAGCCGCAATGCGGGGAAACGCTTGGTCAAAGCACCGAAAGCCTACTGGCGGGATACCGGACTCCTGCATACCCTTGCAGGTCTGCACGATATTGAGCAAGTCCTCGGGCACCCGCTCTGCGGCCATTCGTGGGAAGGTTACTGCATTGAGCAAATCCTTCAGCTCCTCCCGACCGGCACCAGCGCCAGCCATTATCGGACCCATGCCGGGGCGGAGGTGGATCTGGTTCTGGAAAAGCCCTCCGGGGAAATCCATGCCATCGAGATCAAGCGCACCCTGTCCCCCAAGCTCACCCCGGCATTCACCGAGAGCATGAAAACCCTCGAAGCCACGAGAGGCACCTATCTGATTCCCCACGGCGCATCCTACCCCCTTTCCGAGAACGTCGATGCGGTCGGTCTTGCGGAATTCCTGCGCCCGACCACAACCCGCGCCTGATCGCGTCAATAATACTTGGGTTCTCCATGCGTCCCGGACTTTGTGAAAAAATTCACAAGCTCAGTTTGCCCTTGCGGGAAAAGGGTGCCAAGCTCCGGGCATGGCTAGCAAGCAGACCGCACCGCGCAAGGTGCTTATCATAGGCGGTGGATTCGCGGGACTCGAGTGCGCGCGCAAGCTCGCCAATGACAAGCGTTTCGACGTCACCCTCCTCGACCGCACCAACCACCATCTCTTCCAGCCGCTCCTCTACCAGGTGGCCACTGCATCACTCGCCGCTCCGGACATCGCCCGATCCATCCGCCAGATCCTCCACAACGCGAAGAACGTCACCGTGCTGATGGACGAGGTCACGGCCATTTCCCCCGCGGAAAAAACCGTGACGGGGAAGACCGGCGGCACCTACCACTTCGACTACCTCGTCCTCGCGGCGGGTGCGAAGACGGGATTTTTCGGGAACGACCACTGGGAGGAAAACTCGCTGGGGCTCAAATCCCTTTCCGACGCCCAGGACATCCGCCGGAAAATCCTCTCCAACCTGGAGCGCGCCGAGCTGACCACGGATTACGCCGAGCGGGAGCGACTGATGACCATCGCCATCGTCGGCGGCGGGCCGCACCGGCGTGGAGCTGGCGGGTGCCTGCGCAGATCTCGTCCACCGCTCGCTGCACTCGAATTTCCGCCGCATCGATACGAGCAAGCTCCGAATCATCCTCATCGAGAACTCCCCGAAAATCCTCGAGCACTACGATGCGGATCAATCGGACTACGCGAAAGCCCGGCTCCAGAAGCTGGGCGTGGAAGTCCGCAACGAAACCCGCGTCACGGATGTGCAGAAAGGAAAACTCCTCCTCCAGGACGGCTCCCACATCTATGCGGAGGCAATTGTCTGGGCGGCCGGGATCGCCGCGAATCCGCTTACCAAAGACCTGGGGGTGGAGATCGACCGCTCCGGCCGCGTCACCCCGCGGCTGGATCTTTCCGTCCCCGGCCACCCGGACGTCTTCGTCGCCGGGGATCTCACAAACATGTATGACAGGGAGGACAAATTCGTCCCCGGCGTCGCACCCGCAGCCACCCAGATGGGCGACCACATTGCGAAGCTCCTCAAAGAAGAGCTGCGCCTGGAGGGCACCGGTTTCGCCGACCGGAAGCACAGCCTCCGCCCCCGTTTCAAATACAACGACAAGGGCATGATGGCCATCATCGGGAAAAACGCCGCCGTCATGAAGGCAGGGAAAATCACCCTGAACGGCTTCTTCGCATGGATCGCCTGGCTACTCATCCACATCCTTTTCCTCATCGGATTCCGCAACAAGCTCTCCGTCCTCCTCGGCTGGGCATACTCCTACATCGTCAACAACCCCGAGGCGCGAATCATCGTCCATCCCCCGGCCTCGGTGGCACCGCCGCACAAATGATGCAGAGTCCTACACTAGGGAGAGGAAAGAATTTGAACCACGGATGAACGCAGATCAAAAGTGGTTAAAAGCCCTGCCATTGCTGCTCAGGTAACTGAACACGCCCGTTTTTTACGGTTTATGATTTATCCGCGTCCATCCGCGTTCATTTGACAGAGAGATTTGATTAGCCAGTCCGTCCAAGTCCGCTTTGCTCCCATTGTGGTTCTCTTCTCCGATTTTCCCAAGTTTCTCCTTATTGTAGGCACCGCCGCACAAGTGACATTCAAATTTCCGGTTTACATGCCACTGTGGAACGGCTAGCGATGGCTCCGCTTAAAAGAAAAAACCTATGAAAACTCAGCTCCTTCTTCCTCTCGCCGCCTTCGGGGCAATCCTGGCACCCACCGCCTCCCACGCCGCAGTCATCGTAGGGTGGGCTGCATTCGCAGACGATGCCGGAACGGTTTTCGATGCCGATGTGTTGCAGACAGGTTTCAGCGGTGACATTTCCTATTCCGGAGGTTCCGGTCAGGTGAATGGAATCTTCAGCTCCAATGACACAACCTACGGAAGCCTTGCGGGAGCGACCGATGCCGGCACCAGTGCCCTTCTCGTTCGCTCCGCTTCGGGAGATACCTTCACCCTGAACTTCACCAACAACTCCGGCAGCAGTTGGAATATCGAGACCCTCCGCTTCGACTTCGCCGCCCGCCAGGAGAGCGGCGGATCACCCAGCCAGGGTTATAACTCGTTTACCGCCACCTATACTTCCGGAGGGCTTGGCCCGGCGTCCACGCAGGTGGCTTCCGCATCCGGCCTGGCCTATGTCATCTCCGGAACCACCGGCAGGGTCAGTGACTACCCAGACTTTGACTACACCCTCTCGGACAACCTCACCGACCTTGTCCTCGCGGACGGTGAAAGCGCCCTGTTCACGTTTCAGTTTTCCGGTGGATCCGGCTCCAACTCGCAAAACGTCTCCAGCATCATCGACAACATCGCCATCACCGGCACGGCTGTCCCGGAGCCCTCCAGCGCGCTTCTTGGAGCCTTCGGCACACTGCTACTTCTCCGCAGGAAACGCTAGTGCCGCCTTTCTCCGCCATACCAGGCGGTCGCCGTTTCACGAAAATCCATGGAAACGGCCCATCATTTAGCACAAGAAGAGGAGGATTTTATCCGCCACGGCCAGTATGCCTTCACAGCGCATCTGAACCAGGCATACCTCCCCGGGGCTGAAATCTTTACTCAAATGACCGCGTAGGTATGTTTGCAACAACCCCCAGCCGAAAGAACCCATGCAACCTTCCCGCCGCCGATTCCTCTCCGCCGCAGCCCTTGGCTCCGCCGGTCTCGCGCTTCCCGCCAGCGCCGAAACAAAAGCCGCCTCCAAGCCCGGTGTCTTCACCGAGCCAGCCAACGAACTCCCGCTCAAGGCGGATGCGGACGTGATCGTGTGCGGGGCAGGGCCCGCAGGTGTGTCCGCTGCCATCGCCGCTGCCCGCTCCGGGGCGAAAGTCCGTCTGTTCGAGTGGCACGGCTGCCTGGGTGGGGTCTGGACTTCCGGGTTGCTCAGTTATTTCCTCGATTTCGACAAGCCCGGCTTCGCAGTGGAGCTGAAAAAAAAGCTCGATGAACGTGGTGCCAAGATTGGAACCAACGCCGCCGCTTTCACCTACGATCCGGAAGCGCTCAAACTCATCCTGGAAGAACTCTGCACGGAGGCGGGGGTTATTTTCCAATACCACACCCGCGTCGCCGCCGCCTTCAAACAGGGCAGGAAACTCACCACCATCATCACCGATTCCAAGTCAGGCCGCCAGGCATGAGCTGCGCCGGTTTTCATCGATACCACGGGCGACGGGGATCTCGGCGCGCAGGCGGGCTGCGATTTCGCGCTTGGCGAGCCGGAGATGGTCAAAGGCGTGGCATGCCCCTGCCAGCCCATGTCCCTCAACGCACTTCTCACCGTCCGCGATGCGGAAAAGCTGCGGGATCACATCCGTTTCGGAGAAAAAAAGAAGGGCGAGAACTCCAATCCGGAGAAAAAAATCCGCATCCGCAAAACCATCGAAAGCTTCGGCCACTACCCCTCCTACGCCATGCCGACCCTTTGGCATGTGAAGGAGAATCTCGTTTTCGCAATGATGAACCATGAGTACGGCGTGCGCCCGGACGATGCCGCCGCCGTCACCCGGGCCACGGTCAACGCCAGGGCGGAAATGAACAAAATGGTGGACGGCTTCCGCAGTCTCGGTGGGGCTTGGGAGGGCATCATGCTCGTTTCCACCGCTGCTCAGATCGGCGTGCGGGACGGCCGCCGCATCGCCGGGCGCTATACCGTCAGCAAGGAGGATCTCATCAAGGGTGCCCGTTATGAGGATGGAATCGCCCGCGCCACCTTCGTAGTGGATGTCCACGCCACCACTGCGGAACAAAACAAAAAATCCGGCATCCACGGTTCCAATATCAAGGTGAAGCCCTACGACATCCCACTGCGCGCGCTCATCGCAAAAGATGTGGACGGCCTGATGATGGCGGGCCGCTGCATCAGCGGGGATTTTATCTCACACTCGAGCTACCGTGTCACCGGAAACGCCGTGGCCATGGGCGAAGCCGCCGGAGCCGTAGCCGCCACCGCCGCCCTCTCCAACCGCGAACCGCACGAAATCCCGTGGGCGGAGGCCTCCAAGGCCATCGCAAAGGTTCGGGAAAAGGCCGGATCCGCCTGACGTGCCCGGGGGTGGTACACCATGTAGCAGAATTTCCCTGTCCAATCCCGGGTGAAACTCGCTCTTATCATCCAAAGATCCCTTGGACGCCGAACCTATAACTCCCGAAGAAGACCGCCAAACGGCCTTTCTCACCCTGCTGACCACTCACGAGCGGAAGCTGGCAGGCTACGTCCACTCCCTCGTCTCCATCACGGCGGATGCGGAGGACATCCTCCAGCTCACCAAGCTCCAGCTCTGGCACATTTTCGACCAGTTCGAGGAGGGCACGAACTTCCTCGCATGGGCGCGGCGGGTGGCTTTCTACCAGATGCTGAACTACCGCCGTGCGGAAAAGGTGCGCCACCTCCCGCTTGAGAACGACCTCCTTGAATCGCTCGCCCACGCCGTCGCCGAGCTTTCCGATGACGGCGACGGACGCAAGGACGCCCTCGAATCCTGCATAGCAAAGCTCCCCCTCGACCATCGCCGTCTCATCCTACTCCGCTACTACGAGGATATGGAAGTCCCCGACCTCGCCCTCCGCATCGGTTCCACCGTCGCCGCCGTCTACCGCTCGCTCAGCCGCATCCGAATGAACCTTCTCACCTGCATCGAAAAGGAAACCACATGAACCCTTACGACAACTTCCACCTCGCGGAATCCCTGGCAAAACTCACCGACGACACACTCGATGCCGGGAGTCTGCGCACCCTGCAGGAACGCCTCCGCAACGACCCCGCCGCCCACGCCTTCGCTGCGCATTTTCTCCACCTGGAGGGCGAATTGAAAGCCTCCGGCTCCGGCATGGGAAAACTCCTCTCCACCCCGGCCTCCGGGGAAGACCGGATCCACCGCCTCGTTTGTTCCCGCAGTATCCCGTGGACACTCGCCGCCGCAGCAGCCGTCACCCTGCTGCTCGCACTCGTTTTCAAGAAACAGCCGGATGTGGAGTTCACCCACATCCCGAAACCCGAAACTGTCGCCACCCTGACCGAGGCCAAGAACTGCCGCTGGGCGGAAAGCTCTCTCCCCACCGTCCAAGGATCAAAGATCGGCCCCGGTTTCTACGAGCTCGTCGAGGGTCTTGCCACATTTACCTTTGAGTCCGGAGCCGTCCTGACCCTTGAGGCACCTTCTACCTTGGAAATCACCGATGCGATGAACTGCCACCTGAGAAAAGGCGCGCTAATCGCGGACGTCCCCGAGTCCGCCATCGGCTTCACGGTCGATACTCCGGATGCGACGGTCGTCGATTTTGGCACGAAATTCGGAGTCTCCGCTAATGACGACGGTTTCTATGTTGTGCAGGTTCTCGAAGGCCTCGTCGAGGTCACCGACAAAGGGAACAATGATACCAGGCCGCTCACCATCGGACAACGCTTGTCCGTCGGTGGAAGCAAATTCGTGGATGAGGCCTCGGAAACCCAAAACCCGACCCGCGGCAACGAACCGCTAATCGAGGATGGTTGGTACCAACTGACCACCTCATTCGGAAGAGGCGCGGACACCTTCATCCAGCTCGGCGATTTCTTCAGCCATCCCTCCGCCCTTCGCGAGTTCGGTAAAGATCCCATGATACGCGTCAAACGGGCGGATGATGACAAGAAGACATGCCGCAAAGGCTATACCCGGTTCGATCTCTCAAAGCTGGAATTAGACCGCATTAAGGACGCGCGCTTCATGCTCAGCATCGTCCCCAGCGAGCTCGGCTTCACCTCCCTTTGCCCGGACGCTACCTTTTCCGTTTATGGTCTCACCGAGGAAACGGAAGACGACTGGCCCGAAACCGGACTCACTTGGGATTCCGCGCCCGCCCATCAAGAAAAGAGCGCCGTGTACCACAAGCCCGACCCCACTCGCTCGATCAAGTTAGGCGAGTTCACCATTTCCCAGGGCATCACCTTCGGCTCAGTGTTCATTGAGGGAGGGAAGCTCGTGGATTTCCTAAAAGCCGACACTAACCGCCTCGCCACTTTCATCATCTGCCGTGATACCGACGAAACGGATCGCGGCGGCTATATACATGAATTCGCGACGAAGGAAAACCGGACGGCATCCGCCCCTTCCCTGAAAATCCGCCACGGAAAATAGATTCCTTTTTCTGTCTAACTCCTCCCGAAAATCGCTCTTTTAAAATGAGAGGTCTCAATCGGCCAACTCAAAATCAAGTAAACGAAACCACCAAGACAAGATCAATGAAATCCCCTAATACACTCCTCCTTCGCTGCGCCGCAGCGGCAGTGCTTGCCTGTGCCCCCAGCGGGGCACATGCCGCCACTGTTCTTTTCAACTTCGGCGCGACAAGCTACTCCGGAACCGAAGCCCCAGGCCACGTCGATGGAGGCATCACGGGAACAACCTGGAATACCGTCGCAACTGATACGGCCTCCGGCATCGTGGACGCAAACGGAGCCGCAACTTCCATCTCGCTGGATTTCGGAACCTCAATCGGAACTTCAACCACAGCCGACTACGGCGTTGCCACCAAAAGCGCTGACTATACAAGCGATCTTTCAGTCACTGCCCCTCTATTCAATACAAGTTTAGGAAAAAGTAACGCCGTGAGAGATAGCGGAGGTGGCATTTCACTCAACATCGCTGGCCTAGCACCGGGCACTTACACTTATTACGTAACCTCATTCCGGGGCGATAGCGCGGGCAATCTCTCTAGAGAATACTCGCTCTACGGCGGTGCGGGGGCGGATCCTGTCACTGATTTCAGCACGCTTTCCCTTGGTACAATCACTAACGCCAACAAAGCAGCGTGGACGAGCGGCAACAACTACATCACCGGAAGTTTCACTATCGATGGTACGAATGATAATTTCTCGCTCCTAAGCACCAGCGACGGGTTTATCGGTGTACTTACATCCTTGGAAATCACGAGCGTCCCCGAACCATCCGTGCTGATGGTATCCGCCCTCGGCACCCTCGCCTTGCTGCGCAGGAGACGTTAAGGGTTTCACATTCTCCAACTGCCCCCGCAGTGCCACTGCCGGGGGCACTTTTTTGGCAACCTCGGAGAAATCTCCGCTAGGTATGGTTACCGCCGCACCCGACATGACATTCCGCCCCATCATCCTTGGCCTTCTTTGCTGCCTCTCCACTCACGCTGGAATCCACTCAGCCGTTATCGTCGTTTACGGCGATTCCCCCTCTGCCATCACTGCCGCGGTCGAAGCGGCGGATAGCGGCAAAAACGTCCTCCTCGTTTCCCCTGTCCAGCACCTTGGCGGCATCATCGCGAACGGCCTCGGTAGCCAGGACGTGGACAAACGCGCTGGGAACGCAAAGCCTATCGCAGGACTCTCCCGTGAGTTCTTCATCCGCATCGCCAGAGCCTCCAATCCCAAGGCCACCTCCCCCAGATACAAATTCCGCTCCTCATTCGCCGAGAAGGCCATCGACGACTGGCTCGCCGAGAAAGACATCCCCGTCCTGCGCGGCAAGCGCATCTCGGAAAAGCCCGGATCCGTCTCCAAAAAAGACGGCCGTATCACCTCCTTCCTCTGTGAAGACGGCACCCGCGTCTCCGGCAAATATTTCATCGACGGCACCGTCGAAGGAGATCTCATGGCCTTCTCCGGCGTCAGCTACGCATGGGGTCGTGAGGGAAATGCCAAATACGGCGAGACGGTCGGCGGCGTGATCAACCCCACCCGCGAGCAGCAGTTCCGCGTCAAAGTCGATCCCTACAACACCCCCGGCGATCCCACCTCCGGCACCATTTTCGGCGTCCAGAACGAACCCGTCGGCACCCACGGCGATGCGGACAAGAGCGCCATGGGCTTCTGCCTGCGCCTGCCCCTCACCAAAGACCCCGCCAACAAGATCCCCATCACCGCCCCCGAGGGCTACAAGGTTTCCGACTACGAAATCTACCGCCGCTTCCTCGCCGCAGGCGGCACCAACGACTGGCTCGACGAGCCCCGGCAGACCCACCGACGATCCCAAAGCCCGCCTCATCGATCTCGGGAGTTGGCACGAGCTTTCCGGAAATTTCTACGGCAGAAACCACGGCTACCCCGACGGCACCTACGCCGAGCGGAAAGCCATCTACGACGAGCATCGCAGCTACACCCAGGGCCTAATCCATTTCCTCTCCACAGATCCCTCCGTTCCGGAAAAACTCCGCGCCGAATGGTCCCAGTGGGGTCTCTGCAAGGACGAGTTCATCGACAACGGCGGCTGGCCCCGCATGCTCTACCTCCGCAGTACCCGCCGCATGGTCTCCGACTACGTCATCACCGAGGCCGATGTCATTGCCAGTCCTAGGGGAACCCTCCAGCCCGCCCCGCCCGTGGAGGATCCGATCGGCATCGCCTGGTGGTTCGTCGATCTACACGCCGCCCGTACCGTCATTAAAGACGGCCACATCTACAACGAAGGCGCTTTCATAAACTACCAGAACTATGCCCCCTTCGGCATCCCCTACCGCGCCATCGTCCCGAAACGCGCCGACTGCACCAACCTCCTCGTCCCTTCCGCCCTTTCCTCCAGCTACGCCGGCTACGGAGCCGTCCGCCTTGAATGCGACCTACATGGTCCATCGGCCAATCCGCCGGTGCCGCCGCCGTCCTCGCCCTCGAGAAAAACCTCCCCGTCCAGGACGTGCCCTACCCGGATCTCGCCAAGCACCTCACGGACCGCGGCCAGAAACTCTCCCCCACCGAGCAGGAGGAAATTTCCGGCATCATCGTCGATAACACCGCCGCCGATATCACCGGAAACTGGCATTCCAGCAAACGCTACGATGGCTTCCAAGGCACTGACTACCTCCACGACAACGCGGACGGAAAAGGAACCAAATCCATCCGTTTCACACCCGATCTTCCGGAGGCAGGGGAATACGAGGTCCATACCATCTGGAGCGACAACCCTCCCCGCGCAGGAAACGTCCCCGTCACCATCTCCCACGATGGCGGCACGGAAAAAATCACCCTCAACCAGCAAAAGGACGGCTACGTCTGGCAACTCCTCGGCACCTGGAAATTCCCCAAAGGAACCTCCGGAAACATCCTCTTCGAGACCACAGGCACCGAAGGCTACGTCATCGCCGATGTCGTCCGCTTCGTGAAGAAAGGCAGCCCCAAATAGCATGAGTTCCGGAAGCATCATCGCAATCGCCCTCTCCTGTCAGGCAGCCTTCGCCGCCGATCGCCCAGTCGAAAACTGACGCACCGTCTTCCCATGCATTCTGTCCTTTTCTGGACTAAATCCTAAAAAAACCATGTACCGAAAATTTACATTTTGCATCCTCGTCTTCATCGCCGCAGCCTACTGTCATGCACAGCCTGCTGGCAGGAAAGTTCTGGGAGAATTTATTAAAGGTCATTGCCTGAAATGTCATGGCCCGGAGGAGCAGGAGGGAGATTTTCGCTTGGATGAGCTCGCCCTTCCACCAAATAGCTCAGAGCAATGGAAGCTCGTTTTGGAGGCCATCGAATACGAAGACATGCCTCCGAAAAAGGAGCCACGCCCAAGCGAATCGGAAACAAAAGTTTTCACAGATACGGTGAAGAATCTCCTCCGGAAAGAGGCGGCACCAGCCATGCTAGCCGTGCGGCGCATGAACAGAATGGAGTATGAAAACACCGTCCGCGATCTACTGGGAGTGGATACGGAGATTGCCGAAGATGCTGCCGGAGGATGGGAAAAGCCACGGCTTCGACAACGTTGCCGGTGGGCTGAGTGTTTCCGCGGTGCTGCTGGAGAAATATCTGGAGGCGGCAAACGTTGCCTTCGACGATGTTATCCGCCGCTACCCGCCCATCCCTGCGGCGACGCGCCGATCGGTGGCCATGGAAGAGAAGGGCAATATCGGCTCTGTGAAAAAAGGTAGGGGCGGCGTCATCGAGAGCCACGGTGCCTTCGTGGATTTTTCTGCCGCCTGGCCTCCCGCCCGCTTCGATTCTTCAGACCCGACTGAGCCGGGGATCTATCGTTGCCGCGTCTCTGTCTGGCCACTCGATCCGGGTGGCCGCACCATGACCGTCGGCATCGTCACCGGGCCAAAGTTCAGCCCCCAGGGATCTCGCTTCCAAGGCTACTTCGATGTCACAGGCAGTCCGGAGAAGCCAACCCTCATCGAGTTTACCACCCGGATGGAAATCGGTGATACAATCCACGTCCTGCCGTGGATTTTTCCGAGCCATGTCCCTCACCGCGACAAGCACGAGGAACGCCCCGGCATTGCAACCCAGTGGGTCGAGACCCACGGGCCGATCAACCAGGATTTTCCGTCACACTCGCAGAACCGCCTCTTCGGTAATAGCGAAACAATAACCATGGAGGACGATTTCGAGCACGATCTCTTCTGGCGTGGTAGAAAGGTGATGATGCAGCGCATCGAGTCCTCCGCACCTGAGGAAGACGTGAAACGGATACTCCTCGATTTTCTGCCACGTGCCCTTCGTGGTCCGGTAAAAAGGGAAACGGCGACCAGTTCATTGATCTGGCACTTGGCAGGTTGAAGGAAGGCCGTAGCTTCGAGGATGCCGTGCGCACTGGCGTCACGGCAATCCTCTGCTCTCCGAAATTTCTCCTAATCAATAGCGATCCTGTCGTGGACGACTTCGACATCGCTTACCGTATGTCGTATTTCCTCTGGTTGACCATGCCGGACGAGACCCTGCTCAAGCTCGCCTCCCAGGGAAAACTCAAGGACGCAGATGTCCGCCGGGAGCAAACCCTCCGCATGTTGGAAGATCCGAAAAGCCAGCACTTCGTGAAAAACTTCACCGGCCAATGGCTTGACCTCCGCGACATCACCTTCACCACTCCGGACAAAAAGTTTTTCCCCGAATACGACACCTTGCTCGAGAAATCCCTCAATCGCGAGACGGAGGCATTCTTCCGCGAGATGCTCGATAGGGATCTCAACGTGATGAATTTCATCGATTCGGACTTCGCGATGCTCAACGAACGCCTCGCCGCACACTACGGCATCGAAGGACTGAAAGGGCATGAGAAGATCCGCGCTGTAAAGCTCCCGGAAGACTCCATCCGTGGTGGGTTGCTCACCCAGGCCAGCGTCATGAAAGTCACCGCGAACGGCACCAACACGTCCCCTGTTGTACGTGGCGTGTGGGTGCTGGATCGTCTCCTCGCCCGTCCGGTACCACCCCCGCCACCGGGTATTCCTGCCGTCGAGCCGGGAACATCCCTGCCCCACTTCGCCCAAAGAAATGTTTTCCAAGCACACCAAAAACGTCTCTTGCGCCCGCTGCCACGACCGCATCGACCCCGTCGGCTTTGCGCTGGAGGAGTTCGATCCTGTCGGCACACACCGAAGCAATTACCGCCAGATCATCACCACCAATAAAAAAGGCAAGGTGGAGCGCAAGCCCGGCCTGCCCGTCGATTCCTCTGGCGAGACTCCGGACGGCGTCGCCTTCACCGATTACACCGGCTTCCAGAAATGGCTGCTCGACCAGCCAGAGACAATCACGCGCGCGATCGCTCAAAAGCTCATGACCTACGGCTGCGGCCGCCCGGTCGGCGTGATGGAGGACAAAGCGCTCGATGCCATTTATAATGCTTCTGTGAAACGCGGCTCCGGCCTCCGCTCCATGGTTCAGGAAGTTGTCGCCAGTGATTTTTTCCTCAAACCCTAACACCCCGTCAGAAAGATGAAACTCAATCTCCCATCCACCAGCCGACGCCGCTTCCTGCGCACCTCCGGCATCGCACTTGGCTTACCATTGCTCGAAAGCTTCTTCCCGCGCGGACTCGCCGCCGAGACAGGAGATGCAGGCATCCGCCGTATGGTCGCCATCTGCTCACCGCTCGGCATACACACGCCATTCCTTTTCCCGGAGCAAGCTGGCTTCGACTACAAGCCGACCGCCTATCTTGAGCCGCTTCAGGAGCACCGGAAAAATTTCACGGTCATCTCCGGACTCATGCACCCGGATGTGGACGGCGGGCACCCTGCGGAGGCCAGCTACCTCACCGCCGCCCCGCATCCCGCAGCTCCCAGTTTCCGAAATTCTATCTCCGTTGACCAGTTCGCGGCAGAAAGCATAGGCCACCTCACGCGCTTTCCCTCGCTCACCCTCGCGGCTGGTAACAGCGGCATCTCCTATACCCGCTCCGGAGTAAAAATCCCCCCGGAGAAGAAACCCTCCGACCTCTTCGCGAAGCTTTTCCTGGAAGGGCTCGAGAAGGAAAAGGAAACCCAGGTGCGCCGCCTCCAGGACGGGCGCAGCGTCCTCGATCTCGTCAACGACCAGCTCAAAAGCGTCCAGCGGAACATCGCCCGCGAAGACGTCGAAGTGCTCGATCAATACTCCACCGGCGTCCGCGAGCTGGAGCAGCGCATGCTCTCTGCCGAGGAATGGACCCACAAACCCAAACCTAAAGTTGAAGAAGTGCAGCCCCAGGAAGTAGAGGACAGGGCGGACTTCGTCGCGAAAATGAGCCTGATCTACGATCTCATATTCCTTGCCATCCGCACGGACTCCACCCGCCTCTTCACCTTCCTCGGCTCCGGCGGCGCGGAAGTCGTCCCACTCAAAGGCGTCGAGGACGGCTGGCATAACCTCTCCCACCACGGGAAAGATCCCGAAAAAATCGAACAGCTCGCCATCATCGAAAAAGCCGAGTTCCAGATTTTCTCGGAATTTCTCAGAAAGTTGAAAAGCGTAAAGGAAGGCAACAACACCCTTTTGGATCAAACGGCAATCGTCCTGGGATCCAACCTTGGAAACGCATCCAGCCACAACAATTCCAACCTCCCCATTGTCTTTGCCGGTGGCCATTTCAAGCATGGCCAGCACCTCGCCTTCGATCCTGAAAAAGCCCCTCCTTTCGCAAATCTCTTCGTCTCCTGCCTCCAGCACCTCGGAGTCCAGGCCGACAGCTTCGCCTCCGGAAAGGAACTCTGACGGGCATCTGAACAGGTTGCACGGCAAATGGAATTTTTCAAAAGGAACCTCCGGAAACATCCTCTTCGAGACCACAGGCACCGAGGGCTACGTCATCGCGGATGCCGTCCGCTTCATTAAAAAAACCAACCCGAAATAAAATGCATTCCAGAAGCATCATCGCACTCGCACTCTGCTGCCAGTCAGCCATCGCACAGCCTGACGTCATCGTTTACTCAGGAAATCCCTGCGGCATCTCCGCCGCCATCACCGCCGCACGCGGTGGCTCGGAAGTCCTGCTGATCGAGCCGACCCAACACGTCGGCGGGCTCTCCACCTCCGGCATCAACACCGCCGAATCCGAGCACATGCTCAAGTGGACTATAGGCGGTTTCGCGGACGAATTCTACCGCGCTCTCGGCAAGCACTACGGCTCGGGCAGGGCGGAATACTACTTCGAATCCTCCGTGGCCGAGAAGGTGTATTTGGAAATGCTGGAGCAGGCCGGGATCGAGGTCAGATTCGGATCAGCAGTGGAAAAAACCACCAAGGACGGCACTCGCATCACCGCAATCACCCTCACGGATGGCACGAAGGTTCCAGGAAAAGTGTTTATCGACGCCTCCTACGAGGGCGACCTCATGGCTCGTGCCGGCGTCTCCTACTCCATCGGCCGCGACGCGAAGGCTACCTACGGAGAAGAGGCCGCCGGGGTACGTTTTGATAAAAAAACCAGACAGGCCGCCACCGTGGATGAAAAAGGAAACCTTCTCCCGGGCATCTCCGGCTGGACGAAGGATTATACCGGGGGCGAAGCCCATCCCGGCGTGATGAACTACAACTTCCGCCTCACCGTCGCCCGCGATCCCAAGCTCCAGATTCCCATTCCACCTCCAGCGAACTACGATCCCGCACGCTTTGCGATCCTCGCGGACTGGTTCGAGAGACGCCCGAAAATGTCGCTCGCCAACGTGCTGGACTTCTACAAACGCCGCAACGGCAAGTTCGAGCTGAACAACAAGCAGGCCGCCGTGTTTTCCCTGGGGAACTTCGGCGCACAATTCGCTTGGCCGGATGCCGGATACGAGGAGAGGAAAGCCATTTTTCAAGACCACCTGGACTACACCCTTCGGCCTCCTGCATTTCCTCGCCACCGATGAAAGCGTCCCGGAAAAAGTCCGGTCCGAGATGAAATCCATCGGCCTCCACAAGGGCGAGTTCGCCGACAACGGCCACCTCCCCTACCAGCTCTACGTCCGCGAGGCACGCCGGATGACCGGCTCCTACGTCATAACCCAGAAGGACGTGCAGGAGGACAGACGCAAGGACGACTCCATCGGCATTAGCAGTCATTTCATCGACAGCCACCACGTCCAGCGGTTGGCGGTATCGGAAAGCGAATTCGTCAATGAAGGCCGCATCTGGCGCAAAGGGCACGCCTACCAGATCCCCTACCGCGCTATCATTCCCAACGCGGAGGAATGCGTGAATCTGCTGGTGCCCTGCGCTGCGAGCTACTCCCACGTAGCCTACTGCACCCTCCGACTGGAGAGTGTCTGGATGATCACCGGCCAGGCGGCCGGTGCCGCCGCCGCCATGGCAGCGAAACAAAACCTACCCGTCTCCCGCATAGACATCCCCACGCTCCAGGAAATCCTCCGCAAACAAGGCCAAGTCATCGACTTCATCCCCGGCCAACCGGAGAAATGCGAGAAGCTCAACGGCCCGCCGGAATTCTGAGAGGAGGGGGCGAAAGGAATTCGCCCCTCCGCTTTACAGCGCTAGGAAGAACAGCTTCCCGGCCTTGGTGTCCGGGACGATGAGCGTGCCGTTTTCCTCATCGACGAACATGTCGGCAGCGGACTGGATGCCCATGTCTTCGCTTAGCTCGGTCTGGCCGGAGCCGTCCGCCTCGTAGCGGGTCACGCGGCCTGTCCTGACTTCGGAAACGTAGAACCGTCCCTTGCTATCGTGGACGATGGCGTCGGCACTGCGGTGGCCGCTTGCGAGGATCTTCCAGCCGTCTCCCTCGCGCTCCAGGATGTTTCCGGTGAAATACGCGGCAACACGGATCCTGCCGTCGGCAAGCTGGTCAACCCCGTTCGGGCAAGGCATGTCCGCATTTGGCGGGATGACTTCGGTGATTTTCCCATCGAGGGTGATGCTGTAAACCCGGCCCAGGACGGGGAGGTTTTTTGCGCCCTCGCTGCCGAGCGGCCAAAGTCTGCCGTCAGGATCGTTCATCTTGTCCTTATCGCCCATGTCGGTGACGAGGATGCTTTTTCCGTCCGGGGAGAGGACAACATCGTTGAGGAAAAGGGGCGGATGGGGGAAATCCTCCGCTGCGACGAACACTTCCTTCTTACCTTCGTTATCGATCTTCCACATTTTCCGGAAATCCGTAGTGACGAGGAAATCGCCTAGCATGACGATGCCTTTGGGATCGTCCATGCCATCGCAAAAAACTTTCGGGACGCCGTCTTCAATGACGGTGATTCCGCCGTTGCCATCACCTTCCGTCCGCGTCTCCCCCATCATACTGACGTAGAGCTTGCCTCCGAACCCCCGGGTCATTGCCTCAGGGTTTGCGCCGACGGCTAGAGGTTCCTTCGCGGTAGCGGTGAAGCACAGGGCGGCTGTTACGAATCCAATCAGGTTGTTTATCTTCATGCGCTTGTTTTATGCAAAGCGGGAGCGGACGCCAAGCGGAGTTTTCTGAGAACCAGCCGCAGAAAGGAAAGAATTTTTCACATGAGTCACAAAAGGGGATTCTGGTTCGGGCTTCTGAGATGGGCTATGTCGTGAATGTCACGTGAGGATTTCAGGGCTGGATTATAATTTATAAATTCAAACCTACCCCCTCAAAGCTTCTCGCAGTGAAGCTGAACCGAAAGCTCTGCCAGACCGAACCACGCTCTTCCTTGTGACTTTTGTGATCAATCTTCACTGGCAGGGATTCCCTCCGCAGAAGTTTCCCCGGCCTCAAAATCGCGGAGCGGCCTGATGAGATTTGCGGAAAGCGGGAAGACCCTGTCGTAAATCCCGGGCGCGACTTCCGTTGCCTGGGTGTAGGCGTCCTTAAGCATTTCCATCTTCGCGTCAAGGTTGTCGATGTAGTGTAAGGCGTAGGCTTCCGGGGTTTTCGGTAAAACCGGAGAGCCGTATTCCAACTGCCCGTGGTGGCTGCCGATCAGGTGGAGCAGGTGGACGCGGACTTCCTCGGTGGATGGCTGCGCGGAGGAAAATTTTTCGAACTCCCCGGCATCCGAAAGATCACGCCAGAGCTTGTTCACCAGCTCGATGCCCAGCGGAATGTGCCCGAGCATCTCCCCGTGGAGCGAGTGAATCTGGCCGAACCCATCCTCCGGATAGGTATTTTCCCACAGCTTCCCGCAATCGTGGAAAAGCACGCCGCTTATCATGAGATCCCGGTTCAGCTCCGGATAGACGCCGCAGATGGCATCCGCAGAGCGCATCATCTGGGCCACGTGCTCTACCAGCCCGCCGCGCCGCGCGTGGTGGTTCTTTCTCGCCGCCGCCGTCCGCCGGAACCTGTCGCCCATGGTCTCGAAAAAATGGTCGGCGAGTTTTTTCAAACGTGGATCGGTCATTTCCCCGCACAGCCGTGTGATATCCGCGAAATCCTTCTCCTGCTTCTTCCGCGTCTCCGGATCGCCAGCGAGGAAATTCGCCACCGCCGAATCGTCCAGCCGAGCCCAGCTTACACCGTTGCCATTCACCCCGTACTGGTTCTGTGTCCACTCACCTTCCAGCCGGACGATGGTGTTCAGCGGCAGGGATTCCGCCTCCGCATGCAAGGGCGTGTCCGACCAGATTTTCAAGTTCAGCGATCCGGTGGAATCCGCGAAAACCAGATCGAAATACGGCTTTCCGCCCTTGGTCGTTTTTACCGCACGGGATTGCAACTGCGCCGCCACTTCCGCGATCAAAGGCACTTCGCCCGCCTGTTCCTTGAGGCTGGAAATCGTTATCAAACTCATTTCCGACGGTTGTCACACGCGCCCCGGCTGTCACGCACATACGGAGCGAAAGGAACCGCGATTTCGAAATCGCGACTGCAATGGGAAAGGGATTTACCCGTGATTCGCCGGGGTAGTCGCGATTTCGAGATCGCGGTTCCTTTCCCCTTTAATCAATCGGCTTCCAGCTCTTCGCAAGCAGTTCGCAGATCCGCGCGTGATCGGTGGCGGAGGATTTGGCGACAAAGCCCCTCGCGTGTGCGAAGTGGACGTCAGGCTCGTCACCCACCCGGGTGAAGTCGAAGCCAAGGTGGTCGTTGAAACGGGAGAGGGCGTAGCCCGAGCCACGTCTGTCCGGATAGACCATGCCTACCACCCGCTGGTCTTCCGGGAGCCCGGCTGCATACCTTGCGAGCCCGGCGGAAGCATCGTCGGCGAGATTTTCGCAACGCGGCAGGAACAGGATACGGAAATTTTCCTCAGGATGATTGATCTCCCAGATCTCGCTGGTTCTCTCGATCTCGTTGAGTTTTTCACGCAGGGATTTCAGATAACCGATCAGATCGCCACCCACCCATTTCATAATTTCCCACATCGGCTCTCCGGGAGAAATTTCCGACATCCCGGCAAAGCGGCGCAGGAGTGTGAGATCAATGGTGGAATTGAGTTTCGCGAGAAGCTCCCGCTCGACACCCAGCCAGGCTGCGGTTTCCTGCGGCCCACGGGTATCGAACCATTCAGCTACCTCCAACCAGTCGCAATATTGCCGCGCATCCTCGTAGAGACCCATGTCCATGAGCACCAGACTCAGCGAGCACGTGGGCGGGTGGTCTTTGGGAAACTGGTGGTGATCGAAGTTCCCGCGCTCCGGCCCGTGCTCGCCGCCGACATCGACGACGGCGCAGGCGGGGTTGTCCAGATCCGCCTGCACGGGCTCGCGCCGGAGGATGGGCGCGTCATGAACGGCGACAAGGAGGCAACATGCGAGGAACTCGTCCTTATGCGAACTTCCCGGATGGGTCAGGATGGTTGTGAATTTTCTCATTGGAAGACAAGGCAACCGATCCCCCGGCGATGCAAGAGGATTCCAATTTTTCCGGACATACTCACAAAAAAACACGCCATCCGGTGGGGTGGGCGTGTTTGTCGGATGCTGATCGAGCGAAGAAGGCTTAGTCAAATTCCGGAGCCTTATGCTGCGAAAAATAGCCGTCACCGAAATAGGTCATGACCCCGTAGTCGGGAAGCGGCCCGGCATCCGGTGGCAGCGGAATGTTCGAATACTCCGCATCCTCGGATTGGGAGTAGGAGATGGATACCGGTGTGCCATTGGAAACCATTTTGTAAAATTTCGGCGCCAGGTTTTCGTGCATGCGGATGCAGCCGTGGGTGCATGGCGAGTGTTTCACCCATCCGGTATGGAAGCCGTAGGCTGGCTTGAACTCGCACCAGTAAGGCATGGGCGTGCCTTTGAAATCCCAGCCGGAAGGCTTGTTTTTAAGATAGGTCTGCTTTACCTGGTTGCCGCTTTTGGCGTAGCCGTGGGTGTATGCGCGGTGCTCGTGTTCCTTGTTAAAGATGCGGAAATTCCCGGTAGGAGTCGGCGAGCTTGGCGCACCTACGGAAACCGGCATGACCATAAGCATGTCACTGCCTTCCATCACGTAAACACGCTGCTTGCTGAGCGAGACTTTCACTTTGACTGCGGAAGGATTTTTCGGGAGCTTCGCCGGCCTGTCGTATGCCTGGTAGGAACTCAGCCCGCCTCCCGCCCTGTTCATGGAACACGAGGAAAATCCCAATGCTGCGGCGAGGCCGAGCACTGCCATAAGAACAATTTTGTTTTTCATAATTTCCAAAGTCGCGCCAACGATGGGCTATCCTTCGGAAAAAGCAAGTTTCCGGCCTTGGGGGGAATCACCTGATGTTTTCCCACTCATCCACACGTCCGTTCACAAACCAGACACTGCTCTTGCGATACGGAACGTAGGTGATCTGCGGACCGAACCCACCGCCCAGTCCGGAGTAGCGGTAGCCTCCGAAATATCCCGTATTGTAGCCACCGAAGAAATTATTCGTCACGACAGGGCGCTGGCCTTCGTAATCCCACCGTTCCATCCCCCTCCCGTTGCGGAAACCCTCGACCGTTTGCGACGGGCTGCCCCACGCCAGAGCAACCGCATCCTTGTTCATGCCTTTGCCAATCTCACCGCGCTTCACCATCTCCTGGTGTTTCGAGCCGAGTGCCTCGAACGCTGCCGGGCGTTGGCTAATCCGGTATCCGGGAGTCGATGGGGCGCATGAGACAGTCAAGAACACGGCAGCAGCCGCACAGGCATGGAGAATTGTCTTTTTCATTCCCTACCGTCACATCAGGCTCATGGGTTTGCAACTTTTGATGCACCGCTCCGTCCGGTTCGCTTACTTTTTCACACTTTTTCGAGAAATTTTAAAGACGGGCTTGCCAACCCTGAAAGCATCCGTCCAATCTTGCGCCGAACGATTCACACCAACTCCCAGCACACCATGTCCGACCTGTTAGAAGATAGCGAACTCACCTCCGCCCTCAAGAAATGCCCCGAATGGGAGCCTGAGAAGAAATACATCTTCCGCGTTTTCGAATTCGAGGAATTCATGGAAGGAATCGACTTCGTGAACAACGTCGGAGAGATCGCCGATGAAGCACAGCACCACCCTGACATCAGCATCAAGCACACCAAGGTCACCCTCAAGCTGACCACCCACGATGTAGGCGGCGTCACCGATCTGGACATCCAGCTCGCCCAACGCATTGACAACCTCGTCGATTGATCCGCGTAGCTGCTGCGTCCCGCAGCAGGCCGTAGTATTGGCGTCCCGCCGAAACCCACCCCCAACCCGGAGCCAAAGACCTCCGGGTTTTTTCACGCCGAAAACTCCAGAGCGAAGCTCAACCTCTCCCTTGAGAGTTGAATTTTGCAAGTTGAAATTTACCTCGGCATCATCAACTGCTCATCCTCCAGCCCCGTCACCCGGTGCAGCCCTTTGAGCAGTTTCCGCAGGGTAAGGAACAGGAAAAGCATGATGGGCACGCCGATTACCAGGAAGCCCCAGCCCGTCACCTTGGCCACCTGCGTATTGTAAAGCTCTCGCGCATTCGTAGCCGTGTGGTCGAGATCCCCGAGGAAATACATCGCCATGCCGAAGTTCATCAGCGTGCTCACAAGAAACGATCCGGCGAACAACAGGGTCGCATCCAGCAGCACTTTTTGGTAGTCGGTTTCCTTCCCCAGCTCCGCCACTTTCCTCTCGATCTTGTTGATATCAAAAATCGAATCCGAGTAAAGGAACGTCCGCAGTAGCGGCGTTTTCGACCAGTGCGAGGCAATGATCGCGAGACCGAGCACGAAGGGAATCGAGGCCTCCTTCAGCCCGAACAAAACCGCCGCGTGCTCCTTCACAGTCCCGTCCTTGTTCCAGAGGAAGAGCGTAAGCCCGCCCGTCAGCAGCACCGAAAAAAGTCCCAGCCCCGAGAAGAAATTCATCTTCTTCGTTTTGATGAAAAACCAGATCCCGTAGCAGATCGGGAACGCCAGAGCCACCATCAGCGCCTTGACCGGCCCGATATGCCAAGGCTTCACCGCCTTCCCCAGCATTTCCTGTATCGCCGGATCCTTGCTCAGATAACTCAGAGCGAGAACCGGGATCAGAACGTTGATCAATATATTGGCGAGCGGATGCTCCTGTGCTGGCTTGGGAGTTTTCTCTTCGGTGGTCATGGCAAAATTCTCGTGGGGAGGAAACACCCGCCCGTCCCATCAGGGAAGCCCAAATAAATACGTCATGAACTCCGCCGGTGATCCACGTTAGATAGAGGTAAGACCCCGCATGCGGATCTCCCGCACACGGCTCTCCAGTTAGCACCCCGTTCGTTTTGAGAAACGCATCTCAGTCGCTCTGGCTTGTTCCAGACCGAACAACCCCAGCTTCCAGAAGTAGCGGTCCGGCCATCGGTTGTGGTCTCCGCTTCGGCCATGCCTTTCACTTTCCCCCCCTTTCCGGAGGATCGGGCCTAGCCGCATCCCCAGCCATCCGGCCATTGCTCCTAGCTCGCCTGGCTCATGTCCACCCGCCGGGTCTTGTCCGGGTGGAGCTGGTGCCCGGCACCTTCCATCCATTCGCGTAGCTACTGCGTCTCGCGACAGGCCGTGTTCACCGCGTCTCGCGGTGAATCACTCCCACTCCCTGATCCTTACCAAAAGCCCCTCCTCACTCTCCGCATCCGCCGGCTTGTCCTCATACCTTACACCATAGTGGTAACGGAGCAACTCTCCGCCGAACTCAGGCTTCTCCTCCAATACATCCAGTTGCTTCCCGAGCGTAAGCCCCCGTTCCGCCCCCTTAACCCGTTTTCGGAAAGCATCCTGCCAAGCCCGGAAATACCCACCTTTTTCCTCTGCCTTCAGCCCTATCCCCACATACCCACCACCCTCCTTCCTCCCCCGCACCAACAACATCCCGCAAGCCACAATACCAAATACCCCCATCAGCCCCAGCGCCACCTTCTCCACATGCGCTTTTCCAGCCGCAACCCCATCCCCGTATTCATCTGCAAAACCCTCCTCGGGATCCGGCAGGGAATCCCCCGCACCCGCCACCCGCGGCGTCCCGCCCCCACCAAGCACCACAGGTGGAGTCGGCTCCATCACCACCCACCCGTGCCCTTTGAGATTCACCTCCACCCATGCATGCGCCTCCCGCGCCCTAAAGACAAACATCTGGCTCTCTTTGAAATACTGCCCTCCCGCCCAACCATACGCCACGCGGGATTCCACCCCCAGCTCCCTCGCCATCAGCGCCCCCGCCGTTGCGAAAAACTCGCAATGTCCGCGCTTCTCCTCATAGAGAAAGTTTTCCAAAGGATCCAGATTCCGCCGATTCTCAGTCTTCAAAGAATAGCCGTAACCCTCCCGCAAATACTGCTGGATGTTTTTCAACTTATCCAAAAGCCCACCCTCCCCTGCCGCCTTCATCGCCAACCGCCCGAACCGGCCTTTTGCCTTCCCCACCGTCAGCGAACCAACAGCCTCCGCGCTTTCCACATCCTCCAGCGTCACTGAAACCGAACTCGCCAGATACTCGAAGCCCGAAGGCCCGCTCACATCAGGAAGAAACACCATCCCGTCCCCCGCAGTCCGAAGATCACCCAACCTCACCGCCTCCACCCCCTGCAACGCCGTCAACACATCCCTCCCACCCGCACTACGCCCATGGAAAACCTCGTGCAAAATCCCATCCCCATTACTTTCGCCAAGTCGGATCCACCCATCCTCCCCTGCTTGCAAATCCTCTGCAACAACCTCCCCCATGCTCCAGATTCCGTTCCGGTAATCATCCAAAGCAAACGCCCGCACATACACCTGCTTCTTTAAAAGCGTTTCCGCATCCTTCTTATTAGGCAACCTCACAAACACCTCCGGCTTCGCACCCGGCTTCAAATTCGTCCGCCTTGGCAACGCCCTCCGCCTGGCCTCATCCCACAACCAGTTTCCGGAAACATTCCCAGCCTCACCTCCTTCGGAACGTTTCGCCGCAGCATCCGGCATGAACCTCGCCTCAATCTCAATCGCCACATTTTCCAAAGGAGCCGGAGCCGCACTCAGCAACCACAGGAAACCGCACTCCAGTGCCAGCACCCCGGTTCCTATCGCAAGGAAATCCGTCAATCCCGGCTTCCTCCCGCCTTTCACCACGGGAATATCCGTTGCCTTCCCCCGCGCCGCCCACCAGCCCAGTCCTCCCACCAACAAAAGCACCGCCAGACACGCCCTCAGCAGCACCGGCATCCCGGCAGGATTCCCCTTGAGCAATACATACGCCCCCGCCCCTGCCAGACACAACACCAGCAAACGCAAAATCATTTCCGCCCCCCCTTCCTCAACCTACTAGACCCATCGTATTTGGAAATATCCACCAGCACCGGTGGCTGCACCAGTCCACGCGCCAGCACCTCCCAGGCCTCCTTCGGCATATCGGAAATCACCACCACGCACTCGTGGTCACCCGCGCTCGCCAGCACCTCGGAAAGATCATGCGCCTCCGTCCCCCCCGCCCGCTTCGCAAGCATCAGCTTTTCCCTCATCTGCGCCAACTGCCTCCGAGTCCGTATCTCGCCAACCTCCCATCCCTCGAAGTCCGCCACCCACCTCACCGGCATCCCCCATCCCTGCAAAACACCCGCTGTCCCGCTCACCAGCTCCAACGCCTTCTCAAAACGATCCGGCCGGATCAAATTCCCATCCCCACCATAGGAATGGAAAACCAACACACATCCCTCCGCCTGCGATCCCGGAGGCTCGTCTTCCCTCACCAACAGCCCACCCCCGGCAGCCTCGGATTTCAAACTAGCCGTCCAGGCAATCCGCCGCACCGGATCACCACCCCGCCACTCGCGCAGCCCGCGCCACTCCCCCATCCCCCCGAAAGCACCCGACCCACCAAGCGGTGGCCCATCCAACAAATACCCGCTCAAACGCAACTCCCCCGGGATTTTCACCCGTGCCAGAACCCCCACCTCCGCCCCCACCGGCACATGTTTCTCAAAGGAAAAAAGCCCCAGTGGAAACCCCGATTTCATCCACCCCTTTTGCGAATCTTCACACCCCCTCTTCGTCAGCACCACCCGGCTTTCCGCAACCGCCGCCCCTCCCCCTTCCAGCCAAAGCACCCGACCGGAGACACTCCGTTCACCCATCAGTAACACACCGAAATCCACCCAGAATCCATCTAACAGTTTTCTCGAATTTCCCAAAGTCACCTTCCCCGAGAACCCTTTTCCTGCCTCCACCCTCCGTGGGCCGCGATACGCCAAAGTCAGCCCCCGCAAATTTTCCCTGCCGGAAACCCTGGCCACCAGCAGCAGCGCAGCTACCGCCAGCCCCATCGCCGCCATCACCCCATCCACCCGCCACATGCCGACGAGAAAAAGCGCAACACCCAGCCCCGCCAAAATCAATCCACGGCGCGTCCAGCCAGCCCGGATACGCCCGCCACCCGACGTTTGCTCAACGGGTGAAATTGGATTTCCGCTGGCCGCCATCCTTATCGGTTCCTCCTCCGGTCCATTCCAATTCCTTCGCATCCGCCCACAGTTCCTCCAGCCCGTAAAACTCGCGCATCTCCTCATGCATCACATGAACCATCACATCGATGTAATCGAGAACCACCCAGCGGGAATCCGCCTTACCTTCGGAATACACCGCTTTCACCTTGTGCTCCTTTTCCACCAGCCCCGCCACATCGCGAATGATCGCCCGCAAGTGCGGCATGGATGATCCCGAACAGACGATCATAAAATCCGTTAGATTCGATACCCCCCGCATATCCCAGACACGGATTTGCTCCGCTTGGATTTCCTCCGCCGCTTTCACACATGCCTTCGCCAATTCTTCTCCTGCAATCGCCATAATCATTACCTTCGGACGCGCAACATAATCCCATGCACCTCCGGATTGCAACCCGCATTCTCGCAGGGAGAAAACCACTCCATTCTCAGGTTTTACCGCGAATTTCGCCAATTGCCGCGAATGAAAAGAAGAAATCTCAACCGCCAAGGAAGACAAGTTCGCCAAGGCAGCGGTTTTGAGAATTATTCTTTCTAAAATTCGCGGTCATTCGTGTCCATTCGTGGTTCGTTCTTTAGAATCCCACCAGTGAAGCCAGCTCCTGGTCGCTGAACGAATCCAAGTCATCCGCCGCAGCAGCAAGCATCTCCGCCTCCGCCACCTCCGCGATCACCACCCATTTTTCCTCCGCGCTGACACTCACCACAGGAGCATCTCCCCCGGAAACCCCTTCCGTCCCGTTCATCAGCATGAATGCAGCCAGCACAGCACAAGCAGCCGCAGCCACCCACGGGGAAAACGAAACAATTTTAAGCCACCAGGAATCCGCCCCGGGAAGCAGCTTCACGGCGCGCAGCGTATCGTCCGCAAACCTTCCACTGGCACGGCTTGGCTCCGCCTCACCCAGCAGCTTCCAGGTCGCATCATCAGCGCCCCATTCCTTTTCGTCGTCCGTTTTCATGTTTCTACACCCATCCAAACCCCACCCGCCGCAAAAAGTTCCAAAAAAACTCACACCCCCCGCTTATCCCCCCAAAGCCGGACATGCAGCCTATCGGAAAACCTCACCCCCAGATCCCGACACCTCTCCGCCAGCCAAGCAGCCGTCTTATCAAGCTCAGCCACAGTCCGCCCCTCCGGCATCAGGATCACCTTTTCCATGGAGATCCCCGCTTCCCCAACCAACTCCGAAACCTCCGCAATATCGCCCTCTCCCTGCACCACGAATTTAAACCACGCCTTCCCGGTTCTAGCCAGATCAGCCAGCACCTCCGGCTTCTTCCGCAACTTTTCCGCCACCCCGCTATTCGAAAGCTTCGCAGAAACATTCATTTGATCCACCGCTGCCAAAAAATCCACCCCCGGCAACCGCGTTCCATTCGTCTCGATCTCGAAAAACCATTCCTCCCCGTCAGCTCTCAGCTCCCCCATCAGTGCCAGCAAATCAGCCTCCTGCAAAAGCGGCTCCCCCCCGGTAAGAACCACCCTCCGGCAATCAAACTCCCTCACCACTCCGGCAACCTCCGATACCCCCATCTCAATAATCACATCCTCCTTGCAGTGCTTCACATACCCCTGGACAGCATCCTTCTCATGCTCCCAAGGCGTTCCCTCGAAATTCCACGTGTGGTCCGTATCGCACCAGACACAATGCAGGTTACAAAGCGAAAGCCTCACAAACACCGCAGGCGCACCAACACCCACCCCCTCGCCCTGCAAAGTGTGAAAAATTTCCGCCCCGTCCCCTAGCCGCGCCAACTTCATGCGCGAAGCTTCTTTCCGAATCGGCGAAATTTGAAGCACGGAGTTCCCTGCTTGTTCCAAATCTCAGGAGGGCTTCCTCCGTCTTGCGTCGCTACACATTTCTGCCATCTTGTCCCCCATGGGATTGCACGCGCTAGGAGACTCGGCATGGCTGTTCAAGGCCAGTGGATCGTCCTCGGAAAAGAAGCTGGAGCTGATCCTCCGCCTGCGGCGGTTGCTGAAACTCAACCCCATCCCCGAGATCGTCGATATCGTCTCCTCCTTCGATACCATTGCGGTGCATTTCAATCCCCTCGAAGGTCAAAAGGTTCTCGACCACCTGACCTCGCTCCAACCCGACGAGACCGGTAAACCGCAATCCTCAAGAAACAAAACCGTCACCATTCCCGTGATCTATGGCGGGGATCACGGCTCCGACCTTCAGGCTCTTGCTGATGCCGGAAACCTCGATATTTCCGAAATCATAGCCCTTCATAGCAACGCGGAATACACCGTCGCCGCCATCGGTTTCTCACCCGGGTTCCCCTACCTCCAGGGACTTCCATCGCAGCTCCACCAGCCACGCCAATCCAGCCCACGCAAAGTCCCGGCGGGTTCGGTGGCGATCGCCGGTGACCAGACAGGCATCTATCCTTTCGCCTCGCAGGGCGGATGGCATGTGATTGGCCGCACGGATCTAACGCTTTTCGATCCCCACCGCGAGCATCCCGCCCTCCTCCAACCGGGCGACAAGGTGCGCTTCGTGGAAGTGAAATCTTTTGAAGAATCCGCGCCCCCGCCCACCGAACCCGAAGCCCTGCCAGATGGCATCCAAGTGATCGATCCGGGTGCGCTCAGTTCCACCCAGGATCACGGCAGGTGGGGTCACCAGCACCTTGGCATCTCGCCCGGAGGTGCCGCCGATCCAGTCCTCGCCTCCATCGCCAACCGCCTTGTCGGAAACCCTGACGATGCCGCAGTCATCGAATGCACCATGACCGGCCCCGTGCTGAAATTCGATGTCGATGCACAAGCGGCTTGGGTTGGCTGGGCCAGTGAATCCTCCGGCAAACCCCACGAAATCAAGGCTGGCGAAAACATCGATCTCCGCAGCCGCATGAGTCATCTACGGGGTTACATTGCCGTTGCAGGTGGAATCGATGGTCCGGAAATTCTCGGCAGCCGCTCCACCGACATACGGGCGGTGCTCGGAGGTAACCAAGGTCGCACCCTTCAAGCTGGAGACACCCTGCCCATCGCAAAAACAGGCACCACTTCCGTTTCCAAAAACTGGCACGTCGCATGGCCCCACCCCGATGGCCGCGTTATCGAACTACGCTACCTCCGCGGGATCCAAGCGGATTGGTTCACCGAGGAGGCCCACAATTCCTTCTCTAAAAACTACTACGAAATCAGCCCCACCTTCGACCGCACTGGCACCCGCCTTATTGGTACTAATCTCAAGCTTAAAGAGCCACGCGAAATGGTCTCCCAACCGGTGGTCTTCGGATCCGTGCAGGTTCCCTCCGATGGCCAACCCATAGTCCTGATGAGCGAGCGCCAGACCATAGGCGGCTACCCGCAGATCGCCCACATCATCTCCGCAGACATTCCCAAACTCGCCCGCGCATGGCCGGGGACAAAGATCAGTTTCCGAGAGACTGATCTGGACGAAGCCCGCCACGCCTGGAACGAACTGCAGCGTGATCTTGCCCTTCTCAACACCGGACTGATGATGAAACGTAACGAAATCTGATGCAGACAATCGACCTCAATGCGGATCTCGGCGAAGGCGGCGCACAGGATGAAGCCCTGATGGCTCTCGCCAGCTCGGCAAACATCGCCTGTGGCGGACATGCCGGAGATAAAGAAAGCATCCGCCGCACCATCGAACTGGCCAGCCAAGCACAGGTGGCCATCGGCGCCCACCCCGGCTACGAAGACCCGGCCAATTTCGGAAGAAAACCCATGCACCTCTCTCCCGGCGAAATCCGCGACCTCATACTGCGCCAACTCGAACGCATATTAAGAATCCATACACAGCTCCATCACGTCAAGCCGCACGGCGCACTCTACAACCAGGCAAACCAAGATGAAACAATGGCGGCAGCCCTGGTCGCCGCCATCGCAGAAGTGCAACCGGACACCATCCTCTACTGCCCGCCCCACGGGGCACTTGCCAGAGCCGCAGGCGAAATCAAGCTGGCCACCTGCGGGGAAGGTTTCATCGATCGCCGCTATCAGGAAACCGGAGATCTCTGCCCGCGCACCGATGAGCGAGCATTAATCGAAGACGTCGATGAAGCGGTGTCCCAAGCACTCGAAATCGCCCTCCAGCAGACGGTCACAAGCCTTAACGGAGGCACCATCCCACAAAAGGCGAAAACCCTTTGCGTGCACGGCGACAGCCCCCATGCCGTGGATCTACTACGACTCACCCGCTCTTCCCTTGAAGCGGCCGGTATCGAAATTTTGGCACCGTGATCCAGCCACATGTCGTGATCTATCCCGGCACCCGCACCTACGAACTTTCGGAGAAAATCAAAGTGATCCCACTCACCGAGATAGAGACAATCTGAACCGCCTGCTGCACCCACCCATGACCCTCTCCCAATTCGTCGCCAAACGCACCGGGCGCGGAAAGCGCCACGCAAAAAAGCTCTTGGAAAGCGGGGAGGTCATTCTAAACGGTAATCCTGCCTCAGATGGAAATATTCCCGTCGGAAAGTTTGACCACGTTTCGGCAGCCGGGAAAATTCTCCAAGCGAATACCCCTCGTTACCTCATGCTCAACAAGCCCGCCGGAGTAGTGAGTGCCACCACGGATCGTGAGCACCAGACCGTCATCGACCTGATAGACGAGCCCTGGGCTACGGAACTCCATCTCGCAGGACGGCTCGACCGATCTACTACCGGCCTGGTAATTCTCACCAACGACAGCACCTTTTCCGAATCTCTCACCCGCCCGGAAGGAAAGATCCCCAAAACCTACCTCGTCACAACCGATCTTTCCATCCCACCCGAAGCCATTGAAAAATTCCGCTCCGGGATGTCCTTCGACAAAGAGAAAATCCGCACCCATCCCGCCACCGTGGATCTCCTTTCCGAAAACGAATGCCGACTCACCATTTTCGAAGGAAAACATCACCAGATCAAACGCATGTTCCTGCGCTTCGGCATCCGGGTGACGAAACTCCACCGTGAATCAATCGGCCCCTACCTCCTCGGAGATCTTGCCAAAGGCAAGTGGCGGCGGATTGTATCCGCCATGCCGACAACACCCGTTATGGAAGATTTCTCCAAACTCCACAACCGCTGGCTGGCCGCCTGCAACGAAATCGGCAAAAACGGTAACGATTTGTGGCCCGGTTTGAAAGCACACTACACGGCGCAAAACCGCGCATACCACAATTTCGATCACATCAGGGATTGCCTCTTGAAACTCGACGAAAACACAAACCTAACGGAAAGCAAAGAAGCCCTCGAAATGGCAATCTGGTTCCATGATGTGATCTACGATCCCGCCGCTTCCGACAACGAGGAGAGCAGCGCCCGTTTCGCCAGAGAATTCCTCGGAGACCTGCCCATCGCCGGGAAAATCGCGAATCTCATTCTGGCAACCAAACACAAATCCACCCCGGATTCGCAGGATGAAAAACTCATCTGCGATATCGACCTGAGCATCCTTGGTAGCGAGCCAAACCGCTACCGGAGCTACTCGGACGCGATCCGCAGCGAATACTCCCGGGTTCCGGCCGAGCAATACCGTTTGGGACGAATCCGTGTCCTGAAAAACTTTCTCCAACGTCCCGAATTTTTCACAACGGAAGCATTTCGAGAGCGCTACGAAAGCCAGGCACGCGCCAATCTCAAGGCGGAACTGCTGGGACTGAATCCGTGATCACTTTTCCTTCAACGGATTCCAGATCCGCTTGAAGCCAGCTCCTCCGAACGGGGCACACGCACCAACGTGGCCGCGGAAATGCCCAGCCGACCATGGAGTCTTCGGATCATCGCGAGGCTCAACGGACGTTTCCGGTTCATCACCTCGGATACCTTGCTCTTGGTGCCCATGAGTTCGATCAGATCCTTCTGTTGCAGACCGAGCTGTTCCATGCGGAAGCGGATCGCCTCGATCGGATCCGGATCCTCGATAGGAAACCGCTCCTTTTCATAGGTCTCGATCAGCAGCGACCAAAGCTTCAGTTCGTCCTCCTCAGGGGAACCCGGTTCGGCATCCATCAGAGTCCCCACGTAGGCTAGCGCCGCTTCGTGCTCGTCTTCGTTTTTGATCAGTTTTGCGTTCATATCAGATGGTTTCCGCGTTGATTTTGTCATACTCCGCGTGAGTGCCCACGAGGCGGATGTAAACGATACCAGTGTTGTAATGGATTTTCACGATGAGCCTGTAGTCGTTACCCTTTATGTTGAAAGCGATTCGGTTTCCCGGAAGAATATTAGCGGATGGGTAGCGGTTTTTAACACTGTTCGGTTCGTCCCAACGATTGCCGGTGGCTTCTTTGAACCAGGATTTGAGCGCTTGTTCCGAATCCGCGTGTTTTTCCCAGAATTCCCGCAGCGTCTTCACCGCGATGATTCTCATTCCACCCTGCTTCAGGTTGCTCGCCGAATCAAGCCCCGAGTTCCCCTCCAGGGAACTTTTCCGATTTGCTGAAGATTTCCTTTTCCCGCCCATTGCTTCTTGAAAATCGAAAATCGGAATCTAGAGCTTCACCCTGTCATTATTCTCCAGCCAGGCCATGAAAGTATCCGCCGCTGCCTGCGAGTTCATCACTGGCACGCCTCCCGCCTCCCTCACTTTTTCGGCATCCTCTTCCTCAAAAACCCGCGCCACCACCGGCACCCCATCCACGTGTCTGAGAACCGTCAGCGCATCGCCCACCCTTCGCATCGATGCAATCACCAGTTTCGCTTTACGCGCCCCCGATTTCTCCAAAACCTCCACCTCCGCCCCGTCACCCCGCAGGTAGGGGATCCCCTTCTTAGCCAGCGCGTTGCAAACGATCGCATCGTCATCGACGACTAGAATCCTCTCACCCTGGGCGAGCAACGGCTTCACCGTCCACATCCCCGCGGATCCGAATCCAAGGATCAACACATGCCCCTCAGGAGCATCCGAGCCCGTCGTTTTTTTCCTCAGCGGATGGAACGGAAGCAGGAAATTCGCAACCGCCTCGCGCCCCAGAAACGGAGTGGCTACCATGGTGATCACGGTAGTCAGGGCCAGAATCGAAAACGTATCATCGCTCACGTGCCCGAGCACGACCCCGGTGATTCCCAGAAGCAACGAATATTCACTGGTCTGTGCAAGCAGCAGCCCGGACTCAATACCCGCACGGGCATTCAATCCGCGCCACTCCGCCACCAGGGCCACCAGCGGGGGAGTTACCACAATCACCACGATGGAATACATCCCGGCATGAAGCCAAAGCCCGCCATCCGGCACTCCCAGCAAAGCCCCGAGCGCCACGAAGAACATCGCTTGGAAAAAGTCCACCAGCGAGGAAAGCTGACCCCGGACCAACCCGTTCAACGGGAACGCGGAGAAAACGAAACCTCCTGCGAAAGCACCTGCGATCAGCGGCAATTCCAGCCACGAAGCCACACCCACGAAGCCCAACAAAACGGCTACCAGCCAGAGCAGGAGATTCTCCTCATCCGGCTTGAAACGGAGCACCATTTTCGGGATTACAAAGCGTTGCGCGACCCATGCGATCCCGCCCATCAACAAGGTCTCCAGCAGACCTTTCCCGATATCCCAACCACCCCCTTCAACCCGTGAAAGCATCACGATCAACAGCACCAGCGCGACATCCTGTAACAACAGCACACCGGTGACCACCCGCCCGTATGGTTCGAACATCGCCTTGCGCATCTGCAAGTGGCGCAGCACCACCAGGGTGGAACTCGCGGCCAGACCGCCTCCCATATAGGTGGCCTCCAGGTTCCCCAGCCCCATCCATTTCGCACAGAGAAAGCCCACTCCCATAGCCAGAGCGAACTGCACGCCGGCCACCCATGTCACCGCTTTCGCGAACTTTCTGAACCGACCAGGGTTCAGCTCCACACCGGATGAGAAAACCAGAAACACCAGCCCGAGCTCCAGCATGTCCATCGCCCCCTCGCCACTGCCTAGTTCCAACTCGTGCGGTACAAGACCCGCCAGACTCAAACTCATTCCGGCACCGATTAGAATCGGTATTGAGGGGAGCCGGAAATACCTCGCCAGCCCGTAGGCCACCGCTGCGGTCGATAGCAACAGCGCGAAGGCAGTCATTTCAGCACCTCCATTTCCCTAAGGATTTTCAACTGCGCCTTCACTCCATCCACCTTGGAAACCATCAGGTAATCGGTTTCAAGTTCGAGCAGGTTTTCGATCACGGAAAGATCCACCACATGGATCGCGCAAGGCACCCCCACACTCTTCGCGCGGTAGGCGAGAAGGTCGTTGGTTTCCTCAATCTGCAGAGCGGAAACAATGAGCTTCGCCCGCGAATACCCGGCCTCTTCCAGAACCGTTAGATACCCGACGCTTCCCAAAAGCGTCCGCGCGGGCAACCCCTCCATCTTCACGGGATCCGTATCCACCGCCAGCACATCCTGCCCCTTCGCCACCAGCCTCTGCACCAGATCCCTGCCCAGCGAATTCATTCCCACCACGATCACGTGCCCGTCCAGATGCTCGCCGGCATGCGTGATCCTGTCCGTCATCTCCGGCTTTCCATCGAGAAATTTCATTTTCAAAATACCAAGCCGCAGCACCCACGCATACAGGCTGTGGCTGTAAAGGATCATATAGGACGAGGCCGCAATCGTCACCACCCCGACCAACGCGGAAACCAACATGATCTCCGCTCCTATCAACCCCTTGCCCATCGCCAGCCCGGCAAGAATGAACGAGAACTCGCTGGTTTGCGCAAGTGTCGTCCCGGTGAGGAAAGCAGTTTTCCGCCCATACCCCATCCCCCCGATGATCACCAGAAACACCAGCGGTTTCCCTAACAACACGAATCCGGAAAGCGCCAGCACCGTTCCCGTATGGCTTAGCGCTCCGGTGAAATCGATCCTTACCCCAAGCGTCACGAAAAACACCGCCACGAAAAAGTTCATCAGCGGATGCACCCGCCGCCGCAGGTCTTCGTTGTAAGGAAGCTGCGCCAGACTCATTCCCGCAAGAAACGCCCCGACTTCCAGCGAAAGCCCGAACTCATGCGCCCCGAACACCATCAGGAAACACCAGGAAAGCGCCCAAACAAGCAGCACCTCCGGCGATCTCGCCGCCCATTTGAAAGGACGCGGCAGAAGGTATTTCGAAGCCACCAACGCCACCACCAGCAGCACCGCCATCCCACCAAACGCCTTGGCCAACCCCAATCCAACAGTCCCCGCATCCATCGCCTCATCCCCTCCCGACATCCCGGCAAGAAAGGTCAGCAGCATGATCACCACCAGATCCTGCGCCAGCAACACGCCAAGGCTGATCCGCCCGTAAAGACTTTCCAGCTCCCCTTTCTCATCCAGCAGTTTCACCACCACAACCGTGCTGCTAAAGGTCAGCGCGATGGCCAGAAACACCGCCTCCATCAGCCCGAACCCAAGCACCGTGCACATCAGGTACCCGGAAAAAACAGTCAAACCCACCTGTAGCAAACCGGCAACCACCGCCACCTTCCCCACATCCTTGACCTTGGCGATGCTCAACTCCAGCCCCACCAGAAAGAGCAGCAGGGCAATCCCCATTTCCGAAACCAGCTCCAGCCCCTCTTCCATTCCCACCAGTCCGAACACCGGCCCGATTAGAATTCCGCAAAGAAGATATACCACGATCGCAGGCATCCTCACTGCCCGACCGAGAGCAACCATCACTGCGGCACTCACCGCAATAATCCCCAGACTCTGTAAAAAACCGATATCGCCCATTCGCTACAGCAAGCCATAAGCATATCCCCGGCCAGCGTCGAGGGCAGACCGCCTGCATTTTTGAAAGAGGCACCGCCCATGCCCGTATTCCACGGATGCCATTGCGTTTTGCCACATCCGCCCTCCTTACCCTGACCATTGCTTTCGCCCAGCCTGTGGAAGTGGAAGCGGGGCATCCACGCCCCCTCCCGCCCATGATCCATACCATGAACCTGCTTCTGCTCATGGAATCGGCGTTCCAGGGGATCAACTACAACAGCCCTGTCATCGAGGAAGGAATGCGCGAACTTGCCCCGACCGCACTCCGTTTCCCCGGCGGAACCGTCGCAAACAACTACCTCTGGCAAAAGGATGGCTTCTCGGAGCCGCACAACGACCTCACCGAATGGGCTGGCGAACAGATCCGCACCTTCAACAAACTGGAGAAAAAATACGGACTCGAGGAATACATCCGCCTCTGCAAGCGGGTTTCCGCAAAACCCATCTGGATCCTGAACGTCTATGAGGAAACGCCGGAAAGCACCGTCGCCCTCATCCGCCATCTGAAATCGAAAAACCTCGCCCCGGAGATCATCGAGATGGCGAACGAACCGTATTGGGACAAGCGCAGCCTCGGAAATGCCTATGCTTATATCGAACTCTGCCGCCCCCTCGCGGCCGCGATCAAAAAAGAATTTCCCGAAATCCGCATCGGCGGCTGCCTCGGCCCCATCCACGACGGTGGCGATTTCCAGGCGAAGTGGAACGAGTTGGTCGCGAAAGAGCCATGGTGCGAAGCCATCGTTTACCATGAATATTACGGCGGCCAGGGATTCGCGATGGAGAAAGGATCGAAAATCCCGATGGCAGCCATGCTGCGGCCTGAGGCGATGGTCGCGGAGCCGGTGAAAGTCATCGCCGGCCTCGCCCCGGGAAAGCCCATCTGGTTCACCGAATGGAACATGGGCACCGAGGCTCTCGCGCAGTGGAAAAACACCGGCGCGGAACTTCATTTCATCTCCGCCGTCTTCCAATCCCTGCTCGATCACAGCGACACCATCGAGATCGCCACCTTTCACCAGCTCTACGACAGCCTCTTCGGCACCTTTTACGTGGATCAGGAAAGCGGAAAAACCGTCCGGAAAGCCACCTGGCCACTCCTCAAAATGATAGGTGCTGCCGTTTCCGGAGCGGAAACCATGGGAAAACTCGACTTCCCCGGATCGGACGATTCCCTCTACGGCTTCACTACCAAGGGACTCGAAGGCGAAAGAACTTTCCTCGTCAATCGCGGTGAAAAGCCCGCCGAACTGACCTTGCCCGCCACTTCCCAGGCAGGGCGCTCCCTCTTCCTCATCGAGTGCCCACCCGACCGCAAACTTCCGCCCGGTGAAAAAATCCTCACCACCAGTGCCTTTGAAGGAAACGCTCTGGCCTTGCCCCCGTATTCCATCGCCCTCGTCGCCGCACCCTCTACCATGGCCACGAAGGATCCCGATGCTGCGAACCTTTTCCCACGCCGCCCAGATCTCCAGCTCTGGTATCCTCCGTATGCCGCGCAGCAACCCCGCTTCGATGCGAACGGAATCTACACCGTCGAGACATCGGCCTTCAAAGACAAGGAAACCGCCGTCGTCAAAATGGATCTCACCGGCCTCGGCCTGGAGGAGGGGAAGGAATACACCGTCGCATTCGACATCAAATCCGACCCTGCCTCCGAGCTGGTCATCACCTGGCCCGGCGGGAAAAATTTCCTCCCGACCGTCGCCGATTTCCAGCGCCAGAACTTCACCTTCCCCCACGATCCCGCTGCCGCAAACCTCGACATCGTTTTCCTCCAACCCTCCATCGCCGCCGGGGTGAAATTTTCCTTCAAGGATTTCGCCATCACCCTGGAACCGTGAATAAGTTCTCTCCATTTCCCACCAGAATATGAAAATCCCCATCCTTCTCCTCGCCACCCTCCTCCCCGCGATTTGCGCGGAGCCCTTCCAACCCAAACCCATCCTCGAAGGAGGTGAAATCATCCCGCTCTATTCGCCGGACTCCCCTTTCCTGAACAAAGGACGCATCTGAGAACCGGAAAAATACAACACCACTTTTGAGAAAAAGCCGGACAAGATCGTCAACGTCCTGAACATCCACAACCCCTCCATCGAAGTCCACCTCGCACCGGATGACGAAAAAAACACAGGCACCTTCATCATCCTAGCCCCCGGAGGAGGTCACAAGATCCTGTGGGTGAACCCCGAAGGCAGCGCGTGGGTTCCCCATTTCGCCGAAATGGGAATCTCCACTGCCATCCTGCGCAATCGTCTCCGCGTCGATGGATACGAGCCTACCACCGACGCCACCTACGATGCCCAACAAGCCATCCGCATCGTCCGTGCCAATGCGGGGGAGTGGAAAATCGACCCGAAGAAAATCGGCATCATCGGATTTTCCGCCGGTGCGGAACTCGCCGCCCCCGCCGCCCTTGACTTCGGAAAATTTGAGAGAGCCAATAGCTCGGAAGCAGACCCTCTCGCCAAGGTATCCGCCCGCCCGGATTTCGTTGGAATCATCTATCCCGGCCCCACCCCTTTCAGCCGCAACCCCGCAGCCAACATCCCGGCCAATGTTCCGCCAAGTTTTATCACCTGCTCTGGCGCCACCGACAAAATCCATGCCCTCTGGGCGGCGGACTGGTTCAACCCCATGCTCATCGCAGGAGTCCCCAACGTGGAAATGCACATCTACGCCCGCGGCGGCCACGGCGGTCAGAAACGCGGCGAAAACGAAATCCCCTACGCCTCCTGGCCCGACCGCCTTGACCAATGGCTTGGCGATCTCGGCTTCCTAGGAAAACCAGGAGAAGAAACACGAGCCGCGAAAGACTCCGCCTCCTTCTCCGAAGGGAAGTAGCTGCCGCGTCTCGCGGCAGGCCGTGGTCACTGCGTCTCGCAGTGAGCCATCTTTCCTCCCTTTGGAGTTTAAAATTTAAAGTTTAAAGTTTAGCGTCCGCCCCATGCCCCGCCCAGACGACCGCGCCAATGACCAGCTCCGCCCGATTTCTTTCCACACCAACGTCGCCCCGAACGCCACGGGTTCAGTCCTCGTCTGCTTCGGGAACACCCGCGTCATTTGCTCCGCTACCATTGAGGAAGGCGTTCCCGGCTGGATGCGCTATCAGAAAGTCTCCGGCGGCTGGCTGACCGCGGAGTATTCCATGCTCCCCTACTCCACCCACGACCGGAAATCCCGCGATATCTCCCGTGGAAAACTCGACGGCCGCTCCTCGGAAATCCAGCGCCTGATCGGCCGTTCGATGCGCGCTGTGGTCGATCTCCAGAAGATCGGCCAACGGACGCTTTGGATCGACTGCGACGTCCTTCAGGCCGATGGCGGAACCCGCACCGCATCCATCACCGGTGCCTGCGTCGCCACGGCCATCGCTTTCAATCGACTCATGGCGGAAGGAAAAATCAAAGACTTCCCCCTCAAGAAACTCGTCGCCGCTGTTTCGGCAGGCGTTTACGAAGACACGCCGGTGCTCGATCTGAACTATCCGGAGGACAAGGCTGCGACTGTCGATTTCAACATCGTCATGACCGAGGCGCTGGAGTTCGTCGAAGTGCAGGGCGCCGGGGAAGAGGCGGTATTCACCAAAGCCCAGATGGACGCAATGCTCGATCTCTCGGCAAAAGGCATCTCGGAAATCTTCTCCCTTCAGAAAGCAGCGATCATCAATGCCGACAAAGCGGAGCCGGTCGATTTCGCCTCGCTGCTCTCCTCATTTGGCGGAAAATCGAATTAAACGCAGGATTCGACCGGAAAAGATACAACATCACCGGCAATCCCAGCGTAGTCTTCCCACATGAAATACGTCTCTCTTTTTCTCGCCGCAAATCTAGCCGCACAAGCGGAGGATTTGTCCAACCCGCAGTTGTTCCCGACAACAAAAACCATACACGGAAAAGTCACCGAAAAGCCCGATCCGGCAGCGGATGCGATGAAGCCCTACACCGAGACCGTGCCGTTGGCGGATGGAGCGAGCATTGAGCTTGTCCCCATCCCCGCTGGAAGTTTCGAAATCGGTTCGCCGGAAAGCGAAGCGGGTCAACAGCCCGACGAAACTCCCTTGAAACAGGTGGCCATCGAACCTTTCTGGATGGCGAAGCTTGAAACCACTTGGAACCTCTACCGCCCGTTCATGGAAAACGGAATGGCGAGAAACAAGGACGGCACGCTCAACCGGGACGCGGATCTCTACACTTCCGAGGCTCCGGAGATAAAAGAGGGAGAAACCCTCATCGACACCGTCACCCAGCCGACCCCGCCCTACATGCCGATGCACTTTTCCATGGGCGACGGGTATTCAAAGGAGTTTCCCGCAATCGGAATCACATACCATGCGGCCAACAAGTTCTGCGAGTGGCTCTCCGCCCAGACCGGGCACTTCTACCGCCTCCCGACCGAAGCGGAATGGGAATACGCCTGCCGCGCCGGCACCACGACCGCCTATTCCTTCGGCGACGATCCTTCCCAACTTGGAGAATACGCGTGGTTCGCGGACAACTCGGAATTCCAGTATCAGAAAGTCGGCACCAAAAAACCGAATCCCTGGGGCTTGCACGACATGCACGGCAACGTCGCGGAACTGACCCTCGACCAATACCTCCCCGACGCATACGCGAAATTCGAAGACAAAGCGGTCAATCCATGGAACCCGCCCGTAACTCGCCACCCAACCGTCTTCCGGGGCGGTCACTGGGATGCGGATCCGGAAATGCTCCGCTCCGCAGCACGCGGCCAAACCTCCACCGACCTGAAAATCCAGGATCCCCAGATCCCGAAATCCATCTGGTATTACACCGACGCCCCATGGCTCGGCTTCCGTATCGTCCGTCCCCTCAAAACCCCCACCGCCGAGGAAATGCACAAATCATGGAACCAGGGGCCAGGAGAGGCCGAATAAAAGGAACCGCGATCGGTGTGCCCCCTTGGGTATTGGAAATCGCGACTGCAACCGGAACCAGGAAAGCTTGGGATGTCGCGATTTCCAAATCACGGCTCCCTCCTATTCGATCCCGACCCGCAGATCACGCATGCTCCATAGCTTCCCAGCGGCAGGCTTTCCGCTTCCCCGAAATCGCCGGGCACCATCCTTTCTTTTCCCAGAAAATCTCTCCCGCGCCCCGGCGAAGGCTTCGTTCACAAATTCCTTGCTCCCGATTACCGCACCGTCGGTGAAATACCTCACCCGGCATCGCAGCATCGTCACCATGGAAAGCTCCGGCAAGTGGGGGCGATCTTCGGTCGCCCCTTCGTTTTCGTTGGAAAGAGACGGTTTCCCATTTCTGGAACCCTTTCTCTCCAACGCGATCCCCATCAACTCCCGGTAAATTCGCGAAACCTCCTTCCATTTGTCCGCATCAAATCCCACATCCTTGTGGGATAACGCCGCTCGCACAAGTCCCTCCCGCGCCTTTTTCCCATTCCCTTTCAATCCACCCCCGACTGCCTCACCGTAGCTGCTCCAACGATACTCCGCCGGATCGGCAACCATTCCCGCCCTAACAGGATTGAGATCGATATACGCAGCAATCGTCCGCGCCGCCACCCCGCTTTCCACAATCACACTCTTGAACCGTTGTTCCCAAAGAGTCCCAGTCCGTTTGTGCTTCGAATTGAACCACTGAGTGAAACGCTGCATCAGCCCCTTCATGAACTCCCCCAGATCGTGCATGCGGTACGTGAAACGACCTTTGATCTCCCCGACCCTCTCAGAATTACCTCCCTCAAGCCCGCCCTCATTCCTCGCAGCATCGAGCTGGCCTGCGATATCCGCCACGAACGACTCGCCGTAGAGAACAGAGAGCCTCGAAAGAAAATCCGCATCAGAAATTCCCTCGGCCGGCATGGGAGGCACCTCCAGGAGAATGTGGATGTGGTTGCACATCACGCAGTAGGAAAGCACCCGACACCCCGTGAACTTCTCCATCATCCTCATCAGAGTCCGGAACCGTTCCTTTTCGTCAATACCAAGAGCGAACCGCCTCTCAACGATTCTGCTTACCAGATGATAAATTGCAGGCTTCGTATCTGAATCCTTCCAAGGTGCCAGCCAGCGTGCGCGTCTCATGATCTACGTCCTCCTCCATGCATGTTCATCTCCTCTTTTAACGCATCTACCCCTAAACGCAAGAACGAGTTTCGGCATAGGGTCTGTCCCCATGTGATAGGCAGAGGACTGCACAATAATCCGTCCGGACTATGGTGCTGCCGGATCGGCGACTACCGGGTAGTTTGCCAGATCAGGGATTCGGAGCTTCTGGTTCTCGTTGTGACCGTAGGCCACCGTAGGAACGTTTACGGATGAATCGTCCGCCCACCCACCCACCGCCAAGAGATGCACAAAGCATGGAACCAAGGCTCCGGCGAAGCCGGGTGAAAGAAACCGGGATCGGCGTGCCCCCATGGGTATTGGAAATCGCGACTGCAACCGGAACCAGGAAAGCTTGGGATGTCCCGATTTCCAAATTGCGGCTCCCTCCTATTCAATCCCGACCCGCAGATCCCTCATACTCCAGAGCGCTCCTGCGGCGGGCTTGCCGCTTCCTCGCAATCGCCGTGCCCCATCTTTTCTTCCCTCTGAAAATCTCTCCCGTGCCCCGGCGAAGGCATCGTTCACAAACTCCTTGCTCCCTATTACCGCACCGTCGGTAAAATACCTTACCCTGCACCGCAGCATTTTCACCATGGAAAGCTCCGGCAAGTGGGGGCGATCTTCGGTCGCCCCATCGTTTTCGTTGGAAAGAGACGGTGTCCAAGCTCTGGAACCCTTCCTTTCCAACGCTATTCCCATCAAGTCCCGGTAGATTCGCGAAACCTCCTTCCACTTCCCCGCATCAAAGCCCACGTCCTTGTGAGACAACGCGGCTCGGACAAGACCCTCCCGCGCTTTCTTCCCATTCCCTTTCAATCCGCCCCCAACTGCCTCACCGTGGCTGCTCCAACGATACTCAGCCGGATCGGCGACCATTCCCGCCCTCACGGGATTGAGATCGATATACGCGGCAATCGTCCGAGCTGCCAGCCCGCTTTCCACGATCACACTCTTGAACCTCTGTTCCCAAAGGGTTCCAGTCCGTTTGTACTTCGAATTAAACCACTGCGTGAAACGCTGCATCAGCCCCTTCATGAACTCCCCCAGATCGTGCATGCGGTAGGTGAAACGTCCTTTGATCTCCCCGATCCTCTCAGGATTCTCTCCCTCAAGCCCGCCTTCATGCCGCGCAGCATCGAGCTGGCCTGCGATATCCGCAACGAACGACTCGCCGTATAGAACGGAGAGCCTCGAAAGAAACTCCGCATCAGAAATCCCCTCGGCCGGCATGGGAGGCACTTCCAAGAGGACGTGGATGTGGTTGCACATAACGCAGTAGGAAAGCACCCGGCACCCCGTGAACTTCTCCATCATCCGCATCAGAGTCCGGAACCGCTCCTTCTCCTCAGCTCCAAACGCAAACCGCCTCTCCACCACACGACTCACACAATGGTAGATCGCGGGTTTCGTCTCCGAATCCTTCCAAGGTGCAAGCCAACGTGCCCGTCTCATGATCTACGTCCCCTCCAGTGCATGTTCATCCCCTCTTCTATCGGATCCTGGAATATACGCAACAACGAATTCCTGCATAAGGTCTGTCCCTGTGTGCTAATGCCGCGCAGCATCGAGCTGGCCTGCGATATCCGCCACGAACGATTCGCCGTAGAGAACGGAGAGCCTCGAAAGAAAATCCGCATCAGAAATACCCTCGGTAGGCATTGGAGGCACCTCCAGCAGAATATGGATGTGATTGCACATCACGCAGTAGGAAAGCACCCGGCACCCCGTGAACTTCTCCATCATCCGCATCAGAGTCCGGAACCGCTCCTTCTCCTCAGCTCCAAACGCAAACCGCCTCTCCACCACACGACTCACACAATGGTAGATCGCAGGTTTCGTCTCCGAATCCTTCCAAGGTGCAAGCCAACGTGCCCGTCTCATGATCTACGTCCCCTCCAGTGCATGTTCATCTCCTCTTCTATCGGATCCTGAAATATAAGCAACAACAATTTCCGCTATAAGGTCTGTCCCCGTGTGCTACCCGTGTGCTAGAATATACGCAACAACGAATTCTGCATAAGGTCTGTCCCTGCTTCCTGTGTGTCCCTGCTTCCTGTGTGCTTCTGTGTGCTTCCTGTGTGTGCTACGAAAAAAGTACAAAAAAGAAAGGCGAGCCGAAGCTCGCCTTTCTAAAATCGTTTCGCTTTTCAGCAATTAGCGCTTGCGGCGAAGAAGGCCGAGAATACCAAATGCGCTGAGAAGGAGAGTGGATGGCTCTGGGACTGCGGCAAGCTGGAAACCAGAGTTGGTTGTGTTTACCAACTGCGCGGCTGAAGTGCCGAGCAGATCTTCAGTGATCGTACTAGGATTAAAGTTTACAGCTCCGGCTCCCGGAACATTCTGACCTTGATAAACGCCAACAAAAGAATTATCGCCATTTGCAAGAACTATATATGTTTTATTCCCTACATCACCCATTTCTTGCGGGCCAACGCTAGTTAGAGCACCATTAGCGAAAGCGACGGGGCCGCGAACATTTCCCGGACTAGCAGCAGTAGAAGGACCAAGGAGTCCCTCAAAACTTCCGATAAAATCAGCGGAACCCAAGATACCTGTGATGTCGCTTGGGGCAAGATCGACTGAAGTCGAATAGAATCGAGCACCGCCCGTGACCAAGGTGTCGGATAGACCCTCGGTGATAAGTCCAACGGATTGATTGGTAACTCCCGCAAGGGTGACAGTGACCGCACTTGAATTACTAACCGATGCAGCTATTGCTAAGACAAAAGTGATTGCTTTAATTTTCATAGATGTTGTGTGTTTGGAAACAATAATTTGTATGTGTGAAGTGATACTACTGAGAAATTGAGAAACCCGGCTGCAGGACAAGTGACGACGCTGCACCCGGCACAATGGCAACTCCGGTCGTATTGCTCAAGACATCAGCAGTTGGAGTGCTGAAATCCTCAGAGAGCGTGCCATCACCCAAAGGAAAGTAAGTCTTAAATTGGGTAAGTGGACCGGCTTCATAAACGGTAATACTGTCGGTAAATGCTGCCAAATTCTCAAAACCCGTGGAATCCAAACTTACCGACGTTCCTACCAAAGGATTCACCGGACCGACGATTGTGGGAACACCTGCCGGAAGCTGAACAATGGTAGGCTCCGTTTTCACCTCACCCACCACTGTAAGCGGTGTAGCAGTATTCAAGAACAATACGAATCCAGTTCCTGGTTTGATGGGCTGGTTGTTTCCATCCGGATTACTAAAGTCAGACGACCATCCTGAAGTTCCAATGTAGAAGTAAGTTGTGAAATTACCATCAGCAAAATAAAAGGTGGCGCTATCAGTGAATGCCGCAAGAGAGCTTTCCGAATCAGCAAACAATTCCTTCAGCTTAACATGAGGTCGCACTACGATTGATTCATTGTTCGCCAATGAAAGATCAGTGATATCAGCCCCAAGAACGATGGAATTCGCGGTATTTGACTCAATGTCAACGACAACTCCAGAGTTGGGCCCAGATGTAAATTCAATGTAATGGGTGGCAAAACCAGAAGCCGAATTAAGAGAACCGACAGAAAAAGCAGATGTCGACAGAGTCACGGATGTGGCAGTTGATCCGCTGATTGCACCTCCAAACACGGAGGCCTTGATCAGAGCAGGCACAAAAAAGTTTCCACCCGCTTTTCCGTCAAACTGATAATACCCAGAAGGCTTTGAGAATGCTTGGGCGTTTGCGAAGCCGGATGCGGCTAGCGCAGCGGCGATGGTGAAGGGAATAATGTTTTTCATAACGGACGAAATTTAGGTTTGGCTGGTGAGGTCGTCTAGAGGGATTTGGGTGACAGGTTTGTCACAGCGGTTGGATTTTTCGGGGCGAAAATCTTTCGCATAGGGAGAAGAAACAGTTTTTTTTGTCTGGCGACAAGGAGAAAATGCGAAAGTGGAGAAAAAAATTCTAGTGCCGAGTGAGAAGTGAGAAGACCGGGGTTTTGGGTGAAGACCGGGTTCCGCCTTCGCTTAAAGCTACGGCGGACAGGCGCTGGGCGGGAGGATTCCGCCCCTCCTTTTGTCGGCGGGTATGAGGCGGCGGGGGCCGGAGTCCCCCTGAACGGCTTGGGGCTGGGATTCCCAGCTACACATCCCTGGCGGGATGTGGAAGACAGGCGGCGGGACGCCGCTTGCACGGCCTGCTGCGAGACGCAGCAGCTACGGGAACGCGGCAGCTACGTTAGGCGGAAGGGGGCGGTGATTTCGAACCAGGGGGTGGGTTCCTGCTGGGTGGCGCAGGATAGGGAGATGTGGGGGTGGCCTAGGGCGCGGAGGGTTTCGGTGAAGAGGGTGGTGACTTTTTTGGGGCAGTTGCAATCGCTGCTGAGGTGGCCGAAGACGATGCGGGACATTTCGGCGTGGGCGATTTCGGTGAGGAGCTCGCCGACCTGGACGTTGGAGAGGTGGCCGTGGCGTGAGGAGATGCGCTGCTTGATGGACCAGGGGCGTTTGGTGTCGTCGGCGAGGAGTTGGTCGTCGTAGTTCGCCTCCACGAAGAGGGCGGAAAGGCTGCGTAGGCGGGCTTTCATGGAGGAGGTGACCTGGCCGGCATCCGAGACGAGGCCGAAGCGGTCGGTGCCGTTTGCGAAGACGAAGCCTACGGGATCGACGGCATCGTGCTGGATGGAGAAGGTCTCGATGGTGAGGTGGGCGATGGGGAAGGTCTGGCCGGCCTCGAAGATATTCCAATCGGCTCCCTCTATCCCCTGCTCTTTCACGACCCTAGCGGTGTCGCGGGTAGTGAAGATGGGGACGGGTTGTTTTTTGAGGAAATTTTTCAGGCCGCGGACGTGGTCGCCGTGCTCGTGGGTGAGAAGGATGGCGGTGAGGGATGCGGGGTCGATTCCGAGGCTTTCCAAGCGGAGGTTGAGTTGTTTCGCGGACAGGCCGGCATCGATGAGGATGCGGGTGGAGCCGCATTCGAGGATGGTAGAGTTGCCGGAGGATCCGGAGCCTAGGACGGAGAAGCGCATGAAACTTTAAATTTTAAACTCTAAACCTCAATGGAGACTGGGGTTGCGGGGAAGAGGATTGACCACGGAAGGCACGGAATACACGGAACGGGTGCTTGTGGAAGAGGGAGGAACCACGAATCTTACGAATCTTACGAATCCTGGACTTGGGTTGTGAGGAAGAATTTAACCGCAAATGGACGCAAATGTGCGCGAATCTTGGGTTTTAGAAAAATAGTGGATGTTTGGATTTTTTCTTCACATTAAAGAAACTCTTCCTTCCGTGTATTCAGTGTATTCCGTGGTGCAAAAATCTTTCCTCAACCTCGGTTTCTTCAGATTCGTAGGATTCGTGAGATTCGTGGTTCCTTCCTCTTTACCCTATTTTTGGTGGTTCAGATTTTTGTTAGTTCGTAGGTGTCTTTGCCGTCTTTCATGGACCAGCCTTTGGCGGTTAGTTGGTCGCGGAGGTGGTCGGAGGTTGGCCAGTCTTTGTTGGTGCGGGCGGCCCAGCGGGTTTCGGCGAGTTGTTGGATTTCGGCGGGGATGGCTGTGGTTTCTTTGGAAATTTCCGGGAGGGTGAGGCCGAGGGCTTTTAGGATGCGGTTGAGGGCGGCTAGGGCGGCGGCGGCTTGGTTTCCTGTGAGTTTTGTGGAATCTTTTAGGCCGGTGAAGATGTGGCCTAGGGCGGCGGGGGTGTTGAGGTCGTTGTTGAGGGAGTCCCAGGCGGGTTGGAAGGGGCCGAAGTCTGCGGAGGGGAGGTTGGTGGTTTCCGCGCCAATGTTTTCGGCGAGTTTGTTGGCTGCTTTTGCTAATTTTGATAGGGCTTCGCGGGCGGCGGAGAGGGAGTCGAGGGTGAAGTTGAGTTGCTTGCGGTAATGGGCGCCGATGAGGACGTAGCGGACTTCCATGGGGGTGAAGCCTTTTTCCGCGAGGTCTTTGAGGGTGTAGAGGTTGCCTTTGGATTTGGACATTTTCCCGCCATCTACGAGGAGGTGGGTGGAGTGGAACCAATGGGCGGCGAAGTTGCCTCCGCAGGCGCATTGGGATTGGGCGATTTCGTTTTCGTGGTGGGGGAAAACGAGATCCTCCCCTCCCCCGTGGAGGTCAAAGGATTCGCCGAGGTATTCCTGGATCATGGCGGAGCATTCGAGGTGCCAGCCGGGTCGGCCTTCGCCCCATGGGGATGGCCAGAAGTTTTCGCCGTCTTCTTCGCGGCGGGCTTTCCAGAGGACGAAATCGGAGATGCTGTCCTTTTCGTATTCGTCGGCGTTGGCGCGGGCGTTCTGGGTTTTTCCGAGGTCGAGTTCGCGGGTATCGAGGCGGGAGAGTTTTCCGTATTCCGGGAAGGAGGAGATTTTGAAATATACGGAGCCGTCGTCGGAGGCGTAGGCGTGGCCTTTTTCGATGAGGGCGGCGATCATGGCGATCTGCTGGGGGATGTGGGCTATGGCGGAGGGCTCGATGTGTGGCGGGAGGAGGGCGAGGGCTTCGCAATCGGCGTGGAATTTCTGCGTCCAGAAGGAGGTGAAATCCTTGAGGGATTTCCCGGCGGCCTGTGAGTCGCGGATGGTCTTGTCGTCCACGTCGGTGAGGTTGCGGACGTGGAGGGTGCGGGTGCCGCCGGTTTCGAGGGTACGGCGGAAGACGTCCTGGAGGACGAAGGTGCGGAAGTTTCCGATGTGTGCGGGGCCGTAAACAGTGGGGCCGCAGCAGTAGAAGCGGAAGGTTTTGCCATCGGAGGGGGACAGCTCGCGCTCGGTGCGGGTGAGGGTGTCGTGGAGGATCATGCGGGTATCTAAGACGGAAACTTTAAATTTTAAACTTTAAACTCGAAGAAGAGGAAGACTGGGGGTTGTGCCGAGTGGTCAATGGAAGGCTTGGGTTTTGGAGAAGAGGGAGGAACCACGAATCTGACGAATCTGACGAATCCTGGACTGGGTTTGGGGAAAGAGGAACCACAATGGGAGCGCAGCGGACATGGACGGACTGGAAAATTCAATCTTTCCGTCAAATGAACGCGGATCGGATTCTCTGGCTTGGGTTGGGGGGAAGAGTTTAACCACGGAGGGCACGGAATACACGGAACGAATTGGGTTCTGGGTTCTGGGTTCTGGGTTCTGGGTTCTGGGGCACTGCTGCCGCTTGGAAGGACGGCCTTCCATTGTTGTTGTGCTTTGAGAGTCTTGATTGAGGTTTAAGGTTTAGAATTTAAAGTTTCTTTACCGTGATGGTGATTTTGTGGGGGGTGCGGGTGTCGAGGGTGCTAGTTAGGGTAAGGCTCGCTTAAGTATCGCGGGGGGGACACCGGGAAGTGTGGGTCCAGCGTTTTGGCCTCCGTGTTCTTTCGGTTTTGGCTGACACGTTGATTTAACTTGAAATCGTGGTAAGTGCATGGATTTTCGTAGGCGTAACGCAAAGGGGCATTTCCGGATTCTTGGGAAACCATTCCTTGGAAGATGCCATTGTTAACACCCGTAATAACTGAACATGAAAATGAAACTGATTCTAGCCGGCTTCGCCGCTTCCCTGATGTTCGTCGCGCCTACCATGGCCGCCGATGAAGAAGACTCCCCGCTCGCGAAACAAATGGACGCGATGAACGATGCTTACAAGGCGATGCGCCGTGAGACGGATCCTGCGAAAGGCGCGGCTCTGGCACGTGAGGCGCAGGATGCGATGGTCAAGGCGATCGTTGAAACCCCCAGCCTTGTCGCAGACATGCCGGAAGGTGATGACAAGGCGAAGGCTTCCGCTGAATACCGCAAGATGATGGGGCAACTCATCGCCACCCTGGCCGATATGGAACTCGCGTTCCTCGATGGCGACATGGAGAAGGTGAAAGAGGTGGTGGACGCGATGCGCTCCAGCAAGAAGGAAGGCCACGACAAGTTTATGGAAGACGAGTAAACCGCCTTTCCAAAAATTTCCGCAAAAAAGCCCCGCTGGAGTGATCCGGCGGGGCTTTTCTTTTGGAAGGAGGGATGGAGTGAAAGAGGGGCGGAGGGAGCTTGGATGCTCGTGCTCCCTTTTTCTTACTCTACGAGGACGCGGCTGCCGACCGCTACCTTGGAATAAACCACCGGCATGACTTTGCTGGGACCGCGGATGCAGGCGTGGGAGGCGGGGTAGCGCGGAACGCGGCCGATGTGGTGGCCGACGCCATCGTTGGTGAGGCGCATCCAGTATTTCATGGGTGCACCGAGGAATTTCCCGCCTTCGGGGACTTCGTCGGTTTTGGAGTCGGCGTCGGAATTAACCACAGTGCCTTCGGCATCGAGGATTTTTCCGTAGAGGTTGGAGCGTTTATCGACGATCTTTTCGAGGATCTTGTAATCGCCGGGAGGAGTCGGTCGGCTTTTGGTGCCGGATGAAATGGGGTAGTCCATGACGACGGTTTCGCCCATCATGAGTTTGCCGCGCTGGGTTTTGAGGTCGATGTTGATCCAGGAGTTCTCGGCGTTGGTGTTCGGGAGAAGCTGGATGTTCTTCCAGACGTTGTAGGTTTTCGGGTAGTCCTTTTCCGCAGTGAAATGCTCGTAGGTGCCCTCGGGGAAAGGATTTACGTAAGCCTCATCGGTTTTCGGGAGTGTAGGCGCGGGAGTCTTGTTCGCGCAACTTGATAGGAACGCGAAGGCTCCGCCGAGTGTTAGCAGGCTGATGTTTCTTAGGATCGTTTTCATCGGTCGGGGTAGAGGGCGGGATGGGATAGAGCATATTCCACACCATTGCAACCTTTCAAATTTGAGGCATTGTGCCGGGACTTATTCCATCCTTCTCCCAGAAATGGTCTCCCAAGAGCTGAAAACCAAACTCCGCGACGTGCCGCACCAGCCCGGCGTTTACCTGATGAAGGACAGGCTGGGATCGATCATTTATGTGGGAAAGGCGCTGGATCTGAAACGGCGGCTGTCCTCGTATTTCACGCCATCGCGGAAAAACCGGGCGAACATCAAGACGCGGGCGTTGATGGATTCCATCCATGACTTCGAGATCCACACGGTGCGCAACGAGCAGGAATCGCTGCTCCTGGAGGGGAAACTGATCAAAGACTACAGGCCGCGCTACAATGTGGCTTTCCGGGATGACAAGCGCTTTCTGAATGTGCGGATCAAGATGGAGGATCCGTTTCCCCGTTTCTCCTGTGTGCGGACGAAAAAGGAGGACGGGGCGCGGTATTTCGGACCGTTCGCGCACTCCAGCGCGCTGCATGATACGCTGAACTGGCTGAACAGGAGGCTGGGGCTGCGGGTGTGCCGGCCTGTGAATCCGGGGGAAACGGACTACAAACACTGCAATGCGGATATCATTCGCAATTGCTCCGCGCCTTGTATTGGGAGGGTCTCCCGTGAGGAGTATTTGGAGAAAGTGGAGGAGGCTTGCGTGATTCTGGAGGGGAAAGGCAAGAAGGCGATTTTCGATGAACTGATGGCGGAGATGCAAGGAGCGGCGGAGGCTTTGGATTTTGAAAAGGCGGCGACTTTGCGGGATGTTTTGGACAATCTTCGGAAGACGCTTTCCCCTACCCGGCAGTTTTCGCGGGGGCGGGGTGTGCCGACGACGGTGAAGCCGACGGAGGATCTGGCTGATCTGGGCGAAGCGCTGGGGCTGGACGGGCCGCCGCGGGTGATGGAGTGCTTTGATATCTCCAACGTGTCTTCGAACCACATCGTGGCCTCCATGGTGCGGTTCACCGATGGGAAGCCGGATAACCAGAACTATCGCCGCTACCGGATACGGACGGTAACGGGGCAGGACGATTTCGCTTCGATGGCGGAGGTGGTTTATAGAAGGTATTCGCGGATTCTGCGGGAGAATCTGGGTGAGGATACAGAATTTTCACAGGAGCCTCTGATTGAAGCGCAGAGACGGCTGGCGAAGGAGGGGAAAGCGAAGATCATTTTGCCGGATCTGGTGATTGTCGATGGAGGCAAGGGTCAGCTTTCCAGCGCGTTCAAGCAGCTCCGCACTCTGGGTTTGCAGGAGCTTCCGCTCATCGGCCTGGCGAAACAGCATGAGGAGGTGTTTTTTCCCGGGGAGTCGGAATCCCTGAGGATTTCCCACGACAGGGGTGCGCTTAAACTCCTCCAGCGCATTCGGGATGAGGCCCACCGTTTCGCGAACGGGTATAACGAGCTGCTTTACCGGAAGCGAATGAAAGAGAGCGCTTTGGATGATTGTCCGGGGATGTCGCCGCGCCGGAAGGCGCTTTTGCTGGCGAAATTCGGGTCGGTGGCAGGGATTCGGAAAGCGGCTCCGGAGGAGATTGCGACCATCCCCGGGATTTCCGAAAAATTCGCCAGGAGTCTGCTGGAGGAGCTTTCCTGAAGGTGCTGGAACGGGAGCCGGGAGCGCACCTGCACAAGGGAGAGACTTGGGCAAATTGGAGAAGAGAACCACAATGGGAGCGCAGCGGACATAGCAGGACTGACCCTTCTGAAAACTTCCTGCAAATGGACGCGGATGAACGCGGATTGATTTATTGAAAAGCCCAATTCCTTTCGGTTTCTGATCCTCGTTTATCCTTGGTTTGAACCCTTTCCTCTTACGAATGGGGGCACGTTGCGGGAGGAGCTGGTGTAAAAATATGATCGCCATCGGGGGCGCATGGGGGTTGAAAGGGACATGAGTAAGGAAACGGATGTGCGGGTGACGGGAGTGGAGCTGTGGTTTCTGCCGGTAGAGCTGCGGATGCCGTTGAAATTCGGCGCGCAGGTGGTCGAGAAAGTTACGTGCGCGCGGGTACGGGTGAGGGTGGAGGACGCGGCGGGAAACTCGGCGGTGGGATGGGGGGAGACTCCGCTCTCGGTGGCGTGGGTGTGGCCTTCCGCGCTCTCTTGGGAAGAGCGGGAGGAGCGGCTGCGGGGGTTCTGCGGGACGTTGGTGGGCGAGTTGGCGGGCTTCGGAGAGACCGGGCATCCACTTGAGATCGGGCATGCGTTTCAGGAGGAAAAACTGCACGGACTGGTGGAGAAGGAGGGAGGGGCTTTCTCGGAAGACATCCCGCACCTGGCGGCGTTGGTCTGTCACTCGGCCTTTGATCTGGCGGTGTTTGACGCCTACGGGATGCTGCACGGGAAGCCGGTTTTCGAGACCCTGGGGCAGGAGTGGATGGGGAAGGATTTGGGGGTGTTTCTTGAGCCGAAAGAGGCTTTCGAGGGGAAATGGCCAGCCCATTTCCTCCAGGCCAAGCAGGAAAATATTTTGGTCTGGCACCTGGTCGGCGGGCTGGATCCACTGGAGGACGGGGACAGGACGGGAAACGAACCGGAGGACGGCTACCCCGTTGTTTTGCGCGATTGGATACGGGAAGACGGGCTGAAATGCCTGAAAATCAAGCTGCGCGGAAATGATGCCGATTGGGATTACGAGCGGCTGGTGCGGGTGGGGAAAATCGCAGTGGAAGAAGGCTGCGACTGGCTGACGGCGGATTTCAACTGCACGGTGACAGATCCGGCTTACGTCTGTGGGATTCTCGACAAGCTGATGGTCGAGGAGCCGCGCTTCTCCGGGATGCTGCTCTACGTGGAGCAACCGTTTCCCTATGATCTGGACGCCAACCGTATCGAGGTTGGCTCCGTCTCGGCGCGCAAGCCGCTGTTTCTGGACGAGAGCGCTCACGACTGGCGTTTCGTGCGTCTCGGGAAGCAACTGGGTTGGACGGGGGTGGCGCTGAAAACCTGCAAAACCCTGAGCGGAGCCATTCTGAGCCTCTGCTCGGCACGGGCGCACGGCATGACCCTGATGGTGCAGGATCTGACAAACCCCATGCTGGCCCAGATCCCCCATGTCCTGCTGGCCGCACATGCAGGAACCATCGCCGGAGTGGAGAGCAACGGAATGCAGTTTTACCCGGAGGCCAGTGCGCCGGAACGGGAGGTGCATCCGGGGCTTTTCCGCAGGCGCGGCGGAATTCTCGATCTTTCAAGTCTGGCCGGCCGGTTTCGGATACAAGGTGGACGAGATAGGCCGCCAGCTTCCGGAGTCGGCGGAAAGCGCGGGCGCGTGATTGCGCCCGCCTGCGATTCACGCTGGAAATTCGCTGGTAGTCCCCTACCCTCACGGCATGCAAAAAGCTATCGTCCAACACTTCGATGAAATCGAGCCGGTTCCCTGTCCCTGCGGAATGAGCCGCCGTGCATTCGCCATCCCGGAAAACCAAACTGCGACCATGCACCGCGTGGACATCTCCGTGGATGCGAAAACCCATTACCACAAGAAGCTCACCGAGATCTATCTGATCCTCGAAACGGAAGGGGAGGCCTTCATGGAGCTGGATGGCGAGAGAGTTCCCGTCCGCCCGATGAGCACCATCTTCATCCCGCCCGGCGTCCGCCATCGCGCGGTCGGGAACATGAAAATCGTGAATTGCTGCATCCCTACCTTCGATCCGGAGGACGAGTGGTTCGATTGACGGCGTTAGCGAACACAGATTTCATGGCTAAGGAATGACTTGTCAAATGCGGGATAAACCTCCCGACGTGTACAAGAAGATGGAAGGCACCACGAATCTTACGAATCCGACGAATCGAAGAAGGAAATAGCCGGAGTATCGCAGGCATCCGGAAATTTCTTAGGTTTCGTGGTTTCTTTCCTTCATCGGAATACCATCCAAGAGGGACTGAGGATATTCCTGCGCCGTTCCTAGACGAATCCGGAACGGAACGGATTTGATTTTTTTTCCTCGCCGAGGGTCGTTGCCGGGCCATGGCCGGGGAGGATGACACAATCGTCGGGGACGCCCGTGAAAGCTTCGCGGAGGGTATCGAAGGCTTGCTGGTAGGCGGACTGTGAGAGGCACCGACCCATGGAGCCGGCGAAAATCGCATCGCCTGGAACGAGCACAGGTTTTTCGAATCCTTCGATAAAGTATCCGACGGCGGGCGACTTGTGACCGGAGAGATCGACTACACGGATTTTCATACCGCCGAATGTGAGGGTTCCGAGTTTCATCGCCTCCACTTCGGAAATGATACGGAGGCCTTTTGACTTTAGGGCGGCATTTCCACCCACGTGATCGGGATGGTCGTGGGTGATGAGGACGGTATCGAGATCGTCGGTGGAGACTTTTTCCAGCACATCGGAATCGCCGAAACCGGTATCGAAAAGGATGCGGGTGCCATCCTTTTCAACCAGCCATGCATTTACGCTCCATTGGCGGAAGGGCAGTTCGATACGATGGATGCCGGGGAGGGACAAGGGTGCTGGCGTGTAGCCGGGTAGCGCGATAACGGATTCCGCATCGAGTCCGAGTGTTTCGGAAATTTTCCGTACGATGCCCTCCTCCATATCGCCGTGGAGCAGTCCGGAAATTTCACAAGAGGACACGCCGGCATCTTTCGCGAGATCCTCCGCTTCGATCCCCAGGCCTTTCATCGCTTTTGCGATGACATCGGAAAATTCGTCTTCGAGGCCCATTGATTCAAGCTTGGCGGGATTTTTTCAAGCGAAGGCCCACGAAGAGGACGATTCCCACGAAGACGAGGAAAATGCAGGCGGCGATCCCGAAGAATTTGAACACCTTCATGCTGCCATCATCCACCTGCTCGTTAGTGATGGTATCGTGAGGCACGACTCCGGCCTCTTTTTCAAAACGGACGACTCCTTCACCCAGGCTGACCGCGGTGAGGCCCGCCATGGTTTTTCCGATGCCCTCGCTGCCGAGGTAGCGCTCGGCGATGCGGTAGGGCGACATCTGCTGGACAAATTCCTTGGGCACCGTGGCATCCGGCACCTCGATATCACTGAGCTGAAGGACGACTTCCTTCTGCAAAAGGCCGGGTGTCGCGACCATGGTTCCATTGAGATACCGGGGATCGGAGGACATGAGGCCCTCTTCACCGTCTTTCGACATCCTTGGTTTCCCGTTGAGCTGGAAGGAAATTGCGAAGCGGATGCTCTCCGGGGAAATTTCCAAAACCCGGAGGGTGCCACGGAGATCTTTGAACGACTCGTAAGCGGCGATGGCGAGATTCATTTCCTCGGCATCCAACTCCAAAACGGCGGATTTTCCATCGCGCACGGCGAGGCGGAATTCTTCAAGTTTCTCGGCGAGTTTGTTCAGATCCGCTTCCCTGTCCTCCAAGGACACGATGGTGATTCCCTGCGGTTCCTCCCCGGTGAATTTCGCGATCTCGCCAAACTGCCTGAACAGGGAGAAAACAGAGAAACCAACGAGGAACGCCATCACCGCGAGCGCGGCGATCAGGATGGCGCAGCCTGCGAAGGGGGACTTCTGCCCCACTTCCTTTTTTTCAGCCGCGTTCGTGTCCGTGGGATTACTCGCCGGGTTTTCCGTCATCTTTTTTATCGTCTTTCTCAGGTTCGGAATCTTCTGGATCGCCGGTTACGGCACCGTCCGGCTTCGTCCATTCCTCGTGGCCTTCGAGGCCGTCGTGGCCATCGTGATCGAGGTCGGTGTCACCGTGGTGATCGGCGTAGTGGTCGTAGTCATCGTGCCAGCCGTCATCGCCTTTTCCGTCAGCATCCTCATCCCCGTGGCCTTCGGAATGTGTGTCGCCGGTTCCGGCGGCTTCCTCGCGCTCGTCATTGTTGAGCATCCAGTCGAGGCGGCGCTGTCTCAGCTCCTCTTCTTCCGCCGCTTCCTGCTCACGGGCTTTTTTCCTATCGAGCCATGCGAGCCAGATGCAGATTTCATAAAGCAGAAGCATGGGGAGGGCCATGAGGTTGAGCGTCATGATGTCCGGGGTGGGCGTGATGACGGCCGCAGCGATGTAGATGGCTACGATGGCGTAGGTGCGTGTCCGCGCCATGGTATCGTAGGTGAGGAGGCCGAGTTTCACCAGAACCATGACTACCACGGGCAGCTCGAAGGAAAGGCCGAAGAGCAGGGTGAACTGGGTGGCGAAGGTGATGTATTCACCGATGCGCCAGTCGTTGGAAACTCCGAGATCGCCACTCCACTCGTAGAAGAACAGGAGGGCGCGCGGCAGGACGAAGAAATATGCGAAAAGCACTCCGGAGAGGAAAAGCCCGAAGCCGATAATCATCGCCGGCCAAAGGATTTTGCGCTCCGCCTCATGCAGGCCGGGCAGGACAAACTGGAGGACGAACATCAGCAGCAGGGGAAACGCCAGCACCATACCGGCGAAAAACGCCAGTTTCATGGATAGCATGAAGGTCTCCGTCGGCTTCAGCGCGGACATCATGCGGATGTTTGATCCGGCGCTGGCATCCACATCCGGATCGGAATCCAGGAGCGCGAGAAGCTGGGAAACCATCTGCTTGTCCTCACCGAGTGACTTGACAAAATCTTCCCGTTTGTCCTCGGGAAGGGCTTTCACCGCGCGGAGGAGGGCTACGCTGCGCGCGTGGAACTTCATGTCCGGCTTTCCGAGATCCTTGTAAAAAAGGGTTCGCTGTTTCTCGTCGAGGCCTGCAGCTACGCGCTCGACGTTTTTAGCCTCATCCCAAGTCTCCACGGTAGGAACCTTGATCCCAGGATGGGCATTCTCATCCGGCATGGTTTCCTGTTCCTTCACCATGATCACCTTCTCCGCAGGCGCACGGAGAATTTCCATCAGTTGCGACTGGAAGGTAAAACAGACGATCATCGAGACCACCAGAGTGATCACCACGCGGGTGATCATCACGCGGAGGTCTTCGAGGTGTTCCAGGAACGGTTTCTCGTGGTCGGAGTGGGCTTTCTCCCGCAGTTCAAAAACTTTTTTAAGCAGATACATTCGTGCGGGCAGATTCAAATGCCGCGAAGGGCTTACCGCAAGGCCGGATTGAGAGCCATTTCCCCCTACCCTTTTACGCCGGACATTGCAAAATGCCGGATTTCTTTGACTCCGCAAAATTGCCGGCTAATCATCCCCGGGAGGAAACCCCATTTCCCGCTCCCCACCTACAAATCAACATATTATGAAAGCACGAATTCTTACCGCAGCAATCGCAGTACCAGTGGCCCTTGCCCTCGCATCATGCGAAACCAAGGAAACCACCGAAGAGAGCATGTCCTCCGGAGCCGACAAAGTCGCCGAAGGCATGAAGGAAATGGCGGATTCCGCAGCGGAGGCCACGAAGGAAGCAGCCGCTGATGCCAGTGAAGCTACCAAAGACGCGGCCGCCGCAACCGGCGACGCACTTAGAGATGCGAAAGACGCGACCGTCGATGCAGCCAAGGACGCAGCCGACGCAACCGGCAACGCGGTCGAAAAAGCCAAAAACGCCGTAACCAATGCTGCCGACGAAGCAGGAGACGAAGCCGAGGATGCCGCCGACGCAACTGAAGAGGCGACGGAAGACGCCGCCGACGCTACGGAAAACGCTGCGGAAGAGGTGGAAACCGAGATGGAAGAAGAAACCGAGTAATCCGGTTCCGAACCAACCTACCAGCCCCGGCGATCCAACTTCGGTTCCCGGGGCTTTTTCTTAGGGGGTCAGGCTTTTTGCAGGGTATCGAGCTTCTGCAGGTAGGCGATGCTGTAGATACCCGTCCCGTGGCCGTCCGCCCAGAAAATCTGTATGCCGTAGCCGCCGACCATCTCGAAACGCTTCAGATCAAACGCGCCCGGGCCGTGCTCCACGACAGGCCTATGAACACGCCCCATGGCATCCGGTTCTCCCTGGCATTGGGCGCAGGGGCATGCACGTCTGAGCATTGGCAGGGGAAAATACATTTCAGCCCCGTCGCTGAAACTCAGCGCGAGTTCTTCACCTATCGCGCATACGGATTTGATCTGGTTCATTGTGATTTTTCTGTGGAGGTGCCGACCGTCCGTTTTCCGAAAATGGATGAGCCGACGCGGACGTGGGTGGCACCTTCTTCGATGGCGGTCTCAAAGTCACTGCTCATTCCCATGCTGAGGAAGGGAAGCCGGATGGAGAAATCGGATTCCAATGCGTCGCGGAGTTCGCGTAGGGAGCGGAACCATTTTCGGGGTTCGCCATCATCGGGAGGGATGACCATCAGGCCCAGCACTTCCAAATGTGCCAGTCCTTGGATTTCAGAGAGACTTTCCCGAAGGACGTCCTCGCTGAAGCCGCCTTTGCTTGCTTCACCGGCCTGGTTCACCTGGAGGAAAATTTCCGGAACGATGCCAAGATCAGCGGCAACCCCGTCCATATATTTGGCAAGCTTCAGCGAATCGACTGCGTGGATGACGGGGAAGAGCGGGAGGATTTTCCGCACCTTGTTGCGCTGGATCCCACCTATGAAATGCCACTCAAGACCGGCGGGCAGTCCGGCGATTTTCGGTTCCGCTTCCTGTAGTTTGCTTTCGCCGAAAGCCAACTGGCCTTCCGCAATGGCTTCCGAAATATCCGAGGTCGCAAAAGTTTTGGAGACGGCAATGAGTTCCACCGCATCCTCAGCGCGCCCGGCCTTGCGGCAGGCGGCGGAGACACGGTTGCGGATTTCCCGGAGCTGGTCTGCTACCATTGACATCAGCGCACGCCACCGTCGTTCCTGAGGATTCCGGCCATTTTGGCGGTCTCGGTGAGGTCGATTAGATCACGCAGGACGTGCATCGCTTCGCGCTTCTCGGCATTCAGGCCGGAAGGCCATTTCGGGGTATCGTCGAGATTGGCGGTTTCATCCACGGCGCGGCGCATGTAGTCGCCGTCTTCCTTGGATGGATCGTAGGACTGGAGATCGGCTCCTTTTTCAAGATCGTCGAGGGTGAGTTTGTAGAATGTGAATTTGGAAGAATCCGCTTTGGCGACTTCCATGAAGCGTTCGCGGCGTTCGGCGTTGCGCTCTTTTTTGATCGCTTCGGATTCGGCAAGTTCCTCTTCCCTGGCGGCCTTGTTCAGTGAGACGCTGTTTTTCTTCAGGCGGTCTTTGGCTTTCAGGATATCCTGGATGACGTATTTGAAATCCTGGGAAGCCTGGACGCGCTCGCGGCTTAGTTCACGGAGCTCCGGAACGAACAGTGCCTGTGCATCGAGTGCTTTGAAATCGGGGGCGGGACGGATGCGGTCGTGCGGGAGGGCGTTGTCGAGAAATGCTTCGCCGACATCAAGTGCGTCCGTGATGCTGGGGAGAACGATGCCCGGAACGACTCCGTCCATTTGTGTGGAAGAGCCGGAAGGGCGGTAGAATTTCTGTATGGTGACTTTCAGGTAACCGGCTTTTTTCCGCGCTGCGAAGAGCGGAAGCATGCGGCCGATATCCATTGGCTGCTGGACGGTTCCTTTACCGAAAGTGGATGTATCGCCGACGATCACCGCGCGGTTGTAATCCTGGAGGGCACCGGCGAGAATCTCGCTGGCGGAGGCACTGCTCTTGTCCGTCATCACGACCATGGGGCCGGTGTAGATGGGCTCCATGTCATCGGAATTTTTCACCTGCACCTGTCCAAGGGTGTTTTTCACCTGAACCACGGGGCCTTCCTCCGGGATGAAAAAGCCTGTCATGCGGCGGACTTCTTCGAGGGAGCCGCCGCCGTTGTTGCGGAGATCGAAGATGAGGCCGTCCATTTTTTCCTCCATGAGGCGGACGAGGATGCGCTCCACATCCACGGAGCAGCGGGTAAGGCCCTGCTCGAAATCTGCATAGAAGGAAGGGAGTGTGATCACGCCGATGCGGCGGACTTTGCCCTCTTCGTTTTTCATCTCTATCATCTCGCCGCTGGCTTGCTCGTCCTTGAGTTCCACCTTGTCGCGCTCGATCACGATGATCTTGGTCTCACCCGGCGCGCCGCCTGCGGGTTCCACTTTCAGGGCGACGGAAGTTCCCTCCACCCCGCGGATCAGATCGACCACCTTGTCGATGCTCATGAACATGATGTCCGTGGTGTCTTCGGTTTCTTCCGTGTTGAGGGAATTCACCGCCACCACGCGGTCGTTGAGTTTCAACTGGCCTTCCTTGTCAGCGCGCCACCGACGACGATGCCCTTGATGATGGTCGCGCCATCCTCCTCGGCCTGGAGCAGTGCGCCGATGCCTACGAGTTCGTTTTTCATCCCGTCGCGGAAACGGCTCATTTCGCGGAAACTCATGTAGTCCGTATGCGGATCATACGCGCGGGAGACGGCACTGAGGAAATAGTTCGCCACGTCCTCATCATCCACGTCCTGGACACTTGCGAGGAGGCGCTTGTAGCGGAGGGCCACTTTTTCACGGGGATCGAGATCTTTCGCGCCGGGATCAGGCTTGCCCTGCTCCCCCGCCATGCGGGTGAGCATTTCGCGGCGCAGCGTTTCCGCAAGAACGGCCTCCTTGATCTGGCGCGCCCAGACCTGGCGGGCTTCCTCGTTGTTCTTTGGCCAGACAGCCTCCTTGCGGGACATCATGACGGTCTCGTCGCCGGTGAAATCGAATTCCCCCTCTAGCATTTCCTCAGCCTGCTTGACCCGCTCCGCGACCCTCACCTTGAACAGGCTGTAGATCTCGGTAGCCGGCTCCATGCTGTTTCCCTGAAGCAAAAGCGTATGCAGGCGGTCTGCGTATTGGGCGGTAAAGCCGTCGATATCCTTCTGCGTGAAGTAGAGTTTCTGGAAATCCAGATCCGCGAGATAGTCATCGAAAAACTTCCGGCTCAGATCCGCATTGTAGGGCAGGCGGGCGAAGTGGCTGTTCTGCAGCATGATCGCCATCTGCTTGCCGACTTCATTGAAGTCAGCCTGCTGGGCGCAGGCCGGGTGGGAGAGGGCCGCGAGGCCGATGGCGAAGGTCGCGTTGCGTAGCCAGGGAGTAATCATAATGTAATAACGTCAGTCAGAGAGAAATTGTTTCGGAAAAAACTGCCACATATTCCCGTGATGTCGATCCAGAAAACCCCGCCGCATGCCATCTCCCGCAGCCTTTACCAAGCGGCAGTATCCGCCGGAGCGTGGTTCTCCGTAGAGGAGAGTGAGCATTGCAGATACACCTCACCGATGGGAGGGATCGTGTCCGCGCCAAAACCGGATCCATAGTTGTATGTTCCGGAAGACGGGCAGTTCGGGGTTTTCTCAACAAATTTCCCGAGGCCTATCACCCGCATCTGCAAGCCGGGAACGCTTTCCCCGGGATTGTGTCCGTAAAGATTGGAAAAGCTGCGGATTCCGTTCTGAACATTCCTAATATTCATGATGCACAGGGTTCTGTCGGAACCCTTCTTCCAAGCATTCGCACCGACGAACAGGATCGAAATCAGGGAGAGGAGGACAAGGATGACCACTGTCAACTCCAGCAAGGTCATTCCACTCAGGCCGCGCGGGACGGACTTCCGACCGGGCATGGTTTGGGATCTGGAATTGGATTTCATGGATTCGAGCCTTGGGGGGTAACGGACATAGAAATCGCAGTTTTTGAAAAAATATCAAGCTTTTTCAGTAAGTTATGAAGATTTATCTCAAATCAAACCTATTTATCAGCGCTTCCTGACCTCTTTTTCAAATTCCGAAAAAAGTTTCTCCAATTCTTCGACCTTCCCGTCAGCCGAGAATTTACGCAACCGGTCGAACGAGACTTGGTTAAGAAATTTCCGTGTCCGGTTGGAGCCTTCCAGAAGATCGATCCCCGGCAACAGCCTTGCCCCGCCCGGAGTGGAGAGGATGGGCAGGAAAAACTCCTTCGTCTCTTCGCCTTCCCCGTTGGAAACATGTGCGGCGACCCATGAATCCGAGCGGTAGATCTTTCGCAGCCTGCCCCTGCCCTGCTTGGAATTCTCGAGATCGTAGCTCAGGTTCCTGAGTGCCTTCATGGGGACATCGCCCTCTTCCCCCAGCCAGGCCGCGCATCCGAGCGCGGCGCCAAGATCGCGTGCGGCAATGGCGTCCAACCATTTCCCGACCAATCCCTCGACCGCAGCATCTTCCACCGGAGCGCTGAAATCAATTTCCCCCACCCTTTCACCCGGTGCCAGGAGCGAATTGCGCCAGGACAGACGCCAGTCCGGCTCGGAATCCTTGATCCATTTGGACAGGGTCTTCTGACTTTTCCTTTCTTTCTCCGAGACAACCCCGGGTGCCCAGATCCATTTCCCTCCGGTTTTTTTAAAATACAGGGTTTTCAGCTCGTAACGGTCGGGATCGGCCGGAGAAAACCACTGGTAGGCCGCTGCCGCCAGGATCCCCTCTTCGCGGAAACCCAGCCCGACCGGTGCGTGGAACGAACCCGGCTTATTCATAGACCACCAGATCTCCGCCGCCGCACCACAGGCGATTCTCGCATCCTTCCCGCTGCCGCTGAAATCCACCATGCGCAGCAACTTGCGCAGCCCGCCGGATTTCAAGCCCGCCAGCACGGCATCGCGGGCTTCGGCTGCCGTGGGAAATCCTTCCAATGGCTCCGCTTTCCGCAGCTCTTTGGGAAAACGGTCGAGCAAATCCACATCCAGATCGTCATCGGAGTCCAGCTCCTCGGCATCGTCGTGAAGCAGGGCATACGGCAGGTCGATTTTCCACCGCCCCCCGCCGTCTTTGGAAAACTCCAGATGCAGGAGTTCGATCTTACCCAGCGTTCCGCTTTTTTCCGCACGTGCGGGATCAAGACAGGCAATGGAAACCAGCCCCGACTTACCCGAACGTTCCTCGTTCACGCGGACACGCACCACATCGGGAGAAACGATCAGCCTCCACACGCTCCCGAAATCTTTCCCGCTATCCACTGCCGCTTGGGATGCGCCCAGGCGCTCCGCCCAATCGGCGGGCAACGGATCGCCCAGCCCACCGAGGAAACCAAGCACCGCCGCCTGATTCCCGGCAGCACAAGCCTCCATGAAAAGATCCGCGATTTTCCCAAGATCATCCCCTTCCAGATTTTCCCCGACGATGTTTCCCCTGATCAACCCACGGGTGCGCTCTGCGGATTCGGAAATGAGTTTTTCCAGCCCCAGCACCCGCTCCCGGGACATCCACCCCTCCAGCTCGCCAAGGCGTTTCCGCAACGGAACCGTGTAACCGGCCACCGCATTTTCGAAAGAGGCCAGAACCGGAGCCGGGAACCAGTCCGCCCCCCGCCTGACCAGTGCCACGGGAAAAATCTGCAAATGCCCTGAATCGAATCCCCCGGTCTTTTTGACTATCACCGCAGCGAAGTCCCCCTCCTCCTTCACCTGCCCCAGCTCCAGGCTTCCTCCACGCAAATCCCCGCCCAGCCTCTCCAGCGCCTTCCGTATCTGGCGACGCTTCGCCTCCGCAGTGTGTTCCTGCAACGCGGTATCCCCCCCCGGCTCCAGATCCACCTCCCCGTCCCTGACTTTTTCCAGGAAATCCAAAGCCGCCGATCCGGGTTCGTTCGCGAAAAGCGAAGAACATAGCAGTCCGAAAATCACGAAAACGCATCCTTTCACCGATGGGAAGATGCACTGTGTCGCTGGATTTGGAAGCGCGGATTGCGTATCGCGCCAAGGTATTGTCCAAGAATCCATTGGATTTACGAAATCCAGTGCCGCCAGGCACCGGTGACTGTCGGCAGCCTGCTGCGAGCCGACGGCATTGGTAATTCAAGAAGTTGCGATTTCCCGAGTTTGCCCCGTAGCACCAGGGTGCGTGACGGAAAGCGGCAGCAGGCTGCCGGCAGTCACCGGTCTTCGACTTTTTTCGGCATCGCGTTTCGTGAAAACGGGATGCCCATCAGGCTCTGAGGTCACTCACCGCCTATCATCGGGAAATCATCCATGACCAGGGCGACCATGCTTTTTCCACCGTGGCTGAGGGTGGTGTCTTTCCCTATCCCGGTAAGCAGGCCGCGGGTGAGCCAGCGTTGGGAAATTTCAGACGGACGCAGGTGGGTGACGGTTGGCTCGGAGACCGGGCGTATGCTCGGGGTGAACGAGATCACGTGGCCAGTTGCCGCGAAGCCCACTTCCCATGAAACGGCACTGGGCACCGTCCCGCGTTTCATCCACGGATACCTTTTAAGAAACTCCGGCTCGGTATCAGAGGCCGGAACCGTGACCTTGAACTGCATCGGCCTGGTCAGCACAAACTGACTGAAGGTGAGCTGCGGGTTCTTCTGTTGCTCCAGAAAAAGCGCGGCGACGTCCACTCCGGCGATGTTCATCCCGTTGTAATTTCCGTGGTAGTTCGCACTGCCGAAGTTCGATTTGTGCCAGCCCTCGTAGTGAATGCTCATCACCAGACCCACTTCGAGATGGACGTGGGCGCGGGTGCGGTTCAGGCCGGCACCGGTGTAGCCCATTCTGCCCAGAACGGAACCGGCTTTTACGGGATCGCCGGGATTCACGGTGATTTCCGCGAGGTGGGCGTAGAGGGAAACGACTTTCGAATCGTCCCAGTCATGCTCCACCACCACGTATTTCCCATAGTTGCTGCGCCCTGAGATGGAACTCGTATGCACGACCTTTCCATCGGAAATACTCATCACAAGATCCAGCGGGTTGCCCGCCTTGTCCCGCTTCACCGGGGCGATATCCACCCCCTCGTGGAATCGGCTCATCACCACCTGGCCACTCACCCGTATGGGCGAGCGCACGTAGCCGAACGAACCACCTTCCCAGGGCTGGGAAGTCTCACCCTCAAAGGTGCGGTCCACATACATATAGAATTTCTCCGGCTCCCCAGTGAGGAGATGGTGGTTCTCCGTGGGGAGGATCAGTTCGAGCGGTGCGGCGAACGCTCCGGTTGCAAAAACGGCAAGACAGGCAAAAATCCGTAACATGGGTAACTAGCGTTTCTTTTCTTCACCGATTCTTGGCATGGACTCGTCGAGTTCCTTGACTTCCTCCAGGGTCAGCCCGCGCCAGATCACGACGGCACCGTCGTTGATCGGCTCATCCACCAGGACGCCATCGACGATACGTCCGAAAGCCTGGCAGACGAACCACCTGCCGATGTTATCCGCCGTCACGGCAGCCAGCCTTCGCTGCGCGGCATTTTTGAGCTGGAACACCGCTCCGTAGGATGCCTGGTCTTCCGCCGGAAACGGGCTGAACGCCACCAGGTCGTTTGATGAAATATCCGGAATTCTGCGGAAAAACCGTTGTTTCCCGAAGACCTCATGGGGAAAAATCATTTTCGGATTGTCCGTCCCCTCCGTCTCCATGTGGAAGGAAACACGCGCCGGCTTTTTCTTGCTCCCCGCAAAAGCAGGGGGGGTAATTGCCAGAAGCGCGGCGAAGGCCAGCAGAACAGTGAAGAATCTCATGTCGGGATGAAAACACATCCCCGGCGGCAAGAAAGGAAAAATGCGGGCGGGAGGTCACTTCCCGAGCCGCTCCGCGAGTTTCGCCTTCAACTCGGAAACCAGCTCCGGTGCGGAAGCTGCGATGTTCCCCGTCTCCCCTGCCGGGCTGGTGTGGTCGTAGAGTTCCACGAAACCGTCCTTGTGGGCTATCAGCCGGTGGGTGGCTGTCCGTATCGTCGATGCTTTGGACGTATAGGAAACCGCTTCACCAACGTCCGTTGGGGTAGCTTCCGATCCTTTGGGGAGCGTGCTGCCCTGGAGGGATTCCGGTTTCCCCACTCCCACCAGATCACATACCGTCGGGAAAACGTCTATGGTTTCGACTACTGCGTCCGCAGTAGTTCCCTTCCCTTCCATACCCGGCGCGCTCACGATCAGGGGCGAGCGAAGGGATTCCTCGAAGAGCGTGTGTTTCCCCCAGACGGAATGCTCGCCGAGGTGCCAGCCGTGGTCGCCCCAGAGGATGACGGCGGTGTCTTCGGAGAGCCCGAGGGATTCGAGGCGTTCGATGATCTTCCCGACCTGGGCATCCGCGTAACTGACGCAGGCGGCGTAATTTTTCCTCACTTCCGTGGCGAACTCCGCGTCCTTGCGGGGATCCTTGCCGAAGCGGTTGTATTTCATGAACTCACCTGAGCCATGCCATGTGGTTTTCCCATCCGGCTTTTCCGGGTGCGGAATTGGTGGAAGTTTCGCATCCGCATACCGCTCCATGTATTTCGCCGGAGCGCCGAATGGCAGATGCGGCCGGATGATTCCCACGGCCAGAAAGAACGGCTTGTCCCCTTTTGCCAACCGATCCATCTCGCCTAGCGCGGTATCGGTGATCAGGCCATCCGGGTAGGAGGTGTCCGGGCCGTCGAAGGATTGGAACACATCCATCTTTTTCGCGTTCGAGCGGATTTCGCCGTTCGCAAGGCCGTGCATCGCGCCGCGCGGATGCTGCCACGGGCCGCTGGGCATGAGGTGCCTGTCCCAGGAGAAAGGCATCTCGGGTTTGCTTTCCTCGTTCCAGTCGGCACCTCCACGTCCGCCGGGATGGTGGGAAACTTTCCCCACGGAAACCGTTTCAAACCCGTTCGAGCGCAGCCACGAGGGCAACGTCGGAATTTTCGTCACACCGGCCTTATCAAGTCCCTTCGCCCGTCCGAACAGCGCACCATTGTCCGCCGGGCCGTATCTGCCTGTCAAAAGGGCATACCGGGATGCCCCGCAGGTGGGAGCCTGCACGTAATGCCGGCTGAAGGTGCGGCCACGTCCCGCGAGCGCATCGATGTTCGGCGAGCTGATGTAATCCACCCCGTAGCAGCCGAGTTCCGGACGGAGATCGTCGATGCAGATCAGCAGCACGTTGCGTGGCGCAGCCGGTAGAAGCATCGGAAATCCAGACAAAAGCGCAAGAAGGAGGGAAAGTCTCATCCCGCTACTCCATCAGGATTTGCAAAACCGGGAAGCTTTTTCCCAAGGAGCGGCGGCATTCTGCCGCCGGATAGGCACTGCGAACGGAAGACTCCGCCAACGTCCTCGGGTTGCCGGGCACCAGAATGCAGCCCCTCCTTGAACTCCTCGGAATTTTACGTGATTGATCCCGAAACCACCCTTACAATCCGCTGCGATGGAGAACGAGAACGACGACCTCACGGATCAAACTGTGCCGCAGCAAAACATAGGCGGGGACGGACTGGCTCACCCGGAGAATCCTTCGGTTCCCGTTGTCGGCCTCGGAGGATCGGCGGGAAGCCTCGAGCCGTTGCGGAAGTTTCTCTCAAACGTCCCACCGGACAGCGGGGCTGCGTATGTGATTGTCATCCACCTCTCGCCCGAGCACGAAAGCTCCCTCCCCGACATCCTGCAAAAGGAAACCACCATCCCCGTCCGCCGCGTGACCGAAAACGTGGTGATAGCCAAAAACCATGTTTATGTGATCTCCCCGGGCAAGCGCCTTTCCATTACCGACAACACCCTCCAATCCCTGGAGCTGGAAAAACCCAAGGGGCGGCACGTCACCATCGACATGTTTTTCCGCACCCTCGCGGAGGCGCACGGGGTGAACTCCTGCGCCATCGTCCTCTCCGGCGGCGACGGGGACGGAGCCATCGGGCTGAAGCGCGTCAAGGAACGCGGCGGACTCACCATCGCCCAGGATCCTTCCGAAGCGGAGGTGGACGGCATCCCCCGCGCCGCGATCTCCACCGGCATGGTGGACTGGATCATGCCCGTGGCGGAAATGCCCGAGCGCCTGCTCGAATACTGGGCCAACGGGCGGAAACTAGTCCTCCCCCCGGAAGACGTCGCGCCCACCGAAGCGCCCCCACCGGAAAGAACCGACGAGGCGGCGGAAACCTCCCTGCGGGGAATCCTTTCCTATTTGAAAGCACGCACCGGCCACGATTTCGCCGATTACAAGCGCGCCACCATCCTCCGCCGCGTCGCCCGCCGCATGCAGGTGAACGGCACCGAAACCCTCCCGGAATACCTTTCCTACCTCCGCATCCATCCCGGGGAAACCGGCGCCCTCCTCCAGGATCTCCTCATCAGCGTCACGAATTTTTTCCGCGACAAGGACGCTTTCGCCGCGCTCGAAACCTTCATCCCCCAGCTCTTCAAAGGCAAGACCGCCTCCGACCAGATCCGCGTCTGGGTGCCCGCCTGTGCCACCGGGGAGGAGGCGTATTCCATCGCCATCCTTCTCCATGAGCAGGCGGAAAAACTCACCCACCCGCCCTCCATCCAGGTCTTCGCGACCGATCTCGACCAGGCCGCCATCGATACCGCGAGGGCCGGCAGATACCCGCATCCCATCCACGAGGATCTCGGCAAGGAACGCCTGCGTCGTTTTTTCAACAGCGAAGGCGGCGGCTACCGGGTCAAACGGCTCATCCGCGAGAGCGTGCTCTTCGCCATGCACGATCTCCTCAAAGACTCCCCCTTCTCCCGCCTGGATCTCGTCTCCTGCCGCAACCTCCTCATCTACCTGAACCGCGACGCGCAGAACAAGGTCTTTGAAATCTTCCACTTCGCCCTGCGCCCTTCGGGGAAACTTTTCCTCGGCTCCTCCGAATCCGTCGATGAATCGCCCGGCCTGTTCGAGATCATCGATAAAAAGCACCGGATCTACTCCCGTCTCGAAGCCAAGCGGGTGGGTCTGCCCGTGCCCAGCGGCAGCCCCAGCCAGTCCTTCGGCTTCGGGGGAAACACCGTTGCCATCTCCTCCATGCCCTCCAGGCTCCCCCCGGAGAACGATTCCGGCACGCCGCCCCCGCCGCCTTCCATCGGCACCGCCGCCCTCCACCTGAGCCTGATCGAGCGCATTTCCCCTCCCTCCATCGTCCTCAACCGCAACCAGGAAATCGTCCATCTCTCCAAGGCCGCCGGGAGATACCTGCGGGTGGACGGGGGCGAGCCGAGCACCAGCCTGCTCAAGCTCATCAACCCCGAGCTCCGCACCGCCATGCGCTCCCTGCTTTTCCAAGCACCGACCGCCACCGCGCCCGTGAGCAGCCGCAACCTCTCCGTCCACACAGCCTCCGGGGCGGAAACCATCACCGTGACCGTGGAGGCCATGGAGGCGGATTCCAGGGCGTTTTTCCTCATCGTTTTCGAGCCGCAGGACGCACCCGATTCCACCGGCAGCGCCACCCGCGTCCTGTCCGCCGGTGAGCAATCCCTCGTCATCCACCTCGAGCAGGAGCTGGACAGGTGCGGTCCACCTGGCGGGATACAGTGGAGCAATACGAAGCCTCCGTGGAGGAACTCAAAGCCTCCAACGAGGAGCTCCACGCCATGAACGAGGAACTCCGCTCCGCCACCGAGGAAATGGAAACCGGCCGCGAGGAACTCCAGTCCATCAACGAGGAGGTCATCACCATCAATCTGGAGATGAAGGGAAAAGTGGAGGAGCTGGGTCGCGCCAACAGCGACCTCCACAACCTCATGTCCGCCACCCGCATCGCCACCATTTTCCTGGACCGGGATCTCCGCATCAAACGCTTCACCCCCTCCTCCACCGGGCTTTTCAACTTCATCCCTGCGGACGAGGGCAGGCCGCTCTCCGACCTCACCCACAATCTGGTGTATCCCGAAATCACCGCGGACGCCACCCGCGTGCTCCGGGATCTCGCCCAGTTGGAAAGGGAAATACGGAGCACCGAGGGGAAATGGTTCCTCGTCCGCATGTCGCCATACCGCACCACGGAGGACAGCATCGCCGGGGTCGTCATCACCTGCATCGACATCAACGAGAGCAAGAAACACGAGGCCCATCTCCGCTGGCTCTCCGCCATCGTCGAGTCCTCCACGGATGCCATCATCAGCTTCACCATGGACGGGAAAATCGTCAGTTGGAACCAGGGCGCCGAGCGCGTCTTCGGCTACACGGAGGGGGAAATCACCGGGAAGCCCCAGCCGATTCTTTCCCCGCCATCCTTCCAGGACGATTGCCGGGATCTTTTCCGCAAACTCCGGCAGGGCGAAGCCATCGGCGCCTTCGAAACCACCGGCTTGCGCAAGGACGGCGGAACCATCGACATATCGCTTTCCGCCTCCGTCATGCGCGACGAGGGCGGGAACATCGTCGGCGCAACGGCCATCGCCCAGGACATCACCACCCGAAAAAGGGCGGTCAGGGATCTCCGGCAGGCGCACGACGATCTGGAGGAACGGGTGCGGGAAAGTGACCGCGGAGCTGCGGAAAAAAGTCGAGGAAACCGCCCGCATGGCCTACGAGGTCACCTCCGTCGAGGAGCGCGAGAGGAAACGCCTCGCCATCAGTCTCCACGACGAACTCCAGCAGCTCCTCGTTTCCGCGAAAATGGGAATCCAGTCACTCGAAACCATGGACGAGGAAGGGCGCATCCGCGAAAGGAAGAACCTCGCCCGCCTCCTGGACGAGCTGATCGCGAACTCCCGCTCCCTCGCCGTCGAGCTTTCCCCGCCCGTCCTCTCGGAGACCCTCGGGCGCGCCCTGGAATGGCTGTGCCTCACCTGGATGCCGGAAAAGCACAACCTCACCGTGGAAACCCGCATCGACCTCCCGCTGGACACCGTCCGGGAGGAAATGCGCAGCCTCATTTTCCACGCGGTGAAAGAACTTCTGTTCAACGTGGTCAAGCACTCGGAAGTCTGTGAAGCGAAAGTCCACCTCACCGCCCACGGGGAAAACGAACTCCGCGTCACCGTCCGCGACCACGGCCTGGGCTTCGATACGGAGTCCGGGGAAGCCGCCCAGGCATCCGGCTTCGGCCTCGTCAGCCTCCGCGAACGCCTCGAAATGCTGGGAGCCTCTTTTGAAATCCACAGCCGCCCCGGTGATGGGGTGGAGGCCGTCATCACCGCCCCCCGCAGTTTGGAAAACGACTGATCGCATGAACGACTCCACCGACACCATGGCCACACAAAGCAAAATCTATCTCGTCGATGACCACCCCATGCTGCGCGACGGCCTCGGACGGCTCATCGGGCAGCTCCCCGAATATACCATCTGCGGGGAAGCCACCACCGCCGCAGAGGCACTGGAGCAGATCCCGAAGATCCTCCCGGATCTCGTTGTCATGGATATCTCGCTTCCCGATAAAAACGGGCTTGATCTCCTGAAAGACCTCCAGGCTCTCGCGCCCGGAATTAAAGTTCTGGTTTTTTCCATGCATGATGAAATGGTATATGCCGAGCGTACGCTCAAAGCCGGCTCCAAGGGATATGTCATGAAAGGAGCCGACAGCACCCTGATGGTGGATGCGATCAAACGGATTTTAGCCAACGGCATCTATTTCAGCCCCAGGGTTTCGGATCATCTTCTGAAAAACCTTTCCGTGGGGAAATCCTCCGGGAACCGTCTGCAGACCCTCAGCGACAGGGAGCTGGAAGTCTTCGGGATGATAGGCCGTTGCTTCAGCAGCGGCCAGATCTCGGATCAACTCAACATCAGCCCGAAGACCGTTGACGCCCACCGCGCCAACATCAAAACCAAGCTCAACCTCCCGGACGCCCCCAGCCTCCTGCGCGAGGCCATCCTGTGGATCGAGCTGGCCAAGGAACCCAACCGCGACAGGTAATCCCCAGGAGAGAGGCGGATGGCATCCGCCTCCCTTCCCTCCCACTCGCGGATACCATCCACGACCCCTTGCCCGCCTAGGGAAATCCCCTAGGCGCATTCCATCCTATTCCTTATGGAACGGAACCTCCGAACTTTTTATAAAAAGTTATCCCCCAGAGATGCGAAAACCCCAAAACAAATGAGTTGTTCCGAAGCCAGCCGAAAAACCAGTGATGCGATGAGGGAGTCCATGATGTATAGGACTTTCGCCCGCATCTTCGAAAGCGGCTTCGGAGCACCTCTATATTTTAAAGCCGGAGCCACGGAAGACGGGTCACGCCATCCGGCATGTGAGGCCGCGTTCTGCATCGGCGTCAACCCGGCCGGGAACTGCGTCCATTGCTCTCTCAACAAGCTTCCCAGACCGGAACAACTCGCCCCCTGGACCTGGAAGCTGCCTTGCGCCGCCGGTCTGCGCGTGACCATGGTGCCGGTGCGGAACGGCGGTGCCGAAACGGTGGGCTGGCTCGTCAGCGGCCACGTCCTCGTGGACGGGGACGGCGAAGCCGCCATGGCCGAGGGCGATGATCCCCGCTACAAGGAAATCCTGCGGATGACAGCCGACCGCCACGACCTCCTCGTGGATTTTCTCGAAACCTGTGCCGGAATTCTCGGCGCGAACGCGAATCGCATCCTCATCCGTTTCAACGGGGAGGGGAAAGAGGATACCGATGGAAGTCCCAACCCCGCCGGAATCATCAATGACATCACCCGCCTGACTGGACTTGAACCCCAGCGGTATGTGACGCTCTGCGATCTGGAAAAAGCCCGGAACTGTTTCCTGCGCGGCAACGGAAAGCTCGCGGAAATCTGCCGCGTGGCCCGGGATGCGGGCTGGCTCAACGGCTCGGATTTCCTCAACGCCTTCCACAGTTGCTTCGGCGAATTCCCTGATGCGCACCACAAGAAGACGTGCAGGCTTTGGAAGGAATTCGCCCGCACGGTCTCCCGGATCTAAACGGAGCGCTGCCTTCAGGCGGCGTGTCTCCTATACGGCTGCACCACCCGGCTCCCCGGGAGGCTGCGGGACGCAGCTTTTACGGCCTGCCCCGGGACGGGGCAGCTACTTCTCGGGTGCTGCTTTCTTCGCAGCCTTTTTCGCCCCCTTCTTCGCGGGGCGTGGTGGGAAATCGAAGCCGATTTTCGCGGCCTTGGTATCGAAGGTCAGGTGGGCGTCGAACTTGCGCTTGGTCCGGTTCGAGATGAATCCCTTGAGAAGATCCGTCTTGCCCTCGGCGATCAGTTTCACCGCCTGGTCTTCCGGGATTTCGCGCTGGAGGATGGTCTTGCCGATGCGGACTCCGTGCGGATCCTTTTTCGTAACGATGTCCGGCACGTAGTATGCCTTGTCGGTCATATAGATCTTGTGGCTCTTGCCGTCCGACATTTCCGCCGTGCCGATCACCATGTCGTCCTTCAGATCGGGTGCGGTATTGTCATCGCCCTCGAACAGGAAATTGGTTTTGAATTTCTCATCAAGCTGGATGGAGGCATCGAAGGGCTTGTTGAAACGGGATTTGAAGCCTACTAGGGGTCCGACAACCCCCTTGCTCATCAGGGTTTTGAGTTCGTCTTCGGAAAGCGGTCGCCCGGCGATGTATTTTTTGATCTTGATCGGCAGCTCCGGATCGCGGGATTCGTAGGTCGCATCGGTCTGCTTAAGAACCAGCGTGCCGTGGATAGGGTGCTCGACTTCCACGTCGTCGAATTTTTTGTTCTTCGCCTCTTCCGCGAGACCGTGCGCCTTGGATACGATCTCGTTGGTGTAGGCGATGATTTCCTTCATGAACTCCGGGCGCTTGAGGCCGCCTTGTTCCATCTGGCGGAGTTTGTATTCCCAGTCGCCCGTCATTTTCGGCGAGTAAAGCCCTTCAATATCCATCTGGCGGACAAGCTGGATGAGACGCAGGCCGGAAGGGGTGACGTGGAGATCGCGACCGTCACGGATGAGGTATTTCTGGGAAATAAGACCTTCGATGGTCGCCGCGCGGGTGGCGGGAGTTCCGAGACCGCGCTCGGACATTGCTTCACGGAGTTCCTCGTCGTTCACGAGAAGTTTTCCGGCTCCTTCCATCGCGGAGAGGAGCGTGGATTCCGTGAAACGCGCTGGCGGACGGGTCTGCTCGTTGATGAGTTCGACGGGATCGGCTTTTGCGGTTTCGTTTTTGGAAATGCCGACAAGTCCGTCTTTCCCGGCTGCAACGCCCGGCTGGCGTCCGTAAACCGCGAGCCAGCCCGGAACGACGAGGACGCGGCCTTCGGTTTTGAAAACGTCCTTATCAATCGTCGAGAGACGCGTGGTCTGCTCGAACTCCGCGTGAGGGTAGAAGACGGCGATGGTGCGTTTCACAACCATGTCATAGACCTTCTGCTCGGCTTCGGAGAGCTTCGCAAACGTGCCGGTCGGGATGATGGCGTGGTGATCGGAGACTTTCGCGGTGTTGAAAATGCGTTTCGAAGTGTGGAGCTTCGGCCCCTTGTCGTCTTTCCCGGCAAGGACGGCTTTCGCGTAATCCGCCTCGGGGAGATCGCTGTTACCGATTTTCTGGAGGGTCTCGCGGACTTCCGGGACGTAGTCTTCCGGGAGGTAGCGGGAGTCCGTCCGGGGGTAGGTCAGAACCTTGTGCTTTTCATAAAGCGCCTGGGCGATTTGTAGGGTTCCTTTCGCGGAAAACGGAGCCTCGCGCTGGAGGGTCGTGAGATCGTATAGCTGTGGGGCGATCTGAGTGCTGGATTTTGTCTCCTCGGAAATTTCAGCAGTCTTCCCGTCGCAACGCTCGCGGATTTGTTTTGCTAGCTCTTGATCCCAGATGCGCTCGGCCTTGCCGTGGGGCTTGTCCTTGTCTTTTCTGAAATTCGTATCCATCCATTTTCCAAGATACTCACCTGCGGCGACATTGAAAGTTCCGTGGACTTCGAAATATGCTTCCGGCACGAAGGCTTGGATTTCCTCTTCGCGGGCGGCGAGGATGGCGAGGGTCGGGGTCTGGACGCGGCCGGCGGCGGTAATGTTGAAGCCACCGTGGCGGGAGTTGAAACAAGTGAAGGCGCGGGTGGCATTCAGGCCGACCAGCCAGTCGGACTCCGAGCGGCACTTCGCGGCATCGGCGAGGGGCTTCATTTCCTCATCAGAGCGGAGGTTTTCCCAAGCGGTCATGATGGCACCCGTGGTCATGGATTGCATCCAGAGTCGCTTGACCGGCTTTTCGATGTTCCCGATCTCCATGATGTAGCGGAAGATCAGCTCCCCTTCCCGGCCGGCATCGCAAGCATTGACGATTTGATCCACATCCTTGCGTTTTGCGAACTTGAGTACTTTCTTCAGCTTCGCCTCGGACTGCTCGATGGGATCAAGGGTGAAAGTATCGGGAATGGCCGGGAGAACATCGAATTTCCACGGGAGCTTCTTCCCGTTCGGCCCCATGGGCATGCGCAGCTCGACCAGGTGGCCGACGGCGGAAGTGATCACCGCCTTGTCGTTTTCATAATGGATATCGCGACCCGAGCCAACCTTGTCAAATTTCCCCAAAGCCTTGTTAAGGGCCTTGGCCAGATCGTTCATTACGGACGGTTTTTCTGCGATGATCAGTGTTTTTCCCATGGAGTGCGGTTCTTTGAAAAGGTGAAGTGTCTGGAGGGGACTAGGCAGGGATTTTGGCAGGATGCAAGGAGGAAACGATTTTCCGACCGGAGGGGCCGGAGGTTCTTTGCGCTGGATCATGCGAATCAACCTGTTACTTTATGGCCTTGCCTGGGAAAATCCGGGATCTGCCCGAGGACTACAGGAAAGCGGGCTTCACAATCGTCAAAGGCGGGAAAGGGGATCACCGCAAACTCCGCCATGACAAAAATTACCGGCGCATTTATCGTTGGCGGGAAAGCAGGTGAATGACCATTGCAAACCTTATCAGGAAAAAGATCTCAAGAACGCCCTCACCGGCATCAAATCATTATGAAACCGAGCGACAAATATCACCGATGGGTTGCCTGGTCCGACGAGGATCGGACCTATTAGGGCGTTGCCCGGATCTCTTCGGCGGCGGCGTCCATGACCCCGATCCGATCCGATGCGCCGGGCGTCTTCAGGATGCCATTGATGACGTGGCTTCCGATCTTGCCGAAACGGATGCCTGGCCGCCAGCCACCGTGATCGCGGCGAGGCAATACGCCTGAACAGGTAAAATGACAAGAGACCTTCCCAAGCAGCGTGGTTGACCCATTTTTCACGGGGTTTGAGCCTGGATCATTCTCATTGCCGGGGATGACATACCGGCATGCATTGGGTTTTGTTAAAATCGCAGTGGCTGCCTTCCAGATACTCCATCCCGGAGGGATCATAGCCAGTAGCCGGGGGTCGAGCGCAGCGACTACCCCCGGATAGAAACACACGACACCAGCGATCCCGGCAGGGATCGCAGCCGCCCGCTGGCATCCCTGCCGGGATGCGGTATCCCAAGGCACCGGAACCGGGGGTTTTCGCTATCGCTCGACCCCCGGCTACTGGCTGAAATACCCCGTGGGGCACACCGTCCCTCCGGGATGGAAAGAGCGGAATTTCACAAAAACCTGATGTACGTCAGTATAGGAACGGCGTAGGAATAACTTCGGTCAGCCTCTGGATTTCGATAGAGAGAAGGAACCACGAATCAAACGAATCCTAAGAAATTTCCGGAAGCCTGCGATACGTTAGTTGTTTTCCTCTTCGATTCGTTGGATTCGTGAGATTCGTGGTGCCAGTCATCTTTTTTCACGTGCCTTGGCTTGTATCCCGTAATTGATGAGCCATTCCATAGCCTTACTTTTGAAAGGGCAAGACGACGGATCACTACTCCGGATACGCGGTTTCGCCGTGTTCGGCGTAGTCGAGGCCTTCCTGCTCCTGGTCGGGGGTGACGCGGAGGCCGGTGATGAGTTTCACTACGAATGCGATGCCTACCGTGGCGATGATAGACCAGACGATGGTGACGCCGACGGCGAGAGACTGTATGCCGAGCTGCTCCATGACGGGCTTCACAAGGCCGAGACCACCCATGGATGTTTGGCCGAAAACGGCGAGGAGGAGGGTGCCGAGTATGCCGCCGACTCCGTGAACTGCGAAGACGTCGAGGGAATCGTCGATATGGAGTTTTTCGCGGATGAGATTGACCGCCCAGAAGCAGAGTCCTGCGGAGAGGGCGCCTATGACGATGGCTCCCATGGGGCCGACATCGCCGGACGCTGGAGTGATGGCGGCTAATCCTGCGATGAGGCCGGTGACCATGCCGACGAGACCGACTTTTCCGTTACGAATCCGTTCGATCAAAGACCAGACAAGTCCGGCGGTGCAAGCGGAGAGATGGGTGACGAGCATGGTCATACCGGCACCGCCTCCTGCGGTGAGCTGGCTGCCGGCATTGAACCCGAACCAGCCGATCCAGAGCATGGCGGCTCCGATGAAAACCATGCCGGGATTGTGGGGCGGATGGAGATGTTCGGGGAAGCCGTTGCGTTTTTTCAGAATGAGCGCGAGGACGATGGCGGAAACACCGGCGGTGGCGTGGACGACGATCCCTCCGGCAAAATCGTGGACTCCCATCCCAGCCAGCCAACCACCGCCCCAAACCCAATGGCAGACGGGGACGTAAACGAGAAACAGCCAAAGGGCGGAAAAAAGCATGAGTGCGCTGAATTTCATCCGCTCCACAAGCGCACCTATGTAAAGTGCGGGCGTGATGATGGCGAAGGTCATCTGGAACATGATGAACACCGTTTCCGGGATGGTGGTGCCGGGCCTAACGGAGTCCGTGGTGATTCCTTTTAGGAACGCGGAGTCCAGATTTCCGATCAGGGAACCTTCCCCTTTGAAAGCGAGGCTGTAGAGGCAGACCACCCACAGCACCGATGCCATACAGGCCAATCCGCCGCACTGGGCCATCACGGAAAGGACGTTCCGCCCCCGGACAAGACCTCCGTAAAACAGAGCCAACCCTGGAAGGGTCATGAAAAGGACGAGGACGGTGGAAACGAGAATCCAGGCGGTATCTCCGGAGTTGATCTGGGCGGCTGGTGGCATGGCGGAGGACATTGTCGGGAAAAAGCAATTTTGTCATGAATGAAATTCATCTAACCACAAGCCACTCACTCCTTTTACTCATTCTAATCGAATCAAGTTGAAATGATGGTGAATTTGGATACATTTCCCTCAACATCAGCAGGAATAAGATGAGAATCACATTGGAAATTGATGATGAAAAACTGAAATCAATCCTGAAACTTACCCGTCAGGAAAAGAAATCACCCGCTCTGGCATTGGCGTTGGATGAGTATCTTGCCTTCAAAAAGAGACAGGCGTTCGTGAACCGTGTGATGGCGGGAGAGACTGACTACAAGGGTTCCAACGACGAAGTGGAGATTCTCTCACACAAGGAGCCATGACTTTGATCGATACTTCGGCCTGGATCGAGTTCCTGCGCTCGAAGGGGAATCCGGAAATCAAGTCGTTTGTGAAAGACCATGTTCTCGACGGGCGGGCGGCTTATACGTGCCCGGTGATGTTTGAACTCGTGCTTGGAGCACGTGCCAATGAATTGGAAGATCTGCGAACGGCTCTGGGCGTTTCCGAGCGCATTGAGGTGACACCCGCACATTGGGATCACTCTGCGGAACTTGCATCAGCGTTGAAAGGCAAGGGGTTGAATTTCCCGGCACTGGATCTTGTCATCGCTTCGGTGGCTTTCACGGAAAAACTGAAACTGCTAACCTGTGACGGACATTTCACCAGCATTCGTGACGAGGTTTTGCCGGGACTTACACTCGCTTGAGAGAAAAATCACCTCCGTATGAAGCGGAAGCCGGGGAGGGCGCGGACGAGGCGGCGGAGCTCCAGCTTGAAAAGGGCGGCGGTGACTGATGACGATGGCAGACCGCTGGCGCTGATGATGCGGTCAACGGTGAGTTCCTCTCCCGGTGGCATGGCGGCAAGGACGGAGGCTTCTTCGGGCGGGAGTTCGGGGGCGGCTTCCGCTTTTTCCTCTGTGGGTTGGTTATTATAGGAAAAGGGGAGTTCGCCCATGTCGTCGATGATGTGGGAGGCGTCGGTGACGAGGGTGGCACCGTCACGGATGAGCTGGTGGCAACCGGCAGATGAGGGTTTGTCGATGGGGCCGGGAACGGCGAAGACGGGCTTGCCGTATTCCGAGGCGAGGTTCGCGGTGATGAGGGAGCCGGACCAGGCGGGGCATTCGGTGACGAGGACGGCCTGGCTCCATGCTGCGACGATGCGGTTGCGCATGGGGAAAGTCTGTTTGTCCGGTGGCCGGTGGAGGGGGAATTCGGAAATAACCGCCCCGTTTCCAGCGGCGATCTTTTCCGCCAAGGCAAGGTTCTCTGGCGGGTAAAGGCGACCCAGGCCGGAACCGATGACGGCGATGGTGCGGCCTTTCGCGGCGAGGGCGGATTCGTGGGCGGCGGTATCAATTCCCCGGGCGAGGCCGGAGACTATGGTGAAGCCCGCGTGGGCGAGCTGGTAGGTGAGCTTGCGGGTGGCGTTGACCCCGTAGGTGGTGGTGCGGCGGGAGCCTACGACGCTGATCGCGTGTCTGTCGCGGGGGAGGATTTTTCCCCAGACGTAGAGGAGGATGGGTGAATCGTATGCCTGTAGCAGGTGTTTCGGATAGTCCCCGTCCTCGCGGGTGATGATGGAAATCCCACGTTCTTCCGCTTCGGCAATTTCCTTGGTGGGATCCACATGATCCTGCCAGGAGGCGATGGTTTTCGCGGTTTCCGGGCCGATGCCATCGACGCGCTGCAGGCGGCTGGTGGAGGCGCGGAGGACGCTTTCCGCATCGCCGAAAGATTCCAGGAGCCGGGAGATGCGAACCGGACCGAAGCTGGGGAGGAGGTTGAGGGCGAGGATGGCTTCGCGGGAGGTCATTCGGCGGGCGGATGATTCGGATGATTTGCCCTTAGCGCCCGGATTGACAGATCCTCGTCGAGCTGCGGCCAGTGCAGACCGAAGGGAGAGGTTTCTATTTCGGCCAATTCCTGTTCGGTGGCGTCTGCGAGGCGCGGATAAGCCCGGCATGGGAAGCTGAAGGTTTCACTGCTGGCCATGGTCACGGTGATGAGTCCGTTTTCGTGACGGGCTGCGGACGGGGTATCAATCAAAGTATTCATGCCATTTGCCAATGATAAGCTCCATGTGTTCGTTTGCCAAGTCCTCAGCTTTAGAGAGTTCTTTTGTTTTTAAGCCAACCGATTCGCGAAGAACTACCGTTCCTTCGATTTCAAAAACAGCTTCACCACTACCCCGCCTGACGTGGACATGGATCGGAGTATGGTCGTTGCTGTAGAAAAAGAAACGGAAACCGTCCTTTGTGAATACCGTTGGCATGAGGAACTGACTTACGTTCTGTAAAAAGAAAACGGGAGGCAAGATGCCTCCCAAACGGGCTGCGGAGAGACGCCACAGCCACGCCTTATTTGATTTCCATTCCGCTCTTGGGCCAGAGCCAGCGGACGACCTGTCCGCCTTTTATGAGGGCTTTTGCCTGTATGGTTTTCACGCCGAAGACGGTTTCCGCTTTATAAGAAGCGAGGCCGGTCTGGTAGCTTTCGCCATCGATGGTTTCGGGGGCTTCGGATGCCTGCCAATCGAGAACCTGATCGAAGGTGAATTCCTTGATCGCTCCGGCCTTGATGCTGGCCTGCATGACGGCGACGACATCGACAGGGCCATCGGGAACGGCCGGGGCTGCGGGTTCGGGAACCGGTGCCGGCTCGGGAGTTGGTGCCGGCTCGGGTTCCGGGGTAGCTTCGGGTTCCGGCTCCGGAGCGGCGGGTTCCGGAGTCATTTCCGGTGCGGCGGGTGTGGTGGCAGGCTCTTCGGAAGTGGTGTTTGTGTCCGCCATGGCCGGGGGATCGGCGGGAGCCGGGGTCGGAGCCGGATTTTTCGGAAGGGCGGCGAGCTGCGCGAGGAGGTCGGTCTGGCTGATGGGCACGGTTCCTTCAAACGGGCCGGCTCCCGGGCTGATGATGATGTTGTCGCCTTCGAGACGGACGAGGTTCACCTTGCTGCCGGCCGGGATGTTCATTTTCAAATCGGATGCGGCATCGGCGATTTCGGCATCGGCTTTGAGGGTGATTTTTTCCGGAAGCTGGTCTGCGGAATAGCTGGCGGGATCGATTTTTTGCGAAGGCGCACCGGTTTCCACTACGACCCTGCGAGGCTCCGTCTTTTCAAGAGCGGGGACTTTACCGGTAAGTGTGTAGCGCATCTGCGGTTCGAAAGAGTAGCCGATAATGGCGGCAGCGACCATGCCGAGGAGGAAAAGGAAGAGTTTCATGTGGGGTTGGATACGTCGGTGGGAGAGGATTTATTAAAAGTTTTTTTACCGAATTTCACGGCGACGGATTGGAGGTTGAAGCCTGGCGGGGGAATTGGGTAGATTTTTTTCAGTGAAGAGGATTTATGTGGTGGTGGGGGAGATGAGCGGCGATGCCCACGGGGCGGGCCTGTTGCGGGAACTGGGGACGATGCACACGGATCTGGAAATCCACGGAACCGGTGGGCCGGAGATAGAGGCCCTGGGCAATGGGAACGTGAAGAACTGGGTGGAGGATGCTGCGGTGATGGGGGTTGTGGAGGTCTTGAAGCGCTACGGATGGTTCAAGGAACGTTTCGAAGAAATGCTGGCGGACATCAAGCGGCTGAAGCCGGATGTGCTACTGCTGGTGGATTACCCGGGGTTCAACCTGCGTTTTTCCGAGGCGGTAAAACGGGAACTGCCGGATACGAAACAGGTGTATTACATCAGTCCGCAGGTCTGGGCGTGGAACAAGAGACGCATTCCGAAAATGGTCAGTCTGTTGGATGAGATGCTCTGCCTGTTTCCTTTTGAGAAACCGATTTTTGAAAACGCCGGATTGAAGACCACCCATGTCGGGCATCCGCTGGTGGATGAGCTGGCGGCTGAGAGGCTGGAAGGCGGGCGGGATGCGAATCTTGTCGGGCTTTTTCCCGGAAGCCGGGAGCGCGAGATCGCGAAGCTTTTCCCGATGATGCTGGAGACTGCGAAATGGCTGCGGGCATGGAGGCAGGATCTGAAATTTTCCGTGCCGGCGGCTACACCGAAGCTGGCGGTGACGATGAGGGAAATGATTTCCGAGGCCGGGGCTGGTGACTGGATTGAGCTGAAATCCGGCGGAAGCCATGAGCTGATGCAGCGGGCGGCTTGCGGGATTATCGCGAGCGGGACGGCGACTCTGGAGGCGGCGACTTTCGGGCTGCCCTACTGCCTGGTGTATAAGATGGCTTGGACGACTTTCTGCCTTGGGAAAATGCTGGTGAAAATCAAATACATCGGGCTGGTGAACATCCTGGCCGGTGAAAAGGTGGTGGAAGAATTTATCCAGGCGGATGCGGAGGCCGCGCAGGTGGGAGCCTGGGTGAAGGATATTCTGTCAAATGATGTAAAGCGGCAAGCTCTGGTGGCGCGGCTCGGGGAGGTGGGCGGGATGCTGGGGGATGAGGGGGCGCACCGTCGCGCGGCGGAGCGGGTGGCGACGTGGCTGTGAAAGTCGCAGGCCGGTGACTGCCGGAAGCCTGCTGAAGCTTTCCATCACGCACCCTGGTGCTACGGGGCAAACTTGGGGAAGGGGTTTGCTTTGCAAAACGACTCGCCGCCTGAAGGCAAGCGCTCCGTGCCAGTGCAGTTGGGCTCTCAGCAGGCTGCATTGCCAAAGCGGCAGCAGGCTGCCGAGGGTCACCGGTGCCTGGCGGCACTGCTTTCAAGACTGGGGGCGACCGAAGATCGCCCCCACGTTGAATCACGCTGGTGCTCCGATAACTCCGGGGATGGGGCCGTCATCTTCCGGCCTGTCATCCTCGGATTTTTTCGAAGATGGCTTCTTGGTAAATTCGTCGGGAACCGGAGGCGGCTTGGGCGCGGTCGGCGGGTTTTTCATTTCCCCGAAGTCGATGATGTCCTGAAGGTGTTTCGCATCCAGGGTCTCAAATTCCAGAAGAGCGAGTGCGATCTTCTCGACGACATCACGGTTTTCGGTAAGCATACGGGTGGCTTCGTCGAAGGCGTTGTCGATGAATTTCTTGATCTCCGCATCGATGACACGGGCGGTTTCCTCGGAGTAGTTGCGGCTTTTGTTCATGTCGCGGGCTACGAAAACCGGGCCGTCCCCTTCCCCGTATTCGACCATGCCGAGTTCGTCGGACATGCCCCACTCGCAAACCATGTTGCGGGCCAGGGCGGTCGCCTGGCGTATGTCCCCGGAGGCTCCGTTGGAAACGTCGTCCGAGTGGAAACCTTCCGCGATGCGCCCGCCCATGGTGACGATGAGGTTGGCAAGCGACTCCTTTTTGGAAGTGGAATATTGGTCGCCGTCCGGAAGAAACATGGTCGCGCCGAGGAAGGGGCCGCGCGGGATGATTGTCACCTTGTGCAGCGGATGGGTGTGCGGGAGAACCATGTTCAGATAGGCGTGGCCGGCTTCGTGCCATGCGGTGCCGACCTTTTCCTTATCGGACATGGCGAGCGAGCGGCGCTCACGGCCCCAGCGGACCTTGTCGCGGGCCTCTTCCATTTCCGCGAGAGTGACGGCGGAGAGGCCTTTGCGGGCGGCAAGAAGAGCGGACTCGTTGACGAGGTTCGCGAGTTCGGCGCCGGAGAAACCGGGGGTGCCGCGGGCGATGGTCGCGAGGTCGGTATTCGCGGCGAGTTTGATTTTCTTCACGTGGACGCGGAGAATTTCCTCACGCCCGTTCACATCGGGAAGCGAGACGGTGACCTGGCGGTCGAAACGACCCGGACGAAGAAGCGCGGGGTCGAGGACGTCGGGGCGGTTGGTCGCGGCGATGATGATGACGCCTTCCTGGGTGTCGAAGCCGTCCATTTCCACGAGGAGCTGGTTGAGCGTCTGCTCGCGCTCATCGTGTCCACCGCCCATGCCGTGGCCACGGTGGCGGCCCACTGCATCGATCTCATCGATGAAAATCAAGCAGGGTGCGTGCTTTTTCCCCTGCTCGAACATGTCCCGGACGCGGGATGCGCCGACGCCGACGAACATTTCAACGAAGTCCGATCCGGAGATGGAGAAGAAAGGCACATCCGCCTCACCTGCGATCGCACGGGCAAGGAGGGTTTTGCCGGTTCCGGGGGAGCCGACCATGAGGACGCCTTTCGGGATGGAGCCGCCGAGCTTCTGAAATTTCTTGGGATCGCGGAGGAAATCGACGATCTCGAAAAGCTCTTCCTTGGCTTCCTGGATACCGGCGACGTCTTTGAACGTGACCTTGTTGCGATCCATGGTGAGGAGGCGGGCTTTTGATTTCCCGAAGGACATCGCGCCGCGACCTGCGGATTTCATCTGCTGGCGGAAGAGGAAAAAGAGCAGGAGGATGATGAGGAGAAACGGCAGGAAGGTGAAGAGTGCCTTGCTGAGGTAGTCGGATTGCCTGTCGTACTGCGCTTTACCGGTTAGGAGGGACTGGAGTTCGTCGCCGAGAATGGTGGAGGAGACGGTGACTTCGAAAAGCGATGGTTTGACATCCTTTCCTTCCTCGGTTTTCGGCTCTATCATGTTCGTGATCACGGCGCGGGAGCCGACGATCATGGCGGTGGAGTTGTCCGCGGTGGTCAGGATGCGGAGCGGGTTTCCGATGTCCTCTTTTTTAATTTCGTCAAGGGCGAGTGCCTTGCGGAATTGTGCGAGCGTTAGGGTTTTCACATCGCCCTCGAGCGGTGCTTCCATATCGTCCGGAATTTGTTCAAGACGGATGTCATCACCGAGCAATTCACGGATTTCCTCGCCCTGAAGGGTGAGATTCACAGGAACGCGGATGTCACTCGTTTCAATAACCTGGCTGCCTTCTTCAGGCTTCACCTTCGGAGCCTCCATATAACCGGTGATCGTCGCGTCGTATGCGGTATCACTGGTGACTACTTTCAGAGGAAGCTTGGGATTTTCCAGAACCACCAGACCCTGGTCAAGCTTGTTGCGAAACTCCGAATAGCTGAGAACGGTGGCCTTGGGATTCAGGTTGGGGCCGAAGAGAGCCAATCCAAGAATGACGATGGCGATGCTGGAAAGGGCGAGGACGCGCCAGTTGAATCCACCGTTTTCTCCTGTGGGAGGCTTGGGACTGGGAGGTTGCGAATTGTTGTTTGGGGAATCGGACATGATACTGTCTTCCGGGATGCGTTTTCCGGGTGAGGAAACCTAGACGGCTTCGTGCGAATGTCTAGGCGGGGTTTTTCGGCTGCGCAAATGCTTTGAACAAGACGAAAATCAGGCAAATCCCCGTAACTGGCGCGGCACCGAAGAGGAGCGCTTGCCGGTAAACAGGGAATACTCCTACGGAGGTCGCCTCAAGGATGAGATAGCCAACGTAGATCAGGTAAAACAGCAGGAAGAAGAATCCCGCCACGCGCCCTACTTTATATCCGTAGAAGAAGATAGGCAGCGTCGCCAGCGCCACGCAGACCATGAACACCATGTCGAAGCTGACCGCATGCCCGGAGACAGCGATCCCTGACGGAGCCACGATGGACGAAAGCCCCAGCACCAGCACGATGTTGAAAATATTGCTCCCCACCACATTTCCCACCGCGATATCTTTCTCGCCTTTCATCGCAGCCACCACGGAGGTCGCCACCTCTGGCAGCGAGGTCCCCACGGAAACAATGGTCAGCCCGATGATCAGCTCGGAGACTCCGAAAAATCCCGCGATCGTCACCGCTCCGCGCACAAGAAGTTCCGATCCAAGCACCAGCCCCGCAATTCCAAGAACCACGAAAGCAACATTCCGGAACCACTTGGGATCCTCGCCTGCCTTCCCGAATTCCTCCTCATATTCCGCAAGCACCGCCACATCCTTTTCCCCCTTCGACTGCCTCAGCAAAAACAGCAGGTAAACGACACCCAGAGAAAACAGAATGATCCCGTCCAACCTTGAAATCCCCCCATCATAAGAAATCCCGTATAATAACAGGGAAAGGAAAATCATCACCGGCACATCGAATCGGATGAGCTGCTGGTGCACTACCAGCGGAATAATCAGGGCAGAGACCCCAAGCACTACCAGCACGTTGAAAATATTGCTCCCCACCACATTTCCCACCGCCAGATCCGCCTGCCCCTTGAAAGCGGAAACCACCGAAACCGCAAGCTCCGGTGCGCTCGTCCCGAAGGATACCACCGTCAGCCCCACGATCAGCGGGGAAATCCCAAGAGTCCCGGCAATACTGGCCGCCCCTTTTACAAGGTAGTCGGCGGCGAAAACCAGAAGAACGAGTCCAACGACAAGGAATACAGAAGCAAGAAGCATACGGCGGGATCTTCCACGTCCCGCCTCCCACGTCCAACCCGAATGTGAGCGACTTCCCCGAATCCTGTCGGAATATCTCCCTTCCCCCGGCTCTCCCACCTTCATGAAAACAATCATCCTTCTCTCCTGCCTCGCCCTCGCATCCTGCCAAGCAGCTCCGCGAAACGCCGATAACCCCGTCGAAGTCGGCACCGTGACCTGGCTCCGCGATTACCCCACCGCTCTCGCGAAATCCAAGGAATCCGGCAAACCCGTCTTCCTCCTTTTCCAGGAAGTCCCCGGATGCGCTGGCTGCAAGCAGTTCGGAAAAGACGTCCTCTCAGATCCCGCCGTCGTGAAATCCATAGAGGAAAATTTCGTCCCTCTCCTCATCCATAACAACAAAGGCGGAAAGGACGCGGAGATCTTGAATAAATACAACGAACCCGCATGGAACTACCAAGTCGTCCGTTTCCTCGATTCAGATGGCAAGGATCTCATCCCCCGCAAAGACCGCGTCTGGACTGCCGAAGCACTGAATCCACGAATCAAAGCCGCCCTACAAAAAGCAGGAAAACCCCAGGCCTCCACCCAACCAAAAACCGAGCGTCTCGCCATCTGCCAGTCATGCTTCTGGACAGGCGAGATGAAAATCGGAGCCATCGAAGGCGTAACCCGCACCGAAGCCGGATTCTTCGACGGACGCGAGGTCACCCTGGTAGAATACGATCCCACAGAACTGTCTCCTGCGGAAATTTTCAAACAAGCCAAACTCGAAGACGTAGGCTCCGCTGCTTACCTGGAAAACCCTTCAAAACTCCCCGGCTCCAAAAAACTCACCTCCAAATACCGCCCAGCCCCAGCCAGCGACCAAAAAAAGCAGATCCAAGGCACCCCTTTCCAGAAACTCGATCTCACCCCGGAGCAAGCCACCAAGGTAAACGCCTACGCCCGCACAAATCCCGCGAAAGCGATGGATTACCTCACGGATTCGCAGAAAAAAGAGCTTCGCTAAAAACTGTTCATAAAAACACTTTTATACTTGAACCACATCTGGGATTCCGTATTTTCCAGAAATGCCCTCTCAGCTTGCCCCCCTCTTAAAGCAATACTTCGGTTACGATTCCTTCCGCCCCCTCCAGTCCGAAATCATGGACGCGACCATGGCCGGAAAAGACGTCGTCGCCATCCTCCCCACCGGAGCCGGAAAATCCCTCACCTTCCAGCTCCCGGCTCTCGCAGAAGACGGCGTCACATTGGTCGTTTCCCCGTTGATCGCCCTGATGAAAGACCAGGTTGATTCCCTCACCGCATCCGGAGTCCCCGCCACTTTCCTAAACTCCTCCCTCGATCCTGCCGAAGCCCGCGACCGCTCCGAAGCCCTTTCCAACAGCGAGTACAAACTCCTCTACGCCGCCCCAGAGCGGGTGATGACTCCAGGCTTCATCGCCGAGATGAAACGCTGGAACATCAAACGCATCGCCGTAGATGAAGCCCACTGCATTTCCGAATGGGGTCACGACTTCCGCCCGGAATACCGCCAACTCGCCCAACTCCGCAAACACCTTCCCGGCATACCCTTCCTAGCCCTCACCGCCACCGCCACCCCGAAAGTCCGCCAGGACATCGCCCGCCAACTCCGGATGGAGAAGCCCGAGAAATTTCTAGCCTCCTTCAACCGACCAAACCTCTCCTACTCCATCCTTCCGAAATCAAAGCCCGCCCGCCAGGTCTTCGAGTTCGTCCACTCCCGCCGCGAGGAATCCGGCATCATCTACCTACAATCCCGAAAAGCCACCGAAGCCATGGCAGCCACCCTCCGCGCCGAGGGCATTCAGGCCATCGCATACCACGCCGGCCTAGACCCCGCCACCCGCGCGAAAAACCAGGAAGACTTCATCCGCGACAAAGCCCGCATCGTCTGCGCCACCGTCGCCTTCGGCATGGGCATCAACAAGCCCGACGTCCGCTACGTCATCCACGCGGATCTTCCGAAAAACATCGAGGGCTACTATCAGGAAACCGGCCGCGCAGGTCGCGACGGCCTCCCCTCGGAGTGCCTCCTCCTCTTCTCCCGCGGCGATCTCATCCGCAACCTCCGCTTCCTCGAGAACGCAACCGACCTCGAAGCCGCAAAAATCGCCGAAACCCAAATGCGCCAAATGGCGGATTTCGCCGAAACCACCACCTGCCGCCGCACCGCCCTCCTCGCCTATTTTGGAGAGAAGTGGCCGGACGAGAACTGCGGCGGCTGCGATGTCTGCCTCAATCCCCGCGAGGAGTACGACGCCACCCTCCCCGTCCAAAAACTCCTCTCCTGCATCATCCGCGCGAAACAGGCCGCCGGCTTCTCCACCGGAGTCAACCACATCGCCCAAGTCCTCGCCGGAGCGAACACCCAGAAAGTCCGCGACTACGGCCACGACAAAATTTCCACCTACGGCATCGGTGCCGAAACCCCGCGCGAGGAATGGGCCGCCCTCGGACGACAGCTCATACAGCTTGGCCTCATCGACGCCTCCCAGGACAACTACCAGACCCTCAACGTTTCCAAAAAAGGTTCAGAACTCCTAAGATCCCGCGAAAAAATCCTCCTCACCCGCCTCCCGTTTTCCGAAAGCTCCGGCGGCTTCGCAAAACTCTCCCGCTCAGGCTCCATCCCCTGCGACGAACCACTCTTCCAAGCCCTCCGCGCCCTCCGCAAATCCATCGCCGACGAAAAATCCGTCCCGCCCTACGTCATTTTCGGAGACACCCCGCTGCGTCACATGGCCCGCCGCTACCCGCAGAGCAAAGCGGATTTCCTCAACGTCCCGGGAGTCGGCACCCAGAAGCTCGATGACTACGGCCAGGCATTCATGGAGGAAATCAAAACCCACCTCGCCACCAACGAGAAACAAACCTTCGACCCCCTCGCCACCCCTCCCCCATCAAAAATGAAAACCGAAGGAGCACTCAACGGCTCCCAGCTCGATACCCTCGAAAAATTCAAAGCCGGCCAAGCCATCCCCCAGATCGCCAAAACCCGCGACATGGCCACCGGGACCATCGCCAGCCACCTCGCCGCCGCCATCCTCAACGGCGACATCACCCCGGATCCCCGCCAGTTTTTCTCCGAAGAGGAAGAGAAACGCATCGACGCCGCCGTCGCCATCGCCGAGGAAGGCCTCGCAAAGCTAGCCCCCATCCACGCCACCCTCAACGGCGAGATCCGCTACGAAATCCTAAAACTCTACGCCGCCTTCAAACTCCTCGAAACCCCCGCGTAGCTGCCCCCGCAGTAGCTGCCCCGTCCCGGGGCAGGCCGTGTTCACCCCGTCCCGGGGTGAATCCCTTCCCGATCCAAGATAACACTCAAGACCAGTCCTCCCATTTCAAACCTGGAACCCGCGAGAATTCCCCGCTGTTGTGAGTCACAACAGTGAGATCATACGCTAGCGCCGTCGCGGCGATCATCAGATCGTTTCCACCAATGATGTTGCCCTGCTTTTCCAGATGATGGCGGATCTTGGCGTAATGCGGAACACAAAGGGGATCGAAGGCGTGGCTTACATAGGGATACAGAAAAGTCGAAACCGCCGACCGTCTGCGTTCGGGAACTCCATATCCCTCCGCGCCATGGAAAAGTTCAGCATCGACCACAGAACAAGACCGGATCTCTTGTGGATCATGAAGAAGCAGGCGATCAGCAGCCCGCACGCCCAGAGGACTGTTTTTCTTCAGAATCAGAATGATAATGTTCGTATCCAGAAGATAAGCCATCAGTGCGGGACGGGTTCGGGAGGAGGATCGGCGGGAGGCTGCCAGTCATCGTCTTCGTCCAGACATCCGACAACGGATTCCCAGTAACCGATGGGCCAGCCATTGGCATCCACTTCGGGCGGCGCGATTTTCTCCGGGCGAACGACAACCAGCAGATTATGGATGGCAGCTTCCAAAGCCCGTGCGCGCGATGGCTCCAGGGCTTTGAGTGTTTCCGAGATCTCGGCTTCCAACGCTGTCATGACCAGAAATCTAACCTTTCAGACCTGAGTGGTCAAGGGAGTGGGGGCGATCTTCGGTCGCCCCTCCATCGCCCACCTTCACTTCCCGCTCCGGTAAAGCGGCATGTGATATCCGTTCACTTCCTTTCGGCTCAACGTCTTCGTTTCCCCACCCAAAGTCTCCTCCACAATATTCGTGAACGGCAGGTTGTAATGATAGAAACCCACCGTGAAGGAAGCCTCGGAATCTTTAACGATGAACATCGGCGGATCGAGTTTCTGGTTTTTCCATGATTGGTAGGCAACACCTCCCAGCAGCTCCACCTTCGCTCCGTCAGTCGCCGCGATGTGGGTTGCCCGTCCCTCCGTTTTCAATCCCAGCACCCAGAGCTGCCCGCCATCGACATTGACCATATCCGCTTCCGGGGATTCTGGATTCAACTGCCGTGCCCAGCACTTCTCGTCTTTCCCGATTTTCAAATGGGTCACGACATCTTCGATGTAGAGGGTTTTCCCTGGATTCGGTTTTTTCAGATCACACGCACCGTGCGCGAAATTCAGCAGCACCAGTGGCTGGTCGCTCCGGTTTTCCACAAGATACCTGTCCCGCAATCCCTTCCAGCCACCGTTCTCCAGGATGTTGAAGAAACGCTCGATCACCAGCGGCCCTTTGAGGTCTTCGATCTCGAAGACTGTCGCGCCCACAGGTAACGCTTTGTCGATCCACAAAATATTTTCCATCCCGATGATGCGGTTCACGCTGCCATGCACCCGCACCGGCTTGGTGATCACATACTTGTCTTTCTTGCTCTCCGTTTTCGGGAAATAGATGGTAGTTTTTCCTGACTTCGCGGCCTCGTCGATCGCCGCCTGCAGCTTGTCGTTTCCAAGCTCCACCTTCACCCACTTCGAAAGATCCTTTTCCCACGGAATCTCCAGTGTTTCCTCAATCGGAAGACCCAGGCTCTTCGGAGATTTTTTTCCAAATAACGAATAGGAATCCATAGGATACCACTCGGAAACATCTCCTTTGACACCCTCTCCCTTCGCCATTTTCACGGTGCTTCCATACCCGCCCGTTTTCACGTCTCGCAGGAAAATCTTGGTGCTTATGGAAACAAAGGCCGCTTCGTTTTCAGCCCCGCCCATCAGCTCCGCGTCAATGAGTGTGACATTTCCATGTTTCCCGTTGTCAAATGCCGGGACGCTGTTCCGGCTCTTGAATCCACGCATCGTGGTTCTTCCGTTGCTGTTGCTGAAACCGGCCACTTTCTGGTCGGACACCGAGATGTGCTCGAACACCAGCGAGAATGTGTTTCCCACGGCAATGCCCGTGTCAAAACCCTCGACCGTCACGTTCTTGATAAACGCCGGCCCGTTCTGGCTCTGCGTGAGATCCAGACCTATCGCCCCGGTTTTTTCCGGATCGCTACTCCGCACCGTCAAATTGTAGATCGCCCCGCTGTTGTTAGAGATAAAACGCAGACCGGTCGCACCCGGATTCCCGCTCCCGGTGTCCACCGTCAGATTCCGCACATAGGCATGCATCGCGTCACCCGTGCTCTGCCCCGAATACATGGATACCGCGATCTTTGGATTCTTCGCGTCTCCGAATCCCTCCGCCTTATCCTTCAGTTTGATTACCGCCCCCTTCTCGCTCTGCCCCTGGAAATTGATGAACCGATCCTTGCTGTGCGCCTTGCCATTGAAAATCCCGACCGAGTCACTGATCAGATACGTTCCGTTCGGGAAATACCAGGTCAGGTTCTTGCCCCTAAGCTCGTCAAACGCCCGCTGGAAAGCCGCTGTGTTGTCAGTTTTCCCATCCCCCACGAGTCCATAGGGAGGTTTCGTCAGATCAAGGATCCCGGAATCGTCCGGGAAAACAATATTCTCCGCCTTGGCGAAAGCGGACAGCAAACAAAAGCCAACGATCAGGTTTCTCATTGCTCCCTATATCGCAGGGATCGTGGCTTTCTTTCATCCGCCGAATTTCTGATGCAATAATAGCACGCCATCCATGGTAATCATTGGGTCCGCCCCGGCCGCATGTCTCCCTATGAAGCACATCCTACTATCCATCGCGCTCACCGCATTCGTTCTCGTAGCAGCGGTCGCACAGGATTTTCCACCGGACGTCCATAAGTTCTTCGAATCGAACTGCATAAAATGCCATGGCCCGAAAAAACAAAAAGGCTCCATCCGGCTCGACGACCTCCCTTCGAAAATTGGCGATGCGGCCGGTGCACAGCGCTGGCAGGATGTGCTGGATGTCCTGAACCTTTCGGAAATGCCTCCGGAAGATGAGAAACAGCCGTCAAGGGACTCCCTCGAAAAATTCAAAGCCGGTCAAACGATCCCACAGATCGCGAAAGCACGTGAAATGGCCACCGGCACCATCGCAAGCCACCTCGCCGCCGCGATTGCCAACGGTGACATCACCCCGGACCCACATCTGTTCTTTTCCGCAGAAGAAGAGCAACGCATCGAAGCCGCCGTCTCAGAAGCCGACGAAGGTCTCGCGAAACTCGGCTCAATCCACGCCACCCTCAACGGCGAGATCCGCTATGAAATCCTGAAACTCTACGCCGCCTTTAAATCCATCGAAGCTCCCGCGTAGCTCGCCGGAAGCTGGAAATTTCCGGAGAGCTACCCGCGCCCCCGCCAAACATTGGATAGCTGGTGAAATACTGCTACCCTTCCCGAGTCCAGTGCGGCACTATCGAAACAAGAATCCTCATGAGAAAAAAATCAGATCCATGCGCCCCATCTGGATTTGCGATCCTGCCTATTCTGACAGCCGCGTTGCAACTGGCTCCGCCAGCCTCCGCCCAGGATTCGCTGGTCAATACCGGCTACGGAAATTACAACACCAACCAGCAAAGCCAGTTCTTCAACGGGAAAACCTACTTCGTCTATAACGGAATCGGCTCCGACAGACTGGACCCGATGATCGCCTCCTTCAATCATCGGGATGGTGCGGTTTCATCCGCAAAAGTAGGCGACGCCCCGGGCATAATGGTGAATCAAACGGATGATCATGGGAACCCGGTCATGCTGGTCGATTCGTCAGGTTACATTCATGTCATTTTTGGTGGCCATGGGAATCATCGGGGATCGCAAAAGTATTTTCGCTCGACGAAACCCGAAGACTTCACTTCGTTCGATGCGGTCAACAGCATTCCGGACAACAACACATATCCCAACCTCCTCGAGCTTCCTGACAGCACCCTGATGTTCTTCTACCGAGGGCCTGACAACCATCCGGACAGTTGGTATCTCCAGACATCGGCGACTGGCGGGGCCACGTGGACAAGTCCGCTCGAGGTGATATCAGGCGGAAAGAAACGCACGGACGGAAAATATTACGAAAAGACGTATTCCGACGGGTGGTATGGTCCGGACGTGATGTATGAGGGAAAGGAAGGAGCCACCCACTTCGTGATCGCCTTTCACGCCCATGCCTCGGATCATAAAGCGGAATATCATCAGTTGCGGAGAACCAGCATATTCCACTTCCTGCGCACCGCTTCGGGTGCCTGGCAGACAATGGGCGGTCAGAGCCTCTCGCTGCCCATCACCCGCGAGGTTATGGAGGCGAATTGCACCGCCTTCGAAGCCAAGGACAAGGTCGGCCCTGACGTTGATTCGACCTATCCGCAGAACCTGACGGTTGACGAAAGCGGAAACCCTTATCTCCTGTTCAAGGCTCGTGATGATGACGACCCGAAGTTCACGGGGGATCTCAAGATGGTCTATTGGACGGGAAGCGGCTGGTCTTCCGCGAAGTCCGTCCCAACCCGTGCAGGAGGATACTTAGAAGTCAAGGGCGGCAATATCGACATCTATTCAGATAAACATTACCGTTCTTCCGACCACGGTTCCAGTTGGTCGAACCTGAAAACCATCTTTACGTCCGGCCGGTCACCGTATGCGGTACATAAATCCCATCCAGACGTCAGGGGGATCTACATCAACACCTCCGACCCGATTGACAACCAGCGGGTATATCTATGGGGTGACAGCGGATTTGTCACCGCCGGAGTGGGGGTGGGCGGGTCTCCGGTAGGTGCGGCACCCGCGCGGCCTGGTAAATGACAGGCTCGGCTCCAGGATCTGCCCATTTCCTGTTCAACGGTTCCCTGCATCAGGCACGCGCAGTTTTTCAGCGATTTCGGGAACATATCCGGAATACAAACCGAAGTGTTTTTTCCCTGGGTTGTTGGAGGTGTCCAACACGCGCTTCTCCCCATCCCGGGTCTCCCAGACGATGTTCACGTTGGATTGCGATCCCCGCTGGACGAGCGAGCTGACGGATAGCTGGCCGTCGATCACATCGAAAATTGGCCAGTTGCCGTCCTTCTTGCTCCTGCCGACTTCCCAGTTGTTGAAGCCTATCATTTCCATGACACCTCCCTTTTCGATGATCACCCGGCGCATCAGGTTTTCACTTTTCCAGCCGAGCATCCACAGGGTGCCGGCCTCCACGTGCACGGGCACGATTTCGTTGCGGGATTCCTGGCCAAGTTCGCTGTTGTAGTGGCGAACCCATGCACGGCAGGCCGGATTGTCCATTTCGATGGAGGATCCGGTGTTGTCGATGAACACCTCGCCGCCGCCGTCCAGATGGAATCCCACAGGGTAATACTTCGGAGGATTTCCTTTTCCGGGTGGCCGATTGGCCACGACCTGGACTGAGTCTATCACCACCGTGCGATTCGTTTTGACGTGGATAGGGACAAAGGTGGAAAATCCCTCGATGATCACCACAGGGGATTTTCCCTCACCCAATGTCAGACCGGCACCGGTATCAACCTCGAAGCGTAGCCGCCCGTGGGTTCCCACGATGCGGACGACATCAGGTCCCACCGTAAGGGGCTTGCTGACCAGGAACTTGTATTTCTCGGGAAAAACGATGTGGGTCTTGCCCGGTGCGTTCAGAGCCTTCTGCACCGCATCCGAGTCGTCCGTTTTGGCGTCACCGACAGCCCCGAAATCCATGGGACTCGTCCATTTGGAAAAATCAGTTTCGTACGGGATTACCGGAGCCTTCCTGACGGGTAGCGCGAGGGACTTCCCGGTTTTGTGAAACAATCCGACGGCTTCTCCGAAATGGTATTCCGCGATGTCATCTCCTTTCGCGCCCTCCATGGCCTCCTTGAAGCCGCTGGTCCGAATCTCCCGGAGGCTCAGCATGCCGCCACCTGTGATCGCCGCTTTGTCCGGCGAGCTGCCGGTGATGCGGGAATTCACGAGCGTCAGAACGGAACTCTCGCCGTTCACTACTGCGGATCCGGTTCCCTCCATGCGGATATCGAATTGCAGGCCGGCGGTGTTGCCGTGGTTGAGGAGTCCGATCCGAGAGGCTCCGACGATCTCGATTTCGGAACAGGCCATCACGTAGTGGGCCGTATTGTAAACGCCGATTTCAAAGCCACCGATCCGCACGTCACGCACCTGGCCAGGGCCGTTCTCCACTCCCGCCAGTGCCAGTCCCGCGACACCTTTTCCGTCACCGCTGATGATATCGACATTCCCCAGGGTGCCGATGTTGCTGGTGTTGTACATCACTCCGATGGCTCCGGCGTTGTCTTTTCCGGTATGTACGGTGAGGTTGCGTATGCGCTTCGTGAAAGTCGTGTTCGTGGCATCGCCGGTGGAGAGCACCACCTGCTCGTAGAGTTTTTTCGCTTCCTTCCCGCCCGCCTCCAGATCGTAAAGCACGTCAGGCCACGTGCCGTCCTTGAGGCGTATCACGGTTTCCTTCCTGCTCTCCCCGACGATCCACGGGCCGTGGCTATGCGATCTCGGCGAGCGGGACGTGTCGAGTTTCATGCGGAGAGAGTCCGAGACGAGATAGGTTCCCTTCGGAAAATAAATGATTTTCGCACCACCCGTCTTCATGAGTTCCTGCAACGGCTTGGTGACATCCGCCTTGCCCGTATTGTCCAGGCCACCATCCGTAACGACGTTGTAAACCCCGGAATCAGGAGGGAAAACGATATGGAGGTTCTCGGCGGAGGCCGCAGGTGCGAAAAAGAGGGAAAGGGCGAACAGTGCCGCAACGCGCAAAGTATTTGTCATAACCATTAGCCTTGGAACCTGTCGATCACCGGGCAGCGAGTTGTTGGAAATCTCAGTCTGTTTTTCCCAGAGGAATTAGGCCCTGCGGCGGCCTAGGAGCACGAGTAGTCCGAGCCCACCCAGCGCCACGCTCGAAGGCTCCGGAACGGCGTCGATTTCGAAGTTGTCGATTCGGAAATGGTCGCCAGCATGTCCGTTTTCCCCGTAAACCCCGAAGTCCGTCACGATTCCGGACAGGGTTCCACCGACCGTGGAACCAGCGACCGTGATCTCCCCACCCGTGCCGGAGACAAAGGTCAGCTCGCGCCAGTTCACGCCATCCGTGAAATCGATGGAGGAAAGCCCTACGGTGTTGGATACCGTACCGGATCCGGGTTCGTTCGTCCCGGCGTCAAAAAGGAAATCGCTCGCATACCATTGGGATCCGATTTTGATCGTGAAGCGTGCTACCGCCACGTCGCCGGAAGCGCTGTCGATTCGCTCGTCGAAGCGGATCGCGGTGAGGTCGCCAATCTGGATGTTCTCGCTGCTAGCTTCGTCTGTAGAAAACATGATCGGTCCGCTGTTGGAATACGCAGGGTCATTCATGGGCACCGCATAAGCGTAGTCGCCGTTATTGCTGGTGATCGCTCCCACGTCCGTGTCCAACACATCCACGACGCCCGTCGTTGTGGTCATATACAGATTCCAGCCGACGCTCGAAATCGGCCGGTTGCTGTTGGTGGTATTCGTAAAAGTCTCGGTGTAAACCGTGGCTCCGTGCGATGCGGTTGCGATGGACAAGCTTAGGAATAGGTTTTTCGCTTTCATGTAAAAGAAAGTTGACAGTTCGGCCTGATTCCGTCAATTCTTTTCTGAAATTTTTCGGAAAATCAGTCTAAACACCCACTTCTCTACGGAGAGAACACACGAATGTTGCTGACCTATATAGAAACCCAAGCTCAAACACAGACTCGCAGATTCGGATGCCAGACAAAAAAAACCACGCCCCTCGGGAAACCCACCATGATTGCTTCCAGTAACTTTAAACCCGGGAAAACAATCACCTGCCCTGCCCGGTCGATTCTTCCCGTATTTGCACTGCTGTCAGCCTTCATCCAACCGGTGGGCGCGGAAGTTTATGAACAGAATTTCTCCTCGGGAGGGGACAGTCTCGACTCGGTGGAATGGGTCGCGCTGGCAGGGATTGCATCCGGGGATTCGGTCATCACCGACCTTTCCGCGGAAACGGTGGCAGTGGGCGTAAGCGACTCTAGCGGCGGCTATGCGTTCTTCGCCCCCAAAGGAAATCCGTCTTCGGGCAACCTGACAAACGAACCGGCCTTATATTACACTGCGGCCACTCCGGAAGCCGAAATCGGAACTTTCACCCGTGTTGCCTTCGACTGGATAGGCGACAACACCGATGCGGAACTGAGGGTGGCGGTCCGGCTGGGAGGACAATGGTTCGCCTCTCAGCAGGTGTTCGATGACCCCCGCAGTAACCCCGGTTCCTCCGCAGCATATCTCACCGAAAGTTTCGAACCCGCTGATTTCTCCACCGCCAATGAGTGGCGGATTCTGACCTCCGCGTCCGCAGGTTCGCCGGGCCCCATCACTCTCGGTGCAGCCCCGTCCAGCGACCTGGCCGGCAATGTCGAGGCGATGGGTGTGCTCCTGACTGCCGGGGTTTCACCCGAGGCCGAGGGTGACCATGTCCGGTTGGGTCGGTTCCGGGTTGAGCAGGGCGAGACCGATCCACCGATTCCAGACCCCCGCCCGAACGTGCTTTTCATCACCATCGACGATCTGAACGACGTTCCGGGTTTCATGGGCTCCAACGGCGACGCCATCACTCCCCACATGGATGCCCTGGCCGGGAAAGGAACCGTATTCCGGAGAGCCTATTGCACCTATCCGCTCTGCGGCCCTTCGCGGGCGAGCTTCATGTCGGGACTTATGCCGACCACACTGGGATTCCAGGACCATATGACCAATTCCGAGCTGAAGAACCGCACCGATTCCCTCGGAGCCACGCTGCTGCACGAATATTTCGGGCAACAGGGTTACAAGACCATGTCGTGCGGAAAAATCTACCATGCGGGACAACCACCGGGAGCGATCGACCGAACCGGGGGAACGGCGTCCTTCGGTGCGAAGCAGGGGCTGAACTACAGCAGTGGGGGAACAAGTACGGACTGGGGCGTTCCCGCGAACATTGATGAGGACTCCGATCTTTCCGATCACGAAAACGCGGGTTGGGCCGTGGCTAGACTCCAGGAGAACCACACCTCCCCCTTTCTGCTGATGGTGGGCTTCGTGCAGCCGCACGTGCCATGGTATGCCCCGCAGCCATGGTTCGATCTCTATGATCCGGATTCCCTCACCCTGCCCCCTTACCTGCCGGACGATTTTGATGACATTTCGCAGGAAGCGGAAAATCTCAGCCTCCAGCCCCAGTATCCGAAAACGGTGGACATGGTGGCTCAGGGTCAGCGGAAAAACATTCAGCAAGCCTACCTCGCCTGCGTTTCGTTCACCGACCACTACCTGGGCCAGGTGCTCGACGCCTTGGAAAACAGCCCATACGCGGACAACACCATCGTGGTGGTTTTTTCCGACCACGGCTACCACCTCGGGGAGAAAAACACCTACCAGAAGGAAACGCTGTGGGAGCGTTCCGGCCATGTCCCCCTGATCTTCGCCGGCCCAGGGATCGGTGCTCAGCAGATGTCCGGGCGCGTCGTGAGCCTCCTGGACATTTATCCGACACTCGTCGATTTGTGCGGGTTTCCCGAAAACCAAATTCTCGAAGGGGAAAGCCTCTGCCCGTTATTGGAAAATCCGGATGCGGGATGGACACGTCCGGCGGTCACCTCCTTCCTGGGAAACAATCATGCGGTGCAAACCGAACGCTACCGCTACCTCCTCTGGAACGACGGCACCGAGGAACTTTACGATCATGAAAACGATCCTGACGAACACGTCAACATCGCCCCGGAACCAGGCATGGACGCTGTCAGGACGGAGCTGCGGAAAGCACTTCCGACCAATCTCAAATCAACCGGCTTCCGAATGAGGTTCGAACCCAACCATGGCAGTCCTGCCGACTACCTCGGCCAGATGTTCGACCGCAACGAAATCTCCATCTACGACCGCAATGTCGTGGACACGGAAACCGTCGTGGAAGGCATGAAACTGGCGGCGACCACGGGAGCTAGCGACCTGACTCTCGAACTCGTGCCTGCCGGAGGTTTCGGCCAGTGGCGTACAACCGAGTTTTCCCTGAGGCAGCAGAGGGATCCGGGGCTTTCCGGAAGCAGGGGTCATGCCGACGGCGACTCGCTTCCCAACGGGATCGAGTATGTGCTCGGCACCAATCCGAAGTCCCATGAATCACCACTTTCCATGACTGGAAAGATCTTCAGTTTTCCCACGGTCGTTCCTTTTCCACCTGACGTGAGCCTGACGGTCGAATCGACGGATGACTTTGAACGCTGGGAGGACGTCGTCACACGCCTGCCGGGTGAGACATGGAGCGGTCCAGTCACGGAAATTCCTGACGGAGACCGGACTCGGGTGTCGCTTCCACCCTCATCCGATCCACGTCGCTTTTACCGTCTGGGGGTCACCACACCTTGAGATTACCCCGCTCCAAAATTTTCCCTTTCATTTTGAAATTTCCGGAACATTTCCCACGTAAATTTCCCAAGCAAATTTCCAAGTAAACAACAAGCTTTGCACAAATCCAGACCGACCATTCTCTCTTTTGTTCCGACCGCGCTCCTCTTGGTAGTGATGCTCGCGAACGCACACGCCCAGGACTTCCCTCCCGGCGTCCACAAGTTCTTCGAGCAGAACTGCACTAAATGCCACGGAGCAAAAAAACAGAAAGGCTCCATCCGCCTCGACGACCTTCCCTCCTCCATCAATGACGGGGCAGAAGCCCAGCGCTGGCAGGACGTGCTCGACGTCCTAAACCTCTCCGAAATGCCCCCGGAGGACGAAACCCAGCCTTCACAAAAGTCTCTGGAGGACATGCTGGATCACCTCACGACCGGCATCGCTTCCGCCCGCGAGCGGTTGACCGATTCCGGAGGAGAGGTCGTGATACGCCGCCTCAACCGCCGCGAATACGCGAACACGATCAAAGACATTTTCGGAATCAGCATCGCCACGGACTCACTCCCGGATGATGAGAAAATCGACGGCTTCGATACCCTAGGCCAGGCGCAGTCGTTTTCCTCGCTGCACCTTGAGCGCTACCTCGACCTCGGCGAAAAGGTAATCGCGAAGACATTGGCAGCGAAGAACGTCCCATCAAAGATCACTAAGACCGACTACGGCAGGAAATCCGGGGAATATGGGAAGGAGGAAAAAAAGCAGCACGAGCGCATCATGAAAAACGTGAAGCGCACCAGCGACCCGAAGGCAAAAGTCCCCGACAAAGCCATTTTCAACAAGGTCGCCCTGCGCGGGAAACAACTCGTGGAGGAGTATGTTTCCCTTCCCCAGAACACCACTGGAGCCGTAATTCCTTACAAGGGTATCAACTTCTTTAACGAGGTGAAGCTCCCTCCCGATCCCGGCCGCTACCGCATCCGCGTGAACTGCGGATCCGCCACAGACCAACCACAGGAAAACCTCCATCTCCAGGTGGTCAGGGGAAACTTCCGGGCGCAGGTGCCGGACGCCACCGAATACTTCCACGTCACCGGATCTTACAAAAAACCGGAAGTCATTGAGTTCGTAATCGAGATCGACGGCATCCGCGCAAACCGGATCGAACTCCACCGCCGCAATGGCAAACTGAAAACCGATCCCGAGATCAAGGATGTGCATGACTACAAGTTCGTGTTTAAGGAAATCAAGGATCTCTGGTCCGACAAACAACCGGATCTCTGGATCGACTGGGTGGAGGTGAAGGGGCCGCTCCCCGAGCCGGAAGCACCGCTTTCCGCGAAGAACATTTTTCTCGAAAAAGACCCGAACAAACTCTCCGACGCCGATGCCCGCACCGTGCTTGAAAATTTCGCATTCCACGCCTTCCGCCGCGCCCAGCCGGAGACCCAATACCTCGATGCGCTGGAACATGTTTACAAAGAATCCCGCGACCACGGGAAGAATGTGAAGGACGCCCTCGCCGACACCCTCCGCATCGTGCTCGCCTCCCCCAGCTTCCTCTACCTCTACGAACCGCGACCCGCCAATACTCCTCCGCGCAACCTCACCGAGCGCGAACTCGCCATACGCCTCTCCTATTTCCTCTGGAGTTCCCCGCCGGACGAGGAACTCCACAACCTCGCGAAGGACGAACGTCTCGGCCAGCCCGGAGTTCTCGCCGGGCAGATCGACCGAATGATCGCCGACCCGCGATCCTCCGCCTTCGTAGAAACTTTCCTCACCGCATGGCTCGAACTCGACCGCCTGGGCAACGTAAACCCGGGCAATGTAAAAGCCCCATCCTACGACAAGGCGGTGCAGCAGGAAACCCGCCATGAAACCCTCGCCTTCTTCAACACACTCCTTCAGGAAAACCTCCCCGTTCACAATCTCATCGATTCCGACTTTGCCGTCCTCAACGCTCTCACCGCAGACTTCTACGGCATCCCCGGAATTGCAGGCAGCTCATTCCAGAAAGTAAAACTCCCGCCAAACTCCATCCGTGGCGGCTTGCTCGGACAATCCGCCATCCTCGCACTCACCGGCAACGGGGAACGCACCTCCCCGGTCGAGCGTGGCGTTTTCACCCTCCGGAAAATCGTCAACCGTCCACCCTCGCCCGCCCCCGCCAACGTCCCCATGCTCGATGAGGAGTCCGTCGGCACCCGCTCCATGCGCGAAACGCTCGACCTCCACATGACCACCCCACAGTGCGCTTCCTGCCACCGCCGCATCGACCCCATGGGCTTCGCCTTGGAGAATTTCGACCCCGTTGGCCTCTGGCGCGAATCCGTCCCTTCCGCCGATGGTTCCAACACCTTCCCCATCGAACCCGCCGGTCTCATGCCCGATGGAAAAACCCGATTTCGCGATTTTCTCAGCATGAAAAAACTCCTCACCACCCAGCGCGATTCCATGTTAAAAGGCATCACAGAATCCATGATGACCTACGCTCTTGGTCGCACCGTAGGCTTCACCGACCAAGAAACAATCGAGGACATCACCGCCAAAACCGCAGAACAAAACTACGGCATGAAATCCCTCGTCCACAACATCGTTCTCAGCAAAGCCTTCCTCTCAAAATAGACCTACTATGAAACTCGTAGATACACTCTCCCGCCGCGCCGTTCTGCGCGGTATCGGCACGACACTCGCCCTCCCGTTGCTGGAGTCGTTCGCCGCACCCGTTCGCGCCGCGGCAACCGCCGTAGCCCCACCCAAGCGCCTCATCTTCCTCAGCTACTCATGGGGTGCCTCCAAGGACGATTGGTTCCCCGAGGAAACCGGAGCCAACTACAAACTCAGCCAGTGCCTCGAACCCCTCGCACGCCACCAGAAGGATTTTTCGGTGCTAGGAAACCTATCCAACAAGCGCGCCAACCAAGGTCACTGGGCCACCACCACCTGGCTCACCAGCGCCGATGTCAACGGCACCCCCGGCAAGCAGTTCCAGAACACCGTCTCCGTCGATCAGGTCGCTGCCCGCTCTCTAGGCATAGACACCCGTTTTCCCTCACTCGAACTCGCCGCCTCAAATTCCAAGGACGGCTACGGCCCCGGCAACTCCCTTTCTTGGTCTACCTCCGGAAACCCCATCGCTGGGGAAACCAGCCCCGTCGCCCTCTTCGACCGCCTTTTCGGTGCCTCCGAGGTTTCCGCCGAGGAACGCAAATACAACATCAACCACGACCGCAGCGTCCTCGATGCCGTCATGTCCGATGCCAAATCCATGCATAAAAAGGTCTCCTCCGCCGACCGGGAGAAGATTGAGGGCTATTTTGATTCTGTCCGCGACATCGAGGTTCGACTCAAGAAAGCCGAAGAATGGATCGACCGCCCCCTACCCGAAGCACCCGTCCCACGTCCCGGCGACAAAATGAATACCGTCGAGGAAATCGAGATCATGTATGACCTTATGGTCGCCGCCATCCAAACGGACATGACCCGCGTCCTCACCTACCGCCAACCAGTGGAGGGAATATTTAAAGACCTCGGTCTCAAAACCATAGGCCACTCCACCACCCACTGCACCACCCAGAGCCAGGCATACAAAGACTCCATCGCACGCGACAGGAAACAGGCCGAACTCCTCGCCCACCTCTTCGACCGCCTCAAAGCCATTAAAGATCCCGACGGCTCCACCGTCTTCGACAACACCCTCATCGCCTACGGTTCCGGCATCCGCACCAACCACATGACCCGCAACACCCCCACCATCATCGCCGGCCACGGCGGCGGCGGCATGAAGCAGGGACATCACTACGAATTCGAATCCGGCCAGACCCCGCTAGCCAACCTCTGGCTCGGAATGCTCAACCAGGCCGGCGTGAAAGCCGATTCCTTCGCCGACTCCGACGGAAAACTCCCCGGCCTTTTCGGCTGATTTCAAGTGGGGGCGATCTTCGGTCGCCCACCCACTCCCGCCCGCACATGAGAATTTTTTTCCTACCCTTCCTCCTCACCCTCCAAGCCTACGCCGGAGACCCCACTGTCGTCACCAACACCCCCGGCCTCGTCGCCTTCTGGACATTTGGTGAAAACGAAACCCAAGCCCGCAAGTCAACCGGGACAACTAACCAACATCCGCTGACCGTTGTCGGAAAGCCTATCGCCAGGGTGGGTGAAGGCTCCTACTCCGGCCACTCCGCCCAACTCACCGGCCACAACTATTTCCGCATCCCCTACGCGGACACCGGTGACCTGAACATCTCGGGAAAAGACGCGAAACTCAGCATGTTCGCCGTCGTAAAAATCCACGATCTCAACCAAAGCCGCACCATCGCCGGCATGTGGTCGGAAGGCTTGGGACGCGGCGATGATTCCGGCACGCGCCAGTATTCCATGCTCATGAACATGCCCACCTATGGTGGCCCCAACAAACTCGTTCCACACATCTCCTCGGAAGGCGGAGTCACCTACCGCGCCGATGGCAGCAAGTTCCCCTGGTGCGCCGATTACGCCGCCTCCGCCGCAGAAGTCCCCACCGACGAATGGTGTACCCTCGCCTTCACCTACGATTCCAAATACATCCGCGCCTACGTCAACGGCGAGCTCTCCGCCCAAGAACTCAATCCAGTGAAACACAAGCGCGACGACCCGTATTTCACCAAGGAAGGCCCGGACGGAAAAGACAGGGGAATGAACCCCTATTACCACGGTCGCGGCATTTTCACCTATGATCCCGAAAAACATGCGGAATCCAAACCCATTGGCGGATCGGATTTCACCATCGGCTCCCGCATGGTCAAAGGCAACAAGCTCGCCGAAGCAACCATCGGACTCTTCGGCGGCCTTGCCGTTTTCAACCGCGCCCTTTCCGACGGGGAAATCATGACACTCCACAAATCCGCAGAGATCGAAGAGCTGAACAAGTGAGATGGAACGCGGACTTCAGTCCGCAGTCCGGAAGTCCACCCGCTCGTAAAGCTCCGCCAGGGAAAGCTCCGCCTCTATCTCGGACAAAGCGATCACCTCCTCCAGTCCTTTGTAAAGCTCCGCTGAAAATCCCCCCTCCGGCCTCCTGCGGTACGCAACCACTTCAGCCCTGTTCACCTCCACGAGCAACAGGACTTTCAGGCTCGGAATCGTCAGATAGGCATCCCTTTTCTCCCCCATATCGGTGCGCCGGGTCGATTCACTCAGCACCTCAATCACCACTACAGGCTGGTTCTGAAAATGATTGTCTTCCGGATTGCCCTGGCACACCACCATGGCATCGGGATAGTAGAAACGCGTGTGATCCGGATATTCGATCCGCACCTTCGTATCGCTGTTGAACGGCTGGCAGGGCTTGCCACGGAGCTGATTGCCAAGTGTCAGCAACGCTCCGAAAGCAACGATGTTGTGCCTGTTCTTCGCCCCCGCCATGGCATGCACGATCCCGCCAAGATACTCGTGTTTGATCTCAGCGATTTTCTCGCCCTCAAGATATTCCTCGACGGTTAGTAAATCAGGTTTTCTCAACGCGGTCATGCCTGATGCTACCAGCGTCCCTTTCCTGTCGCAATCTCTGAAAACCTTGTGGCTTAAGCGGTGTATTCCACCAGGGCTTCGATTTCGATCCCACCGTAGCGTCCGTAGCCGGGGAGTTCAAAGGGCACTCTTTTCTCAATGTTTTCAAGATCTGCGCGGACTTCAGAACCGCTATTCCACCACAGCGCACCCAGCTCGGTTCAGCCGGTGTGAAGATCGGTGAGGCTAAGACTCAAGAGAAAATCGCCACTACTGCTGCCTCTCCATGGCTCACCGTATCGACCTCCATCCAGCCGGATCCGTCCACTTCCTGCGGCGCGCACCGAACCGGGATGCCGAGCTTTTCCATCGTGCCGAGGATGACGGCGACATGGCCGTGCGGTGTGGTTTCCAGGAGGTCGAAGGTATCCTGGAACGAGGGTTGGCTAGCCAAAACCGTGCCGCCTTCAAATTCATCGAGACCCCGGCTTCTTGAGGAGTCAGGACATTCCTGTCCTGAACCAATCCGGTCTCTCGGGACAGGAATGTCCCGATCCCTTTCGTCCATTCTCGGATGGCATCCGGAGTATCGGCATCGAAGCCCCGAAAAACACCTGTCACGCATTCCCGAGGAATCGGTTCATCAGCTCTACCTGGGAGTGGACTCCGAAATGGCGAAACAAGGCGGCCGAGTAGCCTGCCACCGTATTCGTCGCTACCCCCAGTTTGTCGGCGATCGCCTTTCTCGACCAGCCTTCCATGAGCAGATTGAGTATGATCCGTTGCCGTGGCTGTAATTTCGGCACGGTGGCTCCCCGATCCTGCGGCCATCCCATGGAATGCAACCACGGCACAGCGGCCAGCATGATATGGACGATCCGGCTTTCGCGCTCTCCAAACGCAGCATCCCCGGAATTCCGGTAGATGCCTATCGCGCTGAACGAAATCGGATCCAACGGAAAACCGCTCATGATGACCGGCCCGATATCCAGATCCTCCCAGAGAAAGCGGCCTTCGCTCACTCTCATAACCCCGTCCGGATCGATCTCTTCGGGAAGCATGGTCGTATGCTTGCGGTCATTCGCCACCGCTTCGAAAAAGCCTCTGACCGCTCCGCCCATGTCCGGATGTTCGATGGCTTTGAGAAAACCCGCGAACCGCTCCTCATCGAATCCGCCGTGCGTGTAGCCGGTGTAGGACTGGTTGCTTCCCGGAACAGTTTCGCAAGACAGCGTCCACACCCAGCAGTCGGCGGCGATCAACCCGCACAACCCGTCCATTACGAAATGTTTCAGCTCCTGGTGACCACCCTCCAAAGTGGCAGCCTGCCCCAGAAGCCTGATCATTGCCCGCGCGTCATCTTCAGACACCGGCGAATCTGCGTTTCCATTCTCAATCATCCGGCATCCTCCATATTGGGAAACGGTCGCTCGCGCAAGGCGTGACCGATGAGCTGCGATTGGGAATTTACGCCAATTTTCCGGAAAACGGACTTCGCATAGTCAGCCACGGTATATTCGGAAAGTCCGAGTTCCCCGGCGATATCACCACGGGAAAGCCCTTGGCTCAGTAAAGTGAGGACGGTCTGTTCACGCGGAGAGAGTTCTTGGGATTCGCTACCCGGAGGAAACTCCCGCAGACTGTCATCGTATAGCCATGGCACTTCCTCCAATAGAAGCTTCACCATCCCGACTTCGGCCGCACCGAATGCGGGGGCATTCCGTGATTTCAGAAACATGATACCCGCAGATCCGCCTCGGGATATTTCCTGGAGACAAACGAGGATCGAATGATCTTCAATATTCAGAACATGGACTCCCTCATTGAAATTCCCGTCAGCGATGGCCGCTGAAAAACCCTCCACGCAAACGGACTCCTCAACATCCTGAACCACGATCTGCCACGGCCGACCCGGCGGCTGATAGGCAACGGTTTGCAGACCGAGAATCCTCCCCAGGCTGGAGAGGAAGAAAGTCCGCTTTTGCTCGAGGTCACCCCGGAGACCCGCCGCCTCAGCCAGTAACCTGAGTAGCGGAAAAAAGTCGATCCGAGACAACCCCGAAGCTGTTACCACTGTCTCTGCCATCAGCGAATCGTAGGAAAATTCCCGGGATATCCAAGCACGCTTTGCGCCCTCTGCAGTGCATCTACATTCGAACCGAAAGGATCGATTGAAGAGTTTTTAACCGCAGATGGACGGGATGGACGCAGATAAAGAGGATGGAATTCTCATCTTTTTAAGAACTCCATGAGTATTTTTCAGCAATTGGAATTTCTGATGCCATCATCGTTTATTAAATCTGCGTTCATCCCGTCCATCTGCGGTTGGAAATTTCTAATGTGGATGCCCTGGCACCCTCTGATGTCTTCCATCCGCTGACTCTCTAACACACCACCAATTTGGGGGATATGCGGATCAGCGGCTTTGGCGAACAATGGCCACAATTGCAATCAGGGCGTCTTCCACAGGACTGCCCGTTTCCCCTTCACCATATGAAAACGCTCACACTGATTTTTTTCCTGCTCTGCTCCCAATTCGCCACATCCCAGGTTTACGTCGATCATTCGGCGACTGGCAACAATAACGGAAGTTCATGGGCGAATGCCTACACGAACCTTCAGGAGGCACTGTTTTTCGCCCCGACCAGCTCCGCCGTCTATGTGGCGGAGGGCACCTACTATCCCGATGAAGGCCTTACCCTGATTGACAACGAGCCGCAGGTCTTCCGCATACGCAGGAGCCTGAGGCTTTTCGGAGGATTTCCTTCAGGCGGAGGAAATGTCCTGCTGCGCGATGCGGATCGCTACCGCACCATCCTTTCCGGTAACATCGCCCAGGACGGGAGCGTCCGCAGCAATATCGTCCTGATCGAGGCAAATTCCGCCCAAGCTGTGCTGGATGGTTTCCAGCTACAAGCCGGAATCACCGCGCTGGAGATCAGGGAGGTGGATACGACTGTGGATCCCTCCACTCATGCGATCCGGAATTGTTTTTTCTTCGCGAACTCAAAAGGCGTTGAACTCACTGGTGAGGCCGGACGAAGCGAGTTTGTGAACTGCGTTTTCTCAGCAAATACCGCAGGAATGGATCTCAGGGCGAACGGAGTGCAAACAACCATCCAAAGCACCACCCTTCAGGGGAACAGAACTGCGGTCTTCTATGACGGAAGCCCGAGCTTCGATGAGACCGACGGCAACAGAATTCAAGCCGCGCGGCTTGACGTCACGGACAGCATTATTTGGGGAAATGATACCACAATCGATGCGCCTTCATTCTTCAGTGTAACGATAACGACCTCTACACTGGACGGCTTAGATTCGGATCCTGCGGATGATCCGCTTTTCATCAATCCCTTTAACCGTTCCGCCCCGGGAGGGATCAGGGGCATAAATCTGCGGCTCCGTGTCGGTTCCCCGGCCATTGATGCCGGCTCGGGCGGCACCGCGACCTCCGGGATCAGGGACATTTCAGGAAATATCAGGAGCGTCGGGACAGCTATTGATCGGGGAGCCTACGAGCATGGCGGGATTATCCATGTGGATCCGCTCGCATCCGGAAACAACAGCGGCACTTCATGGCAGAATGCTTATCGAAATCTCCAGACAGCTCTCGGTGCGGCACAGGGCGCGGAGGCGATTTTCATCGCGGCAGGCACCTACTATCCCGATGTCACCGACAGCAAAGACTCGGATGATGCCGAGGACTCTTTCATTCTCAAGGAGGTCGAACTCATCGGAGGTTTCCCGAATGGAGGCGGCTCCATCGAAAACCGTGCTTTGCTCAAAAAAACCACGGTTCTTTCCGGAGACATCACCCAGAACGATAATAATTTCCCGAACCAGACGGCGGACAACTCGTGGCATGTCCTCACGACCGCAGAGACGTCACTGGTGATGGACGGAATCTTCGTCACCGCCGGAAATTCCCAAGGGGCGAATCATCCGCTTTCCGCCGGAGCCCTCTATCCGGTGGATTCGCGACTGAGGTATCTCGAGGCGAAAAACTGCCAGTTCGTCCAGAACCAAGGCACATTCGGTGGGGCTCTCTCGTTGTTCGACTTGGTCTTCCGAATGGAAAATTGCAACCTCTTGGGGAACCGCGCAGCCAACGATGGCGGCGCGATCCACGCGACCAGCAGCAGAATCACCATCGACGATGTGACTTTCGAAGACAACCGATCGTCGGGTGACGGCGGTGCGCTTCGCTTCGGCTCGGAGGTGATCGCCACACTGGACACCTGTGAATTCTCCTCGAACGTCTCCGCCAACGATGGAGGCGCTGTTCATTTGCGGCAAGCTGCCGTGACCTTGAACAAGATTGATTTCTCCTCGAACTTAGCCTCGAGAAGAGGCGGCGCGCTTTCCTCGAGCGCTTCCGAGATCACAGCAAGCGAGATCGATTTCATCCTCAACGGCTCGCAATCGCACGGCGGTGCCCTCTACACGATCAGCAGCACGGAGCTGACCTTGAACGATGCCGATTTCTTCAGGAACAGTACACAGGGGAATGGCGGCGCGGCCAACTTTACAAGCTCAACCGTCTCATGCCAGGATGTGACTTTCAGGCGGAACACCGCCATGACGGGTGGCGGCGCCACCTATGCGAATGGAAACACCGTCCTTGATTTCGACACCTGCGGCTTCACGGAAAATGAGTCCAGGCAGGAAGGCGGAGCATCCGTGATCTCATCGGGCTCCGGGACTTACACGAATTGTAACATCGCGGGAAACAGCGCAGACGGAAATGGCGGTGGAATCTCGATTGAAAGCGGAGCCTCAGGCACCTACACCCGGTGCTTCATCACCGGCAACTCGGCGGGCGGACTAGGCGGAGGAATCGCCATCCAGAGCGGTTCGCCGACGTTCGACCACTGCACCATCCACGGGAACAAGGCGGTATCGTTCGGCGGAGGGATTTCCAATACAGGATCAGGCACCACCCCGCCCAATCTCATTCACACGCTGATCTGGGGAAATGCCTCGCTTGGCCTCACCAAGAGCGCCTTCTCCTCCATCTACCAGACCTCCTCGAACGAGATCGTCTATGACCGCTCCATGGCGGAAAACATCGATCCCACTGCCCTCGACAAATTCAGCGAAAACGGTGTGAATCCCCGCTGGCCGGTCATTTTCTGGGATCCTATCGATCCTCTCCTCGCTCCGACAACGGGCGGTCATTTCCTCCTCCGCTTTCAAGGGGAAGGTGACTTCGAGGGAGATACCACCGATCCCATCATCTACGGCGCGGAAAGCATCGGAGCCCAGGAGCAATGGCTGACACGGGTTCCCTTTTCCAACGGCCTTGAGGAAATTCTTAATAATGCACAATACGGGACGATTGTGAGCACGAGCCGGAATTTCGAAATCGGTGTCGGAGTAGACGCCCTCAGGTTGAGGGTGAATGATGGAATCCAGCTCTACGGCTTCGGGAATGTCAGGGAGCAGATCAGAACCGGGGAGACTGAAAACGGAGCCCTCCTATTCCCGGAGGAAAATGATCGGATTGACAACTCCCTCGTTGTGTCGGGCAGAGCCATCGTGGAAGGGCTCACGATCCAGTCCGACAATCCGACCACCCCACCAACCGACGAACGCCTCGGTCGCTGTATTCTCGTCGAGCCCGGCTCGAAGGTCATTTTCGAGAACATGAGGCTCCAGAGAGCACCCCTCGATCTGGACGCCGAGCCCGACATTTCCCTACTACACATCGACGGCTCGGAAGTGGAAATCTCGAACAGCCAGTTCAGGCAGGGAGGGGTTACAACGGCCGACAGTTCGCTCACTGCCGACGGCCTTTCCTTCTTCCGCGCGATCAAGGCGTTCACACCGGTGGACTCGACCCTGACGGTGAGCAATTCGGAAATGGTTCTAGGATCAATCGTTTACGCAGAGGGTTCGGACGTCGCTTTGATCAACTGCACTAGCAATGAGCTAGGTGGTGAAGACTCTGCAACGGTGACGGGAATCATCTTCTCTACGGTTTCCGTTACCAATTGTCTCATGTGGAACAATGGAGATGGCCCGTCCGGCTTCCTCAGGGATGGATCATCGTCCGTAACCTTTCGCAACTCCTCCTTGAAAGGCCGGGATCTGACGACCGCAGGCACTGGAAATTTCGACGGTAGATTGCCCTCCAGCGATCCACTTTTCATCACCGCCCAGACGCGCACCTACGGGTCGGATCTTTCAATACAACTCAATCCGCTGGAACTCCAGATGGATCGTGCCTCCCCCTACATCAATGCCGGATTCTCCGGGGTGAACCCTTCCGACTTCGATGTCCGCGGCGACCCGCGCGAGGAAAACGGCACGATCGACATCGGCGCCTACGAGCACAAACGCATCTATCTGGACAGGGATGCCACCGGCGATGGATCGGGCAGATCCTGGAGCAACGCGATCTCCACCATGAGACCTCTCCATGAGGAAATCACCACCGGGACGACACTCTACTTCGCAGCAGGCACCTACCCCATCAGTATCGCCAATACCCCTGGAGTGCACATTCTCGGCGGCTATCCAAGTGGCGGCGGATCGGACAGCACCCGCGACCCATCGGCCAATCCCACCATCCTCACCCGCGGTTTGATCCCGGTGCCCGAGCTTTTCTTCCCATCCGGTAGAATCCCCGGCGGGATCTATACCTTCGATGACTCGGACGTGATCAGTTTGAGTGATGACCGTGAGAGCGGTCTCCCGCTCCTTTTCTCCGGAGTGACCATCCGCGATTGCATCAACAGGGCTCTTGTGATCCCGGATAACTACCGGATCGATATCGAACGATGCAATTTTCTCAACAACTCACCTACTGGCGAGCGTGGAGATTCCGCCGGCGCCATCGATTGCGATGCGGACACTCCCATGCGCATCAAAGACTCGACCTTTGAAAACAACCGAACTGACGACTATGGAGGCGCGATACGCTTCCGAAATCGCTATGAGGCCAGGGGGATCCAAGCAGGTGGCTTTGAAGTTCTTCAGATCATCGATAACTGCGTTTTCAGGGGAAACGAGGCTCTCGGCGGTGGAGCGATCTCTATAGATCTGATCGATTTGCCCGCTCCTTTCACTCAAAATACCCCGGATTTTTTCCATCTCGTGGATCTCTATTGCACGAACACACTCTTCGAAGGGAATCTGGCCAAACCTTCCGGCGGATTCGTCTCGACTGGCGGTGCGGTCTATCTGTCTCAGCTCAGTTATGGTGATTTCACCAACTGCGCATGGCAGGGAAACAGTGCCCCCGAAGGCGATGGCGGTGGCATTTCCATCGGCTTTCCCAGAACCTTCCCGGGGCTATCCCGCCCTTCCACCCGTGGGAATTTCACGAACTGCAGCTTCCAGGGAAACAGTGCCCTGATTGGCTCCGCCTCAACTGTCCTCGGCGGCTTCTATCAGGACTGCATCGCATGGGACAATGCCGATCTGGACATCTCACTGAGTCCGGGCGCCGCACGCGCCATCCCGATTTATACCAACCCGGCCAATCCGACTTCATTCAGCAGGTGCCTCATCGAAGGCGAGACCCCGGAAAGCCTCGGCGATCCGGACAGCCTGGACGGCACCAACCCCGCGAACGACCCTCTCTTCGAGCGACCCGTCTCGCCCTTCGCAGGCCCCGCCACACGCGGCAGCATGCGCCTCACCACAGGTTCCCCCGCCGTCAATGCCGGTCGCACCAACTTCACCGGCGATCCGAACGGCCCCGACCTCGCCGGAAATGCCCGTGTCCAGGGAGGCCGTATCGATCTCGGTGCATACGAAGGCACCGTGGCTCCTTACCAATACAACATTCCCCAGGCAATCTGGGCGGGCGATTCTGATGGCGACGGCACGCCTGACGGAACCGAGCTGCTCCTCGGAACCGATCCAAACACGGCCGATACTGGAAATCCGAAGTCCTTCAAAATCACCGGCGTTTCCGACACCGGCTCCGGAATTGATTCCACTCTCAATACAACCCTGACTTTCGGAATAAATCCCAACGCCCCGTCTGACGTCGAGTGGCATCTCGTCCGCTCCGAGACTCTTTCACCCGGGAGCTGGGAAACGGTAGCCGTCCACAACGGCGATGAACTGACCTTCCGCCAGTCCGGCAGCTTCATATCTTACGATCCCGCGACAGAACTCTTCACCGCCACAAGCGAGAAGACCACCAGGGACAGAACCACCGGCATCGTAACTAGCGCCGAAAAACTCTTCTTCCGCTTCGCCGCCGTCCGCTACCCTCCGGCGCAGTAGGATGTTGTGCGCCGCTCACGGTTGACTTACACGCCGTTCCCTGCTTCAAAAGCCGCCCCATGTCCGACCGCAAGACTTTAGACGAACGAGCCCAGATGACAGCCCTTGAGCGCGTGCGCCACTCCGCCGCGCACGTGATGGCCACCGCCATCCTCCGCATCTGGCCCGACGCGCAGTTCGCCTACGGCCCTCCTGTCGAAAACGGTTTCTACTATGACTTCGAAATGGAGCACCGCGTCACCCCCGACGATTTTGAAAAAATCGAAGCGGAGATGAAGAAAATCGCCAAGGAAAACCAGAAGTTCGAATACAAGGCCATTTCCCGCGAGGAAGCCAAAGCCATGGCGGAATCCGGCAGACTCGGTGGCCTCACCGAGCGCTCTGGGAACCCCTCCCGTTTCAAGCTCGACCTCATCGACAAAATTCCCGAAGGCGAGCAGATCTCCTGTTTTCAGAACGGCGACTTCATCGACCTCTGCGCCGGCCCGCACGTCGGCTACACCTCCAAGTGCAAAAACGTCAAAGTCATGTCCGTCTCCTCCTCCTTCTACATGGGCGATGAGTCAAAAGGCCAACTCCAGCGCCTTTACGGAACCGCCTTCGAAAACAAGGAAGACCTCGCCACCCACCTCGAACGCCTCGAAGAAGCCAAAAAACGCGACCACCGCCGCCTCGGCCGCGAGCTGGGACTTTTCCACATCGACGAAGCCGTAGGCCAGGGACTCATTCTCTGGAAACCGAAAGGCGCCCTTGTCCGCCGCGCACTCCAGACCTTCATCACCGAGGAACTGGACAGGCAGGGCTACTCCCAGGTCTTCACCCCGCACATCGGCAAGCTCGATCTCTACCGCACCTCCGGCCATTTCCCCTTCTACCAAGACAGCCAATACGCCCCCATCCCGGAGCGCGATACGCTGGAAAAACTCGCCGACGAAGACGCCACCTGCGCCACCCTGATCAACGGCCTCAACGAAGGAACCTACGAAGGCTACCTCCTCAAGCCGATGAACTGCCCGCATCACATCAAGATCTTCGCCAGCGACCACCATTCCTACCGCGATCTCCCGGTGCGCCTCGCGGAATTCGGCACCGTCTATCGCTGGGAACAATCCGGCGAGCTGGGCGGAATGACCCGCGTCCGCGGTTTCACCCAGGACGATGCCCACCTCTTCTGCACCCCTGACCAGGTCGCAGAGGAACTCATCGGCTGCCTTGATCTCGTGAAAAAAGTCCTTACCACCCTTGGCATGAACGACTACCGCGTCCGCCTCTCCCTCCGCGATCCGGAGTCCGACAAATACGTCGGCGACCCCGAAAACTGGGACAAGGCAGAAGCCGCCATCCGCAACGCCGTCGAAACCCTCGGCGTGGACTACACCGAGGAAATCGGAGAAGCCGCCTTCTACGGCCCCAAGATCGACTTCGTCGTCAAAGACGTCATCGGCCGCGACTGGCAGCTCGGCACCGTCCAGGTCGATTACAATCTCCCCGTCCGATTCGATCTCTCCTACGTCGGCGCCGATAACAAACCGCACGTGCCGGTAATGATCCACCGCGCCCCCTTTGGATCATTGGAAAGATTCACCGGCCTCCTCATCGAGCATTTCGAAGGAAAATTCCCGACTTGGCTCGCCCCCGAGCAACTCCGAATCCTCCCAATCTCCGACAAGACCCTCGACGAAGCCAACGCCCTCGCCGCAGAACTGGCCGACCTCGGCATCCGTTGCACGGTGGACCGCAGCTCCGACAAGGTCGGCGCAAAAATCCGCAACGCCCGCCTCGAACGCATCCCGAACATGGCCGTCCTAGGAGCACGCGAAGTAGAAGAAGGCACCGTCGCCGTCCGCGTCCGCGGCGAGGAAAAGCCCGTCATCAAGCCCCGCCAGCAGTTCATCGACGACCTCCTCGCCGAGATCGCCAGCCGCTCCCTGTAGCTGCCGCGTCTCGCGGCAGGCCGTGGTCACTGCGTCCCGCAGTGACCCGGAAAGTGTAGCTGGGGATTCCAGCCCCAGGCCGTTCGGGAGGACTCCGGCCTCCCGAAATCACCTTGATTCCACCCCCGCCAAGGTCTATACCTTCCTCATGCCAGATACGTACAACATGAAGGAAGCTCAGGCGAACCTCACCAAGCTCTGCCGCTCGGGCAAACGTTTCGTCATCGCCAACCGCAATCAACCCGTTGTCGTCGCAATGCCCGTCGATGATTTCGAAGCACTCATGGAAACGCTGGACGTCCTTGCCGATCCCGCCGCGATGGAGGCAATCAATTCCGCCAGAGCCGAACAAACCAACTACCGCCCCCTCAATTTGGACGATGAAAATTTCGGCCTCTGATCAGGTAGCCTCATGGCTCACAGCTCTGCCGCCTCAGACAAAACACCGCGTCCGCCTGGCACTTCGCTCCCTGGCAAAAGGCAAAGGAGACATCAAAGGACTCCAAGGTAAGCTCGAAGGTTTCAACCGTCTCCGGGTAGGGGGCATTCGCATCATTTTCCGCCAGATTTCCGGAAAAGAAATTCTCCTCGAATACGCCAACACCCGCGACGTGATTTACGAACTCTACGAGCAGATACTAAAAAACCGCGAATCGTAGCTGCCGCGTCTCGCGGCGGGCCGTGGTCACTGCGTCCCGCAGTGACCCGGAAAATGCAAGCTGGGGATTCCAGCACCAGGCCGTCACTAACTTATCCCTTGGCGACCGAACCATGGATTTCCATTGATCGGTTCTCGGAAATCTCGTTCGCATGGCAGCGTTTGCCGGGTTCAGGAAGCAACCTCGCCGCCTGTTCCTGTCCAGCTCGCGATCCCGTCTCCATGCCCACCCGGCATTCAGGAAAAAACCTGACAATTCGCTTCCCAAAAACCCGACAATCCGTCAATCTGCCGGGTGACAGCTATCCCATTTCGGGTGTTGCCTGTTGGCATACGGCCAAAATCCGGTGCCTCCCACAACCAATACAACACAAAAAATATGAACCACAAAATTATGGCACTCGCAGCGGGTAGCCTCCTCCCGGCATCAGTATTCGCAGGTGAACCAGTTCCTATGGAACAAATGATGATGCCCGCTCCCACAATGAGCTGGACTGGCTTCTACGCAGGTCTTCAGGCCGGTATGAACTTCGATACCGATACCGATGGCGGCCTTGAGTTCGACTCAAACCTTGATGGTAACTTCGGCGACACCGTTCCTTTCAACCCCGGTGCGGCTCCTCCTGTTGGTCAAGGTCCGGACGCCTTCCGCCAGAACTTCGACCATGAGTTCGACGAAGCAGCTTCGGTCGGCGTCGTTGTCGGATACGATTACCAAATTTCCCGCTGGGTTCTTGGTGGCTTGCTCGATTACAACCACACCGACGTTGCAGAAACGCAGAGTGCCTTCTCATCCACACCCGCCTTCTATGATGAAGAGAGAACGATCGAGAACATCTCCACCCTACGTCTTAGAGCTGGCTATCTAGTTACCGACCGCACACTCATCTACGCTACTGCAGGTCTTGCCTACGGTGATCCGGATTACGAGTTCAACTCGAACAACCCGAACCGCACCTCACGCGGAGACAACGATGGCGATTTCGGCTATGTTCTTGGCGGAGGTCTTGAGACCCGCATCACTCAGAACTGGTCTTTCACCGTGGAGTATCTTTACACCAACTTCGGCGACGGGGATTTCGTAACTAACTTCACCAACGGTCCGTTCGCCGCGCAGACCGGTGCGGCCAATGGAACCAATGTGCGTGGATCCGAAGAAGACTTCGCGTTCCACACCATTCAAGCCAAGCTGACCTACCGTTTCTAAACAACGGTATTTGATACAATTCAATTCATCGCCTGCCGTGGTAGTTTCACGGCAGGCGTTTTCTTTTCCCAGCTACCGTTTCATTTCTGGAATCACCCGTCAGACAACCTCCCCATAGGCGGTGAAGTCAGTAGCCTCTTTCACATCCACTTCCAGGATCTGACCGGCGAGCTTATCGATATCGCCTTCGAAAATCACGATTTTGTTCTGCGGCGTCCGCCCCATAAGGGTTGCCTCATTGTTTTTTGAAGCCCCTTCACAAAGTACCGACTGCCGTGTTCCGACTACTGCCGCAGTCTTTTCCTTTGCGAGCCGGTTCACAGTTTCGAGCAACCTCTGGTTGCGCTCTTCCTTCACGGTTTCCGGAAGCTGGCCTTCCATCTCCGCCGCAGGTGTGTCCTTGCGTTTGGAGTAGCGGAAAACAAACGCGTTGTCGAACTGGAGGCGTTCTACGGTTTCTATAGTAGCTTGGAAATCTTCCTCCGTCTCCCCTGGGAAGCCGACGATGATATCCGTGGTGATCGCGATGTCCGGTCTGGCGGCTCTCATCTTCTCGCAGATCTCCACGAACTTCGCGTTCTTGTAGGGGCGGCGCATCAGTTTCAGAATCCTATCCGATCCGCTTTGCATGGGGAAATGGATGTGGGACATCAGTTTCGGAAGATAGGTGAAGGCCGCGACAAGATCATCACGATAGCCGATGGGATGGGGGGAGGTGAAACGGATGCGTTCGATTCCCTCCACCTCATGCACCGCCTCCAGGAGCTGCACAAACGGGGACTTTCCATCCACTTTCGGAAACTCCGTGCGCCCGTAGAGATTCACGATCTGGCCGAGAAGAGTGACCTCTTTCACTCCCTGCCCCACGAGAAATTCCACTTCCTTCACGATGTCCGCGATCGGTCGCCCACGCTCTTTCCCCCGTGTATCCGGGACGATGCAGAACGAGCAACGCATGTTGCAGCCCTGCATGATGGACACGAAGGCCGAGGCATTACGCGCCTTGGGCATGTGGTCGCGTATCGTGTTCTGGGAGTCCGTTTCCTCGGCGGTATCGCAGACGGAAGTGCCTTTGAGGGAAAGTGCGGGCTCATCCATCCGCGCCTCCATACGGCTCTTTAAAATATCGTCCACATACTCGAAAACCTTGTGGTATTTCTGAGTGCCGACCACGACATCAAGGTGCGGGACACGCTCGAAAAGCTCTTCACCGCGCGATTGCGCCATGCAGCCCATGAAACCGTAAACCACATGGGAACGCTTCCGCCTCTGCTTGCCCAGTATGCCCATTTTCCCAAGCGCCTTCTGCTCCGCCTGATCCCGCACGGAGCAGGTATTGATCAGTATCGCATCCGCATCCGTCTCCGTAGGAGTGAGCGTGTAGCCGCCTTCCGTAAACATCCGCGCCACCTGCTCGGTGTCGCGCTCGTTCATCTGGCAGCCGTATGTTTTGAGATAAACCTTGGGCATCGCACGGGGCGACTCACGCCAGGGTCAGGCGATCGTCGGATTCAAGTTTCTCGGCAAGAGTCGGGTAGCCGCCCGCCACCTGCATGTTGAAGCAGTGGAGGTAAAGCGTGAAAATTTTCGCATCGAAGACATCGACGAGTTTATCGACCGTCGCATCGAGACGTTCCTTGTCGAGTGCCTTGGGAAGATCCCCCACCACGGAGCCTTTGCCATCGTGCGGGATGCCCATGCCATCGCAGAACATGCCCAGCATGGATTGCTGGCCTGCCATCAGATAGGACTGGAGAATCTGCTCTCCGATGGGATCGCAGACACGGAGCTGAAGGGTCTTGCGAATCCAGGCGTATTGGTCTGCCAGCGATTTCTTCTGGATGAAAACGGGGCGCAGCTTGCGCTCTGCAGCGAGGGTGGCGACACAGGACTTGTAAACGTTCCTGTCGTTCGCGCGGAACCAATCCAGCATTTCGGTAACAACGGCGGGATCGACAGCGGTAAAAATTTCGTGAGCTTTCAAAGTTAGGAAAATTTGAGTTGGCGGGAAGTCAAATCGCTACCGCCCCGGATGGCAATAGAAGTTTGTTCTTTCTGAGACTCAAGATTGCGGGACACAGGACAAAAGACCCGGAACCCAAGCCACAGGAATCTGATCCGCGCACATCCGCGTTCATTTGACGGAGAGGTTTGATTTCACAGTCCGTCCATCTCCGCTGCGCTTCGATTGTGGTTCCTCTTTCACCCAACCTCGGTCTTCCTCTGGTCACCGGGCACTTCTTTCAGCGCCTCCTCCAGCGCCCAAAGCACCTTCACCTCCGTCTCCTTGCCAACAGGGCGGTTCCCCTTCCCGCAATCCACAAACCATTTTCCCAGCAGCTTCCGGCGCTCCTGCGGGAAATTCCTGGTGTAGCCGCCTTCCTCCGGCGCACCCAGCACCTCGATATCGCGCCGACCGTGGGCGCGCTCCAGAATGCGACCGTACCTGACCAGCACCCCGTCGAGAAGTATCCAGGGAAAATTCGGATTTCCCGGCGGCCCCATGACCAGTTCCTTGGTTTCCCCGGTGGAAAATTTCACGCCCTCCCGCATATCCACTTTCAGATCCGGCAACATCCCGCCCTTGAAAAATGCGGCTGCACCTCCGCCCACACCGCCCACTGCGGCAAAGATCCCGTGGGAGACAAACCCGGTGGCGGCATCGATCACCACTCCGCCCGCCGCACCGGTTGCCGCAGCTACGAGAGTGAGCTGACCACGGCTCAACCCCCACTTTTTCCACACCTCCGCGCTCTCCAAATCGATATCCTCGAACGCCTCTTCCGAGCTTTCCACTTTGAGCAAATGGTGGCGGTAGATTTTCAGCAGTCTGGAAAAGCAGTTGCGTTCCAATTTTTTCAACCGACTGAAATATTCCACCCCGAGATCCTCCTCCTTCTGCTTCCGCCGTGTAGGCATCCGTTCATCCCTGTCCCCAATCCCCACCCGGACACGCAGTTCCAACGCCTCCGCGAGAAATTCCCGGACAACTTCCGCCGCCTCGTTGCGCCTGTCCTCCCATTCCAGTCCGATGAGCTGGATGCTTTCCTCAAGGCGCTCCCGGTTCGTTTCCTCGATCTCTAGCAATGCCTTCATCAGGATCAGCCGTTGTTCATACTTCGCGCGATGCGCATCAAAAGTCCTCACCAGATTAAAAGCGCTCCCCAGCTTCTCCCTCCAGACACCATCCTCTTCCGCATCCACGCCATCACGGATATTCATCAGCGCGAGGCGCGGCCTTCCCGTCCAGCGGAGAATCTCCATCTCTGCGAGAAAATCGTCACGCATCGGCCTACCCGGATCCACCACATAGAGCACCCCCGCCCCATCGAGTAGCGGCTCAAGCAAGCGCTTTTCGTCCGCGAAGTCATCCCCCTTTTCATCCACAAAACGGCGTAACGCATCCCGCCCCGGCGTTCCCTCGCCGTGGATTTTCCGTATCTCCCGCATGGCTTCTACGGGTCTGGAAAATCCCGGGGTATCGATAAAGCGGACACACTCCTTTCGCCCGAAAACCACCTTGTGAACCTGGCAGCGGGTCGTCTCACCCGGCGTCGGACTCACCCGCAGCACGTCGTTGTCGTCGATCTCCAGGAGAGTCGCGATTACCGCGCTCTTCCCCATGTTCACCCGCCCCACCACTGCGAATTCCGGCACACCGTCAGTCATTTCACCTCCTCCTTCTCATAGAAAAATATTTCCGCCGATGCATCCGCCAAACTGTCCACGAAATCCCTCCAGATGTCTTTTTCACCGTCTTTCACCGCGATAGGTTCGCCGTCATTCCCGGAGTTCACCACCAGGAAATAAACGGAGGTGTCAGCTCCCGCAATCCCCCGTATCTGGGAGTGGAGCGCAGCCATCCTGGGCGGCGAAAGCGCCCAGCCCTCCGCTAGAAGAACCACTCCGGCCGGAGCGTTGCGTATCGATCTCGCCGCTGCCTCCTCGCCTTGTTCATCCCACACCCCCACCTGGAACCATTCGCCCGGATTCACCCGCAAGCGTCTCAGGAGAAATCCACGCAGGCTTTCCTCCTTCAGCCCCGTCCCGCCCACATCCAGCACCAGCACCCCGTCCAGTGGAGCCTCGCTCACATCCCGCCGCCGCGTCCCCATCATCTCCCGCCACAGCTCGCGGTGCCGCTTGGCTTGGAAATCCAGTGAAGAAAGGGCCTTCCGTTCTTTAAAAACCGCAAACAGCCAGAGCACCAGCCTGGGCAAAAGCCCCCACACGAAAATCGCCGCGAACAAAAACGAGTACCATTTCTCCGCATATTCCAGCCGCCCGTCCTCTGCCACTCCGTTGATCCATCTCGTTGCCCAGATCGTCTCCATCGTCGGCACCCACTCCGGGAACAACCAGCGCCACGGGATCCCCAAAAATCCGCACACCTCAAAAATCTTCTCCCCCACCCACATCGGAGCCGTAGATTCCCAGAAAAAAGTCACCTCCAGAAACCAGATACAGCCCAGCAACCCCGCCATCAGCCCCAGCGAAAACATCACCGCCCCCGCCTGCGTGAGCCGCACGAGATTCCACCCCAGTGCCTCCCATGCCCTCCCGCCTTCCAGCTTCAGCGTCCGCCACCATTCCAGTTTCCCATCACCTCCCAGCTTCCCGACCAGCCACGCGACGAGCCTCTGCACGAGTCCGAACCCTTTCGAAAAACGTCCCCTCACCAGCCACGCCAACCCCGCACCGATCAGAACCAGCAACTGCAAACCAACCGCCACACCCACCACCATTGGCACGTGGAAACCCATCCGTTCCCTGTCCAGCATCCCCGTCATCACCCCCATGCCAGCGAGAAACATCACCACGCAAACAACCGCCCCTACCAGAAACCGGCTCCCGCCCCAGACATCTCCGGGCAACTCTTCCTTCCCGCGCCGCCGCCCTTCCAACCACACCTTCATCCCCATGCGCCTGGCCTCCGCACCGTCCAGGCCTCTCACTTTTTCCCTCAACAACCGTTCATCCGAGACCTCCCCGCCCTTGCCGAGCAGCGCCTCAAAATCCACCAGATCCCGCAATGTCCACCGTGCTTTCAACAGCCGCAGACTATCCACGCCTTTCGGCACAATCCAGAGCAAATCAAAACCCTCGACTCCACCTCCCGCTCCGGGAATGTTTCCCGTGAAATGAATCAGTCCGCATCCGCGAAACACATCGCCATCATCGGCGGCGGCGCGGCGGGATTTTTCACGGCCATCACCGCTGCGGAAGCCGATCCTTCTGCAAGCGTCACCCTCTTCGAGCAGTCCGGGAACTACCTCTCCAAAGTGAAAATTTCCGGAGGCGGGCGTTGCAACGTCACCCACTCCTGCTTCGATCCTGCGCTGCTTTCAAAAAACTACCCCCGCGGCTCCCGCGAGCTCCGGGGTGCGTTCCACAAATGGCAGCCACGCGATACCGTCGGGTGGTTCGCCGCTCGCGGCGTCACCCTCAAAACCGAATCCGACGGCCGGATGTTTCCCGATTCGGACAGCTCCCAGACCGTCATCGACTGCTTCATGAAAGCAGCCTGCGATGCCGGAGTCACCCTCCGCCCGAGAACCGGCCTCCGCGATATCACACCCACTCCCCAGGGAAAATTTCACCTCACCCTCGCCGACAACAGCACCTTCCCTGCGGACAAAGTCTGCATCACCTCCGGATCGCTCAAAGCCTCCCCGCTCTCCAGTGCCATTGCCGCACTCGGCCACACCATCGAGCCTCCCGCCCCCTCCCTCTTCGCCTTCAATCTCAGCGATCCCCGCACCGAAGGTCTCTCCGGTCTCTCCGTCCCGCAAGCCACCGTCCGCGCCATCCCCAAAGGAAACCCACAATCAGGCCCTCTCCTCATCACCCACCGCGGCCTCAGCGGCCCCGCCATACTCCGCCTTTCCGCATGGGAGGCCCGGCGATTCCACGAGGAAGGATACCACCTCGAAATTTCCGTAAACTGGATTGGGAAAATTTCCGAAAACCAACTCCGCCAGCGTTTCTCAGAACTCCGGAACTCATCAGGAAAAAACCTCGTCAAAAACCGCTCCCCCGAGGAAATCCCCCGCCGCCTCTGGGAGCGAATGCTGGAAACAACCGCCATTTCCCCGACCACCCAGTGGTCCCAGCTTCCGAAAGACAAGGAAAACGCCCTCCTCCGCGAGATCACCGATTGCCGTTTCCAAGTCCTCGGCAAAACCACCAACAAGGACGAGTTCGTCACCTGCGGAGGAGTCCGGCTCCGGGAGATCGACTTCCGCAGCATGGAAAGCAAAACCCTCCCCGGCCTCCACTTCGCCGGCGAGTGCCTGGACATCGACGGCATCACCGGCGGCTTCAATTTCCAGGCAGCATGGACCACCGCCCGCATCGCCGGGCTGGCCATGGCCGGAAAAAAGTAAGGAGTCGGGACATTCCTGTCCCGACAACCAACGCCCCCGGAGCACCCGATCCCGAATTCCCCCGTCCCCGGAAAAGGGGACTTCCGCTTGATCTCGCAATTTCCGATGCTCCGCATACCGTCCCATGACCATGCTCCGCCGCTCCCTGCTCTGCCTTTGGCTACTCCCGACAGTCACCGGCACGGTTTTCGCGGCAGCCCCGGGGATCGATGTCTTCGCAGACAACATTCGCATGGCCGCGCCTCCGGCCAAAATCAGCGTCCGGCACGACGTATCGGCACTGCGCTTTGAAATTTCAGCGGGAAACCAACGCTGCCGGTTCAAGTTCGAAGGCCTGGACGATTCCTGGCTGCCCGAGATGGGTGAGATGAATTTCATGGTGCGCTTCCTGGATGGGAACGGGGACCAGATTTCCCAGAAACTTTTCCCGGTGAGGGGAAGGAGCACCGGATTTTGGAACGATTGGAAAGATTCGCCCTTTGTCCCCCGCAGCGAGCGCCTCACCGTCCCCGACGGAGCGGAAAAGTTCTCCATCATCATCTCCTCCTCCGGCCTCCCCACAGCCATCGGGATCTACGCGGTCACCTCACTCAACGTCCGCTCGCTGCCGGAAGACGGCGTTCCCCCGAGAATCCTCATTTCAAATGCCAGGCCCACCGACGGGGGAAACGGCCCCCTGTGGAGCAAGTCGGGCACCCACCCTTCCATGGCCTCGTCCACCGGCCTGGACGACAGCGAAGCCGACCCCGTGCTCATCATCCGGGACGATGACATCGCCGCCCATGCGGACTGGGAAATGTTCCTGAACCGGCTCCCTAAAGTCCGCCCCGGCGAGATCATCGAGTTCGATTGGAAAGAGGCCTACACCATAGGAGCCGGAGGCAAACGCATGGAAGTCTATCGCCACGTTCCGGCAGGGAACTACCGCCTCGTTGCCGAGACCATGGATCTCAGGGGAAATCCCACCGGGGACGTTTCGGTAGTGGAAATCCGCGTGCCCCGCCCCTATTGGAAAAGCTTCTGGTTCTGGGCGCTGGTGGCGGGGATCGTCGCCATCTGGACATACGTTCTCGGGAAAAGGGCCATCCGTAGAAAGATCAACCGGGACATCCGCCATGCCCAGCTCATCTCCGACGAGAGGCTGCGCATCGCACGCGATCTCCACGATGATCTCGGCACCCGTCTCTCCCACATCTTCCTTCTCGGCTCCCACGCCGGCGCTTCCGTCTCCGGCGATGAAGCGAAATCAAATTTCAAACAGATCACCCAGATGTCCGGCGAACTCATCGCCGCACTCTCGGAAAGCGTCTGGCTCCTGAACTCGAAAAACAACGATCTCGAATCCCTCGTGAACTTCCTGTGCCGCATTCTCGGAGAGGTATGCAAAGCCGCCGGAATCCGCTGCCGTATCGACGCCCTGACCGTAGGCGAAGCGACCCCGGTCAGCCATGAGTTCCGGCACAACTTCAGCCTAGCGGTCAAGGAAACCATCAACAACGCAATCAAACATTCCGGGGCGACGGAGATCTTCATGCGTGTCCGGAGGGAAGGATCCGCCTTGGAAATTTCCGTTGCCGACAACGGCACTGGGATGGCCGGAAAGGACGTTGAAGCCGGAAACGGCCTCGAAAGCATCGCCCAGCGCATGGCCGCGCTGAAAGGAAACGCCGCATTTCAGGAACTCCCCGACGGAGGTCTGGAAGTAACAATGAAAGCACCCGTATCATGAAAACCACACCCAAAACCGTCGTCCTCGTCGAGGACGATCCCAGACTGCGGGAGCACCTCCTCAAACTTCTGGATATCCCCACGGACATCCGCTGCCTGTATGCCGTTTCATCTGCGGAGGAGGCTCTGAAAAAAATCCCGGCGGATCGTCCTGACGTAGTCCTGATGGATATCAATCTCCCCGGCATGTCGGGCATCGACTGCACCCGCGAGCTGCGCTCCAGCATGATAAAAACCGAGATCGTCATGCTCACCGCATACGATGAGGAAGACAACATCTTCCGCGCCCTCAAAGAAGGAGCCAGCGGCTACCTCCTCAAGACCAGCACGCCCGAAGAAATCTTCGATGCCATCCGCGACGTCCATTCCGGCGGCGCGCCGTTCTCCAGCCACATCGCGAGAAAAGTAGCCCTCCATTTCCGCCAGGAACGGCAGGTGGAGGACGACAACGAATCCCTCTCCCCCCGCGAGCGCGAAGTCCTCGAACTCCTCGCATCCGGCTACATTTACAAGGAAGTCGCCGACAAACTCGACATCGGCCTGGAAACTGTCCGTACCTACGTCAAACGCATCTGCCTCAAGCTCCACGTCCGCAGCAGGGTCGAGGCCATCATCAAATACCGCGGCTGACCACCGCGATCCGTCCCCGTTTTGGGGACTATCCGGGACACGGGGGGAGATGGACAATAGACTGAAATCCCGCTCCCATGAATCAAAGAAAACATCTCGAAAGAACTCCCCGCGCAGCAAAGGGCTTCACTCTGACGGAGCTCCTCGTCGTCATCGTCATCATCGCCGTGCTCGCCGCCATCGCCATCCCGGTGAGCCTGAGAATAAAAAAATCAGCGGAAAGCGCCACCTGCGCCTCCAACCTGAAACAGCTCGGCGCCGCCCTGATCTCATACGCCGTCGATCACAACAACCGCCTCCCCAATCTCCAGGACGTCGATCCGGATACGAATCTGCGCGGCGACATCTGGACTCTGGTTCTCGCTAACGCCGGCTATCTTTGGGACACCCCCGGCCAGGGGCCTCCACCCTGCGGCACGGGTGTCTGGACCTGTCCCTCCTGTGATTTCATGTCGGACGCTTTCGGCGGCTACGGCGTCGCCGAAGACAACATTTTCGTCTATGGCGACGTATCCCCGCAGGGCACCGACGCCACCGGCTCCCTGCGCCTGACCGCCATCAAAGATCCCGCCAACACCTGGCTCGTCGGCGATGCCACCCGAAACAACAATCCTGAAAAGGGATGGTATGCCATCTGGTCCAATCCCGACCGCTGGAACCAGAACGGCCCCGCCATCCGCCACGACGGCAAGGGCAACGTCTGCATGAACGACGGCCATGTGGAAAGCCTCACCCTCGCGGAAATGAAAAAACGCAAGCTCACCGAAAACGTCGTCAACGACTGATTCCCCGTTCCGTCCGAACCGCGGCCCTTTTGAAAAACCATGCCGCCCGGAAATCCCGGGCGGTTTTTTCCGTCCCAACATCCTTCCGGCCTCCATCTCCCCAATCGCATGATCCCATTCCGATATCTCCGGAGACTCTGTAAAACCTCCGCCTCGCCCGTCCTGGCTTTCACCGCATTGGCGTTTTTCGCATGCGGCCTCTCCCGCCAGATCCGGTGAGAGCATCGACAACACCACCCTCCACGGGAAAATGTTGCTCGGATACCAGGGATGGTTCGCCGCACCCGGCGATGGCTCCAGGGTTGATAGCTGGCACCATTGGTTCCGCGGCAAAGGTTCCGAAAGGAAACCCACCTTCGACATGTGGCCGGACACCTCCGAAATGGATGCCGACGAACTCTTCCCCACCTCCATCACCACACCCGGAGGCAGTCCCGCCATGCTGTTTTCCTCCTACAACGAAAAAACCGTCGTCCGCCATTTCCAGTGGATGAGGGAAGCCGGCATCGACGGCGTCCTGCTCCAGCGTTTCATCGGCGAGGCGCAGGATCCCCGTTTCCACGAATTCCGCAACCAGGTCACCCGCAACGTGATGAAAGGTGCGGAAAAGCACGGACGCGTCTTCGCCCTCGAATACGACATGGCAGCGAAGGATGCGGAACTGGTCAAAAAAGACTGGATGTCCCTCGTGGATGGGATCGGCCTCACCCGTAGCGAGGGATACCTTCATCACAAGGGCAAGCCCCTGCTTGCTCTCTGGGGCCTCGGTTTCACCCACCGGGAAGGCAGTGCCGAACAGGCGATGGAGCTGCTCGACTGGTTCCAGCGGAAAGCCCCGGAAAAATACCAGGCCACCATTCTCGGTGGCGTCCCCACCCACTGGCGCGAGGGCAGGAACGATTCCCGCCCCGGCATCGAATGGGCAAAAGTTTTCCGCAAAATGGACATCATCAGCCCCTGGACAATAGGCCGCTACCGCACCGACCAGGAGGCGGATCGCTACCGCGAAAAGCTTCTCATCCCGGATCTCGCGGAAACCAACCGCTACGGGATCGAATACATGCCCGTCGTCTTCCCCGGATTTTCCTGGAACAACCTCCACGAAGGCGAATTCAACCAGATCCCCCGCAACGGCGGCCGCTTCTACTGGAACCAGGTCGAAAACGCAGCCTCCGCCGGTGCCATGATGATCAAAACGGCAATGTTCGACGAGGTCGATGAAGGCACCGCCATGTTCAAAACCATCGCCAGGAAACAGGACTCACCCGAGGGCTTCCTCACCCTTGACGAAGATGGTGAGCAACTTCCCAACGACTGGTATCTCCGCCTCTCCGGAGAAGCCTCCAAACTCCTACGCAAGGAAATCCCTATCACCGGAAATCTTCCGATCAGCCCATGATCCGTTTTTCCGAAATTCTGTCCCCGGTTTGGGGACTACCAGCGGACTGAAAAACCGTGGATTATTTGAACCGATCCTAGCCTCCGTGGGATTGAATAAAGACCACCCGGAAGCTGTGCATACAGCAAAATCCAGAACTCCTCAAAATCAACAGAAAAATACAGAGATGAAAGCAACAACATTGATCACACAAATCGCAAGCCTCGGCCTGATGGCCACCCTCGCAGAGGGTGCCACCCTCCGCTACAATGGCTCCGGAATATGGAACCAGGCTTCAAGTGGCCCTGGAACTCAAGGCTGGGGTGAAAATCCCAACAATCCGGCAACCGTCGGATCGATTCCCACAACCGCCGATGAAGCGCGAATCAACTTTGGCGGCAACACCGTCACCGTCCAGTCAGCCGTCCCGCAGGTCGGAAGCGTCAGAATCGGGGTCGATGGCACCGAACGGGGCAACCTTATCATCGCTTCGGGAGGAACCCTTGGAACCGTCGGACAAATTCGGGTCGGGGCCAGCAACGTCGATAACGCCTTTGTTTCGACACTGGTTGTTCAGGACGGAGGAACACTCAACGTCGGCGGCATCCTCTGGACTTCAACCGCTGGAGCCCTCGGAAACATCTCCATCGAAAGTGGTGGAATCGCGACGGGAGCCGACCACCTCTGGTGGGGGATTGACGGTTTCTCATCCATCTCGATTGCCGGCAGCCTGAGCCAGTCCAGCGGTAACTTCGGACTCGGCACCAGTGATGCAAGCACCCCGTCCGGCGGAACGGCCGCTGTGAGCATCCTGAATGGCGGAGTCCTGGCTCTGAATAACATTTCATCAGGCACCTCCATTCAGTCCGGATCGGCGGTCGATATTGCGACAGGTGGCCTGTTCTCAGTTGCCGGTGATCGTGTCGGCACGATGAACGACTATATTACCGCCAGCAAGATCACCGGAAACGGAATCGCTGGTGGAACGAACCTGAGCGTCGCCTTTGACGGCACCAGAACCAACGTGACAGTTGTTCCCGAGCCCTCCTCGGCACTGCTCCTTGGTCTCGCCGGCGCCCTCGCCTTCACCCGCCGCAGGAAATAAACCTTCCTCTCCGCTTACTCCGAAATCCGCATGGTGGCCCAATGCCGCCATGCGGATTTTTCCGTATTGCGTGGGGGCGGTCTTCGGTCGCCCACCCATCCCCCGGAGCAAACGAACGGGCGACCGAAGATCGCCCCCACCAGGTTTTCCCCACCACCTCCCCTCCCCGTCGCGGGAACAACGCCAGCCGGCCATCCAGCCAAGCAGCCACCAGTGCCTAACGTGCTACCGCAGATAATACATCGCAGGAAGGTGCGGGGCGCGGGTCTTCAGCCCCGCCCCGCGTTACAACGGATAGAACCCGGGGACATCTGACCACGACAGATCGCGGCCCTCCGGGACGCCGCGATCCGATCAACTTTTCATCCAGGGGTTACGCAGCGCCACACCACCCGACTACCTCTTCACCTTCCGCGCAGCCGCAATTTCCGCGATCAGCCGATGCAGAATCAAACGGTGATCCAGCCCCGTCGTTACCAATGCTTGATCCGCCGCCTGCGTTTTTTCCATCACATGCTGGAGACCCGCCAGATCAAAATTCCTAGCGTTCTGCACGGCCAGAAAAATGGGGAACACGTTTACTCCCGAGCCGTCCTTTTTCTGTGGAAGCCAACCACGGTCTGCAGCAGGCAGCTTGTTCAGCGCACCCGCGAAGGATGAATAATTCCCCGCCGGTGCCTTGAATTTCTCCAAAATCAGCTTCGCCATGTAAAGATTCCTCACCACATTGATAATCGAAGCCCGCATGATGCCGATCGCCGATTCCTCCGCTTCAAGCTGCTCGTCGATGAGCTGGATCGCCCTTGCTACATTCCCCGTCTGGATTGCTTTTCCTGTCTCGAAAATGACCGCCGCCCGGCTCAACGGCACCAACTGCCGCACATCGTCCTCCGTCACCGTCCGGCGCTCTTTCCCAAGATAAAGATCCAGCTTCTCCAGCTCGTTCGCGATCTGCTTGGTCTGCTCACCGGCCAGCATGATGAAAAGCTCCATCGCATCCCGCTCGAAATCCAGCCCCAGCTCCTCCGCCCGCCCCTCCACCAGACGCCCCACCTCATCCTGCCAGCCATCCCGGCTGATATCGATCTTATCGAAGCTCTGCACACTCGCGCTTTTCACGAGAAATTTCCAAAACGCCCGCCGCTTGTCCACCTTGTCTGCGGAAAGCAGAAACTGAATCCCATCCGGCAGCCCCTTCTCCATCGTGCTCCGCAGCATCTCCACCCCAGCCTCCGTCCGCTGCGACCGCCCGGTGATATCGTCCCCCAGGAAATTCACATTCCGCAGCCACACCACCTTGTCCCCGCCGAACATCGGCATGGTCATCAGCGATTGCACCGCACTCGAGCAAAGCTGGAACGCCCCCTCCGAATTATCCGCATTCCCATCGATCGTCTCATGCGTGAACCCATCGTCATTCCCGCCAGTCAGCTTATTATAAAGCGCCAGCGCCTCCTCCCGCACCAGCCCGTCATCAGTCCCCACGATGACATGAACATTCGAATCAACACGAGCAGTCTTCTTTTTCGCAGGCACCCCAGAGTCCTAACGGTAAAATTCAAATTTCAAAATTCAAATCTCAACCAAGATTCCCAAAACCCAAAACCCAAAACCCAAAACCCAAAACCCAAGACCCAAACTTCCGTGTATTCCGTGCCTTCCGTGGTTCAATCTCTTCCCCAAGACCTAGGTCTTAAGATTCGTAGGATTCGTAAGATTCGTAAGATTCGTAAGATTCGTAAGATTCGTAAGATTCGTAAGATTCGTAAGATTCGTAAGATTCGTAAGATTCGTAAGATTCGTAAGATTCGTGGTTCCTCCCTCTTCACCAAGACCCCAGCCCTCCGCATCTTCCAGGGCAAACAAACGGGCGACCGAAGATAGCCCCCACATCCCCTCTTTTTGAGAGTTGAAAGTTGAGAGTTGAATTTTCGAAGCCCCCTCCCCACATTCCCGCCCCGCCGCAAACCACGGTGGCACAAAGCAATGGGAAAAAGTCTGTTTCAAAAAGTCTGGGATTCACACCGCGTCGGCACTTTAGGTGATGGCCGCACACAACTCTTCATCGGCACACACCTCATCCACGAGGTCACGTCCCCACAGGCGTTCGGCATGCTCCGCGATCTGAACCTGAAAGTAAAATTCCCGCAGCGCACCTTCGCCACCATCGACCACATCGTCCCTACCATCAACCAGGACGAGCCGGCCGATCCGCTGGCAGCGGAAATGATCGAGGCCATCCGCAAGAACTGCGATGACTTCGGCGTCACCTACTTCGACCTCAAATCCGGCAAACAGGGCATCCTCCACGTTGTCGGCCCGAGCAGGGAATCACCCAACCCGGCACCACCATCGCCTGTGGCGACTCCCACACCGCCACCCACGGCGCTTTCGGAGCCATCGCATTCGGCATCGGCACCAGCCAGGTGCGCGACGTGCTCGCCACCCAGACCATGGCTCTCCAGGAAATGAAAGTCCGCCGCGTTGAGGTCAACGGCGACCTCCGCCCCGGCGTTTACGCAAAGGACGTCATCCTCCACATCATCCGTCTCCTCGGCGCCAACGGCGGCATCGGCTACGCCTACGAATACGCCGGCGATGTCTTCGAGCGCATGTCCATGGAAGAGCGCATGACCGTCTGCAACATGTCCATCGAAGGTGGTGCACGCTGCGGTTACATCAATCCGGATGCCAAAACCGTCTCCTACCTCCAAGGCCGACCCTACGTGGACAACGACAATTTCGAAGAGACCGCCACCCGCTGGCTTTCTTTCGCATCCGATACCGACGCACATTTCGACGACATCGTGAAAATCGATGCCTCCCAGATCGAGCCAACCGTCACCTGGGGCATTTCCCCGGACGCCGGAATCTCCATCACCGAGAACATCCCGGATCCTCTCACCGCGAAATCCCCCGAGGAGAAAGCCTCCATCGAGGAAGCCCTCGAATACATGAAGCTCCCCGCCGGAGCTCCCATCCAGGGAGTGAAGATCGACGTCGCATTCATCGGCTCCTGCACCAACGGCCGCATCTCCGACTTCCGAGAAGTCGCGAAATACATCAAAGGCCACAAGGTCGCCGCCAACGTCCAAGCCATCGCCGTCCCCGGCTCCCAGATCGTCGCCATCCAGTGCGAGCAGGAAGGCCTCCCGGAAATTTTCCGCGAAGCAGGCTTCGAATGGCGCGCCGCAGGTTGCTCCATGTGCCTGGCCATGAACCCGGACAAACTCATCGGAGACCAACTCTGCGCATCCTCCTCGAACCGGAATTTCAAAGGCCGCCAGGGCTCCCCCACCGGTCGCACCGTCCTAATGTCCCCCGTCATGGTCGCCGCAGCCGCCATCAAAGGCCACATCACCGACGCCCGCGATCTCTTCGACCTCTCCGAGTCTTCCGCAGTAGCATAGTCTCAAATTGAGATTTAAAGTTTAAAATTTAAAGTTTCCAACACCATGGCACTAGACCCAGTAAAACAAGTTTCCGGCACCGGCGTATTCATTCCCGGCGCGGACATCGATACCGACCGCATCATCCCAGCGCGGTTCATGAAATGCGTAACCTTCGATGGCCTCGGCGAATACGCGTTCTATGACGTCCGTTTCAATTCCGAAACCGGCGAAAAGACAAACCACCCTCTCAATGACGAGCGTTTCAAAGACGCATCCATCCTCATCGCCGGAGTCAACTTCGGATGCGGCTCCTCCCGTGAGCATGCCCCGCAGTCACTTGCGAAATACGGTTTCAAAGCGGTCATCGCGGAATCCTTCGCGGAGATTTTCTACGGAAACTCCACCACTCTCGCCATGCCCTGCGTGATGGCCTCCGCCGCAGATATCACCGCACTGAAAGAAGCAACCCAGGCCGATCCGGAAACCGAGATCACCATCGACGTGGAGAACCTCAAAGTCACCACTTCAGGCGGCCTGGAGATTTCCGTGAAGATGCCGGAATCCGCACGCGACGCCCTCGTCTCCGGCCGCTGGGATCCCATCCAGGAACTCATCGACAACGACGCCGCCATCAACGAGCGCGCCACCGCGCTTCACTACGTGTAGTGGCGGCGGATTGCATCCGCCATGCCAAGCAATGCCCCTGTCAAAAACACCACCCCCCGGCATCGCCCTCTTCGATATGGACGGCACCCTCCTCGCGTGGGATTGCCAGCTCCTCTTCCGCCACCACGTCCTCCGCGCGGAACCCTCCCGCCTTTTCTCCGTCCCCCTCTTCATTGCCTTCCTGCCCTTTGCAAAACTCCTCGGCACGGAAAACATGAAACGCGTCTTCCATTGCTTTCTCTGGAAAATGCCACCCGGGCGTCTCACGGAACTCTCCCGTGAGTTTGCTGAGAAACTCCAAGCCGGCATCTACCCGGAACTCAAAGCCGCTCTCGCAAAACACCGCGCCGCAGGCCACCTCACCATCCTCTCCTCCGCCAGCCCGGAATGCTATGCAGCGGAAGTAGGCAAGCTCCTCGGCTTCGATATTTCGCTCGGCACGGTCTTGGAAAACGACCGCCTTTTCCCCGATCTCACCAACCACAAGGGAGCCAACAAAGTAACCCGCCTCCACGAACTACTACCTTCCTCGTATTTCAAAAACGGAAAACTCACCAACTCCCACGGCTACACCGACAGCACCGCCGATCTCCCCATGCTCGCCATTTGCGACAAGGCCACCGTAGTGAACCCGAAAGCCAGACTCTCCGCCCTCGCTGAAGGGAACCACTGGCCAATAATCCGCCCGGGGCGACCATGGAAATCGCCATTTGAAAAAGCCCTCCGTGTCCTCGCACTCCTCTTGGCTCTCGGAGAAAACCCGGCTAAACTATGAAGAATGTTCAACCGCAGATGGACGGGATGAACGCAGATCGGAAAAGAGATAAGAATTTTTTAGGATTGGAATCCCATCCTCTTTATCTGCGTCCATCCCGTCCATCCCGTCCATCTGCGGTTCAATATCTCCTCCCCAATTGGAATCCGAAACATCAGACCTTTCCGTTCAACCGCCATATCAAAAAAATCCGTAACAATGTCCGACGAACACACATCTCGTGAGCAAAACTTGGGCGAAGAGCCATCTTTCAGCCCGCAGCAAGAAGAGGAAATTCTAGCCGCGATCAAAGGGGAAGGCAGTGAAGTTGTCGCACGCACTTCCACACCTGCGGAAGCCCGCGCCTTTCTGGACTCACTGGAATAATCCCATCGTAGCCAGAGTTTTCAGCCCCCTGTCCTATCCAACCTTCCCAATGCCCCAGCGCGCCACCCTCCTCCGAATCCTCGCCATCATCGCCTCCGGCCTGATGGTTGCCGTGCTGGTTCCTCCCTTCAACGTCGCCACCCTCGCCTGGATATGCATCGTCCCTTTTCTCATCGCACTCTGGAGCCTGAAAGGAACACACCGGGCGAGGAAAGGTTTCCTCATCGGCTACCTCACCGGAGCCATCGCCTGCGGCATCCAGGTTTCGTGGCTCTCCACCATCTCATGGCTGGGCGTCGTTATTCTCGGCGGATACCTGCCGCTTTACTTCGGTGCCTTCGGAGCCTTCGCCGCTACGATAGGAAACCCGTGGAACCGCAGGGACGGCGTTTCCGAAACTCCCCTCCGCAGCCTTTTCAACGCCTTCACCCACGCCAGTTTCTGGGCGGGACTTGAGGTATTGCGCGGCTGGATGTTCACCGGCTTCGGTTGGAACGGACTCGGCATCGCCTTTCACGATACCCTGGTTATCTCCCAGGCCGCCGATATTCTTGGCGTGGCCGGCCTCTCCCTGATGCTCGTGTTTTTCCAATGCGTCCTCGTCCAGGTAGCCCACCGCCTCATGAAAACCGGCACCGACGGCATACGCCGCCCCCGCTGGGATTTCGCGGCCACCGCCCTCATGGTCGGGCTGTTGCTCGCATACGGCATCCTCCGTATCGCCGGAGAAAGCGGGAAGGATTCCATCCCGCTCAAAGCCCTCCTCGTCCAGCTTAACATCCCCCACGATGGCGCGACCGTCCTCTGGGAAATGGAAAAAGTCCACATGGCCTACGAGGACGAAACCCTCCTCGGCCTGAAGAGTATCGCGGACGCCGATGAAAAAAAACTCCAGGACGCCATCGAAAAAAGCGGCGAAGGCTCCATAGCCCTCGACACCCCCGACTGGGTCGTATGGCCGGAGGCCGCACTGTTCGGCCGCATCCTCCGCACCGATGACGGCGAGTGGGGCGTGTGGAAGGAAAACGTCGAAAGCATCGCCCGCGTCCGCGAAGGCGAGGGCGGCGGTGATTTCGATCTTATCTATGGAGCAATCGAGCAACAGGGCACCCTCGAAGAGGACGGCATCTATCCCATGGAAGACGGGAACATCTACAACTCCATCGTGGTCGAGTCCCCCGAGGGCGACTTGCAAACTTTCCAAAAACACCACCTCGTCATCTTCGGGGAAACCATCCCGCTTATCGACACCTTCCCCATTCTCCAGAAAATTTACGAGCAGCAGTCCGGGCGGAAGTACTATGGCTCCTTCGATGCTGGAACCTCGTTCGATCCTTTGCCCGTGGAAATCAAAGGCGAAACCGTGAGCATCGTCCCCGCCGTCTGCTTCGAGGATTCCGTCCCCAGCCTGATGCGGAGATTCCTTCGCCCCGAGCCGCAAATCGTCGTGAACCTGACCAACGACGGCTGGTTCAAGGAAAGCCAGGCCTCCGCCCAGCACTTCGCCAACGCCCGCTTCCGCGCCATCGAGTTCCGCCGCCCCATGATACGCTGCGCCAACACCGGCGTCACCGCCGCCATCGATACCATAGGCTCCACCGCCAGCCCGGAAACCGGAAAACCCCAGATCATCCAGGATGAAACCGGTAACATCTTCATCCGGGATCACCTCCTCGTCCGCCTGAACATCCCGAAACATCCCAGCTTCTCCCTCTACGCCATCATAGGCGACTGGGGCATCATTCTCCTGGCCATCACCGGCGCCGCCACCGCGTTTATCTTCCGCCGCCATGGTGCGAATACGGAGAAGCACGCTTCTCCTTAGCGCATACACCAGCGCCAGCTAAACCAGCGGCTCCACAAGCTCGATAGGAATCACCGCAGTGATCCGCCATTCGCCGTTCTCTTTTTCCAGGTGGTATTGGAAACCACTGCGGTTCCCCTTTTCATCGGTGAGTATCACCTGGGCTTCAGCACCCTTTTCATCTCCATCCGTTCCCCCGATAAACACATCTTTCGGATTGAGCATTTGCGGAAAACTTCCGCGCACCATCTGCTCGAACTGGAGCCGGGTGAACTGTCCTTTTATCCCGGAGTGCGCGAAGCCGTAAGCCGTTTTGAAATCATTTTTCCCGAACGCATCCAACTGCGACCGGATCACCTTACGCACCGCCGCGTCTGCCGCAGCATCCTTTTCTGCCGCCAGCGCGGGTGTTCCCACCACAAGCCACATTCCGATAACAGCCAGGCTGAAGAATGATGAGAGAATCCGCATAGGGTTCATAAACGCCCGCGGGCAGGCAATTGTCAAAAAGTCATTTCCCGAAGAGAGCCGGCACCCAGTCCGGCGGGGTCGGGTCAATTCCGGTTCCGAAATAGAAACCCGTAAGATGGAAAAACAGCGGGGCGGCGAAGCAAAGCGAATCGATCCTGTCCATCACCCCGCCATGCCCCGCGATGGTATTCCCCCAGTCCTTCGCTCCGAGATCCCGCTTGATCGCAGACATGACCAGACCTCCGAAAAATCCTGCGGAGCAAATGACAAGTGCCATCAAAGCCGCCTGCCATGGATTAAAAGGGGTCACGAAACTCATCCCCACCGCCAGCAGGACAGTGGTCGCGATCCCTCCGACCGTGCCTTCCACCGTCTTGTTCGGACTCAGCTTCGGAGCAATCTTCCGCTTCCCCGTCATTTTCCCCCAGCAGTATTGGAAAACATCACTGGCCTGTGCGGTGGCGACGAAAAAGAAAAGCAGCGCCCCGTTTCCCCCGCTCCAGTTTTTGATCGGCAGGGTCATGATCATGGGCATGTGGCTCACGAAATACACGCAGGTCAGCATGCCCCACTGGATCTTCGCGGTCGTCGCCAGGAAATCCCTGGTCTCCCCGGACATCACCTTCCGTATGGGAATGAAAATGAATCCATAGACCGGGATGAAAATACTGGCCATCCCGTACCACTGGATGCCAACGAGGAAATACTGGAAAGGTAGTAGCACGAAAAAGCACCAGAACAGCACCTTGTGATCGCAGACACGCGTCTCGTTCAGCGTGATAAACTCCCGCAATGCGAGGAAAGAGATCAGGAAAAAGAGTATTACCGTCGTCAGGTGGCCGAAATAAAGCGTGACCGCCAGGATTGCCGCCATCACCCACCAGGATCGCGTCCGTGCATTGAAATTCTCAACCCCGGCTTTCTTTTCCGGCCCCGCCCGCCGCGCCATGATCCAGCCCGCAATACTTGCCGTGACCAGCAGCACCAGCACACCCGCCATCATCCACATTAGCTCCTTACTCATCACATTGGTATTTTTGAAGACCGGTAGCGACCACCTCCCGCGCCCTTGTTAGAAATTCCGAACGCCCTTCACCAGCCACATTTTCCAGAGGCGGATGCACCGTGATCCTGCCTATCAGCGGGATGGGAACCCGCTGCCCCTTCGGGAGGATTCGGTTGAGATTCTGAAGGCTCACCGGGATCATCACCAGATCGGGATACCTTTCTTTCAGATGGAATATCCCCGGCTTGAAATTGAGAAGCTTCCCCTCCGGGCTGCGTGTCCCCTCCGGAAAAATGATGATGGAGCGCCCTTTCTCCACCATGTCAAAGACCGCCTGGAGAGGATGCGACCTGTCCGCCGGGCGACCCTTCCGCTGGAGAAGCACTGCGTTAAAAACCTTTCCCGAAATCCAGCGGCGGATCCCGTTCTTCGTCCAGTAATCGTGAGCGGCCACAGGCGATGTCTGCCCACGGATCTCACGCGGAAGTGCCGCCCAGATCACAAGCGCATCCAGATTACTGCCATGGTTCGCGAAAAAAACACAGGGTTTCCCAGTCCATCCTTTCACCCGCCCCACACTCACGCCCGTCGCCAGGCGCACCAGCATCGCCAGAAGATCCGCCATCATTCCCGCACTCCTCCGGTAGCCATTTTCACAACTTCTTCCACTCCCCCACCATCACTTCCCGGCTACCGTTTTGCGATCTAAATTCTCGGCCCTCCGTTTACAGACCGCCACCCTCAGTCACCAGCTTCGCCATACTTCCGCACCAGTTCGAGAAATTCCTTCCGGTATCCCTCAGTGTCTTCGCCGATTGCGGCTCCCGCAGCTTCGAGAACCATGCCAATGCCGGAGGCTCCCTTGTAGTCGGAATCCCGCAGGATCATGCCGAAGCCGGCGACCGCCGCTGCGAAGCGGAAGTCCCCGGAGGCTTTTTCAAAAGCCAACCCTCCATCGGTGAACGGTATGGTGATGAGCTTGCTTTCATTTCCATCCGGCTCTTTGTATCGAAGTTTCAGCGTGAGCATTTCCCCGGCATTTTCCGGATCGGCTTCGACGGGTTCCACTTTCTGATACTTGAGCGGCGAGACCGCTTTGAGCATCTCACCTTCCATTCCAGGAGGGATGATTTCGTAAAATGCCGTGACGCTGTGGCCGGCTCCAATCTCTCCGGCGTCTTTCGTATCGTCATCGAAATCCTGGGCTTCGAGCAGACGGTTCTCGTAACCCAAAAGCCGGTACGCACCCACCTTTGCGGGATTGAATTCCACCTGGAGTTTCACGTCCTTGGCGATGGTGACCAGCGTGCCGGCGATGTCACTCACGAAGACCTTGCGGGCTTCCTTGGAGCTATCAATAAAGGCGTAGTTGCCATTCCCTTTATTGGAAAGCGTCTCAAGCATGCCGTCCTTGTAGTTCCCCATGCCGAAGCCAAGCGCGGTCAGAAACACTCCGGACTTCGCCTGCTTTTCCACCAGCTTCACCAAAGACCCCTCATCCGTGGTGCCCACATTGAAATCGCCGTCGGTGCAAAGAATCACCCGGTTGTTGCCAAGCTGGTTGAACTGCTCCCGCGCGGTCTTGTAAGCGAGAGCTATCCCCTCGCCACCGTTGGTGGAGCCTCCCGCCTCCAGTTCGTCCAGGGCTTTCAAAATCTTATTCCGCTTGTTCGCCGGTGTAGGTGGCAGGACGAGACCGGAGCTCCCCGCATAGACTACGATGGAAATACGGTCCCGCTCTCCCAGGCGTTTAATCAGAAGCCGCATCGCTTCTTTCACCAGACCCAGCTTGTTCTCCGAATCCATGGAGCCGGAAACATCCAGCAGGAAAACGAGGTTCGAGGGAGGCCGGTTTTTCCAGTCGATTTCATAGCCTTTCAGGGCGATGCGCACCAGCCGGTGCTCCGGTGCCCAGGGAGCTGAGGCGGATTCCAGATGCGCGGCGAACGGCGGCCCTTCGATGGGTTCCCCGCCATCTCCTACCGCAGGCGGGGAATACCCGTAGGAGAAATAGTTCACAAACTCCTCGATACGCGTGGCATCGACAGGCACCCGCTCCCCATCCGTAATCATGCGCCGGACATTGGAGTAACTGGCGGTATCCACATCCACGGAAAACGTCGATAGCTGTTCCCGCACCGGCGAGCGGAACGGATTGTCGCCGAAGTGGTCATAGGATTCGGTATTATGGCGAGTCGTGGGATCCCGTGGTGGAGTGCGTGGAGCCGGTGGGGATGCGCGCAGCGACGAGGGTGCCGCGAACGCATCGACAAATGGATCACCGCCAAATAAATCATCGCCGCTATTTCCGCCAAGTCTGCGGCGGATAGCCATTTCACGCTCGGCCCGCGCGGATTCCCTGCGCTGCGCCTCATCCCTCACCACGATGGAAAAGTCATCCACCCCAAGCTCGATGGTGCTCACGGAAACGCACACGAGAAGGTCGAACAGCGTGGGAACCGACGCGTTTTTCACCCGCAGATTATCCACCGGTATTCCGGCCTTGGGAATCTCGCTGGTATCGATTTTCGGAACCGAACCGATTCCCGCAATCGCCATCGCCTCCTCCCGGACTTTCCCCAGGGCTGCGACCACATCGGTATTTTCGAAAACAATCTCCGGAACCAGTATTGTCCCGAGGTTCCTGCGGATCGCGGATTTGGAACGCCTGGCATACGCCGCCTGCGCCTTGGGAGACGAGAAAACCGTGATCCTGTCTTCTTCCAATTTCCATTCGGTTCCAGTCGAGCGCGTCACAAATTCCAGAAGCCCGTCCAGGGAGAGCCCTCCGGCCTCCAGCGTGATCATCTTTCCGGCAGCGTCCCGGATTGCAGCTTCATCCGCAGTGAGAAGAATGTTTTGTTCCGCAGCGATCCTTCGGGCATCCAGCAAAATTTCCTTGAGGGTGGCTTCCTGGTAATTAACCGCCCCCACGGGGATCGCGGTAATATCGGAGCGCTTCAGTTTGGCGGCACCCAGACAGGTGGCGAACGCGACGAGGAGGAAGAGAATGGTTTTCATGACGCTGGTTTTTGGAATCGTGACCGAACGTGCGAAAAAGCCAAGAATTCCCGTTGGAAGAATCCAGGCTCCCTTTTCTCTCTACCTATTTGAGAAAAGGATTGTTCCGAATGGCACTGTCGTAAGCGACGTGTCGGCGACTACTGCCATTCCACAAGAATAAGTAGAAGCGCGCATCCTGCCGCTAGCGAAGAATCCGGCACGCTTCACCAGTCCTTCGCTAGCGGCAGGATGCGCGCTTCTCCTTATCGCAGCCGTCGGCTCGGAGAGTCAGGTGTCAAAAAACAATTGTTGAGTGGTTCATATTCTTCTCTTCGTTCGTAAGATTCGTAAGATTCGTGGTTCCTTCCTCTTCTTATACGTGCCGCTTTTAGGACACAAGCCCACCCCCGATCATTGGCTAAATGCAGGATTGTCCCCTATATCCGTTTCGTTCCCACCTTGGTCAAAACTTTCCAAGATTGGAAAATATTTAGACAAAAATGGCTCCGTCCTTGGAAAAAATTCAGAAAAATAGACAAAGCCATCCTAGGATAACGGTTTACTCCCCGAACCTGCGTTTTTCGAAACGCCATCCGTCCGAAAACGACGGGTTCCAATCGAAAACGCTCGTTTTAAGCCTTTTTCCTTGCGCTTGGCAGGGATATTGCTTTCCTAGCCATGAATTTTCCACGGCAAAATGCCTGCGGGTATCAAATACCGCCAGCGGGCAGTCGAGAATGTTCCGTCCCTTAAAAACCCCAATTCCAGTCCTTTTATATATGTCAGATTTTCCAGAGCCGATCCAGCAGCCCTTGGTATCACCGATACTTGCCCCTTCTTCGGATTCTTTCACCAGCCGCCGCAAAGTGATCGGCACTCTCGGCCTCGCATCCACCGCCCTGTGCGCCTCTTCCGTTTCCGCCAGCGCAGGTTGGTTTTCCAAAAAGGACGATATTCCGGTGGTTCAGGTAAAATCCGCTTCCAGTAACGGACGCAGCAGATCCACTTCCACCCCAAGCAGGAACATCGGTGGATTTTCCCAGGAATGGGTGCGCCTTCAGGGCAGGAACCTGAATGCCTACGCCAGCTACATCAATTCCCTGAAACTCAAAAACATCAGCGCCCAGGACGTGATCGGCGCACACGCCAAGGAACGTGGCGGCACCTGGAACACCCTCCCGCCAAAGCAGTGGTGGACCCGCATGGGCTACACCCTCCGCGTGGTGGATCGTGTTTCCAGCGCGATGAACGTCCCGGTAAAGGAAATCGTTTCCGCCTACCGCAGCCCGGCCTACAACGCCCGTTGCTCCGGGGCGAAAAAACGTTCCTACCACCAGGCTAACGTGGCATTGGACGTGCAGTTCGATACCTCCGCGCGCAACGTTACCCACGCCGCACGCACCCTCCGCGACCGCGGCCTTTTCAAAGGCGGTGTCGGCAGCTACTCCAGCTTCACCCACATCGATACCCGTGGGACGAACGTAAACTGGTAGCTTGCACATTTCCATTTCCCGCGCGGGCTGTAAGCTTGTGAACCGTATCCCCCGTAGGAGAGTCTCTCTGAAAATCGGCATTGGATTGGATTCCCCCTATACGGTCGCCCGAAATCAATGACTGCCACACAAAGTATTCCTACAGCCCAAACTGTAATCCGTTTCCTGTTACCATTGGCGCTTGCCACCCACGCGTCCGCCGGACTGCTCGTGGAGGATCTTGGAAAAACCTACACCCGCGATCCTGCGGTGACGCCCGCCTTCCTCTTCGCATCCAACTCGAACCTTGGCGGCAGCACCAGCATCCGCCGCGAGGGCAGGGCGGATCTGATCTGGAAATCCGATCCGGACGACGGCTACTTCCAGAGAAACCGCGAGCTCGGCCAGGTCTTCAACCTGCCTGCCAACACCTCGGTAAAAATCGATGCCATCGTGTTGCGCACGGGCAACAGCTCGTCCGCCATCAAATCCGGCACTGCCAACGCGGGGGTCTATCTGCAGCTTTTCGAAGCGGTGGGAACTCCCGTTATCAACAACAACGGCACTCCACGCGGCACGGACGCAACGCACGGCTTCACCACCAACCACAGGGCGGATGATTTCATCGAAGGCATCACCTACAACTCTCTTTTGGTCACATCCGGCGGGACTTTTCCCAACATCCCGGCGACGACGACCGGAGGCGACCAAGCCGGGCACCTGCGGTTTCTGCGGTGGAACCTCACCGAAGATGACGAACTCATTCTTGATGGTGGCCCGAATGGAAAACGGTTCGTGTTCATGGTAGGTTTCGAAAACGATGCTCCCAACCAAGGATTTACGCTCGGAAACAATAACTTCGCCAGTGACGGCTCCAATCCCGCGTTTCTAAAAGACGTGAACGGAAAGGAATGGTGGGGTGTGCGCCGTGAAGGCGATGGCACTCTCCCGCCCACCCGGATTCCCGGTGCCAATCCGCCCGCCGATCCGGCGACAAGAACCGCACTTGAGAACGAATCGCTTTTCGAGACCAACCACCAGCTCACCCTTCAGCCGACCACCGACGGCTATCCGGATGTCGATACCTACCGCAGCTTCGAGTTCTACATAGAAACCAAGGAACTGCCCGGCCCGCGCATGGAGAAGGTGCCCGGCTCCATTCTGAACGACCAGGATTTCTCCACCGATCCGGGCTGGGGCGAATCGGGAAACACGGGAGGTGCGGATAACTTCGGTTTCTCCCAAACTGCCAATGCCGGCGGGACGGCAGGGGAAATCGGCGGGCTTTTCGACCGTGGCAATGCCTACAGCTACTATGCGGACACCGCTTCGGATTTCCAGTTCCCTGCCGCTGAAACAGTGCGCGGCTCGGGCAGTTTCATCATCAGGGACGAACCCGGGCACAATGCGAACGATGACATCTTTTTCGGACACCTGACAACAACGGGCGGAGTGGCACCGGATTTCCTATTGGGCTTCCGCATCCGCGAGCCTTCCGGCGGCGCGGGATTCCGTATCTCCTTCATCGCGGGAACCGCAACTGCGGATGCCTCAAGCGGGGAATGGAACGGGACTGTGGCAAAGAATACGGTTCATACCTTTTCCTACTCATGGGAAGGAAACGGCAAATTGGTGGCCAGCCTCTACGGCACGGAAGTGCTGAATACCGTCCTCGCCCGCGGAGCACTCACTTTCGGAGGATTCGGTCTGGCGAGCAGGGACAGGACAGGCGAAGGCGCGGAAACCGCAGATGGATACAATCTGTTTCTGGACGGGGTCAGTTACTCATCACATGGCGATGGGATGTGCATTTCCGATGTGAAGCGCAACCTTCCCGGTGGTATTACGGCTCTGCGCTACCAGTCGCTGGATGGAATCGTTTTCAAGGTCGAGCGCTCACCGGATCTCCTTGATCCGTGGACTCCACTGCCTGATACAGTCGTGGGAAATGGCAGGATGCTCACCTACGAGGACACGCCCCCCGCCGGAGACAGGTTCTTTTACCGGTTGAAACACCCGTGAGCCGGGCGGTAATCCGCATTTCCATTTCCCGCGCGGCCTGTTAGCTTTGCGGCATGACTCTCGCCACGAAAATCACCGTCGCCCGGATCTGCCTGGTGCCTGTTTTCGCAGCTTATGCCATCGCTTACGGATTGAGCATCGCGGAGGGAGCACCAGTGGAAACTTACCGTTGGGCAGCGCTCGCCGTTTTCATTGCCGCCGCAGCCAGCGACGGGATCGACGGCTGGATTGCCCGCCGCTTCAACCAGCGCTCCGATCTCGGTGCTTTTCTCGATCCCATCGCGGACAAGTTCCTCGTCCTCACCGCCATCCTTATCCTGACGTTTCTCGATTGGGGCGCGAACGGCTGGAGCATCCCCCTATGGTTCACCGCCATCGTCATCCTTCGCGATTGTGTCATCCTCGGCGGCATACGGATTTTGTATTCCGCCAAAAGGAAAGTGAGCATACGCCCGCATTGGACGGGAAAGGTATGCACCTTCAGCCTCTTCCTCGTTCTCGGCTGGGTCATGCTGAAACTCATCCCCCTCTCCCCCATCTACCCGTGTATTTTCGCTGCGGCCTTCACCCTCTGGTCCATGCTCAAGTATTTTCAACAAGGCCTGCGCATCCTGAAATCCGAACAAATCAGCTCCCTCTGAAAAACCATGTGGCTTGCTAGCACAAAGGCGGATCTCCGCACCCGCCTTCAGTCCGTGGGAAAACCCGTCGTCCTCGTCCCAACCATGGGCGCCCTCCATCCCGGCCACGCCTCGCTCATTGATCTGGCTAGGAAAAAAGCCGGTCGGCGGCACCGTCATCGTCTCGATTTTCGTAAATCCCATACAGTTCGACCGGCCGGAGGATCTGGAAAATTACCCACGCACGCTGGAAGCCGATCTCGCCATCTGCAAGGAACATGGGGCGGACGGGCTGTTCGTCCCGTCAGGCGGTGAAATGTATTTCCCCGACCGCTCCGTCACCGTCATCGAAAGCAATCTCGCAAGCCATCTCTGCGGAGCCACCAGGCCGGGGCATTTCGATGGCGTCTGCACCGTAGTGCTGAAACTTTTCAATCTCACCCGGTGCCATGCCGCCGTTTTCGGTGAAAAGGATTTCCAGCAACTCGCCATCATCCGCCGCATGATACGCGATCTGGATCTGGAAACGGAAATCATCCCCCACCCGACCATTCGCGAACCGGACGGGCTGGCCATGTCCTCCCGCAATGCCCGCCTCACCCCGGAGCATCGCGCGGACGCCCCGCGCATCCTCCGCGCCCTCGAAACCGCAACGGCGGGGAAAACCCCGGTAGAGATCCTCTCCGCAGCACGGGACATCCTCGAAGAATCCCCTTTCGGAACAATCGACTACCTATCCCTCGTCGATTCCGGAACGCTTGCTCCTGCCGAAACCCTCTCTTCCCCAACCATCCTGGCTTGTGCGGTATTTTACGGGGAAGTCCGCCTGATCGACCACGTCGGCATCCCGGAGAAATAGCCTGGCTGCCCCCGACACGTGACACATGTCCCGAACTCCCGTGACATGGCGGCAGCGCGAAAAAGTGTAGGATGCGTTATCGGTGAAATTCGATCACCTCAAAGAACCAACGCACACTTATGAAATGTTCATGGAGCGGAAATCCCTGTTCCGCTTTTGATAGGGGATGCCCCACCGGCATACCACCATACCTCACGGACATAGGCACTTGTGTAATTCTCCTCCCCCTCCCCGGGGTATGAGGTAGTGCTTGCATCTTCCCTGCAAGCAAGTGCAGGTTCCGCGCGTTTCCCTTCAAGGGGCAATTCCTCTCGACAGCGGCCTACCTCTGGACAAACTACCTTTTTCACTTCCCCAAACCTCCCATGCGGACTGCAATTTTCGGCGACATACACGCGAACCTCGAAGCACTGGATGCCGTCATGCTGGATTCGCAAAGCCAGGGCGTCACGGACTACGTCTGCCTCGGCGACGTAGTCGGCTACAACGCGGATCCCGTGGCATGCCTCAACCGCATCCGCGATATGGGATGTCCTACGGTAAAGGGAAACCACGATATGGACGCCTCGGAAGACCATTCCCTGGACTCCATGAACCCGATCGCCGCCACCGCGCTGAACTGGACCCGCGAGCAGCTTGATGACGACCAGCGCCTGTGGCTGAAAAAACTCCGCATGGTTCGCCAGGTAGGTGACTACACCATCGTCCACAGCACCTTGGACCAGCCCGTCCACTGGAACTATGTGACCAACCGCTTCGACGCCATGTCGAACTTTTCCTACCAGTTCACCCAGCTTTGCTTCCACGGCCATACCCACGTCCCGCGCGTGTATGTGAAGTCCGACAAAGTCCGGGAAGTCCCTGCGGAATCCGTGGAAATCGAGGCAAATGCCAAATATTTCATCAATGTAGGCTCCGTAGGCCAGCCCCGCGATGGCGATCCGCGCGCCTGCTACGCCATCTACGACCACGAGACCAAGCTCATCGTCTTCCGCCGCATCGATTACGATATGAAGAAGACCCAGGAGAAAATCCGCAAGGCCGGCCTCCCGGAAATGCTCGCCGAAAGGCTTGCGGAAGGCAGGTAGTGCCACCACGGGCAAGCGTGCTTCCAGCCGCTCGGACACGTGCCGGGCAAACCGTTCTCCATTCGGTATCAAGCCAAGCGGCGAGACGCGCGCTTCTCCTTATAAAAGCCTGCTTGATGGTGGAGCGGCACCCCATCACTCCCACCCGCCTCCCGATACGGGGAAACCCTTGTGGAACACGCTTTACCGCTTGACGCAACCCCGGCGCTTTCCAATTCTTTCCCCCTACCCGCAGGTAAACGCCCGCAGGAGACCAAACATGTGCTTGATTTGCAAGCAGGACGCCTCCACTACAAGCTGGATCCGCCCATCCAATTTCCACAACTCTCGTATTTTCAACCCCTTCCACACTCTCACTTTTCATGTTCAATAAATTTTTTGGAAACATGTTTTCCAGCGATATCGGAATCGATCTCGGCACCGCAAACACCCTCATCAATGTAAAAGACCACGGAATTGTCCTTCGCGAGCCTTCAGTCGTCGCCGTCCGTGCCGGAACCAACGAGGTTCTCGCCGTCGGGGACGACGCAAAACGCATGCTCGGACGGACTCCCGGCAACATTGTCGCCATCCGCCCTCTCAAGGACGGGGTCATCGCCGACTTCGAAGTCACCGAAGCCATGCTCCGGCATTTCATCAAAAAGGTGAACAAGGGCCGCCGCTCCAACCCACGCGTCCTCATCGCCATCCCTTCCGGCATCACCGAGGTCGAGCGCCGCGCCGTCCGCGAATCCGCTGAACAGGCGGGTGCCCGCGAAGTCTATCTCATCGAAGAACCGATGGCCGCCGCGATAGGCGTGGGACTCCCCGTGCAGGAAGCCTCCGGAAACATGATCGTCGATATCGGCGGCGGCACTACCGAAGTAGCCCTCATCTCCCTTTCAGGAATCGTTTACGCCCGCTCCGTCCGCACCGCCGGTGACGAGCTGGACGAATCCATCATCCAATACATGAAGCGCGCCTACAACCTCATGATCGGTGAGCGCACTTCCGAAGAAATCAAAATCCGCCTCGGCTCCGCAGCCCCGCTTCCCAAGGAAATCACCATGGAAGTGAAAGGCCGGGACCTCGTAGCCGGCCTCCCGAAAACCATCACCATCACCTCGCAGGAAATCCGCGAGGCCATGGCAGACCCGCTCAACACCATCGTTGACGCCGTCCGCACCACCCTCGAGCGCTGCCCTCCCGAGCTTGCCGCAGACCTTGTGGACCGCGGCATCGTTCTCGCCGGTGGTGGAGCACTTTTGAAAGGATTGGACCGCCTCCTCCGCGAGGAAACCGGCCTCCCCGTCCACGTCGCCGAGGATCCCCTCAGCGCCGTTGCCGAAGGAACCGGGAAAGCACTCCAGGAGCTTGCCCTCCTGAAGCGCGTCACCAATACCGACCGCTGAGCACTGACGAGCCGCCGGGATTTTTATCCCCCGGCCCACGGCCATGAAACCGCTCAACCTCATCGCACTACTTCTCTTCCTCGCGGGAGCGACATGGGCGCTCACGCGCAGTGAACCTGTGGTGCGGGAGATACAGGTTGCTTATTTCAAAGCCATCGCCCCCACCCTTAAAGCCGGTTCCGCTCTTGAAACCAGGCCCGCGCCCTCCTTCAGGAAACCAAGCACTCCAAGGAAACCGAAGCCAAGCTTTCCGCAATCGAAAGCGAGATCGGCCGCCTCCGCATCATCGAAGGCCGTTTCAAAGAACTGGAACGCGAAAACGGCGAACTCCGCCACGCCCTGGATTTCAAAAAGGCGACCAATTTCGATGTCGTGGCCGCCCAGATTATCCGCCGGCACCCCACCACCTGGTGGCAGACCATGGAGATCGATGCAGGTGAAAACCGTGGCATTGGCGTCCAGCTTTCCGTCCTCTCCAATGACGGCCTCGTCGGCATCATCGACCGCCCCTTCCAGCACCGCTCCTCCGTCCTTCTGATCACGGATGAAAAGTGCCAGGTCTCGGTCCGTGCCGAAGGCTCGCCGGAAGTCGGCATCCTCAGCGGCCAGCGCGGGGAGTTTGATAACAACCCGACACTCCGTCTCCGTTTCCTTTCCAAAGACGCCGCGCTCAAGCCGGGCCAGCGCGTCTTCACCACCGGTCGCGGTGGCATCTTTCAACCCAACATTCTCGTTGGCACAATCATTTCGGTTGAAAGAGGTCCGCTCGACTCGGAAGCCCTGGTAAAACCCGCTGTGAATCTCAGCGACCTTGGCACCGTATTCGTCGTCCTTTCTGAAAACCACTGATTTCCCACCCGTTTGTTCCGATACAATCTCAGCACCGTTTTTCTTCTGCTAGCCGCTTTCCTGGTCCAGCAATTCGTGCCTGCGTTCACCGGATTGAGCCACTCCCGCATCCTCCTCGTCCACCTCGTTTTCCTCTGCGCCGCCGTCACGGTTAGCACACCGACCATGCTCCTTTTGGCATTTATAGGCGGCTGCCTGTGGGATGCGCATTGCTCGCTGGCTCCCATCACTGCGGATCCGGAAGTTTATACCCAGCAGGTGGAATCCCTCCGTTTCGGCTACTCCATCCTGCTCTTCGGAGCCATGGGCTTCCTCATGCAGGGGCTGAACCCACTGTTCCGCCAAGGAAAATGGCAGTTCTCCGCACTCCTCACCGGCGTCGCCATTTTCCTCTATCTCACCGCCGAGTTCATCCTCATCTCATTCATTCGCGGGGATTTCACCGTCACCCGGTCCATCATCCGCCTTCTTTCCTATACGTCGCTGCTTACGATGTTATTTTCCCCTGTCATCTTCTGGCTGCTCTACCGGATCGCGAAGGTGTTCGACCACTCGCTCTATCCGGAAGCCAACAAATCAAAACGCAGGTAACCCATGGAACCACGCTTCAGACTCCGCCTTTATCTCCTCACCGCCCTCATCCTCGTCGGCTTCGGCACCCTCCTCTCCCAGCTCCACGAGTTCCAGATCGAGCGCCGCGACGAGTTCCAGGCCATGGTTCCCGGCAACCGCACCGTCACTGTCCGCGAACCGGGTATCCGTGGCGAAATCTCGGACCGCAACGGAATTCCCATCGCCCGCAACCTGAGGAACTACGTGATCTCCTTCAATCTCGAGGAAATCCAGCGCGCCTACAGCCTCCAGCACGACGAGACGCCCACATTGGATCGCCTCACCACACGCGGCGGCCTTCCGGGAAAAAAGACAGAGAAAGACATCGTCGCCATCGTGAACGAGTGGACGATCAAGCCCCTCCAAGAGCTGGGTCTTGCGAAGAACTACAACGCCGGTGCCCTCCGCACCCATTACCTCACCCACGGCGGGCTCGTCCCCTTCACCTACCGCGCGGATCTCACCTACGAGGATTTCGCCCGTCTCGCGGAGCGCAACCTTGAGTTCCCCGGCGTCACCCTCGGCATCCGTCCGCAGCGCCAGTATCCATACGGCACCCTCGCCTCCCACGTCGTCGGCTACCTGAAACAGTGGGAAAAAGGCGATATCTCCCAGGCCGACAAACGCGCTTACGACCACTACATCGGAGAGGAAAAAGGCATCGCCGGCATCGAAGCCACCCAGGATGAATACCTCCGTGGCCCCGAAGGCCGTAAAACCATCCTTAAGGACGAGAAAGGCCGCACCATAGGCATGCTCGATTTCACACGTCCCGGAATCGGCGCGCATGTGGAGCTATCCATCGACGCCCGCATCCAGTTTCTCTTGGAAAACACCCTCCGCCGCGCCGGCCGCGCCGCAGGTGTGGTCATGGACACCCGCACCGGCGAAGTCCTCGCGATGGCATCCGTCCCCGATTACGATCCCAACGCTTTCATCCCCTCCATCTCCAGCGAGAAATTCGCCGCTTACAATTCCAACCCGCAACTCTCCCCCTTCAACAATCGCGCGATCTCCTCGTTCGAACCCGGATCCACCATGAAAGTGGCGACCGCCATCGCGGGTTCCGTCAAAGGTTTTGCAAACCGCTCCTACTCTTGCGACGGGTACGTCATGTATGGGAACCACCCCATCGGCTGCTGGCTCTGGAACATGAAAAAAGGCCGCCACGGAGGCCTCTCCCTCCCGGAGGCTCTCCAGAAGTCCTGCAACCCTTACTTCAACAGGCTCTCCGGTGACATCGGCACCCATGGCATGGTCGAGGGGCTTTCACTCGTCGGCTTTGGAAAAAGGACGGGCGTGGAGGTTCCCAATGAAGATCCCGGCCTCCTGCCCGGATCCCGTGCCTGGAAAAGCGCATACCCTTCCGAGAGGATGACTCCCGCCCTCAACGCCATGACCTCCATCGGCCAGGGTTACATGCTCGCCTCACCGCTCCAGCTCACCGCCATGGCATCCGCCATTGCCAACGGCGGGAAATACTACCAGCCCCGCCTGGTGAAAAAAGTCGTGTCCGAGGACGGCACCGTACTCGTCCCCGACATTCCGAAACTTGAGGTCGATCTGCTCCAGAACGGCGTTAAGGAAAGCGATCTCGCGCTCATCCGCAAAGGCATGTATATGGCTGTGAACGTGCCCGGTGGCACCGCCGGAAAAGTCCGTATGGATGATGTGGAGATCTGCGGGAAATCGGGCACCGCCCAGACCATCGACAACGGCATGAAATCCAACAATTCCTGGATCATGTCCTTCGCCCCTTACGATGAGCCACGCTACGCAGTCGTCATCCTCGTTCAGGCCGGCGGCTCCGGTGGCGGTGTCTGCGGGCCGCTGGTGAACACCGTTTACCAGGGGATTTTCGCACAGGAAAACGGCATGCGCCTGCCCTTGAAACCCCAGACGGAATACAAGGGCCACCTTGAGCGCATCGAGGCCATCGAACCTCTCAAAGACGTCCTTGCCTCCATCGAGGCATCCGAAATCCCCCCCGCAGCCCCGGCGGATACCGTAGAGGCCTCCCCGGACGACATCGGTGAGACGGGTGAAGAGATCGCCGAGATCATCCCGACCAATACCCAGACCAACACGACTCCCGGGGACACCACCCCGGCACCAACAATCACCCAGGAAACCGACCAAGAGGGACAAGTGATCCCGCGCGCCACCCCTATCGGGGAATAAGCCGGTTTCTCCCGAACAATCCCGACAATTTAACCAACACCAAAAGTGATCAAAAAAATCAAACGACTTCTAGGCATCGGCAACACCGACCCATCCCAAGGCAACACCATCATCGTGAATGTGGAAAAACTCGAACGCCGCGTCGCCCTCGTCGAGGACGGCCTGCTTGAGGAATACACCGTCGAGCGCGAAGGCGACCAGAACATCGTCGGCGGCATCTTCAAAGGCCGCGTGAAAAACATCGAGCAGGGCCTCAAAGCCATGTTCGTCGATATCGGCTTGGATAAAAACGCCTTCCTCCACTTCTGGGATGCCATCCCCGCAGCACTGGACGGCGGCCTTGAGGAAATCCAGCGCGAGGGCAAAAAGAAAACCCAGAAGAAAATCACCTCCAAAGACATCCCCAGCATCTACCCCATCGGATCGGATATCGTCATCCAGGTTTCCAAAGGCCCCATCGGCACCAAAGGTGCCCCGCGTCACCACCAATATTTCCCTCGCAGGCCGTTACCTCGTCCTCATGCCTTTCACCGAGCAGTTCGGTATCTCCCGCAAGATCGACGACCCGAAGGAACGCCAGCGCCTCCGCCGCATCGTCCAGAAACTTTCCGTCCCGGAAGGCATGGGCATCATCATGCGCACCGTAGCCCAAGGCACCCGCGCCCGCCACTTCGTCCGCGATCTGGCCATGCTCCTTGAGCAGTGGGACAACATCGACCAGCGCCGCGCCAACAACCCCGCCCCCTGCTGCATCTTCCAGGAACCCGGCCTTATCGAGCGCACCGCTAGGGACTTCCTCACCGAGGAAGTGGACCAGGTGCTCTGCGATGATGAGGAAACGGCAGATCTCATCCGCGACATAGCCGGAAAAATTTCCCGCCGCGCAAAACGCCGCATCCACTGCCTGCCCCCTTCCTCCCAGCCGATTTTCGAAAGGCTCAACATCCAGAACCAGATCGACGAGGCTTTCTCCCGTCAGGTCTGGCTCAAGTGCGGCGGCTACATCGTCATCGATGAAACGGAAGCCCTCATCTCCGTGGACGTCAACACCGGCCGTAACCGCGGTTCCAAGGACGTGGACAAGATGATCCTCCAGACAAACATCGAATCCGCCGAGGAAGTCGCCCGCCAGCTCCGGCTGCGAAACATCGGCGGCCTCGTCGTCGTGGACTTTATCGACATGCGCCACCGCCGCGACCAGATGGCCGTTTACAAGGCGATGAAGGAGCGTGTCAAAAAGGACAAGGCAAAGACCCAGATCCTCCAGATTTCCTCCATCGGCCTTATGGAAATGACCCGCCAGCGTCTCAACGAGTCCCTCCGCGATTCCATGTACGAGCCGTGCCCCTACTGCCAGGGCCGTGGCCGCGTGAAAACCCCGATGACCATGTCCATCGAGATCCAGCGCCGCCTCAACACCGTCATCCAGACCCACCGCGACCAGGTCGGGGACATCATCGTCATCGTCAACTCGGACGTCCTCAACCGCTTCAAACAGGAGGACGCCAAAGTCCTCGTGGAGCTCGAGCGCTCCCACTCCGGCCGCCTCATCTTCCGCTCCGATCCCGCACTCAACCGGGAGCGCTTCGCCATCCTCGACGCCGCGACCGAAAAGACCATCGAGCAGGGGTGAAGGTCACGGCATACTTCGAAGGTTGACATATTGCCCGTGTGGTAAATAGTTACCACATGAGTTCCACGTCCACCCTCAAACGGACCAGCATGTCCTTGGATAGCGAAACGCTGGAAAACCTTTCCCTCCTGGCGGAGAAATGGAACACCTCGAAATCGGAGGTAATACGGCGTATCGTCCGTAAAACTAAGGAACGGGAAACAGAAGAGAGCGGGCGAGCCAAAGCGGTCGAAGCCCTCGAATGGTATCAGAAGAACGGCATCGGCAAAAAAGCGGCCAATCGGATGAAAGAACAAGTCCGGCTGGAGAGAGAGGCGCAGCGATTCTGAAAGCGATGCGAGTCCATCTGGATACCAACCTGCTCATCGATTACATTTCGGGCGATTCCGATCTTCCGGCCAAACTTGCCGACTGGGTTCGGCAGGGAAACGGCCTTGCCTGTTCCGCCATTACGTGGTCGGAATTCCTGAACGGCGGCTCATCGAAAGATGACGCCTCCCGGGTTCTGATCGCCCTCGAAAACCATGTCGTGGATTTCAGCGGACACATGGCGGAGAAAGCCTCGCTGCTTTACCTCGGAACGGGCCGCCGCCGTGGCTCCCACTCGGATTGCATGATCGCCGCCTGCGCCATCATCTCAGGAGCCCCGCTTTCCACCCTCAATCTTCAGGACTTCGAACGCTTCGTCCCCTTCGGCCTCGTGTTGCACGCGTTCTGAAACGATCGTAACGGCTCCGGCACGTCCCCTGCTTTCCCTTAACCAACATCATCACTTCCACCATGTCCCGCAAAACAAAACTCATCGTCACCCTTGGCCCCGCTACTGAAACCCCCGAGATGATAGGCAAACTCATCGACGGGGGCGTGAATGTCTTCCGCCTGAACATGAGCCATGCGAAGCACGAATGGGCTGCCGAGATGACCAGAATCGTCCGCCGCGAATCCGAAGCAAGGGACGGGCATGCCGCCGTCCTTTTCGACCTTACCGGCCCGTCCATCCGCACAGGGGATCTAAAAGCTCCATATGAACTTAACGAAGGCGACAAAGTCGAGTTCCGCAGGAACGACGTGGAGCCTTCCATCCCCATCTCCACAACGGTCAACTACCCCGGCCTGATGGGAGACGTGACGGAGGGAAACACCCTCGTGGTCGATAACGGTGCACTCCTCATGCTCATCGAGCGTGTCGCCGACGACCGCATCATCTGTGATGTCCGCACTCCCGGCAGCATGGGTTCACGCCGCCACATCAACCTTCCCGGCGTCCGCCTCAACCTCCCAGCCCTCACCGAGAAAGACCACAAGGATCTCGCCCTGGCCGTGGAATGCGGCGCGGATTACATCGCCGGCTCCTTCGTCCGCGATGCCGCCCACGTCCGCGAACTCCGCGAGGCGATGGAAGCCCTCGAGGGCGAAGCACAGATCGTCGCCAAAGTGGAAGACCAGGAAGCCGTCCGCAACATTGATGCCATCATCCAGATTTCAGACGTGATCATGGTCGCACGTGGCGACCTCGGCATCGAAGTGGATTTCGAAGACCTCCCCATCCTCCAGCGCCGCATCGTAAAACGATGCCACGAGCTTGGTACGAGGGTCATAGTAGCCACCCAGCTTCTCGAATCCATGATCACCAACCCCACACCCACCCGTGCCGAAGTGACCGATGTGATGAACGCCGCTTACGAGGAGGCGGATTGCCTCATGCTTTCCGGGGAAACTTCCGTAGGCCGATATCCGGAGCGATGCGTGGAAGCGCTCGTCCGAATTTCATCACGCATCGAAAGATCCGGTGGCCATGGCTTCGGACAACACGTAATTCTCCGTGACGAACGGCAGAAGACCGCTCGCGCCGCCGTCGTCCTGGCGGACTCACTTCCCAATTCCCGCCTCGTCATCCTCACCCGCCGTGGAGTCCTGGCAAACCACATCGCAATGATGCGCCCACGCACCACCGCTCTCTACGCGGTCACTCCCAAGGAAACCGTCTGCCGCCAGCTTTCCCTCACACGCGGGGTCACCGCTTTCCGCATGTCGTTTTCCTCAAACATCGAAGAGACCGTGGAGCGTGCGACCGAGGTGCTCCGGGCACAGGGACTGGTCCGTCCCGGCACTCCTATCGTGATCGTGTCCGACATCCTGTCCGACCACTTCGCAGCGAATTCCATCCTGCTCCACCACGCATAGCGAGGAGCGGCGCGCCCTTACTTCAGCGCTTCAACAATCGCAGCCACGTTCGCCCGCATCATGTCCTCGTAGCTGGTCATCCCGCGCCCATCGGCGATCAGTTCCCCGCCCAGCTTGATCCCGGTATCCCGTGTCAGGCTTTTAAGCATCTTGGGATTCGATTCCTTCTCGGGAAAAATCGCGGCCACCTCGTCCTTTCTCAGATCCGCAATCAGCTCGGCAAGCTTCACCGCATCCGGCATCTGCTCACGGTTCAGTCCCTGTATGGAATGTGATTTGAAACCATAGGCATCACAAAAATACTGGAAAGCGGAATGGGCGGTCACCAGCGTCCGCCTGTCTCTAGGGATGCGGACAAGCTCCCGTTTTACCCATTTTTCCAAAGCATCAAGCTCCGCGCGGCAGGCGGCAGCATTTGCTTTGAAAATCTCTTCATCCCCCGGACTCGCCCTGGCCAGTTCATCCGCCACCACCCCGGCAGCCCTACGGAAAAGATCCACCGAATGCCACCAATGCGGATCCAGCTCATGGGCGTGATCGTGGTCATGCCCCTCGTGATCGCACGCGCCATAAAGCGGCGGAAGCGTTTTCCCGACTTCTATAATGCGTGCCTTGCCTGCGAGAACCGCTTCAAGCTTGGGCAGATAGCTTTCCAATCCCATTCCCGAAACAAAATAGAGTCCGGCACCGCTCGCTGCGGAAAGATCCTCCGAGCGTGGCTCAAAGCCATGCGGATCGCCCTTTTCCCCTATCAAATCGACAACCTCCACGCTATCTCCGCCTATCTGACGTAGCAAGTCCCCGATCAGCGGATGCAACGAAACGACTTTCAAATCAGCGGCACAACAATGGATTGCGGATACCACAAAGAGCAGGAGGAAGAGACCGGTTTTCATCAAGGGAAGGATGGAGGGAATTCCTGCAAACGCAAGTATTTCGCACTAACGCGCCGCACTTTCCATTGACCTCCCCCACCATGCAGATTACCCACAGCGCATGGAAAACGATCTTTCACTAGCCACCGAGGCCGCCCTCGAAGCCGGAAAACTCCTGCGCAAGCATTTCGGAAAACCCCTCGTCGTTGACGAAGCCCTCCACCACGATATCAAACTCGCCCTCGACAAGGAGTCTCAGGATCTCATCACCAGCATCCTCCTCGGCGCACGCCCAACAGACGCCCTCTATGGAGAGGAAGGCATCGCCGGGAACCAGGATTCCGGCCGCCAATGGATCGTGGATCCCATCGATGGCACCGTGAATTTCTTCTACGGCATCCCGCATTTCTGCATCTCCATCGCCCTCCGCGTGGATGACGAGGTCGTCCTCGGCGTCATCCACGATCCCATGGTCGGAGAGACCTGGACTATAGAAAAAGGTGGCATCCCCCTTCTCAACGGCGAGCCCGTGAAAGTTTCGCCAAGGGAAAAACTTGAAGAATCCATCCTCTTCGTAGGCTGCGGGAAAACCACCGAAGCCCTCAACACCGGCATGAAGCGTTTCGAGAAAGCATCACTCCGCGCACGGAAAATGCGCATGATGGGATCCGCCGCCCTCGGCATGGCCTACATCTGCTGCGGCCGCCTTGATGCCTACGTGGAATCCACCATTTCCCTCTGGGACATCGCCGCCGGAAAACTCCTCGTCGAGGCAGCCGGAGGAAAAGTCACCCTCACCAAAAAGGAAGGCAAAGCCGATTCCTGGTCCATCGTAGCCACCAACGGTAAAATCCCCATCGAGGAAATTCTTTAACGGAGCGGGGGCGCTGGCGTCAGCCAGCGCATCTTCATTGAGGTTTAAAATTTAAAGTTTAAAGTTTTGATAGGCATAGGCTACGACGTCCACCAGTTCGCAGAAAACCGTCCACTAATCCTGGGCGGTGTGGAAATCCCACACACCCACGGCCTCTCCGGCCACTCGGATGCGGATGTCCTCTGCCACGCCATCGCGGATGCAGTTCTCGGCGCGATGGGAAAACCCGACATCGGCTACTACTTCCCGCCAGGCGAGGATTTCTGCAAAGACATCTGCTCACTCAAGATTCTCGAAAAATGCAGGGAGCTTCTGGCTGAAGAAAACCTGAAACTCATCAACGTGGATTCCACGCTCATCGCGGAAGCCCCGAAAGTCCTCCCCCACCGCGAAGCCATGCAGAAAAACATCGGAGCCGCCCTCGGCATCCCGCCGGAACGGGTCGGCATCAAAGCCACGACCAACGAGACCATGGGCTTCGTAGGCCGCAAGGAAGGCATCGCCGCCATGGCTGTCGCTCAGGTTGATTGACAAGGTAGCAAATAGGCATATGCTAAGACCTATGCCTCAGCTACAATCCAGAACCGTCAGCCTTTTCAAGAACGGAAAGAACCAGGCGCTCCGCATTCCAAAGGAGTTTGAATTCGATGCGGAGGAGGCTGTAATCACCCGCTCTAAGAACGGAACATTAAAGGTGGTTCCATTGGAAAAAAAACAGACACTAGCCGAACTCTTCGACAAATGGGCTAAGGAGGACAACGATCCAGCGGAATTCGATTTCCCTGAAATCGAGGATCTGCCACTAAAGGATATAGACCCATTCAAAGATTTCGATGAATCCGAAGACTGATGCGATACATCCTTGATACAAACACTGCCTCCGAAGCGTTGAAAAAGCCGAATGGGAGAATCGCACGTAAACTTCATCGCCTGAAACCTGGGCAAGCTTGCATCAGCGCAATCGTCGCCTGCGAGCTGCGTTACGGCCTGTCAAAAAATCCATCGGAAAAACTCCGGAGTAAAATCGAACCTTTTCTCGGCGCGATCACCGTTCTGGATTTTCCCGCAGCTGCTGCAAAAACTTATGGCGCCATACGCGCGGACTTACAAATAATAGGCCAGCCTATCAGCGGTAACGACATGCTCATCGCCGCCCACGCCATCCACACAAGGCTCATCCTAGTCTCCGACAACACGAAAGAATTCGAGCGCATCCCCGGCCTGAAGCTGGAAAACTGGCTCCGCGAGTAAGCGTTTCAAAAACTTCTCGGAATCGCCGCCAGCACCTTCGCCACCTCCAGTTCCGTCTGACAGCGCCCGTCCATCAGGCACTTCGGGGAAAGGCACGGAGCGCATTCCACATGGCGTTTCACCACCACATGGCGTTTCCCGAGTGGCCGTTTCCAAACCGCATCGTTAGGACCGAACAAAGTCACACAGGTCGATCCCGCGTGCGCCGCGAGATGTGGGAGCGAGCCATCAGCCGAAATCACAAGCTGGTGCACCGCCAGCAGCGGCAATGAAGCAGCCAACGGAGCCGCATGGAAAAACTCCACCTCACTCCCCAACCTGCCTGCCAAAATTTTTCCCAATCCACGCCCGCCGACCACGCCAGCCACAGTCACCCGTTTTCCTTTTTCCAAAAGCCCTTCCGCTAGCTCCTGCCACCTGTCCAGCGGCCACTCGTAGCTCGCCCCGAAGTCCGATCCCGGGCACAACAACACCGATCCCGGCGCGGCGGGCACACCAAGCGGAGCCGCCACGAAATACTCGGGCTTATCCACAGGCACACCGAGTTGCCCACAGGTTTTCAGATACATCCTCACCCGGTGCTCCGTCGCGCCTTCGGAAATTTCCATAGGATGAGTGAGCAGCTTTTTCATCGCGGGAACATCCGGCCCCAGCCGCCGCTCTACGCCGGCTTTCACAAACGCCTTCGCAACCACCCCCGCGTCCCAAACCAGCGATGCCTCCCAGCCGTTCCCGATCTTTTCGACAAGGGCGCCCACCTTCGTTTTCGCGGAATACCGTATCTGCGTGAGATCACAAACGGTTTTCCAAAAAGCCTCCTGCTCTTCCCGGCAGACAAGCCCGCCCACCAGCCCCGTCCGCACAAGCGCACGCAACGCGGGGACGGCGAAACACGCCTCGTCCCAACGCTCCGGCATGGCCACGAGCATCCCTTTCCCGCCGCTCATTTCTTATCCAGATTCGCCGCCATATCCTCGGCGGTCACGGTCGATTCCACACCGCCCTCCGGCACTTCCATCTTGCAGATCCACAGCATCGCGTTGAGCGCAATTTTCCGGAAATTGTCATTCTCCCAGTTCTTGTGGAAATGTCCGCCGGTGAAGCCGACACCACACCCGCCATCCTCACGCTCGGTCGCCCACATCATTGTTTCCTCCTCGCCTTTCCGCGCCTGGATGTGTGCATATGGGCCTTTCGGATGTACATATGGGCCGTCGCGGGTTTCGTCGCTCGGAGTCGCCACCAGCAGCGAGGTCACCCCTTTCATCCCCTCCGGGAAACGGATGGAGAAATACCACTCGTCCTTGATTTTGAAAGGCTCCATCCCGCGTGCCACAGGATGTTCCGGGAACTTTTCATACTCAGCATCCCAGATCGGATTTGCGGAGAAACCGGCTTCATACGCGCCGCCAATCCACTCGCGGAAAGCATCCCCGCTATCGCCCTCGTCAGCGCACTGCACCGCGTAGTGCATCATCATCACACCGGCTCCACGGTCGGCCATTTTCTGGATCAGCTCCCGGTGGTTACCCTGGAGCGCGGGGTGACCATTGCCGCCATCCGCATAAATCACCACCGCATCCGCAGTTTCCAGCACCATGTCATCGGACACCCAATGGTTGGGATGCACTTCCACTTCCAGCCCCTCCACCCCGGAGAGGCATTTCTTCAGAAGCTCGCAGCCAGCATTGAACTCGTGCATTCCCGCCGGATGGCTCGGCTTTCCGGCGATCATCACCAGTTTCTTCACTGGAGCTTTTTCCTCCGCAATCGCGGCGAAAGGCAGGAGGCAGAGGGCGAGTATGGAAAGGGCGCGGAATTTTCCGCGTGCGTTGGACGTTTTCATTCCAGACAATCCACCACTTCCCGGCACCCTCTTCAACCTCCATTTTCCCATCCATGAAATCCATTCTAACAACCCTTCTCCTCACCGCCACACTCCAGGCCGCAGAACGGCCGAACATCGTCCTCCTTTTCGCCGACGACTGGGGCCGCCACGCTTCCGTTTACGCCGAACTCGATGGCTCCGGCACTGCCAACGACGCCCTCAGCACGCCCAACTTCGACCGGATCGCCAAGGAAGGTGTCATCTTCCGCAACGCCTTCGTCTCCTCCCCCTCTTGTACCCCCTGCCGCAGTGCGCTGGTTTCCGGAAAACATTTTTGGCAAACCGGCAGCGCCTCCATCCTGCACTCAACCTGGGATTTTTCCCAACCCGCCTTTCCCCTCATCCTCCAGGAAAACGGCTACCACATCGGCATGTCCTACAAAGGCTGGGGCCCCGGCAAACCCAGCGAAGCACCTTTCGGTGGCCCGGAAGCCCGCTACCAGAAAGCCGGCGGAAAATTCAGTCAGTTTTCCCAAACGGTGACATCCCTCTTGGAAAAGGGAACACCACTCGATGAAGCTAAGGAAACCCTCTACACGGAAGTCCGGAAAAACTTCGACCAGTTCCTCTCCGCCCGCCCCGGCAAAGAACCGTTCTTCTACCTCTTCGGCCCCACCAACACCCACCGCAAATGGATCAAAGGCTCGGGAAAAGCCCTGTGGAACATCGATCCTGACAATCTTAAAGAAAAGCTCCCGCCCTTCCTCCCCGACGTGGAGGAAATCCGCCAGGACTTCGCCGACTACCTAGGCGAAGCCCAAGCCGTCGATGCCGGAATCGGCGTGATCTACGACCGCCTTAAGGAAACCGGCGAACTCGAAAACACCATCATCATCATTTCCGGCGACCACGGCGCACCCGGTTTCCCCTACGGTAAAGTAAACCTCTACGACTTTGGAACCCGCGTCCCCCTCGTGATCCGTTTCGGGAAAAATATCAAACCCGGCCGCACGATCGACCGACTGACCTCCCTCATCGACATCGCCCCCACAATTCTCGAATCTGCGGAAATCGCGATCCCGGAAGAGATGACTGGAAAATCCCTCCTCCCCGTCCTCACCGGAAAAGAACCCGGCACCTCCTCGGACGAAGCCGTCTTCACCGGCCGCGAGCGCCACGTCCCCACCGCCCGCGAAGACAATCTCCCCTACCCCCAGCGTGCCATCCGCACCAAAAACCACCTTTTCATCATCAATTTCAAACCCGACCGCTGGCCCATAGGCGATCCACGCAAACTTACTCCCGGACAATCCCCTTCCGAAAACGAACTCGAAAACAACACCCACATCACCCTGGCCGACGAAGACGCCGGCCCACCAAAGCCTGGATGATCCGGCACCGCGACGACTACTCGTGGAAGGAATACTATGAACGCGCCTACGGAAAACGCCCGGAATACGAATTCTACGACCTGCGAAAAGATCCCCATCAGATCACAAATCTAGCAGGACAACCGATGGTCACCGAAGTGGAATCCACCCTCAAAACCCGCCTCATGGCCGAGCTAACCCGCACCGGAGACCCCAGGGTGACCGGAGACAGGATGTTCTACGAATCCCCACCCATGACGGACGGCAAATAGATCCCCATTCGGATCGGGAAACCCGGAAACCCGGCGGCTACGGCATTGGCACGGAGCGCTGCCTTCAGGCGGCGGGTCGTTTTGCGTAGCAAAACAATTTCCCAAGGTTGCCCCATAGGACGCGTTTCATCTAACCGGGATTCCAAACAGGTTCCTATATAACACTCTTCTCGCCTCTTGATGTTTCCAACCGGGATTCTAGGGTTCACCCCAGATGGATTTATCAGACTTCAGAAAAGAATACTCCGCGCGGGGACTGCACCGCGAGGATCTCTCCGCAGACCCTACCGAAGTCTTCGAAAATTGGTTCAAACAGGCGACAGAACTCAAAGTCCACGAACCGAATGCGATGACGCTCGCAACCATTTCCGCGGAAGGCCAACCCTACCAGCGGACGGTTCTGCTCAAAGCTTTTGATACAAAAGGCTTCACCTTTTTCACCAACTACCAGTCGCGAAAAGCCGCCCACATCGCAGCGAACCCATCCGTCTGCCTCCTCTTCCCGTGGATCACGCTGGAGCGGCAGGTGATCGTCCAAGGCCGTGCTGAAAAAATCTCCACTGCCGAGTCCCTCAAGTATTTCACCACACGCCCCCGCGAATCCCAGATCGGCGCATGGGTCTCGAACCAATCCGAGGTCATTTCCTCACGGAAAATCCTCCTCCAGAAAATCGATGAAATTAAATCGAAATTCAAAGGTGGCGAAATCCCCCTACCCTCATTCTGGGGAGGCTACCGCGTGGTCCCCGAAACCATCGAATTCTGGCAGGGCGGCCCCGCCCGCGTCCACGACCGCTTCCTATACACCCGCCAAAGTGATGGAAACTGGACCATAGACCGCCTCTCTCCATAAGCCACCCCCTCAAAACCCATGTCCCCTGCTCTCCGAAAACTCACCTTTCTCTGCCTGTTCATCCTGCTCTCCGCCTGCGCGAAAAAGCCGGATGAGGATCCCAAGAAAAAGGAAAATGATTCCGCCCCGAAACTCGTCGGCCGTGTCGCCTCGATCCCTGCGGATCGAAAGTTCGTTCTGATCCAGGCTTACGGAAAATGGTTGGTGGAAACAGGAGCCGTCCTCACCACCCAGGGACCGGGCGAACGCGCGGCAAACCTCCGAGCCACCGGCGAAAAACTCGGCCAATATGCCGCCGCCGATATCCAGTCCGGCACCTTGGAAGTCGGGGACGGAGTTTACACCATCGCCGTCCTCCCGAAAAAGCCCCTGACCACACCCGTCCCAATTGAGGAGAAAACTGATAGGCCAGTGGAGGAACCGGAAGCAGACCCGGAAGAAGGCACAATCCTCGACGAATGAGGCTTCTCTTGTAAGAATCCATGACTTTTTCACGAAATACTTCCATCCGATTTCCCGCACCCATGAACCGCACCCTCACCTTCTTCCTCGCACTGTCGCTAACAGCAGCCGCCGAAAAAAAGCCCTACGACAAATCCACCGACCCGTTTGCAAAGGAAGGAAACCCGCCCCCGGAAATGATCCAGCCAACCCCGGAGCAGGAGGCGGAAATCCTCAAAGGCGTCACCGTTCCAGAAGGCTTCGATCTCTCCCTCTTCGCCGCCCCACCCTCTTTCAACTACCCGGTCTTCGTTGCCGCCGCTCCCAACGGCGATCTCTACGTTTCCTGCGACGGAAACGGCGCCCAGGGAACCGCCTCCCACCGTGGCCGCATCGTCCGCCTCCGCGATACCGATGGCGATGGCCGCGCTGATGAGACCACCGAATTCGCCAAAGACCTCGATGCGCCACGCGGCCTCCTCTGGGATCACGACCGCCTCTACGTGGTCCATCCACCCAACCTCTCCGCCTTCATCGACGCGGATGGCGACGGCGTTTCCGAGAAAACGGAGACACTTGTCGAAGGAATCGGCTGGGATTACAAAGGCCGCCCCGCAGACCACGCCACCAACGGACTCTCCATCGGAGTGGACGGATACCTATATATAGCCGGCGGTGATTTCGCCATCATGAAAGCCACCGGCAGCGACGGCACCACCATACAACACCGCGCTGGCGGCGTCATCCGAGTCCGCCCCGATGGAACAAACCTTGAAATTTACGCCACCAAAACCCGCAACATCCTCGAAGTCGCGATCAGCCCTGAGATGGAAATGTTCACCCGCGACAACACCAACGACGGCGGCGGCTGGAACGTCCGCTTCCACCACTTTACCGGTCTCACCGACCACGGCTACCCTCGCCTCTACAAAAACTTCACCGACGAAATCACCCTGCCCGTCGCCGACTACGGTGGCGGCTCCGGCTGCGGCGCGGTGTACATCGACGAGCCCGGCTTCGGCGATTGGAACAACGCCCCCTTCACTGCGGACTGGGGCACGGGCGCCCTCTACCGCCATTCCCTGAAACCAAAAAGCGCTACCTTCACCGAGACCGAGAAGCCCCAGCCATTCATCAAACTCTACCGCCCCACCGATGCCGACGTCGATGCCATGAGCCGCGTCTATCTCGCCTCCTGGAAAGGCGCGACCTTCAACTGGGAAGGTCCCGACGTAGGCTTCATCGTCCAGGTGAAACCAAAAGGATTCACCCCGGAGCCACTCCCGGATTTCACGAAATCCTCCAACGCGGATCTCGTAAAAATCTGTGAAAGCGAAAGCTACCGCCGCCGAATCGAAGCCCAGCGCGAACTCCTCCGCCGTGGCCTCCCGGACGAAGCCGTCCCCGGCCTCACCGCCCTTGCTGCCGATCCCACAAAACCCATCGCCGCCCGCGCCACCGCCCTCTTCGCATTCACCCATTTCCCGGAAAAAGGAAAAACCCTCTCCGCAAAAATCACCGGTCTCAAATCCCAACCCGCCTTCGACGTCCTCGTCGCCCGCGCCACCGCTGAGAACGCCGAATGGGTCGCGAAAAAACACGACGGCTCCTTCACCATCCCCGCCCACTGGAAAAACCAGCCCGCCACCCTCGTCCAGCTCAACCGCCTCGTTCCCCAAACAGATCTTTGGAACGAAGACACCCGACGCTCCATTTTCAACCTCACCCTCGGCAACTCCGACTCCCGCGTCCGCCACACCGCAATCCAGGCACTCGCACAACTCGGCGACCACGACCTCGCCCTCAGCTACGTCTCCGGGGAAAACACCACCCCCGGCCACGACGGCAGCCCGCTCGAAAGCGCCGACGCCCTCATGGCCCTCGCCCGCATGCACACCCCCGCAGTCGTGGACGGCCTCATCGCCCTCCTGAAAAACGACAGCCTCGCCGCCCATCGCCAAGGCATCCTAGCCGCACTCGCCCGCCTCCACTTTCACGAAGGCGAGTGGAAAGGCGATTCCTGGGGCACCCGCCCGGACACCCGCGGCCCCTACTACCAGCCGGAGCCATGGGCGGAAACCGATAAAATCCTTGCCGCGCTAAAAGAAACCCTCGCCAGCTCCCAGCCGGAGGAAGCCGCCTTCCTCGTCGCGGAAATGAACCGCAACCGCATCCAGTCAAACGACGCCCTCCTTCGCATCCTCGCCCTTGCCAAAGCCGATGACAAACTCATCCCCGAGGCCACCGCCCAGCTCGCCACTGCCGGTGACATCCCCGTCGATGCCATCCCCCTCCTCATCCAGGCCGCGAAAACCGATCCCGAAGGCATGGAGCCGAACGCCGCCGCCACCCTTTTCGAAAACGCAGTCACCGCCCTCGCTAAAACCGACAGCGCGGAAGGTGCCATCGCTTCCCTCCAGGCCATGGTCTCCCTGAAAAAAGTCTTCGGTTCCGAGCGCCAGCAGAACTCCGTAAAAACCATCTTCTTCGATTCCCCGAAATTGGAAAACCATCACCAGGCATTTGAAGACGAAGCCGAAAAAACCGGCACTCCCAACGCCCTGTGGGCGGACGCCGCCCTCCTCAATCTCAGCGCCCGCAAAAACGGCTCCCCCGAGTCCAGGGAGCTTTCCACCAAGGCCCTCGAACACGGCTGGGAAAACCCGCAACGCCGCGCCCAGATCCTCAAAGCCGTGGCTCAGATCAAACACAATCCCTACGCCGACAAAGTCCTCGCCTCCCTCAACGATCCCGACAAGGCAGTCGCCGAAGCCGCAAAAAACGCCGCCAACGCCCTCCGCATCAAAAAGAAAACCACCGCCGACGGCCCGCTCATCGGCACCATGGATAACGCGAAAGCCATCGCCGCCATCATGAAAGCCAAGGGCGACCCCAAACTCGGAGAGCAACTCTTCGTCCGCGCCTCCTGCACTACCTGCCACACCGTCACCGAAAGCGAACCCCAGAAAGGCCCCTACCTCGGAAACATCGCCCAGACCTACAAACGCGCCGAACTCGCCGAGGCCATCCTCGATCCCAACAAAACCGTCTCCCAAGGCTTCGTAACCAACGTCATCACCACCAACGACGGCACCAGCGCCATGGGCTTCGTCACCTTCGAGAGCGCGGAAAAAGTCACCCTCCGCGACATCACCGGAAAGGAAACCACCATAGACACCAAGGACATCAAATCCCGCGAGAAGCCACCCATCTCCATGATGCCCCCCGGCCTGGTCTCAGGTCTTTCCGTAAAAGAATTCGCCAGCCTCCTAAATTATCTTGAAGACCTGGCGAAATAACAGAGGAGCTGGTGCGTCTCCGCGCCTGCTCCTTATCGCTCCAAATAGCCTCTCAGCATCATCACGAACACCGGCGAGAAATCATCCGGCTTCGCGGTCACCCAGGCTTTGATTTCATCAATCGGAAACGGCATCACGGAATCCACTTCCGCGGCCGGCCATGAGATGGACCGGTGTGGCGGGTGATGAAAAGCCGGACGTGTTCCCAGCCGGTTTCCTCAGTCGGAGGGAGGGTGAGAACATGCTCCAGACTTTCCGGAGCGGCATCGTGGATGCCGATTTCTTCGCCAAGTTCACGGATTGCAGCCGGGAGATAATCCTCCCCCGCATCCAGATGCCCGGAGACGCTGGAGTCCCATACGCCGGGATTGTTGTCCTTCCGCAGCGAGCGTTTCTGGAGATAGAGATCGCCGTTTTTGTTCAGGACGAAAACATGCACTGCACGGTGGATGAGATTTTCCGCGTGGACTTTCGCACGCGTTGCCGTGCCGGTGGGGACGTCGTTTTCATCCACCACATCGAACAACTCATCATCCTTCTGCGGATTGTCGCCAAGCGGATGGGGATCGTAGGCACGGGTCAGTGAAATCCATTTTTCGAGATCCAGCTCCTCGCCACGAGCCGTCGGGGAAAAGCCGAGTTTCCCTGCAACCTCCTCCCACGGAGGAGTCGCAGGGAGCTGCTTGCGGATCTGTTTCCTGCGCTGGGCGAAACCACGGCGAACCAGTTCGTCGAACAGGCGGGCATCGAAAGTCGGTGCGGAAGGATCTTCACGCGGGGTTAGTATCGCCACGGCGGAGTCGATATTCGGCCTCGGATAGAATGCTTCCGGCGGAACGATCCGCGTCGGCTGCACATGCCAGTTCACCTGCATGCGGAGGCTGAGAATTCCGTAATCCTTCGTTCCCGGTCCGGCTCCGAGCCGGTCTATCACCTCCTTCTGAAGCATGATCACTGCCCGTGAAAAAGGATGCGGCCTGCCTAGCATGTTTTTCATGATCGCCCCACCGGAGGAGTAGGGAAGGTTTCCGAGAAATTTCACCGGACGGTGTTTGAATAGAATCCGGCGGTCAAACTTCGCGCCATCCGCATGATGCACCTCCACATCATCCCTATCCTTGAAACGCTCTTTCAGCGCGCCTGCGAGCCGTCCGTCGAACTCCACAAGAACCACGCGCTTCGCTTTCCCGATAACATGCTCCGTGAGCGCACCGGTCCCGGCCCCACTTCCACGACGGTATCCCCAGCGGAGATTTCAAGCTGGGAGACGATCCAGCGCGCCATGTTCTGATCGGTGAGGAAATTCTGCCCGAGCTGCTTGCTCGGAAAAACCCTGGCCCCATCCAATACCTCGCGAATTTCCTGACCTGTCATGACTGGCAAAATGTCCGGAAATCAATGGCGTGACCAGCCTGGAAATGTGGAGAAGCGTGCGTCTCGCCGCTAGCGAAGAATCCCGAACAATGCGCCTGTCCTGTGCTAGCGGCTGGAAGCACGCTTCTCCATATCAACGTCCGGTAAAGACCCGACCCTTGCCCGTCTGCCATGCGGTTTTGGCACTCTGGAAAAGGACGTTCAACTGGCTTTCGGAAAGCAGCCGGTATTCCACGGTTTTCGCGTGGGTGGTGAGGGGGTATTTCTTGATCACCATGTTCTGGAGATCGCTTCCCGCCGTCCGCGCCGCACTATCCACCAGTCCCAGTGCTTTTTCCGCCACCTGCGAGGCGGCAGCGCCCGGGACACCGGATGTGATAGGAGTGATGTAATAGAACCGCGCCAGCGCCTGACCTGTCGTATCAATCGTCACCTCATCAACGATAAGCGCCCCATCAAGAACATACTTGTGGCGGCTGACTGATGAAATGCTACTGAGGGCGACAACAAACTCCCCTCCGCCCAGCTTCGCTTCCCAGAACCGCGGGAGACCCGGCTGGTCGCTTTGCTCCGTGGTGTTCTGGTTGTCATCCTCGTCGTTGTTATTGTTTTGGGAAAACAGGGGCTGGATCGGTGCGGCAAGAAATAACAGGAGGAAGATAGTGGTTTTCATCACGGGTAATTCATGTCATCTGAATCCCGGCTTGGCGAGCACTGAGAAAATTACGGCAAACTTAAGCATTGATCCGCCAAGCATTCAAAGACACATTACACCCATGGTTCGTTACCGTCCTAACGTCGCGGCACTGATGGTCAATTCAGATGGCAACCTGCTCATCTGCGAACGCTCCACCATGCCGGGTGCATGGCAGTTCCCCCAAGGAGGGGTCGATGACGGCGAGAGCATGGAAGAAGGGCTTTTCCGGGAGGTTTCCGAAGAAATCGGTCTCAAGCGCCAGCATTACGAGGTTCTCGAAAAGCGTGACGGTTACCGCTATCTCTATCCCCCGGAAGTGCGTGCGAAAAAGATCAAAAAACACGGCAACCACGGGCAGGAGCAGACCTATTTCCTCTGCAAACTCAGCCCGGACGCCCCGCCTATCAACGTCCACCAATCGCCTCCGGAATTCAGCGCATACCGCTGGATCCAGCCCGATGAGTTCGATCTGGATTGGATCCCGGTCTTCAAGCACGAGGTTTACAGGGCAGTGATGAAGGACTTTTTCGGCGTCGATCTGGAGCCGGCAACCCGGGTGCACTGATCCTACGCGATCACGTCATTGTGGAATCCGCGAAAACAGGTAAGGTCTTTCCTGTGTAAGGGATAGCACATTAGCCCCCCAAAGGGCCCAAGGGCGCCGGAACAAAGGACTCCGGCGCCCTTGGTTTGTACCCCCATCCGATATCCGTGTAGCAAAAACACGGTTTTTGTAAAAAAACCAACTTTCCGCTTGGCGAATTTTAAATTTAAGGGTATTTAATTATCCGCACTCCGGGTTCTTCAGTGTAAGCTGACTATCCGGTGTGACATTTCCATTTTCCAGTGTTTCCCAAAACATCGCGCCTATCTCCGGGGGGAAGTAGAGCGTGACCTAGGGAGACCTGGAATTCTTTGGGGGGAATGTGCAAACCACCGGGCGTGGGCGGATTTAACCGTCCACGCCCGATTTGCGTTTATACTGCCACGCATCAGGATTTGTGAATCCGACGTTTCAGGCCTTCAAGGCCAACGGCCTGATCCATCCCAGCCTGGTGCAACGCGCCAGGAATCGCGCAGGGTCTTCCGGAGGGCTGAAAGTCCGTTCCATCCGCCGGAATGAATCACACGAGATAGAACGGACTTTCAGCCCTCACGATACTTTGGGTTTCGAACCTAGGGCTTCGCTGCCGCTGCGCCCTAGACTGGGATGGCGGTGCACCTTTGGCGCGAGAGAACTGGAGGCGGACTGCTACCGATTTTCACAAAACATGTTGCGCGGCAGTTTAACCGGCAAGCGATTGCGGATAATCCCCTGCCGCTATGAGTTCGCGGATGGACGTTACGACAAGTTCCTTGTCCCCGGGGTAAGTTACTCCGAACCACGAGGAACTGGTTTCCAACACTTTACAAATGGTTTTCCCCTGCTGGATCAGCGAGTCCACGACGGTCGGAATGTAGGATTCCCCGGTGTCCTTGCCGCTGTTTTCCTTGAGAAACTTCAGAAACTCCTCTTCGAGATCCGCCATGAACTCCGGGGTAAAGATCCAGAAATTCATCGAAACTGGGGCGGTTGCGGAAATTTCACTGCGTTCCCCGTTCAGTCCCTCACCTGTGACCGAGCCATCAGACTGGCGGGCGATTTTTAAAAATTCTTCAACAGAAGTGAGAACCCCAGCTCCTGAAACTTCACAAATCCCCCGATTTACCTGGCCATGGTCGGAGAGGGTGTTTTTCAAAGGGTAGCCAACCATCCCGCAGTGCCGGGCCGGGATGTTCGCCATGAATTCGGCGGCTTTTGCGTAGGCGTCACGGCCATAGAAATCGTCGGCATTGATCACGGCGAAGGAGCCGTCGATCAGATTACGTGCGGCTCGGATCGCATGGGTGGTTCCCCAGGGTTTCGTCCGGGAACAAGGCGGCGTGTAGGGTGCGGGGAGATCGTCGAGTTTCTGGAAAGCGTAATCGACCTTGATGCGGTCGGAAAAACGGGAACCAATTCCCTCGCGGAAGGCTTCGGCGAAATCCTCGCGGATCACGAATACCACGCGGTCAAAACCGGCGCGGATGGCATCGAAAACGGAGTAGTCGAGAACGGTTTCACCGTTCGGCCCCATGGGATCGAGTTGTTTCAGACCGCCGTAACGGCTGCCCATACCGGCGGCTAGAACTAGAAGTGTTGGCATGGCGGGAAGCTAGGAATTTGTTTCCCACGTGTCACGCGAGAACAAGGAGCGGCTGCATTCTGCTGCCGCGCATCAGGATTCATGGGAACAAGAACCCGGCATGTCTCGCGATTCTTTGTCCGGGTTTTCTGCGACTGGAGATTAGATGGGAGTCACGATCACTCCTGTCGTGGGAGGCATTGGCGAACTATCGTTACCTTCCTTTTCCGTTATGCAGCCTGCTGCTACGGGGCAACCTCGGGAAATGTTTTGCTACGCAAAACGACTCGCCGCCTGAAGGCAGCGCTCCGTGCCGATGCCGTCGGCTCGCAGCAAGCTGCATTGCCAAAGCGGCAGCAGGCTGCACGCAGTCCAGGGTTCTGCGGGACGGCATTTCGGAGATTCCTAACAGTTCTAAACCGGGCATCCCAAATTCATAGAACGGGATGCACGAAAGAATGGAGCACTCGGCTTGCCGGGCGACAGGAATGATCGCCCCTCCTTACTCATCCGGGCGGAGCAGGTAGCCAGCCACCCAGCCTTCCTCGCCGGCATCGTCCTTGCACCAGTGCCAGCCGTGGATCTGCTTGAGGGAGGTGATCTTGTCACCGCGTGTGATTTTGAGAACGGTGGGATCGAAGTCTTCCATCGCCGCCCAACGGTCTTCGCCAAGGGGTTCGAGAATTTCCGCAGGGATGTAACCGTTGCGGCCGTTGGAATCACATGCCCAGATCCAGCCGGGCCATGTTCTGTCAGCAGGGCCGCTGGTCACTTCCTGGCCAGCGGTGAGATGAATCGCTTGCGTGTTCCTCTCCTCGTAGTCTGCGTTCGCGGTGAATTTCATATCTTGAAATTTACTCGGCTGCCGCTGTTTCCACGTCGGGCTCCGGTTCTTCTTCCGGACGGGTGGAATCGAAGATGAGTTCTTCGGTATCCGGCTTGCGGGTTACTTTGACGATATCCCCGGTCTTCACGGTTCCGCGGAGGAGGGCTTCGGCGAGAGGATCTTCGAGGAAACGTTCTACCGCACGGCGCATCGGACGTGCCCCGTAGTTCGGATCGAAGCCTTTTTCCGCCAGAAGTTCGCGGGCGTCTTCGGCGAGGGTGAGATCGATCTCCTTTTCCTTGAGGCGTTTGACGAGCTTGGAAACCTCAAGATCTACAATCTGGTTGAGGTCTTTTTTCTCCAACATGTGGAAGACTACGGATTCATCAAGGCGGTTAAGAAACTCCGGTTTGAAGTAACGCTTCGTCTCCTCCATGATCTTTTCCTTCATGCCTTCGAAATCGGAATCGTCCGCGTTCATCGCTCCGAAACCAAGCGAGGTCTGGCGTTTGATCGTGGATGCCCCGACGTTCGACGTCATGATGATGATGGTATTGCGGAAATCGATTTTCCTACCCAGCGAATCGGTGACCGTCCCGTCTTCCAGAATCTGGAGGAGAAGGTTCATTACATCCGGATGGGCTTTCTCCACCTCGTCGAAAAGCACGACGGAGTATGGCCGGCGGCGAACCGCCTCGGAGAGCTGGCCGCCTTCTTCGTAACCGACGTAACCGGGAGGCGAGCCGATGAGGCGGCTGGCGGTGAATTTCTCCATATACTCGGACATGTCGATCTGGATGAGCGCTTCAGGATCGCCGAACATGAAGTCCGCGAGGTTGCGTGCGAGATAGGTTTTCCCGACTCCGGTGGGACCGAGGAAAAGGAAGGAGCCGATCGGGCGCTTCGGATCTTTAAGATCGGCACGGGAGCGGCGGAGGGCTTTCGAGATGGCGATGACCGCCTCGTTCTGGCCGATGACGCGGCTTTTCAGCTCGTCCTCCATTTTGAGAAGTTTCTCGGTTTCCTTCTGCTCCATGCGCTGGAGCGGGACGCCCGTCCATTTTGAAACGACGGCCATGATGTCCTCGTCATCGACGGTGACGATCTTCTCTTCGGAGGAGGCGCGCCATTCCTTGAGGGTGTCTTCGAGATTCTTTTTAGCGGTCTTTTCGTCATCGCGGAGAGCAGCGGCTTTCTCGAAATCCTGCTCGGCGATTGCGGCGACCTTTTCCTTGTTGATCGTCTCAATCTTTTCCTCCGCTTCCTTGATTGCGGGCGGGCGTGTCATTGTTCCGATGCGGGCACGGGCACCTGCCTCATCCAGAACGTCGATTGCCTTGTCGGGAAGGAAGCGCGCGGTGAGATAGCGGGATGTGAGTTTCACGGAAGCCTCAATGGCCTCCTCGGTGAACGCCGCCTTGTGGTGGGCTTCGTATTTATCCTGAAGTCCTTGAAGGATGAGGATGGCGTCCGCCTCGGAGGGTTCCTCGACTTTCACCTGCTGGAAACGCCGCTCTAGGGCGGAGTCCTTTTCGATATACTTGCGGTATTCGTTGAGAGTGGTCGCGCCCACGCATTGGAGTTCGGAGCGGCTGAGTGCAGGCTTGATGATATTGGAGGCATCCATCGCGCCTTCCGCGGAACCGGCACCGACGATGGTGTGGAGTTCGTCGATGAAAAGGATCACGTTTTTCACTTTCCGTATCTCGTCCATGACCGCTTTTATACGCTCTTCGAACTGTCCACGGTATTTCGTCCCGGCGACCATCAGGGCAAGATCCAGGGTGATGACCTTCCTATCGCGGAGAAGCTCCGGGACGTTTCCAGTCACGATTTCCTGGGCGAGACCCTCGACGATAGCGGTTTTCCCAACACCGGCTTCACCGATGAGGACGGGGTTGTTTTTCGTACGGCGGCAAAGGATCTGGATCACGCGTTCGATCTCATCCTCGCGCCCGATTACGGGATCGAGTTCGCCATCCCTGGCCATTTTTGTGAGATCGCGACCGAAAGCCTTGAGCGCAGGCGTCTTGGTTTTTTCGGCAGGTTCGTTGCCACCCTGCGAAGGACTGCTCTCGTCCTCGAAGACCCCGAGATCGTCATCATCGTCGTCGTCATCGTCCATGTCCTCGGGGGAAAAGTTCGGATCGATCTCCGCGAGGATTTCGTTGCGGGTGCGTTGGATATCCACGTCCAGGCGCGTAAGAACGCGGGCAGCTACGCCTTCGCCTTCGCGCAAGAGACCGAGCAAAAGGTGCTCCGTGCCGACGTAGGAATGGTTGAGTGCCTTCGCCTCCTTGTTGGCAAGGGCGAGGACTTTTTTCACGCGGGGGGTGTATGGAATGTTACCAGCACTCTTTTGCGGCGGGCCGGAGCCGACTTCCTTTTCCACTTCCATGCGGACGGCTTCCAGAGCGAGACCCATGCGCTCCAGCACATTCACCGCTACCCCTTGTCCCAGCTTGATCAGGCCGAGCAAAAGGTGCTCCGTGCCGACGTAGGCGTGGTTGAAACGGTCGGCCTCCTTGCGGGCGAGGGCGAGAACCTGTTGCGCTCTTGGTGTGAAATTGTTCATGCGTTTTCCGGGTTGCCGCCTTCGGGGTAGCGGTCTGTTTGATCTGTCTTGGGTGGGAAATTATCAGGGGAATCGAGGGATTGCAAACGGGAGCGGACAATTTCCGCACGTATCGAATCGCGATGCTCGGGGGAAAGCTTCGTCCCCGCGTGTAGCTGCAAGTGCGCCTGCTGGATGTCCATCAGGAGAGTGTCGCACAAATTCACGGATTCCGCAGGGAAAAATCCGATGTTTCCGCCGAGGCGGAGCAGGGAAAGGTGGTTGAGCGCCTCCTTGGAATCGATGATGTGGGCGTGGCGCAGCACCCCGTAGGCGCGGCCGATCTTGTCAGCCACCATATCGGGATCGTCTTCCATCAGTTTCGCCCGGGCGTTTTCTTCGTGGCTCGCGACTTGGGAGATCACGCGCTCGAGGCGGTTGATAATGGTTTCCTCGCTCTCTCCGAGCGTGGACTGATTGGAAATCTGGTAGAGGTTTCCCAAAGACTCCGTGCCCTCGCCGTAAAGCCCGCGCACCGCCAGGCCGATCTTGTTTACCGCCTGTAGAACCGGGCCGATCTGGTCGCTCAGAACCAGCGCGGGAAGATGAAGCATCGCCGAGGCGCGAAGCCCGGTGCCGAGGTTCGTCGGGCAGGTGGTCAGATAACCGAGAGTGGGATCGAAAGCGTAGTCCACCTCCTGCTCCAGCATGCTGTCGAGTTCGGAAAGGGCTTGGTAAGCTTCCGTCAGTTTCAGGCCGGAGCGTATCGACTGCATTCGCAGGTGATCCTCCTCATTGAGCATGATGGAAAAACTCTGGCATCTCTCGATGACAGCACCGGAGCCATCACCACGAGCGGCATGTTCCCGGGAAATCAGATGCCGTTCCACCAGCACCTGCTTTTGCACGGAGTTTAGTTCCCCGAGTTCACGTGAAAAAGCATCCTTCATCGCCGGGAGTCCCTCCACGGCAGGCCGGAGGATTCTGAGAGCCTCCGCGCGTTCGGATTTCTTCGCCCAGCCGGGAAACGAATGCCCACGCAGGTTTCTCGCCAGCCGGATGCGCGAGGTAATCACCGCCGATTGCTCGGAGGCTCCACCTGTCATCCAGTCCGCAGGATGGCGGATCAGGGTGGAGAAACGCATCATTTCCCCACCTCCGTTTCATCCAGCGAGCGGATCTCATCGCGTAAATCCGCAGCCTCTTCGTAGCTTTCGGAGCTGATCGCTTTTTCAAGTTTTGCGCGAAGTTCATCGAGCTTCTGTTCGCGGAAATGGATTTCCATCAGCCCCTCCGGCACCTTCCCCACGTGGCTTGCGCCCTTGTGCATCCCGCGCAGCATGGGCGCGAGTTCGTCCGAGAAAACCTTGTAGCAATTCCCGCAGCCGAAGCGGCGGACTTTTTGCAAATCATCAAACGTAAAGCCGCATTCCGGGCAGACCTTCGCCCCGCCGGCAGTTTGCTCTTTGCGCTGGACTACCGCGCCGTCGCCCATCTCTTTTTGGAAATTTCCCAACAGCATGTCTGCCAGGGAAAACCCCGTCGGATCGGTCACGCCCCGTTCTTTGGCGCAACTGTCGCAGAGGCAGACTTTTTTCATCTGCCCCTCCGCGAGCTGCGTGAGGAACACGGTCGCCTTGCTATCGCAATAGTCGCACTTCATCGTTTGATAAACCCTAGCATATCATGCAAACGGAGTCCCGGTATTCATTGCCAACTCATGGAATTCCGCGAGGAATTTCCTGGTGACGTCGCCCGGCTTGCCAGTCCCGATCACCCGCCTGTCCAGGGAAACCACGGGAATCACCTCCGCAGCAGTCCCGGTCAGGAAGCATTCGTCGGCGATGAAAATGTCATAGCGGGTCAGCGAACGCTCCACTACTTTCACGCCCAGTTTCCCGGCGATTTCCAAAATCACCGCACGGGTAATCCCGTCCAGCGCACCATCGGAAATTAGCGGAGTGTGAAGCTCGCCCTTCTTGATTAGGAAAAGGTTGTCGCCCGTGCATTCGGCCACGTAGCCCTGCTCGTTGAGCATCACCGCCTCCAGCGCACCGCCTTGGATCGCTTCCACCTTGGCCATGATGTTGTTGAGGTAATTCAGGCTTTTTACCTGCGGCATCAGCGCACCGGGTGCCGGGCGGCGGGTCGCACAAGTGATGATCGCAAGACCGTTCTGGTAGTGCTCCTCAGGGTAAAGCTTGATCGTGGATGCGATGATGAACATCGAAGGCTTCGGGCAGAGATAAGGATTTAGTCCCAGCTCCCCTGCCCCGCGCGTCACCACCAGCCGGATGTAACCATCGGTCAGGCCGTTCGCGGCCACCGTTTCGCATGTTGCCTTGCAGACTTCCTCCTGCGTCCATGGCATGTTCAGCAGGATCGCCTTCGCGGAATCGTAAAGCCGGTGAATGTGCTCCTCCAGACGGAAGACCCGCCCGTTATAGAAGCGAATCCCCTCAAAGATCCCGTCACCATACAAAAGACCGTGATCGAAAACCGAAATTTTCGCCTCATCCTCATCTACCAACTTGCCGTCTAACCAGATTTTCATTCGTTCTCTGCGCGGAATCCTAGGCCACCCGCCCCGCGTGGCAAGCGGGAGATGGGGAAAAATAAATATCCGGACAATGGTGCACTGAAACACCCGCCAGCCGGAAGCGATTCGGTTTCATTCGCCGACTACGAAACCTTGGCTACCAGGCAACCTTACAAAATCTCCGCGATCTGGACCGCATTCAGTGCCGCGCCTTTGCGCACCTGATCACCGACAACCCAGATATCCAGGGCGTTGTCCAGCACCAGGCTTTTCCGAATCCGGCCGACGAGGCAGTCGTCCTTTCCCGTGGTGTCGAGTGGCACGGGGAACATCATTTTCGACGGATCATCGACAACGTGGACGCCGGGCTTGCCCGCGTAGGCTGCGTGGGCTTCGGCCACCGATGGCTCCTTGGAAAATTGCGCGGTAATGGAAACCGAATGGGAGCGGTAAACCGGAACCCGCACACAAGTGCAGGAAACTTTCAGGGTATCGTGACCAAGGATTTTCCGCCCCTCGTTGAGCATTTTCATCTCCTCCTTGGTGTATCCGTTTTCCGTGAAACTATCGACCTGCGGGATCACGTTGAACGCGATCTGGCGGGGATAGACTTTCGGAGTGAATTCCTGGCCGTTGGCGATCGCCTTCACTTGCTCCTCAAGCTCGATAATCCCCTGCGCACCGGAGCCGGAAACCGCCTGGTAGCTGGAGGCAATGACCGTTTCCAATCCGAATTTCTCATGCAGTGGAGCCAGAGCCATCAGGGAAATGATGGTGGTGCAGTTCGGGTTCGCGATGATGCCTTTCGGCCTGTCCTTGGCTGCCCGCGGATTGATTTCCGGGACAACGAGAGGCACGCCTTCATCCATGCGGAAAGCGGATGAATTATCGATCACCACCGCACCGGCCTTCGCTGCGGACGGCGCGAACTCCTGTGAAATTCCACCGCCGGCACTGAACAGCGCGATATCAATCCCCGCAAAGGAATCGTGGGTGAGTTCTTTCACGGTGATTTCCTCCCCGCGGAATTTCACCTTCTTCCCGGCGGAACGCGCGGAGGCCAGCAAGGTCAGCCCGCTGAGTTGAAAGTTGCGTTGCTCCAGGCAGAGCAGCATTTCCACGCCGACGGCACCCGTCGCCCCGACAATCGCCACATGAGGTAGTTTCATTTTCAAAAATCCGGCCCGGCCGGGTGGCGGAAGATAAGCAGAACCCCCTTTCGTGCAATACTTATCCTGTGAATCCCAAAGCCGTCCGGCGCACAACGATTTCCATTCCCCAATTCCCGCCGTCTTGCCTAGTCTCCGCCCGTGCCGCACAGCCGCGAAAACCATTCTTGGAAAACCGATGGAAAATTCTTCCACCGGGGCGGCACCCGCGAGTGGATGCGTGCGGTGACTTACGGTCCCTTCCCTCCCGGAAAAGGACAGCCGCCATCCGAGGATTTTCCGAGGATCCGCGATGCAGGCTTCAACACGCTGCGTGTTTTCACCCTGCCGGATCTGGCATTTCTCGACGCAGCGGAAAATTCCGGGCTACAGGTTTTCGCCGGGATCGACTCCTGGCAATACACGGATTTCCTATCCCGCCCCGCCGCTCTCTCCGGTGCAAGAGTCACACTTTCGGAATGGCTGAAAAAACACGCCGCCCACCCGGCGCTCTCCGGCATCTACGTTGGAAACGAGGTATCCTCCGATCTCGCCCGATGGATGGGGCCCGTGGCAGTCCGCCGCGCCATCGAAGGCCTCATCGAGCTTGGCCGCAGCATCGCCCCCCACCTGCTTTTCGCTTACGCGAACTACCCGTCCACCGAATACCTGGAACCTTCCAACGCCGATTTTTCCGCCTTCAATATCTACCTGGAGGAACCCGAAACTTTCGCCAGATACCTCCGCAGGCTACAGAACATTGCCGGTGACAGGCCGCTGGTCGTTTCCGAATTCGGGATGGATTCCTCCCGAAATGGAACAGAGACCCAGGCATCCGTAATCGCATGGGCGCTGGACGTTTCCCACCGCGAGGAAACGGCCGGAATAACCATCTACTCATGGTGCGATCTCTGGGAAAACAACGGTGCGGAAGTCACCGACTGGAGCTTCGGCCTCACGGATCGGGAGGGCGCACCAAAAGCAGCGCTAGCCGCCTGCGAAAATTTCGTCCCGGCTCCACCCGCAGCACCCACCCACCGATTTTCCGTAATCGTCTGCACCCGCAACGGCAGGAATAACATAGCAGCATGCCTTCGCAGCATCGCCGCCATGACGGGCGGGCCATACGAAACCATCGTCGTCGATGACGGATCCACCGACGGCACCTCGGAATTTGTTTCGGAAAATTTCCCCGAAGTGCGCCTCCTCACCATCCCGCCCTCCGGACTCAGCGCCGCCCGCAACGTCGGTGCCGCCGCCGCGACCGGAGACATCCTCTCCTTCACCGATGATGACTGCGAACCGGACATCGAATGGATCGCACGCCTCGACAAAGCATTCCGCGATCCCAAAATCTCAGCAGCCGGTGGCCCCAACCTCCCGCCTCCCGCACGCACGCTGGAAGAGGCCGTCATCCGCGCCGCACCCGGAGCACCCAGCCACGTTCTGTTAGACGATACCCGCGCCGAGCATCTCCCCGGCTGCAACATTTCCGTGCGCCGGGATGCTTTTGAAAAGATTGGCGGATTCGATCCCGCCTTCCGCACCGCCGGAGACGATGTCGATTTCTGTTGGCGTCTCAGCGATGCCGGACTGGCCATGGCCTTCGTCCCCGGAGCCTTCGTCTGGCACTGGCGGCGACCGTCCATCCGCGCTTTTCTCAAACAACAGACCGGCTACGGAAAAGCGGAAAAACTTCTCCTCGAAAAACACCCGCACAGATTCAAGGAAAACGGCGAAGCCCGCTGGGAAGGTTTCGTTTACGGCGGCGGCAGCGTCCGCGCAGCCAGCGACTCCATCATTTACTACGGCTCCATGGGGCAGGCCGGATACCAGTCCGTAGTCAACCGCATGCTGCCCCTCCGTCCCCTCGATTCCGCCTTCAAAAGCTTATGCTCAAAAAGCCTGCTAAAACTTGTGGAAATCCTCCAACCCGCTGCCCGCCGCTGGGCGCGGAACCGCAGAATAAAACTGAATCTTCCGTCATTTCCAAAATCCTCCAAACAAGACGAGCCACATGAATTCCGCATCCCCGGCACCGACGGCAGAGACCGTTACCATTACCTCGATCTCCTCCAGGAAAACGGCTGGCAACCCGCAGGCGATACCGATCCCTGGGACGTAACCAAAGACGGCACCAAAGTCCTGATCGCCACCGAACGCCTGAACCACAATAACACCGTAAACCTCATCAGAGTCTGGGGAGACCCAAAGCATCTTCTCTTCCTTGGAGTTTAAAATTTAAAGTTTAAAGTTTCCATGTCCCTCTTCACCAAAGACTACGATTACCACCTTCCGGAAGAACTCATCGCCTCCCGCCCCCTGCCGGATCGCGCCGCCTCCCGCATGCTCGTCATTCACCGGGATACGGGGCGGATCGAACACAAAATGTTCACAGATTTCGAAAGCTACCTCAAGCCGGACGACCTCCTAGTCCTCAACAACACCAGGGTCATCCCCGCCCGCCTGTTTCCCGACGACGGCCGCACGGAACTCCTCTGCCTCAACCAGCTCTCCCCCACCCTCTGGCGTTGCCTCGCAAAACCCGGCAAGCGGATGAAGGTCGGACGAAGCGTTGTCGTCGGCGGAATTACTGGAAACGTAGTAGAAGTTTTCGAAAACGGCGACCGCATGATAGCTTGGGAGGAAGTGCTGGATATCCACAAGCACGGCCACCTCGCCCTCCCCCACTACATGGGGCGCGAGGACGAGGAGATGGACAAGGAGCGCTACCAGACGGTTTTCTCAAAAGAAGAAGGAGCCATCGCCGCGCCGACAGCCGGGCTTCACTTCACCCCGGAAATGCTGGCAAGGATTCGCCACGATTTCATCACACTGCATGTAGGCGTAGGCACCTTCCGCCCGGTGTCAGTGGAAAATATCAAAGAGCACGACATGCACTCGGAAAGATACGCCATCTCCGGGGAAACGGCTCGGGCGATCAACAGTGCCGGGCGCGTCATCGGCGTAGGCACCACCGTCACACGTGTCTTGGAATCGCTGGCCGGGGATAACGCACGCATCGCCCGCGAAGAGAACCAGTCCGGGGAAACCGCCATTTTCCTCCACCCACCCTACCGTTTCAAAGCCATCGACGCCCTCCTCACCAACTTCCACCTCCCCCAATCCACCCTCATCATGCTCGTCTCCGCCCTGGCAGGCCGCAAGCTTGTCCTCGAAGCATACCGCCAAGCAGTCGCGGAAAAGTATCGCTTCTATTCCTACGGCGACTGCATGCTAATCCTCTAATGCGCGAAGCGCGACGAACCTCTTCCTTGAGGTTTAAAGTTTAAAATTTAAAGTTTTATGAAACTCATCTCCTGGAACGTGAACGGAATCCGCGCCGCCCTTAACAAAGGCATGGCCGATTTCCTCGCCACTGAAAACCCCGATATCCTCTGTCTCCAGGAAACCAAAGCCCGCGAGGAGCAGGTGGAACTGCCCTTGGAGTTCGGCGCTTACAAATCCTACTGGAACTCCGCTCAAAAACCCGGCTACTCCGGCACCGCGATATTTTCAAAAGAAGCCCCGCTCAGTGTAACCCATGGTTTCGGGATCGAACAACACGATGGCGAAGGCCGCGTGATCACGGCGGAGTATCCGGATTTTCATCTCGTGAATGTTTACACGGTGAACTCCAAGGACGGCCTCCTCCGCCTTCCATACCGCCTGGAATGGGACACCGCATTCCGCCTCCATCTCAACGGACTCGCGAAAACAAAACCCGTTATCTTCTGCGGAGACCTGAACGTAGCCCACGAAGAAATCGACCTCGCCCGCCCGCAGGCAAACCACAAAAGCGCCGGCTTCTCCGATGAAGAACGCGCAAGCTTCACCACTCTGTTGGAAAGTGGTTTCATAGATACCTTCCGCCACTTTTACCCGGATAAGACAGAGGCCTATAGCTGGTGGTCTTACCGTGGAGGAGCCCGCCAGAGAAACGTCGGATGGAGACTCGATTACTTCGGAGTCTCCCCGGAACTCATCGATAGGGTGGAGGGCGCCAGCATCCTCCCGCACGTATTGGGATCGGATCACTGCCCGGTCTCGATTCTGCTAAAGCAGAAAGGAACCGTGATTTAGAAATCACGTCTGCAATGAGAGCAGAGGTCTTGGGATGATTCGCCGAGGTTGTCGCGATTTCTAAATCGCGGTTCCTCTCTAACAAACCGGACACTGGTTGATCGTCTGGAAGAAGTCGTTGCCTTTGTTGTCCACGAGGATGAAGGCGGGGAAGTTCTCGACGGTGATTTTCCAGACGGCTTCCATTCCGAGCTCCGGAAAGGCGACCACTTCTTGGGAGCGGATGTGATCTTTTGCCAGCAGGGCTGCCGGACCACCTGCGGAGCCGAGATAAAAACCCCCGTGTTTCTTGCAGGCATCCGTGACCTGCTGGGAGCGGTTTCCTTTCGCGAGCATGACCATGGAGCCTCCGTTGGATTGGAAGAGATCGACGTAGCCGTCCATGCGACCTGCGGTGGTAGGCCCAAAGGAACCCGAAGCCATGCCCTCCGGAGTCTTGGCAGGGCCAGCGTAATAGACAGGGTATTTTCGAAAATACTCGGGAAGCTCACCTTCCGCTTCGAGTATCTCTTTCATCTTCGCGTGTGCGGAATCGCGCGCGACAATGATGGTGCCGCTAAGTGAAAGCGCGGTGGTAACCGGATATTTGGAAAGCGTTTCCAAAGTTTTCTCCATCCCTTGATCCAAGTCGATTTCCACCCCCTTGAATTTCCAGTCCGCGTATTTCTCCGGGATGAACCTGCCGGGATTCTTCTCCAGCTTTTCGAGGAAAATTCCTTTCCTGGTGATCTTCGCTTTCGCCTGCCTGTCGGCGGAGCAGGAAACGCCGATGCCGACCGGGCACGACGCCCCGTGCCTTGGAAGACGCACCACCCGCACATCAAGAGCAAAATATTTCCCTCCGAACTGCGCGCCTATCCCTATCTTCTGCGCCTCCACGAGAAGCTCTTTCTCCAGTTCCAAATCCCGGAAGGCACGGCCGTGCTCGTTGCCGCTGGTCGGGAGCGCATCGTAGTAACGGGTGCTCGCCATCTTCACCGTCTTGAGATTCGTTTCCGCAGAAGTGCCGCCGATCACGAAAGCCAAGTGATACGGAGGGCATGCGGCAGTCCCGAGGGATTTCATTTTCTCGATGCAGAACTCCTTGATGCGTTTGGGATTCAGGAGGGCTTTGGTTTCCTGATAGAGGAAGGTTTTGTTCGCGGAGCCGCCGCCTTTGCTGACGAAGAGGAATTTGTATTCGTCGCCCTCGGTGGCGTAGAGGTCGATCTGGGCGGGGAGGTTGGTTTTCGTGTTCACCTCGTCGAACATCGTCAGCGGGGCGGTTTGGGAATAGCGGAGGTTTTCCTTGGTGTAGGTATTGTAAACGCCTCTGGTGAGATGCTCGGCATCGTCGCAACCAGTCCAGACTTGCTGGCCTTTTTTCCCGATGATGGTGGCTGTCCCGGTGTCTTGGCAGGCGGGTAAAATCCCGTGCGAGGCGATCTCCGCGTTTCTCAATAGCATGAGGGCGACCATGCGGTCGTTCTCGGATGCTTCGGGGTCATCGAGAATGGCGGCTACCTGGGCGAGGTGGCTGCTGCGTAGCGTGAAATTGATGGCGCGTATCGCTTTTCCAGCCAGCAAGGTCAGATCTTCGGGCGAGATTTTCAGGATTTCTTTCCCCTCGAATTCGGAAACTTCCATCCCACCTTCGCGGATGCATTCGTATTCCGTTTCATCCGCGCCCAACGGGAACGGATCCTGGTAAAAAAATTCCTTATCACTCATGTCGCCGCGATCCTAGGCGGTGGCCGGGTGAAATGAAGTCCAATCTCCGCTCAGGGATTTTCCAAAGCATCCATCTCCTCCTGCATGCGCTCCATGAGGCGCTCCATATCGCTGAGGTGCCTGCGCATGCGCTGGACATCGCGGGGTTTTCCCATCGCACGGATTTTCGGGATGAGCTCACGCTGCTGCTTGGCGAGCATCTGCTCGCGGGCGTCCTGCTTCGCGCGGGCTTCGGCTACCGTATCGTATTTGCCTTTCAGCAGGTTCAATACGGACTCGCTGCCCATGATGTAAGTCCTTGTCCGGTCGGCTCGGGCGAGGGTGATACCGACGATGCGTCCTTCAAGATCCACCACCGGCCCGCCGATGCGGTCGCTCTGGATCTGCATGTCCGATTGGACGACTTTTGAAAACCCTCCGCGCACCTTGCTGGTATCGCCGCCCATTCTCTCCATCTGGTTGAGCCTGTCTCCGGAAAACTGGCCGGTGACGGGCCTGTTGGAGAGAAGGACTTCCACGGTGCGCTCCTTCCCGGCGGATTCGATCAGGATCTTGACCGTGTCGCCGGGTTGTTTCGCGGAGAGGGCATTCTTGAGTTCGAACAAGCCGGATACGCTGCGGTCATCGACTTTGAGAATCACATCCCCCGCCTGGAGTCCGGCGTTTGCGGCCCCGTATTCCGGCTGGACGCCAGCGATCTGGACACCTTCGCCCGAGTATCCCCGCTCCGCCATGATGCCAAGATGCGCCTGATCCGTTTCACGGAGATTTCTTTCCAATACGCTGACCACTCCGAAAGCGACAGGTCTGCCGATAGGCTGGGGGGCGGTGAGAAATTTACCGAGAGTGAGATCGGATGGATGGAACTTTGCGGGAGCGAGACTAGCGGAACCCCGGTCTCCGCTTCCAAGCTCCAGCAATACAAGATCATCTTCGGAGAAGACGCCTACAACCTCCGCAGAATAGGACTCACTACCTGTCGTCTGCACTTGCAGGGAGTCTTCGAAACGCTCGATCTCGCTCCATTTTGTCAGCACCTGGCTGCCGTTTCCGACCACCGTTCCGTAGGCGAGGATTTTCGGCCTGCGGGAGTCCCCCCAGATGCGCACGGTGGATTTCGAAGCGTCCGCGATGATTGGTTCGAGTGCCTTGTTAAAGGCATCCGATTGGCGGTTGACTTCGGCTTCCTCGGCAGGGCGCATCAGCGGCACCCTGTCCTTGTCCCTATCCATCTGGCCATGTGCCGCCATGGCCAGCCCGGCGGCCAGAACCGACCACTGAAGTAGTTTTCCAATCATCATCGTGTTTTGTAAAGTTCCTCCCGTTTCACCAGTTCCACCTCGATTTCAAGCTTCGCGCGACCCCGCAGGATGCCGAGTTTCACGACATCGCCCACCTCGTGTTTAATCAGGACTTGCTGGAGTTCGCCACCCTCCTTCACCCGCTCCCCATCCACGGAGAGAATGAGATCTCCTACCCTTACTCCGGCAGCTGCGGCGGGTGATTCCGGCTCCACTTTCTGGACAGAAACCCCGTTCGCCCCACGCTGCATTCCCATGCCGATTCCCAGCACAGGCGTCTCGGGGTTTGCTAGCGGGTTCATCTGCAGCTCTCCCCAGGTTTCCCCGGCCAGCAGCCTGTCCCAGTCTTCACGGAAGCCGTCTATGCCTGCGTGGTTGTTCGTTTTCCAAGACCAGCCGATGGAGGAATTGATCCCCACCAGCCTCCCATCCAGATCAAACAGGGGACCGCCCGAATCGCCACCGATAAGGGTGGCATCACTAGTGAAATAATTTCCCGGGCCATCCGACATCACCCGCCCGAAGCGGATGGGAGGAGTGCGGAGCGGATCGAATCCGGCGGAGTGCCCGAGAGCCACCACCCAGTCACCCGCAGTGAGCGGCTTGGACTCACCAAGCTCCACGAAAGGCCACGGCCCGACTTCCACGATTTTCACCATCCCCACATCCTTGGAGAAATTCGATCCGAGGACTTTTCCCAGCCATTTTTTTCCATTCGGGAAATACACATCCACCTCTTTGAGCCCCTGCGTGACATGGGCGGCGGTGAGGATCAGACCATCCTTGGAAACGATCACCCCGGATCCTGAAGAGCCATTTTTTTCGGAAACGAGTGCGACGGTGGCCGGAAGTGTTATTTCCGCGACCTTTCCGACTTTCATCTCCAGCTTGACCAAGTCTGCGACGCTGGCCGCAGGTTCGCGCGCCTGCGCCACAGCCGCCAGAAACGATAGCCCGAGTGCGGTAAGTAATACTCTCATCACTCCGAACAATCGACACCATCAGCCGGATTCGTCTAGGCTTTTCCTTCGGACAGCCCCGAATCCCCGCCACAAGTTTACAGTTTCCTGTTTGAAGTTTCCGCCTATGTTCCCGTCCAAGAGCAGCCATGGCAAAACGCAAACAGAAACCAAACAACCCCCGGAAAAAATCCGCGTCCCGGAAATCGGCCGGCCCGTTCTCGTGGCTCCTGTTCTGGCCCTTCCACCTGCTTTTCGCCATCACGCGCGGAATGTCCGCACCCATCCGCATTCTCGCCCGCCTCGCCGGTGTGCCAGCCGTAGCAGGTCTCTACGTCTTCGCCATCCTCGCCGTCATCTACGGCATACGCTCCTCGAATTACGATCTGAACGCCATCAACCGCATGCCGGAGCGGACGATCATCCTCGACAGACAGGGCACCGAGATAGGACGCATCCACGGGGAGAAACGAGAAATCGTCCCACTCAAAGACGTCTCTGAGGATTTCCGGAAAGCCATTCTCGCCCGCGAGGACGAGCGATTCTACTCCCACGGAGCCATTGATATCATCGGCATAGGCCGCGCCATCCTGAAAAATTTCCAGGGGAAACGCGAAGGAGCCTCCACCATCACCCAGCAGCTCTCCTCCGATGTTTTCCAACTGAAATACGGTGAGAAACGGGGAGACCTCCCCCGCCAGCTCGACCGCAAAATGCTGGAAATCGCCATCGCCTTCCGCATCAATGCCGCCCTCTCCAAAGACCAGATCCTCGAAGCCTACATCAACCAGATCAACTGGGGCCGCCAGATCAAGGGCGTCGGCGAGGCATCGCGCATCTATTTTGAAAAACACCCTGCGGAACTGACCCTTTCCGAGTCCGCCCTCCTCGCAGGCATCGTCCGTGGCCCCGATGCCTACAATCCATTCAGCTCAATGGAAAAGGCGGAACGCGAGCGCAACACCACCCTCGCCCGCATGGTCACCGCCCAAAAAATTTCCCAAGCCCAGGCGGACGAAGCGAAAAAGGAACCCATCACCGTCCGCCCCGCATGGCGCCGCGACTACCAGCAATCCTACGCCATGGACATGATTCGCCGGGATCTTGAGCGCGTCCTCGAGGAGGAAAACATCCAGCTCGGCGGTTTGACCATCGTCACCACCATCGACCAACGCCTCCAAACCATCGCCGAGGAAGCTCTCGATAAAAAACTCCGCGAGACCGAGCGTCTCTCCGGCTACCAGCACCAGACCCGCGCCGCTTGGCAGAAAATCCCCAAAGAGACACGCAAGGATCCCGAATACATCCAGGGTTCCGTCGTCCTCATGGAAAACCGCACCGGAGCCGTCATCGCCCTCGTCGGCGGGCGGGATGCCAACGAATCCCAGTTCAACCGCGCCATCCAGGCACGCCGCCAGATCGGCTCCATCTTCAAGCCCTTCGTCTATCTCGCCGCCTTCGACAAAGGCCTCCGCCCGAACACCCCCATCTCCGACGGCCCGATTCGCCGGGGCGAAATCAAAGGCGCACCCACCTGGCGCCCGAACAACTCCGACGGGAAATTCGGCGGCACCCACCCGGTTTCCTACGGCCTCATCCGCTCCCGCAACACCATGTCCGTCCGTGTCGGCAACTACGCCGGACTTTCCAAGGTAAAGGAAGTCTCACGCATGGCCGGCTTCGGCGACGCCATGGAGGAAACCCCCTCCTCATTCCTCGGCTCCTGGGATGCCACCCCGTGGCAAGTCGCCTCCGCCTACACCATTTTCCCCAACGACGGAGCCCGCTACCGCCCCTACATCATCTCTGAAATCAAAGACCGCGATGGAAACGTCCTCTACACCACCGGACAGATTTCCTATGCCGCATCCAAAACCGGCTCCGCATGGTCCGTCTCGAAAATCCTCGAAGAAGTAGCCACCTCCGGCACCGCCGCATCGATCAAGCGACTCGGTTTCACCAAAGACGCCGCCGGGAAAACAGGAACCACCAACGACTTCAAGGACGCCTGGTTCGCCGGCTACACCTCCACCCTCACCTGCGCCGTCTGGGTGGGATTCGATCAACCGAAAAAAACCATCCAAGGCGGTTACGGCTCCGCCCTCGCCCTCCCAGTGTGGGTGGATGTCATGAAAACCGCCGACCGCCTCGGCTACAAAGCGGGCGATCTCCATTCAAACATCAGCATGGTTTCCGCGGATCTTTGCAAGCTCTCCGGAAAACGCGCCACCAGCGGCTGCCACCAGGCTGGCACTGCATCCACCGAGCAAATCCCGAGAGACACCGCACCGGATCCCACTGATCTCTGCCCCATCCACCCGGCCAAAGCCCAGCCCGTTTCCGAGGAAAACCTCCCACCACCAACCAGACCGCAACGCCAGGATCCACCCCCACGCGCCCAGCCCGTCGGGGATCGCCCCCTCCGCGCGCAACCCGTGGACGAGCCACCCCTCCGCGCCATCCCGGTTGACTGAAAAGACTATTTCCTTCAAACAACCCGTCCAATCCACGGCATTTACTCACCACAAGACTATGAACACCGGAAAATCCACAATCCACAATCAACAATCCACAATCTCTTCCCGAGGCTTCACCCTTCTCGAAATCGTCATCGTCCTCGGCATCATCGCCGTCATCCTCGGCGGCTCCATCGCCGTTGTCGGGAAACTCGGAGACGGCGCGAAACTCCAGCGCGTCACCTCGGACTTCAATACCATCTCCTCCGCCATCTCCACCTACAAGCTCAACGCCGGCACCGCCCCAACCACCCAACAGGGACTCCAGGCGTTAGTCACAAAACCAACCTCCACCCCCGTCCCGAAACGCTGGACGCAACTAGCCAAGGAAATCCCGCTCGACCCATGGCAGAAGCCTTACCAATACCGCAATCCCGGCAGCAAGGACGCCTCAGATTTCGAGATCTACACCCCCGGCCCCGACGGACAGGAAGGCACAGAAGATGACATCTCCTCCCAGGACTAGCGGCAGCGTAGCTGCGGCGTCCCCGCCGCAGGCCGTGAACACCCCGTCTCGGGGTGTTGCCAGCAGAGGCTTCACCCTCCTGGAAATCGTCATCGTCCTAGCCGTCTCCGCCCTCATCATAGGCGGAGCAATAACCACCGTCATCCTCTCCTCCGCCGAGCGGAAACTCAAAAACGCCTCCAGCGAGATCGAACTCCTCGCAAAACGCGCCCGCACCGCCGCCATCCTCCACCAGACTCCCTACGCCATCCGGTTTCACCCCGGCAGCATAGCCGTCCTCCCCCTTGCGGAAACCAACGATCTCAACCGAACCACCGCGCTCGGCAACGAAATCGGCGGAACCGAATCCGAGCAAACATCCCGCCCCACCCTCCACGATTCCATCGAGATCGACCCCGACATCCTTCTCACCATCCGCCACTGGAACGCCACCGACTTCACCACCCCCACCGAAGTCCAAGCCCCCATCTGGCGCTTCGATCCCGACGGCCTCTCCGAACCACTAACCGTCCGCCTAACCATAGACGATAGCTACGCCCAAGACACCTACCACCCCCTAACCGCCACCATCACCGACTCCGAACTGGAAGCCAAATAGCGGAGACTCAAGATTGAAAGACACAAGACACAAGAATCCGATCCGCGTCCATCCGTGGTTCTCTTCTCTTAAATTGGAGTTTAAAATTTAAAGTTTAAAATTTCCTTGCGAACAACCCCAAACCGCCCGCCAAAAAAAACAGGCTTCCTCCTCCTTGAGGTAGTCCTCGCCCTCGGCATCTTCGCAATCGCCGCCACCGGCATGGCCGTAGCCTTCCACCGCATGGCCGAGTCCGCCTCCCTCGCCCAAACAGAAATGCGCATCACCCGCATTCTGGACTCAGCCCTCACCGAGCAACTCTCCTTCCCCACCCTAGAAGAAGGCGTCACCCAGATCCCCGTAGAAGGCACCGACATCGAACTCGACGTCGTAATCGAACCCATCGAAGACCTCGAAAACCAGGACGGCCAACTCCTCCAGGAAATGTTCCACATAGAAATCACCGCCAACTGGTTCGCAAACGGCGCGTGGCAATCCCGCTCCGCAGAAACCTGGCGCTACAACCTCATGTATCAGCCATGAAAGGGACATTGGGAATTAGAGATGGAGCGACGGAGGGTTGGAGGAAAAATGGGAGAGAGTCAGCCCCCAATCTCCCAATCCCCCAATCCCCCAATCTCTCTTTCTCTCCCTCCCTCCCTCGCGCAACGCGCGGCGGCTTTACCCTCCTGGAACTGGTAATCGCCCTCCTCCTTATCGCCCTCCTCGTCGGCATGGTTTTCTCCACCGCCCGCTCCTCCCTAGTCCTCGGAAACTCCGTAGTCCAAACCCAGAACGAGGAAATGCTCCACCAGGCATTTTTCGATCTCCTGGAAAACCGCTTCGCCTCCCTCCCGGGAAACACCCTCATGGATCTCGCCGTCACCGATGCCGGATCACATTACCTAACAGACCTCACGCTGGAGCAAGTCCCCCTCTCCTTCACCTGGGGCGGACAAGACCGCACCGCGAAGGCCATCCAACTCTCCACCGTCAAACGCCGCTCCGGCTTTCTCGACATCGTCCTCCGCTACTACGAAAACGAAATCATCGATCCCGAATCCTCCTCCGGCACCACCTCCTCAGCCCAGGACGAGGAACCCTTCGCGGAAATCATCCTCCTCACCGATGTCGCCTACTTCGAGTGGCGCGTCCTCGACGGCCGCACCATGGAATACCAATACGACTGGGATCTCCCCGGCCGACTCCCCCTCCAGATGGAACTAAGCTGCAAATTCGGAGCCTCTGGAGAGGAAATCCGCCACATCTTCTGGATCCCCCCCCGCCAAAACCCCGAAGTCTTCATGCGCCAGCTCCAACAATCCGCCGGCCAAGGCGGAGCCGCCGGCCAAAACCCGGACGGAGGAACCGAAATCGATATCCCCGAGGTGTCTCCCAACCCCCAACCACCCGGCCCATGAAGCTCCCCCCCTCCCTCCATCCCTCCGTCCCCCCCTCCAAAAAGGGCGCAGCCCTAATCGCCGTCCTCTGGCTAATCGCCATCCTAGGTCTCGCAGCCATCACCACCCTCCGCGTCATCTCATTCGACATGGAAGTCGTCACCGCGAAAATCCACGGCTCCCGCGCTTTCCAGCTCGCCGAAATGGGAATCGCCATCGGCTGCAACCCCTCCGTCGAGCGCAACGATCCCCTCCTCCACCGCTTCGACGAGGCCAACAACGAGGAAGTCCACGTCACCCTCACCTCCGAAGGCGCACGCTTCAACATCAACACCCTCATCTTCGCCGAAGACAAAACCCTCATCCGCTCCATCTTCATCCACTGGGGCCTCGATCTCGATTCCGCCCAAGCCCTCACCGACGCCTTCACCGACTGGACCGACCCCGACGACGAATCCGCCCTCAACGGAGCCGAAGTCGAGGTTTACGAAAAGCTCGGCCGCCTCAACCAACCCTTCAACCGCCCCTTCTACGACATAGAGGAAATGCGCCTAGTCCTGGGAATGGACCGGATCGAAGCCCTCCGCCCCGACTGGCGCGACTGGTTCACCGTCTGGTCCAGCGGCACCCTCGACCTCAACGAAGCCGACTCCGAACTCATCGCCGTAGCCGCAGACGTCACAGAATCCGCCGCCTCCATCATCCCGGAAACCGTCCGCGGCACAGACAACATCCGCGATACCGAGGACGACGTCCCCTTCCAGGACACCACCACCGCACTTTCCCTGCTTGGCATAGGCGGCGATTCGGGCCAGTTAATTGCAGCACGTTTCACCACCAACGACACCACCACCCGCATCACTTCCACCGCCCGCTCCGGCGATGCCAAACGCCGCATCACCGCCATCGTCCGCAACCGCACCGGCCGCCCCGCCCTCCTAGACCGAACCACAGAAATTGTTCCTTAAACTTTAAATTTTAAACTCTAAACCTCAATTTCCAGAACCCAGAACACAAGCCTCCAATTAGTTCCGTGTATTCCGAGTATTCCGTGGTTAAAAAATCTTTTCCAAAACCCCAGTCCAGGATTCGTAAGATTCGTCGGATTCGTGGTTCCTCCTCTTCCCCAAGACCCAAGTCTTCCACTTCTCACTTCTCACTCGGCACTCCATCCCCATCCCAAGTCTTCCTTGAAGTTTGAGATTTGAATCTTGAATTTTAACCCCACGCGCTCCCCACCGTCACACACCCCCGCAAAACGCCTCTCCCTTGAGGTTTAAAGTTTAAATTTAAAGTTTCCATGGCCAAATCATCCACAAACCTGCTCCTCATCCCCGGCGAAACCACCTGGGAAGTTTGGACCGGCGGCACCACCGGCACGGAACCCGCCGTCGTCGATTCCCCACCTGCCGCCAAACCCTCGGAATTCGACAAACTCCCGCCCGGAGACATCATCCTCTTCTTCCCGGTCAAAGCCCTCACCGCCCTCCCCATGCAGGTCAACACCGGGGACGCCTCCCTCTTCTCCGACCTCGCGGAAACCCACGCCGAGCGCCTCGGCTTCCGCCCCGACCCCTTCGCCGGCCAACTCACCGACGTCTTCCCTCTTTTCACAAACTCGGAGACCTCCACCATCCTTTCCGTCATCCTCCGCACTCCGGAGACCGAAGACCTCCCGAAAAAATCCCCCAAAGCCTTCGACATTTCCGCCCGCGCTTTCCCAGTAAAAGGAAACACCCTCAGCCTCTGGCGCGAGCTAGGCCAATGGGTCTTCTCCATCCACAAGGAAGGCAAACTCATCTACTGCCAAGCCACCGCCTCATCCGCCCTCTCCCCGGACGCATCACTCGTTCGGGAAATCAGAATCGCCATCACCCAGCTTTCCCTCCAAGGCCTCGATGCCTCCCCATCCCGAGCCACCGTCTGGTCATCCGACTCCGAAACCGACACCTCCCACCTCTCCAAAACCCTCTCCCTCCAGACCGATCTCCAGCCCAGGCCACATCCCGTCCTGCCCGATCCACTCAGCCACCTCCTCCCCGCAGACGTCAGAGCCGCCCGTCGCGAGGCTACGAAGAAACGCAACATCACCCTCGCCGTAGCCGCCGTAGCCATCGCCTACCTCGGCACCATTGGTTACCTCGGCTACCAGCTTTGGAAAACCAATTCCACCACCAAAGAACTCAACGCCAGGATAGCCCAGGTCTCCCCGGAAGGAGCAGCATACGCCCTCCATATCAACAAATGGGACGAACTGGAATACGCCCTCGATGCTAATTACAACACCGTCGATATTCTCAATCGTGTCGCCCGCTCCATCCCGCCGAACTCCGGCCTCCGCCTCAAAACCGCCGACATCTCACCAACGGAAATCCGCCTCATCGGCGAGGCTCCCCAGGCACAATCCGTGAACCAGTTTTCCCAGAACCTCACGAAAAACAACGACCTCGCCGCCTTCGAATGGCAACTCCCGGAGCCGAAGCAATCAAGCCGTGGCTGGGAATTCGTCTTCACCGGCACCACTCCGCTTGCAGCTCCCTGAGGGCATGCTAACCAACCTCCGCCTCCTCAACTTCCGCTGCTTCAGCTCCCTCAGCCTCGAAGCACCGCCCGAAGGCGCGATCTTCCTCGGCGACAACGCCCAGGGAAAAACCTCCATCCTGGAAGCCATCTGCACCCTCGTCCGCCTCCACTCCCCCCGCAGCAACCGCTTCAACACCCTCACGAAATTCTCCACCCCCGGCTTCGGAGTCGCCGCAGATCCATGGGGTCAGGAAAGGAAAATCCAGCAAACCTCCAAAGGCCTCGTCCTCAAAGTCGAAGGCGAACCCCGCCCCTCCCGCACCGAATACCTCGCTGACGGTGGCCTCATCGTCTGGATGGGCAACGAGGATCTCACCCTCATCCGCGGCCCCGGCGAAGCCCGCCGCCACTTCCTCGACTTCCTGGGCGCACAGCTCGATCCCAAATACCGCACCGCATACACACGCTACCGCCGCGCCCTAAAAGCCAAAAACCTCTTACTAAAGGAACCAAAACTCCGCCTCCCCGAACTCCTCGCCTGGGAGGAAGTCCTCATCGAGCACGGCACCTACCTCACCGAATCCCGCCGCCAACTCATCGCCGATCTCTCCCCCCTCACCGCCGCCGCCCAGCTCGATATTTCCGGGAAAAACGAAGCCCTCACCCTCAGCTACCTCCCCGCCTCCGGCCCCTGCATGCGGGACTCCATCCTCCAGGCGCGCAATCGCGAAACCGCCACCCGCCAATCCGTAGTTGGCCCCCACCGCGACGACCTCTCCATCCGCCTCCACGGCATGCCCGCCGGCGACTACGCCAGCGAAGGCCAGCAACGCACCATCGCCCTCGCACTAAAACTCGCCCAAGGAGACCTCCTCCACCAGCGCCACGAGAAAACCCCCATCTATCTTCTCGACGACATCTTCGGCGAGCTGGACCCCACCCGCCGCAACGCCCTCCTCCACCACCTCCCCCCCCACGCCCAAAAATTCATCACTACCACCAACCTCGGCTGGCGCGAAACCACCCAAAACATCCGCCCCCTCCCCATCCTACAGGTCAGCGAAAACAACGTAATCCCACGCCCGTAGCTTCCCCCGTCCCGGGGCAGACCGTGGTAGCTGCGTCCCGCAGCCACCCGGCACCGGCAAACAAAGAATTGAACCGCAAAGGCGCAAAGCACCCTAAAGGGCATAAAGCCGCAGAGGAGTCGCAAAGCCAGTCCTATGAAAATTTTGAGCCAACCAATTTCCAATCTTCATTCGCAAAAATCAGCGTCCATTCGCGGTTAAAATTTCATAACCCAAGACTTCCCCTGCGTCCCCTCCGCGACCTCAGCGCCTCCGCGGTTCGAATAACAACCAAGTCTTCCACTCCTGACTAACAAAGTTACTCTCACGCCCAAACCCGCAGCGCCGTTTTCTGGCTGATCACTGATCACTCGGCACTAGCAACTTCCTCGCCACATAAACCGTGCTCTTGGAAACCGTCTCCAACAACGGATTCTCAAACTCCACGATGTGCGTCTCGACTGACGGAAAAACACTCTCCAAATCCGCCGTAAATCCCGCATGCGGCGCATCGTCCGACCACAACCCGAACACCCCGCCGTCATGCAACTGCTCGGCCATCTTCGCCAACCCCTCCCGCGTATAAAAAGCAGCATTCTGGGGATCAAGTAGATTGGAAGGGGAGTGATCAATATCCAGCAAAACCGCATGGAATTTCCGCCCCGCCACATCCGGATTAAATCCCTTCCCGGCATCCGCAGCCAACGCGAAAAAATCACCTAACACGTACCGGCAACGCGAATCCTCGTTCATCGTTTTGCCAAGCGGCACCAGCTCCCGCTCGTGCCAGTCAATCACCCCCTCCATCGCATCCACCACCAGCAGCTCTTTCACCTGCGGAAATTCCAACGCAGCCACCGCCGTATAACCAAGCCCCAGCCCCCCCACAACCACATCCCACCCATCCCCATCCAGCGCCGCCAGCCCCAGCTTCGATAGCGCAACCTCCACCTCATGGAACATGCTCGACATTAGGAACGCATCCCCAAGCTTCACCTCATAGACCACCTGCCCATCGAGCTGCAGATACTTCCGCCGTTGCAAAATCAGATCGCCAATCGGCGTCTCGCGGAAATCCAGTTCTTCAAAAAGCTTGTCCATCTGTCACGCCACACTCGCCCACTTCAGAGCCCCGCTGCAAGCGGTAAGGAACCGCGATTTCGAAATCGCGTCTGCAACGGTGCCTGAAGGTTCCCCCGTCCTGTCGCGATTTCCAAATCGCGGTTCCCTTCTGCGCATACGGAATTCCATTCGATTCCAATTCCAACAATCCAACCTCCAGCATAGCTTACAAAGCATCTTGAGTAGAAAAAGCTCCCCACTGCCAACACCATGACCCCTAGATTGAAATTCCGCGACGTTCCCGGAGGAACCCGGGCAGGAAAGGGCCTGTTTGAACACCCCTGGCCCGCCGATCTCCCGGAGAGCTGCCAGGTCTGCGGCACCAGATTTCGCACAGGGTTCAACCTCACCCACGGCTCTGGTAGAATAGGGCGCATCCTCAGGAAAACCGCTTACATCGCGTTCCTGCCATGTTTATTTCTCGGACCTGTCATCACAGCCCTCATTCCGGGGCTATATGATGGGTTGGGAAGCAGCAAGTCATGGTGGCTGTTTTTCGGAAGCTATGTTCATCCCGCCCATGTTCCTCGGCGGACTTTCCGTAATCATGCCGAATTCCCGCCACCTCGAGTGCAAGAAATGCGGCTGGAACCACGACTACAAACCGCTCCCCATTCCCAAGCCCAATCCCGGCTCTAAAGATGTCTGAACCTGTCTCTTCTTTATGATCTCATGCTTAAGATCACTATCCAACCCTCTCTCATCCGGGCTCATCCGTGAAATTTGAGGAAAGATTTGTAGGAGCCAGTTCCTCTATGTCCGCTTCGCTCCCATTGGGGTAAAATTCTTCAAAATCGACGGCATCTCCAAGATATAGTCACCCTGCGTTTTCCCAACGCATCTCTTCCCTTGGAGTTTACAATTTAAAGTTTAGAGTTTCCCGCGAATGACTTTCCTCTCCCCGTTCCTCCTCTGGTTTCTCGCCGCCGCGAGCGTGCCTGTCATCATCCATTTGCTCAACAAACGCCGCCACAAAACGGTGCAATGGGCGGCGATGCAATTCCTCCTCAAAGCCACCCGCGAATCCCGTGGGAAAAAGAAACTCAAGCACATCCTCATCCTCACCTGCCGCGCCCTCGCAATCGCCGCGCTTGCATTCGCCGCCGCCCGGCCTGTCGTTTCCGGTCTCCTCGGCTGGGGCGCGGGGACCATTGATACGGTAGTTCTCGTGCTCGACCGCAGCGCCTCCATGGAGCTCCGCTCAGGCGACGGGCAGGCGGCGAAACGGGAGATCGTCCTCCAAAAAGTCCGCGATGCCATGTCGGATCTCGGAAACCCACGCCTGGTCCTCATCGACAGCGCGACCGGCAAGCCCCAGGAAATTCCTTCACCAGACGTTCTCCCAGAAATTTCCGCCACCGCCGCCACCGACTCCGCCGCCGACTTCCCCACCCTCATGACCACCGCCGCAGAAGTCCTCTCCGGCTCCACCGGCCGCTCGGAAGTCTGGCTCGCCTCCGATCTCCAGACATCGAACTGGCTACCCGGCGACGAGCGCTGGGCCGCCGTCCGCGCCAGCCTCTCCGCCCTCCAGCAAAAGCCCGCCGTCCGCGTCCTTTCCCTCACCGGCAGCAATGCCCCCAACACCTCCCTGCGTCTGCTCGGCACCCGCCGCACCTCTGACGGACTCCTGCTCGATCTGGAACTCCTCCGCTCCGAGGAAAGCCGCGGCGCGCTTTCCCTTCCCATCACCACCAGCCTTGGCGGAGCGCGCAGCACTGATACCGTCTCCCTTCCCGGCCAGTCCCTCGCCTTCCGGAAACGCATTAAAATTTCCGATGAAACAGCCACCGGCCACGGCTGGCTCTCCATCCCCGCAGACGGAAACCCCCGCGACAACTCCGTCTTCTTCGCATACGGCCCCGCCCGCCCCGTAAAAACCCTCATCGTCGCGCCCGCCGGAGAAACAGCTGATTACCTCGCCCTGGCCGCAGCGCCTCCCGGATTTGAAAAACAAAGCGCCGAACGCATCGACCCAGCCGTCTTCGCCACCACCCCCACCTCGGACGCCGCCATGATTCTCTGGGCAGCACCACTGCCCACCGGCGAAAACGAAAGCAAACTTTCCGCCTTCCTCCGCAGCGGCGGTCAGCTCGTCTGCCTCCCCACCCCGGCGGAATCCACCGAAGATTTCCTCGGCATGAAATGGCTGCCCGTCACTCTCGCTGAGACCGGGAAATTCTTCATTCTCAACGAGTGGAACAAATCCGACGGCCCGCTCCGCGACGGCATTGACGGAACCCCTATCCCCGCCGAGCGCCTCCGCGCAATCAAACGAGCCGTTCCCGAAGGAGATGCTGCAGTTCTCGCACGTTGGGAAGATGGCGAAGCATTTATTACTAGGAAAATAGTAGATAGGGGAACCCTCTGGTTTCTCGGCAGCATCCCGGACTACACCTGGTCCAACCTCGGCGATGCGGATGTCCTCCTTCCCGCCATCCAGCGCATCCTCGCCCTCGGCGCAGACCGCTTCGATTCATCCTACCTCGCGGAAGTCGGCTCCGATGTCTCCAACCCCGCCGCCGGGGAAACCCGCACCCGCATCGACGATTTCTCCACCGAATCCTCGGCTGGAGATGCCGGAGTCTTTCGCCTGGGCGACCGCACCCTCGCCATCAACCGCCCCCTCGGGGAAGACGATCTCCTGGTCGCCGGAAAAGAGGAGCTCGATACCATGCTGGAAGGAACCAACTACCGCCTCCTGGACCAGGCGGGCCAAGCCTCCGACCCCTCCCTGTCCACGGACATGTGGCGCGCCTTCCTCATCGCCGTCCTCTTCTTCCTCGTCAGCGAAGCCCTCCTCTGCCTCCCGAAGAAAACCAAGGACGAACCGGCGATCCCGGCTCGGAAATTCGGGGCAGCGTAAAGGGGCGCTGCCTTCAGGCGGCGTTTCACACGCAGACGCCAGCTAAAGCAAGCGCTCCAACTTATGAAAATCCTACTCATCATCCTCCTCTCACCAGTCATTTCCGCCGCACCGATCCAGAATCTCGGCGAGGCGATTGTTTACAAAAAGACCGAACAACAGGAGCTGAACCTCTACGTGCTCAAACCCGATGATTGGAAACCCTCGGACACGCGCCCCGCCATCGTCTGGTTTTACGGCGGCGGTTGGGTAGGCGGTGCGCCGGGACAGTTTGAGCCACAGGCCAAGCATTTCGCCAAGCTCGGATTCGTCTGCATCCTTCCGGAATATAGGCTCATCAAAATAATCCCCGGCCCACCCGTTTTCCCCTGCCGCGATGCGAAATCCGCCATGCGCTGGACACGCTCCCACGCCGTAGAACTTGGTATCAATCCTGAAAAAATAGCCGCAGCAGGTGGCTCCGCCGGAGGGCATCTCGCAGCCTTCACCGGACTGGTCGATGGCATGGACGACCCGGCCGATGATCTGAAAATTTCCGCAAAACCCGCCGCCCTCCTCCTCTTCAATCCCGTCCTCGACAATGGAAAAGGCGAATGGGGCAGCGAACGTGTTGGCGAAAAAACCAAGGAGTTCTCCCCCGCCCACAACGTCACGAAAGAAGCTCCGCCCGCCATCGTTTTCCTCGGAACAAAAGACAAACTCATCCCGGTATCCACCCTGGAACGTTTCCAGAAGAACATGAAGTCCGCCGGAGTCCGCTGCGATCTACACCTTTACGAAGGCAAAGGCCACGGTTTCTTTAACAAAGACCCCGAACGCGCCGATACCATAGCGAAATCCGAGGCCTTCCTCCGGGATCTCGGGTGGCTGAAGCAGGGGAGTCCCGACACTTCTGTCGGGGGCGGCATTGGGAACTGACGGCTAAGGTGGTTCGCCATTGCAGCCCACGACAAAAGTGTCGTGACTCCCGTCTCCCGCCGCATAAAGTCTCTGCATGTTCAAGAACTTAGCCGTCCTCCTGACGCTCACCCTTCCACTCTCCGCAGCGGAAAAGCCACCCGTGGCGAATCCGTCGAAACCAAACATCATCTTCATCCTCACAGACGATCTCGGCTGGGGGGATTACGGGGTGTTTTTCCAAAATCTCCGCAAGGAAAACGGAGATCGCTCCGAGCCTTGGCACATGACCCCGCAGCTCGATAAAATGGCTGCCGAGGGGATGCAATTTCCCCACCACTACTGCCCCGCTCCCGTCTGCGCGCCCTCCCGCGCCTCGCTTCTTCTCGGCGTCCACCAGGGGCACTCGGACATACGGGACAACCAGTTCGACAAAGCACTGCCAAACAACCACAACCTGGCCACTGTCATGCAAGGCGCGGGTTACTCCACCGCCGCCATCGGAAAATGGGGACTCCAGGGAGGTGCCAAAGTGGAACGACAAGGACAGCATCGGAAAAACAGGCCCTGACGATTGGCCGGGCTACCCGACCAAACACGGCTTCGATTTCTACCACGGCTACGTCCGCCACGTGGATGGCCACAGGCATTACCCCAAGGAGGACGGCAAGGAAGTCTGGGAAAACAACGAGGAAATCTCCGCCGGACTCGATGTCTGTTACACAACCGACCTCTTCACCGCACGGGCGAAAAAATGGATAGTCGATCAAAAGAAGGCCTCTCCTGAAAAACCGTTTTTCCTCTACCTCGCATACGATACCCCGCACGCCATCACCCAGCTCCCCGCCGCACCCTACCCGGAAGGCGGCGGTCTGAAAGGCGGCCTCCAGTGGACGGGTGAGAAAGGGAAAATGATCAACACCGCCAGCGGCAAGCCCGACAGCTACAAGCTCCCGGAATACGCCTCCGCGACATGGGACCACGACAAGGACGCCTCCACCCCGGAAGTCCCGTGGCCCGATGTTTACCAACGCTACGCCACCTCCGTCCACCGCATTGACGCCTGCATCGGCGATATCATCCAGACCCTGAAAGATATGAATATCGATAACGACACGCTCGTCGTTTTCACCACCGACAACGGCCCGAGCAACGAATCGTACCTCGAGGAAGGTTTGAAGGCGAATTTTTTCAATTCCTTCGGCCACTTCGACGGGATCAAGCGGGACGTGATCGAAGGCGGCATACGGGTGGGTGCCATCCTCCGCTGGCCCGGCGGCACCGCCCCCGTCCGCATTTCCAACCTCCCGTCACAGTTCCACGACTGGATGCCCACCTTCGCGGAACTGGCAGGAGTCGCCGCCCCCGCCAATGCCGACGGAACCTCGCTGGTTCCTGAGATCACCGGGGAGGGAGAACAAAAGGAGCCGCAGGTTTACATCGAGTATTTCCAGCCAAGCCAGAAAACACCTGAATACCCTGAATTTGAAAAGGAACGTCGTGGGCAGGAGAGAAAGCAGATGCAGGCAATCCGCCTCGGCAACCTCATCGGCGTCCGCTATCGCATCAAATCACATTCCGATCCGTTCGAGATTTACGATATCGTCTCGGATCCGAAGCAGAGGAACAACCTCGCAGCGGACAATCCCGGGCTTCAAAAGAAAATGCACGATGCCGTCCTGCGCATGCGCCGCCCGAATGAAACCGCCCCGCGCCCCTATGACGACGAAACGGTGCCTGCCGTAACCGTGGACAGCGTCCTCGGCATAGAATGGAGCGCGCACGAATCCCATGCTCCATGGTTGGCACGGGTGGAAGGCTTCGCCCCACTGCAAGAAGGCGTTTCCGTCCAGATTGAGCCAATCAAAATCCCCAATGTCGATTCCTTTGTATTCAGCGGATTTTTGGAAATCCCCTCCGATGGAGACTACACCTTCCACACTCCGGCGGGTGCCACCGCGCTTCTGCGTATCCACGAAGCCACCGTGATCGATTCCGCATTTGCCCCTGCTGAAAAGGAAACCTCCGGCACCATACGCCTCGCAAAAGGCAAACACCCCATCCGCCTCCATTGGAAGAACGATGAAACAGATCCCAGCCTGGAAATTTCGTCCAATACCATGGAACGCCAGGCAGTCCCCGGAAAGATGCTGAGCCACTGAGGAGCCGGGACATTCCTGTCCCGACTGATCTACCGCTTCGCATCAGGATTTATGGAAAGAAAGAAGGGGGCTGTAATCCTCCTAAACGGCCTGGGGCCAGAGTCCCCAGCTACAATCCTGAGGGATATTTCACAAAATGAGATGCGCACGAGGATAATCGCCACGCTGCTGAAGGGAAAGAAATGTCCCTTCTCCTCAAAAGGCGCGGGACGCACCACTCCCCCATAAAAAAACGGGGCGACCCTAAGGCCGCCCCGTTTGGAAAATCACCTGGCTACGGGATCAATACTCGTAGTTGAGGTAGAAGTTGAACTGGCCGCCCTGGTCGGCTTCGTCGTCCGGGGAGCTGATGGGAATCGCGTAATCGAGCGCGAGCGGAACCGGGCTGATAGGCAGCTTGATACGGACACCGATGCCGATATCGCTGTAAACATCGTCAGGGGAAATGTCCCATGAGCCGGTATTCACGTAACCGATATCGTAGAAGACCGCAGCGCGGACAGTTTCGATGATTGGCACGGTGTATTCGGTGCTGAGGAATGCGAGCGATTGGCCGCCGAGGACTTCGTTGGTCGGGATGTCCCGATCACCACCGATATCGCGGAATTCGAAGCCGCGCATGGTGCGGCCACCGCCGAGGAAGAGGCGCTCGAAGACGGGGACGTCGCCGTCAAGTGAGTCAACGAATGCGAGTTCGCCGTTTATCGAGAGGATGGTGTCCCATTTCAGGTTCCAGTATTTCGAACCCTGGGCGGAAAAGGTCACCGTATCCACATCGCCACCGAAAATGCTTCCGGCCATGGTGAGGGAGAGGTCGATTTTCTCACCACTGCGTGGAGTGATGGTGCTGTCGCGATTGTCATAGAGGTAGTTCAGGGTAACTGCGCTGCGGAGGAAATCCCCGTCTTCCTTGTTGAACTCGGATCCGGGACGCTCATCAACGTCGATGCCGATCTGCTCCAGGCGGTATTCAAGTTTGAGCGAAGATTTGTCGCCAATCGGCTTGCGGAGGAAGATCGATCCACCGGCGTTGGTCTGCTCGTAAACATCACTGAAGTAGCTGGACTGGCGGTAGAAGAGTTCGCCACCGAGGGAGAGTTTCTTGTCCATGAACCATGGCTCTACGAGGGAAACGCTGAATTCGCTGCGCTCGGAACCTGCACGCAGGCTCATGGCGAAACGCTGGCCGCCACCGGTGAAGGCCCACGGGTTCATGATATCGAAGTTGCTTTGCTCCAGGGTCAGGAAGCCGACCACGTTGTCAATGGAACTGAATCCGACACCTACGCCTACGGAACCGGTGTTGCGCTCCTCAACAAGGATATCAACATCGCGGTAGCCGCCGCCACCGGGTGTGCCGGAAGCCTGGACATCGCTGAAATACTGGAGGTTCTCGAGGCGGGCCTTGGTGGTTTCCAGCTCGACGGTATTGAACCAGTCGCCGGGCTTGAGAGGAATCTCACGGCGGATGACCTTGTCCTTGGTCTTGGTGTTTCCCTGGACGTTTACTTTGCCCACACGGAAGCGGGAGCCTTCGGAGATCTGGTATTTGATGGTCACACGGTTGGGGCCGGCATCCTTGATATCGGGATTCACGGTTGCATCCGCATATCCGCGGGAACCGTAGAAGCTGCGGATGGTTTTGATGTCATCGCGCATTTTCTTGGAGGAGTATGCATCGCCTGCGTCCAAGGTCATGGAAGGTTGGATTTCCTCTGCTTTGAAAACGCTCATACGTCCGAAGCTGATTCCAGCCACGGTGTATTTTTCGCCTTCGTTGATGGGGATCACGAGATCCACCCGACCGTCACCGACAGGATCGCGGCGCATGCCCGGGCTGTTTGCGCGGAGGTAGCCCTTGCTGCGGTAGTAATCGAGAACGGCATCGAGATCCTGGTCAAGCTGGTCGGACTCGAAGCGGCCGGATTTTGTGAGCCAGGAGAACCAGCCCTTTTCCTTTGTCTTCATCTCCTTTTTCAGCTCGGGGGTGGTAAATTTCGTATTGCCCTCGAAGCGGATCTTGCGGACTTCGTTTTTCGCTCCCTCGTCGATGACGAAAATCAGATCCGACGCACCCTGCTGACCGGTCGCCTGCGTACGGTGGCTGATCAGGACATCCGGATAACCGTAGCCTTGGTAATATTTCTCCAAGTTGCGGCGGGCTTCCAGGATCTGGGAGTCGCTCATTGTTCCGCCGGCCTTGAGTTTGGTTTCCTTGGCGAGCTTCTGGTCGGAGAAAATCGTGTTTCCGACAAATCCGACTCCACTGATCTGATCCCGGGTGAGGACATCCGCGATGACACGGACATTGTTTCCAACAGGTTCCGCGAGGAAGCGGACGTCATCGACGAGGCCGGATTCGAAGAGGGATTTGATGTCGTTGTCCAGGCGCTCGGCGCGGTATTGCGTTCCGGCCTTGGTGGACATGAGGTTGCGAAGACGGGCTTCGTCCACGGTCTTGGCTCCACGGTAGCGGACGGCGACCTCGGAGATGTTTTTCCCCTCAAAGTCCTGGGCGTGGATCTGGCCGGAAAATGCGGTGATAAAAAGGCAGGCGACCAGCGCAATGCGACCCAGGAGCGAACCACTACCCGTGAGGGGAAATTTGGAGGAAATCATAAGCAATAAATTGTCGCGCCGATAAAGCCCGCACCACCCCCTTCCCGTCAAGGTCAATAGCGTGGTTCGGCGACGTTTCCATTTGCAACTTGCCTGGTGTGCCCGACGGTCCGCTCTCGCGAAAAGATATACCACCCGATGTTCTTACCTGAAAACCCCCTCCTCGACACCATACTCCGGGGGCTTGTGCTCGGCCCGCTCGCCCTGGTATGGATTACCGCGACCGCCCGCGTGGTGGGGCTGCGGACATTTTCGAAAATGACCGCCTACGACTTCGTGGCGACCATCGCCACCGGCTCGCTTCTCGCGCAGGCGGCAGGCGCGACCGAGTGGACATCCTTCCTGCAATCCGTCCTCGCCGTTTCCGTGATTCTGGGTTCGCAGCGCATGGTCGCCTCCCTGCGCTACCGTAACGACAGCTTCCGCGAAGCTATCGAGAACGAACCAATTCTGCTGATGAGCCGTGGAAATTTTCACCGGGAAGCCATGAAAAGCGTCCGCGTGGCCGAGGCGGACATCCTGGCAAAAATAAGGCAGGCCAATGTCAAGAAGCTGGAGGATGTGGAGGCGGTAGTCCTGGAAACGACAGGAGACATTTCCGTAATCCACGGCTCGGGATTGGGGGAAGGATTGCTGGGCTATGTTGAACGCGGCCCTGATTATAAAATCGCTGGGAAGGACAGGGAAAATGAGTGAAGAAACAAAATCCGGAGGGAAGGGCTCGCAGGAACTGGCCGAGGAGCGCACGGAGAAAGCCGGAAAACGTACGGACTTCGCCTTTGACCGCACCCTCCTCGCCAACGAGCGCACTTTCGCCGGATGGCCCGCACCGCGCTCGCGTGCATAGGGGTCGGCCTGGGATTCCAGGCTATTTTCAAAAGCGTGGAGCCGACGTGGGCCGCCAAATCAATAGCCAGCCTGATCATCCTCGTCGGGGTTTACATCATCTGGCGGGCGGAGCGCCGGGCATCGTCGCTGCCGGAACGCGAAGATGGAAACGAGGTGAACCTGATGCAACCGGTGAATTTTTTCGTCATCGCCATCGCACTTTCCATTGCCGCCGGGCTTCTGATCGTGGCGATCTGGTTCCTGATCTGACCGTTTCCGAAAAAACAAGCGGCGTGTTGCAAAATGGTTCGCAATGCGCTTTGCTGCTGACACGGGATTTCCCGAATTTTCACTGAAATGGAAGAAAGCCTCGGAAATACACTTCGCGCAGCGCGCAAAACCGCCGGCATCTCGGTGGATGATGCCGTGTATCTGGCCAAGATGCCGCGTGCCGTCGTCGAGGCGCTGGAAACGGAAGATTTCGGCTTTTTTTCCAGCCCCCTGTATGCCCGGAGTTTCCTCCAGCAATACGGCGATTATGTCGGTGCGGATGTCGAACCGTGGCTCAACGACCTCGAGCCAACCACGATGATCGATGGCGAGATTGTCGAATCTTTCATCGACATCTCCGAGCCGGTGGCCGCAGCGGTGACCCGTGAGAAACCGAAAAGCCAGCCCGGCGGCGGAGCGATGGCAGCCGTCTGGATGATCCTGATCACCGCCGGCCTGGTGTGGGGCGGAATCACCGTTTACGAAAAATTCGAGAACAAGCTCGCTCCTCCGTCCGAAACCGCCGGCCCGGATGAAAATGCCGTGGAGAAGCTCACTGCCGACGAAGCCGCGGAACCCGCCGCGACCGATCAGGTGGAACAAACCCCGCCAGTGGAGGACGAGGAAAAATCCGTCGCAGATACCCAGGCCGATTCACCCCGCCGCGCTATCATCGTGCGCGAGGAGTAGGCTTCACCTCATCGCCCGGAACGTGCGTATCATTTCCAAAAACGGAGGCAGGTAGCTCTGGGCTTTTCCCTCGCCTATCCCCGGGATCTCCAAGGCTTCCTCGACGCTGGAAGGAGCGTATTTCGTGAGGTTTTCCAGCACCTTGTTTGAAAAGACGATGTATTGCGGGACACCGTCTTTTTTGGCGATCTTGAAACGCAGATCCTTGAGCATGGTGAAAAGCTGCGGGTCGAAATCCTTTTCCTCCAGCCCGGCCGGCTTCGCAACCTCGTCCGGCCACCTCAGCTCATACTCTTCCTCGCCTTTCATCACCGCCTCGCCACGGTCGGAGAGGGTCATCAGCGGGTAATCCCCGGTCTGTGTGATGACCAGCCCCTCCTCCGCGAGGGAGCGGAAAAGCGCATTGAGATAACCCGTCGTCCTGTCTGCGAGAATGCCGTATGTGGTAAGTTGGTCGAGGCGGGCGTTGAGCATTTCCTGGGATTTGCTGCCGGAGAGCATCAGGATGATTTTTCCTTTCCCGAATTTCCCCTGCCACCCGGCGCCAGTCCGCCGCGACATACGGGCAACGCCAGCCAGCGCCTTTTTCACCATTAGCGCTTCCTCGGAAGTCGGCCTGCGGAAATCACCCGCGCTGCGCTCCCGGCAGACATCGCAGTTCCCGCATTTCGCAGCTTTTGCCTCGCCGAAATATTCGAGAATCCACTGCTGGCGGCATGTCCGGGCGAAGCACATTTCCACCATCGCCTTGAGCTTCTCGCGGTCGCGGGCGTCCTTCGCTTCCATCGCCTCCTCGTCCAGCTTCAGATCCCGCACCAGCACATCCGGCTGCAAGAGCCGCGTGCCCCGCATGCGCTTACCCTTCACATCGAAACGCTGGATGAAACGTCCTCGCGCCAGTATGCCCAGCGCACTCCCCACGGCCATGGAGTTTTTCACATCCGCATTGTCGGCTATGTCATCCAGGGTCCGGAAAACCTCGTGGTTCCCATCCGCCTCGTTGAGGAGATACTGATAGATCTGCCGCACCACGACGGGAGACGGATTCGCGCCATCGATGAAAAACTCCTGTGTCCTCGTATCCGCATAATTGAACAGCAGCTCGCACACCGCCGCCTCGCCATCGCGTCCTGCCCGGCCAGCCTCCTGGTAGTAGGCTTCCACGCTCCCGGGCACCTCGTAGTGGATCACAAAACGCACGTCCGCCCGGTCTATCCCCATCCCGAATGCGTTGGTCGCCACCGCCACATCCACCTTCTTGGAAATGAAAATCTCCTGCGCTTTCACCCGCTCCTGATCCGACATCCCGCCGTGGTAGGAGACGCATTTGATCCCCAGGCTGGCCAGGGTTTCGGAAACGAGATCCACCTTCTTCCGCGTCGCGCAATAGACGATGCCCGTCTTGTGCGCGGCGATGATGGACTTGATTCGCTCGTCCTTCTGCGTGGCCTTGTCCACCTGCGAGATCGCCAGGGAAAGATTGGGGCGCGAGAAGCCGCTGACCCGCTCGAACGGCTCCCGCAGCACCAGGGTTTTCAGAATATCCTCACGAACTACCGGAGTAGCAGTAGCAGTAAGCGCCACACACTGCGGCCTCCCGATTATTTCCAACACCTTCCCCAGCCGCATATAGTCCGGCCGGAAATCATGCCCCCACTGGCTCAGGCAGTGCGCCTCATCGATTGCAAAAAGCGAAATCTCCACCCCCTTCAGCGCCCGCAGGAAACTCTCCGCCCGGAACCGTTCCGGAGCCACGTAAACCAGTTTGTATTTCCCGCTCCGCATCCCGTCCAGCCGCTCCTTCTGCTCCGGCCAGCCCAGGGTGGAGTTGATCAAAGTCGCCGGAATGCCCCTCGCCTCCAGCGCGTCCACCTGGTCTTTCATCAGCGCGATCAACGGGGAAATCACAAGTGTCACCCCCGGAAAACAAAGCGCGGGAATCTGGAAGCAAAGCGATTTCCCCCCGCCCGTCGGCATCACCACCAGCCCGTCCTTCCCGGAAACGATCTCGGAAATCACCTCCTCCTGCCCGTCGAGGAATTTCGAAAAGCCGAAATGCTCTTTCAACGCTGCGCCCGGGGTTTTCAGCAATGCCTTCTTCATCAAATCACCTGCCACGCCGCCATCCTCCCCCCGTCCCCGGCCACTTGCAAGCCCGCGGCTTCCCGCCGCATTCAACCGGGCACCGTCTCGGGCTTACGGGTAGAGCCGGAGAGTGGCAAAGCCTGCGGGTCCGGTGACGCTGCACGTGCGGAAGTGGCGGGAGCTGGCGGCATCCCACTGCTCGGTGCTGACCCCCGCCTCCGACCACCCCGTCAAGGAAGCGCTATGAACGAGGCCATAGGTTTCATCGGGCGCGTGTCGGATGTAATACATCGTGAAGGTCGCGCCGCCTGGCTGCGGGGCGACGCGGAGTTCGAAGCCCGTTGGCTGATCCGCTTTTGTGGGATCGGTGCCGAGCGCACGTTCGGTGCGGTTGTTACGGCCGTCACCATCGGGATCGTCGTCTTCATCCCGCTGCTCTACCGAAATCAGACCCCAGTTCACCGATCCGCTCCATTGCCCGAAGGTTTGTGGAACCGGGTCGAAGCCGGAGAAATCGACGTAGTCGATGACGCCGCCGTGGCTACCGGAGCCTATGATGTATAGGGTGTGGACGCCGGTCACGCCGGTCACGGCACTGGTGTAGTTCCTGAATGTCCGCCAATCGGTTCCGGTGCCGCTGACGTTCACCTCGCCGATCTTGGTGCCGGTCGGACTGCCGATGCGGAACTCGAGCTTGCCGGTCGTGCCGACGGCGAGGTTGGCGGTGAGGCTGGCGATGCCGGTCAGGTCAATGCCGTCGTAGCGCGCCCACTTGTTTTGCAGCGAAATGAGGTGAGGCTCGGAAGGCTCGGCGGAGATATCGCCGCTGGCCGCGTCGTAGCTCTCGGTCTCGAGTCGGAAAGTGAAGGGATAGGTGCTGGCGGAAGGAGGAAACGCGCCGCTGGTGATCGCCAGATTGGCGAACGCCGAGCCAAGCGCGGCCTGTCCGGCGCCGTTGAAGTGCAGGTTGTCGCCCAATAGGGGGAACGTGTCGGTATTGACGATCCAGGCATCCGCATCTGCTGCCGCCACCGCATCCTGCGCGGCGCGGATCTGATTGCGGGTGCTTGCGGACATCGCGGTTTGGGCGGAGCATAGGCGACTGAAAAGGAACGGGATGTTTCCGTAGTTGGCCCGGACATCAGCGATAAAGGTCGTCAGATCCGCCTGGTATTGTGCGGTGGTGCGGCTCTGGAAAGCGTCGCTTTCTCCCTGGGTCCAGAGGAATCCGGCGATGGTGTAGCTGGTTCCCGGATTGGCGGAGGAAAGGGCGTTGAGCCCCTCGGTCACGACGGTCTGGAGACGGGCGTATTCCGTGCCGTCGCCCGAGGGGGAAGCCGTGCCGTTCCCGAACCAGTCGGTCTCCAACGAGGTGCCGCCACGGGCGTATTTGATGATCGCGAAAGGTACGTTTGGCGAGGATGCGCGAAGGTCGGCGCTGAATGAGAGTTCCGGGCCGAACTGACCGCCGCCGGAATACGTCACTTCGGAAGTGAGCGTCCCTACGGGCGTGGTGCCGGGAACTGTGCCTTTAAAAAACGGCACTCCGGTAACCGCCGCGTTGTAGGGCGCCGGGAAAGTGGAACCGACTGCGGAGCCGACCATGTTGGACTGGCCGGCCAGAATAAAGACGCGCACCGGAACGCCGGTTGTCACGCTGACGGTGAAGGGTTTCTCGAAGAAGAGCCCGCCCGGGTCGGTGGTGCGGATGGTGATGTTGTAGCTGCTCTTCGTCGCGTAGTCGAAGGATGCCGCCGTTCTAAGCTGGCTACCCGCGATGCTGAACGATGCAGCATCCGCGCCGGAGAGCGTGTAGGTGTGGATGCTTCCGGGGTCGGGGTCGGTCGTCGAAATCGCGCCGACCACGGTTCCGACCGGTTGGAGTTCCGCGACGCTTCCGGCCGAGAGCGAGACGTTTGTCGGTGCCTGGTTCGCGGGAGGCGCGGCGGCATCGACGACAACGAAGTAGTTTGATACTGCTAGCGTGGTGTCGCGCATGTTTCCGCCGAGGCTCACCTGGCCTGCGGGAAATGTCTTCCTGTAGAGCTTGAAGCTGCCCGCGCCGGCGGCGGTGACCGTCGTCCCCGTGTCGGTGAAGCCGGCCAGCCAGGCAGGGAGCGAGGTGGCGGAGGTCGAATAGGCGACATACACGTCGGCGGACTGGCCGAGGGTGAAGGTGAGATGCGGATTCGCGGTCACCTGGTCGTCATCGTTCCGCGTGCGGATGAGCTTGCCGTCGGTGATTGCGGCGGGAAGGCCGGCGACGGCGTAGGTGCGGTCGATGTAGATGGTCTGGCCATTGGTCGAATCCGCGACGGTGTAGGCGAAACCGCTGGAGACAGAGTTGATCGTCACAAGCGGCGCGGGCGTATTGTTCAGCGCGGTGTCAATGCCCGCGAGCCACACCGGTGCCATGTCGTTGAAACCCGTGGCGTTCGGGTGCACGCCGTCGGCTAGCTTGCCGACAGTCGGCGCGTTCTGATCGACAACGGTGACCTCAATGTTGCTGTAGCTCGCGCCGGCGAAGGCGGAGGCGATGGCGGCGTTGTATTCAGCGATCTCCGAGGTGTGCACGGGGCTCACCGGATCGCCGGTTCAGGCGCTGGTGATCGTCGGGATCTTGGCTACCACGACCTCGATGCGCAGGTTGGCGGCGGCGGCACGGGTGTTGATTTTTTCGACGAGAGCGACGAGCCGGGCGATGGCGGTCTCACCCATCTTGTCCTGCTGCTCACCCTGGCCGTTGTTTCCTATGTCGCCTCCAGAAACCGCACCGCCGGTGGACTCGACCACCTGATGCAGGAAGTCATTGGTGCCGGCCATGAGCAGAATGACGTTCGTATCCGCCGAGCCGATCGGCGCGAAATACGTCGCTGAGATTGCGGTATCCAATTCATTGAAAAGGCCGTTACGGTTCTGTCCCTGAAGCGAGACGTAGCTCTTGCCGTTGATCTGCTGTGTGGTGTTGGAAATCTGGTAGCCGCTGATGCCCCAGTGGTTCGTATCGGCCGCATCGTCGCCGGACTGGGTTTTGCTGCCTACAAAATCGAACGCGCGGCCTGCCGAGGTGAGCAGCGTCTGCAGCGGTTTGCGGTAGCCGCCGGGAACGGTATGACCCTCGGTGATCGAGTCGCCGATGGGCATGATCCGTAGCTTGGCCCCGACGAGCGAGCCGGTGGTTTGGAGCTTGGAAATGTCGAAAGTCACCAATGCCGCAGGCTCGTGGGCGTTGGCGAGGTCGGTAGTCCGGTCTCCGGGCGTGCCGGTGCCGAACATGTTGGTCGAGAAGTCGTCCATGCGCCAAGCGCCGGTGCGGAACTCCACACGCTCGACGCTGGTCACGTCTTCGCTGAAGGGAAATGCCGTGCCGACGGACGAGCCGTTGACGGTGAGTCCCCAGGTTTTGGCCACGGCGTCGCAAGTGAAGACCAGGTCATACCAGGTATTGGAAACGTAGGTGCCGACGGTGTTCCAGTTTGTCGTCCCGTAGCGCTGGATGTTTCCCGCCGGGTCAAAGCGCAGCCGCACGGGGCGCAGGCCGGCCTTGTTCATCACTTCGACATGCAGCTCGCCGTTGGCGGTCTGATGCGGGCGCACGCGGATGGTCACGGTCGTCTGTGTGCTTTCGGGAAAAACGCGGACGGCTTTGGCGTAGTCGAAGCGGTCCTTGTCCATCAGCCGTAGCACCGAGCCGCCACCGTCCGCCACCAGGCGCGCGCTGCCCCAGGCGGAGTCGCGGATATTCCACATGCCGACGCGCCCGCCGGGAGTCATGCCGGTGAGGTCGTCGTTCACGTGGGTGGCGACGGTGGCGCCCATCTCCTTGGGCACCTCGGCGACGAAGATGTATTCCTTGTTGGTCGAATAGGTAACCCATTGGTTGTCGTTCGGACGGGGCTTGCCTTCGCGGTTGGCGACGGTGGTAAGGCCGCGCACGTAGCTTGGGCCGACCGCCTTGTTGTCGGTCGGCGAGGCGTTGCGGAAAATCTGCGGACCGGAGTCACCGGAGATCGTCAGGTAGTCGGTATCGTAGTGGAAACCGTCGGCCGAGGTGGTGACGGCGAGCGGCGTTCGGCAGTCCCAGCCATACCACGGGGCGGTGACGCCGAAGAACGTGTTCGGCAGCGGTGTGGGGCGGCAAAGCAGCATCGAGTAGCGGCCGGTGGAAAGCGGCTCGCCCCACGCCTTGGCCTGGGTGTGGTTTCCGAATCGGTCAGGGCGCTTGTCCATCGCGATCTGGTTGCGCTGCCAGTCCGTGCCGCTGGTGACGCCGAACCAGTCGCCTTTCCACTGGCTCACGATGCGGTTGTCCGCGAGCCGGTACCACTGGAAGGCCTTTCCTTCTAGTTCGGCGTACTGGGTGTCGATCGCCTGATCGTAGATTTGCGCGTGGCTGGTATCGCGGTCTTCCTCCCAGCGGGATTGCTGCTCGAGCTTATCGTCGAAAAGCTCCTGCGCGGCGGTCTTGAACGCGGTGTCGGCGGAGGTGGTGAAGAGCGGGTAGCCGGCGTTGGAAGCACCTCTCACGTTCTGTTTCAGAGTGAGGATCGGGCCGAAGTCGTGCGGACCCTTGATTTCCCGCACCAGCCGGCTGCCAACGCCCCCGCGTCCGGCCTCGCCGTTCTGGCTGTGCCAGGTGGTCGCAAGCAGCTTGCCATTCGATGCGATAAAGAAGCAGGTGCGCTGGTGGGTGGCGCGCGGAGTGGGGAAAAGATCGGCCGCGTCGGCGTGGTTCCAGGTGCGGCCGTCGTCCGACCACTGGAGGCGCATGCGCTTGGTGGCCTCGGTGGCGGCGTTGCTACTAAGTCCGTCGTAGGCGATCCAGGCCGCCCAGAATTTCCCGCCCCAGTAAGTGATGAAGGGGTGGTGGTTGAAGGTGGTGGAATAGACCGCATGGCCGGGCAGAGCGCCGGCGTTCGGAGAGGTCGATTTCGTCGGGCGGAACAGCGCGTATTCATGCACTCCGACGACCGGGCGCAGTCCGCCGTCGTGGCGCTGGCCGGTGAGAGTGCGGTTGCCGGTGGCGCGCACGATCTCAGAGAGATCCTGGGTTCCCGCGAAGTCCACGTAATCGAGCACGCCGCCGTGATTGCCGGTGCCGACGAGGTAGAGAGTGTGGACGCCGGTCGCGCCGGTCACCGCGCTGGTGTAGTTCTTGAAGGTCCGCCACTCGCTGCCCGTGCCGCTGGTGCTGATCTCGGCGATCTTGGTGCCGGTCGGGCTGCCGATGCGGAACTCGATTTTTCCGGTGACACCGTTGGCGACGCTGGCGGTGAGGCTGGTGATGCCGGCGAGGTTGACGTTGTCGTAGCGCGCCCAGGAATTCTGTAGCGCGACGAAGTAGAAATCGCGGTTCCTGAGGCTCTGCGCGAGGTCGTCGAAGTCGGTGGCGACCTTGTTGAAAGCGGTCGTGCCATTGACCTTGATGCGCTGGATGACCGGCTTGTCGGGGTTTCCCGAGAGAACGTAGAGCTTGTGACTGCCGGTGATGCCGGTGGTCGGGTAGGTGAAATCCTGAAAAGTCCGCCAACCGCCCGTGTTCACCGTTTTCGTCCCCAGGCTCTGGCCGGTGGGCGAACCGATGCGCACGGTCATCCGCGCGGAGCCGGCGCCACGCGCGGCGGTCACGGTGACGGTGCTGGCGCCCGTGAAGTTGACGTTGTTGAAGGCGATCCACTCGCCATTCAACGGGGTGACGAGCGCGTCGTCGCCGGACTGGCTGGTGCTGGTGGAGTTGCGTGACTCACCTTCAAGACGGAAGTTCTGTCCGTAGAGAGGTACGGCGAGCAATATCGCCATTAGGGCGCACAGGGTTTTCATGGATTTACGAATCGACCGGGAGGAAATGACGGTAGGAAGCCGCCCTTCCGGTCATGAGAAATTTGAACTGCGGTGAAGAAACGGCAATCGGACTTTCATACTACTTTTCGGCCCGACGCAAAACGGCCTTCCGCAAGTGATCGCGGAAGGCCGTTTTTCTGAAAGTGGAGCGAACGGGCGCCTGATTGATCAGACCCGTTGGCGGGAACGCCGGACCAAGGCGCAGGCTCCGAGCAGAACCAACGCAGCGGTACTGGGTTCGGGGACGACCGCGATATTGTCCAAGGCGATGTTGCCGGTGTCGGCATTGTTGTCAGCGTTGCCTCCGAGATAGTACATGCGAACCGAATCGACCGGTGCGTTGGTGATCCCGATTGTTGTGTAGGCGCCGTTGCCAATGTCGAGCGACCAGGTCGTCGCCGTATTGAGGGTGAAGGCGACGTTGACTGTAGGGAGGATGTTTCCTGCCGCCACGACCCCGGTGTCCACCGTCGATCCGCCGCTGATGACAACCCCCGCATTGGCCGTGCCGGTGCGAACGATCTGGATGAGGTCATCGCCGGGGAGGGTGCCCGGATCCCCAAAACCGATGCCGCCGCCGTTTCCGGAAGCGGAGGGAAGCTTGAAGGAAAATGACAGGGTCTGGCCGACGCTCAATGCGGAGTCGAGGCCGCGGATGACCTGTCCGTTGTCGCCCGTGCTGTAGATGTTGAACGACGTATTCGATCCGGTGGCTTTGGAAGTGAAGGCAGACCAGGAGGGCTGGGCGGGGTCGAAGCTTCTCTGGACGTCCCAGGGCAGGAGGCCGGTGCCGCCGTTCAAAGCTTCGGTAATCTCGGCTCCGGCGGTGTAGCTGCTGCCGTCGTCAAGCGCGATGCTTGCGGCGTTGGCGGAGACCGTAAGGAGGGATCCGGTGAAGAGGGTGGCCAGGGGTATGTATCGTGGTTTCATTTGTTTAGATTTGTCAGGCCGCGGGTAACCCGTTGGCTGATCAACCCAACCATTCCGGGAGAGAGTCGGCTCGGCAAGCGGCCGGTCGTAATACTTTCGGCCCGTCTTCCAAACGGATTCCCCGCTCGCTTGACATAACCGGACACGCAATCAAGCCTCATTTTCACTGAAAACGCTGGTAACAATCCTTCTTCTGTTTCTTCCGATGTCCGGGAATCTCCGGGGAGAAACGGACGCCCGAGTCCTCTCCACCGTAGAGGAAGTCCGGGCGCTCTCGATTGAAGAGGCGGAGGAGCGCCGCCCCGTCCGTCTGGAAGGTGTGGTGGTTTACCATGATGATGCGACCAGCCACGCGTTCTTGCACGATGGGACGGGCAGTCTCTTCCTTCGTTGCGGAGAGCCTGGCGAGATCCGGTTGGAAACCGGGGAAAAAATCTCGGTGATCGGAGCCACGATACGGGGAAGTCACTCTCCGAGTGTGGCGGGGCGCGGCAGCGCCGCCCGTGCGGGTGACGGCGGAATCGTGCCGGTGGAGATCAGAAAGCTGGGAACAGGCGTGATACCGAAAGCCGTGGGAATTTCACCCGAGGATCTGCTAACCGGGGAATTTCACGATCAGTTCGTGAGCGTGGACGTCACGATCCGCAGGGTGGAAAATTTCGGACAGGGAAAAAAACGGAATCTGACCCTTCACGTAAGCTCACATGGCGGCCCCTGGATGATGCCGGTTCACATTCATGGAAGCGACCTCCGACCGGAGCACTGGCAGGACACACCCGCCCGGATCACCGGTATCGCTGCCGGAAACGGAGACACGCACGGAAGATTGCAGGGAATACGCCTTCTGGTTCCCGGAGCCGAGCGGGTGGAAACGCGACCAGAAGCGCTGGAAGCGGCCTTTTCCGATCCGGCAGTCCCGGTGAGCAGCTTGTTCGGTTATCAGCCTCAGACAACAACGGCAAACCGCACCAAGGTAAGCGGGACGGTCACATTGGCACGGCCGGGTGAAGGTTTTTTCCTCAACGACGGTGAAGAGGGGCTGTTTGTCCAAACTCCGCAAAGCGCCAATCTTCGGAACGGATTGCGCCTGGAGGTGGTCGGGTTTCCCGTGAGGGACAAGCGCATGTCCTATCTGGACGACGGGATTTTCCGCATCACAGGGAAAGGCACCGAGCCCGCCGGACGCCCGGTGAGTTTCGAACAGGCGGCCTCAGGGGATTTTTCAGCGCAGCTCGTTACCCTCCATGGTGAGTTCACCGACGGACTGGAACAAAAGAAAGGGGACACGTTGTTTCTTTCCGATCAGGGGCGCCGTTTCGCGGCAAGAATGCCCCACGGGGAAGCAATCCTTGGAAAACTAACGACGGGAAGCCGGATTTCAATCACCGGAATCTGCGAACCTCCACCATCCGGCCCGCGTGTCGGCCCGCCCATCGCGGCCTTCACGCTATTGGCCCGCAGTGCCGGGGACGTGTCGGTCATCAAGCCGCCACCTCTTCTGAACCCGGCACGGACTCGTTGGATTCTGGCGGGCACGTGCCTGGCGCTTTTATTGGGTATCGGCGGGGTTATGTTGTTGGGACGGCAGGTGAAGAGGCAGTCCTCCCTCATCGCCGCACACGCGGGCCGCCAGGTTCTGGTGGAGGAGCGGCAGCGCATGGCCCGCGAGCTACACGATACGCTGGAGCAGCATCTCACCGGTCTCCAGATCCAGCTCGACGCGCTGGAGGACTGGAGCGTGCGAGCGGAACCGGGTGTCCGGCGGGCAGTGGCCAATGCGAGGGCGATGCTAATACATAGCCGGGAGGAGACCCGGCGCTCGGTATTCGAGCTACGATCCCAGGCACTGGAAGAGCTTGGGCTTGTGGGAGCGGTGCGGCGGTTCGCAACCCAGCTTGCGAACGATCCTCCCCCGGAGATTCGGGTCACATCGCTCGGTGAGGAAAAACAACTTTCCGGCCGGGTTCGGTTCCATCTACTTCGGATCGCACAGGAGGCGATGAACAACGCGGTCCGCCATGCGGAAGCGGACACGGTGGAAGTGGTGTTCGACTTTTCCCGCAAGGAGCTAAGGCTTACGATCCGGGATGACGGACGCGGTTTCAATCTGGCGGGGCGACCCGACGAAGCGCGACCGCGATTCGGACTCAAAGGGATGCGTGAACGGGTTGCAAAAATCCGTGCGGAAATCGAGATTTCGAGCGCCCCGGGATCCGGTACTGTCATGGAAATCAATTTAACCCCTTCATCCGAAAACGTATGACTCCCGAAAAACCGGTACGCCTGCTCCTTGTGGATGATCATTTTTTCGTCAGGGAGGGCTTGTCATCTTCGTTGGGAGCGGAGAGCGACATCGAGATCGTGGGTGAGGCCGCAGGTGTGGCGGAAGCCATGAGCTTGGTAAGGGAAACGAGCCCGGATCTGATGTTGCTTGATGGTGAACTGGCGGACGGACACGGACGGGAGGTGCTCGAAGCACTGGGCGCGGAAGGTCTTACCACCCGCGTGATCGTGCTATCGGTGGATACCGCCGAAGAATCCGTCCATCTCGCCATGGAGAAAGGAGCTGGCGGCTACCTTCCCAAAACCAGCTCGCGAAAGGAATTGCTAATGGCAATCCGGAGGGTGGCTGGGGGAGGAATCTATCTGACCGAGGAGCTGAAAGCGGTCTTGCGCCGGCGCCGTGTCCTGCCGAATTTGACCGACCGCGAACTCACCGTATTGAAAAGGGTGGCCGCCGGAGATCCGAACAAACTGATTGCTGCCTCGCTGGGCATTTCAGAAACCACGGTGAAGGTTCATCTCTCCCGCGTATTCGACAAGCTGGATGTACAGGACAGGACTTCCGCCACGACCGTGGCTCTTCAGCGCGGTTTGATCCGGCTCGAATAGCATCTGATGGAAATCTCCATCCGCAGTCGGCTGACTTCGCCCGCCATCAATCACTGCTCTTCAGCACTTTGATGAAAGCATCCTGCGGGATGTTCACTTTGCCGAACATCTTCATCTTCGCCTTACCTGCCTTCTGCTTCTCGAGGAGCTTGCGCTTCCGGGAAATGTCTCCGCCGTAGCACTTGGCGGTCACGTTTTTGCGCATGGCGGAGATGGACTCGCGGGCGACGATTTTCCCGCCCACCGCCGCCTGGATGGCGACGACGAAGAGGTGGTTCGGAATGACTTCCTTGAGCTTCCCGGCGAGGACGCGCCCGTAGGATTCCGCCTTGTCGCGGTGGACGATGGTTGAGAAAGCCTCGACGGGATCCCCGGCGATGAGCATGTCCATTTTCACCATTTTCGCGGAGCGGTATCCGGCGTGCTCGTAGTCCATGGAGCCGTAGCCTTTGGTCATGGATTTGAGCTTGTCGTTGAAATCGACGAGGATCTCGGCGAGGGGCAGGACACAGGAGAGCATGACGCGCATGTCGTCGATGGTCTCGGTGTTGGTGACTTCGCCGCGCTTTTCCATGACGAGCTGCATCATGTCGCCTATGTATTCACCGGGAACCATGATATAGACGTTCACTATGGGCTCGCGGATTTCCTGGATTACCTGTGCCTCGGGGAAGAGGGTTGGGTTATCTACTATGACTTCCGTACCATCCGTGAGATCCACGTGGTAGATGACGGACGGGTAGGTGGAGATGACGTCCATGTCGAATTCGCGGCGCAGCCTTTCCTGGATGATTTCCATGTGCAGGAGACCGAGGAAGCCGCAGCGGAAACCGAAGCCGAGCGCCATTGAGGACTCCTGGGCGAAGGTGAACGCCGGATCATTGATCTGGAGTTTTCCGACCGCCATTTTCAGAGCCTCGTAGTCGGAGGCATCGACAGGATAAATGCCGGTGAAGACCATGGGCTGTATCTCCTTGTAGCCGGGCAGGGCTTCCGGGCAGGGATGGGTGGAGTCCGTCATGGTATCGCCGATTTTCACCTCGGCGGCGGATTTCATGTTCGCGATCACGTAGCCGACATCGCCCGCGCCGAGGATGTCCCGGGCGCTCATCTTCGGGGTGAAGACGCCGACTTCCTTGATCTCATAGGTTTTTTCCGTGGCAAAGAGTTTTACCCGCTGGCCGCGCTTGAGCGTGCCGGAGAAGACCCGGACGTAGGAGACAACGCCGCGGTAGGTATCGTAGAGGGAGTCGAAAACCGTTGCTCGCAGGAGCTTGTCGGGGTTTTCCACCGGAGCCGGCACCCGCGCTACGATGGCCTCCAGAATTTCCTCAATGCCTATTCCCGCCTTCGCGGAGGCCGGGATGCAATCCTCCGCCGGGATGCAAAGGATGTCCTCAAGCTGCCTCTTGGACTTCTCCACATCCGCCGCCGGGAGGTCGATCTTGTTGAGCACCGGGATGATTTTTAGATTCTGTTGCTCGGCCAGGTGAAGGTTCGCGACCGTCTGGGCCTCGACTCCCTGCGCGGCATCCACCATGAGTATGGCACCTTCACAGGCCGCCAGTGCGCGGGAAACCTCGTAGGAGAAATCGACGTGACCGGGTGTATCGAGGAGGTTGAGCTTGTAGGTTTTCCCGTCCTTCGCCTTGTATTCCATCGCCACCGGATGGGATTTGATGGTGATCCCCTTCTCCCGCTCCAGATCCATGGAATCCAGTTGCTGCGCGGAACTGTCCCGCATCGACACCGTGCTTGTCGCCTCCATCAGGCGGTCGGAAAGCGTGGTTTTCCCGTGGTCGATGTGGGCGATGATGGAGAAATTTCTGGTCAGTTCGGTGGACATGGGCGTTCGGAGCGCATGGATTGCACGAAACGGGCTGAAATGCACCAAAAAATCGTTCAACCTGGCCATCCTTGGCGGAAACTGAAACATCCACATACCCGCACCACGTAAAGCTATCCTCCCATGAAGTTCCCTTGCCTAACTCTACTCCTCTTCCTCATCGCCATCCATTCCCCCGCTGGTGCGCAGGAAAAAATCCACCTCATCTCCGAGGACGCCCCCACTTCCGGCTGGAGCTTCGACAACGGCCGGGAATTCAAAGGTGCCACCGGCAGCCTCTCCGCCGATGAAACCGAAACCCACCAAGGCAACCCCAGCATCCACCTCCGGGGCGATTTCACAAAAGGCGGCATGTATGTCCAGACCGGCCTCAAATTCAAACCCACCGATATCGAGGAACTCTCCTTCTGGGTGAAAGCCCCCGGTGCGGAAAATTTCACCCTTCGCCTCATTGATGGCACCGGCCAGTGCCACCAGCTCAAAATCCTCACCGACTCCTCCGACGAGTGGCAGCAAATCAATTTCCCCCTCAAAAAATTCTTCGCCAACCGCGGCGAGTCGGATGCCGTCCAAGGCGTCTCCCAATACCAGTCCTGGTCCGGCGCAAAGGACGGCCAATGGCACGGCCCGGCCAAGGCCCTCTACATCCTCCTGGGCAAAGGCGAAGAAGCAGGCATCCGGGATCTCTGGCTCAACGGCATCACCATCACCCCGCCAGTCCCCCAAGCCCCCGTCACCCTCATCCCCGCCACCGTCCCCCTCGTCGGCGGCGGCGCACCGGAAAACTGGACTTTCACCAACGGCGCGGAATTCAAGGGAGCCACCGGCACACTCGCTTGGGAAAACGGCGATATGCTCCTCTCCGGGGACTTCACCAAAGGCGGTGCCTACGTCGCCTCCGTCAACCGCCTCGAAGCCCTCAACCTCGAAACCGTCTCCAGCTTCCGGCTCAGCTACCAAACCTCCAATGCCAGCTTCATCCGCATCCAGCTCGTCGATGCCACCGGCCAGACCCACCAGCGGAAACTTCCCATCACCGCCGACGGCCAGCCCCAAACCCTAGTCATCGTCCCCGAGAAAATCGCAGGCGGCGAGCACTGGGGCGGTGCGAATAACGGCAAATGGCACAACCCTCCCAAGCTCATCTCCATCGCCCTCAACAAAGGCACCGATAACGCAAAGGACTCTCCCTCCCTCCGAATCAGCTCCCTGGACGCCATTGGCAAAATGGCCACCCGCCCCGCCCCCGGGGCATTCACCGAAAACTTTACCGCCCGCGACGCCCTCTCCCGCTGGAAAACCGAAGGCAACGTGTCCATCGCCGATGGCAGCCTCCTCATCTCCCGCTCCGAAAACCAAGCATCCGCACCCGCATCCGCCACCGGTCCCAGCTTCCCTGCCACCCCCGGCAACTGGCAGATCAGCCTCACCGCCGCCGCAGCCCTCACCTCCCCGGACAACTCCTACAACGCCACCGTCGAACTCACCGCCCTCGACTCCGCAGGGAAAGCCATCGGGACATTCGGCCTCGCGGACATCTACGGGAAAAAAACCTCCCACAAAATCGCCGAAACCATCCTCCTCCCGGAAGGCACCACCTCCACACGCATCTCCGCCCGCCTCAACAAAACCTGGGGCGGGTTCCGGCTCGACGACATCTCCGCCGCTTTCCTCGCCCCCGCCAAAGCCTCCACCAACCCCGTCTCCCGCATCCTCTTCCAGACAGCCGAGCTGGGAAACCTCCTCTTCCCCGACTCCCCGCGCACCGTCGGGATCACCGTCCAGTCCACCAAAGACATCCCGGAAAAACAGCGGCGACCTCGCCATCACCGTCCGCGATTATTGGGGCGTGGAGCAGATCCCCGTCTCCAAACTCACCTTCGGCCCCGCCGAAAAGAAGGACGGCAATTTCATCCACGCAGCCACCCTGGATCTCTCCGAAGCCCCCCTCGCCACCGGCACCTACTACGAAATCGAAGCCGCCTACGCCACCCCCGGCAGCGAGCCTTTTTCCCACCAGACATCCCTCGCCATCCTCCCCGAAGCCGCCACCCACGCATTCGCCCCCGTGGAAATCCCCTTCACCGCGCGGAACTGGGACAACCGCATCCCGGAATACATCCGCCTCACCGACAGGCTTGGCGTCCGCATCTGCGGCCTCTGGGGCACATGGTCATCCAAGCCCCCCTACGAGGCGAAAGTCCCCGGCCTGGATCTCGTCAAGGAACTCGGCATGGGCTGGCTCACCACCACCCCAGCCAAATTCATCGAGGACGGCAAACGCGACTACTCGGAAACCGCCCTCCGGCAGGGCGCGAAAAATCTAATCTCCCAATTCGGCGATTACCGCCCCCTCATCATCAACCTCGGCAACGAACCCCACGGCACCGGCAAAATCGTTGAAAATAACGTCGCCGCCTACAAAGCCATCTACGAATCTATCAAGGAAGCCGATCCTACCATACCCGTAGTAGCAACCTCCGTGGAACCCAACGAAGAGTATTTCAAAAACGGCTACGGGAAATACTGCGACGCCTTCGACTTCCACATCTACGAAAGTCCCGAAAAAGTCCGTAACAGCATCAAAAAATACCGTGCCCTCCAGAAGAAATACGATTGCGTCAAACCCATCTGGTCCACCGAACTGGGTCTCAACAGCCAGGGCCAGACCCGCCTCACCGTCGCCAGCGAAGTCTATAAAAAAGCAGCCGCCTTCTTCGCGGAGGGCGGGGAAAACTTCTCCTGGTTCGGCCTCCTCTACCCGGACAAGGAAGGCAAATCCCACGGCTCCTCCGGGGACTCCCACAACATCTTCGACTGCCGCTTCACCCGCTACGCCCCCCGCCTCGACGCCATCGCCTACTATAACACCGTCAACTCCATCGCCGACAAAAAATTCCTCTCCGAGAAAACCTACCCGGACGGCACCCACACCACCCTCTTCCGCAACGCAAAAAACGAGAGCCTCCAGATCCTCTGGAACGACAAAGGCTGGGCCGACGTCTCCCTCCCCCTCGCCGCCCAAGGCAAAATCACCCTCACCCGCATCGACGGCACCCTCACCACCCTCCAACCGGACTACGCGGGAACTACTATAAGCATAGGAGCAGACCCCATTCTGCTCACCTACACCAGCCATGCAGCCCTCCCGGAAAAAATCGGACGCTCCGCACGCACTTGGGAAGACCTCCCTGCAAGCATTTCCGCCACCGGCCAAACCCAGCTCGGCTACACCCGCACGGACAGCCTCGAATTAAAGCCCGTCCTCCCGCCGCAGTGGAAACTGACCGGAGCGTTTCCCGGTCACTTTACGATCACCCCGCCACCCTCCACCAAAGCCCGCGAAGTCCCCCTCTCCATCCTCCTCTTCCGCGACGGAAAAATCACCGGCCAGCTCCACCGCCGCTTCCCGGTGGAGTAATTTCCCCATCTCTCAAATCCCCCTTTCGGGTAGCTGTAGCGTGCTCTTGGCAGCCAAAGACAATCCTATATGCTTTAAAATATCAGAATCCCCATGAAATGCCTCACATTGCCCACGATCACATTTCTTTTACTGTTCGGTGTAGCACCCGCAGAAGAAACAACCTTACGCAAAGGCCATGCCCAGACACCGGAGGAAGCGCGGGTGGAACTCCAGGAATTCAAAGACTCCTATACGAATCTGGCAGAGTGGAAAAAACGGAAGGCGAAAATACGCGAGGGAATTTTGCGGGGAGCAGGGCTGACTACGCTGCCGGAAAAGTACCCGCTCAATGCGAAGTTTTCCAACAAGAGGAACTATAACGGCTACACGGTGGAGAGCGTCTCCTTCGAGAGTTCACCCGGATTTCACGTGACGGGCAGTCTCTACCGGCCGACGGATACCACGGGGAGCCTGGCGGGAATCCTCTGCCCCCACGGGCATAACGGGCGTTTCCTCAAGGACAGGCAGAACCGTTGTGCGGTCCTGGCCAGGATGGGTGCGGCGGTGTTTCTCTATGACATGGTCGGCTATGGCGATTCCGAAGAGGCGGGATGGATCCACAAAAAGACGCCGGAGGTGCTGCGCCTGCAGACATGGAACAGCATACGTGCGCTGGATTTCATCCTGACCCTGCCAAACGTCGATTCAAAACGGATCGCCATCACCGGATGTTCCGGAGGTGGGACACAGTCGTTCCTTTTAGCGGCGATTGACGACAGGATAGCCGCCAGCGTGCCGGTGTGCATGGTCTCCGCCCATTTCTTCGGCGGCTGTGTTTGTGAAAGCGGCATGCCCATACACCAGGGCGCGGATTACAAAACCAACAATGCGGAAATCGCCTCCCTCGCCGCGCCGCGCCCGCAGATGCTCATTTCCAACGGATCTGACTGGACGAAGTTTACGCCACGCGACGAGTTCCCTTACTTGCAGTATGTTTATGGTCTCTACGGCGCTACTGACAAAGTGGAGAACGTCCACCTCCCCGATGAAGAGCACGACTACGGTCTCTCCAAACGGATGGCGATGTATCCCTTCATGGCAAAACACCTGATGCTGGATCTTTCGAAAGTCCGGGATGCCGAGGGGAAAATTGATGAATCGTTTATCACTGCGGAAGAGCGGGGGGATATGCTGGTTCTTGGAGAAAAAAATCCTTACCCCAAGAATGCGGTGAAACCGAACACGCCGCTGCCAAAGTGATTCCGCGCCGTAGCGCATCGGCACGAAAAGACCCAGACGTAACGGAAAGCTCCCGCAGTCCAAGGCCTCCGGTGAACTTTTACCTACCGATGCCCGAGCTGCACCTTGATCGCGTTGATAATCACCTCGAGATCCGAGGTTTTGCTAACAAACGGCAACCCGCCTTTCATCTGCAACTCACCCGGGTTATCAGGATTCTCCTCTACCAGCGCGGTGAGCATCAGCACCGGTGTTTTTGAAAGCGCGTAATCGTCTTTCAGCGCACTGACCACATCCCCACCGTCCATACGCGGCATCACCAGATCGATGATGCAGATGTCCGGTTGGAATTTCCGGGCTTCGGAAACCGCCTTGGTCGGATCATTGATTTGGCGCACTTCGTAGCCGGATTCTTCAAGGTTCGCGGCAAGCAGCTCGGTGAAATCGACTTCGTCGTCGATCAACAGGATTTTTGGATTGGCATTCATTTCTCCTAGTCTTGCCGTTTCCAGGATTCTAGCAAGCCAGAAGCACTATGTTTTCATTACACGCAATGTTAATGAAGCCAACGCCCCTCCGCCATCCGGCCGGTTCGCGAGAACGAGTTCCCCGCCATGGAGCTCGGCGATTTTTCGGGAGACGGTCAGGCCGAGGCCGGTTCCCTTGCCCGTCGCCTTGGTCGTAAAAAACGGATCGAAAAGCTTGGTCAGCACCTCTTCGGGAATTCCTTTCCCGGTATCCGTGACGATGATTCTTACCATCTCATCCCCCTCATGGGCCCTATCCCTCAGGCGCCATCCTTCATCGTGCACCACATTGGAAAGGCTCACCGGCTCCGCCCGAATCGTGAGGGTTCCGCCGCCCTCCATGGAGTGCATCGCATTGATGAAAAGGTTCACCAGCACCTGCTCGATTTTCGTCTGGTCCGCATCCACCCGGGGGAGATCCGTATTCGGCGTGAATTCAATGGTGATCCCGCCCTGCACCAACTGGTATTCCACCAGCTCCAAGGCATCCGAAACAAGTTTGTTGGGATCATAGGAATGGAACTCCAGCCGCCTGTCCGAGGAATAATCCACCAGCCCCTTTACGATTTTCTTCGCACGGTCGATGCCGCGCTTCATCCGTTCTATGGTTTCCTTGCTCTTCGTGTCCTCTGCGGGAAGGCGGCGGTTCAGCAGTTCCAGTCCCATCCCAATCATCGCGAGCGGATTCTTCACCTCGTGCGCCACACCCGCGGCCAGCCTGCCCACCGATTCCATCTTCTCCGCCTGGATGAGTTGCTCGTGGGCGCTCGTCAGGTTCTCGTGGGTTTGCATCAGTTCCTGGTTCAGCTCCTGGAGCGCCTGTTCCGCTTTTTTCCGCTCGGTGATATCGGTGGAAATTCCGCCTACCGCATAGATTTCCCCATCAAGGTCCCGCATGGGAAATTTCATCGAGACATAAGAATGTTCCCCGTCCTTGAAGGTTAAAGTCTCGTCAAACTGGACAGGCTCCCCCCGTTCGAGCACGAGCCTGTCGTTTTTCTGAAGGTTCTTCACCAGCGCCTCGTCGCTAATGATGTCCATGTCCGTTTTACCAACCACCTCTTCGGATTTCAGGCCGAAGAGTTCTTCATAACGCCGGTTCACCATCAGGTAGCGGCCGGTCGCCGATTTCGCATACATGGGAGACGGGCTGTTATCGACGATCTCCTGCATCCTGTGCTCCGTCTGCCTTACCGCCTCCCGCGCCTTCTCCTGCTCGGTGATGTCACGGTTGATTCCGAGTATGCCGAACACATTTCCATCACGGTCACGCATCGGCACCTTGGTGGTGAGCAAATGCCGCATCTCCCCGTCCTGCGCACGAACCATGCTGCTTGGATTCACCACGGTATCGCCTGCATCCATCACCTTCGCATCTTCAATAATGAAACTCTTCGCCTTCTCGTCCGGGAAGAAATCATACGGGGATTTCCCCGTCACATCCTGGGGGTCATCCGCGCCCACGAGATCCGCCAGAGCACGGTTCACGACGATGTATTTCCCACCACGATCCCGGATATAAATGCTGTCCGGTATGCTATCCAGGAGCGTTCTCAAAGTGTTGCGCTCCTTCTCCAGCGTGTGCTGGGTTTCGACCATTTCCGTCACATCGCTGGAGACGCCGAAAGTCCCGATAATGCGCCCCTGCTCATCGCGGAGGGGAAGCTTGGAGGTAATCACCCACGCATTTCCCCCGTCCGGTGTGCTTTCCTTTTCGATGAAACGCTCCCTGCCCACGCCGCTGGCCAGGATCTTGATTTCATCCTCCCGGTTTTTACTGGCGCTTTCCTCATCCAAAAACTCCCCGTCGGTTTTCCCCACCATTTCCTCGATTTTCAATCCCGAGTAATCGGCCAGCGCCTTGTTCACGTGCAGAAACTTGGAGTCACGGTCTTTGAAGTAAATCCATGCCGGCATGGTATCCATCAGTGCGCTGAAGTAACGCTCCATCTCATCGCGCTCCCTGCGGGTTTTCCGCAACCGCATCTGCACCTCGAAAAGCTCCATCCGCGTGGAACCCGAGACACTGACCATCAGCATCAGCATCGCCAGACCAAGCCCGAGGCAGATCCAACGCACCCACCCGGGTATGTCCTGACCCACAGACAGGACGACCAGGAGCATCCCAAGCGCCGCCCCCATCAGGGCAAACATTCTTTCTTTCGCAAGTATCACCCTAGCATTCAATCAGAGCCGGGGAATCTGGCGAGAGTTTTTGTGGGGTGGAAAATCGGGCGGGTTCAACCACCGATAATGTTCTTCTGGGGAACTTCGATCGTATCGTCCGACTCTGCTACAACCGCCTTACCTTTGGCAGTCTTAAGATCAATCTTCTGTTGCTTCCCGTCACGGTAGAGTACCACACGGTTCATTGCTCCGAACTCTGTGGCTCCTCCAGCCGCCTGCACGGCTTGCCATACGGTCAGACCATCTCTGAACGGCCGTGGCCCGGGAGTCCGAACATGGCCACCGACGTGAACCTGTTCTTCTGTCGGACCGATATCAATTTTGTTTGCGATCACCTGAACCACCGCATTGTTAAAAATTCCGCCGTCTTTGTAAGCCTTCTGAATCGACTTGGCAAGCTGCCCGGCTTCCATTCCTGCCGCCGGAAGTTCGTTGACATACGGGAGATTGATTTTCCCGGCTTTCGATATGGGATACACCTCGTCGATTTTCGCTTTGTCCTCCGCCGGAACGCCCATGATCTTTACGATTACCGATTGTCCGGCTTCGATCTGGGACATTGCGGAAGTGAACATGCATACGAATGCAAGAAGGGTGGCGAAGATTACTTTGGGATTCATGGTGGTGTGGTTGGTTTGCGGAAGACCTTCATGAATCTTCACATCCCCCTTTAATATACGAAAAACCTCCGAACGCAAGGTGGAAGGCGGGGGTGAATTTTCCAACGCCATACTGGCACGCATCAGGTTTTGTGAAAATCGCAGGGGCTGCCTGCCTGATACTTCATCCCGGAGGGATTATAGCCAGTAGCCGGGGGTCTAGCGCAGCGACTACCCCCGGATAAGAATACACGACACATGCGATCCCGGCAGGGATCGCAGCAGCCCGCTGGCATCCCTGCCGGGATGCGGTATGCCAGGACACCGGATCCGGGGGTGTTCGCTATGGCTCGACCCCCGGCTACTTGCTGAAATCCCTCCGGGATGGAAAGAGCGGAATTTCGGAAATCCTGATGTGTAGCATTATACTACACTGGCAGCCTGTCGGGCTTAGGAACGGCGCAGGAATAACTTCGGTCAGCCTCTGGATTTCTCGATAGAGAGAAGGAACCACAAGGGGAGCGAAGCGGACATGGACGGACTGTAAAATCAAATCTCTCCGTCAAATCTTACCAATCAAACGAATCCTAAGAAATTTCCGGAAGCCTGCGATACGTTGGGTCTTTTTCTCTTCGATTCGTTGGATTCGTGAGATTCGTGGTGCCTGTCATCTTTTTTTCACGTGCCTTGGCTTGTATCCCGTAATTGATGAGCCATTCCTTAATCTTATCCGCGTCCATCAGCGTCCATCCGTGGTTCTCTTCTCCAATTTTGCAAAATTTGCTCCCTAGTGAAGGAACTCTGGTGAAGTTTTCAGATGAGCCTGGGAAGAATCACTCGGCGAACACGGGGGTTTTGCGAATTTCAATCGTGTCATTCGGCTTCAAAAGAAAAGCCTTCCCTTGCGCTTTCGTGAAATCGAGAATTTGTTGGGTTCCGGCTCTCCAAAGAACCACCTGTTCCAAATCCCCGGAAGCGGTTGCACCTCCTGCCGCTTCGATAGCTTGGAAAACAGTCAATCCTTTGGCGAATGTCTGTGCCCCTGGCTTAATCACTTGGCCTCCGAGATAAATCAACGGAAGACACGACCCGCAAATTTGGCCGTGGGAAACCTGGATAACCGCTTTATCGAAGATTTTGGCGCTCCTGTAGCTCTTCTGAATCTTCTCGGCGAGTTCCTTGGATTCGAGACCTGCCGCTTCCATTATTCCGATATAAGGAAGGTTGATCATTCCATCGTCAGAAATCGGATAGGTAGCATCGATTTTCTCCTTTTCTCCTGCCGGAACACCCATGATTTTCACAACCACGGATTGCCCGGCTTCAACCTGGGGCACCGCAGCAGTGAACAGGCAGGCAAATGAGAAGAGCGTGAGGAACAGTGCTTTTGTATTCATGACCGGGTGTCGGACTTCGGAAGACTGCTCCCATTCATAGAGTGGATCCTGGAAATCACCAGATGGAAAAGAGGGCGAAAGAAATTCGCGCCTCCGCTATTTCCGAGAAGCCGATGAAACCACACCGTGGATAAACTCCATTTTCGCTATCACCCGGTCGGTGATCACGAAGGGATAAAGATCCCCGGAGCCTATGCTGCGGCCAAGCTGGTTCAGCCGGAAAGAGGTGGAGAGCCAGAGCTTCATGCTTTCCTTGAAATCCGCAATGCCCTCGATTTTCACCAGCCCCACGGAATGGGCGGTTTCCAGAACATCACGCATGTGCAGGAAGTGGGCGAAGCTTTCCGCCCAGTCCTCCCACGGATGGGACGACGCATAGCTGGAGATGAAATCCGTTTTCCATCCGTCCCCACGGGGCTTCGCGTAGTGGTTTTTGAGCGCTTGATCGTAAGACACGGATTCGTCCCCGAACACTTTCCTGAACTCCTGGATTTGCCCCCCGTCAGAGATCAGCCTGTCCCAGTAATAATGTCCGATCTCGTGGCGGAAGTGCCCGAGCAAAGTCCGGTATCCTTCGCCGAGCTGCTGGCGGCGGGTCTCGCGGGTGGCATCGTCCGCCTCGGCCAGCGAGATGGTGATCACCCCGTTTTCATGGCCGGTGACGATGGGCTGGCCGCTGTCCACCAGGAAACGGAACGAGAGTCCCTTCTCCCTATCCACCGTTTTCGGAACCGGCTGGATGCCGAGTTGGAAAAGCGAAAACAACAGCCGCCGCTTCGCCCTTTCCATCGCCGCCCACAGTTCCCGGTTCACTTTGAACCCCAGATCCGGAGTGATTTCCGTGAAACGGCAGGAGAAGCAATACGGGGATTTCTCACCCGCATCCACAAGCTGGTTGCAGCTCCCGTATTCCACCGAGTTCTTGCAGAAACGGTAGCTTTTTCCATCCAGCCCGGTGGCAAGGCCGTCCGCACCGGCTTTCACCGATCTTACCCCGTAAGTGTCCGGCATGATTCCCAGCGTAAAGCCGCAGCCGAGGCAACGGATGTTCTCGAAATACACCGGGGCATTGCAGTTATCACATTGGAAAGTTCGCATGGGGCGGAGCTTCCCACCGCATCCCCCACCTGTCGAGCCGAGGGATATGAAGCCTGGGTCCGACCGGGCGGGAACAGTGGGAAATTTCCGGAAGCTTCGCAGGGAGCCTGATCATTTGCGTTGACGGATTCAGAATTTCCAAACAAAAGAAAACGCTCACCAGAAGATCCATGAAATAAGATACCACGCAAAAACATGAAAAATTACCCGCTCCACAAGACACTTGGTTCCAGCCCCAGGGTTGGAAGTTCGCACTTATCCCTCATCGCCTGCTCGGCGATGTTGGTTTCCGTTTCCGCCGCCAGCGCGGCAGTGATCAATACCTCTTCCTTCGGCACGGATCCATCGGACTACACGCTGACCAGGATATTGAACAATGGCACCGGAACCAACAATTCGGCACCCGTAATCGACAGCGGCAACATTTCCTTTACCGCAACCACTCAAACGGCAGGATCTACCGTCTTCCAATATGCCTACATATTCAATGGCCTGAGCCTGGCTGTGGGTGACGAACTTAAAGCAGATGTGGAGTCCTTTTCCACCACAATGGGTAACAATTCGTCGATCGGCCTATATGTAGGTAAAACACCTACGACCGACGTTCGCGAGGATTACGTGGCCTCCTACCTCGGCGCGACCGGCAATGGTACCGACTATACGATAAGAAACCGGGGTTTCAACGGATCGACCGAGTTCGGCTCCTCAACGGCCACGGGCAGCAACCCAGTCGCAACCGCCCTCTTCATCGCGCGTACTTCGACGACGAGTTTTGACGTTGGTTATTACAATGGCTCCGGAACCCGGACAGTCGTGATCAGTCGCACCGGTCTGAGTACGGACAACGACGCATCCGCAGTTGGCTTCTTTCTCGACTCCCGTGCAGCGGGAAGTATCGGTTCTCTCGTCGTCCCCGAGCCGTCTTCCACCGCGTTGCTCGGGCTTGGCCTGATGGCTGGCCTGGCTTTCCGCAGGCGCCACGTCTGAATCCGGTTTCCATGTTTCCAAAGGCGGGGGACGCGTGCGTTCTCCGCCTTTTTTTCCTCAAAATCCCAAAAACCTTGCCATGTCCCGTTGTCCAAAATTCAACATAATTTTCCTGTGGATCACCTTACTCTGCCTCACCGCGCCTCTCCGTGCGCAGGGCGCGGTTCCTGTCATTGTCGATACCGACATGGAATCCGATGTGGATGACATAGGCGCGATGGCGATGGTCCATGCTTTGGCGGACGCGGGGGAAATCGATCTCCTCGGTGTTATGGTTTGTGCGAAAAATCCTTGGAGCACGCTCTGCGCGGATAGGATCAACACCTACTTTGGGCGTGGAAATCTGCCGCTAGGCCAGCTCAAGGGTCCGGGTGTGGATCGCACCTCGGCATATGCCAGACAGGTGGCGGAGGAGTTTCCGGGAAACCTGGCGAGCGCCAGCGATGCTACGGATGCGGTTGATCAATACCGCGCCCTCCTAGCAGCGCAGGAGGATGGCTCGGTGGTTATCCTCTCCATCGGATACACGACAAACCTCCGCGATCTTCTCGCCAGCGGGGCGGACGCGCACAGCCCCCTGAGCGGGTTGGAGCTGGTTACACAAAAGGTTAGCACCTGGGTATGCATGGGTGGAAAGTTTCCATCGGGAAGAGAGGCCAACATCCGCTGGGATACCGCCGCCTCAATTGAGGTGATTCCCGCTTGGCCGACCCAGATCATCTTCGCGGGTTGGGAAATCGGAAACATGGATACAGGCTCGCAAGTCCTTACCCTCCCGGCCACGAGTCCCGTGAGAAGGGCTTACCAGTTGTTTGACAGAATCCCCCACAAGAGCTGGGACCAGGTTGCTGTGCTTTACGCGGCGCGGGGTCTTGATGACGGTCCTTCCGCCGCGCATTGGGAACTTTCTCCTCCCGGACTTATCGTGATCGATCCCACGGACGGAAGCAACACCTGGACGGCGGATGCGGAAGGCAAACAGCGCTATCTGATCCAGAAAAGCGCGGACAGTGAAATCGCCCGGGAAATCGACGCACTGATGCTGCACACCCCCACAGCCGACGGATCGGCAGAAGCCGTAACCCCGGAGAATGACCTGAATCTCATCGCCAGCTACCATTTCGAAGAACAACCCGGCAATGCCATCATCAACTACGGCAGCGGCGGTGCCGTTCTCAACCTCACAAACACCGGCGGCGCGAACGGTCGCAACAACGGTGGTGGCGGATACGGCGCGGAGGCGTATCCCGGAGCTGGAAAGGCATTCAACATACCGGATTCCGGCGATGGAACGGTGCATGCCTCGAAGTCTGCCACCGGTGGCGGACTCCTGACTTCAGGAAACGTTCTCCAGTCCGCACTGCAAGGCGAAACAGGGGCTTTCACCTACGAGGCACTGATCCGTATTTCCTCGACCACCAGCGAGCAGGATATCATTGCCCACGACGGCCTGGACAACAGCGCCCGCGGTTTCCTCTTCCGCGTGAAGGCGGGCAGCCTTGCCTTGTATCCCGGCAGCGGCATGGCGGAAGTTTCAGCGACCATCCCCACCTCGGGAACCCACGCCTTCGTGGCCAACGAATGGTTCCATGTCGCCGTCAGCTACAACGGAAGCGAGGGAGTGGCGGGCAATGTGAAATTTTACTGGACTCGCGCCGGGCAGGAAAACGGTGCGGCAAACCGGATAGCTACCGCCACCTTGGCGGCGGATCTGCGCGGGGATGTCAGCAACCCGCTGGGCATAGGCACCACCACACGCGATGCCTTTCGTTTTGAACTGGACGGAACCGTCGATGAGGTGCGTCTCAGCGGGGTGGAGCGCAACGCGGATGAACTCGTTTTCCAGCCGGGTGAGCTGCCTGAACCGCCCCCGCCGGCGCAACCGGTGGAACCCGTGAGGCTGATTTTCGACACCGACATGGATACCGATTGCGACGACGCCGCAGCTTTGGCGATGGTTCATGCCCTGCACCAGCGCCGTGAAATCCGCCTGCTGGGCACCATGATTTCCTCACGGTATCCGTGGGCCGGCCCGTGTACCTCGGCGATCAACCGATATTTCGGACGGCCCGACATGCCCTTGGGCATTCCGAAAATGCCCGGGAACGTCGAGGCCGGGGACAACCGTGGCTCCAAATACGCGCGGCAGATCGCGGAGGAATTTCCGCACGGTTTTCCTATGGCCGATGGTGCTCCGGACATGGATGCCGCTCCGGACGCAGTGGAACTTTATCGACAAATTCTCGCCGGCCAGCCGGATGACAGCGTGGTGATCGTTACCGTTGGCTACCCGACAAACATCCGCTACCTCCTGGAATCAACCGCAGACGCGAACAGCCCTTTGAACGGGGTGGAACTGGTTCGCTTGAAAGTCAGGGAATGGGTCGCGATGGGCAGCCGTTACCCCGCAGATCTCGATCCCTCGCCATGGGGGAATTTCAAACCCGACCCTGAATCCACCTTCAACGCAGTCCGCGACTGGCCAAAACTGCTGACTTTCACGGGAGGTGGCACCTTTGCCGAATCCGTGGAGACAGGAGCGGTGCTCGGCCAGCTTCCTGCGGACAACCCGGTGCGCAGGGTCTATCAGCTCTACTTCGGAGGGACTGTAAAAAACCGGCACAGCGCCGATCAGATCGCCGTGCTGGTGGCCGCTCGTGGCACCGGCCGGCCATGGAATCTTGTCACGGAAGGCCACAACCAGATTTTTGCCAACGGCACCCACCAGTGGCACGAAACCCCGGACAACCCAAACCACCAGTATATCTCCGCCCTGCAAGCGGGCCTGGCTGCATCCGAGGTAAAAAGGCAGTTGGAAACGCTGATGACCCATGTCCCTGTGAAGGATACCGACAAGGACGGCCTTCCGGATGCATGGGAAGAAAGCAACGGTCTCGATCCCGACACGTCCAATAACGGCACGGACACAAACCGCGATGGCACCAGGGACCTGATAAAATACGCCCTCGGTCTCGACCCGCACCTCTCGGATCCCGCAGACATGCTTCGCGTGGAGGAAGAGGCGGGCTATCTAACACTTACGGCGAACCGTAATCCGAACGCCGGGCACCTCTGGTATGACGTGGAGGTTTCCGGGGATCTCTCCCACTGGTATTCGGATGCCGACCACGTAACGCTGCTGCACGACAGTCCCTCGCTGATGAAAGCACGGGACAATGTCCCGGTGAATGAGGCAGGAAGCCGTTTCATCCGTTTCAAGGTCAGCGTGCCGGACTGAGAGATTCTCAATCATCGGGAGGCCTGCCCGTGGCAGGCTTCTTTTCCATCCCTCACTCGAGCAAACGCCTATCCAATGATCGGAATTAGATTGCCCGTGATATCCTGTTTACCAGCCAAGTCTGCCAGTGTCCGAGAAAGCCCGAGAATGCGGTCATTGGCGCGTTCGGAGAAATTCATCTGCTTCCATGGCGCCCTCCACGTAGCTGCGACTTTCGGAATCAAGCTTGCAGCATTCCCGCACCTGCCTCGCGCCCATGGCGGCGTTGGTGGTGAGCCCGGCGGATTTGAAACGTTCCATCTGGATCTTTCTCGCAGGGCATACGCGCCCAAGCATCACCTCCGGGGATTCGCCTTCAGTCGCCTACGGGGTCAGTTCCCGGAAATCCAGAGACGGAACATCCACATGAATATCGATGCGAGCTAGATGCGAGCAGCTAACCTTCTTCCGGTAGTTTTCTATACTCGTGCGCATCATATTTTGTGATTTTGCTGGTCGTTCGGTTAGGCTCTTTCGCACCAAAGGTGCAACACCATCCCAGCCCGGGGAGAAGTGAAACGAAGCTCCGGGTTCGAAATCCAAAACATCCTGAGGGCTGAAAGTCCGTTACATCACGAGTGATAACCCCGGCGGATGGGACGGACTTTCAGCCCTCCGGAATTACGTTGCGCGATTCCTTGGGCGATGCCCAAGGCTTGGGATGGAACAGGCTGTTGGCCTTGAAGACAGCAGAGACGAATTCACAAAACATGAGGCGCGGCAGTACATCTGGTGGACGGAGTATCTGTGCTGCCTTTTGGAATCCTCAAGGAAACCACCGGCGCAGGAATTCCAGTTTGGGACAGCCAGCATGAAAAATGGGAAGCTGCTATTGGTATAATGCGAGCCCGGTGGTCTAGGACTAGGGTCGGGCGCCGTACTGGGATGATCGTGCTCTCCACCGAGCAAGTGCTGCTCCTCTACGCTTAGTCATTCAGAGGCGGAGTGATTGCGATACGGTAGAAAGCCCGGTCTGGCGGAGGGCTTTCATCCAGCAAAAGAATCGATTGGTTCGCGGGGAGGGTGGGGATTTGAGAGATGTTTTGCCATTCATCACTTAGCTGAAGGTTTCTTTGCAAGGTATAGGCACGGTTCCTGATGCCGGTGAGGGATGCTTCGATAAAGTCGCTGGAGTTAAATGTGATTTGGGAACTCAACCTGTCGGCCGGGTCATTCGGGTTGGTGCCGGCGCGGGATTCGTCAAGATCCGAGGTTCCATCAGCATCGCTATCGAGACCGGGCGGGATGGGTTCCCCGATCAGGCGGAGGGAGTCAAGAGCGATTTCCTCGTTACTGCTGTTATTGGAGACGCGGACGCGGAAGCGGATGGGTTGGGTAATGTTGGAAGGCAGGGCGAAACGGAAGTCTTGGAACTGTTTGTTGACAACCGTCCCGATATTCTTGAGCACCAGGCTCGTGGCAATTCCAGTGCCATTGAACTCGGCGACGGTATGTTCAAAAGTTCCGTCTGCGTTGGTATCTGCCTCCAAGACAAGGAAGTCATCGGTCTCGAACTGACTGGTTTCCGCCGCGATCGCGAATTGGACTTGCAGGTTCCGGTATCCCACTGCGCTCCATGCCTTGTTCATGGTCAGGGAGTGCTCGCGGTTTGTATCGTTGGTATCGAGTTTATCGATGGCGATGAACCGGGAGCCACGGTGCCCGGTGAAAACACGGGTGAAGTTCGTAGTGAGTCCGATGCTGTTGATTCCTGTGCCTGCGAGGTTACCGGCAAGAGTCCAGCGCGCTGGAGAAGGGTTGAGCTCGTTGAATCCTTCCTCCGCTATGGTGACTTGGGCGGAGGGTACGATCGCCCAGACCCGGACGGAACCGTCATGATGGCTGGTGGATAGCTTCGTGCCATCTGCATTGATGTCCATGAACTCCGTGTTGCGGACATTTTGCTCGTGGACATAAACCGGGTCAGGCTCCGGAGCGCCGGGGAGGATTCTGGAATTTTCGTAGATACGGATGAAGGCGGGGTTGGAGGGGATGGGGATCTGGTTGTTCACACGGCGGGTCTTGCCGGTGTTGATGAGGAAGCGCCCGTCCGGAGAAAAGACGAGGGGCTCGGGCGGATTACCGAAGCGACTGTTGTTATAGGCGGCGCTGTTTTGGGTGGTGTAGGAAAAGTTGCGCAGGGTCTGGAAGGGAGGTGGGCTGGTGTTGGGTTCTGTATGATCTAGCATTTCCTGGAAGGAATAAATGCGGGTGGCCCAATCGTGCTCCGCCGTGATAGCGAGCAGTTCCTTGCGCGGCGAGGAAACGGGGCCGTCATTCGGGAGAAAGCGGACTTCGCGCAAGGTGGAAGTGGCCTCGTTCGTGGTGGCGAGGCGCACCATGTTCACGCTAGTGATGAGTTGCGCGGCATCCCGTGTGACATCGAGCCGCCAGAGGCCACCTTTCTGGTTGCTTCCCGCAGTGGCGACGTAGGTATCGTCCTCCGTAAGGGTGACGGAGTTGATGCCATTCGAAGTGGTGCCGCCATGTGCAGCGGTGTGAATGGTCGTCCATGAGGCGGGGTCGCCTTGCACGCGGAAAACATTGACCGTGCCGTTTGGCTCGGAACCGGCGAAGAGGAGATCGCCGCTGTGACTGTAGTAAAGCGAATCCGCGCCGCCGGGAACGGTGAACGTCGCGACCAGGATGGGATCGGCCAGAACCGCTCCGGTAGAGAGGTGCGGTATTGCCACATTTCCACTTTGGAGTCATCGGCTGCGGCGGCGATGTAGTTGTCACAGCGTGAGAAATTGGCGACTTCCATTTCATCCACTCCATCGGCCGGTTGGTCGGATGGCCTGCCGGTAGAGGGGTCGATGGGACCACGCGAGCGGGCTTTGTCCCAGATGAGATTTCCATCGATGTCGAACAGACGGAGGTGGGCGGTTCTTCCGGTGCGTGCCTGGCCGTCGGCGGAATACGCGTTCCTACCGTCGGACTTCGAGCAGGTGATGACATATTGGCCGTCTTGCGAAAAGGCGGCACATTCGCCGGAGACGATGCCATCCCTCTCGGTGGTGTTGATGACTCCGGCGGGATCCGCAAGGCCAGCCCAGAGATGGTCGAGCGAAATGACCGGGGGATTTGCGTAGTAATGGCAGGCGAGAGCGATGCCGAGTGAAATTTGGAAGATGGGTTTCATTTCTGGGTTTGCAGCTACTTTTCGGCAACGAGCCTGATGATGACAGTTGATTTTACCTGATATTTACCGCCACGCCGGTTTTTTCTCACTCGAACAACCTTCTATCCAGCGAGCGGAACTGGATTGCCTCCAGGACTTCGTTGCCGGTGATGTTTTCCTTCCCGGCGAGGTCTGCGAGGGTTCGGGAGACTTTGAGGATGCGGCCGTGGGCGCGGGCGGAGAAGTTCATCTGCTCCATCGCGTGCTCCAGGTAGCCCCGTCCTTCGGAATCGAGCTTGCAACATTCCCGAACCTGCTTCGCGCCCATCGCGGCATTGGTGGTGAGGCCTGCGGATTTGAAACGGTCTATTTGGATCTTACGCGCGGTCGAAACCCGGTCGCGGATCGCCTCCGAGGATTCGCCAGCCGTCCCTTCCGAGGTAAGTTCACGGAAATCGACGAGCGGGACATCGACATGGATATCAATACGATCTAACAACGGCCCGCTGATCTTCTGCCGGTAGTTTTCGATCTGCCGGACGGAGCAGCGGCACTGCCTTTTACTGTCCCCGTAGAAACCGCACGGGTGTGGGTTCCATTTTTGGTGTGATCAGCATTAGTTGTAACAATATACTAAAATCAATAAGTTAGGGGCTTGTCAGAAGTAGATGTGGGCTCCCTCATCGGTATCACTTTGTTGAACTTCGCTCTTGAATCCGAATCCTTCAGGTTGACTGGTATTGGTGTTTGCTCTGCATCAAATTCTTTTGCAATAATCGGCAATTGATCACGCTCCGAGGATGTTTCCTGCCATCCGCGGATCAATCTGCTTTGTGTCATCTATGAGTGGTGCTTCAAAACTTCGGATCTGTTAAGGCTTTGAGGAAATCGACAAGCGCCGCCTGATCCGCTTTGCCTAGCCGTAGCCCGGCGCTCGGATGTTTTGCCAAATTGGCATCGAGGGTTTCGCTGCGGTGGACTGAGCCACTGTAATGTGCGATCACGTCCTCCAAGGTAAAAAACCGTCCGTCATGCATGTAGGGCGCGGTGAGGGCGATGTTGCGTAGCGATGGCGTTGCGAATTTATAGGCATCCGCATCGGAGCCTGTCACCTCCGCGAGTCCGCGATCCGGCGGATCGAGAGGAGGCAGGCCGTTGTTGTGAAACCGGTGATCGCTGAAGAACACCCCGCCGTGGCAGTGGAAGCAATCCGCTCCGAACTTACCCGCCCTGGGTTCGTATTCGGTGAAGAACAGCTCGAAGCCCCGCTTTTCAGTCTCGCTGAGTTCCGCTTTGCCGGACATCGCCCGGTCGAACTTCGAGTCGTAGGAGGTGAGTGTCAGCAGATAGTTCTCCAATGCCAGTGAGATCTTTTCCCCGTCCACATCGCCTGTTCCGAAGGCGGCCTTGATTTCCGCAGGGTAGCGTTCTCCCACCTTCGCAACCAGTCGCGGCATGGTCTCGCCCATCTCGTTCGGATGGGCGAGCGGCTCCAGGACTTGCTCCCGGAGCGAGCGGGCGCGACCATCCCAGAAGAACGAGGATTTCCACGCGAGGTTGAAAAGCGGCATTGAATGTCTCCGTCCTTTTAGCCCGTCCACTCCCTCGCTGAATTGCCTTGGATCGCTGAACGCGGAATCCGCCTGATGGCAGGACGAGCAGGAAATTTCCCCCGTTCTGGATAGCGATGGGTCGTGAAAAAGTATTTCCCCGAGCGCGACCCTGCTCTTCAGAAGCGGGTTATCGGTGGGCAAGAGCGGACGCGGAAAACCGGACGCCAAGCGAAAAGGGAAGCCTTGCGGATTTTCCGGGAGGTGTCGTGGAGACGATGCCACAGGTTTACTTGCCACCACCATATCCGGCAGGGGTTCCAGTTTGAAAGCCCCGGAAAGATTGGAGACAAGCTTGCCAGCCAGGCGATCACCTTTCCCGGAGTGGGTGGAGTTTCCGTCGCCCTCAAACGAAACGGGAACGGGATTTCCGAAAAGGGTTTTGACGTCGAGATCAAGAACCAGCCTGTTGGTTTCCGACCCTTCCATTTCAAGCTCCACCGGCACCCGGTTCCAATCGTTCGCAAGATGGAACACGAAGCCTCCCAAGTCACCCGACCGTTCCCGGTAGCGACCCTCGATGGCCATGAAAATATATCCCTGCTTCCAGTTCCAGTGAAGGGCGTTTTGATTCGGATCAAGCGGGCTTCCCGGAGGATGAGCCGCCGGGTTTGCGTGGTTGGCTTCGGGATCCAGCCCGACGGCGAACCTCAGCCCTGTGAGAGTTTCGGAATCATCGATCGGAAGATCGAAGCTGCTGCGCCCCGAAGTAAAATCGATGAATGCCACGTGGTCTGCGAGCGGTTTCCAGTTTCCCCGCAGGTCTCTTGTTTCGAACCCGGACAGAAGATAGCTGAGACGGGTGATGGAAAAGGTTTCGCTGCCGGGCGTCTGGTAACGAAGGGAAGCAGTCCGAAGCATTTCCTCTCCGAACCAGTGCCGCACCTCCACGGTGATCGCGCTGCCCGGAAGGGAGGCTGTCAGGAAAACGGTGGCAATGATTCGGGACAGCATGGCCTCACGGGGAGAACGTGTTGTTCGACTGGATGGTTCTCGGAGTTCCTCCCGGAGAGAAACTCAGGATCGCCGGGTATGCGGTGCCGGAGTCCAGGGTGGAGTCATCAAAACCGAGAACTACGGCTCCGCCCGCCTGGTCATAGGAAACGATGGTCGCGGTGGGGCCGCCGTTTCCGATGGTGATCGATGTGACCGCGCCTTGGGGTGGCAGCGGAGGGTCGGTCGGGAACTGAGCGGTGAAGGTCGCCGTGCCGCCACCTCCGGTGTTGCCCCCGTCCGTGCTTCCGTCGTCATGATTGGCAAGGCTCGTGCGGGTGATCCTGTAGAATTTCGCATCCACGCCGGTGCCGGGAGTATCGGTCGTGGTGAGGGTGTTGGAATCGGCTGTCACATCACCTGCGGGATCCGAGAAGGTATCGAGATCGGTGGAAGTCTGGACTTCATACGTGCCGCCTTCCGCGACGTTCCAGGTCAGGATGATGTCATCGCCGCTTGCCACTACCGAGCGGTTGGTTTCCGCAATGTCCGGCCCTCCCAGGAATGATGTGGTGAGATTTTCCGGAAACGCGTCAACCGTTTCGCTGGTACTAGGGTCGCCGTAATACTGCGCGGAAACATTGTATGGAAACACGGGATCACCGGACGCATTGATGTTGGTGAAGTACGCCCAGGTTCCCTCCGGAAACTCCGGTGTCACGCAGAAGCGGACGTTCTGCTCGTTGAGATCGTAGTGAACCGTCTCGTCGAGTTCGCCACTTTCGTAAACCGAGAATCCACCGAGATCACCTTTGTAAGCGTAGTCCTCCATGTAGTAGGGAAGCGGTGCGCTCGCGGAAACATCCGGCCCCCAATCGTCCACACCTAGATCATGCTGATCCTGGGCGGACATCGTCCCAAGCGAAAACCGGCGTGCGGCCCACGCAGGAAGGGCGCGACGACCGTTTGTTGAAATATCATAGGTGCCGTCGGTGCCATCGCGCAGTGTGAATCCGCTGATCATGCGCCGGACTCCGCTTTCGGGATCCATCGGCGAGCTATAACCGTAGGCCCGTAGAGTGGCAGACCGTCGTCCAGCCAGCCAATGATGGGCGAATGCTTTCCACTGAAATTTTCCGAGTAAACCACCTCGCCGCTCGCGAGTGCGGTGGCATCCACCGAGTCCCCGAGGAGGTGGCGGAGTTTCATGGGAGAGGCGTGGTAATGGAGCTGGTTGCCAGCAGCGTGGGCATTGGATTTGTCGAAGGTGTTGCTCTCGGTGACGTAGGCGTCGTGGTTCCAAATCCCGTCGCCGCGTCCGCCCCCGCCAGCTCCGGCCCGGTCTGTGAGCCGGTGCCGGTGCCGTTCTCGTTGTTGTCGTAGGAAAACGTGTCGCTTGATGAGAAGATGACCGTGCCGTCCACCATCAGGCCGATGGTCGCGCCGGGGATGTCGGTCTTGGTGGCTGGAATTACTGGGTTTATTGTGTATCGATAGATCGTCTGGATCGCCTCAGGCCAGTTTTGGAAAACCTCCTCGCTGCCGCCCGGCCCGGTGTTGTTATACCACGGCCCCATCACATGGCCGACGGAAAGCCCCGTTGTCCGCACGTAAACGTTCGAGTCGTCATAACGGATTTCCTGGATGCCACCGTAGGCGGGAACCGTTTGCGCATAGGTGCCATTGTTCCAGACAGTGACCGCTGTCTGCACCTCCTCATCCTCGTAGGTCTCGTAGATTCGGGCGTAGCGGGCGGAATCGTCCACATACCAGGAGGCCAGCAGTTGTCCGAGGCTATCCAAAGTCACACTTCCTTCCGCGATCCTCACGGTGAAGGTGACGGTTCCAAATGCCCCGCTGCTGTCCGCTGCGGAAATGGTGACCGTAGCCGAGTCACCGGCCGACCCGACAGCCACCGCGTCGAATACGGTCGAACTGCCGTTTACGAACTCGTTATCGAGGACTCCCGAAGGCGTGACCGAATCGAGCGTATAGGTGAGATCGGTGCGACCGTACAGTTCGTTCAGATCGACGAGTTGGGTCGCGCCTGCCGATGACAGGGTGATGTCGAGGTTGCCCAGATCGTAATCGGCGGCGGGCGTTCCGTAAGCTTCGGTATCGGTCTGGCTGCTGGTGAAAGTGGTCGTCGTCGCAGGATCGAATGCGGCGATGGCAGAGCGGGTCACCTTCACGAAGCCCACGCCATCGGTATCGTTAAACATCGCGGAGGTGGAAAGCCCTGCCGATGCAACGCCGGAAACCTCCTCGGAGTAGCTGGCATCGTCAGGTGAGCTTTCGACGACATAGGTTCCACCCTCCACGGAAGACCAGACCAGGGTCACATCGTTTGTTCCGCCATCGACGGAAGGAATAATGAGTATGAGATCGGTATCCGGCCCGCCTTTGAAATGCGATGTCACGGTTTCGCTGATCGTATTGACCGTCCCACCCGTATCGTTTCCTGCGAATTCGAAGGCCAGCACGTAGGGGTAAACCGATTCTCCGGCATCGTTGATTGCCGTGAAATAGGCGATGGTGCCTTCCGGGTATTCCGGCGTGCGGCAGAAGCGGGAATTTGTTTCGTCCAGATCGAAATCCTCGCCGAAGACATAAGGCTGCCCGTCCACAGGGTTGCTTAAGTCCCCCAGGTAATCGTGATCCTGCGCGAAGGTGCCGAGCGGATAAGCCGTGTTCACGGCGGGACGGGAATCGGAAACGGCGGTCGCATAGGTCTCCGAGAAATGGGTTTCACGGTAGCGGGCATACCAGGCCGGAACCGTGTCGCGGTTCGAGTTCACATTGCTGCTGCCGTTCTGACCATCGCGCTCGATGAAGCCGGAAATCATGCGCCGCACGGCAGTATCCGTGCTGGAGGGAGCGGGATCATCGTAGCCATAGGGGCCGTAGATGGGATAACCGTCGTGAGCCCAGCCAAGGATAGGTGAGTGCGATGGAGTGCCGGTTGCTTCCGTATAGGTGTTCGTCGCGGAATCATAATCCACGTGATCGTTCAACTGGTGACGAAGGGCGATGGGGTTCTGGTGGGTGTGATAGATGGATGTGGGCGGTTGGTGGGCGTTGGCCGCATCGAAATTGAACGCCTCCGCTACGGGTGCGTTCCGATGCCAGAAGTAGGTGGGTTGCGTGTGCGGAGACTGACCCTGGATTTCCGATCCGTCCCAAGCCTGGCCGTCCAAAGCACCAAACAGCGCGACCCCGTTCGCCCAAAGGCCGGAGTAGCCGCCACCGGTCTGGGAAAGCGGACCGAAACCGACCTCGGGATTGCGCGGAAAGCGGTGGATGTTCTTCTGATTCGCCGGCCAGAACTGGAACTGGTCTCCGTTCGGCTTGAGCCACGGCCCCATCACATGACTGGAAAGCCCGCTGTATTCCACATACACCCAGTCCGCCGAATAACTCACCGCCTGAATATCCGAGTAAGCCGGCAGATCCTGCCCCGACCAGGTCGTCACCGAGTTGCCGTTCGTCTCGTCGGTAGTGGTTTCGAAGACTCGGGAATAGAGTGCCGAAGAAGAAGTGAACCACGAGTCTTGCAACGGCTCGGCGAGCAGAGGGGTGAGAAGGAAAACGGAGAGGGTCAATGTGGTTTTCATGGCTTGCCCGCCACCTTGCCAGACCGAACCTGAATCCAAGATGAATGGCGGGTCTTGGGGGCGGGAAGGTGAAACTTTTTCATTTTCGTCCGATACTTCCAGAGTGATTCGGTATGCTGCCCGGATCGCCCGCGCTGCCAAATCCCATCTCGAAGACGTTATGGCCGCGCTTCGTCAATTAGTGAAGATAGACCAGAGAGAACTCGTTTTTTCGTGGACGGGTGTTGCTACAAAAAAGAACGTGCTGCCTTTCACAATTTGGGTAGCATCCGACGATGGCAGAAATTCCAAGTTCACTCTCAACAGGACACGCCGGACCTGCCTACGAACTTCTTTTTGGCACAGCCTGTTTGTCCGTCTTGCTCACTGGCGGTATGGTTCCGCTATTCTCCGACAAAGCTCTTACCAAAGTGCATTTGCAGACTCGACACCTCGGGTGGGCAACCGACGATTTGCTGCTCGTTGGCGAATCGGAAGACGGCACCGAATATCGCGTAGCGATTCAGGCAAAGCGAACTTTCCTACTAAGGTCTAGCGATGAGGAATGTCGGAAAACGTTTCAAGCCGCATGGGATGACTTTCATCACAAATCCCCATTTACGGAAGATCACGACCGGAGAGACTTCCACCAGGTTTTCACGAGGAATGCGTGCCCTTCTCGATGCCGCACGTGCGTCGTTAGATACCGAAGAATTCGGAACTCGCGCTTTGAAATGCTTTTCAAAGGAAGCGCAAAATGCCCACCAGGTTGTTTGCCAGATTCTTCGAGAGCACGCAGGAGCTGATACCTCCGACGAGGCGATCTGGCGCTTTCTGCGGGTGTGGGATTTCGCTATCCTCGATTTGCACTCTCCGTCTGGTAGCGCGGAGGCTCTAGTAAAAAGCCTACTCGCCGGGACGGCAACCGAGCCTTTTGTTCGACCAACTGAAATATGGTACACCTTGCTCGCTCTGGTGACGAAGGGCGCAGGCCGAGCTCAGAGTTTTGATTGGAATTCACTGCCAGCAGAATTACGTGAACGCCATAGCATGCCGACAACTGCTCACAGAGAGACGTATGAAACACTGCGCTCCGTTTCAATGATTGTTCGGGATGGAATCGATGAGACCTTGGCTAACAATCACGAGACCGCCCTCCCTCGATCCCAGATTGTCGCAGAGGGATTGGCCACGTTTGACCAGATGGATGCCTTGCTACTAACTGGCCCGGCTGGAAGCGGAAAATCGGTTATCGCTGCTAAAATTCACGATATTCTCGCACACGATGCACTCGCTCTATCTTTTCGAGCGGACACGCTCGCCACGCCGCATCTCGCAACAAGTGCTCTGAGTTTAAGTCTCAATTTACGCCCGCTTGTGCGCCTATTTGCACTTCATCCACGCAAATTATTATGGATAGAAAGTGCAGAACGTTTATTCAAAAAACCTCAGCCGGAGCGTGAGGCCTTTATGGATCTTATTCGGTTGCTCGTGCGAGAAGGAGGGTGGAAACTACTCATTACGTGCCGAGAATATTCGGCAGAACTTTTTCGCAGTGCATTTCTTGACGGTGCGAAGCTGAAGACCTCCGTCTTGACCGTGCCGGAGCTAACTGACGATGAGTTCGAAAGCGTTACTGCAATATTGCCCAACTTGCGTGTTCCCCTCTTGGAGCCTTCGTTACGAAAAGTCCTCCGAAATCCATTCCATTTCAATTTGGCAGCTCGCATGACGTGGCCAGAATCCACTTGCCCTGCGATGAGCCGCCGGGCATTTCGTGAGAAGGCCTGGCAGGAGGTTGTCTGCCGTAACGATGAGCCTGCAAACGGGATGCCATTAGACCGTGAACGCGCAATGATTGAAGTAGCGCTTCGGCGAGCACGTGCGTTGGTGCCGCATGTTGCAGTTGACGGCATTTCCGCTGGAGCGATCCATGCGCTCGTTCGGGATTCTCTGCTCGCACCAAATCCCGTGGATTGCAATCAGTTCACCCCAAGCCATGACGTATATGAAGACTGGGCGCTATTTCGATACATCCGCAGACTGAAGGATCGATTTGGCGGAGTGAACGGAGATTTTGTAGCGGAAGTAGGCAATCACCCCGCGATGCGCCGATCATTTCGACTTCTACTGCTCGAACTTTTGGATGCAGGGGACGCTGAAGGCGAAGACCTTGTTCTTTCGATGATGAACGATGCAACCCTAGACGGATTTTGGCGCGACGAAGCGTTAGTCGCTGTCTTCCAGTGCGAAAGTGCTGCTGACTTGCTTCCGCAACTAGCTCCAGCACTTCTGAGCGACAACGGTGCACTACTAAGGCGATCCGTTCATCTCCTACGTGTTTCATGCCGCAAGCTCCCAGCGGGAATTACAACGACCGGCAGTTCAGCCACCCTCTTACTTTTGCCGGACGGTGCCGCATGGGATGTAATGCCATTCATAGTCCTTCAAGCAACGCCGTCTCTATTGACATCAGATATTTTGTGGCTACTTGGATTTCTCGAAGAATGGTCCAAGGGCATCACGACAGACTCGAATCCGAAAGGAGCAGAGGCAGTAGCCGCTCTCTGCGAATTACTCCTCTCGTGTATTGAACATATCAACTATCGTTATCAGCAAACATTCCGAGAACGAATTTTCAGTGTAATGCTTACCATTCCAGAGGCGACCGAGCAAAAATTGTATTCTTTGGTGAATAGCGAACTCTCCGAGGGGCATCGCCATTTACGGAATCACAGTATCCTAAAACTCATCTGGAGCCATTTCACAGGTGCAGTGGTTTGCAGGAAAACTCCCAAACTTACTATGGTTGTAGTCGAGTCGAGATTGCGACTTTCCGAAAAAAATCAATCTCCCGGTAACAACAGAAGAAGGACTGGTAGCCGTAAAAACAAAGCTATTTTCGGTCTCGGACATATTCCCGACTTGGAAGATTTTCCTGCAAGTGCATGGCAGGGACCGTTTCTCAATTTACTGACATATCATTCGGAGCGAGGCGTAAATCTCATCCTCGAATTGACGAACAAGTGCTGTTCGGCTTACTCATTGAACACGGACGACTTCTTCGAATCTCCCGTCGAAGTCGATATTACCCTCGAAGATGGCAGCTTAGTCAGCCAATGGGCGAGTTACCGACTTTGGCAGTTGTATCGAGGGAGTAGCGTTGGACCGGACGTTTTGCAAAGCGCCCTGATGGCTCTGGAAGCATGGCTGTTGCTAAAAGGCGAACGTGGCGACCCCGACCTTTGTGAAGTCTTTTCCCGATTACTGCGGGAGTCGAACAATGTCGCTATCACGGCTGTGCTTGTCAGCGTAGCGCTGGCATATCCTTACTTACTTGCCGAAACTGCAGGTACCACTGTTGACAAGCCCCACGTTCTTCGATGCCGACTTAGTTCGTTCGACCGCCGACCAAGCGAATTCTCGATCTTCGATTGCAGCAATGTTCCCGGAAACGGACGGTGAGAAGGTTTTTCTCGAAGGGGAAAGGACAGAATCTGCGAAGCAGCCGCATAGACGACAAAATATCGAAACACTTGCTGTCATGCTGCAGATGACTACAGCGCGCCCTCAAGTATGGTCGCTGATAGATCGATACGTCGCGGAACTACCGTCAGATGCCGATCAGAATGATCATGATCGCATATGGCGGTTGCGTCTTCACCGGATTGACGTTCGGAACTTCGAAAAAGGTGATGAGACTGAGAAGGGAAAAGACATCTACCACGCTGGGCCGGCATCATCCGACTTGGAGGAATTCAAACAGCGTGATCTCCCGAACCATCAGGACGTTGAACCGCGCACCTGGCTTTACCTCTGGGGAGTTAATGTTTTCGAGAGGCGTGACCCGGAAAAGTTTCAACCGGGAGACTGGCGCGAGAAACTAGATACCGCAAGCTCGCTTCCACCAAACAGTGGGACTGACGTTCCGCAGCTTTTACTGAACTCCGGAGTTCCGCAAATTGCGGCGGTCTGTCTGCGCGATCATTGGAGAGAATTGAACAATGATGAGCACTCTTGGTGTGTGGAAATGGTGTGTCGCGAATTAGAGTCCCTACCCGATCTCGGTGTCTTCGCGGCCGGAATGATGGGCGCTGGCGAAGGAGTAAATGCTGCGGCTCAAGTGGCCTCCCTCATTCTTGCGCGGACAGAAGACCCTGAAATCAAAACGCGAGCCATGTCTTGCCTCAGCGCGACTCTATTACATTCCGAGCGGCATATTGCACAGTCCGCTGCAAACGGAATTGGCGTAGCATTCCTTGAATTGGAACAAACATGGGTATTGGCAGGTGTTCATACACTACTTCGGTGGGCTCATAAGACAGCTGAATTCGAAGCGGAACAGAAGCTCTTACCATGGAGTGAACGACACCGTGAAGAAGACTATGACCAGACGTTACGGAATCGCCTACGCTCTGAATGGGAGCACTCCTCGTTCGACGAGAGTATGATTTACTCCGCCGACTTCCTTCGATTCCCCGGTTTACTCGTTCTACTTCCGATTCTGGGAATATTCGGCCTGGCCCACAATGACCCTTTGGCACATCGAATCCATATCCACCTTGCAAAAGTTTTGCTGAATGCGTGGCAAAGCGACCAGAGGACTTATCGAGGCTATCCACGAGACGAGGATGACAACAAAGTCGAGCTTCGTTTCCAAGAGCGCCACTACCTGACGGAGGCTCTTGCACGATTCAGTCTCTCGTGTCCAATTGAGACAAGCCGTGCGATTGCCGATGTGCTTGTCTCCAATGTGCCTGATCATCAGGAGAATTGCGCCGAGTTCGTGAAGCAACTCACTTATTGCGAAGACGTGAGTCCAAGTGGTGGTCAGTATTGGCTCCTCTGGCAGATTTTTGCTGATGCAGTTCTCGTATCTGCGGAAAACGAGGCCGATACGTCCAAGTTCAGTAAATTGGTCGATGCTCTTTTCCTAGGCATCTCATGGAAGCCAACAACCACCGAATGGGATTCGCTAGCTGGGGAAGGCAATCGGCTATTACAGTTTTTCCGCAATCTCCCTGCTGGTCACAAAATGATTACGTCCTTCTCGATTCTCGCCGCGCGTTTCCAAAGTGAGTTGATACCCGGATCCTTGCCCGTTCTGTCTGAAAAGCTCGCAGGCCTTCCTGACCACACCTCCGTATCTCAAGCTGCAATTGCTTCAGTAGAAACCATACTAACAAACTTAGTATATACGGGAGCCTCTGAAATTCGCAGTGAACCTAGCAAACGAACAGCAACGCTTGAGTTGCTCGACATGCTTGTGGAAGCCGGTTCCTCGGCCGCATTTAAGTTGCGCGATGATTTCCTTACCCCGCTTCGAAATTAGTTCATGTAAACCCCGCCTATCAACGACACTTTGATAGGCAAGGAAAGAACCCTTGGGACTGTCTGCATTGCACCTAAACCTAGCGATCGGTAGGAGAAACGAGATGGGTATTCACTTTTCCATAGCTTTCAGAGAAGTCCTCAGTGTCTGCAGCGGTTCCGACCAGTTCCCCGCATCCTGCTGACGAAAAACCCGCGCCTAGGGTTAACAGCGGGATCCCTCACCTTCTCCATACCAGCGCCAGTCGGAGGAGCTTGAAGCAAGAAGCCCAATGTTTTTCCCCAGAGCTACCGCCAGATATACTGTGGTTGTGTCTATTGCCACTGCAAACGATTCCTCCGTGCAGAGGTGCGCAAAAGCTTGCGGCCAAACCTATGGATGGAGCCGGGAGAGGACGGATTTTTCCAAATAGAAACCGAGATACGTGTGATGATGCGTTCATTCTTGCGTTTTGTGAACTGGTGAGCGCCTGAATTAAACCCCACGACGCCGACGGCAGGCGGTGAGGATTAAACCTGTGAGGACTAAGAGAGATGTGGAGGACTCGGGGATTGCGCCGGTCTGAATGGCTTGGCCTACAGTGGACTCATAGGCGTAGTCGATCAGGGTGTAGTCGGCGATGGCGGTGCCGATGCCGCTGGGGGCGGTAACGTCAGTGAACTCGATTTGCATCCAGCCGTAGTGGGTGGCGGAGTCGATCTCGAGAGAGAAGCCGAGGTAGCCGGTGCTGGCATCAGTCCAGTTGCCGTTGCGAAAAACGAATCCTTCCGTGTTTTGCTCAATGCCAAGCGTTCTCACGAACGCTGATTCGGTTCCGGTGTAAGTTAGTGAGGAATCGATGGAAACTCCGAGCGCGAGCATGGCGGGCAGCCCGGAGTCGGTGACGACTCGTGAGCCGTTATCAACCAAGAGAAATGCGCTTGCTTCACGCTGAGTCATCCCAGGAAGGATTTCGTCACCTGGCATGTCGCTTACTCTCGCGGAAGCGCGGAAGATGAGGTCAGTGACGCTGTTGCCATCAACATCCAGGTTGAAAGTGTCGAATTGATTTCCATTGCCGGGGGTGGATACGGAAGCGACGAGATCGCGGTCAAATGTGCCGCTGTAAATAATGGTCGATTGGGCGGTGGCTGGAAGGAGTAGCAGGAGGCCAATGGCGAGGGTGCGGAAGTGCATTTTCATGGGCGGATAGGCGTGTTGGTGTTTTGTGATGAAGCCCAGGGTATCAGCTGGCAACTGAACGGGAGATGAACCGGCGCGGACTAGAATATGGAGTTACTTGCGATTGCGCCTGAAGAGCGGGATCGCGCCGAGGGCGAGAAGGAGTGCGGAGGATGGCTCCGGGACCGGGGTGAACCAAGTTCCGCCCGAGCCGTCCGGTGTGATGGTTAGATTTTCCCCGACGACAGCCGGTGCACCCAGGACGGTCATTTTGGCGACCAGGGCGCTGGGGTCGGTGGTGACGTAATTGATCGCGCTGGTGCGGAACCGGGAATCCAGACTGCCGAAGTCGAGGCTACTGTTTTTTCCAAGCACGCCCGTGTCGGCGTCGGAGTTGGAATTTTTGGCGTTGAGCACCGTGCTATCGGCGAGTGTCCAAGTCATGTCCCAGGACCAGCCGTATTGGAAATTGGAAGTCCCTTTCAAGGAAACGGTGGCCGAGCCACCGGCGCCTGTCGCGATCGGATGAAAGCTGGCATTATTGCCAGCGATTACCACGGCATCCTCCACGGTCAGCAGGTTTCCATCACCGAGGTTCACATTGTGGCTCTGGTTGATATCAATGGTAGCAAACGGTGCGAAGATCAGGATTTCGTCGTAACCGATCACGTTCCCATTGGCCATGGTGCCAGCGGGAGGTGCGCCGAAGGTGTCGAAATCGAGCCAGTTGGCATCATCTTCGAACGAAAACCCATCGCCCCCGCCGTCCCAGGTGAGGAAGGTCTGAGCGTGGAGGACGGGAAGGGATAGAAGGGTGAGAAGGGAAAAAAGTTTCATCAGGAAGTCCATATTATCAGGACAACCTGAATGTAATATGAATCACGGGATGAAATTTCCATTCGCTAGCGCTTGTGATCCGTTCCCCCAGGAACTCAAAGGCACCGAACGCCTCCGGGATCGCTACCGCAGAAGACCTTTGAAACTTGGTTTTTTCCGCGAATTACCTTTGAAACGGCTCGATTCATATCCCATTCAGGTTAGCTGCGCTATTCCAAGCCGCAGCAATGAACGCACCGAAACAAGAGAGCCGGATCACAATTTCCTCAGGGACGAAACGAAAAAAAGAAGCGTATCGCGTCGCCGGTTTTCTGGGAATCAGCGGGTTCCTCGCGCTGTCCACCGCAGCCGAGGCAGCCATCGTTTATACTGGAAATACCAAAACAGGTGAGGGCCAACAGACGTATATCGGTCGCAACAATCCGGGAAGTCTTACAATCGATGGGGGTTCCTCATTAACGCACACAAATTTGGTTGTCCTCGGGCAGAATGACAGGGAGACGAGTTTTGGAACCGTCCTGCTGACCGGGAGCGGCTCCACCTATGACATCTCCTCGAATCTGACCATAGGACTGCTTGGAAACGGAGATTTCAATATTGAGGCCGGCGGAAAATTGAATCTCGGAACGGCCTCGAACTTCACCGTCGCCGACGGCCCGGGAACAGTCGGCACCCTGACGGTCACGGGCAGCGACGGCTCCGGAAACGTCTCAACTTTCAACGGCGGGCGGTTGTTCGTGGTGGCCAGGGAAGGAAGCGGGACGGTCAACATCGAAAGCGGAACCGTGCTGAACGCTTTTAATACCGGTGTCTTCAATGGTTCATTTTCAGTAGGGCAGGATTCCGGCTCCGTTGGCATTGTCAACGTCAACGGGGGAACCCTTAACAGCGACAGCAGCGAAAAGATGCAAATCGGGGGAAACGGGAGCGGGACACTGAACATCACTGGCAACGGCTCGGTTGTAAACAGGGGGATGGAACTCGGCACGGGATCGGGCGGAGCGGGCTACCTGAACATGAGTGGCGGATCCTTGACGACCAAGATCGGGGACGCCGATTCCGAAATCATCTTCATGGGCCGGGGTGGCTACGCTGAGGCGAATATTTCCGGGGACAGCGAGATCTCCGCGCTTAACCTTTTTGTAGGGGATAGCAGCGATGCGGTTTTCAACGCCTCAGGTGACGCGATGATAACGTTGGAGGAAACCTTCGATGTGGCGCGGAACGTGACTATGAACGGGAGCGATCCAACTTCGGCAACCGCCAGTCTGAGTGGAAATGCGAGTGTCAGCGCGGAAAGAATGACTTTCTCCTTTATCGAAGGCTCCGAGTCGGACGTTTCACTCAGTGATTCCGCCAATCTGACGGCGAGCGGTGACATTGTGGTCGGCTGGTTCGGCGAGTCCGTGTTTCTCGCCGAGGATTCGTCGTCCGTGAATGCGAACCGGCTGCTGATCGCCGAAAATACGCTTTCCGACGGGCTTGCCACGATCCGGGACAGTGGCTCGGTCAACACGACAGGGCTGGTGAACATCGGTGGCGCCGGCAAGGGGATCCTTCGAGTTGAGGACGGGGGAACGGTCAACGCGGTGGGGATGAGTCTCGGAACCGGTTCCACGGGAGACGGGTCGCTTTCCGTCACCAGCGGCGGCAAGGTGAATGTCACGGGGGAACTCCGGGTCGGATTCGGGAGCGGCGCTGCTTCCGTCGAGGTGCTGGATAGCGGGAGCCGCCTTTCGGTTTCCGGAAACGGAACGGTGTCCAAGGGAACTGCTTCGGCAGGCGCGGAGAGAACCCTCCACATCGCCAGAGGTGGCACCGCGGAATTCGGTGGCAGCGGCATTGTTTATGCGGATTCCTCCTCTGCCAAGGCGACGCAACGCTTCAGCATCGGCGATGACGGAACCGGGACGGTTTCATCCGGCCTCGTCACGACCACAGGCTTTTCCATCGGCGCGGGAACCGCGAACTTCGAGCTTCTGGTGGACGACGGAATCGAGCTGATGATGGGCAGCGGATACACCCTTATCGAATACGACACTTGGAACGGGAAAGCATTTTCAAACGTCGCGGACGATTCCATCTACACCACAGGCGACTACGATTTCCTGATCGATTACGACCGTAAAATTTCCCCGGGAAACTTCGCCATGGTCGCGACCGTTGTCCCGGAGCCTTCGGGTGCCGTGCTGGCTGCCCTCGGTCTCGGCGGATTGCTTTTCCGAAGGAGCCGGGGCTGAACTGAAATCTTCCGGTTCGCCCTCGATAAAAACTCGCGTCGCCAGTCACATCCGATGTCTCCTGCACTCGTGAAACTTCTCGTCATTGAAGACGAAACCGACCTGCGCATGCTACTCGTCTCCATGTTGCGCGACGAGGGCTATACTGTGGATCAATGTTCCGATGGTGAGGAAGGACTCTATAAAGCGCAGAACTGGGATTACAACGGGCTCATTCTGGACGCGATGCTACCGGGTCTGGACGGATTCGAGCTGTTGCGAAAATTGAGGCGAACAAGCCGAATCCCGGTTCTGATGCTAACCGCCAGAGATAGCACGGCGGACAGGGTGCGCGGACTTGACGAGGGCGCCGACGACTATCTCACGAAACCATTCGACAACGCGGAGTTCCTCGCGCGTGTGCGAGCCGTAGTCCGGCGGGGCGGCATCCGCTTGGACAGGGTGCTGACTGCGGGGGGCGTCCGCCTGGATACCACCACCATGCAGGTCACGCTGGACGGCAGCCCGGTCGAGGTCACGGCGCGCGAATTCGCCCTGGCTGAAATTCTGATGAGACGCCGCGGCGAGGTGGTGAACCGGGATTTCATCTACGAAAACCTATTCGACGAGGATGACGAGTCGGTTTCCAACATGCTCGACGTCTATATCTACAAGCTCCGCAAAAAACTGGGCAAGGCTTTCATCAAAACCCGGAGGGGTGCAGGATACGTCGTGGAATGAAAAATCCGAATTCGCGTCCCCCGTTCTGGAAGTCGATCGCATGGCGTATCCAGGTTTGGTACGCGCTCGCCCTGGCACTGGCAATCTCGGGGATGATGGTGGCTTTTCAGAAATATGAACGGGAGAACCGATTGGACGCCCTCGACGGACAGTTGGCCCATCTGTTACGTCCCATGCTTCCGGAGGTCAGCCGAAAACTGGGCCCTCCCCGCAGAGGCAACCGCCCGCCTCCGGATGGTGAACACCGTGGAAAACGCCCGCCCAGAGCGCCTCATCGGGAACACCCCGGATGGAAGGAGGGCGACGCGCCACCACGGCGAAAAGTGGAGTCCTGGCTGGAGGGTGAATATTGGGTCGTCGTCTGGCGCGAAGACGGCACCATCGCATTCACGGAAGGCCGGGAGCCTCCTGCCCATGCGAGTTACAACGAAGGGCACATCCCAGACGAATTCACGCTTTCCAACGGGCATCGGAAAATGAGGGTTCGCGGCCCGGCACGGAGCGTTCTGGAAGTGGGAGCCCCCCTCACCGTGCTCAACGAAGGCCTGACCCGGCATGCATGGTATCTGGCAGGGATAGGTTTCTGCCTATACACGGCGGGGGTTTTCTTCGGCTGGATCATCGTCCGCTGGGGACTGCATCCTGTTGTGAAAATCGGAGACTCCGCCCGCGAGATCGCCGCCGGGGATTTATCGCGACGTATCGATGTCTCAGCCTCCGGAAACGAACTCCGTGTCCTCGCGGAAACGTTGAACGGAGCCTTCGCCCGCATCCAGCTCGACAACGAGCGCCGCGAGCATTTCGCGGCAGACGCCTCCCACGAGCTCAGAACACCACTCACTGTGATCCTCGGGCAGATCCAAAGGCTGCTTTCAAGGGATCTTCCCGCCAGCGAGTCGAAGGAATCGTTGCTCGTGGCGGAGCGCGCCGCGAAGCGGATGAGAACCCTGGTTGAGGAACTGATGCTGCTCGCCCGCATCGACAACGATGCGCCGATGGAAGTTGAACAACTCGATCTCGCAGGCATCGCACGGACAGTGGCATCCGACCTACGCGGCCTCGTGGCAAAGCGCGATGCCACCCTGGATCTGAAGCTTGAGTCCGTTCCCCTGTCGGGAAACAGGGACAACCTTTTGCGCGTTTTTACGAACCTCCTCGCCAACGCACTCCAGCACAGCCCCATCGGTGTGAAAATCGCAGTAAGAACGTGGATTGAAAACGGGCATGCCTGCGCTTCCGTGACGGACAACGGCCTTGGTGTTCCGGAAGACCGGTTGCCACTTCTTTTCGAGCGCTTCTATCGCGGCGATTCCTCCCGCAACCGCGAACCCGCCAGCTCCAACTCGGGACTGGGGCTGGCGATATGTAAGGCCATCGTGGAGAAGCACGGGGGGCGCACCGAAGCAAGCAACGGAGCAAATGGAGGTGCGGTCTTCACATTAAGGATTCCCGTTTAGCCCTTCGCTGGCAACGCAACTCTATGCAAAACAGAAAGGATCACTCACTCTTGAAGCAATTCTACTCTCACTCGTCCGAAGCGACGCTCGCTATCGCCAACACCAACGGGATCCTCCACAACCACCCGCTCCCACTCCTCATCTATCACAGTTGCGATTTCGTCGCTCTCAACGATCCATCCCGTCTCGGTGAGGTTTCCTGAAAACTCCACCTGATACATTAGGTCGATGGCTTTCCTTCTCCTCACGTATTCGACACATATACCGGAAGAACCGCTCTCCGCCGCTATTACCACAGGCATCCCCGAATCCCCGGTTCCAGAAACCAGATACACCGGGTTGCCGACTATCGGACTGATGTTGAAGGCATATTTCAAAAGGTTTGGAACACCACCTCCGCCAGGATCATCCATCGGCTGCGTGGAATCATCCAACGAATTGTCAATCAGCCAGCCTCCGAAACTTTCAACCGTCTCCGATCTGAAAAGGGCAAAGACGGCGAGGTCAGCCGTTGCGACGTCCGTGCGGGGATTCACGGTCGATCCGTCGCTCCACTGGAGAAAAAGGAAGCCATCCCCGGCGACCGCCTCCACAGCCGTTCCGCTTTTTCCCTCCCCCACAGTCTGGCTTGAAGAACCGATGAGGGTTCCGCCCTCGCCCGCCTAGTGCTGCAAGCCTCTTAAACTGACGGATAGATCGAGTGCAGCTTGATGCGCGCATCCTCGTTCCTGAACTGCCATTTGATCGGAACCGGATTCTCGTTTGTCCTGGCAAGATACGCCATCACCTCGCTTACCATCCGCCCGGGAGTCGCTATCCTGCGATCCAGGCAAGCCCTCGTCAGCAGTCCGATCTCGATCTCGGCCATGTTCAGCCAGCTCCCGTGGGCGGGCGTGTGGTGGAACTCGAACCGCTCGCAAAGCCCCCTCGCCTTGTCAGGTGCGAACGCCTTGTAGAGCGACGCCGCCCCGTGCGTGTTGAGATTGTCCATGACCACCACGATCTTCTCCGCCGCAGGGAAAAGCCCGGCCAGATGCTCCAGACAGAGCGCGAAATCCACCGCCGTCCTCCGCCCCGGTTGGGAAATGAAGACATCCCTTTTTCCGAGGTGCGGCATGGCCAGCATGAAGCCCGTCACGCTGCCCTCCCTCACGTACTCCGAATCGTATTTGGCAACGCTGCCCGGCCTGGCAGGCAGCGGAACCCGGCATTCGGAGAGGAGCTGCTTGGCGAACTCGTCGAGGCAGACAAGCGGTCGGGCCGGGTCGGGCTGGCGCTGGTAAACCTCCAGCACATCCTCCATGGCGGCTACGAAGGCCGCGTCCTGCTTGGGCGGGACGCACCAGCCTTTCTTGCGCCAGGGCTTGAGTTTGCTTTTTTTAAAACCCGTCGCACCGAAGTCCGCGAGATGCTCGCGATGACTTCCAACTCGACGAGCTTTCCGGCGATGAGACCGAGCGTCCAGCGGGCCTGTCCTTCGGGAGGATCGCTGCAAGCCAGACAAGTGATGTGGGCCTCGACCTCCCCGGTTACCTTGATCTGGCGGGGGCCGGTTTCGCGGGGTATGCGTTCGAGGGCTTCGAGGGGACCGACCTCGCAGCAACGCTTGCGGAGGCGGGCGAGGGTGGCGGGGGCCGATCCGGTGGCCGAGGTGATCTCGGCATCGGTCATGGCCGGTCGGCCCGGCCCCTCGTTACAGAGAAGGAGGGCAAGGGCGCGTTTGAACTTGGCGGACTTGTGGAGGCCACGGTCACGGATATCTTCCAAGGCGGAGCGCTCGTCGGAAGCCAGCTTGATGCGGTATTTTTTAGCAGGCACCTCTCGCATTGTAGAAATACACGGAAAAGGTCCAGCCCAAAATGTGAAAACATCGATCTTTTTAAGAGGCGCCTAGCACTAGGACAGTGGCTTGATTGTTGATCGGCGATGCCTCCTGCTGCGTTCACTGGGATCCGAACTGCGTCGGCGACGATTGGAGCGAGTGCCAGTGTGCTTATCTACTTACTTCATTCAGTAGGTGTTCCCGATCCATTCTGAACTGGGTCCGGTTACTCGATACCACGGATCTTCTTTAGTCGGTGGCCTACATTGGCGATCGCCTCGATCGCTGGCTTCAACTCAAGACCTAGCTCGGTAAGTCGGTATTCCACGGTTGGAGGCGAAGTGGGCATGACTTTCCTGAGCACCACTCCGTCCCCCTCCAGTCGCTTCAGCCGTTGAGTCAACATCTTGGCTGAAATGCCCGGGATGTCGGACTTCAACTCAGTGAACCGCCTCGGATTCTTGCTCAAGTACCAGATGATGTTCGGTGTCCACGCTCCACCGATGACGCCGAGACACTCCGTCAGCGCGCAGCGATTTGGTGGATCTTCCACTCGCTTTTTTCGTCTAGGAACCATGACTATTATTTTTAACTGAAAACCCGGATACGCCTGATGTCGGGTTACCGTTTGGTAACCCGATTCGATGGTAACCGCAAGGTATTTAGTTTACTTTGGTAACCTCTAAAGCAATTTGCCCGTGGCCGAACAAACAACGGCCATCAACATTATGAAAAACGAAACACTATCCATTCACGCCCCCGATTTGACCGAGCGAGCTCCACGAAGCATTCGAACCCGACTCGGCGGCTACATGGTCTTGCCAAGATTGATCGACAAATGCCGTGCCGACCTCGTGGGAAAAATCGGAGAGTATCACACCGACTGCACCCTTGATCGGGAGTTCCTCGAATTCACGGGAATCGACTACTCCGACTTGCGGAAACAAATCGCTACCGGTCAGGGCGACGGCGAACTCCTCGAATGGATCGAAGCTAACGCCACCCGGAAGCGCTCGCCTTGGGAGATCAGCGAGTGGTCTAGCTACCAGACCGTAAGGGCTCCCGGCTCTCTCACAGAACTCCATACATACTTCCTCTCTGTGCTCGAAAGCCACAGCAAGAAGCGTGGGGATGTCGGAACGTGGGCGGATCTGCTCGACCTCGACGATTTCTGCAGCTTCGGCGGCATCGCCTGACCCGTCCGTTTCCCAAACTTTCCTCGATCTCATGAACACTTCAGTGACCCAGCAACTCGGAATAGCGCACCCAATTATTCAGGGGCCTTTCGGCGGAGGACTCTCAAGCGTGGAACTTACCTCCACGGTATCGAACGCAGGATGCCTGGGCTCTTTCGGCGCCCACCTTTTGTCGCCGCATGAGATCGAGGAGCTCTGCGGAGCGATCCGTCGCAAGACTGACAAGCCTTTCGCCATCAACTTGTGGGTATCGGACCGGGATCCGGAAATGGACGCGCTGCAAGACGAGACAATCCATTCCAGTCGCGCGGCCTACGCCGGAATCTACCGTGAGCTTTCGGTCGAGCCACCGGACATATCGGAAACCGTGCGACAAAGTTTCGAGGAGCAGGCTGAAGCCGTGCTGCGTGCCAATCCCGGCGTCTTCAGCTTCGTCTACGGGATTCCCTCTTCAAACATCCTTGAGGAATGCCGGCGACGATCCATTACCACCATCGGCGCGGCGACGACTCTGGAGGAAGCCATCGCGCTCGAAGAGGCTGGTGTCGATATGGTTCTTGCCGCCGGCTTCGAAGCTGGCGGCCATCGCCCTTCCTTTCTCAAAAGATCCGAGGACTCCCTCACCGGCACCATCGCATTGGTTCCCATCATCCGCGACCGGGTTAGCATTTTCGTCATTGCCGCAGGAGGGATCTCCGATGCTAGAGGTGTCCGTGCCGCCTTCGCCTTGGGTGCCGATGCTGTTCAGGTTGGCACAGCCTTCCTTGCCTGTTCGGAATCGAATGCATCGGAGATCCACAAGAAAAAGCTGATTGAGAACCAGGTCGGCGAAACCATTCTTTCAAGAGCTTTCACCGGTCGACTGGCTCGCTTCCTTCCTAACCGCTTTCTCCACGACTCCCGAAACCTCCCCCTGCTTCCGTTTCCGGCACAGGGGGAACTTACCGCTCCGATCCGCCGCATGGCGAAAGACGAGAACGACGCAGATTTCAGCTCTCTTTACGCCGGACAGTCCGTTTCCCTGATCCGTCACCGTCACGCTGCGGATTTGATAAACGAACTTATCTCAGCTTTACCAAAGGATTCCCCCGTCCCCAACTCATGATCTCCGTTTACCACGCAGACCCTCCTTTCATCCCAGACTACCACTAACTACTACAACCATGACCAATAACAACATGACCCCAATGGAAGCCATCGAGACGCGCCGCTCAGTCAAGCACTTCGACCCGGCACACCAATTTACCGAAGAGGAAATTGCCCGCCTGATCGGCTTGGCAAAACTCACCCCGTCCTCGTTCAATATGCAGAACTATCGCTTTGTGCTGGTGCAAAATCCGGAACTGCGGCGTCAGATCCGTGCGGTTGCATGGGATCAGGCACAGGTCACAGATGCCTCGCTACTCGTCATCATGTGCGCTGACCTCACCGCTCACTCGAACAATCTACAGCGCTACTGGACGCATGCGCCAAAAGAAGTTCAGGACATTCTAGTGCCCGCGCTTACTCCATTCTATGATGGCAAGCCAACGCTCATTCGTGACGAGGCCATGCGATCCAGTGGCTTCGCCGGTATGACGCTCATGCTTGCGGCTCGCGGCATGGGCTACGATTCCTGCCCGATGATCGGGTTCGACGCCGAAGCCGTCGCAAAGCTCATCAATCTTCCCACGGACCACGCTCTTAGCTTCATGCTCGCTATCGGCAAACAGGCGAAACCTGCCTGGCCACGTGGCGAACGCTTACCAGACAGCGAAGTGGTCATCCACGATCGTTTTCACGAATGAGCAAGTTGGAGGAGCGGCGCTCAAACAAACTGTTAGAACAAAAAAAGGAAGTGTAACAATGCTGTATCTAAAGGAGGACACTTATGCCGTACGTAAATATTAGAATTACAAAAGAAGGAGCAACCGCTGAGCAGAAGGGAGAGCTTATTTCCGGCGTTACTGAATTACTTGAGAAGGTGTTGAACAAGAACCCGACCACCACGGTGGTAGTGATCGACGAGGTGGAACCCGACAACTGGGGAATTGCTGGCGAGCAGGTTACTCATCGCAGGAGGAAGGGAATGTAACGGCGATACTTGGGATTCATCATCTTGGCCTTGCCGTTTCCGATCTTGAAGCGACAACTGGTTTCTTGTTCGGGAAGGCTCGGCGCATCAATATGATGCCACTACACTAGTAGTAAAATGAAAATACTGTAAATCAACAGATAAACGTAAAAGGAGAAGTAAATGACAAGAGTAAACATTCAAGAAATTCAACCCGAAGCGTATAAGGCGATGTTTGGGATTGAAGGTTATATTGCGAAATCCACGATAGAGAAAAACCTTCAAGAACTGGTTCGACTAAGAGCTTCTTTGATTAACGGGTGCCGATTCTGCACTGGCATACATAGTGAAGCCGCTGCTAAGTTGGGCGAGAGTAAAGAACGTATTGCAGCTGTTTCCAATTGGAAAGAGTCCAGGCTATTTACGGATAAAGAGAGGGCTGCACTGGCCGCATCTGATGACATCACCAATATCGCTGAGGCTGGGTTGCAAGATGCAACTTACAAAATAGTAAGTGAGTTTTTTACTGAGGAAGAAATTGCTCAGCTCATCATGCTTTGCTCTATCATCAACGCCTGGAATCGCATGGGAATATCAATGGCTGGTTAATAACCAAATAAGCGGATGTACACCCTATAACAATCGCATGCACTCAGACAGAAAAATCGGTGCTTTTTGTCGTTGGTGATGCGAACCGTTTTGCAGGAGAAATGAATCAGCCCAACGAACACTTCGCAGTAATCTTTACCTCCAAACATACGGGGAACGAATAAGAAGCGTATTCCTCGATGGCAGATCGAATGGTAGAATTAGCTTCTGGGGACTTCCAAAAACTCGGAATCCCCTGATATGCAGAGGTTTCCGGCACTGAAAATGCTTTTGATTTAACTGATGAAATCGAAAAAAAGATATGTCAGAAGCGCGGACGCCGGACTTTTCGACCGCTTCGACCGACTTTCCCAGATCGACAAAATGGGCGACCCCCTCGCAAATCTCGGCGCCGTGATGAATTGGGAGATATTTCAACCCGTCCTCGACATGATACCCGAAGATGAGCCGAAGGGCGCTGGCGGGCGCCCCCCGTTCCATCCGATGTTCATGTTCAAGATCCTTGTCATACAGTCACTCTACGGTCTGCACGACGAACAGACACAGTTCCAGATCCTCGACCGCCGCAGCTTCGCCCGGTTCCTGGCCATCACCGACGCGGACACCGTTCCCGACCAGAACACCATCCGCGAATTCCGGGAAAAACTCACCAGGGCGAGCCTGTTCGACAAGCTCTTCGCTGCTTTCGATTCCTACCTGACCCGGCGCGGTTTTATCACCCGGAAAGGGAACATGGTCGATGCCTCGTTCGTCGAGGTTCCCCGGCAGCGCAACCGGCGCGATGAGAACGCGGCGATCAAGCGCGGGGAACTCCCGGAAGGCTGGGAAGAAGACCCCAAACGCTTGGCGCACAAGGATCTGGACGCGCGCTGGACAAAGAAGAACAACCAGACATTTTACGGCTACAAGAACCACCTCAACGTTGACCTTGAAAGCAAGCTGATCACCCGGACGGTCGTCACCGACGCCTCGGTTCACGACAGCCAAGCGCTCGACAGCCTGACCGAAGAGGGAGACCCGCCGACCTGGGTCGACGCGGGTTACGCCGGGGAGCCATGCGCCAGGATCCTGCGTTCCAAGAACATCACCGCGCACGTGTGTGAGAAAGGCAGCCGGAACAAGCCGCTCACGAAACGCCAGAAGAGATCCAACAGGAAAAAATCGAGGAAACGCTCCCGTGTTGAGCACGTCTTTGGCTTCATGACCGGGTCGATGGGAGCCATGTGTCGCCGTTCGGTCGGATATGTCAGGAACAAGGCGGGTATCATCTTCGGAAACCTCGTGTATAATATGGCACGCTGCGAACAGATAGTAAGACTGCGGACACTTGGCCGTAGGACGCCACAGCTTGGATAAGTGATGGGGAATCAGGCGGATATGCCGGAAGGAACCGCCTGAAACCGACCTTTGTCCCAAAAAGCCGTAAGCGGAGGAAACGCTGCCACCTTGACGCGATCTAGGCGGCGGCGGATTTTTCGCGGCGGGCGGCGGCCATGCGGGCCGGGGTGAGGCTGGAGATGACTTCCGGATCGGTCTGGCCGGGGAGACGGGTCAGCAACTCGCACAGGTATTCTTCCACCGGGATGCTATGCCTCCGGCAGTTTTCCACGAGCGTGTAGATCACCGCGGCGTTGTGCCCGGCATGTTCCGATCCGAAGAAGAGCCAGTTCTTCGCCCCGAGCTTGAGCGGGCGCACGGCGTTCTCGGCGAGGTTGTTATCGATCTCAAAACGCCCGTCCTCAAGATACCTTGCCAGACTTGCCCAATGCCCGAGGCCGTAGAAGAGGGCTTTCCCCATGAGGCTCGCCGGGCGGTGCTTGGCTTGGGTTACTTCCATCACTTCGCCAATGTGCCCGACGATGGCGGCACTGCGTTGGGCGCGTTGCGAGTGGCGATGTGTCGGTGTCGCGCCCGCCGCACGGAGATCCGCTTCGATGCCGTAGAGTTCTCCGATGAGGCTGAGGATCTGCGCCGCGTCCGGATCGGGGCCGGCCTCCAGGACTTCCACGAAGTTCCTGCGGATGTGCGCCAGGCAGGCGAGCAGCTTCACGAGCGGGTTGGTTTTGGCGTAGGTTTTGTAAACCACGTAGCCGTCGCACTGGATGTCTCCGGTGAATTTTTTGCCGATGGCCTCGACCAGTTGTTCGCAACCCCGCCCGACTCCCCAATGGTAAAAGAGGCTTCCTTGCGGGGCGCTTGCGACCCACATGTATCCACGCGATGCTTTTCCACTCCCCGGAACGAGGTATCGCACGGGGGTTTCATCAATCTGGAGGTAGCTGGAGGCAAGGGTTTCGGCTTTGATCGCCGAGGCGACCGGTTCGAGCAGGGCTATGGATTGGTGTAGCCAATGGACGATGAGATCGCGAGGGATGCCCACGCCGTGCCGGAGGAAAATTTTCTCCTGCCGGTAGATCGGGAGATGGTCGATATACTTGCCGACGAGCAGGTGGGCGAGGAGTCCGGCGGCGGGCAGCCCCCCGACAAGCGGGGTGGCGGAGGCTCCGGCCTTGGAGGCAAGCGGCCAGGAGAAGGTTCCCTTTTCCAAACGCTTGGCCAGCACGCAGACGCCGGTGCGGTCGTAGTAGAGGACTTTGAGGCGGTTGCGGCGTTTGTTGGTGAAGACGAAAAGCGCGCCGTTCTCCAGACCCCGTTCCACCAGCACCGAGGCGATGGCGGCAAGGCCGTTGAAGGACTTGCGCATGTCGTGGGGTTCGATGGCGAGGTGGACGCGCACGCCGGAGGGGAAGCCGATCATCGCACCACCCCCTTCCCGGCGCGGAGCGTTTCAATGAGCCTGGCGGCGAGGGCGACCTGGCTTGTGTCGGTGATGACGAGGCGGACGCCGCACCCGAACTCGACGCGCATCTGGCGCTCGGAGGGGTGGCGGATCTCGATTTCAACGAAGGTCGCGTCGGCGACGCTCCATGGCTTGGGGACGGATGAAGTGGACATCCCACGATGCTACGGCTGACCCGGGAGCATCCGCGACAATTCATAAGGGGCGGCGTTTCCTTCGCTTACAAAAAGCCAGCCATCGAGCCACCCCGATCACGCCAAAACCCTTGAAAAACCTAGGCGATCTGAAAACCGGAACTCGAAAGACGGGTTTTTGGAAGTCCCCTTCTAAGCAGGAAGGCTATCTTGGAATCGAAAGTGCTAGAGATGAAAACGGAATAGGGATCACCGTTTCCTACTGGAAAAACGAAGAATGTATCAAGAAGTGGCAGGAGCACTCTGAACATCTCGAAGCGCAAAAGCTAGGAAGAGAAAAATGGTATCAGAATTTTAGCCTCCGAATCGCAAAAGTGATCCGAGAGTATCATGTAACCCCCAACAAAGAACAAGCCGATGGTGACGAAACCGACTGACTTCAACAAAGCAAAAAAGTTTTACGGAGAGACCCTCGGACTAACGGAGACAGTCTGTATGGGCGAGGGCGACGATGTCGGATGGATGGAATATGATCTAGCAGGGCACACGCTGGTAGCTTCGAACAGTGAGGATGGATTGGATTAGGTCGCCCAGCGATAGCGGCTGAGGAAAACCGCAATCGCTTCATCCATGATGGGTTGAAGTTCAGATTGCGGCAGCGGGGAAAAGAACAAAGCAGGGAAATTAAAGATCCCCTGAATCATGCCGTAGAAGAGCCGGGCTGCCAACTCAGGGTCATTGACAGACACGCGCTCATCAGCGGCCGCAGCTTCCAGCCAAGCAGCTAGGTTGGTGTGTTGCGATTGGCTTTCCTTGCTAGACTCCTCACAGAGCCCCGGATTACGGACAAAAACCGAGGTTAGGATTCGAATCAGCGAAAGGCGCGAAGGGTCGTTGACCATGTAAAGCTCGGCATCCACAAATTTTGCCAGTTGGGATTCCAGCGTTTGCTCAGGATCGTATGGGATCTGCTTTAGCTGATTCTGTCCCTCCATCAGGTCCTCGATGACCGCGCGCAGGAGACTCTCTTTACTATCGAAGTAGTTGTAGACTGTTCTTTTCGAGGCTCCTGCGATGTCCGCGATCCGGTCCATCGAGGCGCGTTCGTAGCCCTCATCCTCGAAGGCTTTAACGGCTGCACGCAGGATGGATTCTCGCTTTCGAACCTGCCGATCCTGTAGTTTTTCTTTCGAATCTTCCTCTGACATAAGGAAGTATAGAGAAACTACACCGAGTAGTGCAAATTATTTTGACAGGTAAACTGAACGGTGTAGTTTACCGCCATGGCGCATCAAGCGAACCCAATCACCTTTGAGCGAAACGGCTCAACGGATGACTCCAATTACCAGACCGACACGATTCCTGAGGTCGAATCGAATCAGCCATGATCAAACTGAAATCTACTGAATGGTTTATCCTGATCGGATTGCTCCTACTGAGCCTGGTTCCGTGCGTCGGAGGAACCCTGCGGCTTCTCGAATTGGGAAGCTCAGTTCAACTCGAAGGAATGCCTGACAATCCGAGAATAAAGGCAGACCCACTTCCGGTAGTTATTCACCTAGTTAGCGCAATCTCGTTTTGTATTCTCGGAGCTCTCCAGTTTCTCCCCAGTTTTAGGAAGATGTATCCCAAATGGCACGGACGCGCTGGTCGGTTGTTAGTGGTTGCAGGGATTCTTTCCGCGGTCTCGGGATTATGGATGACTCACTTCTACTCCTTTCCCGATGATCTCCAAGGCGACCTGCTCTACATCGTTCGTCTACTTGTCGGGTTCGCGATGGTTTTCTACATTTTACTGGGACTACACGCGGTTCTCAAGAGACGGTTTGGACAACACCGATCCTCGATGATCCGTGCGTATGCCTTGGGCCAAGGAGCGGGAACTCAGGTCCTAGTCTCGATTCCGTTTTTGGTGACGGCTGGCGAACCAAGTGGATTAACGCGAGACATCTTAATGACACTCGCCTGGGTCATCAACGTGTTCGCTGCCGAATGGATTATCAGGAGACGTAGGTCAGGCGTGTCAGGACAGCACGTGAACCAAGCCGCTCCAGAGCATGCACAAGGCATCACAGAGCAACCGACTCTTACTACTGAAGCAACGTCATTCAATAATTAGACTTACAAATCAGAAATCACAAAATAGAAACATGAAACGAACAATACCACTCACTCTCAGTGTTCTCATCCTCGGTCTAGTCGCATGCACGACAACAGCCCCGCCCGAACTCTATGCACCGGCTGGATCAGTTGCGCCACCATACAGAATAGGCGGTGAACTGGACCCGTTCAGCGGCGGATCCGCAGTCGTAAAGATCACCATCAATGAGGAGGTCGTGGTCCAAGCCAAACTCCCCGCCTTCAAGAACACAACCGAAGCAACCGGAGCCTTTGAAGGAAAGACGGTTTACGTCTTAATCACCAAGGTTCGGACCTTTACCTCAAGTTACGTTCGAGCCGATGTGACTATAGATGGTGAAAGGGCTGCCTCTCTCACCCTCTGATTAAAATGATACCCCGCATCCTACCAATTATCACCATGGGCTTCTTCTCATCACTCTTCGGCTGTAACAAACCATCAGGAAACGCCAATGGGAATTTTTCTTCGGCAGATGCTTCTATTTTCGTTTCGGAACCCGACTTCGAAGCCAATCGAACCAAGCAGATAACGATGGCTCCGCAGACTATGGGGCAACTGCGCGAATACGGCGTGACAGACGGGTCGAAGCTGAAGCTGGAATACTTCTTTTATACCAATACCAGGGAGAAGGCTGGGGGATTGGCTACGGAGCTGGCTGATCGCGGCTACGATGGCAAGCACGACGTGGCTGCCGGTGACCCTAGCCTTTTTGTAATCACAGGTTGGGCTAAACCAATGAAGATGACCGACGAAGCCGTTGCAGGATGGACTGGAGAAATATGTGATCTTGGCTACAAGTTTGATTGCGAATTCGACGGCTGGGGCACGAATCCAAACCAATAGCGAGCAAGGCGTCGCCCTTAACAACTGCCCCGCCGCGAGTTCAATCCGCCATGACCATTCGACACTTAGCCCACAGTCGAAGCCTCGCCCGCGAGCAGCTGTAGTCCCTACAGAGCTCAAAACCAAAGCGATTGTTTACCGAAATGGATTGCCGACGCCGGTCAATGCGGCGCGGAGCGAAATTTCATTTTCCATTGGAGAATATCCATCGTTTCAGCAAGACGATTTGGCAAAGGTCTGAGTCATGGATGAGATCACTCGAACAACTGCCGGTCCAAGGAGCGGAACTGAATGGCCTCCAGCACCTCGTTGCCGGTGATGTTTTGCTTTCCGGCGAGGTCGGCCAGCGTGCGGGAGACTTTGAGGATGCGGTCGTGGGCGCGGGCGGAAAAGTTCATCTGCTCCATGGCGTGTTCGAGGTAGCCTTTGCCCTCGGCGTCGAGTTGGCAGCATTCGCGCACCTGCCTTGCGCCCATGGCGGCGTTGGTGGTGAGGCCGGTGGATTTGAAGCGGCCGACTTGGATCTCGCGGGCATTGGCGACTCGCTCGCGGATCACGGCAGATGATTCGCCGGTGACAGCATCCGAGGTGAGTTCACGGAAATCGACAAGCGGGACTTCGACATGGATGTCGATGCGGTCGAGCAGCGGTCCGCTGATTTTCTGACGATAGTTCTCGATCTGGCGGACGGAGCATCGGCACTGCCGCTTTGCACATCCATAGTAACCGCAAGGGTGTGGGTTCCACTTTTGGTGAAACCAGCATGAACCTCGAAATGCCATATTCCATAGGGGATTCCGACGCGTATGAACTCGCCCGCTAGGTATTGATGCACTGACCATGGATCATAGGGCGAGTGAGGCACTGCGGTTTTTCTTTACCCTGCGTCACACTACACGACAAAATTTTCTGAGAGCGGCTTCCTGAGAACCACCTCAAAGAATTCGTCGATCTTCCGGGCGAAGCGGCTGGGCTTGTCGAACATCACGTGGAGGCTCTCGAAGCCGCGGCGGAACAGGCTTTTGGGCGGATAACCGTGTTTCTTCACAGTCGCTTTCCGGACTTCCTCCAGCCTGACGCCCCAACGGTAGCACAGGGCGAAGGCCACGGTCAGCACCGCCATGAGTTTCGAGATCCGCCCGGCCTTGGTCATATGCGTGTCTTCGAATTGATAGCCTTTCCTCTTGAGATGCCCGAACAATGTTTCGATGCCCCAGCGTTCGCGATAGATCGCCAGCGCCTCCTCCCCGTGGAAACCGTGGCTTATGACCGCCAGCCAAGGCTCGCGACCGTTCCTGATCCGCTTCGCGGCGAAACGGACCTGCTGGCCGAAGACTTCCACCGGACCCGCGGCCAGGCGTTTCCAACGGTTCCGCTCGCAAAGATGGGAAGCCCGGTGGCCGTCGACGAGCGTGTTCTTCTTCAGCCTTACGACATAGCGCACATCGACGAGGCGCAGCCACGCGAGCCAGTTCTTCCCGACGAACTCCCTATCCATTGTCAGTGCCTGGATCTCCCCGGCTGGCAGGATAGAGAGGACGTTCTCCATCAGTGCGATGCGGTGGAATTTGCGCGAATTGCCCTTCCCGGTGGACTTCGGCAGCACCCGCCAAGCCAACGGGAGTCCGACTTTCCCGACAATCACGCTCACCACGAGGATGTTGATGTGGGTTCTTCCGAACTGCCAGTTGGTGCGGTCCATTGCCAGAACCCGCCCCTTCGGACACTTCGGAATCATCGCCAGGACGAGCCGCCCGACCGCCTCGGGACGCAGGGCGCAGCGTGCGAAGAAACGTTGGAAACGGCGATAGACCGAAGAGGTGTCCGCGTCGGTGTCGGGATGTTTGGAGAGCCAGACCAGCGAGACGGTCCGCTCGGCGATCACCGCGAGAACGAGCATCAGGAAACAGGTCATGCGGGCCTTGGGTAGGTCGAGATGGGGTTTGAAATGTCCGCGGAGCTCCTCCATACTGTCCGGGACGGCTTGGGTGTTGTCGGCTTTTTGTTTCATAATCAACAGCTTACGCCCCAAGCCGTCGTTTGTTAAGAGATCTTAAATTTTGTCGTGTAGTGTGACCCTGCGTAGAAGTCGAACAAGTCGAACAAGGCGAGTCCGGCTTGGCGACCTGCCTTGATCGGTTTCATGCTCTTGATATTTGCCGCTTCGGTGGTGGCACCGGAATAGACCAGGAAAAGTGCTTCTCCAAGGATCTCCGGATGGAAACTCGTTCTGCTGCATAGTTCGAGAAAGAAGCGTCGGATTTCCGTTTTGTGCTCTTTCACCCGTTGCACGATACCCGGCTGGCATTTGCCTCTGACTGCCAGTGCGGTGTTTGTAAATGGGCAGCCGACAAAGTCATGGCAAGGGTAGGCTCAACTTTGCCATGCGATGAGTTTCTTCATGATGGATGCGACAAGAGGCGTGAGGCGGGTTTTATTGTAGAGATCGCCTACTTTGCGGACTGCTTCGCCCTGGGTGGGATAGGGATGGATGCAGTTGGCGATGGAGCCGAGGCCGATGCCCTGGGTCATGGCGATGGAGAGGGAGCCGATCATGTCTCCGGCATTGGTGGCGACGATGGTGGCTCCGACGATTTCATCGCTGCCTTTTTTCACATGCACACGGACGAAGCCATCGGTCTCGCCTTCGAGTTTGGCGCCGGTCACGCCGGACATGGGCTGGGTGAATGTATCGATTTCAATGCCGCGTTTTTTCGCTTCCGCTTGGTTGATTCCTACGTGCGCGAGTTCCGGTGAGGTATAGGTCGCCCATGGGATCACCAGGGACGAGTGTTTTGCCCAGCCGAAAAACAGCGAGTTGCGGATGACCGCGCGGGCCATGAAGTCTGCGGCGTGGGTGAACTGATAGGGCGAGCAGATGTCACCGGCGGCGAAAATACGCTTGTTGGTGGTGCGGAAGTTATCGTCGATTTTCACGCCCTTTTCCGAGTATTCGACACCGGCTTTCGCAAGCTCCAGTCCCTCGACATTTGGCGCGCGACCGATGGCGATGAGTAGCTGATCGACGGTAATCTCGTAGCTATTTTCGGGAGAATCGACTGACATTAGAATGTCCCCGCCACCTGCCGGTGAAAGTTTCAGATCTCTGCCGCCGCCCACGATTTTCACGCCGTCGAGTATCATCTGTTTTTCGATGATTTCTGCCGCGTCGGGATCCTCTTTGGCTAGGATGCCTGTGTCGGATTTCACCAAATGAACTTCCGATCCGAGGCGAGCGAATGTCTGTGCCATTTCGCAGCCGATGGGGCCGGCGCCTACTATACCGATGCGCTTCGGGAGTTCGGTTAGGGAAAATATTGTTTCGTTGGTGAGGTAGGGAACGGTGTCGAGTCCTTCGATCTGCGGGGCGGAGGCGCGAGCACCGGTGCAGATGACGGCTTTGGCGAAGCTGAGTTTTGCCCCTTCCACTTCGAGCGTCGATGAATCGATAAAACATCCCTGACCGAGGAAGACATCGATGCCAAGAGAGGCGAATCGTTTCACCGAATCGTGCGGGGAAATGTCGCTTCGGAGTTTTCTCATGCGCTCCATGACTTTTCCGAAATCCACTTCGGTGCCGGGTGGCACATTGATGCCGAACTCTCCGGCACCCCGCACGGCAGCGACGGCGCGGGCGGCGCTGATGATGGCTTTCGAAGGGACGCAGCCGACATTGAGGCAATCGCCGCCCATGAAGTGGCGTTCGATCAGCGCGACTTTCGCTCCCAGTCCGGCAGCGGCGGAAGCAGTGACGAGTCCGGCTGTGCCCGCTCCGATGACGACGAGATTGTATTTTCCGGAAGGAGTGGGATTCACCCAATCGGCAGGATGGACGTTGGAGACGAGCTTCCTGTTGTGCTCATCTTCGGGCAGCATGGTTGGGGACTTGTTCATGGATTGGTGTCGGGCTGTTTGGGTTTGGCCTCAGAAGTTTCGGCGTCCTCGGATGGAAGTTTTCCCGAAAGGGCACGCTTGGCGATTTTCGTGATCCAGATGGTGACGATCAGAGTGGCGAGTAGTCCTACGCCATACAGCACCTTCTGTGCGGTGGTGGTTTCACCGGTGGCGACCTTGGCGATGGAGCCGAGATAGACGTATAGGATCGTTGCGGGAAGCATGCCGACCCACGAGGCGAACATCGCCGGCCAGAAGCGGATCTTGGTGAGGCCGAGGCCGTAGTTCAGAAGGGCGAATGGAAAAACCGGCGAGAGGCGCAGCAGCAGAACCATCTTCCAGCCTTCGCGAGCGACAGCTTCATCGATGGCTTTGAAAGAGGGTTTGTGGGAAAGTTTTTTCTCGATCCATCCACGCAATGCGAAACGGCCTAACAGGAAGCTGACCGCAGCGGCAGTGGTGGATGCGATCCAAACCAGCGCCGCTCCTTTTGCGACTCCGAAAATCGCACCGGCGGACAGTGTGAGAATGCTTGCGGGAATGAAGGCGGTGGCGGCGCCGCTGTAGATGAGGACAAAGAGCACAGGTGCCCAGATGCCCTGTTGTTGGATCCAGTCGAGAACTTGTTGCATGATGGTTCGGGGTGGGTGCCTGATGTCACTTCGCCCTTTTCGGAAGGAACCTCCAAGCTCCGGTGATGAGTATCAGAGCGAGCGGAACCCCGACCGCCCAGCCGAGCCAAGGGATGCCGGTCAACATCGTGAGGCCGCCTCCGACAGAGTAGGCGATGAACAGGGCTATGCCCGGGCAGAGGCCGGGGCCGCCGCAGGAGCCTGTGGAGCAGGATGCGTCGGAACAAGAGGCTGGTGAGGAGGTGTGTTTTTTCATGGTTCGAAATTTCTCTGACATCAGTGGGTCGCTCTAGCTCGGGACTTCTTAACGGGTTTCGCGAATCGATTCCCGCAACATCCGCCCGAACTTTCGATTGTAGGGATGCGCTTTGTCGGTGGCTCCGCTGTCGCTGACCATTGGGCGGCCTTCATTCGCCCATTTGAAAATCGAACCCTCGAGATTCATCGTTTCCTTCACACCTGCGACGGCGAGACGGCGGGCGAGAACCGATGACCGGTATCCAACCGAACAATAGAGCACGACGGGCCGGGAGAAATCGATTTTCCCTGCAAGCTGTTTGGCCGTCGCGTCCGGCGACACCTGAATCGCTCCTGCCAGGTGGCTGACGGCGTATTCATCCGGCTCCCTCACATCCAGTAGCTGCGGCTGTACTCGAGAGGAATCAGCCAACCACTTTGCTAGATCAGGCGTGGAAATTCCGTGCACATCGCTGAACTTATCGGAAACCTTCTCCATCATGGCTTCCAACTCTGCCTCGGGATCCGCCTTGTGGCAGCCAGCAAGCAGCAAGCTTGAGAGACTTATCAGGCGCAGCGATCTCATGATTTTTCCATCGGTTTCGAATTCTTAACACACTGACCTTACTGGAACGTGTCACCAGACCCATCAACTCGGTTCATGCTCGGGTCAAATCCGGCACTCACGACGCACAGGCAGCTAATTTCCCCGTAATCGCGCTGATGCCACTGCTGCCGTGTCCGGCGTTGCAGCCGAGGCAGTGGTTGGCGGTGAGGATGGGTTGAGCGGCCATGAATTCCGGGGCGATGTCCCAGAGAAAGAGCAATTTATCCTTCTTCTTCTGCTGCATGTAGTGGGTGCAGGTCTGGTTGCACTTGCGTCCAACGTTAATCTGAAAAATTTCGAAAACTCCACGGGTCAGCGGAGTGCGGTGGGAGTGGAGAAGTGCTTGGAATCGGTTCACCAAACGGTATGATAATCACAAATGGTTGCACAGGTTGGACGCTCTATCATGCAGAATCTTAACGAGAAAAATTCCACCCGATACCCCGATGGGCGCACAACCCTTTTGGCCACGGCATAATGCGAGCAAGATGCGGATTGCACCTGAGAAATTTGCGAGGGAAACGCGTTGTCCCTTGAAGAGACGGGATCTACGGAAAGGAACGTTTTCTGCGAGGTGGTGTCCCCAACCCCGAACTACAGAAAACATGAAAAAGACAATCGCAGCCGCAATTTTGATCCTATCGATGAGCTTCACCTATGGACAGAGCCTCGTAGAAACGCCCAGCCCACATTCACCCCAAAAAACCATGGATACGCTCAAAGAGGTCGTGGAGGAAAAGGGGTTGAAGATTTTTACGGAGATCAATCATACAAAGGCAGCAAAGGAGGCGGGCATGGAACTTCCCGCAGTGCAGGTGCTCATTTTTGGAAATCCGAAAGTAGGCACCGCTCTGATGCAGGCAGACCCGCGGATCGGGTTAGAGCTTCCTCTCAGGATTCTGATTTGGGATAAAGACGGACAGACGTTCATCGGTTATACCAATCCCGAGAGTTACGGCGAAAAATTCGACCTGAAAGAGCAGAAGGAAGTGCTTGAAAAAGTTCATGAAGCCTTGAAAGGAATCGTGAAAACAGTGGTGCAAGAATAAGCATGATCGCCTCTCACTCGCCACTTTCTCCTGCGAGCCGACTAGTGGGCTAATGACTCGCCAGAACAGGGTGAAATCGCGAAACTCGTTGTAATGGGAAAAAAAACGGATTCCGCGCCAAGCCGGTCGCAGACGGTTGTACTTGCTGGGGCTGGTCATGTGCATCTTTACGTGGCAGCTCATGCCGAGGAACTCATTGGGCGGGGCGCACGTGTGGTGTTGGTCGATCCGGGGGAGTTCTGGTATTCGGGTCTGGCGACGGGAATGCTCGGAGGCAGGTATGAATCGGCGGATGATCGTGTGGATGCACAGGCGCTCGCGGAAGCGCATGGCGCGGAGTTCATCCGGGATCGCGTCGAGGCCGTGGATACCGCCGAGCGGCAGCTTCGGCTCCTGGGTGGCGCGGAGTTGGCCTACGATTACGTTTCGCTGAATGTAGGCAGTCGGGTGAATGCAGACAGCATCGCGGGCGCGGCCGATGATCCCAGCGTATGGGCGGTGAAGCCGATCAGCAACCTGTGGAAACTCCGTGAGCATTTGGAGGCAAGCTTTCGCGCTGGCGAAACACCGAGCGTGGTGGTGGTGGGCGGCGGCCCGACGGGTTCCGAAGTTGCGGCGAATCTGGCAGCACTGGCCAAACTGCATCATCGCAAAGTGGAAGTGACCTTAATCACGCCCGGCAATCGATTGATCAAGCAGGCTCCTGTGGGCGCGGCGCGCAGACTCCAGCGGGAACTGATGCGCAGCGGCGTGGAAATCCGGACACACACCCGCGTGACCCAGCGGGACGGAAAGTCATTGATTACCGAGGATGGCCAACACATCCCCGCGGATCTAGTCGTGCTGGCAACCGGGCTCGAAGCGCATCCGCTCGTGGAAACAACCGGACTCCCGACCCGCCAGAAGCAAGGGCTGCGCATCAATAGCACCTTGCGTTCGATCTCTGATGATCGGGTCTTCGCCGGTGGTGACTGCGCCGCGTTGGAGGGTTTCGAACTCCCGAAGCTCGGCGTGTTTGGCGTGCGACAGGCGGCCTGCATCCATGCCAACTTGCTGGCTAGCCTGGATCGCAAATCACTCGCCGAGTATCAGCCGCAGAAACGCTACCTCGCCATCCTCAATCTGGGCGATGGCACGGCTCTGGCGACATGGGGACCACTCTGGTGGCACGGACGCTCCAGCATGTGGCTCAAGGATTTCATCGACCGCCGCTTTCTCGATAACTATCGGCGGCTTGCTTCGACGCTGCCTCCGTAGGGCAGGCCTGGAATAGCGGGGCCTATCGTAGGGTAGGCGAGGATTTTTGGTTTACCTTCGTTCCCCAGCAAGGCCGGAGTATTCGATCCCGGCAAGATCGGCCATGTCGCGGTGCCATGATGACAGGTCGTTGCGGTTGAAATCGCGAAGAGCATGGTGGCCGCAGCCTCTGGCCATGACGCACATCAGCTCTGTGGCGGATTGGTAGAAGCGCGCGACCCTCCGCGAGGCCTGCGCGACGTTGACCAGTTTTCTTAGCTCGGGATCCTGAGTGGCGATTCCCGCGGGGCATTTGTTGGTATGGCAGATTCTGGCTCCGATGCAGCCCACCGCTTGGATCGATGCGTTCGCGAGGGCGATGCCGTCCGCTCCCATCGCGAGGGCTTTTACGAAATCTGCAGGCGTCCGCAGACCTCCGGTGATGATCAGGGTGACATCCCTTCCGACCCCAACCCGGTCGAGGTGATGCCTCGCACGTGCGAGCGCGGGGATGGTGGGAACGGAAATGTTGTCCCGGAAAATCGCCGGTGCGGCACCCGTTCCTCCGCCCCGGCCATCGAGGATGATGTAGTCGGCGGATGCCTCCAGCGCGAAGTCGATGGTCTGCTCAAGGCGGTTGGCGGAGATTTTGAAACCGATGGGGATTCCGCCTGAAACCTCCCGCACCCGATCCGCGAAGCGCCGGAAATCATCCCGCGAAGACATGTCCGTGAACGTAGGCGGGGACTCGGAAGCGGTTCCCGGCTTGATGCCCCTGACCTCGGCGATCTTTTCCGTGACCTTGCAGCCGGGAAGATGGCCGCCGGTTCCGGTTTTGGCCGCCTGGCCACATTTGAAATGGAATGCCTGGACTTTTTTGAGCTGCTCTTCCTCGTATCCGTGTTTTCCGGAGCCAAGTTCGTAAAGATAGCGGCTGTTCGCCTCCTGCTCTTCGGGTAACATGCCACCCTCACCGGAACAGATTCCCGTTCCGGCCATTTGCGCGCCTTTCGAAAGGGAAATTTTCGTTTCTTCTGAAAGCGCTCCGAAGCTCATGTCGGAGACGAAGATCGGCATACTGAGCACAAGAGGTTTCTTCGCCTTGGGGCCGATGACGAGCGTGGTATCCACCCCCGCATCCTGCGCCAGCGGAGCCGGATCGAGCTGGGCGGTCATGATCTGGATGTTGTCCCAGCTCGGCAATTCCGTGCGCGGCGGGCCCATCGCTTTCATCGGGCCTTCGGAGCCGATCTCTTTGAGTTCCTTGCGGGCGAGCTCGTGGATGAGGGCCACGTGCGGCTCGAGCGGTGTCGGTTTCGCCGGGATAGCTTCCGTTTTTGGTTCGTAATCCTCTTCGCCGTTTTTCCAGACGGTGTCATGGGTGCCATCGCAAAAAGGCTTCATCTTTGAGGCGCCGCAGCGGCAAAGGGTGTAGTGCTCCTTCGAGGCTCCTTCACCCCAATCGGTGTTTCTCAACTCGATTCCTCCCTCAATCTCAAACGGACCGTCTTTTTTGATCCTGACTTTGGTGGGTCTGTCCTGATCGCGGTGTTCGGTGGTGCCGCGTGCATAGCTGAGTGCGCCGGACGGGCACTTGCGGATTTTTTCGATCAGCTCCGCATCGGTGAAACCACCGTCTTCGGTCTTCGGCCTCCACTTGTCGGGCTTGCCGCTGGGGCAGAATCCGGCGTGCGAACAGATGGCGATGTTCTCATAAATTGTGATGGGGTCGCCCTCGAAAACAAGACGCTCGTCCTCTTCATTGGGCGGCCTCTCATCGGTGAAACCGGAATCAACGTGTGAGCCGTCACAGAACGGTTTGTTTTTCGACTGGCCGCATCGGCACAAGGCCATCTCCTTCGTTGTCTCGAGGGATCCCTCGGTTCCTTCGAAATCTTTCAATCCCGTTACACGGAGCGGCCCATCTTTGAGCGGGGTAATGGTTGGGTTATCGGAATTTAACATAAACTTTTGTTTGATTGGGAAGCTTACGCAGGCTCGCGAAATCATCCGAGCATTCTTTCGCTGAACACAGCTCCGACCCTGTCCGGATCTGCCTGGGTGAGAGTCTTGGCGGGTTGGAATTGGACGGGATATTCCATGGCATCAGGCGGGTGGTCGGTATTCCAACTTCATTAACAAAGATTTTCGTCAGAGGCATTCCTCGATAAATGAGCGAGTGTAAAATCGTGTCTTCTCTTGGGTATTTGTGTCTAAGCAACGGTAGCTCAGTCTCGGACTGCGAGGTTTTGCTGGAACCCGGCAAAGACACGATGGACTTGGAGAAGTTTACTCGGAGCAAGCATAGAGCCATTTTCAAGCGGAGGGCGCGAGGTCTTTGAGACCGAACAATCGCGTTGTGATTCGCGAAGTTTAGCGGTTGCAGATTCGTGCATAGTGCAATTGGTTGAGGTGCCAAACAGATTTCACGCACGACTTACTGCTAGCAATTTGCCTTTTCGGAAAGGCCGGGAAGATCTGGTTTTGGCGTAGTTCAAGTGAGAAAACGGGGGTTGACAGGCGGGGTCTGAGGGTGACGATAATTAGATTGTATCGTGGCCGAAAAGATTTTGGCTGCGTCTGAAATAAATAAAAGAAATGAGTGAGAAATTAGAATCAGGCGGAGTCATTCCGGCCATCAAGTTGTCCGCTGTCAAGGGTGGCGAAGTTGTTTTGGGAAAAGTGAATACATCGGGGAACTGGCAGATTGTTACGATTTATCGGGGTATGCACTGCCCGATCTGTAAGAAATATCTAACCCGGATGGAGGAGCTCAAGGGGGAGTTTGAGAAGCTCGGGGTGGAGCTGGTGGCTATTTCCGGGGATCCGCAGGAGAAGGCTGAGAAAATGGTAGAGGAGACGGGTTTAACTATTCCTGTGGGCTACGATCTTAGCATTGATGAGATGAATCAGCTAGGGCTGTATATTTCTGAACCGAGGAGTCCGGAGGAGACGGATAGACCGTTTGCGGAGCCGGCAACTTACGCTCAAAATGCAGACGGGAAACTGCAATTGATTGAAATTTCCAACACGCCTTTCAATCGGGCGGATCTTAAGGAACTTGTGGAGTCGGTAGAGTGGATTAAGGAAAATGATTATCCGATCCGCGGGACATATGCGGGCTGATTTTTAGCTGTGCAGCACGGCGGCGAAGGCTCCATCGGTGCCGTGCTGGTTTGGCTTGACCTGGATGGTCTTACCCAGGGAGATTTCTTCTTACCATGAAAGTTTTGACTAGGTCGATGCTTTCCGGGGCCTCAACGGAACAATTGTAATAGCCGATGCGGCCGCCGGGTTTTAGACACGAGAGGGCATTTTCGAGGATGGCGTTTTGAATTTTTGCGAGGTCTTTGATGTCTTGAAGTTGAAAAAAGAGCCTGGCATATCTTCGTTCACCCTGACCATCTGTCGGATTTCATAATATACCCGTTCGATTTCACAGTTGGCTTCGTCCTTAGCGACGGGTTTGTTTTATTGAATCCTAACATAACGCTAGTTGCGTGAGATTTTCCAAACTGTTCCCGTGCGACCTTTGCCGTCCGGAAGCATGTCGACGTCGATCGTTCCAAAGTCAGTGACGTAGAGGTTCTTTCCGCTGCGGTCGAAGCGCACATCGAGCGGGCGCTCAAAGCCGCCACCGCCGATCTTCGAAGCCGGCCCGTTGCTCCGATTGGTCGCAAAATCGGTGACTTTTCCCGATGATGTGTCAACCACAACGATCTTAAAACCGGCCGGTTGACCGACCACTCCCGTTGCCGGGGTCAGATCCCCGGAGAGGGCTACAAACGCCATCCTGGAAGAACCGAAGTGTCCGCCGCGGGCAAAATCCATGCCGCCTGCCGCGACGTGGTCGCCAAGCGAAGCGAGCGGGCTGGGTGGCGTCTGCGGATGGCTTTCGAGGAGAAACTCTGGCTGCGGTTGGCCCGCTGGTTTGAACCGCGGATCCGTCACAGGAACTCCGCCGAAATAATCCGGCCATCCGTACCACGTGCCCGGCTTGATACGCCACACGAAATCTTCCGAGCGGGCGATGGGTCGGCTGCCACGGGCGTGCGCGCCATTTTCAGATACGTAGAGCCTGTCCCAGAGAGGGTTGTTTTTCGAGTTTGATATGATTGTGTTCATTTGGGCACTTCGTTCTTTTTGGATTTTGGGTGGGATTTCCCTGATTCTTGCGGATCTGGGATTGGTTTTGCTTTTCTGACCCGCTTTTTCGGATTTCCAGACATGGTTCTGCCTGGAGGCCTGCTGTTCCGGGTTTTCCTGCGCTCGCTCAGGCTGCTTTTTTTCGTCGCCTTTGCTCACGCTCATGTGCTTCGCGCTGGGCGACGAGCCGCCGTGCCAGCAGCCGGAGGTTGTGGGCGAGCATCACCCAATGCAATTCCTGGCGCTGGGAGGCTAGCCCGCGTGAGAGGCTGCGGCCGCGCTGGTAGGTGTTGGTGACGATCGCCACGCGTGCTTCGGTTTGCGCACGTCGCTTCTGACTGCTCCGGAAGTCGGGATCGGCTTTCTTGCCCTCGAGTTTCAATGGGGATTTCGGACAGATGTGGTCGATGGTTCCGGGGTGGCTCTTACCGAGTCTTTCCTGCGTTTTCTCGTCGCTGAAGCCGCGGTCGGCGCAAACTTTCCCGAGCTTGGCTCCAATGTTTTTCTCGGTATTTTCGATGGCTTCGAGCAGACGCGAGGAGTCGGAGCGGACGTCTTCGCTGAGCTTCCAGTAAACGATGAGTCCGTCGCGGTTCTCGCCGAGGAGGAGCTGGTTTCCATACTCGACTTCGGAGCCGCTTTTTCCTCTTACTATAACCATAGTAGATGGCTCGTAGATGCTCAGTATTTTCTCGTCGTTGGGGACGCGGCGCTCTCCGATGATACGTTCGTGGGCTTGTTTTCTGACCTGGGGGAGAATTTCGAGGACGCTTTCGATCCTGCCTATGACCAGGTTTGCCTGGGCGGGGCTGAGGCTGGTTTTTCCCTCCCGGTGTTTGACCAGAAGATCGCGGTGGGTGCGGGCGTGGCGGGCCATCCTGTCGGCGAAATGCTTCATTTTACGGAGGTTTTTCTTGCGCTCGCTGCTGCTGTTCTTGCGCCGTCTCGCGTTGCCCATGGCGATGCCGAGCTGGTTGAGGTCATGGAGAAGTTTTTCGGTGCCGCCGCGTGGCATGCGGTTTTTTACGCCGTGTTTGCGGATACAGCCAATGGCTTTGAGAAGGGTGCGGCAGCAGTCGCCGAGCTGCACCCAGTCCACGGGGAAATGGATGTCGGGGCAGTGGCAGGTGCTGTCATACCACGTTTCTAGTAGATCGACGGGGATTTCAAATCCGAGCAGGTTGATGGCATGCCCGAGCAGGGGGTCGTGGACTTCCGGGGCGGAGGCTGCCTTTTGCAGGAGCATGGCGAAGGCGCGCCCGTGAAGCTCCGGGGTGAAAAGTTTTCTGGCACGGTCTATGGTGCTTTTTCCTGGCGCGCGGATGGTGCCGAAGTTTTCGATGAAGCAGAACCACTGTTCGAGGTTGCTGTCTGCGAGGGTGATTTCCAGATCGCGCACGGAGGCGTTGGACTTGTGGGCGCGCAGGATGGAGATGCGCAAGGCGCTGCGGGTCTGGAGGATGAACTTTTCCAGGCCGTGGGAGTAAGCGGCATCGTCTGCGGCTTGCTCCCGGCGTTGTTCGAGAAGGGACTTGAGCATGAACTCGTCCAGGCCGCTGAGACGGAGGATTTCATCCATGGCTTCGAGTTCGGTGCGGTAGGCGCGATAGTTCGCTGCCGGAAAATACGGCATTTCCGGGGTTGGACGAAACGGCGAGGTGTGGCAGAATGGGGTTGGCAAAGCAGTCTTGATGGTTGTCGTAAACTCATTATAGACATCGTTTTTGCTTCAAAGGGGGTAAAAACGCCCCCTTTGATCTCTTTTTTTTGCCGCGTGATTCAGAGTGGGCTTGGATTTGCTCGTTCTGGGACAGGCTCTACGTAAAGGTTTCCGCTTGCCGAAAAAGTCAACCCGAACGGGTTCCGAAGTCCCCATGCAACCATACGCAGCGAGCCACCGGTCGGGCGCACTCTCATGATCGCACCGGTGGCGGGCAACATTCCCGCAATTACTTGCCCTTGGGTAGTTTCGGTTCCGTAGGGCACGTATGCTCCGGTGGTCTCGGTGCCGAACGGGTTGCGCAGCATGTCCGGCTTCTTGAAATTCTTGCCTTTCAGAACGATGTCACGGGCAGGGATCTCGTGGAGTTCAGGCCTCTTCTTGAGCCAACCCATCATCGCATTGTCTGGACCGACGACACCTGAGTTGGTGACAGTTCCTTGGGCGAAATAGAGCCATCCATCCGGCCCCATCACCGGCCTGTTGGTATGGTGGTCGCCGCCGGAGGGCAGCCCGGAGACGATGGTGGCTATCTGCCCGCCCGCTTTCGGAACGCGCAGGATACGCCCGGGATGACCGCCTTCCGAGATGTAGAAATTTCCTTGGTGAAAACTAACGCCTGTCCACGGACCACGCCCCTTTTCTCCCTCTACAACCACGGTCAGATTGCCATCTGGTTCCAAGCGTAGAAGGCGCGGAGTCGCGACCTTCTGAGCATAAGAAAAACCGCCTTCCAGGATGTAGAGGCGGTTCTGATCGTCGGTAACACTTCCCGTCGGATAGGTCAGCCCGGTGGCCACAGGGACAATCTTGTATCCGGCGGGGACGACCACGTCACGTGGATCGGCATCATCGCGCCCCCTTAAAAAGACTTCTCCACCGCCATCGCTCTTGACCTTGGATTTCATCATCGTGCCCATCATCTTCATGGTGGCGCAACCGGTTAGAAGGCAGGTCGAGACGACGATGCCGAAGCGACATGCCATGCCGACCGGTGTGTTAATGGGGAGGGCGGATGCTCGTGTGAGTATAGGTTTCATGATTGGTGGATTGTGTAGGTTGTCGCCTGCCACACAAAATCTCCGCCGACATCTATTGACTATCGGCGGAAACCTTGCTGTTGAGAATTATTCTTCGCTCATTTTAGCGGGTTCGTCGGGATCGCCTGCTGCACTCTGCTCGGGTTTGAACTCCAGACCCTGTGTGTAGGGATCCTTGTCGCCCTTCATAAATTTCATGGCGATCATCGCATAGGCTTCTCGGGCTTCCTCAACGGATTTTTTGCCGTCGACAACATCCTTGGCGAGATTGACCGCGAGGAAATTCATTTCCTCCTTGTCGCAACGAGCGGAGACCGTGCCTTTGGTGCGCTCTACGATCACGCTACCATCGTATTCTGCCAGATCCGAAAATTTTGTGGCGGGCACCTTCATAGCAATGGTCTGCTTGAGCATGTCCTTATGGGCGACCGGGAAGTCATGGGGGATTTCCTCATTCACCAATTCGGATTTCAACCAGGGTCCGTTGTTATGCCAGATGAGACGTTCTGCCGTCACTTCGTCTGGCTGGCCGTATTTTTCCACCATGGCCATCGCTACCTCCTTGGGTTTGGCTTTCCAATTTTGGACGGCTTGTTCTGCATTCATGGTCATGACCTTTCCGTCTGCGGTCGAGTTGGTGGATTTCTCCATATCTTCTGCCATGACTGGCACTGCGAGTAGGAGCATCGCCCCTGCGACTGTGTAACTGATCGTATTTTTCATTGATTTAGTTCTGTTTGATTAATTTCTTCCGAGACTAGATGCGGTTGGGGCATCAAATCGCAATAAACACGCCGTTCGCTCATGCAGAATTTTGAAGCCGCTATAACGCATACAAACACAAGGGGATTTCCTGGGGAGCCTCCGGGATTGAAGGCGACATTGTTTGGGTTCCCCCTCATACTGCACGGGGGAGAGCGACAATCTGCACGTTACGCGTGTGTGTCCTGCGGCGGCGGTAGCGTTCGCAGGTGCGGCTTCGGACAAAGAAGTGGATTCTGAGGTCATGATTGGAAGGCTCTTCCTTCATGAGTCGTCCGGGGTGGCCTCCGCCTTAACACTACCTATCGATTTTTTTCGAGCGAGTCGTCCGATGTGCGGCTTTTCAGGAATCGGACTGAGAATCCGTTTTCAAGAACTCATAAATTCGCTCCCTCGTTTCCGGCGACAGTTGTTGGTCCGAATTTTCCTCGTGACTGTGGTCGTGCTCACAGGCGCGGACCGTTTCGCGCAAGCCACTGAACTGAGCCGGCAGATGGCGGCAGACACCGCACATCATCAGGTGAAATTTCAAACGGCTCGATTCTCCCGGGGTGAGTTCCCGATCCATTTGTTCGGAGCAGAGCTCATAGGTGATCTTGCAGGACATACGGAGCATCCTGAGCAGCGGCCACATCATGGCCTGCATCAGCCGATAGGTGATGGGTGGTTTTGGTAACTGAGATTCGTGTTTCATGCTTGCATGCCGTAAGTTTGAAGACAGGTGCGAAGCTTTTGGCGGGACCTCGTCAGTAGCACTGCGGCGCTCCCGGCGGTTACTCCGGCAGCAGATGCGGCTGTTGGAACGTCTAGCCCATCCACCTCACGGAGAATAAACAGGATCTTGAGCCGTTCCGGCAGTTTGGAGAGACAGACTTGGATCCAGTCCATCATTTCGTTTTGAGAGGCGATCTGGTTGGGCGAACGGACTAGCATCTCAAGACCGTGATTGGGATCGACTTTCCATGAACCATGGGAATCGAACAAGCTCTCGAGTGCATCTTTTTCGTCGCCCGGCTCCGCGCTTTGGTCGGTGGGAGTCCGTTTGGAGCGCCGGAAATGGTCGATCACCTTGAATTTCATGATTCCGATCAGCCAGGTGCTCAGAGCCGAGGTCGCCATGGAAACTGTCGATGCGCTGCCACCCGGCGGACAGGCAATCCTGCACCAGATCTTCGGCCACGTGGTGGTTCTTCACACGGGAAAGCGCAAACCGGTACAATAAATCGGCATGCTGCATCAGGTCTTCAATGGGAATATCTTTCACGGGCGTCGGAGGAGGTTGGCAGTTTGACGCCGCACTGGGTAGTCGTATTCCCGAAGGATTCCTTAACAGAAATTCACTCAAACAGTCACCGATCCAGCGAACGGAACCGAATCGCCTCCAAAACCTCGTTGCCGGTGATGTCTTGTTTCCCTGCAAGATCTGCCAGAGTTCTAGAAACTTTCAGGATGCAGTCGTGGGCGTGGGCGTAGAAGTTCGTCTGTTCCATGGCGTGTTCTAGCTTTTGGAAATCTGATTTCGGGATTCGGGTGGCTCTTTGAAATACTTCCGTGTGGGAATGCGCTTGCCGATTTGTTTTTCGAGGTCTTTGCGGGCTTTGCCGACGACGGAATTGCCGTCTTCCGCGGCCTCTTCGTTTTCCGGGAATCCCACGGCATCGCGTTTCTCGGCGATCTCGTGGTGGATGCCTCTCCGAGCATGGTGAAGCTGAGTTCGAGGTCGGTCATGTGGTCGCGGAGGTTCTCCTTGGGATTGGAGAGCGCCTTGAAGTCCTCGTATTCGGATGGGGTCATGCCGAAGGTGGCTTTGCTGATTTCGGCGGTAAGGATGGCGAATTCCTTGCCTTGTTTGACGCCGCACTTTTTCCATTCGTCGGTGAGTTCGTCGCGGACGGCGATACCGCGCAGGCGCTTTTCGATCCATTCCTCCGAGTAGCCTTTTTGCTCGTAGATTCCGCGTGTGCGCTTGGCGGCGAGTTCGGGGTTCTCGATTTCCTCGAGGCGCTCGTATCCGACTTTGGCGAGCCAGCGCTTGAAGGGTTCGGCTTTGGGGGATGGGATGGACTGGATAAGGCGCAGGAGCTGTTCGGTATTGGCGCAATCGGTCGTGCGCTGTTTGCCGTCGGCGGCGGTCATTTTCAAACCGTGACAAGCCGTCACGGTTTCATTTCCTTCCTTCTTGAGCCGTTCTTTGAGCTTACGCCAATAGGCACCGGGATCTACACTACCCGTTAGGATCGCGATCACATCGACGATGGAGAAGAGCCATTTTTCATCCTTCGCGTCCCAAGCGCGGCGGACTTGCATTTCTTCAAACAGGGAGATTTGTGACATGGTCGTCGGTTTTTATCCTACTCGAACAGCTGCCGGTCGAGCGAGCGGAACTGGATGGCTTCGAGGATTTCGTTGCCGGTGATGTCCTGTTTCCCGGCGAGATCGGCGAGGGTGCGGGAGACTTTGAGGATGCGGTCGTGGGCGCGGGCGGAGAAGTTCATTTGCTCCATGGCGTGTTCGAGGTAGCCTTTGGATTCGGCGTCGAGCTGGCAATGGTCTCGGACTTCGCGGGCTCCCATGGCCGAATTGGTGGTGAGCTTCGCCTTTTTGAAACGATTCACCTGAATGGCACGCGCAGCCGCGACGCGCTCGCGGATCACTGCGGATGACTCGCCGGTGACCGTGTCCGAGGTGAGTTCCTTGAAATCGACGAGCGGCACTTCGACGTGGATGTCGATGCGGTCGAGCAGCGGGCCGCTGATCTTCTGGCGGTAGTTCTCGATCTGCCGGACGGAGCAGCGGCACTGCCGTTTGGTGTCTCCGTAGAAACCACACGGACACGGATTCATGGCAGTCACGAGCATGTATCTCGCAGGAAAAGTCAGGGAACCGGCGGCTCTGGAAATTGTTACGTGGCCGTCTTCCAACGGCTGTCTCATCACCTCCAAAGTCTGGCGGCGGAACTCCGGAAGCTCGTCGAGAAAGAGAACACCGTGGTGGGCGAGCGACACCTCGCCCGGCCCCGGGTTTGTTCCGCCTCCGAGCAGCCCCGCATCGGAAATGGTGTGATGGGGTGCGCGGAAAGGACGTGTTGTTAGAAAGCCTTTTTTCGTATCCAGCATACCTGCGATGGAATGGATCTTGGTCGTCTCGATCGCATCCTCCTCGGTCATGTCCGGCATGATGGTGGGGATGCGTTTCGCTAGCATGGATTTGCCAGTCCCAGGCGGGCCAACCATAAGCAGATTATGGCTTCCCGCCGCAGCCACCTCCAAAGCGCGCTTCACATGCTGCTGGCCTTTCACTTCGTTAAAATCAACGAGGTAATTCCGGTGGCTTTCAAAAAACGCACGGCGGTCGAGCACGAAAGGGGCGATGCGTTTTTCCCCGCTGATAAAATCCCATGCCTGGCGGAGATTGCGGACGGGGATGACTTCGATCCCTTCGATCACTGCTGCCTCCGCCGCATTCGCCTCCGGGACGATCAGGTGTTTCCGCCCGCGTTTCCTGGCTTCCAAGGCGATGGACAAAACCCCTTTCACCGGGCGCACCGTCCCATCCAAACCCAGCTCGCCAACCACGCAAAACGAGTCCGTATCCAGGATATCCGTCCCGCTGGCTCCGACCATGGCGAGTGCTATCGGCAGATCAAAGGACGGGCCTTCCTTTTTCAAATCCGCCGGAGCGAGGTTCACCGTCTTGATGCCGACATCGAGTTCCAGCGCGGAGGCGATGATGGCCGAGGTCACGCGCTGCGAGCTTTCCCGCACCGCGGCATCAGGCAGACCCACAATGATCACCCCCGGCGTTTCGGAATTGCGCGCATTCACCTCCACTTCCACCTCAAGGGCATCCACACCCCGCAAAGCCGCCGAATAGAGTTTTGTAATCATTTGAACACGCCCAGATGAAACCGGATGCCATTTCCTGACAAGCACAAATCCCCCGCCTATCGCAAGAGCCACGTATTTATGATTTTCCACCGGCACTTTCGTGCTTAAAGTCCGCCCCATGGACGACCAAGAAACCGAAACCACCTTTTGGAAAGGCAGCCCCTCGCAGTGGCTCAACATCGGCCCGTTTAGCGTGGCCATACTCCTTGCGGCCATCATCGTGGTATCTTCAATTTTTTCCGGCCCGGCCGCGCCATTCGTTCTGATCGCGCTGGCCCTTCCGGCCATTTACGCAATCTGGCGCTACCTCGTGGTCCGCTGCCAGACCTTCGAGCTAACCAACGAGCGCCTCCGAATCACCAAGGGCGTGATCAACCAGAACATCGACGAAATCGAACTCTACCGGGTGAAAGATATCGTCATTGACAGGAAGTGGTGGATGCGTCTCACCGGCCTCGGGCAGCTTCATCTCGAAACCTCCGACCGCTCCCTCCCCCACCTCGACATCCCCGCAATCCGCGATTGCATAGGCCTCCGCGAAGCTCTCCGGAAAAAGGTGGAAGCCATGCGTGACAAGAAACGCGTGCGCGAAATGGACTTCGACGAAACCGGCGATACCGAAGGATTCGAAGACATGGGCGATATCGGTTAGAGACGGCAAGGAACGGGGAAAGGAGAGGTTGATCTCGAGGTGACACCCTGCAGAATCTGCCACCCGGGTCTCTGCGAGGCTGGCGAAAGACACTACTGTCAGGGAGACAAAGGCGCGGGTATAAACGTCTTTTTCCCCATGCGCCGCAGGGATCCCGGAGGAGGCCGGGTGCTTGGAGTCGGCGGCACCGGTGGCTTCGCGAAACTACGGATACCCGTTATTGGAGAAAAGCATTCTCGCCCGTTCCTTCGCGTCTTTTTCCAAGACGGCTCCATGCCCGGGAATAATGCGCTGGATCGGCAGGGACAGGATTTTTCCCAAGCTCTCACCAAATGCGCTCCGGTCTTTGACCGCCAGTTTCACCCGCCTGGAGAATCCCGGAGCCTTTTCCCCGCCCAGCGCAACGCTCAGGAGAAACTTCTCCCAAAGGGTCTCCGGCCCGGGAAAATGGAAGAGCAGGTCACACACGATCAGCGTTCCTGAAGGATGGTGAAAAAGAGTGGATTCCGCCATCTTCGGCGCGCCCGCTATGGGTATCACTTCCAGTTCCGGCATCCATTCCGCAGGCGGCGTATCCAGATCGGCTACTTCGAAGTCCACACGCCCCTGAAAGCCATGCGGAGCTAAAAACGGAATTCCAGGAAATGCCTTCCGCCCCTCGTTGCTGAAAGTATCGTGATCGATCATTCCCTCTACCAGCCATCCGGGTTCACCTGCTTCCTTGATTTCCGCAACATCCGCCGTGGCGAATGGCGCGGTGGAATGAATCACAAGCTTTCCGGAATGCAGACGGACTACGGTCACATTGCGCCCGAGATTCATCCCCAGTAGCGTAAGTGCGAAAGGGTATAACCACACGTTTTCTGCAAGTTTCCGCATGATTCGGATGTGTTAAAACTTACTCGGGGGGATGCTCCTCTTTCACCTCGTCATCGCCGCCCGGCACCCGGCTTGTAAGATCCTCCCCGGCGGGAAAGCCATCGGTCGGAGGTTGTGGGATCGGGGGTTCGTCCGCAGAGGTCGGTTGGGGATTTGCAATTTTCTTTTTCTGTTCGTCCATATCGAACCCTCAGGCTGTTGCCCGGGGATTCAATCCATTTTCCTCTCCCGGACGAAAAAACTCAGGCTGTGGGAGTTTCCGCATTCGATGGGGCGAGCTTCTCCTCTTTCAATTCCTGCCAGAAGCCCGCAGGGATTTCAACCCCGAGGGCTCTCGCATTCTCGGAAGCCTGTTCCGCAGTCCGGGCTCCGGGAAACAGCCAAGCTGTTCCGGCCCTACCTGGTGCGTCTGGGATTCCACCATCCGTTCCCATCCTTGGGTCCGCAAAAACCGATACCGGATTCCTCATTACTACCTCCGTAGTAGTTGTCGCCCGAAGAATCATCCATTTCCACAGCGGAAACATGCCCGTCACACCACGCGATGAGAGCCTTTCCCCCGAAGCGGAAATGCACGGATGGCTGTAGGGAATACGCGGGAGTTCCGTCCGGGTTCACCGCCATCCTCGGCTCCGCGAAGGGATACTCCTGCAGGCCGTTTCTCTTCGCAAACGCAGTCGTCGCGAACATCAGGGTGCGTGCCGGATCATCTACGTTGGCAGGCTTTTCCGGACGGAACGGATCCGCCGGAGTGCCGCCGATATAAACGGAGTTGTAGCCATATCCTCCCGAGCCGTTTTCAAAAGAACCGCCGCCTTCCACGTGGTCTTTGAACTGGGGGCAAACACCCACCCGGTCGCTTTCCCCGAAGTAGGGGGAAAGGTAACCCTCCGCAGGATCAAACGGTGCACCCGATCCTGTCCGCCCGCCGTGCCACCTCACCCGGTTGGTCTTTTCCTGGGCAGGGCAATACGTCCCGTGGTCAGCCACATAGCCCGTGTTCGCGACCACCAGGCTACGCAAATTGACCGTCGAGGCCACCTGGTTGGCCCGCATCTTCCCCCTGCCCCCAAGCTGGAATGAAACGGCAGCGAGCGTGGCCACAATGGCCACGCAAACCAACAACTCCACCAATGTGAACCCTTTCTTCATTCCGCTCCCAATCTGAAGAACCGATACGGGCTCCCCGCGCCCGGTTCAATGACCACTTTCTTCTTTGAAGTTCCCGTGATCGACATCACCGCATCGGGGACCAGCTTCGTCATTGCGCCGCCGTCCACACTTTTCGCCAGGACGTCCCACGTTTCCAGGTCACCGCTACCCTCGATCCGGAAAACGCCATCCGTCCGGTAGCTCAACCACTCGAAGGAAACCACGCCCGGCTCCACACTTACATTGCTCCCGCCCGTAAAATACTCGACCAACTGCGGCACGCCCAGCCCCGAGAAATCCGCAGTTGGCGAGGCATCGCTCCGTTTCTGGCTGGCCAGCCATTCCGCAAAGTCATCCGGCAATTGGGAAAACGCGCCCACCGCGTCCAGATCGAATCCCCCGGTGCTGAAATTCGTTTTAAACGGATCGTTGATCAGATTCCCCAGCGAGTCCCGCGTCCCGTGGACGGCATCAACCGCCCCCACCACATCCACCACCCGCACATGCGTGATCCGCTGGGTATCCAGCTCCGGATGCAGGTTTTTCATTTCCGCCAGGTCGAACGGCGTCCCAAATCCACCCCGGTATTTCCCGGCCAAATTATAAAGGTTCGTAGCGTCCGATTCACCGAACGCTCCCGTCTGAACGGTGGTCGGCGTCAGGGACACGGAAGGGAAACGGAAAAAGTCCAAGCCGTTCGAACTCACCTCCACATGTCCGAGTTCAAGAAACGTATCGCCGAAGCCGTTTTCAAATACCGCGAAATCGGGCCCCGGCACATCCTGGATAGCCTTCGCAAAAGTCAACGTGGCACTGCCGCCATCGCCGAGCGAAACCACGGGGAAAGAAGAAGTCCCCTGCGCGTCTGACGCACCCAGCGCATCCTCGATCGCCCCGAAGCCAGCTTTCGGACTCGTCTCCGAACTGATGTCCGTTTTACCCCGGGTCACCGTTCCGCCCATAGCCCATTGCACGATTCCCGCGTCATCCGCAGCCACCGCATCACTGCCCGCCGTGCCCGCAGGCGGAGCGTAGGGACCGGCCGCCATCAGCGCTCCACTTGTCGCCAATGCGAAAAGAATATTTCTCATAAACATATAAGTTCGATAAACCCCCGCCGGATCTTTTCGATCCGGCAGGGTCATTTGAAACGATCAGGCTCTCCTGCGGTAACCGCACGCGGCCACGCAACCGAGCAACGCCAGTGCCAGTGCGCCTGGCTCCGGCACTGCGGTGAGATTATCCATCGCAAAGTAGAGTGGCGTATTGATCCCGAATCCGCCGACGTCCGAGGAATCGAAGCCGAACCTCACCTCATCGGCCACACCAAGCGCACTGAAATCCACATACGTCCAGTCATCGACGATGTAGTCCTGTGAATTGTCGCCGAAACGGTAGTCCGCCAGGAAAAATTCCACCACTCCTCGTGTCGCGATCCCGCCGGAGTATCCGGAGATGATCAGCTTGAAAAAATCCGCATCATTCCCGTCCGCCCCGCCAAACTTTTTCGCGAAACCATCACCGTTCATCATCGAAAGAGCCGCGTAGGTCGTGTTCGTGATCAGAGCACCGGTTCCGGCCAAATCCGTTTGGCTGAAAGAGTAGCCGGCGTCTGTCGTCCCGATTGCGAACCGACTGGAACCCATGGCACCCGATCCGGCGAAGGTGCTATACTGATTTCCAAATCTCGCCGTTGTGGTGTCCGTGAGATTGGAGAAGGAAAAACCATCCCACCCCGTAAATCCACCGCCGAAGTCCGTGAACGTATTATGAAACGTCGCACCATCAACCGTGAGATTCCCTCTCCCGGACATGCCGTTGTTGTAGCCGGTTCCGCCATCCGGAGTGCCCAGTGGCACGTTTTCAAAATCCAGGACGGCTGCATTCAGGCCGGAGATGGTGATAAGGTTCGCAGAGCAAAATAGTGCGCCCGCTGCGATCAGTCGCTTCGTGTAATGTTGTGTCATTTTTCGTTGCCGGCTTTGGTATCGAGCCTGCGTCGAGTGTTTCACGTTCCACCCGGCCGATTGCCGCGCTTCCCGCTCATGTCCGTGGAACAAGTGTTCTGACTCCCGGCTTCGAACCTCCGCCCCGCCTTCACCCCCGCTTTTTCAAGGCAGGGATTGACATCTTGGGACATTGTAACCGGATACAGCAGCGCCAACTGTCCCGGATTCCAACCGGGTTCCATGTGGCACGGACGCCCCCTTATCTCCATGCCATACCTTGTCGTCAAGTCTCCTCTTCCGTCGAATTTAAAGTTTAAAATTTAAAGTTTCCTCCTAGCCTCCCCGCATGAACCAACCCCGCATCCTCGACGGAAAAGCCGTCGCCGCCTCCGTGATCGAAGAATGCCGTGCCGAGACCGCAGCGCTGAGGGAGAAAGGCATCACCCCCGGCCTCGCCGTCGTCCTCGTTGGGGAGAATCCCGCATCCGCCGTCTATGTCGGCTCCAAGACCCGCACCTGCGCGGATCTCGGTTTCCATTCCCCGAAAATTTTGCTCCCGGAAGACACCACCCGGGAAGCCCTTCTCAAAGTGGTAGCGGAACTGAACGCCGATCCAACAGTCCACGGCATCCTCGTCCAGTTTCCACTCCCAAAACACCTCAATGAGGACGCCGTCATCCGCGCTATCGATCCACGCAAGGACGTCGATGGCCTCCATCCGGAAAACGTAGCCAAGCTCGTCCTCGGGGATCCCACCGGATTCGTCTCCTGCACCCCCGCCGGCTGCATGAAACTGCTCGAAGTCTCCGGAGCGGAAATCAGCGGATCCGAAGCCGTCGTCATCGGCCGCTCCATGCTCGTCGGGAAACCCGTCGCCATGCTCCTCCTCGCGCAGAACGCCACCGTCACCATCGCCCACTCCCGGACAAAGGATCTCGCCGCCGTCTGCCGCCGCGCCGATATCCTCGTCCCTGCGGTAGGCCGCCCGGATATGGTGAAAGCGGATTGGGTCAAGCCCGGCGCAGTAGTCATCGACGTAGGAATCAACCGCATCCCGGACGCCTCCAAAAAATCCGGCTCCCGCCTCACCGGCGATGTGGACTACAAGGAAGTCGCCCCCCGCTGCGCCGCCATCACCCCCGTCCCCGGCGGAGTAGGCCCCATGACCATAGCCATGCTCATGAAAAACACCCTCCAAGCCGCAAGACAGCAGGGGTAGCGTCAAGCGATCTGCCCCTGCGAGGGGCATACCAAATCCGCCCGACAACCCCGGCCCCCACGGGCCGCAGGTCTTCAGCCCGCCCCAGTGCCCAAGTCTTCCATTTTTCAACAGGCACAAGCCACTCCATCTCAAGCACTTGAGACCAGTCCTTCCCTGTCCTTCCCCTTGCCCTCCTGCCCATTTTACCATGTGCTGTCTCGGAACCCTGAAATTGCGCGCCTCCCGCAGAGAAACAGCGAAAGAAATGCCCGGCTGCGTCCGTAACCTACTGGCATTCTTCAAATTACCTCCGAAACCCTCAGCTCCAGAGGAAAACAACCATTCCGACCATCATGAAACCGCAAACCTCCCCAGCTTCCACCACAGCCTTGCTTGCACTTGCTATCGCCTGTGCTTCGGCATCCTCAGCCTATGCCGCCTCCATCGTCTGGGACGGCTCCGAAGGTAACGGCCTCTGGACGGACGGGGAAAACTGGGTGGGCGGCGTTGCTCCTGAAAGCAACGATTTCCGTGACGACGCGATTTTCGGAGCCACAGCCACCCCTGCCACCGTCACCATTCCAGCCGGTCGCGATGTCGGCGGGATCGAGTTCCAGACCGCAGGCTGGAGCCTTGGAGCCATCGATTTCATCAAGCGCCTCTCAAGCACCGGGGCGGGCGTCAGCTCCAACACCCTCGCCGGCATCAATGAACCAAGGGCCGACGCCACCTGGACAGTCACCGGCGCCGACCACACCCTCAACGTCACCGGCACCCTCCGTTACTTCAATACCGACATCACCCTTGCCGGCGGCGGCACACTCTTCGCCTCCAACGCATTGGTGGATGCCGACTTCGGCTCTCCAACCTTCACCGTCAACGACGGCACACTTAGGATTGGAGCCAACAGACCCCACGCCAGCACCGCGGACAACGGCATCATCCGCATCGGCTCCGCCTCCGGGTTCCTTGAGCTGCTCACCTCCGATGAATCCGCTGTCCAGGCCATGTTCGGCAGCGAGATCGTCGATACCACTGGCATGGGACTCCAGACGACATTCAATTCCGGCACCGGATACACCCGCGTCAGCGTCGTGCCTGAGCCATCCGCCGCACTGCTCGGGATACTGGGTCTGGCAGGTTTCGTCCTCCGCAGGAAACGCTAAGCGGGGTGTGCCCATGGCCACCCAACAACCCCAGCCCCCCACGGACCGCGGGTCTTCAGCCCGCCCCAAAGCCTAAGCAATTCCCAATTCTCCGTCGGCGGCAGAATGCACGCCGCTCCTTGTCCAGTCCCGATTCTTCAAGCCGCTCCCTCCACATTCCGGCATTTGTCTTCGATCCTATCGGATAACATCGCTACCTCCGTTTCGCTGAGTGCGCCCTCATTCCCCAATGTTGGTAAAATGGAAAGCATCCCCTTCTCATTCAGCACCCTCGTCCCGTTCCCGTCTTCGTCCACATACCACCCGGGGATCACCACCACGGGGATCACCGGGATCTTCCTCGCTCCGCTGCCTGTCAACCAACCGGAAACCCACTCCGCATTTCCTTCCGCTTGCCGGATCGCTTTTCCGTTCACTATCCCCTTCTGCAGGAAAAGCTTACCACCCTCCACCTTCACCCGGTGGTTCTCTTCCCCTTCCGCAAGCCCTGCAGCGGTTTCCGGATCGCCTTCGTCTCGAGAACGAACACCCCCCGCTCACTCACCGCAATATGATCGATGTTGAAATTCGTTTCCTCCCCGCCCGGTTTGTCGTCCACGATGAAATCATGGTAAACCCTCCATCCCGCCCGCATCAGGCCGTTGAGCTCCGCCGCCACATACCTTTCCCCGTCATAGCCCAGCCTGAGGTTCCGTAGCTCCACCCGCAGCTTCCTGAGCTTCTTCCAGTGCGTATAAACGACGAATACCGAGAAAGCGCCGAGGAACAGGAATACAGCGATGTCACTCGATGTAAAATCGAGCGCGATCAACATGACCGACGGCAGGAAGATGGCCAACACAAGCATCAGCCCAACTTCATCGATCTCCTCGCGTAATTTATTGATCTTCAGCCGCAGGCTTTCACCCGCCGGCCTTAGCATCTTCCGGGTGAAAGGGCTCTCGCTCCACTCCTTCTCCTCCGCATGCATCCGATGGATTTTCCACTTCAGCAAAACAAGAGCGCCAACCACCAGCACCACAACGACCACGAGCCTATAAATATCCATCCTGTTAGTTACACGCCGATGACTTTAATTCTCTTCAAAGTAATCCGTATCGATCCGCTTGATCGCAATGCTTCGCACCTTCGAGACACCGATGTCGTGCTCGATCATCAGATCCGCAAGCCGGTTGCCATCGATCAGAATGACCTTCTGGGTCACCGCCTTGGCATACTCGGTTGCCGATTCCCTGAAATCGCTGGTCGTGATAAAGACACCTTTGTTCGCCTGCTTTCCGGCCAGCGCGCCCACAAAGCTCTGGATCTCCTTCCTGCCTATCGTGTTCTGCCACCGCTTGGCCTGCACATAGATGACATCGAGACCCAGCCTGTCCTCGTTGATCACCCCGTCGATCCCTTCGTCGTTGGATTTCTGCGTGACCTGCGCCGCCTCTTCCCGCGATCCGCCGTAGCCCATGGCGAAAAGCAGATCCAGCACCACCCGCTCAAACCGGTAGGGATCCACCGTCCGCAACTGCTCCACAAGATCGGAGCGCAATCCTTCCTCTACCTCCTCGACCGCCTGGTCGATAAGATCCTCCGGAGTGAGCTCGGTCGTCCCTCCTGAGGAGCCTCCCCCATCTTTGTTCTTTTCCTTGTTCGCCTCACTGGCCGATTTCCAAGCCTCAAGGAATCCATCGACCTTCTTCAGGTCGTGATAGCTGATCTCCCGACCTTCGTGTTCCCTGAGAAATTTATTTCCGGCTTCGGTATTCTGATACGTGGCTTTCGCGACTTTTTCGATCAGTTTTGCTTTTTTAAGATGGCTCATTGCCCAGCCGGTGCGGTTCCCGATGCGTAGCGAGCCTGACTTCAAACGTGCCTCCGCCTCTTCCTTTGTCATCGGAACGACTTTGATGACGTAATCCCTGGCCTGATGCCGGGTGAATGGTTGTTTGGATCCCAGTTCAAGGACGGGGCGGATCAACTGATCCCAGGTAGGTGTAGCCATTGTGTTGTATTCGTTTGTTGTTTCGTTAAATTCTCACTCCAGCTTCCCGAGCGATTTCAGGGTCTCCAAAATCCCTTCCACCAGCTTCGTGCGGGCGGCGGATTTCCTGCCGAAGCATCCGGCGATGGCTTCGGCATCCGTGCCGAGGGCGGGGACGAGCTTGCTGACTTCCGCGAACTGCGCGGCGATGTCCTTCGGCCACTTGAGCTTGTCCGGCACCATGGCGATGGCGGCGGCTTTCTTCTCCACCTCCATCGGCAGATCCACTTCCTTCTCCTTCACCTCATCCGGTGCCTGGTACTCCGGTCTCAGCCAACGCACCTTGCCCTGCGCTTCCTCTGCGGCGCGCTCATGGTTCAGGGAAACGAGGCGGGCCAGCAGTATCTGCTCCAGCGCCTCCTCATGTTCGCGCAAAGCTTTGGACAGATCCGCATCGCTCCCGGCTTCAAGCTGAATACACTCCCCCGTCTCCGGATTCATCAGCGTGCCCTTCTTCAGTTCCTGCTGCGCCTCATGCAGATCACTCCAGCCGTAGGCTTCGTAAACCGCCTCATCCAGATCGTCGTGGATCTGTTTCAAGACGGTCACCAGCCCCTCGTCGTGGATCTTCTTCTCCTTCTCGGAAAGCGCCTCACCCGCACGCAGCTTCTCCAGCACGTTATACATCCCCGTCAGGGTCAGACCCGGATGCGCCGCCTGCCTCGCCTTCCGGTGCGCGTCCAACCGCTCCCCTAAATCACGGATCTTTGCTTTCGACTCCCCTTCTGCCAGCGCAGGGAATGGAAACTTATTGAAAGATGCACCAACTACATATGTAGGATCGTTCCCAACGCCAAGATGACTACCCAAATGCAACGCCCAGAGGCAGTGAACATCGCTCGAAAACACGGCAAGGTCAGCAGCATCACTGAGAGTAATGGCTATTAGCTTACTGTCAGGAAGAGTCCCTTCTGGAAGAAAAGAGAAGACTCTGTGCTTAGCTGTCTTCACAGTGACAATGAAACGAGAAAGACCTGTGATACCGGCTCTCAATTCGGTATTTTTTCTTCCGTAGAGCCACCAGTTTTCTCTTCGGTATTTCTCATTATTTGTCAGCCGTCCTGGCCGCACGTGGTCATACACAATCTGGTAAAGGGAGGGAGCCTTTGAAAGCAGTTCGCTTTCATTTAATCCGTGGAGGTCGATAATAAAGAGCCCCCTGTCGCTCTGCGCGATATCTCTGCCGTTCTTGTATGCTTTGATGAAGCAAGCACACTTGGGGTCTGACAGTTTCAATTTGTTCGCGTCTTCTTCTGAAAGGACAAAACCCATTCCGTGAGGCTTCACACCCTCAGCCGCCAGTGATTGCATTGCATTCAGTGCACGTGAACTGGAAACATCTGCGCCTATTTTAACGTTCGCCAGAATCACACCTAAGTCGCCCTCCAGCACCACATCATTCTCCCCGTCGTCTCTCGCCTTTTCCTCGATGACTTCCTCCAGCACCCCATCGCCTTTCCCTCCGTTTGCCACGGTCATCGAGATGCGCACAGCAGCACCGTCCGCCGAGTCCACCCACGGATGATCCGGGATGGCGTAGGCGAGATGGAGCGGCTTTTTCTCATCCGCTAGAAAAGGCTCCAACACGCGACGGTTAAAAGTCTGGTGGATGGAGTTGGTGGTGATGAAGCCGAAGCGTTGGATCTTCTTCGCCGCGAGCAGCTCCGCCGCTTTCTGCCACCAATACATCACGAAATCCGCCGACTCCGGGACTTTCCCCTTCCAAGCTTTTCGCAGGGTTTCCGTGTAGCCATCGCCCAGCGCATCGCGCATCCGCGAGGCTCCGATGAAGGGCGGATTCCCCACGATGTAATCCGCCTCCGGCCACTCCGCCCGCTTCGGGTTCGTGTAGTCGAAGAGATTGGTTCTCGCGCTTTCATCCGGCACTTCCTTCCCGGTGACGGGATGCGGCTTGGTCGTCCTCCCGTCCCAGATGGTGACGAAGTTCCCCTCATCATCTTTCCTCGGAATCCTGTCCTCATAGGCGAGCACACCGTCGCGGTTCAGGATGGAATTTTTCTCCGGCAGCAGCGGCCTCTCGTTGGTATCGGCCTTGCCCGTGGTCTTGCGGTGCCATTGGAAGTAGCCGATCCAAAGCACGATCTGGGCGATGGCGGCGGCGCGTGAGTTCAGCTCGATGCCGAGAAAGTTGTCCGGGCGCACGATGATGCTGTTCATTTCCAGCGCCCTGTCGCCACCGAGCTTTTCAAAGAGATCCAGCACCTCCGCCTCCAGCCGCTTGAGCAGCTCCAGGGAGACGTAAAGGAAGTTCCCCGATCCGCATGCGGGATCGAGCACACGGATGTGCGCCAGCTCTTTGTGGAAATGCTCCACGGCTTTCCGCGCCTCCTTGTCCTTGCCCTTTTCCTCCAGTTGCGCGGCGGCGGCCCGCACCGCCTCCCATTTTTCGCGAAGCGGCTCGATGATCGTCGGGCGGACAAGGCGCTCCACGTAGCTGCGCGGTGTGTAGTGTGCGCCGAGCTTATGGCGCTCCTTCGGATCGAGCGCGCGCTCCAGCAAGGTGCCGAAGATGGCCGGCTCCACTTTCGACCAATCCTGCTTCGCGGCATGGATGAGGTAGATGATCTGATCCGGCCGCAGCGGCAGCACGGTGCAATCGTGGAACAGCCCGCCATTGAACCAGATGACGGCATCCTGGATGGCGGCGGAGAATTCCGTGCCCTTGTCCATGTCTTTCCACAGCCCGTGAAGCAAGGTGGAGAATCCCGCAGGCTTTTCCTTGGCGATGTTCAGGAGTTTTAGAAAGGACTCCTCCGGCAGCAGCCCCACATCCTCCGCAAACATGGTGAAGAGGCAACGCTGGAGGAACCCGGCGGTGACCTGCGGGTCGTGTTTGTCCTTCTCCAGGGATTTCGCGAGATCCGCCAGAGCCTTCGCCACCTCGCGGGTGACTTCCGCCGCGTGCTTGGAGGGATCGAGCGAGCGGGGATCGCTCCAGATGGTGCGGAACAAGTCGCGGGTCTCCTGCTTGTGCAGATCCTTGAGAATGATTCGGTGGGAGCGCGGATCCGGGAAACGCTCGTATTGCCCGCCGGTGCCGGAGAACTCCGTATAGAGATCGAAGGAATGGCCGACATCGCAGACAATGAGAAAGGGCGGCCTGCCATCCTCCGCCGGAAGGGCGTGGATGTAGCGCACGCCCTGGGCGTGGGCGCGTTCGAGCGCTTTGTCGAAGGCGGATGTGCCGCGCGTGCCGTGCCCTGCGGAGATGAGTTCCGCCTGCTCAAGTGCGGGAAGCAAGGGTTGGTCGGGATCGGACTTGTCGCGGCGCGGGTTCACCCCCTGCTTGGTTTCCAGCACGAAGCAGCCGGATTTGTAGAGGTCGATCCAGTTCGGCACGGTCTTCCCGTCCGGCTTTTTCCGCTCCACGCGGCGCTCGAAGGTGTAGGAGTTCAGTGCATTGTCCGCCACCGGTGGATCCGGTTTCCCCAGCTCCAGGAGATCGCAGAACTCCAGAAGGAACTGGTGCCCCGCTCCGCGCTCGTGTGCCTCGGATTTCCCCCAGCGCTCGGTAAACGCATCAATCTCATCGGCGGTCGGTTCCGGCATGTTGTTAGATTGCTTTTCTTCCATGGTTTCGGTCAACCATGGAATGGGTAGGGACGGGCTATCCAACCGCCAGGCAGCAGGGGTCTTAAAAAAAACGTGGCTGGCGCAGTGAGAATCCCCAGGGTGCTTCGTTTTTTAGGGAGGATTGCAGAAGTGTTCGGCATGATGTCTGCTGCATTTGGAAAGGGGGCTGGAAATCCCTTGGTTTTCACAGAAGTGACACTTTCACGCGGCTGTCCCGGCGCGTTTGTGGCTGAGGACTTGCCATCCGGGCACGGCGAGCCTGGGAAAGCGCCTTGGCGGCAATTTCCCCGGAACGCTTATTTGCCGGATTTTTCCGGAACCAGCAGTGTCATGATTTCCTCCAGCTCCGCGTAGCCCATCATGTACAGACGGATCAGCTCCATGGCCCTCTTGGTGGGGCGTTTGCCCGTGAGAAGTTGCAGCATCAGCGCCGCTATGAGTGCGCTGTAGGTCTGGATGGCCACTCCTTGGGGCGACTCCGCCATCAGGTGGCGGTTGCCGAGGATGCTTTTCATCCACTTGAAAAACAGCTCGATCTGCCAGCGGTAACGGTAGATCAGGGCGACCAGCTCCGCTTCGATCCCCAGATCGGTGGCCAGCAGCAGTTCCTTGCCATCCACCTCGACCTTGACCACCCGGACCGGTTCGCCCTGCCATTTGTCGCCGAGTTTCACCATACCCTGCCAGGTGACGCCCGCCGCCCGGTTCGCTACGGCCAGGGGGAGTTCCTCCACGATTTCCATGCGCGGATTGTTGCGGATGCGGATCACGTGGGAGACCCCCTCTTCGCGAAGCTCTCCGAAAAACCCGTATTCCAGCCCGTAGTAGCGGTCCGCGACGATGATCTCGCCCCTCTTCATGGATTTCCGCAAAGCCTTGCGCTCGCAGGAGTTCCCGGTGGTGACGAGCGCGTCGCTGGCGACCTGGCGCAGCACGGTGAATTTCAGATGCAGCTTGGCGGCGCGGTTTTGGTCGTTGATCCAGAGCGCCCAATGCATGCGTGGCAGGGCGGGCAGCAGGGTGCCGTCCACCAGCTTGAGCCTGTCGGCGAGGTGGGCGAGCCGGGCATCGCCCCATGAAGTGGGGATTTCCCCGGCGAGTTCCAGGAACACCTGCTTGAGCAGTTCGGGGTCGAAAACCCCCTGCGCCTCGGAAAAGCTGCCGAGACTCACCGGCCTTGAGCAGACGTCCTCCTGCACGCGCTTGAGGTGGCTTGCCGCGCAAAGACCGCGCATGCTGTCGATGACCGGATTGAAAAGCCCGAAGAGCATGAGGCTGAAGTAATCCTCCTCAAGAAGTTTGCGTTCGGGGCCGCCGGGGCGCTTTTCGGACTTGGGAGCGGAGGCCTGCGCCTTGGCTAGCCGCTGCCGGAAATCATCGAGCAGTTTCCAGCTGGAGAGCTTCTTTTCGTCGATCTTGTCCTTGGCGTGACCCACGAACAGAGGAAATCAGAATCAGCCTGATCGTACAAGTGACGATTTCGTCACATTCAGCTCCCTACTCAAGAAGCAGTGACCATGCCGAACACTTCTGGGAGGATTGTCAGCCCGGCACTTTTTCAAGAAATTCCCCGGGCGTGATGCCGGGTATAGGAGACTTCCGAAAATCTTTTGTATTACGGGTGATGATCCCCACCGCCCCCACCGATACTGCGGAGGCGACCTGCATCGCATCCTCGAAGTCACTCATTTCATACTCGAAGGATCTGACGGTCTGTGCACTGCTAAGCGGAGCCATTTCCAGAACTTCCAAGCTCTCCCTGATCCAGTCCAGAATCGCGGTCTTTCCAATCTTGGGACGCCCAACGTAGAAGATCACCGAAATGGTGTGAGCCGCTACCCATGGAGAAAGCCCATCGTTTTCGTCAAAGGCATCGAGGCAGCGAATGGATTCGGCCATGCCCTCTCTTTCCAGGACGATGTCGAGCAGGACGTTATCGTCTATCAAGTATTTCAGGGGCATATTTTGCGAGGATATCGGATAAAACAGCGTCCTCGGGAGCGTCTTTCTCCACTCCTTTGAAAATCCCCGCACTCTTTCTCGCCCACCTCCCGAGAGATTTTCCCGGCGGCTTTCCCGGCTCCAGAGGCATGTTCACGATGATGTGGGCGATACCGTTCTCAACGGTCGCCGCAAAGCCGCTCCCCGCCTCGAAAGGAAGTTCGGAGACGTGGATGTCGAGAGTTTTGTTGGCCATTGGATCCTCAGAATACGGGATTTCTCCGTGTCTGTCAAAGCTGGTAAAAAGATGTGGTAAAAAGATGCTCGTAGCCGATGAAGTAGCCAACATTGCGTTTGATAAAATCGACGCTCGCCCCGTCCGTCAGCTATCGGACGGCGGAACTTTCCCGTCATTGGCTCGCATATTACCTTTACCTCACCCAAGCGCAGCCCGCACCTCGGCTACGAGTTCGTCCGCCGCGTCGCCATCCATCCAGGATGCGAGCTTCTCGGATTTGTCGCCGACGATGAGTTCGATGCGCTTCATGGGCTTTCCGTTGGAGCTGCCGCTGGAAGAGGCGTGGATATCGGTGACGGAATTCCGGGGGAAGGATTTGTCCTTAACAACGAGGCCGCGCTTGTAGGTGCGGATGGAGATTTCCGCAGAGTTTCCCTCTATCCTCCTGTCTTTGCCCAGACCACGGAGACTGGCAACAAATGTGGCAATCCCGATGACGACAAAGATGCTGGTGAACAGAATCCAGAAGCCTTTGAAGCCGTTGCTGAAGAGGAAAAATACAAAATCGAAGACATACGCCGCTCCCTCGCTTTTCTTCGGCAAAGGATCGCCATCGATGACAAAAATCCCGATACACATGAATCCTATCCCGAAAAGGGCGAAAACCAGCCCGCCTATCCAGCCGAACTTATGTGGCTTAGGCATGGCTATGGAGAAGACCTCCTTCCGCTCTCCGGTCGCGCGACCCGGGACGGCCATCTTCAGCTCTTTTTCCTCCCGCCCGAAGAGCGTTTCCTTCACATCCGCCACGAGCCATGCCGTTTCCTCAAGCGTGAGTGTGGAACCGAAGCGGAGCTTGCCGCCGCTGCCCTTGATCTCGATGCCATACACGGGCTTGTAGTTCTGCTGGTAAAACTCCTTCTGCGCAACGGTCTTCACGGTGCCGGATTCAAGGGACTTTTCCTTGCTCCTGCCGAACATCTCGCTGCGAAGCGTGACACCTCCTCCCGATACCGTGAGGCGATGACGCATGAATTTCTGCCTGAGGCCGGCATAGAGCATGCCGAAACCGATGGCGTAAAAGACTCCGAAAAACGGAATCATCGCCCACACCGGCATATTCCCGTCGGTGCCGTCCCCAGAGAGGAAGGCCATTAGAAAACCTCCGCTGACAAGGAAGGTGACCCCCAGCCAGAAGGCGGCAAAAACGAAGAAGAAACCGGACTTGCCACCTGCGGGGATATGCCAGACCACTCCGCCCAGCCCGTCTCCCTCCCTGCGTATCTTTGTGGCAGCGGGAGGGAGATCCGCCCTGCCGTGGGCGATGCCATCTTTCGCCACCCATTCGGGCAACGATGCCTTGGCTCCACAGGCCTGGCATTCCATGACTTGCTCCCATTGCGCCGGAAGCGGCCCCGCCTTCGCCCCGCAATCCGGGCAGACAAGTTTCCCCTCCTTGAGCGCGGCTTTCACAGCCATCTTCTCCATGGATTCCACGACCTTCCTGAACATGCCGATGAAATGCCCGTTTCCCGCAGGGAAATCAATACCAGGTATTCAGTATGCCATCACTTCCAATCCTGCCACCCTCCGGAACTCGTCCGGATTGTTTGTCACCACCGGCATCTGATGCACCAATGCGGTCGCGGCGATCCACATGTCGTTTGCCCCTATACTGACGCGCATCAGGTTTTGCGAAATTTGACGTGCCACTCTTCAAGGCCAACGGCCTGTCCCATCCCTGGGGCGAAGTGAAACGAAAGCCCCAGGGATAGATTGGAAGGATTAGAGAAGGCTGAAAGTCCGTTCCATCCGCCGGGATAAATCACACATGATGGAACGGACTTTCAGCCCTCTTGATTCTTATGATGTTTTTACCGGGGGCGATGCCCCCCGCTGGGATAGCGGTGCACCTTTGGTGCGGAAGGACTGGAGCCAAACGACCTTCGCTTTTCACAAAACATGATGCGCACGATTACACTTCCGTGAACGATTCACCCCGCTTTTTGACGGAACGAAGTTTCTTCAATTTCACAGACATTCGCGGTTCCGTCTTCCACCCATCGCTGTTTACTCTCCACCCATCCCCATGCGCCTAGCAGTCCTCAACATCGTCGGCCTCTCTAAATCCCTGCTCGGGGAAAACGCCCCGGGCATCACCGCCTTTGCGGAGAAGCACGGGCTGCAAACCTACGCCCCGGCCTTCCCGGCTCTCACCACCACCGCACAGTCCTCCATCATCACCGGCACGCCGCCGGAGCAGCACGGGATCGTGGCGAACGGATGGTATGACAGGGAGAGCGCGGAAGTGCGTTTCTGGAAGCAATCCAACCACATCGTCCACGGGGAAAAGATCTGGGACACCTTGCGGAAAACCGTGCCGGACTTCACCTGCGCCAAGCTGTTCTGGTGGTACAACATGCACTCCACGGCAGACTTCACCATCACCCCGCGCCCGCTCTACCCAGCGGATGGCTCCAAGCATTTCGATGTCCACACCCAGCCCATGGAAATGCGCGACGAACTGAAAGCGGATCTCGGCCCCTTCCCCTTCCCCGCCTTCTGGGGGCCCGCAGCGGGGATCGCCTCTTCGGAATGGATCGCCGCGTCCGCGAAATGGGTGGAGGAAAAGCACTCACCGACGCTCTCGCTGGTCTATCTCCCGCACCTCGACTACTGCCTCCAGAAAGACGGCCCCGCTGCGCCAAACATTCCCGCCGAAGTCCAAGCCATCGACAAGGCCGTCACGGAACTCATCAACTACTACGAATCCCGTAACATCCGCGTCATGCTCCTCTCTGAATACGGCATCTCCCCTGTGGACAAACCCATCCACCTGAACCGCCTCTTCCGGAAAAAAAACTGGCTCTCCATCAAGAACGAACTCGGCCGCGAAACCCTCGACTACGGTGGCTGCAAGGTCTTCGCCGTGGCTGACCACCAGGTGGCGCATGTCTATGTGAACGATGAATCCATCCTTCCGGAAGTCCGCAAGCTGCTGGAGGGGACGGATGGGATTGATGAGATACGTGGGAAGAACCATGAGCGAGCTGGTGATCTAGTCGCCATCGCCAAGCCCAACGCATGGTTCACCTACTACTATTGGAACGATGACGCGAAAGCCCCTGATTTCGCCCGTACCATAGATATCCACCGCAAGCCCGGCTACGATCCCTGCGAGCTTTTCATCGATCCCTCCATCGCTTTCCCGAAACTGAAGATCGCAAAGTTTCTCCTAAAAAAGAAACTCAGGATACGCGGCTTGCTCGATGTTATCCCGCTGGACGCCTCCCTGGTGAAAGGCTCGCACGGACGCGACAAGGTGGAGGACTCCGAAAAGCCAGTCCTGATAGGCGGAGGGACGGATATAAAATCCGCCCAGGACATCCACGCCGCCATCTGCTCTCATTTTCAGTAACGGAAAATTCTTGTCCCTTGTGACGCACCCGCAGGCGACCATAGCATGCGCACACATGAATCCTTATTTCGAAAAGCTCGGGCGCACGGTCGCGGCACGCTGGCAAGAGCAGAACTTCTCGCTCGAAGCCTTTCCGGAGATTACCCGGATCGCATTAGAGGAATCACCACCGTCCGGGAACGTCAATCTCGACGAGCTAATCCACGGTTTCCTCACCAACGACGAACAACCCTTCCAAAGCCAATCCGGCTTCGGTCAGCCCGAGCTGGTGGCATTCAACCACCACCGTTTCTACATCCAGATCCTCTTCTGGCTGGAGGGAACCACCGAAATCCATCAGCACGAATTCTCAGGTGCGTTCCACGTCATGCTGGGATCCAGCATCCATTCCGAGTTCGATTTCGCGGAAGCCCGCTCCGTCACCCCGCATCTACGCACCGGTGATCTCAGCATGAGGAAAATCGAGCTACTGGAAACCGGTCGCACCGTTCCCATCACATCCGGCCGGGAGTGCATCCACTCGCTTTTCCATCTCGATACCCCCTCCGTCACCGTGGTGATCAGAACCCAGCATGATCCCGGGACCGGCCGCAATACAACTACCTGCCGCCACACATCGCGATCGATCCCCTCCACGTGGATCCTCTTACAACGCGCCGCCAGCAACTTCTCGATGTCCTGGAAACCATCGATAATCCCGATTACTCAAAATTCGTGGGCGAGATGGTGGAGAGCCTCGATTTCGAGCGTGGCTTCAACATCCTGCGCCACGCCATGCCCCGCCTCCAGAACCTGGGCGAATGGGAATCGTTCCTAACAACCTTCCAAAACCGACACGGGGATCTCGCAAAAGGAGTCCCCGGCACTCTGGCTGAATGCCTCCGCCGCGAAACCCTCACCGGCATGCGCCACCATATCAGCGATCCAGACCACCGTTTCTTCCTCGCCCTGCTCATGAACGTTCCGACCCGCGAGGACATCTTCGCGTTTATTTCCAAAAGGGTTCCCGACCAGCCACCGATAGCGACCATCCTCGAATGGGCGGAAGAAATGATAGAGCCGGACGATTTCGGAATCTCCCTCCTGGATGCCGCTTTTCCAGAAACGCTCGACGTCCCCTTCGAAGAGCAATTTAACCTGCTTATTCTAGCCCTAGAAAATGCGTTGGAGAATACCCCGGAGAGCAAAGGCCAAGCATCCGAATATCCCGAAATCCAAGCCATTCTGGAGAACTCCTGCCTCCGTCCCCTGTTTTCGTAATCAGGACCGCTCCTGCTCCGTCTTCTTCCCCAGTCCCACAAGAAACTTTCTAAGCACCTGCTCCGGGCATTTGCGGTAATTCCGCTGCCCCTCCGCACGATAGAATGCCCCAAGCTCGGACTTTGTAACGACGAACTCTGCCAGCTTGAAAACCGCCAACATATCCTCATCCCGCATGGAAAGGGCTATCCTGAGCTTCTTCAAAACCTCATTCGTCGGGAGATACCCCTGCGCCTCGGGGACTTTTCCGCTAGGATGCGGGCCGCGCTTTTCGATGATGAGACCGTCCAGAAAACTACACAGCATCGTCTCCGGCAACTCTTGGAAGTCAGCATGTTCGTCACGCCTCAGCCAGGAGCAGACCTGAGTCGGATTCGGGTTGTCCACGACATGGGAAAAAATTTTCACCACATGGGCATCGTTGATGTCGAGAGCATAGCGGAGGCGGCGGAGGATGTCGTTATTGGTCATGAATCAGGCAGCCCATCGGGGCGGAATTGCGATGATTGCACATCGCGGGAAAAAAGACATCCTCTATAGCGGAGAGCATCTGCCTTTGAAACTACAGGAATACATCGATAGAAAACGAAAGCCTTTACCGGTTCATCGGGAGCGTTGCCATGCCTGCCACCGTCCATCATCAACCTGTCTCTGCGGTCTGATCCAGCCATTCGACACGCATACCCGCTTCGTCATCCTTATGCACCCGAAAGAGGCTCGCAAACAAAAGTGTGGCACCGGTAGATTGTGCCACCTCGCCCTGAAAAACAGTAGTCTCCATATCGGGGTGGATTTCACAAGCGACTCCGATGTGCGGGCGCTAATCGCAGATACTGAATACACTTCCGTCCTACTCTTTCCCGCAACTCATGCGGTAAATCTCTCACAGGATGGCTACCAATCGGTGACAGGACACCGGGGCAAACTCCAGATCTTCATCGTGGATGGCACCTGGTCATTGGCGGGAAAAATTCTGCGGTTGAGCGATAACCTTCGCGCTCTTCCAGCGGTCAGTTTCACCCCACGCCGCCCCTCGGGTTTCCAGTTCAAGAAACAACCCAAAGCAGAATACCTCTCCACCCTCGAATCAATCCAACTCCTGCTCGAACTCGGCCATGAGCAGGGAATCGAATCCCCCGGCAGCCACATCGGCCAACTCCCGGAAATTTTCAACCGCCTCGTGCAGATCCAATTGCAAGGCGCGGATGCGGACATCCCCGAGTGCTCGAATAAGGAGAAGCGTGCATCTTGCCGCTAGCGGAGGACAGGTGATTCGTGCTGGATTCTTCGCTAGCGGCAAGATGCACGCTTCTCCTTATTCCCTCATATCTTCGCCTATTATTGCGACGTTCTTTAGGAATGGCTCATCAATTACGGGATACAAGCTAAGGCACGCGAAAAAAGATGACAGGCACCACGAATCTCCCGAATCCAACGAATCGAAGAGGAAAAGAACTAACGTATCGCAGGCTTCCGGAGATTTCTTAGGATTCGTTTGATTCGTGAGATTCGTGGTTCCTTCTCTCTATTGAAATCCAGAGGCTGACCGAAGTTATTCCTGCGCCGTTCCTTAGCTTATATCCCATACTTGAAGAGTCGTTCCTTAGACAGTTTTCTTCTCGCAAATCCAGCGCCAGGTATCCGGATCAGACCAGTCGTCCACAGTCAGGGTCACCTCCAGTTCATCGCCCATTTCCGCATAGCTCTGATCCAAACGCAGAATCCGAAATCCCCAGTGCGGCGCGCGGTTCGGGTCTAGCGGACTCGAACTCAGCACCAGATCGTCATCCACCTTCGCCTTCATGAAGACCACCAAACCATCGAGAAGCCCGGGCTTAGTGACCTTCCGCACGAACGTCACCGACAGCGGCAAAGTCGATTCGGTAATCGTGTGCAGATCCACCTCCACCACCGGGGAGGGTTCGCCCAGAAAGTGTTTCACCACACCCAGATCACAGCTCACCAGATTGTGATAGTCCGCATCATCAGGACGACTGCTCTCCATGCTGGAAAAATCAAATCCATGCACATCGGTCAGCTCCCAGATGTAGGGCACCCGCCTGTCGTCATGCAGCGTCATCGGCTCACAGAAAAGCTCGAACTCGCTCGGCAAAATCAGCCCACCCGGCTTTAGCAAGCGGTCACGCAGATCGCATACGTTTGGCACCATGGCCTCATCGAAAAGCCAATCCCCGATCTGCTCGTGGAGAATCACATCCACCGGCTCTTCAAGGTATAGTTTCGTGCTGTGCACATCCTCGAAATCCACATTCTCAATTCCATTCACCGCCGCCAGCACCCGCGCGTGATCAATGATGGAGGAGTGATCCACCGCATAAACCTGAGCCGCCCCTTGGCGCGAAGCAAACGCCGCGAGGATACCCGTCCCGGTTCCCAGATCGATCACCCGGTCACCCGGCTTGATCTTCCGCTTGATCGCCTCGTGATAAAACGACATCCGCTGCTCATCCGCCAACATCCGTTCCTGTTCATGGAGATTGGCAAAACATTCCTCGTTGTATTCGCGGTATTGCTCCGCAGAAGTCTTGATCACCACCGGCGGGTAAAACCAGGCCTTGAGCCGCGGAGACCCCGACAACCACTTGCCCAAGCGAGCGCAGCCACCACGAATGGATTGAGAAAAAGAAACCGTCAGACGTTGAATAGAGGAAGAGGACATCATGGTAGGGTCGGCTCATTCGCTCTCCCGGTTCGCCACCCTATGGCCACCGCCACCAGTCGGAAGCTTTTTGTAAACCTATCTTCATACATCGCAGGAATCACGAATGACGCCGCGATATGGAGCATAAGAGACAGGAACCACGAATCCTACGAATCCTACGAATCTGAGGGAATGATTTGGCCTACGTTAAATCTCAAGCTACTCTAGGTTTCATTTCTTCATTCGTTAGATTCGTCAGATTCGTGGTTCCTAAATCTTCATAGTTTTCCTAGTTCCACTTCACCGCCATCCTCACATCCACCTCCCAATGCCCCGCGATCTCAACCCCCATTTCCAAGCCTCCATCCTCTCCGCCACCGGTGCCTCAGCAATGGAAGTAGTAGAAGTCATCCAGGAACTCTGGAGCGGCTACGGACAGATCCTCCGCATCCGCCTTGAAGGAACCTCCCCCTCCACCGTCATCGCCAAGCATATCCGCATGGCACCTGCGGGAAACCACCCGCGAGGCTGGAACTCAAACCTCTCCCACCAGCGGAAACTCAAATCCTACCAGGTCGAGACCGCCTGGTATCGCCACTGGAGCCAGCGTTGCGGAGCCGACTGCCGCATCCCCGCCCTCCTTGCCTTTGATGAAAGCGACGGTGAAATCCTCCTCGTCCTCGAAGATCTCGACGCCGCAGGATACCCCGTCCGCCTCAACTCCGTCTCCACTACCCAACTCAAATCCTGCCTAGATTGGCTGGCCAACTTCCACGCCACCTTCATGGGAGAAAAACCCGGAGACCTTTGGGAAACCGGCACCTACTGGCACCTCGCCACCCGCAGCGAGGAACTCCAAGCCCTCACCGACCTTCCTCTCAAAAACGCAGCTCCCGCCCTCGACTCCATCCTCTCCAGCGCCCGTTACCAAACCATCGTCCACGGCGATGCCAAGCTCGCCAACTTCTGCTTCTCCGAATCCGGCGACCAAGTCGCAGCCGTCGATTTCCAATACGTCGGCGGAGGTTGCGGGATGAAAGATGTCGCCTACTTCATCGGCTCCTGCCTCGATGAATCCGCCTGCGAGAAACGCGAGTCCGAGCTCCTGGCCCGCTACTTCGCCACCCTCCGCACCGCGCTCGCCAGCAAGCACCCGGACATACACCCCGCCGCCGTCGAAGCCGAATGGCGCGCCCTCTTCCCCATCGCCTGGACCGACTTCCACCGTTTCATCAAAGGCTGGAGCCCCGGCCACTGGAAGATCAACTCCTACAGTGAACGGATGACCCGCGAAGCATTGGCCAAACTTTGACCACGCAGAGGAAGATGATGAGCCCTATCCCCTTCCGTGAATTCCGTGGTTCCATGCTATTGCTCTCCCCCATGCCCCTCCCCCCGGCCACCTCACCGGACTCGAATCCCCAGCCATCCAAGCCGCAACGCGCGCCGGCCTCGCTTTCGATGTTGGTGGACCGGGAAATGTTTGCGCGTCCGGGCAAAACCTCTCTCAAGCGAATACGAACATACCCACGGCGAGCACGTGGCAGACGCTCCCGGTCAGAACGAAAAGATGCCAGATTGCATGATTGTAGGGCAGGCGTTTCCACGCGAAAAATACCACACCCAGCGTGTAGGCCAGCCCCCCGGCGACCAGCCAGCCGAACCCCGCACCGGGCAACTGCCTCCACAGCGGCACGATCGCCAGCACGATCAGCCACCCCATCAGCAGGTAAAGGGCGGTGGAGAACCAGTGGTCTTTTCTTCCCTTCCACAAAGTCTTCATAAAAATCCCGGCGACAGCCATCCCCCAGACCGCACCGAAAATAGACCATCCCCATACGCCCCGGAGCGTGATCAGCGTGAAAGGCGTGTAGGAACCGGCGATGAGCAGATAGATGCAGATGTGGTCAAGCGTCTGGAATCGTTCCTTCCAACGCAGCGTGGTCGAAAAATGGTAGAGTGTGGACGAGGAATATAACACGATGAGCGAAACCCCGAACACCCCTGCGGAGACCATTTCAAGCGAATCCCCCCAGGCCAGCACCAGCATCGCCACCAACGCCCCCACACTGAAAGCAATCCCCACCGCATGGGTCACCATGCTCGCGACCTCTTCGCGATGGGTGTCACACAAATGCGAGCGGTTCTGGAGTTCGGTTTCCATGGAAAGTCCCCCTTTCATCGCGCCAGGTGACAACTTTGTCCAGTGGAGGTCGTTGGATTTGGTTTCAGCGACAGGGTATGGGAGTGGGGACACGCCGCCTGAAGGCAGCGCCCCTTTCTCTGCGGTTCCGCACCGATGAGGTTCATGGGTCTGATCGGACTACCTACCCAGCTTCGCTATTTCCTTGTTATCCGCTGATCTTTCCCGGCAGTTCATCGCCGACCTGCACTGTAGCGTCTGGAACGAGGGACATTGCCCTGATGAAGGATTTGCTGGAAGCCCACTTTGTCCTTTCTGCGATGATATCGTAGATCTGCAAGGCGGAGAGCTTTTCTGCCACAACCGGACAGACGAACTGATTGATGGAAATATCATCCGCGTCCGCCGTACTCTTGAGATTCCGATGTAGCGATTCCGAAAGTCTCCGGCTGAGAACCTGTTTGAAATCCGAATTTGTGAAACGCAACGCCGGAAAAAGTCACCGGTGCCTCCGGCACGCATACGGTAGATTTCCAACAGGTTCTGAGAGTGCCCATGGTAGAAGCTGGAAAAAATCGGAAGGTTTCATGACTGTGATTCCAAACCGTATGGCCGGGGATGAGATCGCCGGTTTCAAATCACACCGAGAAAGACCTGGCTCCATGAATCGCCCCCCTACCCCAGCTCTTCCTCAATAAATTCCATCACAAGATCCACGAGTTCCTCCATGGCGGCGGGAAGTTCTTCCTCGATGCTGTTGAGGTAGTCGGTTTCGGTTTCGGTGTAGTCGTTGCGGTCTTCGCTGCGGGTGCCGCACCAGCGGCTGGCGTTGAGGGGATCGACGATGCCTTGGGCGCCGATGAGATCGAAGGATTTGATGATGCGCTGATGATCCAGCGGGCTTTGCCAGAACTCGTGGAGGCAATCGTCGCTTTCGAGAATGGGGACGGTTTCATACACGTCCATAAGGGCGCGCTCCTCACGGCTGAGGGGACGATTGCCGATTTCGCCCTCAAGTTGATCGATGAGTATCTCGACTTCGTCCGGCCATTCAATTGGTTCCTGAAAATTCATTCCGGGCGGATGTAGAGCACGGGGGCGAGCCTTGCCAAGCGAATCCTTGGCAGGATGCGAAGATAATGGGAACTCGTGGCTTTGGTGCCTGTTTTAATCGGGGGAGAAGCCGTTTCAACGCAGGAGGTGATCAGGCGTAAGCCAGCTTGCCTTTGGGTTTCGGGATGGAACGACCGAGGGATTGCGCGGTATCCATCCACTCGGCTACGACAACCCGGGCGTTTGCGACTGCCTCCTCGTAGGTCGCGCCATCGGCCATGCAGCCGGCAAGTTCCGGAACTTCCACGAGAAACGAATTGTCGTTCCTGCTCCAGTAGATGATGAGTTCGTAGCGCATTTCAGTGGATATCGAGTTGGTGGTTAAGAATCAGATCGCGGATCTGTTTCACTTGGTAGGGTTTGGCTTTGCTACCCAATGGCTGAATATTAACGATTTCGGGCACGGTTTCCATGTGAAAAATCGTGTGACTCCCTTTGCCGGGGCGTCGGGTGAATCCGGCTCGCTCCAGAATGTAGCAAAGATCAGCGAATCCGATGTTTGCGTCGGATCGGCCTGAAAGGATGCTTGTGAGGATTTTTTGGGATTTGCTCACTTTAAAGCACAGGGGAAAAGCCGGCTGGAAGCGCGGCCCGTCATTACCTACAGCTTGGTCCAGGCGCCGTTGTTCTCGGAGGATTTGACGGCGGCCTCGATGAAGGCCATGCCATCGACCCCGTCCTGGACGGTGGGGTAGTCGTAGGCTTCGTTGCCTTTGAAGTTACCTGCGATGGCGTCGGTGACGGCTTCGGCGGCGGCGAGATAGACGTTGGCGAAGGCTTCGATGAATGCCTCGGGATGGCCGAAGGGAAGGCGGGTGTATTTTTCCGCATCGCTCCCGTTGTAGCTGTTGCCACGGCGCCAGATCTCGCGTGGCTTGTCGGCGTATTTCACGATGAGTTCGTTCGGGTGCTCCTGGTGCCACTCGATGGAGGCCTTGGTGCCGTAGATGCGGACGTTGAGGTTGTTCTCGTCCCCGGTGGAGATCTGGGAGGCGAACAGGATGCCGCGCGCGCCACCTTCGTAGCGGCAGAGCATGGAGCCGTCGTCATCGAGCTTGCGGCCGGGGATGAAGGTGTTCAGATCCGCGGCGACTTCTTCAAGGCGGAGGCCGGAGATATACTGGGCGAGGTTTTCCGCGTGGGTGCCGATGTCTCCCATGCAGTTGGAGATGCCGGAGATGGAAGGATCCATGCGCCAGTTGGAGATGGCTCCGACTTTTTCGGACGCTTCCTCGTAGGCGGAAATAGCGTAGCCCTGCGGATATTCGGCTACGATTTTGAGGATCTTGCCGAGCTTGCCTTCTTTGACGAGCTGGCGCGCTTCCTTGACCATGGGGTAGCCAGTGTAGTTGTGCGTGAGGGCGAAGACGAGGCCGCTCTTTTCCACGACGGCCTGGAGTTCCTCGCCCTGGGCTTTGGATAGCGCCAGGGGTTTTTCGCAGATTACGTGGATGCCGCTTTCGAGGAATTTTTTGGCGACTTTGAAATGGAGGTCGTTGCGGGCGACAATGCTGACGAAGTCGATGCGCTCACCTACCGGCTTGGCGGATTCCTTCTCGGCCATTTCCTCGAAGGTGCCGTAAACGCGATCAGGGGAGAGGAAGAAGTCCTCGCCGGAGAGCTTGGATTTTTCGGGATCGGAGGAGAAGCAACCGGCTACGAGTTCGATCTTGCCGTCTAGGTTCGCCGCCATCCTGTGGACGGAGCCGATGAATGCCCCGCGTCCGCCGCCTACCATGCCCATTTTGAGTTTTCTGTTCATAAAATCGTGATTTGAAATTTACCGGGGATCATTCCCTCGCCGGAAGCTTCTTAAAGGAGGCTGCGGGCTGCAACCCTGTTTTCATGCCGGGGACTGTTGTTTTGGAAAACGAACCGCCAAGTTCGCTAAGGCTTGGGTTGTGGAGGAGAAAGGCTGCCAAGGTTGGGGAAAGAGGTAGGAACCACGAATCTGAGAGATCTTACGAATCTTGGACTAGGGCTGGGGGAACAACCGATATTCCGACACCTTCACCAATTCTTCATTCGTTGGATTCGTTAGATTCGTGGTTCCCTTTTCTTCACCAATCTGCTGCGAATCTAAGAAAAAAGGAAATAGCCGGTGACGGCTAGGATGCCGAACCAGACGGACCAGACCTGGGTGAGGTTCAGGGTGCGGGCGCCGGAGGTTTCGGAGGGATCGTCGGGGTGGTATCCGAAGAGGCGCTCGAAACGGATGAGCAGCCATGCGCCGAAGCCAAGCCAGAAGAGCAGGAACAAGGTGAGGATGATGTTTGTCAGGATGACCATTGGCGCTGTTGGTGGATGATGGTGGGGGAAATTTCAAGGGGAAAGGCTTTGGCTTTCCATTCCTCGGATTGCCGTTATTTTCCTGAAAAATCTTTCCGATGAAAACCCTGTTCCTGATCCCCGCCGCCGTTCTCGCTTTTCAAACCCTCTCCGCACAGGGGATTGCCAAGGGTGGGTTTGTGGAGGAAGGGCAGCCGTTTTTGCGGAGTGCTTTGGTCGTTTCCGAGAAACCGGTGAACCGGGTGAGGCGCGGAATCCTGCTACCTCTGGGCGGGGGTTACTGGACTTGCTTCGATCCCGATCTGCTGCGCCATGCTGTGCTGTGGAAGGCTCCTGCGGGAAAGGCTCCACTGAGCATGGACTCGATGGCGGGCATTTCCTATCCCGATAAAAAGGCGAAGGCGGACAAGCCGCCAATGCTGCGCGGGGAGATCATTTCCCAGACTGCGGAGCTGCCAGGGGTGGGAATCGGGTCGCTGCCTGAGAAAGATATACGCCTGCTGGAACTGACGGAGGGGGAAGGAAAAGCGGGGCCTCTGCCGGTGGGTGCCGGGCGTTATCTAGGCTTGCTGCGCTCGAAAGATGGCGTGGTGCTTACTTACCGTATTGGGACAAGGTATGTGCGGGAAACGAATCGTATGATTGGCGGGGATGTGGTGGAACGCATCATCGCTGTGAATGCGGGAAAAGAGACGGTTGCGATCGGCTTGGACGGAGCCGGGGGAACAGTTTCCGGAAGTGGTGCGAGGAAGCATGTGGTTCTGGATAGTGGTGGCATGAAATACCTCTCGGCCACCGGGCAGGGGCGGTTTGAAGTGGGTGCCAGCGCGACGACCGGGACTTCACTGGTGGTGGCGGGAGGTGCGGAAGAAGTGCTTTTCCGCATCATCCGATCATCGGTAGCAGACCCGGCAGTACCAAAGTTCGGAGGCTTTCCGGAGAATGAAGCCGGCCCGCCGCCGTTCCCGGAAACCGTGGAAGTGAGCAGCCCGGCGGGGAAAGGAAATGGATCGCCCATCGCCGAGCGACCGCTGAACATGCCTTCCAACAACCCGTGGGCACGTGTGGTGCGGCCTACGGATATCGCTTTTCCATCCAACGCCGATGCTCTCATCACCACACTCGATGGCGATGTCTGGAGAGTGAAAAACATCGCTGAGGAGACGGCGATTTGGAACAGGGCGGCGAGCGGGATTTTCGAGCCCATGTCGATTGCCATCGGGAAGGATGACGAGGTGTTCGTCCTTGGCCGCGACCAGATCACCCGGCTTGATGATATGGATGGCGATGGTTTTTTCGATCTCTACGCATGTGCTTCGGACGCGTTTCCGCAAACCCTCCATACCCGCGATTACGCGACCTCTCTGGAGCTGGAAGATGACGGATCTTTCGTGATGGTGAGGGCGGGACTGGTGGATGGGAAGAAATCGGAATACGGGGAGACGGCTCCAGGGCGCGGGGCGGCAATTCGGATCAGCCCGAACGGTCTGGTGGTGGAAACTTTGGCCGACGGGCTGCGGGTTCCGTTCATTGGGAGGCGGGCGGACGGGGCGTTGTTCGTCTCTGACCAGCAGGGGCAGTTCACGCCCAGCACGCCGCTCCATTTTCTCGGCGATGACAAGCCGTTCCTCGGATACTCGCCGGCGGATTTCCGGGAGAAGAAACAGCCGAAGCCTCCCCTGCTGTGGTTCCCCTATCAGATCAACCGCTCGGCTTCATCCTTCGCGATGCTTTCGGAAAAGGGCTTTCCTTCACTGGGAGATTGCTTCGTCAATCTTTCGTGGAGCGGAAGGATCTTCCCGGTGGAAACGCCGGAAACCGGGTTGCCCTTCGCGTGGAAGCTGCCGTTTGACTTTGATTTTCCCATCCTCGGGGCGGCGACCCTTCCGCAGAACGGCAAGCTGTATGCTACGGGAATCGGCATTTCCGGATACCTGCCGCAGACTCCGAAGGAAGAGGGCCTGGCGGAAATTTCCGAGAGGTCGGCAATGGTCGCCCCGTCATCCCTTTCCGTGGAGAGCACGCTGGTGACGGTGGCTTTCAAAAATCCCCTGCCAGCTACGCTGAGTCTGATCGCACCGAGACCGGAGCTGGATCTCTGGGATATCAAACGCACGAAAAGCTACGGATCCGGGCATTTCCGCTGGGACGGGAAACCGGGTGAGCATTCGGTGAAAACAGGAAAGATCACCCTCTCGCCGGATCGCAAACAGGTGGCCATCGAAGTCCCGGAAATTTTCAAATCCGACATCCTCCGGCTGCGCCTCCACATCCGGGATACCTCGGTGGCCGGGGAGCCGTATCCCATCGAGATCTATGCCAGACCGGACTCGCTTCCGGTGGCGGGGAAACCGGATCTGGCTGCGGTCGCGAAGCGCGAGAAGAAATCCGAGGTCGCGCTCGCCCCCGGTGACGCCGCCCGCGGGAAAGCGCTTTTCACCAACTACGGCTGCGTCGGCTGCCATGCACTGGACGGAGCCAAACTCACCGGCCCGCCGCTCAACGGGATTGCCACCCGGCACGCGGATGGGCTGGATGCCTATCTGAAGACTTCCATTCTCGATCCCGCAGCGGTGATTGCCGAGGGCTACGAGGCGGCCATGCCGTCCTTCGCAGGAGTGATCCCGGAGCAGGATATCGAGCATCTGGTGGCGTATCTGAAAGGGCTGAAGTGACTTGCTCCAAGCAACGGTGGATGACACGCCGCCTGAAGGCAGCGCTCCATCCGCAGGAAATCAGAACGGCCAGAACCACGGGATGAGGAACATCGCCGTAACCCAGAGAATGAGACTGAGGGGCAGCCCCACTTTGATGAAATCGCCGAACTTGTAGCCACCGGCACCATAGACGTAGGTGTTCGTCTGGTAGCCGATGGGAGTGATGAAACTCGCGCTCGCGGCGAACATGATCGCCACTAGGAAAGGGCGCGGGCTGACATCCAATGACATGGCCACGGAGACGGCGATGGGTGTCATCAGAATGGCGACGGCATTGTTCGTGACCAACTCGGTGAGGATGAGGGTGAGCAGATAAATCCCGGCCAAAATGGGTAACGGCCCGAGCTGCGACATGGAACCAACCACCCCGCTGGCGATCCATTCCGCGCCGCCTGTTTTATCCATGGCCAGTCCGATCCCGAGCATCCCGTAAATCAGAAAAAGCACGTTCCACTCCACCGCCTTGTAGGCTTCCCGTATGCCGAGACAACCTGTCATCACGGCGCCCACCGCACCAATGATCGCAGCACTGGTGATGGACAGCATGCCGGTGGCGGCGGTGATGACGACTGCCACAAGAATCCCGATGGCGACTGTCCTTTTGGATTTCATCCGGGACTGGTTCACCGTTTCGTTGAGGCTTAGGAAACTCCCCTCGCGGTTGAGTCTGACGATGTTGTGGACGGGGCCTTCGAGCAGCAGCGTATCGCCGAATGCCAGCCGGATATCCCGGTATCCCTGGGAGAGGTTCACGCCCTGGCGGTGGACGGCGGCAACCACGATTCCGTAGCGGCGGCGGATGTTGGATTCCTTGACGCTCCTGCCGATCAGCGGGCTCTGCTGGCCGATGATGGCCTCCACGGTTTTTACCTCCTCCGTCTCGTTGGCACCTTCCTCATCACCACTTTTTTTTCGATGGATCATCTGCACTCCGCTGTTGCCTTGGATTTCCGCTAGCTTTTTCGAGGTCGCGCGGAACCAGAGGACGTCACGCGGCTGGAGGGTGATGGCATCCAGCGGGATGTCCTCCACCCGCCTGCCGTAACGGATGACTTCGTAAACGATGGTTCGTTTTCTGTTAGAGAAAAGCGGATGCTCGATAATGCGCTCTCCAATGAGCGGCGACTCCTCGGGGATTTCCACCGCGCTGGAAAATTTCCGGGTATCCTCGGCATCGAGAAGACTGCTGACGGTATCCCTTTCCGGAAGGAAACGCTGGCCGATGAAATAGATGTAAAGAGATCCGATGATCGCATAGACGATGCCCAGTCCGCTGATTTCAAAAATGCCGAAGGCGGGCTGGCCCTGCTGTTTCGAGAGGCCGGAGACGAGGAGGTTGGTAGAGGTGCCGATGAGGGTGATGGTCCCGCCGAGGATACTGAGAAATGAGAGCGGGATGAGCAGCTTGCTGGCCTTCAGCCCCGTGCTCCGCGCGAACGCCATGAGCACGGGCAGGAAAACGATCACCACCGGGGTATTGTTCATGAATGCCGAGAGCGGGATCACGATGAGGGCGAGGATGATGATGGCGCGGGAAAGGGAGGCACCCGCCCATTTTTCAAAACGGTGGGCGATCCAGTCGATGACCCCGGTGCGGGTGAGCGCCTCGCCGAGGATGAACATCGCGCCAATGGTCATGGGGGCGGAGTTGCTGAAAACGGTGCCCAGATCCTGCTCGTCGAGGATGCCGACAAGGAGCAGAACGGCAAGCCCGCCGAGGGCTACCTGGTCGTTGGGAAGCCATTCCTTCATGAAGGTCACGAATACCCCCGCCAGGACGGCGAAAGTCAGAAGCATCTGTATTTTATCCCAAGACATGTTTGATGAATGCAAGGATACAGAGATGACCGGCTGCTGCAATCACTCCGCGCAACCGGCGGGTCTGCGCGGGAAGGAAATTTCCTAGAAAGGCCAGAATCTCGGGATGAGGAGGACGGCGGCTCCCCATAGGATGAGGTTGAGAGGGATGCCGATTTTCAGGAAATCGTTGAACTTATATCCTCCCGCGCCATAGACATAGGTGTTCGTCTGGTAGCCAATGGGAGTGATGAAGCTGGCGCTCGCGCCGAACATGATGGCCACGAGAAATGGCCGCGGATCGACTTCCATGGATCCGGCGATGGAGATGGCGATGGGTGTCATGAGAATGGCCACCGCATTGTTCGTGACCAGCTCCGTCAGGACGGAGGCGAGGATGTATATGGCGGCCAGGATGGCCAGCGGTCCCAGGTGGTCCATTACATCCACCACGCCCATGGCGATCCATTCCGCGCCTCCCGTTTTCTCCATGGCGAGGCCGATACCAAGCATGCCGTAGATGAGGAAAAGCACCTCCCACTCGATGGCCTTGTAGGCATCGCGTATGTCCAGACAGCCGGTGAGGATCACCAACACCGCGCCGACGATGGCGGCACTGGTGATGGAGAGCAGCCCCAGCGCCGCGGAAAGAACCACTGCGGCCAGGATGCCGATGGAGAGACCCATCCTGGACTTCAGCTTGGGACGGATCAGGGCCTCGTTGAGGCTGAGGAAATTCCCCTCGCGATTGAGCCGGACGATGTTATGAACCGGCCCCTCCAGCAACAGCGTGTCCCCGAAGGCCAACCGGATATCCGGATATCCTTCGGAAAGATTGGATCCTTGCCGGTGGACGGCTGAGACAACGATGCCGTAGCGGCGACGAATGTTGGATTGCTTGATGCTTTTGCCTATCAACGGGCTGTTTTTCCCGACGATGGCCTCGACGGTTTTCACTTCGGCCGGCTCTTCCCCGGCGTCCTCCCCATCGGTAGTTTTCCGGTGAATCATCGCCACGCCCTCATGCCCCTGGATGTCCGCGAGTTGCTTGGAAGTTGCGCGAAACCAGAGGACGTCGCGCGCCTTGAAAGTGATCGCGTCCAAGGGAATGTCTTCCATCCGCCTGCCATAGCGTATCACCTCATAGACGATGGTTCTTTTCTTATTGGAGAAAAGTGCGTTCTCGATCAAACGCTGGCCGATGAGCGGCGAATCCTCGGGAATTTCCACGGCGCTGGAAAATTTCCTGGTATCCTCCGCATCAAGGAGGCTGCTGACCGTGTCCCTTTCAGGAAGAAGCCTCTGGCCTATGAAGTAGATGTAGAGAAATCCTATGGTGGCATAGACCAGCCCGAGTCCGCTGATTTCAAAGATACCGAAGGCGGGTTGTCCCTGCTGTTTTGAAAGGCCGGAAACGAGCAGGTTTGTCGAGGTACCAATGAGGGTGATCGTCCCGCCGAGGATACTGAGGAAGGAGAGCGGAATGAGCAGCTTGCTGGCTTTCAGCCCCGTGCTGCGTGAGAATGCCATCAGCACAGGCAGGAAAACAATCACCACAGGGGTATTGTTCATAAATGCCGAAAGCGGGATCACGATGAGGGCAAGGATGACGATCGCGCGGGAGAGTGATTTCCCCGCCCATTTTTCGAACCTGAGGGCGATCAAATCGATTACGCCCGTACGTGTCAGCGCCTCGCCGAGTATGAACATCGCGCCAATGGTCATGGGGGCGGAGTTGCTGAAAATCTGGCCGAGTTCCTTTTCCCCTAGGATCCCAGCCACAATGAGAACCGAAAGCCCGCCAAGCGCCACCAGATCGTTGCGCAGCCACTCCTTTACGAAGATAACAAAAATCCCCGCCAGGACGGCGAAGGTGAAAAACATCTGTATTTTATCGCCGGACATACCTGGTTAAGAAAAAAGATATGTTCCCGGATTTTTTCCGCAAATAATATGTAGGCTCAACCGTGCGTTTCTTCGAAGACCGCACGCCTCACTCTCCCGGGGGATCGGTTGAGGAAACGCTTCGCAAGTTCCTCGAATTGCTCGGAAAGGTCGGTGAGGTGGATTTCCAAAGTCCCGCCATCGGATCTCTCGTTTAGCAGGCCTTTTTCAGAAAGCATGTTCCGCACATCCTCGGCACAGGTCGTCGCAGAGTCCACGAGGCGGACATCTGCTGGGAGAAGCTCTTTTAATACCGGCACCAGAAGCGGGTAATGGGTGCAGGCCAGCATCAGGGTATCGATCCCCTTTTCCACCAGCGGATCGAGATACTTTCTCAGGACATCCTTGGTCACCTGCTCGGAAATCCAGTTTTCCTCAATCAGCGGGACGAGCAGGGGCGTGGCCACCCCGTGAATCATCAGGCCGGTGCGCCGCGTAGCCAGGGCATGCTGGTATGCGTGGGATCCTATCGTTCCCCGCGTGGCGATAATGCCTATCCTCTCCGCACCCTTATCCGCCAAGGCCGCATGAACCCCCGGCTCGATCACCCCGATAATCGGCACCCGGTAGCGCTCTTTTAATGCGGGCAAAGCATGCGCCGTGGCTGTATTGCAGGCCACGACGATCGCCTTCACTCCTTTTCCCAAAAGGAACCCCACATCCTCATCCGCAAACCGGCGTATCGTCTCCGGACTTTTCGATCCGTAAGGCAGCCGAGCAGTATCACCCAGATAAACCACATCCTCCCCCGGCATAAGATCCTGCACCGCCCTGACCACCGTCAGACCACCAACCCCCGAATCAAATATCCCCAGCGCAGCATCGTTCACGCCCGCATTGTGGAAATTCCAAGTCTTCCTTGAAGTTTAAAGTTTAAAATTTATGGTTCCCGGCATGTCAGCCTGTGGCCCGAAAATGAAGATGGATCCAACCCTCCACCGGGATAAGAAGCCCGATTGGATCAAAGTCCGTCTCCCCAACAACCCCGCCTTCTGGTTCACGAAATCCCTGATCCAGGATCTCAAGCTCGTGACCGTCTGCGAAGAAGCCCAGTGCCCGAACCGTTGGGAGTGCTGGGGCCAGGGCACCGCCACCTTCATGATCGCCGGTGACAAGTGCACCCGCGCCTGCGGTTTCTGCGCGGTGAAAACCGCCAAGCCGGACGCCCTTGAATCGGACGAGCCAGCCCGCATCGCCGAGGCCACCAGCCGGATGAACCTCAAGCACATCGTCATCACCGCCGTCGCGCGGGATGATCTGAAAGATGGCGGAGCCGAGCATTTCCGCGAAACCATACGCGCAGTCCGCGAGACAAACCCCGAAATCATCATCGAAGTCCTCGTTCCCGATTTCAACGACCGCGACTGGGCATTGCAACTGGTGATGGACGCCCGCCCCCACATTTTCAACCACAACCTGGAAACCGTAGAGAGGCTCACCCCGCTCGTCCGCTCCCGTGCGAAATACCAGCGTTCCCTCACTGTCCTGAAAAAAGCCAAGGAAATGGTCGGCGGCCATGTCGCCACGAAATCCGGCCTCATGCTCGGTCTCGGGGAACGCGAGGAGGAGCTTTACCAGGCGATGGACGATCTCCTCGCCCACGACGTAACTGTACTCACCCTCGGCCAATACCTTCGCCCTACCCCCAAACACCTCCCCGTGGTGGAATACATCCATCCCGACAAGTTCGCGGAATACAAAAGGGTCGCCTTGGAAAAAGGCTTCCGCCACTGCGCCTCCGGCCCACTCGTCCGCTCCTCCTACCACGCCGCCGATTTCCGCCCGGAACTAGATGTCCTCCAAGCCATCGAATCCGACCTCCGCGCCTCCTCCGGCCTGGAACTCGGCCCCGAGCACCTACCCCTCCCCGCTCTGAAGCCTTCGCTTGTTTCGTAAGAGTTTACCGCAGAGGCGCAGAGGTCGCAAAGCCGACGCATTGGTCTTCCTTGAGGTTTAAAGTTTAAAATTTAAAGTTTCCATGCCTTGGCTGATTAAGTCCGAACCCGACGTTTTCTCCATCCGGGATCTGGAAAACGTTGAGCAAGAGCCGTGGTCAGGCGTGCGGAACTACCAGGCGCGGAACTTCATGTGGCGGGATATGAAAGTGGGCGATCTGGCTCTCTTCTACCATTCAAACGCCAAGCCTCCGGGCATCGCGGGTGTTGCGAAAGTCGCTTCCGCCTCCTATCCCGATCCCACCCAGTTTGAGAAAAAGGGCGATTATTTCGATCCGATGGCGACCGAGGAAAAACCGCGCTGGTATCTCGTGGATTTCGAGCACGTCACCACGTTTGACGAAATGATCCCCTTGGCGGATTTGAAAGAAGACAGGATCCTCTCGGAAATGCTCGTCTGCCAGAAAGGCTCACGGCTCTCCATCACACCGGTGGAGAAAAAGCATTTTGACCGAGTGCTGAAGCTGGCCAAGGCATGAGGAGCAGGTGCGTCTCCGCGCCTTGAGGCCAAGGTCGCGTCCCCGCGGCCTGTTCGAGAGGTCTTTTCCACAGCGGGCGGAGACGCCCCTGCTCCTTTCTGGCTTCTCCAAACTCGCTTTTTCCAACAGCTTCCCATCCATGCACATCGCACTTCAGGGGCTTACGAAAACTTTCGGTCGCACCAAAGCCTTGGACGGTTTCGACCTCCATGTGCCGCCCTCGTCCATCATCGCCCTTGTCGGGGAAAACGGTGCTGGAAAATCCACATTGCTTCGCATCCTCGCAGGGATCAGCGTGCCGGACAGGGGGATGGTTCACTACGATTCCGTGGTGTTCGACCGGGAGAACATGGATCTCAGAAAACGCCTCCATTTCATCCCGGACATGCCGTTGCTTTTCCAGGATCAGACGGTCGCCCGGAACATCGCCACCTTCGCAGCCCTCTATGGGAAAACACTTGAAGGCAGCGAAGAACAATTCTCCAAATGGCTGGAGGACAGCGGTTGCGCGCCATTGATGAAACGGCAAGCGGGCAAGCTTTCCCGCGGGCAGATGTGGAAAACAGGCCTCGCATGTGTCGCAGCCATAGAACCGGAACTGTGGCTGGCGGACGAGCCTTTCGCCTCCGGCATGGACGAGATCGGGATGGGCACTTACCGCAGGCTGGCACGGCATCTGGTCGGGCAGGGTTCCACCGTCATCTATACCACCCAGATGATCTCCATGGCCGCCAATTTCTCGGATCACGTCTGCGTCATCCGCGATGGAAAGCCGTTGCTCTTCGTGGAAAGCGACCGCCTCCGCGCCTATCTCGCCACCGATCCCGACGGCTCGGAAAAAATCCTGCGCGGCATACTCCCGGATTTATGAAACTCCATGATCCCAAGACCGAGAAGGAAATCCTCCGCCTCGCGAAGAGTGCCTGCGCGAATCGTGGTTTCGAGAAACCGGACACCAGATGGTGGACACTGCTGCCAGCGAAACTCATCGCATTCATCGCCCCTCTTGGTCTGGTCTTCATGTTTCTAATCGGATTTGATGCGGAGCCTCCACCTTTGGCCACCAGGCAGATAATATTCACGATCATAGCCATGCTCCTCATCCGTGCCGGTATGGCCATGCTCGCGGTATCCGCACAGAAATGCGGACTCTACACCTCATTGGCAAATTTACCGGTGACACGGCAGGTTGCATTCGGTTACGTCCGCAGCCGTTTCCTCAGAAAGTTCAGTTTCATCGCCATCTTCTACTCCCCCGTCCTGGTCATCGGATTGGATGGCATGGCTGTCCAAATGGAAACGATTTCCAAAGGTCTGTTGTTAATAGGAATCGTCTGCGGAACCGTGGCCGTATGCGATTCACGATGGTTCATCCGGCTGCATCTCGTGAAAATCTGGTATGCGGCGGGTGCGCTCGTTGTCGCGTATCTGGCGTATCTCCACTTCTACGGCTTTCACATGCTTCCTGCAGTCCAGACATGGATGGATCGCTTGCTCTGGATTTTTCCTCCCGCATGGATCCTACCGGACAGGATGGATTCCGGAGGACTTTTACTCGCGGTCGCGTGGAGCACCTGGGGCTTTTGGAGTTGGATCAGGTGGCCTTCAGCCGTCTCGCCGGGATACGACAGACCCGGGGATTTTGCCACCGCTTTCGGAGGATTTAGTGAGACCGAAACCCCGGTCGGAAATCACGAAAGCCAAACCTCATCCGTTGAAGTCCTGGAGCTGGGAAAACCAATGGCCATGGCAGACAATGGCTGGGTCAACAGACTGGTCGTGCGGAGCATTTCCCCTGCCGACTGGGCAATCGCCGGGGCGCTGGTGGATCATGGAAAAGACTGGAGCAAATCCACGAACGTCTTCCTTATCCTCGGCCCGGTGTGGCTGCTGGTATTGTGGATGGTGAAAGACAGTCTTCTCACCGGTGAGTCGGGGGAATCAATCGGCTTTGTCGTGTGGATCATCCCCATCACCTTTGTGTTGCTGAAAATTTTTCCATACGGCAACTCAATCAAACGCGCCACCGATCCATACCCGCTGGGTGCGGAACACGTGCCGTTTTTCACCATGCTGCCCGTGTCCATACGGGATCTTCTCAGGATTTCCCAAAGAGTGACAATCATCCGGAGCGCGATCTTCGCCACCATCACCACGCCCTTCTTTTGGGGGCTGGCGATCATCACCGGTGAACCGGAAACGGCCGCCGGCTTGCTCGCAGGCATCCCGGCGTTCGCCATCGTCTGGTGCTTTTCCCGTCCGGTTTTCATCTGGCACCGCATTCAGGCGGCAACAAAAAGGAAGCGGGGTGTTTTCCTGATGCACTGCGCCACAGGTAGCGTGGAGGTCATGCTTTTCTTTCTGTGGGCGATCGCTGGATTCGCCGGTGTGGCGGCGGCTTGTGCGTGGGCACTCGAGACATCCGAATTCCTGCTGATACCTGCGGCGTTGGTTGGAATGGCGTTGAGTGCTGTTTTCTCGCGGATCATCCTGGAAATTGCTATCAATGAGATCCGCCACCGCCGGTGCGACTGGGTAGCGAAAGTCGGGTAAGGAGCAGGTGCGTCTCCGCGCCTTGAGGCCAAGCGGGCGTCTCCGCCCGCTGAGGGAAAAGACTTTCGCACAGGCCGCGGGGACGCGACCTTGGCCTCAAGGGGTGGAGACACCCCTACTCCTTTGGGGGCGGGACGATGCGGGGGCGTGGCTGGCGCATGGGCGCGGCTTTCGCGCTTAGGGCATGATCGAGACTGCGGCGCATTGCGCAGATCTGTCTGCGCCATGTGACGGGCACGGCGGAAAGCTCGGGCTTACCGCTAACCACACCTTCGAAAATCACTTTACCCTGCGGATCTAGGATTTTTACGGCATCGCCGTTCTCCACGCGTGAGACCTCGGCATTTCCCCTGTCGTTGGTGATCGCTGCGGTTTTTCTCTCCACATTTACGATCCTTATCGCACCATCGTCCCGGCGCATTACGGAATCGTTCAACATCTGGCGGATCACATCGCCGTTGTCGCCTTTGGATTCTCCGAGGATAATTTTAAGATCAAGAGGTTCGCCTTTTCGGAAAACGGAGACGGTTACTTCGTCACCGGGTTCCGCGAGACGGAGCAGGGTCGCGAGTTGGCCTTCGTTGACGAGCATCTGCTCATTCATTTTCCAGAGAAGATCGTTTTTCTCGATCCCCGCTTTCTTCGCCGGCCCCTCTTCGGCGAGAGCGGTCACCACGAAACCGATACCGGGTGGCAATGCAGGGAGTTGGGTGGTGGTGGTTTCATCCGGTTTTGAAACACCTAGTCCCAGCCACGCTTCGCCGACGGTTTTTTTCTCCGCCAAGGCTGGTGCCTTTTCTTGAGCGAGAGATAGCCCGCTGAGCATGAGACCCAGGACAATATGGAAAATTGTGCGCATGCTAAAAAGTGCTTACAGGCACCGAATACATTTCTTCGCGAGGCTCCGTGAGCATGACGATGATACCGGTTTCCTCATCGCGGATCCGGCTTTCCTCTACCATGCGGACGCGGACTTTCCGGACGGCGGAGCCACCGGAATCCACGAAGAGACCTTCGTCGCTGACTCCTTCGACCCGGTCGGATTCGGAGAGGTAAACGAGTTCCGGCGGGAGTCCAGCCGCCGCAGCGTCAGTAGATTTCGCCAGTCCGTTTTGATAGGGAATGAAAAGATATGCACTCAGCCCGAGAGCGGCGGCGAGTCCTCCAACACCCAGCCATCTCGCGGATTTCCGAAAATCGAATCGAGCCGTTCTCGAATCACCGGCGAGCCCGTCGAGCATTTCTTCCATACGCTCCTGCGCGCCGTCACTGATCGCGACGGGCATGAGCCGGGAGAGAGATTTCTCCATTTCTGAAAAGTTATTTTCGTTAGGCTTGTGCACGGCGTTCCTCCTTTACCTGTTGCATGTCCTTGGCCAGTTGCTCCAGCGCGTAGCGGTAGCGGGATGCGGCCGTGTTTGGCGAGATGGCGAGAGTCTCGGAAATTTGTGCGAAGGTGAGTCCGCCCCAGGTTTTCATCACGATCACTTCGCGGAGCTTGTCGCTGAGATTTTGGACGGCTGTGCGCAGGATCACTGCTTCCTCGTCTTCCTCCATCACGGGATCCAGCCAGACATCCTGGAAATCATTCAGGAAAACAATGGATTCCTCGCGTTTCCTACGGCGCTTCTCGGAGCGATGCAGCATCAGCCCGCCAAAGCGGATGGTGGAAAAAACGAGTGGAAGATCAGGAGGCCCGCCACCGCGATTTTCCTCCTGCTGGTAATGCCACATTTTCAAGACGGCATCCTGCACCAGGTCTTCCGCATCCTCGCGGCTTTTTCCCCAGCTACGGGCAAACAGAAGCAGCCGCGGGCCGTTCTCGCCCAGCCACTTTTTCCAGTCTTTCGAAAGATTACCCATCTCTTACAGGGACAATGCCTTACGGACGGGAAGTTGTCTCTGAAATTTTCCACCGGGAATCAGGGAAGGAGCGGCGGAGAGTCCCTGACGTTACACGTTTGGAGTCAGGAGAAATTTCGATTGTGATTCCACCCGCGCAGACCTAGCCTGTTCACATGTCTTACACTGCCATTTTGCTCAAAGATCCTGACGGTGGTTATGTGGCTCAGAATCCGGAAACAGGAACGACCACCCAAGGGGATACTCTGGACGAGGCTCTAGCAAATCTCCTCGAGGCAACGGAACTGTATCTGGAGGAGTTCCCTGGGAAACTGTGATTTTTCCGAACACAGGCCATAATGAATTTCAAAGGGTATGTGGGAACGGTAAGCTTCGACGAAAAAGCGGAGATCTTCCACGGGGACGTCACCAATCTTCGCGATGTTGTGACCTTCCAGAGCCGCAGCGTCGATGAACTGAAAACCGCCTTCCAGGAATCGGTGGACGATTTCCTGGACTTCTGCACCGTGCGCAGGAAAAGCCCGCGGCTCTGAACCCGAAATCCCCGCTTTATGAAAAACGGCTGCTTCAGACTCCTGATCTTACTCGGAATTGTAGGGCTACCCGTTGCGCTTTTCGTTGTAGTGATGTTTCAGGCTGAATCACGACTCGGATGGTCTGAACCGGCAGCGATGCTGGCTGGAATCTGCTCTCTTACCGTCCCATTCGCTTTGTTCTTGGGATGGATCATCTGGCAGCAGAAAAAGGAAGAAGAAATCGTCGGAGAGTTGGTTGACCCGGTTTTTGGAACCGTGAGGCAGACCCGGGGTTCATGGGCGGCGGAGGTTTTGTTCCCACCCCTCAATGAAACGTTTCTTGTTTCCGGAATTGATGGAAATATTCCAACCGACATCCAAAGATCGATATTCACTCATTTTCAAGAGGGCTTGTCCGAGAGATCTTCCGAAATCGATGATACGTTGGATAAAATCGACTACCTGGTGATACCGCCACGACCCAGGAGACTGAAATTCGACTCCCTTCTGCTGGCGCCTGATGAGTCATGGTGCAGCCTCGTTTTCGATGTGGAGGACAGCTCCGCGATCTGGGGCTTTTCGGCGGACTACCTGGACGGTGAACTTCAGGAACTTTCCGTTCTTCACTGAACGTCCGGGATCGCATGGGCGTGGCGGCGGATTGCATCCGCCATGCCAGAACAAACCATCGAAGGCATGGCGGATGCAATCCGCCGCCACAGTCCTGGAAGCTCAGTCATAGACATCGCGCCTGTGGCCAACTCTGACAACCGCGATAACGAGTTCCTGGTCACGTAATTGGGCGATGATGCGATAATGCCCTGTTCTGAATCGCCAAAGCTCGGAGAAATCACCTTTCAGTCTCTTTCCGAACATTCGCGGATCTTCGCAACCGGCGATGTTGGAATCAAGATAGGCAATGATACGCCTTCTCCCCTCCGGCCCCACTTTCCGCAGGAGCTTCAAAGCCTCATCGTTGAAGCTATAAGCCCAGCTCACTCTTCACTTCCTCCGGGGTATAGGTTCGGGTGGATTTCTCCAAGGACTGGATGCCAAGATAATAGTCTTCCAAGTCCTCGATATGCTGGGCGATCGCCTGCTGGGCATAAAATGCCGTGGGTCGTCCGGTTCTCTTTGCCAAGGCGTCGAGTCGCTTTTCAAGATCAGGATTCAGATCCACTGTGAGCATAAGAAAACATGACCTGCCTCCCTCCCTTCGGCAAGACGGGATTTTGGACCCGTGGCGGCGGATTGCATCCGCCATGCCGTCGATCAATCCCTTTGACATGGCGGATGAAATCCGCCGCCACGGTAATTACTTCTTCCTCGCCCGCTTCCTCCCATACTTCACCTTCTTCTGTGGGGGCATCACCGGGGTGGCGTTTTTGAGGGTGGCGATCTGGTCGCGGAGGTGGGCGGCGCGTTCGAACTCCAGCTTGGATGAGGCGTCGCGCATTTCCTGCTCCAGCTCTGCGATGACGCGGAGTTTGTCGTAAGTGGTTTCGTCTTCGGCGACGATGGAGGCGTTGAGTTTATCGGCGTGCTGCTTGCCTTTCTCGTAGGTGTGCAGGCTTTGCTGGACGGAGCGGATGACGGATTTCGGGGTAATGCCGTGTTCCTCGTTGTGGGCGATCTGTCTCGCGCGGCGGTATTCGGTGATGTTTATGAGCGTTTCGATGGAGTCGGTGTAAACATCGGCGAAGAGAACGCACTCGCCGTTCACGTGGCGGGCAGCGCGGCCAGCGGTCTGGATGAGGGAGGTTTCGTTGCGGAGGAAACCTTCCTTGTCGGCATCAAGGATGCAGACGAGCGAGACTTCGGGGAGGTCGAGGCCTTCGCGGAGGAGGTTGATACCGATGAGAATGTCGAACGTAGCGGCGCGGAGCTGGCGGAGGATTTCCACGCGCTCGATGGCATCGATATCGGAGTGAAGGTAGCGGCACTTCAGGCCGGTGCCGGAGAGGTATTCGGCGAGGTCTTCTGCGGTTTTCTTGGTGAGCGTGGTGACGAGGACACGCTCGCCTTTCTCGACCCGCTGGCGACAGAGTTCGATGGTTTCGTCGATCTGGTTTTTGAGTGGTCGGACGGTGAGGATGGGATCGAGCAGGCCGGTGGGGCGGATGATCTGCTCTACGACGAGCGGAGTACCGGCTTTCCCAGGATCGAAATTTTCGATGGGTTCCGCATTTCCGGAGGGTTTGACTTTGATTTTTTTGAAGTCGAATGCGGTGAGTCCCGGGTCGCCAGGCTTGGGTTTTACGGAGATGAATTTTTTGTTCTCAGGGCGGGAGTTGACGATATCGAACGGCCCCGGCGTGGCGGAGACATAGACTCGCTGGTTAGTCATCTGCATGAACTCGTCGAAGCGCAGCGGCCTGTTGTCCATGGCGGAGGGCAGGCGGAAGCCGTGCTCAACGAGGGTTGTCTTGCGGGATTTGTCGCCCTCGAACATGCCACCTATCTGGGGGATGGTGGCGTGGGATTCATCGACGAGGAGGAGGAAATCGCGTGGAAAGAAATCGAGGAGAGTATGTGGGCGGGAGCCAGGAGCGCGGCCTGTGAGGTGGCGGGAGTAATTCTCGATGCCTTGGCAGAAACCCATCTCCGCCATCATTTCGAGGTCGTATTCCGTCCGCATTCTCAGGCGCTGGGCTTCGATGAGCTTGCCTTCCTTTTCTAGCTCCGGGATGCGGAGATCGAGCTCCTCACGGATCTTTTTACGGGCGGTTTTCATTTTATCCCCGGCGGTGACGAATTGTTTCGCGGGGTAGAGGGTGTGGCTTTCGAGGACTTCGATGACGTTTCCGCTGGTGGTGTGGATAGAGGAAACTCGCTCCACTTCATCGCCGAAGAACTCGATGCGGATGGCGGTTTCATCAAGGTAGGCGGGATGGACTTCGACAACATCCCCGCGCACCCGGTATTTTCCGCGCCCGAAAGCAATGTCGTTTCGCTCGAAAAGCAAGCTGACCAAAGAGGTGAGGAGTTGCTCTCGGGAGATTTGCTGACCAGTCCAGACTGGGAACATCATGTCCTTGTAATCGTCGGGAGAACCGAGGCCGTAGATGCAGGAAACGGAGGCGATGACGATGGTGTCCTCGCGGGTGAGCAGGGAGCCCATGGTGGAGAGTCGGAGTCGCTCGATCTCCTCGTTCACGGAGGAATCCTTTTCGATGTAGGTATCGGAGCGTGGTATGTAGGCTTCAGGCTGGAAGTAATCGAAGTAGGAGACGAAATATTCGACGGCGTTGTGGGGGAAGAAGTTTTTGACCTCGGAGTAGAGCTGCGCAGCCAGGGTTTTGTTGTGGCACATGATGAGCGCCGGCTTTCCGTGGCGGGCGATGAGGTTCGCCATGGTGAAAGTCTTTCCCGATCCGGTGACGCCGAGGAGAGTCTGGTGCTTGTTCCCGGCTTGGAGGGATTCTACCAGTTTCTCAATGGCCTGGTGCTGGTCGCCCTGGGGGCTGTATTCGCTGGAGAGGCGGAAGGGCATTTCTGGATAGACTCAAGACGGTAAGACGCAGGACGCAAGAGGAAACGCGTTCAAATCTCAAATCTCAAACCTCAAACCTCAAATTTCAAATTTCAAATTTCAGAGACATAATAATATGATCCGTGTTCATCCGCGTTTATCCGTGGTTCCTCTTCGCCAACATCCAAGGTGAAAATTCTTAGCGAAACTGGCGACAATCCGGGGTTTGTGGTGTTCAATGAGGCATGGAAACGCGCCCGGACGGGATTTTATCGAGACTGAAGCAACTCTGGCCGTTCGCGCTGATGGGATTGGTTGGATTTGGTGCGTATTGGATTACGGTGTCCGCGATCCCTGTGAAAGAGAAGGCGGCGCTTCCGGAACAAACGGCGAAACCGAAAGCCCCTGTGTTTAGCGATGAACGTCCGGTCACGCGGAAACTTGAACGACCTGCGACCGGAAGACTGGATTACGGAGCCATCGACAATGGGGCGATTGCCAACCAGCGGGTGATTGCTTTTAAGGACAGGGCTTCGCTGGAGGCGTTTCTCGCGAAGCTGGGTGGCGGGGTGAATTTGCTTGGCCGGCTGGACAAACTGAACGCGTTGCTTGTTGGTTTTGGGAACGAAGTTGATTTGCTGGCACTGCTTGATGGCACGGAGGAGACGTCTTTCATTTTCCCGGTCAGCATTCCTGATTTTGAATCCGTAGGTGCGCAGGATGGAGCGGTTGCTCTTGAGAACGGTCTGTTGAAATGGCTGGGAATCGACGGAGATAATTCCCTCTGGGGCACCGGGGTGAAGGTGGCCATTCTGGATACGGGGATCGCTGATCACCTGGCTTTTAAAAACGCGATCCAGCGCATCAATCTGGTAGCCATGCCGGAGAATCCTGCGGATCTGAACGGCCATGGGACTGCGGTGGCTACTTTGATTTTCAGCGACAATCCGTTCGCTCCGGGCATCGCTCCGGGGGCTACTCCGATCTCGGTTCGGATCGCGGATGACAGTGGCGGCTCCAACAGTTTTCTCATCGCCCAAGGGATCGTGGCAGCGGTGGATGCGGGTGCGCAGTTGATCAATATTTCCCTCGGCGGGCAAGGAAACAGCAGCTTGGTGGACAATGCTTTGGCTTATGCGAAAGACCGTGGGGCGGTGATCGTGGCCTCTGCGGGAAACAGTGGCAGGGAGGGCGTGATGCAGCCTGCGGCGAGTTCCTCCGTGCTCGCGGTCGGCGCGGTGGATGCGAAAAACCAGTATATGGCATTTTCCACAACGGGAACGGAAGTCGCGCTCTCGGCAGCGGGTTACGGGGTGAATGTCGCCTACCCAGGGGACAGGGCGGCTCAGGTCAGCGGCACTTCATTTTCCGCACCGGCAGTAACCGGCACGTTGGCGGCTACGATGTCCAACGGAGGGGGCAAGTATATCTCGCCGGATGCTGCCGTCCTGCGCATGAACTCGAATCTTAACGATGTAGGCAGCCAGGGTAGCGACAACCAAACGGGCGCCGGCGTCCCGGATATGTGGAGGATACAAAACACGGGGACTCCAGGAATTTACGATGCGGCAGTCACTTCCGTTTATACGCAGGACAACAAAGTGCAGGTGCTGATCCAAAACCAGGGAACGGAGCCACTCCTGAATGCCGGTGTGACCGTGAATGTGAACGGCTCCACCACCAGGGCGAACATCACTACCCTCGCAGTCGGCCAGACCCGGCTCATCACGGTTCCTGTCGGTGGCACCGCAGGCTTGAACATCCAGGGCAGCGTGCAACTCTCGGGAGGCCAAGCCGACCAACGCACTTCCAATGATTCGATTTCCCAAACGACTCCTGCCGCTGGCCCTTAGCATTTGCTTCACGGGCTGCGCACCCCAGTTCTACCGGGCGGAGAATCCAGATGCGAAACCCTTCAACCAGCTCGACCTCGCCGGAAACGCTTGCGGCCCCGCTGCACTGCTGAACTCCTACCGCTTCGGAAAATCCCAGTGGCGGAAACTTTCAGAGACACCCCCCGGCCTCTCCGACAGGGAACGCATCCGTGCCATCGCACGCGGCCCCGCGATGCGCGAATCATCCTCCCTTCCCGGCAGTGCCCGCTGGAGCAGAAACGGGATCAACCTCTCCGACCTGCGAGATGTGGCGAATGAAATTTCCCGCCCCCACATGCTCCCGGCCATTTCCGAGGAGACGCTTTTCCTGAAATCCGGAGAAAGCCAGCGGGCGTTTCTCCTCCGGGTGCGCTCACGCCTCGCCCTATCGCTGGATGCCGGGTTTCCGCCCATCCTCAGCATCCGACGTTTCGTAAAACGCAATGGCCAGTGGATCGCGCTCCAAGGCCATTTCGTCACCATCACCTCCGTGCCTGGAAGCATTTCTTCCACGTATTTCCCTGTCGAATATATCGATCCGCTTGGTGGAAAATCCCTTTCGGGAAAGATCGCCATCTCGTCCACTTCGTTTTTGGGTGGGGAGGCGGATGAAAATCCGAATCTGGAAGCGATTTTCCCGGATTCAAAAGCGGGAATGCGTTTCCTGAAACCCGGGGAAAAGTCCTACCTCGCTGTCTCCGCCGCCCTTGGTATCTTCTGAAAAACAAAAAACGGATGCCTGTGATACACCGGCATCCGTTGGAAATCCAAAAGGAGGCTTATCTTCTGCGGCGAAGGAGAACCAGAGCGCCGAGTGCGCCGAGGAGAGCAGTGGATGGCTCCGGTATCACCTCGACAACCACGTTGTCGATGGCTGCCGTCCCTGCCCCGGCTCTCAAAAACACACCGTTGAAGGTGCTCTGAAGACCTGATGTATCCACACCTGCCACGCTCATGTGGGTCACCGTCCCGGAGGCGTTGTTGAAATTGATCAGGGTATCGGTCTGGGAGGCGGAAGTCCTCGTGATATCGAAAACGACGGAATACTGTGTGCCAACGACACGGTCGAAATTGACAACCTCCGAGCCAATCGTGGTTCCTCCTTCTTCAACATAAACGGAAGATTGAGTCTCGAACCGGCCAGCATTTGCCGAGGAAGACGCGTCCCTTAGGAAAGTGTAATAACCCGCGTAATTCCCCACTGCGGACGCTCCGCTGTCATTGAAGCCGTCCGCCGTGATCGTATTCTGAGTATTGAAAAGCCCGAAGCGGACGATATCGCCGGCACTTGTTTCACGATAGTCGAAGGTCAGCCGGATGGTTTCCCCGACGGCTATTGCCGTCGATGTGAAGGATCGCCCGATCACGTCCTGCCCGGCGCTATTAGTTGAAGGGGATGCCCAGACAAGTTCCCCGCCGGACTCACTGAGTGTTCCCGAGGTACCTGCCTTTGTACCAGGAACCAGTCCCGCCTGTTGTGAAGTCATCCATGATGACCGCTGCCTGCAACGGGGTTGAGGCGCAGAGTATGGATAGAAGGATGCTTGAGTTAATCGAATTTTTCATAGTGTGGTTTGATTCCGGGTTTCTTGGGTCACTGTCAGTTGTTTCAGAGCCGACGGCCTGACACATTTTTCAGAAACTTTCTGATTTTTTTTTCAGCGGGTTCCCGTTTTCCATCAGAGCGATGATTTCCGCCTGTCCCACCGCCCCGGCACAAACCGTGACCTCGTCGATCATACCCCGGAATGATTTTCGCTTATTATTCTGGCGAGTCCCGGTGTTGTAGCCAAAAACGACCGGGAAGGATCCCGGATCGCTGATGTCCGTATCGACGATCATCACGGACTTCGCGGCGGCGGATTCCAGTTTCCCATCCACATAGAGCAGGATGTGGGTGGCTACGTTTGCGGGGCGCCCTTCGTAAAGAACAGCAGCAATATGGTGCCAGGTATCGTCACGGAGATCTGTGGTTCCAATAACCTGGCCTTTGTTCGTCCCCATTCGCAAACGTCCAAGCGGCCCCTCGCTTTCCACCGGATTGATTGACATCTGCCAGGTATCGCCCGGGGCAATGTGCGCCCCCCAACCGATAAGCGCGTAGCCTTCGGTAGTGTCGAGGTCCCTGGGAACCTTCACCCAGCAGGATATCGTCCGCGGCGAATCCCCGCCGAGGCCGGAAAATCCGGTTTTCACGTGATCGCCTCTGCCGCCAAATGCAAGGGCGGAACCCGAAATCCCCTTGGCCCAAAACGGTTTCCTTCCGCCACCATCCTGCGCCGGGACAAATTTTCCCCCCGCCTCACTGAGGTCGTAACCCTGCCCTTGGGCCCGAACCACTTCTCCCTCCATTTCGTCAAACGACCAGTGGAGGTAGGGCACCGAACCGTTCGGACTCTCAGGCGGAAGGGTCGTTAGGAAATCCTGCGGCCGCGCCAGAATCAGATCGGCCACACCGTCATGCATGCGAAGTGCGGTTCTTGCCGGAATCGTTACCGGAGGGCGACCCTTGGGACTGGCATCGACCCGGCCTTTGAGCGCATGGACATCCATTTCCTCACCGCGCGCGCTGACACCGAAGCAAGCGCCCCGGTCTTTCACGGAACCACCCGGCCCGTCCAGAGTAAAGCCCTTGGCACTGGGAGGAACATAAACGGCGACGCTACCCTGATGGATCACCGCGTGGTTTTGGGAGAGGATTTCGAAATCCCCGGCACCCTCCAGCACAACCTCCACTCCTTTCGCAAACCCAATGGATACAAAGCCGGATAACAATTTTACCCTGCCTCCCGCCACCAGGCCGTCCCCGACCGAGCGGGCATCCTCCTCCGACCAGTGTGCGCTCGCCATCCCTTTGATCCATGCGATAGCCTTGGAATCCCCGCGCTTGGAAATCCACCACGCGGAACCTCCCATCGCGAGGGCGGCAGCCGCCCCCGTAGTCATCCACTTGCGGCGCGAAAACACGGACTGAACGATTTGTTCGGGTTCCTCACCTCCGTCGGCCATTCCCAGGCGGGCGAGAACTTCGGCAGTGAAATCCTCATCCACAGTCGCCACATGGCGGTAACGCAACAGCCGCGACAAAGCCAGATGGTCTGCAGCCTCCGCCGCAAGTTCCGGCGACCTTTCAAGTGCCGCAAGCAACTCCTGACGTTCCCCGCCCGTCAGCTTTTCGCCTGCGAAAAACACGGCGAGCAGTTCTTTCGGTTCATTCTGTTTCATGTCGTCGGTAAGTTGTTCCTAATGCAGTCCGCCAACGCGGCGCGCAACCGGTGCAGGCGCATGGTGATCGTCGAGTGGTTGATTTTCAGCTCCTTGGTGAGATCCCGGATCGCGATGCCATCCCGGTATCTGCGGAGCAGCAGGCGCCGCGAATTGGCATCGAGTTTCTCAAGGCAGGTTTCTAGAGCTATGAAAATCTCCGGTTCGTGGTTTTCGTTGAAGCGTTCGGAAATCTTCGGATCCACCAAGAGCGCCAGTTCCTCATTGCCGCCGATAGGAAACGGACGGCGTTTCTGCCGGTGGTTTCTCAGGTGGTTCAAAGCAATACCCCTCAGCCATGGCCCCAACGGTTTCGAAGAATCGAAATCATGCAGTTTGGAGTGCGCCGTCAGGAATACTTCCTGGGCAAGGTCCTCCGCCTCGTGGCCGCCGTCCATCCGCAGAACCAGAAATCCCCTGATCTGACCCTGGTACCGGGACACGAGCTTACCGAACGACGAGAGGCTTCCCGCCTTCGCCGATTCGATGAGGAAGAGATCCTCCCAGTTTTCCTTAACTGCCTCCACTATTCCAAATTGTTCCGGGGCTGCGGAAATGACACCTGAAAATCGTCGTCTGGGCTAAAATCAGCCCCCACGCGCTTGCCTTCTTGCCATCTCCCATTCCATTTGCCAGAAAACACCTGTCCTTTGGGGCATATCACACCGATTATGAAATTTGCCTCAAATATCAAACTGTTCGCCGCAGCCCTGTTGCTCGGATCGTCCCTCCCGCTTTTTTCCCAGGAATCTGCAGATGCGGAAATGTCTGCGGAAGATGCCGCTGCCATCAAGGAGCATTACGAATTTATCGACAGCCTGAAATGGGTGCGCGAAGGGACCGCCCCGCTTGGATCGCGTGCGGAGCTGGCCATCCCGGAAGGCTTCCGTTTCACCGGATCGCCCGATGCCTCCAAGCTGATGGAATACTACGGAAACCTTACCAATGGTGCGGAACTCGGATACATCTCCCCGGAGGATATGGAATGGTTCGCAGTCTTCGAATTCGATGACGTGGGCTACGTGAAGGACGATGAAAAGGACGAGCTGGATGCCGACAAGATTCTCAACCAGCTCCGCGAAGGACAGGAACAGGCGAACGAGGAGCTTTCCAGCCGTGGCATGTCCACTCTCAATGTCGTCGGCTGGCATACGCCTCCGTTTTACAATACCGATACGAACAACCTGGAGTGGGCGATCAAGCTCTCCTCCAGCGATGGCGGGGAAATCCTGAACTACAAAACCAAAATCCTCGGCCGCCGTGGAGTCATGGACGTGGTTCTTGTCTGCGATGAAAGCCAGCTCGCATCCGTGATCCCGCAATACCAGAACATCCTCCAGGGCTTTTCCTACAAGAAAGAAGAGAGCTACGCATCCTATGAGAAAGGCGACAAGATCGCGGAATACGGACTCATCGGACTCATCGCTGGCGGCGGACTGCTCGTAGCCGCGAAAACCGGACTGCTTGCCAAACTCTGGAAACCCATCGCAATCGGACTCGTGGCCATCGGTGCCTTCTTTAAGCGCATCTTCAAGGGCAAGAACCACGACGCCATCTGATTTTCCGATGCATGCCTGCCATCTTTGAGTTTCTACTGGTCGCCGGCCTGATCTATCTCTGGGAATCCACGCTCTGGCTACCAAAGCAGGACGTGGCTCTCAGACGCCGGGTTTTCACCAGGAAATGGCGGGTCATTTCCGCGACACGACTGCTCGCCACCCGTGAGCTCGGAGTGGTTCCCATGCTTCCTCTTCCACCCGATGCCGGCCTGGCTCCCGCTGCGGGGTTCCCACTCATCGCCGATCCGGAAGGGAAGATTTTCATGGTCTCGCCGGAAGGGATCTTCCGGGAGGTGGTGGTCAAATCCTGGGACGATATTCGTTTTTCGGAGCACCGTTTGCGGATAGGCGGGCATTCGGTCCGGTGCCAGTCTCCCCGGGTCATCGAATTTCTCCAGACTGGGAAAAAAAACGGTCTGTCCCCGGAAGAAGCAATCCAACGGGCATGGAGACTTTCACTTTCTCCCACCAAGGCAAAACGTGAAATGAAGCGTTGGAAAATCTCGTCGTTTCCGCTGCGTTTTTACTGTCCCGCCCTGACCATTGGATTTTTCGCCGGGCTTCCCCTCGCCTATCTCCAGCTCGGCCCCTTGCCCGCACTTTGGATAGCGGCGTGGCTATGGATCCTGATGTTTTGGATTTCGCTCACCCTCTTCCGGCTTGCGAAACACCACTACCCCGCCGCCCGTGCGGAACTGAGGATGGATGCGTTTCTCTCGCTGCTCATCCCGTTCCATGCCATGCGGGCAATGGAGCTGGCATCCGTCCACGCATTCGCATCCACCCACCCCGCGGCCATCCTCCTGGCCGCAAATCAAACTAGCCACGCCTGGTTCCACCGTTTCATCCGGGAAACGGTGACCCCCAGGCCACCTCATCCCGGAGACGAGGCGTTCCGTGATTCCGTAATGCCCATCCTCGAAAAAATTCTCTCAAAACGAGGTTCGGTCGTTTCCGGTTTTATTGCCCCACCCGATAGATCCGGCGATCCCGAAGCATCCTCCTGGTGCCCCAGATGCCACGGCCTTTTCATGCCCGGAATCGATGTTTGCAACGATTGCGGAAGACTTGGACTCCGAAAATTCAGGGGAATATAACTAACGTAAAATATTTCACGTCTTTTTTTTCGTGTTTTATTTGACGCATGAAGAATCCCGGTGAACATAAGGACGTCTGCGCCAGAATCGCGGGCACAACTACAAAAAATATGAAACCGTCCATCATCACCGCAATCACCCTCCCATTCATCGCCTTTGCCCATGCGGAGGAGGCAAAGCAGATGCCCGTCACTGCGGAAGAACAAAAAGCCATGACTCCTGATGCCGTCCTCGCCGGACTCATGGAAGGCAACAAACGATTCGTAGCCGGTGAACTCACCGACATGAATATCAAGGCCAACATCGAAGCAACCTCCACGGGCCAGTTCCCCTCCGCAGTGATCCTTTCCTGCCTCGATTCCAGGGTGCCTGTGGAAAACGTGTTCGACCAAGGCATAGGCGACATCTTCGTCGGGCGGGTAGCCGGAAATGTCGAAAACGTCGATATGCTCGGCTCGTTTGAATTTGCCACCAAGCTGGCAGGCTCCAAGCTCGTCATGGTTCTCGGCCACGAGGCTTGTGGCGCCGTGAAGGGTGCCTGCGATCACGCGAAAATGGGCAACCTCACCGCCCTGCTCGACAATATCCAGCCCGCGGTCGAGGCAGTGAAAGGCGACTTCGCCGAAGACAAACGGAACTCCAAGAACCTGGATTTCGTGAACAAGGTCGTTGAGGAAAACGTCCGCATCACCGTCGCCGATATCCGCAAGGACAGCCCGATTCTCGCGGAAATGGAGAAGGCCGGTGAAATTAAAATCGTTGGAGCCGTTTACTCCCTCCACACAGGCGAAGTCACGCTTCTCGACTAGAAAACACGTCTGAAATTTCTGAAATAAAGTGCCGCAGGCACCGGTGAATGCCGGAAGCCTGCTGCCGCTTTCCGTTACGCAGCCTGCTGCTACGGGGCAAACTCGGGAGATGACAACCCTGGCACATGCCAATGCCGGCGGCTCGCAGCAGGCTGCATTGCCAAAAGTGGCAGCAGGCTGCCGGCAGTCACCGGTCTTCGCCTACTCCGGCACTTTAACCGCCTGATACCACGCATCGGCACCGAGGGCAGCTTTCCACCTGACTTTGAGCGCAATCCGTTCATGTCGATGTGGTGCAGGAAGCCTTCCCTCAGGCCGCCTATGTCCAGGGTAAGCGTGAGGCCGTCATTGGAAAGCTCCGCCGATTTTACCTTCATCTCCTTGTCGTCCACCTTCGGTGAGCCGTAGTCCGCGTGGTATTTGTAGGTGTGGCTCTTGATAGCAATTTTTCCAAGCGTTGCAGGGTCGATGGCTTCGCTGAAACGGAGAGCGAAACCATTCTTCATCGCTTTGATTTTATCCAGGGAAGCGAAGGGCTTGCCGTTCCATTTGATCTTCATGATCCCTTTGTCTCCCGCCCATGAAAGCGCGGTTTTGCCGACATAGAGCGAGCCGTCCTTTCCGAAGGCCATGCGGTTGTTTCCTTTTTCCAGGGGCGATCCGTTGAAGACAGGGACAAGCGCGGTTTGAAAAACACCATCCACCTCGTCATCAAGGACACGCACAAGGTTAGGCTGGTTCATCTCCCCGATCAGGGTCTGGCCGATCCATCCTTCCGGAAACACGCCCTTGGGGATTACCACTGGCTGTGTCGGCGAGTTCGCCAGTTCCCCCTGCGGGAAATACCCGGCGGCAGGCTGCTGCAACTCGGCAAACTCTTTCACATCAACTTTCAAAGGATCCCTGCCGTCCCAATCCTTCTTCCAAACGAGTGATGCCGGATGACCGTAAAAGCCTCCTTCCTTCACATCGTAGAGAGGGCTGGTCGGTCTCCAGTCACCCTGGTTATCCGTGATGAGAAGACGGCCTTTGGCATCGAACCCGATCCCGTTCGGTGAACGGAAACCGCTGGCAAAAGGTTCCATGGTCGAGCCATCGGGAGAAATTTTCAAAACCCACCCGCGAAATGCTGCACGCGAATACATCCGCCCGGCCTTGCCCTTGATCTTCCCCCAGTTTCCCTTGTCAGACATCCCGGCAAAATCCAATTCCCCGATCTCGGAAAAACCTCCACGGATTTCGTTGGCCATGGGTGCACCGTTCGATGCGACACCCAGCACGACATAAAAGTTACCCTGCGCATCCCTCGCAGGGCCGTAGGAAAACTCATGGTAGTTCCCGGTCATTCCGAACCCGTCGAAAACCGTTTCGTATTCATCCGCGCTGCCATTGCCATCGGTATCCTTAAGCCGGGTAAGCTCCGGGCGCTGCATGACCAGGATGCTGCCATCGTCCTCGATGAGCATCCCGAGTGGCTCGTGAAGTCCGCTGGCGAAGAGTGACCACGAACTACTGGAAGGATCGTAGATCATCACCTCACCCCGGTGGAAAGCCACGGCGATACGCCCGTCCTTCATCGTCTCCATGGCCCCGACCTGGGGATCGACTCCCGGAGGGTTTGGAATGTTTTCAAAATCGAAATTTTCCATCCAACCAAAGACGGGAAGGCTGAGGAGACTGAAGGCAAGAATGCTTTTGGCTTTCATTTCAGGGAAAAGGTAACGGTGAACTCGGAGGCTTCGGCGGGTTCCAGCATCAGGAGGTGCTTGCTCCATTTGCCTTTGTCACTGCCGTATTGGACATCCTCGGTGGATGGAAAATCGAGAACCAGCCGCTTTTGCGGAGGCGGGCTGACGGTGAAAGTCCGCTTGAATCCCTCGCCTCCATCCGCTGGGGAAACCTTCTCGGTAATCTCGAAGTCTCCGGCGGCGTAGCGGAAAACGGGAAGTCCGGCATCCATTTTATAGCCATGGAATTTCCTCTTGCCCAGCGATTCGAAGGGGGATGAATGCTCCGTATAGCGGATGGTTCCGACCACTTTTGCGAGGCTGCTTCCGTTCTTCTGCCAATACGGATATCCGTCGATAAATCCGCCTGTCCAGGCATAGCGCAAGCGGGTTTCCCCCGCGTCCCAACAGACCGAGGTATTTTCATTCAGAGCGATTGCGATGGCAGCGGGGCCGGCATTGGGCATGAAGATGCGCTGCACCTGCGGGCGGGCGGTTTGGGCGGGAGATGCACCATACGGATCGCCACCTTTCTGCACTTTGGCTTTCACCCCCTTGGAAACTTCCATCACGTGGGCGTAGATTTCGCGGAGTCCTTCCTCCCCCACGTGTATCATGGAGGGCATCTCGATCACCCCGTCCCGCTTCTTCTCGGGCGCGATCGCCCATTTTACGAAATCATCCGGCTTACCATCATAAATGCTGCGCATCTCCACGAGTGAGGGACCGACAACCATTTGATCCAACATATGGCAGGCGGAGCAGTTCGTGGTAAAAAGCTGCTTTCCATCGGGAGCGGCCTGGGCAATTGCCATGGAGATGGCGAGAAAAAGAAGCGGTTTCATACGGTTGGGTTCTGGGAGAAGCTAAATAACGTGGAAGAGAGTGGCAATCTGTCAACCATGGGAATTCCAACGGCAGGATTGAAACGGCCAGGCATGTGGCTACGTTTTCCCTGTGACCGAGGCCAGCCAGAAGCCAAAACAAACCGCTCCCGTCTGGCTGTGGAGTAATCTGATCGGGCTGGATGCGCCGCTTGTCGCAGTGTCCTGGCAGATTCTTTTTGCCCGGTGTTTCCACGTCAGTATCTCACCTGCCATCCATTTCGTTCTGGGTTTGAGCGTGTGGTGCATTTATCTGGCGGACAGGCTGTATGATGCATATCGGGCAGAGGGGTTTTCTTTAGCCACGCATCGCCTCCGTTTCACAAAAAAACATTTCAAAACACTCACGCTAACAACCGCCATTGCCGGATGCGTGAACCTTTTCCTAATCATCCGTTTCGTGCCCGCGCACCTTTATGTTCACGGACTGGCCACCGCAGGACTGCTTGGCTTCTACTACGCATTCCGGTTCGGCCTCTCAGGAAAAATCGCGGTCTTCATTCCAAGGGAAATCATGTGCGGGATGGTCTTCGCAATTGGTTCCGCCATTGCCACCTTCTCCTACGGGCTACCGGAAACGGCTGGCCTCCCATTCATCGTAGCCGTGGCTATGCTAGGGCTGGTCTGCTCCGCAAGCTGCATCATGATTTCCGTCTGGGAGCGCGATGAGGATATCGCCAGCGGCGACAGATCCATTGCTTCGGAAAAGGCTGGAATCCCGCCAAACATTCGCCGCCTCCTCCTCCCGCTCGTATTTCTCTACGCCATCGTCTCCTTCATCGATCCATGGCAGATCCACATCGCCGCGGGGCTCTCCGCCCTAGCCCTTTATGTAATGGCGAGGTTTGAAGAAAAGTTCCCACCCACCCTCCTGCGGGCAATGGCGGACGGGGTGTTACTGACGCCGGTTTTGTTTTGGGTGTTTGCTTGAGAAGCCCATGCGCCGCCGCAATCCATAAATCCCTCTTTCCGGTCTTCAAGGCCAACGGTCTGTTCTATCCCAGCCTGGGGCGAAGTGAAACGTAAGCCCCAGGTATGATCGTAAAAAATTCCAAAGGGCTGAAAGTCCGTCTCCGTAGGGTCATCGGATCTGGCTTCGTTGCGCTTGTATATTGCAAACCAGGAGGAGCATCACAAAACACGCTCGTTCCAAGACGAGTTCCGTTCATTTCTTGGAAAATACGGAGTCCAATTTGATGAGCGGTATGTCTGGGATTGAGTGGCGGATGGAACGGGCTTACAGCCCTCCGCCATAGATTGGTTCCAAATCCTGGGGCTCCATTCCATTTCGCCCCAGGCTGGGATGGCAGTGCACCTTTGGTGCGTAAGAGATGAAGAAATATTCATCGCGAATGCGTAACCATCACATCCCAAACACCTTCCCGGCGATCCCGAAGAAGCCTTCCCAGATTCTTGCGACGGGTTTTTTTCTGCCACCGGTGACGTTGTTCGGAAAGTTGGTTGCCGCGGCCGGTAAGGCTATGCAATCCTCGTTATGTGGAAGCAGCCGGAAAAGATATCACCCCCGCCGCACACACAAACGACGGATTTTTCAAAGCAGTGTTCTCCCAGCCGGAACATGCCACGGCATTTTTCAAAAACCACCTTCCGCCCGCAGTTTCAGCGAAGATGGATTGGCCGTCGCTGACGGTGCTTCCCGGCTCTTTCGTAAAGAGCAGCCTACAGCAAACGCATTCCGATCTTTTGTTTTCTGTGGGCATTGGCGGGAGGGAAACCTTGCTCTATCTCCTTTTCGAGCACCAGAGCAGACCCGATCCGGCCATGCCGCTGCGCTTGCTCGGCTATGTCAGTGAAATTTTTCTCAAGCATCACAAATCCCACGGTCTTCCACTACCTCCCGTGCTGCCCTTTGTATTCCACCAGGGCCGGAAAGCTGGAACGTCACCACCAGCTTCGAGGATCTCTTCGCACTGCCAGACGAGCTATCTGAAGAACTTCTGCCGTTCCTGCCGAAATTCCAGCATGCACTACTGGATCTTAGCTGCTTCGATCCGGACACTGGGGAGGACGACGCCCGCCTGCGCGCGATCCTGCAACTGATGAAGCTCGCGCGGGAGAAAGAGTTGCTGCGCTTTTTCCAATGGCTGGCAGGATTCTCCGCCCGTGATCTCCCCGACAGCCTGCTCGGCATGATGCTCATTTAGGGCTTCCTGAATTATTCCCGAACGCCCAGTTCTACACGGTGGGAGGCTGGAAACGGGCGAAAACAATGCACGGCTTTCGTGCTTTTCCTGAAAAATCCCGTGCACCTACTACGTATCTAGTAGGTATGTATCGAACCGACTCCCAGCCGGGATTGCCCGACTTCTACCTTCCTTTCGGCGGGAAACTCGATCCCGAAAACCGCTGGGTGATACTCGCCAGGATCGTCCCCTGGCATCTTGTGGAGGAAGACTACCGGGACAACTTCGCCAGCAGCGGCATGGGTGCTCCCGCCAAGGAAAGCCGCATTGCACTCGGAGCACTCATCATCAAGGAGCGCCTTGGTGTCACCGATGAGGAAACCGTCGCCCAGATCCGTGAAAACCCGTTTCTCCAATACTTCCTCGGCCTGCATGAATACCTCCGCAAAGACCTCTTCGATCCCTCGATGATGGTTCACTTCCGCAAGCGCATCAGTCCGCAAACCCTTGAGAAAATCAACCTCGCCATCATCAACATCGCGCGCGGCCAGGCTGCCCCGCCCCAAGACCCACCCGCCTCGCCACCGGATGACACCCCGCCCTCCAACCAAGACCCTGGCTCTGAAGCGGACGCGCAGCCCGAGCCCGAAGCCAACGGCAAACTCATCATCGACGCCACCTGCACCCCCGCCGACATAACCTATCCCACCGATCTGAAACTGCTCAACGACGCCCGCGAAAAAACCGAACGCATCATCGATGATCTGCACGCCGCCATGCCCGAAAAAGGCAGGAAGCCCCGTACCTACAGGAAGATCGCCCGCCGCGACTTCCTCACCATCGCACTTTCCAAAAAACCAAAACTCACCAAAATCCGCACCGCCATCGGCAAGCAACTCCGCTACATCAAACGCAACCTCGGCCACATTGACAGGCAGTTGGACAACGGCGCGAGCCTCGCCGATCTAACAGCCTACTGGCACAAATGCCTCATGGTCATCCACACACTCTACGGCCAACAGTTGGAAATGTATCAGCAGCGCAGCCACCGTTGCGCCGATCGCATCGTGAGCATCAGCCAGCCGCATGTGCGACCCATCGTCCGCGGAAAAGCTTCACAGAGGGTTGAATTTGGCGCGAAAATCTCCGCCAGCCATGTGGACGGCTTCGTTCTGTTAGATCGATTTTCATGGGATGCCTATAACGAAACCACCGACCTCATCGAGCAGGCAGAGTCTTTTCGAAAACACTTCGGCAATTATCCGGCCAGCATCCACGCCGACAAAATCTACCAGACCCGGGTCAACCGCGCATGGTGCAAAGAGAGGGGCATCCGCCTGAGCGGCAAGCCACTGGGCAGGCCACGGGAAAGAACCAGGGAGGAGAAAAGAGAGCAAAGGCAGGATGAGAAAGACCGCATCCCCATCGAAGGCAAGTTCGGCAACGCGAAACGCAAAGGAACCCTTCAACGGGTCATGGCCAAACTGGCCGTGACCAGCCGGAGCGTGGTCACCATCGGCCTTATCGTGCTCAACCTCGACGCCATACTGAGGTTTTTGCGTGCCTTGATCGGGCACTGGCAGAAGTGGCAGGACTGGATGAAGGCAAAAAGCCGCACAAATCCCTGTTACCACTCGTCCGTAACATGGATCCACGCCGCAGAGCTAAAAATGAGGACGGCGGCGTGATTTTCTACTCAGGAATCCCAAGATACTTTTTCAGGAAGCCCCATTTACGCGCTACATTCCGACAGCGACCTTGACGCGAAGAAAATTTACCATAAGCTTTCCACTAACCCCGAACTTGAGAAATCCGCCATGTCCGTAGCAGAAAAACTGAAAGCCGAAGGCCGTGTCGAAGGTCTCTGGATTGGAAAAATCCAATCGCTGGAGGAATTTCTCGGTAAAAAACAAACCACTCGCGCAACGCTTGAAGCCATGCCCGTTCCGGAACTCAAGGCATTGCACCAGACCCTGCGAAACGAATACGAAGTCCGCTTCAAGGGCTTGTGACCGCACGGATATCCCAGGGGGATACATTTTTGGTAATTACGAGATGAGGAATGATACGCTGCACAGCGCTTCTCTCAGATCCCGAACACCTTCCCGATGATTCCGAAAAAGCCTTCCCAGATCCGCGCGACAGGATTTTTCCTACCACCTGTTACCTGCTGCTGGATGACCCAGCCGGAACCTTGGAAGAAATCATCGAAGAGGGCGTTTTTTCCCCAGACGTAGGCGACGAAGGTTTCCGCGCGTTTTGGGGAGTAGTTGAGATGCGGGCTGAATGCCGCAGTAAGGTGGCTGTTCACACGGCGCCCGGGCAGGGTTGGCAGGACGGTTTCCACCTGGATTCCGCGCTGGGCGGAGAAGACGAGTTTCACGGGCCCCTCGACGATGAGGTAGCGGAACTGGAGGTTCACCCAGGCGTGGAGCTTCCAGAAAATCCAGCGGGATCTGATTCTCGGCGGGCGGTTCAGCGGATGGGTCACGGCCACGAGGTAATGCGGGCGGAAGACCATGGCTTTGCCCTCCGGGATCTCGACGATCGCGATTTCCTCGGTGGCATTCTCTTGGGTGGAAAGCGTGATCTGCCCGGGTTCCCCGCTCCTGTTTGTGATCCTGGTTAAAATGTAGAGACCGGCGGCGATGCTGGAAAAAGGATATTTCCAATCCATCAGCCACTTGGTGCCTTTCACGAAATCCCCCATCGATCCCTGGAGGTAATCCACCTTGGTCATCAGCACCTCGCCGGCTCCCAGGGAGATCCGCTGGGCCGGATGGCTGGGAGTTACAGCAATATCGGCCTCGCCCGGATTATCCGATCCCAGCAGGATGGGCTTCGCTCCCTGCGCGAGCGGGGCGACAATGTAATAGGCTGCCAACTTCCAAAGGAGCGGGATGAAAATGATGGCGGCGAGAATCCATCCCGCCTTGATGGCAAGGTTGCGGAGTTCGTTTTTCATCAGGGAATCAAATGCACTACGCATCTCCTGGATTTCGCGGAGCTGGCTTTCCTTCTCGTCGCGGAGAAGCTCACGCTTCTTCAGCTCCTCCTCGCTTTCGCCACCTTCTATCCTGAGTTGCTTGCGGTCGGATGCCAGGCTCCTGATCTCTTCCCGTATGTCGCGCTCCTGTTTTGCGATGCGTTCGCGTTCCTTCTTCGCCTCCTCGCTGCGGAAAATGTTTTTAATTTTCTCAAGCCACTTCTCCAGCTCCCGCCGGTCTTTCTCCAGCTCCTTGAGCTTTTGCGTCCGCTCGTTAATATCGACGGAAATCACTTTCGCTTTCTCCGCCAGTTCGCCGACGAGTTGCTTGCTCTCACTCAGCTCGGCGATCGCCCGCTCGAGTTCGCGTTCGTGGTATTTCGCCACCATGGGTGGCACCACGGTCACTACGAAAATCGCCAGAAGCAGGCCGAGGATGACGGCATAGACCACCACCTTCCCGGCGAGCCAGGAGATGAGTTTTGCGATGATGCCTGCCATGTTCCCGTTTTTTGGTTCGAGTGCGCATGCACTCGGGCGAACCTACGCAAGGTAAGCGGGAAATGAAACTATCAACCCTCAATCATCGCGTAAGCGTTGTGATGGTGGATGGATTCGAAATTTTCCGCCTCCACCCGGAACCATTTCACAAGATCGTTCCGCATCAGTCCGGCTGCGACGTCGCGCGCCAGATCCTCTACGAAAACGGGATTGTCGTAGGCTTTTTCAGTGACCGCCTTTTCGTCACTGCGCTTCAATCCGGAGAAGAGTTCGCAGCTCGCGGATTTTTCCACGAGGTCGATCAGCTCCTGGAAAGTGAGTCCCTCACCGGCTTCCACCGATACCGTGACGTTACCGCGCTGGTTGTGTGCACCGCGGTCGCTGATCGCTTTGGAGCAGGGGCAGAGGGTGGCGACGGGAACTTCCACCCCCATGAAAAGATCCACTCCGGAATCTTCCGAGAAACGGCATTCCATCCCCAGCTCGTAATCGAGAAGGCTTTTCGTCCCGGAAACAGGAGCCGTCTTTTCGCGGAAAACCGTAAATTCGCAGCCTACGTGCGCGCGGGTGGACTGGAGTTTTTCCGCAACTATTTGCGTCAGCTTCCGGATGCTGTGACTGTCGAGAGGTTGGTCAAATGCATGCAGTGCTTCCACGAAACGGCTCATGTGCGTGCCTTTGAGATGCGCGGGGAGTTCCACGGTCATCTCGAATTTCGCGACAGTGGGATGCTCCACGCCCTGCGCATCGCGGTAGCGGATGGGGTAGCGGAGCTCTTTCACGCCCACCCTGTCGATGACAATCTCGCGGTGGTCGCTCTCGTTCTGGGTGTCTGGAAGGCCTTCTAACATCGTCTGCTTCGCCGTCTATGGAATGAAAAAGCCCGTCCGAAATCACGGGCGGGCTTTGAAAATTCCAGAATCTAGTTTTCCATGCTATATCGCGGATAACCCGTGCCGGTTATGGCATGAGGTTGATCGCGCGGGACTGCTTGATCGCATTGTTGATCTTGCGGTGCAGCTTTGCGGATACGCCGGTAACGCGGCGTGGAAGGATTTTTCCGGTTTCGGAGCAGAACTTGCCGAGAACCTCGGTGTTCGTAGGAATGATCTGGTCAACCGGGATGTCCTGCTTGCGGCTGGTCATCTTGCGGTTCGCCTTGCGGAAATTGATGCGGCGTTGGATTGTCTTTGGCTCGGACATAATATGTTAGCGGAGTTCGCGGTGAAGGGTTCTGCGCTTGAGGAAGTGGTTGAATTTCACTTTTTCAAGGCGGCCTGGTGTGCGCAGGCTTTTCTTGTTACGTGTGGTTACGTAACGTGATGTTGGTTTGCCCTCGGCTTTCGCTTCGGTGCATTCAAGAATAATGATCTCGCGTGGCATGGTTCGTTTAGTGGGGGGCGGATATTGCTTTAATCGTCGTCGCCGTCAAGAGAAACCGTCACGGAATTTTCATCTTCCTGCGGAATCCCCCCGCTGAAGCCTACTTCATTGGAGGGGCGGAACCTGCGGTTACCGTATTCTTTCTCCCAATCCGCCTGACATTCGACGGTGAGACGGGCGAAAGGAATGGCTTCCAGACGGGTGGTTGGAATCTTGTGGCCGGAAATTTCACAAATTCCGTAAGTTTCTGTTTTGATGCGGAAAAGCGCCTGCTCCACTTCGTAAAGCGCGTCCTGCTCCTTGGAGAGCAGGGAGAGGGCGAAATCGCGATCGTATGCATCGCTGCCCGCGTCACCCTGGTGCTCGCCGTTGCCGGATGCTTCGCTGCCTTCCATGGTTTCACGGGCCATTCCCGTCATGGACTCCATGAGGGAATCACGCAGGTCGAGGAGGCGCTGGCCTTGTTTCTTGATGAAAGCTGCCGAATGGCTGCCGCTGCCGCTGTAGGATTTGGGCGCGGAATCCGCCTTTGGCGGGACAAAACGTGGTTTCACCGGAGCCGGTGGTGGCGGTGCGCCGCCGAGTGAGGCTTTTCTGGCAACTTTCTTTGCCGGTTTTTTCGGAGCTTTCGCGGGCGCTTCTTTCTTGGCTGCTTTCGCCTCCTTTTTCGCAACTTTTGCCGGAGCCGCTTTTTTCACAGCCTTCTTGGCTGCCTTTTTCACCACTGCTTTCTTCGCAGGGGCTTTCTTAGCTGCCTTTTTTGGGACTGTCTTTTTCGCTGCCGGCTTTTTCACGGCTTTGGCAGGGGCTTTTTTCGCCGCCTTCTTCGGAGCGGCTTTCTTGGTAGTTTTTTTCGCGGCCATACTTGGGAGTCTTTGGGAAATCTGCATTCGTCGGAAAACCGACCCCGGATGCCCAGGGAAAATTTTCTTTAAGAGCGCGGTGGATTAGCCCTTGGATCACGCTACTTCAAGGGGAAAGTTCGGATTGGTGAAAATACTTTCGCAGACTAAAGGCTGGCGAAGCTTGAAATGCCCTCCCGCTTCCCTAACCTGCCGACCCGCCATGCAACTCAGCGCGATCCTAGAATCCCTCCTCATCGCTTCCCAGGAGCCACTTTCCTCAGAGGAAATGGCCCGGCTCGTCCGCGCCCGCGTGGCCGAAGCGGAAGACGTCCTCGTCCGCGAAACCGACGAAGGAAAGAACCCCGAAGCCCTTCCCGATTGGCTCACCGCCCTTGCAAAAACCACCCCGGAGGAAACCGGTGCGGCTGTCGCGGCTTTGAACACACAGTATGCGGAAACGGAGCGGGCGTTTACCATCCTGGAGCGACCCAAGGGCTGGAAACTTTACACCCGCACGGACTACGCGGAGTTTGTCCGGCACCTTTTCCCAGGCAGAAAACCGGAGCGACTCAGTGGCCCGGCGATGGAAACCCTTGCAATCGTCGCCTACCGCCAGCCCATCACCAAAGCCGCCATCGAAGCCGTGCGCGGTGTTTCCTGCGATGGCATGATTCAGAAACTCCTCGACCGCGATCTCGTCCGCATCGGTGGCCGCGCGGAACTTCCCGGCCGTCCCCTGCTCTACTCCACCACGGATCTTTTCTTCGAGCATTTCGGAATCAACAGCATAGACGATCTCCCGAATGCCTCCGAGCTACGCCGGGTAAAACTCCCCGAGGCGAAAGAAGAAACAACAGAACCAGCCACCGAAGAGCAGCTCGCCCTCTCCGCATCCGGAGGAGCGCCCGCAGCCGCCGCCCAGGACGAAGCAGAGGCAGAAGCCGAAGAACCACCTTCCACAGAACAAGCATGAATCTCGACGACATACGGAAACAGATCGACCTGATCGACCGCGAACTCCTCGGCCTCCTCTCCCAACGCGCCGATCTCGTCCACGAGGTGGGCGTGGTAAAGAAACGCGACGGACTACAGATCTACGCACCCGAGCGCGAGCAGGCTTTGTTGGATCGGCTTGTGACGCTAAACGAAGGCCGACTCCCGGAGAAATCCATCAAAGCAATCTACCGCGAGATCATGTCCGCCGCCCTCGCTCTGGAAGATGATCTGAAAATCGCCTACCTCGGTCCCGAGGGAACCTGGACTCATCAGGCGGCGATCAAAAAATTCGGCCACTCCGTCGGCTACTCCCCGCAGCCGAATTTTTCCGACGTCTTCGACCAGGTGGAGCGCCGCCAAGTCAGCTACGGCGTTGTCCCGATTGAAAATTCCACGGAGGGCGCCGTCTCCCACACGCTGGATCTCTTCGTAGATTCCAGCCTCCACATCTGCGCCCAGATTCTTCTGCGTATCGAAAACTGCCTGATGGCCTCCATCCCTCGTGAGGAAATCAAAACCCTCTACTCCCATCCACAGGTCTTCGGCCAGTGCCGGAGCTGGATTCTGAAAAATTTCCCCGAAGCGGATCTCGTGGAAGTCTCCTCCACCACCAAAGCCGCCCACCTCGCCAAGGACAAAGCCCACGAAGGGGCCGCCGCACTCGGTGGTGCGCTCGCTGCGGAGATCCACGGACTCACCCTCCTCGAAACATCCATCCAGGATAGGGCTACCAACACTACCAGGTTTCTAGTAATTGGAGAGAAAACCTGCCCGCCAACCGGCAACGACCGCACCTCCATTCTCTTCGCGATCAACGACAGGCCGGGTTCCCTGGTGAAAGCCCTGCAATCCTTCGACCACCTCCAGATCAACCTCTCGAAAATCGAATCCCGACCCTCCAAACGGAAGGATTGGGAATACATCTTCCACGTCGATCTCGCCGGCCACCACGAGGATGAAAAAGTAGCCAAGGCACTCTGCGAGCTGGCGAACCATTGCTCGCTTGTGAAGATACTCGGCTCCTACCCGGATACCAACGAATAGCCGTAGCTGCCTCCGTCCCGGGGCAGGCCGTGGTAGCTGCGTCTCGCAGCCACCCGGCATCAGAACAGTCGGGACAGGAATGTCCCGACTCCTTAGTAATCTTCCCCGCAGCGGGCAGAGACGCCACCTTGGCCTCAAGGCGCGAGACGCGCCTGCTCCTTTCCCCAAAATAAATGTCACAAAACACCCGGTCGGGCGCAATCAAGGGCAGAAGCCATGAAAGCCGCTGTTCAATTTTCCCCACCGAAACCCAATATGACCCGAGAAACCTTCTCCGGCGTTGTCCGTGAAAACCACGCGACCCTGACCGCCTACGCCCGCATGATCACTGGCGACGGAGTGAAGGCCGGGGAAATCGTCCAGGACGCCTTTGTCACCGCATGGCAGAACATAGGAAAGTTCGATGTGACGCGGGATCTCCCAAGCTGGCTGCGCGGCATCGTCCGCAACAAGTGGCGCGAAACCTGCCGCCGTGGAAACCGGGAAATCAGTATGGATGAGGAAACCCTCGCCGCGATGGAAAGTGCTATCACTGAATGGCAGGCGGACCGGCCGGAAGTCTTCGATAGGCTCGCCCATTGCCGTAGCCTGTTGCCCGCTCCTCTGTCGGAAAGCATCACTGTATTTTACGACGAACAACTCAGCACCGAAGAAGCCGCGGCGCGTCTCGATATCAATGGAGCCACCTTAAGAAAACGCCTCGAACGGGCACGCCAGGCACTGCGCCAATGCCTGAAACCAAAACAAACCACCAACGCCTAAAACCATGAGACCTGATCAAGAAAAAACAGAAGACCAGTTGCTCGACGCACTCCTGCACGAGCAGAACCGTAACGACAGGGAGCAGGCATACGCGGATATCGAAAACGCAATCGACAACGCGAAAATCCCCAGTCCCATCATCGTCCGATCAATGTGGCCGCAGCGCCTGGGTCTCGTTGCCGCGTGTGTCGCCCTGGGTGGACTCGCCGTGTTGTGGATGAACACATCCAGGAAAAATGTGCCTAAAATTGCGATCCTTGAGCCACAAAAATCCCCCCAGCAGGAACGGGCTGAATTGGAGATCGCGATCCGGGAGATGGAGGATAACGTCGAGGAAAGCCGAAAAGTCCTCAGCACCATTTCCCGCTCCAAAAATATTGGCTACTACGGGGAAAAAGAAAACACAAACGAAGGTGCCGCCTACGCCATACAAGAGTTTAACAGGCTTGATGGTGAAAGATTCCAGTTGGAAACCCAAATCGAAGGCCTTGCCAAATACGAAGGCGAGCAACTGCTCATCTATGCTTCCGGGCTGGATCTTCCGGATAACATCATCAGGACTCTCTATCCGCAATATCTCGAACTTAGGCGCCAGATTGATGGCCTGAAGGCTAGTGGATTGGGCGACAATCATCCCACCTTGAAGACGAATGTGAAGGTCTTCGACTCGATGACGAAAGACCTGGGCGAAGGCATACAAAATCTCAGAACCCGTCTCCAAGGCCAGCTCGAGACGACCAAGGAACGCCTCGCAATAAAAGAAAATGAAAGGAACAAAGGGAACCTAGCCAAACTGTATAACCTCGAACGCAGCATCGACGCCCAGGATTACCTCGATGCGAAGCAGAATTTCGAAACAGATCAGGGGTTGTTGAAGCGTATGAAGCTCAAACTACGAGATTACGGGGGCGTAGCCGCTGTAAAAGAACCTGGTATGCGAAAAGAGATGCCTGAAAAACCATCCGCTCCATCCACATCAGTTTCCAAGCAGATCAGCACCGCCCCAGCTTCGTCCCAGATGCCGCTTCCTGAGACCGCTGTGAATACAGCTCCAACGTATTTCGGAAGGGATGAGAATTTCGGGGATGGGTGGGGCACCGCTGGTGACAAAGATAAGGGCGGCGCATTCATAATACCACGTGCCCGACGAGTGCCGCCTCCTGGCGAGCCAGCAAATACAGAACGCTACTCCCCGCTCGCCGATCCCACCTGGCAGCGCCCGGTGGAGAATCCGCTGTCCACGTTTTCCATCGACGTGGATACGGCATCGTATGCGAACATCCGCCGGATGATTCGCGAAGGGCGGAACATTCCTGCCGATGCGGTGCGAATCGAAGAATGCATTAACGCTTTCAAATTCAACTACGAGCCCCCTGCCGGGGACAAGGCCTTCGCCGTTCACACCGAACTCGCCACCTGCCCTTGGAATGAAAACAACCTGTTGGTGAAATTCGGGATCAAAGGACGTGAAATCGCCCCGGAGAAACGCCCGGTTTCCAACCTGGTTTTCCTGATCGATGTCTCGGGTTCCATGCAGAGCCGCGACAAACTGCCGCTGGTGAAAGAGTCGCTGAAACTTCTACTGCACCAACTCGATGAGCGGGACAGCGTTTCCTACGTCGTCTATGCCGGAAGGGAAGGTGTCGTGCTACCTCCGACGAAGATGACAGAGTCGGGGCTGGTGCAGGCATTGCAGGCGCTCGAAAAGCTGGAGTCCGGCGGATCGACGAACGGTGGTGCGGGCATCAAACGCGCCTATCAACTGGCGATGGAAAATTTCATCGTTGGTGGTGTGAATCGCGTCATTCTCGCCAGCGACGGAGATTTCAACGTGGGTGTCACAGGCAATGACGCCTTGGTGAAACTTGTCAAAGAACGCGCCTCTAAAAACATCTATCTGAGTGCCCTCGCTTACGGAACCGGCAACCTGAATGACGCGATGTTCGAGGCGATCAGTAACGAAGGAAACGGCAACTATTTCTACATCGATGGCATTCGCGAAAGTCGGAAAGTGTTCCTTGAAAACCTGACTGGATCGCTCATTACCATCGCTAAGGATGTGAAGATACAGGTGGAGTTCAATCCAGCAAAGGTCGGCTCCTACCGCCTGATCGGCTACGCCAACCGTGTGCTCAAGGATGAGGATTTCAACAATGACAAGATCGATGCCGGTGATATCGGCGCGGGTCACACAGTCACTGCGTTTTATGAAATTGTTCCTGCGGGAGCACCGCAGCCAAATGGTGGTGGGGTTGACACGCTCAAGTATCAGGAGGCCGCACCTCAAGTAAAACCTCCCGTGGTATCCAGCGATGAGTGGCTCACACTGAAGCTGCGCCACAAGCATCCTGAAGGGGATATCAGCGCCTTGCAGGAAGCGGTAGTCAAAGGCGAGGCTACCCCCTGGCAGGAGACCGGCTCCGATTTCCAATTCGCAACAGCCGTCGCCATGTTCGGGATGAAATTGCGCCGCATGGACGATGTTTCTGCAATCCCTTGGGAGAGCGTCCGCCGACTGGCGCGGGCGGGCTTTGAGGATGATAAGAACGAAAGCCGGGCTGAGTTTGTGGAACTAATCGGAGAACTGGAGAAACGCTAAGAATCTGTTTGAAACCTTATCGGGAGTTCTATGCGAGGAGCAAGCCGTAGCTGCCACCGTCCCGGGGCAGGCCGTGGTAGCAGCGTCTCGCAGCGACCCGATAGCAAATCAGTCGGGACAGGAATGTCCCGACTCCGTGCCTGTCTATCCTATCGGGAAGCGGGTTGCATTGCCCACGGTCATGAAATGGCAAAACACTGCGCACACGCAACAAATCTCGGAGCATACCCGGAACCCCCCTTACAATCATGCCATCCGATCCGCCATATCGAATCAACTGACCTAACTTATGCGGTTACGGGAACACTCACACGCTGCGTATCAAAACAGAGGATCAGTCAAGAATTTCAAAAGTCCCGGTCTCGCTCGTAACGAGACGGACACCGTTGATAACCTGATCGGAGTTCTGGGTGTAGGTGCCCGTTGTGTCGCTTGAATAAACTAGCTCAGCCGTGAACTGGGAATTATCGTCATCGAACGAGACCAAAGTCGCCGTGTTGCCATCTGAAGCCAGGGTAAATGTGTAGATACTTGAATCGTTAACAATCTGCGTTGTGGTTCCCGCACCGGGAACTGCTCCCGCCGAAGAGTTGATTGAATTAATCGTGGCGGAGCCGTTGGAAACAACGGTTCCATCAGCGAAAAACTGGTCGGTAACATCCGTCGAGGTATTCGTGGTTGTCGTGAAGGTTGCCCCTGCAACTGTAGTTGTGGATGTGGAATCGGAGGTTCCTACGAAACGCACCCGCTTTCCAACGAATGAGCGAGGCTCCCCTCCCTGCTGGGAACCGTCTCCGGCTCCACCGCCGCCGGAGCCACCTGTAAGGGCTGAGTCGTTATTATTATCATCCTCATCGCATGAGGGTAGGACAAGGATGGCGGCAAGCAAACTAATTGCGACACGTGGTTTCATGATAGTTCTTAAGGTCAAGATTGAATTAAACCGAGCGGTAGTCGTAGGGCGAATTTAACCGCCCAACGCCGCGATCCTCCCGTCATGCTTCGAAAAGTCAAGAGGCAACTTCAAAATACGCATCACTACCGGACGACCATTGCTTTATGGAACACTAAATGCTTGGTATCTGTCCATAGAATATAATGGAAGATATTTTTGGCAGAAGGAAGCGGAGTCCTCCTCCCGGTGTCCCATTGCTGCCCACATAGGCACCGGTGGGAGGCGGGCGGTTGCTGCGTATCACGTTGGAGCGCTACTTCAAACGCGGAAGTTTCGGGGGAAATGCCGCAAGGAAGACCAAGGCCATTAGGATAAGCAGCACCATTCCGAATATCACTGTCCCTACCAACTTCCAGAGTCCATATGGATATAGCAATAGGCTGTAACAATGTTGGGGTAGAATCCAAGTATCATCCAGAAAGATAAGCCAATGCATTGACCGGAAGAAGTTCCGGAAGTTCAGGAAGCTCCACACACCCGCTCCTGCAGCCAGGGTGACGAACCACGCGAGCGACCAGTAGGCGACCTTGTGCCATCGGGCGGAAAACACAAAAACCATGACCAGCAGGCCAAGCAGACTAGCGGCCGTTATCAAACGAGCCAGCTTCAGCTTACCCCGGACATCCTCGTAATGATAAATTTCACGTGGCTCCAGGCGCACGTATTTGAGTTCTTTGTTGATCTCACTGTAAGGCTCTTCTCCAGACAATGCGTAGGCAACGGTCAGGCCGTCTTCCATAAGTGCGGGGGAACTCCTCATTTCGCTTTCATACAGGGCATGGAAAGTGACCGGATGAGCAACGACCAGCACACCTAGCAACAAGAGAAAGGTAAGGAGGAGGGCAGGAGATGCCACTGCCTCGACATAAATAACGTAGCGTGAGGTGCGGAGGCTCTCGGGCATACTTTCTAAAGGTTAAAGTTACGAAGTCTGACTCCTGCTTGCGGCAGCTACGGACTACTCCAGCACTTTTCCTACTGGTTTTCTCAATGCCCAGAACACAGGCAGGCAACTGATCAGAATCCCCACGTTCGCAGCAATAATAATCCAGATAACCTCCTGCCCCCAATATAGCTCCGTAATGGAATCCACCGATTTCACTTTGAGTGCCTTGAAAATCGTATCGTGGTATTTGGAGAGCGTATAAACGACACCCACCGTGATGACATTTACGATCAGGGCGTTTTCAAAAACAGTCCGTAAGCCCAGCAACCACTCGGACGCACCGAAACTTCTCAACAGGGCGGAAACATACATGCTCTGGCGAAACTCCAAAACAGACAGGACTCCGTAGATCAGTGCCAATGCGCCTCCCAAAATCAACGCCAGCCACAATCTTATTTTATCCTGCTGTTCCTCCAACTGATTGAGTTTTTTCCTCAAAATATCCGCGCTCCTGACTTCCACCTTGCCACTCCCGTCCACCCGCACGACCTGATCCACGGCAGCGGTCAACTCTGCGATTGGGGGGGCGTCCTTGTCCCTCTCCAGATAGTAGATCATGGAATATCCCTGCGCCTCCATTTCAGACAAATAGCCAATGGGTACAAAAAGCGTGTCTCCCTGTAGGAGCTGCGCCACGTTTTCCTGCGGAGTCAGGGCTACGGCACGGAACCCCGAATGGTCGGTATCATAATCGACCACCAGTCCTTCCGGCATACTGGCACTGAGAACGAATACTTCCTGCCCAAACCTAAGGTACGGAAGCAAGCCTGAAATATCACTATCGCTGTAGCCTACTACCGAAGCGCTGCTCCCCTCACCACTGCGGGCGGATGCCAGCATGCGTTTCACAGTAAACAGATTTCCCCATTTTTCCAAGCTGCGGAAACGGTCTGACGAGACACCTTCCTGGATATCCTGGGGGGTCACCGTCTCAATCACCAACAGGTTGTCCAGTCCAAACTGCTCGACCTGATCGCGCAGTTTCTCGATCTGCATGCGGAAACCCACAAGCAACAGCACAGAGAGGCCGACCATGATGATGGTGACCACAGACCTGGCCAGGACACTGCCCGGCTGCTCAAGCCAACGCTTCCAGGTGTCCCTCCAGAGGTAGGAAACGGTTAAAATCCAAGATATCATCAGCTATTTTATCGAGTCTGCTGTCATGTGTGCAGATGATGGCGAGTCGTTCGCCATCGTTCACAAATTTATGTAACACTTTGATGATTACCTCCGTGTTGAGGTCATCAAGACCGGAGGTAGGCTCATCAAGCAATAGAACCTTAGGCTCTTTCATCAGGGCGCGGGCGATGGTCGCCCGCTGCTGCTGGCCGCCGGACATGGACTTGGGAAGCCGTCCGGCGAAATCCTCCAACCCTAGGTATTTTAACAGAAGCTTCATATTTTCATGGCGCTCCGCTTTTTTGATACCCGCCAGCGCGGCGGCCAGGTGCAGGTTCCGCTCCACGGTAGCCAAGGGCAGAAGATTGAGCTGCTGGAATACGAAACCCAGCGCTTCCTTACGGAATTTCTGGCTATTGCCGTTATAGCCATCGATAGTAATCTCACCCTCCTGCTGCCGGAGGTAACCACCGATAATGCGGAGCAAAGTCGATTTTCCGCAGCCAGAATAGCCCTTGATCAGATGAACCCCCCCTTCAAAAGAATGGGAGAAATTCTCCAAGACTGCGGGTGCCTTGCGCGCGTAGCGGAAGCTGAGGTTTCTGCACTCCAGCATCAGCGGTTTGCGTTGGGTTGCACGTGATATTGGATGGCCAGATCCTTGCGCCCCTCCGCTAGGACCTTAGCTCCGGGCCAGAGTTTCTCCACCATCACACCCCAGTCCAAGGAATCCGTTTTTCCAAGCGCGAAGAGGGACAGGTCATACTTGGGCACGATGTGGCACTGCTCAGGCAACTTGTGGATCAGTTCCGCAGTCATTTGCGCTCCCGCCAGGCGCTTAAGCGCCTCGTTACCTTTTAAAGGGACTGCGAATATATACTTTCGGATTTCCCGCTGGCTTCTCGGATCTTTCTCCACGCGGTCGTCTTCAAACGTCATCATCGTCCGCTCCCTGTCCTGTAGCTTGAGATACAGGCGTTGTGGCTGGATATTGATCCAGCTCGCATTCGCCACATCCACGTGCGCGTGGATCTCCGTATAATCATTGAGTGTAGCGAAGGTCTCCCGCCCACCGACAGTATATTCCTGTTTGCCCTCAATATAGTTCACCTCCAGCCGCAGCTCACCGTCAAAAGGTGCCTGATAGACGGAGCGATCACGCGTCTCCTCGAGTTGGCGCTTGTTCCGCGTCAAATCCATTTCCTGGATTCTCATCTGTCCTTTCCTCAGCTTCCCATCAAATTCCTCCGCCCAAGCAACCTTACGCTCCGCTAGTGCCAGTTCACTCTTCGCATCCTGAAGCGTCCTGTCATTAACTTCGCCCAGATCGCCACCGAAAAGTTCATTGGACATTTCCGCCATTGCCGGATTCTTTATGATCATTTCCATGAGCTTCATCTTGCGCCGCGCCTCCTGAAGTGCCTCTCTGGCATCTTTTTCCTGCTCAGGCAGTTCCAGCTCCTCGGTCTTCATGGAATCCAGAACCTGCTTCTGCTCCATAATCGTAAGCCTCTCAGCCTGCTCATCAATCGTGTCCACGTCCATACGCGCGATTACGTCATCTTTATTTACATTGGAAATTTTATCGTTCACCTCCAACGAAATGATGCCCGCCCCCTCGCTCTGGATCTCGAAAGATTGCTTCGGCTGTATATCCACCGGCATGCTACGGATCAGGAGCTCGGAAGCGATGGGATAATCACTCCAGCTCCACACTACCTCCTGTCTAGCTGATCCCTCGGCAGTAACCGTCTGCTTGTCACTATCACAGTTAACAAGGAACAGACTGGCAACCAGGATCAACTGGGATTTCTTCAAAAATTTTATCTTTTTCATATCTCCATGAGGAACCTACTCCTTTTTGGTGTCCTTTCTCGTTTTTATTCGGTCTTTTCGCGTCTCCAACCACCGTTTGGTAATCGGCTTCCAGCGGTCTTCGTCGATCAACCAGAAGGAGGTGCAGATTTCTATTTCTCGGGCGGCGAGACGGACTTCCCTCTCACGCAACTTCCGCATTGTTTGAATTGCTTGCTCGGGACCATCCACGAGGCCAGCATTTACAACTCCACGATATCCCTCAATCGCCTTCCGCACCGTTATGAGTTCAGCCTGCAACTCCTGGAGTGCCTTCCTTCCCTCCAGCAGTCTGCCGATCTCTTCCCGTTGCCGCCTGTCCTTACGCCAGTCATTAAGAGGCTTTTCACGCTTCAAGCGATCAATCTGCTGTCCGATCGAACCGCGCGAATCGAGAGACCAATCAGCCGACGGTGATAAGCGCGTTCGACCCGCATCAAATGACTGGCCGGACGCATTACTATAAAGTGGGGGAGCTGAAACTGCCAAATTCGCGCGTGGCAGATAGCGTAGATAAGCTTGTAGCAAGCGACCATCCTCCGCAATTTTCTCCAATGCCAAAAGATTCAGCTGCAATAGCCCCCAGCGTCCTGTATCGCTGAAGTCTAGTGAGTCGGGATCATAAGTGATATCAGGAAGACCTTTTGGAAGAAAATCGACATTTTCGTATCCCTCCATATAGAAATCCCCTGCTCTCTTCAACCATTCATTGTAATTATCTTCCCATGTATCCAGCGCATTTTCATAGGCCACCCTTAGTGCAACGACTTCAGCACCTTCAAGCCCTATCACATCCTTCACTACCTCTGCCTCATAATCCAAGGCACGTTTTTCAAGCTGCAACAATTCCTGTTGCCTGAACAGGCGATATAGCGCAATCACCTGCTGCCGCATCTCCTGTTCTGCCTGGAGCTGTGCACCCATGTAGAACAATTTTCTTTCATAAACTTCATTAGGCAACTCGAGTAGATTTCCCAATGATAAAAAACTGCTGATCCTAAAATTCGGATCAGAAAAAGCGTCTCCAAGTTCACCCACTGTGAAACTGTCATTGAGACCCACATTCAAGCCAGGAACCATATCCCGCCATACCTGACGCTGACGCTGTCTAGCATCCGCTATACGGTAATCAGCCCTGATCAGCTCAGGATTGTTCAGATACATCTTATCCAACCCCTGGTTCCAGTTCACCTTGAGCTTACCCTGCCGCTTACCGCTTTCCTGCCGCCGTAACTCACCCAAATACCCGCTGCTGATTTCCTCGCGATTTTCTAAAATACGCCGTTGTGCGGATTTCATCCACACGCAGGACGTGAGATTCACGGCCAATCCAAACAATACGAAGCATAGACAAACACGAAGTGTATATCGGTTAAACACAGAAAATTTTATATTTACAAGTGACATTGAAAATAGAACAGAGGCCATGTATTCGGTAGAATCAGCCCTGAGTGACTAAAAAATTATACCCCAACCATAAAATATGACAAGTGTATAAAAAAATATAGCTCTCATCACGAATGATGAGAGCTATATGAACTTGCTCTTAATTAGTTAGGAGCAGCAACGTTATTGAAGTTAGGACTGTTGAGACCTTGCTCGCTACCGACGGAGGCATCGAGATCAAAGCGATAGATACCGCTGATCGAAACCGCACCGCCTACAACGACGAGTTCGGAAACGCTATTGTCAGCCGTAGCATTGATGTTACCAACGGTAACGTCAGGAGCATTAGTTGGAAATACTATCGCTGAGAAGTCGATTGTAGCCGCGTCAAGCTGTGAAGTAGTGAAGTTCACAGCAACGGTAAGGTTGTTTGGGAACGCCACGATAACAATGTCATCAGTAATGGACTCAGTAGTGCCGGCACCAAAGTCAGCAACCTCGATTGGGTTACCGGCGATGTTACGATATACCGCAACGGCGTTAGCAGGGAGACCTGTAGTAGCCGAAAGAGGAATCTGATGGGCACCAGCAGGATCGATGTTGACGTTCACCGTTGGCGGGATGAATTGGAATGTGAACTGACCGGACTGGGACTGCAAAGCAGATACCTGAGGAGTGAACACAAGCTGCTCGATGAAGGCATCTACAGCGGTATTTCCGTTACCAGCGATAGTTCCGTCGAAACCACCGATATCAATGCTGGAGATCGTGAAGTTGTCAGCACCTTCCACGATAGCGGAGGTATCCCAAGAACCGTTGACGAATTGTGTGGCACCACGACCGACCGGATTGTAATCGTATTCATAGTTGTCAAGCGTATCAACGTCAAAAGTGAGTTGGTCACCTTCCGCGAAAGCAAGAAGAAGATCGGTCGAACCCGTGGTAGCAAAGTTACCGGATACTTGGTCGATCGTGAGCTTGAACTCACCAAGGGGAAGGAGGTTCCTGCTAGGAGCCTTGTTTGTGAGCGTAACTGCACCGGCACCGCCGCCTGCACCTGGAGCACCAGCAGCACCTGGAGCGCCATCATCACCATCATCACCATCGCAAGATACCAGCATAGCGGAACTCGCAAGCGCGGCACCAAGCGTGAGGAATTTCATTTTCTTATTTTTCATTTGTTTGTAGTTGTGTAATTTAACTTTTTCGCTAGGGCGCTCTGAAAGTGCTACCTCGGCACGGCTGTTTTAGGTTGATGGCGGATTTCTTCAAGACATTTTTCATCTTCCCCCCGTTTTTTTTTCGGGAGCCTGTTTCATCAGAAGAACGGGGTTGCTGCGGTCTTCCAAGCAGGGCTGTCCCTTACTTTGAAATCTGGAGTCGGAGGATTATTTTTCACCGCAGCCTCCTCCGCGAAAGCTACGGCGGGCTAGAAAGGCGCAGGGGTTGCAAAGGTAGCGTATGGCTGTGATTGATATACTGGAGCGCGTCAAGATTTGGGAAAACGGAGAAGGGGGCTGGAATTCCCCGTGGGGCACACCGCCGCCTTCAACAGCCTGGGGTCTGGGGCCCCAGCCATATTGCTACCGGGATATTTCGCTGAACCTGATGTGCGGCGGTATGCCTTTTTTTCCTGTTGCAGCCCACGACAGGAGTGATCGTGACTCCTTGTCCAATGCATTGGGAATGCACAACATCCGGTGCATGCCCGGGGCTCCGGGTGAGTTGGCCGTGTTTTGAGGGGGAGGTTTTTTTATAGCGGGCGGAGACGCCCGCTCGGCCTCAAGGCGCGAGACGCGCCTGCTCCTTTTATCCTTTCAGGATCTCGAGGGATTCTTTTACGTTTTTGATAAACTCGGGGCTTTGGATGAGTCCGCGCAGCCAGATGACCACGGGGGTGAGAATGGCCATGAGGATAAAGACGGAGGCGACATACCAGGTGGGGGATTTTCCCTCCGGGGCGATGAACTGGACATACCAGCCCTCCTTATCAACCACCTTGGTGGTGAACATCTGGTTCTGCTCTTTGAGGCTTTCCAAAAGCCTTTCCGCCGCGCTTGCGTTGCTGGTGGTATAGAGATGCCTGAACCGGCGGCCCGGCTTTTCCGGGAGATCGATGTGCCGGATTCCCCCGGGGACGTCCCCGGCCTCGCGCAGGGTGAGGATCTGGATTTCGTAAACGAATTTCTCTTTAAGCCAGCGGTCTATCCTCGTGAGTTGCATTTTGATTTCCTGCTGTTTCAGATTCCGCTCTGCATCATCTTCGGCCCCATGAGGAAGATGGGAAGGAAGGTTCCGATGAAGACGGCGGCGATGATGCTGACCGCGATCAGGAGGACGATGAAGCTGATGGTGGCGGCGAAGGCGGCCATGTGGTTCTCCGCATCCTCCTCATACATCTCGGAAAGCATGTCCAACTGTGAGTCAAGCGATGCGGATTTTTCACCGATGGAAAGCATGTGGATTACCTGGGAATCCACGGAAGTATATTTCGCAAAGGCGGTGGAAAGCGGGACGCCGGAGTTCTCGTATTTATCGGCGGCTTCCCGCAGTTCCTTGTAGAAAGGTGTGCCCATCACGCTGTTTGCGGAGACGCGGATGGATTTCGCGAGGTTGATCCCGTTCGAGTGGAGGAGCTTGATGGTGGAGATGAAAGTCATCTGCCGCAGGGACATGATGAGGAGGCGGAACAGACGCCACTTGGACATGGCGATGCCCATGATGACGCCACGGACTTTTGAAGAGCGTGCGATCGCCACGGCGATACCGATCATCGAAAGGACGAAGATGTGCCATACGGACTGGGTGAAATGGCTGACCTGGAAGGAAATGGCGGTGAGTCCGTCCGGTTCCTGGCCTACTCCGGAAAGCATTTCCTCGACCTGTGGCACGATTTTCACCTGGGAGATGATAAACGCGCACATCAGGACACCGATGATGATGCCCGGCATGAGTGTGGCTTTTTTCAGGGCTTTCTGGAATTTCAGCTCGCTGGTGATACGGCCGGCCAGGGCGCGGAAGGCTTCGTGAAGCTGGCCGGCATCGGAACCGGCCTGGATGAGGCCGATGATGGTTTCACTAAAACGCCCCGTCCTGCGGAAGGCTTCGTGGACGTTCATGCCGGTATTGATGTTTTCGCGGATGGAGAACAGGCAATCGACCATGGACTTGTTGGGCAGCCCCTGGCCATAGTATTTCAGCGCGTCCGCCGTATTGATCTGTGCGCGGAGCATGGAGCCGAGGCCGCGGAACATGTCCACTTGCTCCTTTTTGGTGAACTCCTTGGTCTTCTTCGGCCCGTTGAAAAACGTGATGGGCGGCTTCTTCCCTGGAGCGGTCTTACCTGCCGCAGCAGCTTTTGGGGCGGCAGGTGGAGTCGCGTGCGTGGCGACTGCGGCCTGGGGGGATATGCTGGCGCTAGTCATCGGTATAGGTCATGTCGATCACCTTGCTGACTGCGGCGATATCGGTTTTTCCCTCTTTAAGAAGGCGGAGGCCAGCGCGGCGGAGGTTCGGCAAGATGCCTTCATCGGCGATCTTGATTTCAAGTTCATACGGGGTCATTTCACCTTTGGAAAGCTGGTCGGAAATCTTGGGCGTAATAGGGATGATTTCCAGGATGGCGGTCCGCCCGGAGTAGCCGGTATTCCGGCACTCGCCACAACCTTCGTCGTAGGCTTTGTATAGCGGGATGCTGATCCAGGAATCGTCCAGGCTGAAAGTCTTGCGGTCGAGATCCGAGATACCGTCGCATGCCTCCTTGCAGTAAGGGCAGAGCATTTTTACGAGACGCTGGGCGCAGGCGGCTTTGAGAGTCTGGGCGATTTTCCACCGCTCGATGCCGAGCTGTTCGAAACGCTCGATGATCTGCGAGGCACGCGGGGTGTGGATGGTGGTGAGAACCTTGTGTCCGGTGACCGCAGCCTCGATGGCGAGTTCCGCGGATTCCAAATCGCGAACCTCACCCATGAGGATGATGTCCGGGTCGGACCGCATGAAGGATGCGATCATGGGCTTGAACTCCTTCGGGCTCTTCAAGTCGCAGTGGGTGATGCCGGGAACCTCATCCTCCACCGGGTTTTCCAGTGTGAGGATGTTTACTTCCGGGCGGTTCAACTCACGCAGGATGGCGTTCAGGGTTGTGGATTTTCCGGAACCCGTCGGGCCGGACATGACGATGATACCGGCGGGGATTTTCATCACCTTGTTCAGCGCGAACATGGTCTCGTCATCGAAGGCGAGGGTGCCTTTTCCGAGGGTCACGTTGATGTTGCTCTTGTCGAGCAAACGCATGGTCACGTGATAGCCGCGATAGGTGCGGTGGCGCTCGTAGCGGATGTCGATGGGCCTGTGGAAATAAGAGATGGTGAAACGCCCGGAGATACCCGGAGCCGTGTTGCGGATCTCGGTGGGGAGTCGCATCAGGTTCAGGAGAAAAGCGTCCAGCCTGTCCTTGAGTTTCATCGGGATCTCCACTTTCCGGCCGATATCGCCATCGACACGGAAGGCGTAGTAAAACGTTTCCTTTTCCACCTTGAAGTGGATGTCGGATGCGCGGGTGCGGACGGCATCCGACATGACTGTCGCGACGAGCTGGGCCATCGGCTCGGTGTAGTCCGTGGTGACATCGAAATCGTGGATGCCGTCATCGAGATCCTCTACGTCGATGGCCTCCAGTTCGGAGCGGCTGGGACCGCTGTTGGTGCCGACGGATTCGATGGCGCGGGAGATTTCCGAAGCGAGTGTGACGATCTTTACGATCTCCAGATTCGGGAAACGCGGGGCGAGGTATTCCTCTGCGAGAGGACTCCAAGGATTGGCCGTTGCGACGATGAGCTTGTCTTCCCCGGACAGGCAGAGCGGGGCAAAAAAACCGCGTGTCATTACCGTGGCATCGCAATACGCGTGGAGCGAGGCATCGCAGAACTCGGCTACCTTTGGAAAGAACGTGAGGCCGTTGATCTTGGCGATCGCGGACATGAAGCTGTAGCGGGTGACACGGTTCGGCACCTGGTCCTGGTCGAGCTCGGCAAAGCCCGGATCGTGACCGGCAAGCTCGGTCATGATGCGGCGGCTGATTAGCTCGTTGAAGGATATGCCATCGAAGTCGATCACGTGGAAATAATTGCGGGGTTAAAGTTCGAAGTGTTTTCTGCAGAGGAAGGCCCATGCCTCGTATTCCATCCTTGCGGTGGTGATGAAGGGGCGGATGCCGAAGCGTTTTGCCACCACCTCATGGATCTGCTCCCCGAGCACGAGGGCGGCGATGGGATTGATCGAGCCTACGCCAATCGAATCCGTATCCTCCGCGTAAAGAACCGGGGTGAGGAGCATTTTCCCCAACTGGTGCATCGCATCAAAGGATTCGTAGAAAGCGGAAGGAGCGATCAGTTTGCTGGCGAAGGGAACGGAGGGCGGGGCCGGATTGAGGGTGGAGGCGACAGAGTCGCTAAGTGACTGGACGGCAGAACCAAGACGCTCCTCGTCTGTGCCCATTACGCGGGCGAGGGTTTCGAGAAGATCCATGGGTTCGCCTTTTGCCAGGCCTTCACGGACTTGCGCGAGGGCTCTGAAAATATCGTTATCCTGCGCGGCGCCCGTATTACTAAGCATTTCCGCAGTGCGGACAAGGCACAGCTCGACGATGTCTGCCGCGCCTTTTTTCTGTGGCGCTGCTGGTGCTGCTTGAAATGCGGTTTCCATGATTGCAAGGGGAGCTGGTGGTTATCGGCGTGCGCGGCTGAATCTCGGTTTCTCCCGTTTGGCCTCGGGGAGCGATTGGCGTGAGACCTCCTGGCGGACGCGGAACTCATCTTCACGCGGGTAGTACGGAGCTTGGGCAGGAGCCATTCCACGAATCGTGCGTTTAAGATTCGGCTCGGCACCCGAGCCCGGGTTGGTGGGTTCCACCCAGTCGTAATCATTGGGGAGTTCGGTCTGACGCTTCAGCCTGCTACTTGCACGGTTGTTGGCGAGCGTGCTTGTCGGGTCATAGGAGGTAGGCGTGACGATGAAAACCAGCGAGGTCTGCTCTTTGTTCGCCTCCCTGCTTTTGAAGAAAAAATTCAAGATCGGGATATCACCGAGCAACGGAACCTTGTTCTTGTCCTTGCTCTGAACCTCACCGTAGAAGCCACCGACGAGCAGCGAGCAACCGTCCGGAATGCGGGCGATGGTCTCCACCATCGATTCCGTAACCCGTGGGTAGCGGTTCCCGGGAACGCCGCCGACTCCGACCCCGACCACCTCACCGGTAATCTGTGCGGAGCGCGGACGCATTTTCATGCGGACGGTTCCGTCGGGAAGCAAGGTGGGGGTTACGGCGATGGAAATGCCGATTTCGCGGTGGTTGTCAGGATCTTCGGTAATCGCCTTGTCGGAGGCATCGATCTTGTAGCGAACTTCCTCGGTCACTGTGGTCCCGACTGCCGCCTGTGCCGGGGGTTGTTGAAGACGTAATGATGGGAATGCGGTCGATGATGGAGATGGTCGCCTGCTCGTTATCCTCCGTGATCAGGGTCGGGTTGGAAACCTGGTTGGAAATGCCGCTTGCATTCAAGGCCCTGAGCAAGCCGGTAAGCTGGGTGGGAGCGAGGATGATACTGCCCCGGTCGGATCCGAAGTCACCGGGCGAGCCGCTTCCGAAGGTGTCCGTGAAATTGGTTGGCAGACCGAACAGGTTCCCGATCTGGCTGGTCACCTCCAGAGGCACGCCGGTATTGCCAAGGTCGTTGGTCCAGTTGACGCCGAGTTTTTCCCCGGCAGTCGAGTTGATCCTGAGGATTTTCGTTTCCACGATGATCTGGCCCTTGGCCTTGTCGATTCCGTGGAGAAGGTTCTGGACGGCCTCGATGCGGGTGGCGGTGTCGATGATGATGACGGTGTTGGTTTTCGGCTCGAAGTTCACGATGCCGGTGCCGGGTGTGAGCATGGGGCGGAGGAGTTCCTTGATCTGCTCCATGTCGGAGGGGCGGAGGTACTTGAGCTGGTAGTGAAACTCGGAGCTCGGGAGCTGGCCGAGCTGTGCCTGGGTCAGCGCGTAGATCGTGTTTCCCTTCGTGTGGAGGGAGAGGCCGTACATGAAGGCGAGTTCCTCCATCTGGTTGAGTGGATCGCCATCGTCAAGGTGGCCGGTGACCACGTAGTCCGGGCCGTTGATCTTCAGGTTGTGGAAATACTGGCGTCCGGCGGATTTCGCGAGGAACTGGAAAATATCGTTCAGCCCCGCGTCCTTGATAATGTAACCCTCGGAAGTTTCCTCCATTTCACGCTTCTGGTCTTCCAGGGGGGCGAAAGGTGCGGCATCCCCGTTAGCTTCCGGGTTTTCCGCAGGTGCGCCTATGGCCGGAAGTTCCTCGCCTATGGCCGGGAGTTCCCCCGCCCCGCCGAGATCCGCAGGGTCGGCAGCGGCTCCCCCGGGTTGAGGCAGCTCGGGGAGATCGGAAATGTTCGCGCCTTCGATAGCCTTGTTCACGGCTCCGAGCAGATCGTCCTGCGCGGGCAGGTACGATGTTCCAAAGCCAAGGACTGCAAGGAGGGTGAGGTGTTTCAGATGATGTTTCATAGTAAGGGTGGGCGGGTGTGGATGGGAAATTCCAGGGAAAGGATCTTTATTCGTCGGGGCTGCTGGTGCCGGATTCGAGCCGGAGCGGGGCGTTTTCCTCCGGGGAAACCATACCGGGAGGCGTCATATCGGTGCCTCCGGGAACCATTCCGGGAGGAAGTATCCCGGTCTCCAGGGCGGCATCTTCATTCTTCCCGAGATCGCGGAAGAGGATGCGGTTTGCGGTTACCGTGATGACTTTCATTTTCATGGTCTTGCCCCGGAATACCAAAGGGAACTCATCACCTTCCTTGAACGTGCGTGGGCCGATGAGAAATTTCTTCTCACCGGGCATAATGGTGGTGACGCGGATGAGCTTTACAACATCGGCAAGGGGGGTAGGAGGAAGCGCGGCCTGGCGTTTGGAAGGGAGACTGGCGGCGACCTGTTTGACCACAGGCTTTATGTTGGGATCCTGATACAGGCCGAATGGATCGGTAGGCCGGTTGCGCATGGAGAACACGGCGGCCCGGGCGGCCACGTACGGCTCGATATCCTTGCCGGCAAAACGCGATGGCTGGGAATCAACCGGCCCGGGAGGTGGCAGGTCTTTTTTGGAACCGGCAGCCTGCTCCGCTTCCGTGGACGGGGGCTTGGGTTCGAAGATATCCGCCGATTGCGCAAACAGCAGCCCGCACATGCCAAAAAGCAAAAGTCCGCCTTTCGCTACCACCGGGATGGATGCGAACGGACGGGTTCCTGTTTTTTTGAGCTGTTTCATGCGGTCGGGGCGGTTGGATTTCAGTTTTCCCATGCGGTGTAAACCACCTGGAAATTGAGAAGGGACGAGCCGGTATTGCTACTGGGATCAATGCGGAGTTCCTGAAGCTGGAGGTTTGGCATTTGCGTTTCCAGATCGAGAAACGCTTTTTGCACCGTGCGGAAGGTGCCGCGGAAATTGAATTTCAGACCGGAGGATTTCTGGGCGGAGACGCTTCCGAAGCCTCCCGATGAGCCAAGCCGCTCGAAGGCGGTCTGTTGGAATTCCTTGGGAGGAAGCTCCTCCGCGATAGCCCTGAGATTGGTAGTGACCAGGGAGAAGGTCTCCTGGCCTACCAGCTCCTGCCAGCGCTCCGAAGATTCGCGCTGGCGGCTGAGCTGGGCCTCGATTTCAAGCGCGCCCATGCGGCTCATTTCATATCCGCTGTAATACTGCTCCTTCGTCGCGAAGGAGTTGGTGATCTTGCTGCGGAAAAACGCGCACGCACCGATCACGGCAATCGCGATGACCACGGGGATCACGATTCCGAAAAGGATGATGGATTGTTTGTACATGGCAGTGTTCAGGGGGCTTTTGATGCAGTGATGGCGAGAGTATCCGCGGATTCGAAACGCTGGGTGATGGTCAGGTTGAACGTAAACGGATAGGTGGCTTCATCGGAATCGATGATTTCCTCCATGGGCATCTGCCTGAAGCTGGAGTTCTCCTGTGTCTTTACGTTCACCACCAGGGTGCGGGTCGTTGGCGCGGGATCGAATGCGAGGTTCCCGGTAACTTTTGCGATTTCCGAAAAATGACCGGAGATGCCCTCGCGGGTGTTGAGCGCATTGAGGTATTCGAGAGCCTCGTCCCGGGCCATTCCGCCAATCGTCCATTCCTTGATGAAGCCTACCTTCGCCTGTCCCGGGGCGCTGTCCGGCCTGACGGTATGGTTGAAGTTTTTCAGAAGCAGACCGGATTTCGCAGGGAAAAGCCTGGCAACGGCTTCCATCGTAGTCCACGCCTTGGAGCGGTCTTCGAGCAGGTTGTTCCAATGATCCACCCTCTGGCGCTCCTGAGTGAGGTTCACGAGGCGCTGCTTCACGGCCTTTGCCTCACCTTCATTGAAAGCCCATTCGGGGCGGCGGATCACGGTAAAGACACTGAAAGCGAGCCATGCAAGGCCAAGGACGACAATGGCAAACACCGCTACACGGCCAAGTTTGAGAAAACGCAGCAGGCGCATCTCGTTGCGGTTCGGGAAAAGCTCGACCGTCTCTTTAACGGCAGGAAGGAAATCCTGCAGGAACCATTTTTCCGTGCGGAGGACGCCAAACGTATGGCTCATTCCCTCGATTTCTTCCGGCATCCCCTCAAGCGAAAGAACCGTCTCGGGAGCCCACGCGGGAATGCAGTCCGTCACCGGGAATTTTACCGTCTCCACATGTGAGTCGGGGAAACTTCTTTCCAGATCCTCCGGAACTTTCTGGTCAACTTCCGCGCCCAGCGGGACGATATAGAGATCGGGATCTTCAAATTCCAGGGAGGCGTTGGTGGTGGAAAGCGCGTGGCGGAAATTGGACGGGCGGCGGATGCCGCGGTGCTGGAGGGAGCGGATCAGGCGCAGGTCGTGATGCTCGTTGAAAAACGCCATCACCGTGAACCAAGGGTATTGGAACACGCCTACAAACGGCTTGCCACGGTCCTTGCTGACGATGGAATGCAATCCGGCCATAGCTACCAGTGGGGCGCTCAGCGAGTGGGTTACGATGGGGAAATTTTCATTATCCCCCAGTTCGCGGAGAACGGTGAAAAAAGGGTCGAGCCGTCTGGACAGCGTGATCGTGGTTCCGATCGTTTCACTGCCTGTCGCAGGATACGGAACCACCCTCCAGGAGGCTTGGTCGGGAGGAACGGAGGAATCATCAAGGATCTCCCCCGGCATGTTGAACGCGGTTTCACGGAGATCCGGGAGTGCGGCGGGGTTGTCCAGCTCGGGCTTCAGCTCGGCTGTGGCGAACTCGTCGGCTACGTGGACCACTACTCCAAGTGACGTCCCTTTGAGTGAGCGGACATGCTTCAGAATCTGCTGGGCGTAGGTTGAAGCCGCCTCCCCTTCGGTAAGGGTGGCTTCGGAAAGTGGTGGGGCGTCGCTCCATTCGTTCTTGGCGCGATCGAAAAAGAATGCCTGGACGGAATTTCCATCGTGGCGGATGTGGACCTGGAAATCCAGATCAAGTGCTTCCTGGTACCATGCGGGCAAGGTGGCTCGGCTGGTATCACTGAGAAGTGAACACGCCTGGCGGTATTGCTGGAAGGCATTCAGTGATGCCGGATGTTGAAGCGTGGACAAGGGTGTATGGGTGGGGAGGGACTGCGTTCATGGATTCGGGGGCATCCGGGATTTTTGAAAAGGGGTATCGGCCCGCCCCCGAAAAGGGAGCGGACCGAAGGAGTCATACGGTGCCAGAAGAGACACCGTTGAATTGTTTACCAGTCGGCAACATCCGTTGCTTCCGGCTCATAGTCAGCAGCATCGGTGCCGGTGACGGTGAGGTAGAGGGTACCGATTGCCGGGATCACAGTAGGAGCAGCCGTCGCGAATGCGAGGTCGCCGCCGCCTGGATGGCTGCCAACAGGGCTGGTTTCGATGAACTTGCCGGCACCGAAGATTTCGTCAGCAAGAGTAGCTTCGGTGTCGCCAGGGTTTTTGCCGTTCATGTTGGAATACGAACGAACAGCTTGCTGGACGTTGCGGATTTGCAGGATGGATGCGGCACGGTCCGATCCTTTTTTCCACGCACGTGCGCCGATGAAGAGGATGGAGATGAGGGAAAGCAATACGAGGATAACGACGGTGAGCTCGAGGAGCGTCATGCCGGACTTGGATGCTTTCATGTTCTGGGTGTGTGTCAGTTTCATGTTTGTTTGTTTTGTTTTGTTTGTTTTGTTTATTCAAGGAAGGCCGGAGTGGCCTCCCAGGAAAGTGTTTGGAAAGTTTTTCAGAGCAGGTCCTCGTCCTCGCTGCGGTTCATTTTCGCGGATTCGAAGGTCTCGTGGCTGATGAGGTTGTTGCGGAGGAGGCGCTCCAGATTGGCATCCCACTGGATGTTTCCGGCGCGGCGGATGACATCCTCCAGGGAGCGTGCGCCGCCATCGTAGTTGGTGATGGCGGAGGCGACGGCGTCGTCGTTGTTCTGGAGGAACTCGTAGGTGAGGACGCGGCGCTGGGTGCCGTTGAGAAGGCCCTGGGAGTGGATGAAAATGAGGATTTCGGAAAGGCGGGAGAGAACGGATGCGTGGCTCTCGCGGGGATAAAGCTCGAGGATACGCCCTATGGTTTTCACTGCTCCGGTGGTGTGGAGAGTGGAGAGGACGAGGTGACCGGTCTGGGCGGCTTCCATGCAGGTTTCCATGGCTTCGCGGTCGCGGATCTCCCCGAGGAGAATGACGTGGGGAGCTTTCCGGAGGACATCTTTGAGACCCTGTTTGTAGTTCGACACATCGCGCCCGACTTCCTGCTGGGTGACGATGGATGGGGAAGGCCTGCGGTGCCCGGCATAGACGGGATCGTCCATATCGTCGGGGTATTGGTACTCGATGGGATCTTCCACGGTGACGATGTGCTTGGGATGGTTCTGGCGGAGCCAGTCGATCAGCGAGGCCAGGGTCGTGGATTTTCCCGAACCCGTAGGGCCGGTAACGAGACACAGGCCGGCACGCTTGAGCACGCCGTGCTTGAGGGTTTCCGTGGTATCGGGATCGATCCCGAGGGTTTCGAGGGCGGGAATGAAATCATTCAGGATACGGCATGTGACGCCGAGGCCGGAGGAGGAAAGGTGTGCCTGGATACGGAGGCGGCCGGAGCGTTCGCCGTTGTCCCCCATGGGCACGCCGTCGCAGGAGAAATCGGATACCATTTTCGTGGCGAACTCGTCGATGGCGTTGGAGATTTTATCTTCCACCCGCTCGTCCATGGACTGGGATGTGCCGAAGCCGTGGGATGCGGATTCCCTGTTGCGGATGAGTTCCTTGAGAATCCCGTCCATGTGGACTGCGGAGAGGGTGCCGAGGAAATCGAGGGTTTCCATCCCTTTGTTCGTATGGATGTAAACCGGGCGCTCGGAGCGCATCTGGATGTCCGAGACACGCAGTTCCTTGCACACCCGGAATATGATTCCCAAGAGATCACCACCCGTCATGCCCGGAGCGAAACGCGTCTCGGCGGCTGCCGGGGCGATGTTCGGTGCCTGGGGTGGCAATGGTGGTGGAGGTGCTGTTTGCATACTACGGAAGGAAAATTTATTACCTGGCGGACTGCCCGGAGTTCATGCTCGTGGAGATCTGCTCCGAACCGGGAAGACCTTCCAGACGGCGGATCGCATCACCCTGGCTCTGGCGGATTTTCAGGACGAATTGGAATCGTTGCTCCACCTCTGCAAGACGGAGTTCGGAAAGATTTTCCCACTGGCCGTCCTCCGCCCATTCGTTGGCGAGGTGTGAGTAGAGGCCTATTGCCTGATCCATGACCTGGAGGACGTTGCGCATCTGGGCTGTCGTAAAATTCGGTTTTTCCGGATGGACATGCCTGTCGTTGAACATCAGCTCGATCACGTTTCCGGCGGCGGCGGCGGCGGTGAGTGCCTGGCGCGGATCGTTGCGCTGGGCGAGGCAGTAGCCGATGGTTTCCTCGGCCAGCTTCGCCGCAGTCGGCGTGAGTTCGGGGCGGGTGCCGAGTTGTGGTTCGGTGAGGAAAAAGTGGTATGCGTTGTAGTTGCCGTAGTGGCCCGGATCGAGATTGTAGGCGAAGCGTAGCTTGTCCTCGATTCCCCGGCGGATGAAGAACTTGTGTCCGTCCGTCGCCGCTTTGGGATTCGTCCGCTCGACAAGCCCGGCACCCATGCCATCGATAAAATGGCGGAGGCGGTCGTCGATGCCCGTGTATTTCCTGATGGCCAGATCCTGGTTGGATTTCGCGTGGTGGTGCTGGCAGTGGTCGGGATCGTCGCAGGTGTGTTTCTTGTCTTCCGCAGCGTGGAAGTAGGTGTCGATCGGCCCCTGCATCGCCATGGCAAAAACCTCGCCATACGGGCTGCGGTTGATACCAAGGATGTTGAGCGGGACATCCGCTTCCTTGTTTTTCGCCAACGGCTTGGAAGCGATCGCAAATCCAGCCGCACCGCACCCGATGAGGGCGATGGAGATGATATTTGAAATGGATTTCATGACAGTGGATCAGGGAAAAGTGATCAGGCGTTCGAGCTGGTGCGGAAGCAGAGGCGGGAGATCCCGGTGTTCACGGCAAGGATGGCGGTAAAGTAGAGAACCATGTTTGCAAAAACCTCACCGGAGAGTGCGCCGGTCTTGAAATAGAGGCGTTGGGTGAGATCCGCGAAACGGTATTGCGGGGAGTAGAGCCAGAGGGCTTGGAGCGCTGAGTTCGCCTCCAGTTTGAGCATGTTGTCCAGGTAGCCGACCCCGTAGAGGCCATAGACGGTGATAAGGAATGTGGCGCAGAATCCGGCGATACCGCCGAAGCGAGAAGAGAGCGCACAGGCCAGGGCGAGCAGTGGTGCGAAGACCAGCAGGAAGAGCGTGAGATACTGGAAATTCAGCGTCCACCACATGGCTTTTTCCGAAGGATCCCCGGGCATGGCACCGATCAGGCAGATCCCGGCGGCAACGAATGCGAGCGGAACGATGTAGCAAAAAAGGGCGAGCCAGATCTCGAAAAGCTGGCGGGTGGATGACATTCCGGTTGTGCGAAAATACTCACCGGTTCCGGAACGGGTATTGGATTCCCCGAGGCGGGATGCTGCGAAAAATCCCCATACCATGGTGCAGATGAAAAGCGTTCCCCACGCAGCCTGGATGCGGGCGGGCTGAACCATCACCGGCTTCTCGGAAGCGCTGGAGATCATCGGCAGGACGAAGGGCAGGACAAGCACGGCAAATAGACAGATCGCCCACGCTTTCCTACGAAAGATGGTTGCAAAGGTCAGTTTGAAGAGTCGCATGGTTCTGGAGAAATTTTTAGTTAGTTCAGGAGGCTTTTGAGCGTGGACCAGTTCTGATCCGCCGCGCTGTGGTGGCTGATGTTTTTCCCCTCGATGAGAAGGACGCTGGGCATGGCCATGGAATCGTAATCAGGATGACAGGAGACAAGACGAAGCACGTTTTCAGATGAGGCGTTCCACATTTCCTCGAAAGCTTCGCGGGCGAAGGCATCGAGACCGCTGAACGGCTCGTCTAACAGAAGTATGTTTCCCCGGTCTGCTTTCACCGAATGCTCGGCCATGATGAGGGCTGTCTTGCGGCGGTTCCCGGTGGAGAGGCGGCCATACATCTTGTTCACATCCAGCTCTATGCGGTCGGCGAGGCCGAACGCGGCTTCGTGCGTGGATTTTGGAAGCATGGCTTTGAAAATCGACCTGGGTGTGATCTCCGCATCGAAGCGCATGTCCTCGGGGAGATATTGCATGAACCCTTCCGTGGAGAGACCGCCGGAGAGTTTTTTCAAGCTGCCGGCGATGGTTTTCAGAAGGGTGGATTTGCCCCGGCCGTTTCTAGCGAGCAGAAAATGGGTGCCGCCGTTCAGGCTGACGGTGGATTCGAACGTTGCCAGTGGAGCCGAGTAGCCAATGGCAAGACCGGAGTCGAGTCGGATGGATGGTGTTTTGGCGTTCATGGTTTTGTCGTCTGAAGTTGTCAGATTCGTTGCGTTTCTAAGGAGTTGCGAAATTTAGTCAAGAAAGATTAAATATCTGATTTCCTTTGATGTCTGCAACCTTAGACAATAAATGCACTTTGGCAATCTTTTTTTGAACATTTTTAAGGTTTAGTGGTCGTTAATTTTAGAAAAGTTGATTTCCTCCTGATTTTAGCACCGAATTTTTACCCCGAATGGATTCCCACATTGATGGTTTTTTGCGCTTTCTCGCGACGGAGCGCGGGCTATCCGAAGCCTACCAGCTCTCGGTGGGACAAAGCCTATCCAGTCTCAACGATTGTTTGAAGCGGAGGAACCTGGATCTGACGGAAGTCGGCACCGCGGAACTTGCGGAATTTTTGAGGGAAAGGAAGTCGGGGGGGCTGGGCGCATCCTCGCTACGACTCGCCACGGTACATTTGAAAATATTTTTCCGATGGCTGCTTTCAAAAAAAACGATCCAAATGGATCCTGCGGAGCCCCTGGTTTCCGCCAAAGCGGATCGAAAACTCCCCTCCACACTCTCCCCCGCGATGGTCGAGGGGTGGCTCGAAAGCATTCCCATGGACGAATTGCTTGGAAGGAGGGATAGGGCGATTCTCGAACTTTTTTACTCAGCCGGGTTGCGCCTGGCGGAACTTTGCGCGGCGCGGCTTGAGTGGATGGATTTTGAAGAAGGCTTTCTGCGGGTGACCGGAAAAGGAAACAAGACGCGGATGGTGCGCGTGGGGAAAAAGGCGCTCGCTGCGATTGCCGACTACCTGGACAACGAGAGGGTAAAGCTGGTGAAGCGGAATACTTCTTCCCACATTTTCATCGGCATACGTGGCGCCGCGCTGACTCCGGAAAGGATACGGCAGATTGTGAAGAAGCGCGCGGTGCAGGCAGGGATCGACAGCACGGTGTACCCGCACTTGCTCAGGCACTCCTTCGCCACGCATCTCCTGGAAGGCGGCGCGGATCTGCGGGTGATCCAGGAGCTACTGGGTCATGCGGATATTTCCACGACCCAGATCTACACGCACGTGGGGGTGAAAGGGCTGAAAGACGCCCATAGCAAATTCCACCCACGTGGGTAGGCGGCATGGAAGTCGCGGAGCCGACCTTGGACGGCTACTGCCTGCTGTAGCTTTTGGCAAAGCAGCCCTGAGTTCGTCCGAGGGCTGCGAGCCGACGGCATTGGCACGGAGCGCCGCCTTCAGGCGGCGAGTAGTTTTGGCGTAGCAAAAACCTTTCCCAAGTTTGCCCCGTCGCAGCAGGGTGCAGCAGTCCAAAGCCTTCAGTGGATTATTCCTCGGAGTTTACCGGGAGTTCGGGCTTGGCGCCGGTGCCGTATGGCTTGATTTCGAGCGTCTTGGTCTTCGGCTCTTTCTTTTTCTCCGCTGGCATGGGCTTTGCATCCGCTGCCGGAGGATTGAGTGGATTCGCTACAACAACTGCCTTCGGGGAAGTGCGGATGGCTTGGTAAAGGAGGTTGTAATTGTGGCGGAGGGCTGCGGGAAATGAAACCCGCCCGGCTTCGACAAGTTTCTCGCGAAGCATTTTCTCGGAAACATCCGCGATCAGATCCGTCCCGATTTTCACTGCGTGATCCACGCCCACAACCTGCTGCCCGCCGGCATTTCCGCCCCGTATCAAATCGCTGGTGACGGAGCGCCCTTGGATCGCGATGCTGGATTGTGCGGAGGCGATCCTGCCGCGGGAATCCACAGTGATCTCAAGCATGGCGTGGTCATTGGACGAGAGCCAGCCGCGCACGTGATCAATTCGCAGGGAAATGAAAATCCCGCCATCGGGCGTGGGCGTGATTTCCGGCCGGAAAGTCCGGTAGTCGGCACCGGAGAGAGGATAGTCCGCAGCTTTACCGCCGCGCGCGTCCCAGCCGCCGAGGCTTTTCCCGAAAACGTCTTCTTCAACCGTCACGTCCGCGAAGGCGGTGCCCGTGAATAGAAGGAAGGATATGGTAAGGTTCTTGAAATTCATTTTTTCCCTGTGCTGCGTGTTTATACGGGGAAGGATGCGGATTTATTCAAGCTTGTTCGCTTGCAAGTGGAATTTCCCCGTCCACCGCTTCTGCGGGTTTCCCAAGAAAACGGTCAGCGTAGCTGGAGGCTTTCTCCCTGTGCTCGTCTTTTATGTGGGTGATGACGGCGGCCATCGCTCCGAAAATCACACTCCAGTCATCCGTGAAACCCGTGCCCACAATTGCATCCGGAATGAAATCCATGGGAAAAACCAGGTAACCCAGCGCACCGACGATCACGCTCTTCGCCCACGCCGGTGTCTCCGAATCTTTAAGGCAGAAAAACAAGGTCAGCGCAGAGGCGAGGAGTTTGCGTCCTCCCCGTTTCGAGAGTTTTCCGACCACCTGCCAAAAGCCTTCCACGGAAAACTCCTCCGGGAGGTGCTTCCTGAAACGAATCGATCTTATGTCCGGAAATCTCATTTGCTGCGGGCAAGCTAAACGTTTCACCTGAAAAATCAACCTCCCAGGTTCAGGCACTCGAAAGAAGCCTTGGGGAATGGGGGTATTTCTGTTTCCACGAAAAAAAACACCATGTCCCCGTTCCTCCGTTTCGCAGTCGCCGCCATCGCCCTTGGTTTTTCCATCCCGCCCGCGGATGCGCTCCCCACCGCCAGGGAGTTCCGCGAGGGTTCGATGAGAAACCCCCGCCTCCACAACAGCACGGGCGAGCAGTTCTGCTGGAACGCAAGGATCGCCATCGACCACATTCTTAACGGCTACAAGGCAACCAAGGACACGGCGTGGCTGGATGAGGCGGTCACCTATTTCGATTTCCTGGAATCGAAACTGCTCAAAGATCCCGACGGCTATCCGGGCTGGATAGGTGCGGGCATCCAAGACCAGCCGAAGAAGGGGGAAAAGCCTGAAGTAATGAGGGACGCCCTGGTCGGCGATGCCATCCTGCTGGAGGCCTTCGTGAACTTTTCCGAAATCATCCACAAGGATCCCGCTCTCAAAGCCAAATATGGAATCCATGCCGAAAGATACCTGGAGCTTGCCCGGACCATAGGTTGGGAGAAATGGAACCAGCGCGGCACTTATTACCGGGATGCGGCTGGCTACGGCAGCTACCACACCCATCCTAAGGTGATCGATGTGAAAACGGGCCGGTGGAAGGACGTCCCCACCACCATCAGCGACAACCTCAACAAGCACAGCGCGATGGCCTCCGTGTTCATGCGCATGTACCGCATCACGGGCGAAGAGGAATACCGCTTGCGCGCCACCGAGATTTTCTCCCGGCTGAAAAACATGTTCCGCCATTTCCCGGAAGACGACCGCGTCTCATGGAATTTCTGGATGCCCCACGGCCCATACGATGTCAACGGCAGCCGTGTGGCGAGCTGGGTAGGCGTCCACCCCAGCCGCGCCGGCTACCAGGCCACCGAAGTCGGGCACATGGTGGAGGCTTACGATTCCGGCATCGTCTTTGATCGCGCGGATATCCAGAGGCTGGTGAATGCGAACCACTATATGATGCCGGAAAACAACGGCGGCAAGTGGCGCAGCTCGGATGGCTCCAGCGGGGCAGGCACGCTCTGGAGTTCGCTCGCGAGGTTCGATCCTCTCATCGCGAAAATGTACGGCGAAAAACTTTCCGGGAACCCGAAATCCCACGGCGACCAGATCCGCCTTGAATACCTGAACAACGTCACTTCCAAACAGGACGATTCCCGCCAGCTCATGCGGAAGGATGCCAAGGCAAGCGTCTATGATTTCCCTCCCCGCCCCGGTGCGAAACTCAGCGCCACGGTCGTAATCCCGAACCGTCTCGAACTGGCAAATGACGATACCGCCCGGCTCGTCAGCAACATACGCGGCGGCGGCACCCTCATCATCGATCTGGTGGACAGGAAGACCGGGAACAACCTCGGACGCGTTCATGAGGAGGAAATTCCAAAAAACGGAACCATCACCATCCCGACCTGGGACGGGAAAATCCCGGGGACGGATCAGAAGAAACCCGGCTCCTACCTGCTCCGCTGGAGCATAGGTGATGAAGTCCGCGATGAAATTGTCGAGACAGTGGAAGGAACCAAACGTGCAAAGATCGCACTCACGTCGTTTCCCCACGGCGTGGCGGAAGGTCTCCCCTTTCCTGGTAAAACCCTTTCAAAGGGCGTCTCCGTGGAGTTCGGATTCGGTGGAAAAAACGACGCGCTGTGGAGCCTCCGGGGAGCGCAAATCACAAACTCGCTACCCGGCGGGAAAAAGGGTGCCGGCCTTCAGATTACCAAAGGGCAGAGCGCCAGCCTGGTTTTCGGAAACAACGAGACCGCCCTACCCGTCCGCGTAACCATGTCCGTTTACGATAGCGGGGAAAAATTCGGAACCAAGTCCCTGGACGGCCACGCATGGGGCTTGATCGGTAGCGATGGCGAATTCTACGGCCCGGTGCTTTTCTGGAGAAAATATCTCGGAACGGACAAGAACCACTCATGGGTAACCACGCCGAAATCCGGCTGGATGAGCCCCGGCTATGCAAGGATCTCCCGCAGCAAAGGCTGGCACGAATGGGTCTTCGACCTCACCGACCCTGCCTCACCGTCCCTCACCGTCGATGGTAGGAAAGCCCATTTTCCCAAGGGCGGCCTCCCCGCCGGTGCCGCCGGCATCACCCTGCGCGGTGGCACTCAGAAAACGCCACTTTACGTCACCGGCGTGAAATTGGAGTATCCCTAGTCCTCCGATTTCGCGTGCCGTTTCCGCTGAGGCTTGTTAGAAACATCCCATGGCACAACGAGTGAAAACCGTGGCTTCGATCACGGTGGAGAAATTTTTCGAACGGTATTCAGAATCCCTGAAAATCGTCCTCCTGGGAGAACGCATTGGCTTCGATAGGCTGATCAGCGAACCGGCGGTCAACCGCCCCGGTCTCGCTCTCGCGGGGTTCTTCTCCTATTTTGCAAAAAAACGCGTGCAGGTCCTTGGAAACCTGGAGATGGCCTACCTCAGGAAACTACCCGAATCCATGCGTATCGACCGCTTCCGCCGCATGTGCGAGCGGGACATCCCCTGCATCATCGTCTCACGCGGAGCGACCCTCGGCGCGGAACTGATGGCGGTCGCGAAGGAGCATTCCATCCCCGTTTTCGGAACTTCCCAGATCACCATGAAGTTCCTCAACGCCGCCACCATCAGCCTTGAGCACGAGTTCGCCCCCACCGTCACCATCCACGGATGCATGGTCGATATGCGCGGCATCGGCGTGCTCATTGTCGGAAAAAGCGGCTCGGGGAAATCGGAAACCGCCATCGGCCTGCTGGAGCGCGGAGGCTCCCTTGTCGCTGACGACATGGTGCGGGTGCGACACGTCGGCGGCGAGCTCATCGCCACCGCACCCGATCTTTCGCGCGGCTACATGGAGATACGAGGCATCGGAATCATCAACGTCGCCAACCTCTACGGCCTCGCCTCCATCCGCCCGGACAAACGCCTCGACCTCGTAGTCACCCTCAAGCCCGCCACCGATCTCAACGAAGTGGACAGGCTCGGTCTGGAATCAAAAACCTACGAACTCCTCGGCCAGCAGGTCGTCCACGTGGAAGTCCCCGTCGGCCCCGGCCGCGACACCGCCAGGATGGTCGCCATCGCAGCACTGGATCAGCAGCTCCGCCGCCTCGGCTACAACATGGCTGACGAGTTCAACCAGAAGCTGCTCAACCACATGTCTCCGAACAGGGGCGGGATATAGGCGGTTCGAAGACTACACCCATTCCCTGGTCGGGACAGAAATGTCCCGACTCCGGTTAAGGGGTAGGGACATTCCTGTCCCTACTTGATCCCTTACCGCCCGGAATTCTAAACAGGTTCACCCGAGCGCCAGATCTCGCAGCGATCCCAGCACCCAATCGGCACCCGCCTTTTCCAATTCTTCTGCGGTAAACCATCCGGTCGCAACCGCAAGGCACTTCGCTCCGATGGCGTGCGCGCAGGCAATGTCCTTGGGAGTATCACCGATCACCAGTGTCCGATCCGCATGAAACTCGCGACCTGTCATCGCAAACGCCCGCTCAAGGGCGATGTGCCCGAGAAGATTCCGGTCGGCACGATCCGAACCGTATGCACCAAAGGTAAAATGCTGCCCTAGCCCGTAGTGGCGGAGTTTGATTTCCGCACCTACCGAAGTATTTCCCGTCAAAAGTCCAAGCTGGGCATTCTCGGTTATGGCGAGTTTTTCCAAAAGCTCGATCACCCCGTCCAGAACCCTCCCTTCCGCAGGATTCGATTCAAGACCAGCCTCAAGATGAAGGTGGTATGCCTCGAAAAACCTGTGGGTCTGCTCTTCCGACGCATCGACTTCAAAATGGACGTAGAGGTTTTCCAAAAGCCCCAGATCGGTGGAGCCAGCCAGATCAAGCGGCGGCCCATCGCCACCGAACACCTCGACCACAGCTTTTTGTAGCGCAGCCATTCCCTTGCCTTCGGTATCGACGAGCGTGCCATCGATATCAAAAAGCAAGAGCCATGGCTCGTCTCCCTCTTCCAGGGTTTTGAAAAGATCTGCTATCTTGTGGGACATCAGCCCTCGGACTTCGGAGCTTCCTCTTCAGCACCGGACTGCTCTTCGGAATCTTCATCGGAAGAAACCACGTCCACATCATCGTCGTCATCTTCATCCTCGTCGTCATCATCTTCGATGAGTTCGCCATGGTAGAGTTGGAAATGGCGCTTGCGCTGGTGGGCGGGAAGCGGGGACAGGATCATCGCGACAGCACGTCCGTTGAGGCGCGGTGCCTGGTCAACCGCCGCCATCGTTTTCAGATCCTCGATGATGCGCTTTAGCACCACGAAGCCGAGTTCCTTGTGGGCGTTCTCACGTCCGCGGAACTGAAGCACGAAACGCACCTTGTGGTTCCCCTCAAGGAAAGTCTCCGCACGGCCCAGCTTGATATTGTAATCGTGCTCACCGGTGCCGACCCGGAATTTCACTTCCTTCATCCGTGTGGAGGTCTTGGACTTGCCCTTCTTGAGCTTCGCCTGGGTGTATTTGTATTTCCCGTAGTCGATGATCTTGCACACCGGCGGATCCGCCTGGCCTGAGATCTCGACAAGGTCCAGCCCCACCGATTTTGCTTTCACGAGAGCATCACGCGACGACATCACGCCGAGCTGCTCGCCTTCCGCATTTACTACACGAACTTTTGGCGCACGAATCCGGTCGTTGACCCGCGTCATGTCGCGGTAACGGCCCCTGTTGTTGTTTTTCTGTGGTCTGGCTATGGTCTTATCCTTTGGATGGTTTGTTTCGTAGCCCGCATACAAGCGGCGACAATGTCGCCTCCGTATGCAGGGGCAGGAAAATGTTGGAAAGCTGACGGGAACGGCAGGTCATGAAAAGGTGACAGGATAGCCACACCGGCAGTATCTACCGGAGGTGCGAGTGGCTGGGAGGCGTTCCAAAAAAGTCATTAGAGAGAAATGCGGAGGCGTTTCACCCGCGCAAGTGCTTTACGGACATAATCAAACCGTGCCTCCGCCATTTCCGCAAGCAGGAAATTTCGCGCCCTTTCCTCCGCCGCATAATTTACGCCCTCCCACCCCCAATCCCCTATTGACCGGGCCGGGCTACGGCAACATGTTCCGCGCATGACATTTCTGCGACCGCTCGCCGTCAGCTTTTTCGCGATTTTCACCGTGGCATCCTGCGGTGGAAACCCTCCACCGTCCCGCAACCCAACCGGCCAGAACGCCCCGGTTCGCGTTGGCACGATTCCCCGCACGCCACCTCCGGCCGTCGCTGCCGAATCAGTCCTCATTGTCGATATCGCCAGTGGTCGGAACCTCTACGCGAAAAGCGCGGACAGCGTCCGCGCCGTAGCATCCACCCAGAAAATCATCACCGCCCTCTGCGTTCTCGATGCGGGAAACATCGACAAAACCGTCACCATCACCTCATACGATACGCTCTGCGAGCCGACCAAACTCTACCTGAAGCCAGGCGAACAATACTCCCGCCGCGAACTGCTCCAGATCCTCATGGTGAAAAGTGCCAACGACGTCGCCCGCGCATTGGCCCGGGATATCGGCGGAAGCGTGGAAGGCTTCGCAACCCTGATGAACCGCAAGGCGGATCAGCTCGGTATGCGCAATTCCAATTTTAAAAACCCCCACGGCCTCACCGAACCCGGCCAGTATTCCACTGCCCGCGATATGGCCCTCGCCGCCCGCCAGGCATACCGCAGCCCCCTCCTCCGCTCTTACTTCAGGACAAAATCCTTTGTTTTCAAATACAACGACGGCCGCACCCGCACCATCGAGAACACCAACAAGCTCCTCAAACGCGTCGCCTACTGTGACGGCATGAAAACAGGCACCACCAACGCCTCCGGCCGCTGCCTCATCTCCACCGGCACCCACAACGGCCGCTCCGTCATCTGCGTAGTCCTGAAATCCAACTCCGCCAACATCTGGTCGGACTCCGAAAAACTCATGCGCTGGGCAGTGGAAAGGCCGGGCGACGAGTAAACTTTAAATTCTAAACTTTAAACCTCAAGGAAGAGGAAGAATCGCTTCGAGTAAACGCAGAGGTTGGAGAACCCAATCCCCAATCCCCAATCCCCAATCCCCAATCCCCAATCTCTTCCCCCATGTCCCCGCGCCAACAGCTAGACGCTCTCGCGGAAAAAAACCTCCTCCGCACCGCCGTCCCCGGGGAATCCCCTTCCCCCATGCGCATCATCCGCGATGGCCGGGAAATGTGGAACTTCGCTTCCAACGACTACCTCGGCCTCGCACAACATCCCGACATTGCCGCAGCCTTCACCGAAGGCATCGCGAAATTCGGCACCGGCTCCGCCGCCTCCCGCCTCGTCACCGGCACCTCCGCCCCCCACGTTCTGTTAGAGGAAACCATCGCCGCCGCGAAACACACCGAAGCCGCCCTCACTTTTTCCTCCGGCTACACCACTGCCCTGTCCGCTATTCCGGTCATCGTCGGAAAAAGTGATTTCGTCATCCTGGACCGGCTTGCCCACGCGAGCCTCATCGATGCCGCCCGCATGTCCGAAGCCACCCTCCGCGTCTTGCCGCACAACGATGTGGAAAAACTCCCGGCCATCCTCGCGAAAATCCGCTCCGCCAATCCGCAGTCGCGCATCCTCGTCGTCACCGAATCCATCTTCTCCATGGACGGCGATCTCTGTCCGCTCTCCGAAATCGTCAGCACCTGCGAAAATTTTTCCGCCGATCTCCTCCTCGACGAAGCCCACGCAACCGGCGTCCTCGGCCCAACCGGAATGGGACTCGCCGAGCAACTCGGCCTCCAGAAAAGGATCGCTTTCCAAATGGGCACCCTCAGCAAAGCCCTCGGCCTCTCCGGAGGTTACCTGGCTGCCAGCCGCGATTGGATTGATCTCATCGCAAACCGCGCCCGCCCCTTTATATATACCACCGCCCCTCCCCCCGCACTGGCCCACGCCGCCAGCGCAGCCTTCACCCTCATCCGTTCTTCCGAAGGAACAAACCTCCGAGAAAAACTCTTCTCCAACACCGCCCTCCTCCGCCCCGGCCACCCCAGCGCCATCGTCCCGGAAATCCTCGGCACCAGCGAAGCCGCCCTCGCCGCCTCCGCCGCCCTCGCGGAAAAAGGCTACCTCATCCCCGCCATCCGTTTCCCCACCGTTCCAAAAGGAACCGCCCGCCTCCGTATTACAATCTCCGCCGCACATCCGCCGGAAGCGGTGGAAGGACTCGTCAGATCACTTTGATCTCCGGTTCAAAGTTCTCGGCGGGCTTTTCCCCTGATAAAGACCCGCCCGTCCATTTCCACTCTTGCCACCATCCGCCTCTCCGCCAAACATCCTTACGGGACACGAACAGCAACCCTTTAAGAAACAAACCAACACACATTTTCCCATGAAATTCGGAATCATCGGTGCCGGCATGATCGGCCACTTCCACGCAAAAGCCATCGCCGCCATGACTGGCGGTGAACTCCAGTCCGTCTTCGATCTCCGTGCCGAGGCCGCTGAAAAACTCGCTGCCGAATACGGCGGCAAGGCCTACTCGGACATCAACGATTTTCTCGTGGATCCCGAGCTGGAAATCGTCACCATCGGCACCCCTTCCGGCGCACATCTCGATCCGGCGCTCGCCGCACTGAACGCGGGCAAACACGTTATTTGTGAAAAGCCCCTCGAGATCACCACCGAGCGTATAGACCTGCTGATACACGCCGCACAGAAGAACGGAAAGACACTCTCCGCCGTCCTCAACCGCCGTTTCCATCCGGGCATGGACGCGTTCAAAAAGGCATCCGACGAAGGCCGCTTCGGGAAACTCACCTCCGCATCCGCCTACGTGAAATGGTATCGCGACCAGGCATACTACGATTCCGCCGGTTGGCGCGGGACATGGGCGCTGGATGGCGGTGGCGCACTGATGAACCAGTCCGTCCACACGGTTGACGCCCTTCTCTACCTCGCAGGCCCGGCGAAATCCGTGACAGCCGTCACCGCCTGCCAGGCGCACGAACGCATCGAAGTGGAGGACAGTATCGTCGCCACGGTCGAGTTCGAGAACGGTGCTCTCGGCGTGATCGAATGCTCCACCTGCACCTGGTCCAAGGACGGCCACCCGGCCCGCGTCCAGCTCGCCGGAACCGACGGCTCCGTTTTCCTGGCAGACGAATCCTTCGAGATGTGGGACTTCCGCGATGAGAAACCGGAGGATGCGGAAATCAAATCCTCCCTCATGAAAGGCCAGGAGGCCGGTCTCGGTGCAAACGATCCTTCCGCGATCAACTTCTACCAGCACCAGCGGAACTTCGAGGAGGTCGTCCAATCCATCCAGGAAGGCCGTCTTTGCAAGACCGATGCGGCGGAAGCCCGCAAGGCCGTCGCCCTCATCTGCGCGATCTATGAATCCGCGAAAAACGATGGAAAAAAAGTGACGCTTTAAAATCCACGGTCTCCTTACTTCAAGGCACCCCCGCAGTCATGCGCGGAGGTGCCTTTTTTGTCGATAAATGCATATCGATTAACATTTGCTAATCTTTTTCTCGTCATCTTCCCAATTTTTTCAATCCTACGGAACCCTTGTATTTCGGGAGGTTGAGAGATTTGTCCGGGTATATTGATAATCAGACCTTGTCGCTCGTGGCCGAAAAAGGGTAATTTCTCCGCGTCGCAAGCGATCACTTGTTGGCGACACCCCACCCCCCCAACCAATCACCCCCCAACCCCCCGGGCTTTGCTGCTACATACGGCATCGTCTCACCCCCCCAAATTATGTACCCCCCGACAAATCCGCGCGGAATCGTGCGCCAAAATATCAACCGCGGTCTAGCTACCGCGTCCGCTACTCTCGCCGCAGCCTGCCTTTCGGCAAACGGCCAGATATCATTCACCAATAGCATCGGCTTCGATGACTCCGGCTACCAGCACGGCAGCATCGTGGAGCCGGGTGCCTATTCCGGCTTCCAGTACCTCAGCCCTCAGATCACCGTGGCCCCACCTCCGGGGGGCTTCAACAAAGCTGTCATCTTCGATACGGTCAGCGCAAAAGGTGACCCACGGGTGGAAGACCAGGATCTGATCCCGAACGGAATCGGCAACCGCGGCAGTGCCAACTTCGGGAACATCGCGATCATTCAGGAAAACACCGCCTTCACCACATCCAACGGCAGGATCAACGATCCGTTCAACAAGGTCGATGACCACGCCAATGGCGGCAAGTTCACGTTCGACCTGAATCCCGGAGCTGGTGTTTCCGTGGACGCAATCCGGGTTGACCTCATCGACATCGAATCCGCCGGTCAGATCAAGATCGTCGCCTACGGCGCCAACGGCTCGTTCACATGGACCGGAGCCGATCTCAAGGCGCTGGACAACTCGATCGTTTATGCGGACAAGTCCGCAAACCGGACGAGCTTCCTCACCGCCAGCCAGGCCGGTCTCTCGAGCATTACCAAGTTCGACATCGTCTCCACCACCTCCTTTGCAGTGGATAACGTCACTTTCAAAGGAACCGTTGTTCCGGAAGTTTCCTCCAGCTTTCTCACCGCCGGCTCTGTTCTTCTGCTTTGTTTCAGAAGACGTAGGCAGGCCGGTTAAATTCCGGGTATTTTGTTTTGTTTAAAGGGGCTCCGGTAATACGGAGCCTCTTTTTTATTTCCAGATGGGAAGGGCGGCGGCTGGATTCAGTTCCGCAGGAGGCTCGATGGAAAACTTCTCCGCATCCCCCACCCCGTAGGGGCCGCAGGCGATCGGGATATGGTGAACTGAGGGACGGGTTCCTCATCTACTACCGATATTTTTTCGGGAAAACTTACGACAGGAAACTTGTGACATTTTTCAGCTTGCCATTCCGTATGGCAAACGATTTTATTCAAATATGTTGAAGTTGGGAATCCTGTTCCGACCCATCAAATCCCCCACCATCCCCCTGATTATGGAACAACGATCCCACACGAACGTCTTCAAATCCGCATGCGCCATGGCCACCGTCGCCACCTGCTGGGGTGTTGGCCAACAGGCTTCCGGCCAGACCCTGGAAATCCAATCCGAGGCATTCGCCAGCTACACCGGTGACGCCACCATCCCCATCAGCAGTTTCTACCTCCTCTACGGTAACGGGAACTCCGGCTTCATCAACTTCTCGGATATTTTCCTCGCTCCGTTGCCGGACGCAATGGATGGCATGATGCTTAAAAATGTCACGCTCCAGACTATTCCGAACGAGTTCCAATATACCCTGATCGGGCTCTACTCCGATTCCGCAAATCCGGATCCGAACGAGCGGTTTGGCGTTTCCGTCACTCTGGATTCGGACTTCCTCGCAGGTCGTGTCGGCAGTGAGTTCGGGGACGTTTTCAGCGGCACCAGCGAGGCGGATCTGATTGCCGCGCTGGCGGGAGAGGACACCACAGCCATCAAAACGTTTTTCCAGGATAATTACGGTAGCGGACTTTTCGTGAACACATACGGGGAATCCGGAACCCAGTTGAATTTTTCCACCGGAAACATCGTGGGTAGCGCCCTTCTCTCGCCTGTACCTGAACCGGGCGCCTCCGTCCTTCTTGGTGTTTCCGCCCTGTTGGTATCCTTCCGGCGCCGAAGATTTTCCTGAGCCACCCGGAGCCTGTCATGTCCGACCAGTCGCTGAGCGTCTGCATCCTAGCGCGCAACGAGAGCGCTAACATTCGCGATGCGATACTCTCGGTGCGAGAGATCGCCGACGAGGTTCTCGTCACGGATACCGGTTCCACGGACGCCACCCGTGAAATTGCTGCAAACGCTGGTGCAACGGTGGACGAATGGCCGTGGCGGGATGACTTCGGCGCGGCCCGCAACCATCAGTTGGAGATCGCAGGGAGCGCGTGGGTTCTCCTTCTTGATGCGGACGAGCGGCTTGTTCCCGGCTCGGAAGGCGCTCTCCGGAATGCTTTGGAATGTGATCGGGAAATCGCGTTCCAGATCCTGCGGCGGGATCTCCAGGATCTGGACCGACCGGATTATTTCACGGAGATGACGCAACTCCGACTGATCCGCCGGGTCGGCGGCCCCCGATTCATCGGTCGCTGCCATCCCCAGCCCTGCGGTGAGCACGCCGGTCGGGATTTTCCCGTCTGCGAGATGCGTCTCCTGCACCACGGATACGTTGAGGGAGTGGGAACACCAGGGAAACTCGAGCGCTTGAAGCGCGCGCTGGAGCTGGAGCTGGCCGAGCGTCCGAACCAGCTTTATTATGAAATCGAACTCTCACGGACTCTCTTACTAAAAGGGGATGCGAGTGCCGGGCGGACACTGCTCCGGGCGGCTCGGCTACTTTCAACATATCTGGATTCGCCCTCTCCGCCCATGCCACATGCGGCTCTGCTGCTTGAGCAACTCGTCCAGCTTCCCGCGGCGCGGCTTCCCGTTCCATACACGCCGGAACTCGTTGCAGCCCTTTGTGAACGCTGGTTTCCCACGTCCCCGCCGTTGCTCTGGCTGCGGGCCGGAATTGATTTTTCCGCCGGACGGTGGAGCGCTGCGGCGGAAAAACTCCGCTGCCTCGTCAGCATGGGACGTACCGGTGACTACCCGCGCTACACCAGCTTCGACCCGGCGATTATCGGCGATGAAGCCGCTCTCAACCTCGCGGCCTGTGAGATCCGTATAGGCAGACCCGCCATCGCGGAAAAGCTACTGCGTCCGTTGCTCCGGAGTGCCCGCGTCGGAGCACAGGCGCGGCGGAACCTCGAAGTCGCCCGTGAGCTCAAGCGCCTCCGCTGATCCTGTTTGCCATCGGTAATCAAACTACAGGACGAAATTTAAGATTCGTTAACACAAAGCGCCGCAGGAAGCATGGAGCGCCTTCGCGAACTTTTCAGACTCCGTCTCGGCCTTTCCAGACCAAGGCTTGCGTGCTTCCCCATGCTCGTTCTCGCCTAGATCGGCCAGCGCACCGTATCGCTCGTCTGGTTTTCCCAGCACTCTGACACCGAGGCAAAGGATTTTCGGTCTATCGGCATTTCCAGTGGTTCTTCACGGGTTGCGCGCCACGTCAATTCCGCCCGGCAACCGCAGGGTAGCGGTGATAGAGGAGGTGCCCTCCATTCTTCCTGCGGAAAAGATCCGGGCGCTGACCATGAATCACAAGTTCATCGGAAAAGGCCGGTCTATCGAGCATAGCCAAGTTCGACATCGTTTCCACCACCTCATTCGCGGTGGATAAACCTCGCTTTTAAAGGAACCGTCGTTTCCGAGGTTTCTCAAGTTTCCTCACCGCCGCCTCCGGTCTTCTGCTTTGTTTCAGGAGACGCAGGCAGTCCTGACAATTTCCCGGGTAATTTGTTTTGTTTAAAGGGGCTCCGGTAATACGGAGCCTCTTTTTTATTTCCAGATGGGAAGGGCGGCGGCTGGATTCAGTTCCGCAGGAGGCTCGATAGAAAACTTCTCCGCATCCCCCACCCTGTAGGGGCCGTAGGCGATGGGGATGACGGTGAGCTGGAGCGCAGGTTCTTCATCGACCACGACTTTGGAAACATTGACCACCGCCGCGCAGTTCGGGTTCTTGTTCACCTCAAGGACATCGCCGGCGCTGAAGCGGGACATCGCGGTTTCATCCGCTGTGGGGAAAACGTATTCGATGACCACGGGGAACCCCACGGCCTCGGTGAAGTCGTCGGGCTTGACCATCGCCTGGGCGCGGATCGCGAAGCCAGGGTAGAGGAAATCATCGCGGCCCAGGGCTTTCGTCCCTGCGACCTGGTATTCGCCCTCCGCGTAGATCAGAAGGAGGGTTTTCTCGAAATTCCGCATATAGTTGCGCATCAGGAGGGCGTTCAGACGCTCGCGCTTGTCCTCGTCCAGACCGAAATACTTTCCATACAGCTCGCCTGGAGAGAGGGCGTTTCCGTTAGGCACATCAAGCACCGTGTAGCGTTTGAGTTCGGGGAGACGCCCGAGTTTTTTCAGAATGGTATAGTTCCGTGGAATCTCCGGATTTCCGAAAACATGCAGGCACACGGCCCAACTTACGATGGCGAAACAGAGGGCCAGGGTATTGGCGAGAAACCACCAGAAATACGCCGGCCTGCGACGGACGGCTTCCTCGTTGTTTTTCTTTCTCCGGTTTTTCGCCGCCACGGTTTATTGAGCCCCTCCCGAGCCACAGACTTCACCGTCTTCCGCTCCGCTGCCTTCCGGTTCGTCTTCGGGTTCGAAAGAAGTGCCGCAACCGCAGGCGCGGCGGGCTTTCGGGTTTTGGATTTTAAAACCCGCATCCGTCAGATCATCGGAATAATCGATCTCGCAACCACGGAGCTTTTCCAGACTGTCACCAGCCACGATCACCCGCGCGCCGCCCTGCTCGATGAACTCGTCACCGTCTTCCGGCTCCGCGACATTCATTTCATACTGCCAGCCTGCACAACCGCCCTTGCGGACAGCAAGCCGCAAGCCCGCCGTAGGGGAGGCTGATTTCGCTTCCAGCAGTCTACTGAGATTCTCCTCGGCGCTTTTGGTAATTTCAATGGTTGCCACGCCGGAAATTATCCCGAAACGGGCAACATGAAACCCAAAAGTTTTTCCACTTTAAAGTTGGAACAGGTCTTCTTCAGGCGTTTTACCGTTGGACATCTGAGCTTCGCCGTTGTTGGCGAGGTGGACGAGGCAGTGGTAAACCGCCTCCGGATCCGCATCGCACTCGAAGGCGACCTGCTCCGCGTTCTTGGTTTCCGAGACGAGACGTCCCCTCACCTGGCCGAGAAGATCCAGGAAACTGGCGGCAGCCGCTTTCCCCGCCTCGACGCCCGGTTGGTGGTAGGCATTGATGTTCACGAGGGATGCGTAGAAGGAAACCGTCCGCTCGAAGAGCGCGATGAGCATGCCGAGCGTGAATGGCGTGACCTCGTAGATGGAAAGCGTGAGCGAGTTCCGTCCGCTTTCGTAGAGTGCGGAGCGGGTGCCGCGCAGGAAGCCCTGGAGGTAATCCTGGCTGGTGTTGCCCGGCTCCACTTCAATGGATTTCCCCTTCCGTCCGTGGCGGACTTCGATGAAGGTGACGAAGAAATTGTTCACCCCGTCGCGGAGCTGCTGCACGTAGGCATGTTGGTCGGTGGAGCCTTTGTTTCCGTAAACGGCGATGCCCTGGTTCACGACATTGCCATCAAGGTCGTGCTCCTTGCCCAGCGATTCCATGACGAGTTGCTGGAGGTACTTGGAAAACAGGACGAGCGAATCCTTGTAGGGCAGCACAACCATGTCTTTCTCGCCCTTGCCGTTGGTCGCCTTGTGCCAGGCGATCGCGAGCTGCATGGCTGCGTTTTTCCCGGCATCGGTCTGGCGGGTTTTCCTGTCCATGGCGGACGCGCCTTCGAGCATGGCGTCGATATCCAGCCCCTGGAGGGCGGCGGGCACGAGACCCACGGTGGACAGGACGGATGTCCGCCCGCCGACCCAGTCATCCATCGGAAATTTCACAATGAAGCCGTTTTCGGTGGCGAATTTGTCGAGCTTGGAGCCCTCGCCCGTTACAGCCACCGCGTGTCTCCCGAAGTCGATCCCGGCTTTGTCGAAGGCGGCCTTTGCTTCCAGCATTCCGTTGCGGGTCTCGGCGGTTCCACCGGATTTTGAAATGACGAGGACGAGGGTTTCCGCAAGATTGATGGTCGCGAGGGTGTTGTCGAAGCCCTGCGGGTCGGTGTTGTCGAAAAACGAGATGGGCATCTTCGCCTTCTGCCCGATGGCCTGGGAGACAAGCTGCGGCCCCAGTGCGGAACCGCCTATCCCGATCAGCAGGATCTCTTTGAACATTTTTCCGCCTGATCCGACCACCCTGCCGGTGTGGACCTGCTCCGCAAACCGCTTGAGCGCCTTCAGCGGTTCCGTGATCGCGGCTTTTAGTTCTGCGGTGGGCGCGAGATCAGCGTTGCGCAGCCAGTAGTGGCCGACCATGCGGTCTTCATCCGGGTTCGCGATGGCTCCAGCTTCGAGGGCCTTCATGTCTTCAAATGCCTTCGCAACCTTTTCCTCGAGACCGTCCTCGTAGGACTGATCCACATCCATCAGCGAGAGATCCAGGCTGAAGCCAAGATCATCATACCGCACCAAACTCTCATTGTATTCTTTCCAGCTCATTGTGTGTCTTTTTGAAAATTTCAGTAGTTGAGTATCGATTTGATTTTCCCCTGCGGAAGCTTGTCCCGCCCGTTCAGGAAGGAAAGTTCGATTAGAAACGATACCGCCACGATCTCCGCGCCCAGCCCTTCGAGCAGTTTTACCGCTGCGGCAGCAGTCCCCCCAGTCGCGAGAAGATCATCCACCAGCAGGATTTTCTCCCCCGGTTTCACTGCATCCTCATGGATCTCCACCACCGCCTCCCCGTATTCCAGTGAGTAGGATTCCTCGATGCAGTTCCACGGAAGCTTGCCCTTTTTCCTCACCGGCACGAAGCCCGCCCCCAGCCTGTCCGCCACCGCACCCGCGAAGATGAAGCCCCGTGCATCTATCCCCACCACCTTGTCGATCTTTTCATCCCCGGCTGTCCGGCAGATCAGGTCGATCGCGCAGCGGAAAAGCTCCCCGTCGCCAAGGATGGGAGTGATGTCTTTAAACACAATCCCCGCCTTCGGAAAACCATGCACATCACGTATCGCTTCTTTCAATCGCTCGACCATGCGGAAGCTTTAACCCCATTCCGGGGCAGGGCAAGGGCGGAGGGATGGATGGGGTATGAAAAAGGATCAGCCCGTGCACGAAGCGACTGGAACATCACCTTCAGTTCTGCAGAGCCACCGCAACGATGTTCGCCACGACCGCCAGCCCGACAAACCCGACCATGATCCCGCTGATCACCTTCCCGGCAGTATCCAAAGTCCGGTGGTCTTCATATCCCGGAGGGCACGCGATCATGCGCCAGCCTATCCAGAAATTCACAAACGGCACCAGCGTCCAAAGCAGCGCCCAGCCGGACATCCCGAGATTCTTCACCCGCTGGTAGGCGGCGAAGAAACTGACTACCATCATGACCAGCCCGGCGATGAAAATCACTATCACCGCAGCCGCCCCCATACCTTCGCCAACGCCACCGCTGAACGCCGCGAACATTACAACAAACAGAATCGCGTAAAACACCACCGTGATCGCCAGATACGTCAGGAAATAGCGCAAGCGCCCGTAGCCGGGATAATGCACCGGGCGTCCGGTTCCCTGGGCGATCTGCTCGGAGGCGAGATACGGGTTCTTCGCAACCGGAGCCAAAGCCGCAGCATCGGAAAGCAACCCGGAATCCGCCAGCGTCTTCCAATCCGCCATCCCCTCGCGCCAGACATGCGTCGTAGCCGGATCAAGCTGCCCCGCCTTTGCCAGCGCATTGATCTGTTCCGGCGTGACCGGGCCTTCCTGCTGACCGTCCTTTGTGAAATACCATTGTTCCATGCAGGTTCGTATTTCGTCGGCGTCAGGCGGGTCAAGCAAGAACCAATCCACTGGGTGCATAGGGGGCATAGGGGGCATAGGGGGCATCCTTGCGCGGGCTGGCTGTGGGGGTATGGTGGTTACCCATGAAATCCACCGTCCCGCTCACCACCGTTGCCTCCCTGCTTTTCGCTGCCTGCATTTACGAAGCGCCGCTGGTGGTGGAACATACGATTCCCGTCGATCCCGCTTTGATAGGTCTTTGGGAGCCTGTCCTGGAGGAGGGGAAGGAGCCGGATGCGGCTGAATCGGAAGGGAAAAACTTCATAGAGTCACTTCTGGAATACCCCCCCCGACGACGCCCCGCTTCTGATTCTGAAATTTTCCGATACCGAGTATCTTGTCCAACATCCTGCCAGTGAAGAGGGTCTCTACTACCGGGCGTATCCGATCGAGCTGGGCGGGAAACGCTGCATGCAGCTCCAGGTCATTGGCACCAACGAGGGTTCGCCCGATTGGGATGACAAACCAACGCCATTCATGGTTCATTCGTATGAGGTGAAGAACGGGAAGCTGGAGATCAGCACGCTGAACCCTGATCTTATCGACGACGACCTGAAGACGACCGCGGCACTGCAGGAGGCTTTCCTGAAATACAAGGACAGCGTGGAGCTTTTCGGCGATCCGATGGTTTACCGCAAGGTGGAGGCGGAGTGAGGGGAATCAGTCTCACGCACGGAGTGGAAGAATCGTAACCTTGCTGCGGCGTGGGTTGATCGTGACCAACGCCCCCGCAGCCAGTTCATTACGATAATTGTACATTGTTTCGCTCACCACTCGCCCCATCGTTACGGGTCGTGTGTCCTCCCCCCTGAGCTGGATGACGCTTGGCCCTTTTGCTCCGGATGCCGCAAGGATGGCACCGAAGTCCAGATCGTGGGTAAAAACGATACTCCCGTTCTTTCGCGCCCAATTCATGATCTCCACATCCGGAGCATCCGGCGCACCGATCCTGCCCCAGTGATCGGCTTCCCATCCTGCGGAACGGAACACATCCACCCAAGTGGGCGACAGGTTCATGTCGATGACCAATTTCAAGATGCCGTCGCCAATGGCAGCTCGCGTTCTTCCGCCCGCCAGGCGCCGTAAGCAAGGGCAGCATCGAGATCTGAGTCCTCAAGATAAGGATACAACTCGAGAATTTGCCCGCGACCAGCTCCCGACGCGATAAGCCCGAGGATCATTCCTGCAGTGACGCGCATTCCGCGAATGCATGGCTTGCCTCCCATTACGGCCGGATCGAAGGTGATCCTCTCAATTTCCGGGAATTTCATGATATCAGGATGCTTCACTCGAAGCGGGATGTCGAGGAATACCTTGCTGCCAAAGGGCTTCAATCCTCCTCGTCCTTCTCACCTTTGACACGGACTTTTCCGCGGAGCTTGGCTTCGATGAAGGCGTCGATATCGCCGTCCGTGACGATACCGGATGCTGCCGGATTCCTAGCCAGTGCGGAAGAAGGTGGTCTGGGATACGTTCTCAATTCCGTCCGGTCAGCTTTGGGTGCTGTCAGCAGCTCCCGTATCGGCTTTGCCCAACATGAGCCAGCCGAATGCGAGCAGGGAGATGACGGCGAAGATGATGAGGAAATCGACGAGTCCTTGGCCGTCTATCGTTATGGGAAAGGCTAAGATGGTAATGAACCCGGAAATGGTTGCTGCGCGTGAAAGGGGATAACAGAACACCAATCGCTTGGTCCGTGGATCGGCACGACTGTAGTAGCCGGAAAACCAGACACCCCAAACGATCGCTGAAAACCCAAGGCTCCACTTCGGCCAACCATGTTCAAGCAAGCTGAAGCCCGGATCCGAGGAATCGAAATAGACGGGGACTTCCGATCCGACGGGATGCTTCTTTGCAAACTCCCCTCCACCAGCCTCGTGGCTTCGATCGCTGAGAAACCCTCCCCTGTACCGGGTTCCCTCAAAGTGCCTACCGCCGACCTGATAGGAATACGATACGGCGGAACCCTCCAAACCACCCCGTGCCTTGCTGACTTCCGCGCGGGTAATCACGCCTTCGGTCGTGGAATCGGCACGCCAGTTATGCCATGTGGCCACCGCGAATTCGATAGGCATGGCGAAAAGCAACCCGAACAGCAGCGAAAAAATCACCACGCAAGCCGCCACAGCACCAATGATCCCTAATAGCTTTTTCACAGCTTCGGATGAGTTCTCTCACTGGCCAACGGGCGAAAGAAGTTTGCCCCTCCTCAATCCTCAATCCTCAATCCTCAATCCTCAATCCTCAATCCTCAATCCTCAATCCTCAATCCTCAATCCTCATCGTCCTTCGCGCCTTTGACCCGGACTTTTCCGCGGAGCTTGGCTTCGATGAAGGCGTCGATATCGCCGTCCATGACGTCCTGGATGTTTCCGGATTCCTCGCCGGTGCGGAGGTCGAGGACTTTCTGGTAGGGCTGGAAGACGTAGGAGCGGATCTGGCTGCCCCAGGAGACGTCGCTTTTCTCACCATAGACGGCCTCGGCTTCGGCGGCGCGTTTGTCTTCCTCGATTTGGAAGAGCTTCGCCTTGAGGATCTGGTAGGCGAGTTCCTTGTTCGCGCCCTGGGTGCGGGAGGCGGTGGATTTGATGAGGATGCCGGAAGGAAGGTGGCGGAGGAGGACGCCGGTCTCGACCTTGTTGACGTTCTGCCCACCTTTGCCGCCGGAGCGCATGGTGGAGATTTCCACATCCTTGTCGGCGATCTCGATCTCGATCTTGTCGTTGACCTCCGGGGTGGCGTCGATGGAGGCGAAGGAGGTGTGGCGTTTCCCGGCGGAATCGAAGGGGGAGATGCGGACGAGGCGGTGGACGCCGCGTTCGTTTTTCAGGAAACCGAAGGCGTTCTCGCCGATGATCCTGACGGTGGAGGAGCGGAGACCCGCGCCATCGCCGTCCTCCCAATCGAGTGTCTCGACCTTGTAGCCCTTGGCCTCCGCCCAGCGGGTGTACATGCGGTGGAGCATTTGCGCCCAATCGCAGGCCTCGGTGCCGCCTGCTCCGGCCTGGATGGCGAGGTAGCAGTTCGCCTCGTCGTTGGGGCGGTTGAGGAGGGTGAGTAGCTCGAATTCACGGATGTCCTTTTCGAGCTTGGCGGCTCCGCTGATGGCTTCCCTGGCGAGTTCCTCGTCGTCGAACTCCTTGGCGAGGGCTACTCCTTCGATGACGTCGTTGCTACGGGTTTCGAGGTCGAAAAACGCTTCGAGCTTCTTTTTCATCCCGGCCGCATCCTCGGAAATGGTGCGGGCTTTATCGGTATCGTTCCAGAAATCCGGGGCACCCATCGCTTCTTCGAGGGTCTGGATTTTGTTTTCCAATGCGGGGACGTCAAAGATACCTCCTGAGTTTTGACAGGCGGCTCTGGAAGCCGTCCGTGTCAAGCGCCAGGAGGTCAGCGGTTGGGAGTGAGGACATGGTGGGCGAAGGGAAGCGGATGGGCTTTGCGCGGGCAAGGATAATGATTGTGGGTAAAGGAGAGCTGTGCCTGTGGCAGGATTTTGCCCATCGAAGCCTGCGGCGCAGTATTGCTCCTTGCACACGAAACCAGTGCGCACTACTTTCGTGTGATGAAAAACATCACTCTCAGCGCGGATGAGAATCTGATTGAGATGGCTCGCGCGGAAGCCAGGAAACGCAAGACTTCGCTGAACGCCCTCTTCCGGGAATGGCTTGAGGAATTTGCCAAACGTGAGGAGCATTTGAGAAGAGCCGACGAAGTGATATGGCGCATGTCCGATTTTGACTCGGGAGGCACCTTTCACGAGGGAGGAAATGAATGAGCGCTGAAAGCTTTCTCGACACGAATATCATTGCATACGCGTTCGACAAATCGAATCCGCAAAAGCGGGATATCGCACTTTCCCTGACGAAGCCTGAATCCCCTTGAATGATCAGTTGGCAGGTCGTCCAGGAGTTTTCGAGCGTGGGTCTTCACAAGTTCAAAGTGCCCTTGTCCGCAGATTTCCTTGGGGATTATCTCAGGGAAATACTCTGGCCGCACTGCCAAGTGTTCCCGAGCGCTTCGTTATATGAGACGGCTCTTCGGATCCACCGGGAAGCCCAATACCGCTTTTACGATTGCCTCATCGTTGCCTCCGCTTTGGAAAGTGGGGCGGGTGTTTTGTATTCCGAGGATTTGCAGCACGGGCGGAGTTTCGGGCATTTGGGGATTGTGAATCCTTTTTTGAAGTAAGGAAAACGCCAGCTAAAGCGAGCGTTCCATTCACTGCATCGGGGCCTTTTCGAGGCCGAGGTATCTGCGGAGCGCTTTGCGGATATCGTTGATGATGATGAAAAGGACGGGAAGGAGGAAGAGGGTGATGACGGTGGCGAAGACGATGCCGAAGGCGAGTGAGGCGGCCATGGGCTTGAGGAACTGCGCCTGCACTTCCTTTTCCAAAAGTAACGGGGCGAGGCCGAAGAAGGTGGTGAGTGAGGTGAGGAGGATGGCGCGGAAACGGTCCACCCCGGCGAGGCGGACGGCTTCATCAAGAGGTTTCCCTTCGTCCTGCAAATCATTGACGGAGCAGACGAGGACGAGGGAATCGTTCACGACCACTCCGGAAAGCGCGAGGATGCCGAAGACCGAGAGGATGGAAATATCGATTCCCATCAGGTAGTGGCCCATCAGCGCGCCGATGATTCCAAACGGGATGACGGACATGATGATGAGCGGTTTCAGATAACTCCGCAGCGGGATGGCGATGAGCACGTAGATGAAAACGATGGAGAATGCGAAACCTTTGAGAAGCGACTGAAGGGACTTTTTCCTCTGCTCCACCTCGCCGCTCTCAGTAGTGGATATGGAGGGGTGGCGGGCGAGAAATTCCGGGAAAAATTCTTTCTCCAGGCGCCCGGTGACGGCGTCCGATGTGGTGGTCGCCTTGTTGACGGAGGCATCAATGGTGACGACGCGTTTGTTGTCGATTCGCTCGATGGAGGCGAGGGATTCCCCGAACTCCGTTTTCGCAATTACCGGGAAGGGAACTGCGGAACCATCTGGAGCGCGCACCCGCATTTCCCGGAGGGTTTCCAATGATCCCCGCTGGCTCTCCGGATAGCGCACCATGACGCGCAGCTCGTCGCGCCCGCGCTGGACACGCTGGGCTTCCCTTCCGAAAAACGCATCGCGCACGGCCAGCGCGAGATCCCTGCGGGTGAAGCCGGCGGCCTCGCCCTCGGGGGTGGTGGAGTAGATGATCTCGGGTTTTCCTGATTTGAAACTGTCGCTGATGTCGTAGGTGCCGGGATAGGTGGCGATCTCCGCCTTGAGTTCCTGCGCGGCTTTCTCGAGTTCCTCCAGATCGTCGCTTTCCAGGTTGATCGCGACGTCGCCCCCGGGCGGCCCGGCGGTGGCGCTGAATGTCAGCGAGCGTGCGCCGGCCACGTTTCCCACCGCCTTCCGCCAGTCCTGGACGATCTGTTCGGACGATAGAAATTCGCGCTCGGTGGAGCGGGTCAGCTCTGCGGCGACGGAGGCGTTCGTGTTCGTGCTGGCGGCGATCTGGATCTCTTTAAAAGGATCGTGGCCGAATTTTTCCTTGTATCCCCTCCCCAGATTGCGTGCCTGCTCAGCGATTCTCTCTGCCTGCGAGTGCAGATAATCGACGGACTGGCCCTGCTCCAGACTGAGGTTCGCGCTGACATTGTCCTGGTAGATGTTGGGGAAAAATACGAAGCGGAGCTGGCCTGCCGGGAACAGGCCGATGACGAGAATGAATACCGCGATGAAACCGGCGAACACGACATATCGCCAGGCGATTGCCCAGACGATGGCGGGGCGGTAGAACTTTTGGATAAACCATGCCAGCCCGTCCGAGACTGCTTTTTGAAAGCGGGCGAAGGATTTCGAGATGAAGTTTTTCGGCTTTTTGTGGACGTTGATGTGGGCGAGGTGGGCAGGGAGGATGAGCTTGGATTCCACCAGGGAAAAAATCAGACAGAGGACGACGGTGGTCGCGATCTGGCCGAAGACATTTCCCAACCGACCGCTGACCTGCGTGAGCGGGAGGAAGGCGGCGATGGTGGTGATGACCCCGAAAGTCGCGGGAGTAACTACCCTGCTGACGCCGCTCACCGTGGTGGCGATGGCGTTTTCATCTCCATCCCCCTTCTCTTCCTTTTCCGTGTAGATGGACTCGCCGATCACGATGGCGTCGTCCACCACGATGCCCAGCACGACGAGGAAACCGAAGGCGGAAATCACGTTCACCGACAAGTCCAGACCGGGAATGGGGAAAAGTGTGACCGCGCCCGCAAGCGAAACCGGAATGCCGATCGCGACCCAGAACGCCAAGCGGAGATTCAGGAAAAGCATGAGGATGCCGAGCACCAGCGCGACGCCGATGAAGCCGTTTCTTCCGAGAAGCGCGAGGCGATCGCGTATGCTCGTCGCGCCATCGAGCCAGCTTGCGACCTCTATTCCCTCAGGGATGTCCTTGAAATTTTCCACGACTTTCCGGGACTGGTTGACTGCATCGATGATGTCGTCATTTCCTTCGGTAACGACCTTGAGGCTGGTGGTGGGTTTTTCCCGGAAGCGGTTTAGAAATTTCTGATCGACGAACCCATCACGGACATCGGCCACGTCCTTTACGAAGATGCGGGTGCCGTCGGGGTTGGTGCGGACGGGGATGTTTTCGAAATCCTCTTTCACGTATGCCTGGTCGCGGGAGCGCAGGGAAATATCGCCGCGTGCGGAGCGGACATCGCCGCCGCCGAGATCCACGGAGTTTTCCGTGACCGCATCCGCAAGCTCCTGGAAGGTGAGGCCGTAGCGGCGAAGCTGTTCCTCGGATGGTTCGATGGAAATTTCGTAATCGCGCGCTCCTATCGTCTCGACTTTGGAAACAGCTGGCTGGGCGAGGAGTTCGTCGCGGAGGCGGCGTGCGGTTTCTTTCCGCAAGGCTTCATCATCGCTGCCGAAGATCTCCACCCACAGCACTTGGTTGGTGCGCTGGTTTTCCTTCACGACGGGCTTTTCCGCCTGCTCGGGGAGGGACGGGATGGCATCGACCTGGATCTTGACGTCATCCAGAAGCTTGGTGATGGGGTAGTCCTCGAAAGCCTCCACGGTGATGGTCGCGAGGCTGTCGGTGCTTTCCGAGCGGATCTCCTCGATTCCGCTTACCGATTCAAGGGCCTTCCTCGATGCGTATGGACACCCCGCGCTCGACGTTTTCCGGAGTGCCCCCGCGGATGGGGACGGTGATGGTCACGGACTCCGCAGCGAAGGCGGGGAAGCCTTCCTTGCGGACATTCAGGGCGGTGAAAATCCCCGCCGCGAGGATGGAGAACATGAGGATGTTCGCCACGACCGGATTGGACGCGAACCAGGTTATGAAGGGATGTTTGTTCACTCGGATGATGAAATTTTAACCGCGAATGAACGCGAATTTTCGCTAATGAAGACTTGGGTTGTTGAATTTTCTAACCGCAGATGGACGGGATGGACGCAGATGGAAGAGAATGGGATGAAGAGATTTTTGGAATTTCGTTTTACCACGTTTCCTATCTCTTCCATCTGCGTCCATCCCATTCATCTGTGGTTAAATTATTTCCAATTCGGCAACCCCGGATTTGCGTTCATTCGCGTTCATTCGCGGTTGAATCTTCGATTTTCACCTCGGTGCCGTTCTTGAAATTGCTGAGGGGGCGGGAGACGACTTTGAGTTCACCGGAAATCCCGGCCGCCGGTTTTAGAAAAACGTGGCCGTCATCCGAGTGAAGGCGCTGAACCTCGATCCGCTCGAGTTTCCCCTCCGCATCCACCGTCCAGATAAAACTGTCGTTCACGAAGGCGGCTTCCGGGACCCGGTAGCTCCGGCCGATGGGATCGGCTTTGATCGTGGCGTTTGCGAAAATGCCCACGGCGAGGGGCGGCTTCTCCCCCTCGAAGGGTTTCTCCACTTCCGCGACCGCGTAGATCACCTGGTTCTGCTGGTCCACCACCGGCTCCATGCGGACAAGGGTTGCTTCCCATGATGTGCCGGGCTTGAGCGGGCTGGTGAGTTCCGCGCTGGCGGGGAGGGTGATTCGGGCGACCTGGTCTGCGGTGAGCGGGAGGCGGATCTCCACTTTTTCCGTGGATACCAATGTGCCGAGAGAGGCCTGTGGAGAGGCCTGGTTCCCCGGGGACGCGTCCCGGGCGATGATGATGGCGGGGAAAGGGGCGCGGACTTCGGTGCGGTCGAGATCGGCCTGGGCTTTCGCGATGGTGGCTTTCGCGGATTCGATGTTTGCCTGGGCGGCGGCGAGCTGTGGCTTTCTCAGGACGAAATCGGAGGCCTTGGAAATATCCCGCCCGGAGGCTTTCCAATCCCCCGCCGCCTGCTCCGCGCGTATCTCTTCCTCGGCGAATGTCCGCTCGGAAACGGTGAGGTTGGATTGCTCTTGGGCGAGGGCGGCCTCGTAATCGGTGGGGTCGATTTTCACGAGCAGGTGCTCGGTATCGACGGTTTCGCCTACACGGAATTTTTCGGAAACGTAGGTAATCCTGCCGCTGATCTGAGGGGTGAGGGCGGTTTCAAAATAGCTGCTGACCGTGCCGTAGCTTTTCACCGGAGGCGCGTGCTCTTCCGGGGAAACGGGAACGATGCCGACCACCGGGACGACCGGGGGAGGCTGTCTGCTTTTCGGCTCCGGCCTGAGGCTGCCCAGGATTTTGAAGCCGACGAACGCCGCGACGATGATGGCGATGGGGATGATGATTTTGAGAGCGACTTTCATGCGGTCAGTAGGCTTTTCCGAGGGCGAGGGCGAGGGCGACGCGGTTCTGGAAACGGAGGTTGCGGAGATTGATGAGGCTTTCCTCTGCGGAAAAACGGCGGCGGGTGGCATCGAGCACGGTGAGAATTTCCACGAGGCCGGATTCGTAATTCCGCAGGCTGCGCTCCTCAGCGGCTTTGGCGGCGGAGAGGGCGCTGGCGGTGGCCTCTTCCTGTTTTTTCAGATACAGCTCGGAGCCGAGCGCGTTCTCCACCTCGCGGAAAGCGTTCAGGACGGTGGAGCGGTAGGTGGCGAGCGCCTGTTTCGCCCGGGCGTTGGCGGCACCGAGTTCGGCACGGAGGCGGCCTCCGTCTAGGATGGGCGCGGTGAGGTTCGCCGCGATGGACCAGACGGTGAAATCGCTGTCGGCCAGCCCCTTGAGTTCTCCGGATTGGCGGCCACCGCTCGCCGTGAGCCCGAAGCTGGGGAAAAGATCCGCGTGGGCGACTTTCACATTCGAATCCGCCGCAAGGATGAGCTGGTAGGCGGAATATATATCCGGCCTGCGCATCAGGAGGGTCGATGGAATGCCGGATTTCACACTGCGGCGGAGTGATGGCCAGGAATCAGCACCCAGCGAAGCATCGGGATAGGCACCCGTCAGCGCGGCAATGCGGCGGGCAGCCTGGTTCCGGCTGTCCGTCCGCCCGTTGATCGAGGATTTCGCATTTTCCACATCGGTCTTCGCAAGACTGAGTTCACCGAGATCCGCCGTGCCCAGCTCGAAACGGCGGTTCACGAGATCCAGGGTGCTTTGGAAAGAATCGAGCTGCCGGCCCGCCAGATCGCGCAGTCGGGTCGCGGCGACGAGATCGAAATATGCCTGCGCCGTTTGTGCGGCGATGGATTGCCTCGCCGCCTCATAATCCGCAGCCGCCGCATCCCGGTTCGCCTCCGCTGCGGAAACGCCCGCCCGGATTTTTCCCCACACATCCACCTCCCACTGCGCGTCGAAGGAGGCGCTGTATCGCTCCGTGATGATGGATCCGAAATTGACACCGCCGCCCGCCGAGTTCGACTGCCCGCGGCTCGCTCCCCCATTTCCGGTGAGTGTTGGGAAAAGACCGGCTCGCGCACTGCGGGTGCTGAAGCCCGCTTCCTCCAGCCTTGCCGCCGCGGCATCCAGATCGGGGTTACGGCTTTGTGAGAGGCGCATCTGTTTTTTCAATCCGGAATCCCCGAACACATCCCCCAGACTATCCACCAGTTCCGGGCCGCCGACGTCCGCTGCGGTAATCCCCCGGCACGCCCAGCCCGCGATCCTTCCCGTCCGCCTTCGGCTCTGGCAGATACGGACAGGAAACCAGCAGCAGGTTCGCACATGCGCAAAAAATCGCGGTTCGGAAAATGGTCATGTTTCTCGGAAATGCCGCACGGAAGCGGTTTCGTTACCATATCCCGCGCAAGCGTGCGCACCCTATACCGACATTCGGTTTTTCAAATGGTTTTTTCCCTCTTGAAGAACTTCACTGCAACCCTCGCAAGAATTTCAGCAATTCCAAATTATCGGTTGAAAAATTCGATTTTCCTCATCCGAACGCTTGCCAACCCCCTCCAGACCCGATAATCCCCACAGACCAATTAGCAAAACCTATGAGTAAATCAGAAGCAATCGCACCAAATGCCAACCGGCTCCTATGGGCCGGATTCACCGCCATTCTCGCCGCAGGCGTTGGATTCTCAGTCCGTGCCGAGTACTCGGTCAGTGGCGAACAATTCGGCTTCACCATGACCGAGTTCGGTACGATTACTGGCGGCGGTCTCACCGGCTTCGGAATCGTTATCATTCTTTCAAGCTTGATCGCTGACCGGATCGGTTACGGAAAACTAATGTTCACAGCATTGCTGCTGCATTTCATTTCCGCAGTCCTCACTCTTGCTACCCCTGCCTTCTTTGCATCAGGCGGAAAAGACGCCGCTTACTGGTGCTTGTTCTCGGCCATGTTCATTTTCGCAGTTGGTAACGGGGTATGTGAGGCGGTTGTCAATCCGCTTACAGCCACTTTGTTTCCCAAGGCGCAAACAAAATATCTGAATATTCTTCATGCCGGCTGGCCTGCAGGCCTCGTGATTGGCGGCTTAGCCTCCGCTTTCATGTCTGCCAAAACAAACGATGCCGGTGAAATCGTCTCCGCAGCTGTGGATTGGAAAATTCAGATGTCACTGTTCCTCCTCCCGGTAATCGCATATGGCATCATGCTACTCGGTCAGAAGTTCCCTAAATCCGACGCATCCGCCGCAGGTGTCACCCTCAAACAGATGATCGGAACTGTCTTCGTCCCACTCATGCTGATCCTTCTGGTAGTCCATGCGATGGTTGGTTACGTGGAGCTCGGCACCGACTCATGGATTGGCAAAATCACCGGCGCTATCATGGCCAGTCCGACTAAAGGGCTCGTTCTCTTCGCTTACACCTCGATGCTCATGTTCATTCTCCGTTTCTTTGCCGGGCCATTGTTCACAGGATATCACCTATCGGATTGCTGCTCGCCAGCGCAGTTCTTGGTTTCGTGGGACTGCAAATGCTTGGTTCCGCTACCACCGTCGCGCTCTGTGTTCTCGCAGCCACGGTCTATGCTCTCGGCAAGACCTTCCTGTGGCCTACGATGTTGGCGGTTGTCTCCGAACGTTTCCCGAAAGGTGGAGCGGTAGCTATCGGTGTCGTTGGTGGTGTCGGAATGCTTTCCGCCGGACTCATTGGTGAACCGAGCAATCGGATTTAAACAAGATTACTATGCTTCGCAAAAGCTCGAAGAAACTAGTCCTGCCGCATACGAACGATACAAAGCCGCAAACGAAAACTCGTTCGCGGGTCTCACGACCGTCGGACTCGATGGCGCAAAGGTCGGCATCCTTGCGGACAACGGAGCCGAATTAGCACGCGCGGATGAGCTTCTTGAGTCCCAGGATAGAACCGATGAAAATCACGATAAGCTCGAAGCTTGGTGGAATTCGGTGAAAGCCGATGCAGAAGCCGACAAGGCTGTGGTTGACAAGGCCGGCCTGTATGGTGGCCGAATGGCTCTTAAGATCACTTCTTTCGTCCCGGCAATCATGGCGGTTTTCTATATCGGTCTCCTGATCTATTTCAGAGCGATCGGAGGATACAAAGCACTCACAGTTTCCGGCGAGGAAGCTTCCGGGGGAGTTGAAGGCTCCGGTTCGCTAATAGCGATTTCTCAGAAATACTTCACTCACCGGCGCATTCTGAAAAGAGTGCGCCGTTCTACTTTTCCCTTGCTTCACCGGGCATGCGGAGGGTGAAATGAGCACGGATGGCATTTCTCCAGAAAAAACTCCTCTCACGTAACGCTAACCCCTTGATGCATCGGATAGTTTCACGGGGGATTTTCACCGTATTGCTATTTTGCTACCTTCTGCTTTCTCCCCAGCTCCACGCTGGCGCGAAAGTGAACCTCGCCGATGGCTTTGACTTTCCCGTAGGCAAACCGAATGCCGCCGGATACTACAAGGCCCGCGGCTTGCGACTCCGCTCACCCACCCATTTCGGAGAGGACTGGAACGGCCGTGGCGGCGGGGACACCGATCTCCGGGATCCCGTCTATTCCTGCGCCGATGGCATCGTCACCTTCGCCCACAACGTCCGCCAGGGCTGGGGAAACGTCGTGCTCGTCCGCCACGCATACCGCGACCCCGGCAGCGGAAAAGTCAAATACGTCGATTCTCTCTACGGCCACCTCGACAAAATGATGGTCAAAGTAGGCCAAACATTGAAACGCGGAGAACAACTCGGAACCATAGGCAGCAACTTCGGAATGTATCCCGCCCACCTCCATTTCGAGATCCGCCACAACATCGCCACCGGCATGCATCGCAACGGCGTAGCATCCACCACCGCCAACTGGGCGGATCCCACCCAGTTCATCAACAAATACCGCCGTCTCAACCGCGAGTGGCGCGGCGTCTCCATCCCCACCGGCACCTACAAGGAATACGCCGGCTTCAAAGGACTTTGAAACGCTTCGCTTAAACTTTAAACCTCAAACTCTAAACCTCAATGAAGAGGAAGAGTTCGTGATCGGGCATTCTTTCTTGGAGTTTAAAGTTTAAAATTTAGAGTTTCCGCGATGTCCCGCAAGCGTTCGAAAGCCTCCTCCGTCCTCCCCATCCTCATCCTCTGCGCGGCGGTCGCGATCTGGATCTACGATGCCTACGGCCAAGGGAAACTCCGCTCCTCTTTTGGTTCCGAAAACCCCGCTGCCGTCCCAACGGAAAAATCCGCCCCAAAACGCATCGGCAGCTACGACGTGTATCAGAATTGCACCCTCGCCAGCGACCGCTCCAACGATGGCGACTCCTTCCGCGTCCTCTTCCCGGATGGCAGAAAAGAAATCGTCCGCCTCTACTTCGTGGATACCCCGGAAAGCGCCTTCAAAACCTACCGGGGCGGCGAAAACAACCATCGGCGCATCCGGCAACAGGCCGATGCCATGGGCGGAATCTCACCCGAACAAGCCGTAGAGATCGGCAAAAAAGCCAAGGAATTCACCCTCACCCACCTCGGCAAGGCTCCCTTCACAGTCCAAACCGAATGGGACAGCCCGTTCAACGACAGACGCTACCACGCCTTCATCCAGCTTTCCTACAACGGCAAAACCCGCTACCTCCACGAACTCTTGGTCGAAAAAGGCTACGCCCGCATCCACACCAAAGGAGCCCCCATCCCCGACGGCACCTCCGAACGCAAACACGAAGACCACCTCCTAAGCCTCCAAAAAACCGCCAAATCCAAAAAAGCCGGTGCTTGGGGCATGGAACGCGGACTTTAGTCCGCCGCAAACCCTCTTCCTCTTCCTTGAGGTTTAAAGTTTAAAATTTAAAGTTTCATGACCATCTACACCCTGAAAACCTGCGACACCTGCCGAAAAGCCACCAAATGGCTCAAAGAAAACAACATCCCCTTCCAGGAAACCCCCATCCGCGAAACCCCTCCCACCGCCAGTGAACTCCGCCGCGCCCTAACCGATCTCAATGGCGACCTCCGCAAACTCTTCAACACCTCCGGCCAGGACTACCGCTCCCTCAACCTCAAAGTGATGCTCCCCACCCTCTCCGAAGAGGAAGCCATAGACCTCCTCGCCTCCAACGGAAACCTCATCAAACGCCCCTTCCTGATAGCAGGAGAAAAAACACAGGTAGGATTCTCCCGGGAATCCTGGAAATCCCTTCTAAAATAGAAGAAATCAACTATCCTCTAACAGTCCAATCTTGCACATAGACGCACCTCAATCTTGCACACGGACGCACTCCAACCTTGCACATGGACGCACTCCAACCTTGCAAACGGACGCATTGACATCTTGCATTTGGACGCTACCCTATCTTGCAAATGGGCGCATCTGCATCAGACTATTTCCGCCCCCATTCCCGGAGTTTGGATGAGGCTTTGGCCGATACCCCGGTGGTCGCCATTCTTGGAGCGAGGCAGGTCGGGAAAAGCACCCTCGCCCGCCAGCTCGTGCCGGACAGGCTCTTCGTAGACCTCGATTTGCCATCCGCCCGCAAAGCCGCCACCGCAGATCCCGAGGGCTTCATCGACGGCTTGCCACCCACCGTCACCCTGGACGAGGTGCAGCGCGTCCCGGAACTGATGCTGGCCATCAAAGTCGCCGTGGATCGGGATCGCCGTCCCGGCCGATTCCTCCTCACCGGCTCCGCCAACATGATGCTACTCCCGCAGCTCAGCGACTCGCTCGCCGGGCGCATGGAAGTCATCCGTCTCCACCCTCTCACGGAAGCCGAAAAAGACCATACGCCCGGTCGTTTTCTCGAAACTTTCCTCGCCGGCGAACTCAAACCCGAGATCCGCCCCTCCGATGGCAGCAGCTCGGAAGAACTCGTGCGCCGCATGTTCCACGGCGGCTTCCCGGAAGCCTGCGCCCGCAGCCCCGCCCGCGCCCGGGCATGGCACCGCCAATACATCGCGGCCATCATCGACCGGGACGTCCGCGATGTCGCGAATGTGAAAGACGCCGCCAATATCGGGAAACTCCTGGAATTTCTCGCCTACCAGACCGCATCCCTCGTGAACGTCGCCAACATCAGCCGCGATCTCGGCCTCGCCCGTGCGACCGTCGATCACTACATGGAAGTCCTGGAGCGCCTTTTCCTCATCCGCGTCCTCCCCGCCTGGCACAAATCCGCTGCCAAACGCCTCATCAAAATGCCGAAAATCCATCTCCTCGATTCCGGCCTCGCCGCCACCCTCACCGGACTGCGCGAGGACGATTGGAACAAGAAGCGCGAATCCTTCGGTAAAATCCTCGAGTCCATGGCACTCCAGCAAATCACCGCCCAGGCCGGCTGGACCGATCCCACCCTCCGTTTCTCCCACTACCGGGACAAGGATAAGGTGGAAGTCGATTGCGTCATCAACCGCGGCAACACCGTCTGGGGCATCGAAGTCAAAGCCGCCCAAACCGTCGATGCCTCCGACACCAAAGGCCTCCGCCGCCTCGCCGAGAAGGCCGGAAAAGACTTCGCCGGCGGCATCCTCCTCTACTCCAGCACCAGCATCCTTTCCCTCGGCAACACCCCCTTCCTCGCCGTCCCCTTCTCGAAATTCTGGGAAATGTAACGGAGCGCCGCCTTCAGGGCGTGTCCCTCGGCGTGAAAAAACGCCAGCTAAAGCAAACGCTCCATTCCCTCCCCGGACACGACCCATCCCGTCGCATCCATCTGCGAGAATGGCCTTCGTGAACCACGAACCCATCACCCTCGCTCTCTTCCACCAAAGCATCGCCGCCGCCATCCGCCACTTCGCACTCCTCCGGGAAAAGCATCCAGAAATGCGCGCCTACCTCGTCATCTCCTCCCACGGCGGGCAGACTAGCATAGACCAGCCGCTCAAGGAAATGCTCGGATACAACCCCAACTGACAACCAAAGGCGCCGCCAGAAGCCGAATGCAACTCTTCCTGAAAAACGCCGCAGCCAAAGAGCCCACCGCCACGGAAAAGAAAAAGCAGGCTACCTGCTTCCAGCAACTCGCCGCCGCCCTCGAATTCAACCCCTCCCAACAATTCGAACTCCGCTTCCACAATCTCGACTACCCCCTGATCGAAAAACTCCAATCCGTCTCCCTAACCGACAAAACCCTAACCCAAAAAAACAAAGCCTCCATCCGCATTGTTCTGGGCACGGTGGGAGGCTTCGCCAGCAAGGAGCACCTCGCGAGGCGCTGCGTTTAGGCGGTGAGTCCCCCTCAACACGCCAGCTAAAGCAATCGCCACATCTTTCCCACGGATGCAACACACCCCGTCGGACAACTGTGAGAAAATGATAATTATGAAACACGAACCCATCGCCATCCTCGCCGATATCCACGCGAATCTACCCGCATTCAAAGCGTGCCCTCCGCGAAGCCAACGCCATGGAGCAAAACAGATTGTCACCCTCGGAGACATCGTAGGATCCGGGACAGAGCCCGCAGAATGCGTCGCTCTCTGCATGAAGCTTGGCGTTACTGGCGTGATGGGGAACTACGAGATTTCCGCGCTTTCCAGGCGCAAACCAGAAGTGTTCGGCATGGTCACTGCTTCTTGAGTAGGGAGCCGAATGTGACGAAATCGTCACTTGTACGATCAGGCTGATTCTGATTTCCTCTGTTCGTGGGTCACGCCAAGGACAAGATCGACGAAAAGAAGCTCTCCAGCTGGAAACTGCTCGATGATTTCCGGCAGCGGCTTGCCAAGGCGCAGGCCTCCGCTCCCAAGCCCGAAAAACGCCCCGGCGGACCCGAACGCAAACTTCTTGAGGAGGATTACTTCAGCCTCATGCTCTTCGGGCTTTTCAATCCGGTCATCGACAGCATGCGCGGTCTTTGCGCGGCAAGCCACCTCAAGCGCGTGCAGGAGGACGTCTGCTCAAGGCCGGTGAGTCTCGGCAGCTTTTCCGAGGCGCAGGGGGTTTTCGACCCGGAACTGCTCAAGCAGGTGTTCCTGGAACTCGCCGGGGAAATCCCCACTTCATGGGGCGATGCCCGGCTCGCCCACCTCGCCGACAGGCTCAAGCTGGTGGACGGCACCCTGCTGCCCGCCCTGCCACGCATGCATTGGGCGCTCTGGATCAACGACCAAAACCGCGCCGCCAAGCTGCATCTGAAATTCACCGTGCTGCGCCAGGCCGCCAGCGACGCGCTTGTCACCACCGGGAACTCCTGCGAGCGCAAGGCTTTGCGGAAATCCATGAAGAGGGGCGAGATCATCGTCGCGGACCGCTACTACGGGCTGGAATACGGGTTTTTCGGCGAGCTTCGCGAAGAGGGGGTCTCCCACGTGATCCGTATCCGCAACAATCCGCGCATGGAAATTGTGGAGGAACTCCCCCTGGCCGGAGCGGACCGGGCGGCGGGCGTCACTTGGCAGGGTATGGTGAAACTCGGCGACAAATGGCAGGGCGAACCGGTCCGGGTGGTCAAAGTCGAGGTGGACGGCAAGGAGCTGCTGCTGGCCACCGATCTGGGGATCGAAGCGGAGCTGGTCGCCCTGATCTACCGTTACCGCTGGCAGATCGAGCTGTTTTTCAAGTGGATGAAAAGCATCCTCGGCAACCGCCACCTGATGGCGGAGTCGCCCCAAGGAGTGGCCATCCAGACCTACAGCGCGCTCATAGCGGCGCTGATGTTGCAACTTCTCACGGGCAAACGCCCCACCAAAAGGGCCATGGAGCTGATCCGTCTGTACATGATGGGCTACGCGAGGCTGGAGGAAATCATGACACTGCTGGTTCCGGAAAAATCCGGCAAATAAGCGTTCCGGGGAAATTGCCGCCAAGGCGCTTTCCCAGGCTCGCCGTGCCCGGATGGCAAGTCCTCAGCCACAAACGCGCCGGGACAGCCGCGTGAAAGTGTCACTTCTGTGAAAACCAAGGGATTTCCAGCCCCCTTTCCAAATGCAGCAGACATCATGCCGAACACTTCTGGGCGCAAACATAAAGTCTATTGGATTCCACCCGGCTGGGAAGACTCCGATCACTTCACTGGTCTCGTCCGGGCCTCCAAAGAAATCACCGAAGATCAGGCGAGCTGGCTCTCCCAGCTTCCATTTACCAAACTCATTAAAGGAGCAGCCATCGCCCACGCCAGTATAAATGAACCCGAAGCATTCCACCCCACGTACTCCTTCCAGGGCGCGGAACCCAGCCTCAATATCCTCGCCAAACAGAAATACAACGTCGCCTTCCTCGGACACACCCACGTTCAGGAAATTTTCCATCACCCAAACACGGAAATCCTCTGGGAAACGAAACCACATTTACCATTCCCGCTGCCTCTCCCTCCGTGATTATGGCGGGGACAGTCGGCGGGGCCTTACGACGAGACTGGAAAACGATCCGCCTGAGTTCTCTGGGAACCGGACAACCGCCGGGTTCATCTCATGAAGACTCATTACGACAGCCGCGATGTGCCGCTCGATAAATGATCGCCGTTAACCAGCCTACCGAGCTTGTGCATAGGCTCTTTCTATTTCTAAGATATGACCCGTAATGATCGCGCACATGTCAGAAGTATCCGGATTCTGGATTACATCCGCAATTTTTTTATCATCCACACCAAGAACGAGATTTTTCCATCCAAGCGGAAATCTCTTTGTTGGTGCCCTCCGTCTGGCTGGATATAATCCCTCATTTTCTGAAAAAGCAATTCGTCCTGTGTTGAGAGATTGTCCCAGTCTCCACGGGGAACGACTCCAACGCCAAAATCACTTTCATCCTGCTCCGCCCAAATTTCGAACGGAGCTTCATGAAGAACATTTCCAGGCTCGGGGGCGATGACGATTGCCGCAGAAAGACCATTTCCGAAACGACCTCTCTCAGCGTGCCTACCAACACTGATTTCGTAGTTCTCTGGGAGACCCGAGATAATTCCCTTCTCGATCAGATCCCAAGTTTGCTGGATTGCAGCCTCAGAAGCTTGAGCAATTTCGCTTCTAAAACGTATGATATCCGGGTTATCGATGACAAATTGGACGATTGTTTGCATATTTTCGACGTCTAAGGTTCGGTTTGTGAGTTGCCGCACTACTTCGCGGTATTGTAGCAGTACTTGATTGATCGGAATGATTCGGTAAGTTTTCTGTAAACACTTTTCCAGCCAGGCCAGAATATGCTCGGCATAAGAGATACGGAGATACCTCTCACCTTCCGCCGTGTAACTTTGCTTACCGTTCAAGGTGAGATAGATCACTAGGGAGTTTTTGCCGAAGCGCCTCTCAAGGTATTTTGCGTAAAATGAAACTTGGTTTGGTTGTTCATGGGCGTCGATCTTATTTTCGATAGCTATGCCTTGCCCAGAACTCTCCAAAAGAATGTCCATCTGTCCGAATCCGGAGCGCGAAGCTTCCTTGAAAACCGTCCAAAGTAAATTTCTCCCAGGGGCATCAAAGGACGTTTTGTTGCCAAGGTGATCAAATCCCTGTGACAGATTGAGCGTCTCGAAGAAGAGATCCAAGAACAACGAACCGCAGTCATGGCTGCCCTTCGGGTCTAGGAGACAATGAATGAACCGAGTGTGCAGACGGACTTCGTCTGTTGCTTTGAGAACTGTCGTGAACACATTGAAACGCTCATGGGTCGCTTTTGCCCGCACTTCGGCACGGATATGCGCATCAGAAAGGAGCTTTGAAACCTCACGGAATGGTAAGAGCGCTGAATCGGAAATTTGGAGATCTGTAGGCATGGTTGTTCGTAGGTGTTTTCTGCTAGGCTTGGCTCCTCACCCCTTCATCTGTATCTCCGATATGGGAGATACAACAAGCGAGGAAACAACAGGACAATCAGAATCCATAAGTTGGCTTCCCCAAATCTCGGCGTAAATTTCTAAGTGCCTGCCGAGGCTAATCTCAACAAACGAGAGAGCTTTCTGATCGGCATCATCTTCGCCGCCGCTATCATCAACTTTGTTGAATTCGGCCAAAACGCCAAAGTATTCGGACGAAGACGATTCCTGATAAACTGGAATTTTTTCATAAATTTGAACCTGCTGATTTCCAATCGTGTGATTCCATTCGCTGATGAAATTTTCGAATCTTTGCCCCGGTTTGTCTCTCTCGGTTCGATCATCAATTTTCGTCACCTTCCAGAGCTTTTCCAGATCGTCCGAGTATCCCATACGGGCAAATTCCTCACGGTAGGCGAATTTGATAAAATCCGTATTTTCGCGGTTATGGATAAACGCTCCGAATTTTTTCTCTCTTCGTGCAATACCCACCGGTTCTCCGTCCCCTTGGATTAGTGACGCCCATGTCCAGTTTTCCAAATCCGCCGGATCATCCTTTGGAAGCTTGATGAAGACTTTGACTTCATCGGGACTTGGAAGTGCATACACTACCCCTTTCTCTTCCGCATCCTTCACTGCCCTTACAATCGATTCCTGCGTAATTTGCTTTTTCAGAAGGGGGATAAAATGAGCCAGAGCTTCGTCATCATCACGTGCAAGCCAAGCCAGACGCGCGACCAACTTCCGGATTAGCTCTGACATCTCATCGAAGTCGTGCCTCGGTGAGGTTTTGGTAAGAAAGCTGTCCACAAGACAAATCAACAGGAGATAGAGTTGAGGCTTGGTGGTTTCCAATGTCTTGAACTGGGTGGGTAAGAAGCCGTTTGGTCGATGCAATGGATGAAAGCACAGGATGTGCTCAATCCACCTTTCACACGTATCGAGTCGATTCTGGATGAATCTCAAAAAGTCCATGGAATCTTCTACCGCCATATACGCGATGGATTGGATCTGGGAGATGTGGCACCAATCGGGTTTCGCTTCGTCGTTTCTCTTTAGATAATAGAGAAACTTAAAAATGTCGGCGCTTTTAATGTCTTTCCTCATTGGGGTGGTAGTTCGAGAGTGTGTCGTGGAGTTTTTGGATGATGAGCTTTTGGAGGCGGGCGGGCCTTTCGATGGTTATGAAAGGACCTTGGGACATGATCCAGAAGTGGAGTTGCCAGGAATCGGCGACGGTGGCGGTGAGGGTGTGCTTGCCGTGGCGGATGGTGATTTTCTGATCCGGGGAGAGCGGGGTTTCGTCGATGCGGTCGGCGAGTTCTTTTTCGAGAGTGGCTACGAGCTTCACCGGGGGTTCCGGGCTGGCGAGAATCCCGCCTTTGGCGATGTAGGAGTCGAGAGAGAAACCGGGTGGGATTTGCCTTTGTTTTTCCTCGATAACTTTTGCGTTGGCGCAGCGTTGGATGGCGAAGCTTTTCGGCGGTTTGCCGTCCTCGTTCGCGACGAGATAAGGGCGCTGCCCGTGGAGGACGAGGCCTAGCGGGTGGAGGATGCGTTGGCTGACTTTTGCGCTGTTGAAGCTGCGGTAGGTGAGGCTTACGCAGCGTTTCCGAACGAGGGCGGATTGGATGGCTTCCAGGGCTTTTCCGTCCACCACCGTAGGCTCGAAGAGGAGTCCGGCGGGAAGGTAACGGAAGATGTCAGGCCATTTTCCCGGAGGGCTGCTGGAATCCTGGGCGAGTTTTTCCCGCGCCACTTCAAAACGATCCCGCATCGCGGAGTAAAACTGGGGAGGAACGAGATCGCGGAGGATGGCCTCGATCAGGCCGAGCGAGAGGGCTTCGGTGAGGCTGATGGCGGTGAGGTCGATGGAGGCGTTTTTTCTCCAGTGCCAGGATTTGGTTTTGGATCGTGCTTCAAAGTCGATGGGAAAAATTTTGAGAAGCTCATCGAGATCGCGCTGGACGGTGCGCGGGGTGACTTCCATTTCCAGAATGGCGAGGCGTCTTCCGATTTCCGGGGTGCTGATTCTGCCAGGAAGGCGCGGGATCATGCGCAGGATTTCCCACTGGCGGGTGATGGTTCTGGAGCTGTTTGATTTCGGCATGGGGAGCTTAGTTGGCTGGGATGATTAAACAATATACGCTCCATGCGACAGAATACGTCGCGTTCTGGAATTTACAAATTCGCGGAAATTCGCGTCAATTCGCGGTTGAATCTTGCCCCTGCCCCATCCAATCCTCCCGGCATGCCGATTTCCGATTCCGCCAACCCTTTCGTCTGTGACCTCGTAGCTTACGAGCCGGGGAAACCCATTGAGGAAACCGCCCGTGAGCTGGGGCTGGATCCGGCTTCGATTGTGAAAGTGGCTTCGAATGAAAATCCGCTTGGGCCTTCTCCACTGGCGAAGAAGGCGATGCGGGAAGCAATCGAACAGGCGCACATTTATCCGGACGGCGGCGGCTTCAAGCTCCGCAGTGCGATTGCGGAAAAGCTGGGTTTTGAAATTGGAAACGTCGTTCTCGGAAACGGCTCCAACGAGATCATCGAGCTGCTCTGCCACACTTTCCTGAACCGGGATGCGGAGCTGATCGCGGCGAAGCATGCCTTCGTGGTTTACAAGCTGATGGCCACGCTGTTTGGCGCGAAATATGTGGAGGTGGATGATCCGGATTTCATCCATGATCTTGAAGCGATGGCGGATGCGGTTACGGAAAACACGCGTCTTGTCTTCGTGGCGAATCCGAACAACCCGACCGGCACGCAGGTTACACAGGAGGCAATTGATCAATTTATCGAAAGGCTTCCGGAGCATGTGGTGGCTGTGTTCGATGAGGCCTATTTCGAGTTTCTCGATACCCCACCGGATGTGCTCACGCATGTCCATGCAGGGAAAAATGTGATCGTTCTCCGCACCTGTTCAAAAATCCACGGCCTCGCCGCCCTTCGCATCGGTTACGGGATCGCTCCGAAACCCCTCGCCGACCTTCTCCAGAAAGCGCGCCAGCCATTCAATACGAACGCCATCGCCCAAGCAGGTGCGCTCGCAGCTCTCGGCGATACCGACCACATCGAAAAGACCCGTGCCATCAACCGAGAAGGTCTGGCATTTTACGAAAAGGCTTTCTCCGAACGCGGCATGAAATACGTCCCGTCTGTGGCGAATTTCATCCTCGTGGAAGTGGGCGAAGGTGATCTCGTTTTCAAGGAAATGCTCAAGCAGGGAGTGATCGTCCGTGCGATGAGGGGCTACAAGCTTCCCGGTTGGGTACGCATCTCCATCGGAACCCCTGCCGAAAACCAACGCGCTCTCGAAGTCCTGGACGGCGTTCTAGCCAACTCCCACTGATCACTGATCGCTGTTTACTTTTCACTCCACTTCCCCACAGTCCCCGCGTTATGAATTTCACCGGCACACACACAGCCCTTATCACCCCTTTCCGCGACGGAGCGGTCGATGTCCCGGCCTTCGAAGCACTTATTGAGCGCCAGATCGCAGCCGGAATCGACGGCATCGTCCCGGTCGGCACCACGGGTGAATCCCCTACCGTCGGAGCCGGGGATCACATCGAGATCATCCGGCTCGCGGTTGAGGCAGCGAAAGGACGTATCAAAGTCATAGCCGGGACGGGGGCGAATGCCACAGCGGAAGCTATCGAACTCACGCAGGCCGCGGAAAAACTCGGCGTCGATGCCTCGTTGCAGGTCTGCCCGTATTACAACAAGCCTTCGCAGGAAGGTCTTTACCTCCATTTCAAAGCCGTCGCGGACAGCACCTCGCTGCCCATCATGCTGTATTCAGTTCCCGGCAGATCCTCCATCGAGATCGCTCCGGAAACGGCAGCCCGTTTGGCAGCGGATTGCAAAAACATCACGGCAATCAAGGAAGCGGGTGGTTGCGTTGACCGCATCAACCAGCTTGTCCAGGCACTCCCCGACGGTTTCGGCATCCTCAGCGGTGACGATCCGCTCACGCTGCCATTCATTTCCTGCGGCGCAAACGGACTCGTCTCCGTCGCGGCGAACCTCGTTCCGGAGGTCATTTCCAAGCTCGTGAAACACTGCCTGGCCGGTGAATTTTCCGAAGCCCTGGCAATCCAGAAGCAATACTACCCGCTCATGCGCGGCCTTATGTCGCTGGACTCGAACCCTGTGCCAATCAAGACCGCAGTCGCCCTCCAAGGCCACTGCACCGACGAACTCCGTCTCCCGCTAGCCCCGCTTTCGGAGGACAACCTCGTCACCCTCCGAGCTCTCCTCAGATCCTACAACCTCATCTAAACTGAAACCCCGCCCTTCCACTGATCACTGATCACTGATCACTCGGCACTAGCAACTTAATCACCATGCCCACTCCAAAACTTTTCAATCCAGGCCCCGTCGATGTTTCCCCTGAAACCTTCGCAGCGATGTCCCACACGATGATCGGCCACCGTGGTTCCGATTTCGAACAGCTCTACGCTTCCCTCCAGCCAGGTCTGAAAGAAATTTTCGGGACAGAGCGCCCGGTCTTCCTTTCCACCTCCTCCGCTTGGGGAGTGATGGAAGCCGCCCTTCGCAACCTCGTCCAAAAGAAAGTCCTCTGCCTCTGCTGCGGTGCGTTCTCCGACAAGTGGATCGATGTCGCGAAAAAATGCGGCTTCGAAGCGGAAGCAATCCAGGTGGAATGGGGCGAAGCCATCGACCCGGAAGCCGTCCGTGCGAAACTCTCCGAAGGAGGGTTCGATACCGTGACCTTCATCCACTCGGAAACATCCACCGGTGTCCTCAACGACCTGGAAGCGATTTCCAAAGTCGTGAAATCCTTCCCTGATACGATGCTCGTAGTAGATACCGTTTCCTCCCTCTCGACAGTAGATATCGACATGGACAAAAACGGGATCGACGTCTGCCTGGCCGGTGTCCAGAAAGCCCTCGCACTGCCACCCGGCCTTGCACTCTTCGCAGTTTCCGATGCCGCCATGGCACGCGCGAAAACCGTTGAGAACCGCGGTTACTATTTCGATTTCCACGAGTTCGCGAAAAACGACGCGGCCAACAACACCCCGACCACTCCTTGCATCTCCCTGCTTTTCGGACTCCAGTTCATGCTCGGTGAGATCGCCAAGGAAGGATTTGCAGTCCGCAAGGAACGCCACGTAAAGACCAATGCGATGATCCACGCATGGGGTGCGAAACACGGCTTCGAGCTCTTCGCACCCGAGGGCAACCGTTCCTATGCCCTAACCTGCTTTGCGACACCCGAGGGGTTCGACCTCTCCTCCTTCATCAAAGAGCTGAAGACGAAACACAACTTCCTCATCAACGGCGGCTACGGAAAGATCAAGGGAACGACCTTCCGCATTTCCAACATGGGCAACGAAACCGAAGCCACCATGCAGGAACTCATTGATGCGATGGACGATGTCCTCGCGAAGTAAAAAGTAGCTGCCGGGTTCCGCAGCAAGCTGTGGCCACCCCGTCCCGGGGTGTGTCCGCTGTCAGAAAAACCCTTCAAACTTGCTCTTGTCGCGAAGACTCATCATGGTGAAGACGTAGTCGTCTTTTTCCCATGTGGCGCTCGCCCAATCGCCCGCCTGCTCAATCACGGGATGGGAAATACCCGGAAGATCTCCCTGAATATCCTGTTTCCGCAAAATCACCAGATGCACGGTTCCGTTTTCCTCATCGAAGCAGATTAGAGAGCCTTTGACGCCATCGATAATCAGCTCGCGGCAACCAAGGCCTTTGGAACCCCTGAGACCTGGTGGCAAATATCCTTCACCACAAGGAAGGCCTTTCTCCCTAAGATAGGTTACCAGCTTTGGCATTTCCGGGCTAAGTTTATCCAGACTGAAAATCGGCGATTCGATAGTCCGGACAAATCCCGCGGCGACCGCCTTGACAGGTATCCTTTGGTCATTTTTCACGACAGGGTCGGACCCGATGGAATTTTCACGGATCGCCACAAAAGCCATCGCTATACCAGCCGCAGCAGCAAGCGGGATGCCAATCCGTTTCCAACCAAAGCCCTGCTTGTGGACTTTGGCCGTCTGATCCATCGCGACCAGGATACGTTCCCGCAAACCCTCCGGCACCTCGATCCCGGCCATCGCCGTGATCCATTTTCCCTCCTCCACCATATCCACTTTCGGGAAATCACCACCGTCCTGAACCATCGCGAGCAACACGTTCTCACGTAGCCCCGCAGGCAGATCCACACGGGCCAGCGCCTCTGCGAACTCCGCGTCGAACGCACGCTCCCTCACGAGCCACTCGCCGAGTTCACGGTCTTCCGTGGCAAGCTGCAATGCCTCCGCGAAATCAACATCCTGGCTATCCGCGCCGTCCGGGCGGAAACTCTGCAGGACGAATTTTGCCTTATCTTTATCCATGATTTTTTTGAAACAGTTCGGGGTTCACATCCACCAGGTTCTTCGGGCCACTGGAGGGTTCTTTAACCATCTTCTTGCGCAGCATCTCTTTCCCACGGGACAACCGCGACATCACCGTCCCGATCGGGACATCGAGAATTTCCGCGATCTCCTTGTAGCTGTGCTGCTGGAGATAAAACAAAGCAAGAGGCGCACGGTACATCTCTTCCATATCCCCCAGAAGCTCGACCGCACGGTGTCCATCCATATGCCGCTCCGCATCATCCTCGCTGCCACTGGCCGCAGCCATCATCGCCTCGTCCACCGGTTCATCGGAGAAGCGCGACATCTTCCTCCTCTGCCCGAGAAACTCCCGGTGCAATGTAGTAAACAGCCATGTCTTCGCCTTGCTCCTGTCGCGGAGCTGGGAATTTTTCTCCGCCCATATGCAGAAAGTCTCCTGCACCAGATCCGCCGCACGATCTGGACTCCGTGTCAGGGAATACCCGAAACGGTATAGCGCCTGGTAGTGCGCATCGACCAATTCTCCAAACTCGCTCATTTCCGAACCATAAGAGCGGAATCCCCACCACGCTATTCCGAATAATCACGGGATATCGAAAAAACACTTCTTTATCTCTCGTAAAAGACTCCTAAGATCCCGTCTAAACAGATGCAAAAAACAACCAAAACATTACTCGCCGCGACGTTCTCGCTGGCATTCACACCCCTTGCTTCCGCTGGATTCACGTTCACGGAAAAAGACGGGGCGCTCCAGCTTCTCGAAGGGGACGCCGTCGTCACCGCCTTCCGCACGGACTACCGCGTCCCATACCTCTACCCGCTCACCGCACCTTCCGGAACGAACATCGCCCGCCACTGGCCTATGGAAAACGATATCAAATCCGAGGACAGGGACCATCCCCACCACCGCGGCCTCTGGCTTTCCCACGGGAATGTCAACGGCTACGACTTCTGGGCCGGACAGGATAACAAGAACGCCTCCATCAAGCTCAACTCCATCACGGAGAATAAAGCCGGAGCCGATTCCGCCACCTTCACCGCAGACCTGACATGGACGGCGGAAGGCAAGGATTTCCTCCAGGAAAACCGCACCCATACCTTTTCCCGCCCGGATGACAAAACCCTCCGCATCGACGTAACCTCCACCATGACCGCGCTCCCGGATGAAGTCGTCTTCGGCGATACAAAGGAAGGCACCTTCGCCATCCGCACCGACCGCACACTGCGGGTGAAAGGAAAGGAAGCCAAAGCCACCCTCACCAACTCCAACGGCGAAACCAACCTCGACGCCTGGGGCAAGCGCGCGAACTGGGCCGCCTACTCCGGCCCCGATGAAAACGGCGAGGCGGTCGTAGTCGCCATCATCGACAACCCCGTCTCCTTCCGCCATCCCACCCACTGGCACGCCCGCGACTACGGCCTGCTCGCCGCCAACCCCTTCGGCATCCACGATTTCGAATCAAAAAAAGACAAAACCGTCGGCAACCACACGCTGAAAAAAGGCGAAAGCATCACTTTCAACTACACCGCCATCATTCACAACGGCTCGCTGGAATCCGCGAAGCTCGACGAAATTTACAAATCCCTTCCAACTAAACCTTGATTAACAAAACCATGAAAACCACACGCCGCAGTTTCCTATCCACCTCCACCCTCGCCGGTGCCTTCGCACTCAGCCCCACATTCGCCCGCGCCGCAGCCAGTGCCAACGGCGACCTCCGGGTATGCGTCATCGGCTTTCACAGCCGTGGAAAAGCTCTCGCTAACGATGTCCTCAAAGCAAAGGGAGCGAAGATCGTCGCCCTCTGCGATGTCGATTCCGAAGTCCTCGACGGCTTCGCCGCAGAACTCGAAAAGAAAGGCGTCAAGGTCGCCAAGTTCGATGATTACCGCAAGGTCTGCGAGTCCAAGGACATCGATGCAGTTGTCATCGCAACCCCCAACCACCTCCACACACTCATCGCCACCACCGCTGCCGCCAACGGCAAACACGCCTACGTCGAGAAGCCCGTTTCCCACAACGTATGGGAAGGCCGCCAGCTCGCCAACGCGGCTGAAAAATACAAGACCATCGTCCAGCACGGCTTCCAGCGCCGCTCGGAAACGGCCTGGTATGAGGCATACGACTACCTGAAATCCGGTGAACTCGGAAAAATCACCCTCTCCCGCGGCTTCTGTTACAAGCCACGCCCCTCCATCGGCAAGGTCGAAAAACCACTCGATCCGCCCAAATCCGTGAACTACGATCTCTGGTGCGGCCCCGCGAAGTCGTCCCCGTCCCACGCAAGCAGTTCCACTACGATTGGCACTGGCAGCAGGCCTACGGAAACGGCGATCTCGGCAACCAGGGTCCCCACCAGCTCGATGTCTGCCGCTGGTTCACCGGCGATCCCATCCTCCCCGCCGCCACCGTTTCCGTCGGCGCCCGCCTTGGTTACGATGACGATGGCAACTGGGCCAACACCCAGGTCTGCTACTACGATTACCCAATCCCCATCATCTTCGAAGTCCGCGGTCTCCCCACCGACGATTACCGCGGCGAGAAAATCGGCAACATCATCGAGTGCGAAGGCGGCCATCTCCAGGGCGGCCACGGCCCGGGCTGCACCGCGTTCGACAAGGACGGCAAAAAAGTCAAAACCTTCAAAGGCTCCAAAAGCCACATGCAGTCCTTCGTAGACTCCTGCCACTCCGGGAAAATCGACTACTCACACGGTGCGGAAAACGGCCACCTCTCCGCCGCCCTTGCCCACATCGGGAACATTTCCTGGAAACTCGGTGCACCGACAAAACCTGCCGACATCAAGGCAGCCATCAAGGACGCGCCAACCAATGATGCAATCGGGCGGATGATCCAGCACCTGGAGAAAAACGGTGTGAACTTGGAAAAGGACATGCTCGCCCTAGGCAAGCACCTCACCCTGGAACCCGAAAAGGAACAGTTCACCGGAGAATTCGCGGACGAGGCCAACCCCCTGCTCAAAGGCTCCTACCGCCAAGGCTTCGAAATCGTCTCGTAGCTGCAGTGTCCTGATGCAGGCCGTCAGGGAGGCATCCCGCCTCCTTGCCCTTATCTCCGAAAGCCGTCCTTCGCACTCCGCGTCGGACGGCTTTTATTCATGAACGGGTGCCCGCGTTCCCAGGCTTCGGGCAGGCGACGCGAATAAGACAGAGGTACGGACCGGGGCTTTAGCCCCGCCCCTCCGACAAGCATTACAAAAAGGCAGGGGAAGTGGAAAAAGGGTTTTGAAGCCATTCACTTGAACGCAGGGAAAAGGTTTTCCCCACAAGCGAGTCGTCGGCAGCCACCACCCCCGGTGACCCGAAATTTCCGTATTCCGATCCGGGAAATTTCAATGTTTACTTCCGCCCATGAAAACAACCGGACTTCTCATCCCCGCATTCTCCACCCGCCGCAAGGGTGATCTGGGGATAGGCGATACGCTTGGGATGGTGGAATGGATAGCTTGGGCCGCAGAGTTCGGCATAGGCTTCCTGCAGTTGCTGCCGGTGAATGAAAACGGCAGGGATGAAAGCCCCTACTCCGGCATTTCTTCCATCGCCCTGGATCCGATCTACCTCTCCTTCGATCCCCCGGAAATCCCCTTCATCACCCAATCCGAAATCGATGCCGCCCGCGCCTCGCTCGGACAGCATCTGAAAAGCCACCTGATCGATTACCCTGCCGTAAGGGCGGCGAAGCAGCACCTGCTTGAAATTTCCTTCGCCCGCCACTCCGCGACGCCAGACCCGGCGCACAAAAAGGAACTCGCACAATTCCACAAACAAAACTCCGAGTGGCTCCCCGACTACTGCCTTTTCAAACTTCTCATCGAAATCAACGGCCCCGACCTCACCTGGGGCCGGTGGCCGGAGGAAACCGCCAGCCCGGAATCCGCCCGCAGGCACATCGCATCCCTGCGGGAAATCGATGCCGGCCACGTCGGTTCCCGCCTCGATTATTTCGCATACGTCCAGTGGCTCTGCTTCCGGCAATGGCGCGCCCTCCGGGAACATGCCGACGCAAAAGACGTAAAACTCATGGGAGACATCCCCATAGGCGTTTCCTTCCACTCCGCCGACGTGTTTTTCAACCAGGCGGAGTTCCACACCAACTGGTTCGGCGGCACTGCCCCGGAAGGCTATTCGGCGGAGAACCCCTTCATCCACGAATGGGGCCAGAACTGGGGAGTCCCCCTCTACGATTGGGAGGCAATGGCCGCCAACGGCTTCTCCTGGTGGCGACAAAGGCTCACCCACCTCACCGAAATCTTCCGAATGTTCCGCATCGACCACATTCTCGGCTTCTACCGCATCTACGGGTTCCCCTGGCACCCGCGGCGCAACCACGAATTCCTCGGACTCAGCCATGGAGCCGCGGCGAAGCTCAATGAAGGCCGCCTCCCCCGTTGGTTCGCCCACCCGGATGACCATGCCGAAAACAAGGGCCGCAACCGCGCCGCCGGCGATTTCCGCCTCCGCGCCATCATTGATGCCGCAGGGGAAACCGAAATCATCGCAGAGGATCTTGGCTGGGTGCCGGAATACGTCCGCCCCCATCTTGATGATCTCGGCATGTCCGGCTACCGCATCCCGCATTGGGATTCCTATGAGGACGGCTCCCCGGTGATGGGCGATGTTTTCCCGGAAAACTCCTTCGCATCCTACTCCACCCACGATCACGATTCCCTCTGCGCCACCTGGGAAAACTGCCGGAAGACCATAGCCCTCCAGAAAGAGCACGCCACCGAACAAGGCCGCTGGGCGGCCGAAGGCTGCACCCATTCCCTCCAGCTTCTCGCAGGTTTTTCCGGAATCCCCGTTCCTGAAGACAACAACTGGCCACCCTACTCGGATGCCATCCACTGGCGCCTCATCAAATCCCTCTTCGAAAGCAACTCCCGCTACGCCGTCCTCATGGTCACCGATCTCTTCGCCCTGAAAGACCGCATCAACACCCCCGGCACCACCGGGGAAGGAAACTGGCGCCTGCGCCTGGACATTTCCCACCACCACATGGCGGAGCGCGGCCGTATCCTCTCCAATCTCATCCGACTCACCGGGCGTTGAACCGCGCAAACACGCTATTCGGTTCTTTCTTTCAATGCGCACGATTCGTGCTACCCGTCCCCCGCACCCGTTATGAATCAGGAAAACATCAGACTCTCGCAGGAAGAAAACCGCGCCAAAAACTGGAAGCGCTGGGGGCCCTATCTTTCGGAACGGCAGTGGGGAACGGTTCGCGAAGACTATTCGGACCACGGGAATTCCTGGGCAGCCTTCCCCCACGAGCACGCCCGCAAACGTGCCTACCGCTGGGGCGAGGACGGCCTCCAGGGCTGGTCTGACAGAAGCTGCCGCCTCTGCTTTTCCCCCGCACTCTGGAATGGTGAAGACTCCATCCTCAAGGAGCGCCTCTTCGGACTCGGCGGGAACGAGGGCAACCACGGGGAGGACGTGAAAGAGTGCTACTACTACCTCGATTCCACCCCCACCCACTCCTACACCAAGGCTCTCTACAAATACCCGCAGGCCCGCTATCCCTATACCAGGATTCGCGTGGAAAACGAAAAACTCGGCCGCCTCGGCCCAGAACTCGAGCTCGCGGACATGGGTCTCTTCGACGGCAACCGCTACTTCGACGTAGTCCAGGAAGTCTGCAAACGCACCCCCGAGGACATACTCTGGCGCATCACCATTTCAAACCGTGGCCCGGACGCAGCACCCATCCATCTTCTGCCCACCGTCTGGCTGCGCAACACCTGGTCCTGGGATACCGAACCTGACGCACCGCTAAAAAAGCCCTCCATCTCCCTGGAAGACGGCAAGCTCCACATCCAGCACCAGACACTGGGAAAATTCCACTTCCACGCGGATTCGGAAGTCTCCGGGAAAAAACCGACCTGGCTTTTCACCGAAAACGACACCAACCACGAGGCTCTCGATGGCGATAAAAACGCATGCCCTTATACCAAGGACGCATTTCATCGGCACGTCATCAAAAAGGAAGAGAAGGCTGTCTCTCCCAAAAAGAAGGGAACCAAAGCTGCCGCCCACTACGTTTTCAACATCCCCGCCGGCGAAACCGTCACCGTCCGCTGCCGCCTCCACCAGGTGGATGAAATCAACAACCTCCATGGCCTGGAAGAGTTCGATGAGACCATGGAAGCCCGCATCCGGGATGCCGATGCATTCTATCAGGACGTCATCCCCCACGACATTTCCGATGAAGAAACTCTCATCTGCCGCCAGGGCTACGCCGGCCTCCTCTGGACCAAACAGTTCTTCTACTACTCCGTGGAGGATTGGCTGAAAGGCGACAAGGAACTGCCCCATCCGCCCACAAACCGTCTCGAAGGCCGCAACCACGACTGGAAGCATTTTTACGCAAAAGACATCCTCTCCATGCCGGACAAGTGGGAATACCCGTGGTTCGCCGCATGGGACACCGCCTTCCACATGCTGCCGTTCTGCGCGGTGGATTCAGCCTTCACAAAACACCAGCTCCTCCTCCTTCTGCGGGAGTGGTACATGCACCCCAACGGCCAGCTCCCCGCTTACGAATGGAACTTTTCCGATGTCAACCCGCCCGTCCACGCATGGGCCGTCTGGCGTGTTTATAAAATCGCCGACAACAAGGGCACACGGGATCTTCTTTTCCTGGAAAAAGCCTTCCAGAAGCTCCTCCTGAACTTCACCTGGTGGGTCAACCGCAAGGACATGGACGGGCGCCACGTCTTTGGCGGCGGCTTCCTCGGTCTCGATAACATCGGGGTCTTCGACCGCTCCCACGCCCTCCCCGGAGGCGGCTACCTGCAACAGGCGGACGGCACCGCATGGATGGGATTCTACTGCCTCACCATGCTTTCCATGGCGCTGGAACTCGCCCTCACCAAGCCCGCCTATGAGGACATCGCATCCAAGTTTTTCGAACACTTCGTAAACATCTGCGATGCCATCAACACCCTCGGCGGCAACGGCCTCTGGGATCCACAGGACCAGTTTTACTACGACCAGCTCATCATTGATGACGAGGCTCCAATTCCACTCCGCATCCGCTCGCTCGTCGGCCTGCTTCCCCTTTCCGCCGTCACCGTCCTCAAGCAGAACACCATCAACGCCCTCCCCGGCTTCCGCAAACGCATGGACTGGTTCCTCGTGAACAAACCGGAACTCCTGAAATACGTCACCACCCGCCGCGTGAAAGGACAGAAGAACTCCGGCCGCGTCCTCCTCGCCATCCCTTCCGAAGAACGCCTCCGCGACACGCTTAAATACATGCTCGATCCCAAGGAGTTCCTCTCCAACTTCGGCATCCGTTCCCTTTCGAAGGCTCACCTGAAAAAGCCCTTCATCTTCTCCCACGGCGGCTCCATCCATCAGGTGGAATACACCCCCGGCGAGGCGACGACAGACATGTTCGGCGGAAACTCGAACTGGCGCGGCCCCATCTGGTTTCCCACGAACTTCATCCTCATCGAAGCACTGGAGCGCTACCACTACTTCTACGGGGACGATTTCAAAGTGGAGTACCCCACCGGCTCAGGAAAGGAATGCACACTACGGGAAATCGCCATCGACATCTGCGACCGCCTCATCGCCCTCTTCAAAAAGGATGAAAAGGGTTTCCGGCCCTGCTATGGAAATGCCGAAGCCTCCAAACGCTACTCCGATGACGAGCACTGGAAAGACCTCATCCTTTTCCACGAATACTTCCACGGGGAAACCGGGGAAGGGCTCGGCGCATCCCACCAGACCGGCTGGACAGCCCTTGTAGTCCGTCTCGTCCGCGAGCGCCGCGAGAAACTCATGGACGAGGAGTTCTAAGGAGGGGGGATCATTCCCGTCCCCCGGCAACGCGCGCTCAATGTCCCTTCTCAAAGAATCACGCCTGACCCTCAAACTGGCCTTTCCGCTGGTCATCGGCCAGGTCAGCCAAATGCTTCTCGGAGTAGCGGACACCATGATGATAGGCCGCCTCGGCGTCACGGAAATGGCCGTCCTTACCTTCGCGAACTCGCTCTTCTATGTCCCCTTCGTTTTCGGCATAGGCATCCTCACCTCCATCTCCGTCTTCACCGCCGGAGCACACGGTTCCAACGACCACGCCGCAGGCCGCGCAAGCTGCCGCCACGGAATGTATGTCGCCACCATCCTGGCCATCCTGCTTTTCCTGTTCATGTCCCTGCTCACGCTGAACCTCGGAGCCTTTGGACAACCGCAGCACGTGGTGGAAAAAACCGGCGGATATTTCCGCATCATCATGGCCTCCCTCATCCCGGGTCTCATGTCCATGGCGCTGAAAAACCACGCAGATGCCCTCGACAGACCCTGGCCGCCGTTCTGGATTTTCCTCTGGGGCGTCGTCCTCAACGTGTTTCTCAACTGGATCATGATCTTCGGAAAATTCGGTTGCCCGCCACTCGGCCTCATCGGTGCCGCGTGGGCCACCTTCATCTCCCGCACCGCCATCCTCATCGCCATGTTCGTGTGGCTCTACCGGGGAAAAAACATGCGCGAATGGACGCCGTTCCATTGGTTCAAGCCACCCGTCTTAGCGGATATCAAAAAATTCCTCGGCATAGGCTTTCCCGCCAGCCTGCAAATGGTCTGCGAAGTTTCTGCATTCTCCCTGGCCGGACTCATGATGGGCCGCTTCGGGGAAACCGCCATGGCCGCCCACCAGGTCGCCCTCATGTGCGCCGCCACCGCCTTCATGGTTCCCCTCGGTCTATCCATGGCACTGGGCGTGCGTATCGGCTCCGCCAGTGGTGCCGGGCAGGTGGAAAGGCTGCGCAAAATCACCATCTCCGGCTGGTGGATAGGCGTTGCCTGGGCAGTGTGCGGCGCGCTGTTTTTTCTGTTGTTCGGAAAATGGGTTTCATCCCTTTTCATCGACGAAGCTCCCGTCATCGCCCTCGCCGCGAAGATCCTCATCGTCGTCGGCGTGTTCCAGATTTTCGACAGCCTCCAGATCTGCTCCGTCTCCATGCTCCGCTCCCTCCACGATACCCGCATGCCCGCCCTCATGGGGTTTTTCGCCTACTGGATCGTCGGCCTACCGGTGGCGATTCTTCTCTCCGTGAAATTCAGCCTCGGAGCCGTAGGCGTCTGGTGCGGCCTCGCCACCGGCCTCTTCATCGCCTGCATCACCCTCGGCCCCCGCCTTTGGAAAATGACCGAGCCGGAACAGTGAACGGATGGCTCGTGGTAAATTTCAGATTTCGATTTTTATTTCCTTGCCATGCATTGAGTTTTCCGTGTCATTGGATCTATGAAAATGAAATCATTACTAAGTGGAATTTTTCTGATGTTTTCCGCCCTGTCAATCGAGGCGGCGGGAGTCGCCGGAAAAGTGGCGAATTCAAGTGGAAGCGGACGCTCCGGAGTGACGATACTGATTCGGCTTGCGAAGCAGAAGATACAGACCACTACGGACAAAGAGGGGTATTTTGTGATCGAGTGCCCGCCCGGCGACCTCGGCACCCGGGCGAAGGTATATGTCAACGGACGCTACACGACCACGGTGACGATTCCCTACGAGGGATATGCCACGGTCAATGTGGACTATACCAAGTGAAGTTCCTTCGGGCGCAGACCCAGAAGACTGCCCGCTGCCGATAGCAGCAGCATGCCGACGGTTGATATCACCATCACCCAACCCCAGCCTGTCAGTTTCACCGAATCGGTGATCTCCACTATCTTGTCGGGGTAAAATTCCGCAAGGTCGTTCAGATCCTGCCGGATTCCCAGTCCCATCAGCACGGCGATTCCCAAGGCCGCGCCGCCTGGAAACTGGGCGCTGCGGTAATTGACCAGGCTGAGAACGATTCCTACGACGCACACGAAACGGTAGCACTTGGCTCCCAGCGCCGAAATCCCGTCCATTTTCACTTCGCCGATCACCAGCACATTCGCCAGCATTTGCCCGCTGCTCAGGAACATCAGCAGGAACAGCAGGGCGAAAACCAGGTTTGCCGTGACGCGGCGGAATCGGATGCTTTTAAGTTCGGGCATTGGTGGTGTTTTTCGTCGTGGGTCAGCGGGTCGCGCGCCTGCACAGGCTGACGAAGGTTACGGCCAAACCTCCGAATAGCCATGCGCCAAGGATCAGGATCGCCTGCCATGCCGGTGCCGGGTTCGCAAAAACCGTCCCGTGCTTGTATTTCACATCCTTCCTGCTTGCCACGCTCGATGGCACCACGTAGCTGCCCAGCCTCACCCCCTTTTCCTTTTCCTTCTTGCGCTCGCCCACTTCATCCATGACCACGGCCAGGTTCTGCCAGGAGCGGTTGATTTCTGAAAACTTGTCGTAGGTTTCCGTGAGACTCCTCCCGTCCTCTTCCCACTCGACCTGCTCCTTGTCTCCTTCGGGACTCAGGAAAACAGGGTTCTTCGTCTCGTTGGCGATCCGCGGAAGGCGGCGCCCGTAAACGTGGGAAACGTCGATCAGCCTCTGGCCGGCGAAGCTCGGAAACACGTGGGCAACACCCCGGCGGACTGCGTCCATCTCGATCAATGGAACCACATAGCCCCCGAACAGGATCTGCGGAATCAGAAGCAGGGGGATCCACATCACCGCCTGTATCGTGGTATTGACCAGGGAGGAAACGATCAGCCCTATCACCACGCCGACAAGGGAGACGAATGCGAAGGCGAGAAAACGGAGGACTACGGAAGTGACTATCACCCCCCACGCACCCATGCCGGATGTAGTCCGCTGGATCTTGTCCTCGCCGAGTATGGGGCCCCGTCCTCATAGGTCAGGGGCACGGGCCCGGAGTCGAGGACGTTTTCCTTCAGGTAAAAGGCCCGCACGATGGGTTCCATCAGCCAAAGCTGGCTGGCGAAAGGCTTCTCTTCTTCCTCCGGCGGCGGTTCTTCGGCGGCCGGGGCCCCATCCTCCTCCGGCAGATCCAGGCCCATATCGTCATCGCCCACCGGGATGAAAACCCCGCTGCCGTCAGGTTCACTGAAATCCGCGAGAACCGGCTTCTGCCTTTCCACCAGTTGTTCCTGAAAACGCTCCGAGTCCCATTCGTTCGGGTAGAATGCCTGGCTGGCGAAAATGATGACGAGGAACAGGACAAGCGCCTGGAGAACGGAAACCGCTCCGTGGAAAATAATCTTGCTCGAAAGATAGGTGCCGTTCCCCAGTCCGCAGACCCGTTCCCTGAAGAAAATCGGAAGCTCCCCAACGATCTGCTGGGCGCCATTGCTACAGCCGAACCACATGGCAGCGATCAGCCCGAGGAACATGCGGAAGCCCGGCTCCTCCGAGATCCATGAGATTACCAGGCCGATGACAACCACCTGCAAGCCGAGGAAAGCAAGGTTCATCCGCTCCGCCCGCAGGATATGCCACTGCCGCACCAGTAGGATCCACAGCTTTTTGAAAGCGGATACGCGGAGCCTGCCCTCGGATTCCTCCTGTCTGGCAGCCACCGCAGAGGGCGGTTGCCGGTAGTCGATATACCGCGCCTCCCATTCCTCCGGAGTCAGCGTCGAATCCAGGACCGTGGGGTAGATTTTCTCTAGATCGGACCGGGAACTGTCAACGCTGCCATCCGATAGGAAATAGGAGCGGGCTTCCGCAGTGTTTCCGGAAAATATCAGCCGACCACCATGGATAAACAGCAGCCTGTTGAAAAGATACGCGTTCTGAAGGACGTGCGTGGTGCAAATGATCGTGAGCCGGGTGAGCGCCAGCTTCTGAAGCAACCTCATCAGCGAGGCTTCCGTAGCGGGATCCAGCCCCGATGAAGGCTCGTCAAGAAACAGGACGTTCGGCTTCGACAGCAGCTCGATCGCTATGCTCACCCGTTTTCGCTGGCCGCCGGACAGCTTGTCGATCCGTTTCGTCCGGTGCTCTTCCAACCCAAGGAGTTCTATCGTCCTGTCGATCAGTTTCCGGAGTTCCCGCCCCTTGAGCGGGACGCGGAGCCGGGCACTGGAGCGGAGCGCTTCGTCAATGGTCAGCTCGCGATGGACGATGTCGTCCTGCGGGACGAAACCCACGTGGCCGGGCCGCTTCGAGATCAGTTCCATCACCGGAATGCCTCCTATCGTCACCGCCCCCTCGGAAGGGCTGCTGATGCCGCAGAGCGCGTTGAGGAGGGTGGATTTCCCTTGTCCCGAACCCCCCAGTATCCCGACGAACTCGCCCGGCTCCACATCGATGTTCACACCCTGCAGGATGTGTTTCGGCTGTTTCGTTTCCCGGTCGGACACCGTGACCCCGACATTGCGCGACTGGACTTTTCCCGTTTCCAGATGATCGATACGGATGAGGCTCTCCCCGCGGAATTCAAGAAGGTAGGGTCCGATACGGAGGCGGTCGCCATAAACGAGAACCGCCTCGGAAAACAGGGCCCCGTTCAGCTCCGTCCCGCTGCGGCCCAGGTTTGTCGCCTTCCAGGAACCGTCCTCGACGTTTAGCATCAGATGCTTCGAGGAAATCACGCGCGCCTCGGGATCAAGGGCGATGCGACCCTGCTCCGCAGCTTCGCTGCCACCGCGCCCTATCATGATCGGACACATTCCGGCGCTGATAGGCATGCGGTTGGCTTCCTTTCCACCCATTTTCGGAGCGGCAAGTTCCTGCGTGAATACGAGTTCGATGCCACTTGTCTGGAAGACAACGCGCCGCCCAAGATAGTTTCCCGCGAACCCGGCCGGAGAGCCGTCAATGAAAAGGTCGGGATGAAATGCCCCGAGTTTCCAGGAACCGCTGGTGACATCCCACCGCAAGGTAAAGAGGAGATCACCTCTGGCTTCCGCCCCGAGTTCGATGCCCCCACTGCCGAGGCAGGCGTGAAAATCGGCCTTCGGCAACTCCGCAAGCGCCGCTCCGTCCGGGTTGCTTAGTAATCCGTTCATATCGGAACGTGGCAGGCGGGCGGCATTGCGGGAAGGGGAGCTTGGATCATGCTGGTTCTCGGAAGAAGGGTGCGGTCGGTTCGGGAGCAACGCGGGCTCCGCTCAATCCGGCCATTCGACCCTGACCACCCGCCCGCCACTGCTGACCGGCTGGCTCGGCGGGAGACGGGTGACACCCCCTGGTGCCACAGGTTGTGCCGGGCCGCCGGCGGCGTGGCCGGCGCCCGGACTGTCGGCTCGCGCTTCACGACGACATCCTTCACCGGAGCGAAGTTCCAGACCCCGTCGAGATTTGCCGCACCCTCGAAGGACAACACCCTCTCGCTCCCGGAAGAATTTTTCATAGTGAAGGAAACGGAGGATGAAATCGGGTTCTCGGATGGAAAATTCACATCGTAGATCTGGTAGCTGGCCACACTCTCATCCGGGTACTTTTCCAGGACTTTCCCCTGCAGCTCCTGAACCGCCTCTACAAACGAATTCTGAACCATCTTTTTATCTATCCCCTTCTTCGCTTCATTTACCGCCTGCTCCGCCACTTTCGTCGCCTCCGAAAGTTGCTGCTGGAGGCTCTGGATTTCCGCATGGGATTTCTCCAACTCGGCCTTCAGCCTCTCCTTTTCCGCAGAGGTAACGATCAGGTCGTTTACCAAAGCGGGATCCTGTTGCTTGCACGCGCCCAGCGCGAGCAACGGAATGGAAAGAAGGATCGGATAAACCGGAACGCGGCTCATATTGATCCGGAAGGAATTACGTTTCGAAGTCATTTTTCAATACTGGATTCAGTTGTTGGGAGGAGCCACACTGTATCGCCCCCGGTTTCAAACACTAGGACTTTCTGGCCTACTAAGGGTATGATCGCGGCGGGATCCGGCTTGCGTCGGAACCTGCCGGGTTACAGTTTGCACAGGAAACCGTGGCATGCAATGCGAGACTGACAGGAGCCATGCTTGGCATATGATTCCCATGAACCTCCACGCATTCGTTTAAATCAGCACCACGCGGGGGTTGTCGAGCAATATTGAATCCGGTGAGTGTAATTTTTTACGCTTGACCATTTTGCCCGAGGTAATGCTTATATCTATCCGTCAATGCCGACATTCAAAATGAAATCTATACACAGAAAAATTACATTGGTTTTCGCAACCGCCTCTCTATTGCTAGCTCCGGGATGTGCGAACATCCAGGATGATCGCACCCGGACACAGACCGAAGGCGCATTGGCAGGAGCGGCTGCCGGAGCGCTGCTTGGAAACCTGATCGGAGGAAATTCAAAGGGGACGGCACTTGGAGCGGCACTTGGCGGCGCGCTCGGAGGAGCCGCCGGCACCGCGCGCGCCAACCAGAAACAGGGTTATGTCAACATCGAGAACATGCTGGATGCCCAGATCTCACGCGCGAAGCAAACCAACACGCAGGCACGTGCCAACAACCGCACGCTTAACAACCAGTTGGCCAGCCTCCGCAAGCGGATCAACTCCGCACGCGCCTCGCAGAACCGCCGGGAACTTGCCAAGCTCAAGGGCGAGGTCAGGTCACTCCGGAGCCAGACCAAGGGCCAGATCAAATCGTATGACCAGGAACTGGCCAGCATCAACTCATCAAGATCCCAGGCATCCGGCAGCCGCAGCAGCTCCTCGGTCTCAAGCCGTTTGGGCAACCTGAGCACTTATTCCCAGGGCATCACATCCGAGCGAAGCACGGCGGCGGGATACGATAGCCAACTCGCCAGCCTTGAAAGCCAGACCGACCTCTAGAAATCCCAAAAGAAAATTATCCCATGAAAATGAAATCACTATTTGTAGTAGCTGCTGTCGCCATGTCGCTCAGCTCATGCATGGAAACGACCGGAAACCCCCGTGAAGGAGGCTTCTTCGGCTGGAGCGAATCCAAGGCAAAGGGACGTCTTGATGACAGGCAACGGGAAGTCAACCGCTTGAACGCGGATACCGACAGGGTTGAAAACCGCAACCGGTACCTACGGAACCAACTCAACTGACCACCCGGATTCCAGTATCGTCACAGGTCACACCGGACGGAAGGAATCGCATAGGATTCCCTTCGGCCGGTGTTTTCGCGGTTTTGTTTTCACTGGTGGCGGCTTTCGGGCAGACGGCTGCCGCCCAAGGGCGGGATTCCGCCCAGGCCCGGCTCTTGTGGGAAGAGTTCTCGGAGTTCTACAGTGGGAACGGATTGGCCCGGTTGGAACCCGCCGAGCTCGAAAAACAAGCCTTGGCGGCACTCAGGACAAGCCCGGAAGCCGGCATATACCGGAGTCAGCTTCAGGGAGACAACGGCCTCCTTCCCGCTGTCGTGAAGCTGGCGAACCTACGGAAAATTTCCCCTTTCGATGCCATGGAAGGAGCCATCGAGGCTTTTTGTAAAAGCCGCTCCCCTTTCGAAACCTACATGACCTTGGCGGATCGCAACCAGTTCGAGGCGATGGGCAAAACCGCTGGCGCAGGTGCCGGGATGCAATTGAACCGCGATTCTGCCGGGCGCTATACCCTATCCCCCTTTACCGGGAGCCCTGCGGAAAAAGCAGGTGTCCGGGACGGCGATGAACTGATTGAGGTTGCCGGCAAGGGCGCCCGCGATCTTTCCATTCCCATGATCAGATCGCTGGTGATCGGCCTCGTTGGCTCCGAACTGGTGATCCGGGTTCGGCGCATCAGCGGGGGCGAAAAGACTTTGCGCCTCAAACGTGACCGGCATAGGGAACCGCTCGCTTCAGTGGAAAAACTGCCAACCGGCTATGTGCTGCGCATCCGTTCCTTTGCGCGGGGGGCTGCGGCAACCGCAAAAGAGTGTCTGTCCACGGTGCCGCCGGGATCCCGTCTCCTGGTGGACTTGCGGGGAAACGGGGGCGGGGAACTGGACGAAGCCAAAAGTATGGCATCATTGTTCCTGCCGCATGGCGCGGTTATCTACCAGCACCGTGGCAACGATGGGAAAACCGCCATGGTCACTGATTCGGACGGCGTCTTTTTCCAAATGAAATCGCTCGCATTCATCATAGACCGGCATACCGCAAGTGCTGCCGAACTGGTTGTGGCCGCACTGTTGGGGCGCCCGGGCACCTCGCTTCAAGGCGAGCGGACTTATGGGAAAAACAAGGTTTTGGATGTGAGGCGCCTTGCGCATGGCGGGAAGGTCACGATTGAGTCCGCCGAAATACTGGATCCCGCCGGGAAGACGTGGCCGGATGGCATTGATCCGGCAAAGTGGGCCAAGGGTGAGCCGGCTTATTGAAAGGGATCCTGCCTACGGGGTCTCTTCAATGGTCATATCGCTTTGTCTGATGGTTCCCCCGCCCATCTCCTCAAGTCCCAGGTTCCCGGCCGAGGGCCTGTAGCGCAGAAGCGCACCGGAGATTTCGATCCTTGAATTGTCGGTGCTTGCCACGGCAATGCCGTTGCCAATGAACTCGCTTTTCCCGCTGACCGCGACGAGCGCACTCTCATTGGCTACCAGACCACCGCTCGCATGGTTGATGAAGCGGCATGTCTCGACCATGACCGATCGCTTGTCCCCTCCCGGCCGAGTCCCTGGACGTGTAAACCATACTCCGAGTTCCCCTCAAACCGGGTGTTTTTCAGCAAACTTGAAGGATCCGCATTCTTGAGAAGAATCCCGGTTTGCCGGTTCTTTTCCACGCTGCACGCGGTGAGCGAAACTCCGGCTCCCTGGCTGCAAAACACTCCGATGCGGACATTGCCCGAGAATGCGGTGGCTTCCGCTTCAAGCCTGGTGCCAAGGCCCGCGATATTGACTCCCGTCTCCCCGTTTTCTGAAAATGAGCCGCCGGACAGCGTGATCACCGCCCCCCCCTCCGCCTCGATTCCGGCATTGCCGTTATCCGTCACCTCACAGCCTGTCGCCGAGAGGCTCACCTCTGCGGGGCCTATCCAGATCCCGGACTTCCCGTTGCTGCTTATCTCGCAATCCGTGAGGCGTGCGCTGGCTCCGCCCAGCAGATGGATGCCGTGCCCGTCGCATTCGCGCACTTTGCAGGAGGCCAGATCCAGCCGGCCTTCCCCATACACCCGGATCGCTTCGGAGCCGTTGTCTTTGAAAACGCAGTCTTTCGCATCAAGAGCACCGCCGTTGACCGTAACCAGCGCAGGACTGTCATCCTCCCGGAGCAGGGCCTTCAGCGTGAGGTCTTCCAGATATACGGTTCCGCCTCCGCGGATGGTGAGAAGGCTGACCGAGGCGCCCGGCATTTCCAACGTGGTGCTGCCGCTCGACTGCCCTTTGATACGGATGCCGGGTTTGCAGATGATCTGGCCGAAATGGGTTCCGGCGGCGAGTTCTATCGTCTGGCCCTCGACCGCTTTTGCCATGGCTTCTCCCAGGGTCGGAGCATCGCCCGGCACCCGGATAGGTGCGTTTGCCTGGCTTTTCGCCCTGTCGAGAAATCCTTGCGCCTCGACGGCAAACGGATCCGAAGCACCGTATCGCGCGATATAGGAGGCTAGCCCGGATCTCAGTTCCGCCGTCCTGTCTTTCCGGAAAAACAGTTCCTTGAGTTCCTGCTGGCGGACGATTTTATCACCGTCCCCCACTTCTCCGGAGCTACCGGTTCCACCTCCCCCGGTGACCGGTTTGGGATCCGATTTGGCGAGCAGGAACCAATACACCCCTCCGCAGATCGCAAGAAGGGCGGCACCTGCGGATATGACCGCAATCCGGGGCGGCCGTTTCCTGCCTGCCTCCTTGGATGGTGCCTGCTGCGGAACTTGCGGGGGCTGGACGGACGCACCGGGTGCGGTCGTGGCGGAAGGCGATACGGTTGGCGCTACCGTGGGAAACGCCCCGCCCGCGGAAGTCCCCAGCGGCACGGTAACGGTGCCTTGGGAGGGTTGATTCGTTCCTTGCCGCGTGGGAAAGCGCGTCGGCTGGCTGCGCTGGCTTGGAAACCCGCTCCTTGCAGTCCCCATCGAGTGCCCGCGCGTTCCGAAGCCCAGAACGCCATGTTCCTTGAGTCCCTCGCTCACGAGCAAAGTGGTTAGCAACGATGAGAGTGAAAAGCCCTGCCCGTCACCCGATGCCCATTCCTTGAGGAGCCGGTTTGAATTTTCACTGATCCCGGGGATGGCAACATAAGCGCCAGGTGAATAGAGGGCGGCCATTGGAAAGCGGCGACCCGCCAGCAACGGGTAAACGAGCATCACGAACCGGGAGCAAGCAGAGAGCCCGCCCATCGCATCCGGACTCAATGTCCCCATCGTAGCCGTCCCGGCCTCTTCCACGGGTTCCTCGACAATGGTCGGAAGCAACGGCGCGAAATCCGCTTCGCCAGCCGCCCACTCGATGCTTTCCGGGGTGAATTCCGGTATCGGCAGGCCAAGGGAAACCAGCTCGTCGCCCGCACGTGTCGCGCGTTCCAACGGCTCCATCAGCTCCGCTAGGGAAAACTGGTGCCTACCCTCGAGTCCGTCGGCCAGGAATTTCCCGGAACGCCATTGCAGGGTGTAGGCCAGCGTACCCTCGTCAAACTCCTCATACGCCAGCGGTATCGACACGCCTTCCGGGCGGCTCTGCTGAAGAATCGCCATGTTTTGTTCGAAAAGCGGCTGCCACTCCTCCGCAACCCCTTCGTTCTCCGGGTGGAAAACCCATAGCCATATTTTTTCCGCTCCGGCGTCCGCTGAATCGACCCGACTGGCCTCGTAGTATGCCCCATAGCCGTTTCCGGAAACTTTCCTGAGCAGATTGTAGTGGGAATCGAGGGCACCAGTCCGCCGCTCCGCACACACCGGATCCGGTGCCACGACCGCTGCCGCCGCCCCCATTGCCGGAATGATGCTCGTTGGAAAATTCGCGTTTACCAACGCCAGGAAATCCTCCGCCGAAGGGTGCCGCGCGGATACGTCTTTCTCCAGCAGCCCTGAGAGCAGGGTCGCGAGTTCCGGGCTGAGGGTCTCATGTAACCTGTCATGGTAACCGGCGGGCTCCAGCCTCTCACTGACCATTTCCTTTTCAGAACCGAAGGGAAGACGTCCGCCCAAAGCCACCCACCAGAGAGTCATGCCAAGCGCGAAAAGATCGCTGCGGCCATCCAGGGGTTCCTCCCGCAACTGCTCGGGGGAAGCGAACATCGGCGTTCCGTGGAATCCCTCGGCGCGCGCCTCCGAGAAACCCGAGACGTTCCCGACCGATTGCGCCAGGCCGAAATCGATCACTTTCACCAGCAACGCCCCGTCCTGATCCGAACTGGCCAGCATGATGTTCTCCGGCTTGAAGTCCCTGTGGATGATTCCCTGCCTGTGTGCGCAGACCAGTGCCTGTGCCGCCTGCCGCGCGATCTCGATCACCAACTGGTCGTCCACCCCGTTCGGCCGCGCGATAAGATCCTTGAGAGTCCCTTCGTCACAGAAATCCATCACATAGTAGAGCCGCCCGTCCTGCTCCCCGAAATCCACGATGCGGACGATGTGCGCATCGCTCAACTGCGCGACAAGCCTTGCCTCCTGGAGGAAGGTCTTCTTGTAGTTTTCATCATCGCTATAGCGCTGCCTGATGATCTTGACCGCCACCTCCGTATTGAGGAAGCGGTGTTTCCCTCGATAGGTCTTTCCGAAAGATCCGGCACCCAGCATCACCGGCTGACCGTCTTCTTCTTTCAGCTCGAAATTACCGAATTGGCGGGGCTGGCTCATATTGAAAGTAGGGGTATGGATTGATCCGCCATGATACGGCGGAGATACGAAGTTTGCCTCCCACCGAATCAACCCTGCGGAGCGCACCTATACAACAGTATAATTTTTCCGTGGGACGCGGGTTGCGTGCGGAACACACAGCCCTATGAACCCGTTAGAAATCTCCGGCATGGCCTCCCGCATGGAAACTGCCGATGGGGCCATGGAGCGCAAGCAGCACTCCGAATTCACTCGTATCACTTCTACGTTACAATCTGAGAGCTGATCCAACCCCGTAATCCATTCTTAGTTTGTCTTATTACACCAATACGGTGGATCCCCTCCATCCCTGTTTTTTATCCTTGATGCCGCCCCGCAGACACCATAGATCATGTAGCAATGACAATAGACCAATTAAAAACGTTTTCAGGCATCTCATCCAGGTGCGTATCCGCATCGAAAGCATTGGGACTGGCTGTATGCCTCGGGATGATTGCTTCCAACGACAGGTGTGCCGCAGCCGCTGACAACGCCCCGTTCGACCCGAACTCGGGAGTCCGCCAGGCGGGACTCGGAACTCCGACCCCCCTGGACAAAATGATCGCCCTTGATCTGGCGCTCGGGAAGAACGGTGTCGATTGGAAAGCTGCTTGTACTACCTACCATGTTGATATTGATCCCGACGACTATTCGGACAAGGCGGTCGCGATCCCTATCATTCTCGGCATGAGAATGAGCGACGGGGTCCTGGCCATCAAGGCCCAGGACTCCGAGAAACTCGGGGCCATCGCCACCGATATTGAAAGCCTTGCCGAAAAACTCGATGTCCCCGAAGAAAAGCTCGAGCGTGCCAAGAAGGTCCGCAGCCACGCGAGCCGTGGCGAGTGGCCCAAGGTGTTCCTGGAACTCGGGTTCCTTCAGGCGGACGTGATGAAGACCATGGACGAGGACGGCAACAAAAACCGCCGCGCGATTCTTATCGCTGCGGGGTGGCTGCAAGGCGCCCGCTCCATTTCAGGAATCGTGCTCGACCGCTTCAGTGCCGACAGCGCCGAACTTCTCCGGGAGCCCCTCCTGGTCAAAACTCTCAAAGCGGACTTGGAGGCGGTCAAAGAACCCGCCCGCCAGAGTGCCCAGGTAAAAGCCCTGATCAAGGCACTCGATGGCATTTTCCCACTTCTCAATATTCCTATGCATTCAAATCCCTCTGAAGCGGACGTGAAAGAAATCAACAGGCTGTGCACCGAGTGCATCGAAGCAATTCTTGACGCCAACTGATCGCTCCACCCGTCCCGCCCGATCTTACCCGAATCTCCCCAACCAGAAATATAATATGAAGAAGAGAAAGACACAATTGTTAGCCGCCATGCTCTGCGTGGCGTTCAGTCAAACCTCAATGGCGCAGAGTGCCGGTGCCGATCCTTCGGTCGCCACCGACGATGCCTACAGCATGAGCGTTTATTATGCAGCCCGACAGTTCAACATGCTCCCCGCCATTGACGGCGTGGACGGACGCGGCGCGAAAGTGGAATTTCTGATTCCCGTGACAAAAGGCATCGATTATGTTTTCCTCGCCGGACGCGACCGCTTCATCCAGGCACCTTGATATCTACGTGTATGACGAGGGCAACGGGCTGATCAAGGGTGATCGTCGTCCGGACAAGCGCGCCGGTGTGCGGTTCCGTGCATCCTACAGCGGCACAGTGAAAGTGATTCTCCACGTCGCCCAAGCCGATGGACTCGGAGCGTGGTCGGTAATCGTAGGACGCCGTGGTGGTGCCTCGATCCAGCCGCTCGCACCGGAAGACGCCCTCCGTCCCCCGGGCAACACAGAACAACCTCCAATTGAGACCGAGAAGCCCTGATCGAAAAACAATTCAACGAAACCAACTATCATGTCACACTACATTAAACCGCTCGCCCTCCCGGTGGGGGCGATTGTCGCCCTCTGCTTCTCATCCTGTGCCCCGGCACCGACCTACTATCAGGCACCTGATGTTCACAACGTGACCATCGTCGAGAAACCAACCCCCAAGCCGAAACCTAAGCCACGGACGCCAACGGAAACGCCCGAATCCTTCAGGGCCGTTTTTTAAGCGGGATCCGCCTCAAAAGCCACTTACCACTCCAAAACAAATTGGTCGGGCTGCTCGTCAGCCCGGCCTTTTCCGTGTCGCCAATGGGAATCCCGCCGGAGTTGCCGGACTATCTTAACATCAGTTGCCTTCCCATGATCCGGCATGCAGACACCACCGCGCATCCCTCACGAGGGTGATACGCTCACGGTTCCGGCTCTGGTGGATTTCCATATGCACCTCCACCGTATCCCCAATCGCTTTCATGGAGAGGATTTGAAAAACCGGCTCCTTGCGGATGCGGAAAAAGCAGTGCAGCGGAACATCCGGGTGCGCCGCGTTCCAAAGATATTTCGCCAAAGGAAAACCGGGAGCCTCCGCCAGTGCCAACAGCACCTCGCGAATCTGATACGGCGTGTGTTTCCGCAACAGCTTCTTCAAGGAGGACTTCGCCAAACGCCCCTCCAACCATGCCGCCAACGGATTCTGATGATCTTCATCAATCTCAGCGATCAGCTCACGCTGATGGATGGACATTAGCGACTGGAATTCCATGCGATCGATCTCCCCACGCTCAAATTTTTGAGCAAGCTGCCGTGGCGTATCCAACATCGGTATTGAATATGATACGGTTTTCACAAAAACGAAAGCGAAGGATGGAGCGCTGCCTTCAGGCGGCTTGTTTTCTACACGGCCAGATCTGCCACACATCTGTCCCATGGCTGCCTGCCCCACCGCATCCGGTGGATTTTAAGCAAGTTCCTATTGAAAGATATCCAAACCGTATCCACCTGCCTGACTGGCCATCCTATGCCCGGAAATCCTCCGTATTCGGATACACCGAGTCCTTCCCGCTCAGCTTCCAAGCCATCAACGTGCAAACCGCAAGCGGCGCATACACATGCCAGCCAAGAAGCTCTATCCCCATGATGATGGAAGCATATGGAGTCTTCGTGGCCGCAGCAAAAAACGCGATCATCCCCACCCCCGCGAAAAGATCCACCGGCGCATCGAGAAACCACGCCAGCGTATTTCCCAAAGCCGCCCCGATGAAGAACAACGGCGTCACCTCTCCTCCCTTGAAGCCCGCACTCAGAGTAACCACCGTAAACACCAGCTTCCACATCCAAGCCATCGCCGGAGCATGGACATCCGCAGAGAAAAAGCGTGGCAGGGTCAGCGAGTCTTTGTTTTCCGCCAGCACTCCGAGTCCCAGGTAATCCGTCGTCCCCACCAAAAGGAACAGAGCGATCACGGCCACACCTCCCACTCCGGCACGCAGCGCCTCGTGGGGAAACCACTCGCGCATTTTTCCAGCTGCGCAGTGGGAGGCTACGATGAAAAACCGGCTCGCCAGCGCAAACACCGCCGCCGCAAAAAGCAGTTTCCAAACAATCGGAAGATACGTCGAAACCGAACGAGTGAACTCAATCACCGGATAAGGCGTATGCGTGATCCCCCATGCCAGACACACCTGATCCGCCGCCAGCGCAGTCAGCAGGCAGGGAATCATTTTCCGGGAAAGCAACCGGTGCCCGGTGAATTCCAAAGCAAACACCGCCCCCGCAAACGGAGTCCCGAACACTGCCCCGAAACCCGCCGCGATCCCACAAAACATCAGCAGATGCCCCGCCTTCCTCGTCTCCACCACCCACTTCCCACAGCCCGATGCAATCGCCGCCCCCATCTGTACCGCCGTCCCCTCGCGCCCTGCCGAACCGCCAAAAAGATGCGTCGCAACCGTCGCGATGATGATACTCGGAGCCAGCGAAAACGGGACCGGAGCTTTCCCGGAATGGATATTTCCAAGGATCACATGATTCCCTGAGCTGATGTGTTTTCCGTAATGCCGGTAGTAAAACCCCATCGCCACGCCCGCCAACGGAAGCAGGTAAATCAGCCACGGCGCACCAAACCTCTGCCGCGTAGCCGCATCCAGCGCCCACAGAAAAAGTGCTGCGGCGGAACCTACAAACCCCGCCACCATAGCGAGCGCGAGAAGCCATTTGAGAACCTGTTTGAAAGACATACCTCTGTGGCGGAGTCTGTCACCCGACAGCCGGATGTGAACTTGAATCTTGGCACAATCCCAATTCAAGGCGAGGCTAGTTCCATGAATCAAAGGACACCGCGATCGCTCAAGGAACTCGTCGAAAGGGTAGGCCGCGTGGACACCGTGGGCATCGAGGAACGTGTCGCCAAATACGGCACCCGTAGTATTAAGAAATCCTCAAAAGTCTTCGGACTGAATCTCGCCGTCAGTATGGTCGATCTCACCACCCTGGAAGGCAACGACACCCCCGGAAAAGTCCGCTCCCTCTGCAACAAGGCCTTGCGCCCGCACGGGGATCTCGATACCCCCACCACCGCCGCCGTCTGCGTTTATCCGTCCATGGTGAAGCACGCTGCCAAGATCGTCAAAGGCACCTCTGTGAAAATCGCCTCCGTAGCAACCGCCTTCCCCTCCGGTCAAACTCCACTGAAAACCCGCCTCGAAGAAGTCCGTCTAGCAGTCAAAGACGGAGCCGACGAAATCGACATGGTCATCACCCGAGGAGCATTTCTCGCCGGGGAAATCCAACAGGTGCGGGATGAAATCTCCTCCGTCCGCGGTGCCTGTGGAGAAGCCACCCTGAAAGTCATTCTCGAGACAGGCGAACTCGAAACCTACGACAACATCCGCGCCGCCTCCTTCCTCGCCATGGAAGTCCTCCGCCCCGGGGATTTCATCAAAACCTCCACCGGCAAAACCTCCAACAACGCCACCCTCGGCAACAACCAGGTCATGCTCGAAGCCATACGCGACTTCTACCTGGAAACCGGCACCGAAATTGCAATGAAACCCGCCGGCGGCATCCGCACTGCGAAACAGGCGCTCACCTTCCTCATCGCCGTCAAAGAAACCCTCGGCGACAACTGGCTCAACAACTCCCGCTACCGCTTCGGGGCCTCCTCCGTCCTGAACGATCTTCTCCGCCAGCTCGTAAAAGAGAAAACCGGCAACTACCAGGCACCCTACACCTTCAGCGAGGCTGCGGGCGGGTATTGAAACTTCTCAAAGTTTCTCCGCATCCGGTAGCCGTGCCATCCTCCTGTCGTTCGTGAGAACCTTCACTCCCCGCCCGAAGTAATCGCCAGCGATCAGGCGATCTAACAAACCGCAGCCTTTGTCCGTTTTCAATACGACCAATACGGACGCCCCGTTCAGCGGCGAGCAAAGCCCGCTGGTCAAAACATCGTATATGGCAGATCTCGCAGCGGCTTTGCCTATCTCATAGTGATGCTGAAGTGCGATATAAGCTTCACCTATCACCTGATTGGAAACGAAGAACTCCGCCCGCGGTTCAGCCCGGAGACGCTTTTCAAATGCTTGGACGGTTTTCTCGTAATCCGTCTCGGGATCTCCCGTGAGAAGACGCACGAAAACCGAGGTATCAATCCCGTAACGATGGCTCATGACGTTGCCCGCGAAATTTATTCAAATCGAACTCCCCGATATCCTTACCAATCAAACCACGCAAAGGGGCGAGCTTGGAACGGTCGATACCGCGTGCTTTCAGCCAAAAGCCATCTTCACGTGGTTGTAGTTCAAGATGGCTTCCCGGCTCAGCCCCCAATGCCTCCAGAACCGCGGCAGGAAATGTCACTTGGCGCTTGCTTGTAAGCTTGATCAGCATGTTCAAATAATTACCCTCCTTACTTTTCAAGTCAAGAAGTAAGGTGATCCCAAAAAATCATACGCTTGGAAAGCGACTCACCCCACCCACCTTTTCTTCAAAACCTCCATCGTCTCCTTCTGCCGATTTTCCACAAAGGCCTTCGCAACCGCCGCCTTCTTCCGCGCCGCTTCCGGGTTTTTCGCCATCTCCAGAACAGCCGGAACGATACGCGCCTGGTCTTCCGGTGAATCGTGATCGAACAGCCAATCCCCCAGTCCGATATCCTCCCACATATATCCCTTGCTCGTCTGCTCCGCGAAGCGGCACACGATGGCCGGGACGCCGTGGCCTATGCACATGATGGGCGAGTGCATCTCGTTCCCGAACAATCCGGCACTGCGGACATAAGCACTCACCGCCTCCCCCGTCAGCCAGTAATCGGGACGCCAGACCACGCGCTTGAGGACTTCTGCGGGAAGCTTGTCGATAATCATCTCCTTGCCTACCGCCATCTGCGTTCTGTCTTCCGGGCAGACCAGCACTTTAAGATCCGTTTGCCCCACGGTTTCAATGATAGACTCCCGCAAAGGGGCGTGGTCGTGCTCCTTCATTTTCTCATTCCGGGCGTGCCTCACCCCGTCAAATTTCACGTAGCTTTTGATCTTCCAATAAGGGGTGTAACGCAGACGCGGGATGCAGCAGAGGTACTTTCCCTCCTCCAGTCCATTCGCAGTTAGAAACGCTTCGGCCTTTTCCGAATCACGCAGATCACAGGCAAACGCAGCATCGGGGCCGAACTCCATCACCGGAGATTTCGCACCAAGCCTCTTCGCAAGTGCCAGTGATTTGCTATCCCGGAAAAATACGAACTGCGCCCGGCTCAGCACATCTACCGAACGGGCCATCTCGTCCTTGCTCCGCCCGACCGTGGACGAAGAAGATTTCATCGGAAACGTGATGCCGTAAATTCCATACGGCTTGCCGGTTTCCTCGTCCCATCGGATCAGATCCTTCTCGGCAACAATCGATGGCCCCGAGCCATGAAGGAGGAAATCGCACTCTTTAAAAGCGAGTTTCAACGCATCGCTGTTCTGCGGTGCGATTTTTAGTTTGGGAAATTCCCTGAGCAAAATTTCCTCCACGCCATTGTCCAACCTCGAAGGCCAGAGAGTGATCTCCGCCTCCGCAAAATGCTTTTGGAGAATACCCAGAATGCCGGGCGTGTGCGCAATATCGCCGATGTTCACCGTCTGCCACGAGGATCTCACCAGGATCTTCGGAGGCGGGCCACCCTCCGCAGCAAACGCGGACTGCATGGATAGCCCGAGCGCGGAAAGACCTGTGGATTTGAGAAATTTGCGTCTGTTCATTTTATGAAAACAACCCTACGGCCCTAACCAGCGCATGGCCAAGGAAGGAATTGTGAGGAGGAAGGAACCACAATGGGAGCGCAGCGGACATGGACGGACTGTGAAATTAAATCCCGCCGTCAAATCCGACGAATCTAACAAATCAAGACGCTGCCCGTTCAATTTCCCTGTATTCCGTGGTTCATATTCTTCTCTTTATTCGTAGGATTCGTGAGATCCGTGGTTCCTCACTCTTTCCTATCTACGGTTTTAACAAGCCCGCCTTGATCGCGCTCCATCATGAAACCAGGGGGGAAATCCGCCGCCGCCTTAAAAAAGCCATCCCAAGGATCACTGATCGGGCTGATGACCAACGAATCCCCGATCTTCCGGATGGAAACCGCCTTCCCCCTCGAACTGGAACTCCTTGGGCAGCCTTACTGCCTGACCTCGACCGACTTTAAATAGCTTCGCTTGCACGATTCAAAACAGATACCGTCAAGTTGCGATCTTCCCCAACGCAAAAGACCACACCCCCTTTCTTCTCGCCATCAAAGGGCATAGCATGGAGGGTGTTGGAAGAAAACTTCAAATTCTAAACTCTAAATTCCAATGAAGAAAAAAGTAATAGCACGGGAACTGTTGTTCGGAGACTTGTGGGAATTCGATCCCGCTCCGGAATCGGCTCCGGCGGAAATTGCTGATCGATACGGGCTTTTCATAGGAGGGAAATTCGTGGCTCCGAAATCCAAGAAGTATTTCGATACCATCAGCCCTCGGAACGAGGAGAAACTTTCTGAGATCGCGCAGGCGAATGATGCGGATGTGGATGCGGCATACGCGGCCGCGGCAAAAGCGGCTCCTGCGTGGGCGAAACTATCCGGCGCGGAGAGGGGCAAATACCTCTTCCGTCTCGCCCGGCTTTTGCAGGACAGGGCGCGGGAATTTGCGGTCGCGGAAACACTAGATGGCGGAAAACCCATCCGCGAGGCGCGCGACTTCGATGTGCCCATGGCCGCCGCGCATTTCTTCTACCACGCCGGCTGGGCGGACAAACTGGAGTATGCCGCACCCGGCAGGAACCTCGCTCCCCTCGGCGTGGTCGGCCAGGTCATCCCATGGAATTTCCCACTACTGATGATGGCCTGGAAACTCGCTCCCGCCCTGGCTCTCGGTAATACCGTGGTGCTGAAACCTGCGGAAACCACTTCCATCACCGCCCTGAAATTCGCGGAACTCATCCGGGATGCCGGCCTCCCTCCCGGCGTGGTGAACATCGTCACCGGCGCGGGCGAGACAGGCGGAGCCATCGTGAAACATCCCACCGCCGCCAAGATCGCTTTTACCGGCTCGACCGGAGTCGGGAAATGGATACAGCGGGAACTCGCAGGAACCGGAAAACGCCTGACCCTCGAACTCGGCGGCAAGGGCGCAAACATCGTTTTCGAAGACGCAGCCATCGACCAGGCGGTGGAAGGGATCATCAACGGAATCTTTTTCAACCAGGGCCACGTCTGCTGCGCCGGCTCCCGGCTGCTCGTCCAGGAAAGCATAGAAAGCGAAGTCATGCGGAAGCTGAAACTGCGCATGAAAACCCTCAAAACCGGCGATCCCATGGACAAGAACACCGACATAGGCGCGATCAATTCAAAGAGCCAGTGGGAGCGCATCACCGAACTCGTGGACGGCGGCGTCAGGGATGGCGCGGAAATTTTCCAACCCGAGTGCACGCTCCCGAAGAAAGGTTATTATTACGCCCCCACTCTCCTAGGGGCAGTCACCCAGAGCCACCACGTGGTGAAAGAAGAAATCTTCGGCCCGTTCTTTCCGTCCTGACTTTCCGCACTCCTGACGAGGCCGTGGAAAAAGCCAACAATACCCCCTACGGTCTCAGCGCAGGGGTCTGGACGGACAAGGGATCGAAGTATCTGAAAATCGCCACCCAACTGAAATCCGGTGTCGTCTGGGGAAACTCTTTTAACAAATTCGACCCCACCTCCCCCTTCGGCGGCTTCAAGGAATCCGGCTTCGGCCGCGAGGGTGGCCGCCAGGGTCTGTTGGAATACGGGGAGCTGGTCTGACCGGAGGGGCGAATTCCTTTCGCCCCTTTCACTCTTCCTTCTTCGCTACCGAAGTCATTCTTCCATCTTTTCCACGGAGGTAATGTCCTGAATCTGGCGGACGATGAAATCATCGCCATCCGGCACGAAAAGAATGACGCAGCGTTGCGCCTCAAAAACAGTCCAGTAGGTGGAAAAAATCAGCTTGGTAGATTGACCGTCAATACGGGCGGCGCTAACAGCGGCACCCTCCCCCATTTTCGCGGTCACGCGGTGGGTCGCGGATTTCCCGGGTTCCACGACACTGGGCTTGGTGCCCTTGCCAATCTGAAAGGCAATGCGCTCGGTGGTCGCGTTCACCAGCAGCCAGTTGTCTGCCCCACCCTTCCCGAGATTATCTTCGAGGGCGACGAAGTTTCTTTTCTCATTGGATTCCCAGCCCAGCAGCAGGATGCCACCGCTAACGGCTGGCAGCTTCACCAAAGCATCAGGCTTGACTTTTTCCTCCTCTTCGTCAGACGGGTCTGAAAAGAATATCGGCAGTGAATTTGTCGCCACCGCGCGCACCTTGGCCGAGGGCTGGACACTCGAAAACCGGATTGGCTCGTATCCGGCCTTTGTGCGGAGGAAGGTTTCCGGAAAGTCTCCGCCGCCCAGCGACATTGCCCGGACGGTTACGAGCTTGTTTTGGGCAGTAAGAAAAGAACTAAGGGCGAAGACGAAGAAAAACAGGAATCGGATCATGGTATGAATAGAGCAAGGCGGTTGTCGGATAATTGTTCAAATCTCTTCCGCATTGAGCCAGCGAAAAGATTGGATTACGAAACGTCGTCCGAACTCACTGGTAGGTTCAGCCAGTTCTTCAAGGATGGTACCTGCCGTAGCATCCGCGGGCATCGCATCGGGCAAGCGTTGAACGGTTGCCTCACACCATGCTCTGGCGACAACCTTTCCATCCTTATCCACCGCATCTCCGTAAGAGCGGATGGTAAAGGTATCCGAGCGCGCCGTCATGTAGGGGGACAGCGCCTGAAGGATATCGCCTTGGAGGAGATGTCCGGGAAAGCCGGCAGCCTGCGATTGGTCGGATGGGATTGAGCTGTGATCCGCGTCGGCACCGCCATCCATTTTCAGATTCACGGACTTGTCCAAGGCAGCTTGAAGCGGACCGCTTGCGCCTTCCTCCCCGCTTTCCAATCTTCGGTTTACAAAATCGGCGAGTCCACGGAAAGGCCCGCGGCTTTTGATTTCGTCAACGATGGCTTGGGCAAGCTCCCGGACTTCGTCCTGATCTTCTGTTTTCACAAGGGAGCGAAACCCCGTCCAAAAATTCTCGTCATTCTCACCTGATTCGGTAGCGCCTCCGAAAGTTGATGTCACCCTGGGGAAGCGAACCTCATCCACGCCGGTATCGTAACCCGAGATCTTTCCACCAGAATCAATCTTCTGCACAGGTAGGCCTCTGGTACCGCTAAGAAACGCTTCCCAGGCATCCACTGATGTCGAATGGATGTTGAAAGCTCCATCGACGAGAAGGTGGCCGGCGTTGTGGAAAAACGATCCTTCGGTAGCAGATCCCACTTGTTTCAAGGTGTCCTCTTCAAAGGTGGATCCTTTTGGTTCGTACGGGATGAAGCGGGGATTGGGGAGCAGTATCTCCCCTGTAAGAAGTTTTTCGTAATTTTCCTGAGTCTCGTTTCCGCTGTGATTGTCCGGCACCTGGGGAAGCGTTGTGAAAATGTAGGAATCCCACACCACCTCGTTTACCAGGTAGGAGGCGTCATAAAGACTGAAGTTTCCGGAAATTTTCCACTGTTCTGTCGCGTTGTCGGGTTTGCTAAAAGTATCGCTGGCATTTTTCTCCCTCCATTCGCCCTGAGGAATGCGGATATTCGCATATGAGTTCCCGACGATGTAGCTCGGCTCGTAGCTGAAGCGGCCCGCATTCGCGTGCTGAAGCTGCCCCAGGGAAACAAGGTCTTCGCGCGGCACATCGTAGAGAATCACCCGGTCGAAACCGGAGGAAGGCTTATTGGTCGGCCCCATAAATGAATAGCCGTTCGGCGCGTCCGTTGTATTCATTTGCATGATAGCAAGCGGTGTTTCACCGTCATTATCAGTGCTATATGCGGCTGGTGTGGGGAAACCCAGACCGTTGTCCCATTTCGGATTCACCCACGGAGCACGAATATTGGAATCAACAAGGGGACGGATTGAACTTCCGCTTTCCTTCGTTGTGCGCAGCCCAAAGCGGATGGATTTTGCGCTATTGTATCCGAGCTCTGAACCGAGCTCATTAATCTCCAAACGCTTGCCCGGAAATTTTTTCTTATCAGGCCATTCGGTTTCGTCCCATGCGATAGGAGCAAACATGTATTGGGAGACCTCGCGTCCACCCGGATCCTCGTTACACCCTTGCAGGAGGCTGGGCCGGTTCATCACGAAGTCGATCCTGACATCAATAGTACCGGTTGGTTTGGTTTTCTTCCGGGGCTTCATGTCGTAGAACTGATTCTCCTCGGTAATCGTCTGAACTTTCTCCGTATAGACCCCACTGTCGTCCACTGCACTTCCGGATGAGTCCCTTCCCAATCCCATCACGTGGCTTCTTCCAGGCAGGAGAATAACGCCTCCGTTCTGGCTGGTCTGACGTTTTGTGCTGAAGCCGGATGTAAGTGCCTCACCGCTGTATTTCACGCTTTTAAAAACAGTCTGCGGAAAGTTCATGATGCGCCGAGCCATTCTCCGCCTTTACGCGCAAACCGATGTTGTAGGGATTGTAATGCCCTGTCCAAAGCTGGGTGTGCGTCTTGAGATAGTACATTTTGATTTTAGGGGGATCTACTTTGACGTCGGGATCATCAAACATCCCCTCCTCCTCTGTAACCCATCCGCTCATCTGCAAAAACGAAAGCACTGGCGAAACAGGACTGTGCTTGTAGCTATCAGTCGTGTAGCCACCGGGTGCGCCGGAAATTGGAACCCCGTCCCGCATCACCTTGTACTCGCCATACGGATGTCCCACCTGGTCTCCGCTTGTTTCATTGATTTGGTGTGGCCCCAGCCTGCCGGTTCGGAAATTACCGCTAGGATTTTCGGCATAGAGACCTTCTTTATCAAACGAGGTATGATCCAGGAACTCTATGCTACCCTGAGTTTGGATGCCCTTTTTCAAGTTATAGTAGTCCTTAAAAATGTTCCAGTGGATGTAGCCCGCATTCCGGAGATCGGAAGCGTCGGACAATTTATCAGGATCAAGCACCAGATATTTCTCCTGATCACCTTGCGGAAAAACGTTGTTGAACACGGTGTCGTTTTCAAACGCGATGGTGAGATCCTTCCGCAGCCCCCCGAGGCGGGTATCGGAAAGGACTCCCAGGCTTCGTGTCGTGTAGCCGAAATGCTTTGCCGCGGCGATCGTCTTCGGGCTTCCGAGAAAAGGCAGGTCGCGCACGGAGTTCAGCTTCGCCAGCAGAACGGGATCCGCGGCCGCAAGTTGCGTCATTCCTTCCAGTTCACCCAGATCCGCGCCGGCAGCGAGCATCCCCCGGCCAGCATTGTCCGAGTTGAGTGCCTTGGAATTGCTCGGCGCAAGCTGCGCCTTCATGCCCTCGTCATCCACGAACCAGGCGTAGTGGCCGGTGGGTGGGGAGGCGGAGTCCTTCTTGATCGCTACCCTGCCCGCCTTGATCTCCTCCCCGGACGTGTATTTGGCGAGATCCAGGCTGTTGGCGGAATACATGGGCACGGGATTCGTCAGTGCTGCATTTCCCAAGGCGGATCCCGTGACACCGGAGACCAGCCAGTCCACTTTTTTCCCATCCGGCAACGGTCTGGGCGAAGGGACGACAGGATCCAGTGCCGCCGGCTTGCCGTGGGCCACACCCACCCACCACGCCCCGGGCGTGTTGTCGGAGACGGTGACCCCGTAGCCGGGATCCGCGGCGAAGGAAACCGCACGCGCGCTGATGCGCTGGTCCGGCCCCAGTTGTGTCTGTAGTTTTCCGAGGGCGGTGAGCAGACCCAGCCTCGCGTTCGCCCGGGCGATCTCGTCTGCGGAAGTCACTGAACCGCTGCGGAGCGATACGGTGGAAAGGGACAGCATCCCGAGAGCCAGGATGGAAAGCAGCACCATCAGTGTGAGGGTCACTACCAGAGCGAAGCCTCTCGGAAGCCGGCGGATTGCCGGAGCGTTTCTACGTGTAGGAATTTTCATTTTTTCGGGTTTTTTCGATCTGTTTTCAGGGTTACGCCGGGAAAACAGGCGGACTGACAAGCAACAATGGAAAGTATTCACCACGTAAACACCTTGTCAATTTCATAACGTCACTTGTTTTCGCTACTCCCCGGAATGCCACCTGTCAGACGAGCCCGCCCTTTTTTCTCCGGAAATTTTTCCGAAACCCGCAACAATGTTTTGCATATGCGAAGCATTGCGGCATGATGCAGCCAATGCGTTTCGCCCTGCGGCTACTGGCACCCCTCCTGCTTTCCCCACTTCTCACCCAATGTGGCTCCAAAAGCGCGCCTGAAAGCAAAGCCGTCACAGGCCCCTTCGACAGCCAGGGAAATTACATTGAAGACTGGGTCGATCAGCCTGACAAGTGGTACAAACCCAACACACCTTCTGAAAAGAAGAAGCCGAAGACGACCGTCGCTAAAAAGAAACCCGACCCGATGCCGGAAATTGCCGTGGTCACGCCCGTCGAGCCGCGCCCCCAACCGGTGGTGGTAAAACCCAAGCCGAAACCAAAACCGAAGCCCAAGCCGGTCACCGTCCGCCATACGGTCAAAAAAGGCGACACCCTCACCGGCCTCGCCCGCAAATACGGTTCATCGGTATCGAAAATCCAGTCCGCGAACAAACTCAAGGGCACCATTATCCGCCTCGGCCAGACCCTCACGATCCCGAAATAGCTTTCCCTTCATTGAAAGCTGAATTTTGAGCTTTGAATTTTAACCTCCCCAAGGATTTCCTCTTCGGCACCGCCAATGCCGACCACCAGGTGGAGGCGCACGACCCGCTCCGCGAGGATGTCTGGGATCTCTGGGAACGGTGCCAGGGACTTACACAGCGCGGGCGCGCCACCGATTTCTGGAACCGGTACGAAGAGGATATTGCCTCCGCCGCCGCTCTGGGCTGCAAGCTCTTCCGCTTCTCCATCGCCTGGGCACGTGTGGAGCCGGAGTGCGGGAAATTCGATGAAGCCGCCCTCGCCCATTACCGCGGGCTGGCAGCATGCATCCAACGCCACGGCATGAAAGTCATGGTCACCCTCCATCACTTCGTCTGGCCCGTCTGGCTGGAGCGCGACCACGGGGGGATGATTGGCGCGGAATTTCCAGATCTCTTCGCAAGATACGCGGGAAAAATTTCCGAAACCCTCGGGGAAAAAGTCTCCTGGTGGATCACGTTCAACGAGCCCAGCCAGCTCACCTTCGGCTACATCAAGCCCTGGTGGCAGAACCGCTACTACATGCCTCCGGGACTCCCCGCCGGATCGCCCGTGGATGCCGAGGCGGAGGCTGTCGGGAAACTCGTGCCAAACCTTTTCCTGGCCCACGCCCGTGCGCGGGACGCGATCCGCATGCGACAGCGGGGAGCGAAGGTCGGAGTTAATCCACTCGTCACCGGCTTCCCCACCTGGCTGCAAATGCTCATGGACTGGGGCGCATGCCACCGGGGGCTGGGTGAAGCGCTTTTCAAATTCACCACAAAAGGCGCACTCGTCAGCGAGCATGGAAACGTCGATCTCGTCATCGGCGGCATCACCATGGACGGGAACCTCCGCTTCGGGACCTCCGATCCTTACCTCACCACCTGCAAGGCCGTGCTCGTGAACAAGGATTACGAAGGCGGGGACATACCATCCCTCGCCGGGAAAAAAATCGGAGTCATCAACATAGGGAACCAAGCCCAGGGCTGGAGGCGCGATCTTCCCAATGGTATCCGCAAACAGGTCTTTCGAAACTACGATGAAGCCCGTACTTCGCTGGATGCAGGCCGCATCGATGCCGTCTATGGAGATGCCCTTTTCCTCCTTCCCATGGAATTGGAAAACCGCGGCCGCTTCCGTTTTCTCGCCACCCGGTTAAGCGAGGAGCACTACGTCGTTGTAGCTCCCCACGGCCACACGAACCTGCTCGGCCAAGTGGACAAGGCCATACTCGGATTCCGCCAGGATCTCGCCGGCTTTTGCGATGTCTCCTGGCTCTCCGAACCCACGGCAATCGCCCGCAATGCACCCCGCCCCGTCTCCCTCCACGAAGTTTTCGAAGGAACCGACAGCCTGCCCGAACGCCTCTCCGGCGGACGCGGCCTCCGCCGGGTGAAGCGCCGTGGAAAAATCCGCATCGGCATCCGCACGGACGCTCCAGGAGTTTCCGAAAACTGCACGGCGGAAGGTCTGGAAATACGCCTCGCCCGCCGCATCGCCACGGAAATTTTCGGAGACGGAACGAAGATCGAATTCGTCCCCATAGCACCAGGAGATCGCCTAAAGGTTATCGAAACAAAATCAAGCTGGCTCAACTGGGCGTGGCGTTTCTGGGGCACCACCTCCCTCATCGCCAACGCGAACTGGTGGTATCTCGGCATGTCCGGAAAACTCCCCAAAGAGCTCTGCCCGGACGAGGCCGTCGGCAAGCAGGACTTCATCGGCCTTGATTATTACTGGGGCCTCCCCACCCACCGCCTCCACCGTTTCCGCCTGCTCGAAGACGCCGCCCAAGGCCGTTTCCTCCGCGCCCCCGTCTGGCCGCGCGGACTCTTCCACGCCCTCCGCCGCTTTCACCGGTGGTTCCCCGGCCAGGAAATTCTCATCGTGGAAAACGGCTGCACCCCCACAGCAGGTGGAGTCACCCGCGCCGAATACATGATCCGCCACCTGGCGGAGGTGGAAAAAGCAATCTCCTGCGGCATCCCCGTCCGCGCCTACAACTGGTGGTCCATCACTTCAAACCGTGAATGGGGGCACCCCTTCGATCCCAACACCGACTTCGGCCTCCACTTCGTCGATCTCGACAAAGACCCCGCCCTCACCCGCCAACCCACTCCCGAGGCTGATTTACTTCGTCAGATTATCTCCGGGGATGGGTAAAGAATTTTTCACAAAAGTCACAAGCGAAGAGCGTAGTTCGGGCTGGTAGAGCTTTCGGTTCCGATCACTGCGAGACGCTGAATGGGAGCAGTTTTGAATTTTCCAAATCACAAAACCCATCTCGAAAACCGACCCGTAACATTCACGGCAAGACCAATCCCAAAAGCCCGAACCGGAATCTGCTTTTGTGACTTTTGTGAAAAATTCTTTCCTCCCGCCCGGCCGCCCGGAATTTTTCCCAGCGAATTTCATTTGAATAACTCCGCACCCAGGATACTCTATGCCTCGCTTAGCGAATGGGGGCGTTCTGGTTTCGACGGAATGTTTGAAGCGCTGGCTGCACGTAGAGGTTGGTCGGTTGGCCTCTTAAAAAAGCCGCCCAAAACACATAAATGCAGACTCTAACGAGCTCGCACTTGCTGCTTAATTGACGGCAACGCCGAATCCCTGATGCCTGCGGGGGGACAAGGCGACACTTAGCAGGCTGGATGGAAAGTCGGGGAACCGGGCATTTCATCGAGACTAAACAGGCTCCTAGGAAACACAACGCGGTGGGTCGGCCCAGCGTTTCCGAAACTCCAGATGATCCACTAAACGTGTAGATGCCTTCGCAGATGGCGTTCCGGACAGGGGTTCGACTCCCCTCGCCTCCACCATTCTCAAATCACCCGTAACGAGCTCAAAATAAGCTAGTTACGGGTTTTTTTTGACCACTTCTAAAGGCCTCATATTGGCAGAAATTAGCCGATTTTGGCGAAATTTCCGTGTGTTCCGCGTGTGTTTTGGTAGCCTCCTTCCCATGCCCCTCGACTCCGAAATCGGCCCCGTGAAACTCTACTCGCCTTCCGCTCCCGGACGCCCATGGAGAGTGACATGGAGTCCTCCGGGAATGCAACGCCAGGTCAAAGACAGGAAGACCAAGGCGGGAGCAGAGAAACTCGCGAAGGAAATCAGAGGGCAATTGAAGCGTGGGGAAGTCGGACGGGTTCACCGGGTTACTACCGAAGAGCACACCATCCTTGAGATGTGCCGGAAACTGCGGGATCCGAAATCCATCCTCCAAGAGGCACTCAACCGGCAGGAGAACTTCAAACGCGCCACGGTCGCAGAATGCTGCGACCGTTATATCGCCGAATACAAGGAGCGCGATAGCTCGATGACCCGCAACGATGCTACCAGCAAGGCAGGCACCATCCGTGAAACACTAGGCGAGCGCTACCTCGACTCGATCACCGAACGGGACATCGAGGAATGGCGCGACAACAAACTCAAGGGATCAAACCGCTACCGAAATAACATCCACGCGCATCTCCGCCACCTTTTCGAGCGGGCACGGGTTTGGGGCTTCGTCCCGAAAGGCCACAACCCCGCACGCGAAGTCTCTTCGCTCAAAACTCCCCGCGCCGAGCCGGTCGTCTGGGAACCCAAGACCCTCAAGGCCTGTCTCAACTGGTATCAGAAATCGGAGAAGCCCGATGCCGGAGCCAAGATAGTTTTTCTCGCTCTCGGAGCCTTCGCCGGAATGCGCCCCAGCGAGATCGAAGGCGTGGTTGGCGAGCGCGATGGACTCCAATGGGATGACATCGATTTCAAGCAACGTCACATCCGGATCAGGGCGGTGGTAGCGGGGAAACTCGCAGAACCCCGTTACATCACGTTCACTGAGAAGCCAGGTTCAGGACTCACCAAGGAACTTGCCGACTCCATGTGGGCGGCGCTGTGCAAATGGATTCAGCCCTATCGTAAAACCTCAGGCCCGGTGACCTTTCGAAAATGCCAGCGACTCATCAGTCCCGAGTTGCGCGAGGCCAAACTCATCACCGACTGGCCGAACGACGGACTCCGGCACACATGGATCAGCTCCTTGCTCGCCTTGGGAGTCTCGCGTGATTGGGTGGCCGAATTAGCCGGGAACAGCCCTGGGATTATTCGCACGAACTACAAGCGCCCCCTACCAGAAACAGAAGCAAATGCTTGGTTCTCGACTGTATCGAAAAATGAAAGTTAGAAGAAGCGCCGCCTTGCCCTGTATGCCTTAACATTTCGGTCGCTTAATAATGCACTTTGGATACCCTCCAAGTGTCTCCGCTGCCTTACGCTGACCCCTACCTATCAAACCTCTCATGAGATTTTTCCGCGCCCGCAAACACCCTCGAAACTTAAGCGAAAAATGACCAGCGCGCCCGATTTTTCCTACACTGGCCACGAGAGCTTTCCGTTACGCATCAGCTGGCTACCGAAAGCCGTTGCGGCACTCGAAGCCGGCATTGATCCTTTCAGCGATCCTCGGGAAGGAATGACCCGCCTCGGTTTGGGTAAGAACATGATACAATCACTCGCCTATTGGGTCGTCGTTACAGGGCTTGCAGAAAGGAAAGCCAATGGCCTCACACTCACCGAATTTGCCCAGCAGACACTTTCCCGGAAATCTGGATTTGATCCATTCTTGGAAAACACTCAGACGCTCTGGCTACTTCACTGGAATTTGTGCCAAGGATGGAGAGAAGAAGACCGATTTCGTCGCCCTTACGCTTGGCACTACTTCGCGAACCTTCTTTCGGATGACGAAATTACTCCATCCGCAACTATCGAACGATACACCGCCGGGCCGCTCTCTCGGTCAACCGGCAGGGAGCTATCGTTCGCCACACTCCGCCAACACTTCGAGATCTTCGTGAAGACTTACGTCGCGGGCACATCAAAAGGAGCACGCAGCACTCCTGAAGACGCTCTTGATTCGCCTTTGACCACACTCGGCCTAATATACGAGAACGGTGACCGTAAAATGCTTAACGGTAAGCGCGAAACTGTTTACCGGGTCAACAATGGCGCAAAGCCCACAATTGCCAAAGAGACCTTCCGACATTGTCTGCACGAATGGTGGAAGACAACATATCCAGGAGAAGAAACTCTGACCGTTCGACAGATCACTACCGAAGAGAATTCTCCGGGTCGTTGCTTCCGACTCCCTGAGACTGCCATTCACGAGATGCTAACTACTCTCAGCAGTTCGTTTCCGAAGGAATTTAGAACTTCCGAAACACGCCAGCAAAGAGCAGTAAGCCTCAGCACCAAGCCCCGCAAAACAACTACTCTCAAAGCCATCTACCATCCTTGAAAACCATGCCCAGAACAACTAAGAGCCAAAAGGGCAAGGCTAGGCGAAATGTAGTCAGCGTGGCCAACCTAATGCGCTTGAACCCTCGGTTCCGACGATCAGTCCAGATCGAGCTGGATCTTGACGACCCGCAATCTACGTCCGGCTACATTAGCACGGACTTCGTCATCCAGTCTTTCGAACGCATTGGAGCAGCATTCGAAACGGGCAGCACGCAGCGGGCATGGCGCCTAACCGGTGACTACGGATCTGGAAAATCAGGCTTCGCGTTAGCATTGGCAAAAACAGTTTCCGGTAGAGCGAATGAACTTCCTCCGGCACTACGACTTCACATCACACCCCGAATGCAGCCCGTCATAGTGACCGGCGAGCGCGAACCACTACACCGGACGATAGGTAACGCCATCGTTGCTCAGGTTCCCGGAATGAAAAAAGAATCGGTTCCTCAAAGCGATTCCGACTTAATCGAGTTGGTTAAATCCGCGTTGAAGAAATCACCCGGCATCTTCCTCGTTCTCGATGAGCTTGGGAAGAACCTGGAACAGGCGATGATGAATCCCGCCAGCGCTGATGTTTACGTCCTTCAACGTCTTGCGGAGCTGGCAACCCGGAGCAAGGACACGCCGTTTGTGGTCCTCGCCATCCTCCACATGGGGATCAGCTCCTATACCGCCGACCTCGACACCAATTCCCGGAAAGAATGGGACAAGGTCGCAGGCAGGTTCGAAGAAATCCACTACCACCACCCGTTTGAGCAAACAGTCCAACTCTGCGGAGCCGCACTTGGGCTAGACACGTCAGCTGTGCCCAAGACATTACTCGACCGTCAACGCAGAGGGATGCGATGGGCTGTTGATGCTGGATACTATGGTAACGCACCGGCCAACAGCCTGATTGCACTCGCTCCCTCAATCTTCCCTCTGCACCCGACTGTTCTGCCGCCGTTGGTCAATATTCTCCGAAGGTTCGGCCAGAATGAACGATCCCTATTCGGATTCCTCGCAGGCCACGAACCGTCTGCCTTGCAGGATGTTGCAAGACTTGAGATCGAAAAAGCACGCTCATTCTCGCTCCCTGATCTCTATAACTATGTTCGTGACAACATTGCTCACACGATGTCAAACGGGAGAGCAACCCATTGGCGGATCATCGAGTCAGTTGTCCAACAAGGAGAGGACGCAGCCGAAGTAAACATTCTCAAGGCTATCGGCGTCCTCAATCTGATTGAGGACGACTCAATGCTGGCCACCCACGAGTTGCTGATTGAAGCACTCGTCAACAACGACCGAGCGACACAGTCATCAATTGATAGACTAATTGCCAAACTAAAAAGCCGACACTTGGTCTTTGAACGCGGATCCGTTCGAGGATACGCCCTATGGCCTAACACCAGCGTTCACCTAGACGACGCGTTTGAGGAAGCCCGAAACCAGCTTGGCGAGCCGACGAAGCCGATGCGCATGATCAGCTCGCTTCTGGAACCACGTCAGATAGTCGCTAGGCGTCACTACATCGAAACCGGCAACCTCCGGCACTTCGAATTGCAATTCCTTCCGGCAGTCGACTACTCGGACTTTTTAAAATCCGGAGGTAGTGCTCAGATGGGTAATGCCGATGGTTTTGTCATCATTTTCCTGCCGGCCAACGAACGCGAGTATCAAGAAATGCTGGAGATGATGTCGAACCGCAAGAATCATCCCGGTCCGACGGTCTTGATCGGGCTCATACGACCGCCGCTCGAACTGCTCGGGATTGCCCGTGATCTCCAAGCTTGGGAGCACGTCCAACGGACTGTCAAAGAACTCGGTTCAGACGAATATGCACGCCGTGAGCTTCGCGGGCAGATCCGAAATGCCAGAGTGAAGCTTAACGAACAGATTGACCGTATTCTAGGGTGGAACACCAATCCGAACCTAGTTTCTTGGTTCAGATCCGGGAAGACTGATAAGCTCGAACCTGATGGTCTGAGCAGCAAACTTTCACAAATATCCAGTGAAATTTACAAGCGCTGCCCAATCGTCACCAATGAGTTGATCAACCGCCGGATTACCAGTTCCGCCGGTTCTCGCGCCAGAACGGTGTTGATTGATGCGATCTCCAAGAATTCATCCATAGAATTCCTCGGCATGGACGATGCCAAAAACCCTCCAGAGATGGCGATTTATCTGTCGGTATTGAAGGCTGGCAACCTACACGTGCCCGACGAAGACAATGGCGGCAGATGGAAGTTCGAAATTCCCTCCGGAAAAGACGATAGATGTCGTCTTGCCCCGGCCTTCAAGGCAATCGAAGGCATACTAGAAGCCAACGACGGCAAGCGCGTCAAAGCCCCCGAAATACTCAATGTATTGCGATCTGAACCGGTCGGAGCACGCGATGGGCTGATCCCATTAATCCTGTCGCTCTATCTTGCAGCTAGATCGCGGCAGACTGCAATCTACGAAGATGCAACGTATCTTCACGGTCTGGATGGCGATGGTATGCAGCGGCTAATCAAAGAGCCGGAGCATTTTGAACTACAACGCTGTGCCATCGAAGGTGTTCGATTAGAGGTGTTCGACGCTATCGCCGGAGTTTTCAACTTATCTGAACGCACCAAGCCGCAGGTACTGGATGTGGTTCAGCCGTTGATGCAGTTTGTTTCCTCCGTCCCGGAATATTGCCGAAATACGAAGAAGCTGAGCACTGAAGCAAAAGCTTTTCGCCAAGCTTTGCTCACCGCTCGCGACCCAGCAGCGCTTATTTTCGAAGAAATTCCCGCCGCTGCCGGAATCGCTCCGCACCAAGGTAAGCTGCTCGGTGGGAAGATTGCCGCTTTGATCGGGGAGATTCGTGGTAGCTACGACGCGCTATTGGATAGGCTTGCCTCCTGCATCACCGATGCATTCGATACAACGAGTGATGTAACAGCTTTCCGCAACGAACTGATTGGACGCACCAATGCAATCGCCAAGAGTCTCGCCGAAACTGACCTCCGTTCGTTTGTCTTACGCTTAGGAGACAGCGAACTAGACTATCGAAAGTGGCTCGAATCCCTAGCCAACCATCTGGCCAAGAAATCATCAGTTCGATGGAACGATTCCGATGAGGACGTATTCGATCAACGCTTGAACCAACTTGCCAAGAGGATGCTTCGAGCCGAAGCCGCCCAAGCTGACATCACGCGGATGGGAATCGATGGAGATCCGAGAAGGGTTGTCCGACTGATGCTGACCCGGCCCGACGGCAACGAGCATGGAGAACTCCTCCATTGGAATGCCGCCGAGGACGCAACCGTAAAGAAGATCGAATCGCAAATCGCCGAACTCATTCATATACACGGTCGTGCTGGCCTCGGCGCGACTGCCAAAGCAATATGGGCGCACCTCGAAAATAATTCCTGATCATGTCCTCAGCCATACTAAAAACCGACAAGCCTGTTCGCCACATCTTGAGCCTATCCGGCGGCAAGGACTCAGCCGCCCTTGCCGTCCATATGCGGGGAAAGGTCGACGACATGGAATACATCTTCCACGATACCTACAAAGAGCTGCCGGACACCTACGAATACCTTGACCGCCTTGAGGACTATCTCGGGCAGAAGATCGTCAAGACTACCTATGGCACGACCTTCGACGACCTGCTTCGTCAGTACGGTGGTATGCTCCCGTCCAACCACCGAAGATGGTGCACGCGGATGATGAAACTTAAGCCGTTCGAGGACTACATCGGTGAAGACCCGTGTATCAACTACGTCGGCATCCGCGCCGATGAAGCTCGCGTTGGTTACATCAGCCACAAGCCAAGTATTAAGGCGGTCTTTCCCTTTCGGGACGACGGTATCGACTATGAGGGAGTTCAGCGCATTCTCCAGGACTCAGGTATTGGAATGCCGCCCTACACTGAGTGGGGACGGACACGCAGCGGTTGCTTCTTCTGCTTCTACCAGCAAAAGATCGAATGGGTTCGGCTCAAGCAAAAATACCCCGAGCTTTATGATGAAGCGAAGGCCTACGAGAAACCCAACCGAGTGAATGGCAATGTGTTCTATTGGTGCCAGAACGAATCACTCGCTGAACTAGAACAACCTGAACGTATGGCCGAAATCATGGAAAAATGGGAGCTACAGCAGGCACGGGCGACTCAGAACCGGAAGAACCTCCCCCTAGTCACAACTCTCGCAGGTCTGGAAACAAATGAAGCTCCATCAACCGGATGCTTGATCTGTCACCTTTAACACTGACTTAAAATGGCAGTAGTAACTCCCACAAAAGGTGATAATTGGATAAAGTTTCTTAGGGCATACGGCCCCGTCGCGAACAACAGTGCCCAAGAGATCGAGCATCTTTTGGGTCTCGAAAAAAGACTCGGAATACCCCGGCTCAAGTTCACTCACCCTGCAAAAAAACAGGTTCTAGAGATTTTCAAAACCGCCGACGCAAAGAAGATCACTGTCGTCACAGGAACTGCAGGCGACGGAAAAACAACTATGCTACATGAGCTGGTAGAGGAACTGACAGGACAGCAGTCCGACCTCTCAAAGGGCATCGAGACCTTCAAGATCCACCCAGAACTGGGTGGAGAAGACCTCACGTTCATCTACGACCTCACTGCATGGAAGGAGACAAACAATCACGAAGGCAAAGTGCTGAGTGCTAGCCGCGTTAAGACTCTTGAGGAAGCTGCAGCATACTTCGCAGGAAAGGCTGGTAATCCGTTCGTCATGGCAGTCAACGACGGACAGCTACACGAGTTTGCGAAAGTTCTCCCACCGGACTGCTCTGAAGACCTCAAGGCCTTGTTTGGCCAACTACTCAAGCTCCACAATAATGCTGAATCCTTTTCTACGGAGCATGAGAATATCGCCCTGATAAATCTTGCTCACATCCCCAGCGCAGATCTCATGAAACTCTGTTTGGAAGGACTTCTAGAGCGACAGGAATGGGACTGTCTGGAAACAGAGAAGGACAATCCTCTGTTTTGCGATAAATCTTCGATTCCCTCCAACTACGCGCTGCTAAGGACGGAAACTGTCAAGCAACGACTCTATTCCTTGGCCAAAATTTCCGACGGCAGCGGCGAACATCTTCCCATTCGCTCAATCACCCTACTACTGGTAAACATCCTACTGGGACATCCCAGCTTCTCCAACCAACTGGTCAAACCCGGCACAGAAGCCGCCAAATATTTTTCTACGGACGGACGGCATATCGGTGCCCTCCACCTAAACCTTTTTGGACTCAACCTCACAACACTCGACGGAGGCAGACTGTCAGATTCCAACAGAAGTAAACGTGCCATCTTTCGTTTTCTCCACAGACTTAGGATTGGCGAGGAGACCACTAATGATATCGATGAGCTTGTGATCTTTGGTAAGGAAGACATGGTTCTCAAAAAAGATCATCAGATGTACGTCGAAAGTGATCCTCATGGACAGCGAGACCCAGAAATACCCGCCTCTATTGAAAGATACATTGCTGGCGAAGTAAACAGCCCCGACCAAGTCCTGCAGTTCCGAAATTACCTTTCCCAAGAGCGAAAACGTCTCTTTATCCACGCAGATCACAACTCACTGACCACTCGCTCACTCTGGGTTAGCAGCATTTATCATTACGCTGGAGAATACATCGAAAACTACTTTAATCCGCTATCGGAAGGTAAAGAGGTTTCCCACCAGCAGCTCATTGACTTGGCGTCTGGGTTGAACCGAGTATGGACAGGCTTGTTTGTCGAACAAAAGACGGAGTCGCTGCACTTCACGATAGGACTGGATATGAGTACAGCTCCTGTCAGCGATATCCTGCTCAAAACCATCGATATCACAGACGAAGAGAAACCCTTCAAAATCGAGTTGCGGGGGGTATCAGGAATCCCTCAAGTAATTTTCACATACAAGGACAGGACGTTCAGTTTTGCGCTGACGATACTCAGATTCGAATTCCTTCGACGAGTCGCCAAGGGTGCCCTGCCCACATGTTTCTCAAATGAAGTCTATTCCGACTTCTTATTCATCAAGCAGACTGCAATCCGCAAGCTCAGATACCCAGAATCATCTACGACACTGAAGATGGTGAAGCTCAATGACGAAGGAGCTCTCGGTTTTTCCTCAATCAATCTAGTCCTTAGCCCGTCCTCTGTATCGTGAAGATTACCGACCCTAACAACACTCAGAGTCCGGCCATCATACCATCAGGACTGACAATTTTCCTGACCGAGTTTATCTGGGGACACCGTCTAAAATCCCAGCACGTCAACGTCCTTTTGGTTGAGTTCCTTGGTATGGTCTCGTCTTTTACGTTCAGCGGGAATGCCTTTGATGAGACAAGACCCGGAGAGGACGTTACTTACAACGCATTCAAGTCAGAGGAACTGCGTATCCTGCTATTCAACAATCCACGAATGGGTCAGATCGCCAATGACTTCGCAGAGGATAATGAGAAGGCTTGGACAGAGTGGAAAGAAGCAACCAAGCAGGCTACGATCCAATCCGATTTCTCCTACCTGCAAGAGCGCTTCCCAAAATTTCTTGAACTCTATCATCTCGTCGAACTACTTCGAAGGATCGTCCTCGACAACGATTCATCACGAGAATGGACCAATAAATACCTCTTCCCCATCGGATCCTCGGCTCTCTATGTCGAGCTGGATAAGAAAAGAAACCCAACCCGCAACTACTTCACGAGGACAGGTGAGATAGCCTACCTGATGCTCTCAAGAGCAAGTGAAAAAAACCGTCTCAGACTCCGCGAAGGTTTCAGCAGGATTTTTCAAAAGGACAGTCAAAAGAATAACCTGATTCGCAGCTTGTTGAAAAATCAGAACCAACAGGCACATGAGAAGAGGAATGGAACCTATCTACCTTACAAGACCCATCCTGCGTATGAACGCATGGCAGAGGACATCGCAGCTCTCCTAGATCTAGGCCTTCCCGAGCAGGACGTCTTTGACCCGATGAAGTATCTCATTGCTCTTCATCTCTACCTTTACGCGATTGAGACTTCGAATGCCTGGTGCAATAACGAAGGGCTTCCTGCCATCACATGCGAGATCCTCGGCCCACGCATGGACCATGTAAGGCGAATGTCAGGCGCGAGCAAAAGAATCAATGAAACCCAGGCATCGCGGGCTCTCGTCGCCTTTGTTGAGCAGTTTCCAAGTCGAAACGCTGAAGTCTTCGACACAATTAACGACCCAAACCATAATAACGAAACCAAAGCGGAAGCCCTCACAGAGTTCTTCCGCAAGGAACTCCACTTTGAATCTGCTCAAGGACATACCGTCCAAGAAGTCAAAGAACGGGTGGTCGCCGCGGGGAAAGTCAATTGTGAGAAAAACATAAAGGCCGCGCTCAGCAAATTGGGCAAGGAATCAGGACTCGTCTCCAAACGAGGCACTAACCAACTTCGTTATGCCCCGTCGGATCAGCTTCTCCGTGCGCTCATACTTGCGAACGTGAAGGAAAATATAGAGGAAAAGAAATTCTACGAGATCCTTCATGCCAGATACAATTTCATCATTTCTCCGGATCAGGCAAAGCACGCCATTCCAGAAGAACAATACGAAGATGCCAGTTTCAAAAAGAATGCCAACCGTTTCACAGAACGCCTCATAGCCCTTGGCTTCGCCACGAAACTCAGCGACGCCTGCACATACATCAAAACTCCCTATCTCAACAAATAGGCTTATTTCCCCATGTCACCTGAAAGCTCAAAAATCATTGCTGATGTCGCCTATCGTCTGGCCAAGGATATTTTCCTGCCAAATTTTCAAGATGGTGACGGCAGCTTTTTGTGCCTTGAAAGCTTCAACGAGGAACAGCTTCACGCCTTCGCACAGGTCGCTCAAGACGATACAATCAACTTTCCGAATCTAGGAATACAGTTCCCGAGATCAGTTTTTAGAACGGTTACTATCCCAGATCAATTCCTGACCAATGGAACTGCTGTCACAGTAAGAACCACACGCGACATCAGCCTCATCACGATCACCTGTGGCAACGAAGACGACACCAAGGAATCACTTGGGAACACCGAGAAGATTTCATTTGAAGATTTGCGAAACGCTAGAGGGGTCGAGAAATTGTGGACTGAGGCCATTGCGGCAGCGGTGGCAGTCCCTCAATCTTCAAACGTAAGGGAGCAGCTCCAGGTGCTGGTCAAAGCCTTCATCACGTCAGATCAATTCAATCTAACAATGGTGGTTGATTACCTTTTCGCGTTCACCAAGAGAATTCATACCGGAAGCGGTTCGAGGGCTACGGCTGGTGAGCTTCTGCCAATGATCGGACTTCCCCTCCACTCCACTTGCTTCACGCAAATCCCGGAAGACAAGCTTCTCCAACCATCCCAATGGAAACAAAAATTGGTGGCGCACATTCCTTATGGGAGGCTGCTCGACAAAACAAAACCAAACTATGATCCAGTCGACGATGACGAGATCGCAAAAATACTCAAAACCACTATCGAGGACATCGAAGCAAAGGGCAGCCCCCCTACTTCGAACGAACAAAAGCATTTCGATGCAATTAACGCATACATCGCCGCAAATGCCCGTTCTACCGCGACTATCGAGCTCTTCGAGAACTTTGAATGGGACAAGAACAAGAAATTCTTCGGAAGCAAGGAGCGCAGGCAGTCTGGACGAACCTTCTCTGAAGACACCAAGGCCGCTATCATCAGAGATTCCAAGGAAGAGAAAGGAAACGAGATCGATAAGGATGACCTGAAAATTCTCGACGCTCTGAAGAGTAAAAAACGAGAGGAAGGGAAACCGACCCCTGAACAGAGGAAACTCTTCCAGGATCATCAGGATGCTATTCGTGACTTTTCACCGAAATTGTTAAAGGAATGGGAGAACCTGATCTTCGGAAAAAAATTCGAATGCTCCAATTTTATAGAGGGTCTGTTTCGGTGCCTCAAACGAATACATTCAAGCGACTTGAAGGAAGGCGATGTTTTCCTAGAAGTAAGAGCACTGCGCCAAAGTAAACGAAACGACTTCAACGGAATACCTGCAGAAACGTGTATCTATTTTGAGAGGCACTACTCGAAACTGGAGAAACACACCAACGGGCTGATCCGATTCAGCAATCAGAGCGACCACAAGACGCAGCTCCTAGGCTATGAAGAATGGGCGAAGGAGGAAACCGATCAGGCGCGGAATTCAAAGAGCAAGAAGGCTCCCCATGCAGCAAAACCCAACGCGAACTCCACACGCAACAAAAAGGGATTCGAATTTCAAGTCTTCCTGATGACCCGAAAGGGTAAGGAGGAGCCAGTGACCAACGGACATGCATCCCTAGTTTGGAAATTCGCTCTGAATTCGGTTTTGAAACACGAACACAAGGAGATCCAGTCACTCCTCAAAAAAAGAAAAAAGACAAACTCATCTACAACGGTCATTTGCTCCACCAGCTACGACAACTCCGGAGTGAAGGGGTTACCCGTCACGATCACGTTAGATAGTCTCGACGGATTCTCTGGCGCTGAAACTGCTCTTGGAAAAGGCGCGTTCGTGCCGATCAGAGCCAAGGTTCGCACAGTCGAAGAACAATATTTCGAAAACATCCAAGAAGAATTCCAGAGACAGAATATCGAGGAGGATGCAAAAACACTACTCGAGGAAAAGTTCAGCGCATTCGACGGCGTTTATCGTCAAACTCTCGAAGCATTTGCATTAGACGCGCTTGATCTCGAAACAGTGCCTGAGCTCACTGAGTCCTATACTGTCCTCCTAGAGACAATTCGTTCACTCGAGAATCCCAAGTTGCGAAAGTCACTCACTCGTTGGGTACTAGCAATCGGCTCCGTTTCAATCAACGCCAGCAACCTGCGCCCAGCACTGGAGATCATCTGCCCATGGCACCCACTTCGCCTTGAAGCTCTGTGGGGACAACGATCTCAAATTATCCGGGCGTTCAAAGATTTGATCACACGAGATTCCAAGCGTTTTTCTGACAAGCGAACAGGCGCCCTTTATTTCCACGACATCATGGAGATTACAAGTGCGAGCCTTTACCCAGAGATTGCAGTGCATTGGAAAAAGGACGAGGCATTCGGCATGACGGCGATAGAATCAGCCGGAGGTTACTCTCTGCATATTCCATTCAATCACTCCCAGAACAGCTCCTCAGACGAGAAAAGTATCAAAGAAGCAGCCAACACTGTGATGAACGAGCTGGAAGAATATCTCTTCCTGCAACCCCACGAAAAAGACAACGTCTCCCTTTTCCTCTACGATTGCCATACTCCTGCCCTCCCTCAGAGACTGGTGGAGCTTCTTGAAAAGAAAAATGAAGCGGAGAAGGTCGAAATGAATTGTGAAGTCCTCCTATCACACAGCGACAACAAGAAACTCCAAGAGGTATACAAGAGCCTCATCGCCTCTACTGAAGGAAATCACAAACAATCCCAAAGCGACGGATTCCTCTCAAAAATTCGGATTAGTGCAAATACGGCGGCGGCAGTCATCAGCAAACCAAAGAAGAGTAACACGCCTCCGGTCGATATCGTATTCTCAAAAGATCTACTGACGGCCGAATCCGATCCGGAGGAATGGATCGAGGTGGATCGTGAGCACCAAACCGAGACTCCACAAAATCTGGTGAGCCACAGGTGGACGCGGCAGCTCCCCCACACTGAACAAGACATCACTACCCGAATACTCCATTGTTGTCCTACGCAGACTAACGCTGGATGGCTTTACCTTAGTGCTATTTCCTTTGTTCGAAACCAGAACGACCTTCGAGCCTGGAAAGACAATAAAGCGCTGGCCCCATCTCGGAGCCTCGACCATCAAAAGTCCAAAGTTAGCACCTTTCTTGACCACTGCCACAAGCTCGGCGTCTGGGTGGTAACGCAGGACGAAATGCTTGATCGAAAGATTCTCGAAGCCAACGGCATCAGGGTTATCAGATACATCCAGAGTGTTTCAAGAGGTAGAAACCTCGTTGTCTCTTCGAAGGCGAAAGACACTCTGCTGCTTTCCACCTTAAAGGCCAGGCTATCGAGAATGCTTCCAGAGACCCCCGACGATGTTGAACTTCTAAAAGATCTCTTTATCAAGGGCGCGCTGGAAATCTCCGGTGGGCTTGTGATGCGAGCCGCGAGACAAACGAACAATACCAGTGAGCTTCTCGGCGTTGTGCTCTCGAAGTTCCTCGTAGAATCTGAGATCGGATTTGACCGCGCGTATGCCTGGTGCTCGCTAGATGACTACAGTAAATGGCTGGGTAAAAACGAAGGGGCTCAGATTGCGGACCTCCTTGTTTTTTCTCCGACATACATTAACGGCAAGCCGCATCTCGATATCATCGTGACCGAGGCCAAGTTCATCGCGAGTTCCAATCCGCAGGAGCAGATCAAAAAATCTAAAACCCAGCTTGTCGATACAGTCTCCCAGATTGCGGAGGCTCTTTCAGATGTCACCACTCCTCTCGATCAGAGCCTGTGGTTATCCCGGATCTCCGATATGATTCTTTCCCGTCTCATAAACACTGGCGGGCAAGACAAACTTGCATCCGATTTGTGGAGAGGAATCGTGCGCCGCAGGGAATGCTCATTCAGCATCCGTGGCTACTCCCACGTCTTTCTTTCAGACGACGAGGTCAACAGAAAGACCTCCCTACCCGGTATCGAACTCGAAGGAAAAAACTCTTACAATAGGCAAGAAGTATACTGCTACGAAGATCTTGTAATAATCGTCAAAAGTCTCCTTTCAAAAGATCTTACGATGCTCAATAAGATCAGGGAGGTTGAATCCATTCATGTGCCTGTCTTTGATCTTCTATTAGCAACTTCAACTCATACAGAGGAAGTTCCAGTTCTAACGATAAGCCAAACCGATGGCCTAAGCGATTCGGGAACAAATGAAACTGGTACGACTCCAGCGCAGGAGGTTGACACCTCGTCTGAGCCTGCATCAAACACTCCGAATACTCAGACCGAAGCAGAAGAAACCGAAAACAAAAAATCGGACGTAACACCCTTAGGAGTCGATCCGGATATCTTGGACTTCCTCAATAACTAACGACCAGAACAATGGCCTTAACAAAAGATGAATTGTCGTGGCTCGAAGAGATCGTCACCGAAACTAGAAACGCTCTCCGCAGTAAGGGTATGTCGTGTAAGCTAGCCGATCACAGACCACCCATCCTCACTCCAAATGCTGCCCTCATCACCTTCAAGGGTGACAGCAGTTTGACACTAAAAAAAATATCTGCTGCTGAGTCAGAACTTCTGACTACCTACGCGATACCAATTCTAGCAATTACCCAAGGTGTCGGAACAATCTCGATTGCAGTCCAAAGGAACCCTCGAGCAATTTTAAAATCAAAAGAGATATTCTCTGATATTTTGAAAGACCCTGACTACGACAGTCAATCCGAGGACATCTTCGTCGGAGTCAGAGAGGAGGACGGCAAGCCTCAATTCATGGATCTTTTCACCGAACCTCACACTCTCGTTTCAGGGACAACGGGCTCTGGTAAATCTGTGCTTCTCCAGAATATCATCACCTACATCGGAGTGACCCGTTCCGCCGACGATGCCCATATCTACCTTGTGGATGGCAAAGACGGAGTGGATTACGGCGCACTCGTAGATCTACCACATCTGAAAAACGGCTGCGGAAAAATAGTAACAGAAAAAGAAGAATCGATTGATCTCATCACCGAGCTTCAAGAGGAGATGGAGCGTCGCTATGGACTCTTCAAGAACTCTGGAACCGTTAACCTCAAAAGCTACCGTAAAAAAACCGGAAAGAAGCTGCCCACTATTTTCTACATTCAGGACGAATTTGCAGCATGGATGCTTGATAAAGAGTATTCAGACGCGATTTCACGCGGTGTCAGTCAAATCGGAGTAAAGGCTCGAGCAGCTGGCATCTTTCTCATCTTCGGTTTACAACGCCCAGACAACACCGTAGTTCCGATGCAATTGAGGGATCAGCTAGGCAATAGGCTGACACTCAAGGTTTCCGATTCAGGCACCGCGCAGATTGCGACTCAGGAGAAAAATTCGGGAGCCGAGAAACTTCTGGGTAAAGGGCACATGATTGCAAAAATCGGGGGTCAGCTTATTTCCATTCAAGTTCCCTTCATCGACCCCGACGAGGAGATCCGTCCATTGGTGAAAATCCTCTCTGAAAAATATAAAAAGGAGCAACAAGATGCGCCCAACAAGTCAGGCCTCATCTACGCGGACGCTAACGCAACTACTCCTTTGAGTTCCGAGGTCGTCGATGCAATGGCTCCATACTGGGCGACCAAATTTTTCAATCCAAGTTCACTTGCAGGCGAGAAATTTGGTTCGGAGCACCCCGTTAGGCTGGCAACTATTCGGCTGGCAACTCTTTTAGGCGGCGAGCATACAAACTACACGCTCACATCAGGAGCCACTGAGGCCAACAATTGGGCGTTGGATCTGGCAATCAAAAGGGCCCTAAAATCGAAAGCCACCTGCCGTATTCTCGTCTCAGAAATTGAGCACCCCGCTATTCTCCAAGCCGCGCAACACAGAACCGAACATGACGATAGAATCAAGGTCGAGAGCGTCAAGGTCAGCCCGGACGGAGTTGTCGATGTTGATGATCTGATGAAAAAGCTGAATCCTGATATTGATTTAGTCTCGATTATGCTCGCAAACAATGAATCTGGCGTCATTCAACCCCTGAAAGAAATTGCCCACTTGGTGAAAAAGACTGCGCCTTCCTGCTTGGTGCATACCGACGCCACACAGGCAGTCGGGAAGATTCATGTCGACCTAGAGATTGACCTTGCTGAAGTCGACATTCTTTCACTGTCAGCTCATAAGTTTGGCGGCCCAAAGGAATTGGAGCGTTATTCGTCCGCGACGTGAAAAATGCATCTCCCTTTATAGTAGGCGGCAATCAACAGAATGGACTTCGAGGAGGAACAGAAAATCCACCACTTGCAGCGGGGATGGCAAAAGCGGTTGAACTCATCGGTTCTCAAAAAGATATTCAGCGTCGAGCTGACTGGACACACGCGATGCGTGGTCGGTTGGAAAATGGACTGAAGGAGATTTATCCTGAAGTCAAAGTCCTTGGATACCTAGCGCCTCGCCTAGCAAACACATCTCTTCTGGTTTTCCCAGGGTTCGAAGGAGAAATGCTCGTCCATCGACTGCTCGAAGATGGAATAGTTGTTTCGACTGGCTCTGCTTGTTCAAATGGTAGCGACAGTCCGTCCCACGTTGTATTGGGTATGGGAATCGATTATACACTCGCAAGAGATGCACTTCGCGTTTCACTTTCAAACACGACGACTGTCAAGGAAACGGACTTTCTTCTTGGCTCTCTCAAGGCAATATTGAGGGATCTCTGAATTCTTCAGCGCAACTCGTAATGTCGAGGGTCAATCATTCTTTTAGACTTTGTGATTTCCGGCGATCGTGGACATGGATTCTTGGGAAAATCTTAGAACGGCAATGCGTTCTGCATCTCAGACTTTCCGAGGAGCAATTTGTTTGCGGATTCGAGCTGGAGAGCCATCTCTCTGGGCGTCTCAGCCTTGCGGAAGCGATAGGCGATGGAATCCGCAGTGATCGTGATGGAACCCTCGAAGCCATTCAGGGTAATCTCGCAGTAGGTTGCATCCTTGTCGTAATCGACATCGAGGTCTTCGCACTCTTCTGCAAGATCGATGAATTCCTCTATGTCAAGGGGCCTGAGAACTCGACTACCGCTTCATTGAAAACGCGCCTAAATACGTCATTGAACCAATCGGCCTCCAAAGTCTCCGGATCGCTCAATCGCGTAAGTTCTTGGGTGACCTCAAATTCGGAAGGATTATCCTCGCTTTGCGAATAGGTAACCGTAAACGCAAAATCCGGCGTCCTGATCGAGGCGCTTCCTTCTGCAGGAGGATCGTAAATGAGAACTTTCCGCTTGTACACTGCGGCGTTCTTGATCTTTTCGAAAACCTTCTCCACGTCTGCCTCTAGATCCCCCGTGGCAAGTTCGGCAACCCAACTCCGAGATGTGCTGTTCACGTAGGTTGGAGCTCTGTGACGCCGTGCCTTGTCAAAGCCGCTAAGATCACGCACCTGACCGCTTTGGACTCGGCGAAGCGATGCGTCCTTCAAGCTGACTGATTCCGCCTGCCTTTCCGCAATGCGGCGCTGGATCGCTGGGCTAACGTCGGCCACAACAAACGTGCCAGACACATCGCCAAACATTTTCGGGTTCTGGCGGCGTCGATCGGTGCTCTGCAGGGCAAGTTGTTTGGGGACTTCGGCACGCAAATAGTCTTGTAGGCTTGTTGAGCGAAGGCGACCTCCATCGTCGAGGAGGCCTGCCTCCTCCCCCCCAAGCGAGCGAAGCAGGTGATAGGTCGCAATAGCCGTGCTGGAACTGACGGGACGGATAGGACTTCTCGCCCTTGTCGCAGGCAGAAAAAACGACGCAGAAATCAGCATCCCGAAAATAGTCTCTCAGCTCATCAGCAGAGAAGTCTTCAAGCACGCCCCGAGAATCGTCCCCCAGATGCAGCCCGCTGTGGCAGCAGTCGAGGAAGAACATGACTTGCTTGCAGCCAGATTTGGCGAACAAGTTGAAAAGGCTCTGAAGCGGGATGGCCGTATCCTCAATGTCATCGAGTCGAGTGTCGTGACACATGAGGTAGTTCTTGCCCTGCCAGGTGTAGCCGTGGCCCGCGAAGAATAAAAAGACCGAGTCGCCCTCTTCCACCGTTCCGGCCAGCTGCTTTGCCAAATAGCGAATACTCCCGACGGATGCCGATGAATTCACGATCAGATCGATATTGTCGGCCTCGTAGCCTAGATTCAGCAGGGAATCCCTGATCGCCGTGGCGTCTCGCTCCGCATAGTCGACCCTTCCGATACCCGAACCGATGTAGTCCTCTACCGCACAGAGGAGAGCGTAAGCCTTTCCCTCGGTTTGCTGTGGCAACACTGTGACTTGATCGCTCATCTACTTGGTAAATTCGAATTTGAAAATTTCCCTTATTCGTCATTGCTCATCCATCCGGATCTTTTCCATCAAATACATCAAAACCGCATCACGGATCACCCATGCAAGGCTCACTCGCTTACCTTCGGCGATCCGCTCAAGGGCTTCCTTGTCCTCTTTCGGGACACTGATGGAGAGCCCTCGACCGAGTCCCGACTGACAGGCTGACGACGATTCTTCATGCGCAACACCTCGCACCATTCTGGTGAAAACGGCAAGGGGTATTTCGATCTTGAACGAGCCAGACATCGCCGCAGAGACGGGAACCCTCTTAGAAACTGGATTTCTATGCATCGACAACTGTTACCCGGCACCCAAACGGGACTCACACGCCGACTTTTCGTCGATGAATCCGCTCAATATGCTAGTGATTCCACAAGCCGCGAAAAACCAAAAGCCCAATTCTATTCTTGCTTGGGTTTCTGCATCTCCTTGCCCCCCGAAAAAGGCAACGGCAATTCCGATCACGATAATGTCAACCAGACTCCAACGGGCAAGCCACCCGCCAAAACGATGGGCTTTGAGAAATTCTTCCGGCAAAAACTGGCAGATTGATTTCACCAAAGGGACGCCGATACCAAATGCGCCTATCAGGGTTACCATCAACCAATTCTCCTGCGAACTGAACTTCTTCAGCATCAAGATGAGGCTCTTTGTTTCTTCTCGCAGAATCAATTTTCCTAGATGCTGCACATCGGTGCTTACAGTGATTGTCAGGACTGGCAAGACGATACCTAGCAGCCAACATCCAAATGACACACTAGCCAACTGCCTTCTCCTTAGGATAGCTGGTTGAAGCAGCGATGCCAAAACGGCGACGAATAGTGCCCCTGCAGCAACAAGGGCACAGCGATTTGCAGCTTTCTGAGCATTATCGGATCCCGCTTCGATGGTTTCGTTTCGTTCACGCCGGGCACCTCCGAAATCGACCCATCCATCGGTAAATTTCGCTACTTTATCCACGATGTGATCTTCTACTTGATCAACAACAGTTGCGTTTTTTGTTCCCAATTGGGCTCTCAATACCTGTGCGGAACTTTGGAACTGAATCAGCATGATTCCTGAAATCAATGCCACCGCAATTGATGAGATGAAGAGTATTTGTTTCATGGTGTTGTGAGGATCAAGTTCGGTTTTATGCAGCTAACGCGTCGTCATCATGGTTGGTTTGTTTGGGCTTACCGCTTCCCATCTCGGCTTCAACAGCTCGTTGAAATGCGTCGATCAACTGATTGGACAGAGTCTCGCTAAATTCCGCATTTCTGACGTTCTTGCTTTTCTCGCTACGGCGAAGGAGATCATCCGCCAGCTTAAATACCTGAGCTTGTTCTACTAGAATAGAGCGCACCTTTTCAGAGGGAACACGGATCCGGTCCATGGAAAGTTCATTGTCCAGTTTCAATTGCTCGCGATACACATCGATCTGAAGACGATGACGTGTCATCGCCATGGAAAGTGTAGGATACACTTCTTTGTAATTCGCGTTATCTTGTTCCGCCTTAAACAGTTGCAATTCCAGGAGCAGGGCGAGTTCCCCACCACCTGCTCCAAGTTTTAGGCACACTGGGATCACCTCAAATCCTAACAGAACAATGCACACAATGATGTAGCCAACTCCGAGGGAGTAGCTACCAGCAGCCCAATTTCTACCGATAACCGCGTGCAGTGCTTCAAACCGGGAGAACGGATCACCTTGATCATGGCCTCGGATTTTTCCTAGGGCGAGGTTAAGGTCATTCTCAAGCCTTCTGATTTCGGGATCATTCACTTTCAAAACGATTGCCGAGGTGAGAGCTTGCTGCGCTGAATGGGATGCTTTTCGCGCGTTGGCCAATTCACTTTCCAGATTTTTGACGGTGAGTTTTGCCTCATTCTTGTATTTCTCGGCGCGCTTGAATTTCGTTCCCTCTCCTTGTAAGGCCGAGCTTCCACGAAGGCCATTGGCCTCATCATCAGCAGCATTTGTCCACCGCTCCACCGCTTTCCGCGCCTCCTTTAACTCTTCATTTTTCTCAATGAATGCAATGTTAGCGGCTGATGCTGTATCTCGTAGAATCGCAGCTGATGAAGCGAGTCTTTTACGAGCCTCCGCAAGCTGCGGCTCGATCTCGGATTTGCGAGCTTCCACAGCATTTTCGACATCCGCAGTGAGTTCGCGCTCAATCACGCCTTTGGCAACAATGAACACCGCTGGATGCGCAAAAACGATACTACCAGCAATTGCCAAGATAAAACGGGCGATTATTCCGAGGGATGACCGTTTGGCCTTGGAAACATAACTCATCATTCCGCGGTCAAGAATAAGGATGATGATGGCAAGGCTCATCGAAGTGACGAAGCAGGCAATTAAGCCGGCATTCATCATGTGAGCTGTTGCGAATCCACCTGCTCCCCAGATGATCATGGGTAACAGTAATGTTGCACCTTGGCTGGCGCTATCGATGCGCGCTTTTTCGGAGCAATCACGCAGTGAACCTTGAGGATCACCTCCGAGGCGACTGAAAATTGAGAACGGGTTCATGGTTGTTATGGGGTCTTGGGGTTGGGATTTTTTTAATTTCAGAAACTGATCCTCGACGGGGAGGAGATACCGGCAGGGCAGGAACTTATTCCTGTCCTGCCGGATAATTGTCGGCATCAAGCACTCCACATTCCTGGATCTCCTTGGCCGAGAACCGGACGCTTCGTCTCGGTTTCCGCCTTGCGATATTCGTCCAGGCGCTGCTTGGAGATCGACAGGAAGTCCTCTAATAAGCCATCGATCCAGGAGAAGAACTGCTCCTCTTGCCGGGCAAGGCTGCAGAGGGCGCGCTCCGTGAGCTGAGGACGGTGTGCATACTGCTCCAAACGGGTGTAAGCTCCATCCATGTCTTCGAGGAAACCGTCCTGTTTTGCCAAGACTGTCCGGCGAAGACTCTCGGCTTTTTCCAGAACCATTGTGGTGAAGCGCTCTTGATTGCCCACCTTGAGCTCCCTGGTCATTGCCAAACAGAGAGAGTGAGCCATTTCAAGTTTCGTGTCGGTTGCCAGACGGAAGAGATTCCGTTGGTATTCCGTGTAGTCCCTGACTGTTCGTATCTTCTGCTCCTGCAGCTCTTTCATTAGCGCCTTATCCGTAAAAAGACGGCTGATCCAGCCACGGCGCTGTTGCTCAAGAAGCTTTACGGTCTGTTCTGCATTTGTGTTGGTGCTCAAGGTTCCTTGAGCAATTGCGGCCTCAGTCACGCCGGAGGCGCGAAGGAGGGAGTGGTCGTTTGTTGTTTGTAGTCTATTGGTTGTATTCATTTTCGTATTTTTGTTGGGGAGAGTGAATTCGTTTCTTGGGACGCGTGGTGGTTCAGCGGAATGAGTCTTGCGGGTTGGGAGGGGAATCCAGGATGGAGCCCAAGTCCTTTGGCGGTAATTGGGCCAGAATTGGCGCAGGTACTTCGATCAAGCGTGAGTGCCAATCGAACGTGCCTGCGCGGTGGCATTTCGGAGGGTCATCGGGTTCTGACGTCGGGATGTCGCCGTAGCCGGGGTCAGCGGAAAAATGAAGGGGGGCTTGCATTTCGGGATGAGACTGACCTTGTCCAAATCAACTGTCCAGATTCAAAAGAGACAAAAATGAGAAAGTGTCGTGGGAATTGTAGCGGTGTCGAAACGTGTTGCTGACAGAATATGAAAGAGATTATAGTTTGTCTGATAGATGAAAAAATCTTGGAAATTCAGCTATTGTCAGCAAATGCCTCGATCCAGCATTGACGGACTTGCTCTGCTGCATTTTCGATGTATGATGTCTCCCGAGAGTGATCAGTAATGAAAGCAGAGAAAAACATTCCGACGCCTTCCCCGCACATCGGTGCGGCTGTGAAGAAACTCGTTTCCCAAGACGAAGGGGATTTAGCGTCGATGGGTCAGCTTGCGGAAGTTTTGGGAGTGCACAGGACAGCGCCTTCGGGGTGGGCTTCGGAAAAATCGCCCAAAAGATGCACTGAAGAGAACGCATGGATGCTGGCTGCGCTGATCTGGAATCCCGAGGATCCAAGTGCTGACCCGCAGCTCAAAGAGATTAAGGCGATCCTTAATGAGTCCAGCGGATGGAGCAAAGCAACCTGGAACGTAGAACATGCTCGCGAGAAACTTCAGAGCTTACGAGCTGGGCTTTTGGGGAAAATTTATCCGAAGGATAACCCCAATGATCCGAGAAAACTAGCTTACGATTTTCATCTGATTTCAGAAGACGCCAACTTTGGGAAAGATTCACTTTCAATTTTGAAAATGGCCTCCAATTATATGAGCCAAACTTGGGGACAACACGCAATCAGTAACTTACTCACAACGACCTCTGGGTTGTCTGTCAGGATTTTCCTGGGACAAGATACCAAATCTCTTCAGGGCATTTTGCGCGAAGATAAAATCGTGGGATTTATCGGAAAGAAAATTCTGGGACGGAATACGAACGTTAAAACCAACGTGAAAATTTATATTATGCCGACACCCGGCTGGAAAGAAGGGAAGGATACTAACAACAAAACCATCACTCTCAAGGAAGAGGCATTAGCATTTGGGAACAGAATTGTTACTCAGGCTAATAAGGCTTTGTGGGCTGAAACCAAGCGAACATTGGAAATTCGTATCGGGGTCGAAAGCAAAGTGAAAGAGCATATCGGAGATCTTTGGGTGTTCGCAACTCCAGGGGATTCCCCCCTTTTGTCGCTGCTCTTCATCCAAGATCCTACCTTGCAGACTCAGGTTTCAGATGCTTTCAGGGATCGGAATATCAATGAACCACCAGCGTTGAACTTCTCGACTCAAAGTATTCCGGCGAGCAAAGAGCTAGTTCGACTTTTACTGGAGCGCTATGGGATTGAACGAGGACCCGATGACGATGAAATTTTTAACTACCGTGACCCCGTGACAGAGCCTGGCGCCAAATCACACCATTTCGATAAATTTGAATTCAATCGCTTACTTAAATCATAATATGGCACTAGGAGCTGAAACAGCCTTCCTTTTGGAAGGCGCAAAAAGAATCTGTCACGCCGGAAGGAAGGTGATGGTTAATATCGAAATCAACGACCGTTGTGGCTACACTAATAAGTGTGGTTGTTCGTGTATTTTAAACCAACTCGGGAGCGGACGTCGCGAGGAACTTAATTCCACCAGCTATTACGAGTTCTGCCGTGAAATGGCGGCGAATGGAGAAACCATCGAGAATGTCGCCTTGGTTGGGAAGGAGCCTACAGAAACTCCTGAGCGCCTTGACAGAACCCTGGAGATTCTCAACGGAGCTTCAGTGGACACTCGTCCTCTGAACATCGGTATGATTACAGCGGGTCACCGCCTTTCGAATGTCCAGAGTATCCTCCGCGAGAATCCACTGGACTGGATGGCAGTAAGTATCGATACGCCGGAAACGGGGCTTCGCAACGAGGGTCAGGTAACCCGATCATTCCGTGAGGCCGTCAGTAGCCGGGAATATGGAGGCACAAAGCTTCTGGGTGTGAATACCGTGATGCATCCGGCCAATCTCGTCGGACTGGTTAAAATAGGAGAGAGGATTCTGAGTGAACCTGCCATTGATCAATGGGCATTGTCGCCAATGTTCCTAAGAGAAGGCAATGCTATGAAGTCCATCATTCCACTCTCCCAGCTTCGAGAGCTTTTGACTCGACTGATTAGCCATTTTGGTAACTCGCCTAAACCGATCCTGGTGAATGTTGATTTCGAAGATCTTGTTGGATTGATCGGAGGAGGGGAATTTCTCACTGATCCGCTGGATTTCTGGCGCGTTGAGCACCAAGTCAAAGATACGGCTGTGACACTGGTTACCATGAACCCGTCTCCCGGATACTTCACGCGGCTCAAATACTCAGGTGGAATCTTGTCTCGAAAAGAATTCCGACGGGGTGATTTCGATGGATCCTCCTACGGTAATTACGCACCGGGCAAACTTTCGCAAGCCCTGGAAAAAATGGCTTACGAGCGTAAAGTTAACATCCCACTAGCTTCGGCACTATAATGAGAAACCGAAGTATTTTTCTGATAGCCGGTGTTTTCGCGCTTGGAGCGATCCTTTGGTGGTTCTCAAACAAAGGGGGATCCAAACCTACCAGCAACCCACATGAATTGGTGATCGCACTAGGTCAAGGGCCTGCGACCTTGGATCCAATCAAGGCGATGGATACCGGATCGGGTGCATTTCTCACCATACTCCACGCACCACTCGTCATTCGCGGTAAAGATGGCAATATAAAGCCAATTCTTGCCGAATCAGCTACGATGAGTTCCGACGGACGAAAATGCGAAATTGTGATCCGTGAAGGCGCCACGTTTTGGGGGGGCAGCCCGGTAACCAGTGCCGATGTGAGCTACTCACTCACACGATTCTACCTGTCAAAACATCCGTTTTCTTGGAGTGTGAGCCGCATCGAAGGTATTGAATCGGCAGGAAATGATTCCGCTGCGGAAGTAGCAGGATTAGTGGAACTGAGCGACCGAAAGCTGGAGATTAGGTTTTCGCAGCCCGACCCGGATTTCCTGCAATTCATCGCTACACCTCTCAATTCAATCATCAAAAAGGGATCGGCGGAGGGAAAAGGGCAACCCTTCGACACAAATGCCGAGGGCGCTGGGCCATTCAAGCCGGTCTCGATGGAGCCGGGTAAATCATTCACCTTTGAACGTAATCTTGGATTTCCAATTCCATCCAACATCACAAGAGTTGAGGTTAAAATCGTTGAAAATCCTCAAAGGCAACTTGAACTGGCAGAACGCGGAGAGGTCGATCTTGTGAGGCTTTCCGGACCTATGATCCTAGAAGCCACAGATTTTGAGTCCGAGGGGAAGTCGGCATCGCCTAAGAAGAAGTTTCCTGGCAAATTTCTGAATTCGGCTCCAACAAACGAAATCGTTTTTGTTCTTTTAAACACACGGAAAGGCCCGTTTGCAACTATGGGCACCGAGGGAAGACGCGCCTTTGTAACCGAACTCCACCGCCGCGCGGGCGGTGCTGAATCTCTCGAAAGGTTGTATGGGCCTTATGCGGAACCAGTGGCTGGAGTATCGCCTCGTATTCCTTGGTCAGATACTCGTGAAAGCGTTTGGGAGAAACCCGACACGTCGATCAAGGCAAACCTATTGGCGTCGAACGAACCGGATGCCAGGAGGCTGGCAGCATTAATCCAAGGCCACGCGTCGGAGTCCGGAGTCCAGTTCGCTGCAAATTTTCTAGATCCGGCCGAATTGGTCGGCAAGGCAATCGAAGGAGAGCCAGACGCGACGTTGTTCTGGATCCAGGTTCAACCCGCGCATGAAGCAGTCCCTTGGACTTCGTTTTTTGATGCCGCAGGTTTTGCGGTGTTGGGTGAAGCCATACCTTACGTCGCTTCTGAAGTATCAAGGATCAGGGGAATTGAGGATGACGGCGAGCGGAAAAATGAATACGAAAGGTTAATCCGAAAAATTTCCTCCGAGCAAACGGCATGGATCCCCTTAGCCAGCCGCCAGACAGTCTACTTGGTCCCGAGTAAACTAAAGGGGGATTTATTCGATTGGAATGGCATCGCAAACTTTTACGAAGTCCGATTTGCTCAAGAATGAAAATACATCAGCTGGAGTTTCTTCGGCCTTTCGAATTGGCGGGCGATTAGTCATCTACTTTTTACTCCTTCATTCGGCCTCCTTTTTCCTATTTGACCTTGGGCCAGACGCTGCAGCCCGGCAAATGGGATGGCAGGCGGTCGATGTTGATCTGCTAAATGCAAGGCGTGAAAGCCTGGGACTAAGCGGCCCATGGAACGAGCGTTACGTAGAGCGTCTAACCAGACTCGCTAAAGGAGATTTTGGGAAGAGTTTGAATGGAGGTTGGGAGGTTGCGCCAGTCTTCGCGAGTCGCACCCTAACAAGTCTGCCGCTATGGCTCATCAGTTGTGTCGGGGTTGTAACGATACCGCTTTTGCTTTCCCTAGGCTATTGTTCAAGCCGCCCTCCAAAATTGATCAAGCGCTGCGGACGCGTGACCGCATTCCTCTGTTTGGCTCCTCAATTTCTAACTGTCGTAATCATTTACGCGATCTGGAAAATTTCCATCGCGGAGCATGTGAAGCCGGAATTTCGGCGTAGCTTTGAACTTGCCGGAGCGGTGCTCGGCGCAAGTATTTATCCGGCAGCTCTGGTTTTTCTCTCCGCTGCAAATACGGCTCAAAGTCTTTCACGTCAGACCTTCGTAATGGTCTATATAGCGAAAGGCCTCTCATGGTGGCAAATTCGCTGGAGAATCCTTGTGAATCTCCATGTAGATTGTCGCGCGGTCATCTATCGATCCATTCTAGCAGCAATCGTAGGCTCCCTTTTCGGTGAACTCATCTTTGGCATAGATGGAGTGGGGCGAATGTTTGTCGAAGCACTTAGAACGCGTGATCTTCCCGTGATCGAAGCTTGGGTTTTAATGATCGGCGTAATCACTATTTCAGTTGCAACCATTGAAAGAAACGGAAAGTGGAATTGAAACCCTACATTCGCGTCTGCGTTTTCGTCATTTTGGTGGCCACTGTGACGCTCCTGCTCAAGGGTGCCTTGAATCTGGATTCGTTTCCAAACAGGGCACTGGAACCTCCTGGTGTAGAAAGCAGGATAGGAGTCTCACCAAACGGTGTCGATCTGATGAGTCTATTGGGGGATGCCTCAATCCGTGGAGCGTGGATGGCAGTCAATACAGCTTTTCTGGCCGTAACCATAGGTGTTTTCGTGGGAATCTTGTCAGCGGAGCGACGCAACGGCTGGTTTGATCGCCTCCAGGCAATGTTAGGGAGCATTCTAGACAGTATCGGGCCATTTGTTTTTGCCGCGTGTGTTCTAGCAGTTGCATCTCGTCTCAGTCACCTGGGGCTGGGATGCGTGGCCGCTTTAGCCAGCTGGCCACCGGTAGCAGTCATGATCCGCAAAGAAATATTGCAAACGAAGTCGATGGCCTACTACGAGGCGGCGTTGTGTCTTGGACTTAGCCCGATAAAGCTCTTTCTGAGGCACATTTTGCCCAATGTTGTGGATCGTGTGATACCATTTGGCCTAGCGATGGCGACAAGTTTTCTAGGGCTCTTTGGAGCACTTGATTTCATCGGTGCCGGGCAGTCATCACGACCTCAATTGGGAGGTATTATTTACGATTCTCTAAATTACCTTGAGTCAGCACCGTGGTATTTCACGGCATCAACATTCGCATTCGCTCTTGTGTTGCTGGTTCTAGGTCTGAGTTCTCAGTTGGTGCATAAACTTCTAAGGGGATCTGGCACTTAGATGCCTGAAAAAATAGCTCCCGTTCCAGTCGCGACTGGTCTCACAAACAAACAGCCAAAATTTCCCAGCGCTCAGAGAACTTGAGGGAAAGAAGGGCTATCTGGCGTCCATTCCTCGAATCTGTTATCGAACTTGACCCCGTTTCAATCCGAATTCAACCAAGCAAACAAAGCTTCCGAGACGATGTCTTGTTGGCTCCATGCCTCGTCCCGATTTTTCCGGCGCTCGGCTGAAGCGTCGATGAGGGCGTGGGCGATTGCTTTCGGAGGTCGGACGGTCACAGCGATTCGCTCTTCGGCTTGCTTCTTTGAATTTGTGGGCTTGGGCTGGTTAGCCGGGCTTTAATTCCTTGGCGACGGCCTGCCTGCTTCCAGGAAGGCGATGACATCCTCCCGTCCTTTCAAGGACTCTGTCATGGAGAATCGCTTCGTCTTCGTCGCCAAGCTACGTCCCTCCCCCATCAGCGAACAGGTGCTCGAAGAGAGCGAGGATCTCGGTTGCGGCGGTTTCCGCCTGCCGGTTCATTCTCCAAACAACAGATTTCTGACCGACGGCATCGGCGAATGCTTGCCTGAGTCCGAGGCCGGGAGTCACGCTGAGTTCGAGTGAGGCGACCACCAGATTTCGTCTGAAAGACGGTAGTTCTTCTGGAGATTTTTCGGAAAGAAATCTCCCTTCAGGACTTGTCTCTTTTTTGCCGGAACATCAGCTTCCAAGCTTTGTCTCTTTCAAAACCTCCGCCTTATCAAAGCGATATCGCCCGCCTATGAGGTGAGCCGGAATCTTTCGCTCGGAGACCATCTGGTCAAGTGTGCGACGGCCACAACCAATCCAAGCGGCTGCCTGGATAACGCTTAGCAAACGGTCTTCTTTAGCGACCATATCAGCGAGCGAAGCAAGTTTCAAAGCGTCCTCTTTGAGCCCCATCTCTTCCAGTCTGATGGAAATCTTCAGAAGTTCTAAGGAGATTTGATTCATCACCCGATGGCAGTTCAAATACGAAAAAGAATTGTGGGTCGTTGTCTTTGGAACACAGCACCTTCCAACTCGAATATCCTACTTCTTCAGACTTCGCCTTTGGATTTAGATTTGGATTTGGATTTCACCGCTTCCTCGATTTCGACAAGAAGCGCTTTGAGTTCATCTTTAGGACGGTCTTCATCGATTAGAATACGAAGTCGATCAATCAACCCCCTTACGATTTCCCTAGTATCCGGCTTTTTGGAGAGTGTTGGCGATGGTGTCCCAAGCATTTCTCTTACAACCGACGCAACGTCTTCCTGCGTTGGCTGTCCGCTCGCAATGTCTACCGCCTGACACCATGCATCCAACCATTGTCCTCGCTTTTTCAACCGAGACAATGGCCTCACCTGAGATTCCGACCGGGGCTCCATGTTTTTCCGTTCGAAACCAGCTGGGGTTTGCTTAGATAAGAAGACCGCTATTCTAGCAGAAACTATCAGACGATTAGCGTGACTTTTGGAAATCCCGCACAAACCTGTGCAGTACGCGTCCCAGTTCTTGTGATTGGCTTCTTTCCAAAGTTCGTGACGATTGATTTCTTCCAAGGCTAACCCCATCTGGACAAAAACTAGTTCTCCACCTTGAACGATTCCGTCAAAAGCCTTGAATTTTTCAATTCTTGGGTGATCCGAATCGGCTATTTTTTTAATATGTTCTTCTACGGGTGTCAGCGGCTCGCTGTGGATATCGGGAGAGCCTCCTTCGGCGTCTGATTTAAATTTGGGAGCTTCTGGACTCAAGCTATTTTCCGCTTGGGGGGATTCATGTATCTCGTGCATGGGCAATCAGTAGCAGACTACCGGATCTCGAATTGCAGCTGCTCCGTTGCTTGGTTACTCTCCGAGACTGCTTTTTCTGATGTTGTTTCTACGGAACGTTCCAAATCCATACTTAAGATCTAAGCACGGAAGCTTAAACTCCGTCTGTGTTCCAAAATTGGCTACCAAGCGTTATTTTTACTTTTTATGAAAAAAGTTTTCAATCCGGAACGGAAATCGAGTAATATTTGTTCAAGCGGTAGCTTGCAGCTGGCACCATTTGGTGTCGCTTAATTTAGCCGTGATGAGGTACAATTAATTTCTGAATCAAATTTATTTATTTCATAAGATTTTTTTAATTTCAAATATGCTTTGGAACATTCCGGCAGCGGCAAGCATGTCCCGGTGGATCCGGCTCCCATACTAACTGCTACGGTCGCTGTGGAAGACGAGCCTTTGCTCGTGGCGTCGTGTGTGCAGTGCCTTTTCCAGCGCGGAGGTGACCAGCCGGAGCGCATGTGGTCGCTGAGTTCCTAACCCACCACGCGACGCGAACAGAGGTCGATGATAACCGCCTGATACCGCCATCCCTGTGCGGTGGGGATATGGGTAATATCGCCCGCCCAGACACGGTGGGATGCGTCAGGCAGGGGCTTGCCCAAGAGCCGATTGGGCGATGGTTTGTCAGCCAGCCCGTCGCTTGTTCTGGGGATGAAGGATTTAGGCTGGATGGCGCGCAGCCCCCGTTTCGTAATAATTCGCCGGATTCTTGCCGGAGCGCACGGGACGCCTGCATCGGTCAGCTCGCTGTGGGTTCGACGATAGCCGTAACGACGTCGGTGGCGCTTGGACACCTTTTCGATCAGTTATCCCAATTCGCTGCCGGCACGCATCGCAGGCGTGGGTTGGGCGGCGTGGTGGTAGCTGCTGCGCGACACTTTGAGGACAGCGCAGATCGGAAGGATACCGTGGCCGGTGGCGTGGTGGATGGCATCAATCATTTTGCGAATTTAGGCTGGGGTTTGGTACGTAGAATTACGGCGGCTTTTTTAGAACGTCGTTCTCGTGGCGGAGGAGGGCGATTTCGTGTCGCAGGGCGCGCGTATCTTATCGTCCGCTGCGGCCTCCTCGCCTACGGCTCGCAGAATTTTGCTCCCGATCCGCGCGCCCTGCGATGTGCTTCTCCAAGAGTAGAGCAGGACTGCGCTGATACGAAGTTCCTCAGCCAGTTCGGCGACCGGTCTGCCAGCTGCCACGAGTTCGATGGCCTAAGCCTTGAACTCGGAAGGTGTATTGCTTTCTTTGTTTGGTGGTGTTCATTAATGGAGACTGTAGGATTCCGGTTCAGAAATCTAGCTTACCTCATGAAAGCCTGAAGAATCGCGCGGGAAGAAAATTAGGTATTAATAACCGGTTGGTTATAAGCCCCAAGGGCAGCCTGGAACGATCATCTATTCCATAAGTTCTAGCAGGCTCTCTAAACATCAGGCTCCTTTTTTTCATTCTCTTGGTCTTTCACAATTCGAATTTTGTTCACCTGAATCGTTTCCTCCTCAGGTTCCGGCATAAGATTCCGCAGCCTTAAAATGAGTACTCCTGTGTCGGAGTCTGAGTTGACTGCTTTTAAATCTTCGGAATGCCAAACCAACTGTTCGGTCAGATCCCTGATGCTCTTCAGTTCCCGGACTTTAGATTTCGCCATCTCTACGGGATTCAAAAGCGGATCCTTTTTCAAAGTAATTCCTGCGGGCCCTAGGATCGCATTGAGCATCCCCCGGCGTGCGTAATCGGAGGCAGCATGGGCTCCATCTCTCAAAGCGTAAGATCTCTCCTCGATCAATTCTTTGATTTGCGAGGTAGTAATGTTTTTAACATCGTTCTCCCAATCATCCTTTAATTCCATCCTCTCCCAAACACTCTCTACAATATCACGTTCCACAGTTCTTCTGAAATCATTGGCTGCATCAGATGCCTGCTCTTCCAAATTTTCCAATGTGATATTCTCCTCGTCGCCCGGTTTACCTAGTACTGCCATGATGGCTTTCAACCCTTGGCCAACTTTCTCCACGAGGGAACTGCGAATCGCACCCTCGATCTCTTTCGGCGTCCTCTCACCAACTTCCTCACTTGGAGCCAAAATTCCGAAGACCTTCTTCCACGCCGCGAGCACAGCACTGTCACGCACTACCTTGATATCTGTCTCAATCTGTTCGACGACTTCATCCAACGTCGTTGCCATAGGTCGATCTGCTTTTCTAGGCGCGATCTGGTGATGAGCGATCCTGAGGATCTTGATTGCTTTACGGTCTGCTGCCTCAAAAAGTTCGCCTTTGAACTCCGCTGCTAATTCTTTAACGGAAGTAGCATTTGGTGTCTTCGCATTCTTTCCAAAGAAAAGCTGACGTGCCTGTAACAATCCCTCAAACAAAGCTTCTTGGCGAAGTTTATGCTCGAGCTGGGTGAGGGCAGCACGATCAGCTTTCAAATCATTCAACTGACCAGTGAGGTTCTGCTCATTTAAATCTAAAATCTCGGTATTTTGAAACAATTCTTGGTCTTTTGCATCGAGCTCACGTTGCATGCTCTTGATCTGCGCCAACCGCTTTCCAATTTTTCTACCCTTGCTCCGCATCTGTTTCTTCGTCTCCACCAATTTCCTGCCAATTTCACGACGTGCATCCGCGCTGGACTTAACTTGTTTCTCCCTAGCCGAACTGAGTCGATTTTCGCCTTTGGACAGAAAGCTTCTGAGGGATCTGATAACCAGCATTGCTCTAACCAATCTTGCACGCTTACGATCATGCGCCTTCGGATCCGCGATCATCGCATCGAATTTTGGTTCTCCGCCGGCATAGACATTGAGGAGGTGTTCACGATATGCAGACATACCACGAGCAAGATAATCATCTGGCAAAGCGTCCCCGACCAAATCGTCAAAACGGCGATGTAGCCTAACATCGCGATTCGCCGTCCCGGGCCGTTTTCGACTGATTGCTCTATTTTCCTTCTGTTCCATCGAAAATCGAACTTCAAAGCACCGCCCTGGAGCCAGCACTTCCATCTCATTTCCTAGGGCTCGCATGTGCCTATCCCATGCACAGATACCTGGTCCAGGCCCTCCGTGGTCAAGACCGCCTGCATTCCAAATCCGCAGAAGTTTGGATTTTTTCTTACTCCCTATAATTTCCGTTCTCAATTCGGTCGAGTGGAGCCAAACATCAAGATGTAGTATTCCTAGCTTCTCAGGCATACCAGAATTACAATGCCAGGCACAGGCAACAATTTTCCCCAAAGGAAAAGTTTCCTCAATTTCTTTAGCTAGGATTGGTTGCAATTTATCAAGGAGCGCCCTTGCTTCCTCCACCCGTCCGTCTTCAATCATAAACTGGAACGCTCGGCTGATCCCTGGGGACACATCGATTGTCTTCCGTCGCAGATTGTCCGACGCGCCCTTGCCCTTTGGATTTCGGACATCGGTGGCGGGATAACCATTTTTTACCCGCACATAATCGTATGTTGCCAAAAGCTTGCCGCAGTCATCCAAAAGACGACTGTAGGGGTCATGTTTTTCGTCGAGGTCTTCTATGGGAGTACCCGAATGATCAACTTCCAGACAAATTAATGCTGAAGCTCCTCTATCTAGATCTGGATCACCAGGCCTCAGTTTCCGATCCTTCGGATCAATCTTTACGCGATTCTGTTGGTGTTTTCCGACGGACTTTGAAAGTGGTGACGGAATGCCTGAGATCCGAGGGACAACGAGATATCCCCAAGAACTCCCCGGATCAGATCGAAGCTCCGAAACATTTGATTTAAATCCATCGGGTGCCGAAAGCACCAGTTCTTCCATGCTGGTGTCGTCGAAGTCCAGCTGCTCAACCATGATCGGAATCCATTCTCTGACCATTTTTGACTTGGCGGACGCCATCGCGTTATCCCGCATCCAAGTTATCCAGCCTTCTCGTCCGTGTCGAGACGACGCCCTGCTACGTTTACCTTCCTTTCCACTGGCCATAATAATTATTAATTTGGATATCCAAAATAAGTCCGGTTGTTTACAAAACAACCTTTTAATTGGCCAGACCCGCCGTGTGGAAAAACTTGCTACGCCTGCTATCGCTAAGTTTTTCCACACGTCGGGATCGTAACTTGCTACCGCAGAGTTACTTCTGTTCCTCCGGAGGCCAAGGGAACATTGGATTCAAGGTGCGAACTACTGTCCACACCTTTCTCATGACAGAAGTTCTATCGCTGTCCGAAGGATCCTGTCGGGGCGGAATCATCTTGAGGCTGACGACTATAGTTCCGCCATTCATTGTAGTCCATTGTAGTTATGAGCTTGCCATTCTGAAGCCTATGCGGCATAAAGAAGTCCCCAACCGATGGAACTTTGCTGTCTTTCGAGAATACTTGCCCACTTCAGGCTAAGCCCTCCTTCGCGAAGAGCGACAACCTCAGTGCGCAAGTCCGACTGGGCTCCAGCTATACGCATTTGGGCCCAAGCGGAAACCGACAGGAAAACAGCTCATCAGGAGGCCGGAATTATTTGCACCCGATACGGTATTAAGCAACCCGGTCTTTTCACCGTTCGAGACTGGCTGCTTTCCGCGCGAAAATCCGAGGGACTGGTTCGGACATATAAGTCAAGACGATCGGAAAATCATTCGCCTGGGCGTCTTGCAGAAATTGCAGCTCAACCAAAATTCGTTCCCGAGACCCAACGCCCCTTGAGGGGTACAAGATTTGTACGAAACATTTCAGAGAAACCGGTCGTGTTTGTGATGATAAATCCCAAAGGCGGCACCCGTCGCAGCTACACCGCAGGTTTGATCTGGAATGCACTGATCGAAGCCGGTTTTCCAGAGCCCGTAGTTAGGACTGACGAACGGGATCACACCCTTAGCGCCCTGATCGGTCGGACTCCGATTTTGGAGATGCTCAATCAGCCCCCTCGCGCGGAAGAAGCAGACTTTTGGGAAATGAGCTGGGATCAGCAGCGAAAGCATCGCGAAAAGGAGGAGGAAAAGGAACTTAAACGCTTTTGCAACATTCTTCCATCACACCTTTTCGAACCCAGGGACGGCTTGTCAATTCCAAGTTATTTAGTAGATCTCCCGTCCGGTATCGATCACGAGGAAATAAACGCGCTGATTTTGGATGACTGCGGTATTTACCGAGATTGCTTTCGCTTTGTTGGAATCGTACCAACAACTGCCGATCCAGCTTCAAAGTACATGGTCGCTGACTATCTTGGCAAAATACTCGCCAGCGAATCACTTGATGGATGGATCCATGTTTCCTACGGGACAGCTGGCTCCGGTTTCGCTGAAAAATGGGACATGGACTTAAATCATCTACGGCCTGTCGCCGTGATCACTCCACCGGAGTTGACCGACCATCAAGCAGCAAGCCTACAAAATCTGCCGCCTCTGAGTTCGCTTTCCAACATGTCGAGAAACGGTTTGTTGGAAGATCCTCTTTATAGCTCTGCGTTGGATTACTGGACAACTATCCTGCCAGAATTCGCAGAAGCTCTTCACGCCGTCTATAGCCAAGCAGAATGCCTTCGCCCTTAGCAAAATTGGCGTCTCAAACCTCTGCACTTCTGCCGAAAAGAAACGGAAGAACAAAGAGAAGGTTTCAACCATTCTCGTCGGTGAACGCATTTGCGCTTCTTAAAGAAATCCGTAGTGAAGAGGAGGACGCTATCGGCACCCCCAGCGATTGAGGCCGAGGTTACACCGAAATTTGGTGAGCAAGCAAAATACGGAGTGAAGACCGAATCACATTATCGTAAGCGGAGAAAACGCGAACTCCCGGGCTGCTACAGGCGGCGAAGGATTCCCCGAGGCGAATGGTGGGGATCCGCGCCGGGGTGGGGCTTGCAAAGCTTACTGGATCGGTCAGGCCGGAAAAACGGGTGAGAAAAAGGTTTCTGCCCTAACGCGCGCGTCTCAGCTCTAACTTCACTAGTCCTAATTCCGAGATCTGCTACTTCGCCATGGTGCTATACAGTGGCTATTGCCACATTTGGTCGGAGGGATCCCTCCGGCTTGCCTGAAAATTCCTGAGCATTTGGACTGAACCGTGTAACGAGCTGTGGACTAGCAAAACTGAGTTTCTCCTTATGTCATATCCGGTTGCTCCACCAGTCCTCAGTCAAGCCTGCCATACGCCGTAACCTTGTGACCTTAGATCTTTAGCGAGACGCTTTTCATATTGCATTGCCCAAGTTCTTCGAACGCGTTTGAGATTCCGCACCAGATCCATCCGCAAGCGGATCCCGTAGGTGTGCGCGAGACGAGATACGTTTTTTGTGCCTTGCAGGTGCTGAGCCGCCCTGACCTCGGGAGCGAGGCTGGACATTCCGACATAAATGCATGCCCGACCTGCCACATATCTTGGATTGCGGGCTACGAACGACGGCTCGAGAAGAACGGACTGGTTCAGCTCGATTGCGTAGACGCCACAGTCTGATGATTCGTATGGATCGAGGGGCTGATAGTTCCTATAGGAGGGTATGCGGCGATTGGTTTTCTCGGACAATTTCATGATTTGGTTCTGTGTGTTGAAGCCGTGCGAATCTACCTCGGCCCGCAGGAAAGTTACCTCCTGGCAATAACTTTCGCAACATGAATTTGACGCTGCGTCTAGTTTCCTTCAAAACAGTCCACAGTGAACCCGAAATCTTCCGAAGAAAATTCCTCCACACACGGCTCCAACTTTAAAAAAAATCAACGTCCCGCATCAAGCAAGCGGGTGACCTTTGCTCTGGGCGTCGAAGGGCATGAGCAGGCTGACAGAATCGCTCGTATCCTCTCAGTGTATAAAAGTCGCGGAGTTTCCCAATCGGCGGTGGTCCGCGGATTGCTCCAATTTGCCGAGGCCATCGCCATTGAATCAGGCGATCCGATAGTTCAGCCGGTAATGGAAGCGTCTGGTTCCGCTTCTGCGGAAAAGCAGAAAAAAATTGGGAAAACAAAGCAGGAGTCCGAGATAATCTGGGAATACATCCGCTCGGTGATTCTGAATTCCTAACACCGCTTAAACGTTAATATTTGGGAGACCGGATCGCGCGTCTCTTACTGCCCCCTTGGTGCTCAAAAACCGATCTGATATTCCGCCTTGGGTTTTTAATCAGAAGCGAAGCATCTCTTCCAAAGCTTTGGGCAGCGAAGCCTCTTCCTAGGTGGCTGGTGCTCGAACAGGTGCCGAAGGAACTCAGCAACATACCTGTTGAACCGGCAGCGCCGCCAATTGTCTCCCCAAACGGTCAAATGCTCTTACGATACTAGAGTTTTTTAAATGCTGGTTCATTGCCGGGTTATTAAACCCGAACTCTTACGATACTAGAGTTTTTAAAATGTCGTCGCAGTCCTGTGGGAAGGCGGTGCTTTCGCACCATCCTTCCGACAGCCCCTTCCCCAGTGAATGTGTGAGAGAAAACGCACAATAAAAATACACCAACCAATATGAAACACAACACTAGGAAAATTAGCCGAGACTCCGCCCGCATCACCTTCGAACTCGATGATAAAAGATTCCCAACAAGATTTCTGAAAATCTGGCGGATCCGGAAACACAATGACACTTCGGTATCCCGCGCGGAAGGAATCGTGATTGGCGAGAACAGGTATGCTCCAAGAGCTTTGATCGTGAAAGTTCTACGCGGAGATGCAGTCGTGATCTGTCAGCAAACGCCACACAACCAAATAGCGTTTTTGCACGAGTATAAAATATCCGAAACCTTCGAACCTCTCGTGGGGAATATTCATCGCCTCAAAGCAATAGGTGCAGCCATGCTATTTGATCGAATCGAAATCGATAAAGACAGGAATTCAGGGATTCGAGAAATCGACCTCAAGCTGCTGTTCCGCAGCTCACACCCTATTTGGATGGAGAGCCTTGTGAGTGACTACTTGGAATACCAGCGTGAACACGCTGTGAAAACCTTTCTGAATATCGCACCTCACTGCCGTGTCCTCCAGGATCTGCAGCTACTCGTATCCTACGATCCGCTCCGTGCTCTGCGAGATCACAAAAGTCTGCTCACCAAGGTACAACTCGCGACCTGTATCCGGAAAGATCCTTCGGCAGGCATGCGCTACGCCTTTGAGTGCGTTCCGCGAACGCGACGCAAAATTCATCTGCGCGAACACGCAAATCACCTGTTAAAAAATCACCTTCATCTGCTCACGAATTCGGAACTGAAAATATGTTCGAACGCATCCCCCAAGGCCGCATTCCTTCTTCGTGGTCAAGTGCCACCACGGCAACATTCCATCATCCTCGCTCGCTCGTATGGAGTGGTTTGGCACACACTCATCGGGGAAGCTCGAAAACCATTTCACAAAGAGACGTTTAGGTCTTTGGCTACTTACCCCGAAGAGTGGTTGGCAGAGAGCAAGAACGGCTTCGAGGAGATATTCAGAAAACTGAAACACTTGCTGGGAATCAACTTTAGGCCTTCTGAATTCCGAAGACTTTTGAAGAACATGCCTCCGCGCGGCCAAAAAGCGCTGGCTAAATATATCGGTTCCAATGTCTGACACCTTTCATGAGATCAAAAATACAACGGGTCACTCATTTACACTTTCACATGAATACATCTCTCCCGATTCCTCCCGATAAATCCTTGGGTCAGCACGCAATTCTAACAACCAGCGATGCATTCGCACTCTTCGTCTTCGAATCGCAGCGCAATCTCGATTCAAAAACGATCCCGCGAATTTGCCGCTTCTATCGTCAGGATGGATGTCGTTCGTTGAAGGATGATGGTGTTGTTGCCGCCCGCGGGCAGGAGCAGGCATGTGCTTTCCTGATTAGGGCTCGCTCCGGCGATTTGATCGCGATTTCCGAGCGTATCTCAGGAAATCCAATTAGTGTCTGGAGAAACTTCCGGATCGGACCGGACTTGGGTCTGATACCGCTTTTATCAGCGAGCCGAAAACTGTCTTACGAAGAAATACATCGGATGCTGAGTGCCAATGCCGAAAACTCCCAATCTCTCGCTGTGGAGGAAGAGGACATCGCCATTTTATTTTCGCAGGATCAGCCATCATGGTTGCGTGCGATTCTGGATGCCCAGCTTGCCCGCTGGCGCCAGTGCGAGCCATCAAAATACTACGAACATACGAGTGAATTATCCAACGGATCTGAACTCCAACGCTGCGTTGCCCTCGCGCCACACGTGGCACTAGCAAGATGGAAGACTCAGCTTTCACAGATGCAACTTGACCAGGCGATCCAGAGCAGTCCTGCCGGAGCTGTCCGCTACGCAATCCGCGACATCCCACAACAACTACGCATGGATTTTCTGAGGAAAAATCCGTCCGTAGCGTTACAGAACAGTGGCGAGCTTTCGGATGCCGAACTGAGCGTTTGTTCGGCGGAAGATCCCCTTAACGCATTGCATCTCAGGTCGGAATACCGACCAAAACAACAAGCTATCATCCTAGCACTATCCTATACCTATTTTCTAAATGATCGAACATATTTCCACTTGGAAGATTTTCAGGCAGAGGTAGCTGGATCAATTCGCGAATTTCCCATGGAATGGGTAGCAGTCCATGGCGGAAGCTTTGATCGTCTGGTCACAAACCTCGACATTTGCATCTCTTACAAGCTGGACGCAGCCGCCCTTACGGTATTTTTGAATAATGTCGAACCCTCGGAAAAAGGAGCTGTGGCACGCCACATCGCTGCTCATATCTGAATTAACTCGGAGTTTCTATTGGGGGGATACTCTCCCCAACCACTTCAGCGAATTACTTCATTTGGCATAGATATTAATAATCTATGCAGCGATCCATCCGAGCTGTGAATTTCCACAAAGGGCTGAGTTCAGCCGCCATAAAAACAAAGTGCTGGTTGAACAGCAAGCTATCAACCGTCCATCCCCTTTCGGATGAATGTACCAGATTCACCCTTCCGAACCGTCTCGCACGCTTTCGCGCCCGTGACGTAGAGGAAGAGAGAAGGATATGAACAGGGTATCCCGACGGATGATTCAGACAGTTGTTGCTCGAATCTTCCATCACGTTGCCCAGAACCTCTGTAATCCCTAACAAATATATCTATGAAAAATCAGAAACACGGCCTACACGCTGCAATTGTCACCAACCTCAGAGCTGGCCACGGCGGATCAATGTTCGCTTGGGAAGTATATATGTCATGCGCTTTTAATGGTATCCCCGCAATCCTCGCAACCTTCGACTCCCACAGGCTCTACCCGGAAATCGGCAATGACCTCCGCCGTCTTTCAACATCTGTCGATTGCGGCAGAGAAGATCACAGTCTCAAGACCTGTGACCAACTTCTCCAAATTGTAGATGAAGCTAGGAGCAGTGGCAAAATGCTTATCATCGACACCAGGGCTAATCCACATTTGGAAGATAATATGTTCGAAGCTCTCGTTCACGCAGGACTTCAGGATGCGACTTCGGTCGCGGCTCTCGTGCCACTGCACCATGGACTTGACTCTTCCTTATTTGACCCCGAATCTCACGGTATTCGCATCACACGGACCCTATATCGCCACTGGGGCGGCGGGGCAAATTTAAGCCGCCTGGCTTTCACCAACACTCCTACGATTTACCACTGGACCCCGGCATATCTTCCATCGGAAGTCCGAGAGATCATCTTGCCGACCCGTCGGGATTCGCTCTCTTCGAAGGTAGAATCTAGGGTCGATGACCTCTGGGGTATATCGAGAGGAGATGCACCGCGATTTCAATACGTCCGCCACGTTGCTGATGCCGTGTCCACTATCTGGGACACTCTCCTGAAGCCGAATACCGAGGACGTCCAGATTTAAGCTTGGTTCCTTCGTTGCCAGGTCACGAAGGCAACTTGGCAATCTGCGGCCTTTCCCTATGGCAGTTGAAGCGTTGCGGCTCTCCTGGCTCCCTGTCAAATGAAACTCTGACTCCGGTTCAAGATAAATCTACCTCCTACTGGGATCCTACTCGGAAGCGGAAAATCAAAAAAACCTACTAACATGAATTATAATATCGTAATAAAAACACCGACCACCGCCATACTTTCTATCGAATCAAGTGAATTGATAGATCCGAATAGAAAACCCGTGATCAGGCGGTTTTATCCTACGAAGCAATCATCCGCAGCATTCAGCACCGGCGCAGTCCTGGGACGTGAAGCAGGAAAATCCTGTGCGCTGGTTGTTCACATTCGAGCCCACGACCTTATCTGTGTTGAGCAACGACTCCTCGGAACCGAAGAAAACCACTGGGGATACTTCCGAATTACATCTGATGTTCATCCAGTTGCGTTGGATCTACCCAACCGTTTCTTCTCTCAGCAGGAGTGCCTGTCGCTCATGGTCATAACTGATACCGAGGAACTCGATCAAATCGATTTCAGCGACGAGGGCATCCAGTCCTACTTAGCGCTAGACCACCCGACGTGGCTTAAACTCATCGTAGATCGCCAGATCAGTCATTGGAAAAAGAATAAGCCAGATAAGTTCTTCCGCTTGGCTCCTTTGGAGGAAACGGGACAAGATATCCATCGTTGTGTGGAAACATCTCCATACGCTGCACTCGCTAGATTCCAAGATCACCTCGATGGAGCTCAGCTCTCCCAATGCATTGCCAAGTGTCCAGAGGCCGCCGTCAGGTTTGCACTCGATAGGGTGCCAGAACCCGAACGCCAGAGAATCATTGTCGATCACGCTAGGGAAGCACTGCTGTTCTCTGCCGACAGGCTTTCTGAAAGTGAATTAGCACTTTGCGCAAAATCTGACTTGTTCACCGCATTCCGAACCCGGAAGAGCCTGATGCCCCGGCGTAACGCCATTCTGTTGTCCCACTCTTATCTGATCGCAAACTCTGCAAGCATTGGTGGTTCATGGATCGATCTCCACGATGAAATCCGAGACTCGATCTTAGAATTTCCCGACCAATGGCGCGCATCCGATCCCTTCGGCTTTCCTTCCATATTCTCAGGACTAGCAAGCTATCTCGAAACAGGTCTGGATCCATCGATTGTAGCCACTCTGCTGCAAATCACAGCACCGAAAGATCAGCAGGCTATCGCGGACTTCGTTGCCTCCCAGGTCTGATGCTATCACTGACAATTCTGGCATATTTCACAACACCCAGCCCTACCAACAATACGAAATCATACCATACCATCTCATCCTACCGTAATTCCTTTCCGGAAACCTCTTGATAACCGACGCGATTCTTTCCCGCGGATTCGCTTACCTTCCCTACGTTCAACGCCACCTATCAGGAGACTGGGGTGATGTAAGTGAAAATGACCGCGCCCGCAGCGACCAGTCTGTGCGCAGCGGAACCGAAAATCTATACCAATACTCCGCCTCCGATACTTCGAACCAGCAATATCTGATCATGATCGTTACCTCTCCGGATCGGTCACACACCGTTGTCTTCCTGCCAGGTGAATCCGAGGGCTGAAGCACATCACTGCGGATAATCCAGTATTTACCGCCGCCGTAAATTTCATCGTTAGCAAATCCAAATCAACTATAAAAACAAATGACATCCCAATCGACTATACTAAACTATGTGCTATTTCCGACTGGCCATGACTCTGCTCTTCTGGTAATTGACACTGGTAGGAGTCCCAACAGTGAGTGCAACCCCCATGTTGATATGCATTTTCTTCAACAGTTTCCTTGTGCATCATTAACCATGGGGCAGGCACCCGGATCTACCTGTTCAATTTTCAAAGTAAGTGTTTCAGATATTATCAATGTGACCTATTGGGTATCAGGGCACGTTCGCCAAAAGTCTTACGAGATTCTACCGAATTTCAAACTTCGAATCCATATTAATAAAAAAGAGCCGTACTGCTCAATTTTTGAGTGTCCGCCACGTTGCCAAAATCCCCACACCAATTCGCTCAAAATCGAAGAACAAGATCTGGATGCGTTGTTCTCAGGCCAGTGGCCGGAGTGGCTGTGCCCTGCCATGGAAACTCAGCTTCACCATTGGCGCATCCACAATGTCGCGCTCTTCTACAGATACACACCATGGAAAATGAGTCGCGCTGACGTCTGGAGGTGTATAAAGAGTGCACCCTCCGAAGCATTACGCAGGTTTAGCGATATGTTGACCGATACCCAACGCCGGATCTGTTGCCAGAATGCACCCCGGGCAGCAGCATCCTTCGCGATTGAATCGCTCAGTCCGGCGGCTCGCCGAAATGCAATCGAAGAATTTCCTGGGGACATACTGAGACAAGCGTCGGAAAAACTGACTGCCGCGGAGCTGGCGAAAATTCGTTGCCGATTGGCATCCAAAGAAAAACCGGATCTCACGCGCGTCTTGAATTATCTCAGTGATCCCCCTCGTCACTGACAGAACTGACTTAGTTACCACTCTGGAAGTTCACATACGGACTTTCAAAAAAGCCGCAGGCCTTGGACTTGGAGGGCGATGCGAAGACGAGTGCTATGGATTGCTGCCAAATAGTGAATTTATTCTTTGTTACTGTGCTTCGTGCAGTGTCAGGATGTAGAACTCACCATCAGACCTTCCATCATGATTGGCTGATCTGGATCGGTGGGGGCGGGTGCGGTCGTTACCCGACCTGGCGAAAATTTATCACCCAAATGAGAACCGAATACGCACATGAGTTCGATTTACGGCTGGGTTTGGGGTTACTGAAGAGTCCCCCTTGCATGAATCACTCAAAAGAAATCAGACGTTTTGAATCTTCCCGTTCCTTCATCATCTTGCCGCAGCGATACTTCTAGGAAACGAGCCGACATGATCCCCTATCCGCCCGATAATCATCAACTAGATCCGTGAAATGATGGTTATCAGTCGTCAGTTGGTTTCGGTTGAGCGGGGAAATTGGTCTTCTCCTGCTGGAATACTACTCGGGAGAGCTAATCAGACACGTAGCTGGCGATCTGACCGATTTCCCGTCTTTAAAATATGGAGGGAATACATAAGATGCGTTCCCATCGGGGCGGAAATACTGCGAACGCTTGACATGCCCGACGCGCTATACAGGCAGTGCTTCGCGAAATCCATAGCACCTTGCATTTAGATGGGGAGAGATTTCTCCCCTGCGGCTCTTTCACACGCCGCCCCCTCTGGCAGGGGTAGCCCCCTAGATACCCCGCCGGCGAGGGCGTCCCCAAGCTTCACTGGCGTTGCAGCCCGGGCGATCCCCCATCCCCCTTCCGGCGATCATGGCGCGCGCGATCACGGCCTTTAATGTTGTAGGTTTTCCAGGTTGCGGGATCGCTTGGCGTCGGGTCCCCGTCTCCCCCGCGCCCCCTGCCTTGTCCCTTCAAAAAAATGTTTTTGAAGAGCCTGCGTGGTAGGCTAACGGGGGGTCGCCCACCGCAAAGCGCTTTCCTCACCTGTGTTTTTTGATTTTCCGCTAGCGAGAGAGCGATTATTGAAATCGGTATGGGACAGCTCGGACGTCGATATTACTAAGCAGATTCAAGCGGCTAGCACACTCGAAAGGTTGGTAGACGGCTAGGAGCCATATGAGGCTCTCGGCGCAACGACCAAGCTGAACCCAAATGCCGACTTTCGACCGCCTGGCCAGGCATAAGAGATACACCGTCGAAGCCTTGCGCCGAAATGGCAACCCGCAGAAAGATCGCCCGCGCCATCGGAGTTCATCCCTCCAAATGAGCCGCGAACTGCGGCGGGGAGTGATGGCAGCCGGGGGCTATTGCCATTTCGCTGGGCGATGCCATGCCCTCGCACGCGAATGGAAGGGATACAGGACAGATCCCGCGCTCCTCGCCATGGCCGGGACGACGACGAGGGATGAGCAGTGGAGTCCGGAGCAGGTCACCCGACGTTTCACCAAGGAACCGACTTCCGGTCACTCACCGATGCGGAGGCGGCAGGCGTCCTTAACAAACTCAACTCACGACCCAGGAAATGTCTCGGTTACTTAAGACCGGATGACATCTTCCACGCACTAGTCCCGAATGCGCTGGCCGCTTAGAATCCGCCTGCGAACCCGCCGCTGCCCGAAAAACATTCCTCTGGACGCATCGTTTGCGTAGTTAAAACGGAACTGACGGTCGAAAATGTCACCATCAGGTAAACGCGCCGTATTCAATTCCACCGAATTTTATCAGTAGTTGGGGATCCGTATTTTCAAAAGTTCCGTTTGCGTCCGCAATTGCACCGGAGTCCAGGTGGAATTTCCAGCGAGACTCTAATCCCATTATTCTACACTTTTTTTCTCGGAACCGTTGCTTTTTTTCGGTTGTTCGCAGCCGCCTTGGAAGACTTGGCCGCTGCTTTTTTTGCATGGGAAACTGCCGCGCCCTTCCTACCACGTTCTCTTAATCTCATTTTCTGGATATCACAGAATTGGCTAAACTCCTTCTCAATCTCCTCGATGTTAGAGATCCCTTCCGTCTCTTGGATTTTGATCGTGGCGCGAACATTTTTCTGGATGAAGGACTTGATGACCGGGATCTCCTTTAGCCCTCCGTATTCTTCGTTGGGAACATATCTGACAAGATCCGGACCCCATTTTATCCATTCACACCACTCAAGGAACTTCCGATACTTCGCCATCCTGATAGTGCTAATTTCTCCACCTTTCTTTTTTTTCCCGTCATTCCCGATATCGGGAAAAAAATTTTCCAGCATTTGTTCTAACGTGAGAACAGCGCGCGGCTGTGATTCCGGAGACAAAGTTTTACCAGCTTCGTCCCAGATGGCCATCGCCTGCTCAACGCGATCCGCCGGTATGCTTTTCCCGTCAGACATCATGGCGAGCATCGCAAGTTCAAACTGGGATGGATTGGAGTTCATTTTCATCGAATTAATAGACACAACAGGAATAATTTCCACTTACACAGCAACAGATTTACTTATTGGCAGGTGGAGAATAACCAATCAAAAGATTTCAGACATCCGATTGATCCGCAAGTCTTGATTTTGAGCACAACGAGATATTTTGGAAATGACTTTCGACAGTTACCTTCGACTACCCCCGGTTGGCTCTGCTTTCCCAATTTCATGCTTCCGATGAGACTCGTAGCTTACATTGGCGCGAGTGGTGATGGACTATCCGGTGCCAGCCTAGGCATGTAGCCAAGGCGATCAAGCTAGGAGCCCATTCGCGTCAGGTTAAGGCCATGATGCCTGATTCTATGGGGTATTTTCGGGTTCGTTTGTCCCGTTTGATGTGCCGGTCATCGGGATCGAAGAGTGCCAGTTGGGAAAATTCCCGGACTTTCACCAGTTGGTTGCCGAACTGGTCGTAGAGTTTTTCATAACTCAGCTCCGCCCTCCCTATTCGCTCCGTCATGGCCGTGGCCATCTTCATCCCGAGCTGGTGCGCGATCATTGCCGCGAGGACGATGGCATGGATGTGGTGGGTGCCGCTCTTGCGCTTGAGTGCGTCGCCCAGGTTGAGGGATTGCTTCCAGGCGCGGAACTGGATTTCCACCGCCCACCGTGCACGGTAGATTGTTGCAAGCTTCCTCGCATCGGCCAATTCCAGGGGAAGATTGGTCAGCATGAGGTGCCAGCCGTCGCGCACCAATCCCTTGGGGCAAGGCACCCGGCCGCTTTCCTTTGCTTTCTTCCTCCGCTCCTTGCGCCGGACTGCGGCCACTTCACGGGAGGCGCGCAGGGCCACGAAACGGCAGGCCTTTTTCTTCTCCCCGACCTTGCACGGCAGGTCGATGATGTCCTGTTTGCTCCTTTTCAGGGTTGATTCGATGGGGATGTCGTCCTCCAGGACAACCCCGACATTGAGGGGCAGGCGGGTGAGCCACCAGGCTCCTGCGACCTCGATGATCTTGAATTCTGCGATGCTGAAATATCCCATGTCGCGAAGTACCAGGTCGCCGGGAAGAAGCAGGTCCACGAGGTCTTTGCCGATGGTTTTGTCCTGCTCGGTGGCGAGGTGCAGGCTGTGGGAAACCACTTTGCCGGAGAGCAGGTCGTAGGCGAGATCGATCTTCACTCCGGCGGTCGGGCCGTGATGGTTGCCGTGGGCGGGGAACTCCTTCGCATTGGATTTCGGCATGACCTGGCCGGATGCGTCCTCGATAAGCATGCGCTGGATCGCGCCGCCCTCCAGAGCTTTTGCGGCAGGTGCGAAGCGTTGTTTCGTCAGGTCGGAAAGGACGGCCATGAGAAATGCGGTGGAGGCAACGCCGATGCGTTCGTGCATGGACTGGCGGGACATGGCTAGTGGAACCCTGTCCTTGAGATCACCAACGAGTTGGTTGAAGGACGCCTTGCCCGTAACCACTGCGGAGAGAAGGGATTGCATGAATCCTCCGGGAGTGAAGCGGGAGGATTCTCTGACAACAAGGGAAGTTTTGGTTGCGATCAGGTCGAGATTCGGCAGGATGATTTTTGAGCGCCTGGCAGGTGGAGTTGTAAGCATTCCGAGCTTGCCGGCTCGCTCTCCTTGTTAATGTTTTTCTCGATTTATTTCGCTGTATCTAACTTATCATCAGCGCGTTATGGCTTAACCTGACGCGAATGGGCTGGAACCAGCGTGAAAAGATTGAAGCCATCCTTACCGACGGCAGCTTCGAGCCGGATACCAGGTTGGTCGAGAACGCCATCCTCTACCCCCTGCTCGAGAACTGCAAGATCCACGGCCTCAAGCCCGAGCAATACCTCTGCGAAACCATCGAAGCGATTAACCGCCTCGGCTCCGGCGCGACGGCAGATGAAATCGCCGCCCTCACCCCATCCCGGATCGCCGCCAGCCGGAAAGCAGAGGCCGAGGCTGCCTAGACCCCGCCGTCCGAAATCATGGCATCACGTGCCTAAACTTCAACGAGGCCGATTTTAGGACGCTTACAGTTTAACGGAGAGGATTGGATAAACGAATCTTGGGTTTTGTTCCTGAAATATGTCACTCCGAATAAACATGTTCTCAGGTTCTGAAGCGGTATTCTGTGACAGTCTTGAAGGTTTCACCGGGGTTTAGAATCGTTGTGGGAAAATTCTGTTGGTTTGGGGAATCCGGGTAGTGCTGGGTCTCCAGGCAAAATCCGCCGCGACGGGAATAGGGTTCACCTGATTTCCCTAATGCCGTGCTTCCGATGAAGTTGCCGCTGTAGAACTGGACTCCGGGCTGGTCAGTCCACACCTCAAGGACTCGCCCGCTTTCCGGGGCACGAATTTCCGCGGCCTTGGCGAAAGTTCCTTTCCGCTTCCGCAGGATGAAGTTGTGGTCGTAGCCGGATCCGAATCCGAGTTGCTCGTTATCGGCATCTATCCGCTCCCCGATTTTGTGAAACTTAGTGAAATCGAAGGGCGTCCCTTCGACCTCTGTGAATTCGCCTGTCGGGATCAGTCCCTTGTTCACCGGGGTGACCATGTCCGCCTCGATTCTCAGTTCGTGGTCGACTACGGGGCCGTGTGCCTCGCCTTCCAGATTGAAGTAGCTGTGATTCGTGAGGTTTACAGGTGTTGATTTGTCCGTGACTGCGAAATAGTCCATCCGTAACACGTTTTCCTGAGTGAGCCAGTAGTGAATGGTGACATCGAGATTTCCTGGGTAGCCTTCTTCACCGTCCGGGCTGCTGTAGGTCAGTTTCAGTCCCTGCATCCCATCCTTTTCCTTCGGTTCAGATCTCCACACCCGCTTGTCAAAGCCACGCTTTCCGCCGTGCAGGTGGCAAGGGCTACCGCCGGGTTCGTTGTTCGTGGCTAGAGTGTGGATTTCTCCGTCTAGCTCGAATCTGCCGTTGGCGATGCGGTTGCCGAAACGCCCGATGATCGCACCGAAGTAAGAGGAATCCTTTTCGTATTCCGCAAAAGAATTAAAACCGAGAGCCACATCCCCAAGAGTCCCCTCTCGATCGGGCACCATCATTCGGATGATTGTTGCTCCGTAATTTGAAATATCGACCGACATGCCATTGTCGTTCTTTAGCGTGTAAACGACTACCGGCTCACCGGAGTCGGTTTTGCCGAAAGGCTTTCCGTTCTGAGAAGAGGTAATCGCAGATGAAGACATATAGAAATTTATAGCGGTTAGCCGATCAGGTGGAGGGTAGTGGAAATGTGACAATCCCATCGACCATGCGGCAGGAATGTAGCGCATATTCATCGCCAAATTCGGGATGTGCCTGAGGATATGCACGGGTTACAGCTTCGGAGAGTGGCTCCAAGGCTTCCGGGCGGATGATCGCACCGCTTGCTCCTTTGTCGCCGCCGCCTAGCATTCGCTCGCCGAGGACTCCATCGACCGTCCGTGCGATGTCGCACATGGTCTCAAGTTCCTGTCCGCTGATGAGGTAGTCGTCGCGGAGACCGATTCCGTCCGCGCGGAAGTTTTCCCCGACCGTAGCGATGTTTCCGGCACGCCACGCTTCCAAGGTGCCTTGGAATCTGGCCTGCGCTTCGTAGAGATATTTCAGTCGGGAAATGCTAGTGGAGCCGATGGACTCCAAGTAAGCTACGGCTTTCCCGTATGTGTTCGAATTTGAAATTTCCGCGAGGGATTTGATCCCAATTCCGGTGGAGAGTTGTGTTTTCATCTCATCGCACTCTGTTCGACGGGTTTTGTAAGTGGATTTCTCCAGGCCGGGTCGTTTGGTTCCGGTATCGAGACTTACGATACGAAAAGAATCCGGATCGCCGCCGAAAGGGATGTGGTCGATGGCTCCAGTGGCAGGATGGAAATAGGTGCCCATTCCCTCGCGGGCGAAATAGATCATGATCTGATCCAGCTTTCCGCAGGGGGAGCCGATAAAATCATTTTCCACCATCTGCGCGAGATCGACGACCTGCATCCCACCTGCGTCAGGGATTCCGTTCACTTCGAATGTGGTGAGGATGAGATTGAGCGCCAACGAGGCGGAGCGGGACATGCCGCCGCCGGGGATGTTACCATAAATGACTGCATCGAATCCGGTCGTCAGAACATGTCCTTCACGCCGTAGGATTGCCTCAACGCCACGCGGAAATCGCTCCCAACCGTCTTTGACCGTCGCTGGATCGCAATCTTCTCCAAGAGTGAAATCCACCATCCCATCGTCGGGAAAATTGAGACTGTGGATTCGGATTCTACCGGTGGTGTTCGGCTTGAACGCGAGCCAGATGAAGCGGTCTGTGCCGATGCCGAAAAGTTCCATCCCGTTGTAATCGCCGTGCTCGATTCCGAGACAGAAACGCGACGAAGTCCGGCGCACGTTGCCCCCGGCTATGTCGAGTCCGAAACGTTGAGCGGCAGAGTGAAGTTTCTCAGTAATTTCCTGTTCCATGGGTTCTTTAGTTGGAGTTAGTCTTGGTAGCCTTCGGGGTTCGCCTGATGCCAGGCCCAAGCGCTGGCGATGATGTCTGCCAGCTCGGGGAAACGGGGTTTCCATCCCAGTTCTCCGGTGATCTTTCCACTGGCCGCAATTAGCGTGGCAGGGTCTCCTGCACGGCGGGGCTTTACATCTGCGGGGATGGTGTGACCGGTAATTTCCCGGGCAGTTTCGATGACCTGCTTCACGGAGTAGCCTTGGCCGTTGCCGAGGTTGTAGATCTTGTTTTCGTTTGCTATCGCACCGAGTGCGAGGATGTGCGCTTGGGCGAGATCGATGACGTGGATGTAGTCGCGCACGCAGGTGCCGTCCGGCGTGTCGTAGTCGTCGCCGAACATGAAAATTTTCTCCCGTTTCCCCAATGCTACCTGGAGAACGATGGGAATGAGATGGAGTTCCGGAGTGTGATCTTCGCCGCGTTCCTCACTCGCTCCCGCCGCGTTGAAGTAACGGAGGGCGGCGTAATGGAAAAACGGATAGACTTTGGACATCCAGTGCAGGTAGCGCTCGATGATGAATTTGGATTCGCCATACGGGCTGCCCGGCACGATGCGTTCGTCCTCGGCGATTGGGATGTGCTCTGGGTCGTCAAAAAGATTCGCGGTGGAGGAGAGGATGAACCGCGGAACCCGAAACTCGACCACGCATTTGAGGAGATTGAGAGCGTTGGCTACGTTATCGCCGAGGTAGAGAAATGGATCTTCCATTGACTCGCCAACGAGGGATTTGGCGGCGAAGTGCATGATTGCTTCTGGACGGAATTCGCCCATCGCGGATCGAATCGCTGCGATGTCGGAGAGGTCTCCCACCACAAGTTTTGCCGAGGGGTGAACTGCTGCGCTGTGACCTAGCGAAAGGTTGTCAAACACCATGACCTCGTGACCTGCGAGTATAAGTTGCTCGACTGCGACACTGCCGATGTATCCGGCTCCTCCTGTTACAAATACTTTCATGTTAGGCCTTCTGAGAAAAATGGATTTCGGGAAGTTCGGCTAGGCGGGTGGCTGCCTGCTCGGTTGTTAGATCGCGTTGGGCATTCGCCAGCATTTCGTAGCCGACCATGAATTTCTTCACCGTGGCGGAGCGCAACAGGGGCGGATAAAAGTGCGCGTGAAGCTGCCAGTGGGAGTTGGTATCCGGCACGCCACCGTAAGGAGCACCATGCCAGCCCATGGAATACGGGAACGAGGTTTCGAAGAGATTGTCGTAGCGGGTCAGTCCGCGTTTCAGGATGTCCGCGAGCGCATCACGCTCCCCGTCAGTGAGATCTTCGAGCCGCGTAACATGACGCCGGGGTAGCAGCAGTGTTTCGAAAGGCCAGACCGCCCAATAGGGAACAAGAAATACCCAGTGATCGTTGATCGCGACGATACGTTCGTTTTTTTCAATCTCAGCCGCAGCGTAATCAACGAGCATGTTACTCCCGTTTTTTTCGGCGTAAGCCTTTTGGTTGCTGTCCTCCCGGTAGGCTTCGTTCGGCAGGAAATCGCTCGCCCAGATCTGGCCGTGAGGATGGGGATTGGAGCATCCCATTGCCTCGCCTTTGTTTTCGAAAATTTGCACCCAGGTGTAGCGTTCCCCAAGCTCGGCGGACTGCTCCGCCCAGAGATCTACGACCGCGCGGATTCCTGAGGTTTCCATTTCCGGAAGGCTGAGATCGTGGCGGGGGGAGAAGCAGATCACCCGGCATTCGCCGCCCGCACTCTCCGAACGGAACATTCCTTCTCCTTCGGCGACGCGCTCGCCGTCTTTCAGGATTGCGGGGAAGTCATTTCCAAAAACGTAAGGCCCGCTGTAATCTGGATTTTTCTCCCCTCCCACCCGCTGGTTGCCGGGGCACAGGTAGCAGGACGGATCATGCTTTGGCTTCTGTTCCTGAGAAACTTTTTCCTGCGCACCCTGCCATGGTCGCGATGCGCGGTGGGGGGAAACCAGAACCCATTCTCCGGTGAGGGGATTGTGACGACGATGGGGCTGTGAGGGGTCGGATTTCATCGGATTTGAGGTGCAGGTGGTGATAGCTAGCTTTAGTTTCTACCCTTGTGGAAAATTCCAAACAAGACACGATCTGTTCAATTCTTTATAAGATCGGGTCGCATGAAACGCATTGCCATTCTCGTAGAAACTTCCCTGGCATCCGGTCGGGCGATTGTCTCAGGGATTTCCCGCTACCTAGATGAGAACACGGATCTGGCGGCGTTCCAACTCTCCGGCGTTCTAGGAGCGATGGCTCCCGAAGCCCTCAGGAACTGGCAGGGTGATGGGATCATCGCCCGCATAGCGGACGAAAAACTTCTCGATCTGGTTCTCGCGAAAAATCTGCCGACCGTTGACGTGCTTGGTAACGTCACGCCCCGGACATTTCCGTTGGTGAAGTGCGACGACCATGCCATCGGGGCTTCGGTTGCGGATCACCTGATGGAAAGCGGACACAGGAATTTTGCGTTTGTTGGAAATTCGAGAGTGCGATGGTCGAAGGAACGGCAGGTGGGATTCTTCGGGAAAATCGGCTCCACGGACAGGCAGGCAAGCTTTTGTATCAGCCGGAGAATCCGGGGACAGGACGGAATCCTCTCACTTCGTAACTGGCTATCGACGCTTCCCACCCCGGTCGGGATCATGGTGGCCAGTGATCAGATGGCTCCTCTACTGTTCGAGGCCTGCCACCAACTTTCTCTGAGTATCCCTGAAAATGTTAGTATTGTAGGAGTGGATAACGATCCTCCGTTCTGCAATCTCTGCCAGCCTCGCCTCAGTAGTATCGAGCCTGATCACTCTCTCGTTGGCTACCTTGCCATGGCCTCCCTCGCGGCGCTGATGGATGGGAAGAAGCTGCCCGACAAAGTAGTCGAGATCAGCTCTCACAATCTTCATCGCAGGCGCTCAAGTGATCATATCGCTATCGAGGATCCCGCCGTCAGACTGGCTTTGGGCTATATCCGCGAGCAGGCTGCGAACTCCCCTTCGCTGGATGAAATCGCATCCTTCGCTGGACTTTCACGAAGCGTTTTGCAGAGGCGGTTCCGTCTGCATGTGAATCGAACGGTCGGTGAGACCTTGCTGGCGGAAAAATTGCGCCTCGCGCGATCAATGCTGAGTCATACAGGACTTTCCCTTCCCGTGGTCGCGGAGCGGAGCGGCTTCGGAACACAGGAATACATGAGCCTGCTGTTCAAAAAGCACCTTAAAACTACTCCTGGAAAATATAGGTCACCCAAGCAGCCCTGATTCCATCTTACAAAAGCCACGCCGCCGGAAGGCAGCGCTCCGTGCCGTAGCTACCCGACCGGGGCGTAAAAGCAATTTTAGACAATCAAATTGTCAATTTGGACTATGGGCAAGTGTGCTGATTCTCAAAACACTCTCTTAAACACCCAATGAATATCACTTCCCAGGATCTCGCCGTCTTTATCGGCTTTTTTGTCGTCGTCATCGGACTCAGCATTTGGAAAAGCCGCAAGGCGAAAGGCCACGTAGAGGACAGTGCGGACTTCTTCCTCGCCGGGCGCGGACTGACATGGCCGCTGATCGGTATCTCGATTGTCGCGGCGAACATTTCCACCGAGCAGATGGTAGGCATGGCCGGACAGGCGGCTGGCTCGACAGGACTAGCCGTGAGCAGCTGGCAGTTGATGGGCTCGGTTTTCATCGTGATCGTCTCGATGACTTTGCTGCCGAAGTTTTTGAGAGCTGGTATCTATACGATGCCGGAATACCTGGAGTATCGTTATAACACGACAGCGCGCGGCCTGATGGCGGCGATGACCGTCATCATCTACGCGGTGGTGATGCTACCAGCGGTGCTTTATTCGGGCGGGGTTACACTGCGTGCGATCACTGGATTGGATCTGACTATCGCCGTTTGGTTGGTGGGTTTCATCGGGGCAATCTACTCGGTGGTCGGAGGCTTGAAAGCAATCGCGTGGGCGGATTTGGTTCAGGGGCTATCACTGCTGCTGGGAGGCATGCTGATCTTCTTTTTGGGATTAAACGCGGTTGGCGGTTGGGAAGAATTTTCAAGAGTGAATGCAGACAAGCTTCACCTTGTGCTGCCTGCTGACAACCCAGATTTGCCGTGGACTGGCGTGGCCGGCGGCATGTGGATTGTGATGATTTACTACTGCGGACTGAACCAGTTCATCGTCCAGCGCAACCTCGCGGCGAAGTCCCTGAAGCACGGCCAACTCGGGATGATCTTCGCCGGTGGCCTCTGGCTACTGGTACCCTTCGCCATGGTGATGCCCGGCATGATGGCGCAGCAACTTTACGGAGAGCAGCTTGCCGACACGACGGATGCGGCATTTCCGACAATGGTCACCCAGCTAGTTTCGCCAGGCGTTCGCGGGTTTATCTACGCGGCCATAGCGGGAGCAGTGACCAGCACGCTGGCCTCACTTCTGAACTCCGCCTCCACGATTGGAACGATGGATGTTTACCGCCGGATGTTTCACGGAGGTGCCTCACAGCGTTTCCTCGTATGGCTTGGGCGTGGGCTTACCCTTACCTTCGTGATCGCCGGTTGCCTGATCGCACCCATCTTGGATGATCCGAAATTCGGAGGTGTCTTCCAATACATCCAGCAGTTCCAAGGATACATCTGGCCTGGCGTAGTCGCTGCATTCCTCATGCCCTTTCTCCTTCCGAAGGTGCCAGGCGCAGCGGGCGTGGTGGCTCTGATCACTGGGCCGGTGGCCTACGCGGTGTTTCAGTTCACAGTCAAAACGGATGCAAGGCCTTGGGGGCATGACATCCATTTCCTACTGCAGGTTCTCTACGCGTTTCTGATCGTAGTGGGAATCATGGTGGCCATGACCCTAATCATGCCTCTCGCAAAACCCAAGGAGCTGCCCGTCCGGGAGGAAATCGCCTTGGAAACGGAGCCGGTCGTAAAAATCGCGGGAGCTCTCGTGCTAGTCGGCGTTGCCATTTTCTTCATCATTTTCTGGTGACCCCTCACCACCCCTTCTTAACACCACTCGACTTTTTTCATGTCCGTCACTGCCCGTTTAGAGCCTCTTGTCCTCCCCACCTACCCTGTCGGCGCGCCCGAGAAAAACCCTGTGTTTTTCGAAAAGCGTGTCTATCAGGGATCTTCGGGAAAGGTCTATCCAGTACCATTCATCGACAAGGTTTTGGATGAACCGCGCCCGGTGACATACCAGTCCGCGCTTTTGGAAAACGAGTTTATCCGGCTGGTCATGCTCCCGGAGATCGGCGGGCGCATCTACACAGGCCAGGATAAAACGAACAACGACTACGATTTCTTCTACCGCAACGATGTGATCAAGCCAGCTCTCGTAGGGCTTGCTGGACCATGGCTCTCCGGTGGAGTCGAGTTCAACTGGCCGCAGCATCACCGTCCCGGCACATTCATGCCTACGGATATTTCCATCGAGGAGGAAGCGGACGGAGCGAGAACGGTATGGATGAGCGAACATGATCCGCTCAACCGAATGAAAGGCATGCACGGCATCCGCATACGTCCCGGCTCCTCATTGATCGAGCTACGGGCGCGGCTCTACAACCGCACTCCCTTCACCCAGACTTTCCTCTGGTGGGCAAACGTGGCGGCGATGGTGCACGACCAATATCAATCCTTTTTCCCCCAAGACGTTCATTACGTAGCCGATCACGGGGTGCGCGGGATGTCTTCGTTCCCGGTTGCGGACAATCCCTACTACGGAATCGACTATCAAAATCGTCCGGGCGCGAACGACCTGAGCTGGTATAAAAACGTCCCGGTGCCGACCAGTTACATGGTCTGCCAGACGCAGCAGGATTTCTTCGGCGGATACGATTTCGAGGCAGGCGGCGGATTCGTCCACGTCGCGGATAGGCACATCGCACCCGGCAAAAAGCAATGGACGTGGGGCGACCACGCGTTCGGCCATGCTTGGGATCGGGAACTGACCGATAAAAACGGGGAATACGTCGAACTAATGGCCGGCGTCTATACCGACAACCAACCGGATTTCACCTATCTCACGCCTTACGAAACGAAAACGTTTTCCCAATTCTGGTGGCCTATACAGGGGATCGGCCCAGTGCAACAGGCAACCACAGAAGCAGCGCTCCGCATGGAAGTCCGTGAAGCGGATCGGATGATCGAACTTGGTTTATGCGTTTCTGAAAAAATCAGCGGCGCGACTCTAACAGTGTCATACTCCGGGGAAATTCTGCTATCGGAAACCATTACACTAGAGCCAGGCGATGCTTGGAAAAACGAAGCGCTAAAATTTGCGGGTGAAAATCCAGCAGAGCTAAGTGCCACACTCGAAGACTGTAACGGATCTGTCCTCCTATCCTACCAACCTGTCGACGTGAGTGCGCTGACGCGGGATCGCGAAGTAGCCACCGAACCAGCAGCTCCCGAGGAAATCGCCTCAGTGGACGAGCTGTATCTAACAGGCGAACACCTCGAGCAATACCGCCATCCAACACGCTCACCGGAATCCTACTGGCAGGAAGCACTGGCACGAGACGAGGGCGACTGTCGTAGCAATATTGCGATGGGACGCCGTGCCCTCAAAGCTGGGCGGCTCGCAGTTGCCGAAGAGTTTTTCGAAAAAGCAATTGCCAGGCTTACTCGCCGCCATCCAAATCCGGAAACGGGAGAAGCACACTACTTCCTAGGGATCACCCTATTCTTCCAAGGGCACTTCGAGAAAGCGTATGGAATCCTTTTTAAGGCGACCTGGAATTCAGCATGGGCAAGTGCGGCGCACTATCACCTCGCTCTGATCGACTGCCGAAGGAGCGATCTCCTCTCAGCCACTGGACACCTTGAGAAATCCATCGCCAGCAATGCCGACAATCATAAGGCCAAAGTTCTCGTAGCAATCATCCAGAAACAAAACGGTGAGGAAAACGCGCAAGAGCTACTCGATCACGTTCTGCGAATCGATCCGCTCGATCACTGGGCTCGGTACGAAAAAATGCTCGGTGGCGGAATGAATAAGGAAGAATTTCTCGGAACCTGCCGCAACGATGCACAGACCATTCTCGACATCGCATTCGACTATGCGGATGCGGGCTACAACGACGCAGCGGCTGGTTTGCTAGAGCTGCATCTCTCCGTCCCAACAGTCTCCGAAGCCGTTCCAAATCCCCTTTCACGAGCTGTGATGAGCCAATACGTGCTGGCATGGCTGGAAAAGGATCTCGCCCTCCTTGAGGAAGCGCGGCGACAAGAACCCGACTACTTTTTTCCCAGCCGCCTGCAGGAGCAGATCGTGCTCGAATGGGCACTGCAACAGCCGGGGCAAGATCCGGTGGCCGCCTATGGATTGGGAAATTATTTCTACGATAAGCTCCGTCACGAGGAGGCGATCACCTGCTGGGAGCGCTCGGTCAATGATGGAGCGGCATTCGCCACAGTCTTCCGCAATCTCGGAATTGGAACTTGGAATTTTCATAACAATGGAGAGGCCGCGCGGAAGTATTATCTGCGGGCGCTTGAGATCGATGCGGCCGACCCGCGACTGGTCTCGGAATACGACCAACTCCGCGCCAAGCTGAACGATTCCGTTTCCGAACGCCTGGAGTTTCTCGAAAACCATCTCGACCGGGTGATGCAGCGGGATGATTGCACAGTTGCGCTCGCCGCCCTGCACAATCTTTCGGGAAACCCCGCCAAGGCTCTTGATATCGTTACTTCACGCCGCTTCCATCCATGGGAGGGTGGCGAGGGCAGCGTCTTGCGCCAGTTTACCACGGCACATCTTCTTCTGGGGCGCGCCGCTCTGGATAATGGCGATGCGGAAACCGCTCTGGAACATTTCACCGGCGCAATGGAAACCCCTGAAAGCCTCGGCGAGGCCTATCATCTCCTTCAGGCAAAGGCCGATGTGAACTACTGGATTGCGAAAGCCATGCTTGCTCTAAGTCATGAGGAAAGGGCGAAAAAGCATTTCCAAATGTCCGCCGAAGAGGAAGGAGATTTCGCCGAAATGGCGGTGACCGCACATAGTCCGCTTAGTTATTTCCGCGGCCTTTCGCTTCGCGCTCTCGGGCTTGAAGATGAGGCGAACGCACTTTTCCAAGACCTGAAAGCCTTTGCCGAAACCAAACTTGGCGAGATCGCAAAAATCGACTACTTCGCGACATCACTACCGAACCTGCTAGTCTTCGATGAAGATCTACAGGCGCGACGTGACGCCGAAAATCACCTACTCATCGCCCTCGCCCACCACGGACTTGGCGATCCCGATGCGGCAAAAAAATCCCTTGAGAAAACATTGTCCTTCAGCAGTGCCGATCAGCGCGCTGTCGATCTCGCCGCACAACTCGAACCAGCTTCAATCGTATGAAATCCTTCCTCTCACTCCTGACATCCGCTGTCCTACTTACCCCCGTTCACGCTCAGTCGCCGCCGGTCATTGATCTTGCTGGCGAGTGGAAGCTTGCCTTGGACGCGGGCGATACTGGTCTATCTGCCGGCCCATCTGGCTGGAAGTTTAACGATACCATCGAGCTACCGAACACCCTGACCCGTGCTGAAAAAGGCGAGCCGCTCAAGATGGAAGTGAAGCTCGACAAGGAATCGTTCGTCAATCTCCACCAGCGCCATTCATATGTCGGGCCGGCCTGGTATCAGCGTGAATTCGACATACCGGCGGAGTGGAGTGAGATGGACGTGGAAATCGAGCTGGAGCGCGTGCTCTGGGAATCACGCATCTGGATCAATGGCGAAGAAGCCGGGATGCGGGACTCCCTTTCCATCCCGCACCGCTACGAGATAGCAACGCTGCTGAAGTCCGGGAAAAACACCGTCACCCTGCGCATCGACAACCGCGAAAAACTGCCCATTGGCATCGGCCACGCCTATACGAATGCTACCCAGACGATTTGGAATGGAGTCGTGGGAAAGATCGAACTTACAGCCCGGCCAAAGGTGCGGATTGAGTCGATGAGACTCCGCCCACAGCCGGAAGGCAAACTGAGCATCGCACTTGAAACGGTGAACACCACTGGCGAGAAATTTACCGCTTCTCCTATCCTGGAGGTGACAGATCCCAACGGGAAATCCGTCCCTGCCGAGGCAGCTTCTATCGAAATTTCGCCTGGAAGCACTTCGCACTCGATCTCCATTGATTTGGGCTCCACTCCTACGGGATGGTCGGAATTCGACCCATCGAGATACACCGTTAAGGCATCGATTGATACCACTGCTGGTGTGTCTGAGATTTCGGATACCTTTGGCTACCGAATTTTTGAGGTTGATGGCCTCCAGTTTACGAATAACGGCAACCCAGTCTTCCTGCGAGGCTCTGTGGATTGCTCTATCTTTCCGAAGACAGGCCACCCCGACATGACTGGCGTGGAGTGGGAGAAAATTTTCACCACCGCACAAGCTCACGGCTTGAACCACATTCGTTTCCACTCCTGGTGCCCGCCGGAGATTGCTTTCGAAATTGCTGACAAGGTAGGGATCTATCTTCAAGTAGAGCCGCCGAACTGGTCATTCAAGATGGGAAAAATCCGGGAGATGGATGCCTATTTTCAAACAGAGGGTGAGCGTATTTTGAAGGAGTACGGAAACCATCCATCTTTCGTCATGTTCAGCCTGGGTAACGAGCTTGCCGGGGAACTTCCTACGCTGGATAAAATGGTAGCCCATCTGAAAGCGCTCGATCCTGAAAAATTACACACCTCCACCACCTACGCCTTTTCTCCGCGTGGACTTCTGCCAGGCCCCAACGATGACTTCTTCGTCTCCCAGCAAACCAAATCCGGCTGGGTGCGCGGCCAAGGATTTCTAAATGAGACCTTCCCATCCACCGACACTGACTACGCCGAGGGGCTGTCGAGTATTGAGATCCCACTCGTGACACATGAAGTCGGGCAATACGTGGTCTATCCCAATGTCGCGGAGCTTCCCAAATACGAAGGTGGCCCCTTGCGTAGCACTGCCCTGGAAGCCATCCAGACAGACCTTACTGCGAAAGGCCTGATCGCAGACGCCCCACGCTTCACTCGGGATTCCGGTAAGCTCGCCGCCCTTCTCTACAAGGAGGATGTCGAACGCGCACTGCGCACAAAAGATCTAGCCGGAATACAGCTTCTGCAACTCAACGATTTCCCCGGCCAGAGCACCGCCACCGTCGGCCTGCTGGATGCCTTCTGGGATAGCAAAGGCTTAATTACGCCAGAGGAATTCCGTGCGTTTTCCGGCTCGACTGTGCCGCTCGTCCGCATGAAGAAGATGGTTTGGGAAAACGATGAGACGTTCACCGCAAACGCCGAGATCGCCCACTTCGGAGCTGCCACACTCGAAGGAGTGAAAGTGCTTTGGAAGCTAGGAAATGCAGCAAAAGGAGAATTTGAGATCCCAGAAATTCCTCGTGGAAATGGCATCTCTCTTGGAGAAATTTCAGCTGAACTTTCCGGAATTACAGAAGCTACGAAACTCCTCTTAGAAGTCGCGATCGCAGATACAGACATCCGGAACAGTTGGCCGGTCTGGGTCTATCCCGTCGCCGAACCGGAGGTTGAAGACACCGCATTCCAAGTCCACCGAGGCGTCACCGAGAAGTGCCTCGCAGACCTAGAGGAAGGGAAGAGCGTCCTCCTTCTACCGACCGCCGAAACTATCAAAAAGCCGTTACCCGCAAGGTTCATCCCGGTATTCTGGTCTCCGCTGCATTTCCCCAACCAACCTGGCAGCCTTGGCGCCACCATCGATTCCGATCACGCGCTTTGGAAGAATTTCCCGACCGATACACACACCAATTGGCAATGGTGGGAACTAACGGCGACATCTACCGCCATCAATCTCACCGGTGTTGACCCTTCGATTGCGAAGCCCTTCCGCTTCATTGACAAATTTGATCGCAATGCCCTGCCTGCTGCGATCTTCGAGGCAAAGGTCGGCTCCGGGAAACTGCTAGTCTGCAGCCTCGATGTCAGCACGGATCTAGAATCGCGAATCGTCGCCCGCCAACTGCGTCGCGCTCTGAACGAATATATCACATCGACAGCATTCGACCCGGAAGGCAACCTAACGCCAGTAGAACTTTCCCAACTAATCGGGACTGGAACTGAAAAGTCTGACGCAAAAACCGAAAAGCAGGACGATGTTCGTGAACTCGGGATTGTCCCCGGCTTTAATGACCAGGAGGAATAAATTTATCATCAAACGCCTTCTTCCTTTCACAAACTTGGGTGAGGTCTAAAAAGACCGGCAGGTTCCATTTGATGCAAATCCGAACTCAATGTCCGCCACCCACAAACCCACCGTAGCTCTCCTTATCGAGACTTCTCGCGCCTATGGCCGTGAGATCTGTCTCGGAGTCGCGGACTACGCCCGGAATCATGGTGAATGGAATTTCATCCTGCGGGAGGGCGACCTTGATGCTGGAATGCCGAAATGGTTCAAGGACTGGAAGGGTGACGGAATTATCTGCCGCCTTTCAAATCCGGAGCTCGCTGATGTGCTGGGCGAGGCGCGTTGCCCTGTCATCGATACCTACGGACACATTCGCCACCCATCCATCCCCTTCATCGATACCGATGCCGATGCCGTCGGTGCCATGGCTGCAAATTTCTTCGTCGACGCCGCCTTCACCAGCTTCGCCTATTGTGGGTATTCGAACATAAAGTTCTCGGATGAACGTTCGGAGGCATTCCGCCGAGCGCTGGGTAAACAGTCTTCTGGACTTATGGTTTACCGCAGCCCTATCGAGCGGAATTCGCCAGATGTAACCGAGAGGGAAGGTCAGTATCCAGGAGGCTCGCCGGAACTGGTCGCTTGGGTCGCATCGCTCCCACCTCACACCGCCATCCTCGCCTGCAACGACGTCCGCGCACAACAGTTGCTAAACGCAGCCGCCCAAGCAGGTAGGATCGTTCCGGATGACCTCGCAGTTATGGGTGTCGATGACGACCAAGTTCTCTGCGAACTTTCCAACCCAAGACTGAGCAGCATCCACCCGGACGCCCGCTCCATCGGCTACACTGCCGCCCATTGGCTGGACGCGAAGATGAAGGGAGAATCCGTAAAATATCGCGAACTTCTGATCCCGCCGTTGCGAGTCGTTGAGCGATCATCCACTGACATAATTGCCTCAGAAGACGAGATCTTCGTGACCTCCCTCCGTTTCATCCGCGACCACATCTCAGACGGGATCGATGTGAACGCCGTGGTAGATCACGCCGGGCGCTCACGAAGTTACGTGGATTCCCGTTTCCGTAAAATTCTGGGACGGAGTGTGAAGGAGGAGATCGACCGGGTTAGAATTGCAAAATCGGCCATCCTTCTCAGCGAAACCTCCCGTTCTCTTGGGCAGATCGCAACCGATTGCGGCTTTGCCACCGCCTCCCATTTTTCCCGCATTTTCAAAGCCACACATGGTATCACGCCGGGTGCCTATCGCACAACTCACCTGAGAAGATAGAACCTGATCTCGCCCAGTCAGATTCTGAGAACGCTCCTCGCACCGAGAAAATAGATATCTGGAAACGCATTTCGACTATTTACCCTGATGTTCGCTTCCTTAAAAATTGACGCTGAAAATACACGGGTGGGCTTCGGTAGAAGACTCCTCATCCTCCTGTCCACTTTTAAACCGAACACTCCAGATGCTATTATCAGGCTCACCCTTAAAGACACTAACCCTTCTTCTCGCAGTCAGCGGCGCGGTATCGAATTCCGCAACCGCAACCGCAAACGATACCCTTCGAGGGATTAACCTTCCTCCCACCCAGGGAAATACGAACGCAGGAGCGTTTCTTCCCGGCATTTACAAATTCGATTACCAGCCCAAGGATTTCACCCGGATCAAGGAGTCCGGCTTCGATTCGATACGCCTGCCGGTAAATGTGGCTACGATCAACGACGAGGCGGGTTTCGCCAGAGTGATTAAAATCGTAGCTACGATGAATAACAGGGCGATCATCTGCATGTTCGATACGAACGAAAAAGGCGAGATCGATCACGGCAACGGGCGGCCAAATAATTTAACGAAAATGGCAGAGGCATGGAGCCGTATCCACTCGGCCTTTAACGATAAGCCGGAGATTCGCTACGAACTTTTCAATGAACCCTTCGGATACCCAAAAACTCCCGAAGGTGCGCGGGAATACCACCACCACATGATGCACCTGATCACGCTCGCCGGGCTTCCGAAAGAGCGCTGTATCCTGAACGGAATGGGATATGCAGATGAGCTAAAAATGGTAGCGGAAGCTGGTTGGAAAGGGCCGCTTGCATGGCATTTCTACAACACCTGGGTTCCGGAGAAATGGAGGACTACGGAAAACTATTCTCGCTACATGCAAAGGATACTGAAGAGCGTTCCAAACGAGATTTATATCACTGAGTTTGGAGCAAATCTGGGTCTAGGGGACGTTTACGAAAATACACCTCAGACAGATGATTCGAAGCTTTCACACGCTCACCTTCTACACGGAATCGAGGACGCCTTACTGAATCTCAAAAAGGAAGGTCGAGAAATCAACGGCACCTATTACTGGCACGGATGGGATAACGACGACTCTCACAGCATCTGGGGAGAAAAGCGGAAGTGGGGTGCTGCAAAAGTGAGAAAGCTTCAGGGGATTGATGTAAACGCTGGTCCAATACCTGCGGTTTCCGAAAAGGGGTTCAAAAACCCTTCCCCATAAATGGCAGCCAAAACTTGCTCATTGGCAGGAAAGACGGCAGTCTAGTTTCCATGAGCGTTTCCATCACCCTCGGCAAGTCAGGCCGTCTTGTCGTTCCGAAAGCCATCCGTGACAGTCTCGGGCTTCAGGAAGGCAGCCGCCTCAAGATGGAATTACATATCGGAAAAATCGAGGTCGTCCCCGAAGCTGATTACGTTCCCGTGATCATGAAAAACGGTATTCCGGTTTTCCAAGGTGGAAGGAAACTCGCGCCCGGTGAACTCGTGGAAATCATCAAATCGGACAGGGAAGCCCGCGATCTGCGTGTGCTTGCAAGAACCCCCGCACGCACGGAATGAAATCCGCCCTGCACTCGTCAATCCTTGTCGCCGCCATCAACGGAAGCGATCCTTTCCACGAGGTGTCTCTGAAGGTTTTTGAATCGGCCAACCATTTCGCTTATTAACACATCCTTTCGGAAACATTTTCCACACTTACCGGCGGGAGGCTTGATTTCCGGGTTCCAGCCAGCCAGGCGGCAGCGATTTTAAAGGATCAGATTGCGCCTCGCCCATAGTTCACCTCCCTTACCCCCGCCGACCTCCTAAAAGCCTACGCCGAAGCCGAATCAAGAGGTGTACGTGGTGGAGCGATTTACGATGACCTGCATCTGTTCGCGGCGCGGAAAGCCGGAGCCGACAAGCTCCCCACACTGAATCTCCGCGACTTCCGCGCATTCCACCGAACTACCGATCTGGAAATCATCGGCTTTCTTTCACAACCGCCGATCCATGCCACAAAATGTCTGCCGCCATAAAAAAGGGCGGCTAAGAATCTGTATGGTATCTCGGTCTCGCGATGCGAAATTCGGAATGAAGACGTAGTATCACCACCAAGGCGCCAAGTTCGCCAAGCCAAACCGATGGCAAATCATTATGCTGAGGAGCGGAAACTGGTTTCGGAGGCACCCAATTGGAGTTCCCTTGGCGCACTTGGCGTCTTGGCGTTTCAAATTCTTCCCATTCTTGTAGGCTTTACCACGCAACGATCCCTAGTGTAAGAGACCTGCCCCACCCAGCGATGCTTTGGGCAAGCATCGCGATGACTTCGTGTGTCAGTCCCTACTGCCGCTCACCGCGTAATGCCGGCAGTCACCGGTCTTCGACTTTTCCGGCATCGCGTTTCACGAAGGCGGGACTCCAAACAGGTTCTTAGCACTTGTAAATGTCACCCCGTGGGCCGACCTGCAGCACTTCGAGGCTCCGAATGCTATTGCGCTCTACAAGCCGATAAATGGCTCGATAGCTTCCGATTCTCAGGCGTTGGCAATCATCCCACACTCCTCATCGCTTTTACGTTCGGATCGGCCAGCGGGTCTTCGAGTTCCGCGATTTGTGCAAGGGCCGCTTTGATCCGCTCTTTCCGATCCACGGGCATGCGCCGAAGATATTTCACGCCACTTCTGTGCTAGCTGACTTCCCTCATACTTCGGAGGCGGGAACAAACGCATCACGGCTTCCCATACGGGAGTCCGCGAGTGCCGCGGCAAGGCCTTCCTCCTCTGCTTCGTCAAGATCCCAACCGTAAATCTCGGATAATTCCACATATTGCCCGTAAGGAATGATCACTTCCGAGGGAGTTCCCTTTTCATCGAGGACGATTTTTTTCGTGATGGTCATGGCCATAGACTAGCAGTTTACGAGCGGGTCATCTTGCGGCTTCTTCGTATACTGCTACGCGTCAGGTTTTGTGAAACCGAATCCAGCCACTGAGCGGATGGGGCGGACTTTCAGCCCTCTCTTATTTTTCGGTTCCATTCCTAGGGCTTTCGTTGCACTTCGCCCTAGGCTGGGATGGGACAGGCCGTTGGCCTTGAAGATCGGGGAAGAGAATTCACAAAATCTGATGCGTGGCAGCATGGTTACGGCCGACTCCCCCGGATCATGAAGTGCGGGATGGAAAATATTGTTCTATCACCGTCTCGCTTCGCTCGCTGATGCTCTGGGCTAGCATTGGAATGACTGTGTGAGCCAGTCCCTGCGATTGCAGTTTGGTAGATGTTTCTGCACATGCCTGTGGCAACTGCCTGTTCACGGTTTCGAAGATTTCCATGAAGTCCTTGGTCTTCAGGCGCAGTTGTTTTGCACATTGTTCCCAATGCCGCGCTTCGATTTCCTTCACCCGGTATTTGCTGCCTACCTTCATCGCCAGCCTGGCTTTGTGCGGGGAGATCTTTTTCGGGTAAGGCAGCGTGCTGGCGATGTCATAAAGCGGAGCAAGCCTAACCTGGTTGTTCCCCGCTATTAGCAACGAGTAATTCTTGGCGTGGGCATCCGTGCCGGAGATGAGAAAATTAACGATCAGGGCTTTTGCAAATATCTCAATGTCATCACGCGCTTTGCTGGAACGATCCCAAATCGTGTTCGCCACGTCTTGCACAGAGGGGCCGCCTTCGTTCTGATATTTTTTCGAAGGCGGCAGCCCGATGGCTTGGCAGAAATCTTCCTGGTGTATCCGATGGCACCGCCCGGCTTTGAAAATGCGGTCGTAGCGTTTCACACAGATCACCGGGATGCCTCCACAGTGGAGGACTGAGGAGGTGGTGCTCCTGATTCCGAGTTGGGAAGCCAGGGTGAGACAGAAATGCTCGTTTTCCGCATAGCCGGGAAAATCGTTGGTTGCGGGTTTGAGAATGTGAGTTGTTGGCGTCTGGCCTCCGGGAATGCCCCATTTGCCTGTTTGCGGGGATTGGTAAAGTGCTGTTTTGGGCTGTGCCCCCGCCAGGCTGAACTGGCCTTCATCCGCGCCCGTCCGCTGCGCTCCGTGATCCTGAAGAAGTGCCTCTATCCTCTTGGCCAGATCGGCATCATCAATCCATTCGACCTCTTCGCTATAGTCCTGATCCAGCAGTTCGGTTTCCCGTGTTTCCGGGATGAATTGGATTGCCCCGGCGCAATCCCTGCCGACATGCTCAAGCAGCCTGAAGACATTGTTGTGGCTGACGTGGAAACGCCGTCCCCATTCTTCAAGCACAGCCCGGTTGTCCGGGAGGAGGTTCCACAGGTATGGCTCTATCCTATCGTGGGGATGCTCGTCCTGCACCAGTGGCATCGATACCGAGAGGGGAAACGCGCCTTCGAAAGATTGCCACGAGCCTTCGTAGCGGAAGATCAGCCGATTTTGTCGCTGCTCGACTGTTCCCATCTTCCGCTGATCCGCGATGACGCTTAATATGTTCACCTTTGTTCCCCGCCCTCCGTGTTGGCGTTCAGAACATCATCCAGGTTGATCGCATCGGTTGACTGAACGGGACGGCTTTGGTTGCCTAGCGTGAGGGTTAGATCCAGCGCCTTCAGGGTGCGGAGCACGAGCGCAAGTTCCAGTGATGGTTTCCCCTTTTCCAAACCGATGATCCAGTCACGGCTCACTCCCGATCGGTTCGCCAGCTCCGCTTGAGTCCAGCCGGACTTCTTCCGCGCTTGTCTGATGCAGGCGGCGAGATCAGTCACACTAACGACATTCATTGGTGTAGCATACGAATGTTGCCGATCGACGACAAGGTTAAAAAGTTACCGAACGGCTACTTTCCGGGAATGTCGCCGATCAACGTCATTGGTATGGACGGATGCGTATGCCTCACTCGTTTATTTGGAAAGTGCTTCGAGATAGTCCAACAGGCTGGCGAATTCGCGGATCGTCATGCTGCTGGCTAGGCCGGGTGGCATGAGTGAGATCGGAAGCTTTTCGCGCTTAGTGATGTCGGCGGTCTTCCATGACATTTCCTCACCCGCGATATTTCTGGCCTTTACCAGATCAGCTCCTTCGAAGGTAACGAAGCCCATCTGGGAGCTGCCATCCTTCAGTGTGAAGAGTTCCGTGGCGAATCCCTGGGCGATGGTTTTCGCTGGCTCCATGATGCTGACCGCCAGATCCTCGCGATTATAAGTCTTCGCGATGGATCCGAGATACGGCCCTTTCTGCACTTGATCTAGACTAACCGCATGGCAGGCCACGCAGCTTTGGCGGGTGAACATTTGCTCCCCCACCCCTACATCACCTTTGGTTTTCAGGACAGCGGCGACTGCTTCTTCCTGAGTCATCGAGCTAACGAGCGGAGTGGTATCCGTATTTTTTTCATCCAACTTGAGAGCGGAAGCAGCTTTCTTTGCAGCATCTGCGACTGAGGCATCTGCATCAGTTACAGCAGCACGAACCTTATCGTCTAGTCCGTGGAATCCTGTCGCTAGGATGGCATTCAGGATTTGGACGCGGCGTTTCGGCTCGGCCCAACCGCTGTCGATGGCGCTCTTGGATTCGGCAGCAGATTCTGGGGCTCCTGTTTTGCGGGTGCTGAGCGCAAGCAATCCTGCATCAGCCCACATTGAAATAGCTCCGTTCATTTTCTCTGCCTCAGCCTCAAGGAACTGATGGTGGTTTTCCAACTTCGGTGAGGTGAGGAAAGCGGCTTTGGCGGAATCAAATTCCTTCTTCGCATCTTCCATTTTCGAGAGTCGCTCGAGAGCTGCGAGAGAAAATGTCACCCCTTCCTGTGAGTTCGTCTTCGTGGAAAGGACGGACACAGCAGTAGAGATAGTCTGCGCAGGAAAATCCCCCGCGGCGGCCTTGATGAGGTATGGAATCGCTTCATTCGGGACATCTTCTGAAGTGGCCAGTTGGGCGATCATTTCCGGAAGCAAGGCAGGATCCTTTTTCACGAGTTCGATGAGATCGGAAAGTCCTCCTCCCATTTCGATTCGGTTCCGCTTGAGTTCTCCGAGCATGACGCCTGCAGATGCAGCTGGCATGGTGTCCAGTGCAGCCTCAAGAACTTTGGCAACCTTCCCGGTTTCCTCCCATTCTTCTGGCTGATAGTAGGGACCGCGTGTATCTGGGCGGGTTCCCCATGAGTCACCTTTCCACTCACCTTCATGGTAATGCAGGCGGGCGAGCGCTGCGAAGAGTCCCTCCCGTTTCGTCGGATCAGTTTCCTTTTCCATGCGGGAGATTAGCCCGTCCACAGAAGTGGCCGAGTGAATGCGCATTAAGGCGCGTAGGGCTCCGGTGCGTTGTGCGGAGGATGAATCTGCGTTGTCCAATATGGCGAAGCTAGGCTCCGTAGCGCCAAGTGTGGAGATGCTTCGCACAGCAGTATGAGCCACAAGCGGATCAGGATCACCCAAGAGCATGGCGATTTCCGGTGCAAGGCTCACCATATTCTGGCGAGTCGCACCGATGATGGCTTCCAGGCGAATTCTTGGCTCCGCACTTTTCAGACCTGCGGAAAAAACATTCTCAGGGGCAGTTGTTTTCTTTTCCAAGAACCTATCGATACCTGCATCCCCGAGTGCACGGAGGACGAAGCGCTGCAACAATGGATCGGAAGCGAGTGGAACGACTGCTTCCACAACGGATCCTGCAGAAGCAGAATCAGTAGCTCGCTGGGTGACGGCATAAAGCGCGGCCACACGAGCGGGGAGCTCCTTCGAATCATCGCCGGCTAGGGTGAGAAGAGCTTCCATCATTTCTGGATTTCCTTCACGGCGGAGCAAGGTTCTCTGCGCTTCAAGCGTGCGCACCTGGCTGGAGGATACTAGTAGTTTGACCAATTCGGCATCGCTCGCTTTTCCAAAATCAGGAAGCGGCTCCGGGGTGTAACCTTTCGGAGTAACGCGGACGATGTAGCCTACATCAGGACCATTCCACTTAAAGGTCGCCGGACCACGCCAGCTTGCTTGATAGATGGCGCTCATACCATCGACAGTTACATCAGTCGGACGGGTCATCTTCACCAGCGGTTCCGGCGGAGCGGTTTCCTTGAAAGTAGCGCCGTGCAGCTCGACCGTGTGGTGCCAGAGTGCTCCGGTGCCCCAGTCACAGGTGAGGGGGGCGTTGTTCCATTTTTCAGGGAATCCAGGTTCCGACAGATAGACAGCACCGCAACCTGATCCGCCACCGTAATCGGCGAGAGGCTGAACGATCTCGTCATTGAAATTTATATACATCCGTGGGTAGCCGTGATCTTCCAATCCGGTCAGGTGATGGAATCGCACGTCCCAGCCACCGCCGTCGTTGGTGTTGTCCCTAGCGAAGATATCGAGTAGCGGACTGATCGGCGTGCCGAGGATGTTCCGAGTACCATCGGCAAACAGCTCCATGCCTGTTCCATCGGGACGGAACCTAACTACGCCACCTCCACGGTGGGATAGGCGTCTGCCATCAGTTCCTACTGCATCCATGAATCCGAAATCGCCAACCGCGATATACAACCAGCCGTCGATACCCATGGTCAGGCCGTTGGTGGTGTGGTCGGCGGGTCTATCCTTAAAACCGAAGGCGATGCCCTCAATCAAGGTTTTCTCTGTATCAGCCTGACCATCACCATCTACATCCGTGAAGACTGAGATATTTGGCGGGTGCAACACAAAGAGACGATCTTGATCCCAGATGAGTCCGCGTGGGGAATCAATATTCTTCACGAACTCGATGGCCTCATCTGCTCTCCCGTCCTGATCGGTATCGCGCAGGCGGATGATGCGACCACGGCTCGGCTCACGGCCAAGTGATCCGTTTCCATCAGAAGAAACGTAAACGTCACCGTTTGGTGCGGCGGCAACGTAAACCGGATAATTCGCTGCTGCTGAGTTGGAAAACACGTTTACATCAAATCCTTCCGGCACGGTAACATCCTCGAGGATATTCGCCACTTGCTCCGGACTTAGCGTCTCAATGCGTGGGAGTGGATTTCCACTTTTTTCATAAATCGCGTTAGGATCTTTCTTCGCGTTCACTGCCGACTTCGAGAAAAGAGTGCCTATGCCTTCTCCTACTGGAGTGACGTATCTTATGCTGGCCCAAGTTCCACCGGTCCCTGTGCAGGTGATTTTCACAAACTTGACTGTTTTGGAATCAAACTCCGCTTTCGTCGGGCCGTCAGATGGGTTTTGGGTGAAGTCTTCTAGAATCGTCCATGTTTCACCGTCGCTAGATCCTTCGATTTTGCCCGAATAGGCTTTTTTAGTTTCCCAATTTATCTCGAATCCGGTGAGCGTTGTTTCCTTATCGAACTCGATCTGGATCCACTGTGGGAGTTTGTGATTTTCTGCGCACCAGCGCGTTTTCAGTGAGCCGTCGAGGATGTTATCAGGCTCGTTTGGCTTCTGGGTGCTGGAGGCGGTTACTGTTACGAGCGTCGGGTTCTCAGGGACTTCTACGATCCCGCCATCACGAGCCGTAGGGGGAATGACGTCGAAACGACCTTGAGGGCCAGTATAGGCCGTGAGGTGATTCCCATCGAGTTTGTCCAGGCTCCAAAGAAGTCCGCGGGTTACAAGATCCAAGTATTTACCGTCCGCTACGGTCTCATTGGTATGCCCGATGGTCGTGCTAAAAACGCGGGTTCCGTGGTAATCATTCGTCCAAGCAACGACTCCAGCTTGCGAACTGCCGTCCACCTGTTTTTGCTCGCCAAGGACGAGAGGTGTCGCGGTATCGAAGATCTTGATGTTGTTGTAGAGTTCCTCGTTTCCGGTGGTCCAGTTCTCCATCCCCTCGGTGATCACGTGGGTGGCCACGGTAAAATCCAATGCGATGGGAAGCTGCGCACCGTGTTTGCTGGATTGCAGTCCGACAAATTCGAACCAGTCTCCCTTACCTGTCCGATAGCTGTGCATCGCACAATGGAGATTCACAGCAGGCAGTCCGGCTTTGTGAGCACCTAGAAGATTCCCTACATATTCTGAATCCTTTACCCCGGCCGCGCATTCATCGTGAATAATCACATCGTAGTCCTTTGCCCAATCGGGCTTTTCATACATGGGAAACCATGGCTCAACCCCTTTGTCCTCACTGCGAATCACATCCACTTGGATGTTTCCACGTGCTTGGATGCCTTCCCGCAGGATCGCGACTTGGCTTTCGTAATCATGGCAGCAACCTCCGGCAACCAACAGCGCGCGGACGGGTGGCTCCTCTGCTAGGAGCTGGGTAGCTGTTCCTAAAAGGGCAAACGCCGATAGGGCAGAAAGCCGGGTGAATATAGTAGATCGAATTTTCATTTCTATAGTGGGTGAAATGGGTGGAGGCCTATTGGCGCTCATGATAGTTTTAGCTATGGCCGCAATGTGCGGAGTGTTCCGGTGACCGGATCGATTTGGACGGTATAAAAGTTGTCTGGGGTGGTGGATGAGGTGTAATCCTCCTCTGCGTCGTGGAGAGTCATATACCACTTACCGTTGTCAGAGCCGGAAGACCTGCCTAGATCCGTGCTCCCGTCCGGGCGGAAGCGGACGAAATACGCAGTGTAGCTGCTGGTTCCGTTTGGCAGGTCGATCTTTGGATCATTGGTTCCCGAGAACGATTTTTTCCTGGAGGCGTCCGCGATCAGATTGGACAGATTACTGCTGGAATTCACTTTAACTGTCTGGGGAAAGGCCTTCCATCTGGAAACCGGGGAAACGGAGCCGTTATCGCTTACTTCGAACAACTGCATCGCACGCACCCTGTCATCGGTGTCCCTCCCACCTGAACCGGCGTAACTATAAAAACGGACTTCGAATTTCCGGTTTTTTGTCAGAGCATACTGGCGCGCTTTGTTCAGCATCTGCTCGATCTGCATTCCGGTATTGGTCAGGGAATTGCCTCGGGCAGCACCAGTCGCTAGCGGAGCGACCATCGTGATCAGGATGGAAATAATTGCGACGACGACGAGAACCTCGACGAGAGTGAAGCCGGAGTTGGTTTTCTTCATGGGGCGAAACGTTTTTGGTCAACCACCCGGTAGCGGTAATATTCATCGACCCTGGCGGTGGGGTCGGTTGCGAAGTCAGGCAGGCCGGGCTCGTTGGGATCAATGTAGCGCTCAATGGTGACTGACCCGCGCTGTTCGGAAAGCACCAGATCGCGACCCTCGTTCCATTCATACCAGTCATCCCCACTCCTACCGGGGCGCACTTGCTTAAGCGCTTGCACGCGATAGTGAACGGTAAAAACGTTCGATTGGGTGGTCATCCGTGGATAGAGAGTTGTATAGACTCGCTCGCGGAGATTGTCCGAGGTGATTCTATGTGTGGCCCAGTAAGCAGGCATTCTTTCCACAGTATCATCCGAGCTGGCCGGATCCTCCGGCACGATGTGGATGTCGCAAATCTCGGAGGCAGAACGGAAGATCTTCCTGTCGGAAAAGCGCTCCTCAAATTGGGACAAGGTTTCGTCGATATTGACATCGAGACGGAAATCGACCGGATTTGTTGCCGAGTTCTGACCACCATACTGGTTGGCTGCAGAATCGGGAATAGTTGCAACCTTTTCCTCCTCTAGAAGAGCGTGCAGACCGGTGGAGCGCTTGATGTGATTGAATGGAGCGATCTGATAGTTCAGATTTATTTTTCCTGCCGTGGAAAAAGGTTCACTGATCGCATAGGGCTGCACGACCGGCATCCAGAACAGGTCGAGCAGCAAGTGGTCGGGGATTGTGGCCGAGTGATTGGGGTGGGTCTTGCTTCCGTCGCCCGTTGCCGCCAGTGCCGGAAAATCGATCCCTTGCGGACGAAAAAGCAGCGTCTCCCAAGGTCGTCCTGGCCCCTTGCCCGGTATCGAGCGTTTTATACCAGTGGGCAGCGAGCCGAACATGCCTGGAGAAGGCATGATACGGTTCGGGGTGAAAAAGGTCGGCCCCGGTGCCTCTGCCTTCCAGTTTTTTGTGAAGTAGGGGATTTCTCCTGCAATCAAACCAACTGTATTTCCCTCGTCCGGCTTGTTCAGATAGGCACCGTAGTTGGCTTTGGGTAGGCCGGCATCGAAGTCCCCGGTTCTCTCTGGTCTATCCTCTGCGGGAGCGCCCGGATAGGTATCCGGGCGGCTACGGTTCGATCCGAAAAGGTCGAGATTCTCAAAGTAGTTTCGCTCTTCATATTTCAGATCGGATTCAGACCAAGCCGCGTGACTGAGGCTGCCGGCGAGATTCCCGTAATTGGCGAAATCCGTCACTTCATAATCGGGATGTGGTATAAAGAGATTTCCAGCAGAATCATCTAGGACATGGGTTCCAGCGATGATGCGAAAATCCCCATGCCTGGGAACAATCGAGCGCACCACATCGTAATCCGAACGAAAGAAGCTGGCATTCCCGTCCTCTATTGCGCCTCCTCTGAGAAAGGTGGATTGGGTAGCTAGGAGGTCGAGTCGCCGTGTGGGGCCGCCGCCTCCGAATCCCCACCACCACTTTGCTTCCCCGGAATTCGCGGGCGTAGCGACGATTTTTGGAATTGGGAAGTCGCCGGGAGGGAACCTGACCTTGATCGATTGAATCAGTTCGCCGGTCTTGGTGCTGGTGAGGTTGACGGTCACGAGTCCGCCTCTGAACTCCATGGTTCCAGTTTCGGCAGATGCCTGGATTTTCACGGAATCTCCTATGAATGGATAGCGCCCACGTGAAGTCCCGCTGATTTGTTCCCAACCGAAATAGCGCCATAAAGTGCCCCCGTAGAAGCGGGAATGCTGTATGCTATTAAAAGGCAGATCATAGGTCGCGGTTTTGGTGCTGGCACTGGCGAAACCGAGCGGATGGATGGTGCCATTGACCTCGACTTCCAGATTTTCCAGCCCTTCCACTGTCATTTTAACATCCGGATTGATCCCTGGGTTTCCCAGCATCGGGGCGAAAAATTCCGGGATAAAGATCGCTTGGATACGCTTCTCACCGGGCGGGAGAACCGCAGAATTTCGCCCAGCCTCGACTAGATTGCTACCATAGGATTCATCGACGTCTGGCGTTGCTGGATTATCCGCGACCGCAGTACAGATGAACCCAAGAGCCATTTCCGAAATTGTGATCGTACGGCCGAATCCCATCGTCGCGGAAGCACCTGATCCGCGCACAGTGGGCGCGGCGTGTCCGGCACCGGCAGTTCCGAGCGGATCGCTGAAACGCTTGGTCGATCCCAGATTACCATCGTTGAGATTGGCACAACGGATGTAATCGAAGACTCCCGTAAGGATCTGGTCACGGTCGGCTCCAAATTTTGAGAGGAAATCCCCTCCAAACCCTGGCTGGGATTTTCCGGTCAAACGGGTGAGGTAGTCGAGCAGCTCTTGGTTGCGAGCGATGGAAACATCGGTCGTAGTGCTGTCGGAGTCCTCACGTTGGAAGTAATACGGATTCCCTCCGATGGTGGAGCAGAAGGCGATGAGGTTGTCAAAGGGTGTCGCGAGGTCGGAATTGCTAAGATGATCCTTAGCAATCGGCCAGCACGCGATACGCGGAGTCCCGAAAAGGGTCACTTCTGGAGAGCGACTGTGGGCTGACAGGAAAAACCTGCGCTGCTCGATCGCGGTCGGGGTGATTCCGGGATTTTCCGTGCGACTCGTGACGGAGTAGAGAAGTTCATCCACGGAGGCGTAGAGGCGATCGCCATCAGGATCGATCGGTTCCGAAGCGATAGCGGTGCCACCTTCTGACCCTCCCCTGGTCACGCGCGGGACGATATTGTAGATATCCATGTCGTTCGCGGCGGGGAAAACGGACTTGAGACTAGTGGTCGCCGGATGCCCCGGGTAACGCTGGAACTCCTTGTTGGCGGGCTGGGCGATGGCAAATCTCTCCTCCTGGCTACTTTGGGCGCGGGGCACATCCCAGTATTTTCCACCTGCGGCCGTATTGATGTTGACCTTGCTACTCTCGTCGTCAGTCCAGAATGCGACGCGCGAAGTAATGGTATCCCTGAGTCCGCCATGAACCTTGGTGGCATCCATGCGCTTGGTCATGGTAACGGAATCCAGGTTACCAGTCGCAGCGCTGGGATCTCCGTTTTTCAGAAGATAAATCCATTTCACCGGCATCGGAAGTTTGTCGGGCGAGGTGCCCTCGACGACGTCGCTTTCGAAATCAAAGCCCGCGATGCCGGCCGCTTTTGCTGAAGGATCGATGATAGGGAAAACCTCTGCGCCGGAGGAATCGGCCACCGGTGAGTTCATATCCACCCAAAGTGCAGAATAGTCCTTCGCGGTATTCGCGGCATCGTCCGACCGAAATTCACCACTTGGTAAATCGCTAGCCGGATCCCAAGAATCAGCAGCGGTGTCCGCCACGGACATACTGTCGGAGGAGTAAAGTTTGTAAATTGTTGAGGCTTCACCGTCCGAATCAAACGTGCGGATGGCTCCCGGCTGGCTGGCCCATGTGAGTCCCTGCGTGCCTGTGGGCGACTCCCATCCGGTGGCGTTGCGGATCTGGCTTACCGCCATTTGCACCACTGAGTCTGCCAAGACATCTGTAGCCGCCGCGTCGTTGTGCAGCCGAGTGGTTTCGCGTTCAGTCGCAATACTCGTAAGGAACATGAGAATAAAAATGGTCAACAAGGCAACGGTCGCTAAAACGATCACCAGCGCGACGCCTCTTTTCGGGCGGGCGGTTTTTCCTGGAGGTGGGTTTGGGATCATTGGGTTTGAGATCATTGGGTTTGGCTTTGGGTTTGCTTGGCTCCGTTAATGCTGACGGTGTTGGAATCAATTTTATAGCCCACCCCAAGCTCGGTGAGGTAGTCGCCCAGTGCCCTGAGGTTCACTTCATCGTGATCCTCGGATTTGGAATCAAAAAGTTCGTCCACCTTGCTACCTATGTCTGCCAGGCCTTCTTTCTTTAGACGGATGGCGGATTCCTCGTCGATGACAACTATGCTTATCTGCACGGTAGGTGGCAACTGGTGAAGCTGGAGTTCAAGCGCACCTTGTGAAAGCCCGCCGCCGGAGTCATAAGTGTAATCCGGTGCGAGAGCAACTTCCGCAGCGACTCCCCCGGCTTTCCGTTCAATAGAATATTTGGGTCGCACGATAAATGCGACCACATTCTCCGCGATCATTCGAGTGTTCCCCGGAGTGGACAGGGGTGTGGTGAACCAATCCCGACCTTTATAATCGGGGTTATCGGAGGTATTTTGATAAACGGTTAGATTTTCACTGGGTTCGATAAATTCGTAGAGCCTCATGCGCCAGCGTTCTTTCGCCCTAGATTGGTAGAACGCCGGGATATCATCCTTGCCATCGCGCAGATCCACGAAATACCCGACCGTATTCAGGAGCTTGTTCAGGGGGCGATTCTGGACGGCATCACTGCGGCCGAGAGGCGCTTGGAAAAATATGGCGTGCCCGGAGGGATCACCCATACCGCTGGCGGATCGTATGCCCAGATCGTCCACAGGCCCGGAGATGAAGCGTAGTTCCGACTGGCGCCGGTAGGAGGTTGGCGGTTTGGTATCGTCACCTCCCGGATACTCGTAGTCCAAGTAAGCGTTGAGGGTGGCTTGCCGGAGACTACGGCTTACGACCCCAGATGAATCCCGCGACTCCCGCATCTGCTCCAGTTTCCCCTTGGTGTTGCTCCATACGTCCTGCGTCTGCGCGGTGATTTGTAGCAGGATTGAAATGATGATCGTGAACAATACCATTGCCACGAGTAGCTCGATTAGCGTGAAGCCTCCCCCTTGGAGCCATCGTTTTGCGGCTCTGAGCTGCGCCGGATTATGGTTTGAACGGCAATTCATTGGACGTTGGTTCCATTGTTACTGAGGAGAAACTGGTAGGTGCGCATATCACCGCGCTTGGACACCTTGGAATCCGGGTCGAACACCCATTTCCCTCCTGTTTCGTTTTCACCGTCGCTTGGGTGATCCGGGAAATGAGCCACCATGATCGTCACGTTGATCAGATTTTTCTCTGGCACCGTATTGCCCGGAAGCTGGACAGGGTCGCTTGCCGAGCCCGCCCCGGATACCTTCGCATGGGTTAGGAAAACCCAGCGACCGGACTCTTTCGGTACCCCATTAAGATCGAATTTCGTAGCGTAGTTACCACCGCTGGCTGAATTATAATCCATCAGGTTCTCCCACGAAGTATCGCGGATTTCCGCGATCATCCGATCGGCGATCCGTTTTGAGGACGCATCCTGCATCGTATTGTTAACCGCTTTCAGCCCCGTGGGTATCAGCCCGATGACACTGGCCAGCAGGAACCCCATCAGTCCGATCGCGATCACGACTTCCATAAGAGTGAAACCGCCTGCCGTAGGGAATTGACGCACTGAGTAGCCAGAGACGGATCTGGTTTCAAGGTGCGTGTGGGTTGACTGGAGCATTTCTTGTATCCCGGCAATCACGATTCAGTCAGTTTCCTGTGAAACGATCCTGTGGAGTGGGGTTTTCTATTTCCGAGGGTTTCAGTTGTAAGGTTGATCCTGGTAACGGGTCTGCGCCATAGTCCATTATGGTAAAACCATTGCCTATTTTCGCTAAATTCGGTAGGCACATTGTGATGACTGGAGGAGTAGTTGGCGGAGAGTTACCGGAAAGCACCAAGGAAGCAGTCGCCAACTTGGCTCACCAGAGTCCTTCGGGAGGTAACTGACGCTACATGAAACAACTTTTCAGGCTGTCCTTACCCGTCGAAAATCTTACCCGTGCTCATGAATTGCTCGCTCCAATCACCCTTCAAAAAATCAGGAAAACGACATTAGACAGTCATTTTGTAAAATTGGACTATAGCCAAAACTACGGCGTTAGATGATGTTCGGGAGTCACGAAATTCGATTGTCGGCACGCTATTCAGCGGCGACGGACGTTTTTCAACTCCCCAGAACAGCAAAACAAAAAAAAATATGATCAAGAATCTTACAATCACCTTCGCCACTGCACAGGCACTCGCCATTGGCACGCAAGCCGCGACGATCGTCCAATGGGGCGAGCGCGCAGCAAATTATTCCACGGACATTGTTTCAAGTAATCCAAACAACTCCGCTGAAGTCGGTACTTTCACAGGCGCAGTATCGAACCCAACCGTAGGCGCCACATATTATCCGAATGCCGCAGGACGAACTCCGATCTTTAACGTTACGTCTGCTAATACGCCTGATACATCTCGCGTTTTAAATCAGGCTTCCGGAGATCGGCTCGATTTGTCCGATCTCACCATCGCCAATGGTGAGAAAATAGAGCTGATGTATGTCTGGGGCGCTGCAGTTACAGGCGGTACAAGTCAATTTCTGACAGGTGATTCTACCTTGGAAAGTTTGAGCCTCTCAGGTTTTTCAACCAACCGCACTAATTTTACAAATGAGCTGCGGTTCATCATTCGCAAAGACGGCAACTGGTTTGCCAGTCAGAACCTAGGTATCGCAGGAGGGTATTCGGATCGGGACATTGCAGACACTTCACTAGCTACTTGGAGTGCCTTCACGCCAATTACTGGCGGCAGTGCAACTGTTGGTTTGGTGACACCAATTGATATGACCAACGTCGACTCAGTAGGATTCTACCTCAATCAAACGAACAACAGTGGCGCCTCTAACAGCGTGTTTAGTAACTTCGCTTACTTCGAAGCCACTGCAGTTCCTGAACCATCGGCACTCGCATTGCTTGGCCTCGGCGCAATCGGATTATTCGCCCGCCGCCGTCGGTAGTAACCTCGCAACCAGAGACTAACCCTCTGAGTTCTAAGATCTGAAGCTCCGCCAAAAAATGGCGGAGCTTTTCTCGTTTATTGGGCGACTGCCAAACTCCAGTAGAATTTGGAGTGTTCATAAAAAACGGCAATCACAATATCACATTGGGCTATTCCCACACATGGAAGATTACTCAAAGTGTGCAGAGCGTGCGCCGTTTCCTCGTATATTGGCGACCGTAGCAAAATACCCCCCGGAAACCGAACCCACCTGACCAAAAATTTCACAAGCTGGTGATCCAAATTTAAAAATATGAGAATAAATCCGAAGAACTCAATCCTAGGGCTATCGATGGCCCTGGGTCTCGCCGCTTTAGGTGCGGAAAGACCCAATTTCCTTTTCATCTTGGTGGACGATCTTGGCTGCACTGACCTTGGCTTTGAGGGCAGTAAATTCTACGAAACACCTAACATCGACGCTTTGGCAGCGTCTGGAATGCGCTTTGACCAAGGCTATTCAGCCTCTCAGGTGTGCAGCCCCGCCCGTGCCAGCATACTTCTCGGCCAGACTCCGGCGAGACATGGAATCACCCAATGGATAGGAGGAGCGGCTGGCAAGCAATGGAAGGAAAACAGCCCAGTCGTGCCTGCGGAATACACTAGGGAGCTACCGAAAGATGACACCACCCTTGCTGAAGCTCTGCGTGACGGAGGCTATTCCACTTTTTTTGCCGGGAAATGGCATCTTGGAGAAAAAGGTTCCTGGCCGGAAGACCATGGTTTTCAGATCAATAAAGGCGGCTGGTCTAGAGGATACCCGACCGGTGGATACTTCTCTCCGTATAAAAATCCCAAGCTCGAGGACGGCCCGTCCGGCGAATCCCTATCCATGCGGCTTGCCACCGAAACCGTCTCATTTATCGAAGCCAACAAGGCAAAGCCGTTCCTAGCCTATCTGTCCTTTTACGCCGTCCATGGCCCCAACGAGACCACGGAAGAACTCTGCAACAAATACCGCGAGAAGGCGGAAAAAATGGGACTTACCGGAAACCACACCCGCTTTAAATTCGATCGTCGCCTGCCGGTGCGTCAGGTGCAGGACAACCCAGTCTATGCGGGCATGATGGAAACGCTCGATTCGGCGGTTGGAACAGTCCTCCAAAAACTTCGCGAAACAGGACTCGATAAAAATACCGTCGTTATTTTTACCAGTGACAATGGCGGCGTTTCCTCAGGCGATGAGTATTCCACCAGTCTCCTGCCATACCGTGGTGGCAAGGGACGCCAGTGGGAAGGTGGTATCCGCGAGCCATACATCATCCATGTTCCCGGCATGACCCAGCCCGGCTCATCCACCCAGACCCTGGCAACTGGAACCGACTTTTTCCCAACCATGCTCGAACTCGCCGGTTTGCCTTCCATGCCTGAACAGCACGTTGACGGCGTTAGTTTGGTACCGGTTCTCAAAGGTGGCGAGATCGGTGAGCGCGATCTCTTTTGGCATTATCCTCACTACGGCAACCAAGGCGGAGAACCGACATCGATGATCCGCTCCAAGGATTGGAAACTGATCCACTACCACGAGGACGGCCGCAATGAGCTCTATAATCTCGCTGACGACATAGGCGAGCAGACCGAACTTTCCAAAAAGAATCCCGAAAAAACAACGGAACTAAAAAAACGGCTCGATGCCTTGCTCTCAGAAGCAGGCGCGAATTTCCCACAACCTAACCCGAAGTTCGACAAAGGGGAGTTTGATAAAAAACTCAAAACCGTCCGCGAGGTATGGATGCGCAATATCGAAAAACGCCACGCCGGCTACCTTGATAAAAGTAAAAAACCGAGTCTCGACTGGTGGGGCAGCGCCGTTTCCCCAAATTAGGCAAAAATTGATATGATTAATAAAATTCTCCTCCCCATCTTCCTTGGTATCGGTTCACTGGGAACTGCCGCGTTCGCTGAAGATCATGCCGAGCCAACCAGGAAACCAGCCAACATCGTATTCATCCTGGTCGATGATCTGGGGTGGGCTGATATTGGCCGCTTCGGCAGCACATTTTATGAAACCCCGAACATTGACCGTCTCGCGGCCAGTGGGATGCGGTTAACCGATGCCTATGCAGCCGGTGCGGTCTGTAGCCCCACCCGCGTGAGCCTCATGACAGGGAAATATCCCCCCCTCCAGATTTCCAGATCGGCGCGGGCACAAGCCAAGATGCGGTAAAAATCCCACTGACTTACATTGCCGGGCCATTTGAGGCCACCCTCCGCGAAGGGGGCTTCCTCGATTTCCGAAAGCCTGGCATGGAGAAACCTGAAATATCGGTCAAGATAGCCGCTGGGGAAAAAAGGGCCTACTGCTCGTCTTGATGCCGGACAAAAACAGTTTCCACATCCACAAGATACACACCACCAAGAACCTAAAAGGCGGTGACCGTTACATCCTCAACGCGACCGCAAACGACCTTTCGATCAAGCTGGGAAAAGCCAAGGCGGTTTATTTGAAACCCGATGCTTCCGGCATATTGGTAGGCTCTGGTGGGAAAGCGGTTGAAGCCATCCCCGTCCTGATCAAGCAGCGCATCGGGGAAGAGTGGAACCTGGTGAGCACGGAATATTGGAACAGCGACCCTAGGTTCCGGAAATATCTTTTCATCCACAGCACCCCCCGCACCGGCCGGATCGCCTTCCATGGGGTATCGGAGAGGCTTTGATCCTTTCGGGGAGGGCAATAGCGATTGAAATAAATTCGTATTAACCAATTTAAAAATGAGATCCACAGGGTTCGGATGCCCGGATCGCCTCGGAAAAAGGGATGGAAGCCCACTTAGGCACGAAATCAGGCAATCAGATAATCAAAACAGACTATATCGCAGATCCCGGTTTCCCGACATATTTTAACTGGGACTACCCCTCTGAATGTCGGATAATTTCAAAGCAAAATCAAAACACAAAAAATCATGAAACTAAACTACTCGTTATTCCCAGTCACCATGGCCGTCGCCATAATCTCGTCCACCGCAGTCCAAGCCGCGACCATCACCGGAGCCACCACAGTAAATCAAGGCGCCACCTTTACCACTACTGACAATCAACTCACATTAAGCGCATTTAGCTCCGCTAGTAACACGGGCCTTGCTGCTGCTCCGGATGTGGCTGGTGTCTTGAATACCAATGCCTTCGCCATCGGAGTGAGCTCCTCAACCAATACTGCTGCTGTCAACCAGCCAGAGGCACTGGATCTCGCATTTGCCACCGGCAGCGGTTTAAGCCAACTTGAGTTCCAATTTTCCTCAGCGAATGGCCCTGCGGCCACCGACGGAATACAAATTTCTGGTTTCCTCGTCGACCCGGGCGTCACATTTGTTGGAGCGACTTGGGTAGATGTCCGATGGGACAATTCACTGAAGTCAGTCTTTGCCGAACTGACCACGTCCGGAAGTACTTCTCAATTTCTCAATTTTAGCAGTCAGTTTGCCTCTTCCGGCCAAACCCTTCGTTTGACTGCTAACGATTCTGACACCGCATTTTCCCAAGCGGGTATTCGATCTTTAACATACAGCCCTATACCAGAGCCTTCTACCGCACTTCTCGGTACCATCGGTGCTCTAGTACTCCTCCGTCGCCGCAGGAACTAATTGATGATAATCCACTAAACTGGCTTTTAAAATGGGTCGTCCGCAAAAATGCGGATGGCTTTTTTTTCGGGGGGCAAAAGAGAAACAGTCACAAATCAACAATTTGAAAATAAGATCCACAGGGTTCGGATGCCCGGATCGCTTCGGAAAAAGGGACGGGAGCCCACTCGGGCACGAAATCAGACAATCAAATAATCAAAACAGACTATATCGCAGATCCCGATTTCCCGAGACTATCCATCGAAGACAAAACTCCTGGATGTCTGAATCCAAAACCAAAGAAATCAAAATCATGAAGACTGAATTGAAACAAAACATCACCGCACTCTCCGTGCTCCTTGCTATGTCGTCGCTCACCGCCGTATCCAGCGCCGCAATCGTCGTCACGAATGGCAACTTTGAATCGCCAGTGACCACAACCGTTATCCAGGACGTACCCAACTGGTTTGATGACAACGACGGCAACTTCCGTTCTTGGGTCGAACCTGCTAACAGCGATCCCCAGACAAACGGAACCCAGGTGCTCGGCATGGGCCCCGGCGTGAGCGGAAGCGGAAGAACCTCATACATCTACCAATCGCTCGGAACGATCGATCTGGACGGCGGCATTCTCAACTGGACTCTGGACAAGACGCGTTTCGCCGACGGCAATGCCAGCGCCGGTCTCAATGTCCGCTTCTACCAAGGCAATGCGACAGGTGCGGAAGGCACTGCCATCGGCTCGCTCGGCCTCACTCAGGTCGGCTCGACCGCCTCAGTGAACGCATTCGGTAGCGATGCCGCTGGAACCGGCTTTGTCACCGAAACAGGATCCGTAAGCCTTGCCGGCCTCACAGCGGGCACCCAGATCTGGATGGAGCTTGAAGCGTTCAGTGCTGGTAGTGGCTTCGCACCGTTTGACAACGTCACGGCTACCGTTGTCCCGGAGCCTTCTACCGCACTTCTCAGTGCCATCGGTGCCCTAGCACTGCTTCGCCGCCGCCGGAACTAACCGATAGTAATCCGCTAAACCGGTTTCTCTTTGAAAGGGTCGCTCGCAGGGATGCGGGTGGCCTTTTTTTTCGGGGACGCGCTAAACCCTGTTTTAAACCAGCATGCCCCTCTGCCCGAAGCGCAGATCGGCAAAAAATCTCTCCTTTGCCTTGCCGGCTCTCAGCTTGATCGACGAACTTTAACTGCCCAAGACGCCGGATTCGGAAAAATAGGCAATGAAATATGCAAATTGGACGATGGCGCACATGGCTACCAGTCATAGTAAGATCACGTCAAGAAATCTGATCTATTTTGTCCCCGGTCGGAATGGTAGAATACAAGCTCAAATTAATTGATATATAACATAATGAAAAAAACATTTGCAGCATTTATAATTATCGTTGTGTCCTCCACCCCGGTGTTTTCCGAACGGGCGTTTTTCGGTGATCCGCCGGACGAACACCATCCATGGGCTGTGCATGACAGGAATCGTCCCCAGCCGCCTCGTGTAGAGCCAGGTGCGAAGCCGGGCGATGCGCCGTCGGATGCGATAATCCTTTTCGATGGCACTGAGGAATCCTTCGATAACTGGAATCACGTAGATGCAAAACGCAAAGCGGACTGGACGGTGAAGGATGGCTACATGGTCCCAGCTCGTGGCGCGCGCAACATAGAGACGAAACAAGAGTTTGGTGACTGCCAGCTTCACATTGAATGGTCACACGAGAGCGAGCTCTCCGGCAGTGGCCAACACCGAGGAAATAGCGGCGTGTTTCTTATGGGACTCGTCGAGATACAGATTCTCGATAATTATGAAAACCCCACTTATGCGGATGGGACAGCCGGTGCTATTTATGGGCTTATGTCGCCGGCAGCAAACGCATTGCGCCCGCCGGGGCAGTGGCAGAGTTATGACATCATTTTCCGCCGCCCGATTATCAAAGACGGAAAGGTGCTCGATCAAGGGTCGCTCACGGTGCTGGTCAACGGAGTTGTCGTCCAAGCCAGCACCCCACTTGATGGTGGTGGGGGCTTCCGCCGCCGCAAGCCTCTGAACCGCGAGTTTCCAGAGGTAGGGAGCTTGTCGTTACAGGATCACGGCAGCCCGGTCCGCTACCGAAATATCTGGTGCCGCCCCTTGCGCCCACGTGAGGTCGATGGTGGATTCGACGGAAGAATATCTACCGAGTCAACGACTGAAAAACGTGCGGAAATTGCTAAACATTTGCGTGATGAGGCCGCGAGCATGGAGGGGGTCGAAAAAATTCTACAGCTTCTAGAATCGATCAATTACACCCCCGACGAGGCAGCTTTGGCCGAGGCGGTCGCAATGACTTCGGCATACCTCAGGAAACTTGAATCTGGGAATGCGCAAGAGCTGGAAAAGCGTAAAGGAAGCATCACCAGCCTCAGAGATGCCTACCAGTATCTACAGAGATTCAACCGCATTCCCGAAGCTTACTCTGCCGCCTCCAAATTGGAAGCTATCATGATGACGCAGGGATGGATCAAAAAGTAGGTCCTTCGCCAAGTTTTCTCGGATGCACGTCCTGCGTCTGGGCGATCCAGAGCAGTTCGTCTGAAAATAATACGATTACCGACGGCAACTAGCCTCTCACCACTGCGGATGGGAAAATTAGGCAATGAGATAACCAGTCTGGACGATAGTTTCCACGCGGCAAAATCGTATTTTATGTCCTCTGCGTAGAAATCTCCTTTTTTCGTATCTATTCTATTTTCGATAATATTTTCAGTTAGTCTCCACGCACAAATCGGTGAAAAAGCACGGGGAAAGCTAAACGCGCAAAAGCGTAACTCGACGATAAATGCCATCTTCGTTTCTGCTTTGGCAAAAAAGGCAATGATTTCGTCAAAATGGACTATATCGCCGGACGCCGCCCTGCATGAAAATTAAAATCGCTTTGAATTTCTGCCATACACCTTCTTAAATAATATGTTCAAATTATTCATCTCGCTAACGGTCGCTCTCGGAATCACCGGCACGGCCTACGCTGACAACAGATCCCAATCGCTTGCGGGCGACTGGAAATTCCTGATGGACGGGCCGATCGTAGCGGCTGACGGAGCCGCATTGCCAACGCTTGAATTCACCGACAGCATCCAACTTCCCGGCACGACGGACACACGGAAAAAGGGACCGGAGAATACGGAGCGGCTGGAGGGAAGTCTCACCCGCTTGCATAAATATATTGGTCCGGCTTGGTATCAGCGGGAGTTCACGGTTCCGGAATCCTGGAGTGGGAAACCCGTCACGCTCTTTCTCGAACGCACCAAACACACACAGCTTTGGATCGACGGCAAGGACATGGGAAGCAACGCCATCCTTTGTACATCGCAGGAGTATGCGCTGGGAAAGCTCACCCCGGGCAAACACGTGATTACCCTGTTGATCGACAACTCGAATCGCCCTGTCGCAGGAGGAAGTCACCAAATCTCTGAAAACACACAAGGGAACTGGAACGGTGTCATCGGGCGCATTGAACTACTAGCAAAGCCCTTGGTCACCCTGGAGAACGTACGGGTAACACCTGAGATCGCGGGTAAAAAGATCAACGTCAGTTTCGAAATTTCCACGAACGACGCGCGGGAGGGAGCTGGAAACGCAACATTTGCAGTGAGCGGTCCCGGAAACGTGGAAATGCGGAAATCGATCGCGGTCAACTGGACTTCGTCCGGGGGTAAGGGTGAAGTCGAGCTGGTCTTAGGCGACTCCGCACGGCTTTGGAGTGAGTTTGATCCCGCACTCTACACTCTGTCCGTGACCCTGGCCGTTGGCGACGAAACAGATGAATGGACTCATCGCTTCGGTCTGCGCGAATTCAAAGCAAACGGCAGCCAGTTTACCATCAACGGGAAAAATATTTTGCTACGCGGCAAAAACGATTGCGCTATTTTCCCGCTCACCGGTCATCCGCCGATGGATAAGGAGGGCTGGTTGCAATATCTGAAAACTTGTCAAGATTACGGTCTGAATTACATCCGCTGCCACTCTTCGGACCCCTCCGAAGGCGGCCTTCGAGGCGGCGGACGAACTGGGTATGTATTGGCAGGCGCAGCTTCCTATATGGGGCGTGTTTACTGAAGATGTGAAGACCGCGCTGATGCCGGAAGGGCTGCGCATTTTGGAGGAATTGGGCAACCATCCCTCATTCGTGATGTTCGGACTGGGCAATGAACTGACGGGCAGTCGGGAAGTGATGGATTCCGTTGTCGAAGAACTGCGCGATAACGATTCCCGTCATCTTTTTACACAAGGTTCAAATAACTATTTCTTCGATCCCAAGGTAGGCGCCACTGACGATTTCTGGGCTACCATGAGGACGGCTAAGGGAAACAAATTTAATGTGCGAGGCGCCTACACTACGGGTGATGGCGGTCGTGGAATCATCCAGGTTGGCGCACCGGGTACGCAGCATGATTACTCAGCGGCTATCGACGGTATATCGCTGCCGGTGATCGGGCACGAAGTAGGGCAATTCAGCGTCTTCCCGAACTTTAAGGAGATCGAGAAATACACAGGCGTTTTCAAAGCACGAAACTTCGAGATTTTTCGGAACCGTTTGGATCAGGCGGGCATGTTGGATCAGGCGGACGATTTCTTCCGCGCTTCCGGACAGCTCTCCGCTATCTGCTACCGGCAGGAGATCGAGATCGCTCTCGCCACGCCCGGCTTCGGCGGTTTCGACCTTTTGGACTTGCAGGATTTTCCAGGCCAGGGAAGCGCGCTCGTTGGGATTCTAGATGCGTTCATGGACTCGAAGGGAATCATCACCCCTGAAAAATGGCGGGAGTTTTGTGCGCCTCAGGTTTTACTGGCGCGTTTCGATCACTACACATGGACGAATGATCAATCCTTCGAAGCCAAGCTTCAACTAGCAAACTACGGCGCCACCGATGTCTCCGCTCCACTGGACTGGCAATTTAGCGATGCGGACGGAAAAATACTCCAAAGCGGGGCATTGTCCGCAGTATCAGCAGAGCAGGGCGGGTTGCGGGATCTCGGTTCAATATCGTTTTCCCTTCGCGAAATCTCTGCTCCAACCAAACTGATCTTAAAACTGAGCCTGCGTGGAACGGAGATCCAAAACCACTATCCCGTTTGGGTCTATCCAGCGGAGATCGATACCACTCCCCCCGCCGGGGTCACCCTCACCCAAAAGCTCGATCGCCCTACATTTGAAAAGCTGGCTCAAGGCGGACGCGTGGTCTTCTCCCCTCCGCCAGGCTCCTCGGTAAAGTCTATCCAAGGTGGTTTCATCAGCAACTTCTGGGGCTGGTGGCATGGAAAAAACGTTCCGACGACCACAGGTTTTCTCTGTGATCCCGCACATCCGGCGCTCAGAGGATTTCCCACGGAGTATCACACAAACTGGCAGTGGTTTCACCTTCTGAAAGGCAGTCAGCCTGCGGTTTTACAGGGTCTGATGAAAGGAAAACCCATCGTCCAGATGATCGACAATAAGGTGCGCAGTAACAAACTGGGTCTCATTTTCGAATTCCGCGTGGGCGAGGGCAAACTGCTGGTGTGTATGGCGGATCTGACTGATGAGCCTAGCCAGCCTGAAGCGCGGCAGTTGTTGCGCAGCCTCTTGGACTACGCGGCTTCAGACGATTTCGACCCTGACGAAACGATCTCACAGGCCGAGCTTTCCAGGCTGAACGGAGTCATCAACGTAAGGGCGGCTGCGAGCAGCGCGCATTCCGAGCATCCCGCCTCCCTCGCAGTGGACGATGATCCGACCACAATCTGGCACTCGGATTGGACTGCCGAGCCCCAGTCCTCGATTTCGTTAACCTTGGATATGTTGTCCAGCAAGGTGATTGATGGCTTCGCGTATCTGCCCCGCCAGGATGGGAATAATGGTCTGATCGCAGGCTATACCACTCAGATCTCGACTGATGGCGAACTCTGGCGTGATTGGGGCGAGCCGGGCACCTTTCCGAAAACAAAGGATTTGCAGTCGGTAAAATTCCCCAAACCTGTTAAAGCACGTTACCTGCGTCTCACGGTCACTCGCGTCCACAAAGGGCGCGGAATGGCTAGTGTAGCTGAATTTCGACCCTCCATTGATGAGAAAGCAACTGCCTCGATTCTAGCCGGGGCAGGTGGAAACTCTGCAAACGCAACCAGCGAGCATCCCGAGTTCACAGCGGAGCTGGCAGTCGATAACGATCCAAACACCATTTGGCACTCGGATTGGCGTGAGGGTGGTTTGCCGTCCATTTCACTAACCATCGACTTGGGATCGCCGAAAACTCTTGAGGGTTTCACCTACCTCCCCCGCCAAGATAAATTAAATGGCAGAATCGCCAACTATCATGTCCAGACCTCGCTCGACGACAACTTCTGGCAGGATGTAAAAACCGCAGGAACCTTTCCGAATTCCGGAGAGAAGCAGACCGTGAAATTCGAAGACCCGGTCGATGCCCGTTATCTGCGTATCATCGTAACCCGTGATCAACGAAACCAAGGCATGGCCAGTGCTGCGGAAATCAAACCCCTTTTGGCCGATCCTAAGAAATAGAGACTATGAATGATTTTAGAATGCGAGTTTCGAGCCTGTTGATCCTTTCCTTTTCCTGCGCTGGAGTCGTTCAGGCGAGTACGGAACAGATTGATGCCGTGGCGGAAGGACGCAAAATTTTCGAATCCATCGGGTGCGCGGAATGCCACTCTGTGAAGAAAGAAAACGATGCCTTCAAAACCGGGCCGGGCTTTATGGATTATTCTTAAACGAGCCTGCTAGTATTCAGGTGATGGCGAAGGACGGGATCGTGTCAATCAAGGCGGATCAGATCTATTTCGAAAAATCTCTCCGTGAACCCACCGCCCATCTAGTCATTTCCGAGCGGGAAGAAACCAAGGGCAAGCCCTACCTACCTATCATGCCACCCTATACACAAGAGGTGGTTTCCGATGCCGGGGCGGAGTCCCTGTGGCATTACCTTCGCACCCTGGCGGATGAAGGCCAACGAGGCCCTGAAAAAGTGATGGTAGAGCGCGAGGTCACAACCGCACCCAGCAAGCTTATCGATATTCCCGGCGAAGAAATCGTCACCGACCGGACACGCGTGATGCGCGGCCCGCTGCCGAACACAAGTGGCAGGCAGTGCATGTCGGTCAGCCCAATGGTATGAACTACACCTTCGATCCGCGCATGCTCTCGGTTCGCAAGGTATGGAGCGGCGGATTTTTAAACCTCAACGCGGAACACACGGCCCGCGGCAAGGAACTCGCATCAACCGGAAGCGAGGCAAAGATCCACTTGGAAGGATCTGCGATTTTGCAACCTCTGGCCAGCGATGGCACGCCCGTAGATTTCGAATTCAAAGAGCCGGACGCGCACGATCATGCGGCCACCCAACGCTACCTTTGGGACGACATTGATTTCATGGATAGATTGGCAACCCTCGATGCCGAATATCTCGGTCATCGCCTGCAATCGGAAACAGGTGATCCGGCGTTTTATTTCCGGGTGGGTTCGAACGTTTTAGCAGAGACCATCTCCATCAGCGATAGTGGCGCTCTGAAAGTCACACTGATCGGGAAAATTCATAATGCTCAGAAATTCCTGGTTTCTAAGAACGGACTTTCGGAGGTAACCGTTTCCGGTGGTCGCTTGGTGGACGGCGTGTGGGAAATACCCGCAGGAGAAAGCAACCGATTCACCTTGCAAGCCCGTTTGGCAGGCGACGCGGCCGCCCCCTCAGGTCTGAGCGAGAAGGAAAACTGGGAACCGCAGGAACTGGTGACGCGTCCGGCGGAGCAAGGGCGTCGGCCGATTCAGGTGCCCGCCGGTTACTCTCTGGAGGATTGGAAATCACCTGTGGATCTGTTGGGGCGCGAGCAGCTTTTCGAACCCACTGGAATTGCGGTGGCGAAGGATGGCACGATCGTTTTTGCCACCCGGACGGCAGGGATTTGGCGAATCCGCGACAAGAAATGGAGCCTCTTCGCCGAAGGAGCTTACGAGGCTCTCGGCGTCACGATCGAGGATGACAAAGGGGATGTGATCGTAGTGGCGCAGAAACCCGAACTAACCCGCATGCGAGATACCGATGGCGATGGGCGCGCAGATCGTTTCGAAACAGTTTGCGACGATTTCGGATTTCACGCGAACTATCACGAGTTCACTCACGGCCCGGTGCGCGATGCGGAGGGAAATTACTATTTTAACCTGAATCTAGCGGAGTATGGCGATGACAAGGTTTCCTGGAAAGCTGGCGGGGACTACATGGGGTCGATGGGAGGCTTCCGCGGCTGGTCTTGTCGGGTCACACCGGAAGGGAAATTCGAGCCCTTTGCCATGGGCTTGCGCAGTCCGGCGGGAATGGCAGTCGCACCGGACGGACGCCTTTGGTACACCGAAAACCAGGGAGAATACGTCGGCTCATCAAGATTGGTGCCATTGGAACAAGGGAAGTTTTACGGGCATCCTTCAGGTCTCGTTTCCCTACCGGGAATGAAGCCGGATTCGAAAGAGCTCAATTTTTCGTTATGGGAAAACAAGCTGCGCAAAGGCGCAGTGTGGCTCCCGCACAACCGTCTGGCAAACTCGCCGGGCAGCCCGGCATGGGATCTCACAAGCGGCCGTTTCGGGCCGTTCGATGGACAGATGTTCATCGGCGACCAGACCCTTTCCCAACTGACGCGGGTCATTCCCGAGCAAGTGGACGGAGTCGACCAAGGCTGCGCGATCCTTTTTGCAAAAGGGCTGGCTTCCGGTGTGATGCGTCCCGCTTTTCTACCGGACGGGAGCTTGTTACTAGGCCAGACCGGACGCGGCTGGGCTGCGGTAGGGGGCGGTAAGTCCGGCCTCCAGCGAATGGTTTACGATGGTAAAACGATCCCCGCCGACATCGCCAGGGTGACCGCCGCCCCAGATGGATTTGTCCTTCATTTCACGCAACCGATTGATGGAGGCATCACCGAGAAAGAATTGCATAATAAGTTGAAAGTATGGTCGTGGTTTTACGAAAACACCCGGCGGTATGGATCACCGGAAACAGACCAACGCAAAGATAAGGTAAGCGCAGTGACCCTATCCGAGGATCGCACGGCGCTACACATTCGAATCTCGGAGTTCGGCACGGGCGACAAATGGCTGGACCGCATCTACGACATCAAATTAACCGGATCAGATGCCTTTTTCGGCGACACGAAAGCATGGCCGGCCTTGGAGGCCTTCTACACGCTACGTGCCATTCCGGCAGAACGTTGACTACCCAGCTCCCGGGAAAAAGACTCTAAACAATCCAAAAAATGAAAAAGCACCTCGTATCACTTCTAGTTACCATCGTCTCACTTGGAACCACCGCGTATGCGGAGGGCGTAGCCAATCCTGCAACGAAACCCGTTAATATAGTATTCATCCTCGTAGATGATCTGGGCTGGGCTGACATAGGCAGCTTCGGCAGCACGTTCTATGAAACCCCGAACATTGACCGGCTCGCTGCTAGCGGCATGCGGTTCACCGATGCCTATGCAGCTGGTGCCGTCTGTAGCCCCACCCGCGTGAGCCTCATGACAGGGAAATACCCCCCCCGCACCCATTCCACTGAGTTCTTTGGCTGCCCGACCCCTAAAAAATGGTCAAAACTTCACAAAACCAAGCTGCTTCCAGCTCCCATCAAGGACAAAATGGAACTGGACGAAATCACCGTCGCCGAGGCAATGAAAGCAGGAGGTTACAAAACCTTTTTCGCTGGAAAATGGCACTGTGGAGAAGAGGGCTACTGGCCACAGGATCAGGGGTTTGATATCAACAAAGGCGGATGGACGCGCGGTGGCCCTTACGGTGGCGACCAATATTTTTCCCCTTATGGAAATCCGATGTTGGAAGATGGCGAAAAGGGAGAGCACCTGCCGAACCGCCTAGCCAATGAAACCGTCAAGTTCATTGAGGGCCACAAAGATGAACCCTTTTTCGCCTACCTTTCATTCTACTCAGTGCACACCCCATTGATCAGCCGTCCCGATCTAAAGAAAAAATATCAGGAAAGACAGAAGGCACTGAACCTGAAAACCACATGGGCAGAGGAGTCTTCTACTTGGGATCAGGAAACAATGTTCGCCCGGCAAAGCCAAAACGATCCTACTTATGCAGGCATGGTCGAGGCAATGGATTTGGCAGTTGGAAAAGTGCTCGATGCGCTGGATCGTCTGGAGCTGGCAGAAGACACACTCGTAGTTTGCACATCCGACAACGGCGGCCTCAGCACAGCTGGCGGGAAATGGCTACCCACCAGCAACCTCCCCCTACGGACAGGCAAGGGTTGGCTCTATGAAGGTGGTATCCGCGTGCCAACCATAGCGCGCTGGCCGGGAGTGATCGCAGCGGGTAGCGACTGTCTCGAACCAATTATCAGCACAGATTTCTATCCTACATTCCTCAGCGCGGCCGGATTGCCCCTGCGTCCTGAACAGCATATCGACGGCACAAGCCTGATGCCATTGTTCAAGGGTGAACATCTGGAGCGCGATGCAATCTACTGGCACTATCCGCACTACGGTAACCAGGGCGGCTTCCCCGGTGGAATCATCCGCGAGGGTGATTGGAAGCTCATCGAAAAATTCGAAGGCGGAATCGAACTCTATAATCTTAGAAAAGACATCGGAGAAATGGATGACAGATCCGCGCAGGAACCCGAGCGAGCCAAAGCAATGCTCGCCAAGCTCAAAGCATGGCAGAAGGACGTGGGTGCCATTTTCCCCAAACCCAACCCGAATGCGAGAGAGTGAGTGAAATTCATCTCACATGGATCGAATTTTCAAACCCGGATGGAATCAGCACACCGCCCGTTTACTAATGGATCTCGATTTTCCGCCATCTTCTCAGATTTGTTTCTGTGAGATTTCCCCCTCGGATAGCCAACCTGCCGGTTCTTTACCCCCACTCCTGCCTTTTTCGGCGACGCGAATGCATGGCGAGCCTTGGAAGCCTTCTATACGCTACGTGCCTTTCCAGCAGAGTGTTGACTACCAGGCTCCCGGAAAAAAGACTCCAGACAATCCAAAAATGAAAAAGCACCTCGTCTCAATTCTATTGACCATCGGCTCACTGACACTCCCGCGTTTGCTGATGATGTAGCCGAGCCAACAAGAAAACCAGCTAACATTGTATTCATCCTAGTCGATGACCGGGAGTGGGCTAACATCGGCAGCTTCGGCAGCACGTTCTACGAAATCCCGAACTGCGACCGGTTCGCCGCCAGTGGAATGCGCTCTACCGATGCCTATGCAGCCGGTGTAGTCTGTAGCCCCACTCGCGCTTACACTACGTCTCCAAAATATGAAGGAAATTCAACGGATGCTTATCCGGTGGAGCTAAAGGTAGCCGATGGAAAAATTGTCAGGGTTGTCAGCACACCCACACCGCCCAGGCCGGTGAAGTCAAGAGCCACTTATTCCGGCCACTCCCGGCTCTCATGGTTGTGCGGGCGAGATAGGGTCACGGATTTCCACAAGCAAGCGCTCGTCAAATGTCCGCGTCTCGGCATCCATGGGTTCGTCGGCGATTTCCGCGAAAACCCATGCCGCCAATAAGAAACCGAACAGAAGGAGAAGCAGGGTGAGTTCGCGACACGCCAGATAGGTGGAAAGACGGTAGAGCTTTCGCATCGTGTTCGTTATTCATTCATCAAGCTTCCAGCTCATTTCCAAATTTCAGGATGGTGGCCTATTCCTGGTTCATTGCGAACGAAGTTTTCCAAGAATCCGGTGGCAAGGGAATTGGATGTCACGGAACGAACGGATAAGATCGGATGCCATGGAGTCGAGCCACCCCCCCCCCGCGCTGACTTGCACCCTGAATACCGATCTCGAACTTGTTTTACTCCCCCCGTCTTCAGCGCATCTAGGCAGATGGTCGGAGGCTTTCCACTAGACAGATCCTGCATCGAGCTGTCTCCCAGCTTTAGTTTTCTGCGAAGAACACGCCGTTGCGCGGGAAGAACTTCCCTCCGACCGCACCGCCGCAAAGTCGAGACAGAATCGACTGTTGGAAATAACATCGCCGGTGAAACACGCCCGATTCACTTCCACCGAATTCCGTGGGTAATGGGTATCCGTATTTTCAGGGGTTCAGTTTGCATCAGAGGTAGCATCTGAGTTCGGATGGAATTACCTGCGAGATTCCAATTCTATTTATTCGATACTTTTTTTCTCGGAGTCGCAGCTTTTTTCGGGGCGGTCGCAGCCGCTTTGGAAGACTTTGCCGCTGCTTTTTTGCATGGGAAACTGCCGCGCCCTTCCTACCGCGTTCCCTTAATTTCATCTTCTGAAGATCACAGAAATAGCTAAACTCCTTCTCAATCTCTTCAATGTTAGAAATCCCTTTCGTCTCTCGGATTTTAATCGTGGCACGAACATTTTTTTGGACAAAGGATTCGATGACCGGAATCTCCTTTTGTCCTCCGTCTTTCTCGTTGGGCGCATATCCGACAAAATCCGGGGACTATTTTGTCCATTCACACCATTCAAGGAACTTCCGATACTTCGCCATCCTAATGGTGCTGATTTCTTCACCTGTCCTCTTTTTTCCCGTCATTCCCAATGTCGGGAAAAAACTTTTCCATCATTTGTTCCAACGTGAGGACAACACATGGCGGTGATTCCAGAGACAAAGTTTTACCAGCTTAGCCCCAGATGGCGATTGCTTGCTCAACGCGCTCCGTCGGCATGCCTTTCCCGTCAAACATCATGGCAAATGTCGCGAGTTCAAACTGGGATGGGTTGGAATTTATTTCCATCGAATTAATAGACACAACAGGAATAACTTCCGGTCACACTGCAACAGATCGACGTATTGACAGGTGGAGAATCAAAATTAAAAACTTCCGGACATCCGAAAGATCCGCAAGTCTTGATTTTTAATACAACGAAATATTCCCGGGATGGCTTCCGCCGGTTGACTTTAGTTGACTCTGCTTTCCCTATTTCCTGTTTTGTTTCCAATGAAATTGGTAGACTACATCAAGGCGAATGGAAATAGACTCCCCTACACCAGCCTAGGTATATCCAGAATTATGCAGTGTGTTTAGCGTGTGTTATTGATAATTTATAGTAACTTTACGGTGTTACTTGGGATAAAACAGGGGTTCGACTCCCCTCGCCTCCACCATTCTTAAAATACCCGTAACGAGCCATAAATCAGCTAGTTACGGGATTTTTTTGGTCATTTTACGGACTGCCGTATTGGCTGAAAGTAGCCGTTTTCGGCAGAAAGTCCGCGTCTTTTTGTGCGTGTTCGTCCGAAACCCCAAGCGAGCCTCTCCGACTCCGAAATCGGATCCGCGAAGCCCTTTCCCAGTCCACTCCCGGACGGCCTTGACGAGTGGCATGGACGCCGCCCGGAATGCAATGCCGGGTGAAACGGAGGAAACTTCGAATTCATCCTGTCGGATTTTTGGCTGATAGGGCGTGGGGACAAGAGTATTTGACCGGCTTTCTGAGTTTGAAATTGTAATGTGGCCCGCCTCCCGTTTTCTTTTGGTATATGAAGTCCATAACAATCCCTCTTGCATGTCTGTCGTTTTTTTCCTCGTTTCCGATGGCGTCTGGGAAAGAACCCCTCGGTATGGATGGTCTGGTCTGCTTCTGGGACTTCCATGAGGAGGCCGGGAAGGACAGGGTAGCGAAGGGAGAATTTCCTTACCGCCTGGAGGAGATGGGCGGTAGGATCGAACGCACGGAAGGCGGGCCGTTCGGTGATTTCTCCGTTAGGATCAAATCCGGCCAGTGGTTCCGCATCCCGGACGGCAAGTTCCCGGCTTTGGATTTCCATGGGCCGGAAGCGCAGGTGAGTGTGGTCGCTTGGGTGAAACGGGAGGTGGGAAGCCAGTGGCAAGCGGTGGCGGGTGTCTGGAACGAGACCCGCAAGCAGCGCCAGTATTGCCTCTTCATCAACGGCTCCACCCGCAGCGATTCCCGCACGATGACACGCACGCGATGCAAGGATCTCGTCCACGGCCATGTCTCCGATGTAGGCGGGCCATCTGCCGGTCAGAAATTTTGCATCACCTACAGCACCAGCCCCATTCCCGTCCCGGTTGGGGAATGGGAGATGGTGGCGATGACGTATGACGGGGAATTTAGCCGCGCTTTCGTGGGCGGGAAATTCACCGGGGACGAGGGACGGAATCCGTTTCCTCTCAAAGGCGGGCTGTTCGATGGCGATGGGAATTTCACAGTCGGGGCGGTTGACCGTGGCGGGGAGATAGGGAATTTCTTTAACGGGACTCTCGGGGGATTGGCTGTTTTTTCCCGCGCACTCACGGAAGAGGAGTTGCTGGAATTGGGGAAACCGAAGTGACCCATGCGAAGTATCGTCAATCTTGTGATGACTTTGCCATTGGTCGGCGGTGTTTCCGATCGGGTGAAAGGCTCTTTTCAAGGCGTGGACTCTCGAAGGACATCCGCATGATCGCCGTGGATTTGATAGGATGCGCGGTTTTCTCCGGGAGCCTCGTGAAGCATGGCCGCGCCGCAGTCAATTCGTCGAACGCATCCGGCACCTTGCGAGGTTCGCTTGGCCTCCGATGGATTGATTTATAACGAAGTTCAAACAACTGCCGGGAAAAGCGCCGAAAGTCGGCGACAGATCGAAGCATGGATTCTGAGGCGATGAACTGAACCAATCCGCTTCTCCCTTCTTGACAGTCCTGACCCGAATTCCACCCAGAGCCAGCCAATTACCTCCGATTACATCCATTTCCAAAATAGTGAAAACCCCCAAGTTTTCTATCGATGAAGAGTACGTAGTCGGCGGAACCGGTATCGGTATGGTATTCGCGGATGGCCTGACCTTCGCCGGAGTTGAAATCGAATGTATTTTTGTCCTGCACGGCCCAACCCGCAGACCGGAGCTGGGAGTCGATCGCGTCCCTGGCGATCTGCTCGGGATTCTGGTTTTGTGAGGGAGGCGGTGGCATGAAGCGGGGTGGCCAATACTTCGCCATAGGATAAGGATTATAGAAAGCCGAATGTTAGATACGAGACGGGGACAGCGAGGCCAGGGATTAAAACACTCCAACCAAACAGTCTTTAACCACAGAGAGCATGGAGTTCACGGAGTGAAGAGGGTTTTGGAATGGGAATCTGGATTCGATTCCGTGAATTCCGTGCTCTCTGTGGTTCAAATTCTTTAATGCGGATCATACGGAGTTGATGGAATATCTTGGGCAAACAGATCATCCGGCATTTGATAGGGATGGATGGTACACCCATGCCGGGATACATTGAGGCACTGGGGGACAAAAAAATCTGGGACCTTACGGCTTACCTCTTCTCCCTGGCGGCTGCCGAGTGACGGGGGTATGCAAGCGTTCAGGCACCCAGCATGGAGACGATGTGGATGGCGAGGTCGTGTTTGGGGGCTTTGGCAAAAAGTTCGGTGCGGTCGGGGAAGACGAGGAGGGCTTCGTTTTCGTGGGAGTCGAAGCCGATATCGCTGCGGGAGACGTCGTTGGCGACCACGAGGTCGCAGCCTTTTTTCTCCAGTTTGATGCGGGCGTTCTCTTCGAGGTTTTCCGTTTCTGCGGCGAAACCTACTAGAAATCCAGTAAATGCCATTTCGTTGCGGGCGGAGCCGAGGATGTCTTTGGTTTTCACCAGCTCCAGGGTGAGGGTATCGCCGCTTTTTTTGATTTTCTGCTCGGCGGGGGCGGCGGGGGTGTAGTCGGCGACGGCGGCGGCAAAGATGGCGGCATCCATGCGCGGGAGGTAGTTGGAAACGGCCTGGTACATTTCCGCTGCGGACTCCACCGGGAGGAAGTCGATTCCTTCGGGGACATCAAGCGCAGTAGGACCGGAAATGAGAAGCACCTGGTGGCCGGCATGGGCGGCAGCGGCGGCGATGGCGTAACCCATTTTCCCGGACGACCGGTTGGTGAGGTAGCGGACGGGGTCTATGGGTTCGCGGGTGGGCCGGCGGTGATTAGGAGCTTCATGAAGAGAGAACATCGAACGTCGAACGGCGAAGGAAGACTTGGGTTGGGGCTATTCCGCTATTTTGGCTGAAGTCATTTTTGCGAGTTCGGCTTTTGCTTCGGCGAGCTGTTCTTTGGAAAATTCCTTTTCGAGGGTGGCGAGGAATTCGGCGGCGTTGGGTTCGCCACGGTCTTCGGCTACTTTTGCCAGTGCCCAGGCCAGGGGACGGTTGATTTTTGTTGCGGCCCCGGCGGCGTGGAACCGGGCGAGGGCGAGGGTGGCCCCGGCATGGCCTTGCTGGGCGGCGAGCGCGTAGAGCTGGGCGGCTTTTTCATAGCTCTGCTCGACTCCTGCGCCGCGCTCGTGGAGGGCGGCGAGATTGTTCTGGGCGGCGGCGAAATTCGCCTGGCCGGCGCGGCTGAACCAGGAGACGGCTGCGGAGACATCGACAACTCCAAGCGCTCCGGAAAGGTAGAAGAGGCCCAGCTCGTTCTGGGCGGCGGTAAGACCTCCGTTGGCTGCGGCGACGAGGTGCCTGTATCCCGTAGCGGCATCGGGTTTTTCAGCCTGGAGAGCGTTCGCGGCAAGCATGAGGTGGGCTTGGGCGCTCCCGGCCTCGGCGGCTGTTTCCAGGATTTTCACGCCGCGGGCGAGGTCTTTCTTGGTGCCCTTGCCTTCGATGTAATACGAGGCAGCCTGTATCATGCACTCGGTTTGGCCGGCATCCTTGCCGCGCTCGAATTCCGCGAGGGCGGCTTTCGAATCCTCCTTCACCCTTTCCTGCCAGGTGCCGAGAGCAAAATAGCCGGAGCTGTCACCGTTTGCGATGGCTTTCTCCAGGAGAGCGCGGCCGCGTTTTTCATCACGGCCTTTTTCATCGCCGTAAAGCAGACGGGATCCGACGGCGACCATCGCGCCGGTGTTGCCGGCTTCGGCGGCTTTCTCGAAATAGCTGAGCGATAGTGCGGGATCCATTTTGTCAATGAATCCCATCTGCCCATCGTAGAATCTGGCGATGAAAAGCATGGAGGCAACGTCCCCGGCACCGGCTGCTTTTTTCCACCAGGAAATGGCTTTGTCCGCATCCGGTTGGCCGGTGAAGCGCCCCAGCAGAAACGCCTCGCCGAGCACGCGGCCTGCGACTGCGGGATCGGTGGCCGCCTGTTTCTCGAGGATGGCCTGGGCTTCCAGGACGCTGGTCTCGTCCTTGGTAGCCATGAGCAGGAAGGCCAGGCGGTACGCGGAATCAGCGTGATTTTTTTCCAGACCCCTGCGGTAAAATTCCTCCGCTTTTTTCGCGGAAGCTTCGGCGCCCCGGCCGGTCTCGTGTGCGAAGCCCATCAGGTAGATTGCATCCGCATCACCCTTCTCGGCGAGAGGCCGGGCGAGCTTGACGGCTCCGGCATGGTCGCCGCTTTCGAAAGCTTTTCTGGCGGCTTCCGCAGGGGAGCCGGCCTTCGCTTTGGGTGCGCCGTCCCTCAGGGCGGGATCCGAGTCCGAGAGAATGGAATTCCCGTCCTTGCCATCGAGCGATACCGCTGCGGTCAGGGGGAGGGAGCAGACGACGGATAACGATAGAACCTTTAGGAAAATGTGTTTCACGGCCTGTTTGATACGGCTCCGATTGGAAAAGCGCAAGGCTCCACACAGGGGAATGCCTTTCAGGAAACGTTTTCCAAAACGCCTTTCACTCCGGCGATGTGTGCCCGGACCCTTTGGGTGAGTTCCGCCTGGCTGGGAGTCTCAAAGGTGAAGGAGAGCGGGCAGCCTTTTTTCGCAAGCCAGATCGCTTCCGGCCAGGAGTCGGGGAGATCGGCCTCGGCGCAATGATAGATCCAGCCGGGTGCGCGGACTTCGTGTCCATCGATCTCGGGGCCCGGTTCCGGAGGGAAAAACGGAGCGACGGCATCGAGGATGGAATGGGAACGGTCGGCATCATCACAGGCGAGGTTGATCTCGTAAAAATAGAAGCCCTCCGACTCCCAGTCCTCGTGAAGGGAAACGAAGAGGGCCGGCACCGGCTGACGGGAAAGCCAGCGGGTGTGGGCGGCGATTTCCAGGGATTTCCGGAGGAAGTAATCACGGTTGAGATCACAGCCCTGACGGTTTTCGCGGGTGCCCAGGGCAAGGCCACCCGGATTCAGGGCGGGGCAGACGAACCAATGGAAATCTCCGGGAAGCCATCCCGCCTCCATCATTTCCAAGAGCGCAAGCGGCCCGGCGGGTTCGTCCCCATGCATGCCGGCGGATATATATACCACCGGGCCATCGCCTTTTCGCTCCCAGGCGGTGATCGCCCCGTCTTCGGTATCAAGAAGAACCTCTGGCAGGAAACCGCAGGCTTCCGCAGCAGTGGCGAATCCTGCGGGGAATTCCGCCCAATTGAAAAGCTCTCGCATCTGGCAACGAGGTTGGGAGGCAGGCGTTCAGGATTCGAGGAAAATTTCCGCGAAGAACTGCTGCATGTCTTCCCATGAACGCTCATCGGCTTTCGCATTGTAAGCGGCTCCCTTCGATGGATCGTCTCCCGCGAATTGCTGGGTGAAGGCGTGGACGGCCCCGCCGTAGGTAACGAACTGCCAGTCGGCCTGGGCTGCGCTCATTTCCGCTTGGAATGCGGAGACTTCATCGGCCGGGACATGGGGATCAAGCGCGCCATGGAGGCAGAGAACTTTTGCGGGAATCCTGCCTTCCTTCGCCTCCATTCCAGGGACGGCAATGAGCCCGCCGTGAAAGGAAACGACTCCCGCGATATCCGTCCCCGCCCTGGCGAGTTCCAGCACGCCGGTGCCTCCGAAACAGTAACCGATGGCGGCGATTTTCGAAGCGTCCGTGCGCCCATCCGCTTTAAGAATTTCCAGTCCGGCGAGCATACGGGCACGGTAGAGATCGCGGTTCGCCTTGTATTTCCCCGCCTCCTCCCCTGCCGCAGGTGGCTGGGGGCGGATCCCTTTTCCATATATATCCGCCGCGAAAACATTGAAGCCCATCTCCGCAAGAGACCGGGCTCGCATTTTTTCGTAATCCGTGAGACCCGTCCACTGGTGGATGATCAGGACTGAAGGGCGCTTCCCCTCGATCTCGTCATCATATGCGTGGAATCCCTCGAGCTGCGCATCCCCGTGTGTGTATTCCACCGGCTTTTCAACGATTGCGGCTGATAGCGGGAGGGCGGCGGAGAGGATGGTGAGGACGGTTGCAAATTTTTTCATACACGTTAGCAAAGCCGGAAATCCCGCCAAGTCAAACCGGGAGACGGGCACGAAAGGGCGGCACGGGAAAATTAGTTAGGACAGATTGAATGTTTCCATATCTTTCTATTATGAAAATTAGTGATACTTTCTTCTTGGCCAAAGTCAGTTTTCCGCAATAGTAGGGCAGTTCATCAACCCTGAACTTCCCCCCTACCATGAAAACGAAACTTCCGCTTATCGCGGCTCTATACTGTGGTCTTAGCGCTGTTGGCTCCGCCTTCACCTTGGACTTTTCCGGCCTCAATGTTGGCGACGCCCTCCCACAGACAATCAACGTCCCGGGATACGGCACAGTCAGCTTTGCACCAACCAACGGCTCCCTTAGCATCCAGCAGTTCGCCCCCGGAGCAGAGAAGGCGATCGCCTTCGACTTCGCCGACGCGATCTCAATCACGTTCAACAACGCGATCCCGATCAACGTGACAAACCAATACATCGGCGTGAACCCGGGTGAATCCTTCATCTTCCTGCCGGACGCCGTGGATCCAAAAGTATTCTCACTTAGCATGGGTGGTGTCTCCACCAGCCAGGCCGGCCTCCAGTCCGTTGTTTTCGACGCAGTCCCGGAGCCAAGCACCTCCCTCCTCGGGGCAATGGGTGTGGCACTTCTCGTGATCCGCCGCCGTCGCTAGACGTTAGCGCGACATACAGTCTCTTTAAAAACGTATCCTCTTGGGAGGATGCGTTTTTTTGTATGGGAGGAGGGCAGCTCGACTTTCGGAAATCATCTCCGGGGATGGGTAAGAACCTGTTTGAAATCCGCATTCGTGAAACGCAACGCCGGAAACAGTCGAAGACCGGTGCCTCCGGCACGCATACGGTAGATTTCAAACAGGCCCTAAAGAATTCTTCACAAAACTCACAAGAGAAGAGCGTAGTCCGGGCAGGTAGAACTTTCGGATCCGGACACTGCGATACGGATGATGGTGGGGAGAACCTGGTTTTCAGAAAAACCACCCGGAACCCTCCCGTAACATCCCTGACAGAGTCCGCCCCGCAGAATCCCGAATCAGAATTCCCCTCTGTTGAAAAATTTTTCCCTTCCGGCGAAAGCAATAATGCCGGATGCAATACTACTCGGCGTTTGCGGTAGTTTCCAGAAGCTCCGTGGTGCTCCGATACATGAGCTTGTCTCCCACGTAGCGGACGGTTTCCTCTTTGACAATTCCGGTCCTGGGAGAGAACCAGGACGTTTTCCTGATGACAAGTTCGCCGTCTTTCCCGGTCATCAGCAGGCGGATCGCTTCGAAATCACCGGCTGGGACTGTAACGGTTTCCCGGGCTACCACCTGGATCGCCCGTTGCCAGTTCCCCTCGAAAACACTGAAGTCCGCGGTCTCTTGCCCGGGGCGCATCCCGGCGAAAACAAACGGGACGGCAGGATCCAGCCAGGTTGGTTTCGCATCGGGTTGCTCCGGAAGGATCGATCCGCGCATCATGACGCGGTTGTCGAAGATTTCCACGAGTTCGCGTTGGACGGGTTGCCCGGGCATGGTGACCTCGAACGCGTCCACCACGGGCTTTTTGTCCGTGACCTGGATCTTACCGATATACTCCCGCTTCATCTCGGATGTGGTATCCACGGCGGCAGCGGTTTCGGAGACGATCCCGGCTGGAATTTCCGTCCGCACGCTGTATTTCCAAAGGTCGCCTTTTTTCACGGGAAGGATGGGAGTGTCCGCATCCGCGAGTGCCTTGCTGATGTCCGAGACCTCTACGGCAGCCGTTTCCTCCTTCTTCTTGTCCCCGCATGCTGCGAGAAAAACGAAACATGCGGGGAGAAGAAGGGTGAATCGTGTTTTCATGTTCTGATCAGTTTGTTTTGGGATTGGAAACCGCATTGCAACCTCCGGAGTAGGGCGCGCCGAGACGGGGGATTTTGCGGACGGGGGGAAATTCCCGCGAGCCGGTTTTTCTGAGTTTTGTCAAAAAGAAGACGGATCCGGCAATGAGCGGGATGGCACCTGCAAGGCCGACCATCAGGGCGAGCTTGATGAGCCGGTTGCGGTCTTTGTAGGCTTCCATCTGGGCATGCCTGTCATAAATAATCGTTTCCGTGCGGAGAACAGCTCCGCCGGCACAGTAGCGCATGATGTCCGCAGCCTCAACTGAGGCTGCGCGTATCTTCCCGAAGTTATCCGATTCCGCAGCGGCGCGCTTCTCTCCGGCATCGATCCATCCCTCCAGCTCTCCGGGCACCACGACCACCCTGTTGATGATTTCCCCGGGAAATATCCACGGCGAGCCGGCAGCCCCCGGGACATGAAGGACTACGGCATTGATCGCGGCTTCCGACCATGCCTCGCGGAAGGCGGTCGCCACATGTTTGGCCGGCGCATCGCCGATTTCCGGAAGGACGATGACGAGGATGTCGATACCCTCATTCCCCAGAATCCTTGCCAGCGGCGCGGCGATTTCCTGCCGCTCCTTGGGGAGGAGGATTTCGGCAGGATCGAAAACCGCGTCCGCCGGGCGGGTGCCGTATTTGAACTCCTTCGCTGCGTTCCGGGCATGAAGGCACGGGACAAGAGCGAAGAGCAGCATGCCCAGGGTGAGACTGATCATTCCACGGGTCGTTTTCACTGGTGGGGTTGCAGTTGTTGTTGGGAGCGTTGCCAGGCTTTCTCGAAGAAAGCCTGCGCACTTTTTAGAAACAGAACCACCGCCTTGTCCGGCTGGCCGCTCAGGAAAGGATGAACCGTTTCCGCCAGTGCATTGTCCCACATTTCATCGGAAAGCCAGACTTCGGCGCGGTAGCCGGTGGTGACTGCGGCGCGGCCGGAATTCCCATCGACGAGCAGAAGCACGGTCCATTCACGGTCTTCTTCGGTCTCTCCAGGCATCAGCGGGCAGACGTTCATGAGCCAGAATCCGAACACGGAAAGATTGACCTCGGGGCCGAGAGTGACGGCGCAGATCCGCCAGTTCACCTGCGGGAAACGCCTGTTGAAGGATGCTACGGCGGCTTTGATTTTCTTCTGCTCCTTCGCATCCCAAAGATCGGCGACATCCAGGATGGGCAGCAGCGGCGGCGGTTCGTCACCGAACATTTCAAGGGACTTCTGGCCGGTGAAGCCGCAGGTGGCGCACCATTTCGCATCGCGCTCCAGCTTCACGTGGCACGAGGGGCATGCCACGCTTGCGATGGCGAAACGCTTGGGCGAATATTCCTTGTCGGCGTTCATCTTTTCAGGCGGATGGAAGTGGACACGCCGTGGGCATCCAGCCCTTCCAGACGGGCGAATTCTTCGATGACGGGAAGGGATTTTTCCACAGCGGCCTTGTCCATTTTCACGATACTGGTGCGGCGCTGGAACTGATCCGCGCGGAGGCCGGAGAAGGATCTTCCGGCACCTCCCGTAGGCAGGGTGTGGCTGGGGCCGGCAAGGAAATCCCCCACCGCCACCGGCGAGTCCGCACCGAGATAAATTGCTCCGGCGGTGCGGATTTTTGCGAGGATTTCGTCTTCGTTTTCCACGATCAGTGAAAGGTGCTCCGGCGCGTATGCATTGACGATCCCCACGCCTTCTTCAAGGGACTCCACTTGCAGGAGGAAGGTGCCTGTCTTCAACACCTCTTTAATGATCTTGGAACGGCTGAGGGTCGCCGTCTGCTTCTCCATCTCCGCTTTGACCTTGCTGATGAGGGTCTTGGAAGGGGACAGGAAACCGACTGCGCTGTCTCCACCGTGCTCTGCCTGGGCAAGCATATCGGCAGCGATATAGGCGGGTTTCGCGGAGGCGTCGGCGAGGATGAGGATTTCGCTGGGGCCGGGAGGAGATCGATGGAAACGGCTCCGACGAGCTGGCGTTTCGCCTCTACGACGAAACGGTTACCGGGCCGAAAATGCGATCCACCGGGGCTATGGTTTTCGTGCCTAGCGCCATCGCGGCGATGGCTTGGGCACCGCCGACTTTGATCGCTTGGGTGACGCCTGCCTGCTCCAGTGCGTAGAGAAGGGCGGGGTTCACCGTGCCATCCGCTCCGCATGGGGTGGCTGCGAAAATTTCCGGGACACCGGCTGCTTGCGCGAAGCCTGCAGTCATGAGCGCGGTGGAAACGAGAGGTGCTTTTCCTCCCGGGACATACACGCCCACACGGTCGAAAGGCGTGAAACGCTCGCCCACGGTGGCACCTTCCGCGTTTTTCCCAGACCAGTCCTTTCGCATGCTCTTCTTCGCGAAGGCGTGGATGTTTTTCAAGCTGCGACGTATGGCCTCGCGGGTGGCTTCGGAAACGCTTTCCCGCGCTGCGGTGAACTCCGCTTCGCTGATGAAAAGGTCTTTCTTGGAGAGCTTCGCTCCATCGAAACGGTGGGTCAGCTCCACCAGTGCATCATCCCCGTTGGAGGAAACTTTTGAAATGATATCCGCAACCAGATCCCGGACGGAATCCTCCGGGATAGCCCTCCGCCGCATTTTCCTAACGAACGCCGCGTAGCCCGCGTCCCTGTAAGTCACAATCTTCATACCTCTGAACTGCCGCGAAACATGCACGTTTCCCGCCCCCGCGCCAACCTCCAAAAACACGGGATCGCAAGTCTTCAGGCACGTGCCGGACGGAAGGCGGATAGCAACGCTTTCACCACGATCCCCAGCCCGCCGACCACGAACAGCAGCGGGAACCAGATCGAATAACCGGCGGCCTTCGAATCAGGCTTCAGAATCGCGGAATCAGGATGGTCGGGATCCACATATGCGGTAATTTTTTCTCCTGCGGGAAAGGATTTCACCTGACCCGCAATCTTCCCTTTGTCCTTGGAAGTAGGATTTCCCCTCGCAGTCAGCTTCCCGCCTGTCACCGCCTCGCCTTCCCACTCGTATCCGTAGAGAATTTCCAACCGGTATTCCCTGGGCGAAAAGTCATCGTGCTGGAACTCCCCGACCCCGGAGGAAAGCACCACCGCCTCCACCTGCGGCCACCCGCGCTGATCCACCGCCCGCTGGTAGCTGTCCCACATCAGCCCGGTGAACAGCCCGCCTATCGCGGCAACCGCCAGGCCAAGGAAAATGAGGTAGATGGTCGAGCCTTTCATGGGGAAAGGTGGCCACTGAACATCCTGCCAGCGTGAAATGCAATAGCGGTAATGGTGGACATGACCTCCTTGGAGGAATAGATCCGTGGCGTGCGATACAATCTGATCCACCGGACGCGTTACGTTTATGAAGGGGCGGTCACCGTCTCCCACCACTTGGCGCGGCTTGCCCCGCGCTTCCTTCCGGGGCAGCGCTGCCCGTGGCATGTGCTGGAAATCACGCCCGAGCCGGTGGGACGCAGCGTCCACAACGATGTTTACGGGAACATCACCGCGTATTTCGAATGCGAGGGCGCACATGGCGAGCTGGAAGTGACCGCCCGGAGCCTGGTCGAGGTGCTACCCATCCCCCATCCGGATGCCTCCGCCACCCCCTCCTGGGAATCCATACGGACGGCCGCCAGCGGGGACAAACTCAACCCCAGCACGGAGGCAGGCGCCTTCCGCTTCACCTCTCCCATGGTTCCCCTCGGCGAGGAATTCGCAGACTACGCGCGACCGGATTTCACCCCGGGCCGCCCCATTCTGGAGGCAGTAAACGCGTTCATGGGAAGGATTTTCACGGAGTGTGATTTCAATCCCGCCGCCACCGATGTGGCTACCCCGGTGAGTGAAGTCCTTCAGAAAAAAGCCGGGGTCTGCCAGGACTTCGCCCACCTCATGCTCGCCTGCATCCGCTCGCTGGGGCTACCGGCGCGTTATGTCAGCGGGTATCTGGAAACGATCCCTCCCGCCGGGCAGGAGAGGCTCGTCGGCGCGGATGCCTCTCATGCATGGGTTTCGGTTTTCTGCGGGGAGGAAACGGGATGGGTCGATGCCGATCCCACCAACAACATTCTCCCCAGCGAGCGCCACATCACCGTAGCATGGGGTCGGGATTTTTCCGATGTCAGCCCCCTGCGCGGCGTCACTCTCGGAGCCGGCGGCCAGAGCCTGACGGTGGAAGTGGATGTGGAACCCATCAAATAAAACTCCCTTGATCCCGGGTAACATCCTCAACCGCAAAGGTGCACGCAACACCGCCTCCGTTCCGGCGAACGTTTTGAAGCTTCTCAACGAGGGGAGGATCGAGAGCGCCAATCTCTGCGAGTGGCTGGTGGTCGATCAGCTCGCGCTCGCTGAAATCGTTTTCAGAAAACTGTCCTGGCAGGAGCACCTCGCCGCCCTCAAGCGGAAATTCAAAGGGGAAGCACCCGCCACCGCCCCGAAAAAAACCGCTATGATCGGGAAATTTCTTACCACCATTTTCACGGATCCCAAAGGAGTGGGAACCGCCTCGGAGCAGCTCCTCGGGGAAACCTCAGATTCCGTCCGCGGATGGGGAGCCTATCTCATCGGCCTGAATCCAGAGCTTTCCCTGGCGGAAAAATTCAACATGATCCGACCCTACGCCGCCGATGCCCACATGGACGTCCCGGAGATCGCATGGCTGGCTTTGCGGGAGGAATTCATCGAAAACCAGGCGGAAGTCCTCGCCATTCTCAAGCCCTTCACCCTCGACCAGCACGACCGCATCCGCCGTTTCTCCTCCGAGCTTACCCGCCCGCGCGGCGTCTGGTGCCGCCACGTCCAGGCGCTCAAAGACGATCCCGCTCCCGGCATCGCACTCCTTGAGCCGCTGAAATCCGATCCTTCCAACTACGTCCGCCTCTCCGTTGGGAACTGGCTCAACGACGCCAGCAAATCCGCTCCGGATCTCGTCCGAAAAACCTGCGCCCGCTGGGCAGAGGAATCCCCCACCAAGGAAACCGCCCATATCATCCGGCGTGCCCTCAGGACGCTGAACAAAAGCTGATTTCAAAACACGGTTTTTAGCCGATTTCCAAAGTTTCGGCTTTCACCGCAGCCCTCCCGCATGGATAAAGCCTCCCATGTTGAAACTGAAATGGGCGCTGATCTCGGGCTTCTGCTATTTCCTCTGCCAATGTGCGGGATCTTCCGGAGGCAGTGGCGACCCGCCGAACATGGGCGGCCCCACCCAGGCGGAGCGCAACGCCGCCATCTCCAACGAAGCCACCGGGGATTTCTACTATGGCCGCCGTTACCACGTGAAGAAAACCCGGTTCTGGGGCTACATCCGCAAACCCCGCCAGTCCGCCAAAAATGCCAAGCTCGTCATTTTCGATGAATCCGTCAAACGCGCCCCCGACCGCCTCCCGGAAAACGGCCCTTCCGGCGCCCAGTATGCCTTCGATAACAACTACGAATACAAAATCCGTGGAAACTACACCGGCCAGGAAGCTTACGATCCCAACAGCAACCAGTTTCTCCCTGTCTTCAGACTCACCGGATACGAGGCAGTGGATCGCAATCCCGGCTGGCTCTTCAGCCCCTCCGACCACTACGACCCTTACACGGTCACCCTGACTCCTTGACCCGGAAACACCCGCCATGGAAAGAGATTTCACACGAACCATAGGCGAAAGAAACGTCCGTAAGATCGGCACGGCTCCCGATATCGGCCGCGTGCTGAGATCCCCCCAGTCCGGAGCAACCATCAAAAGGGGCGCACCCACCGCCGCAGGCCGCCGCCGCAGGAGGAACCGCATCCTCATAGCTTGGTCTGTCGTGTTTGCGATCGTCTCGGTTGGTATCGTGATGTTCTTCGTCATCTCGCATTTCAGGGGACTCGCCCCGCCACCGGTAAAAACCATCGAATTAGCCCCCGGCTCGCCGGATCTGGATGAGATTTTCTCTGAAAACAGCGGACAGGAAACCGACACCCCCGGGGAAGAAACCTCACTGGAATTCGTGACCTCCGCACTCTCCAACCGCGATCCGGATGCCGTGGAAAAATTCTTCAAGATCCCTTCAGGAAAAGCACCGGAAGACGCGATCCGAATCCTCACGGAAATCGAAGGCCGGGAAGGAACCGTTTCAAAAACCGACTGGCTCGGCACCGCATTCGCAAATGGCAGCCTCATGAACCAGGTCGTCGTCCATACGGAAAAGGACGGACGCTCCGTCAACCGCCTCGCCCAGATCGTCCCGCTTCCGGACGGGGAATGGCGTATCGACTTCGACTCCTACATCCGCGCCACATCCGCCGGTTGGGAGAGCATTCTCTCCGGAAAATCCCCGTTTTCAAAAGTCCGCGTATTCGTCGCCACCGACCATTATTATAACGGCATTTTCTCCGATGACGCCGTCTGGCAGGCATATGCCCTGGTTTCCCCGGACACCGATGAAATCCTCTACGCTTACGCGAAACGCGAGACCCCGCAATTCCTAGCCATGGAAAAAATCCTCGAATCCGATGAGCACCTCCACCGCGCCACCTTGGAAATCACCACCCTCCCGGATGCCGGAAAACGCCAGTTCCAGATTTCAAGAGTCCTCGCCGAGAACTGGGTGGTAGGCGAAAAACCCTTCGACGAATCATTCTGATCGTTTTCCTTTCCGGGCAAGGTGCCAGCGGCTAGTTTCCCCGCATCATGACACCGGAGCTACAAGAACTTTTCGCTTTCCTTTCCTTCCCCAGCGTCTCCACGGACTCCAAGCACAAGTCCGACGTCCTCGCATGTGCCGATTGGCTCATCGAAAAACTCTCAGCCATGGGTCTCGAAACCCGGCTCCACGAAACTCCCGGCCACCCCATCGTCACTGCGAAAAACAAGCACATTCCCGATAGGAAAACCGTCCTCATCTACGGCCACTATGATGTCCAGCCCGCAGATCCCTTGGATCTCTGGGACACCCCTCCCTTCGCCCCCGAAATCCGCGAAGGAAAAATCTGGGCACGCGGCGCGACCGACAACAAGGGACAGATGCTCGCCCACATCCTCGGCATCGAGAAAACACTCTCGGAAAAGGGGGAACTCCCCGTCAACCTCATCCTCCTCTTCGAAGGAGAGGAAGAAATCGGCTCTCCGAATCTCGCCCCGTTTCTGGAAAACAACCTCGATTACCTCAAGTGCGACATCATCGCCATTTCCGATACCGGAATGGTCGCCCCAAACACCGGCACCCTCGGCTACGGCCTGCGCGGCATCGCCTGTGCGGAAGTGAAAATCACCGGCCCCGCCCGCGATCTCCATTCCGGCCTCTTCGGCGGAGCCGTCGCCAATCCCGCTACCGCCGCCGCCCGCCTCGTCGCTTCACTGCATCTCCCCGACGGCACCGTCGCCATCGACGGATTCTATGACGACGTCCGCCCGCTCGAAGCATGGGAGCGCGAAATGTGGGCGAAAGTCCCCGGCGTAAAGGACGATGATTTTCTCAAAGTAACCGGCTCCCCCGCCCTCTTCGGCGAGCCCGGCTACAGCTCCGCTGAGCGCACCTGGGCACGCCCCACCGCCGAGGTCAACGGCATCGGCGGCGGCTACCAGGGCGAAGGTTCCAAAACCGTCCTCCCCGCCGAAGCCTTCGTGAAATTCTCCCTCCGCCTCGTCCCCGATCAGGATCCGCAAACCGTCCTCGCCCAACTCAGAACCCACCTCGAAAAACACTGCCCTCCCGGCGTGAAACTCGAAGTCGAACTCGGCCACGATGGCAAACCCTACGCCTGCGATCCGCATTCCGATTTCGGAAAAGCCGCCCAACGCGCCCTCAAAGCCACCTTCCCCGGCGAGCCCATGCTCATCCGCGAAGGCGGCTCCATCCCCATCGTCCAAGCCTTCCAAGACATCCTCGGAGTCGACACCCTCCTCCTCGGCCTCGCCCTCGCCGACGCCCAGATCCACTCCCCCAACGAAAACTTCCCCATCGCCAACTTCGACGCCGGCATCAAACTCAACCAAGCCCTCCTCGAAGAACTCGCAAAGTAAAGGAGCGCTGCCTTCAAGCGGCGTGTCGTGTCTTGACTCCACCACGGCAAGGTATTACCGTAATACCCATGACAACGCTCACCTTCAAAGTTCGCGAAGAGGAAGCCGATTTGATTCGCCGCCAGGCAAAAGCATCCGGTCTCACCGTGTCCGAATTTCTCCGCCGCAGAGCCCTGCCCGCTGAGCCGATCAAACCCCGTGAGTTGGTAAAGGCCAAATACACCGGTGCCATGGTTTTCAAAGGACACCCGGATGATATCCCGCTGACCAACGAGTCTGTCAGGGAAATGCTAGCCGACTTCCCATGAGCTATCTCCTGGATGTCAATGTGTTGGTTGCATGGGGCTGGAGCGATCACCCTCATCATGAAAGAGTCGATCGTTGGATTCAGGGAAAACTCTCGAATTCAAAAGCCCTCCTTTCTACCGCTTCCATTGTGGAACTCGGCTTCATTCGCGTATCTGTCCAGAAATCCGCGGATACCGTCACGATCCAGGAGGCAGCCGATCGCCTGGATCACCTTCTCTCCAAGCTGCACAACCGCCACCGCTTCCTCCCCGACGACCTCTCCTCACGCAGGAACTTTCCCGCCTGGTGCGGAAACCACAGACGAACCACCGACTCCCATCTCCTCGCCCTAGCCGAGAAACACGGTCTAAAACTCGCCACCCTCGACACCGGCATCCCCGGAGCGCTCCTCATCCCATGACCGCGGGGTTTGGAACGCGGACTTTAGTCCGCGGCAAATGGAGCGCTGCCTTTAGGCGGCGTGTCCCCACATACTCACCTGAAGCTTAGTTCTCCCATGCTCGCGATCCAAGGCTACGAAATCCATCGATCAATATTTTCGCTCCCGGAAATCCAAAACCTAAGAAAAGAAGCCGACCGCATCGCCCAACTCGCGGAATCCGCATGCGTCCGCCACCTCGGCAAACGCTCCAACCTTTTCAATCGGCTCTCACTATCCCCCAAACTCATTTCCCTGTTTCCCTACCCGGATTTCACACCCGTTCGATCCATCCTCTTCGACAAAACACCCGAAGAAAACTGGCCGGTAGCATGGCATCAGGATCTGACCATTTGCGTTATCGAGAAAACCGACTGCGAAAACTACGGCCCTTGGAGCGTCAAAGACGGCATCCCCCACGTCCAACCACCTGTCGCCCTGCTGAACCGCATGGTCACCGCCAGAATCCACCTCGATCCCACAGGTGCGGACAACGGTGCCCTAAGCATCGTCCCCGGCTCCCACCTTCTCGGAAAACTGGCTTCTGAAAAGATCCCTGAACTCGCCACGGAATCCTCCATCCTCTGCGAATGCCAGCCCGGCGACGTCCTCCTCATGTCCCCTCTCATCCTGCACTCCTCCAAACGCAGCACCCGCCCGAAACGCCGCCGCATCCTCCATTTCGAATACGCGCCGCCGGATGCACTTGATCCCCGTCTGTCATGGCACGAAACCAAAAGCTAACAAAGTCCCCATCTTACAGAGAATCCGACGGTGTGCCCCAAGGGGTATCCGTGTCCGTGGTTAGTTTCTTCCACTGTTCACTGCTCACTCGGCAATAGCCACTTTTCCCAATGTCCGACACTGCCAAAGCCTACAGAATCCTCATCGCACGCACCTAGCAGTTCGATTCCGCCACCGAACTCAAAGCCCTCCGCCGCCGAAAAGGTGGATTTAACCCGCCTCAGTCCTATCGATATGTCGAGAGCGAGGAGTTGATGATACTGATGGATCCAAACTATTTTCTAGATAACGCGCAGCGCGGTTCTAAGCGATATCGTATTCGCATGCGGCGTCAATTACGGCACACTGAGCTTAGGCGAAGTTTTGGATGGAGGAGAGAGCTTCGATGGAGAGACCTTGGGCACCCACGAGATCGACAGGAAGAACTACCAGCTACCTGAGCAAAACTAGCAGGAGCCCTTTTTGACTACACTAGAGGGATCGCGGGTATCCTGCATTTCTCGACTGATCAAAATTGAGCGAAAGTTCTCACCACCATCTTTGGAAATCACAAGCCAGCGACTGTCCTGATCCACAAATCCTTTGGGAGCGAGTCCTGGCAGAAGCTCCCGATACAACCGGACACCCCAAACTGGAACCAAATCTTGTTCAGCTAGAGCAGTGAAAAACTTGGAGCGGTCGATCTTCAAATATTTATTGGACTTACTCCAATCGTCAGGAAACCGTAGGCGTTGGTAGTAGGCGACTTCTGTGCGCTCCTTGCCCACGAACTTCAGTGCATCGTCGGTTCCACAACAATCTATGACTCCTCCCGAGACGCGAAGCAATTTAGACGGCGACCAGGCAGATGTTTCTCCCTTCGTGCCCTCCCAATGTGTTTCGGTGACCATCGGCACCAAGGGAATTTCCACAGGCTCCCCAGAATCAGATAGAGTGTGCCACGTCTCCGACTCTCCATCAGTCACCCAGGGAGCCCATACCGCCAGCCTAATTGGTGCATACACTCCTCCCCCGAAGTGTCCTTTGATCTCGTGGACAGAGAGAGACGTAGCACAGATATCAGGGGCGATACTGACGTCGCGCTCAATCAGATGAACCAATGCTCGTGGAACAGCGATGCAAGAGATCCACGCTGCGAGTTGAATTCCTATCGCGTGATCATCTGCGGCCAAAAATCCGGACAAGTGGATGGCACTATCCTCACTTGCCGCGAACCAGTCTGCTGGCTCCGGCCAGCCCGCTTTTTCGAGCCATTGCACTCCTTTAGCAGTTTGTCGTGTCTCGGTAAGATCAGGTGTTGGAGCTATACCAAGTGGATCCCAAGGAGGTCGAAACTCCGATAATATGTCTGGTTGAAAGCCCGCAAGAGGATCCGTCATTCGTGAACCCAGGTTGGACTGATTGGTGATCATTTCGAGCCCAGCACCTTGATCATCCTCTCCGGGGAGGCGATCACAGAAGAAGGTCGAAACCACGTTAACGGCAGACCAAACGTATTTTTCGGCGAACATCGCGACAGAACTTCTGGAACCATGGCGTGCCTGCGAGTGTTGGCGTAAAATGGCGATGTCAGCGCCGAGGGTTTCTCCCGGTTCTTGGCCGCGTGGATCGCCGTAAAACGTCTCTTTATTCCAACCCCACTTCTTGATCAAGGCAGCGATCAAACCATTTCCAAGCTGTCTAGGATTCAGAGGTTCACTTGCGTTTACATCTCGTGCGTATTCCGCCAACATTGCCTCAGCTTCAGGACTGAAACGCGGCCAAGACGAGCTGGGGGATGGCGATTGAAAAGCTTGCAGGACTTCTTCCATCGGCCTTTGTTCAAGCGGGTTTTCCTCGTCCCCTTGGGATTGAGGCGGTTTAGCTTCTTCGGCGGTATCCACAGAGCTCATGACGTCCGCGATATCGAAGTATGAGAATCGCTTCTGATTTCTGGCACGAAGCTCGATTTCTTCCGTGATCTTTGAGCATACTCCGGCATCGACATCCAATCGTCCGTCTGCGGCAGCATCCAAAATTTGCCTAGGCACATCCGCATATCTTCGAGCCTCCGATTCATCGGATCTGAAACGGATTTGCTTGAAAAACGGATCCCGAACATTCTCGGCAACATACCAGTCTAGATCGGACGAAAGAGGAAAACCTGCTCCACGTCCTCCGTCCTGCGTGAGATCCACCGTTTCAGCGTCGATTGGCAAGTTTTCACCAACCGGGGGATAGGGAGGAGTCGCGCTGGAGAGAATGGAAGCGGGGAGTTCGGTTCCGATTGTGAATGCACGTTGGATGACCATCCTTGCTGCATGACGCGCGACCACGCTCGGATGACCTTTTTCTTTCCGGTTTTCAAAAAAGGTCACATGCGCGACTTTTGCTAGACCGTCAGCGGCACCGTGTGCGACCAGTTCCAAGACAGCACCTGCTGCTGCCACAAAAACTGATTCCACGACTTGGACATCGTCAACTGCTGCGAAGTTAAGGAGAAGCTTGGCAAGTTCGGCGGGACGCACGGAACCCCATTTGGAGAGGCGGGCGATGGCCTGCCTCTTCCGCTCGTGGATCACGCTTGATGTCACCCACGCGGTCAGAATCGGAACAGAGATTGCGGAGTCGTCCTCCCTCAATGTGATCGAATCGTGGACTGAAACTCCTTTACCCTCCCAAGAACCACCACAGTTAGCGGGAAGCCAATCGGGACCAGACCAGACGAGATCCCGTTCTGTCATACTCATCTGAGTGAACTCCTGATGGAGAAACTCAGCTCCAAACGTGGAGCCAGGAACCCGAGATGAAGGCAGAAACAGTTCGGCTACCAACATCCGGCAGGAGGCCATGTCACGTCGGAGAAGACTGATTACCCAGGGTTTGTGCGCTGACGCCTGTTCGGGGCGAAGGTCGCTGATGGCTCGAGCATGCCATATCTCCAACTCTTCCTGGCGAACTGAGTCCCGCCAGAACTCTGAGCCTAAGATTGAGATTCCGTCCTTCAACAGCATTGCAACAATCAGGGAGCAAACATTTGTTCGTCCCCTCAGTATGGGAGGATAAATATCGTCCGGCGCGAGTTGAATAGATTCTCCTACTGACAATTTACGGATCTTCTCGGCTACCTCGGATGCCAGCAAATAGTCAACCAGCGCATTAAATCCAGGCCGGACGACGATTTGATCGGGCATCATAGGCCTTGTAGGAATCGGGTAGACATCGATGAGCCCGTAACTCTTGGTCGATCGCTCGAAAACTGCTGTCGCGTTCACAATCGTAATTCCTAGCGAATTCAAACCACCGTGCACAGCCTCTGAAAATTGCTCAATCTTACAATGTCCTTCGGATACAAAAACAGGCAATAGAAGACGGAAAATTCGAAGCGACAATTCCCTGTCCTTAGGCCAAGAGGGGTGCCGATCATGCAACTCGTCGTCGAGTCGTTGGAGCTTCAGCTTGAAAAGATCAGCCAAAGTCGTCACTAAATCCTGTCCAGGTGCAATAGTCTGTCCTCGATATACCTCGGCAAACACTCGAATTGCAAATGGCGTCCTTAGAGCCCAGGCGATTCCATCGGGCGATGGAACGGTAATATTATATTCTCGAACATACTCTTGAAGGATCTCGGGCAGAAAATCAGCCACGTCGGGAGTCTGTAAATGAAGCAAACCGAAGCGTTCATCATCCATGGAAAGCCATACACCGGATTCCGGACGGGTTGTCACGATTGGGGCAATGAGAGGGCGACTTTTGCAGAGGTCGGCAAGTTCTTTGAGGCGCTCGTTCCATGCCCCTGGAAGTGAATTCTCATCAGGTCCATCTAGAGCAAGAATCGCTCGTCGCGGTGCAGAGCTTGCGCCAAGGGACACCCTCCATGCGAAAAAACAAGAAGCCTCTAGCGCGTCGAGAATTTGATCTGCTGTCCAACCTGGACGGTTGGTTGCCTGACTAAGTATTTCGTTCCAGCTGTTGTTCGGATTGAAAGATCGAGCTGGGAGTAAGAGGATCGGAACACCCTCGCCTGATGCCTTGTCGCATAGTTTGGTAATCGTCTGTGTCTTCCCCATTCCAGCCTCGCCCAAAACAACCAAAACGCGACGAAGACGCTGTTGAGTTTCCAGTAGGTCTCGGACGGCTTGGAGATTCTCTTCAACGCCCTTAACGGCATCGAGAACCGATTTTGTGGGGGAAGACGCAAAAGTCAGCCTATCCCTTCCTCCGAGTTCTTTCCATAGACCAGAGGTTGCTTCCCTGATTTTTCTGTCGATAGATAAATCGACTTCTATGGCTGGAAGGTATTGTGATGCAGCCGAAGTCAGTAGAAGCCTGAGATTCGCCAACGAAACATCAATGGCATCGACCAGAGTTGCGCAATCCAACAATGCTTGAGGACTGTGATCGCCGGGCAGGTTCTCCAAATTGCTAATTCTCTGTCGTTTCTGCTCCAGCAAATCGGCCAACTGCGAAATCCTTAGTTTCAGATCCTCAACGGATCGTGATGAATTCACAAACCAAGAAAAATTCTCATCCAGGACCGTGGCCACATGAAGGTCTCCAACGTAACGGACATCCATCGCTGCAGATTTGACCCGCTCAAATTGCTGACGCCAATGATCGAGTGGCACCACCTCCCTGTCGAACCAGTAGGCGTTGATGGTCTCTGACTCGGGTTGTTGAAGCCACTCTCGGATCTTGGTTTTTCCTCGATATTCGAGAACAACATTAGCGTGGGTCGTTCTCGCTTCAGTCTCAAATCCTTGCCACCTCTCTCGCTGTGACTTGCCGGTGTTTCCCGATCCTTTTGACTCAAGGAGATCCAGCGGGCAACAAACGATATATCGCACTAGAGTTGGATGGCGAGTGGTCGCCGACCGAAGAGAGTCTTCGATTTGCGATTTCTGAGATTTCTTAAATCCGTCCCACCATGCTTTAGCCTGCAAGCCCACCACTGAGTTATCGGTCAGAATGGCGAACGCCTCCACGCCTCCATCACCACCGCGGCCATCTAAAAAATAGAAGGACTGGATCGAATCCTCATACTCCCTGCGGCACCAACGTTCGAACAGTTGGCAGCAGAGAGCTTCGAAAGCGGAGTCTCGGGACTCGTGGCGTTGATTGAATGATTCCCACACGACTTATGAGCTAACGAAATCAAGCGATACTGCCAAGGAACTTGGACTGCATAGCAGAAAAATTCAGTTGAAGAAGAGTGGAAGACCAACAAGAATTTGACTTTCCCGGAAAGCCCGATCATGAACAAACTGCCTTAGGAACTTCCGAGACGACAAGGCGAGGGGCTTTTAGCCAAACTTGCTTCTCGCGGGCGACCGCAAATTCGAGGTTCTAGTAGCCTATGGAGACGTCGGGAATGAAAGAGTCTACTTTTTGATTTATGGAGCGGATCGTAGCAGCAGAAGGCTTCTACCTCCATGTGAGAAGTCTCTAAGTATAGTTGAATTGAAGCCACACAAAAACTCAGCCCTACTGCCTGAGTCTTGCGCTCTCCGGGAAACCGTTCAATCTCTCGGAAAATATCCGCGCGTTCGCGGTTCAGCCTTCTCTAACTCCATGTCCGACTCTCCTAAACTCGACTTCATCCGGGAAATCATCGCCACCGATCTCTCTTCCGGAAAACACGAAACCACCATCACCCGTTTCCCGCCGGAGCCGAACGGCTACCTCCACATTGGCCACGCGAAATCCATCTGCCTCAATTTCGGCATCGCTCAGGAACACCCCGGCGCGAAATGCCATCTCCGCTTCGACGATACCAACCCGGAGAAAGAGGAAACCGAATACGTCAATTCCATCAAAGAGGATGTGAAGTGGCTCGGCTTCGACTGGGGTGACGATCTCTATTTCGCCTCAGACTACTTCGAGTACTTCCACGATTGCGCCGTGCATCTCATCAAAAACGACCTGGCCTACGTCGATGAGGAAAGCCCAGAGGAAATCAAACTCCACCGTGGCAACGTCCAGACACCCGGCACCCCATCGAGATTCCGCGACCGATCCGTAGAGGAAAACCTCGAAAAGTTTGCGGAAATGCGCGACGGGAAATTCAAGGAAGGAGAAGCCGTGCTCCGCGCGAAGATCGGACTCACTTCCTCGAACATGAACATGCGCGATCCGGTCATGTACCGCATCATGCACCGCGAGCACCACAACACCGGAACCGCATGGTGCATCTACCCGATGTATGACTTCGCCCACCCCCTTGAGGACGCGAAGGAACACATCACCCACTCCCTCTGCACATTGGAGTTTGAGAACCACCGCCCCCTCTACGACTGGTTCATCAAGAACTGCCCCGTCCCATCCACCCCTCGCCAGATCGAATTCGCGCGCCTCAGCCTCACCTACACGATCATGAGCAAGCGCAAGCTGCTCCAGCTCGTGCAGGAAAACCACGTCTCCGGCTGGGACGATCCACGCCTCCCCACCATCTCCGGCATCCGCCGCCGTGGCTACCCCGCCGAGGCCGTCCGCCATTTCTGCAAACGCATCGGCATCACGAAATACAACGGCACCACCGATGTTGCTTTGCTGGAGCACGACATCCGTGACCACCTCAACTCCACCGCGCCGCGCCGCATGGCCGTGCTTGATCCGCTGAAAGTCGTCATCGAAAACTTCGCAGAAGAACCTACTGCAACCGCCGTAATTCCCAACCACCCGCAGGACGAATCTTTTGGTGAACGCGAGGTTTCCCTATCCGCCGAAATCTTCATCGAACGCGAAGACTTCCAGGAATTTCCCGAGAAGAAATACTTCCGCCTCGCCCCGGAAAAATACGTCCGCCTCCGTGGCGGCCCCATCATCCAATGCACGGGCTTCGAAAAGAACGACGCAGGGGAAATTACCCTAGTCCGCGTAAAACTCCTGCCGAACACCACCGGCAAGGACGCTCCAGAGGGTGTGAAATGCAAAGCCGCCATCCACTGGGTCGATGCCCTCACCGCCGTCGATGCGGAAGTCCGCCTCTACGACAGGCTCTTCACCGCCGAAGACCCCGACGCAGCCGAAGGAGGTTTCCTCTCCGTCCTGAACCCGGAATCCGTCCAAACCGTGAACGCCAAAGCCGAAGCCTCCCTCCTCCTCGAACTCCCCGGTTACGTCTGCCAGTTCGAACGCACCGGCTACTTCGTTACCGATTCGAAAGACCACATCCCCGGCGAAATGGCGGTCTTCAACCGCACCGTCGCCCTCCGCGACTCGTGGGGAAAAGTGCGGTGAAAGGAACACGGACTTTAGTCCGCCTCTTACGGATCGCCGCCTAAAGGCAGCGCTCCATCACCGCACCTCGATCCGCGCCACATCTTTCACAGCAGCCCACCCACTCATCCCCTCGCCACTCACATACCAAAAATCCCCCTCCCTTTTTCCCAGCACCACCATCTTCCCCTCACCAGGCGTCCCCACGCTCCCGGCCGTCTCAAACGGCGAAAGCCGTATCACCGCCTCCTTGGAAAGCACCACCGCCCGCGCACTCTTCCCGCTACGCAAAAACAGCACTGTCCCAGCCACCACAATCACCAGGACGGAAACAAAAATCCCTCCAACTGCCGCCCTCCTCACCCACCGCCTCTCCAGCCGTTTGCATCCCGCGAGAAAAATAATCCCCGCCCCCACAAACGCAGCTCCGACAATGATCCAAGACCATTCATTCCGGCTGAAATATTCCAGAAATGCATTCCCTTCCCCTTCTTTAAAAGCGGAGACCGCTTTCCGCGCCCGCTCCAAATTCGCCCGCAGATCGGGATCGCGGGGAGTGAGCAGCAACGCCCTTTCATAAGCGAGGATAGCCCTCCCGTACTCTTCCAACCGCTGGTAGGCATTCCCCTGATTGTAATACACCGCCGCGCTGTGCCCATCCTTCTCCAGGACTTTTTCGTATCCCTCCGCAGCTTTCTGAAACTCACCCGCACGGAAAGCCGCGTTTGCTTTCTCGAAATCACCCGCACTGGAAAACCCTACCCCGCAGCAGAAAAATAAAACTGTTAGAAAAATCCGCATTCTCATTTCTTCGATGGGTTCGTATTAAGCGAGAGCAACGCCTCATCCAGCATCGTCCGCCATTTTGGAAAATCGCCAGTCCCGGCCCCACTGTATGACTGCCGGTCGGACTCCCGGAAAAACGCAACCACAGCCGAGCCTTCATCCAACCGCGATTCCACATCCGCCGAGGCAATCCCCTCCGCAGGCCTGTCCCACATTTTGCCGAGCCGCAGTTGCAGGGCTTGGCGCGCCGCCTCAAAAAACGCCCCGGTATCGCCCGCATCAGCCGCGCGTTTCGCCCTGCCCAGCGCTTCCCGCGCAAGCACCTCCAGCTCCGCGCCCGCGATCCTTTCCGGATCCTCCCGCCGCACCCGTGCAACCATCAGCCCGATCCCGGCCAAACACAGAGCCCCGGATCCACCCAAAAGACCTATGAACAAAGGCCGCTCTACCAGAGGAACCAGCGACTCCCTGAATCCGGAAAGCCTGTCATGCTGGCCCACGAGTTGATCCGGATCTTCTTCCGGCGGCTTCCCGGCCACCGTCGGCTCCTCCCTGAATACGATATCCTCACCTACGATCTCAACCTCCTGCGCCGGGCTCCGCTCCGTCCGGTATTCCCCCGCATCGGGATCGAAATAACTCAATTCCAGCGCGAGTTCCTGCGTCCCTCCTTTTCCCGGCACCGCACTGAAGCGGAAATCCTTCGTCCCGGAAAACGACGCCACATCGCCCGGCGTGAAATCGCTTTTCCCGGCATAGACCTTCCATCCATCCCCAGGCACCAGCGCCGGCTCATCCAACAACGCGAAATTCCCGCTACCCGTAACCGAGGCTTCGAGCGATTGCGGCTCGCCCGTTTTCCACTCCGCCGGAATCTTCGCCACCCTCATCGAAAAATCCCCGACAGCCCCCGAAAAGCCTTCGGGCTTGCCTTCTTCCGGTAACAAACGCACTTCGATCTCCTCGTCCTGCGATGCCAAAGTCACGTCCTTTCGAATCATCGGCGTGCGCATCCGGTCGAAGATGTCATCGAAAAACGGATCGTCAAAAGCTCCGCCCATCCTCGGACGCCGCCGGCGCGCAGCGGAGGTATCACGCACCGCCACGGTCGCCTCCAGGGAGAGTGAGACGGGATTCTTTCCGGCTTTCGTCGCGGAAATACCGCCATACCAGGTCACGACGACATACTGTTTCCCATCGCGCACCTTCGTGGTTTGCTGCGGCTTCTCGCTGACATTGTGCAGCGTGAAAGCCTGCCCTTCCGGCTGGATTCCGCTACGCACCTGTGCCTGTCCCTCCGCCGGGATCCATGCCTCGATCTTCACCGGCGCGATCTCGCCCACATACACGTGCTTTCTCTCGCCCGTCAGAAGCTGCACGGTTAGAAAACCGAAACGGTTCGCCTCGTCCACGGCTTCCGTTTCGTCATCGGGATTTCCAGGCACAGCACCCGCAGGCGGCTGCGCGGCGTCTGCGGCGAGGACTTTGAGAGTCAGGCGTTCGGTGGAAATCAGTTCCCCATCCACCGTCATGGAAATACCAGGAATCTCGTAGTTCCCCGCAACATTTGATCCGACCACATACCGGTAGGTAACCGAGCGTGAAGTGACTCCGTTCACATTTCGGAACTCCTGGCTCCTCCCCCTCGATTTGAAAATAAAATTCTCCACCTCCGGAAGTTCCGGCTCACCTGCCGGGCGACCCGAAACGGTCAGCGTCAGCAAGGCTCCCTGTCCGGCCGGGACTGAGTCGCGGTCGAGGGTAGCCTCTATCTCTCCGGCCATGGAAATCTGACCCACGGCAAGAGCGAACAGCATCGAAAGAAAATAGCGGATACTCCCAAATCGTGCCAAAGGCACCCTGGACTGCCTGCAGCCTGCTGCCGCTTTTGGCAATGCAGCCTGCTGCGAGCCGACGGCATTGCCACGGAGCACTGCCTTCAGGCGGCGTGTAAGTTGCTCGCAAAATCGCACCCGAGTTTGTCCCGTAGCAGCAGGCTGCGTGACGGAAAGCGGCAGCAGGCTGCACGCAGTCCAAGGTCTTCGACTGTTAGATCTCTTCACCATGTCTTTCCTTTCGTTGAATTCGCCGGAGTAAGGTAACGGGAAGGGCGCTGCTGCGGGATGGGAATCACGTTCTTCTCATCCCCTTGCAAAGCCTGGAGGAGTTGCGCGGCCTGCTCCTTGGACATCTCCTGTTTTTCGCCACGCTCTTCACTGGCTTCTCCGGCCTGGGCTTGTTCCCCCTTCTCTTGTTGCTCGCCTTCTTTTCCGGACTGGGGGTTGCCTTGTTTCTCCTCCCCGGGTTTCTCGTCAGTTTTTTCGCTAGGCTTGCCTTCGGAATCTTTTTTATCCGGTTCCCCGTCTTTTTTCTCATCGCCCGGTTCGCCATCCTTCTCCTTATCGGACGGATCCTCCCTGCCCTCTTCACCCTGTTTCTTGTCGTCTTTCTGGTCTTCGCCATCTTTCGATTCTTTTCCGTCCTCGCCCTCACCCTGCTGATCTTTCTGATCCTGCTTCTCCTCGTCGCCTTCGCCGTCTTTCTGATCCTTTTGCTCCTCGCCCTTCTCTCCGTCATCGCCCCCATCCTTCTTATCCTGCTGATCCGACTGATCTTTCTCCTTATCTTCCCCCTCTTTCTTATCCTGTGTCTTGTCGTCTTGCTTCTTGTCGTCTTTCCCCTTCTTCAGCTCCTCAAGTTTCTTCTCCACCAGCTTTTTATTAAACTCCGCATCTTCATCCTCGGGGTCTAGCGCGAGCGCGTCCTCATACGCTTTCACAGAAGCGTCCCAAGTTTTGATGGTGCCCTCCGGGTCGTCTTCCAGCGTGGTCTGACCCTGGCGGTACAGCGAATTACCAAGGTTATAGTAGCTGCGCTGCTGGATTTTCAGATCCGGTGTGTTGAGGGATTTCCTCAGGGTTTCGGTCGCCTTTTCGAATTCGCCTTTGGAATACTCTTCCGTGCCTTGGTTATAGATGTGCCGCGTATCATTCAGCACGGAAGTGTTTTCCGCAGCACGGGTGTTTGCGATCATCGCTGCGAAAATTGCTATCGCGGAAACCGCTTCGGATGCTTTCACCCGGCGCGCGACCGACGGGAGGCTGCGCTGCTTCCTTTCCCGCTTTCTGTCGGAAATCATGAAATCCAGGAACAGCAGAATGATCGCTGCGCCCAGTGGCCACTCGAAACGCTCCAGCGGCACTCGCTCCAGGCGCTGCTTCAATTCGCGCTTCGGGACGAGCCGTAGCTTTTCCCGGTAGATCGTGTCCAAACCTTCCGCGCCGCGGCCAAGAGGGACGTAGAGTCCTCCGGTTACTTCCGCAATTTTTTTCAAGGTGGCCTCGTCCAGAGTCGTCGTGACAATCTGGCCTTGTGAGTCCCGCACGAAATCATTCCGACCTATAGGAATACGCGCACCTTCCTGACTGCCTACGCCCACCGTGTAAATAGACATCCCCTTTTCCTCCGCCGCCTTCGCCGCATCGCTCACGGAGCCTTGCAGATCCTCCCCGTCGGTCAGCAGGACGAGGACGCGAAAGTTGTTTCCGTTCTCCTCGAAAAGCCGCTCCGCTTCCTTGATCGCGCTTGCAAGATCGGTTCCCTGGCGCGGGATGAGATCGGTATCGAGTGCATTGAGAGACTCCCGGAAAGCCCCGTAGTCAAGCGTCAGAGGGCATAGGGCGAAGGCGCTCCCCGCGAACGGAATCAGCCCGATGCGGTCGCCCTCCAGGCGCTCCACGAAATCCAAAATCCCGAGCCTGGCGCGTTCCAAGCGATTCGGTTTCAGATCCTCCGCGAGCATGCTGCGCGAGGTATCGACAGCGAAAAGGATATCGATCCCCTTGCGTTTCACCTCCCGCCACTCATAGCCCTTCTGCGGACGTGCTACGGCGACGAATGTGAGGAGGATCGCAAGCAGCCAGATCACTCGCTTGGTGTTTCTCAGGCGCTTGGAAAAGCCTCCGGTCAGGCGCTGACGGAAACGCGGGTGGACGATCTTCGCGAGATCGGTTTCGCGGCGACGGTCGAAGCGGACGAAGAGCGCGACGATCCCGATACACACCGCGACGCCCACCCAAATCCAGACCGGTTGGTCGAAACGGAGGGCGGAAGTTTCCGAAGGTGGCAGTTGGGCAATCATCATGGCAGGCGGCGGAAGCGGGTTTGGGTGAGTATCATTTCCACGAGAAGCAGGCAAAGTCCGGGAACGAGAAACCAGAGGAACAGTTCATCGTATTGCTGGTATTTCTTGAGCTTGCGGGTGGTGGTTTCGAGCTTGTTGATGGCTTCGTAAATTTTCTCCAAGGAGTCCGTATCGGTGGCGCGGAAATACTGGCCGCCCGTGGACGACGCGACCTCGCGGAGCATTTCCTCATCGATCTCCACAGGCATGTTTCTGAGAAAACGTCTCCCGAACCGGTCGGTGACGGGCATGGGAGCCTCGCCCATCGTCCCGGCTCCGATGGTGTAAATCTTGATGCCCAGAGCTTTCGCAGCCTCGGCAGCGGTGAGCGGGTTCGCAGCTCCGGCGTTGTTCACTCCATCTGTTAGAAGGATGGCGATGCGGGATTTCGCGTCCGAATCTTTCAAATGCGATGCAGAAGAAGCGATGGCGGAGCCGATGGCCGTGCCGTCCTCCACTTGTCCCATTTTGATCCCTTCGAGACGCTTCCCGAGGAAATCCTGATCGTGCGTTAGCGGGCTGACGAGGTAAGGCCGACCTGCGAAAGCAACCATGCCTACGCGGTCGTTCGGGCGCTCCTTGATAAATTTTCCGACGGCATCCTTCACCACTTCCAAGCGGTTCGCGGGCTGGCCGTTGAGCGTGAAATCAAGTGCCTCCATGGAGCCGGAGACATCCAGCGCGAGTAGGATATCTATACCACTGGCCTCGATATCCACCGATCCTTTTCCGAAGCGCGGGCGGGCGAAGGCGATGATGAGAAGCGCGAGCGAGAGCAGCCCGAGGAACAGCAGGAAACCACCAATCTTCGAGCGCGGCTTCCCGCCTACTTCCACCGCGTCCTCCGTGGAAGGCATGCGGATCGCGACAGGACGTCCCCATTTCCCTTTCCACACCGCCAACAACGGTAAACCTAGTAGCAGGAGCAGGAGATACGGGTGGAGGAACTCGAAGCCGTTCATGGTTTCCCTCCTTCCGGTGAGGTTGAGATGACGAATCCCTTGGCTGATTCGATGAGCTTCGCTCGGCGTTCGGCATCCAGATCGGTGGCGGCGAATTTCGCGAGGTCGCAGGATTTCAGAAAAGCGTGAAGGTGGCCTTCATCGTCCTTGAAAGCTGAAGCCGGAAGCTCACGGAAAAATTCCTCGGTGGTGCGGTTGGGTGCGGCGATCCCGAACGCCCCGGCGATGTAGCGGCGGACGGAGAGGGCGGCTCGTTCCGCAAATTCCGCAGCGGGAAGATTTTCACCCCCGCTACCGAGTTCGGAAAGGCTGGTGAGCGCGATCTCCGATGAGGTCTGTGGCTTGCGTTTTCCTTCGAAACGCTTCCACAGAAGCCAGCCGAGAATCGCTAGGAGGAGGACTCCCGCCAGCACGAACCAGAATGTGTAATCCGGCTGCTCGACCTTTGGAATTTCTATCAACGGTTTTGCCCCACGGATGTCTTCCATCTCCGCAGCTTCCTGGGCGAGGAGTTGTCCGGCTCCGAAAATCCCGGCGACGATCATATACATCCACGCACCAGGTTTTGTGAATCCGCTTGCCCTGTCTTCAAGGCCATGGGCCTGACCTATAGCAGCCTGGGGCATCGCCCCAGGATACTGTCCACCAACATTTTCAGCCCTGTAGGGGCGACCTAATAGCTTGTGACTCCGAGGTGTTAGATCGCCCCTACAGGGCTGGATTTCGTGGGATACCATACCTGGGGCGATGCCCCAGGCTGGGATAGGATGCACCGTTGGTGCGGAAGACGCGGACTCAGCGACTGACTCGTCTCTGTAAAAAGCGATGCGATTCTCTATATATCGAAAAAAACTCATAACTCAGCCGGAACGTTGTCTGCGGTTTTGGAAAAAGGACATGAGGGCGGGCATCCAGTCCTCCCCGTTTCTGAACTCCAGGAAATCGATCCCGATGGAGCGGATGCGGGTGGAGACGGTTTCCCGGCGCTGGCGGGACCGGGTTTCGAAATCTTTCCGCACCTTCGCACTGCCGGTATCCAGCTCCACGACCCGTCCCGTTTCCGAATCCTCGATGCGGATGCGCCCGACATCCGGCAAGGTTTCCTCGCGGGGATCGGTCACGGAGACGGCGATGACATCGTGGCGGCGGCTGGTGATTTTCAGCTTCTTCCGGAGCTCTGTTAGATTTTCCTCGAAAGGTGTGCCGACACAGAAATCGGAGACTAGAAAAAACACGGACTTGCGGTGGACGATTCGGTTCGCGAAATCGAGCGCCTTGGTGATATCCGTGCCTTTGCGCTCTGGCTGGAAGTAAAGCGTTTCCCGGATCAGTCGCATGATGTGGAGGCGGCCTTTGCCCGGCGGGATGTAGAGTTCCACATCGTCGGAAAACAGGATGAGGCCGACCTTGTCGCGGTTCCGGATGGCGGAGGCGGCGAGTACTCCGGCGGCTTCGGCGGCGAGTTCGCGCTTGGAATCGGCCACGGAGCCGAAGTCCGAGGAGGCGCTGACATCGATCATCAGCATGATGGTCAGCTCGCGCTCTTCGGTGAAAAGCTTGATGTGCGGCTCTCCCGTGCGGGCGGTGACATTCCAGTCGATGGTGCGGACGTCGTCGCCCGCCACGTAGTTCCGCACGCGGTCGAAGTCCATGCCGCGCCCTTTGAAAACACTGGCATATCGACCCGCGAGGGAATCGTCCACAAGACGGTTCGTTCGGACTTCCATGCGCCGCACCCGGCCGAGGATCTCGGCGGCGCGGTTGTCGTTTTCCACGGAATCGGGATTCATGGCACTGGCAGTTCGTCGAGCAGGCGGGAGATGATTTTTTCGCTATCCAGACCCTCGGCCTCGGCCTCGTAGGTGACGGTGACGCGGTGGCGGAGGACGTCCATCGCAACGGTTTTCACATCATTCGGAGTGACATAGGCACGGCCTTCGAGGAAGGCGTTTGCACGGCTGGTTAGTGCGAGATTGATGGTTGCGCGGGGCGAGGCTCCGACGCGAATCATGGATGACATATGGACACCATATTCATCCGGGCGGCGGGTTGCGTGGACGAGACGGACGATGTAGCGTTTCACTTTTTCATCGAGATACAGGCCGTTGACGACGGTGCGGGCGTGCTGCAGGTCGGCGAGGCTGACGATGGGTTTCGGGACGGGCATTTCCTCGGTGGTTCCGGCGAGATCAAGGACGCGCATTTCCTCATCCTCCGTTGGATAATCCATGACCACTTTCATCATAAAGCGGTCGAGCTGTGCCTCGGGCAGCGGATAGGTGCCTTCCTGTTCCAGCGGGTTCTGCGTGGCGAGAACGAAGAACGGAGAAGGCAGAGGGAAGGATTCCTCACCTATCGTGACCTGTTTTTCCTGCATCGCTTCGAGCAAGGCGCTCTGGACTTTTGCGGGTGCGCGGTTGATCTCGTCGGCCAGGATGAAATTGGCGAAGACCGGGCCGTGCTTCACCAGGAAATTCGCCTCGCGGGGATCGTAGATCTGGGTGCCGACGATGTCTGCCGGAAGCATGTCCGGGGTGAACTGGATGCGGTGGAATTTCGCATCCACCAGCGCGGCGAGGGTTTTCAAAGCGAGGGTTTTTGCCAATCCGGGAACCCCTTCTAACAAAAGGTGCCCTTTCACAAGCAGGGAAACCAGCAGCCTGTCCACCAGCGTGTTCTGCCCGATCAGGTAGCGCCCCATCTCCGAGCGCAGGGGATGGATCCAATGGGAGGCTTGGCGAACAAGCTCTTCGTTCTCCTCGTGGTTGACCACGGGCCGGGACTGATTTTCGGTTTCAATACTCATGGTTTCTAACAAGATTCGGATGGTTGGTCTAAGGGCGGCGGGTTCGCTGCCACTGTCCATGATTACCAGCGAAGTGAACCCATCTTTTTGTTGAAATCGGTTGGGCGGCAAGCCTGCAGCGGGATCTGCCACCACAAAGCCTTTGAATTTACCGTTTCAATCCACGGGCAATCCGATATCCAGACGTGAGAAAACATGTCCACCGCAGAAAACAAGACCTGGTATTATATCTCGAAGGAAAATGGACGGATCGGCCGTCTCCATAGTTGAGCTAAGTGCCTTGGCCGGGCAGGGCGCGATCAGCCCGAACACCCTCGTGTGGAGCCCGGAGCATACGGAGTGGATTCCGGCATCAGAAATCACGGATATGCTAAGTGCGGCGAACGCGTCCGCGCCTTCCGTTTCCGCCTCGCCACCTGCGGAATCCCTCCCACCCCAAGAGCTCAAACCGCGCAAAGGCTCGTTCCTTTTCCCGAGGATTCTCGGCACGCTGGTCATCGCCGCACTTCTCGGATCCATTGTTGCCGGGGTGATGTTCGGCATGGATGAATCACCGTGGATTGGCCTTGCCACTTCCGTTCTCATTTTCGCCTTCGGCCTGATCTCAGGTTTCGCTGCCTACCGGAAAGAGCGATACCTGATCCAAGACTCCCGCCTGGTCTGCCACCGGGGCGGACTTTTCAGCGACGAGGCAACGGAACTCGAAATCCGCAACATCACCCATGTGAAGGTCAGACTACCATGGCTCCGTTACAAATTTTTCCGCGTTGGCGATGTCATCGTGGAAACCGCCGGCAGCTCGAAGCCCATGGTCATGAGGGCGATTCACGAACCAGAGGAAACCTATGCCGGAATGCGCACGCGGATGAAGTCCAACGGCTACGACCTTTCCGAGCGCGAGCTTCTCCACGAGGAAAGCCCGGCATTCATCGGCGTCCTTGTGGAATGCATTGGATTGCTCGTTGGCCTGTTTATCTTCCTGCTTTTTTCCCTTGGATCAATTCTTGAGGATTTTGGTTCTTATATCACAGTGGAAAATTCCGCGATTGTCGCATCAGCCGCATCTATTCTGCTAGCGTTCATCATCTTTATCATCCTCCGCTTTCTGGATCTGCGGAGACGCAACTACCGGGTCTTCAACGATGTCGTCGTCTATGAAGAAGGTTTCCTCACCCGCCAGAACGCGTTCATTCCCTACGAAAACATCGCGGACTCAAACACCAAACGCACATTCATCGATCAGATCCTCGGGCTATACGATGTTCTTGTCAGTTGCCAGGGGAGCAGCTCGGAAATCAAATTCCGTCGCCTTAAAAACGGGGACAACCTCTCCGTTGCCATCGACCACCTCGTCACCGCCGCCAGCAAGAAGCCGAAACCTTCCAAGCCATCAGCGACAGACGGTTCCTTGCCAAGGCGCCCCGGCAGAACGGAACCGCAAGCCGTGGCTGACGGAAACATCCGCATGGCGGAATACCGCATCAACGCCATCCGCCTTCTTGTCCCCCAGCTTTTCCTGCTCCCGCTGTTTCCGCTGTGGATCCTGGCGATGCTGAAATCGCTCATCCTGCTTTCCTCCACCCGCTACTTCGTCCGCCCCGGATCGCTCCGCCACTCCTACAAATTCCTCACCGTGGATGACCGGGAATTTTCCTACGACAAGATCACCGGGATCGTGATCGAACGGAATCTCTGGGACAAATGGTTCAATACGATGACCCTGAGATTCTGGTCGATCGGTTCGGGAAAAGCCCTGGAGTTCGCCCACGTGCATCGCGATCAGGTGGATCTTCCCGCCCTCATGCGACAGGTGGGCATCCCGGAGGTTTCGGAGGAAAATTACGACGTGGCGGCATGCTTCGGCGTCCTCGCCTGGCTGCGTGCGAGGCTCTTGCTCGTCCTCGTATCGATCCTATTTACGGCAGCCGTAGTAGTAGCCGCCATCCTTGCCGAAGAGCCGCTGGCCTACATCCTTTTGGCCAACCCCGTGCTCGTGACAGCCATCGGCCTCATCCGCGCGAAGCTGTACTACTCCCGCCAGCGTCTCCGTTTCCACGAATACCATATCGAGGCGGAACAGGGAATCATTGCGAAAAGCTCCTACCACGTCCGCTATAAAAACGTGAAACGAACTACGGCGACCCGCTACCCCGGTGGCGGGAAAGGGGAATTGAAAATCTACGTGGCGGGCGAGGAGCAGGCTTACGCCCAGATGGGGAAATCGAAAAACACCAAGCCCATGCTAAAGCAATGCTCTTTCACCTCCGGCATGCTGCCGGAACCGGTGGAAACCGCCCGCCTTCTGGATGACATCCTCTCCGGCAGGATCGATCCATCGCCCGCCGCCACACCAGCGGAACCGGCCGCTACGCTCGCGGATTCGCCACGCTCGCTTGGAAATTCCCTGGTTGCCCTTTTGCTGGTCAGCATCATCCTGTTCCCTCTTATCGTGCTCCTCCCGATCACCATCCCGCTGACCATCCTGCGGGTGAAACGCTGGCGTTACCGCATTGAGGATTTTCGAATCGTCAACAACCATGGAATCCTTTTCCGCAGCGAAGAAAGCGTCCTTCTGGATAGGGTCGATAGCCTCCAGCAAAGCCAGGGAATGCTGAACAAGATTTTCGGCAACGGAAAAGTCAGCATCATGACCGCCGGCAGCAGCAAACCGGATCTCGTCCTCAGCGACTCGCCGGAATACAGGAAACTCCACGATACCATCCGCGAGAACACGGAGAACTAAGGAGTCGGGACATTTCTGTCCCGACCGCCCGGCCTGAAGGGACAGGAATGTCCCTTCTCCTTGTTTCACACCAGCACCATGGCCAGCGCGGCAACCATCAGCCCAGCACCAGCCAACTGCCGCCAGCCCAGAGTGGATTTATCGCGACTGGTAACAGCCCACACGAAGAAAACCGCCATCACACCCCGTGTGCTGTAGGCGATATTACTTAGCGCTGGCTCCGCATATTTGCTGAAAGCAATGTTCACCAGCAATGCCTGCACGCCGAGCGCAAGTCCCGCTCCAGCCACCGGCCATGCCGTCCTGACTGTCGAAAACGCCGAGGCGACATCCTTCCATTTCGGAACCAGCATTCCTACCGAAAGCGTTCCGGCGGAGAGCATCATCAGGATCAGCCAGCGGGCGGCGCCGGTCTCCTGGCTTTTCCAACCAGTCATGAAATCGTTGGTAGCAAAGAACACGCAGGCCAGCAACGTGAGTCCCAGAGTCGCCCGGTTCGCTTTCCACTTTTCCGCAGTGGCACCCGTGACCAGATAGACCGCCGCAGCCGCCAGAACCGCTCCACCGAAGAGACCGGCTCCCGCTTTTTCCAATCCAACGCCCGCCGAGAGAGTCGCGACAATAAGAACTTTGAAACCAAGTGCCGAGGAATGCACCACCAGATCCCCTTTCCGCACGGACTGGATGGAAAACCACTGGCCCCAGAAAAACAGCACGCCATTCAGGATGGCCAGCATGTCCACGAAGGTGAATGCATGGCTGAAATCCGGCCTCAGATAAACTGCAAAAACTCCCAGGGTGATCAGGTTTGCGAAGCCGAGGACGACGGACATCCTCACCCCGTTGCGGGTCGCCCGCTGTACCATCGCGCCTAGAAGCGGATGCAGGGCGGCACCCAGCAAAGGCAATCCAATCGGTCCCATCCACGTATCCATGCCACCGGATTAGCCGGGCGATGCACCCCGGTCAACCACCGCCGCGATCATTTCCACCTTGGAAACCAGCGGCACCATGCGATCCTCCCCCATGAAAAACGACATCGAGCGCATCCTGATCGACGAGGAAATCATCCACCGCAGGCTCGACTCCCTCGCGAAAAAGATTGAGACCGATTTCCCCGCAGGCCCCATCGTGGTGATCATCCTTTTGAAAGGGGCGCTTGTTTTCGCAGCGGATCTCCTGCGCCGTATCCCGCGCGAGTTGTCCATTGAGTGCCTCAATGTCGCCAGCTACCACGGCGGGTTGGAAAGCTCCGGCCAGGTGGATTTCCTGGACATCCATTTCCCCGATGTGAAGGGCAAGCACATCCTCCTGCTCGATGATATCCTGGATACCGGCCGCACCCTCGCCGCCGTCGGGAAACGGCTAAAGGAAGAAGGCGCCCTCGCCGTCCACAGCGGGGTTCTCCTTGCAAAGGACAAGAAGCGGGCGGAGGAGGTTGAAGCGGATTACACCGGGTTCGAGATCGGGGATGAATTCGTGGTGGGTTACGGATTGGATTACAAGGGGAAATATAGGAATCTCCCTTATGTCGGGGTGTTAAAACTTTCTGCGGCCACCTAACAAAAGAGCGGAAAAAGACACCTACCGTGCAAGGCGAGGTTAACGCCTTCAAGCCACCTTTCCCGAAACCATCCGTTCTCAGTCCCTCCGAATCGACCTCTCAATGTGAGTAGGCCTCCTGATTCGTGCGCCACTCAATAAAATTAATTTTGACAAAAATACGTTTATGCAATTCAATGCACTTCGACCTTGTGATTACGAATCAACGTAGCGCAGCAGGATCTACAATACTCCATGAAAACCACACTAATTCACTCAAGCATCGCATTCGTTGCGCTATCACTGACAGTAAATGGCGCGACAACATTCTCGTCAGATCTAACGTCGCTTCCCCCGGGTTTGGCGATTGCAGATGCCGCTGGCACAGACAATGCAGTCACTTTCTCCGCATCAGGAGCAACGTTTTCCACCGTTGTCACCGGAAACGATAGCCGGAATTACATCCGTACAACCGACACCGACTATATCACAGGAAGCTACACGGCTGAGGTTACTTGGAATGGACTCGGTTCGGCATTTATTGGTTTTGGCGGTGGCAACGTCGGGACTTTCGGTACTCCGGACTGGGACGTAGCGGACAGTCTCTGGTTGGAACTTGCCGGAGCATCGGACAGCGGTCCCGTCCAAGGTACAAACACCGGTCGATTCAGTTCAAACATCGCCTCATTTAACAATGCTGTAATCGGAGGCAATGCCGCTCAACCCGTTCGTCTCCGAATGACGTATCTCTCAGGAGCCAACACGCTCCAGTTCTTCGCCGACAACAATTACAATGGGACGTTTAGCGCGGATGCACTAACACCTGCCTTGAAGCTGGATGAGGTCGGCGGTGGAGCCAACTTCTTCACCCAACCAGGTGATCAAAGTCGTTTCTTCTTTGGAGGTGGCACATTTGGAACAGCATCTCCAACCTATTCGGACTACTCCGTAGTAGCCGTTCCCGAGCCTTCCGCAGCTGCACTGCTTGGCCTCGGCGCACTCGGTCTTCTTGTCCGTCGCCGGAAATAACGCTTCCGACTTCTTCATGGGAGAACGCAGATGCGTTCCCCCTTTTTTGAGCCATTGTCGGTAGCTCTTCCCGATCACGGCACCAGCACGACTTTGAGAAGACCTTCATCGTTTCTAGCAAGTCTCGAGAACCAATCCGCGCCTTCTTTCAAAGGCGCAACCGCGCTCAACAGCGGCTCGACACGAATCGCACCGTTCTCGATGAGTTCAATCGCTTCCGGATATTCACCCGCGCACGCACAGGAACCGTGGAGGGTGATCTGCCGTGTCACCACTTCCTGGAGCGGAAACGGAACGCTTGCCTGGAGGTTTCCGATCAGCACGACATGCCCTCCTTTCCGAACAGAACGGATCGCAAGATCCACAGGTGCGGCTGCCCCGACCACCTCGAAAGATACCGAAGCGCCCTCGCCTCCACAGGTCTCCCTGATGCGTGAAAGCGTATCCGTATCCTTTGCAAGAAAGATGTGGGAAGCTCCGAGTTCCCTCGCGAGTTCCAAGCGTTTTTCATCGAGATCCACTGCGATGACAGTCTTCCATCCACGCGCTTTCAACGCTTGAACCACGAGTAGCCCGATCAAACCCGCACCTACGACAAGCGCAGGTTCGTCCGTCAGCGCCGGCGCCAGATTCACAGCATGAAGCGCGATGGAGACCGGCTCTGCAAATGCCGCGTGGGTAAAATCCAGGCCCTTCGGCATGCGGTGGAGAATGTGGGTTGGCAGGACGATTTCTTCCGCGAAACACCCGTGCCTCCGGTAATCCTGACAGGAAACTCCGAGCACCTTGCGAGTGGAGCAGAGATTGATGAAACCCTCCGCGCAGGAATCGCAATCATTGCAAAATTCCGTGGAATCGAAAGTGACGCGATCTCCGATTTTCCATCCATCCACACCATCCCCGATTTCTGAAATAACTCCTGCCGCCTCATGTCCCATCACGATGGGCGGGATGCGTCGCCCGGAGCTACCATCCATCCCGTGGATATCGCTGCCGCAGATACCGGCGGCCTTGATGGAAATGCGGACATGTCCCGGCTTGATTTCCGGAGCCGGAAAATCTGAGTAGTCAAAAGTGGAGGAACCGGTGAGGACAAGGGCGTTCATATTTGTGGATTCAGTCTTCGTGGGGAAGCACCTGCAAGTCCACCACTGTTTTTCGCCCCCCCCTTGAGAGTGGCAATCGTAACCATTAGGAACGCCTCATCAATAACGGGAAACAAGCTAAGGCACGTGAAAAAGATGACAGGCACCACGAATCTCACGAATCTCACGAATCCAACGAATCGAAGAGGAAAAGAACTAACGTATCGCAGGCTTCCGGAAATTTCTTAGGATTCGTTTGATTCGTAAGATTTGACGGAGAGATTTGATTTTATAGTCCGTCCATGTCCGCTTCACTCCCATTGTGGTTCCTTCTCTCTATCGAAATCCAGAGGCTGACCGAAGTTATTCCTGCGCCGTTCCTAAGGGAAGATACTGAACCACGGATGGAACGGATTTTCACGGATAAGACTTGGCACCATGCAACCAGACCGAACCCTCTCCTCTCCCTCTTATCCATGCAGATTCTTGAAATCCGTGGTTTAAAAACCGTTTTTTTGGAACCACTGGGAAATCCCACCAATTTTCGCGAGGCGACGGTATTTCTCTGAAATAGCCGACAGCGAGTCGTTCTTCGGGAGTTTTTTTCTCTGGAAACAAGAGGTTCACTTACCCATCCAGCCTCGCCCCTTGCCATTTTCACGGCGCTCCGACTCAGGAAAAATTCTCGCCAAAAATGGAAACACCACGCCAGGAGCCGCTTGGTGAGAATGATTGAAACGCTCAGGATTGCCTCCGCTCCAGTCATCAACATCCGCATTCCACCAGAGCTTGCCGTCGCTATCTCGAAGCTCGAATTCTGTGACCGGATGATACAACTGGCCATAGGACTCCCGCCCGATCTGTAGCCTCTTCCCATTAGATTCTAAAGACTTCTCCCCCAACTTTTCCGCTTCCCAATATTCTCGCTCAATCTTTTTCTCATCATTGATCAGCCACGGATTATCCGAAAGGTAGCCGATTGCCCGGAGCACCCGATCCGCATCATCGGAGTCAAATGGCAACCAGCGCTCCTCCGTCACCGGCCCATCCCGCCGTGCGGACAAACTCCGTATCAGTTCCGCCCCTTCGCCTGTGCGTTTGATCGTGATCGTTTCCGTTTTCACGCCGTAGTCACCTGTTCTGAAATGCACGGTCAGTTCGTAGGCTTCGGGAATCACCACGGCCACGTCCGGCAGCGGCAGATCCCGCCCGCCCCGGATCATGTCCCAGGCTGCCTGGTCACGCACGCCCCGCGTTTTGCGTAGCTCCGGGCGATTCCGCCCCACCTCCTCCCACCATTCTCTCCATTGTGCGGACGCATCCCTTAGCTCATTTTCCTTCTGCAGCCATGGATTTCCAAAACCAACCCTGGTGAGTGCCATCAGTTGCTCCCACGCGATTTCATAATGTGGCTCCTTTTTCGCGCAGCGCTCGATCAAAAACGGCACGTCTCCGTAAGACGGCATCTCCGTGATAAAAGGATAGTCCTTGGGATCGCTGAACTGCGCCCAGTGCCAACGGCAAAACAAATCCGGGTTTGGTAATTTCCCAGGAACCCAATCACGCCACTTTACCGTTACCTCACGTGTGCTGCCTGGAACTTTTTTGCCATTCTTCCACTGTGTGATTTCCCAACTCTCACCACGCTGGTGATATGCCCCCTTGGTGGAACTGTTTTTAAATTCAAACCACCCATCCCATGGTTCTCCGTCCTTCCAAGCCCCTTCGAACAACAAATTCCCTTTCGTATCCCATGTGCGGGACTTTCCTACCCTATCTCCTTTAGCGTAGAGATCCTCGCTCTGTTTTGTGCCTAGCCCTTCGTAATACAGAACGTATGGACCGTCCGGTTCTCCATCGATATAATTGCCACGGATCTGATTTCCTCCGTCATCGGTCAACATTTCGTAAATCCCGTGAAGAACCTTCTCGCCGCCTTTTGTGTAAAAGCTCTCCCGCTCCACAGTGACTCCCCACGGTGCTGTTTTTTCAAGAAGCTGCACCTTTGGCTCCTCTACCGCGAGTCCAACCGGAAGCAACCACAGACCGCTCAACACGGTTAGCATGATTCGAATCTTCATCTTTTCTCCATTTCATCCCACAATGTGATTGTCCGACAACACCATAATTTCTGGTCACAATCGTCGGTTGCACAAGCTGTCAGAAGACAGGTTCATTTCACTTCCGCACCAGCCGCAGACCGAACTGAAGACGATAGTCGTCAATACAGCAAGAATGACTATGACCACTGGAAGCTCCACCAATGTGAAGCCCCGGTATTATTTATTGAAGCGTAGCCAGTCGAGGTTCACCGATCCGTCGAAGACAAAATACATGTCAGCGGTTTCGTCGATGGATTCCAGTTTGCCATCGGCTTCCTTCCATTTGTCCCAGGCGCCACTCGGGCCAAATGCGATCTCGCCCATCTTCGGGCCGTCTTGCGCACCTTTGCGGAGCTCAATCTTCCTCTCGCCCTCGGGCAGGGCGTAGCGTATCGTCACCGAAGAAACGTTTTTCAAATACACTTGGGAAACTTTCACGGCATGACCCGGACTGATATTGCCAAGGGCGGAGTTGCCGCTCGCACTGCTGAAGCGGGCGGGCTTCGGCCCCATGATTCCATCCGCCGCCTCGGCTTCGATGGTTCGTGCACGGAGATTTACTACAGCCGTAGTAGTTAATGCGGCCGCCGGGCTTTTTCCGAAATCCGTGAACTCCGCCTGAAGGATGCCCTTGCGGATTTTCTCGTTCTTCGGCACAGTTATCGTCCCTTCGGTGCCACGGTGGATGCCCGCGCCGCCCTTGCCTTTCTCCAGCGAGAAAATCCATTCCACCATCATGTGGATTTCGTCCTTGGTGTGCTGCGGGTGCGGCAGCATGGGGATCTCCCCCCACACACCTGCCGAGCCTTTCAGCACGCGGTCTGCGGAAACATCCATCGCGCCTTTCTGGCCACGGTATTTATCCGAGATCTCCAGCAGGGTCGGGCCGACGATCGTCTTGTCCATCGCGTGGCAGTTGAAGCAGTCGGACTGCTTCATCAGGGACATCCCCACGTGGGATTCCGCCTTGCGCTTGTCCGCGTCTATCCACTCCGTGGTTACCAGGGTGGCGAATTTCATGGCGTCCGCTTTCGGCCCGTCCACAGAGCTTCCGTCCTCCGCGTCCTCGATTTTGATTTTATATTCCATGGGGACTCCGAAGTCGAAGAAATCGCCATCCTTCGGCTCCAGGAACGTGACCACCGGGGCGGTGTTTCCGACGACGATTTTCCCGGTCGCCGTCGCCGTCCCGCCATTGGGATCGGAGACACGGAGCTCGATTTCGTAGTTCCCGGGCGTCTCGACCACGACCTCCGCCTCCTTGGTTTTCGCGACGGTTTTTTCGCCGGGATTCAGTATCCATTCGTAGGAAAGTTCCATTCCTTCGGGATCGTTGGAACCCCCGGCAGAGAGGGAAACTTTCAGGGGCGCCTGGCCGCTGGAATTTTCAACCGAGAGCTGCGCAACCGGACTCAGGTTCCCACGCTGGTAGCTGACTTTGAAGATCTGCGCGTCGGGGTTTTTCCCCCAGGTCTCGCCGTAATCCATGAAATACAGGCAGCCGTCGGGACCGAAGAAGGTATCGACAGGGCGCTTGATCTGGATGCGACCCGAGCCATCGGCATCCCCTTGTGCAACGCGGGCGGACTCCGTGAATTTTTCCAAACCCTTGAATTCGGAATTTTCATCCAGCATAGCCCACATCACCGCCGGACGCTGCCAGTCGAAAAACAGCAGAGAGCCATCGTAATGCTCCGGGAAGCCGTTGGTTTTTTCGAACTCCGGCTCGTAATGAAAAACCGAACCTGCGCAAGCGGTGCGCCCACCCGTGCCCATCAGCGGAAAATCCGCCGACTCTTTGTGGGGATACCAGATCATTGGCGATTGCACCGGTGGCAGCTCCGTCATGCCCGTGTTGTTCGGACTGGCGTTGACGGGGTTCTGCTTGTTGAAAACTTCTCCCGACTTGTTTTTCTCAAAGTCGAAATCCTTGTAAACCTCTCCTCCCCGCGAGTATGGCCAGCCGAGATACGCGGGTTTGCGTAGCTGGCTGATCGTATCGAATCCGTTGGGGCCGCGCTCCTCCGTCGTCTTTCCGGAGTCCGGGCCGACATCCCCGACATAGACGATGCCGGTTTTCTGATCCACGGTGAAACGCCACGGATTGCGGAAGCCCATCGCGTAGATTTCCGGGCGGGTCTTCGGGGTGCCGGGTGGGAAAAGGTTGCCCTCGGGGATGGTGTAGCCGCCGTCCGCAGTGGGGCGGATGCGGTTGATTTTACCGCGCAGGTCGTTGGTATTGGCGGAGGATTTCTGGGCATCGAAAGGAAAGCGACCGTCGCGCTCATCGATTGGAGTGAAGCCGTCGGATTGGAACGGGCTGGTGTTGTCTCCGGTGGAGAAATAGAGATTCCCATCGGGGCCGAAGTGAACCTCACCCGCATGGTGGCAGCATTCCTTGCGCTGCACCGGCCAGCGGAGCAGTTCCTTTTCCGAGGAGAGGTCGAGTTTCTCGTCCTTGATCGTGAAACGCGAGATCGCAGTGCCGTCAAAATCGGTGAGGGAGTGCTGGATGAAGATGTGGCCGTTTTCCGAGAATTTCGGATCGAGAGCGAAACCAAGGAAGCCGCTTTCCTGCTGGGAAAAAACTTTCAACTCCCCGACGGTTTTGATCAACTTCGTAGCGGGATCAAGCAAACGCAGCTTACCGTCGAGTTCGTTGAAATAGATTTTCCCGTCCGGAGCCATGCCCATGGTCATCGGACGGTCAAGACCCGTGCCTATCACTTCGTAACGGTAGCGGAAGTCTTCGGGTTTCTCCGCAGCGATGGCGGGAAGAATTAGGGAAAGGGCGAGTAGAGCGGTCGGGAATTTCATGAAGCTGGGACGCATCATACGTCCGGTCATCCGCATTTCACTCAAAAAAAAGCCTCCAAGATGGAGGCGTGGTAGATGGTCGGGACGGCCAGATTCGAACTGACGACATCCTGCTCCCAAAGCAGGCGCTCTACCAGGCTGAGCTACGTCCCGAGTGGTTGGGGGCGGGAAACTGATACAGACCGTTCCCGGACGCAAGACAATTTCACAAGGAATTTTCGATCAGTCGAATTCACCCCGGAAAGAGCATCTCGCCGTGGGGGTTTCATAGATCACGATCTCCGCCAATCCTGGGAGTTGGGGCGCCAGTTTTCTCCAAAACCACGCCGCCATGATCTCAATAGTGGGGCTTTCCAGTCCCGCTATATCGTTGAGGTAGGAGTGGTCGAGCTGCTCCAGAAGCGGGTTCATCGCGTTTGAAATGAGCTTGTGGTCATAGATCCAGCCGATTTTCTCATCCACTTTCCCCTCGATGTGGATTTCCACCTTAAAACTGTGGCCGTGCATCTGGCGGCATTTGTGGTCGTCCGGAAGGGACGGCAGGGTGTGTGCGGCTTCAAAGCGGAAGTCTTTGGTCAGTCTGGCTCTCATGTGATTGGGGAAAGCATAAGCGGTTTCCCGCAGACTTGGAAACCCAAAGCGGCAGGGGGAAATTTATGATGGATACAGGTAGCCTCCTGCGTAGGTTTTCCCCGTGAACTTTCAGAAATACCTGCTTTCCCTGGCGTTGCTGCCCGCGCTTTTCACCTCGTGTGAACCAAAGGAACCCGCCACCCCGCAGGTGGAGGTAAAAGACGGGATGATCAAAATCGAAGGCGGCACGACCATGATGGGATCCGGCGGATCTTTTGAAACCCCCTACGGGACAAAGGAATTCCCCGAGGAAAGGCCTCAGGTAAAACTCGAGGTCTCCGGTTTCTGGATGGACGAGACGGAAGTGACGAACGCCCAGTTCAAGAAATTCGTCGATGCCACTGGCTATGTGACTTTCGCGGAACAGGAAGCGGACACCGCGATGTTTCCACCGGAGGCGCTCGCACAACTCCCAAAACCCCCTTTCAACAATGGAGCCATCATTTTCAACACACCGAATAAGCTGGAAGGCCGCGTAATGGATCCCGGCTCCTTCATGCAGTGGTGGAAATGGGATCCGGAGGCGAGCTGGAAAAGCCCTGAAGGCAAAGGCTCCACCGTTGAGGGTCGTGAAAACTATCCGGTCGCCTGTGTTACTTTTGATGACGCCGCCGCCTATGCGGAATGGGCGGGAAAACGCCTCCCGACGGAAGCTGAATGGGAATTCGCTGCTCGCGGGGGACTGGAAGGAAAGGTATATTCCTGGGGCGACGAACTGAAGGTCGATGACAAGTGGATGGCGAATACCTTCCACGGCACCTTCCCCACCGAGGACACTGCCGAGGACGGATTCGCCGGGCCGGCTCCCGTGAAATCCTATCCGCCCAACGGCTACGGCCTCTACGACATGGCTGGAAATGTCTGGGAAATTTGCTCCGATTTCTACGATCCGGAATACCGCTCCAAGTGTGAAAAGTGTGATCCCAAAGGCCCCGAAACCTGGATCAACATGAACACCGGCCAGAAAACCGGAGGCGCACCCAACCACGTAACCAAAGGCGGTTCCTTCCTCTGCCACGTATCCTACTGCATGCGCTACCGCCCCGGCGCCCGCCACTCCATCGAGAACGATTCCCCCACATGCCACACCGGCTTCCGCTGCGTAAAAGATCTGTAAGGGAAGAAAACCGCCGCCAGACGTAGCTGCCCCGTCCCGGGGCAGGCCGTGGTCGCTGCGCCCCGCAGCCACCCGTCAAGCCGAGGAGATCATAGTAATCACCACATGAGGCGTCACCCGGAACCTGAACCGCGGCTTTCCGCCATGCTTCAACGCTCCCCGCCACCCATCGCATCCTCCCGGTACCTGCCCTGCAACCGCGATGGAGAGATCCCTACCAGTTTCTTAAACTCCGCCGAAAAATTTCCCTCGTTTTCAAATCCGAGTTCCCGCCCGACCGAAGAAACCTTCCATCCTTCCCGTAGCAGGCGACACGCCCGCAACGCCATGACCTGCCGCATCCACTGCTTCGCGCTTATCCCCAGGCACGCCTCCGTCAACCGTGCGAAAGTCTTCTCCCCAAGCCCCAGCCGCGCCGCCATCCGCTCCACATTCCACATTCCACCGGCACTCGCCAAACAGCGGATCCAGAATCACCGGCCCATCTCTCCAAGGATCTAGGAACACCCAGTGAAACCCCTCGTGATGAATGGATCTCCGCAACTTCGGAACGGGAGCCGGGCTGCTCCGCCGCCTCCTCACCTTCGTTTCCGTTCCTTCTGCCTTCATGCTAGCACTACTACATGGAAACAACACGCCAGTCACGATCATTTCTCTTGCTTACATCTATCAATCTTCCTTTTCCGATGACATTCTCCCGAAAGGAAAATGTGAAATGAGGCACCCGGTACCATTTCCCGACCGTCCGAAGCAGGCGGGCGAGCCCGCAGGGCTTGAGCTCGGCCGACTGCTTCGGCGGCTGTTAGGATGATGCCAATAAATGGTATCCCTATGATGCCATGAAAAATTCCCGCAAACAACAATCCGTCTATCGCAACCAGAACTCCCGGATCGCCGCTCTTTTAAAACGCGCCGGGAATGCCAGGAAAGTCCTCTGTGTCGCACTCGATTATTCCAAGCGCAAGCATCTCGCACTCATCTGCGATGGGAACGGCGATGCCCTCAAAAATTCCTTCCCGGTCGAAAAAAACGCCGCTGGGATCGAACACCTCATCAAGGAGGTTTCCGCCACCGCCCGTCATCGGAAAATCCCCAATGAACAGATATTCCTCGGGGGTGAGGACGAAGCCGCATACGTTGCGAACTTCACCCAGGCGCTTCGTCTCAAAGGCTATCTTGTCGTGCGGGTAAACGCCTACGAAGCCAAGGAAAACCGCGAAAACCTGCTTGCCAGCACTGATGCTCTCGACCTGCTTGGCATCGCCAAAACCCTTCTCTCCCGCCGTGCGAGAGTCACCGGCGAGGCGGGGGGCCGTCCCAATCCCGCATACCGCCACCTCCGCGAAATCACCCGCTGCCGCCGCACCCTCGTGCGCCAGCAGACCGCGGCCTCGAACCGCATCCACGCCCTCGCCGAGCAGCTCTTTCCCGGCTTCCTCAATGGGTCCGAAAGTGCGCTCACACCCTTCACAAACGCATCGCTCGAACTCATGAAAGAGCGTTTCAGCGCCCCTCAGGTGGCCCGTCGGAAACCGGTCGCACTCGCCAATCTCCTGCGCCGCAACCGGGTCCGCAATCCCGACCAAACCGCCGCGAAAATCATCCTCCTCGCCAGGGAGGCATTGCCGCCGGCGGCCCACCGCGTCGTCGCCCTCCAACGCACGCTCACAGCCACCGTCGATCTGTTCGACTGCCTTCGCCGCAACGCGCTCGAACTACGCGCCGAAGCCGCCCTGGTTCTCGCCACCACCCCCTACGTCATGCTCACCAGCATACCCGGCATAGGCTTCGTCCTCGCAGCCGGTCTTGCCGGAGAACTTGGCGAACCCGCCCGCCTGAGCCGACTCGACTCCCTCTGCGCCTACGCGGGCATCGTCCCGCGCACCTTCCAGACCGGCGGCCCGGACTCGCCCGCCATCCAGGGACACGCCAGCCCGCGCTGCAACCGCATCCTCAAGGACTGGACGGTTCAGAGCGCCCAGAAAATCCACCTCTACGGCCCGCCCGAACTCAAGGACCGCATCACCCGCTGGAACGCGCAAGGCAAGCACGGTCTTTTTGCCGCAGCCCGCCACCACTTCCGCCTCACAAGCACCCTCGTGAAAAACGAGATCCCCTACCTCGCCCCGGAAGCCCGCGCCCGCGATGCCGACCCCGCCGTACTGGCCGCCGCCGCGCTGGCCACTTGGAAAATTCTCCAGAAAAAATGGCGCACCATCAGCGGCGGGATCGACCTCATCAACGAGCAAACCCATCCGCTAGGCTACTGGCGCAAACTCATGCTCGAACTCCACGGCATAGACCTACCCGAACGGCTGTGAACAGAAACCTTCCAACAACCCGTGATCTGAAACCCGAAAAAGGAGATCCCCGGAACTGAAAAAACGGAGACGGGGCGACCGGATGGCTCATGCAGCACCGCCGCGCGAAAGTGACGGCTTGGGTCAGGATGCCAAGACACCGGTCGCCCCCGATCCGACCCGGAGGAAACCACTCCGGGCCAGGACCATGGCTCAAAGATACTTTGCCCAAGCAGCAATGCGCAAGGGCGCGTAAACCAGGTCGCCAGGCAAAAGGGGCGAAGGCACAGGTCGGGCGAAAGCCCGCCCGAACCAACCGGTGGCTGCCACCACCCGCTACCGACTCCGACCTTTCATTCCGCAAATCCGAACCAGGCAAAAGATCCAAAACCAGCCCTGCCAAAAACCGAACCACTCGGTCTGGCACGAATCGGTACGCCCAAAAATCCGACTTAAAAAATATCAAAAAACACTTGATCCGGTCTGATACTCCTGACCCCAAACAGACCCCAAACAGACCCCAAACAGACCCCAAACATAACGTTCTAGGTGAAAAAGCAAATTCCTAGCATACAATTTGATCCCTACGTGTAACCTTTGTCAGAAAATTTGTAGAGAACAGGTATGAACACCAAGCTATTGCTACTTTTTGGTTTACTGAGCGCATCTTCTTTGCGTGGGCAGGATTTGATTGAATCGGATTTCACGGGAACCGACCTCGCTAATAATCTGCCGGTTACGGCGACAACTCAAATCGCGCCGGGGCTGGCTTCATCGGGTTGGGATTTCGGGCCGGGATTGACTCCGTTCGATGGGATCGATGATCGAATTGCTTTTTTAGCGCCGTCTGACGATACGGCTTCGACGCTGGCAGAGGCCGTTGCGGAGGACGAATATCTGACGATTACGTTGACGCCGGACGCGGAGATTACGCTGACGGAGCAGCGCTTCTCTTTTTCGATCCGACGCTTCACCTACAATGCGCCGCGTCGATATGCGGTGTTCTCGAGTGTGGCTGGATTTGGTGAAGGAGATGCGATTTTCGCCTCGGAGCTTATCGCCAATGGTGCCCAAGACCCGGTCGATCTATCGTTCATCATTCCAGATGGCCACGAAACGGTTTCAGGGCCGGTGGAATTTCGCATTTACATCTACGAGGCGCTGCATCCGAGCAATCACCCAACGAGTTTGGGAGCGTTTTCGATCACGGATCCCGGCGAAGTTTTTGCGCTGAGCGCGACGGCAGATGCAAGTGCGGAAGTGGTGGTGACGCCGGATTCGCAATACTTTGAAACGGGCGCGTCGGTAGAAGTGTTAGCCGTCGCGCCGGAGGGAATGCGGTTCGCGGGGTGGGATGGCGATGCTTCTTCAGGCTTTAATCCAATTCGAGTTGTGATGGATGCTGACACGGAGATCAACGCGACCTTTGTTCCGCGAGTGACGGGGGAAATGGAATTTGGCACGAACCTGCAGCCGGTGGATTACTTCAGCTCGGCCTGGGTGTTCGTGGATGGGATGAAAAATGCGAACACGTGGGCGTCTCAGTCGAACGAAAGTGAAGAAAGGCCGGAGGTGCCAGTTGATGAAAACGGCTGGCCGCTGCAGGCACCGTTTGATCCGGGTGATGGGATCAATTACCGTGTCAGCACGATTGTTCATGTGCCGATGAGCGGGGAAATGACGGTGACCTTTGAAGGAACGGGGACGATCCGGTTTCAGGGGCAAAATGTCGTGGCTGGTCAAGCTCCGCTTTCGGGCGCGGGCGAACCTTCCACGCACCAGGTCGAGTTCGCCTTGCAGCCGGGAATCGCGACCAATGCAACGATGAATATTGATTATTCTGACCCGGAGGACCCGATTCGAAACATCAAAATTCATGTCGCGGGGTTTGATGAAAGCACGACGTTTCACCCGGATTACCTCGAAGACCTGGAGCCCTACACGACGCTGCGTTTCATGGATTGGGGAGACACGAACAGTCATACGAATGGCGATTGGGAAGAGCGGACGAAGCCGGATCATTTCTCTCAGGGAACGGGCGCGGAAGGGGTCGCGATCGAGGTCATGGTGGAGCTGGCCAACACGACAGGGAAGGACATGTGGTACTGCGTCCCTCATCTCGCGGATGACCATTACATCGAGCAAGCCGCGATTTTGATTCGTGATCAGTTGGGGCCTCATCAAAAAGTCTACCTCGAATATTCCAACGAAACTTGGAACAGCGCTCGCTTCTTTTTGCAGACATACTGGGTGAGGCAACAGGGACTCGACCTTGGACTCTTGACCAATGAGCGGGAGGCGGGAGATAAGTTTCAAACGATGCGAATGGTCCGGGCGTGGGAAATTTTCAAAGCCGTCTTCGCCGAAGCTGGCCCCAATCGGATCATCAAAGTCGCGGGCGGTTGGTCGAGCCAGCCCGGAAACACGGCGGATCGGCTTGCGTATATCAGCGACCCGGCGCTGAATCCAAACGGGACAACGGCGGATGCCATTGCAATTGCACCGTATTTTGGGCGCGGAATCGACGGGAATTATTTGGAAGACAATGGTTATCCGACGGCGGATGAAATCGTGACGACGATGTCGATCACCTCTATTGAAGAAGAGCGCGAGGACATGCAGGAACATCGGCAAAATGCCGCGAATGCCGGAGTGCGATTAATTGCTTACGAAGGTGGCCAGCATTTCTTGAATGGTGCGGGAGCCCAGCAGGATGAAACGCTCACGGCAATTGTGAGGGAGGCGCAGTCGGATCCACGAATGGGCGAGCGCTACACGGAATATCTCGATATGTTGCGGGATGAGGGTATGGAATTTTTCGTGAATTTCACGCTCACGCAATACTGGAGTCGGTCTGGATATTTCTCGATCTACGAGTATCAAAACCAGCCGCTGGAAGACGCGCCGAAAGCGGAAGCGGTGCTGAACTGGATCGAAGCAAATCCGATTTCCCAACCAAAGGTCCCGGATCTCCAGATTGATTCGAATACGAAGAAAGTCCTGTTTTCGACCGAGAAGGAAAACTTCTACACGCTGGAAACCTCGAGCGATATGCGCAATTGGGAGATCACGGAGCTGCAATTTATTAGCGGAAACGGGGAACTGCAGATGCATTCGTTCGAAGCAGATGAACCCCGCCGTTTCTGGAGAGTGAGGGTGGAATGAGATCGACGAATAGACAGGCGCAAGGCATCGTAGGGCTGTTGATGAGCCGCAACAATGAACCCAGGGAATTTCAACCCACGCGATGGAGTCTGGTGGCGCGCGCTGGAAAGGTCGCCAGTGAACCGGACGCAGCGCTGGCTCTCGACGTCTTGTGCCAGGCTTACTGGGATCCCGTTTACGGATTTCTCCGTCGCTCCGGGCGAAGTCAGGAAGATGCCGAGGATCTTACTCAGGAATTTTTCGCGGAACTGATTTCTACAAATACGGTGGCGGCTGCAGATCGTTCGCGCGGAAAATTTCGGAGCTTTCTCCTCGCGGTGCTGAAACGCTTTCTTTCGCATCAGCGGGAACGGGCCAATGCTCAGAAGCGAGGTGGACGCGTCCAACATGTTTCGATTGATTTGAGTCCCGCGGAAGATCGCTATCAATCGGAAATTGTTGATGCGGATACTCCGGAAACGCTTTTCGCCCGGCGATGGGCAAACACGGTCCTTGAGCTGGCGCTGGGAAATCTTCGCAAAAGTTATTCCAAAGATGGCAAAGAAAAGGTGTTTGAAGTGATCAAACAATACCTGTCGTGGAACGAGGGAGAATTGAGTTATCGGGAGGCGGCGGATTCTCTCGGAATGACCGAGAGCAATCTCAAAGTCGCGGTTCATCGGCTGAGAAAACGCTACAAGCGGGTTTTGCACGAGCAAGTGGCGGAAACTCTGGAAACGGATGATGAAGCGGCGGTTGAAGAGGAAATGCGAAGTCTCTTCGCGGCGCTTTCTGGAAAAACCCGGTAAACAATGAGCGAAGGAGACGACATCAAAATCGAAGGGATCGACCGCGCGGATTTGTTTCTGAACGGAATGCCGACTCCTGTTTCGGATTTGACGAATTGGTCTCCGCCCACGCCGGAAGCCCTTCAGGAAATTCTCCCGGAAGAATACTCCGTGGAAAGTCTCATCGGGCGCGGTGGAATGGGAGCGGTTTATCAAGGGACTCAGACCCGGCTGGATCGAACGGTGGCGATTAAACTTCTTCCGGTTGAAGCGGTCGATGATCTGACGTTTCGCGAACGTTTTCGACGTGAGGCATTGTCGATGGCTCGCCTGAATCATCCGAATATCGTCACGATTCATGACTCGGGCGAGACGACGCTGGGCCAACCTTTTATCGCGATGGAATTCATTGACGGCACGGATTTGCATCAGCTCATTCGGACAAAATCGCTTTCGCCATCCGATGCCTTGCGACTCGTGCCAGCCATTTGCGAAGCGGTTCAGTTCGCTCACGAAAACGGCATCATTCATCGTGATCTAAAGCCGGGCAATATTCTGGTGACACGTCAAGGTGTGCCAAAAGTGACCGACTTTGGACTGGCGCGGCTTTCGCTGAAGAATGATTATTCGCTGACCGCGACAAGTTCAACGATGGGCACGCCAGTTTACATGGCCCCCGAGCAAATGCAGGGCGAGGAGATCGATCACCGCACTGACATCTACAGTCTTGGCGTGATGCTTTACGAAATGCTGACAGGAAAGTTGCCGCAGGGTGCCTGGCCACCGCCTTCGAGCAGTCCGGGTGTCGACGGTCGGCTCGACGAAGTGGTGAACCGAGCCATGCAACAGGAGCCCGAGGCCCGTTTTCAATCTGCGACTGACATGCGGACTTCGGTGCAGGGTGTTCCGATTGGCTCCACTGTCGCGGCACCGGAGAAAGCACTTCGAAGTCGGCGCGGAATCCTGATTGGGATTTTCGTTGCCTTGGCAGTTTTGACAGCAGGATTCTTTGTCGATTTCAATCAAAGCGCCCCGGAACCTAAAGACGCCGATCAAAGCGAACCCGAAACCAGAGTCGCCGTTCTTGGAGAAGACGGTCTGATCGCGCACGCTCGTCCCGGGGTGTGGCAGGACATCCTTCCGGCGGTGAAAATCATCGATGAAAACAGCCGGGGCCGATGGAAGAAAATGGATTCGAGTTTGGTCCAAACATCTACCGCGGCTCAGGGGAGTTTTTTTCTGTTCCCCTACATTCCTGGCGAGGCTTACGATCTGAAAATCAGATTTATACGAATTCGTGGCCGAAATTCCGTCGGTGCCATTATTCCCGCAGGGAAACGTGGGACAGGCCAGTTTGAGCTAAATTGCTGGTACGATCAAAGTTCTGGATTTCAGCACGTGGATGGCACCCGGAATTCCGAACATCCGGGCCGCTTCCAATTTCTCATTGAGGACAATGTTCCTGTCGAAATCCTCGTCGAGGTCCGCAGGGATGAACTTCGGGGCTACGTGAACGGCGAACTGAAGCAGACCTTGCGAGACTTCGAAGAAATCGAAACAGGTTCTTTTTTCAATATATCGAATAAAGAACGAATCGGCGTGGTGACCTACGGATCGGCGACGGAGTTTCGCTCTGTGTTGGTCCGCGAAATTCGTTGAATCAAATTTTTCCCGATTCACCTGTAACCTTTCGCGAAAAATTCGAAGAGTAAGGGGTATGAAGACAATCCTTCTTAAACCGACGCTACTCTCCCTCATTTCATCAGCACTGACCATGAGTGCGGAAGCCGCTTTAGTGGCGGTCAATAATTCGAGCTTTGAAAACCCGGTGACGGCTCCCGGGCACCTTCGACGTGAGCCAAACGGAGGGGCCAACGGACTGGACGGTCTATAATTCGGGAGCGACGAGCAATGAGCGATACTTCGGAATTTGGAATCCTACCGGGTCCAGCTCGTATGTGAACGGCGCGCCAGACGGCTCGAGTGTGGGGCTGGTTTTCCTGGAGAATACGACCAACCTCGCAGAGGCGGGCCTCCAGCAGACGCTGACGACCGTGCTCGGGCTTTCGACGCAATACACGCTCACGGTTGAAGTGGGCAACTTTTCGGACGCCGGTGGTGGGTCGTTTGACTTCACCGGATTCCCCGGATACCGGGTGGACCTCTTTGCAGGCGGTATCTTGCTCGCATCGGATGACAATACTCTCTCGCCAGGGGAAGGGATTTTCGAAACCTCAGTGGTGTCGTTCACCACGGGGGATAGCCACCCGAATGCGGGTCAACCCTTGGCCATTCGTCTGGTCAATCTGAATGGCCCCGGGAGCGAGGTGAACTTCGACAATGTGCGCCTCGATGCTTCGGCAATACCGGAGCCATCGTCCGTGTTTTTGGGAGCTATCGGGATGATCTGCCTGATGCTTAAGCGCAATCGGACTTCCCGTATGGTCTAACCCCAAAATGAAAAGGGTCGGTCTTTCTGAAAAGGGTCTGAAAAGGATCGGTTCTTGTAAATGGGGTCGGTCCCCCTTTGAATGGGGTCTCGGTGGTACCAGGTGCCTCATTTCAACATTTCCTTCAAATTTTCAAATTCCTTCATCGGTTTCCTGTGAACGCAGATGATGGAGGGTTCTTACTTTTTGAGGATGGTCTGGAAGTATGAGGGATCGGGTGCCGTGTAAATCCGTTTGCCGCGAGGACACCCCGCTGACAGTCAAATCCCCAGATCTTTTAGCCTCTCCTGGCGTCTTTCCATTTCACTCTCGGAAACACGGTAGTCCACCATGGCTACGAATTTCTTCGCCGGTTTCACGGAGTTCGAGGGGAGTTCGAGTTCCAGTTTTCCCATGGTCACGCCGGGCACTTCTTCGACGAGCCGGGGGTCTTTGATGCGGATGGTGAGCACCTTTTTGGAAAGCCAGAACCAGCCACCGGTAACCGTGGCTTCCTCGACATCGCCGTAGCCCATTTCAATGGTGCGCATCGTGTTCGAGGCACGGGTGAAGGTGCTGTCTTTCAACTTCCAATGCAGCACCACCTGCTCTTCCATGGCGCGGAATTTCCCGGTCACAGCCAGTTTACCCAACGGATCTGCTGCGGGGATGTTGAAAATGAATGAGAGTTCGTCGTCCACGTGGTTCGGGGTTGGCAGGGAGATTGAACCCCTCCCGATGCCGCGCAAGAAAGATCTTCCGTTCCGCGTATTGCTACCCGTATATTTCAGACACAATATGAAAAGACTCCTCATTCTCGCCCTGCTCCCCGTCCTGGCTTTCGCCGAAACCGCAAAACCGGAGGAGGGCTTCAACGCCCTGACCAATGGAAAGGATCTGACCGGTTGGAAAACCGTCGGCGGAAACGGAAAGTTTGAGATGGTCGAGGGGGAAGTCGTTGGCACGGGGAAGAACGTGAAAGGAAACACGTTCCTGATTTCTGAAAAGACCTACTCCGACTTCGACTTCCGTTTTGAAATGAAGTTCGACACCCTGAAAGGTAACTCCGGAATGATGTTCCGTGGATTGCAGAAGGAGGGAAAAAACGGCCGGGTCTATGGATACCAGTGTGAGCACGATAACGGAAAGGGCCGCGCATGGACTGCGGGTCTCTACGACGAGGCGCGCCGCGGCTGGCTTTTCCCCGACAAGAAGGACGAGGAGCAGAGCAAGGCGTTCACCGAGCAAGGCAAGGAATTGATGAAATGGGAGGACTGGAATGAGATCCGCATCCTCTGCGAGGACAACCACATCCAAATCTGGCTCAACGGGGAAAAACGCGTCGATTTCACCGATACAAACAAGAAGGATATCACCCCGGAAGGCTTTCTCGGAATGCAGGTGCATTCCGGCGGGCAGACGGACGTGCGCTGGAGAAACCTTCGGATCAAGGAGCTGTAGGAAAACCTACCGCAATGAAGTGCCAGCAGGCACCGGCGACTGTCGGCAGCCTGCTGCCGCTTTTGGCCATGCAGCCCCCTGCAAGCCGACGGCATTGGCACGGAGCGCTGACTTTAGGCGGCGTGTTCCCTCGCTCAACCAAACCTTTCCCAAGTTTGCCCCGTAGCACCAGGGTGCGTGACGGAGAGCGGCAGCAGGCTGCCGACAGTCACCGGTCTGACGACTTCTTTGGTTAATCACTCCAACTCATTTTCCATTGAGAGGTTGTCGATAAAGAAGGAGGCGTCGGTTTTACCGATGGAAGACCAGAGAAGGTAGCCGGATTTATCCCATGATGCCTTGCAGGGAATGTCTGGAAATTCCTTTTTGCTGCCGTCCTGCCTGGTGATGGAAACCGTCCATTTCCCGCTGCCTATGGTGGCGGAAATTTCCGTGCGGAACCATTCTCCTGCGGGGATGTCCGCAAGTTTCCTTTCATTGCCAACACCGGCATAGACGGCTCCTCCCCGCCAATAAAGGATGGGACCGGCGGCAAATTCGCCGCTTCTGTCGGAGCGGCTTTCGAAAAACCAGTCGGCACCTTCCTGCGCCATGGCATCGAAGGAGACGCGGATCGTTCCGGCGGCCCAGTTGGGCGTGATATTGAGGATTGGGAGGAAGGATTTGCTGAGGCCGGGGGCATCCTTGATGCGTAGGCTTCGGGTGGATTTTGGCTGACCGGCTACGGGTATGGGTGAAGATGCTTCGGTGGTGACGCCTATGGATTCGCCTTTTCCTTCACCGGAAACATAGGCTTCCGGGATGGGCAGGGTGCCTGGTTTTGCGTTTTCGAAATCCTGGAAACCGATTTTGTAAACAGGCTGAGGCCATGGTTCCGACTCGGTTTCCCAGTTCGGAAAATCGCTGCTTTCCGAGGCCAGCTTAGACCATTGTGCATCATTTTTAAGGACACCGGCCAGGGTCAGATCCCATGGCTGGAAACCGATTTTTCCGGTAGGACTCCTCTGCTTGAGGCGGAAGTCACGGGCTGCGACATTTTCGAAGAGCGGATCCGCGAAAAGGCTCCCGGCATCGCGTCCCATTTTCCGCCACTCCTCCCAAGACCATTTCCCAGCGAGCTTTTCAGGGATCTTCCCATCGGTGCGCCAGTAGAGGTTCCGGCGCATGGCGAGGTTGTCGCGCGGGTAGCCGCGAGGCGGGTTTTTATGGAATTCCCAGTTGGATGCGACGCCGTGGAGGAGGGGCGAATCCGGCTCCCAGAGGACGATGTTTTTTTCGTAAACGAAGGCGAGCAGAGGCTCGTTGCGGGAGCGCTGGATCTGGGCTTTTTTACCGAAGGCGAAGATGTTGTTGCGGACGGTGTTGTGGAAGCCGTAGTGCTGGTGGAAGCCGCTGTCCGAGGTGTCGTGGACGAGGTTGTTTTCCATGAGGACGTTTGTGCTACCCTCGTCGGTGTAGAGTCCCCAGCCGCCGTAGTGGTTGCTGGCGATGTGGTGGATGTGGTTTCCCCGGATGACGGTGCCGGGGGCGGAGCCGAGGTTGTAGAAGCCGCCCATATCGCTGAGGTATCCCCAGCCGAGGTGGTGGATGTGGCAGTTTTCCAGGATGTTATCGCGGCAGAGGCTTTCCCCGTAGCCCCAGTTCCAGCCGAAGCTGACGCCGGTGTAGAGAAAATCCGCGATCTCGCAGTGGGTGATGCGGGACTCTTTTGCGTGGGCGAGGAAGACGCCACAGGCACTGGGGTGGATGCGTCCGCCGTGGCGGATGATGCAGTTTTCCACGGTGATGTTGCGGGTGAGGTTTTCTTCGGGCGGGCGGCTGGTATCGCCTATACGGACTCCGCCGGCACCGAGATCGTGGAGGTGGCAGCGGATGACGGAGGAATCGGAGCAGCCGTTTTTAAAATAGACGGCGTAGTTCCCGGTGTGTGCGATTTCGCAGTTCTCGAAACGGATGCCGGATGAATCGGAAACTTCGATGGCTCCCCCGGCGAGGATGGCCGCCTGGCGGTCGAACCTACCTTCATCCGGACAGGGGTCGGCGGAATGGAGGAAACGAATGCCACTGAATGTGATGTCCTGCGTGCCGGTGATCGTGAGGAATTTTTCCGTAACAGGAGCGATGATTTCCGTCTTGGCTATCTCTTCCCCTGGGAGCGATTTGTAGAGGATGGTTCCGGTTTTGACATTGAGAAACCACTCGCCGGGCGCATCGAGGGCGGCGCGGAAATTTTCCATGAAGTAGCGCGGCTTGCCCTGTTCCGTGGTGAAGGGGTAGGTTGCCTTGGATTTGATACGGACGGATTGTGAAGCATCGTCGAGGGCGGCGATGCGGCACTGGCTGACGGTCCACTTGGCGGTGATGGTGACGAGTGCGCCGTCCCTCTCCGACTCCGGGATGTTTTTGAAAAGCGGATATTCCTCGGGGAAAATCTGGAAGGTCTGGCGCTCGTGATCCTCCACTCCGGGGAAGGTGTCTTTTTCCGCCGGGCCGGTAATGTGGAAGAAACCTTTGTCAGGGGTGCGGGCGCGGATGGCGCGGCGCCCGTTCACCCAGAGCTGGTCGAAATTCCATTTCCCCTCACGGACTTCCGGCAGCTCCGCTTTCCAGAGGCCGTCCTCCGTTTTTTCCCAACCAGTGATAACCCGTCCCCCGCTGAAAACAGGCCTCGCTCCGGGAGCCGACTGCCAGGCGACCTGTGAATCCTCCGCCCCAAGGGCGAGCGGTTTCTCCAGAAAATAACGTCCGTCCGCGACGGTGATTGTAACCGGCTTTTTAGATGCCCGCGCAGCCTCCAGAGCTACTGCCGGAGTGGAAATTTTTCCATCGGGCGAAAGCGTGATCTCCTCCGCATGTGAGACGGCGGCAGCAAAAATGAGAAAGCGAAAAGAACGTAGCATGGAATCACAGAATACGGCGGTGATGCCAGGATGTTTCAGCTTCGTATGCTTCACGAGGAAAAGCGGTTGCAGCAATCCGGTGGCTCCCGCTAGAATTTCCAAGTGCACAAGTCCCTTTTCCTTTCCCTGGCAATCGCAGCAGTTTTCCAATCCCTGCTCCATGCGGAGGATAGTGCGATGAAGCGTGGAAAGGTGATTTATGATACGATGTGCACGATGTGCCATCAGGCCGGTGGTGCAGGGGTGCCTCCGGTCTTCCCGCCGCTTGCGAAGAGCGACTGGCTGATGGAAGACCGGGTGCGTGCCGTCCATGTCCTGGCGCAAGGGCTCACCGGTGAAATCACGGTCAACGGAGCCATCTACGATGGCAAGATGCCGGCACAGATGCTGGATAACGGGCAGGCTGCGGACGTTCTGACCTACATCACGAATTCATGGGGAAACCAGGCGGAGCCGTTTACCCCAGAAGAGGTTGCCGCAGCCCGCCTCAAATCAAAATTCCCTACTTACGAAAAGCTGGTGAAGGCGAGTTCCTACCAGCCCCTGCCGGAACCCCCGTCCGGTTGGAAGGTGGAGGAGGTGGCCCGGCTCAATGAGGAATTCCCCACAAGGATGGCCGGCCCGGCTGCCGATGGCAGCATCTATGTCCTGATGAAAAACGGCAGTGTCCACCGGCTTTCGGGCAATGTTCTCACGCCTTGGCTGGCCGGTCTCAGCTATGTTAGCGATGACCTTGAATTCGTCGGAGCGCTTGGCATCGTGGTCGATAAGAATCAACACCTGTGGATCACCTCCAACAACCGTATCACCGGTAGCGACGGGATGTATTACAACGACGTCAATATCTGGAGGAGCAAGGGGTCGGTTGGCACGGATGCGCCTGAAATGGGCAGTTGGTTCAACGTGCACATTCCTTATGGCGTCGGATCTTTCAACCATGGCGTAAGTCACATTGCATTCGGTCCCGATGGCGCACTCTACATATCCAGCGGTTCCCGAACCGATTCGGGGGAGGAGGGAAAAATTCCGGAAATTGCGAAGGTCGGGGAGACGGATCTGACCGCCTGCATCTGGCGCTTCGATGCTGGGTTTTCAGATGAGAAAACGGATGCACTCCCGCACATCACGGCCAGGGGCATACGGAATCCCTATGGCTTCGCATGGGATGATGCGGGCAACCTGCTGGCTGCCGCTAACGGCCCCGATGCCGATGCGGCAGAGGAAATGGACATGATTGAGGATGGCAAACACTACGGCTTCCCCTACCAGTATGCAGACCATCCTGCCTCCAGGAAATTTTACGAACACACCCCGCTTCCACCGGAAGGTGTGGAGTTCACGCACGCTGTAAAAAACATCGGGCCGGACGGAGGCAAGGGCTTCGCCACACTCACCCCGCACTCCTGCCCCGGCGGGATGGTCTGGTGCGGGGAAAATTACCCGGAGCCGCTGAAGAACCGTTTTCTGGTGACCCGATTCGGAAATCTCATCCATTTGCCCGAGGATACCGGGTTTGACGTATTGACCGTGAAACCCTCAAAAACCGCAGACGGTAGCTGGCAGGCGGAAGTCCATATGGTGATGGAAGGGATGGGCAGGCCTATCGACGTGCTCAAGCGGGAAGACGGGAGCATCCTGATCCTGGAACACACGCGCACAACCGATCTTAAATCCGGTCTTGGCATGCTGCCTGGGAGGGTGCTTTCACTCAGCCAGGAGTAATCGATTGCGGCGGGCGCACATTCTTCGATATGATTCCCGGCGTGATCGCATGGGATGGATACTCAGGGTGCCGGGATGAAATGCGGCAGGAGATTCCTCTCCTAATCTTTCGTCCCGTCCCAGAAAGGATTTTCCTTCCCGCCGTTGGCATCAAATTTTTTAATCTCCCCGGGGGACACGTATTCGACATGTCCGTCGTAAAACGCCACCGGAACCTTGTCCCCATAGCGGAATGCAAGCATGCCGGAGCTATCGTAGCCATCCGTGGGATCGGTGAGATATTTGAGCCTGCCGTTGTATTTCAGAATCCAATCGGTGCACAGCGCGAAAGCGGCGGTTCTGGCGGGATTTTTAATTTTTGAAAGCCTGGCACCACCATAAGAACTCTCGCCTCCCCAGGTGAGTCCGGTCGCAGCGATTTCAGTGGTTTGGTTGTAACCATAGGGACCGCCATAGAACCTCTTGGCATTCACATCATTGCCAGCCGCTTTGACATAGGGTTTGTCGAGAAACCCGTCCGGCACGTTTATGTTTTTCTGCCCGTTGTTCCCGTAAACATGTGAGCTGCCGAAGAGAAGGGTTAGAAACTCCGCGTTATCCGGCCAGTAGCTTCCCTTCTTCTTGTCGTCAAAGTCGTAAACGGCCATGAACTTCCCGTTATGGTCCGATGCGTAGGCAATGTTGGCCACCTGCATCTGTCTCAGACTGTTGCCGGCATTCAGTTTATCCGCAGATTTCCGAAATTTAAACATCGCACCGATGCCTATGGCCACAAGAACGGCGATCATTGCGATAACAACCAGCAACTCAACGAGCGTGAAGCCGGAAGAAGCGCGGCGGGAGGTTTTGGGATTTGATTTCATGATCTTTCAGGAGGAATGGGTTTACGGGACGTTACGCACAACAGGACGGGAAGCAAGGGATGATCTGTTGAAAATAGAGTCCGGCAAATCCCGTATCCCGGGCTACACCAGTCGGAATTTTTCCCCCAGTCTCGCGGAAACCGCCTTGGTCGCCACTTCCATCGTTACCGGCAGTTCGGTTTCCGCAGCGAGACAGGTCATGCCCACGCCATCCAGGCCGCAAGGAGTTATGGACAGGAAGGGCGGTAAGGACTGGCGGGTGACGTTGATCGCAAAGCCGTGCATGGAGATCCATTTCCGCACGCCCACCCCGATGGAGGCGAGCTTGCGGTTCTCCACCCAGACGCCGGTGAGGCCATCACGCCGGCCTGCGGCGACGCCGAGATCCGCGCAAGCTTCGATCAGCGCATCCTCGATCAGACGGAGGTGGAGGTGGAGATCCCGGCCACGGGGATTGAGATCGAGGATGGGATAGCCGACGAGTTGGCCGGGGCCATGGTAGGTTGCCTGCCCACCGCGGTTGGTCTCGAAAACGGGATGGGCAAGGCTGGCGGTGGCGCGGAGGGAAGACTGGTCCCGGAGGCGGCCTATGGTGTAAACGGGTTCGTGTTCCAGCAGGAAGACAGTGTCCGTTTCCTCGCCGGAGAGGATGGCGGCTACGGTTTTTTCCTGAAGGGCCAGACCGTCCGCATAGGAAAGGAAGCCGGGAATGGTGCGTAACTGGAGGAGAGCCATTTTTAGGAGGAGGGGAACTTCCGGGAGTATGTCCGGGTGATTGCCCGCCCGTCAGTTCCCGGCACGAGTTCCGGATCAAGTGGCATACCCGGGGGTGCGGGAGATGGCTCCGCGACCCGTGCGCATCCTGCCAGAAGAATGGCGAGCAGGGAAAGTGAGGTGAATTTCATGGCAAGTCCATTTGTCCGGGTTGTGGCGGCCCAAGCAATCATTTTCTCCGGTAGATCGCCAGCCACTCGTCCCCCTCGCGGCCAGGATGCGCCCTTTCCGGCACCCACGATTCCACGCGATCAAACCACGGGGCGAAGCGGGCGTCGAGTTCTTCGATGCTGGCATTGAACGGAGGGCCATCGTCCTCCTCGCCGGGTTTGTTCGGGGTCAGGAAAAACACGCCGATGAGATGGCCACCTGGCCCGGTCAATTCGGCGCACGCTTCCGCATAAGCGGGGCGGCGGGAGGGATTGATCGCGCAGTAGCAGGTGTGTTCCCAGATGGCGGAAAAACGTTTTCCTTTCCGCCATTCGGGATCGAGAAAATCGCCGAGGGCGTATTCCTCATTGCCAGCGGCGGGAGACGAACGGGCTTTCGCTACCGCCTCCTCAGCCAAATCCAGACCAAGCACATCCAGCCCTTCCGCAGAAAGCGCGCGGACGTCGTGTCCGGTTCCGCAGCCCGGCACCAGCACGGTTCCCCCGCCCCAGATCGCGCGGTCGGTTTTCTCCCAAAGCTCCAGCAGAGGGGGAGCTGGTGCACCTTTTTCCCATGGGGTCTCTCCGGCAAGATAGCGGGCGTTCCAATCGGTCATGGAAAAGGTGTGGGATCCACGTGGCCATCCCGCAAGTCCGGAGTGACTTCGCGCCACTCCGATTCCTCTTTTCCTATGGGCGGAAAATTCGTTACCGATAGGCATGTTCAAACCCACGCGATCCCTGCTGCTGTTGTTGCCCCTTTCCCTTTTGGTCCAAAACGCCGTGGGACAGGAGACGGAATTCAATCCGCTGGGCAGGGAGGTGCCCATAGAGGAGTTGCCTGCGCTGGTGCGTGTCCAGGTGGAGTGGATCGAGCTTACGCATTTGAAAATGTCGGAGTTGCTCAAAGAAGAATCCGAGAGAAAGACCCCGGGCGGACTGCTCTCGGCGGATGCGGGGGTGCTGCGCGGAAAACTGGATAGCCTCATTGGAAAAGGCGAAGCGCGGGTGATTGAGACATCCGTGGGTGTCGCCCGGAGCGGACAGAAGGCCACGGTGGAATCCATCTCCGAATATATTTTTCCTACGGAGTATGAGCCCGGCGGAATCATCGTGGAATCCGACGGGAAAAAAACAATTTCCAAGCTGCCGCTGGCAACCGCCTTCGAAACCAAAAATCTCGGAACCACTTTGGAGATCGAACCGACCATTGGAGAGGACAGTCGTATTATCGATCTGCGGCTCTTGCCTGAGATCACCTACCTGAATGGCAAAACAAAGTATGGCTCACACAAGGAGGGGGAAAGCGAGATGGAGGTCGAAATGCCGACCTTCTACAAGCTGGGGGTCAATACTTCGGCCACACTCATCAGTGGCCAGCAACTTTTCCTAGCATCCCAGACTCCGGTGAATCTGGAAACCGGCCAAGCGGATCCGGAGCTGCGGGTGATGGTTTTTGTGAAGGCGGAGGTTTGCTTCAGCGGACTTCTAATACCGGAGAAAAAAGCGAAATGAGAGAGCTGGGATTTATCTTCTGTTTGCTAGTTTGTTGCATTCCTGCCGGAGCGCGCGAGTCCGTTGGCATTCCGCAGGTCAGTATCAAAGTGGGGGGAAACCCGGAGCCGCTGGAGATCCGCGAGCTGAATGTCAGCGTGGAGGTAAATGGTTGGCTGGCGGAGACGGTATATGAGCTGGAGGTTTTCAATCACACGAACCGCATCCAGGAGGGCGAGTTCTCCATGCAGTTGCCGGAGGGTGCCACGGTCTCGACCTGGGCCATTGATATCGAGGGGAAAATGAGACCCGCCGTTTCCGTGGAAAAGGAGCAGGCGCTCAATGCCTACGAGACGATCAAGCGCCGGATGATCGATCCCGGCATCGTCGAGCGGCAGGAGAACAACAGCTACCGCACCCGCATTTTCCCACTGCCAGCGGAAGGCACGAGGAGGATGCGCATCGGCTTCATCAGCCGTCTCGGCGAAAACGGGCGGTATGCTCTTCCTCTGCAGCACGATACGAAGATCGCGAAATTTCGCTGCGAGGTGCTCGGCACCAAGCACCTGCCGTTTTTCGGAAACAAGCGGATGAACCAGTGGAGCTGGAGTGAGGAAAATGTCCGCTTGGCTGGGGAGCTGGTTGTCCAGGCAGAGCTGCCGGGTGTGGACAAGCCCATCGTGCGGATGGATCAGGCGGATGGAAAATCCCGGCACTTCATTGTCCAAGGGCGGCTTGATCCGAAAAAGCGATCTGGGGCCGTGAAGCCGGATCATTTTTGGAAACCGCTCCGCTTGCTCTGGGACGCATCCTATTCCGGTCGTTTCCGCGATCATGAAAAGGAAATGGAAGAGCTGGCGAAGCTGTGGAAATGGTTGGGGGATGTGGATGTAACCCTGCATGTATTGGGATACGGCGAGGGCGGGCAGAAGATGTTTCAGATCCGTGATGGTAATGCCGATGCCTTGGAAAAATTTCTCCGAACCATCACCTACGATGGTGCTCTTGATCTGCGCGGGCTGGAGCCGTTCGATGGCGCAACCTTGCTGATAACTGATGGTGGCGCAGTCTCCCCCGTCCTGCGGCCGGAGGAGCGCTTCATTGATCATTTCCATGTCCTCAGCTTTCGGCAACCGGATGGGATTTATCAACCCATAGGAGGCATGTGGGCTGACCTGGGTGCGGACTGGCTCACACAGCTTCAGGGCAATACCCATCTGGTGCGGGTGGATGGCATGTCACATTGGGATCGCGATGTGTGGATGGATGGCGACCGTTTCATCGTAACCGGGAAAGTGCCGGTGGCCGATGCTGCGGGGGTTCGTATCCGCACCGCCGGAATGCGGGATATCGCCCTGGATGGGGATCTACCGAAGCCGGGCGGGGATACCTGGAATTTCGTCCGCCGGGCATGGTCGCAGCACCATTTGGAAGTGTGGGAGAAGTTCGGATCGGCGGAAATAATCAGGAATTTTGCTCGGGACGAGCGCCTTGCCAGCGACCACACCTCCCTGATCGTTCTCGAAAGATTTGAGGATCACGTCACCTACCGCATCCCGCCGCCGGAGCCGGATCAGCTCGCTCGATACGAGGAGGCGCTACGTAAAAAGGCTTCCACGGAATCAAGGCGTTTCCAATGGGCGTGGAATGAGAAACTCAAATGGCACGGGACGGAATTTCCCTGGGTGGACGAGGCGCTGAAAGAGGAGATGAACCTCGTCGCCATCTGGGTGAAATCCTCCCGCATCGCGTTTCCTCGTGAGAAGCTCAATACCGCCGCACTGAAGCCATATTCCGAGTGGCTGGTGAAGGTGCAAGACACGATGAGACATGGCTCTACTGTGGAGTCCTCGGAAAAGTTCGATACCTGGAGGAAGGAAATGGACGGCTCGTTGCAGGAACTGAATCTGCTGAGAGCGAAGGGTGCCGATCCAGCGAAGGGGAAACCCGTCCACGTTTCCGTGCGGGGATTTGTGAAAAATCCCGCTGTCTATTCATCGGATGCGCCGGTTCATCTGAGCGAGGCTATAGCCCTAGCGGACGGAGTGAATTTCTATGGCGACGTGTCACGGACTTTCCTCTACCGGGATGCCCGCAGGTTCGGCTACAATCTCGAGAGCGGCGAATACAAGGACGTGCCGCTGAGATGGGGCGACATGATCGTGGTGGAGAACCAGCCAAGCAATCCGTATGGGGATATGGATCCGTTTGCAGACGCGGGGCCTTCGGTGCCCCGTGAGCAACCGCCTACTTTTGATGAGGCCATCCCCCGCAGACGTTCCTATGACAGGGGAATTGGAACATTGGGAGGCGGGAACGGATCTTCCCGGGCGACTGAAAATCGAATGGAAGGGGAAATCCGTATTGCGGAGCTTCCCGTTTCCGCCAACGGACTGACCGCTGAATGGCGTGCCGGACTGGATAAAGAAGCGGTGGAGTTTTATCAGAAAATGCTGCGGAGTGAACAAGGCGGCCAGGCTGTATCCTTCGCCATGGTGGTGGAAATCGCGGGAATTCTTTTTGAGAAAGGGCATGTCAAATTGGGCGAGCAGGTGCTTTCCAATCTGCTGGAGCTTTATTCCAACCCCGTGGAAGGTGCCCGTAGCTTCGCATACTGGCTGGATGAATATGGCTCCCGTGAAAGGGCGGGGCAGGTTCTGACGGAACTCGGGGAAAATGTGGACGACGCCGGCAGCCGCGCTCTCGTTTCCCATGACCTTGGCCGCATCACCGGAGTCCCCGCACATTTCGCCCATGTGGTGAGCATATGGCCGGAAACCAGGAATGGCGAAAACGCCCCGGTGATGGTCGCTCTAACCGATTTTTTCGCCAGCAATGGAGCAAACGTTTCACAACTCGCGGCATACAAGGCGGATGCTATGAACTCGGATATAAGGGCGGTTGTCACCACGGCGGGTGGCGATCTCAATCCCCACATGCGAGAGCCTGCGCTCGTGAATACCGTGTGGGATTCCGGAGCCTATCAGAAGCGGAGTTCCCGCGTGTATGAGTTCCAAGTCCGCCGCGCCTGGCCCGGTGAATACAAGCTGACAAGCGCGGCAATGAACAATGCTGAACCGGTGACAGCCCGCGTGGAATGGTTCCGGCACTGGGGCACCGCGAAGCAAACGAAGAAGACCCGAACGATGTTGATCGAGCGCGTGAACTCCGAGCTTGGCTCCGTGAAATTCGAGTGGGAGTAGCTGCGGACTAAAGTCCGCGCTCCAAAGAAACTCAAACCAGCCGCCGCTCCAGCAGCTTCGCCCGGAGGGGATCGGATGCCTGGAGGTGAGCCATGGCTATAGCGAGGGCGTCGGCCGCATCCGAGGGCGGGGTTTCGGCGAGGCCGAGGATTGCGCGAACCATGAAAGCGACCTGAGCCTTGTCCGCCGTGCCTTTTCCGACCACCGCCATTTTCACTTTTTTCGGAGAGTATTCATAAATCGGCAAACCGTGATCCGCACCGGCGATGAGAGCCGCAGCACGGGCGGCACCCATGGAAATGGCGGTGCGGTGGGACTGCACGAAGATGATCCCCTCCACGGCAATTTCATCCGGCTCATACTGCTTGATCAGATGCACCAGGTGGGAGCGGATCGCGGAAAGCGCAGCGGACTGGATGATTTTTTTCGGAACGGAAATCACATCGTAGGTCAGCACGGTCGGTTTCGAAGGTTCGCCCTCAAGGATGGCATAGCCGGTATTGCGGACGGCGGGATCGATAGCGAGGACGCGCATGGGACGGGTTATGGCGGCAGCCGGGACGGCAGGGAAGGTCGAAATGCGTATCGTGGGATCCCGGATCCGCCTTTTCAAACTCCGACATGAAAAAGAGAGATTGACAGAAGTCTTTGGCTAGAGAGCATTTGTGAAAATGAAACCCAGATTTTCACTCATTCCCGCTGCTGCCATACTGCTGCCCATTGGAGCCAACGCCGCTGTCCTGGCCTACGATGGCTTCGATGGCTATAACAATGCCGTTGACAACTACGATCTGCCACCCAACGGCAATGCCATTCTGTACGACGAGGCACCGGCCGGCGGTGGGACGACAGGGCAGAACCCGGCGAAAACCGGCTTCACCGGGGCATGGAATTCCGCAAGCGACTTCGCGGATTCCATCTATGTGAAAGGCTCCGCAAACCAGATCATTTACAATGACGGTTCCAACAACGTCCTGAACACGACGACCGGACAGATGCAAATTTCAAGGGACACGGGTAGCACGGGTTCCGGAATAAGGACATGGAGCAGAAACCTCGACATCGGCACCAGTCTGCCACAGACCCTTTATGTGAGTATGGTGATACAGGCAACTTCGGGCGTGCCGTTTTCCTGGAGATCCGCCTCTACCAAGAACGGGGGCGAAGCCCGCCGTTTCGGCTACGATGTATCGGCTACCGGTGAACTCTCCGTGATTGGCGTACAAGCCTCGGGCGGCTCCCTCGCCCAACCCGTGGGCAACATCGCCTTCGACCAGCCACAGATGCTGGTAATGCGCTTTGACGACAACGTGAACCCCGACAGCGGAAGCGGTGCGGAGGGCGATCAGATGAAGTTCTGGCTCAATCCTATCCTTACCAGCGAGGCTTCAAACCCATCCCCCACCATTCTCTCCACTACTGACAACAAGATGAACTGGTATGTGAGAAACTCCGCCTGGACTCTGGGTTACACCGAATTCAACGTGGATGCGGAAGCAGACGAAAGCGTAATTTTTGATGAGTTCCGCATCGGCAACACATGGGAAGAGGTTACTCCCTTCACCGTGGTTCCGGAGCCGTCAGGACTACTTTTGCTTTCCATAGGCACCTTGGGAGCACTTTTCAGGAAAAAACGTTAGCCAATCTTTCGTTCAAACCCGCATCCATGCGCAACGCGCACGTTTTCAGCATTGTAACCTGCGCAGGGATCTGGAGACTGGGGCAGTGAGCAGATTCTTCCTGAGTTTTGTTTTTTGCACCCTGCTTGCCGGATCCGCTTCCGCCCAGCGGCTTCCGGATGCGGACATCCCTCCCCCTCCGCCCAGCGGCTTGTCCGATAAGGACGGAGTCCTCTCGCTCAGGCCGGAGACCGCCCGCCGTATAACGGTGATGCTGCAGGATCTCAAACGCGACCACGGCTATGACATGTTCGTGATCCTGAAAACCGCCCTGATCTCTACCACGGCCTCCGATCTCGCATCCCAGCTCCAGCAGGAATGGCTGCCGGATGGCGGGGGAATCGTGATCGTTTTCGAATCGGACACGAAAAACATGGGCTTCGGCCGGGATCTCAATCCGAATGAAGGCATGGAGTCGGATCGGGTTGGCGTGCCGGCATTCAGCCTGGTGGAAATCATTTCCAATGCGCTCCACAGAGTGGGCGAGGAGGAATCCATGGAAGTCTATATCGAGAAGCTCGTCATGGAAATCACCACCGGCCTGACCGCGTGGTTCAAGCTCAGGGAGGCACCCGTGAGCGGAGGCCGCTCGCTACGGCTCGCGCTGGTCACGGTTGGTGCCCTTTCCTTGCTCGCCCTCTGCGGGATGGGTGTCGGGTGGATGATGGGAAAGGCGGATAAAAAGCAGACCAGCGTCCGGGTTTTTCCTGAGATCGATCTCCCGGAAAGGCTTGGCGCATCCTACGGCGGCGGCGGTGGGGTGGCGCATAATTTCAGCATCGGGCAAAAGAATTGATTTAGCCTTGGGGTTTTGGCGCAGGGGCTGCTATGAATCCTTGGAGTCCCCAAACCCTTATTCTATGTTCACAGGCTACTCTGCCGATAAATTCTACGATGAAATGTTCTCCCCTGACGGAAATGTCAGGAAACATTGCGAACCCCTGCACGGAAAGTTCCAGCAGTTCGAGACCGATGACTTCCTCTCACGGAAGGCCACGAGCGAACTCTATTTCATGCGCCAGGGAATCACTTTCAACGTCTATCACGACAACAAGGGTTCCGAGCGCATCTTCCCTTTCGATCCCGTGCCGCGCGTCATTCCCGCCGATGAGTGGGAGCTTCTTGAGGCGGGTCTCACCCAGCGCATCACCGCGCTAAACCTTTTCCTCCACGATATCTACCACGATCAGGAAATCCTGAAAGACGGGGTGATTCCCAGGTTCTACATTGAAGAGGCGAAAAGCTACCGCAAGGAATTCCGCGGTGTGGACGTGCCAAAAGACATCTATATCCACATCTGTGGCAGCGATCTCATCCGCGGTGGCGATGGGACGTATTATGTTCTCGAGGACAATGCAAGATGCCCGTCCGGCGCATCCTACCTGCTGGAGAACCGACACGCTCTCAAGCGCGCTTTTCCTGCTCTCTTCGACTCGCTCGGAGTCCGTCCCGTGGATTCCTATCCTCGCGATCTCGTAAACATGCTCCACCACATCTCCCCCCGCCGCGAGGGTGAGCCAGTGTGCGTGCTGCTCACCCCGGGCAGCTACAACAGCGCCTATTTCGAACACTGTTATCTCGCCCGGAAAATGGGAATCGAGATCGTCGAAGGCCGCGACCTTGTGGTGATGGAAAAATTTGTTTACATGCGTACCACGAAGGGACTTGTCCGCGTGGATGTGATTTACCGCCGCATCGATGACGACTTCATTGACCCTGTCGTTTTCCGTAAAGACTCCGTCCTTGGTGTTCCCGGCCTCATGAACGCCTACATGTCAGGCAACGTCGCGCTAGCGAATGCCGTCGGCACCGGCATCGCGGATGACAAGGTAATCTACTATTTCGTCCCCAAAATGATCGAATACTACCTCGGGCAAAAACCGCTCCTGCCGAACGTCCCCACCTTCCTCCCTTCCGAGGAAAAGGACATGGACCACATCATGAAAAACCTTCCCGAGCTGGTAGTCAAAGCTGCCAACGAATCCGGCGGCTACGGCATGCTCATGGCCCGACCGCATCGAAAGAGGAGATCGAAAAGTTCCGTGAACTCATCAAGACGGATCCGCGTAACTACATCGCCCAGCCCGTCATTTCCCTCTCCCGCTCGCCGACATGGTGCGAGGGCGCAATGGAAGGCCGCCACATCGACCTCCGCCCCTATATCATCAATGGCGAGGACGTGAAGATCGTCCCCGGCGGCCTTACCCGCGTAGCCTTGAACAAGGGTTCCCTGGTTGTAAACTCCTCTCAGGGCGGCGGCAGCAAAGACACCTGGGTGCTCAAATAACGATTTCCTCTTAAAAACCTTTTTACCCATGCTTTCCCGAGTAGCCAATACCCTTTACTGGATGATGCGAAACATCGAGCGCGCCGATAACATGGCGCGCCTCATCGATGTGAACGAGCAGCTCCTTCTTGATATCGAAAGCCTCGACAGCGAGAGACTGAGCGGTTTCTGGAAGCCCATCATCCTCAGCACGGGCGATGAGTCCGCCTTCAGCAAGCACTATGACGATGCCAGCAGTGACAATGTCATCAGCTTCCTGACGGAAGACACCCGCAATCCCAACAGCATATTCTCCTGCATCGCCAATGCCAGGGAGAACGCCCGAACCATACGCGACCAAATTTCCGACGAACTCTGGGAGGAACTCAACGCCCTCTACCTCTTCACCGTTTCCGATACTGCGGTAACACTGCTCGAGGAAAACCCCCCGCGCTTTTACGACAAAGTCCGGCGTGCCTCAATGACGATCCTGGGTATTTCGTCCTCCACCACCGCTAGGGACGCTATCTGGGATTTCAAAACCCTTGGGAGGTATCTTGAACGCGCGGACAAAACCACACGCTTCCTGGATATCGCCACCTATTTTCCGAAAGGCGCGAAGGGGATAGACATGAGTTCCTCCGGCGTCCTCCACTGGTCTGCCATCCTCAGTTCCTGCGGAGCCATGGGCGCCTTCCGCGCCACCCGGCTTGAAATCAATGCCCGCACGGTCATGGAGTTCCTGCTCTTCTCACCTACCTTCCCACGCTCCGTCCGCTACTGCATCGGCCAGATCGATGCCGCGCTCCACCGCATTTCAGGGACCAACAGCGGCTCCTTCTCCAGCAAGGCGGAACGCGAAACCGGCAAGATGCTCGCCACCCTTACCTACGGGGACACGGCGGACGTCCTTGAAGCGGGGCTACACAACTTCCTCGATGAAATCCAGGCGACCCTCAACAAGATCGCCAACGAAGTTTTCGAAACCTACGTCCTCCTCCCGAACAGCATCGACCATCTTCCCGACCTGGATGCACCGTTGAAAATCAAACCCCCGGAGCCGGACAACAAACCGTTGCAGCAGCAACAGTCATCGTGAGCCTGGAACTCGAAAAATCCCAGCGGGGGACGAAATATTCCGTCAGGCACCGGACGGAATTTGAGTATAGCGCCTGGATCATCGCGAATGCGAACACCGTCCACCTGGAGCCGCGGAACTTCCTTTTTCAGAAAACCCTAAGCAGCGTCATCAAGGTTCTGCCCGCTACCAGACTCATTCGTTTCTCCGATCTTTTCGGAAACGTCACCCACGTCTATGAGATCGGTGTCCAGCACCAGCGCATGGTCGTGGAAAGCCTCCTGAAAGTGGAAAACCTCCCCCTCTACATCCCGAACGAAGGATACTCCGGCGGGATGGAATTTTTCGACTCCCCGGAGATCAGGGACAGGTGCTGGGAATATCTCCAGGAGAGCCGCTGGGTTTCCACGGAGCCGGATGTTTGGAAACAGGCGGTCGATGTCTCGCACTCGGAGGATGCCGTTTTTGAAAAAGCCGCAGCCATCATGAGGTGGATCAATTCCGAGTTCCTCTACGAGCCGGGCGTCACCGATTCGAAAACCCATCTTGAGCAGGCCTTCGCTCTCCGCAAGGGCGTCTGCCAGGACTTCGCCCACGTGATGCTGGGCATGTGCCGCAGCCTCGGCATCCCCGCCCGCTACGCATCCGGCTATATATATACCGGAGGGGGTGAAGAACTCGTTGGCGCGCAGGCATCCCACGCATGGTGCGAAATCTATCTCCCGGAAACCGGCTGGATCGGCTTCGACCCTACCAACGCCGTCCTCGCGGATGACAGGTATATCAAAATCGCGGTCGGCAGGGATTACGAGGACGTCGCCCCCATCCACGGCTCGTTCAAGGGAAGTGCGGAATGCATTATGAACGTTGAAGTCGCGGTCAGGAGATTGTGACCACAATGTTTGAATCACGTTGACCGCCCCGAATTGCGATGCCAGCTTGTGTCCGTTATGAAATTCTCTCCATTTACCGTGATCCCCATTGCAATCGCCATTGCAGCCTGTGACACGATGAACGCTCCGGTGAGCAGCTCCAGCTTCGATCCGCTCCGTCCTCCCGGCTCCAACCGCCAGCCCGCCAGCTCAAGCAATTCCCCGGAGCTTTCACCCGGCCAGTTCGTAAGCGCGAACATACCCAACACCGCCTTCTATAAAAACAAACCAAAGGGATCTGAAAACGCAGACAAGCTCGTCTCGGTCGGCACCCAGATGAAAATCATCGAGACGGAATCCGACTACGTGAAGGTAGAACTCGACAGCGGCGAGGTCGGCTATGTCCCAGCCGTCATGGTTTCCGCGCCTGATCTGACTCCGACCCCGCCCGACCTTCTTCCTTTCGACGGAGCCTACCAGGTCTATCCGCCACTACCCGGTGGCGACCCGACAGAACCCCTTCCCGTGATCGATCCCGGCGGCCTCCCGCCAGACGGATCCATTCCCGCCATCATCGATCCGGATGCACCCGTCGTGACGGATGTCCCTACGCTGGATACCATTCCGGAAATGAAAATCGAAGAACCTGCTGAGGAAGAGGAACTCGATCCCGTAGCCGAAGCCGTCCGCAAAAAGGTGGAAGCTGCGAAAGCCGAGGAAGAGGCACTCAAGAAAACGGAAACCCCCGACGCAGCCGAATAAACCCAACCAAAGTTATTTCAAGAAATGCCCGCTTCGGAACCGTCCGTAGCGGGCATTTCATTGTTGTCCGGGCACTCGCTGAACTGTAGATCAGGCCATGGAATTTGAAGAACTGTGTGAACTCGCCAGCGCGGAAGTGGCAATGATTTCAAAAGTCCTTCCCGAAGAAATTGCCGCAAAGGCTGGCAACTGCACGGTCTCCTATGAAAAGGAACCGGACGATAGCGAAGGATTGGAGGACGGAATTCTCGGGCTTTTCGAAGGTGCCTCACTGATCGACGAGCCAGGCCCAGATGCCATGCCACGCATCCGCATTTTCGTGACCAGTCTCTGGGATTACACCGGCGGCGATGAGCAGGATTTCCTCGACGAAGTAGGCACCACATACCTCCACGAGCTAGGCCATTACCTCGGCTGGGATGAAGATGAGATCGCCGAACGTGGCCTCGAGTAAAAAATCATGACCGTTCAACAACCACCACCGATGCCCGTCCTGCAGGCCAACCTTCAGGATGAATCGCATCTCCACATGCTCTCGATTTTCCACTACGTGCTGGGCGGCCTGTGCATACTTGGACTCTTCTTCATCATCCTGCATTTCGTGATCATGACTTCCGTTTTTGGAATTGTTTCGAAAATGCCACCCCCGTCCCCGACTGCCACTCCTCCCACCGTGGTTGAAATGACAGGAGAGGCGGAAACGGTTGTGGAAACCGAAGAGCTTTCCACCTCACCAGCGCCAGTAGCGCCCACCCCCTCGACGGCACCCGCGCACTTCCCCGGGCTTCCAAAAGAGGCCATGGCCATCATGATCACGTTCTATGCAATCTTCGGATTGCTTGCTTGCGCGATGGCTGCCGCGAATTTCATGTCCGCCCGTTACATTAAAAAACGGAAAAACAAAACCTTCTCCATCGTCGTCGCCGCGATCAACTGCCTACAGATGCCCTTCGGAACCATCCTTGGGGTTTTCACCATCATCGTCCTCATGCGCCCCTCCGTGCAGTCAGGTTACGAGGTGAACAAAGCGGTTTAGGGAATTTCTGTTTTCGAAAGCGCCATAACCGTCAGCTCCACCGGATCGAGATCCTGATCCGAAAGAATCCGGTGCCGCATGACCGCAGTGAAAATCGCCTGCACATGGTCCGGATACACCGCCGGGGCGGATTCCAAAAACGCGTTTGCCCGCGCGGCTTTCAAAATCGCCAGCGAAGCGCGGACGGAAACACTCTGATCCGATCCCGCAAGCTGGCGCAGAGTTTCACACAGCCCCGTGATGTAACGGGCGATCGCCGCTGAGACCGGAACTTCGGAGGCCTGCTTCTGAAGAGCCAGGATGGTTTCCGGGCTGAGATCGAAATCCGGAACCCCTTCCAACCCACCCGGCCTGCTGGCATGGGCGAGAATGATTTCCGCCTGGGTGGCGGCATCCGGCAGGGACATTTCCAAGGAGAGCAGGAAGCGGTCCAGTTGCGGCTCCGGCAATGGAAACGTGCCGGTGCTGTGGGTCGCGTTCTGCGTGGCAATCACGATGAAAGGCTGCGGCAGCACATGGGTGACACCGTCGATTGTGACCCGCCCCTCGTTCATGCTTTCGAGAAGCGCGGACTGCACCCGTGGCGAGGTTCTGTTGATTTCATCCGCAAGCAGGCAGTTCGCAAAAACAGGACCGGGGATGAACTCGAACGCCCCCCGGTCTGAGCGGAACAGGTTGTATCCGATGAGATCCGCAGGAAGCAGATCCGGGGTGAACTGGATACGTTTGAAAACACCTCCCATCGAGCTTGCGAGAGTGTGGGCAAGGGTCGTTTTCCCTATACCGGGAGCACCTTCCACCAGCACATGGCCGTTTGCCAAAAGCGCGGTGAGCAGCAGTTCCGCAGGCTTCTCCGCACCGATCACGGTGTGGGTCAGATGCTGCAACAAGGGTTCGAGGACGGAAGGCTTCATGGATCAGGTTTGGTGGCGTAGCTGGCAATCGCCTCGGGGTAAATTTCATGCTCCACGACCTGAATGCGTTCGTGAAGGGATTGTGGTGTATCGGAAGCTTTGATAGCCACGGATCTCTGGATGACCACCGGCCCTGTATCCATCCCGGAATCGACCACATGGACGGTGACCCCGGTCTCGGAAGCGCCCGCGTCTATCGCTTGCTTCCATGCTTCGATACCTGGAAACGCCGGAAGGAGCGATGGATGGATGTTCAGGATTTTCGCAGGAAAGGCATCAAGCAGCGGCCTCTTCACCAGACGCATGAACCCGGCGAGGCATACCAGTTCCACCCCCGCCCGTTTCAGTTTTTCCGCCGTCTCCTTCTGTATGTTTTCCGGAAACTTCGTCTTGTGTGGTGCGCAATCAATGACTTCGGCAGGGATGCCGTTTTTCCTCGCCCGCTCAAGGATGTATCCATCGGGATTGTCGGAAAGAACGATTGCGATGCGGGCGCGAAGTTCCCCGCTTTGGATCGCATCCAGGATGGCCTGCATGTTCGATCCGGAGCCGGAGCCGAGTATTCCCAAGGTGAGCATGCCTTTGGTTTAACCCCTCCCGCCGTTCTGCCAAGATTCAAGTTCCACTGTTTTCAAACCCTGTATGCCCCCACGTTTTTCAGGAGTGATTCGGTGACGGGCGGCGGATTGCAGATGCGGTCCACCATCGCGTCCCAATGCCCTTGGCCGGAGAGGATCTGGACTTCGATACGGAGGAACCAGATGGGGACGTTGACTTCCGTGGGGCGTGGGAAACGGACGGCATCCTTCTCGGTGGTGACGATCATTTCCATGTCCCGCTCCACACAGCGCTGCATGAAATCATCCACGTCCCGGCGGTTGAAGCGGTGGTGGTCGGAAAAGCGGCGTTTGATTTCCACCCTGGCTCCCAGCTCCGTGAGTGACCTCTCGAAATTTTCCGGCACTGCGATGGCACTGATCGCCCCCACCCATTTTCCTTCCAGAAAATCGAGCGGCTTGCGCTCCTTGCTATACAGGTTTTCCAGATGGATGGGGCCGTGGGCGCACTCTACGATGTCCGCCACGGGATTGTATTTCCGGATGCGGGTGATGAGCTCCGCATTGGAAGTGCCGTCACACTTGGTGATGAGTATGTAGCTGGCGCGGCGGAGGTTCCGTGGAGGCTCGCGCAAGGTGCCGCGTGGCAGGAGGGCTTCGGTGCCGAATGGCGAGCGGGAATCGATCAGTACGATGTCCATGGAATGTGCGAGATCAAGATACTGCATCCCATCGTCAAGCAGGAGGGTCTCGGTTTCGAGCTGGCTGATCGCGAAGCGCGCCCCTTTGACTCTGTTCTTGTCCACGATCACCGCCACGCCATCGAGATTCCGCGCCAGCATGAACGGTTCGTCTCCTGCAAATTTTGAATCCAGCAGCAAAGCCGATCCGGTGGAAACGACTTTCGGCATTTTATCAGCGGAAACCAGCCGTCCGTTCTTTCCCTCCCATTTTTGCGCGTATCCTAGCCGCTTGCTCTTATATCCACGGGAAAGGATGGCAACCTTCCTACCCCTGTCCCGCAGTGATTTTGCGAGCAACTCCACGACAGGGGTCTTCCCTGTTCCGCCGACGGTGAGATTACCAATGGATATCACCTGGGCACCCGCGTATTCCTGCGGTTTCCAGCCGCGCCTGTAGCGGGCGATCCTGAGCTGAACCAGGCCGCGAAAGATCCCGGACAATCCCAGCATGAGTGCCCGCATCAGGGATGCGCGGAAGCCTTTGGCACGGCCGAATATCACATCCGCCCCCCATTGCTCCAACTCGTCGATCCGTTCCTTCATGTGTGCTGCGGGGACGAAGGTGGTCGTTTCCAAGGATGGCGACAAGCCCCGGCTACGGAAACCGCGTTACCAGAAAATGAAACGTTTCCCGGACTTCTTCCGGTAGCGCCCGTCGCCCACGGAAAGGACTTCAATGCGGGTCTGCGTCAGTCCATCGCCGTAAAAGCCGAGTTTTTTCGCCGCACGAGGGGTCACATCCAAATGGCGCCCGGCGATGAAGGGGCCGCGGTCGTTGATACGTAGTTTCACCGATTTCCCGTTTTTCAGGTTGGTCACCTTCACCAGACAAGGCAGCGGGAGGGTCTTGTGCGCGCCGGTCAGATGCCATGGCCGGACTTTCTCGCCGAGCGAGGTATTCCCCCGTTTCAGGCCGAAAAAGCTGGATTCATCATACCAGGAGCATCCGCCGGTCTCCGTGTGGCCGAGTGCCTGCGGGACACTCATAGGATGATAGGTCTGGCCCCGGACGGTGTATGACCGTGTCATATACCCGGAATGGCCACCGGGTCTGGATGAGCATGAAATACTTGTGAGTGCCGCCACCACCAGCAGAAGCGGAGGACATGTGGCACGGAATGAAATCATGGGAACCGGACTCAGGAATTGCGCTCGCGGATGACCTGAAGGGTGGTCGCCACCTTTTCCTTCATCTCCTTGCCAGGCTTGAACTTGACTGCGGCACGTGCCGGAATGGGCACGTCCTTGGTAGGATCCTTGGGGTTGCGCCCTACCTTTGCCTTCATTTCGCGCACCTCAAATGCACCGAAGTTTCTCATAACCACGTTGTTCCCGTGGGCCAGCGACTCAGTAATTTCTTCAATCAGCGACTGAACGACCTCGTGCACATTTTGCTGGGTGATATCGACACCCTTGAGCCCAAGTCTGTCGGTAATCTTAATGACGAGTTCGCGTTTGGTAATGGTGGGCATGCTGCTGTTCCTGAGAGGCGGTGTGTCTGACACCGACCTTAAAGCATGTGTTTTGTTTCTTGTCCCGAAAAAACATGCCCGGATATACATTTTCTATGGAATCTTGCAAATTGCCTGATGTGATTCATGAACAAAATGTAACAACCCCTTTAATCAACTAACAGAAATCCACCTGATATATTCCTCTTGGAAAGGGTGGAAAATCCAGTTTACCTTCCCTGCCGCGGATTTTCAAAACCGTGATGAACGCGTTCCCGCAAAGATCCTGGTCTTTTTAAAAAATCTCGTAAAAAATAATAAAGCAACCCGTAGCATTGACTTCCCACGGAAATTCCCGTATCACGGACTCACTTGAGTTCAACAGATGTCATAGCATTTCTCTGCCCGTCATGCAGCACACGCCTGACCGTCCCCAACCAAATGGCCGGCATCACGGGACCGTGTCCTTATTGCCAGGTGCTGATCCAAGCACCTTATGCGATCCCGCAGCCGCCAACCCAGGCAGCTCCCACCCCGATCCAGCCGCAGCCGCAGCAATACGATCCGCAGTATTACCAGCCTCAGAGTCCGCCGCCGCAGCAAGCCCCGGAATACTACGCCCCGCCGAGGCCGGAGCCCCAGTACCAGCATCGTGAGCCACAATCCCCACAGGGTCTGCCAACCGTTCTGCGCCCCGCACCAAGACAGCTTCCGGACAGAACCGAGCCATTAACTTCCCCTACCCGCGCCCGCAGGGATCCCAGCGGTGACATCCGGCCCCGGGACGAAGCCGCTGGGCTCCAGGCGCATCGCCCGCATCGCGGCCGCCTCGTCCGCGCCCTGGTTCCCTTGCTTTTTCTCTGCGTGATCCTCGCCGTAATTTTCGGGATGAAAGCATTTCTGCAGATGGATCCAAGCAAGGATGGAGGAAAAAACCCTGGCGCAGTAACCGAATCCGGCGGAAGCGCGGTGGAACACATCCTGCCCGCTGACTCTTTCGACGATCTCACCGGTGGTGGGACGGAAACATTACCGGTGGGCGATTCTGACATGCCGCACATTGGGGAAATCTCGTCCGTCCCGCCCGCTGACACTATCGACAGTGGAATCGCCGCTCTCAACCTGCTCGAAGAATTTCTCGATATGAAATCGCTGGAGGAGAGGCTTCCCCATCTGGAAACCAAGCGCGGCGAGGATGTCCTCGCGAGTTCCGTCCTGAACGGCCCGCTACCCAAGGCCGTAAAAATTACGGTGGACGTCCGTGAGATCAAGGAAATCGAGGAACTTACCGACCACTATTACCACGTGGATTTCGCGGATGCGGACGGCGGTATCAACCCACAGACCATGCTGGTCAGGACCCGCGGAACCGCACCTCCCAAGGTGGTGGTGGATCCCTTCCTGGATCTTTTCGGTGGCAGGTTTGCAAGATTCGCTGCAGAACCGACCGAGGAAGCCGGAACCTTCCTGGTGATCATTTCCGCAGGCGGTGGCAGCTATGCCGACATTGACAACGTCCCTGAGCCTGAAAAGAAACTCACGATGAAAATTCTCGCCAGGGAAAATACCAAAGAGATCGCCAAGGCATATTTCGGAAAACAATCCCAAATCGGGAGGATGCTCAATGACGAGACTTCGGGACTGAGCTACGGACTGGCCAAGGCCTGCACCGTATTCATGCGCTGGAACATGGATGACGATCCGGAAAGGCCGTTTCTCGAAGCGCTCGATATCAAGGCTCTCAGTTGGAATCCCTGAAACGCAGGGCGTCCCATCCACCGTGCAATACTTTTACGGACGGGCCGAGGCTCAGATTCCTGATTCGATCCGCGATGATACGACTGGTTCCGCAGGCCTCGCTCCCGCAAAAGACCACTACAAGCGGTGCCTCTGATTCGAAAATTCGCGTGACGGCACCGGCTTCCATTGCCTGGTCATCCTCCTTGGGATCAAGGTTCCACAGAACCGAACCCTCCAAGCCGTTTTCCTCCCATTCGGAGCGCGGCCGTGCATCGATCCAGAGGACATCCTCCGGAATATCGGCGAGACAAATCTCATCCGCTTGGAGAAGGGATTTGTCGCATCGGACTACTTTTGGCACCGGCACGGAGGGGCGACCCTTCGCCAGCCATGTAGCTCCCGCTGCGGCTAGGGAAAGCCCGGCCACTGCCGCGAACTGCGCTACCGCGTTCATTCTTTGTCAATATTCGGACTAACTGCAGCGAAAGACTGCTGTATCCTGTGTTTCTTGATTTCCAGATCCGTCTCCATCCTGAGAATGGAGAGCCCCGGAGTATCGGTTGTCTTGGGAGTGACTTCCACCTGGTATTTTTTCCCATCCTCAACCGTCACCAGCTTAGCCGCGAAATTGGAATTGCTGCTGGAAACTGATGTCACCTGGATGGGCTTGTCATAATCCATATCGATTTCCACAACCTGCATCACGGGTTCCGAACCCACCTTCCATTTGATCGTCCTGGGGGTGATTTTGATGATCTGGGGAATATGAACCCGCAGGGTGACGGAGTTCGAAGGCTTTTCATCAGGATCACCTTTTAGCCAGATATTGATCTCCTTGTCCACGGCACCTTGGAAACTGCCCACTTCAAACTTCGCCCGCAACGTGCCGGATTCGCCGGGGGCGTAGGAAAGTTTGCCGTCAGAGACCTGGACGGAAAGGCAGGAGCATCCCGCGTCCGCTTCGCGTATCACTATCGTGGAGTCGCCCGAGTTGGTGAATTTGAAATCTTCCGTCAGGATTTTCGTATCAAGCCCGGCATGCACCTCGATCAGAGGTTTCTCGAATTTCAAAGGGGCGGCGGCGAGCGAAGTCACGAACGCCATCCACACGGTAAGTAGGAATTTCATATGCGGAATATGGAAGACCTGCGGCTACTTCGCAAGTGCTACCGAGATGATCAGCCGCCCTCCCCGCCACTCCGGCCCAAGAACGTAGAGCGGGCGTCCGTTTTTAAGGAGGGCATCGGTTTTGAGTATTTTTTTCCGCGCTAGCCAAAGCTCCAGATCCAGCGAAATCGAACCTTCCGCAGGTTGGCTGCGGGTCTCGAAACGGACGAGAATTTCATCGGAAGGCTTGAGAGGTTGCGCCCAATTTTCATAGCTGCGGAAAATTGACTGCTTGTCAGCTCCGAGCGCGCGGTAGTGGGAAAAATTCAGCCGGCTTTCCTTTTGCAACCGCCCTTGGGTGGTTGTGCCGACTTCCTCGGCACGTTCACCGGCTGCTTCGGGATCGCCATTTGTCGCAAAGTAAACAGTCACTTCCAACTCACCGACCTTGGCTTTGCCGGGATCGTCCTGGGCGGATGTTTTGCCCGTTAGCGAGGCAACGGCCAGAATGACAGCCAGCCAGAGATATGGAAGCAGCGGTGATTTCATTGCTGGCTGGAGTTGGTTTTTTTGATGCCGCTATCCGCAGTGCGGTCGGATTCACGGGCGGTCGGCACATACACGGTTTCCGAGAAATCGGTGGAATCGGGGATTGCGGAAACACCTTCGAGGACGATCACTGTCGCCCCCGCATTGGAGCTGGCGAACCATTCCGCATCCACACCTTCTTCCGGGGTGTAAACCACAGGAGTGAGACTAGGCACGACGGCAAGTTTCTGCGCGGGTTCCCTGTTCTGTTTCCCTATCCCGAAAGCGAAAACCATACCCGCACAAGCGGCGGCGGGCATCAGCCAGGATTTCCAAAAAGAGCGTGAGGAAGACCGTGAAGATGCGGAGACAGGGGGCGCTGATTTTACCTCCTCCATCTGGAAGTCGCGTATGCCCTGATTCACGCGGGTCAGGAAAAAGTCCGGATACGGGGGCTCTATGCTGGCGGGGATATTTTCCTCCATCAACGCACGGTATCCGCGCAGTTCCTCACGGGCAGCGAGTTGTTCGGGATTATTCGCAGCCCATGCTTCCATCTCGGCGAGTTCCGTCCCTTTCAGCTCGTCATCGAGCCATAGGGCAAGGCGTGTTTCATCGGGATTCGTATTCATCTTTCAGGAGGGTTTGGAGTTTCTGGCGGGCGTAAAAAAGTCTGCTCATCACGGTGCCGAGCGTGCAGTCCATCACCTCGGCGATTTCCTTGTAGGAAAGCCCCTGGACGTCTTTGAGCATTACCGCTTCGCGATGCTCGGGGCTGAGTTTGGCGAGGGCTTCCTCGATTTTTTCGCGGAGCTCGGTGTTCACCATCGCATCGTCCGGGGACTCCACGAAGGCGGGGGCGGTTTTGGCGGAGGCGTCGATCCTGTCGCGGTCGAAAATTTCGTCGTTCAGCTCACCGGCGCTCTCGATCTTCCGTTTCCGCACCCAGTCATAAACCGTGTTGTGGGCGATGCGGAAAAGCCATGTGGAGAAACGGGCGCGGGCCTCGAATTTCGGCAGCGCCTTCCACGCCTTTACGAAAGCCTCTTGGGAGAGATCCCAGGCATCCGCATCGTTTTTGACCATGTTCCTTATCATCGCGTAAATTTTTCCCTGGTGGCGGATGACAAGCGCATCATAAGCCCGCATGTCACCAGCCTTGGCAAGACCTACGAGCCGGAAATCCTCTTCGGGATCGGCTGCCGAAGGATCCTCTCCCGCGGCCCCACTCGGGTCTTGCGCTGGTTTGGACGGTTGGCCGGAAGGTTTATTCATATGGGATGAAAGGAATTTCGTTGGGAAACGGAACGTGCCGGTATTCTGGCGGCGGGATGCTGGTGGCGCAATGTTAGAATGAGCGGTGCAGGGGTTCCGGGAATAGCTTTTTACTTTTCCCCGCAGCTCCCTATCATCCGGGCTTCATGGACAGCGGGATCAGGGAAAAGCTCGATGAATTCATCCGGCGGAAAGGCCTCAGGAGAACCTCCCAAAGGGAGCGTATCGCCGAGGTCGCATTCTCCCGTGACGAGCATTTTACCGCAGAGGAACTCTACGACCGTGTGCGAAAAGTGGATGGGGAAACCTCCCGCGCCACCGTTTACCGAACCCTCGGCATGCTGGTGGAGGCGGATCTTTTGCGCCAGATCGATCTCGGAGAGAGCCAGGTCACTTACGACCCGAACTTCCACGACAAGCCCTCCCACAACCACCTCGTCTGCAACGACTGCGGACGCGTGGTCGAGTTCGAAGACGGGAACGTGGACATACAGACGGATTGCGTGACCCGGCGGCTCGGTTTCAAAACCATACGCCAATCCATCAAAATCGAGGCAAGCTGCGAGCAACTTAGACTCAAGGGCGTGTGCCCGAACCTGATCGCCACCCGCCTTTCCGGCAAACGCCTGCGCAGGAAACGCTGATCGGTGGACGCGTCGTCCCATAAGGGCTCCATCGTCGGCATGATCTTCCTGTCCAGGAATCAGCCGGCCCTTAGAACCTGTTTGAAATCCGAATTTGTGAAACGCCACGCCGGAAAAAGTCACCGGTGCCTCCGGCACGCGTATGGTAGATTTAAAACAGGTCTTTAGTTGAACGTGCTCACGCCGTTCGCGCCCATGTAAGCGACGATGACGTACTCCGAGCCGTTGTATTCAGACAGGCAGAGCGTCGTGTGGTAGGTGCCGGCCGGTATTTGTTTCAGCTTTGCGGTGTTGTTCACATCCGGATAGAACTGGCCTTTCTCAAGGGCGTTTTTTTTCACGCTACCGATCTCGTAGCCGTGCATACGTCCACCCGCATAGGGTTCGGGACTGGCCCACACGGACAGCCTGAGAGTGCCCGATTTACCATTCCTGCCATAAGCGATTTTCTTTACCCTTATGTGCACAGTCCCCGCCTCAGTGTTTCTCTTCCACGACCACGGGCCTGTCAGGGCGAATGGTTTCGGAGGGGCTGGCGGTCCCAGGTTCACAACATTGGACATGTTCGTGTAACTGGTGATAACATACCCGCTTTCCCGGTATTCGGAGACGGTGAAGCACATGTGATAGTTTCCTCTCCTGGATGGCATGGAAGTTGCCAGCACCTTTTTGATACCGGAATACTGCCTCCCACCCTCGAGCCCCTCAAGTTTGAAGCTCGCCAGCGAATGTCCGTTGATCCGGCCGCCCCCATAGGGGGCGCCGAGTGCCCACAACTGCACGAGGATGGTTCCGGTGGCGTTTTCCGAACTCGAATTTCTGATACTCTCGAAGTTTATCGTGACCGTCTTGTGATCTTTCCCAAACTGGTAGTTGTATTTGCCTCCGATTTTTGGCGCGGCATTTGTGCCAAGCAACGTGACCATCCAGACTGCAACCGCCAACCCTGTTATTTTCCCCATGAAAACGATTCAGTTCACCGTGCCAGGCCTTGTCAAGCTACAAACTGTTAGGAATTCGCCTATGCCGGAGGATTGCCGGAGCCCCGGCGTTCGGCCGGAGCATCGCCACCCGTCCTGCGGATTGCTTTTTACATTTCCGAGCCGCCGGATAGTCTGCGGGGCAATGGACGGCGTGATCAGGGAAAAGCTCGATGAAGGTGTTCGCCGAAAAGGCCTGATACACATCTTCGAGGGATATCCTGATCCCTCCACGAAACGACCGGGTTGGAAACGCTGATGGGAATGCTCAAGCCCCGCTTCGAAACTCCGGTGCTGGAGGGGAAAACCGCGTTCCGGAACACGCTTGGATCATGGTTTTCATCCGTTGGAAAGGACTACCCGTGGCGCAGGACGCGCGAGCCCTACCCGGTTCTTGTTTCCGAGGTGATGCTCCAGCAAACCCGCATCGCAACCGTGCTCGGAAAAGGCTTCTACACGCGCTTTCTCGAAAAGTTCCCTGATGCCGGACATCTCGCAGATGCCGATGACGAGAGCCTTCTCAAAGCCTGGGAAGGCCTCGGCTATTACCGCCGTGCAAGGATGCTCCGCGAAACGGCCCGGGCGGTCATCGCAAACCACGGCGGAAATTTTCCTGACAACGAAAAGGAGCTGTTAGCCCTCCCCGGCATCGGCCCCTACACCGCAGCCGCCCTGCTTGCCTTCGCTTTCGGGAAACCATCCGCGCTGGTGGATGGGAATGTCTCCCGCGTCCTCTCCCGCCTGATGGACGATGCCGAACCTATCGATTCCACCCCCGCCATCAAACGCCACCGCGAGTGGGCTGGCACTTTATGCGATACGGAAAACCCGGCCAGGCACCACCACGCCATGATGGAGCTGGGGCAAACCATCTGCACCAACGGCATCCCGGATTGCGTCTCCTGCCCGGTCGCCACCTTCTGCAAAACAACCTCCCCGCATGATCTCCCGGTGAAAAAGCCCCGGACGAAAATCACCGCGACCACAGAACACGCCATCTGGTGCAGGGACGGTAACGGGCGGCTCCTCCTCCACCACGAATCAGGCAGCCGCCGCACCGGATTGTGGAAACTGCCTCTCAGAACCGCCGGGCAATGCGCAGGTCTCAGGAAAATTTGCCAATCCACCTACCACATCACCCGCTACAAGGTTTCCCTGAACATTTATCTGGGATGCAATATGGAGCCGGAACCTGGAGACGAGTGGATCGCGGCAGAACGCCTTGATTTCCTCCCCATGGCGACTCCTTTTAGAAAAGCACTCGAGCGATTGTTAGCAGATTTCTGAAAAGGGATGTGACGCGGAGGGGACGATATGTTTTCCTTTGGCCACATGCATCGAATTTTCCTGAAACCTGCCCTGGCGCTCCTGGGTTTTTGCTCATTTGCATGCTCGCCCATAGCTCCGGCTCCACCGGCAGAACAAACCGTCCCAGGCGCAATGGCGAAACAGATCGTGAGGGAGCGCCTCTCCGCCGTCGTCGTCACCAGCCGCAACGAACTGGGAAGCTGGGTAAACCAACGGTTCTCCATAGCCAAGGCACCCGGCGATGCTGACGGAGGCTCCGCCGCACCCATCACCGAAGACGGATATTTCCTCACGGCTGACCATGTCCTCGCCCGCTCAAAGGACAGGAACGTATTCATCATCTACGGTAGCGGCGGACGCATCATCACGGACAAAGCCCGCATCGTCTGGCGCTCTTACTCCGATGACCTCGCCATCCTCCACATCCCGCGCAAGACCCCTTATTATTACGAGTGGACACCGCCTGATCGCTGGCTATCTCCCGGCCACGGCCTCATCCACGGCGGCATGGCCACCGGCTTCCGCTCCGCCCCCGGAAAACTCCGCACCCCGCTGGAGCCGGAAGGCACGTTCACCGGAAACCGTAGCTTTAAAATCGATATCCCGCTCCAGCCCGGCGATAGCGGTGGCCCCGTGGTGGACGCACGCGGCAACCTTGTCGGCATCAATTCCGCCGTGGAATTCCTGATCCCGCTGGAGACCGCCATCTTCATCGATTCGGAAGGCAACCGCCCGAACACAGGGAAAATCGCGGGAATCATCCAAAAAGATAGAAACCGGGCGAGTTCACGGTAGAGTGGCTCACAGATGGGCCGCCTCCTTAGCATTTTCCACATTTCAGCAGCCACCGCCGTAATGCTGGCCAGCTCCTGCACGCCTGTCGGGAACGCAGGATTTGTCACACGCACCACATCGTCCGCGAACGACCACATCATGTTCGTGCGGGAGCAGCCGCAAGACCTTCGGCCACCAGCGCCTCACCGCCCTTTCCGGAATCTACCCCGATCTCGGAATCTTCCTTTCCCAGCAGGGATTCCCCGGTTTCGTCGCGGAGACGAACAAAAGCGGCAACCGATACCTCATCCTATACTATCTGGATAAGCGCCAGCAATTCGCGTGCCGCAGTGGTGAGGGAAAATCACGCCAGGTCGAGTTTTCCGGTCCATATCCTGTGACCGACCGCGAATTCGCCACTTTGGACGGACTCCGGAGGAAGGCGCTTGCCACTCCCCTTTAAGAACCTGTTTAATTAGGGCTTCCTGAATTATTCCCGAACGCCCAGTTCTACACGGTGGGAGGCTGGAAACGGGCGAAAACAATGCACGGCTTTCGTGCTTTTCCTGAAAAATCCCGTGCACCTACTACGTATCTAGTAGGTATGTATCGAACCGACTCCCAGCCGGGATTGCCCGACTTCTACCTTCCTTTCGGCGGGAAACTCGATCCCGAAAACCGCTGGGTGATACTCGCCAGGATCGTCCCCTGGCATCTTGTGGAGGAAGACTACCGGGACAACTTCGCCAGCAGCGGCATGGGTGCTCCCGCCAAGGAAAGCCGCATTGCACTCGGAGCACTCATCATCAAGGAGCGCCTTGGTGTCACCGATGAGGAAACCGTCGCCCAGATCCGTGAAAACCCGTTTCTCCAATACTTCCTCGGCCTGCATGAATACCTCCGCAAAGACCTCTTCGATCCCTCGATGATGGTTCACTTCCGCAAGCGCATCAGTCCGCAAACCCTTGAGAAAATCAACCTCGCCATCATCAACATCGCGCGCGGCCAGGCTGCCCCGCCCCAAGACCCACCCGCCTCGCCACCGGATGACACCCCGCCCTCCAACCAAGACCCTGGCTCTGAAGCGGACGCGCAGCCCGAGCCCGAAGCCAACGGCAAACTCATCATCGACGCCACCTGCACCCCCGCCGACATAACCTATCCCACCGATCTGAAACTGCTCAACGACGCCCGCGAAAAAACCGAACGCATCATCGATGATCTGCACGCCGCCATGCCCGAAAAAGGCAGGAAGCCCCGTACCTACAGGAAGATCGCCCGCCGCGACTTCCTCACCATCGCACTTTCCAAAAAACCAAAACGCACCAAAATCCGCACCGCCATCGGCAAGCAACTCCGCTACATCAAACGCAACCTCGGCCACATTGACAGGCAGTTGGACAACGGCGCGAGCCTCGCCGACCTGACAGCCTACTGGCACAAATGCCTCATGGTCATCCACACACTCTACGGCCAACAGTTGGAAATGTACCAGCAGCGCAGCCACCGTTGCGCCGATCGCATCGTGAGCATCAGCCAGCCGCATGTGCGACCCATCGTCCGCGGAAAAGCTTCACAGAGGGTTGAATTTGGCGCGAAAATCTCCGCCAGCCATGTGGACGGCTTCGTTCTGTTAGATCGATTTTCATGGGATGCCTATAACGAAACCACCGACCTCATCGAGCAGGCAGAGTCTTTTCGAAAACACTTCGGCAATTATCCGGCCAGCATCCACGCCGACAAAATCTACCAGACCCGGGTCAACCGCGCATGGTGCAAAGAGAGGGGCATCCGCCTGAGCGGCAAGCCACTGGGCAGGCCACGGGAAAGAACCAGGGAGGAGAAAAGAGAGCAAAGGCAGGATGAGAAAGACCGCATCCCCATCGAAGGCAAGTTCGGCAACGCGAAACGCAAAGGAACCCTTCAACGGGTCATGGCCAAACTGGCCGTGACCAGCCGGAGCGTGGTCACCATCGGCCTTATCGTGCTCAACCTCGACGCCATACTGAGGTTTTTGCGTGCCTTGATCGGGCACTGGCAGAAGTGGCAGGACTGGATGAAGGCAAAAAGCCGCACAAATCCCTGTTACCACTCGTCCGTAACATGGATCCACGCCGCAGAGCTAAAAATGAGGACGGCGGCGTGATTTTCTACTCAGGAATCCCAAGATACTTTTTCAGGAAGCCCTAGTTAAAGTCGATGGCATTTAGCGAGCGCGAGATTGCCGCGTAGTAGATGAACGCTTCGGCGGAACCTGTTGTTTTCTCGTAGTCCTTGCTCAGACGCCGCCATCCGTTGTTCCAAGCGAAGGTGCGCTCCACCACCCGGCGTCCGGCCTCCATCTCGAAGCCTTTTGCTATCCTGGCGGCGATGTGGCAGATGCTGTCATACCACGTTTCTAGTAGATCTACGGGGATTTCAAATCCGAGCAGGTTGATGGCGTGCCCGAGCAGGGGTTCGTGGACTTCCGGCGCGGAGTCGGAGAATATGCTAATGGAGTGATAATGGGAGACGACATCCCGTCAGGATGGTTAAAACGAGATTTCGTACAAGTGCAGTTTGCATGGTTCCGGATTTCTTTGAATCCTCATCGGCATTGGCCTGAAGGCAGCGCTGCGTGGCTGCCAGAACCCTCGGAACTCCCTGTCCCTCTATTATCCGACAGGACATGCGGGTTTAGTCCGACTGATGTATGTTGCAAGCCTTCACCCCGTATCCTACCATCTGGAAAATGACCTACCGCTTCACCGCCACCCTCACTCTCCTCGTTACCGTCCTACTGACGGGTTCCTTGTTGGCCGTGCCCGCCCATCATCTCCCGGCCACCTCCGCCACAGCTCCGGAAATTCCCGTCCCGGAAAATCTCCGAGCTCCCTTCGGATGGCATACCATCGCCATCCCGCCCGCAGGCGGCTCCGGGGAAACCATTTTAAAATGGCCGGACACCACCCTGCCCGCCGCCGCGTCCCCCGCACTGCGCCTCACCGTCGGCCTGGAATGCCGGGAAAAAACGCGCCTATCCCTTTCCTTGCCCGGCTCAGCGGAACCGCTGGGCGAGCTCGATGTCTCCTACGCTTCCGTCCTGCTCATCGTCGAGCTACCACTCACCCGCCCCGACGCCGAAAAAGTCATCTCCCAAGGCCTCCGCATCACCCGCACGGAAGGCACCGCCCCCTTCTTCCTCTTCTCACCAACCTCTCAAAAGACCCCCGTCATCCTCCGCCCACACATCCTAGCCGCCAGCGATACAGACCGCTGGGACGAATTCATGAAACGCATGGCGGGACTTGAAACCATCCAACCCTTCGGCTGGATGGAAGGCTGCACGCTCGTCGGCACACAGGATCTCGCCGAGGCGTTTCCACAGAAAGGCTACGACACCGCCTTGGAAAACCGCCTCGACCTCTTTCTCACCGCGAAAGACCTGAACTACGAGGACACCCGTTCCCGGCCGATCAAAAATCGCTTCCACACCATCGAGGGCACCCTGCCGGTCGCCGCCATCACACAGACCAGACCGGATCATCCCTCCGTGGACATTGCGCTCGATTTCTGGAACCGGCACCGCGCCAAAGGCCCCTTTGGAAAAGGTCTTGTCATGGATGCCACCACGTGCAGCGCGGAAGGCTCATACACCATCGCCTTCCCGATGATGCGCATCGCCAACCAACGGGGAGACAAACAACTCGCCGAAGAAGCCCTCGAACAAATCCGCCTCCGCGTGAAACTCCTTAAAGATCCGGACGGAAACATCTACCTCCGCAATGTGAACGGAAATTGGAAAATGAAAAACTGGGCGCGCGGGATCACCTGGTATTACCTGGGTCTCATCAGGACTATTGCGGAGGCACCCGAGGGAATGGACACCGCCGACCTCCGCGCGGAGGCGGAAACCGTCATGGACTTCGTCATCAGCCACCAGCTTCCGGACGGCCTGTGGAGAAACTTCTTTGATGATCCCGATCAGAAGATCGATACCTCGGGATCGGCAGGAATCGCCGCCGCCCTGGCCCTTGGCGCGAAGCACGGCATCCTCCCGGAAAAGGCCGAGACCGCCGCCCGCAAAACCCTCGCCGGCCTTGAGCAACACCTCACCCCGGACGGCCTCCTTACCATGGGCACCCCCAGCAACCGCGGCAACGCCGCCATGGGCAACCGCCGCACTATCTTCCCCGTAGGCATGGGCCTCGCCGCCCAACTCATCGCCGCGTTGGAAGTGCGGGAATAAGTGGAACAGCTCTTCCAGCCGCTCAACGTACGACCGGGGCACCGTTTCCAACTCTTCGCTAGCGGCGGGACGCACGCTCCTTCTTGTTCGCCTCCCGGCATCCCTTTCACACGCCGCCTTAAGGCAGCGCTCCGTGGCTGCGGACTAAAGTCCGCGTTCCATCATTCCGACCTCCGCGCAAACTTTTCGGTGGAGAATGCGGACTTCCACACTCCGTGTTGAAGGGAATGGTTTTCTGAACGATTTGGAGCAGAAAAAAGACCCCGCCCCCGGAAAACGGGAGAGGGGCTTTGAATCTTTTCAGACGCTTTCTTCTAGCGGCGGCGGCGCAGTGCGAAAGCTCCGAGTCCTCCGAGAAGTAATAAGGCCGAGGTTGGCTCCGGAATGGCGCTAACAGAGAAAGTGTCGTAATCCACAACCAGTCCGGAAGTCGTGCGGGAACCCAAACCGAAGTTATCGTTCGTAAAGCTCGCCGCTGCGAATGTGGACGTGATGTTCTGAGAGACGGTGCCGTCGGAGAGGGTGAAGGTCACATCAAAGTTCGCTCCCGAATAAACCACATCGGAAGTGAAAGTGTAGCGCGTGCCAGGTGCGACCGATCCGAGCCACTGTTCGGATGTTGACGAGGAGCCGTTGACCCCATTATAGATTCCTATGAGGGGTCCGTCGGTTTGCGGATTACCGGTTCTGGGGCGACCGATATTCCGCAGAATTAAATTTATGCCATCGGTCGTTCCCGGGGCAAGTGGAGAGAACAGTGCAAGTCCGAAACGATCGGCATTCCCTGCTGTCGAAGCTCCCTGGGCTGTCAATGTCGCCTCAGTGGTGATGGTGAAATTTTCGCCTCCCAACGATGTGAACTGCCGCAACGCGAAGGCGTTTTGGTTGCCCGTTCCGGTATCATTGTTCCGGGTGTATCGGAGGCTGTCCGGTTGGGTGGCCCACGCTGAGGCTGGTGTTGCGCTGAATCCACCAAATCCATTTTTGCCAGCATCGCTGCCAAAGTCGAAGGATTGCGCGATTACCGCAGCGTGAGCCGGAAAGGCTAGTGCGAGCGTGGTCAGCGGGAGGATGAGATAATTGGATTTCATAGCTACCCACGCTCCCCCCCCTCGCATCCACCGTCAAGGCGAAATTCCATTTTCCCTATTGTCCGATCGGACAATGCGCAATCGAAAAAAATGGTGTATGTTCAGCGCAGTTACCCCGTATCAGAAAAGCCCCGTATGACTTTACGTTTCATAACAATCCTCACAACTCTCGGCATCGCCTGCGCACCGGCTGCAATCGATTTCCAGAAGCAGATCCTTCCAATCCTGGAGCAGAAATGCTTCGAGTGCCACAGTGCCGAGATCAAAAAGCCCAAGGGCAAGGTCGCTTTCGATACCGCTGAAGATCTTGCCAATGTTGCTGAAGTTACCGAGTGGGACTGGGTGCTGGATCTGGTGAAGATGCCTCCGGGTGATCCCGACGCCATGCCTCCCCAGGACAAGGGGACGCCGCTCGACAAGGAGCAGATCGCCCTGCTGGAAACCTGGATCAAAGAGGGTGCCTCCATCGGCGCTTTCACCAAATATGAACATCCTGAGAAGAAAATGGTTTCCGGGCTGGGTAAAAAGAAACTCGCCAGGGAGATCAAAGCCGCAGCCGCCGAGCTGGATGCCGTGGTGGAAAAAGCCCTCGAAAAACGCGGACTCAAACGCAATCCGGAAGTGAACGACGCGACTTTCCTGCGCCGCGTTTACCTGGAACTGGCAGGCCGCAATCCTACCGTTCAGGAAGCGGAACAGTTCCTTAAAACCGACAACCCGAACAAGCGCGCCATCCTGGTGGAATATCTCTCCGATTCCGACGCCTATGTGTCCCGCCATTTCAACTACTGGGTGAAAGTCTTCCGGGGAAACTCAAAGCAAGGTGGCAACGAGCAGGACTCATGGTTCCATTACCTTAAAAAATCCATCGCGGAAAACATCCACTATGATGACTGGACACGCGAGATGTTGAAATCCGAGGGCCGCATGTGGGACAATCCCGCCATCGGCTTTTACCAGCGCGATGCGAAGAACCGACTCGCCGGCTACGAGGCTATGACCAACGTTTTCCTTGGCACCGACATCGGCTGCGCCCAGTGCCACGACCATCCGACCGAGCCGATGAGCCAGCTCTCCTACTTCAAGATGAACGGCTTCTACGAGGCTTCGCATCCCTTTGGAGAAGGCCGGGGCATGTTCGAGCATCTCGGTTTGAGCGAATACAAAAAGTCCCTCAACGAACGTCAGAAATACGTCAAAGAAAACCGTATAGGGCGGCGCGAGAGGGTGAACCAGGTTCTCAGCCTCGGATTCCGCAGCACCTACGAGTTCCGCAAGCAGATCACTGCTGAGGACAATAACGGGCGCTCGAAAGTCCCGGATACCTACCGCTACGAAGATGTGAAACACGGCGACCGCCTGGAGCCGGAGCCTATGTTCGGGATCGCCCCGGAAATCAAAAAGGGAGACAAACCCATGTTTGTCTTCGCGGAATGGGTCACCGATCCGCAGAACCTGAAATTTACCCACACCATCGCCAACCGCATGTGGCTCAAAGTAATGGGAGCGCCCGTGCTGGGAAGCCCGACGGCGATCATTTCCCCGGAAAAATCCGAGTTCCCCGAGCTGGCAGAGCACATCGCCGAACTGATGCTTGCCTGTGATTACGATCTGAAAAAATTCCAGGCCATCCTTATGAACACCCGGACTTACCAATCGGAATCAGTCCCTGCGGAAAACACCTCCAAGGATTTCGCCTTCCAGGGCCCGTCCTCCGCCGCCTTTCCGCAGAGCAGATCTGGGACAGCTTGCTGACCCTGATCGACAAAAACGTGGATCCCGGCCCCGCTCCCGCACCGAACTTCGATTTCTACCTCCAGGCACGCAGCGTCAAAACCGCAGACGAATACTGGGAACTGGTCGAGAAACGGCTCGACTACGAACTGGAGAACAATGTGGGAATCATCGGCGGTTTCGGGGACGAGATCCGCATGGAAGCGAAAACCAGCCGCGAAGGCTATGATCCGGACTACCTCGTCCGCGCCTCCGAGCTGCCATCCCCCGCCCCGGACGGACATTTCCTCCAGATCTTCGGCCAGGGTCAGCGCGTCCAGATCGAGGATCAGTGGGACACCGCCACCATCCCCCAGGCACTGATGCTTCTGAACGGGGATCTTCATAGCCGCATCGCCAGCGAGGACTCCGCCGCCTACGCCGCCCTGTCCGAGACCGACGACCACGTGCAGACCATAGGCAAAGTATATCTCGCCGCCCTCGCCCGCTACCCGGACACGGACGAACTCGCCCTCGCGAAAGAAGTCACCGGCGATGCCACCATGGGCAGCTATTTCCACCTTCTCTGGATTCTGATGAACACCACCGAATTCGTCCTGCAACCCTGAGCCGGGGCGCTTTGACTTCACTTCCGATTCGCGGTAATATAAAAACCATGAAAGCCACCTTCGATATTCCGGATGATCTCTACCGCAACCTTGAGGCGAAGAGTGCCCGCGAAGGACGTTCGGCTTCTTCCATCGCCACCGAGATACTGGAGAAAGGTGTGGAAACGGATAAAAGCAGTTCGCAGATTCCGGAGGATAGGCTGACTGAGGAGGACTATGCGAAATACCCTTGGCTCAAGATCAGCCAAAAATACATTAAATCGGGCATGAGCCACGATTGGGATGAGATCAAGGAAGCCATCGCCATCGGTTGGGGCAAAGAGGCTGGTGAGAAACTCAAAGTGCAGGAGGAGTCATGGTGAGCGGGGAAACCGTCCGTTTCGATACCTCCGTTGTTATGCGGTTTCTCGCGGGATCGCCCATTGCTCAATATCGGGCTGCTGACAAATATCTCAGTTCGCTTACGGAAACGAACGGCACTGCAGAGGTTTCTGACCTCGTTTTGTCTGAGGCTTATTTCGCGATCCAGAACTTCTACGACTTTTCAAAGCCCGACGCACTCCTAGCTCTCAAAGCCTTCGCAGAAACCCCGGGCATTTCTGTCACCCCCCACGCACTCGAAACCCTCTGCATCGCCAACCTCTCATCAGCAAAACCCGGCTTCGTGGATCGCCTGATCCATGGTGAAAGCCACAGCACCGGCCACACTCTCGTCACCTTCGAGAAAGCCGCAAAGAAACTACCAAACACACACATTCTCTCATCATGAACTTCCCATCCGACATCTCCCGCCGTATCTTCGTCAACCGCATCGCAAAGGGTCTGCTGGGCTGCACGGTTGGTTCCCGTCTCGCCCGCGCTGCGGAAAACGGTGTGCCCATCGCCGGCAATCCCACTGCGGACAGCGTGATCTACCTTTTCATGGACGGCGGAATGAGCCATCTCGATACCTTCGACCTCCGTCCGGACAATCCGGAAATCCAGGGGCCGCTCGAGAGCATCAAAACAAAAATTCCCGGCACCCATGTGACCAGCAAGCTGCCCGGTCTCGCCGCGCAGATGGACAAGATCGCCCAGATCCGCAGCATGACCCACACCCAGGGCAACCATGGCCAGGGGACATACCATGTCCGCACCGGCTACGACATGGGCAGCCGCGCCATCGCCCACCCCGGCATCGGATCGTGGATCACGAAACTAGCCCCTCGCATCAACGAGGCCATGCCGCCCTACATCCGCGTGGGCGATCTCGGGGGGCATCCTTCCAGCGGTTTCTTCTCCGCCAGCTTCGGCCCACTTCCCATCTCCAGCGCGGACGCCGGTCTCCAGAACAGCGCTCTTCGCGCCGGGATGGACACGGAAAGCTTCAAGGAAAGCCTGGATCTCGTCTCGAAATTCGATTCCAAATTCCGCGCCCGCCACACCGGAGCCGGTGAAGTGGCCGCCTACTCGGATCTCTACACCGAGGCCGTGCGCCTTATGGCCAGCAAGGATCTGGAAGGATTCGATATCTCGAAAGAACCGAAGGAAATGCATGAGCTCTACGGCAAGAGTGGCTTCGGCAAAGGCTGCCTGCTCGCCCGCCGCCTGGTCGAGCGCGGCGTCCGCTATGTCGAGGTGGATCTCGGCGGATGGGACACCCACACGGACAACCACGCGGGAGTAGCCAGCAACTGCGGCACCCTCGACGAAGGTCTCTCAGCCCTGCTTACCGACCTCTCTGCAAAAGGCATGCTGGAGCGCACCCTCGTAGTCCTTACCAGCGAGTTCGGCCGCTCCCCGAACATCGACCAATACGGTGGCCGCAACCACAACCCCTTCGGCTTCACCAGTCTGCTCATGGGCGGCGGGGTAAACGGCGGCGCGGTCTATGGAAAAACTGAAATCGACGGACGCGGCGTCTCGGAAAACCCTGTCACCGTCCAGGACTTCAACGCCACTATCGCCCACGCCGTAGGTGTGGATTACTCAAAAATGGAAACCGCCCCCGGAGGCCAGCTCTTCAGCATAGGTGGAAAAGACACTGCCCCGGAGCACGGAAAACCAATCAAAGCCCTCTTCAGCTAAGGAGGGGATCAGGGAATATGGAGCAAGCGTGCTTCCAGCCGCTATACTCGTAAGCATCACGTTTTGTGAAAAGAGAAGATCGTTTGGCTCCAGTTCTTTCGCACCAAAGGTGCATCGCTATCCCAGCCCAGGGCAAAGTGAAACGACGCCCTGGGTTCAAACATCATAAGAATCATGAGGGCTGAAAGTCCGTTCTATCATGTGTGATTCGCCCCGGCGGATGGAACGGACTTTCAGCCCTCTCCATTTCTTTTCGCTCTATTCCTAGGGCTTTCGTTGCACTTCGCCCCAGGCTGGGATGGGACAGGCCGTTGGCCTTGAAGACTGGCACGTCGAATTCACAAATCCTGATGCGCGGCAGTATAGCGGAGGACTGGCGAACCGTTCTCAATTCTTCGTCAGCGGCAGAACGCACGCTTCCATATTTCCATTGGCATTCCCGGTTTCCGGATGCTAGTCTCGGAGACTATGAAAACCCTGATTGCACTTACCGTATTGTCATTCGCCAGTCTTCCGCTTCTCGCACAATCGGCAGGCCAACAGGCGGAAGCCTATTATCAGAAAGGACTCGCGGCGGAAAAGGCGGGAAAGCCGGATCAAGCGCTCGCCGCTTTTAACGCCGCCCTCAAACTACATCCGGAGCACGCCAAGGCCCGCTACCGCGCCGGCCAGGTGAAAATCAATGCGTCCTCCATCAAGGCGGATGCCACCGAAGCAAAAATAGGCGCGGTCGTGATCCCGGTTTTCCAGATTGAGGACGCCACCGTCAGCGAGGCCATCCAGCTTCTCTCCCTCGGGATGGACAAGGCCACCGATGGGGAAATCGCCCCGAACTTCATCATCGAGGATCCGAAAGGGAAGCTCGCCGATACCCGCATCTCCATGCAGTTGAAGAACATCCCGGTGAAAGCCGTTCTCGATTACATCCACAGCCAGGCGAATACGAAGGCGCGTTACGACGAACACGCGGTGGTTATTTCCGCCAGGTGAACCCTGATGGCTGGACGCCGCGCCAATCCGGTTCAACATCTCGGATATGCGCGAAGAGCTTCTTTCCAATCCTGTTTTTTCAATGGCGGTCGAGCAGTTCGACCGGGTGGCTGATTTCCTGAAACTCAACCCCGAGATCCGCGAGCGCTGCAAGTGGCCGAAGCGTATCATCACGGTAACGGTTCCGATTAAAAGGGACGACGGCAGCACCGAGGTATTCTTCGGCCACCGCGTCCAACACCACCTCACCCGTGGTCCGGTGAAGGGCGGGCTCCGTTACCACCATGAGGTGGATGTCGGCGAGGTGGCTGCGCTGGCGATGTGGATGAATTGGAAATGCGCCCTGCTCAACCTCCCCTTCGGCGGAGGGAAAGGAGGGATTTGCTGCAAGCCCATGGAAATGTCCCAGGGTGAGTTGGAGCGTATGACGCGGCGTTTCACCATGGAAATGATCCCGTTCATCGGCCCGAGACCGACGTGATGGCACCGGACATGGGCACCAACGAGCAGACAATGGCCTGGATCACCGATACCTATTCCACCCACTCCGGCCACCTCGTTCCATCCATCGTCACTGGAAAGCCCCTCACGCTCCAGGGTTCCGAAGGGCGCACCCGTGCCACCGGCCACGGGGTCGCCTTCCTGGCATCCGTCGCACTGGGGAAAATTGGTATAAAGACGGATCAGGCAACAGCCATCATCCAGGGCTGCGGAAACGTAGGCATCCATGCTGCGGAAACACTCTCTTCCTACGGTGTGAAAATCATTGGCATCTCCGATGTGAGCGGGGCGGTCTGGAATCCGGAGGGAATAGATGTTTTGAAACTCCGGGAATACACCGCGAAACACCAGGTGCTCGAGGGCTTTCCCGGGGCGGAAAAAATCGATCCGGCCGCAATGATCCTGCGTGGGTGCGATATCCTTGCCCCCTGTGCCGTGGGTCACGTGATCACCGGGGAAAATGCCGCCGGGCTGAAGTGCAAGGTTCTCGCGGAAGGTGCGAACGGGCCGACTACCCCGGAAGCCGACCGCATTATCGAGAAACGCGATGATATTTTCGTAATCCCGGACATCCTCTGCAACGCGGGCGGAGTCACCGTATCCTATTTCGAATGGGTGCAGAACCTCCAGCGCTTCCAATGGACGGAGCGTGAGGTCATTTCCAAATTGGAAACCAAACTCCAGACCGCCTTCGAGCAGGTGACTGCTTACGCGAAACGCAACAGGATTCCGCACCGCATGGCCTCCCAGGCGATCGCGATCTCCACCGTCGCCGGAGCCAAGACCTCGCGCGGACTTTTTCCGTAAGAACCTGTTTGAAGTCTTACCCAAGCCCGTGCCGCAGGCACTGCGGACTGCGTGACGGAAGGCGGCAGCAGGCTTCCGGCAGTCACCGGTCTTCGACTTTCTCGGCATCCCGCTTCATAAAATCGGCTTTTCAACAAAAGGTTCCAAACGAAAAAACCGCCCGGCCTAATCAGGCGGGGCGGTTCTGGAAGGATTTGATACCGCTTATTTTGGTTTCACGGTCATCACGCCTTGCATGATGGCGAAGTGACCCGGGAAAGAGCAGATGAACGGATAGTCGCCTGCTGCCGGAGCGGTGAAGGTGATTTCATCGGACTCGCCGCCACCGAGGAGCTTCGTGTGGGCGACGACCTGCTCCTTGGACTCGGCATCCTGTGGGATGTATTCGGTATCCTTGGCAGGCGCGCATTTCGCGGAAAATGCGGGAACGGCGGTGCCGGTCTTGAGGATGACGACGTTGTGGCCCATGGCTACTGCTGGAAGCTGGCCGATGTGTTTGAAGGAAAGGACAACCTTCTGCCCTTCTGTCACTTCAAATGCCTTCGTGCTGAACTGCATCTGGTCGTTGCCGGTGATTTCGATTTTCGCATCCTCGGCGGAGGCGAACTGGCAGAGGGCTGCGGTAAGGATGGTTAGTGCGATCTTTTTCATAGTTGGTGTGCGTTTATTACGCGGGGAAACTGCCGCAGTTTTCAAACTTTCGCAACTCCATCCATAGAAAAAATTTTCCTGAAACCGGGATTTCCACTGGCAACACCAGGCCGATCTGCTTAAATCAGAACCAAGACGGAATCAGATACCAACGTCAAAGTTGGCACACCGCTTGCTCTCCGATACCTACCAATCCGCTGCAAACATGAAAAAAATCGAAGCTATCATTAAACCATTCAAGCTTGAAGAAGTAAAAGAAGCCCTCGCAGAGGTCGGTGTCCAAGGGATGACCGTCACCGAAGTAAAAGGTTTCGGACGTCAGAAAGGCCACACCGAGATCTATCGCGGCTCCGAATACACCGTAGATTTCCTCCCAAAAGTGAAAATCGAAATCGTTGTTGATGACGAGCAAGCTGAAGGCGTAGCCCAGGCAATTGTCAAAAGCGCCAACACCGGCAAGATCGGGGACGGCAAGGTCTTCCTCTCCAACGTCGAAGAAGCCATCCGCATCCGCACCGGCGAGACCGGTTCCTCTGCAGTAGCGGTGAACTAATCCCCTTCCCTTTCCTTCAGAAAAACTTTCAAAACCGCCGCACTCCTACGGGATGCGGCGGTTTTTGTTCTTCCGGCATTACGGGTTCGCCGTATCCTGTGGATTTTGAAAGGTCAGGGATGTCCCTTCTCCTCAGAACCTGTTTAAAATGCCGTGCCGCAGGCACCGGTGTATGCCGGAAGCCTGCTGCCGCTTTGGCAATGCAGCCTGCTGCGAGCCGACGGCATTGGCACGGAGCGCTGACTTTAGGCGGCGTGTCACCTACGGCGCGAAAATCTTTCCCGAGTTTGCCCCGTAGCAGCGGGCTGCGTGACGGAAAGCGGCAGCAGGCTGCCGACAGTCACCGGTCTTCGACTCTTTCCGGCGTTGCGTTTCACAAATTCGGATACCAGACAGGTTCTTAGCGCGGTTCTACTCGGTAAGTGTGGGTTCGGGAGGCCGGGAGGGCTTCAAGCTCCTTGCGGATTTCGGCAAGACGGGATTTCATTTCCTTCGTCTTTCCAAGATATTTCCGTCCCTGACTGGTGATGTGGCCGAAGTAGCTACCGGTGTTCTGGCCCTTGGCTTTCTTCGCGGCGACTTGCTTTTCGCGTATGGCGATGACGGCTTCCGCGTCGGGATCGTCCCAATCGACTTTGAGCAGTTCGGGATAGGTTTTCGCATCGGCGAGAAGGTTGAGGCGGTAGGAATTGAGGTTGCGGAGGATCCCCTGGAGTTCGAGTTTTTCGGAGATGAGGCCGTCACGGAGTTTCATCGCCCCGCCGTATTGAGGGGTGCTGCGGTTGGTGGCGAGGTTGATCCCTTCGGAAAGTTCCTTTGCGGAATAGGTGCCGATTTCCTTGCCGTCGATAGCCAGGGAATGGCTTCCCTCCGGCAGATCGGAGATTTTGAGTATCATGCGGTTCAGATCTTTTTCAAACGGAACGAGGGCGAAGGCTTTGTCGTCGCCTTTTTCCTTCACGGGAAAGGGCAGGCGGGATTCCTCCGAAGTCCAGGTGAGCGAGTCTCCATCCTTTTTCAGATCCGTGATTTTCGCATGTTCCGCATTTTTTACGGTGCCCTCTGCGGAGACCGCGATGTCATAGACGATGGGATCCGCGCCGAAGGTTTTGAGGATTTGCCATGCCATGATGGGGTAGCCGCCCTTTTGCGGGTGCACGCGGTCTGCGGTGAACGTAAAGGTCTCGTCCTTCGCCTGCTTTTCTTCGGTGATGCGGGTGAGATCGGTATGGACATCGATGAAAGGGAGGTTCTTCTCCTTGGCTAATTCGAAACCGATCTCGCCAAACTTGCCGAGTTCCGCATTGAGGTGGGGGCTTTGGTGCTGGCTGTCCCATTTCTTCAGACCGTCGTCGAACAAGGTGGGGGACATGATGGCGACACGGAGGTCTTTCTCCATGAGGGTACCGACCAGCCTGGTCATCGCATCGCGGTACTGGCCGCGGCGTTTGGCACGGCTTTCGTCGGATGGCGGGTTGATCAGGTTTTTAAAAGTGTCTCGCCCGACATCGTTCATGCCGAAGTGGAGGATGACGGAATCCGGAGCGAAGGTGTAGAGATCGCCATCGAGACGTTCTTTGAATGCGCCCCATGAGGTATCGCCGGAGCGGCCGACGTTTTCCGTCCACAGATCCAGTTCCGGGTAGCGGGTGGAGAAAAAGGTCTGGACGAGGGCATGGTAATCGCTGCCGTGGGTGATGCTGTCCCCGAGGAAGGCGACGGTATCGCCCTTGTGGAAGAATTTGTCGAACTCGGTGGGGCGGGATTCGAGGGCGAAGGAATGGAGAGTGAGGAGGAGGGAAAGGAAGAGTTTCATTGTGTGAAGAAGTGGCTGGTGCCGGGTGATCAGTGAAGTGGAAGACTTGGATTTTGGGAATGGAACGCCGCTTAAAGGCCAATGCCGTTAAGGATTGGTAATGGAGATGGTTTTGACCAGCGGTTTCGAGCCGGGTGTCTTGGTTTTCGGCCAGTCGCGCACCGGCTGGCGGAGGGTGCAGGGACTGCTCCTCGGCTTGCGTTTCATTGTCAGGGCGCTTGTCTTCAGGTCGTCGAGCACCCGTTCGACCAGCACTGCCAGCGCCTCGGGCGGGATCAGGTCGCCTCCGACGGCCAGAAGCTCGAAGAGCGCCGAGCTTTTCTGATACACCTTCGTGAAGCTGATGCGCAGCACCTCGCACCGGCGCGGATCTCGCGCACCCTCAACGTGCCGGGTTTCCTGCGGGTTCCGGGCTGGCTGACCCTGATGTCCACCAGCTACGAGCCGTCGCAAAGTTGCTCCACGCGTTTGGCCTTGAGGTTCGAGCGGACGCGGAAAAGCAGGGCTCCCATGGAGTGTTCCAGCATTGGCATCATTTCCCAAAGCAACAGCGGCATGCGGAAAAGGCGGTCGGCAAGCACCAGCGAACAATTTGGCAGGCCGCACTTGGACAGGATTTTCCTCGCGAGGGTCAGCTCGCCCTCGCCCTGCCATCCGAAGGCCGCGCCGAGCGGCTGGTGGAGCCCGGTCTCCTCAAGCGCCACGCCGACCATGTGGGCGGAGGCCGACACGCCGCCGCCCTTCGAACAGCGGGTCTTGCGCGCCCGCCCGGTAACAGCCGGGGTGTTGCGCACGTTGAAGCGGTAGCCGCTTTGGAAAGCCTCGGGATGGCGGGTGATGTCTGCGAGCGGGCGGAGCACCTGGGGCAGGATGCGGCCGAACAGCTCCCAGCCGATGGACGCGGCACGCTAGCCAGGGGCGCTGTCGGAAATGGTGACGCGGGTGATTTCCTTCACGCTTGCGGATAATGACCCTATCCTGGCGAACTCATGGTAAAGCCTGGCCATGATCCACTCCCAGTTGGAAAGCTTGGGTCTGCCGACTCCCCGCGGCCCGTGCTCGGCAAAGATTTTCTCAGATAAACTCGTTCACCAGGTTCTCCAGCATTTCCTGGCGACCGGAATCAAGAGTCGGCTCGCCATTCTCAAGAGCGTATTTGCTAACCTCTTCCAGAGAGACCTGCTTGCCGGAGATCTTCGCGCCTATGCCGGAAGTCCAACTGCTGTAGCGGTTGTCCACGAACTCCTGGAGGCGCCCGTCCTCACGGATGGCTGCTGCGATTTTCAGACCGCGTGCGAAGGCGTCCATGCCACCGATGTGGGCGTGGAAGAGATCAGACGGATCATGGGATTCGCGGCGGCGTTTCGCATCGAAGTTCAGGCCGCCTGTGGTGAGACCACCCATTTCCAGGATTTTCAACATGATTTCGGTGCAGAGATAAATGTCGGTCGGGAACTGGTCGGTATCCCAGCCGATCAACTCGTCGCCTTGGTTCGCATCCACGGAGCCGAGCGCGTTCGCATCGATGGCGACGGTCATTTCATGAAGCATCGTGTGCCCGGCGAGGGTCGCGTGGTTGGTTTCCAGGTTCAGTTTGAAATGACCCATGAGATCATACTGGCGGAGGAAATTCAGGCACGCGGCGGAGTCGGAATCGTATTGGTGGGTGGAAGGCTCGCGTGGCTTCGGCTCGATGTAGAACTGGCCTTTGAAACCGATCTTTTTCGCGTAGTCCACGGCGAGGTGGAGGAGATTCGCGAGGTTGTCGAGTTCGCGCTTCATGTCGGTATTGAGGAGCGTGGAGTAACCCTCGCGGCCACCCCAGAAGGTGTAGCCCTCGCCACCGAGCTTCAGCGTGCCGTCCATCGCCGCTTTCACCTGCGCAGCTCCATATGCGAAAACATCCGCATTCGGGGATGTGCCCGCACCCTGCGAGTAACGTGGATGTGCGAAGAGACACGCCGTGCCCCAGAGAAGTTTCTTCCCGTGCTCTTTCTGGAGATCGAGAAGGTGGTCGGTGACCTTATCAAGGGCGGCGTTCGATTTGGAAAGGTTGCCAAGCTCCGGCGCGATGTCGCGGTCGTGCCAGCAATAATAGTCGATCCCCATTTTGTTGAGAAATTCGAAGAACACATCGGCACGCTTGAGGGCATTATCGACGGAGTCCGATTGATCGTCCCATGGCATCAGGGCCGTGGGCCGCCAAAAGGATCGGAGAGACCATTGCGCATCACGTGCCAGTAAGCGGCAGCGAAGCGCGTGTGGTCTTTCATGGACTTTCCGGCAACGATCTCGTCCGGGTTGTATTGCTTGAATGCGAACGGATTCTTGGACTTTGGGCCTTCGAACTGGATTTTCGGGATATCGGGAAAAAACGACATGCCCGAGGATTATGGAATCGGGGATACGGCGGCAAGTGCGAAAAATCCCGGATTTGCGGGACATGGGGTTGATTTGCGAGTCCGCCCCCCCTAGAAAGGTTTTGTGACCCGACCAGTGGATTCCGTAATCGATTTTTTGAAAGCCGAACAGGCACGTGGAAACAGCCACGTCTATCTCGATGAAGAGGCGCGCGTGGGACTGCGCGAACTTTACATACGCGCACGGAAGCCGGTGGTCACGCCAGTCGAAGAACTCGTCGCTCCGGAAGTCCCCGCCGCGCCGGTCGTTACGGAAGCCGTGATCTCCGGCGATTCCAAAGCAGCAAAGCTGGAAGGCCTCCGCCAACAGGCTGCGCAATGGGCACCGGCAGTTTCACTCGGCAGCCTCCGGGAGAAAATGGTTTTCGCAACCGGCAACCCCGATGCGGAAATCATGCTCGTCGGCGAGGCACCGGGCTACAACGAGGAAAAGGAAGGCGAGCCTTTCGTCGGCCCAGCAGGCCAGAAACTCAACGACATCCTCAGGGCAATGGGCGTGAAACGCGAGGACGTTTACATTTCCAACCTCGTGAAATTCCGCCCGGCCATGCCCAAGCAGACCACCAACAACCGCAAACCCACTCCCGAGGAAATGGCGGCCTGCCTTCCCCTGGTCATGGCGGAAATTTCCGTGGTGCAGCCGAAAATCATTATCGCGCTCGGCGGAACCGCCGCCGAAGGACTCCTCGGGCTTGAAGGCGCGGTCGGCTCCATGCGCGGCAGATGGCACGACCTTTCCGGCATCCCCGCCCGCGTCACCTACCACCCCAGCTACCTCCTCCAGAGCGGCGGCTCGAACAAGGTCAAACGCTCCCTCTGGGAAGACATGCTCGCCGCCATGGAAAAACTCGGCATGACGATCTCCGAAAAGCAGAAAGGCTATTTCCTTCCGAAGGCCTGACCCGCCGACACGGCGGCGCAATTTCACGGAAATGTTCAATGCGCGAAGAGGCTACCGTCTCGCGACCCTACTCCTTATCCAGCATTTCCGGGGGGCAGAGGACGACACTCCAGACGCAGTGCTTCGGGCCGTTCTCGATGCGGACGAGGACGTTGTTGTAGCCTTGGTTAAACCTGACTTTGCGGTAACCCTCTCCGAGCTGCCAGGAGGACTGGCCAGCATCCTGCCAGACGATCTTCCCGTTGAGCCAGACGCTGGAGGCGTCGTCGGAGGCGACGGCGATGAGCATGTCGCGGGCTTCCTCGAACCAGACATCGGTATAGGCGTAGTAGGTGGAGGCTCCGTAAACCGCGGGCGGCTGGCAGCGCACCTGGTCGGACTGGTAGAACTCCCACTTCAGGACTTCGGACGGGTGGCCGGGGCGGTCGGCGAATTTCCCGTCGTAATATTTCGCGTCGAAGTCGATGCCGAACTCAGGCGGATGCTTGATGGAGTAATCGACGACCGAGTTGTTTTCCCAGGGACCGATGACATACCAGGTGTCCAGGTAGAGCCATCCCTTGCGGAGGCTGGATTCGGTGAAACGGCGCCCGGGCATGGCGGCCTGGATGATTTTCCCTTCATCGAGCTGGAGCGCCTTGAGGTTGGTCGAATAGGTCATCGCCGCACCTTCCTCCGAATCGTCCATACGCATTTCCTTGGAGTCCCCTTTGCCATCGCCCCCGAAGCCCGTCATATCCACCACTTGGCCGAACTTGTCGGTCAGCGCGGCGGCCGAGGCCATGGCGGAACCGGTCGCGAAAGATGATGCGGAAAGCGCCTGTTGCTCGCTGCGGCCGAGGGCTGCGTCGGCGCGGGCGTTCATGTCCTGCATTTCGCTCTCGGCACGGTTCAGGCTTTCGCGAAATTCATTGAGCTCGCCCACGGTCGCGGGAGCCTCGCCGCCGAGCGCCGCCTCGAGATCCGGGCGGGACGGGCTGGTGTCCATGGCTTTTTCCCGCGCCTCTTTGTAAGAGGTGTTCTGGGAAACCGCCTCGCCGGCCGCCTCCATGTCCGCCTTTGCGGCGGCGATCTGTTTCTCCAGAGCCGCCGCTTCCCCGTACATCTCGGATGCAGGGGCGGTGGCGTCGTTGGACTGGGTGGGCGGTTGCACCTGATCCGCCATCGCGGCATCGGTGTTGTTCATTTCCGCCATGTCGGTTTTGGATTCGAGATTGGCAAGGGCTTCCTGTGCTTCGGCGATGTCTTCCTTTGCCTCGGCCATTTCGTGCCTCACCCCGTGAAGCTCCTCCACTTCTGAAAGTTTTTCGGAAATTTTCTCCGCCAGCTTTTCCAGTTCTTCGGAAAGTTCTTCGGTCGATGCTGGAGAGGCACCTTCCTCCTCGAGTTGTTCGGTGACCTTGTCGCTGAGTTCCTTCAGTTCACTGAGGTCGGTTTTCTCCGTGTAGGCTTCCGTCGCCACCTCCCCCGAGGAAAGTTCCGCCTTCACCCCATCGATGAAAATTGCAGCCTCTCCCGCTTCCATTTCCGCAGTCACCACGATGTCCGACCATTTTCCGAAAACGAAACTCCCTGGCACAGAAGAGGTTTTCGCGTCCTTGTTATTGTCATCGCTGGTTTGGAAAGTGATGTAGGCAGCATCCTCCGCCCCCTCCACAAGGATCTTGAGCCCGTGGTGGGAAGTGGTGGAATGCTTGTTGGTGAAGAGCAACTGGCTGCGGTCGAGGGCATCAAGTTTCACCGAAAGGGCGATGGAGAACCTGTCGCCGAAATCGATGGGACCGAGTGCCGCGTGGGCGGCCTTCGCATCGCCCAGCAGCGCCTTGCCCTCGCCGTCCGCGCGATCCACGAGCTTTGCTTTGCGCTTCAGTTCGCCTGGCTGGCCGGAGACCTGATCGTCAGCCGTTTCTTCGAAATTCCAGTAGTGATCTGCGGAAACGGGTGACTGCCCTGCGGCTGAAATTTCTTCGTCCGACCAGATGCGCTTGGAAATTTTCACCTCATCGAGCATGCCCATGATGCCGCCGCCCGAGTTCGGATAGCAGCCGACACAAACATCCCGCCAGGTGGAGCGGTCTTTTGCCATAGCCATGTGCTCGGAGATCTTGTTTGCGATTTTCGCCATCGCCGCTTTCTCGCGGGCAAGGATGTCCTTCGCTTCACGCTGGCGGAATTTTTCCAACTCCTTGTTGCGGCGTTCCATCATCTCGTCGCGCTTTTTCCGGAGCTCTTTCACCTGCTGTTTGATTTCCTCCTTCTTGCGCAGCTCCGCCTCGCGCTTCAGCATCTTCGCGGTCTTTTCATCGAGCTTCTGCTTCTCGCGGCGGAGCCTGTCCTGCTCCTTCCGCCGTGCCTCGCGTTCCTTCACCTCCTCGGTGCGCTGCGCCTCCTTTTTCTCATCGAACTCCATGCGGGTCTTGATAACCGGAGCAAGCACCGCGATGAGGATCGCGTGGATGACCACGGAGATGAGGAGAAGTTTTTTCACAGGACAATCATTTCAGGAATCCAGGCACCCGGGCAACAACCGGCTCCTTAGACGATAGTGGTAGAAACGATCGCTCTCCCGGGAAACGGAATTAAACGGAAGTATAAGGAATCCGGTTTGGAAAAATGCGGGCAACCCGGCGATGGTTCCCGCCGCCCCATGAAATTTCCCGAGAAGATCTCCCAGAAAATCGCCGCATTACTACTGGCCCTGTTCCCCACAGCCGTCGTTGCCGCAACCGACCTCGCATCCAACGGTTCCTTTGAAACCGCCGGTGCGGACGGTGTCCCGACCGAATGGCGGCATCAGACGGACAACGGCGGAGTGTCCGTGGGGAAGGACGGGGAGGAGTCCTTCGCGCGCATCGCCATCGAATCACCGGGCGAAGACAATTTCATCCAGCAGATCATTCCCCTTTCCGGAAAAAACGGCGTGATCGAGCTTTCCGCGAAATACCGCTACGAGGGAATCGTCCCGGGAAAACAACGCCACGAGCGCGGGGTGCTGACCGCACGTTTTACGAAAAACGGCAAGGACACGGGGAAGTGGCTCGGCATAGACTCGCCCTCCGGCAGCTCCTCCGGCTGGGAGGAAAAATCCCTCACCGAGACCATCCCTGACGGCGTGGACGGCCTGATGATTCGACTCGGATTCTATGGAACGAAAGCCGGAACCCTCGATGTGGCGAACATCACCGCCGCCTTCACCGAAGTGAAATCCGCCACCGTGCCGGAAGGAAATTACCGCCCGGACGGGGAATACGGCCCGGAAGTTTCCCCGGAGCGCCTCGCAAATCTGGAAAAGGGCGTGAACCTCAGCCACTGGTTCGCCCAGGCATACAACGCGAAGCCCGATGGCAAAAAAGGAGGATACAACACCGACCACTTCGCCCGCTGGATCACGGAAAAGGACGCGGATCTCATCAAGTCCATGGGCTTCGACCACGTCCGGCTCGGCATCGAAGTCGCCGAGTTCATGGAACCGGACGGCTCGCTCGATCCGAAATTTCTGCCCGTCCTCGACAAGGCCATCGCGATGTTCTCCGGGCGCGGCCTCGCCGTGAAACTCGACATCCACCCCAAGGGCGATTTCAAAAAAGAGCTCCGCAGCGCGACCATGCAAAACCTGTTCGCAAAGTTCTGGGCGGACTTCGCCACCCACCTTTCCTCCACCGATCCGGATCTCGTTTTCCTGGAAATCCTCAACGAACCCTCCTTCGGCGGACAGAGCTGGTGGGACGTGCAAGACAGGCTGATCACCGTCATTCGGAAAGCCGCGCCGGACCACACCATCATCGCGAACCCAGGCAGCTACCAACGCAACGAAGACTTTGAAGGCTACGTCCCGCACCCCGACCGCAACGTCATCCATGCATTCCACTACTATTCCCCTTCCCCCTTCACCCACCAGGGCGCGCTGTGGATGAAGGACTGGTATCATCCGCTGCGCGATATCCCGTGGCCTCTGGAAAAGGAAAACCTCCCTGCCGCCATGGCCGGGCTTGACCGCTCCGGCGGCAACGCGGCGAAGGCAAAGAAATCGGAAAAAGTCCTCAGCGATCTCGTGAACAAAAACGCCCTCGGCCCCGGGCAGGTCGAGAAAGAGTTCGCAGAATTCGCTGCCTGGGGCAAAGAGCACAACCGCCACATGACCCTCGGCGAGTTCGGCGTCTCCCAGGAACACGCGCCCTTCGAGAGCATCGTGAGGTGGACGGAAGCCGTCCGCGTGGCTGCTGAGAAACACGGCTTCGGCTGGTCCGTCTGGGACTACGCCGGAACGTTCGCCGTCGTGGAAAATCCCGACAAACCATCCGCCCGCGTTCCCAACAAGGAGCTGGCGGACGCTCTCGGCCTCTGATTGCCACTTGATGTGATTCTTATCGGTTGTTTTTCCAAGCGCCGCAGGCTTTGGACTGCTGGGATTCTTCATTCCCAGCTTTCACGGTTGGCTTCTTTCTACCGGCACGTGCGGTTGTTAACTGGATGCTTGGGAAATTGCAGCTCCGGGATGAGAGCTGCGGATAAGAACCGCAGCAGTCCAGAGCCTCCGGCGGTCTCATCCACCGAAAAGAATCACACCCGATTGCCACTTGATGGCGGGCGGGGGTTCCGCTTTCATCCATCATCCTCCGGATTCCCCGGAAAAAATTTTCCGATGACCTCCCCCCGGACCAGAACCGCAGCCCTTTTCCTCGCCTGTCTGACGGCCTGCCCGGCGCAGGAGGGAGCGGGAAGGCACCTGACCATACGCGAAGTTCTGAGCCTGGCCTCCGACCAGGCCGAACCAGAACCGCAAGGCCGAGGTGGACGGCATCGTGACCTTTATCGATCCCGCCAAAGGCAGCGCCTTCCTCCAGGAAGATGGCGCGGGTATCTATTTCTTCGCTGGAAACCCGAAGTCCGACCACCAGACCAACGTCGCAGCCGGCGAGCGCATCACCATCCGTGGAATCACTCTCTCGGGAAGTTTCGCGCCCATCATCAGCTCCAGCCCGCGCAACTGGACAGGGGTCTGGTCACGGAAAATTTCCTCACCCGGCCTTCCCGAACCAATCTCCGTCACCTCCCGCCAGATGCACGAACACCGCTTCCACAACCTCTTCGTGGAAATGGAAGGCATCGTCCGCAGCGCCGGATACATCCCGGAAACGCGGAATATCGAGATCGAAATGAGCACCCCGCACGGTCTCTTCCAGGCCGTCATTCCCATGGTCGCGCCGGATCAGATCCCTGATTTCCGGAAATGGAAAAACACCTCCGCCGTACTCCGTGGCGTCCTGAGCGGACGCGGAACCTCCAGCCGCCAGCAAGCGGAACTCCGCCTGCACATCCCCTCGCTCTCCGAATTCCGAATCGTTCCGGAAAAACTCGATGCCATCTTCGCGAAACCCGCCACGCCGTTGGAAATGCTGATGCGCTTCGACCCCGCCCGCAGTGAAACCACCAAAGTCCGCCTCTCCGGCACCGTCACCCACTCCATCGGCGGGCGCGGGCTTTTCATCCAGCAGAAAAACGCAGGGGCATGGCTGCAATCCTTCCAACAGGATCTCCCCGGCCGGAAAGTTCGTTTCCGCCGTCGGCCTCCCCGACACCGTCGAGGGACGAATCATCCTCCGCGATGCCGTGGTGCAATCCACCGGCGGAAGCGATCCCGTCACTCCAGCCAAGATCGGAGCCGGAGCCGCCCGATCGGGAAGCCAGCACGCGAAACTCGTCTCCATCGAGGCACGCCTCGTCGATGCCCTCACGGAATCGCCAGGCCTGCGCGTGCTTGTCTGCGAGGCGGACGGCATCCGTTTCCGCTCCGAGCTGCGAAGTCCCGGCTCTCCGGAATTTCCCGAAAAAGGCAGCCTCGTGAAGCTCGTCGGCATCTGCGTCAACGAGCCGCCCGTCCTGTTGGAAAGCGCAGGGGAGGAATTGAATTTCCGCATCCTCCTCCGCGCGCCCGCAGACATCACCTTACTGGCAAAACCCCCATGGTGGACGCCCGTCCGTATCTGGACTCTCATCGGCTCGCTCGCACTCATCCTCATTGCGATCACAGTCTGGAATCTCCTCCTGCAACGCACCGTCGAGAACCAGACCAACGTCATCCAGCAGAAGCTCGAACACGAAGTCGTCTGGGAGGAGCGCAACCGCATCGCCCGCGAACTGCACGACACCCTCGAGCAGCACCTCACCGGCATCACCATGCAGATCGATACCCTCGCCGCGAACCCAACCGCATCACCGCTCCGCCGCTCGCTCGCCAAGGTGAAAGCCATGCTCAACCACTCCCGCGCCGAGGCGAAAAACTCCATTTGGGATCTCCGCTCCCACACCCTGGAGCTGCTCGGCCTCGTGCCGGCTCTTGAGGAAATCGCCCGGAATTTCGACACCGGGGAAAACCAACCCGTGACCGTGGAAACGAAAGGCGAGCCCCGCCGTCTCGCACGACAGACGGAATTTCACCTCATGCGCATCGCCCAGGAAGCCGCCACCAACGCACTGAAACACGGCAAGGCAACCGTCATCACCCTCACGCTCGACTACACCGGCGAAACCGCCGCCATGCACGTTGCCAACGACGGAATCCCCTTCGCCGGGGAAAGCGACGACTCCAGCACCGTACATTTCGGCATACTCGGAATGAAGGAACGCGCCGCGAAAATCCGCGCCCGCATCGAGATCCACAGTGAGCCGGAAAGCGGCACGAGGATCAGCGTGCTCGACATCCCCGACCGCACCGCCACTTCCAAACTCCACGAAAAACAATGAGCACAGCAGAACCCGCCATCCGCGTCCTCATCGTGGACGACCATTTTTTCGTCCGGATCGGACTTAAAGATTCACTCGCCCAGGAAAAGGGAATCGAGGTCGTTGCGGAGGCGTCCAACGGCAGTGGAGCGGTTGAACAATTCCGGGAGCACCGCCCTGACATCGTGATCATGGACGGAAACCTCCCGGACATCCACGGCTCGGAAGCAACCCGCCTCATCATCTCGGAAGACCCCGGGGCAAAGGTCATCCTCCTCTCCATCGATGAAGGGGAGGAATCCATCCACCAGGCGCTGGAGGCGGGCGTTTCTGGCTACCTCACGAAATCCGTTTCCCGCGACGAACTCATCACGGCCATCGGGAAAATCCACGCCGGAGGAAGACATTTCACGGAAGATGTCAGCGAAAGCATCTCCCGCAGGAAGACGCGGGAATTCCTCAGTCCGCGCGAAATCCAAGTACTCCGCCTCGCCATGAAAGGCTACGCGAACAAACAGATCGCCTCCGAGCTCGGCATCACCGAATACACCATCAAGGCGCACATGAGCAGCGTCCTTTCCAAACTCGAAGTCCCCGACCGCACCCGCGCCGTCGCCCTCGCCATTGAGCGCGGAATCGTGAAACTGGAGTGATTGTGTCAGGCGGCGGCAAGTGGTAAGGCGAAAAAGGGACAGCATCCGTTTCGAGGACATCGACTGCGTGCGACGGCCACACCGACATCGTCGTAAACTGCGAAAAATACGGCCCTCTCGGTGCCGAATAGTCCGAAGATCCCGGAAAACAGCCCCCGATTAGACGATGGTCTAACCCCAATCCCCTTGCACCGCCTTCCGTTTCGCCCAAAACTCCCATCGACTCCAGAAAATCTATGAAAACAAACCTGATACTAATCGCTGCTTTCGCAGCATCACAATCCATCACAAGCGCCGCATTGCTTGCCCAATATAACTTTGCAGGCGGATCCGACGCGAACACCGCCGGAACATCCGGTGTCACGGTGACCACAATGGCCACAAACGAAAGCGTCATAATTTCCAGTTCGACCAACACGATGGCTGCTACATCGAACCAGGTCGCGACAGGGAATCCCGGCCCGGGTGGCGACTTCGGACAATTCGGAATTACCCCGACTTCCGGCAATCTGATCAATTTCACCAACTTAACCGCTACGGTTCTAGCGGACAACGGATCGAACTACGAAGCTAACTGGGCGCTTTACAGCTCTGATGACAACTTTGCCAGCTCGACCCTAAGAGGCACAGGCACCGACCCGGCTGGAGGCGGCACTACCGCTATCAACATTCCTCTAACCGGCCTGACTGGAATCACCTCTCAAACACAATTTCAGCTTGTTCCCTACTTCACGACCTCAACTGGCGAAGGTAAGACCAGTGGAAAGGTTCTCCGCATCGATAATGTGGAAGTGAATGGCGACGTCCTCCCAGTCCCTGAGCCGTCCTCATCACTCCTGATCGCCGTGGGAATGATTGGGTTCCTTTCCCGCCGCAGCAAGAAATAGTCCCCCGGACTCGATTCGTTTGTCTTTTTGAAAACCTCCGGAGAGAAATCCCGGAGGTTTTTCGTATCCATTCCCAATCGACCATGAAGTTCCTATTACTAGCATTCGCTCTGACCTCTCTATCCGTCACCTCCGCCCAGCCAGATGTCGTCATCTACGGAGCCACGCCCGGAGGGATCGCCGCTGCACTTTCCGCTGCGAAGGGCGGGAAAACCGTCGAGCTTGTCACCCCGGAAAGCGAAATCGGAGGGCTTCTCACCGGCGGCCTGAGCCACCCGGATTTCCATTCCTTCGAGAGCCTGACCGGAACTTTCCTGGATTTTTCGAAACGAGTGGAAAAGCACTATGCGGATACCTACGGGGCGGATTCCGAGCAGGTGAAAGCCAGCTTCAAAGGCACCTCCGGAGAACCAAGCGTGAACCTGCTCATCCTGAAGCAGATGGTCGGGGAACACAAAGAAATCACGGTTCATCGGAAACACTTGCTAAGTGAAGTGAAGATGGAGGGCGACCGGATAAGGGAGGTCTCTCTCAGAAACCCCGAGGGCAAGGAAATCAGAATGAGCGGGCAGATCTTTATCGACGGAACATACGAAGGCGATCTCATGGCGGCAGCCGGGGTGCCGTGGGCGGTCGGCCGGGAAGGTCGTGAGGAATTCGGCGAATCACTTGCACCAGAAAAAGCAGACGACCAACTCCAGGCATACAATTTCCGCCTTACCATGACCCGAGACCCCGAAAACAGGGTTCCCGCACCGAAACCGGAAGGCTACGAACGCAGCCACTTCGAGGGGCTCCTACCCATCCTGAAGGATGGAAAAATCGACAAGGTCTTCGGCTACCCGCCGGTGAAATCCATCTTCAAAGCCCAGATCCCCCGGCTCCCGAATGGCAAATACGATATCAACGATGTCTCCAACGGCATTGTCCGGCTCTCCTTGCCTGGGAAGAACCTCGGATGGCCCGATGGCGACGAGCAAACCAGAAAGGAAATTTTCGCCTACCATGTGATGGATCAGATCGGCCTCCTGTATTTCCTTCAAAACGACGAAGCGGTGCCAGAAAAATTCCGTTCCGAGGCCTACACCTGGGGTCTTGCGAAAGATGAATTCGCGGATACCGACCACATCCCGCGCGAGCTTTATGTCCGGGAAGCGCGCCGAATGAAAGGCGTCCACATCTACAGCCAGCCGGACGTCGAGCGGGCGGAGGGCGATGTCCGCGCGAAGTTTTTCCCCGACTCCATCGCCATGGGAGACTACGGAAACAATTGCCACGGCACCGGACGAAAGGGAACCCGTTGGGTCGGCAGGCACACCGGCGAATTCTACAACCGCGCCGCACCCTACCAGCTCCCCTACGGCATCCTGCTCCCGGAGAAAGTCCAAAACCTACTCGTCCCCGTAGCCGCATCATCAACGCATGTCGGGTTCTGTGCATTCCGCCTGGAAGCAATCTGGATGTCTCTCGGCCAGGCAGCCGGTCACGCTGCGGCTCTCGCCATTGATGAAAACAAGACGGTTCAGGATGTCTCCATCAACAAGCTCCAATCCTACATCCTCTCCGACGGCTCAGCAGTGATCTACACCAGCGATGTGCTACCGGGCCATCCGGATTTCAAGGCGGTGCAATGGTGGGGCGCACAAGGCGCCTACCACGGGCTCGTGGCAGCATCAGAAGACATCGACACACGCGGTGCGAAGATAATCGGGCAATACTCCGAGGCTGCTCCAGCGCACAAAGTGAAACTCGACGAAAAGCTCACTGCCGAGCTTAAAACCCGGTGGATTAAACTGGCAAAATCCTCCGGTGTTTCGGAAGAAAAAATCCCCTTCGCCCTCAGGTCCTCCACCCGTGGTGAATTCATCCGCACGGTCAGCCCATAACCTGGCCTTTTTTCGTCGTAAAATCAGATCCTGCGGCGCAAACCGCAAGCTACCAATGCTCCAATGCAGGCTAGCAGCGATGACCCTGGCTCCGGGACAATCGTGTAACCGACAGATACCGGATCCAGTCCGTCGCTTCCAGTCCACCGGATTCCTTGAATCGGTGAAGGAGCACCTGTGAAGAAGTCCTCAACGTCGAAAGCAACGCCAGTGATGGGAGTCGAGCTGCGGAGAGTCGCGTCATTGTCGATGTAAAACTGGTAGCTTAGCGAACCCGTTCCCCAGTTGCCGGTTAAAATGGAAACCGGCTTATCTCCAATAACATTACCACTCCCGTCGATAGCCTCTACGGTAATTGCATCGTTTCCACTGAGCTCGAAGATGAAAATGTCGTTCCCGATTCCCGGTTGTCCCGCAAGACTGGTTCCAAACTGGAACTCCGCGAAACCTCCGTTCGTACTCGAGCCGCTTTCACCGACGTTGCCGGGGCCGGCATTCAGGTTGAGGCTTAGGGCTCCGTCAAAACCATCGACCTCATTAGCGCCGTTTGCCCAGAAGTTGAAAAACGAGTCGCCTCCGCTGCTGCTACCAACCGTGTTGCCGGGAGCGGTATTATCGTCCGTGCCGCCATTGAGTCCATCTGATGCCCCGCTCGCGGAGGTGGAGGAATTCAGTCCCGTGTAGGTACCGGAAGTCACCGTGAAACTGGTCAGGTTCTGGCTGCTGTCGAACGTGTAGGAAGTGATTGAAGTGAGTGCGGCGAAGCATGGTGATGCGGCAAGGACGATCACCGCTCCGAGGACGGATGTGGTTTTTGTTTTCATAAATTTGATTTTTTTTTGGAACCTGTAAGTCCCTGACTAAATGGAAGTTGTAAGATATTGCGGCAGCAGATCCAGTCAACATCCAAATGAAAAATATTCGCGGTAATTGCGGTTGGTTGAGGTGGTTGTCGTACAGCGTCCGCTGGGAGGAGTGCGACTTTCCTTATCCTTCCCCCAGGGCAGGAATCGCTTTGGGAATGTTTTTCCGGCGTAGGCCGAACTGCCTGACGGCGTGGCGCTGAAGATGCGCCTTTGCCTCTTCCACGCTGTCGGTGAAGAATATCAGATCCGGATCCTGCGGGCTGATCGTTCCCTCCTCCGCCATTTTGTAAACAAAGTCCATCAGCGGCTGGTAGAAATCCTTGCCCATCACGATGATGGGAAAGTTCTTGAGCTTGCCGGTCTGGATCAGGGTCATGGTCTCGAACAGTTCGTCGAGCGTCCCGGCTCCGCCCGGCATGACGATGAAAGCGTAGGAATACTTCACCAGCATGGTTTTTCTCGTGAAAAAGTATCTCATGTCAACGGAGCGGTGGACATAGGGATTCACGTTCTGCTCGAAAGGCAGGATGATATTTACACCTATGGATTTTCCACCCGCCTCGAAGGCCCCCTGGTTCCCCGCCTGCATGATTCCGGGGCCGCCGCCGGTCAGAACCGTGAAGCCAAGTTCCGCGCACGCCTCCCCCGTCTCCCGGGCGAGTTCATACCATCTCGTTCCGGGCTTCGTCCGGGCGGAGCCGAAAATGGTCACGCACGGCCCGACGAAATGAAGGATACGGTAAGCCCGGATCAGATCCAGCCCCACCCGCAGCAGGGACATCAGGTCATGGAAACGGGAGCGTGGGCCGGAGAGCCAGGAACCTTCCTCCACTTCCAGCTCGAAAATCTCCTGCTGGCGGATCTCTTCTTCGGTGATGTTGTGCTCTGCAGTGACTTCCGGGCGATCCGGACAGGGTTTCTTATTACTCATTGTCAGTAGTTAATACGAAAGCCGCCCCCCGGAAAAGAAATTCCAGAAGGCGGCTTGTTGCAAAATGTGTTCCGCGTGTGCGATTCGCAAAGCGGAAGGGAACGGGGATAGGAAATCGAGCCGACATGAATCCGCGGTATCCGGGGACTCACGCCCACCCGCCCTTCACCCTGTATCCGGGGAAAATGGTAGGTGCCCTAGTAGCGGACGCGGGCGAGAGCTGCTGTCTTGGCTCTTACGGGTGCTGCCTTTGCAGCCTCCTCGCCCACACGCTTGAGGAGGGCGATCAGGGAGGCTGTGATGAAATATTCCTTGAGAAGGGCTTCGCGGCTTTCGCCGGATTTGGTTTTGTGAACGATTTTCATGGGTATGTCTTTTTAAGATTCGGAATTTGTATTCGCACGTTCCGCGCCAAATCCGCCGTGGCGGATCGAACCGGAATTTTTCCGTGCGTTCACCAGTTAGAGCGTTACCCGCAGCATATTATTTCAGAAATATTTCCCTCCCGGGTCATTCGCCGGCGGGAGGATCCGGGAGAACTGCGGGGGTGGTGCATACCTTCCTGAATGTCCTTGTAGGTGAGGGTTACCTCGCCGCCATCCTTATTCCTGAAAGTAATTGTACCGGCTTCGTCGTCAGAAGAGACTTTCTCGAGTTCGGGATTTAGATTTACGATCATCTCTGCTGCGGCTTTTTCCGGATTCTCGTTGAAATCCACGCCCAGCTCCTTCGCCTTGTTCGCCGCCCAGACTCCACCAATGACCATCACAATGATCGCAACGAGTATGAGACCCCCACAGCCTATCCCCACCCAGGCGAGCGGAGGGAGACCTTTTTTCGCCGGACTGGCTGGCGTGGTTGCTACGGCCGGAGTGGCTGGTGGCGGTGTGGTTGGCTGTTCCATAGCATGACAAAACCAGAAAACCCCTCCCTGCGCCAAGCGTAAAAGCGCACCATCAGGGCGATTCCATACCGTTAGGTTGACGGGCGGCGCATGTCCGGTATTGTCGTGGATCTGATGACACGTCTTTTTACCACTGCCGCAGCGTTATTGTACACTTGTGCCGCACTCCAGGCGCAGCTCGCCACCTCGCTCAGCATGAACAAGAAGACCTACGTCGCAGGCGAGCCGGTGATCGCGGAAATCATCATTACCAACCACTCCGGACGTGATCTGACCCTGGCCTCGAGCCGGGAGCTTCCCTGGCTCGCTTTTATCGTCACCAATTCCCGTGGGAATCCGGTCAGCACCCGCAAGCTGAACGCCTTTGGCGCGATGAAAATCAAAACCGGCCAATCCCTGGCGAAGCGCGTGGATCTCACGGACTATTTCATGCTCCAAGAGCAGGGGAATTTCGCAGTTTCCGCTGTCGTCCGGGATCCGGACAAGCAAGTCCAGGGCAGCACGACGAACCGTATGCTGTTCAATCTCAATCCCGGAAGAACTTACTGGAAACAAAAGCTCGGAGTCTCAAACGACAATGGCAACCAGACCCGCGAGTTCAGACTCCTGACATTTTCGACAGGCCAGAAATCCCAGCTCTACGCACAAGTGATCGACGGTGCCACAGGGATGAAACTGCAGACATTCCTCCTCGGGGACGCCCTCATGCTGCGCAAACCCATGGTAACGCTCGACAAGAACCAGCGTATGCATGTGATGTTTCTCGCCACGCCCACCATGTGGGTGCATTGCCAGGTGAGTGCGGATGGAAAACTGGTGGATAGGAAAATCCACCAGAGAGCCGCCCAGGGAGATCCCGTTCTCATGGCATATGGAGATGGCTCCGTACGTGTTGCCAACAGCGTCCCCTATGATCCTGCCGCTGTTGCCAAAGAAAGGGAGAAGATCCGCAAGGCATCAGACAGACCCCCGATTTCCTTTGAATGATCCTACGGGCCAAATCGCCGGACGGATTTTCAAAAAATCCTTTACATTTTTTCAAATTCAATCAATAAACCTTAATAATCTCCCTAACCAAAAGAACCATGAAGACCATTTTTTCTGCATTCTTCGTCGGATTGGCGCTCACGGCCGTTGCCAGCGCATACAATTTCCGGACTGTAATCATCGATGCCGGGCATGGCGGGCATGACAAGGGAGGCCAGTGGGGACGGGTTTATGAAAAGCATCTCGCGCTCGATACTTCAGTCCGGCTTGAGTCCCACCTGAAAAAAATGGGTTACAACACCGTAATGACCCGCCGCAGCGATTATTTCGTTTCCCTGCCGGGACGCATGCAGGCGGCGAACAAATACAAGAACGCAATCTACGTGAGCATCCACTACAACTACACGTGGAAGCAGGGCGTCAGCGGAATCGAAACATTCTACCACAGCCAGCAGAGCCACAAGCTAGCCCAGGACGTCCACCGTGGTGTGATGAGCCGGGTGAAAGTCGTTGATCGCGGTGTCAAATACGCCCGCTACTACGTGATCCGGAACTGCAACATGCCCTCCGTTCTCGTCGAGGGCGGATTCGTCAGCAACTCCAACGAACGCAGCCGCATGAAAACCGCTTGGTTCCGCGATGCTATCGCACGTGGAATAGCGGATGGCGTGCAGCGCTTCCGAAGAGGAAACTGAGCGTTTTCCCATCCGGGGAAAATCTCCTCGTCGCTTGGAACCTGGCTGAAATCCGAATTTTTGAAGCGCAACGCCGGAAAAGTCGAAGATTGGTGACCGTCGGCAGCCTGCTGTGCCGCCGCGCCTGATATCCAACGGTTTCCAAAAATACCGGGTGTAGCTTGCCCCTGGTATTTTTTTGCCCAGGAGGGGCGAATTTCTTTCGCCCCCCTTCCATCCACCGGATAAAAACATCCCGCGCACGGAGCGCTGCCACCAGTCAACCCCGGCTTTCTGCATTCTCTTTTTTCACCTCCTTGCTGCAAAACCCAAGTCTTCCACTGATCTCCCGGCACTTGCCGCTTCTCATGAAATCCCTTCTCCTCACTCTCTTGGGACTAGCCTCCATCCACGCCGCAGAACCAGCCTGGCAAAATTTTTCCGGAAAGCCCGGGCCCTCCGGCTGGCGCTGCCATGTCATCCGGCCCGATCCCCAGGATCATGGCCCGGACGGGATCAACGTCCACGACTGGGATGGCAACGGACACCCGGACTTATTCGTAAACTACGAGGAAGGAAAATACTCCCGCCTCTACTTCCACCCCGGAGCGGAAGGATGCCGGTCTCCCTGGGCGGATTTCATCCAGTTCGACCACGGGAAATGCGAGGACTCCGGCATCGGCGATCTCGATAACGACGGCCGCCCCGACTACATCGCCAACGGCGGCTGGATCTATTTCAGCCCGCAACCCGATAAAGCCCGCAACCCGGGGAACTGGATCAAAATGAACTTTTCCGACAAAGAGCGCCGCGTCCCCGTCGTCATCGATCTCGATGCCGACGGCCTCAACGACCTCCTCGTCGCTGGCCAGGAGTGGTTCAAACAACCGGTTGAGGGAAAACACGATGCCGCGAACTGGAAAAAGTTCACCCTGGGCGAAAACCTCTGGCCCATGGCCTGCATCCCCTCCGACTTGGATCGCGATGGCGACCCCGACCTCATCGTCCCGGATCGCGGGCGCGCCATTTTCTGGTACGAAAACCCCGGTTCTGAAAATGCCGCCAGCCTCTGGAAAAAGCACATCCTCCACCTACATACCGAACCCATGTTCGCCAAAACCGGCGATCTCAACGGAGACGGCCTCGAAGACCTCGCCATCGCCGGAGGACAGAAAGGCGATCTCGCCCGTCACCTCATCATCCTCCTCCGCAAACCCGGAGACGGCTCGCCCGCCTGGCACGAAATCAACCTCCCCCAACCAGGCGGAAGCTTCCCAAAAGGCATTTTCATCGGAAAGCTCAATCCAAACTCCGCCCGTCCCGAAGTCTTGGTGATCCCCAAGTCCGGCGATCTCTGGACAGCCTCCTACCAGGGCGACCCCACAAAGCCAGCATCCTGGGCCACCAAAACCCTCCCAACCCCCGGCGCCTCCACCCGCAGGAAAATGGACAACGCCTGGGCTGCCGATATGGATTCCGACGGAGATCCCGACATCCTCACCACAGAGGAAAACGGCGGCTGGGGCGTGGTCTGGTTCGAGAATCCGGGGGAGTGATCCAAGGTGGCGGCGATCTTCGGTCGCCGCTCCCACTCGCTGCCTTCAGGCCAGCGCCTCGGGCGGGATCAGGTCGGCTCCGACTGCCCGAAGCTCGAAGAGCGCCGAACTTTTCTGATACACCTTCACGAATCTGATACGCAGCACTTCCACGCCCGCGCGCCGCGCGACGTCCTCCCTTTGCATCGCCACGAGCGAGGCGGCCAGAAGCATCGCGAGAACTTCCCGGGCCGCGGTCTCCGGGCTTTGCGCGTCAAGCAGGTTGCCCCGGTCGTGGAGGTGGCTCTTGAGTTCGCAGAAAAGCAGCGCCACGCCTAGCATGGGGGCGGAGGCCGACACCCCGGCGAAAGCCGACGCGAAGTCGGAGAATATGGTAATGGGCGCGATAATGGGAGACGACGTCCCATCAGGATGGTTACAACGAGATTTCGTACAAGTGGAATTTGTATGGCTCCGGATACCTCTGAATCCTTAATGGCATTGGCCTAAAGGCAGCGTTCCGTGCCAAGGCCGCCGGCTCGCAGCGGGCTGCACGCAGTCCAAGGTGCTTACGGCACGGCATTGGTTACATCCCCCTCACTTCTGTTGGAAGAGAAACTCGACGAGATCGCGCTGCTCGCGGGGGCTGAGGATGGCACCCATGGGCGGCATGACGGAGAGTGGCTCGGTGCGGGATTCAATCTCGACGACTTTGACGGCAGTCTCGGTTTTGTCAGGGAGGAGGAGGGTGATGCTTTCCTTATCCTCTTCTTTCAAAGTTCCGGAAACGGTGATGCCGGATTTTGTTTTCACGCTCATCATGCCGTAGCCGGGGGCGACGACCGCTTGCGGATTGAGCAGGGATTCCAGGATGTATTCGCGGGTTTGTTTTCCGGCGGTTGTGAGTGGTGGGCCGACATCACTGCCTTCGTTTCCGATGCGGTGGCAGGCGGTGCATTGGGCGGCGAGGTGGCCGTTGAAGACTTGCTCGCCGAGTTCCGCGTTGCCGCCTTCGAGTGGGGCGGTTGCTCCGAGAGCGGCGGCGGTGGCGGGGAGTGTTTCGGTGAGTTCGAGGAGGATGGTTGCTTCGGAAGCAGGGTCTTTTGTTGCGCGGGCGGCGAGGGCTTCGAGCAAGGTTTTTGCGGTGGGTTCTTTCATTTTCCCGAGGAGGAGAACGGCCTGCTGGCGTTCCGCAGTGTCCTTGGATTTTGTGAGAGCCTGCTTCGCGTATTCGATGACAGCGGCGGGATCTTTCCCAGCCAGAAGGGAAGCTGCGTGGGAGCGGATTTCAGCGGAACCGTCTTTCAGAAGGCCGGGTAGTGTTTTTGCGAAAACATCCGGTTTGGCGGATTCCAGCGCATCGAGCGAGCGGATACGCACATCCGGCTCAAGGGAGGTATCGAGTGCCTGTTTCACGAGGTCGTCCGCGCTGGCGACGATGCCGAGATTTTTGGAAACCAGGGCGGCGGCTTTCAGGAGATCCTTTCCTCCGGCACTGTGTTCGATGGCGGCGGCGACGGGGAGGTAGGCGGGTTTTGCGAAGGCGGCGTTAGCGGCTTCGAGCGGATCGTGGCGGCCGTCAACGGGGTTGAGCTTGGAGGCTTCCGTCCAGGATGCGAGTGCTTCCAGGGCTGCGATGCGCAGATCTTCCGGATTGGCGGATTCGGCTGCGAAAACGGCAAGGCGGGAGGCGGAGTCCGCATCGGCGAGGTAGCGGTTCGCGGCGATGGAGCGGCGGATGGCAGGAGCCATGGCGCGTGGATCGGTGCGGAGGAGATCGGCGAGCGCGGGGTATGCCTCCTTGATGGCGGGATCGTCGAAAATGGCATGGGCGGCTTCGGAAACAACTTTGGGGTCGCGGTCGGCAAGGAGTTGCGCGGCGAGCGGGGAGTTGAGGCGGCGGAAGGCGACGGCTGCTGCGAGGCGGACGGCGGCGGACTCATGGGTGACGGTTGCCTCGGCGATTTCCTCGGCGGAGGACGCTGTCAGAACCAGGACTCCGGCGTGGCGGAGGTATGCGTCTTTGTTTGCGTTTTCCGCGAGCATGGCGATTCCAGCGGCGAGGGATTCGCTCATGCCCAGCTTCCAGATGGCGGTGGCGGCCTGGAAACGGACGCGTGGGGATTCATCGGAGAGAAGTCCGGTGAGAGCCGGAACGGGTTCGGTTTGGCTTTCAGCCGCATATTTTGCAGACTGGGCGCGGAGCTCGGAATTTTCGCCTTTGGAGAGTTTCTCGAAAAGTCCGGAGTCGAATGTCCTCATCTGCGCCAGACCCCAGAGGGAGTGGATCACGGCCATTTCATCGGCTCCTTCAGCAGAGGCGGTGGCAATGAACTCGTCTTTGGCTTTGCGCTTGGCGAGTTCCCACTGGGCATCCAGGCGAATGCGTTGGTCGGGGTGGGAGAGGTGTTTTACCAGATCCGTATTAGGTGTTTTGCTCGGGCCGTCTTTTAGCATTTTTGCGACTTCCTTGCGGATGGCGTTGCCGGAAACGGAGGGGTCGTCGAGTTTCCAGACGGCTCCCTTGTCATTGAGCGGGTATCCGCCGGACCAGTCCGCGGAGTAGAGTGCGCCATCGGGGCCGAAGGTTACGCCGACGTTCATGGGGCCGGAGAGGACAAGGTGCTCGTCTGTCATTTCAAAGGTGGCTCCCTTGGGTTTCACTTTGAAGGAGCGGAGGTTTCCTTTCGGGAACTCGCTCATGAAAAACGCGTTATGGTATTTCTCGTTGAGGGCGGTGCCGGGATTGAATGCGAAACCGGCCGGGCCGTCGGAGTAGTTCGCGTTCGTAGGGGTGATGTAGGCGGGCTGAAATTCACCGGATGGTTCCCAGATGTTTTCCTTCATCCACGGGTTGTATTTCGGATCGCGGTATTGGTAGTAGTTCCGCCAGCCGGTGTCCGAGCCTTCGGTGATGTGGAGGAAACGCTCGCGCTCGCCCTTGCGGTCGGAGTCGTTATCCACGGAAAAGATGTTTCCGTATTGGTCAAAGGCGATTTCCTGCGGGTTGCGGAGGCCGCGGGCGAAAATTTCAAACCCGGATCCATCCGGGTAGCAACGGAGGACGGCACCTTCGTGGGGAGCGAAATGGTTTTTTCCTCCCTGGTCGGTGACGTTCACGCCCTTGTCTCCGATAGACCAGTAAATGCGCCCGTCGGGGCCGAGGGTGAGGCCGTGCATGTCGTGGCCTGCGTATGCGATGTGGACTCCGAAACCGTGGGCCATGACTTCGCGTTTGTCGGCTTTCCCATCGCCGGTGGTGTCGCGGAGTTTCCAGACATCCGGTGCGATGGTGGCATAGACATCCCCGCGCCATGCGAGGGTGCCGGCGGCGATACCTGTGACCTCCGTGTTGAAATCCTCGGCGAAGACGTTGGAGGTGTCATATTTTCCATCACCGTCCTTATCACTGATGCGGATGACTTTTTCGGTGATCGCGGTGAGATCTTTTACGTCGATTTTCCCGTCCTTGTTGTGATCCTTCAGCGAGGTTTTCGGGAATTTGTTTTTCCCATCAAGCTGCTCGCGGAAGAAGGCGAGCTTGTCCGCGACGGAGGTGTGGGAGACGTCGTGCTCGACCCAGCCGAAGTTGTAGAACTCACGGATGTCCAGATCGGCAGCCTTGCGGCGGGCAGTTTCAGTGACGTAGATCGTGCCATCCACATCCACTGAGACGGAGACGGGATTTTGCAAGAGGGGTTGCTCGGCGACGAGGGAGCGCTCGAGGCCGTTGGCGGCGGGGAAGGTTTCTGAAAAAGCTGGAATGCTGAAAAGCTGAAATGCTGAAATGAATAGGAGAGGGCGCATGGTTTTTTGTTTCCTGCAAGTGAAGCGGGAAGGTGGGCGAGTGCAAGGGGATTTCATGGACGGGGAGACTTGGAGGACTGAACGTCCAACATCGAACCTCGAATGAAGACTTGGGTTTTGTGTCTCCCTCATTCCTTCATCCCTCCATCCCTCCATCCCTCCGTCCCTCCATCTCTGAAAAAATTACGTTCCTCCCCAGGGCGATCCGGCTTTAATGAAATCCGGCATGGCGAAGGGATTCTTTTGGAAAATCGATCTAGCACGGCACGAAGCGGTGCTGGTGTTGGTGATTGTTGTGGAGATCGTGCTATTTCAGATGCTGGGGAGAAATTTCCTGACAGGAGGGAATGTCTCGAACGTGTTCCGGCACTCGGTGGAGATCGGGCTGCTGGCGCTGGCGATGACGCCGGTGGTGTTGAGTGGTGGGATCGATCTTTCGGTGGGATCCATGGTCGGGCTGTGTGCGGTGGTATTCGGGATTTTGGTGAAGTCGCTCGGGCTGGGCCCTTGGGTGGCGGGTCTGCTGGCAGTTGGTTGCGGGGCGGCGGGCGGTTGGGTGAACGGGGTGCTGGTGGCGGGTTTCAAGCTGCCTCCGCTGATTGTTACGCTGGGGACGTTTTCGCTTTTCCGTGGGCTTGCGGAGGCGCTGACAAAAGGATCGGAATCTTACTCGGGGTTTTCGGAAAGCTTTCTCGCGCTGGGGAATTCGGAGATTGCGGGTATTCCGGTGCAGATGCTGGTTTTCATCCCGATTGCGGTTTTGATCTGGTTTCTGGTTCACCGGACTACCTACGGCAGGTCTCTGCGGGCGATTGGTTTCGCGGAAGAGGGCGCGGTCTATGCCGGGCTGCCGGTGAAACGGAATACCGGAGCCGCCTACATCATGGCGGGTGCGGTGGCCGGACTTGCTGCGGTGATTCTGGTTTCCCGTCTCGGCGAGGCACGCGCGAACGCCGGGACTGGCTACGAACTGCTGGCGATCACTGCGGTGGTCCTGGGTGGGGTGAGTATTTTCGGAGGCACGGGAAACGTGGCGGGCACGCTGCTCGGCTGGATCGCCCTGGCCATCCTGAACAACGGCCTGACAAGAATTTCCGATTACGAAATCCTCGGGGAAAAAGTCTCCAGCGTCGCTCGCGAGCTTTCAGGGCTCCTCACCGGCCTCCTGCTCCTGACCGCCCTTGCGATGGGGATTTTCACAAAAACGCTGGCAGTCCGCCGCGCCCGAAAGCAAGCTTTCCCCGATCCCACAAGCCCATGACAAGATCCCGATTTCTCCTGGCCGCCACCGTCCTCGCCACCCTCCCCTTTCTCTCGTGCAGCAAATCCGAGGACGAGGGCAAACTCTCCGTTGGCTTTCTCCTGAAAAGCAAAGGCAACCAGTATTTCGTCACATGCGAAAAAGGTGCCCGCGCCGCCGCCGAAGAGCTCGACATCGATCTCCGCGTGGACGGCCCCATCAGCGCGGATCCGGCCAAGCAGAACGAGATCGTCGAGAACTGGATCACCGACGGGCTGGACGTGATCGTGGCGGCTTGTGAAAACAAGGACTCCATTTCAACAGCCCTCCGCAAAGCACAGGATGCCGGGATCAAAGTCGTCACCTACGATGCTGATGCCCAGCCCGACGCCCGCTCGTTTTTCGCAAACCAAGCGACAGCCCAAGGCATAGGCGAAAAACTCATCGACACCACGGCGGAACTGACCGGCGGCGAAGGCGAATACGCCATCATTACCGGCACCCTCACCTCCGCGAACATGGGCGAATGGATCACGCATCTCAAAGCCCGCCAAACCTCCGCCCACCCCGGCATAAAGCTCGTGGACATCCGCCCCTGCGATGACAACAAGGACAAAGCCCAGCAGGAAGTCACCAACCTCCTAAGCGCCCACCCCAACCTCAAAGCCATCATTTCCGTCTGCTCCCCGGGCGTCCCGGGAGCTGCGGAAGCGGTGAAACAGGCAGGGAAAACAGGAGACGTAAAAGTCGTCGGCCTCGGACTCCCCAGTGAAAACCGCGCATACCTAAAAGAAGGCATCACCCAAGCCGTCATCCTCTGGAACCCGGAAGACCTCGGCTACCTCGCAGTGCAAGCAGGCGTAGCTTTGAAAAAAGGCGAACTCGTAAAAGGTGCGGAAAATTTCACCGCCGGTAAACTCGGCGAACTGAATATCCAAGGTGACAGTATTATCCTCGCCACCCCCATGGCCTTCACCAAAGAGAACATCGACGACTACGATTTCTAATCACTTCTTCCACTGCTCACTGATCACTCGGCACTCGCCACTCCATCCCATGAAAACCTTCCTTCTCGCTTTCATTTTCCTCATCCCGCTTCTCGCATCCGCACAGGAGGTTGGAAAAATAGCGGACGAGGCACAGCAAAAGGTGTTCATCATTCCCATCCGTGATGCCATCACCCCACCCCAGCTCTTTTTGCTACGCCGTGGACTGAAGACCGCCATCGAGCAAGGGGCGGATGTGGTTATTCTGGATATGAACACGCCCGGAGGAAGGGTTGACGTAACCTTTGACATGCTGAAAGCCTTGGAAAAATTTCCAGGAAAAACCGTCACATATGTCAACGATGAAGCCATCTCGGCTGGCTCCATCATCTCCGCAGGAACGGATGAAATCTGGTTTTCCCCCACTGCCGTCATCGGTGCCGCCGCCCCTGTCACCGGCAGCGGAGCCGACATCGGCGAGACCATGAAAAAGAAATCCGTCTCCTACCTGAAAGCCCGTGTCCGCACCATTACCGATGGCAAAGGCTACCGGGGAGAGGTCGTTTCCGCCATGATTGATGAGGACTACGAGCTCAAGATCGGGGACGAAGTGCTCAAACCCGTAGGCCAGCTCCTTTCCCTGACTGCAAACGAGGCGATGAAAACCTATGGGGAAAACCAGGAACCCCTCCTTGGGACGGGAATTTCCCCATCACTGGAAGACCTCACCGACACCTTGCTAGGAAAGGGCAACTACTCGGTCACGCGTCTCGAAGTCACCTGGTCGGAGGAGGTCGCCCAGTACCTCACCCTCTGGGCGCCCATCCTCATGTCCATCGGCCTCGTCCTCATCTTCATCGAGTTCAAAACCCCCGGCTTCGGCATCTTCGGGATAGGCGGCGGCATCCTGCTCGCCCTCGTTTTCTTCGGCCACTCCGCAGCCGGCCTTTCCGGACACGAACCCATGCTGTTCTTCTTCATCGGCTTCGCCCTGGTGATGATCGATGTCTTTTTCATTCCCGGATTCTTCGTCCTCGCCGTGCCGGGCGCACTGCTGATGGTAGGTTCCCTGCTGTGGGGAATGTCGGATATCTGGCCGGACCAGCCGATCAAGTGGAACTCGGAATTCCTCTTCCGCCCCCTCCTCAATCTCATCACCGGCCTCGGCGGGGCCATCCTTATCTTCGCCCTCCTCCTCCGCTACCTCCCCAGCGGCGGACTCTGGGGAAAAATGGTTCTCGATTCCGCCATAGCGGGTGAAACCACCCCCTCCCACACCGCCCGCTCCGAGCCATCCCTCATCGGCGCCCAGGGCCATGCCGTCACCGCCCTCTACCCCTCCGGCCAAATCGAAATTGCTGGCAAACGTTACGACGCCCGCCTGGCCCTCGGAGACGCCCCACCCGGAACCGCCGTAAGAGTGGTCTCAGTCGGGGAGTTTGACCTAAAAGTAGAGGCGGTTTGACTGCTTCAAAAAGTAGAAACCCTTGGCGGGAAACACACCACCACGCACCTTCCATTACTCTGTTTTTGCCACATGGAACACTACGCGATCACGTGAAAAATATTCACTTGCACCCGGATAATTGCGGCACTAACTATCCGCCGTCATGCATTCATACCCCTCCCCCCAGGGTGGTTGGCTGGCACTCCCCCTCCTCGCACTCGCGTCATTCGGTAGTGTTGCTTCCGCCCAGAATCTGTCCCCCCTCTCCGACTACAGCGTAGTCGTGAGCGGAAATCTCTCGACCAACTCGGATATCGAAGGTCGGACTATCGTCGGTGGTGACATCACCTCCACCAATTCCGCGAACTTCGGGATCCGCCTCCAGAACAAAGTCCCGAAAGAGGATCTCGTCCTGCGCGTGGCCGGAAACATCGCTTCAGGAAATCCGCTCCAGCTAAACGCCGGCAGTCTGGAACTAGGCGGCTCGAAAAACGGACGCACCATCAACTTCAACGGAGGTGGCTCTTTGGTTTCCAATCCCGGAGTCAGCTTCACCGGCATCATTGATGACCTCACGCTGGCCAGCCAGAACCTCGCCACCTACGGAGCCAACAGCAATGCCATGCTCATTTCCAACGGCCCCAACCAACCCGGCCCGTTCCGAATGACCGCCTCTCCGGACGCCAACGGACTCGCCGTATTCTCAATAAACGCCAGTGACCTTTTTGGAAACAACCGTGTCCAACAGATTGAGCTACTCACCAACAACTCTTCGAACATCCTGATCAACGTAGCCGGACAATCGGTCAACTGGACAGCGGGAAACATGGTCGGAGATCTCACCCAAAACAAGTGGCGCGAACTTGTAGTCTGGAATTTCTATGAAGCCACCAGCATCAACTTCGGCTCGAAAAACATGAACGGCCAGGTGCTGGCTCCGTTTGCGGACGTGAAAGCTGGCGGCCCAATCGACGGCTCCATTTTCGCAAAAAGTCTCACCACCTCAGGAGAAGTCCACCTCCCCGGCTACAACGGAAACATCAACGTAATCCCGGAGCTTTCCTCACTAGGACTTATCCTCCTCGGAGCCACCGCAGCACTCATGCGCCGCAAACGGAACCTCTGATCTCTCCGGAAAATCATCAAGGCGCGCCCTCCCATGCGGAGGCCGCGCCTTTCTTTATTCGGGTTTGAGCTTTGGATTCCCCCCGGGTAGAATCATCCCTACGTGAAAACACTTTTCCAGAAAATCTACGACGGCGAAATCCCCGCCGAAATTCTCCACAAGGACGATCTCTGCTGCGCCTTCCGCGACATTTCCCCCCAGGCGCCCACCCACATCCTCATCGTCCCGAAAAAGCCCATCCCCCGCATCGGCGAAGCAGAACCGGAAGACCAGTCCATCCTCGGCCACCTTCTCCTCACCGCCGGGAAACTCGCCTCCGACCTCGGCCTCTCCGAGACCGGCTTCCGCATCGCCATCAACCACGGCCCCCACGGTGGGGAAACCGTCCCCCACCTCCACGTCCACCTCCTAGGCGGCCGCCAACTCCAATGGCCACCCGGCTAAAAACTCTAAATTCTAAGCTATAAACCTCAAGGAAGAGGAAGAATAACGAACCATAGTCCAAAGTTTGAAGTTTAGAGTTTAAAATTTAAAGTTTCCATGATCACCGCACGATTCTTCCACCTCTTCACCGGCGTCTTCGCCACCGCCGTTTCCTGCCACCCGCAGCCGCAACAGCCACGCTATGATAAAGTGGTGATGGTGCATGGCATTTTCGAGGACGGGAAAGCCTTCGACTCCCTGAAACGACGGCTCGAAAACCACGGAATCCAATGCTTCGTCCCGAAACTCAAACCCGCCGACGGACGGGGCGGCCTCGACAAAATCGCGGAGGGCCTCAAAACGGACATCGATAAGGAGTTCGGCGAGGAGGAAAAATTCGCCCTCATCGCCTTCAGCATGGGCGGCCTCGTTTCCCGCTACTATCTACAGAAGCTGGGCGGCGCGGAGCGCTGTGAGGAATTCATCACCATTTCCACCCCCCACCACGGCACGAAATTCGCCTACGTTTATCCCACCAAAGGCGTCCACCAGATGCGCCCCGGCAGTGATTTCCTCCGCGATCTTGAGGAAACCGAAGACACCCTCGGCGAAATACCCGTCACCTCCCACCGCACCCCCATGGATCTCATCATCCTCCCCACCACCTCATCCGTCTGGATCCGCGCGGAAAACCACTCCCACAACGCCGTCCTCCACCCCCTCATGCTCCACACGAAATCCGTCCTCGACGATATCGAAAAGCGCTTGACCCTTCCGCAAAATGAACCCGAGTAAGGAGTCGGGACATTCCAATCCCGACCGCCATCTTGACTACCAACCCATAAACCCATATCTTCCTCCCACATGAAAACCACCCTTGAGCTCCCCGACGCCCTCCTGATCGAGGCCAAGGCCACCGCAGCCCGCCAACGCATCACCCTGAAAAAACTTTTCACCCGGGCTCTGGAGAAGGAACTGCAACCTGTTGAATTACCGCAGGAATCGGAGAACTTCATCATCGATGAATACGGATGGCCCGTTTACCGAAAGAAGGATTACAATGGTCTCGCCCGTAACCAGCGAACTCGTCAGCCAGTTGTGCGAGGAGGCGGGTATCTGATGAAATTGCTTTTCGATGTTAACACTCTTCTCGCCCGCTTCCATGTAGAGCACGTCCATCACCACCGAGTGTCCGGATATCTGGACTCCCAGGTAAACGTCCGACTTCTCACATGTCCCATCACGGAGAACGGGTTCTTGAGAATATTCTCTCACCCCTCTTTCCCCGCTGGCCCGGGAAACATGCCGGATGCGGTCAAACAATTGCTTCGCATCCGATCAGTCCCCGGACACGAATTCATACCCGATAATCTGAGCATCTGCGACCGGGAAGCGATTCCCGGACTAAAAAAGACCTCCCCAAAACAACTTACCGATCTCTACCTCCTCGCCCTCGCCGTCCGGCACAAAGCCCGCTTCGTCACCCTTGATGAAAAGATCCCCGCCCACCTCGTCGCCGGCGGTAGCGACGCGTGCATCGTGATCCCCGCTTGAGCCGCTACTCGGGCTTCAATTCAAGCAGGTGGACTTTCCGCCTCTCCTTCCTCCGCCACCTTGACCGGGCATCCTTGGCCACTTACCCTCCACCCATATGAAGATGACCCTTGAGCTCCCCGACGCCCTCCTGATCGAGGCCAAGGCCACCGCAGCCCGCCAACGGATCACTTTGAAAACTCTTTTCACCCGGGCACTGGAGAAAGAACTTACCCCGCCCGCCCCGCCAGTTTCCTCAGACCGGTTCACCATCGACGAGTATGGCTGGCCCGTTTTAAACCGGGAACCGGATTGCGGAGTTGTCATCACTGACGAATTTGTAAACCGCCTCCGCGAGGAGGAAGGAGTCTGAAATGACGGCTCTTTTTGACGTCAACGTGATCATAGCGCGTCCCGATCCAAGCCACCGGTTCCATCGCCGTGTGATGAGGTGGATGGTTGGCCGGCCTGATCTGGTTTCCGCATCCTGTGCCATCACGGAGCTGGGCGTCCTTAGGATTTACGGGCATCCTTCCTATCCGGGGGGCCCGGTTCCCCAATGCGCGCCATGGAAGAACTGTCATTGATCCGCAGCTTGCCGGGACACTTGTATCTATCCGAACTCCCATCCTCATCGGATTCTTCATTTCTTGAAAACCTTCCGGACATCACCCCCAAACAACTCACCGATCTCTACCTTCTCGCCCTCGCCGTCCGGCACAAAGCCCGCTTCATCACCCTCGACGAAAAAATCCCCGCCCACCTCGTCATCGGCGGCAGCGACGCGTGCCTGGTGATCCCCGCCTGAGAGCTATTTCGCCTTCACCTCGAAGAGCGAAAACTTCCTCCCCTTCCACTTCGGGTTCTTCGCATCGATCTCATCCTTCCCGCGTTTCACGATCGTCCGGAAGGGGTCGTTGTTGTAGCAGATTTCCCGGAAACGGTAGAGGCCGGAGGAGCTTTCATCCAGGCTGAACATCGGGGCGAGTTTTCCCGCTCCCGTGGTGTAGGAAAATCCTCCCCATACCTCCACGCGCGCGCCGTTCTTCGCCTCGACGAGGGTGCCGCCGCGCTCTGTTTTCAGACCCAGAATCCACAGCGACCCGCCATCCACGCTGATGTGCGTGCCTTCCGGTTCGGGATTGAGCTGCCTCGCCCAGGTATTCACCCCTTCAAACACGAAATTGGATTTCGGATTCGGAACCGTGTCTTCGATGAACACTTCCCCGCCTCCGGAAAATTTCAATCCGGTGCCCTCGCAGCTTGAAACCACCACCGTCCGCTTCGTCCGCCCCTCGATCACCGGCCTCTTCCGATAGTTCCCCTTCAAGCCTTCTATCCAGACCGGCACCGGCCCGTCCTCTACCACGATCAGCCCTTCATCCGCCGCCTTGTAATCGAGCCTTACTTTCGTGCCCACGAGCCTGTGAACCGCTCCGCGCAAAAACACCTGCCCGTCTATCTTCCACCTGCCGCGCGGCAGATAGACCGTGCCTTTCCCGGAATCGACAGCCTTCTGGATGGCCTCCGTATCATCCAGGTCGTCATCCGGTTTACCTGCGAACTCCAGCGGGGAAATCCAATCTTCAAGCCTGTCCCACACCAGCGCCGGAGGCTCTTTCACCTCCAGCCTCTCCCCCCGCTCCCATTTCCCGAAACCCGCCGGGGTTCCACTGAGATATTCGTTGTCCACTCCATCGCCCAAGCCCTCTTCGTAGCCACTGATTTTCACATTCCGGGCGAGGATGTCCCCCTGCTGAACCACGGCCACGCCCCCGTCCTTACCCACCAGCTCCGAATCCAAGAGAGTCAGGAAACCCTTGTTGAGAATGGCCGGCACGGCGTTGCGGCTGATCATTTTCCTCACCGAAAGCGTCTGCCCGTCCGAGCGCAGGGCGGCCTTGTTCTGATCCGTGAAATAAATTCCTTCCATCGTCTGGCTGTTGATCAGCCCGCCCGTCCACACCCCGTAGTCAAAGCCGACCACCGCGATGTCTTTCAAAAGCAACGGCCCGATCTCATCGGTGAACCGCATATCGATCCCGGCCACCCCCCGCCCGTCGCCGGAGACGATGAACACGTCTTTCATATTGCCCTGGTTGTTCGCGTGGAACTGCGCACCACACGCCCCCGGATTTCCCATCCCCGTGTGCAGGGTCAGATCCCGGATCTCGTTGGAAAATCTCTGAGCGGGCGCCGGCCCAGTCCATACCAAACCTTTGGGTTCGCGTGGATTTCCGAAGCCCTCCGCCCCATCCTTCAGCAGGACGACCGTGCCCATGCGGCTCTGGCCTTGCAGTCTGACGTTCTTGTATTCGTTTCCGCCTTTTCCCTTGGGCGCATCCGGCCAGCGCAAGGTATCGGAAACAAGATAGATCCCGTGGGGGAGATACAGGATCGCACCCATGTTGGGATGGTCGTCGAGAGCTTTTTGGATCGCCTTCGTATCGTCGGTGACCCCGTCGCCCTTCGCGAAGTACGGTGCTTCCCGTAGGTTCACCACCCCGGAGTCCGCAGGATAAACCACCTCCCTCTCTTTTTCAAAAGGCAGTCCCATGAAGGGATCCCCGGCGGCAATGGGTTCGTAGCGTTTCACGAAACGCTCCCTTTCAATCTTCCGCTCAGGTGAAACAAAACGAACCTCGCTGATCGCGACAGGCTCACGGGCGTGATGGTTCGACTTCACCACCAGCTTCACATACCGCGCTTCCGCCCCTTTCATCGGGACGGCCTGCATTCCCTCGTCCCGCTTGCCGGACGCCTGTTTCAGCACCGCCTCCGCATCCTTTTCCCAGGTCTTCCCGTCACCGGAAACATAGATCGCGACCTCCTTCGCGCCACGTGCGGTCCGGCGTTCTTCATTTCCATTCCAAACCTGCATCGCGGTCACCGGCAGCACCTCCCCGAGATCGAAAACCAGCTCAGCCTTGCCCCGCCCGTTCGGATCACTGTAGGAAGCGATCCAGATCGCCCCGCCACCCTCGTTGGAGGAGTTCCCATGCACCCAGACATCGCTTTCCGGCGCCAATTCCGCCAGGCCGCCGCCATTGATCATCGTCACAGCAGGCACCGCCTGGGTGCTGGATGCCTTTACCGAAACCGGAGCGAAGCCCAGCGAACTCCATTCCTGCCCCAGCGAACAAGCCGCCGCCACCATCCACAAACCGATTATGCGAATCCTCATATCCCTCCATTTTCAAAGTTGGAGTTTGAAATTTAAAGTTTAAAGTTTCCCCCATGACTCCGCTCCGCCTTTCCCTCGCCCTCGCCGCACTCCTCACCGCCTGTTCCCCGGGAAATCCTCCCGGCGGTGGAAACGCCGCACCCGCCACAAATCTCTCCGCCTCCCAAAAGGCAGCCATCGGGAAAAAAATCTGGCAGAACGAATCCGGCGGCACACTTAACGGCCTCACCGCATGGAATGCGGGCGAGGAATTCCCCTCGCTCGGCATAGGCCATTTCATCTGGTATCCCGCAGGTTTCAACGGGCGCTTTGAGGAATCCTGGCCCGCCTTCATTTCCTTCGCGGAAAGAAACGGAGCGAATCCTCCCGCCATCGCGAAAAGCCGTTTCAGCCCGTGGCGCACCCGCTCCGAATTCCAGGCGAAATTCAACTCCAGCGAAATGACAGCTCTACGGAAATGGCTGGCCTCCACCGTCACGCTCCAGACGGATTTCATCATCGTCCGCTCCCGTGGCGCGCTTCCGAAAATGCTCGCCGCCGCCCCCGCTTCCGAGCGCGCAAAGATTCAGGAAAACTACCGTAAAGTCTCCACCACCAGCCAAGGCACCTACGCCCTCATCGACTACGTGAATTTCAAAGGCGAGGGCACCAGCTCCACCGAGAAATACAACGGCCAGGGATGGGGACTGCTCCAAGTCCTCGGCGGAATGGACAACGTCCCCTCAGGCCCCGCCGCCGCCACCGAATTTGCCGCCTCCGCAAAACGCGTCCTCTCCCGCCGCGTTTCCAACTCCCCTCCCGCCCGCAACGAAAAGCAGTTTCTCCCCGGCTGGCACAACCGCTGCGATACCTACGCGCGACCGCTATAGACGGAAGGCAGAGAAAAACTTCGGTTGAATGTGAATGAACCGCAAAGAACCCAAAGAACTCAAAGTTTCGGTTTGGTTACTTCTAGTTTCCACAGAACCGGTTTTGTGTTCTCTGCGTTCTTTGCGGTAAAAATTTGCACCGGCAATCAACCACCCGGCTCGAAGCTGATCAGTGCCGGGTTTGCCGCACCCATCCCGTCCTTCCCATCGAACTCCGCCCACACCGCGCGGCAACCGGTTTCCGGATAACTCCAGTCCATCTCCCAAGGCTCTTCTTCCACCGTGCCGATGAGCCTGTCGCCATCGAAAAAGCGGACTGCCGTGACCGGAAAATCTTTCGCGATTGCAACCCCGAGCGTGACTTCCGTTCCAGGCTTCACCGACATGCCAAAGGATTTACGGGGGTTGAACTCCCCTATCCCTTTCGTCCCGCCTTTCACATTCGCGGTCAGGGAAACGGGCGAGTCCTTCGTCTGCCACGCCCGCCACACGAACGCCACCTCACGGTTCGGAAGCCAGACTGCCGCTTCGGGTGGAACATCGGATTCCGCAGCAGGAGAAATCGCCGCGTAAGTTCCATTGATCGTCCGTCTATCCCCGCGCCAGCCGGATTCGAAATCGATATCCCGCAGCTTTCCATCCGGCGCGATCCGAAGTTCCGCGATGGCTTTGATCCACGGCATCATCAGAGTTCCGGAGTTCGCCCAATCGTGGCCGCAGCCGTGCTGAAGGGCCAGACCCCAGGGAAGTTTCGCGGTCAGCGCGGGATCATAGAATTTCTCGATGGCGGGCAGCATTTTAAATCCGTCGGCCTTCGCACCGATCAGGAACAGGTGGGGCACCGCCGCAGCCTCCGCAGGCATCTCGGTGGAATCCCTAACCCATGAGCAGCTCACCGCGTTTGTCAGCAGGAGCTCCGGCTGCGTTTCCAAAACTTTCACCACCATCCCCCCTGCGGAAAATCCCGTGCCAGCCCGTGGTACGGTGAGCAGTTCCGGGTTCCCCGATTCCTCCGCGAACTGTTCCAAGGATTTCGCGATAGCTGCCCGGATCTTCGCCGGGCGGTTGTTTTCCTTCACGGAAATGACCGTATTCAAGTGCGCCCAGCCAAGCTCGCGGCACATCGTCGAGTTGCGGTCGTGGGGCTTTATCTCATGATTGAAGACATGGAAAAGGATTCCCCGCACCGGCCTGGCCTCCTCCGGAATGAAAAGCGTCACGTCCACACGATCCACCTTTGTCTTGAATATCCGGTCTTCCGCCGATGCGAAGGCGGAGGAAATCATAAGCATCAATCCAATGATTCGTTTCATGGTTTGTCGTTTCTCGTCTTTCAACGCACGGAATCCCCATGATCTTTCCCGGTACATCCACAAAAAAGAACTCCCGGAGGTTTTCACCCCCGGGAGTCCCGACCAGACACAATTCTCACATCAAATTCGTTAGCGCCTCCATGTGAAGCTCACGCCCGATCTGGAACTACCACGTCCACCGTAGCTGCTGTGGCCGTTATACCCCCCACGGCCATAGCCGGTGTCACAACGGCCGTGGCTCCCGCCATACCTGCGGCTCGGGGCGGAAACCGTGCGGTATCTGTAAACGGGGCGGTTGCAGTGGTCATATCCGACGAAGATTTTCTGGGTATAAACAGGGCGGCCGTGGCGGTATCCGCTCACATAGACCTGGCTGGACTGGCTCTGGTGTCCATACCCTCCACGGTGCGGGCGGGCGTCGGATTCAACAGCGGTTCCAAAAAATGCGAAAGCGCTGACGGCGATGGTGGTGATTAGTTTTTTCATAGTTTTGGTAATTTTTGGTTACGCAACTTATGACCCCACCCCGCCCGGAATTATTCAACGTTCCGGAAAAAAATTCGATCTACGACGCCGAACGGCGGTTTGAAAATACTCCCGACAGGAATCGAACCTGTATCTAAGGTTTAGGAAACCCTTGTTCTATCCGTTGAACTACGGGAGCTTTGAGAGGGCGATTTGATAAGGGGTTCCGGCGTGCGGCGCAAGCCCTAACGCGCGGATAAAAATTCCGTCGCCCGTTTTTCCGACCAGTATTCCCCACCTGTGCCGAAGCCCACGTGGCCGCCTTGCGCCGGGGTTTCGAGGAAAAAGCTGCCGCTGGCCTCCGCTTCCCTGAACGGGTAGCAGCCTTGGCCAAGGATGGGATCGTTTACGGCACTGACGAGGAGAGACGGGATGGTGATTCCTTGCAGGAACTGGCGGCAACTACTACGTTTCCAGTAATCCGATGCATCATCGAAGCCGTGGAGGGGGGCGGTGAAGCGGTCGTCGAACTCGGCGAAGGTGCGCATGGCATCGACACCGGAGATATCCAGTTCGTTGGGAAAATGTTCGTGTTTCCGCTTCACTTTCTGGCGGAGGGATTTCATGAAGCGCTCCATGTAGATGCGGTTCTGCCACTCGGCGAGTTTCGCGGAGGAGCAGGCGAGCTCGCACGGCACGGAGAATGCCACCGCGCGGTTGATGGCGGGATGGATTTCGGTTCCCCGCTCTCCGAGGTATTTCAGTGTAAGGTTTCCGCCGAGGCTGAAGCCTAACAGGTCGATGCCCTTGGCGGGATGGATTGCCAATGCGTGACGAACCACCATTTCCAGATCCCCGGTCTTCCCGCTGTGGTAAAAGGAGGCCAGGCGGTTCGGCTCGCCGCTGCACCCCCGGAAACTCCATGCGAGCACGTCCCAGCCGCGTTTCTCCAGTGCAGCCGCCATGCCCTGCACGTATTTCGCCTGGGAGCAGCCTTCGAGCCCGTGGGAAATGATAGCGAGCTTCTCTCCCCGGTTGCCCGACCATTCCAGATCGAGAAAATCCCCGTCGTCCAGTTCCAGACGTTCTTTCCGGTTGGTGACGGGTTTTACTTTTCTGAAAAGCACCGGATGCACGGTTTGCAAATGCCCGCCCGGCAGCCATGCGGGCGGGCGGTAGGTTGATTTTTCGATAAGCGGCATCTGCGGGAAACCTATCCGGTTATTTTGAAACCAGAAACCAGAAACCAGAAACCAGAGGGAGGTTAGGTTGCCTCTATATCAAAGAGGGAAGAGAACCACGGATAAACGCGGATGGACGCGGATAACATTGTTACTTATGTGGGCATCCTTCAAACGTACGGTGGTGGACGGAGGGGAAAACCTGGATAATTCATTCACTAGCAGAATCCGATCCGCGATCCTCCGCGTTCATCCGTGGTTCTCTTTTTCGTTAGGTTTAGGTTTCTCCCTATTTGAGAAATCAAGGGAAGATCTTCTATTCTTTGCGTTGAATCGCTGTCCTAAATCTCCATTCTCGTGGGAATGAAACGTTTGCTTCTCCTGTTCCTCCCCCTGCATCTCCTCCACGCTAAGGAGACTCCAGTCGCCGTCGAAACCAGAACCGATATTTCCTACTACACGGAAGACGCGCTTTATGGCGCGGACGATTACCAGAAATCCCAGTGCAAACTCGACATCCGGTATCCCGTCGGAAAGACCGGTTTCCCTACGCTGGTCTGGTTCCACGGTGGCGGACTAACAAGCGGGGAGAGGTATTTCCTCGACCTGGAAGACCGTGGGATCGCGGTGGTGACCGCCAGTTACCGGCTTTCGCCGAAGGGAAAACTCCCCGGGTTTATCGAAGATGCTGCGGCGGCCACGGCCTGGACTTTGAATCATATCGAAGAATACGGGGGCGATCCGGAGAAGGTTTTTGTAAGTGGCCATTCGGCGGGTGGATACCTCGCGCTGATGCTGGGGATGGATCCGCAGTGGCTCAAACCCCACGGAATATCCAGCATGGATCTCGCGGGGCTGATCCCCGTCAGTGCGCAGGTGACGACCCATTTTCATGTGAAAGAGTTGCTCGGAAACAAGGACGACGGGCTGGTTCCGACCATTGACGAATACGCGCCACTCCACTTCGTTTCCAAAGACCTCCCGCCCATCTGCATCATCACGGGGGATAGGAAAATCGAGTATCCCTCCCGTGTGGAGGAGAACGATTTTTTTGCGGTTACGCTGAAGAACCTCAAGCATCCGTCCGTCGAGTTCCATGAGATGCCTGGGGTCGATCACGGCGGAGCGGGGAAGAAATCCGCAGCAATTGTCGCTGCCTATGTTTCCAAGAAAAGCGAACCGTGATGAACTTTTTTACGAACGTGCAGCCCTCCTATCCAAGTCGGAACAGGTGCGCCTCTTCTCCAGTAGGAAAGACTCTTCCACAAGCCACGGGGACGCTACCTTGAACTCAAGGCGCGGAGACGCACCTACTCCACCGAAAGTCGAGCCAGGCCTATCCCCTCCTCGCCTTTTCCGGAATAGAAGAGGAAGAGCTTACCATCGCCATCTTCAAAAACATAGGGATCGCGGAGCTGGCGGACGTTGGTTTGTGCTCCCCCTCTGGAGGGCTTGAGCGGCAGGTCGGAGCCTTCCCATTCGACCTCCGGTTTCAGGATTTCAGCGGACGGATGTGAGGGAGCCAAGACTCCTCCGTCCAGATCGATCGTGGTGAGAAGGATACGCTCCGGGTTGTCTCCAACCCGGGAGTAGAAAATTTGAGCCATATGCCCGGTCACATGCAGGGCGACGTGGCGGAGGCGAGTGGAATCCCTCGCGGCGGCTTCGTGAAACGGGTTGTCTTCATAGCCGCTGCCTTGGAGCTTCCATAAATCCCGGGAGAAATCGAAACCGTCGGGGGGCGTGAACGGATTTTCCGGCGCGAGATAGATCGCGCCGCGCGAGGCGATCCCATACGTCCTGCCACCACGGGTGAACACCCGCATGTAGGCAAGGCCGAGTTTTACCGGGAGGATGGCTCCGTTGAAATCCAGCCCGTCATCAGAGAATGCCACGAAGGTTTTTTGATCCAACCCTCCCCCACCCTTGCCCTTGTATTTCGTCGGCCCGTGGAAATACATCACGATACGCTTTCCGGCATCATCCACATGGACGTCCGGGCTGGCGATGTGGTCGAAAATTTCGAGGTCGTTCTCAAGGACGATCCTGTCCGTTTTCCCGAGATCCAACACCCCGCGCGGCTTGCCTTCCGCGAGCATGTGCATTCCGAAAAGGGAATACGGCCCGGCGATCTTTTCAGCCCACGCCATGCGGATGTATTTTCCCCCGTGATGGCCGAAGTAGAGGTAATATTCCGCCTTGGGATCCGCTCGTTTTTCCAGAGGCATCCAATCCGGCACCCGGATGACAGAGGGGCCGTTGATATTGGAGCCTTGTTTTTTGAAAGCGGGATTGAGATCAGTGAACGTTTCCCTGCTGATGAGTGGTTTCCCGTTATTCAGACGCACGGCCTGGTATGTTTCCGCAGAGGAGGCGGTGGCGAGAAGCAGCGGGAGGAAAATATATCGCAACGCATTCATTCCCGACACCCTTGCAGCCACGGGACGGATGTCGAACACGTTCGCCGGCATCCCTTCCCAAGGAGTCCGGAAATTCCTGTCCCGACTGGCTACCGCTGGCCCGGGGCAGGAATGTCCCGGCTCCTAACTGTCCTTTCCCCTTGAAAATATCCTGCCACACGCTTCGCTAGTATCCCCATGACCGACCGCCGCCATTTCCTGAAAACCACCAGCTTCGCAACCCTCGCCCTCACCGCGGGAAAACTTGCGGGAGCCGAAGACATCGCCTCGAAAAGCAACACCCTCGTCCCCATTCGGAAACTTACGAAGGGGCCGGGCTTCCACTGGTTCGGCTACTACGACAAACACAATTTCAACGTCACCAACACCAAGGTGCTCTGCAACAAGGTAGGCTTCGAGGGGCGGACTCCCACGGCGGATGACGAGATCGAGGTGGGTGTGATCGACCTGACCGACGGCGACAAATGGACGACCCTCGGCACCAGCAAGGCATGGGGCTGGCAGCAGGGTTGCATGCTCCAGTGGCGCCCCGGTTCCGATACCGAGGTGCTGTGGAACGACATGAAGGATGGCGAATACGTCTGCCACATCCACGATCTTGAGACCGGAAAAACCCGCACCCTCCCCCGCCCCATCTACACCGTCAGCCCGGATGGGAAATGGGCTCTTTCCGTTGATTTCGGAAGACTGCAGCGCCTCCGTCCCGGCTACGGATACACCGGCATTGGCGACAAGACACCCGATCAGAAAGCTTCTGAAGAAGCCGGGATCTGGCGCATGGATCTGGAGACCGGGGAATCGAAACTCATCGTCTCCAACGCCACCGCAGCCGCCCTTCCCTACCAGGGGAAATCACTTGAGGACAAGTGGCACTACTTCAACCACCTGCTCGTCAGCCCGGATGCGGAACGCTTCATTTTCCTCCATCGCTGGAGACAGCCCGGTAAGGACGGAAAGCCGGACATGTCCAAGAATTTCACCACCAGGATGTTCACCGCGAACGCGGATGGCACCGATCTCTACGAGCTGGATCCCTCCGGGAACACCTCCCATTTCATCTGGCGCGACAGCGGCACCGTCACCGCATGGACGAAACCGATAGGGAAAGAATGGGCCTTCTACCACCTCACCGACAAGACGGGTGAAACGGAGATCGTAGGCGAAAAAGAGATGACCACCAATGGCCACAACACCGTTCTTCCAATCGGAAACGGTCACGAGTGGATATTGAACGACACGTATCCAATCGGGAAAAACCGCCAGCAATCGCCATACCTTTTCCACGAGCCGACTGGGAAGAAGCATGTGCTCGGAAATTTCCATTCGCCGGATGCCTACAAGGGCGAGTGGCGTTGCGACACCCATCCGCGCGCAAGCAACGATGGAAAATCCGTGACCATCGACTCTCCCCATGGAGGCGATGGGAGGCAGATGTATCTGCTGGATGTCTCGGGGATTGTGGAGTGAGGTGCCTCTGATGCCGGAGAAAGTCGAAGACCGGTGACTGCCGGAAGCCTGCTGCCGCTTTCCGTCACGCAGCCTGCTGCTACGGGGCAAACTCGGGAAAGGTTTTGCTACGCAAAACGACTCGCCGCCTGAAGGCAGCGCTCCGTGCCAATGCCGTCGGCTCGCAGCGGGCTGCATTGCCAAAAGCGGGAGCAGGCTGCCGACAGTCACCGGTGCCTGCGGCACCGCATTGCGGGCTATCTCGCCTTAAGCTTCTCGGAATCCTCCTTCATATCGTACGGTAGCTCCCAGACCTTGGTTCCGGCGGCGTTGCCGAAGAAGAGATGACTGGGGCCGTTTTTGTCAGGATTGCCGTCACCCCAGAATAGCGAGATGGGTTCCTTCCCGTCCATGACGCGGCGGACGTAGCCGTGGTTGCGGGGACTGTTGGATGTGGTGTCGGCGGTCTTTTTCCAAGTGGCACCCTTGTCGGTGCTCTCCCATGTCTCGATCTCGCCGCCCTGGCCCCAGAAACGTTCCGGATTTTCTTTTTCGGAAACGGAAGGTGCGCCGCTCGGGCCGACCACCCGCCATGTCGCTCCATCAATGAGGAGTGCTCCGGTGTCGTAGTTATGGGTGACGGTGGATTCTGCGGTGGCGGAAGGGGGCATCTCATTTGTGATCCATTCTTTCCCATCCCAATGTGAGGTGACCCAGCGGCGAGGCTCGGCGAATGGACCGGGCGCGTGGGCTTTCCCGCTGCGGTTTGATGCAGTGGTATAGAAGAGGACGGGATTGCCATCGCTATCGAAATTCAGATCGTTCAGATAGACGAGCTTGTCGGCTTTCACGCCATCGAAAACCTTCGAAGGGCTGTCTGTGGAAACGACGGGAAGGGCTACCGGGGTGCCATCGGCGAGAGTCCAGGATTCCCCGAAATCCGTGGTCTGGAGATAATAGACGTCGGTGCGTTCATCAACGTTTCCGCCATGCTGATTAAACATGGTGGCGATCTTGTTGCCGGTGCGCCAACTGGTCTGGTATTGCCCCTCCATGTTCGCCAGGCGTTTTTCATCAGACCATTTCACGCCATCCGGGCTGGTGCGGAAAAAGAGCTTCCTACGGCTCTTCTCGTAGATGGTGAAGAGGTGCATGAAACCGGAGCCGGGGATGTGGAAAACCTGCGGGTAGCCACGCTTGGAGCCGCCAGGTTCCTCCACGAGATCAAAGGCGTCGGTGCTGTAGGGTTTTCGGCTTTTAAAAAGCCAGTCCTGGCGGGTGGTATTCCGGCCGGAGACGAAGACCCGGAGGTAGCCCTCGGCATCGATGGAGAGGCAGGGGTTGTCGTGAGGGTCATCGACGGGTTCGCCGAGTTCGGCGGTCTTGTCGAGGACGAGGGTGGGCTTCGGCACCGTGCCGGTGGAGTGATCCAGCTCGGATGCCATGATGAGAAGGCGCTTCTCGCCGGCCTCGGGCGCGCCGCCGTAAACGAAAAAAGTCTTGTTCACCTCCGGGCGGTAGATGGCGAGCGGGACGTGCTTTGCGGTATAGGTTCCGAGGCCGCCGGAGTACTTGTCCCCGTATTTTGATTTCTGGCCAAGCTCGAACCAGATCCCCCGGTAGCCATCGACCTTCGTGTTCCGGGTTTCCTGGGCGGGAAGAGGCGGGCTGGAAACCAGAACCATTGCGAGAAAGCATAGGATTTTCATACCGGCTGATTCTGACCCGGCCCATCGCGGGGGCAAGCGGGAAACGAGTCAGTTCAAACAGGATCCCTGGCCGGGACCGGTATTCCGGCTGCCGATTTTTTCCCCACGAGTATGGTTCCGGCGGCTGCAATTCCGATCACGCCGCACAGCAACCAGAGCAACTGCGGACTGTGTGCGAAAACCTGGAGGCCGATCAGCGGGCCGATTCCCACCGCCATATTCCAGCTCAGACCGAGCACGCCCATGTAGCGCCCCCTCATGTTGTCCGGAGCAAGATTTGCCACGTAGCTGCTGGCGACCGGCATGGAAACCATCTCACCAAATGTAAGTATGACCATGGAGGTGACAAGCATTGCGACCCCTGATCCGAATGCGAGCAACGCAAGCCCGAAGCCCACAAGGCAGTAGCCGAAAGCCATGGTGCGCTGGGGATCGAATCTCCGCGTCCAGTTCGTCAGCGGCAGTTCGAGGCACACGATCATGATGCCATTCAGCCCGAGCAGGAACCCGAAGGCCTTCTCATCCAGTTTCGATATTTCCGTCACCTGGAGGCCGAGCGTGCTGCTGGTCTGCCAGAAAATGACCGCGACAAGCAACGAAGCGAAAGCGGCGCGGAGGAACGGTGCGTTTCCCACGATGGAGGAAACCGCCTCGCGCCAACCGGCGTTCGCCTCGCTCTTGCGGCCGATGCCGCGCACCAGCCCGAACAGGATGATCAAGCCGAGCACCAGGGTGGTCCCGGCATCCGCGATGAACAGCCAGAAGAACGACGTGGAAGCGACGAGACCTGCGGTCATCATCCCGAGGGCAAAGGCGAGGTTGATCGAAAAGCGCTGAACCGCATACGCGCGGACGCGGAGTTCCTTTCCGATGAGATCCGCGATCAGCGAACTACTAGCCGGGTAGTAGATGCAGGTCATCAGTCCGCAGAGGAAGGATCCGCTGATGAACGCGGCCGGGGTTTTCGCAACACTGAGCAAGAGCATGGCCGCCGCACCCCCGAAGCAGGAAATCAGGAGGGTGGGTTTCCGGCCAATGCTGTCCGCCAGATATCCGCCTATGAACGACGCGCAGAATCCGCCCGCCCCGTATGCTGCGAGGGTGTATCCCGTTAGCGATGCCGGGAAGCCAAGCTGGCGTAGGTATATCGCGAGGAAAGGCACGACGAAGTGCCCGAAGCGGTTGATGAAGCTGCCCGTGACCAATAGGTAAAAGGGTTTGGGCAGGAGTTTCAAATCCGCGATCAGGCCTCCTCCGTCCGGAGGTTTGGTTGGTATGGTGCTCATTGGTTCATTGGAAAAACAAAAAAGCCCCGCTCACCTGGGATGGTGGCGGGGCTGTGTGAAAGGAAAACTGGTTGCGTCCGATTAAGTCGGACTGCCATTGGCTTCACGGTGCCCCGCGCGGTCGGTAATGCAAATCATCCAAAGTCGGGATGGCACACACGCACCTCCGCAATAGCGGACGGCGGTAAATTTGGTGTGCGGTTTGGAAAGCATCAGGGGGCGGAGAATGTCTGTCTGAACTTTTCCGTCAACAATCAAATCCGGATAAAATAAAACCGGGCTACGAACCACCCCATCCCGGAACACCGCTATTCCGCCGGTTTCACCTTGATGCCGGGAGGAAAAAACGGGCTACGATCCGTGTTTCCGGAAGGGGCGGTGGGCGTGATCTCCGGGGTGATTGTTCTGGTGCCGCCTTTTGCGGGGCGGGTGACGACCTCCGCTGTTTCGAGGAGTTTTTGGGTGCGCTGGAAATCGCGTTGAGCCTCGGCACCGGCACGGGTACCCATGGCTTTTTCCGCGAGGGCATGGTGGGCGCGGGAAGCGGATTGGAGGGTATTGAGCAGCCTGTCCCCGCTCTCGCGAACGAGAATGCGGCGGGATTCGTCGCGCCATTTTTTCTCGGTGGCTACGGTGGGGGTTTTCAGGAGATCGTCGATTCGTTCCCCCGCCACTTTCGCAGCTTCCTCTCCGAAGTTTTTTACGAAGGGGAGGGAGTTGAATTCATCGTAGGCGAGCCATTGTGCGATGGGGTTTTCGATTCCGGTGATGTCCCCAAGCCGTGCTGCGATCCATTCCGTCGCTTCCTTTCCGAGGCCGGGTTCCTTGGCCTGGAGGCGGAGCCACTGGCGCATTGCTTCGGGTGGCTTTTCCGGGAGGGCATGGGTCAGCTCCGGCCATACTTCGAGTGTGATTTCCGCTCCGAGTTTGCGAAAATAAACGAAGGCGGCAAGGGAGGGCGGGTAGTTTCCATCGAACCTTCCGCAGCCGATGTAGATGGGAACGGAACTTTGAAATTTCACTGGGCCGGGGCGCTCCTTGAAAACCCCTCCGCCGAGAATGAGTCCTCCGGCCAGCTCCCGGTCGTAATCAAGAAGCATCGCGGCATGCCATCCGCCTTTGCTGAATCCGCCTACATAGATTCGCTGCGGATCCACGGACAGGGAGCCGGTAAGGGTTTTCTTCAGAGCTCCCAGGAGGCCGAGTTCGTTCGAGATTTCCTGATCCGTGTGGTTGAATGCGCCTCTGCTTTGGTAAGTCATTCCGACCAGGACGAAACCCTTTCCTTCGGTTGCCTTGTGGATGAATGTGGCGTCAGGTGCGCCGCCGGTGCCGTGGTAGTAGATGATGGCGGGATACTTTTTCGAGGAGTCGAAATCGTCCGGTTTCCAGATGGGAAGAGTGGCGTTAAGGGCAGGCCATGGGAGGGAAATCCACTCGGCTCGGGAGGGTTCGGTGATTCCGAGCAAGGTGATGATGGCGATGAAGAGGAAACGCATGGATTGAACCGTAAGCCGGATTGCGGGTTGCGACAAGCTGTCGGTTTCGCCCCGAGACGGGACGAGCACGGCCTGCTGCGGGACGCGGCAGCTACGCGAGTTTTTTCCAGTCTTGCGGCTCCAGGCAGCAGGGGTCTGCTGCCACCCAGTGGCCGGGTTCGATTTCCTGGAGGGAGAGATCCATGCCAATGGTTTCGTCGTAGCGGGGGTGGGCTATGCGGTGGCCGAAGGCGCTGCCTTCGGGTGGGTCGATGGGGGACGGGACGTCGCCCTCGAGGAGGACTTTTTCGCGTTTCACCTTGGGATCGGCCACGGGGACGGCGGAGAGGAGGGCTTTGGTGTAGGCGTGTTTCGGGTTGCGGTAGATGGTTTCCGAATCGGCCAACTCCACGATTTTCCCGAGATACATGACGGCGACGCGGTCGCTGACGTGTTTTACCACGGAGAGATCGTGGGCGATGAAAAGGTAGGAGAGATCGAACTCTTTTTGCAGATCAACGAGGAGGTTGAGGATCTGGGATTGGACGGAAACGTCGAGGGCGGAGACTGGTTCATCGCAGACCAGCCACTTGGGTTTCAGGGCCAGGCCTAGCGATGCCGATGCGCTGGCGCTGGCCTCCGGAAAATTCGAAAGAGTATCGCTCGGCGGCGGCTTGCGAGAGGCCGACGGTGGTGAGAAGATCATCGACCCATTTTTTCCGCTCCGCGCGGTTGCCCATTCCATGGATGCGGAAAGGTTCCTCGATCAGGCTGCGGACGCTCATCCGGCCGTCGAGGGATTCGGCAGGATCCTGGAAGATCATTTGGAAATCCCGGCGCAGGGGGCGAAGGGAGCGTTGGCCGAGGTGGGAGATGTCGCGGCCTTCGAAGGTGATTTTTCCGGACGTGGGTTCCAGGAGACGGACGAGGGCTTTTCCGAGGGTGGATTTTCCGCAACCGGATTCGCCGACGAGGCCGAGGGTTTCGCCGATACCGAGTTCCAGTGAGATTCCGTCCACGGCTTTGACCGCGCCGGTCTGGCGCAGGAACACGCCGCTTTTTACGGGGAAATGCACCCGCAGGTCTTCGGCAGTTAACATGGGGGTATCACTCACAGGTTTGAACATTCCTTACAGATTTCCAGCCAGTGGCCGGGTTCCACTTGTTTGAATTTCGGGCGCTCCCGGGTGACCGGCCCGGTGCGACCCATGCGCTGGCAGAACCGGCAACCGTGGGAGTGGTCGCCGAGTCCGGCAACGGTTCCGGGGATGGTGGGGAGAACGGATTTCGGCGGGGTATCGAGGGTGGGGATGGAGCGTAGAAGGGCCCGGGTGTAGGCGTGGAGAGGATTTTCGAAAAGCTTGTCCACGGGTGCGCTTTCGACGACACGGCCCGCATACATGACGACGACTTCATCGCAGGTTTCAGCAATCACGCCGAGGTCATGCGTAATGAGAACGACGGACATTCCCATTTCGCTCTGGAGGTTCCCCAACAGATCGAGGATTTGTGCCTGGACGGTTACGTCGAGGGCGGTTGTCGGCTCGTCCGCGATGATGAGATCGGGGCGACAGGCGAGGGCGAGGGCGATGACGACGCGCTGCCTCATTCCGCCGGAAAGGTGGTGGGGGTAGTCCATCATCCGTTTCGCCGGGGCGGGGATGCGGAGCATGTCGAGCATCTCGGTTGCGGCGTCCCATGCTTCTTTTTTCCCCATTTTTTTATGAATGCGGAAAACCTCTGCCACCTGTCTGCCGATGCGGTGCACCGGATTCAGGGCGGACATTGGTTCTTGGAAAATGACGCCAATTTCACCACCACGGATCTGGCGCATTCGCTTGTCGCTGGCATGGAGGATGTCCTCTCCTTTGAAATGGATTTCGCCTCCGAGGATTTTTCCGGCAGGCTGTGGCAGGAGCCGCATGATGGACATGGCGGTGACGCTTTTCCCGCAGCCGGATTCCCCGACAATGCCGACGGTTTTTCCGTAGGGGACTTTGAAGGATACCTGATCAACCGCCCGGAGGAGGCCACGTTCGGTCTCGAACGAGGTGATCAGTCGATCCACTTCCAGCAAATAGCCTTCGCTCATTGCTCGACCTCCTCTTCGGTTGGGATTGGCTCCGGGGCAGGCTCCGGCACCTGGTCGGTTTCCGGGTAGCGGTATTCGTCGAAGATGCGGTTCACTTCGGGGAAAGTTTTGCCGCTTCGTTTCGCCTCAATGGTTATCTCCTGCATGTCCACGTCGATCCAATGGACAGAGGCTTCGAGAGGATCATATACGATTGGCGGGCAGAATCGCGTTTCCTCACAATCCGGCCAGCGCACCCAGCGCCATGAGGCGTAACGGAGGAAATCCGTGGTGTAGGCTGGCACGAAGATCGCCTCTTCGTGCATGATGTGTTGGAGTTGGTAAGTGGCATCGCGGAGTTCTTCCTCAGTGAGCGCGAACCTGACCTTTTCACTAAGCATGTCCGTGTCTTCCCTTCCCCAAGCGAAAAGGTTGGTCGTCTGTGTTTTAAGATTCCCCCGCTCATCGCGGGCGTTGGTAGAGTGGAGAAACCCGTAGAAGTCCGGAGTCGGCGGACCGATCACCCACGCGCTATAGTTCATCTCATGCTGTTTCTGCATCACCTTTTTGTAGCTCACAGTCGGTTCCAGAGAATCAAGCCGAAGGTCGAAACCGCAGTTTTTCGCTTCCTCCCGCAGGATTGCGAACATCCTGTCGAGGGCGGGAACCGCCGGATACGTGACGGAAATGGAGAGTTTTGTCCCGTCTCTACGGCGGAGTATCCCGTCGCGCCCGGTTTGGGTGAACCCGGCTCTCCGGAATGCCGCGCGGGCGGCGGGGATGGAATACGGGCGCGCCTTGATCGTCGGATCACTGAACAGAAGATAGCCTTGGTTGAAAGCGTCCAACCGCTGGAAGTCGCCACGGTGGATTACATCGATCACTTTCTGCCAGTTCATCGCGTGATGAATTCCCACACGGATGTTTTTGTCATCAAGCAATGGCTTGGATACGTTCAAATACAAGCCTCTCGGCAGAGCGGGCCACTGGCTGTAAAAGGTAAAACGCTCGATATATCCATGGAAGACTGGATCGATCTCGGACTTCTCATACCATAGATCCGGTCGGGTGACATCGAACGTGTCCAGCTCACCAGCCCGGAAAAGTTCGAATGCTTTCGACTCATCCCGGACGACGATATGGACGATACGGTCGGGATTGAAACGGTGTTTGTAGTATTTCCTGTCCTTCGCCCACCAGTCTTTCACGCGTGCCTGGGTGATGGAAACGCCTTTGACCACATCATCATCCAGGACTTCATATGCACCTGTTGTGGGAGGAAATCTCCATTGATAGCGCTCGGTGAAATCCGGGCCGTATTCCTGATAAAAATGAGGAGCCGAAGGTGTCAGCTCTCCGGCGAGAAACGGTGCGTAGATCTTTGCTTCCGGAAGGGAAATGGAAAGTGTGTGGTCGTCATACGCAACAAAACCGGCGATTTCCTCCCGCCAGTATTGCTTCTGATACGGATTAACCACATCATCCGAGATACGGATATAGGAAGTGAAAATATAGTCCCGGGCTTTTACCGGAACCCCGTCAGAATAGGTGGCATTCTCGTTGAGCCTGAAATAAACCGTTCTCCCATCTTCTGATACCGCCCATTCCTTTGCGATCCCCGGAATTATCTCCATTGATTTCGGATGCAAATCGACTAACTTCATGTCGATATCGTCGTAAAGGGTACCACGGAAACCGTTATTCGAGTTATCTCCGAAGAAGCGAAGGGTCGGTGGGAAGGAGCGCATGTCCCGGCGAAAAGTGCCTCCTTTTTTTGCGCGGGGATCGCCGATCTCCTCGTGCTGCATGCCGTCCTCCCAGACGAGGTTTGTGGGGACTTCCTCCGGTTTTCCGAAACGGAAATAGTCTCCGAGTCCTTGGCGGAATTTGAGTTTTTCCTCCTCACGCTTGAGGTTCAGGAGACGTTTTTCGACAGCCTCCCTTTCCTCTCCTTCGAGGGTGAGCATCTCCTTTTCCGCCTCTCGGACAGCTTTCACATTCGCCTCAAGTTGTTCGCCCAGCCAGTCCTTGATGTAGCGGTTGTATTGAGGGATGAAATCGTCGAAACCCGAGGAGCGGACACTCTGAACCTCGTCCCGGCGGCAACCGGTGAGGGCGATGAGGATCGCTGCGAAGGCGAGTATGGACGGGATTTTCAGCATCAACGGTAGTAGGTGTATTTTTTCGGATCGAAGGCTTCGCGTATGGCCTCTCCGATGAATGTGATCAGGACGAGGAGGGCGACGAGGACGAAGAAAGCGGAGGAAACCAGCCAGGGGGCGGAGAGATTGGAGAGGCCGTCGCTGAGAAGACGGCCCCACGTGGCATACTCGGGCGGCAGTCCGAAGCCGAGGTAATCAAGCGCGGTGAGGGAGGAAATCAACGAAGACATGGTGAACGGCACGAGGGTCACGATGATGGCCACGGTATTGGGGAAAAGGTGGCGGAAAATGATGCGGGGAGTCCCGGCACCCAGCACTCGGGCGGCGGCGATGTAGTCGCGTTCCTTATCGCGGTATGCGGCAGTCCGCATGAGCGAGGTGATGCCCATCCATCCGAAGACGATCAGGATGGTGAGAATGACCGGCAATCCCTTGAACTGCTCCGGAACCATGCTGGAAAAAATAATCACCACGAACAGGAAAGGCATGTTTGAAAAGACTTCGATCAGGCGGTCGAACACGAGGTCGAAAATGCCGCCAAGGTATCCCATCAGCATGCCCAGGGTGATGCCGATGGCATAGACGATGGGCAGGAAAATCAGGGCTGCCTTGAAATTCACCTGAAGCCCGCCGTAGAGGTAGGCGAGGACATCGTAGCCCTGCGAGGTGGTTCCGAGGAAATTCTGCTTTTCCCAGATCGGCGGCGCGGGATGGTATTTCATGGATCGCAGCTCGCTGGTATCCGCATCCAGGAAATCCTCGACCAGCCCTTCACCGGAGAACCTTTCCTTCACTTTCTCCCCATCCAGATACTCGGCGCTATACACCCGCTCCTCATCCGCGTTCCAACCGTCCACCGCTCCGCTGAAAATTCCTTTTCGGAGCGTGTAACGAAGATGCGGTTTGCCGTCTTCCACATCGTGGTATTTCGCTGCGAGGCCGAAATACGGTTTGTTACTACCAGATTCGTAGTAGATGCCCTGGCGCTGCACCAAGGCCTTCGATCTGGGCGGCAGGGTGTCATCGGTCGAGCCGTAGCGGATCAGCGGCATGATCACGCGGTTTTTATTTTCCGGGCCACTTTCCCGGAAGGCGAGCTTGAGCTTGCGGTAGCTCACCGGGGCGTCCGCAAGCTCGCCCTCCACTCCGTAATCCGAGCCTTTGTAGGGCTTTGGCGTGAAGGCGGGGAAAGTCCATTTGTCCCCATACTTCACTGCCAGGGCTTCTTTCCCGACGATGATCTGGTCAAGACCTGCGAGAGCCGCGAGGCAGAGGAGAATGATGAGCGAGTAGTAGCCGCGCTTGATCTCCTTGAAGCGGCGGATGCGGCGCAGGGTCACGGGATTCGGTGGTCCGGCGGTAAATGAACGCACCAGCATGGTTATGCCCACCACGATCAGGATCGCCGCGCTCACCCAGCCGAACCAGAGAACGGGCTGGCCGGCTTCCGGTTTCCAATTCAGCAGGGGCACCTGGCGGCTGGCATCGAAGAACCAGCGTGCAGTCGGAAAATCAATACCCTTCCACTCCCCGAAGGCGGCGAGCGCCCCGAGAACGAGAAGTAGAAATCCTATGGTGCGCCTGGTCATTTGAATTTTATCCTCGGGTCCACCATGGCCACTACCATGTCTGAAATGATATTTCCCAAGAGCATCAGGAAGGCGGAAATGGTAAGCGTGCCCATGATCACAGGCACGTCACGGGCGATGACCGCCTGGTATTGAAGCAAGCCGAAGCCCTGGATGTCGAAGACCGTTTCCACCAGCATGGAGCCGCCTATGAAAATCCCCACGAGGCTGCCGGCACTGGTCGCGACCGGGATCATGGAGTTGCGGAAAGCATGTCCGAACACCGCTTTTTTGAAGCCCACACCTTTAGATACCGCCGTCCTCACGTAGTCTGCGGCGAGCTGGTCCATGAGGTTGTTTTTCGTAAGCATGGTCAGCATCGCGAAAGTGCCGACGAGGTAGCAGAGCAGCGGCAGGGCGGTGTGGTGCGCCAGATCCTTGACCTGGTCCCACGGAGCCATCTCAGGAAAGTCCGGACTGGTGAAGCCGAACAGCGGGAAGAGGTTCATCCGCGCGCCGAGGTGGACGAGGAGGATGGCTCCGAGGGCAAAACCGGGTATTGAGTAGCCGATGAAGATGAGGATGGAGCTGGCGCTATCAATGAACGTCCGGTGCCGCAGTGCTTTCAAAACACCGAGCGGAAGGGAGACCGCGTAGGTAATGATGGCGGTGAGAAGGCCGAAATACATGGCGATCGGGACGCGGGAGAGGATCATGGAAACAACCTTGTCATTGTAAACCGTGGAGCGACCGAGATCGCCCTGGAGGAGTCCGCTGAACCTTGTTTTAAACACAACCACACGCGGTGGATAGGAAGGCACCTGATCCCCTTCCGCACTGCGGCGGCGGAATCTCTCCTGACGCGCTTCCTCGTCCTCATAACGGATCTTCCAGTCATTATCGAGAACGTTTTTCCCGCCCTGGCGATAGGTTGCGGAGAGGATCTCCCCGTCCTTTTTCCTGACATCCACCAGACGTCCTTCGCCGCGAAGAACGAGGGAGGAAAGATTGTCGGGATCCTCCTCGCCGCCGCCGATTCCGTCATCGCCGCGCTTTCCGAACTCGCCTTTGGAAATGAGGATTTCGCGCGGAGCCAGCCCCAGCCATTGCAGGTATGCGATGGGCATGGATTTATCCAGGCCGAACTGCTCCTCCAGCTCCTCCATCTGTTCCTCGCTCAGGCCACCGCTGGCCTCGTTGGAAGCCTTCTTCCCACCGCCTCCATCGGCATCACCCGCCGCCTGCTGGAGCATCCTGTCCATGGGCCCGCCAGGCACGAAACGGGTGATAGCGAAGACAAGGAACGTGATCCCCAGCAAGGTTGGGGGGATCAGCAGGAATCTTCTTAGGAAATAGCTCTTCACTCGTTGTGCGCCACAGTTTCAACGCCTTCCGCCCGTTGGCAAGCTCCGCTCCAATCTAAAATTCCACACCCTTCTGCTTTTTCACCGCGACAATGTAGTCGAGCACCGCGTTCTCATCCGAGGAGGGGAGTCCGGCATGCTTGATCATCTTCGGCATCGCGTCCTCGAAATCCATGATATCAACCTTTTCCGGCAACATGTATTCGTGGCATTCGCCGCATTTCAGCATGTAAACCTCGTGTCCGCGCTGGAGTTGGGAGAGAGGTTTCCCGCTCGTTTTCGCCATCGCGGCATTGGGATTCGGCACCTCGGAAATTCCGCCTACCGATCCATCATCACCGCCTTCCGGAATATTTCCCATCCCACCGCCGGCACATCCCAGGGAAAGGTTCGCCAATACCGGAATCGCCATCCACTTGAACTTCATGCACAATCCACTACCTAACCACCGCCTGACATTCAACCCTTAAGAAGTTTTTCTACTGCTCCTGATTGACATCTCTGCAGATTGCCCGTAAATCATTGGCAATGAAAACCCTCCTGCTCGGCATTGTTAGCCTTACAGCCCTGAGTCACACCTCTCACGCGATCATCCTTTTCGGTGCAACTGACGGGGGGGTCGCACCTTCCGGACTACCGTTGGATTCGGTCGGACAACTCCCGGGCGGTACGGGAATTCACCTTGGAAACGGTTATGTCCTGACCGCAGCTCATGTGAACCCCATATCCAGTATCACCTTCGACGGATCGACGTTTTTCAACCATGACGGGCAAACCCCGGTTCAGATAGGAAACACCGACCTCAAGGTATTCAGGCTTGCCACCACTCCCACCGTTGCAGCAGTGAGCCTTTACACGGGAAACAGCGAACTGCTGGAGAGCGGAACCCTTGTGGGAACCGGTATCGGACGGGATTCTACGGCAGTGGGAACTACCGTGGTTCCATGGGGTTCCACAAGGGAAAAGAGATTCGGAACCAACACTCCGACAGGTCTGGTTGATGACTTTTCTTACTCTGTGTATACTTTTGATGCTATACAAACCACCCTTGGCTCAGACGCAGGACTCCCTCCTGGCACCGGCGACTTCGAAGCTGCCACTGTTGATCTTGATTCCGGATCGGCACTTTTTCAAAACTTCGGCGGAAATTGGTTCCTTACAGGGGTAACCTCAGTCGTCACCCAGCGCTCGGGGGCGAGAACCTCCACGTTCGGTAACGATCTACCTGCGGCCATCACGCCCGGCTCGCCTTCCGGGATCAGCCTTGCGCCCGGATCGGGCGATATCAACCTCTTCGTCCGGATAAGCCCTTACGCAGCAGAGATCGCCCAAAGTATTCCGGAGCCATCCACCATCTTGTTCGCGCTCGGCTCCCTGTCGCTGCTGCTCCGCCGCAGGCGCCAATCTCCCGATTTGCCGATTCCCCGCCATTGACGCGGCCCCCTCCATCGTTTCCCATCCGTCATGCCTTTGGCGGAAAACAAATCTCCCGTATCCTCGAACCGTTGGATCCTCTCCTATCTTTTTAAAGAGAAAAAGGTATTCATCCCCTCGCTCATCGCGCTGTTCGTCACTGCCGGGCTTGCCCTTGCGTTCCCCTATTTTCTCAAAGAACTCGTAGGTAGTCCCGTCGATGGCCTCCAAAACTCCGTCCCCCCGGCGGAGATCATGGAGAAAATCAACAAGACCATCCTCTTCCTCCTCGCCGCCCTTTCCCTACAGGCACTCATCGGCTTCTTCCGCGTCCAGGGCTTCATCCGCTCCGGTGAATCCGCCCTGAACCGCCTCCGCAAAGACCTTTTCACCCACCTCCTGCGCCTCCCCATCCCCTACTTCCAGGATCAGCGCGCCGGCTCCCTCAGCAACCGCGTCTCCGCAGACCTCGCCCTCGTCCGCGAAACGCTCATCACCACCGTCCCGCAAGCCGTGCGCCAGACCGTCATCCTCATCGGCGGACTCATCTTCATTTTCATTTCCTCCTGGAAACTCTCACTGGTCATGCTCGCATGCATCCCCGTCGTCGTCCTGCTCATCGCCATCTTCGGCAGAAAAGTCCGCAACCACTCCAAGACCGCGCAAGAGTCGTTGGCGGACGCCTCCACCGTCATCGAAGAATCCGTCCAAAACATCGCCGACGTCAAAGCTTTCACCAACGAGCCCTTCGAACAGGACCGCTACCAGACCTCCCTCCAGGCCTTCCTCGCCGTCACCTTCCGGGGCGCGCAAGCCCGCGGAGCCTTCCTCTCCTTCATCATTCTCGCCCTCTTCGGCACCATCGCCTTCGTCGTCTGGTATGGCGCGCGCATGTATTCGCTGGGCGGGATCTCTTGGGAAAACTTTTTCGCCTTCATCCTCTTCTCCATCTTCGTCGGTGCCTCGCTTGGCTCCTTTCCGGAAATCATCTCCCAGTTCCAGCAGACCGCCGGAGCCACCGAGCGCCTCCGCGAAATCCTCGACATGCCAGCAGAGCGCAACACCGGCAACACCCACCCCCTCACCGGCCAGATCTCCCTCACCGACCTCTCCTTCACCTACCCCTCCCGCCCTGAAATTCCCGTCCTCCAGCACATTTCCATAGACCTCCCCGCCGGCCAACGCACCGCCATTGTCGGCCCATCCGGAGCCGGGAAATCCACCCTCTTCTCCCTAATCCTTGGCTTCAACGATCCCACCACCGGCAAACTCCTTTTCGACGGAGCCGACTCCCAGGAAATTTCCCTCGAAAGCCTCCGCAGCCAGATCGCCATCGTCCCCCAGGAAGTCCTCCTCTTCGGCGGCACTATTCACGAAAACATCGCCTACGGAAAACCCGGCGCCACCACCGGGGAAATCGAAGCCGCCGCCACCCAGGCCAACGCCCACGAGTTCATCACCGACCTCCCTGACAGCTACCAGACCCTCGTCGGCCCGCGCGGCACCAAACTCTCCGGCGGCCAGCGCCAGCGCATCGCCATCGCTAGGGCCATCCTCGCCGATCCCAAGATCCTCCTCCTCGACGAAGCCACCTCCGCCCTCGACAGCGAATCCGAGCGCCTCGTCAACGAAGCCCTCGAGCGCCTCATGGCCGGCCGCACCTCCCTCGTCATCGCCCACCGCCTCTCCACCGTCCGCCACGCCGATGAAATTCTCGTCATCTCCAAAGGCAAACTCATCGAGCAAGGCACCCATGACCAGCTCCTCGCCGCCAACGGAACCTACAAATTCCTCGCCGAAACGCAGTTGAGCTAGCGAAAGGAACCGCGACTTGGAAATCGCGACTGCAACCCGAAGGAGTCTCGCCGAAAAAGCGGCGGTTTTCCACCGCGTAACCTCACTGCCACGGATTGAACACCTTCACTTCCGAAGGGAAGTGCTTCGTGATTCTCGTAACGAGAGTGAGTCCGTGGCAGATGGCGGTCGCCCCGAGGAGGGAATCAATGACACAGAGGTTGTTCCCCTTCGCCTGATGTTTCGCACAGAGCTTTGCCCAGACACGGAGGACATCGGTATCCAGAGGCAGGGTGACGGAGTTGAAATCGCTGGCGATCCCGTCCGTCCAGCGAGCCAAGGCGGTTTTGCGTTTCCCGGCGGGAAGCAGGTGGATGCCTTTCCAAATTTCCCCAAGGGAGAGGGAGGAAAGGGCACTTTCCTCCGAGTGCTTCTCCAACCAGAAAAGCACATTTCCATCCGGAGCTTTGGAAGCGCTTTCGCTGATCACATTCGTATCCAGAAGATACTTCATGCCTAAAATTTTAGTGCGCGGGTTTTCTCCCGGCTCCGCTCCGGGATCAAGGAACCCAGATCCTCCGGGCATTCCCGCAAGGCAGTGAAGAGGGATTTTTTCGGACTGCGGATCGCTTCGTATTCCTCAATGGAGACGAGCACCGCAGTCGGTTTGCCATGCTTCGTGATCGTCTGCGCACCCGATTTCACCGCCAGATCCACGACGTGGCTGAACCTGTTTTTCGCCTCCTGAAGCTGCCATACGGAACCGCGCATGGAAACAGGGTAGCAGGGAATACTAGACAGTCTAGCCAGATTTCAAATCCGGAAAAGATCCCAGCGGCTTTTCAGCTTAACTGCATTCTTCGCGAACCTTTTCGCCGTCACCCCCCCAACCACCTCGGCTCGAAAAAACCGGCCACGTCGATCTCAGTGCCTGCGTCTTCCGCCTAGACCCCGGAGACTGAACCCCGACTTTTCCCCCAAGCTGCGTTTTTTAGAACGCTACGGAGGCGCACACTCGGTGCGAGCCAAGTATCGGGATTGTTGCAGGTCATCCGAACTCAGCGCGGGTCAGCCGTTGCTCTCCAAGCGCTTGTTCGATACGTCAATGGCTAGGCCATCAGAAACCTGTTCTCCAAAGAAATTGACAGCGCGAACCTGGACGCTATCCTGTCCTCGTGAAGGCAATGTCATACACCGCAGCCCGCGAGAATCTCGCTGATACAATGAACGCAGTTTGTGATGACCACGATCCAGTAATCATCACGCGGAAGCGCAATCAGGCGGTCGTAATGCTCTCTCTGGACGACTACGAATCGCTCGCTGAGACCGCTTACCTTTTCCGCTCGCCAGCTAATGCCAAACGACTCAACGATGCAATCGAGTCGCTCGAACGCGGCGAAGGCATCGTTAAGCAGCTCTCTGACCTCGTAGAATGAACCTCCTTTTCGCCCCACAGGCATGGGAGGATTATCTGTATTGGCAGACTGCCGATAAGAAGGTTATCAAAAGGTTGAATCGGCTCATTGAGGAGGCAAGACGCAATCCCTTCGAAGGTATCGGTAAGCCGGAGCCGTTGAAGGGTGACAAGAGAGGCTACTGGTCGCGCCGAATAACCGACGAACATCGTTTTGTTTACAAGGCCGATGGCGATACGTTGAAGATTGCGCAACTAAGATTCCACTACTAGCCGCAAAATCGAAGAAGGAGAAAGTCGGAGATGGCGACCCCGAGGAAGCCTTCTGACTAAATTCGGGCTTCTCACCGGCGCGCCATTCCTATAACGATAGTTCCCCTGCACTTCTTGCCACTGCGGCTTGGTAACCACTGCTCCATCTTTGCTGATAAGGAACGGCTCATCAATTAGGTCAGACTGGTTCCTTGTTTCGAATCTGCGTGACGCAGTAGCGGTAGTGGCGCGGATCCTGGACAAGGAGAGGCGGATGGCATCCGCCTTTCTTCCTTGTCCACTCGCGGATACCATCCGCGACTCCTTGTCCTCTATCCGCCAGCTTGAGATGCACGGCCTACCAGATTCCGGAGATTCGAACCAGGATACCTGTCTGAACTGAATCCCGTAATTGATGAGCCGTCCCTTACATCGCACAAGCGAGGCGTTCTTCGGCTTTTTTCCCGAAGTCTCCTTGCACCACTTTTGCGGAGGTAAGGAAGGAATCTAGAAAGTCATTTCCGCTGTCTGGATTCCACGACAGGTGGGCGAAAGCGGGGTAGTTTTCCATCATGCTTTGCGCGAGGTTGTGATCGCCGACTGAAATTACCGTTTCCACATCCGCAAACCCGGGGAGGCGGTCAAGGTCGTGGTTGAGAAAGCGCACACCTGCGGGGGAGTCGTCGCGGAACGCGGAGCCGGGACGAATGAGATATACGTAGTGCGTGTCGCTGAGCGATTCGCAAAAAGCGTCAATGGCGGCGTCGGATTCGATGTGGGCTGGCTGGACGATTACGATGTTCGGTTTCATAATGGAGAAGATGCCTAGCTCTCGCAGTTTTGCAGCCAACCCCAAAATCGCGGGGAACAAAGGGATTTGGCAGGCACTTCCGTCTGGCTCTTTCGATTTTGCAACGTAGTGACGAGGAAATTGCACGACGTGTGACCGGGCGATTTCCGCTTGCAGAGGACAGGCACCGATGGAATTTCACTGGAACTATGGATCTATCGGAAATTTTTCACAGGGTGGCGGCATCCACGGAGGACGCGGTGGACATCGCGCGGCGGCGGATCTGGAAGCGCACGGGTCGCCACCGCCCCCGGCAACTCGCGGCATACATGGGATACGCAAATGCAGAAACGGTGCAGCTTTCCGGGCGGGTGCTGGCAAATAAGCCCGGCGGTGGCCCTCTCGATGACGATGGCTGGTGGGAAAATTTGGTGAATACTTACCAGCGCTGGGAGAGTGATGAAGTGCCTTTTTCGGATGTAGTTGTGCGCTACGGCGAATCGGAAGTCCGCACCAAGACAGACGAAGAGGGCTACTACCAAGCGGAGTTTCCGGCTCCATTGGTGAGAGGGAAAGGAGTCACATGGCATACTGCGGCAGCTCGTGTCGGCTCCGGGGAAAAAGAAGTACACGCGGTGCACGAGATCATGGTGCCGCCGTCCAAGCCTGAATTCGGGATTATCAGCGATCTGGACGATACGGTGATCCATACCGGAATCACGAGCCTCCTGCTTGCTGCGAAGCTGACATTTCTGGAAAACGCAAAGACCCGCAAGCCACTGGACGGGGTCGCCGGACTCTACCAGGCTTTTCAAAAAGGGACGCACGAAGCGGCGGTGAATCCGATCTTCTACATCTCTAGCTCGCCGTGGAATCTTCACGATCTGTTAGAGGATTTTCTGAAACTGAACGACATCCCCGCTGGCCCGATGCTGCTGCGCGATTTGGGGCTGGATGAATCGAAGTTGATCAAGGAGCAGGGGCACGGGCACAAGTTCCGGAAAGCGCTGCGACTGCTCGATGAGTTTCCCGATCTGCCTTTTATCCTAATCGGCGATTCGGGTCAGGAAGATCCGGCGATCTATGTGGAGGTCGTGAAAGAGCGACCCGGATGCGTAAAGGCAATCTACATCCGCGATATCGATCCGGATGCGGATTCCCCGCTGGATGAAGCAGTGCGGAAAGCGGTCGAGGAAACGAAAGCACTGGGCGTTCCAATGATCTTGGCAAAAGACAGCCGAACCATTTCGGAACACGCGGTGGGACTGCGCCTCATCCCGGCAGGTGCGCTTGGCGAGGTGGTTGAAGAGGTGGCTCGTGACAGCCATAGGCCGGAGATTGCCGAACAGATTGTGGAGGATGCAGTGGGAATGGACGATCCACCCTCTCCGCATCCTTAATAAACTGCCCGCCGGACTGGTTAGGAAGGGAATAGGCCGCTTGAAGATCAAACATTTCGCTAGCTTCCACCCCCGACCATTCTCGCAGGAGTCTTATTGTGCGCCCCGACCACTGTGAAACGGATTGTCCTTTTCCTCGCTTGCATCGTGCGGGTGGCGGACGGGGGATTTTTGTCTCCCACAGATGGCCGAGGATGATTTTTCCATCGTCTCGAAGATCAATGCACCGGAAATGAGAGGCTACGATTGGGCAAGCAGCCCCCACTGACGCGCAACATGATGGTTCTGTTGCGGAGCAGGGATCCGGAGAAATGGGAGGAAGTCCGCAGCGCATGGTCGGCTGCGGAAAATTACCACGACGCGGATCACATCACCATTCACCGGGTGGAGGATCTTCTCAATACACGGTGAGAGCGGAATCCTCCTTCCCCCGCCGCAACTCCGACACGAAACATCCCGCCCGACCTCACCTCGACGGACTTACCGGAATTATTCCCTTTCAAGCTGGCTATCTATCCCGTAGAACACAGCGCAGGTCGTCATTCCTGACAGTTAGTATCCAAATCCATACCATGAAAACACCACTCTCCCTTACCGCCCTTCTGCTCGCCAGCCCCTGCTTATTCGGAGCACTTGCCATCACTGAGTTCGAGAACCAGCCGAGCCACTTCGGCGGGAGCGCGAACACGGAAATCGTCGAGATTTTCAACTACAGTTCCTCCACGGTATCACTCACGGGCTGGACGCTAGCGGATAACAGCGAGTCGATTTCGCTCGATACCCTGGCGTCTTCGATTCCTTCCGGTGGATATCTTGTTATCACCAGGGTTCTGTCATCCAATACGAATCCCAACTATGAGGAAGCATGGGGCGCCTCGCCAAACGCCTACGGAGGTCTAATGACTCTGGCCAACGGCGGGGAAACTATGGTTCTTGCAAACGGAGCGGGATACACCTGGACTACGGACGGGAACCTCAACACAGGCGGATCCGGCAAAACGCTTGTCCTGCCGGCCAGCTACGATTTCTCAACCGCATCGCTCACGGCTGCAAACACCATCCCCACAGGGACGTACGTGGATGCTGCGGTCGGAGTGGACGGGGGCAGGCTTTCCAACGACATGACTACTCCCAACACCGGCTCGCCACTCGCTGGTGGCTATTCCGTCGTCCCGGAGCCAAGCAGCGTCAGCCTCCTCGGCCTCGCGCTCGCCTGCTGCGCCCTGCGCCGCAGACGCTAAGAATTTTCGGAAGGAGACTTTGATTCGCCAAGTCCCGTGAATCACCGCCTCCTTCTTACATTCCTCATGTTTCCCCTGTCCCTCCACGCAGGGACACCCGCCTCGTTCGCATACGTCCTCCAGGGAGATTCCCTCGCCAAAACCAAGGCTGTCGCCGTTGAAAAACTCGCAGCTTCCGGGCGGGACTGGATCGTGCTCGATCCTACCTACGGCGATGATGTGAAATGGTCTTACGAGGATCTCGGTACAATCCGCAAAGCACATCCTGGCAGGAAAATCATCGCCTACATCTCCATTGGCGAGGCGGAGGATTACCGGCCCTACTGGAAGGAGGAGTGGGTGAAAAACGGCAAACCGACCGCCGCCGCACCGGCCTGGCTGGGGGAGGAGAATCCGGATTGGGAAGGAAATTTCCGCGTCCGCTACTGGCAGGCCGGTTGGCAGGAAACCATGCTCCCGGTGATAGCCGCCGCCTTGGAACAGGGTTTCGACGGCGTTTACCTGGACATCGTCGATGGCTTCGAAGGCTGGGAATTCGACGGAAGGGACTGGGTAGCCAACCGCCCGAATCCCGAGACCAAGCAAACCTACCGCCGCGACATGGTGGAGTGGGTCAAAGCCATTTCCGCCCGCGCCCGGCGGGAGAAACCGGACGCCATCGTCATCCCGCAGAACGGATCCCAGCTACTTGGACACGAGGATTTACTCGAAACCATCAGCGGGATAGGGATTGAGGATCTGTTCACGGAAGGAAACAAAAAGCAACCAACCTCCCACACCCGGGAAATTCTGGCCCACCTCCAGCCCCTCCTCGCCGCCGGAAAGCCCGCTCTCGTGATCGAGTATCCGAAAAAGCCTGACAAACAGACGACCAGCCAGAAGCTCGCCGAAGAAAATCACCTTACCTGGCTCATCACCGACAGGAATCTCAAAACCCTCGGCACCTCAGGATTTCACATTCCACAGGATTGATTTTTACGGAACCCGCCTGGGACCGGCGCTGAAGGGAGGAATCAACATCCGTTTCAGCATTCCGGGAAAATAGCAGAAAGACAATGGGCACCAGGAATTTCCTTTTCAGCTTTGGACTGCTTCCAGACGATAGCCACGTCCCCTCTTATTTGAGGTTTAAAGTTTAAAATTTAAAGTCTAGCCTCCGCCCATGCTCATCCTTGCCCTCACCGGCGGAATCGCCACGGGAAAATCCTCTGCCGTCCGCTATTTCCAACGTTTCGTTCCGGACATCGTGGTCTTCGACTGTGATCTGGCGGTGCGGCAGCTTCTGGAAACGGAGGAAGTGGCGGGCGGACTGAAAGGGATTTTCGGAGAGAGCATACTGGATGGGGAAACGGGAGCCATCGACAGGGGAAAGCTGCGTGGGGAAGTCTTTGGAAACCCGGAAAAACGCAAGCTGCTGGAGGGTGTGCTGCATCCGAGGGTGCGGCAGGAATGTCTTGCCCTCCGCGACCAGGCTGCTAAAGAAGGGGCGCGGTGCTTCCTTGCTGACGTGCCGCTGCTTTTCGAAAACGGTTTCGATTTCGGCCAGACACAGGCGATCACCGTCTCCACCTCCCGTGCCACCCAGGTCGCCAGACTGAAGGCGCGCAACGGCTGGGACGACGCCCTGATCGAATCCGTCCTCGCCGCACAACTCCCTCTCGAAGAGAAATGCTCCCGCGCGGACATCGTCTTCTGGAACGACGGCGAACCCGCCACACTCAAGGCGCAGATCCAGCGATTCTGCCAAATTTTCCCATCCATCCAAATGCCCGATACCGAAGAACCAACTTCCGAAGCCACGGAAACCGAAACCGCCGTAGCCGAAGCCCCCGCTGAAAAGCCGGCTCCGAAACCCAAGGAAGAACCCGAGCCCTTTCCCGTCCCGGAAAACATCGACCTCAACGAATTCCGCCGCCTCCCCCTTTCGGAGCTTCAGAAAATCGCTGCGGAAATCCCCCGGAAAATCCAGGGCGGCATCGCCAAGACCCAGCTCATTTACGAGATCATCTGCTTCTACGTGATGAACGGTACCAACGTCACCTGCGAGGGCGTCGTTGAGTTTGGAAAAGAACATTTCGCCATGGTGCGGGATCCCGAGCGCTCGTTCCGCCAATCCCCCGACGACATCCACCTCGGCGGAGCCACGCTGAACAACGCAAACATCCGCAACGGCCAGCTCGTGAAGCTCAGAGTCCGCCAGCCGGTGCAGCGCGACAAATACCTCACCACCGAGGAGATCCTGGAAATCGAAGGCAAGCCCGTCGCCGATTGGACGGAGCCCAAGGATTTCGAGAAACTCACGCCCATGTTCCCGGACTCCCGCATCCATTTGGAAGGCGAAGGCACGGAATTCCTCGGCGTGCGGGTGATCGACCTGATCGCCCCTCTCGGAAAAGGCCAGCGCGGCCTCATCGTTGCACCGCCACGCGGCGGCAAGACCATCCTGCTCAAGCAGATCGCGAAATCCATCAAGGCGAACAACCCGGAAATCGAGCTGGTCATCCTCCTGCTCGACGAGCGCCCGGAGGAAGTCACCGATTTCGAAGAAACCGTGGAAGCCCCCGTTTTCGCATCCACCTTCGATGAAACCCCGAAACGCCACGCACAGGTCGCCGATCTCGTGATCGCCCGCGCCCAGCGCATGGTCGAGCAAGGCAAACACGTCGTCCTCCTTCTTGACTCCCTCACCCGCCTCGCCCGCGGCCACAACTCCGCCATGCAAGGCGGCCCCATCGGCTCCGGTGGTGTCTCCCCCGCGGCTCTCCAGAAGTCGCGGAAATTCTTCGGTACCGCCCGCAACATCGAGGACGGCGGCTCCCTGACCATTTTGGCGACAGCCCTCGTGGAAACCGAATCCCGCCTCGATGACGTCGTCTTCGAGGAATTCAAAGGCACAGGCAACATGGAAGTCCGCCTCGACCGCGAGCTCGCCGAGCGCCGCGTCTTCCCCGCCATCCACATCCCGGAATCCGGCACCCGCAACGACGACCGGCTCTACCACCCGGCCGAGTTCGTGAAAGTCGTAGATGTCCGCCGCCAGCTCGCCGGACTGCCCATCGGGGATGCTTTGGTCACCCTTCTCGACAACCTCAAGCCCACCAAGACCAACGCGGAATTCCTCCTGCGCGGGCTGCGGTAGCTGACGCGTCATCCGGCAGCCTGTCGTTGTGGCGTCACGCCATGAGCATCGGTTTTCCCGAACACATTTCCGCAGGGAGCTTTTGTCTCGCTTCACAGGGCCCGTTTTGCAACCATGGCAATTAACGGCATCATCGTTTATGCCGCCCCCCCTTTGAAGCATGAACCATCGATCCACCTTCCCCATTTTGCCGTTGCTTGCGGTGTGTTTCCAACAGCTTTCCGCAGAGCTCATCACCCCCACAACTTTCTTTTTTACGAGTTCCAACGACTTCTACCCCAGAAGCCAGTTGATCGATGGCTCCGGACTCGATGTGATCACAGACCAGCATTCCACGGCCGGCCCCTCCAACTCATGGGTCACGAATGCATCCGGCACGGATTATTTCGAAAGCGGCCCGGCCATCGACTTCTTTCTTGATCTCGGCTCAGTCATTGGCGATCTTGATGCCCTCGTATACTGGGGCTACGTGCTTGACGGGAATCGCACTGCCGAAGGAAACGAGGCGAAGACCTTCCGCCTGACCTTTTCAACAAACCAGACCATTGATCCGGGCGATCCGGTGGAAACCGTCACCGCCACGCGACCCACCGGGCAAGTGCGGCGCACACTGCACTTCGCCAACTCCCACACCGCACGCTATGTCAAAATCGAAATTCTCGCCAATTATCCGGAGCTTTCCGGTGGCGACCGTGTGGGTCTGGGCGAGCTGAAATTTCTTAGAGACGCCTCCACCACCGTCACCAACAACGCGGATTCCGGTGCTGGCTCGCTGCGGCAGGCGATCGCCGATTCGAAAATCGGCGGAGCCGTGTATTTCGATCCCTCACTGAGCGGTTCCACCATTGATCTCCAGAGCGAGCTGTTGGTTGACAGGCACCTCACCATTGATGCCTCGGCCCTTCCGGCAGGAGTGATCATCAACGGCGGCTCGAACGGGGATTTCATCCAAGACGCGGGCGAGACCCGCTGTTTCAATATCGACGACGGAACCTTTTTCCCAAAAGCCGTCCATCTCCGGAACCTCACCGTAAGCGGAGGCGTTGGTCAGGGTGCGAACGTCTTTAGTGGCGAGAACCTGAAAATGGTGCAATGCCACATTTCGGAAGGGAGGGCGTTCGGCTCCTTGAGCCAATCCCGCGGTGGCGGGATCTACATCGACAAGGGCAGTCTCGAAATGATCGATTCCACCGTCACCGGTAACCGAACGGGCGGAAATGATGGCAATGGCGGCGGAATCTATGTGAGATCAGGAAGAACAGCGATCTCCCGGTGCACCATTTCAGACAACGTTACATCCGGCACCTTCGCGGACGGAGGGGGGCTTTTCCTAAGAGCTGCTTCTGCGGATCCACCCCCCATCGTCGAGCGCTGCACGTTTTCCGGGAACCAGGCATCAGGATCACGCGGCGGTGGAATCTATAATGAAAGTTCCAACACGCTCTTCACCCACTGCACAGTTGTCGGTAACTCGGCTCCGGACGGAGCGGGGATACTGGATGGCAAATCATCCACCCTCACTGCCACGATCGTAAGGGATAACGACGGGGCAAACGATCTTGCCCACGGACAATCCGTCAGTGGTGGATTCTCCTCAGGAGGGGGAAATGTGATAGGCGTCCGTGGAACCGGAGTCCCGGCCTTTGCGGGGGAAACCAGCAGCGCCGCGCTGAATCTCGCACCACTTGGCGAATATGGCGGCCCCACCGAAACCATGCCGCCCCTACCCGGATCCCTGGCAATCGGAAGGGTAGGTGGGATCCTCTCCCCCACCGACCAGCGCGGCTTCCCAATGCTCAGCACTCCCGATGCCGGCGCAGCCGAATACCAGGGGTTCCTGGACATCATCCGGTTCTGGAACCTCGATCCCGATGGCGACGGCTCCCCCTTCGGCGTGGAACTCGCCCTCGGCACCGACAATTTGTCCCCGGATCCCCAGAACCCGAATAATTTCGCCATGGATATTTTTCCAATTGATGGTTCGGAGCGACCCGTGGCCGCCTTCACAATTAGTCCCGACGCACCCGAAGGCACGCTATGGGTGATCAGCCGGTCTCCTGACCTGACTGAAGGAAGTTTCATTCGCTTGCTCACAAGCGATGGCTCCGGAGTCGAGCTGGGAGAGAACGTGGAGATCCAAGCTGATCCGGGAAGCAGCCGCGTGTTCGTCATCGACAATTTGATGCTCCCCGGAAAAGCCTTCTACCGCTTCGAGGCCATTCCACCAGGCCCGTGAGGGTGGCCGGGGATTCCAGCTCCAGGACAATCCCGCCGTCTCGTAGGCGACGGGACAAATCCATCCGATCCGACTTCATCGTCGAGACCACCCCTACGAAAGATGGGTCGCGTCCATCAGGTATTTCACGGACACTTCGTCGAAATCCCACCAAATGAGAACCCCGCATCTTTTCCGCCGCCTCGCACTTCTCTGCGCCGCCGTCCTTTCCATCTCCACTTCACCCGCCTCCCAGCACACGGTCTCGGTCGATGGGAAACGCATCCTCCTGAACGGAACCGAGGTGAAGATCATCGGCCTGCGCTGCTCGAATGCCTTGGTCAGCGATGAAACGGCGAAACAGTTGATCGAGAACCTGGACGTCTTCAAATCCTACGGGGTGAACACCGTCAGCGCATTTGTCATGGGCTCCCGTTTCGGCGACGTCAAAGGCTACCTCCCGGACTCCAGCTTGGATCCTGTTTACCGGGATCGTTTGGGACGGATCGTCGAAGCCGCCGACGAGCGCGGGATGATCGTCCTTGTCGGTTGCCTGTATTGGAGCACCTCCGCCGCGAAAGAAGACCTCGGGCACTGGAAGGAAGGCGACGCCGTCAAAGCCGTCGCGAACACTGTCGGGTGGCTCGCGGAAAAGGATTACACCAATGTGATCATCGATCCCGATAACGAAGGCATGTCCTACCAAAACAAAAAATGGGACATCTCGAAGATGATAGCCGCCGGCCACGCCCGGAACCCCAAGGCGATCATCGCCTACAATTGGAAGGATGCCCCTCCCGCAAATGCCGACATCCTCGTCCATTTCAGCCCGAAGGACGGCAAGCGCCCCTGGGTGGAAAGCGAAGGGACACCCACCAACGCGCCCGGCGGCTACTGGGGAAAATTCAGCAAGGAGAGCGGCTACTACAACTACATCCGGATCGGCCGCTACACCGATGCGATGAAGCAAAACCAGATCAGGACAGGCGACAAAGACATCACAGAACACAACGGCCACATGCTCGCCTCCACCTGGCTGCAGGCCGGTCCGGGTGAAAAGATTGGCGGCCCGTTCATGATCCCCGGCGGCCTCGCGGAAAATCCCGATCTGGACGGGAAAGTGAAAACCCTCCACCAGGATGCCGGAATCCTCTGGTGGTTGGATCACGTCCGCGAAACCTACGGCGCCTGGGATCCGCCTGCGCAATGAAACCGCAGGAATTTTCAAGAGAATCCTGATCGACCCCGGCTGCGTGCCACGTATCCTTCCGGGATGAAAAAGACCCTGCTTCTCGCCGTCCTCCTGTCCAGTCTCGCCCATGCAGAGTGGGAAAACCTCTGGCCCGCCGCAGCTCCCGGTGCCGCGCAACCACCCGCAGGCACGGAAACCACCAATGACCGCGGCCACCTGGGCAACATCGAGATCCCACGGTACTGGATCCACCTTCCGGAAAAAGGCAAAGCCAACGGTGCCGCTGCCGTCATTTTCCCCGGCGGAGGCTATGGCATCCTCGCGATGGAGCATGAGGGGCATGATTACGCAAAGTGGCTCAACGAGCGCGGAATCGCCGGAATCGTCGTGAAATACCGGGTCGGCGGCGGCCTCGGCTACCAATACCCCGTCCCATACCTCGATGCCCGCCGCGCGATCCGCACCGTCCGTGCACACGCAGAGAAATGGGGGATCAAGCCGGATCGCATCGGCGTCATGGGTTCCTCCGCTGGCGGCCACCTCGCCTCGCTCTGTGCGACACGGTTCGAAGACACGTTCGAAGAAGAAACCTCCGATGAGACCGACAAGCTCTCCGCCCGCCCGGACTTCGCCATCCTCTGCTACCCGGTGATCACCATGGATCCAGCGCTCGGCCACACCGGCTCCCGCAAAAACCTCGCAGGAGAAGACTCCGACCAGGAACGTCTCGACATGCTTTCCACTGAAAAGGCAGTTTCCAAAAAGACTCCGCCCACGTTCATCGTCCATACCTCGGACGATCCCATCGACCCCCGCAACAGCTACCTCTTCGCCTCCGCCCTCAAGGCCAACGGCATCCCCCACGCCCTCCACGTCTTCGAAAAAGGCGGCCACGGCTACGGACTGAAAGGCACTGGCCCGCTCGCCGTCTGGCCGGATCTGCTCGATGCGTGGCTCGGTGAGCGGTGGAAGGATTGATATGAACATCCCCGCGATCAAAGGAATCATCCGAAGGCGCATTCTTCTCAACTACCGGGTTGCGCCGGAAGCCGTGAGCCGGATTTTGCCGGGCAATTTCCGTCCCAAACTGGTCGGAGGCCATGCCATTGCCGGGATCTGCCTGATCCGGCTGGAAGAAGTGCGCCCGAAGGGTCTCCCTGCCTTTCTCGGAATTTCCAGCGAAAACTCGGCACATAGGCTCGCTGTGGAATGGGAGGATGACGCAGGCAGGACACAAGAAGGGGTATTCGTCCCCCGGCGGGATACCGGTTCCCTCCTCAACTCACTTGCAGGTGGCAGGGTTTTTCCAGGAGTCCACCATCATTCCCGGTTCAGCATCCGGGATGAAGGAAGGAAAATTTCCATCAGGATCCAAGCCACTGATGCCAACAAGCCCCTGGTAGCTATCGAAGCCATGGAATCGGATGACTTTCCAGAAACCTCGGTATTCAAATCGTTGGAAGACTCCTCCCGTTTCTTTGAAACAGGCTGTATAGGATATTCCTCCCGCCCTGATTCCTCCCGTATGGATGGCCTGTTACTGAAGATTGACGATTGGCGGGTATCGCCGCTTTCGGTCCTGAAGGTCGAATCTTCCTACTTCGATGACACCTCGATCTTCCCTCCGGATGCCATCGAATTCGACCACGCCCTGCTGATGAGGGACATTCCCCATGAGTGGCATTCGGAGCCCCCGTTGGCAATGGAAGGATCCGGGTGACAGAGCCGCCCCCACCATGGTTGGCGAATGCCTGAAGCTGTGCGCAAGAGCCTGACCATGCCGGTATCGCCACAGGAACGACACCCCGGACGTGAGCGTAACGGAGCGCTGCCTTCAGGCGACGAGAGACCTGTTTCTCCCAACCCACTGCCCCCGTTTCCCCCCCGAATACACACCACAGGACCGAAGCGGCTTGCAAAGCCAGCTCCTCCCGCCTTTCCTAATCACAGTTTATGAAAGCCCCTGAGCAGATCGTCTGCAAACCCACCCCCTGGTTCACCTTACGCGCGGGCGCGATGCTTGCGATGTTCGGGGTGTTTTCCGTCCTTTTCTACATCGACGGCACCACCGGCTACCGGAAGAAAAACCTCACCTACTACACCCACGCCAGCTTCCAACAGGCCAGCGACGCCTTCGCAAAAAAGAACTCCGAGGGCAAGCTCACCCCGGACGAGTGGAGGGAATTTGCCGAAGAACAGACGGTCAGCCTCCCCAAAGACAAATCCGTAATGCCGGCAAATATGGAGATCCCGCTGCCATGGCCGGCCATCCTAGCGGATTTCGAAAAAATGAAACCCCTCCAGCCGCACCTCCTCTGGCAGGAGTATTCTGCGGAAAAGGAACTCAGCAACGACCCTCCCGAACATCCCTTCGATGCCGGGAAAATCCGCGAGCAGATCATCGTTTTCTACATCTGCATCGGCCTCACCCTCATCACCCTGTTTTTCCTCATCCGCACCATGTTGCGCTCCATCCGCGCGGATGACGAAGCGCTCACCACCGTCAGAAAACAGCGCATTCCCTACTCGGACATGAAAACACTGGATCTTCGGAAATGGGATACCAAAGGCCTTGCCCTCATTGAATACGAAGGCACCTCCGGCAGTGGCAAAGCCCGTATCGACGGCCTCACATACGGTGGTTTCAAAAAGGAAAACGACGAACCCGCCGAACAACTCATGCGCAAAATCCGCGCGAACTTCTCCGGGGAGATCATCGAATACACCACGGTCGAGGAAACCTCCGAAACGGACACGACCGAAGAAATCCCCGACAAACCGGAAAATTAGGCCGCTTTTCCCCATTTCCGGGTTTTCATGGTTGCCAACCCGCCCCCCCAACCGCTAACCGTCTTTAACACCAACTCACAACCACTCAAAAAATGTCAGACAAATCGATCGAAGAACGCGTAAAGGATATCATTGTAGATCAGCTCGGAGTCAGCGCCGACCAAGTCACACCGGAAGCAAAATTTGTCGAAGACCTCGGTGCCGATTCCCTCGACACCGTTGAACTCGTCATGGCACTCGAAGAGGAATTCGACGTGGAAGTCCCTGACGACGAAGCCGAAAAGCTCCAGGCCGTCAAAGACGTGGTTGCCTTCATCACCAGCGCGAAAGCCTAATCGGCAACTCCGCCGGTAACACCGGATTTTCAACAGGGCGAGAACCGGAAGGTTCCCGCCCTTTTCTTTGCTTTCCGCCCGGATCCGGTCAATACTCCGTCCACGCCGTTCCAATTTCAGCGTTTCAGCTTTCAGAATTCCAGCCTTTACCAGAAAAGTGCCTTCCCAAGACGATATCCAATACGCCATGGAGACCACCAAAGTCCTTCATGAGCCGGACCACCGCATCCAGACATTCGGTGAAACCCGCTTCGAATTCCAGCTCCTCAGCGAGCCAATGGATCAGGTCGGCAAAGTCCGCATCCGCACCGGCGAGGTGGAGGCAATGAAACCCCGCATCCTCCGCCCGGAACCCTACCGCGATGTGGAGCTGGAGGGCTTCGATGAAAACGCCAGCCCGCTTCGATGCCATGGTGGAGAAATTCAAAGAGCAGGGAAAAGACCTCGCTTTCCTCCAATACGGCTTCCGCTTCAAACGCGGCGCGGTGAATGAGGAACTCATCCAGGACTCCATCGAATCCGTCCGCGAGCGCGCCTTGGAGGATATCAAACGCAGCGGAAACCCCGCCCGCGCCATCATCGAGGGAGTTGACGACACATGGGAAATCTCAATCCTCAAATTCTCCTTTGAGATGATCATCCGCTCCCACGAAATCAACGCCTTCGACTTCAAACGCAAAGGCCTCATCTAGGGCGCAGCCCTCTTAATTGGAGTTTAAAGTTTAGAATTTAAAGTTTCCGTGTGAACTTCTGGATCCTCATCAAGGTCATCGCCGGCCTCGCCGTAGCAGGTGTCGTCGCCTTCACCGGCATGCTCGCCTACCACATCACGGTCGAGCCACTGGGCGGCATCTTCGAAGAAATCATCCCCGAGGCTGGAACCGTCCTGCGGGTGCAGAAGGAAGAGGATTTCGCGAAACTGTTGGACGCTGCGGAAATGCCGGACTTCGAACCAGGGGACAAGGCGTTTTCGAAAGCCCATGAACTCATTGCTCTCGGAAAAATCCCCGAAGGCCGTGAGAAGCTGATGGCCATCGTCAATGTCTTCCCCACCTCCACCGCCGCGCCGAAAGCCCGCCGCATCGTAGGGGAAATGAATCTCGACGAGATCCTTGCCAGTGATTTCACCGAAGGAAAATCCAACTACGAGGTAAAACGCGGCGACTCCTACTTCGCCATCGCAGGGCGCAACGACACCTCTCTGGACATACTCATGCACCTCAACGGCATGATGGAACTCAAAAGCCTCCAGCCGGGGGACGATCTCCAGCTCATGCCGCTCAACTACCGGGTGGTCATCGATACTCAGCGGAAATCCGTTTCCCTTTGGGACGCAGCCAGGTTCATCTGCGAATACAATATCGTCAACATGGACGGGGTGACCCTCCGCAGCGGCAAGACCGAGATCTCCTCCCGCCGCGCCACGCTGGATGGCAAAAGTGTCAATCCCACCGAGAAAAACTACCGCGCCTCCTCGAAATCCATCCTCATCAAAAGCCCCCCCGTCCAGATTTTCCCATACGATGCGGACGACGAAACCCCTCCCCCCGGCATCTTTCTCCGCGAGCAGGATATCGAGGAACTTTTCCTCCTTACCCGCAGCGGCAATGAAGTCGAAATCAGGGGAAAATGAATTTCCAGACACAAGAGTCCGGAATCCAGAACCTCTTCCCTTCCGTGTATTCCGTGCCTTCCGTGGTTCAACCTCTTCCCCAAAACCCAAGTCTTAAGATTCGTAGGATTCGTGAGATTCGTGGTTCCTGAATCTTCACCACAACCCCGGCTCCGCGTCCCCTCCGCGACCTCCCCGCCCCTGCGGTTCAAACCCTCCTCCAAGGTTTTCTCATTCCCTTCACCCCTCTTCCGCCCTAAACTCCCGGCAAACACTCTTCCTTGAAGTTTAAGGTTTAAAATTTAAAGTTTCCCCACATGCAGCTCCTGGAATTTGAAAAGCCCGCCGCCGAACTCGAGAAAGAGATCGAGAAACTCCGTGCCAAAGCCTCCGCCCAAAACCTCGACTTGTCCGATGAGATCGCGACGATGGAGCGCAAGCTCGCGGAAACCCGTGCCGGCATCTACCACAACCTCACCCCGTGGCAGCGCGTCCAGATCGCCCGCCACACCCAGCGCCCGTTCATGCTCGATTACGTCTCACTGGCCTTCTCCGACTTCACCGAGCTTCACGGTGACCGCCACATCGGGGACGACGCCTCCATGCCCGGCGGATTCGCCATGCTAGGAGACAGGAAATGCGTAGTCCTCGGCCACCAGAAAGGCCGCGATACCAAGGAGAACCTCAAGCGGAACTTCGGCTCCGCCCACCCGGAAGGCTACCGGAAATCCCTCCGCTTGATGAAACTCGCCGAGCGTTTTCACATGCCGGTGATCGCCCTCATCGATACCCCCGGAGCCTTCCCCGGCATCGGCGCGGAAGAGCGCAACATCGCCGAGGCCATCGCCTACAACCTCCGCGAAATGATGCTCCTCAAAACCCCCGTCATCGCCGTCGTCATCGGCGAGGGTGGCTCCGGCGGAGCACTCGGAATCGGAGTCGCAGACCGCGTCATTATGATGGAAAACGCCTACTACTCCGTCATCTCCCCGGAAGGCTGCGCCGCCATCCTCTGGAAGCACCGCAAGCACGCCCCGGAAGCCGCGGAAGCAATGAAACTCGTCGCCCCGGATCTCCTCAAACTCGGCCTCGTCGATGACGTGGTTCCCGAGCCTGTCGGAGGCGCCCATCACGACCACCACGCCACTGCGGAAAACTTCCGGGAAGTCATTTCAAAACACCTCGACCACCTCTGCTGCCTGAAAACCGACCAACTCCTCAACGAGCGCTACGACAAGTTCCGCAAGTTCGGAGAGTGGAACGAAGCCTGAGGAGTCAGGACATTCCTTGTCCTGACAGAAAAATCGCCAGGCAGATACCATGAGTAAAGAAGCCACCATAGACCGCATGGTCACCCCGGAGCACATCTGCCCGTGGGGAATCAAAGCCTACGATCTTCTGAAGCGGAACGGCTACGAAGTCACCGACAACCACATCGAAACCAAGGAGGCGAACAAAGCCTACAAAGAGGAAAACGGAGTCGATGAAACACCACAGATCTTTATCGAGGGTCAGCGAATCGGCGGCTATGACCAGCTTCGCGAGCACCTCGGCCTCGGCCCCGATCCCAAGGAAGGCGAAACCTACCAGCCCGTCTTCGCCGTTTTCGCCGTCACATTCCTGATGGCTGTCACCGCCACTTTCGAGATGCGCGGCGACCTGAATGTCATCCGCATTCTGGAGCTCTTCATCGCCTTCAGCATGTGCGTGCTCGGCATCCTGAAACTCCAGGATCTCATGTCTTTCGCCACCGGTTTCGTCCAATATGACCTGATCGCCAGGCGCTATGTCCCCTATTCCTACGTCTATCCTTTCGTAGAGGCCGGAGCCGGCATCCTGATGATCGCGGGGTTGTTCACATGGGTAGCCGCACCCGCCGCGCTCCTCGTCAGCACCATAGGTGCGATCTCAGTTTTCAAAGCCGTCTATATCGAAAAACGCGATCTCTCCTGCGCGTGCGTAGGTGGTGGCAACGAAGTTCCGCTCGGGTTCATTTCCCTCACGGAAAACCTCATGATGATGGCGATGTCCATCTGGATGCTGGTGAAAGCGGCCGGGCTTACCCCATGATTGCACGCGAAAGGCGAATGTGGTAGTTTCCTACCATATGGGAGCACTCGCAATCCAACTTCCCGCCCACGGCGACAAGACCGCGTTCAATCTTGAGCGCTGGGACGAGCTGCTGGCAGACCCCTTTTACTCTCAGCTCGGGCAGCGGATCGAGACCGACCGCCACGGTAATATCATCACGTCCCCCCCTCCTTCCTTTTCACACAGCTACAAAGGCAGCGAACTGATCCGCCTCCTGAATCTCCATGGGAAAGGTGGAAAAGCTCTCCACGAAGTCCCCGTCTCCACCTCGGATGGCGTCCGCGCGGCGGATGTCGCATGGCTCACCGATGCCCAGCTCGCCTCCGCGAAAAAGGCGAACGTCCTCACCACCGCACCGGAAATTTGTGTGGAAGTCATTTCCCCGAGGAACAGTGAGGCGGAAATGCGGGAGAAAATGGCGCTGTATTTTGATGCGGGCGCAAGCGAGGTCTGGCTCTGTGATGAGGATGGTTCGCTGCGGTTCTTTTCCTCCGGAAAATCCCGAATTGAATGCTCGAGGGTTTTTCCCGACTTCCCCATCTCGATCTGACTAACTCCTACCTAACCAACGCAATGGAGGCACTCGCAATCCAACTTCCCGCACACGGCGAACAGACGGCGTTCAACCTTGAGCGTTGGGAAGAGTTGTTGGCTGATCCTTTTTACTCGCAGCTTGAGCAGCGGATCGAAACCGACCGCCACGGAAATATTATTATGTCCCCTCCTCCCGCATTTTCTCACGGCCACAAAGGTTTTCGTATCGCAAAGCTCATGGAGAGTTTGATTTCCGGTGGATCGGCGAGCGTGGAAGTTCCCATCTCCACCTCGGATGGCGTTCGTGCGGCGGATGTTGCCTGGCTCACTGATGATCAGCTTGCTGCGGCGAAGGAAACCAATGTTCTTACTTCCGCGCCGGATATTTGTGTGGAAGTTATTTCCCCGAGGAACAGTGAGGCGGAAATGCGGGAGAAGATGGCGCTGTATTTTGATGCGGGTGCCAGCGAGGTGTGGCTCTGTGATGAGGATGGTTCGCTGCGGTTCTTTTCCGCTTCTGGTAGCCAGATGGAAGCTTCGTCGCTTGTCCCGGATTTTCCGGCGGGGATCTGATTGGCCGTAAGGCGGCGCTTTGGGCTGTCGGGACAGGAATGTCCCGACTCCTTATTTTTTGATCCTCCGCACCCAGTCCTGGGGGAGGCGTTCCTGTTCGAGGCGTTTTTTGAAGCGGCGGAGCCAGCGGTAGGCGGTGGCTTCGGAGGGAGTGAGAAATGGGGTTTTGTTGGCTGAAGGGATGCCGGGGGTGGCGAGGTGGCGGTGGGTGGCAAGGGTTTCCCTGTCCATGCCGAAGCTGGTGAGGTGGGGGAAATGAGAGCGGAGGCTGGCTAGGATCTCGAAGCCCTGCACGTCGAGATCGCCCCAGTATGTGAGTGGGATTTCGCGTAGCCAATGGGCTTCGGAAAGTCTGGTGACGGCGTTTCCCCCGCCGTGGATGGCGAGGGAGCCGGGGATGGTGGGCAGGGTGTGGAGGTTGACCTGGTTCTCGACGATGATGACTTGGCGGATGCCGCCTATGGGGAGGTGGGAGAGGTCGTCCGGGTGCAGGGCGAGTTCCCGCGACGGCCAGGCGAGAGTGGTTTTGAGTACGGGATCGAGCAGGCGGCAGATGATGAAGCGTTCGCGTTTGCGGAAACCGAAACGGCGCTCGAAGGAGCGGGTTCCGGTTTTGATGAAAGCGGGCGGGATGAGGGCTTCGAAGAGGATGTTGAAAAGTGCCAGGTTGTCTTCGATGAATTTGCTGTGGGGAAGGACGGGGATTTCCCGCAGGTAGCAGTGAAGGGCGGGGTGATCGAGCCGCCAGCGGAGGATTTTCAGGACATGCGGCCAGTGTGGGAGGGCGGGGAGGATAAGGGTCGGATTTTTACGGATGACGCGGAGCAAGGTTGGAAACTCGCGTATCGCGGGTGCCATGGCTGCGTTGAATTTTTCCCACTCGGAGTAGCGGTCGAGGAAGCTGGCGAGCTGAGCCGTGCTTTTGAAAATGGCCTGGGTGGGGAAAAGGTTTTTCCCGTGGCTGCGGGAATTTCTCTCCATCCATTCCAGGTGGTATCCGTGGGGTGAAAAATCAGCGCTGGCCTTGCGGAGTTCGGCTACGCGGCGATTGATTTCCGGGATTGAGAGGCCTTTGGTGCCGCCGATGGGGAGGGAAATTGGGAAGGCGGATTCGTGATCCGGCCAGGATTTTAGAGCCTGACGGTATCGGGTCAGGGCGCGGCTGCGTATGTCGGCGAGGGTAAGCATCGGTCGCTATTCGCTGGGGATTTCCTCGGAGGTCATGGCGTAAACCTGGGAGCGGTCTTCGGTTTTGATGACGTGAAGGTAGTGGCCGACGAAGGGATCGCACACGCGCGCCTTGGCATCGAAGGGGGCGACGATGAGGAGCTGGAGACCGAAACGGCGGAACAGCCGCAGGGCGTATTCCGCGTATTTGTCATCCACTTTGGAGAACATTTCATCGACCATGACGAAGTGGAAGCGACTGCTCTCGCGGGCGGCGGGATCGATGTTGTATTGGTAGGCGATGGCGGCGACGAGGATGGTGAAGGCGAGCCTGGCTTTCTCGCCACCGGACTGCCCGGCACTATCGGTATAGTAGCTGGTCTGCTCGCCGGAGGTGGCGTCGTATTCGCCGACGGCGAAGTGGAACCAGCGGCGGACATCGATCACTCGATCACGCCAGCGGTCTTCCTCTTTAAGGCGTTTGATGAAGGCGGCGATGACTTTGTAGCGTTCCTCATCGGCCACGTCGCCCGCGCCGAAGCCGCCATCCAGGCAACTGAGAAGCTGCTGGCGGAAGTCGGAAATTTCCCTGTCCTTGGTGGGGATGATTTCCAGCTTCATGTGGGTGCCGCTGTCGTCGCTGATGGAGGTGAGGGATTGGTTGAGCTGGCGGATGCGTTTTTCGATGTCTTTGCCCGCATCGCGGAAACGGGTGTTGAGGATGGCGATTTCCTGGGTGACTTTTTCGTTGAGGTGTTTCTTGAAACGCTCCTCATGCCGGGGCAGATCCTCGCCATTGATTCGGCGGCGGCGGTCGAGGAAATCATCGAGGCTTTCGACGCTGGCGGCGAGGTGATGCTGGTCGCGCATTTCGCGAAGGTAGCCACCCATTTCCTCTACGACACGGCGTGCCTTTTGCTCACGCCTTTCTAGGGTACGACGGAGTTCCTCGGCGGCCCAGGCGGTCGCCTCGGTGTCGAGTGGTTGCAACCCGGCGATGGATTCTGGAGTGGGGAAATGTTTTTGAAGTGTGGGGAAATGGCTGACGGTTTCTTCGGTGAGATCGGCGAGTTTGGACTCGGCTCGGTCTAGCATTTGTTGGCCTTCTTTGAGTTGCTTGTTCTTGATGGAGATTTCCCCAACGGCGTCATCGCGCTTGCGGTTGAGGGTTTCGAGTTGGGTTTCGGCGGTGGCGAGGCGTTCTTTTAAGATGCGCAGGGTGTCATCTGAGGAGATGAGTTGTTCCCGCTCGGCTTTCATTTTTGCGAGGGCTTTGCCCAGAGTCCAGTGGTCGAGTTCGCTGTAGTTGATTTTAACGAGTTCTTCGAGGAGGCGGATTTCCTCGACGAGCCGCCGATAATCGGAGCGGACTTTTGCTTGCTCGGATTTCAGGTTTTCCAAATCGGACTGGAGCTTGTTGAGTTGGGCGGTGAGGTAGGTGATCTTGCGCTGGTTGTCCCAGCCGAGGACAAAATTCCGTGGGTCGGTGGCGCGTTGGGAATCGTCTTTTTCGTGGCGGGAAAAGTTGTGCCGGAGGTGGCGGGAGCGGGTCATGGCTTTGCCACGGGCGTTCTGGAACTCGGTGATGTTTTCGCAGCAGCGGTAGTCGAAGCGTTTGGTGAGGCGTTGGCGCAGCCAGGAGCCGAGGGGGTGCTCGCGGAAGTCGATTTTTGAGACGAGGGAGTCGGGTTCGGCTGGTTTTTCGGAGGTTGGGAAGATGTCTTCTTCGAGTCGCTCGTAGTTCAGGCGCATGCCGCGGCCGTGCTCGTCCTGGAGGTGGGTGGAGTCGATAAAACGGCTGACTGTTTCGTATTTATCCGGAGAGACGAGGAGGGTGAGGCCGAAGGTGCGGAGGACTTTTTCGAGGGATTCTTCCCAGGCGAGTTCTTCCTTTTTCACAGCCATGAGTTCGGCGGCGAAGGGGAGGTCGTTAGGCTGGAGTCCGAGGGCGCTGGTCATTCTGGCGCGGATGGATTGGAAAGCTTCCGGGAGCTGGGTGCGGCGCTTTTTGAGGGCGGTGAGTTCGGTTTTGAGATCGTCGATTTCGTTGCTCTGTTTGTCGAAAAGGATGGCGAGTTCGTGGCTGCGATTTTCCAGATCGCGATGGCTGCGGATGGAGCGGGCTAGCTGGGAGGCGGCGGTTTTCAGGATGGATTGGAAGGCGGGTTCGCCCTCGGAAAGCGGGGGGAGTTCGAGGCGGGAGAGGCTGTGGGAGAGTTTGGTTGCTGCCGTTTTGCGCTGTTGGAAGGTGACTTCGACGAGGGGGATTTTCTTTTCCAACTCATGGAGTCGCTCGCTTCCACTGCCTTTGATGGAGGCTTTGAGATCGGCTACGTCGTCCGAGGTGGAGCTGTGTTGGGTGGTGAGAACTTCTTTTCTATCCTCCAGGGCGGCGAGTTTTCGGGTGAGGGATTCGCACTCGGGGCGGAGCAGATCGAGGGTGACTTGGGCGATGTATGGGGCGACGGCTTGGCGGATGGCTCCGGCTTTTTCAAAATTCGCGAGGGCGGTGCGCCAGGCTTTTCCGGTGGTATGGACAGGCTCCAGCAGCTCGGCTTCACGGCGGGTTTTGACGAGGGCGGCGTGGGCGGTGGAGAGTTGCTCGAAATGGGCGAGGACTTTATCGACGATGTCTTTCCACCGGCGTTTTTTCAGCATGTGGCTGCGGATGAATTCATCGAGGCTATCGATTTCCTTGACGGCGACGGCCTGGTTGAAAACGTCCACGGCTTTCTCCTCCATGCCGGTGCGTTTGCGGAGGAAGCGTCCGTAATCCGTGTAGGTCATGGTGACTTTCAGCCCGCTTTTTTCGAAACGGGCTTTGAGTTTTTCCATGGAGGTGATGCCGGAGAACTGGGAGTCGATGCTGCCGCTGCCGTCCATGTAGCAGAAGTAGCGTTTGGTCTGGAGCTGGCCGTCGAGGTGGAGGAATTGGGCGAGGGTGAATGACTCGCCGGTGGAGGCGTTTTCAAACACGCCGAGGATGACGGAGTAGGATACATTTCCCGGGCGAAGAAACTGGGTCTGGGAGCGGTGGGAGTCCGAGGTGCTGGTGTGGCCGTATGCGCCCTGGATGTAGGTTTTTTCCGAGCGTTCCTTTTTCCCGCTGGAGCCGGCGGCGACGTTGTAGTTCCGCTGCTGGGGCGGGGTGAGGAGGGAGAGGAGGGCATCGATGAGGGTGGATTTCCCACTGCCGTTGCGTCCGATCAGGAGGGTGGATTCACCGTCGGGGCGGATGCGATGGACTTGTCCGGTGCTGCTGTCGAAGGTGCCCCAGTTCCAGAATTCGAGGAGCTTGAGGCGGAAGCCGGGGTGGTGGTCGGTATCCTTACTCATCGGCTTCTGCGGGAGTTTGCGGGGTGAGTTTTTCCTGGAGGTTTTTTAGAAAAGCGAGGGAGATGCGGGCGCGGAGGATGCTGCGGATTTCATACTCGGTTCCGTCTTTTTCGATGCGTGAAAGGAAGCCGAGATCGGTCATCTGGGTGAGGCATTTTGAAAACTCGCGCTGGAGTTTTTTCTCATCGGCCTCGGCGGGAACCATGCCTTGCCAGATCTCCAGGAGCTGGCCGGACTCGACGACGGGGCGGGTGCCATCAAGGCTGGTTTCATCGAGCTTGCGGAGCTCGTCACGGAGAATGACGGCGAGGAGGGTGGCGTTGTAGCCCAGGCGTTTCCGCCGGAGGAGGCGGGGGATTTTTTCGTAGCCGGGAGGGAAGTCGTCCTCGCTCTCGATCTGGCGGACGTATGCGAAGCCATCGTGCTCGTCGATGACGAGAAGGAGGCCGAGGGAGGCGAGCTGGTCCTCGACACGGGAGCGATGCAGAAGGAGCTGATCCCAAAGCTCCGCGCTGGAGGAGTAGAGGACGGAAAGCAGCAGGTGCGGGACGAGGCGGGCGGACTCGTGGTAGTCTGGCGCGTTCAGTATTGTTTTTGTTACCATTCGGTTTTCTCGGTTTCAATGGTTATCACGCCGCCGGGTGGCCGCTTTGTAAACCGCGGAGTCCGCGCGCTTTCCCACCGCGATCACACAGACGGTAACGTCGTTTTTGTGGACTTCATAGACCAGTCTGTAGCCGGAGCTGCGGAGCTTGATCTTATAGTGGTTGGGAAATCCGTGGAGACGATCCGCAAGAACTTCCGGTTCTTCCAGACGCTGTGCGAGTTTCTTCTTCAACTGCACCCGCACGGTGTCCCCCAGCTTTCTCCATTCCTTGAGTGCCGGGGGAAGAAATTTCAGTTCATAGCTCATCAAGGGAAACATTCACGGCCTTCGCGGCAAGATGCTTCCGCGCCTCGACCAGCCGGCCTAGTTCCATGTCATCGAGGAGATCGCTCATCCTCTCGTAAGTCTCCGCAGGGACCAGGTATGCAGTCGGCTTGTTGTGATTCAAAATCACGACGCTCCGCCCATCCGCATCCCGGATGAGCTGGCTGGGATTTTTCTTTAGATCCGAAATACTGGCAGAAACCGTACTTAATATCGCTCTCATTTCAGGTCATTTTCCAGAAATTCACCGAGAAGTCAATCCTTCCGCTAGCAAGCATTTCAGGAGGCGGTGGCGGTGGGGCGGGTGAAGAGGACGTGGGGCATGGTGATGCGGTGGCGTTTTCCTTGCTCCAGGGTGAGGGTGAGTTCGACGGGAGCGGAATCGTCGATGAGGTGGCCGCCATCGGCGGCGAGCTGGAGGTAGCCGAGGACTTCCACCAAGCCGGTGCGAAGGGAGGTTTCCGCGAGCAGGGAGGCCAGGGAAACGCTGGGGGCGATGCGGAGGGCTTGGTCGATTTTTTTCTGCATGCTTTTCCAATCGAGCCGTTTGAGTTCGGCATATTCGGCGGCGGCTTTTTTCCTGTCCTTTTCCGAGGCGAGGGAGATGGATTCGTCGATCTCCACGGGAGTGAAACCGGAGGGAGGCTCCCAGAAATCGCGGCTCATGGGGGAGTCCAGGCTTACGCTGTGGTCAATTTCCGTGGAAACGGGGATCGCGCCACGGCTGCGGGCGGCGAGGGACATGATGGATTGCAGGCTCTGGGAGAGCTGCTGGTGCTCGGCGGATGCGCGGGGGTCGAGAAGGCGGCGCAGGGCGGCGGAAAGGCGTTGGGTGGTGGAGAGGATTTTGGTGGCCTCGTCGGTGAGGAGCGGGATCATTCCGAGGAGGCGGTCGATGCCTTCGTCCTCGCTTTCGAGATCGGCGAGGGCGGCCAGCTCGGCTGTCATTTTGTCAAAATCATCGCGCTGTTTCGAGGAGAGGACGAATTTCACGAAAGCGTAGAAACTGGCTCCGTGGGTGTGGGCTTTGAGTTCGTCTTCCGCATCCAAGACGTATGCGAGGACGTCTCCGGTGGAGAGGTCGGTATCGCGTTCGCGGGAGCGCATGCCGCTGACGATGTCCCGGAACTGTGCCTCGACATTGCGGAAGTCGCCGGTGAGGTCGCGCAGCATGCCGAGAAGGAGGTAGAAACGCTCGACCACTTGGTGCCGGTCGAGCGCCTCGCCGGTGCCGCCGCTTTTGAGAGCGGTGATTTTTTCCTCGATGCGGTTCTTTTCCTGCTCCAGACGCTCAAGCTGGGCATCGGGATCGCCACCGGCGTAGAGGACGAGTTCGCGCACGCCTTCGACGATCATCTGCATGCGCGAATCGGTGCCGAGCGAGCGATCCTGCCGCTCCAGAACGGACTCTATGAAAAGGAGGGCTTCTTCGGTTTCCGGCTGGAGTTCGATCATCCAGACATCCTTTTCCGCTGCGAGAAACCGGCGCAGGTAGCGGGCGTTTTCCCCTACCCATTCGTTGAGATATTCCTCGGCGGGACGGACGAGAACTTCGCGGCCCATTTCCGCGAGGTCTTCTTGAAAATTCCGCAGTTGGGCGAGAAAATCCTCCTGCTCGATCTCGATACGTTTCTGTTTTTTGAAAGTTTCGTGGAGAAATCCGAGCAGGTAGGGAGCCTGATCCGCCCTCAGCAACCGCATGAGTGCGGAGTGCTCGAAGAGTGGGATAAGGCGGTCGAGATTCACGACGGGAGGGTGGCGGTATCACCGGGGGCGACCAATGATAAAAAGGTGCGGAGTGATGCGGTCTGGGACTCGCCGCTTGAAGGCGGCGCTCCTTGTTGTCGGGACAGGAATGTCCCGACTCCTTATTTTCTCACCCCGTCCAGCCACTTGAGCATGCGCTTGCGGTAGGCTCCGTTGTCTCGGGAGAGGGAGTTGCCGTGGTTGGCGTCTTTTACCTCGAAAAAGGTTTTCGGTTCGTTTGCGAGGGCGAAGAGCTGCCTGCCCTGGGTGAAGGGGACGACTTCGTCGCGATCCCCGTGGATGACGAGGACGGGAGTGCCGGTGATTTTGCTGATGTAGTCTTTTGGTGAAAACTCATCGGTGATCAGATCCGCCCCGAGCTGACCGCCAATGACCCGGGCCATGGCCTGATAGGAGGTGAATGTGGCGTCGATGATGATGGCTTTCAGCCCCTGGATTTCGCCTTCGACGATGGCGGTCACGGATTTCGCACCGCCGAGGCTGTGTCCGTAGGAGATGAGGTTTTCCGCATCCACATCGGGACGGGCGGTCACGTAAGCGAAGGCGGACTTCACGTCCTCGATCATGCCGTGCCTGTCCACCGATCCACCGGATTTCCCGAAGCCGCGGTAATCATACATAAAGACGTTGTAGCCCGCCTCCGCCAACCACATGACGAAGCCGAGGTGGTGGCCGATGGAGCCGGCGTTGCCATGGGAGAAGACGACCGTGGCTTTGGCTTTATCATTTCCCTTCGCCGGGAGGAACCAGCCATGGAGTGGCGTGCCGTCGCTGGATTTGAAATCCACATCCTCGTATTCAAAGTTCCACTTCGCGGGGGTGGCGGGCTGGTCGCGGGTGGGAAAATAGAAGAAGCGGTTGGCGTTGTCATCGCCCAGGATGCTCTGCGCGAGGTTCTTCAGGCTGCTGTTGTCCTCATTCAGCAGTTGCTGGAGTTGTTCCATTTTTATGGGAAGGGCCGTATTTGGCGGCTCCCCTTCCGCCTGTGCATTGACACACGCGACTCCTGCGATACATACGCTTTTTCCCAACCGTTTCATTCCTAGATGGATAGCGCGGAACCGTGGTTTGTCGAGGGCGGTTCTTCGGATTTTCACCAAGAAGTGGCTAGACCCGGTGGATGTTTTCCGGTAAATGTTATTTCCATGGAAGAGAAAAACGATCCCGCAGCCGTCACATCCACCCCATCACCCGCAGAAGAAATTCCTGTCGAAACCGCCCCCGGCGCGGAGGCCGATCTGGGTAAACGCATCGCCGCGGCAATCATCGACTGTCTTGTCGCCACGGCTCTCGGATGGGCCGCCGCCATGCTAATGAACAGATTGTATTTCCCGGTATGGGCTGGCTACATGCTCACCCGTGATTCGCTTCCTTTCCTGGATGGACAGAGCATAGGGAAGAAAGCACTGAACCTGCGGGCGGTTTCCGAAAGCGGAAAATCCCTTTCAGGCGACTGGAACGCCGGTCTGATCCGCAATATCTCGATGGCCATCCCGTTCGGAGCACTGGTGGAACTCATCGTCATGGTAGTGAACAAGGACAAGCCCGGCGGACTCCGCAGGCTGGGCGACCAGTGGGGCAAGACCAAGGTAGTCACCGTAGAGGGATAGCCTCCGAAGATCAGGACACTACGCGTTCGCGTAATGGACGGCGGGCTGGAATTTGGTAGTGTGGGGCTGTTCCTCACCCGAATACTCCCCCCACAAACATGAAAACACAGTCCTCCCCCCGGACGGTGAGCGCGCGCGGTCTGACCTTGATCGAGCTTACCGTTGTCATTCTCGTCCTGATGTCCCTCGTCTCCATCCTTTTCATCGGCGCACGCGGATGGAAGAACGGAACCGACCGGGCGACATGCATCCTAAAGATCCGCAGTGTGCAAATGGCTACCCGGTCTTACCAGAATCTCTACGGATTCAACCCCGGTGGCCTTCCCCTCGCTTCCGGAGGCACCCAGAATATCGCGGAGCATCTTTTTGCGAAAGGCTACATCGAGCAGGATATCTACGATAACATCAAAGGCACGAAGAAATGCCCCGGCAACGGCACCTACAGCACGCCGTTTCCAGAGGTCTTCCCACAGGTAGGATCGCTCTACATGGTGTGCTCGCTTTCGGGCACGTCCAACCACGTCCCGCAGATCCACGCAGACTGGTGATCTACTGGAGATCTAGTAACTCCGTCCCCACAAGGCGACGGAGTTCCTTTCATTCCCGGTCAGGAAACATTTTCCGCCAACCTTTGAGAGCAGCTCTTCGGAAAGCCCCGCATCCTCCACTGGCAGGCAGCGGATGGTGATCTTGTGCTGCTTGGAGAGCTTGTCCTCTTCCCCGGAAGTGCCCGCCCACGGAGTGAGCAGCCAGCCGGGGTTTTCGCCATCCCAATGGGCGTGGAATGCCGCGGCTTCGTTGCAGGCGGAGATGTTCGCGTCGCGGAAATCCTCCGCTCTCTTGAGAATGTTCTCGTGGATTTCCTGTAGCACGTTCGGGACGATTTGGAGGAACTCTTCCTTGTCCAGGAAGGACTTGTCCATCGGTGCCTGGTCGCGGCGCTGGAGGCAGACCTTGCGGGATTCGATATCGCGGGGGCCGATCTCGATACGGATGGGCGCCCCTTTTTTCACCCATTCCCATTTCTTGGCTCCACCCTGCATATCGCGGGTATCGACGTGAGCGCGGATGGGATCGCCGTGGAAACTTTTGGTAGTGCGGAGGGTTTCCGCGAGAGCATGGCAGGCGGCCAGCACGGCGTCCTTGGAATCTTCTTTCGGAGTCACCGGAATGATCACCACCTGCTGGGTGGCGACCCGGGGAGGAAGCACCAGGCCGTCGTCGTCCGAATGCGCCATGATCAGGGTGCCGATCAAACGGGTGGAAACGCCCCACGAAGTGGTATGGGCGAACTCCTGCCCGCCTTCACGCGAGGCGAAGGAGATGTTCTGTGCTTTCGAGAAATTCTGCCCAAGGTAATGGGAGGTTCCCGCCTGGATCGCTTTGCAGTCCTGCACCATGGCCTCGATCGTCAAAGTCATATCAGCGCCGGGGAAACGCTCGTTCTCGGATTTTTCACCGGGCACCACGGGGATGGCGAGGTGGTCGCGCGCAAACTCCTCGTAAAGGCGGTGTATCATGCGTGTTTCCACAAGAGCTTCCTCTTTTGATTCATGCGCCGTGTGGCCTTCCTGCCAGAGGAACTCCGCCGTGCGCAGGAACATGCGCGGGCGCATCTCCCAGCGCATCACGTTCGCCCACTGGTTGATGAGAAGCGGGAGATCGCGGTAGGACTGCACCCAACGGGCGAAGGCTGCCCCGATGATGGTCTCGGAAGTCGGGCGGATCACGTATGGCTCCGCGAGCTCACCGGTCGGGATCATTTTCGTTTTCCCGGTCTCCTCGTCCTTCACCGCTTCAAGCCGGTGGTGGGTGACGACAGCGCACTCCGTAGCGAATCCTTCCGCGTGCTCAGCCTCTTTCTCCAGATATGAAAGCGGGATGAGGAGCGGGAAATATGCGTTCTGGTGGCCGGTGGCTTTGAAGCGGCGGTCAAGCTGCTGCTGGATTAGTTCCCAGATCCCGTAGCCCCACGGCTTGATGACCATGCACCCGCGGGTCTCGGAATTTTCCGCGAGATCCGCGGCTTTAATGACTTGTTGGTACCACTCGGGAAAATCCTCGTGGCGGGTCGGGGTAATGGCGGTCTTGGCTGCGGACATGGTCGTGGCGCAAGAGTGGACGCAAGCGCCCCGGTTTTACAAGCCGCTACCTTCGCAATCTCAGCGCATCTTTTGCCGGTTCAGCAGCGCCTGGACGAAGATAGGGGCAAAAGCCGCCACCGCCGAAACGGAAGCCACGAACAGGGAAAGCCGGGTTTCGGGGAATTCTTTGCCAACCACGAACATGCCTATCATCCCTACCGACTCCGCCAGCGCCAGCCCGATCAGCATCGCGGGCAGCATTTTCTCCAGCGAATCCAACTTCGGAATCACAAAAAAACGAATCAGCATTGCAACAAACGCCAGCCCTCCGGCGGCAGCAACCATCGCCATCGGAGGATCCCCCTCATTCTCTCCCTTCGGAATCCCGCCTGCAGCGAAAAACTGGAGAATGAAAAGCCCGTTGAAAATCGCAAACCAGATGACCCAGAAAACGATGGTCTTCGGAGCCTCCTGCTTGTTCCCGGATGGATTCATGACACAATAAAAGATGCGATGTCTCAATTGGCTTGTTCAGAGCCCACTCCCGGATTCGATATCACCCCCGTCTTGGACGATGGCGAATTTGAACCCTTCCCATACAGCGATGCCGTAAAACAGCAGATCCATCGGGGAAAACATCGCTCCGAGCAATTCGGGAGCTGCGCTGTAGTCAAAATTGAGGAACACCTCCATGAAGGGCACATCAATCTCTTTTGCCAGCACCGCCATTCCGGTAAACAGATTGCCCAACACACAGCCCACCAACGCGAACACCCCGCCAACAATCCCGAACACCTGGGTTTCCCCCTTACCGAGAAGGCGAACGGCAAAACCAACGAGGATGCCCACACCGATCGCCATGAAACCGATCTGCCAACCTGTGGCAATCGTGACTCCAGCCCAGATAGCGGCTCCGATGATTGCGGCGATAGCACCGCCAACGGCACCAAGGATTAGATTGTTTCTCATATGATGGTTATTGCTGGTGCGGTATCCGTAAGTTTCTACACCTGGGCAATTTCATATCAAGACCTATCTCCGAGCCAGACGGAGGGTTCTTCGCTCATCGAAAAATCACCGCTTGTAAAATCCCAAAATTCCGATTTTGCGGCGCTGCAAAAAATCTTCCCTCCCGCCCCGATTACAAATAACATACCGCCATGTTCCGTCGCCTCTCCAACATCTTCCGTGGCTTTCTCGGCCTCTTCGTCTCCGGCCTTGAAAAGAAAAATCCCGAAGCCCTGCTGGAGCTTGAAAAGGAAAACCTCCGCAAGCAGATCGCCCAGTTCAATACCGGCCTCGCCACCCATGCCGGGCTTTGCGAGAAACTCATCTCCCAGGTGAAACGTCAGGAAGCCGAGGAAGCCAGTCTCAAAGCAAAAGCCACCGCCAACATCCGCGCCGGCAACCAGCGCCTGGCCGGGGAAATCGCCCTCGAGCTGCAACGCAACCGACAGGATCTAGCTGACAACCGCGCCCAGCTCGGCGACGCGGAAAAAACCTACAAGGAACTCGTCGCCTCCCGCGACACGGCGATCAAAACCGCCCGCGCGAAAATTGAAGACCTCCGCAAGGATCTCGATGGCATGAAGATGAACAAGGCTCTCGCCGAAATGAACGAAATGGCCAGCGGCATGCTCACCGAAATCGGCGGCTCCGGCGATACCCTCGACCGCCTCCACAACATGGTGGAAGAGGAAAACACCAAGGCGGCAGGCCGCGCCCGCGTCGCCCGCGACAGCATCGACACCTCGCGTTTCCAGGAGAAAGCCGCCGAGCGCGAAGCCCTCGAAGACATCGCTCTTGCAGATCTCGCCGCCGAGCTCGGCATGCCCCTTCCCGGCACCGAATCCTCCGCCGCACCTGCCGAGGTCAAACGGGAAATGTCTCCGGAATAGGATCGTTTACACCGCCCTATCCCTACCCGGCATCTGACCAATCATCCATGATTACTCCGGAAGTTGCTGGCGAATCCGGCGATTTTCCGAATCCCGGGATTAAAGGAGCCATCCGCTACCTGGCAAAGTGCTACCGGGAGGAAGCGGGAGTCACTGACGTTTGGGACATAGAAACGTCCCGGATCGAGGGCTTGCTCTACGCCGACGGCAGCGAGATGTTGTTTTCCGGGATGGCGGATTCCACCGTGGTCAGGGGAAGTGCTGCCCGCAGGATGGAGAATGAAGCGCGGCTTTCGAAACGTGATAAGGAACTGCTTTATACCCATTTGTTCCTGCTGGATCGAACCAATCACAATCCACAGAAGGGAGTTCAAACGGTATGCGCACCGCTTTTTCTGCGATCCGTATCCCTTCGCGCCGGAGATGACGCAGCCGTAGCAACGTGTGCGAACAAGGAGTGGCGCTGTCACCGCCTTCTGCTCCAACATTATTCCCGACCGGAAGAAGCTACCCCTCTACCCGATGCAGTGGAAGAGCTTCTGTCAAAAGATGGCTTTACGCCGGGCTCTCAAGCCACCCTCATCCGGCTGCTGAAGAGCCACATTCCCGATCTCGACATTTCACTGCTGTTCACACTACACGACAAAATTTAAGATCTCTTAACAAACGACGGCTTGGGGCGTAAGCTGTTGATTATGAAACAAAAAGCCGACAACACCCAAGCCGTCCCGGACAGTATGGAGGAGCTCCGCGGACATTTCAAACCCCATCTCGACCTACCCAAGGCCCGCATGACCTGTTTCCTGATGCTCGTTCTCGCGGTGATCGCCGAGCGGACCGTCTCGCTGGTCTGGCTCTCCAAACATCCCGACACCGACGCGGACACCTCTTCGGTCTATCGCCGTTTCCAACGTTTCTTCGCACGCTGCGCCCTGCGTCCCGAGGCGGTCGGGCGGCTCGTCCTGGCGATGATTCCGAAGTGTCCGAAGGGGCGGGTTCTGGCAATGAACCGCACCAACTGGCAGTTCGGAAGAACCCACATCAACATCCTCGTGGTGAGCGTGATTGTCGGGAAAGTCGGACTCCCGTTGGCTTGGCGGGTGCTGCCGAAGTCCACCGGGAAGGGCAATTCGCGCAAATTCCACCGCATCGCACTGATGGAGAACGTCCTCTCTATCCTGCCAGCCGGGGAGATCCAGGCACTGACAATGGATAGGGAGTTCGTCGGGAAGAACTGGCTCGCGTGGCTGCGCCTCGTCGATGTGCGCTATGTCGTAAGGCTGAAGAAGAACACGCTCGTCGACGGCCACCGGGCTTCCCATCTTTGCGAGCGGAACCGTTGGAAACGCCTGGCCGCGGGTCCGGTGGAAGTCTTCGGCCAGCAGGTCCGTTTCGCCGCGAAGCGGATCAGGAACGGTCGCGAGCCTTGGCTGGCGGTCATAAGCCACGGTTTCCACGGGGAGGAGGCGCTGGCGATCTATCGCGAACGCTGGGGCATCGAAACATTGTTCGGGCATCTCAAGAGGAAAGGCTATCAATTCGAAGACACGCATATGACCAAGGCCGGGCGGATCTCGAAACTCATGGCGGTGCTGACCGTGGCCTTCGCCCTGTGCTACCGTTGGGGCGTCAGGCTGGAGGAAGTCCGGAAAGCGACTGTGAAGAAACACGGTTATCCGCCCAAAAGCCTGTTCCGCCGCGGCTTCGAGAGCCTCCACGTGATGTTCGACAAGCCCAGCCGCTTCGCCCGGAAGATCGACGAATTCTTTGAGGTGGTTCTCAGGAAGCCGCTCTCAGAAAATTTTGTCGTGTAGTGTGACTGCTGTTGAATCATTCGGGGCTGATGCCGTTGGATCAATTGCGGGAAATCAGGAAATCGATAGGTAAGGGCAACCGTAGCCCGATCGTCGTGCCTTCCGCACTGGTGATGCTATCACGGAAGCCCCTTTCATCCGCAGGGTTGCTCCATGAAGTGAAGTCAATTCACACGGCTCCTGGAATTTCAAAACCATTGAAGGCAATACTTTCCAGGGAAAGGGAACCTCATTCGAAGATCGACATAGATGAAAAACTCAGACTTCCGGCCGATCTGACCAGAGCACAGGAACAGATCCTGCATTCCGCACGGCAGAAAGATCTGACCGTAATCGTAGGCCCTCCCGGCACGGGGAAATCATTCACCTCCGCATGCCTTGCAGTGGATCATCTGGCCCGCGGCCAAAAAGTGCTCGTCGTGTCGAAATCGGAAAGGGCCGTCAATGTCGCGGGTGAGAAGATTTCACAAGCAATGGGTTCATCGCTCCTTATCATGAAGAGCGAAGGGCACGATTCCCTGGCGAGACAAAAGCGCTTCCTATCGGAAATTCTCAAAGGGATGCATCTTGGCTACGAGGTGGGTGAGTCAACTTCCTCCCAACTGATGGAGGAACTGCGCAAAGTGGAATCCCAACTACGGTCGGCCCTTCGCACCTACACCGCAGCCCTTCGGGACGAGATCACACTCAATGACATTTCGCCAGAAGGCCACACGTGGTGGGCGAAGGCAGGACGTTGGCTGGCAAAGCGGAGAAGACTGAAGTCACCGCTTCATGATTGCCAGCTGCGCTATTTCCGTCTCGTGGATCGGCGATCCGATGTCGTAACCGCGTGGCTGCGGCGCTCACGTGTCGAAACTCTTCGTAGCTCTCTTGAAACAAAACGCAAGACGGTTCAGGCACTCTCAAAAGTCATGCGAACCCGGATCGGCCACCGGCAGGAGGATCTATGGAGAAGCATCGATCCTACGGAACTTCTCGATCTTTTTCCACTGTGGGTTTGTGAACTGCGGGACCTCCATCGGATGCTGCCGATGAAAAAGGAAATGTTCGATCTGGTGATCTTTGATGAAGCCAGCCAATGCGATCTCGCATCCGCGATGCCAGCCATGCAACGGGCCAAGCGTATGGTTGTGGCGGGAGATCCGTGTCAGTTACGCCATCTGTCGTTTCTACCCCTCAAGCGTATGGAGTTTCATGCTAAAAATGAATCACTGGACGCCCCTACCGCAGAAGACCTCAACTACCGGAATCGCAGCCTGCTGGACGTGGCCTTGGATCGGGTCGATAGCCAAAGCTCCGTTGGCTTTTTGCCCGAGCATTTCCGTTCCCAGCCGTCATTGATTCGCTTCAGCAACAAGCGCTTCTACTCGGACCAGTTGCTTGTGATGCGCGAAACGCCATGGAGTGACCGGCGTTGTCTAAAGAAATGCCATGTTGCCGGGGAACGCGACCAGTCGGGCGCCAACCCAAAAGAAGGAAGAGCGCTATTGCAGTGGCTCGCGGATCATTTGTCCGAGCATGACGGGAATATTTCCATCGGCATCATCAGCCCGTTCCGAGCGCAGGTTGATTGGCTGATCAATCATGCCGCCGAGATATTCGGTTCCGAGCTGATGGAGCGTTTGATGGACATCAACCGGTTATCGATCAGCACGGTGCACGGCTTCCAAGGTGAGGAGCGCGATCTGATCCTGATTTCCACCGTCGTAACAGACTCCTGCCCTGCCGCGAGCCTGAGATTTCTCGAAACACCGAATATTTTCAATGTCATGGTGACGAGAGCCAAAAACAAGCAGGTGGTATTTCATTCGGTAAACGAGAATTCAGGCAGTCCATCGTCCATGCTGGGCAGCTATCTCCGCGAAATCGATTATCCGGACGATGGCACCGACGGAAGAGACGGGGAAAATCCCACCTTGCGGGCGATGCTCTTGAAGGAAATAATCACCGCCTTCGAAAACCGGGGTTGCGAGGTGATTAGCCACACAAAACTGGCCGGGTGTGCTTGCGATATCGCGATCAAAGATCCCAATGGAACCATTTATGCCACGGATGTAATCGGTGCCGGTTCCGAATACGACCTTACCAGAGCAGAGCACACTTACGCCCAATGGCGCCGTGCCGGTATGGTGCCGAGAATCATATCAGTGCGCACGTGGCAGGATGATCCAGATTTGTGCGTGGATCGGATTCTAGGGACAAACGATCTTTTCTCGGAGTCGAACCAATCCCCTGCTCTCATCAACTGATTTACCCTCGTCCATCCTACCCGATTATGCCATCACCTCATCAGCCATGAGCAAAACCCCATCCCTCCCCACCTGGGCATCCGAGGTCATTGATCTCTACGAATCCGGCGCGAGCAGTCAGTTCATACTTCACGGAAATGTCGATGACTTGCAGCTCCTACCGGAAAGCGATGGGAAACACCGCTTCGTATCGCTTCCCGAGTTTCTACGCGAACGCTTGCTCAGCCGCTTCGATGTGGTGCTCGGCTACGATCTTGGAAACGGAATCCGCGTGGAGAAGGGCGGCGACCGTTTCGCGGAGTGGCCGCTTGCCACCAAGGAATCCAGTTTCCCGAAAACGCCCCGCGAGGCCATCCACATCCTCACCCATTACCTCCGTTTCTGCGCGAACGTCGGCCGCATCAAGCCGGAGCGTGCTACCAGGGTTGCAGTAATTGTGAAGAACACCGGACTCATCGTTCCGCCATCCACCGGTGGGGCGGCTTACGAGCTGAGTGCCATCGCCAGCCAGCTACGTGATTGGGCGGGCGATTCCGCAATCGCGGAGCAACACTGCACCACCTTTCTCCTCACGGAAAACCTCAACGACCTCCACCCGCTCGTCTCAAACAACCCGCAGGCATCCCGAATCACGATTCCCCTGCCCGAGCAAACCGAACTCCTCCCCGCGCTCACACACCTCGCAAGCCTGTATCCGATCCCGCTTTCACCTTTCGGAAACGATCTTTCCCAACCCGCCGCCGCACTCACCGGCGCATCGCTGAACTCCATCGAGACGCTCCTCCAATCCCGCCAGCACCACGGCAAGGAACTCACTTCGCAGGATCTCGTCGGGCTGAAAAAAGACCTCGTCGAAAAGGACGCCCAGGGACTCATCGAATTCATCAAGCCGGACCGCACCCTCGACGACCTCCACGGCCAGGAATCGATAAAAGAATGGCTGCGCCAGGACATCGCACTCTGGAACGCCGGAGACCTCGCCGCCCTGCCCATGGGTTATCTTTTCTGCGGGCCGGTCGGCACGGGGAAAACTTTCATGGTCGAGTGCCTCGCCGGCGAGGCGGGAGTCCCCGTGGTGAAAATGAAAAACTTCCGCGACAAATGGGTCGGCTCCACGGAAAGCAATCTCGAGAAAATCTTCCGTCTGCTCGATGCGCTCGGGCGCTGCATCGTCTTCGTCGATGAGGCGGACCAGGCCCTTGGCCGCCGCAATTCCGACTCCGGGGATTCCGGGGTCTCCGGCCGCGTCTATGGGATGATGGCGGAGCGCATGAGCGATTCCCGCAAGCGTGGAAAAATCCTCTGGGCACTCGCTACCAGCCGCCCGGATCTCGTCGAAGTGGATCTCAAGCGCCCCGGCCGCGTGGATGTGAAAATCCCCCTTTTCCCCACCACGACACCCGAAGAAGGCTACCAACTCATCCGCGCCCTCGCAAAACGCCGGGGTGTCGTTTTGGAAAAGGAACTGCCGGAAAATTTCCGCCAGCAGATCCCGGATCTTCTGACACCCGGTGCTGCCGAAGCCCTTTCCGTGAAACTCTACCGCGCCCTCAAGACTGGAGCCGACACGCCGGAAGCAGCCCTCACCGCCGCATTGCGGGATTATCAGCCGCCCGTCTCACCGGCCATCATTGCCGCCCAGATCGCTCTTGCGGTCGCCGAAACCACCGATCTCAGCTTCGTCCCTGAGCGTTTCCGGTAGGAACCGCGAATTCCTTTCGCATACTTAAGCACCGTGCAAAATGCCGGACGGAAGTGATTTTGCAATATGAAAGACGAAACATTTCATTGAACATCAATGAGTTACACTCCGGCTCACAAGTAGCTAGATGGTGAGTATGAAAACGATAGCCCTATCCAGCAGATCCATCTTCGCGGCATTTGCAGGTGCCGCCCTCTTATTCACCGCCACAACCGCCCGAGCCGATATCCCGGACCGCCCGGTCACAGGTCTTAACGGAATTTATAAAATCGCAGCCAGCAACGATCCGCTGTTTCCCACCGGACAAGACAGGGAATGGTTTCTCGATTTTGGTTCCGGTGTCACCTCATCCACCACCAGCGGCACGGTTGTAGTTTCCCTGCGAAAAAATCCGAAAGTCTCGGTTCGCCCTATGGTCTGGCAGTTTTTCCCAGGCGACTCCACCCTCGCCATCGGCGCGCAATATGAACGCGGCTCCAGACAGGCCGTTGCGAAAGGCATCTGGAGAATCTCACAGGACGGCCAGGGTCTGGTCTTTGATCGTGAGGGAGTAAGGCTCATCCTCTACCGTCCGGAACCTGGGGATTACTGAAGAAGTTGGAGGCTTTTGAATGTCGGGGAGTCCGCTGGCACGGTTCACCCGGAGGGGGACACGCCGCCTGAAGGCGGCGCTCCATTGCGGATGCCGTCGGCTCGCAGCCCTTCGACGATCACATGCGGTTGCGTCATTATCTCGCGGAGATTCTTGACAGGTTCTAATCGGAAATTCTGAGGAAGCGTTTTCCGGAAAAGCCGGGGGGAAAGCTGTCGGTGCGCGGTGCGCCATCGCCTGGGACGGTGAGGACGGGTGACCAGCCGTCGAGGGTTTCGCTACTATGGATCTGGTAGTTCTCTCCCGGGAAAGGAGTCCAATCGAGATCCAGCATGGAGCCACTCCAGCCGGTGGTGAGGGATGGGAGGTTTTTCGGTGTGGCGGAGCTGGTGAGTTGGCCGATCTCGGAGGGAGCGAGGGCGCGGTTGTAGATGCGGACTTCGTCGATGCGACCGGTGAAACGATTGGTGGAACTGGTCTGGGTCTGCTGTCCTATCCACAGCGGCGCGGCGGTATCAGCGATTTCGGTGGGAATGCCCGTGGTACGTTCGACATCGAGCTGGCCGTTTCGGTTAGATGCGCATCGAGGTGCCAGGAACGTAAACGCAGGCGAGATGCACCCAGCGATCAAGCGGGATGGTGGTTGCGGAGTTGACGGCGTAGGAGTTTGTTCCTTCGCCGGACTGGCCATTTTTCGAAAGGAGAAATTGAGGTTTTCCATCGACAAGCTGGAGGTTGTAGGCGCGGGCGTTGAGGGTGTCGTCTTCGTTGCGGTATTTCGCGAGGATACCACGCGAGCTGGAGTCCGTGCTGTGAATCCAGACGGAGAGGGTAAAAGCACCAGTGACGCTGAGCGCGGCTGTATCGGGACTCTCGGCCCAGGCTTGGTTGCCGAGGCTAAGGCCGGAGGAGCCTGAGAGTTCTTTTTTTGAAAATCCACCGCCAGTTCCGTTGAGGTTGGCGTGATGGTTTAGGCCGGAAATGTCATTGAGGGTGGTGCCGGTTCCTTCATCGAATTTCCAGTAGCCGACGAGACCGGTGGAGAGGGAGGGAGCTTCGAGAAGAGTAACCGTGACGGTGTCGGTGACCGCTCCGTCGCCGTCGTCGCCGCTGAGCTGGAATACATAGCTGCCGGCAGTGCTCAGGGTAACCGAGGTCTGGAGCGCGGATGGCGTGGCCAGTGTGGCGGACGGGCCTGAAACCTGAGTCCAGAAGTAAGTGCTTCCGGGTTCCAGGGTCGAGGTTCCGTTGAGGGTGACGGCGGTGTGCGGCAGGGCGGCCTGAACGGGATCGCCGGCATCGACGTTACCATTGATGATGTCCGCGACGTCGATCAAATACATCTGCCGCCCGTTTCCGCCATGCGGGGAGTCGATGACGATTTTCGTGCCATCCGGGCTGGAGCGCGGGTGGGTGTCGCAGCGCCACTCGCCGGAGTAATCCGGGGGTGAGGCAAAGTCGCCGAGGTTTGTCCGGACGTTGGTCGGGACATGGTAGAGGTAGGGCGTTTGCTCGCGGTTTCCGCCACGCGGGTAGGTATCGTTGAGAATCCAATCGCGCTGGGGTTGGCCGTAAAGATAGATGCAGTGGCCGTTGCCGGTGCTGTCCATGACGCCATTGCCGACGATCTCCGTCGGATTGCCGCCGGAAACATCCGTAAGCAGCCAGAACTTGCTTCCTCCGCTGCGGTTGCCCCAGATCAGGATTTCGCTGTCGTTTTTCCAGTCGTAGTGGGAGCTGGGACCGTCATTCACCACGCGCAGGTCGGTGCCGTCGATGTTTGCGGTCACGAGCTGGTCACGACCCGGCCAGCGGTGGAGCATGGCGAAGCGGGTGCCGGAGGGATTGTAAACCAGGTGGTTGACGCGGTGCTTGTCGCCGGAGCCGTGGGTCTGGGTGGTTCCGAGATCGGCGAGGTTTTTGAGGGAAATGATAAGCGTTTTCACTCCGGTAGCGAGATCGATGGAATAGACGCCGCCGTTGGTGGGCTGGTTTACGTTCTCGTTCGGGTCTTCGATACCGGCGTAACCGTAGCCGGGGCGGGTATCGTGGAGGCGGGGGAAATCCAGGCTTAACGCCGTCCGGCCGTTCGGGTGGATTGTGTAGATGGGATGTGGGATGGTGGTGGTCTGTGAGGTGGCAGTGTCGTGGATGCGGGCGACGAATACGGGTGGGTCAACGGTATCGTCGCGGTCGTTCCAGATGACTTTGGTGGTGGAACCGGGCAACCACTGGAGCATGCAGCCCTGTTGCCAGCACCACGCATCGGAAGTGCCGAGGTCGGTGCGGGCGTTGCCGTTTTCCAGATCCAGCATGAACATGGTGAGGGTGTCCGCAGGCTGGGGAGTGCGGTTTTCAAAAGTCGTTTCCATGCCGAGCAGGTAGCGGCCTGACGGGTCGAACTGCTGTTTGTCGTAGTAGCCGAACCAGTGGTAGTGCGGCCCGCTGGTGAGCGGGACGGCGGTCTGGGCGTGGAGTCCCGCGATCGCGAGGGCAAGGATGGGGACGAGGAGGATTTTCATCACATGCCAATTTCCGCCAGGCAGGGGCAAACGCAAGTTCCCTGCGAAAATCCGGATTCCGATGGCGCAGGGGGAATTCGGTTTTTCCCGGGAGTTCACCGGCGGCGACGGACGAGGAAGCCAGCCAGTCCGAGGACTCCGAGAAGTGCGGAGGAAGGCTCGGGGACAAGATCGGCTACCGCGGAAGCGCTGAGGGTGTTGCTGTAAATCCGCGCGTCGTCGATTTCACCATCGAAGTAGCTCTGGGGCTCCGGGGAGAACTGGAGACCGATGCGGAGCGGCGCGGTGGTATCGGCGATCCCGGCAGGAGCCGCGGATCCCGAGATGAAGGCGCTGGAAGTGTCCTCTACCCCGTTAATATAGATTTTCATTGAATTGCTGGGATCGAAAGTGACGGCGATGTGGTTCCACATGTCCGCGACGAGGCTGACCGAAGAAAGCAGCTCGATTCTGCTGTTGAAGGTGCCGGTTGGAGACAAGCCGAAAAGCACCTTGGAATTGCCGGCGCCTCCGAGTCTCAGGTTGTAGGCGCGTTGGTCGCCCCCTTCGTTGGTGTATTTGGAAATAATTCCGGCGGCGCTGTTGGAGAAATTGTCAGGCCTCACCCAGGCGGCAAGGCTGAGGGCGCCGGTGATGCTGAGGGCGGCGTTGTCCGCGATCTGGGCGCGGTCGCCATCCCCGTCGAGGAGGAGCGAGGCGGTTCCGCCGTTGAAAGGGGCGGCGGCGCCTGTGACCACGGCATCGCCAATGGCGGTGAGATTATTGTTACCTTCGGAGTCGGTAAAATCTCCATCGAACTCATAGTGGGCGACGAGAGCGCTGTGGGCCGGGGCAAGGGTGAGCGCGAGGAGGGGAAGGATGAGGATAGGATTTTTCATGAATTTATTGGGAATATTTCGCACCTATTTTTCCAAACGGGACAGGCTTTGTAAGCATCTTTTGAAATTTTTCCGTTTCTTTGCTGACGAAGCCGTGCCGCGCCAACGCGCTGTCCGGACGCGGAAGAAGGCGCGGTCGCTGACAGCTACCTTGAAATCGGTGGAAACGTGGAGGTTGTCGATGCGGGCGGAGCGATTGTCCGCTTCCAATCGAACTCCTCCCCCGCCATCGGCAACCAGCACGAACGCGGGTTCAGGCAGGCGGTAGCCAAACGTGTGTGGACAATTTCCCAAAACGGCAACGATCTCGTGCTCGACCGGGGTGGGATCAGGATGGTGCTCTTCAGACCTGAAGCAGGCGACTACTAAGGCGCTAGTAGCCCCCCAGGGCGTCCGATCCGTCTTCTCGGGAAATGCCCTCGCCGCATTCCCCGCGACCTGCTTGGATACCGCCCAAACCGAATGACCGAAAAAACATTTTCAGGAATGCGACCGCTTGCGGTCTTTCACATCTTTCTTGTGACAATCCTCTCCGGGCTGGAGTGCACAGCAGAAACAGCCCGGAAGCCAAATGTCATCCTGGTTTTCATCGACGACCTTGGGTGGTCGGATTTTTCGTGTTTCGGAAACGGGGACGCGGAAACCCCAAACATTGATGCGCTCGCATCCGAAGGGATCTCGTTCGAGCAGTTTTATGTGAATTCCCCGATCTGCTCGCCATCGCGGGTGGCAATTTCTACGGGAACTTACCCGCAGCGTTGGGGAATTACCTCGTATCTGGCGCACCGGGAAAAAAACAGCGCCAGGGGCATGTCGGACTGGCTGGATCCGGAAGCTCCGATGCTCGCGCGCAGTCTGAAACGTGCCGGTTACGCGACCGGGCATTTCGGCAAATGGCACATGGGTGGCCAGCGCGATGTGACCATGGCACCGGAAATTTCCGCCTACGGGTTCGATGAATCACTCACCAATTTCGAGGGGATTGGCGCGAAACTCCTCCCTCTCACAAGACGTCCGGACGGCAAGATTGGTAGAATTTGGGCGGATGCCACGGAACTGGGAGGGCCGGTCACATGGATGCAACGCGCCAAAATCACCGGCGGCTTCGTTGACGCCGCCATCAGCTTCATAGGGAAAGCGCAGGACGACGGAAAACCTTTTTACATCAACCTCTGGCCGGACGACGTCCATTCCCCGTTCTGGCCGCCGGTCGAAACATGGGGGGACGGCTCGAAGCGCCGCCTTTACCTGAGCGTCCTCGAAACGATGGATGCCCAGCTCGGAAAACTCTCCAAGCACGTCCGGGAAAACCCGGACTTGCAGGACAATACCCTGATCATCGTCTGCTCCGACAACGGCCCGGAGAAAGGCGCCGGGCGGGCGGAACCCTTGAAAGGCTTCAAGACCCATCTCTATGAAGGGGGAGTCCGCTCGCCCCTAATCGTCTGGGGCCCGGGACTCGTGGATGCTCGGGCGGAAGGCAAACGGAACGAAGTATCGGTTCTTTCCGCGATCGACCTGGTTCCGTCACTGGTCCGGCTCTGCGGTGCGATCCATCCGGGCGGCACCGCTTACGACGGGGAGGATGTGCTCGACACCGTTTTGGGGAAATCGGCTGCGTCGCGGCAAAAGCCCCTGTTCTTCAGCCGGCCTCCCGATCGGAAAAGCTATTACGGTTTCGAAAACCTCCCTGACTTGGCAATCCGGCAAGGCGACTGGAAGCTGCTCTGCGACTATGACGGAACCCGCCCCGAGCTCTACGACCTCTCCTCCGATCCCGGCGAGAAACGAACCCTGGCACTAGCTCATCCGGATGTGGCGGTGAAGCTCAAGGATCAGGTGGTGGATTGGTACGGAGCCATCATCCCCCAGGGCAAATGATACCAGGCTCGTCAGTTTCTGACTACGCCACAGCACCCCGCGAGGTTTCTCCTTTCCACCACCTCCGCCATGCTCTAATCCAATCGGGGAAAGCTAAAACCCTTTTCCCATGAGCAGACTCCCCACCGCAGAAGAAAAACGAGATTACTGGTCAAAAAGCATCAAGTGGATGCTAATCCTTCTCTCCATCTGGTTCCTCGCCTCCTATGGCTGCGGCATTTTCTTCCGCACCTGGCTGGATGAAAATTTCCCGAAAATCGGCAACGCTCCCTTCGGGTTCTGGATGGCCCAGCAAGGTTCCATCATCGTTTTCATTCTCATACTCGTCGCCTACGCCGGGATTATGGGAAGGCTCGACAAGCAACTCGAAAAATAAAACGGATCCTTCCCCACTCTCCATACCCTCCTAACCTTTCCGGAAAAACATGTCCCAAAACGCCTGGAACTTCCTCTTTATCGGCCTCTCCTTCGCCGCCTACATCTTCATCGCCATCAGATCCCGCGCGGGTTCCACCAAGGAATACTACACGGCCGGCGGTGGCGTCTCCCCCCTCACCAACGGCATGGCCACCGCCGCCGACTGGATGTCCGCCGCCACGTTCATCTCGCTGGCCGGTGCCCTCTCCCTTTCCGGTTACGATGGCTCCCGCTTCCTGATGGGTTGGACGGGCGGCTTCGTCCTCCTCACCGTCCTCATGGTGCCCTTCCTACGGAAATTCGGAAAAGCCACCGTCCCGGACTTCGTGGGTGACCGCTACTACTCGCAGACAGCCCGTCTTGTGGCCGTCATCTGCGCCATCTTCATCTGCCTCACCTACATCATGGGCCAGATGCGTGGCGTCGGCATCGTTTTCGCCCAGCTTTTCGGCATAGAAATCTGGCTGGGAGTCATTATCGGCGGAATCATCGTCTTCTTTTACGCAGGACTCGGTGGCATGAAAGGCATCACCTACACACAGGTCGCCCAATATGTCGTAATGGCCTTCGCATACACTCTCCCGGCCGCCTTCATCGCCCTGACGCTGACGGGAAACATCATTCCCCAGCTCGGTTTCATCGGCGACTACCAGAGTGCGGAAGGAGCAGTCCCTTTCCTGGAAAAACTCGATACCATCAACTCCGAGCTGGGCTTTTCCAGATACACCGACGGCTCCCTCAGCACCATAGACATGTTCTGCATCACCGTCGCCCTCATGTGCGGCACTGCGGGACTCCCCCATGTCATCGTGCGTTTCTTCACCGTCAAAGACGTCCAGGCCGTCCGGAAATCCGCCTACTGGACCCTCTCCTTCATCGCCGTCATCTACCTCACCGCCCCCACCGTCGGCTCCTTCGCCCGGGTCAATCTCATCGAAAACCTCCACGACGTCTCCTACTCCGAGGCTCCCCGGTGGATGAAGGATTTCGAAGACACCGGCCAGCTCGCATGGGTCGATAAAAACGGCGACGGGAAAATCCAATACTTCGGCAAAGGAAAGTCCGAATCCGGGAAAGACGACGCCGTCTTCGCGGGTATCACGCCAAGCTTCACCGGCTCACCCGCCCAGGCCGATCGCGGCAACTCCGGGGAGCGCCTCGTGAACAACGAGATCGACTCCAGCAACCCGAACGAACTCTGGTTCGGCGCGGACATGATGGTCATGGCCAGCCCCTACATGGGTAATACCCCGAAATGGATCATCGGCCTCCTCATGGCCGGCTGCATCGCCGCCGCGCTCTCCACGGCCGCCGGGCTTCTCCTGGTTCTCTCCACCTCCGTCTCGCACGATCTGGTGAAAAAAATCTTCAAGCCCGATCTCAGTGACAAGGCGGAGATCAGATGGGCGCGCATCGCCTCTCTCGGTGCCCTCATCGTCGGAAGCATCTTCGCCATCTATCCCCTCTCGGCATTCGTCGCAAAAACTGTCGCCTTCGCCTTCGGACTCGCCGCTTCCTCCTTCTTCCCCACCCTTCTCATGGGCATCTTTTTCAAACGCATCAACAAATACGGAGGCATCTCCGGCATGGTCTGCGGCATCACCTTCACCATGCTCTACATCATCTACTTCCAGTTCGGCCTACCCGGACTCGGAAAAGGGACTCCCGACCAATATCTCTTCGGCATCTCACCCGAAGGCATAGGCTCCATCGGCATGCTGCTGAACTTCGCCGTGGCATTCATCGTCTCCAGCATCACCCCTGCCACACCAAAGGACATCACGGATCTCGTGGAAAGCATACGCTACCCCCGCACCGCCGGTGAAACTGAATCGGCGCCGGTCGATCACTGAGCAGGAAACTTTAAACTCTAAACTTTAGACCCGAAGGAAGAGTTTGAAGACGAGCTCTTCCTTGAAGTTTAGAGTTTAAAATTTAAAGTTTCCCTATGCTTGCCTTTTCCTCCTGCTGGAACAATTCCCGCCACACCGATGGCGAGGCGATGATCGAAGAGATCGTCGAGCTTGGCTTCAGCAACATCGAGCTGTCCCACGGGATGACCATCGCCAAGCTCCCCGGCATCCGCAAAGCCTATGAGGCGGGTATGTTCACCTGTGCGGGCGTCCACAACTATTTCCCCTCCCCCGTGGAAGTGATGATCGATGCGCCGGATGCCTACGAATACACCTCCCACCGTCCCTTCGACAGGCAGAGGGCGATGGAAATGACCCTCAAAACCCTGGAGATTGCCGCAGAGTTCAAGGCGCATTATATCGTCCTCCACATGGGCTCCGTGCCCCTGAAGACAGCCAAGTTCACCAAGCCGCTGACAAAGATGGTGGCAGCAGGAGAGCAACGCGATCGCTCCTATATCAAAGGAAAACTCAACTTCATCAAAAAGCGCGAGAAGATCGCACCCCTCTATTACCAACGCGCCATCGAAGCCTTGGAGGAACTCGCCACCAAAGCGGAGGAATACGGGGTAAAGCTCGCAGTCGAGTCCCGCTCCCGCTTCGAAGACATGCCCAACGAGCGGGAAATGGTGAAACTCCAGGAGCATTTCAAAGACAATCCATGGATCGGCTACTGGCACGATTTCGGCCACGTCCAGCTCAAGCACAACCTCGGCCTCCTCGAACATTACGAGTGGCTGGATAGCATGGCTCCCTTCATCATCGGCGGGCACGTCCACGACGTCCAATGGCCTGCCCGCGACCACCGCACCCCCTTCGCCGGCACCCTCGACTACACGGAAATCCTAAAATATTTCCCCGCAGACTGCCCCCTCATCTGGGAACTCAGCCCCACCCGTGAGACGGAGGAGATCAAAAACTCGCTGGAGATCTGGAAGCAGAAATTCCCGGAAAGGACTTAAAAAATTCCGGGCGCGGGAAAAGACTTTGATCCGCTGCCCGTCAACCGAACACCTCTCCGTTGCTTCGTCCAACCCCCCTTCGGAAATTTATGATGGGTATTCCGTTCATTGAGGCGAAGTGCCTTGTGCTAAAGATAGATATTCATTGGCTTGATCGGGGAGGGTGGCGGAATAACATACCGGGGATGTTCCGCACAATTCGCCAAATTCCGGTAGCTTTTCTCTTCCTCGGACTCCACGCGCCAGCCGCACCTGCTTCCCGCCAAAGCATCGCATCAACGCCTCTCGAATCACCTTCCACCGGCGGAGCAACCCTGTTTTCCGCCCTGACGGAGGAGGAGACCGGCATCAGTTTCGTCAATCCCATCGATACCCGGCACCCTGACAAACGCCTGTATGTCGGTGCCTTCGCCTGCGGAGGGGTCGCGCTCGGGGATGTGGACGGGGACGGGCTGCCGGATGTTTTTCTGACCAGCGGCCCGGCACGGAACCGTCTCTACCGGAACGCGGGGGGGATGAAGTTCGAAGACATCACCGGAGCCTCCGGTCTGGAGGGTGGCTCGGAGTGGAGCGCGGGCGCCACCATGGTGGATATCGATGGCGACGGTGATCTCGACATCCACGTATGCAACTACGATGCTCCCAACGCGCTTTTCATCAATGATGGTAAGGGTGTGTTTGCCGATAAGGCGGCTGACTTCGGCCTAGCGGTTTCCGACGCGAGCCTGATGGCCTCGTTTTGCGACTACGACCTTGATGGCGATCTGGACTGTTTTCTCCTGACAAGGGATTTTGAGCGGGCTGGCGGGCGTCCCGTGAAACATCCGGTGGTCAAAACCGGGGACGGACACCGCCTTGAGTCCGGTTTCGAGAAATATTATGAGCTGAAAGAGTCCGGGGACGGTAGCCTGACCTACTCGAACGCGGGGCGCAAGGACCGCCTTTTCCGGAATGACGGAGAGGGGAAATTCACCGATGTCAGCGAAGCAGCCGGGATTTCCGGCCGGGACCGGGGCAACTCCGCCACATGGTGGGACTACGATAACGACGGACTGCCGGACATTTATGTGGGAAATGATTTCAAGGATCCCGACCGGCTCTACCGAAACAACGGCGACGGGACTTTCCGCGATATCATCAGGGAAGTCGCGCCCCATACCCCGTGGTTTTCCATGGGAGCCGACACTGCGGATCTGGACGGCAACGGCCGGGAGGATCTGCTGGTTGCGGACATGGCAGGCACGAATCATTTCCGCTCCAAGACCACAATGGGGGAGATGGGCGCATCGCTGCCGTTCCTCCTCTCCGCCGTGCCACGCCAATACATGCACAACGTCCTTTACCTGAACCAGGGTGTCGGCCGGATCGTCGATGCGGCCTATCTGGCGGGCTTGGCGAGTTCCGACTGGACCTGGGCGGTGAAGCTATCGGACTTCGATCTCGATGGCAGACCGGATGTCTTTTTCACAAACGGCGTTGCGCGCAGTTTCAACGACTCCGATATCCGGCGCACCGAGGGTGATCTGATCGGAAAGACGGAATGGGATTTCTATGAGACGGAAGAACCCCGGCGGGAGGAAAACATCGCCTTCGCGAACCGGGGTGATCTTCGCTTTGAAAGCGTGGGCAAGACCTGGGGTCTCGACCACCTGGGGATGAGTTACTCGGCGGCGACGGGCGACCTTGATGGCGATGGCGATCCGGATCTCGTAGTCGCCAGCCTGGACGAGCCGGTGAAGATTTTCCGCAACGACGCACCCCCGGCAAACCGGCGCATCGTAGTGAAACTTGCCGGCGCGGAGGGAAACCGAGATGGCATCGGTGCTCTGGTGAAGGTGCGCGCCGGGGGGCGCGAGCAGGTGCGAACCCTGTGGCCGGTGGCCGGTTTCCTCTCCAGCAACATCCCCGAACTATACTTCGGCCTTGGCGGAGCCGAAAAGATCGCCTCGGTGGAAATCCGCTGGCAGCGGGGCGTGATATCGAAGTTCTCGGATCTCGAGGCGAACCGACGTCATACCTTCACCGAACCCGTGAAAGCAATTCCGGAACGCAAACCGGAAGATCGGATCAAGCCGATGTTCGCGGAACTGGTATCGCCCAGCCTTGAGGCCACCGCACCGGCGGAGCGTGCGTTCGATGATTACGCGCGCCAGCCCCTGCTACCCTACAGCCATTCCCAGTTCGGCCCGGGCATTGCATGGGGCGACGTGGACGGGGATGGCGATCCCGATTTCTACCAGTCCCGCCCGGCAGGCGAGGCGGGACGTCTTTATCTCACGCGGAATCCCGGGGAATTCGTCCATGAGACCGACGGCCCTTTCTCCGCGCACTCGGAATCCGAAGATATCCAGCCGCTCTTTTTTGATGCGGACGGGGACGGTATTTTGGATCTCTACGTGGTCAGCGGCGGGGTCGAGTGCGAGCCCGCTTCGGAAAGCTTGCAGGACCGGCTCTACATGGGCACCGGGAATGGCGGGTTCCGGTTGGCTCCCGGCGGAACCCTGCCGGATCTTCGCGATAGCGGCAGTTGCATTGCCGCCGCGGACTACGATGGAGATGGGGATACCGACCTGTTTGTCGGATCGCGCGTCATCCCGGGCAATTATCCGGAAACACCCTCGAGCCGCCTGCTGCGCAACGATTCCAAGCCGGGCGCTCCGAAATTCACCGATGTCACCGGATCGGTCGATGGTCTGGAAAAAGCCGGACTGGTCACCTGTGCCTTATGGGCGGATACGGATGGCAATGGTAGGGACGATCTCGTCCTCACCTGCGAGTGGGGGCCGGTCAAAGTGTTCCTGAACCGCAGCGGCACCTTGTCCGAAAACACCGCTACCGGGATCCCGGATCAATCCGGCTGGTGGAGCGGAATCGCCGCTGCCGATATCGACGGGGATGGCGATACCGACCTCGTTGTGACAAACCAAGGCCTGAACACCCCCTACAAAGCCAGCGTAAAAAAGCCGGAGCTACTTTACTACGGGGACATGGATGGCAGCGGCAAGCGCCAGATTATCGAGGCGAAGTTCGAAGGTGGCATCTGTTATCCTCGCCGGGGGTTCAGTTGCTCGAAGGCAGCGATACCCGGCGTAGAGAAGAAGATGGAGACTTTCCGAAACTTCGCAAGCTCCACCCTGGATGACATCTATACCGAGGCACGGATCGCGAATGCACGGAAATTCGAGGCGGTGAATCTGGCGACATCCGTCCTCCTGAACGACGGGAAAGGGACTTTTGAAATGCGCCCCCTGCCCTGGATGGCGCAGCTCGCACCTTCCAACTGCGTGCTGTTGCGGGATATGGACGCAGACGGGAAAATCGACTGCCTCCTTGGTCAGAATTTCTTTGGAACCCAGCCCGAAATCGGTCACCTGGATTCCGGGCTCTCCCTTCTTCTGAAAGGAAATGGCGATGGCACTTTTGAACCGGTTCCACCCGCGAAGAGTGGCATTCTGGTTCCCGGCGCGACCATGTCACTCACCTCTGCCGACCTGAACGGCGACGGGCGGAATGAAATCATTTTCGGCGTGAACGGCGGGCGGATGCGGGTATTTACCCGTATGCCCGATTGAGAAAACCCAGCCCGTGGTTTACAGCCTCTTGCGGCGGAGCATCAGCGATCCCAAACCAAGGCCGAGAAGAGTCCAGGCACCCGGTTCCGGAACTGTGGTGATGACCAGATTGTCGATCAACAGATCCTCGGTGGCACCACCTGTGCGGGCGCTAAATACCCAGCCGTAACTGTCCTGGCCGGTGAACGTGTGAGCCAGGTTGGAAAAAGCGGCATTCGTCGTGAGTCCTGTTGTCGCGTAGCTCGTATCGGAAGGAGTCCATGAAATTGTCACCGATCCGGAGACCGTCCCGTCCGTGGGGACGACAATTCCATCGATCCGCCCGCTGGGGAGGGTTGCACCACTCTGCAGAACGCCTAGCCCGGCCGTGGCAGGATCATCATTGTTGTTCCATGTATCGACCTGATAGGAAATCACGTGCCCCACCCATTCCCTGCTCCGCATTACCATGGCCGTCCGTTCCAGCTCCATTGGCTGTGAGAGCTTCGATTGCCCCGTAGTTGAAAGTGAAGCCGTCCGCCGGAGGATTGCCACCCACCGCATCGGTGAGGGTCAGGGTGAACGTGGCAGTCCATCCCAACGACGAATTCGGAAGCGCGGGAATGCGGTAGGATGCACGTTGATTGCCCGTATCGACTTGAGTCAGGCGCAGTTCGTTGGATTGCACTGAGGCAATGGTCCCAGCGACCCCGGCCTCTGCACTGCCGATCGTGCTGCCGTCTCCCAGATCCGTGGTGCCGTCGGCGAATGTGAAATCCTGCATATAAGTCGCCGAGAATGCCGTGCCGAGCAGGGATGTGGCTGTGAGTAGAAAGATGGAGACGGATCGTTGGCGGGAAGTTTTCATGGAATCGGATTTTCGACGGGGATCGTGCGGATGAATCAGCATCATAACCAATGCTCATTCGGCGAAGAAGTTATAAGGTTCTAACTAACACCTCAACCAAAAAATTACCCGACACTCACATGCCGTCATCCAGGGAGGGGCTGCATTCTCCGGCCCGGCCTCCCCAGGACACTCGCCAAACCTTCCCGGCCCCGGTGACCATCCGGGAACCGGATTGGTTCAATACCGCAGATTCCCACCAAATTCCGGAATGTTGCCTGCCTTCACATCCATGCTCCATCGGTCTAGCCTGGCCGCGCCACTCTTCCAAAATTTCCGGCATAGGCTGAAATACTCCAGCACCTTTTCATCTTCGCCTTTTTCCACCAGGCTCTTGGCGAGAAGCATGTTCGGACCGAACGAATCAAGTTGAGGCGAACCCTGCGTCCTTCCGGCTTCGATCAGATACTCCCCCGCCAGTTTCAAATCACCCTGCTCCAACGCGCAAAGACCAAGGACGCTGTTCCCGTGATGAACGGCGTTTCCGTGGTTCCAGTCCTTTGGAAAACGCTCCGCTTCCGCTAGCGACTGCTCCGCAAAGCGCCCCGCCCTGTCCATGTCGCCCGCTTTGAAAGCGGCCTTCGCCAGTTGATTAAGCCTGTAGAACCGGGACATTTCCTCCTTATCGGAATGCTGGGCTTTCCCGTAATACTCCAGGGACTTTGCGGCATCCCCCTTCTTATCCGACAAAGAGTAAAACTGCCCGAGATCATCCGACCGCTGCGGGTTTTCCGGATCGGCTTCCTGCGCCTGTTTGAGGAAATCCTCCGCCAAATCCCTGTCTTGTATCAAAAAGAATCGGCCGGCATTTCCCAGCACTCCGGCGTCCTTGGAATGGTCTTTGGTTTGCGCGATCCAGAGCGTCTTCGCTTGCACATAACCTTCGGGATCCGAAGCGCTGTCCATCCCGCAATATGGCGATGCGGCGAGATCGGACGCGGGATGATTTTCTATCACCCACAGGACATGTTTCCGTCGTTCGTCCCCCGCCTCGCGGTTCCTGTGGCGCGCCAGGAAATAGTATCCGAGCAACTTGGCACGAGCGGAAACATGGTCGGGCTCCGTCCGGACGGCTGCCTCCAGTTCCTCCGCTTGTTCCGCGCTCATCCTGCCACCGGACAATGCTTCCCGGTGAATATCGATCGGCTCTGCGGGACAGATCGTCGAAAGAACGGTCGCGGAGGCCATGATAATTGCGTGGGAGATGTCCATATGGTTGCTGGAACCGTAGAAGATCATCGTCGCCCGGACAACTGACAAGTGTCCGGCGAACCAGAGTCGTGAAGTCCCCATGGTAGCAAGGGGCTGCGCTCCGCTGCCCGGTTACCTCACACACTGGCCGGTTCTTCCCGTTCCAGGTGTCCGTCCGGCTGCAGGATGCCGGCGCTCCATGGGGATCAGACCTGCCCGGTGATGCCTGCGAAGGCGTGGAGTGGAGGTCGTGAATGCGCCGCAGAAGACCTGCCCCTCTGCAGTTCGAGAATCCGCCCTGCCGTGCCCGAACCCTTCGATAACTTTTAATTTGACTTCCATTCACACATTCCAAACTCTATGAAGATATTTCAGAATTAACCTTTGACGTATCACACTCAAACGATCGAAACCTCTTAAAAAAACCAAATTATGAAATTCTTCCAACGCTGGTCTCTGCCACTTGTCGCCTTCTCTGTGATCCCGGTTCTGATCCCCTCACAGACCAATGCGGCCACGGTGATTACCGATGACTTCTCATCGAACACCCTCACGAACTATACCAACCCCGCGGGCGGGCGGTTCGCCTTCACTTACGATGCCACCAACGACAGATTGAATGGCAGCACCACGGGCAATGACCGATCCTCGATCGCCCACAACACCAGCTTTGGAAACTTTGGCTCCGATACCGGCTTTCGCCTGAGCTTTGACTTTCTCACCGCACCGGGCGGCGGAAACACCGCGATCAACTTCGCGAACGTCGCGAGGTTGGGATTCAGTAGCACTGCGAACTCGTTCAGTGACGACGGCATTGGTTTCGAGCTTGAAATCCGTGGTGAAAACAACGGCAACTCGGGAGCCCAGCAGGCTCTCCGCCTCCGTGGCTATGGTAGTGGCGGAGCCCAATTTCTCAGTATGGAAAACGCCTTGATCCCCAAGTTTGCCGATGGAACTTGGCATACGGTCACTCTGCAAGTCGTCAAAAACGGCACACTCAATGGATTCGACTACCTTACGAAAGTCACGACTCAAGCGGATCCGGCGACGACGATCGACATGATTTCCGGCAGCACCGTTAGCGCGGATGTAGCCAACGCCGCAGGTCTCTTCGCCGGCTTCGGCATCGGAATCAACGGCAACAGCGGAGGAAGCATCGCGGCGGACAACCTTTCCGTCGTCCCTATCCCTGAACCTTCGGTCGCCCTTCTGGCCGGAATCGGCTCCCTGCTCCTTTGCAGCCGCAGACGCTGATCCCCTTGGGAAAAGCGTGTCGTCAAGTGCCCGGCACCCCCCGGACATTCATGGTGTGAAAGGTCTGTCCCCTTTGCTACGGATCTCGCTATCTGGCCGGAGATGACGGAATACAAAATCCACCAGACCATCTCACCAACCGGCTTTGTTTGGGGCTACCTCGCTGCGTACGGGCATGTCCTGGATTCCGATCCCAAGGAGTATGTGTGTCCTGGCGCCGTGAGGGCTGAGAACCTGTTTGGAATCCCGATTTGTGAATCACACTGGTTGTCCTCCATCCCCGCTCCGATTGGCGGTAGAATCGCACCCATCCCAAGTTGATCTTTACGGGTTCCGGTCTAACTTGGATTTCCAAGCAAGTCCATTCCCCCGGTGGCACCGATCCATGAGCATGATTTCTCACTTCAATCCAAACCGCCTCCTCCGGTTTTCCGGGCTTCTGGCGATGTTTCTTTTCACTTTGCAGCCGGTGGTTTCCGTCGGCGCCGGAGAAAACGATGTGCAGCCGCTCGACTCCGGACTTTTTCCGGGAACGGCACCGGATACGCCCATAGCTTCGCTTTGGTCGGACATGCTGCTCGACGTGTCTCCATCGGCCCTCACCTACCTTGAGACCCGGCACGGCACACCGGCTGGCCTCAGCATCACCTCCAACGAGGAAAGCTTCCTCCGCCCGCTCGGGCACTACGCGCTGACCCTCGCCATCGCGGTCAAGACCGGCGTTTACGACGAGTCCGTGGCTGGCCGGTCCAGCGAAACAGCTCTCAACTGGAGCGCATCTATCGCCGCCAAAATGGCGCTCGCTCACAACGGCACGGGAGCTGTCTGGGGAGATCAGTGGCAATCCGCCATGTGGGCCCACCGCGCCGCTCTGACCGCCTGGCTCGTGTGGGATAGACTCGATTCCACCGGGCGCGATGCCGTCGCCGCCATGCTTGAGCACGAGGCCAACCGTTTCCTCGCCCAGCCACCCGAATACTGGAACGGCTCCGGCGGCAATACCCATGCCGAGGAAAACGGCTGGAACGGCGTGCTCATCACGCTAGCCCCGCTGATGATGCCCGATCACCCGAACGCGGGAGCCTGGACGGAAAAGGGCGTCGAGTATCACCTCGCAGCCACCGCCCGCCAGGCGGATCTGGCCAGCGGTGAAGTCATCAACGGACGCAGCCACGCGGACTGGATCGCAGGCTACAACTACCGGGACAACGGGCTGGTCATCAACCACAACATCGACGCCCACCCGGGCTATTCGGTCTCACCGCTCTACACCGGCGGCCAGTCGGCTCTGAACTTCGCCCTCGCAGGGCGCACCATCCCCCGCGCCCTGTTCGTGAACCACGGGATCACCTACTCCACCCTCGCCAACTTCCCGTTCCCTTCGCCTCCTTGGGCCTCGCCCGGCGGCACCATTTTCCGCAACGACGGCACCATCTACTGGCCGGATCCGGCCGGCCGGGAAATCGAACGAGCCGGCCGCTACTACGTCTTTGCCCGTGTCGGCACCCTCGCCGATCTGATCGGCTATTATTCCCCGTCGCCCTCCGGCCTCACCGCCGCAGACTACGAATCGCTCCACGCAAACAAGCTGCGGACCGACCAGCTCGCCACCGGCGACGGCTCTACCGGTGAAGCCCCGGAGGACGGTGACTACAACCCGGCCGAAGGAATCGCCTACGGCTGGTTCGCCCGCTGGCTGGCCCACCGGCAGCCACTCACCCTGCACGACGATCCCATCGGGCCGCCACAAGCCCGCTCCATCCTCCCGCTGGGCGAATCCGTGCGTATCGAAAGCACGGACTCGGAAGTTGAAATCCATTTCGAACTCACCGATGGCACCGCCGTGGCCTCGCTCGACGAGGCAAACCTGATCCAGACCGCTGGCCCGGCAACCGCCAGGCAACGCCCCGAAGGAAATCTCCACTGGTGGCTCACATTTCCGCAACCGGGAACCTACACCTTCCGGCTGTCACTGGATGCCGGGGGGCGCGGCACCACCACCCTTGACCGCACCTTCCGCATCGAACCCACAACGCCGTACGCCGCGCCGACTGATGGCTTCCTTTATTACGATTTCGAGGGCAGCGGCACCACTGTCACCGACATTCGCGGCGGCGATCATAACGGAATCCTAACCGGAGACGCCGCCCGCAGCCCCGGCGGAATTACTGGCTCCCGCGCGTCGTTCAGTGGAAATGGAAGCGTTTCCCTGCCGCAATCCGATCAGATCAACACCGCCACCGCTGGCTACACGGAAAAAACCGTCGCCTTCGCCTTCCGCGCCACCAATCCCGCCGCCGGGCGGCAGGTCATTTTCGAGCAGGGCGGAACGTCACGGGGGCTGAATGCCTACCTTGATGGCGGTCGGCTTTTCCTCGGAGCCTGGGCGGTGGAGTGGGCTGCTGGCAACCATCATATTGATGCCGGCCCTGTCGAAGCCGGTGCATGGATACACGCCGCCATCGTGCTCGACGCACCCGCCGGAGAAGTCCGCTTCTTTCGCGATGCCTCGCGTATCGCCACCCGTGCCGCCGCGCTCCTCCCCAGACATTCCAACGCGGGAGCGCTGGGAATGCGCGCCTCCGAATGCCTTTTCCACGACGGCCCCGCCGATGAATCACTCTCCTACGGATTCCAGGGAAACTTGGACAACGTGTGGATGACCAACACCGCAACCTCCGAAACCCAGCTCTTGTCGATGGCTCTGAACCCTCCACTCTCGTTCGACATCACCGCAGATCCAGCTCCGACTCCACTCTCCCCATTCAATCCGGTAGTCCAAGTGTCCGGCGCGAACCGGACTCTGGTCGATTTTTCCTGGGAAAAGGTCAGTGCTCCGGGAGGCGTGTCGGTTCCCGAAAATGGCACCGGCCCGCTGCTCTTCGCCCTACCCGGCGATCACCAGCTCACCCTCCAGGCCCGCAACGGCTTAATCGGACTCCGGCGTGAAATCCCCTTCACAGTCTCCGGCCTCGCCGGCTCCAATGCCTTCGACCAGTTCCGGACGCTATACTTCGGTGCCAATTATGGGACTCTCGGCGGGCCGACCTCCGCCTCCGGCGACTTTGATCACGATGGAGTGAACAATTTCTTCGAGCACCTTTCCGGAACAGATCCGACCGCTCCAGGCGACAGCCAGTCGCTGCGCATCGAGCGCGAAGGAAACGGATTCCTGCTCAAGCTCCGACGTTCCCGTGCGCTGGATCTGGTGCCCGCTTTCCAATCCAGCCCCGACCTTGAAAACTGGTCGCCGCCCCAAGCCCTTGAACCGGATCTCGAAGCCATTTCCCCCCAGTTTGAGATGATGAGCTTTCCTATTCCCGCCCCGGCAGACGACAAATCCATGTTCTTCCGTTTCTCCCAGCCGTAGCCTGGGAGCCGGCAGGGTTTCATAAAGTCGAAGACCGGTGACTGTCGGCAGCAGGCTGCCGACAGTCACCGGTGCCTCCGGCACAGAATTCCGGGATCTTGAACTGGTTTTCCGTGAAGCCTCAGAAACAGCGGAGGAATAACCGGGCGCATCAGGATTTGTGAATTCGACATGCCGGTCTTTAAGGCCAAGGGCCTGTCCCATCGCAGCCTGGGGCAGCGCCCCAGGATCTTTCCCGCCCCACATTTCCAAGCCCTGAAGGGGCGACCCAATCGCCGGTTTTACGACAGTTTTGGATCGCCCCTTCAGGGCTGGATTTTCCTACGGACTTAATCCTGGGGCGATGCCCCAGGCCGCGATGGGGTGTAACTTTGGCGCGGAAGAACCCGACCCAATGTCTGCCACAATTTCACAAAACGTGACCCGCACGAGTATATCACAAGCAATTGCTGGGTCGTTCCTTAAGAGGCGGAACCAAAGGAAAAGGCCGGGGCGCATTCCGCGCCCCGGCCTTTCAGAATAGATTTAGCGTGAGGAATCCGTCACGTCGGATAAAAACTAACGGCGGCGGCGGAGCAGAAGTCCGGCCGTTCCCAGCAGACCCAGGCCGAGGGCGGAGGGTTCCGGCACGACCACGAGGTCGTAGCGGTTGTCCTGAGTGGTTTCAGCATCGCCAGGCCCGCCAAACATGACATCGGAATCGTCGTTGGTGATGTTGGTGAAGGCCAGGGGGGTTGTGTTCTGAATATTGTAGGAAGCACCTTGGAAGTTTCCCGCAGTATTATTGTTGCTGCTCACGAAGTAAATGTCGCGATCCACCAGTAAATCGATACCGGTGAACGTCCATGTAAGTGCGGGACCCAAGGTCGTGCCGTCCGAGCCGGCACCGGCGTTGCTGTAGTCAAAGGAATTGGTGGACGATCCAAGATAGGTCAAGCCAGCAGTGGTAGGTACGGAGAAATCGGGAGTGGTTTCCGCAGAACCAGTGGTTGCATCGGCCATATACACATCCATGAACAAAGTGGCACTGCCGCCTCCTCCGTCCCCTTTGTAGAGGGTGAAGCTTGTCAGCGCGAAGGAGGTAGCCGAACTAAAAGCCGCCTGGCTGGAGTTCAGCCTTACTTCCTGGCCGAAGTTCGCACCGCCGGAGCGGGCGTTGAAATTTGTTTGCGCGACGGTGACGGCCTGGGAAAGCCCGGTCATTGCGACGAGAGAGGTGGTGGCGAGGATAACGATATTTTTTTTCATGGGCACGTTTTTGTGGTTTTTCTGTAATTGGAGACTTTTTCGGGAATTTGCGGGAGAGAGCCGTTGTTGAACAACGGGCTAAGTTCTACCGACCTTCTCGATGGGGCGCAACCCAAAATCTTTTGACAATATCCTGGTGATCGGCGGGTTGGGGTATCGGGCGGCGGCACTCTGCCCGCCGCTATTTCATGCCCTTCACCTTTTCGCGGTCGGCTTCGGTGACGATGTTGAGGTGGTCGATGTCCCAGCGTTTGATGTCCACGGATTCACCATCGCGGGTGGCGCGGACGAAAGTGTCCCAGCCGCCGCCTCCGTAGCTGTGGGCGCGGTGGCTCACCAGGCTGAGGGCGGAATCGGTGACGGAGATGGCGGGCAAGGTTTCGCGGGGCTTGAAGCTGCCGTAGTAGAATCCTCCGAGGAATTCGTTCAGGCTCCCTTCGCTCAACTGCACTTTCTGCCCCTTGTGCTCCACTTTGCCTCCGAAGAGCCAGAGCATTCCGCCCTTGTTGACGATGGCCATGCCTCCCCAGCGGTCGGTGTTGCGCTCGTAGTTCAGGTAACGAGCCCAGACTTGGCCCCGGGATTGTTGATTTCCAGATCCCCCACCACGTCCTCCACGAATGCCTCGGCAGAGCCGTCCACCGTCACTTTCCATGCTGTGAGATCCCGGGCGATGATGGTGCGCCCGGTGGTGATCAGATTCGGGTTGTTGCGGGACTCGATGTGGTGGGCCAGACCCGACATGAAGCGGGTGGCGATGAAGGGTTTGTCACCATCCTCCACCACGATGTCCTTGGCCCAGAACCAGGCCTCGCAGCCTATCATCCGCTCCATGGTCGGGGGGACTTTCAGGCTGCCCCGGCAGTTGAACTTGTACCCAGCGGGGAAATAGACGGTCTTCTTTCCGGCATCGAAAGCTTTCTGCACGAAGGGGGTGGCGTCCTGTTTCTCGTCGCCGGTGGCGCCGAAGTCCATGGCGTTGACCCAATCGCTTTCCACATCCCCCCAGGCAACCTCCGGCGCGGTTTTCACGGGCAGATCCAGGGTTTTGGGACTGCCTCCGAAGGGAGTTTCGACCCCGTGGAGGGAAAATCCCTCTATATTTTCCGCCGGAAGGTCGCGGGATCTGTCGTCGTCCACCCGGAGCGCGGAGCCATAGCCGGAAACGGCGACGTCGCGCCCGAAGAAATGCTTGTCTTCGGACTTGCCGCCCACCACCACGGCCGGGTTATCGGAGGCACCCCCGGCCAGCTTGGCTGTGACCAGCGTCACCCAAGAGTGGGTGCGATCCCCGATGTGGATCGCCGGGACGCGGTTGTCGCTGATCAGCCGGTGGATGTTCAGGACATTCTGTTCGTTGCGTATGGCGGTGACGTTTTGGTCGGACAGGGTGATATCGAACAGGGTCATGCTGTTCTGGGCGTTGGCATAAATACCGTAATCGAAGCCGGTGATGGAAATGTTCCGGCCGCTTGCGGGGCCGCCGTCCCATGCGCTGAGATCCAGCCCCACCGATCCTTTCCCGTCCTCGGAGAGAATGGTGAGATCGCTTGCGACCCCCTGGTTCGACGCGTTATAGAACAGCGCGATGGCACCGGGGTTTCCCGAGCCGGTGTTGATGGTGAGGTTGCGGACCGAATTGCGGAAACGCTGCGCGGGGCCAACCCCGGTCCAGATCACGCTCTTTCCGGCAGGGCGGCGGTTTTTTCCGTCCCAGCCTCCTTCCTGAAATTTTCCGTTGTTGTCCGTCAGCCTGATGACGGTCTTGTCCCGGCTCTGCCCCTGGAGGATGGTCATTTTCCAAACTTCCCCCCATTTTCCGTCGATCTTGCGTCCTCGTCCCTTGGGGTCTTTGCTCGGCCCCCATTGGATGGTATCGGAAACCTTGTAGGTGCCGTTGGGGAGATAGATGATGTAGTTCCCGGCGAGATGGTCGTCGAAGGCCTGCTGAAGTCCGGCGGTGCAGTCCATCACGCCGTCGCCCTTGAGATTGTAAGGTGGTTTGGTGACATCGACCACGCCGGCGTCGGAAGGCCACACGATGTTTTCGGCGAAAGCCGTGTTAAAAACGAGGCAGATGGTAAAAAGGAGAAAGTAGCGCATGATGGTTTTTTGAGGATGGTAAATTGTTTTTCTTAGTAGTCCGCGGATACGGCTGCGAGTCAAAACAAAGGAAAAATCAAGATCATCTCAATAGCGGGAAAAGCTCCTTGGCCAAGGAGGGGCTGCATTCTGCTGCTCGGCTGCCCCGGCACATTGGCCAAGTCTTCGCCTTCCCGGTGACCGTCCGGCGGCAGGCTGCCGCCGCTCTCTGAAGATCATGCCGCGCCAGTGATCCCCTCGAAGGCGTGGCCTTCGTTCTGGTCGATGCGCTCGGGGCGGCCTTTGTTGTTGAAGATCATTTTGGTATGATCGACTCCGAGGAGGTGCATGACGGTGGAGTGGATGTCGTGGACGTGGAGCTTGTCTTTGACGGCGCGGAGGCCGAGCTCGTCGGTCTCGCCTATGGACTGGCCACCCGCAACTCCGCCACCGGCGAACATCATGGAGAAGCCGGTGGGGTTGTGGTCGCGGCCGTCGCCTTTTTCGGACATGGGGGTGCGGCCGAATTCGCCGCCCCAGATGACGAGGGTGTCCTCCAACAGACCGCGTTGTTTGAGATCCTTGAGGAGGCCGGCGATGGGTTTATCGACCTCCGAGCAGAGGCGCGAATGGTTTTTTTCCATCCCGCTGTGGGAGTCCCACTTGCTGCCTGCGCCGTGGTAGAGCTGGATGAAACGGACGCCGCGCTCGGCCATGCGGCGGGCGAGGAGGCACATGCGCCCGAAGTTTTCCGTGTGCTTCTCATCCATGCCGTAGAGGTTCTTGGTGGCTTCGGTTTCCAGGGAGAGATCGACGGCTTCCGGGGCGGTGGCCTGCATGCGGAAGGCGAGCTCCATGCTCTTGATCTTCCCATCGAGCTCGGTGTTTTCCTCGCGGCCTTTGAGGTGGTCGTGGTTGAGTTTGTCGAGGAAGTCGAGTTTGCTTTTCTGGCGGTTTTTGCTGATCCCTTTGGGTGTGTAGAGGTTTGAAAAGGGAGTGGGGCCGTCATCAAGGAGGGTGCCCTGGTAAACGGCGGGCATGAAGCCGCTGCCCCAGTTGCGGACGCCGTTGACGACCTGGGCATCGGTGTCTTTGAGGACTACGAAGGCGGGGAGGTTCTGGTTTTCCGAGCCGAGGCCGTAGGAAACCCAGCTTCCAAGGGAGGGGCGGCCGCCGATGATGGAGCCGGTGTTCATCTGGCAGACTCCGCCGGCGTGGTTGATGCCGTCCGCGACGCAGGATTTGATGACAGTCCAGTCGTCCGCCATTTCCGCCATGTGGGGAACCCAGTCGGAGAACCACTGGCCGCTTTCGCCGTGTTGTTTGAAGGTGCGTTTGCTGGCGAGGAGGGGGGAGCGGGACTCGCCCATGGCGGTGATGACGCTGCCGAAGCTGTCCGGAAGGGGTTTTCCGGCGAGCTTGTTGAGGAGCGGCTTGGGATCGCAGATATCGATGTGGCTGGGGCCGCCTTCCATGAAGAGGAAAATGACGCGCTTCGCGGTGCCGGGGAGCTGGGGGAGCTTGGGAGTGAGTGGGTTGATGGCGGTGCCCTGGTTGCCCAAAGCGGCCATGACTTTGCTGTCGCCGAGGATTCCGGAGAGGGCGAGCGCGCCGAAACCGGCTCCGCCCCTTTTCAGGAAATCACGACGGGTCCTGAGTTGTTCGTAATGGGGAATGGTGTTCATGGCAGATACAGGAATTCGTTGGAATTGATGAGTGCGTGGAACAGGTCGCCGAGGGCTTCCGCTTTGGCGGGGTTCCGGGTTTTCGAAGCGGGATCCGACTGGCGGATCCAGGAAAAGGATTTGTGATCCGAGCTGGAGAGATCGCTGGCGGCGAGGGAAACAAAAGGGTTTCCCCTGGCCTTGAACGGGAGTTCATTGGCTTTGGCCGCGCCACCGGTGATGGAAAGGCGGTGGATGGCGCCGAACCAGTTGTTGCCGCTCTGGCCATCGCGCCCGCCCATGATGAGATTGAAGTCGGGATTGACGTAGCCGAGTCCAATTTCGTGGGGGATTTGGGAGGTCTGCATCTTCGCGGCGGGATTGCTGAGATCCTTTGCGTAGAAGGTGACGTTCCCCCCGTAGTTTTTCCCGGGGAGGGTCTCGGTGGAAAAAACGACGGCCACGTAGTAGGGTTTGCCGGAGGGGATTTTCAGGCCGGAGTTGATCACTTCCGAGACCTGGGATGCCTGGAAGTCTTCGCCGACGGCCTGGACGATGAGCATGTTCGGCTCGAAGCGGGACTTTTTGCTGGTGACGCCGACGGCCCATCCGTTGGAGGTGGTGCTGCCGTCCCAGCGGGAGGCGATGGTGCGGACGGCTCCGGTGGGATAAACGCTGTCGAGGTTTACCATCGCTTCGACGGTGAAATCGAGCGATTCAGGGGTGGCGGTTTTGGCGTGGAGTTTCGCGTATTGGGTATCTTCTTTGAGGAAGACGGACTGCTCGCCAGGGGCGGCGGCTCCTTTGAAGAATTTCGCGGCGTCCACCAGGGGGCCGGAATCGCTGGCGGCGGACTCCGGTTTTCCGCCGCGCTCGTCCTCGACCATTTTCTGCTGTTTGGCGAGGAAAGCGGCGGCGGCCTGGACTTCGGTGCTGTCAGGAGAGCGTCCGTAGATTTTCCGGAAGGCTTTCTCCGCAAGCTCGGCGGAGGAGGCGGTGGGATTTGCCTTGAGGAGGCTGGCGGCGATGGCCTTGGAGCGCTGGAGCGGCCACGGGCCGTTGATGAGCAGGAGGCTCTGGAGAGGGGTGTTGGTGGTTTCCCTTTTCGCGACGCTCATGAAGCCGGGAGGCGCATCGAAGCGGGAGAGGAACTCGTCCGGGTTGTTGCGCTGTTTCTTTGTGTAGATGGAGGGCACGGGGCTTTTCGGATCGCTGGAGGAGCCGCCGGATTTCGGTTTCAACTCACCGCCGAGGGCGAGCAGGGTATCGCGAGCCTGTTCGGCATCGAGGCGCTGCGGGCGCATTCTCCAGAGGAGTTTGTTCTCGGGATCCACCTTGTTGGTGAGATCCGTGGAGGCTACCATACTGGACTGGCGATAGGTCTGTGTTTTCAGGATCTGGCGGTGGAGCCACTTGATGCTCCAGCCGTTTTCGATAAATCCTGTGGTGAGCCAGTCGAGCAGTTCGGGATGGGTGGGGGCTTCGCCGAGTTTCCCGAAATCGCTGGTGTGGACGGAGAGTCCGCGGCCGAAGTGGTATTGCCAGACGCGGTTTACTATGACTCTGGTAGATAGGGGGTTGTCGGGGCTGGTGATCCAGTTGGCCAGGGCAAGACGGCGGCCTGTGGAGCCCTTGTCCACGAGGGGGGCGATCTCGATATCGTCAGGGGCGATGATGGTGAGGAAACCGGGCTTGATCACCGTTTCGCTGCGACGGGTCTTCATCGTTGTCGGCGGTGCCTCGGTGCCTACATCCGTTGCAACGAAGGCGGTCTGGAGGTCTTTGGGTTTGTTTTTCAGGAAAGGCTCGTAGGCTTTGTATTCCTTGGAATCCTTTTTGGCACGATCAAGGGCACGGCCTTCCTCGACTTCCATGCGGCGCTTGACGAGGTATGCGATCTGCTTCTCGTAGGGAGTGCGCTCGGCTTCGGACTTGGCCATCATGTCCTGCACCTCGGCAGGGAAATAGGCGAGCGCTTTTTTGTGACCGGACTTGACGGATTTCGCGGAAGCTTTTTCCCATGCCTCGCGGGCTTCCTTGGATTCGGCTTCCCACTTGGCCATGGCTTCGGCGTGGGCTTTCTTTTCCTCCACGGTGGCGAGCGGGAGGTCATCGCGCCACTGGACGGGGGCGAAGAAGGAGCGCATGCGGAAGTAGTCCTTCTGCAGGATGGGGTCGAACTTGTGGTCGTGGCATTTCGCGCAGCCGTAGCTGAGGCCGAGGAAAAGCTCTCCAGTGACGTCTGCGAGTTCGGTTTCGATCAGCTCGCGCTGGTTTTCCGCATCCGCCTGGTTCCACTCGTAAATGCCGTGGCGAAGGTAGCCGGTGGCGACGAGGACATCGGGATCATCAGGAGCGATTTCATCCCCGGCGATCTGTTCGCGGACGAATTGGTCGTATGGTTTGTCCTGGTTGAAGGATTTGATCACGTAATCACGGTAAGGCCATGCGTCCGGGCGGTAGCCGTCCTGGCGGTAGCCGTCGGACTCCGCGTAGCGGGAGAGATCCAGCCAATGCTGGCCCCAGCGCTCGCCGTAGCGGGGGGAGGCGAGGAGTTCTTCTACCAGTTTTTCATATTTCCCGGAATCCTTGTCGGCGAGGTAGGAATCGAGTTGCTCGGTGGTGGGAGGCAGGCCGTGCAAGTTGAAATAAAGACGGCGGACGAGTTCTTCGGGCGTTGCCTCGGGTGCCTGCTTGAGGCCGTTTTCCTCCAGTTTCGCGAGGATGAATTTATCCACATCGTTTTCCACAATTCCGGTCGCCTCATCCACGGCTGGGGGAGTGACATTCTTCAGCGGCTGGAACGACCACCAGGCGCGTTCCTCTTCGGAAAATTCGCCGGATTTCGTGGCTTTGACCACTTCCGCTTCCGGCCATGGCGCGCCCATATTGATCCATTTTCCGATGTCCTCGATCTGGTTGTCAGGCAACTTGTCCGCCTTGTCAGGCATCTGGAGATCGGGATCCTCTTGGGTGATGGCGGTATATATAAGGGATTTCGAAGCATCCCCCGGGACGAGAACCGGCCCCTCATCGCTACCCGCTTTGATGTAGCCGATATTGTCCAAACGCAGACCCGCCTTTTGTTTTTCCTCGCCGTGGCACTCGTAGCAGTTCTGCGCCAGCACCGGGCGGATGCGGGTTTCGAAAAATTTGATCTGCTCTGCGGTTGCGGCGCTTTCCGCTGCCGCGGACACCGCCGGCGTGCAACTCATGAGCAAGGCCACGGCACAGGCTGCGGCTTTGGGTTTACCTTTGGGGTTTTTCATTTCCATTGTTACGTGGTTCGTCACTCTACCCTTTCTAGTCGCTGGAGGCACGATTTTGGACAAAAAACCGCGGAAAACTTTTTCTGTCCAAAAACGTGGCGCATGTGACTTGTTACATTGAGAGGCCATGGAAGACGGAAACGATACCGACAACGACCACAGCACTGAGTTCCTGCAGCTCCTTGCCGCCCACGACCGCGCCCTCTCGCTTTACGTTTATGGTCTGGTCCCGCATCAGGCGGATGCGGACGACATCCTCCAGGAAACGAAAATGGTCATGTGGCGCTGTTTTTCCCAATTTGAAATCGGCACGAACTTCAAGGCTTGGGCTCGGAAAATCGCCTTCCACCAGATCCTCAGCTACCGGCGGAAAAAGAAAAAAGCCCACCTCCCGCTCAGCGACGAAATGCTCGACCACGTAGGAGAAAAGATCGCCGAACTCACCGACCACGAACACCTACGGAAAAACGCCCTCCAATCCTGCCTGAACAACCTCAAGGAAGACCACCGCAAGATGATGCTCATGCGCTACGACGAGGAGATGGAGGTGGAAGAAATCGCCTCTGCAATCGACACCACGCCAGGGGCGGTTTACCGCGCACTCAGCCGCCTGCGGATGAGCCTCCTGGACTGCATAACCAACCGCCTGAAATCCGAACGATCACTTTCATGAACAACGCCCCACCAGCCACCCGCGCCCGCTTTCTTCTGCTCTGCGAACAATCGCGCGACAGCACCCTTTCCCCTGCGGAAACGGAGGAACTGAACACCCTCCTCGGCAACCATACTGATCTCGTCACCCTGATGGCGGAGTCCCTGCTCATCGATGCGGAGCTGCGCCGCGATCCCCGGCTGCTCGATGAAATGAAACTCTCCCCGCAGAAACGCGAAGCCCCGCGCAACATCATCCCCATGGTCTCGCTCGCCGCCGCAGCCTGCGTTTTCCTGGGCCTCTTCATTTTCCAAACAGCCCGCCGTCCCGCCGCCACCGCACCCGCAGGAGTGGCCGTCCTTTCAAAATCCACCAACTGCAAGTGGGCGTCCTCCACCCTTCCAACCGCCGAGGGCAGCCACGTGCCTGCCGGAAAGCTGGAGCTAGTCGAAGGCCTCGCCACCATCCTTTTCGATAGCGGCGCCGAGATCTCACTGGAGGCACCCGCAACCCTGGAGATCCTTGATGAGATGAACGCGCGCCTCGTCAGCGGAACCCTCGTTGCCGACGTCCCTCCATCAGCCATCGGTTTCACCATCGATACGAAGGATGCGAAAGTCGTCGATCTCGGCACACGCTTCGGCCTCTCCACGGACGATGACGGGAAATACCTGGTGCAGGTGCTGGAGGGCCTGGTGGAAGTAGGCCACAAGGGCGAAGAGGGGGTGATCCAGGTAACCGAAGGCAACAGCCTCGACCGGGGTCTGCTCGGCAGGAAAAAAAATCCTGAAAGCGCGGTCTCCGAGCCGGCCCGCTGGCAGCCCGGCACGACTTTCGCGCAAGCAGACGGATGGAAGGTAATCCCCACATCCTACGGAAAGGGGAAAGATACTTTTGTCACTGCGGAAAACCAGGTGCGCGACAACGGCAGCAATCCCTTTTTCCGGGTGAAATTCACCGACCGCCAGGCGAATCTCGTCCGTGTCGGTTACCTTGCATTTGACATTTCCGAGATCGATCCCACCCAAGTCACCGATGCGGAACTTGTTCTCAATATCGAGCCAAGCGAACTCGGATTCGCATCCCTCGTCCCGGACAGCGAGTTCACCGTTTACGGACTCACTGATGAAAGCGGGGACGGGTGGAGTGAAGCTTCCCTGGGATGGAAAACCGCTCCCGCGCTCGATCCAACGATTGCGAACAGGCGCTCCCCCGATCCTGAAAAAGCGATCCCGCTCGGGAAATTCACCATACAGCGCGGCATTCAGAGCGGCTCCCGTGGCATCAGCGGGTCTGCGCTAGCAAACTTCATCCGTAGCGACACGAACGGGATCGCGACCCTCATCATTTTCCGGGAGACCGGTGAGACTGCGAACTCCGGCCTTGTCCACGCATTCACTTCAAAGGAAAACGCAACGAATCCCCCGCCACTCCTGCGTGTGAAAACGGATTGACGGAATGGAGCGCTGGCTTTCGCCGGCGTGTCCTTGGCAGAACCTGTTTGGAATACTTTCCCCCACCGGTTTGACGGGAAAAGACCGACACGCCGCCTGAAGGCAGCGCCCCGTGGCAGTCACCGGTCTCCGACCCTCAGTAAGGCTCGTCCTCCTGAATCCCGCCGGCCGCCATCTGCTCCGCGAACCACACGTGGTAGGGATGTTCCTTCGCGAGAGGCACTCCCTCGTTGACCATCAGCGGTCTGGTTCCATCCCAGAATTTTTCATAGGCGGACAACATTCTGGAAACGGCATCGGGATTTTCCTCCGCAATGTTTTTCCGCTGTCCCGGATCAGCATCCATATCGTAGAGCTGGTTTTTCCCGACCAGTCGGTATTTCGCACCTCTCACGGAAAAGGTCATCCATTTGAAATCGTCCGGATCTTTTCCCGGCTCCCAGCGCGCCCGGTGATCGAACAGGTAACGCTCCGGCCAGGCCGCTTCTTCGGAAACAACCAGCGGCCAGAAATCACGACCCTCCACCTGTCCTTCCGGGAAATCCACACCTGCGATACCGGCCAGGGTCGGCAGCAGATCGATATGGGCCGCCACTTCACCAATGGATTTTCCGGCCTCCGTTTTGCCATCCCAACGGATGAAAAACGGCACCCTCGCCCCACCTTCATCCAGGCTTCCCTTAAACCCCTTCATGCCGGCGTTGTAGCCCTTGAGTTTGTTTCCACCGGCATCCTGTCCGAGCACCTTGCGCGCATCGCCCACACCTCCGGCCATGCCGTTGTCGCTCATGAAAATGAAGACGGTATCCTCCCAGAGTTTCCACTCGTCCATCTTCGCCATCAATCTGCCAAGGTTCGCGTCGATGTTCTCGATCATCCCGTAAAATCCGGCTTCTTGTTCACCGAAACCCATTTCCAGAAACCGCTTCTTCGCAGCCTCCGGCGCATGGTAGGGGGCGTGCGGGGCGTTTGTGGAAACATATGCGAAAAACGGTTCCTCCCCGTCCTTCATTTTCTCAATCCAATTTTCCGCTTTCTTGAAAAACACGTCCGTGCAGAAGCCGTGGGTCTTCACGAACTTTCCGTTATGACGGATCACCGGATCGAAATAGGTATTGCCCGGAGCATCTGCGCACGATCCAGGATACACCTGACCGATCCCTCCGCCACCGTGGATGAACACCTCGTCAAAGCCACGGTTTTCCGGCTGGTATTCCGCCTCGTCCCCCAGGTGCCATTTCCCGAAAATCCCGCTCTTGTAACCCGCCTTTGAAAGAACCTGCGGCAGGGTTACGGATTCCAACGCCAGCCTCTCACGCTCGTAAATCGTATGGGTAATTCCATTTTTCATCGGATGCCTCCCTGTCATCAGCGCAGCACGCGTAGGCGAGCAGGTAGGACTTACTAGAAATCTGGTAAATACCGTACTCGCACCGTGCAGCTTGCCCATGTTCGGGGTCTCGATCCAAGGATGCCCGTGCGCCCCCATCGGTGCGTATCCCTGGTCGTCCGTGATCACCAGCACCACGTTCGGAGCTTTTGCGAAAACCACCCCAACAAGCGAAACCAAAAGTAAAACCGTTCTTATCATTGCCCACCCTTTCACATTGCAGCCCGCTGGGGAAAGACATAACTTCAAGCGTTACCTTGGACGCCATGACCATCCACGACAGCACGACACTCGCCCCTCTGATCGCCGCCTACGCGCGTGCCATCGTCTTCGAATCGTCCGTGCCGAACCCGTTCCGCATGGCGAAGATTTTCTGCCAGATGCACCAGTCAAATGGAGGGCTCGTCCTTTGCGGAGTCCTTCCCGATGGAAGCGTATGCGGGCTGGACGCGGAAGATGTCGAGGACACCTACGAAGCATTCGAAACGCTCTGCGCGGATCTTACCCGCACCCGGGTCGAGATCGGAACCCTGTCCATGGGCGGGCGGACGGTAGTGTTCCTGGTGTTCAATACGAAGCCCTCCAACCTCACCCCGCTCCGCCCCTACGCCGGATGGACCAGCCGGGTGGCGATGATTTGATCTTCGAGCCAACGGCTCGAATAAGTAGAAGCGCGCATCCTTATTCCGCAGAGGCTCCGAGGAAAATGCGGGAAACCTTTCCATTCTCAAACTCGAAAATCATTCCGCCGTAGATGGATCCGACAAGGTGCTTGTCCCCGCTTTGGGCGAGATGCCCTGCCTCCTCTTTCACGGTTTTGTAATCCGCGTAGGCCTGGATGGTTTCCCCTTTGGTAGAGTCTATGCCAATCCCGTGTTCGGTTTTCAGTGCGGACGGCGCTTCGATGGAGATGGAAAGCACTGTCTTTGCGCCACCTACCTCGCCTGAAATCATATCTGCGGAAAACCCGGAGCCGGTGAAAGTCCACGTCTGCACGGCCTCGCCGAATGCGTCCCAGATCTCGTCCTTGCCCTTTTCCAGTTCCCCGAGTTTTTCCATTTCCGCCAGGGCGATCACTTCCGCCTCAGCCGCGTCGAGACCGAGACCGGCGATCTTTCCATCAACCATGATATCCGCTCCGGTGACTTCGATGACGGCGATTTCCGAGCCGGGCCTGTAGCTGGTAGTGACCATGTCCCCGGCCTTGTAAATTCCTGCGGAGCCGTTTTTGTTAGATAGACGGAAAAACAGGCCGGAGGGCTGCCTGGGGAAGGTGACATACTCGCGTGCCTCCAGCTCGCTCATTACCAGCTCACTGGCTTTCCCGTATATTTCCTCCACATCCTCCAGCGACATCCCCGGGTGGATGCCTTCCTTGGTTTTGTAGCCGGGAGCCAGGACGTCGATGAAATCGATGACCGCCTTTCCATCCACGGCGGATTCCGAGTTTTCCTCTCCCGCACTGAGTCTCATGATGGCCTTTCCATCCATGGTGACGGTCACTAGAGCGATTCCTTCGGCATCGGACGAGCGCTCGAAAGCAGCTTCCTCCATCGCTTCCTGCGCCTGGGCGATGGTCATCCCCAGCCTGATGGAACCGGCGGAATTTGCTGTGACCAGGGGTGGGGTGGCTTCGACGGGTTGTGCCCCGGCGGCTTCTTCCTGCGCAGTGGCCGGAAAAGAACAAACCAGGGAGATGGCGAAACAGATGGCTGGAGTTTTCATGATGGTGGCTGGGTGGTCAGGGAGTTGGTTTTTCCCCTTGTCTGCATAGGACACTGCCCGGAGGGTGTTGCCATGTCAAAGCTATCCAACGCCGTCAGCCTCCACCCGTATTTCGAAATCCGCGAAGGCAATCTCGATGCCTTTCTCGCCCTGATGCCAAAATTCGTGGAGGCCACCTCCACCGAGCCTGCATGCGTTTACTACGATTTTTCCCGCAACGGGAACACCGCCTTCTGCCGTGAGGCGTATGTCGGCGCGGAAGGCATACTGGCTCACCTTGAGAACGTCGGCGAGCTGCTGGGAAAATTTCTGGAGCTGGCAGACCTGAGCCGGCTGGAAGTCCATGGCCCTGCCGAGGAAATCGACAAATTGCGCGAGCCGCTCGCGGAACTGAAGCCGGACTTTTTCGTCAGGGAGACGGGTGTGGAAACCGCCTGAGTGGCTCGTGCTGCGTAAAATCAAAACTGATGGACGGAAAACGGAGAAATCGATTGAAGGGACTCTCTCGTTCGAAAGGTCATGTTTGAAGCACGGGATTCCCCTAACACTAGCCCAACGGGCTTGCGGATTTAAGCCCGGGGTTGGCGTAGCAACGCGTAGCCTACCCCGGGACATCCCGCCCAAAAATCACAACGCCAAAGGTGTTGCGTCCGTGCGCGAGGGAGGGAACGGGTTGGACACAACCTCGGTTGGGGTTGAAGATCCTGCGCCTGTGATCCCAGGGTAGCCTCCGTTTCACTCCGGCAACCCTAGGCTTGAATCCGTAACACCGTTGGTGTTGGGAACGGTTCATTACAGGAAATTCCTGTTCATCATTTTAGATTTTCCGCAGCACTAAAGCCCTAGCGCCTGGCGGATCAACGGGTCTTTCAGCGCCTCGGAAAGCAGCGGGTGGCGGAGAAGGGTGCTGAAGCGACCTTCTTTCGCGAGATCCACCAGCTCCGGGTCATCCACGATGATGGCGCGGGGATAGGGCCGTCCCGTTTCCGGATCGATGATTGGCTCAAGCGGTTTGTCCGGGCTGGCGGCTATCATTTTCGCGAGCTGTAGGCGCGGTTGGGCGGTGAGCGGGTCGAGCTTGTCCATCAGGGATTGCGGGATTGCGACGGAAATGGAGTTCTTAAGCCGTTCCGCCAGACTGGGGCTGGGCGGTGAGCTGGTGCCGAACTCGGCGGAATCCCGTATCTCCGCCACCGAGCTGGCATGATGGACAAACGTCGCCACCATGATGCAAAGAAGTGCGGCGGGGATAATGGTGGCGAGCAGGCGGAAGGCGAGTTGTCCGGAGGACTTCGGCGCGACATCTTCGGCGGCCTGCGGGACGGGCGCGCGGAAGAACTTTACGATTTTCCGGAGGACGATGAAGGTGGCGAAGAAGGCGATGACAGGCAGGCCGGTGGTGACGATTTCCGAAGTCCCGAGCTTCCATTCCGCAGCCAGCGTTGGCGAATGCTGCCAGACGCGGAAGCCGACCCAGGCGCTGGCAATCAGTGAGGCGGTGTTTACGAAAGTCCGGACCAGACCGCGGATGAACATGTATCCCGCACATACCGCGAAAATGATCAGGGCGGCGGTGCCTAACGAGATTTCCGGGAGCGTGTCCAATGGGGTAAATGCTGAGAGACTGAAAAACTGAAATGCTGAAGTTAGGGACGGATGGCGCGCTGCCGGAGAAAATGGTCGGTCAGGACGAGGGTGGCCATGGCTTCTACGATGGGAACGGCACGTGGGAGGACGCATGCGTCGTGGCGGCCGCGGCCTTGCAGGGTGGTGTTTTCACCGCTGTCGGTGACGGTTTCCTGAGTGGAAATAATCGTGGCGGTGGGTTTGAAAGCTACCCGGAAGACGATGTCCTCGCCGTTGGTGATGCCGCCTTGGACGCCGCCGGAGCGGTTGGATTTTGTGCGGACTTTTCCATCCCGCATTTCAAAGGGGTCGTTGTGCTCCTTCCCTGTCAGAAGGGTTCCATCGAAGCCGGAGCCGATCTCGAAACCTTTGGTCGCCGGGATGGAAAGCATGGCGGAGGCGAGGGCGGCCTCCAATTTATCAAAGATCGGTTCTCCAAGGCCGGGAGGGCAGTTGCGGACAACACACTCGACGATGCCGCCGACGGAATTCCCATCGGAACGGATTTTTTTGATGTGGTTGATCATCATATCCACGGCTTCCGGATCGGCGGTGCGAACCATGTTTGATTCCACGTCCCTGCGGGTGACGGTTGCGGGATCTACATTCGCGTGGATATGCTGGATGGTGCTGACCCATGCGATGATTTCGATGCCCGGACAGAGGGTATCCAGGACTTGTTTGCCGACTGCTGCTGCTGCGACCCGTCCGATTGTTTCACGGGCGGATGCGCGGCCACCACCGGACGGGGCGCGGATACCGTATTTCGCATCGTAGGTGTAGTCGGCGTGGGAGGGCCGGTATTTCACGGCCATTTCCTCGTAGGCTCCGGGGCGCTGGTCGGTGTTTCTGACCATGATGGAAATGGGGGTGCCTAGGGTCTGCCCCTCATGCATGCCGGAGAGGATCTCCGCCGTATCCGCCTCTTTGCGGGGAGTGACTATCTCGGATTGGCCGGGGCGGCGGCGGTCGAGTTCCACCTGGATCTGCTCCAAGGAAACGGGGATTTGCGGGGGGCAGCCGTCGATGATGACGCCGACGCCGCCGCCATGGGACTCGCCGTAAGTGTGGATGCGGAAAATTTTGCCGAAAGTGGATGACATGGTGAAACTCTAAACTTTAAATTCTAAACTCCAATAAGACTGGAATGACGGGTTCGCTACAAATGTTTAGCGAGCTTGTGGGGTAGGAGGAAACGGAGGGTGGCGCGGCGGGAGGGCGGGCTGATTTCGAGGCAGGTGACGGAGCCTTTGCGGACTTCGACGGCCTCTCCGAATGCGCCAAGGGAATATTGGATGAAACGGGAGAAATCCGGTTCGTGGCCGACGATCATGATGCGCTCGAAATCCGGGTAGGCGGCGAGTTCTTCGAGGGCTGTTTCCGGTGCCATGCCGCAAGAGAGCCAGGACTGGACGATGGCTCCGGGCATGGCGGTCTCCTGCGTGAAGGCATCTGCGGTTTGCCTGGCACGGACTAGCGGGCTGGTTAGCACCAGATCGGGAAGGCTGTTTGCGGAACTGAGAATGCGTGCGGCGTGGCGGGCCTGCTCCACGCCTTTTTCCACGAGTACACGCGAAAAATCACCACCCGCCGGGCTGTGGTTTTCGGCTTGGCCGTGGCGTAGCAGGAGGAGTTCCATTGCGGTAAGATCACATCGTCATGCCGCCATCGACAGCCAGAACCTGGCCGGTGATGTAGCGCGCCGAAGGGCTGGCCAGGAAGGTGACGGTTTCCGAGATATCGGAGGTGTTGCCGAAGGATGCGAGAGGGATTTTTCCAATGATCGCTTCCTTCACGTTGTCCGGGAGCTCCCCCGTCATGTCCGTGGTGATGAATCCGGGGGCGATGGCGTTGCAGGTGACGGCGCGGCCTGCGAGTTCGCGGGCAATGGCTTTGGTGAAACCGATGAGTCCGGCTTTGCTGGCGGAATAGTTCGCTTGTCCGGCATTTCCAATGAGACCGATGACGGAGGCGATGTTGATGATGCGGGAGTTTTCGCCTTTCATCAGCGGGCGCATGAAGGCTTTGACGGTGTTGAACGCTCCTTTGAGATTGGTGTCGAGGACGGTGTCCCAGTCCTCCTCTTTCATGCGCATGAGCAGGCCGTCGCGGGTGACTCCGGCGTTGTTGACGAGGATGTTTACCGCACCGAGCTCGTCAGCGATTTTCTTGGCTACTTCCTGGACGGCGGAGTGATCCGCGACATCGACGGCGTAGGCGGTGGAGGAACCAGGAAAGGTTTTGTTGATGTCTTCGGCTGCCGCGCCGCAGCTCGATTCGCTGCGTGAAATGAGGGCTACCTTCGCTCCCTGCGAGGCGAATGCCCGGGCGATTTCCTGGCCGATGCCCCTGCCGGCTCCGGTGACTACTACGATCTTGTCTTTGAATTGCATGGTTCTGTGAAATTTGGATTAGGCGGAAACGGTCGCTGTGAGGAGCTTTCCGAATTGTTCGAGTGCGGTCGAGTATTTCCCGGCGAGAGCCGTATTTGGCTGAAGCAGGGAATCCGGTGCGGGCTTGCAGAATTGTTCCTGAAGGTCGATCAGATCGTTCCCACCGGCGGTGGCGGCGATGAGGGCGGCACCGAGGGCGGCGGAGTTCGCGACATCCAGCCTTTCGACAGGAGCCTGGAAAACATCGGCCACGAGTTGGGCGATGCCGTCGTTTTTCGAGGCACCACCGGTGAGACGGATACGATCCGTGGTGACTCCCATCCACGCGGAGTGGAGCTTCATATTGAGGAACTGCCCTTCTATCAGGGAGCGGATGCGGAGAGCCGGGGTTGGCTCGTCGGAAAATTCAGTCACAGGCTTTCCGAAATCGTGGCGCGGAGTGATTTCCGCTCCGTAGAATGGCAGGGTGAGGTTTTTTCCGGCGGAAGATTCGGTGGCTTCGAGGGCTTCTTTTTCAAATGCGCTCCAATCAACCCCAAGTTCATCGCGGAGAGCTTCTCGGGCGAGTGATCCGTTGCGGAAACAGATGAGGGACATGAAACCTCCGGCAGGATTTCCGAACACGTGACCGAAGCCCTGAGGATCCGTTTTGGCATCCGGCATGGCTGCGAAAAATGTATCGCTGGTGCCGAGGGAGATAACCACCTGGCCTGGAGTAGTCGCGCCCATGCCAACGAGGGAGGCGGGGTTGTCACCGGTGAAGGGGCAGACTTTGCAACTACTAGGAACGCCGTATTTCTCCGTGAAATATGCGGATACCGTTCCCTGCGGCTCCAGGCAGGAAGCGGGGGGAAGAAGCTTGTCGGCCAGATCCGGGGCGGTCGCATCCAGAAGATCCTTGTCCCACGCGAGATCGGCGAGATTGAGCAGGTTCATTCCAGCACCATCGCCGTAGTCGATGGAAATGGATTTCCCGGCGAGAACCGAGGCGATAAAGGAGCTGACCAGATGGATGCGGGAGGTCGCGGCGTAAGCCTCACCATCCTGTTTGGAAAAGCGACGGATCTGCGAGCCGGTGAAACGCTCGATGGCGACCGAGCCGGAGCGTGCGCAGACTTCCGACGCTCCGCCTACTGCTGCGGAGATCTCCGCGCATTCCTCTCCGGTGGAAGTATCCATCCAGATTGGCGAGGTATCCCTTGTGCGTTCCGGGGAAAGTTGCTCCACCAGGCTTTTTCCCGGATCGAGCTTCGAGAGAGCGGAGTCAAATCCCGCACCGAGATAAACGGAACCATGCTGCTGGCCGGAACCCGCGATGATTTCGATTTGGGAGAGATCGGTTTCTTCGGAAAGCTTTTTGAAAAGCAGATCCAACGCCTCCAGCCACATCAGCGGATCGGCATGGACTTCACCGTTTTCCCCTCCGGGAATGAAGCCGCTGGGCGAATTATATTGGGGAAGGTCTTTCCCAAAATTCACGGAATGGCTGGCCAGGATTTCACCCGAGGCAGGATTGATAATTACGGCACTGAGGGATTGGGTGGAAGAATCGAGTCCGAGGAACATTCCCGGAGTTTTCGGCCAATCCCGCCAGGTTCAAGCATGAAACAAAAAAAGAGCGGCTGCCTAAGCAACCGCTCTTAAAGTATTCAGTTCGTAAACTCCGGATTAGAAGCTAACTGCGAGGTTTACACCTGCGATGAACTCGTTTTGGGAGCCGAGGTAGTTTGCAGTGGTGTCACGTGCAGCTCCACCAGGATTGTTGCCACCTTCGCTAAGCGCCCAGGAATGGGCGATGTAAGGGGAGATGGTAGCGGTTTCGGTAAATGCCCAGTCGAGGGAGACCGTTGCCTGGACGTGCGTGAAATCACTTTCTTCAACGAGATACCCGAGGGTCGTGCCAGTGCTCAGCGTGAGGCATGGGCTAAGCTCGTAGCCTTTTTCCACCTTGAGCTCGGAGTAACCGTCGTTATCGGTCTCGATATCCCAGTAGTAGAGAGCGGTCACATCGTATCCGAAGAAATCACGGCTAATGGATGCGTATGCTTCCTGGGCGTCCTGGGTAACAAAATTGGTGTTGTCACCGAAGTAGTAGTAGATGTATCCAACGGCTACGGTAGCGAAACCGAGATCCTTGGAAACTTCGCCATACACGTCGAGTTCGTCATACGAAACGGTGCCAGCAGTTGCCGGAGCATCATCGATGCTGCCGTACCAGAATCCAGCGCTAACGCCGAGGCCGTTCTATTCCATTGCGACATCCGCGCCGACGTCAACCATATCATTGCCGAGGTCGATGCCGCGGAAAATGTACTCGTTGTGGTAGCCAGTGTGGAGTTCGTATTCGATTTCAGCCGAGGCGGAGCCAGCCACGAGGGCGGAGGCAGCGGCCATGGCGCCAATTAGTTTGCAGTAGTTTTGCATAGTAGTGTTGTTGTTTTCGGTTGCTGGAAGCGTCCTTGACTGAATCTGATGGACTCAGAAAAGGGGTGTTTGTTTGGAGGCGTGCCGTTAGCCAATTTTTGAGTTGGGGCGGCTCGCCGGGTTTATTTAACAAAACCTAAGGAACTGTCCAGTCTAAATTTGGCGCACGGTATTTCCCCGCACGGCGGTGATTTATTTGCAGAGGGGGAGCCTGGCAAGACAAATTTGCAAAACCACCCGCCTTCATCATGCGTTCCGATCATTGACCACGGGTGCGCCGGGAAGCCTCGTTTGAACTTTGGCACGGGGTTTGCTTTCCCGCTCCGTGCTGCTCCCGCGGAGAACCATCCCCATGGGTCAGGCAGCTAAATATCCGACAACCCCGACCAACAATGACCAGACGACATCCAATGACATTGCGAGCCCTCGCCCTCTCGGCAGCCGCTTGCTTCGCAATCCCCCTCATGCCCGTGACCGGCTACGGTCAGGACGAGGCGGCTCCCGCGCCAACCGAAGAGGTGGCGGAAACCCCGGCAGCAGCCGAAGAGCCCGCAGCAGATGAGCCGAGCGAGTATCAGGCGCTCGTTGACGGATACAATGCGACGGACGACGACGGAAATCCCGTTGACGTTTCCGAAGCTTTCGATTTCTTCACGGTATCGATGCTCTGGACGGTGATCGCCGCCGCCATGGTATTTATTATGCACCTTGGCTTCTCAACGCTGGAAGCCGGACTCTGCCAACAGAAAAACGTGGTGAACATCCTGTTCAAAAACGTGTTCATCATCTGCATTGGCCTGCTTACCTACGCATTCGTCGGGTTTAACACCCATTACCCGGGTGACTTCAACGGATTTTTCAGCATAGGCGGCCCGATTGGCGATCTCAACGATGGCAACGGCAAAACATGGGCATACGGCGGTCTTTCCCTCGCTATGACCGGCTACGGCGACTTCATTTTCCAAGCCATGTTCGCGGCCACGGCAGCGACCATCGTTTCCGGAGCGGTTGCGGAGCGCGTCAAGCTTCCCAGCTTCATGATCTTCGCCACTCTTCTTGTTGCTTTCGGCTACACCATCGCCGGCTCATGGCATTGGGGCGGCGGTTTCCTCAGCACCCTTGGCGGTGAGGACGGTATCGCCTTCAAGGACTTCGCCGGATCCACGGTCGTTCACGGCTTCGGTGGGGCGGCTGCACTCGCTTGCGTCCTTCTCCTCGGCGCACGCCGCGGGAAATACACCAAGGACGGCATCAGGCCCATCCTCGGCCACAGCATGCCGATGGCGGCAATCGGTGTCTTCCTCCTCTTCTTCGGATGGTTCGGATTCAACGGTGGCTCCGTCCTTTCCGCTGATCCAGGCCCACTCGGTCTCGTGTTCACGACCACCGCACTCGCGGCCGCAGCCGGTGGCCTTACCTCCATCATCACATCTTGGATTGTCATCAAGAAGCCTGACCTTTCGATGGCACTCAACGGCATCCTTGGTGGCCTGGTGAGTATCACCGCAGCCGCAGATGTGGTCAGCGTCATGGGAGCCATGGCTGCTGGTGCGATCGGCGGTGTGCTCGTGGTATTCTCCATCCTGTTCTTCGACAAAATCAAGATCGACGATCCGGTTGGCGCCATTTCCGTCCACGGTGTTTGCGGAATCTGGGGAACCCTGGCAGTAGCCATCTTCGGTGAAGGATTCAGCATCGTGTCCCAGATCATCGGTATCGTGTGTGTTTACGGATTCGCATTCATCTTCTCCCTCGTTGTCTTTGGCGCAATCAAAGCCATCATGGGTGTCCGGGTTGACGCCCAGGAAGAAGAGGAAGGCCTCGACGTTGCCGAGCATGGCTCCCCTGCCTACAGCGACGGCCACGCATAAACCCGAACTCACCGAGTTTCCACAAGACGGGCGAACCTTTCAAGGTTCGCCCGTTTTCGTTTGCCGGGGCAGCGGCTTCGGTTACTAAAGGTGCGTGATGAAACGCCAGATGATACGCCTCTCCCTAGCACTACTGGTGGTTATTACCACCGCGCTGGCGGCATGGGTGTGGTCTGCGGAGTATGATTCCGATACTGATCCCAAAGCCCGTTTTGAAATCGAGGGAGTCCAACTCACAAAAGACAGATCCGATGCCTGGCTGGAGATCCATCTCAAAAAAAACGGAGATAAGGATCACGATCTGCGGAAAAAGGTCAGGCTCGTGACCGCCGACGGTGTGGAACATGAGCCTGCCGACAACACATTCGCCGGCAGCCCCGAGAAAGGATTTACGGATATCTGGTTCAAATTTTGGCTGGGGGATAAGGATTTGAATGGGAAAATGGATCTCCTGATCAATGACGGAAAACTCCGCGTAAAAACAAACCAAGGAGCGCCTGAATGGGATTCAGACGGAAAGATCGTTTTCAAATCATCCGACTGGGGGAAATCATGGCTTGGCTTCTGATCGACAATTCGAACAACCGCACGAAGCTCGCCCTCGGTGATAAGGACGGACTTGGCCAATGGCGGGCGGTGATCCCGACTGCGGATCTAAATTCCGCCACCTTGGAAAAATTGCTGGATGGCATCCGTTTCGACGGGGTCGTTTGCGCTTCCGTGGTTCCGGAGAAAGCCACGCTGCTCTCGGATTTTTTCAACCCCGACTCCCCTTTCCACCTTCTCACTTACAAGAGCCCGCACGGCTTGGGATTCGATCTCGACCACCCCGAGCAGATCGGAAACGACAGGCTCGCGAATTCCTTGGCGCTTCGCGAAACCTACGGAGCACACGGGATCGCCGTGGATTTCGGAACGGCTGTCACCTTCAGCGTGGTTTCCGCAGAGGGAAATTTCTCCGGAGGAGTCATCGCCCCCGGCATGTCGGCAATGACGGAATACCTCTCCTCCAGAACCGCACAACTCCCGCACGTAGCTCCGGCGGAACCATCCGCAGCCATCGGAAAAACCACCGTGGAGGCGATGCAATCCGGCGTGGTGATCGGTCACCGGGGAATGGTTCGCGGGATCCTGCGTGAAATAATTTCTGAAATGGGCGGGAAACCGAAAATCATCGCCACGGGAGGCGGGGCGGCATTTGCAGCACCACGCATAAAGGAAATCGACCTGGTAGATACCGACCTCACCCTCGAAGGGCTAAGGTTGCTTGCAGGAAAAGTGTTTTCCGCCGAATGATTCACGGGCGTTTTTTAGATAGATCTTTTGCATCCGGGACACTAGGCAGTGCGCGGATATGAATGAAACCCCTCTCGCAATCGGCATCGACTTCGGAGGCACCAGTGTGAAAACAGGTGTTGTCCGTGGTAGTGAAATCATCGACCACGCGCCTCCCATCGCGACACAGGATTTCGGCACCCCGGAAGAACTGATCGCGACCATGGTGCGCGCCGTAGAGGATCTCCGCAGCCGCCACGCGGGTATCAAGGCAATCGGCATCGGCATGCCCGGTTTCGTGGATTTTGAGAAAGGCATCGTATTCAAGCTCACCAACGTGCGCGGCTGGGAAAACATCCCCCTGCGCGATCTTCTCGCGGATGCTACCAGACTTCCGGTAGCTGCGGATAACGACGCGAACTGCATGGCCTTCGCGGAGTGGAAACTCGGCGCGGGCAAGGGCTACAACCATCTCGTGTGTGCCGCGCTCGGCACCGGGGTAGGCGGCGGGATCATCGTGAACGGCGGGATGGTGCGTGGGGCGAGATATGCCGCCGGGGAGATAGGCCAGACATCCATCGACTACCAGGGGCGGCGCGGCCACTACGGGAACCTCGGCGCCCTCGAGGACTACGTGGGCAACCAGGAAATCACCCGGGACGCCCTTGCCGCATACCAGGCGGCGGGAATTTCCAAAGACATCGAGGACTGCTCCCCTGCCGCCCTTTCGGAAGCAGCGCGCCATGGCGATCCCGTCGCAATCGGCCACTGGAACCTCATCGGCCGCATGCTCGCCACCTCCATGATGAACGCCTGCTGGCTTCTCAATCCCGAGGCATTGGTTATAGGTGGCGGTGTAGCCCGCGCCGGGGATCTGATTTTCAATCCATTCCGCGAGCACCTCCTCAAGCAACTTTCCGGCCCATTTAAAGACGATCTCGCAATCCTCCCCGCCGCCTTCGGCCACGAGGCGGGAACCATTGGAGCCGCCGCACTCGCACTGGATGCAGCGGAAATCTGAGTTCAGCTCACAGCGGAAACTTCCAGAGGCGGACTCTCCAGGCTACCTCCAACACGCAGCCCCATCAGCTTCTGATACAGCGGGCTGTCCGGACTCAGCAGCGTGATTTCCTTTTTTTTATGGATGATTTCAAGACCACCGGATGTGGGAGCCATCAGGAAATAAGATATTTCCCTGCCACCCTGCCGTTTTGTTTTCACCAGTGCACCCGCGTCGATTTCCTCGTCGTTCGAGAAATCCCTCATCGTCACATTTTCGAAAACAGCCAGATTCTGCGCCAGTTCCTTGAACTGCCGCGCCTGACCTGTCGCAAGGTAGGATTCCTCCAGACTGCGGGTGTCATATTTGCTCTCAGCCTTTGAGCCTGGGTCGGTCGCGGCCTCATGTGCCGCCCTCGCCGCTTTCGCCATAAGCTCCAGGCGCGCCCGCAGCTCGGCACGTATTGTTTCTACCAGATCGGATTTCATTTCAGGAAAAGGAATGTCATCGCGCCCTCCGAAAATGGCAACATCGGAAGAACGAACAGCCAATTTCAGCATTTTAGTTTTCAGCGTTTCAGTATTTACCCACTGATGGCTTGACCGGAACCCCGCACCTATTCAGTTTGTGCGCCCCGTCGCTGCCTTGGTGGCAGACCGGCGGCAAAAACGAACTTACACATCGAATAGGTATGGCTGCGAAGATTTATACAAACAAGGACGCGAATCTCACTTCGCTCAAGAAGAAGACACTCGCCGTGATCGGCTTTGGCTCACAAGGCCATGCCCATGCGCTGAACTTGAAAGACAGTGGACTCAATGTCATCATCGGTCTCTACAAGAAGTCAAAATCCCGTGAAGTGGCCGCCAAGCTCGGCTTCGAAGTAATGGATACGGCAGATGCAGTGAAAGCTGCCGACGTCATTTTCGTCGCCACTCCGGACACCGTCATCCCCGAGGTTTACAACAAGGACATCGCCCCGCACCTCGTCAAGGGCAAGACCCTCCTCTTCTCCCACGGCTTCGCCGTCCACTTCAAAACCATCGAAGTCCCTGACTTCGTGGACGTCATCCTCGTCGCCCCCAAAGGCCCCGGCCACACCGTCCGCTCACAGTTCGTGGATGGAAAAGGCGTTCCCGGCCTCATCGCCGTGCACCAGGACGTTTCCGGAAAAGCCAAGACCACCGCCCTCGCATGGGCACGCGGCGTGGGTTGCACCCGCGCCGGGGTTTTCGAAACCAACTTCCGCGAGGAAACCAACACCGATCTCTTCGGTGAGCAAGTCGTCCTCTGCGGCGGTGCTTCCGCACTCGTCAAGGCAGGCTTCGAGGTTCTCGTTGAAGCCGGTTACCAGCCGGAAATGGCATACTTCGAGTGCCTTCACGAGCTCAAGCTCATCGTCGATCTCATGAACGAGTCCGGCATCGCCGGCATGCGTTTCTCCATCTCCGAGACCGCCGAATACGGCGACGTCTCCGTTGGCCCGAAAATCATCGACGCCTCCGTCAAGAAGCGCATGGAGAAGCAGCTTAAAATCATCGAGGACGGCAAGTTTGCCAAAGAATGGACCAAGGAGTATCTCTCCGGCTCCAAGAACTTCAACGCACTCCGTAAGGAAGGCGAGCAGCACCCTATCGAAAAAGTCGGCGCGAAACTCCGCTCCACCATGAGCTGGATCAAGCAAACCAAACTCAAGAAAGGCGCAAGCCAGGCGAGCTACGTTTCCTCCTCCAAGTAATACTCGGATCTCAAAAAAGCGCCCGGCCACCGAAAGGTTGCCGGGCGTTTTGTTTTTCAGCGGGTCGCTGCCGGGAGCCAGGCGCGGGCACCGGTGCTACGCCTTTCGGCTTCCCGGAAAAATCCGGCGAGGCCTTTCCTGTGCTCCAGATCGGCGATCGCATACGCGGCTTTCGCGTAGCGCCATCGGAAACCGGCTTGCTTGAGGCGCAGGGGATAGGCCCAGCGACTTTTCAGAATCAGCTCCGTTTCCGTGCCCATGAATTTCGCACCGATTTTGAGCATCCACCTGCTTGCCGGGATACCGATTGGCATACCTACGGTTTCACGGAAGTAGCGCATCCAATCGCGGTTCACGGGAGCCTCCGGGGCGGTGATATTCACCATCCCATCCATGAAAGGATCGCGCGTGACGAACTCAACGGCACGAAGGAAATCCTCCATGTGGATCCAGCTTACACGCTGGTTTCCACTGCCCATGGTTCCGCCCAGAGCGCGGTTGGTGAGACCTGTCAGGACATCGTAAACAGTATCGGGTTCATTCGCCAAAACCATGCCGGTTCTCAATGCCACCTTTCGAGTTTCCGCAGGAATTTTCGCTTCGAAGAACGCATTCTCCCATGCCGTCGCGACATCTACCGAGAAGCCCTTGCCAGCCTCTCCATTCCACTCGTCCTGGGGCCTGTCCTCGGCATGGCGGTAATAGGTGGCCGTGCTCGAGTTCAGCCAAAGCTTGGGCGGAACCCGGCACTCGGCGATGGCTTTCCCGATGATAGCTGTCGATTCCACCCGGCTGCGGATGATTTCCTGGCGGTTCGCCGCATTGTAGCGGCAGTTCACGCTGCGCCCGGCCAGATTGATCACAAGCTCGGCTCCTTCCAGCGCGTATGCCCATGGCCCCAGGCTTTTTCCATCCCATTCGAGAAACATCCCGTCACCGCTCCATCCCTTGCGGTTCCGGGCGATTGCCACCACTTCCCTGCCATTTCTGGCGAAGTGCCGGCACAGGTATCTCCCCAAAAAGCCGTTGGCCCCGATGATTACAACTGTTGTGTTCATTCTATTCCTTCCTAAAAAATTTATCCCAAAATCTTGCTCGCAAGCTGGATTGCCAGCCCGTGTTTCATGGACGCGACGCGGTCTGACATCTTTGAGGCAAAGGTTACGAATTCCTCGAGCTCTTTGACCTGCTTGTGGAACACCTTTGCTTCCTCGCTCTTCAGCCCCTTGGTATCCGCTGCGCAACGGTTCAGCAGAGCTACCGCAGGCTCAATTTCACGGCGTTTCCTTTCCCGGGCGATGATGGTGAAAATCTGCCAGACGTCCTTCTCCGCTTCATAGAAGTCCCGGCGGTCGCCTTTGACCACGATCATGCGGATCAACCCCCAGTTCACGAGTTCTTTCAGGTTCGTATGGGCGTTGCCACGGCTGACCGCCAGCTCCTCCATCACATCATCCGTACACATCGCGCTGGGCGAGGTCATCAACAGCGCATGGATCTGGGCCATCGTCCTGTTGATCCCCCACTGCGTGCCCAAGGCCCCCCATTGGGCGATAAAATCCTCTTTCGCGATCTTCAGCTTATCCTCGGAAACCTTCATAAGTTTCATTAAATACTGAAACTACGAAATTTCAAGCGATATTTTGACATTTCCCCCTGGGCACAAAAAAACCGCTTTCCCAGGGGGAGGAAAGCGGTGGAAGCGATTTTAAGCCGCAGTTACAGGGAGGATTTGAGAGCCTCGAACTTGGTGCGCTTTGCGTTAAGCTCGCGCTCCAGTTGCTCGATCTCTTGCCCGAGACCGAGCATGGTGCTCAGTTTGTTCTGCATGCTGCCCTTGCCACCTTTTCCAGCCTTGCTGGACAGACCGGCGTTTTTCAGCCAAGCCGCGATGGTTAGCTGGGAGATGCCGAACTTGGCTGCTGCGTTGCTTTGTCCGCCACGGCCGTTCTTGGCATTGTAATCGGTAACGTATGTTACGACTTTGCTTTTCTCCTCGGGAGTGTAGCGCTTGCCGCGTACGATGTCTTTCTTGTTTGATGTACTCATTGCGAATGGAACCTACTACCCGGTAACAGACACGCAAGGGAAAATTATAACATTGAAAAACATGCGTTTCCTACCCTTCGAGAACGGATGTTAACCGGTCAATTCCACTGAAACTTTCCAACCAAAGATCCGCCCCTTTCCTGACCTTTTCCCTCCGTACGACACCTCCGAAACCGATCATCAGATCCACATCCGGTTTGGTTTCCAAATCGGAGATGCCATCGCCAATCATGACGACACGCTGTGGCAGCATTGCCTTTTTCCACTCCCGGATGATCTCGTTTTTGCCGAGGTTTCTAGTGCTTGGATATGCTTCCCCGTAGCCCGCATATTCTCCCAAGTCGTTGAAACGGAGTGGGACAGCTTCCACATGACGGATACCGAGACGGCCGGCAAGCGGCCTGATAATCGGAGCAAACCCTCCGGAGATGATCACCGGCATCCAGCCGTTTTCCACTGCCTTGGAAACAAATTCCGCAGCCCCTGGAACCACCGTTTCGATATACATCCGGCTCACTTCCTCAACCATCGCCTTGCTTGGGCGGATGATTTCCATCCTCCGGCGGAATACCTCGTCCAATGGTATTTCGCCGTCCATTGCGGCATTTGTCAAAGCCACCACCTCTGCAAATATTGCAGGATTGGAAAGCCTCGCCAACTCATCTATTCCTTCAATCGATGACAAGGTGGAATCGCAATCCAGGAACAGGAGTTTCGTTTTGTATTCCGTCATAGGATGTATCCCAACAGGGCATCCGGCTTCAACCGCATCAAAAAGCTCTATCATGTCTTCATTGGACAGGCGTATGCATCCGTGGCTGGAGGGTACTCCGATGAGATCCTCGCGGTTTGTCCCATGGATATAGATGTAACGCGCCAGCGTATTGGAGTTTTCCTGATCGATTCCGTCCAAACGCAGGATACGGGTCAGGATCAGGTCATCGTTCGTTTTTTCCTTTTGATCCCATAGTCCTACTGGAACCCTGGCATTGAACTTTGTATATATCGGCTCACCTTCGCCGATTTTTTCGGAAATGACAAAACGCCCCGTCGGTGTCCGGAAGCTTCCTTCGGTGAAGCCCATTCCTTTCTCGGCAGTAGAGATCCTGAAGCTGCGTGCGTGCTCGTTGTTGACATACAGATCCAGCGTCTGTCTATCCATGGAAACTTCCAGGCGTGTTGTATTACTCATGAGTTGGTTTGGAAAACGGCAAGAGCATTGTGCCCGCCCATGCCGTGGGCAAGTTTGAAGACAGGGCCGGCGACCGGCTGTGCCTCATCGGGAAGCCGCCAGCCGGGCGGTGCCGAACGCCCGGGCAAATTCGGAGGGAGGCGGGAATCCCGGAGAAAACGGAGAAGAACCACGCTTTCCAGCAGACCGCTGGCTCCCACGGTGTGCCCGATGAATGGCTTGAGCAGGTGCACCGTCGTCGCTGGGTAGGTAGCGGCTTGTGCTAAAAACGTTTTTTCGGCCCGTGCCTGTATCCGTGTCCCTGTGGCATGCGGGCAGATTGCGGCAGGCACACCGAAATCGGTAACCGCCTTTTTGAGAAGCAGGTGCGTCCTGCCACCGTCTTTCGGCACCCCGACAGGATCAGCACCATCGGAATTGTTGGCGAAATGGGAGAGCATTGTTTTCCCGGAGTCCCCGGCGGAAAGGGCGATTGCCGCAGCACCTTCACCGGGAATGAAACCGTTCGATGAGGGCGAAAAAGGATCCAGTTCAGGCAACGTTCCAAGCAGCCCCGAAGCGGCGTAATTATCCAGTAGCTTGGGTACGAGCGGGAGATCTACCGCCACCACCAGCACCCTTTCTACCGCACCGCCATCCAAAAGCATCTTCCCGAGACCAAGGGCATCCAATCCGGCGGAGCAACCGCTGGCCACCACGTGGTTCTGGCCCAATATCCCAAGCTCGATGGAGATGGCCGTGGCAGGCTCGCTGTGGATCGTGTTGCTGGCGGCCATCAGCTTGAACGGTCTGCGTCCGGGCCAGGGATCCAGCCAACCGGCCGCATTTCCACGGCTCGTCCCCACGATGAGAGCAGTATCTTCCAATTGTTTTTCAGACCACCCCGCCATCGTCGCCGCTTCCCCCGCCACATGCAGTGCGGCCATGGATGCGGGGCTCCATTTTCTATGTGCCAGGAAATTTCTCGGGGAAATCCAAGCTCCCGGAAGATGGGCGTGCGGACTGTCATTTCCCAATAACTCACCAATGGGCCGTATCGCCGTGCGCCCTGCGGTAACAGCATCAAAATGCGCCTCCACATCGTGCCCGAGTGACGAAAGCGCGCCTATGCCTGAGATGGTGTGCGAGTTGGCTATCCCCTCCGGTAGCAAGCTGGCAGCGGACGGCAACCCCAAAACCGGAAATCCTCTCGTTTTCATCCTTTGCCCAACAGGCGAACATGCCCCATAAGCGGTGTGCCCATGAAGTCCGTCCTGGAAACAATCAATGGAGGTGCCCAATACCTCGACAAGCGCGGAGTGTCCGACCCACGCCTGAACATGGAGCACCTGCTTGCCCATGCGCTGGCCTGTAGCCGCATGCAGCTCTACACCCAGTTCGACAAACCGCTGGAGGAAGACGTCCTCGCACCTCTCCGGGATTTCCTAAAAAAGCGTGGCGAGGGCATCCCCCTCCAGCACATCCTCGGCACCGTCCCATTTCACGGCAGGGACTTCATCTGCGATGGCCGTGGCCTCATCCCCCGCCCGGAAACCGAAGAGCTTGTGGAAATGATCCTTAAAAAACTCCCCTCTGATCCGCTGGAAATCCTCGATATGGGTTGTGGCTCCGGCGTCCTCGGACTCTCCCTCGCAGGTGAGCGCCCGGAAAGCCATATCACCCTCGCCGACGTTTCCGAAGACGCCCTCGCGCTAACCAAAGAAAACGCGGAGAAACTTGGCATTAACAACATCACCCTGATCCGCAGCGATCTCTTCGAAAACATCTCCGGCACCTTCGATCTCATCGCTGCGAACCTCCCCTACGTCCCGGAAGGCGAGGCGAAATCCATGGAGCGCGAGCTCTCCCACGATCCCGCCCTTGCTCTTTTTTCCGGCACCGATGGTCTGGATCTCCTCAACCGTTTCGTTCCCGACTCCACCCGTTTCCTGAAACCCGGCGGCCTCATGGCACTTGAAATAGGCCACGATCAGGCTTCACAGCTCCGCCACTCTTTGGAAAGCTGCGGCTTCACGGAAGTCGAAGTCCTCAATGATCTCTCCGGCATCCCCCGCTTTCCCTTCGCCAGACACCCCTGACATTTACAGAACATGGATAAACTCGTCGTCCACGGAGGCTCCGTTCTCAAAGGAGCCATCAACATTTCCGGATCGAAAAACGCTTCGCTCCCCATCCTAGCCGCCGCCATCCTCACCGGCGAAGACTGCATCATCCGCCGCGTGCCTGACGTTTCCGATACGAACTACATGATACAGATCCTCAGTGCCCTCGGTGCCGATGTGGAAAGATCATCCGGCACCGTTAGGATCACCTGCGCTGATATTTCCGACGAGGCTCCCTACGAACTCGTCCGCCGCATGCGCGCATCCATCTGCGTCATGGGGCCTCTGCTGGCACGGAAAGGCCGCGCAGTGATTTCCCTCCCGGGCGGCTGCGTAATTGGCGACAGACCCGTTGATCTCCATTTGAAAGGCATGGAAGCGCTGGGCGCGAAGGTGGAATTCGAAGGAGGCAACATCACCCTCACCGCGCCCAACGGGCTCAAAGGCGCGGAAATGGATCTGCGCGGGGACAGCGGCCCCACCGTCCTCGGCACCGACAACGTCATGATGGCAGCCACCCTCGCCGAGGGAACCACCGTCATCGAATCCGCCGCCGCCGAGCCGGAAGTGCTCGACCTCGCCAATTTCCTCAACTCACTCGGAGCAAAAATCACCGGAGCAGGTACTAGACGCATAGTAATCGAAGGAGTGAAAGAACTCAAAGGAGTAGAGCACACCGTCATCCCAGACCGTATCGAGGCCGGAACATTCATGGCCGCTGCCGCGCTGGCTGGCGAGGGAGTCACCCTCAACCGCGTGAACCGCGAGCATCTCAAAGCAATCACCGCCGCCATTATCAAATCCGGCCACAGCGTCGAGTTCAACGAAGCCGGGGATTCCTGCTTCATCCAGCGCGGCGAAACCCTCCATGGTGTGGATCTCACCACCGCCCCCTACCCCGGCTACCCCACCGACATGCAGGCGCAAATGACCGCCCTACTCGCCACCACCCCCGGCGCCAGCGTGATCAAGGATACCATCTTCCCCCAGCGCTTCATGCACTGCGCGGAACTGAAACGGATGGGAGCCGATATCAAAATCGATAACGGCACCGCCATCGTCCGTGGCGTCGCACAACTTTCCGCCGCCCCCGTCATGGCCTCCGACCTCCGCGCCTCCGCCGCCCTCGTCCTCGCCGCCCTTCGCGCAAAAGGAACCACGGAAATCTCCCGCCTATACCACATCGACCGCGGCTACGAGCATATCGATGAGAAGCTTCTCATGCTAGGCGCAAAAGTCGAGCGGGTGCGGGTGTAGCTGCGTCCGTCCCGGCGCAGGCCGTGCAAACCCCGTCCCGGGGTTTGTTTTTCTCACCAGCATCGGGTGGCTGCGGGACGCAGCAACCACGGTCTGCCCCAGGGCGGGGGCAGCTACCTCATCCTCGGATTCAGTGCGATCTGCGCGAGATCAGCTAGTAAGTTCGCCGCGACGATGAGGAAGCCGTAGAAGAGCACGAGTCCCTGGATGAGGAAAAACTCACGGTCATTGGCGGCGTTTACAAAATGCTGACCCATGCCGGGAATCTGGAAAATCGTCTCAATTACGAAGGAACCGGAAATCATCGCGGCGAAGGCGGGGCCGATGAAAGCAACCGCCGGAATGAGGCCGCCCTTGAGAGCGTGGCGGGTGATGATTTTCCTGCCGGGAACGCCTTTCGCTTTGGCGGTGCGGATGTAGTCCTGGCTAAGAACATCCAGCATGCCGCCGCGTGAAAGGCGGGCGAGGTAAGCGGCATTGATGAGGCCGAGGGTGATGGCCGGTAGTATCCAATCGGTGGGAGAAGACCAACCGGCGACATTCAGCGACTGGAGTTTCAACCCCGCACCCACCGCCAGCAATGGCCCGATCACGAAGCTTGGGAGACAGATACCGACCATCGCGAATGCGAGGCAGGCGAAGTCGGTCGGCGAATTTTTCTTCACTGCCGCAATCACTCCCGCCGGAATCCCGACCAACAATGCGATACCCATGGAGGCGAGCCCGAGGGCGAGGGAGACAGGGAAGGAATCTCCGATGACCTCGGAGACTTTCACCCCGTCCTTGCGAATCATGTCACCGAGATCCTGGTGGATGATGAGGTTTTTGAGGTATCGCCCGTATTGGATTGGCAAGGGTTGATCGAGCCCCGTGTATTCCTTCATCCGTTCGAGCACATGCGCGGGGATGGCCTTTTCCTCCACATAGGGACTTCCGGGCATCGCACGAACCAGGAAAAACGTCAGTGTCACCAGGACGAAGAGGGTCAGCAGGCCTTGGAGAAAGCGGGATATAAGAAGCTTGAGCATGTGATCAATCCTGCGGGACGAGTTTCAAGGAAGTAAACGGATGGTTGTCCAAAAGCAGTGGCTCCCAGCCTTTGACCGACGGATGAAGCAGGTAGTTTTTCCCCCACCATGCGATTGGCGCGACAGGTGAATCTTCCAGAAAAATTTCCTCAGCCTCACGGAGGGTTTTAAAACGGCCTGCGGCGTCCGTGATTTTGAACGAATCCTCGATCTTCGCAGCAAATTCCGCGTTGTCCCAGCCGGTGTTGTTGTTGCCGTTTCCCGGAGTCCACATTTCCAGGAAAGTGAGCGGGTCGATGTAATCGCCGATCCATCCCCCGGCGACAATATCGTAATCGAGTCCCTGGGTCGCGACGATATAGGCGGTCCACTCCTTGTTCTCAATCTCCACTTCCACCCCGAGGTGCTCCCTCCACATTGCCTGAACAGCCGTAGCAAGTGTCGCCGCCGTTTCCCGGGAGGCAATCAGGAGTTTGAGCCGGGGAAAGCCCTTTCCATCCGGAAATCCTGCTTCTTCCAGCAGTTTCCTCGCAGCCGCCGGATCGAAGGAAACACCGTGGGGAGGATCGTATTCGCCCATGGGAGGAGTCATTCCGTAGGCCGGTTTGTAACCACGGAAGACGTTATCGCAAATGGCCTCCCGGTCTAGCGACATGCTCAAGGCACGTCGCACACGGACGTCATCCAGCGGCGCGCGGGTGGTATTGAAACGGTAGAGGACAGTCCCCAGATATGGCTCCTGCCTTACTGCGGATGGATCCACCTTTTTCATCAGATCCACCACTTCGGGCGCGGCCGAATAGGTGACGTGGAGTTGCCCGTCGCGGAACATCCGTGCTTCCGTGAAGATATTGGAAATGGGGAGGAAACGGATTCCGTTGATGGAAACGTTCCCAGCGTCCCAGTGATGCGGGTTTCGCTCTACCTCAATGTGGGCGTTCCGGCGGAAGGATTTGATCTTGAAAGGGCCGTTGGTCACGAGGTTCTCCGGCTTCGACCACGGATTCCCGATCTGAGCGATGGTTCCGAATTCCAGCACCTTGTGTTTCGGCACCGGATACCAGGTGTAGTGCTTGAGAAGCTCCCGGAAAAACGGGGTAGGCCCGCGCAGGGTGATCTCAAACGTAAGCGGATCGATCACCTTCATTCCCACGGTTGAAAAATCTTTGGTTTTACCGAGATTGAAATCCTCCGCCCCTTTCATGAAGTAGAGCATGGAGGCGTAGGCGGCGCCGAGATCGGGGGACAGGATGCGCTCGTAGGAAAAGGAAAAATCCTCCGCCGTCACCGGATGGCCGTCCGACCATTTCGCATCCGGCCTCAGCTTCACCGTCCAAACGGTCGAGGTTTCGTCCGGGATGACCTCCTGTGCAACGCCTCCCGGAGCAGCGAGATCCTCAGTCGGATGGAAGGTGATCAGCCCCTCGAAAAGCGCCCGGTTGATGTTGCTTTCAAGAACACCGGTGACCACCTGTGGGTCGAAACTCTTGGGATCACTGGAATTTCCGATGAGAAGGATCCCCTCTTTGGTCGCCCGATCCACTTGGGATTCCTTCTGACAGGAAATGAGACAGAAACAGGAGATGAGGATGGCAAGCTTTGAAATCATCGTGACACCGGGAAAGTGTCAGGTTTCCGCTGGCAATGCAAATGGAAGGGTATGGAGAAGGGGTTTACCCGCCCCTTGCACAACCCAGGCAAAATCCCGTTCCTGATTCTTCGCTAGCGGCTGGAAGCACGCTTCTCCTTATTCTTACCACAGATATTTCACCCCGAGGATCGCGTTGAAGCCCGGCTCGTTCTGGCCGGAACCGTGGAGTCGGTAGTCATCATCCCGGAGGTTTTCCAATGCGGCGGTGAGCTGGAGGTTTTCGGTGGGATCGTATCCTGCGCGGAGGGAGACGGCGGCGTATGCGGGGGTGCCGCCGGTGGGGATGCGCTGGGTATCGCCGCGGTCGCCGCTTGAGAGCTTGTCAGCTTCCGCAGATGCCAGGATCCGGCCTTCCACCCACAGCGGTTTTTCCAAATGTTCCCAACGGAGCGCCACCGAGCCGCTCAGAGGCAGGAGGCGGGAGCGGTACTCCTCCTGTTCCGGGCCACCGATAAAAGCCAGTGTTTCCGTCTGTCCCTCCTGCCACGAGGCGAAACCGGAGAACGTCCACTGCTCGGAGAGATTGTAGTATCCTTCCAGCTCGATTCCGTAGATGTAGCCGTCATTTCCGTTTGTGGTGATGTTGTCAGTCAGGGTCGCATCCGTAGCCACGGAGACGATCTGGTCTGAAATGTCGGTGTAGAATACCGCCGCGCTGAATCCGTAGGCTGCCGTATCGTGGCGGACGCCCAGCTCCACGGTAGTGAATTCCTCCGGATCGACGTCAAGTGAGCCCTGGGTGGGATCGCCGGATCTCGCGAGAAGGTTCCCGGAGAGATCGTTCAGATTCGGGGATCTGAATGCCTGGGAAACCCCGCCGAACATCGTCCATTCCGGAGTGAAGCGGTAGGTGCCGCGGAGCGATGCGGAGAAGTCGTCCCATGATTCCTCGGCGGACTGATCCACGGTGCCGTTGAAGGATTTCCCGATATCCGCCTTCGCGTAAGTGTAGCGGATGCCACCAAGCAGCTCGAGTTTTTCGCCGATTGGGCGGGTGTATTGCGCGTAGGCGCCAAGGAGGTCGTAGGAGGAATCGTCGCCGACAGGGCGGTTCCCCGGATCAAATATAAAGACCGCGCCCCGGTCCCTCTCGGCGAAGGAATCGACCGAGTCATGGTAGTAGTCCACACCATACAGCAGGGTGCCGCCCGCAATGCCGGAGGTCAGCTCGATATCGAGGCCGACGGTATCCGTGTCATAGGTCTGGTTGCGCTTGTCCGTGGCGGTGCGGATCTGGAACTCGTCTTCCGAGGAGGACTGGTAGGAAAGGGTGGCGGTGATGCTTTGGACTGATGCATCCGCCTGTTCATTTTCGTGGGACAGGCGGATGTAACTGAGGCTGCGCTCCTGGTCGTAGTCGCGCACGAAGAAGGTTCCCGGGGCGGCAACGTGGCTACCGTGGATCCAGCCGAGATTGTTCAGTGTCGAATGCCATCGTGAAACGTTATCCTGATTGAGGTACTGGTAGGCGGCGGTAAGCCTCGTCTGCGGGGAAATGACGTAATCCATTCGCGCGTCGATGGCCTCCTCAGGGTAGCCGGTGCCACGCATCAGCCCGACCGAGGAATCCCTGATATCCCCGAACTCTTTTGCGGAAATGCCGAGATGCAGGCCGAATTTCCCGCCAACCCCGGTCTGTGTTTCAATACGCCCGATGTGGCTGCCGCGCCCATTGCTACGGTATTCATAGGAGGCGGAGCCGTGGGAAAACACCTGTCCGTCCGCTTCGCTTTCGAAATCCGCGGATTTCGTGAATGCGTTCAACGTGCCGCCGGCCGCATCGGAACCGTAGAGCACGGAGCCTTGGGAGCGGATCAGCTCGAAGTGCTCCAGCGAGAAGGAATCGATGGTGTTCAGGGACTGGATGGGACCGCCCCGGAAGGTGGAGTTGTTGAAACGGATCCCGTCTATCAGGAAAAGGTTCTGGCGGCCGGTGAAGCCCCGGATGAAGGGGGAGCCGTGGCCGTAAGCGGTTTTCTGGACGAGCACCCCGGGAGTGTAACGGAGTGCGTCCGGTAATGTGCGGACTGTATTCTCCTGAAAATCTTCTGAAGAGAAAAGCTCGCTGGAATACGGGACATTTTTAGCGGACGTCTCGCTGCGAGTGGCCGTAACTACGAGAGGATCAAGAAGATCCTGGGCGGAAAGAGGAATGGTTAGAGCGGTACAAAAAAGGATGATGGATCTCATGCGCTGGAATTGAACGAGCAAGACGTAGAATTCTTAGGAAAAAAACCAAGAAAAATGGCAACGGGGGTTGTCACCAAGTGAAAGGAACCGCGATTTAGAAATCGCGCCTGCATCGGCTACGGAGGACTTGGCTTGCGGCTCGGGTTGTCGCGATTTCCAAATCGCGGTTCCATTCCGCTGCGCGGTTTGCCTTAGAACCTGTATGTAAGACGCGTTGCTGGAAATAGTCGAAGACTTTGGTCTGCGGCACTGCGGATATTCAGGCGTTGTATTTGAGGAACGCTTTCAGATCTTCGGGCAGCGGTTTGCCGACTTTGAGAAATCCGTCGTAGAACTTGGCCAGTGCGGCGGCTTCCTTTAAGCGGGTGTAGCCAGCGGAGTTCTTGTTCTCGTTGTCCGTGCCCCACACCTCGATAGCTTTTGCCACCTCTTCATCGGCCAGATAAACGCGAAGCGCAGCGAGAGCGGCGTCCTGGGCAATTTCCTCCGAGCCGCCGGCATCCGCCGTGAGTGCGATATTGAAAGAGATGAGCGCCTCTTCCCCCTGATCCAGAGTCTGCTGGGCAAGACCCTTGCAATAAGCAACCTGCGCGCGCTGGTAGCCGGGAAGGCTTTCCTCATCACGCTCGGAAGCGATCGACAGCACACGATCCCAGCTCTCGCTGCGCACCGCATCCCACATGATGTAAAGATCGAGCTGGCGGAGCTGGTGATCCTGCCTCAGCGGGGCTTTGACGAAACTCCCGAGAGCTTTGGCCAGGCCTTCGAGATCACCCTGCTTGCGCATGCACTCCATTTCGTAAAATCCGGCGAGGGTGTGGTGGTTGCCTTTGAGGGTGGCCACCGGTTTGTAGTAATCCTTTACCTCCGCGAATTTCGTCTGCGCTTCCTTGTATTTGCGGGCTTCGTAGAGATCCATTGCTTCCGTGAACTCGGCGGGCTGCTTGAGGTAGATTGCAGAGAAATCCGCAATCTTTCCGTCCGTAAAATCCGTGGAAACGGCGGTGGTCTTGTAGCGGATACCGGTGGCAGTGGCCGCCAGGATCCATGCCTGGAAGTTCGAGCCGTCTTCTTTCGCCAGAATCGCTTCGGTCTGGAAATCATTCTGGGCGAACGCCGGAACAGCCAGAACCGGAATCAGCAGGGAGAGGAAAAGTTTTTTCATAACGTATCTGTGAATTTGGATTTTTTGAATGGAGGTCTAACGGCGGCTTTTCTTCGCCTCTTCCTCTTCTTCTTTCTTGAGTTGCTCCATGGATTTGACGTTGGGATCCGCCACGTATTTCTCGACGAGGCTCTCGACTTCCTTCCAGAGCGCGAGATCATCCGCATCCAGCTTGTCTTTGAAACGTCCGGTCAGATCAAGGAAGCGCCATCCGCCGTTGTAGGCACCCTGGCGGTCGGAGACGACTTTCGGATCGCTCGATTTGCGGTTCCTTTCATAGGAAAGCTCCATCCAGCGTTTGATCGCAGGGGCGGAAACCTTGATGTAACCCATGTGGGCGGACCACACTTTGACATACATGGCGATGGCATCGTCGATCTTGCCGCGTTTCTCAAATGTTTGTGCGAGGATGAGGCCTACCTCCGGGGAGAACTTGGTGAAACCAAGCAGAGGGCCGGCCTTCTCATCGCGGTTGAGGTATTCGTTGGCACGCTCGGCGGCCTTGGCATACTCCTCCTTGGCCATCAGGATCTCGATGATGCGGAAAAGTGAGAACTCGCGCTCCCCTTTGTTGTCCGAGTCTTTGAGAATGAGTTCGAAGTCTTCGAGGGCTTTGGCCAGATCCGCATCCTGTTTGGAACGGCCGTAAACATCCGCGCGTCCCAGAAGGGCGGCGAAGCGGTAGGACTGATCCTGGCGGGTGAGGGCCTCGTCATAGTAAGGAAGCGCCTCGCGCGGCGCGGAGGTGTTCGTGCGGAGATAATCGCCGAGCTTCACGAGGATGTAGTTGGAGAGATCCTTGAGGTCGAAATCGGTTTTCAGTTGCTGGAAAAGAACCGTGATCATCGCATTCGCGGAGCGGACTTTGGCTTCGTCATCCTCGTTGTTTTTCGCCACGTCCTCAAATACGCCGATGATGGCGATGCGGAGCAGGGCACGTGCAGCCTTGTCACTGGTGCTGATGTCAGGGAATTCGTAGTAGTGGTCTTTGAGTTCCTCCGGGGTGTGGCTTTCAAGATAAACCTCAGTATAGGAGTTGATCGCTTCCTCAAGGCCAACGGCCTCGGGGTTTTTCGCCATGGCGGAAATGACTTTCTGGAGGCGGTCGAGCGCTTCCTCTCCACGGCCCACTTCATTGAATGCACGGACTTGCGATACGGCAACCTGTGCGCGGTATGGTGAACCTTCGGAATATTTCTCCCAGTATTTGTCGGCATATTGAACCGCATCTTTTACACGTGGGCCTGCGTCCTTGCCTTTGGGCACCTCGCCAAGCATGGCCACGAGATAGTAGAGAGCCTCCCCGGCGACGCCGTCGTTTCCACGGGCTTCCGCGATTTCGAGGGCTTTCAGGTAGGATTCCTCGGCTTTTTCGAGTTCCTTTTCCCCCTGCAGGACGTTGCCCTGGAGGTTGTATGCCTGGTCGGTGACGGGGGAATCCGGATACTCTTTCAGCACACGATCGAGTTTCTCAAGTGCGCCATCAGGTTCCTCTTCGGAATAGTGGGCGTTGGCGCGGTCATAGAGCGCGAGCGGGGTGTAGGCCTGGTTGGCGTCGTCCTTGTATTTCGCGAGAAACCCATCGAGCAACTTGGCTGCCTTGGCCCAATACTGGAGGCGGGCAATGTTGGATGCCTGGAAGTATTCGGAAGACTGAATGAAGATGCTCTCCGGATATTTCTCCACATGCTGGTCAAGCAGTGGCGCGGCCTTGCCGTATTGGCCGGTGTAGAAGTAGGAACCACCGAGAACGAAGAGCGCAAGATCGTGCTCGGGCGTGCCCTCCGTGGCCTTGTTATTGTCGATGATGTCCTTGGCAAGATCGATGGTCGTCTCGTATTTCCCGTCGAAGAACAGGGAGGAAAGCATCATCTTCTGCACATCCCCCTCATAGTCGGAGCCGGGCTTGTCCTTGAGGAACAGTTTACCGAATTTCTGCGTGGTGGGCACGTTGCCAATGATGGATGCGGTGCGTAGTAAGGTGAAAGAGGTTGTCCTCGCGCTTTTCCGCTTTCGGGAAATACTGCTCCAACTGGAGATAGGCGGCGTATGCGCCGTGGGTATTGCCCTGGTTTTCATGGATGTAGGCGACGGCCGCGAGCTTGATCATCTCGATGGACTTGTTGCCGCGCTGCTCGGTTTCGAGATCGGCTAGCTGCTTCTCAAGTTGCTCCTTGTAGAGGCGGCTGGGCCATCGGCCACGCGGGTGAGATTCCCCATCGCGCTGATGCGGCTGCGGAGATCGTCGATTGCCACCTCGGTGGCCGGGACGAATTGGTAGAGCAGGAGGGCGGTTTTGAGCATGTCCGCAGCGATGGCATCGCCGGCGAGCTTCATGAACAGCTTGGAAAAACGCTGCATCTCATAGGGCGGGACGATGAGCGCACCACGGTTTTTTTTGATGAAATCGAGAACCACCTGCTCGTCCTGCTTGGTGATGGCGGCGGAAACGAGGGATTGGAAACCGGAGACGATGGCATCGTTCGGAGTGGGGAAGGAGTTCTTGTTGTTGATTGCGATCTCGAGGTGCTCACTGCCTTCCGGGATTTTTCCGAGGCGGTAGTGGCAGATGGCCATGTTGATGTGGAAAGCTCCTTGGGGATACTTGTCACGGACATTGTCGCGCTCCTCGAGAAACTTTTTCCACTGGGTGATGGCCAGGTCGTAGTCTTCCGCGCCCATGGCGGCTTCACCCCATTTGAGGAGCGCCATTTTGTCGAAAAGATTGCGGCCGGGTTTCGCGTTCTTGGCGTCGTTGGGGAAATCCTTATAGGTGGACTCGAAGGATTTGATCGCTTCCTCAAACTTGTTCAGCTTCAGTTCGCAAATTCCTTTCCGGTAAACGATGTTGCCGAACTGCGGCCCGTAAAGCTGAAGGGCGGTATTCCCGCCGAAGCGCTCGACTGCCTCGGAATTCAATGCGAGTGCCTGCTCCCATTCGCCGGCTTTCATGGCGGCCAGACCTTTGTTGACGAGGGAACCGAGATCGTCATCGGGAGCTGCGTGGAGTTGCGCTGAGGTAACCAGTAAGGTGAAGGCCAGGAGTAGTTTTTTCATATCTGGAGTTTTTTAAGAGAGCTAGGGGAGCTTGTTGAATCTGGAGTTTTAAGAACCGGTGTCAATCGGGGGATTTCCACCAAATGGAACGCCGCCGGGAGATACCTGTAATAGGGAACGTCCGACGGCGCAAAAATTTTAGGTATAAAATTTTCCGGGTGTCACTCGATGAGATCGGTGAAGGTGACCGAGGAAATTCCCGCGCCTGCGAGGGCGTTGAGAACATCGATCACGCGCTGCTGGAGCGCGCCGGGATCGACATAGACTTGGACAAGTGGCTTGCTGCCGGCACTGGTCGCAGCGGCGGAGTAGAGGTCGAGCTGGCTTTCCAGAAGAGGAACTTCGCGGACGCTGACATCGCTATCAAGCGGCTGCTGGCCTGCGCCGGTTCCCGAGTAGATCGCCCCTGAGGCATCCACGCGGATGAACATGGGCTCGATCTTCGGTTGCTCGTCGGTTGGCGGGCTGGAAGCGGGGAGCTGGAGACCCAGATCGGTCTCGCGGAGGGTGATCGTGGAAGTGACCAGGAAGTAGATGAGGAGGAGGAAGCAGACGTCAATGAGTGACGAAATGTCCAAATCCGGATCCGGTTCCGGCTCGTGTGCTGATTTTTTATGTCGGGCCATTCTGGAAGTGGTTTAATTGGATTGAGCGCCCGTATCTTTCAAATAAACGGCGAAAATCACCTGATCCACACCGGCCTGCGCCGCGGCACGGATGGCGGCGCGGGAGTGCCTGAACACAGCGTCCTGGTCTCCACGGAGGTGGAGCTTGGACTCCACGCCGAGGGCATCATTCGCCTCCTTCTCATTTTTAACCATATCGAAGATATCGGTCTCGTCCTTGAGGATGGTGGTGAATTTCTCTGCAGTATAGGTTCCGTCTTCACGGACGTTCACGACGATGCGACCCGCCGCAAGCTTCTGCTCCTTGGAGTTTTTTGCAATCGGAGGGGTAACATCCGGATCGGTTTGCACAACGATGGCGGTGGCGTTGACGATGAAGAAGATGAGGAGCAGGAAGACCATGTCGATCATGGGCGACATATCGACCTTTGCGTCATCATCATCGGCCGTGCTGGCTTTTCTGAGTTTTGAAGACATGGGGATTTTTGGTTAACGGGTTGGCAAGGAAAGAAACGCCGAAGGCTCGCCAGAGTGACGAACCCCTCGGGATTCCCACCGGTTAAAGGGCGATGCCTTCAGGGATCTTGGCGTAAAGCGTGTCGGCGTTGACGGTGGCAACGGCGGCATTGAGAAGTTCCTCGGCGGTGTGGACGGACTCGGCGACGAGTGCGTTGTATTTGTTCTTCAGGATGAAGTAGCAGAGGATACAAGGAATGGCGTTGAAGAGACCCCAGAGGGTGGTAAGGAGGGCTACGGAGATGTCACCGGCGAGAGCGGACGGATCGGCAGCACCTGCGGTTTTCAGGGTTCCGAAGGCGTTGACCATACCGATAACCGTTCCCGTCAGTCCGAGCATGGGGGAGGCCTGGGCGATGAGTGAGATGTAGTTGATCCACTGCATGGATTTGCGGGCTTCGTTGTTGGTGAAGTCCGCGATGGCATCTTCCACCTGGTCACGCCCGAGGGTTTCCGGCTGGGTGGCATCGATGTTCGGGAAAGCGTATGCGACCAGGCGGCCGAGGTAGGATGGATGGGATGCGGCGAGCTCAATGGCGGAGCGGACACGGCACTCGGTCATGTGCTCCATGAGCGCGGCCTGGAGATCGGACGGGCAGAATTTCGCTTTCGTCAGCGACATGAAGTTGTAAACGGCGAGTGCGATGAAGGCGACGACGGCAATCCCGATGAAGATCATGGTCGGGCCACCGTTGAGCACCCAGCGGTCGAGAAGGGTTTCCTTGGTGGCGCTTTCCGCAGCTTGGGCGAAAAGCTGTGGCGTGGCGAGCAGTGTGGCTACGATTGCTGCGGACGCTGTATAGCGGGGGCGGGAGGCGATTTTTTGGGTCATTTTTCGGTAGAGGTTGCGCTTGGAATTGCTGATGAGTTTGGAAAGTAACAAGGGTTCCGCAAGAAAGATTTTGAAAAAATCGCAAGAAGTTCGCTTCGTCAAACGTGCCTATCCTCTTCAAACGCAGCGCCGGATGAATTTCTTGGGGGAAAAAACAGCACCGCATTTCCATGGAGTTCCTTATGATTCCGTCCCGGCTTTCAGCAGAACCATAACGGATTCCACATGCCGGGTGTGGGGGAAAAGATCGAATGGCTGCACCTCGTCCAGGGCATAGCCCGCGTCCCTCAGGAAATTGTAATCACGCACCTGTGTCGCCGGGTCACAGGATACGTAGATGATGCGTTGCGGCCCGTAACTGACGAGCTGCTGGAGAAATTCCGGCGTGCAGCCTTTCCTCGGCGGATCGATGACCACCGCCGTTTCTTCGGGCGGGGTATCGATCCGTTCGAAAATCGCTTCCGCGCTCGCCTGGAGAATGCTGACGTTGTCCAGGCCGTTGAGTTCCACATTGTTCATCGCCCACTGCGCGCCGGCTTCGTTCACCTCCACGCCCATGACTTTTTCGAAACGCCGTGCCAGCGCAATCCCGAAAAGCCCTGCGCCGCAATAGGCATCCACGAGAAATTTCGCCCCGCCCGCCAACGCCTTTTCGCCGACGTAACCGGTAAATTTCGGCAGGATGAACGGGTTGTTTTGGAAAAACTCCCCTGCCACGAAATCAAATTTCACATCGCCCACCTCCTCGCGGGCAATTGCTTTCGGGTTCCGCTCCACCCGGCCTTGTGTCGCCCGCAGCAGGACGGTCGCGCCGCGTTTGAACTGCCTGCCATTCGCCCGAAGATCCGCGTGGACGGCTGGAAGTGCTTCGTTGATTTCCGTCATCGCGATGGGGCAGTTCTCCACATTCAGGATCTCATTGCGCCTGCCGACTTTCAGGAAACCGATTTCAGAAATCACCCCGTCCCTGGGCTTGTCGAAGTGCGGCGTAATCTTCGAGCGGTAGTTCCACACCTGCTCCGAGCTCTCGCAGAAATTCACCTCACGCTCTTCCCTGGCCATGTGTTTGAGAAGTTCGCGTATCTGGCGTGTCTTCCACTCAAGCTGCTTTTCATAGGATAGATGCTGGTACTGGCAGCCCCCGCATTCCCCGAACAACGGGCAACCCGGCTCCACACGATCCGGGGATTTTTCCAAAACCTCCACCAGATCCCCCTGCGAGTGGTTCTTGTCGTTGCGGAAAATCCTCGTCTTCACCAGTTCCCCCGGCAGCGCGTATGGCACGAACACCACCCAGCCATCAATACGCCCCACCCCGGCACCGAGGTTCGTCAGGGAATCGATACGCACCTCGATTTCCTGGTGGTATTCGAAAGGCGTGGGGACAAATTTTTTCGGCGGGCGGTTGTGCATAGGCTTCGCCGGGAGTTAGCCACCTGATGGGCGGGGAACGCGAAACTTTTCCCGGCTTTTTTTTGAAAATGACCGGAGGCCTGCCTGGTGCTTTGGGCGCGGATACACAATACCATCGGCGGCTCTGCTCAAAAACCTTCTGATACAACCAACCGTCCTTTTGATAAAAGTGCATAGGGAGTACAGGTTACCCCTGATTACAATCCGCCCAATCCCCGCTCCGACCCAGCCGTGCCCTCAGTCGATTTCATATCCCTTGCAAACCTCAGGGGGATCGTCCGTCTGATCGGGGAGAGCGCGGCAAAGGCCGGCGAACTTCCGGCGAAGCAGGATTTCCTCTTGGACGGACTATGTCGGATCATTCGCGCGGACGGATGGATGCTGTCTCTCAACGATGAAATCCGCAGCAGCGCGGGAGACGGCAAAAATGCGTTGTCCACCTTTTCATACACCATCGAACACACCGAAGCCTCCGAGGAGGGAGTGAGCCTCATCACGCTTTTTCGAAAGCCCGGGGCAAAACCGTTTACGGAAACGGAAGAGAAGACAGCCCGCCTCGTCCTCCAGGAAACCGTCTGGCTGCACCGCGAGGCGGACGGCTTCGAAAACGACCAGCGCCTCCCCAACCTTTTCCCACAGGAACAAAAAGTGCTACGCCACCTGCGGAGCGGCAAACCTCGCAAAGAGATTTCCGAGTCCATGAAACTTTCCGAAGCCACCGTGGCGACCTACACGAAAAACATCTTCCGCAAGCTCGGCGTCCATTCCCATACAGAGCTGATGAAAAAATTCCTTAACGGCGAAAACCCCAGACCACCCGATGACTGACCCTATCCCATTACAAACCCATATCAGCGAGGACGACGCCCGCGCCATGATCCGCCTCCTCGCCGACACCGCCATCCTCCCTGGCGGGCACATGGAGAAGAAACGCTTCCTCACCGACGGCATGGCCGGGCTGATCGGCTCCCACTGCTGGGTCTGGACTCTCGGATGCCAAATCCGGCCGCGCGAATCGCAGGTGTATGTCGCCTTCCTGCACGGCGGCTTCGATGAGGAACGGTTCTCCCATTTCATCCAGGCCATCGAGCATCCGGACATGCCCGCTGCCGCCGAGCAATTTTACGTGGCACTCAAAAGCGGCGAGCACACCACCATGGTTCTCCAGGAAATCGATCCCGAGGGACATGCCGTCAAAGGTGATGTTGATGAGATCTGGAAAAAAGCCGATATCGGCCCGGTGATCCTTAGCGGCTACCCTCTGGATGACGCCTCCACCAGCACCGTCGGTTTCTACCGTCCGTATGGAGCTGCGGAATTCACCCGGCGTGAAAAAGCCATCGCCCACCTCATCCTGAACGAGGTGCCATGGTTGCACCTTTCCGGTTGGCCGGAGGATAGGGGAGCCACCGTCCCCACCCTCCAGCCAAAGCAGCGCATCCTTCTCAACCTTCTCCTGGAAGGCATTTCGCGGAAAGCCGCCGCCGACCGGATGGACATTTCCGAGAATACAGTCTCACGCTACGCTTGGGAGGTTTTCCAACACTTCGGCGTGAACTCGCAGGTGGAGCTGATGAAAAAATTCCTCCTCCCGCAGGACAAAGAACCCGGATGAGCGGGCCACCCCACTGATTTGGGGTATAGCTCGGAATTGGCATATCCCTCATCATCACCGCGTCATGAAACGCGCAACACCTCTCATCGCCACGTTATCAGTCCTCGCTCTCCCGGCTCACGCCGCGACCATCGTTATCGATTCGTTTTCCTATAGCGGAACCACCACCGGGAGCGCCACGTTTGACGATCCCTCCATTTTAGGAGAGGAAATGGATGTGAACAAATTCATAGGCAGCGGCGACAATCTTTCCTCCTACGATGCGCAGATCAACGGCTCCACCTTTTCACTCAGTAATCCATCTACAACCGCATCCGGCGGGAGCATGGGGCTTGTTTACGATGGCAATGACGACTCCGCCACCAGCCAGGCGTTCGGTCTCGCACTCGACCTGACCGGAACCAACGCCCTGTCGATTGATGTGGTAAGTGTCACGGGTTCGCTGGAGATCGCATTCTCACTTGGTCCCCAATCCCCGGGGCTGAGTTCCGGAGCCTCTTTTACCGTGGATACCCCCGGCACCTACACGGTTCCCTACTCCAACTTCTCCAACCAATCCAGCTTTGACCCCACGCAAATCGGGCGAATCTTCCTACAGATCAACCAAGTAAATGCAGGGGAAGCCATCGTCTTGGACAACTTCCAAGCCATCCCGGAACCAACTGCAACGCTGCTCTCCGGTATCGCGCTCGGACTGGCAGCACTCCGCCGCAGACGCTAGTCCCTCCCATCGAAGCAGGAACCCCACAAAAAATCATGAAATTTACAAGTGCCATCCGCTCCCTGGTCTTGCCCCTGACGCTCTTTTTCAGCTCCTGCCAGAGTTCTGAAACGGAAACTGCCGGAACGAGAACAGAGGAGACTGCCAGCGAACCCACCAAAGACGCCGCCATCGCCCTCCTCACGGCATTCGCCAAAGATCTCGAAGCAGGCAACGACTCCGCCGCCGTGAAACACATGGGTGCCTACCCCGGAATGTCCGCAGAAAAGATGACCGGCGAGATGAAAGGCTTCCTCGAGAAAAACGAAATCTCCAGCACCGGGGTCGCCATCCTCGCGGAGAAAGGCAAATGGGGAAAACTCACGGAAGTTTTCCCGGATCGCGGTGCCAGGCTGGCGGAAAAATGGGAGGTCAACCCGGAGGAATGCTGGGCGCTCGGATACGAAGGTGCCGAAGCCGGATTCCACTGGAACGGAAAAAAATTTCTCATCATCCGCTGTGACGATATCGGGAAGCTCAAATAGACCGTCCTTCACGGAGGCGAAAATTTTCTATAAAAGCATGCTATGAAACTGCTTCTCTCTTTGCTGGCCATCGCCCTCCTGAATTCCTGCGCTTCACAGGAAAGCCCCCGGGCATACGAAGATCCTTTTTCAAAATCCTTCGTCCCGGATGAGGTGGAGCCTACCAGCCAGACCGACCTCAAAGAGCTTCTCACCACCCTCCCCATCTTCGACATGCCACCGGGGACAAGACGAGCCTACGTTGATAGAAGCGCACAACTGACTCCCGGTGCGATCAAACTTGTGGCCGACGGTTCCCAAACCGCCGCCGGCCTGAGAAAGCTCCCCGGCGCAGGTGAATACGAATTCCGCCACGGCTGGGAAGGCGCGATTGGCACGGATATCTACCGCATCAAACGCATGGAAAGAGGCTGGCAAATCATTTCCCGCAAAAGCCTCAAGACCGGCATAAAGATGGCCGGTGACGGCCCCGCATAACTCCCGAGCGACTTCACATTCCATAAAACAAAAAACACAGCCTCCAACTTCCCGGCCTTTCAATCACCCTGGCAAACTCTCCCGCAAGCCCAAATCTCATTGCACATACGGTCGTGTTCGTGACCGATACCGAGCAGGTATCAACGGTTCGGATGCGACCGTTATTCCCATTGAAAATCACTTCCTCCCCATTTTCCGGACACCTCCCGAAGGCCACACTCCCATGAAATTCCTCATCCTGCTTTCCACGCTTCTCCTCACCGGATTCCACCTTCACGCGGAACCCGATTCAACGCCCCCTCCCTCCTTCAAATTTCAAGGGTCAGAATTCAGCCTCTCCCAAATTCTCAACACCCAACCCGGAACCTACAACGCGTTCCGCACAGCCCCGCCCAAGCCGGGGGAAGCCACCACCGAGATCAATACCCTCATCCTCAAAACCACCGACTGCGCGAAATTCACCGAACAACACCTCGCGAATCTGAAAAAGCAGATTCCCGGAGCCGAGCATCTCGCCTTCAGCCAGAACAACGCCGATTTCGCAGGCTTCGCCCATTTCAGAACCGACCCGAAAACAGGCGCCCTAAACGCGGAATTCTGGGCGCTCAAACGGACTCCCAAAGAGCCTTTCGCAAACGTCAGAATCCTCAAAATCATCGATCCCACCGAAGGTGCCCTTGGCAAACTGAAGGAAACATTTCCGCAAAAAACGGAAGCAATCCTTAACTCCCTTCTGGAAGCAAAAATCCCGGCAATCACTTTTCCCAGAAGACGAACCCGCGAGGTGGAGACCATGGAAAAGCCCCAAGGAAACCTGGTGGAAATCACGCGGGAATCCGTGGCAAAAGCATTCGCTGGTGCAGAAAACGTCCTGCAACCCGGCTCGGAATTCAGCTTCACCATCCCGGAGTGTTTTGCCGAATTCACCGCCTCCGTCCAAAGACCCACGCCTCCCTTCTTCGTCAGCTACGGCCTGACAAATGCGAAGAAAGGGATGGTCGAGACCATCAGCTTCGCAAACCTCTCCCACTCCAAAACCGAAGACACCCGCCTCCTTCTCCCCGGCCTAACCATGATTGTGGAATCCCAGGCAGTGGATCCGTTGCTGGGCAAGGAATCGAAAACACGCTTCGTTGACCGCTACGTCACCGAGTTCAACGGCCTGCCTGCTGCCGTTATCCTCACCGAAACCACCATTCCGGGAAACAAATCAATCTGCCACCAATACGTGATCCTGCCCCGCCCCGGTTCCACCAATGGAATCCTCGTCAAAACTTTCGTCGATGCCGAACTCAGCCAGGAAATCGATTTTCCCCAGCACCTCTGGTCTTCCAAGGGCCTAGCGAACCAGACCCTCGCCAGCTTCTCTTTCCTGAAATCCCAAAAGCCACCGAAAAAATAAAATCCATCCTCGCCCTCCCGGCCCTCGGCATCACCGCCGCCTATTCCCAAATTACCCCTCCTCGGCGAGCGATGGGAAGACTACAGCGAGCAAATGTCCGGCAACATTTCAAAAATGCCCAGCGACCAGAAATTCTCCGAAGGAGACGCCACCGTAACCGACCCTAAAAGCAAATAGTCCATGGAACCCGAACGTCTGAATACCACTGCCATCATTGTCGTCGGATTACTCGTCGGCTTCTTCGCACTCATGGGCACATTCGCCGCCTGGCCTGCCATCGCCGGCTGGCTCCCGCTGGAAACCGTCCCCGTGAAAATCGCGGACTCGGACGCACGCATGTCCGGCTTTTCCGGCAACCGCACCACCACCGCCTCCGCAGGATTTTCCGTCACCACCGTCGATGGCGAAGGAACCCGCCAGACCATCTCCTGCCCCAAGTCCACCTACACCGCCCTCGCAAAAGGCTACGGGGTAGACTACTCCGTGAAACTCATCCGCAATCCCCTTTTCAAAACTCCGGTCGCCTTCCTCAAGCAACCGGAATCCTTCATCAAATACGGGAAAGGATCGGCCATGGAGAAACTGAACTCCGCCTCCCCGAAAAAGCCCGCCCAGCAGCTTCCAGTCACCGCATACCCCATCATCTGGTTCGTCTGCGGCCTCCTCCTCTTCGCAACCGCCGGCTTCCTGGTTTTCAGGCTTCTAAAAATCCAACCAAGCCGCATCAGCACGGCCTCTGCCGCCGCCACCGGCTGCTTGGCTGGGATCGCTCTGGGTATCTACTGGACTACGGGTATCTGAAAAATCGCTGGCGCCCCTTCACTCAGATGCGCTCCGCGTGCATGATAACAGTGAAAAGCTCTTGTGGTATTCACGCAGTCGCTACGACCCTCCCAACTTACGAATTCCGCAGTCCACCGCCTTGAGTCGCGCAAGTTGGAAATCGTATTCGTATCGAGAATGAACATCTACTTTTCAAATGCGATCTCTTTGAGCGGAGCCAGGCGAACCTTTGGAAAATCCCAATCCGCATACTGATCAAACCCTGTCATATCCATGGCGAGAGCCTCCCCAAGCGTTTTCTTCACCGGCGAAGGCCCGTCCTCCAGCCGGAGCCGGAACGATCGTCCGTTCCGGGTGATCGTCACCCTGCCGTCCGAAAGCAAAGCCTCGAAAAACTCCCCGGTGCGAGTTTTAAAATCGGTCGCGGTCAGCGTTTTCATCGTGGAATCATAGCCGAATCAGCCAAATCGATCAAACCGATTGATTTGGGTTAAAAGTTCAGTGTTGGACGTCCGGTGTTCGATGTTTCATAAAAGCCGCGTGATCGCAGCCGCCTACCCCATCGCCCGCAAAATCCTGTTCTCCCTCGATGCCGAGGTCGCCCACCACACCAGCATGACCGGGCTGCGGTTGGCGGAAAAAACCGGATTGCTGAAACTCATTTCCCCTCCCCTCCCCGATACCACTCCGGTGGAGCTGATGGGTCTGAAATTTCCGAACCGCATCGGTCTCGCCGCCGGGCTGGACAAGGAAGGCAACACCATAGACGCGCTGGGGCGGCTGGGCTTCGGGTTCATTGAAATCGGCACCATCACGCCGCGCCCGCAGGCGGGAAACCCCAAGCCCCGCCTGTTCCGCCTCATCCCCCACGAGGCCATTATCAACCGCATGGGATTCAACAATCCCGGCATCAATGCAGGGGTGGAAAATGTCCGCGGCTCGAAACATTTCACCGGCTCCATCGGCTTCAACATCGGGAAGAACAAGGACACACCCAACGAAAACGCAGCGGACGACTACCTTGCCTGCCTCGAAAAAGCCTACCCGGTGGCGGACTACATCGCGGTGAATCTCTCCTCGCCCAACACCCCCGGCCTTCGCGATCTTCAGGCGGCTGATTCCTCTGCGCGGCTGTTGGCACTCCTGAAAACGGAACAGGAAAAACTCGCCGCCAAGCATGGGAAACACGTTCCCATCCTTTTCAAAGTGGCTCCCGATCTGACGGAGGAACAGGTGGCGGATCTATCGAAAGCTTTCCTGGACGGCGGCCTCGACGGCCTCATCGCCACCAACACCACCCTCGACCGCGAGGCGGTGAAAGACCATCCATGGGCCAACGAAGCGGGCGGGCTCTCCGGCAAGCCGGTGCGTGAAAAATCAAACATCGTCCTCGCCGCCTTCGCCTCCGCGTTTTCCGGAAAAATCCCCATCATCGGGGTCGGCGGCATCGCCTCCAAGGCGGATGCCGAGGAGAAATTCAAAGCCGGGGCGGACTTGGTGCAAATCTATACCTCCTTCGTTTACCAGGGCCCGGCCTTGGTCAGGGAGCTTGTTTCCTAGCGCAAAACTCCTCCACCACCTCCCCGCCTATCAGGTGGCGCTGGATGATACGCTCCAAAACCTCCGGCGTGCAGGAGTGATACCACACCCCTTCCGGATACACCACGGCCACCGGCCCCTTCATGCATACCCGCAGGCAATCCGCCTTCGTGCGGAGGACTACCTTTTCCCCGGCACCTCCGAGACCGAGTTCCTTGAGCCTACGTTTTAGAAAATCCCAACTCTCCGCCCCCGCGGCGGGATCGCAGCATTTCGCCTCAGTTGGTTGGGCGCAGAGGAAAATATGACGCTCCACTTTTTCCAGCTTCAACGCCGCGACCGCTTTTCCCAACTCCTTGTCCATGGGGTAGTCTCTCCGGCTTCCGTGATTTTCTCAAGCCTCACAAACGAGGGAATTAGAGACAGAGGGACAGAGGGACAGAGGGACAGAGGGACAGAGGGACAGAGGGACAGAGGGAGCGAGAGGGGGATTCGCACGCAACTTTCCATCCCTCCATCCCTCCATCCCTCCATCCCTCCATCCCTCCATCCCTCCATCCCTCCATCCCTCCATCCCTCCATCCCTCCATCCCTCCATCCCTCCATCCCTCCATCCCTCCATCCCTCCATCCCTCCATCCCTCCATCCCTCCATCCCTCCATCCCTCCATCCCTCCATCCCTCCATCCCTCCATCCCTCCATCCCTCCATCCCTCCATCCCTCCATGGAAAAAGACCCGCCACCCATTCGGCGTTGAACAATCGTCCAGAATCCCGCGTAATCCTGTGATGAAAAGCGCCCGCCTCCTGATTGCCCTCGCCCTTGCCGCCGGAATTATCGGCTACGCGGTTTGGCGTAGCTCTCAGACCGGGGTGGAGGAGGTGGAGATCGTCGGATTCCAAGGCGCGGACTTGCCGATGGAGATGCCGGAGGACGGCAAGCCGGACATGCGCTTCCATTTCCTCTCTGCCTGGCAAACGAACCAGATCCCGACCGTGACGAAGATGGATACACCGATGGGATCGGAAAACGGCGCGCTGGTTTACAATGCGCAGAAGTTCTGGGAAATGAACGACAAGCGCGGCGGGCACCACACGGGGGACGATCTCAATGGCATCGGCGGGATGAATACGGATCTGGGCGACCCGGTTTTTGCCGCGGGAGACGGGCTGGTGGTTTTCACCGGAAATCCCTCATCCGGCTGGGGAAATATCGTCATTCTCGCCCACCGGAATGCGGAGGGAAAACCCATCCACACGATGTATGCCCATCTTCTGTCGGTCAAAGCGAAGCTCGGGGAGCTGGTTGCGCGGGGCACGGAGATAGGCTCGGTGGGAACCGCGAACGGACATTATCCGGCACACCTTCACTTCGAGGCGCGCAGCAGCGATGGGATTGATATCGGGGCGGGATATACCTCCCTGCCGCTGAACCGTCTTGATCCGGCGGCAGTCGTCGCTGCCCTGCACAACGCCGGTGCGGAGGGCATTTCCCCCGCCGCCCTGGAGTTCGCCGATCTCGCCCCTGAGCAGCCGTGGACTTCCTTGGAAATCAAGGGAGCGGAGAAGTTCTCGGAGCTGGAAAAGTAGGAAGGGAACCGCGATTTGGAAATCGCGTCTGCAATGGCTGTAGAGGACTTGGCTTGCGGCTCGGGTTGTCGCGATTTCCAAATCGCGGTTCCTTTCCGCTTCAGATTCCGGTCACCACTTCCAGCTCGGGCAGGGCTTTTTTCAGCTCTGCGATGGCTTCCTCGGAAACTTCGGTCTGCCAGAGGTAGAGGCTTTTCAAGTTCGGCAGGTCGGCGAGTTTTTTCACCCCGGCATCGGTGACTTTGGTGCCGAAGAGGTTCACGGATTCCAGGTTTTTGAGTTTCACCAGGGTGTCGATGGAGGCGTCGGTGATGGCCGTCTCGTTGAGGCGTATCATCTTCAGATTTTCTGCGGGGGCGAGCAGGGCGACCGAGCGGTCAGTGATGCCTGTCGCGGAGAGATCGGCCGAAACCAACTTGTGGATGACAGGGCCAAGTTTCGCGAAGTTCTCATCGGTGAGGTTTTTCCGCAGGGAAACCCCGGTGAAGGTGAGGTTGGAGGATTCCTGGGACTCGAAGGTGAGACCGCCGGGGAAATCGGCGCTTAGTTCGGAAACGGTTTTGGTCAGATCCTCGGTAGGCTTGTCGGCCTCCTTTTCCTCATTTTTCCCATCCTCTTTCGTCCCATGCTCGTGGGATTCCTCGAAAGCCCGGGCGAGCTTGAGATTCCCGAGGGCGCCCTGAACTTCCTCGGTGAGTTCCAGTTCGCCGACTTTTTTCGCAGGATCCGCGCCCTGGTCTATCCACCATTTCACGATGAGCAGCTCGTGTTCATCCAAGCCTTTTTTGCCATCGGGCGGCATGCGCTCGTCATCGTCCTCGGGCAGCTCCATGCGGAAGACGATGTTACTGTCGATGGCGTTGCCCGGCTCGATGCCTTCGCCTTCCTTGCCGCCTTCCACCAGGAGATCGAAGGTGTCCATGCGGAACTTGCCTTTGGATTTTTCCTCGCCGTGGCATTTCACGCAGTAGGTCTCGAAAATCGGCTGGATGATGTCCGCGTAAACCACCTGCTCCTCAATGGGTGTGGCTTCCTCTTCCTCCTCCACTTCCTTTGGCTCGAGGCCGAGCATTTTCCGTATGGGATCCGGAGCATACTTCGTAAGATAGTTCGGGCCGTGGGTGATGGATGCGCCGTCGTGGCTGGCGTAGGACATGACGCCAATGCTGGCGAGGAGGAAGACGCGGAAAGGCACCTGGGTGGTGGCGGGCGAGAGGCTCCAGGCGCGGACGATGAAGGTGAGAACGGCGGCACATGCGAAGGCGATGCCGCCCCACAGGTGGTCTTCGGCAAGCTCGCTGCCCTCGAATCCGCCGCCGTGGTAGAGGAGAAATCCGAAGATGACCGCAGCTACGGCGCTGGCGGAGCCGAGGAACATTGGCAGGATGCTGCCATACGGCCTGTGCCGGGTGAACATGACGATGAACTCCTGGAAGAGCACGAGGGAAAAGATCCCGATGGGAAGGTGGAGGATGACAGGGTGGAAATGGCCTAGGAAACGCACGATATCCGGCATTTTTTCGCCATCAGGCTCGCCGGCAATGAACGGCATGGCGATCAGCCCGCCAATCGTGAGAAGGCCGATCAGGCTGAGGAGCCAGGGTTTGCTTTTCGTTTCGGGGCGTGCGTCGAGGTCGATTTCGTTACTCATGTTGGGTCGGGTGAAAGGGTGTCTTCCGGGAAAGGGTCAGACGTCGATGGTGACGTCCTTTTCATCAGTGGTGTTTTTGGAGTGCTTGGATTTGGCGTTTTTTCCGAAGAAGGGCAACCATTTCCGAAGATCGTAACCAAGGGAGGAGGTGCATTTCAGGAAAAGGGCGAGAGCCATGCCTTCGTCAATAAATGGCAGCGGATCGGGGATGGGCCCCGCCGTAAGGAGATAAAGACCGGAGAGGATGGCTCCAGTCCATGCGAGTTTTCGTTTCATTGACATAATGTCCTACGGGCGCCCGGGAGTGCAACTTTCCGAGTTTTCTTGATTCCGGGGAGCGCATGGCGGAATCTCCGCGCCAGCCATGGATCCATTTCTTCTAAAAACGCTCCACCTTGCAGGTGTTTTCGCCCTCTTCGCCTCACTCGGAGCCACCACGCTGGCGGGAAGCTCGAAAAAAGCGACTTCCATCCTGCACGGGGTTTCGCTGCTGGTTATCCTGCTCGTGGGCTTTGCGATGCTGAAAAAGCCGCCTATGGATCAATACTGGTGGATGGCGAAATTCGGCATCTGGCTCTTCATCGGCCTGGCTCCGGCGCTTTCGAAAAAGAAAGTCCTGCCGTCAATGGTTGTTTTCACGCTGACACTCGTGGCCGCTGCGGCCGCAGCATACCTCGGACTTGCGAAGCCGTTTTAGGAAATCCCTTCGAGGATACGCCCTTGGTCGAAGTCATAGGGGGTCATCTCCAGCAGGATTTTTGCCCCGTCGGGAAACTCCGCCTTCGCATCGGTGAGGGGCTTGGAAAGGTGGCCGAGGATGACTTTTCCGTTCATCAGCTCCACGCGGTAAAGGATTTCCCCTTTGCGCTCGAGGATGGTTCCCGTGGTTTGGATGGCTGCTTCGGACATGGGCAGGGAGTTTCAGCCCAGATCCCGCCACCGCACAAGCCCGACGAGTGGCATTTCCCCGTCCGGGTGCCAGAAAATCCCCGGCTCCTGTGCTTTTCCCGCCGCGCAGATCCGGGGCGGGGCGATTCCATCAAGCTTTTCCGCCTCGGAAACCGGCTCCACGACAGCGGTGGAGAGGTATTCGAGTTCCGTCCCGAGAGTTTCCTGTGAAATTTCATCCGGCATCGCCGCGACCCGGACGAAACCGCTGCCGGGCCCGGCGCGAAGGTCGGTTTCGTCGTCCGAAACCACCGTCCAATCGACTGATCCGGCACTCTCCCGGAGTTTCAGGTTCGCGCCGTTTGCGATGCGGAACCTCGCGAGTTCGCGTTCGTTGCGGACGCCCCCGGCTTCAGAGGTCGTGGGGGCGATCTTCGGTCGCCCCCAAGCCTCCAAAGCCTCCGCCAGTTTTCCGCAAAACGCCTCCACATCCCCTTTTACATATACCATCTGCACCGACAGGCACCCGCGCTGGCCGTAACGCATGATGTCATCCGCCAGATCCCGGAAAATCCCCTCCCGCTCCGCGAAAACAAATGCCGCACTCAGCTTCGGCCCGTGCTCGATAATCCGAGTCTTCGGCGACAACCATTCCCGGAAAAAATCCATCGTTTCCACCCCGCCGTAAACCACCGCAACTTCCGGCTCGCGCCACTCCTCGGGCAACTCTCTCCCCACCTCCAACAGATCCACTCCCGCCGCCCATTTCTCGAACTCCGGAAGTCCTGCCGAAGGCACCTTCACCCAGGATCGGCAGCCAACTAAAATAGCCCGGAACACAGACTGGAACGCCGCGTGTTCCGTATTTCCGCTTACCACATGCAGCACCGGCTCCCGCGCAACCACCCGCGCACCGTCCACGAATTTTTCCAACCGCCCCTCGTTCCCGATCTCCGCCCGAAGCCATTTCCACAAGACCGCTTCGTCGTAATTTCCGACCCATTTCTCCAAGACACCGCGCTGGGAAACTAAAAACGCAACCCTCTCCTCCGGTCCCGTCATTTCCCGAACTCCCACGGATTCAGCAGCGCTATCCCTGTCTTCTCGAAATCCGCCACATTCCGCGTCGCTAGCATCAGCCCGTTCACTTCCGCAGTGGCCGCTATCAGGGAGTCGTTGAAGAACAGCCCGAGATCCGCCCGGAAATCCGCAGCCACCTCGGCAATGCGGAGATCGACCGGCAGGATCGAATACATTTCCGGAGCCTCAAGAATCTCCGCATACCAGAGCTCCAGCCTCGCAGCGAAGCCTGCATCCTTCCTCGCTACCCTCCTGGCTCCGAAGCGGATTTCGTTCATCGTGATCACGCTCACGAAGGAAAGGATGCCGCCCTCGCTTTTCTGCCACGCCGCTACGCCGCGATCCGCCCTGGACTTTTTCCTCAACTCGGAAAGCGTCACCGTATCGAGGAGAAAAGCCATCACTCCTCGAAGTTGAATTCCCGGATCTTCATGGTCTTGCGATCCTCCAGAGGAAAGTCCCAGTCGAGATACGGATCGTCCTCGGCACCACTAAAAGCATCCGACCATGTCCGCCCTTCTTCTTTTTTCCCTGCAGGTTCCGTCATCCCCTTCTTCACGAGATCCGCCACCAGCGCCGCGAAAGACGTTCTCTCTGCCTCGGCACGTTTTCGCACCGATACGCAAAGCTCATCCGGCAAATCCAAAGTCACATTCATCTACTCAAGAGATTTGCCCGAAACCACCGCCATTTCAACCCAAAACATCCTCCACCCTATACCAGCTCCCTTGGTTTGCTATCCCCGCCGCCCGTTTTTCCAACACACCCCGCCAGGCTGACAGAAGGCGATCTTTCGGAAAAGATTCCCGTCGCGTCATTTTCAATCCGCAGGGTCGAGACTCACTATCTTCACCTCACGCACAGCGTGATCCGTCCAGAACGACACCGCGTGGTTTCCAATGACTTGAACGCTCAATGGCCTGTGGGCGGCATCCGTTTCGGTAAAATCGCGAGATTGGAACGGGTTGGCTTCCAGTGAGTCGATAAATGATTCAACACCAAGCCGCTGTTTCTTCGCCATGGTTGCCAATGCGTCAAACACCTGCTTCTGAACGTAAACTGTATATGGCTGCACAATTCTTATTCCGAATCCGCTTCCGCCAACGATACCTTCGCGTCTTTCCAGGAAATCCAGTTCCCCTCGGTCGTATCATCCAGACGCTCCCGTAATTCTTCCAATCGTCCGTCCCGCTTCATCCTGAGACTTACGAGAAACGCAAAAATCTCATCCAAATCGTCAGAAGGCAATCTTTCGATCTCATGCCGCAGCACCGTGGTGTCCATGAGAAGAACATACAGCGAGTAATGCCGCGGATCAATGCTGCTTTTTTTCCAAGCTCTCGGCCGCACCAGCTCCCTTGGTTTGCTATCCCCTCCGCCCGTTTTTCCAACATACCCCGCCGGGCTGATAGCAGACCGGTTTTTCGGAACAAAGGTTCATTTCCCGAAATCCCACGGATTGACGAGATCAATTCCGGCCATTTCGAAATCGGAAATATTCCGGGTGGCCAAAGTCAGCCCCCGGACTTTCGCCGTCGCAGCGATCAACGAATCATTGGAACTCATCCCATGGGTGAACCGCATACCGGCCGCCGTATCAGCGATTGCAAGATTCACATCAATCAGACGGGAGACAAAGCGAATCAGAACCGTCTTTTCGAGCCAATTCCCGATTTTAGCCGCAAAAACGGGGTCTTTCCCAGCCACACGAAGTTGACCGACTCTGATTTCCAGCACACTCACCACACTCAGCCATGTTGAGGCCCATGGCACCATCTCCTGCCATGCTCTCACACCAGGATCCATCCTATCCTCCTTTCGGAGTTCGGAAACAGTCATCGTATCCAAAAGGATTTCGTTCATCGGAAATCAATCTCGCGCTCCACGTCCAGTTTTCTGTCCGGAAGCTCAAAGTCAATCGCAGCCGTGGCGGAATCGCCCAACATTTCCGCCAAGGTCATTTGCTCCCGTATCACCCCCGGATCAAGCTCCCGTTTTATCAGCTCCGCCGTCCAGGCCGACAGCGATTTCGACTCATCCACAGCACGATGCCGGGCGGCTTTGCAGAGTTCATCCGGTAATTTCAAGGTCACATTCATAACTTCGTGCAGCACTGTCGCACGAAGGCGCAAAAAATCAAGCTCCCCCTCCCAGCACATCCTCCACCCCCCGCGAGCAACCCCGCGCCATCGCCGCCGCATCCCGCCCGAGCAAACGGAACTCCCTTTCCCCCACCGCCACCGCGAAATCCTGCGTCCGTATCGCGGAAACCGATTCCAGGTTCGCGAGATCCACGATTTCCAGATAACCCGCCTCTCCAGGCGCGGCCAGCCCGCCCGTCACCACATCCACCACACGTATCCCCACCCATGGCGGCCCCTTGTGCGTTTCCTCGTCTCCCCATTTGTAAAACTGGGAAAACAGCTCGGTCATTCCGTATTCGTTGAGAATCCGCCCCTCCGGCACGCCGAAATGCCCGGAAAGCCTCCCCCTCACCTCTTCCGGGGAAAAACTCTTCCGTAGCCCCTTGCTCCCGCCCGTTTCGAAAATCCACGAGCCCTCCGCCAGGCGCACGGGTGCCATCTCCTCGCAAGCCCGCAGCAACGCCAGCGAAGTCCCCAGCACCGCCGCTGATCCGCTGGGAAAAAACTTACCGCTATCCATCCGCCCCTCCGGATCGATCAGCCACTCCCCGCCCTGATCGAGAATTTCAAACATCCTCACCAGCGACGAATGCGGCGCATCCTCCGTTCGTTGCGAAAAGAACCACGGCCTCTCCAATTCCGGCAAACCCATCTCGCGCCAGCCGCCTTTCACCGCCGCTTCATACAGCTCCAGATTCCGCCATTCATGCTTTCCCTTCACCTCCCGCGTAGTCCCGGATGTCAGGAAATACCCGGCCGATTCCTCCTCCGGAAAACACTGCAACCCCACCCCCGGCAGCTTGAAAACATCCGTCGGCACCGCCGGTATCTCCAGCCAGCTCCCCACCGTTTCCGGAGTCTTTCCCAGCGCCTCGCAATACCGGCGGTAGGGAAGATTCTCGCGAAACTGATACGCAAACACCTCCAGCGCCGCTTCCGCAAAATCGCCTCTCCCCCCGCGCATCCAATCCAGCAGCCTTTGCTTCGTTATCACCTGGGCGATGAATATACCGCAGGCGAGCACCCCGCAACGTTTAGCGACGGTGCAGCACTTCCAATCCAATTCAGTATTTGGGAAAGATGGCTGGCGTCGGGAAGCGGTCTTCAAGGTTGAAGCCGTTGTCGCCCAGGAACTCCTCCCGTGGCACTAGCACTTGGGGCCAGCTGGCGAGACCAATACGGACAACTCTCGCAGGTCGGATCCCCTCGATGATGAGGTCGGTTTCAAAACGGACTTGGATACCGCTGCTACCCAGAGGGACATCTCCGTCCACCTTCGTGACACTCACGATGGGACCTTTCGAGGCCATGTGCGCGGCACCATAATTACCGCCTGCATGCTTCAAAGTGTTTTCGGACGCATTGACCATGACCGTGGCATCCTTTTGGAAATCCGCGTAGAGGGAGGCGTCCATTCCGCCGAACAGGGTTGCGGTCACGGTGGCGCGGCCGAACTTTCCATACTCGACGGCATCCACCCGTGCCGGCATCCAGCGGCCGCGCATGAAAACCTTGTGCGTCTCGGTTTGGTTTTCGGAGGCACGTTGCATCGCAGTTTCATCCAGCCAGATGTCCGAAATATGGAACCGGGTGAAAATACCGCTTGGCGTGGGTTTCCAAACGATTCCGAGCTGGACGGCCTGATCATCCAGCGATTTCTTTCCGCTGGACGGCCAGATTCCTTCGGCGACCAAGTCCGCGATCCCAAGGCGTTCGCGACCACGCCAGATGCGTGTGGCGGCATCGAAGGTCAATTCTTCCTCATCGACCTTTCCGTCACCACCTGCTTTCGGTTCGCGGCTAGCGATGATCATCCCCTGGTTGTCCTTGATATCGAGTTCCTTGAGCTTCCACACCATTCCCTCGCGCAGGCAGTGGCTGGGTTCGTCTTCGAGGAGGAGGACGTGGTTCTCGGCGGGTGCAATTCCCTTGCCGCTGTAACCGGCGGTTTTTTCCCGGTTATCGACGGGTAGCACCGGCACGGCAGAGGTGTTCGGATCCGGCGGGAGAAAGGCGCGGACATGCAGCACGGTGCCGAGCGGGATGTCCCGCAGATCCGCCGGCGCGCCCCGGTAACGCACGATACCATAGGGCAGCATGGCAAAGGGGTGGGGAGCGTTGCGAAAAAACGTGCCCTCTCCCTGCACACGGATACTGCCCCGGCGATTTACGTGATCCACGAATACGAGTTCTCCCCGATAGGAGTGCGCATTTTCGATAGGCGGAAACTTCCCCGCCTCGGGACGAAACGGCTCCTCCGCAATCGCGACGGCGAATAGGCCGAGCATCAGGAACGAAACTCCAGAAACAAAAAACTTCTTCATAGTGCCACCGCTTTGTTGCTATCGCCAAATTTGTCCGCCTCCACGCCCATGCGCTGAGCCATTAGGAGAAGCAGGTTGCTCATGTGGGCATCCGTGTTCGCGGGGCGGCTGCAGAGCTGGTAATGCGCAGTGGTTAGCGCCCCCTCGGCATCGAGCGCGTAACCTCCGAACCCTTTGGCTTGCTTGTTGAAATCCAGATGCTGCCCGTGCTTCAGGCCGAGATCCGATCCACCGGCGAGCACCAGCGGGAGGTTGGCGTTTCCGTGGCTGTGACCGTAGCTCATGCCGCTGCCGAAGAGTGACATGGTGGAGCCGAGCAATGACTTCCCATTAAGATCCTTGGTCTCCCCGAGACGGGTGAGAAAATAGCTGAACTGCTCGATGGCGAACGTGTCGTAGTTGGTGAGTTTTTCCATATAGCCGGCATCACCGCCGTGGTGGCTGAGCTGGTGGCGCGACTCCGTAATGCCGATTTCAGGAATGGCGATGGCCTGACCCTCGCCACCCAGGCTGAAGGTGGCCACCCGCGTCACATCCGTCTGGAAGGCGAGGACCATGAGATCATATACGGTCCGGAAATAATCGCCGGCCATGGTGGCTGCGATGTCGCGGTCGGTGCGTTTGCGGTCGGCATCGGAAATGGTGGGCAGCGGCGTATCGAGCCACGCATCGGCTCGCCGCGTCCGTATCTCCGCCTCGCGGACGGAGGTAAGGTATTGATCCATGCGCCCTTTGTCCTCGGATCCCATTTTTTTCTCCAACCGGCGCACCTCGGCCAGGTTGCCATCAAGCACGCTGGCTTTACGACGCAACGCCCTCCTTTGGGCTTCGATTCCTCCCTTCGGCTCCGCGAACATGGACTCGAAAATTTCACTGCAACGGCGCAAAGGCGGCAGCCGCACCCCGTCCGCAGTCCAGGCGAGGGAATCCTGCGTGATGGCGACCTCCATGGACGGGTAGCGGGTGTGCTGCGCAGTCACTTCGGCCATCTTCTGATCCACGGAGATCGTGTTGCGGTCGGATGGGCCGAGCTTTCCACCCGTCAGCCAGATATTGATGCAGTTGTGGTGGTGGCCAAGACCTCCCGGATGATGCAGACCGCTGATGGGCGTGATAACCTCGCGGTGCTTCTCCAGCGGTTTGAGCGATTGGGAAAACTCATAATCCTTCCCTTCCGTAGTGATCTGGTAGTTCAGTGAATGGACGCCGTTGGCCAGATAGATGAAGGCGGCGCGCCGTGGGGTGGCGGTTGCTTTTTTCGCCTCCGCCGCCCGCAGGGGAACCATGCATTCCAGCAGGGGCAGGGCGACGAAAGAGCCCATCGCACGCAGCGCATGACGGCGGTCGATCAGCCAGGATTGAGTTAGGTAGTTCATGGTTTTTGGTTGTTGATTGTCTCCAGCAGATCCGGGGAGGCCGGCAGATTATGGTTTTGGATGTTGGACGAAGGTGAAGGCGGCGGTGGTTTTGCCGAAATGGAAGATCATGCCCCAGTCGAGGTTGAGCCAGCGGAGATGGGTTTGCAAGGTTGCGCGATCGGTTGCGTTGATGCCGTCCGTTAGGGCGGTGACGAACACGGCACAGGTGTCGTCGATAACGAGACTGGGCATCGTGATGTGAGGATGGGCGAGCACGGTGGCGGTTGGATTGGGACGAACTTTGAGGCCTGCGGACTGGATCGCGGCCCTGACCAGCCCCTTCCATGTGCTCTGCCGGTAGCCGAGTCCGATTTCGTTAAGGCATTCGGTTACAGCTTGGGTGATGGCTGCCGCCAGGGCGGGATTGGAGACAAATCCGGGTGGTTTGGTCTCCGGCAAACTCGCCGATCGGGAATTGTACAGCAACCGCTTCCAGAGCAGGCTTTGTTTGCCAAAATCCACCAGAAGGCTGGTCCGAAGTCGCCAGAGTTTGCAGTAGCAGAAAAGCTGAACCAGATGTTCCGCAGCGAATGATCCACGGAGGCATTTCAACTCCGGGATGAAGTGGTTATCGATGACGAAATCCGGCTCAAAAGTATCCGCAACAATTCCGCGATAAAGCAAATCCCGTCTAGGCTTGGAAAGATGGGGGATACCAGCCGCCGTGAGAGCCGCGACAATTTCCTGGTGGTATATTTCCTCACCCAGCCCGGGACCAATCACCGAATGCACTTTCATCGCAGCGCCAATGAAGGCGTGGGTGATCGGGTCTCCCGCAGATTCGGGGAGGCCAGCAGATTGGCTTTCGGGTTTGGGGTTCATTCAAAGATAATCTGTTGGCCTTACCGAATCTGCTGGAGAACGCATGTTTCCCGCAGATTCAGGGAGGCCAGCAGATTGGGTTTGGGGTTTGGGATTCATTCAAAGATAATCTGTTGGCCTTCCTGAATCTGCTGGAGAGCGCATTTCTCCCGCAGATTCGGGGAGGCCAGCAGATTGGTTTTCGGGTTTGGGGTTCATTCAAAAATAATCTGTTGGCCTTCCTGAATCTGCTGGAGTCTCTACGTATTCAGCGCTTACCCATCAGCTCGGACATCGCCACAGCTCGCACGATGTCCTTGATTCGATAGTTGTTCTTCTTCGCTTCGGCCTCGATGGCCGTGATGTCTTCCTCGTCGTCAATTGTGAGCACGCGGCGAAGGCCGTAGGTGCAGAGGTGTTTGATGAATGCCCGGGCAAACTTGTCTTTGTCCTCCATGAGCAGGAGCTTGAACTCGCTGGCATCCTTGAACTCCCGGCCGTCAGGCATCTCTCCGGCGGGATTCACCAAAGGGTCTTCACCGACTCCCCCACCACCGGTCTCACGCGTACGCCACTGCCCGATGGCATCGTAGTTTTCCCAGGCAAGGCCCAGCGGGTCGATCTTTGCATGGCAGGCGGCACAGTTCGGATCGTTGCGGTGCGCCTCCAGTTTCTCGCGAAGGGATGCCTTGGCGCTCTTGGGCGGCGTAGGTTCGATGGCGGAAACGTTGGCTGGAGGCGGAGGTGGAGTTTTTCCCAGAATCACTTCGCTGAGCCAGACGCCGCGGTGCACCGGGCGGTGGCGCGTTCCGTCCGAAGTCAACCCCAGCGCCGCGCCCATCGTGAGCAATCCGCCCCGATGATTCTCCGGCTTGAGCGATACGCGCTGGAAGTCGCCCTTCTTCGGTTCCGGCAATCCGTAGAAATCGCAAAGTCGTGCATTGGCCATGGTCCAGTCGGAATCGAGAAAACCATCGATGGGCAGATTCTTTATGAGCATTTCGCGGAAAAACTCCATCGGCTCGGCCCTCATGCTCGTCTCCAGCCACGCATCGTAGGTAGGATAAAGCTTCTTGTCCGGCGGGAACATCCCCACGCGGTGCAGTTGCAGCCACTGCCGTGAAAAGTCATCGATGAAGCGGTTGATCCGGCTGTCCGTTAACATCCGATCCACCTCCTTCTTCAGCCCTTCGCCTTTCAGGGTGCCGCCATTTGCCGCAGCGAAGAGCGCATCATCCGGCATCGAACTCCACAGAAAATACGAGAGCCGAGAAGCGAGCTCCCAGTCGGTGAGATTTTCGCGCACCATCGGCTCACCCTCGACGAGATAGAGAAAATTCCGGGAGGTCAGCACACCCTGCATCGCCACCCGGTAGGCTTCGGTCAGCTTTTCACCCGCCTCGCGCTCGGCATCATAGGATTTCAGATAGCCCTCCAACTCCTCCCTTTTGACCGGCCGCCGCCAAGCGCGTTCGGCAAAACGCTGCAGATGCTCCGCAACCACCTCGGGTGCCGAATCCTCGGCGGGCACCAGACCTTTGCTCCGGGATTTTTCCTTTTCCGTCTTCAGAGGCCCCTCCCACTCGATCCAGTCGAGGAGCACCGTCGAGAAAATGCCATTACCCTTGTCATCGAACATCTGCGGGGCGTTCGGGTTCAGCAGCAAAGTCTCGCTGCTATGCGTAAAAAGATGCCCGTCCGTCGCGGAAAGCGCATTGCGGAAGGCAGCACCTCCTCTTCTGTCCACGACATCGGTGGCCACCACGCAGAATTCCAGCGTCGTCGGCATTTCCAAAAATACCTCGAACTCATACACCTCCGGACTGTCCTCCGCTGCCGTGACGTCGAATTCAATAAGTCCATCCACAGTCTCCTCCCCGGTACAGTTTGCCGATGCTCAAATGCGCCGGCTGGCCGCCAACCGGACGGATCCCGCTGGCTTGGATGCGCACTTTGTAGAGTCCGCTGGACTCCGGCCCCGTCTTTCCCAGCCACTCCGGTGCGAGTGCCTTACTGACAGTACCGGGAAACATCAGGAAACGCAGCGGCCTCTTGATCCCAAAGCGATCCAGCACCTCCTGTTGCTTTTTCCCGCCGCGGTAGCGCAAATCCGCAGCGGTCTTGCGAACTTTCCGAACCTCGCCGGATGCCACGGGAAAGGCACGGTCGAGCACCAGTTCCGCCGCGCTGTAGTAGCGATCGACATGCGATGGAGAAAGCGACAGTTCCGATCCGATGCGTTCAAAACCATGCCACAGCGTGTCTTCATTCAGCTCCCCTGGCTTGGTAGGATCGTAACGCACGCCTAGCAAGTCATAGACCGTGTTTTGGTATTCCGTCCGGCTCAGGCGGTAATGCGATACCGCAGGCCGCGCCGCCATCCGTGCCGCCCGCCCTTGCTTGATCAGCGAGTCGAGGTTCGTGACGAATGCCGCGATTTCCTCCTGGGTCGGTCGTTCCTCGTCCTCCGGTGGCATGTCCCCCGCGTTGACCTGCTCGATCATCTCCGCCCAATGGTGGGCGTCCGCGCCCGACTTGAAATCGCGTGAGAGCCGGTCGATACGCAAATCGCCTTTCTCTTTCTTGGAACCGTGGCAACCGACGCAATGCTTCTCCACAAAGGATTCAAACGGCTCCCCAGCACGGACGGCATTGGCAAGCCCAAGACTAATGGCCAAAACCATTGGAAAGCTGAAAACAAAATACCTCATAAAAAATATCCCATTAAAACGTAACCGAGCCGGCCATTCATACACACGAAATCCGGCGACCCGCAATGGGTGGTAGGTGCAAGCGCAAGACAACCGAGCGGCAAACCTGTCGCCACGGCGGCTTTGAAGAGTGCTTCGTGGAGGATTTTCCCATGCTGCGCAGAAAACGCGCAGTCTAACGCAAGCCACGCGATGCGCCTTTCCCGCTGTCCTGATTGAGTAACCGCGTGAACGTCCTCGCCGTTACCATTCTCGTCAGCTCCTGCCTCGCCGCGATTTTCGTAGTGTGCTTTGCCGTCGAGTCGCGCCGCCGCGGCCGCAGCAGCCTGGAGCACGATTCACTCCTGCCCTTCGATCCCACCCCGCCCACCAAGCCCCGCCAGACCACCGATTTATGACCACATCCATCACCTACGACGACAAGTCAGTCCGCCATTTCATGATCGCCTCCATCTTCTGGGGCATCGTCGGAATGCTCGTCGGCGTGCTTGCCGCCACCCAGCTTTCCTGGTGGCAGATGAACGGGAAATTCCTCGAAGCAATCACGTTCGGCCTCTTCCAAGGCGAAGGCCTCTCCTACATCACCTTCGGCCGCATCCGCCCTCTCCACACGAATGCCGTCATCTTCGCCTTCGTCGGAAACATGGTCTTCGCCGGGGTTTACTACTCCACCCAGCGCCTCTGCAAAGTCCGCACCGCCTCCGATCTACTCTCAAAAATCCATTTCTGGGGCTGGCAGCTCATCATCCTCGGCGCAGCCATCACACTCCCCGCAGGCTACACACGCGGCAAGGAATACGCGGAACTCATCTGGCCGCTCAACATCGCCGTCACCCTCATCTGGGTCGTCTTCGGCGTGAACTTCTTCTGGACCCTGGCGAAACGGAACGAAAAATCCCTCTACGTCTCCCTCTGGTTCTACATCGCGACCATCATCACCATCGCGATGCTCTACATCGTCAACCACCTCTCCATCCCCACCTCCCTTCTCCACTCCTACCCCATCTTCGGCGGAGCGCAGGACGCCCTCGTCCAGTGGTGGTATGGCCACAACGCCGTCGCCTTCTTCCTCACCACCCCCATCCTGGGGATCATGTATTATTTCATCCCGAAAGCGGCGGACAGACCCGTGTATTCCTACCGCCTCTCCATCATCCACTTCTGGTCGCTCGTCTTCATCTACATCTGGGCAGGCCCCCACCACCTGCTGAATACCGCCCTCCCGCACTGGCTCCAGCTTCTCGGAGTCGTCTTCTCCGTCATGCTCTGGGCACCCTCATGGGCCGGCATGCTCAACGGCCTCCTCACCCTCCGCGGCGCGTGGGACAAACTCAAAACCGACCCCGTCATCAAATTCTTCGCCGTCGCCGTCACCTTCTACGGCATGGCCACCTTCGAGGGGCCCCTGCTCTCCTTCCGCTCCGTCAACTCCCTCTCCCACTACACCGATTGGACAGTCGGCCACGTCCATTCCGGCGCCCTCGGCTGGAACGGCTTCATGGCCGCAGGCATGTTCTACTGGCTCGCCCCGCGCCTTTGGAAAACCAAACTCTGGTCCGCATCCCTCGCCAACATGCACTTCTGGGTCGGCCTCGTCGGCATCCTTCTCTACGTCTCCTCCATGTGGGTCGCCGGCATTTCCCAAGGCCTCATGCTCAACGAGACAAACCCCGGCGGAGCCACCCTCAAATACGAGTTCGTCGAGACCCTCCGCCAGATCAACATCTACTACATCATGCGCTCCGCCGGTGGACTCTTCTACCTCCTCGGCTTCATCCTCTGCGCGGTAAACATCTTCATGACCGCCCGTTCCGGAAAAGCCGTGGACGAAACCGTGGAAGTCAAAGTCTTCGAGCGGGAAACGAAAGACAAAATGACTTTCCGCGAAGCCCTGAAAGCCGATCCCGTCATCTACTTTTTCGCCGGCCTCTTCTTCATGATCCTCTGGATCTTCCTCCCGCCGCACGCCGACAAGGCCGCCCTCGCCATCACCCTCATCCTCGGCGTGAAAGCATGGTCCGTTTTCAAAAAGGAATCCAAAAGCTGGTCCCATTACTTCGATACCCTCCTGGAAAACTACCTTCCCTTTACCCTCCTCATCTTCATCGGCGTGGCCATAGGCGGACTCGTCCAGATCATCCCGTCCATGTTTCTCAACCGCGCCGCCAACATGGAAGAGCGCCTCCAGACCCCCTACACCCCGCTGGAACTCGCAGGCCGCGATATCTATGTCGCCGAGGGCTGCTACAACTGCCACTCGCAGATGATACGCACCCTCGTCCCCGACGTCATGCGCTACGGCCCCACCGAGGAGCAGGGCTACTCCCGCCTCGGCGAGTCCCTCTTCGATTTTCCCCACCAGTGGGGTTCCAAACGCACCGGCCCCGATCTCGCCCGCGAAGGCGGCGCACTTGTGGAAGGATCCGAATCCATGCGTACCGGCCGCCGCGACAACCTCTGGCACTTCAACCACTTCTGGGATCCACGCCAGACCTCCCCCGGCTCCAACATGCCCCCCTATCCCTTCCTTTTCGAGAAAAAAGCCGACCTGAAATCACTCCCCAAAAAGATCGCCGTCCAAGTCCAACTCGGAGTCCCATACGAACCCATGGACAAGCACGAGATCGAGCAACACGCCCGCGACCAGGCACTGGAAATTTCCGAATCCCTCGTAAAAGCCGGAGCCTTCATCCCAACCGAATCCGGCCTCACCCCCGAGCAACTCCGCCGCAAACTTTCCGAAACCGAAGTAGTCGCCCTCATCGCCTACATCCAAAAAATCGGAGCTTACGACATCAAGCAAGACCTCCCCCCCGCAAGCCCCTTCAACCCCGACATCCGCCGCCGCAAAGCCAGGCAACAGGACAAACTCCCAATAGATCCGGCCGAGTAAATTTCAAAACTCAAAACTCAAAACTCAAAACTCAAAACTCAAAACTCAACAAGAGACCGGAGACCGGAGACCGGAGACCAGAGACCAGAGACCAGAGACCAGAGACCAGAGACCAGAACCCAGAACCCTGAACCCAGAACCCAGAACCCAGAACCCTGAACCCAGAACCCAGAACCCAGAACCCAGAACCCAGAACCCAGAACCCAGAACCCAGAACCCAGAACCCTTAACCCTGAACCCTGAATCCTGAACCCAGAACCCTGAACCCTGAACCCTGAACCCAGAACTTCCGTGTATTCCGTGCCTTCCGTGGTTCAAACCTCTTTCCCCAGCCCCAGTCCAGGATTCGTAAGATTCGTGGTTCCTTCTCTTCCCCGCAACCCAAGCCATTTCAGATTTTCAGCATCTCAGCCTTTCAGCATTTACCCCACCATGTTCCACCGCATCATCCACGAAAACTGGACAACCATCGTCCCCATCATCTCCTTCGTCGTCACCGCCGGCATCTTCACCTTCGTCACCATCCGCGCCCTCCGCCTCCCAAAAGACCGCCGCGAAAAACTAGCCTCAATACCCTTGGACGGGAACCCAAAGAATCCGTCTTCCGCTGATCACTGATCACTTTCCACTAGCAAACTTTCCCCATGCCAGAAGAACCAGAAATCCGCCGCGCCCAATACGCCGAAAAAGAAGGCGAAATCGTCCTCCGCGAACACGAGTACGACGGCATCCAGGAATACGACCAGAAACTCCCCAACTGGTGGCTGGCCATATTCATCGCCGCCCACGTCTTTTTCCTCGGCTACTGGTTCGCCTACTATCAGCTCGGCATGTTCAAAACCGACGAACAGAAAATCGAGGAAGCCATGGCAAAAATCGAAGCCGCCCAGGAAAAAGCCCTCGACGAAATGCTGGCGAAACTCACCAACGAAGCACTCGTCAACGACTGGGCCAACGATCCCGCCCGCGTAGCTTCCGGCAGCGCCATTTACGCCACCAACTGCATCGCCTGCCACGGCCAGGATCTCGCAGCCCGCATCGACATAGGCGGCGGCCAGTTCGTCAGCCTCCCCGGCCTCCCTCTAACGGATGGCGAATGGAAATACGGCGGCACCCCCATGGAGATTTTCAAGCTCATCAACGAAGGCACCCCACCCGACTCCACCGGCCACAACGGCGCAAAAATGGAAGCCTGGGGCCTGAAACTCCCCCCCGTCCAGGTCGCCGAGCTCACCGCCTACCTCATCAGCGAGAACATGGAAGAGTTTTCCAAATAGAAGGAACGCGGACTCCAGTCCGCCGCTAAGACAAGTAAGGACAAGACAAGCTTCTCCGCAAATGCTAGTCTGCCTCCATGACCATCACGAAAAAAATCGTCCTCGACGAGCAGGGGAAGCCCACCGAGGTCATCATGCCCTACAAACAGTTCGTTGATCTCTCCGAGACCTACGGATGGGATCTCGAAGATACGGAGCGCGAAGAACTGAAAGAAGCCGTTGCTGATTCCGTCAGCGGCAATCGCAGTGCCTTTGTCCCGGCTTCCGAGGTATGAGGGAAATCCTCTACCATCGCAATGCGGTTCGCTACCTCAAGCGGATACCTGCGGACCGCAAGGAACAGATCAAGGCAGCACTTGCCGGGGTTGCATCACTCCCTGACACCCAGGCGCATCCCAACATCAAATCCATGGCCGGCGATTGGAGCGGTTGCTACCGTCTTCGCGTTGGCCAATACCGGGCGATTTTCAGACTGGCGTCACGCGATGGACTGGAGGTCATGGAGGTTTTACAGGTCGGGCCACGTGGCGGAATTTACTAGCCTCTCGCTAACCAAAAAACATCGAGAGATGCCCGGAAATCTATTTCGGGTTAGTATTTCGGGTCAGGAGTTGGATTATATTTCGTGTTATTTCGTGTTATTTCGTTATTTCGGGTCAGGTGTTGGATTGCAACCTTTTCCATGGAATCTCGGAACCGACAGGGTACCGTGCTGCATGCCAAGAGCTTTGCGACACCAATATCCGGGAGCGGTCTATCACATCATGGGCAGGGGAGAAGGCGGGAAGGTGATTTTTGAAAGTGATGAGGATCGTAAGTCTTTCCTGTTCCGGTTGGCGCAGGTGTGCGGGAGTCATGGCTGGCGGGTGCATGCCTGGGTGCTTATGGGAAATCATTTTCATCTCCTCCTGGAAACCCCGGAGCCGAATCTTGTCACAGGGATGAAATATCTTCTGGGGACTTTCAGTCAGGGGTGGAACACCCGGAGGTCGCGTAGGGGACATGTTTTCCAAGGCCGCTACAAATCAGTCCCGGTGAGTGCGGCGGTGGAGAGTCCGTATTATTTCCGGATCGTCGCGGACTACATCCATCTGAACCCGGCCAGGGCTGGGATCGTCGGGCGTGGGAGAGGGAAACTCGTTTCCTACAAATGGAGCAGCATCGGAGACTACGCGCGTGGCAAGGGGCCGGAGTGGCTGGTTCTGGAGCGTGTTCTCAACGCTTTCGAGCTGGCGAAGGACGGGCGGGGCCGGAGGGCGTATGTGGGATGGCTGGAGGCAAGGGCGGAAATCGACGGAGGGGAGATCGACGGGGTCGCGACCAGGGAGCTAAGGCGGGGATGGTATCTTGGTGAGCCGACTTTTGCCGACCGGCTACGTGCGCTGATTGGAAAGGACGGAGGTGGAAAGGTTGTCGGGCGCGATGGTGTTGGGCGTGCGCACGATGAGGCGGAGGCTGAGAACCTTGCGACACAAGCGCTGGCGTTCCTAGGTCTGGGCAGAGGTCCGGAATCGCTGTCGAAACTGAGGAAGGGGGATTGGAGGAAAGTTCTGGTCGCCGTTCTGTTGCGGGAGAGGACATCGGTCGGGAACGGCTGGCTCGCGGAACGTCTCTCGATGGGGCATACGGCAGGTATGAGCAAGCTGATCGGAAAGTTCAAGAGCGACGGGATTAGGATGGAAGAATTAAAAGAAATCGAGAAAAGGTTGCGAACAAACATCTGACCCCAATTACAGTGGGTCTCCAGAGGCCAGAAACCAGAACCCAGAGACCAGAAAGAAAAGAACCCAACACAGGCCCAGCCTTCGCGCCTTAGCGACTTAGCGGTTCAAAATTCTTCCGAAGTATTACCCGCCTTCATCCCCAACTCCTACCTCTGTGACGCAAAACTCCGCATCAACGCCTACCGCGAACTAGCTGAAGCCAACACCCGAAAATCCATCACCGCCCTCGAGAAAAACTGGATCCACCGCCACGGCCGCCTCCCCCACCCCATCCAGAACCTCCTCACCATCGCCCGCATCAAGGCCGAAGCCACCTCCAACCAAATCACCTCCGTGGAGATCTCCGGACAGAGGCTGATGCTCCAGCGGAACGGAAGCCCCATCCTCATGGATGGCTCCCGCTACTCGAGACTCGAGAAGACAAAACCGAAAGAGAAACTGGAAGAAGCGCTGGAAATGTTGAGAAACTTCTAGAAAAGTCCCGAGAAGCGGTGCGAAAAGAACAGTCCGATGTAAAATAGCGGGGACTGACCCTGAAATGGCGGGGACTTACCCCATTTAAACGCCGCAGGGCACGGGGTTACCGCCGGTTTGAAAACTTCCGAGCCATCCCCTACTGGATCGCCGGGGGATTGAAGATCGATATGCGGATGACCACTACCCACTAAATATTTGGGAGAGCCGTATTTTCTTTCCCTAATCAAGTTTTCACGAAAGCCTTCTGCGCCCATGCAAATACATATGAATGGCCTGAGCCGCAGGAGTTTCATCCAACTGTCCACCAGTGCCGCGATCGTCGGCGCGTTTGCAGGCCGGGCGCTCGGGCGGGAGGAGGTTGCCTTTGATGTATGCGTTTATGGAGCAACGGCCGGTGGCATCGCGGCGGCTTTGGCGGCGGCGCGGGAAGGTTCCCGGGTGATTCTGGTAGAGCCGACGCGGTGGCTTGGCGGCATGACTGGGGGCGGGCTCAGTCACGTGGACTGGGGCCGCGAGGAGGCTGTGGGTGGGACCGCGCTTTCGATCCTGAAGCACGGTTACAACGACTCCGAGTACCCGGAAGGAGTTTGGGAAGCTTCTTGAGGAAAACGGCATCCGGGTGGTTTACGAGCACCGGGTTTCCTCGGTGGAAAAGGAGGGTTCCTCGATCATGGCGCTGGTCTTCGACCACGCTCCGCCGGATCGTCTCGGCTGCCCGCTTGCCCGGCCCGTCACCGCCGGGATCCTGCGGGTTCCGGCGAAGGTTTTCATCGATTGCAGCTACGAGGGCGATGTGATGGCGCTTGCGGGGATTTCCCACACCTGGGGGCGCGAAGCCCGCGCTGAGTATGGCGAGTCCCTGGCCGGAGTGCGCCCGGATCTTGCCGTTTATGACATCGACCCGTATCAGACGCCGGGCGATCCGAAAAGCGGCCTGCTGCCGCTCCTGCAGGACATCCGGATGCCGGCCGAGGGCGAGGCGAACCGCCTGAGCATGGGCTACGGATTCCGCTGGAAATTCAGCACCGGAGAGAACCGCCTGCCAATCGGCGCGCCGGAGGACTACGATCCGCGGACTTTCGAGATCTACCGGCGCGGCTTTCAGGGCGGTGTGAACATGGAGCAGGGCCGGCGCATGAACGAACTAGGCATTTACTCACCGGAGTATGGAACCGTCCACAAGATGGGCGCAGGCAATCTTTCGCGAGCGCTTTGGGCCGCCACAAACTTCGGTAACAGCGCCGGCTATCCGGATGGGGACTGGGCGGAGCGGGCGAAGATCTGGAAATGGGACCAGGAGTTCATGCGCCAGATCACCCATTTCATCCTTACCGACGCCTCCGTTCCCGAGGGATTGAAAAATCATGTGGCGGGGATCGGTTTCCAACCGGGAATCTTCGATGACACCGAGGGCTGGCCCCACCAGCTCTACGTCCGCGAGGCACGCCGCATGCGTTCCGCCTATGTCGTCACCCAGAAGGACCTGGAGGGAAGGACGGATCCGGAGGATTCCATCGGCCTGGCCTCCTACGGTGTGGACGACTGGCCCTACGCCACCTATGCGAGGGACGGAAAGGTGTCGCTCAGCGGCGGAGAGTTTTCCGAGCTATATATCGATCCGGTCCACCGGGGGATCTACAAGATTCCCTACCGCGCCATCGTGCCTGAGAAGGGGGAGTGCGTGAACCTTTTCGTGCCCGTCTGCTGCTCGGCCAGCCACATCGCGATGACATCGATCCGGATGGAGCCGGTGTGGATGGTTCTCGGCGAGTCCGCCGGAATCGCGGCCGCGATGGCCGTCTCCCGCAGCATCCCGGTGCAGGATGTCGCCTATCCGGAGTTGCGGCGGAAGTTGCTGGAACGGAAGCAAATCCTTGATCGTCCGGCGTGAGCCATGGATGAAAGTTCCGTTGCTTTGGCAGGTGGCGGGGAATTAGGCTGTCCAGCGGATATCTTCATCACAAGTTCCCAGAGCATGACAAGTTCCCATCACAAGTTCCCAGAGAAATAATAGCAAGGCGGAGGCTGAGAACCTTGCGACACAAGCGCTGGCGTTCCTAGGTCTGGGCAGAGATCCGGAATCGCTGTCGAAACTGAGGAAGGGGGATCGGAGTGTCTGGGGTCAGGTGTCGCATTGCAACATTTTCACCGCGAAGACCTGCCGGAGGATCGCGTAGAAAAAGCCTGGAGAGCAAATCCCGCTCCCGTCACGCCGCCTGAAGGCAGCGCTCCTTTCGCCGAAGTGCAGCGGGAGGAACTTGAGCAAGGAGATCGCCGGATTGAAAGCGGAGGCGGAACGCGTGGCGGAAGAAGCGCGGGAGCTGGCGGGTGAGGTGCCGTTTTGAATGTGGCGTGAGTGCCGCTCAGTCATGTCCGAAATCGGTGGCTAGTTCGGAGAAGCTGGTCAATCACCGGATCGCCGGCTTGTCCTTGGAGTAGAGTTGGCTGTTTTATGGGTCTGTCCTTTAATTCGCTCGCGATTGAGGGCGTTGCCCAGGGTGCGGAGCGTTGCTATCACCTCTTTGGTTTTCTCAGAGGGAGTCAGGCTGATCCAAGATTGCCAGATGATTTTCCTTGGGATTGACGAAGTGTTGGATTTATGCAACACTACAATAATCAGCAAACGATTGGAGAAAACAACATGAGTGAAATATCTACCAACTGGTCAGTAGGTCTTCGGGCACGCCTCAAAGATCGTGAATATGCCATTGGCTTCTTGGAAGCCAACTTGGAGGAATACGAGCGGGACGGGGATCTCGGGGCTTTTCTCGTGGCGATCCGTCATGTGGCTCAGGCTCAGGGCAAAATCAAAAAACTGGCGGAGGAAATGGGCGTGGATCGCAGCACGGTTTATAGAGCGTTGTCCAGGGAGGGGAACCCAACGATCAACACATTGAATGCAGCTCTTCGGAGTCTTGGCTTCAAGGTGTCCGTTGAACTCGTACCGGCATAGCTGTGTTCAATATCCGGATTTACAACGAGGCTTCGGGTCAAGAGCCGTTTGTTGAGTGGTTTGATGACCTTCCGATCAAGACCCAACAGCGAATCGACGCCCGACTGGTGCGAGTCGAGGCAGGTAATTTCGGGGATTATAAACCCGTGGGGAAGGGCGTTTCCGAATTGCGGTTTCATTTTGAATCGGGCTATCGGGTTTACTTCGCCAGAGATGGGCAGGAGGTGGTTCTGCTTTTGTCCGCTGGCAACAAATCCAGCCAGAAACGCGATATCAAGAAAGCGCAAGGATTCTGGGAGGATTATCTCGATAGGAAAGGTTAGCCGCTGATTAACTGGTGCCAGGTGCTTCATTTAAACATTTTCACCGCGAAGACCTGCCGGAGGAACGTGCGAAAAGAGCTTGGGTAGCAAATGCCGCTCCCGTCACGCCGCCTGAAGGCAGCGCTCCTTTTGCTGTGGACGAGGAGCCTGAACCTGCATCGAGCGCCTGCTGGCGGAAGGTGAGGAATCCGCCGAAGCGACGGCGGGCGAATATCAGCGGGAGACGGCGGAGAAAGACAGTGAATACGATTCCACGGCATCGGCGCTGGAGGGGAAGCGGGAACTCAGCGGGGACGATACGGCTCGGCTGAAACAGCTTTGGAAGAAGCTGGTGCGGATGTTTCACCCGGATCTCCACGAGCAGGATCCGGAGAAGCGCAAGACCTACGAACTGCTCACCCAGGGGATCAACGGAGCCCGCGACCGGGGAGATATCGAATTGCTGGAACTTATCGCAAAGGATACTCAGGCATTTATTCTCAGACAAGGCTGGGCTGGCGTTTCCTTTGACCCTGAGCGCGGGCTGATGGAACTGCGGTCGCTCTACGAGCATCTTCAGGCGAGGATTCTCGAGATGATAGCGACGCTGGACGATCTGCGGGCGAGCGCGGAGATGGAAGTCTTCCGCGTGGCGGAAGAAGCGCGGGAGCTGGCGGGCGAGGTGCCGTTCTAACCGGGGTGCGAAAATGGAAGCATTGGGATTGAAACTCCCTCCCAAGTAGCCGAACTCACCGCCTACCCCATCAGCGAGAACAGGGAAGGGTTCGTGAAGTGACCCAAATCGAACGGTAGGATTCCGTCCCTTTCTCGGAACACCAAAGAACCTGTTTGGAATTCCGATTTACGAAACGCGATGCCGAGAAAAGTCGCTTACCGGTGCCTGCCGGAAGCCTGCTGCCGCTTTGGCAATGCAGCCCGCTGCGAGCCGACGGTATTGGCACGACTCGGCTTGATCTTTCCCAAGTTTGCCCCGTAGCAGCAGGCTGCGTGACGGAAAGCGGCAGCGGGCTGCCGACAGTCACCGGTGCCTGGCGGCACTATGCTTTACGAATGAACCCCTGCAGCTTCAAAGTGCTTTGATCGCATCCATGATGCGGTTGGTCAGTGCCTCGTAGCCTTCTTTTCCGGAGTAGGATTTCAGCTCTTCCCTGGAGAGGATGATTGGCTCGCCGACTGCGACGGTGATACGGGCGAGGCGGACTTTTCCCGAACCACGGGGTAGGGCTTTATCGGCACCGGAGATGCGGACGGGCTGGATGGGGACTCCGGCTTTCACGGCGATGAGGCCTACGCCGGGGGCGGCTTCTCCGATCTCACCATCAAGGGTGCGGGCGCCCTCCGGGAATACGAGGACGCGCCAGCCTTCCCTGAGCTTGCGGATGACGGTCTTCATGGATGACATGTCGGGTCTGTCCTGATCCACGGGGACGGCGTTCCACTGCGGGTAAACCCATTTCGCGGGGCCTTTGAAAAGGGTTTTACGGGCGAAGAAGACCATCTCGTCCTTGTACAGATTCCCGATCAGCGGGGGATCGAGGAAGCTCTGGTGGTTCGATGCGATGAGCACCGGCCCCGAGGTTATGAGGTTGTCCATGCCCTCCAGGCGGAGGCCGAAAAGTGTCCGGTAGGCTGCGCCGAAGGACATCCAGCCGAGCCAATACATCCAGCGCATGTACCCGCGTGTTTCGCCTTGTGGGAGGAGAGGGGCTTTCTTTTCCGGGATGGGGAAACCTTGTTTCCTGAGTGTTTCGATGGCGGCCTGGATAGCACCTTCGATGGAAAGTTTGGAGGTATCTATCTTGGTGGCACCATCGGCTACTTTCAGCGGGGCGGTGGTGCGGGAGCTATCGGCGGCGTCGCGTAGGGCCACGGAGTCGATTTCGCCATCGTCCGAGCGGCGGCTGTCGCGGACGGAGGGGTCTGCATCGATGTAGATTTTGAAAGGGGTGTCGGGGAAAACGACGGAACCGATATCGCGGCCTTCCATGACGACGTGGGTGTGTTCCAGGTAATCGCGCTGAAGGCCGACGAGTTTTTCGCGCACTTCCGGGATGGCGGAAATGGTGGAGACGTTCGCATTGATCTCGGGATTCCGGATGAAAGGGGTGGGATCCGTGCCATCGATGGTGATGGTGGAAAAAGTGCCATCGTGGGAACAGACGATCTTCATTTTCCGCAGGGAAGCGATGACTGCCGCAGGGTCTTTGGGATCGATTTTTTCCGAGAGAGTCTTCCAGGTCACCGCCCGGTACATCGCGCCGGAATTCACCATTACCAGTCCCAGGCGCTCGGCCAGGGCGCGGGCCATGGTGCTTTTTCCGGAGGCTGCGGGACCGTCAATGGCGATGGCGTGATGGGTCATTTTAGGCAGGGTGGGTGGGTTATTTCTCTATGGTGGGCAGGGTGAAATCCTCGGGCTTGGTGCGCTCATGGCGGATCGCATCCAGGTGGTGGGCGAAGCCGGGGTAGGAGGTGTTGATGCAATCGGTGCCGTGGATGACGGTCTCGCCGCTGGCGAAAAGTCCGGCGATGGCGAAGGCCATGGCGATGCGGTGGTCGCCGTGGGATTCGAGGTAGGCTCCTTTGAGCTTCTTGCAACCGTGGACGATCATTCCGTCCTCGAATTCCTCTACGTCCACGCCCATCTTACGAAGGTTTTCCACGGTGGTGGTGATGCGGTCGGTTTCCTTGACGCGGAGTTCCCTGGCATTGCGGATGTGGGTTTCGCCCTCGGCGAGAGCGGCGGCGACGGCGATGACGGGGATCTCGTCGATGAGGTTGGGGATTTCCTCGGGGAGGAGGGTGGTGCCGTTGAGATTGGTGCCGTGGATTTCGATGTTACCGATGGGTTCGCCTTCGGAGCTGTGGACGACTTCGGTGATCTTCGCGCCCATGCGGCTGAGGACTTTGAGGATGGCGGTGCGGGTGGGGTTGAGACCCACGTCTTTCAAAAGCAGGCGGGAGCCATCCATCGCGGCGGCGGCGACGAGCCAGAAGGCGGCGGAGGAAATGTCTCCCGGGACTGTGAAGTCACAGGACTCGGGCATTTGGCCGCCGGGCATGGTAATTTTGTTGCCGTCCGTGCGGTTGGAGACGCGGAAATTCGTGAGCATACGCTCGGTGTGGTCGCGCGTGGTATTCGGCTGGATGACGGTGGTGGTGCCTTCCGCAAACATGCCGGCGAGGAGCACGGCGCTTTTCACCTGGGCGGAGGCGACGGGCATACTGTAGGTGATGGGCTTGAGTTTGCTGCCGTGGATTTTCAGAGGGGCGCAACCGGATTTTTCGCCTAGCGTTTCGAGCTTGGCTCCCATTTCCTCAAGGGGTGTGGTGATGCGGCCCATGGGGCGGGAGGAGAGGGATTCGTCACCGAATAGCTCCGAGGTGAAATCCTGCCCGGCGAGCAGGCCGGCGAGCAGGCGCATGCCGGTGCCGGAGTTCCCGCAGTCGATGGGTGCCTCGGGGGCGGAGAGCTTCATGGATTGGCCGTGGATGCGTAGGCGGGTGAGGCCGTAGCCTTCGAGTTCTTCGAGGATGTCGAATTTCGCACCCAGTGAGCGCATTGCTTTGAGGGTGTTCACGCAGTCCTCGCTGGGGAGGAAATTCGAGATTTCGCAGGTACCGTTGGAGAGGCCGCCGAAGATGGCGGCGCGGTGGGAAATGCTTTTGTCTCCGGGGACGCTGAATTCCGCATGGAGCGAGGAGATGGCTTTGACGCTGAGGGTGGACATGAGGTGCTTTTGCCCCGGGCGGGGGTGGTTTACGGGATGCCGGGGAGGGTGTCGCGGAGTTCTTTCGCGCGGGCCAGCCACTGGCAGGCAAGTTCTTGATCCGGCTTTTCCAGAGAGGCAAGGATATCACGAAGCCCTGCGATGGTTTCCTGGATGGCGGGGATGACGGCTTCGCGGTTTTCGGTGAGGATTTCCGCCCACATGACGGGGTTTCCGGAGGCTACGCGGGTGGTATCGCGCAGTCCGCCTCCACCGAAGAGGCCGAATTCGGGATTTTTCAAGGCGACCTGCGCACCGGCGGCGGCGATGACGTGTGGCAGGTGGCTGATGCGGGCGACGAGGTTGTCGTGCTCGGCGGCGGAAAACCAGAAGATGCGGCAGCCGAGGGATTGCCAGAAAAGCTCGAGGCGCTCGCAGAGGGAATCTGAGGCGCGGGAATCGTTGGTGAGGAGGCAGGCGGCGTTATCGAAAAGTTCCGGCTTCGCGGAGACGAGGCCGTTTTGCTCGGAGCCGGCCATGGGGTGGCTGCCGATGAAGGCATTGCCATTTTTTTCCAAAACTGATGCCAATGAGGAGTGCGGCGCCTGTTTCACCGAGCCTACGTCGGTGACCAGGCAGTCGGCTGGTAGCCCGGCGGCGATGGCTGCTTCCAGCAAAGCGGGCATGGCTCCGACAGGAACGGCGAGGATGAGGAGATCCGCCTGGGCAACGGCTTCGGCGAGATCCGAGGTGGAGTTTTCCAGACCAAGCCCGAGAGCGGGAGCAACGGCGGTGGGCTTGCGGAACCAGAGCCGGACTTCGGTTTTCCCCTTGAGTGCTAGCGCGATGGAGCCTCCAAGGAGACCTCCGCCGAGGACGCTGACTCTTTTAAAAGGCTGGTTCATAAAAAAGACCGGATCCAATGGGTTGGACCCGGTCGTGGGAAAAGTTCTGTTTTTTCCTGAAGCGGAAAAGTTACGGCACGCGGAAGTATTTCTTCTCGGAGGCCGGGTAGGTAGGATCCTGGACGAGGGTGCCGCTCGGAATATCGCGCACGTCCACAAGCTTCTGGTTGTAGGGGCTGAAGACGAAGCCTTCCTTGCCTGGGACGGGGTTTGCGAAGGCGTAGTCCTTGTTTTTCTTTTCGGTGGGTTTCGGAGTGGTCGTTTCGCGCTCGACCGGGCGGTCATTGTTCCTCTCCGCGATTTCTTCTTTTTTCTTCTCGTCGCGCTGCTTCATGCGGTCGCGCTGCTCTTTGATTTTTTGCTGGTCCTGGCTGGAGATATCCTGGTTTTCAGCCTTCTGGCGGGCGTCACGTGGGCCGCGCGGGCCATCGGGAATCGGGTAGCAGGATGCGAGTGCGAGGCAGCCAAAAATCGGCAGGGCGAAGAGGAAATTGGATTTCATGGTGATGTGTGGATGACGTTGGAGGAGGTTCCGGCGCAGCTTCAAGGTTCACCGCTGCGGAGCTTGATTATGATGCGGAATGACCAGCCGTCAAGCGGGGTGATGCGGAGAATTGAAGTTTCGAATTTGACCACCACATGCCCATCCCCCGATCCGGCCTTAATCGGGCGCACTTGCCAGGACGGGCTGCCCGGTGGCGGGATCATCCAGAACCGCACGGCCGCCGTATTGCATCCAGCGGTATGCCACCGCCCACAGCACACCTATCATCGGGTATGCGAACAACAGACCCACGAAACATGCCAGAAAGCCGGCGATCATGATGAGGATGGAGAAGAGGACGATTACGAACACATTCAGCCTGTTGTTCTCTGTGAGGCGGGCGCTGTAGGCGAATGAATCCATGATGCCCATGTCCTTGTCCACGATCGCGTTCATATACTGGCCGTAGCGGAGCAGCAGATAAATCCCCGGGAAAATCAAAAGGAGAAATCCGACAGCCACCATCAGCCCGAACAGGATTCCTGCAAAAAACGCCCGCAAAACCTTGTCTCCCTGCCCGAAGAGCATGCCCACGGCTACCTGTTTTCCGGAAACGATGTTCAGGGCTATCCTTGTGAAGCCCAGCATGAGAAATACCGAAACAACATTGGAAACCAGGTTCGAGACCAGCGTAAAAGCGATCTGCGACCCTGTCATTTCGTTGGCAGGTGCCGGTGTCCCGGGGGATGCGGACGGAATCCCCATCGCAGTTCCGACAAGCCCGAAAACAACAGACATGGCAATGACAATTGCCACATATATCACTACGACAGCCAGCAGGGGGGCGATATGTTTCACGGTCAGATCCCACGCCCGTTTCACACAGGCGGTCGGGATAATAGGCTCGCTGCCGGGGATGACTTCCTCCACTGCGCCCGTGGAAATCGGGTAGGCAAAAGGTTGGCTGGGCTCCAGGGAAGACATGTCCATGGCAGGTGCCACGCCGCTGAGCACGGAAACCTGGGAGGCCGGCACCCATTCTGTCATGTCCGGGTTCCAGACCAGATCCTTCGCAGGATCGATGGTTCCGTTTTGCACCAAACCCCGCAACGCCTCGAGACCGATTGGCCCTGCCTGCTGCCCGCCCTTCGCATAATACCATTGATCCATGGGCGCACTGAATAGGCGCCTGATGAACCTGCGACAACCTAATTTGTGACATTTGGAAAAACCCTTTCCACGGCCACACTCACGCAAGATGATTTCGCAATGAAACGCATCCGTGAATGCCAATCGCGCTTCCAAAAGGTCACGGTATGGAAATCGCAACTTGCGACCGAGTTCCGCGTTGCCGGGGCGATCCACGCATCCTTCCACAGGAAACGTTTTCTCACCGGACTCGCCTGGGATTTGCTCGCCGCCGCGGCCCTGCTCCGCCCCGGAGGTGATCCGAAATCCATCCTCATGCTTGGGGTGGCGGGCGGCACCGCTCTCCGCACGCTCCGGCATCTGCTGCCGGGCGTTTCCCTAACAGGTGTGGATCTGGACGGGGAACTCATAGGCCTCGCGCGGGAGGAAATGGCTCTCGCAGAAACCGGGGCGGAGATCGTCATCGCCGATGCGTTTTCATGGATGGAAACCAACCGCCGGAAATACGACATCATCATCGACGATCTATACCTCGCCGGGGAAAAGGATGTTTTCCGCTCCGATACCTGCGATGGCAATTGGACGGATCTGCTCAAGCGCTCCCTCGCCCCCGGCGGCCTCCTCGCAGTGAACCTCGTCATCGGCGCAGGTCATAGGAAACGGCAAACCGCCACGCGAAAGGATCTTACGAAGCATTTTCCCTCCGTCCGCACACTCCGCACCGAGGAAAGCATGAACGAAGTCCTCATCGCCGGAGAAAAAACCGCCACCACCTCCCAACTCACTCCCTACGCTGAAAATTTCCCAAACTGGCGCGACCGCATGTTCTGGAACCGCATCACAGTCCGGAAATTGAAGTGATTTCTTCCCTTGGAGTTTAAAGTTTAAAATTTAGAGTTTCCCAGCCCATGTCCGACCTCTTCTCCACCCCCCGGCCGAAAGCCGAAAAGCCGGGGATTTCCGCCCCCCTCGCCGCCCGCATGCGCCCGCAGACATTGGACGAAGTTCTCGGCCAAGGCCACATCCTTGGGGAGGGAAAGCTTCTCCGCCGTGCCATTGAGGCGGATCGCTTCGCCTCCCTCATTTTCTACGGCCCTTCCCGGCACCGGGAAAACCTCCCTCGCAGGGGTCATCGCGAAAACCACCGGCTCCCGCTTCGAATCGCTCAACGGAGTCGAATCAAACGTCGCCGAGATCCGCGAGAAAATCGCCCAGGCAAAAATGAACCAGGATCTCCGCAAAGAAACCACCATCCTTTTCATCGACGAGATCCACCGCTTCAACAAAGCCCAGCAGGACGTCCTCCTCCCCCACCTCGAGCGCGGCACCGTCCGCTTCATCGGAGCCACCACGCACAACCCATATTACTACGTAAATTCCCCCCTCGTCTCCCGTTCCCAAATTTTCCAACTCGAAGCCGTCGATACCGAAAGCATCCAAAGTCTTTTGGAAAAAGCCCTCGCAGATCCCGAGCGCGGACTCGGCGGACAAGGCATCACCGCCGACCCGGAAGCCCTCCACCACCTCGCAAAACTCTCCGACGGCGATGTCCGAAAAGCCCTCACCGCCCTGGAGCTGGCCACCTGTGGCGGCGGATTGCATCCGCCCAGCCAAGAAAATAACATCCACATAACTCTAGCCATAGCAGAGGAATCCATCCAACGCAAAGCCATCGCCTACGGTGACGACGGCCACTACAACACCATCTCCGCCTTCATCAAATCCATACGCGGCTCCGATCCCGACGCCGCCCTCTACTGGCTCGCGAAAATGCTCCACGCCGGGGAAGACCCGCGTTTCATCTCCCGCCGCCTCGTCATCTCCGCCTCCGAGGACATCGGCCTGGCAGATTCCGGGGCACTCCGGGTAGCCCTCGATGCCCACAATGCCCTCGAGTTCGTAGGCATGCCAGAAGGCCGCATCCCCCTCGCCCACGCCACCGTTTATCTCGCCACCTCCCCGAAATCCAACACCACCTACGCCGCCCTAGGGGAGGCCATGAAAGACGTGGAATCCGGCCGCACCCTCGCTGTCCCCGCCCACCTCCGCACCAAAACCAGCAAAAAAATCGCCGCCGCCAACGGCACGCAGGACAAGGACATGGTCTATCTCTACGCCCACGACCACGAAGGTGCATACATTCCCCAAGCATACCTCCCAGAAGGGCGTACCTACTACCACCCCGGCGAGCAAGGACTGGAAAAACGCATCAAAGAGCGGCTGGAGTTCTGGAAAAATTCCGCACCCAAAACATAACCTATTTCCTCCACAACCAGCGCATCGCCTCCGGGAAAATCGCTCCCATCTGCTTGCCGCTGTGGCCCCCGTGACCCCACACGTATTTGTGGTCGTAGTCCTTGAATTTCAGCGCAGCCTCCATCGCCATATTCCCCAGCGGCCAGTTGCCGTGCTGGTTGTCCAGGTCGTTGATTCCCTCCTGGAAAAACCCACGGATCGGCTTCTTCTCGGTTTTGCGTATCATCCCCGGGTAGGCATCGCCGCCACGGATGTTCGTGAAAGAACCGATGGATGAAGCCACTTTCCGGAAAGCATCCGGACGCTCCCACGCCACCGTCCACGCGCAGATCCCGCCCGAGCTGGTGCCACAAATCGCCCGCATTTCCGGGTCTTTCGTGAGATTGTAGTCCTTGCCGACGAGGGGGAGAATTTCATCGATGAGGAAAGTCGCGTAATCAGCGGAGAGCGTATCGTATTCGAAACTGCGGTTGTTGTTCTTCCACGGGCTTTGCGGTTTCGAATCGCCCTTGTGCCCCGGATCGATGAAAACCCCAATCACCGGAGGCATGTCCCCCGCCGCGATCAGGTTATCGAAAACCGTGGTCACGCGAAACTCCCCCTTGGGATTCACGTAGGTGTGGCCGTCCTGGAAAACCATCACCGCAGTCTCCTTTTTCGCATCATGGTTCGCGGGAATATACAGATGAACCCTACGCTTGGTTCCGGGGAACACTTCGGAATTTTCAAAAACGAAATCGATCACTTTCCCCTTAGGAACCCTTGTCTGCCCTTTCGAATCTGCCCCGAAGGAAGGCTCCGGCATTTCCGGAAGGGAGAGTTTTGGAGAAGTTGCCTGGGCGGAAACGAAACCCGCGAAAAGCAGGGAGGAGGCGATTGATTTTTTCAACATGAGAAGAGGACGTTAGGAAACTTGCGGAATCTTTCAAGCCAGCTCCAAACCATGCGGCACGAAGAGTTCAAAATCGCCGAGATTGTTCGTCGCCAGGCTGGCTCCCGCCTCGATTGCGGTGGCGGCGATCATGGAATCGAATCTCAGGGAGCGTTTCCGGTTCGTGAGATTGAAAAGCCGTGGCGCTGTTATTGCCTCGGGATCAGAGAAGGGGACGACACGGAATAGAAAGGCCTCCATTGTGGAAATCTGATCTTTCGTCACCGGCCCGCAGAGAAACTCGTACCATGCGGGCATCGGGGTGATGAGTTCGTTTCCGTTTTTTATCCACTTGACCAGTTCCATTGACTCCGGGGAGCCGTCTTCAACATCCCGGATCAGGTAATTCGTATCAAGACAGATCATTTGCCCCGCCATATTTTACGGTCTTCATATACCTCTTTCAAATATGCTTCCGCCTTTTCGGGATCCATCCCGCCCCCGCGTTCATGCAAAGCTTTAAGCATCGCCAGCGGATCTTTTTTTTCGGGAGTGGAAGAGCGCTCGGCGTGAGCCAGACTCCGGCTCACCACCTCGGCCGGAGCCACGTGCCATGTTTCCGCCAACCGCTCAAGACGTGCTGCGGATTCCTCATCCAGCTCCAGGATTGTGGTTTCACTCATTTGGGAAAACTACCATCCCGCCCCGTTTTCTCAAGGAAATTGCCATGGCAGGAATCCCAGCTAAACTCCCGCAGATGCCCGCCGACTACCACACCCACACACCCCTCTGCAAACACGCCACCGGCACGCCGGAGGAATACGTGGAGGCAGCCGTCGCCGCTGGCCTGGACGAATACGGCATCTCCGACCACGCCCCGTGCCGCCCCGAGCCATTCGATGACTGGCGCATGTTGGAGAGCGATCTTCCCGAGTATTTCGACTGGATAGCCCGTGCAAAACAAGCCGCCGGAGACCGCATAAAAATCCGCGCCGGAATGGAATGCGATTGGATCAAAGGCTGCGAACCGTTCATCGAAGAACTGGCCGGGAAATACGATTGGGATTACCTCATCGGCTCCGTCCATTACCTGGGCGACTGGGATTTCGATAACCCAAAATGGCTGGGGAAATGGGCGGAAACCGATGTCGATGCCGTCTGGAGCCAGTATTGGAAAACCTATGCCGATATGGCCGAAAGCGGACTCTTCGACATCCTCGGCCACCCGGATCTAGTGAAAAAATTCTCCTACACCCCGGAAGGCGATCTCGACCGCTTTTACGATCCCGTCATTGAAGCAATCGCCGCCAACGGCTCCGTCATCGAGCTGAACACCGCCGGCCTCCACAAACCCTGTGCAGAAGCTTACCCCGCCCCGCGTTTCCTAGAGCTAGCCGCCTGCGCAGGAATCGGGTTGGTCATTTCCTCAGACGCCCACGCTCCCTCGGAAGTCGCCCGCGATTTCCCAAAAGCCCGCGACCTGGCCAAAGCCGCCGGCTACCGAGAAACCCAGCTTTTCGAGAGAAGAACGCGCAGCACCGAGCATCTTCCTTGAGGTTTAAAGTTTAAAATTTAAAGTTTCCCGCATGCAAGCCTACCACGACCTCCTCAGAGACGTTCTCGAAAACGGGGAGTCGCGCGGGGATCGCACCGGCACCGGCACACTCTCCGTCTTCGGCAGACAAGCACGCTTCGATCTGCGTAAGGGTTTCCCCTGCCTCACCACGAAAAAACTCCACCTCCGCTCCATCATCCACGAGCTCCTCTGGTTCCTCAAAGGCGAGACCAACATCGCCTATCTCAAGAAAAACAAAGTCACCATCTGGGACGAATGGGCGGACGAAGACGGCGAACTCGGCCCGTTTACGGAAAGCAATGGCGCGCTTGGGAAACGGACGATGGCAAGGTCATCGACCAGATCGCCCAACTCATCGACGGCCTGAAAAACAACCCGCAATCCCGCCGCCACATCGTCTCCGCATGGAACGTGGCCGACGTCCCAAACATGGCCCTCCCGCCCTGCCACCTCTTGTTCCAATTCTACGTCCACGAGCCTGTAGCAAATGGAAAGCCCGGCCTCTCCTGCCAGCTCTACCAACGCAGCGCGGATCTCTTCCTCGGAGTCCCTTTCAACATCGCATCCTACGCCCTGCTCACCCACATCGTCGCGCAGGTCTGCGGATACGAAGTCCGCGATTTCGTTCATACCTTCGGCGATCTCCACCTCTACCAAAACCATTTCGACCAAGCAAAACTCCAGCTCTCCCGCGATCCCAGACCGCTCCCCAAGCTCGTCTTAAATCCCGCCATAAAACAGGTGGACGGCTTCCGCATCGACGACATTTCCCTGGAAGGCTACGATCCCCACCCCACCATCAAAGCCCCCATCGCCGTGTAAGGAGCGCTGCCTTCAGGCGGCGTGTCACAACCCAAGCCAATGCCCCATCTAACAGCCGTAGTAGCCATGGATCCAAACCGCCTCATCGGGCGCGATGGCAGCCTCCCATGGCACCTCCCCGAAGACCTCGCCTTCTTCAAAAAAACCACCCTCGGCCACCCCATCCTCATGGGCAGGAAAACCTTCGAATCCATAGGCCGCCCCCTCCCGAAGCGAAGAAACATCGTCCTCACCCGCGACAAAACCTGGAGCCACGAAGGAGTGGAAACCATCCACAGCCCCGATGAAATCCCCGCCTCCACCGAGACCATACACGTCATAGGCGGAGCGGAAATTTACAAAGCCCTGGCCGACCGCATCGACGAATGGTTGGTCAGCCACGTAAAGGAAACCCACGAAGGCGACACCTATCTAACCAATTTCGAAGAGGATTTCCCAAACGTAGAAACCGTCGAAGAACATTCGGGATTCACGGTAAAGCGCTACCTTCGCTAAGGAACGGCGCAGGAATAACTTTGGTCATTTTCCGGATGCCAGAAGGAAGTCGAAGACCGGTGACTGTCGGCAGCCTGCTGCCGCTTTTGGCAATGCAGCCCGCTGCGAGCCGGCTGCATTGGCGCAGGATGGGTTTCACTCCCGAGGTTGCGCCGTTCCTAACCATTGAGACCCCACCGAAAGTCCTTCTCCCCTCGCCATCCTCCGTATAGTTCTCAGAAATGAAATTTACGGGCATCTTCCCCCTCCTCCCATTTCTCACCACCGCCCTCGCCGAGCCGGAGATCAATCCCAACATCGGCCACCAGCACCACCATCACCATTACGGGGAGAAGCACGAAACCGAAGCCACCTCCGTTGAGCGTTTCGACACATCCCGTGAAGGTGCCGCTTCCCTCGTATTGCCAAAGGAGAAAGACGCGTTCAGCTTCGTCGTCTTCGGCGACCGTACCGGTGGCCCGGACGACGGAGTCGGCATTTTGGCAAACGCAGTCCGCGATGTAAATCTCCTGGAGCCGGATCTCGTCATGACCGTCGGCGATCTCGTCCAAGGCTACGGCGAAGAGGAGCCGTGGCTCAAGCAGGCAGCGGAATATAAAGGGATCATGAACGAGCTTCGCTGCCCATGGTTCCCCGTCGCCGGCAACCACGATGTCTATTGGCGCGGCCCCAAAGGCGTGGCCCAGCCTCCAGGCGGTCACGAAAAAGCCTACGAGATGCACTTCGGGCCACTCTGGTATGCTTTTGAGCACAAGAACTCCTGGTTCATCGTTCTCTACTCGGACGAGGGAAACCCTGAAACCGGTGCGCAGAATTTCAACACCCCGGAAGCGCAAAAAATGAGTCCGGAACAGTTTGCATGGATGGAGGAAACGCTCGTGAAAGCAAAAGACGCCGAGCACGTTTTCCTTTTCCTCCACCACCCCCGCTGGCTGAAAAACAATTACGGTGATGACTGGGATCGCGTCCATGAGAGACTGAAACAAGCAGGAAACGTCTCCGCCGTTTTCGCCGGTCACATCCATCACATGCGTTATGACGGCCCTACGGACGGCATCGAATACATCACCCTCGCCACCACAGGCGGGCACCAGCCGGGCACCGTCCCGGCAGTCGGCTACCTACACCACTACGATGTCGTGAACGTCCGCAAAGACCGCATCGCGCTCGCCGCCGTCCCCGTAGGCCAGGTGATGGATGTGCGGGAAATTAGCGGGGATCTAGTCGCTGAGGCAAACAAGCTCGCCGCCCTTCCGCTGAACATCTCCACCGTCCTCGATCTCGAAGCCAGCACCACCGCGCCCCGGGAAATCGCCATAACCGTTTCCAATCCCGTTTCCCGCCCGGTGGAAATGACCCTCCAGGGCGAGTCCGCAGACAGCCGCTGGAAATTCTCTCCCGACCACTTCCACCTCAAGCTCCTTCCCGGCGAAAGCAAGGAGGTAAAATTCACCGCCCGCCGCCCGAGAAACTCCCTCGATGGAAATTTCCAACAACCCTTCCTGACACTCAGAACTGACTACCTCGCCGAGGGTTTCCGCTACACCATCCCGGAAAAACGCATTGCCGTCCCAATGACATTTCCGGACGGCCCCAGCGACATTGGAAAAAACCAGGCAGCAAACTTTGATGGAAAAAAAAGCTGGCTCTCCATCCCTTCGGATCGAGTGGAACTGGGCGAAATTTTCACCCTGGAGTGCAGCTTCAAAGCCCGCGCCTTCGCCGAGCGCACCGGCCTCGTAACCAAAACCGAGCAATCCGAATACGGCATCTTCATCAACAACGGCGTGCCTGAATTTTCCGTTTTCCTAGGCGATGGATATGTCTCGGCCAAAGCCGATTCCCCCGTCCTTAAAACCGATACCTGGCACCACCTCGCCGGAGTCTGCGACGGCACCGAACTCCGCCTCTACCTGGACGCCACCCTCATCGCCCGCGCCGAAGCCCCGGGGAAAAGGAAGAGAAACAAGCTCCCCCTCATCATCGGTGGCGATGTCATGAAAGACGAAAAAGCCTCCTCCCTCTTCGCCGGGGAGATAGATGGCGTCCGCCTCTCCGCCACCGCCCTCTACACCGGGGAGACCGCCGTCCCGATTCCCAGCGATAAACCATCCCCGGAAACCCGCCTCCACTTGAAAATGAATGAAAAGATAGGCACATGGTTTCCCGATTCATCCGCCTCCCGCGCCCACGCCATCGCCACCGGGGACATCGAGCTGCTCCCCATGCCGGAAAACTGAGATTTTCCGCCTACGAAAAAAACCTCCCAGAAAGCGCACGCCAATCTTGACGAAACCCCGCCGCCATGTTCCAAATTCCCCCGACCAAAACAAAATCACGGAACGGTGGCTGAGTGGTCTAAAGCACACCCTTGCTAAGGGTGCGTAGGGGTAACTCTACCGAGGGTTCGAATCCCTCCCGTTCCGCCATCACCCCAGCCCGGTATTTCCGGGTTGGGGTGATGGCGTTTTAAGGAGGGGAGCAAATCCCTTTGCGAAGCAACGGGTTTGACTGCTCCTTTCGCATTAGCGAAATAATCATCCCGTCCGCGTAGCGCATCCCGCAGAGACGGAGCGTAGCGTAGTCAATCCCTCCCGTTCCGCCATTCAAGGCCCGCCCATTCAGCGGGCTTTTCTTGTATTCCCGCGCGGAAGATCATTCCGGCAAGGGAGGGATGAGAACCCCTGCGGAGCAACGGGTTTGGCTGCCCCTTTCGCATTAGCGAAATTTCACCCCATCTGCGTAGCGCATCGCCCTATGCAATACCTGCGGCACTGCCTATTGCGCCCCGGGTCTCACCACAATATTCCCATAGCGATGTAGGGTTTCGCTGATCGATTGCTCACGCAGCCATGGCGGCATTTCAAGGCGGGCGTTCCAGACGACCGGGCCGTCCGCGAGGCGTTTCCCGGCTACGTTCGCCGCGTCCCTGAGTGCCGGTGATGCACCGGGGGCGCGCATGACGATGGCGGTTTTCGTATCTTTTGGAAAACGTTTCAAAAGCTCCCCTTCGGATTCGACTTTTAAATCCAGCCCCAGGCCGCGCATCCATTCCCTGTCCGTCTCGCAGGAAAATTCCGCAGGAATCCCTACCCTTCCCGCAGCGAGGATGAGCCGGGCGGCATCGAGATCGCTCTGCTCGTTGGAGATGCGTATCATGGAACTTTTGAATCTCCGGTAGCGGAAAATATTTGCCTCACATTTCAATCCGGAGGGATCGTGATCGATTCCAAACTCATGCTTTTCCCAGTAGGCATCGCTACCTGCGATGGCTTCCAGCGCATCCGCTTCGGAAGGAAGCGCGGCTTTGAGTTTTTCCAAAACGGGGAGATTGGATGGCGCTGTTTTCTGCGGAAGTTTCTCGTTTTTCCAGTAGCCGAACTGGGCGACATAGTTCGGGCCACCCGCCTTGGCACCGGGGCCGAAGCAGGAGCGTTTCCATCCGCCAAAGGGCTGGCGCTGGACGATGGCACCGGTGATTGGGCGGTTGATGTATGCGTTGCCGACCTGGACCTTGTCTTTCCAGAGTTCGGTTTCCCTATCGTCCAGGGAATGGATTCCTCCGGTCAGGCCGTATTCGGAATCGTTCTGGATGCGTATGGCTTCATCCAGGTTTTCCGCGCGCATAATTCCGAGCACGGGGCCGAAACATTCGGTCTGGTGGAACCAGCTTCCGGTTTTGATTCCGATCTTGATTCCCGGCGACCACAGGCAGGGATTCCCGTCCACCATCTCCGGTTTGAGCAACCATTCCTCGCCCTCGTCGAGCGTTGTGAGTCCGCGCTCCAGCTCTTTTCCCGGAGGACGGACAACGGGTGTGGAGAAGGATTGGAATTTCCACGAAGGCCCCACTTCCAGCGAGGCGGCGGCGTCTTTCAACTGGCGGATGAAACCGGGATTATCGTAAATCTCCGCCTCGATAATTGCCAGCGAGGCGGCGGAACATTTCTGCCCGGAATGGCCGAAGGCACTTTTCACCAGGTCTTTCACCGCCTGATCGGGATCCGCCGCAGCGGTGATGATCAGGGCGTTCTTGCCGCTGGTTTCCGCGAAAAGGTGCAGCTCCGGTTTCCAATCGAGGAACATGCGGGCGGTCTCGAATCCACCGGTCAAAACTACGGCCCGATGCGTTCGTCGGTGACCAGGGATTTGCCGAGATCATCGTCCGGGCAGGGGAGGAACTGGAGCACGTCTTTCGGCACGCCTCCCGCCCACAGTGCCTGCGCCATTGTCCAGCCGGTGAGCACCGTTTCCGGCGCAGGCTTGAGGATGACGGTGTTTCCGGCGACAAGGGCGGCGAGCACGCTGCCGCAGGGGATGGCGTAAGGAAAATTCCATGGCGGGGTGACGAGGACGGTTCCGAATGGCTCCTGGGAGGCTCCGTCGGCGTCAATACTACGGGCGTAGTAGTTCGCGAAGTCGATGGCTTCGGAAATTTCCGCATCGCCTTCCATCACGCTCTTGCCTGCGTCCATCACCATGGTGGCGATGGCTTCGCCGCGCGTTTTGGAAATTTCCACCGCGACGTTGCGCAGGATCTCCGCACGTTTTTCAAAACCCATCTCCACCCATGCGGGGCGGGAATCCACCGCGCAAACCAGCGCCCGTTCGATCTGTTCGGCACCCGCCATCGCGTGGCTGTAGGAAGTTTTTCCGGGATCCGAGGGGTCTTCCGCAGTATCGTTGGTTTTTCCTTCCTCCTCGTGACCGGCGATGACCAGAGGGATAGGAGCTATGGTGGATTCGTGCAGGGCATCGACCTTTTCCCTGATCCATGCAGTGTTCGCGGGCAGGGACCAATCGGTATCCGGAGCGTTGTGGAACGGGGCTTCCGGCGTGACTGCGGTGTGGGGTTCCTTCGCCCTGTCCTGCGTTCTTGCCGGTTCTGCGGCGATGGAATCCTTCCGCGCACATGCCGCGAGAAAGCGCTGCTTCTGTTTCTCCCAGACGGCGTTTCCTTCCCTGATGGTGAAAATATCGTGGAGGAAATTTTCCTCGTGGGTATTCTCGTCCAGGCGGCGCACCAGGTATGCGATGGCACTGTGGAAATCATCCCGCAGAACTATGGGTGCGTAGGAAACCATCCCGCCCGCCACGTCTTTTACGACGCGGAGCTGGTGGTTTGCCATGCCTTCGAGCATTTCGAAATCCATCCTGTCCACGACTCCCTCACGCTCGCGCAGCAGGAGAGCGTAGGCCACATCGAAGAGATTGTGGCTGGCGATGCCGAGGCGGACGGCGGCGGCGTTCTCCGGCTTGCAACCTTCGTGCAGCATGCGCTTGAAATTCGCATCCACCTCTTCCTTGGAGCCGTAGGGCGCGGCCTCCCAATCGTGCAGTTCGGCATCCACGGATTCCATCGCGAGGTTCGCGCCTTTGACGATGCGGATCTTGATTCCCGCCCCGCCCTTGGCTTTGCGGGCTATCGCCCATTCGTTGAGTTTCTTTTGGAAAATCCATGAGTCCGGCAGATATGCCTGGAGCACGATCCCCGCCTCCAGTCCGGAAAATTCCGGCTCGTCCAGCACTTGGCGGAAGACATCGCAGGTGAGCCGCAGATCCCGGTATTCCTCCATGTCCAGGTTGACGAATTTCGGCTTCCCGTTCACCGGATTCTCCATCGCAGCGCGGTAAAGCCTGCGCAGGCGGATCTTGATTTCCGCGAGGCTCTCCTCGTAGGCGACAAGGTGGATCTGGCTGAAGATGGCCGAGATTTTCACCGAGAAATACGTGCATTCCGGATCGGCGATGCGGTCGAGCACCAGTTGGATGCGCTTCTCCGCCTCGCCCTCGCCGAGGATGGCCTCGCCGAGTTGGTTGAGGTTCATGTGGACGCCCTGTGCCTTTCGTTTCCGCAGGAGCGGTTTGAGTTTTTCATCTTCGGCAGGCAGGATCACCGAGGAGCTTTCCCGACGCATCGCGGAAGTAATCGCAGGCATCACCATCCCCGGGAAAATGCCGGAAGCCACGGATCCCGCTGCCATCGCCGCGCGTTCAGGCAAGCCCAGATAATCCGGCACCCCGTAGGAATCCACCAGATGGCGGAACTGGGAGGCGGACCGCTCGGCGGAAGGCGGGCGAAAAACCTGATCCGCCATGGCGATGGTGAAAGCCTTTCCGGAAGCATCTTCCATCATCCTCGCAAGCTGGTTTCCCTGCCGTTTCTCCGACCATGTTTCGGTCTCCCGGCTGGCTTCCAGCAGCCCTGCGGCGAGCTTCACTGCGGACTGCGCGAGCAGGGTGTCGTCCTCCGGGTTTGTCCTGACGTTTGCGATGAGTTGGTCGATGTTCTGATGATCCATAAATAAATTCCATGTCCCGCCACTTCGTGCTCCGGGACTTGGCGGAAATTCCGCTCCGGCTACCATGGCAGGGAAACGCAGCTTATCAACCGCTGTGGTTATTTGTGCAAAGGGGGGCAGGATTTCTCTCAACTACTTGGAACTGGAGCCACCAACCATAGGCCATCAAAAGCAGGCGATCCGGAGTTCGACACGTTCTTCGCCATTCATGCAAAGAACGCGGACCGTAGTTCTTCCCGTATCAGTGCGTCCCACGATATTCAAACCGTTCCATTGGAAATGATCATTCCACTTCTGGAGGCGGGGATGGAAAAGTTCTGTGATGATATCCGTTTCAGGGTCGATTCCGGTCTGATTGCTGCCCTTGTGAAGATTGCAGTCAATGCATGCCAGACAAAGGTTTGATTCCTCATCGCTGCCGCCGTGCTTACTGGGGCGTATGTGTTCGATGTGGAGTGTGGCTAAAGGCGAATCGTCCTGATGAAGCTGGCAATACTCACACCGGTTTCCCGAGCGGGCGCGAACCAGTGTCCGCACCTTTGGATTCATGCAGCGCTATGGGATTTGAATTTCATAGCTTCCCTCCGCAGAACAGCCACGAACTTGTTCGCACGGACATATCCTGCGTATTCTTCACGCTCCTCATCCGAAAGCTCGCCCTCGGTGTTTTTCGAAGCCAGTTCTTCAATCCGGTGCAGAAGGGACGGATCCGGCTTGATGGAAAGAACCTCGTCCACCTTACCTGGGAGGATAAGCTGAAGCAAGGGATCGACTCCCCGCTGAAACGCGGTTTGAACTTTCATCCCGAGTAGGTTGGCATTCGCAGCTGGAAAAAGCAAGACTCCAGCTTCGGTAATCAAGACGTCGTTTCACCAAGACGCATCCTATCCGATCTTCAAGACCAAAGGTCTGACCCATCCCAGCGTAGGGCGAAGTGAAACGAAAGCCCTAGGAATATTGCCGTAGCATTACCACCAGCTCCTAGGCATAACTCGTTTTCCATTTTTCCGACGACAACCCCGCAAACCCAAACATGGATTGACACCACCCCCTCCTTTCACCACCTTGCCAGAGGAAAACACCCACCCGAATACCAGTGCTCGGTGTGACTAATAACGCTGTTCGACTAAAACTTCGATGCAAAAACATTCCCCAAGTTTACTCGCAGCCGTGGCTCTGTGTGCGTCCGCCAGCATCCTCGGTGCGGAGGATGATACACCATTGCACCTAGTAATCAGCGGAGCTGGTAACAGGTCTAGAATTCTGGTGGAAGATGATGAGATAAAGTTCGGAATGATGGCGGAGATCGAGGGATCGCTGAACTTCAGTTTAAGGGGAGAGTTCAAGCATGCCGAGATCGTCAGTGCCTCGACGGTCGCTCCGGACGGCAAGACCTACGAGTTGAAGGTCGTTGGCGAACACCCACCGATCAGGCCAGGATTCCTCTTCCAGTTTCTTCGAATCAGCTACGGAGAGGCACATCCTGATTTTTCGATAGGGAAGTGGAAAGTGGTGGTGACATTCAAGGTCGATAATGAGGAATTTAGACACGAGGCGGAGCACTTGGTGACGTGGCGTAAGCCAGATGCGGCCCGGGGCATGCAGGAGTGGGTACAAGAGACTCAAGCCGAACCAGGCGGCGCTGGGCAATCCGCTACCTCGGAATCATCTGCTGATCATTATCCGACGGCAAAGCCCGTACCAAATAGGCCGGGATTTTACTTTAATCCGTTTACGAACAGGGTCGTGGACATGCGTGAAATTCCTGGTGGCAAGCTGGTAATGGATCCACTCGATCCTGACAAAACCCGTCTATTCCGTGTGCCATCGGATACTCAAAACAAAGAGGCCGAATCGGGTTCTGGGGAGTGATTAGCTCCCCGGTCCCACATCACCGTGCGTTTGGCTCCCTCTGGCGGGCGGGCCTACACGGCGGTTCCAATCAGACTCCCCGGGCTTGGCCGGGGTAGTGAAGAACTTTCCCGATGGCTTCCATGTCAGGAACCCCTTGTTCCTCCAGCCACCGATTATTCAGTGCGTTTCGCAGAATTTGATGCTCTCCGCCTCACGGCTCACACCCCTTCGGGCAGAGCACGCTGTATTACTTATTGCCGCTATTCTTCAGTCGCTCTTCTCGAAAAACAGCGTGAACTCCTGGCGGTTGTAGGTCAGGTGGGTGCGGGCGATGAGGGAGAGGCCGTTGGTTTTCGCGATGGCCAGGACTTCTTTTTCGAGAGTCTCGATTCCGGCTATGGTTTCGGCGCCTGTGGTTTTCAGGGTGAAGACGGCCAGGGCACCGGGGTTTAGGAAATCTTTGAAGCGGGTCAGGTTCTCGATTGCGTTGCGTGGCGGGCCGTTCATGTCCGAGAGGATGGCATCGTAGCGGATGCCGCGCGGGGGGACGAATTCCGCGACGTCTTCCTTGAGGAAGGTGAGGTTCTTGTTTCTCGTGAGGCGGGGATCGAGCGGGGCGCGGTCAATGGCGGAGACTTCGTAGCCGCGTTTGAGGAGCTCGGAGGTCATGCCGCCGGGGCTGGCTCCCAGCTCCAGCCAGTGGGAGCCTTCCGGCGGGAGGGGGCGGTGCATGGAGAGGAAATGAAGTCCCTCGGCGATTTTCGCTCCGGCGCGGCTGACGGTGTCGTTGGCGTTCTGGGAGATGAATTTGGTGCCGCCGGGGTGGAGGCCGCCGGCTTCGAGCGGTGTGGACATGCCGGAGTAGATGCCTTCTTTGCCGATGAGGCAGAAGAGGGTTTCCTTGGAGGGGCTTTGTTCCCCGGCGGTTTTCGGGGAGCCTTCCGGGAGTTCGAAGACCTGGAGGGCGCGGCCCCGGAAGTTTGAGGCCAGGGCTTTGTAATACTGCTTCGGGGAGCCGGGATCGAGACGGCCTACAAGGAGGGTCTGCGGGTTGTAGCTCTCGAATTTGTAGTAGAGGGATTGGGCGGCTTTTTCAACGAAGCCTTCCATTTTTTCCGGGTTGCACGGCCAGGAGTGGCGGGCGGGAACGTGCCAGCGGATGAAACGGGCGGCCGGGGAGTCTGTTATTTTCTCCGGGGTTTCGGTTTGGAAAAAGTAGTATTCGGAGCCGAGTTTCCGGGTCTTTTCCGCTCCGAGGATCTCCAGGATCTCCGGGATGAAACCGGAGAAGACTTCGGAGATGCGGATGAGATGCGGGGACATGGAGAAGTGCCGAGTGAGAAGTGATCAGTGAGAAGTTAAAGACTTTGCTAATGGGGCGGACTGAAGATCCGCGTTCCAAACAAGAAACGCCGCCTGAAGGCGGCGCTCCGTATTGAGGACTCTTCCTTGGAGTTTAAAGTTTAGAATTTAAAGTTTCACTTCCCGCGGTTGCTGCGGTCTTCACCGGAGACGGATTTTGCTGCGCGTTTGCGGGCGTTGGCGTCGAGGATGCGTTTGCGGAGGCGGATGTTTTGCGGGGTTGCTTCCACGAGTTCGTCGGCATCGATGTATTCGATGGCGCGCTCGAGGGAGAAACGGAGTGGCGGGGAAAGTTTCGAGGTCTTGTCCTTTCCGGAGGAGCGCATGTTATCGAGGTGCTTCTCTTTTACGGGGTTGACCGGCATATCGCCTACACGTGGATTTTCCCCGACGAGCATTCCGCCGTAGATGGCGTCGTTGGCACCTACGAAGAGGATGCCGCGGTCTTCGAGGGCTTGGAGGGAGTAGGTGGTGGCGACTCCGGAATCCATGGATACCAGGGTTCCGGTAGTTCTGGTGACGATCTCGCCGGCGTGCGGGCCATACTCACGGAAGAGGTGGGACATGATGCCGTGGCCGGAGGTGAGGTTGACGATTTCCGTTTCGAAGCCGATGAGGCCGCGGGTGGGGATGAGGGCGGTGATGAGGGTCTCGCCGGATGGCTCGGTCTCCATGTTTTCCATCATGCCTTTGCGGTTGATGAGGGATTTGAGGATTCCTTGTGTGTAATCGCCGGGGGACTCGATGTAGAGGGTCTCGAATGGTTCGAGGAGTTTTCCGTTTTCGTCGCGGCGGTAGATTACAGTCGGGCGGGAGACGCAGACCTCGAATCCTTCGCGGCGCATTTGCTCGACGAGGACGGCGATCTGCATGGCTCCACGGGCGGAGACGTTGAATACGCCGGCTTGTTCGGTGTCCTCTACCTGGAGGGAGACGTTGGTTTTGAGCTCGTGCATCAGGCGCTCGCGGATGGCGCGGGAGGTGACGTGCTTGCCTTCTTTTCCTGCGAGAGGGCCGTCGTTGATGGAGAACTCCATGGAGACGGTGGGTGGATCGATTTCCACGAATGGAAGCGGCTCCTGCTCTTTGGTGGCGGCGAGGGTTTCACCGATATCGATGTCCTCGATGCCTGCTGCGATGCCGACGATGCCGCCTGCGCCGCAGCCTTCGGAGTCCTCTGTGGCGAGGCCGGAGTAGGTGAAGGTCTTCATGACCTTGGACTGCTGCTTGGTGCCGTTTTTACGATGGAGCCAGATGGTATCGCCTTTTTTGACAGCGCCGCCGAGGACTTTTCCGACAGCCACACGGCCTACGAAGGAGTCCCACTCGATGTTGGAAACGAGCATGTGGAAAGGTGCCTCCGGGTCTGCTGCCGGCTCTGGGATGAATTCGATGATTTTCCTGATGAGCGGGATGCAGTCCACGCGCTCGTCATCGGGATGGTCCATGAAGTAGCCGTCGCGTGCGGATCCGTAGGAGAAGGGGGCTTCGAACTGCTCTTCGGTGGCATCGAGATCGAGGAAGAGTTCCAGGACCTGGTCGTGGACTTTCATGGGGTTGGAAAGCGGACGGTCGATCTTGTTGACGACGACGATTGGCTTGAGACCCTCCTGGAGGGCTTTGCGGAGGACAAAACGGGTCTGGGCTTGCGGGCCACCTGCTGCATCTACTACAAGAAGGACGCCATCGACCATTTTCATAACGCGCTCAACTTCGGCGCCGAAGTCGGCGTGACCCGGTGTATCGACGATGTTGATGGTGTAGCCATCGTAGAGAATGGCGGTGTTCTTGGCCTTGATGGTGATGCCTTTTTCCTTTTCAAGATCCATGGAGTCCATGGCGCGCTCCTGGGTTGCCTGGTTATCGCGGTAGGTGCCGCCGGCTTGGAGGAGCTGGTCAACGAGGGTGGTTTTCCCATGGTCAACGTGGGCGATGATGGCGAGGTTGCGGATCTTGAGTGACATAAAATTTCGGTGCTGGATAGCTTTGGGGGCGGGGCTATGGAGGCTTTTCCCGTGGATGGCAAGGCGGGAATGCGGAAATCGTGTGGCGGGGCGGAGTTGGGGATTCAACCGCGAATGGACACGAATTTCCGCGAATTGTGACAAATTTGATATCGGACAGCACTTGCAAACGGTTCGTTGCGAGCCATTGCTGCGGGTGGCTCCGGGGGACGGGCCACGTGGATTTTCTCCGGACGACCGGTGGAAATATACAAAGCCGGTTTCCCGTAGCCGCCATCCGTTTGGCACCCTGCGGGTCATCTTTCCGGTGGCACAAAGGATGCTTAACGTGACCTGAGTATTACTCACCCTGATTATGAACATCAAACACCACCATACACCATTGCCCGATGTGGCGATGGTCACACCGGATCTGACGATGTCAGACACTTGGGATGGCGTGGCCGTTTCCGAACTGATCCGCTCCAAGAGCGATCACGGGGAGACGCCCGCTTTCCTTTTCCTCGGCAGGAAGGAAGCCCTTCTGCTGACGCAACACCTCGCCGGAGTATTCGGAGCGGAGTCCGTCACCACCCTCAACGATACCTATTACATGGGTCTCGATGTGGTGGTGATCGATTGCGATTCGTTTCTCTTCGCCGGGGGCCGCAAGACGGCGAGAACATTACAGGATCCCATCGCACGCCGCCCCGCATGGCGCGACCGTGAATCGGAGGGGTTGTGGCAGTTCCGCCTGTAAAAATGGACGAGTGGCTCTTGAAATGATCTCCCAATGAGGTGGCACCGGCAGAAACCAAAGCGCGTCTGCCGGTTCCGCTTCACGGCGGAAAGAATTTCCGGATTGCACTCTTTAACAACGAACCGGAGGGCGGGGCAGCGATGCTTCGCCCTCTTTCCGTTAGCGGGTGACGGGCAAGGCGGTCGGCTGGTCTTTCCGACATGGCGCTGGGGACGAAGGGATCGCCGGTGCTGCAGTCGCCCCGTAGTGAACCGCAGACCAGACCTGAATAAAAATCCGCCATCCCATTTTTTATGAATAATTTCCACGGTGGCACCGTCTATTGGCAACCATGAAAAAATTCCGTCTCGCCGCCTTGCTTGCTTTCCTCGGTCTCAGCGCGAGCTGTACGACCACCTACGATGCCTACGGAAGCCCGAGGCAAAGCGTCGATCCCGGCGTGGCTCTCCTGGGGGTCGCCGCAGCAGGAGTCGCCGGATACGCGATTTCAAACAGCCGGAGCAACAATAGGTATAACAGCTACAACAACGGCTACCGTTCGAACCGCTATTCCAGCTACCAGAGCAATTACTACGGCGGAAGCCGCGGGTATTACGGAGGTGGCCGGGGTGGTTATGGTGGCTACGGCGGCGGATATTCTTCCTGCTACTGATCGCCAGACCGGGTGGCTCCAACGGATGATCTGGCGGAGCCCTCCGAGATCCGCTATTGCGCGATCTAGGTTCTCACCGGGGGATCCCATGAACATGAGATTTGTGGGAACCTCCCGTTTTTTGGAACGGCTGCCTCACCTCGTCCACCCAAAACACGGTAAACTCCAACACTTTCACCCGGCCGCGCATGATTGAAACCACCAGCACGGTGGGGATGAGACATTCCGGAAAAAACACGAGGTAATGTCGTTCCCGCAGATCGCCGTGGAGGCCCGTTGCCTCAAGGGCGATTTTGGTTTCTTTCCTGCCGTATTCGGTTCCGCGCTTTTTGCGCAGCTCACGCCGGAGATTTTACTTCACTGAAAAACTGAGTCCGGTGCGATAAACCGGCCTGCAGAAATTCCCGCTGTAACGGAAGGACGGGCCGTAACTGTAGTGGACTGGATAGCCGTAACCATATCCTCCGTAGGACGATCCATAGCTGCGACTCCTGCGGACTCGGGTATCGACCCGCTGTATCGTGGGGCGGGGTGGAATTGTCACGGCGGGTTCTGCGGCGGCTTTGGCGCGCTCGGCAGCGGCGGATTCCATCGCCAACTGCCATGCTTCCTCCCGCTCCGCAGCTTCCTTTTCTGCGAGGACACGCCTTTCTTCCTCCCGTTTTTCCACAAGTTTTTCGTAAGCAGCACGCCGCTCCGCCTCCGTCCGGTAAACCTCCGCCGCCGTTTCCCCTTCTATTCCGAAATATTTCCTCTGCCCGGGACTCAGCTCATCGAAACGCAGCCTCGCCGTCCCATCCTCGTGCTTGAATGAAACACCACCGGCGTTGATTTTTGTGATGACCACATCCCGGTATGTGCGGCCTTCCAGAGTCCGGAAAGTCTTCATCGGCTTGCCCAACGCCTCCGCGCGACGTGTTTCCACATCGGCTGCCGCCATGGAAAGCCCCAGTCCTGCCAACAAAATAAAGCGCGGAATTTTCATTACCGGTAAAGGTATGCCGGAAAATAAGGTTCCGCCAATGGATTCGTGACGGGAGCAGCTCAAGAAAGCTCCCCGCCTTCCCACAGCCACTCCAGGTTGTAAGGCGATTTTTCACCAGTCCACACCGTTCCATCAATATAGCGGTAGCCGGCATCCAGCGAATCAATCTCCGCAATCTCACTTTCGCTGAGGGAAATTTCCGCAGCCGCCAGGTTCTCCTTCTGGCGGGATTTGTTCGTGGATTTCGGGATGGTTGCCGCACCCCGGTCCACGGCCCATGCCAGCGCGATCTGCGCCGGGGTGGCATCGTGGTCTTTGGCGATCTTCAGGATCTTTTCGTTTCCGAAAATATCGGGAACGTCCCCGCCCTTTTCCTTCCCGGAGCCGAGAGGGCAATAGCCGGTCAGCACCACACCGTGGCGCTTGCAGACCTCAAGCAGCTCTTTCTGGGCAAGAAACGGATGGCATTCCACCTGGTTCACCTCCGGCGCATGCTTCGCGCTCTCGGCCAGTTTTTCCAAACGCGCCGGGCTGAAATTCGAAACCCCGATGTGCCTGGCCAAGCCCTCCGCCTGCACCGCCTCCATCCCCTGCCACGTCCCATTCAGCGGAGCCTCCTCAGGTTTCAGAAAATTCCCGCCATCCTCCGGCATCACCACCCCATGCTGAAGTGCGACCGGCCAGTGGATCAGATACAGATCCAGGTAGTCGAGTTGCAGATCGGAAAGCGTCTGCCGCAGTGCCGGAAGAACATGCTCCCGCGCGTGACTGTCATTCCAGAGCTTCGAAGTTATCCAGATATCCCCCCTCTTCACCAGACCCTCGCGGAAAGCCTTGGAAAACGCCTCACCGATTTCCTTCTCGTTCCCATAGATGGGTGCGCAATCGAAATGCCGGTAGCCGATCTTGATCGCACTCAGCACCGCCTCGCCGACTTCGCCCTTCTCCGCCTTCCAAGTCCCCAATCCAAGCGCAGGAATGCTGCCACCGTTTCTCAACTGAATTTCCATATCCGCGAAGATGGCGGAGTTAGCCCGCTCTGCAACCGGATTTCCCGCATGTAGCATCTCGCTGTTTTGTCGGCCTTGGGGAGATTGGCGTATCAGTGCGAATATTTAGGGCTTCCGTAGCAATATTTGCGCAGTTTTCCAAAAAAACACGTCTTGCAAGTGACACCAAATCAGGCTATGGGAAGGGGCGCTCCGGAAATTTCCGCAGTCCTTTCCAAGACACCGGAGCCACAACCCCGCAACCCACCAACTTATGTTCCGCATCCCATTCGAACGTGTGAACTGGACTACCTCCAGCTTCCTCATCGGCACTGCATTGATTGCACTCATCGGCGCACCCATCTACCTTTTCCATTACGGCATCGACTGGTTCCAGTTCTCGATGTTTTTCTTCTACCTCTGCGCCACGATGATGAGCATCACCGTCGGCTACCACAGGCTTTTCTCCCACATCTCGTTCAAGGCGAAGAAACCGGTGAAACTTTTCACCCTCATCTTCGGCGCATGCGCGTTTGAGAACTCCTGCCTGAACTGGTCTTCGGACCACCGCCGCCACCACAAGCACGTCGATCACGATGACGACCCGTACGATATCTCCAAAGGCTTCTTCTGGGCACACATCGGCTGGCTCCTCTTCAAGCTCGATCCCGAGCCGCCAATGGACAACGTGGCCGACCTCCGCAAGGACAAGCTCGTCGTCTGGCAGCACAAATACACCCATTGGATAGGCCTCGTCGTAGGACTGATCATCCCTCCTGTCCTTGGCTATGCTTACAACTCCTTCATGGGACTTAATCCGATGGTTGGCGCGCTCGGCGGTTTCCTCATCGCAGGTGTCACCCGCATCGTGATCGCCCAGCACCTTACTTTCTTCATCAACTCGCTCTGCCACACCGTCGGCACCCAGCCGTATTCCACCAGCCACTCCGCCCGCGACAGCGCGGTCATGGCCATCCTCACCTTTGGCGAGGGCTATCACAACTACCACCACGAGTTCCAGCACGACTACCGCAACGGCGTGAAACCATGGCAGTGGGATCCTTCCAAATGGACGATCTGGACCCTCTCCAAGCTCGGCCTTGTCGAGGGACTCCGCCGCGTTCCGGACAGCAAGATCCTCCTCGCGGAAATGGGTCAGGCCCGCCGCCAGGCAGAGAAAACCATCACTGAAATCCAGGCCAGCCCGGGCTATTGCCAGCGCACCGCCGAGATGATGACCCAGGTTTCCGAGAAACTTTCCGCAAACTACCGCGAGCTTGAAAAAGCCGTCGCAGACCGCGTCCAGCTTTCCAAGGAAGCCCTCCAGCAATGGCAGGACGAAACCCGCTCCCTCATGCGCCAGCTCTCACAAATTTCCAAACCGACGATGGCGTAAGCCTGCACCGGATCATTTCAAAAAGGGAGGCAGCAATGCCTCCCTTTTTTTTGTGGCGACAACGCTAGGAGACCGCCCCCGCAAGGCGATGGCAAAACGTGTTGTCGTTTTCCAAAAACCACTCCCGGCCAGCGAGTCCCAGCTTCCGTTTTTCCGCGTCCGGCATGGCGATCAGGCGCTCCACCGCAGCTTCCATTTCCGCAGGATCAGCATGGAAATTCGTGCCCAGATGTCTCGGCTCGCTACGAAAAAAAGGCACGGTGATTCCACGCTCCTGCGTGACCAGTTCATCCATCGGAGGCGCGGCCGTGGTCACGGTCACCGCCGCACAGGACATAGCCTCCACAATGTAATGTCCCCAGCCTTCGGAGAGCGATGGGCAAAGGTGGATTCCGCAAGTGTTTTGCAAATTCCTGAGACCGTCATCGTCCAGGTAGCGAGCCACCAGATCCACGTTCCCCGGCACTGCTTTTGGCGCGTTTTCGGGATGCTGGACGAGGGTGAGGAGCGGCCACTCCGGATGCTTTTCCCATAGCTCCAGGATGAGTTCCGTGTTTTTCAATGTACTCCGCCCCGCGAGATGGAAAAACCTTCCGTAGTCCGGTTCAGCTCCGGGCGTGCCCCTGTCCTCAGAGGTGAAACCGATGAAACGGACGTCATCATGATGCCGGGAGAAAATTTCCTCCGCGTGCCGTGACTTGCATAGCACCCTGTCAACCATACCCAGCCGTGGCAGCAGCCGCTGGGGGAACCGTTCCTGGTTCGGAATCAGGAAATGGGTGCCGGCATTCCACTTCCACCACGGAGCCACGCGCTCGATGTGGAAGGCTGCATCCGCACGGAATTTCCCGAAGAGCAGATCCACCGGATTTTTCAGCCGGGGTGAAAGCGTTTCCAAGCCGGCTCCGGAAAGCGCACGGGCGAGCAGGGCGGAATCCCTGTCCAGCCCCACCCCGTTGCTCCTGCTCAGACTCAGCGCGCTCTTCATCGCAACTTACCGGCACTACGGGCGTTTTGTTTGTCGGTGCGCCCCGCGAGTTCACGCGCAATGCGTTTGGCGTCCCCGTCCAGTTTTTCCAATCCCAGATACTGCCTGAGCACCCGCACCCTATCCCTGTCCGGCCAGCCGACGCACCGGCGGTTCAGGCTGAACAAATCCCTCTGTATCCCCTGGTCGGATCCTTTTTTCAAATCTTTAAGCCTCTCGAAATCGATCAGGCGAAGTTCGAGCTTTTCGGGAAAATCATAAGGAGCATCCTTCGGGATATTGAAGAACAGATGCCGCGGGCTGAGCGCGTTGTGAAGTATCCCTCCACGGTGCATGTGGAGGACCGTCTCCACCACCACATCCACCATTTTTTTTCGGTCTGGTGTCTTGGGGACACCTTCACGGTTCCAGATCACCATCAGATCGGCCAGGGAGTTGAATCCGTCCAGCCCCTCGCAGACATACACCGCCTGACGGTTTCCGTTGACGACCCGCGAATGAAAACAAACCAGATCATAAGTAGGCACGCCCGCTTTCCGGATCTTGAGATAGTTCAGATACTCCCGCTCGAACGTGAGTTGCTTGCGCCATTTCTGAATCAGGTTGTTCGGGTAAAAATTTTCCTGCCGCTTCAGGAAAAGCGTCCTGCCACAGGGCGTTTTCAGCACGCTCACCTTGCTCCAGGCCTTGGAATCACCGGGCTTCCTGTTCTCCGGCTCCACCGTCTCATCGGTCTGGTTCCACCAGTCGTCGAAAGACGCGATGCCCATGGAGCCAAGGATGTCTTTCAAATCGGAGTTGAGGTATTCCATTTCGGAAACAGCGTGGGGTTGCGCATGCCGATTGTGCAATAAAGAAGCGGCGGCCTGACCGGGGATCTACATTTGAAACCAACCCATTCGGAGAAGATTTTTTTTAACCGCAGATGACGCAGATAAAGAGGATGAGATTTTGTTTTTCGGGGAAAAATCAGCGAATTCCCAGCTTATGCGGTTTTTAATGCCATCAGCTTTTCTTCAATCTGCGTTTATCTGAGTCATCTGCGGTTAAAATTTTCCCAATGTAGATGCCTTGGGCGGCATGATCGCGGAACCATTCCCCCGCCCCGTAAGGTCTTGACCCTCCCAACCGGTTTTTCCAGACTGCGGGAAGACCAGCAAAATGAATTTCCCCTTTAAAAACGTCCTCGTCACCGGTGGAGCAGGCTTCATTGGCTCACACTGTTGCGAGGCACTGCTTGGCCTTGGCGCGGAGGTGACCGTCATCGACAATTTCAACGACTTCTACGATCCGGCCATCAAGGAAGCGAACATCGCCGCCATCGCCGACCGCATCACCCTGGTCCGCGCCGACATCCGCGATGCCGGACTGCTCGGGAAACTTTTTGCCGATGGTGATTTCGATGCTGTTTTCCACATCGCCGCCCGCGCCGGGGTGCGCCCCTCCATCGAGGATCCCAAGCTATACTTCACCACCAACATCGACGGCACGTTCAATCTGCTCGATGCCTGCCGCCGCCACGGGGTCAACCGCTTCATCTTCGCCTCCTCCTCCTCCGTTTATGGCATCAATGAGAAAGTGCCTTTCGCCGAAAGCGACCCCATCGTCCGCACCATTTCCCCCTACGCCGCCACAAAAATCGCCGGGGAACAGATCTGCTCGAACTACTCCCACCTCTTCGGCATCCACTGCGCCTGCCTGCGCTTCTTCACCGTTTACGGCCCGCGCCAGCGCCCGGATCTCGCCATCTCGAAATTCACTTCCGCCATCCGTGCGGGAAAATCCATCGAGCAATATGGAGACGGTAGCACCGCCCGGGACTACACCTACATCGACGATATCGTGGGAGGAATCATCGCCGCCGCAATCCACACGGAGAAATCGCCCTTCGAAATTTTCAACCTCGGCGGCTCCGCCACCACCACCCTCTCGGAGCTGATCGCCATGATCGAGGACGCCCTCGGAGAAAAAGCGGAAATCATCCTCCGCCCCGACCAACCCGGCGATGTCCCCCGCACCTTCGCGGATGTTTCAAAAGCCCATGAAGTCCTCGGCTATTCCCCCGGCACCCCCATCGCGGAGGGAATCGAAAAATACGTGGAGTGGTCAGGCAAATCCCGCTGAGATGAGCCGCACGCTGCTGTCACCTTCCCTTTCCAGCGCGGATCTCACGGATATCGAGAAAGCCATCGCAGCCGGAGCCGGGGAGAAAATCTACCGCAACAGGGAGCAAAGCATCACCCGCTTCCACGCGGCGGGGCGGGATCTGATCTCAAAAACCTATCTCCTCCAATCCACAAAACAAAAGCTCGCCGCCCTCATCGGCAACTCACGCGCATGCCGGTCTTTTCGCGCCGCCAGGCAACTCGTTTCCGCCGGCATACCCACCCCGCAACCGGTTTTCCTGAGAGAAAGAGGCGCCATCCTTCCACACACCTCCGTCCTTGTTACAGAATTCTGCGGCCATACCTCACTCTTTGACCTGGTTTACAGCAGCCCGCCCCTCCATCCGGATACGCTGCCAAACATCCTGCGCATCCTCCATCAGCTCCGCTCCACCGGCAGCGCCCACGGGGATTTCCACGCCCGCAATCTCCTGGTCAGCCCGGAAGGCCGGGTGCAACTCATCGATCTCGATGGCATGCGTTTCACCCGCATCCCCTCCCGTGCCAATCTCCGCAACCTCCGGGACCCGCGACCGCCTCCTTCGTTCCGTAGAACCCCTGCCACATTACCATTCGCAGTTTTCAGAAATCCTCGGAGCACCCGGAGAGCCACTTCCCGGCTTGTCTTCCCATCCGCCGGAACCCACCATTTCCCCGCAGTGAAAATCGCCATCATCCGCAGCGAATGCTCCTTCACGAAAGGAGGTGCGGAGCGATACGCCGCGAACCTCTGCCGCGATCTCTGCCGGCTGGGCCACAAGGTCTGGGTCATCGCGGAAATTTTCGATCCATCCATCCATCCGGATCTCGTCCACGTCCCGGTAAAGGTCAACCGCACCTCCTCCGCAACCCGCAACCGTTCCTTCAACCGCAATGCCCAGGCCGCTCTCGCGAACCTTGAAGCCGATCAGGTCATCGCCCTCTCCCGCAGCTTCCCATCGGATGCCTTCCGCGTCTCCGATCCCCTGCACTGCTACTGGATGGGGCTGAGATACCCCGGAAAAATCCGCAACTTCATCGAGCACCTCAACCCCCGCCACCGAGCCATTCTGGAAATCGAGCGCGCAATAATGAACCCGGCGAACACCCGCCTCATCATCACCAACTCACAGCTCTCGAAAACCCTGATAGGCAAATACTACGACTACCCGCAGAACCGCATCCACGTCATCTACAACGGTGTGGACTTCGGCCAGTTTTCCCCTGATCCCGCTTACCGCGAGGGCGATTCCCTGAAATTTCTCTTCGTCGGCCAGGATTTCAAACGCAAGGGACTTGATCCCGTCATCCGCGCATTCGCAAAAGTCCGCTCCGCAGGCCACGATTGCACCCTCCAGGTCATTGGAAGCGACGATCCCGAACCCTACCGGCAGCTCGCCACACATTTCGGCGTCACAGACTCCATCGATTTCCAAGGCCCCACCAAAACCATCCAGCAAGCCTACCAATCCGCCGACCTTTTCATTTTCCCCTCACTCTACGATCCCTTCGCAAACGTCATCCTCGAGTCCCTCGCCTGCGGTCTCCCCGCCCTCACCACCACCACCAACGGCTCCTCCGAAATCATTTCCGAGGGTGAAAACGGCTACGTCATCGAAGGCGCGACCGACCACCTCGCCGAAGACCTCGCAGCACGCATGACCACCTTTTGCAAACTCCCTCCCTCCCGCCGCGCCGAAATGCGCGCTGCCGCCCGGGCCACCGCCGAAAACTATCCTATAGCGAAAAACGCGGAAAAAATCATCTCCGTCCTGTCCGCCTAGATCCATGGAAAATGCTATCCAACTGAAAAACACCGAGCCGCTCGCCAAAGGCCGCAGCCGCCTCGTTTTCCAGCACCCGGATCACGAGGACCACCTCATCAAGGTCATTCGCCCGGATGTCATCGAAGAACGCTTCGGCAAAGGAGCCAAATGGTATAAACGTCTCCGCCGCTTCGGACGCTTTCTCTCCTATCACCGCGAGATCGAAGAATACCTCGCCGTTTACGCCAGCCACAACCGGGCACTCCCCTTCCTTCCCGAGATCATCGGTTTCGCCGAAACCGATCTAGGCCTCGGTCTTGTCATCCGGGCCATCAAAACCCCGGATGGAAAACTCGCCCCGTCCCTCATCGACATCCTCAGCGAAAACCGCGAGACACCCGAAATCAGGGAAGCCCTGGAAAAATGCTTCTCCGAAATCGTCAACTGCGACGTCATCATCAGCGATCTGAACGTCGGAAACTTCGTCCACCTCGAACACGAAAACCGCTTCGTCCTCATCGACGGCACCGGCAACGCCAGCCCGCTCGCTTTCAAAGCATACTCACGCGCCCTCAACCGCCGCCACAAACTCCGCCGCATCGAAAAATTCCGCGCCCGCATCGAGCGCTACCGCCGGCAGATCCGGGACGCCAGTTGACCTGGCACCGCACCAATCCCAAACCATATCGAAATCCATGAACATCACCTTGGGACAAGCCGGACTCGAAGCACTCGTCGCCCAACAGCTCCGGGGCAACTTCCTTCTAACAGATCAGGAGAGCGCGGTGGTTTTTGCCGCGATTCCAAGTGCGCTCAAACACTGCGAGACCTGCTTCAAGAGTTCTTTAAACAAATATTACGCAGACGAAACCGGCTCCGCAAAACTCGATCCCTACCACTCCGGGCAATACACGGCGTTCCTCTATTTCCTTTCCCGGGAACTCGCGGCAGGTGGCCACGGAAGCCTCGCCGACCGTGTTTATTACCTGAACCGCATGCTCAACGGCCTGGATCTTTTCCATCAGGTCGAACTCCCGCCCGTTTTCATGCTCGACCACCCGCTCGGAACCATTCTTGGACGCGCGACCTATGGAAACTTCTTCGTTTTCAACCAACAATGTACGGTAGGCGGAAACCATGATATCTATCCCGTGCTCGGTGAATATGTCACCCTCTTCGCCGGAGCCACCGTGATCGGGAACTCCGTGATCGGGGACAACGTCTATGTCGCAGCCGGAGCATACATCAAGGACGAGAATATCCCGGACAACACCATCGTCTTCGGAAGAAGTCCCGATCTTGTCTTAAAATCGAAACCTGCGGAATATTTCTACCGCGAAAGCCCCTTCCGGGAGCACCATCGCGGAGGGGATCGCGATTGACACGAATCCCGCTGGCTCTAGCGTAAACGCGTCCAGTCCGCATCACTCCCGACGCCCCCGAACAACCGTTTTCCTCATATGATTTCCTATTGCACCAAGTGCCTTCTCCCCGATACCAAGCCAGATCTCAGCTTCAATGACGAGGGTGTCTGCAACGCCTGCTCGAACTTCGAAAGCCGGGTCGAAGTTGACTGGACCAAGCGCCGCTCCGAGCTCGATGAAATTCTCAACCGCTACCGCAAGGAGGACGGCTCCTACTGGGATTGCGTGATCCCCGTGAGTGGCGGGAAGGACAGCACCTTCCAAGTCATCCAGATGCTGGAGCTGGGAATGAATCCCCTCTGTGTCACCGCGACCACCTGCGACCTCGCCGGTATCGGCCGTGCGAACATCGAGAACATCAAGCGCCTCGGGGTAGATCTCATGGAGTTTTCCCCAAACCCCAATGTCCGGGCGAAACTCAACCGCATCGGCCTCAGCCAGGTGGGCGACATCGCCTGGCCCGAGCACGTCGGCATCTTCACCATCCCCGTCCGTGCCGCCTGCCAGTATAAAATTCCGCTCATCGTCTGGGGGGAAAACTCGCAAAACGAATACGGCGGCCCCGCCGCGAACGCGAAAAGCAACACGCTGGACAGACGCTGGCTGGAGGAATTCGGCGGGCTTCTCGGCCTCCGCGTCAGCGACCTCGTCGGCATAGACGGCCTCCGCAAGCGCGATCTCATTCCCTACGCCTATCCATCGGACGAAGACCTCTCCGCCTCCGGCGTCACCGGGCTTTTCCTGGGGCATTACATCCCGTGGGACGGCTACTCGAACGCCCTCCTCGCCCAGGCCTACGGCTTCGAAACCCTCCCCTACACCGCCGAAGGATCCATCGTGAACTACGAGAACCTCGACAACCACCAGCACGGGATCCACGACTACTTCAAGTTCCTCAAATTCGGCTTCGCCCGTGCCACCGACATCGCCTCGCTGCACATCCGCCGCGACAGGATCACCCGCTCGCAGGGGCTTGATCTCGTGAAGCGCCATGACGGGAAATTTCCCCTCAGCTACCTCGGCAAACCTCTCGAAGACATCCTCGAAAAGATCGATATGTCCGTGGAGGATTTCACAAAAATCTGCGACAAATTCACCAACAAGAAGATCTTCGAAAAGGACGCCCGCGGGCAGCTCATCAAGGATCGCAAGGGCAACCTCACCAAGGTGAATTACGACAACGTCTGATCCATGAGCGTAATGGTCATCGATTACGGCATGGGCAATCTCAGCTCCGTGCAGCGCGCTCTTGAGGAAGTCGGAGCCGCCGTTTTCATTTCCGACCGTCCCTCGGACATCAGGGAATCATCCTCACTCATTCTTCCCGGCGTGGGAGCGTTTGGAGAAGGGATGCGCAACCTCCGTGAATCCGGAATGGCCGCCGCCATCATGGAAGCCGTTCTCGAGGATGGCATTCCTCTTCTCGGCATCTGCCTCGGCATGCAGCTCCTTGCCGGAAAAGGGGAGGAAGGCGGCCCGCAGGAAGGTCTCGGCCTCATTCCCGGCGCGATCCGAAAACTTAATCCCGGCAATGGCGAACGCCTCCCGCACATCGGCTGGAACGAGGTCACCCCGACAAGGCCCCACCCCATGTTCGAAGGCATCCCGGACGGCTCGGATTTCTACTTCGTCCACTCCTATCACTTCGATACGGAAAGCCCGCTGGCCACCACGCCTTTTGCGGGAGGCTTCACCTCATCCGTCGCGAAGGACAGGATCTGGGGTGCGCAGTTCCACCCGGAAAAAAGCTCCAAGCCCGGCCTAAGACTTCTCGAGAATTTCGTAAACCATGCTTAAAACCCGCATCATCCCCACCCTTCTTTGGAAACGCCCGGGTCTGGTCAAGGGCATAGCTTTCGACAGTTGGCGGCGGACTGGCACCGTCCTGCCCCAGATCAAGGTTTACAACATACGCGAGGTCGATGAACTCATCGTCGTGGATATCACCGCGACCAACGGGGATGACGAGCCGGACTACGAGGAGATCGCGGAATTCACCCTCGAAAGTTTCGTCCCCATGACCGTCGGCGGGGGGGTGAAGACCCTCGATCATTTCAAAAAACTTCTGCGCGTGGGAGCTGACAAAATTGCCGTGAACACCGCCGCTTACGGGAACCCGGAACTCATCACCGCCGCCGCCAACCGCTTCGGCAGCCAGTGCGTCGTCGCCAGCATCGATTACCGGAAAAATGGCGACACCTACACCTGCGCCAGCCACTCCGGAACCCGATCCGTTGACCGCTGCCCGGTGGAATGGGCCAAGGAACTCGAGCGCCTCGGGGCCGGGGAAATCCTTCTCACCTCCGTTGATCGCGATGGCACGATGGATGGCTACGATGTCGCGCTCACCCGGAAAGTTTCCGATGCCGTGGGCATCCCCGTCATCGCTTCCGGGGGTGCCGGAAACTACGAACACATGAGGGAAGTGCTCCAGAAGGGAAAAGCCTCCGCCGTCGCCGCGGCCAGCATCTACCACTTTACCGAGCAGACCCCGCTGGAAGCAAAAGCCTACCTGGCAAAGCACGGCATCCCGGTTCGGATTCCCGCACGCTGATCCCATGAAAACGGTCGTCATTTTTGTAGATAGCAAGTCCCGGGACCTCATGGGGGACGCCCTCATCGCTCATCATCTCGAGAAGCGCGGTTACCGCTGCGTCCTGGAATCACTGGAGGCATGGCGGGCATGCCTTGGTGCATGGAAGCCGGATTTCGTCCTCTTCAACCATCTCAATGCCAGCCACCTTGCGGAGTTTTCCCAAAGCCTCCGATCAATGGGCGTCCTCACCGGAATCCTCCCCAACGAGGGCATCTTCCATGTCGCGGGGGATCTGGAATACAGCTCGAAAAAACAGTTCGCGGACTCCCACTGCGACCGCATGCTCTGCTGGAACAAAACGCACCACGACGCCCTCGTGGAAAACGAATTCTGCGACGATCCCGCGAACATCATCACGCTGGGAGTCCCCCGGTTCGACTTTTACTCCCCGCCATGGAAGACACTCTATGAGGACAAGGGGCACTTCAAATCCAAACGCCCGAAAATCCTGGTCAACACCAACTTCCCCATCGCCCATTTCCTTGATGGTCCGAAGGAGGAAATGGAAAGATTCTTTTCCCAGTGGAGCGACATCAGCGAGGAATTCGCGGACTACAGGCAGGCCGTAAAAGACAACCATTGGGGCCGCACCCGTTTCCTCGATTTTCTCGCAAAACTCATTCAGGAAGACCGCTACGAAATCATCGTGCGCCCACATCCACGGGAGAACCTGAACTTTTACCTCGACTGGTATAGGACTCTTGGCGCGGAAGCACGCGAGTTCGTCCACCTCGGAAACGGAGCCAACATCACCGAACTCATCCTCGCCTGTGACCTGGAAATTTCCTGTGAGAACTGCACCACGGTTATGGAGGCCTGGATCGCCGGGAAGCCAACCATAGGCCTCACCTTTAAGAAGCATCCATTCTTCTACCGCGCGGAAAACGGAGCGCTCCTGCCCGAATGCGATGATCCTGAAACGCTCCCCGCCCTGATCGATGAAACACTGAATCACCCGGCCCAGGAAAAATTCACCGCCGGACGCGAGGCATACATGGGGAAATGGGTGTTCAAACACGACGGGAAATCGTCCGAGCGGGTCGCGGAAGCCATCTTCGGGGCGGTGGAAAACCGTGCCAAGGAAACAGACATCCGCCTGAGCTTCGGCGACCTTCGGCGGGCTGCGAAGTTGCGTGTTTTCGCTGCAATCAATGAACCCTACTACTGCCGTCTTACCCACGTCCTGAAGCACAAGCTCTTCGGGGAGCGGATCAAACCCACCGGCCGTTACCGCGAGTATCTTAAAGCCGTCCGACCGTCCGAAGCACGCGATGCGATCAGAGCCATCCGGAAGGTCCGATCCTTCCTTCCCATGAAATCCGGGGATCTTCTTTTCATCCAGCGCCGGCCGAAACGGGCAGGCGCACAGACCTCCCTTTTCCGGCTGGCCACCGTATCGAAAAACAAGGCCGTCGTCCTCAGCGCCGGGGAAGGCTGGCTCACCTCTGCGCTTCCCCACACCGTGGTTCAAAAGTGGCCGAGCGCCCGCTCCCTCGCCGGGCGGCTGGGTGGATTGAAACTCTCCGCCCGCAAAGTCCTCGGCACGATACGCCCGGCTCTGGTCATCGCGAACGACCATCAGGAATGCCCCTTCGCCCTCGCGATTGCCCGCGAGGCCCGCGTCCCATGTCTCGCGATTTTGCGGACACCGGGGATGAGCCGGAGGGATTTCGAAAAGTACCGGTGCGCCGGTTGCGACCATCTCTTTGTCGTAGGCGCGGAACTGAGCGCAAAAGTAGCCCATTGGTCAACAACCCCGACTTCGCTCTTTCAAGAAGGCTTTCTTGAAAATGAATTCACCTCCGAACCGGTGCTTCATGCTTCCTTCCCCGATGCAATTCTCGTCGCAGGATCCAGCGAGCCACGGAAAGGTTTCAGCGATCTCATCAAGGCACTCGGGATTTTGGAAGCCCGCCATCCCGGTTTCCCGCTCAGGAAAGTCACACTCACCGGAGACCCGATTGATGGCACCCTGCCGGATCTCCGTTGCCAACTCGACTTCGTGGGACGGGTGGACGACTTCATCAGCTTTGCCCGGAAATTTCATTTCGCAGTCCACCCCTCGCGCCACGAAACCTTCGGCCTCGCCCCCCTGGAACTCATCATCGCAGGCATCCCCACCCTCTGCACCGGGACAGGCTGCGCAACTGCCGAACTTCTTCCTGACGCGTGGCGGACTACGCCGGCATCGCCCGAAGATCTGGCCGACTCGATTGAATGCTGGGTAAACGACTGGCAGCGGCATCAGTCCGAACTCTCTGGAGTCGTTGAAATCATTCACCGCAGGTATTCCATGTCAGAGACCGTAGCGGAATTTTTCGAAGTGGTCGGGACTATGCTGGCGAGGAGCTGAACCAAAGTTGCGCCCTGGATTTCACAATGAACCGACAATGACGGCACGACCTTCATTCTCGACAACAACTTCCCTGCCGTTTTAGCCTCACCCATGCAGCAGTGCAAATCCATTCTGATCACCGGGGGCACCGGTTCCTTCGGCAAACGTTTCATCTCCCGGCTTGTCAAAGACCATCCCGAGATCGAGCGAATCGTCATCTACTCGCGTGACGAGCTGAAGCAGTTCGAGATGGCGCAGAATTTCTCCACGGACGAGTACCCCCAGTTGCGCTATTTCATCGGCGATGTCCGGGACAAGGATCGAATCGCGCGTGCGCTCGAGGGAATAGACACCGTCATTCACGCCGCCGCGCTCAAGCAGGTTCCCACTGCAGAATACAATCCTTTCGAGTGCATCAAGACCAATGTCATGGGTGCCCAAAACATCATCGAGGCCGTTCTTGACTCGGATGTGAAACGGGTTGTCGCCCTCTCCACCGACAAGGCCGCCGCCCCCGTCAACCTCTACGGCGCGACCAAGCTCTGCTCGGACAAGCTTTTCATCGCCGCCAACAACATGGTCGGCGACCGTGATCTGAACTTCTCCGTTGTCCGCTACGGAAATGTCATGGGCTCGCGGGGTTCGGTCATTCCCTTTTTCATGAACCGCCGTGAATCCGGAACCCTTCCGATCACCGACGCATCCATGACCCGCTTCAACATCTCGCTTGATGAAGGGGTCGATATGGTTTTCTACGCGATCCAACATGCCATCGGCGGGGAGATCTTCGTCCCGAAAATCCCGTCCTACCGCATCACCGAGGTCGCGACGGCCATCGCACCAAGCTGCAAGCAGGAGATCGTGGGAATCCGCCCCGGCGAGAAAATCCACGAGGAAATGATCACCTCCAGCGACTCGCCCAACACCATCGAGGCGGATCGCTACTATGTGATCGTCCCCAGCAAAATGGGCGTTCCTTTCAACGAAACGATGGAGCGTTACCAGAAGCACTACAGCGCCAAAACCGTCCCAGAAGGCTTCTGCTACTCGTCCGGCGACAACACGGACTGGCTGACCGTGGAACAAATGCGCGATCTCATCGTCCAGCATTGCGATCCCGATTTCACCCCGATGTAAGGTTCCCGCATGTCAGAGCATTTTCTCCCCTACGGAAAACAGAACATCGATCAGGATGATATCGATGCCGTCTGCGAGGCGTTGCGATCCGACTTCCTCACCTGCGGGCCGCGTGTCGAGGAGTTTGAAAAAGCTTTCGCGGAATTTGTGGGGGCGAAGCATGCCGTCGTCGTTTGCAACGCCACCGCCGCCCTCCATCTGGCGATGCTGGTGGCGGAAATCGGCTCAGGCGACCGCGTGGTCACCAGCCCGAACACCTTCCTCTCTTCCGCGAACTGCGCCGCCTTTGTCGGAGCCACGCCGGATTTTTCAGACATTGATCCGCGCAGCTACACCCTCTGCCCGAAAGCACTCGAAGCAAGCTGGCAGCCGGATACCAAAGCAGTCATCGCCGTCGCCTATGCCGGGCAATCGGCCGACATGCCGGAGATCGCCCGCATCGCCAGAGCCAACGGTGCCATCGTGATCGAAGACGCCTGCCATGGCACCGGTGGTGGATTCCAGGTCGATGGGAAAAGCTACAAACAGGGCGGCCATCCATGGGCGGACATGACGACTTTCAGTTTCCATCCGGTGAAAACACTGACCACCGGCGAGGGCGGCATCCTCCTCACGGAAAACGACGAATACGCTGCCAAAGCCCGGCTTCTCCGCACCCACGGCATGACCCGCAACCCGGAGGATTTCAGCGGACTTGGATTCGAGTCGGAGATGGGACCGTGGTATTATGAAATGCAGGAGCTGGGATACAATTTCCGCATCACCGATTTCCAATGTGCGCTCGGACTGAGCCAGCTCAAAAAGCTCCCGGAGTTCATTGAGCGGCGGCGCGAAATCGTCGCCCGTTACAATCGTGCGTTCGCGGAAATCCCGTGGCTGACCACCCCGCAACTTCTGCGGGAAGCAGATCGCGATGAAATCTCGTGGCATCTTTACAGCGTGCGTATCGATTTCCCCGCCCTTTCCAAAACGCGGACACAAGTGATGGCCGAGCTACGCGGGAAAAACATCGGCAGCCAGGTTCTTTACATCCCCGTCCACCTCCAGCCCTACTACCGGAACACCTACGGTTACGGAAAAGGCAAATGCCCGGAAGCTGAGAAGTTCTATGAGGAAACCCTCAGCCTCCCGCTCTATCCGCTGATGACCGACGGCGATGTGGATCGTGTCGTTTCCGCCGTGAAAAATCTCCATCCTGAAACCTGAGATGCGCGTCGCAATCATTCCCGCCCGCGGTGGCAGCCAGCGGATTCCGAAGAAAAACATCCGCAGTTTCCGGGGTCGTCCCATCATTTCCTATGCGATTCGTTGCGCCCTCGGTTCGGAGCTTTTCGACGAAGTGATCGTCTCCACGGATTCGGAGGAAATCGCGGAGGTCGCCGGAAACGAGGGAGCCTCCACGCCTTTCCTGCGCTCCAGCGATCTGGCCGATCACCATACCACCCTCATCCCCGTCATCCGCGATGCCATTACGCGCGCCGCTCCCGGCGCGACTTCGGTCTGCGCCATCCTGCCGACCTCCCCCTGCATCGTTTCCTCCGATCTCGTAGAGGCTTCGAAAATGCTGGATGCCGACCCAACGCTGGATTTTGTTTTCTCAGGAACATCCTTCCCGTTTCCCATCCAGCGGGCAGTGAAAGTCGATGACAAAGGCCGCGTCTCCATGTTCCAACCACAGCACCAGCTCACACGGTCCCAGGATCTCGAACCCGCGTTCCACGATGCCGGGCAATTCTACTTCGGGCGGCGGGAAGCCTGGCAAACGAAGGACGGCATTTTCGGAACATCCTCCGCCCTTCTTGAGCTACCGGCCTACCGGGTGCAGGACATTGATAACGAGCAGGACTGGCAGCGGGCGGAACTCATGCACGAGCTCCTTGAAAAACAAAACCTCTTATAACGTCATGTCCCGCCTCGTAATCCGAGCTGACGCCGGCGGCAAGCTGGGCACGGGACATGTCATGAGAATGCTCGCGCTCGCCCAGGCATGGAGCCGCCGGGGAGGCAGGGTAACCATCGCGACCGCGAGCTGCCCGGAGAGCCTGGTGGAACGGATTTTAAAAGAGGGATTCCAACATCAGGCTATCGAATGCGATGCGCCCGGAGACCCGCTCGACGCCGCAGCCACGGTGCTTGCAGCCTCGGAATGGATCGTCCTCGACGGCTATCATTTCCGAGGGGATTTTCAGCAAACCTGCCGGGACGCCGGTCTGAAAACCCTCTGCGTTGACGATTACGGCCACTGCCCGGAATGGTTTTGCGACATCCTCCTCAATCAGAACCTGGGCGCCGATAGAGGAAAACTCCCGATGGAGCCGGAGGAAATTTTGATGGGAATTTCCTACGCCCTGCTGCGACAGGAATTTCTGAATTTTCCAAGGGATACAAAACCCTGGCAGCCACTGAAAAAAATCCTGGTGACCCTGGGTGGCTCCGATCCTCCGAACGCCACCGCATGGGTTCTTTCCCAACTCGCGAAAACGGAGCGGGAAGACCTCACCGTCCGCGTCATCATCGGCCCCGCCAACCCCCATCGAGAAATCCTCCGGGCAATGGAATTGCCTTTCGAAGCGGAGTGGAAGGAAGCGGTCACCGACATGCCCGCTCAATACGCATGGGCGGATGGCGTGATCTCCGCCGGTGGCAGTTCATGCTGGGAATGGCTCTACTTCGGGCTTCCCGGTGCGGTTGTCACCATCGCCGAAAACCAGGAACCGGTTGTCCGTGAATTACGGAAACAGAAAACCGCCCTGTGTCTCGGATGGCCTTCGGACGGAGACGGTTTCGCGAAACTTTCAGGCTGGATTGACGACCCGGCACGTTTCATCGACCAGGCCGCCGCCTCCTCCCTCGTCGATGGCCGGGGAGCCGACCGCGTCGTCTCACACATCGATGGAACGGGCTGCCTCATCCGCCGGATGGATCCCAAAGCAGACGCCCGCTTTACCTTCGATCTCGCCAATGATCCCTCGGTGCGCTCCGCCGGCTACTCCACCGATATGATCCCATGGGAAACCCATTGCGGGTGGCTTGCACAACACCACGCCTCTCCGGACTCCTTCCTTTTCATCGTCGAGGGAGAAAACCGCCAGCCAGTCGGCTCGCTCCGGTTCCGCCGCGATGGTGAATCCTGGGAAATCGGCATCGCGCTTGACCCCGGATCACGCGGCCACGGATATGCGGAAAACGGCATCAGGCTTGGAATGGGCGAGCTGGCCGTGATCCATGGCATCCGCAAGTTCCACGCGATCATCCGCCCGACCAATATGCCATCGAAAAAACTCTTCCAACGCCTGGGTTTCACCCACCGGTCCACAGTGGGCGAGCGTGAACACTGGATCCATATTTTACCATGAGCTGCTACATCATTGCCGAAATCTCCGCCAACCATAACGGCCAACTCTCCAACGCCCTCGAAATCGTCCGGCTCGCTGCGGAAGCAGGGGCGGACGCGGTGAAAATCCAGACATACACGGCGGATACCATGACACTCGATTGCGAGAGCGAACCTTTCATCGTCCGGGGTGGAACCCTCTGGGACGGCCGGAAACTCTACGATCTCTACGCGGAAGCGCACACGCCGTGGGATTGGCACCAGGCGATTTTTGACGAGGCGAAAAAGCACGGGCTAGACTGCTTTTCATCACCATTCGATGCGACCGCCGTTGATTTCCTTGAGCAGTTCGACCCGCCCTATCACAAGATCGCTTCTTTCGAGCTGACGGATCATCCCCTGCTGGAAAAAATCGCGTCAACCGGCCGAAAAGTCATCCTCTCGACCGGCATGGCTAGCCTGGAGGAAATCGAAGAGTCCGTGGAAATACTCAAAACCGGCGGCTGCCCGGAGATCACCCTGCTGAAATGCACCAGCTCCTACCCGGCGCCTGCGGAAGAAGCGAACCTCTCACGCATTGCGGACATGGCAGGACGCTTCGGAGTCCGTGCCGGACTATCGGACCACACCATGGGTTTCCTCGTCCCTGTGGCCGCCGTCGCCCTCGGCGCACAGGTCATCGAGAAGCATTTCTGCCGCTCCCGCGACGAACCCGGGCCGATAGCGCATTCTCCATGGAGTCGGACGAGTTCCGGGAAATGGTGGACGCCGTCCGTATCGTGGAAAAAGCAATCGGCCATTCCGACTACACCCGCACCGCCGCCGAGGAGAAAAGCCTCAGCTTCCGGCGCTCGCTCTTTGCCTCGGAAGACATCGCCGCCGGGGAAATTTTCACCGCTGGAAACGTCCGCGTAATCCGCCCTTCCGACGGGCTGGAGCCGAAACATTACAAGACGGTCCTTGGGAAAGCCGCCACCCGGGATATCTCCCGCGGAACCCCCCTCGCCTGGGATCTCGTCGGTTCATAACGGATGAGAGTTTGTTGTTGCGGCGCGCGCCGTGTTGGTCTTTCGTTTCCCCGCTGTCAGGGATCGTGGAGATCCGGCAAGCGAACCCCGCCAGGCCTTGATCGGAGCAACGGTAGTTTGTCCGGATTTGCCGCGGTTTCCTGGCGGCACTTTTTTTGGAAAGGAACCGCGATTTCGAAATCGCGACAACCCCGGCGGCTTGCCGGTAAAGCCCGTTCCTCCTTGCAGGCGCGATTTCCAAATCGCGGTTCCTTTCCCTCACGGGACTTCCAAGATCTCCGCTTTGATTTCCATCGCGGAGGCGGTGCCGTCAGGCGCTTTCGATGTCATGATATCGAGAGAGTCCCCCACGTTCAGAGTGATCGCGGTATTGATGTCCTTTATCACTTTCTCTCCTGATTTCTCTTCGTAAAGGACACGCAGATCCACGAGTTTTCCTTCGCCGTCGCTGGTCGGTTCAACTTCAAAAATACGCGTCTGTTTGGTTTCGGGGCGGGAGCTTTTCAGGCTGGCTTTTCGTCCGCTCCGTCCCACCAGCCTTGTCTGTCCGGTTTCCCGGAGGGTGACTACCATGTTTTCCGGCGGATGAAGGCAGCAAAGCGAATCAAACACCATTTCGAACTTTTCAATCTCATCATTGTTTTTGGAAAACATGAAAATACGCTGACTCCGTGGATCGAACCCGACGAAATCGTCTTCTCCGACTATGATCCCCATTTTCCGTATCGTTTCACGCATATCCACTACTTCCCCGCCAAAGTAAGGTTCCAGCTTTTTCGGAACTTGTGTGATGGGGAGGCCATCAAGGTCAGCGACAACATCTGGACTAACAGCAAAAGGATCGGTTTCTGTGGCCTTTTCCCCGGTGATAAACTGCCTGACATCTTTGAAACTCAGCCATGCCGATACAAGTAAACCTCCACCTTCAATTGCAATCGGTTTCCGGCCACTTCGATCCACCCGGAAGGGAGCGGCGGAATTTCCTTCCTGCCTCATCATCATCTCCGCATAGGGCGTGCCGTCTGGTAGTTCGATTGTAGCGGTCACCCGGATATCGGTTCCGCTTTTGCCATCGAAATCACGCGCAACCCATATATTCCCACCGGCTTTGAATGAGAGTGCGGTGTTGATTTCTAGATCTGGTGCTCCCGGCAGGGTAGTGGAGACAATCATCCTCAGATCGATGAAATCGTTTTCGTAACCGACTGTAGGTTCCATCTCCAGTTTGATTGCCGAATCGTCTTCCTGATTTGAACCGGTTGCTTTCTGTCCACTGCCGGTTACCAGGCTGATACTGGCATCCGGCGGTTTCGTGAAATCCGGGGCAGTCCCGTCCTCAGCCACGCGGAACGCCTCAACGGTGACCCGGCAATGGCTGGCGGTTTTAATGCTTTCCTCCATTTCCCGTATTATCATCCACGGGCCTTTCACCACGATGCGTCGGGTGGTTTCGTTCCAGACCGCCCATTCCGCACTTGCCGCTTTTTCCGGAAGGATGGCATGGACATCCCACAAAACGTCCTTCTCCCCGAAGAACGGGGATTTTTCGGGAGGTTTCTCCATCCGGGAAATGCCAGGTGCCTCAAGCCCTTCATACGAGAGGTTAGAAAGCGGAGCCTTCCAGGCGGTGATTTCCGCAGCGTTGGCCAGGATTGCCAGGGCTATGGAAAGCAAACTTGCGGCAAGAATTTTCATTTCACTGATCTTTTATGTGGGGAGAGCATGGCACAAGATGAAAGGAACCGCGATTTCGAAATCGCGACAACCCCGGCGGCTTGCCGGTAAAGCCCGTTCCCCTTTGCAGACGCGATTTCCAAATCGCGGTTCCTTTCCTTCCTCTTTGACACGAAAAAGGCTGGGGCTAGCATTCTGCCATGAATCGCAGATCATTTGTTAGCACCGCATCATTGGCAGGACTAGGACTCATGGCGGGGGGAGGTAAGGCTCTTGCCGCAGAGAACGCTGCCGGAGGCAGGGAGATTGCAGTCTTTACGAAATTTCTCGAAAAACTCAGCTACGACGAGCTGGCAGAAACCATAGCACCCATAGGCGTCGCAGGTCTTGAAGCACCGCTCCGCAAGGGCGGGCACATCCAGCCGGAGGAACTCGCGGAGAAGCTCCCGGCATTCGTGGAAGCTCTGGCGAAAAAGGATCTTAAAGTCATCGTGATGGCATCCAGCATCAACGGGGTGGACAAGAAGGGGCTGGCGGAGGAGCAGCTTCGTGCCGCGGCCAAGGCGGGGATCAAAAAATACCGTCTGGAGCACCTGAAATACGATCTCTCCAAACCAATCAAACCCCAGGTTGCAAACTTCAAGGCGCAGCTTGAGGATCTGGCCGCTCTGAACAAGGAGGCCGGTGTCCAGGGTCTCTATCAGAACCACAGGGGGAACAATTACGTCGGCGGACCCATCTGGGACATGGTGGAAATGCTGTCCGATACGGATCCCGCACATCTCGGCATGGCTTTTGACTTCGCGCACGCGACGGTGGAGGGCTCCAATGCCTGGGAGATGAATTTCCTCCGCGCGGTGCCACACATCGGCGCGGTGTTTTACAAGGACTACAAGCTGGTCGGGAAAAACTGGCAGGCCTGCCCCATCGGTGAAGGTGCGGTGAGTTCGAAGTCCGGAAAGCTTGTGACGAAAATGCTGCCCAAGGAGATCCCAATTTCCATCCATATCGAATACGTGAAGGGCGGTGATGTGGTGAAGAAGACCGTGGAAGCGATGGGGAATGATTTCGCCACGGTGAAGAAGTGGTTGTGAGCGAACGTGGCGGCGGATTGCATCCGCCTTGCCTACGAAATCCGAATTTGAATTTTGGCATGGCGGATGCAATCCGCCGCCACGTTGCTACGCCTCCGGCGCGAAGATCACCACCGACTCAACCGGTGCGGTGAGCGGAATGGGTCGGTCGGCGGGGAAGGTTTGGGATGGGAGTTTGCCGGAGCCGGAGAAATATTTTGTGGTGAGGGTGCGGCCTTCCGTTTTTAGGGATGGAGGAAGGGTGATGGTGGCGGTTGCCTGTTTTCCTGATGCGTTGAAGAGGACGATGGCATAGTCGCTGCCGTCCGGGGTGGCGCGGGCGAAGGCAAAGAGGCCGTCGTCGCCGGGGCTTTCGCCATCGACCCAGAGGGGGATGAAGCTGCCGGTGCGGAGGACGGGGAGTTCGGCGCGCAGGCGGGTGAGGGCGGCGATATCGCGGAAGGCGGGGGAGGATTTCACTTCGGCGATGGTGGGGCCGGTGCGGCGGTTGAAAAAGGTGAGGCGGCCGGTTTCCGAATCGTGGCCTATGCGCCCGGCCTTGTCTTCCAGGGAGTATTCGGCACCGAAGTAGATGCACGGGAATGCCGGGGAGGGTGAGGACGAGCGCCTGGGCGAGGCGGTGGCGGGCTTCGGAAACGCCTTTTACGCGGAAGCGGTTGATGCCGTCGTGGTTCTCGATGAAGGTGATGACTTTCTGTTGGGAGTTCAGGCCGTCGGCGGATTTACTGGAGTTGTAGTAGTTCCGCCCGTTGGGGATGGAGCCGGTGCGACGGAGGAGGGCGGCTTCGAGCCTGTGGGCGGTGCCGTGTTTTTTGCCGGGATGGCGGAGGTATTCGCGGGCGGCGAAGCAGAAATCGAAGTCGAGGACGGAATCCAGGCAGGGTGAGGTGTCCTCCGGCCAATCGCTGCGATAGGTGTATTTCCCTATAGTCTGCGGATCGGAATCATAGACCTCTCCGAAGAGGATTTTTTGTGAGGCGGCGGGGCCGAGTTTTTCACGAAGGCGGGCGGTGAAGGCATCCCAGAAGGAGTGGTGGACGTGTTTTACGGTATCGATGCGGAGACCGTCTATGCCGAGGGTTTCGAGGTAGAAGAAGTGGATTTTTACGAACTCATCAACGAGGGCGTCGAAGTGCGGGGAGGCGGGCGAGGTGTCGATGGTGCGGAGGGAGAAGAAATCCGCAGTGATGGATTCGTCGTTTTCAGAGATGCCGAGGGAGCCGCCGTTGAAACCTTTTCTGGAGTAGGTGGAGAGGCGGGAGAGGATACCGGTGGTTTGGATCTCCGTGCCGAGGAGGTTTCGTGGACCATCGGGCTGGATGCGGCGGAGGTTCCATTGCGGGATGTCGAGCCAGGTGGCGTTTTCGTACCGGCCTTCGGCAAGGAAGGGTTGGGTCCACTCGGAGCGGTCGGTGTGGTCGAAGGTGCCGTTGGAATTCGAGTCGTAGAAGAAGTTGTTGCCGGAGTGGTTTAGGACGGTGTCCAGGATGATTTTTATGCCTTTGGAATGGGCTAGGGCGATGAAATCCCGGTAGTGGGCGAGGCGGCCTTCGGCTCCGGGGGGGTAGGGTGTTTCCGAATCGAGCGGGGTGGCGGAGGTGAGGTGGGGATCAATATCGAGGAAGTCCTGGGGCCAGTAACCGTGGTATCCTGTAATGGGGTGTTCGCCGCCGGTATCGCCGCGCCAGGAGTTTCTGATGACGGGGGAAAGCCAGATGGCGGTTATGCCGAGGTCGTTGAAATAGCCGGCTTGGAGGGTTTTTTCCAGACCACGAAGATCGCCGCCGTGGTAGGAGGAGGGCTTTTTCTGCGTGGGATCGTAGAGGGAGGGGTCGGAGTTTTCCGGGATGTTGTTGGAGGGGTCTCCGTCGAAGAAGCGGTCGGCGAGGGCGAAGTAGATGATGTCCTCCGTCCATGGGCGGCTGGTTGCTTGCATGAGGGGAAGGAGGGTGAGGATGAGGATTTTCAGGGGCATGTGCTATGGAAGATAATTGAACCGCCAAGACGCCATGTTCGCCAAGGCTAAGGCTGGGGGAAGAGGAAGGAACCACGAATCTGACGAATCCTACGAATCTGAAGAGTTGGGTTTTGGGAAAGAGGTTTGACCACGGAATACTCGGAATACACGGAACGGATTCTTGTGGCTTGGGTTGTCTCTCTGTCTCTCTGTCTCTCTGTCTCTCTGTCTCTCTGTCTCTCCGTCTCTCTGTCTCTCCGTCTCTCTGTCTCTCCGTCTCTCCGTCTCTCCGTCTGGGTTTTGGGTTCTCCGTTGGTATGTTTAAGATGTGGCTGTGGGTGATCTCTTTTTTCTGCGGAGGAGGTAGTGGATGAGGAAGGAGAAGAGGAGGAGGATGGTGAGGGCGGCGACTGCTATGGTGAGCCAGGGGATGGGGAGGGGCATGGTGAAGTTTGTCTCCACGGGCTGGCGCATGGCGGTGGCGAGGGGGGTGATCCAGATGAGGGTGCGCCCGGCGTCTGCGGTGGAGGTGGCGTTGTGGGAGGTGGCGGCTTTTGGAAGGTGGATGGTGGTTTTTACCTGGTGGCCGGTGAGCTGGCTTTTCGGGAAAAAAATGGCTCCGGGGATGGCTTTGGAGAGCTCGGTGCGGCGGCTGAACGCGAGGTTGAGGCCTTGGAATTCGATCTCGGTTTTGCCCATGAATTCGCTGCCGCCGCCGGGGAGGTTTTCCATGTTTTCCGCGAGGCTGGGATCGAGCAGGTCGAGGGCGTTGTCGAAGGTGAAGGCGGCGGTGACGGTGGTGCGCCTGTTTTCGGTTTTGGTTTCGACGAGGTAGGTGCTGAAGGCGGGGGAGGATTTGAGAAAGTCCTCGGCGAGTTTTTTAACCCCGGCTTCTCCGCCGTGGAGAGAGGTGGCGGCGGAGGGGACGGTGAGGGTGATGCGGCCTGCGCCGGAGGAGTCCGCGTTGATCCAGACTTCTTCCTCGGAATCGAGGCAGGAGGGGAGGGTGAGGAGGACGAGAAGGATCGCCAGTTTTCCGAAAAACCGGCTCATGCCATCTGGTCGGTGGAGCGGAGGAGGATATCGCTGACTTCCACGTGGGGCGGGGCGGTGAGGATGGTGATGATGCAGTGGGCGACGTCTTCGGGCTGGAGCATTTTCATTTTCGCGCGGGTTTTGGAGAGGGTTTCCTCGCGGCCGCGGAAGTAGTTGTCCAGGAGGGGGGTATCGACGAAGCCGGGGGAAACGCAGGCGACCTGGACGGGGGATTGGATGGATTTCAGCTCGGAGCGGAGGGAATCGGTGATGGCGCGGACGGCGAATTTCGTGGGGGCGTAGAAGCCTCCGGAGGGAGGGACGCGGTGGCCGGACATGGAGGAGACGTTGACGATGCGGCCTCCGGTTTTCGGGAAATGTTTCAGCGAGAGCTGGCAGCACATGGCGAGGGCGAGGACGTTTACGCGGAACATTTCCTCCCAGTCGGCGGGGTTCCCATCGACGATGCGGGAGAGGTATGCGGTGCCGGCGCAGTTGATGAGGCCGTCGATTTTTCCGAGCTTGTGGAAGATGCCGGAAATGTCCTGGCGGGAGGTGAGGTCCGCCTGGATGGGCGAGACGTCCGGGTGGACGGCGTTCGGGCGGCGGGTGACGCCGAGGACATCGGCTCCGTGGGAGAGGAGCAGCTCGCAGAGGGCTTTGCCGATGCCGCTGGATGCGCCGGTGACGAGGAAGGTTTTGCCTTTAAGGGAAATCATCTGGGGAAACTTTAAATTTTAAACTTTAAACCTCAAGGAAGAGGTTGGTCACGCGATCCATCCCCCAATCACTCAATCTCCAATCTCCAATCTCCAATCTCCAATTCCCTCCATTTAAACCAAAGGTGTGCGGTTGAAAAGTGCGGTGAGATCGGGAAGGTCGGCGGCGCTGTGGGCGGGCTGGGAGTGGATGATTTTTCCATGGTGGAAGAGGAAGGCGCCGGGCATCTGGAGGCCGTCCCCGGCGAGGTGGCCTACGCCGCAGCCTTTGAAGACGGAGATGGCGCCGCGCCACCAGACGTGGGGACCGAAGAGCTCGAGGAAGCCGCCTTTGCCGAGGCCGAAGGAGCGGTAGAGTTCGCAGCGGGGATCGGCGATGCGGGGGACATCGGAATTGTGGCCGAGGTAGTCGATTTCCTCACCGGAGCGGAGCATGTGGACGAGGACGAGGGAGGAGCCGTTTTGCCTGGCCTGTTGTTCCAACTCCTGGAGGCCGCGGAGGATCTGGCGGGTGAAGGTGCAGCCGAAGTGGCGGAGGAAGACGAGGACGAGGGGGCGCTCCATGGATGCGTCCGCGAGGGTTTCCCCGGAAGAGAGGGAATAAACGCGCGCGGCTTCGGAGACGGTGTATGGCTCGCTGCGGGAGGGGGGGATTCCGGCGTGGGCGCGGATGGCTGTCCAGAGGATGTAGGTGAACGGGAGAAGCCAGACAAGATCGTCGATGAACAGGAGGGCGAGCGAGGCGGTGGGGAGGGTTCCTTTGAAAATGGCGAGGGCGACAACGATGACGGCGAGAGCGGATTTGATGAAGCCGAAGAGGACGACGAGCCAGTTGCGGACGGGATCTTTCGCAGCGATGATGAAGGCGAGGCCGAGTGCCCCGGAGATCAGGCCGAGCGTGCGCCAGAGCATGGGGTGGTTGGGCCGGGTGAGCCCGCAGAGATCGAAGCCTTGGAAGGGCCAGAAATTTACCCAGAGTGCGAAGAGGATGTGGTAAATTCCGGCGGCAACCAGAGCGATCCGCATCCAATGTGTGGTGCGGCAGTTTTCCCCGTGGCAGTCGATTCGCATGGGACAGGGTATGGTCAATCGGCTCCCGTGCAACGGGTGATACGGATTTGTTTGGAGCGGGAGCCTGGCGGGATCAACTGGCCTTTTTCGGACGGGGCTTGTCCTTTTTTGCCTTTCCTTCGTTGCGGAGTTTTTCGAGATCGGCTTCGCGGGCTTTGAGGTTTTTCAGGGTCTCCGCGTGTTTTTCTTTCGCATCGGCAGCGCTCTTGCGGGCATCCGAGATGGTTTTGAGTTGGACGGCGAGTGCCTTGTTGGCTTGCTCGAGCTTTTGCTTTGTTTCCGCGAGTTGCTTTTCGGTTTGCTGCTTGGAGGCTTCTGCGGCTTTCACCCGGTTGCCGAGGTCGGCGATCTGTTTGGTGGCATTCGCGAGCTTTTGGTTGGCCCCGTTGAGATTGGCTTCGAGCTGTTTTCGGGATTTCATTTCCGCAGCGGCTTTAGCTTCACCGTCCTTGCGGGACTTCTCCGAAGTGGCTTTCCCATCCTGGAGGGCTTTGACTGCGGCGTCGCGCTGTCTGATCGCTTCGGTGGCTTGCTTGCGGGCATCGGCCACGGCCGATTCGATGGCATCGAAGCTTTTTGCTATCTGCTGGGTGGCGGCGTCCCGCTTGTCGCGGTGTTTCTTCCGGCCGTCCGGAGCGGCCTGCAGGGAGGTGCCAAGGATGAGTGCGATTGCGGCGATTGCGAATGTGGTTCTCGTTTTCATAGGTTTGATGGTAGTGGTTGGATACTGGCGTTTGTGGGGATTCTTGCAAGGTTGGGGAAATTTGAGGGGTTCTTGTAAACCCCGTCCGGAGACCTTTACCCCGGGTATATTCCGCACCAGCAGCCGCAGGTTTGCATGTTTAAGAAAATGCTTTCTGACGAACGCGACCTGTGATTGAAATCGGAGCTTTCCACGGGTGGCGCTTTGTTCCAGTGTTTTCCGAAAAATCCCCTTCGCTTTCCCGCTTTTCAATCCCAGGCATCCATATTTATGAAGAAAACCGTATATCTAATTTCTTTGTTCGCATCATTCAATCTGGTCGCAACAGCATGTGAGAACTGTCAGAAACCCGTCGGGCAGAGTGTCAAAGTCCTGTCGTCCATCGAGGTGGCGGAGGTTGATGGGGAAGGCAACCCGATGAAAGCATCTACGGTTGAAGTTACCCTGGAGCCGGATGGAAAAGGTGTTCCACATCGTCATCCCGGAGCGGTTTACGGATATGTTCTGGAAGGGGAGTTCGTCTTCAAGGTGGAAGGCAAACCCGAAAAACTTCTCAAGGCGGGGGACACTTTCTACGAGCCGAAAATGATTCTTCACGAAAAGGGCGAGAACCCCAGCAGCACCAATAAGACCCGTGTCCTGGCTGTTGTAGTCCATCCCGCCGACGCAAAGGAACTCGTAATCATGGAGCCCCGGAAGAAACCGGGGAGTGACGGGGAAAATTAACTTTCCCGTAGCCGCGTTTCCCTTGGGGAAGGGGCAGCTACGTTCTATGAAACGCTGCGGTTCTGGCGGCCGATTACCAGGGCGGCGATAATGCCGCAGGATACGGAAACAAGAAAGAGGAGCCAGCCGCAGAATTTCATGGTTTCAAATGGATCCTTGTCGAAGGGGATGGGCTTTTCCAAAGCCAGGAAGACGTGGCGGGGCTTCTTGTTGCGGTAGTCGTTGCGGAAGGTTTCCGCCTCGCGGACGAGGAGGTCGATGCGCTCGTTGACAAAGAAGGAGTAGGTGGGTTTCGCTCCATCCCCATCGGGCCAGACTTTCATGGTGGAGACCTCGACCGGGGTACCGCTATCGACCATGCGGCGGATGCGGTTGACGAGGGCGCGGGCTTCCGGCTCGGTTTTCGCGCCGGATGCGAGAAGGCGGCGGAGGCCTTCCTTCGCCATTTCGAAACGCTCGATCTGCTGTTCATCGGGATTTTCGCCGAGATCCCGGCCGCGCTCGATTTTCCGCTGGAGGCGGATGCGCTGTAGTTCGAAGGGATTCCGGGTGGCCTGGGCGACGAGCATGCCCTCGAAGGCGTAGCGCAGCGGCATGATGCGGGCGGGGACGGGGACGCCGCCGCGCTCGCGCTCAAGTTTTGCTTCTTCGAACAGGCCGCGGTTCATTTCCTTGTAGGGAACGAGTGCTCCGGCGAGGAGCATTTGCGGGACGAGAAGGAGGGGGACGGCGGTGAGGGCGGCGCGTTCGGTTTTCACCAAAGAGGAAACGACGAGAGCCATGCCGGTGCCGGTGAGGGCGGTGAGGGTCATCCAGATCCAGTGGTAGAGGAGGACGCCTTCGATTTCCAAAAAATGGTTCCCGACGACGAGGTAGGTGAAGCACTGGACGGCGGCGACGAGGCCGAGGGCAAGGAATTTCGCGGAGACGTAGGAAATTCCGCCGGGCTGGCAGTTGCGCTCCCGGCGGAGGACGGCGCGGTCCCGGAGGATTTCCGTGGCGGAGTTCGTGAGGCCAAGGAACATGGCGACGGTGACGCTGAGGAAAAGGTAGGCGGGGATGTGGAGGGCGGTGGAAAACTCGTAGGAGCCGGTGGGTGAGGAGCGCAGGGTGATGGCGATGAGGGCGGCGAGAACGGGAGCCTCCAGGAAGGTGCTGTAAAGGGTTCCGCGGTTGCGGATTTTCGAGAGGAGCGAGCGCTGGAAGTGGGTGGCGAATACGAGGATGACGGCGCGGATTTTTCGGGTGGGCGTGGGCGGGACGGGGAGGCGGCCGCCGGGTTCGGTCTCGCCGAGGCGGCTGGGCGGGGTGTTGTCCCGCTGAAGGGAGCGGAGGAGGGAGGCGCTTTCGTAGCGCTCCTGCCAGAAGGTGGGCGGGAAGCGACGGGCGGCCCCCCCGTGTGTCCCATCGCCGATGGCGCTGAGGGGGGTTTCCAAGACATCGAAGACGAAATCCGCGCCGAGAGGGGTTTTCGCGACCATGGACGGATGGGCGATCCCGAGTTCCTCGCAGGCTTCGCGGAAGTAGCCGACCATGCTTGCCGGGGTTCCGAAAAACGCCATTTTCCCGCCGCCGTCGAGGAGCAGGACTTTGTCGAAAAGCCGGAGCACGCCCGCGCCGGGGCGGTGGAGGGAGGCGATGACGATCTTCTCCCTTGCGAGGCCGCGCAGTGTCTCGGCGACGTGTTCGGAGTCTTTGGAGGAGAGGCCGGAGATGGGCTCGTCGAAAAGGAAAACTTCCGCGCGGCTGCCGAGATCGACGCCGAGATTGAGCCTGCTGCGCTCGCCGCCGGAGATGGTTTTTTCGCCTTGGGAACCGACTTTCCGCCTCGCGATCCGCTGCAGGCCGAGCTCCGCGAGCATGCTGTCCACCCGACGGTTGTGCTCGGCGAGACCGAGGCCGGGGCGGCGGATCATGACGCCGTGCTGGAGGTGCTCGCGGACGGTGAGCTGGGGATTGAGCGCCTCTTCCTGGGGCATGTTCGCGATGAAAGGAACCAGCCTGTCGCGGTGCTCGTAGAGGGAAATCCCGTTGAGGTTCACCTTGCCCCGCGTGGGTTTCCGCTGGCCGGACATGACGGCAAGGAGCGTGCTTTTTCCGCTGCCGCTGGGGCCGATGATGCAAAGCATTTCCCCGCGCCTGACCATGAAGTTGATCTGGTCCAGGGCGCGGGCGTCTTTTCCGAAATCGTGGATCAGGCCATCCACTTGGAGGGATTCGATCTGGGTCCTTTCCTCATCGAGAAAGCCTTCGGAAAACCTGCACCGCACCGCCTGGCTGCCGGAGAGCCGTATCACGGAACCATCGCGCAAGCTGGCTCGTTGGCGGACGGGAAGACCATCCACGAGGACGGTTCCGCCGGCTTCCATGACTTCCAGCTTTCCGGTCGCCCCCTCGCCATCATAGCGGATGAAAAGGACGGTGCGCGGGGCGAGCTTCGTGCCCAGGAGGAGATCGCCGCTGCCGAGTGCTTCGGGATCGTTTGAGACGAGGTATTCCTGTTTCTCGGCAGCCAGCCGGAACCGGCGGCCGGATTGGAGGGCTTTTTTCCGGAGATCGTTCAGGGTGAGGCTGAAGCCTGCGGAGCCGCCGATGCGTTCGTGGTAGCGGCAGCTTACGGCTTCGCCCTTCGCGATCAGGCCTTTGCTGCCCACGTGGAGATCCGTATCCGCGAGTGCCTCGACTTCCGCCTCCAGCCCGAACCTGACCCTGAGTTTGCTGCCCCGGCTTCTTGTCCGCTCTGCGATCAGTCCTTCCTCGCCGGCCTCCAGATAGAGGGCGGGCATGTTTCCCATTTTCCTGACATCCAGGAAAAACCGGAGATCATCGTAGGACATCATCCAGCCGGGGATGACGAGTTCCTGCCGCTCCCGGACGCGCATGAAAGCGCCGGTGGCGAGGGATTTTCCACGCACCCAGAGAGGCACCGGGCCGGTATTGCGGAGGAGGATGAGATCGCCCGCGCGGTAGATGCGGAACTCCTGTGCGCCGGATGCGGGCGGCAGCATCACATCCGCTTGCTTTCCGCCGAAAACGAGTTTCTCGAAGGGGAGATCCGCGTCCTGGATTTCCCCGTCCTCGCCGCGCATTTCACGCAGGATGGCCGTGCCGATTTCCGGCTGGCCGAGCCGCCTCATGAAAATTTCAAAACTCGCACGGCTCCGCTCCGAGCGACCCGCGGCATCCACCAGGGTGAAAAGCTGGAGGCCGACGGAGAGTTTCCCGGTATCGTCCAGGCTTTTGCGGAGCTCGTTGGCGAGGCCTTGGAGCGGCTTGGGGCTTTTCACCGCCTTTCTCAAACGCCGCGTCAGCCAGGCATGGTCCACCTCGGGAAACGCGCTGCGCAGCATGTCGAGAATCAGATCCGCCTCCACCGGGCTGAGGATGTCATCCAGCGTGGCGAAGGCCGCGAAGGCATCCACCAAGGCACCGACCTGTGCCTGCGACCGTTTCCCACTCCTGCGGAATTTCCCCGATCCGAAGAACCATGCCAGAAAGCTCCTTCCACTGACGGGCTGGCGCGGCGGAGCGGGTTCCTCCCGTAGTTCCGGCTCCACATCCGCCTCCTTTTTCTCACCGTCACCTGCCATTGCTACCCCCTTTCTGCCAGAGCAAGCCGCCCCCCGCAAGCATTCGCGGAGAGCTTGACCGGAAGGCCGGGACTTCATCCCATGGCTCCAGCATGTCTCCGGCCACACTTAGCAAGCTCCTGCTCTCCCTCCCCCACGTCGAGCAATCCACGCCCTTCGGCCCGAGCATTTCGTCCAAAAGGTGGGAGGAAAAATGTTCGCCCTCTACTCCCCGGAAGACGAGCCGCTGCGCATGAACCTCAAATGCGATCCCGAACGCGCCATCGCACTCCGCGAGCAATACGAATCCATCACCCCCGGCTACCACATGAACAAGCGCCACTGGAACACCCTCATCCTCGATGGCTCCATTCCGGCTCCTTTGGTAAAAGAACTGATCCGCCACTCCTACGATCTGGTTTTCGCCTCGCTGACGAAAAAGGTGCGGGAGAGTTTGTCCCGATGAACGAACCATCCGCCCGCCCCCGTATCAATCCGGCATGTACGGAAAAACCCTCTTCGTCTGCCTCTCTCTCCTCACGACAGCGTTCGCCCAGGATGCCCCATGGCCGGTGGACGTGCCCGGGTTCAACGCTCCCGCTCCGGGCGAGCATCCGCGTTTGTTTTTCAGAAAATCCGATCTCCCGGCTCTCCGCGAGCGTGCCAAGACGCCTGAAGGGAAAGCCATCATCGCCCGTCTGAAAGTCCTCCTCGGCGGTGGCGAGAAAATGCCCCCGGTCAGCGACCAGACGCGCGCCTACGAAAAGAAGGAGGAAAACCCCGACGGCACCTACACCGTTTCCCATGCAGCCGGATTCGGCTTCCTCTACCAGCTCACCGGGGAGAAGAAATACGCGGATCTCGGAAGGAAGTGTTTTGAAATTGCGTGGGAAGGCGCGCGGGATGCAGATCCCGAGGCTCGCTATTCATGGGTCGCTCCCGGCGGGATGTTGCGGGGCGGGCCGAGCATAGCCTGGTATGCATTTGGCTATGATCTTTGCTACGATGGCTGGGACGAAAATTTCCGGAAAGAGGTGGCGCAGCGGATTCAGGACTACGCCCAGCAGGAGAACGGCAAGGGCGCGGAAGGCTCGGGAAGCGCCATCACTTTGGAGCGTCTTTCCCTGAAACCGAAGCACCCGCCCGGCAGCAACCACTATGGCGCACAGGTAGGAGGTGCGGCCATGGCTCTCCTCGCGATCCGTGGAGACGAAGGAACCGATTCGGCAAAGATCGAGAAATGGCTGGCCGGAGTGGAGAAGAACCTCGCCGTGCAAATGGAAAAGGGCTGGGGGGACAAAGGCTGGTTCGCGGAGGGTGACGGCCCGTCCGGAGTGGCTGCTGATACGGCGCTCATCCCCGCTTTCCAGGCGATGCTCGTCGCGGGAGGTAAAGACTTCATCAGCCCCCGCCCCGCCGTGCCGTGGATGACCTTGAAATGGCCCATGCTCACCCTGCCGGTTTCCGATTTCAAAAAAGGCAAGGACATCTTCCCGCTGCACAGCAACACCTACGACCACAACATTTACGAGCGGCGCGGCTTCAGCGGCTCAGGCCATTTTGCCCAAGGCTTCGGAACCATTTCGGAGAAAGAAAAGCCCGCGCTCCTCTGGCTTTACAACCGTGTGTTCAAGGACGCGGATGAAGCTGCGGGAACCCCCTTCGATTCCGTCAGCCGCTATCCCCACCGCGCCATCCTTTCCTTTGTGAACTGGCCCTTCGATGTGGAGGAAGAAAATCCGGCCACCGTTTTCGCGAAAGCAGAGGAAGACAAATCCGTCGGCCACTACATGTTCCGCAACCGCTGGCAGGACGGCGACGACATCATTATAGACGCGCTGCTTAAAGGCTCGCGCGGCCACTACAGCGTCAAGCCCGGCACCATCATCGTCTGGGGACTTGGGAAAAAGACCGTCTTCCCCGTCCGCGTCACCGGCGATGTGAAATTTTTCGAAGCCACCGAAACCGGCGGCGCATTCAGCACCAGCCTCGGCAGCTTCGGGGTCGATTTCTCCGGGAAAAGCGGGGCCGACGCCGTCCTCGTTCTCACCGGCCCCATCACCGGCACGCCCAAGGGAGCCACCGTCGCCAAAGCCGGCGAAACCACCTACACCATCATGACCCTTCAGAAAGGCGAAGCTCCGGAGATCAAAGCCGAAGGTGATACCCTTAAGATCGGCGGGCAGGCCGTGGGCTACGATGGCACCGCCGTGTGTTTTGGGAAGTGAGGCCACACCCTGTGACACCTGTTACGGCAGCTTCCAATGGGTGCTCCGGGGGATTTGTGACAATATCCACACAATTTTCCCGTACAATCCTTTCCCGCTTTTCTGTATTTACTTGGTCGTGGCACCTGAAATGCTACTTTGTTCGACCGGGTGCCCAAGCCACCATTGTAAACCATGAATGCCGTTCGTTCCAAAGAAGCCACGCGATACCGCGCCCGGGCGTTCAGCCTGGTGGAACTGCTTGTGGTGATAGCCATCATATCGCTCCTGCTCGCCGCCGCGTATCCCGTCTTCACCAACAGCTCGAACAGCGCGAGAAACGCATCCCGCGAGATCATCAAGGGCTACCTCCAGCAGGCGCGCGCCCACGCCATCGCATCCGGCAACGCCACCGCCCTGGCCATCCCCACCCTTTCCTCCGATCCCGAACTCGGTGCCCACGCCCTTTCGCTAGTGGAAGTGGAAAACTCCACCGGAGCCTATCTGCCGATAAAGGACGATCAGGGAAAAGACCGCCTCATCCAGCGGTTTGGAAAACTCTCCGGTAATTTCCATTTCCTATCCGGCACCCAGGTGGCAACCGCGCAACCAACCGTTCTTGAAGAGGGCGCGAACATCGTCGTGAGCTTTGGCGCACGCACCCTGGACTGCCGGGCAATCGTCTTCTCGCCCAACGGCCAGATCGTCCAGCCACCCTCAGGCACACCAGTCACCATTGCCATAGGCCAGGGCGCGAAACGGAACGGAACCCTTCTTCTAACCGATAAAAATGACGGCCAGCCCGTCTTCGATCTCCTCCGGATCAACCGCCTCACCGGCAGAGCCAAATTCTACGAACCGGAATGAAAAACTTTCCAAACAAAGCCGCACCGTCCCGCGCTGGCATGACCCTCATGGAAGTCGTCATCGCCATAGGCGTCGTCGCTTTCGTCGTCCCGCTCATCCTCGCGGCGACAGGCTCCGCCGGGAACTCTCGCCGGAGTGCGGAGGCGGACACACGCTCTGCTTGGATCGCGCGCGAGGTGAGGCAGGAACTCAATCTTTCCTGGGGCGACCATCCTTCGGAATCCATTTTCGGGAAGCCCATGGATTTCCCCAATCTCGCCAGCAGGGATGAACCCGACATCCTGCTCTTCGATTCCGACGGAGAATTTCTTGAGGATGGCGGCGACGCGGATTTCACCGCACCCAGCCAGGTGAAAAATGCCGCATACGTCGTCGCGATCCACGCGGAAGAACACACCCCGCCAAACCTCACCACCACCGGCAACCCGCTCAGCCTACTCCGCATCCGCATTCTCCACCCTGCAAAAGCCACCCCCGGAAACCGCAGCACCTACCGCTACAACCTCATCACCACCAGGCAGGGAACACCGTGAAAGCCACCGCCCAGAATTCTTCCCTTCGGCGTTCAATGTTGGACGTTCGATGTTCGACGCTCCCAAAGGAGCACGGCTTTTCGATGATCGAGCTGTTGGTAGCCATGGCAATCACCTCCATTATCATGGTCACGCTCTTCTCCCTCGTAGGCCAGTCCACCGCCAGCTACACCCAGACCCAGCGCGCGGTAAACGCCGTTTCCCAGGCACGTGCCTTCATCCAGTTTTTCGACCGCGAGCTTTCCACCCGGCTCCCCGGCACACCCCTCATCCACGAGCCCGGAATTTCAGACCGCCTCGCCTTCGTCCGCACACTCACCTCGGATGAATCCAGTAGTTCCGATCCCGGCGACCTAGCCACCAGCATCTATTTCGTCGATTTCTCAGAAGACGGGAAACAGGGCGAGTCTCCGAAGCTTTTCCGAAAAAACCTCGGCCCACAGCAAACACAGCAACTCATCGAACTGGGTGCCACCCCGGCATTTCCAACCGTAGATCCCACCACCGACGAACAGATCATCCCCAACCTCCTCTCCTTCCAAGCCACCCCCATGTTCCGCGATCCTGCGGACGGCGAACTCAAAGCATGGATCGCCATCTCCCCGGAACCAGCCTCCGTCATCGAACTGGAAATCACCTTCATCGACGATTCATCCGCCCGGCGTTTCAAAACCAGATCGGAGTGGAACCGCCTCGCCACCTCTCCCAGTGACAGCGAGCTACAAATCATCCGCACCTTCACCCGCAACATCGCCATCGCGAAATGAAGTCCGCAATCCGCAATCAGCGATCCTCCATCGCCGCAACGCGGCAAGGCCTCGCCCTGCCGATGACCATCATCGCCATCGCCGGGCTCACCCTCCTCCTCGTCGGCCTCCTCACCGTCCTCACCCTGGAGCGGAAAACCGCCCGCTCCTACTCGGACGCCGCCCGCGCCGATCTCGCCGTGGAGTCCGGTCTCGCCGTCGCTCTCGGATCCCTTACGGAAATCGCCAGCCGCGATGACTCCATCGTCTTCCGTATCGAGGATCCAGTGGAGCCAACCATCGCCGAGCCAGCCCGCCCCCTCGGCTTCCGCGAACAGTTCTTCACCTACGGAGCCGTCTATGAAAACGGAAACTGGCGCGGTCTGCCCCTTTTCAGCGGCAGCCCGGAAATCGCACTCGGCACCGGCAAAATCGAAGCTGACCTCCTAACTCCCGAACTCACCACCTACTCCGCAGATTCGGAAAATCTCAGCCGCCTCTCCGAACACGACCAGAACATCCCCCGCGCGAAATGGGTAGAAGTCCCCGCAGCAGATCCGAACGGCTATACCATGCGCTACGCCTTCTGGGTGGAAGATCTCTCCGGCCGAATACCTGGGAAAAACGCAGGAACCATCCCCCGCGCAGAAGGCCTCAGCACCGCCGAGCTGGACTACGCAACCATCACCGCCCCCACTGCCGACAACCCCGAGTTACCCGAAACATTCACCGAAAAGCGCGACAAACTCCTCACCTCCGCCAGTATTCGCCCCCTCTTCACCGGTGCCTCGGAAGCCGCAGGAAAACGCCTCGAACCCTACCTTCATTTCCTCCCCGCACCCACAGCCCCCACTCCGCCAAAAATCATCCCCCAAGGCTTCGGCTACGATGAAGCCGGCTCCCCCGCCCACGACCTGAACGAACTCATCGAAGACAAGGACGTCGATGCCCTCGCCGCTATCATCAACCTCAACATCCCCACCTTCGAGCAACGCAAAGGCGGCTTCCCCGCTACCGAAGACTACGTAAAAACCCTCGCCGCCTCCATCATCGACTATGCAGATGCCGACAGTGACGCCACCACCGGCACCGGCTACCGTGGAGTGGATTCCTACCCCTTCGTCAATGAACTCTTTGATCGCTATGAGTGGATTTCCAGCCCGGATGGAGAGATCAAAATCTCAGTTGAAACCTACTTGGAGTTGTGGAACCCGAGCCAGCGGGAAGCCAGCGGAAACGTGGAATTTACCAATGTGAACAAGCATACTCTGAAAATCCCGCTCACTGGCGAAATTCAGTTTTCGGAACACACATTCCCCGCGCAAAACGTCACCATCCCACCTAACGGCTTTCTCGTAATCTTCGCCGGTGAACACACCTACACCTTCCCGGAAGGCAGCTTCCCCCCCTCCGAACTGACCTTCCTTGACCCCACCAAAAACGATGACTACGCCACCACGGAAAACACCTTCCAGTTGAAATGGAACGGCATGCTGGTGGATACGGCAAGAGGCGGACTGCAGCGCACCGATGGGAATCTCAAGTCTGGCTTCAGCAACCGGAAATGGAAGGGCAACGCCTCACCCGTGCATGACTCAAGCATAGGCCAGGCCGGCGATCCCCGCGCATCCTGGTATGTGAATACCAAAGTCATAGCAAACTCCTACGACTCAAACAGCAACTGGGGTGGGCGCGCGCTCAAACGCAGTATCGGCGCAAGCCAACCCTACCGCGAAGTCCGTTTGGAAAAATGGGGAGACCGCGGCTCGAACTCCGACCCCGGCATCGCTTCCGGAACCGACGCCCGCATACCCACCGATACAAAGATCGTCCTCAAGTCATCCGGTGCAGCCATTGCAGGTAAGACTTTCCCTGCCAACCAACCAGATATGGCGCCCACCTTCATCTCGAACTCCGGCGCTTACACCTCCCTAGGAGAACTCGGCAACATCTTCGATCCCGCCCAATGGAGCAGTGTCGAAACCTCCTCCGGCATCGCCAGCAACAGGGCGGGTGGCGGTTTCTCCCTCGCCATCGGTCGTCCGGAATTCGCCCCTTTCGATAAGGACGGTCTGCGTGCCGCCCAGTTGCTAGATATCTTTTCCATCCCCGCAGCACTTCCCGCCACCGCTGCACCCATCAATATCAATACCGCCCCTCGCGAGGTGCTCCGTTCGCTCGTTACCAGCGTAACCCTTGATGCCGATCCCATGGCTCCCGAAGTGAAGCTGAAAAAAACTGCCGAAATCGGCGACATCTTCGCCGACTATGTCATCGCCCAGCGCAACTCCAACCCACTCCGCTCCATTTCGGATCTCAACAATATCCGCAAACAACCGCTCATCACCCGCGATCCCGCCAACACCGACCACACGCCTTTTTTCGGAAACATCGCAGTTTTCGAAGACGCCCCCGTTGTTACCGATCCAGCAGCGGATCAGATCGAATGGGACGATGCTGGCCGCGAGGAGCTTTTCCGCAAGGTGATGAACCTCGTCACCTTCGGCTCCAAAACTTTCCGCGTGAACGTCGCCGGTGAAGTCCTCGACAAACAGGGCAGAGTCATTTCCCGCTCCGCCCGCGAATACCACTACACCATCATCCCGGAGCGCGATGCCACAGGTCTCCCCGTCCCCGGTGGGGAAATCCGACTCACCAAACTTTATGAAAAATCACTGTAAGGCGCTGCTCCTCTTACTCTCGTTTCTCCTACCGCTCTCCGCGCAGGAAGGCGATGGTTTCGGCTTTCTCAATATCGTCAACCTCATCCCCGGAGGCACGCCAGCAGATGTAACCATCGCGGGCAAAATACTTTTCCCCGGAGGCCTCAAATCCGGATCGGATACCGGTTGGTTTATGGTGCCGGTCGGGAAAAAAGCGATGACCATTGAACTCGAGGAGGCTAAGGAAAAGCTGCCCCGCATCGAGAAGACTTCCGGCGAAATCGAGCTGCTCGAAGGCGTCGCCAACGTCATAGCCATCTATCTCCAGCCCGATATCCGTAAAAAGCCGGACGGAACCCCGCTCCCTCCGACAATCCGCATCCGAAGCTTTCCCGCATATGATGGCAAAGGCTTCGCTCTTAAATTCGTCTCCACATGTCCCACCGACAACCGCTTCCAGCTTGGCTCTCTCAAGATAGCTCCGAAACCATTTGAAACGGTGGATATTCCGAAATGGTCAGGTGCGGACTTCGAGGTCATGCGCAATGGCAAGTCCATCGGCAAAGCCAGAGGCAGCTCGGAACAGGGTTCTTACTATCTCTTTGTCGGCAGCGACGGAAAAGATGAATACGTCACCGCCATCACCCGCTCCGGCACCCAGCAAGTCCCTCCGTGGAGAAAAAGGGAAAAGAAAAAAACGACCACCCCAAAGCCATGAATGTCATCCTGAAAACCATCTGCATTCTCGTTCTCCTCCCGGCAACCGCAATGGCCGGCAGACTCGATATCGTCCAGCTCGGCCCACCCGATGTCACCAGTTTTGAGATAGCCTGCGGAGGTGCGAACCAAAAAATAAATCTCCCGTACGGAGCCACCACCGGCGGGTTCGTCCTGCCTGAAAAGGATGGAACTCTAAGCATTCCGCAACTGGAGATCCCCACCCTCACCATCCCAGCGACCGCCTTGTCGAACATCGCCGTTCTAGTGCCTGCCGAAGATGGATTTCGCTGGAAACTCATTCCCGGAAAACCAGCCAGGGGAAAGTGGGCCATGCGTGTGGTCAATCTCGGCACCGAACCCGTCGCACTAACCCGAGACGGAATCCCGCTCGAAATCAAACCGGACAGCATTACCGAAACACCCGTGAAAGGAAAACGGAGTATGTCCATCCACATTGTAGGCACGGAAAAACGCAGTTACGAAGGCAAGGAAGCCTGTGCCATCCTCGCCCTCGTTTACCTGAAGGACGACAAGTGGGAGGTCCTCTTTATTCCAGACCGATAGAGCCGAACCGAAATAGGCACCCCTGCCCCTGTTCTCTTGATACCGGCATCCTTCTCGCTCTGGGAAAGGAATGAGTGCGGCTCTCACAAGCAAATGACAGAACAGCAGCGCTTCCCGGAAAAAAGCCGTAAAAATCTTATTTTTTGACTTCTCTCGGTTTACCCTGATTTTGGAAGATGCTCAAAACCGCAACATTCATCCCGGCAACGCTCCTCTCCACCGCTATGCTTTCCCATGCCGTGGTGACCCGCGTTGCCGATGTCGATTCCCAGAACCGTTTCTCTTCGGGTTACCCGGGAACGGCGATGAATCCACCGACGGCGAACACCTCCCCGGATTTTCTGCTCGCCGGATTCAATCTCAGCGGTCTGGGCTGGGATGCAGGGAATCCCGGGCGCAGCTTCGCCCTCGTGACGCCCCAGCATTTCATCGGAGCCACCCACTTTGCGATTTCCAACAGTGGCAGCCTGAATTTCAGAGGCTCGGGCAGCCTGCTCAACTACGGGGCGGCCTCCACCCAAGTCATTCTCAATTCTGACAACACTCCCAGCGATCTGTTCCTTGGGACGCTGGACACGGCAGTCGATCTTTCCCAGATCACACCGTTCCGCGTTGCGGATCTAGGAGCGGAGACCCTTTACGTGGGACAGGAAATTTTCGTTTACGGGCAAACCGCGAAATTCGGAACCGGGACAATTTCCGCCTTCCAGGACTTCGGGAGCGATCCTGTCACTGCAGGGAGTACTTTAAATGACAGCAGGACTTACAATTTCTCCTACACCACCCCGAATCCTGCCGGCTCGGGCGATGATGCCTACTTTGAGGGCGGGGATTCCGGCAGCCCCTCTTTTATTATCAACAACGGGCAGTTGGCGATAACGGGAACCCATTCCGCTCTGGTTTCCAGCAGCTTCGGCGGCACCCAGACATTCGTGAATTACGACACATTCACCCCGGAGTATTTCGACAGGCTCAATGCCGCCCTTGAGGATGGAGGGCAAGGTTTTCAGCTCAACTAGGTTCCCGAACCCTCCGCTGTTCTCCTCCTGCTTGGCGGCGGCGGATTTCTCATGTTCCGCAGACGCCGGAGCTAGCTTTCCCCGCAGCATTCGCATTTCCCACGAAACACGGGTTAGGGCGGGGATCCCGCCCGAGTTGGCAATGCGGTGCCCGTGAACACCGGCGGATGGCATTCGCGAGCTGGCCGTGAAAGTCACACACCCCGGAACAGCCTTCCGTTCTCCTCAATCCGTTCAAGCATCCCCGGCTCCATCTCCTTCGCGAAAGCACGGCCGATGGCTCCCAGGTTCGCCGGGTGGTTGATGTTTTCCGCGAGCTGAAATTTCAAGAATCCCTCCGGGGGCATCATCTCAGGGGCGTCCGTCTCCAGCAAAATCCTGTCCTGCGGGAGCTTCTTGAAAACCTCCAGCACCTTGCGTTTCCGCTCATGAAGGAAATATCCGGAGAAGGAAAAGTAGGCTCCCTTTTTCAGCAATCTCTCCGCCACCTCAATGGATCCGCCGAAGGAATGCATGAGGAATTTTTCCGGCCACTCCGGCACCTCGTCCATCACGGAGAAAAGCTCTTCCCAGGCTTTCAGACAATGCACGGTCATCACCCGTCCCGTCTCCGCAGCGATGGCGACCTGTTTCACAAACACCTCCCGCTGCACCTCCATCGCGGGGGAATCCACCCAGCCATCCACCCCGATTTCCCCGACGGTGGCCAACGGCTCCGCTTCCAGCATTTCCCGGAGCCGCTCCTCCCAACCCTCCTCCGCCGTATCCGCAAACCACGGATGTATCCCGAACGCCGGAAAGACAAAACCCGGAAACTCACGCGCCAGTTCCGCCACAACCTCCCAATCCGCCTCCCGCGTAGCGTTCACCACGCATCCGGAAATCCCCTCCGCCTTCATTTCGCCCACCAGCTCTCCCACCGGTTTTCCAAACTTCCCGCTCTGCAAATGGTTATGTGAATCGAACAACACTCTGAAAGCGTGGCAATACCGGCCTCTTCATTGAAGTTTAGAGTTTAAAATTTAAAGTTTTAGAGCCAATTCCAACACTTGCACCTGCGCCATGTCCGGTGTATCCACCCTCCCCCTAGCCCGAAACGGGCGTAGCCCAATTTCTCATGATCAAGTGGATTCTCCAAAAAATCGTCGGTAGCAAGAACACGCGCGAACTGCGCCGCATCCGCCCGACCGTCGCCCGCATCAACGAAGTGGAGGAAGCCCTCCAGCGCGAGCCGGAGGAAAAACTCCGCGAGCTTACCGCAAAATGGCAGAAGCACCTCGCCCGCTACCACGATCTCGTCGCTCCTCCGAAGCCTGTAGTTGCGAAAATGTCCGAAGAGGATCTACGCAAGACCGCCAGCGATCTCGAAGCCCGTTTCAAGGAAATGCGCGACGAATTCCCGTCCCTTCCCGCCAGCATCAAGGCAACCCCCGAAGCCATCGAGGAAGCGAAGAACGCTTTCCACGAAATCGAAGGCGACTTCCATCAAGCCCGGGCGAAATACCTCGAGCAGATCCTCCCGGAAGCCTACGCGGTCGTGAAAAACGCCGCACGCCGCATGTGCGGATCCGAGATCCAGGTCAGCGACCACACCCTGCCATGGGAAATGGTTCACTTCGATGTCCAGCTCGTCGGCGGCACCGCCCTCCATCGCGGGATGATTGCGGAAATGCAGACTGGTGAAGGAAAAACCCTCGTCGCGACCCTTCCCGTTTACCTCAACGCCCTCACCGGCCTCGGCGTCCACGTGATCACGGTCAACGACTACCTCGCGAAGCGTGACTCCGATTGGATGGGTTCCCTCTTCCGTTACCTTGGCCTCACCGTCGGCTGCATCCAGAACCAGATGGCTCCGTGGGATCGCCGCGAGCAATACGCCTGCGATATCACCTACGGAACCAACGCGGAATTCGGCTTCGACTACCTCCGCGACAACGGCATGGCCTCCTCCAAGGAAGACCAGGTTCAGCGCGGCCACTACCTCGCCATCATCGATGAAGTTGACTCCATCCTCATCGACGAAGCCCGAACCCCTCTCATCATTTCCGGCCCCACAGCGCAATCAACCCATCAGTTCGATAAATACAAACCGCTCGTCGATCAGCTCGTCAAAAAGCAGACCGCCCTCTGCAACGACCTCGCCAGCGAAGCCAAGAAACTCGCCGACGCCGGTGATATCGACGGAGCCGGACGCCTGCTTTTCAAAATCAAACTTGGCCAGCCGCGCAACCGCAACCTCATGCGTTTCATGGAGGAGCCGGAAAACCGCCGCCTCATGGAGAAGACCGAACTCTCCTTCTACCAGGATGCGCAGAAAAAGGAACTCTTCGCCCTCAAGGAAGAGCTCTACTTCACCATCGACGAGAAAGGCAACGATGCCGATCTTATGGAAATGGGTCGCGAATTCCTCTCCCCCGGCGATCCCGAAGCCTTCACCCTTGAAGACCTCGGCTCGGTGTTCGCAGACATTGATATGAACCTCGAACTCACTCCCGAGGAGCGCGTCGCGAAAAAGGAAGAGGCCCAGGATCGCATGGGCGTGCAGGCGGAAAAAATCCACAACATTTCCCAGCTCCTCAAAGCCTACTGCGTCTATGAAAAGGACGTCCAATACGTGGTCAAGGAAGGCAAGGTCATCATCGTTGATGACAACACCGGCCGTGAAATGCCAGGCCGCCGCTGGTCGGACGGCCTCCACCAGGCAGTGGAAGCCAAGGAAGGCGTCGCCATCGAAAAGGAGACCCAAACCTTCGCCACCATCACCATCCAGAACTATTTCCGCCTCTACGAGAAACTCGCAGGCATGACGGGAACAGCCGAAACCGAAGCCGCAGAGTTTCACGATATCTACCGCCTCGACGTCCTCCCGATTCCCACCAACGCGCCCAACGTCCGCGTGGATGAGAACGACCAGGTTTTCAAAACCCGCCGCGAAAAGTTCAACGCCGTCATCGAGAAAATCAAGGAAGCCCACGAAAAAGGCCAGCCCGTTCTCTGCGGAACCGCCTCGGTCGAGTCCTCCCAGACTCTCGCCCGCATGCTCCAGCGCGCGAAAATCCCGCACTCCGTCCTCAACGCAAAATTCCACGAGCAGGAAGCGGAAATCGTTTCCTCCGCCGGCCAGCCCGGCTCCGTCACCGTCTCCACCAACATGGCCGGACGCGGAACCGACATCAAACTCGGCAAAGGCGTTCCCGAAGTCGGCGGACTTTTCGTCATCGGCACAGAGCGCTACGAATCACGCCGCGTGGACCGCCAGCTCCGTGGCCGTTGCGCCCGCCAAGGCGACCCCGGCCGTTCCCAGTTCTTCATCTCCTTCGAGGACGACCTCATGCGGAACTTCGCAGCAGCGGAAAAAATGACCGCCATGATGGAACGCTTCGGCATGAAAGACGGCGAAGCCCTCGAGCACTCGTGGCTCAACCGCTCCGTGGAAACCGCCCAGAAACGCGTCGAGCAACGCAACTACACCTGGCGGAAACGCGTCCTCGACTTCGATGACGTGATGAACAAACAGCGCGAAGTTGTTTACGGATACCGCAACGAAGTCCTCTCCACGGAAAGCCCGCGCGACCTCGTCATCGAAATCATCGAAGAAACCATCCCTGCGAAAGTCCACGAATACCTTGAGGAGCGCGACGAAAACGCACCGGACTACGCCGAGCTTCTCGGCTGGGTCAATGCCACCCTCCCCATCAGCGTTTCCAAGGAAGAATTCGTCTCCGGCCAGACTCCGGAGCAGATCTCCGAGTTCCTCGTCGCCAAGGTTAAGGAAACCTACGAGATCAAGGTCAAGGAACTCCCTTACGAAGTGCTCGATCAGGAAGAGCGCCGCATGGTTCTAGTAGCCATCGACAAGCAATGGATGGCCCACCTTTACAACATGGACGCCCTCCGCGAAGGAGTCGGCCTCCGTGCCCAGGGACAGAAGGATCCGCTCATCGAGTACAAAAACGAAGCCTACAAACTCTTCGTCACCCTCATGGACGAGATCAAGCAGGAGGCTCTTACGAACCTCTTCCGCTCCGCCGCAAATCTCGAGGATTTCCTCAAGCAGCTCCACAACCAGCCGCAGCAACTCCAGGGCGGGGAATCCACCGACGGAATCACCCACGACAACATGGCCTCCAGTGGCAGCTTGGAAAACATCGACCCCGCACACATGTCCAAACCCGGTGCCGGCGAACTCAAGCTCAACCTCCCGAAACGCAAGCCCAGCTTCTCCATCGAGACCACCGGCCGCAACGCCCCCTGCCCATGCGGCTCCGGGAAGAAGTATAAGCAGTGCTGCGGGAAAGAGGCGTAAGCCAAAACAAGGGGCGCTGCCTTCAGGCGGCGTGTCCCCGGGAGCGGAGAAGGTCACAAACCCCTCCCCTGAATCCGTTTGAAAGCCCGGGTTTCGCGACACGAAATTCCGGAGAATGTCGAAGTCCGGTGGCTGTGGAAAGCCTGCTGCCGCTCTCAGTCACGCAGCCGTGAGCCTATCGAAGGGCTGCCATACTGCCGCGCATTGGGATTTGTGATTTCGCTTGGTTCTGTCTTTAAGGCCAAGGGTCTGTCATATCGCAGCCTGGGGCATCGCCCTAGGATCATATCCGGCAATATTTCCAAGCCCTGAAGGGGCGACCCAATCGCCGTTGTTACGAGAGATTTAGATCGCCCTTTCAGGGCTGGATTTTTTTTACGAACTGAATCCTAGGGCGATGCCCTAGGCAGCGATGGCATGCACCTTTGGCGCGGAAGAATTTAACTCAACGCCTGTCTCGGTTTTACAAATCGTGATGTGCGCCAGTAAACCGGACATACTCGGGAAGGAATTTTCGCGACGCAGGTGACACGCCGCCTGAAGGCAGCGCTCCGTGCCAATGCCGTCGGCTCGCCACCCTTTGACAGGCTCTGGGCTGGATGCATCCACGAAAAAGCCGGTAACCCTTCCGGGCACCGGCTTGAAAGCGTTTTCTAAAAACCAGCGGGATCAGCTCCGACGGCGCCTGATGAGCAGACCCGCGAAACCGGTCGCAAACAGCGCGAGAGCCGATGGTTCTGGAACTGCAACACCCGTGAGAACTTCGTTCAATCCGTCGTTTCCGCCTGCGGTGCCGATTCGCATCGAATCAATCACTGCGGTGTTCTGGTTCATGGTGAACCCTGCGGCGGTAAGTGAGTCGCCCAGTCCATCCGCGCCGTCAAGGGTAAGGTTCGCTGTTCCCAACCCCGCCTCCCCTAGTACTGCTGCCGTGGACACGTCCGGATCGATCCAGAACTGAACCCGATCAAGCAATCCCGAATAATTGAGCGTTACTTTCGTGAGCAGCAAATGAGCCGAGGTGTTGAAAACAGTGGCTCCGGTATCCGTATCGCTACCACCGAAGCTAAGGAACCCCCGGTTAGCCGTGGCTGTTCCGTCCTCTCCATTGTCCAAAAATCCAAAGGCCGTCGCCAAGCTGTTATCACCGCTAAGTGTAAACCTGGTTTCGGATCTTCCGTCCGTTCGACCCGCCTGGGCGACTCCGCTCATCCAAATGGTCCCGGTGAGTGCGGAAGCGAATTGGCGGTCGTGTGAGGGAGAGTTGTTGGTTCGTTCAAAGCGCCCTCCCGTGCCATCATTGACGTATCCCGGCGTGGTATAGTTGAGGCTTGAGCCACTCTCATATTTGGCATAATTCCCACTATTTGCTGCGCTCCAGCCCCCTGCCCATTGCCCGGGAACCGCCCCGCCGACGACTGTGGTTTGCATCGAAATATCATCGGGACCGTGATCCCCGTATTCCACGATAAGAGCGGCTTGGAGTGATACGGGAAATATGGCAATAGCCAATGCCGGAAAGGTTCTGCTGGAATGTTTCATAATGGTTGTTTTTCGAGGTTCGCCGGAGGTGCAATCTTCCGGATACACTCTATATGGTGAGGAGATTCGCTTTTCTGCCTCCTGATCGCTAAAAATTTGGAATTTTATTTTTCCTCCATGTTTTTCGGGGAAATCGGCTCCCGGCATGGCAGAATCGTCGAGCACGCCACCATTTACACCAGTAACACCAAAGACCGCCCGCCAATGCCTTCGCCCGACCAATTCACCAGCCTCTTCGTCCGCCATGAGCGCCAGCTCTACGGCTTCATCGCGGCGATGCTTGGCCAGCCGACGGATGCCGACGACCTGTTGCAGGAAACCGCAAAAAAACTCTGGCGGGAATTCGACCGCTACGATCCGGAAAAATCCTTTCTCGGCTGGGCGCAGACCATGGCTCGTTACGAGGTGCTGAACTATTGGCAGCGGCAGAAGACTCGCAGGAAATATTTCAGCGACGAATCTGTGGAACTCCTCGCCGCCGAGTGGGTGGCTCTGGAGTCGGAACGCGACTCCCGCGCCATCGCTCTGGAAGCATGCGTCGAAGCGCTTCCCGCAGAATCCCGCCGTCTCCTCCAGGATCGCTACAGCACCGGGGAAAGCCTGAAAGAAACCGCCCAACGCACCGGAGCCACCCCGAACTCCCTCTACAAATCCCTGCAACGCATCCGCAAAATCCTTCTGGATTGCGTAAACGAAAAAATTTCGCCCGGCCAACCATCCGTATGAGTTCCGAAAACAACAGTTTCCCCCGTATAGACGATCTCGCACAGCGCGTGGCCGACGGGATTGCGGGTGAGGACGCCATCGCCGAACTTGATGCCTTGATGCGTGAAGACCCGCAGGCGCGCCGCCGCTATCTGGAAACCGTCCAACTTCACCTAGCCCTCGAACGGAAGGCGGCGCGCGGAACACTGGCACCGGAATCGGAGCGAACCGTTCCTTTCTTCCCCGCATCGAAAATCCCCCGGGGAATCGGACGGATCTTGGCCATCGCCGCCGCCATCGCCCTCGTAGCCGGTCTCACCTGGTCGGTCCTGCGTCCGAAACCTCTCGCGGAAATCGTGGAGGCGAAAAATGTAGTCTGGGAAGGCCAGGCCATCGCCGGGGACGGCATCGAAGCGGGACAAAAGATCCGTCTCGTTTCCGGAAACCTGGAACTGCTTACCAGCTCTGGCGTTCGCCTGAAACTGCGCGGGCCGTGTGATGCCGTCTTCAAAGACAACATGCGTCTCATGCTCACATCGGGCGACGTTTTCGCGGATGTCTCTCCGAAAGGCCATGGCTTCAAAGTCCTTACAGCCTCGGTCGATATCGTGGACTACGGCACCCAGTTCGGAGTCCGCGCCGGTCTGGGAAAAGATGTGGAAGTCCATGTTTTCGAGGGCGAGGTCGGGGTCGGGAAAGAAAAGGAAACCAACCGCCTCACCCTCGCCCAGGCCGCAAGTTTCTCGAAAGAGGGCGAACTGGATGGCTGGATCCAGCCGGACTACGAAGGCTTCGCCGCCCCGCAGCTCGCCCCCGGAATCCTCAGCGTGAGTTCCGATGTGCGCTGGCAACCGGACCAGCCGCCGTCCCTCGCTCGCGGAAAATTCAAAACCGGAGATTCCATCTCCCTCATCCTGGAAAGCCGGAACACCGTTCTTAAAAAGCCCCTGAAAATCACCTTCGACAGCGGAAAACGGGGCACCAACACCGCCTTCAGCACCCACGAGCGCACCCTGCCTGCCGGAACAAAAATCGATAGTTACCTCCTGCATTTCGATCCCTCCGCAGACATCGAAAACGCCGACGGACGCATCCGTTTCGACCGCCGCATCGTAGGGGTGATCGCCCGCGAAGATCAGCTCATCGCCAGCGACAAAATTCTTGGACGAAAAGGAACCAGCTACTCCGCCAACGGCGACAACCGCGGACTCGACGATCTCTCTGAACCGCCCGACATCATCAATTTCGTCTCCCCCAATACAATCGCCATCCGCTTCAGCCCCCAGGGAAAAGGTTTCGACCAGGTCCGCATCCTCGTCGCCTCCGACTGAGTCCCAAAAACGCCTATGAAAACCCAGATAGCCCTTTTCGCCGCCTGCTCCCTTTTCCCCCTCCAAGCGCAGACAGGCAACGACATCTTCGCCGCCTATTCGGCGAATCCCGATACCCATCCCAACATCCCGAACAACAGCTTCGCAGGCTACCGTGCCGGGGAAACCCCCATCCCGGATGTGCCCGTGGTGGTGAACCTCGCCGACTACGGTGGCAACGGCGATGGCATGGCTGACAATACACAAGCCTTCGCCCAAGCAATCGAAGCCGCGTGGCGCGCGGGTGGCGGTGCGGTGTTTCTCCCCGCCGGAACCTACCGTGTCGAGGAGCTGATCCACCTGAACCGCTCCGGCGTGGTCCTGCGCGGCGACAGCACTGCTACTACGACCATCGTATTTCCCAACAGTCTGGAGCAGATCATGGGAGTCCGCGGCGTTAGCTCCAGCAGTTGGTCCTGGCAGGGCGGGCTGATCTCGGTGCTGCCGGAAGCGGCTTTGAAAAAAGCGCCCTTCAACCGCATCGATTCCTTTATGGGCAGCGGCACCAAAGACTGGTCCACGTGGTGGTCCGGGATAGACAATTACAATGGCCCGGAACTCGCCCAGGTTACCAGCACCCCTCCACGCGGTGCGCGCGAGGTGACGGTGGATGACGCATCCCGGCTCAAGGTCGGGGATTTCTACCTGATGAGCTGGGAATCCGCCGCGCTGGAGGGCGACTACAGCCTGTGGAAACACATCGCCGGCCATCCCACGATGGATGATTTCGACTGGCAGGGCGCTGCCGATCTGAACAAGCGCACCCAGTTCCAATGGCCGGTGCGCATCGAGTCCATTACCGGAAACACGGTTCGGCTCGCCCAGCCGACGAGGATAGACATCCGCGCGGATTGGAACGTGGCCTTCGAGCCAATGGGCACCATCATTCAGGAATCCGGTGTGGAAAACCTCACCATCGAGCTGCAGAACGCGCCGCTCAACACCGCCCACTTGCAGAACGACGGCTGGAATGCCATCTATTTCAGCAAAACCGTCAACTGCTGGGCGCGCAACATCACGGTGCGCAACGGCGAGAACGGTTTCCTTACCCGCTCCAACAAGCACCTCACGATTTCCAACGTCCTTCTGGAGGGAACGGTGGAACTCCACCACGCCACCACCCACGTCCGTGCGCATGACTGCATCGTGGAAAACTTCGTGCTGAACGCGCCCGTCCACCACGGCATCAGCGTGGAGGATCAGTCCACCGGTGTGGTTTATCGGAACGGCGACATGACCTTCGGCACCTTCGACAGCCACCGCTTCATGCCCTTCGACGTGCTGCGTACGAACATTTCGCTTAACAACGATGAAGGCGGCCCCGGCGGAGCCAGTGACTTCGGTCCCTTCGTCGGGAAAAACGTCGTGCACTGGAATATCGACATCACCGGCACGACCGATCGGGGCGCCTGGGTGAACCATCCGGAAACCCATTCCATGGGTGCACTGGTCGGCGTGCGGGGTGCGCCGGAGGACTACACCACGCCCCTTTTCGGAATGGAGCCCGGCCCCAAGGGAACCATCATCGCTGACGCGGGCTCGACCCCGGCCATCGCCGATCTCTACCAGGCGCAGTTCGACCTCCGCGAGGGTGCCAACCCATGGATCACCCTCGCGCAACCGAACGACGGCTTCGCCACTCCGGGCGACATCGCTTTAACCGCCACAGCCAATCCCGGAACCGGCCGCACCGTGGCCTCGGTGGATTTCCTCAGGGACGGAACTTCCTTCGCACAGGACACCTCCGCACCTTTCACCGCGACATGGACGGGCGCCACCGCAGGGCAGGTTTCCATCACTCTGAAAATGACCGACGACCTCGGCAACGAAACCTTTTCCGTCCCGCAACAGCTCACCGTCGGAAACCGGGTACGGGTGCAGAGCGATGCGGAACGGGTGACCCGACAGGGCTCTTGGAACGTTGACAACATCGCTTCGAGCGACGGCGGATCGCTGCGCGGCGGCTCCGTGAGCGGAAACACATGGATGCAGGTGAATTTCGTCGGCACCCGCCTGATGGCATACGGCTCGGAGCGCAACGGCAACTCGGAGGTGGAGGTATATGTGGACGATCTAGCCATACCTTCCACCCGCTACGAATATGATACGAGGAATTCCCCCGGACAGCTCATCTACGATAGCGGCGAACTCCCCGATGGCCTCCACACCGTCCGGTTCATCGCGCTGGACGACGTGTATCTGGATTTCTTCGAGGTCACCGAAACCGCACCCCTGCCCGCCAACTCCCCGCCCGTCCCCGCCTACACTGCGGATTCCCTGGTCGGTGAAGCTCCGTTCAATTTCACCGCAGATGCCTTCACGTCCACCGATGCGGAAGGCGCCATCGCTTCCTACCGCTGGAATGACGGCGAGGGCAACGTGGTAACCGGCCCGACGTTCAGCAAGACTTTCACCGACCCCGGAATGTATATCGTCAAGCTGGAGGTCACCGATTCAAACGGCCAGCCGGCGGCGACGGATATCGAGGTCAGGGTGGAGCCGCCGGTTTCAGGAATCGGCATCAAACAGCAGGTGGTGAGACTGGTTGGAAACATCACCGGGGCGACCCAGAACCTCACGGGAGATCTTGTCGAAACTTCCCTCGATCTGGATGGCGACGGGGCCGCCGACGATGGCCGCAGCGAGTATCCGTTCGGCGCGACCCCCGTGCTCGATGGCGGCGGCTACTTCGGGCATCCGCTCTATGGGCGGGTTGTGGTCGAGCAATTGAACAGCGATCCCCCGTCATTTTCGGAAAGGAAAATTGAAAACTCCCACTGGAGCGACCAGCTCAACATCCGGACTTCCAACGACGGCTTCTGGGGTTTCCTCTACGTCGATAAAACCGATTTCGTGAACGGCGGTAGCGAGCGGCCCGTGACCTTAAACTCGGTCAGCGAGCTACGCCTCGACCGCATCAGCACTGCGGAGAACATCGGAGACCTGCGTTTCGTCGTCCGGCAGGGCGGCGTGTATTACCTGTCCGAGGCGAAATATGAAAAAGGTGGTGCGTTCGCGCTCGCCTTCGAGCGAAATGACGATGATGCGAAGTGGGCGGTATGGGATCCGGCAGCAGGTGAATCACCGGCGGACAGCGCACTCGATTTCCAGAAACGGAACTTCACCGACATAGACGGCTTCGGTTTCGCCTGGGGCAAGCCGCGTGAAGTATCCGGCGCGAGAAACTGGCTCAGGGTCGCGGACTTCAGCGTCACGGCTCAGGCCGCCGGAGCCGACTTCCTTCCCGGCGCGATGATCTCCCCGGTGCCGAACAACGGAACCGCACCTTTTCCGGTGAACTTCGATGGCAGCGGCTCGACCGCAGGCCTGAATAATACGATCGCGGAATATTGCTGGGATTTCGGAGACGGGGAAACGGCCACCGGCCCAACCGTCAGCCACATCTACCTTAGCGGCGGAAACTACACCGCCACACTGACCGTCGAAACCGCCGAGGGCGTCACCGATTCCACCGACCTCGTTTTTCAAATCAGCGATCCCAGTGTCATCGATGACGAGGTGCTCGTCGTCGATTGGGGCGGCGATACGGTTCCCTCCACGCAGGCTTTCCGTGACGCTCCCGGCATCGTCACCACCGGTCTGAACCTGGACTCGGACGAACTCACCGATGACTCCCGCCGCGAGTTTCCCTTCCGCCTCGATGTTCCGCTGACCCCGGCGGCCAATTATGGTGGCGTCCCCGTTTTCGGCGGCATTCGCGGCGAGCAGCTCGATGGTGGCCCGGGTAGCTTCACGGATTCCGGCGTCAGGCAGGACGGCAATGGCGACAAGATCGGCACGCGTTTCCAGGCCGGAGCACTGTCCACTTTCTCCGGCGCACTGCTGTGGGTGAAAAACGATTTCCTGAACTTTGGCTTCGGCTCCAACAACCCGGTTTATTTCAACGAGAAAAGCCGGATGAGCATCAAGCGAATCAGTCGCTTCGACAATTTTATCGCGCGCTGGGTGGTTCGGGAAAACGGCCAGTTCTGGGTTTCCGAGAGCACCATCTCCCCATCCGGCGGCACGGCGGAAATGACCTTCGCCACCGAGGATAGCGATGGAAACTGGGCGCTCTGGAACCAACCCGAGAACCTGAATTTCGATTCCTCGGCGGCCAGCTTTGTCTCGAAAAATTTCACCGATGTGACTGCGGTCGGGTTCTGCTGGAACACACCTGCTTTCGCTTCATTGCGCTACTGGATCGAGTTCGGGGATTTCGAAGTCGTAGCGGCTCTTGGCGGTGACACGGCACCAGCCGATCCCATCCTCGCATGGCGCATGGAAAATTTCGGCGCGGATGTGAACAGTCCCTCTCTGGAAAGCACGGTATGGGGGGACGGAGCCGATCCCAACTCGAACGGCGTGAACAATCTCATGGAATTTCTGATGGGCACCGAGCCGAAATCAAGCGCCGCTTTACCTATCTCGATCCGGAAGGAAACCGATCCCCCGACCGTAATTTTCCGCTACACCCGGAGGATCTTGCGCGGCGGACGAGCCATTGCTCCGGAGTGGTCGCCTGATCTTCGTGATCCGTGGGGTACCAACGGCCTCAGCGAGACCATTTTCTCCGATAACGGCATCATCCAGACGGTCGATGCAACCCTCTCCACCACCAGCCGCGACACCGCCTTCATCCGGCTGAGGGGCAACCTACCGAACCCATGAATTCCACGAGACTTCCCTACTTCCTGCTCGCTGCCGCGGTTCTCACCGCACCGGTTTCCGCACAGACACGCTATCACGAATACACTGAAAAGTTTTCCAATCCGGAGGACGGGGTTGAAATCATCTCTGCTAGCTACTTCGGTGGCGGCGGTCACGAGTGGCTGGCGGCAGGAGGATTCTCCCCGGACGGGGGGATCGTCCTGGCGGGAAACGTGCTTGGGCCGGAGTTCGGGACTGCCGAAATCCTGGGCCGAGACGGCACCCCGCCAGAAGCCCCGGAGCGGATGGAGGAAGTCGATTCCAAGGGAAAGCCAAGGCTCAACAAGGACGGCACCCCGAGCCTGAAAGACCTTTCATGGACGGATGAAGGAGCTACCGGTTTCATCATCCGCACTAGCCCAGATCTCAAAACCGTCTTCTCCACCCACCGACTGCCATGGCAAAGCGGAGTGATCACGGCCTGCGCCATCGCCCCGGACGGAGCGATCTACATCGCGGGAAAAGCCGGAAAAAATATCGGGGATCTTTCCCGGAATAGCCGTGAACTCGAAACCGCTGACAACGGGATGGAATCCGGAATGTGCGATCATACCTTCCTCGCGAAACTCTCGCCCGATGCATCCGCCGTCCTCTGGGTGCGCCACCTCAAAGGCTTTTCCAAAACGCCAAAAGTAGAGCTACTCAATGACGGTTCGTTAAAATTTTCCGCCCAGGATCTTCGCAACATTTCCCCGGAAGGAGAAGAAACCGCACGACTGGTTGTCCCCAAGGGGCTGGGGCATCTGGTCGCGGTCAACCCCGCCGACGGCTCCGTCCTGCGCGGCGGCGAGCACCACTCGCCCACCGGCCGCGAGCCGTGGCGCTGCCCGATTTTAAACATCTACAATGCCGATGGAACCCAGCGCCACCAGTTCTACGATTGGCTGGGCCCGTACGTCGGCCTCGACAACCTCCGCCTCGTCTCCGACACCGCAGTGCGCCGCGTAACCTTCGACAACGATGGCAACATCGTGCTCTACCTCTGGTCTGATGGAGGCAACAGCGTCGCCCTGCGCGAACCGTTCGACATCCGCACGTTTTCCCCGAAGACGGAGGGTCTGGGCTTCAGCGCGTGGGGCGCGGGTGTGCTCAGCGCTGGTTACCTCATCAAGATTGATCCCACCACCTACCGGGTGAAAAACGGCACCATGTGGCTGGCATACCAGGAGGGGAAAAACAAACCGAACAGCGCATGGATCGATCAGCTCGCCTTCACACCGGACGGCTCCGCCTGCTTCACCGGACGCGCCGCAAGCTCCATCATTCAGACGGCGAACCGCCTCAGCACCGCCCAGAGCGACGAGCACGTCGTCATACTCCGGGAGGATCTCGGCGGCATCCGTTTCAGCTCCACCGTGCCGGGCACCGGCGTGGTGAAAACGGGCGATGCGGAGGAGGCATGGGGCATCGCCACCACCGGAAACGGGAAGAAACAACGGGTTCTTTTCCTGACCGGAGCCTCGGGGGCACGTGGCGAATTCGAAACCCCGCTTGTCAATTCCACCCAACAGGCCTTTGGCGGAGGCTGGTCCGACGGCTATGCCCTGCTCGTGGAAATGGATCACAACACCCCTCCCGCGGATGCCGGTGACGGCTCGGAATCCAAAAACCCGGTGACCGTCACCCCCGTGGACGAACCCGTCTTCACGGACTCCAAGGGCCGCGGTCCGGCCAGCGGTCAGGTCTTCGAGATCGAGCCGAAGAAATGGGTCACGACCGACGCCGAATTCCGCGATCCCTCCGGAAAACTCTGGCCCTCGTTTCTCTACGGGAAACCGGAAAAGGGAAAATTCGTTTTCGATCCGGCGCACCCCGAACTCACCGCGAAACTGGTCTGCGACCGCATCTGCCAGCCGAACGGCACTTCATCCGGACGCATCATCAGTCCCAGGGAATTCGAGAAAGCGGAGAGCCTGGAGCTTGAAATCAGATCCGTCGGGTGGCTTGGGGTGCGCGTTGAAGCCCACGACCTGGGCAACCGGACTGACAAACGCAAGGTCGTCTTCGCCCCCGCGGAGTGCGTCCTGAAATTCGGCTCCCGGGAAATCCCGGTCAAAGCCGAATGCCGTTTCGGTTTCCGTTTCTCCGGAAGTTCCAAACTCCCGGCGGACGTGCAGATCGACACGCATTTTACCATCACGGCCAGCCAACTCGGCCTCGAAAACCTCGCTCCGGACGATAGCATCGAAGTCAGGATCGGCGTCCGGGCCGCAGCTGCCGGCGAATAACACAAACCTCTCAACCTCCGGTTGCCAACGATTGCTCATGAAAAACACCATTCCCATCCTCCTCGCATGTTTCCTCACCGCCCCTGCGGCGGAAGTCAGTCTCACCATCCCCAACCAGCTCGGCCACGAATGGCCGGGCGAGCTTGTCTCCTTTGATCTCGGAAAAGGAAAAGTCCCTTCCGGTGACCTTAGCATGGAAGTCCAGGGCACCACCCGTCCCGCCCAAGTTGATACGGACGGCCGTGTCTGGAGCTACGTGACCATCGCCGGGAAAGGCGACGGAATCGCGACCGTCCCCGCCGTTCTAAAACAGGGGAAAGCGCAACCCGGCATCACTTGGGAAAAAGACGGCGGCTTTTACCTCATCGACAACGGCACCTACCAGTTCAAGCTCCGCGACTACCAGGGCGGCCTCGACTCACCAACCACTCTCGGGAAATTTCCCCACTGGTGTGGCGGGATGAAATCCAACGGGCAGGAGAAATGGGACGGTGCCGGTTGGTTCGAAAGCAACGCTACTGTGACCGGAGCCACCACCGAACTCATCAACAGCGGCCCCGTTTTTCTCGATTTCAAAATCACCTACCGTTTCGAAGGCGAAGCGGATGGCGAAACCGAAGCGATGCCACTCGCACTCGGAAAACAGGCTCATCTCTTCGAACCCAACGTCCTCCCCCGCGAGACCGTCCCCAAGCTGGAGAACAGCTACGAGCTGCTCATCCGTTTCGTGATGGACGACATCTGGATCGACGTGAACGAGCGCTTCCATTTTCCCAAGGATGAAAAGGCCAGCGACTTCGGGATCACCCATTACTACATCGGCTGGGGCGAGCACATGCCCATCGATACAGCGAGCTGGGTGCGGTGGTTCGAGTATGATTCGTTTGGCGGAAACACGACACAGAACTACGTGCCCGCCGAGCCACGTCCGGCGCAAAAAGGCCGCCCCTTCGCCCTCCTCCGCCCGCGTTGGAACCAGGGTGGTGGTGGCGCACAGGATTTCGTCCTCACCAGCGGCGGCGCACCTCCTGGCAAAGATTCCGAGGCAGGAAAAGGCTACGATCCGGAGAATCCGGCCGTCGGAGTCGTCGCCGCATACGCCAGCAAATGGGTCGGCCCCTACGCAAACTACATCCCCGTCTATGCCCTGGACGGCAACAGCGGCAAAGCCCGTTTCCCCCTCACCGATGGCGAGCGCTCCGGACTCCATTACGGACAACGCGCCTTCGGTCTCCTCGTCGGCCCGCGCTCCCGCATGACCGATCTGAACGGCATTGTCCGACGCCATACCGACTGGACACTCACCGCCCAGATCAACAAATACATCCTCGATTGGGAGCGCGATCCTGCGAAAGCCGGCCCGAACATCCTCCTCACCCGCAAACGCCTCGCCGAGCTCCAAACGGATTTCAAAGCCGGTAAGGACACCCCCGTGAACGAGGCACTGAAAGCCAAATCAGAGGAATGGCAACCCCTTATGGACGAGCGCGACAAGCTCCTTTCCGAATACGAAAAGCGCGATCTCGCACTCTCCGACAAGCTTGATGCACTCCGCCCGAAAGCCAAGGAACGCGACGCACCCAAAGAGCTGAAAGAGGAGTTCAAAAAACTGGAGAACGAGTGGAAGGCCAACTCCAACGAATGGAAAAAGGACAAGCGAATGAAGGAGCTTTCCAACAAGCTCAAGGGCACGGACTTTGATCTCTACCAGCTCATCACCACGGGAAAATCCGGTGATGTGAAAATGCCGGACTCCGGACTCTGGCGCGCCCGCCGCTACCAGGACGATTTCCTCAACCCCACCTCCCGCCCCACCCGCCAGCTCCCGGAATTCGCAACTGCGGATCTCTTCGCAAACGGCCAGCCGCTCGGCGGCGCCAGCCAGGCCGCGATGGGTTACATCGCCACCGATCTCGATGCCTGGCCGGGCTACCACCAGGGCTGGGAGCCGGGAAATCCGAATTTCCATACTGATAAATACATGGCTGCGATCTTCGTCGGCGGCTCCATGCTCGACCATCCGCATTCCAAGGAATGGCTCGATTTCGGACTCCAGAATTTCAAGGAGGACACCGGAAAAGTCCTGCTCGCGCCGGATGGCGTCGGGGCCGAGTGCCCGGGCTACGCCGGCTACGCAACCAAGCTCCAAATGGAGATCGCCCGCATCCTGATGAACACCGGCGAGGGCAACCTGCTCGCGGAAAACCCCCTCGTGAAAGCCACCGGCACGTGGCACCGCAAGCTCATCACCCCCTATGATTTCCGCATCAACCGCCGCCACGAGGCACCCATAGGCGATACCCACCGCTGGGATTCCGGCCTGTATCCGGAGGGCTTCGCCAAGCTCGCGGCCTTTTTCAAAGAGAGCGATCCCACCTTTGCCTCCGAAATGATGGGCACCTACGATCTCCTCAAAAAAAGCAAGGATGCGGACGTCAAGGATAAGAAGGAGATCGATCTGAAAGAGGCGGTCGTCTCCATCGACGGCACCATCCCCCGCGCCGATCCTGCGGAAATGGATTGGTTCAGCCAGGCGTTCAGCGGATTCGGCGGGGTCATGCGGGATGGCTTCGGTAGCAAGGGCGAAAGCTTTGTCAGCTTCAAAGCCGGCCGCGCGCGTGGCCACTACCATAACGACGAGAACTCCTACCATTTCTACTCCGGCGGCACCCCAATCTCGCTCGATTACAACTGCTCCTACGATCCACGTGGCGACCACGCCGCCCTCCACAACAGCATGACCTTCGGGAATTTTTCCCAGCTCAAACACAACGGCGACGGACGCTCGATCGATGCCCAGGAAGAAATCACCAGCAGCTCGAAAGTCCTCCACTTTGCCACCACCCCGGCTGCGGATCTCATCGTCGCGGAGCGCACTGCGGACTCGCTCGTCCTCCGCCCCGTGTATCCCAACGACAACGAATTCGGTCGCGACTATCCTACACGAGAGGTCGCCCCCATCACCCACCGCCGCGAGCTGGTCTTCGTGAAAAATTCCGACGGCAGCCCGCTCAGCGACTACCTTGTTGTCCGGGACACCACCACCTCCGCCGAGCCGCAACAGCTCAACATCCACCTCCTCGCCCGCGAGGTTTCCGAGGACGGAAATCTCTTCACCGCCTCCGGACAATGGGACAAGGACATGCTCGTCTTCCTCGCCGACGCCACCGAGCCGAAGACCACCATCGGCGGCTGGCACTACAGCGACGAATACATGCTCGGCCCAGGACGAATACACCCTCCGGGAAAACGAAACCCAGGCGCAGTGGAAAGACCGCATGGCCGCGCTGTTGAAAAAGAACAACGCAAAATCCCTCCCGCTCCCCGGTTGGAAACCCCAGTGGATCGATCCGAAGGACGAGTCCCAACAGAAGTGGCAAGCCACCCTCGCCGCCACCAAAGGCGAAGCCATGATGCCCCCGCCCTTCTGGAACGATAGCTGGATGTATGGCGAATATCAGAAATGGCTACGTATCGAAACCAAACCCGGCACCCCAATCACCTGGGTTCTCTACCCCTATGAAAAAGGAAGCGAACCGCCCGCCATCGAGCGCACCGAATCCGGCGTGAAAGTTTTATCTGGAAATTCCACCGATGAGATCAACTTCACCGCAGATGGCACCGCCAGCCTGACCAGGGACGGGAAGGCGACGGAACTGAAGTAGCTCCAAAACCGATAAAATCATGGATCGTTCCCATATTTTTCGTGAAAATCGGAAGCGAGAATTGCAATTTTCAAGAAAGATTGAAGATGATTGATCGTCATCGACGAGTTCCAACGCCAGCCCGATCTCTTTCCCATCCTCCGCGTCCTTGCCGATCGGAAAGGCGTCCCCGCCCGTTTCCTGAACCTCGGCAGCCGGTTTGATTGAATCAGGGGATGTGTCATGGACATCATCTTTTGTGGAATATTCCGACAAGGATATGCGGCTGGGGACTCCGGCCCAGGCCGTTTGGAGCCTGTTTAAAATCTCCAATATGCGTGCCGGAGGCACCGGTGACTGTCGGCAGCCTGCTGCCGCTTTCCGTTAAGCAGGCTGCCGACAGTCACCGGTCTTCGACTTTTTCCGGCGTTGCGTTGCACGAATTTATCATGGGCGGCAGTATAGCATCACTTTCCGCAGTTGATGTTTCCCTGCTCGGATTCAGAATATCTGCGGAATGCCTGAAGAAATCACCCTCTACGAATCGAAATACCTGGGGCTCTACCGCACCGGCACATGGGATTACGTCCGGCGGCCGAACTCGCTCGCCTGCGTTGGCATCCTTGCCATCACACCGGATGACGAGATTGTGCTCATCGAGCAATTCCGCATCCCCGTTGGAAAAACCGTGATCGAAATCCCAGCCGGCCTGGTCGGCGACGAGCCGGAATTCGCGGGCGAAAGCTTGGCTCAAACCGCTGGCCGGGAGTTGATAGAGGAGACGGGATACGAACCCGGAAAAATTGAGGAAATCCTCGCATCCCCCACCTCGGCGGGCATGACCCAGGAGTTCACCCACCTTTTTCTGGCCACGGATCTCGTGAAAGTCTCCGACGGCGGAGGAGTGGCAGGGGAAAAAATCACGACCCACCTGGTGCCTCTTGCGGAACTCCGTGGCTTCCTTGCGGAAAGGCAGGCGGCGGGCGACGCGATTGATTTCAAGATCCACGCCGCCCTCGCCGCAGCGGGCGTCACGTTTTAGAATTTCCCAACACCTGAACGAAGATGGAAACGCCCCCACCGATGCTCCCCCAGGCTCCACCACCCGTGCCACGGCGGAGCGAAAACGACAATCTCTGGATACTTTTTTCCCACCTCTCCCTCTTACTCGGGGTCGGTTTGATCGTCCCACTCATCGTCTATCTTGTGAAAAAAGACGAGTCCCCCATCGTCACCCACCACGCGCGCGAGGCACTGAATTTCCATATCTCCATCACCATCTACTCCTTGGTCTGCGCGGTCACGTGCGTCGGGATCGTCCTCATCCCGGTGATTGGGATTGTCGCGATGGTCTTCTCCATCATCGCCGCTGTCAGCGCATCCGATCCGGCTCCCTACCGCTATCCGCTTACGATACGGCTGGTAAACTGAACGGGAAACATTCACACCCGGCATCCTCTTACCCTACCAGAAACCTTCCCCTGCTAGGACGATGCCGTGGCCATCTCGCCATTCCGAACATGTGCGTGGGCCGACTTTGAACCTGTCGATTTGCGTTTCCCCCGCGCCACGGGTTCAGATGCGGATACACCTTTCCTGAAGTTGACGGTTACCCTCGCCCATGCCTGCCTGAATGCGTTTTCGTCCAACTTGAATCCTTCGACTGCCGCAGAATCCCTCTCTTGGATTAGATGAAAATCCAAATCAGCCTTTTCAGACGGCGTGAGTTTCTCTAGATAGTTCATGAACAATGAAATAGGCCGGTGAAAACCCTTTCGGGACGGTAGCGAAACAAACCCTCATGGCAAGAAATTTTGAGCAAGCCCAAGCCGCCGGTTTGGTTGCAAACATTCATACGGTCGCTGAGTATGAGAAACTCGTATCGGAAGGACAAGGTACCGCTTCTGCCTATTTGAGGATCCTGATCGAGCATAGCGCACCTCTTTTCGCGCCGAAGGCGGACGATCTTCTCATGCTTTATGGAGCAATTTTCAAACGGGTTTACAAGCACGCAGGAGAAGCATTTCGTAATCCCGGATTCGGACGAATACCCCTGGATGAAGTCCAACAGGGAAATCGGAGCGTCTATAAATTCGCCGCCGCTGCGAAAACCATACGGAGCGAACTGGAGGAATTGTTTTCCCAGTCCGAAGAACTCTTTTCACAAACCCCACGGGCACCTCAGAACCCCACGCGCCGTATGGAAACGCTCACCGCAATCGCGTTCTGGCACTACCGTTTTCAACGGGTTCATCCCTTCAAGGATGGAAACGGACGCTTGGGACGACTTGTCTCCAACCACCACATCCAAGCGGGCATCAATTCGAAAGCGAAAATCCTGGCAGATTCGAAAACCAAGACAAAACAAGCGTATATCTGGGCTCTCGTGAAGACGGGGCGACGAAACAATCTCTCGCCGCTTTCCAAATTTATCGCAGAGCAAATCAATCTGAGTTCCGGCCGGAAGATCTTCCACAAGGACGAGATTGCAGGCTTGGATGAGGAGCGTTGCCGCCCCCCCTTTCCATTGGCAAGTTGGGATCCGGCACCGATCCGGTAAGGGCTGCCGGTCATTTTCCGGATACGGCTCGGACATGTGTCTGAAGATAAAAGGCACCACGAATCTGACGAATCGAAGGGGTAAGGAACCAAGGGGTCGCAGGGTTTGCCGCCCCGTTCATATCTGGAAAATGACTGTGGGCATTTCTGCGTCATTCCCAAGCTGGTGAACTAGCCGCATTCATCTTCCCACCTCGATCTCCCACCATGTGGTCGGTGTATCGAGATCGATCTTCCAGCCTTCTTCGGTCTTCACGGCGGGCTTTCCGTCTCCGGTTCTCACCCCTTCCGGGCTGAGGGCAAACGCGGTTACGGATTTTGCCTCATCCAGGTTTTTCAAAACCACGTTTCCATGAACCGGGACGATACGCAGGGGCCTGTCCCCCACACGGCGAGGGTTTGAAAATCGTCTTCCCAGGACTGCCCGGTGTTCGAGCTGCGCCCTGTCGCGGTGAGCAGAAGGCGTCCGCTTTCCGCGATGGTCGCGTCATCCATCGTGGTGAGGATTACCGAGCAATGCGGAAGATCCGGCTGGGCTTTGAGATGTTTCGTGGTCGCGGATTTCTCCCAGAAATGCTCCCGCACGAAACCGATGACAGCACAGGTGCGGGCTGTATCGATCTTCACGATTCCCGTGCCCGTATCCGCATGACTCCATGCCAGCTCGCCTGACGCGGACGGGATTTCCGAAGGTGGCTCTTCGTAGATCGTCCGGAAAATCCCATCCCCGCCGAGAGGCGAGACCTCCGCGCTTTTATCGAAAGTGAACCGCACCTTGCGTTTCAGCGGCAGGGTCAGATCGAAGCCGTCTTTGAAAAACGGCCTGTCTCCCCGGCGCACGGAAAGCCTCGTTTCCTCCTCGCCGTATTTCCGCAAATGCGCCTCTTCCGCCTCCGCAACATCCTGCCGGTGCCACATGAGCGCACAAGTCGCGAGCTGCGCCAGTTTCACCGAATCCACACCGATATCAAACCAACCGTTCTTTCCAACCCCGCTCTCCCCGCTGTCGGAAACCGATTGCCGCCAGTTGAACCACGCGATCCCGTCCCAGCCCTGCAACATCGAATAGGCGGTGAGAATCGGATACCCTTCGGTCGCGTAGCGGTGTGGAAAAGGATGGTTCACCTCGCCGATCGTGAAAGGCATTCCCTGCGGCACGCTGCGGGCGAACTGCACCACGGTGGAGTTCAGCGGCACGTTGACCATGGGCGTGTTTCCGGTCGCCGTTTTTTCCCCTATGGACGGGTGCTCCCAGTAACCGTGGCCATCCACCCACTCCCCGCGCATGTTGCCCTTCAGGTGCGGATAGCCGCTGATTCCGTCGTTGTGGTCGTTGGAAAGGGTGAGAAGCGCCTTGGATCCCAGTTCGCTGCGGATGAGCTGCTTGTAGTCATCGAAAAATTCCGCCTCAAGACCCATCAGGAACCGGACTTCGGCACCGAACCTCACCTCGCCCGCTTCTGCGAAACCAGCCGGTGTCAGCCGTATCGAATCCGGGATTTCTTCCGGGCGGTTTTCAAACGAGATCCCCGTCTCCTTCGCGAGCGCCTCCCTCTCTGCGGGGGTGCCCTTTTTGAGAAGCCAATCGTAATACATCCCGTCCAGCTCCTTCGCATAGCTTGCCGGGGCGGCCGCCCATGTACCGGAATTTTCCTCATCCACACCGGGGCGCAGACGCCCGGCAGCCCATGCCTCGATCAGTGAATTCTCGTTCAGAAGCTCTATCCCCATGATCGCCGGCTCTTCCGCGTAGGTGAGTCCCGTATAGGGATTGCGGTGGGAGAGGACTTTCCGTGCGAACGTGTGCTGGAGCTCGATCAGCCGCGGGTTGAAATACGTCACCCCCTTCCCGATCCCAAGCTGCTTCCAGTCGCGCACCCCGTCCCCTTCCTTGAAATGGCGGTGGATGTTCATCGTCATCACCGTCCAGATCCCACGTTTCTTCAGCTCCGCAAAAAGGTTGTCGAAACGATCCAGATTCTCCCCGTCCAAATCCTGCGTGTGGTCTTTCGAGTGATCGATGAAAGACCGCCCCCAGTCCGTATCGATGTGGTGGAAGCGGACGAGATTCACTCCCCAGCGGGCCAACTGGTCGGCCACCTCCGCCGCTTTTTCTTTCTCCACGAAGCAAGCGTCGATGGCCAGGTTCACACCCCAGAAGCGTATCCCCTTTCCCTCCCCGGTCACGAACGTCTCGCCCACCGCTCTGAGGTTTCCACCCTTCCCCGCCGGGGCATCCAGAAAGCGGCTGAGATCGATCCTTGATTCCCCCACCCTGCTCCAGTCGAAAGGAAAATCCACAGGCGCCGCCTCACCAAAAAGCATTCCCGTTGTCGCGATCAGTATGGCCGAAATCCTCATATGCCGATTCCACCACCGAACTTGGCTGCATGCAACGAACTTTGAGAGGCCGCCATATGAGGAGCGGGAGGAATGTACCTGCGGAAAATTTGAAAAACCTTCCCCGCTTCTTCCTCTTTGGTTAGAAACGGAATGTGCGAAGCTTCCTATCGATTCTGATTCTCCCTCTGTCCCTCTGCCATGCGGAGGATGCGGTTGTCAAAATTCCAAAGACCCCGGTTCCGGCCTATCTGGAAACGTTCACCGATCCGGCCTTCGGATCGGAGGTCACGCGCATCACCGGGATTCCCGGAACCCCCATTCCAAATATCGACAGCGTGTGGAACGAGGTGACCCGCCACCAGTATTCCAAAACCGCCGTTTGGAACAGCGACCAGACCCTCCTGCTGCTTTCCCGCCACAACGGCTTCCCCAGCTTCCTGTTTCTCGACGGAAAAACCTATGAACCTCTCTTCGGCCGCAACAACTGCCCCGGCTCCGAAGTCCGCTGGCATCCCACCCGCCCGGACATCCTCGTTTTCGTAAAGGACAACCTCATCGGCTACTGGAATGTCCGTGAGGACACCACGGAAACCGTCGCCAAAATCGAAGGCGGGTATTCCGGGTTCCACATCGGGCCGTGGGAGGGAAACCTTTCCCGGGACGGGCGGTTCATCGTCGTCAACGGCTTGAAAGGAAGGATGCAGGTCGCTTTTGCGTATGATTTGGAGAAAAAGAAAAAGCATCCCGACATCGTTTTCGACGGCCCGGAGATCGACTGGTCATCCGTTTCCGCCTCCGGAAAATACATCGTCGTGAACGGGGCTTTCGATGGCGACAACCCTGACCAGACGAAAATCTACACGATGGACGGCAAGGAAACCGGGGAATTCTGGGGTGAGATCGGTCGCCCCAGCCACTACGATCTCACCCTGGATTCCGATGGGGAGGATATCGCAGTGGGTGTTTCAAAATCAAAACCGGATGACGGACGCGTGATCAAACGCCGCCTCCGCGATGGCAAGGTCACCGTACTGACCAATGGCGGCTACGCAAGCCATGCCTCCGCGCGAAACACCGGCCGCCCCGGCTGGGCATATATCACTTACCAGCACCCCGGGCCTACCTGGCCGCCGTATTGGAACGAAGTCGTGGCGGTGAAACTGGACGGGAGCAAAACGGTAGAGCGCATCGCCCACATGCACGCGAACACTACCGACTACCTTACGGAAGCCCATGCCGTCCCCTCGCCGGATGGTAAACGGGTTCTGTGGGCCAGTGCCTGGGGAGCGGAAAAGGGAAGGCCGCTAGCCGCGTATGTCGCGGAGCTGCCGGGAAAATCCGGAGACCGGTAGATGCCGGAAATCCCGATTCGGTTTTTTTTCACCCCCACACCCAGTTCATCACCACCTCGATCTCCGGGTGGAGGGAGTGGTGGACGGGGCAGCCAAGGGCGGCGCCCTCGAAGACCTTACGCTCGGGATGGTCTGCGGGCAGGGGCATTTTCAGATCCACTTCCAGGCGGCTGATGCGGCGGGGCGTATCCGCGGACATGTGTTTGCGCACCTGGACATCCATGCCTTCAAGGGAGATTTCCTTCCTGTCCGCGACGATCCCCATGACGGTGGCCATGCAGCAGCCCAAGCCGGTGGCGATGAGATCGGTGGGGGAAAAGGCTTCGCCGCGCCCGTTGTTATCGAGAGGTGCATCCGTCGTGAGGGTGTTTTCGGATTGCTTGTGGGTGGCGGCGCAGCGGAGGCCGCCCTGGTAGTTGATATCTATGGTGACCATGGGGATTGTTTGCGGCAGACGGTTGCAGGGGAGGACACGGGTGTCCAATCCGCAAAACCGGGAAATGGGGAATTGCGCGGAAGGATGGCACACACTAGACTGAGCCCAGGATGAATGCGATGGAAACGATGCTTGCGGCAGTTGCGGACACCTTCGATAGGAAGGCACTTGAGGCCTTGGCCGCGATGCGCGCGCCCGCAGACGCGGAGGCACGGATGATGCAGTTGGCGGAGAAAGCCAATGAGGGTCTGCTTACGGAGGAAGAGCGGCACGAATACCATAGTGCGGTGTCGTTCGGGAATTTCCTGGGATTACTGCAATCCAAAGCGAGGCTGAAACTCACGCAAGCCGCCTGATGGCTGTTCCCGTATCGGTGAGAAAGATGGTCATCGCCCGCGCCGCAGGGTGCTGCGAATACTGCATGATGCAGCAAGCATGGGAACCCTTTCACCCCTACCATGTGGAGCACGTCATCGCGAAGCAGCACCGGGGCGGCGATGGGACAGGGAATCTTGCGCTCGCATGCCATCACTGCAATTTGTTCAAGGGCCCCAACCTTGCCAGCCGGGATCCGGATGGCGACGCGCTCGTGACGCTTTTCCATCCCCGCAGAGCCGCTTGGAACGAGCATTTCCGAATTGATTCAGGTCGCGTCGCCGGTCTCACGGACATCGGGCGCACGACGGTTTTTCTACTGGAAATGAATGCCGATCCGCGGGTTGACCTAAGGTTGGTCAACCAAGGGGATTCATCCGGAATTCCTTGATTCCATCCCCGCCACTCAGTCGCCGTCATTCGGGGGAACCCCGTTTCCGGCATCGTCATCACCCGCAGGATCGATTTTCGCCAGGACTACGCGGAAGCCGTAGTAGGCTCCGTGGAAGCCGGAGGGGACGGGGTTTCGCCAGCCGGTGAGGAGGTTTTCCCTGAGGTAGGTGTTCCAACCGCCGCCGCGCAGGATGCCCAGCGAGTCCGTGCCGATGGTGGACATGTCGTCGGAGACCCATTCGTGGACGTTCCCGCTGATGTCCTGGAGACCGAGTTCGTTGGGAGGAAACGAGCCTACGGGCGCGGTGCGCGGGAAGCCGTCGTTGTAGTCCGGGATCACCCGGTCTGAGGAGATGCCGGGAAGCTCGGCGGCGGAGGTGTCCGCGTAGTTCGCATGGGCGTTGGGCGGTGGCCATTTCGTGCCCCATGAGTAGAGGTTCGGCTTGTTGGCATCGCGCTGGCCGGGTGCGTCCCCCAGCTCGAAATCAAGGCCGGCCATGCGGCTCCATTCGATATCCGTGGGCAGGCGGTAGTGGTGGGATTGGGCGATGCGTTCCTCTTTCCGTTCCCTTTCCGTCAGCCAGTCACAGAAGGCCTCCGCATCCTCGCGGGAAATGTAGATGACGGGATGGTCGGGGCCCTGCTCCAAATCCGGTTTGCGCGGTTTCTCATATTTCGCCTTGTTGGCGAAGGTCTCGTAATCCCGGACGCGGGTTTCCCAGACGGAGGCCATGAGATCGTTTCCAAGCGGCACGAACTGCATTTCCATCCCGTTTTTCCACGGCTTTCCGAACACGACTCCCTGGTTCTCCTCCAGCACTGCGGTGAGCGGGAGGTTCTCCCCGGCCTTGACCCTGGCGTTCATGGTAAGCGGCTTGTAACCCTCCAGGATGATGATCAGCTCCACCGGGCCGGGCTTCACTTTCGGGATGAGGAGCGGGAGGTTGTTTTCCGTGGAGCCGACGGAAAGCCCGTTCATATATACATCCGCGCCGGGCGGATCGGTGACGAGCTGGACGCCCCCGTAGGTGTATTCCCGGACGACGATGCGGAAGGGTTTCAGGTTCTCGCGGCGGGCGCGGGCGCTTAGCGCGGGATCGTTGAACGACTGATCCACGCGGGCCAGAACTTCGTTGTCCCTGGTGAGGAAACCCTCGCGTATGCCCCCCGCCCTAATCCAATCAGAGAACGCGATGATCTCCGGCTGGGAGGCAAGAACCACCTCCGATTTTTTGCCGTTCTCGGAAATTTTGATGAACTCCACCGATTTCTGCGAGCGCTTGGAGGATTTCAGGAAATCCTGCCACGTGCGTTTGGAGACGAAGCGCGAGGAGATGTGTTCCTCGCCCTCCGGCAGGTAGGTGAGGCCGAGATGGTCTTTCCATTTCTGCCCGGGATCGGGTGGGGAAAAATTCTGGAGCTCGCCGTAAAGCAGCATGGGGTCTTTGACGGCTTCCTCGGTGACGGTGGCGTTGACTTCCAGCGAACGGTAGCCTTTTTTGCGGACGGTGTAGCTGAGTTCCGTGCCCACGTCCGCTTTCATGATGGCGGTGGGGGTGATGCCGATGAGATCCCCTTCTTCCGAGAAAACTTCCGCGCCCTCCGGGATGGTCACGACACGGAGCATTCCTTTGGCAATCGTCGCCACCGGGGGTGGTGCCACATTCCATGGGAGCAGTTCGCTGTCCTTGATTCCTTCCCAGGATGCCCAGCCGGCGAAGCCGAGGAGGATAAGTGTCGTTGCCCAGATGGACAGCCCGCTGCGGCGGCGGCGTTTGCCGCGCTGGATATTGTGGAGGGCATCGGCAAGCTCGCCTGCGGTGGAGATCTTGCGCTTGCTGATGCGCGGCTCGCACACATCGCAGACGATGCGGTTCAGCTCCAGCCAGCGTTTCCGCTCCAGGCCGGTGGGCAGCTCGTCGGGAAGCTCGGGGAAATCGAGACGGTCTTTCCCGGTGGCGATTTCATAGAGGACTTTCCCCAGGGAATACACATCCGCCTGCGCGGAGCCGGGGCCTTCCGGAGGGACGAATCCCTCGGTGCCGACAAACGTCCGCTGGTCCCGTGCTGCGACCAGTCCTATGTCCGCCAGCTTGGCCTTTCCGTTGACGAAAATGACGTTGGAGGGTTTGACATCGCGGTGGGCGAGACCGCGCTCGTGGAGGTGGTTGAGCGCCTCGGAAAGCCGCACGCCCACATCGATGCAAAGCCCCGTTTCCAGCCTCACTCCCGCCTTGCCGTCCGCGCGGAGTGTGCGGGCTTCGTATTCGATGGGGTTGATGTCCTGGCCGGTGTGGACGTCATCGCCCAGCTCCATCACGTAGTAATAGAAGGATGTATTGTCCGGGCTGCGGCCCACGTGGAGTATGTTCACCAGCCCCGGATGATCCCGCGAGATGGGCTCGAATTTAAGGATGCCCTCGAACTCCCTTTCAAAAGTCCGCTCGTCATCGAAATCCTCGCGCCAGACCACTTTTACGGCCCGCATCGCGCCGGTCACACCACGCGCCATCCACACCTCCCCATACGAACCGCCGCCGATTTTTCGGAGGACGTCGTGGTCCGGGATGTTGGGGTGGGTGCGTGTTGCCATTTAAACTCTAAATTTTAAACTTTAGACCTCAATGAAGAGAAGAGGACTGGGAGCAAACTGTAAGCTGGATCGGGGGTCTGAATTTTGGGGTTTAAAGTTTAGAGTTTAAAGTTTCACTCCGTCTCATCCTCCAGTTTCGCCAGCTCCTTTTTCAGGACTGCGCCGACGCGGTGTTTCGCGAGATAGACCTGGGCCATGCTGACGTTGAGCTTTTCCTGAACCTTGCTGGCATCCCATTGGCGGACAACGTAGTAGTCGAAAATCTGGTATTGCTTCGGGGATACCTGCGCCTTCACGCGGGCGAGGGCGGCATCGGCAATTCCCTTTTTCCACTCCACGTCCCAGAGGCGCTCCAGAACGTCGCCATTGGGATCCTCGATGCGGTCGATCACGGCGGTCTTGCGCTCGTCGCCCCAGTCGCCGGTGTTCATGGCGGTGTCCTTCTTGCGCTTGCGGAACTGGTCGTTGATGCGCCAGCGGGTCATGTTCATGAGCCAGGTCTTGAAGGAACCCTGTTCGGGATCGTAGAGCTTCTTTTTACTCTGCTTGGCGATGGAGAGGATGGTTTCCTGCACGCAATCGAAGGCCTCCTCGGGGCGCAGCCCGGCGCGGGTAGCCACGGCATAAATCAGCCGCCAGTAGGTCTGGTAAAACTCATCCCAGGTTTTCTGATCCTCCCAGTTGTCCAGCCGGGCGATCAGGCTTTTCCGCGTTTTGGCGTAAGCCTGGGCCAGCACGGCATCCTTTTTCTTGGATTTTTCGTCGTTCTCATCGGACATTGGCTATTCATTACCACCTGAGGGCGGACATGTCTTTCCCGAAACTTGGATTTTTGACCCATCCCGCCCCGCTACGCCGGGATCCGGCCTGGAGGCTCCTCGCGCATCGCCTTGTCCCAGAAATACCTGCGGAAAACCACTTTCACCGCAGCCGTCAGGGGCACGGCGAGCAGCGCCCCGATGAATCCACCGAGGATGAGCGACCAGAAAAGCATGGAGAAAATGACGGTCAGCGGATGCAACCCGACGGAATCACCAACGATTTTCGGAGCCGTGACCAGGGAATTGATCTGCTGAACACCCACGAAAATCAGCACCACCCCGAAGGTGTAGGGCCAGGGATCCAGGCCGTAGGGATGCGCCGTCTGTGCGTGAAGGTAGCCGATCAGGCATGCCGGGATCAGGCACATGAGGTTTCCGATGTAGGGGATCACCCCGAGGATGGCCATGAAAATGCCGATCAGGATCGCGTAGGGAAGATCGAAGATGAAAAGGGCGATTCCCACCAGCACCCCGTCGATGGCACCCACCAGCACCTGGCCGCGGAAGAAGGAAATGAGGTAGCCGTTGATTTCCTGGAGCGTCCCGACCAGCTCCGTCTTGAATCTTGAGGCGCGCAATGGCACGTATTCATGCCAGTGCTCCCGGATGGAGACGGAGTCTTTGAGGAAAAAGAACAGGTAAATCGGCACCATGATCATGCCCAGAACCAGCCCGAAGAAGCCGAAAACTTTGGAAGATCCCACCCGCAGCCATTTCCTGCCCGTCTCCACGATCTCATCCTGGTACTCGACGAGCATCCGCCCGGCGCGGGTGCGCCAGAAGAAATCCAGGGTGGTTGGCAGGGCGACGCCGTTCGCATAGGCGATCGGTTCGCCAGAGGCCTCGACCTCCGTCAGCGCCCAGCCTATCATGTCCCCTTTGTGATCCTGGCGGAGCCTGTGGAGGGTGAGGGCGAGGTTTTCCGTGAGATTCGTTTCCTCCTTCTCCGTGGCGTTTTCCAACGGATCCTCCAGCTCCCCCCCTTCGGCGGGAGCCGTTTCCGCCTGCGCCCCGGTAGCCGTTTCCGGTGCCACCACCCGCTCGGCGGGTTCGTTCGGCGCCTTGTCGAAGACACCCCGGACGAAGGACCGTCCGTTCTGGATGGCGGGCAGCACCGCCCATACCAGGAGGGTGATGACCACCAGTGTCGCCAAGAAAACCGTCACCACGGACAACAGCCGGCTCAGCCCCCGTTTCTCGACAAGGCGCACCACCGGATCCAGCAGGTAGGCGATGATCCCGGCCACGATCAGCGGCACCAGCACCGGCTGCAGGAACCCGAAAATCTGCCCCACCAGCCACACCAGCCCGACAAGCAGCGAGCCGAGCACCAGCATCGCGAAACCGGTTGCCGCGCTCCAAAGGGTCTTCTGCTGGAATCGTGTAGGATACTTCATTCGCGCTGATTCCTAGCGGGGGAAAGGCGGCGGGACAATCTTTCTTATTGGGAGCGATACCGCTCCCCGTGCATTCGCGCACAGCTTTCAAAATGACGCGGGGATTGGCTCCCAATAATGTGACATCAGTCAGATGAGTGCAAAACGCGATGTGATCGATGTGATTGGGCGTCTTCCTGAAGAGGTCGGTATCGCGGAAATTCTCAAAGAAGTGGAATTTCTCGCAGGACTACGCGAAGCCGAATCCCAATCCGAGCGCAGAATGACCGTCCCACATGCGGAAGTGGCGGAGATGATCGCATCATGGGCTGGAAAATAAATTGGCTGGAAATCGCCCGGGATGATCTGGAAGAAATAGTCAGCTAGATAGCGGCAGACAATCCTGACGCCGCGTTGCAAGAAGGTCACAAAATCATCCGCCGTATCGAAGTCCTCTCGGGCTTCCTCGAAATGGGTGGTGTCGTCAAAGAAAGGGATGATACTATACTGCCGTGCATCAGGATTTGTGAATTCGACGTGCCGGTCTTCAAGGCCAACGGCCTGTTCCATCCCAGCCTGGGGCGAAGTGCAACGAAAGCCCTAGGAATGGAACGGAAGAACCGGAGAGGGCTGAAAGTCCGTTGCATCCGCCGGGACAAACCATACGTGATGGAACGGACTTTCAGCCCTCCTGATTCCTATGGTTTTAACCCGGGGCGTCGTTTCACTATGCCCCGGGCTGGGATAGTGGTGCACCTTTGGTGCGAAAGAACTGGAACCGAACGACCTTCGCTTTTCACAAAACCTGATGCGCACGAGTATATCATCCGCCAGATCGTCTATCGACACTACCGCATCATCTATAAGCTGCACTAACATGAGACCGTGATTGAAGTTTGGAGAATCTGGCATGGTAAGAGGGGGATTCCCCACCTTCCTAGAAACGGGCGGTAGCGGTTTCCTGCTCCCCTTCTCCTTTGCCAAAAGCGGCAGCCCTTCGGCGTTGCTCAGGACAGGCAGGCTGCCGACAGTCACCGGTCTTCGACTTTTTCCGGCGTTGCGTTTCACAGATTCGGATTTCAAACAGGTTTTAAAAGCCTTTCAGGCATTTCACCCTCTCCAGACGAGCGTGGCGATCCAAGCTAGGAAAAAGACCAGCGCGAGGATTTTCCAGAAGAGCAACGGGTTGCGCTGGACGAGGGGGATGGGGGCGGAGGTGGTGAGCTTGGGATCCGGGTGGGAGAGGTGGTGGAGGAACTCGGACATGGACTCATGGCGGGAGTCCGGGAGGATGGAGAGGGCTTTGCGCAGGGTGGCGTCCATCCAGAGGGGCACCATGGGATTGTGGGCGGTGGCGGAGGTGTAAGTGAGGGTGTGGAAATCCCGCAGGATGCGGGCGCGCGGCCATTTTTCCCCGAAAGGAAGTTTCCCGCCGGTGAGGAGGTGGTAGGTGAGCAGCGCGATGGAAAAGAGATCCGCCTTGGTGGTTGCGGTGGCTCCGAGGCGGTATTCCGGGGCGGAAAAATCCAAGGTGCCGAGCGCGCTGTGGCGGTGGAATGGGCTTGAAATCTCCGCGATGCCGCCGATGCGGCAGGAGCCGTAGTCGATGATTTTCACGCAGCCGTCCGCACCGATGAGGATGTTCTCGGGCTTGAGGTCCTGGTGGAGGGTGTCCTTGCGGTGCAGGGCGCGGGTGCCGCTGACGACGCCCGCGATGATCTCGACGACCCGCTCGATGGAGGGGCTGGGGTTTTCCGAAATCCACTGGGCAAGGGTCGGCCCCTGGACGGGCTCGATGGTGTAGTAGAGGAAGCGGCGGGGCGTTTCCCGGTGGATGACTTTGACTAGGTGCGGGCTGTCGGCGCGGAGGCCTATCCATTCCTCCAGGGCGAAGCGCTCGATGTAGGTGGGGTCGTCCTGGAAATTGACGGAGGGGGTTTTGAGGACTAGGGGGCGGTCGGAGTCGTTGAGGTCGTGGACTAGGTAGAGCTGGGAGCTGGGCGAGGCGGAGATGAGGCGCTCGACCATGAGGCCGTCGATGGATTGGCCGGGGAGGAGATCGGGCGGAAACGGCAGGGCGCTGAGCTGGCGGAAGACATCGTCCTTGTCATCGTCCGGGAGGGAATCGATGCGGAGGACGAGGGCGGAGCGGTTGTCGTCCGAGGTGAAAACCACGCTGTCGCCAAGGGTGGCGGCGATGGTCTCGGGGTCGTTTCCGCTGGATAGGATTTCGGTCAGCTTCCGGTGGGAGAGGAAATCGTGGATGCCATCGGTGGAGAGCAGGAATAGATCACCGGGCTCCAGCGGGAGGGTGTGGTAGTCGATTTTCGCGTTCAGGCTGATGCCCATGGCACGGGTGAGGTAGCGGGTGCGGGCGGAAACCTGGGTGGCGTGGTCACGGGTGATTTGCTCGAGGGCACCTCCGCGCAAGCGGTAGAGCCGGGAATCGCCTATGTGGAAGACGTGGGCGGTGCGGGATTTGAAAACGACGGCGGTAAAGGTGGTGACGCAGCCTTTTTCTGCGGAGCTGTGACCCTGCCCCTGGGAGAAGAGCCAGCGGTTGATGGCGGTGAGGACTCGCTGGCCGGCGGTTTTCACCTCCCAGGTTTCCGGGGTTTCGTAGTAATCGGAAAGGAAGGAGCGGACGGCGGTCTCGCTGGCTTCCTTGGCGGCGCTGGCATCGGAGACGCCGTCGGCGATGCAGGCGGCGATGCCTTTGGTGGCGAGGAGGCTGCCTTCAGGACGGTTGACCCCGAGGAAATCCTCGTTCTGCGGCTTCGGCCCGGCATGGCTGTGGCGGCCGATATTGAGGTCGATGTTTCCGCGGAGGTGCATGGGTGGGTTTTAAACCGACGACCTGTTCATTACGAATGAATTGATCGTCGGTGGAAATTTACGCCACCTCGATCAACTGCACCGATCCGTCCTCGGCCACCTCGGAGATGTGTCCCTTCGGTTCCCGGAGGAAGCAGGATGCGGCGAGGCCGACCACGGATGAGGCGGCGATGATGGTGAAGAAGGTGGAGGCATCGACGAAGGAGTAGATGGTGAGGAAGGTGACGCCACCGACGTTTCCGTAGGCACCTGCCATACCGGCGATCTGGCCTGTCATGCGGCGCTGGATGAGTGGGACCATAGCGAAGACGGCACCCTCGCCAGCTTGGACGAAGAAGGAGCAGCACATGGTTGCGAGGACGGCCAGGGCGACGGGCCAGCCGGGATTGATCCCGGAGAGGGTGAGGTATCCCACGGCGAGGCCAGCGAGGAGGATGAGCATGGTTTTCCGGCGACCGAATTTATCCGAGAGCCAGCCACCGCCGGGACGTGCGGCGAGGTTCATGAATGCGAACCCGGAGGCCAGCAGACCGGCGAGGACGGGACTGAGATTGAATGTTTCCGCGAAGAAGGAAGGCAGCATGGAAACGACCGCAAGCTCGGAGCCGAAGGTGATGAAGTAGTTAATATCCAGGATGGCGACCTGCTTGAAAGAGTAGCGCTGGTGCTCAGGGACGCTTCCGGATTTCAGCATGTCCGCATTCACCCGGTAAATCTGCCAGGTCTGGATGATGAAAAGGGCGCCGAGGAGCACGTAGAGGATGTTGACCGATCCTTGGGAAAGAAGGCTCACACCGGAGGGCGAAAGTTTCCATGCCAGCACCGCGAGGGCGGCGAACATGGGGATGTTCATTCCGAGCAGGAAATAGAAATCACGCGGGGTGGAAACCTCGAGTCCGCCGGACTTCTTCGGCTTGAAATACGTGGAGCCTTTGGGGGTGTTCCGGGCGACCTTGTAGAAGAAGATTCCGTAGAGGAAAGCGATGGCGCTGATGGAAAGCAGGGCGTAGCGCCAGCCGTTTTCCCCACCGTATGTGAGTGCGACCGTTGGCAGTGCGATGGCCGCAGCGGCGGAGCCGAAATTTCCCCAGCCGCCATACACGCCCTCTGCGAGGCCGACCTGTTTCGCCGGGAACCACTCCCCGACAAGCCGTATGCCGATGACGAATCCCGCACCCACGAAGCCCATCAGGAAACGGGCAAGGGCAAGCATCTCAAAGCTCTGCGCCAGCGCGAAAAACGAGCACAGGATGCCCGCGGCCATCAGCAGCAGGGAGTAGGTCACCCGCGGCCCGAACTTGTCCACCAGGATGCCGATCACAATGCGTGAAGGGATGGTGAGCGCCACGTTAAGGATGAGCAGCGCCTTCCACTGCGCGTTGGTCATTCCGAACGAGGTGGTGATCGCCTCCTTGAACGGCGCGTGGCTGAACCACAGGACGAAGGTCATGAAGAACGCAATCCAGGTGAAATGGAGCGTCTTGATGGCGGGTGATTTGAAATCGAGCAGGCGGAGCTTTCCGGAAGGATCAGTTGTCATGGTGGCGAAGATTCGCCTGCGGAATAGCTACCCCTGTGCCAAGTGGATGATTCCGGAAAGTGGGGACAGGGATGCTTTCGATGAACGGGATGAACGGAATTCATCCGGCAGGAACGGGAGGGAATCAGCATGTCCCGCCTCCTCTGCCCTTTGTGGGAGACCGCTCTTACGGCATATTTTTCCCGGCATATTTCCAGCGGCATATTTCCAGCGGCATATTTCCCGGAACGCGGCATATTTCCCGCGGCATATTTCCCGGAAAATAGAAGGAATTGCTTTGACTGTAGGATCTCGGTTGGCAAGATGGGGGCATGACGACGAAAAAAGGGAAGAAACGTTGGATCGCACCTTGGGCGGAATCGAAGGAAAAGCCGTCAATTTACCACTGCCTCTCCAGGGTGGTGGACAGGAGGTTCGTGTTTGGTGACGACGAAAGGGAGGTTTTCCGGATGTTCATGCGGATGACGGAAAATTTCAGCGGTTGCCGGGTACTTTCCTACTGCGTGATGTCGAACCATTTCCACATACTCCTGGAGGTTCCCCCCATGCCTGAGGGCGGGATTTCGGATGGGGAGTTGCTGCGGAGGCTGGGGGTTTTTTACGGGGAGAGTTTCGTAAAATCCATCGAGTGTGAGTTGCATGCGGCACGGACCGAGGGAGGTGTGAAAGGAGGCAACCCTGAGCGTGTTGCGGAAATCCACGGGCGTTTTACCAAGCGAATGCACGATCTGAGTGACTTTATGAAAACCGTGCTCCAGCGTTTTACGCGTTGGTTCAATCGCACGCACAACCGGACGGGAACGCTATGGGAGGAGAGGTTCAAGAGTGTGATCGTGGAAAGCGGGATGGCGGCGCGAACGATGGCGGCTTACATCGACTTGAATCCGGTGCGGGCGGGGATGGTTGTGGAACCCTCGGAATACCGGTGGAGTAGCTATGGGGAGGCGGTTGGTGGCGGGAGGAAGGGAAACGGGAAGAAGGCGCGGGAGGGATTGGTGCGGGCGATCACATCGGATACGGACACGGGGTTTGATGCGGGCAAATGGAAGGATGCATCGCGCAGATACCGGAGACTGCTGGGAGTGGCGTTGCAGCGGAAAAGCTCAAATGCCAAAATTCAGATTCCAGGGAAGACCAGTCCTTCGGCCGGGATGAATGATGCGGAACATTTGGAGGAAGGTGACGAAAAAAGTTCGCCGCTCCCGGAGCTTTCGATGGCAAAGATGCTGCGGTGCAGGGTTCGTTATTTCACGGACGGAGCTGTGATAGGCAGTAAGGATTTCGTGAACGAGGCGTTCGCCGGGGCGCGCGAGAGGTTTTCGGAGAAACGGAAAGACGGCGCGCGCCGGATGAAAGGGAATGGCAAGGCCGCTGCAGGTGTACTGTGGAGTGCACGGGATCTGCGGGTGGGCTTTGATGTATAGACGCTCCGAACACCAGTTGTCCGTTGAATTCGGCGACGGCCTGCGGCACCAACGGATCCGAAGTCCATGAATTCTCCGTGGCGGATGGAAAACTTCTCGGCGTTTATAAAACGATGGGACATCCGGTTCGAAAACCACCCGTACCTCTGAGCTTAAGGCAGCGAAATTGTATGGATTTGAGTCGATCAAATAGCCCTGCTATGAACCAGTGGCCTTGATTGATCCTCTTGTCCTTCAGCTCTACATGTCCCTGTAGGAATGGAGTTCCCTTAGTGACTCGACATCGTTGCCTGATTCCATGAAAGCACTCCATTCCTGGTGATTGAGGCTGATGGAACTGCCTTCGGAAGATCCGTTGGAAAAAATTTTCCGGAAGGTTCCTTTCTTGTCTTCAATGCGGAAGTCGATGTCTCCGGTCAGGGTGTAGGTTCCGGCTTCGTTGATCACTACCGGTGCGACGAAAGTTGCCGTAAACCGATCGCTGAATTCGGTGACGCATGCCACGCTCACGACTTTCGACATGGTTTCGTTGTCGAAAAATTCGAGGGCTTCGGTTGGCTTGAATACTGAGACGAATTGCTTGAGTTCAGGCACGCCATCGCACCGTTGGAAGATTTGTCCATAATAGACGCGGTTTGCCGCATCGACCTGCTCTGCCTCGGTCAGTGCATTCTTTGATAATGGATTGGGCGCGATGAAGAGAATCACCACGGCAGCACAAGCGCATGCGATGGCGATCAGGATGGCTTCGTTTATTTTCATATATCGCTGCTTGTGGAATTGCTTTTGGGGAAGGAGCCGCGATTTAGAAATCGCGACCTGCACGGCGAATCACTCTCGACTTCCGCTCCGGTTGCAGCCGCGATTTAGAAATCGCGGTTCCTATCCCTAATCCTGCGGGACGTGGGGTTCGAAGGTCATGGAGCGTTCGTGCTCGCGGGCTTTGGCAGTGCGTTTGGCCTGTTGGTAAAAGTGCTCTTGGGCGCGGAAGGGTTTCTCGCCTTTCTTCGGGGTGATTGGTCTTGAGGTGCCGTCCGGGAGGATTTGGTAGGCGTTCTGGTTGTCTTTGAAGAAGGTTTCGAGGATGCGGATTAGGCGGCGCTTGATGGCTTTCTGCTCGATGGGGATCATGAGCTCGACGCGTTTTTCGAGGTTGCGTGTCATCCAGTCTGCAGAGGAGATGAAGACCTGGGGATCGCCACCCTGGTGGAAGTAGAAGAGGCGGGCGTGCTCCAGGAAACGGTCGATGACGGAGACGACTTCGATGTTTTTGGAGAATTTCTCGCCGGGGATGAGGCAGCAGATGCCGCGGACGTTGAGCTGGATTTCCACACCGGCCTCGGAGGCGGTGTAGAGGGCGGCGATGATTTCGGGATCCTGGAGGGAGTTGGTTTTCCCGATAATTTTTGCGGGGAGGCCTTGTTTGGCGCGTTCGGTTTCCCCGGCGATGAGATCGAGGAGTCTCGGCTTCATGGCGGAGGGTGCGGGGATGAGGCGCTGGAAGCGGAGGAGTTTCGAGCGGCCGGTGACGGCGTTGAAGAGGAGGGAGGCGTCGTTCCCATACTCGGCCTTGCAGGTGAGGTAGGAGAGGTCGGTGTAGAGCCTGGAGGTGGTCTCGTTGTAATTTCCCGTCCCGAGGTGGACGTAGCGGCGGATGTGGCCGGACTCGCGGCGGAGGATGAGGCAGATCTTGGCGTGGGTTTTGAGGTTTTTCACCCCGTAAACGATCTGGGCGCCGGCGCGCTGGAGTTCGTCGGCTCGGGTGAGGTTGCGCGCTTCGTCGAAGCGGGCCTTGAGCTCAACGAGGGCGGTGACGTGTTTTCCGTTTTCCGCTGCCTTGATGAGGGCGTCGATAATTCGGGATCGGCTGGCGGTGCGGTAGAGGATCTGTTTGATGGCGATGACGTCGGGATCGACGGCGGCCTCTTCAATCAGGCGGATGACGGGATCGAAGGATTCGTAGGGATGGAAGAGGAGGACGTCGTTGGAGGCGATGGTCTCGAACATGGATTCGCCGGGGGCGATGGCGGGGCTGTTCTGGGCGGGCCAGTCTTCATCGCGGAGGTGGTCGAAGTCCTGAAGGAAGGCGAGTTCCATGAAGGAGGAGAGGCCGAGCGGACCGGCGTGGCGGTAGATTTCCTGTGAGGTGGAGGAGGTGATCGCCTTGATCATGCCGGAAAGATCACGGGGGGCGTCCGAGCGGATTTCCAAGCGGACGGTATCGGCGAAACGGCGGGCGGTGAGGACGTCTTCCATTTCATCCGCGAGGTCGGTGGCGTCCTCTTCCTCGACGGCGATGTCGCCGTTTCGCGTGACACGGAAGGCGGTGGTGGCGGTGGTTTCCTCCCCGGGGAAAAGGCGGTCCGCGTAGGCGGCGACGAGATCCTCGATGAGAATGAAGGCGTGCGTTTCATCCTCCGTGGTGACGGCGATGCGGCGGGGAAGGTTTTCGTGAATGGGGATGAGGACGTGGCGCGTGGACTTGTCTGCGGGATCGAGCAGACGGCAGGCGAGGACGATGTGGAGAGCGGGGACGGTGGGCGGGGTGGAGTTGGGATCGACGGCGAGGGGGGTGAGAAGTGGGGAGATGCTGTCTTCGAAAATCGCGGAGGTCTGGGCGCGTTGGGCGTCGTTGAGCTGGTGCGGGGCGAGCAGGACTATGCCCTTGTGCGCGAGGGCGGGGATGAGGGTGTGGTTGAGGAGGTCATACTGGTTCGCGTTCATTTTCAGAACGCGCTCGCGGATGGCGGCGAGGTTGCGGACGGGGGTGTAGCCGGAGTTGTCCCGGGTCTTCCTGCCGTTGCGGCGCTGCAGCATGAGGGAGCCGACGCGGACCTGGAAGAACTCGTCCATGTTGGACGCGGAGATGGCTAGGAATTTGACGCGCTCAAGCAGGGGGAGTTTTTCACCGAGCGCCTGGTCGAGGACGCGTTGGTTGAATTCAAGCCAGGAGAGTTCGCGGTTGTGGTATTCGGGCATGGAGTCGGGAAACTTTAAATTTTAAACTTTAAATCTCAAGGAAGAGAAATCGGCTCAGTTGTCTTCCTCAATGGTAACGGTGAGGCCGAAGACCTGCTCGAAGAGATCCGCCTTGGAGTCCATGGCGAGGCGTTCGATGGCGGCGTCTTCGAGGCCGGGGAGGCGGATGTTGAGGCGGCTGCGGGTGCGGGTGATTTCGATTTTTGAGACACGCTGGGCGTGGGTGCGCTCGAGGGCATCGGCGACGCGGAGGATGGCGGCGAGCTTGCAGACGCGGATGCGGTCTTCCGTGCTGAGGGCTGCGTAGGAGGTGTGGTCAAGGCGTGGGCCGGAGTGGCGGTGGTAGCGGGAAACGAGGGCGACGATGGTGACATCGAGGCGGTCGAGACCGAAGATTTCGGAGTTGAGGATGATGTATTCCGAGTGCTTGTGGTGGGCGCGCGGGCTGACGTAGGTTCCGACCTCGTGGAGGATGGCGGCGACCTGAAGGAGGAGGGCGTCGTGCTCGGTGAGGTGGTGGAGATCCTGAAGGTTTTTTAGGAAATGCTCGCAGAGCTTCCCGACATGCTCGCCGTGGCTGGCGTCCGATTGGAATTTTTCCGCGAGGATGCGGGAGGAGCGGAGGACTTCTGCGGCGAAGGTATCGGTGAGTTCGCGGGAAGCGAGGAGATCGTGGAGAAGGCCCTGTTCGTATTCGCTGACTGGGATGTGGACTTCTTTGAGGGCGAGGGTTTCCGCGATGGCAAGGTTGATTTCCAAGGAGGGGATGAGCGCCTCGGCGGTCTGGTAGTCGAGCTGGAAGCGTTTGACGGCTTCGAGATCGGTTAGGGCGGCTGTTTCCGAGGTGAAATTCTGGAGCTTTTTCAGTGAGCAGGCCTCGTTGTTTTTGGTGACAAAGCTGGCGACGGATTGGATTTCATAGCCGATTAGGACAAGTCCCTCGATGGTGACATCCGAATAGTCGAAACGGAGCTGGGAGAGATTTCCGGAGGCGTGCTCGCGGATCACGCGGAGGAGGGACGGGCCTTCCGCCAGCGATGCCTCGACTGCCTCCCGCGTACGGTGCGTCCCCATGCGGTAGCTGGTGTAGCGGGTGATGAGGCCTTCCTGGAAAAGGAGCGCGCGGGTGTTGCCGGGCCTACGTGGACTACCAGAGCCGTCCGCTGGCTCATGGCCGGAAGGTGCTGGATGCGGCGGCGCGTTTTCAAGTAGATCAGGCGGGTCATCTCCCCGTCGTCGATCATGGAAACAGGCAGGCCGCAAGCGATGCGGATACGGTTGAGGACGGCCTCGTGGTTGGCTGCCTCATGGAGGACGTTGGTGGCGACGGTGCGGGTGAAATTGTGGGGGTCGAGCCCCAGCTCGGAAAGTGTCTGCTGGTAGCCGCGGATGATGGAGACGATGCGCTCCGTGGTGGCGTTCGAGACGACATTTCCGCCGAAAACATCCTGGGCGAGCGGCGCAGGCTGCTCTAGGAAATCGATAGGGACAAGAGTCCCGTCCTCGCTCCGCTCCGCAATGATCATGGAGACCGAGCTGGCTCCGATATGCAGGGCGGTGGCCAGCAACGAAGGGTCGGCAGAGGGAAGGATCGCGGGTTTCCGGGAAAGCACCATAGCCCTATGAGAAACCCGCTGTGCCCGCTTTACAATACGGAATGTGTGACGGCTGCGCCTTGTTTGCAGACGGGCCTTGTCACGGCACCCGTCACGGGCGATAAGAAACCATGCCTGTCAGAGGAGCTTTGGAAAAGTATTTGGTGAAGCCGGGATCAAAAGTCGATCTCAGGAAAATCGATCCCGACGACAAGTCGCTTTACGACGAAGGGGGGAAAGAGGACAGCCTCGAAGATTTTGGCGAGCTACAGGAAGAACTCCGGCAGCTCCAGAAGGTGCTGTATGCGCAAAACAAGCACCGCATCCTCGTGGTCATACAGGCAATGGACACCGGCGGCAAGGATGGCTGCGTGAAAAACGTTTTCTCCGGGGTCGATCCGCAGGGAATCATCGTCCGTCCGTTCAAGAAACCGAATGAAGAGGAGCTGTCCCGGGATTTCCTCTGGCGCATCCACGAAAGGGTGCCGAAGAATGGCCAGCTCGTCGTTTTCAACCGCAGCCACTACGAGGATATCATCGCAGTGAAGGTGAAGAAAATTTTCCCGGAAAAGGTCTGGAAACAGCGTTTCCGCCACGTCATCGAGTTCGAGCGCATGCTGGCGGAAGAGGGCACGACCATTGTGAAAATCTACCTCCACATCTCCAAGGAAGAGCAGAAAGAGCGCCTGGAGTCCCGCCTGGAAAATCCGGACAAGCATTGGAAATTCAATCCGGACGATCTCAAGGACAGGGCCCTGTGGGACAATTTCATGGAGACCTACGAGGATCTGCTACCCCGCACTTCCACGGAACACGCGCCCTGGTATGTGGTGCCGGCGAACCGGAAATGGTACCGCAACCTCGTCGTCGCCCGCATCATGGTCGATACGCTCAAGAAGCTGGACATGAAATTTCCCGAGATCGATTGGGATCCGAAGGAGATGCGCGTGGAGGAATGAGACCCCGGAAGCGGGCACGAAAAAACCCGGCGGGCGGAACCGGCCGGATTTTCCAAAGAAACGCAACGTTTAGCGGCGGCGGCGCAGCAGGCCGAGGCCGGCCATCGCGACAAGAAGCGCGGAGGATGGTTCAGGCACGGCGGACATGGAGACTAGTTCCTCGTCAAGCGTTCCGAGCAAATCCACCGATGGTGCCGCACTTCCCACGTTATTGATCCTGTATAGGGATGTGCCGCTGGCAATGTAGCCGTTTCCGTCTTGTGCGATGTCGAACGCGATGTCCGCAGCCAGCATCAACCCGAGGCTGCCGGATGAGATTCTGCCATTGAAGGTTCCCCCGGCATCACCCGATTGGGTGAAATGCTGATAAAGGTTTCCGTCGGTGCCGATGCTGTAAAGGCTTGTTCCGGCACCCCCGTTGAAGGGGTTTGTATAGGCGACGTCGAGAATGGCCGTGTCAGACGCGTTGGTTGGAGTCGCGAACCTTCCGTCGGGTGTTGTCGTATCGTCGTCGTTTCCGGGCGAGCTGAGGCGGTAGTTGTTGTTATTTGCTGCGGCATCCGTAACAACGCGGAAGCGGTCTGCCGCAGGGTTCACATCGAAGCCGGAAACCATACCGTTCAGAGTGGTGGCGGGGGTGAAGGCCAGGGTAGCCGCGCCGGTGAGAAGATTCACCGTGTAAGTGGAACCGGAACCGGTGATGCCGTAGAGATTTCCGTTCGAACCACGGAAGTCGATGTCTGAGATCCCGTTGGCGGGAGTCCCGACCGTGACGAAGGCACCGGGAGCAGCGGTGTCGAAAGTGTAGAGGGTTCCGTTTGAACCCAGGCCATACATGGTGATGGCGTGGGAGGAGATGGCGCTGAGGCAACAGATCGTTGCTGTGAGGAGGGAGGTGCGTTTCATGGTTCGGTTCTTTTTGAGGACTCCATTGATAAAAACCCGTTTCGTGGGAAAAGGCAACCCCTAAGATTTGCATCGCCGATATAGGGTTATATTGGCCACGGAATCGTCCCGCATCCGCAGTTTCCGGTTGTGTGGGAAAACGAACCCTGCATTGTTGGCTCATGCTGATAAAACTGGTGGCCGTTGCCTCGTTGTTTGCACTCCCGGCGTCCGGCGTGGAGATCTTTACCTTCGCGGGAAACGGGAATGAAGGCTACACCGGAGACGGCGGGAAGGCTGTGGATGCGGAGCTGAACCAGCCCTTCGGCGTGGTTGTCGGCCCTGCGGGAAACGTTTTTTTCTGTGATACGGAAAACCACGTGATCCGTCGGATTGACCGTGGCACCGGGATCATTACGACGGTGGTCGGCTTAGGAAAAAAAGGCTACTCCGGAGATGGCGGGAAGGCTCTCAAAGCAACCTTGAACGAGCCATACGAAGTCCGTTTCCATCCGGATGGGGGCATGTGGTGGGTGGAAAGGATGAACCACGTGGTCAGGAAAATGGATTCCGAAACCGGGATCGTTTCCACCGTGGCTGGCACCGGGAAGGAAGGTTTCTCCGGGGATGGCGGCTCCGGGATGAAAGCGATGATGAACCAGCCGCACTCCATCCAATTTGATAAACCCGGAAAGCTACTCTACATCTGCGATATCAAAAACCACCGCATCCGCGTGCTGGATATAGATAGCGGGAAAATCGACACCTTCTGCGGAAACGGAAAACCCGGATCAACAAAAGACGGCGCAAAGGTCGGAAAAAGCACTCCTCTCAAAGGTGCCCCGCGCCCTCGATCTTTCCCCGGACGGGGATCTCTGGCTCGCCACCCGCGAGGGCAACCAGGTCTTCCGCATCGATATGAAAACCGAGCACCTCCACCACGTCGCCGGGACGGGTGCGAAAGGATTTTCCGGAAACGGCGGCCCGGCCAAGGACGCCACCCTCTCCGGCCCAAAGGGAGTCGCAATCTCCCCGGACGGGCGGTGGATTTACCTGGCCGATACGGAATCACACACCGTCCGCGCCATCGATACTACCAAAACCCCGCCCACACTCGAACTCATCGCCGGCGATGGGAAAAAAGGCGACGGCCGACTCCCCCGCCCCGCTCGAATGCCGCATGGCCCGTCTCCACGGCATCGGCACCGACCCCGCCAACGGCGACCTCTACATCGGCGATAGCGAAACCCACAAAGTCCGCGTAATCCGTTTCAACCAATGACTCCCATGAAAAAGACCATCTTCCTCCTCGCGCTCGCCGTCCATGCCCATGCCCAGACCGTCCTCATGCCGCAGGGCATGACCGGTGATTTCGCCGAAGTAGCGAAGGCGAACCCCACCCTGAAACTCATCGGCTACTCGGGTGGGAAAGACGCTCTCGCGAAAATCCCCGAGGCCGACGCCTACATCGGCAGTCCCGACGCCGAACTCATGGAAGCGGCCGGGAAACTGAAATGGGTCCACATTTTCTCCGCCGGGATTGAGAAATACACGGATCTCCCCAAGCTCAGGGACGACTCCGTCACCATCACCAATCTCAAAATCTACCAGGGCCCGGAGATCGCGGACCACGCCTTCGCCCTCCTTCTCGGCCTCACCCGGAACATGCCCGGCTTCACCCGCGCACAGGATGAGTCCTCCTGGAACAAGCGCGGTGGAAGATCCCTCCCTCTCATCGAACTTCGCGGGAAATCCATGCTCATTATCGGATACGGCGGCATCGGCCTGCAGGTCGCGGAGCGCGCCCGCGCCTTCGGGATGGAAGTTTTCGCCATCGACAAAAACGACATCCCGCTGACCCGCACCCTCGACGGTAGCGGCAAACCTGATGAGCTGAACAGCTTTCTTGAAACTGCTGACGTTGTCGTAAGCTGTGTGCCCCAGACGCCGGAGACAGTCGGAATGTTCGGCTCCGAGCAGTTTTCAAAAATGAAGAAAGGCGCGTATTTCATCAACGTCTCCCGTGGAAAAGTGGTCGATACCGATGCCCTTGTGAAAGCCCTCCGGGACGGAAAACTCGCCGGAGCGGGTCTGGATGTGGTCGATCCCGAGCCACTTCCAGCGGAAAGCCCTCTGTGGAAAATGGAGAACTTGATCATCACGCCCCACGTCGCCGGTGTTTCCGATGAACGCAGCGACCGCCAGAATTCACTGATCTCAAGCAACTTGGAGCGCTTCGCGAAAGGCCTGGAACTGAAGAACCGGGTTTCCGGGAAAAAAGGCTACTGAAGTTTATTAAAAGTTCACATTCAGGATCCCGGGATATCTAAAAAATATTGCCTATCTACGCGATCGCGTGTAGCAGAAGGGCAGTCCCATGAACTCTTACAAACAACCAGCCCCGCTCCGTTTCCTACGGAAACACCCTTCCCCGCGATACCTGTCCGGCCCCATCCGCCTGGTGACCGCGCAATTCAACCGTCGCAACGCCATCTTCATGACGGCTCTCTGCGTGCCTGCCTTGCTGATCACTGCGCTGCTCACCCTGCCGGCCTTCCTTTTCAATTCGCCCCAGCACAACGAGTATTTCGAATTCGCGAAACAGCTCAATACCGGCGGGGACAGGTGGGTCGCGCTCGGGCTTTCCGCCTGCTGCAGTTTCCTCTGCTTTGCAATTCCCTCGGATCAGCCCGGCACGGCACCCCGCGGCTGAAAAACTATCGCATTGTCCGGCGCAACGCAGAGGTTAACGTGGCTCCATGCTGACCACGTTCCTCACCGATGCCGCCCTCGTCGCCGAGGTAAGCCACTTGCTCACTACGGCGGAAGAGGCTCTCGAAAGCCGCAAGGCGGAGATGGACAGAAACGTGATCGATCCCTTCGCAGCCCTTTTCGAAATGGCGGGCTTCGGCCTTGACCACGAAGACTGGGTAAGAACCGAGCTGATGAGGCAGGCCCAGAAAACCCTGCAAAACCAGGTAGGGAATTTTCATCAGAACATTCTCGGCTCAATTGGGGGCTGGGAAAATCTACAGACCGGCTCCGTGGTGGATCTCGTTTCCCACCCGCAGAAAATCATCGCGGAGGTAAAAAACAAGCACAACACGCTCAGCGGCGGCAAGCGCTCCGATCTTTACCACAATCTCGAAAAACTGGTGATGCAGAAAGCCAGCCGCTTCCGTGGCTACACCGCCTATCTGGTCACCATCGTCCCGAAAGATCCCGAGGGATTCGACGAGCCTTTCACGCCCTCCGACAAGGAAACCGGCAGCCGCTGCCCCGAGAACCCGCTCATCCGGGAGATTGATGGCGCGAGTTTTTACAACCTCGCCAGCGGGCAAAAAGACGCCCTCTCCCAGCTCTTCCAAGTCCTCCCGGAAGTGGTGAAAAAGATTTCCGGAAAAGGAATCACCAACGCCTCCAGGGTTGCCCTCGGAGCGTATTTCAGGGCGGCGTTCAAGCCTTGACCGGCATGTGAGTCAAGCTTCGCACAGGGGGCCGGAGTCCCCCTGAACGGCCTGTGGCTGGAATCCCCAGCCACGCACCGCGCCCTGTGATCCCAACTGCTGGAACCGGTCCGGGCCTACTTCTTCTTTTTCGCTTCTTTCGCGGCCTCCATGCCGGCTTTGACTTTTTCTTCGACTTCGTCGTAGAGCGCCTGATCCGCGCGGAGAGCGTCTTTTGCCGCATCGCGGCCTTGGGCGAGCTGGGCGCCATCGTAGGAGAACCACGATCCGCGTTTCTGGACGATCTCCAGCTCCAACGCGAGATCGAGAAGCGAGCCTGTCGAGGAAATGCCCTCGTCATACATGATGTCGAACTCCGCCTCGGTGAACGGTGGGGCGACCTTATTTTTGACGATCTTGATTTTCGTCCGGCTGCCGATGACGGTGCCGTCGCTTGATTTGATCTGGCCGATGCGGCGGATATCGACGCGGACGGAAGAGAAGAATTTCAAGGCACGGCCACCGGGGGTTGTCTCCGGGCTGCCGAACATGACGCCGATCTTTTCGCGGATCTGGTTGGTGAAGATACAGACGGTTTTCGCCTTGGAGATGAAGGAGGTGAGTTTGCGCATTGCCGCGCTCATGAGGCGTGCCTGGGCACCGACGGTGGAATCGCCGATTTCACCATCGAGTTCCTGCTTGGTGACGAGGGCGGCGACGGAATCGAGGACGATCACGTCGATCGCGTTTGAGCGGACGAGAGCCTCACAAATCTGGAGAGCCTCTTCCCCGGAGGAAGGTTGGGAGACGAGGAGATCGTCGAGATTCACGCCGAGCTTGCGGGCGTATTGGGGATCGAGGGCGTGCTCGACATCGATGAAGGCGGCGAGGCCTCCGCGTTTCTGCGCTTGGGCGATGGCGGTGAGGGTGAGGGTGGTTTTACCGGAGGATTCCGGGCCGTAAACTTCCACAATACGGCCACGTGGAAATCCGCCGACGCCGAGGGCGCGGTCAATCAAGAGGTTTCCGGTAGGGATGACATCTACATCTACGCGGTGCTCGTCGCCCATGCGCATGATCGCCGCCTCGCCGAATTCCTTGTGGATCTGGGAGATCGCGAGATCGAGGTTTCTTTTGCGAGCCTCCTGAGCTTTGTCGGTCGCGGGAGTATCTGAACTTGTTTTCGTAGCCATGGGTGGACGATGTGGAGGCTTTACTGTTCAGGCAAGCAAAAAAGCTGTTCACTGGAACAAAAATTTGAATTTCTTGGAAACGGTGAGAATGCTGTGACTTGGAACCTGTTTGGAATCCCGATTCGTAAAACGCGATGCCATAAAAAGTCGGAGACCTGTGACTGTCGGCAGCCTGCTGCCGCTTTTGGCAATGCAGCCTGCTGCGAGCCGACGGCATTGGCACGGAGCGCTGACTTTAGGCGGCGTGTCACTGCTCACACAGGAGAACCTTTCCCAAGCTTGCCCCGTAGCAGCAGGCTGCGTTACGGAAAGCGGCAGCAGGCTTCCGGCAGTCACAGGTGCCTGCGGCACGGCATCCGGTAGATTCCAAACAGGTTCTTAAAGGTTCGTTGTCTGGAAACGGACGGCGGGAAATTTCAATTTGAATTGCCCGCTGCTCTCGGGATTGCTAGCTTGGCGTGGAATATGATCCGCAAAGTGGTGCTTTTCCTCGTCCAAGGCTCGATTGCGATGTCGCAGGATATGCTGGATCCTCTGGTTGTCAGTGCTGACGGGAGCGGGCGCGGGGATGTGGTTCCCGGCATCATTCCGCTGCGGATCGGTGGCGGGGAAATTTCTGAGGAGGGGTTTTCGGATCGTGATGCGTTGCTTTCGGCGATAGGCGGTTACGCGGGGAATCCCACGCTGGGCAGTTTCAGTCTGCGGGGTTTGAACAATGACGCGGTGCTGGGGACGGGCGGTGTGCGGTCAAACGGGATCATCGTTCCGCTGGTGGGAGGGGTGCCGCTTTCCACGAACACGGCGCGGTATTTCCCGAGACTCGTCTGGGATCTTGAGAGCCTGACGGTATATAAAAGCGGGCAGGCGACCATGGACGGGCCGGCGGCATTCGGCGGGGTGGTTTCCTACGAGGATACGCGGCCGGGTTTCGATTGGACGGGGAAAACGCGGATGGAGGTGGGGGAACGGGGATTTTTCCATACGGGACTGAGCCAGAATTTCGTGGTGATCGAGGATACCCTGGCGATGCGGCTGCACTACGAGCGGCTGGAGTCCGACGGGAGTGTGGAGAATGTTTTTCTGGATAATGAAAAGTTCGGGAAAACGGAGAGGGATTTTTTCAAGGGGCAGCTACTGTGGGTTCCGGGAAACGGGGAGTCCACGGTGCTTGCGGCGGTGGAGTACGGGAGGTCGGACTCGAATCCCTTTGCGGCGTCCAAAGTGTTCGGAGGTTTTTCCCGAAACGACAGGAAGGCGGAGGCGGATACGCGGACGTTTTTTCCGGCGGAGCGGTGGCTGGGGAGTGTGGCGCTGGATCACGTGACGGCGGAGGGTTTGGAGATACGCAGCGTACTGGGTTTCACGGCGCTGGAGGTGGACGGGGTCGCGGATCTGGATGGGGGAAACGCGCGGACTTCCCTGCGCAATGAACTGGTGGAGGAAAAGCATTTCACCTACGGCCTTTCGCTGGAGGGCGGGCAGGAGGAAAATGTTGGCTGGAGGTTCGGGACGTATCATCAGTTCAGCGGTTACGATTACACGCAGGACATACGGCTGGATCGGGGGGCGGTCACGGTGCCTATCCTCAGTGTGGCGGAGGAGGATGTGGACATCCACGCGCTCTACGGGGAGGTGGATTTCCGCATGGATGAAAAATGGAATCTGATCGCCGGGGCGCGGCTGAATCACGAGAGCCGGGAGACGGATGTATTTTCCCGGCGAGGCGCGAGTCCGGAGGTGCGCAATTCGCTCGATCAATCCAGCACGGACATCCTGCCTTCCGTGGCGTTGGAATGGGATGGAGGAGGCGACTGGAGCGCGGGGCTCAGGTTGGCGCGAAACTACCGGAGCGGAGGGGTTTCCTATGCGCCTTCGTTGGGTTTGGTGCGGGATTTCGATCCGGAATACAGCAATGACATCGAGCTTTCCGTGGCTTACCGGGATGGCGGTTCGTGGGACGTCCATGCGTCCGTTTTTTACAGCGATATGGAGGATACGGCGGTTCCTTTCCGGGCACCGGGAGCGCTCTCCGATCTGGACACGCTGATCGCGAACGCGGGGAGCGCCCACCGCTACGGGCTGGAAATCGGCACCCGCTGGACTCCGGCGCACGATTGGAAGGTCGATGCCATTGTGGCCTACACGGTGACGGAATTCGATGAGCTGGTGATCAACGGGGTGGATCGATCAGGTGAAAATTTTCCTAACGCCCCCGAGCTGGTGGCGAGTCTTAGGATAGGCTACCAGCCGGTGGAGGGTGTGTTCGGAAACGTTAGGTTCAGTTGGGCGAGTGAGAGCTACTCGCAGATTATTGATCCCGCTTTCACGGAGCTGGAGGCGCGGATGGATGTGAGCGGGCGCGTCGGATACAGGAAGGGGAATTGGGAGGTTTATGCGTTCGTGAAAAACCTGTTGGACGATGACTACGCGCTGGGTGCGATTGATGGGCGGAGTCTTGGAAATGGAGTGATTTCCAAACTTAATGAACCTCGGACTATTGGTGTGGGCTGGGCGCTTGAGTGGTAGCTCAAAAATCGGAGATGGCGAAGCCGAGGGTGCCTTCTGACAAGGCACCTACACTAGGGATTGCGAAGATGATTGAACCACGGATTGCAGTAGAGTAGAGAGCAACGGGCGGCCGTAGCCAGTCCCGTTGCTCCCCCTCGTCAAACCGGACGTGCGGATTTCCCGCATCCGGCTTTCCTGCATACATTTCGTCATAGGCGGAGCAGTCCCAGTTTCTCCAGGTGCTGATAGTGGCTCATTCCTTGCGGGCGGTGGTATTTCCTTTGGCTCCGGCGGTTGAGGTGGGTCACCATTCGCTTGCGCGTGTAGTGGCTCAGGTCGCGGAACGCTTTGCGGGGATAGCCGTGGTCGAAGTAGCCTGACCAGCCCCGGAGGAAGGAGTTGATGTCCTTCACTACCGCGGGGGTTGGCTTGAAGCATTTCTTCTTCCCGGTTGTCTCCCGTATTGCTTCCCGCGCCTTTTCCAACGACTTCTTTGAAGGCACCACGTTCAGGTAGGTTTTGTCGCTACCGTAAAAGTCGCGGTCATACCGGAAGGTGAACCCGAGGAAGTCGAGGCTCTCGGCCTGATCCAGGTTTACTACTTTGGTTTTCTCACGGTTGATCTCCAGTCCCAGCCAGCCCTCAAGGTTCGCTCCGACCCATTCGTCGATGCGATACCCCTGGTATCTGGCCATGACCACGAAGTCGTCCGCGTAGCGGACGAGGCGGGCGTTTGCCCAATGGTGCGGCCCGTCTTCGCGGTGGAACATTTTGTCAAACCAGTGCAGATACACGTTTGCCAGCATTGGCGATATGACTCCGCCTTGCGGCGTGCCTTTGCCATCACTTTTGCGGGGTGGTTTGGGTTTGCCGGTTTTTTCATCGGTTTCGATGACCGGCGCTCTCAACCACCCGCGGATCAGTTCCAGAACGCCTTGATCAGCTATCCGCATCCGCACACAGGCCATGAGCTTGTCGTGTGGGATGGTGTCGAAATAGCTTTTCAGATCAGCGTCATAGACTGCCGTTCTCCCTTCCCTGAGGTTGCCGCGGATTTCTTCAAGCGCGTCGTGCGCTTTGCGTCCTCTTCTGAACCCGTGGGAACAGTCGAGGAAATCCGCCTCAAAGATGGGCTCCAATATCAATACGACGGCCATCTGGGCGACCCTGTCCTTCAGGGTCGGGATGCCCAGCGGCCGTTTGCTGCCGTCGGCTTTGGGGATGAGCACTCTTTTGACAGGGCTGGGGCGGTAGCTTTTGGTTTTCAGCTCCCCGTGGAGGTTGGCGAGGAATTTCTCCACTCTGTTTTCCTCCGCGAGGATGTCCTCGGCTCTCACTCCGTCGATGCCGGGTGCCTTGCCCTTTTGTCGACGTGTTTCCAAGCCGCCTCCAACACGTCCATCCGGAACACCCGGTCGTAGAGCGCGTAGAAGCGGAATTTGGGTTCCTTCTTCGCTTTCTGATTTAGCTTCCATCTAAGCTGATGCAGTTTCCCCGGCAGGAGATCCATCTGGACATCTTGGACATCCAGGAAATCCCTGTCGGTGATCCCGTAGTGGACCTGTTGGTCAAGCGGTTGCATGTGGCTTCAATGGTTGCACGTTTACAGTCAGTCCCCTTCGCTCCGGGCTGGTTAGGCCTTTCCACGCTACTATGAGACCGTCCGACTCCCGCCTTGGCCGCGATGGACTGATACCACACAGGGCTGCCAACTTTGCTGACCATGACGGGTCTCCCAGGTTCCTCGGCTTTTCTTTCCCCGCGCGCTGTCTCCAGTCACCCCGGGAGGCCTGCCAGCTGCACACAAGTGTCGCTTCGCTGGCAGTTGCAGGCTTCGTCCAATCCGGGGGATTGACCGCCTCCACTTTGTGTAACGAGGCCGAAGCGAGTTCAATTTCGTTACGGCTCACGGGTTCGCCGCACCGGGCTTCACCTTGGGGATTGCTCCTTTCGGTGCCGGGTTGGCTACATGTTGGACACTTATTTGACATGATGATCACTTTTCAGATCACTAGAAAAGCCAGGCTTGGCCTGGCGCACCGGAATACACGGATGAAGACGCATACGGTCACATGGAAATCAATTGCAGGGAGTGCAATGAACGCTCAGCAGGGCAGAAAAGCCACTGTCCACTCTTTCTTATCCGTGTATTCCGCGCAATCTGTGGTCAAAAATTATTAGAACTGGGGAGCCTCTCCCTAATGTAGGAACCCTGCGCCTCCTGATGAAATTCAGGCTTGTCCCCGGTGCGTCATTCCTATGACGTTATGCAAAGAAATTCGACTCGCCAACCCGCGAATCCAGGGTAGCATACAGACATGAGCGTGGAGGATATCGTCAAGGAAGCGTCCAAGCTCCCCGAAGAGGCAAGAGCATCTATCGCGTCGAGGCTAATTCACAGTCTGGACGTAGCGCATCACCGGGTGGGCGACGAAGAGGTTCTAGGTCGCATACAGGAAGCTCAAGAAGATCCTACAGTGCTCATCTCGTTCGATCAATTCGTAGGCGGAATCGAGCGTAGTGGAAGCTAGATTCCATAAGCTCGTTCAGGCTGATTTGAACAAGATTTTGAGAAATTATTCCGAGATTTCTCCGCAGCTAGAGAATGACTTTTACGAGGAGTTCATGAGAGAGCTTGAGAAGGCAATCGCGAATCCGCAAGCAAACCACTTTGATGCGAGCGGACTCCGAAGAGCTAATTTCCATCGCTTTCCATATCACTTTCTATACGATGTGAAGACAGATTCCATTCGTGTCTGGGTACTCCGCCATCACCAACGCAGGGCTTCACTCGGTCTCAGACGATTCAAACGCCAAGAATAAAATCCCAACAGTCCGAAGCCTTCGGGAAAAAGCTCCGGGAGGGTGGGCTCACTACCTCCAGATGAAGTCGGCTCGACTGTTTTGATTTGGGTCAACCGAGCCGGATTGACCCTGCCTTGGAATTGTGCGCCGCCGATTCGCGGCTTGGCAGGGCTTGGCGGGCGGTGGTATTCCCTTCGGTTATGAGAGGGAGTAAAAAAGCCGGAAAGCATGAGCAGTCTCCCGTTCAGCCGGCGATTCCCGCTCCCCGGATGAGGAGTTTCGCGCGGTTCCAGATGATCTTCTGGGGGATTTTTGCGTTTGTTTATTTCGGGTTGCTCTCGATTTTTTGGGAGAGCGCGGCGGTGGCCTTCGGGCTGGCGATGACGGTGGTGCCTTCGTATTTCCTGATCTCGGTGGGGTTGAGGAAAGTCTATGACAGGCTGAATTTTCGTAGCGCGTTCGGGTGGCAGTCGCTGATCGGAGTGCTGGTGGCGAGCACGACCGGGGCGGTGGTGCAGTTGTTTCTTTCCGGGCTGGCGCTGGGGCTGATCTCGTCGGCGGGGTTCGCCACGGAGGGCGAGTCCCGGAAGGCGGCTAGGTTCATTTTCCACGCCACCGTCCTTTCCGCATGGAGCCTGGCCTACCTTTGGTCGAAGTCCGAGCTGGAGGCGCGGGCGGAGGCGGAACGGCGGCGCGAGGCGATGGCGGCGGCGGAGCGGGCGGAGCTTCAGATGCTGCGCTTTCAGCTCAATCCGCATTTCCTTTTCAACTCACTGAATACCGTCATCACCGAGATCCGTGAGCGGCCGGAGGTGGCACTGGAGGTGACCCATCGGCTGGCGGACTACTTGCGCCACACGCTGGAGAACCGGGGGGAAATGATTGTTCCGCTGTCCCATGAGATCGCCGGATCGCGGCAGTATCTCGGGATCGAGAAAGACCGTTTCGAGGAGGATCTGAGAATCGGCTTCGAGGTGCCGGAGGAGACGGCGGGTGTTCGCGTCCCGGCTTTCCTGCTCCAGCCGCTGATCGAAAACGCGATGAAGCACGGGATGGATACCAGCGATCCTCCGTGGACGATCTCGGTGCGGGTGGAGGGCTCGCAGGAGAAGCTGACGGTCTTCGTTTCCGGCACCGCCATGCTGCTGCCGGGTCTGCGGGCGGGCGAGGGCAGCGGGGTGGGGCTGGATATCGTGAGGCGGCGGATCGCGCTGCATTATCCGGGGCGCGGGAGCTTCGGCCTCTCGCAGGAGGGGGATCTGGTCGTGGCGAAGCTGGAACTCGAGGGTGAGCCATGCTCCGGGTGATCATTGTCGATGACGAGTCCGCGGCGCGGCGCGGGCTGAGGTTTCTGCTGAAAGAGCACGCGGATGTGGAAATTCTCGGAGAGGCCGGGAGCGTGGCGGAGGCGAAGGCGTTGCTGGGCATGGGGACGCCGGATCTGGTTTTCCTGGATGTGGAAATGCCGCGAGCCGGGGGATTTTCCCTAGGCGGGGCGCTGGCTGCGGAGACGGAAATCATTTTCGTCACCGCCCATGCGGAGCACGCGGCCAAGGCTTTCGACATCAAGGCTCTGGACTATCTTCTCAAACCCCTACGGCCGGAGCGGCTGGCGGAGGCTCTGACCCGGGCGAGGGATTTTTTCTCAAAACGCGACACGGCCACTGCCGGGAAGAGCCTGATGCTGCGGGACGGGCGCAAGGAGGTGATGGTGGGGACGGAGGACATCGTCGCGCTGGAGGCGGAGGGGGATTACACGCGGTTTCATTTCCGCGAGGCGGCTTCCATGCTGGCAGGGGGGAATATCGGCGCGTTTCAAGAGGAACTTCCGGAGGAGTCCTTTGCCCGGCTGAGCCGCTCACTGATGGTGAATCTGGATCGCATTGCCTCTCTGGAAGTGCTCTCGCGGGATGAGTCCCGGTTGCATCTGCAGGGTTTGAAAAATCCGCTGTGCCTGCGGCGTGCGGCGACGCGGAAGTTGCGGGCTTTGCTGGCGGAGAGGTGACAGGGGTGGTTCGCTTGGGTTGTGCTTTTTTTTACCGCGGAGGCGCGGAGGTAGTGGAGGAGCGCGGAGCTGGCATGATGAAAATTTGAAGGGAATTTGCATAGGCATGCTTCACGGCACCAGTTTTGGGAAAATTAACCGCAGATGAACGGGATTCACGCAGATGGAAGAGAAGAGGGATGGAAAAACCGGAGGTGAGGTTGCCAAACCCGAACGGGGAGCAAGCCTAGGTTTCCGGAGATTCACTAAATCTTCCCCAAGATCAAAATCCAATCGTCTTTATCTGCGTTCATCTGAGTAATCTGTGGTAAAAAAATTTCTAATGTCGGTGGCTTGAGCATGCTCGGCTCCGCGACCCTTTGCGACCTCTCCGCCTCTGCGGTGAAAAATTCCCCACGGGTGTTGTTTCTCCACCCGTGCCCGTTTCATCGAAGGATCAGCCCGTTTCATCGAAACAGCGGTGCGGAGTCTTGCCAAGGTTTCGTTAGATGGGATGAGCCGTACGCCGTTCACCGGTTCCAACCTCCCCGCCTCCCCATGTCCTCACTTCTCTTCAGAGCATTCCTCTTCCTCGCGTTTCTCACCGCTTCCGCCCACGCCGCTCCTGACGTCTATGTGGATGCAGCCGGGGACTTCACTCCCGCGAATCCTGACATCGGCGACCCGGTGACATGGAATGGCACGGGTGGTGCGGTGAACGGGCTGACCTTCGGGACGGATGCGTTTGCGAGCGTGAAGGACGGCATCGATGCGGTGGATGTGGATGGCACGGTTCATATCGCAGCGGGCGAGTATTTCAAGGGGAGTAGCATTGAGGTAGGCAAAACCCTAACGCTCTTGGGAGATGGAGCGGATCTCACGGCTCTGCTGCGGGATGATACGGATGGCGATGCTTCCACGAACAAGCACAGCGTGGTGGAGATTACCGGCAGTGCAACGGTGGCGACGGTAGAGGATCTCCGGATCAGCGGGGGGCGGGTTTCGACAACTAGGTCAGGCGGTGGCATCGACTGCCAATTTACAGAACTCATCTTAAATCGTTGTGGAGTTAACGGTAACACGGCGCAAACTATCTATTCAGGGGGCGGCATCGGAGGGGATGAACCAACGATCACAGTGAGCAACAGCACGGTGAGCGGCAATACGGCGGAACACAACACATCAGGCGGCGGCATCGGAGGGAGTAATCCAACGATTACAGTGAGCAACAGCACGGTGAGCGGCAACACGGCTGACGGTGTCCACTCAGGCGGCGGTATCGGAGGGCTACGTCCCACGATCACAATGACTAACAGCACGGTGAGCGATAATACGGCGGAAGGTGCCTTCTCAAGCGGCGGTATCGGAGGCAGTTTTCCAGTCATTACGTTAGGCAATGCGATGGTCGTCGGGAATTCGAACGGCGATGCTTTTCTTAACAGTGAAATTGTAGCAATTTTTACAGACGAGGGAGGTAACCTCGTGGCCGTTCCGGAGGGGCTTTCGATTTCGGACATCATCTCCCCTCTGGCGGACAACGGCGGGCCGACCCTGACCCACGCCCTTGTGGCGGGCAGTCCGGCGATTGACGGTGGGTTGGATGCGAACATCCCTGCCGGTGTGACGACCGACCAGCGTGGCTCGGGATTTCCCCGGAATAACAACGCCCGTGTGGATATCGGTGCCTACGAGAGCCCTTCCAGCGTTTATGTGGATGCTACCGGCGATTTCACTCCTGCGAATCCTGACATCGGAGACCAGGTGACATGGAATGGCACGGGTGGGGCGGTGAATGGGCTGACCTTCGGGACGGACGCGTTTGCGAGCGTGCAGGACGGCATTGATGCGGTGGATGTGGGTGGCGTGGTTCACATCGCGGCGGGCGAGTATTTCAAAGGGAGTAGGATAGAGATTGGGAAAACGCTGACGCTTCTGGGAGATGGTGCGGATCTCACCGCGCTGCTGCGGGATGATACGGACGGCGATGCATCTACCAATAAACACAGTGTGGTGAGGATTTCTGGGAACGGAACGGTGGCGACGGTAGAGGATATTCGCATCAGTGGGGGTCGGACTTCTGCAACTTTTTCAGGCGGTGGCATCGAATGCCAATCTGCAGAGGTAACCGTAATTGCCTGTGAAATTGACGGCAACACGGTGGAAGGTTCCAACTCAGGCGGCGGCATCGGAGGTCGTGATTCAACGATCACGGTGAGCAACAGCACGGTGAGCGGCAATACGGCGGAAAGTTTCAACTCAGGCGGCGGCATCGGAGGGTTTGATCCAACGATCACAGTGAGCAGCAGCACGGTGAGCGGCAATTCGGTGGAAGGTTCCAACTCAGGCGGCGGAATCGGAGGGAGTAATCCAACGATCACAGTGAGCAGCAGCACGGTGAGCGGCAATTCGGTGGAAGGTTCCAACTCAGGTGGCGGCATCGGAGGGGTTTATCCAACGATCACGGTGACCAACAGCACGGTGGAAGGCAACACGGTGGAAGGTTTCAACTCAGGCGGCGGCATCGGAGGGTTTGATCCAACGATCACGGTCAGCAACAGTACGGTAAGCGGCAACACGGCTACAGGAATCAACTCCTTTGGTGGGATTGAAATTGATGACCAGCCAGTCACGTTAGGCAATACGCTGATCGCCGGAAACACAGGAAGCGACGCCGCTTCCAATGAGATCGATACGAATTCTGCCGATTTCATGGACAACGGTGGCAACCTTCTGGCCATCCCGTCCGGGCTTTCGATTACGGACATTCTTGCTCCACTTGCAGACAATGGTGGTGTGACCCTGACCCACGCGCTTGTCGCGGGCAGTCCGGCGATTGACGGTGGACTGGACGCGAACATCCCTGCCGGGGCGACGACCGACCAGCGCGGCACGGGATTTCCCCGGAACAACAACGCCCGTGTGGATACCGGCGCCTTCGAGAGCCTTGATCTCCCGGGAAGGATGCAGCTCGTCAGCACCGATCCGACGGACGGTTCTTCCGGTGCGGCCTTGGACGGAACGATCAGCTTCACCTTCGACACGGCGGTGGAGGCCGGGACGGGAAACATCGTGATCCGGGATGATGATGGAAATCTGATAGAGGAAATCGATGTGACATCAGGCGCGGTATCCTTCAGCGGGATGACCGTCACGGTGACACCCTCGGCAGATCTGCCCGCAGGGACGCAGATCACCTTTGAAATCGCCAATGGCGTGATCGTGGGGACGGACGGCAGTGTTTACAGTCTGGCAGCCGGTGATGTGACGTTTACCTCGGAAGTCTCTCTGACGGATATATATGTCGATGCCGCCGGGGATTTCACACCCGCAAATCCGGCTCCGGGCGATACGGTGACGTGGAATGGCACGGGTGGTGCGGTGGCCGGACTGACCTTCGGGACGAATGCGTTTTCAAGCGTGCAGGACGGTATCGATGCGGTGGATTCGGATGGCACGGTTCATATCGCGGCGGGCGAGTATTTCAAAGGGAGTAGGATAGAAATTGGGAAAACGCTGACGCTTCTGGGAGATGGTGCTGATCTCACGGCGCTGCTACGGGATGATACGGACGGGGATGCATCTGCCAACAAACATAGTGTGGTGAGGATTTCTGGAAGCGGAACGGTGGCGACGGTGGAGGATCTCCGGATCAGCGGGGGACGGACTTCTGCACTTTTCTCAGGCGGTGGCATCGACTGCCAAAATGCAGAGCTAATCGTAATTGGTTGTGAAATTGACGGCAATACGTCGGAAGCTTCCTCATCAGGCGGCGGCATCGGAGGTAGTGGTGGCCTGACGATCACAGTGAGCAACAGCGCGGTGAGCGGTAATACGGCGGAAGGTTCCTTCTCAGGCGGCGGCATCGGAGGGAATAATCCAACGATAACTTTAAGCAACTGCATGGTAAGTGGCAATACGACGGAACGTTCCTCCTCAGGCGGCGGCGTCGGAGGTAATCGTCCAACCATCACAGTGAGCAACAGCACGGTGAGCGGCAATACTGCGGAGGGTACCTCCTCAGGAGGGGGCATCGGAGGTAGTGGGGGGCCAACGATCACAGTGAGCAACAGCACGGTGAGCGCCAATACGGCGGGAGGTTCTGGCTCAGGCGGCGGCATCGGAGGGGCTGATCCAACGATCACGGTGAACAACAGCACAGTGAGCGGTAATACTGCGGAAGGTACCTCCTCAGGCGGCGGCATCGGAGGTAATAGTCCAACGATCACGATAACCAACGGCACGGTGAGTGGCAACACGGCTACAAATCCCGGTTCCTTCGGTGGGATTAGAATAGATGACGGGTCAGTCACCTCAGGCAATACGCTGATCGCCGGAAACACAGGGAGCGACACAGCTTCCAATGAATTTAGTGCAAATTCCGCATTCACGGACAACGGCGGCAACCTTCTAGCCATCCCTTCAGGGCTTACCATCGCGGACATCCTCGCTCCACTTGCGGATAACGGTGGTTCGACCCTGACCCACGCGCTTGTGGCGGGCAGTCCGGCGATTGACGGTGGACTGGACGCGAACATTCCTGCCGGGGCGACGACCGACCAGCGCGGCACGGGATTTCCCCGGAACAACAACGCCCGGGTGGACATAGGTGCGGTCGAAAGCCTGGATCTGCCGCTCCTGTTCAGGGTCGTTTCCACGAGCCCGGAAAACGCATCGACAGGGGTGGAACGCGATAGCGACATTTCTTTTGGCTTCAACAGAGCCGTGCAGGCGGGAACGGGGAATATACTCATTTTCGATTCCACGGGCAATATGCTTGAGAGCATCGATGTCACCAGCGGCGCGGTCAGCTTCAGCGGGCGGACTGTGACTGTGAATCCTGCCGCGGATCTTCCGGAGGGTAGGGATGTTACGTTTGAATTCGCAAGCGGAGTGCTCTTGGGAGCTGATGGAGAGACTACAAGCCTAGCTGCAAACACGGTGAATCTGAGGACTTGCTGGGATCTGGTTCGTGTGGCTAACCCTGCGGGTTTCACCATCACCACCGACACGGGTGCCGCCGGTCTGAGCGATGGTGACACGGTGACATGGGATGCAACTTCCGAGACAGTGCCGGGCATGGTCTTTGGCTCGAACGCTTTTACCTCCGTGCAGGATGCAGTGGATGCTGTTTGCGCTGACGGGACGGTCCGCATCGCCGCGGGGAACTATACCGAGGGGGCGGAAGTTCTGGTGGAAAAAGGCATGACGATCACTGGTGACGGCTCGGCGCTCACCGTCCTGGACGGCGCTCTCTCTCACCAAGTGATGTTGATACGTGCGGCCGGTGAAAGTGTCTTTGTCAACCGCATTGCAATTACTGGCGGTGGTGCGATTGATTCGGCGGTTTTCGGTGGAATCGATGCCGAGTGTACCCTGTCCGTCAGTGAATGCGCTTTCACCAACAATACCGGGGGGCTGGTGAGCAAGGGGGAAACGATGAGTGTCTTCGATTCCGTTTTCAGCGGGAACCAAGGGATGGTTACACTGATAGCCAACACCACAGGACTCGCACAAATCGTAGGATGCCGGATTAAGGACAATGGGACAAACGGTGCTTTTGGGACTGGTGCCGTCTTCATCAATCGGGGATCGATTGAGATCAGGAACTCGGAAATTTCCGGGAACACGGGCGACGGTCAGATTGGAGCCGGTGGAATCTTCATCAACGGGCCGGTGACGAGCGCACGGATCGACTCCTGTCTGATAGCTGGCAATGAATTTATTAGCGGGGAGGGCAACGGTGGAGCCGGCGGGATCGAGACACGGGCTCCCCTTCACCTGATCAACACGACCATCAGTGGCAACACGAGTTTTGTGGAGGGTTCGACGCTACGGACAGGAGGTCTACTGGTATCCATATTTCCTGTAGAAGTGATAGTGGAAAACTGTACAATTACCGGAAATGTAGGGGAGTCGGGCGGGGGGATTGGCGCCTTCGCGCTTTCAGGGTCTGCAGACCGCCCTCCGACCGTAATTCTAAGAAACTCGGTAGTAGCGGGAAACTCGGCGGTGGAGTATCCTGACCTCAGCAAAAACCTGTCCTCTACCCTAGCGGAAAACCCGACCCTTGCCGATGCCGAAATCAAAGGTGAGTTTCGAGTTTCAGGAAAAACATTTGTGGGGGATACGGATGGCTCGGGACTTTCCGACGGACCCGATCTTCTGACTTTCAGCTCGACCGGATCGACTCTGGAACAATTGCTCGGCTCCCTCACAGACAGCGGAGGCTCATCGAGCACACACGCTCTTCCGGGTGGAAGCCCGGCTACGGATGCGGGCGATGCCACCGTGCTCTCCGCTGATGCGGCTGATCTGGATGATGATGGAAATATCACCGAGCCGATTCCGTTTGATCAGCGCGGCGCCGGTTTCCCACGTGTCTCTGGCGATAATATCGATCTGGGGGCGTTTGAAAATCAGAACGCTCCTCCGGTGATCGTGCTCAACGGCGACAATCCGGCGACGGTGGAGTGCGCGGTGGGGAGTTTCATGGAAACGGCAACTGCCAGCGATCCCGAGGACGGGGATGTCACGGATGACATTGTTGTGGGTGGTGATGCTGTGGTTTCCGGGACATTGGGAACTTACGTTTTGACCTATGATGTGACGGATAGCGGTGGGCTTGCAGCACCTCGGTTGACCCGCACAGTGAATGTGGTGGACACGACCGCTCCTGTGATCGCGCTCAATGGCGCGGCGGCCTTCGCGCAGGAGGCTGGCACGGCATTTTCCGATCCTGGCACGACGCTTACCGAGGCTTGTGATGCCACGGCGGCGGTGATTGTTGACGGGGATACCGTGGATGTGGAGGCTCCGGGAGTTTACACGCTCATTTATGATGCGACGGACTCTTCCGGAAACATGGCCGCCCAGGTGACCCGCGAGGTGACGGTGGCGGACACGATCGCTCCGGTGATCACGCTGGTCGGCGATGCGGAAATCACGCTCACCGCAAACGTGGACAGCTACACCGAGCAAGGCGCGACCGCTGCGGACAGCTTCGATACCGATGTGCCTGTAACGACGGGTGGCGATACGGTGGATACGACCACTGTAGGGATTTATACAGTTACCTACGACGCGCAGGATGACGCGGGGAACAACGCGACGCAGGTGACGCGCACCGTGAACGTGGTGGAATCGCCTTCCTACGCGCTCGGAATTTCCATTGCAAGCCAGCTTGAGGGCGACTCGGGCGCGACGGATTTCGTCTTCACGGTGACACGCTCCGGCGCCTCGACCGGGACGGGTTCGGTGGATTGGGAAGTGGTTCCGGCAGGCGATGTCACGGCGGATGATTTCACGGGAGCGCTTTCCGGGACGGTGAACTTTGGTGGGGGTTCCAGCTCGGAAAATTTCACCGTGCAGGTGTCCGGGGATCCTGATGAGGAGCCGGACGAGACTTTCGCGGCCACCATTTCAAATCCGCTTCCCAGTGGCACACAAATCACCACGGCCTCCGCGAATGCGACCATCCTCTCGGATGACTTTTTGGCGGTCTATGTCGATGCTGCAGGGGATTTCACACCCGCAAATCCGGCTCCGGGCGATACGGTGACGTGGAATGGCACGGGCGGTTCGGTAGCCGGGCTAGTGTTCGGAACCAATGCGTTCGCGAGCGTTACGGATGCCACCGGGGCAGTCCAGGCGGAGGGCACGGTATTCATCGCGGATGGCGTGTATGACGAGGGTGCGGAAATCGTCTTGGATAGAAACATCACCCTTAAAGGAGACGGACGCGATCTCACGATTCTCTCCGGTGGCTCCGACGCCAGCGTGGGCGGAATGGAGGAAGGTCTAACAGACGATACCGCGCTCAATCCGGCGGATCCCCATGGAGTATTGGTGGTAAATGAGAATATCGTCGCGGAAATATCCGATATGACCGTCAGGAACGGCACGGCGGACAACGGCGCGGGCGTGCGGATCCTGCAGGATGCGGACGTTTCCCTGCGGAACACATATTTTCAGGGGAACTCGGCTCCTTTCTCCGGCGGCGCGGTTCAAAGCCGGGGAACGCTCCTGGTGAGGGACTCTGTTTTCGACAGGAATTCTTCCGGAAGTTTCGGCGGAGCGCTGAACATACGGAGCGGATCGGCGGTCATCGTCGGCTCGGGCTTTTTCGGAAACCGGGCGCGTGATGGCGGTGCGTTGGAGAACGGAGCTCCCGTCACGATCATCAATTCCACCTTCTCCGGCAACTTCGCGGATGGGGACGGGGGATCGATTTACAACGAGGACGACATGGAACTCATCAACGTGACGGTCAGCGGTAACACCGCTTCCGCAGACGGGGGCGGAATCTTTGATGACAATGAGATCATCCTCACCAACTGCCTGATCGCGGGAAATACCGCCGGTGGTCGTGGCGACGAAATTGACGGCAGCGATGTCGAAGTCCGTGGCAATATTTTCATCGGATCCCTTGGGTTCTCGGATATTTCGGCAGGCCCTGGCGTGCTAACCTTCGACTCAACGGGAACGACCCTGCCGGAAGTGCTATCGCCTCTGGCCGACAATGGCGGCGCAACCCTTTCCCACGCACCGGTCGCGACCGGCCCTGCGGTGAACTCCGGCGCCAACAGCGAGATCCCCGCCGACACCGCCGACGTGGACGGTGACGGAAATCTCACCGAGCCCCTCCCCTTCGATCAGCGCGGCGAAGGTTTCCAGCGCGTCTTCGACAGTATCATCGATCTCGGAGCCATCGAGGTGCAGAACACCGAACCTACCATAACCCTGGTAGGAGGCGACTTCACCACGGATCTTGGAAACGCCATCGAATGCGCCGGCCCCGCCTTCGCCGACCCGGGAGCGACGGCCTCCGACGCCCAGGACGGAGATATTTCGGGCGACATCATCGTCAGCGGCTCGGTGGATACAACGACACCCGGCACCTACGTCCTTTCCTACAACGTCTCCGACAGCACAGGACGCACCGCCGAAACCAGAACCCGCACGGTTCAGGTAGTTGATACCACTGCACCAGTTGTCTCCTTGATAGGCAGCGCGAACATCGCCCTCAACGTCGGCGATACCTACACTGAGTCCGGAGCCACCGCATCCGACACATGCGACCAAAGCCTCCCCGCCGTCACCATCGATTCCAGCGCAGTCGATACCAGCCAACCCGGCAGCTATCAGGTCACCTATAATGTCAGCGACTCATCAGGAAACACCGCGACCCAAGTTATCCGCACCGTCACGGTCAGCGATGCAGGCGCACCGGTAATTACCCTCACGGGGGCGAACCCGCAGTTCATCGAGTGCCCCTCCGCCTACACCGAACTCGGCGCGACGGCCAGCGATGACGTTGATGGAAACCTCACCGATGAGATCACCATCAATTCAACGGCGGTAAACACCACTGTCCCCGGCACGTATCCGGTCACCTACAATGTCTCGGATAACGCCGGAAACGCAGCCGTCCAAGTCACACGCACCGTCACCGTCCGTGACACGACCGCTCCAGTCATCACTCTAACAGGAAATGCCACCGTCGCCCTCAATGTAGGCGATACCTACATCGAATCCGGAGCCACTGCGTCTGATACCTGCGACCAAAGCCTCCCCGCCGTCACCATCGACTCCAGTGCGGTAGATACAACCCAGCCCGGCAGCTACCAAGTGACCTATAATGTCAGCGACGCATCAGGAAATGCTGCGAGCCAAGTCATCCGCACCGTCACCGTCAGCGATGCGGGTGCGCCTGTCATCACTCTAGTCGGAGCCAATCCAAAATTCATCGAATGCCCCGCTGCCTACACCGAGCTTGGCGCGACGGCCACCGACGATGTTGATGGCGACCTTTCCACTGATATCGTGATCGACGCCAGCGCAGTCGATACAACCATTCCGGGCAGCTACGACGTGACTTACAATGTTAGCGACACCGCAGGTAACTCCGCGCAGCAAGTCACCCGCACCGTCACCGTCCGCGACACGACCGCTCCAGTCATTACCCTGACAGGAAATGCCACCGTCGCCCTCAACGTAGGCGATACCTACACTGAAGCCGGAGCCGCTGCCACCGACACCTGCGACCAAAGCCTCCCCGCCGTCACCATCGATTCCAGCGCAGTCGATACCAGCCAGCCCGGCAGCTACCAAGTTACTTACAACATCAGCGACTCATCAGGAAACACAGCAAGCCAAGTCATCCGCACCGTCACCGTCAGCGACGCGGGCGCACCCGTCATCACCTTGGTCGGCGCGAACCCGCAATTCATCGAATGCCCCTCCGCTTACACCGAGTTCGGCGCGACGGCCACCGATGACGTTGATGGAAATCTTACGACCGACATCATGATCGACGCCACCGCCGTGGATACTTCCGCGCCCGGCACGTATTCGGTCACCTACAACGTCTCGGACGAAGCCGGAAACGCCGCCGTCCAAGTCACCCGCACCGTGACCGTCCGCGACACCACTGCCCCGGTCATCAACCTAAACGGCAGCGCGAACATCGCCCTCAACGTCGGCGATACCTACACCGAAGCGGGAGCTACCGCCTCCGACACATGTGACCAAAGTCTCCCGACCGTCACCATCGACTCCAGCGCAGTCGATACCAGTCAACCTGGCAGCTATCAGGTCACCTACAACGTAAGCGATTCGTCAGGAAACGCCGCGACCCAAGTCATCCGCACCGTCACCGTCAGCGACGCGGGCGCGCCTGTCATCACCTTGGTCGGAGCCAACCCGCAGTTCATCGAATGCCCAGCCGCCTACAATGAACTCGGAGCAACAGCCAGCGATGACGTTGATGGAGATCTCACGGCTGATATCGTGATTGACGCCACCGCAGTGGACACCTCCACACCCGGCGACTACCCTGTCACCTACAATGTCTCGGACGAAGCCGGAAACGCCGCCGTCCAAGTCACCCGAACCGTCACCGTCCGCGACACCACCGCCCCGGTTATCGTCCTGAGCGGCAGTGCGAACGTCATGGTTCCTTTCGCCAGTACCTACACCGATGCGGGTGCGACAGTCTCCGATTCCTGCGATAGCACGGTTGCGCTCGTCACTGCGAACCCCGTGGACACGAACACGCCCGGAACATACACCGTCCGCTTCAACGCGATCGACGCCTCGGGAAACAACGCGACCGAAGTCACCCGGAGCGTCACTGTCGCCGAGCCGTCCCGCTACTCGATCCAGGCTACGGTTGCCACGGCACCGGAAGGAAACGACGCGGACACCCTCCTGACCTTCACGGTCACAAGAACGGGAACCGAGTTCGAAGGTGCAGTTGACTGGGCTGCGATTCTGACAGACGGACTGAATGCCGACGACCTCCGCCCTACGGGAGGAAAAATCAGCTTCGCCGCAGGGCAGGCTATTGGGACGATCTCGGTCACGGCCATCGGCGACCGTACGACGGAAAATGACGAAACGCTGGTCATCCGCATTTCAAATCCCGAACCCGCCACCGGAATCATCGCCACCGGAAACGCACAGACAGTCATCACCAACGACGACTCAACACCGGTTTCCACAGCCGACGGCCCCTACACGGTCGTGGAAGACGGCACCCTGAGCGTCACCGCCGCCAACGGCGTGCTCGCCAATGACAGCGATGCCGATCCCGACCAAAGTCTCACCGCATCAACCGTCGCCACCACGGCAAACGGCCAGCTCACCCTCATGCCCGATGGAAGTTTCACCTACCAGCCGAACGCAGACTTCTTCGGCGCGGACGGCTTCACCTACCGCGCGACGGACGGGGTGAACAGCAGCGAGGCCTCGGTGACGATCACCGTCACCACCGAGGTCAACATCGCCGTGGATGTCGTCCGCCTGCCGGGCGCCGTCACAGCGGGCGGCCATCCAACCGCCGCCTTCCGGGTGGATTTGAGAAACGACGGCCCGAGCGCCGCGACCGGCATCGAGATCAGCCAGACATCGGTTCTGCCGGCGGGCGTGAGCGTCTCCGGAGCCATCCCCTCCACCGGAGGATACGCCAATGGTATCTGGACTCTCGCTCTCGCGGAAAACGGAACCGCCTCGCTGACCGTTTTCCTCCAGGCCGGGCAGGACGCGCAGCCGGGAAATATCGGCTACGCGGTGACTTTAAGCGGCAGCAATGAAACCGATGGCAACCCCGCCAACAACCTGGATTCCGATACCACCACCGTCGTCGGTGGAAGCAATCCAGAACTGGTGGTGAAGGTGGGCCGACCCTCGACCGCCAGACCGGCCTGCTTACCAGTGCTCTGGAAGTAACCAATACCGGCGGAGGACAGGCCGCCGCCTTCCGTGTATATGTCACCAACCTGCCCGGTGATGTCACACTCTACAACGCCACCGGCACGGATGCGACGGGACGCCCCTATTTTCTGTTCAATCAGGCGCTGCCTGCCGGAGCAAGCATCGCCCTGACCGCCGAGTATTTCCGCCCGTCACTGAATCCACGTTTCAATCCGGTTTACACCATTGAGGTTCTTGGCAGTCCGGAAAATCGGCCCGAAGCGGGCGACGGCGGAATCGAAGTGACCCGCACGATCGTTCTTAAGAACCGCGATGTCCTGATCGAGATCGCTTCCGTTCCCGGCGCCACCTACGTGGTGGAATACAGCGCCACCATGGCTCCGGGAAGCTGGATACGGGTGCAACCTACTATAACAGCAGTAGCAACCCGCTTGCAATGGATCGACAACGGGGCACCGAAAACCGCCAGCCATCCCTCCACCGCGGCTTCGAGATTCTACCGCTTCGCACTTGTTAAATAACCCCCTCCTCAAGACTGGTATTTACGAACACAAAAAAGGCTCCAACCCCCTCCGAATTTTATGAAACCTATCCTCCATCTGACCCTGGTATCCGCATGCGTTCCCACCATTGTCCTCGCGCAAACGGAACCCGCGACCGTTCCGTCTTTCCCGGCGGCTGATCCCGGAGGAGCCATCCGTCCCCTCGGTGATCTCGCCGAAATACCAGCGGCATCCAGCCCGTGGAGCATGGGCGCGGGCGTCATGTGGCGACGGATCGGAAACACGTCGGTCCATCCCAACCTCGCCGCCAGCCAGCCGGCGGGTGCGTTTTTCTCCCCCCCGCAGGCTCCGGTCCCGCAACGGGAAATGCGAACCGCAATTATGATGACGGCTTCGTGAGGATAGGGGCAGCGACTCCGGGCACCGGACTCACGACAAACTTCAGCTACCGGAACGACGGGCAGGTGAATGCCGCGGCGGATACGCTCACATTCGGATCCACCGGTGGGACCGCGTTTGGAAATCCCGGGAGAGTCGGCGATGGCGACGACAAGGGGGCATCACCCTACGTGGATCTTCTCTACCTCGTGCCGATTGCGGAAGGGCTCTCCGCCGGATTTTCGATGACGTTTTCCGCCAGCGGGCTGGACAGCTCGGTGCGCAGCCCGTTCCAAAGGTTCGGCGTCACAAGCACGGACGTTTACGAGCTGAGCGGGGTGATTCCTCCGCTGGCACCATATACGGGCAGCGTTGAGGGGCCCGGCCCGGTAATACCCAACGCCCCCGCCACCCGTACCGTCACCCAGGCTTTGGTGGGAACGCAGGACTATGTTTTCGAGAGCCAAACGGATCTCTACAGTCTCGCATTCGGCGGGGATCTCCGTTGGCAGCCCGGAGGCAAATGGTTCGTCACAGCAGGAGCCGGGGTGGTTCTGAACGTCGTCGATTGGGATGCCGGATACTCGGTAACGCTTCTCAACCCTGCCACGGGCGCACCCGCACCCGTCAGCGCGTCCGCCAGCGGCACCTCGCTGCTTCTCGGGGTTTATGGCGAGGTCGGAGTGGGCTATGAAATAACCGAAGACTGGTCGGTGAACTCGTTTTTCCGCTACGATGCGACTGAGGATTTGAAGGATAGCGTGGGCGGTAGCGATTTCGAAACGGATTTGTCGGGATGGAGTCTTGGGCTTGGCCTCGAATACCGATTTTGAAAAAAATGCTGCCGTAAGAAAAGCGAAGGCGCGAATCCGTTTCCAGATTCGCGCCTTACAGTTACCTTCGCTGTCTCAGAGTAACTGAACTTTCCCCCCGGAAGATTCAATCACTCCGGCTCACGCGGAGGACGACAACAAAAAAGCCTTTTTCACCGACTTTGTAAACAATAAACTTAAGTTTATTTCAAAGAAAGATTTCAGAGACTGCCGAGAACTTCCTTAAGTGCCTCAAAATCAGGGAGATCCTTCGGATGATCCTGGACGTCGGCAAACTTCACGGTGCCGGTTTTATCGATCACGAAGGCCGAGCGTTTCGCCACACCGCCCATGATCAGGTTCGCTTCCGGGAGGAATTGCTCGTAAGCGACGCCGTATGCCTTGGCCGCCTCGTGCTCGTAATCGCTGAGAAGCGGGACGGTGATGCCTTCCTTCGTGGCCCAGGCTTCCTGCGCGAACGGGTTGTCCCCGGAGATGGCGAAAACTTTCGCATCCAGCGACTCATATGCGCTGATCCCGGAGGAAACATCGCAGAGTTCTGTGGTGCAAACGCCGGTGAAAGCCATTGGCACAAAGAGAAGGACGATGTTCGTGGCTCCGATCTGTTCGCTGAGTTTCACGACCTGCGGGCCGTCCGGTGTTTTGGTTACGAGAGTGAAATCCGGTGCTTTGTCTCCTACTTTGATGGACATGATTGTGTGTTGGTTGGTTGTTTTGAAATGGACAACCGCAGACTAACCCACGTTGCCATGCGGTCAATCCCAGTATGGAGGCTGAAAATGGCTTCCCTCCAGCCTGGCGGGGGAAGGCACTGGATTACCGGGGGAACGAAAACAGCCCCTCCTCTGGCCAAAATCAGTCCAAAATCTCCCTGACACCTCCCCGCAACCCATCACAATCCACCCGTGCTACCCGAAACCCACCCCCTCATCGCCGCCGCCACCAAACCCCTCGCGGACAACGCCGAGCAGCGCCTCGCCGCGAACGCGATGCTGGAGGAGAATTTCGATCCCCAGCATCCCGGCGTCGAAATTCCCCTCGCCAGACTCACCGCGCACGCGGACAAAAAGCGTCCTCCATTTTGGAAGATCGCCGTTTGGATCGCCTCGGTAGCCTCCCTCCTGCTGGCACTCTCCTCCCAGATCCCGGCATACCGCCTGGTCGATAGCTTTATCGGAATGTCAATGTTCGCTCCCACCGAGCCGCCTCCGCTCCCGGCGGGATTGTCTGAAAAGGAACGACTTCTTCTCGGTGATCCCATACTCGAAAATGTAGAACAAGCTCTCCAGCTACACGTTAGCGCTCCTGAAAATCCGGCTTACTACATCGAATACGTCCACGCCTATACTTCCCTGAACGAAAGTCTCCCGGCGGATTTCGAAGAAACCGTCGCCCGCATCGCGCCGGAAAACGCCTTTTTCCTCTACTTCGCGGCGGGATATTCCGGCAGGGAGTCTTTTGAAAAACTGCGCTCCTCCTCCAAATCCACCCCGCGTGTCATCGACGGAGTCCGGCTCGGCTCCCTTCCGTCAGAGAAAGAATACACCATCAACGACGGGGAGTTGTTCGATGAGTCAATGGCTCTCATGGAAAAAGCCGCTTCACTCCCGGACTTCCAGACCTACACAAACGGCATGATGGCAGCCCGGGCACGGGTGCTCGACACGTGCTCAATGGCAGGCTTCATGCATACATATGCCTATGTCTGGGGCACCCCGGCAGCAGGGATCATCGCCCTCCGCCATGTCGCGGACCTGCTGTCCGCCCGGGCGGAAATGCTATCTAAAGCAGGCAGGAAAGAAGAGTTCCTGGCACTGGCCGAACAGCGGGAGCACCTGCTGTCCGGCCTCGCGCAAAACGATGACAACTTCCTTGTCGGAGAACTCGTTTACAGAGTCATCGCAAGCGCCACGACCATCAACTTCCACGCAGCCGCGGAACGTCTCGAACTCAAAGAAATGGCCGCAACCTTCCTGAGCCAGCGCGACGGACTCCAGGATTTGAGGGATCAAAAAACCATCCGTAGTAGTAAAGGATCGCCATGGTTTCCGGAAGACCGTGCCGCCCTGCTGGCGGAAATGACCCTGCCACTGGTCGGTCGGCAGGCGCTTTCCACTCCGCCAATCCACGAATCCGATCTGAAACCGCTCCGCCTCGCCGAGCACGCCTTCGCTTTCCGCCTCGGGCTCATATCCATAGCTCTCATTCTTCTCCTCGCATGTCTGCCGGTTCTCCTTTTCCGGTTCCTTTCCCCGCGTCCCGTGCGACTTCCGTCGAAACGGCTTTCCCATCTCCTCCGCCCCATCGACTGGGCGTGGGTGATCCTCTGCGGCATCGTTCTCCCCCTCGCCATTCACATCGGCATCAACCGGCTCACCCCCCTTGGTGGGAGGGACTACGGCATACGGCATTTCCTTTTCGTTTTCCCCGGCGTCCACCTTCTCGCCGTCCTCATGAGCCTGTTGCTCGCCCCGGCCGCAGTAATCCGCTGGCGTCTCTCGAAACGGCTCGCCCCGTTCGGAATCGGTTCCTCCGGCGGGAAGATTTCGGGAATCGTCCTGTTTCTAATCCTGCTCTGGTCGCTCGCCGCCTACCCGGTAGCCGTCCACTTCGGCCTTTCTCGACCTATCCTGATAGCCCTCGCCGCCGTGCCCTTGCTTTGGCTCGCAAACATTCTTCTAAACGTCCTGCAAATCTTCATCGGAAAGCCCCCGCAGCGCATCATCCGCACCACCTCCTCCATCGCACTTCCCACCGCCTACGCCCTCGGGATCATAGCCCTCTGTCTGACCCTTCCCATCTTCAGCGCCTCGGAAAAGCGTTGGGTAAAAAGGGACACCCTGTTCCGGATCAACCCGGACGCACCCGACCTCGGAGCCTACGAATTCAAGGTTTCCGCGCAAGTCCGCAAGGAAACCAACACCATCCTCGGCTTTGAATAGGTCTTCCCCAAAAATCCGTCACCCCCAAGTAGTCCCGGGTGGAATCGAACCACCACCTACGGCTTCGGAGGCCATCGTCCTATCCATTGGGCCACGGGCCCCACATCTGGCGTGAGGCGCAAGGATGTAGCGGGGGTGCGGGCAGAAAGCAAGCACAACCCAAGTCTTCTCACTTGGCACTGATCACTCGGCACTCTTCCCACTCTTCACCCTTGCACCGCTTCACATTCTAAGATACGCAACCCGCGTTATGCCTATCGCCACACCAAAACAATACGAAGCAATGCTCGATGCCGCCCAGAAAGGCGGATACGCCTACCCGGCCATCAACGTGACCTCCCTCACCACCATCAACGGTGCACTCAAAGCCTTTTCCGAAGCCAAATCCGACGGGATCATCCAGGTTTCCACAGGCGGCGGCGAGTTCGCATCCGGCACTGCGGTGAAAGATGCGGCCTTCGGAGCCATCATCCTCGCCGAGGCCTGCCACCTGCTTGCCGAGAAACACGATGTCCTCATCGCCCTCCACACGGATCACTGCCACCCGGCCAAGGTCGATGGCTTCCTCAAACCCCTCCTGCAAGCCTCCCGCGAGCGCATCGCAGAAGGCAAAGGCCCTCTTTTCCAATCCCACATGTTCGACGGCTCCGTCGTGGAGCTCGATGAGAACCTGAAAATCTCCAAGGAACTCCTCAAGGAATGCGCCGAGCTCGGCATCATCCTCGAAGTCGAAGCCGGCTGCGTCGGCGGAGAAGAGGACGGCCATGATACCTCAGGCCTCCCTATCGAAAAACTCTACACCACCCCCGAGGACATGGTGGAAGTTTACGAAGCCCTCAAGCCAATCGGCCGCTTCCTTTTCGCAGCCACCTTCGGAAACGTCCACGGTGCCTACAAGCCAGGCTCCGTGAAACTCAAGCCATCCATCCTCAAAGACGGCCAGAAAGCAGTCATGGACAAACACGGCGCGGACGCGGAAATGGATCTCGTCTTCCACGGCGGCTCCGGCACCTCCTCCGAGGATCTCCAGGAAACACTCGATTACGGTGTAGTGAAAATGAACATCGATACCGATACCCAGTATGCCTTTACCCGTCCCATCGTCACCCACATCTGCTCGAACATCGAGGGAGTGCTGAAAATCGACGGCGAAGTCGGCAACAAGAAGCATTACGATCCACGCTCCTACCTCAAGGCAGGCGAGCAAGGTCTCTGCGACCGCATGAAGCAGGCTTGCGACGAGCTCCGCTCCACCGGACAGACCATCTACAAGAAGTAACGGAGCGCTGCCTTCAGGCGGCGAGTCTTTCGGCCCATCAAAAAAACCGGCCTCCGCAAGGAGCGCCGGCTTTTCCATTTTCATCCGCCAGGGTCAGAAATCCGTTTCAGGAATCTCCGGCACGGCACCCGGCTACTTGACCGGCTGCCCCGTTTCCGGATCGATACCGAGCATTTTCCAGACATCCTTGATCAACCGGCCTGCCGCTTCCCCAAGCACTTCCTTCTCACCCCCCGTGCCTTTCACCCCGATGTTGATCGAAGGAACGCTTCCATTCGGCGTGTCGGCGGTTCCCACTTTCACAAAGAGGCGGTTCTCCAGTTCCTTGACCGCCGCATCGAGATCCGGTTGATTGAATTTTTCCTGAAGGTGCACATCAATGGCGATCTGGCGGAGGATCTCATCCGTGCGCAAGCGCTCCTCGATTTCCTTTGCGAGCTTTTCCTGGTCTTCCATGGAAATATCCGCACGTAGAGCCAGCGGCACCCAGATTGGGGCCGGTTTGCTACGCAGGTATTCGCGGTAGCCGTAGAGGCCACCTCCTGTGAGGAGAACAAGACCCACCACTGCCAGAACCGCGTATAACATCCATCGTTGCATGACACGGGTTTATGCTGCATCCATCCTCCAGCCAAGCCGGAAATTCATGGAATACCCTCTCACAAACGCCACCCGCCACACCCTCCCCAACGGACTCACCCTCATCCTGGATCCCGATCCCGCAGCGCCCGTCATCAGCGTGCAGGCATGGGTGGCCACCGGAAGCATCCATGAAAACAACAGACTCGGCACCGGCCTCTCCCATTTCCTGGAACACATGGTCTTCAAAGGCACCCGCGACTACACCTCCGAAGGCCTCGCCCAGGCCGTCCAGGCAGGTGGCGGCCACTGGAATGCCTACACCACCTTCGACCGCACCGTTTATTACATCGACGGCCCGTCCCACTCACTGGAAACTTTTCTGAAATGCCTCACCGGCCTGGTGTTTTTCCCACTCATCCCCGAATCCGAATTCGAGAGCGAAAAGGACGTCATCCGCCGCGAGATCGACATGGGCCTGGACGATCCCGACAACGCCTCAATCCGCCTTCTTCTATCTACTGCGTTCACCGTAGATGCGCGCCGCCATCCCGTCATCGGCCACCGCCATCTCTTTGATGAAATTTCCCATTCCGATCTAACAGACTACCACCGCGCCCGCTACACTCCTGACAAAACCCACCTCGTCATCTCCGGTGATTTCGATGCGGACGAAGCCCGCGCCCTCGTCACCTCCTTCACGGAAGATTGCAAAATCGTCTCCGGCCCCGAGCCACATCTCCAGTCCGATCCCCCACAGGTAGGCCCACGGGAAGGCTTCGATACTTTTGACATCCCCACCAGCCGCCTCTGCCTAACTTGGAAAACCCCGGCCATCGACCACCCGGACGCGCCCGCATACGACATGCTCGCCGCCATCCTCGGGCGTGGCCGCGCATCCCGCCTCCACCTCCACCTCCGCGAGCAACGCGAACTCGCCCTGGAAATTTCCGCATGGACTTGGATCGATCCGGATCAGGCCGGCCTCTTCGCCATTTCCGCCGAGTGCCAGCCGGAGAAACGCGATGAACTGAAAGCCGCCATCCTCTCCGAGATCACCGATCTGACCGCCAGCGCCTTCGACGAAGATCTCGCAAAAGCGAAACGCCAGACCGCAGCCAGCCAGTTCCGCACGCTCACCACCGCCTCCGGCCGCGCCTCCGATCTCGCCTCGAACTGGCACGAAGCGCGCGACCTGAATTTCACCCGCTCCTACCTCGCAGAGGTCAATGCAGTCACCGCCGCAGACATCCGCCGCGTAGCCGCGAAGCTCACGGAAAACCGCCTCACCTTCACCTCCCTCGATCCGGAAACCTACCAGCACGTAGCCGGGGAAAAAAAAGCCGCCGCCGCTCTCCAGCCCATCACCACCCACACCCTTTCCAACGGCATCCAGCTCGCCCTTCTGCCGGACCACCGCGTGCCGCTCATCCATTTCCAGGCAGCCGCCCGCGCCGGACTCCCTTCGGAAACCCCCGATAACAACGGCCTCAACCAGCTCTTCTCCTCCACCCTCACCAAAGGCACCACCTCCCGCAGCGCGGATGAAATCGCCCTCACCCTGGAATCCCTCGGGGCAAACATCAGCGCCTCCGCCGGCAACAACGCCCTCCTCGTCCAAGCCGCCGGACTCTCTGCGGATACACATACCATCCTCGACATCTTCGCCGACGTCATCCTCAACCCCGTATTCCCAGCAGAATCCATCTCCCGGGAAAAAGCCAGCCAGCAAGCCTCCCTCGAAGAAGCCCTCGCCGATCCCCTCCATCGCTGCTTCAAGGCACTACGCCACGCCCACTACTCCGGCCAAGGCTACGCCCTCGACTCCCTCGGCACCGTCGGAACGTTGGCAAAACTGGAGCGTCTCGACATCGCCGCCCACCACTCCCGCCACTTCTGCGCCGCGAATCTCACCCTCGCCGTCGCCGGGGATTTCGATCCTGCCGCCCTAATCGATCTCCTTGAAAGCCACTTCGCAAAACTCCCCACCGGAGAAAAATGGAACCCACCCGCATCTACTACGAACATAGGAGAAAACGTGGAATCCACCCTCCCCAAGAAACAGGCCGTCCTCGCAATCGGCTATCCCGGTGCCGCCATCAGCAGCGCCGATCGCCACACCCTGGCCTTTCTCCAAGAGCATTCCTCGGACATGGCCAGCCCCTCTTCGGCCGCATCCGCGAGGAACTCGGCCTTGCCTACCGGGTCGGAGCCACCCAATTCCTCGGCTACGACCAGGGCCTCTTCACCTTCTACCTCGCCACCTCCCCGGAGCAGATAGCCCTCGCCCGCACGGAACTGGAAAAAGAAATCGAAAAAATCGCCGAGGAAGGCATCCCCGCAGACACCTTCGAGCGAGTCCGCTCCACCGTCCTCAGCGGAGCCGCCATCCAGCAGCAATCCATCGCCTCAAACGCCCGCCACGCCACCCTCGATCTCCTCTTCGGCAACCCCGCAGACTCCCACCGCCTCCTCCCGGAAATCTACGCCGCCCTCACCCCGGAAGCCGTTCGGGAAACCGCCAAACGCATTTTCGCGGAGAAGCCGACCGTCTCCGTGATACTCGGAGAGAAAGCGTAGCCCTCCCTCTTCTCCGCACAAAAAATGAAACTCGTTTACGAATCCACCCTTGAGGACGCAGCGGAACCGGCAGTGCGCCAGTTCCTCCGTAGTAAAACTGCGAGGAAAGCTAAGATCAGAAGCACGGTCACCGGAGCAGTCTGCGCTGCGACAGTGGTTCTGATCTTTTTCCACGACAGGCCGCCATTGTATTGCGCGGTCACTACAGTCATAGCCGCAATCTTCGCAGGATTTATCAACTACATTTCCTATACGCCAACGGTCGTCAGCAGAACTCGGAAATACATGGAACGCGAAACCGGGGATAAATTGCCAGCTACGACAACTTACTGGTTTGAAGACCGGAAGATCCACTGCGAGTTCCTCGGATCAACAATAAGTTTTCCTCTCTCGAAGTTGGAACGCGTGTCCGAGGACAAGGACCGGATGGAGATTCTATTCGGATGCAGCCGAAATTGCGTCATTCCGCTCCGAGCTTTCACCACCCCGGAACAAAAAGCCGCCTTCTTGGAAAACCTGAACACCAAACACCTCGCACCGGAAACCACCTAGCCCAATCCCTCCCCAGCAATCACCGCATCCAGTTGCAAGACTAAGGGAAGGCTCACCAATTACTTGGAACACACGCTGGGGCACGTGCGTAAAGATGACAGGAACCACGAATCGCACGAATCCGACGAATCGAAGAGGGAAAGAGCCAAAGTATTGCAAGGTTCTGGAAATTTCTTAGGATTCGTTGGATTCGTAAGATTTGACGGAGAGATTTTATTTTACAGTCCGTCCATGTCCGCTTCGCTCCCATTGTGGTTCCTTCCCTCTTACGAAAACCAGAAGGTGAGCGAGGTTATTCCTGCACCATTCCTAACTCCTTCGTGCGGAGTGTCAGGACAGCCCACAGGGTTTCGGTATCAATTCCGTCATAGCCATGGATCACGCTTCGCCATACAAAATCTCCGCGTCTTTCACCACATCGCCCAGATACCGACCCAGCATCGCCGGAGTATTCAAATCCACTTTCCTCCCGAAAAGCTCTGACATTTCTTCCGCCACAAGGAAATGATCCAGCCCCGGGTGCTTTCCCTTTTCGTATTCCACGAGCAGATCCACATCGCTCCGCGCTGCGTCGAAATCATTCCTCGCCGCCGAGCCGAACAGGCGCAACCTCTCAATCCCGTGACTTTCACAAAAGACACCGATGCTTCGCGAAGATGGTAGAACAACCACACCCATGCCCGGAAGATTGCCACCTTTCCCCTCCCCTTTCAAGTTCCCCTTTTTCCACCAGGGAGTCTGCCCCCTGCTTACCACGGGGTTGTTCAGGAAATCCTCACGGACGTCCCTGATGAGAAGCGGGCGGAGTATGGAAAAAAGATTTTGCACTCACTGAGTGCGAAATTGGTGAATGAGTTTGGAATGGGATATTCTCCCCGAAATCTCGCAAACATGACTCGCTTCGCAGAGGGATGCCTCAACAAATACTTTCGTAGTGAAACCTGGCTCTTCGAGCCGGCGGCTCGAATAAGGAGAAGTGCGCATCGTGCCGCTAGCGAAGCATTGGTGAAGCGTGCTGGATTCTTCGCTAGCGGCAAGATGCGCGCTTCTCCTTATTTCCTCACGTCCTCGGTTATTCTTGCGGCGTTCCCAAGGAACGGCGCTGGAATAACTTTGGCCATTTTCCGAATCGCGCTATCATTTCCCCATGCGGAAACATGCGGTGATTTATGGGGCGAGCGGGTTTGTTGGGAGCGGGCTTGCCGGGATGCTTGTGAAGGAGGGTTTTGAAGTCACGGGTGTCAGCCGGAAAGGCGCTGGTGATGTGGAGGGGGTTTCGCGATGGGTGAAACCGGAAGCGGTGGATATCACGGGGTGCGGGGTGGTGGTGAATCTGGCCGGCGCACCCATCGACCAAAGGTGGACGGAGGAGAAGAAAAAAGAGTTTCACGAAAGCCGGGTTGGTGTGACCGAGGACGTTGTGAGAAAAATCGCCGCGCTGCCGGAGGGAGGGAGGCCGGAGGTTTTGCTCAACGCTTCCGCTGTCGGAATCTATGGCGGGCGCGGGGACGAGCTGTTGGACGAATCCTCCGCGCCCGGCGATGGCTACCTCGCGGATCTCTGCGATGCCTGGGAGAAAGCGGCGGATCGTGCCCAGCCTCTCGGAGTGCGCGTCGTGAAATTCCGCACCGGGGTGGTTCTTGGAAAGGGTGGGCAGGCGTGGGAGAAGCTCATCACGGTTTTCAAACTCGGCATCGGAGGTAGGCTCGGCGACGGCCAGCAGTGGATGCCTTGGATCCATGTGGAAGACCTCAGGCGGGCGATGGTTTTCTGCATCACCACGGAAGCCGCCGAGGGCGCGGTGAACGGCACCGCCCCGGAGCCGGAGCGGAACATCGATCTCACCCGCAAGCTCGCGAAGGCGGTGAACCGCTGGGTGTTTCTCCCCGTGCCGGGCTTCGCCCTGAAGCTCGCACTCGGCGGATTCGGTGGAGCTTTGCTGGTGGGGCAGAAGGCGGTTCCGAACAAGCTGGAAGCCCTTGGATTCACTTTCCGCTACCGGAAACTGGAGGATGCGCTGAAGGAATTAACCGTTTAGAGTGATTTTTCTCTTTGCAATAGTCCGCGTCCATTGTAAGCGTTTCGCCCGCCTGAAATGGTGGTCGTAGCTCAGTTGGTAGAGCCCCAGATTGTGATTCTGGTTGTCGCGGGTTCGAGCCCCGTCGATCACCCCACCTTTTTCCCCGGTATCGGCCCGGTGGCCGGACTCGGAGAAAGAGGTGAACAAAATGATTTTTGATGCAACCGCTGGAGAGCCGGATCGATTATAAATTTCGCAATTCGCTATTGTTGGCGGAGGCGCTCACCCATCCCAGTCTCGCTTACGAGTCCCAGAGGCCCCATTTCGATAACCAACGCCTGGAATTTCTCGGGGATGCCGTGCTCCAACTGGTAGTCACCGAAGCTCTTTTCAAACTTTTTCCCGATGCGCCCGAGGGACATCTGACCAAGCTCCGCTCCCGCGTGGTTTCCCGCCGTGCGCTCGCCCGCTTCGCGATGGTCATCCATCTTGGTGATTACGTTCTGTTAGGAAAAGGCGAGGAAGCCACCGGAGGACGCCGCAGGCTTTCCACTTTGGCGGATGCCTTCGAATCGCTCATAGGCGCTATCTATCTGGATACCGGACGCCGTGCTGCGGAGAAATTCATCCTGAACCTTTTTGACAAAGAGATCGAAGGAATGGTCACCAGCCCCGACGAGCGCAATCCCAAGGGCGAGCTCCAGGAATGCCTCCAGGCCATCCATCCCATCGCCCCGGTTTACCGTATCCTTGGCGAGAGCGGGCCGGACCACCGCCGTGTTTTCCAAGCGGAGGTCATCTGGCAGGACAAGTTCCTTGCCGCCGGAAAAGGCAAGAGCAAGAAGGAGGCCGAAGCCCGCGCAGCCGCGGAGGCTTTGCGCGTGAGAAGCTGGGAAGAACCCGAATCGTAAATTTTTACAGGCGGATGGAATGCCTGTCCCAGAACGCGCGGAGGTCGCCATCGTTTCCTTTGAAAACATTCCTCTCCATGGGGTGCGCCATGTTTCCGAAGAAACGCGGGCTACGCCATGAGCCGGTGCTGTAGTGCCTGGCATTCGATCTGCCGTTTCCCCAGGTGACCCCGCCATACTGCCACATCGTCCAGTCTCCCCAGACATCGTAAAGCTCCGTCAGGCTGTCCGGGGTGAGGGCGCCCGCTTTGGACATGGTGCGCTCCGTGCCGCCAGGGCCGTAGAGAGCCAGCCAATACGGGGAGCGGCGGATGATGCGTTTCTGGTCCGCCGTTGCGTTGCGGAGCCGGGCGCGGAGACCATCGCTGTTTTCCAAATATGTGACAGGATACACACCCGTCCTCTCGTGGACTCGCTGGATGAATTTCACCAGACGATCCGGTGTGGAATGCGTATCGAAATCGCCCACCAAGAGGATCCTGTTTTGGGAAATTCCTTTTGCCCGCGCCACCGCTTTTACCCGGCTCACGAAGTTGTCCGCCTGGGTGGCGGGATCCTGGTTCATTGTCACGAAATGGTAGGCTCCGAGAAGCATCCCCTCGCGATCGGCGGATTTCATAAAATCGGCATACTTGTCATCCAGCACCGGCCCCTTGGCCGAGCGCGCGATCAGTGCCTGCGCCCCGTTCCTGCGCATCGCCGAGACATCGGTCCTGCGAGAACCTGTCCCCTCCCCGCTGCACCTCTTTCGGATCCCAGCCGGAAACATTCAGCACCGCAGGTGACTTGGAAACGCTGGTGCCGCCAAAGCCTCCGCTGCATTGGCAGAGTAGCGGGATGATCAGAAGTGAAAGCAATTTTTTCATGCCTCCAGCAGACCACCTGCAAGCTGGCGGCGCAAGTGGGGAATCCAACCGGCGGTTCCTTACAGCCGCGGACGTCCTGCCAAAAGCCCTCTCACCCTCAGATCGCTCCCAAAGGTTTTATAGGAAATTTCCCCAAGCAGAACCGACCCGGGAAACCCTCCTCCAGCCAATGCGGGAACGGTGCCTCCGCATAGCATTGGCGCGTAGTAAATCACCGCTTCATCCACCAGCCCGGCGTGAAACATGGCTGCGGAAAATTTTCCTCCGGCTTCCAACATGACGGAGAGCACGCCCTGTTCCTTCACCAGCGCCCGGAGCATCTCCTCCGGATTTTCGCGGCTCCGTATTAGAGTCCTGTCCTTCCACTCATCGGAAAAAAGCGCGGCCTCCTCCGGCATGGTTTCCGGCCTGTCCGTGACGACGACGCGCCACGGCTGCCCGCGTCCCTCCAACAGATGCGGGACACGTATCGTCAGCGCCGGGAGATCGCGGCGCACCGTCTCGCCGCTGGTCAGAACCGCATCCACCCGGGAGCGCAGCATCTGCACATCCGCGCGGGATTCCACACCACTCAACCACTGCCCCTCGCCTTCCGGCCTCGTGATTTTTCCATCCAGGGACATCGCGCATTTCCACACCACCCACGGCAGGCCGGTGCGCTGCACTTTGGAAAACGGTCTTAAAATTTCATCGCACCCATCGCGCAACACCCCGGCTTGCACAGTGATCCCGGCAGCTTTGAGAACCCCGTCCGCAGCTCCGGCGTGGGCGGGATTCGGATCCAGGCTCCCATATACCACCCGCGCAATCCCCGCCTCCATCAGTCCGCCCGTGCAGGCCGGAGTGCGTCCGGCCGTCGAGCACGGCTCCAGGGTTACATAGGCAGTCGCGCCTTTCAGAGCTTCTCGGCCATGTTTTTTTTCCGCATTCGCCATCGCCTCCACCTCGGCATGCGGCATCCCCGCCTTCCGGTGCCAGCCCTTCCCGAGAAGCAGCCCGTTTTTCACGATCGCAGCGCCTACGGGTGGGTTCGGAGCGGTCTTCCCCACCCCTTTCCAAGCCTCTTCCAAAGCGACCGCCATCCATTCACAATCCGTCATTTTTTGAAAAATGCTTGGCCTCCCCCGTCAAGTCCAGCCCGTAAGCTGCGAGGGAAAAGCCCCGCAACGTAAAATTCTATTGCCAACATCCACACTTTTTCTAAGCTACCGTCATGTTGCAGCGCATTGCCACCCTCACTATCATTACCGTCACCGCCCTCGCCGCCGCTTCCTGCTGCTGCCTGTTCTAAAAAAATCACTGAAAACACAACGATGAAAAAAATCCTCAGCCTCCTCACACTCGCCGCCCTTTCCCTGGGCTTCACTTCATGCTGCTCCATGTTCGGCATCCCGTCGTGGACAGCCGGCCACCGCACCGAGACCAAACAGGTAAAAACCTGCGGCTATGATACCGTTACTAAAGAAGTTCATACGGACGATGGTTCCAAATACGGCATGACCCAAACCGTAGAGGTAAAGGTTCCCCGCTACAAGACCGTCACTAAAAAGGTGAGGGTTCCTTGCAGCGATTGCACCCGCTACTACTGCCCGAAGAAGGATTGCTGCGGCACCACCTCCGAGAGCACCATCAAAATGGCAACCGCCCAGGCCTACCGGCAGCCCGCATATCGGCCTGATACCGACCATGAAAAAGCTCGCCGAGTAAGCTGGCTTCCTTAAAATTTCCATCAAAGCGCGGTGCGGCACATGCCTCCCGCGCTTTTTTGTTTCCCCACACGGGAAAAAGGGCTGGAAATACCTGAACTTTCTCCCATCCTACCCACCTAACACCAGTTTTTTCCATACCATGTCAGTAAATATCGAAATGCCCAAACTCTCGGACACGATGACCGAGGGAACCCTCATCAAATGGCACAAAAAAGTCGGCGACCAGGTCGAGATCGGGGACATCCTCGCTGAGGTGGAAACGGACAAGGCCACCATGGAAATGGAAGCTTTCGACGAAGGCACCATCACTGAAATCCTGATCCAGGAAGGCGACAAGGCCACCATCGGTGGAGTCCTCGCGGTTCTCGATGGGGACAGTGATGGCGGTTCCGCCCCGGCACCTGCCGCTGAAAGCGCACCGGAGGAAGAAGCTCCCGCTGCCAAGGAACAGGAAGAGGAAGCCGCCCCTGCGGAAAATACCCCTGCACCTGCCCAGGCATCTTCGGATGGCGGGCGCGTGAAAGCCTCCCCTCTCGCCCGCAAAGTGGCCGAGGAAAAAGGCGTCGATCTCTCAAATGTCTCAGGCACCGGCGTGCAGGACGTATCGTGAAAGCCGATGTCGATGGCGCGTCCTCCGGCTCCGCTACCAAGCAACCTTCCCAGGCAGCAACCGCCGCCGCCAAACTTTCCGAAGCCGTCAAGGCACGCACCTCCGGCGCATCCGCTCCGCCTCCTGCCGCAGCAGCCGCACCGGCAGCGATCCAACCGGTTGCCAAGGAAGGCGACGAGCGCATCGAGCTCTCCTCCATGCGCAAGGTCATCGCCTCCCGCCTGCTCACCTCCAAAACCACCATCCCGCATTTCTACCTCCACGTGGAAGTCGATGCCGCACCGCTCATGGCTCTCCGCAAACAGGTCAACGACCAGGCGGAAAAGACCCACGGAAACAAATACTCGGTCAACGATTTCATCCTCAAAGCCGCGATCAACGCGGCCGAAGCGGTTCCGGCGATCAACGCCTCCTTCGCCGGTGACCATATCGTGAAATTCAAGCACGTCGGCCTCTCCGTCGCCATCGCCGTGGAAGACGGGCTCGTCACTCCCGTCATCACGGAAGCGGAAAGCAAATCCCTGCTCGCCATCTCCCGTGCGGTCAAAGACTTCGCCGTCCGTGCGAAGGACAAGAAGCTCAAGCCCAATGAATTCGACGGCGGCACCATCACCGTCTCCAACCTCGGCGCATGGGGAATCGATTCCTTCGACGCGATCGTCAACCCGCCACAAGCAGCCATCCTCTCCGTAGGTGCGGCAGTCCAGAAGCCGGTCGTCGTCAACGGCGAACTCGCAGTCGGCCTACGCATGAACATCGGCCTCTCCGCAGACCACCGCGTGGTCGATGGAGCAGTCGGCGCTGCCTACATCTCGGAAGTGAAAAAGCTGATCGAGAACCCGGCACTCATGCTTCTGTAGGAACCTGCTTGTCCGCCGCAGCCTTGGCGAAGGAGGGCTGCCGCTTTTGGCAATGCTGCCCTGAGCCTGTCGAAGGGCTGCGAGCCGACGGCATTCGCACGGAGCGCCGCCTTCAGGCGGCGTGTCGTTTTGCACAGCAAAACATTTCCCGGGGTTGCCCCGCGTTTCATCCAAACAGGATTCTAAACAAGCTTTAAGGGTCTTGATTTTTATAAAAAAATCCTTAGCCTTCGAAGCCGTGCCTCAAACCGCCCCCATTTTTCGGTTGAGTCGGCGTATCCTTCTGGTCTCCGCCGTTTTTCTGACAGCCTCGTGTGACTCCCCGGAGAAACACGCACTGCGCCAGCTTTCCCGCGAGGGAATCCAGCCGAGCGGCCGCGCGCTGGTCCAGGCAGTCACGCTGGATGAAGTGCAGCATGTGGAATGGCTGCTGGATGTGGGAGTCCACACCGAGCAGCGCGATGCGGCGGGCCACACGCCACTGCGTATCTCCATCGAGCAGGATCATCCCTCCACCGCGCTGATATTGCTGGAAGGCGAGGCAAACCCCAATGCTAAAAGCCCCGACGGTGTCGATATCCTCGGACTCGCCCTTGGGAAAAATTTCCCCAGCGTGGTCGAAAAGCTCATTGAAAACGGAGCCAAGCCAGACGGAGCGATGCCCAATGGCGAGAAAATCCTGCCCTGGGCCATCCGCAACGGCCGCCTTGCCTTCGTCCGCTCCATGTTCAGGCACGGTGCTGATCCACACCTTACCGATCGCGACGGCACCCCTCTCCTCCACATCGCCATTGCAGCCGGTCACAAGGATCTCGTGAAAACACTGATCGGGCATGGAGCCGACCCCGGAGCGACGGATCCCGAGGGCAACAGCACCATCGCCCTGGCCTTGAAAAACAAGTGGACCGGCATCCTTCCAACCCTCGCTGCCGCCGGAGCCGATACCAACCTGCCCTCCGCCACCACCGGGAAAACCCTTCTCGGACAAGCCATTGAGGACAGGAATACGGAAATCATTCCCCTGCTCATGCGCATCGGTGCCGATCCCGTCCGGCTGCCCACCACCCCCGGCGGCGTTACTCCGCTGGAAGCCGCCATTGCAAGCGGCCATCCGGAGACTCTGGAAGCCGTCCTCCGCCCCGGGGAAATGCTAGGCGGTCCCGAGTGGGAGCCGGCTCTCTGGCTTGCCTACCGCCGGAACAATCTCGATCTCGCCACCATGCTTTTGAAAAAAGGAGCACACGCCCGGCGGCACAGGCCGGACGGGCTTCTCCTCACGGAGGCGGCCACCATTTCCAAAAAAATCACCTGGCTCAAGCTCCTGCTCGATTACGGCCACGCCGCTGGAAACTCCATCTACTATGCATCCAGTAAAGGGGACTACCTCACCACGAAATTTCTCCTCGATAGCGGCTGCCCGGCGGATTTCACCATCATCCCCAGCCAAGGCACCGCGCTATCGGTGGCCATGCTGAATGGCGATGACAGGCTGGCCGCCCTTTTGCTGGAGCGCGGGGCAAAGGGGAACCTCAGCCTCCCGGGAAACCAGAAGCCGCTACACCTCGCCATCGTCACGGAAAATCCGGAAACCGTCCGCCAACTCCTCGCCGCCGGAGCCGACCCGAACGAGCCAATCGCCCGCCCCGTGAGCAAGGATTTCCTCAAGCACGTCGCTTCCAAGGACATGAGATGGTATCTCGCCCGCTGCCGGAATATCACCCCCATCATGCTGGCCGCGAATACGGGGAATCTCGCGACCGCCCGCTATCTGTTGGACGCCGGGGCAAAGACCAATACCTACACCCGCCCCCACTATACATGGCCGTTGAACTTCGCATCCCGCCGCAGCGATGTGCCCATGATGCGCCTCCTGCTCGGCCAGGATCCGGAGACACGGGAGCGCCACATCATCCTCTCCCTCGGCGAGCAACGCGCCAGGGTTTACGATGCCAATGGCGATGAGATTTTCTCCACCAAAGTCTCCTCCGGAAAACGCGGCTACCGCACCAAGCAGGGCGAATTCGTCATCACCGACAAGCACCGCCACCACAACTCCTCCATCTACGGCTCCTCCATGCCCTACTTCCAGCGCCTGAGCTGCGATGATTTCGGATTCCACTACGGCTACGTGCCGAACTATCCCGCCTCCCACGGCTGCATCCGCCTGCCCATGTCTTCCGCAAAAACACTCTTCGCCATGACCAAAGTCGGCGACACCGTAACGATCAAACCGTAGGGTTGCTTTGATATCGCTATAAAGTGATTTTCATCAACCAAATAGAAGGCTTGGGTTGTGGATGAAGAGAACCGCGGATGGACGCAGATAAACGCGGATCAGATTATTATGTCTTATGTCTTATGTCTCTTCCTCTTCCTCTTCCTTGGAGTTTAAAATTTAGAGTTTAAAGTTTTCCCCGCGCCCCTCACCGTTCAGTGTCCGTGCGGATGCTCGACGAACCACACATGCTCATCATCGCGCTCGTGGCGGCCGTGTGTATCGGGTTGTCGAAGGCGGGATTCAGCGGGATCTCCATGGTTTCCGTGGTCATTTTTGCGGAAATCTACGGGGCGAAACCGTCCGTCGGTCTCGCGCTGCCACTTCTGATCGCAGCGGATCTGATGGCCTATCCCGCTTTCCTGAAACACGGCTCATGGAAGCCCGTGTGGAAACTCCTTCCCGCCACCCTCATCGGCCTCGTCCTCGGCTGGTGGCTGCTTTCAAAAATCGACGGAGTATCACTCAAGCGATTGATCGGAGCCTGCGTGCTGTTCATGGTTTTTCTCCAGGCATTCCGCAAGATCAGCCCGGCGCGTTTCACCGCCATGGCGGACTCAACCGGCTTCGGTTTGGCCGCAGGTGGTTTCGGCGGATTTGCGACCATGGTGGCGAATGCCGCCGGCCCGGTGATCCAGCTCTATTTCCTCACCCGCCGCATCCCCAAGATGGAAATGATAGGTATCGGTGCGCGCTTTTTCCTCCTGGTGAACATCATCAAAGTCCCGATGAACGCCAGCCTCGCGATCATCACCAAGGAGACCCTCTGGGAAAACGCCAAGCTCCTGCCCGGCGTCTTTTTCGGGATAGCTGTGGGCCGCTGGCTGATCGGGCGGGTGCCACAGGCGGTCTTTGAGTGGATGATCGTCGGGTTCTCGTTTGTCGCCGCGATGAGATTGCTCTGGGGTTAGAGCTAGAAGCACGCTCCATACGCAAACTTCACTCCCCGTCCCGGATCCAGTGGGCGTATTTGGAAATGAGCTGGTAGCGGTTGGCGAGTTCAAGCTTCCGCAGGATGTTGCTCAGATGCTTGTCCACGGTGCGTGGCGAAAGTTCCAGCGATGCCGCGATGGCCGCGTTGGTTTCCCCCTCGCAGACGTGTTCCACGATGTCTTTCTCCCTTTCGGAAAGTACTGATCCCAGCTCTGCGGCGATGCGGTGTCTGCTTTTTTCCTGCCTCGCAGTCTCCTCGTAGAGCGTGTGCAGCCGCGCGATGATGTGCCCGCGCATCACCGCCGCCTTGAGATGCTGCTCCGGGGTGAATTCCCGCAAGCCGTGGAAAGTCAGCAGGATGCCCTGCCCGTCCATGACATACACGTGCATCACGAGCTGGTCTTCTATACCCAGCCCCTCCGCGACGTTCAGGAAAAAATCCGTGTTGCGGTATTCCTCTTCGCTGACGGCCGCCCGTGTCCTGTCCACCGAGTCGCTGTAGATGACTTTCCCGGTGGAGAAATCGAAGTAGTCCGGGAAGAGCGGATGGGTCGGCAGGCTGCGGTTGAGCGCGGGGACGAGGGGCGCGATGAGTGCATCGTGGGAGTCGGAATTCGCCACCCGCTCCAGGCGCAAGTCCGCACCGTGCTCGTTCCAGCTCGCGAAGGCCGCGCCCAGTTTTTCCGGGAGGGTGTTCAGGACAAAACGCTCCAGCTCCGCGATGTCCGCGCAGCTATGGAGTTCAAAAATCACTCCGTCCAAGGCGAGCCATTCGGCTGGTGACAGGTTTCCGCAAGCGGAAGGAAAGGTATGTTTCCGGGTGTGATCTGGCATTACGGCAATGAACATTCCATCTAACAGAATGATCGCAACTAAGTATTTCTACTTACTTTTCGAAATTGACCGAGAGAGCCGAAAGCGTAAGGATCGACGCTCCATCGTTTTTTTCCGACGAGCCCCATTTCTTATGAAAACGTCCCTCACGCTCCTTTTTTCCCTCCTCGCCACGCTACCGGCCCTGCCCCAGGCAGCGCAGATTCTCGAGCCGCCCGTCACCGCCGCCGAGCACGGCTACGCCTCGGAATCGGATTTCTTCGAAGAATTCGCTTTGGAAGATGACAACGCCTTCGGGCAAAGCCTCTCGGCGGATCAGGGAACCCTTCTGGTCGGTGCTCCCGGAAAGCCTCTCATCCCATCAGGCGGAGTGGTCTATCGGTACCAGTTCGATGTAGCCTCCCGCACCTGGTCTTTTGACGAGGCCGTCGGGCTGAACAACATGAAGGGCGGGCGCTTCGGATCGGGCGTCGCCACCGAGGGCGGACGTTTCCTGATCGGGATGTCGGAGGCCGCCACTTTCGGCAACGGGCAGCAAATCAATGGGATGGCATTTTTCGCAGAGCATGCCGATGTGGCCAACGGCACGTTTGGGGATCCGAGCAATGACGGCACCGACATCGTATCCTTCGGCTACCCGGATCTAGACCTGTACAGCAACAACATGGTGCTGGGACGTTCCAACGACAACTCGCTGTTCGGAGCCGCCGTTGATTTCTCCGGGGACACCGCCATCGTCGGCGCGCCGCTGAATCTCGATGCCGGCACGGCCTTCATCTACGAATATGACGAGGTCGCGGATCTCGGGCCCGCTTCGCAGTCGATTTCGCCCATGAGCTTCTTCCGAACCCCGTCCTCCCGCAGCCGCAGACCGGCCAGCGGTACGGGGCGGCGGTAGCCATCCTGGGTGATCTTGCCGTGGTCGGCTGGCCGGGCTTCAACGCACAGGGGTTGGACAGTCTCGGCGTAGCCATTGTTTTCGAGAAAAACTCCGATGACGAGTGGGAGGAAACCGCCCGTCTGAACGCGGGCGGAGGCACACCGGAAGGCGCGCTGGGTGGCAGTGCGGTATTCCTCGCGCCGGGCGAGGCGGTGGTGGGCCGGGCCCCGCGTCTCCCGCAGATCCTGCGGATTACCAGCCGGGCCGCGTGCAGATCTACGATCCCGTCACGGGCGCCGAGACCCAGACCATCACCCCGCCCGTGGCGACCGCGCGCCGCTTCGGAGCTTCCGTCGCGCTCAAAGGAGGCTACCTGCTGATCGGCGCACCGGGGACTCCGGACACCGTGGGAGCCGTATTCGTCTATACCTCGCGCGCCAACGGCAGGTGGGTTTACCGGGAAATGATCGAAGGAACCGCCGCCGGGATTGGCTCCGGCTTCGGCGAATCCGTCGCCGTCCACCTCGACCAGGGAATCATCGGCGCACCCCGCGATGACAGGAAGACCTCGGACGGCGGGGCAGTGTATTTCCACGATCTGCCCGCACCGGAAACCATCGTGGGCATTACGGTGAGCGACCGGCTTTATACCTACGATGGCACCCCGAAATCCGTCACCATCACCACCACACCGCCAAATGTCCCGCTCACCGTCCTCTACAACGGATCGGAGGAAATCCCCGTGGACGCTGCCAATTACCTGGTCCGAATTCAGATCGCGGCACCCAATTTCTACTTCCCGCCGGACAGCGAGGAGGTGGCGAGCACGATGGAAATCGAGCGGGCACCCCTTGATCTCGAGCTCTCCTCCATCCCCATTTTGCGCCCCGGTGGGCCGCCGGGGGATATCGTCGCGCGGACGACGGACGGGATCAACCAGGATCAGGTCGCTCTCACCATAGCCGATCCATCCGTGGCGACCGTATCGGGCCTGACGGTGGTGGCGCAATCCCCCGGAGTGACCACCCTCACCGCCAGCGTCCCGCAGACCCGGAACTACCTCGCCACACCGGTGCGAACTACTACGATCATAGTGGAGGATGAGGACGCCACCTTCCAGGCAGGTTCCACCTCCGAGCTGACGGATCTACCCGGCTCCGCCAACGTGAAACGCCTCGGAGAGCGTGTCGCCGTTTTCGGAAACTGGGCGGTCGCCTCCAAGGGCAACAATTTCGATCCGGCCATCGTCATCTTCCGCCGCAGCCCCGCCGGGACATGGTCGCCCACCCAGGAAATTTCCCTCGATGCGGTGCAACCCGTCGGCTCGCTCGCCATCGGGGAGGGCGTGATCGCCGTCGGCGTGCCGGCCCAGGGCTTCACGTTCGTTTACGAGCAGGACGGGGCGGAGTGGAAGCTCCGCCAGTCCCTGCCAGCCAACCCCGCGACCAACAACTTCGGGCGCGAGGTCGCCGTCTCTCAGGATGGCTCCCGGATTTTCTCCTCGTTTTTCTTCAATACGGGAGCGGCACGGGTGGAGGTTTTCAAAAAGGAAACCTTTGGTGATTGGATCTTCTCCCAGAGGCTGGAGGGCGGGCCTGCGGATCAGGTCTCCTTCGGAAACGCCATCGTGGAGGAGGACGGGCTGCTGGTAATCGCCGGGAACCAGGGCAACGCGGGCAGTGGGAATATCACCGGTTTTTCCCTGGATCCCGCAACGGGGCTTTACAGCGATTTCGCATCCACCGCGCCCCTCGAAGGCGGCGCGACGGGTACTGACCTTGTCATTTCCGATGGCCTCATCATAGCCGGTGCGCCCAACGCTTATGTCGATACCAATGGCAACCTGATCACCGATCCCGATCCTGCCACGCACGACAGGGGCGCGCTCGTCTATCTGCGTCCCGATATCGAGGGGCGGTCTTTTGAAATCGAAACAATCTACGGCCTCCTCGGGAACCTTGGCGGCGTGACCGGTTTCGGCAGTGACATCGCGCTCGGGGAAAACGGGGACATCCTCGCGGTGACTTTTGAAGACAGCGGCATCGGCTCCGAGCTTGACGCCACCTTCCACCTCATCCGCCCCAGCGTCATCGGTCCCATCGTGGAAACCGTGAACATCGATGGCGACAGTATCTTCGATCTGGACCGACTCGCTTACCAACTCACCGGCGGCGGCGAACTTGCGGGCGATGGCACCACCCTGATGGTGGGTGCCTACCGCGATGACGCCGGCTCCTTCGAGGCCGGATCGGTCCGCGTGCTGGGCATTTCCCCGTTTTTCAAACTGGTCGATACTGCGGTCGTCCCGCCTTCCCCTTCCACCACCGTGCCCCTCACCATCGCGGCGCGCGGGGATACCGTCGTGGTCGGCGCGGCGCTCGATTCCCAGGCTGGCTCGCAAGCCGGGCGCGTCCTCATCTTCGACCGCTCGCGCGGCCTTGCGGTTCCAATCACGGAAAAAGCGGCGGACACCCCGGCAGCAGGGCAAAAGTTCGGAAACGCCGTCGCCGTGAGTGACGACCATCTCTTCGTCGCAGCGGTCAACGCGGGCGAGGTGCAGATTTTTGGCAAAACGGATGATTTCGCCTACTCCCATTTGCAGACCCTGACCGTTCCCGCCGGGGAAACGGGAGTGCTCTTCGGCCACGGCATCGCCATCGATACCGTCAGCTCCCGCCAAACCCTGGCCGTCACCTCGCCCTCCGAGGGGAAAGTCTTCGTTTTCCACAAAGGCGAAACCTTCTGGGAATTTTCCGAAACCCTCACCGGCTTTGAGGAAAATTTCCTCGACGGCTACACCACCAACGTCGCGCTCGATGCCACCCGCCTCGCCATCGGCGATCCCAAGGCGAACGGCGGCTTCGGCGTCGTCTCGCTGTTTACCTTTGATGAAACGGCTGGTGCCTACGGTGCCCGCACCATTGTCAGCTCCCCGGATATCGTCCTCCCCGGCGGTGGCTTCGATTTCACGGAACAGTTCGGGCGGAAAGTCGCCTTCTCCGGTGATCTGCTCGTGGCCACCAGCCGCCCGTCAGATCGCAACGGATCGCGCCTGAACCTTCTCGACGCCTCGGAGGATCTCATCGCCTCCTTCGTTGTCCCGGACTCGCGCGGAGACGCCCTCGCAGCAAGCACCGGCAGGATCGCGCTCGGTGCCGCAGGCCCCATGTTCAGCGATGGGCGGCTCGATGTCTTCACCTTCGATGCCACCCTGGGCTGGAGGCTCGAACGCAGCCTCAACGGCATAGACGGCTACACCCACCAGCTCGGAAACTCCGTCGCCCTTGGCAGAGATTACGCGGTCTCCGGCCAGGTTTACCAGGCAAACTCGGAGAAGGCAGGTCTCGCCATCATCGGCCTGCCCGACAGGTCGCTCGCCGATTGGGCGCTGCTCTTCGGCCTCACCGGCGAGGACGCCACCCCCCTCGGCGATGCGAACAACGACGGCTTCCCCAACCTCATTTCCTACGCCTTCAACCTCTCCCCCCTCGCCCCGCCCGACGACATCCGCGACGCCCTCCCGCAGACCCCGACCGTCACTGCGGACACCGCATTCGTCAGCGTGAAAATCCCGGAAAACCCCCGGGAAAACGTCCGCTTCGTCATCGAGCAAAGCACCGATCTCGCTAACTGGAGCGCCGTCGCCCGCAAGACCGGCTCCGGCCCGTGGCTCCCCGTCAGCGGCACCGTCACCGAAGGCGCCGCCAGCAACGGCAGCGTCTCCACCACCTTCTCCATCCCCCGCACCCCGGAAAGAGGCCTCTACCGCCTCCGCCTGGATCTGAACCCGTGAATTACGCGTTCCCGCCCGTCCACGCACACCAACAAACAATGAAATACACGACCCTATTCGTAATCCCAGTCCTCGCGTCCGTATGCAATGCTCTTGCACAGGTCAATGCCGTTCCCAGCAAGATTCCTTTCCAGGGTTCCGTCTCCGCCAATGGCCAGCCCTTCACCGGAACCGGTTATTTCAAGTTCGCGCTTGTCGTTAAGGATCCTGCAGCAGCAGAGCAGTTCACTTGGACTAACGATAGCGCCAACCCGAAAACCAGCGAGCCGGCTTCCTCAGAGCAGATACAAGTGGTTGGGGGGCATTACAACGTTCTTCTGGGAGGCGAGGAACCGGAAATGCCGGACATTTCCCCAAGAGACCTGAACGGAAAAACAAGGTTTTTGAGGGTATGGTTTTCCACGACCGACAACGGATTCCAGCAATTGCAACCTGACTTCCCACTGGGTTCCGCCCCATATTCTTTGGTTGCGCAAACCGTCATCGGGGATGAATGTGAAATTGGCCCTCGGGGAACCGCCCTCGGCTACCGGACAACAGCCAGTGGACAGTTTTCTACCGCTATGGGACGCTTGTCCACTGCGTCGGGTTCAGAATCTACCGCGATAGGTTCGGGTTCAGTGGCAAACGGGATAGCATCGACGGCGATAGGGGTGAGTTCCGTCGCGAGCGGATTTTCATCCATCGCCATAGGTGCAGATACGATGGCAAGTGGTAGCCGTTCCACCGCGATGGGTGGTGACACGGTAGCAAGTGGGTCTGATTCCATCGCGATCGGGACGGGAACCCTTGCCATTTCAGCGGAAGAAGTCGCTTTAGGATCGTATAATACGTCTTACACCCCCCTGTCAGACTTTGTTCCTCAACCCAGAGACCGACAGTTTGTGATTGGGAACGGAAACTTCTTCGACCGCTCGGACGCTCTCATCATCAAAAAGAACGGACAGAGCATTTTCATAGCGGATCCCGGTGCTACGAACGGCAACCTTCTCTCAGACTACGCCTCGGTAATTGAAAACACCGATGCCACCGCAGGATCGGACGTGCTGGCTCTCAAAGTCGCCGCCACCGATCCTAACTCGGGTTCCAACTACCTCGCTTTCTTCGCTGGCCAGAATGATACCGTCGTCGGGGAAATTGATGGCAACGGCAACGGGGGAGTCCGTTTCCAATCCAACGGTGCCGACTACGCGGAATACCTCCTGCCTCTCGATCCTGTGGAAACGCTCGCCGCAGGCGATGTGGTCGCGGTGCGCTCCGGGAAAATCACCCGGGACACCTCTTCCTTCGATCAGCTCATGGTCATTTCCACCAATCCCATCATCATCGGGAACCGTCCCAAGGACCTGCCGGAAGACGAGAGCGGCTACCACAAGGTGGCTTTCATCGGACAGGTTCCAGTCAAAGTCAGCGGCCCTGTCAGCTCCGGGGATTACCTCCTCGCATCCGGCGGGAACGATGGCAGCGCGGTCGCGAAGGCCGCCTCCGAACTCCGCGCCAGCGACACCGCTTTCATCATCGGGCGCGCCTGGGACAGCTCCGTGGAACCAGGCGAAAAACTGGTCAACGCCGCCGTCGGACTCGACCACGGCCCCGCTCTTGTCGCCGAGGTGAACCGCCTCAAGAAACGGCTGGACGTGGTCGAGAATTTCATCAACTCCCGGAAAGGTTTCGTCACCAGCCGTTAGGTTTCACCAGCTTCATTGTCGTCATGAAATTTTTCACGCTCATGCTTCTCTCCCTGGGATCGCTGCACGCCCAGAGCAGCTCCGCGGATTACGAAATCAACCCCTCGACCTTCGACAGCGGCGGCGGCAGATCATCCTCCGCCGATTACGAGATCACCGCCTCCAGCATTGGCGGTATTTACGGGGTTGCTACTTCCGCAGACTACAGCGCCTCCTCCGGCTACGTACCGCAGATCCCGCTCGGCACCGCGATCGACCTTTTCGATTACGAGAGCTGGAAGACCCAGTTTTTCGACCCCGGTGATCCGGAAACGGCGCGTGGCGACGACGCCGACAAGGACGGAATTTCCAATGAGTCCGAGTTCCTCGCCCTCACCGATCCCACCGATCCGAACTCGCGCCTACGCGTCGAGATCCTCCGGGACAACACGGCCTACGACATCTCGTTTGACCCCATGGCCGACCCAATTCTAAGAACCTACCGAATCGTTCACGGCGACACTCCGGACACCGCCACGATCCCGCTACCGGACGTCCCCCTGGTGGATGGAACCGGAGGAGTTTTCGAGAATATACCCGGATTCGGCGACCGGGAATTCTACCGTCTCATGATCGAACCAGCCCAGCCCTGAGCCGTTTACGCATTTCCTGCCCCGGCTCTGTTCTACCGCCACCCCGGCTGCTGGAGCGCCTTGAACGATTGGTAGCCGAACATGCCCATGAACACCGCGAGAAAAGGCTGGCCCATGGAGATTCCGATCAGGCAAGCCACGACCGCAGCGACACAGGAAATGACCAGGGTCGTCCTCATGCGCCCTGGGCCGAGCGCGGCCTCCACCAGCCGCCCGCCATCCATAGGCAGGATGGGAAGCAGGTTCAGGATAGCCCAGATCAGGCTGATGGCGGCGAGGGCGGAGAGGAAATAATCCATGTTCGCGTTCAGCCCCGGGACGGAACGCCAAAGCAAGAAAGCCAGCACACCCAGGACGATCTGGAAGCCCGGCCCCGCCGCAGTGATCATAAGGCTCCTCTTGCGACTGAATGAGCCGCCGCTGTAGGCCGCGTATCCGCCGAAGGCCTGCAGCACGATCTCCACCCTGTGCCCGAAACGCCTTGCCGTCAGCGCGTGCCCCAGCTCGTGGACGAGGATGGAAACAAACCCCGCCACGAGAAACAGCAGGAGGAAAACTATATCCTGGGTATTATCTACAAACAGACGCCCGCTGATGAAGGCAAGCGTCAGCCAGAACCACGGCTGCACCGTCACCGGGATATTGAAAATCATGAATCGGAACATCGCCCGGCAGTCCTAGCCCGGATCCGGCCAAGTCTCCACCTCAATATCGCGTGATGGGAAACAGGCGCGGGTTTTGGACTCGCCGCCCGGATGGCGGAGGCTAGTCTGGAAGCGAAATGAAAATTCCGCTCGTCCTTCTCCTCGCCACCTGTCTCGCAGTTTTCGCACAGGATCTGCCAGACGTCCTCGGAACACCTCCGGCAAAAACTTCGGAGGAATGGGTTTCCAAACGACGGCCCGCAACCCTGGAGCTCTTCCAGGAGCACATCTATGGCCGGGCACCTGTCGGCAGGCCGGAGACGCTCACGTTCGAGGTCATGGACGAGGATCCCGCCGCGATGGACGGCGCGGCCACGCGGAAGCTCGTGGACGTCCGCTATTCCGGCCCCGGCGGAAACGGGGAGATGGAACTCATTCTCTTCATCCCGAACAAACGCGAAAAACCCGCCCCAGGTTTCCTCCTCATCTGTAACCGGGGAAAGGAGAACATCGACCCCACGCGCGAGGAGAAATCCCCCTTCTGGCCCGCCGAGGAAATCGTTGCCCGTGGCTACGTCGCCGCCACTTTCCACTACGGCGATGTCGTCCCCGACGATAAGAACGCCTTCGAAAAAGGTGTCTTCAAAATCTTCGGTTCCAAAGACGAAGAACGCGCCCCGGACGCTTGGGGAGCTGTCGCCGCATGGGCGTGGGGTGCCTCCCGGGCGATGGATTACTTCGAAACCGATGACGACATCGACCACAGGAAAATGGCAGTGATCGGTCACTCGCGCGGCGGCAAAGCCTCCCTTTGGGCCGGTGCCACCGATGAGCGTTTCGGCATGGTCATTTCCAACAACTCCGGCTGCTCCGGTGCAGCCATCGCCCGCCGCAAGGAAGGCGAAAGGGTCGCCCGCATCAACAGCCATTTCCCCCACTGGTTCTGCGAGAACTACAACGCCTCCAACGACAAGGAAGACGATCTCCCGGTGAGCCAGCACCAGCTCATCGCCCTCATGGCTCCGCGCCCCGTATATATAGCGAGCGCCACCGAAGACGATTGGGCGGATCCCGAAGGCGAGTTCCTCGCCGGAGTCCACGCCGCGCCGGTTTATGAATTGTTCGGACTAAAAGGTCTCGGAACGGAAAAAATGCCCAAGGCGGACTCACCCCTCGCCACCGGCCAAATCGGCTACCACATCCGCACCGGCGAGCACAATCTCACCCTCTACGACTGGCAGCGCTACATGGACTTCGCCGACAGGCATTTCCGGGCGGGGGAATGATGGATCGGAAATTGGGTCCCGCGTCCCTCTTTTACGCCGTGGAAACTCCCGCACGACATGCGATCCCGAATCCTGCTCCCGCCGTTTTGCCTCGGTTCCCTGGCTCGCCGACGCTCTAAATCTCTACCGTCGACGGCGGGCGAGTAGTATGCATCCGACGAGTCCGAGCAGTGCGGCGCTTGGCTCGGGAATTGGGACGTTGAGGTTCTGGGCTGTCTGGTCGATGGCGATGTTGTCAAACAGCAGGCCGGTTTCGCCGTTTGAGCCGGCTATAACTCCGAATTCGGAAAGCCCGTTTCCGGTGGGAGTGCCCGAGCGGTAGCCGAAGGAGCCGAGGTTCGTCTGGCTGGTAAACGCGCCACCCTGGACATAAAGGGTGTTCGTGTCCGACGAAGTGTTCGCGACGATCCACATATCATACCAGATTTCCGGCTTAAGCGTACCAAAACCGGTATTTGTTCCGCCTGTGCGTCCTCCGATGGCGATGTCCCCGTTTGCAATCTCGTCGCCGTTCTCGCGGTTGACGAATGCCTGGGCACCGAAAACGTCGAAGTCGTCCGGGGTTCCGGCACCAGTCCGGAGAAGCCCGAAGGAGTGTCCGTAGTCCACTGCCGCATCGGTTCCGCGTAGGCGGAAATACAACGTTCCGGTGTCACCCTCGGCGATAGAGACGGTGGCGAGGCTGTTCTTAGCTCCTACGGTGTTTCCGATCCCTCCGGTGACGGAGAGAACCTGGTTAGTCCCACCGGCGGGATCGGCCACGACGATGGCTTTTCCCGATGCATTGCTGGCTGTCCAGTTGGTGGCATCCCCAATGTCCGAGTTGAGGGCGTAGGAGTCGAAGGTATCCACAAGGGTGAAGGCGGCTCCGGCGTTCATTGCTCCGCAGAGGAGAGCCAGGCTGACGGTGTTGGCATGTTTCATGGTATGTTGTTTCATTGGTTTGGTTCTGGTTCGTTATTGAGACGGTTGTTTCGGAAAAGGCTGTCGATCTGGCGAAGGTCGAGGGCGCGGGAGTAGATGCGAAATTCATCAAGATCTCCCCGGAAGGAAGGTTCGTCCGCTTTCGAGGGGATTTTGTGTCCGCTTCCGAAAGTAACGGGCAGACCCGCTGCGGTGTCAACCGGGAGGATGCCCTGGCTGGAGGACTCCTCCACGCTGCCATCGATGTAAAATGTCGGCCAGCCATCGGAATAACTGACGGCGAGGTGATGCCATTTCCCGTCGTTAAGCCGGCGGCTGCCGATCTGGCGCCCGGTTCCAGTGGTAAGCCGCAGTGCTCCGATCACGCCGTCCTTCGAGACCTGGTTGAGGGTGAGTTTCCACTTGCGGTTGTTTTTGTTATCCTGGGCGGTGTCTCCCCAGACGCAGACCACCCCTTGGGGAACTTCACCATCAGGAACCCGGATCCACATGGAAAGGGTTCGCGGGGAGGCGCCGAGGATTCCATCCCAGCCGGTGCGCAGTTCCACACCTTCACCGGTAAATCTCAGAGCCGCACCGAAAGGTCCGTCAGCGATCCGCCGGTATCCTCTGTCCGGGGAAGCGCTTTCATCGGAACCGTCCCGGACGAAGCGGGGCGAGATTTTCCCGGCCAGCCCCGGATGTGCGGCGACGGTTTCCGGTGCTTCGTCTTCAAAACTCCAGCCCGCCACCGGCTGCGGCTCGCCGGTCAGGCTTGTGGTGTAGCGGTTGGATGGGGATTTCTCCGGCACCGCCCGCCATTCCCTGGCGGTGGATACCGAGAGGTGCTGCCCGGCACTTGCGAGGAACGGCTCTCCTCCTTTTTCCAAAGGGGAAACCTCGACCTGACCTTGGAAAACGCTGATTTCCTCGCCGCCTCCCGATCCCACCGCCAGCCCGAAGCGGGTGCCGATATCGCGGTAAACGGAATGTGGGGTGAAGACCTCCAGGCCGCTGTTTTCACCGGAAATTTCAAAATAGCCCTGGCCGCGGGACAGCCTGAGGGCGGAGCGACCGAGGATCTCCATACTGGCCGGCCCTTCGAGAAGCGCCCGGACACCGGAGCCGAGCTCGATCTGGAGGCGACCGGACTCCACCCTCACGAGATCGCCTTTTCCGAGGATGCCGGGGGAAGTGCCATCGTCCGCACGAATCACGGAATAGACCGTTTCCGCCGTTGTAAGGAAATGCGCGCCCCGGAATGTTTTCGCCCGCACCAGGCCGAAGACGATGGCCGCGAGCGTCACGCAAGCGGCCGCGAGGAATGAGGCACGGACTGCCGTTTTCTTCCGCGTCCGGGTTTCCCTGATCTCCATCCGGCTGGCCCGCGCCCTGAATGCAGCGGGGGATCTGGCGAGTTGCAGCTCGGTAGTCAACGCCTCCTCCAGAGCGATGGCCTTCAGGTAAGCGCACCGCAGAGCGGAGTCCGTGGCGAGGCAGTCATTGAGTGCCTGCGTACCCGGCGCGTCCGTCGGATCGTCGAGCAAGCGACTGAGCAGCAGGTCGAACTCGTCCGCGTCCATCAGGCCAGCCCTCCGTTCTGCATTCTCCGTTCCACACAAGCCCGCAGCCCGGCGCGGATGCGGAAAAAAAGCTGTTGCAGGGATCCCTCGCTGCGCCGGGTCAGCCCGGAGATCTCGCGGAGACTGAGGCTCTCGGAATACCGTAGATCCAGAAGCTTTCTATCCTTTGGCGCCAGCTTCGCTATGCAGAAACCAAGGTGCGCCAGCCGGGAATCCTCGTCCGGCAACATGGCTGCGGCATCCGTGGCGAGGGATCCAAGCGTCCTTTCATCAAGGTTCACGAAACGCCCGCCCGGATTCCTTTTACGAAACGCCATGATCTGCATCCTCGCGAATGCGAGCGCCCAGGGCAGAAATTCCCGTGTGCCATCGAACTTGGAAATTTTCCGCCAGAGCGCGAGATTGGTTTCCTGGAGAATTTCCTCCATCGCGTTGTAATCCAGCACCGCAGCCATGATATACCTCCGCATCGCGGGCTGGGCCTGCGTCAGGCCATGAATGGCGAGTTCTTTCGGGTTGAGGGGTTGCGGCGGCATGGGTGCGGACGACATGTATTAGCCGGAAACGCAGTTCCATTACGAAAAAATTTTTAACTTCCGGTTTTGGACGGAGCGACCCGTTCCGGCGACCTCACTCCGATCACATCGGCACCGCATCCGTAATGGGAGCAAACCGAGTTCCCAGCGACCGACACCATTGGATGGATTCAGTTCACCAGATTATCGGACAAAAAATAACGGGGAGTCGCCTTATCTGAAATCTCCCCAAACTAAACGCTTACCAAACCGTCGTTCGCGGAATAAAATAACCAAAGCCAATCAGCATACCCCAAACCACTCCCATGACCAGACTCCTCGCCCTCATCCCCGCCCTCTTCCTCCTCACCCTCACCACCTCCCGCGCCTGGCATTTCGTCCCGCCGGAAGGGGTCGGCATCGCCAACGTGAAAGACTACGGCGCGAAGGGCGATGGCAAAACCGATGACACCGAAGCCATCCTCAAGGCGATAGACGCGAACATCGACAAATCCCGCTACCGATCCAACCCCTTCATCTGGTTCCCGGACGGCATCTATCTTGTTTCCGATTCCATCGAAGGCCGCGTCATCGGGAAACCCGGCGAGCGCGACGCGGGGAAAACCTGGTCGGCCGGCTGGCTCTCCATGATGATCCTCATCGGGGAAACCCGCGACGGCGTGGTCATCAAACTCAAGGACAAGGCTCCCGGATTCACCGATCCTGAAAAGCCAAAATGGCTGATCGCGACTGGCTCCGAGAGCGACAACCGCAACAACCAGTCCGGCGGCGGCAACCGCGCCTTCCGCCACAACATCCTCAACCTCACCGTGGATGTCGGCGATGACAACCCGGGTGCCATCGGAATCGATTTCATCTCGAACAACCGCGGTTCCATCGACGGGGTCACCATCCGCGCCGGGAAAAATTCCGGAAAAACCGCGATCAATCTCACCCGTAGCTGGCCCGGCCCCGCCATGGTCCTGGACACCAGCATCGAGGGCTTCGACCACGCCATGGAACTGGGCCACTACCAGTACGGAATGACCTTCGAAAACATCACCATGCGCGGCCAGCGCAAGACCGCCATCGTCAACTACGCCAACGTCGTCACCATGCGCAACCTCGATTTCGAAGGCGACGTCCCGTTCTACTTTTCCAAGCATGACAAGAGCGTGATCACCTTGCTCGACAGCAGCCTCACCTACACCGGGAAAGGAGAAGCCGCCGCCCTGGAGACACCCGGCCTGGCCGTTCTCCGCCGCACGGACTTCCCCGGCTACGCCACCATCATCGACGATACCTCAAAAGAGGACAAGGATCTGAAACCACTGGACGACGGCACCGCGAAAGTCATCGCCTACCAGAAAGGCTTCACCTTCGATACCGCAGGCAAAACCCCCGTCCCCCTCGATCTGCCTATCGATGAAATCCCCACCATCCGCCCACCAGACGGAGTGGAATGGGCAAACGCCGGGGAAACCGGAGAAAGCCTCCAGGCGGCCATCGACTCGGGTGCCGAATACATTTTCCTCAAGCCCGTCACCACCCTCAAGTTCGACAAACCCGTCATCCTCCGCAACAAGGTGAAGCTCATCATGGGCATGCACGGCTGCATTGACGGCCCCGGGAAAAAAGACACTCCCTATAATGACATGCCGCCCGCCTTCATCATGGGCGATACCGGTGCGGACACCGTCTGCCTGGAGCACTTCTTCATCGGAGGCCGGGTGGAAAACCCAAGCTCCCGCACCCTAGTCCTCCGTCATGTGGATATCGAACAATACGGACTGCTCGCCAACGGCAGCGGGAAAACCCATGTCATCGACGTGATCGGACGGAACTACAGGATAGGGCCCAAACACACCTTCTTCGCCCGCCAGCTCAACGCCGAGTTCGGCTCCGATCCCCTGTTCACCAACTCCGGAACCTCGTGGATCATGGGCTTCAAAATGGAATCCTCCTCCTCAGGATCCAAAGATGCGCCCCTCAGCACACCCTCCATTTACAACCTGGACGGCAAACTGGAGCTCTTCGGCGGATTTCTCTACACCCTCGGCAGCAAACGGGAAGCCGCTCCGAAAGTCCCCGCTTTCACCAATAAAAAGGGACAAATCGCCCTCTCCTACCGCGTCAACGGCCGCCCGGAAACCTATTACCCCATCATCCTCCGCCAAGGCACCCTTGAGAAAGGAACCGACATCATGGCGAAGCAAATCAAAGACCCCGGCGCCGTCCTCTTCACCGACGAGCGGTAGCCACGGAGCGCTGCCTTCAGGCGGCGTGTATCCTGCTCAGCTTCAGGGCCAAAGGCCAGCCCCCATCCCAGCCTGGGGCGAAGTGAAACGAAAGCCCCAGGAATAATCCCGCCCGAACCATGGAGGGCTGAAAGCCCGTTCCATCCGTCTCGGCGGACCCAGGCATGATGGAACGGACTTTCAGCCCTCTGTAATCCTTCGGATTGCTTACCTGGGGCTATGTTTCACGCCGCCCCAGGCTGGGATGGCGATGCACCTTTGGTGCGGGAGAAAGGAACACCGGGCATTGCCGACCTTTCCCGAAAAACGATGCACCCGCCGCGTCTCACACGCCTCCCGGTTTTTGAATCCCTCCCGCCGATCTTTATGGCCAACGGCCAGCCCCCATCCCAGCCTGGGGCGAAGTGAAATGAAAGCCCCAGGTATGGATGAAGAGCGATCCGAGGGCTGAAAGTCCGTCCCATCCGCCGGTCAGTCCCAGAGATACCGCTCATCAAATTCGACTCCGTATTTCGTAAGAAACGCCCGGTATTCGTCCTGAAAGGAACGAGTCCTGTGATGTTCCTCCTGGTTCCTGATGTATGACCTCAAAGCCTCCAAATCCGAGGGGCCTACCGAAAAAACACCATAACCACGTTGCCAAGAGAACTTCGCCAAACCCGGGGATTGCTTTTTCAACCATTTGGAAGACGAGGTTTTCAGCTCCTCCACAAGTTTCGCAGTAGTCAGGGTGCGGGAAAGTCGGATCGCGAGGTGGACGTGATCGGCCGTGCCACCGACCTGATAGCACTCGCAGTCCAGGCCGCGCGCGACGGTCGCCATATAGGCATGCGCTGCCGGAAGGGTTTCACCGGTCAGAAAAGGGGTGCGATCCTTGGTGCTGAAAATGGTGGATCAGGAGATAGGAGAGCGATTGAGGCATGGCGGGAGTGATGGTTCAGGCTTTCAGCCCTGGGTATAACACAACGCAAGTCCCTGGGGCTATGTTTCACGCTGAGTTTTACACATAAGTTCAATCGCCACCCCGGAGAGCCAACCACATTTCGCCGTAGGCTTGGGCTTTGGCCATGCCTCGCCAGATGCTTTCCGGGCCGGGAGGGGGATCGCTTTTGCGATCCAGGTAGCCGCCAAGCTTCGCCACTTCGGTGATGTAGTCTTTCAGTCCGGGTTCGACGATGGGGTCGTCCGGACTTCCTTTGGTTTTGATCCGGACCATGGTCAGGGTTGCTTTCCATTCGTGCTCTTCGAATACCTCCCCGCAGGGCAGGTCGGGGGTTTCCCGCGCAAGGTGGGTGACCTGGAGTTGCCGCCAGGCAACGATACTGAGCATGCTGATGGCCCGCTCCATTCTTTCCATTGTTTTGAGCTGGAGATCTTCGACCCTGCATCCTCCACAGCCCTTAAGCTACCAGCTGCACCAAAAGCAAACCCCGCCGCTATAAACTTCCTGCGCTTCATCTTGTTGGATTCATTAGAGGAGGGCACTCCGTTTGTCGAAGGAGTATATGGCGGGCACGGCGATGGGGGGACGGTGATCGGGGTATCATGGGGAAAGGTTTGCTATGGCTCAGGAAGATAATTCAACGCAGCGGGGTTTGGTTAACGGGAATCCACAGGGAAATTGTTGGTGGATACGGGCTGGTTTTCATCGGGCCGGGGAAACACAATCTCACCCTCTAGGACTGGCAGCGCGACATGGACTTCGCTGACAGGCATTTCAGGGCAGGTGGATAGGAGGGTGCGCCACTCCGGATCCGATCACTCCGAGCGGTCGATGGAACCCCGCAGCCTGATATTGTCCAACCGGGGGATGGCCTTTGGCTCGTTGAGGTCGTCGGAAAACCGGAACTCGAATGTGACTGAGGATTTCCCTTTGAATCCCGGCCCCGTCAGATCGATGGCGGCACTTTCGAATTTCGCGGATTTGGATTCGGCCGGAATGGTGACGACCTGGCTGTGAACCTCCGGTGACGCGTCGCTCGCGATGTGGAGCGCCATTCTGATCGCGGAGCCGGAGCTGTTCGTGGCGCCGAAATCGAATCTCAGCTCTTCAAGGCGGAGGAGTTCCGCCTGTGCCTTGGAGGCAACCTTGAAGGTAAAATAGTTTTCGGATCCGAAGGCGGCTTTCTCATCCGCTCGCGTGAAGCTCGAGCGCAGGAAGGCATTGCCGGAGGAAGCGGAGATGGCGGCCTCTCCGTGTGGCGTAAACGCGGACGCCACTAGGCCGGGAGTGCGGGCGAGGTCGTCATTTTTGCCCTCGGAGAAGTCGTAGATGGCGAGCAATCCGGCGGAGGAAGAATCCACTTCGGGGAATTCCCACATTGGATCGAAGCGGGTGTCGAGCTTCAGAAGAACCGGCGATGCACCGAGAACATTCGGCACGGCACGGAACCAACTATAGCCCGGATCTCGCACCGCGAGCGGTTCGGTAGTGATGCCGTCCGGAGTCCACCCGGTTCCCGTATCCGAAGAGCGCAGCACTGTCGTGCGGAACTCCCGCATCCGATCCGATATGCGGAAATCGAGGACAGGACTGCCGTTTCGGTCTTCCTTGTGGATTGCGTCGCCCAGCTCTGTTCCCGTCACACCGATGGCTGCTTCCACTGCGCGTGGGAGTCCGCTGTTTCCCTTTTCCGCCAAGTATTTCTCAACTCGCGAATCCCACCCCTTGTAGCGACTGCCCATTCCGTTTTTCCGGTAGAATCGGTTTCCGAAAAATGTCTCGCCGTATCCCAGGTGCCGGGGATCGCAGGTTTTTTCCAAAATGCTCTCCATCGCCTGCCGGTGCTCCACAAGCGTTTTCTCCAGCACAAGATCCGGGGCGAGGTTTTTCACACAGTCAGGATCGGAAATGATGTCGTATAGTTCCTCCGCAGGGCGGGTGCCATAAGCGAGTGCGTAAGGATCGGGATACTCTTTGCCTCCGTTTTTCCGGATCTGGTCATCCGTCGGGCTTGCGTCCGCGGCGTCCGGGAACCAGGTGGGCTCATAGTTGCGGATATAGAGGTGACCACGGCTGCGTATGCCTCGCATTGGGTAGCCCGCTCCCTCAAGTCCGGAGATCTCGACGTTGTCCGCATTGAGCTTGTGACGATCCGATCCTACTGCGATGTATTTGCGCGTTTCCGGCGCCGCGACACCGTTCCGATCAGTTTTGAGCAGATCCAGAAAGCTCCGTCCATCGAAAGCAAACGGCGAAGGATCAATACCCGCGCACTCCAGAAAAGTCGGCGCGAAATCGATGAAGGATACCAAATCGTCGATAACGTGCGGAACCTTGATCCCGTTACCCCAGCGCACCGCAAGCGGAACGTGGATTCCATATTCGTAGATCGTTTTTTTGGCTCGTGGAAATGGGATTCCATGATCCCCGGTTACCAGGATGATTGTCCGGTCGAGTTCCCCGGTTTTCTCCAGATGATCCATGATCTGCCCGAGATGGCCGTCGAGATACTCGATCTCCGCGGCCATCGCAGCCAGATCCTTCCTCACCACATCGTTGTCCGGGAGAAACGCGGGGACATCCACTTCATCGGGATTGATGCCTGTTTCGACACCTGCGGAAGCCTTGTAGGGCCGATGCGGTTCCTTCGCTCCGAGCCAGAAGCAGAAGGGTTTCGCCGGATCGGAGGAGTTCCGAGCTCCTAGGAATTTCTCAAACGATTCAGCGTACACGTTGTCCGGGGTGATGGTCGGAGGACGTGATGATTTGGAAGCGGTGAAGTTCACCGTATAGGGTTTTCCTGCGAGGATCTGGTCACTGCCCCCGGCTCTCTCGTCGCCCGGCCCCCAGCCCTTGTTGGTGGATCCGATGAAGTAGCCGTGTTCCTCCAGGACATCCGTGTAAGTCCGCAGACCACTGGGAAAAGTTCCCCACATGGTGGCGCCCGGACCGAGCCTCCAGTGATAGCGGCCGGTCAGTACCGTGGCGCGCGAGGGCGTGCATGACGGCACATTTGCGAATGCGTTCCTAAAAAGCACGCCCTCATCGGCGACGCGGTCGAAGTTCGGCGTACGTATCCAGTCCGCCCCGTATTTCCCCGCATAAGGCCAGCCCCAGTCATCCGCCATGACGATGAGCACGTTCGGAGGTGGAGCAGTCTCGCCACGGCATGGGCCGATGGCGAAACCCAGAAGGAGGGTAATGAGGAGCGTGGGTTTCTGCGACATGGCTGGTGAGCGATGGTGTGGAGCAAGCTCCACTTATTTTCCGGAGAACTCCACGTCTTTTACGAACTCGTTCACCTCGATTTGATCGAGGCTTTTGATGGTCTTGCCACCGATTTGGCAATCCTCGAAACGGACGTTCTCGATCAGGTTGTCCTTTCCGTGGCCCTTGAGAATGATCTTGCCGCCGGGCGATTGAAGGCGGGTGAAGGTGAGTCCGTCGAAACTTCCACGTTCATCGCGCTCCTTGTTGCTGTAGCGTGTTTTCGCAACATACATCTGCACCGTGGTGCCCTTGGTCTCGTCGATGAAATCCTCGAAGCGCAGGTTCTCCACCTTTGCCCAGTCCGAGTGGTCGGCGTAGATGGCGGCCTTATTTTGGGCGAGGACATCGATGCGCCTGAAAGTGATGTTCTTGAAAAGCCCGGTCTCCATCGAAGCCCCGACCCGCAGGCCGTTGCCAGCCTTGGTATTCCAGATCACGCAGTCCTCCGCCAGGCAGTCCTCGGTGGAAGGTTCGCCGTTGCGCTTGGCATCGACGGCATGCCAGCCGAAGCCATCGTCCTCGCAGCGGATGAAGCAGTGGCGGGCGGTCAAACGCTTCGTGCCGTCCAAATCGATCCCGTCGGTATTTACGGTTTTTCCGAAGAGGCTGAGGTGCTCCACGAGGACATCCTCGCAGACGAGGAAGTTCGTCTGCCACCAGGTTCCGCCCCGGATTCCGATACCTTGGACCAGGGCATTGTTGGATCTTTCGTAGAGGATCACATGGGTTTTGTCTTTGCGGACGGACCAGCCCTTTCCGTGGATTGTCCCGCGACCGAGGATTTTTACATTGTCCGCGTCGATCACCTCGATGCGGCCTTTCACCAGTGCGCCGGGAGCCAGGTAAACCGTCTGACCGGCTTTTGGCAAAACGACGCCAGCCTCGTGCACGCCGGGGCCGAAGTAGATCACATCGGGATCGCCCTCTTTCGGGACGACCGTTTCCAGGGGCGTGGCACAGAGCGCGAGCGGTTGGGTTCCGTTCGCTTTGATCACCAGCTTGAGCGGCTTCTCCAGCGTAAATCTGACGGAGTTCCCGTTCTTTTCCGGTTCGAAGCCATGGCGCAGGGGATGGATCGATTTGAAGGTGGTTCCCTCCCTAAGCTCGACTTCCACTTCAACCGGCTCGTCCATGGAAAAAAACGCGGTATGGAAGTCGAAGTAACTCTCGTCATTTACAGCGAGTTCTTCGCCATTGATACGCACGGTATAGTCCTTGCTGGCGGGGGTCTCCGGTATGGCCGGATGCAATATCGCCTCACCGGCGGCTGACGGGAAGATGCTAAAAAGCCATAGGACTGGTGCGGCAAGAAGGGCTGATAGTGATCGAAAGTTCATGATTTTTTTATAGGAAAATGGCTCCGCGCAGAGATCGCGCGGAGCCATGTATTGAAAACAATTTTTAAGGAGAGAGGAGACTACCGGCGGCGGCGTGCCGCAAGTCCCACCGCTCCCAGAAGGATGAGTCCGGCGCTGGAAGGCTCCGGAACCGCTGAGACGGTTCCCGTAGCTGTAACGTTATCGAATCGATTGATCGTATCAAAATTGTCGATCGAAGGCGTGATATATATCCTGAACTCTATCGGACTTATGATGTTCTCATAAAGAGCACCAGTCAGTGAAGCGGTCGCGTTGAAAGGAGCACTTTCCTGGCCCTCGACGGCGGCGGTCGCGGTTGACGTTGCGCTGGCTGTAGCACCGGCATACGAAGTTTGGATATCTGTGGCGAACGAATCCAAACTTGAGCGGACCCTGAAGACAGAGGAGTAAGCGGGGCCACCACTGGTCTGTTGAACTCCGTAATCAAAGTTGAATCCATCAAGATCGATCTCGTAGGTTGGATCGGGAGAAAGGGTGAAGGTGATGTAACCTCCGTCGCTTGCGAATGTTGACGAGGTTCCTCGAATAAAGAAGTTGCCGCCTTCCCTACTACTTCGGCCGAAGTTTCCAGTGCCTCCTGTGGTGAACGGTCCTACCCCGCTAACGTCGGTAGTGCTGGTGAATGTCTCTTCGGTTGTGGGACTGGTGTCGCTGGCAAAAGTAAATTGCGAGAGAGTTACAGCAGCAGCGCTTGATGTAAGCGCTACCAAACATGCGGATAAATTTATTAATTTCATATGATCGATTTGAGTTGGAAAGGAATACTAAGGGGACAGAATGATGGCGTGGAATCGCCGTCCCGTCCATACGCCTCAGCGTTTTTTATTTCGCTTTAAGCGTCGTTTCTGCAATAGATCGGGAATGCGGAAGAGGAAACGGATTTTCATTTTTACCCGGGTGGATCACACGGCGCGTCGTTCCATGGTGCAGGGCATCGGGCGGTTTGCAAAAGAGCGCCGTGACTGGGAGGCATCGATTCCGTGGACGGATCTGGAGCACTGGGTGATGCCGGAGCGGGCACGACCTGCGGGTGTGATCGCGTTCCCGCAGACGGAGGAGAACAGGGATTTCCTCATATCGCTGAAAGTGCCGGTAGTGATGGTCGGGCCGTATTTCCGGGCTGCGGCGCCGCCACGGGTGGAATGGGATGATGAGGTGGCGGGAGCTCTGGCGGTCGGCAGTTTGTCGGAGACGGGATTGGGCGCGGTCGTGTTCGTAGGTTCCACTTTGCGGAAAAGTTATGTGGAAGGGCGGCTCGAAGGGGCGCGCCGTGAAGCGGAGAAACGGGGAATGAGCTTTGAAACCCTCGATCTGGAACCGGAAGGGCACGACCCGCAACGCACCGGAGCCGCTGCGGATGTGGCCCGGAAGTGGTTTGCGAAGCGGGACGCGCCCTGCGGACTGGTGGCGGCGACCGACAACGACGGGCTCATCCTCCTCAGAGCGGCACGGGACGCCGACTTCGATATCCCGGGGAGGGGTGCCGTGGTCAGCATAGGAGGGGACAATCTTCTCTGCGCTTTTTCAGAACCGTCCCTTTCAAGCGTGGCCCTGCCGGGTGAGGAAGTGGGCTACGAGGCGGCGCGGATGCTTGCGGATCTGATGGAGGGAAAAGAACGGAACGCTCTCTTCTTACCACCCACCCGGGTGGAGACGAGGAGCTCATCCGACCTTGTGATCTGCGAGGACGGAATTGTGAACCTCGCTCTGCGTTACATCCGGGATCACTCGGACCAGCCGATCAAGGTTGACGAAATTCTCGCCCAGGTGCCCCTATCGCGGCGGCCTTTGGAATTGCGTTTCAAAAAGGCGACCGGACGCACCATGCAAAAGGAAATCTGGCGGGCCATTTGCTGCGGGCGCGCCGCTTACTGCTGGAAACCAATCTGCCTGTGGCGGAAATTTCAGAGCAAAGCGGCTTTACCGAGCCACAGCGAATGACGGAAGTTTTCCTGCGCGAACTGGGTGTCTCACCCAGTCAGTTCCGTAGAGGCGAGAAGTCGTGAGGAGGCGCTCAGGAGAGTCGAAGACCGGTGACTGTCGGCAGCCTGCTGCCGCTTTCGGCAATGCAGCCTGCTGCGAGCCGGATGATCCCGAGTTTGCCCCGTTGACAGCAGGCTGTCTAACGGAAAGCGGCAGCAGGCTGCCGGCAGTCACAGGTGGCTGGCGCCACTTTTCCTCCCTTTGGAACTCGACGGTGATCCTCATTTTTCTGAAAAATTTCGGCGTGGAATTTCATGAGCCATCTCTACCTACTGATGCGGAGAGCAGGAATGGCGCGCGGAACTGGCCACACGCACCACCGCACAATCTTGAGTCCGCTGGCATCTATTTCCTTACCGCCCGAACGAGAGACCGGAAACACCTCCTTGCGGACGACTCGATGAAGGACTGGTTCCAGGATACCCTTTTCCAATTCGCCCAGGACTTCGGGTGGAAGCTGGAGGCATGGGCGATTCTTTCCAACCACTACCACTTCATCGCCAATATCCCGGCGGGAGGAGATGGGGGAAATTCCATACGTAAGCTGGTGACGAAACTCCATAGCTTTGCAACGAAGGAACTGAACCGTCGCAAGGGGCTGGCCGGGCGGACACGTCTCTGGCAAAATTATCGCGAGACGAGGCTTCTCCACGCCAGAAGCTACCTGGCGCGGCTCCACTACGTTCATCAGAACGCGGTGCATCACAAGCTGATTGCTGTCGGTTCTGATTGGAAATGGTGCAGCGCGGCAGCTTTCAAGAATGAGGTGTCGCCAGCTTGGCTCAAGACCGTGGCAAGCTTCCGTTATGATCAGATCGCGGAGAAAGACGGGGAGTAGTGCAATCTGGCACCGGTGACTGCCGGCAGCCTGCTGCCGCTTTTGGCAATGCAGCCTGCTGCGAGCCGAAAGATTACCATTGCTCCGCCGTTGACAGCAGGCTGTCTAACGGAAAGCGGCAGCAGGCTGCCGACAGTCACGGGTCTTCGACTTCTTAGGCGGGGCAGCGGACCCGGAAGATTGCTGCGGGAGCTCCGTGGGTGGCGTGAATGCGAATGCGGAATTGGCAGGTGTTCAGCGGTGAAGCGGACTCCCACTCGAAATGGGCGGAGCGGTTTCCGCGGATCTCGCTGAGAACGTTTCCGTCCCCGTCGATCAGATCGAAATCCCGAACCATGAAGGGCGCGACTTCTTCCGGGTGTGTCATCAGAACCGACTCCAGCGGATGATCCCAATCCGGATCGAAGGAGATGACGACCTTTTTCAGATCAACCGGCTCGTCCCATTTTAACGATAGCTCGGGATGGGGATCTTTGAAATCCGCGACCCATGCGTTCGGGAGTGCCGTCGGACGGGAGGCGCCGGAAGCGATGTTTTCCGGCGCAAAACATTCGAGCGCCGGCTCGATGCGGAGGGCGAGATTTTCACCTGCGGGGCGGCGTTTCGGTAGCCAGAATTCAAAGGAATCGACCCCGATATCCTCAGGCGGCGCTTGCAGGGCGGAGGTGGCGACGGCTTTGTTGAAATCGCTGGAAACCGAGAGAACTCCAGAGACGCGCTGGTCGCTTAGCTTCACTTTCAGGGCGGGATTTTCCAGGATGCGGACGAAATGGTAGCCGTCTTTCGGGACGGTGGTTTTGAAATCCAGGATCACTTCACCGGTATCGGCGGTGATCTCGTGGCGGGTGGTTGCGAGGCGGGTCTCGGGAGTGAACTCGCCGGGACGGGAGGTTTCCCACAGCTCGGCTTCCAGGAAGGTCGGCTGATCGGTTTCTGGGAAAATCGTGAACTTCGGACAATCTCCGGCGGGGAGAGAAAGAAGCATCGCCCAGGAACTTTCCAGCCGAAGGGTCTTCGCTCCCGGCTTTAGTTCGCCGAGTTTCAGCTCGGAGCTTGCAGTGATTTCAGCATTGGATGCCAAGTCCTTTTCCCCCTCGACCCGGATCTCCGGCAGATGCTGGCCGCGGCGGGCGAGACGCTCCTGCAGCTCCGCCATTTCGCCCTCCCCGAGCAGTCCGGAGGGGAGGCATTTTTTCTCAATGCACAGGGCGGCGGCAGTCCCGACAGCCTGGCCGCCGGCTGCGCAGGTGGCCATCACCCGGGTGCTTCCGAAGGCCACGTGGGTGGCGCTGATGATGCGCCCGGCGAGAAAAAGGTTTTTGATATTCCGGCTGTAGTAGCTGCGGTAGGGGATACCGTAAACGCCTTTGGAATGCCATTGGGTGCAGCCCGGCAGCTCCGAATAAATCCCGTCCGACGGATGGAGATCCACTGCCCAACCGCCATGTGCCACGGTGTCCGGGAAAACCGTGCGCTCGATCACGTCCTGCTGGCGCATGATGTAGTCGCCCTCGAACCGGCGGCTCTCGCGCTTGCCCGGTATCTGGGCGACCCACTCCAGTGTCAGGTTTTCCGCTTCGGGAAATTCCCCGGAGTTTTTGATGTGGTTCCAGACTCCGTAGATGACTTTCCACAGCTCCTGTTTGATGTCCTGGGACTGGTGGATGGTATCCAGCCGGCCGCCGAATTCGAGCCACCAGAAGTTGCAGCCCTGCATGTTCGTGTGGAACTGGCGGTAGCGCGGGATTTTCGTAATGTCGTCCAGCGCCCAGCTCGGCGGGGTGTATTTGATCGGAACGCCCGCGTCCTTGCTGTAGAAATACATGGAGTGCCCGAGCAGCTCTCCGAACTCCGTGTCGGGCGCGAACTTTTCGCCAAATTCCTCCTTCGATTCCGCACCCATGCGGAAGGCGGCACCGGCCATGAAGGCCACGATCCCATCTCCGGACGCGTCGCAAAACAGCGGAGCGCGCAGCAGGTAGCGCGTGGAGTTCTGCGAGCAAAACGCATGCAGGGCGGAGATGGTATCGGGATCGGATTTCTCCAGATCGTGCACCGCGGTATCGAGCAGCAGGGTCAGCCCCGGCTCCTCGTAGCATTTCTCAAGAAGGATGGTATCCAGGATGTAGGGGTTCCCCTGGCGGTTCCGGTAGAGGTTTTCTTCGAGGATCTCGTTGATGATCCCGCCCTCGCGTGACCACCGGTTGTTGTTCCCGAGGTGGGAGGTCGCACCGAGGATCCACAGCCGGACTTCGCTCGAAGCATTTCCTCCCAGCATGGGTCTGTCCTGCACGAGGACTACTTTCAGACCCTCCCGCGCTGCCGCGATCGCCGCGCACGTTCCAGCCAGACCACCGCCGGTCACGATCAGGTCTGCATCAATTTCGGTTAAAAGTGGCGAACGTTTCTCGGAAGGTGATTCGTGTATCATGAGGAGGATGTCGGGTGGTTTTCCGGGTCACCGGTTTCAGCGATGTTCCGCGCCATAAGGAGAATCCCGCCACCCAATGCGGCGACGACTCCCACGAACGCAAGGAGAGCGATCCGGTCGTCCGGATTGATGAAAATAAGCGGGGCATGCAGCGCGGCGCAGAACAGCAGGCCGATCCCGACAATGCGGGCGGGCAGCGAACCCGCGCTGGCCGGAGGAGCCTTTTCCCGCTCCGTCTGGATCGCGCCGAGCTGATCGAGTTTCAGGACGCCGGGGGCGATGCCTCGCTGGAACATTTGCACGGCGGCCAGCAAAACCACCGGCAGCACCACACCGGTAAATGTCTTCACCGTGCTGGCATGCGTTTGCAACCAGGCATTGAGATCCGCGAGGAAATCGATCCCGCTCAAAAAACCGTTTTCCCCGAATCCGAACCGAACCAAAGCCCCCACTCCAAATCCCGTAAGCCCCACGATCCAAACCGCCGACCCACGCAGGCTGCGGCTGAACAATCCCCAGACCGATGGCGCGAAGAGTGCCACCACCATCAGCTCCGTCACCCCGATGATGACATCCTTCACTCCTCCCCAATTCCCGATCTGAAGCGCGATCCCGATCAGGATCGCTCCGATGAACATTGTAAAAAATCGCCCCACTTTCACAAGATGCGCCGCACTCGCGCTCTTCGCCAAAGGCCGGTAGAGATCATGGGTGAGCACTCCGGAAAACACATTGAGCTGGGAGCTGACCATACTCGCCGTGGCGGAAAACATCGCCGCCACCATCAGACCCAGCATCCCGATCGGCAGCACGGACTTGCAGGAGAGAATGTAAGCTTGCTCCGGATCCGCGGTGGGATCGGCGACGCGGTGGATCATCGGCGGAAGCAGCCAGAGCAGCGGGCTGACCAGATACAGAATCCCGAAGAGATAGGTACTCTTCCGCGCGTCCTTCCGGCTCGGCACACAGAGAAAGCGCTGCGCGAAAGCCCAATCCGCCCCGATCATGAAAAAATGGATCGCGCACCAGCCAGCCAGGAAAAACCAGGTGTAGTTTCCTCCCGTAGCGGTGAAAAACTCGTCGGGAGCCATTTCCACGAACGTCCCCAGCCCGCCAACTTTCGCCAACGCCAGCGGAATGACGAACAGCACCGCAAGATTCAGAATGATGAACTGGAGGACATCGGTCATCAGCACCGCCCAAAGCCCGCCGATCATCGTGTAGAGGATCACGATTCCTCCGAAAATAAGGATCGCCGCCTCCAGCGAGAGATTGCCCGTAGCCGCATCACGCAGCGGATTCCCCTCCTCCAGCGGCATCAGTGCGACAAGGATTTTCGAAAGGGCATAGAGAGCTCCGGCCGTACCGACCACGCGCAGCACGAGCATCGACCATGTATAAAAGTGCAGGACGCCTGTGCCAAATCGGAGCCGGACATATTCCGCTGGAGTGGCCACGCCCAGTGCCTTCCAGCGCCCGGCCACGAAGTATCCGGCCAGCAGCGCTGCCACGCCGTACATCAGATTGATCACCACCGCCACCAGACCCAGATCGAAGGCGATGCTGCCCCACACGACGAAGGTGTTCGCGGAGAACATGGTCATGAACGCGCTCAGTCCGCTCGCCCACCATGGCGATTTCCCACCTGCCGAAAAAAGGTCGCTCGAGCTTTTCACCATCCGCCCAAGCCAGATCCCGACCGCTACGGTTCCAGCGAGATAGGTGATGAGAATGAACCAGTCGGCGGTGTGCATGACAGTTGGAGTTCCAGGCCGGCATCCCGGCGGGCGGGGCGCGAAGTTACCAATCAGGAGCAAATCGTTGCAAACCTTTCCTTGCGCAAAATCAGAATAAAGTTTCAAATTTTCACCGAATTGCGCAACTCATCCGCTCCATTACGCAAAATGGCACCCGATAAAATCGAAAAGAACTCCCCGCCTCTCCGGAGGATCGGGCTGATGATCGAATCGCTGAGCGGCTACGGGGAAAAACTGCTGACCGGCATCAGCCGCTACTCGCAGCAGAAAACAGACTGGCGGATCTCGTTTTTCGATCGCGAGCGTGACGAGCTTCTCCAGCTACTCGCAGGCTGGGAGGGAGACGGGCTGATCTCAACGATCCGCGACGAGGCGTTTCTCGAAGCCGCCCGCAACCGCGATGTGCCCGTCATCAATGTCACCTCCCGCCAGGACGCGCCATGGCTGGCCAGCGTCACCTCGGACGAAACCGCGATAGGAAGGATGGCCGCCGAGCATTTCCTTCTGAACGGCTTCCGAAACTTCGCCAGCCTCCGCCTCACCACCCACACGGGCGGCTTCCGGATGAGGGCGGAGGGTTTTTCGGAACGGCTTGCCTCCGAAGGGCTGCCTGTGGAAAACCTCACCCTTGAGGTGGGCGAGGATTGCGGGTTGGCGGAACAACTGGCCGCACTCCCGAAACCGCTCGCCCTGTTCGGAATCACCGACCGGGTAGCCTCCGCCGCGATCGAGATCTGCTGGGAAAACGGACTGAAAGTCCCCGAGGACGTCGCGATCCTCGGCGTGGGAAACTACGAGCAACTCTGCGATCTCTGCTCGCCGACCCTCTCCAGCATCGATGTGGATATGGAGCGGCGCGGATTCGAGGCAGCGCGTTTGCTCGATGACTTGCTGAAGCGGAAAACCGACTCTGACCGGAACCTCAAAGTGAAACCACTGGAGATTGTGGAGCGGGGCTCGACCGCAGGATACGCCTACACCGATCCGCATCTGATAACCGCCCTGCGTTTCATCCGCGCAAACGCCGAACGCCCTATCATGGTCGGTGATGTGGTGGCCGCCACGGGAGTTTCCCGGCGTACCCTCGAATCGCGATTCTCCCGGAAAGTCGGCCTCAGTCTCCATGAGCAGATCCGCAAGGCGCACTTCGACCTCGCCACCCGGATGCTGCGCTCGGGAGACCTTTCCCTGAACGAAATCGCCCAACGCTCCGGCTTCCGTTCCGCAAGCTCCATGGTCACCCTTTTCAAAGAAACCTACGGCCAGACACCCCGCCAATACCGAATCGAAAACCGCCGCTAAATACTCCTTTCCATGAAATACATCGACCCGAACCCATCATTGGACGAACTGAAGGAACAGGCTTCCACCGCTTTTCAAACCCAGTTCGGCACAAATCCCAGTCTGTTCGCCGTCGCTCCGGGCAGAGTCAACCTCATCGGTGAGCACATCGATTACTGCGACGGGCTGGTGCTCCCGCTGGCCATCGAGCGCTATGTCGTGATCGCCGCAGCACCCGTTGCCGGTCAAGAAATCACCGTGATTTCCGATGGCCAGGAAACGGCCGTGCTTTCCGCAAACACGCCGCAAACTCAAGGCACTCCCGACTGGGCGAACTACCTGAGGGGAGTGATCCATGGCTTTCAGGAAAAAGGAATTTCTCTCCCGGGTTTCCAAGCGAGTATCGTTTCCTCCGTGCCTGCCGGAGCCGGCCTTTCCTCCTCCGCCGCACTTGAGCTGGCCTTCGCCACCCTGCTGGAAGGAGTTTCAGGATCGGTGCTGCCTACCAGCGAAAAAGCTTTGCTATGCCAGAAAGCGGAGACGGATTTTGCAGGTTGCCCGTGCGGCATCATGGATCAGTTCGCCTCCGCATACGGAAAACGCGACCGGCTTGTCCTGATCGATTGCCGGAGCCAGGCCACCCGGCTCATCCCGTTTTCCGACCCGGAACTCGCCATCCTCATTTCCAACACGGGGGTCAGCCACCAGCTCACCGACGGAGCCTACGCAGAACGCCGCGGACAGACGGAGCAAGCCCTCGCCACGCTCGGTGCGGGTTCATGGCGGGATGTCGGCGAGGATCAGGTCACGGAGGCATGGGAAAAACTCGGCGAGCCCGTCAACCGCCGTGCACGACACGTAGTCAGCGAAATTTCCCGAACCATCGCCGCAGCCACCGCATTTGAAAACGAAGGCTACGAGGAAGTCGGAAGACTCATGTCGGCAAGCCACCGCTCCCTGCGCGATGACTTCCAGGTCTCTTGCAAGGAACTCGATCTTCTCGTCGAAATCTCGGACTCCATCGGAGCAACTGGAGGCATCTACGGTAGCCGCATGACCGGAGGAGGCTTCGGAGGATCCACCGTCACCCTTTGCCAGCGTAGTGCCGCGCCTGCCATCGCCGAAAAACTCCACACAGGCTATCGTGCCGAAACGGGTTTGGCACCGGAGATTTTCCTGACCCGCCCCGCTCCTGGAGCCACCATGCTAATGTAGACGCGATCTACTCGTTCCCAATGATTCCCCTCTGTATCCCTGCAGCAACCGCCTCCGCCCTATCGGCAACACCGAGTTTCACGAAAATCTGCCTGAGATGCTGTTTCGCGCCGCTCTCGGAAAATCCGAGCAGCTTGGCGATTTCCTTGTTGGAAAGGCCTCTCGCGACGAGCGCGAGAACTTCGCGTTGCCGTTCCGATAGTTCGGGGGCTTCGCCCCTTTCCTCCACCTGCTGGCGGATGCGCGAGGGTAGCCATTGCCCGCCCGCTGCGACTTCCCGGATGGCCGTGACGAGTTCCTTCCGCTTGCTGTGTTTCAGAAGGTATCCGGCGGCACCCGCCTTCATCGCCCGGTGGATTTCCTCCTGGGTATCGTAGGATGTCAGGAAAAGGATTCGCGCGGCCGGAAACTCTCTGCGGATCTCCGTAGCGGCATAAACCCCGTCCGTGCCGGGCATCCGCAGGTTCATCAGGAGCACGTCCGGTCTATGCTTCCGGTAGAGAACAACCGCTTCTTCGCCGTTCTCCGCAGTGGCATCGATCACGATATCCGGCTCCATCGTCAGCACGGTTTCCAAGCCCATGAGGACGATCGCGTGATCGTCGGCCATGACCAGATGGATTTTGCTCTTCGCCATGATTCAGGAATTCCCCTCTTTGTTGAAACCATGGCCTGTCATCGGGCAGACGGCAAGAACGCGGGTGCCCTTCCCCGGCCTGCTGGAGATTTTCCGAGGACGAAGACGGTGGAACCATTATTCCCGCACAAGGCCTGACCTATGGCTTCGGTGACGGAAACACCTGCCTGGACTTGCAGGGAGAGGAAGTCCCGGACTTCACCGCACAACCCGCACTCTCCACCCGCGAAGGCTCGCTCTCCCTATGGATACGGCGCGAAAACGACCTCTCCGAACCGGAAACCCTGTGGGCCGTCCCACAAAACAGCCAATCGTTCACCCTCCGCATTCTCCCGGACGGGAGACCCGCCTTCCACGTTGCCCAGGGGGACAACAGCCTGATCCTGAGGGGGGATCGCATGATAGCCGATGGCGAGTGGCACCATCTCGTCCTGACCTGGTCGTTTGAAAAAACCGCAATGTTTCTCGATGCCCGGCCCATCGCCAAAGGATATGGCGTAAGGGTCGGCGGGACAGAGGTTTCCGGCATCCCTTTCCGCCTGGATCCGTCCTTTCACGGTCTGGTGGACGAACTCGCAGTCTGGAGCCGGGCACTCACTCCAGCCGAAATCTCCGCGCAATACGGTGCGGTCAGGAATGTGGGGAAGCGTCCTTCCAGCCGCTAGTGAAGAATCGAGAACGTTTCGCCATTACTCTGCCAGCGGCTGGAAGCACGCTGCTCTATATTTGCCCACTGCAGAGAATTCCGCTTTCTCGGAAAGCATCAATTTTCCGCGAAGATGCCACCCCCGGTATCCGGGGGTGGCATCGGCAAAAATCTCGGGAAGACTACGTCCGCGCGCCCTAGTTCCGGCGGCGGCGAAGGATCAGGCCGAAGCCCGCGAGGCTGATCAGCGCGAGGGCGGATGGTTCGGGAACCGCGGAATAGGTCAATCCATCGATATGCAAATCGAACTCGTTACCCGGATTATCTGTTCCTCGGTTGCGGGAAAAGAGGCCGAACGCATTAAGGTTGAACATCTGGTTCCCATTGAGGTTCGCAATATATCCAGTCCCGTTGATATTACCTATTATCGCGCCGTTGCCGCCATTCGCAGCCGGGTCGTAAGTGAAATCAAATGCGTATGTAGTCTCGCCGGCGAGAGTCAGGAGTGTGCTACTCGCGTCGTTACCCGGAGCATCATCGTAAATAAGATCAACCCGGTTGTCAGTAGCACTATTTTCCCTTACACGAAGAGCGACTGCCGGCTCCCGTGAGTCCGTCGATGCAGTGTTGAAATAGCCTACGAAGAGATCGTGGTTGGCGTTTGCCAGATTTGAAGTCCTGAAGCTGCCGCTCGCCGAGAACATATCCAGGTGGGTGAAACTGATAGCGGCGGAAGTATCGGCGTAATATGACCGTCCATCGATCCGGCCGAACGTTCCGCCAGCTTCACCCGCATTCCCCGCCCCGAGAACCGTGTTGGTATTGGAAAAACCGAAATTATTGGTTCCCGTTGTCGCGTTCACCGATGTCCAGTTCGACGGAGCCGAATCGAAATTTTCATTCACCGAGATTACCGCACCAGCCGTGGTTGCCATGACTGGCGAGACCGCTAGTGCCATCCATCTGAGTTTGTTTTTTATTCTCATAATATTTAGTTTTTTCGAGGCCTGCGGGCGAGTCGATACACTTCATCCCGAGACCGCCAGAGCATGCCATTTACAAAAAAAGTCACAGAGTTCGCTTGGGGGGGCAAGCCTAAACTAAAAAACCCTCTGCTGTGCGCTGTGATTCAACTGCTGGTTCAGCACGGATCTTAACCCTGGACAACCCCTCCCTGTCTCTTGAGGCAAACATCAAAGGCGGAAACTCCATGCGTATCTCCGACACCTCCGCCGGAAGCGGCGTCTGGAATATGGAGAAGCGTGCGGACTCGCCGCTAGCGAAAAATCGGGAACGTTTCCCCAGTGCCCTGCTAGTCGCTGGAAGCACGCTGCTACATTTTGCTCGCAGCCGGAAAAAATCCCGCTTTCTCGAAAAACGTCAATTTTCAGAAGGCATCTTCGGAAAATTTCGGCATGTTACGGGAAATTCATTGATTTTCGATTGCTCTTTTCAGGAAAACCATCCACTTTGCGCCCTCCAACCCCACTTTTATGGCCAAGCAACAACTCGACGGCGCACAGGCGCTCATCAAGACTCTCGACGAACTCGGGATTGAATACATCTTCGGTTACTCCGGCGGTGCGGCGATCCCGATTTTCGACGCCCTGGAAACAGTGAAAACGAAGATGAAATTCATCCTCGTCCGCCACGAGCAGGGAGCCGTCCACATGGCGGACGGTTACGCACGTGCCACTGGCAAACCCGCTGCGGTTCTCGTGACTTCCGGCCAGGAGCCGGCAACACCGTTACCGGCCTCATGACCGCGATGATGGACTCCGTCCCGATGATCGTGCTCTGCGGACAGACCGTGACATGGATGCTGGGCAAGGATGCTTTCCAGGAAGCTGATATCTTCGGAATTACCATACCCGTAGTAAAACACAACTGGCTGGTTAAAGATACCAACGCCCTCCCGCGCGTTGCCCGCGAGGCATATCACATCGCCACCACAGGCCGCCCCGGCCCCGTGCTGATCGATATCCCGAAAGACATTTCCCAAGGCCCTTTCTCCGGTGACATGAATCCGGAGATCGACCTCCCCGGCTACAATCCGGAGAAGGATTTCGACATCTGCGCGAAAGGCGTCAAGGAAGCTGCGGCCCTCATCGCGAATGCGAAACGCCCCGTCATCCTCGCCGGCCAGGGCTGCATGATCGCCAGGGCCGACAAGGAACTCATGCATCTTGCGGAAACGCTCGATTGCCCGGTCACTTCCACGCTTCTCGGGAAAGGCGTCCTCCCGGAGAACCATCCGCTCTCCCTTGGCATGCTCGGCATGCACGGCACCGCATACGCGAACAAGGCCATGGTCGAGTGCGACCTCCTCATCAACATCGGCTCCCGCTTCGACGACCGCATCATCGGCCAGCCTGCGAAATTCTGTAAGGACGCGAAAATCATCCACATCGACATCGACCCGGCCGAGGCAGGGAAAATGGTCAAGCCGGACGTGATGATCGTAGGCGATGCGAAAGCCGCCCTCACCGAAATCAACGCAAAGATCTCCACGCACAAGAATCCCGAATGGAACGCGAAGCTGGATGCATACCGGAAGAAATTCCCGCTCGGCTACAAGAAGCAGGGCGGCCTCCGCATGCAGCAGGTCATCGACGAGCTCTACAACCTCACCAACGGCGAGGCCATCGTCTCCACAGATGTGGGCCAGCACCAGATGTGGGCGGCGCAGTTTTACAAGAACCACGAATCCTTCCATTGGCTCTCCTCCGGCGGGGCGGGCACCATGGGCTTCGGCTTCCCGGCAGCCATAGGCGCGCAGCTTGCCTGCCCGGACAAGACGGTCATCTCCATCTCCGGCGACGGCGGTTTCCAGATGACCCTCTTCGAACTCGCCACCGCAGCCATCCACAAGCTCCCGGTGAAAATCGTTGTCCTCAACAACCACTACCTCGGCATGGTTCGCCAATGGCAGGAGCTTTTCTACGAAGACCGCACCTCCGGCGTGGACTTGATCGGCAACCCGGATTTCTGCAAACTCGCCGCAGCCTACGGCATCCCCTCCGTTTACATCAAACGCCCGGCGGACGTCACCAAGCAGCTTGAGAAAGCCCTCGAATACAACGACGGCCCAATCCTCATCCACGCAGAGTGTGTGAAAACCGACAACGTCTTCCCAATGATCCCCGCAGGCGCCGCCCTCGAGGACATGATCACCGAAGCCCCGAAAACCAAAATGGAAAAACCAGTAGGCTCAACCTGAGAGCCGGGGGCTTGATGGGGGATCGTGGATTGATGATCGCAACGCCACAGAACTTCCATCCACGATCCACCATCCTCAATCCACAATCAGCAATCAGCAATCCACAATCAGCGCCCCGCGCTACTTCCCATGATTACCACCACAGACACCCCCGTCGCACCAAACCTCGGCGGCTCCGGCCATACGCTTTCCGTCCTCGTGAACAACGATCCGGGCGTGCTCATGCGCATCTGCCAGGTCTTCTCCCGGCGCGGTTTCAACATCGATTCCCTCGTAGTCTCCCAAGGCCGCGACCCTCAGTTTTCCCGCATGACAATCGGCGTTTCCGGGGATTCCTCCGGCCTCCACCAGATCATCATGCAGGTCAACAAGCTGATCGATGTGATCCATTGCTTCGAGCACACCAGCGACAACTCCGTCACCAAGGAGATGATCCTCATCAAGATCCTCTGCTCCAAGGACGACCGCTCCGCCGCCCTCCAGATCACCGAGCATTTCAGCGGAAAAACCGTGGATCTCACCCCCTCCTCCATGGTCGTCATGATCACCGGGGACAGCCCCAAAGTCGATGCAGCCGTCATCATGTTCTCCCAATACGAGATCATCGAGACCGTCCGCACCGGCAAGGTCGTAATGGCCCGCGGCGAGCAGGCTACCTGATTAACGTAGGGGCGATCTTCGGTCACCCCCTCGCGGGAAGGTCACCGGGCTTGTCCCAAATGCCGTCTGCGGTAAGGATACTGCCATGAGAACGCTCCTTCTTCTGGCCTTGTCCCTACTGGTCGCCCTTATCCCCCGCCTCTCCGCCAAGGAGTGGATCACCTACGAGAAATGCTCACTGGTGGATGATAGCTATTTCGATGGCGACTCCTTCAACATCCGCACGCAGACCAGTTACACCTACATCTTCCGGCTCTACGGGGTCGATTGCGGGGAGACGGATACGCGCTACCCGGACCGGCTGATCGAGCAAGGGAAAGAGTTCGGAATCACGCCCCCGGAGGTGGTGAAATGGGGGAAGGAGGCGCAGAAATTCGCGAAAAAGTTTCTCCGCAGACCTTTCACCGTGCATACGCAGAAACAGAAAGCGGGGGGCCAATCCAAGAAAAACCGCTACTATGCAATCATCGTAAACTCGGATGGAGAGCGGCTTGATGAAGCCCTCGTCACCGCAGGTCTCGCCCGCGCCTACGGCATGCCCGCCGCCTGGCCGGAGAGGACTGATCCCAAGCGTTTCATCCGCAAGCTCCACGCCCTGGAAAGCAAGGCGAAGCGTGAGGACGCCGGCCTCTGGAAGGACTCCACGAAATAGCCGGAAGGGGGCGGGGAAATAGTAACGCCCCGAAAAAGAACGATTTTCCCGATTTTCCCGGTAAGCTACCCCCACCTCCCATGAGCATTTCAAAAAACCTCCCTCTCATCCCCTTACTCCTCTGCTCCCTGTTTTTAAACGCTGCGGGGTCGGCCAAGCCAAACGTCATCCTCATCATCTCGGACGACCAGGGATTCGCCGACTACGGATTCATGGGACATGAGCGCATCAATACCCCCCATCTCGACAGGATGGCGGCGGAGAGCCTGCTCTACACCCGTGGCTACGTGATGCCCGTCTGCTCCCCTTCCCTTGCCTGCCTGCTCACAGGAAAAATGCCGAGCGAGCATGGCATCACCGGGAACGACCTCTCCGGCAACCGCTCCAAACCCGGCCAGCGCGATGCCCTCAAGAACCAGCTCCTCGGCAATTCCCTTATGCTCCCCAAAGCCGTTACCGGGGCAGGCTACCTGACCTTCCAAACCGGAAAAATCTGGAACGTCACCTATGGGGACGTCGGCTTCACCCATGGCATGACGGGCACCGCTGGCCGCCACGGGGACGCCGGTCTGGACATAGGCCGGAAAGGCATGCAGCCCGTCTATGATTTCATCGAAACCGCCCAGGCAGAAGAGAAGCCCTTCTTTATCTGGCACGCCCCTTTCCTCCCCCACACCCCGCACAATCCGCCTGCCGAAATTTTTGAGAAATACAAAGGCAAGGGCCCTACCAAAGCCGCCGAGAAATACTTTGCGATGGTCGAGTGGTTCGACAACACCTGCGGCGAACTCGACGGCTACCTGGAGAAAAACGGCCTCAGGGAAAACACCGTCATCCTCTACCTCGCAGACAACGGCTGGGACGGGGAACACGCCCACGACGGCAACCGCGCCAAACTCTCGCCCTACGAAAACGGCATCCGCACCCCCATGTTCGTCCGCTGGCCTGGAAAAGTGGAACCGCAGCGTGATGACGAAACCCTCGCCCACATCATCGACTTCGCACCCACCATCCTCGGCATCACCGGCGCAAAAAATCCCGGCGACCTCCCCGGCCTGAACCTCACGGATCGCGATGCCATGAAAGCCCGCAACACCGTTTTCGTGGAAGCCTACACCCACGACATCGCCGATCTCGAAGACCCCTCGAAAAGCCTGATTTCCGACGTGGTCATCGAAGGCTGATGGAAACTCATCGTCCCGGGCCAGGTCAAACCCGACCGCCCCTTCGCCGGAGTCCCTCCCCGAACCGTGCTTTATGATCTTAAAAACGACCCTCTTGAGAAAAACAACCTAGTGCTGCAAACCTCTTAAACTGACGGATAGATCGAGTGCAGCTTGATGCGCGCATCCTCGTTCCTGAACTGCCATTTGATCGGAACCGGATTCTCGTTTGTCCTGGCAAGATACGCCATCACCTCGCTTACCATCCGCCCGGGAGTCGCTATCCTGCGATCCAGGCAAGCCCTCGTCAGCAGTCCGATCTCGATCTCGGCCATGTTCAGCCAGCTCCCGTGGGCGGGCGTGTGGTGGAACTCGAACCGCTCGCAAAGCCCCCTCGCCTTGTCAGGTGCGAACGCCTTGTAGAGCGACGCCGCCCCGTGCGTGTTGAGATTGTCCATGACCACCACGATCTTCTCCGCCGCAGGGAAAAGCCCGGCCAGATGCTCCAGACAGAGCGCGAAATCCACCGCCGTCCTCCGCCCCGGTTGGGAAATGAAGACATCCCTTTTTCCGAGGTGCGGCATGGCCAGCATGAAGCCCGTCACGCTGCCCTCCCTCACGTACTCCGAATCGTATTTGGCAACGCTGCCCGGCCTGGCAGGCAGCGGAACCCGGCATTCGGAGAGGAGCTGCTTGGCGAACTCGTCGAGGCAGACAAGCGGTCGGGCCGGGTCGGGCTGGCGCTGGTAAACCTCCAGCACATCCTCCATGGCGGCTACGAAGGCCGCGTCCTGCTTGGGCGGGACGCACCAGCCTTTCTTGCGCCAGGGCTTGAGTTTGCTTTTTTTAAAACCCGTCGCACCGAAGTCCGCGAGATGCTCGCGATGACTTCCAACTCGACGAGCTTTCCGGCGATGAGACCGAGCGTCCAGCGGGCCTGTCCTTCGGGAGGATCGCTGCAAGCCAGACAAGTGATGTGGGCCTCGACCTCCCCGGTTACCTTGATCTGGCGGGGGCCGGTTTCGCGGGGTATGCGTTCGAGGGCTTCGAGGGGACCGACCTCGCAGCAACGCTTGCGGAGGCGGGCGAGGGTGGCGGGGCCGATCCGGTGGCCGAGGTGATCCCGGCATCGGTCATGGCCGGTTCGGCCCGGCCCCTCGTTACAGAGAAGGAGGGCAAGGGCGCGTTTGAACTTGGCGGACTTGTGGAGGCCACGGTCACGGATATCTTCCAAGGCGGAGCGCTCGTCGGAAGCCAGCTTGATGCGGTATTTTTTAGCAGGCACCTCTCGCATTGTAGAAATACACGAAAAAGGTCCAGCCCAAAATGTGAAAACATCGATCTTTTTAAGAGGCGCCTAGCACTAGCTCCACCAGAATGAAATCTGAAAAAAACCGACCAATGATGAACCGAATCGCTCTAATACTTTTCCTCTGCGTCCAATGGTTCCACCCTTGTCGTGAACTATAGCCCGCTTGAGGCGGTCGTGAAGCTAGGGGCAAAAGTCCGTTCCGTCGGCTCCGGCAAGCGGACGACCCTGAAAGCCGCTCCACAAAATAACGGCATGTTCCGCATGCTCCTCGGCTATACCGGCAGTTCCGGGGAACCGGTCGCCTGCTATGACCGCTACATCCAGCACAGCCCGGATTCCAGGGATTTCCTACTGCTTTTCCCCGACCCGAAACAAAACGGATTCTCCGTCTTCAGTTTCGCCGAATTCGGCCCTTTCGACTAAGCCTGCTCCGTTTGATGCGGTTTTGTTGAAACCAGGAAAATGATACCATATATTTCCCTTGTCGAAGTCGCTCGGTCACATACCTTACCAGATATTATCAAAGCATGAAAATTTCAGTCACCCTCCTTTTCCTCGCCGCGTTCTCCTTCACAAACGCCGCTCCGGAAAAGCCCAACGTCCTGTTCATCTGCGTGGACGATCTCAAGCCCACGCTTGGTTGCTACGGGGACAAGACCGCGAAGACACCGAACATCGACCGCCTCGCGGAGCGAAGCACGTTGTTTGAAAACGCCTACTGCAACCAGGCCGTCTGCGCACCATCCCGCAACTCGCTCCTGACCGGACTGCGGCCGGACACCATCGGCATCTATGATCTCGGCACGAACTTCCGGCTCGCCGTTCCCGATGCGGTCACACTCCCACAGACTTTCCGCAACAACGGCTACCACACGGTCGCCCTCGGAAAAAATCCTCCACACCGGCCGTGGCAACCACGAGGATGCCGCCTCATGGTCGGAGAAGCCCTGGAGGCCGCGCGCGACCCATTACGCCCTGAAAGAAAACATGCCAAAGAAAGGTAGCAAGATCGGCTCCTCGACCGAGTCAGCGGATGTCCCCGACGATTTCTATGCCGACGGGAAAATCGCGGACGAAGCCATCAGGCGCCTGAAAGCTAGCGACGGGAAACCTTTTTTCCTCGCGGTCGGTTTCATCAAGCCGCATTTGCCCTTCGTCGCGCCGGAGAAATACTGGAATCTCTACGATGCGGAAACGCTGCCCATGCCGGAGGTCACCAAAGTGCCCACGGACGCCCCTTCCTACGCCCCGCAGTTCGGCGGAGAGCTGCACCAATACGCGGACATCCCACCCGATAAAGTCCTTCCGCAGGATCTCCAGTGCAAACTCATCCACGGCTACTACGCAGCCACAAGCTACGCCGATGCCCAGATAGGGCGGGTGCTTGATGCGTTGGAAGAAAGCAGCCTTGCGGAAAACACGATCGTCGTCCTCTGGGGCGACCATGGCTGGCACCTCGGCGACCACGGCATGTGGTGCAAGCACACGAACTACGAGCAAGCCGCCCGCATCCCCCTCCTCATTTCCAAACCGGGCGCGAAACCCGGCTCCGGCGCGAAGTCGGATTCCTTTGTCGAAACCGTCGATCTCTTCCCCACCCTCTGCGCAATGGCGGGTCTGCAAGCCCCAGGTGGCTCCGACGGCATAAGCCTCAGCGCAACCCTCGCCGATCCCACCGCCTCCGTGAGAAACCACATCATCCATGTTTACCCCCGCCGCGACAAGCTCGGCCGTGCCATCCGCACGGAACGATACCGGCTGGTCGAGTGGAAGGTGCCGGGCGCCCCCTCGGAAACCGCGGAACTCGAACTCTACGACTACAAGAAAGATCCGCTCGAGACCAAAAACATCGCCGCCACAAACCCGGAGACGGTCTCCGAACTCCTGGAAATTCTGAAATCCTATCCGGAGCCGAAACCGCAGTTGCGGCCTGAGGGGCAGGAAGCTCCTGAAAAAGCGAAAGCGGATCGCACTGCACTCTTCAACCGGCGCGACGCGGACAAGGACGGCAGACTCACGTTTGAGGAGTTCCTGATGTACCAGGATGATGTGACGGAAGCGAAAGCACGCTTCCCCAGGTTCGACAAAAACGGAGACGGCGTCCTGAGCCGCGATGAATTCGGTCGTTGAGGCGTTCTTCCTTGGGATTCAAATGCCAGGAGCCGAAGGGAACGACCTTTGGCATTGGGATCGATCTTTCCAAGATGCAATTCCACACCTTTCCCAACAAAAAAACCACCACCCGCTGATGGGTGGTGGCTTCCGGAGAAAATCAATTCCGACTACGCGCGCCTGCGGCGGAGGGCGAGAAATCCAAGACCTCCCATACAAAGAAGGGCGGAAGATGCTTCCGGCACAGGTGCGATCGCTCCATTCAGGGTGATGTTGTCGAATTCAATGTTGCTCGTGCCACTGGTAGCATATACGTAGAATCTGAATGTCACCGGATCCGTAAGGTTCGCGAACGAGGCTCCGAGTGGCACCGAAACAGCCCCATTGGTGAATGTCCGCTGCGGGCCGATGTCAGCGGAGGAAATTGTATTCAAGTATCCGTCCAAACTACTCCTGATGTCATAGCCGCGGTCAGTGCTGGATCCGCCACGGGCAGCAAGGAAGTCGATGCTCTGGATCGACATCTGGAAGGTGTCGTTCGCGTCAACGGTGAAGGAGAAAAACGAGTTGTCTGCAGGAGCAGACCCTGGTGCACGGGCTGCCGTCTCGGTGATATTGGCAGCTTGGAATACATTTCCAGTGCTGGGGTAAAAGGCAGCCAAGTCGACCGAGGTAAAGGTAAAGTTTCCTAAGCTGCTGGCAGCTATGGAGGAGGCTGTCACGTTGTCGTCCTTGGTCGAGGCTTGGTAGCTGGCAGCGTTGGCCGTGCCGAGCGGCCCCGCATTGTAGGCGGCAAGGACAACTGCGGCGGCGGATTGGCTGAGAGCTGCGGACGCAAGGAGCGTGGCTGAAAGGAAGAGTCTGTATTTTTTCATCTTTATATTGAGCTGAGTTGGATTTCAGATAGCTGGTGCCGTGCTCCAGCGGTGCGCTTTATTACCGCAGGCCGTGCCAATGTCAACTGCAATTTCCATTCACTGCCGAGCGTCCATTGCACGGGGCGGTACGTCCCGTGGTTTGAAGTCCTCCTCAGCCTTCCAGCCCGTCGATGTGTGGCCTGGTGCTGGTTGCGAAACTGTCGATCTCCACTCCCATGCGCTGGGCGATGGGGATGAAAAGGTTGGAGAGCGGCGTGTTATCCTCCGAATCGTGAGCCACATAAGCACCGTGCTTGAAACCACCGCCGGCCACGATGACCGGCAGGTTGCGCCAGTCGTGCGCGGAGGCGTTGCCGAGGTTCGAGCCGAAGATGATTGAGGTGCTGTCGAGAAGGTTGCGCCCGCTTTCCTTGACGGATTTGAGCCTCGCTAGAAATCCGTTGAATGCGATGAACTCTGCTTCTTCCACGATTTTAAGCTCACTGATCTTATTTTCGTCCTTTCCGTGGTGGGAAAGTCCGTGCCAGCCCGAATTCACTCCGGGCAGGTTTGATGGGACGGAGCTCAGCGCGGATAGCTGGAAGGTCAGCGTACGGGTGGAATCGCACTGGATGGCTAGCGCCATCATGTCGTACATCAGCGTTTGCCTGGCAATGGTATCGTTCCTGTCCTCGATGTCGGTGGGCGTTTTCGCGTCGATCTTCGGCTTGGGTTTCCTGACCCAGCCTTCCGATTGCTGGAGGCGGGTCTCCAACTCGCGGACGGACGTGAGGTATTCGTCCAGCTTTTCACGGTCGCGCTCGCCAAGATCGGTGCCAAGCCGCTTCGCTTTGCCGAGGACGGTGTCGAGGATGCTTCGCCCGCGCTTGATCTCTTTCATCTCGTGCTCAATCTCCTTCGCGGTACCGTCGATGAAGAGGGCTTTGAAGATCTTTGACGGGGAGTTCTGCGGGGGGATGGACACGCCGCTGGCGAGCCAGGAGATCGAGTGTCCACCGCTACTGAGGGCGAGGTAAGGGTAGCGGGTTTCGAGGCCGATTTTGTTGGCGATGAGCTGGTCCAGGGATATGGAGTTCCGGAATCCGGCGAGGCCGGGGCGGACGGCTCCGGTGAGCCAGGTCATCTCCGAGGCATGGCCGTCGCTACCTTGCTGCTCCTGGTGGGAGAGGCCGGAAAAAATTGTGAAATCGTTGCGATGTTCTTTCAGTAGGGAGAGGTAGGGCGTAAGCTCGTAGTCGCGCCCGGGTTTCTCCGGGAAGAGGTGGGGACCGTGGAATCCGAGGGAGGCGCAGATCGCGACGAAGCGCTGCGGTGGGGTTTTTTCCGGTTGTCTGGCAAACGCAGGGATCATCGCGTCCATGAAAGGCAGCGAGACTGCGGTGCCAAGACCCTTCAGGAAACGGCGCCGGTCCATGGCGGGGAGGTGGGAGAAATGCGGGTTGTTCATTTTGTCAGGAAAACGGGGGACTCTACCACGAGAAGGATGAGATCACGAATGCGATGCCCGCCGGGTTTGGAAGCAGCGACGATGCGCTCGATCTCCGGCCTGTCGGAAAAGCCCATTTCCCGGCCGGTGGAGAAGGTGAGGAGCTTGGCGACAAGGCTGCGGGCGAGGGCGTCGTCATCTTCGGCAAGCAGGTCGCGGAACTGGAGGAAGCCATCGAACTTCCGTCCGTCCGCGATCTCGCCGCTGGCATCGACAGGAGCGCCGGTGTAAGTGTTGTACCAGCGTCCCATGTGCTGCACCTTGACTTGTTTCCCACCGCCACGGACGCGGAAATTTTCCCGGTAGGCTCCTACGGGATCGAAGCTCTCCAGGGCGAATCCCGGCGGGTCGATCTTGCTGTGGCAGGAGTTGCAGGTGGTGGAGTCGCGGTGTTTCGCAAGCAGGTCGCGGAGGGTGGTCGCGCCACGGATGTCCGGCTCGATGCCCGGCGTGCCTGCCGGCGGCGGAGGGGAAGGCTGGCCGAGGATGTGCTCCAGCACCCAGACACCGCGTGTCACGGGCGAGGTGTTGGTGCCGTTTGCGGAAACTTTCAGAACGCTGGCCTGGCTGAGGAAACCCCCGCGTACAGAATTTTCCGCCAGCTTTATCTCGCGGATTTCCGGACCCTCCACCCCTTCGATCCCATAGTGCTCGGCGAGGCGGCTGTTCAGGAAGGCGAAATCGGATTTCACGATATTGCGGACGGGGAGGTTCGCAGTGACCAGGTGGCGGAAGTAAGAGCGCGTCTCATCAACGATGGATTTCTGCAGAAACGCGTCGTATTCGAAGTAGAGCCTGTCGTCCGGAGCGGTGGCATCGATATCGCGCAGGTTCAGCCACGAGTCGGTAAAATCCGTGATGAAACGCTCGAAGCGAGGATCCGCCAGCAGCCGCTCCGCCTGGCTGCGGGTTTGCGTAGCGAGTTTTCCGGCTCCGGCGAGGGCCAAAAGCTCGCCATCCGGGCTGGTGCGGGTGAGGAAATACGAGAGACGGCTGGCGATAGCGTAGTCATCCAGCTTACCCGGCCTCTCCCGGAGGAATAGGAAGTCAGGCGAGGTGAAGATGGCGATGGCTGCCGTGCGTAGGGCTTCCGTGTATGTATCCCCGCCATCAAGCTCCGCTTTGAAAAGATCGACATACGGCGTAAGTTCGGAGTCACCCACCGGTCGGCGGAACGCGGCGGTAGCAAGTCTTTTCAACGCCGGCGTCACATCGGCGGACGGATCCGTGATGGCAAACTTCGGCTTGTACCAAGGCTTCGTCTTATCTCTCGGATTCCCCGGCTCGATCTCCTCGCGCCCCAATCCCTCGAAGAGAAGCTGGTGTCCGGAGCTGAGCCACTCGTCGAGCAGGGGGCCTTCCACCTTCACATCGAGGATGGCGACCCCCGGCCCCTTGTAGTTCTTCGCGGTCACTTTGCGCAATTCGCCGTCCTTGTCGCTGATGCCCCAGGGCTCGATCACAACCATGTAACCCTTTTTGATCGTTGTCTCGATCTCCACCGTCGAGGGACCGCCCATGGGAAACGTGCGGAAGGCATAAAGGGGCTTGTCCGTTCCTTTCTCCCATGAGCCTCCACCAATCGAAAACGTCACCGGCTTTTCGCTCTGGTAGTTGTAGCCGGTGACCTTGATCCGGTACCGCCCGGTCTCGTTGACATCACTCCCACGTAGCTGGCCGCTGGGATAGCCCGACTGTTTGAAGAAGACGACCGCCTTGTCCTCGGTGTAGCCCCAGACTTTGCCGATGAAGGTTTTTTGCGCCTCCGGGTGGGTATCGTAGCGCGGATTGAGCACGACCGGCTCCGGGCGGGAAGCGGTTTTCGCCGTCGCAGCATCAATCACCGTCCCCATGGCCTCAAGATAACGCTCCATCTGCACCATGGAAATCCCCAGCGCCTCCCCCACCGTATCGAATTCCCCCGACCTCCCATCATCCGGCAAGAGCTCCACCAGCGGTAGATCGGTTCCAAAAATATCGTTGAGAGTGTTTTGGTATTCAATCCTGTTCAGCCTCCGCAGCACCGTCCCTTTGTGCACCGCATGTATCTCCGTCAGCACAGGTTCCAGCGTTTCCTTAAATGCCGCCAACTCCTCCGCAGCGGGCCAGTCTTTCTTCTTCGGCGGCATCTCCCCGGCAAGCACCCGGTCATAAACCCGCTCCCACTTTGCAAAAGCCGCCTCGTCATTCAGATCCGCACTCAGCTTCTCGATATCGAACCCGCCCTTGTTTGCCCCGTCCCCGTGGCAGTCGTAGCAATGGAATTCAACAAAATCTTCCAAACCCTCGCGGAACGGACTGGCGGCGAGGGAAGTAGGGATAAGAAGTGCGAGGCAAAATCTCATAAAACTCCGGATTGGATACCACGACCATAAAGCGAATCTTTCGCACGAGACACAACTAAATTTCGTGCATCCCGAATTCCGTCCGGCAGACGGCTCAAGGGGTGCCGCATAAGGGCACGCCCTCCCCAAACAGAAGATTTTCCATAAAAAAGAAAGATTTACCCAGTTATATCGGTAAGGTAATCATACCTGCCATGAGCCTTTTCAATACCCTGCCACTCATCCCCCTTCTCCTCTGCACCCTGTTCTCAAACGCTGCGGAGCCGGCCAAACCCAACGTCATTCTGATCATTTCGGACGACCAGGGATTTACCGACTACGGCTTCATGGGGCACGGGCGGATCAAGACCCCTCACCTGGACAAGATGGCGGCGGAGAGTCTGCTCTATACCAGGGCTACGTGATGCCTGTCTGCTCTCCTTCCCTCGCTTGCCTCCTCACAGGAAAAATGCCGAGTGCGAACGGGATCACCGGAAACGACCTTTCCGGCAACCGCTCGAAGCCTGGCCAGCGCGAAGCATTGAAGAACCAGCTCCTCGGCAACTCCCTCACCCTCCCCAAGGCCGTCACCGAGGCCGGCTACCTGACTTTCCAAACAGGGAAAATCTGGAACGTCACCTACAAGGACGTCGGCTTCACCCATGGCATGACGGGCACCGCAGGCCGCCACGGGGATGCGGGTCTCGAGATCGGCCGGAAAGGCATGAAGCCGATCTATGCTTTCATCGAAACCGCCCAAGCCGAAGAGAAGCCCTTCTTCATCTGGCACGCCCCTTTCCTCCCGCACACCCCGCACAATCCTCCAGCGGAAATTTTCGAAAAATACAAAGGCAAGGGACCGACCGAAGCCGCCGAGAAATACTACGCCATGGTCGAATGGTTCGACAACACCTGCGCCGAACTCGACGACTATCTTGAGAAAAACGGCCTCAAGGAAAACACCGTCATGCTCTATCTCGCCGACAACGGCTGGGACGGGGAATACGCCCACGACGGAGACCGCGCGAAACTCTCCCCCTACGAGGCGGGAATCCGCACCCCCATGTTCGTCCGCTGGCCTGGAAAAGTGCAGCCGCAGCGCGATGGCGAAACCCTCGCCCACATCATCGACTTCGCCCCAACCATCCTCGACATCACCGGCGCAAAAAATCCCGGCGACCTCCCCGGCCTGAACCTGATGGATCGCGATACGATGAAAGCCCGTGACACCGTTTTCGTGGAGGCATACACCCACGACATCGCCGATCTTGCCGATCCGAAGAAGAGCATGATTGCCGACGTAGTCGTCGAGGGCTGGTGGAAACTCATCGTCCCCGGCCCGGTCAAACCCGACCGCCCCTTCGCCGGAGTCCCTCCCCGAACCGTGCTTTACGATCTGAAAAACGACCCTCTTGAGAAAAACGACCTAGCAAAGGAAAACCCGAAGATTGTGGAGAGGCTCAAGGCGAAGCTGGCAGGGAGCTAAGGAACGGCGCAACAATCAGGGGAGACAGTTCGGACAGGTTTCGAGTTTCAAATCTCAGGAAGGTAGTGGCACAAGCTGCCGACAGTCACCGGTCTTCGACTTTTTCAGGCATTCGGAAAACGACCAAAGTTATTCCTGCGCCGTTCCTAAGGGGGGGACTGGTTAAGCGTGCCCGATTCTTTGCTAGCGGCAAGATGCGCACTTCTCCGTATTGGGCCGTCGGTTTGAGACTCCAAGGGTTGCATCGGAAATAAATGATGAGCAGTTCCTTGGGGAGCGAAATCCGCTGCCACCTGGACTTAGGGTTTCGATGCCTGCTTCAACTATTGTGTGGGGACGTGTTCGGAGAAGGCGCGGAAGCGGACGATGGGGGTGGTGGGGTCGGTGTAGAAAAAGAGATAGGAGCGGCTGGTTTCCGCGACGGGCCAGCGGTTGGTTGAAACCAGACGGTCTCCGGTGTCGTCGCGCTGGGCGAGGGCGATGTCGTAATAACGGCCATCGACCGCGCCGGAGGGCTTGATGATTGTTCCGGTGGCGGGTGGGATGGCGAATTTGGTGCCACCGGCCTTTCCGAGGATGGTTTTCTTGGAGGAATTGAAGGCGTAAACCTGGTCAGCTTTGAACTTGCCACTGTCCACAGGGATGATGACGGGGGTGAAGCCGGGCTTTTCACCGATGACGAGGAGGATTACGAATTTCTGACCGGCGGGAGGGAGGGTGATGGTGGCGAGGGATTGCTCGGTACCCGCCTCTTTGAGCACGAAGGCGCGGGCGGGCGGGTTGAGCGGATCGGTCAGGTTGTGAAGGGGGAGGGTGAATTTCTCGGTGCGTGTTTCCGGGGTAGCCATCTCGATCTCGGTGATGCCCGGCGGGAGAACCTGGGCGGCGAAACGGATGGTTGTTTTTTTCGGATCCGCCCCTCCTTGTTGGGCGGCAGCGGGGAGGGCGGCGAGGAGGATAATGAAAAGAAAGCGCATGGTGGGAAGTGGGATATCAGATTTCCTCCGGGTTCAACCATCGAAAAGAACGGATACGGTATTTTCGGCCGAATTTCCGGTTGGTGGGGCTGGTGAGGTTTTCCGGAAGAACTTCGGAAGAATCGACGGGTGAGAGGTAGTCGGGATCCCGCTCGACGACGGCTTCACAGTAGGCGAGGGCGACGATGTTGTTATCGGCGTCACGGGCATCCCCGTAGGCACGGATGATGAACGAGTCCGAGCGGACGGAGAGGAAGGGGGCGATGGGTGTGAGGAGATCCGCCTGATCCACGATACCGGGAATGCCCGCTGATTTGGGTCCTGTTTCCGCTTCATCAAAGGCGAAGGTTCCGGCGCTGCCGTTTGCAGTACGGAGCGGAGCGTCCCAGGGAGCATTGATGGTGACTTCGGGATCCCCGGGAGTGGCGGGAGTGGTGGACTCGAGGGCGGCCTGGAGGGCGCCTTGTTTGGCGAATTTCTCGTCATTACCGGGGCGGCGGTTGACGAAATCCGCGAGGGAAAGGAAGGGCCCCCGTTTCCTGACTTCGCGGACGAGGACTTCCGATAAGGTCTGGAGCTCGGCATCGGTGAGGGCGCGGCGACCGGCCCATTGTCCGGGGCTGTTGGTCTGGCCGGGGCTGGTTTCCTGATCCACGTCGATATCAAGCGGACTGAGAATGGCGGCCACGGGGACGTTCTCGATGTTCGCTCCGGGAAGGATTTTCAATTTGCCGTCTGCGGAGCGGGTGATGATGGCCTGGGAATTGAGGCCGGCGAGAATGGCTTTCCAGGCCTGGATGGAGGTGGAATTGACATTAAAGAGGCCTTCCACACGGAGGTAGGATGCGGTGAGGGCGCTGGAGGCCGGGGGCGGCTCCGTACCGGGGAGGAGCTTCTGGACGATATCGTCCGCGACCTCACCCCGGAGGGCGGGCTTGTAACGGCTGACGGGTAGGTCTTTGGTGCCGGAGAAAAAGTCCGTGGCGACCTGTTTCTGGGTGCGCTTGGTGGTGAAGGCGGCGGTTGTCTGGGGAGCGATGCCGGAGAAGAACCAGTCATCCCAGAGGCCGAGGTTGGCGAGGTAGGAGTGGTCCGCGAGCGGACGCCCGTCCGGGAGGGTACCTTTCACCTCTCCCGGCGGGAGACAGGAGGGGGCGAGGGAGTTCCCGATGGCGTGGCCTATCATGGGGAGTAGGGGTTCCCGGGCGTTAAGGGCGATATAGCCGTTCTTCGGCTTCTGTGTGAGAAACCCGTTGGCGCAGGAATGCTGGAGGGCGGCGAGGGAGTAGAGAGGTTCCTGGGGAATGCTGTGGGTGGTAACCTGGGGGACGCCGTTGGCGGCGGTGGTGCCTCCGCCGAAGAAGGCGGCTCCGGTTGTGGTGGCGGTGAGGTTCTCGCTGATCCAGTCGGTGAGAGGCTCGATTTGGTATTCGTAGGGAACGCGATCAAGCTCTGCGGGGGAAAGATCGAAGAAGTCGACATGGAAGTTCCGCGGGTTCAGGCGGGGGATGGATCTTGTTTTGCGTTTTCCCCCGGCATCGGTTTTGGCTACATACGAAACAAGCATGATGGGTTTTTTGCCAGGGATCTCATTGGCTTTGTAAGTGGGGCCCATGGCGAGAGTGATGGGCGAGAAAACGTCAGTGTGCTGGTCGGCAAACATCCGTTTGTTTTTCGGTTTGGAGCCGTTCTGATCCACGCCCCGGCTTTCACCGGGCTGCAGGCGTCGGTCGCCAAAGTCCCAATCGATATACATCCCGCCAATACCCAGGCTGACGTTTTCGTTTCCGCGATCCGCGCCAACGTAGTATTCGTGGTGGGTGAGGGAGAAGTGGCGGGTGTGGTGGTCATTGCCGGAGAGAGTCATGCCGCTGCCGTTTCTTTTACCGGCGGTGAGGCCGTTGGCTACCGCCTCATATTGGAACGAGGCGGTGTCTTTCAAAACGATTTCGGCTCCGAATTTGTCCTTGAGAGGTTTGGCCACGCCGCCGCCGAAATTGAATCCGGAGCGTCCCTGCATTTCATGGCCGAAGGAGGTGGTCTTGACTTCGTCATTTCCGGCCTGGGAAACCTGGATGACTTCACCGGGGCGGAAGACGAGGCGTTGTACGGTGCCACAACGGAGGGACATGAAGTTGTTGTCCTTCGTGGTGGTGGTGGTGGATCCACTGACCGTGGAAACGATCGGGCAGATGCGGGCTTGGTTATCCGTGCCGTTCCCGCTGGGTCTGATGATGAGATTGTAGGGGGTGGGGAAATACTTGACGGAGAGGAAGGTAGAGGAGGGGACGACGAGGGGGACGTCATGCGGATTCCAAAACGTGATAATGGGATCGGCGACGAGGTAGAGACGGTAAACATCGTTGCCATCTTTCTGCTCCTTCTCGGCCTTCAGGGAGAAGACGATCTGGTAGTTGATGATGAGGGGCATCTTGAAGTAATGGAAGGGATCCTCTGCCACATCACCGGGGCTGCCAGCCATGACGAGGCTGGCGGTTCCGGAGGGGATGGTGCCGCCGGTAGTGAAGGGAGCCGTGGAGTTTTCGAGCTGGTTGGGGAGCTGGTAGTATTCCCAGAGTTCCTGGAGGTTGATGCCGGGTTCGCCATTCACCGTGTAGAGGGCGGAAGCGGTGGGATCCGGGGCATTGCTGTAACTTGCGCGTTCAAGCTCCATGGACAGGTCTTTGCGAAAACCTCCCCGGCGGACATTGGTCAGAAGGCCGGAGGAAGCGGTGGTAAGATCGTGGAAAAGGGCTTTGTGGGACTCCATGGGAGTGGAGATGTGAGCGGCCTGGTTCCACCCGGTGAGGGCACCGAGTTTGTCGCTGGGGAGTGAGGCTGCGAAGAGTTTCTTCCCATCAAATTCGCTGAGTTCCGGGGCATTGTCCGGGCTGCCCTGGAGGCGGGCGCGAACTTCGGCCAGGGTTGTCGGGGCGCTGGGATCGGGCAGGGCGAGGACAGCTTTCTGGCCGTTGTCCCCGGTCCACCAGGCCATGCGTCCGGCGTTGTCCTCAAGCTTGACGACGGGAACGCGGACGTGGCCATCGTTACTGCCGCCGGGAAGCTGCCCCACGGTGCCTTCCCCTACCAGTTCCACGCTCTCATTCGCATCGAGAGTAGTGGTAGCGAGCGTCTTGTCCGTTGTCTGCCCGTCCGTGCCGGAGACGAGCCATGAGAGAAATTCCGGTGTGGGGCGGGTATCGGAGCCATTGGCCCAGCTACGCCAGACGCCGGTGTAATGGCGTTGTTCGATTGCGGCGTCCGAGCTGGAACCGTCCCCGGTGGAGAGTTGGTCGGCGGGGGCGGTCACCCGGCGGTCATCGCCGGTGTATTCCTGGAGTTGGGCGATGGCGAGGGTGAGGGCGAGGCGCGCATTCGCGCGGGCTATGGAATGCTGCTGGCTCTGGCCGGTGGAGCGCAGCGTGGTGCTTGACAAGGTCAGCAGACCGAGGGCGAGGATGGACAGGAGAACCATCAGGGTCAGGGTGACGACAAGGGCGAAGCCGGGGAGGGTGGATTTTTTTGGGATGTCGCTTTTCATAACATACTGTGTTTACAAAGTATTTGCGAAATTTCCAGGCATTCAAGTCTTTTTTTCGGATTCATGACTTGGGAGCTAAAATACAGAGGTGTTTGCAGTCTGGGAAGCGTTTTGGAAAAGAGGAGCGGTCGTCATTCTAAGGAAATCCATCGTTTGAAAGCAGTAGTCCGTGCCGGTGCCGGTGGCCCGTCCCACAGATGTTGCTGTCATCCTTTAAGATGCGGTCTGCCGTCTTGTAAGCGCGTTGATCTACTGCGGCGCATCAGGCGCATCAGGGTTTGTGAAAACGTAATGGTATCCCGTGTCCCGTGGGGCACATCCTCCCTCCGGGATAGAAAGAACCGGACTTCACAAAACTCGCCGCGCAGCAGTATAATCTCCGCCTCCGGATCTTCCACCGGTGCATCATTTCCGGAAATCAACCGATGCCAAAACGCCGACGCGAGTCCTCATCGTTGGCATCCCGCGATGCGAAAATACCCATCCAATGCCCCAAGGAGGTATCGTTAGCCGAGAGCCTCCGGTCACCTGAAGCGGAAATTCTTCTCTCAGCTCCCGTTTCCCGTTGGTGTTCCCCGACCCCCGCCACTAGCGCCATCTTCGCCTTGGCGAGTGCCCGCGCAGTCGCCAACGCCTGCCCGCTGCGCCACTGCTCGACGCTCGATAGCGACAGCGCTCCGGGCGCTGGGAACGATAACAAGACCATAAGTGTCAGGGTCGCAACGAGTGCGAATGCCGGACATCCGGCTCGCTTTTTTGGGGAGTTCATGGGGAGTTTTTCCCTACTGCGGAACAATATTCCTCCAAACTACACATTACAGGAAAGGGGCACCTCCAATATCGTCACAAATTTTTCCAACAAAGAGGCGTATGGACAGGCATTTCATCCGGCCTTAGAGGTTGTGCATGGAGGAAATTAGGCAGGAATTTTTCACCCGGGATCCGGTGGAATGTGCCCGGGAACTGATTGGCTGCCATTTCCGCTGGAAGGGATGCTCGGGGCGGATTGTGGAAACCGAAGCCTACCGCGCCATAGGCGATGAGGCGTGCCACACGTTTTTCCGGCCATCTGTCCGGGAGTTCGTCTCGGAATGTGCGCCGGGCGATGCATACGTGTATCTGAACTACGGCGTCCATTGGCTTTTCAATATCGTCGTGAAAGGCGGGGAGCACGAGGGCTTTGTGCTGATCCGCGCATTGGAGCCTGTCGATGGACTCGAAGAAATGCGCGCCCGCCGTGGCGCGATGAAGGACACCAACCTCACCTCCGGCCCCGGCAAACTTACCAAGGCGCTCGGCATCGGGAGAGCCGATCATGGAAAGCCGTTTCTTGGGAAAGCGGATCGGGGAATCTTCCGGGGAGAGAGCGCGGGAATCGCCACCGGCCCGCGTATCGGCATTTCCAAAGCGGCGGATCTCCCATGGCGTTTCGGAAAGACGGGTTCTCGGTTTCTGAGCCGCCCGTTTCCGAAATAAGGGCAAGGAAAAGGCCGGAGGATAATCCCCCGGCCTTTGAGAATTGCTGCCACTACCTGCGGCGGCGGAGCAGGGCGAGAGCACCGAGCGCTCCGAGGAGTGCGGTGGAAGGCTCGGGGATAACGAGCACCTCCAGAGAGGTTGATTGTTGCAGGTTGTCGAGCTGCGTGGAGCTGGTTCCGCTCCCGGTTTTGGTAAACCATAAACCTTCAAGACTGACAGTGCCGTTACGCGCAAGATCGTCGCTTTTCACGATTGTCGAGGATCCCCTTTCTTGGAAAAAAACCGTTCCCGTATCATTGGCCAGCGTTCCGTCTGATGATCCCGCCGTTCTGGGGTCGTCGTAAGTCAGGCTGCCACCGGAGATGTTGTATAGGAATGAAACCTGATACGCCGTATCCGTCGAGAGGTTGAGGGTGGTAAAAAGATCGGTTGGGGTGAGCGTAAATGCGCGGTTGGAGGAAAATGCGCTCTGACCTATGCTGAAGAACCAATCTTCGTTCGGTGCAAGGTATTCAAAAGCCAGTGTTCCACTTGTACCAAGTGCATTGAAACCGGCGTTGCCGGATGCTTCATAACCGAAACCACCAGTGCTCGCATCGGACAGATCGACGTAGTTTGAACCTGATCCGAAAGTTGCGGTTGTTAAAGGGTTGCTGATGTTCGAGTTTTGCGCCGAGCTATTATCCCAGCTTCCGATACCGGAATCAAAGTCATTCACAAGCGTGAAAGCTGCCTGGCTGGTGGCTGTGGAAAGAAAACTAAGGAGGAGTAGGCTATTTGTGAGTTTCATGTGGTTGAAGTTTCTGGGATTCCTTGGGGAATAGTCGTTCTTGGAATCGGTTACGGATTTTCTGAAACTTTTTAGCGGTTGTCGGGATTCGGGATGGATTCTTGTAACGGAATCCAGCCCGCGCTATTTCCCAACAGCGAATGGACGAGGAAGAGGAAAGGGAATACGTGGCGTTGCTGGCGAACCATCAGTCGATGGTGCGCGGTTTCGTGATTTCCCTGATGCCGGGCGTGCCGGGCGCGGACGATGTGATACAGGAAGCCAACCAGGTGCTGTGGACGAAGCGGAAAGACTTCGAGCTGGGCACGAATTTCAAAGCCTGGGCGCTTCGGATCGCACGCTTCCAGGTGATGGCCCACCTGAAAACCGCCCGCCGCCAGCGCTGGGTGACTCTGGATGACACCACTGCCGAACTGATGGCCAACGAACTGGAAACCCGCCTTGATCCGGAACGGGAAGAGCAGAGGCTTCTGGCATTGAAAACCTGTCTCGGGAAATTGGGGGAAGCGGAACGCGACATGCTTCTGCGCAGGTATTGGAAAAACCAGCGGCTACAGGATTTCTGTGCGATCACCGGGCTTTCACTGTCGAACATCAAGGTCACCCTGTTCCGGCTCCGGGCGGGACTGAAGCGCTGCATCCAGGCGGAAATGAAAGGCCGGCCATCATGAGCGGTTTCCCACAAATCCCGAAACCCAAGGAACTGGAAACACTCTTCCAGGCCTTGGAAGACGGTGTCGCAAGCCGCAAGGAGCGCGACCGCCTGACGCAGCTTCTGAGGGTTTCCCCGGAGGTGAGGGAAGCATACTGCGAGCACATGCTCTTCGCCGCAGCCCTCCACACGGAGGCCGTGGATCGCCAGCGCCTGATGGAAGAGGATGCCTGGCCCATCCAACGTCGATCGCAAGCCTGGCGGATCGGCGTGCCCGTCTTTGCCGCTGCGGCCCTTCTGGTTTTGGCCGGGGTGGTGCTCTCCCTCTTCGTGGTGAAGCCTCCCCCTCGCGCGCTGGTTCGCGGGTCTGAAAAAGCGCAGTGGAGCTTCGAGGCCGGCGGGATCGCTGAGAAAAGGGATTTCACGAAAGACTCGCGTATGGTTGTGGAGCGGGGAACGGTGCGTTTGGATTTCTCTTCCGGCACCTCGGTCTGGCTGGATGCCCCGGCCACCCTGGTAATTCGTAGCCGCATGGAGGTGGAGCTTGAGGAAGGGCAGGGATGGTTCGATGTTGAGAAGGCCGACGAGGGATTTTCCGTGCTTACCAAGACATTGCGGGTCGTCGATCTGGGAACTTCCTTCGGGGTCGTGACCGCCCGCATGGGTGCCGAAGTTCACGTCACCTCTGGGCGGGTGCGTGTGGAGTCGCGTCTGCCGAACCAGGAAACCCACGAGCTGCGGAAAGGTACGGCTATGGGATCGAACGCCGTGGGTTATCTGAAGCCTGCTGAGTTCGATTCGGGGAAATTCAGTAAAAACCTCTCCCCACGGAAACGGATCGCCCATTGGTCTTTTGATGGTGAGGAACCACTCGAAGCACGCACGAGCTCCGGCGCGAATGCGTTGATCACCGTGGAGGCGCTGAAAGGCAATGCCGAGGCAGAGTTTACCGCAGGTGCGAAAGGCATGGCGCTGGATCTCGGTGCAAAGGGAACTTTCGCGGCATCGAGCTACCGGTGCCCGCTGGGGAGTTCCCCGCGAACGGTCGCGTTCTGGTTTCAGAAAAAGGACATGCTGGAGATACCTTGGGATGAAACCGGACACCGGAACCCACCCGTCCTGAGCTGGGGGAACGACAGGCTGGAGTCGGGAAAATGGCAGCTCAATACCACGGGGCGCGGCTCCCATTTCGCCTCGAACTGGGGCGGCTCCTGGAACGTCTCCCACATGGCAAAAGGAACCAGCCTCTTCGACGGGCGGTGGCACCATCTGGCAGCCGTCTTCACTGGAGAGGAAATCGACGGTGCACCGGAAATCATCCACTACCTTGATGGCAACAGGATGCCCGAATCCGCATTGGTAAATAAGGGCCCGTGCTCACCCGCCCCCATTCGGAAAACTGGAGGCAGCTTGTCATCGGATACTTCGAAGTGGATGGCAGCCCTCCCGGGACCATTCCCATGCAGATCGACGAGCTGGTGATCGCGGACTTCGTGCTACCGGAAGAAACGATCCTGGAACTGTCACGGGCTGAGGATATCGGGATCGGCCAGTGAGCTGCCATTTTCCGCGCCATACCGGGCGTTGTCCGATAAAAATCGCTTTGTCGTGCGGCGCATGTTTGTGCACTGTGAACGGATGCCAAAGCTATCGAAATTGCTTCCATCCGCACTATTTTTGTTCTTCCTGCCCGTCGCCGGGGCGGAGACGACGACCATTGAGGTAAAGCCGATGATTCTGCCCGGGGCGGATACTTTTGCGAGCCACTCGAAGCCCGCTTCCCTTGCCATCAATCTTCCTTTGCTCAATCACCTCGTGCTGGATGCGGGAGACATGGCAAAACTTCCGCTCACGTTGAAAGTCCGGCGCGCACCGGCGAGGCTCGATGTGCTGGCGGAGGGGACGGATGAGAAAATGGATGTGGATTTCGGCACGGAGGATGCCCTGCAGGAGATCCGTCTGGAAGCTGGTGAAGCAATCGCCATCGCGGCGTGGAAAAGCTCCTGGCACTACCATGGATATGCGGATCTCAAGGGACTCACAGTTCGGGGCAAGACCGCGGGTGGAAAAGAATTTTCCGAGACACTTCCGGAAACATTCACGGATGGAACGGCCACGGTCGGGATCGGGCGGTTCGAGCTTTCAGGAATTTCCAACCGGGACAAATTCCCGGTGGTATCGAAAACGGAGAAGGCCGTGGGCAAGGATGGCAGCTACCAGTTGCCCTCGGCGAAATCCGCCCGGCTCGGGATTGAATCCAACGGGCTGCGTCTGAACACGCAGGGCAAGGCCGGCTTCAAGGATGCCGCTTCCGATTGGGCGCCTGCGCTGTGTTTCTACGCTTCCGAAGACTGCACTCTATCCCTTGGAGGGACATTGCAAGTCCGCAGCGGAAAGGGCGGGCAGACGATGAGCTATGTCGTCGGGCGGCTGATGCCCGCCGGCCCGTCGCTTGCCGGGAAAAGCATCGTTTTCGAGAGCAACGGGGAACAGGCCGCGGTGCATAAATTCGGGGACTCGCCTCCGGAAGTGGCGGAGATCACCTTGGATTTGGCGGAGCCTGCACGGAAGTGGCTGGCAGAAGGGCAAGATGAGGCCGAACTCATCGCCATGGTGGAACCCGGGACGGTTGTGTCTTTCGAGAAATACTCCTCCGCTGAACTGGAGATGGTGTCACACCCGAAGCACGTGCTTTTCGAAAACGGAATTACCCCGCAGCCGGGAATTTTCGCGCAGCACCGGGATGGCAAACTCTACTACGGGGACAAGCCCCTGCGGTTGTGGAGCACGGTCAAGGACGGCAGCGGCGAGAGGTTCCGCGCACTGGGTTTCAATGCGGTGCGGGTGTGGTTCCAGGAGGATTTCTACAACAAGGAATCCGCCGTGAAAGGCATCGCCGCAGGGGCGGTGAAGGGCGATGGTTCGAAGCTCGACCGCTTCGACAGGTTCATGGCGGATCTGCGGGAAAACGGATTGTTTGTCATGTTCGGCACCACCATTGGTCGCGGCATGCCGACCGAAGCCCTGCTCAGGGACGATTCCTGGATCGCGGGCGGGGAGGATTGGAAGGAATGGAAAGCAGCGGTAAAAAAGGATGACAACCCTTCCTTCGACTACATCGACGAGCGGCTGTGGAAAGTCCGCCTGCGCCACGCCAAAAACGTCCTCGACCATCGCAACCCCTACACCGGCACGCGCTACGCCGAGGAGGAATCCATCGCCCTGATCGAGATCAACAACGAGCGCGCCCTCATCGTCAGGTGGCTGGAAAACGGCTTCGACAAATGGCCGGAATATTTCCGCGAAAAGCTTGAAAAGAAATGGAGCACCTGGCTGCTTTCAAAATACAAGACCGATGCGGCACTGAAAAACGCCTGGGGCAAAACGGGAGCCAACGAATCACTCGCTGGCGGGAAATTCGCGCTCTCGCCGACGAGATCCGAGATGAAAAAATTTCCCGAGCAGCGCGGCCACGATCTGGTGGAATTTCTTATCGATCTCGTGGATGCAAAGAACCGGGAATACGTCGCCCACTGCCGTGCGCTCGCACCCGCCGGAACAGGCTCCGCCGTGGTGCCTTTTTCCTACGACTCCCAATACAAGCCAAGCCTTCCGTGGCTGCATTCGAACGCGCTCGGGGACACCAGCACCGTCGCCATGTATTTCTGGGGAAACGGTTCTTCGCTGAACACCCCGCCCAAGGTTTACCTCCTCGATTCCCACTCGGCGGCGGACAAGCTCACTGTGGTCTATGAGACCGGTCGCTCGCGGCCCAGCCCCTACCGCTCCGAGTATCCCTACATGCTGGCAGTGCTTTCCGCGTGGCAGGATTTCGATGTCGTCTCCTGGCATGGAAACTGGATGGGCACCGCCTCCCCCGAACAACTTCTCGTCGGCACCGCCCAGCCACCCACCAGCCATTACTGGACGGGAGTCCACCTTGAGCACGATCCTACGTTGAGCTCCTCCGTGGCGCTCGCGGGTCTGTTGTATCGGAACGCCTCGGTCGAGGAAGCACCCGATCCCATCGTTTTCCAAATGGGCAAGGAAAGCTCCGAAGGCTACCGGAACTGGAACGGACTCACCAGCACGGAGATGACCGCGCTCACCTTCAGCCGGGGCACACGGATCGCATTCGATACGGAAACATCCGGCGGTTACCTGAATCCCGGCGGCGACCCGCGCGAAGCAGTCACGGAGACAAAACAAGCAGTCCGCACCGGAGAGAACGTTCTCTGGGATTGGAAAAACGGCGCACTCATCATCGATAGCCCGAGCGCAAAAGCCTACATAGGCTCAGCCATTCCATCCTACCAGTTCAAGGGCGGGATCACCCTCAGCGGCCTCGGCACAGAGTGGATCGCCTTCTGCATGGCCAGCGCCGATGGCAAACCGCTGCTCGGGGAAAACGCCACAAAGCGCGCCCTCATCAGCGCCGTCCACAGCTCAGCGAACACGGGATTTGATTACGATTGGAGCGTCTCCGGAAATCCGGCGGACATGGCGAAGGCCGTAAAAAACCCCGGCCACGCCCCGGTTCTAACAGATCGTGTGCCCTACACCCTCTCTTTCCCCGAAGGATTTTCCGGAAGCTGGAACACCTATGATTTCGCGATGCGGAAAACATCCGGAACCGCGCTCACCGACCGAAACACCATCCGCCATCGCGGCGAAACTCCGTGGATGGCGGAGATCGTTTTCGACCGGAGAGATGGAAAACGGGAGGTAGAAACCGATGCCATGTCCGCACTGGAGAAAAACGGAACGGAAGAGTCCACCGGGGAAAAGCCCTCGGCCTCCCTCGCCGGAATCGCTAACCCGGTATCCGGCCTTTCCTGGGCGGACACCTTCGCCCGATCCCTCGAACTATTGCAAAAAGACAATCCTTCGGCGAACGCCGTGGAAGGAAAACGCATCGAACTTCCCGAGCTGAAAGGAATTTTTGAAGCACCCGTGCAGGCGGAAATCGTCTTCAAGGAAGGGCGGATGCGGGAGATCCTGTTTACGCTGAAACAGGGTTCCGAATTCGGCGAAATCGTGAAAACCCTCACCGGGAAATACGGCGATCCAACATCAAAAAAAATCGCGAAGGAAGCCTACGACGAAAGCCGCGTGACATGGACGCACGGGGGACAGGGAATCACCGCAACCGAAGTCCAGGGCGTAATCCGCATCAGTCACGTCCTGGAATAGACCCTGAAATGCGTGCAGCCTGCTGCGAGCCGACAGAACCAGCACGGAGCGCTGCCTTCAGGCGGCGTGTCTCTTCTACCCTGCAAGTACATTCCCGGTTTGCCCCGTAGCAGCAGGCTGCGTGACGGAAAGCGGCAGCAGGCTGCCGAAAGTCACCGGTCTGCCACTTCTCCTGTATTTGAGAAAACAAGAAGCCGGAGATCCGACGGGGATCTCCGGCTGTTCCGACGCAAATGAAATCCCTTTAGTAATCGTAGGTCGTGGTTTTGCGGGTGGTCGTCCGGTCACCCAGGACATACGGGTTATCGGTTGTCGTAGTCGTTGTTGTCGAGGCGGAGCCATCGGCAGGGTCAACGTTCACGGTGCAGCTTGCTAAGGCGAGGACGCCGACAGTTGCGGCGAGGAGTTGGATGGTTGTCTTGATCATGGTGTTTGTTGGATACCCGGATCCATTAGCAAATCCTGATCCACCGAATTCAGACGGCATCTTTCCTTACATTTTAAGGGAAAATGAGAACATCTTCCATCTGATCCGAAGCATCATGGATGCAGTTTGCACTCCGGCTTCATATGATTTTGCAACGCGATACAATCTAGTCGGTGATGGAGATTTTCAGCTCGTCGCTGTTGGCGCGCAATTCCGGGGCATACATTGCCTCCGCGCGGGTAGGAAGTGCGCTGAATTTTCCGGGGATCTCAGCGCGGAGGCGGTAGCTGAGGTTGTGGCGGCCGCGAGGGAGGTTCTGGACGAAGAGGGAAACCTTTTCATCGCGCAGTTCCATGTAGGCGCCGAGGCCGTTGGAATTGTAACCGGAGCGGACTTCGACAGCCTCCATACCCGCGGCTTTCCAGTCCTCGAAGACGAGGTATTCGTAGTCGTTTTTGCTGTCGATTCCGAGTTCGACCTCGATGAGGTCGCCGGACTTCACTTCGTCGCCGGACTCGAGGGGGACGCGTTTGTATTTCGCGCGTTTCTGATCGATGGCCTGGCCTTTGGAATCGACGGCATCGATGGTTTTTGTTTCGGGGACGAGCTTGTAAAACGTGCGATCCACTTTCACTTCCAGCCCTGCTTTTGTGATGAAATCCTCCAAGGTGAAATACTCGACGTATGCGTTCGAGTAGAGCGGCCCGTCTCCTTTTTTGCGTAGCTCCACGGTGTGTTTTCCGCTGGTGAGAATGTCGCCCGCGACGATAGTGGTGCTGTCGAAGGTGAAGAGATTGTCTTTCGTGATTTCGACGGTTTTCAGGACTTTCCCATCGTAGAGGACTTCGACGGTGAGGTTGGGTTCTCCTTCTTTGGTGGCTTGCAAATAATCGCCGATGGCCTCCAGGCAATACGCGGTGTCGCGGGTGGAGTTCCAGTAGGTGCCGTGGCTGCGGTTGTTGATCAGGTATTTCACCAAGCCTCTCGCATCTGCACTTTCAGGTTCGGCGGCGGCGAGAAGTTTCAGGAACCATGCCTGGGCTTCGAACTCGCTGCCGTACCAATACCACCAGTAACCACGGTTTCCGAGGTCGAGGTAGGCGGTCTGGTTCTCTTCATCGGTTTTGAGAAACTGGCGGATGTTGCGGATGATCTCGTCGCGTTTGCCGATGTCTTTCGTGCGATGAAATTCCAGGCCGGTGAGGGCTTTTGCATAGACGGGGAGGTCGTTTTTGTCGCGGAAAAGGAAGGCCAGCATTTGGGGGTGGTTCTTGCCTCCTTCGCCGAGGACACGGCGGACGAGGGCGTCGGTGGCATCGGCTTTGGGTTTTGTGTTTTTCTTCCGCTTTTCCCAATGGGCGATTTTGTCGGCTTCTTTCTCCTCATGCTTGGCAAGCCATGCGAGGCCGCGCGCGATCATGTCGTCGGGGACGTTCGCTCCATTTTCCCTGGCGAGAAGGAGGCCGTGCATTACTACGGATGTAGTATGTGCGTAGGAGGTGTGGCCGAAGGCGGAGAACCATCCCCAGCCTCCGTCAGGATTCTGTTGCTCGCGGAGTTTTGCGATTCCGGCGCGTTCCATCTTCGCGACCTCGGCCTCGTCCCAGACTGGGTTCCAGTGCGGGTGGTCGGGTTGCCATTGTGCGGCGCGTTCCTTGGGGTTGCCGAGCTGTTGCGGGTTGAGGTTGACCTTCTTGTCCTTGATGGCGGCGAGGTCGTGGCCGAGGTCTTTCAGGATGTGGTGGACGACGGTGGTGGGGACGAAGCGGTTCAGCGTTTGCTCGGTGCAGCCGTAGGGGTAGCTGGCGAGATAGGGAAGCGCATCGACCATCGCGCTGGCGACGCTGGGAGAATAGTTGATGGTGAGCTTGCTCTCGGCAGGGCGGCGTTCTTCCGGGATGGAAAATTCAATGGTCGCGGAGTCGCCTTCCGGGGCGATGGCGCGGCTGTAGGATTCCGTTTTCAACATGCCGTGGACGAAGACGGGGAATTTCATCTCCATGGCATCCGAATCATCGGCGGCGATGGCCTTCATGCGGATGGTGATTTCTCCTTCAGAAACGGCTTTCGTATTCCAGTCGATACGGCTTTCCCCTTTTGATGGGATGGCGACGCGGCGTTCGAGGTCGCCTGTGGATTCGAGATTCTTGCCATCGAGTTCCAGAGAAACTGTCACGTCCTTCGCTTCCTCGTGGTAGTTGTGGACGATTGCGCTGAGAGTGACTTCGTCTTTCTCCACGAAGAAACGCGGTGCCTGGAGGCGGATGATGAGATCCTTGCTGGTGACGATTTCCGCAGAGCCTTCGCCGACGCGAGTGCCGCGACCCATGGCCCAGGTTTTGATTTTCCAAGTGGTGAGGTTGTCGGGCATTTCCAGGTCAATGGTGGCCTCGCCTTTTTCATCGGTTTCAACGGAGCCAACCCATTTCAAGAGATCTGCGAACTCGGAACGGACGAGGAGCTCGGGGGCGGCTTCGGCTTGTTGACCCGCGTCGCTTTTCCTTTTGCCTTCCTGCCGGGTGTCAGCGAAAGCGTCATCCATTGCTGCTCCCTCCATGGGAGCGGCGGCAGCCATTGGTGCGGCCATGGATCTTCTCATCATGTGTCCCGACACCGCTCCGAAGGCTCCTCCTACCGCTCCTTCTCTCCTGCTCTGAACCATGTTTCCAAAAATACCGAGCTGCTGCATGAAGGTGGTTTTCGGCATTTGGAGGTGGGTTCCCATGAGGTTTTGGGAATGCTCCATTCCCCGGCCATACCAATTTCGTTTCCAATCCCAGAAAAACGGCACGATGGCCGCGACGTTGGAGCCGCCGGAGATGTATTCGAGGGATTTGTCAAAGACCGAAATCGCGGCGGAACCTTGGTAGGGTTTTCCATCCGAATCGGTGATTTTTACGGTGAGCGAAGTTTTCTCGCGGGGCTTGAGCTTGTCCTTTGCAGGCGAGACTTCGACAGTGAGCTTGCGTTTCTCTGGAGGCAGGACGATCTCGCGGGTGACGGTGTGGATTTCCCCATCGGCGACGGTGACGCCTTCGATAAAAAAGTTCGGCATGTCGCGGACAGATACCGGGATTTCCACGAGCTGCGATTGGCCTTCGATTTTGATGATTTTCGTTTCACCGGCCTTGCCCTGGGAGGGGCGGATGAAAAGCCAGACGCGGGAGTCCGGCTTGTCCACGTTGACCAGGAGTTTCACGGAATCTCCGGGGCGGTATTCCTTTTTATCGGGGATGAGTTCGAGGGCGTTGTAGCGGAAATCGCCTTCGGCATCCGCGCCACGCACGGAGAAGACGGTCGCGCCTTCCTGCTTGCGGCCTTTCTTGTCCGTGAAAGCGACGGCGACGCGGTATTGCCCGGCTTTCGAGGCGGTGAAAGTCCAGTTTTTTCCTTCGGGAGTCCATTTGCCGACTTCCTTTTCCACGATTTCCCCGTCCGCATCGAGGCTGGTTGAGTAGAGTACGGCGGTGGCTTCGCCTTCTACTTTTTTCCCATCGAGCGTGCGGGCGGCGAAGGTGCCGGTGATCTTGTCGCCGACATTCGCATAGCCACGATCCAGCCAGACGGTGACATCGAACGGCTCGCGGGCGGCGAGGACTGAACCGTTGCCGACGATGGTGCGGCGGGAAGCATCTACTACTTCCGCAGTAATTGAGTAACGGTGATCCTGATCGCCGTGGACGAGCTTGGCGATGGCGCTGTCGATTTTCACCTCCACTGTTCCGTCAGGGCCGATGGCCGATGTCTGCTCAAGAACCAGCTCGGGAGCGCCCGTGCGGTTGTGCTGCCACCATGGCGGGGCGGGGCGGATGCAGCCCCAACTCCTCCAACCGGGATACCACGGATACTCGGGGTAGAACCACCAGTAGCCGGGACCGTAGAGCCAATCCCACTCACCGGCGGGGAACCATCTGTCGTTGAAAAAGTTCCGCTCTACCTTGATTTTTACGGTGGCTTCGGTGACGGGTGCGCCGTGGAAATAGTTCGCCGTAACGGTGGCGGTGAATGCCTCGCCGAGCGCGACGGGTTCGTCGGGTGCTTCCACTTTCACCTCGTATTCCGGCTTCTTGTATTCCTCCACGCGGAAGTTGATGTTGGAATTGGGAACCTGCCCCCGGACAATCACGTTATAGTTTCCGAGAGCAGCTTCTTCGCCGAGTTCGAAGTCAAAAGTGATGCCCCCGAAGTCATCGGCGGTGAGTCCGTCTTTTTCGAAAACGACTTCATTCCGACCGTCGCGTATCTCCACGTTCGCGGATTTTCCCGCGTAGGAGGAGACATCGCCGAGGTCATAGCGGGACTCGCCGGCCCAGAGCTTGAGGTGGACGGTTTGGCCGGGTCTATAGACGGGCCTGTCGGTGATCCCTATGGTTTTTTGCGCGATGTAATCGGTGCGGTCGCCGGGATCATACCAGCGGAAATTCCTGTCCGAGAGATAGGCACGGCGTTCACCTGCCTTTGCGATCACATGCCAGCGGTTATTGTCCCATCTGTCGTTTTTCTCATCGAGAACCAGCCTGCCGTTTTCACCAGTCTTGCGGGTGAAGTGGTCGGTGGTGATATCGAAGCGGCGTTTGCCGCGAGGCTTTTCGAGATAGTCCGCGCGGTAGCCGAAGAACTCGAGTTCACCGGCCACGGGCTGCCCCGCCTTGGCATCGACGAGGTAAAAAACCTCCCTGCCGTTTTCCGAACGTTTCAGCAAAACAAGATCCCGCACCCAGACGACGACCCATGAGGTATTGCCATCTTCGAGGGTGGATTTCAGGACGTAGCAGCCCGGCGCGAGCTTGCCGAGATCGAGATTGGCGGAGGTGTTTTCGTGGCCTTCGGCGGGTTCGAGTTCCTGCGTCCACGCGCGCAGCTCGTCGCCGAAATACCGCTGGCGGTTGCCATCCAGAAGGCGGTTGCCGAGGCTTCCGAAGCTGGCGCGGTTGTAATCGATCTCGGTGGGATTTTTCTCCAGATAGGAAATGATGTCCCGCATTACCAGATCCTCCTTCACCTCGGTGAGGGTGAGCTTCACCTCCCTTGCGTTGCGGAATGTGAAAGGGACTTCGACCGGCTCCGCTGCGTAGTAGGTGGAGGTCGCTTCGAAGCGGCTCCAGTTTCCTCGGATCTGTTTGAGAAGGTTGGGCCGCTGGTCGTTGCCGCCTTTTCCATGGAGACGTATGACTTCTTCGAGAGTCTCCGCAGCGGCGGGGAGCTGGCTGCGGTTCATGAAAACCTGCACGAGCTGATCCCCCGCCTGCCATGAGGGCGATCCTTTTCCGGCGCGCATGAGTTCGCGCAGGCCGGGGATGAACTGGTAGCCCTCGCGCAGGGTGAAACGCTTCACCCCGTTGGCGAGGCGGGCGATGGTTTCCGTTTCCTGCAATGTCGATGCTTGGAGGATTCCGTCGCGTTCCTTGACTTCGGGTTGGTTCCACCAGCCGTAGGAGGCGAGGGTGTTGACCCCGTAGTGGTTTTGGCAAAATTGCCACCATTCGAGTTTTTCCTGGAGTGCTTGATCCGGATTGAGACGGGTGATTTCCCGGCTCGTCCAGCGCCAGCGCTCGCCATCGGATTTCGCGGCTTCCCAAGATTCCGGAACATCGAGATAGACCGGTTCACCATCGTTCCCGGCGGGTGCACCTTCGCTGGTGATCGTGTCGATCTGTTCCGTGAAATCCGGGACGGTGTTGAGATCCGTCAGAAGGTAGAGCTGCCAAAGATTTCCGCTTCCGGTGCGGTTCTGAAGCAAGGCGTGGCCAAGCGCCTCGATGACGAACGCCTCTTCTTTCCCGCCTTTTTCCACAACCTCCCACGCCTGCATGAAACACTGGAGGGCACGCAGCCTGTCCTGTTCCTGAACGTTCCGGTAATCTCCCGTGCCCTTGTTGCCACGCTGGAATTCGTTGTCCTGCATGCGCCCGTAGTGGTTCGTGTGGAGAAACGCGTAACCCGCCGCCTTCATGAAGACTGCATTCCCCTTCTTCGTTTCCGTGAGTTCAGCCAGCAGCCCGTCGAAGTTTTCGTCTTCCTGCAGGCGTCGCTGGGAACTGATGGCTTTGTTCAGATCGTCCGCCGATTCCGCATCATCCACCTCGCGGAGCAATTTCACGCGAAGGTCGTAAGCCTCCCGCCAGTTTCCCTGCTTCTCAAGTTTCTCCGCCTGTTTGCGCATCGGCTCAGGTTCGGCGGCGGAAAGGGGGATCATCAGGGCGAGGAAAAAGTAAAGGAAAGCGGCTTTCATGTCTCTATACCATAGGGACACTTGGACAGGAGGAAACTTAGAATTTTCCTGGAAAACGTTGTTAAAGCCCCCCCGCCAACCCTTCAGACATCCCCCCCGTCACCCCACAGACCCGCCGCGTAGTGGGCGGTGATTCCGTGCAGGAGCGTGGAGGCCGCGAAGGCGACCATGGCTACCGAAAGGATGGTATCCCCCTCTAGTTTCTCTCCGAACTCCCCGAGAACCAACAGGGTGAAGAGGGCCGTTGCCAGGCCCCGTGGCCCGAACCATCCGAGAAACAGCCGCGCCCTCGGCGATGTCTCCGTGCCGGCCATGGATATATAGACGGCGAGCGGCCGGATGAGAAACAGCGAGAGCGCGACGGCCAGAATGATTTTCCAATCCGCCCCCGCCAGCCCTTCCGGAAGCATGAGCGCGCCGATGAAAAAGAAGGTGACCATCATCAGGAGGACGCCGTCGGTTTCGAGAAATTCCTTGGCGCGGTCGGCACAATGGGTGGCGAACCGCCCGAAGCACAGACCGGAAGCGAAGACGGCGACGAAACTGTTCCCCCCCACCGCATCCGCCGCGAAATACGTGGCCCCCACGAGAGCGAGGGCGAAGACGGCCGTGTTTTCCCCCACCGCGTATCCTTTCTGCACCGACCACTGCGAGGCGATACCGCCAATGGAGCCGAGAACGACACCCATCCCGAGGCCGAACCCGATCTGTTTCCCGGCGAAGGCATACCAGTTTTCCGGGGCAAGCTCGTGGTTGAACCCGACGGCAGCGCAGGCGAGGAAAATGATGAACGGGAGCGCAAGCCCGTCGTTCAGCCCGCTCTCCGCCGTCAGGGTATCCCGGATGTGCGCGGGAATTTTTTTGTTCATTGCTAGCGATTGCCCGAGGGCGGCATCCGTCGGCACCAGCAGGGCTGCGATCAGGGATACCTGCCAGAACGGAAGACCGGGGAAAAGCGGGATGAAAATCAGGATCCCGATTCCCAGCGACAGGGGCATGCCGAGAAACAACAGCCGCGCGGGCCATGATTTCCGCTCGTTCAGCCGGGCGATTTTCAGATGCGCCGCATCCGTGAAAAGCACGATCGCAAGAGCCACCTCCGCGAGGATTATCACCTCTTCCGACATCAGTTTCCCGGGAACCCCGTCGGCCAGATAAAGCGCGCCTCCCAGGACCACGCAGATCATGGGGAGGGTGACCGGGGAGCGGTTGAGACGCCGGGTGAAAAGCGCGACAACCGCGAGAGCGGCGATCGCGAAGAGCATGGTGAAACCTTCCATCCGCGCAACGGTGCCTGAGAAGAGCGGATCGGCACAGGGGGAAGTTAGCGGATAGGAGAACCGTTGGCTACGGCCTGCGACGGAGGGGAACCATTGACAGACCCGGGCAAGCAAAAACAAGCTCGCCCATGTATGATTTCCGGTATTCGAAACCTGTCGTGTCCTTTTCGGACGGAGCCGACCGGAATTTCCGTAGAGAAAATGAATCTCGCAACCCCGCAGGGATGGCCGCGAAGAGCGACGAAAACACTTTCCCGAGGATCGCCTGTCGGGAGAAACCCATCCGCCTGCTCACCCGTTGAAAGAATCCCTATCCATCCGGGAAGCCAGGAAACTGGTTTTGCTGTCGCAAAAAGTGCCACCGGCGAAGCAAAGCGGAAGCGCAACCTCCGCCACGCTCTCCGCCATCGAGCACCTCGGCTACATCCAGATCGATGCGATTTCCGTCATCCGGCGCGCCCACCACCACACCCTGTGGAACCGCAATCCCCGTTACAAGAACTCCCAACTCGAAAGCCTGATTGCGGACAAGCTGGTCTTTGAATACTGGGCCCACGCAGCAGCCTACCTGCCCATGCGCGATTTCCGGTTCAGCCTGCCGCGCAAACAGGCGCTGGCAAGTGGCGAGCAGGAGCACTGGTATGATCGCGATGAAAAGATGATGAAACTGGTGCTCAAACGCATTGCCACCGAGGGGCCATTGATGGCCAAGGATTTCGAGCACACCGGGAAACGGATAGGCCATTGGAAAACCAAGCCCGCCAAACGCGCCTTGGAATACCTGTTCATGCAGGGCGATCTGATGGCACCTCGCCGCACCAGTTTCCACAAGGTCTATGATCTCACCGAGCGGGTCTTGCCCGAAGGAACCGATACCACCATACCCAACCGGGAGGAACACGTCCGCTTTCTGATCACCCGGTATCTGAAGGCAAACGGATTGGGGCAGGCTGCCGAAATCACCTATCTGTTAAAAAACATGAAGCGGCCTGTTTCCGCAGCTTTGGAGGAAATGGCTCTCAGCGGAGAGTTGGTAAAAATTCGCGTGGCGGGAAATTCCCATTTCGCGCTACCAGCCACATTGGAGCTGCTGGACAAGCCCCTTTCCCGCAGCAAACTGAAAATCCTCTCACCATTCGACAACCTGGTGATCCAGCGCAAGCGCATGACGGAATTGTTCGGGTTCGACTATCTGATCGAGTGCTATGTCCCGGAGGAAAAACGCCGGTATGGTTACTTCTCCCTACCCATTCTGTGGGATGGAAAACTGGTCGCACGGATGGACTGCAAAGCGGAAAGGAAGGAATCGCTGCTGCATATCCATCACCTCGCACTGGAGCCCGGCTTCTCGGGAACTGATCTCTTTTTCACAGCCCTAGGCAAGGAACTGGAAGCTTTTATGAAATTCAATCACTGCACGGGTCTCCGGATTTACAGAACCTCGCCTGCAGACATCAGACCGGGGTTGCTGGTTGCTGCTGGTGATTTGGCTGGATAAAGCACTCGAGGAGTATGGTGCTAGTTCGATTTCATGCGATACTTCCCGTGTGAGCCGAGCAACCAAATTACGAAAAAGGGAAATGAGGGAGTCCGCCACTACCGTCAGGCTGGCGAAAACACGTTGCCACGCCGCGATTACAATAGTCCCTTCATTCGCGAAAATTCGGCGGTCATTTTTTCCACCGATGAATTTTTCAGAACTCCGCTGCCTATCCCTGCTTCTGGCGGTTTTTTTCCAAATTCCGAGTCTCGCCGCACAAGAGGCGCCCGCGCTCATCTCCAAAGCGGTCATAATTGAACGGAAAACCGAGGTGGGGTTCCTGGAATACCTACCGAAGGGCTATTCGGAATCGCAGAAAAAATTCCCACTCATCCTCTTTCTCCACGGCGGAGGCGAGTCCGGGGACGATCTGGAACTTGTGAAAAAAAACGGCCTCACCCACGAAATCGAGAACGGCAGGGAGATCCCCGCCATCGTGCTCGCACCGCAGAACCCGGATCCGAAAGGCCTCTGGGACGATGCCCTCCTCCACTCCTTCCTTCTGGCAAAGCTCCCGGAGCTGCGTGTGGATGAATCCCGCATCTATATCATGGGAATGAGCCGCGGGGGGCACGGGGCGTTCCGGCTTGCCGTGCAGCACCCGGAAACCTTTGCCGCAGCCGTCATCGTATGTGGCGGGGGGCCGGTTTCCTACGCTCCCTGGGCGAAGAAAGTCCCCTTCTGGTTTTTCCACGGGGACAAGGATCCCGTCGTCCCCGCAGATGAATCCCGAAGACTCTCCACCGCCATCCTCAAAGCCGGCGGCGAGGCGAATCTCACCATCTACCCGGATACGAAGCACAACGCGTGGAGCAAGGCTTTCGCGGATGACAGGCTCTACGAATGGATGTTTTCCAAACGGAAACCAACAAAGTAAGTCCGCCCAACACCCACCCGTCGCAACTTTTCTGCACGAGCTTTTCCTTGTCTCGTAAATTTTTGAAGTTACATTGCAACTACATTATTCAAAAAATCCACTCAAATGAAAATCCAAAAAAACACCCGTCGTCACGGCTTCACCCTGGTGGAGCTCCTGGTAGTCATCGCAATCATCGCCGTGCTCGTCGCGATCGGTCTGGGCACGATGTTCAAATTCCGCAAAGCCGGTGACAAGGTCGGGGCAATCTCGAACATCCGGGCACTACAGTCTGCGAATTCGATATGGGCGGCTGACCATGGTGGCAAATACATCCCCATCTATGCATTCGATGAAGACAGCAATTCGAAATCGGAGTGGTATAAGACGGCAGGTTTTTTAGCAGCTCTCACAGGTGATACATCCATTGTAAACGACAGATGGGATACGCCGAACTCGGTTCTCGATCCTGTGGCTTTCAAAGCCAGGGGGAAACACTACGACAAAATGGTCGCCAGCTACGGATATGTGCAATCCAACATGCCCGGCGGGAGCTGGGGGCAACCGGGCACCGAGCGCAGTTTTCGTGTCAGCCAGGTCAACGATCCTGCCCGGAGCGCGGCATTTGTTACCTGCACCGACTGGATCGTAAAATACAACGGCCGGCTGAACTGGGAAGTGGGCGAGACCGAGGAAGGCTACAATCCGAACGGAATGATCGCCTTCCGCCACAGTGGCAAAGCCGCCGTGGTTTACTACGATGGGCACGCAGGTTTGGTTTCGCCCGCTGACATCAAAAATTATGACACAAACGGCGGGGAACAGAACGTCTTCTGGAACGGCAACGCCCAGTGATCATACTGCGGTTCGTTTTTCAGACGCGGGATCCTGCCACTGTCACACCTTTGTTGTGAAGAAATTCACGGGGCCGGGGCGCCTATTTCCTTGAGGGCATCCCCCGCCCCGGTGATGCTGCATCGCGATGAAAGCGGTCACTGAGCAACAACCATTTCCTCGCCGTCCTCTCCCAGGCAAAACCCCTCCCCTCCTCCCTCGTCGCATCCTTTTTCCAATACCAGGATCTCCTCTGCCCCATCATGGGGAGTGCCGATACGGCCAGCCCGTGGATGGAGGGGCGGGTGATCCCATGGGGTTCGCGAGGAGATCCGAATACCTCTACCCCCGATACGATAAAATTTTCACCGGGGAGGATACGGATGCCGCCGCCCGCGTCACCAAAAGGCGGCTTCACCCTGGACAATCTCGCACTCATGGATTTCCTCTTCGAAGCGGGCGCAGCGCACGCAGAACAGTTGGTGAAACTCTCCCATTTTTATGATGAGTGACACCACCCGCCAGCCCAAGCTCATCGCCTTCGCCGGGCACCGCCGCGTCCCGCATCCCCAGGGGCTGCGCATTGCCATACGGGAAAGCCTTTCGGAAATGAGAGACGCCCTCGGCGGCCGCGTGATCGCCATCTCCAGCGCCGCCGCAGGTGCGGATCTGATTTTCCTCCGCACCTGCATCGACCTGCGGATACCCGCGGTCGTAATCCTCCCCTTTCCCGAAGAGAGGTTTTCAGAAGACTTCGAAGACCCGGCGGAATGGGAGATGGTGGAAAAACTCCTCGGAGTAGCCCTCGCAAAATACGTCACTCCCGGTGAAAAGGAAGCCCCGGAAGCCTACCAGGCCGTTTCCCACAACCTGCTCGAATGGGCGGACGCCTTCCTCTTCGCCTGGGACGGAAACCCCCCGCGCGGAATCGGCGGCACAGGCGAAACCGTCCGGGAAGCCCAGGACACCGGCCTCCCCGCCCGCATCATCAACGCGGATACCATGGTCGTAAAATGGACAACCCCACCCGACCCGACCCGCAAAGCCAGGCACGGCTTCGAGACCAGAAAAGACCTCTTGGATTTCCTCGATCTCAAATTCGCAACGAAATAGTCGCCTACCGTCAAAAACTATCAGGCAGCTATACTGCCACGCATCAGGTTTTGCGAAATTCCGCTCTTTCCATCCCCTCTTTCCATCCCGGAGGGATATCAGCAAGTAGCCGGGGGTCGAGCGATAGCGAACACCCCCGGATCTGGCAATACCGCATCCCGGCAGGAATGCCAGCGGGCCGCCGCTATACTCGTGCGCATCACGTTTTGTGAAAAGCAAAGATCGTTTGGCACCAGTTCTTCCGCACCAAAGGTGCAACGCTATCCCAGCCCAGGGCAAAGTGAAACGACGCCCTGGGTTCAAACATCGTAAGAATCAAGAGGGCTGAAAGTCCGTTCCATCGCGTGTGATTTGCCCCGGCGGATGGAACGGACTTTCAGTCCTCTCCATTTCTTCCGCTCTATTCCTGGGGCTTTCGTTTCACTTCGCCCCAGGCTGGGATGGGACAGGCCGTTGGCCTTGAAGACTGGCACGTCGAATACACAATTCCCGATGCACGGCTGCTAGCCATAAAAAACTGGCGACGCACCCAATAATCTTCGCGACTTTTAAAAATAACCCGTTAGACATGGTTATTCTTTTAAAATCCCCATGAAGCCGCTCCATCTCCTCGCTCCGTTTCTATTATTTCTCAACATACCAATCCTCGCGCAGGAGGCAGTGCCACCCAAAGCACTCAAGTATCATGAGGCTCTTCTGAAACGCCCGGAAAACGATACCCTTTTCGAGCGATTCTTCAGCTCATGGATTGATGAAAAGAACATCGCCACCCTCGAAAAATACCTCACCGAAGAAGCCGCGCAAAACGGCGGGGCCAACCTCGCCATCCTCGCACGCTACCAGCTCCGCCGTGGGCAGGAAGAGGAAGCCCTCGCCACACTCGGGAAAGCAATCGAAGCCCTCCCGGAAAAAAGCTCCCTTGCCATGGAGCGCGCGAAAATCCTCCTCCGCCGCCTCGATTTCGAAGCCGCCCGCAAAGACCTCACCACAGCCGCCGCCGGCTCCAACCAAGCCATCGCCCTGGAAGCTTCCAAGCTCATCGGGAAATCCTGGCTACGCGAAGGCAATCCCGAACAAGCTATCAAAGCATGGGACGCCCTCCTCGCCGCCAATCCCGGAGACGAGGATCTGTTAGAAGACCTCGTTGAATCCGCCGCCGCCGAGGGCGAAACCGAACAAGCCCTCGCCTATGTGGACAAGCTCATCGCCGCTGGTGCCGATCCCTATAAAAAGACCCTCCGCCAGCTCCGCCGTGGCGACCTCCTCGCCCAGGCCGGCCAACACGACGAGGCCATCGCCGCCTACTCGGCCACTCTCGAAAACGTCGGCGAAGGCTCCTGGCTGGAGCGCGAAGTCCTCGCCCAGATCGATGCCGCATTCCGCAAACAGGACAGGCTGGACGACCTCAAAAACAAATTCGCCGAGCTCGCCGAAGCCAATCCCCGCCGCCTCCTCATCCACCGTCTCCTCGCAAAAATCGAAGCCGCCCAGGGTGAAACCGACGCCGCAGTAGGCCGTTTCCGAGAAGTCCTGAAACGCTCCCCCGGCAATCGCGAACTCCGTGAGGAATTCGTCCGTCTTCTAACAGATTCCGAAAAATTCGACGAAGCCGCCGAGGAACTCGAAAAACTCATCGCCCAGGCACCCGAAGACCCCGCCCTCCTCCTCCAGATGGCAGATCTCCACAACCGCCAGAAAGACAAGGAAGCCACCCTCGCCGCCCTGAAAAAAGCCCACGAACTCCTCGGCACCGATGAACCTTCCGGCATCCGCATCGCCAGCCTCATGTTCCAATACGAGCTGGCCGAAGAAGGAGAAACCCTCCTCAAAACCCTCTCCGCAGCGGAAAATGCCTCCATCGCCCCCTCCGAAGCACTCGCCTCCGAATACGCCCGCACCAACCGCAAACCCGAGGCACTCGTCATTCTCCAAAAAATCGGCACCTCCGAAAACCTCGATACCGTCCTCCGCGCCGCAGCCTCCGTTTCCGCTCTCGGTGAAACCGAAGCCGCCTTCGAAATCCTCTCCGCAAAATCCGAACTTTTAGGCAAGGAACCGCGCTACCTCTCAGCCATCGCCCAAGCCGCGCTCGCCGCTGAAAAGCCCGAGATCGCCGTCACCCACGCCATCAAACTCGTCCGCTTCTCCAGCCAGAGCGTGGATCTCACCGAAAGCATAGGCCTCGCCCTCCGCGCCATCGCCGCCGCAGACAAATCCATCCAGTGGCGTGAAACCCTCGAAAGACAGGACGCCCGCACCCCTGCGGAAACCTGCCTCCTCGCCGCCCTCGCAGACTCCCACGGGGATTTCGATGCCGTCGCAAAAATCATGGAAGGAGCCACCGATCCGCTCGTCATCCATTTCCATTCCGCCCTCCTCGATAGGCGTGGCGATCTCAAACAAGCCATCGCCGTCCTCTCCCGCCTCGCCGATACCGACGAGGGCCGCAAGACATCCTTTTTCAAAGACATGACCGAGCTCCAGCGCCGCGCCGGACTCACCGAAGACGCCCTCGCCACAGTCGAGCGATGGAAACAAAGCGCCCCCGGGGACAAGACCGCATGGGTCACCGGCGGCGGCATCTTGCGCGAAAACGGCCAGGCTGAAGAAGCCGTCGCGGCTACCCGCCAGGCCGTCGCCCGCTTCGACAACGATACCGATCTCGCCGCCACCCTCGCCTCCCTCCATGAGGAATCCGGGCAAATGCAGGACGCGGAAGCCATTTACTGGAGGCTCTACGATGACTCCGAAAACCCCCGCGACCAAGCACGCTGGGCCGTCAGCCTCGCGAACCTCGCCCTCCAAACCGGACGCACTGCGGAGCTTGAGGAGAAACTCCGCGAGCGCGCCCGTGGCAACCGCCGCTCCGTCGGCCCCGTCCTCGCCCAAGCGGAACTCGCCCGCATCATGAAGGACGATGACAAACGCCGCGACCTTCTGTTAGAGGCCGTCAGACTCCAGCCAAAGGACACCGACCTCCGCCTCCAGATCGCCAATCTCGAAGAGCAAAGCGGCAACCCCGACCGCGTCGTCGCCATCCTCGAAGAAGCCGTGGACATGGACAGCACCGGCCGCATCCGCAGCGCCCTAGCCCAGGCATATCTCCGCATGGGCCAGACTCTCAAAGGCATGCGCGAGCTACGCGCAATTTCCGGAAAACAGGCGGATGACCCGCGCTCCATCGAGCAAAGCGCCGCCATCCTCGCCGGCTCCGGCCTCTACGAAGAAGCCATCCGCTTCCTCCGCGAAGCCCTCCCCGATGGCGGCGACTGGCGCACCCGCTACCTCCTCGCCACCATGCTCGAGCACGATGGCCGCGAGACCGAAGCCATCCCTCTTTTCCAAACCCTGCGCCAGGCCACCGGCGAGCTTCCCAATGTCTCACCCCCACAGCAAAACAATCGCTACGGCATGGAAGACTATTCCGAAATTCTCCAGCGCATCATCAATATCATGCAGTCCGGCCAGGCCGCCTATGCCCACCGCGCCACCGATAATTCCGGCTACTACTACAGCAGCCAGCAGGGCGCAAAAGTCGGCCCCTTCGTCCTGCCGGACAGCGTGGAATCCGTCCGCACCCTCTCCCTCATCCACCTTGCCAAGCTGGGCGTAAAAGATTTGGAAAACGCGGATTTCATCAACGAACTCACGGAAACCAGCCGGGGCCGCACGGATTTCCCAGCCCTCCTCGCGAAATACCCGGACCAGCCCGGCCTCCTCGACATCACCCTCATGTATGGCTCCTATGGCAACCGTGGCAGCACCATCGACAAGGATCTCCTGAGAAACCTTCTCGCGAAAAGGGACGATCTCTCCCTCCGCACCCGCTTCCAATCCTGCATGCTGCTCATGCGGGATGCCGACGATTCCGATCCCGTCTGGAAGGAGATCGTCACCATTTCCAATGAACTCGCCAAAGAAGAGGATGAGAAAAAAAGCCCGCAGACCGGCTTCATGCTCCTCCGCATGCTCTCCAATGAGACCCTCGCAATTCCCGAAGCAACCCGCAAGGAACTCTCCTCCGCACTCATCGCCATGGCCTCTGCCGCGAGTGCGGACGCAGGCCCGTTCCAAGGCTTCAAGCTCGCCGCCATCAGCTCCGTCGGCACCACGGCTCAACTGATAGACGCCATCAACAGCGAGGTGGAGGATTTCCGGAAAGACGCCAACAACAAGCCCATCTCCCCCGCCCGCCAAATGCAAAGCTACTACGGAAACATGGGATACAACCAATGGAACAACGGCGAAAACCCATTCAAAATCCCGGCAATCGAGGAAATCAGCATGAGCTCCGTGCCACCACATCTCCTCTCCATGATTCGCCTGCCCGAAGAGAGGGGCGGTTACTTCGGCTTCAAACCCGCCGATCCCAAAACCCTCCTCCCCCTCCTCGAAAAAATCTCCTCACCCGCCCTCCGCGCCTGGATCGCCATCCGCGCCGGTGATTCCGCAGCCACGGAAAAAGCCCTCGCCGCCACCCCGCCGGAAGACGAGAAAAACGACTTCACCGCCCTCCGCGCCTACCGCGCCGCAGTCAAAAAAGACTACCCCACAGCTTACAAACTTTTCTCCGAACTGCGCCCCGCGTATTCCTCGGATCGGAATCTCGTCAATTCCCTCAACCTCACCCTGCTTGCCATCGCAGGTGAAATGAAAGAAGAGGAGCGAAAGGAAATCACCGGCGAACTCCGAGCCCTCCTTATCCAGGCACGCAATATTCTCGGCCCACAGGCAGGCCAGCGGGTGGGGGCACACGCGGTGCTACTGGGAATGCCGGAGTTGGCGAAACGCTTCCAACCACCCGCATTCGTCCGTGGCTCCGGCACCAGCCGCCTGGGAGCCGCCACCTTCGGCTCGCAACCTTCCTCCACCTCCTCCGGCGGCAACGCCTCCATCGAAAAGATGCGCAAATTTTCCTCCACGGGAAAAACCGAAGCCGCCGCCATGGAGGCCCTCAACCTCATCCGCAAGGCCAACGCCAACCAGCACAACAGCCATTATGAATTGCGCCAGATCAAGGAAAACATCACCCCGGAAGTCACCAAGGCTCTCTTCAAAATGGCTGATCCCGGCGATTCCAAAAGCCTTACCAAGCTCATGGAATACGCGGACATCTGCGCGAATTTCGGGAAACCGGGAGAGGCGGAGAGAGTCCTCACCCGCCTCCACGGACAGCGCCCGGAAGACGCATCCATCGCCGGAAAACTCGCCTTCCTCCTGCCCGCTGAAAAACGCAAGGAGGCGATAGACCTCATCTCCAAGGCTGCCTCCGATGCCGAGTTCCCTGGCATCGCCAGCTCTGCGGCGGAAGAACTGGGCGGCACGGAAAACAACATCCGCACCTTCGCCTTTTTCACTACCGTCACCGAGTGGCTGGAAAACGCAAAACCCGAAGACCTCGAAAAAACCAACCTCACCTGGGTTTCTTATCATGCGAAACACTTTTTCGGACGCCAATATCTGGAAAGCGATATCCACGGCCTCTTCGATTCCGGGACAAGGGAACCCAAGGACAAAAAACTCCAGGCAGAATACACCGCCCTCGCGAAACGCTTGGCCATCGCAATCCTCCGCCACCCGTCCATCGCCGAAGAAGGCTTCCGCCTCCTCAACAAATCCGGGGCATGGAAAATTCCCGAAAAGGAAATGGACGCCCTCGCCCGCCAGTCCCTTCTCGCCGCCGCGTCCCGCCCCGAGGATCCCTACTCAAACACCTCCTTCTTCACCCTCCGCATGGGTAACGGCTCCTCCGGCAGCGGCGACGATCTCGATGAAAGCTCCTCGGTAAAATGGATCACCTCCCGCCTCGCCACCGCGAAATCCCCTGACGAAATCCTCCCCCCCGAATTTCTCAAACAACTCCAGGAAAAGGACGCCAACCTGGCCACTCTCGTATCCGCCCTCGCCGGGCTTTCCGACATCGGGGAATTGCAAACCCTCTGGGAATCCGACCCCATGAAAAAGGCCACCGGCTCCTTCGCGAAAATGCTGCGCAACGGTGTCCTCGCCCGCGCCGGAACCATCCCCGGGGCAAACGGATTTTTCCTAAAAATGATTCGTGAAATCAAACCGGTCACCCAACAGAACCGCTATGATAACGACGACATCCGCTACACGCTTTTTGCCGCCGCACTCACTACCGCCGCCACCGGCGATGCGGAAAATCTTGAAGAAACCTGCTCCGCCATCGCAACCGCAGTGTATGGAGAGGAAATCGATTTCAACCAACCGGGTGACGGGATGCTCCTCTACCAGGCGATCAGCACGATGGAGAACGTTTTCCAAAGATCCACCCTTGGGGCAGCCACAGCCGCCAAAGTCATCGGCACGTTTTACAGCCTGGGCGTCCCGATTGCCAGACAGGACTACTACCTCGCCCAGCCCTTTCGAAACCTGAAAATCACTAAGAAGGAGGAAGGGGAAAAACTCTTCGAATCCCTCGGATGGCTCAATGGCGCGGCGACCTGGAAGCCCCTGGCCGCGATCCTCATGGACGCCAACCACAATGGCGGAAAGGTCACCTTCACCCGCAAGGACGAGTTCCTCCAGCCCAGGGTGTTTTCCTACATGAGCTTCAATGTTCCCCGCCGCGATATGTCCAGGCATCTCGAAGAGCGCAAGCCCGCCACCTTCGGCAGCCTCATCACCGCCGCCGCCCTCGTGGATGGATCGGAACGCACCAGGCTTACCGAAAAAGCCTTCACCCTCGCCGCCCCGGAAATCTCCAAAATGAAGCCAGGGCGCGTCTCCACATTCTCCCCCGTCCTCTCCTGGCTGCCCGCCGGCGCCATGGCAAAACTCCCCGCCTCCTTCCGCGAAAAAGCCGATGCCGCAAACGAGGAAAAACGCAAAAAACTCGTGGAAGCAGCGGATGCTTTCCTGGAAGGTCCGCAAGCCGGCAACCAGTATCAGAACCCCCTTGACCAGGTGCGGGAAATGGTGGGTGAACTTGCAACTGTGGATATGGAAAAGTCAGTGGAGCTCTTCGTAGCCGCCGAAAAACGCTTCACCGACGGCCTCCGCACCGGCATGAGGCTTTCGTCCAGCAGCAGCAGCGGCCTCCAGATCATCGAGCGCGACGAGGCAATTTACAGCCTCCTGCTCTCTTCGAGTTCACCCCTGAAATCCGACCCCATGCTCGCTCTCCGTTTCCACAAGGCGGTTGAGGAAAGCCCCGCCGCCACTCGGATGAGCTTTGCCGGCTATAGCAACGCAATTCCCCTGCTCTATGAGATCGGAGGAAACATCTACAACGCCACCCCGCAGAAACCGGGGAACGACATGCCCCGCTGGCTGGCCGCTTTGGAAGATACCGCCGCAATGCCGGAAGAAATCCGCAAGGAGGCGCGCATCGCTCTGGGCATCTGGCTAATGGGGAACCATTCCTTCGCCCGCAGCGTGAAGCTCCCCCAGGACAGGGAGGAGCTTCTGAAAATCAAAGACCTGCCGGAGGAATTCGCCATCATACGGTCTTTCAGCATCGGCATCAGCGGATGGAAATCGGATACTCCGCAAGGCAGGGAGATTACCGTAAAAGCTCTTCTCGCCCTCAGCGGCGACGAGACCCTGTCCCTCCCCACCCGTTTCCAATTCATCTCCGTCGCCACCACGATGGTTTCGGACATGCTCGCCAACGCGGAGCTTGCTTCAAGGTTCGCGGATCTTTTCGAAGCATACGCCGCAGAAGAGCGCACGGTCATCAATACCCTCGGCCTCCAGTCCGCCAACCTCGTCGGAACCACTACCATCACGGATGCCAACCGCCCTTTCCTCACCCGCATCAACACCGCCTTCTGGGAAAACGCGAACAGCCCCAAGCCCGGCGGCCACCCTCCCATCCCGCCAAACTACGGCGACAACCTCTTCCTCGCAGCCGCGAAGATCGGCGATGAACCCACCGCAAAGAAACTGCTCGGCATCGCCCGGCCTCTCATTGAAGGAAATGTCGAGGTCATCGCCTCACTCATAGCCTCTGGCAACCACGCGTTGGCCATGGAAATGCTTTCCCCGCCGGAACGCATCTACCGCCGTTTCACGAAATTGCTCCCCTACGACCGTGATTTCGAGAAACGCCTCGCGGAGTTCAGGAAAAACCCCGGCCTCGATCCGCTTGCACTCCTCCGCCTCGAAGTCCAGCTCATGGATGCACCGCCCGTCACCGGAAAGGACGCACCAGAGGAGAGCGAAGCCCAGCGCGAACTCCGGCTAGCCACCACCTACAAGGCGAACCCACCCGACGGTAAACTTCTCCGCACCGAGCTCATTTCCTCCATGATCCGCGACTCGCACACCGCCGCCATCGCGCTCCATGACGAAGTCCTCGCCCTCCGCAAGGAACTCGATCTCCGCAAATCCCTCGACGATTGGCGCGAAGGCGCGGGCAGCGAAAAGGAACCCTCCCCCCGCCACGTCCTGGCACCGCTCGAAGCCGTCGTTTTCCGACAGGCCGCCTTCCTCGATCTTCTCGATGGCGATGCCTCCGGCCTCAACACCGTGACCGGAGTCATCGAATCCCTCCCTCCATACTCATCCAGCAGCCCCAACAACGGCGAACGCAGATATGTGGAACTCTTCCTCGAACGCCTCTCCTCATCCGCCGCACTGTGGATTGCGGAAGCCATCCACCAGGACAAAACCGAAGCCTTTAAAGACGCCTTCGAACCCTTTTCCAAACTCTCCCTCGTCGTCGAGAACCGCAAGGAACTGCAATCCTACCACCTCTTCCGCGTCGTCGTCTTCGCCGAATTTTTCGCCTATTGGGAAAACGACGGAAAACGCTTCGAAGCACTGCGCACCCAATTGAAACGCGATGGCAAAAAGAACGATTACCTGAAGAAACGCCAGGGCTTCCGCCACCTCGCGGACATGGGCAACCGCCACCGCATGTGGACCCGCGAGGCGACTGCGGACATACGCCACAGCCTCGTCCTGGCCACCCTTACCAGGCCGGAAATGAAATCCTACTTCGGCCACGTCGATCAATGGGTTCCCGGGCCGCAGACAAGGGTCTGCGCGATGACATCCTGAAAATCGCAGAAGCCCCACCGGCAGGCATCCCACCCGCAGCCCTCACCCTCATCCTCGAATACCGTGCCGAACAGGCCATGAAAGAGAAGAAATACGCGGAGGCCATCCCCTATTTCCGCAAAGCCATCGAGGCCTGCCCGGAAGAGAAGGACCACGGCTGGCCCGGCCACCGCGCCACCCAGAAAATCCATCTCACCCGCGCCCTCATCCGCGCCGGCGAAACCGCAGAGGCCGAAACCCTCTACGCCTCCATCACCCCGGAAGAGATCCCCAAGTCCAGGAAGAAGCTCCACGAAAGCGTCGGAACCGAACTAAAGAAAGCCCCGAAAAAATAGAACCGGAAATCACACCCGTAGCTGCCTCCGCCCCAGATCCACTTTCCCCAAAATCCCAATTATACTGCCGCGTTCCAGATTTTGTGCATTCCGAATTCCCAGGATGATACCAAACAAAAATAGCCTCTCGAGTGTCCCGGTTCGCGATATCTTTTTCGCATCGCAAGAAAGATTCTGAAACCCGGCCTTCCGAAGGCCGCGCCGAGCGGCTGGTGGAGGCCCATCTCCACGGGCGCCTCTCCGAGGATGTGGGCAAAGGCTGGTTGTTCCCCCCCACCTTTCGAGCAGCGGATCTTACGCGCCTCGGATTTGATCGCCGGGGTGCTGCGCATGTTGAGCCGGTCGCCACCGCAGGCAAGCGGGCGGTAGCTGCGGTGGAAGGCTTCGGGGTGGCGGGTGATTTCTTTCACGCTGGCGGAGAACGATCCGATCCGGGTGAAATTGCCAAAAAAGCGGGGCGCGGCAGGGTCGGAAGCGGTTTGCATCCGACCGATCAAAACATCGGTTAGAAAAGGCCGGCAAAACATGCGCTGGCTTCGATCAATTCGAATCCCAAACGGCATCGGCCTGAAGGCAGCGCTCCACTACATGTTCGAGAGGACTTTCTCGACGATCCGTTTTGGATTCGGGAGCTGCTCGTCTTCGATGTGCGGGGAGTAGATGGCAGGGGCGTCGATGGTGCAGACGCGCTTGATGGGGGCGTCGAGTTCGTCGAAGGCGTGTTCCTGGATGAGATGGGAAACCATGGCGGAGACGCCGCCAAAGGGTTTTGATTCATCGACGAGGACGACGCGGTGGGTCTTGGCGACGGTGGCGAGGATGGCATCGATATCGAGCGGGCGTATGGAGCGGAGGTCGAGGACTTCAGCGTTGATTCCGTGCTCTTCCTGGAGGGTTTTCGCTGCCTCAAGGCAATGCAGGACGGAGCGGCCGTGGGCGATGAGGGAGATATCGGTTCCCTCCTTTTTCACCTCGGCTTTTCCGAGAGGGATTACGAAATCACCGTCTTCCAGATCCGGCACTTCGCCCTCGTTTCCGTAGAGGAGGGTGTTCTCCATGAAATAGACGGGATCGTTATCGCGGATGGCGGCTTTGATGAGACCTTTCGCATCGGCGGGAGTGGCCGGGGAGCAGACTTTGAGACCGGGGAATGCGGCGAAGAGACCTTCGGGAATGTGGGAGTGGGTTGCGCCGACGTTGGTGCCGCCGTTGGCCGGGCCACGGACGACGATGGGGCAGTGGCAAAGTCCGCCGGACATGTAGCGCACGCAGGCGGCGTTGTTGACGAGTTGGTCGAAGGCGACGGAGTGGAAAGACCAGAACATCAGCTCCATGACAGGGCGGACGCCGAGCATGGAAGCGCCGATGCCCATGCCGATGAAGCCAGCCTCGGAGATGGGCGTATCGACGATTCGCTTGTCGCCCCATTTGTCCCAGAGTCCCTGTGTTACTTTGTAAGCCCCGTTGTATTGGGCTACTTCCTCACCCATAATTACGACGTTGTCGTCGTGGGCGAGTTCTTCATCAAGTCCTTCACGGAGGGCTTCGCGGTAGGTCAGTGTGCGCATGGGTCGGTTCTAGTCAGGTTGTATGGGGAGGTCAATCGCGGGGAGTCGCGAAAAATTTATGACAATCGCTTTTTCCAGTATTCGGGATGGCGGGAGTTGTGGGCGATGGCGGCAACAAACACGATTTCTTCCTCAACAATGTAGGGGATATAGTAAGGAAATCTCGCGAGGTTAATCCTGCGGTATCCACCATCCCTGAGGCGGTATGAGAAGGGAAAACCACAAACTTCATCGATGGCAGCCATGATTCGCTGTCTGAAGTCTTTTCCGAGTGGAATTTCAATCCCGGCGTAATATCCGAAAGCTTCGTCAAGTTCCCTCCGGGCATCTGGGTGAAAGCGATGGGTCATGTCAGGCCGTATTTTTCGCTCAGTTCCCGCATCACTTCTTCCCCATCAAGACATTGAACTTTGCCGCTACGGATCTCTTCAATCCTGCGCCGAATTTCCGTATCCCACGCCGCTTCGATCTCGGGATCACGGACTTCGTCCATTTCCTGAAGCCTCTCGATGAGAACGCCACGCTGGCCGGGGGAGAGCTTGGCGGCGGCGGTTTCGATTTCCTCTAGGGTCGGGACTGGTTCGGTGAGCGTGGCCATGGTCGGAATCTAGCGGAAAAAACCGGAGCTGTCAGGCGAAGAAGTGGTGGCCAACTTTGGAGGCTTCGGTGTCGTTGTCGGTTTCCCAGTAAACGTCCGTGGAAATATCGGCCATGGTTGGAGCCGGGGATTCCTCGGCGAATTTCACTGCGGCGTTGGATTCCTCTTTGGCGGAGGCGTCGATTTTTTCGATCAACTCGTCGGTCAGGACGCCTTCTTCGAGGAGCTTGTTGCGGAAGACGTTGATGGGATCGTGGTTGTCCTTGTAGTTCTGGATTTCCTCGGGAGTGCGGTATTTCTTGTGGTTCGCATCGGCGACGGAGTGGCCGTAGTAGCGGAAGGTATCGATCTCCAGGACGGTGGGTTTGTGCTCCTTGCGGGCGCGCTCCATGGCGATGTTGCTCTTCGCGCGGACTTCATAGATGTCGGAGCCGTCAACGACATCCCATTCGATGGCGTATGCTTCGGCGCGCTGGGCGAGGCAGCCGGTGTATGCGGAGGAGCGGCTCTGGGAGGTGCCCATGGAGTAGCCGTTGTTTTCGATAACATAAACAACTGGGATTCCGAAAAGGGAGGCGATGTTGAGGGACTCGTGGAAAGCGCCTTGGTTGACTGCGCCATCACCGAGGAAGCAGAGGCAGCAGCCTTCGCGCTCAAGGTATTTCAGGCCGTATGCGAGGCCAAGGCCGAGAGGGGTCTGGCCGGCCACGATGCCGTGGCCACCCCAGAAATTCTTGTCGGGTGCGAAAAAGTGCATGGAGCCACCCTTGCCTTTGGAACAACCGGTTTGCTTGCCATACATTTCCGCCATGCACTCGTTCATGGTCATGCCGGAGGCAAGGGCGTGTGCGTGGCAGCGGTAGGCGGTGATGTTGTGGTCGTGCTCACCGCAGAGCGAAAGTGTGCCGACGGCGACGGATTCCTGTCCGATGTAGAGATGGAGGAATCCGCCCATTTTCCCACCGCTGTATTGCTTGAGCGAGGCTTGCTCGAAGCGGCGGATGCGCACCATCTGGGTGTAGAGCTCGATTTTTCTCTCAGGGGTGAGGGATTGGTTGATGGGCGAGTTGGCGAAGTTCAGGTCGGACATGGGAAAAGGTCTGCGGGGTTGAATCCGGGTTTTGGTTAGAAGGCTGGAGGACGGACGGCAAGTTTTATCTGGCGGCTAACGGCTCCGGGTTTGCGGAAAATTTCGGGAGGGCGAAGCGTGCGGAGAGGAAAATGGTAGTGAAGAGAAGGTTCGCCCCGACCATGTTTCTGAGGAAAATCCAGCTCGGCATAGGGCTTCCGACCGGGCCAAGCCAGAGGGACTGCCAGAGGCCGGGGAGGGTTTTCGGATACATGGGGCTGAACATCCACGCAGCCCCGTTGGTAACCAGATGGAATGCGATGGCGGCTCCCACCGAGCCAAGGAGAAGAAATCCGGTGTTTTGGCCGGAAAGGGATTTCCCAATGAAGAAGGTGGCCGCGAAAGCCAAAGCCGTGGTGAAAAGGACGCCGGCAGTCAGATAGGAAGCATTTCCCTGAAGGATGGCCGGGACAGGATAGGTGAGCAGCCACGCGCCCAGCGGGATCGCCCAGCTTTTCCAGCCCATGGCCATAATGGCTCCGCAGAAAAATAGCGCGGCGAGCGGCTGGAAGTTCGGAACCGTTTCCGGAAACATGCTGCCCACGACACGGAAGACGATCAGCAGCAGGACGAGCAGAGCCATTGGCAGGAAGCGGTTCATGCGTGGAATCTATCCGCAGCCACGGGTGTGGTGCGAGGCGAAATTTTTCTTCAGGGGCACTTTTGCCACAAAACTCCCTCTGCCGCCTGAAAAAGTGTCCGTTTCCCCAGCACACCACCACATGTAGTGGTCTCCGCGCAAATATCTTGGTTTTCCGGTGACTGAATGCTTGCCAAGGTGTTGTGAAAACGGAAACTCGCCCCAAGCACATTCGTGCCCCCAGATTATGAAGTTCAGTATTTCCAAAGACGTTTTCCTGGAAGGTTTGCAAAAAGTGCAACACGTGGTCAGCTCCCGGACCACCCTCCCCATTCTTTCCAACGTCCTGTTGGTCGCAAAGGAAGGCCGCCTGGTCTTCACCACCACCGACCTCGACGTGGGCATCACCGGATCGGTGGAAGCCCGGATCGATAAGGAAGGAGCGACCACCCTTCCTGCGAAAAAGCTGGCAAGCATCGTCAAGGAGCTGCCCTCCAGCGAAGTAGAGGTCACTGTGGATGCGAAAAACTACGCTACGATCAAGAGCGGCCCGTCCACTTTCAAAATCATCGGGCTCAGCGATTCCGAGTTCCCTCCCCTTCCCGACTTCGAGGGTGCGAAAACTTTCAACATTCCGCAGGCGGATCTGAAAAACGGCCTGAAAAAAACCGCTTTCGCCATCTCCACGGACGAAACCCGCTACGTGCTGAACGGCATTTTCGCCTCCTTCCGCGAGGGCAAGCTCGCCCTGGTAGCTACCGACGGACGCCGCCTCGCGATGGCCGATATGGATCTGGAATTCCCCGCCTCCCATGAAGGCGACGTCATCATCCCCTCCAAAGCGGTCAACGAAATCCAACGTCTCCTCGGAGACTCTGGCGACGTGGAAGTAAAACTCAGCGACAGCCAGATCTCCTTCACCGTCGGCGATACCTTCCTCGCTTCCAAGCTCATCGAAGGCAACTACCCGAACTACCGCCAGGTCATCCCCGGAGACAGCAACGAGCGCGTGATCATTTCCCGCGAGGCTCTCCTGGAAACCACCCGCCGCGTTTCCCTCCTCTCCTCCGACAAATCGAACTCCGTGAAACTCATCTTCACGGAAAACCAGATCGAAGTAACCGCGAACTCACCCGATGTCGGCGAGGCGCAGGAAACCCTCGAAGTCGGCTACACCGGCCCGGACATGCAGATCGCCTTCAACCCGGAGTTCCTGCAAGCACCTCTCCGCGCGCTCGACACGGACAATGTCTATCTCGACCTCATCGATGAAATGAGCCCCGGCGTCCTCCGCATCGACGGCTCCTTCCTATACGTGCTCATGCCGATGCGCGTGACCAACTAAACGTAGCCATGGGCAGGCATTTCGAATGTAGGAGACGGGCGAAGGAAAGCCGCTGGGCATCCATGTCCAAAATTTTCCCCAAGCTCTCAAAATCCATCACCATGGCCGCGAAAAACGGCGGCCCGGATCCCGATTCCAACGCCCCTCTGCGGGTAGCGATCCAGAACGCGAAGGCGCAGAACCTTTCCAAGGAAAACATCGAGAACGCGATCAAACGCGCTGCCGGAAAGGACGCCTCCGAGATCACGGAAGTAACCTACGAGGCGAAAGGCCCGCACGGCGCGTTGTTTTTCGTGGAATGCGCCACGGACAATACCAACCGCTCCGTCGGGAACCTGAAAGTCATCCTCGGGAAAAACGGCGGGGAGATCGCTCCGAGCGGTTCGCTGAACTTCATGTTCGAGCGCAAATCCGTCATCGAGCTTCCCATCCCGGAAGGGAAAGATCTTGAAGAACTCGAGTTCGAGCTGATCGACGCAGGTCTTGAGGAAATGGTCGTGGAAGATGAAACGGTGACCTTGGTCGGCGATTACACCGCCTTCGCCAGCCTAACAGCAGCAGTGGAAGAAATGGGTATAGCGATCCGCACCTCCGGCCTCGAACGTCTCCCGACCCAACCCATCGAGCTAACCGAAGCCCAGCTCGATGAAGTCCAATCCCTCATCGACAAGATCGAAGAGGACGACGACGTCCAGACCGTCTTCACAAATCTGGGATAAGCAGGGGCTAATGCGCATCAGGATTTGTGAAAACCTAACGGTATCCCGTGTCCCGTGTCCCGTTGGAATTCAATCTTACGGATGGAACGGGGTCTCCATCCCGGAGGGATCATAGCAAGTAGCCGGGGGTCGAGCGCAGCGATTACCCCCGGAAAAGAAGCACACAACACAAGCGATCCCGGCAGGGATCGCAGCACTCCCGCTGGCATCCCTGCCGGGATGCAATATCCCATTGCGCGGAAACCGGGGGTGTTCGCTATCGCTCGACCCCCGGCTACTTGCTGAAATACCCCGTGGGGCACACCGTCCCTCCGGGATAGAAAGAACCGGATTTCACAAAACTTGACGCGCAGCAGTATATCAACCCGGTAGCAACAGGAGGCATCATCACTGCAGCGTCTTTCCCGGCCATTCCTTCCGCGCCGGGGTTGGAGGCAAACCTATAAGGGAGTGATGTAAAGGTTACGGAAACGGACTGTTTTCCCAAGGATGTTCGTCCCGCTGCCCTGGTGCACTTGGAGGGCAATGAAGCCGGAAGTCGGGATGCTGGAACTCGTTTCCGTGTAGTCGGTAGCCAGGACGCCGTTGATCCAGGAGCGGACAGCGGCTCCGTTGACGACGATTTTGATGTGGTTCCATTCGTCCGCGAGGTAGGCGTCGCGGGCGGGTTTGTTCTCGGAAAGGTCGTTTAGCCAGGCTCTCCCAAGTTGCTCATAGAGGCCACCGCTCCATGCGCGTGCCGAGGGATCTATTTCGATCTGGTAGCCCTGGACGCGATTCGATCCATTGACGAAGCTCCGGATCTGAACCCCGGAGTTCAGCGGGTTTTCGACCCGGAAATCGTATTCCAAAACAAAATCCGAGTATGTCTGCACCGTTCCCAGCATTCCGATATCGTTGTTTGCTGTGCCGACGATTTCCGCCGGTTCGGTGGCAGTGGCGGGGGTGATGGAAAAACGGGCTATGCTGCCTTCCTTGATTTCCCAGCCGCTGAAGTCGTTGCCGTTGAAGAGCTCGGTGGCGGCGGATATACTGGAAAGCCTAACGAAATTGCGCTGGCCTTCGCCTTGGGTGGAGATACGGATTTTCGAAAAACCAGCCCCGTCCGGGACCGAAGAGAGAACCTGGTATCCCGTGTCTGGTGCGAGATTAGTCCAGATGGAAAGGTCGCTGCTGGCCTGGAGATAATAATCCTCACCCAGAACCATCCCGTTTCGGACACGCCATTCGAGTATCATTTGCGGAGGCGCGACCGGGAGAATCATCTCAGGAACGGCTGCGTGCGATGCGCCGTCCTCGGGATCGGTGCCGCTTAGAAACTCGAAGAAATCCTTTGTCCCGTCCTTGTCGGTATCGCCGCCGGAGCCTTCCGGCGAGAGGGAGTAACCGGCTTCCCAGAAATCCGGGAGGCCGTTTCCGTTGGCATCCTTTGAACCTGCGTCGGTGAGATCGATGTCGAGAACATGGGTTGTCGTCCCGGGGTTGGCGGCGAACTGGTCGGTGACGGAAACCGTGAGGCGGTGGGAGTTCCGGCGGGCGTAGTCGAGGATGCCGTTTACCCGCAGCTCCCCGGAAACGGGGTCGAGCGAGAAAAGGGAATCCCCGTTCCCTGCGGTGATTTCGTAGCGGACGAGATCCTGGTCGGCTACGGAGGAACGGACATCGGGATCCAGTGAGGCGATGGTTCCGACGAGGGTTCCCAGCGATACGGAATCGGCTTCCGTGACTTGCGATGGAGTGCTTGCGGAAACCTCAGGGGCAAGGTTCGCATGATTTAGAAGCCACTCTTCGAGGAGAGCTACGCCCGCAGGATCGACCACATTTGAAGCTAGTGGAGGCATCTGCGAGTAGCCCTCGAATTTTCCGTCGCCTATGGCCTCGCGGGCTTTGATACGGCTGAGGATGGCGGATCGTTCGGGGTGGCCGGGGACCCCGGTGGAATCGTTGGGATTGTGAAATGCTTCGCTCACGAGATCCGCGTGTAGGATGCCGGATAGGGCGAGTGGTGTGCCGGGGCGGCCATCCCATGATGGCGGGCCGCTCCCGCCGGGCTGGTGGCAGTAAGCGCAGTTCACGGCGAGATAGGATCGGACCCGTTCCTCCATCCCGGCGGTGGTGTCCTCGGGGCGGACGTGTTTCGGCATCACCGAGGGATCATCCACCAAGCCTTCGAGATAACCGGCACCGGCGAGCAGCTCCACGAAGTTTCCGACAGATCCACCCATACCGCCATCGCGGTTGAGCTGCGGGGTATTGAAGCTGAGGGCGTGTCCCGCCTCAGCCGTGTGGCAGGTGAGACATTCCCCGCGTGCAGGCACCCGCCATTTCTGGACATGGGTTTCGCCGCCTTCGGTGATGTTCAGATCGAAATTTTCCCCGCCTATCGCGACGAGGTTCGCCTCCGTGCCCTGATCATTCCATCGGTAAGAAACGCCGTAGGAACCGTTGGTATTGCGGACGATGAAACGGGTCTCAAGGCGTTTTACCGAGGTGCCGGGAGCATCGCGGTTGAGATCCATGTCGAAGTGTTTGATGAAGACCATGCCTTCCGGAAAATCCCAGTTTCCATCGCGTGAGTAACCGACCTTGTCGGTGGTGTTTTTGATCGCGAAGTAGCGGGATTTTTTCGCGTGATCCGACCAGAAGGTCAGGTTCGGCTCGTATGGGACGACCCCGGCGCTGGGGGTGAGTGTGGCGAGATCGCTGAACGCACCGGTCTGGCTGAGGAGTTGGGGGAAACCGTTGGAGCTGGCACCTTCCACGAGCCTCCTGATTTTTCCTGTCGTCCCGTGCTGGAGGATGAGAATTTCCCCGGTGAAGGAATCCACTTCGAAATCCACCACGGAGCTGACTCCGCCGACGGGGAGTTCATCAATGGAAACAGGGCTTCCCCCGGAGCCGGGGGTGAGCGACCAGATGCGGCCGGAGCCGTAATCTCCGAAGATGTATTTCCCGCCGAGGGTGGTGTAGGTGGAGCCGGTGTAAAGGACGCCACCGGTTACGGAGTTGTTGCCGTTGGAGTGGAAGTAACTATGGACGGGAGCCTGGTGGGCGGAGGGTTCGATCGCGTGGGAGATGTCCGTGCGGCGTTCGTTGCCTTCCCAATACGACCAGCCCGCATTGTCCCCTTTTTGAAGGATGCTGACTTCCTCCCATCGATCCATTCCCACGTCCCCGACCCAGACGTCTCCGGTCGCAGGGTCGATGTGGAATTTGAACGGGTTGCGCAGACCGGTCGCCCAGATTTCCGTGCGGACTTTTCCCATGTCAGCGGCCGGGATTGCCGCGCCGTTGTAAACCGGGTTCGCGCCCACGTAGGGATTGTCCGCAGGGATGGAGAAATTCGCCTTTCCGGTGCCGGGATTGATGGGAATCGAATAGTGCGGGTTCGGCTCCAGGTTTCCCGGATTTCTGTCCACATCGATTCGGATGATGGAGGAGAACTGGTCGCGGGTGATCTTCTGGGAATTCAGACCGGGTTCGCCCTGTCCACCCTCGTCGCCGAAGGAAACGTAGAGATAGCCGTCGGGGCCGAACTTGCAGTCGTTGATCGAGTGGTAGATGCCCTGCTCCGCAAGGTTGATCATGGGGAGTTCGGTGGCTTTGATTGCGTTGCGCGCGTTGTTGAGCGCGGTGCTATTAGAGGAAGTGAGGAGCGTGTTCAGGTTCGCGGCGGAAGCGGTAAACCGGGACACGCGGAGATCGCATGCGATGGTGCTGTCGAAATCGCGGCCACTGCCCGTGATATCCAGGTTGGGGATCTGCCCAACAGGTGGCAGGCGGCTGCCATCGCCCTGGTAGTTGACGATGAACTGCCCGTTGGTGGCGAAATCCGGGTGGCAGACAACGCTGTAAATGCTGCGGCCGCGGGTGAAGTTCGAGAGGCTGGCGACGTTGAGAATTTCTATTTTCACCGGCGAGGCAGCGGTCGTGTCCGGCACGATCCAGACCTGCCCCTTGATGGAAGCAACGAGCAGGGATTTCGGATTTCCCGGAACGGGTGTCATCGCGACGGCACCGTTAAAATTAAGACCCGGCAGGGCATCGACGGCTTGGAGCGCACCTCCCGCCGGGGCATCTGGCGGAAGGGTCAGGGTGGTGTTCGCCACGCGCGGACTGGCGGTGATGAGAACGGTGACCGTCGCCTCGCTGGAGAGATCCAGGTTGTCCGTGAAAGAATAGCGGAAGGTATCGACCCCGCCGCCGCTGCCGGAGTGTGTATAGGAAATGGTTCCGGCGGCCTGGTCGATGGAGACGTTTCCATTTCCCGGAGGTGAGGTGAGGGCGAGGCTTTTGTATCCGGCTCCCGCTGTGTCGTTTATCCTCGGATCGAAAACCACCGTGCCGCTCGGGACGACGGAGATTTCATCATCGGCAGCCACCGGAGGCGGCGGAGCGGCGGAAGGAACGACGCGAAGGAAATCAAGGTTCGGCCCCTGTTTCGGGGTGGATGGGATCAGGCGGATCTTGTGGCTGCCGGCATTGAGCGAAACGGTCGTAACAGGCGTTTCCGAATAGGTAGTCCATGCGCCGGTGGGCGGGAAGGAATACGCGGCACCTGTGGAAACACTGTTTAGAAATGTCCGGAGAGGGCGGTTTACGGTATCGCCGGAGGCATAGACGTATGAAAAATCATAGCTGCCCGCCTCCGTGATGGCCACCGTCCACTCGATGTATTCATCGGCGGGCGGATCCGGATAATCGACAAAACCGCTACCCGAAAAACCGAGATGGTTGCTGGCGATTTTGAAAGTTCCGGTATTGCTCAGGAAGGCATCCTCCGCCTCATAGATGGCGGCGGATGAAACACCTGAAAAAAGCAGCAGGCCGATGGCTGCGCCAAGTGGGAGAGTGGAGAGCGACATAGGGTTTCACAGAAACTGCCATAGTGCCCGCTGCATTCCACGCCTAAAATACTACCTCGGCAACGCCACCCGCGGCATGGGGACGATGAAGCTTCCGAGGAAAATCCCGCCAATGAAACCTCCGAGGTGCGCCCCGTAGGCGACTCCCGTCTCCCCGCCCATGTAACCTGAGAAATCAAACATCAGGCCGATTATCCCGAGAATCGCCAGCCTCGAAGGCGGAACGGGATGGGAAATTGGCCAGACATGCGGATCGGGCAGATGCCAGCGGATCGCCATGGCGAGATAGAGTCCCTCGAAACCCATGACGGCGCCGGACGCGCCGAGCGATGGAATGTATTCTTCGTGGTTCAGCGCGGTATGGCAGACGCTTCCGCAGATCCCGGTGAAAAGGAAAACGAAGAGCATCCACCGGTAGCCCAGTAATTCCACGGCGATAGCTCCGAATATCCAGAGCGGAAGCATGTTTCCCGTGAGGTGCCCGCCATTTCCGTGGAGAAAAACGGCACTCACCAGGCTGAACATTTGCGCGAGGTTTTTTGAGGAAAAATCCCCGTCTCGCATCGCGTTCCAGGCATCGGTGATCGCGCCCGGCACGGCCATGTATTGAAAATACCATTCCCTGCCGAGAAACACCTGAAGGAGGTAGATGACGCTGATGAACAGGATCAGCCCGAGGAGCATCCCCTGGGTTTTGAGTAAATTCCGCAAGTTCACAAATCGGGGCACGGCGTGGATGTTGGACACAACCGGTGGGCGGCTCAAGCGGGATTCCAGCCCAGTTTTTCCAAAATGAAATCACGTGCTTTCCCCGTATCGCCGTGGAGAAGGAATGGGACGCCTTCCGGGATTTCGCCGACAGGCTCGCCTAGCATCGTGACGTCGCGGATGACTATGGCAGCGATTCGATCCGGGAATTCCGTGGCGATCTTCGTATAAATTTCCGCATCGTGCTGGCTGCTATCACCCAGCAGGACGACAGGCGCCTCCGGGAACCAGCGCATGATTTTCAATATCGCCCGGCGTTTGTGGACGTGGTTGGACTCTTTGAGCCAGTTGTCGTGGCTCAGCCCCCAGTCTGTCATGAAATATGCTCCGGCGGGCACGCTGCGGTTTTCAAAGATGTTTCTCATCAGGGAGTGCAGGTTCCATGGCGAGCTGGTGACGTAGGAAATGGGATTCCGCCCCGTCCCGTCCGGGCCACCACGGAGCAGTCCGTAAAACTCCGGCACGCCGGGAAAAATCTGACGGGTCAGGGCGTTTCCCGTGAGGGCGGTTTTCACCATTCCAAGCAGTTTCGCAGTGTTACTTACGAAGACGGTATCGTCCACATCGCTGATCACCACCACGCGTGGCGAACCATTGTTGAAGAGGACGCTCTCGGAAAAAATCTCTTCGCCACCGCTACCCGGGAGCCGGATTTCCACGCTCCCGGACATTTCCGGATTTTCGATCTCGACTTCGAAATACCCTTCCTCATCGGTGACCAGTTCCCGCCTGACCCCACCCACACTGACAACAACCGGCGTGTCCGGACATTCCGATGTCATCCAGCGACGCAACATCCTTCTCCCATTCGTCCACCAACTGTCGTTTTCCTGCGGCTCCGGAAGAGTGCGGGCTGCAAGCACGCGACCCATCACATCGACTTTCCCACCGATCGAAAACGCACGGTAAACCTCGGGAACCATGGGCTTGCCTTGTCCACGCCGCGCCCTGCGGAATCTGTTGGAACCGCGGTAAATCAGATGTTCCAGGCCGATCGCAGCTCTTCTTGGCCAGGGTGCGGGTCGCTTGGGGGCTTCGTTCATCCGTGCCAACCTTCCACCGGAACCCTCCGAGTCCAGCAAAGCTTCAGGGCTTTCCGCCCCCGTGTTTGGTTAGAATTTGGATGCCGGCTCCTTTCCTTGCCATCCATTTCCAACACAGGAATTTGTTCAGCAGTCATGGAAAGGTTCGTAACGATGCCTGAGAACAGTCCCGGAACGGCTGATGATCCAGCGAACCGTGGATCTGCCGTCGCATTCCTCCGGTCTATCCCACTCAATGAGGGCGGTTCCCTTTTCGGCCGAGAGCATGATGCGTGGCTGAAGGAGACCTGTTAGAAACTCGTGGTACCTGCCGGAGTCCCCTTCCCTCAGGGCGGGCTTGTTCGGGACGGTTTGGATCACAAAGCCCGCGAGGTCGCGCCAGAATCGCTTTTCAATTTTCACTACCTCGCCGTCCCATTTGAGATCGAACTTCTTGATCAGAGCCTCTCCCGGCCAGAACCTGAGCGGAAGCTTTTCGTCACGATATGAGTAGCCAGCATATTCTTCATCAACCGACGGGAGTTTCACCAGATCCCCTTCCCGGGGAATTTCAAGCTCCACGCCCAGGGTCAGATTTCTTTCCTCGGATTTCGCAGTGAAACGCAGGACGTTCTCGACATGTTCCCACCATGCTTCCTGAACATCAGCCGCCATTGCGTTAGCAGGAGCGGCCAGTCCCGAAATAGCGATAAAATGTCTTCTTTTCATAACAGTAACATACGGTAATCACGCCGGATGTGGAGGGCATTTTCGTGCCAACGACCGGAATTTTGTTATCATCGCCGGGATGACCTTTCCTACAGAAGCTCAAACTGGAACCGCACTTCCCCCTGTCCAACCAAAGTCCGGTGTCTCCCGTAATCCTGGGCTTCCCTGCGAAGCCTGCCCGCCAGAATAGCCGGGTTGATTGCCAGCTTCTTCGCAGCTTTCCGTATTTCCTTGGCTGTCGTCAGGTGTTTCACCTCCTCCCAGTCCCCGGGTGAAATGAATTGATCCAAGGCGAAGCGATCCGCTTCCTGTTCGATTTCCTTCTCAGAGGATGAGTCGATATCCGTATCGACAAACCCTTTATGGCTTGCATCCAAATGGCGCGCAACATGGCCGAGTTCATGGAAAAGCGTGAACCAAAAGTTATCCAGCCTGTCATAGCGGAGCGTGAGTCCGATCACGGGGAAACTGTCAGGATGCCAGAGCGCTGCCCCGTCCAATCGCGTCTTTGCCAGGTGCGGTTCAATGACAACGACCACCCCCGCCGCGGCAAGCCGATCCCGAACAAGCAACGGTCCGCTATCAAGTGCGCTCAAAGCTGTCAGTTGACTGAACAGCGCTTGGTTCAGATTTTCAGGATAGTAGTCGTCCCGCTTCATCCCCTTTGCCTTGTCCAAAACACGGCATCTCCATGCGTGGACTGCGAACTTGTTGATGTCGGACTTCCCGGTGCCCTGCTTGTTGAATGCCAGCATCGGGTCATTCTCACGTCCACGGAAAAAGGCATGGAGAAGCTCCTCCGCCCGGTCTTTGATTGCGGTCACCTTCTCATTCAAGACGCTTGGGAAGTAGCCCGCCTTGTGCATCTCGTTGAAAGGGAAGTCCTCAACGGAAATCTCATCGGGAACTTCAAATCCCTGCTCCTGCACCAGTGCCTTGAAAGGAATATCCAGACCTCCGTGCAAGGCGCGGACCATCTTCAACGTCAGTTCACGCTTACCGGAAAGGATCTCGGAGACGCGGCCTTTTGATCCGATATACCGGACGAGATCCTGCTGTTTCAGTCCGCGCTGCTCGAGCACGAATTTGATAACCTCCGCAGGAGATGCCTGCGGAAGCTTCACCGTGCGTTTCTCATAGTCCGCGATCAGGAAAGCGAGAAGCTGGAGCTTCTCATCTTCATCCGTGCCGGGGGCGGGATCTGCGATCATAAGCTCCTCCAGTTGCCGGAGGGCTTCCCTATGGTCTTTGCTGGTTTTGAGGATTTTCATAATGGTGTGTTGGTCAGTCGAGTCTCCACCGGTCATATTCCGCGTGGGTGCCTATCTTTTGGATCAGAAGAATTCCATTCCGGTAGCGGGCCAGAACCACCAGCCGGTAGTTGTTACCCCCTATTTTGAAAACAAGTCGGTTTCCCGAGAGGACTTTGGTCGAGGGCAAACTGTTTTTGACCTCTTGCGGGGAAGCCCACTCGGCACCTTCGGCGATCAGCAGCCAGGAAGCGATCGAGGCACGGGCATTCGCATGCTTGCTAACGAACTTTTCGATCTTGTCCACCGCGATGATCTCCATTTGGCAGACGCACTCTATTCACAGATATTCGCGGAAGAAAAGAGAAAGTTTCCATTTTGGGAACATTTTTAATCATTCTGCTAAAGCGCCTGAACTTTTTCCCTTGCCACATTGTGGGAAAGGCGATATTCCTCAGAACCTGCTTGGAATCTCGATTTATAAAGCGCGATGCCGGAAAAAGTCGAAGACCTGTGACTGTCGGCAGCCTGCTGCCGCTTTCGGCAATGCAGCCTGCTGCGAGCCGACGGCATTGGCGCGGCAAGGGTTGATGCTTCCCGAGGTTGCCCCGTAGCAGCAGGCTGCGTAACGGAAAGCGGCAGCAGGCTGCCCGCAGTCACAGGTGCCTACGGCACGGCATCCGGCAGATTCCAAACAGGTTCTCATAGCATCCAAGAAAAAGGGCAGGTGCTGATACACCCACCCTTTTCTTCCAAATCAACTTCCAACTTCAGTGGAAGCGTAAACAAGGAATTTTGCCGCTAACGAAAAAAGGCTGTTCTAACCTTCGGTCAGGCGCGCCAAGAATGAAGCTGGTTCATAAAATTAGCTAAATGCCTAATCCAAAGAACGTCCATGTCGTTAAACACGGAGAAAATTGAACCTGGAGACGCGAGGGTTCCTCGCATGTTTCGGGCATCGCACCGACTCAAGCCATAGCAATCGCCCATGGTTCTGCTGCTTCACGAGTCGGAAAATCCCTTATGCGTAGCTCCGAATGGAGACTTTGACGCTCTCGTATTCAAGGTTTTCCTTGTGGAGCGTGGGAGCCTGGCCGGGGCCGTGGAATTCCCATGCGGAGACGTAGGAGAACTGGTCGTCATGGCGCTTGGCCTCGCCGGGCTGGGTTTTGCCTGCCTGGACTTCGGGATCGGCTTCGGTGAACTGGTGTTCGCCGCGGAAGTGACCGCCGCAGGATTCCTCGCGGTCGAGGGCGTCGTGGCACATGAGTTCGCCGAACTCGAGGAAATCGGCCACGCGGCCTGCTTTTTCCAGCTCCATGTTCGGGGTGTCAGCGGTGCCGGGGATGCGGACGTTGTTCCAGAATTCCTCGCGGATTTTTGGGATTTCCTCAAGCGCGGTGGTGAGTCCCTCGACCCTGCGATCCATGCCGCATTTGTCCCACATGACTTTTCCGAGATCCCGGTGGAAGGAATCGACGGTGCGCTTCCCTTTGATGGCTATGAGTTCGGAAACGAGATTGCGGACTTCGCCTTCGACCTGGGCGAAAGCGGGATGCTCCGAGGTGACGGAGCCGGGGGTCTGGGTGGCGAGGTAGTTGGCGATGGTCGTCGGGATGACGAAATATCCGTCGGCGAGACCCTGCATGAGGGCAGAGGCACCGAGGCGGTTCGCGCCGTGGTCGGAGAAATTCGCTTCGCCCAGGACGTGGAGGCCGGGGATGTTCGACTGGAGGTTGTAGTCCACCCAGAGGCCACCCATGGTGTAGTGGACGGCGGGGTAGATCATCATCGGGCGCTCGTAAGGATTTTCCCCGGTGATCTTTTCATACATCTGGAAAAGGTTGCCGTAGCTGGCGCGGATCTTGTCCTCGCCGAGGCGCTTGATCGCATCGCGGAAATCGAGATAGACGCCAAGTCCGGTTGGGGCGACTCCGCGACCGTCGTCGCAGGCTTCCTTCGCGGCGCGGGAGGAAATGTCGCGGGGAGCGAGGTTGCCGAAGGAGGGGTATTTCCGCTCAAGGTAATAGTCGCGGTCGTCTTCGGAAACGTCGTTGGGATGGAGTTCGCCGTTACGGATTTTTGCGGCGATTTCCTTGGTCATCGGTGCCCAGACGCGGCCGTCGTTGCGGAGCGATTCGGACATGAGGGTGAGCTTGGACTGGTATTCGCCGGAAACGGGAATGCAGGTCGGGTGGATCTGGGTGTAGCAGGGGTTGGCGAAAAGCGCGCCGCGTTTTGCCGCGCGCCATGCGGCGGTTACGTTGCAGCCCATGGCGTTGGTGGAGAGGAAAAAGACGTTTCCGTATCCGCCGGTGGCGAGGATCACCGCGTCAGCCGCGTGGGTGGAGATGGCTCCGGTGTTGAGATCCCGGACGATGATGCCTTTGGCGTGACCATCGACTTTCACGAGATCCAGCATTTCCGTGCGGGGAAACATTTCAACCCCGCCTTTGTGGATTTCCTTTTCCAGCGCCTGGTAGCAACCGATGAGGAGCTGCTGCCCGGTCTGGCCACGTGCGTAGAACGTGCGGGAAACCTGTGCGCCGCCGAAGGAGCGGTTATCGAGGAGGCCGCCGTATTCGCGGGCGAAGGGCACACCTTGTGCGACGCATTGGTCGATGATGTTGTTGGAAACTTCGGCGAGTCTATAGACGTTGGCCTCGCGGGAGCGGAAGTCGCCGCCTTTGATGGTGTCGTAGAAAAGTCGGTAAACGGAGTCTCCGTCATTGCGGTAGTTCTTCGCGGCATTGATCCCGCCCTGGGCTGCGATGGAGTGGGCGCGGCGCGGGGAATCCTGATAGCAGAAGCATTTCACCTGGTAGCCCAGCTCGGAAAGGGTGGCTGCGGCCGCACCACCTGCGAGGCCTGAGCCGACGACGATGATCTTGAATTTCCTCTTGTTGGCCGGGTTGATGAGCTTGGAGTTCATCTTGTGGCTGGACCATTTCTGCTCCAGGGGACCGGCGGGGATTTTGCTATCGAGTGACATGATTGAAAAAAATTCTTGGAGTTTGCGCGTGATTTATGGGGTCGGCTGCAACCGCTCGTTTTTTGCTAAAAATTCAGCCGGGGTCATCACGCGAGGATCCCCGGCTTCAAGGGACTGCAGGTGGCGACCAAGCGCGAAGACATCGTAGTTGAATTCAGCGGCGATCTCCTCCTTGTGTCGGCGGACTTCGGCCATCACCAGATCGATGACGGGTTCCGGGTAATCATTCGGTATCATAACTTTGGAGGAGTTCTTCGGGGCTGCACATGATGGGAAGTTCGAAGCCTGTGTCTCTGACTGCTTTCCGCAGTCTATCCTGGATGAACGGATTGGCGATGTGCTTGAAGTTCCAAGTCACAAGGTAGTCTATACGGTGCAATGATGCCACCGCAATATGCAGCGCGTCGGATGCCGCCTTGGCGGGAACGATTCCCTTGGTCAACAGCTCGTTAGCCATCTGCAAAGCCTCGTCAACCATCGGTAAGCGCGGAATACCGGCCAGCAACTCCAACCTCTCCATTGCCATGCCATCCTCTCCCTTTCCAACTTCTTTCACAGTCTCCATTGAGGTGACGAGCATGAATCCCGAGCATCCCCCGTCCCACCATTCCCGGGTTGCCGTTTGTTTGGCTGCTTGGAAAAGGCTACGCGATATCCGCGCCACATAGTAGCTCGGTATCGTGGTCTCGATGTAGGCGGTGGCCATGGAGTTTTGTCGAATTTATCCGAAGGCTAGCTCACGAAGCCTAGGAAAATGGCAATCGGGATGGAGATGAAGCCGGCCCAGATGAAGACCGCGTATCCGACGGAAATTTTATGGATCAGGCCGCTGGCTTTCTTGGAACGCAGGCCGAGTGTTTGGAAAATGGAGCCGACCCCGTGGCTTAGGTGGGAGCAGAGAGCGGTCATCGCGAGGATGTAGAAGAGGACTACGAAAAAATTCAGAAAACCGGCCTCGAAGCCCCGGATGACCATGCCGTAGGCGTCGAAGCGCTCGGGATCGAGGGGATCGACGAGATCCACGTCATCACGGAAGACGCGGACGGTGAAGTGGAGGAGGTGGAAGATGATGAAGGCTCCGATGGTCGCGCCGGACCAGATCATGATGCGGGAGGATTTCGATGCCTGTATGGTGGCCTCGTATTCGTATTCCTGCTTTCGTGCCGCCTTGTTTTCGCGGGTCAGAAGAATCGTCGCCCAGACATGCAAGACCACCACGACCAGCAGCCCGATTCGTGCGATCCAGATGAGTGCTCCGTGCCCGGCATCGTGGAGGAATTCCGCGTATTCGTTGAACGCCTCGCGGCCTGCGAAGACGAGAAGGTTTCCGGTAAGGTGACCGGCCAGGAAAAGCACCATGGCGAGGCCGGTGAGGGCGACGACCAGTTTTTTTCCGATGGAAGATTGCCAGTAGGCGGCTGCGCTGCGGGTAAGGGCGTTCATGGATACAGAGAGGAGACGGCCTTTTCGTAGCCGATGGGGACGGGGATTTCAAAGGTTTAAACGGCATGCGCCGCATTTGTCGGGAAAAACTCTCCGGACTGTCCGTAGATCCATTTCTGAAAGGAGGAGTATCTGAACTCGCGTAGCATGAAGCCGAGCGTCGGAAATTGGTGGATATCTCCACGGTTTCCGGTACCTTTCACAGAGATACATGCAAGCCCGATTCATTTTACCCATCCTTTTTTTAGCAGCAACGGCTTTGGCCCAGGCTGCAACCGTCCAACCTGCGGAGAAGCATGCGATGGGTAAATTCATCGAAGGCCATTGCCTCAAATGCCACGGCCCCGAGGAACAGGAGGGGGATTTCCGCCTTGATGAGCTAGCCCTACCTCCCAACAGCCCGGAGCAATGGGAACTTGTTCTCGAAGCCATTGAATTCGGCGACATGCCTCCGAAAAAGGAGAAGCGTCCGGATGCCGCCGCAGAGGAAAATTTCACCTCCATCATCAAAGGCATGCTCAAGGAGACAGCCGCTCCGGCGCTTCCCGCACTCCGCCGCATGAACCGTGTGGAGTATGAAAACACCCTCCGCGACCTCCTTGGCGTCGATACCGAAATCGCGGAAATGCTCCCGGAGGACGGGCGCAGCAACGGCTTCGACAACGTCGCCGGCGGACTGAACCTCTCAGCCGTCCTGCTGGAAAAATACCTCGAAGCCGCCAACGCCGCCTTCGACGACGTCATCCGCCGCTACCCGCCCATCCCGGTGGAAACCCTCCGCTCCGTGGCGATGGAAGACAAAAACAACATCGGAGCCGTGAAAGGAAAGAAAGGCGGCTCCATGGAAAGCCACGGCGCGTTTGTTGATTTCACCTCCGGCTGGCCCCCCATCCGCCTTGATGCCGCACAGCCGAAGGAGGAGGGCGTTTACAAATGCCGCGTCGCCTTGTTTCCACACGAACCGAACAGACGCACCCTGGCCGTGGATATTTTCACCGGCCCGCTTTTCAACTCCGATACGGAACGCTACCAGGGCGTTTTCGACGTCACAGGCACTCCGGAGAATCCGACCATCGTCGAGTTCACCACCCGCATGGACGCGAAAGATGCGATCCATGTCCTAGCACGGATTTTCCCTGAGCACGTCACCTACCGCGACAAGCACGAGAAGCGCCCGGGAGTGGCAGTCCTCTGGGCGGAAACCACCGGCCCGCTGGATCAGGAATTCCCCTCCCTCTCCCACAAACGCCTCTTTGGCGACAGCCCGTCCCTCACCATGAAGGATGATTTCCCGCTCTACTGGAAACATCGTGACAAGTCCCTCCACTTCCAGCGGGTGGACTCCGCGGAGCCGGAGAAGGATGTGGAGAGGATCATCCGCGAGTTCGTCCCACGTGCCATGCGGGGTCCCGTCAGGACTTCCACCATGGACGGCTATGTGAACCTTGCGCTCGACAGGCTGAAAGCCGGTCGCAGCTTTGAAGACGCCATCCGCACCGGGGTCACGGCAGTCCTCTGCTCGCCCGAGTTCCTGCTCCTGAATACCAGGCCGAAGATGGACGACTACACCATCGCCTCCCGCATGTCCTATTTCCTCTGGTTCACCATGCCGGACGGGAGGCTGCTCGAGCTTGCCTCCCAGGGGAAACTCAGGGATCCCGCAGTCCGCCGGGCGGAAGCGCAGCGCATGCTCGAAGACCCTAAAGCCGCCCGCTTCGTGAAAAACTTCACCGGCCAGTGGCTCGATCTCCGCGATATCAACTTCACCACACCGGATAAGAAATTTTTCCCGGAATACGATACCCTCCTCGACAAATCCCTCGTCCGCGAGACCGAAACCTTCTTCACCGAGATGCTGAACCGCGATCTCAATGTGATGAACTTCATCGATTCCGACTTCGCCATGCTCAACGAGCGCCTCGCCGCCCATTACGGGATAGAGGGAGTGAAAGGCCATGAGGAAATCCGCGCCGTGAAACTCCCGGAAGACTCCATCCGTGGCGGCGTCCTCACCCAGGCAAGCGTCCTCAAAGTAACCGCGAACGGCACCAACAGCTCTCCCGTCCTGCGCGGCGTCTGGGTGCTGGACCGCCTGATGGCCCGCCCCGTCCCGCCACCACCGCCGGGAGTCCCTGCCGTAGAGCCGGACATCCGAGGCGCGACCACCCCCAAGGAAATGTTTTCCAAACACACCGAAAGCAAAACCTGCGCCCGCTGCCACGACCGTATCGACCCCGTCGGATTCGCCCTCGAGGAGTTCGATCCCGTCGGCGCCCACCGCGAAAAGTACCGCCGGGTTTCCTTCAAAGATGACAAAGGAAGAACCAGGTGGAAGGACGGCCTCCCGGTTGATTCCTCCGGTGAAACTCCCGACGGCCACGGTTTCGCGGATTTCCCCTCCTTTCAGAAATGGCTCCTGGGCGAGGACGAAACCGTCGTCCGCGCCGTTGCACAAAAGCTGATGGTCTATGGCTGCGGCCGCCCCGTCGGAGTGATGGACGGCAAGGCTGTGGATGCAGTCGTGGCCGCCAGCAAAAAAGGCAACTACGGCCTGCGCACCATCGTGCTCGAAGTCGTCGCCAGTGATTTTTTCCTAAAACCCTGATCCCGCCGTATATTATGAAAATGGACACCATGACCACCAGCCGCCGCCGCTTCCTCCGCACATCCGGCATCGCACTCGGCCTGCCTTTGCTCGAAAGCTTTTTCCCGCGCGGATTGGCTGCGGAAACCGGTGGCGAAGGAATCCGCCGCATGGTCGCGATCTGCTCCCCCCTCGGCATCCACACCCCCTTCCTTTTCCCCGAGCAAGCCGGATTCGACTACAAGCCGACCCAGTACCTCGAACCTCTCCAGGAGCACCGGAAAAATTTCACCGTCATCTCCGGCCTCATGCATCCGGATGTCGATGGCGGCCACACTGCGGAGGCCAGCTACCTCACCGCCGCCCCGCATCCCGGCGCACCGAGTTTCCGCAACTCAATCTCCGTGGACCAGTTCGCCGCAGAAAGCATAGGCCACCTCACCCGCTTCCCATCGCTCGCCCTTTCGGCGAACAACAGCGGCCTCTCCTACACCCGCTCCGGAGTGAAAATCCCGCCGGAGAAAAAACCTTCCGACCTCTTCGCCAGGCTTTTCCTCGAAGGTTCCGAGAAGGAAAAGGAAACCCAGGTGCGCCGCCTCCAGGACGGGCGTAGCGTCCTCGATCTCGTCAACGACCAGCTAAAAAGCGTCCAGCGGAACATCGCCCGCGAAGACATTGCCGTGCTGGACCAGTATTCCACCGGCGTCCGCGAGCTGGAGCAGCGCATGCTCTCCGCCGAGGAGTGGAGCCATAAACCCAAGCCGAAAATCGAGGAGCAGCAGCCCAAGGAAGTGGAGGACAGGGCGGACTTTGTCGCGAAAATGAGCCTGATCTACGATCTCATCTTCCTCGCCATCCGCACGGATTCCACGCGCCTCTTCACCTTCCTCGGCTCCGGCGGAGCGGAAGTCGTCCCGCTCAAAGGTGTGGAAGACGGCTGGCACAACCTCAGCCACCACGGCAAGGATCCCGCCAAAATCCAACAGCTCGCCATCATCGAAAAAGCCGAGTTCCGGATCTTCGCGGAATTTCTCGGAAAGCTCAAAAGCGTGAAGGAAGGCAACAACACCCTCTTGGATCAAACCGCCATCGTCCTCGGATCCAACCTCGGGAACGCCTCCAACCACGACAACCGAAACCTCCCCGTAGTCTTCGCCGGCGGCCGGTTCAAACACGGCCAGCACCTCGCCTTCGATCCCGAAAAATCCCCACCCTTCGCCAACCTCTTCGTCTCCTGCCTCCAGCACCTCGGGCTACCTTCCGAAAGCTTCGCCTCCGGAAAAGGAACCCTCACTGGCATCTGATTTGGAAAACCGGCAGCCAAATTCGGAATTGTTTTGGAACCTGTTTAAAATCTACCGTATGCGTGCCGGAGGCACCGGTGACTGTCGGCAGCCTGCTGCCGCTTTCCGTTACGCAGCCTGCTGCTACGGGGCAAACTCGGGACATATCAACTCTTGCCGTGCCGATTCCGTCGGCTCGCAGCAGGCTGCATTGCCAAAAGCGGCAGCCTGCTGCCGACAGTCACCGGTCTTCGACTTTTTCCGGCGTTGCGTTTCACAAATTCGGATTTAAAACAGGTTCTTACCCGCGCTGTGGTATAGCCAGTGGATATGGAAAAACAGGAACGAATCAATCTCGCGATCAAGCGAGTCGTGACGGATCTCATGGACAGGGTGATGGAAAAAGTCACCGGCAGCGATCCGTTTGTGGAGGAAGTCCACAGGAACAGAAAGCCTCTCTACGCAGCATTGGTTCCCGACGAAATTTTCAAGGGAGCGCACTTTGAGCGTAGGTTCGTGACGCCATTCGGCGGTGTGTGGGAGAAGCTGGCGGATGTCGTCGCAACCGAATTCCATGGTGATTGTAACAAAGGGCGCAGGATTACGGGGATCGTAAAAAAAGAAGGTCTTCGCAGAATCCAAGAGGTATTGGCAAAGCTCGAACACCCGGACAAAGGCATGACAAGAATTAAGCCGGACTGGGAAACGGAACTCGCCTACATCCGCGCTGGCAAAGGGGAGGCTATCCCGGTTGATGTGAGCTGCGATATCTTCATAGACAGCACGGAGACGGGTTTGAAACACGCATTCATACTGAACGAAACTTTTCCAACCTCTCGGCAGGCGAAGGTAAGCAAGGAGAAGATGCTCAAGCTGCTGGCCATGTCGCCAGCAAGAGTCGATCAGGTATTTTACGCACTTCCCTACGACGCAAGGGACGAAAAAGAGGAATACGCCATGAGTCCTCCTGCCAAATGGTTCGACATGCGAGCCGATCCGTCCGTGCTGATCGGAGGTGATTTCTGGGATCTGATCGGCGGAGCTGGCACTTATGAAAATTTAGTTCGGGAGGTGAACTCTCTGGGCAAAAATTGCCGGGAAAGAATTCATACCGATTACCTCGGCACGGAAAAACCCGGGGGGGACAGGAAGAATTTCCACCGATAGTGGGAAAGCATCGGAACATAATCCCTAACGGTCACAAAACAACCTCAACCATTCCGATTTTACCAGTCCTACTCTAGACACATCCGTTCCCATGTGAGCAGCAATACGTTGAGCATGTAATGGCTTCAACTCCGCTATCCACTCCACCTCATGCCCGGCTGTTTCAAATGAAAACGCGCCATCCTTGTTGGTCGCAGCAAGATGCATCCTGCGAATATCAGACTCGAATCGTCAGGTTTAATCCCGAGACGACGACCTAGCTCCGGTGCTGATAGCGTGCAGATATCATGTTTGATAAACTTGGCACCCGTGATGTTTTTCTCGTAAGTTTGGCGGCAATCTGCGGCATTATCGACGCCCGCTATGACTCCGATTCCCGAATCAAGAAGCCCACGGCTCATTCCGCCTGCTCCGCAGAAAAAATCAACTGCCTTGAGATTGGAGGGGTCTAGATGCGCCATGCCGTTCTTTTTGAACTGTTTGCGGTTATCAATCCAGCCTTAACTAATGATCGCACATGACTTGTGGACAATTGAATCAACCCACGGGAAAATCACAAATAGCACCTCACGGAGCCACCGAATCCGCCAGTCTCTTCGCCTCCGCATCCTCGTTTTTCCCGTGGCGGGCTCCGAGTAGTTTTGCTTTTCCGTTGTTCAGGGCGATGACGAGGAGGGTGGAGTTGGATTTGTCGGGATCTTCCGGATCCTGCGCGATTACGCGGTAGATGATGGCGTAGGGAGTGAAGGTTTTGCCTTTCTTAATGCCGCGCCACTCTACCACGTCGTTCTGTTTCGCGACGAACATGCCCCGGCCGGCTTGCATGGTGGCGCTGTAGAGATCACTGGTGGTGTCTTTCAAACGCACGTCGATCCAGCTCCGGGCATCTCCGCTACGGTGGAGGAGCTGGTAGCCGCCCATGCCTTTGCAGAGGTGCTCGAAGTGGTCGATCTCCGGGTCTTTCTCCAAGTCGGACGAAGAGATGACGGTGACGTCTTTCAGCGCGGTGGAGGTATAGACGGAGGTCGGCTTTTGCCCGAGGCAGGTGCCGAGGAGGAGGAACGTGAGGAGGAGTATGCGTTTCATGGGAATTGGCTTCGAACATCGGGGGAACGGAGGGGGATGGCGAGATGGAAGTTTGAACCTTCGGTAATGGCTGGGGAACAAATTGGAAGAGATTGGAACCACAATGGTAGCGAAGCGGACATGGACGGACTGTAAGTCACGCCTCTCCGTCAAATCTTACGAATCCAACGAATAAGAGGAGAGTTGTCTGAGGCTATGAATTGTCATACGGAGTAAGTATCCAGATCTTTGGTCTTCATTTGTGAGATTCGTGGTTCCTTTATCTTCGATCTTCCAAGAGAAATGGCCTGGTCTCGGTTCACCGTGTTGCTACTTGCCAGCCGTTGGAGGGGAACGATACTCCCGCAGCCATGTCTGGATTTCGCACTTCTCTCCTCGCCCTCTTTGTTTTTCTGACTTCCTTTTCAGGAGTGGCCGCCCACCAGGTGGATTCCGTGGAGCTGGAATTTCTCCGCACGGATGGGAAATGGAAACTGGAGGGACTGCTGGACATCGCCTACATGCTTCCGGAATCGCGCGGGGTGGAGGGCGCGCCGCCGCTGTTCCGGGATGCGGTGATGAAAGCCCCCAAGGCCGAGCATGACCGCATTGTCAAAGAAGCGGAAAACACCATGCGGAAACTCCTTTCCCTGAAATACAACGGCGAGGAACTGAAATGGGACATCCGCTTCCCGGATTTCGAAACCGAGCCACTCGTCCTCCCTCCGGAAACTGGAAACTGGGCGCTGATGAAAGCGGAAATCACCACCGATGCCCGCCCCGGCCCCGGCAAGCTCGAAGCCTTTTGGCACGATGACCAGGAGTCCGAACTCATCGTCATCATCGAGGAAGGGGAGCAGCTCGGCCTGCTCAGCATTTCCTCCGGCATGTCCGATAAAATCCTGGAACTGGAAGCACCCAAGGAAGGCGAAACCACTGCCGTTGCCAAAACCCCGACCCGCGCCGCGCAGTCGGAAAGCTGGATCATCTCCGGCTACCGCCACGTCATCCCGTTGGGGCTGGACCACCTGCTTTTCATCTTCGGCCTGTTTCTGCTCGCCCCCCGCTGGAAGCCGCTGATGGGTCAGTCCCTCCTCTTCACCGTCGCCCACTCCATCACGCTCGCGCTCGCCATTTTCGGAGTGATCAGCTTGCCGCCGCTCCTGATCGAGATCCTCATCGCCGCCAGCATCGCTTGGATAGGCATCGAGAATCTTCTGATGAAAGAACTCAAGCCCTCGCGCCTATTCCTCGTCTTCGGCTTCGGCCTGCTCCACGGCATGGGCTTCGCCAGCGTCCTGCGGGAAAAACTCGGAGATCTTTCCGGGAAACAGATCGCCCTCCCTCTGGTCAGCTTCAATATCGGGGTCGAGCTTGCCCAGATCACCGTCCTCATTTGCGCCTTCCTCCTCCTATGGCCGCTCCGGAAGTGGACGAAACAATTCCAAACGGCCGGTTCCATCCTCGTCGCCCTCGCCGGACTTTTCTGGATGGGTGAACGCATCTTCTCCGCCTTCTGATTGCCGAAAAACCGAATTTGAAAAACTTTGGTGAAAATTTGAAGATGCGGGTTTGACAGGGACGCGGCGGCTTGCCTTACTCTTTCCCCTAGCAATAAAAACCACTGCGCATGAGCGATAACGAAAACAAAACCCCTTCCAAGCAGACTTCGAGCGTTCCTTTGAAAAAAGAGACCGTCCGCGTGACTTTGAAAGCCGCAGACGCCCCTCCGGCCGTCCCTTCCGCAACGCTTCCCGCCACACCTCCGCCATCGGCACCCCCGGTCAAGCCGCCGACAGCGCCGGCCGCTCCGCCAACGCCTACCGCGCCGAAACCCCCTGCCGCGACCATCCCGGCTCCATCCGGCGCGCCGACAGCTCCAAAAGCACCGGCTCCCGCGCCGACCATCCCTCTCCGCACCGCCGGTGCCGCCACCAAGCCCCCAACGGCTGGTGCCCCGACCATCAAGCTTGCGACATCCAACGCCCCGGTTGGTGCTCCGACCATCGCTCTGAAAACAGCCAACGCCCCGCTTCCTGGCGGAGGTGGCGGTGCTCCGACCGTTGCCCTTCCGAAAGCGACCGTCGCGCTCAACCCGCCGACCAAGCCCCTCAGCCCCACATCCGCTGCGGCTACCCAGAGGCCTACCCTTTCCGCCGTGGAAGAAGGTGAAGACGAATCCGGCGCAGACACCTTCATGAAGATCCTCGCGGGTGTCGGCCTCGTCGCCGCCCTCATCGTTCTCGGCCTTCAGTTGAAAGTCGCCAACATCTGGATAGGCGCGGAAGATGCCGATAGCCCGGGCGACTGGTCCCAGCTTCTCGAATAATTTCACCCCATCGTTAAACCCCAAACAACTTTCATTATGGTCTTAGGAATCATCAACACGCTTCTTGCCGCCGCAGTCCTCTACCTCGCTTACGCGGGTGCGAGTCTCACGGTTTAAAGTAATCCGAATTTAAAAATCCTCCGTTTCCCCTTCCGCTTTGCCGGAAATTGGATTCGGAGGATTTTTCGTGCTGTAGCTGTCGCGTCCTGCGGCAGGGTGTGGTCGGGGCGTCTCGCCATGATCCGTAGCTCCCCGGAGGGAAAATTTTTCTCCCTGCCCTTGACGCACCCCGCAGAGGGTTCCACTTTCCCTGCATGGCAACCAACCTAACTGATTCAAATTTCCAATCCGAAGTCATCGATTCCGACCTGCCCGTCCTAGTGGATTTCTGGGCGGAATGGTGCGGCCCCTGCAAAATGATAGGTCCCGTCCTCGACCAGCTCTCCGGAGAAGTCGAAGGCCAGGCAAAGATCGGCAAGGTCAACGTCGATGAAGCCCGCGAGCTGGCGGTGAAATACAACGTCAAATCCATCCCCCTCCTTCTCTTCTTCAAGAACGGCGAGGTCAAAGACCAGATCGTAGGAGCAAGCGTCACCAAGGACCAGCTAAAGGAGAAACTCCTGGCACTGGCGTAAACCACCAACCCTTTCCTCCAAAGCCCCGCCTCTCATCCGGCGGGGCTTTTTTTGTCCACGGAGCGCCGCCTTCAGGCGGCGAGTTCCCACTCTTAGAACGCTAAGGCAACGAAGAGTGAGGAGCCACGAATCCTACGAATCCAACGAATAAGAAAGGGCAATTTGAAAACCTTCAATTCAACTTGAGATTTGAAATTTTAGGTCTTGATTCGTTAGATTCGTAGGATTCGTGGTTCCTCACTCTTCCTCTTTTCAAATTCATTTTTTGCGGCTAAGACCAAACCTCCCGGCATCCAAAAAGAGACCTTTCCCTATCCTTTCAGTCTCCTTTCCCATCACAGCCCGCCTTGATCCTTGCAAGCACGCCCCGTTTGCTTTGGAGTCTTCGAAGCAATGGAAAACCCCAACCCAGCCCCTACGACCGCCGTCTCACTCCGTCTCTCGGTAATGATGTTCCTCCAGTTCTTCGTTTGGGGAGCCTGGTATGTCGCTCTCTACGGGTTCCTGGTCGAAAACGGAATGACGGAGGCTGGTGACGGCGGATCCTTTGATGCCGCCGCATACACCGTTGCCCCCATTGCCGCCATCCTCGCCCCGCTCACCCTCGGACTCATCGCGGACCGGTTTCTCAATACGGAGAAAGTCCTGGCCATCCTTTTCCTCTTTGGAGCCGCCCTTCTTTACTTCGCCCCAGGCCTCGCGGAAGCTGGTGCGCCCGGCACGCTCCTTGAGCAATTCAGCCATCCCATGATCCTCTGCCTGCTGGCATACATGATCTGCTTCATGCCCACCCTCGGCCTCACCGCCAGCCTCTCATTCAGCCATTTGGAAAATGCGGAAAAGCAATTTCCCGTCGTCCGTGTCATGGGAACCATTGGCTGGATCGTCGGAAACTGGGCCATGTGGTTCTGCCGTTCCGCAGGCCTGGATCCCGCTGAATTTTCCGATAACTCCCCGCACATCTTCACCGCCGCCGCCATCGCCTCCGCCATACTCGGGGTTTACTGCCTCACGCTTCCCAAGACCGCGCCACCATCCAAAGGCCGAAAAATCTCTTTCAAAGAAGTCCTTGGAGTCGATGCCTGGAGCCTCCTGAAAAACCGCAACTTCTTCGTCTTCGCACTCGCCAGCTTCCTTATCTGCATCCCGCTCGCGGGCTACTATGCCAAGGGTTACGGCTTCGTCGGGGAAATGGGAGTCACCCTCTTCGGCTCCACCACAGGTGCAATGAGCACCGGCCAGATGTCCGAGATTTTCTTCATGATGGTCATGCCGTTCTGCTTCGCCAGGCTGGGCGTGAAATGGATGCTCACCATAGGCATGGGCGCATGGGTCGCGCGCTACGGCCTGTGGGGATTTGCCTTCGGCCAGGAAGGCCCGCTGCTCACGCTCCCCGTTTTCCTCGGCATCCTGCTGCACGGCATTTGCTATGATTTCTTCTTCGTCACCGGCATGATCTACACGGACAAGAAAGCCACACCCGCCACCCGAAGCCAGGCGCAATCACTGATCGTCATGCTCACCCAAGGCCTCGGCCTCGGCATAGGCGCACAGCTTTTCGGCCGCTGGGCCACCGCATGCTCAGTGGACGGGAAAGTGGATTTCGCTAAATTCTGGTACGTCCCCGCCCTCTTCGCCTTTGCCGTCATGGTTCTCTTCTTCCTCTTTTTCTGGGAAAAAATCCACAAACCCGCTGACACCACCAAGGTCGATGATGCCGCTGCGAATCTTCCTCTTCCTTGAAGTTTATAGTTTAAAGTTTAAAATTTAAAGTTTCCCCATGAAATACCTAGCCCTCCCCGCCCTCATCTCACTCGCCGCCATAGGATACGCGGAAGATTCCCGCCCTCTCTTCAACGGCAAAGACCTCACCGGCTGGACTGGCAGCGGTTACGCAGTCGAAGACGGAGCCATCACCTGCACGCCGGAAGGGAAAATCCTCGCCACCACAGGCACCTTTTCCAACTACATCCTGGATTTCGATTTCCTCCTCACCCCCGGAGCCAACAACGGCCTCGGCATCCACTACCCCGGCCACGGAGACGGCGCCTACTCCGGCATGGAGCTCCAGGTGCTCGACAACTCTGCGGAGAAATACAACGACCTCAAGGACTACCAGTTCCACGGCTCCCTCTACACCCTGGCCGCTGCGAAAAAGGAAGGCCTCAAACCCGTAGGCGAGTGGAATTCACAGCAGGTGAAAGTCCTCGGTGCCGCCATCACAGTCATTCTCAACGGCACGGAAATCCTCAGCGAAAACCTCGACGAACTGGAAGCTGCCCACCCCAAACACGAAGGTGTAAAACGCCGCTCCGGCCACATCGCTTTCCTCGGCCACGGCGACAAGGTCTCCTACCGCAACATCCGCATCCTCGAAGTCGCCCCCGATGCAAATGATGAGGGAGTGAAAAAAGCCGGTTTCGAACCCCTCACCAATGGCAACCTCGACGCTTGGAAATATGAATCCAACGGGGAAAACGAAAACTGGTTCCTCACCAACGGCATCCTCAAGCACACCGGCGAAAAAGGCAAAACCAGCGACCTCTGGACGAAGGAGGACTATCAGGATTTCACCCTCGTCTTCGACTGGCGCTGGTTCGGCCGCGGCGAGATGAAAGCCCAGCCAATCGTCCTCCCGGATGGCACTGACAAGCTCGGGGCGGACGGCGAAAAGGAACTCGTCGAGATCGAGGAACTCGACAGCGGCATCTACCTGCGCGGAAACATTAAGAGCCAGGTGAACCTCTGGAACTGGACTGTCGGCTCCGGCGAAGTTTACGGCTACCGCACCGACCCGAAACAAAGTGCCGAGACCAAAGCCGCCGTCACCCCCAAACGCAATGCCGACAAACCACTCGGCGAATGGAACCGCACCATGGTCACAGTGAAAGGCCAGACCCTCAGCGTTTCCATGAACGGCGAAACCCTCATCGAAAACGCCACCCTCAACGAAATGCCCGCCACAGGCCCTATCGGCCTCCAGCACCACGGCCAGGCAATCGACTTTGCAAACATCTGGGCGAAACGGAACTGATGCCGGGAAGTTGCGGAGCGCGGGTCTCCAGCCCGCCCCATTGGAACCGTCTTTCCCGCAGACCTCCGGGATCCCGTGATTTCGATCCGCAATCCGGCAACCGGGGCAACCCCCCTGTTTTTTGCAAAAACGCCCGGTGCGGTTACGTTAACACGGTGGATAACCACGACCCCTCGGCAGCTTCCAGTTTTCCTGCCATTTGCCCCAGCACCGATGTATTCCAAACTTAACCCTCAAATCGCCAGCCTCCTGGCGGCCTGCGCCATGACCCTTTCCGCCCACGCCAAGGTTGGCTTCAACGAGGACATCCGCCCCATCATTTCTAAAAACTGCATCGCCTGCCACGGCCCCGATGATGGCGACAGGAAGGCGGATTTCCGCATCGATACCTTTGAGGGAGCCACCCACAACAACGACGGAGTGATCGGAATCGTGCCTGGGGATGCCGCGAAGAGCGAAGTTTACAGGCGTCTCACCACGACAGACCCCGATGACATCATGCCCCCACCGGAGCACGGTCACGCGCTTTCCAAAACGGAAGTGGAAACCATCGGCCGCTGGATCGACGAGGGTGCGAAGTATGAAACCCATTGGTCGTTCGTTAAGCCCGTGAAAGCTCCTGTGCCGGATACTGCGGGCGAGTGGGCGAAAAACGAGATCGATGGATTTATTGCTGAGAAACACGAAAAGCTCGGCTTGGAACATTCCCCGGATGCGGATCCCTACGAACTGATCCGCCGTGTATCCCTCGATCTCACCGGCCTGCCGCCGTCCCTGGCGGAGGCGGAGGATTTCGCCGCCGATCCGTCCGAAGAAAATTACGCCAGGCATGTGGACTACCTTCTCGCTTCGCCGGAATACGGCGAGCATTGGGCATCCATGTGGCTGGATCTGGCGCGGTATGCGGATTCGGTAGGCTACTCCGGCGATGAGCATCGCGATATCTGGCCATGGCGCGATTGGGTGATTGAGGCTCTTAACAAAAATATGCCCTTCGACCGGTTTACCACCGAGATGCTGGCTGGAGACCTTTTGCCAAACGCCACGCCGGACCAGATCCTGGCCACCGCGTTCAACCGCAACACCCTTTCCAATAACGAAGGCGGCACCAACGACGAGGAGTTCCGCGTCATCGCCGTGAAAGACCGCATCAATACCACGGTCAATGTCTGGATGGGCCTGACCATGCGTTGCGCGGAATGCCACACCCACAAGTACGATCCCATCCGCCATGAGGAATACTACGCTTTCTACGATTTTTTCAACCAGACGGAGGATACGGATCGCAAGGACGATCACCCGAAGCTCGAAGTGATGCCACGTGGCCCGGAGGTCAACGGGCTTCCCAAAAATCCGGTTCATGTCCCCGTCATGAAGGAGCTGCCCGGAGAGCGGAAACGTGAATCCCGCATCATGCTCAGGGGAAGCTTCCTCCAGCCGGGGGAAAAGGTGGCTGCCGCCGTGCCTGGCTCCTTCAACCCCATGCCGGAAAACGCTCCGACCAACCGGCTCGGAGTCGCACAATGGATCATGGACAGGGAAAACCCGCTGACCGCCCGGGTATCGGTCAACCGTCTCTGGGCGCGGGTTTTCGGATACGGAATCGTGGAAACGGAAGAAGATTTCGGCATGCAGGGAATGGCTCCCACCCATCCCGAGCTCCTCGATTGGCTGGCCGTGGATTTCATGGAGAGCGGATGGGATACGAAAGCAATCCTCAGGAAAATGGTCATGTCCGCGACCTACCGCCAAGGCTCCACCGCCACGGACAGGCAGTTGGAGATCGACCCACGGAACCTCTACCTTTCCCACGGCCCGCGGGTCCACCTGCCGGCGGAAGTCGTGCGGGATCAGGCGCTGAAAGTATCCGGGCTGCTGACTGATCTCCAGTTCGGCCCACCGGTCTATCCGCCGAGTCCGGTCAAACGCATCGTCTCCGCCTTCACCGGCGGCATGACCTGGGTGGATGATGTGGGGGAAAACCGCTACCGCCGCGCGCTCTACACCTATCTGAAGCGCACCTCGCCGCATCCGCTCTTCGATACCTTCGATATGGCCTCGCGCGATGTATGCGCTCTCCGCCGCCTGCGGACAAACACCCCTTTGCAGAGTTTCATGACACTCAATGACACCGTCTTTATCGAAGCTGCCCAGGCGCTCGCACGCGGCATGTATTCCGCAGCTCCTGACGATATTCCAAAGGCCATCGGCCATGGGCTTGCCACCGCCCTGAACCACCCGGCAGATCCTGGAACGGTTTCCGTCCTGATGGATCTCTACAATGACTCACTCGCAAACTACAAAACCGACCTCGCCTCCGCCGAGAAGATGGCCGGAAAGGGCGCGATCCCGAAACAACCCGATGTGTCCGCAGAAAATGCCGCACAGTTGGCCGCGCTCAGCGTCGTCGGCAACGTGATCCTCAATCTCGACGCTTTCCTCACCAACTAATTTCCCTCTATGAGCCTTTCCCACCCGTTTCACCAGTTCCAATCCGCACGCGGCCACGCACAGACGCGCCGCCATTTTCTCGGGAACACCGGCTACGGGATCGGTGCGATCGCGATGAACGCGCTTTTTCCCCCGCTCGCGCAAGCTGCGGCGAAAGCTCCCGTGGACAATCCCATGCGTGCCATCGCGCCCATGATTCCCGCGCGGGCGAAACGCGTAATCTACCTCCACATGGAAGGTGCGCCACCGCAGCAGGAGCTGTTCGATTACAAGCCCAAGCTGAACGAGTTCCACATGCAGGACTGCCCGGCGGAGCTGCTGGAGGGGAAAAGTTTCGCATTTATCAAGGGCACCCCAAAGCTCCTGGGGTCGAGTTTCAAATTCAGGAAATACGGAAAAACCGGAGCTGAAATCAGCGAGATGCTTCCGCATATTTCAAAGCATGCGGACGATCTCTGCATCGTGAAATCCATGCACACGGATCAGTTCAACCATGCTCCCGCGCAGTTGCTCATGCACACGGGCAGCGCCCAGTTCGGCGGCGCATCCATGGGTGCCTGGGCCACTTACGGGCTGGGATCTCTCAACGAGGATCTCCCCGGATACATGGTTCTCCTCTCGGGAGGCACCCTGCCTTCCGGAGGAAAAAGCCTGTGGGGCAGCAGCTATCTGCCCTCCGTTTACCAAGGCGTCCAATGCCGCTCCGAAGGTGATCCCGTGCTCTATGTTTCCAATCCCGACGGCCTCTCCCGCGACATGCGCCGCCGCAGTCTTGATGCCCTGAACGATCTGAACCGCAGGGAGCTGGAGCTTCATAAAGACCCGGAAACCCTCACCCGAATCAACCAGTACGAACTCGCCTTCCGCATGCAGACGGCAGTGCCGGGCGTAATGGATATTTCCAAAGGACCCGCAAATGTCCTGGAAGAATACGGCGCGGAGCCAGGCAAGGCATCCTTCGCGAACAACTGCCTCCTCGCCCGCCGTCTTGTCGAAAAAGGTGTGCGCTTCGTCCAGTTATTCGACTGGGGCTGGGACATCCACGGCACCAACCCGAAGGACGATCTCGCCACGCATTTTCCAAAAAAATGCAAGCTCATGGACAGACCCGTCGCAGCATTGCTCGCGGATCTGAAACGGCGCGGAATGCTGGAGGACACGCTCGTGGTCTGGGGCGGGGAGTTCGGCCGCACTCCCATGAACGAAGCCCGCAACGGCTCAAAACTGCTCGGTCGGGATCACCATCCGGATGCTTTCACCGTCTGGATGGCTGGCGCGGGAGTGAAACCGGGAACATACGGCGAGACCGATGAGCTGGGCTACAGCGTGGTGAAAGATCCCGTCCACGTAAATGATTTCCAGGCAACCATACTCCACTCCCTCGGCCTCGATCCGCACAAACTCAGCTTCCCTTTCCAGGGTCTGAACCAGCGTCTCATAGGCCCCGCGAACACGCCCGAGGTGAAGCACGAATTGTTCGCGTAGGAATGGAATTGTGATTTGGAAATCGCGATTGGAGGAGGAGAGAGATTTGCTGGTGGTTCGCCGGGTTGTCGCGATTTCTAAATCGCGGTTCCTTTCCGGAGGAAGCCGGCTCCCCGGCATCAATACGGCCCCGTCTTCCAGCCTTCCCCGGTGAAGTCGATGTCGTATTGCGGGATCTCGGTGGAGAAACTTGGGGCGTCCATGTTTTTGTAGCGCCAGGGGCTGTAACCGTTTGCTTTCAGGTAGCTGACACGGATGGCGCAGCGGCGGGCGCGCCAGGTGGGGATGGGGCCGGCCTCGTAGCCGATGACAAACTCGCCCTGGCGGCTGATGAACATGAGGACGTGTCCATTTTTCAGGAGGATGTCCCCCATGCGGAGGTCGTCCCATGCTACGGGATCGCAGAGGGCGGGGAGATCCCGGGTGGAGACGTGCTGTTCCAGCCCCCAGCAGCGGGAGATGAAGCCGGAGCAGTCGATGCCCACGCTTTCGTCACTGACCACTGCGTTGTCACCCCGGACTTTGTAGGTATTGGCGACATCGCCCGCTTTTTTTCCTTCACGGAGACCCTGGAGGAAGGTTTCCGGGGTATCGAAACCACCCCATTTGTAGGGCATGCCCTTGGCAGGTTCCCCCGGCTTCCAATAGCCCCGTTTATCGCCGTGTTGTGCGAGGGTGGTGTCCGGGGTGTGAACCATGATGCCCTTGGAATCCTTTCCGTGGCGGATGTGCCAGGTGCGCGGCTGCCAGTCGATTTCCGTATAGGTCTTGGCGGTGCGGAGTGCCTGTTCCGGCGCGAGTTTTGATGCGCAGGAAGCGAGGAGAAAGGTGGTGAGAAGGAGGGTGGCGGAGTGTTTCATTCGATCCCGCGCATGGCCTTTTGTTCCTCTATCCATTTTTTGTCCCTGGAGGAAAGCTTGTCCTCGGTGGTCTTGTAGCGTTCCCCGCCCGGCTCGATGAGGACGAGGGTGCCTTTGGAATAGTTGACGAGTTTTGCGAAGACCTTTTTCCCCCGGTGGCCTTCCCATTCGCGGTAGCCCTTGCCTTCCAGTCCCTGTCTCCAGCTTTTGTAGGCGGCTGCGGATGAGGCTTCGCCCTGTTTGATGAGTCCCCAGAAATAATCGGCATCACCGCGTTTGTAACCACGGTAGCGGGCGATGACTTCGCCGCTGGGATTGAGCATGAGGACGGAGGGTGCACCGAGGATCTTGTAGCGTTTTTTGAGGCGTTTGACGTAGTCTTTCAGCACCGCCTGGCGGTTGATCTTGTCATCCAGGGAAATGTCCGGATCGTCCACGGAAATATTGGAATCCACGCGGAGGCGGACGAGATGCTTTTCCGCCCATTTCCCGAATTCACGGGTGCCGAAAAGTTCCGCACTGAGGGCTTTGCACATGGGGCTGCGGGCGGAATCGGTGAACCAGATGAGGATGGGCTTGCCCTCCCGCGCGGCCTCCTGGCGGGCGATGGTTTCGCTCTCCTCCCACGGGCCTTTCTTAGGGGCGGCCATGAGGCTTTCCAGCTCCGGGATGCCGGCTTCGGGGTTGTCGGGATCGGTGAAGACGATGTCTTCCCGGGGTGTTATCCTGATCGGTTGCGGGCCGACGTTTCCTCCGGGTGTGACGGCCGTCCCGCCATCCCGGCTCCGAATCTTCGGCCCCACACCGGAGGGCGGCAGGACGTCTTTGAGGGTCTGCTCGCTCTTGTTCCCGCAGGCGGAAAGGCCGAGGAGTGCAACCGCGATGAGGAGGATTTTTCCGGGAATACCCATGACCTACTTTTTCAAACGAACGGGGGTTCCGCAAGAGGAACAGCGGAACCAGTTGAAGAGGAGGAGGTAGAGGCACAGGGGAATTACGAAGCCCAGGCCGGGGAGGCGGTGGGCTTTCACGTGTTTCAGCGCGGCCTTGTGGACGAAGAGTTTCTGGGTGCAGATGCGGCATTTCCCGTTGAAACCCCAGATCATGTAGCCGATGCCGATGATGGGAAGGGCTATGGGAAATGCGAGTATCCATTCCGGGACCCATGGAAGCGCGCCCGGATTCTCCCGCGAGATGAGAAGAAGGAAGGCGGAGATGACCGCAAGCGGGAGGTTCACCAGCAATAGGAGGCTGAAGACGGCTCCGACGCGCAGGCTCCACGGATGGGTGTGGAGCACGCCGCGGATGTAGCGGCGGGAGTTCGGGTTTTTGCCCCGGTTGGTTTTTTCGAGAGGGGCGCGGATGAGGGCTACACGGTCGTGCTCGTGGCCTTCCTTTGATTTCGGAACGCGGGTGCCCCTTTTTTGTGATTCGGTCGTGGCAGGCTTTACGTTCGATGCATCGAACTGGCGGCGCTCCGGTTGGGCGGTGGCGCGCTGCTCGATGGCAGCCGGGGCGCGGCGGGCGGGGACATCCGGGCCGGGGTTCTCAGGATCACCAATGCGGACATCCAGATCGCCCGAATAGCGGTTCAGCAAAAGCCCGGCGGGAACATCGGAAACGCCGAGCTTGTTCTCCATCATGGCTTTTCCGGGTAGCGGGATTGCGAACGGTGCGCGCTGGAGCATGTCCGCCACCTCCCCGCTGGCCTCGTAATTCACGGGCGGATTCGATTCCGGCGCAGGTTCTGTCCCAGCTTCCGCATTCGTTGGCTCGGCACCGATAAGGTCAATGGCCGCGTTAATCCACTTGTCCACGGTCGCGATTCCCGGGGAGCGTTTGGAAATTCCAAGGACTTCGTTCGCACGGTGTATCTCGGCGACGAGTTTGTCGGGATCCTGCCTGGTGAGGTGTGCGGCATCTCGGATGCCTGCGGCGTCAAGCAGCTCCAGGGAGCCTTTTCCAATTCCGGGGATTTCGTCGAGAGCGGGCATCGTGGGTTAGTTGAGAGCTTCGAGCATTTCGCCGAGCTGGGCGAGCTTCGTTTTCCAATCTTCGAGGCGTTGTTTTTCCTGCGCGACGACTTCCGCCGGGGCGCGGTTGCACGAAGGAGGCGTTTCCGAGCTTTCCTTCGGCTTTTTTTACCTCGATGAGCATTTTTTCAATCTCCTTGGAAATGCGGATTTTTTCCGCTTCCACGTCTATCATGCCTTCCATGGGCATATAGGCCTCGCCGACTGGTGTGACGGCGGCGGGTGTTCCTTTCGGGGCATCGTAGGAATCATCTACTATGATTTCAGTAGATCCGGCGAGGAGCGCGAGGACGTTGAGTTCGGCGGAAAGCCATTTGGTCGCTCCTTTGAAAATGAACCGGACGTCCTTGCGGGAGCCGAGGTTGTATTCCGCCTTGAGGTTGCGGAGGCGGCTGGCGGTTTCGTAAATCGCGGCGGCCTGTTTTTCGGCGGTGGCGATTTCCCCTTTGGAAAGCTCTGCGAGCAGGGCGGTTTCCGGGAGGACTTTCTGCATCAGGAACTCGCCTTGCGGGAGGTAGTCCATGCGCTCGGAAAGCTCCTCGGTGACGTGGGGCATGTAGGGATGCAGGAGCTGGAGGTAGCGGCTCATGACCGCATCGAATGTGCCGAGCGCGGCGGCGCGGACTTCGGCCGTGGCGGATTCGCGGAGATCGGCTTTCACCGCCTCGAGCCATTTGTCGCAGAAGTCGTTCCAAAGGAATTCGTAGAGGCGCTGGGCAATTTCTCCGAAACGGTATTCCCCGTAGATGCCGTCGAGATCGGACTGGAGCTGATCGAGCTTCGCCATGACCTGGATGTGATAGACGGGGAGCGTCTTCACATCGGGAAGCGGGGCGAATTCGTTGCCATCCATCTGGCGGAAGCGGCAGGCGTTGTAGAGCTTGTTGGCGAAGTTCCGGCCTTCCTCGACGGAGGATTCATCGAAACGGACATCGGCTCCGACAGGTGCGATGCGCATGAGGCCGAAGCGGAGGCCGTCCGCTCCGAATTTGTCCATCAGGTCAATGGGGTCGGGGGAGTTGCCGAGGGATTTGCTCATCTTGCGGCCTTTGAGATCGCGGATGATGGAGGTGAAATAAACGTTTTTGAACGGGAGGCCGTCGGCGAAGCGGTATCCGGCCATGATCATCCTGGCGACCCAGAAGAAGATGATGTCGGGGCCTGTTACTAGATCCGTAGTAGGATAGAATTTTTTCAACGTCTGCGAGTTTTCTCCTACGTCGGACATAGTAGCAAACGGCCAGAGCCATGAGGAAAACCAGGTGTCCATGACGTCTTCGTCGCGCTCCCAGTCGCCTTCGGTGGGTGGCTCGACTCCTACGTAGATGTCCCCTGCTTCCGCGTCTTTGGTTTCGAGGGATTCGGCGTTCTTGAGGTCGGCGAGCTTGTCTTTTCTATACCACACGGGGATCTGGTGCCCCCACCAGAGTTGGCGGCTGATGCACCAGTCCTGGAGGTTTTCCATCCAGTGGGCGTAGGTTTTCGCCCAGCGCTCGGGGCGGAAGGCGATTTCCCCGGAGGCGACGGCTTCGGTGGATTCTGCAATTTTCGGGTAACGGAGGAACCACTGCATGGAGATGCGTGGCTCGATGGGCACGTCGGCGCGTTCGGAGTAGCCGACGCTGTTTTCATACTCCTCTATGGCTATGAGCAGACCCATTTCCTCCAGCTTTGCGGCAGCCATACGGCGGGCGACGAAGCGGTCGAGTCCATCGAACTCGGGAAGATCGGGGGTGTTCATGTTTCCGTCCGGGTGGAGCACGTCGATGATTTCGAGGTCGTGCTTGAGGCCGATCTCGAAATCGACCTTGTCGTGGGCGGGGGTGATTTTCAGCGCACCGGTTCCGAACTCCAGATCCACCGCCTCGTCGCCGATGATGGGGATGAGCGCTTCCGGGAAGGGGCGTTTGACCATTTTTCCGATCAGCTTGCCCCATTTCGGATGCTTGGGATGGACTGCGACGGCCACGTCTCCCATCAGCGTTTCCGGGCGGGTGGTGGAGATCTCGATGAACTCGCCGGGGCTGTCCGCGAGTTCGTATTTCATGGTGAAAAGCTTGGATTTCGAGGGCTTCATGATCACCTCCTCATCGGACAGGGCGGTGAGGGAAACGGGGCACCAGTTGACCATGCGCTTGCCACGGTAGATGAGGCCTTCGTTGAAAAGATCCACGAACACCTGGCTGACCCATTTCGTGTAGGCCTCGTCCATGGTGAAACGTTCGCGCGACCAATCGCAGGAGCAGCCGAGGCGTTTCAACTGCTTGATGATGATGTCGCCATGGGTGTCTTTGAAATCCCAGACGCGTTTGAGGAATTCCTCGCGGCCAAGGTCGCGCCGGGTTTTCCCTTCGGTCTCACGCAGCTCGCGCTCGACCTTTGCCTGGGTGGCGATGCCCGCGTGGTCGGTGCCGGGGAGCCAGAGGACTTCCCTCCCCTTCTGCCGGGCGCGGCGGGCAAGGATATCCTGGATGGAATTGTTCAGCACGTGCCCGAGGTGGAGGATGCCGGTGACGTTGGGAGGCGGGATGACGATGGAATACGCCTCTTTGGAAGAATTCTCATCGGCACGGAAACAATCGGCGGCCTGCCATGCGGCATACCATTTTTTCTCCACTTCCTGCGGCTCGTAGGTCTTCGCTAACTCTGACATCGGGCGCGGACTTTCGGCGAGGGGCGGGGATTTGTCCAGCTTGGAGGGGGCAATAAAGAGGGAGGGAATGAGAGATGGGGAGGTGTATTCGTGAAAGACCCAACGGCAACCATGGAGTAGGTTGGCTCTGCCATGCCGGATCGCCAATGGATTTCCCGACCCCTTAGCGATGGGGAAATGGCGATCGCGGATGGGATTTTCGGGGAATCCATCGAGTGCGGGCGGGTTCGGGTGCTGCGGCGGAAGTTTGTGTTTTTCCAGCCTCCGGCAGTGACGATGGCTCCGGATGGGAATATTTGGTTTCATCCGGCAGGGCATCTTGCGAGGGGTGCGGTGGCGGAGGATTTTTCCAAGGCTCCAGTGGGTGTCCGGGCGCATTTCGTCCATGAGATGACCCATGTCTGGCAGCATCAGAACGGGGTGAATGTTGTTCTGGAAAAGGTTCTGATGTTTTTCAGATACGGCGCATTTGGTGGCTACGACTATGAGCTGGTTCCGGGAAAACCATTCGGGTCATACAACATCGAGCAGCAGGCGTGCATCGTGGCAGACGCTTATGTGGCCTGGTGTGAAGGGAAGGATTTCCAGCTCCCGAGCGGTTTGCCGATTTTCAGTCCGAAGCTTCGAATGGATTAAACAGCCGCACACCGAGTCCGCTGAAATCGTGGACGTTGCGGGTCACAAGCGTGAGATCGTGATCCAATGCGGTCGCAGCGAGCATGGCGTCGATCTCCGGGAGCGAGCGGATTGCCTGGAGACGACCCCCTGTTTCTGCGATGGATGGGGAAACGGCAAGGATGTGATCGGAAAAGCCCGTCTTCAGTCCACGCAACCGAGCATCCGGAGCCAAGGCCTGTTTGGAGTCACGGGAGGCGAGGCGATCAATGCCTTTTCTGATTTCTCCCAGAGTCAGGGCGCTCAGAAAAAGGCTTTCCTCCTTCATGGATAGCCACCATTTCCAAAGGTTGGGATGTGCGCGAACCGTCCCTTTCCGGACTTCGCTGATGACGTTGGTATCGAGTAAACAACCGCTCATTTAGTCCTCGAAGAGGTCTTGCTCCGTGCCACGTCCGGCCGTTTTTCGATGTCGTTCGAAAAGTCCATCGCCGCCTACATCGGGCATAGTGGCGAGCATTTCCCGGAAGCGTTTGCGCTTTTCCGTGGCAGCCCCGGAAATGGCATTCCTAAGGATTCTTCGATGTTCCTCCTCCACGGAGACGCCGTGCTCATCGGCGCGTTTCTTCAGATCACGCACCAAAGCCGGATCGAGATTTCTCACGAGAAGTTGAGCCATGGCGGAGCCATGAAACACTTTGACAAGTGGCTGCCATTCCTCAGGTTTCTTCTTATGAAAGCCCTGCTCGCATCCATTGTCCTCGCACCGCTGCTACATGCTGCAGAAAAACCCCGGAACATCGTATTCATTCTCGCTGATGACCTCGGGGTGAAGGACATCAATATCGATGGCTCTGATCCGTTTTACGAAACGCCGAACCTCGCGAAGTTTCTTCGATTCAGTGTGAATTTCTCTTGCCCGTCATGCCACATTCGATATTTTTTGCTCACGTTCAGCGAAAATAACCCATGAAAACAAACAAACAATTTTTTGCTCTCGCCGCATTCGCGTGCGCGATTACTCCCACCCACGCCGCAGTTCTGGCAACTTTCGTTAATGGAACTGACCAGGATGCAGCCGCTCTGGGCAACAAGACCACACCCACCACCGGATACACCGTCACAGCCCTGTCAAATGTGGGATTTGAAGGTGGCACTTCCATCACACGCTCTGAGTTCGGTACCGGCAACCCCACCACTCCCGCCGGATCCGTCGCTGGCAGCTCCGCTGGTTCTGAATGGCTGTTCCAACGTTCAAGTTTCACAGCCACCACACCGGTTTCGACGGACGACTACTACAGCTTCACGATCACGGGAACGGGGGGCAACTCTTTCAATCTGACAAACCTCCGATTCAATTTCGTGGTTGCCGTCAACGATAATGTCCCAGGCACAGCCGAGAGCCTGGCCGCGACCGCACGGGTTTACGCTAACATCGACGGGGGCGGATTCAATGCTATCGGTTCCGCTGTTTCGGCTTCCGATGATGATTCGGCCGCCGGATTCGGATCGGTTCAGACAGCGAATATCAATCTGAGTTCCATCACTGGCGCGTCCACCGTGGAACTGCGGATCGGAGTGGGGGACGATGCTAACGAAGGTAGCCGGGCTAGCTGGATCCAGGGGATCGAACTCAATGGCAACGTCATTCCGGAGCCGTCTTCTTCCGCTCTCCTTCTCTCCGCGCTTTCCATCATGGCGTTCCGCCGCAGGCGCTAAACGGAGTCCCGGTAAGTTTACAGGACATGGGTTCGGCGAAAGTCCGGCTCGTGTTTTTTTGTGTCTGGAAGCCTGGGTTTGACTTACCAAGTGCCTGGGACAAACTCCCTGGAAATGAAAGCCCTCTTCATCACACTGTTGCTCGCACCGCTGCTACATGCTGCAGAAAAGCCCCGGAACATCGTATTCATTCTCGCTGATGACCTCGGGGTGAAGGACATCAATATCGATGGCTCTGATCCGTTTTACGAAACGCCGAACCTCGCGAAGTTTGCGAAGACCGCCGTCAATTTCACCAATGGCTATGCGAGCTGCCCGGTGTGCTCGCCAACACGCTCCGCGATCATGACCGGTCAGAACCCGGCTCGCACGCACCACACGGATTACTTCGGCGCGCCCAACCAATTTAAAGACGCGGTGCCGGCGGACTACACTCCGGAAAAGAAAACCATGGGCAGGCATAGCAAATATCCGCTCTGGCCCGCACCCTACGTGAACAATCTCGCCCACTCACACACCACCCTCCCGGAGGCTCTGAAAAAGCAGGGATACGCGACGTTTTTCGCTGGAAAGTGGCATCTCGGTGGCAAGGGTTTCCTCCCGCAGGACCAGGGCTTTGATATCAACATCGGCGGAATCGACAAAGGCGGCCCTTACGGCGGTGACAAATACTTTTCCCCATACGGAAATCCGGAACTTGAGGACGGCCCGAAAGGCGAGTTCCTTACAACCCGCCTCGGCGAGGAAACCTCTTCTTTCATCCGGGCGAACAAGGACAAGCCCTTCCTCGCATACCTCTCCTTTTACGCCGTCCACCAGCCAATCATGGCACCGGGGGATGTGGTGAAAAAGTATGAGGAGAAGCGGAAGAAACTCGGGCTGAAAGATGAGTTCGCACCGGAAAGTCCCCGCGAGAACCGAACCGTCCGCTCCCACGCCGTTTACGCCGCGCTTCTGGAAATGATGGACGGAGCCGTCGGCAACGTGCTCGACACATTGGAAGCGGAAGGCCTTGCGGAAAACACCCTGGTCATTTTCACTTCCGACAATGGCGGCCTCTCCACCTCAGAAGGCTCCCCGACCTCGAACCTTCCCTACCGCGCCGGAAAAGGCTGGCTCTACGAGGGGGGAATCCGCGTCCCGTTACTGGTGCGAGATCCGCAGTTTTCCAGCGGCGGAAAGGCAAGCGCCGAGCCGGTTTACTCCACCGATTTCTACCCCACCATCCTCGCCGCCACCGGCCTGGACACTCTCCCGGAGCAACACAAGGACGGGGTTTCCTTCCTGCCGTTTCTGGAAAAGCCAGACGCGCCATCCTCCGGCCGCGCGCTGGTCTGGCACTACCCGCACTGGGGCAACCAGGGCGGATCACCCGGTGCGGCAATACGCGAAGGAAAATGGAAACTGATCCGCTGGGAATGGCCGGCGCGTGAAGAGCTTTTCAACCTCGAAGACGATCCTGGCGAGCAAAACAACCTCGCCGCCGACCACCCGGAAATCGTCAGCAGCCTTACCAACCGCATCGGCTCCTCTCTCGTGGAATTCGGCGCCTACAAGACCTCCAGAAACCCCGGCTTCAAGGGAGAGTTCATGAAGTGGTAAATTGACAGCGGCAGATGTCCAGCCCAGCATCCTTCCATGATCAAATCCGCAATCGCAGCACTATTCATGTTATCCGCAGCAGTATCCCAGGCAGGTGGCGAATTCCGCCACATCGTCATGTTCAAGTTCAAGGACTCCGCTACTCCCGAGCAAGTGGCGGCAGTGGAAAAAGCCTTTGGCGAACTTCCTTCCAAGATCGACACCATCACCGCTTACGAGTGGGGCACAAGTGAGAGTGTTGAAGGGAAAAACGACGGTTTCACCCACACCTTTTTCGTCACCTTCAAAGACAAGGCGGGGCTCGAAACCTACATCCCGCACCCGGCGCATGTCGCTTTTAAAGAAGTCCTCATCCCCATCCTCGATAAGGCGCTGGTGTTCGACTACACGGCGAAGGACTGATGGAACGCGGACTTTAGTCCACAGCGACCCCTCAGGTCTGCGGACTAAAATCCGCGCTTCAAAATAATTATACATTTTCCATTGACAGGTTCGCATTGGTTCTGTTCCCTCTCGCCCCGCAACCAAGCGCTCCGATGAAACGCATAGCCGCCTCCACCATCCACCACTCCTTCCTCTCATGGACAGGTAGAGGGTTGATGTGTGCAAGCGAACTCCCCCAGCTCATTGACGAGCCGAATCAAACCGGAAGCAGGTTGCGACACGAAAGTGTCTAGAATCCCTTAATTACAAGGATCTCCGCAGCCCTGCTTCCTCACCGGAACAGGGCTTTTTTATTGCCCGAATTTCCAACAACACCTTCATCAAGATCATCGACCCCCGAACGGGGCGCTGCCTTTAGGCGGCGTGTCCTGAACTGAAAACCCATAATAAGTTTCTGAAAAGCATAATTCAGAACCATGGCACCACTATACCTATTTCCTAATGACCATTCCCACTCTCCATCAGAAAACCGTGCTTGTCCTGAACCGGCACTGGCTGCCCGTTTCCACGATCACTCCCGCAGACGCGTTCTGCCACATGGTCGCTGAGACCGCGTATCCCCTACGGATTTCTCCCGATACCATGACGACCCTGAAATGGGACGATTGGCGGAAACTTCCGGCGGATGGTTCGCACAGCATCGGCACCAAGGATGGTCGAATTCTTGTCCCGACGGTCATCGTACTCAACCGCTACAACGGATTGCCCATGTGCCGGCCATCGTTCGGATTCCGGGCGCTCTGGGCGCGGGATGGCGGACGCTGCCAATACAGCGGACGCCGCCTCGCAATCCACGAAGCGGACATCGACCACATCATGCCGCGCTCGCGAGGTGGTGGGGATTCTTGGGAAAACTGCGTGATTTCCGACCGGACGATCAACCGGAGGAAGGGCGCAAAGACTCCCACGGAAGCCAGGCTCCGCCTGATCCGCAAACCAACCGTGCCCCGACCTGTGCCGGTCACGCACACCATCGAAAACACTTACAACATCAACGACTGGAAACACTTTCTGATGGAACGCGGACTTTAGTCCGCAGACCTGACGATTCGCTGCGGACTAAAGTCCGCGTTCCAAAACTCCGTCACAACAACTTTCGAATCCACAAACCGGCAAACGGCCCGAACAGGAAATTCCTCAACGGGTTCCGTGCAGTTCCCGGTGGATTCGCAAACCAATGGATAGCTCATAGGTAGAGCAATTGCTTGAGATGCAATCGGTCGCGGGTTCGATCCCCGCTCCAATACAGAACCCCTCCCGCCCCTGTCATTCGATTGACGAAGGGACGAAAGGCCATGCGGTGCCTGCCACTCTTGATTCCCACCTTCGGGTCGGACTCATGAAGCAACGCACCCCGCCCGGAATCCCGGGGCGGGAGGAGGTTCGAATTTTTCCGTGAAACCCCGAAACAACAAACAGAACAACAAAATGAAATACATCACCACAGCAACAGTCCGCGAGAACCAGGCAGCCCTGCTTTTCCGCGACGGGGTCTTCATCCGTCAGCTCGCACCCGGGAAACAGCGTTTCTTCGGTGCGGGATACGAAGTGAAAATCTACGATACCCGTTGGGGGGAAATGCAGCTCCAGGGTCAGGAATTCCTCACTGCTGACAAAGCGCAGCTCCGTGCCTCGGCTCTCGTGAAATACCGGGTTACCGACGCGCGGCTCTACGAGGGTGTTTCCGACAACCCCATGCTCGTCATCTACACCGCTGCACAGCTTGCGCTGCGGGATGCGATCGGCGCGCTCGGAATCGAGGACGCACTCGACCGGGGCAACGACATGACCGCCGAACTCACCGCGAAAGTGGTGGATGAAGCGACTGATCTCGGAATCGAAGTCGCCAAAGTCGCGGTGAAAGACCTCAGCATAGCGGGAGACCTGAAACGGGTTTTCACCGATACGTTGACGGCGCGGCAGGAATCACTCGTGACCCTGGAAAAAGCGCGGGCGGAAGCTGCCGCGATCCGGACGATGGCGAACGCGGCCAAGGTCTTCGAAACCAATCCCGCATTGCTCCAGCTCAAGTTCCTCCAGGCGCTTGAAAAGAGCGACGGCGGACTCTCCCAACCTTACATGCTTGGTAACGCAGGCAACTGGTTGGACTTTCTGAAAACATAAACACATGGACGGAGCGCTGCCTTTAGGCGGCGTGTGAGAAATAGACACGCCGCCTAAAGGCAGCGCTCCGTTCCAACCCTTTTGAAAAATGAAATTACTTACATCACAAGATCTGATCGACGCCGGGTATGAACCCGGGCCGGTCTTCAAAACCCTTCACGCGAAGATCGCCGAGCTGGAGGCAAAAGGGATCACCGATCCCAAATATGCGATGAAATTGCTCAAGCGTGATTGCGGGAAACCGATCGTGAAGTTGCAACGCCGCGCGGAATCAATCCCGTTTTCCGAAGCCATCATCCCCGCAAATGCGGAGGAGGAAAAGAACGTGGAGAAGGTGCGCAAACAAATGAACGCCCTTCTGCGGACTCCTATCCTTTCGGCCGGAGTGATCCTCCCGGATGCCTGCCCGGTCAGTCCGCAGGAGGCGGTGATCCCGGTCGGCGCGGCGGTGGTCGCGGAAAACGCGATCATCCCTTCCGCGCATTCCGCGGATATCTGCTGCTCCATGTGGGCGACCTTCTACGAGAAACGTAGTAGCGTGGCCTCCGAGCTGGACGACCTGACATCGGTAACGAACTTCGGTCCCATCCCACGTGCCTTCGAGGACGCGGTGCCGGATGACGTGCTTGGCGAAGACGTCTGGGAGAATCCTTTCCTCAGAGGCCTGGAAAACCGCGCCCGCATGCACATGGCGGACCAGGGCGATGGCAACCATTTTGCCTACATCGGCGAGATGGAAGTCACGCCCGCTTTCCTTGGCGTGCTGCGTTTGACGGGACACACCGGACTAGCGGAAAACCTGGCTCCCAGTGTTTCCAAAACCCTCCGCGTGCTCGTGACCCACCATGGTTCACGCAGCATAGGCGCGCATCTCTACAAGCGCGGTCAGAACGCGGCGGAGAAGCACACGGTGAAGGTTGCGGAAGGGATTCCGAAAGCCTCCGCCTGGCTGGATGCGAACTCGGATACCGGCAAGGACTACTGGGACGCCCTCCAATATATCTCGCGCTGGACGAAGGCGAATCACCGCGCCATCCACCGTCGTTTCCTTGAAAAGATCGGAGGCACGGGTGTTGTGGAGCTAGGCAACGAGCACAACTTCGTCTGGAAACGCGGCGACCATTTCTATCACGGAAAAGGTGCGACCCCCGCGTGGAAGGACGAACTCGGCCGTCCCAAGCTCGGCCTCATCCCGCTCAACATGGCCGAGCCCATCCTGCTGGTGCTCGGCGCGGACACCGAAGAGTTCCTTTCCTTCGCTCCCCACGGAGCAGGGCGGAACATGTCCCGGACTGCGCTGATGAGGAAGTTCCCTGAGGAGAAAGACCGCGAGCGTCAGCTTGTGGAATCGACCGAAGGGATCGATGTCCGCTGGTTTTCCAAAGTCCCGGATTTGAGTGAAACCCCCGTTGCCTACAAAAACGCGGCGGAGGTGAAACGCCAGATCGCGGACTTCGGCCTCGCGGAAACCATCGCCGAGATCCGGCCTCTCGGTTGCATCATGGCGGGTCACATCGACCAACCGTGGCGCAAACGAAAAGAAGTCCTCTCACCCAAGCAACTCCGCCAGATCGAACATCGGGCGGAGCGGCGGAAGGTGAAGCAGGAGCTGGAGGATGATGTTTGAACCCTTCCTGGAGAGCCGTGCCCGTGGCCGGCTTCCGTTGCATTGGTGACGAAAGCCGGCCACAGGCACGGCTCTCCGGGATTCAGTCGTCCACCCGTTCGAAGAAGCGCTGGATGTAGTTGTAGTCGCCGCCTTTCATGTTTTTATCCTTGGCCCAGTTTTTCGGGAGGTTCCCCAGAAGATCGTAGCGGCGGAGGGTGTTGAGCCAGTTGAGAAGGGAGGATGGATCCATCTTGGTATCCATATCGGCTAGCAATGCTTCGGCTGCGGCGTCCTTTTTCCCCCAGATCATCAGTGCCTCGGCAGCGGTGGTGCGGACGACGGGAACCTGATCTTTCAGAAGCGGCCCGACGGCTTCCGCTGATGAAGCGGATGTGTCTCCGAGAACCATCAGGCCGACGGTGCCCCAGTATCGTTTCACGGGATCTTCGGAAGTGAGGGCAGCGGTGAGGGCTGGGATATGTTTCCCGTCCTTGGCGGAGGCGGCGAAGGCGAGATCCAGGACGCCATCGAGATCGAATTTATCGCTCTGAACAAAGTCCGCAATGGTGGAGCCCTTCGAAAGGGCGTCGAACATCGGCTCCGGGATGAGGCCGGTGTCGGTTGCCTGTTTCATGGTGTCCCTGAGGCGGGCGCGGAGGGCGGCGAGTTTTTCCGCGTGGGCGGGATCCGCTGCGAGGTTTTTGGTTTCCCAAGGGTCTGCGGAGAGGTCGTAGAGTTGCTCGGAAAGAACGGGCGGCAGCCAGATGGCGGCGAACTCCGGAGCGAGTTTTCCATCGTCGAAGGCTTTTCTGAATGCGTTCCAACCGGGTTGGCCGAACTGGTAGAAGGAGTAAGGGGCCTGCGGGAGGTGCGGGTTGAAATTGCGGATGTATTTCCATTTTCCATCGGTCAGGCCACGGCGCAGTCCGTAGAGTTCGTCGAAGCGGTCTGCGAAGAGGAATTCCATTTCGTCGGCTGCGGGTTCCACGCGTTTGCCACCGAGGATGGGGCGGCCCTGCATTTGTTCGGGGGTATCCAGTCCGGCGATTGAGAGGAATGTGGGGGAGAAATCGACGAAAGAGACAGGCTCGGTAACGCGTTGACCGGCGGTGAACGGGGAGAGGGATTTGAATTTCCCGGGGACGCGGACGACCATGGGGATCTTGACTCCGGTTTCCTCAAGATAGCGTTTTCCGCGTGGGAGGATGCCGCCGTGGTCCGAGGTGTAAATGACGATGGTGTTTTCCGAGAGGCCTTTCTTTTCGAGTTCATCGAGGATTCTGCCGACGTCCGAGTCCATCTGCGTGATGCGGTCGTGGTAGCGGGCGTAGTCCTTGCGGATCTCCGGGAGATCCGGGAGGTAGGGCGGAAGATCGATTTCCCCGGGCTGGAGGCGCTTGGACTCGGCGGCCTTGCCTTTGAACAGGGAGCTTTCGTGGGAAACCCCGAGGTTGAAAATTGCGAAGAAGGGTTTCCCTTCGGGACGGTTCTTGTAGTGGGCCTTGTTCGAGGATTCGTCCCAGTAGGAGTTGTCTTTTCCATCGAAGTTGTAATCGGTCTTGGCGTTGTTGGTGCAGTAGTAACCTGCTGCACGGAGGTAGCTGACATTCGGTTTGTAGCGGGCGGGAATGGGGTGGCGGGAGCGCATGTGCTGGGTTCCCATGGTCGGGGAATAGACGCCGGTGAGGATGGTGGCACGGGCGACTGCGCAGACGGGGGCGTTGGAATAGGCGTGCTCGAAGAGAGCTCCTTCCTTGGCGAGTGCGTCGATGCGTGGGGTCTTTGCCTGGTCATTGCCGTAGCAGCCCAGCCAGTGGGAGGAATTGTCCTCGCTGACGATCCAGAGAATGTTTGGTTTTTCTTCGTCGGCGAAGAGCGGGGCGGTGAGAAGGCAGAATGCCAGCAGGAGTTTTTTCATAAGAGATGTGTGGTTTTCGCGAGGGATTTTGCGGGGATTCCGGATTACGGTCGAGGAAGAAAAATCTTGCGAGGGAAATCGGATTGACTTGGTTCGGGTGGAAGGAAAGCTCACGCCCGGATGGAGGATTCTGAAATGGTTGCGGATGGGATGAGGGTCGGGCCACCGCCTCTGCCGGAGAACCATGGCAAGCCGTTGGCTCCTGTTAATGAAGCGGAGAGGATTTTTTCGCTGGATGTTTTAAGGGGCTTCGCCCTGCTGGGGATTCTGATCTCGAATCTGGTATTTTTCAGCCAGCCACTGGAGATCGGCGGATGGCGTGGCGGGTTCTGGCATGGTCAGGCGGACTGGCTTGCGGACTGGATTTCGGTCTTTCTGGTGGAGGGGAAATTCTATCCGATTTTCTCATTTCTCTTCGGGCTTGGGTTCTCGATCCAGATGGACAGGTCCTCGGCGCGGGGAATTGATCCCAAGCCGGTTTATATTCGCCGGCTGTTTGTCCTCATGGGTTTCGGGCTGGCCCACGGGGTTCTGCTCTGGGATGGGGATGTCCTTTTTTACTACTCTGTCTGCGGTCTTGCGCTTTGGTTTTTCAGAAACCGGAGGCCGCTGACGATGATCATTTGGGCGGCGGCTTTGATTCTTTTGCCTGCGCTGATGATCCTTCTGATCGGGGCGCTGATGATGTTGTTTTGGAACCATCCGGAGTTCGCGGAGGCCACGCGGGAGATCGGTGCTGAAGATATGGAGACAAGGTATGAGCTGATCCGGGCTTATGTGACCGGCGGATATTTCGATGCGGTTTCCTATCGGCTTCGGGAGCTGTTTTTCACGATTCTGGTGATGATGGCATTTGCGCCACCTTTTCTCGGCCTGTTTCTCATCGGAATGGTCGCAGGTCGGAAACGGATCATTGCGGATGTGGCGGGGCATCACCGGTTTTTAAAGCGAACCCTGGTGGCATGCGGAGTTTTGGGGCTGGTGGCGAACCTGCTGGGCGCGTGGTTCGTGATGGCCGGCTCCGGTAGCACGGATTTTGGAAAGGTGCTGATTGGAACCGGTATCATTTCGGTATTCGGACCGGTGCTGGCCTTCGCATACATCGCGGGGATCCTATTGCTGATCCATCGCATGCCGGCACTGTCGGTGCTCCCTCCTATCGCTGCTGTCGGGCGGATGGCGCTTACCAACTATTTGGGACAATCCCTCATCGCGACCACGGTTTTCTATGGCTACGGACTAGGACTTGGCGGAAATACCGGAAGACTGGCGACGATTGGAATCGCTTTGCTGATCTTCGCGGCGCAAGTCGTATCCAGTGTGGTTTGGCTGAAGTTTTTCCGCTTCGGACCGATGGAATGGGTCTGGCGGAGCCTCACCTATGGAAAAAGGCAGCCGATGAGAATCGCCGGATGAAGTGAGGCTTCCTAGCTCTGCCCTACCCTTCTGCTTCGATTGCTTTCACGTCTATCCGCGGGAAGACGGGCGAGGGTATTTCCACCTCGTGGCTGTCCGGGATGAGTCCCCATTTGAGGTCGTCCAGCTTAAGGTCGGTGAGCTTGGGTAACTTGACCTGCTCGGAGAGTTTTTCCGCAGCATCGGGGAGGATGGGAGAAAGGAGGACGGCGCAGTGGGCGACGGACTCGGCGAGGTGGTGCAGGATAGTGGCCACACGGCTTTTATTCTCCAGATTCTTGTTCAGTTCCCACGGTTTCAACCGGTCAATATACTGATTGCAGTGAGCCACATGGCGGTTGATGGCCTCGAGGCCTATGGAGACCTCGTGGTTGTCCATGGCTTTCCGGTAGGCAGCAGTGCTTTCAACAAGCGATTGCTGGAGGGCGGTATCGTCTTTTGTGAATTCTCCACCGGGGGAAATGATGCCGTCCGTGTAAAGGACGCTCATCTTTACTGCGCGGTTGCAAAGGTTTCCGAGGTCGTTGGCCAGCTCGGTGTTGAAGAGCATGACGAGGCGTTCGACATCGAAGTTCGCGTCCTTTCCTGTGTGGATGTCGCGGACGAGGTAGTAGCGGAGGGCATCGACTCCGAAGGTGTCGGCTAGTTCGGAGGGATCGACGATGTTGCCGAGGGATTTGGACATTTTTTCCCCGGAGCGGTTCCACCAACCGTGGACGAGGAGTTGGGGCATTTTCTCATCGGTGAAGCCGAGGGCGTGGAGCATGGCGAGCCAGTAGATGCCGTGGGCGGGGACGAGGATGTCCTTGCCGATGATGTGGACGGGGCGGCCCGTCCAGATGCTTTCGAATTCCGGGAGGGAATCGTCTGCGGTGTAACCGATAAAGGAGATGTAGTTGATGAGTGCATCGAACCAGACGTAGGTGACGAAATCGGGATCGAATGGCAGCTCGATGCCCCAGGTGAGGCGCTCCTTGGGACGGGAGATGCAGAGGTCGGCTCCGGTGTTTTTTTCGAGGGCGTTGATGAGCTCGGACTTGCGGTGGCCGGGGAGGATGGTGTCGTCGGATTTTTCGAGGAAATCCCGCAGCCACGGTGTGTGGTCGGAGAGTTTGAAGTAATAGTTTTCCTCCTCGATTTCGGTGACCTCGCCCCACTCGGCTCCGAATTCGCCGGCTTCATTGCGGTCGCGGTCTGTGAGGAACTGCTCCTGGCGGACGGAGTAGAAGCCTTTGTAGGATTTCTTGTAGATCTGATCCTTTGCGTGGAGATCGGCGAGGATGGACTGGACGCAGGTGATGTGGCGGGCGTCGGTGGTTTCCGCCCAGCCATCGTATTCCACACCTATTTTCTCCCAGAGTGCGGAGAATCGGGAGGTGACGGTTTTCACGTATTCCGCTGGAGAGACGCCTTCCTTCTCGGCGGTCTGCTGGACTTTCTGTCCGTGCTGGTCAACACCGGTCAGGAAAAATACCTCTTCCCCGGCGAGGCGGCGGTAGCGGGCGATGACGTCTGCGAGGACTTTTTCGTAGGCGTGGCCGATATGGGGGGAGCCGTTGGTGTAGTCGATGGCGGTGGTTAGGAAGAACATGAAACTATAAACTTTAAATTTGAAACTCGAAGGAAGACTCGGGTTGACGGGCGGAAGGCTTCCGCCACTCCTTGACTAGTCGCGGACGACCTTTCCTCCTAGGGAGAGGATGGTGGAGTTTTGTTTGGCGGCTTCGGCGTTGGGGATGTCGCCTAGGCGGACGTAGATTTGGGAGAGGGCTGTCCAGGCGAGGAGGTCGTTTGGCTGGAGGGAGGTGGCTTGGAGGGAGGCTCCGAGGGCTTCTTTCAGGTGGTCTGTTTTTAGGAGAACCATGGAGAGGGCGTGCCACGCATCGAAGTGGTTGGGATCCAGCTCCACGCATTTGCGGTAGAGGAGAGAGGCTTGTTCGAGTTCGCCCAGGGCGAGGTGGCCGGAGGCGTCGTCGAAGGTTTCCTGGAGGTCGGTGCTCAAAACTTTAAATTTTAAACCTCAAGGAAGAGCAAGAGGAAGACTTGGGATGTGCACGGGTTGAAAACCCATGCTCCTATTGGCGGTAGAGCTGTTGGATGTCGGCGGCCTGGCTTTTGGCGTTGAGCCATGAGGCGAAGGCGGTGAGCTTGTTGCGCTCGGTGGCGTTTTGGACTTGGGCTTCGATGGTGGATTGAACGTTATCGTCTTTTACGACCTCGCGGCTGATTACGTGGACGATGAAGGCGCGGTCGGACTCAATGACCGGCTCGGAGAGAGAGCCGGGATCGGTGTGTTTTGCGGCGTCGAAGAGGTTGGAAGGGATCTTTGTGGTATCGCCTTGGTAGGTGGAGGTGACTTCCGGGAGGCTGACGGTTTCGGTGGTGATCCCGGCTGCTTTGGCTGCTTCGTCGAAGGTCTTGCCTTCGGCTACGGCGGCTTTGATTTCTTCGGTGGCTTTCTCGGCGGCTTCTTTGAGACCGGCGGTTGCCTTGTCGGCGATGAGGCGGGCGCGGGCTTCGGCGCGGGCTTCATCGAAGGTCTGGACGCGGCTTTCTTCAGTTTCCTCAAGGCGGGCTATGAGCCACTCGTTCTCGCCGATGGCGATGGCGGGGGAGATTTTCGAGAAAGGATCCGCGGTGACCTGCATGCGGAAAAGCTCGTCTGCGGCGGTGCCTTGGGAGCTGGAGGAACGGAGGGCGGCTTTGAGTTCCTCTGGGGCTTCGGAGAGGGAGAAGAGTCCGGTGGTTTTCAGCTCAAACCCTTCTTTCTCGGCGAGTTCGTCAAAGGAAAGTTCCTTCTGGCTTTCGAGTTTGTAGAGGAAATCGTCAACTTTGGCGTCGGTTTTGAGCTGGTTTTCGCGGCGGGCGTCCGTGAGTTCGGCCTGCTTCTTTTGGTATTCGGCTTTGGCTTCTTCAGTGGCGTCGGCAGCCGGGGCTGGGATTTCAGCGAGATCGTCAGTCGCTTCCGGCTTGGCGATGAGGTAGGTGAATTTGCGTTTCTCAGGGGTTTTGAAGGCGTCCTGGATGGTTTCCCAGTAGAGTTTGATCTCTTCATCGGAAGGTTCGATTTTTTCCTCAATGGGATCGATGTCGATGCGGGCGACGTTGACGCTGATGCGCTGGTTGTCGAGGGCGATGGTTTTGGCGAGGACTTCCGGGTTGGTCGAAAGGCCGGAGCCGAGGATGTCGGCGAGCTTTTTCTGGGTGAGAATGTCTGAGACGAGATCGCGAAGATCGCCTTCGGTGAGGCCGAGGCGGCCTATGCCTTTTTCAATGAAGTTCCGGTATTGTTCCTGGGAGAAGGCTCCGTCCGGACCGGTGAATGCGCGGAGCTGACGGATGAAGGAATCGATTTCCCCTTCGCCGGGATAGACACCGAACTCTTCTTTCGCGGAGCGGAGAAGGATGCGGTTGGTAAAGAAGTTTTCCTCTGCCTGCTCCTTGGACTGGGCATCTCCTGCGAGGGTGAGGAGGAAAGGGTAGAGGCTGAAGTCCCCGGATTGCATGAGTGATTGGGTAAGCTCGTAGGCGGCGGCACCGAGCTTGCGGTATTCCTGGTCGGTGTAGTTGCGTCCGGCGACCTTTAGATAAGGGGCTCCGCTTTTGGATGCACGCATGGTGCTGGAGTCCAAGAAGATGAATCCGATGATAACGAGGACGAAGAGGACGATGATGAGTCCGGTGTATTTGCGAAGGTGTTCGATCATGGCGCGGTGGCTGGGAGCGGAGAGTTAAGGGAGGAAACTTTAAACTTTAAACTCTAAATTTTGAAGAAGTGGCGAGTGCCGAGTGAGAAGTGATCAGTGGGAAGACCGATTTAGCTCAATCCCTCATTCTCCCCCTCCCTCCCTCACCCCCTCCCAGATGAGGTGCGGGCTGGGAGGGGTGTGGGCGGGGTCGTGTTTCTCGCCGAGGCGGGTGAGGGTGTTGGCGATGGGGTGTTTCGCTGGATCGGCAGTGAGGTTGAGGATGATCAGGGCTTCGCCTTCGCCGGCGAGGGTGATGGTGGATTTGCCGTCGTCGGTGACGTCGGACTCGAAGGGGATGATCCAGGCGTGGGCGTGGGTTTCTTTGCCGGTGAGGATGAGTTGGCGGCGGTCGTGGATTTCCACGGGGTCTTCGGAAATGAAGCGGGCGGTGAAATTGACGGGGCCGGGCTGGTCCGCGAGGACGTGGATGAAGATGCAATCGGATTTCGCGCTGACGAGGATGGTGCGGGTGATGGTGGTCTTTCCTATTCGGTGTCTGGAAATGAGCGAGTTGTTCTTTTCAGCATGTTGCCTGAAAACCATGTTGGTTTGCTCAGGGTTCTGCCAGTCGATGCGGAGTTTTACAGGTGTTTCGCTCCCTTTCACTGTGGCGGTGAGGATGGTGGATTCGATGGTGTTTTCCACCGCGCAGGAGAGGCGCGGTGTGGTTAGGGGCTGTGCTCCAAGAAATCCTGTCAGGAGGAAGAAAATGCGGGATGGCATGGGAAAATATGGAACATCAATCCTCCAACGTCCAACATTGAACATCGAATGGCTTGCGGCGGGCGGGAATCGCGGGGATGGTGCGCACATGAATTTGCGTTGGTTGAATGCTTTGCTGTGGGGGAACTCGGTCGCTCTGGCGTGGATGTGGGGGCTGGGTCTGTTTTTCAGCGTGCAGATTTCCTTCATGTTCGGGATGGACGGGCTGCTGATGTTTGCGATCCCGAATGCGCTGGGGCTGATGCTTTTTGGCTGGCTGACCCAGACCGTGGCGAAGCGCCATTCCGGCGGGAATGAATCGCTGGCATTGTTTTTTGACAAATTCGCGAAACCCTTCCGGCTGATCTTCTATATCTACCAGATTGTTGCGCTATCGCTGACGGTTTTTGCACTGGTGAAATACCTGTTCGTTCCCCTGCTTGGGACGATAGACGGCTTCAACGGGGCTGCGGTGGTGGCGCTGGCAGTGACCATGGCGGTGTTCGTGCTGCTCGCAGTCGGTTGTCTGTTTGGTGAAGAATTTGGCATCCGGAAAATCAAGGCCGGGCACGCGTTGCTCGGCGGGTTGCTTTTCATCTGCATCCTCGTGGTGCTGTTTTCGCTGGGCGGTACTTCCATTGGTGTGGGCAGTGAAGGGATCGGAGCGGAAAACGGCTACACTTCGAACCGTTTCTGGGGGCTGGCCGTTCCTTTGTTTGTCGGTTTGCTGTTCGGCCCGTGGCTGGATCTCCAGCACTGGCAGAGGGCCATCCAGATTCATCGGGAAAAAACATCCATCCGCCTCAGCTACATTTTTGGTGGCCTGATCTTCTTCTGCCTGCTGCTTTTCCACGGGTACCTGGCCATGTGGGTGATGGGGAATGCGACGGAAATCGCCCTCAAAACCTCCAAGCTCGATGACCTGGTTTATGGCCACCACATCGTCGTGCAGTATTTCTCCAGCGGCTTTTCAGGAAACTCATGGATCCCTGCCGCCTACTTCGGCTTCCTCGTCATTTCCATTCTGACCACGTTGGATAGCGGATATGTCTCCCTGAAATGGTTTCTGGAAAAGAACGTGGAGAGGAGCGAGAACATGCTGCTTTCCATCATTCCGAAGCAGATCGTTTCGTCCCCCATCCCTACTTTCCTGGTGGTGGCGGTGGTGACGCTGATCGGTTACTTTGCGAAGTTCGAGCTGGAGTATTTCATGGTGTTCTTCGCATCGTTTTTCGTGGGTTATGCCGCGCTGGCGATCGCCCGCTGCTTCGTGCCAAACAGCCAGCAGCCGCTGCCACAGATCCGCATGTTTTCCATGGCCTGCCTGTGCCTGGTCATCTTCGCATTCGGCTACATGGTGGATCAGAATGCGCTGATGTATATAGGCTCACTGCTGCCGCTGGCTTATGTGGTATGGCTGGTCACGACTACGGATCTGCTCCGTCTGGTTACGGAAAAAGCGGAAGAGGTGATGGATGCTGCGGCGGAGATTCCCGCGATCAAAGCCATTGCCAAAACCGAGCAGCCCGCGCCCAGCGAAGTCGCCGCTCCCGTTTCCGGCGGGACACATGATCTGGCCGGCCACTTCGAGGGGAAATGGTTCGTCTATTCCATGATCGCCACCTACCAGGATACGAACTCCGTGGGCAACGTGTATTTCGGAATGTATCCGCTGTATGTCGGAAAAACCCGCGAGCTTTTCTTCAATGCGGCGATGCCGGACTTCAATCTTAAAGATACGAAATTCTACATCCTCACACGCTCCTTCGAGCACAAGTTCGTGAGGGAGACCCGGGAGTTCGACACCATCACGGTGAAGATCAAAGTGAAGGATGCGAACCGGAAATTCTGCACGCTGGAGCACCAGATCTTCGGATCGGAAGGTCAGCTTCTTGGGAAAGGTCAGCAGAGTTTGCTCTTCGTTTCCTCCAAGGACTACGGCCTGCTCGATATCCCGCCGGAGGTTTACTCGGCGTTTATGAAGTATCTGTAGAAGGACGGTTCCCGATTGTGACGGAACCGTCACCACCAAGGGTGTGCCAACAAACGGCGGACGGGTTTTCCTGTAGTTGTAAGCGGTAACAGCTTTCCGAATACTTATGAAAATCGATATCGTGACGGATACTTTTGTGCCGGATGTGAACGGGGTTGCGATGACGCTGGGGCGTTTGAGCGATGGCTTGCGGAGGCGCGGCCACCGGGTGCATGTGATTCGCACGGGCGATGGAAAACGCGGGGAGACGGTTGCGGCATCGGTGCCACTGCCGGGTTATAAGGAAGTGAGGGTAGGCCTGCCGGGGCCGTTCAAGCTGCGCAAAAGATGGCTGAAAAAACGCCCGGATGCGGTTTATGTGGCGACGGAAAGCCCGCTTGGCAAATCCGCCGTAAAAGCGGCCAAGGCGCTCGGCATCCCGGTGGCGACAGGGTTTCACACGAATTTCCACGAGTATATGGAGCGCTATAGCCTCAGCGGTCTGCGCCCTATGGCGATGGCATATCTGAAGCGTTTCCATGACAGGGCGGACTGCACGCTGGCACCTTCGCCGGAGCTGGTGGAGAATCTCAGGGAGCAGGGTTTCCGTGAGGTGTATCTGCTGGGGCGCGGGGTGGATACCACTCTCTTCGATCCTGCGAATCGGAGCGAAGCCCTGCGCGCAAGCTGGGGTGCGCGGCCGGGTGCGCCTGTCGCCATCGTGGTCGGGCGGGTGGCTGCGGAGAAAAACCTGGATCTCGCGGTGCGGAGTTTCGAGGCGATGAAAGAAACCGTCCCGGATCTCCAGTGCGTCATCGTGGGCGACGGGCCGGTGCGTGAAAAATTGGCGGTGAAACACCCCTGGATTCACTTCGCCGGGGTGCGGACGGGCGAGGATCTGGCGAGGCATTACGCCAGTGCCGACATCCTGCTTTTTCCCAGCGAGACGGAGACTTTCGGAAACGTGGTTCTTGAAGGGATGGCCAGCGGGCTGGCGACGGTTTCCTACGATTATGCGGCAGCCGCACGTTTTGTGAAAAACGGGGAGAACGGCTACAAAGCGGAGAAGGGTGATGCGGAAGGCTTCATCTTACAGGCGAAGGCCGCGCTCACGATCCGCCAGGGTCACGGGATGAGGATGGCGGCGCGGGAGCTGGCGGAGACGCAGGGCTGGGATGCGGTAGTCGCGGAGTTTGAAAACAGGCTGAAAGCGATCTCTGGAAACAGTCCGGCACGCCCGTTGAAATTCATGGGTTCGCCCATGCTTGGAAAGAATGGCAAGGCAAGTTTCCGCACCGTTTTCCTCTCGGACATCCATCTCGGCACGCCGGACAGCAAGGCCACGGAGGTCGTCCGTTTCCTGAAGCAGATACGCTGCGACAAGCTGGTACTCAACGGCGACATTGTCGATGGATGGGCACTCAAGCGGGGCTCGAAATGGCTTCCGCGCCACAGCCGGGTGATACGGAAAATTCTCAAAATGTCCGAGAAGGAAAGGACGGAGGTCGTTTACCTGCGGGGGAATCACGACGATATCCTGGAGCGCTTCCTCCCGCTGGCTTTCGGGAGAATCCGCTTTACGAAAGAACACATCCACACCGCCGCGAACAAGAGCCGCTACCTCGTCGTGCACGGGGATGGCTTCGATAGCGTTTCCACGAACCACAAGTGGCTGGCATCGGTGGGAGCGGTCGGCTACGACTCGTTGCTCAAGTTCAACCGCTGGTATAACAAGTGGCGCGCATGGCAGGGGAAGGAGTATTTTTCCCTCAGTAAAAAAGTGAAGGCCAGGGTGAAATCCGCCGTCAGCTTCATCGACAAATACGAGCAACTCCTCCAGGAACTGGCCCTCCATAAAAAATGCGACGGTATCATCTGCGGCCACATCCACACACCCGAGGACAAACGTGTGGGCGATGTCCATTATCTGAACTCCGGCGATTGGGTGGAGAGCCTCACGGCCATCGTCGAGCATCACGACGGGCGCATGGAGCTGATTGATTATGACACGTTTATGACCGGGCGTGCGGCGGCTACGGTGGAAACGGATGTGCCGGAGCGTCCGGGAATTTCGCAAGCGGCAGAACGTTGCCGCCCGCAAGCCGGCGTAGCCTGAGCTTTTTCGCATACGGGGCAGACGCATCCGACGGGTCTTGACCCGTCCCCTGTGGAAAGCCACGCTTGCGAACGGTCTCCGCAATGCCTCCCGATCCAGAAAGCAGCCACGCCACCTCCCCTGACGATGGAAGGAGGGACGGATGAGTCTCGCCGGACTGAGAAAATTCATGGCCGGTGGCAGTTCGGTGCAGCCCATCCGCTGCCAGGGGCTGCCCGGTTTGCGAAATTCCGCCGAATGCGGTGGGGAGCTGGCGGAGGTTCTCGGATCCCTCGCACGGCGGCCTCCGCGCGGCATGCACATCTACAAGTTCGGATCGCGCTCCGTGGTAGGCGCGAAAATCGGCGATACGGGGGAGGAAACGGTTCTAAAATACTACTATCCTAGTAGTCAGATTCGCAGTCTTGTTTACGGGCTGCGGGGATCGCGGTGCATGCGGAGCTGGAATGCCGGGCTTGCCTTCGGGCACATCGGTATCCCCACACCGGCTCCCCTTGTCGTCGCGGAAGCGCACAAGCTGGGTGGCATCATGCTCGGATCCTCTTTCCTCTCCAACCGCCCGGCGGAAGGGGATGCGCTCGGCCATTTCGTTTCCCGCCACGGCGCAGCCCATCCCCTGGTTGCCGCCGCTGCGGAATCCCTGCGCGAAAGCTTCCGCCTGATGGAGGAGCACCGCTGCGTGCATGGGGATCTGAAAGCCAACAACCTCTTCCTTTCCCCGGATGGAGTGGTTTCCTTTATTGATCTGGATGCCGCCTCCTGGGATCTCGCGCCCTCCGCCTTCGCGAAACTGCGTGCCAAGGACAGGGCGAGGTTTTTCAAGAACTGGGATGGTGATCCTGCGGCCGCAGAGGTGTTCGGCAACTGTTTCAGCTAGCCCCACCGGTATCGCTGACAAGGCTTTCCAGCTCCGTGAAAAGCTGCGGACGGCCGGGAAATACCGTGCCGTATCCCTCGCGCAAGGCATCGAGATGGTCACGAACCATTGCACTGTCTTCCGGGTATTTTGCCAGAAAGCGGATGTTCCTGATGCGTTTGTTTTCAGGCAGCGGTTTCTTGAAAACTTTCAGATCCAAGATGTCGATCAGGGACATGCCATCCCCGTCCACCAGCACGTTTCCGAAATGCAAGGAGCGGAAGAAGACTCCTTTTTCATGGAGCACGGCCAGGAAAAATCCGAACCGCCGCATGAGTTCGCCCGCCGCCCCGGGATGGTTCCCGCGCGACGCTTCCCGAAGGCTGACCCCCGGCATCATCGGATAGATGACGATCTGCCGGGCAATGTGCGGGACTTTTCCGAAAAATTCCACGTTCAGCGCAGCGACTCCGATGTCTGCCAGCGCCGTGGAGTTCGCAGCGAACCGACGTGCGTATGCCCGGAGGAGGTTCGATGAGATGAGCCTCTTCACCCGGAAAAGTTTGACGATGCGCCTGTCGGGCGTCGCGTAAACCTTGGGGCCGAGGCCATCCTTTTCCAACAGTTCCGCTCCCTCGATGAGCGTGTTGAAATCGTTTTCCGGGAGCGTCCGAAGCATTCCGGAAAAATATGATCCTTCGCAGGGCTTTGCAATTCCCCAGTTGCGGTTCACTCCCCGGAGGCTAACCTGACGCATGCTTGGACGTGTGTTTCTGACCTTGGCATTTGCCACCCTTTCGGCCTCCGCTGCGGATGAGGCCGCCGTTATCACCACAGGGGAGATCCGTGGCTTCGGGGACTATGAAGAGGCCCGCAAGGAAGTGATTTCCGCCGCGCTCGCCACAGCGGTAGAGATGGATGGGATGCCCTATCTCTACGGCGGGAACGGCCCCAAGGATGGCGGCTTCGATTGCTCCGGGGCGATGCATTACATACTCCACAAGGTGGGACTGAATCCTCCACGCACCTCTTCCGACCAGTTTCTCTGGGTGAAAGAAAACGGAGGGCTGCACATGGTTGCCAACGCGGCGAAGGATACGGAGGACGAGAGTTTCTCCGATCTCAAGCCCGGAGATCTGGTCTTCTGGTCCGGCACCTATGTTCCCACGGATGGAAGGACTACGAAAATCACCCACGTCGGGATGTTCCTTGGTTACGAGAAAAAGGACGGCCGCCCGGTGATGATCAACGCGACCAATGGCAGATCCTATCGGGGAAAGAAAGGCAACGGCTTTGGCGTCTATGATTTCCGGGTGCCCTCTGCGAAAAGCAAATCCCGGCTTGTCGCATACGGCACGCCTCCGGGACTTGTTAAAAAATAACTACCGCAACTCCCCGCCGACCATCGCCTGGTAAGTGGGATCGAGGTTCTGGAGTTCCTCGTGGCTGCCGTCGCTGACGATGCGCCCGCCCTTGAATACCAGGATGCGGTCGGCGATGCGTATGGTGGAAAAACGGTGGGCGATGATGAGGGTGGTGCGGCCTCTAACGAGCTCGCCCAATGCCTGCTGGATCGCCGCCTCGCTTTCGGTATCGAGCGCGCTCGTCGCCTCGTCGAGGATAAGTATGGGGGCGTTTTTCAGAAAGGCGCGGGCGATGGCGATGCGTTGGCGCTGGCCGCCGGAAAGAAGATCGCCGCGCTCGCCCACCGAGGTGGCGTAGCCATCCGGCATGGCCATGATGAAATCGTGTGCGTAGGCTTTTTTAGCAGCCGCCTCGATCTCCCCGTGGCTGGCATCCATTTTCCCGATGCGGATGTTTTCCTCCAAGGTGCCGAGGAAAAGGGAGGGGGTCTGTGGAACCACGGCGATGTGGGAGCGCAGGTCGTGTTTCAGGAAATTCTGGATGGGGACGCCATCAAGGCGGATCTCGCCTTCCTGCGGATCGTAGAAGCGGGGGACAAGGTGTGCGAAGGTCGTTTTTCCCGCTCCACTGGGACCTACCAGCGCCACGACCTGACCGGCGGGAACCTCCAGATCCACGTCGCGGAGAACGGGAAGTTCATTGTAGGCGAAGGTGACCCCGTGGAAGGAAATGCCCTTGGTTGGGGTGGGGCAGGGAGCCGGTTTTGTGGGGTTGGGTATGGTATCGTCCGCATGAAGGACGTATTCGATGCGATCCACCGATGCCTTGCCCTGTTGGAAAAGGGAATGGATGCTGCCGAGTTTTTTCATCGGCTCATAGGCCATGTAAAGCGCCATCCCGAGCGCGAGGAAACCGGTCTGCGTCATGCCGGCGCGGACACCGAAATAAAGCGCGGCGGCGAAACCGAGCGCACCGACCACCTCAATGGACGGAGAGATGATCTGCTTGTATTTCACCACCTTCATGGACAGGAGAAAAATGTCGGAGATCTTTTTCCTAAACTGCCCGATCTGTGATCCCTGGAGATTGTATGCCCTGATCTCCAGTGCGGACTGAAGGCTCTCGGAAAGTGAGGCGGAAAGGTTTCCCCCCTTTTCCTGCAGGGACTTCGCACGGCGATAGAGTTTTTTTCCCGCCGCCCGGATTACGAATACGCAGAGGGGGACGGTCGCGAGCGCGATCACCGCGATGAAAAAGCTTCTGTCCTGGTAAGCCAGGTAGCCGACGGTCCCGAGGGCGAAGAGAAGTGTGGCGGGTTGTTTGATGAGATCGCTCGATGCCTGTGCGATGACCTGCTGGAGCATCTGGGTATCGTTCATCAGCCGTGCGAGAAGATCGCCGGACTTGTTCCTTTTGAAAAAGGCGAGCGGCAGGCTCTGGAGTTTGATGAAAAGGTCGGTCCGTATCGCTTCCACCACACGCATGCCCACGTGCTGGATGAAATATGAATTGGTGTATGAGGCTGCGCCCCGGATCAGGAAAATCAACGGGATCCAAAGGCATGTAAGGATGAGGAGCTGATCCTGGGAGATTGCACCGAGTTTCGAGTTCAGCCATTCGATATACCATTCCGACTGTCCGCCGTCCTCGTTGCTTTCCTTGAAAAGGATGGGGAAAACCACCTTGATCATCAGGGGCAGGCCGGCTCCGGAAGCTGCTGCGTAAAACAGGCCGGCAAGTACCCCGGTCAGGAAGTGCCACTTCACCTCCCAGAGGTGCCGGTAGTATGGGAAAAATTTCTTCAAATGCTAGGCGGCGATTGTTTTCCAGCAACCCGGCAGGGGCAAGCAGGGAAATTGTCCGATGGCTCGCCGCCGCACGCACGGGAGGAATTTCACGCTTAAAGCTTGGAATTTTCATTTTCCCTGCCGAAGAATGGGGCATGGAACATCACGTATATTTCTGGCTGAAAGACGAATTCAAAAACGATGCCGGCCGCGCCCGCATGGAGGCCGCCCTCAACGAACTGGTGAAATCCACCAATATCACCAAAGCCCACTGGGGCACACCCGCCCCTACCGAGGAGCGCCCGGTCACCGACCACTCCTGGGACTACGGGATCTCCTTCCACTTCGCGACCATGGAAGCCCACGAGCAATACCAGAAAAACGATCCCATCCACGACGCATACTCCGGCGGAAACAAGGAGATGTGGGCGAAAGTGATGGTCATGGATCTGGCGTAACCGACCTCTGCCCGTGGATGGAAAAACCTTTCCAATATTTCAAAAGGGCGACGATTGGCAGCGCTTTCGTAGCAGGATTCCTAACGGCATCCCTAGGAATAGCGGTTAAAAATACGGATCTCGAATGGACTGTATTTCTGTTTTTCATCGTGACCGCATTTCTATTGGTGGGCGGGCTAAGCTATTTTGTAGAGGCCAGGAGATTGAAGTCGGAACACGGTGGCGTAGGCTGGATCGGGTCTAAAAAAGCATTCCACCGATTGTATTTCCCGGTGGGGTTGCGCATGCTCTTTTGGTTTGTGGGAGCTGTTTCAGCCAGTTGTCTGTATTGGACGCTTCCGGATGGGCGGATTTAAGTCCCCCCGCCAACCTGGGGTGTTGTTTATTCTGGTGGGACTGCGTCGTCTTTGGGACAGGTGTCGGATTTTTTGCAATAGACGTAGGAGTAAAGCGTGCGCCATTCCCAGTATGCTAGGCAGAGCATACAGGCGATGCCTGGTATCCATACCCAGTCTGAAAGTTCATCCAGTGCTTCAGAGCCGGAGAACAATTCAATGGTCCGGCATGCGATAGCGAACAGGAACCCAAACACTGCGCCTATGATCGCCAGTTCGCGGATCGCTTGCCTGGGCTTTCCTTTCCCGCTGCCGTTGTCCTTCCGAGTCATGCGTCCGGGTCTTCCTTGAGGTTTAAAGTTTAGGGTTTAAAGTTTCCCCCCGCAGCTCGAACACCTTCTCCACCGTTTCCTCAATCAGGTTGTTCGGGCAGGAGGCGCCGGCGGTGAGGCCGATGGTGACCTGGTCTTTTCCTGAGATCACACCGGCGTAGTTGCTGGTGGTTTCCTGCTGGTGGTGGAGGTCAAAGTGGACGATTTCCTCCAGGGATTTGATCTGGGAGGCATCGCGGATGAAGAAGGTGGGAAGTTCCTTTTCTCCGATTTCTACTAGATGTGCAGTATTTGAAGAATTGTAGCCACCGACTACGAGGAGGAGATCCATCTTCGTTTTCAGCATCTCGAAAAGCGCGTCCTGCCGCTCCTGGGTGGCCCCGCAGATGGTATCGAAGACGGAGAAGTTTTCCGAAGATCCGTCGCGGTCTGAAACGGCTTTTGCAAGGCGGTTCTGGATTTCCAGGGTCTCGCTTTTCAGCATGGTCGTCTGGTTGGCGACGCCGATTTTTTCCAGATGGGTATCGGGATCAAAGCCGGGTGGGTAGGAACCCTCGAAGCGTTTCAGGAAAGCCTCTTTGTCGCCGCCATTGCGGATGTAATCGCAGACGAAATCAGTGTCCGCGAGGGTGAGGATGACGAGGTAGTGGCCGTCCTTGTTTTCGCCCAGGGCGCGGGATGCGGTGGCGCGGGTTTCCTCGTGGTTTTCCTTTCCGTGGATGATGGAGGTGATGCCTTCCTTGGCGTAGCCGCGCACGCGCCGCCAGACTTTCATGACATCGCCGCAGGTGGTATCCACCGTGTAGCAGCCGCGCTCTTCGATCTTCTCCATGAAATGGGTGGGCGCGCCGAAAGCCGGGACGATGACCACGTCATCGGGCTGGAGATCGTCGTATTCCGCATCGATTTCCTTCCACGGAAGGGAGACGATATCCATTTCCCGCAGGTGCCGGTTTACGTCCGGGTTGTGGATGATTTCCCCAATGAGGAAGATGCGGTTTTCCGGGAAAACTTTCCGCGAAGCGTATGCGAGGTCGATTGCCCGCTCGACCCCGTAACAGAAACCGAAGTCCTGTGCGAGAAGGAGGGTGGTATTACCACGGGAGATCTTCCCGCCCTGATCCCTGATTTTCTCAACGAGCGAGGACTGGTAATGGACGGCCACCTCAGCGGAGACGAGCTCCATCACATCCGGGCGGCGGACATTGACTCGGGGGCGTTTCTTGGCGGGCGTGGGCATGGAGGTAAGAGACACCAGAAAGCGGAGGCCGGAAACCGGAAAAACCGATCAAGGGAGACGATCACGCTCCAGAAGCTGCTGCATAAGGACGATGGTCACGATCTGCAACTCCTCGTTTTGGACGCGGTAAGGAACGGCGCAGGAATATAATGGGACACATCAGCTTTTGTGAAAATCGCAGGGGCTGCCTGGCAGATACACAGCAGTATTGCCTCGGCCACTTTCCGAATGTTAGAAAGAAGTCGAAGACCGGTGACTGTCGGCAGCCTGCTACCGCTTTTGGCAATGCAGCCCGCTGCGAGCCGGCTGCATTGGCACGGCAAGGCTTGATATTTCCCGAGGTTGCCCCGTAGCAGCAGGCTGCGTAACGGAAAGCGGCAGCAGGCTGCCGACAGTCACCGGTGGCTTGCGCCACTACCGTCACTTCTTCTACGGAAGCCATGACTGAAAGATGACGGATTCAACGGCATTTTGCAGGCCGCCGATCCGCCTATTTCTTCAAGGCGGAAAGGAAGGCAACAAGATCGCGGATCTCGGTTTTTTTCAGGATCAGTCCCATGGGCGGCATGGTGGACATGGGGGCGGGCATGCTGGCGATGTCTTCGCGTTTGCAGACGGTGTCCTTTTTCGTTTCCGGATTCCGGACGACCACTTCCTCCGGTGTGTCCTTCATGAGCATGCCTGCGACGACGGTGCCGTCCTTCATGGTCACGGCGATTGCGGAATAGCCTTCGGCGAGTTTTGCATTGGGGATGACGATGGATTCCAGGATGTATTCCGCATCGTGCCGTCCACCTATGCCCTTGAGGTTGGGGCCGGCTTCTCCGCCGGTTTTGCCGATCTTGTGGCACTGGGTGCAGAGGGCGGCTCCGTGGTGAAAAATGATTTCCTTCCCGCGGGCGGCATCGCCCCCTTCGAGAGCGGGGCGGAAGGCGGCGAGCGGATCGGATTTGTCCAGCCCGGCTTCGTAGGCGGCGAGGGCTTCTTTGAGCGGGGCTTCGCTGCGGAGGGAGGCGGCCTCGATGATATCGAGTTTCAGGCCGGCGGGCTGTTCCGGGAGTTTTTCCAGAAGCTCTAACAGGATGCCGGATGCGGAGGGATGTGCCATGCTGCCGAGCAGGGCGATGGCGTTTTGTTTGTCCGGGATTTTTCCTGATGAAAGGATTTCCCGTACCGCTTCCATGGCCTTGTCAGGAGCTACGCGGCCCAGGGTTTCCAATGTCCTGGCGCGGATGGTGGCATCCTTGTCCGAGGCGAGTTCCGCAAGAACAGCGGGCAGGCCGGCGGGTTGGTTGGCTTCGAGTTCCTTGAGCGCGGCAGAGCGGACTTCGCCGGGATTTTTTGGATTCGTCAAAAGACCCAGCATCACTTCGGATGGGATCTCGACTCCGAATGTGCCGGCAGCTCCCAGTGCTTCGACGAGCAGGTTGCCCGATGCGCTGGCGAGCAATTTGACGAGGCCGGCCTGGATCTCCGGCTTCATTTTTTCGAGACTGCGGTCGCCTTCCAAAGGGCGGTGCTTTCCGGTGGTCGGGTCGATGGGAGGAGGGTTTTCCCAACGCTCCAGGAGGAAGAGTGCCTCCACCCTCACGTCCTCCGATTGCGAGGTATCGGCGGCGGCGGCGAGCAGGCGCTTCACGTTTTCCCCGCCACCCGCACGAAGCATGGAATTCAGAATGCGGACATCCACCATCCAGGAAACTTTCCCCAGCAGGTGTGTCGCGGCGGCGAGCGATTCGCGCGCGCCTTCGATGTAGGCGTCGTTGATCGCCTGTGCTGCCTCAATGGCGCTGGACTGCTCCTTGTCGTTGAGGAAATTCCCGATGCGCGGGTCTTCGAAACGTCGCAGTGCCAGCACCACCGCCCGGCGCACTGCGGGGGAAGCGTCTTCCGCATATTCGAAAACGGCATCCGCATCGGCTATGCGGAAAAGCCCGTCCACCGCACCGTGGCGGAGATAGGCGTCCTTGTCTTCGTTGCGCTTCACGAGATCCATCAACGCGCCTACCTGGTCCTTACTTCCGATTTTTCCTACGGCGATGGCGGCGAGCATTTGAACGCGTGGAGCTTCGTCATCAAGGAGCGATACGGCGGTGTCCAAAGCCGGTTTGAAGGCGGCATTGCCCAGGCACTGTATCGCCTGGCCGCGCACCTTTTCATCGGCGTCCGCACAAAGTTTCACCAGCGCATTTCCCGCTTCGGCATCGCCTTTCATCCTCAGGAGATTTCCCAATCCCCAGACCCCGTGCAGCCGGGTGGTGAGCGGTTCACCGGTTGCCGTGGCGGAAAGCAGGACGGCCCGGTTTCCCGCATCCTTGGCGAGTTCAAGCTGTGCGCGAAGCCTCACCCGCATGTCAGGATGGCGGAGCAGTTCCGCTAGCCTGGCCGGCTCCAGCTTGTCAAAACCATCTGCGAAAATCCCTTTGATCTCCTTGGATTCCGGCTTGGCCGTTTCCGTAGCATCCTCGAATGTAAAAATGTTGCCGAAGCCGTAGGTGAACCAGTTCCCGACGTAATCCGAGACATAGACCTTCCCGTCGTAGCCGAATTCGACATCCGTATTGAGCAGACCCGAGATGAAATTTTCCTTTCCCTCCACCTTGAATCCCGCGCCGTCAGCCACCATGTGAAAAGCGATCACCGCGCTGTTCCCGCCCCTGTAGTCACATACGAAAAAGTGGTCGTCCCATTTTTCCGCAAGCCCTGTCCCCGGATTGTAAGCCAGCCCGGAAGGTCCGTTGGAAATGAAGCCCGATGGCGGGAGCATGGCCATAGGGCGGTTCTTCCCTTCCATGCCCCAGTGCTTCTCCTCCATCCATGGGATCTTGTGGCGTGGGGTCACATCGATGTATTCGCGGAAATTCCGGAACGCCTGGTTGCCACGGTTCCAGCCGGAGAAACCGCCATCGACGATGTCCACCACCCGCGCCTTGTCGCCCATGTCCGCATTGTTATCCACGGAGAACAAATTGCCGAATTTATCGAAGGCGATCTCCTTGGGATTTCTCAATCCCGTATGCACCACCTCCAGTCCGCTGCCGTCCTTTTCCATACGGAAAACCGCGCCGCCGGTACTGGTCGTAGAGATGCCGCCCGTCCTTCGTTTTCAGGTTGTAACCGCGGTCGCCTATGGTGAACCAGATCCTCCCGTCCGGCCCCATTGCGAAGCCGTTGAGATCGTGCCCGCTCAGGCTCACGCTGATTCCGTAACCTTCCTGCAGAGATTCGCGGGTGTCCGCCACCAGATCGCCATCCGTATCCTCCAGCATCCAGACATGCGGGATGCAGGCGAAATAAACCTTCCCGTCCGCCACCATGATCCCCGCCGCCGTGCCATCCAGGGGATCGTTGAAGCCGTCCGCATAAACGGTCGCCTTGTCGCATTTCCCATCACCATCCGTGTCCTCGATCACCCGGATTTTCTCCGCGTATTTCGTGAAATAGGACATGGCTTTCACATCCGTATGGCGCTTGTACATCTCCAGACGCTCCGCCGTGGATTTGAGAGCGAAATCCTCGCGAACCGAGTGCAGGGAGCGGCGGTTGTCCTCGATTCCGCGGTCGAAGCGGTGGGTCTCCGCGATGTAGAGGCGGTTCCGGTCATCGAAGGCGATGGCCGTCGGGTTCTGCACATCCGGCTCGCGCGCGAAAAGCTTCGCCACCATCCCCTCCGGAAACTTGAGGGTGGAAAGCAGTGCCTCCTCGGACTCAACGATGGTAGCCGGTTCGGGATTCGCCGTCCCCTCGATTTTTCCCGCATCCTCTTCGGTGAGAGCCGGGGAGAAAACAGCCGAAGCAAACAGGGCGGCCGCGGCAAGCCGTAGGGTTCCGGAGGCGCGGTGGCGTTGGGATTTCATGGGAAAAGATACTCCCCATCGCACGGTGTCTTGCGACAAAAAAAATTCAGCGGGTGCGTCTTTTGAAAGGCAGCGCCAGCAGCAGGTAAAGCACAAGCGCCAGTGCCTGCATGGAGAAAAGGTAAACCGGCCACGGCCCAAGGTGATCGATGAGCGAGGGGTTGTCCGGCGGGCGGGCGGAGAAGGCGAAGTTGGTTTTCAGAACCGTATTCACCACCAGGGAAAACGCGTGGTAGAGGATGGATATCCCGAAAACCTCCAGCGGCGATCTCCACCAGGGCGTCTTCGGCCGCCATTTCAGAACGATGGGGATGTAGAGCGCCGCCGCAACGATGGCGAAGTGCTGGATGAAAAAGTGGATGAAAGGAAGGCTGGGCGGGCCGATGGAAATGGCAGGGGTGAGGAGAGCCTGTGTCGTCGCGGCGATACCCCAGAAATACGTCAGTGTGAGCAGAATGGGTTTCCTCGTAAACAGCGCGAAGCCGGCGATAATGGCCGCGAAATCACAGAGATGCAGCGGCAGGACATTGTCCAACGCCACCGGATACCCACGCCAGGCGAACAGGGCGAACGGGTAGGAAGCGAGGCACAGGAACGCGATAACGGAGGTGGTAATGCGTTGGATCCCCTCCGAGCGCTTCGCAAAAACAATCAGCCCGGCAGTGATCGCAAAACCAACGGCGAGGGTGATGTAGTGGGCGGGGGTGAAGGGATGGAAGGGCATAAAAACTCAACTTTCCGAGAGAGGCACAATTCGATAAACTCTCGGATGTCCTTTTGAAGTATCATTTTCTTCCGGGTAAAACATTTTTCCTCGCTTGAGGATCTCTTGGAAAATTGCCATGGCCTCCTCGGGATCTTCGATCAAGGGGGGGATGCCCTCCGATTTCAATGGACGCTTGATAGCGGAAATTTCCATACATTGAAAATTAAAGGGTAGGAAACGGCTTGTCGAGTTCCGTTGACCCGCCTGTCGTCACGGGGTGGTTAATCCCGTTTCAGCTTCGGGATCGAGGCCAGCAGGCGCTTGGTGTAATCGTCCTGCGGATTGTGGAAAACCTCATCCGCCGTGCCGACCTCCACGATTTTCCCCTTGTACATCACAGCGATCCTGTCCGCGATGTAGTGGACGACCCCGAGATCATGGGAAATGAAAACCATGGTCAGCCCCAGATCGCGCTGGAGGTCTTTGAGAAGGTTGAGAATCTGGGACTGGATGGAGACGTCGAGAGCGGAGACAGGCTCGTCCGCGATGATGAGCTTCGGCTCCGGCGCAAGCGCCCTGGCGATGGCGATACGCTGCCGCTGCCCTCCGGAAAACTCATGCGGATAGCGTTTCGTCTGCGAGGCATCGAGACCGACGGTGGACATGAGTTCCACCACTTTCGCCTCCAGCTCCGCCCCCTTCATGCCGCGGTGGCGCTGCCGCACGGCCTCGGCGATGGTCGAAAAAACCGTCATCCTCGGGTTCAGCGAGGCGTAGGGATCCTGGAAAACCATTTGGAAATCCAGGCGGCGTTTCCGCACCTCGGAATGGCTGAGTGAGGAAAAGTTTTCCCCGTTCAGGACGATGGATCCGGAGGTCGGCGGGATGAGCTGCATCAGGGTGCGCGACAGGGTGGATTTCCCGCAGCCGGACTCACCGACCAGCCCGAGGATCTCGCCCTGCTGGATTTCCAGGCTCACCCCGTCCACCGCTTTCACGATTTCGGTGCGCGGGGAGAAAACGCCTCCGGATTTTTTTACGAAATGCTTTTCCAGCTCCAGTATCTCAAGATAGGCCACGGACGGAAGTGAAGCATCCCCCCCGCGCGCCCGCAACGAACTTCGTAACCGTCAAAATCCCGAATTCCACTATTCTAACAGGCGGACTTCCAACGCCACCTTTTGCAGAGTTTCCGCAGCCGATTCCTCGACGGTGTATGTCTCGAATTCCCGTATCGCGCCGACCGGGGAATCGCCGTAGAGGGTGGAGTAGAAAACCAGGGCAGCCAGGTAACTGCCATCCACCCCGGCGTGGTAGGCATCCGCCCCGTAGATTTCCGTTTCGGGAAATTTCTTTGCGCAGATGGCGAAGGCATCGCCCACCGGAGCCAGGAGGATTTGCTTTCCGGGATTCGCGGCGGTCAGCTTTTTGAAAAGTTCGCCGTAGGATTTGCCCAGGTCGGAATCCATTTCATCGAAGTCTTTGAACGCGGAATTCTTTTCCGCAGTGGAATACATGCTATGGCCCGGCTTCCGCGCACGTCCGGTAGAGGACGATTGTTGCCTCCGGGTTGCTTTTCCAAACCAGTTCACAGAAGTCCTGCCCGTGTTTGAAGAAGGATTTGCGATTACCGATGCGGGTGGGCTTGGTGCTGTAATCCTGCAGGACGACGGCATCCCATTTTTTGCTTCCTATCATTTCAAGCGTCGCCTTGTTCCTGAGGTGAAAGCCCCAGTCCTTTCCGCTGGCAGCCATCATGGTCGCGTTCACATCCTCCCCCTTCGCTCGTGCGATTGCCTGGAATACGGCGGGAACCCCGCCATGCTGGCTGAGGCGCGTGTCCTGCCCGTGGGTAAAACTGTTGCCAATGAAGAGAACTTCATTCGCGGAAGCGGATGCGACCGTGAAACATACGAAAGCGATCAGGCGGAGGAGGGCGGAGGTTCTGCCGGAAAGGGACATGGCTGAAACTGGCACCAATCCGGCGGGATTCCGAGAGATGATTTTCACAGCGCATCCATCCTTGCAAACCACAGCCCCAGCCATTTCCCTTGCCCGTATGGAATCGCATGAATGGAATGAGAAGACGGATGAGGGGAAACGCTTTTACCGCGGAAACTATCACGCCCATGAGTGGCGGATTCTCACCCACCTGAAATCCGAGCCGGATTGGGAACGCATCGAGGAGCCGTCTGAAGAAGTCTGGCGGGCGCTGCGCGATATCATTTGGAAAAAATACCAGCGCAAGCGCTGCCCCTGGGAGCGTGTCGCATCCATCGACAAGATCCTTGGCGACGAGGTGCCGGAGTAACGGCCTGGACCCGCTTCCCCCGGAAAGCGTCAGCCGCCGAGGTAGCTCATCTCCGCCTTTTTCATCGCCACCTTCCCGCGCAGCTCGGAATACCTGTCTTCCCGGGAGCCCCAGATCGCGGAGATCGCGCGGGTGACGGTGCTGTCATCGCCCGCGTCGCTGCGGAGGATGCCCCGGAGATCGTGCCCGTGCTCGGCGAAGAGGCAGGTGAAAAGTTTCCCATCCGCAGAAATCCGCAGCCGCTGGCAATCCGCGCAAAACGGCTTGCTGACCGAGCGGATTAGCCCGATCTCGCGCTCGCCCCCCACGTGCTTCCAGTTCACCGAAACCTCGCCCCGGTAAGCCGGATCGCGCCCTTCCAGCTCGAATTCCGTCCCGAGGATTTCCAGGATTTCCGCGCCGGTGACGACTTCCGCCATGTTCCAGCCATTGGTCTCACCCACGTCCATATATTCGATGAAACGCAGATCCACATCCGTTTCACGCGCCCAACGGGCGAGAGGGAGGATCTCGCTTTCGTTCACACTGCGCTGTATCACCGCGTTCACTTTCACCGGCAGTCCGAAGTTTTTCGCAGCCATGATTCCGGAAACCACCCGGTCAACTTTCGCCCCGGTGCCGTTCATTTTCGCGAAAATTTCCGGGTCAAGCGCATCCAGGGAAACAGTCACCCGGTTCATCCCCGCCAGAGCCAGTTCCTCCGCGTGATGTGCCAGCAGCACCCCGTTTGTCGTCATCGCCAGATCTTCCACGCCATCCGTCGCGGCAATCATCGCCACCAGATCCGCGATTCCCCGGCGCAACAGCGGCTCACCTCCAGTCAGCCGGATTTTCCCCACCCCCATGGGCGCGGAGATACGCACCAGCCTCACGATTTCCTCAAAGCTCAACAGGTCGTCCTTAGGCAAGAACGCATATCCGGCCGAACACCTCCGCAGGCATGCAGTAGCGGCAGCGGAAATTGCACCTGTCCGTCACCGAGATCCGCAGATCCCGCATCCCCCTCCCCAGTCTGTCCCGTGGTTCCATCACCGTTTTCAAAGCACGTCACGTTCCCAGATTTCTATTTAAAATCAACCCCCATCGCTTCCTGCCATCCATTGACACTTTTCAAATCGTTTGATACCCAAAGCCCATGGAGAATGCCGATATGACCAAGGAATGGTTCGTGACCCACGAGGGAAAACAGTTCGGCCCGGTCTCCATCGACGATCTGAAATACGAGGTGGAGCGCGGCCAGCTCAATCCCCGGCTCGACATGGTCTGGCGCAAGGACATGGACGATTGGATTCCTTCCGGGGATCTGGAAGGCCTGTTTGAAAAAAACGTGGTTGCGGAAGCCGAGGAAAAAAAGAAGGCAGCAGCCGCCCCAGCGGAATTCCAGCCCGAGGAAAGCAAGAAAGACAGACTGAAGCTCAAAGGAAAATGGGGCGGGGCGACACGCGCCACCTATCTCTTCGTCTCCTTCCTTTTGCCCTTCCTCCTGGCCCTCGCATTCGGCTTCGGCGCTTCTTTTCTCGAAGGGAAAATGGACGGAAAAATCCTCGCCCTCGCCAGTGGCGGAGTGGCGATCGTATATACGGTCTTCGCCTTGGTGGTGACGATCAACCGCTTCACCAATCTCTCGATGTCGCGCTGGTGGTTCCTGAGCCTCTTCGTTCCGCTTCTCAATATCTGGACATACTCCCGGCTCTTCGCCTGCCCGGCCGGATACGCGGAGCACAAGAAACTGGATGGCGTGGGTTGGCTTCTTGCCATCATCTACTGGCTCTTCGTAGTGATAGCCCTAGCCCTCGTTGCCGCGACCATTTACGCCTTCTCCCAGGCACCTCCTGATCCGGAATTGCTGAAAACCCCCGGAGACCTTCTGGATATCCTGAAGAAAACCTACGCGCCCGAGTGATACAGTCATCCAAGGAAACCGATGAAAAAATCGCGGGTGCGCGACGCGCCGCGAAGTCCTCGGACGAGGCCGTCGTCCCCACCGAATTCTGGTGCCTGCACGGCGCTGTCGGCGCGGCATCCGATTGGCGGGCACTGGGAAAAGGTCTCGCTGAAATCGGAGCCTCCACCCGCGCAGTGGATCTCTGGCGCTTCCTCCAATGCGACAGCGTTTCCATGCCGGACTTCGGAAAACGCCTCAATGCGGATGCCGAGGGCGAAGTCTCGCGCGGCCAGAAACGCATCCTGCTCGGCTACTCCATGGGCGGCCGCCTCGCCCTCCACGCCCTTCTGGAAAAAGACCCATGGGACGCAGCCGTCATCATCTCCGCAAACCCCGGCCTCCGCGATCCTGCGGAAATTTCCTCCCGCCGCGCCTCCGATACCGTCCTCGCAACCCAGGCACTCACCCTCCCATGGGACACGTTTTTGGAAAAATGGAGCTCCCAGCCCCTCCTCGGTGGAGCCATGCGCGACGAGCGCGAGGACAAGAAACTCATCCAGCGCCGCCGCGAAATCGCCCGCAGCTTTGTCGATTGGTCGGTGGCCAACCAGCAACCTCTCTGGGACAGGCTCCCGGAAATCGAGATCCCCGTCCTCTGGATCGCCGGGGAAAACGATACAAAATACCGCGCCATCGCGGAAGAAGCCGTTTCCCTTCTGCCGGACGCGACCCTCGCAATCGCCCCCGGAGCAGGCCACCGGGTGCCGTGGGAAAACGGGGAGTGGCTGTTGGAGGAATTGGAACACGGACTTTAGTTCGCGTCAAACCGCCCCCGATTATCAAACGATGATGTCGGCAGAAGTCGAAGACCGTGGACTGCGTGCAGCCTGCTGCCGCTTTCCGTCACGCAGCCTGCTGCTACGGGGCAAACTCGGGAAATGGCAACCCGAGTCGTGCCAATGCCGTCGGCTCGCAGCAGGCTGCATTGCCCAAAGCGGCAGCAGGCTGCACGCAGTCCACGGTGCCTAGCGGCACTGCATTCATCACCGCTCAAGATATAGCAGCGATACCCCCGGCAGATCCATCCCTCCTTCCGCAGCGATTTCCTTCTGCGCATCCATGCCTTTCCCGAGCATCCAGCCAGTCCATTTTCCCTCGGGGAGTGTAATCTTCCGGTCGCGGAGGCCTCGGTGGGAGATGAGCAGGCGGTCGCCCTTTTCCGTAACGAGGGCGGCGATGTCATCCGGCTCGTCCGTTTCCAACCGCGCGATTGGCCCGGCGAATCCTGTGTTGAGCACGTGGTAGAGATGGGCGGCGGGGCGGCGTTCACCTTCTTGCGAGAACTTGCCATAGATCCCGTCCCTTTCGTTCCACGCGGCGGCGAAATCGGCACCGGAGGAGAAGAGGGTCATCATGAACCATGCGTCCCAAACGGCTCCGAATCCGGTGGTCATCCGCTTCTCCCGCGTCTCCCATGTCCAGGCGATATTGTATTCGTTCACGGAGACGGGAATCACGCGGCCTTGCGAATTTTTAGCGAGTATCCTTCTCACCATTTCCACCGGATAATCGATATTGTCCGCCTTGGAAAGGATGCGCGAGTCCGACTCCTTCGGATCTCCGCTGACATAAAGGTGGATGGAATAGAAATCGAGTTCCGGCGCGGTCAGGGCGATGAACTGCTCGTGGAAATCCGCATTATAGGCATTTGCCACAGCCGGGCCGCCTACCCTGGCACCGGGCGCAACCTTGCGGATGCGGAGGCTGCACTGGATGTAAACCCGGGCGAGCTCCGCGACCCTGTGCGGCTGTTTCTTGTCCACCAGATTCTCATGGTAGAGCTTGTCGCGCTCATTGGTCACTTCGAACAGCACCCGCTTCCGTGCCTCGGGGAATTCCCAGACGATCTCGGCGAACCGTCCCACCAAGTCCACGTATTCCGCAGCCTTGTCTTCATCCAGAAAGCCGTCCTTGTCGGTATCCATCCACTCCGGCCAGTTCGGGATGTTCAGGAAAATCTCGCCAGCGTGTTTCATTTCGAGCAGCCCTACGATCGCCAGGCGGACTTTTTTTTCGTCCCAGCCATGCGCCTTGGTATCCAGCAGGCCGTGGCGGCTTTTCCCGGAATCCTCCATTTTCCCCGCGTTGTGAACCCTCACACTATGCGGGGCGAGATAAGCCATGTTCTCCATGTAGCCGGGATCAGCAAGCGACACGGGATCGCCGCCTGAGTACAGGTTCAGCCCCCAGAGCGCGGGTGCGCTGCGGAAGCTGGCCGTGGTTTTCGTGGGATCAATGGAAACCACCGGGAGCGGTGTCAGCAGGGCGTCCTTGTCTTCCACGGGGTCTTCGGAAAAGAGGACGCAGTCGATGGAGACGGTCTCTTTTTCATTGTTGTTGCCAATGGCCGTAAGCTGCCTGCCCTCCGCGCCGGGAGGGATCTCTCCGAACGCAGTCCAGGTGAAATCCTCCTGGGATTTGTAAACCCAATCGCTTTCCTTCTGTCCTTCCGGGCCGGTTGTTTTTACCTGCACGGCTCCACCCTTCCGCCGCAGCCATACGGTGAGCGGTTTTTCCGAAGCGGGGATTTCACAGCGGAACACCGGCTGGTATTTGCCGGACTGGCGTTTGACTAAAGATCCCCCGGAAGCCTTTCCGTCCTCCGCTTTTTCGCCGAGGACTTCACAGGCTTCCGCTTCGAGGAGGAAATGTTGCGGGGCGGCCAGGCTATTTCGACGGCGGGAGCGACCGACGTTTTTTTTGCAGAATCACAAGCCGCGAGGCATGCGATTCCGCAGGAAAGGATGATCCAGCGTGATTTCATTGATCGGAGCGCTGCCTTCAGGCGGCGGGTGAAATGCGGACACGCCGCCTTTAGAGGCAGCGCTCCTTCCGTTAGAAATGGATGGCGTGGCCCTCTGCTGCGAGGGTGGCCTCGTGGATGACCTCCGACATGGTCGGGTGGGCGTGGATGGTGGCGTGGATCTCGTCGATGGTGAGTTCCTGGTCGAGGGCGAGTCCCATTTCCGCGATGAGTTCCGTAGCGTTGTCACCGATGATGTGTGCGCCGAGGAGCTCGCCGTGTTTCTTGCCATAGAGCAGCTTGGTGAAGCCTTCCGTTTCGGACGAGGCGACCGCTTTGCCGATGGCGACAAATGGAATTTTCCCGACAACATATTCGATGCCTTCTTCCTTGAGCGCGCGCTCGGTTTTTCCGACGGAAGCGACCTGCGGGTGGCAGTAGGTGCAGCCGGGGAAATTGGTGACCTTGCGGGGCTTGTAGCCATCCACGAAAAGTCCGTCCACGCACTGGAACGCCTCGAAGGAAGCTACGTGGGCCAGCCATGGCGGGCCGTTGATATCACCGATGGCATATACGCCGGGAAGGTTGGTCTCGTAGCGGTCGCCGACCTTGATGTAGCCACGGTCGAGTTCCGGCTGGTGGCCGCCGGGAAGGACGGGCTGGATGCCGATGGCGACGAGGCAGACATCGGCGGAGATGGTTCCGTTTTCCTTTGGCCCCTCGACGGTGATCTCCACGCGGTCGCCGTGATCAACCGTGTTCGTTACCTTGGTGTTGGTAAGGCAGCGTATGCCTTGTTTGGTGAGGGATTTTTCAAGCTCAGCACCGACTTCCGTGTCTTCCACGGGGAGGACGTTCGGGAGCATTTCGACGAGGGTCACCTTGGTGCCGAAGGCATTGTAGATGTAGGCGAATTCCACGCCAATCGCACCGGCACCAATGATGATCATTTCCTTTGGCTGGTCTTGGAGCACCATCGCCTCTTTGGAGCCGATAACGGATTTCCCGTTGAATGGAAGCTGCGGAAGCGGGCGGGAAACACACCCGGTGGCGACGATGATGTTCGCGCCTTCGATGGTTTGCGTGGAGCCGTCAGAAGCTTTCACGCCTACTTTTCCTTCGGATTCGATGGAGCCGAATCCACGGATGTAATCGACCTTGTTTTTCTTGAAAAGGTATTCGATGCCGCCAGCGAGCTTGTCGGAAACCTTGCGGGAGCGGCCGATGACCGTGCTCCAGTCATAGGAAAGGCCTTGGATCTGGAGTCCCATCTCGCCCGCCTTGTGCATGAGGGTCTGGTAGAGCTCGGCGTTTTTCAGAAGGGCTTTGGTAGGGATGCAGCCCCAGTTGAGGCAAGTGCCTCCGGCGCGGTCGGCTTCCACACAGGCGACTTTTTTTCCATGCTGCGCTGCGCGGATTGCCGCTACATAACCGGCAGGGCCGCCTCCAATAACAATAAGATCGTATGCCATAATTTTTTCTAAAACGTAAGTTCGCCGGGATCGTGGGGCGCGGGCGCGGGATTGTCAAAGGAGGATGAGCGGAAAACGCCTAAACAGTAGCGGTGTTTTCGCGGAGCCAGGTGGTGAAGTCTTCCTCGGAAAGTTCCCCGGCGGCGAGGGCGAGCATGGTCACGTATCTATCCACTTTTTCGGCGTGGAGCTCGACTCCGTTCCATTTCAGGAAAAGCCGGTAAACGACAAACGCGGTGCGCTTGTTGCCGTCCAGAAAGGGGTGGTTTTTGGCAAGTCCGTAAGCATACGAGGCGGCGAGAGCGCAGAGATCCGGGGGAGGATCACCATACGACAGCAGTTGCTGGGGACGCGAAAGCGCGGAAAGCATCAGTCCTTCGTCACGTAGGCCGCTCTGCCCCCCGTGTTCGGCGAGCTGCCGCTCGTGCAGCGCATGAACGATCTTCGGAGTGATCCATTTTGGTTCAGGCGTCATCGTGAAGGTTTTTTCGAGATGTCATCACTGTGCCAACTTCCTTAGAACATCGCGATCCTCCCGCATGATGCCCTCTGCAAGGCTCATTGCGGTTGCGAAGTCCTCATCATACGGATTCAGGTTCAAGCCATCCGGTGTCTCCGTCACGGTGAGCAAATCACCTTTCGACAGGCGCATTTTCTCAAGAAGCTCCTTTGGTAAAATGATACCTGCGGAGTTTCCGATGCTGGTAATTTTTACTGTGGTGGTCATGGTCAAGCGATTATAACTTCCGTTATAACACTACTCAAACTTATTTTCACCTCAGCGGTTCGCGGTGATGCAGCGGGCGGAGTAGCCCTTTTCGTTTTCCGAAAGCTCCCAATCCTCGCCATCCTTGGAGCGGTAGATTTTGGTGTTGCCCTTGAAGAAATCGTCCTGGACGCCGTAGTAGGTGCCGTCGAAAAGCCATACCGAAACAGGCACGCCACTCCATTTCAAGGGCCGGTTCGTCCATTCGATCCCATCCTTGGAAATGAGCCGGTGGGGCGCCCCTTTAACGGCGGAGGCGTATGCGTAGAACTCTTTCCCGGTCCAGTTGATCTCGCTGATCTTCTTGAACGCCCCTCCGTGAGTGGTCTCGTGCTCCCACGTTTCCCCGTCTTTGCTGGAGGCCGTATAGCCGTCCACTCCGGCTATCACGAACCTCCCCGCTCCGAACTCGACCTTGGGCCACGTGCGTTCTTTCCCGTGGTGCTTTGCACGGGAGGCAGTCCAGGTTTTCCCCATGTCCTTGGAGACGGCGACCACCCCGAAGTCCCCGACTCCGACAAAAGTCCCGTTCCCGTAGGCCAGGTCGCGGATCCTCTCAAGATCCGGTTTTTTCGTCAGCGGGACGTCACCGATGTGTTGCCACTCTTTTCCGTCTTCCGAACGCATCATGTTTCCCGACAGGGTCAGGAAATGAAAGGAGCCGTCCGCGAAAAGCACGCGGAACGCCGCTCCCTTCGCCTTTTCAAACTCGGATTCCGGAACTTCCTCCCAATCTTTCCCATCCTTGGAAACGACGATACGGGGCTTGCTCCAGCCGCCTACTGCAACGAATTTTCCGTTCCCGTAGGTCACGTGAAGCAGGTCATTTGCGTCATGCCCGCAGGGCCCCCACTGCTCGTGGTTTCCGAAGGTTTTCCCGTCCGTGCTGGACATGCGGTGGCCGCCGCCTCCCACGCTGACCAGGGTCAGGCTCTCTCCGAAAACGAAGGCGGCGCTGAGGACTGAAATCCAAACGAGAAGTAGGACGTTGTTCATGCTGTATTCCGGTTCATTGCAATGGTGTTGTCGGCGTGTGTAGGGCTACCGGCTCTGGTGCCAGGCCACCCGTCCACGACGCAATGGAACAAACCATACACCGGTACGGGTCGCCAGAAAATACCGTCCCCGATCTGTAGGTCTTGCGGAGACGCCACGTTTCTCCCAGCGTATCTATCCTGAATTCAGGGTTATGCGTATCATGCCGCGTATCAGGATTTGTGAATTCGACGTGCCGGTCTTCAAGGCCAACGGCCTTTTCCATCCCAGCCTGGGGTGAAGTGCAACGAAAGCCCCGGGAATAGAGCGGAAGAATTGGAGAGGGCTGAAAGTCCGTTCCATCTCCGCGAGCCGGACCACCCCCCGGGCATCCGGTGAAGCAAAGCCGAAAACCTTGGACTGCAGTGCCACAATGCTATCCCTTCGCGCCGAGGCGATGGAACGCCCAGCGGAGTTCCTCCTCGTAGGCGCGCATCCTTGGGTAAATTTCCGTTAGGGAAAGCTCGCGGAGGCTGCGGTTCATCCGCTCCGGCGGAAGAAGGGACTGGAGATCCACCATCAGCACGGTGAGATCCAGTTTGTTCTTCATCCGGATCTGGCGGTCGCCGTAGAAAATCACACTGTTTTTTTCGAACTCCATGGAGATGCGGTATGGCTCAGTGGCGAAAAAAAGGTCGATACGGAAGAAGCGTTTCTCTTCCATTTTCATGACCCTCCTGTTCACCGGGACCTGGTAGGTGCCTCTGCTCCCGCCCCGTCTCTCGAGCTGAAGCTCGGTCTTATGCGCCACTTTTTCCTTATCCACAAATCCGGCGGCGGCGAAAACGAGGTCGCCCTTCTTTCTCGGGTAGCGCCTGCCCATGGAGGTGCCCAGGATGATTTCCCCGCCATCCAGATCGATACGCTGGCAGCGGAAATCATGGTGCAGCGCCGGGATATCGACATCCGCGACCACATCCGTCCCAATACCGGCCCCCCGTAGGCCCGCTTGGAAATCCTCCGCATCAGGGAGAGGCAAGCCGGAGGCGACGATGCCGAACCAATCATCCGCCAGAAACGCGCAGTCCGCCCTGGCGACAGAGCGGACGTTCACGGAAATTTCCTCCAGCTCCTTGCGGGAGGGCTTTGGATCCAGGGAGTGGAGGAGGAGGCTGTATTTCATATTGAACCAGCCTGCCGGTAAAACCTAGTAGGAGAAAACCTCGCCGTCGCTGAAGAAGCGTTTGATCTCGTCAGCGGCGGCTTCCGGGGAATCGGAGGCGTGGCAGACGTTGCGCATTTTCGAGTCGCCGGACTTGTCGCCGTAATCGCCACGGATCGTGCCTTCGGGGGCGACGACGGAATCGGTCGGGCCGAGGAGATCGCGGACGCGTGTGATGGCGTTTTCACCTTCGAGGGCGAGTGCGATCACCGGCGACTCCTGCATGAAGCTGCGGACGGATGGGAAGAAGGGCATCCCGGCGATGTGGGCGTAGTGCTCGGCAAGGATGTCATCGCCAAGGGTCATCATCTTGATGGCGCGGATTGCGAATCCTTCGGATTGGAAACGGGAAAGGACTTCACCGACGATTTTCTTTTGGATTGCGTCGGGTTTGAAGAGAACGAGTGTGGTTTCTGTAGCCATATGGACTTGAGGTAGGGGGATGCCCCTCCCCGTGCAAGACTTTTCAGGGGAGGTGTTTTGGAATCCCTGAAATGCGTGCCGCAAGCCCTGGGAATGGAGCGGAAGAGATGGAGAGGGCTGAAAGTCCGTTCCATCCGCCGGGACAAACCACACATGATGGAGCGGACTTTCAGCCCTCCTGGTTCCTATGGTGTTTTAACCCGGGGCGTCGTTTCACTTTGCCCCGGGCTGGGATAGCGTTACACCTTTGGTGCGAAAGAACTGGAACCGAACGACCGTCGCTTTTCACAAAACGTAATGCGCACGGGTATGGACTCTCCCCGCCCTATTTCCCGGCAGCCCATGTGACCGCGTTTGCGAGGAGCCTGATGAAAACGGGATCTTCGAAAGCCTCGTTGGTATGGCCGTAGGTGGTGCCGGCTGACGCGGGTTCCGTGGTAATCGCTCGCCCAGACCACAGGGTATTCCTTGCCGTCCTTCTCGCTTTTGGAGGTGGCCAGGACGGTGGTTTTCGGCCAGATTTTCTCGATGATATACAGCTCGTCCATGGGGGTGGTCCAGTTTTCCGGGAAGCCTTTCATGACGGGATGGTCGGCGGCTGTGACTTTCACCGGGTAGTTGCTCTGGTGATCGTGTTTGAAACTGGTCACTCCCAGAAACTCGCGCCAGTCGTCAATTTTCGCAGCGCGGTAGGTGTGCATGGCGCAGTGGACGACAACAGCGGGTGCGCCGCCTTTGTGGGCGGTGGTGATTTTCCGTATGTAATCCTCATCCGTGGTGGCGGCGAAGCATTCGTTGTGGACGACAACGTCGTATGGCTTCGCCCACTCGGGATCGTCGTAGAGTTTGATTTGGCCTTCCGTGCCCTTGCCGCCCTCGTTGACCACGGTGAATTTCGCTTTGGTGAGCTTCCCTATCCCATCGGCCATTGCGGCGGATTGGAACTCGTAATCATGGCAGCATCCGCCGGTGATGATGAGGACTTTGAGCGGCTTTGCCTCCTCCGCGAGAGCAGCGGGGACGGCGGGTGCCAGGATTGCGAGAAACGCTGCGGCGAAACGGTTTTTAAGGGCTGTCATTGGCAAATGCTAATTCCTGCCGCGAGGGGGGCAAGCTGCGAATCCATCCGGGACAATGGCGGGCGTCATTGGTTGTCGAGCAGAGCGCGCCTGCGCGGGCGGCGAGGGCGTTCTTCGGGAAGAGGATCGCCGGAGAGTTGTGACAGCTTTTCGAGAATGGCGGTGTTTGCGGAAACCATCGCGGCGTGGGCGGAGGAAATCGCCTCGTACCGTTCATACAGATCGTCACTGCGGCTTTTCAGTGCGCGGGTAAGGGTGCGGACGGAGGTGGCGAGATCCTTGCCCTCGCTCGCCAGGGCGCGATCACGGATATCGGTGTAGCGATCCAGACGGTCCAGATCGACACGCATGGTATCATAGATCTTCTCAATTTTGCCGATGGCTTCCGGTTCCAGCGTTCTCAGTTCCAATTTGGAAAGTGCGGTGACGGGGTTGACCGCGCGCCAGATTTCCGCAGCCAGGATTTTCCTCGTAATGGTGCGTGGCCGCTCGCCGGCTCCCTGTTGGGCGAGGAGTTTCGCGGAGAGGTGGTATGGTGCGGCATCGACGATTTCCTGGAGGCGCTGGCGGACGAAGCGGTTGGTGAGGTAGGTTCCCAACACGTTGTCCTGCGCCTTGGCCCGGATTTCCTGGAAACTGGCGAAGACGCGGGCATGTTTTTCAGAAGGGGCTTTTGCGCAGAGTGCCATGAATTCCTCCGGGGAGGAGGCTACGAGGACTTCGTATTTCAGAAGAAATTCCGGTTGTTCCAGTGCAAGCATGGCGGTGAAATATTCCCCGGTGCCGGCCGGGACGACGAGCCTGCCGCCCTTGCCCTGGTTGAGGGCGTGGATGTGTCGCCAGAAAAAATTCGGGGCGACAAACCTGTTGTTGTCATCAAGTCTGGCGAGGACGGTAGCTTGCGGCTCCACTCCGGTGATGGCGGAGTTCGCCAAAATGAAAGCGGGGCCGGTGATTGCGGAGCCGTTCATTTCCGCGGAATACGTGCCGCCTCCATTGACGGTGATCGCGACGAGGCCATCCACGGGAAGCCCTGCGGGATTCGCCTCCAATGCCGCCCGTATCGGATTGGAAACGTTTTGTTCGATTTCCTCCTGCTCTGCGAGGGCACCGGATACGGCGATCTCGAATTTCCCGCTGCCTTCTTTGGTCGCCTTCATCTCCACGCTCGTCGGGAGGAGATCCCACGAGCCGAAAGTCTCGTCATACACGTGGAGGACGGAGTTCACGCTGCCGGCGGTGAGGACGATGGCGGGTGAGCCGGTGGCCGGTTTTTCCGGGGTGTCGGGCATGTCCGGCTGGATGTCCACGAAGGGATCCGTGGTGTTTTTCACAACAACGGCTTCCTCAAAGGCGGATAGCGGGGCGACCCAATCGTCCCACTTGCCTTGCTCCGGGCTTTCGCGGAGGGCGGTGGCGACCGGGTTGTCCGGGTCAAGGACGGAGGTGGTATCGCCGACCATATCGCCGAGGAGTTTTCCATCGGCTCCGGCTTCCGGGGTGCTGAGCCAGGCATGGATTTGCCAGAGGCGGGCCTTGGCTTCGGTCAGGCGGGCGGGCTTGGTGGTTTTCGGAAGCTTTCCGTCCACGAGCTCGGAGATGGTGTCACGCGCTCCGGAATTTGCGGGATCCAGCGCGAGGGCGAGGGCGAGCGACTGGGCGGCGGCGCGGCGTTGGGCGGCGGTTTCCAGCGGGAACCCGTGCGACAATACCGCGAGATCCTCGGAAAGGGTGGCCATGGAATCGGTATCGATGGGCAGGAGGTCGCGGCGGAAGGGAGGGTTTTCCTCCGCCGGGGCGACGAAAGGGGCGGCCTGCGCGCCTGTCGCAAGGGCGAGAAACAGGAGGCTGCGGAGAACGGATGGGAAAATGTGGGACATGCTAAGCAGGGAAACGGTGGCATTTTTACGGGAGCGGACAAGGGAACATTGCAGCGGGCGCGGTTTTGTTGCAAAGCTGGACGCATGGATACCGAGAAGGATATGGAAAGCGGCGGAGCGGAAAATACGATGGTGACGCGGGAAGAAGTGATGTTTTTCGATACGGACTGCGGGGGTGTGGTGCACAATCTGGCCTACCTGCGGATGATTGAAACCTGCCGCACCCGCCTGGCTGCGACCCTGGGGATGGATCTCGTGGGGATGTCCAAGAGCATGATCTACCCGGTGCTCACGCGCACGGAAGTCGATTACCGCCGCCCGGCCAAGCTGGGCGACTGGCTGGAGATACGGGGGAAACTGGGCGATGTGGGTAGCGCGAGATTCTTGTGCGAGTTCGAGATCCGCAGGGAAGCGGACAATGAAGTGATGGTCACCGCCAAGCAGGCGCTGGCGGTAGTGAAAATGCCGGAGGGCAAAGTGCAGCGGCTGAATTTCAGCAAGTAGGATGCGCCGCCCTTGGGACCTGTTTGGAATCTCCGAAATGTCGTGCCGCAGGCACCTTGGACTGCGTGCAGCCTGCTGCCGCTTTTGGCAATGCAGCCTTGCTGCGAGCCGACGGCATTGGTCATGCAAGAGGTTGCCATTTCCCGGGGTTGCCCCGTAGCAGCAGGCTGCGTAACGGAAAGCGGCAGCAGGCTGCCGACAGTCACCGGTGCCTCCGGCACGCATACGGTAGATTCCAAACAGGTTCTTAGTTCGCGAACAGGGAGTCGAAGTAGCCGGGCTTGGTCTTTACCTCCTGGATTTCCTTACGGAGTCTGTCGGCGGAGGAGGTATCGCCGTTTTTCGAAAGCAGCCCGATCTGGTTTTTGAGTGCGGTGACATAGGCTTCCTTCCGGGGCTTGGATTCCGCCGGAGCGGCACTGAGGATTTCCGTCTGCTTGGAAAAAGCGAGGGCGTGGAGCTCCGGTGCGCCGGGGACGATCCCGAGTTCCTCGGGGATGGTTTCGGGGATTTTGTAGCCGTCGGCCCCCCATCTTTTGGCTTCCAAGGCAAGCTGTTCCTCCGCGTGGGTTCTGAATACGGGATCGAGCTTTCCGATCAGGACTGCGATTTCCCGCCTGTAGGTTTCCACCAGTGCCTCAAGCTCGGCTGTCGGCGTGTCCGGGGAAGTCCCGCCGGAAAGTGAGGCGCGGGTTTTCCGGAGAAAGGCATCCACATCGAATCCGGAATCCTCGGGGAAGACGGTCTCCGGAGCTACGTCCGGAGCCACCGTATCGTTGGCTTCGGGTGGTTTTACCGATGTGGGGTCAATGGTCGTTACTTCCGGTTGGACTTCCTCCGGGACATCGGTCTCCCCGGGAGCCTTCTTCATCACATTCAGGTAGTAGTAGGCACCTGCGGCTCCGGCTACGAGCAGCAGGACGAAAACGGCGAACCCGGAGGAGGAAGATTTCTTCTTGTAGGTGGGAGGCGCGTACCGCTTTTGGGAAGCACCTACCGAGGCTGTAGCGAGAAGCGGGTTGGCCGGGAGGGCAGCGATTTTGTCCAGCTCCGCACCAAGCTCCGCTGCGGTGGAGAACCGCTGCGCGGGATCCGGATGGGTGGCCTTTCTGATGATGGCGTCGAGCTTGGGATTGCACCTGACGATCTGGGATGCGGGGCGGGGATCGGCATCGGGGAGCGATCCGGTGAGTAGCTCGTGAAGCATGACTCCGACGGAAAAGACGTCGGCGCGCTGGTCAAAGCTGAAGGGCGGCTCCAGCACTTCCGGGGCGGTGTAGCCGGGTGTCCCGAAAATTTGCTCACCTTCCTGTATCTGGCTTTCCAGCGCACGGGCGAGGCCGAAATCCCCGATCTTGGGGCTGGCGTTGGAATCGAGGAGGATGTTCGCGGGCTTGATGTCCCGGTGGAGGATGCCGTGGGAGTGGGCGTTTTCCAGGCCGGAGCAGGTCTCGCTGACGATGCGGAGGGCGTCTGACGGATCAACCGCCTGGCCGTGGGTGGAGTGGAAAAGGGATTTCCCGTTCACATACTCCATGACGATGTAGAGCATCCCGTCGGCTTCCCCGAAATCATAAACGCCGATGAGGTTGGGATGGTTGAGCTTGGCCATGGCCTTGGCCTCGGACTCGAAGCCCTGGCGGAACTCCTCATCCGTGGAGAACTCGCGTGGCAGGATCTTGATGGCGGCGATACGGTCCAGGGAGCGCTGGGTCACCTGATATACCGCACCCATCCCGCCGCATGCGATGAGTGCATGGACATCGTAGGCCGGGAAGAGCCGTGCGACTTCCTCAATCTCGGGAGCTTGGAAAGTGGCGGCGTGTTCGGTATCGCTCATAGGTGAATTGGATTGGCAGTGTGCCGGGCGTAGGGGTACACGCGGGAGAGCATGAATCAAGCTTGGTATTTCACATTAGGACACCGTATCTCTATAAAGGTGCGTGGTAGATCGTCCATTGGGGAAGGGTAATGGATGTATTATACAGCATATGCAGCACCACCACGTTCACCAATGATCCGGTGGCCTGGTAGAGGAGGGCGCAGACGAACCCGAAGGTCGCCACGCTGGCAAGGCCGTAGAAATCATAGAAGTGCAGCGAGGCGAAAATGACGGAGGAGACCACCGCTGCGGCGAGCACGCCGGTCTTGTTCGCCAGCGAGCGGTACAGGATCCCCCGGTATAGGATTTCCTCAGCCAATGGCGCTACCAGGCAGGCGGAGACGATGAGGAAAACCAGTCCGAAGATCCCCGAATCCGCGTAGGAGAGGCCTCCCGTCGGATCATCCGTGGTGAAGCTGCGGAGCGCCCAGCGCAGAAACTGGTCGATCACGATGAGCAGGGAAAACAGGCCGATGATCACCGGCGGATGGATGTGGCCGTTCAGCCCGGTTACCCGCGGGATGTGGGAGACTTTCCGGAAAAGCAGACCCAGCGCGATGAGGGTCGGCAGGATGCGGGCCAGGGTATCCAGCAGGATGAGGGCCACCGGATGGATGCCGGGGATCTGTTGGATCCCGAGGTTCATCACCATGGTGAAACCGATCCAGGCAAGGGTGGCGAGCAGGAAGATCATGATTCCCAGGGATGGGTTCCAGCCGGTAGCGTAGCCGCGCGGTTTGTTCCGGAATGCCTGGCGCAGGCATCGGAGCGCCTTCGGGACGAATGCCAGCCCGATGATTCCCAGGCCCCAGATGATGGAGCCGGTGAAGACGGCGCGGTTCCGTATGGTTTCGGTGGTTGCCGTTAGCGGGAAAGAGAAATCCTTGGATGCGGTTTTGATATTCCACCAGGTCGGCGCCTCCGGGTTATCCGGCGGGAGATTGAGCTGGTTGAGATAGCTTTCCACCGGAGCCCCATCGCGGGTGGCGAGCAGCGCCACGTAGGCATGGAATCCGGTCGGCCCAGCGCCCGGGCGGAAATCAGAAGCTCCAGCGAGTGGATGCCGTCCGCCACCGCCGCCTCCGGGCTTTGCGCATGGGCGAGCCAGCGGAGAATGGGTGGATCATCCGCCATTGCTTCGGCAAGCCGGAGGTTCCTGTCCAGCCTGACCAATGTGATTTCCTCGGTGCCGGGAGCGTATCCGCCGTTTTCCCCGAAATACGAGTCCCACAGCCAGATCCCCAGGACAAAGCACAACAGGGCGATCAACGGCTCGGGAATCTCCCGGCTAAGGATGGCCCGGTAAGGATTGGCCGGAGGTATGGATGTGGATGCAGGGATGCCGGTTAGAATCGTGAAATCCCGACCAAAAGCAAGCTTCTCCTGACTTTCATAAAATCTAAATCAATACGCAATCTCCACGCCCCTAGGGCGGATTGATCGCCGTATATTGATTTTCGAGATACAATTCACGGCACCCTGGGAAATTTGGAGAAATCCGGCTTCCGTTTTTCGAGGAAAGCCTCTTTGCCCTCACGGCCTTCCTCGCTCATGTAGTAGAGCAGGGTGGCGTTTCCGGCTAGGTCGAGGAGACCCATTTGCCCGTCGCAATCCGCGTTAAGGGCGGATTTGAGGCAGCGCAGGGCGAGCGGGGAGTGCTCCAGCATTTCCCGGCACCATTTCACCGTCTCCGTTTCGAGTTCCGCGAGGGGGACGACGGTATTCACCAGCCCCATGTCGAGAGCTTGTTGGGCGTCGTATTGGCGGCAGAGATACCAGATCTCGCGGGCTTTTTTCTGGCCGACGATGCGGGCGAGATAGCTTGATCCCAGCCCGCCGTCGAAGCTGCCGACCTTGGGGCCGGTCTGGCCGAAGCGGGCGTTGTCCGCCGCGATGGTGAGATCGCAAACCACGTGGAGGACATGCCCTCCGCCTATCGCGTAGCCCGCGACCATTGCCACGACGGGTTTTGGCAGGGAGCGGATCTTCTTTTGCAGATCCAGCACGTTCAGCCTCGGCACGCCGTCCTCGCCGACGTACCCCGCCTGGCCGCGGACCCTCTGGTCGCCGCCGGAGCAGAACGCCAGATCGCCCTCGCCCGTCAGAATGATGGCACCCACCTGCGGATCGTCATGCGCCATGTCAAAGGCGCGGAGCATCTCCATCACCGTCGCCGGCCGGAACGCGTTGCGCACCTCGGGGCGGTTGATCGTTACCTTGGCAATCGCCCCGTCCTCCGTCGTTTCATAACGGATGTCTTCGAAATCAAATTTGGAAACCCACATCGGGTGGAAGCTGCCGCTTCCTTTCCCCCGGATCAACCGCGAAAACAGCATCCCCGTTTTTCCACAAAAAAAGCAGCCGCCCCTTTCGGAACGGCTGCACAACACTATGTTTCTACTGGAGATGGTTTCTTAGAAAAACGTGCGGAACGCGAGGAGGTAGGTGGTGGTGTCCAGATCGCCGCCGACTGCGTCGAGCGTCTGGTATTCAACTCCTGCCTGGATCTTGGCGTTGTGGCCACAGAGGTAATAGTTGAGGCCGCCATAGATGGAGTGGTGGGAATCACCGCGTCCCCCGCCGTTGTTGATGCCGGGGCCGACTTCGCGGCGGCCGTAGCGGCTGTTGATGCGGATGCCCTGGGAATCTTCCGAACCCTGGTACTGGTATTGCCCGACGAGCTGGAGTTTCTCGTCGATCAGCCACATCCACGGTGTCACCTGGAGGCCGTAGAAGTTGTCCTGGCGGTTCGCGCCATTGTAGTCGGCATCGCCGTTGTCACCGTAAATGATGTCCGCGTTCAGACCCCACTTGCCGGCGTCGTATTCCGCGCCGAATGCCAGCGCCCACTCGTAGTCCATAACGGAATCCTCGTTGGAAGGCTCGCCTTCGTTATAGGTGAAATCGCCACGGAGGAGGAGCTCGTCTGATACCTGGTAGCCGAGGTTGAGCAGCACGGAGTAGCCGTCCTGCCAGCCGTTGAACTCGCGGTTGTCAGCTCCATCGGTGGTGGCGCTGTAAAGGGATGCTGCGAAGGATACCGGGCCCGCAGGCCTTCCAGCGTGAGGCCGGTCGGGCGGTAGCTTCCATATACCTTGTTGGAAATGGCGGAGCGCTCGATGGTGAGTAGCTTGGTAGAGGAGAGGTGTGCCTCCGTGCCGAGGAGGAATTTCTGGCGCCCGTATTTCATGGAAAGCTCTTCAAATCCCGTGTTGCCGAAGGCTTTGGCAAGATCGAAGGAGACATATGCCTCATCGATGTCCTCGTAGCCCCAGTCGAGATCGCCGCCGGAAGGACGGTTGTCATTGACGAGGTTGACCTGGTATTTCAGTCCGAAATATTGGAGGAATTTCGCTTTCACGCCCAGGCGGAAACGGCGGACTTCATCGTAATCCTCGTCGTAATCGGTACCGTTGAGATCGTCGCCTTCCACGTGGCCGTACTGGTATTGGAAGCGGCCTTCGATCTGGAATTCCTGGAGAAACGGGTTCTCCTTGTTCTTGTAGAGGGTGCCGGGCTTGTTCTGAAGCCATGTGCACCAGTCCCCGGGGTTGGAGGCCGGGGCTTCGATTGGCGGTGCTTCGGGACCAGCGATTGCGAGGGCCGGGAGGCCGAAGGCTGCTGCGAGAGCGATTCCTGTTTTCATTTTGTTATCCATTTGTTGTGTATAGGTAGTGGCGGTTGCCGGGGTTCTCTTACGTGACGGAACCGTGACAAACGGAACTTTTAATTGTGACAGCTTTGTCACAAAGGGAGTCGCCCGGCTTCTTCCAGCCTCTGTGGGGTAAATCCCCGCAACTCCGGGGAACGCCGGGGTGGAGGAGCGGAAATCCCTATTGTGACAAACCTGTCACAATACACCTTTTGTCAGATGGCGGGGGAAACGGTCTGACTCTCGCCGTTGACGCAAGCCGTCACTCGTTACCACTACCACTACCACCAAACAAAATTATGAAAATCACCGCATCAATCGCAATCGGCTCCATTCTGGCCGCCGCCTCATGCTTCGCCCAGGACAAGCTCGTCTTCAAAGGCTCCGATACCCTCGGCGCGAAGATGGTTCCCCAACTCACCGAGGCATACACCGCCGCCGGAAACAAAACCGGATTCGAGATCGCCGCAGAGGGATCCTCCGCCGCTTTCTCCAACCTCCTCGCAGGCACCGCCGATATCGGCATGTCCTCACGTGACGCCAAGGACGAGGAAAAGGACGCCTTCACCGCCAAGGGCCAGGAGCTCATGGAGTTCGTCGCAGGCGCGGACATGATCGCCGTCGTCGTGAACAGCGCTAACGGCGTTCGCGACCTCACCGTCAAGCAGATCGAAGGCATTTTCACCGGTGACATCACCGACTGGAGCGAAGTCGGCGGCAAGGCAGGAGCGATCTCCGTCTATACCCGCAACACCACCTCCGGCACTTACAAGTCCTTCCAGGAAATGGCCATGGACAAGCGCGACTACGGTTCCGCCACCAACAAAATGGCTGGCACCGAGCAGATCGCCGAGGAAGTGGCCAACAACACCAACGGCATCGGCTACGTCGGTCTAGCATTCGCTGACAAAGAGGGTCTGCGCTCCGTGAAAGTGGAGGGTGAAGCCGCCAAGGCTAAGAACAAGGATGCCTATCCGCTATCCCGCAAGCTCTACTACTACACCGTGGGAGAGCCAAAGGGCGAGGCCAAGAAATTCATCGACTGGGCCACCACCAGCATGGACGCTGCCAAGATCGTTGAATCAGTCGGATTCATCCCTAACGAAAAGTAATTCGCCGTTCTAGAAAAACAATTAGCAGGGCGCGTTCTCCGAATTAAGGAAGCGCGCCCTGCATTTTTCCGTCAATCTCGCCCGGAAAATAAAATGGCCACCCACTTCAAACGCAAAGGCAAAAGGATTCTCGGAATCGACAAACAGGACGCGATCCGCGCGTTCTTCGGAGGAAACGCGATGATCTCCATCCTGGTTCTGGGTGCGATCTGCGCCTTCCTGTTGCGGGAAGCAGTCCTGTTTTTCCCACAGCATCATCGGGATCTGGAAGTGTATCGCCTCACGGGGCAGGAATACGCCGGTTTCGTCATCCACGAGATGGACGAATACACGGATCTTAAGAGCCTGACCAACCAGGCATACTATCAGGAACTGAACGAAGCCTACGGAGTCCAGCGGGGACTCGTGGATAGCTTCGGTGCCCTCACAGGGAGCATTTACGATGCCGGGGAGGATCTCGCCGACGAGCTGGAAGAAGCTCGCGACGCGGTTGACGAGGCGGAAGAGGGAGAGGAAAAAACGCTTGCCCAGGCGGAACTGGAAACCATCCAGAAGAAGTGGGACGAATTTCTTAAAGAAGAGCTTGGAAAAGCGGATCGGGAAACCATCGATTCGTTCGGAAGGCTCGGTGAAACGGAGTGGCGGCAACTGCTCGCCGCCATGACGGAATGGGATCCGGTGGAGGATGAGCCGCCCGCACTGGTGGCGGATGCGAAGGAGAAATCCGAAAAGGGAATGGCCGCGTTCGAAGCCGCCCGAACGAAGATAGCCGATGCTGGCTCCGAGCTTGCGAGGCTGCGCGGCGAGCTGATCAAGGCCACCACCGAGATCAAGAAAGAGGTGCTTGCTGACAAGAGCGCGGCCGCACGGAAAGAAGCCCTGCTCGAGGGCTCGCAGAACGCGAAAACCGAGGAAGACCGTGCCCGCCTGAAGCAGCAGGCGGAAGAGATCACCATCCGCGAGGAATTTCCTTTTTCGGAGCGCATCAAGGTGCTGGAAGGCAGCCGCGAGACGCACAGGGTCGCCATCGCCGCGATGAAGGAGGATCTCGAGGCCGGAGTCACGGCTCTGCCCGAAGAGGTGACATCGAAAGAGGCGCAGGATCTGGTCAACCGCGTCCGCAAGAAGCAGCCCGCCCTGTCCGGCTATCTGGACGAAAGCCTCAAGGATTCCGAGGAATGGCGCTATGACAAGCCGCTGGGTTGGCTGAGCTCCACGAGCTCCTTCTTTTTCGGAAAAGACTGGGTCACCAACAGTTCCTTCCACGATTTCTACGGTCTGCTGCCGCTTTTCACTGGCTCGCTTCTGATCTCCATCGTCGCCCTCGTCGTGGCCATCCCGTTCTCTCTCGGAGCGGCCATTTACGTGAACCGCCTCGCGGGCCCGACCAGCAGAACATGATCAAGCCCGTGATCGAGCTGATCGAGGCCATCCCTTCGGTTGTTCTCGGATTCTTCGGAATCATCGTGCTTGGCGAGGCGCTGCGGGAGCTGAGCCAGGTGCCCGCGCTTTCCTGGGTTCCCGGTTTCCCGATGTTGGAACGGCTCAACATCCTCAACGCCGGCCTGCTGCTCGCCCTGATGGCGGTGCCGACCGTTTTCACCCTCTGCGAGGACGCGATCAACAACGTGCCCGGCTCCTACACGGAGGCTTCCCTGGCGCTCGGCGGCTCCCGCCTACAGACGGTGCTGAAAGTCGTCGTGCCGACGGCGCTTTCCGGCATCACGGCGGCCATCCTGCTCGGGTTCGGCCGCATCATCGGGGAAACCATGGTCGTACTGCTCGTCGCCGGCAACCAGATCGCCATCCCGGACTTCGGCCTCGGCCTCGGGGTCGTCACCCAGCCCGCGCACACCATGACAGGCATCATCGCCCAGGAAATGGGAGAGGTCACTGCGGACACCATCCACTATCGAGCGCTGTTCTCCGTCGGCCTAGTCCTGTTCACCATCTCCCTTCTGATCAACATCGGCGCGCGCAAAATCATCCGCCGCTTCGGACTCGCCGCCTGATCGAATCCATTTTCCCGAAACCATGAATCCGTTCAAATCCAGCTCCAACGCCCGGAAAAACAAAGACCGCATCGGCGCGGGCATCTTCGCCGCGCTGACCTATCTCATCTTGGCCTGCACGCTCTACATCTTCTTCGATATCGCGAGAAAAGGCCTGCCTGTCCTCATGCCGGTTTTCTCCGACAAAGGCGGGGAGGTGATCAATACGGATTTCATCACCCGCATGCCCGAGACTCTCGTGGAATACACGGACGGCGAAGGCGAAAAAACAGTCGCTGCCGACGTCGGATTTCACCGATTTCATCCGCGCGAATCCCGATGCGGTGGTGGAGAACAAGAAGGCCAACGCCTACTCCGGCGGAGGCATCGCCGGGCCTTGGTCGGCACCGCGCTTCTGGTCATCGTCTGCATGGTCGCTGCGCTGATCATCGGGGTGGCGGCGGCGGTGTATCTGAACGAGTATGCGAAACAGGGTCGCTTCGTCGGCATGGTCCGCCTCGCGATCATGAATCTCGCCGGGGTGCCCTCCATCGTCTTCGGCCTGTTTGGGTTCGCGTTCTTCTGCCTGTTCCCGCTGTTGCCCGTTTTCACCGAGACTCCCAACCCGGAGCAATCCATCTTCGCGATCCCCTTCGCCGGCTGGATCCCGTTTTTCGGCGGCGGCTATCTCAGCTTCGAGGGCTGGGGAAATTCCCTGCTCGCCGGTGGCATGACGCTCGCCGTGATGGTCTTGCCCGTCATCATCGCCGCGTGCGAGGAAGTCTCTCAAAGCCATCCCGAAGGGTTTCCGCGAAGCCTCCCTCGCCCTCGGCGCGACCAAATGGCAGTGCATCCGTACCGCCGTGCTGCCCTACGCCACCCCGGGCATACTTACCGCGTCCGTGCTCGGCGTCACCCGCGTCGCAGGGGAAACCGCACCCATCATGTTCACCGCCGCCGTCGCCCTGAAAGGCAAGCTCCCCTGGGATGCCGCCGGCGGAAACGGGGTTTACTGGATTTCCGACTTGCTCACGGACTCCGTGCAGGCCATGCCCTACCACATCTACACCGTCGCCGCCCGCATCCCGCGCACCGAGGCCACCTCCGCCATGCAGGACGGCTCGGTCTTCGTGTTCATGCTCATGGTGATGTTCTTCGCCTCCGTCTCCATCTATCTTCGCATTCACTTCCGCAAAAAACTGAAATGGTAACCACAGCCCCACGCCCGACCGCCGCCGCAGAAATCGCCACCGATTCCCGTCCCATGAACCAACCTGACGCTACCGCGAAGACAACCGCAAGCCCGTTTCCACCGCCGGCGAACAACCCGAACCCAGTCCCCAAGGACGAGACGCCATGATAGAGATCGACGACGTCTCCTTCAGCTACGATCAGGGGAAAACGAACATCCTGCGCAACATCTCCTTCAACATCCCCGCCGGGAAAGTCACCGCCCTCATCGGCCCCTCCGGTTGCGGAAAATCCACCCTCCTGCGCTGCCTCAACCGCATGAACGATCTAGTCGATACCTCAAAGGTAACCAACGGCGAGATCCGCATCATGGGTCAGGACATCAATGCCTCCGACGTCGATCCCATCGAGCTGCGCAAACAGGTCGGCATGGTCTTCCAGAAATACAATCCCTTCCCGAAAAGCATTTACGAAAACGTCGCGTATGGCCTCCGCATCCAGGGCGTGAAAAACAAATCCAAGCTCGATGAGGCCGTCGAAAAATCCCTCACCCGCGCCGCCCTCTGGAGCGAGGTGAAAGACCGCCTGAACTCCAGTGCGCTCGGACTTTCCGGCGGGCAGCAGCAGCGTCTTTGCATCGCCAGGACCGTCGCCGTGAACCCGCGCATCGTCCTCATGGACGAACCCTGCTCCGCCCTCGATCCCATCGCCACCGCCCGCATCGAGGAGCTCATCGCCGAGCTTCAGGAGGAGTTCACCATCGTCATCGTCACCCACAACATGCAGCAGGCCACCCGCGTCTCCGACCGCACCGCCTTCTTCTACCTGGGCGAGCTGATCGAATACAACGACACCACCACCATCTTCTCCAACCCTTCCGTGAAACAGACCGAGGACTACGTCTCCGGCCGTTTCGGCTGATCCAGGTTTCCCAAAAATTTCCCCACTCCAATCCATACAAATGAATAACTCGCCCCACATCATCAAGGACTTCGATCTCGCCCTCTCGGAACTGAAAAGCGAAGTCCTCACCATGGCCGCCAAAACCCGCCACAACCTCGAACGCGCCATCCAGGCATTGCTGGAGCGCGATCTCGAACTGGCCAACTCCGTCATCGCCGATGACGACGAGGTGGATGATCTCGAACGCGTTATCGACAAGGCCGGCATGGAGCTTCTGGTGAAATACCATCCCCTTGCTAGCGACCTTCGATTCGTCGTCTCCTCGATGAAAATTTCCATGAACCTGGAGCGCATCGCAGACCACGCGACAAACATCGCCAAGCGCGCCCGGAAAATCATGGCTGCCCAGGAGCTGGCGGACGTCACCCTCATCGAACCGCTCTACAACCTCGCCGATACCTTCCTGCGCGATGCGATTTCAGCATTCAGCGATGGCAACGCCAGCCTCGGGGCCTCCCTCCACGAGCGCGACAAGGAACTCGACCGCATGCACAAGGAAACCACCGCCCACTACGGCCAACGCATTGAGGAAACCGATGGGCGCAGCCAGGAATACCTCCACCTCATTTTCATTGTCCGCTCGTTGGAGCGCATCGGCGATCTCGCCTCCAACATCGGCGAGGATGCCGTTTATCTGGAGTATGCCAAAGACCTCCGCCACACCAGCAACAAGGAGCGCGGAAAAATCTGAGGGGAGCACGGGGCGCTGCCTTCAGGCGGCGTGTCCCCCTCGAACTACGGCAGATCTAGTATTTCCTTGGAAACCATCCTCTCGCCCTCGAAAAGGAACCTCCCAAGCAGCGTCCGTCCGTCCAGCACCAGCGGCAGCCAGTACCTGTCGTCCTCCCACATCCGCTCGTAGGGGATTTCATCCAGCGCCACCCAAAGCGGCACCGCCTCATCCGTTTCCGTGGGCGTCCCCTCGAAACCCTCCGCCAGGAACACATGGCAGTGTATGCTCGAATAGTCCGACATCTGGAACCAAAGCTCTGCAACTTTCCGCACGCCCACCGCACGGATGTGAAGCTCCTCCTCCGTCTCCCGAAGCGCGCACTCCAGCGGCGTCTCGCCGGGATCCATCTTTCCGCCCGGCCCGTTCACTTTCCCCGCCCCGTGTCCGCGCTTTTTTTCGATCAGGAGAATTTGTCCGTCCCTCACCACGAACAGCAGCGTCGCCAGCACCTCCCCTTTCCATCCGTCCCAGTCAAAACCGTCCATGCGGCGCACCATGGCCGGTGGATTCCACCTTGTCCCGTGTTTTCGGGATTTGCCAAAAGCGGAAACCGTGGTCAGTTTACCTCCAAAAACCCACGCATCACATTTGTCCTTCCTCCGATATATCCCCATCCTTTTCTGTGCAGCCACCGCCTCTGCGGACGATTCCTATAAAAAGGAGATCGAGCCACTGCTCCTGAACTACTGCTTCGACTGCCACGCGGACGGCATCAAGGAGGGGGATTTCGAATTGGACGCCTTCAAGGATCTCACCGCGCATCTGAACGATACGAAACACTGGATCCCGGTGTGGAAAAACCTCCGCTCCCAGATCATGCCGCCTTCCGAGGAGCTTCAGCCGACCGCAGCGGACAAATTCAAAATCCTCAACTGGATCGAAACCAAAGTCTTCAAGCTCGATCCCGAAAACCCCGATCCCGGCCGCGTTACCATCCGCCGCCTGAACCGCAACGAATACCGGAACGCCGTCTTCGACCTGCTAGGCGTGGAATACGATACCACCGAGGCGTTTCCCCCCGATGATACCGGATACGGTTTCGACAACATCGGCGACGTCCTCTCCATTTCCCCTCTCCTCATGGAGAAATACATCACCGCCGCCGAAGAAGTGGTGAACCTCGCCCTGCCCGACGACGCCTCCGCGCAGGTTCCGCGTGTCGATTTTCCCGCAGAAGGTTTCAAACACGCCACCATTCCGCCCACTTGGATTCCTTTCACCAACCAAGCCGAATTCACCCTCGATGTCCCGGTGGAATGGGACGGAAAATACCAGATCACCCTGAAATATTCCATAGGCGGAGCCACCGAAGCCACCACGGCAGAGGCGTTCCTGGAGCTTTCCGCAAACGGCGAGCGCTTGGAGGAAACGACCCTCGGCTGGGATCAGCGGGTTAGCATCGATCTCACATCCACCGCCAAACTCACCAAGGGAACCGGCAAAATCACGGTGACACTGAAGCCAGCCCGAGCGCCCGACGATGGCGAGGAGCCGCTCTTCCTTTCCCTCCAGCGCCTCACCCTTCAGGGCCCGCTTGACGGGGAGCAGCGCGAATATGCCAAAGGCCACCGAATGATTTTCGTAGATGGCCCGCCGCCGGAGGACGATCCCGCCGCCGCCGAGCGCTACGCTAGGAAAATCATGCGCTCGTTCGTTTCCCGCGCGTTCCGCAAGCCTGTCGTCGATCTCGATATCGACAGGCTCGTCGGCATCGTCAATGAAATCGACAAGCTCCCGGGAAAAACCTTCCAGGACGGCATCAAGCAGGCCATCGCCACCTGCCTCGCCTCGCCGCGTTTCCTCTTCCGCGTGGAGATACAGCCGGAGCCGAACAACCCGGACAAGGTCGTCAGCATCGATGAATACGCCCTCGCCTCACGCCTCTCCTTTTTCCTCTGGTCTTCCGTCCCGGATGACGAGCTGCTCTCGCTAGCTTTCAATGACAAGCTCCGCGCCAACCTCCGCCAGCAGGTAACGCGCATGCTGGCAGACCCGCGTTCGGCGAGGCTCACGGAAAATTTCATCGGGCAGTGGCTGCAGGCGCGCGATGTCACCACCGTCCCCGTTTCCGCGCCGACCATTCTAGGCGTGGAAAACGCATACGAGGCCGCCAAACTTTTCGATCCCCGCCTCCGCAAGGACATGCAGAAAGAGACCTACGCGCTCTTCGATTTCATCCTGAAAAATAACCGCCCGGTCGAGGAACTCATCTCCGCCCGTTACTCGTTCCTGAACGAAAGACTCGCCGATTTCTACGGGATAGAAGGCGTGAAAGGCGAGGAGTTCCAACCCGTGGATCTCACCGAGCATCCCGAGCGCGGCGGACTGCTCACGCAGGGCACATTCCTCATCGTCACCTCCAACCCCACCCGCACCTCCCCGGTCAAACGCGGCCTCTTCGTCCTGGACAATCTCCTCGGCACCCCTCCCCCACCGGCTCCACCCAACGTTCCCGAATTGGAAGGCGAGGCTGCAAAAACCGGAGCCAAACCGACCATGCGCGAGATGATGGAAATCCACCGCAAGGATCCCGATTGCGCGGGCTGCCACGCGAGGATGGATCCCATCGGCCTGGGTTTGGAAAACTTCGATGCCCTTGGCCGCTTCCGGAACACCGAAAACGGCAAGCCCATCGACACCGGCGGCAAGCTCATCACCGGGGAAGGTTTCACAAATGTAGCCGCCCTGAAAAACATCATCGCGGAGAAACGTAAGGAAGACTTCTATCGCACCATTTCCGAGAAACTCCTCACCTACGCCATCGGCCGCGGTATCGAATACTACGACTCCACCACCATCCAACAACTCGTCGATCACCTCGAAACCCACGACGGCAAACTCGTCGAACTCATCCACGCCATCACCACCTCCGCGCCTTTCCAGAAGAGACGGGGGGACGAGTGAAACTTTAAATTTTAAACTTTAAACCTCAAGGAAGACTCGAAAAAGACACAAGAACCCAAGACATAAGACACAAGAATCTGATCCGCGTCCATCCGCGTCCATCCGTGGTTCCTCTTGCACAAAACCCAAGCCACAAGAAGCCGCCCATCCCTCCCGTCTTGAATTTTTCCTCAGATCCTGTAAGCTAAAAACCATATGACGACCCCGCTCACATCACGCCGCGGTTTCCTGCGGGGCTTCGGTGCCGCCGTTTCCCTCCCTGCCCTCGAAGCTTTCCACCGCCCGCTCATGGCCGCCACCGAGACCGGCCGCGCCATCGCCACCACCGCCAGCGGCGCACCGCTCCGCATGGCCTACCTCTACGTGCCGAACGGGGTGAACGTGGACAAATGGCGACCCAAAGGCTCCACCGCGTCCTATAAGATGGGCGAGACCTTCGGGGAGATGGAAAAGCACCGGGAGGACTTCCAGATCTTCACCGGCTTCGAGCAAAAGAACGCGCGTGGCGGTGCCGACGGCGCCGGCGACCATGCCCGCGCGAACTCCGTTTTCCTCACCAGCGCCCGGCCCAAGAAAACCGCAGGCTCGGACATCCAGCTCGGAATTTCCATCGACCAGGTGGCTGCAAACGCCGTTGCCGAACACACCCGCTTCGCATCACTGGAGCTATCCACTGATGGTGTCCGCAAATCCGGCCAGTGCGATTCCGGCTACTCCTGTGCCTACCAGTTCAATCTCTCCTGGCGCTCGGAAAACCAGCCCATGACCCCGGAATCCAGCCCCCGTGCCGTGTTCGAGCGCCTCTTCGGCGCTGGCGGCGCACAGGAACGCTCGCAATCCCTGGGCCAGCGTCTCGCCTCCAAAAAATCCGTGCTTGATTTCATCCAGAACGACGCCAGAGCCCTCCACCGCTACCTTGGCCGCACCGACCAGCATAAGCTCGACGAATACCTCACCGGCGTGCGCGAAATCGAGAAGCAGATCGAAAAAGCCGAAGCTCTCGGCATCCCCGTCGATCCCGGCGTTCCCGCTCCAGAAGAAAAACCAGAGAGCTATGAGGAGCACCTGCGGATGATGTTCGATATGATGGTTCTCGCTTTCAAAACCGACTCCACCCGCGTATCCAGTTTCCTCATGGCGCACGATGGTTCGAACCGCTCCTTTTCCAACATCGGGGTCAACGACGGCCACCACAACATCTCCCACCACAAAAGCGACAAGGACAACCTCGAAAAAATCGCGAAGATCGACGAGTTCTACCTCACCCAGCTCTCCTATTTCCTCACTCGGATGAAGGAAACCGAGGACGTGGATGGGAAATCCCTGCTCCACAATTCCATGATCGTCTATGGCAGCGCCATCTCTGATGGGAACCGCCACAACCACGACGACCTGCCCATCATCATGGCCGGAAACGGCGGCGGTGTTTTCAGCCCGGGTCGCCACGTGGAGCTGGGCGAGGACGTCCCCCTCTCCAACCTCTACCTCCGCATGCTCAACGAATTCGGAGTAAACGAGAAACGCTTCGGCGACTCCACCGGAGTGCTGAACAAAGTTTGAATGAGGAGCCGGGACATTCCTGTCCCGACTATGGCGAATTGATATTAGCCGGGAAACGGGCTATCCTTCGCACATGAGCACAGCGGAGCTACAGGAAATGGTCACACGTCTTGTGAAATCACAGGAGGATACGGATCGTCAGATGAAAGAGACGGATCGTCAGATCAGGAAATCCAAGGACGAGGTTGATCACCAGTTGAAAGAACTTGGGAAACAGATCGGAGGGCTTGGGAACAAGTTCGGCAGCTTCGCGGAGGGATTGGCGTATGGTTCCATCAGGCGGATCCTGGAGAATGATTTCAAGATGAATGACTTCATCGCGCCGGGCGTGACGGTCAGACACGACGGTCTGGAAGATGAGTATGATGTGCTGGCATACAGCAACGGAACTCTCGACAAAGGAATGATCGTGGAGATCAAAAGCAAACTGACCCAGCGGGAGATCGATCAGATGAAGCGCAAGATGGAAACGGTGTTCAAGGTGATGCCCCAGCACCGCAACAAGACCTTTTACGGAATGGTCGCTTATGTCTCGGGAAGTGCGGATCTCAGGAAGCAGATCATCGGGAACGGCTGGTATCTGGCGCACATCGGGGATGAGATCTTTGAAATGGAAACCCCCGTCGGTTTCCAGCCGAAGGGCTATACAAGCAAGGAGCCTTAGGAGTCGGGACATTCCTGTCCCGACTGCCGGGTGGCTGCGGGACGCAGCTACCACGGCCTGCTCCGAGACGGAGCAGCTACGCGCGATTATGAGACCACCGCCGGATTCAGTTTCTGTAGTGAAGCGAAAGCTGCTTCCAAATCCGGACATTCCCCTGTCTCGACCAGCCAGTGGGCGGCGATGGTGGCGGAGCGCTGGAGGCCGAGCTGGCAGTGGATAAAAACGGTATAGCCTTCGTCGCGGCGGGCACGGATGTAGGAGAGGGCCGTGCGGATTTTTTCTGGAGATGGTGGGACTAGATCGAGAAGCGGGAGATTGAAATAGTCGGCGTTTTCGCGGAAGGCGGTTGGGGAAGTTGATTCGGCGGTGAGATCCAGCACGGCGAGTTTGTGGGATGATGCGAGTGTAGCTGCTTCTTTGTGAGAGGGCTTTCTTCCGAAAAGGACGCCGGGTGAAATCTCGAAAAACGCTGGTTGGGATTTCAGCCATTTCCGCTGGTAGAATTTCGCGACGAGTAGGACGGGAAGCAGGCACCATTCCGAGGAAGGGGAGAGGCAGCCGTTCTGTTTCCCGAGTATGCTTGCCCGGCCCGTGGCGTAGGCGAGGGAGAAGATTCCGAGCGCGACGGCGGGCCATGCGAAGCCGAACCAAAGGAAGGCGAGTCCGGTGCAAGCGGCGGCTCCGGCTCCGTAGCGGAGTGCGAGTTTCCGGGAAGGTGTGCGGGTATCGGGCAGGCGCGGATCGCGAACTAGGACGGTGACCAGCCAGCCCATCAGGAAGCCGGTGGCGACATCGATGACGTGGTGCTGCCAGACGAGGAGGGTGGAGAGGCCGATGAGGATGAACCAGAATTTCACGCCCATGCGCAGCCAGCCGGTTAGGTGTGCGCCGTAGAAAACCCAGAGCAGCGAGCGCAGGCTGATGTGCAGGGACGGGGCGAGGTTGTAGGGGAGGTCGTTGTGGTAGAGGGCGTGGAAAAGCGGGGCTGTCCAGCCGCTTGGTTCCGGGCGTTCAATCCCCATTTTCAGGGGGAAAAGAAGGAAGCAGATGCCGCTGAGAATGGTGACGGTGAGGAGGCGTTTGGTGAGGAGGTTCAGCTCCAGCCTGGTGGAGCAGATGAAGAAGGCTCCGATGAAAAACAGATCCAGCGACCAGTAGGGGACGACCATTTCCGGGACGAAGGGGATGTGCCTCTCCCATTCCCACATCCATGTTCCCAGGTTTTCCCGCGTGGCGGTGAAAGCGTTGCATGCGCCATAGACGGCGATGAAAACTGGCCCTGCGAGGGCGAGCCGCCAGAGGGCGGGCCAGAATAGGCGGGGTTCCCGTTCCATGGTTTTCAGTGGCCGGGTCTGCGTGCGATGCCGACGGTGAAGATGCCGAAGTCATCGATCAACTGCCCGCATTTTTCGAATCCGGCCTCGGCGACGAGAGCGTCCATTTCCCCCTGCGGGCGGCGGCGCATGACCCAGAATTCCCCGTCCCGGTTGGTGAGGGTGCGGGCGATCATTTCGACCTGCGGATGCCATGGTTGGCAGGTGTAGATGAGGAATCCGCCGGGCAGGACGGCGGAAAAAAGCCCGCGCAGGGAGCGGCGGAGGCGTTCGTTTTCCGGGAAGAGTTCGTAGAGGCCGGAGACGATGGCGATGGAGGGTTTTGGATCGACGTTGGCGAGGGAATCTTCGTTGAAAGCGTCTCCACGGCGGTGTTCGATTTGGTTGGAAAGGCCGAGTTCTTTGGCGGAGTTGCGCCCGGTTTCGAGGGCGGACTCGCTCCAATCCCGGCAGAGGATGTGCAGGTCTTTGCCTTGTTCCGGGTCTTGCAGAATATCTAACAGGTAACGTCCCGCGCCGCCGGCGATGTCCATGACCTCCAGGGGCATTCCGGCGGTTTTGATTTTTGCCAGAGTGGTGCGGAGGGCAGCCGTTATGCACGCGCGGCGTTGGCGGATGCCGCGCCAGCCGATGGCATCGAGGTAGCCTCGGTCGATGACCTTTCCTAGTCCCAGATCGCCGGTGGCCTTGTCCTTATAGACGTGGTCGAGGGATTCGCCGGAGTCGAATCCGGTGGCGTGGCCGACGTGGATGCCCTCGCTGAGTTTCCCGAGGGTGCCCATCATCGCGCGTTGGGCGAAGTAGGAGAAGCCGCGTGCGGAGATGGCGGGAAGGGGTTTGCGGAGGGCGGCGTATTCCGCGTTTGTGGCGGGGTGGGAGAGATCGGCTTCCAGATTCGGCGGGGTGAAGTCTGCGATCACGCGCTGGGCGAAACGGCAGATGGCGGCGGTGACCTCATCGCGGCAGAGATCGTGGAAGATGGCGTGGCGGGCGTCTTTGAGGGTGATGTGGGTTTTCTGATCGCTGCCGTAGTTTTCGTAAAACCGGTTGATGGCTCCGCGTTTCACGACCTTGTCGGCACCTGCGGAAAACATGAGGAGGGGGCGATCCATTACCTCGGCATCGGAGATTATGCGTTTTCCCGTGTCGAAGAGGTCTGTGAGGATGCGGGCGGAGATGTCTTTTGAGATACTACTATCTGCATCGTAGGTGGCGGCGGCGTGGGGGTCGCGGGTGAGCCAGCTTCCCTGCACGTAGCTTTTGATGGTGGCCTTGGGATTGATTTTCCCGAGTGCGCGTATGCCGGTGAGCGCGCCGGGGACGATGAGGTTCACATCGAAGGCCGGGGTGGCCAGAACCAGCCCGGCGATGCGAGGGGCGAAGTCATGCACCCAGGCAGCCGCGACGACACCGCCGACGCTGTGGGCGACGACGACGGTTTTCTCGGGGACGAGTCCGTGCGTTTCCCGAAGATGGTGGAAGAAGGAATCGAGATCCCGGACATACTGCATGAAGCCATCGGCATGGCCGCGCTCGCCGGGGGATTGGCCGTGGCCGCGTGCTTCCCAAGCGTAGATGGCTGTCTCTGGCATGGATAGACCGGGAATGACGCTGTCCCACCTGTCCGCGTGCTCGTGGCCACGGTGGAGGAGGACGAGGGCTTTGGTCGCGCCCTGGACGTTCCAGGATTTGTATTGGAGGGGGGTGCCATCGGGCGCGGTGAATTCCAGTCGGGTGCTCATGATGATTTTTTCAGGGTGCTGGCGAGACGGTGGATGCGGCGGACGCAGGTGACCGCGATGCCTACCACGATAGCCGCGAGTCCCCATTTCACCACTGGGAAAACAAGGTCCGCGAGATCCATGCAGATCAGGACGAAGCAAAGGAAGGTAACGGCGGCCATGCGGTGGGGTTTGGCCATGGGGCCGCGGAAATCATGGCTGCCTGTTAGACCCGCACCCATCGCGCGGAGGTAGGCTGTGGCGATGGCTCCGCAAGCGGCCGCCCAGCCGAGGGCTATGGTCAAAGGGGTGCCGCCCGCGTAGCCGAGCGGGACTAGGATGAATGCGTCTTCCAAGCGGTCGGGGAGTTCGTTGAAAAGCTCGCCCACCGGGGATTTCAACCCGCCCTCCACCGCAAGCATCCCATCGAGCATGTTGCAGAGAAGGCGGAACTGGATTCCCGCTGCGGCCAGCAGCCAGAACGCCCATGCGTGGTGGTTGTGGGGGGCATGGTAAATCGCCGCCCCGGCTATCGCGGCGAAGAGGATGCCTGTGCTGGAAATTCCATCCGGTGTGAAGCCGAGTTTGAGGAAAAACCGTGAGAGGACGCCCGCCCAGGACGCGCTCCGGGTTTTCAGTGGACGGCGTGTGACGGGTTCTTCAAGCACGGATGAGAGCATGGTGTAGTCCGGTTCCGTGTCAATCCGGCACGCTTCTCCTACTTTCTAAAGCTGATCCGCCACGGCTTCGGCGAAACCTGCGGTTGCGCTATCCGTGTCTTTCAGGCGGATGCGTTTTGATCGGGCGAAGTCCGGGCGGAAGACTTTTGCCACGAGCCTCTCCACCTCCGCTTTGTCTGAGAAGGCGATGTTCAGCTCCTGGTTGATGCGCATGCTGAGGACATCGAGATTGGCGGAGCCGACGGTGGCCCAATCATCGCAAACCATGACTTTCATGTGGGTCATGATGGGGTAGCGGTAGAGTTTTGCGCCCGCCTGGATGAGGACACGGGCGGTGGCGAGATTGCCTATGTCCATAATCCTGGAGTCGCCCTCGGCGGGCATGACCACACGGACATCGACCCCGCGCATGGCGGCGGCGCGGACGGCTGCTACGACCTCGTCGCTGGCGAAATACGGGTTCTCGATATAGACGCGTTTCCTGGCTCCGGCTATTGCGAGGAGGGTGGCATCGCGGATTTCATATTTGCCGATTCCCGGCTCGGTGCGGAGGACGCGCAGGGGGATGGCGTTTGCTGTGGGGGCGGGTTTGGAAAAATTCCGGCGCCCGGTAAAGAGCGCGAGGTCACCCATGGGCCCGGCTTTTTTCCAGCTCTTGTCGAAAATGCTAGCGAGGTGGGCGACGACGGGACCTTCCACGCGGACCATGAGATCGTGCCACTCGTTGTAGTATTCGCGGCCGATGTTCATGCCGCCGATGATGGCGGTGCGGTTGTCGAAGAGGAGGAGCTTGGTGTGGTCTGCGACGAGCCACGGGTTGATGGTCATGCGGACTTCCACGTTGGAACCGTTTTCCAGGTATTTATCCATATCCGCAGGCGGATCGTAATCCGCAGGGGGAGGGGTGAGCGGGGCGGAGAGGTGGGCGGAGGCGGTTCCGAAATCGTCGTAGAGGACGTGGACAGGGACTTGCGCGGAGCGTTGCCGCAGGATGTCCGCGTAGCGCAGGCCGATGTCGTCGTTGTCGAAAATGTAGAGCTGGATGTCGATGGATTTTCGGGCGGCGGCGATCTGTCTTTCCATCTCTGGAAAAAACGTGCGCCCGTCCACAAGCCATTTCAGTGATCCAGCTTCCGCTGCGGGGAAACCTTTTTGATCGAGGAGTTTCTCGAAGGCTGGGGTGCCGGTGGTGACGGAAAGTTTCTCCAATGGAACCAGGTCTGCGGGGAGGTTGCCGAGGACGACCTCGCGCGGCCTGTTCCAGAAAACAGCCAGCCCCCGGCGGGTGCTGGTGACGGGCTGCTTGAGGGTGGCGACGATGGTTCCGCGAAAGGTGGTTTCCGCAAATGCTTTCCCGGCCAACAGCGGATCCAGGGTAACGGCTTTCGGAGCGGAATTCTGGGCGGAAGCCCCCCCGAGGCTGCCACAGGAATTCAGGCCTAGCAGGAGGCCGGTTGTGAATGCCCCGGTAAGGAGGCGGCTGGTTGTGCTGTGCATGGCAAAGAACACCACAACTGCTGCGGGCAATCAACTCCCGGCGAAGGAAAAACACAATGATGAGTTTGAATCCCTCACGCCTTGTGCGAGTGTCGGTCTCAGCCTAATACTGACCCTATCATGAAAACACCGGATTCAAAGTCACTCTTCCTCATCGCCGTCGGCTTCATCGTGCCGATGATCGCCGCCCGCGCCGCCCGAACCGCAGTCGGCGGGGGATACAAGCTTCTCACGAATGAGGATCCGCCGAAGAACCCGGCCGCCCCCGAGGTGGAGTGGAAAGAGGCGCTGCTGTGGGCTGCGGTGTCCGGCCTGGTCGGCGGCATGTCCCGCCTGACCGCCCGCCGCTGGCTTGCCGAAACCATCATCCCGACGGAGGGTGATGACATGGAAGAGGAGCTCTCGGAGAATTTCGAAGAAACAGCTTAACCGACCACCATGATCACGTTCAGCCTCCTGAAGGAGACTTTCAAAGAGTTCATGGAGGACAAGGCGATGCGCCTGAGTGCGGCGCTGGCATACTACTCCGTTTTCTCACTGGCTCCGCTGCTCATCATTTCCATCTCCATCGCCGGAGCCATCTTCGGTGAGGATGCGGCGCGGGGCGCGATCAAATACCAGCTCTCCGGCGCAATAGGCAGCGAGTCCGCGCTGGCCGTCCAGGAAATGATCGATAGCGCGAACAAGAGCGGCAGCAACGTCCTCATGACCATTGTCGGCTTCGCCATCCTGTTCGTCACCGCCTCCGGAGTTTTCGCGCAGCTCAAAGATGCGATGAATACCGTGTGGGATCTGGAGCCAAAACCGGGTCAGGGGATCAAGGGTCTGGTAAAAGGACGGCTCATGGCTCTTTCCATGGTGCTGGTGATTGGCTTCCTGCTTCTGGTTTCCCTCGTTCTATCCACCGCCACGGCGGCGATGACGGATTGGCTGGGGAATGCGTTGCCCATCCCCGGATTCATTTTTCAGGTTCTGAGTTTCGCCGTTTCCATAGCGGTAGTGACCCTGTTGTTCGCGATGATTTTCAAAATCCTGCCTGATGCGGAGGTGCAGTGGCGGGATGTCTGGAGCGGTGCCCTTCTAACAGCGGCTCTTTTCTCCGTCGGGAAACTTCTTCTCGCCCTCTACCTCGGCAGGGAGGGCGCGGCCTCCGCTTACGGGGCGGCCGGGGCCCTGATCCTGCTTCTGAGCTGGGTCTATTACTCTGCGAACATTTTGCTCCTGGGCGCGGAGTTCACCCAGGTATATGCCCGCAGGCGCGGAAGGCGCATCCAGCCGACGGAGGCCGCGGTGCGGGCGGAGTGAGGAAAACGGTCTTCCCTTTTCCGGGAAAAGAACATACATTTTTCCCATGGTCTTGATCCTATTCGATCAAGACCGCCCAGCAGAAATTTTCCGCAGTGGTTGAGGAGGCGTCGGATCATCCGGTGACGATCACGAAGCAGGGACGCGCCGTGGCGGTTATCGTTTCCATGGAGCGGATGGAGGCTATCGCCGAAACCATGGAACTGCTGGCCGATAGGAAAGCCATGGCAGCCATCCGCAAACACCGGACGGGAAAGGCAAAGTATCATGATCTCTCCGCGCTGGATTCACTATGATCGCCGTCCGCATCCAGGAAGAGGTGCTCGATTATCTGAAGCGGCTCGCTCCGCAACCCCGGCACGCCTTGCGGTTGGCGATCAAAAATCTGGCGCGGGAAAAGGGGGATATACTACCGCGCATCAGGTTCTGTGAAGTTCAGCTCTCTCCATCCCGGAGGGATTTCAGCAAGTAGCCGGGGGTCGAGCGATAGCGAACACCCCCGGTTCCGGTGTTTTGGGATATCGCATCCCGGCAGGGATGCCAGCGGGCGGCTGCGATCCCTGCCGGGATCGCTTGTGTCGTGCGCTCCTGTCCGGGGGTAGTCGCTATCGCTCGACCCCCGGCTACTTGCTATGATCCCTCCGGGATGAAAAGTCCGTTCCGGAGTAGGATCGCATTCTAACAGTCTGTCTGACTTAGAACTTTTGATCCGAATTGTAAAATGAATCCACGAGGTTTTCCAGAGCAGGCTGATGGAGTGAAATCACACCAGCGGCAGGATTTTTGAAGCGACTAAAGTCACCAGCAGTCCGGCCAGGGAGATGATGGTGAGCATTACGGAAAAAGATTTGAGCGTTTCCTTCTCGGTCATTCCGCTGAGGCGGGAGACGACCCAGAAGCCGCTGTCGTTCATCCATGAGGCTGCGAAGGATGCGAAGCCGATGCCGAGGTAGATGTAGATGGCGTTGTAGGCGAGGTCTCCATCGATCATGGGGAAAATGATGGCGGAGCCGGTGATCATGGAGACGGTGGCGGAGCCTTGGGCGACGCGGACGATGAAGGTCATCAGGTAGGCGAGCACGATGAGGTTGAAGCCCATGCCCTCGGACATTTTTGAGACGGCGCCGCCGACTCCGGCATTGCGGATGAGGTAGCCGAATGCACCGCCCGCGGAGGTGATGAGAATGATGATGCCAGCGGTTTCGAGGGGGGCGGTGAGGGTTTTCCCCACCTCGGAAAGCCTCCAGCCGCGCTGCTTGGCGACGAGGCGGATTGCGAAGAAGGTGCCGACGAAGAGGGCGATGTTCTTGTCCCCGAGGAAGTCGATGATTTCCCGGAAAACCGATCCGGCGGGAGCGACGGAGGCGATGGCCGGGGAGGTTGCTTCCGCCACTTTCAGGAAAGATGCGAACATGATGAGGACGATGGGGAGGATGACGGGGATGAGGGAGGCACCGAGGGATGGCAGCTCGGAAAGCGGTTTGTCGATGATGGCCTCGAGATCCTCGCGCTTGTTGCCGGGGGTTTCGCGGAGCGGGACGGTCATGCGCCCGTTCATGAGCCTGGCGATCACGTAGCCGATGGCGGCGGGGATGATGCCGCCGAGGATGCCCGCCATGATGGAGAATCCGACATCGATCCCGAGGGTATCGACCGCAGCGATGGGGCCGGGATGGGGAATGGTGAGGGAGTGGGTGACGACGGCTCCGGCGCAGACGCAGAGGATATACAAGAGGTAGTTTTTCCCGGTGCGGAGATAGAGCGCCTGGGCGAGGGGCGCCATGAGAAGGAACATGGTATCGAAAAAGATGGGAATGGACAGAATGTAGGAGCTGACGACGAGGGCGACCCCGGCTTTTTTCTCCCCGAAAATGCTGAGGAACCAGCGGACGACACGGTCGGCTCCCCCACTGTCCATCAGGCAGAATCCGATGACGGAGGCGAGCCCGATGGAGATGGCTACCCCGCCTGCGGTATTGCCAAGTCCGGTGAGGGTGAGGCTGAGGACATCGCCAAGGGAGGAGATCGCCGCGATGCCGTCAACCTCCGTGGAGGATGGCACGAACCGAGCCATGATACCGACGAAAAGGGCGGCTAGAATAAGGGCGATGAAGGGGTGAACCTTGAACTTCCCTATCGCCAGCATGATGAAAACCACGCCTGCCACGAGGGCGACGAAGGGCCAGAAATCAGCGAGGGGAACGGCAGCCAGAATCGGGTTCATTCGGCAGACTGTCAGAAGCAGTCACCGGATGGAAAGGGAGAAGACGCGGAACGGGCGATTTATTTTCCGGAAACGGATTCAGTCTTCGGAATCCACGCTTACGACTGCCGGTGCGACCAGCGGTTCCTTCGTGGCGATCTCGGTGAACGGTGCCTGGCGGGGAGCGGTCATGTATCCTGCCATCGCATCACGGAGGCTCTCGCGCTGGGCGAGACTGAGGAGGGTGAGCGAAAGGATGCCACAAGTCATGGCTCCGGAGATGGCGAAGAGCCACCAGCGGTGGTTGCCCCTGTGCGGCTCCGCGATGCCGGGCTCGGAAAATTTCCTTATGCCGTCCAGGCTGGGTGCGGCGGGGAGCTTTGGCGCGGTTGCAACTTCGGGACTTTGCACATCGAGAAGTGTGCGGAAAGGGGAAGGCACCGGTAGGGACCAGCCTGCGTAGTCATCCTCGCTGGAAGAAAGAACCATGTCTTCCGGTTTCACGTAAACCCGCTCGTAGGGGCCTTTTGCGATGACGGAGAGCACCACGGACTCGTCCACGAAGCCTTCGTTAAAAGTGCGCCGGTAGCCCCTGGCATCATCTGGAGTTTCCGAAGGCAAGGGGGTCAGAGGCAGGGTATCCATGGCGTTTGAATTTCGAGTTGTTCGTGTGTAGTGGGAATTTCAAGAAAGATCAATCTTTAATTTAAGTTAACTAGATTTTCCCGAACCTGTTAGTAAGCGGGGTTGCATTCCCTGCCTGCGTGTTCCAATATTTCCCCCCCAATGTCCGAAGATCCTGAAAGCAGCCAAGAACTGAGCATCCGTTGTCCTGCGTGCCGCCAGCGGTTCAATGTGGATGAGGGACTGATGGAGCGGATGGTGGAATGCGGCGGCTGTGATACGCGCTTCCGCATCAATGACGAGGTAATCATCCGTGCGAAGAAATTTTATCCCGGTGAACGGGGGGACGCCGGCATGAACCGCTTCCAGCGTGTGCCACTCTCCGCAGCGGCGGCTCCCGAGGGCATGCAGACCATGCGCTACGCGGATTTCAACCATCCGGAGCAGCTTGGCCCGGCCTCGCCACTGCGCGTGATCGCCGGGGTGGCCGGTGCGGCGATGATGATCCTCACCGCCCTGCTTTTCCTTTTCTCGGGAGGCCCCGGGGGACTTTCAGCGGCGTGTCCCTCACCAACAAGCTGGTGGTCGGCGGGTTCGTTTCCCTGCTCGGATTTTCCCTGCTGGTTTACGCAAACCCGCGCGCCCGCATCAAAGCGGGGTTTTTCGGCCTGCTCCTGGCCGCCGGTGTCATCTGCATTCCATTTTTCGTAAAAAACGATCTCGTCCAGGAAAAGGGCCTCGAACCCATGGCCGGGGATTCCAAAGCACTTTTCCCTGAGGAGGAAGTCGATCCGCTTGTGGAACTTAGGGAGCGTTTCGGCACCAAGCCACTCGAAGTCGAAAGAAGCCGGCTGGAACAGGACGGCGGGGGCGCAAAGGCATTCGGCATATTTCTGACCAACCTCGTCCAACGGAATATCTACACCGCACGCGACTACCTCATCCGGGAAACGGAGGCCGCCCCGTCCTCCCACCCGTATCCGCGCGATGACGGGGACTACCTGATGCTGCTGACCGGTGTGGAGGGCAGCATGGAAGCAGTCGCGAAAACCGCCGGAAACCTCGGCTCCGTGGTGGAGACGCATCCCGAGCTGGGAATCATCGTTGTAAAAGTGGACAACGAACAGTTCGTGGCCGGCTCCGCCGAAAAACTCAACGACGAAGGTGATCCCGCATTTTACCAACTGAACATGCGCGAGCTGGGCAGCATCGATCTCGACAGGGTGGAGCGCGCCGTGGAGCGCCTGGCATCCGCGGAACCGAAAATCTTCCGGACGGACATCACCAGGATACTCGTCGAGCTGATGGAGAAACCGGGAGTGCGCTTCCACGGGGAAATCGCCCGGGCACTGCTCACATGGGCAGAGGAGCCGGGTCCGGCAGGCAAGGCCGCGCTGGGGGCCGTGAAAAAACTGACCGTGGAAGAAACCCCCGTGCCGGAAAATCTGGTGGAACTGGTTGTAAAAGCACAACCCGAGGGCGCGGCAACCGCCATTCACCAGCTCTGGCTCACCAAGCCGAACCTCTGGCAATCCCGCTATGTGCAATTCGGCAGCCAGATCGAGCCGAAAGTCCTCGGGCAGGTCGATACCGGGGACGCCACCCTCCTCCGCTCCGCACTCGTTATCCTGGGAGAGGTGGGAACCGCCAAAAGCCTTCCTGCATTGGAAAAATTCGCGGCGAGCGGGGACGCCGGCATCAGGGTTCTTGCCGAACGGGCGGTAGCGGAAATCAACGCCCGGTAACCGTCCTCCAGTCTTTGCCCCGGCCCTGGCTTTCTCCCTTGCTTCCGACCGCTCAAAACGCTTCCTTGCCTGCACCACGTCTCAACCCCATCTTTTTTGCAAATCATGTCTGAATACGCACGCGGCCTCGAAGGGGTCATCGCCAACGAATCCTCCCTGAGCAACGTCATCGGAAAAGAGGGCGAGCTCTCATACGTCGGTTACCACATCGACGATCTTGTGGAAAACTGCTGCTACGAGGAAATCATTTACCTTCTCCACCACAACCGCCTGCCCAACGCGGACGAACTCGCCGATTTTGAAAAAGGCCTCCGTTCCGACCGGAATCTGCCCGCGCAGGTGATCGATTTCCTGAAAAACGCTCCCAAAGACTCCTCCCCCATGGACGTGCTGCGGACAGCCGTTTCCATGCTCGGCCTCTATGACGGCCGTGCGAAGATCGGAGAGCCGGATCTGGAGGCAAACGCCGCCATCGCCCTTTCCCTTTGTTCCCAGTCCGCCACCATCGTCGCGGCATACCACCGTTTCCGCAACGGCCTGGAACTCCCGGCCATCCGCGAAGACCTCACCGAGGCACAGCATTTCCTCTACCTCATCAATGGAGAAGTCCCCAGCGATACCGCCGCCCGCATCCTTGATGTGGCTCTCATCCTCCACGCGGATCACGGCATGAACGCTTCCACCTTTTCCGCCAGGGTCACCGTCGCCACCCTTTCCGACATGTATTCGGCCATCACCGCCGCCATCGGCACACTCAAAGGCCCCCTCCACGGAGGAGCCAACGAAGGCGTCATCCACATGCTCCAGGAAATCGGAGATCTCGATAAAGTCGATGAATGGGTGGAGGGCAAACTTTCCCGGAAAGAGAAAATCATGGGCATAGGCCACCGCGTTTACAAAGTACTCGATCCCCGCGCCCCGCACCTCCGCCGCCTCGCCATCCAGCTCACCGAGGAACTCGGCGAGCCGAAATGGATCAAGATGTCCGAGCGCATCGCCGGGATCATGCGCGAGCGCAAAAAGCTCGAAGCCAACGTCGATTTCTACTCCGCCACGGTATATTATTCCCTCGGCATCCCTACCGATCTCTTCACACCCATCTTCGCAATCTCCCGCACCTCCGGCTGGACCGCCCACGTGCTCGAGCAGCTCCGCAACAACCGCCTCTACCGCCCGCTCACCCTGTACACCGGTCCGAAAACCCTCAGCCCGGTTCCTCCCATCGAATCGCGCTAAAACCCGCTTCACGTGAAAAACCCCTTCATCCTTTTCCTCGCAATCGGCCTCGCATCATGCGCCGCGCCTAAGCAAGCGCTGATCATCGCCGAGGAACCGAAAGAGCAACCCAAGCAGGAAACCGCCGCCGTATCCCAGCCAAGCGTGCCATCCCCTGCTGACGACGGCCTGCGCATGCCGGACATGCTCACCCTGCCTGACGAAGGCCAGCTCCGCTCCGCCACACCGGCGGACAGCTCCGGCGACGCAACCGTCATCATCCGCCCTCCTGCGGAATAAAGTTGGGAGGCGCGATCATTCCTGCCGCCCGGCAACCCAAGCACGCTCCCGGGTCTTCATCTGCGCTCCAAACACCCGGACACAAAAAAACCGGCTCCAAAACGGAACCGGCTTTTCTTACTCTTCCTTGAAGGTTGAGTTTTGAAATTTGAATTTTCAGTCCTCCTCGGTCACATCGCCCGCATCCACGGTGATGGTGAGGGTCGCGGAAACCTGCGGGTTGAGCTTGATCTCGATCTCGGACTTACCGGATTTCTTGATCGGCTTGTCGAGCTGGATGTTGTGGCGGTCGATTTCGATACCGGCTGCTTCGAGTTCCTTGTGGATGTCGATGCTGGTAACCGAACCGAATGCCTTCCCGCCCTGTCCGGTGGAGAGGGTGAAGGATGGCTTGAGCTTGGAGATCTTGGTCGCGAGCTGCTGGGCTTCGACGAGTTCTTCGGCTTCGCGCTGGGCGCGGGCGGAATTGAGAGCTTCCACGTGGCGGAGGTTTGCCTTGGTCGCTTCGTATGCCTTGCCTTGTGGGACGAGGTAGTTGCGGGCGTAGCCAGCGCGGACTTTAACGACATCGGCTTCGGCTCCGAGACCGGCGATCTTTTCTTTGAGGATGACTTGTGCGTTGGCCATGGTTGAGAGTGTTTGTTTGAGAAACGGGCGGCGGATTTAGGCTTCGCCGGGGGTCGGGTCAAGGAGAATCCTGCTGGCTCGAAGTTTTTTTGAAAAAACCATGACAGGAAGTTTCCCTGAATCCGTGGATTGCGGATGTCGCTTTGGCCGAAAAATGCTAAATATTGGTGCATGGCAGGCGAAAAACTAACGGAACTGAAGGGCAAAGACCTGGTAGCAGCCTTGGATTTCAGGAAATTACCCAAAGTCCTGCTCCACGAGCATCTCGATGGCGGGCTGCGCCCATCCACGGTGGTAGAGCTTGCCAAGGAAAACGGATACATAGGTCTCCCCACCGAGGATGCGGGCGAGCTTGCCGCATGGTTCCACCGTGGCGCACAGAAGGGCAACCTCCCGGAATATCTCGAGGGATTCGCCCATACCTCCGGCGTCATGCAGACGGAAGAATCGCTGGAGCGGGTGGCCTACGAATTTCTCGAAGACATGAAGCAGGACGGTGTGGTCTATGCGGAAGTCCGTTTCGCCCCCCTCCTCCATACCGATGGCGGGCTGACCCAGGACGAGGTGGTAAGCGCCGTGCTCACCGGAATGCGCCGGGGGGAAAAGGATTTCGGCGTAAAATGGGGCGTGATCATCTGCGCCCTCCGCCATCTGAATAGTTCCCTTGAAGCCGCCGAACTCGCGATCCGCTGGCGCGGGGAGGGTGTCGTCGGCTTCGATCTCGCGGGCGGAGAATCCGGCTTCCCGCCCAAGAAACACATCGAAGCCTTCCACGCCATCCAGCGCGCGAATTTCCACATCACCATCCACGCCGGCGAGGCTTTCGGAGTGGAATCCATCTGGCAGGCACTCCAATACTGCGGTGCCCACCGCCTGGGCCACGGCACCCGGCTCCGGGATGACATCCGGATCCGCGAAGACGGCACCCTTCAGCTCGGCACCCTCGCCCAATACGTCCTCGACCAGCGCATCCCCTTGGAAATGTGCCTTTACTCAAACCTCCACACCGGCGCCTGCAAGCACCTGGAAGAGCACCCCTTCGGCCTCTTTTTCCGAAACGGATTCCGCGTTTGCCTGAACACCGACGACAGGCTCATGAGCGACACCTCCATGTCCAAGGAAACCATCCTCGCCACCGAACTCTTCGATCTCACCCTCGCCGATCTCGAACGCCTCAACATGAACGCCATCAAAAGCGCCTTCGCTCCCTTCGACCAACGCGTGGATCTGATTTTCAACAAGATCAGGCCAGGGTATGCGGCGATGAGGGGAGAGTAAAAAACGGTAAAACCGGACGGAACGATCAATGCGACGGGGCACGCAGGGGAGTGGCAAAGAAAGGAACCGAGATTTGGAAATCGCGACCTGCACGGCAAAACAACCGGCGGCACCTTCCAAACCAACATCCCATCCCCGGCAACAACCCCACCCCCGTTGCCTGCACCGCTCTTCCGTCTTCGGTTGCAGAAATTTCCTCGAAATCGCCCGCAGTAAGGGGCATACCAGCCCCCGCTTCCACGAAAAACGTTCCAACGGAGGGGTGGTAGAGTGGTCGATTGCGCTAGTCTTGAAAACTGGAGAGCCTGTAAGGGTTCCGTGGGTTTGAAAGCAGGGATCGTGGTAACGATCAATTCACTTCAACAAAATCCGGAGGGGGATTTTGCACACCGCTTGGACGGAACGGAGTGGAGTCAATCCCACCCCCGTTGCCTGCATCGCCTTTCCGTTTTCGATTGTCGAAATTTCCTTGAAATCCCTCCCGGTAGTGGGCATACCAGCCTCCGCGTCACGCGAAACATTCCAACGGAGGGGTGGCAGAGTGGTCGATTGCGCTAGTCTTGAAAACTAGAGAGCCTGTAAGGGTTCCGTGGGTTCGAAAGCAGGGATCGTGGTAACGATCAATTCACCTTAACAAAATCCGGAGGAGGATTTTGCACACCGCTTGGGCGGAACGGAGTGGAGTCAATCGCACCCCCGTTGCCTGCATCGCCTTTCCGTTTTCGATTGTCGAAATTTCCTTGAAATCCCTCCCGCTAGTGGGCATACCAGCCTCCGCGTCACGCGAAACATTCCAACGGAGGGGTGGTAGAGTGGTCGATTGCGCTAGTCTTGAAAACTAGAGAGCCTGTAAGGGTTCCGTGGGTTCGAATCCCACCCCCTCCGCCAAACACCCCAGCCCGGTATTCCCGGGTTGGGGTGTTTGGCGTTTAGGGGCGGAATGAGAAACCTTGCAAAGCAACGGGTTTGACTGCCCTTTTCGCAGTAGCGAAATTTCATCTCATCCGCGAAGCACACCCCGCAGAGACGGAGCGCAGAGTAGTCAATCCCATCCCCTGCGTATGTCCCCCCAGATGATTATTCTTCGTTGCTGGTAGAAAATGAGAAAAAACCGCGCGGCTTTCTTGCTTCCCCAAATTCCATCTTACCGATGGCTACCCTGAGAATTTCCAGCTCTCCGCCGTTGGCAGAGTCGAAAACGGCAACTGGCTTCTTCGTTGGCCCAAAAATTTCCGGCTCGTCCGGGATATGCAACGAAACCAATGGCGCGACAACAAAAACGATGCCGGCGGTGAGCCAGAATATCCAAGTTTTTCCAGAAGAATCCGTCCCTGACATTGCTGACAGATAGCTGGCCGGTACGGGTTGGCAAGGAGCCAGAATTTTATTTCACCGGTAAGCCTTCAGGCTCCGCCCGGTCCACATCTATCGTGCAGCCTGCTGCTACGGGGCAAACCCAGGAAGAAAGAATTTTGCCAAGCAGGAGACACGCCGCCTGAAGGCAGCGCTCCGTGCCGATGCCGTAGGCGCGCATCCCTTCGACAAGCTCAGGAGAGACAGGCTGCACGCAATCCACGGTGCCTCCGGCACGCCTAACACCGGCATCACAACCGAAGGTGCTTTCATTTTCTCCACGTGTTTCAGTGCTTCGCCGGGGTTGTCGCGGTTTCCAAACCGCGGTTCCTTTCCTACTCCACTACCGCGACCACCGATCCGAACCGGTTGCTCCGCTTCCCGAGGTTCTCACCAAACCTCATCTGGCTGATATCCCCATCCAGGAAAAGCGCATCCGCGCAACCAAGGCTCCTGAACATATCCGCGAACTCGAAAAGATTCGGCCACTTGGCCTCTTGGGGATCCGAGATTGCGAACACCACAGTGCCGTCCTTCGCCACGCCCACCCCGTTGCGATGCAGCCGCGACTTCGATCCCGCATTGAACGCCGGATGCGTCTTCCCGCCTTCCAGCAGCAACGGCCCCGACTGCACCGCATACAAAACCTTCTGGCCAGCCGGAGGATATTTCCCCGCCTCCACCACCCGCGCGCCCGTCTTCGTTATCAGGAAAACCCCGTTAGGTTTCAGGAAAAAATTTCCATGCCCATCCTTTTTGTTCAGCGGCAGAAGTTCCTTCCCCTCCTGCACCATCACCCCGCTGGGCACCTGCCCCGGCTCGAAAATCCCACCGTTCATCAGCATCAGCGGCGTCTCACCTTTCCCCTCCAGATACCGTTTTACCGAAGGGAAAGTTGTCATCTGCTTCCCCCCGCCATCTTTCCAAACCACCCGCACATCCCCCGCCTCCGCCTTCCAAACAAGATACCGAATCCCGTCTTTCATCACCGCCTCCGGCACTGCGGAGCAGGTTGCCAGACACACGAGAAACAAACTAACAGCCCTTGTGATGATCATAACTTTTCATGCGGTAGCTTCCGGCCCGTTCCCGAACAGCTCTTCCTTCTCCTCTTCGGAAACGATGCGCCATTCCCCTTCTTCAAGCTCCGGCGGGAGCTTCAGGCCGCCGGTGGAGATGCGTTTCAGGCGGAGCACGTGGTTGCCTGTGGCGGCGAACATGCGGCGCACCTGGTGGTAGCGGCCTTCGTGGAGGGTAACCAGCGCCTCCTTTTCCCCGAGTGCCCCGAAGCCGGCGGGCAGCAGGGGTTTGGCGTCGCTTTCGAGGAGAAATTCCCCGGAGCCGAAGAGTTCGCCTTCATTTCCCTGGAGGGGGCGGGCCAGCCGCACGTGATAGACTTTCAGGCAGTTGGACTTCGGGTGGATTACTTTGTGGAGGAATTTCCCGTCATCGGTCATGAGGAGCATACCGGTCGTTTCCTTGTCGAGGCGGCCGATTGGGTTGAGTCCCGGATTCCTTTTGGAAAAACGCGGGGGCAGCAGGTCATAGACTGTCTCGCCGGGATCATCGGTGCTGCACGTGTAGCCCTCCGGCTTGTTCATGACGATGACCAGGGGTGCCTGATGATCCAGCTCCGCTCCCAGCACCCGGACGTTTTCCGCTCCGGGGAAATCCTTTGCGCTGAGAATGTTTCCCTCCGCATCCGTCACCGCACCGCTGCGGATCAGTTTGTCAGCCTCCCTCCTCGATCCGTATCCGAGGTTTGCCAAAAGTTTCACCAGTTTCATCCGCGCGGAGGCTATCAGGGTTTTGCGGGTTTCTGCGAACTTTCTTGGAACCTGTTTGAAATCCCTGGTTGTAAGCCGAGTTGCCGGAAACAGTCGAAGACCATGGACTGCGTGCAGGCACATCACTCCCCTCCATGCGGAAGACCAGCCGCCGCCCGTGCGAGAACCGTAGCTGCGGCGTCCCGCCGCAGGCCGTGATCGCCCCTCCCCGGGGCGATTCACCTCGCCGAAGTCCGGAGCTTCTGGCCCTTCAATTTCAGTGCGTGAAATTTCTGAGCCATCCGGTTTTTCTGCAACCGGGTCGCCACCTCCAAAGCCCCGTTTCCGAAACGCCCGAGGTCGAGTTCTTGGAATTCCGCAACCTCGTCCCCACCGGGAATCTCCGATGAGTTTAGCAGTCCCACCAGAGCTTCCTCCCGCCCGGGGGAAACCATCTCGATCCGCGCGACGAAAACACGTTCGGTTTTTTCCGGAGCGGGGGTCACTTTCAGCGGCAGCATGGCATCGGTCACCTCGCGTGGAACGAGGGTGAGGATGCGGTCCCCGTTCTCACGGAACCATGTCATGCGCCAGGTTTCCACCATCGCGGAAGCTTCCGCCGGGGTCAGGCCGTCAGCGGCGAGAGCTTTTTTCCATACGGTAGCCAGCTCGGATTCAACATCATCGAGCGGGCGTGCCGCTTTTGGGAAAGTGGTTCGCGCCAGGTTTTCAGGAACTTCGTATTCGACCGATTGTCCGGGAATTTCCGGAAGGGGACTCCACGCCGCTTTTCCGCCCCTCACCCGCAACGCGACGGCGAACGGGATCGCTTCCCCGCCATGGTTTGTCACCGTCACTTCATCGTCTTCCATGGTGGTGGAAATTGGAATGTAACCGTCCCCCGCACCACGGTAGAAAATGAACTTTTCCACCTGCGGAAAATGCGGTTGGACTTCGAGGCCGGGAATTTCTTTCAGATCGGATTTGAAAATCCATGCCTCCGGCACCTCGCGGGCGGCGGCGTACGGCTCGGGATTTTCCGAGTCCGGAATGGTTGGGATTTCTGAGAGCGCGGCCTTGTCCGTTGGCGGAAGAAGGGTGCCCGTCCATTTCCCGTTCACCGCAAACATGCCTGGAGCTGAAGTGGCAACCATCCCACCCGTGGAATGCGGAAAAGTCTCGCTAACCGTTCCTTCCGTGAAAGCAACCTCCACTGACACCTCCATCTCCTTCTCCGGGTAAAAATAGATCACGGGGGTCTCCATACGGATCTTCGCATCTCCCGCTTTGCCCGTCATCGGTTTGCTGACGAAATCAGGAAGCTGCGCAAGCTCACCAGCAGGGGCATACCAAGGCACCTGGAATCCATCGGATCCGGAGAGGACGGTAAATGTCCCCCACTCGTGGACTTCCAAGGCGTGGGAAAAGGTACCAAGACCGAAGATGAGGAGAAGCGCGGTTTTCATCCTCCCGTTTTATGGGATGAAGAACGGGCTGTCAGTAAAGCTTGTGTAAACTTCCGCCTATCCAAGCGAGCAGCAAAGCCCGGCCACCTTATGATGGCTACTACACTGCAGCGCATCAGGTTTTGTAAAAGCGTAATGGTATCCCGTGTCCCGTTGGAATTCAATTTTACGGATGGAACTGGGTCTCCATCCCGGAGGGACGGCAAACCCCGTCTTGGCGCAGCGCAAGTCCTGGCACTTTTCTACCTGGACTGGGATTCATTAACGATTCTTGCTGTATTTCTGGCTTGTTCCAATAAAGTTGTTGACGAGTGGGGGGATGGTAAGCTCTAGTGGCTAGGCCACCCTCCACGACGCAGTAGCAGCCTAACACACAAAACTATGAGTCGCCCGAAAAAATCAGCTTCGAACAAGTTGCCCAGGAAATCCTTCGCATCGAAACCCGTCCACAACCGCATCGCGGACCTATGTCGGGATGCGATCCACAAGGGCACTTTCGCGCCCGGCGAGCGTTTTCCCTCCGAGCGTGAACTGGCCGATAGCTACGACGTAAGCCGCGCGACTGCGAACAAAGTGATTTCCTCCCTGATCGCGGAAGGACTGCTCGATCTCCAGAAGGGAATCGGCACTTTCGTCCGCAAAGGGCGCCCGCTTTTCGCTTCGCTCGACGGGATGGAAAGTTTCACCTCCCACGCGCGCCAGCAGGGCCACGAGCCGGCGACCCAGGTCCTTACTTTCAAGCACGTTTCCTGTTCCTCGCTTCCCAAGGAAGTGCGGATGGGGCTTGGCCTTGAGGAAGGCGTGATCGAGCCGGTGATCTACTTGGAACGCCTCCGCCTCGCGGACGGCATCCCCATGATCGTTGAATTCCGCTGGGTGCGCGAATCCCTGGCGCTCGGTTTGGAAAAGGAAGACGTCAAAGAGTCATTCTACCGGGTTCTCGAGGAAAAATTCGATGTCAGGATGACGGGGGAACGGCACACGATTTCCGCCGTCCTGATGGATGAGACGGCTTCCGAACTTTTCCAGGTTTCCGAGCCTTGTGCCGCGTTGCAGGTCGAGGGCACCGGCTTCGTGAAAGGCGAAACGCCTCTCTGGTACCAGCGCCTGCTCTATCGCGGCGACCGCTACCAGCTCAACAACCAGTCCAACGGCCTCTCCGCATCCGCAGTCGAACTCCGGCTCCAGGACCAGCGCCGTCCCGCATAATCAATGAACAAGATACAGGTAGAATCGCCGCTCGACGGCTCAACGATAGGCTCCGTGGAGGTCGCCGACGCAGCCGCAGTGGATGCCGCGGTGCAACGCTCGCAGGCCGCTTTCGAAAAATGGAGTGTGACACCGGTAAAAGATCGCGTACAGCCGCTTTTCCGCTTCAAGCAACTCGTCGAGCAGAACATCAAGGAGCTGTCCGAACTTTGCAGCTCGGAAAACGGAAAGCTCCCCGCAGAGTCCGCCGCCGGGATCCAGAAGGGTCTCGAAGTGGTCGAATACGCGACCGCCCTCCCCTCCGTCGGACTCGGCCAGAAGCTGGAAGTGAGCCGTGGCGTCGATTGCTACACCCGCAGCTACCCGCTGGGTGTCGTCGCAGGAATCACCCCGTTCAATTTCCCCGCAATGGTTCCGATGTGGATGTATCCGCTCGCCATCGCTTCCGGAAATACTTTTCTCCTGAAACCGTCCGAACAAGTCCCGCTCACCTCCATCCGCATGGCGGAGCTGCTCCTCGAAGCGGGTCTTCCCGAAGACGTCCTGCAAGTCGTCAACGGTGACCGTGGAACCGTGGAAGCGTTGGTCGATCACCCCGGCATCGCTGCCGCCGCGTTTGTCGGCTCCAGCCCTGTTGCGAAAATCGTTTACGAGCGCGGCATCCTCGCCGGAAAGCGCATGCTCAGCCTTGGCGGCGCGAAAAACCACCTCGTCGTCGTCCCGGATGCCGATCCGGAAATCACTGCGAAGAACGTCGCGTCCTCCGCCACCGGATGCGCGGGTCAGCGCTGCATGGCGGCCAGCGTTCTTATCACCGTCGGTGATTGTTCCAACGTCATGGCCGCCATCGAGGCGGAAATGAGAACAGGCATTCCCGGCGAAAACATCGGAGCCATCATCAGCAAGACCGCGAAAGAGCGGATCGAAGGATACATCACCCGTGCCGAAGCCGCCGGTGCGAAAATCACCGTCGATGGACGCAATGCCTCGGTGGAAGGCAAGCCGAACGGTTACTACGTCGGCCCGACCATCATCGACGGCCTCGACATCGGCAACGAATGCGCCTGCGACGAGATTTTCGGCCCCGTCCTCACCGTCCTCCATGTCGATACCCTCGACGAGGCGATCGCCATCGAAAACGCGAACCCATACGGTAACGCTGCCGCCATCTACACCTCCAGCGGAGCCACCGCCCGTTACTTCGAAGACAAAGCCAGTGCCGGAATGATAGGAATCAACATCGGCGTCCCCGTCCCTCGCGAACCTTTCGCATTCGGTGGCTGGAACACTTCAAAATACGGCATCGGTGACATCACCGGAGCCGACGGAATCCGTTTTTGGACAAAAGAGAAAAAGGTCACCCAAAAGTGGTCGGCCTCCGCCTCGCAGAACTGGATGTCTTGAACCCATCATTCATATGCAAGCAGCAGTTTATCTAGGCAAAGAACAGATCGAGCTCCAGAACGTCGCGGATCCGACTCTATCGGACGGCGAAATCCTTTTGAAAATCCACGCCTGTTCCGTTTGCGGAACCGACCTCCGGACTTATCGCCACGGGGATAAAAAGATCGCCCCTCCGCGCATCCTCGGACATGAGTTTTGCGCGACTGTCGTCGAGTCCTCCGCTCCCGATGCGAACGTCTCCGTCGGCGACCGGGTGGTGATGTATATCGTCATCGTCGATGGCACGGACCGCTATGTGGAAATGGGTCGTGAAAACCTTTCCACCAGCCGCACGACCATGAGCTACCATCACGACGGAGCCTTCGCGCCGTTGATGAAAGTCCCCGCCCTGGCTGTTAGAAACGGGAACCTTTTCAAAGTCACCTCTGATATCCCTAACGACCAGATGTCGCTCGCCGAGCCGCTTGGCTGCTGCATAAACGCTCATTCCCGCCTCGGGATCGGCCTGAAGGACACGGTGGCCGTGATCGGAGCCGGCCCAATCGGCATCATGCACGCCCGCCTCGCACGCCTGCAGGGTGCGCAAAAAGTCATCGTGCTGGACAACAACCAGACCCGCCTGGACATGGCCGCAGGGTTCGATATCGATGGCACCGTCCTCGTAAAAAGCGATGGCTCGCACCGCGATCTCGTCCGGGAAATGACCGACGGTTTCGGAGCCGATGTCGTCATCGCCGCCGTGAGTGCCGCAGCCGCGCAAAACGACGCACTCGATATCGCCGGCAAAGCCGCCCGCGTGAATTTCTTTGCCGGTCTTCCGAAATCGAATCCCATCGCTCCCCTCGATGTAAACCAGATCCATTACAAGGAGCTGGTCGTCAGCGGCAGCTACTCGGAAAAGAAAAGCGATTTCCAAGCCGCCTTCGCCCTGCTCCACAGCGGCCGTTTCCCGGCTGACAAAATCATCACCCACCACCTCCCGCTGGAGCGCATCACCGAAGCGTTCCCCCTCATGGAATCCGGCGAGGCCCATCAAAGTCTGCATCGAACCATAAATGAAACCCATCGCCTTTCTCAGCATCCTGCTCGCCGCTACCGCCCCGGCACAGGACTTTCCTCCACCCGGAAACCTCGGTCCCGTAGAAACCTACGGCGCGAACCTTCAGCGAAGCCTTGGCCTCATGGCCAGCAGCACACCCGAGCATAAGAATACCGTCCGCGTTCTTTTTTACGGCCAGTCCATTACCGAGCAGGACTGGTCGAAAAAGGTAGCCGCGAACCTCCGTGAGCGTTTCCCGCATGCCGATCTCCAGATCGAAAACCGAGCGATCGGCGGGCACTCTTCGCAAATTCTCATCAAAACGGCTGAAGCGGATCTCTACCCGTTCTACCCGGATCTCCTCATCTTCCATGTCTATGGCGACCACACCAAATACGAACAGATCATCCGCCGCGTCCGCGAGCGAACCACTGCGGATATCCTCCTCCAAACCGACCATCTCAACGCCAACCACACCCTCGACGAAGAAACCGATCCTTCCAAACTGCAGATTTCATCCTGGGTGCCCTGGTTCAATTACGTCTTCCTTCCCGGCCTAGCGAAAGACCTCGGCATCGAGTTAGCCGACCAGCGGAACCTTTGGAAAGACTACCTCCGCGAGCACAAACTCGAGCCCTCCGTCCTCCTCAAGGACAATGTCCACCTCAACGACCACGGCAACTTCCTCATGGCCGAGATCGTCGATTCCTACCTCCACCACAGGCCGGATCTGGCGACCCCCGACGAACGGGTCACCACCGTCCCTATCAGTGCCGAAGATTGGAAAAACGGCAAACTCACCCACACCTTCACCGGCAACCGAATTGACGCGATTCTGGCCGATGAGGGCGAGGTGTCGGAAGCCGAAGTCGCCATTGACGGCTCCACCCCGGCCACTTTTGCTTTCACGAAATCCACCGGTTACAACGGCACCAACTGGCCGTGTCTTCTTCGGGCACAACGCGGAACCACCCCCCTTATCCCTGAGACCTGGCCCCTGACGATACTCGAGTCGAACGACGAGTACTCCGAGTTCCGATTCTCCCTCAAAGGCTCCGTCACCGGCGAGGACGGCGAAGGCTCCGCCACGGAAACCTTCACCTCGAAATCCGGCCGCATCGTCATTGAGCCCGATGACTGGAACCTCGCCTTCTGCCGCAAGGTGTATGAGAAGAGGTTGCCGGATGACGCGAAAATCAGTTTTCAGGTGATCCCGCAATCCCGGGAAAAATTCACCGCCAAACCCGATGGCGATCCAACCCGGGAAACCATAGTCACACTCTCCCAAGGCCTTTCCAATACCGAACACACTCTCACTCTCACTTCCGATAAAATCCCCGCCATCACCGCGCTGCGCATCTACACCCCGCCGCTCGCAACAGCAGAATAAACCTTCCCAGACATGCTCCTGAATCCCGAACAAACCCGTGCCCTCTACGAGCACGCGAACCTCAACAACTACGCCATCCTCGCGGTCAATGCGGACAGCTCCGCAGCGATCACCGACTGCCTCGTCGCAGCCGAACAATGCGATGCGCCCATCATCATCGAGACCAGTCTCTGGCAGCTCACCGGCCACAGCTTCGGCGTAGGGGATCCGCTCCTCGGAATGGATCGCTACCTTGCCGACCTTGAGGCACTGGCAAACTGCGAGCGTTTCAAGAACGTCCCCGTGATCTATCACACCGACCACATCAAGGGTACCCGGACTTTTGAAATCCTCTCCCATGCGATGAAGTCCTACGCTTCTAGTATTTCCCTGGATTCGTCGGACATGAGCGCGGAGGAGAACATCGCCACCATCGCAAGACTCTGTGCTTACGCGGAGGAGCACGATCTTGATGCCACCCTTGAAATGGAAGCCGGCGTCGATGACGGCGTGACCTCCATGGATGAAGCCCGTCTTCTTTTCGGAAGCGTGGAGAAAGCAAATCCCGGCTACCTCGCATTGTGGGCACCGGGGGTTGGAACACAGCACGGCCTCGCCAGTGACCCCGCGTCGTTTAGCGCAGCCGCCGTGAGCGATCACCGCAAGCTAGCATCGGACATTGCCGGACGCCCCATCGGCATCGCCCTCCACGGCTCTTCCGGCCTCAGCAACGACCAGCTCATGGAGGCGGTCGTCGCCGGCGTCACCAAGGTCAACTGGTCTTCTCAATCCCTCCTCATCCGCTCCGCCGCCGCCCGCTCCTACTTCATGCAGCACGGTGACGAATTGGAAAAAACCCACGCGAGCTTCAAAGGCACGGCCATGGACAACGGCTGCCAGACTTTCGTTTCGCATGCATACGTCCCGCATGTTATAGAGCGTATCAGGACGCTCGGTGGTGCCGGGTTTGCCTCGAAATTCCTATGAAGCTTCTCGTAACAGGCGCCGCCGGTTTGGTTGGCACGATGATACGCCCGCACCTCGCGGCGCAATACTCGCACGTGCTCCTGACCGATATCGAACCCGTCGCCAATCTCGCGGAGAACGAATCCTTCGAGCAGGGCGACCTCGCAGATTTTGATTTCGTCAACGGACTCGCCTCGAAATGCGACGGCATCCTCCACCTCGGCGGCATGGTCGGCGCGGCTTACACCTTTGAGGAAATCATCGGCCCGAACTACATCGGAACCCACAACGTGTTCACCGCCGCCTGCAGGAACGGGATCACCAACGTGGTCTATGCGAGCAGCCACCACGCGGTCGGCTTCATCCGCCGGGGCGAACCCATCGATGAAAAAACCCCCCACCGCCCGGACAGCGAGTATGCCGTCAGCAAGGCCTTCGGGGAATCCGCGGCTTCGTTTTTCGTGGACAAATACGGCATCAACATCCTCTCGATCCGCATCGGATACGTCGGCACGGAAGTGGAGTTCGAGCGCCGCTTGCACACCTGGATCAGCCCCCGCGATCTCGCGCAACTCGTCGGCATCGGCCTGACCACGGAAAACCTCGAACATGAGATCGTTTACGGCGTCTCGGATGTGGAAGAACCGTTTTTCGATAACTCGAACGCCACCCGCCTCGGTTACAAACCGAAAGACCGAGCCGTGGATTTCGTGACCTCCCCGGATGTTTTGAAAACCGCTCCGAACCTCGCAAATGTGGCGGAAGGGGTTGTCGGGGGGGGCTTCGCGGCGGTAGGGTTTGCCGGAAACACGGAACGTCTTTTAGGAAAATGAAAACAGCCATCACTGGAACAGGATTTATGGGAAGCGTCCATGCGGAGGCTTTGAAGCGCGTACGAGGAGTGGAACTCGTCGGTATCCAGGGCTCGTCCCCGGAAAAGTCAAAGGCCGCCGCCGAGAAGCTGGAACTTCGCAAAGCCTACGCCTCATGGGAAGAACTCATCGCCGATGAAGAAATCGAAGCCGTCCACATCACCACCCCGAACCGTCTCCATTTCCAGCAGACCGTCGATGCCCTCAAAGCCGGAAAGCATGTGATGTGCGAGAAGCCTCTGGCGATGACCACGGAGGAATCCGCTGAACTCGTCCGCCTCGCGAAGGAAACCGGTCTCGTCTGCGGCGTGAACTACAACCTCCGTTTCTACCCGATCAACATCGAAGCTAAACACCGCGTCGCCGCCGGTGAGCTTGGGAAAATCCACAGCGTTTTCGGCAGCTACCAGCAGGACTGGCTTCTATACGAGACCGATTACAACTGGCGCGTGCTCGCAGAGGAACAGGGCGAACTCCGCGCCGTGGCGGACATCGGCACCCACTGGATCGATCTCGTCCAGAACATCACCGGCCAGAAGGTCGAAGCAGTATTCGCGGATACCCATGTCGTCCACCCCATCCGGCGCCGCCCGAAAGGCGAGGTGGAAACCTACTCCGGGAAACTCGCCAGCGCGGAAGACACCGATCCCGTGGAAATCACCACCGATGACATCGCCTCGCTCATACTCCGTCTCGATGGCGGAGCACGCGGCGTGATGTTCGTTTCCCAGACGACACCGGGTCGGAAAAACTGCCTGCGATATGAAATCGCCGGTTCCGGAGGCGCCATCGAATTCAACAGCGAGGAGCCGAACAAGATCTGGCGCGGCTACCGCGACAAGGCCAACGAGATCCTCTTCAAAGACCCCGGCCTCAATTCCGCCACCGCCCGTCATTTCACAGACTATCCCGGCGGCCACGCAGAGGGCTTTCCCGATACTTTTAAAATGTGCTTCCGCGCCTTTTACGACCAGATCGCCGGTGCCGAAGGAACCCCGGAATTCGCCACCTTCGAAGACGGCCACCGCGAGATCCAGGTCTGCGATGCCGTCCTCACGAGCGCCAGGGAAGGGCGCTGGGTAAACATCTAACAGGATCTAACAAAACCCCATGAAACTAGGATTCGTAACAGCCATTCTCGCCGACCAGTCGTTCGACTACGTCCTCGACTTCGCCGCTAAGGAAAATTTTTCCTGCCTCGAGGTCGGTTGCTGGCCTGTCGGAAAAGCGGAGCGCCGCTATGCGGGGATCACCCACATCGATATCGGCGGATTGACGGACAGCCTCGCGGAGGAAACGAAAGCGAAGATCGCCGCCAGTGGCATCGGCGTAAGCTCGCTCTGCTACTACCCGAACATGCTTTGCGAGGATCGCTCGGAAGCGCAGGTGTACATCGACCATTTTGCGAAAATCATCAAAGCGGCACCCAAGCTCGGCGTCGATACGGTCACCTCTTTCGCAGGCCGCGATCCGAAGAAATCCATCGATGAGAATTGGCCGCGCTTTCTCGAGGTTTGGAAGCCTTTGGTGAAGCTGGCGGAAGACAACGGAGTCCGCATCGGAATTGAAAACTGCCCGATGTTTTTCTCCGCCGACGAATGGCCGAGCGGAAAGAACCTCGCCATCAGCCCGGCGATCTGGCGGAGGATGTTTTCCGATATTTCCTCCGATAGCTTCGGCCTGAACTACGATCCCTCCCACCTGCTCTGGATGCAGATGGACTACGTGAAGCCGTTGAAAGAGTTCGCCCCGAAGCTTTTCCATGTCCACGCGAAGGACGCGATGGTGGATCGCGATGCGCTCAACGATGTCGGGGTTCTCGCCACGCCATTGGAGTTCCACACGCCGAAGCTGCCCGGCCTTGGCGATATCAACTGGAGTTCGTTTTTCGGCACGCTCACCGACGTGGGCTACACCGGCCCGGTCTGCATCGAAGTGGAGGACAGGCCATACGAAGGAACGCTCGAAGGCCGCGAAAGCGCGCTCCGCCAAAGCGCCCGTTTTTTACGGAATTTCATATCGGAAGAGATTTCAACCGCAGATGAACAGGATCAACGCAGATAAAAGAGATCCAGTTCGACCTGCTTTCTGAGATCAGTTTCAAAATCCCATCCTCTTCATCTGCGTTCATCCCGTCCATCTGCGGTTAAAAAAATTCTGAAATGAAAAAAGCCTACGTCAGCGTCGATCTCGGCGGAACGAACATCGCCTGCGCCCTCGCGGACGAGGCGATGAACCTGCTCGGCGAAACCAGTATCCCCACGGAGTCCCACCTCGGCTCCCAGGGCGTCATTTCAAGAATCGGCGATGCGGTCGAAGCAATCTGCGCGGAACACAGATTCTCACCCATCGGCCTCGGCCTAGGCGTCCCCGGCCTCGCGGACGTCGCTGCCGGGCGGACTTTGTTTCTCCCAAATCTCCCCACCCAATGGCGAGGAGTTGATGTGAGCGCCCCGCTTTCCGACCGACTCCGCTGCCCCGTTTCGCTACTCAACGACGCCCGCATGGCCACCCTCGGCGAGCTGACTTTCGGAGCCGGGAAAAACGGGGTGAAAGGCTTCGTGTTCTTCACCCTCGGCACGGGAGTCGGCGGAGGGATTGCGATTGATGGAAAGCTCCGCCTCGGCCCGTTCGGTGCGGCGGGTGAGCTGGGCCACCAGACGATTTTACCCGATGGTCCGCTCTGCGGCTGTGGAAACCGTGGCTGCCTTGAAACTCTCGCCAGCGGCCCGGCTCTGATCGGAAAAGGTGCGTGGCTCGTAAAGTCCGGACGCGCCCCGGTTCTGCGCGAACGCATCGGCGGAGACCTGAACCTGCTTTCTCCCGCCGAAATGGCTGCCGCAGCGGCGGACGGGGACGAAGCGGTTCGCGAAGTGATCGTCGAGGCAGCGCGTCATGTTGGCATTGGCGTCGCGAATATCATCACCGCCCTGCATCCGGAGCTGGTTGTCCTTGGTGGTGGCGTCGCTCGGATCGGCCCCTTGCTTTTTGACACGGTCCGCGAAACCGTAAACGAAAGGGTGGGCATGTTCTCCGCCGTAGATATCCGTATTGAGCCTTCCGCCCTAGGTGATAAAGCTGGAACCTGGGGCGGTCTCGAACTAGCCCGCTCACCCATTTCCCCATGAAGCCCATACCCACATCCCTCGCCTTCCTTACCCTGCTAGCCACCGCACCGGCGCAGGAAAATTCGTTCCCTGAAATCTACAACAGCGAGCCGGACAAGAACGCCGCCCCGCCTTCTCCGCAGGAAGCACTCGCTTCCTTCCAACTTCCCGAAGGCTTCAGCGCCACGATATTCGCAGCAGAGCCGGAGGTACAAAATCCCATCGCCATGGCATGGGACAAACGCGGCCGCATGTGGGTCGCGGAAAACTTCACCTACGCGGAAAAAGGCAAGCGCCTCGATCTCGCACTCCGCGACCGCATCCTGATCTTCGAGGACTCGGACGGCGACGGGAAAGCGGATTCCCGCAAAGTCTTTTCCGACAAACTCAGCGTGCTCACCAGCGTCGAGACCGGCCGCGGTGGCGTGTGGGCGATGTGCCCCCCGCAACTCCTTTTCATCCCTGATCGCGACGGGGACGACATCCCGGATTCGGAACCTGAAGTTCTGTTAGACGGGTTCACCGTCGCGGAAAGCAACTACCACAATTTCGCAAACGGCCTGCGCTGGGGGCCGGACGGCTGGCTCTACGGGCGCGTTGGCGGATCCTGCCCGGGATTGGTCGGCGCACCCGGCACTGCGGATGAGAACCGAATCCCTCTCGAAGGTGGGATCTGGCGTTACCATCCGGAGCGGAAAGTTTTCGAAGTCCTCACCCATGGCGCGACAAATCCATGGGGCCACGATTGGGATGAAAACGGACAGGCCTTTTTCATCAACACGGTCAACGGCCACCTCTGGCATCTCATTCCCGGAGCGCATCTCGAGCGGCCATTCGCCCCCTCCCCGAACAAAAAAGTCTATGTCCCCCTCGCCATGCACGCGGATCACTGGCACTTCGACCGCACCGGAAGCTGGATGGATTCCCGCGAAGGCGCGGCGAACAAATTCGGTGGCGGCCATGCCCACATCGGCATGTGCGTTTACCAGGGCGGCGCATTGCCGGATTCCTGGGACGGGAAACTCCTCACCTGGAACCAGCACGGCCGCCGCGCGAACATGGAGCGGCTCGAGCGGGAGGGCAGCGGCTTCGTCGGAAAACACGAACCCGACGTCCTCATCTCCGGTGATCCGTGGTTTCGCGGACTGGAAATCAACACTGGACCCGATGGCGCGCTCTACGCCCTCGATTGGAGCGATACCGGCGAATGCCACGACCACACCGGCGTCCACCGCACCAGCGGACGCATCTACAAGTTTACCTACGGCGAGCCGAAAAAGCCGGACTTCTCCGATCTCGAAAGCATCGATGCCGCCGCCCTCGCCCGCCTCATCAAACATCCCAACGTTTGGTTCGAGCGGCAAATGCGGAACAGCCTCACTCCATCCCCCGAACTCGTCTCCGCCGCCCGCTCCATCCTGGATTCCAAGGACGAAACGAAATTCCGCCTACGCGCCCTTTGGGCACTTCACGAACTCGGTGGAGCGGATGGTGCAATTCTTATTTCCCTCCTCGCGGATCCGGATGAGAACATTCGCGTCAACGCCATCCAGCTACTCACGGATACGTGGCCTATCGATAGCGTTCTTGGCCCCGTCGCGCATCTTACCCCCCCGCATGACGCCGAACTGTTAGACAAATTTTCCGATCTCGCGAAAACGGATCCTTCCGGACTCGTCCGGCTTTCCCTTTCCTCCACCCTTCAGCGCCTTCCGCTGGCTGATCGTGCCATTCTTGCTTCCGCCCTCGGTTCGCGCGAAGAGGATGCCTCCGATCACAATCTTCCCGGCATGGTCTGGTATGGGATCTCTTCTCTTGCCGAGTCCGATCCCGCATCGCTCGTCAAAGTTGCCGAAGCCACGACATGGCCGGATCTTGTGAAATTCATTTCCCGCGCCCTTGCCGGAAACATCGAAGCAAGACCGAACCCCGTCGCCTCGCTGGTCGATCTCGCCGTTGCGAAACCCGCGCTCGCTCCGCACATTCTCAACGGCCTTTCCGACGGATTCAAAGGCTGGCGCAAGGCTCCCATCCCCGCGAACTGGGCCGTCGCTTCCGCCGCGTTTGAGAAATCCGAATTGACTGCGACGCTCGGCAGGGAGCTCAGTGCCCTCTTTGGAGACGGTCGCGCCCTGGATTCCCTCAAAGAAACGGTTTTCGATGAAACGGCGGATCTAGCTTCCCGTGAAACCGCTCTCAAAACCCTTATCGACGCACGCCCGGACGATCTTCGCACCATTTGCGAAAAGCTCCTTGGGACACGGCACCTGAATCGGAACGCCGTGCGCGGGCTTGGCCTCTTCGATGATCCGGAGATCGGCGTGAAACTCGCCGAAATCTACAAGTCCTTCTGGCCCGCGGAGCGCCCGGCTGTAATCGACGTCCTGGTTTCACGCCCCGCCTGGTCGAAATCACTCCTCAAAGGAATTGAAAACGGCCAAATCCCACGAACCGATCTCACCCCTTTTCACGCCCGCCAGATCCTCAGTTTCGATGACGAAACTCTCAGCAACCGGCTCAGGGAAACATGGGGGGAAGTCGCGAAATCCGACGAAGCCAAGGAAAAGCGGATTAAGGAACTCCATACCGCCCTCACACCGGAAAATCTTACCGGAGCGGATTTGTCGAATGGCCGGGCACTTTATGCCGGCCTCTGCTCCGCCTGCCACATGCTCTACGGAGAAGGTGGCAAGCTCGGCCCAGATCTCACCGGCTCCGGCCGCGCCGATCTCGGCTATCTGCTGGAAAATATCGTCGCTCCCAGTGCCGTCGTGCCGAACGAATACCGCATGACCGTTTTCACCCTCAAGGACGGCCGCGCCGTCAGCGGGGTCACCGCCGCATCCACCGACCGCACCATCACCGTCCGTTCCTTCACCGAGGAAACCACCATCGAGAAATCCGAGATCGCAAACAAACTGGAGCTCCCGAATTCCATCATGCCCGAAGGTCTCATCGACAGCCTCACTCCGGAGCAGACCCGGGACTTGATCGGCTACCTGATGAATCCCGTCCAGGTGCCTCTCCCGTAAGCAAAAAACGAATAGGCGAATCAGTCGGAGGTTTCTGAAATTCTTTGACAAACGGGATCGCAGGGTGAAATCTCACCAAGGCGGTTAGACCAGTCTCCAGAAACGCATCACCGTTCATAAGAATCATCGCATCGTCCCTTGAAACCAATGTTTCCATTTCTCGTCCTTCCATTCACGCAGTTGGGTGCAGCCAAAGAGATTTCAGGCAAGATGGAACTCTTCCAGGAGTTCCGTTGCTACGACAGCCACGCCGACGGGAAGGAAATGCGCGGCCTGGGCTTTGACAAAATCGACTTGGAACTTTCTGCTCCCGTCACGATTGCGAAATGGAAACAGGTCTTCCATCGGGTCGAATCCGGTGAAATGCCGCCGGAAAAAGTCGAGACGCGCCCTCCCGAAGAGGAAAGGCCACAACAGTTGATCCGTGGGGAAAAAATTGGCGGCACGCAGCGAGAGTATAACGATACACAACTGGCTCTCACCAAACCATTTGAAATGATGCGAAGGTCTCCAAGCTAACTCTTGCGATTTCAATGGTTCCGTCCAAATCAAAGTCTATATATCCAATTATTGTGAAAACCCATTTCCGCTCCAACAGGAAGACTGTCTCAGTCTTCAAAGTTCTGCTGTTTCTCCTAGCTTCCTTCAGTTTCAATGACCTCGAAGCTGCTGACGAGCGTGGTCTTCGTGTTGAGGGTTCGATCGCCCCCGATGGCACGAGTGTGAGCCTGGAATGGTGGCAGAACGAGCCGAATGGCCCTGATCCCGTTGAAATCTCCCGTCGCCAGTTGGGTGCCGTGGGCGCTGACACATGGCAGATCCTTGCAACCGTCCCTGGGGTCACCTCGACATATATCGACAACACAACTGAGGCTGGCTTTGCCTATGAATACCAAGTCTATCGCGCCCGCCGCCATATGGCAGGGGACTCCATTGATGAAGCAGGTGGATATTGGGCAACCGGAGTCGAGGCTCCCCTGGCTTTTCAGAATTCCCCTGGCATTGCGTTGCTGGTGGTAGCTGAAACCCTCACCCCTTCCCTGAACGGCGAACTGCAGCGGCTCGAAATGGATCTGGTGGGGGATGGCTGGACGGTTGTGCGCCACGATGTTCCACGCCACGATAATGTGAATAGCGGCAAGGCCGAGGCTCTGCGCGCTTGGGTGCAGGCGGAATACGCGAAGAACCCCACCGTGCAGCACGCTTTGCTATTGGTGGGCCGGGTTCCTTACGTATTGAGCGGATGGGATGCACCCGATGGCCACGACAGGGTTCCCCACGCGACCGATCTTTTCTATGCCGACGTGGATGGCTACTGGACCGACACGGTCAACCGGGACACCAGTGGAAACCCCGCAGGCGACGGCAAATACGATAACTCCCATGTTCCTTCAAACGTGCCTGGCATGTCCATTTATTCCCGCAATGCCGCCAACCGGATAGAGATGTGGGTTGGCCGCGTGGATTTGGCCGGGATGGGCGGTTTTCCTCAGGACGAAGTGGAACTGACCCGCAACTATCTGGCCAAGCACCACGCTTACCGACAGGTGCTCTACACCCACCCGACCCGGTCTTACTGGGATAACCTGTCATTCGATCGCAGCCCGGCGGAACGCTACGGTTCAGTGAACATCAGCGGCTTGGGAAATACCACAAAGAGCGAGCACCTCACCGGCGGCTCCGAATCACCTGCGCTTTGGGGAATAGATTTCAGCGATTATAACGGATCAAATTACGACCGGTATGACATTAAATCGGTTTTCAGCATCAATTTCGGCAGCCACAAACAGAAATGGCACCAAAACAATAACGCGATGCGAGCGATGCTTGCCCAGCCATGGTATGTGCTGACATGCGGTTGGGGAGTGCGGCCCAACTGGTATATCCATCATATGGCCATGGGCAGACCCATCGGCTACAGTCATTTCCGGGTGGCGAACAATGGATATAACGATGCGATCATACTCGACTACACGGAACACGACGATTATAGCAACCAGTACCGGAATGCAGTGTGGATAAATCTTATGGGCGACCCCACCCTCCGGGCATTTGTTCCGGAACCTCCCGCAAATCTGACAGTTGTTGCCGGCACCGGTGAGGTGAACCTGAGCTGGACTGCCTCGCCGGCTGATAATGTGGACGGTTACCGCGTTTACCGCAGCGTGGACCGCCTGGCCCATACACGGAAATCAATCCGGACTCTCTGGTCGCCGGGACAACTTTTGTGGACGACTCACCCGTGAACAACGCGTTCTACATGATCCGGGCGCAAAGGCTCGAAGATGTGAACGCGGGCTCGTTCGTGAACCTTAGCCAGGGCGCTTTGACCCAGGCAGGCAATAATCCGCCGACAGCCACCAACCAGAACCTAAGCACCAGTGCAGGCGTGCCCCTAAATGTAACCTTGGGCGGTACCGATCCCGACGCAGGTGATGAACTTACCATCTCCATGGGTTCCCAGGGGGAAAACGGTATCGTACGCGCCGAGGGTGCCCAGGCTGTATATACGCCTGACGCCGGGTTCTATGGCACGGATAGCTTTACCTTCAGCGTATTTGACGGGGTTAGCACGACCAAGGGAATCATCATGGTCGAGGTGCTGGAGCCAAACACTCCTCCTACAATTGTCCATTCGTCCGACGCACTCGAGGGCGAAGTGGATCAAAGCCTGGACATTTCGGTCGAGGTCGAAGGCGGTTTTCCCATGGCCTACCAGTGGTTCAGGGACGGCACGCCGGTGGGTAACGCTGGCACCGTCACCAGCACGGACTCCCCTGTGATTGAGCTGACCCTGCTGGCAGCCGAGGCAAGCGATTCGGGTGATTACCATGTGGAAATTTCCAACCCTTTTGGCAGCACCTCCAATGCCTCGTCCAAGATCGCCGTCCGTGTTTTTGAGCTCACCGCAGGCGAAGCTCTCATTCTACACTACCGACTTGACGAAGGCAGCGGGACGACCATCAACGACCTTTCTCCCAGCGGAAACGACCATACTACCGCTGCGGCCAACGCCATTTGGGTGGCTGATGGAAAACAAGGAGGTGCCTACGGCCCTGGCTCCTCGGGCAATAATTTCGCCTCTTTCTATCCTGTCGATGGAGATGATCTCAACTTTGATCCCACCGCGGAACCCTTCTCCATCAGCACCTGGGTTCGGACGACTTCAACTGATACTTTCAGAGGCGTTTTCAGCAAGATATCCTCGAATCCCACCATCCGGCATCTACAGGTTTGGCTTACCTCGGAAACCGAAATCCAAGCCTATGTCGGCGACGCCAGCCTGGAGCTTGAAACCAATGACAGCGTTCCCATCAATGATGGTGACTGGCACCTGATTACAATCGTGAATTTCTACGATCACACCGACGAGGAGTGGAAATTCCGAATCTTTTACGATGATGGAACCGAGTTTGCCGAGGGAACTTCAGGGAGCGGCACCAATGACGAGCGGCTGCGTATCGGCGCGCCTTTCCGGTGGGGAGGCGATATGGACGAGTTTCGCATCTACCGAAAAGCGTTGTCACCCGGTGAAGTGGCTCAGCTATATAACACCTCAATGCCGCCAACCCCCACCTACAGCGAGTGGGCGGATGCCATCAATTGGAGCGGGCTGGACAGTAGCCCGGAGGGCGACGCCAATTCCAATGGTTTGACAAACGAGACTGAGTTTCGCCTTGGCCGGGATGGTGTGTCGCCTGGCGCGCAATTGTTCTCCAGTCAGAAAGTGGTCACAGAGCAGGGCATAGACTATTACGTGCTGGAATACCGGAGACGTCCCACGGCTCCGACCATGAAGATGATGGTTAGTGACGATCTGAAGACTTGGGAGCGCCTGTTTCTGGACGGGACGCAAATGATGGAAGAAATTCTCGCTCCTGACCCGAATGGCGATGGCTCAGTTGAAGACGTGAGGCTGAAAATCCGTCGTGATGCGGCTGATTACAGGTTTTTCGTCCGGTTCGTTACTCCCTAGGACGGTAGATGGCTCCCATGTTGAACCACTAAAACCTTTCGCAAACCGTCCATTCGTTGGAATGTTTTGCCCCTTTCTTAGAGAATCTCGGAAAATTCCCCGGTGGAGTCTGAGAAGGCCGGGGCATCGACGCCCATTTTCTGTGCTACGGAGAGGAGGACGTTGGACAGGGGCGGGTTGTCTCCCGGCTTGTGAGCGATGTGCTGCCCGTGCTTGAGGCCGTAGGCTCCGCCGCCAGCCAGGAGGAGGGGTAGGTTTTTCGGGGAGTGGGCGCCTTTTTCCCCGCTGTTCATGCCGGAGCCGTAGAGAACCATGGTGTGATCCAGCATCGGGCGGCCGCCTTCCTCGGTGGTTTTCAGGAAGGTGAGGAAGCGCCGGAGTTTTCCAAGGTAGTCCCTGTCCACTTTTGCAAGGCGCTTGAGCATGTCCGCATCCCCGCCGTGGTGAGAAAGCTCGTGATGATTTTCGCCGCCGGGGCCGTGCCCGCCGGCTTCGCGCGCCCATTGGAAGGTGATGACGCGGGTGGCGTCCGTGACGAAAGCGAGGTAGCTGATCTCCAGCATGACATCCAGCCACATGGGTCTGTCGTGGGCGTCCCTGGGCTTGCTGTTGAGCTGGAGACCCTTGGAATCCACCTTGGGCTTCGGGATGTCCACCCACTCGATCTGGCGCTGGACGCGGAGTTCGGTTTCGCGGACAGAGGAGAGGTATTCGTCGAGCTTCGCCTTGTCCGCGCCGCCGAGTTTTTTCTCCAGGGACTTCGCCTCGGAAAGGATGTTGTCCAGGATACTTCGTTTTTCCGCGTAGCGGCGGAGGGTTTCCTCACGGGAGGAGGCATCGTCCGCGACGAAAAGCCGGTCGAAAAGGCGCTGCGGACTGTTTTCCGCGGGAAGCGGGGTGCCGTTGCGGTCGAAGGCGAGGGTATGGCTGTGGAGGGCGGGGCCGGTGCCGGAAAGGTCGCTGATCTCAATGGACGGGAAGCGGGTTTGGTTGCCGATTTTCGAGGCGATGAGCTGATCGATGGACTGGCTGTTGGAGTAATCTTTTCCCGGGATGGAGCGGAGATCGGCGCCGGTGAGCCAGGTGTCCGCCCCGCTGTGGCCGCCGGTGGCATTCGGGTGGCCGAGGCCGCTAAGAACGCTGAAATCCTGGTGGTGGTCGCCGAGGGCTTTGAGGGTGGGTGACGGGGTGTAGCCCTTGCCTTTGGCTTCCGGCACCCAGTCGAGGATGTTCACTCCGTTGGAAACGTAGCAGAAAATGGAGCGGGGCGTGGGGGTGGTGCCGGATGCGGAGAGGGGGCGGTAGGTGGAGGGCGCGGCGTGAAGGGTGCGGGGCATCATGGCCTCAAGCAGCGGCAGTGAGATCGATACGCCCATGCCACGAAGGACGGTGCGGCGTGAGAGGGGCTGGCTTATGTTGATGTTCATGGTGTTATTTCGTGGTGAAAAGCTCGGAGGTGGCGATGGCTGCGATAAGGGAGCGGAGTGAGTTCCCATTTTCGCCCATCGTTTCGACAAAGGAGCGGATGGCGGGTCTGTCCGAAAAACCCAGCTCCCGCCCGAGGGCGTAGGTGGCAAGCTGGGTGGCGAGGGAATTCTGGAACAGCCCGTCCTTTTTCAGAAGCTCTTCCTGAAGACCTTGCACGCCCACGAATTCCGTTCCGTCGGGCATTTTCGCGGAAGCATCAATGGCCGGATCGGAGCTCCGGACACGTCCATTGAAGCCGTGGCCCTCGCGCTCGCGCCAGCGGCCGGCGGCGTCGAAATTCTCCAGGGCGAGGCCGAGGGGGTCGATCTTGTCATGGCAACGGGCGCAGGAAGCGACCTCGCGGTGGATGGCGAGGCGCTGGCGGACGGTCGCCTTGTCGATGCCGGGAACGTCCGGCTGGATCTCGCCGACGTTGGCGACGGGCAGGCCGGGATCGGTGCCGAGCAGGGTTTTCAAGACCCATGTGCCGCGCACAACCGGGGAGGTGCGGGTGCCGTTGGAAGTGATGGTGTGGACGGATGCCTGGGTGACGAGTCCGCCGCGCCGGGAATTCTCCGGGACGGGGACGCTCCGGATCGCATCGCCTCGGACGCCCGGAATTCCATAGAATCTGGCGAGGCGCTCATTGATCGTGACGAAGTCCGATCGGATGAAATTCCTGGTATCGAGATCCTTGCGGAGAATTTCCTCAAAGAAGCCCTCGGTTTCGCGGACAATGGATGTCTCCAAGTGGTAATCATACTCGGGGTAGAGCCTTTGGACGGGCGGGTTTGCTCCTACGTTGCGAAGACCCAGCCACTGGCCTGCGAAATTTTTAACGAACGCCCTGCTGCGAGGATCCGCGAGCATGCGGTCCACCTGCTGCCGGATGACTGCCGGTTCAGTGATTTTTCCTGATGAGGCGAGGGCAAAGAGATCGTCATCCGGCATGGACGACCAGAGGAAATAGGAAAGGCGGGAGGCAATCTCGAAGGGTGCGAGCGGACGCGGACCTTCACCCGGTGCCCCCGGTGCCTCAGGCTCCACGAGATAGAGGAAATTGGGTGAGGCGAGGGTCGCGGCGAGAGGGGCCTTGATCGCCTCAACGAAGGAGGGCTTCTCCGGGCGGAGTTTCTCAAAGAGGGACATGCGGGCCTCCAGCTCACCCGGGCGGAGGGGGCGGCGGTAAGCACGGGTCATGAAGCGGGTGAGAACTTCACGGGCGTATGCCCTCTCATCGGTGTCCTTGTTGGGGGAATCGAACAGGATGCCACTGTGGCTGGCAGGGGGCCAGACGGGATGAACCGGGCCATCAATTTCTATGTAGTCGATGGCAAGCTCGGGGCGGGGAAATTCCGATTCCTCGATGTAGCGGAAGTTCTCCAGAATGGACGGGACGTAGTAGGAGTTCTCTACCCTTATCCCGGCATTCTCCCTGGTGAAATGGGTCGGAATCTCGTAGATGGCCGGTTTGATACCGCCGTGGACATCAATCTCCGCGATGTTGTGGGGGCTTCCGTCCAGGGTCTTGGTAACCTTCATCCGCGCCGGGCCGTAGTCGTAGATCGGGTCTTTCGAGAAATGCCGTAGCAGCCGCTCATATTCCTTTTCTGCACGCTCTCTGCGTCCCGGGTTTTTGGCGATGTCCTTGTCGCGCTTCTCCGCGAGGAGCTTACCTGTGGCCTCCACGACTTCATCACGGGATGGCACGAAAGTTGCCGCACGGATGCGGACTGTGTATTCCCCGGCGGCAGGCACGGAGAAATTGCGGAGATTGACCGCAGTGTTCCATGCCTCGTGGTGGATGATCGTGAAATCGCCTTTGACGGAATTTCCCCCTTCGTTGAGGATCACGCGCTTGTTTTCGCCCCGCTCTACGAGGTATTTGTCTGTGGAGAAGCCCTTGCCCTCCTCCGGATCGAAGCGCCACTTGACGGACTCTGGCTGCGGCCCTTCCACCAGGGCGCGATCGAGAATTTCCCGCGCCGCATCGTAATATAGCTCCAGCTGCATCGGAGACATGGAAAGGGCGGAACCGATGTTGTCGAACCCTCCGGCGGGAGGGTCGGCGGGAAATGAGTCCGCGGGATCGAAGTCCACCCCGATGAGATCGCGGATCGTGTTGTCGTATTCGGCTCGGTTCATCCTGCGGAGGACGACGCGGGTGGAGCGTTCCTCGATCTCCGCCTCGGCCAGGCGGGTTTCCAGGAAGGATGCGACAGCGACGATTTCCTCCGTGGAGGGTTGCGGCTCGTCCTCGGGAGGCATGTCGTGGTTGCTGATGGAGTCCACCACCTCCTCCCACTTCTCGACTACGGAGGGGTCTTTGAAATCCGGCGGCAGGGTATCGAGCCGCAGATCCCCCTTCTGTTTGTCAGGGCCGTGGCACGCGATGCAGTTTTTCTCGATGAAGGGCGGCAGGAGTTTCTCAAATCCCGGATTGGCAAAAGCAGGATTGACGAACGCAAATGCGGCGGCTGGATAGAGGAATATTCGCATGGATCTTGGTTTTCCGGCCGGATTGCTCCGAACCGTCAGCGTGTAAGCCGAGAGGTGTTGCGACCCGTCTAATCAAGACTTTACTGGCCGGATGTCTTCCGTGCAATGGTGATTTACGAGTTATCCGGGCGTGCGACCGGTTTAACTGACTCTCCATTAGCTTGGTTGGTTGAAACAGGTGGCGAAAAATGTAGAGTCCTGCTAATTACTTGTCGGACTTGCCGTCAGGATGCTGTCTGCCTGTCCCTTACAGGCGGCATTCTGAAAAGGCTGTTTGCCTTCCCGGCGCTAGAATCCTTGCGTCATTCCCGGATGATCGGTTACCCTCACAGATTGATTTGCCCTCATGAACCACCAAACTTACAAAACCCGCTGGATAACCCTATCGCAGCGGTGGATCCTACTCGCCGGCCTGGTGGCGACCGCACCGGCGGCCGAGCAGAAAAACGTCCTGCTGATCTTCTCGGACGATCTCAATAACTACGCGGGCACATACGGGCATCCATTGGCAAAAACACCCAACCTCGACAGCCTCGCCGCGGAGGGACTGAACTTCACCCGCGCCTACAATCAGCTCCCGGTCTGCGGACCTTCGCGCGCCTGCTTCATGACGGGGCTCTACCCCGTGCAAAACGGCACCCTGGCCAATAACCAGGATTTCCGAGACACCGTGCCCAATGCCGTGACGATGTCCCAGTTCTTCATGAACCGAGGCTACAACAGCGCCAGGATTGGGAAAATCTACCATTACGGCAACCCCTCGGAAATTGGGACCAACGGGGATGACGATGCCGCCTCATGGGACGTGCGCTTCAATCCCCGGGGAATCGAGAAGGATTTCACCGACATCCGGGTGCTCCGGGGCACCGGAGCAAACCGCTCCTGGAACCTTGAGGACGACGGCGGTACGGGCGCTCGCCTCAGCTGGCTCAGCTCCGATGGTCTGACAAACGGCGGGCAGGATCGCAACGACCCGCTGCTCCATACCGATGGCCTCGTCGCCACCAAGGCCACGGAGCTGATCGGCCAATACACCGAATCGGGGAAACCCCCGTTCTTCCTCGCCGTAGGCTTTTTCAAACCCCACACGCCCTACATCGCCCCGAAGCGGTTCTTTGATCTCTACGATCCCGCCGATATCGTGATCCCCACGGTGCCGCCCGACTATTTCAACACCCTGCCCTCCGGTGCGGTGGATCTGCTGACCGTGAGGGATTACGAGACGGATCTCCCCGAAAACCTGGCGCGTGATGCGACCCATGCCTATCTCGCGACGATTTCCTACATGGACAGCCAGCTTGGGCGCGTGCTCGCCGCCGTGGACGATCCCAATGGCGACGGCGACACCTCGGATAGCATCCGCGAGAACACCATCGTGGTCTTCGTCTCCGACCACGGCTACCACATGGGCGAGCACAACCACTACCAGAAACTCGCGCTGTTCGAAAACTCCGCCCGCAACCCGATGGTGATACGCGCACCCGGCATGGCCACTTCGGGGCAGAGCGTCGGTGCCGTGGTGGAAATGATCGATATCTACCGCACTCTCGCAGACCTGGCGGGTTTCGGGTCGCCCGCAGACGTTGCCGGGGTCAGTCTTGCCGAGCTTTTCCAGGATGCCACTGCCGTGCCGAGGCGGGCCGCCATCACACAGGTAGCGGATGATTATTCCATCCGCACCGCCACCCACCGCTACACACGCTACGACGGGGATCCCAACAAGATCGAGCTCTACGACGTGCTGGCAGATCCCGAGGAACTCGACAACCTCGCCTTCAGCGCTCCCGCGGCCAACGTCGCCAAAATCGCGGAAATGGACGCCCTCCTCAATGCCCGGTTTGCGGAGGCTCAGATTTCGCCATCGGGCGATCCCTTCGCGGGAGCCGCGGTCTCCTCCAGCACCCCCTACGGCGGCACGCCGCTCGCGCTTCCCGGCCGCATCGAGGTGGAAAACTATGACTCCGGCGGCCAGGGCGTGGCTTTCCGCGATACCACCCCCGGGAACGCGGGATCCGTCCATCGCACCGATGACACCGATCTCGAAGCCACCACCGATGCCGGCGGCGGTTTCCACCTTTCCCGCATGGAGCCGAACGAATGGACTACCTACACCGTCAGCCTTCCGCCTGGCCAGTACCGGCTCCTTGCCCGCGTCGCCACTCCCCGCGGCAACCCGGCGGGAATCGAGTGCTTCCTCGGTGGCATAAGCATCTCCACCGTCGCCGCCACTCCCACCGGTGGCTGGCAAAACTGGCAGACCGTGCGCTCGGAGCCCTTCACGCTCGGGACGGCGGTCAACGGTGGCAAACTCGTCCTCCGCCGCACCGCATCCGGCGAGCGCTTCAACCTCAACTGGCTGGAAATCACCGCCATTTCAGATGAAGACGGCGACGGGGTCTTCAACGACGTCGAGCTCGGTCTCGGCCGCGATCCTACCTCCATCGACATGACGCCGCTTCCTTACTCCGAGGATTTCGAAAGCCAAGCCACGGGAATTCTCGCGAACAGCCCGGGTCTCCTCTCCCTGACCGGCCCGGCGATCCCCCGGATATCCGCAACGGGTGGAAACGGAACCACGCAGGGGCTGGAACTTCCCGGCCAAAGCACCGTCACCCAATTCATCGAGCAGCGCTACCGCCGAAATGTTTGGGTGGAGTTCGAGGCCAGGCTCCAGACCTACGGCGAGTCGGTCGCACCACCCGCAATTGATGCCGAGACCGCCGCCTGCTTCTACCTGGCCGAAGGAGGGGCGGTCGTCGTCCGCAATGGCGCGGCCTGGCAGACCCTGACCGCAACTGTGGATCCCCTGCAGTTCCACCGCTACACCATCAAGAGCGACACCGAGGCGAAAACCTGGGCGCTCTGGATCGATGGCGTCCAGCCGGCAGGCGGCTCCGACATCGCCTTCGCCAACCCCGTCCCGAACCTCGGGCGTCTGGTCGTTCAGGAAAACCAATCGGGCGGAACATCGGCCATCGATAATGTTCTCATCCAGGAGGGCTCGCCCGGCGGTCTCGATGCCAATGCGGGCAGCTACGCATCATGGAGCGCGGCGGTAAGTTGGGACGGAGCGGACACTTCGCCCGCCGGTGATGCGAACGGCGACGGCGCGGAAAACCTTCTCCATTACTTCGGTAACAGCGATCCGGTAGGACCGGGTGGTCCGGCACTCTTTCAACAGGCAAGCTACGACACCACCGGTGGAAAGCTGGTCTTTCGCTTCCGCCGGAATCTCTCTGCGGACGACATCAGCTTCAAGATCCTGTACTCGACAACCCTCGGCAACTGGCAGGAGCTGGTGCTCACCCCCGATGCGGTGGCCACCACCCCCATCGACGCATCCACCGAGGAAATCACTGTTTCCATCTCTCCAACGCCGGGTGCCTCCCGCGGGTTCGTCCGCATCGAGGTAAGACAGGCCTCCCAAAAATCCCAATGATATGAATTTCCGTAAAACACTCAACAGATTCCTCACATCGGCCTTTGCAGCGCTGCTCGCCGTTGACCCGCTCGCTGCCCGTGAGATGAGGATCGATTTCGGCGCGGACGCCACCACGTCCGGCGCAGGCTGGAACAACGTCTCCGCCCCGACCAATGGCAGCGAGCCATGGGCCGCCAGATACGGGGCAACTCCGGCAACCCTGGTCACAAACCTCAAGGACACCGGAGGCAATATCACCGGCATTTCGCTGATCCAGCAGTTGGGCACCGCCACCGGCCTGGGCGCCGCCCTGCTCACCGGCACCTCCCTGTCCACCGCTGGGACCGCCACCGGCTATCCCTCCAGCGCACTCACCGATGTGATCTTCGTTTCCGCCGACTCCAGCGTGTCCTACCGGCTCACCGGCCTCCGCCCGGGTGGGGAATATGAGCTGACCTTCTTTTCGGGACTCGATGCATCGCGCCCCGCCGATTCCACACAGATCACGGTTTCCGGCGTCAACGCGCTGCCGACGCTGAAATTCTCACCCACCGGAAACACTTCTCCGCAGAAGGTGACAGTCACTGCAACCACGCGTGGCATGGTTGACATCGTTTTCTCGGGAGTGGGGAGTTCCGGCCACCTGAATGCCATGGGCGTCCGGGAAATCCCGCCACCCCCCACACCCGGCACGGCGATTTTCCTGAAAGGGAACTAGGGAACGGCTCATCGAATGCAGGATACAGTTCAGACAGTTAACCCCCCAGTCACCTGCCTCGATTTTCCGAAGGTTAGGTGCGGTATGGCACATCCAGCGATGGCTACCGGCTGACTGCTTCTACGGGAAACCAAGGGAGAAATTTTTGCGACGGCAGATGTCACGCCTCTTGGAGTCAAAGCTCCATGCCCGTTCCATCGCCGTCGATCCGCTCTGTAAACCAGCCTTGTGCAACCTTTGACAGGCGGATTGAGTGTCTTGCATCCAGTTGCTGAATTCCAGCCATCAATCCATCTCGCATTTTCCGGCGCATCCTCTGCGTTTGGCTGGGTGAAAATATCAGTTGCCGCAGAGATTCGCCGGCCTAGTCCAAACTTCAGTTGTGGCTCTCCAGAAATTGAGTTCAAGAAATGCGAGCGTCATGCCTGGCCTCCGCTTGAATCGAAGTGGTCTGCTAAATTCTAACCGTGATGGCACTCAGCGTTATCAATCTCAGAGCCACTACCACCAGGAAGACCATCGATGAACGAGTCGCGATCAGGGCGAAACTATCAAGCTATGAGGTCGTTTCTGTTTTCATTCGGGGTTCTCTAAGCGAAACAGACCAAGTGAATACTACACCAAAGTGCCGCTGTCAGGCTTGATCTCTCCAATGCTTCACCCCAGCACAGAGGCGGCGCAATGTGGGAGAAGTCATTGCAGCGCATCGGATGAGAGACAAAACGCCGACTCCCGCAAACAGAAGTCTGCGCTGAAAGAAACAGATTAGGATTTGTTTATGAGCGACGGCGGCGCATGAGAAGGCCGAGCGCACCCAGTCCGCCGAGTAGCGCAGAGGCAGGCTCCGGGACTGTTCCTGTAACGGTTAGGCCGTTGATATGGAGGTTGCCCTGGCCTTGGGTAGTTGGCCCGCCTACAGGAGCGAAGCGGATGATCACATCATCGACGACCGGGATGGTATTGGTGAAGATGAAGGTGTCGAAGTCAAAGTCGCCACTGTTAGGATCAGTTTGATAGGCAGCGTAATCAGTGAAGAGAACTCCTCCATTCAGGCTAATTTGAAAGCCTATATTGGGGGGGGCTCCAGCACCATTGCGCCACTGACTGACCGAAATCGATTCCACAGTCAGAGTGTTCAGGGCTGCTGAGGAGAGCGTGAACTGCACCCAGCCATCGGGAACTCCGTCTGAGGCGACAGTGGTGTCGCCGCTACTCCCATCAAAGCGTTGCACGTTGATCTCGCCGGTTGCCTGATTAGAAGTACCGTATGCAAGTGTTCCGCCACCGACCAGGTCGGTTGTCGACACACCGGCAATCGCACCGGACTGTGCGGAGGGCAGCAGAATCCCGGAATTTACATCGGTCACCGGTGTGACCTCCGTCTGACCCTGTCCGGCTGTGGTAATCGAGCCAAAGTTCCAATTTACTAGGGTTGCCGCATTCGCGGCACTAAGACCGGATAGGCACGTGATCGCCCCGGCCAGCAGGGTGGAATTGATATTCGTATTTGGTTTCATATTTTTGAGTAGCAGGGGTTTATCTCGTTCTTTGTGGGTTTGTATTCTCAAAGCCAGCAGACGGCTGCTGGCCTAGCCACTAGGTTTTCAGAAATACTCGATCCGTCAATATTTTTTGTCGGAATTCAGAATCTCTAAGTCCTCTTTTACAAAAGCCCTCTTATTTCCTCGCGTCCAGGTAGCCCCAGACCTAGACGTTGGGTGCCCACTGGTTCACGGTGTATTCGGTCATCGCTGGATCGAGATAGATATCGAACTGAATTTCCTGGGTGGGCCAGGCGTAGGGGATGGGGGGTGGTGTTTCTATGGATGTAAATCTGGATGGCTCCGGCGAGGTATTTCCCTTCACCCGTCAGGTGATGGGCACGGGCGACATCGATAGCATCGGCTGAGGTGTAGTGGCCGATGAACTGGGGGCTTGTAGATATTGCTGGTGGAGACGTTGAAGGCATTTCCTCCGGCGTAGGCAAGGATGTGGTCGCCCAAGGCTTTTATGGCGGCGATGACTTTCGCTTTCAGGGCGGGATCGGCCATTTCATCCGGGAGGGATGCGTAGGCGAAATACGAGTCGTATAGCAGGTTGCGGCCGTGGCCGAGGGGATCTTCCTTGTTGAGAAAAGTGACCGCTTTGAAAAGATCTTGGAAACCTTCTTCCCTGGTGAGGCGGTAGAGCTCAACGGCGGCGAGGGCGCGCGCTTTTCTCGCAGCACCGGATGCCTGTGCGGCTTTGAAGCCTTTCTGACCCCAGGCAAAGGCTTTGAGCGCGGAGACACGGTAGGTTTCCGAGAGCTCAGGATCGTAATTGGCAAGGATGCGGGCGAAGCGGGCGGCGTAGTTCGCGTTCCCGCCATCGATGGCGCGGAAGGTGGAGTGTGTGGTCTTCGTCCCGCCATCCGGGTGGAGGTCAAGGGGTTTGGTGTAGTCGGCGAAGGATGGCGAAAGCGCCATGCCGCTGCGCTGGTTGTAGAGGCCGCGCATTTTCACCCGGAAGGCTTTTTTTCCCACACATCACGGGCGGTCCCGAACGGATAGGAGCAGCCCGTACCATCGACGACTACGCGGTATTTGCCCGGTTTGTCAAAGGCGCTGAAATCGAAGCGGGCGACGTCGGTGAAGTTGAAATTTGCGGTGCGCACCATTTTCACCACGCGGTCGTCCGGGTAGTGGCGCTCGCCCTTGAATCGATAGGCGTGAAAGCCAAGCTCCCCTCCACCTCCCCGAACCCCAAGATCACCACCCCGGCGGATCTGGAAACTTTAAACCTGAATAGCTGAGGAAATTTCAACTCTCAAGATTCAAATCTCAATAATGGGGAAGAATTCATAATGCTGGCTCTGCGCGACCTCCAGGTCTCCGCAGCAAAAATGTCCAACCCAAGTCTTTTCACTTCACAAGAGTTATTCCCGCTATTCTGAAACTTTTTGACATCGGAGCTCGTTATGAGAGGCTACGAACGTGGCTAGTCCAGCGTCCTCCACTAACAAACAATCTTAGCATTTCTGAGACCAATATTTCCACTACTGTTCCTTCCAATCGCCCACCTGGGCGCGGCTGAAAATTTTGCCAACAAGCTCGAACCCTTCCTGGAGTTCCATTGCTACGACTGCCATGCCGACGGGAAGAAAAAGGGCGGCCTGAGCTTCGACAAACTCGGGATGGATCTATCCGACCCCGCGACTTTCGCGAAATGGGAACAGGTTTTCCATCGGGTCGAAACAGGTGAAATGCCTCCGGAAAAAGTCGAGATACGCCCCACCGGAGAGGAAAAGACGGAACTTCTCAAAGATCTCTCACCGGTTCTCACCGATGCCCACCTCGCCAAGAAAGGCACCGTCCTCCGCCGCCTGAACCGCAGCGAGTATGAGAACACGATGAACGACATTTTCGGAACCAGGCTCAAGGTCGCCCACCTCCTTCCGGAAGACGGGCGCTCCCATGAGTTTGATAATGTCGGCAAAGCCCTCGGCATCTCGATGACGCATCTTCAGAGCTATCTTGAGGCGGCAAGACTGGTGATCAGAACGGCGACGAGTAAACAGCATGAACAACCGAAACCCGTTTTCACAATCGGGAGTTTTTCGGAGGAAAAGATGAAGGAGTTCGAAGGGAAATCATGGGAAGTATTGCCCGACGGAGCCGTCGCCCGTTATCATGGGGACAGCTATCCGTTCGGCCTCTATGAGAACACCGATGTGAAAGTCCCGGGCTTTTATGAGATTGAAATTTCCGCATACGCCTACCAGACGGAAACACCCGTCGTCTGTTCTATCGCAAGCTTTTCATGGAAGGGGCCGAATGAAGGCGACGTCTATCACTATGCCACCTTTCCCCCCGGAAAGCCGACCACGGTGAAGCTGCGTCGTTGGATGGATCCGGGTGACAAGGTCAAAATCGAGCCGCAAGGGTTGTTCGTTCCCTGGCCGCGTCCCGATCCACTCAGCAGCTACGAGGGGCCTGGACTCGCAGTGCGATCCGTCACGACCAACGGGCCGTTTCTCGACGAGTTCCCCACAGCCGGATTCGAACTGATTTTTGGAGCGATGGAACGCAAGCTCATCGAGCCGCCTGATCCCGCCCACAAGGATACCGCCTGGTATCAACCCGAATACGAGACAGTGACGGGGGACGAGAACGCCACAGCAGTTGCCGCGATCAGGCGGGTTGCCGAAAAAGCATGGCGCCGGCCGGTAGAGGATGCGGAACTCACCCAATACCTGGATCTCTTTAAAGAGGAACGTCTCGCGAATACAGGTTTCGACGATTCGCTGTATCACGCCATCACCGCTTTGTTCATCTCGCCGAATTTCCTCTACTTCCGCGAATCCGAAGGAGAGCTCGATTCCCACCAGATCGCCAATCGCCTGTCATATTTTCTGACCCGCTCCTCACCGGATCAAGAGCTGCGCGATCTCGCCGACAAGGGCGATCTGTCGGGAAATCTTGTCCCGCAGGCCGAACGGCTGATGGCGGGTCCGAACTTCGAACGCTTTATCCGGGACTTCACCGACGCCTGGCTGGATCTGAGGGAAATGGAAGACACTTCCCCGGATGCGAAACTTTTCCCGACTTACGACCACCACCTGCATGTTTCTCTCCCTGCGGAAACGAAAGCTTTTGTAACCGATCTCATCCGCTCCAATCTACCGGTCCGCAACATCGTGAAATCCGATTACGCGATGCTCAACGACCGCCTCGCGAAACATTACGACCTACCCCCGGTCGGGAACACGGAAATCCGGAAAGTGAAAATCCCTGCCGATAGCGTGCGGGGAGGGCTAATCACCCAGGGTAGCATTCTCAAAGTCACCGCGAACGGCACCAACACCTCTCCGGTCATGCGGGGCGTGTGGATTCTCGAACGTATCCTCGGCACCCCGCCCCAGCCGCCTCCGGCTGGCATTCCAGGCATCGAACCGGATATCCGTGGCGCCGAAACCCTGCGCCAGATCCTTGAAAAACACCGCGATTCGGAATCCTGCGCCGCCTGTCATCAGAAGATCGATCCCCCGGGTTTCGCGCTGGAGAGTTTCGATCCCGTGGGCGGCTTCCGCGAGCGTTTCCGGACGACGGCAGACGGTGAAAAGGTCGAGGGAAACGTCCTCGGAAAACGTATCGAGTACAAGCTCGGACTACCGGTCGATTGCAGTGGCGAGCTGCCGGATGGCCGGAAATTCTCTACTTTCGTCGAATTCCGGGATATGTTGGCAGGCGAGCAAGAGCAACTGGCCCGCGCCTTCGCCACGAAGCTTCTCACCTTCGCCACCGGCCGGGAGATGGGGTTCTCCGATCTCCCGGAAATCGAGCGCATCGTAAGCTCCACCGCGAAAGGTGGATACGGCGCCGAAGACATTCTCAAAGCCGCTGTAGCCTCCGAAATTTTCCTAACCAAGTAGTCACTCCGAATCATGAACGCACCATACGTCAGCACCCGCTCCGCCCTGAGCCGTCGCCATTTCCTGCGCGGGATGGGAACATGTGTCGCCCTCCCTTTTCTCGAGGCCATGACACCGAATCTCCGCGCGGCAACGGCCGCAGACGCTCCGGAGAAGGCGAAACGGTTCATTGCGATCAATGCAAGCCTGGGATTCCACGCACCTTATCTATTCCCTGAAAAAGCGGGTTCCGACTACGAGGCCACTCCGTATCTGAAATATCTTGAGGATCATCGCAAGGACATGACGGTCTTTTCCGGTCTCTCGCACCCGGAACAGAGCGGCAACAACGGCCACGCCTCCGAGCTGACCTGGCTCACCTCCGCGCAACGCCCCGGCCTCGCAGGCTTCCGCAACACCGTCTCCATCGACCAGGTCATGGCGCGCCACCTGTTCGGCAAGACCCGCGTCCCCTCCCTCACCCTTGCCGCCGGGAACAGCTCCCTTTCCTGGACGGAGACCGGTGTGCAGATCCCGTGTGAAAAAGTCCCCTCCCGCGTTTTCAAACAGCTCTTCATCGAAGGCACCGAGAATGAGATCAAAAAGGAAATGGCCGAGCTGAAACGCGGCACCAGTATCCTCGACACCGTCCTCGGCGACGCGAAATCCCTCGAAAAATCCCTCGGCCCCCGCGACCGGGAGAAGCTCGACGAGTATTTCACCTCCCTCCGCGATTTGGAAAACAGCATCCTCCAGTCCGAGATCTGGGCCAAGCGCCCCAAGCCGGTCCTGGACGAAAAAGTCCCCGGCGACATCCGGGACAACAACGACGTCCTCGCCAAGCAGCGCCAGTTCTACCACATCATGGCCCTCGCCCTTCAGACGGATTCCACCCGTGTAGCCACCTTCACTCTCGGTGCCCTCAGTGCAGTTCCGAGCAATATCGCCGGGGTCAACCAGGACTGGCACAACCTTTCCCACCATGGCAAGGACCAGGCGAAAATCGACGAGCTCCGCCTCATCGAGGAAGCCCAGCTCGTCGCCTACAACGAGTTCCTCACCCGCCTCAAAAATACGAAAGAAGGCAACGGCAACCTGCTCGACCACACAGCCATCGTGTTCGGCTCCAACCTCGGAAACGCCGCCTCCCACGATTGGCGCAACCTCCCCATCATCCTCGCCGGCGGCGGCTACCGCCACGGCTCCTACGTCGCCCACGACGAAAACGACAATACCCCCCTCGCCAACCTCTTCGTCGCCCTCGCCCAGCGCATGGGCGTGGAGACCGACAGCTTCGGCAGCAGCACAAAGGCCGGTGTGCGCGGGCTGGAAGCCGTTTGAAAGGGAATCGCACAGGCAACTCCGCGTGGATTAATTCCTTGCGCTAGGATCAGAAGCTGAATCTACTACCCTTGTGGCTAGGCCAGTTTCCACAGCCAACCTCTCGAAAAAAGAACATCAATATGAAAATCAAAAAAAACGTTTTAGTTCCAACTGTGGCGTTCGTCGCGACCACACTCATCCCGACTTCGCTCCAGGCTGCGGCCTTGGTTCTCTCATCAGGTGGTGACACCTTTGGTAACTCGAGCTTCACGAGTCCGCTGACCGGCTCGGCACCCGGCTGGTCTGCTTCCGGCTCGGGTCAAGGGGTCGCCGCAACTTCAGGAAACACCTACTCCACGGAGGGCAAGCTGCTGCGTGGCCCGGGGAACTCAACCAGCTACACCTTCGCAGGCGATTCCCTGACCATCAACAACGGACGGTTCATTCTCAAAGGTGCCAGTACCGGGCAAGTTCTAACGGTCAACAACCTGATACTCAGCAATGCGGTATTGGATCAATCGGTCGGAGCAAACGGGAATACCTCCACGATTGGCGGAAATATCCTCGTCTCCACCGCATCGACCATGGGGGCAAATACCGGTGAAACCATGTTCGTCACCTCGAACATCTCCGGTAGCGCGAACCTTCAGTTCGGCGGCGCGGCAAATATCGGCAATTTGAACGGAACCACCGTCCTGAGCGGTAACAACAACGCCTATTCGGGAAATATCACCGTGGGAACCGCAGGTCAGACCGCCATCCTCAGCGCGACCTCCGACTTTGCCCTCGGCACAGGCAATGTCTCGGTAATCTCAGGCACGCTCAGTCTTGGAATGGGCGCAACGAACAACTACATCTCCGATCTCGCGACGCTCTCGCTTGCTGCGGGAACGACTGCAAACCTAGGCTTCACCGGTTCCGACACCGTCGGATCACTTGTCCTTGGTGGTGCTGCTCAAATGCCGGGAATGTACAATTCCAGCACCCCTATCGTCGGCTCTTTCTTCACAGGTGGCGGAAGCATCGTCGTAGTGCCGGAACCTTCTTCCGCACTACTGATCGGACTCGGTGCGATCGGTTTTGTCACCCGCCGCCGGCGCTAGGTTTCGATTTATGCCTTTTCCTAGTGGCTGTGGTTTCTATCGATGAATCTGCCGCAAGCTCTGGACTGCTTTAGCTTGCTATGGTTTTCGGTCATACAGGTCTGCTGCCAGCCGACAATACTGGCACGGAGCGCTGCCTTCAGGCGGCGAGTCCCTGGCGTCGTAGCCCTCGCCCGGAGGATAGGAGTGCCAGACCGAAAGCTTCGGCAGCAGTAGGAAAGCCGTTGTGCGCAGGCTGGAACCTGTCTAGACAAGATTCGTCCAACGGCACGGTAATCTTGCAAAATACATCGCCCTTCGGAACCCCGATTTCATCCCCAGAAATACCTCCCACTTTATGACCCAACCGTCCACCAGCTCCGTTAGCCCAAATGGCAAACCCCTGATCTCGATCGTTTACCACTCGGGCAGTGGCCATACCGAGCAGATGTCCCGCGCCGTCGCCAAAGGTGCGTTGGCACTCGGCGACGTCGAAGTTATCGAGCATCAGATTGTTGACTCGGATTTCAGCGGCGGGCGTTGGTAAAGCGACAAAATGCTGGAACAGCTTGATGCTTCCGATGCCATTATCTTCGGCTCACCTACCTACATGGGCGGCATTTCCTCCCAGTTGAAAGCCATGATGGACGCTACCAGTCCGCGTTACCTCGAGCGGAGGTGGGTGGACAAGCTGGCCGCAGCTTTCACCATTTCCGGGGCTCCAAGTGGCGATAAGCTGGCCATGCTGATGGGTTGTGCCACCTTCGCCATGCAGCACGGAATGATATGGGTCGGGGTCGCGGAATCCGCTGTAACGGGAGAAGGGTACAACCGCCTTGGTTTCTTTTTCGGCGCAGCAGGTGAGGCGCTGTTCGAGCCTCCTTCCGAAAAGCCGTCTGCAGAAGACAGGCTCACCGGGGAAATGCTCGGCCTCCGTGTTGCGACGCTGGCCAGCCGCCTCCGCCAGAACGCGACCGGCTCTGCGATCCAATGAATCCGTTGGCCAGATATCGAAGCTTCGCCGCAATCGCACTTCGGATCGCGCTGGCCACGGCATTTCTCTCCGCTGTCGCCGACCGGTTCGGAATCTGGGGGCCGCCCGGATCGGAAAATGTCGCGTGGGGTGAGTTTTCCTCATTTCTGGAGTACACGGGGGTATTGCTTCCCTTCCTACCGGATTTCCTGATCCCA
>CAWCAA010000001.1:0-1010577 GCA_963793435.1 uncultured Verrucomicrobiae bacterium | reverse complement strand
ATCACTCCCATAGCGGGCTTCAGGAGCAGCTCGGAGTCTATGGCTCCATCGTCGTAACGCCGAACCACGCGGAACACGGAGCCACCAAGGATCAGGTGGTTCTACTGTCCGATTGGACTGACCGCGACCCAGAGGCTGTGATGAAACTTCTCCGCAGGGGATCCGAATGGATGGGTGTCGAGAAGCGTGCCAGCCAGACCGTGCTGGGTTCCATAAAGACCGGTAAATTCAAGGAATTCTGGAAGAGGGAGGCCATGCGCATGCCGCCGATGGATCTTGCCGATGTCGCCTACGATGCCTTTCTCCTCAACGGGAAACAGTCCAGCGAACTCAAGGCCAAGCCGGGCGAAACCGTCCGTCTCCGTGTGATCGACGGTTCCGCCACGAGTTATTTCCATCTCCAATACGCCGGTGGCCCGTTGACCATCGTGACCGCCGATGGCCAGCCCGTCGAACCACTGAAAATGGACAAGCCCCTGCTCATCGGAGTTGCGGAAACCTATGACGTCATCGTCAAGGTTCCTGCCGCCGGTGCCTACGAGTTCCGTGCCACCGCACACGATGGCTCGGGACATTCCTCCCTCTGGATAGGAAGCGGGGAACGCCACGCCGCTCCGGACATGCCGAAGCCGTATCTCTATGACACCATGGACATGTTCAGTTGGAAGCGGATGTTCGCCCTCACGCCCCGTGGTTCCATGGGTATGACCAACCGCGACGTGGACGCGGGTAAATTCGACCAACCCGGAATGAACATGGATATGGGCGGCATGGACATGGGAAGCATGGCCATGAGCAGCGACGACATGGCGGGTATGGATATGTCCGGTATGGATATGTCGTCCGACATGAAAGGCCACAAAATGGAAAACATGGATCACAGTTCCCACGGTGGTGGGATGTCCGAAATGGACGCCATGGGCGGAATGAAAGACAGCGGTCTGAAAGAGAACCCGCCGAAGTGGTATGACTTTCTCCTGAAAGAGGACGCGGCGATCCATCCCTTGCTCGCTTCGGACAGCATGATGTCCCGCTACCGTCCGTTTTCCCCATACAAAATGCTCCGGGCAACAGGGAACACCGACCTCCCGGCAGATGCACCACGCCGTGATGTCCGCCTAACCCTGGATGGCGACATGGGAAAATACGTGTGGCAGATCAACAACCGCATTCTCGCGCCGAGCAACGACATCCACATCAAAAAGGGCGAGGTGGTTCGCTTCATCATGATCAACCGCACGATGATGCACCATCCGATGCATCTTCACGGTCATTTCTTCCGGGTCATCAACGGACAGGGGAAACGCTCACCACTCAAGCACACGGTCAACGTGGAACCTATGAGCACCACGGTGATCGAGTTCGAGGCCAATGAGTTCGGCGACTGGTTCTTCCACTGCCACCTGCTCTACCACATGGACAGCGGAATGGCGCGGGTCGTGAAATACGACAACTTCACACCGGACGCGGCGACGGTCGAATCACAGAACGATCTTTACCGTGATACATCCTACCATTTCTTCGGATTGGTCGATGCGCTCAGTAACGAAACCCAAGGCACCATCGTCTTTTCCAACATCATGAACAGCCTTGTGCTCAACTACGAGGCTGGCTGGGACGGTGTGGAAGGCACCGAATGGGAAACCGACATCACCTACAACCGCTACATCAACCGCTTCACCTCGGTCTTCGCCGGGGTATATGGGGAGGGTGTGAACGGAACCCGTGAAACCGAGCGGCTCATTGCCGGGGTGAACTACCTGCTCCCCGTAAATTTCCTCGCCAGTGCCTGGGTTGATTCGGATGGAGGTGCGCGGGTCACGGTCGGCCGGGAACTCATGCTCACTCCGCGCCTCGGAATATTCGGAGAGGCCGAATACGACACCCACGAGGACTGGTCCTACCAAGGCGGCGCGTCATACCGGCTCTCGCAATCGTTCTCCGCCACCGCGCTCTGGGATTCGGTCTATGGCGTCGGAGCAGGCATCACCTTCCGATTTTAAGCGAAGATGTTTGCCGACCCGCGTCCACCCCTGAAATTTTGCGAGTAATCCTCAGGAATTCTGTCAAACTCCCTTGACAGTGAAAATTGCAAAACATTGCCGCGAGAATCCAGGTGCTGCTCTATATGTGCATGGAAGAAATCTGAATGCTGAGGAATTTGATTACTGCATCAAAAAAGACCCTCATTCAGCTCTTAGGTGGGCGGAGAGATTGGGTTTAACGAAGAAGGAGATGGAAGCGTGCTGTCGGTTACATCCGCTTCAAGCGCTCAATTTTTCGCTGGGACATGAGATCGGAGACGAGGTTCTCGACTGGTGTATTCGGCAGGAGCCGGGTGCTGCCATAAAGGCGTCAAACTCATGGTTTGGTAATAATTTGGAACTTTCTGATGAGCAATTTGAATTTTGTGCAACTGCTGAGCCAAGTATTGCCCTTGATTACGTTTCTTACCGCATGACGGATAGGATTTTCGAATTTTGTGCCCGTGCAGCTCCGGGAATTGCTATTCAGTACTTATCGGAACGGTTGACTGATCAACTTTTTCAATATTGTTCCCAGGAAGATCCGTGGGCGGCGCTTAAGTTTGCAACGGATCGCCTGACCGATGAAGAAATTTTGCTATATTGTGGTGATCGCACTTATCCCATTTGTGACCTCTTATCGACGGAGCCAAGACATCCATTAGCAAAACGACTGATCCTGCACCACGACGTTCTTGATCGGGACATCTTGGAGGCGGCGGCAAAAGCAATCGCACCGCATATCTGAGCCGACATGGCTACTTTTCTTGGCGATGAGCTTCGAAGCGAAAGTATCGATTCACCCGTTCGACTCGCTTGGAGAAGGGGCAAGTATGACAGTAGCAAATTTTCAGGGTTGCCCCCGTTATCCTGAGAAAGCTCCACTGACCGCTGCAAGCGGCTCACTCACGACTTTGCCCGATTTGAAAGCAGTCCTAAGCGGTGTTTAGACCGTATATTCTAACGCCCTCTCGGAATATGCAAAGCCCTCGAACTTTCCGATTTCTTTGCTCAAAAGAAGTCGTTTAAGCTCTTCACTCAAACTCAAATTTTGGGAGAGCTCCCCGCAGGTTTCCCCCAGCGAAGGAGAGGGTTCTGCCATTCGCGGTGGCAGTTGTTCCCTGTAGTGAGCCAATTGTTCCGCCTGATCGATCCACGGTGCATTCACCTTTTTCTTCGTCGTAAGCTAGGCGAATCTCGCCGATTTCGGATTGAGCGGTGTAGAGCTTTTTACCTGAGTTATCGTATTTTGTGGATTGGAGAGTCCAGGAACCCATCGAGGGACTGGCGTTCGTGACCTCTATCTTGAACTTCCGAGTTCCGAGAAATCCATCAGCGGAGGCACCGTCGGTAAGTATTTCAGCCAAAGGAGCAAGAATCGATTTTCGAAGTTCTGCCTTTCGAAGCACTTCTTCCGACGCTGCTGTTTCTTCTCGTTTCGCAAGATCGGATACTGCCGTGAGATGTTCAGGAGACCCCTTTACAATTGCCTCGGAGGGAAATCTCGAGAGCGGTAACACGCCGGGATCCACAGCTACTTCCACCTCTATCTCGTCCTGCCAATCCCACCTGTCACCGGTTTTCATTCCCGTTAGAATGACTACGGACGGACGCGAACCACCCTTGGAAACGGTTCTTTCAACGAGAACGAAATCTCCTGAGCCAGTGTCCCGATAGAGATCTTCCTCAGCTACAATCGGCACCCGGACAACGACCTTCCGCATCGTCTTATTGACGGACCTGTCTTCGATATCGGGCTGCCCCGCACTCAGGTAGGATGGTAGTGCAGCAGCAATGAAAGAATGAATCCGTTCCACTTCTCTGGGGACATCAGCGGCGGGGTCGGAATCGGAAATAGCGGCGTCAGCTTCCAAGGGCCAAGTTTTATGGTTCGAGTCTTTGCAGGATGGAGAAGAGAGAGCCGACAGGCATGCGAGAGCTGCCAAGGGTACGATTGGTTTCATAGGTAGGTTAAGTTGCTGGTTTAAAAGAGAAGTTTGGTATCACTGATGCGGGATCTTCCGTGAGGCCAAATGACCCGGTCACGACCGGGTTCCGCTGCGTATTGCGTTCAAGTTGTAGCACGGGTGAATGCGCCTGATCGGACGCGGCGCGAACTTACCAAAATCCGGGTGTGGTGTCAACTGACCACGGAGGCCTTTGCCCTCATTTTAACAAGCATCACTGATATGATAGAAAGATGCCCAGTCCAGAAGACCATCCATTGTGGCCCCCCGACAGGGATCACAAGTTCGTGGCCAAGTTTCTGTTGATCCTCAAAGACGCCCGGATCAAGCAGGGCTTAAGTATTCGCGAGCTTGCATCTAAAACCGAGATTGACCATGGCATTTTAGCCCGCGGCGAAAGCCTTCAGAGGATTCCTACCATCGTCACAATGCGACGCTGGGTAAGAGGGCTGGAACTCGATTTTGTTGAGGTTCATCAGCTCGCGGAGGATGCCAGCGAGCAATAGCTCGGCTTTACCTACGGATTGTCGTTCATCCGGTTTGTCCTTTTCTGGACATCATGATCGCCAGTCCACGTCTCCCGTTTTTTACCGGATGAATACCTTGGGGCCTTTTTCGATGAGGGTGCGGACAGTGGAGCGGCTTCCCATTTCGATCGATGAATACAGCCGTGGCTTTCGGCGCGGCTGATGGTGTCAGAAAATGGGCTTCCATGGATGCAGATGCTGGGGCGGTCTAAACCAGTCCAAGAAATGCCATCCGGGTTATTGGGCTCAGGAGGCAGGTTGAGAAAATCCTCCGTGCGGACACCGCGCTTGAGAACTACGAGATCCTTTCGGAACCTGAAAACGGAACCGGCCAACAATACGAAACTCCCCGGGAGGAGCAGGATGCTCGGCTGAACTTGGGGTAATGGGAAAGGTGACGTAAATGAGCCGAAGCGCGAAGGCTTTTGGTCTTTGTCATCGCATTACAACGAGATGTTCCTTGAATCCCAAGGACTCTGGTGAGGACAGCGCTTTGAGACGGGCGGCCCCCATTAGCCTCCAACGAAGGCCTCCAAAAAAGTTTTTTTGGAGGACAAGGCAGGGGGATTGGGGGAACCGGGGACCCGACCCAAGCGATCCCGCAGCCAGATAAAATTCCTGTGGAAGAGGCAAGGTTACGAGAGTCTCAATAAGCCAAAGGGGCAGGGGAATCACCCGATCTACAGCGCAGCGCAGATCGGGGAAGGGCTCTTTGGCTGGGGCGTTGCGGGGTGCTAACCCCGCTGAGAGGGTAGCAGCGCACGCAGTAGCAGCGGAGGGAGACACCTCTCCCACGTCAAATTCTCTCTAATCGATTTCTTGCTAGCGGTAAAACTTGCCTTCTTAGAATCAACTTTGAGAAATGAATCCAATGTGATGGCCAAATTCCTGTGAACCCTTTGTCACTTCAGATGAACGGGGAACATTGCGCCCTTTGAACTGATGGGAGGATTAATTTTCCTCTGCGTCGTGACTTAGATCAGATCTGTGGGTTCTGGTAAAGACAGTCATCAAGTCCAGTTTCGGAGTAGGTTCTATCATCTCAAGGATTTTGGATCGCTCCCCGTCGGTCAGATGCTCCGACGAGTGTTTCAACACGTCTCCGGGAAAAATGAGGATAGCGTTTCTCCTCGCACAGGAGCCTAGAAATTGAAACGCATAGCAGGCAGCTGCTCTGGGTTCTTTTTCGTAACAAATTCGCAGCTGTGTTTGTGTAAGCGCGGATCCGAATCTTCGGAGTGCTTCATACGGTGAACACTTGACGCAACTCCACATGTCATCGCGACTCATTGGCCACGGGGAATACCTGTAAAAAAGAGCCTTGTTACGAATTTGCCACTCACAGAGTTGGGACGTCAACGCTGGACGTAGCCACTCCGGCCACTCCATGGAAAATAAATTCTCCAAGTCCTCCTTCGTTATTACCGGTCTGCAGGAGGGTGATCCACGGAGCTCATCTGGGCTTCTAATGTTCTTCAAGCTGGAGATATTTTGTGGATTTACAGATTTAAGTTCTAAGCCGGGCAGGATCTCGTATGCGTCGTGAAGAGCAATTCCGCGTTGCCAGCTGCTGAAATGTATAGTTTGTGGGATCACGACTTTGAAAATAGCACAAGTGGCACCGGGACTTGATCCAAGTCTCAAAGAACTACCGAAGGAAGATCTCCCGAAGTTGATGTGGGTGTGTGGAGATTGCTGATCTTCTGGACTTACTCCGCTATCGATTACCAAGAGAGCGGTATCTGGATCGGTGATCCAAACTTCGTAGTGTGGGAGAGAAGGTAGTGATGGCATTGTTAGTGAATCATTGGGAAAAGTAAGATTTTTTGTCGGTTATCTGTCAGGTCCCTTTCATGTCTGAGAAGTGGATGTAGTATTTAACTTTCTGGATCTCCGGGGAGAAATACAACCGTGTAAGAACGATCAGCGGATGTAACGATGGTGATCAAATCTTCCCGTCCCTCAATGTCTGACGCCAGGTATTGGGAAAGAATTTCTGATCCGTCCGCTACCGCGTCACTATTGCAGGCTCGGTCATCGTCACTAATTTCTCCCCAATCGCCCGCAAGGTGGCGATTGATGAGAGGGTGATAACGGAAATTCCGGAGTAGCACGGACGGAGAAACGAGTATTTCCCCAGAGGCGAAGATTGGAGATCGAAGGTGATATGGCATTTGGGTTGCTAATTCTGTTTTTTCTTACGGGTGGATGGAATGGTTTAAAAATAGGAACCACCTTGGTTTTGTTTCAAATTCGGAGGGCAATAAAATTTGCAATGGCCAGTTGATCTTCGGATGAGGTCGTCTCTAAGAGGCAGCGAATTACCGCCGGACTGAATTTCATTTCAAGAAGCAGCATCAAATCGTGGAGTATCGCGGGAAACCCCTGGGAGTCGGATGCACGCCATTGATTCGGGTATAAAGTGATCGATTCACAGACTTCCTCATGCAGGTTGCTCAGGGAGCCGCCCGCACTCTCCGGGCTGGCAACCATATATGAGTGCGCGAGTAGAATTGCGTGCCGGGAAGGCGAAAACTGTTTTCGCCTACGAAACGCGGTAAAAGGATCAATCTTCGCAGCGAGCGCCAGTTCGTCTTCTGACAGTTTGTCTGCGGCGAATGAAATGGCCTCCTTGGCAAAATCGTAGAGATGCTTTTCGCGTTCATGTGGAGGGATTTTTTCCCACACAAACATCACCGCTGCCATTGGATCTCTCTCCATACAGCTAGCAATCTGGGCCTGATCGAGCTGACCCAGGAATCGGGATAGCGCAGCATACGGGGACTCTTCGACGCATCGCGAGATGTCACCTTCACCTCCCGCTTCAATAACGGGAGCGAGACGGAAATACTTTTCAGGCTTGTGGTTCCGCCAATGCTGGATTTGCCGATTCATGATCGTTTGAAGCCACTTTGGATGCTTCTGTGCAAGAAGCTCTCGGAGTCCGTCCTCGTCGTTGTCGAGTTGGTCTAGCTCTTCACCTTCGAAGCTGTGGAGGAGTTCATCGCATTCCCGTCTCGTAATGCACCGGTTAGGAAGATCCAGAGAAGTTAATCCAAAGCCACTGTCGATTATGAAAAATCTCCAGCGAGATTCCCTAGCATTGACAAGGTTTTCGCTTACGCAAATCAGATCGCCAATTCGAACGTGAACTATCATAGCGCAGGTCTTACCCGGTTCGCGTCCCAGCACTGTCCCGATGCTTCTTTCGGCGGATGATGATTTTGTATGAAAGAAACGCCACACTTCGGGCTTTCTTGCAGGGTCAAGTAAAGCGCTGGATTCAATACCGAGGATAGCGGTGGTGGAATTTTTTTTTCTGATTGTATATCGCATAGTAGTCTGGGGGCTGAATGTTTGGAATTGATCCTACTGATTTTTGAGGATTGGTGATCCGTAACCGCCTGAGAAATAATATATTTTAAACTGTAAATCCGACATCAGAGGCAGGGGGCAGAGCTTGAATTGGATCGAGGACGTGCTTCCAGATACTGGTGACGGCATCGGTGATGTGGGCTTTATACCGTTCCTTGGTTTTTTTAGAGAACGATTGTTCGGTAGAGTCATCGACTGTTGATTCCGTGATTTCTGGGATTTTCAGGCGACAGGGCGGAAGAATAATGTCGATGACCGCTGGGGTGAGTAAGGTTGGATTCCAGGCAGGAAACGAAGGAGTATTGGCATCTGCAGAATCGCGTGGATCTGATCCAAATCCCCAGCGACGATATAGACCTCGTGAAACAGGAATACCTCTAGCTTCCAAATTTATAAACCTCGTTGGTTGGCCGTATCGTACCGGGAGGAGTAATGTAACCGAACTCGCGGCTGCAATGCCCGCACTGGCGAGAACGGAGAAAACTACATCATCATCCAAGAGGCCTGCATGGAGGTCTATGATGAGAAATTTTGACTGGTCTTTTGCCTCAATTGCGAGATCATGTAGGGAGCTAAGTGCGCACTCGTTGAAATCTTGTTCGATTTTTTGATTGGGGAGTGATATGTATCGAAGATCCGATCCGATTTCGGGATAAATGCGATGGTTGTGGATGGTAGCGAGAATTGCTTTGATACCATTGAGTTTGCAGGACATGTAGCTTTCCCAGGCGAAAAGCGATCCTCCATGTCCGGGGGCGCGGTTCGTTACGATAGCGATGTGTAATCCAGATTTTAATTTTTTCATTTGTTAGTGTGTTTAAGATGGAGTTTTGGTATCGAATTTTAGCTTCAGTAGTCGGAGGATGGAAAATTCGTGTATGAGTTGGTTTCCTTGGGATTCAGTCCGATATTCGGATTTCTGCCCCTTCCCCCGATGTAACAAACGCGAAAGCGTGCGAGACAGATCGGAAGCTCCTGCAGTTCCTTTTATTGATCGGTGGATCCGTAGGGCAGCATGGGTTCCATGCCGCTCTCACAACTTGTTCTACAAGCAGATCTGAGCGCACTTCGTAGGTGACGTAATTCACAGTGCGTGAGAGACCTAGAACGAGGGTTTACTCGCTTCATTCAGATGTGTGCTGATATGTATTTGCCTATCTCTTTCCTGTCCGACGCTGAGACATTGTTAATGAGCAACAAAATAATCCGAGGCTCCAGTTCCAGAGACAAATGGATTCGTAAGCCATTGACAAAGCATTCGAAATTAGACGAATGGGTGGTCATCCATTCCCATGGAAATTCTTTGATGGATTCCAAGACTTCTTCCCTGAAATGATCCAGATGGCAGTTTTTTTGCTTGTCCCAGGAGTTTGTGTAGGTGTTTGCGAGTAAGATCGCTTTCCTCCGTGGAGGTAGTTGTGACCGAATCTTAAACGCGGTTCGAAAATCCTCGGTGGCACAAATGGTGAGTTCATCGTCGGTAAGCTTGTGCGCACTCATCAATGCGTCCGAAGGATTTTTACTCAGATACTCCGCCCGCAATGATACTGGAATGGCATCGATTGCATACCGCACTGCGCCTGACGGACTGCTTCGAATAGCTTGCTGAAGCTGTGCCTCCGTCAGTTTTGATTTCCACTTTGTAAGAGCTACATACGGAGCGTGATCAACGCAGCGCTGGATCTCTTTGCCGGACAATTGACATCTCGTGTATTTGTAGTAGTTGTAAGGTGCATTTCTGTGCCAATGCTCTAACTGGGATTCTAGTATTGATTCCAGCCAGTCGGGTTGTTTTTCGGAATACAAAAATTCAATATCTTCACTTTCGACGATGAGTGGCTTGGAATATCTGGAGTCGATTTTAAGAATGCCGTTGATCTCTTTATAAGACAGTTTGCGGTTTTTCGTTTTCAGAGCCAGCACTTCGAAATCTTTCCCTACTCGGAAAAAGCTCCAGAGAGTTGATGATCCCCCGAGAGCGCGCTGGGCGATTGCTACGACATCACCTTCGCAGGCTTTGATCATCAAAGCGCAGTGCGGCGAGACTCCGTATCCGATCACGCTTCCGCAATCCTTCGGCGAGTAGCACTGTTCTTGTTGGTAAAATCGGTTGATCCTTGGAGTGATCTTGGAATGCAGAATTGGGCCGGATTGGAATGCGAACAGTGCGGACTCGCCTTCGATTCTCAAGATAGTTGTAGGATGTTCTAACGGGATGGGTGCTTCAGAGATATGATTATTCATAGGGCGTGGGACTAGGATTGAAGACAAAGGGCCTTGGTTTTTGGTTCAGACGAAGGCCACGATGTATTCCGCGAGGGCCTTTTTCCCCTGAGGCTCAATATCGTTTATGAGTTTCTCGAATTCAGGGTGCTCAAGATTGATATCCAACAGGTTTGATAGCCTTCGAAAAATCTCCTCAAATCCGTTTTTGGCTACTGCAAGCCACTCTTCCGGATGCCGGGTCAGAGATAGGAGGATTTCATCGCGAAATGGAAATCGGGCATCCCCGATGAGCGTGTGCCAGGCAACTCCATAGGTGCCTGCAAGTATGATGGATCGTAGTCTCAAGGTAAGACGATCACGGACGAGAAACGCCGTTTGTGGTGATTTCTTCGAGCAAATTCTCAATTCCGCAGCCGTCAATTGATGGAGATGGTTCGTTAGCAGTTGGGTTGCATGTGTAACCAGATGCTTTCTGCGCAAAGTTCGCGGGACGCTCTCAAACGCGTATCGCATTCCAGCTGTAGGATCTTTCCTGATACATCTTTTGATCTGCGCGTCAGTGAGATGTTTTTTGTAGTCGCGCAGGGAGCGGAGGGAGTCGTAGTTCACGACAAGTTGGAGCTCCGAAATGATTCGGTGATTCGGTGCTAACTTGAGGTAATCTTTCACGGAATGTTCGCGGTAGTGATCAAGCTGCTTCTCGACGATCTCGTGCAACCACGTAGGGCTTCTACTGCCAAAGAGGAGTCTTAATTCGGTCTCCCTCAAACCAGAACTTCGATCACTTTCGATTTCTATATTTTCAAATAGAGCGCCAGCGTTCCGTTCTTTAAGTTTACGGTGATCCTCGGCGATCGGCGCGAAAGACGCGGCTATTTTGTAGTGGCGCAGGAAACACGCCCTGTCACCTGGCATCTGTTGTACGATTACGACGACATCCCCACGACGAACCATTACGACCATCGCCCTGGAGTTGTTGGGGTTCTCTCCGATAGTGATTCCCTCTGCTCTGGAGATCGATGAGTCTGGGTTCTTTCTAATTCGCCATATTTTCAAGAACCGGGTGGGGCACTTTTCATCAAGGATTTGGAATGCGAGGCGGGCAGTTCGTTGGCTGGTTTTTCTGATATTGTAGTTCATGTTATGGTTTGTTCTGTCATGTTCTGGTGCGTTCTTCTTTTGCACGGTATCCAAGACAGGGCTGTGAGAAGGATGGCGCGAAAGCGCCGCCTTTTCGAAGCCCGCCAAGAAAATTCAAATTCCTCCAGTTTACAAAAAGCCGTAGGCTCCAATTCAGAATCGATAGCTTTCTGACGAACGACCTGCGGACTTCTCCATGACGATACCAAAAGGGAAAAGTATATTTACTCCATGGATAGTCAGGAGAAGACAGCCCTTTCGGAATCTCCTCAATGTTGTCCTTATTCAGTCTCCAAGACCATGAATGGCAAAAAGCTCCCATTTAATGGGACGATCAAAAAATGACGCACTTTTGAGCAACATACAAAACGATTTCTCAGGCCGCGCTCCACCATGAGGATCGTATCAGGAGACAAAATCCTTACCGATGGTGTCTTGTCCTAACGATTACGAACCGTCAGGAATTCACGCTACGATTCTGTGGCGAATGACCGGATACACTCCCAGATCATTGCCGACTCCGCTTTCGATTTTCCGACTTTTTTTTGTCCTTTTGCAGGCGCGGTTCCGGCTAATTGCATCACAGGTTTGACCAGTGGATCACCCGACTCGAGAGCGATAGCCTCCGCCATCCTGAGTAGGCCACGAACCACCGCTGATTGAGACACGCCTCCCTTCCGGTAGTTCGAAAGTATGCGAGCAAGCCTCTCTGCTTGCTCCTGACCCTCGACCCCAAGCGCAAAGGTCACGCGTTTACTCGCAGCCGGTCGCTGGTTTCTTGCGAAATTCGCACCGCGATTTGATGGGGCATTTTCGGAGGAGTTCTGATTCACACCGCGAACGTCTGAAAAATTCGTCTGATCGTCAATTTGATCTTGCGCGGTTATTGCCAGACGGTAACGTGAGCCGGTTCGCGCTACAACCAGCCGAGCACATCACTACCATGAAACACTTCACGAAAAACAATCGTTCTACCAAAAGATATAGCCCGTATTCTCCACTTGGTCCGCACGAGGCACCTGATTGCGGCGTATATGCGCTTGAATTGGACGACTCCGTGCTATCAGAATCCTCGTTCATTGCCCGCAACCCCGGATACATAGCTGGAAAACCCTGCGTATATGTGGGAATGTCCAGCCTTTCACCTGAGGAACGTGCTGCTCAACACCTGGAGGGAACCAAAAACGTTTCTCGCCTCGCGCACACCTATGGGCTCGGGCTTCGGATGGATCTCGTAGGGGATGTCAAACGCGTCCGACGCAATTGGGCATTGCAAGACGAAAAGCGCCTCGCGAGAAGTCTAAGATCCCGAGGATACGGTGTCTGGCAGGCTTGACATCACATTTTCCAATGGCCTGGAAGGTTCATATCAAATTTCAAGGTTTTTCCGTCCTTTATCTCTACGGCATTCGGGTTGGTAAGTTCGAATTCCGAGGCATTTACCCGCAATAAGACCAGCTATCGGGGTCGGTGCGTGGAAGTTGTCACCTTGTGATGCATGGTCACGATCTTCGCCTTTCTATCTTGCATCGCGTAGAGGATCGGCGCCCCACTTACTTCCAATGATGCCCGGTTGGCGGGTAGTCCAAAAATGATCTAGTAGGTTAACCTGTGGAGGTTCGAGTCCTCTTTCGACACTTTCCTTTTGGGATAAGGATTGGCGACCAGCAATGGCCGCCTTTTTTGTGCCGGTTTTTAATCTTCCGCCATTCTTCGGCCACTTTTTCCAGATGGAAGTCGGCCTGTAGATGGTCGAGGGGATTAGCTTCCCGTGGTGCCAAGGCGCAGACTGTGTTTGTGGGTAAACCTGAAGTCCTCTACGCCACCTACGGCCAGAGAATAACGATACCGATCCCCGATAAGATGGCGATGCCGTAGAGCACTACGATTCTTTTCAGGAGGGCTTTGCCGCCAAGCAAGGCTACCGCGCCGCCTTTGAATAGGGTATTTGCCAGGGTGGCGATCATGATGAGACGCCAACCGGTATCTACGCTTATTCTGTCCTTGTTCATCATCTGGGCGGTGGAGAGGGTGATTGCGTCCACATCGGTCAGTCCTGAAAGGACTGCGACGACGTAGAGGCCGCTTTCACCAAATTTTTCTTGGGTGAAGGCCACTACGAAAATGATGACCCCGTATAGGAAACCGAAGATTATGGCTGGCTTCAGCTGTGCGGGATTTCCCGGGTCGGTTCTTCCTGCGATCTCTTCAGATTTCTTTCGGTAAAGGATGAATGTAAGGACCAGGAATACGCCGAGCAGCACCGAGAACGGGGCGAGGATTTTGAGGAAAAACGGATTTGCCACCGCAAAGACCTCCAGGAGAACCCTCACGATGGAAACGGCGGTGGCGATCATGATGATCAGGGCTGCCGCTGTTGCGCGGGAGGGGGAGCCTTTCGCATCGCGGGCCGCGCTGATGGTCGTGGCTGTGCTTGAGATCATTCCGCCTAGGATACCGCCGAGGAGTGTGCCAGCCTTCGCGCTGAACAGTTTGAACGCAACGTAACCAAAAAGGCCGATGCCGACAATGAGGACGACCATCAGCCAAATTTTGAAGGGGTTGATGACATCGTAAGGATCGTAGGTCTGGTTAGGGAGAACCGGGAGGATCACCAGACTGATCAGGACGAACTGCATGATCGCTTTTAGATCCCCTTCGCTCAATTTTCCCACGAAGGCATGCAGAGGATCCTTGAAATGGAGTAGAAGGGCGATGACACCGGCAGACACGACGGCGATCTCCTTCTCCCCGTGCATCAGGTATGCAGAGACTCCGAAGACGAGCAATGCAGCGATTTCACTGGTGATACCCGCGCCGTGTTCCGGATCTTTTCTGGTTTCCAGCCAGTTCGCCATTACGACCAGTCCGGTCAGTGCTAGAAAGCCTGCGGCGAGCAGCCATTGTCCGAACTCATCCGCAAGCAGTGCGCTGAATGAGCCGAACATGGCAATCAATGCGAAGGTGCGGATGCCCCCGGGAGCCTTGTCCACCTTTTCCCGCTGGGCACCCACGAGCAAACCGATTCCCAACGCGATTCCGATACGAATATAAAGATCCAGAGGCATAATCAGCCGGAACGTAAGTCCAGCTTCGGCCTGAATTCAACGAAAGAAACATCCATAAAGACCTGATCTTGACGGCTCTAAAAAAGGTGTTCTAATGAACTTATGCCGTCGGCGATGGATATTGCGCAGTTGCGTCAGAGTCTCAGGGAAAAATTCCCGATGGCTCACCGTGCCCCTCAAGTGGAGGAAGAACCTGTCGCAGTATTTCCGGAAACGTGCGCATTGGAATTCGGCTCCGGGACGATCAACGAGGTTGTCAGCAGCGCTGGTTTCCTCGGGATGACGCTTCTGATTTCACGGCTCCTTGATGACGAGCGGGAGCTTCCCATCGCGCTTGTTGACGGGCAAAATTCTTTCGATCCGGAATCTTATGGAAACGACCGATGTAGGAATCTCCTGTGGATTCGCTGCACGGAAACTCCGCAGATCATCAGTGTGACCGACCTTTTGTTGAAGGACGGGAATCTTCCATTGGTTTTGCTGGATCTACACTTGCTCCCGCAGCGTGAATTCAGCCGCATTCCCAGCATCCTGTGGCAGCGGTTTCGTATCACTGCACGCGAGTCCGGTTGCAGCCTTGTGGTTCTATCGCCGAAGCCGACGGTGACTGCCGCACATTCACGGTATTTCATTGAAGGCTCATTTACCCTGGAGCATTTGGAAAAGCTGATTCCCGGCTATAGAATTATCCCCGAGGCACAGGGTAGGGCGAAAAAAACGGAGCTGGTTTCCTGATGTTTGCGGCACTCCATTTTCCATGCTTTGAGTTGCACTGCCTCCTGGTCAGTGGGGAAGTTCCGTATGAATCCCCGGTGGCAGTATTGTCTGACCATGAACGGGAAAAGGCGCATATCGTCGCGCTCAATCCTGCCGCAGCGAGCAGGGGAATCGCTACTGGCATGAGTAGCCTTTCGGCAATGGGACGGTGTAATGAAATCCGATTTCTCAATCGCGATCCGGTGTTGGAAAAGGAGATAGGGCGGGAACTGCGAAGCTTTGCCGAGTCGATGACGCCTGACTTCGAATTGGCTTCTTCAAATACCATTTTGCTGGATCTCTCCACAGTCGTGTTCGCCTCGGAGCGTGACTGGACTCTCTGCACTCTATCCAAGGCAAGGAAACTGGGACTGCCGGTGAATCTTGCGATTTCGGAAACTCCGGATCTTGCGCACATGCGTTCGCTATCCGCGGCTACTGCTTCCAGTCTAGGCTCTCCGCCGGGACAGGAAATCAGCCTTATGCTAGAAGGGGACGCGATACGGCACCTTGCGATTGTGGAACTGATTCAGGCGAAAGCTTTTTCGTTAAAGCGATCAAATGCCGAGGCTCTTTCGCTTTGGGGAATACGCACCATATCAGATCTGGTTAAGTTGCCCCGGCAGGGATTGGCCGAACGGTTGGGAGCCGAGCTAACATGGATCCATGATGTGGTTTTGGGAAAAAAGAGCCGCCCGCTAAGGCTGCACAAACCGAGAAAAATTTTCACGGCCACCCACGACTTCGAAGACCCGATTCTGAACTTCGATCCTATTCTGTTCATTTCACGCCGACTGCTGCAGGGGATGTGCAACGGGCTTCGCGAATGCCAGCGTTCCGCGACTGCCGTGCATTTCCGGTTGCTTTACGAAGACGGATTCTCCCATGCGCGGACACTCCACCTGAGCGAAAGCACGCTGAATCCCGAAGTCCTGCTGCGTGCCCTTCACACGCATCTGGAAACGGTGAAATCGAGTGCCCCGATCTGCTCGTTTTCCCTGCGTCTTCTTCCCGCGCTTCCGGCTCACAAGCAGTATGAGATTTTCAAAAAGGGCATCAGAGATCCCCACAGGTTCGCGGATACCTTGGACAGAATTTCAAATATCGTGGGCAGGGAAATGATAGGAATCCCGCAGTTGGAGAACAGCCACCGTCCGGATTGTGTACGCATGCATCCAGCCACGCCGGATTTTGACCCGATAAAAGGTTCCATATCGGTTTCCCCGTCCGGAAATCTTCCGATGGCGCGTTTTCGACCACCTGTTCGGGTGGAAGTTCTGAGCGAACAGCGGAGACACCTCCACCATCCGCTCGCGATTATAACAGGGCCGTGCCGTGGGCAGATCTTGAAAACCAAAGGGCCGTTTCCCATTTCGGGAAACTGGTGGGAGGAAGGGTGGCAGGAAATGCAGTGGGATGTGGAACTGGCGAAAAACCAGATCCTAAGGCTCAGCCAGATCGCGGAGAAATCCTGGGTTCTTTGCGGGAGGTATGGTGCCTGATCATGGAACTGCTCGCCAAATCATCATTCTCGTTTCTCAGGGGAGCAAGTTCCCCCGAGGAGCTTTTCACCCGTGCCGCCGAGCTTGGATACGGGCATCTGGGGATGGTTGATCACATGGGATTCTACGGTTCCGCCCGCGCTCACCAGGCTGCTGGAAAATACGGACTCCGGGCGATTGTCGGGACGACTTTGGAAAATGTCGGGCTGCCAGGCTGTTCGTCTCGAATCCGCGAGCTGCCGCTGATCGCAAAGACGAGATCCGGCTATCAGAATCTTTCCCGCTTGTTGACTGACTTCCATTGTATCGGGGAAACCGCGCACACGCTGGGACGGGATCTTGGAGGAATCCACGCGATTTTGACCCCGGAATCTTTGTTGAATTTCCAGAAATCAGAGCTTCTGGAAAGCGCCACAGCCCTCCGAAAAAAGTTCGGTTCAGGCAATCTCTCTCTCGCAATTTTCCGCCACCACCGGCGCGGTGAGGAAAAACGAAACACCCTCATGCTGGATCTTGCGGAGCACCTTCGTCTTCCGGTGCTGGCCAGTCATTCCCCATTATATGCGACACAGCGGGAACGTCTTCTTGCGGACGCTTTCACTTGTTTGCGTGAGCATAAGACACTGGATGATGCGGGACGTTTGCTTGAGGTGAACGGCGAACGCTTTCTGAAATCTCCACGAGAACTCCAGAAGCTTTTCGCAGATCTCCCGGAAACACTTCGGCACTCCCAAGACTTGGCTGCGAGCTGCGAGTTCACACTCAAGAATCTCGGCTACCGTTTCCCATCATTTTCCGATCCGGAAACCGGGAAAAAAATGTCGGTGGAGCAGCAGAACCGTGAACTAAGGAAACTGGCATTCGAGGGCTTGATACGGATTTTCGGAAAGACGGAAGAACGTTACCGCCGCCAGATGGACAAGGAGCTGGCGATGATTGCCAAGCTGGAATTTCCCGGTTATTTCCTGATCATCTGGGACATCGTTCGGTATGCGCGTTCACGCGGAATCCTCTGCCAGGGAAGGGGATCGGCCGCGAATTCCATTCTGTGCTATGCCCTCGGAATCACCAATGTGGATCCGATTGCCGGGGGGCTTCTCTTTGAACGTTTCCTCTCCGAGAACCGCACGTCATGGCCGGACATCGACATCGATTTTCCGTCCGGGGAACGAAGGGAATCCGTCATCCAGTATGTCTATCAGAAATACGCTCCGCGTGGCGCGGCCATGACGGCGAATGTGATCACCTATCGCCCCAGATCGGCTTTCCGGGAAATGTCCAAGATTCTCGGTTTTCCTGAAACCGTCGCGAACCGGTTTTCGGATCTGTGCGCATCTCCGAAGGTCAGCGATGTCACAAAGGATCATTTCTCCGAAGAGATCTCGATGGACAGGTTTTATCCGAAGGACAAGGTCATCGAATTCGCTCAGACGATTGAGAAATCCGGGATACCCAAAAATCATCCAAGGTTCCGACCGCTAGTGAATTTGTATCATCAGATACTCGGTGCTCCCCGGCATATCGGGCAACACTCCGGAGGGATGGTGTTTTGCGATGACGGACTGGATCATATTGTTCCGCTACAGCCAGCGACCATGCCCGGCCGCACTGTCTTGCAATGGGACAAGGATGATTGCGAGGATCTTGGAATCGTGAAAGTCGATCTGCTGGGGCTGGGTATGCTCGCGGCCATGGAAGACACCCTCCGCGTCTGTGAGCAGCGCGGGAAAGTTATCGATCTTGCGACAATCCCTAAGGACGATCCCGCCACCTACGCCATGCTTTGCGAGGCGGATACGATTGGGACTTTCCAAGTGGAGTCCCGGGCGCAGATGGCGACACTGCCCATCATGAGGCCGGCGAAGTTTTACGATCTGGCCATCGAAGTCGCCATCATCCGGCCTGGGCCGATTGTAGGAAATCTCATTCACCCGTATCTGAACCGTCGCACCGGAAGGGAGCGTGTGGAATACATCCACCCTACGCTCAAACCCATCCTCGAACGCACACTTGGCGTCCCGCTTTTCCAGGAACAGGTGCAACGCATGGGCATGGAGATCGCGGATTTCAACGGAACCGAAGCCGATGAACTGCGCAAGGCGATGTCCTGCAAGAAGAGCGATGACCGGATGCAAATCGTCGCCAATAAGCTTCAGGCGAGGATGGAGAAAAAAGGGATTTCGCGGGAAGTGCAGCATCGCATCATCGACTCCATCGGCTCATTCGCGCTCTACGGATTTCCGGAATCCCATGCGATCTCCTTCGCCCTGATCGCTTACGCATCGTGCTGGCTGAAAGTCCATCACCCTGCGGAGTTCTTTTGCGGACTGATCAACAACCAGCCCATGGGATTCTATTCCGTGAACACGCTTATCGAAGATGCGAAGCACCACCGGATGCGGATTAAACCGGTTTCGGTAGTCCACTCGATGATCGATACGACGGTGGTGGATGATCGTTCCATCCGGCTGGGGCTGCACCGGATCAAGGGACTTCGAGGAAACACTTGCGAAAGAATTCTGGCAGAGCGCTCGAACGGGCAGTTCGAATCCGTTCCGGATTTCGTCAGGCGGGTACAACCGAACAAGAAGGAAAGGCGGTTGCTGGCCGCCATCGGGAGCCTCAACGATCTTCCGAAAGTGGAACATCGCCGCGATGCGCTCTGGCAGGCGGAATCCTTACCTCCCGACGATCTGTTTGCCAACCAGCAGTCGATGGAGAATCAGCTCGCGATGATGAGTGAGGCGGAGAGGCTGGCCACGGACTTTTCCATCCAGTCTTCAAGCAGCGGCGCGCATCCGATGAAGCTATGGCGGGAAAAATGTGATAAGAAGAACCCGGTTCATTCGAAATCCATTCTACTCCTTCCCCACGGTCTGCCAGTTAGCATCGCTGGAATGGTCATCTGTCGCCAGCGCCCTGGAACAGCCAAAGGACACTGTTTCATCTCTCTGGAGGATGAATTTGGCATCGCCAATCTGTTTGTTCCGAGAAAAACCTTCCACGAGTATCGGATGGTGATCGTCAGTGAATCACTCCTCAAGGTTCAAGGACGGTTGCAAATTACCGAAGACCGCAAGCCGACGGTGTACGTCACCCACCTTGAAGCATTGATTGGCGCGGAAGCGGTTGTTTCCCAATCCCATGACTTCCACTGAAGATCAACGGAAGCGTAGGCAGTTGCAGATTACTTGCCCCGGATTTTTCCGATGATCCAGAAAACCGCGATGATGACGGCGGCGATCCACAACAGATGGAGAAAGACCCCGGTGATGGCGAGCGCGAGGCGAAGAACGGCCCAGAGGATTAAAAGGAAGGCGGCGAGGAGAAGGAGTTTGCTCATGGGTGTTTCGTTAGATAGCCGTGATTCTAGCATGGCCTGCGCCAAGCGCCATTTGCCTTCCATTGATAGTTTTACAACTAGCCAATCCTCAAAAGGCCGCTCGTGTGGGTGCATTGTGCCGAAGGGTGTCGCAATTTGCAATAGGCCTGCGCGGGTCTACCGCCCGGTAATCCCCGAACAGCGGAATCTAGGATCTGGATCGTTTTCTGCGAAGTCACCCTTTCCCAAATTTGCAAACACCGAACCGAAAACAAAATTATGAGAGCACTATGCTGGCATGGAACAGAAGACGTCCGCGTTGACACCGTGGAAGACCCGAAAATCGAAGATCCGCGTGACATCATCATCAAGGTGACCGCGAGCGGGATCTGCGGATCCGACCTGCACCTCTACAGCGGCTCCATGCCGACGATGGAGGAAGGAGACATTATCGGGCACGAGCCGATGGGCATTGTCGTTGAGGTAGGAAGCGCGGTTAAGAAATTCAAAGAGGGTGACCGTGTGGTCGTGCCATTTGTGATTGCCTGCGGGGAATGTTTTTTCTGTCAGAAGACACTCTACTCCTGCTGCGACACCACCAACCCGAACAAGGAGATGGGCGAAAAAGCAATGGGTCACGCACCCGCCGGGCTGTTCGGATACTCCGGGCTAACTGGTCGTTATCCGGGCGGCCAAGCGGAGTATCTCCGTGTGCCGCATGCCGATGTGGGGCCTATCAAGATCGATTCGGCTTTGAGAGACGACCAGGTGGTTTTCCTTTCCGATATTTTCCCGACAGGCTACATGGCTGCGGAGAACGCGGAGATCGAGCAGGGTGATACGGTAGCCATCTGGGGATGTGGGCCGGTGGGGCAATTCGCGATCCAGAGCGCTTGGATGTTGGGCGCGGGGAGAGTCATCGCTATCGACCGCGTGCCGGAGCGCCTTGCGATGGCGCGGGACAAAGGCCGGGCGGAAACCCTCAACTTCGAGGAGGTGGACATCAAGGAGGCTCTTGACGAAATGACGGATGGCCGTGGCCCGGACAGGTGTATCGATGCGGTCGGAGCCGAGGCTCACGGGACCGGCAGCTTCGATGCGGTCGTTGATAAAGTGAAAGAGGCGGTTCATCTAACGAAAGACCGCGCACACGTCCTGCGGGAAGCGATCATGTGCTGCCGGAAGGGTGGCACTCTATCCGTTCCCGGGGTTTACATCGCGATGGTGGACAAGCTGCCTTTTGGCGCTGTCGTGAACAAGGGACTCACGATCCGCAGCGGCCAGACCCACGTTCAGCGATACCTCCAACCGCTACTCGACAAGATCGAAGGTGGGGAGATCGACCCGTCATTCGTGATTTCCCATCACGCCAGTTTGGAAGATGCGCCAGCCTTTTACGAGAAATTCAAGAATAAGACCGACGGCTGCATAAAGGTTGTTTTGACACCATGACCTCATGGCGTAGGTAAATTCCCTAGCCTGCACTTGGCCGTTCGCTGATGGCGGTAAAGCATCGATTTCGTATGATGCCTTCACGAGGGTTAAACTGTTCCCCGCGTGACTAAGCATGCAAGTGGAACTGGAAAACTACCTGCTCAGACATCTGGTCGAGCGCGACCAAGAAGTGATGCTTATTCAACGCTTGGTCGAACACGCAGGTTACGATGAGGAGCGGGACTTTTTGCATAAGTTGGTGAGTCGTGTCGAGAACGACCGCGATTCGCTGCGATCACTCTGCGACGGTCTCGGCGTGAGCTGTTGGGGGACGGAGCATCTGTTGAGAAGATTCACATCTAAAATGGAGAGGTTTAAAGGTGATTTTGCCGGTAGGCGTGTCGGCCAGCTTGGAAAATACCTCACTTTGGAGACTCTGAGCCTGAAGCTGGAAGGAAAACATCTCATGTGGGCTTCGCTCTCGCAGGTGGCTGATTTCTATGCCACATTCTCGGGTTTCAATTTCGTCACGGCAATGGCCGAAGCGAAATACCAACGGGACGAAGTTGAGAAATTTCGGAAACGGGAGGTAACCCTGGTTTTCTAAAAAACCGTCCCGGATGGATTTCCGTGTGGATGATTCATCCTCTTTAAGGCGTAATATCCGTCCGATGGAATCCCCGCAAAATACTCCCAACCAAGCTCCCGGGCCTGAATACTCCGATGAGGTGAAGCAGGGGAAGCATTTGAGCGAGGACGGGCTGGTGCATCCGGAGGGGAACGCTATTCCGGTTGTGGGGATGGGTGGATCCGCGGGCAGTATTGGAGCTATCCAGAAATTCCTGTCGGGGGTTTCCAAGGACAGCGGGGCGGCATACGTGGTCGTCGTCCATCTTTCTCCGGAGCACGAAAGTGTTCTACCTGATTTGCTCCAGAGATCCACATCGCTGCCGGTTCTCACGGTTTGCGAGAATGTGAAGTTGAAGGCCGACCACGTTTACGTGATCTCGCCGGGCAAGCAGCTTTCCATCACTGACGGAACCCTGCAATCCATTGAACTTTCCCGTCCCAAGGGCAGGCACGTGACGATTGACTTGTTTTTCCGAACCCTCGCAGAAGCCCACGGAGTGAATGCCTGTGCCATCGTTTTTTCCGGTGGGGATGGTGATGGTGCGATAGGCCTGAAACGCATCAAGGAACGCGGTGGGCTTACCATTGCCCAGGATCCGTCCGAAGCGGAGCATGATAGCATCCCGCGTGCTGCGATCAGCACGGGTATGGTGGACTGGATTCTCCCAGCGGGGGAAATGCCCGCACGGCTGGGTGAATACTGGGCCAACGGCCGGGATCTGAACCTGCCTCCGACTGAAGAACCTCCCCCGAGTGTTGAAGAAAAGAAATCCAGCGAGGCGGATGAGGAGTCTCTACGGGAAATTCTCGGCTACCTCGATGCCCGCACAAATCACGATTTTTCAAGCTACAAGCGGGCAACGGTTCTCCGGCGGGTCGGAAGACGGATGCAGGTGAACGGGACGAAGACGCTGGCGAAATATCTTTCCTACCTGCGGGTGCATCCCGGTGAGACCGGTGCGCTCTTGCAGGATCTGTTGATCAGTGTGACAAATTTTTTCCGCGACAAGGAGGCGTTCGCGGCTCTGGAAGTGATGATCCCGGAGCTTTTCAGAAACAAGACCGCTTCGGATCAGGTGCGCGTCTGGATACCCGCCTGCGCCACCGGAGAGGAGGCATATTCCCTGGCCATCCTCCTGTGCGAACATGCGGAGAAGATGACGCATCCTCCGTCCATACAGATTTTCGCGACGGATCTCGATCAGGCTGCCATCGATGTGGCGAGGGATGGCAGGTATTCCCAGACGATCGCGGCAGATCTCACCGATGAGCGGTTACGGCGGTTTTTCACAACCGAGAGCGGGGGGTATCGAGTCAAAAGGCTGGTGCGTGAGTCGGTGCTTTTCGCCCTTCACGATCTGCTCAAAGACTCCCCGTTTTCGCGGCTGGATCTGGTGTGCTGCCGCAACCTTCTCATTTACCTAAACAGGACGGCTCAGGAAAATGTTTTTGAAACCTTCCACTTCGCGCTTCGTCCCAAGGGAAGATTGTTTCTCGGCTCATCGGAGTCCGTGGAGGAAGCATCCGGTCTCTTTACCCCATTCGAAAAAACCCACCGGATCTTTTCCAGGCTCGATGCGCAGAGGGTCGGCCTTCACGTTCCGAGTGGGAGGAGCAATGCCGCTTTCGGCTTCGGAGGGCATGCTACGGGTGTCTCGTCCATGATCTCCGCACTTGATCGGGATGGCGAAGCAATACCGAACGTGTCGTCCTCTATTCAGGGGCCGGCATCCCTCCATCTGGATTTGCTGGAGAAGATTTCTCCTCCCTCCATCGTTGTCAACCGGAACCACGATATAGTCCACCTCTCAAAGAGTGCGGGAAATTACCTGCTGATGGCAGGCGGTGAGCCGAGCACGAATATCCTCAAGCTCATCCATCCGGATCTGCGGACGACGATGCGAATGCTCCTTTTCAAAGCACAGGGAGCAGCGACCGCAGCGAAAAGCCGAAACCTTCCCCTTCATTCCGGCGGGGAGGTGAAAGCGGTCGATCTTTCAGTGGAACACATGGAGGGGGAAAACAAGGACTACTTCCTCATCCTGATCGCCGAGCATACGGGAGATGACTTGGGCGAGCAAAGTCCCCCGGAAATTTCCGAGAGTGACCAGTCGGTTATTCGCCTTCTTGAGGACGAACTGGATCAGTTCAGGTCCACTTGGAGGCATAGGGTGGAGCAACACGAGGCGACGGTCGAGGAACTCAAGGCCTCCAACGAAGAACTCCATGCGATGAACGAGGAGCTTCGTTCCGCCACTGAGGAGATGGAAACCGGGCGGGAGGAACTCCAGTCCATCAATGAAGAGGTGATCACCATCAACCAGGAGCTGAAAGGAAAGGTCGAGGAGTTGGGACGCGCCAACAGTGACCTTTACAACCTGATGGCATCCACAAAAATCGCGACAATCTTCTTGGACTGCGACATGCGGATCAAACGTTTCACGCCGAGCTCGACGGTTCTTTTCAACTTCATGGCAACCGACCAGGGGAGACCGCTCTCCGATTTTTCCCACAATCTCCTGTATCCCGAAATCACGGACGATGCGTTCAAAGTGCTACAGGAGCTGGGGATGAAGGAAAGGGAAGTCCGCAGCAAGGATGAGCAATGGTTCCTCGTCCGCCTCTCTCCCTACCGCACTACAGAGGGAGCCGTTGGTGGTGTGGTCATCACCTGTATCGACATCACGGATCGCAAGAAAAACGAGGACAGCAGGCGCTGGCTTTCCGCTATCGTCGAGTCCTCGACCGATGCGATCATCAGTTTCCGGACGGACGGAAGCATTGCGAGCTGGAACAAGGGCGCAGAGAAGATGTTCGGCTACATGGCGGAAGAAATCACCGGGCAGCCGTTTTCCAAACTGAATCCACAGGGAACGGGTGCGGGTCAGAACGAGCTCTTTAGTAAACTGGCTCTGGGTGAGACGATGAATTCTTACGAGACCAAGGGTATTCGGAAGGATGGATCGAGTATCCATGTCTCCCTTTCCGCGTCCGTGATGCGTGATGACGCGGGCAATGTCGTTGGAGGAACCGCAATCGCACAGGACATCACCGCCCGGAAAGAGGCGGTGGCGGATCTTAAGGCCGCCCATGATGATCTGGAGAAGAAGGTGAAGGAGCGGACTGCGGAGTTGCAAAACCGCATACTGGAGATCGCGGCCATGGCTTCGCAGATGACTTCTGCGGAGGAACGCGAGCGAAAGAGGATGGCGATGATCCTGCACGACGAACTTCAGCAGGTTCTCGTGTCCGCCAAGATGCGGATCGAATCACTTGAGTCAATGGACGGCGTGAAGCGTGCGGACGAGACCAGGCTTCTGGCAGCCGTCATGGATGAACTTATCTCGAATTCCCGTTCCCTTGCGGTCGAGCTTTCACCCCCTGTTCTTTCCGAAAGTCTGGGACGAGCTCTCGAATGGTTGTGCGACACATGGATGCCGGAAAGGTATGATCTCAAGGTCGATACGGAAATTGATGTGACGATGGATGCGCTTCGCGAGGATGTTCGGGGTCTGGTGTTCCACGCTGTGAAAGAGCTTCTGTTCAACGTCGTGAAGCATTCGGGATCCAACGAAGTCAGGGTTGAGCTTCGCCCGCAAGGGGAGGATGAGCTCAAGGTGGTGGTGAGCGATCACGGATTTGGCTTCGATCCCGACGCTTCCGGAAACGGAACCAAGGCCTCGGGTTTTGGAATCGCCACGCTGAAAGAGCGCCTTGAAATGCTAGGCGGCAGTTTAGAGTTGCGCAGTCGTCCGGGAAAAGGTGTGGAGGCTGTAATCGTCGTGCCGCGTGATCGAACCAATTGAATCATGGATCAGCAAAAATTATTTCACGAAAAAGCGGGAAGAAAGATATTCCTCGTCGATGACCACCCTATGCTTCGCGAAGGGCTGAAACGGTTGATAGAACAGATCCCGGACTGCGCGATCTGTGGAGAAGCGGAAACCGCATCGGACGCGATGGCGGCCATAACCGAACTTTGCCCTGATCTTGTGATTATGGACATTTCCCTGCCGGATCGGAACGGTCTGGAGCTTCTCAAGGACATGCGTTCGCAGATGCAGGATATGCGGATATTGGTTTTCTCCATGCACGACGAGATGCTCTATGCGGAAAGAACGTTGAAGGCAGGAGCCCTTGGCTATCTGATGAAAGGAGCTGACAGCACACTTGTCGTAGAGGCAGTGACACGGACTTTGGAGGATGGCATCTATGTCAGTCCCAAAGTCTCGAACCTGCTTCTAAAAGGCATTTCAGGTGGCATGGCTAGGAAGACCGGGTTGGAAAAGCTAAGTGACAGGGAGTTGGAAATTTTAGAACAGATCGGGCGTTGCCGGAGCAGCGGCGAGATTTCCGAACTACTCCACATCAGCCCCAAAACGGTGGATGCCCACCGTGCGAACATCCGTGCGAAACTTGAACTGCCTGATGCTCAAAGTTTGCTGAGGGAGGCTGTTCTTTGGGTCGAGCGGGCGAGTGAACCTCGCAAGGATCGCGACACGGACTTCTTACCGTAGCCCTCGCGATGCCGGAGGACGTGTCTCTCTCAGCTCCCTAGTCAATCGGCCTAGCCTCTCGCCCGGATCTTCCCTATTGGAAGCGCCCCGTAATCTTTTCTAACATGGTCTTCTCCGGTTAAACCCATCGGGGAAAAAAAAGATGAGGTGCTCCGAATCCAGGCAGAAAATGACCGAAAGGATGAGGGCATCCATGATGTTCCGAACCTTTGCCAGGATTTTTGAAAATGGTTTTGGAGCGCCTCTATATTTCGTATCCGATTCATATTCGGAATGTGCCAGAACTCCGGATAACGAATCTGCATTCTGTCTGTCCGTGAATCCCAAGGGCTGTTGCGTCGGCTGCCCGCAGAACAAACTTCCTCCCCCTGCGAAGCTGGAACCGTGGACATGGATCCGGCCCTGCCACGCCGGTTTGCAAGTGACGATGGTGCCAGTGATGGACGGCAAAGATCCGGTCGGTTGGCTGGTCAGTGGACACATCGAGGTGGATGACGAAACCAAATCGACGAATGAAAGCGGTAGGCAATCGCCGGAAATTACCCGCATAAATCTTGAACGTCATACGCTGCTAGTGAGCTTTCTTGAAACATGTGCCGGAATCCTTGGCGCGAATGCGATACGCTTTCTGATCGGTCAGCAGGAAAGTGCCGATGATCTGATAGGGAGAGGGGAGGCTTGGGAAATTGAGGGAGGCGAGGGAGAATTCGAACCAGAGGAAACTGTGAGGGACTTCCGTGAGCAGACAGGTCTAGAACCTATCCGGTATGTGACACTCTGCGGACTGGAAAGGGCAAGGAGCCGATTCTTACGTGGTAGCGGCAAGATCGCGGAAATTTTAAGTGCCGGAAAGGCTGCGGGCTGGTCGGATGGGAACGCCTTCCTTGAAACGTTCCAGACCCACTTCGGAGAGCTTCCTACAGCTTACAGAGATAAGATACTGAAACTGTGGCGAACGTTTTCCGAGACGGTTTCGCGGATTTGAATAGCCCCGGTTTGTTAAGATCGACCGTAGGGTGTGTTTCCAGGGCGGGATCTAATTGGAAGCAGTGATGATTTTGAGAACCCGGCGCTCATCCGCGTGGAGTCCTGCGCTTCCGTCCGCTTTGCGTAGCTTAGGGGCGGGGGAGTTCATGATGCGGTGGAGTATTCCATCCCTGTAGCGAGCCAGCAGAGCTGGATGGATGTAGTATTTGCGACAGGTTGCTTTGGTATGATTGAGGCGTTCGGCGGTCAGGGCGATGGCCTGGTTGATTGCCTTTGTAGTCTCTGCTTTCGTGGAGCCGGGAGGATCCGCCTTTAGGGCGCGGGCACAGAGAACGGTTGCTTTCCAAGTCCGAAATTGTTTCGCGGTGAAATCCCCACCGGCGACCTCCTTTAACCATTCGTTCACATCCGATGAATCGACGTCGTGGAACTCCCCATCCTCGTCCTCATAGCGGAACAGATGTTGGCCGGGAAGATCCTGGAGATCCTCAACCAGCTTCACCAGGCGGGGATCCGCGATTTCGGCTTGGTGAGGCTGGCCGGATTTTCCCCGGAACCGTAGTATGACATTTCCGTCCTCGGATTCCTTTGCGTGCCGGGAGAGTAGAGAAGACAATCCATAGCTCCGGTTCTCCTTCTCATACCGGGCGTTTCCGATCCGGTATCCAGTTTGATCCATGAGGCATACGATACCCGCGATGACTCGTTCACGATCAAGGTCGGGATGAGTCAGGGACTTACGGTATTCGGAACGTATTTTCGGGAGGCTCTTTGCGAAATCAGGCAGCAATCCGAATTTCAGGCTCGCCGCATGCTCGTGCCAGTGGGGATGGTAGCGGTACTGCTTGCGTGATCGGGCATCCATGCCGGTCGCCTGTAGGTGTCCGTTGGGCTTCATACATATCCAGACATCCTCGTAGGCGGGGGGAATGGCGAGAGAGAGGATTCGCTCTCTTTCCATTGCCGAAGACAACAGCGATCCGTCGGGACATCTGAATGAGAATCCTTTTCCCCGCTTCATCCGAGTATAGCCGGGCATGTGGTCGGAGGTGAAAACCAATCCCCGTGGAACCGAGGTGATTGCTTGTGAGGAATCGCCCATACCTAGTGATGGATAGGAACCAGATCTTGGTAGATATCTAAGTAATCGGACACCATCTTGTTCGGGGAGAACGCGTGATCCGCTTCTTCCATGATCCTGCAACGGTTGGAGTATTTCAGATCCTCCGGCAGACTGTGGAATTCCATCGCCCGATCAACTGCCCAGCGCAGCCCTTCCGCGTTGTGTACTTCGAAAAGGAAGCCGTTTCCTGTGTGGTTACCCGCGTCCAATTGCACGACGGTGTCGCGAAGGCCTCCGGTCCTATGGGCAATCGGCAGGCTTCCGTACCGGAGTCCTATCATCTGGGCCAGTCCGCAAGGCTCGAAGGACGATGGCATGAGCATAAAGTCCGAGGCTGCGTATCCCAGGCAGGAGAAAGGCTCGTGAAATTTCCTGATCGCCACCCGTCGGTGTAGTCCCGCGATCTCGATGATGTTCTCGAAATGCTTGGCGAACGGGCCGTCTGCGACAAAGACCATTTGAAGTCCGGTGTCCCGATAGTCGGTGATGATTTGTTGGAGTATTTCCGCGAGGATCTGGCAGCCCTTTTGCATGGGATCTAGCCGGGATGGCCAGAAAATCATAGGGCAGGTGGGATTTTCATCGAACCCGAGGATGCGCTGCAACTCGACTTTGTTCTCTGCTTTTGCCTCCACATGTTCCGCCGCGCCATACTGGCGGTAGATGTAGCGGTCATGTTTGGGTGAGCGGCGGTCGGGGAGGGAATTCAGGATCCCGGAGGCGTGTCCCGCATTGATTTTTCCACGAACGGCGTCGGCCACTTGCCATGGCGCATTGTGTCCTCCGATAGCCAACTCGCCCAGGAAACTGGGACTCACCGTATTGACCCTGTCGGCGGCGAGAATCCCAGATCCAAGCATGCTCACGGCGTCGTGGCTTCGTGTTTCCTCGTAGGAATGGGGATAGTGGCTGTAGTAGAGGTGGCTCCAGAATGTGGCGGAATCAATCCCCCTGTCCTCGATCTCGGCCAAAGTCGAAACCTCGTCGTGGAGATTGTGCATGGTGAAAATGGAAGGGATACCCATGCTCCGCGCTGCGGCGGGAACCAGCCCTGTCATCCAGTCGTGGCAATGCACAATATCCGGGCGGATCCGGGGCATAATGTATTGGATGACGTCTCGCTGGAAGGCGAGGGCGGCTCGGAGATTGGATCTCGCACATCCATCGTAAACGGATTTCCTGTAGAAAAACTCCCTGTCCTGGCAAAGATGGAGACGCCGCGAATGCCCGTTGGGTCCTGGCTCGAAGAGTGACCGGAAATGCGGGAGCGCGACATGGACGTCCGCGCCCGCATCCGAGAGCGAATCAAGCAGCAAAGCACTCACATCGGCAAGACCGCCCGCCTTGACGCAGGGAGCCTGTTTTCCGTTCGTCGCCAGGAAACTGCTTTCGCTAATCTCCGGCGTCACCAGAAGGACACGAAGCCGCTTCTTTCTTGAGACAGACTTGTCGGATGAGGGCGTTTTGGTTCTGATATTTTGACCGTGGACTCCATTCACAAGACCATGGCGGTGGGGCTTTTGCAGATACATGGGAATGGCAATCTCTAGCGATAGACGTGCCAGAAAAACACCCTACTGAATTCGGGGGGGTGATGGCAAATATGTCATTCCAGCCCTGCAATTTGCGATCCACTCATCGACAATTTGCCCTCCTATTTTGAGAGCAAAGAGTCATTGTCAGAAATCAGGCAGATGAATTCCCAGACCGCATCCTTCTCCTGTGGGATTCCCAGTTCTTCCAAAGTCTCGACCCAGAAGCATTTGGAGACTTGATCGAAAGTCGCTGTTTTCAATTCGTTCGCACCCGGACAAGATTGAGTAAAAAGGAGTGCCTCTTTAGCTCCACGGGTGAGATCGAAGCTCTGAATGATGTGTTGTAGTTGCATTTTTCGGCATTCTCCAAGCTCCGTCCATCGTCTGGAACGAGCGTGATCCCACTCGCCGTCCTGGTAATGAATCCAACCTCCACATTTGAGGGCATTCCAGATTCTGGCTCGGATTACGCAGTCAGTGGGGACAGTTTCCATTGATAGCAATTCTGATAAGGGCACCAACACTCGTCAATAAGCCCGAGCCTTACTGAGGAGTAGGTAAAATCCCTATCAGAGACTCCGATTGGGGAGCCGAGAAGATCCCTCAATCTGCTGCCTTTTCCTTGGCCTTGTTGGCCGCAAGAGAGGATGCGATTGAAGACCGCTGCTTGGTGATCAACGCTTTCACATCGGCGGGGAGGTCAGGGCATTTGAGCTTCTCATCATAATCTTCAAGAGCCGCCTTTTCACCACGGATGCACTCTTCGAGAATGGCCTCTCCATCGTGATCCGGTGTGAGCGTGTCCTTGACAGAGATCCAGACCTGGTGCGCCTTCGCGGCGACACTGCTGCCCTTGTCAGGAGTCCCACCGTATTGGGTGATCGCCTGTTTTAGTTCATGGCCGAATGAGAGGCGCATATCGCTTTGCTTTTTGAAGAAGCTTACGAGAGAAGGATGGCCTTCGGCTCTCTCGGCGGCTTTTTTGAAACCCTCCTCCGCATCGTAAGCTTTGGTAAGAAGGTCGTTGAGGCATTCGGTTACTTTTTCGTTTTGCATAGTTGGCTCCATTTGCAGTTACCGTTCCAGAGATTGACATGGCTCGAAAAAGCCGGATTACGCCCGTTATTCCAAAGGTTGGTGATTTAATCCTACCATCAGAAAAACTGATCGCCGTGAAATTTGCCTCATAAAACGCACGGAGGCTTTGATTTTGCATTGGTTGAAAACGCGCACGGGCAACCCCACAATGAGAAGATCAAAATGAAGTTTTGAAAGTTGCGGAAAACGAGTTGAGCACTGACTTTTCCGAACTACTCCACCATGAACAAGCCTCCAAGTGAATCCCTCCCCGGCGAAGACGCGAGAGTTCCTACGAAAATTCCGGCGAGAGGCTGGTGGCAAATCGCCAAACGTGTAAAGGCACAGCTCGCGTCCGATCAGATCCAGATCGTCTCCGCAGGCATCGCCTTCTATCTCTTCCTTTCCCTTTTTCCTATTCTCGCTGCAACGGTCGCCACCTATGGTCTGATTACCGACCCTAGTGAGGCTGAAACACAAATCGGCGGTCTTAAAGATTTTCTTCCCCCCGATGTCTTCAAAGTCATAGGGGAAATGATTCGAGCAATCGCCTCGGAAGCAAGCAGCACTCTCGGTTGGAGCGTGATCTTCAGCATTCTCCTCAGTATCTGGGGCGCGAACAAAGGAACCAAGGCGATGGTAACCGGATTGAACATTGCCTACGACGAAGCGAGAGAAGCGCGGGTTCTTCCATTTGAGTCTTCTTACCCTCGCCCTGACACTGGGCATGTTCGTGATCGGCTTGCTGATGATCTCCCTGGTGGCCGGTGTGCCGGTGGTGGCAGGGAGCGTGGATCTTCCTCCCTCGCTGGCTCTTGGGATGAAGCTCATCCGCTGGCCCATCCTTGCAATCGTGGTGATGGGGGTTCTTGCGCTTCTCTACCGATGGGCACCAAGCCGTGATGCACCCAAATGGTCTTGGGTCAGTCCGGGATCGCTGGTCGCAGCGCTGCTTTGGCTCATCGGCTCGGCCTTGTTCTCAGTTTACATCGATAATTTCGGCTCGATGAGCAAGACCTACGGGCCATTCGCAGCCGTGGTGACTCTTATGCTTTGGCTCTTCCTCACCGCATACATTGTTCTTCTCGGTGCCGAGATCAATTCAGAGAGCGAACTGCAGACGAGACGGGATTCCACCAAGGGGCCATCCGAACCCATGGGGTCGCGTGGTGCGTATGTCGCGGATCACGTGGCAAGTGAGAAGGACGGGAAGGATTCACCCAACGGCGGGGATTTCTCCTGAGCTTTCCTTCTTTTCCCGTTTACCAGTTTCAGTAATTCCGCAGTAGCTTCCGCGTCGCAGAGAGCACGGTGGTGGGAGGGCAGGGGGATGCGGAAATATTCCGTGAGGCCGGAGAGCTTGTAAGAGGGGAGGCCGGGAAAAAATTTGCGCATGGCTACCACGGTGCAGAGGGTGGGTCTTCGAAAATCTTGACCTAGGCGGCCATACTCCTGCCTGATGAAGCCGTAATCGAATTGGGCGTTGTGGGCGACGAAGACCGCGTTGCCCACAAAATCACGAAACTCCTGTGCGACATCTGCAAATTTGGGGGAATTCGCTACCATCTGATCCGAGATCCCCGTGAGGCGGGTGATATTTCCCGGAATGCGACGTTCGGGATTTATGAGAGTGCTGAATTTTTCAAGCACCTGCCCCCGGCACACCTTCACTGCTCCAATCTCGGTGATGCGATGATGGGCGGCACGGCCACCGGTGGTTTCAACATCGACCACCACGTATTCCTGATCGGGATCCGCGAACCACTCCACTCGAACAACCTCGACAGGGAAACCGGCATTCTCCAATGCCTGGAGTTGGACGAGCTGGTGTCGGCGGATCTGGTCACCCTCTGCCTTGATTTCGATAAAGCGGAGCTCATCTCCTGCAACGACCATCAGATCCGGGAAACCGATACGGTTGCCCTCGGGATTTTTCGCAATGCGCTTGAGGATTGCGTCGATAGCTTGTGGCGATCCATGGGTGAGGATTATCCGAACGAGGGTAAGCGTATCCCTCCTCCAGCGGAAAACGCCGTTTGGTTTTCCGCAGTGAGTCCCGATGGCAACTTCAATATGCTGGAGAGCAGCACCCGTGTAGAGCAGGGAAAGCTGCCGGTTGATGGCAGACCGGTTCTTCTCATAGAAGCTCCCGTCCGCGAGCTGGGTTGGGCGGTGCTCGAACTCATTGTGCTTCGTTTCCCCATTCACGCCCTGAAGCAGATCCCAAAACATCAGTCCAAACAGGGAAGCCCATAGGTGGTTTTCAGTTCGATAGGCTTTCTCTCCTCGCTTCTTGAAATAATTCGCCGCCGCCTGTTCCGCACTGTCGCGGAATGCTTCGTCGATTTTTATCACCCGGGCGGATCGGAGGATGTTGGTGAGTTTACTGAGTTTTCTCACTCCAAACTTGCGTGCGTGAAAGTCCTCGGCGAAGACCAACTCCTCGTCGGATGAAGGGGAGGCTATCATTTCACGCAGAAGCAGCTTCGTCTCCTCAATGTTTCCCGTGGATACCAGGATGCGGCAAACGCGCTCCCGGGCTGGATGGCATGATGTCTGCCGATAGACTCCGAGTGCCTCTACACGGAGTCCCTCCTGTTCCAGTCGGGCACCCAGGCGGCAGATCTCGCGATCCCGCATCGTCTCTCCGGCGGTTTCGTTCGAGATGGGCCATGAGGAAATTTCCGCCACGAGTTTGGTGAGAGCCTGTCCCTCGGCTCGGCCAATTTCATCTGATAGGTTTGCGAAGAAAAAGGCAGTGGTTGCCGCGTCCCGCGTGGGAAAGCGGACTTCGAAAGAAGATTGCGCGGATCGCGTTTTGATGATCCCCAGATCCCTGAGTGCAAGTGCCTGGAGATTGCGCCTGTGCTTTCCGAAAAACAGGAAGAAGAGGTAATTGATCGTCTCCACCCGTTCCTGGACGATGAATGTCGCAAGCATTCCTTCCATCACCGATGCCGGAACATCGCATTTGAGCAAGTTCCCAAGGACCGTCTTTGGTTTTCCGGAAAGCCCGCTCTGCGGCTTAAGAACCGCAACGATCTCGGTTCGCGTGAGGATCCCAGCCACAACGAACCAGTCCGTGTGCCGCAGTAGCCGGATGAAACCCGATTCCGACAGCACTGAAAGCAAGGGTTCAATCTGTGGAAGTTCCTTGTATTTCAGTGCCGAGATCCGAAACACCGATCCGCTACGGTTGGCAAGCCGCACCACCAAAGCTCGTTCCTCAGTTCCCAGTGTCCGGAAAGCCCGTATGAATTCCTGCTCGTCTTCTCCAAGAAGAAGGGTGCAGTTCTCCTCAAGGAAGACAAGAATCTCCTCAAAGTGATCGAGGTAGTAGAAAGGATGGAGTGTGGGGAAATTTCTAGGCACGGTGCTTCGGGAAATACCTAAGTGCGGCGGAGTCAACGTTCAAGTGAACAGTTTCAATCTCGCGCCCAAAATCGCAGTGCCCGAGAGGATTCCAGAAATGGCTTCACGTCTTTAATGTATTGGATGCGGATCAATGCTTCGTCCGAGTCCAGATCGTCGGACATAGTGATCTTCGAAATCAAGTCCTCCGTCTCGGTGCCGTATCCGATGAATTTCTTGTGGGCGTAGGCATCAGCGACGAAATCGCGGAACGCCGGTAGCGCCATTAGATTACCCGCTTCCTGCTCCGATGAAATTATCACCACAACATCGTAAAGCACCGACGGGCCACCGCCGACCTTCTGGTCGCCCTTTCGTTTCGTTCCGTCGGATAGGGTTGCTCCCGAAATCTTTGGGGTAACTGTTTCGATTACCGCTCCTTCCGACTTCGCGCCTTTTTCCAGAGCCGCAAAAAGTTTCGCGTCTGCACCATCGGTGAGAATGACTCCGATTTTCCTTCCTTTTAAAGAGTCCGGACTGTTTTTCAAAATGCTGAGGGCATCGGAAACGGGTAAATCAGTAAGCGGCTTGCGGGCGGGTGGTGCCGCCGTGGGGAGTTCTTCCAATCCCAATCCCTCGGCCACCGTTGCTGCGAGTTCTTCCGATACGTTGCGGAGATGTGAGACGATGCGCTCGCGGATCGCTGGAGTTTCAACCTTGCTGAGCTCGAATACGAACGCGTCTGCGATGTGCTGCTGCTCGGTTTCAGTTTGCGAGCGGTAGAACTGGTTCGCTTGGCTGTAGTGATCAGAGAACGTTTCCGCACGTGCCCGGACTTTTTCGCCCTCTTCGTAAGCAGGGAATGATTTGAAACCTTCCGAAGTTTCTCGGGGGCCACGGGTCTCGCCCGTCCAAGAATTCGGCTCGTAATTCGCCCTGCCACTTGGATTCTTCATGGTTCCGTGCCCGTCCTGCATGAAGTGCCTCACCGGGCAGCGGGGTGCGTTCACGGGAATGTGCGTGAAGTTCGGCCCACCCAGGCGCTTCAGTTGCGTATCGAGATAGGAGAAATTCCGCCCTTGGAGGAGGGGGTCGTTCGTGAAATCAACTCCAGGGATAATGTTCTGTGTGCAGAATGCCACCTGCTCGGTTTCGGCGAAGAAATTATCCACGTTTTCATCCAGCACGAGGCGTCCGACTATCCGTAGTGGAACCATTTCCTCTGGAATCAATTTCGTGGCGTCGAGAATACTGAATGGGAACTCTTCGGCAAGATCTTCATCAAAGATTTGGAGACCAAGTTCCCATTCGGGAAAGTCGCCCATTTCGATGGCGGCTCTCAGATCACGGCGGTGGAAATCAGGATCTGCACCGTTGATTTTAACCGCTTCATTCCATACGACGGACTGCAAACCCGCTTTGGGCTTCCAGTGGAATTTGACGAACTTCGATTCCCCGTCGCTGTTGACGAGGCGGAACGTATGGACCCCGAATCCCTCCATGGTGCGGAAGGAACGTGGAATGGCTCTGTCCGACATGATCCACATGAGCATGTGCGTGGACTCCGGCATGAGGGAAACGAAATCCCAGAAATTGTCATGCGCTGTCTGAGCCTGGGGAAAACCGGAGTCCGGCTCCGGTTTTGCGGAGTGGACGAGATCGGGAAATTTCATCGCGTCCTGGATGAAAAAGACCGGGATGTTGTTGCCGACAATGTCCCAGTTGCCCGTCTCCGAGTATAGCTTCACTGCGAAGCCACGAACATCCCGCGCCAGATCCGGCGACCCCGCACTGCCGGCCACCGTGGAAAAACGTACGAACGCTTCCGTTTTCTTGCCAACTTCACCCAGCACGGACGCCATAGTGACGTCGCTGCAATCGTCCAGACATTCAAAGTATCCGCGGGCCCATATCCCCGCGCATGAACCACTCGTTCGGGGATGCGCTCATGATCGAACTTGAACATTTTCTCACGGAAGTTCATGTCCTCTAGTAGAGTCGGGCCAGCGGCACCAAGTTTCAGTTGGTTCTGATCATCGGAAACCGGCAGACCCTGGGGAGTCGTCAGTGCGTCGTCCGCACCCGTGGCAGTCTGATGCATTACGCCCCCCATGAGATGCTTGAACGGGCATCCCTGAGGTTCGTTTTTTGGGGTAGAAACCTTGGACTGGTTTGTGGGGGTGAAGTTCGCTGGCTTTTTCATAAGGCGAGGTCTTTCGCATGAAACGTGCCACTGAAATATTTGCCAATGTCTGTCCCGTCGTTTCAATCATCTCAAGCCCTCGGAGGATGGGAACTCACGCGGAGTTTTCCGCTGGTGAGGATTTTTGCACGAAGGCCGCCGCGAAATTCAACCTTCAAGAACTCCTCCGCGCCATCGTCGATGACGCGATCCATCCAATGGCAGGGCTTGCACTCCTGCGTGCCTTCAAACTCAATTCCTTGGAAAGTGAATCTTTGTCCTTTCCAAGATTTCAAATCCGCACCGGAGACAATCAGATTCCGGCGGAAAACCGAAGAGGGGAGTTTTGGCAGTTTGAATTTCTCCCGGATGGCGTCCACCACCGCTTGGTCGAGAAATGTGACCTGGCCTTTGAAATCCGGGCGGTAGGCGAAATATCGATCCCCCCTCAAGCCCATTCCTGCAACGCATTCGACCTCCTCGCATTCCACAATTCCATTCTGCAGCCGACCCTCTCCCTGCCGCCCCCAATAATCGTGACCTTTCGAGATGTAGATGTGGTGCAGCTTGGGTTGGGATGGAGTCGTCATGGCTTGGATGAATATCTTCCACTGCTTGAAGGATTTTCAAACAGGAAGACACACCACAGGTTTTTTCCCATCCGGCGTTGACCGCTTCGCGAAGTGATACGAGAGGTAGGGTGAAATGAGAAAAATCGGGAAACTAGCGGTAACTGGCAGCGGGCCATCGGCTCTCTATTTCTTACACCACCTGTTAGAGGGCATTGAGGATTTTCGTGATTCAATCGAGTCCATAGTGGTTTTCGAGAAAAGTCCGTTGGCTGGCTACGGGATGCCCTACCACCCGGAAACGACCGACCCGTACAACCGATCCAACATCTCTTCGGAAGAACTTCCGAAGCTACCCGAGGAGTTCGCCGCATGGTTACACACCAGAGATCGTGAAGAGCTATCCGGTTGGGGAATCGAAAAGGACAAGATTAGCGAATCCGAAGTGTATTGCAGGTTGGCTCTCGGGGAATATTTCCACGATCAGTTCCACCGGATCATCGTCCTTCTCCGGGAGGCGGGAGTTTCCGTGGAAGTCCGCACTTCATCTGGAGTTGAGGACATCGAGGATTTTCCCATGGATGATCGTGTGAGGATTTCCATTGAAACCGGTGAATCCGAAGATTTCGACTCGGTTGTGATCGCGACAGGGCATTGTTGGAAGAATGAAGACAAGCCGGAGGCAGGTTTCTACAGCTCCCCGTGGCCGATTTTCAAGCTTCTACCTGATGAAGGCGAATTCCTGAATCACTCAGTGGGGACACTCGGTGCGTCCCTTAGCGCCTTCGATGTGATCTCCTCGCTCTCACACCGCCACGGGGATTTCGAGGAAACAGGTTCCGGGCTGATTTTCCATCCCTGCGAGGGAACGGAAGATTTCGAAATCGTGATGCACGCTGCGGAAGGATGGCTTCCCCATCTCCAATGGGATCAGGTCGAACCCTTCCGCGAGATCTATCGGCATGTTTCCAGAGAAGAACTGTTTTCTCTCCGGGACGAGACCGGCTTCCTGCGCTTGGAGAAGTTCTTTGACCGCGTATGTCGCCCCGCCCTGCTGGACGCCTTTCGGAAAGACGGACTGGAAGATGTTGTGGGGCTTCTCAAGAAAGATGCATTCGGAGTAGAGGAGTTCGTTGATGAAATGTCCGGGCGGCACGAATACGTGGACTCCTTTGAGGGAATGTGTAAGGAACTTAGTAAGGCCAAGGACTCGGTGGAAAACCACAGCCCAATTCATTGGAAAGAGATCCTGGACGATCTGATGTATTGCCTGAACTACCACGCGGAACTCATGCCTGCTGAAGATCACGTGCTTCTTAAAAAAACCGTGATGCCTTTCCTCATGAACGTCATCGCCGCGATGCCTCTCCAATCCGCGCACATGTTGCTGGCGCTTCACGACGCGGGGAAAGTGCGGCTGGTGCCTGGAAAAGTGAAGGTCGAGGATAGGGGAGAAGGGCAGGGGACTACGCGTGTGAGTGTCGAAAGTGAGAGCGGAAACGAAGAGATCGAATACAGGATGTTCGTCGATTGCAGCGGGCAAAGCCCCATGGAGCTGACCGACTTTCCTTTTGTGTCATTGGCGAAGAGCGGAGCGGTAAGGGAGGCGCGTGCGGATTTCTTGGATCAGGAGAAAGCTAAAAAAGTGGATGAGGAGAAGCTCCTCTGTGAAGACGGCGTTTCCAAACTTCGGACTGGGGGTGTGGACATTGATGCGGCCTACCGCATCATTGGTGACGACGGCGTGGCAAATCCCAGAATACACGACCTGTCCTTTCCGCACACCTCCGGAGTCCGTCCGTATTCCTATGGGCTTCAAGCGTGCAGTGCCACAGCGGGAATCGTGGTGAATGCCTGGTTGGAAGCGATCCGTCTTAATCGCAAGGAACAAGGAGAAATCTCCGAGGTGAGCAAAATCTATGACGACGTCTGAGCTAGGCCGCTCTACACCGCAATCCAGACACTCACGCTTCCTCCGGAGCAGGGGAAGTCACCCCAGCCGTTGTCATCGAGCGCGACCTCGCCTTCGCAGTTTCCTAACATGTCGATGAACTTCCGGCCCGCGTAGATTGTGCCCATCTCCATCCGCTTTGACGCTTCCCCCGCGTTGCTCATCACCACCGCACAGCCGGAGTGCTCATCGTCCCCGGCCCTGGTGAATCCGATGCAATGCGGGTCGTCAAAATAAACGAACTGATCCCCGTAGGCATGATCCTTCCGGGCACGAATCAGATTTTCAATGCCATCGACTTTAGGCATCTCAATTTCATACTCTCCCCCGTCCGAACCGTGATCCTTGTATTTTGCTCCGAAAAGATCGGGGTAAAAAACGCAGGGGTAGCCCTCGGAGCGGAGCAGGATGAGAGCGTATGCGAGCGGCTTGAACCATGGGTTTACCGGAGCTTCCAGAGCTTGCAGCGGTTGGGTGTCGTGATTCGCGACAAGGGTCACCGCGAAGAGCGGGTTTGCCATCATCAGTGAGTTGTCGAGGATGGTGCGCATGTCGAACGATTCACCCTCCACGGCAGCGTTGTGCAGGTTGTGATGAAGCGCCGAATCAAATAGCATCATCGAGCCATCCACGGCCGCTAGATATTTCTCCAATAGTGGAAGGTCGCCCGGTGCCCAGTATTCGCCGACCGCGAAGATGTTTTCCCCGGTATTTTCGCGCAGCAGGTGCAGCCATTCCTTGTAGAACTCGGGAGCGATGTGTTTCACCGCATCCAGCCTGACTCCGGAAAAATGGCACTGCTCGTGGAACCATTTCCCCCAAAAGTTCAGCTCCGCCCGCACCGATGGGTTCCGGGTCTCGATGTCATTGAACATGAGATAGTCATAATTCCCTTTTTCGCCACTGATTACTTCGTCCCAGTTGTCCCCGTAATCGTTGATGATGCGGTAGATGCTGTTTCCTTCCTCACCCTCCGCATAATCGACTCCGGTGAAGCAGGTGAAATCCCATTTGAATTCCGAGTATTTATCGCCGCGTCCGGGGAAGGTGAACTTCGTGTAGGACTGGATTACATACGGTGCGGAAATACCGCTGTCCCGATGCTCGGGATCGACCTTCACCACTTGGAATGTTTCCAACTCGTCCCCGCCGCCCTTATGGTTCAGGACGATGTCCGCGATCACGCCGACTCCGTGCTCCTGAAGAGTTTTACAGGCGTTCAGAAACTGCTCGCGGTTGCCGTATTTTGTTGGGATGGAGCCTTTTTGATCAAATTCGCCGAGGTCGAAAAGGTCATAAGGATCATAGCCGGTGCTAGTGCCGCCACCCGCGCCCTTATATGCGGGGGGGAGCCAAGCCGCTGTGATTCCCAAGTCAGCCATGTATCCAGCCTTATCGGCCGCATGATCCCAGAGAAATGAGTCGCCGGGCGTGTACCAGTGGAAGAATTGGATCATTGTCGAGTTCATGGAATGGAAGGTAGGTGTGTTTGGTTTCGGTGAAATGGAATCTTTAAACGGGTTCCTGCAAGTTGAATTGTTGACAATGTTCTGCCGGTTAATAAGCGAAGGATTCTAGGGTTCCTGATAGCCGCCAGGAGTGAATTTGATGGCTGTCTTTTCCGGAACCGATGGGAAGAACATGCCGAAGGTTCGCGAAGAGCGGGCGGGAAGGAAGTCGATCTCCACCTCATGTGTGTCATTCCCCGCGTTGCCAAGGATTTGCAAACCGGTGAGCGTTTTTCCGCCGGTATTGTTCACCCTTGCAAGCACGAGCGAGCCGCCGTCCTGCGCTACGATGCTTTCAACGGTGAAACTCAGTTTCGGCGCGCCGTCGTCGAGGAAAAACGCCTTGTAAGTGAGGAATCCCAAAGCCAGGCAGACAAGTAAAAGCCCGATCCCGGCAACAACCCATTCGGGCGTTGGAATGCTGTCATTTTTTTTGTCGGTATTTTTTGATCGGCTCATAGTTTCACTTGTGGAAAGAACTTCTCAGATGATCAAGCGGGCGGCGGCTGCTCCAATCGATGCGGGAAAACCCAAGACAATCACTTGTGTTAGAACCATGAAAGGATCGTCCCCGTCATTGCGGCCAAAACTCCAAAGGCAGTAGTAGCTCACGCCAAGCGCGAGAACGTAACCGGTAATCGTAAAGCGGCTGAACATCGCCCACCACGAATGGCCCTCTGGGCGGCTATGCTGGCCGCGGAAATCGACGGCGTAAACGAAGGCATGCATGGTCACGATGGAGACAAGAACCAGTAAGACCGAATGCAGGGCGGACATCCGGTGGGCGATCACCACCATTTCTTCCGTGGGTGCCATATTGAAGGCGAAGAAGAGCGCACCGGCCATCATTAGGAACAGTTCGCCCCAGAAACCTCGCTCCCGCTCCGTTTCCCCTTCGTCACTGTCATCATCCCTGGATTTGCCCATCTGGCTGGATGCCAATACCGCCCCGATGGCTCCGGGTATGGCCTGCACCGTGATTTTCCCGACCGCCTCCTGAACCGAACTGGCACCATTGATGATGGCTAGCGATAACAGGATGATGGCGGCTACCGCCGCCCCGACAGCCAGGGCGACCATCGCATCGACAACCGCCCCGTGTATCGATAGCCGTTTTTGAAAGCCTGAATGGTAGGCCAGACCTGATAGGACGGGCACCGAAACCAGGAGCATGAGGCCGAGGCGTAAGGGATCCATGTAGAACCCGAGCCACCACATCTCCATCGTCATCAGTAAGGGAACTGTGAAGAGGATGGATCCACCTGCGGCTCTGCCAAGGCCGATGTAGAACTGACGGGACGGATTGTGCTCCATTGATGGGGTTTCGGGAACCGGCTTTCGCAGAGATCATGCCAAGCGGTGCTGGCATGTGGTCAGCTAAGAACCGGAGAGACAACCGAATCGAACTCCCATGAAAGCAAAATCCAAAAAACAGCAGATGGCGGCTGGCGCGGCTTTGTCCGCCAAGCGCGGCGAAACGAAAAAGTCCGATCTCAAAGGAGCATCCAAAGAGATGGCGGACTCCATGAGCGAGCAGGAACTGGATGAGATGGCATCAACGAAGCGCAAGGATCTGCCCAAATCCAAGAAGTAAAAACCGTCCATCATCGCATTCCGCCCGCTCCGCCTGTATGGTGTTTTGCAATTCGCAACCATACGGCCAAGTTTCCGTTACCAAACCCGATGTTCACTACTCTCCCACAACTCGATATTTTTCTCCGGGTGATGATCCTCGGACCTGTCTCCCTGATCTGGATCGCGATGGTCGTCCGGGTGATCGGATTGAGGTCGTTTTCAAAAATGACCGCATTCGATTTTATCACGACCGTGGCCACAGGCTCGTTGCTTGCGGGCGCGGCAGGGGCGTCGAAGTGGAGTGAGTTCATCCAGGCAACCGGATCGGTTGCAGCCTTACTCGCATTGCAGGCACTGATTGCGGCTCTGCGTGTTCGCTCGGTAGGTTGGATGCACTTCTTCGAGAACGAGCCTATCCTTCTGATGGAAAACGGGGTAGTGAACAGCACGAACATGAGGAAAGCCCGCGTGACCGAGAATGATCTGCGGGCGAAACTGCGGGAAGCGAATGTCCTCAAGTTTTCGGATGTGAGAGCCGTAGTGCTGGAAACCACCGGCGACATCTCCGTATTGCATGGCGACGAATTGGAAGAGGGGTTGTTGGAATCCGTGAGAAAATGAACCATGAGCGAAGAAGATGAGACAAAGGCGAGGTCGGAAGAGCTTGCCGAAAAACGGACGGAGAAATCCGAGCAACGCAGCGAGATGGCGGAGGAAAGGACTTCCTTTGCGGAAGACCGCACACTCCTGGCGAACGAACGGACGTTTGCAGGATGGGCGAAGGCTTCGTTCGCCGCCATCGGTCTTGGACTTGGATTTCAGGCGCTTTTCAGGAGAGCCGAACCGGTCTGGCTTCCCAAGGGAGTGGCCACACTCTTCATTCTTCTGGGTATCATGGTGATATGGCTGGCGGAGAGGAGAGCAGTTCGTTTGTTGAGCGAGCGGAGCGGCAACCATGTCAATCTCACCTCGCGGAGGACTTTTCGCATTATGGCCGTTTCCGTGAGTCTCGGCGGGCTCGCACTGATCGCTTCGATTTGGTTCCTGATCTGACCTCACCGCCCCGACTCGGAAATCATCTCCGAGACCTTTCGGACGCGTTTCCCGAACTGTGGATGTTTCAGTAAATCGGGGAAGGCCATAGGGAGTCGGTCGCACCAGGTTTCGATACCGTAGCTGCCTGGGAGATTGAACCGAAGGGGGAGTCCGAACAGGTCGCTGCACATCAGAACCGCCAGTCGGCTTTTTGAAGCGAAGAGAGCTTTCTGTAGGGCGGTCAGAAGCTCGTCATTCAGTGTGTCCGGAAGTGGTGCTTCCCATCCCACAAAGCCGAGAAGCCAATTGAGCTGAGCCGCTTCTTTACCTCCTGGATCAGTTCTGGATTGTAGGAGGAGGTGGCTGTAGTTGGAAGCCAGTGGCGCGTTGTCATGGTTCGCGTAGGTGGCGAGCGCTAGTTCTCGCAGCGCATATTTTTGGGGTTCTAGACCTGTTGCCATTCCGAGTTGTGGGAAGGCAAGATTCGCTAAGGGAAGTTCTTCGAGAGCGCGGCTCATGTAAGCAGGCATGTCTCCCATGATCTCGGCAACCAGCTCCATGGGGCCGGCTTCCTCGCGGATGATGGTAATCAGTTCTCGACCCTGTTGTTCGTTAATGGCCGCCCAGAAAGGATCTTCATCCGGGCCGGGAGTGAAGCGCGGCAACTTGCCGCCGGTCTTCATGGCGGCTTCCTCCGGAGTCAGGTTCGCGTATTCCGAGTGTCGCGGGCCGCCGGGCCAAGGGAAGGAATAGATGCGGAAGTAACCACGAAGGTGATCCAGTCGGCAGAGATGGAAAAACTTTCTCTGACGTGCGACGCGTCCGCGTAGCCATGCGAAGCCCTCGGCGCGGTGGCTTTCCCAACGGTAGGCCGGGAGTCCCCAGTTCTGACCCCATGCTGCGGCATCTTTGTTCGTATCGAAATGGACGAGCGGCCTCGTGCCCATGTTCCATTCCGTGTCAAAGAGAGTCGGGTTTGCCCAGACGTCACAACTCCCTCTGCCCACCCCGAAGGAAATTTCGCCCATCAGGAAAACTCCCCGATCATCTGCGTATTTCCTCACATCCAGCCACTGCCGATCCGCGATCCATTGGATGAATGCGTAGCCTTGCCGGTCTTCTTCCAGATCCTTCCGATCCGGGTGTTGGACCAGCCAGCGCTCCGCGCCTTCATAACTACGGTGCTCGGGTCGCCAATCGTGCCATTCCGTGTTGCCTTCATATTCCCGGATCAAAAGCCGGAACATAGTGTAGTGATCCAGCCAGGATTTCTCCTCCTCACGGAAAAGCGCGAAATCATTATCCTTGAATCCACCTTGCTCACAAAGCTGTTTCCACGCTCTCAGCAGGATCTGGATTTTCAGCGGATGCACCGCTCCGTGTCTTACGATTCCAGCCCGCAGTTCCTCCCTCCACGCGGGCGGTGCGGCAAGATCCAAATCATCCGCCGATAGACCCGGTATGATCTCGGGATCGATATAGATGAATGTTGGCGCGAGCGCTCTGGAGCTGATCGGATTGTATGGACTGTGGTCTCCGAAAGTTTCGTGAATGGGAAGCAGTTGAAGCACTTTAAAGCCGCTCTCCGGGCAAAAATCCACCGCCTCCTTCACTGCCCTCGTGTCTCCCGTCCCAAGATCGTCCGCATGGCGCATCGCGAATACCGGTGCCAGCAATCCGGCACGTCGTTTTTCAAAAGGTTGTTCGGTCATGTGGGCAGTTTCAGGAAGCTATCGCAATTACCATACCAGCAGGAACGGTTCCGGAAGCGTGAACTCCGAGGGAGTTCCCATCTCTCTCCCACGTCCCACACCGAGCGATTTGCCCAAGAGGAAATGCAAAATGCAAAAGACCGGATGCCGGTGCTGGCTGAGACGCTGGAACCCAGTCGTCCGTTTAGATGGAATGGATCCAGCTAAGAATTCCCGAACGACAACAACCCACGACAATGCCAAACAGCTCCAAGAAAAAAGCCAGCAAGAAACAACGCCCCGCCCAGCATCAGGATCATCAGCCAGGGAGGGAGTCGAAAATGAAGCCGCAACCGGAATTCGAGAATCCCGATCTCCACGGTAGCGGGCGGTTGAAGGGAAAGGTCGCACTCATTACCGGTGGGGATTCGGGCATAGGCCGGGCGGTCGCAGTCGCATACGCACGCGAAGGTGCCGATGTGGCCATCGCTTTTCTTGAGGAAACGGAGGATGCGAAGCGTACATCGGATCTGGTTTCAGGATATGGCCGTGGGTGTCTGCTGATCAAATGCGATCTTTCCGCGAAAGCAGCATGTGAGAAAGCGGTATCGAAGACGGTGAAGAAATTCGGGAAGCTCGATATTCTTGTGAGTAATGCTGCCGAACAGCACCCGCAGGATTCTGTAGGGGACATTTCCGAGGAGCAACTCAAGAGGACTTTCGCCACAAATGTTTTCCCCATGTTTTATCTGACGGCGGCAGCACTGCCCCATTTGAAAAAGTCTGAGCTGGACCCAAAAATCCGGCCACTGGGGAGCTAAACTAAGCTATGGTGGCGGGGTTCGGGAAAGGGATAGTGGTTCATGGATTGGAGATCAAGGCTGGAGTAACCGGGGACTCGATTTTGGGCGACCGGAGCGCAAGGCGCAGCACGCAACGGAGCGTAGCGAAGTGCAGTGCGGAGCCTGGAGCGGAGGTCGCCCAAAATCGGCGGGGCGAGGGGGGGGTAGCATCTATCAAGCTACCTTGCGGGTTGTCGTTTGGGAGGCGTCCTGTGAGGCTGCGGGAGCGGTTTGATAGACCACGGCAGGAGTAAGATTACCAAGCGCCGCATGGGGTCGCCAGCCGTTGTAGCGATCAAACCATTTTACAAGTCCGCCGCGCAGGGCGGGAACCGTGGCGTGCTCGAACAGATAGATCTCCTCGTATTTCACGCTCCGCCACAGCCGCTCAATGAAGACGTTATCCATCCAGCGTCCGCGCCCGTCCATGCTGATTTTGATTCCCAGACCTAACAGCTTTCCCGTCCATTCCGCAGAGGTGAACTGGCAGCCCTGATCGGTGTTGAAAATCTCCGGAACTTGCCCGGTAGCGGCGAGGGCGTTGTCCAGCGCCTCCAGGCAAAGCCCGGTTTCCATGGTGTTGGATACCGCCCAGCCCAGCACTTTTCGCGAGTGCCAGTCCATGACCGCGCACAGGTAGGCGTGGCCGCCGGGCATCGGCACGTAGGTGATGTCAGTGCACCAGACGTGGTCGGGCCGCGTGATGGCGAGGTTGCGCAGCAGGTAGGGATACTTGCGGTGCCCGGAGTCCGGGATGCTCGTGCGCGGCTTGCACCAGATCGCCTCGTGTCCGATCTCGCGCCGGAGCCGTTGCAAACGCTTGCGATTGATTTCTACTCCGTAGTCGCGCGCGAGGACGGTCACCAGACGGCGGCTTTCCAGGCAGGGATCGACCATGTAGATCTCATCTAACAGACGCTTGATACGGATGTCTTCCGGACTCTCGGCCACGGGTTTGTAATCCACCGTGGAACGGGCGATGCGGAGCAGTTCACATTGTTTTCTCATACTCAGTTTAGGATGATTTTTTTCGACCAACTCGGCACGATCCCTTACAGACCGAGTTGTTTCGACTTTTTGCGCATGAAATCCAGTTCGACGGTCAGTTGTCCGATCTTGGCGTGGAGCCCGTCGCGCTGGCTTTCGAAATCCTCCGCAGCGTCCTTCTTTCGCCCGGAGCCGAAGATGCCGGTGGCACCCTCGGCCATGGTTTTTTTCCATTCGGAAACCTGCACCGGATGGATGTCGAAATCCTTCGCGATCTGCTGGATGGTTTTGATGCCTTTGAGCGCTTCGAGCGCGACGCGGGCTTTGAATTCAGGTTCGTGTCTTCTTCTTTTTGCTTTCATTTTTGTGGTTCAGGTTGGGGTTTTTACCCGTTCCCGACCACCAAGATCATAGCTTAACTCCTGGCCTGATTTTCGGGGTCCGGCTCAGTCTAGCGCTCCCTCCATCATCACCACGACCTCTGTGACGGCTTACAGGGGCAGTCCCCATCTGCTCGACTACTCGGCAACGAAAGGAGCCATCGTCTCATTTACGCGTTCGCTGTCCGGGAATCTGGCTAAAGACAAAATCCGGGTGAACGGGGTGGCTCCCGGACCGATCTGGACACCTCTCATCCCCGCAACTTTTCCGGCGGATGAGGTTGCGGAATTTGGATCAGACACACCCTTGGGGCGTGCGGGGCAACCGTGGGAGTGCGAATCCTGCTACGTCTTCCTGGCAAGTGACGAATCCCGCTACATGACCGGCCAAGTGCTTCATCCGAATGGAGGGGAGATCATCAATGGCTAGAATCCGTGTCCCCAAACTTCGTGAACAGGATATGTGCCTCACGGGAGTGATAGAGTTTCATTCCCGCGATTTGGATATTAGCTCCTTTCAACAAAGTTTTAAAATTAACCCCGCTCCACTCTGGGTAAGTTGGGGCAATTTCCAAAAGTGTCTGCCACAGTAGAGATTTCCCTTGGATACCTATTGTCAGCATCTCGATCATTTCGAATCGCCCCAGCTCTGTGTGAGATCGGGATTTGATTTCAGTTCTCCAAAGTCCGACCTTTCCAAGCACTCTACCAGCTAGGTTGCGAAATCCTCCGGCAGAAAGTCCTGCGAGTTCAATGACAGCGGTCAACTTTTTTTGATCTGCGGAAATCCTTTCTTTCAGGTCGGTGAAGAAGAGCTTTTCCGCTCCGTCCATCGCGGACTCTGCAAGACGAGTTGCCAGCAGCAAGCCCACAGCCGCTCCCGCGAGATGGTTATTCAGGTAGGTTTCGAGGTCGTTTGCCATTGTCAGCCCTGAAAAAGTGACTGGGCACCATCCACGTAGATCTCCGTCCCGGTGACATGGCTGGCTCCGTCGGACAGCAGGTAGAGGATCGCATCCGCTACCTGTTCCGGAGATCCGGATTCGCCGTCGTTCAATGGCACCTGGCCTTCCGGAAAATCCACAGGGAGGTGTAGATCCTCCGTATCGCGGAGCTCCGTGGAATCATCGATCTGTGTCCGTATCGCTCCGGGGCAGACAGCGTTTACGCGGATTCCGTGTTCGGCAAATTCCAAAGCGGTCATCCGCGAAAAGGCGACCTGTGCGGCCTTGGTGCAGGCATAAGCGGTGGCTCCCGAGTTGCTGAACATACGGTTGCCGTTCACCGACGAAACGATCACCACCGCGCCTTCCGAAGCTTTAAGATATGGCAGCGCCAGTTTGACGGTGAGGAATGTGCCCTTTAAGTTGATGTCCACGGTCTTTTCCCATTCGGACACCTTGATCTCGTCGAGTGGTGCCCACACGCCATTGATACCCGCGTTAGCAACAACATGGTCGAGACCCGACCAGAACTCATCAATCTGGCTGAAGGCGGCTTCCATTTCATCGACTTTCGAAACGTCCGCAGTGAGGATAAGATGATCCTCGTCCCTGCCGCCCATCTCCGCCGCAACCTTCAATAACTCGTCAGCCGATCTACTGAGTAGGGCGACCTTTGCGCCAGCGCGTCCCATGGCGATTGCGGTGCTTCTGCCGATTCCAGATCCTGCTCCGGTGACGAGAACCCTACACCCCCGCATGTCGTATTTAATTCGAGATTTCATAGAGCGGCTTTAAAATTTCATTCGCTTGTAAAGGATTCGTCGCCCTCGTTATCTCCTAAACCGTACAGCCGGTAAAAAGGTGGTCGAGGACGACGAACATTGCATTTTTTCCGCAGGTATCTGCGGCCTAATTTTCAGGTTTGGGCGCTGTCTTGAGCAAAGTCTTTGCGATGCTTGTGAGCTTTTTGTCCGCAGCGCCTTCCTGTTCGATCGTTTCGTCGAGAAGTCTGACGACATCGGTCAGTTTAAGTGTTTCCGCCAGTTTTCGAGCGGATCCATAGCCGGAAATCTCGTAATGCTCCACCTTCTGTGCGGCGGTAATCAGTGCGAGATCAAGAATGGTTTCGTCGCCTTCCTCTTCGATGGTTTCCTCGCCTTCTTCGATTAGTCCTTTCATCGCTTTGCAGGCCTGGCCACCGGGTTTGCAGCCGAGTAGTTCAGCAGCCTGTTTGAGCCTTTCAACATGATCCTTGGTTTCTTCAAGGTGGGACTCGAAGGCTTCCTTCAACTCCGGGGAATTTGCAGCCTTCGCCATTTTTGGAAGAGCTTTCACGAGCTGCGTCTCCGCGCTGTAAAGGTCTTTGACATCGTGTTCGAGGAGCTTCTTTAGGTCTGTTAGTTTTGACATGGTTTTAGTGTCGGGGTTTACCGAGCTGAAATTTCATCGCATGAAAGGTGCCACCGGCCAGTTGCGGTATCTACAGCGGTTCCTCGTATCCGACTCCCCCCACCACCTTGCAAAAAGCAAATAGGCGATTGCGATTTATCCTAGGCATTTTCCCTAGCCGCGTCTGCAATCATGTTCGAGTTGATCGACTGGGCTTTCGGATTCTTCCACTCCTCGGGAGTCACCATAGGCTCGTGCATTGAAAAACCTTGGGGGGGCACGTCAGGGAGATCGCTCCATTCCACGGGCATGGAGACTTTTGCCCCGGGGCGGGCTCGGACACACCACGGAGCGATGCAAGTGGAGCCTTTTCCGTTCCTCATCCAGTCGATGAATATTCTACCCTTCCTCTTTGCTTTGGTGGAAACGATGACGAAGCGGCCTGGATTCATGGAAGCCACATACCTCGAAACGTCCTTCGCAAATTTTTTCATCACTTCCCATTCGTGAACGCGTCGAATCCGTAGCATCAGGTGCAGACCTTTTCCGCCCGACGTTTTCACCATGGGATCGAGGCCAAGATTGAGCAGATAGTCGCGTAGGAGAAAAGCGGCTCCCAGAGTCTCTTTCCAAGTCACTGCGGAATCCGGATCGAGATCCCACGTCAGGAATTCCGCAATGTCGGGTTTGTCCAGAGTGCTGCCCCAAGGATGGAACTCCATGGCTCCGAACTGAGCGAGCGAGACCAGCCCCTCCGTATTCGAAACGGAGAATACCGTCGCACCATCCGGAAGCTGCTGCTGCTCCACGTTTTTCGGAAGATGGTTTGGGAAGCTTTTCTGGAAAAAAAGATCTCCGCAGACTCCCTCGGGAGCGCGAAGGATCGCAAGTGGTCGATTTGCAACATAGGGCATCATCAGATCGCCGACCCGCTCGTAGTATCGCGCCACTTCCATTTTTGAAATCCCCATGTCCGGGAACACCATCCTGTCAGGATGGCTGATGATGATCCCGGACACCTCGGAGCTGTGGTTCGGGGAAACAGTTTCCAAGCGGATCGCACTGGCGGCCTTGTCTTCGCGGATTCCCAGAAAGCTTCCCTGTCTGATCGAACCATCGCGGGTGATTTCAGCGAACTCGATCTCGGCTACGAGTTCGGGTCGCATCCAGGTGACATCCTTCTCCTTGGTGCCGAACAAAGCTTTCGAAACTACCAACGGTTTGAAGCGTTTCAACAGTTCCGCGATTTTCTGATCCGTAAACCCCGTCCCGACCTTTCCGCGAGCAACAAGTTTTCCATTCTCGTGCGAGCCGAGCACCAAAGCTCCGAATCCGAAGCGCGTCCCTTTCGGCGGTGTGTAGCCGCAGATCACGAATTCCTGTCTGGCGCGGCATTTCGATTTCACCCAGTCCCTTCGACTGCCTGGAACGTAACGGGCGTTGAGCTTCTTGCTCACGATACCTTCGAGACCATTCTCACATGCCTGTTTGAAAAGTTGTTTCCCAGCGCTTCCCGGCCAAACATGGGAACGCCTGACGCGGTCACCGTCTTCGGGAATGAAAATCTCCATGCGTGCGACACGCTTATGAAGTGGCAGGTCGCGGATGTTCTCTCCAGCGAAATTCAGCAGATCGAATGCAATGAACACGATTTTTCCAGTATCGGATTTCAGCGCTTCCTGAAGTCCTCCGAAGGTTGTGCCGCCGCTTTCACCGAATACGACCGCTTCTCCATCGAGAACGAAATCATCAGGTGAAATTTTCGAAACATGCTTCGCCAAGTCTCCAAACCTGTCCGTCCAGTCATGACCGTTTCGCGTGAAGAGTTTCACCTTGTCCCCGTGTTTCACCGCGATCAGCCGATAGCCGTCGAACTTGATTTCGTGGCACCATTCCTTGCCGGTCGGCACTGAGGAAACCACCCGTGCGAGCTGGGGCTCTACGAACGCCGAGGTCTCAAGCTCCTTCTCAGTTGGGAGCGTTTCAGCTGAGCCATCTTCGAGCCGCCTGAGCAACCAGTTCGGCTCCTCACCCATCCGTGCGAGCAGGTAGGTTCCATCCAGACGTTTCCCCCGGAGGCGGAATTTCAGTTTCCCTTTCTCAAATCCTTTTTTCCAATTTGTCCCGATAGGCTGCCACTCGCCCGCGTCCCAGATTTCCACCTTGCCCGCGCCGTAATTGCCCTTGGGAATCTCTCCCTCAAAGCTGCCATAGTCCAAAGGGTGATCCTCGACATGGACGGCAAGCCTCTTCTCGGATGTTTCTTCCGGTATGGTCTTTGGGACAGCCCAACTCACCAGGAATCCATCCATCTCCAGGCGGAAGTCAAAATGATGTGAGCGTGCATGGTGTTCCTGGATGACATAGGAATTGCCCGACGCGGAACCTGAAGCACCGCCCGGTTCAGGAGTTCTGCCAAAGTTTCGCTTGCTCTGATATTTGCTAAGCCGAGCGCTTGGACTTGGGTTTTGCTGACTTTTTCGCGGCATCTTTCTTTGCGGTTTTTTTCGCAGCTTTCTTTGTGGGCTTCTTCGTCGTCTTCTTCGCCGGGGGCTTTTTCTCACCGGCCTTCTTCACGCTTTTTTCGAGGTAGGCGGCGAGATCGACCACGTTGCCGCCGTCTTCTTCATCATCCGCTCCGTCGGGGTCTTTAACATCCGAGACTGACTCTCCTTTGGAAATTTTCTTCTCAATAAAAGCCATGAGAGATTCGCGGTATTCGTCATGCATGTCCCCGGGATTCCAGTCTTCCGTCATGTCGCCGATGAGCCGCAACGCCAAATCCATTTCCTTTTTGACGGGTTGCCACTTTTTGTCGTCTGAAGAAGGCAGTTCAAGCGATGAGATCTTCTTCACCTCCTGCCGAAACCTTAGAAGCATCAGAACCAGCACGTCGTCACGGACAAACATCGCGCTTAGGTATTCGCGGGTGCGGATCACCACTCTTGAAATGCCAGCCTTCCCGGATTTTCGAAGAGCCTCACGTAAAAGAGCATAAGCCTTCTGTCCACGTTTCTCGGGTTCGAGATAGTAGGGCTTGTCAAATAGGATGGGATCGATCTCAGACAGTTCGACGAACTCGCTGATTTCGATGGTCTTGGTCAATTCCGGCTGGACTGCCTCCAACTCATCGGAAGAGAGAAGGATGAATTTCCCGTCCTCATGTTCATAGCCTTTCACCATCCTATCCCAAGGAACTTCTTCCCCTGTATCCGCATTCACCCGTTCGTAGCGGATGCGGGCGTGGTTCGAGCTATCGACCATGTGCAACTGCACATCCGGTCGGCTTTCAGCACTGGTGAGAGCAACCGGTATATTCACCAAACCGAATGCGATAGAGCCTTTCCAAATTGCGCGAGCCATAATTTTAAAAGTTCAAAGAGGGCGGGAACCATTCGGTGCCCGCCCTCTTTGTTAGTTGTTAGATTCCGTCGCCATCGGCATCACCAGGAAGCCTGGATTCGACGCGGTGCCATCCGGCTCGTGTCGCATTCTTAGCCTTCTCCCACTTGAGCCGGGACTTGCCTTTGAACTCATCCCAATCCTTTTCCAGGTCGGATTCGTTCTCGTCCCACTTGGAGCCGCGAGCCGCCGCCTGGGTGTATCCATAGCGATAGGCGGGTTCATAATCGTCATAGGTGTTGTCCGGATCGTTCGCCCATTCCTGGCTGGGATGATTCTCCCGCCAGTAGGCTTCCTCCACGGTGGGGTCGATTTTCTCTGCAACGCCCTTACCGGCGTATGCCCCGGCAACTCCGCCGACAACCGCGCCAACGGCTGCACCGACCGGGCCTCCCGCTGCTCCGATGGCGGCTCCTGCCGCTGCTCCCCCCGCAGTGCCGACACCGACTCCTACTGGATGTGCGCCGGGTTCGCCGGTGATTGGATCTTCATTTCTATCTGGTGTGTTCGCTGAGTTCATGGTTTTCGTTTGGTTGATTGTAATCGCTTCGATTCGCGATCTGACGGGTATTAGCAAATGAAGTGCCGCTATGGATATTGCCCGTGGCTATGGGCTTTAATGAAGTGATGGTCTTTCAAAAAGCGGCTGGAGATTGCAGAGTGGGCAGTCAGAAATTGCGGAATGCACTGGCTGCCATCCATGGACCGAGCTTTCCCATTGCCAAATTTTACCGTGCGGAACCAGGCTGCGGGATTTCAATAACCTGATCATTCACTGGCACGAAGATCCGGTCATCAGGCTTCAGTTCGATGATATTCAGTCCGGTGAACCGAGAGAAAGCTGGGAGCAGGAGGTGATGGGTGTGTCTAAGGCAGAAAATCGGGGCACGCACACTCCGCCGCGAGGATTCGGGAATGCGGAGACCGGGGTGCAGATGTCCCGCAATGCCCGGCATGTCTACGGGCAATTCGTCGGGATCGTGGGTGATGCGTATGCCATCAATATCGATGGAGGGGATGATCTCGATGGCCAGGTAGTGGTCGAAGAGCCGCGCCATGCGGTCGTGGTTGCCCTCGGTGAGAATGATCGGGATCGTAACCTGATTGGCCCATTTGATAAAAACCTCAAGCACATGGGGACTCATCCCGTTCTTTGCGTGGACAAGGTCTCCGGCGATGACCAGACGCTTGGGTGCAAGTTTTTCAATGAGTGAGGAAAGGTGATCGAGATCGTATTGGGTATCGCCCTCCGGGACGGGGATGCCCCGGTTGCGGAAAGTAGCGGACTTCCCGAGATGGACGTCCGAAACCACAAGCACAGCGGATTTCTCTAAAAATACCCCGTGTCCGGGAAGCAGCGTGAGATTTGTATTGCCGATTGTGAGCTTCATTTTCGGGTTGCAGCCTGGAGCTGAAGCAGCATTTTTTCAAGTCGGGTTGCAGCATCCCCGGCAGGAAGGTATGCGGAAAGCCGATCCGCCCAGAGTGGGAAGGCCATGGGGGTGAGCTGCTCGGTTTCGATGAGTTCAAAGGGCTTCTTCGAGATGGCTTTCAGATTCTCATCAAGACGTGCGAGTTCCAGTTGCCCTTCGAGGATTTCCCTTCTGCTCTGCTCTAACAGAAGATTCCCAGGGTCGTAGCGGGAAAAAACCTCGAAGAGCAATCGGGCGGAAACCTGAAGATCGCGGGCCGGTCGCCTGTTTCCCGGGAGGTCGGGAACCAAGAGTCCCGCGACGCGGGCGACACTGCGGAACTGGCGTCGCGACATCTCGGCGGTGTTCATGCACGCGAGCAAGTCTTCCTCCAGATTTCCCGGGGACAGTGCATCTCGAAGGATGTTTTCATCTAGAGAAAGTCCTTTGCGAGCCGTGAGGGAGAAACCGTAGTCGTTTTGCGTCGTGTGGATGGATTCGCCGCTTCGGCGTGATATGCGATACGCTGTCAACGAGGCGAGGCCTTCATGTACAAGCCGCCCGGCGAAGGGGTAGAAGAACAGGTGTTCGCCCTCGCGTGAGCGGGTGAATTCGACCAGCAGTTTTTTATCGGTGGGAATGGCAGACCAGTCTCTCTGGATTTTTAGGATGGGAGCGACAGCCCGCATTTCCTCGTTGTCGGAGGGGGAGTGGAGTTGCCGGGCGACTGCGTGGGCAAGCTCCGAGGAAAGGGGAAGGCGACCTCCCGCCCAGCTCGGTATATCGCCGCCGGTTTTCTTCGCCGCCATTTTTACAGTGGCTGTCAGCTTGTGGAAACGAACCAGCTCCAACCTGCGTCCTGCGAAGACGAATTGTTTCCCTGGCTTCAACCGGGAGATGAACGACTCCTCCACGCTCCCCAAGGTGCGACCACCCATGAACTTGATGGTAATCGCTGCGTCCGAGGTGATGGTGCCTATATTGAGGCGGTGAAGTTGCGCTGTCCGTTTATCCGGCACGCTGAGCATCCCGTCGGTCAGCACCGCTTTCCGGTATTGGGGATACTGGGCGAGAGCTCCGCCATTGGTGATAAAAGCAAGGCACCATTGCCATTCCACTTCCGTGAGCGTGTGGTATGAGTGGGTTGAGAAGACTTCCTTCCTCAGATTTTCCGGCTTGGCCGGTTTCCCGAGGACGAGGGTAACGAGATGCTGCACCAGGACATCGAGCGGCTTGGCCAGCATGCGCCTCGACTCGATTTCCTTGCGCTGCCATGCATCACGCGCAGCGGAAAATTCGACGAGCTCCAAGGCATTCGTAGGCACGCAGAAAATGCGTGAGACCTGTCCTGGCGAGTGACCTGCCCGGCCTGCGCGCTGGGTGAGGCGGGCAATGCCTCTCGGCGAACCCACCTGTATCACCTGATCCACAGGGGAGAAGTCCACCCCGAGATCCAAGGACGATGTGCAGACCACGCAACGCATCGAACCTTCGCGCAACCCGGTTTCCACCAAAGTGCGCTCCTCCCTGTCCAATGATCCATGATGAAGGGCGATTTCGTTTTCAGGAAAACGGTTCAGCTCCGCAAGGCGTTGGAACCACGTCTCTGCCTGATTGCGAGTGTTGGTGAAAAGCAGGGTGGTGCGCGCTTTCTCGATTTGCTTCACAACATTTCCGACCAACCTGGTTCCGAGATGTCCCGCCCACGGGAATGATTCGATTTCGCCCGGGATCATCGTTGTAATTTCGATCTTTTTCTCCAGATCCGCCGAGACGATATGGAAGTTTTTCGGGAGGGATCTCTGGTGGCGGTAGAGGGGTTTCGCAGCTTCGTTCAGGTTTCCTATGGTGGCGGATAGACCCCAAGTGCGGAGCTTTTTGCCCGGATGCCACTTCCGAAGGCGGGCGAGACAGAGTTCGGTCTGGATGCCCCGCTTGGTGCCTAGCAGCTCATGCCACTCATCGACGATCACGTGCTTGAGTTGGGAAAGTTTCTGCCGAGTGTCCGGGTGGGTGAGCATCGGCGATAGGGACTCCGGGGTCGTCACCAGGGTATGCGGGAATTTTTCGCGTAGCTTCGCCTTCTTATACGCTGAGGTGTCGCCGGTGCGGGCTTCGATGGGCCAGGCAATGCCGAGGTCTGTCATCGGTTCACGGAGAGCATGGAGAGTATCCTGTGAGAGGGCGCGGAGGGGCGTGATCCACAGCACTTCGCAAGGGAGCCTCGCAAGCTGTCCCGGACTTGGTTTTTCCTCCCCGGACAGTGCGAGGTTATCCAGAGATTGGCTCAGTGGTCCCAGCCAGACGGCGAGGGTCTTCCCAAAGCCGGTCGGGGCATGGAGCAGTCCGGATTGCCCGTCCATCGAACGTTTCCAAACCTCCTCCTGGAAGGGGAATGGTGTCCAATTTTTTGACTTGAGCCAGCGGGTGAGGAGGGGGTGAAGCATGTGCGTCTGCAAGATTGAAAATCAACCATGGATCTATCGATATGCCACCCGGACTTCGCTGCCAATTTTTGCGAAGGCTTGCATTCATGTGCGACTCGCCTACCTGTTTTGAAATGGCTGAACGAAGAGAGCACGGAACGGCAAAATGGTTGAGGGTAGCTCTGCTGGTCGGCTTGGCGATTTTGTGCTTTTGCGTTATACGCCCGTTCGGCGCCGCAATGATCTGGGCGATCATCATTGCCTTTACCCTGAGTCCACTTCAGAAAATCTTCACACGATGGATGGGAGGGCGCGAGACCTGGGCCGCGCTTTCGCTGACGTTTCTCATGATCCTGTTGATGGTGGTTCCGCTAGGGCTAATAGGGATAAGCATGATCGATGACGGAAAAGCCCTCATTGCAGAAGGGAAGCAACAGATCGTCAGCGCACCCGACACCCCGCCCGGCTGGATTACGGGGGTTCCGATAATCGGGGGCGATCTCGGTGAATACTGGAAAGATTTCGCGAATAGCCGCAAGAATTGGGCATGGGCCAAAATTTCCAAAGGGGAAGGGGATAAGTCCGAATACGACGCCGAGAAGAGTGGAGAGGAAAACGCCGCAGGTAACGAGGATGCCGATAAGGACGCGAAGAGTCCTATGGATGAAGTGGGCGGCGATCACGGAAACCTTGGCAACGTTCTCGATAAATCTCTCAGTTCGGTGAGCAACGCAGCAATGTGGCTGGCAGGCATCATTGGTGGAGGACTTACCCAGATCTCCATCGCCCTCGTACTTGTGTTTTTCCTTTTGAAGGATGCGCCAAGAATCGCGGAAAGACTCCAAGTGGCTGCGGAAAAAATTGGTGGGGGGAAGGGGCTCGAACTGTTGGATCTCGCGGGAAAGACCGTCAAAGGGGTAGTTAATGGAGTGATCGGCACGGCCCTGGTGCAAGGAATCGCGGCCGGAATAGGCTTTCTCATCGTCGGTGCCCCGGGAGCCATACTTCTGGGGGTAATCACCTTCTTTGTCGCGGTGATTCCCATCGGTCCGCCACTCGTATGGGGCGGGGTGGCCGCATGGCTGTTCATTAAAGGAGATACCGGCTGGGGGGTGTTCATGGTCATCTATGGAGTGGCAGTAATCAGTAGTCTCGACAATGTTGTGCGTCCTCTACTCATCGGAAACGAAAGCCACATGCCCTTCGCACTAATCCTCTTCGGCCTCATCGGGGGAACGATGGCGTTCGGACTCATCGGTCTTTTTGTCGGCCCGACCTTGCTTGCTTTAGCGTATCGCCTCGTCAGAGGATGGACGGAAGATTCAAATACATTTCGAGATCATTCCAGACCTCCTGGGAACCGAAGCAGAGTCTAATTTTTCATGTGATTTTTGAATTCATCGTCCAGCTGAGTTCTTGCGCCCCCCTGTCCTCTCACCAACCGTCGGATTGCCGAAGCCGAATCAATCGGTCCCTCCCTCTTTGTCGCGACTAATTGAGCGATAGATAAACAACTGCGAATATAAATAGAATTATAAGCGTTAAGAAATACCGGGTTATAATTTTTGATTGTCGGTCAATAGATTCTTCGATGCAATCGAGCCTATTTGGCATACCTAGCATCATGTCTAGCAATGGGGTCACCTTTTCCTGGTAGAAGTCTCTGTGTATGTCGGTGAAAGTTGCAGTCAGTGCTCGCATCACTTCCGCATGCTCCTCGCGCTCCTCTCCTATTCGAACATGAATGTTTTCATGATCGGTCTTGGCCTGATTGGTGGCAATTCGTAGATGCAATATTGACTCCTCTAAAGTCGGCAACTTATTGGCAATCGATGCCGCATCACTGGAGATAGAATCCATGACGGTCGCCTCTGCTATCAGAAACTTCCGGATTAGCTCATCTACTTGAGAGCCTGTGAGGCGTATGGATTCCATGATGGATCGGCTCAGATGCAAGTGTAGTTCGGTATCTCCGGAAAGGCCCGGCGAACCTGCACGTTCCACCCAATCGCGCAAGAGAGGCAGCCGAAGCTTGGCGTCTTCTGGAAGGAAGCTGGCAATTTCCTGCCATACTTCGTCCGGCATTCTATGCACTACTGGTTGATAGGTATGCAGAGCGTGTGGCTCGGAGTTCGGGGGCGGACTAGTCATAATTCAGTTTTTGATATCTTCGAGTAACGGCTGAGCCGCCTTGGCGAATTGCCGCAGCCAGCCACCCAGTTCACCGAGTGCGTTACGATTACTCAGCTCCGGGCGATCTTTGTATCCTCCACCAAGGATCTCCAGGGGGTTAATGCCCTCGCTTACGAGAATTTTCGCAATTTCGCTTTTCAGGGCAGGAATTCGGATCTCGACGATAGTGGGCGAATTCGGCGGCAGCTCCGGAAGTTCACGATTGTCAGGCGATGCCGTATCTTGATTGTTCCAAACCCAGTAAAGCTTTTTTACGCCGTTGTCCGCATAGAGTTCCACCCAGTTCTGAGCGACCTCCACTGCATTGGCACGGAGTCCGACGACTATGATCGGAATGATCTCGACGTTTGTCTCGGATAGTCGCCCGAAGTTGATTGCTCGTCTCACCCCTTCAAGTGATGTTCCTGGAAGATCGACTAATGCTTTGCTCATTCCGTGGGAATCCTGAGCTACCACAAGGTGGTCGTAGTCGTCAGGCATCATGAGTCTGATCTTCTTAACGGCGGTTTCGTGAGTTTTTGCGAAAGCGTGATTAGCGCCTTCTTCCGCATCAATGAGCAAGGCCGTGGGATCTGCATAGAGCCTGGTGAGAGCCGCGCATATCGAGATAAGTAGGCTTTTGCCACTGAAAGACTGACCGGAAAACAAATATTCGCGCAGATTCCTCTGCTCCGGAGACTCGGGCAAAAAGTCTGAGAAGTTCGTCGTGTTGTTGCAGGGTGATCTCTCCCATATAGGCAGGGCTTCCAAATTCGAGGAGCTTTTATTCGGTTTTGTATTATTCATCGCGTTGTTGTTGTTGTTGTTGTTGTTTTATTCTTGGGAGGCATTGAGAAGGTGAGGAGAAGGTGAGAAAATCCCCCCTGTCCGAAGCCATGATCCTTAGCTTCGGTGCTGGATTGGAATGATTGTGAACTCCCACTTTGACGGCCGATGGCGACGTCACGATCAGTTTCACGGAGAGATTTAATGACCTTGGCGAGATGCGCATGACATCCTTGTATGTCGCTTATGCGCTCTTGTCTAGTTTTTATTTGGGCTGTAGGATGCGATCGATGAGACGAAAGATTTTCCGCATTACCCCTGAAGAAGAAACCAACTTGAGAATGATGATTCAGTTTGTGATCAAGCACCACCACCTGTCACCCGAGCTGCCGAATGGTGAGGAGGACAAGGTGCCCAACGAGAGTACCATACTTCGTGCGTTAATTAAACTCGGACACGATGTTGCTCTAAATGCAGTAGCCTTGAAAATGTCCCCTGACAAAGCCGTAGAGATTACTTTTACAGTGGACGAAATGACAAAGCGGCTCTACTCCGATGGTCATTTTGATTCCTGATCTTGGTTCGTTGATCCCTTTATAGAGTCGGTTCGCCGCGTGTTCTTACTTGAGACCACCTCTGTGATTGCCCAAGAAGGGAAGTGAATCAGCTCATGCGTTTCGGTTTATGCGGGGGTGGGCAGTGGGAAGGAAATCCTGGGTCAGGGTTGCGCATGAGTTGCCCGTTGATTTTTCTGAGGGGCCGCGTATGGAGATCGCCCAGCTAGACATATACCTGCGCGATCTTCGCAGCGTGCGAGTCACACTCTCCTACGAAGTTGCTTCGGATGAGGACGTGGGAGCCAATGAAGCTGATATTCGGGTGGAACTTGGCAGGGTTCTAAAAATCGCATCTTCTCCCACTTGACGTTTCCAAGAAATTTCCACCGAGATTTCTCAGGTTACCATCGGCATCGGGTGACCTGATCAGATTCCCCATTGGGAGGAGTAGTTGCCACGGTACGCGCGGGCGACCCTCTTTTGTCATGGCTGTGCTCTACTGCCACCGATGAACACAAACCCTGCCATTGTTTGTCGAACTGGAGGTAATCCGAGTCGATGGTTCATGATGTCGCGCTGACTGCCAATGCATTGGCGGTCGAAGCAGAAATACTCGCATCAGCCTGTCTCGCGGTTGACGACATAACCGTGCTCTACCTCGAGGTCGACCGCGGAAAAAAGCCCGTAGGGATATTTGTGGATCGTAAGCGAGGCCCTAATGTAGCCTGATATTCCACTGGGAAATCGGACGCGGATGCGACCGGGATGTCGAAACCATAGGAGTGGATGATTACGGCCACATCCAGTGCGAAGGCTTTGATGATAGAAAACCTGCACCAGAGACGATCCGCATGTAAGGCTGTACGGAGTGGGAAAAGACCTGCGTGAAGACGGTGCCAGCCCGTCTCGCAGCGAAAAAGCGAACCTGTCCACCGCAACGGCCCGTCAAACTCGGATGGAAGAGATGGATCTACTCCGGACCCAGGTTTGCGGGTCACAGCGCCGCAGCCATTTACAGCCCAGCGAAAGAATGTCGGAGTCGCCGGGTTCCGATGGAAGCTTACCTGCGCGAACTCCTTACCCATCTTCGGGTCTGACCGATACGGAAATCATTGCAGGCCTGACCGCGGCGATAACCGCAGCCATCTACATGTGAGATCAGCCGGGCCTGAAATTTGTGGAGTTGATCGTGTTGCCTCGACATACGGTCAATACTCTGGGCGGAAAGGACGCCGACCATTGATATCGCTCTTGCCAGTTTGGGGTGTCTCGATGAGTTGAGCTGTAACTTGGCTGGCGTTGGTGATGAAAAGCGAAGGTCGCAACTGAACCCGGCGTCCATCTGCCTTTAAGAAAGATACCGAAGTTAGACTTCAACAAAATTCCGGTTGGCGACTCATGCTTAGGGCTTTTTTGGTTCAATGAAGTCGTCCTTGTTCCAAATTATTTCGGCGCTGTTCATCTTTTTTTCGATGGCTTTTATCCATTGCTGACGCTCGGTATATGAGGGTTTCTGTCCGTTTTGGTAAAGTTTGTGGATTTCTGTTTTCAGATCCCAACATTTGCTGGGGTAATCAGAGTCGATGGTCAGACCTTCCAACTCGCCTTCCAACTTAATAGCATGCGAAATGGGATTCTGCTTTGCTGGTGGTCTGACATCATGCATTGCCGACTTGTTAAGTTTTCTTGTTTTGTCTTTGGTCTCTTTGGCGCTGTCCTCAACGTTTGACACTGGCGACTTGGAAGCAGTTGGTAAAGATGTTGAGTCACACTGCGGAAGACTCGGTTTAAAATCCCAAAAGGGATCGGCGAGTTGCTCATACCTAGGTGCACCACCATTTTTTTCGATCCAGCTAGCGCAATGTTTTGCACGGTATTCGTCGTTAATGGATTCGGATGGACGCCCGCCCTTAGGATTGGTTGGAAGTTCCGGCAAACCCATTTTCTTCCGCAGGTTTTTGAGAATAGTTCTCAAGGTTCTGTCGTCGGGATTATATTCCGGGTTGATCCTAGCCATCGCTGCGCGGACTTCTCGAAGTGATGTAACGGCAAGAACCGAGGTCACCAGTAAGGGCTTAAAGTGTGTGGTTCCTGTCTGAACAGAGGCGAGTGCAGCCAGTTGCTCGCGAACGACATTTTCGGATAACATGAAACTAAAATAGATTTTCTGACCAATATTGAAAGAATTTTGTTACTTTCTTGCTAGTTATTGATCAGTTACTTGCTGGTTACTTGCTGGTTACTTGCTGGTTACCTGCTGGTTACCTGCTGGTTACCTGCTGGTTACTTGCTGGTTACTTGCTGGGTTTATCCCTGATATTTTACTATAATGGGTAGCAAGCCTGCCATCGAGATCTTCTCGGCTCAGAATAATAAGGCTGCTGCCTGGGTTCTCAGGGATTTTCCCTGGGCCTCCGGAGGACAAGCAAGTGCTCGATAGAGCACGTCACGCCGAAGCAAATTAGACGCGCAGCAGTCGGCCCAGAGGGTAATTTGTTCGGCGTGTGCTTGCCAAATAATTCTAAAAATGTATGGCATTTTTTAGAAAATCCTTTAAAGATACTCAAATGAAATCCAAGAGAAGCAATTCCACTATAGGCAGGGGCACACCTGGTAGTCGGGCTCATGGGTTGACAATGTCCGAAGAACAGAATCGCGATAAGGAGAGGCTGAAGAAGAGAAATGGCAAAATAAAAGGGACGAAAATTACGAAAGTGAGAGTCCTGGTGGGCTATGAGGAATCTGATTCCGATTCCTATGGGGTACTTGAACCCGGCGAAAAAGACCTTGCGTCCTTTCCGTCGGAATTTTCCACTCTTCGCCGCGACAAGGACGATAACCTCGGATACAGGATTCCCAGATTGATTCCCGGTTCAAATGGAGAGGTTGTTCAGATGCCGGAGCATCGAGGTAAAAACGGAGATAGAAAGCCCCGGAGTGCTAAAAAATCGAAATATCGGAAGATGCCGCCTGCATACAGGGTGTTAGTTGCAGGTCAGCCTGATATTGATGCCGGGGTTGATGGCTGGATTCAGCCACAGGATACCCGTGATTTCGTTAGGCGTGGGAACCGGATGGATAAGCTTCTGGAGACTTTTGATCGTATCACCTTCAAAAAAAATTACCTGCGGGACTCGGATGGTGATTTCGAACTCGATGCCAGAGGCAGGAGAATACTGGTTTCTACCACCCCGTATGTGAAACCGTTTCGCGCCGAATCATCAGTGCTCAAGACCGAGGTCAATTCAAAAGGCGAACGAATAACAAGCCGTGTAAAGACGGACGCAACGACGCTAGGCTACCGCAACACTATTGGTGTCTCTCCCGGGCTCTCGCGGGCTTTGCAGCGATTGGTGGAGGACGGATATATGGCGGAGACGAGGAGAGCGATCGAAACGACGGTGGAGCCGTTCGGGCGATTTTATGAAGCGACCTATCGCGGACCGAACACAAATGTCAAAGTCACTTCCATTGTGCCCCATCTGGATTCGGGACACTTCCATTATGACACGTGGAACCACAGCACTTTCCTGGACACGTCGGAAACAGGAGTGGACAGAGAAAAGGTTCCCATCCGACGTTGGGATTCTAAAGCAAGCTGCCACTATGGTCCGGGTCCGGGAGTAACTTTTTGGATGAGACACTTCGTAGCACTGGGAGACTTGGAAGAATTGGCGAAAACCGAGCCGGAGGCAGCAAAACGTGCTGGTTACACCAGAATGCTATGTGACCAGGCGATCTCCGGTTGCAAGGCGAGAGCCGAGGAGGGCTATGACAAGGCCATGAAAGAGAGCCTTGCGTGCAGTGATAATGGAAGGCCTTTCACGGGATGGATACGACCGGCGGACGATTACGCCCGCGACATAAGGGTCAGTGAAGAAGCGGATCGATTATTGGCCAAGGCAATCCGGGACCTTGGGCTTGAGAAAGACTATGTTGCCATGGGGATGGCAGAATATAAGGACCATCTAATTGAAGCGTACACCTTGGGAGAAACCGGGATCCGCATGGACACCGTCGAGGATCTCAGGGAGGTGGAAAAGGTGGTTGAACGCGCAAGGGAGAGGACACAAAAGGATATCGGGGAGAATGAGAGAATTATGCGGGCAGCAAAACTCGATAAGGAAGCCGCACTGAAGGTGCAGGAGGAAAACAGATTGGCTTCGGAACAACTCCGAATCGATCAGATGGAAATGAAAACTGCACTGGAGGCTGCGCGGACTGCGAAGCTTGCTACCCAAGCCGTCTTCGCGCAGGCCGAACTCACGGCTGCAAGTGTGATGGAGAAAGCAAAGCTAGATGGAATGCTATACACGCTGAAACGCTTGTCTTCGGGAAAGGAGACGCGTGCCGAGAGTTTAGAAGAAGCCGGAGAGCAGCTGGATTCGAGGATCATTGAAATTCAAAAAGAAGCGGAAATCGGAGCGTGGAAGAAGGTTTTGCTCTTTTTCGAAAAAGACGTCGCTTCGCCCACAGAATCGTTGAAGTCATTGAGGAAGAGCGTGGCGAGAGCTATTAATAGACGAATTTCCACGGGAGTAACCACCGGGTTAACCTCTTTGTTCCGTATGTTTGGTCGCGAAGTTCCCGAAACTCGGGCAGGAGACGAGGTTGAGAGAGCGATCAAGGATGCATGTGAAGTCTTCAAGTCTGACGCCCGTCGGGATGGCCTCTCGCTGGCAGTTGCCCACATCAGGGGAGTTGATATTTCCGAATTGACAGAGAAAGACGAAGCCGTCTTGCAGAAAGAGATAGAGGTTCAGGGGAAGGCTTTTCGCGAAGGTGTGGCGAAGCAAGAAAAGGCGACTGTACGTCTTTTCGCCAACAAAGTGTTTGGAGTTAATCTCACGAACTTTATCGCTGTGAAGGCTATGAGCCCTGTCGAGGATCTGATAAGCGCACTAGGTATGGAGTTCAAGCGTCGGGGCGACGCGGAGGCTAAGCTGAAGCAAGCCTTACCGACGTTGAACGAGCATGAACCAGAGCTCGCTCTCGAGGCGAAGGCAATCCTTGACCTGAAGCCAAAGGTGCCTGCAGACGAAACAACCAAGAAAAAGGAAGCAAATGGGAAGGACCGAAATCAAGAAGAGAAAGAGGTAGAAATTTAGGTGGTCTGCTCGTGAAAGGCTTTCACAATCCTCCTGCTTCATCCGATGTGGACCGTCTGGAGGATCATTAAGAAGAATGAAAAAAACCAGACTATTGCTTTTGAGCGACACGACGACTTACTGGTTCTATGGAAATCTGCATCCGGGTATTTTTGGTTGTTGGGAACGGTAGCGCACTCCTTTCTCAGCGCCTCCGTTCGCGCCAAACAAATGGAGTGGATGTCATGGCGCTACGGGAGCTGGATCTGTGGCTCCCACGCCGTGAGAATCACTTCCGTATGCGCGCCGAAGTTTGGCGCATCCTGCTTCTGCCTCTGGATGGATGGCGAAACGTTTTGTCACGATGGTTTGAATGGATACCTCCTTCATGGACGCAGCCGAATCCTTCCAAGGAAGCCAAATTGGGATGGGTTGGGTTTTGCTGTTGCCAAGACCGGGCAGTGGATGCCACGGGCGAGTCAGGCCTAAACCAACCCAACCGATAGGAAGGCATCCTTACACTGTGCGAACCGAAGAAAACAACAGCCCTCTTCGAAAATCCGGGTCAATGAAGGCCACAGGAGAAAAACGTGCCTCCCTTTTGGCAGCCACCGCTTCTACGGCTAGATATCGACCTACCCACCAATCTCGAAAGTCAGTGCGACGATCTAATGGAGGACAGAGCAACGATGACCCTGTTGGGGTGGTCTAGGGGATCCCATGTTTGCAGTAGAGCGTGCTACTACGTAAAAATAGATTGACATCGTCTGCGGGTTGTGTATGATGGTCACGTTCTTGGGGCGATCCTGTTCCAAAAACAAAGGCCCCGTGGTGAACGGGGCCTTTGGTGGCGATCAGCTTCCAGAGGAAACATCTCACACGTGTTGCAACGGTAATTTGTCACTCTGGGAGCCGTACGTCAAGCCATTGACGAAACTGCTGGGGAGTCACCTCCCGGCTCTTAAATAAAAATGACAAAAGCAAATGACAAAACTAACCGCAGTGGATCGGGAGCATCCACAATCCTCGTAAGCTTGACCGATTTTGTGGACTTCGTGTCCAAGTCAGGCCGTCCAAAACTTACGCAGGTGCAGAATGTGAAGTGGCGTCCCAGATACCACCCGCAGACCGACTTCTGGCGTCCTCTCCGCGAAACGATCATTGACTACCACCAGACCAACCAGTCCCAGAAGTCAGTGCTCGATAGGTCGCTGAACGGCATCACCCACAAACCCAAGCTCACGGCTTACCCCCTGGCTTTGGCCGGTTACAAGAAATTCCTCGGGAACAAAGCGATCCAAGCACTTCCTGAAGTCCGCAGCTCGTGGAACCATGGAAATCTGAACGTCAACGTGAATCCCGAACTCGCACTCACGATCCAGGGTGTCCCGCACATCGTGAAGCTCTATTTCAAGGCCGAAACGCTTTCGAAAAAGCATGCCGAGCTGATTTTGCTAATGATGGCTGACTCGCTGGGAAAAAACGTGGCTCCAGGCACCGTCATGAGCCTCCTCGATGTGCAGCGTGGAAAGCTATTCACGGCAACTGGCGTAGATCAGGTTTTGAAACCGCTCTTGCAGGGTGAAGCCGCAAGCTTCGAGACAATGTGGAACCAGTTGCCAGGTCAGCGCCCAGGTTCGGCAGGACAATCCAAAGCGGCATAAATGGAAAAATCCCCGTCAGTCCCGCTTGAGAAACTCACCCGCATACTGACGGGCTACACCTTCCGTACCCGTATTGAGGACGATCCGGGCGGCTTCTTCCGTGTAATTCAAGGGAAGGATATCCGCCCGGATTGTTCACTCAATGTCGATAACCTCACGCCTATCCACTTGCCGGATCGATCCTACACGGATCCCGAAAAGTGGGTGAAACCCGGAGACGTCCTGCTGATGACCCGCGGAGAATACAATTACGCGGTTCCCATCGAATCCACCCTCCCACCCACCGTGACCCAGAATTCATTCTGTACGCTCCGTGTCATCGAAGACGCGGAAATTCTTTCCGACTACCTCGCCACTATTCTCAACCAACCCGCCCTCCAGGCGCAGTTAAAATCCCTCCGTTCCGGGAGTTCGATCCCGAACATTACCCTCGGCGCATTGAAACAGCTCAAAATCCCAGTCCCGCCACTTCACTTCCAGTCAGAAATCGTCAACCTAGCCCGAGCCATCCGCGAAGAAAAATCCCTCGCCGATCAGATCCACTTCGCCCGCCTCCGCCAGCTCGACGCCCTCACCGCATCCCTTTGACCCACCTTCCATCCCATGCCCAAGCCACCCACCGCCAATCAGGACGAAATCAATGACATCGTCTGGAAAGCCTGCGACTCCTTTCGCGGCGTCATGTCGTCCGATCAATACAAGGACTACATCCTCACCTTTCTTTTCCTGAAGTTCCTTTCCGACCTCGTCAAGGAACGCCGCGAAGCACTCGAAAAACAATTCCCCGGAAAACCGGAAATGATCCAGCGCCGCCTGGATCGTGAGCGGTTCCAGCTCCCGGCCGGCTGCGACTTCGACAGCCTCTACCGTCAGCGCGATGCCGACAATCTCGGCGAACTCATCGACCAGGCGCTGTGGGACATCGAGGATGCAAACAAGGCGAAGCTCGAAGGAGTGCTCCACACTGTTTCCTATAATGACGAAAAGCGTCTCGGCGAAACAAAAGACAGGAACGCTCGCCTCAAGCATCTCCTTACCGATTTCCACGATCCTCGCCTCGACCTCCGCCCCTCACGCATCGGCAATCTTGATGTGATCGGAAACTGTTACGAATACCTCATCGCCCGCTTTGCCTCCGAGGGTGGGAAAAAGGGCGGCGAATTTTTCACACCGCCGGAAGTTTCCGGACTCATGGCGCTTCTCGTCGCGCCGAAGCCCGGCGACCGCATCTGCGATCCCACCTGCGGCTCCGGCTCCCTGCTGATCAAGGTAGCCAAGGAAGTCCGCGAAAAAGACGACTCCCCCTCCAACAACTTCTCCCTCTTCGGTCAGGAGGTGAACAGCGCCACCTACGCTTTGTGCCGGATGAACATGTTCCTCCACGGCATCGACAGTGCCGAGATCAAATGGGGCGACACTCTCAACAACCCCAAACTTCTCACCAACGACACCCTCAACCAGTTCGACATCGTCGTCGCCAATCCACCATTCTCCCTCGACAAGTGGGGTGCGGAAAAGGCCACCAACGACCGCTTCGGTCGCTTCAAGCGCGGCATCCCGCCGAAGTCCAAGGCCGACTACGCCTTCATCCTTCACATGATAGAGACGGCCAAACCGGGTTCCGGACGTGTCGCCGTGGTTGTTCCCCACGGCGTTCTGTTCCGGGGGGCGGGGGAGGGAGCCATCCGTCGCCAGCTCATTGAGGAAAACCTACTTGATTGCGTCATCGGTCTCCCTGCGAACCTCTTCTTCGGCACCGGTATCCCTGCGGCTATCCTGATTTTCGACAAAGGGAAAACCCACAAAAACACCCTCTTCATCGATGCCAAGGAACAATTCACCCAAGGCACCAACCAGAACAAACTCCGCCCCGAGGACATCTCCCGCATCGTCGGCGCACACACGAAATACAAGACGGTCGAGAAATTCGCCTACCGCGCCACCCTCAAGGAAATCCACGATAACGACTACAACCTCAACATCCCGCGCTACGTCGATACTTTCGAAGAACAAGCCACCATCGATCTCCCCGCCGTCCAACTGGAAATCGACGAACTCGAAGCCCAGCTCGCCACCGTCCGCAAACAAATGCGCGGGCATCTTAAAAACCTCGGGTTCCCTCCGAAATAGTGTCCAGACATCCACTATGGGTATTTTAATGATCCTTTCACCATCCAGCGGATCTCATTGGATACTCTCCGATCCAAATAATACTGTTGAAACATCCGATACGGACGTGTAAACACTCTTCAAGATGAACGAGAAGCACCTGACGACAGCTTTCCAGCTCCTTAACGATTTCCTCACTTCGGCGAAATCGACTCCCGTGTGGCTGGTTGTCGGGGGCGGCAGCGCACTACTCGTCCAGCGCCTCAGTTCCCGGCAGACCAAGGACGTGGATGTCATGGCTCTGCGCGAACTGGAAGGCAACATCATCAGCGCCTACCCGCTTCCGGATTCAGTGAAACAGGCAGCATCGAAAGTTGCGGAAGAATTTCGGCTGGATGCGGACTGGCTGAATGGTGCGGCTTCTCTACATGGAATCGATCTCTCCCTCCTCCCCTCATGGTTTTGGCAGGAAATGGATACCCGGGATTACGGCGACACCCTCAAAATCAGCTTTATCGGGCGCAAAGGCCTGATCCTGCTCAAGCTCAGTGCCGCCCTCGACCGCGACCAGCGGCGCGACATCGAGGATCTCACCTGCCTGAAGCCCACCCGTGCGGAAACCGAGGAATTCCTCCATTGGGTTCTCCGCAACATCAACAGAACCTCCACCCACCCGAAACTTCCCACCCTGCTCCAGGAGCTAGGCCATGCCGACCTCATTTCAAAATTCCCTTAGCCACCTCACCGGGAGGATGGTTGATTTGCTTTGGCACCAGTGGTCTTCCATCGGTGTCGCAGGACACGCGCGTACGGGCGGCGATTGGATCATCGACCCCGAGGCTCTGCTGCTCGCCACCACCCGCTTTGCCCGTTACGATTCCCGCCTGATGGACGAGTCCATTGATTGGCTCGTGAAATTCGGCAGGCGCATTAGCCTCCAGCGTCTTCAGGGGCTCCACCGGAAATGGCCTGGAGTCGCAGACCCCCGGGTGCTTGCCGCCATCGCCGAGGTGCTCGGCCAGCAGGTCGCCCACCGCAAATGGCGTGTCATCGCGAAATCCTCAGAGGAAGGCACCTCCGCTGCGACCGAATCCCTTTTCCTCAAACGCGACGGCACACCTGCCTCCCATGTCGGCGAACCCGAGCCGGTTTTCGCGAAACACGGCCTGTTGCGCGGAAAGCTCGAACACCGTGGCATGAGCCAGCCGCCGGATCCCCGCGCACGGGAAAACCTGGTCTTCACCTTGCGGGCGCTGCTCGGCGTGAACGCCCGGGCGGAGATTATGGCATGGCTGCTCACACACGATTCCGGCCACCCCGCCGCCATCGCCCGTTCCACCGGCTACTTTTCGAAATCCATCCAGCAGATCCTGAACGAAATGGAGGATTCCGCCCAAGTCATCTCCGTCCGCCACGGCCGCGAGAAGCACTTCCGTGTCCGTGCCAAAGACTGGCATTTCCTGCTTCCTCCGCCAGCGGAAGGGCAGAGCGCCTTTCCCCGCTGGGTTGACTGGATGCCGCTCTTCGCCGCCATCACCCGCTTCATGGAAACTCTCGCCCTCCCCGGCATGGCCGAAAAATCCGAGCACTTCCAGTCCGCCAAGCTCCGCGAGGCGCTTGATGAGGCCATGCCCGCGCTTGTCAGTGCGGGCATCTCCCACGAACTCCGAACCACCCGCGAACAGCGCGGTGTGGATCTCGTCCAATCCCTCCTCGCCGACATCGAATCCCTCCTCGGCCAAGCCTAAACCATCCCCATTTAACAGAAACAATCACCATGGGACTCGATCTTACCGAAACGCAGAAAAGCATCCGAGGGATGTTTTGGCTTCCTGGGCAGGAGGACAAGCCATTCAGCGGTGATCTATCCCGGAAAGCGGGAAAACCTGCCCGTCTCGATACCTCGTCGTTCAACTACGAAGGCATGGCCAACATGTTTCCGAACCGCCCTAGAGGGAAGAAGGGTGAGACGACCAAGCTCATGGGGGACGAGGTTCAAAAGGCGATGAGACCGTCTTCGAAAAAGATCATCCATGGACATGATCAACATGGGCACCCGATCACCTTGCTCGATTGCTATGCATCATCATCGAGTAGCACTCTCGCTATGGCTAGCCACCGCTACTCATGTGACGCTGCGATCTTCGGCGTGCATCTGCAAAGCGATGACCTGAACTGCCATGGAATCCGCCTCCACCTCGACCATCTGGACACATGGGTAGGTCGGCGGGCATTCCAGCGTTATTCCGAATCCTATGAGACAGAGGACGGGGAGCGGAAGCTCTCCAAGCTGATCATCCCGATTGCCAGGAGTCTTTCAATCCCACTCGCACTCTCCGGCTACTCGGAGAGTGAGTTCTTCTGTTCCATGAACTTGCATGACGGAGAAACAGAACTTCGCTTGTCGAGCCGCGTGTATCTCGATCTCTACTTCGATCAGCCTAAGGAATGGTCGGAAGTGCTTCATGAAATCCACCTCTGGAAATGGTTCATAGGTTTGGCGACCCGGCGTGCTGTCGATGTCCGCGAGTTCGCCATTTACCGCTCTGACGTCAGAGTGCCGATTGGAGACAAGACGATGTCCCCATGTAGTGTCTGGATGAAGCGTCGCCATTCCCGGAAAGCGCCAGAGTCCAAGCGTTCCAGTTACGACTTCTATTTCACCTATTCCGATGTGGAGAAATCATTTCCCGCGATCATTGAAAAATGGAACAGAATTCAGAAAAAGTGGGCTGCCGTCTTGCACCGCTTTTTCGCAGTAAGCCATCGCCGCGGACTTTGGCTGAACGAGGAATTTCTCTTTCTCGCCCAGGCAATCGAATCCCTGCACCGTGCCCGATCAGGGGACATGGATGGCAAAGGGATCGTGGATCGCGCCGCCAAGTCCGCCTATTTGAATTCGCCGGTGGAACTCCAGGAACTCCTCGGAGACCGGGGCAAGTTCATCCGCTATTTCCGGAAGACCCGCAACTACTGGACGCATTACGGTGAGCCGACCCCTGAGTCCGATCCCGAAGTTCTCGATGATCTTGCCCTCCACGATTTCAGCCAAAAGCTTCGTTGGATTGTGGAAGCTGCGATTCTGCGGGAACTCGGCGTTCCGGACGAATCCGTATCCAAAGTGTGGTGTCAGCAATGGAGGGCTAACATCGTCACCTACGAGTAATCAGTATAACTCCTCACCAATCTCAAATCCATTATCGGTTACCAGCCACCATGCCCAAGCTTTCCCTCAACGCCTCCACGAAAACCAAACGGACTCCCGCCGGAGTGATTCCGGTGGATTGGTCGTGGGGTAAAATTGGAGATTTGGGAAAGGTTCAGACAGGTCGTCAAAAATCACCAAGCTTCACAAAAGGATCGATCCGCCCCTATCTCCGGGTTGCTAACGTCATGGAGGGACGATTGTCTCTTAAAGACGTGAAATCGATGAAATTCACGGACGCAGAGTATGACCAGTTTCTCCTCAAGAACGGCGACATATTGCTTAACGAAGGACAGAGTCGGGAGCTGGTAGGAAGAGCGGCAATGTACAAAGGTAGGCCAGCCGATTGTTGCTTTCAAAATACTCTGATTCGGTTCCAGGCAGGCGAATCAATCACACCAGAATTCTCGTTGTGCCTTTTCCACTTCTTCCTCCATTGTGGGAAATTTTCGGCAATTGCATCACAGACAACTTCGATTGCTCATTTAGGAACTTCCCGTTTCGCTGCGCTGCCTGCACCTGTTCCTCCACTGCCCGAACAACGCCAAATTTCAGAAATCCTTACCGCTTGGGATCGCTCCATCGAGACTTTGGAATCCCTCGTCATCGCAAAGGAAAGCCGTAAAAAAGCGCTCATGCAACAGTTGCTTCACGGTAAGATTCGACTACTGGGATTTGACGGTGACTGGAAAAATGTGCGGCTGAATCAAATTTTGGATCGTGTTTTGCGTCCCATCGAGTGGCACGCCGACAAACAGCTTTCACTTGTTAGTCTCCGCCGTCGCAATGGTGGTCTGTTCCGCCGACCGAAGATGCTAGGTTCCGAATACAAGACCCGGGATCTCCACGAATTGAAGACCGACGATTTCCTTGTTTCAAAACGTCAGGTGTCCCATGGAGCTTGGGGCATCGTCCCTTCGGAGTTTGAAGGCAGTCACGTGTCGAAGGAGTATGCCATTTTTGTTAACAAGGACTCCCGCAAGATGCACATGCCCTTCTTCGCACGGCTGGCACAGACACCCCACATGATCCACCAGGCACGAGTCGCAAGCACCGGCGTTCACATCGAAAAACTGATCTTCGATCCCGCAGTTTTCCTCAGAGAAAACATCTGCCTTCCACCAACGATCAAGGAACAAAAAAAGATCGTGGCCATCCTTGATGCAGCCGACCGCGAACTCCTCCTTCACCGCCAGCACCTCGACTCCCTACGTAACCAAAAGCGTGGTTTGATGAAGAAACTTCTAACTGGTGAAATACGCATACCAACCAAATAATCCGGAACAATTATGGAATGGCCAAAACTACTTTCACCCCTCCGTTTGCCTGACTCTGAGCTGAGGGCTTACGATCCTTCCAGGCCACCTTGGCAGATTGATTATGACCGCCTGATCTTTTGTTCCGCCTTCCGGCGGCTTCAGGACAAAACACAGGTGCATCCGTTGAGTGCCAGCGATTATGTGCGGACGCGGTTGACGCACAGCCTGGAAGTTTCCTCTGTAGCCAGAACCCTTGGAACAAGAGCCGGAGATCACATTCTGAAGAAGCACGGCAAGGAGATCTATCAGGGGAAGAAAACCCTGAAGCAAATGCTGGCTCCCTCGGACATCGGGATGATCGTGAGTGCGGCTGCGCTTTCCCATGATATAGGCAACCCACCCTTCGGGCACTCAGGCGAAGACGCGATCCGCCATTGGTTCGCTACCTCCAAGGTCGCCGAAAAAATAGCAGTGGGCTTCACCGCCAAACAACGTGCCGACATCGAAAAATGGGACGGCAATGCGGCGGGCTTCAGAATCCTGAGCCGTCTGCAGTTTTACCGGAACAAGGGCGGGATGAAGCTCACCGCCGCATGCCTAGGCGCATACATGAAGTACCCGACTTCCGCGACCGGGACTTTCACTGGCAAGCCGAAACCCAACCAAGGCATCGCCGGAAAGAAACCTGGGTTTTTCGAATCGGATCGCCCCCAGTGGAAGGTTGTCGCGGAGGAGCTAGGTCTAATCAAAAATGGTCCTGACCGCTGGTGCCGCCATCCGCTCGCTTACCTGACCGAGGCTGCCGACGACATCTGCAATCAGATCATCGACTTTGAGGATGGTTACCGTCTTGGTCGAATTCCCTACAAAGACGTGGAGACAATGTTCTTTGATCTTGTGGGAGCTAAGGGTCTTTCCAGTCTCGATGATCATTTGAGCAACTCGGAAAAAGTCGCTTACATGCGAGCAAAGGCAATCGGGATGGCCATCGACGAAGTAGTGGACGTCTTCGCAACTCATCAGGATGATTTACTGGAAGGGAAGCCTTTCGGCGAACTGGCTTCCCTCATCCCCTCCGCAGACAAACTTGAGGCTTTGAAGACACGCACCATGAGGGATGTCTTCTCGATGCCCAACGTTCTTCAGATTGAGGCTGCCGGTTTCGAAATCATCGGAGGACTGCTGGATCTCATAGTCGCAGCCATCGACGGAGATGCCCGACCTTCTTTAAAACCCGGGGAAAACCTTTTCGGAAAGAAAGTGCTTAAGCTGATTCCAGAAGAATTCATAGGGCCAGATCGGAAACCGGATGAGAGCGCGTATGAGCGGCTTTTGCTCGCTATCGATTTCGTCGCCGGGATGACGGACACCTTCGCGCTGGATCTCTTCCGCAAACTCAGGGGGGTAACAATCCCTAGGTAAAAATGCCGTTCCACCGCCATGAGCACCAAATTTCAAAATCTCGATCTCCAACTCGCCGAGTGGGAATCCCTCCAACCTCTTAGTCGCAATGACAACGACCGGCTTTGGCGCAAGCTCAGGTTGGACTGGAACTACCACTCGAACCATATCGAGGGCAATACCCTCACCTACGGCGAGACTGCAATTCTTCTCATTCACGGCCAGGCCACTGGGGATCACGGCCTGCGGGACTATATGGAAATGCAGGCGCACGACGTGGCAATCGAGCACATGAAGGCGCTAGTGCAGGAAGATCGACCGCTTACCGAGGGCGACATCCGGGATTTTAACCGTATTCTGATCAAAGAGTCCTTCTGGAAAGATGCGATCACCCCCGACGGCCAGCCAAGCCGGATCGAGATCCTTCCCGGCGAATATAAAAAACAACCGAACAATGTCCGCACCGCCTCGGGGGAAATTTTCAGTTTCGCAGATCCCGCCGACGTTCCGATCAAAATAGGGGAGCTTGTCCAGTGGCTCCGCACGACATTGTCCGGGAAGGAACTGCACCCCATCGAGATCGCTTCCAAGCTGCACCACGATTTTGTCCTCATCCATCCCTTCGGAGATGGCAATGGGCGCACGGCGCGGATTCTTGTGAACTATGTCCTTATGCGGAGTGGCTATCTTCCCCTTATAGTTCCTACCGAGCAAAAGGATCGTTACTTCGCAGCCCTCCGTCGGGCGGATGCCGGTGAAATGGCCGGCCTCACTGACTACCTCGCTGTTCGTTTGTCGGCTTCGATGAATCGAGGCATCGCCGCAGCGAAAGGCGAGAGCATTGAAGACCCTGATGATTTACAAAAAGAGATCGAACTATTTAAACGGAAGCATCGCCAACCTACCGACGAAATCGAGAAGAAGGATCGAGCAACATTGATCCGTGTGCTTCGCAATAACATCATTCCTTTACTCACCAGCCTTGCCCGCGAGTTTGAGCGATTCGATGAACTTTTTCACGACAAGAAAATAGAAGGAACACCCAGCTTCATCGCGGAGGACATGGACGCGTCAATGTTGCTTGATGACTACGTGGAGGATGCCCTGGAATATGGAAGAATTGAATTTCAATACCGCCTGTTAGGTTTCAAGGGCAGTTCACGCACACCTTTTGATGCTGATTGCCACGTTCATGTGGTGTTCAACGATTTCAACTACAACATAGGATCCGATGACGGCATCAGTGCCACCTTTGGATATGGAGAGCGGATTTTTGATGATGCCCGTGAAAAATTCGTTAAAGAGGCTACACGAATTATGTTTGAGCGGATCAAACGTGGGAGCAGCGCAGAGTGATGCGCCGTCTCGAAGTTACTTCATATTAATATGTCCTCCTTCCGCGAAGATCCGATGTCCCAGCTCCCCGCCGTGGAGTTGCTCGTGAATCTTGGCTGGGAATACCTCACGCCGGCGGAAGCCATGGCGCTGCGCGGTGGTCGGCGGCGGGCGGTTGTGCTGGAAGAGGTGCTACGTTCAAAACTCCGCGAGCTGAATTCCTTCAACTACAAAGGCAAAACCTATCCCTTCGGCGATGCGGCCATTGAAGCCGGAATCGATGCGGTGGTTTCCATCCGCGACGAAGGGTTGGTGCCGACGAACCACAGGATCTACGACCTGCTCACACTCGGCAAAAGCACCGAGCAGACAGCGGAAGGTAATCCGGTTAATCCACAGCTCCGGTATTTCGATTGGGATCATCCGGAAAAAAACACCTTCCAGCTCTGTGAGGAATTCGAGGTGGAGAGGGAAGGGAGCCACGACATCCTGCGCCCGGACATCGCGATGTTCGTGAACGGCATCCCGCTCGGAGTGATCGAGTGCAAGAGCCCGCTCATCAAGGACGGGATAGCAGTCGGCATTTCACAACACATCCGCAACCAGAAGACCGACGGTATCCCACGGCTATTTCACTACACCCAGCTCCTCTTCAGCGTGAACCGAGATGGCGGGCAGTATGGCACCACAGGTGCTTCGCCGGAGTTCTGGTCGGACTGGCACGAAGAGGCACCGGATCAGAAATCCCTCGACGAGGCAATCCGCCGCCCGCTCCCGTCACATGTATGGTCAGCCATCGAGAGTGTGGGAAACAAGGTGTCCCGCCATGAGTCCATCTCCCTGCGCGAGGAGCATTTCAGACCGGTGACCGGCCAGGACAGATTGCTGCATTCGCTTTGCAGGCCGGAGAGGTTCATGGAGATTTTCCGCAAGTTCATCGTCTTCGATGCCGGGAAAAAGAAGGTCGCCCGCTACCAACAGTACTTCGCCATCCACAAGATCCTGCGCCGTGTGCTCCACCTTGGCTCATCAGGCAGCCGCGATGGAGGCGTGGTCTGGCACACCCAGGGCAGTGGCAAATCGCTGACCATGGTCATGCTCGCGAAGAACCTCGCCCTGCATGCGACCATCCAGAATCCACGCATCATCCTCGTCACCGACCGCGTGGATCTCGACAAGCAGATCCGCGACACTTTTGCCGATTGCGGACTGATCCCGAAAGTCGGCCGCCGGGTTTCCGAAGGCCGTGCCACCACCGGAAAGGATTTGAAACGCCGCATCGAGCGCAAGGACAGCATCGTCACCGCAGTGATCGATAAATTCGAGAACGCACTCAAGGATGCAGGTCATTTGGATGACGATCCCAACGTCTTCGTGCTGGTGGATGAGAGCCACCGCAGCCAGCACGGCAAGCACTACGCCGGGCAATTCGGAAGCATGCACAAGCTCATGCGCAAGGCGCTACCGAAGGCGTGTTACATCGGCTTCACAGGCACGCCATTGATGAAGGCGGAGAAGAACACCGCCAGCCAGTTCGGCGGATTGATCGATACCTACACCATCGACCAAGCGGTGAATGACAAGGCTGTGCTGCGCTTGCTTTACGAAGGCAGGCTGGTCGAGCAGGAGGTTAGCAAAAAGCAGATCGACGAATGGTTCGAGCGCATCACCCGCAACCGGTCCGATGAACAGAAGATCGAGCTAAAGAAAAAATTCGCCACCGCCGGCCACCTTCATAAAGCGGAGCAGCGGATGCGTCTCATCGCATGGGATGTGAGCACGCATTTCGAAGACCGCTTTAAGGGCACCGGCTTGAAAGGCCAGTTCGTGGCGGACAGCCGTCTGTCCGCAATCCGTTACCGGGAGCTGTTCAAGGAACTCGGACTCGTGACTTGCGAAGTGGTCATTTCCAAATCCGACGACCGCGAAGACCACAGCAATACCTCGAAAGAGAACGAAACGGAAATCCAGGCGTTTTGGGACGAGATGATGAACGAACATGGATCCGAGGATGCCTATCAGGACAATATCGTCTCCCGTTTCAAAGGGGAGGGGGATCCGGACATCGTCATCGTCTGCTCGAAACTACTGACCGGTTTTGATGCGCCGCGCAATACGGTGCTCTATCTCGACCGCGCACTCAAGGAACACACCTTGCTCCAAGCCATCGCTCGGGTGAACCGCAAGTTTTCCGGTAAGGAATTCGGCTACATCATCGACTACCGGGGAATCCTCGGAGATCTGGATAAAGCACTCGAAACCTACGGTGGCCTCGGTGAATTCGATGCCGATGATCTTGAAACAGCTATCTTCGACATCAGCGCGGAGATCAGCAAACTGGCCGACAATCACGCCGCGTTGAAGAAGCTTTTCCAGAAGGTGAAAAACCCGCACGCATACGAAGAATACGTCGAGATTCTCCGCGATGAAGCCACTAGGGATGAATTCGTCGAGAGACTGCGTGCGTTCGGTCGGACTTTTGAAATCGCACTCTCCAGTCTGGACTGGAGCGAGAAGACGCCTGCGAAGATCGTGAAAATGTATCGTGACGACCTGAAGTTTTTCGAAGACCTCAGGCGCTATCTCCGGCAACTGCTCGCGAAGGATCTCGACTACAAGGAATACGCCGTCCAGATGCAAAAGCTCATCGACCGGCACGTCGGCTCCAATGAAATCCGGCAGATCACACCGCTGGTGGATATTTTCGACAAGGATCAGTTCGAAGCCGAGGTCGAGAAACTCGCATCCCCCGCAGCCAGGGCGGATACCATCGCGCACCGCACGGCCAGAACGATCACCGAACGTATGGACGAGGATCCGGTTTTCTATCAGCGCCTCTCCGCCATCCTTCGCCGGATGATCGATGATTACCAAGCCCAACGCATCGCCGCTGCGGAGTATCTCAAGCGAGCCAAGCAGGTAGCCGAGGAAGCCCGCACCCACGGCATGAGTAAAGTGCCGCCGGTGTTGCGGGACCATGTTCCGGCTCTCGCCTTTTACAACACCCTTCAAAAAGCTCTCTTCGGTGAGGTGGAACCGGCCACCGAAGATGTTTCCCAGCTCAGCACGCTCGCGCTCGAAATTGACGAAGCCGTCCGGGAAATGGTGGTCGTGGATTGGAAGAACAAACCGGACGTGCAGAACGCGATCAAAAATGAACTCGAAGACCGCATCATCAACTGCCTTGAAGTCGCGGGGCGCAAAGTGGCCTTTGAGACCATCGACTTTATTTTGGACAAGGTGCTTCAGGCGGCTCGCCACCACTATCCGAAATGAATCCCCCAGCAGAAGGTGAGCCTGTGGATAGGCACGTGCATTACGGCACCGAGCGGATCGATTTCCGTCTTTCCCGTCGGGCAAGGAAAACTCTGGGCATCACCGTTCATCCGGATCTCCGTGTGGAAGTCGTCGCGCCCAAGGACGCGGAAGAATCCGCCGTGCTCGAACGCGTGGGAAAGCGTGCTCGCTGGATACTTCGCCAGCGCCGCCAGTTTCTCGCATGGATGCCCAAACCGATGCCGAGGCTCTACCGCCCCGGAGAAACCCACCGCTATCTCGGACGACAGTATCGCCTCAAAGTCATCGGAGGGGAACCTGACAAAATCCGTATCAAGGGCGGCTTTATCGAAATCCATCATTGTTATGATAAGGATGCCATCAACGTTAAGAAGCACCTCACCGCGTGGTATCGCCAACGCGCCGAGACAAGGTTTGCACAGGAAATGACCAAAGCGCTGAAGCGTCTTCGCCTTCACGCGTTACCGGATCCGAGACTCCGTCTCCTGAGGATGCCGAAGCGCTGGGGAAGCTGCACCGCGAAAGGTGAAATCCTACTCAATCCTGAACTCATCAAAGCACCTGGGCCGTGCATAGAATATGTCATCGTCCATGAACTTTGCCACCTAAAGCACCCCAACCACAGCACATCGTTCTTCCGTATGCTTGATGCCGTGCTTCCCGATTGGCGGGAACGCAAACAAAGGCTGGAGTGCTCTGAAGTCTAGGGGGAGAATTCGATTGGGAACATTTGAGTTTGGATTGAGCAGAAGAACAGAAATCCGACAATTTCTATTCCTAAAAAAAAATGGAATCATCGCCAGGCAGAATCAAAATAGACAGGATCCCGAAAAAGAAGAGAAACCGTCGGCTATACCATGAATTTGTTCCGGACTTCCATGGGTTGAAATCGATGTGACCTATCAGAACCTCGGAGAGCACGAAGTTTTCGTCCGCCAAATAAAAAGAGAGCCGAGTCATTGCTGACTCGGCTCAGGTTTGGGATTTGAAGCAAGCTTCTCGTCACCTTAGATCTGAGTATTACCTCATCTCTAATTCTATTTTAAGATCGAGCACGTTTTACCGGACTCGCGCACGCGCATGCGTGCGATGGGCATTACCTAAAGGTTTAATGAATACCAGTCAATGCGAAAAGTTGAATTTTATTTGATGGCAAATTGAAAGCGAGATCAGCGCTGACGACCTGCACCAACGATGCGTGCGTAAGAAAATCTCAAATACTGTGTGGAGGCGTAATCTGAACTCGATATGGCGGCAATCTAAGAGACCGCCTAATTACCCCGGGGCTGGATTTTGGGATGCTTACGAAAGAATATTCAGGAGCTGTATTTTTGACTCCGAACCTTCGGCCCACGAGATCGACCAATTTTTAGAAGTGAGGATTCGAGCTGGGAAGGTCTGACTTTTTCTGGAACTTTCAAAAATCGTACGAGGGAGAGAAGGAATGTTTGATGTGTTCTCCTATCGCATCTCAAGCACCCCAACCACTGCGCCGCGTTCTCCCGTACGATGGATGTCGTGCTTCTGGAATGGACAGAGCGAAAACAAATCCTGGAAGGCACCGAGATCTATTGAAAATAGCTGATGGTGATCGGATTGGGGATCGAGCGGCAATTCACAACACGCCAACCTCGAACTCACAGAAAAACTCCAGTGCATACCTCCGTGCATACCTGAACCCCAGAATGCATACTTTTTGGGGGGTATTGAGGCGTTCTTCGCTCAACGAGGTAGTCTTCAATCTTATATAGTGCAACAGTTTGCGACGATATGCGACTGGATGAAGTAGGATTATGAGTCCCCTGCTCTAACCGACTGAGCTACAGCCCCTTTTTTCGAGTTCCGCAGTGGGCGGAACGGCGGGGATTCTTGAACGCTCGGGGGCGGGGAGGCAAGGATAAGATGTGGACAAGCGGGGCTTTGCCAGGGCGATTGCACCGAAGACCGCGGAAATCCCGTCCCAAAGGCGTTTTGCGATCTCCGCTAGACAATCCCCCAATTCTTCATCCTCAGACAATACCACACCTCCCGGATCCAGACCCCCCAAGCCATCACCGAGTGCGACCAGGCCGTAAAAAGACAGATGTCACAAGTCCCCTCCGAGACCGGGGAACCCGGCCCCACCGCCCATTGACGCAAGCGCCGCCTCTCCAAAAACGACCTCCAGTTCCACGTCTATCAGGAAGCCTACCGATACTACGGAGTTGATCTCTCCACCATAGACAGCATCTCGGCAGGCTGCCTCACCATCCTCATGAGCGAGCGTTGGCAACGCCAAAGACATCCTGGGAAATTTCAAGAACGCCAAAGCCTTCGCCTCATGGCTCGGCCTCAGTCCGGACAATCGCATTTCCGGAGGGAAGATTCTCAAAAGCAAGACCCGGCGGGTGGTCAACCGAATCTCGGGAAACCTCCGTATGGCAGCGCTAAGCCTCACCAATGCCAAATGCGCCATGGGGGAATACTGCCGCCGGATGAAATCCCGTCTCGGCAAAGCCGAAGGCACCACCGCAGTCGCCCACAAACTCGCACGGCTAATCTACTCGATGATCCAGAGCAAACAACCCTACAACGTCATAGGAATGGCGCGCCGGGGTCAAGCTCAAATTTAATCAGAGGGCTTCCTCGGCGTCGCCATCTCCGACTTTTGTTCTGCTTCTTTTTGTTTGATCTGTATTGCGTCTGCTTGGTCTCTCAGAAGACTGAGCAATTCGCGTAACGCATCCTCGATTCCACTATACTCGCGAGATCGTCGGTTATGGCTCTCATGCTGAATAGCGAATACAATCGCGATGATTCCTAAAAAGACGATTAATAGACTCGGTGAGTTGATCCAGGCGATAGATCCGTATGCGACTATTAAGAAAGAGCTCAACCAGTAATTCTTGATGTGCCCCCAAAGTGAAGGAGTTCTTGAGTCGGAGAGCTTGTTGACGACTCGCTCGATCAATAGCTCAGAACGGACTCGCGCAGCGGCTTGATTAGTCTTCATATCTTTACAACGTTATAGAAATGGCGCGCCGGGGTCAACTTCCAATCTAATCAGACGGCTTCCTCGGCTTCGCCATCTCCGCCGTGTTCGGCTTCTTTTGCTCTTCTGTGAGCTTCGCCAATGTATTTCCCTTCGCTGGGAACGCGTTATGCCGTAATAGGTATCCAAATCCACCACGATTTTGGGATTGGTCAGCGGGCAATGCCGAATGACCTTCTACCCATCGGTGCTTGAACGTATCTAGCCAAAAGCGCACCAATAGAACTGCCTCGTCTGATGTAACTATCTTATACTCCTGCCTGACGTCATCCTTCTCTGCGAGAACCGCTCCATCCTTCCCAACCGGCAGATCGACTGGTGTTCGGACAGGCTCGGCATCAGAAAGCGAGTCTAAATGTTCCCACAGCGCGAAAAACGATTCGAACGGCACCTCCATGCTGGCCTTCAAATCAATCGAAGGGTGAGATAGTCGAACTCTCGTTACTGGGTTTGAACCAGGCCGAAGGTTATCTATGTCTGAATAGTCGATAGAGACAGTCCACCCGGTAATTCTTGCGTCGATGCTACGCCTCCCTTGGCCGTTTACAGGCAAAGCAAGCGCGATCATGATTACGGCGATAATCACAGTAAAGATGGAATTCATTTTCTGCCGAACGTCATAGGAATGGCGCGCCGGTGTCAACTCCCAATTTAATCAGACGGCTTCCTCGGCGTCGCCATCTCCGACTCTTGTTCGGTTTCTTATTCTTCGAGCGATTCTTGAGTCAGACTTACCCATTCGTTGAAGAGTTGTAAGTGAATTCGCTCATCAGGCGATCTTTGTTCTTTGAGAATATCGATGTCTTTTTGTGTAGCCCGTGGAAAAATCTTCCACACGCCGTCAATCTTAACGAAGAACATTGGCTTATAACCAATCTTAGCTGGCTCTGTGAATTCTAGGCGTGTCAGCGAGATCCCGAGATCGCCAATGATCAACTCCTTCTCGACTGCGCTTATCTTGAGCTTGCCGGATTCGATCATTGGCGCAACTTCAGCAAACGCAACGATGGCATTTTGCTTAGTTGAGCCTTCAGCATAGAGTTTATTGACCTCTTCATCGTTGCTCTTGGTGACAGCGGCCACGAACTGCTCTGCGATCGGCACGAGCTCTAACGCTGAAACTAGTGTTGAGTGAAGCGACCAAAGGAGAAATGCTATAAAGTATGGTTTCATTGAAATTGGAATTCTTCACTGAACGTCATAGGAATGGCGCGCCGGTGTAAAGCTCGAATTTAATCAGACGGCTTCCTCGGCGTCGCCATCTCCGACTTGTGTGTGCCCAGCATGGGCACGTTGTAAATGGGGTTCAAGTCCCTTGTAGAAATACCAGAACATGAAAATGAAAGAAACTACCACCAGAGGCCAAGCGCGGAAGGGCGACCGACCGCGTGAAGGAAGGCTATGGGAAAACCGCGAGCCGATGGACAAGAACCGAATAGAAGGCCGACACGGCGCGATGAGCTGGCACAACACAGCGAAATCGTCTGGTGTGCCCGTGGAGGTAAATCCGGCGGCAGTGCGGTGGAGCAACGTGCAATTACCTGGGGAGATCTCACGGGTTTCAATCCGTGAGAAGTCAGCCGAAGCCATAGTAGTCGAGGAAATGAGCCGGGGGCTGGAAGATGCCCGTTTAAACATCGAAACCGGAGGTTTGACTACGCTGCGCTCCGTCCATGCGGTCAGGCTTCGCATTTGGTAAAGGGCTGCCATCGCAGCCATGGCATTCACCCGATGAAGGGCCGAACCAATGAGGAGGGAATCGACCGCGTGACAGACGCCCCAGCCGAAGACGCCAGAGGGCGAGGCATGGACGAGAGCTGTTGCGGTGGGAAGCATGGAGACCCTCAAGCAAGAACCATGATAGGGGAAATCCTCGATCCGGAATGCCCGTAGGGTCGCGATAGCGGCATGTTCTGAAACGCGAAGCCATACCGCATGGACGGAGCGCAGCGTAGTCAAAACCTCGCCGAAGCGTGGAAACGCGTCAAAGCGAACAAAGGTGCTCCGGGAATCGATGGGATGACCGTCGGCGACTTCCCCGCGTTCGCGCGGGAAGAGTGGCCGAGGATAGCCCGTGCCATCATGGAAGGAACCTACCGACCCGCGTCTGTGAAAAGGGCGTGGATCTCGAAATCCGACGGAACCGAGCGTCCCATCGGAATACCGACGGTGCTGGATCGCGTGATCCAGCAAAGCGTCGCACTAGTGCTGGGACCGCTTTTCGAGGCGGATTTCAGTGAATACAGTTACGGCTACCGGCCCGGACGATCCGCGCATATGGCGGTCGGCGAAATGGCAGCCGGCTGGACGGAAGGCCGCCACCACGTAGTGGAATGCGACCTGAAATCGTTCTTCGACACGGTCAACCACGACCGGCTGATGGGAGCGTTGCGCGAAAAGGTCGGCTGTCGCAAGACACTCGGCCTGTTGCGGCGCATCCTCACGGCGGGCGTGGTGCTGCCCGACGGCACCCTGGAGGCCACGCTTCTGGGAGTGCCACAGGGCGGTCCGCTATCGCCATTGTTGGCCAACATCACACTCGATCCGCTGGATAAGGAATTGGAACGCCCCGGCGGCTTGCCGCTTTCCTTAAATCATTTTCCGGAGGAGGAAAATGCACACCGCATGGCTGGAGCGGAGCGCAGGCAATCACGCGGACATAAGTTCGCGAGATATGCCGACGACTTCATCGTGCTGGTGAAAAGCGGGAAAGCGGCGGAAAGGGTGATGGCAAGCTTGGTCCGTTATTGCGAAGGACGTTTGAAACTGGTGGTCAACCGCGCCAAGAGCAGATGCAACCGACTGAAATTCTGCGAGTTCCTCGGGTACGCCCTGGATCGCAAAGGACGGCTGGTGTGGACGCTCAAGGCCCTTCACCGCTTCAAGCAGCGGGTGAGGGAATGGGAGCGCAGCGGACATAGAGTTCCCGGAGGGGAGCCCCGCGAGGGGTGAGCGAAGCGAATCAAATCACCCGCCGCAACCGGGGGCATACCGTGAAGAAAGTCATTGATGAACTTCGCATGTATGTCGTCGGCTGGCTCAACTACTACAAGCTTAGTTGCACTTACACGGTCATCAAGCGACTGGCGGAATGGACCAGGCGGAGGGTAAGGTTGTATTACTGGAAACAATGGAAGCAACCGCGCACGCGTCGCCGGAATCTCATCGCTCTGGGCGTAGCCCCGGAGGAGGTTCGCAGAGCGTCGCGAAGCCGCAAAGGCTACTGGCGGATGAGCCAGATGTCACTGGTGCGAAACGCGCTGAATAACCGTTGGCTTGAGGAACAGGGGGTACCCGACATAAGGGCCGCCTGGATCAAGCTTCACTACGGGCCGCAGGCCCGAGTCTGATTGGAACCGCCGTGTACGGAGCCGTACGCACGGTGGTGTGGAACCGGGGAGCTAATCACTCCCCGGGACCCGATTATCCTCTCTTATTTGTTGCGACGGTTCTTAACGCTGCGAGTCCAGAACGTGTCAAATCCATATCTTCGTCTATGAGTCCATACTCGCGGAGATCAATCCCAAACGAATCTGGGTGCTTGGTCAATTCGTTCTTAAACTCTCGGTTTACGATTCGCGTCGGTGCATCCACTACTAAATTGGTGTTCATGCCTTCAGTAATTATCCTCAAAACCTGGTGGATTCTCGGGGATAAACTCATTGATCCTTCTCTTACCTGTAAACGCTCGTGCTCAGCCATCCTACGTCTCATGAGGCTTAATTCACGCCGAGCACTTGAAAGTTCTTCGTCTGAAGCATTTAGGCGAGTGAAGAGTTCAGCTTTCTCATCTTCCTGCAGCCGCGCTCGCTCCGCTAGCGTCTCAATCAATTTGTTTCGTTCTTCTTCTACCTTTTTGACTTGAGCTTCCTCTTCCTTAATCTCCTTATCAGCCTCGCCCCGATCGTATGGAATCTTTTCAACCGCTGTCTTGAGTCCGGTGAAACCATCGTCCAAATGTCTTAGACGTTCGCCGAATCCAGCTTCAACGCGACCGAGTATCTCCGAGACATCTTTGGTAAATCGGTAGGTGTTGTCATAGAATACGTTAGATGTATCGGTAGCCTTGAGATAAAATAAAACAGCTAAAGCGATCGAAAACATTGCTAAGAATAGGGAAAGAAGATCCGAAAAATCAAAACCAGTTAAGATATTGGAAAAATCGCTTTGCCAGACCTTGACAACAGTTACCAAAGTCAACGCCCCGATTACACCAATCTTTAGCCAGTTGTTGCGGGTCGCGATCTTTTCTGAAGGCGTTAGCGTGTAAATTGCTCTGCTAGAGTCTGGTGGTTTAGATGATTCAATCTTCATTTTCTTGGATAACAGGGAGTTCTGTCATCCCGACGCTGGAGATTTTGGAGATCATGTTCAAGGTCGAATTGGTGAGGTCCGAAGAAGCCGTTGCAAATAAACATGTCCCGACGACCTCCAGGTTTCAATTGAATTTCGGATACCTTCAGTTTCATCCGACGTTAGGCGATCTGATTTTCGTTGCCAATTGGATGGCGGAAGAGTTGAGAACCCCTGAACTGCGTGGAGGAGTTGCCGCCCTGCGCCGTCGCCGTTTGATCGATCTCAGGGGGCTGGGCTATCGCAATCCCTCCAGCTAACCTCCAGTTCCAGATGCGCATCTTTTTCATAAACAACCGAGGAAGCAGCCGGTGAAATACGAAATGCGGTATGCCTGACGGCTGATAGAGCCGTTTCTGCGATAGTCCCAATTTGTTGGCGGACAGGGTAGTCTGTCTGTATGACGGTCATGCCCTTGGTTCATTCCGTCCTGTGAGAAATAGAGTGAGAGGGCGGAGTTCTGAGTTGCAGCGATTTTTGGAGACGCTCCGGCTAAGCGGGTTTCCTTTGAATTTGCCGAGGATCGGTAAATGCATGGACTCCCCCTCTCCCCCTCTCTCCCTCTCTCCCTCTCTCCCTCTCTCCCTCTCTCCCTCTCTCCCTCTCTCCCTCCCTCCCTCCGCCACCGTCCGGGCAATAAATTCTTGCGTGTGGAACTTCCCGCGTTACTACCACGCACACATGTCGCCCCTTGTATTCCTTACCCTCGTCCTTGCCCTCGGAGTCGCCGCACAATGGCTCGCCTGGAAGTTCAAGCTCCCGTCGATTTTGCTTCTGCTCGGATTCGGCTACGCCCTGGGACACTTCTCCGGGATGAAAATCGATGACTACCTCTCCCCCGGGGTCAACAGTCCGCTCCTTTCCGCCGTGGGCCTCCTGGTGGCCATCATCCTGTTCGAGGGCGGCCTGACGCTGAAGTTCAACGAGCTGAAAGTCTCCGGACTGCCCATACTGCGGCTCTGCACCGTTTCGGTAATCATTTCACTCCTGCTCACCACCGTCTTCATGATGTATGCGCTGGGTTACGACTGGCGTCTCGCCGCCCTGATCGGCTGCATCCTCACCGTCACCGGCCCTACCGTCATCGCACCACTGTTGCGGCATGTGAACCCTACCCGGAAAATGGCAGCCATTGTGAAATGGGAGGGTATCGTCGTCGATCCCATCGGAGCCATTCTCGCCGTGATCGTTTTCAAGATCGCCATCGCCGGTGACTACGCCACGGCCCAGGCGGATGCGCTGAAAGCCATCGGGATCATGATCGTAGTCGGTATCCTGGGCGCGCTCGTCCTTGCGAAGGGTGTGGAGATCCTGCTTCGCAAGCATCTCGTACCGGATTTCCTGCAACCCGTTTTCCTGCTCGGCGTAGTAGCCATCGCATTCACCGCCTCCAACTCTATCGAAAAGGAAGCGGGCCTCCTGACGGTTACGGTCCTGGGCATCGCGCTTGCGAACCAGCGCTCCGTATCCGTCCGGCACATCCTGGAATTCAAGGAAAACCTCCGCATCCTGATCATCTCCATACTTTTCATCGTCCTGTCCGGTCGGATTTCCGCAAACGAGCTGGGTGGCGCCCTGGTGAAAGGAGCCTATCTGCTGGCGTTTCTTGTCCTTATCGGTCGCCCGGTCTCGGTATTCCTGGGTCTGGTGTTCTCGGATAAAACGACACGGAAGGAGCGGGCCTTTCTCGCATTCCTCGCCCCGCGCGGGATCGTCGCCGCCGCCGTCACTTCCATTTTCGCACTGGAGTTCGAAGAGGCAGCAATGCACGGGCGGTTCGGCGAGGCCCTATCCCCGGTTATCGCCGTGCAGTCGCGTGAGCTGGTCGCGCTCGTGTTTCTGATCATCGTCGGCACCGTCATGATTTACGGGCTGGCGGCATCGCCCCTCGCACGGAGGTTGGGTCTGGCCGCGAAAAGCGTAACCGGAGTCCTTTTTGCAGGCGCCGGCCCATGGCAGCGTGCGGCTGCGAAGGTGCTCCACGATGAGGGTCACCGCGTCCTCCTTCTGGACACGAATTTCAACAACGTCTCGTCCGCAAAAATGCTCGGCCTGGAAGCGCAGCGGGCGAACATCCTCTCGGAATTCGCGGAGGAAGAGCTGGATCTGAACGGCATCTCCACGCTGGTCGCAGCCACCCCGAACGATGAGGTGAACTCCATGGCCGCGCAGCGTTTCATCCACCAGTTCGGCAGGGCGGGTGTCTGGCAACTGGCACCGATCGAACGCGAAGGCCACCATAAGAAATCCATCGCAGAAGAAATCCGCAGCCGTTACCTTTTCTCGGACCGCCCCAGCTACTCGCTTCTCTCAAAAATTGTGGAAGAAGGCGGGCAGATGAAAAAATCGCAGCTTACCGAGAAATTCGATTTCGAGAAATTCAAGGAAACCTATCCCAGCTCCATCATCATGTTCCTCGGTGATTCGAAAGGCCTCCGCCCCGCCCATGCGGAGATCGAGAAGGCGCCGGTCGGGACGAATGTCTATGCGCTGATCCCTAAAGACGAGCTACCACCGCCGGTTTGAGGAAAGGGAGCGCCGGCTTCAGCCGGGGTGTTTCATTTCTCCCACACGCCGGCCAAGGCCAGCGCTCCTGTTACGCAAGTATCCCTTTGATCACCTTTGCCGGTTCCACTCCCGTGAGTTTGTAATCAAGTCCTTGGAATTTTTTCGTGAAACGCTCGTGGTCGATTCCGAAGCGGTTGAGCAGGGTGGCATGGAGGTCGCGGACGTGGGCGATGTCTTCCACCGCGTTGTAGCCGAGTTCATCAGTGGAGCCGTGGACGTGGCCACCCTTAATTCCGGCGCCGGCCATCCAGAGGGAAAAGGCGCGGATGTGGTGGTCCCGGCCGGTGCCCTGGCTCATGGGCGTGCGGCCGAATTCGCCGCCCCAGATGACGAGGGTGTCTTCGAGCATTCCGCGCTGCTTTAGGTCTTTTACGAGTGCGGCGGAAGGTTGGTCGGTGAGGGAGGCGGCGTAGGGCATCGCCTTGTCTATCCCGCCGTGGTGGTCCCAGCCACGGTGGTATAGCTGCACGAAACGCACGCCGCGCTCCAGCATGCGGCGGGCCAGCAGGCAGTTTGAGGCGAACGATCCGTCGCCGGGTTCTTTCACCCCGTACATGTCGAGAACATGCTGCGGCTCGCCTTTCATATCCGTCAGGTCGGGGACGGATGTCTGCATGCGGAAGGCCATTTCGTATTGGGAAATGCGCGTCTCGATTTCCGGATCGTAGGTCTCTTCGCGGAGTTTCCCATTGAGTCGCTGCACCTCTTCGATCACCTGCCGCTGGGTCGATTGGCAGACGCCATCCGGGCTGCCGACGTAGTGGACGGCATCTCCCTTGGATTGGAATTGCACGCCCTGGTATTTCGACGGGAGGAAACCGGCGAACCACTGGCGGGCGGAAATCGGCTGGTCCGGGTTGTTCCCACGGGAGACCATCACCACATATCCGGGCAAGTCCTGCGTTTCCGAACCGAGGCCATAGAGCAGCCACGAGCCCATGCTGGGGCGTCCTTTGAGGATGGAGCCGGAGTTCATGAAAGCGTGCGCCGGATCGTGGTTGATCTGCTCGGTGACCATGGAGCGCACCACGCAGATATCATCCGCGATGGAGCCGGTATGGGGGAAAATGTCCGCGATCTCGATTCCGGCGCTGCCCCATTTTTTGAAATTGGAAACGGAGCCGCGGGCGATGAGTTTCGCCCCCTGGAGCTGGGCGAGTTGCTGGCCTTTGGTGAATGATTCGGGAAACGGGTTGCCATCGAGCTTGTTGAGTTCCGGCTTCGGATCGAAGGAATCCACGTGTGAAGGCCCGCCCGCCATGCAGAGATGGACGACGCGTTTTGCCTTGGCAGGAAAATGGAGGCCGCCCTGCTGGTAGAGGTAGGGCAACTGCCCCGCAGGGCCGGATGCCGCATTTGCGAATTGGGAAAGCGCGATCCCACCGAGACCGGCGAAGGATTTTTTCAGAAACGTCCGGCGTGACCAGTCGTTGGCGAGGGCTTGTTGGAGATGTTGAGCATTCATGGTGAAATTGTTTGTTAGCGATCCAAGTGTTCACGGATCCAAGTCGGATCGCGGCGGCAGTCGATCACCCCGACGACCGTGACGTGGGAGGCTGTGTAAGTGTAATAGATTGCCCAAGGGAAAGTCCTACTGATGAGCCAATGAAGATTCCGGTAAGGTTGCCGGTGTATTCCCCCGGTAACCTTCAACCCCTCAATATCCGCCATGAGATGATTGGTAAAATAATCTCCCAAGCCGGGTTCTTTCTTTTCGTAAAACCAGAATCCGTCGTCAAGATCTTCAAGGGCTTCGTCTGAAATTCCAATGGAGTTCATCGTCTTCCTATCGTGTGCTTTACCGCATCCCAATCGTGAATCTTCGTTTCCCCGGATTCGATGCGTGCGAGCCGGGCATCCAGAATCGCTTTGTGTGCTTCAGGAATTTCACTGGCACCAGCAGACGATCCCAAGTCCGCCCAAAGGGTTTCCATGATCTGGAGTTTTTCACGTAGCGGGAGACTTGTGATTTCAGCGAGTTTCATAGTTGGAGTATAGTTTGGTGACATTTGAACGCGAGTGGATAGTTGGGAAGTCAATAGCGGGTGATGGTCTCATGCAGGTTCAAAACAACGCGGCAGAGTTGTTCCATGGGGTTTACCTCCTTGTCTTCCTTGCGGAGTTTTTCCAGGAAGGCGGTGAGGTTGGTCTCTTCGTCATCGGTAGCGGGGCGGGAGAGGGCGAGGTGGTAGATGCGGTCGATTTTCTCCACGTCGGTGCCATCGGGAACGCGGGCGGCTAGGGCTTTCGCGGCCTCTACGAAAGTCGGGTCGTTGAGGAGGGTGAGGGCTTGCTGGGGGGAGTTTGATTCGAAGCGGTCGGCGGAGCATTCCTCGCGGGAGGGGGCGTCGAAGGCGGCGAGCATGGGGTGCATGAAGGTGCGCTGCCAGTGGGTGTAGAGGCCGCGGCGGTATTGGTCGGTGCCGGTGGAGGCGGTGTATCTCCGCTCGGGGAAATTCAGGTTCACCCAGTAATCGGCGGGCTGGTAGGGCTGGATGGACGGGCCACCAATTACATCGTCAGAGAGGAGGCCGGAGATGGCGAGGGCGTTGTCGCGGATGAACTCCGCTTCCAGGCGGCGTGGTGCCTGGCCGGAGAGGAGGCGGTTGGCGGGATCGATCTCGGCGAGGCGGGGATTGGTGCCGGATGCCTGCCGGTAGGTTTCCGACATGACGATGAGTTTCACCATGTGTTTCACGTCCCAGCCGGAGTCCATGAACTCGGCGGCGAGCCAGTCGATGAGTTCGGGATGCGAGGGCCATTCGCCCTGGTTGCCGAGATCATCGAGGACGTTGGAGAGGCCTTTTCCGAAAAACTGCTTCCAGAGGCGGTTCATGAAATGGCGGGAAGTGAGCGGGTTTTCCGGGGCGGTGAGCCAGTCCGCGAGATCCAGACGAGTGAGGCGTTTTTCGGAAGCGGGGATGTGCTTTGAGAGGAAGCCGGGATAGGCGGGGCCGACTTTCTCGGCAGGGTTCATCCAATCGCCGCGCGGGAGGATGTGGGCGGGGAGGATGTCCTTTTCCGGGAGTGGCTGGGAAACCAGGGAGTGGGCGAAACCGGCGCGGGAGGCGATGATTTCATCGCGGGCGGACTTGTAATCGGCGGGGAGTTTTGCTTCAGGATATGTCGCCAGAACGAAGGCAATTTCGATCTGCGGGTGGAACGGATTCCCGGTATTGAAGGCGGATGCGAGCTTGTCACGCATGGCTTTTTCCTCGCCGGGAACGGGATCCGCGAAGGGTGTGACGCTGAGTCGGAATTTTCCGATATCCGCGGATGCGAGGGCGAGGGTGAGCTTCCTTTCACCGGCTGCGGGGAGGCCGTTTTTGAAATGGTAAACCGCGTGGTGGGGAAGGCTGGCGGCATCGGAGGGCTCTTCGAAAACGGCGGGGGCGGACTGCCACTTGTTTTCCAGCAGGGGTGAGGCATCGCCGTTGTCGTATTTTTCGGGAGTGCGTCTGTCGGCCTGTTTCAGTGGGAAGTCCAACACCTTGCCATCCAGTGTAAAGGTGGGGGTCAGGGTGAATTTGCCGTTTGGCTGGCGGCCGACTTTCCCGTTGTTTGCGGGATCGGGGAGGGCTTCGAGGCGGAAGGCTTTGAGAGGGACGTTTGCGGGGATCTCGTATTCCACGGTGATGGTGTCTTCCGGTGCGGGCGCTCCGGTAACGATGACGGAGCCATCCACGGAAATGGAATGAGCCGTGCCTTTTGTGGAGATGACGGATCGCGGTGTGAGCGGAGACCATCCCGAGGGATTTTTCTGTAGAAGCGCGGCGACTGCCTGACGCCATGGCTCCAGGGTGGCGGGTTCCGGCTTGATTCCGGTGACGGATGCCTCCGCCCGGTCGCGGGCGCGTTCCAGCCGCTGCAGCATGGCGCGGTTCTTGGTTTGGATTTCCGGGGGAAAGGGGAACTCGTTGTTGAAGCCTTCGAGATCCTTGTTCGGGGTGTATTTGTAGCTTGTATAGACGCCCCATTGGCGGACATCGCTGAAGAAGGCTCCGAGGGAGTAGAAATCCCGGGCGGTGAAGGGGTCGAACTTGTGGTCGTGGCACTCGGCGCAGCCGGTGGTGAGGCCCAGCCATGCGGCTCCGATGGCGCGGACGCGGTCGCCGGCGGATTTTGCGAGATACTCTCCCGGTTGTGCGCCGCCCTCCCGGGTCATGAGATTCAGGCGGAGGAAACCGGTGGCGATTTTCTGCTCGTCGGTGGCGTCCGGCATGAGGTCTCCGGCGAGTTGCTCACGGGTGAATTTGTCAAAAGGTTTGTTGGAATTGAACGAGTCGATGACGTAGTCGCGGTATGGGAAAACGTGGACGTTCTGGTCGCCGTGGTAGCCGACGGTGTCTGCGAAACGGACGGCATCGAGCCACGGCACGGCCATGCGCTCGCCGTAGTGCGGGGAGGCGACGAGGCGGTCGACCTGTTTTTCGTAAGCGTCCGGGGAGTCGTCTTTCAGAAAGGCATCGGTCTCCTCCGGGGTTGGCGGGAGGCCTGTTAGATCGAGCGAAAGGCGGCGGAGGAGGGTGTGTTTAGCGGCCTCCGGGGATGGCTGGAGATCGTGGGCGGTGAGGTTTTTCCGGACGAAGGCATCGATGGGATTTGTGGATTCCACTTCCGGGACGGCGGGTTTCTCAACGGATGCGAAAGCCCAGTGCTCCTGGTAAACCGCGCCCTGCTCAATCCAGCGGGTGATGAGTTGTTTTTCGTTTTCGGAAAGGGGTTTGTGGAAATCCGGGGGCGGCATGATGTCGTCCGGGTCATCCGTTTGGATGCGTTTCCAGACCATGCTTTTTGCGGTATCACCGGGGACGATGGCGTGCTGGCTTTCATCGCTTTCGAGAGCGGCGAAGGCACCTTGCTCGGTATCGAGCCGGAGGTTTTCCTCACGCGTGGTGGAGTCGAATCCGTGGCAGGCGAAGCATTTGTCCGAGAGGATGGGGCGGATGTGGGCGTTGAAGCTGACGCTTTGGAGAGGAGGGGGTGAGGGGGTGATGGAGGGAGGGGGGGATTGCTCTTGCAGGGACAGGTATGTGACTCCGCAGACCAATGCGGTGAGGCAGAAGGCGGCGAAGGTGAGGGCGGATGGGCTGGGGCGGGACATGGGATTCTATTTGGAAAAGATACGGATCTCACTGAGGCCGCCGCCGTGGTTGGGGTTGGAGGCGGGGCGGGTAGGATGGCGGTGGTAGCTGCGGCAGATGACTTTTACATAGCGGGTTTCGACCGCAGGGAAGCTGAAAGTTTCGAAAGGGATTTCTTCCCCGGGTGAGGGGGCTTGGTCGATGCGGGCAAGCTCTCCGGTTGCGATTTCACGGAAGGCTTTGTTGTCATCGGAAGCGAGGATGGCAAATTCGCGCATGCCCCTGTCGCCGTGGCTGCGGTTGCGGGTGTTCTGGAGGGCGATTCTTATGATTTCCGTTTTCTCTAACAGGTCGATGGTGAACTCGCCGTTCTCCCCGTTCGGGGCGAGCCAGAACGACCAGTCACCGGGGGTGCCGGAGTCGTTGAGGCGACCGTCCGTGAGGGCGGAGGGGCCGAAGTGCTCGCCGTGGACGTTGGAATAATAGGCGGGTGAGAAGGCGGGTTTCCCGAGAGCCAGATTTTCCGCCGACTCGCTGCGGGACGATGGGACGGGCAGGCTGCGGGCGTTTCCGCCGAGGCTGACGGGGTAGGTTCCGATCTGGGAAACGAGGCGTGAACCCGTGGTGTCGCGGACGATGGCGAGGGCTTCGCCCGAGGAAAGGCGGCGGGTGCTTTCCTTTTCCGGGACTTCGATTTCGCCATCGAACACCTCCGCCATGACGACGGGGCCTTCCGAGCCGGAACCCACTGCCACGCCGAATTCCGTCCCGAGATCAGTGATGCGCCCACCCGGCGTGTCGAGGTGGAATCCGGACATGCCTTCGGGGACTTTCACCGAAGCCCTGCCGTGGGAGACGTAGATGGTATCGCCGGATTTGATCTCGAAACGGGACGGGCCTCCACGATGACGTTCACGCCGCTGCGGAAAGCGACTTCCGCATAGCCACTGAGCAGGCTGACGGTCTTCCCGGTTTCGAAAATCCCGCCATCGGATACTTCGGAGTCTTCCCAGACGGCGGAGGTGGAGCCGGAGAGCGTGGCGAAATGGGAGGGGGATTGTTTTGAAAAAAACAGGCTGGCGGCGAGCGCGACGGATGCGGCGATGGCGAGGGCTATGTTTTTGCGGAGGCTGCGCTTTTTGAAAGGGACGGTCGCGGGAGTCTGGAAATTCGGGACGGAGCCTGCGTCCTTGCCCTGGCGTTCCAGCGCAGAATGGACGGCTATGGAGTGGCGGTAAGTTTCCCGGGCGGTGGCGGATTTTAGTAAAATCGCATTCAGCTCGGTGGTGCTTTCCCCGGTGAGATCGCCATCAAGGAGAAGGTGGACGAGGGCTTCGAGCCGCTTGGGATCGTGATCGGTCTTCATGGCATCGCTTGTTCGAGTTTGCCCCGTATGCAGGATTCCAGCACGCGGCGGATGCGGTGGAGTTCCACGGAAAGTGCGCCGGGCGTTTCGCTGCGGCTGGCGGCGAGGTCTTTCACGGAGGAGTCCGGGTGATAGCGGGAAAGGATGAGTTGGCGTTTCTGCTCCGGCAGTTCTGCAAGGCAATCGCGGAGGGCGATATCGAGATCGCCAGTGGAATCGGGGCTGGTTTCTCCTTCGGCGGCGAGGATATCTACCAGTTCGGAATCGAAGACATGGCGGTCACGGAAGTTGTCGCGGCGGGCGGCTTTCACTTGGAAAAACGCGATCCTGCATGCCCAGGGCATGAAGGGGCGGTCGGGTTCGTATTCGGCGGCTTTCCTCCAGATGACCAGATTCGTTTCCTGGAGGATGTCATCCACCAGCGCGGGATCGGGAAGAAGGGTATAGATGTAGGCACGCAACGATCCCTGGGATCCGGTGATCAGGGCGATGATGTTCTCTTCAGGTGTGTTCGGGTTGGCGGACATTTCCTTACAACATTACCGGATATGCGGATGATCTTACACGGATTTGCTGAAAACTTGGCGACAAGCCGGTCAATCCCCTGCTGCGTCGCCCGGCCGAATGACGCTCACAACCGCATCGGAAACTTTTCCAACTGATTTTGCGTTCAAGGAGCCCACTACGGCGACGAAAAGACTTTCGTGGGCGGTGAACAGTTTTGCCGGTCTCACGTAGCTCGTCACCCGGAGTGCCCCGGTATCGAAATCCTTGTTTTCGAGCCTGACGGCGCGGGAATCCGAATACGAATTGCTCGTGATCTGGCAGAGGATCCAGTCGCCCCTGTCCGCCGGAGCCAGGATGACCGCAGGGCGCCGCTTCGACTGTGACAGATCCGAGAATGGAAATGGCACGAGAACCACCGAACCTATTGCAAGTGTGCCCATGCGAGATCCTCCTCAGGCTTGTTCCAGTCCTCGGCAAGCGATTGCTCGCTGAGAACCGTTGATTCGTGGGAGTCCGTTGGCTCTTCATCCAGCACTGTAACCAACGCCCTGTGCCGTTTACCGAGTTTCATGGGTGAGAGCAGACGCACCTTCCCGTGTTCATCGACGATTGCTTCCACCGTTTGGATCATGGCCAATGTTTAGCCCATATTCCGGGAAGACGCAATCCTCCAAACGTGCGAAACGTTTGCAGGTTCCTCGGACGGGAGGATCAAGCCTGAAACGAAAGTCAGGTTTTTCCGGTTCCCCGGGGGCGGGCTGAAGACCCGCGCTCCTGTGTTTTCCTAGATGATGCCTTCCGCTGTCTCCTGCTTGAGGCGGAGCTGGCCACAGGCGGCGTCGATATCGTGGCCTTTTTCGATGCGGAGTGTGGCGGTGACTCCGGCTTGTTTCAGGACATCCTGGAAGGCGCGGCAGTGGGAGAGGGCGGGGCGTTTCCACTCGAGTCCCTCGACGGTGTTGTAGGGGATGAGGTTCACTTTCGCGCCGATTGAGCGGGCGTGTTTCGCAAGAATGGTGGCCTGGGAGAGGGCGTCGTTAACGCCCTGGATAAGGATATATTCGAGGGTGAGCTTCTGCTTTTTCACCGTGTTCCAATGGGAGAGGGCGTCCATCAGCTCGGCGACGGGATACTTTTTGTTCACCGGCATGATCTGGCCGCGGACTTCATCGGTGGCTCCGTGAAAGGAGATGGCGAGCCGGATCTGCTGGGGGTGGTCGGCGAGTTTCCTGATCTGCGGGGCAAGGCCGGAGGTGGAGATGGTGAGGTGACGCGCGCCTAGGTGGAGGGTTTCCGGGCCGGTGATGAGGGCAATGGCCTCCATGAGGTTTTTGAAGTTCGCCATGGGCTCGCCCATGCCCATGAAGACCAGGCTATCCACGCGTTCTCCGGAAATTTGCTCTGCGGCGAGAACCTGACCGGCGATTTCCGAGGGATCGAGGTTGCGCGTGTATCCGGCGAGGCCGGAGGCGCAGAATTTGCAGCCGTAGGCGCAGCCCACCTGTGAGGAAACGCAGAGGGTGCGGCGGTCGGATTTCTCGCCGTAGAGGGCGGGGTTTGCGGGGATGAGGACGGACTCGACGTAGCGCCCGTCGTGGAGTTTGAAGAGAAATTTCCGCGTGGTGTCCTCGCTTCCCTGGGTGGTGGTGTGGGTGAGGGAAGTGATACGGAAGGAGGTGGCGAGCTTTTCCCGGAGCGCGGCGGGGAGGTTGGTCATTTCGTCAATGGAGGTGACCTTTTTTTTCCAGACCCAATCAAGGATCTGTTTCGCACGGAAAGAAGGTTCGCCCTGTGCGGCGAGCCATTCGGAGAGGGATTCGGGGGATTGTCCTGGGAGGGCGGGAAGCGTCATCAAATACTATGTTTCCAGTAGATAAAGTTTATTCCGAGAAGGTGAAATCCACGCCTTTGCGCGAATATGCCTTGGCGATCTCCTCTTCCATTTCCTTGAAAGTCTGTCCGTCCAGGAGAACCTCAAGCGCCTCTTCGCCTTCCTTGCCGTCGTTGAGCGCACCCAGAAATTTTTTGATCCGTGCGCCGTCCTCCTCGCGATCCATGTGGAAGAAATAGTTCGTGATGAGCAGTCCGCAGCCGTAGTTGATCTGTGGGTCGGATGTGAAGGATGCATATGGCTGGAGCATGAACTCCTTCAGGCTGCCAAGATCGATTTCCTCACCGAGCACCCGCCCGCCGTTGCCTTCTTTCCCGTATGCGGTGACGTATTCGACGATGGGTTTGAAATTCGAGCGGACGTTGTAGGAACCGGAACGGTAGGGGGTGACGGCCACGTATTCGGCGAGTCCCTCGGTGAACCAGCCCATGGATCCAGGGGCGTAGTAACGGTTCGGCGTGAGCTGGTGGACAAGCTCGTGGGGGAGGGTCTTGCTGGATTTGTCGCGGTCCAGCATGTAACCGCTGCCGACCGGGCGCACGCCCAGGCTGGTGAGCGGCACCATCACGATGTTTTTCCCACCGATGAAAACCCCCGCTGTGCCGGGAGGGCCTCCCGCGTTAAAATAGGCGCTCTCTTTCTCGAAAAGGATGATCTGGTATTTCCCGTCCTTCTTCTTCCCGCCATTGACCGCCAGCGGCAGCTCCCGGACGAACTGGTGGGTGGCCTCAAACATGACGGCGAAACCTTTGACCACGGATTGCGAAAGCCGCACATCGCAGTTGTAGCGGTAGTTGGCGGACTCATAGACGAAATCGCCCTCTTCCGCATTTTCTGTGATCGTCTGGATCTCGGGATCCCCATCGAAGGTGACACGGTCAGGCCATGGGTCGCTGAAATTCAGGTCGGGGGCTTCCTCGTTTTCCTCATGCCCGTCATCTTCCGCAAGTTCGAATTTCTCGATGAACGCTTGGTCGATCTTGGAAAGTTTCGCGACGGGAAACGTTGCCTCGCGCCCGTCGGGGAGGCGGAGGACTGCGCAGTTGTTCTCGATTTTAAGGAGTTCCGCTTTGGTTTTTCGTCCTTTTTCGTCCGTCCAGACCCGCTCCAAGTGGTGGGCCATCGCGGAAGTGGCGGTGACGATGGTGAGAAAAAGGACGAGGGCGTTCATGGGTTACGGATACCAATGTGTCGCCTTTAGCCACGAAAGTCGAACATGGATGTGCCCACACTATGGAGATGAGGCCAACGGCTCAACCGACTCCTCTCCATAGTGTGGGCACCCTGCATGAAAGCCATTGCCTGCGCAGGATTTGGCGGCAAGCTCCCCGGAGCATGAAACGCCGGACGCTCACCTCGATCTTCCCAGCCATCGCAGTCCTCCGCGCGCTCCGCTCGAATGGAGATCCGGTGCGGGTGGAGCCGGTGACTCCGGCGGGTTTCGGGATAGCCGTGCAGTGCTGGAGCTTCCGTGAGTTCACCCTTTTCGAATCCATCGAAATGGCGGCGCATGCGGGAGCGGGAGGGATGGAATTTTTCCCCGGTCAGAAAATCGGAGGCGGGCACGGGAGTGTAAAATTCGAGATCGGGATGGATGAGGGGCTGGTGGATGCCGTTTTGGAAAAGCTCGCGGAATGCGGATTGGTAGCTTGGAATTTCGGGATCTGCCCGGTTCCCGTAGATGAGAAGGAAGCGCGCAAGGTGTTCGGGTTCGCCAAGAAACTCGGTCTCTACGGTATCACCACCGAATCGCTCGACTCCATCGACACCCTGGAGAAACTTGCCATCGAATTCGATATCAAAGTCTGTTTCCACAACCACCCGCGCCCCACGAAGCTCTGGAACCCGGATACCATCATCGAAGCCATAGCAGGCCGCCACGAAAACCTCGGCCTCTGCGCGGATCTCGGCCACTGGGCTTCCTCCGGTCTGGATCCCTTGGAAACAGTGGTAAAACACGCCCCGCGCATCCATTCCTTTCACATGAAAGACAGGGAAAAAGCCATGGAGTGGAGTCACGACCGCCCGTTCGGCACCGGCGTGATCGACCTTCCTGCAATCCTTGATGAGGTGCTCAAACACGGCTTCGCAGGCAACGTCTCCATCGAATACGAGCACAACTGGAAAACCAGTCTCTGCGAGGTGGCACAATGCGCAGGCTTTCTGCGCGGATACTCCGGCTCAGGTTTTCCCCGGTAATTCATCCCACTTCCCAGCCTCCGCATCCGTTCCGGAAGGAAAAAGAATTGGACGGAGAAAGACGGTTCCATTTTCCACCTCGAAGATCGCCCACAGTTCGGAAACGGACTCCGAGGAACTCCTTGTGAAATGGATACAGGCTCGAATGGCACTGTTTTAAGACAATGATCGGGGGTGAACTCGTGCCATAGAACCGCCACGTAAACGAAGAGGAAGGAACCACGGTGTACACGGAATACACGGAAATTGAACGAGCAGCGTCTTGATTCGTTAGATTCGTCGGATTTGTGGTTTCTAATTCTTGTGGAATGGAAGCAATCACCGGCACGGCGCTTAAAACAGTGCCATTCGAGTCAGGCTCATTTCTCGCTATTCAAGGTGATCCGCAGCTTGATCAACCCGAGCAGCACGGAAAGTCCGCAGGCGAAACCGCCCACCGCAGCTCCGATGAAAAGCCCCCAGATCATCCCGACGGAAAACGCGTAGCGCACCACATCCACACCATCCTTCATCCAGAAGAGTCCCGAGACGAAGTCCGGCGAAATCATCGCCACAACCATGGCGAACAAACCTCCGAGAAGGGCGGAAAGAAGCGCTCCCCCGAGAACGACTCCGAAAAGCTGGATTGCGGTTTTGACCATAGGCCAAAACGATAGGAACCATTCCCCTGCCTGTCCATGTTGTTTCCGGGAAGACCACGGCTCGGAGGAAATTTTTCGAAACCTTTTCTCTTCCACAAGCCCCTTGTCATTGTCCGGATCCGCTGGAACATGGTGTATGCCGAACCTGAGATATCTCATCCTCGCAATTTCCCTGAATGCCCTCCAAGCCCAGAGCCTGCAGGACGAACTGGACGCCCGAAAAAACGCCTTCGCAGAACGGGCACCTGCGGGACTGATCGAGAGCCAGAACCAGGCCCTGCGTGAATTGGAAGTTTCTGGCGTTTACGAGCGCGTCCTGAAAGTCGGCGACAAGGCACCGGATTTCGCATTGGAGAATCATGAGGGAAACGAAGTGAAGCTCTCCACACTTTTGGAGAAAGGTCCGGTAGTCCTCACCTGGTATCGCGGCGGATGGTGCCCGTATTGCAACATCACTCTCGCAGCCCTCGCGGAGAAAAACGACGAGATCCGCGAACTTGGCGCAACTTTGGTCGCGCTCACCCCTGAACTCCCCGATGCGACCGCAGGGTCGGTGAAGGAGCAGGGATTGGCCTTCCAAGTCCTCACCGACTTGAATCATGCAATCGCCGAAAAGTTCGGCCTGACCTTTCCTCTCAACGAGGAGACGCAGAAACGCTATCAGGAGAAATTCAAACTGGTGGAACGCAGCGGCAAGGACGCAGCGGATCGTCTCCCATTGCCGGCCACCTATGTCATCTCACCCGACGGGACCATCACCTACGTCTTCGCCGATGCAGATTACCGCCGCCGTGCTGAACCGGATCGCATCATCGATGCAGTGAGGACGATTCAGGAAGGGCCGACTGGAAGACACTTGGTTCTCCAGTTCTGGGAAAACGTCTGGAACCCGCCGTATGATCTCCCACTCATCGACAAGCTGATGACCGAAGATTTCACAATCACCAGCGCCGGAAAAGACGTCAGCGGGCGCGATGAATTCAAGAAGTGGGTCGCAAAGTTTCAGGAGAAAGCCAAGGGCCTACGTCTGGAAAATCTGGAATGCTTCGAAAGCGCGGATGGCTCGCGGGTGACAAGCCGCTGGATCGCAAGAGGCCGCAACGGCGGAGTCCTCGGCACGGAAGCGGACGGCCGGGAAATCGAATTCACCGGCATCGCCATCTGGGCGATCCGCGACGGAAAGCTCGCCCACAATTGGGTGGAGCGCTCCGCGTGGGAACTCTACAAACGCCTTGCAGAATAATGCCTGTTTGATGTATCCGGGGCTCTTGCGCCCACCACTCCGAATGCCAAGTCGGGGCGCGCATGCTAATTTTTCTAGAAGCTCTTCGTTAGCCAGAGACGCAGCTCTTGGTCAGGTGTGGCATTGCTTACTCCAAAAAGCGCCCCGCAATAAACACTCAGCGAGTCCGTCAGAGGGATGCTCGCAAATGGGCCGACCTGGTGTCGCTGTTCTTCGAAGCCGCCGAAGTTGCTCGTAGAGCCGTAGAAATTATAAAGTTCCGCCCCCAGCGACACCCCGTTATCCAGCTTCTTCGCAATGCTGGCCCTGGTTTGGAGAAAAATCCCATCGCGGGAATTTTCCCCGAAATCAAACCCGGACAGCACGATGAAACGCGCCGTCCAGGCATCCCCGAGCGCGATCTGGTTCGTCCAGTGCATGCCGAAATTGGCAGGGCGGTTGTCGGTGCGGGCGCCGAGATCGAAACGGAATCCGGTTCGCCACGTATCCTCATCCTCGCTGAGTTCCCAGAAAAGTTCCGCTTGGAGAAAGTCAGGATCAAAATCCGAATCCATGGTCTTCCGTGTGCCACCGACCACACGCCACATCAGATCCCCATTGAGCGACTGCTGATAATGAACCCGCTGCGCAAAGCCATCGGAATCCGGATCGAAAGTAGCACGGTACTGCGCCGAAGAATGCCCTTCCGTAACCCCTGGCCGAAAGACCGCCCCGGTGTTCTGAGCCTTCAGGCCGTGAAGGGACAGCAGGAGCATCGTGACGGAAAGAAGGTGTTTCATCCCCGTGCTTCTATCCGCTTCCAACCAACCCGGAAAGCCAAATTGGAACCCTCTCGTCCGCAGCAAATGGAGCGCTGCCTCAATTCCCGGCGGACACCATTAGCGAAATGTGTAGAGGGTCAACGCTTTTTCTCCCGTTCTGAGAAGAAGTCCGGATTCGACTCCACTCTTCAGATCGCGGCTGGCGGTGGCGGTGGAGATGGAGATAGTTTTGAAAAGTCCGAGGTAATCTTTTCTGGAAAACTGCCTACCGGGAAATTCTTGTTTGGCGCGAACAAGGCGCTCTCCTGCCGTAAGGGGTTTGGGTGAAAAATTTTGTAGAAAGTCTTCCAGAGCGCTGTGGATCATTTTCAGAGAAAACTCTACGAAGTGAGTCGAGTCACCGGCGCGGTCGGAGCCCTCCAATGCCGCATAGTAGTCCTGCTGGTGATCCTTGATGAGCGACTCAATGGGAATGAACTCGAACGCGGGATGGTAGTGGTAAAGAAGTAGGCTGTGCCAGAAGCGGCCGATCCGACCGTTTCCATCTTGAAAGGGATGGATGAACTCCAGCTCGTAGTGGAAAACGCAGGAGCGGATGAGTGGGTGGAGATCGTCCTTTTTGAGGAAGGTGAAAAGATCATCCATGAGATGGGGAACGCGGTCGGCCTTCGGGGCGATGTGAGATACGGCAGAGCCTTTGAGGATACCGACGTTCTTGCTGCGCCATTCCCCGGCACCCGGGATGAGCCCGTCCATCAGTTGCCTGTGGGCTTTGAGGAGCGATTTACTGAGAAACGGGTCATAGCCCGCCATCCCGTCATAGACTTTGATGGCGTTCAACACCTCACGGATTTCCTCCTGCTTTCCAAGGACACGTTTCCCATCTATCAGCGCCGTCACCTGATCCAGATCGAGTGTATTCCCTTCGATAGCAAGGCTGGCCTGAATGGTGCGAACCCGGTTGGACTTGCGAAGATACGGCTGAGGCTTGGGCTGATCCAAGCCTTCGATTCGCCCGATCAACCGCTCGATCCCGGAGACTGATCGGAGGATTCCGCGAGTGATGGTGAAAGGTGGAGCCATGCGCTGACAGTATCACATGATACTATCAGCGCAATCACGGATATAGTTTCATTTTCAATAGGAGCGCTGCCTTCAGGCGGCGTGTCGCAATCTCACACGCCAGCTAAAGCGAGCGCTCCGAAAGTATCAGGCATTTACTCGGCCACTTTCAAGAAGCGGAAAACGTTTAAGTGAAGCACCTATTACCATTCATGAACCCCATTCATGTGATTGCGGACTCCCGCCGGATGGTAGCCAAGACGTATTTGGCTAAGTTTATCCTTCCACTATCACGCCCGCATCTCCAACGTTTGATTTAGAATTAAAACCTGTATCCACTATATGAGACCAAAAACGATACCTTTACTTCTCGCATGCTTGGTTTGGACAACTGCTCCAGGTGTCGCGAACCATGCCTGGACTGCCCACCAGCTCCCCGGCGCAAGTCTGCCGATCAGAGAGATCGAATTCGCAGACAATCGGTTTGTCGCCATAGGCAGCGACATGACACTTTATCACTCAAGGGACGGAAAGTCGTGGTTTCCGGGGCTGGTCACCGCTGCTCCGGACTTTACGGTTGATCCACTCTCGGATCTGACTGGGATCGCCTACGGGAATGGATGGTGGGTCATTCTCGGAACAAAGGTAGCGAAGGAAATTATGCTCCGGTCACAGGATGGAATCAACTGGACTGCCTCCGAACCCAATCTGCCACGTCCACGGCGCGTAGTATTCGGAAACAGTCTGTTTTACGCAACCGATACGTTCGATGACGGTGTGTTCACCAGCAGTGATGGTGCCACTTGGCAGAAGGTGCTTAGCACGCCCAGCAATTCTGTGGTCGTTATTCCCGGCCCGTCAGGATTCGCCGTCGCACTGGAGGCGGGGAAAATGCATTACTCAAGCACTCTTGCCACCCTGCACGCGGTTTTGCAAACCCCCTCCGCCTCCGTATTTGAGCATGTCGGTTTTCATAACGGCATGTTCGTCGCCGCGGACGAGTTCCGGCAAAGCTATCTGTCATCCGACGGTATCGCCTGGGAAGCACTCAGCGGGCAGTTCCCCACATTCCATGAGGTAAGAGGATTGGTCTATGGAGCCAGCGGCTATATTGCATGCACTTGGCGATCCAGCACGACGGAGGGTTACATCCTCCGCAGCCGTGATGCTCGAACTTGGGAGATCGAAGCGACCTTGCCTCTTTCCTGCTACTCATTGGCCTACGGAAACGGGGTATTCGTGGCCGGGGCGAAAGATGGAATTGTTTACACTGGGGTTCCCAAAGCCTCGCAGATAAGGGAAAATTCTGACGGCACATTTTCCCTCTCGTTTCCCGCTCCGTCCGGCGTGACGACCAACCTCGAGAAGAACGGAAATCTGACCGGAGCATCTTGGGAAACCATCGATACCGTAACGAGCGACGCGGAAAGTCGCTCGTTTGTCGTCCCCGCTTCGGGGAATAGGCAATTTTATCGATTGAGCTGGTAGCCAGTCTAGCGTATTCTTCAGGTGGCGTGTCTCCATCCTCAAGTGGAGAGGGAGCATTGGTCTCACAGACGCTAAAACTGCTTCTTTCGCAATTCAGCCACTCTCCCAAACGGACGCCGTGAGGACTTGGCCTCACCTTTGATTTGCTCCCAGCGATTCACAAGCTCGCGGACAATCGTCCAGTAATCCCATCCTCCGCGAGGTGCTTTGAAGAAAAACACTCCGACTTTGTTCTCTTTGCACAAGTCCCACTAAGCTCTCGTACGGTGTATGTTCAAATCTTGGGTTAGTATTACTCCCTTTTTGGATGCTACTTTTGGAATCCAATCTTCGTCTGCGGCACCGCGTCCGAATTCATCCGGGCACCAGATGACTTCGATCTCCTCGGAACGCCTCCCCGACTGGAACTCGCGCATCCCGGCGGCGATACGGGACGAAAAGTTCTCGTCGAAGTAAATCCTCATGCAGCTTTCTTCGTCTCGAAGGTTCGTGCCGCTCTTACTGCCACATCTGAAATCGCGAGATAATCCGCAACATCTTCAATGGTTTCACCCCCACGTAACAACGCCATGACAGCTTCGGTCGTGACATTCGTTCCATCGATCACAGGTCGACCGAACGCATGACCGGGATCCACAACGATAGGATGCTCCCGACCCAGCGGGAAAAAGCGCTGTGCAAGGCTCGTAGCCGCATCAAAATCCAATCGGTTACAAAAAGGCTGGAGAATTTTCTCGAAAGCGGTTTGCCCTTTGGAACCCAGTTCGAGGAGGACACCCTCGCCGAGTTCGTGAAGGAGTCCTTTCCCGGAGCTCAGCAGTCCGCCGAGGGCAAACGGATGGTCGGTTTTCAAACGCACCGACAACTCGTCACGCGCCGCACGGATCGTGGCCATTGAGACGCCACGTTTCCGAAGTTGGGCTACCAAGTAGAGTTCGACCAAAGTCAGGAATCCAAAACGCCGATCCAGCCCCACGCCATCAGATTCGATTTCTCCCGCTGGAAAACGTTTCTGTTCCAAATCGTTGCGACCGTTGATTCATGAACGCAATGAGGCAGCCGGGATCCGCAGAATCTGGGCTGCGTCCGGGATCAGATAGACTCCGCGAATCCACGGGTCGGTTTTATGGGAGTGCGTCGCCACTGGAAGAGATTAGACGATGCGGGCATTTGCGGCAAGTGGGTAGAGGGCTTGGACTGCAGGGTTCCTCCATTAGGGAGCAACAACTGATTGTGGCGGATTGGGCTGGGCCTCCACATATAGTGGGCTCACACTTCCCGGATGCCCAGAAACCCCGATAAGATCGATTATTCAGGAAGCTTTCCCGAAGGCTTCGAGTCCTTTGCCCTCATTGAAGACCCGCGCAGCGGCGGGAACACCCGCCACCATTTCGGTGAAATTCTCTTCATGGCCTTCTCCGCGCTGCTCTGCGGCGTTCGTTCCTACGAGCTCATGGAGGAGTTCTGCGAACTGCGTGAAAGCTGGCTGCGCAAATGGCTCAAACTCCCAAATGGCCTGCCCTGCGCCAACACCTTCTCGCGGGTCTTCCAAGCCATCGAGCCATCCGCCTTCGCCACCTGCATCGCCTCGCACCTCCGTGAGCTGGGCTTCGATGTGGTGGCCGGACAGATCGCCGTTGATGGCAAGGCGCTGCGCGGCAGCCGCAGCGGCGAGTGCTCTCACATCCACGCGGTGAGCGCCTGGGCCTGCGACGCGGGGATCACGCTGGCACAGGCTTTCGTAGGCGAGAAAAGCAACGAGATAACCGCCATCCCGGAGCTTCTCGCCATGCTTGACCTCAAGGGTTGCGTAGTCACCATTGATGCCATGGGCACCCAGCGCACCATCGCGGCGGACATCATCGCCAAAGGCGGGGACTACATCCTCTGTGCAAAGGGAAACCAAGGACGCCTCCACGACGAGGTGCGCGAACAGTTCGATTTCGCCGTGCGCCAGCTCGCCGGGACGAAGCTCGATCCAGAGCGCTGGAGTGTCGCGCGCACGCATGAGAGCGGCCACGACCGCACCGAAACGCGTTCCATCATCGTCAGCCACAACCTCGACTGGATGGATGCGGCCATCCGTGCGGAGTGGAAGAACCTCGGCAGCGTCATCATGATCCACCGCCATACCATGCCCGGAGCGGGAAAGACGCGCAGCGAAACAAGTTATTACATCAGCAGCCTGGGCGAAACGAAGGCCGACGAAATGCTCGCCTACATCCGGGGGCACTGGGGCATAGAGAACCGCTGCCACTGGGTGCTTGACGCGATCTGCCGTGAAGACCACAGCCAGATCAGGGACAGGAAAGCCGCCTCCAATCTCGGCACGCTGCGCAGGATGGCACTCAACGCCCACAACAGCATCCCGTCGGAGGGCAAGAAACGTAAGAGCCTGCCGAAACGCGAACTCCGTGCAGCGCAGAACGAGGCCTACCTCGAAAAACTCCTCTCCCTAGTGTAGGCTCCCTGGCTTGGACTGCGAATTCTCCCCAACTGGATGTGCTCTACTTACGGTTGAATCAAAAACCTTATTTATCGTGATCTGAGTCCATCCGATTCAGTCTTGAGCCAACATAGCGTTTGCATATTGCTGCACCCAAAAGCCATGCAACCTTCCACGACGATAGTCTTTAACCCCGTCGCCTCTCAGTTTCTGAACCTGTTCACGCGCCGTTTCGCCTAGATCCTTGAGAGAATCCTGAAGTGTCTCATGCGAGAATCTTTCAAGTAGGGGCTTGGAAATCAGATGGGCTTTGAGCCAGTTGTCTCTTCGGCAATCTATTTTCATGCCCGCCATATCTGCTTCCTTGATTGCGAAAAGTTTTCGTATTTGGGCGGTATCTAAAACCAGGAATCCAAATTCATGAGCCTGTTCTCCATACGGAAGTTGCTGAACCTCCACCAATAACAGGAATCCGTCATCTCTGAGCATTTTGGTTACGGTTCCAGAGGATCCAAAGACGCTTTTCCACTCAGACGGCGGGATTTCATGGAGCACGTTGCACATTACAACCACGTGGCAGCTGCCGGCGTCATACCGTGACCTCAATGAGCCCCAGTCGTTGAAGTATCTATCCTTTGTGTCACCGTGAAGCTGCGTGATCGCCGTCCGGCATTCCTCTGCATCGTTGTCATCGAGATCGAATGCGATGTAATCGATTGCTATCGACTCGTCTTTTTGAAGTTCCTCAGCTAATTCGGAGGCTAGTCTTCCTTTGCCTGCACCCAGATCCAATATTCTCAGAGGTTCATCTGGATTACAAAGTGATGAGAGAGCGTCAAAGATCTGTTTGGTTTGGGAGTCGCCACTCCGGTGAGCTACTGTAGGCGGTGGGATCATGCACTCCGCGGCAAATCGGTTGCTCGCCAATACGAACGGTAAGTCGAGAAATGTCGCTAGGCTGTCGCGCCGTTTTTCGTCGCCGAGCAGTCCCTCCAAAACTTTCTCAGGTTTGTCTCCCGCTTTCTTTATCGTGTTCTCTTCCATCCACCAGATTGAAGATGGCGGCATGTTTGCGAGAAGAGGAACTGAATGAGTTGCTATCCATAGCTGACCCTCTCCCAAGCAATTTTGAATCATCTCGATCATGTCGAGAAGTGCTGCCGGATGGAGGTGATTCTCTGGCTCATCCATGAGAATTACCACGTCGTTTAGGCTGGATGCTTGGGCATGGATAGCGACACAAAGCTGCAAGATCACTTTCTGTCCGTCCGAGAGATTAGATTTGCCGAGGGGTAAGCCAAATATCGCGGCCTCGCTATCTATAGTTCGCGTGATTTCCGTTCCTAAGAACTTTTTTACCAGTGCCACTAGCCTCCCGTATTCTTCGTTTACCTTGTCGACGGTAAATTTGTCGAAGTCTGCCTCTTGGTGGCTTACTTCCCTCGCTCGATTCTGGAGAACCTGAATTTTGGCAAAAGTGCCCCTCCCTAAGCTGTTAATTCCGGGCTGTTCAACGGCATTTGCGTGTTGTTGAGAACTAGCAGGAGTATAGCTACTAGGGTCAGCCAACTGTAGAGTTTTTGGGACAAATGGAATTAAGATTGGTTTCTTGTCTTCATATAGACTCACCATTTTCATCTGCCTGTATTGCTCTTCGAGTTTCTCGAGGTTTGTCACCATCGACTGCTTTTGCGAACCAGTGGTTGATCTGATTGCAGACTTATGGTTGTTGATGTTTTGCTGAAGACTTTGAAGCGGAGTATATTTACTGCCCCAATCTAGGATTTTTTTGAGAAGCCGTGATTTGCCGGCTCCATTTCGACCAGCAATCACCACGGTCGATCCAAGTTTGTCCATTTTTATCGAACCCAGATTCTGAGTGGGTGCTGGATCGAAGTTAACACTCAGAATTTTCATGTGGAGTTGGAGTGGTATTATCTCACAGATTTTTATCCGTCACCGCTCCTTCGCTGGCGGAAGTGACGAGCTTCGCGTATTTCGCGAGGACTCCATATCTGTAACGCGGTTCCGGCTGCACCCATTTGGCTTTGCGGGCGGCGATTTCCTCGTCGGAGAGGTTGACGCTGATGCGGTTTTCCACGGCGTTGATTTCGATTTCATCGCCTTCTTCGAGGATGCCTATGGTGCCGCATTCAAAGGCTTCCGGGGTGATGTGGCCTACTACAAAGCCGTGGCTGCCGCCGGAGAAGCGGCCGTCGGTGATGAGGGCGACGTCCTTGCCTAGACCCATGCCCATGACGGCGGAAGTGGGGCCGAGCATTTCGCGCATGCCAGGGCCGCCTTTGGGGCCTTCGTAGCGGATGACGATGATATTTCCTTTTTCGATTTTCTTGGCGAGGATGGCGGTCATGGCTTCCGGCTCGGAATTGAACACGCGGGCTTTGCCTTTGAACGTTTCGCCTTCCTTGCCGGAAATTTTCGCGACGGAGCCGCCTTCCGCGAGGTTTCCGTAGAGGATGCGGAGGTGGCTGTCTTTTTTGAGCGGGTTGTTGACCGGGCGGATGATCTGTTGGTCGGCGGGGTAGTTGATGGGGGATTTCTCCAGGTTCTCGCGCATGGTGCGGCCGGTGACGGTCATGCAATCACCGTGGAGGAGGCCTGCTTCGAGAAGCATTTTCATGAGCGGGACGGTGCCGCCGATGCGGACGAGATCGGCCATCGCGTATTTTCCGGAAGGTTTGAGATCGGCGAGGACGGGGGTCTTTTTGCCGATGCGCTCGAAGTCGTCGAGGGTGATCTCCACCCCGGCGGAGTGCGCCATCGCGGGGATGTGGAGGCAGGCGTTGGTGGAGCCGCCAAGGGCGATGAGGACGGTGATTGCGTTTTCAAACGCCTCTTTCGTCATGATGTCGCGGGGCTTGATGCCGAGCTTAATGAGGTTGAGGACGGCGGCTCCGGCATCGAAGCAATCGCGCATCTTGTCATCGGAAATGGCGGCTTGTGCGGAGCTGTTCGGGAGCGACATGCCGAGCGCTTCGATGGCGCTGGCCATAGTGTTGGCGGTGTACATGCCGCCGCAGGAGCCGGGGCCGGGGATGGCGCAGGACTCGACGTGCTCAAGCTCTTCGTCAGTGAATTCGCCGTTGGCGTGTTTGCCTACGGCTTCGAAAACGGAGACGATATCGAGATCTTTTTCCTCGCCTTTGATTTTCCCGCAGCCGGGCAGGATGGTGCCGCCATAGACGAATACAGCGGGGCGGTTCATGCGGCCCATGGTCATGACACAGGCGGGCATGTTCTTATCGCAGCCGCCGATGGCGACGAAGCCGTCCATGCCTTCGCAGCCGACGACCGTCTCGATGGAGTCCGCGATCACCTCGCGGGAAACGAGGGAGTATTTCATTCCCTCGGTGCCCATGGAGATGCCGTCGGAGATGGTGATGGTGTTGAAAATGAGGCTTTTTCCGCCTGCTGCATCGACGCCTTTCTTGGACTCGATGGCGAGCTTGTCGATGTGGACGTTGCAGGGCGTGACCTCGCTCCATGTGGAGGCGATGCCGATCTGCGGCTTCGCGAAATCGTCTTTCTCGAAACCGACTGCGTAAAGCATGGCGCGGCTGGGCGCGCGGTCGGGGCCATCAAGCATCAAACTGGAAAAGGGGCGTTCTTGGTCGTTCATCGGGCGGGGATGATTGGGGAAAAGGAATGGGTTGGCAATACGGTTCCTTTGCGGAATCAGCGCGGCACCCTGCCAGAAGATTCTCGAAACCTATTCTGAAAATCAAAACCGGGCAGGCCTACCCGCCGAAGGATTCCACTTGGCAAGATGCAGCGGAATGGGGGAGGGTTGGGGCATGTCAACAACAGCATTTTTGAAAGATATGTTCGACCTCAGCGGGAAAACCGCAGTGGTGATTGGTGGAACCGGTGAACTTTGCGGCACCATGGCGGTAGGTCTTGCCCGTGCCGGTGCGGAGGTTGTCCTCGGTGGGCGGATCAAGGAAAAGGCGGACAAGCGCCTCGCGGAAATCGAGTCCCACGGTGGTAAAGGCTACTTCGTCCCTGTCGATGTTACCTCCCGCCAGTCCCTCCACGATATGTTGGAAACCATTTTGGAGAAATCCAAGGGAGTGGATATCCTCATCAACGGCGCCGGCACCAACTCCCCCACCCCTTTCCTGGAAATCCCGGAGGAGGAATACGCCAGGATCATGGATACGAACCTGACCGCCATCTTCCGTGCCTGCCAGGTCTTCGGCCAGTATTTCGTGGATGAAATGCGCCCCGCCTCCATCATCAACCTCGGCTCCATCTCCGGCCTGAACCCGCTTTCCCGCGTGTTCACCTACTCCGCTTCGAAAGCCGCCGTCCACAACCTCACCCGTAACCTCGCCCGCGAGTGGGCGGACAAGGACATCCGGGTGAACACCCTCGTCCCCGGCTTCTTCCCGGCGGAGCAGAACCGCAAGGTGCTCGATGAGTCCCGCGTCCTGGACATCCTCCGCCAGACCCCCGCCTCCCGTTTCGGAAACGCCGAGGAACTCATAGGCGCGACCATCCTTCTCTCCTCCGCCAAAGCCGGCTCCTTCATCACCGGCACGGAAATGATCGTCGATGGCGGATTCAATGCGATGAGTTTGTGAGGAGTCGGGACATTCCTGTCCCGACCCGTCTGGTAAAGAAGGGACAGAAATGTCCCTTCTCCTTAGCTTGGAAGACCAAGCGTTGCGCTCGCTGAGATTCTTCCATTTTTAAAACGGAATTCATCCAGCTTCAAAGCTCGTGGAATCTCCTCAGAGCTTTCCATACCGAAGGGCAGCTCAATCCGCCCGTTGATTACCGCCCAATCACCGAAGCTGTTTTCCTGATATGTTGGAACCCTGTCTTCCCACCCCTCCGGGAGATTTCCTTCGTAGAGAATCTCGCGGATGAAAATCGCCTCGGGATCTTCTCCCTCAGTGACGCAAATGTAACCGATGGAATCTTCACTCCCGCCGCACCGTCTTCCGGATACAAGGTAGTGTTCGTAGCAATCTTTTTCACTCATTGTCTCATCTGCGGCGTTTTGGCGGGTAGTTGTGAATTGCTGTTATTTTGTAAATCCTCGACCCGCTGATGCGAATCAACCTAGTCCCCATTTTCCATGTCCAAGGCAGGAACCCAAACCCATGCGGAAACAAAGGCGGCGTGTGGAGTAGGAAGATGGTGGGTTTGGATTTTTGGCATGGCGGATACAATCCGCCGCCACGCTGCGGACGCGAAAAATCCGGCTCCGCAGTGATGGCGGGAACCGGATTTTGTGAGGTTTCTGATTCGGAATCCTAGCGGCGGCGGCGGAGGAGTCCGAGAACGCCGAGCGCTCCGAGGAGAGCGGTGGATGGCTCGGGGACGAGGTCTCCGTCTATTTCAATGGTATCGACGTAGAGTAGAGCCTGTCCCACAGCGCGAGCACCTTGTTGCGCATGGCTTAGCGGCTGTTAGAAAAGAGGCATGAGAGACGAATTTGTCTCCCATGCCCGAAATTCAGGGTCTATAAATTGGTTTACCACAACTAATCCAAGAACCTCGAACCGTGTCCAGCTTCACCTACCAGCCTTCCCTTCGTCCAGATCTTCCTCATGTTTTCGGTCCCAAAGAGTATCGGGAGGAGCGGGCGCTCTTCATCCGCATCGATGAAATCCTCAGCAACTCGGGCTTGGAGGGCGAATTCATCACGCTCGCCATGGAACACCAGGGGCTGGATTTGACAAAGGAAAGCACGAAAGAAATCGAAAATTTCTGCCGCAACAGCATCCTCGCCCTGCGCACCAACATCGCCCGTCACTTCAAGCGCATGGGGCACCGCGAATTTTGCATCCGCCTCGCCGACAGCCCGCTTCTCCAATGGTTTTTGCAAACCAGCCGGTCGACAAGGTCAAGGTTTTCGCCAAAAGCACCAGCGACCGTTTCTCCCGCCGGATCGACGGGAGCGGGCTGCGCAAAATCAACAACATGCTCACCGCCCTGCTCGCCGGCTCCGGCATCGAAACGAACCACGCCCCTTTCGATCTGAAGAATCCGGTCAGTTTCGACGACATTTACTTCCATAGCACTTGTCTGAAAGCGCCCATCCACTTCCCTGTCGACTGGGTGCTTCTGCGCGATGTCCCACGCACCCTTATGAAAGCCACGGTGCTTGTCCGCCGGGCCGGACTACGTCACCGCATGCCCTTGGAACCGCTGGCATTCCTCAGCGACATGAACACCCTGTGTATGAAAATGACCGCCAAGAACCAAACCAAAGACGGCAGCAAACATCGCAAGGCCGTCCTTCGGGAAATGAAAACCCTTTCCAAGCGCATAGCAAAACACGCTGGAAACCACCTCGATATTCTCACCACCCGCAGCCACGAAACAAACCTGACCGCCCACCAGACCAAACCTATCTCACGAGTAAAAACATCGGTCGGAGAGATCGAAGCCTTGCCATGCCTGGCAGGCAGAGAAAAGCCGCCGGGATGCACCGCAGAGCGGACAATTCCATCAAAACCGCAGTCAATTAAAGCCGGTTCCAAGTCCGTCAGGCTAAAGAAAAAATCGGCAGACCCCCGCACTGAAATCTCCAGATTTTGGGACAGGCTCTAGAGTAAATCCACGCCGCCGGTGTTAGGAACGGCGCAGGAATAACTTTGGTCATTTTCCGAATGCCAGAAAGAAGTCGAAGACCGGTGACTGTCGGCAGCCTGCTGCCGCTTTTGGCAATGCAGCCCGCTGCGAGCCGGCGGCATTGGCACGGCTGGGCTTGTTCACTCCCGAGTTTGCCCCGTAGCAGTCCACCACGGCGGACAGGCAGCTGCTGCGTGACGCAGAGCGGCAGCAGGCTGCCGACAGTCACAGGTCTTCGACTATCGCGGAACTTCGTCACTCCTCCCGGTCGTCCCAATCCCCCACGGCATTCATGGCTCCGAACTCGCTGTTGAGCCCGAAATCAATCTGTGCCTGCATGACTCCGACGAGAAAGCTGCGGTCGGGAGGATGGCTTTCGAGGTTACGGAGCAGTTCCCCGGTTTCCTCGCTGGCTTCTTCGGCACCGTGGTACTGGACGATGAATTCGATGGCGGCGAACCTTTCCCGGGGAGGCACCCGCTTGTCCGCAGCGATGACCAGCGCGTGCCGGTAGTGGGCGGGATTCCGCACGACCATTTCCGCGATGTCGCCCAGCGAGTTCCAGGCATTCCCGCGCATTTCGCTCATGTGTCGTGACCTCGATCGCGACCCCCGGACACATTCAAAAGCTCTTTCCGATAGCTGTTCCAGACCGTCGAGGACAGTTGCGAACGCCGGGACTTCCGATCTCGCTGCTGCGAAGGAATCGAACGGTCTGTCCATTTCAGGAAAACCATGCGAAGCATTCGAAACCCGATGAGCCAGCCACTGGGCCAGCTCGCTGTTCGCCATCTGGGTTCCGCGACCTTTGTAGAGCGCGATGTCAGACATGAATGACAACACCTCGGCGAGCAATTCCGGATCGCCGACAAGACCCTCCGCCTGTCTGCGCAAGCGATCCAGCGCAGTTATGAAAGGAATTTCCTCGTGAGAGTTGGTTGGAGGATTTGCGAGGAATTTCCTGAGCGTGGCGATGGTTTTCAGGACGGAAGGTTTGACGGGCATGGGGTGGGTAGGTTCGGCGTAATTCTTTTTGGGAAGCCAGGTCTAGAAGATCGAGGTTTCGGTGAGATCTGTGAGCGTCTCCAAGGCAAGGCAACCTGCGGCGGAGTTTCCTTTTGGGTTCAGCGGGGGGCTCCAAACGGCTACGGAGTATTTTCCGGGATAGACGGCGGCGATGCCTCCGCCGACTCCGCTTTTTCCGGGGAGACCTACTTTGAAGGCGAATTCGCCGGATTCGTCGTAGAAGCCGCAGGTGAGCATGAGGGCGTTGATGCGTTTCGCGCGGCGGGCGCTGAGGATTCCTTCTCCGCTGTCGAGCTTCCCGTGGTTCATGAACATGGCGAAAGTTTGGGAGAGCTCGCGGCAGTTCATGCTGATGGAACAGGCAGCGCAGTAGAAATCGATGATTGCGTCCACGTCGTTGTGGATGTTTCCGAAGTCTTTCATGAGATTGAGCATGGCGAGATTCCGGTAGGCGACCTCGCGCTCGGAGCGGGCTACGGATTCGTCGTAGTTGATTGCGGGGACTCCGGAGACGCGGCGGACGAAGTTCAGGTAGTCGGATTTTGGGTCGTCGTAGATGCTGAGGAGGAAATCGCAGACGACCAGGGCACCGGCGTTGATGAATGGGTTGCGGGGGATGCCGCGTTCGTATTCTAGTTGGACGAGGGAGTTGAAAGGATCGCCGGATGCTTCCACGCCCACGCGCTCCCAGATTTTCCGGCCGTGGGTGGAGACGGCCATGGCTAGCAGCAGGACTTTTGTGATGCTCTGGATGGAGAAAGATTCCCCGCTATCGCCGATGGCGAAATCCCCGCCATCGGCGGTGTGCAGGTGCATGCCGAATTTCCCCGGATCCACTTTCGCCAGGCCGGGTATGTAGGTTGCAATCCTGCCTTCGGGTTGCTCGGCGAGAACCTTTACGTGGATTTTTTCCAGGATGGCTTGATAGTCCGGCATGCGGGAAGCGGAACTCCCGGGCGCTTTCCTTGCAATCCCATTCTCTTCTTTGAAACGTGAAGTATATCTATTTTCTCATCGCTCTTCTGATTCACTTATCCGTGGCGGCCTCTCCGCTTACGGAAAAGGTGGATGCGATGATCAGCCGCAGTATTCCCCTGGTTTCGACGGAGGAATTGGTGGAGGAAACGAAAACCGGGGCGAAGCCACTTCTGTTGGACACCCGCAGTAAGGAAGAATTTGCCGTGAGCCATCTGAGCGGGGCGATTTGGGTCGGGTTTGAAAAGTTTGATTTCCGGAAGCTTCCTGAGATCGAAAAGCGCTCCGCGATCATCGTGTATTGCTCCATCGGATACCGCAGCGAGAAGATTGGCGAGAAGCTTCGGGCGGCTGGTTATAAAAACGTTCGGAATCTCCATGGCGGGATTTTTGCCTGGGCGAACGAGGGGCGGGCTTGTGGACAGCGAAGGAAAGCCGACGGAAACCGTCCACGGCTACGACAGGAAATGGTCGGAGCTGCTTGATCCGGATGTTCCGAAAACGCTTTCCAGGTAGGGTTGCACAAGTGCTGGTCAGGTAGTAAGCGGGTCTCCCGCCAATGTCCTATTTTGTCCAACTCTTCGAGCTCTTCGGCGTGTTCTTCTTTGCCGTTTCAGGAGCCATCGCGGCGCGGAAAAACGAGATGGATATCTTTGGGATGTTCATGCTCGCACTCGTCACCTGCATGGGTGGCGGGACTTTTCGGAGCCTGTTGATCGGGGATACCCCTCCGGCCATCTTGGTGGATCCGAGATATTTCATGCTCGCCGTCGGGGCGACGATCGCTTCCTTCTATGCGGAGCCGCTGTGGGAAAAATGGGCGCGCGCCGTTTCGATCTTCGATGCCATCGGGGTGGGCGTCTTCGTATGCATCGGCATCCAAGTGGCGCAAAACCACGGGCTGAGCTGGTGGGCGTGCGTAGCAATGGGGATGGTTACCGCTACCTTCGGCGGAGTGCTTCGGGATCTCTTTCGGGCTGAGGTTCCGCTCATTTTCCGGAAAGAGATCTATGCGACTGCCGCGCTACTGGGCGGTTTCATCTACCTGGCCGGCGATTGGCTGGGCCTGCAGCCCCGCTACAACATCCCGATCACCACGGTCATCACAGCGGGCGTCCGCCTCGCCGCGATCCGTTTTGCCCTTCGGCTTCCTGGTCAGGCGGGCTGACTTATCGGGGGAATGCGGGTTCCGATACTTCAAGGGCGCTGTGACCCCTCACTACCGGCGTCACTTTTGAAACTTGAGATACTTGAAAATAAATTTTGACTTGGAGTTCTATGAAGCCGAGTTCTTCGCCAAATGGGGATCGAAGAGCGAAAGAAGCGGGAGTTTGCCGAGCGGGAGGCGCGGATGATTGCGGCGGCGGACGGGTTGCTGGCGAAGGGCGGTTATCTTGGGTTGAATCTGGATGAGTTGGCGCGGGGGCTGGAATATTCCAAGGGCACCCTCTACCAGCATTTCTCCAGCAAGGAGGATCTGGTGCTGGCTGTGGCGAATCATCACATGTCCATCCGGGCGGAGTATTTTGAGAGAGCATCCGCCTTTAACGGGAAGACCCGTGAGAGGATGTTTGCTTTCGGGATCGGGGATTTCCTGCTGGCGCGGCGCTTTCCGCACGGTTTCCCGATCGGGCAGCTCGTGAGAACCGAGTCGATCTGGGCGAAATGCTCCGAAGCGCGACAGGCGGAGTTTTTCAAGCATTCGGGACGGGTATTGGAGCTGGGATTCGCGCTGGCGGAGAAAGCGGAAGAGAACGGAGACCTCAAGAAATGGTCGCCATCTCCCCGGCAGATCATCTGGGGAATCGTCAGCATTTCAAAAGGCGCCCATCTCCTGAGCGACAACACCCTCCTGCCCGACCAGGACGAAAACGAGGTGTTGGGAAACCTTTTCGACAACTACCACCGCTTCCTCGATGGCGCCGGGTGGAAGCCTTCCAGCCGCTCTTTCGACTACGACCGGAGCAAGGAGCGAATCGAAAACGAACTTTTCGCGGAAGAAATCGCCGCCCTGAGCCAATGAGATATTTCCTCCTTCCCGTCCTCCTGCTAACGGCCTGCTCCGTGACGCCGGACTACAGCCAACCGGAAATCCCTGTCGAGGGAACCTACTACAGCCAATCGCGTGCGCAGGAACGCACCCGTCTGAGCGCTTCCTGGTGGAGGGCTTTTGATGATTCCACACTCAACCGGCTCGTTGGATACGTGGCTTCGGACAATCTGGATCTGGCAGCAGCCGCCGCCCGAATCGATCAGGCGGACGCTCAAAAACGAATCGCCGGAGCAACCCTGAAGCCCACTCTCGGGCTGGATGGATCGGTGCAAAGGCTTCGCCAGAGCGAGGATTCACTGAACCCGGTAGGAATCGCGATTCCAGGCGGTGGTGGTTCCGCAGGTATCTATGAAACGCTCTATCAGGCGAACCTGACCTCCGGGTGGGAGATTGATGTTTTCGGGAGAAACCGCCGGCTTATCGAAGCGGCGGGCGCGGGAGCGGAGGCCGCCGCGTGGGACTACGAGGATCTGCGGATTTCCCTTCAGTCCGAGATCGGACAAAGCTACGTCAGATATCGGGTCATCGAGGCACGCCGGCGCGAGATTGAGAAAAATATCGCTCTCCGTGAGCGCACTGCAAAAATCTCGCGGGATAGAAATGAAAACGGAGCTGCAAGCGGCCTCGATGTGGCGAGGAGCCAGAATGCCGTCGATATTCTCAATGCCCAGCTTTCCGCGCTCGTCGCTGCCGGGGAGGCTGAAATCACGGCGATGGCAGCCCTTTCCAATCGATCAAGCCGTGACATAAAATTGCTCGTCAGCGCAAAGAGCGGGATGCCCAGTCCGCGCCGTCTGATCGGAACCGGTATCCCCTCGGATCTTTTGAAAACCCGCCCGGACATCCGCGCCGCCGAGCGTCGGCTTGCCCAGGCGACCGCGCGACGGAATGTGGCGACCGCGAATCTTTATCCGCGTTTCTCCCTGATCGGATCGCTTGGCGCCGAAGCCATTTCCTCGGGCGATCTTTTTCAGAAATCAGCTACTAAATTCGCAGTAGGTCCTTCCCTGAGCCTGCCTATTTTTCAAGGTGGGCGGCTACGCGGGGAAATCAGCGCGGCGGAAGCGGGGGTAGAGGCACAGCTCGCGGCCTACGAACAAAGAATCAACCGGGCGATCAAGGAGGTCGAGCGCGCGGCCATCGCTTTCCAACAGGCGCGGAACGAAACACGCGGTTGGACGGCTGCGGTGAAATCCGCCGAAAGCGCATACCGGATTTCCAAAGCGCAATACGACGCGGAAGCACTCCCGCTCGAGCGGCTACTTGATGCGGAGGAAGCGCTGAATTCGACGGAAGTCCAGCTTGTAGCTGCGGAAGGCAAAACCGCCACCTCGCTTATCCAACTCGGCCGCGCTCTTGGCGGCGGATGGGACGGCAAATGAAACTTCCCATCCCCAATTCACGATTATGAAACGATACCTGTGTTTCGCCTGCTGCCTCATGGCAGGCTGCGGCTCCAATGACAAAGACAAAGCCTCCCGGATCGAACTCGTCCCCATGGAGGTGATCGAAGTGCGCTCTCTTGAGAAATTCCCAGTGGAGGAAAAGTTCACCGGAGTGGTCGAGGCCAGCCGCACGGCGCAGCTCGCTTTCGAGGTGCCGGGGACGGTGGTTTCCATTGCTTTTGACGAGGGGGAAACGGTGGAGAAAGGAGCCACGATTGCGGTGATCGATACCGAAAGGTTGAAAGCGCAGCGGAACCAGGTGGAGGCATCGCTGGCTCAGGCGGAAGCCTCACGGACTTTCGCAGCCTCCGAATACCGACGTGATCAAAGACTTTTCGAGCTCGATGCGGCAACCGGCCAGCAGCTTGAGAGAAAGAAAGAGGCGATCGACAGCGCGAACGCCGCGATTGAGCAGATCAATTCCCAGCTTGCGGCGATTGATGTGGATCTTGGGAAAAGCGAGCTGAAAGCACCGTTTCCCGGGACAATTTCCCAACGGATGATCGACGAGGGCGCGGTCGTTTCACCGAACCAGCCCGCGTTCGCACTTCTGGAAACCGGAGCGCTGGAAGTGCGTGTCGCGATGAACCTGGGGGTGAAGAACACCATGACAGCCGGAACAGAAATTATAGCGGAACTTTCTGATGGAGAACGCCTTGAAATGCCCGTCGACCGCGTCCTTCCGCAGCGGGATTCCAGAACCCGCACGACCGATGTCATCCTCTCGCTCGCGGATCAGGAAACCGGACTCAAGCCAGGGGATCTCGTCACCGTGATTGCATTGAAAATGGTGGAGGAAAACGGATTTCTAGTTCCGCGCAGTGCCCTGACGGAAAGCTCCCGGGGTCTCTGGTCGTGTTACATTTCCATGCCCGCCCCGGACGTTCAGGACGAGGCCGAGCGGATCACTCGAACCGATTTGGAGATCATCCACGAATACACGGATTCGGTCGTCGCGCGCGGCGGTGTCACAGAGGGCGACCGCATCATCGCGACGGGTCTGCAAAAGGTCAGCGCGGGGCAGTTTATCCGCGTCGTGAACAAACTTGAACCGCTCACTGTTCCGGGAAATGAGTAGGAAAACACCGGAAAAAGGATCGGGTTTCATCGCCCTGTTTTTCGACAACCGCTACCTTCTCGTCCTGATGATGGTCGTGACATTCGTCGCAGGGCTTGCGGCGATCAACGGCTTGCCACGTCTTGAGGATCCCGTGATTACAAACCGGGCACCTCTGGTGCTCACACGGTTTCCCGGCGCATCCGCCGAACAGGTCGAAGCGCTTGTCACTAAAAAGCTCGAGGAAAGCCTCAATGAAATCGACCAGATCAAGAACATCGACAGCACCTCGCATGCTGGATTTTCCCTCATCTCCATCGAGCTGAAGGACGAGGTAGGGAAGGAGGATACCGTCTCCATTTCATCGGAAATCCGCGACAAACTCAGCCAGGCTTCGGCGAATTTCCCAACCCAGGTAAGAGCGCCATTCCTGGACGACCAGCGAAATGCCGTCGCCTACACACTCATCACAGCGATCCAATGGGGGGACGCGGACGGCGCGGAAAAGAGCCTCGGAATCCTTTCCCGCAGAGCCAATGAACTGGCCGACCAGCTCCGCAATATCAATGGCACCGAACTGGTGCGAATCTATGGTCAACCCGCCGAGGAGATTCTTGTGACCCTCGATCAGGAGGTGCTCGCGCAGCAGGGACTCACCGCAGCGGCCGTCGCAGCAGCGCTAGATCAGGCGGATGTGAAACTCCCTGCCGGACAACTCCGGAGCGAAACCTCCACGCTGGTCCTGGAGGTCGATGGCGAGATCGAAAGCCTCGATAGGATCAGGGAGATCATCGTGAAACAAGGCGAGGGAATCCGGACGGTTAGAGTCGGTGACCTGGCCAGGGTGGAACGGAATTGGAGGCAGCCACCCGATCAAATGGGTTACACGGACGGGCAGCGGGCGATCTTTGTGGCCGCCAGAGTGGCTGAAACGGAACGTGTCGATCTCTGGGACGCGAAGGCCACGGAAACGCTGGAAGGTTTCCGCAAAACCATGGGCGATACCATCACCGCAGAGCCCGTTTTCCGGCAGAGTGACTACACCACAGAGCGCCTTGGCGAACTCGCATGGAACCTTGTCCTGGGAGCCGCGGTAGTGGTGGTAGTGATCCTCCTCACGATGGGTTGGAGGCGTTCGCTCATCGTCAGCGCGGCACTCCCGCTGACAGCCGCCGGGACGCTTTTCATCATATCCATCCAGGGCGGGAAGCTTCACCAAATGTCCATTTTCGGGATGATCATCGCGCTCGGCCTGTTGATCGATACCGCCATCGTCATCACTGATGAGATCCGGATCGAGCTCGCCAAAGGACTCAAACGAAGAGAAGCGCTGGTCGCCGCCCTCCGGCACCTGACCATTCCGCTCCTGAGTTCCACGCTCACGACGGTTCTCGCATTCGTTCCCATCCTGTTGCTTCCGGGTGGAGCCGGTGACTTTGTCGGCTCGATTGGCGGGAGCGTGATCGTCGCGATCACGGTGTCGTTCTTCTTCTCGCTGACGGTGATCGCGGCGCTCGCGGCAATTTTTTCCGCCCCGTCCGAGGAAGGGAAAAAGTATCGGCTGCCGACATGGGTTCGCGAGGGAATCAGTGCGCCCTGGTTCACAAAACCCATGATGAAAATCATCGGTCTCGCGGTGAAATTCCCTGTCGTGGGAATACTCATGGGAATTGCCGTTCCGGCTGTCGGTCTTGCGCTCGCACCAACTTTGGGGAGCCAGTTTTTCCCAAGAACCGACCGCGACATGTTCACGATAGAAGTGGAAATGTCTTCGACGACTTCGATCCAGGAGACGGTGAAAACCACCAAAGAGATCGAGGAAATTTTACGAAGAGACGATGCCATCGAGCAGATCCACTGGCTGGCCGGTGCCGTTTTTCCACCGGTCTATTACAACATCATCGAGGACAAGGACAACACACCGTCCTATGCGATGGCTGTTCTCAAAGTGAAGGACTTCGAAGCCACCACCCGCCTTGTCCCGGAGCTTCAGGCAAAGCTTGACGAACAGTTTCCGCAGGCGCGGATTCTTGTCAGGAAATTCGCGCAAGGCCCACCCGCAGCGGCGGATGTCGAGATGCGCATCACCGGCCCAAGCATTTCCGAACTCCAGCGTCTGGGGGACGAAGCCCGTCTGAAACTTGCCGGCCAGTCGCAAGTCCTGCACACCGAGGTCACGCTCGCAAGGGGCGATCCCAAGTTCATTTTCAAACCTGACGAAGCGGCGGCGCTGGCAGCGGGTCTCACGCCCACGGAAATTTCCATCCAGCTCCAGCATCTGCTTGAGGGTGTCCCGGGCGGTAGCCTGATCGAAGCTGTCGAGGAGCTTCCGGTGCGGGTCAGAGTCGGTGCGGAGAAACGGGATTCCATCGAAGAAATCGCCAACCTCCGCCTCGTCGGGAGGGATGGGGTGCTTGTCCCGCTCCGTGCCATCGGGAAATTTCACCTGGAGCCGGAAACATCCGCGATCACCCGTCGGAACAACGAACGGGTGAACACCATCCTTGGCTATGTCTCGACCGACGGTCTGCCTATCGACATCACGACGGCGACAAAGAAAGCCCTCAACAAATCGGATTTCAAGCTCCCGCCCGGCTACCAGTTCAGCCTCGGCGGAGAGTCTGAAAACCAGGCGGATGCCGTAGGCAACCTGCTTCTCTATCTGCCGGTGATCGTGACTCTCACCATCGCAACACTCGTGTTGTCTTTCAGAAGCCTGCGGATGGCATTGATCCTTTTGTCCATCGCGCCGCTGGCCGTCGGCTACGGACTGCTCGCCACCTGGGTGATCCAGTTTCCAATCAGCTTCAATACCATACTCGGTTGCATCGGTCTGGTCGGCCTTGCCTTTAACGACAACATCGTCGTGCTCGCCGCGATCCACGCGGACAAGGACGCACGGCGTGGCGATATCGAGGCACTCAAACGCGTTGTTGCCGGAACCGGCCGCCACCTTGTGAGCACCACACTCACCACCATCGGCAGCTTTTTACCGCTGCTGATATTCGTAGGCGGGCAGTTCTGGCCTCCTCTCGCAGTCGTCCTCGCGGGCGGCGTCGGCGGAGCGACCTTCCTTGCGTCCGTCTTCACACCGGCCGCATATCGCCTCATCGTGGCCGGAAAATACAGAAACCAGGAGGTGCCAAGCGAATGACGCAAGACCGATTCCGAAACCCTTAAAGGGGCTGAAGGAAATACAGGGAAGATAATGTCAGCGGGAACCGGGAAATGCCCGCCGAGTATTTCCGGCAGCCTTGCCGGGATCTTTGGAAACACAGGCATCCCGCGGGTGGGATTTTCGGAAGACGACCTGGGAAGGTGGTTCGCCGGTCGGCCTAACCCATCAGGGTTTTCATGCTCTCCTGGATGCTTTCGATGGGATGCGGGGACTGGTCCTGCTCGACGTGGCAGTGTTTTACGCCGGTTGCCTGGGCGGAGGCCATGATGGGATCCATAGGTATGATGCCGTTGCCGATTTCCTTGAAAGCGTCTTTCGCGGGGCTGGTGTAGCTCGGCATTTCCACGCCTTCCTTGAGATCCTTGAGGTGGAGCTGGGAAACGCGGCCTTTGAGTTTTTCGATGAGTGAGACGGGCTCGATTCCGGCGAGTTTCACCCAGAAGACATCGATCTCGAACATCATGTCCGGGCTGAATTCTTCGATGAAAATGTCGTAACCGGTCTTGCCGTCAGCCATGGGCTGGAACTCGAAGTTGTGGTTGTGGTAGGAGAGCTGGATGCCGGCGGCTTTGCTGATTTCCGCGGCTTTGTTGAATTTTTCGGCGGTAGCCTTATAGCCGTCGAGATCCTTGCGGACGGTGTCCTGGATGTAGGGGATGACGAGGTGGGAGAGACCGTGCTTCTTCGCGTCCCCGATGACTTTTTGGAAATCCGGGAGGGCGGCATCCTTGGCTTCGACGATGGTGTTCCAGTCGAAGTGCATGGAGTTGACGGCGAGGCCGTTGTCCTTGGCGGCGGCGATCATGGCATCCGTTTCAGCGGAGCGGTATGGCTCCACCTGTTTGTAACCGGCGTCCGCTACTGCTTTTATAGTAGCTGCGGTATCCGCCGCGATCTGGTCGCGCAGGGTGTAGAGCTGTATGCCCATGTTTTTCACATAGGGGCTGGAGGACTCGGCTCCGAAGAGGGACTGGACGCTGGCGAGAGCGAGTGCGGTTCCGGCGGTGTTGCGGAGGAAGTGGCGGCGGTTCATGGTTTTCATCGGGGACACAATGACGGCTGCGGGAGATCGCGGCAAGTTGGTTTTCGGGGAAAAGCAGGCAGGGTGCCTCCATTAGAGAGATCGAAGAGAATTGAACCACAGATTTCACAGATTATCACGGATGAAGACTTTCAAAATCGATCAACTGGAAATTGTTTCCAAAGCTGTGGCATAGCTGGAATGGGAAGGTTCGACTTACCCTCTCCCATCTGTGATCATCTGCGGAATCTGTGGTTAAAAATTCTTCAGGATCAAACGCTCATCGATTTTCCATTCGCTCAATCCCTCTTTCCCTCCTTCACTCCTCTGGACGATGAAACTTGGAAATCTTACGAAAGCGGTTGTCTCCGGAGCGAGACCGAAGACCCTGGCGGCGGGGGTGGTGCCGGTGTGGGTGGGTGGGGTGCTGGCTTGGAAACTGACGGGGGCTTTTGACTGGTGGCTGTGGGTCTGCACTTTGCTGGGCGCGCTGGGCATACAGATCGCGACGAATTTTTTCAACGATGCTGTGGACGGGAAAAACGGAGCCGATGGCGAGCGGCGGATGGGGCCGAGGCGGCTGACCGGGACGGGGGAAATGGGCTTCGGGCAGGTGATGGGATTGGGAGGGGCATTCCTGGCAGGGGCGGTTTTCTTCGGAGCGTTTCTTGTCTTGGCAAGGGGCTGGCCCATGCTGGCCATCGGGCTGCCTTCCCTGTTCCTTGCATACGGCTACACTGGCGGGCCGTTTCCGCTGGCATACCGGGGGATGGGTGAGATTTTCGTGATCCTGTTTTTCGGATTCATCGCGGTGATGGGAACCGTTTTCGTGCAGACGGGCACCTGGCCGGTGGAAGCGGCGCTGCTTGGCGGACAGGTGGGTCTGCTCTCTGCGGTACTCATTTCCGTGAACAATTTCCGCGATAGGGAAGAGGATGCCCTGGTCGGGAAACGGACGCTCGCGGTAAAGTTCGGCGCCAAAGTTGCTGGGGCGGTGATCTGGCTTGAGGTGAAAGTTGCGGCCCTGTTGGGGGTTGTGTGGCTGGTGAAAGGCTATCCTCTCTTCGGCCTGGCGAGCCTCCCCGTCTTCGTGATCGGCATGCGTATCATCTGGGGCGTGCTGACTCTACCTGCGGATGCCCGGATGAACCGCCTGCTCGCGCTGGGAGCCGTGGAGCTGGTGCTGTTCGCAACGGTGTTTCACGCCGTGGCGGTGTTTTTCTGACAGGCTTCCTGTTCATGCCCCGGCCTTCCCCGGATCCGCTTCGATCTCGCGGACATCGCGGAGTGCGATCCACAGCGGCAGTGCTGCCGCCGGGACGAAGGCGGTATCGATGAAGAACCAGAAAAAGGGAATTTCCCGGAGGGGAATGCAGATCGCCGCCAGAACCGGAATCAGGGCGCACATGATCAGCCCGCACTGGATGATCCAGATGTTCCGGACGGGATCCCGCGCCGCCCCGGCGAAGAGGATGGCCAGGCAGACATGCGCGAAGGCAAGCCAGTCGTAGCCATACATGATGGGCGCATGCTCGCTCTCTATCACTTCCAGGCTTTTCAAAATCTGGGCGGTGAAGCGGTGCACCTCTCCCGTCGGTTCCGCATCGCCCCACAAAAGATGGATTGCGAATTTCAACTCAGGTATCGCCGGCCACACCGTCACCCCGGAAACGAACAGCCCGAACGCGACGATACAGAGCATGACTTTTGCCCGTTTGGTGGATCTCATTCTAATTGGAAAAGGAGTAGGCGCGTCTTGCGCCTTGAGTTCAAACGGGCGTCTTCGCCCGCTGTAAGGGAGCCTTTTCCACAGGCGGCGGAGAAGCCACCCAAAACTCTCACCGTTGTTCCAAGCTGCGGACGAGTTCCTCGAAGGCGGACGTTCCACCTTCGCGGACACACCATTTCCTCACGTCATCCAAATCCACCCGGCCTTGCTGGCGCTGGCAAATGAGCAGGGCTTGCTCAAAATTGGCACGGACTTTCAAGTGTATGTAACCAGCCAACCGGTCTTTCACGCTGTCCGTTGGGGACAACAGTCGGAGCGTTCGGCCTTCCACTTCGATCTCCGCTGGAACCACTGGATATTGCTCGCCGATCTCCACCGGGCCTCTCGGAAATTCCAGGAAGAGATGAGAACATTCCGGATGTTTGAAATAACGAGATTTGCTCGGATGAAAGCCGATCTGTGCGAGCACCTCCTTCAATCGGGTGCGACCCATGTCATCGGGGATGAGATCCAGATCGCCCGAGCGATACAGACCTTCCGTGTAGATTGCCACGACGGCTCCACCTACCAGTACTGACTGAATTCCGGCTCCATCGAGATGCCATCCCACATATCGCCACAGCTCTTCTTCGGTGCAATTCTTCCAGTCAGGTGGGTTCATGATAAATTATTGACTTGATATTCGGTTCATTTGACCGAATTATCCGGTCATGATTTCCACTACGCTCCAGGATCTTTTTGGCGGAAAGGCTGCGGAAGCGGTTCTTCTGTCGCTATTTCACTATGGGGAATCTTATGGCAGGGCGATTGCGAGGGATTTTGAGGTTTCGCTGGATTCCGTCCAGCGGCAATTAGACCGGTTCGAGCGTTCCGGCGCACTGGTCTGCAAGCGGCAGGGGCGGACTCTCGTTTACAGTTGGAATCCGAAATCAAGGGTCGCCTCCCGTCTCCGCGATCTCATCGGAGTCATCTACGATGGACTCGGCAACGAAGCAAAGCAGCACCTCTTCGCAGAACGCCGCCAACCCCGCTCCAAGGACAAGCCGGTGATCCGGTGATTTATCAGTTTGTCCGAACTAGGGCTTCCTGAATTATTCCCGAACGCCCAGTTCTACACGGTGGGAGGCTGGAAACGGGCGAAAACAATGCACGGCTTTCGTGCTTTTCCTGAAAAATCCCGTTCACCTACTACGTATCTAGTAGGTATGTATCGAACCGACTCCCAGCCGGGATTGCCCGACTTCTACCTTCCTTTCGGCGGGAAACTCGATCCCGAAAACCGCTGGGTGATACTCGCCAGGATCGTCCCCTGGCATCTTGTGGAGGAAGACTACCGGGACAACTTCGCCAGCAGCGGCATGGGTGCTCCCGCCAAGGAAAGCCGCATTGCACTCGGAGCACTCATCATCAAGGAGCGCCTTGGTGTCACCGATGAGGAAACCGTCGCCCAGATCCGTGAAAACCCGTTTCTCCAATACTTCCTCGGCCTGCATGAATACCTCCGCAAAGACCTCTTCGATCCCTCGATGATGGTTCACTTCCGCAAGCGCATCAGTCCGCAAACCCTTGAGAAAATCAACCTCGCCATCATCAACATCGCGCGCGGCCAGGCTGCCCCGCCCCAAGACCCACCCGCCTCGCCACCGGATGACACCCCGCCCTCCAACCAAGACCCTGGCTCTGAAGCGGACGCGCAGCCCGAGCCCGAAGCCAACGGCAAACTCATCATCGACGCCACCTGCACCCCCGCCGACATAACCTATCCCACCGATCTGAAACTGCTCAACGACGCCCGCGAAAAAACCGAACGCATCATCGATGATCTGCACGCCGCCATGCCCGAAAAAGGCAGGAAGCCCCGTACCTACAGGAAGATCGCCCGCCGCGACTTCCTCACCATCGCACTTTCCAAAAAACCAAAACTCACCAAAATCCGCACCGCCATCGGCAAGCAACTCCGCTACATCAAACGCAACCTCGGCCACATTGACAGGCAGTTGGACAACGGCGCGAGCCTCGCCGATCTAACAGCCTACTGGCACAAATGCCTCATGGTCATCCACACACTCTACGGCCAACAGTTGGAAATGTATCAGCAGCGCAGCCACCGTTGCGCCGATCGCATCGTGAGCATCAGCCAGCCGCATGTGCGACCCATCGTCCGCGGAAAAGCTTCACAGAGGGTTGAATTTGGCGCGAAAATCTCCGCCAGCCATGTGGACGGCTTCGTTCTGTTAGACCGGTTTTCATGGGATGCCTATAACGAAACCACCGACCTCATCGAGCAGGCAGAGTCTTTTCGAAAACACTTCGGCAATTATCCGGCCAGCATCCACGCCGACAAAATCTACCAGACCCGGGTCAACCGCGCATGGTGCAAAGAGAGGGGCATCCGCCTGAGCGGCAAGCCACTGGGCAGGCCACGGGAAAGAACCAGGGAGGAGAAAAGAGAGCAAAGGCAGGATGAGAAAGACCGCATCCCCATCGAAGGCAAGTTCGGCAACGCGAAACGCAAAGGAACCCTTCAACGGGTCATGGCCAAACTGGCCGTGACCAGCCGGAGCGTGGTCACCATCGGCCTTATCGTGCTCAACCTCGACGCCATACTGAGGTTTTTGCGTGCCTTGATCGGGCACTGGCAGAAGTGGCAGGACTGGATGAAGGCAAAAAGCCGCACAAATCCCTGTTACCACTCGTCCGTAACATGGATCCACGCCGCAGAGCTAAAAATGAGGACGGCGGCGTGATTTTCTACTCAGGAATCCCAAGATACTTTTTCAGGAAGCCCGAACTAGACACTGATCTCGGACATGGCTGACCGGCACTCTCGCCACATTCAAAACGGCACCTCCCCCGCCAGTTCCCGCGCTTCTTCCGCCACGAGTTCCACCTCGGCTTTCAATCCGGCGATCTCCTTGCTCAAGTTCCTCCCGCTGCACTGCGGCGAAAGGAGCGCAGCCTTCAGGAGGCGTGACGGGAGCTGGATTTTCTCCCCAGGCTTCTTTTGCACGATCCTCAGGCAGGTCTTCGCAGTGAAAATGTTGCGATGCAGCACCTGGTACCCCAAAAAGATGAAAAACGAACCACGTGCAGAAGTTACTCTTCTCCTACCGCTTCGAGGCGTTCCTTGAGGGAAAAGATCATCCTGTCCCTCAATGCTGTTGTCTGAACCTGGTTACTGCGAATTCTCCTATACGGAAACCGGGTAGTCTCCCCGGTTGAATCGAGACCTTGCGCCGCTCGATAAGCCTTTTCGGTTTCGCCATCAAGGATTGTCAGGATCGACTCCAGTGCCACATCACAGGCACGGTAAGGGAGAGCCTCCCCGTCTGTGCTGGAAAACGCCATCCTCGGATCTGCAAACGCCTCCGTGCAGCTTAGAAAAGGAACCAAAAGAGGTATTACTTTGCGATCCCTTGTCTTGCCCAAGTCCTCAGCGAAATGTGTCCAGGTCTGCAATTGCATTTGTCTGTTCTCGATCAGTTCTTCGGGGGTTCGTTTTAAAAATTTTCCATATCGCTCTAACAGGGGAGCCGAAAGCCTCCCGGGAATTTCGGGGTCACCGACCCATTCGGAACTATGTGCGAACAAGACATTCAGTTCCCAATACGGAGAGATTTTTGGCATTTCATGCACTGCGACAAGTGGTTCGATGAACCGCCGGTCCCAGAGCCATTCGGCACGGTGCAGATCCATGCAGACTCTTCTGTCCCCACGCTCCAATAAGGAAAGATAATGGTTCCTGACTTCAGCGGGATCGGAACTCCATTTTTCCAGATGTTCCACCAATGGTTCCCGTCCATCGAAACCCCCTTTGCGTTTGTCGATGGCAGTCAGGATTCGGGACAGGGAAATGTCTCCCGAAACTTCCGGAATTTCCAGCAAGGTGCCGAGGATATACGAGTGGCAACTGTTGCTTTGAGGTTCGGCCTCGTTCAGAAGTGATTTCAATCGTTCCCGCATTTCGGCAAAACCCGATTCATCCGGCCGGTTCCAGATGAAGGTGAACGGGACGCCTTCCGGCGGGGTCTTAATTCTGCGGCCATCCGCCCGATCAAAATGGAGGTGAAGCCGTGCCCTTACCAGCAGTCCGCCTTTTGGAGCCAAGCCCAGCAAGGTCGATGAGTATCGGCTGGGATGCGCGGCACTGGTGATACGGCCACGGTTTCCCCAGGCTCTGGACTTGCCAAACAGATCGTAAGAACTTCCGGACGCAAGCCCGCCGGAACTTATCAATGTCTTGCCATCCGGGGAGAACCGTTCGCTCTCCATGCGATAGTGTATATTTTTAAGTTCCGTATCGGCATCGCCGCTGCGTGTGAACTGCAACTTGATCCACTCCTCATCGCTCAACGACGCTTCGGGGCGGTAGAGAAGTTGAACCGTCACATGTTCGCCGTGAAGAACGTCACATGCGGCCCACACTTCCTTGCCATGCCCGACCGAGACCAGACAGAGTGCCATGCTCATCCATAGATACATCAGATTCATTACCCGCAAATATTGATGACCATCCTGTTCCAACCGGAGTGGAATGGAAGCTTGGATCCAGTCCCACGCTGTTTTACCGAAAATGCGAATTCCAAGGAAATCCTTTTTCGGTGGCGGGATGGGGCGGGGGCGGTTTAGGTAGTGGGACATGACTTGGATCTTTCGGGTGGCTTACGGGACTGTGGTGGGGGAATCGCTGTGGCTGGAGATGGCTATGCACTCCGGTGGGAATGTGGTGAGGCAGTCGCTGCGTATGGCTTGGAAGGATGGGGGGCATTGGGAGCTGGAGGTAGAGGCAGGGATTTCCGGGGAGGTGCGGCTGGAGTATGGGTATGTTTATAAGAGGGATGGGGTGGCTTTGGAAGAGGTGGAGGGTAGGGTTTGGCATGGCGGATGCAATTTGAGGGAGGATCCAGAAGTGGTCAGTCCCTCCATCTCCGCTTCGCTCCGATTGCCGCCACGGGTGCTTTTCGTGGATGACTGGAGATCGGCGGGATCGGAGGACAGGGTGTATGCGGCTAAGGTCTTCGATGTGGTGGATGGCGGTGGGGAGAGGGCTCTGGGGAAGGTCGATTGGGCCGGGAACCATGAGCTGAACCTTTTCATGGCGCGGGTGCCGGAGGGGCTGGTGCCGTGTGTGCTTGGGGGGCTGGATGCGTTGGGGGACTGGGATTACGCGAAGGCGGTGCCTATGGTGGAGGTTGCGGAAAACAGGTGGCAGCTCGGCCTGAATCTGCCGATGGATTGGGCGGTGGAGTATAAATACGGTCTCTACGATCCGGCGCTGGGCAAGGCGGTGAAGCTGGAGGACGGGGAGCACAACCGGGTGCTGGAAGGGCGCGAGGGGGCGGATTTTGTGAGGGTTTCCCACGAAAGTTTCCTAAGGAGTGCGGATCTGAAATTCCGCGCTGCGGGGGTGGCGATCCCGGTTTTTTCCCTGAGGAGCGCGGAGGGCTGCGGAGTGGGGGAGTTTGCAGATCTCAAAGGGATGGCGGATTGGGCTTCGGGGGCGGGGCTGAAAATGCTTCAGATCCTGCCCATCAATGACACGACTTCCTCGCGGACTTGGACGGACAGTTATCCCTACTCGGCGATCAGTGTGTATGCGCTGCATCCGATCTATTTGCGGTTGGATGAGATGAGTTACCCGCTGGCGGATGCGGGGGTTTACCGGCGGGAGCGGGACGGGCTGAACGAGGCGAAGCAGCTCGATTATGAGGCGGTGATGGCGGTGAAATGGCGGAGGACGCGGGAGGTGTTCGATGCGCATCACGATGCGATTTTGAAGGATGCGGCGTTTTTGGATTTCCTGAAAACCAACTGGGACTGGGTGCTGGACTACGGGGTGTTTTGCGTGAAGCGGGACGAGCTGGGCACGGCGGTGTTTTCCGAATGGGGCGAGTGGGCGGTGTATGATTCGAAGACGGCGGAGGCGCTGGCGATCAGCACGGATGTGATGTATTTCGTGTGGTTGCAATACGAGCTGGACAGGCAGCTTGCGGAGGCGGTGGCGTATATGCGCTCGGTGGGGGTGGCATTGAAGGGGGATCTGCCGATTGGGGTGGACAGGGATTCGGTGGATGCCTGGGTGGCTCCGCATCTTTTCAAAATGGAAGCCCAGACGGGTGCTCCGCCGGATGCTTTTGCGGTGAAAGGGCAGAACTGGGGGTTTCCGACTTACGATTGGGAAGAGATGGCGAAGGACGGGTATGCCTGGTGGCGGTCGCGGTTTGAAAAACTGAGCCGGTTTTTCGATGCGTATAGAATCGACCACATCCTTGGATTTTTCCGGATCTGGCAGGTGCCTGTGGAGCATGTGGATGGGATCATGGGATGGTTCGATCCCGCGCTGCCGGTGAAAGTGGAGGAGTTCGCGGAGCGCGGGGTGGAGTTTGATTACGAGAGGTTCTGCGTGCCGTTTATCCGGGAGGATCTGCTGAAAGAGACTTTCGGTGAGTTTGCGGATGGGGTGAGGCAGGATTTCCTGGTGGACTGGGGGCTGGGTTGCTACGGGCTGAAAGAGAGGTTTTCCTCGCAGAGGGCGATTGTGGAATTTTTCGGAAAACTGGGGGAAGGCGACTGGGCGAACCAGGATTGGCTGAGGGATGCGCTGGTGGATCTGGTGGGCGAGGTGCTGTTTTTCGAGGTGGAGGGATCCGGGCGGACGGAGTTTCACCCGAGGATGTCGATGGCGGATACGAGGTCGTTCAGGGCGCTCGATCCAGATGTGCAGTGGCGGCTCCAAGAGCTTTACGATGACTATTTTTACAACCGCCAGGAATCCTATTGGGAGGGTAAAGCGCTTGAAAAACTCCCGGCGATGCGCGCGGCGAGCGACATGCTGCTCTGCGGAGAGGATCTCGGAATGGTTCCCGCCTGTGTGCCGGGTGTGATGGAAAAAATGGGCATGCTCTCGCTGGAAATCCAGCGCTGGCCCAAGGCTGCGGGCACGGAGTTTTTCCACCCGGCACATGCTCCATATATGAGCGTGGTGGCGACGGGAACCCACGACATGTCCACCCTGCGCGGTTGGTGGCGGGAGGACGGCGAGGTGCGGGCGAGGTTCGCCTGGGAGATGTTTGGGGTGGCATTTCCTGAAACGGACCTGAGTGGGGAAATGGCTTTCCGCATCCTGGAGCAGCACATGCATTCCCCGGCGATGTGGGCGGTGTTCCCGCTCCAGGATCTTTTGGCGATGGACGAGGGGCTGCGCAGCAATGATGTGGAAGGCGAGCGCATCAACGTCCCGGCCATCATTCCGTTTTACTGGAGGTGGCGGATGGAGAAATCCATTGGGGAACTCTCGGCAGCGGGGGAATTCAATTGGAAGCTGCGTGAACTGGTGGAAACGGCGGGAAGATGAATGAGCTGCACGGCTTGTCCTCATGAAGCCGTTGAATGAGAAAGTCCAAGGCGTTGCTTGACCCTGTCGGCGGCACAAGGCTAAAACCGCTCGGTTTTTGCCTGCGATAAATTTTATGAACATTCACGAATACCAAGCCAAGGAGCTGTTTGACCGTTTCCAAGTGCCAAGCCCGCAAGGGAAAGTGGCCGGAAGTCCCGAAGAGGCTGCGGCCGCCGCGAAGGAATTCGCCGGTGCCAAGCTCGTCATCAAAGCGCAAGTCCATGCGGGCGGTCGCGGGAAAGGGCATTTCAAAAACGGCTTCCAAGGTGGTGTCCATCTTATCGACAGTCCGGAGCAGGCGGCTGAGTTTGCTGGGAAAATGCTGAACGAAACCCTCGTTACGGTTCAGACCGGTGATGCGGGCCGTCTCGTCCGCAAGGTGATGGTCGCGGAGGCGGTGGATATCACCCACGAATATTATCTCGCCATCCTCATGGATCGCGCAACCTGCGCGCCAGTGATCGTTGCCTCCACGGAAGGTGGAATGAGCATCGAGGATGTCGCTCACGATACTCCTGAGAAAATTTTCCGTCAGGTGGTGCATCCACTGCTCGGCCTCCAGGCATATGAGATCAGGAAAATCACGGCGGAGCTCGGCCTCTCCGGCGATGTCGCCAAGCAGTTCGGCAAGCTCCTCAAGAATCTCTACAAGCTCTTCATCGACTGCGATTGCTCCATGCTGGAAATCAACCCGCTCGTCACCACCCCGGACGGCCGCGTGCTCGCTCTGGATGCGAAGTTCGGTTTTGACGACAACGCCCTTTACCGCCACCCGGACATCGTCGCCATGCGCGACAAGGAAGAGGAAGATCCACGTGAGGTCGCAGCCTCCGAATACGATTTGAACTACATCGGCCTGGATGGAAACATCGCCTGCCTCGTGAACGGAGCCGGCCTCGCAATGGCCACCATGGACATCATCAAGCACTTCGGCGGCGAGCCGGCCAACTTCCTCGACGTAGGCGGTGGGGCGACCAAAGAGCAGGTCTCCGCAGCTTTCAAAATCATCCTCGGCGACCCCAACGTGAAAGGCATCCTGATCAACATCTTCGGCGGCATCATGGACTGCAACGTCATCGCCGAAGGCGTCATCGCCGCAGCCAAGGAAACCGGCCTACCTATTCCCCTCGTCGTCCGTCTCGAAGGCAACAACGTCGAAGCGGGCAAAGCCACCCTCGCCGCCTCTGGCATCGATATTGTCGCCGCGGACGACATGTCGGATGCCGCCGAAAAGATCGTGAAAGCGGTTGGCTAGAAGGCGAATCTTTTGCTACGGTAACAGGTATGAAAACGGAACTTGAACATCAACTCACCGGACTCTCGCTTGAAGAAAAAAGCGAGGTGGTCAGCTTCCTCATGCCCTTTGTTTCTCCTGCCGAAGACAATGAAGGAATTTCACCGGAGCTGATGGCGGAGCTGGACAGGCGACTGGAAGCCCATCGCGCCGATCCGAGCGGAGCAATCACGTTAGAACAATTCAAAAAACGAGAATTCGGAAATCGGTAATGGCGCACCTCATTCTGACCTACGCCGCGAAGATCGATGTCATCCAAATCTCCGAGTGGTATGAACTCCGCACTCCCGGAACCGGAGAACGTTTTTTAAACGCACTTGATGAGAAATTCGAAGCGATCTGCAACAACCCGGAAATCCACCGGGTCGTCACTGAGTCAGGAATCAGAAAATCCAAGCTGGAACAGTGGCCATATCAAGTCTTCTTTGCGTGTGGTGCGGCTTTAATTGAAGTTCTCGCGATCATTCATACCTCGCGCAATCCCGGTTACATTTCCGAAAGAATCAACTGACTCATGACCCTCAGGCAATTTTACGACTGGCAGACACTCGGCGGCGGCAAAGACGTAGCCAAGCTGATTGCTGTGCTTGAGGAAAGGGACATCCCATGGTGCATGATTGGCGGATTGGCAGTGAACCATTGGGCGCTTGAACCTATGGCGACCGCTGATGTGGATCTAGTGATCGCCTCAATAAAAATTGAGGAAACGGTTGAAGCGCTGAAGACTCTTGGGTTTTCCGAAAAAAGATTCCGCTGGTCGGTCAATCTTAAAGGAGAATCGAAAGTCTCCATCCAGATAAGCACCGAAGAGATGTATCTGGATTTCCCGGAACGCGCCGTGCCAGCGATTGTCCATGGGCTTCTGATGAGGGTCGCATCCCTTGAAGATACATTGAAGGGTAAAGTAGCTGCCTTCGAAGAACTCGAACGCCGTCCGAGCAAGCGTCAAAAAGACTTGGCTGATATCTCCCGCCTTCTTGAGGCTCATCCTCACATTCTTGAACTGATTCCTGCCCCGATCTACGACATCCTCGTAAAATAATTTTTCAACACCACCTCAATATATATCTATGGCCATTCTCATTGACGAAAACACCAAAGTCCTCGTGCAGGGCATCACCGGTAGCTTTGGTGGAAAACACGCAAAGCTTTCCCTCGACTACGGCACCAAGCTCGTGGCGGGCGTTACCCCCGGCAAAGGCGGGCAGAAGTTCGAAAACGTCGTGCCTATCTTCGACACGGTCGGGCGAGCGGTGGATGAAACGGGAGCAACCGCCTCCGCGATTTTCGTCCCGCCTCCATTCGCGGCAGATGCGATCCTCGAAGCGATGGACGCCGGCGTGGAGCTGATCGTTTGCATCACCGAAGGCATCCCCGTCATGGACATGATGCGTGTGAAGGAAGCTCTCAAAGGCTCGAAATCGCGTCTGGTCGGCCCGAACTGCCCGGGTCTTGTGACTCCCGGCCATGGTGAGAAAAGCCACGGCGGTTGCCGCATCGGCATCGCTCCCGGCTACATCCACAAGCGCGGAAACGTCGGTGTGGTTTCCCGCTCCGGCACGCTCACCTACGAGGCGGTTTTCCAGCTTACGCAAATGGGCTACGGCCAGAGCACCTGCGTCGGGATTGGCGGTGACCCTATCAACGGCACCAATCACCTTGAGGTTCTCGAAATGTTCAACAACGACCCGGAAACCGAAGCCATCATCATGATCGGTGAGATCGGCGGAAACGCGGAAGTCGAAGCAGCCCGCTGGGCCAAGGCGAACTGCAAGAAGCCCATCGCCGGATTCATCGCCGGTGCCACCGCGCCTCCGGGACGCCGCATGGGCCACGCCGGTGCCATCGTCGGCGGCGAGGAAGACACAGCGGAAGCAAAGAAAAAGATCCTCGCGGAATGCGGAATCGGAGTCGCCGAGACCCCGAGCGACATGGCTAAAACGCTGATGGAAGTCTGGGGCAAGTGAATGGAGTCACCACACTCTTGTGGTGGGCTGCAACGGCGAAACACCTTCCCCGCTGCTTCGCCAATGCCGCCCCCGACAGAAGTGTCGGGACTCCGGGCGACATGGCGAAAACGCTGATGGATGTCTGGGGCAAGTGAATGGAGTCACCACACTCTTATGGTGGGCTGCAATGGCGAATCACCTTCCCCGCTGCTTCGCCAATGCCACCCCCGACAGAAGTGTCGGGACTCCGGGCGACATGGCGAAAACGCCGATGGAAGTCTGGGGCAAGTGAATGGAGTCACCACACTCTTGTGGTGGGCTGCATCGGCGAAACACCTTCCCCGCTGCTTCGCCAATGCCGTCCCCGACAGAAGTGTCGGGACTCCGGGCGACATGGCGAAAACGCTGATGGAAGTCTGGGGCAAGTGAGTGGAGTCACCACACTCTTGTGGTGGGCTGCAACGGCGAAACACCTTCCCCGCTGCTTTGCCAATGCCGTCCCCGACAGAAGTGTCGGGACTCCGGGCGACATGGCGAAGGCGCTGATGGAAGTCTGGGGAAAGTAAGCCGGGAGAGGAACCGCGATTTCGAAATCGCGACCTCCCCGGCGAATTTCCCCGGTTACCGTTCTTGTTGCAGCCGTGATTTCGAACTAACGGTTTCTCTCCTTGCGGAGGTCGCTATCATTTATCCAGCCCGAAAATCCGCTGCGCGAGCATCATCCCGATGAGCATTACCGGGACGAAAACCAGCGACTCGGTACGCAGAATTGCGAGATTGGCAAAAGCAGGCCCCGGGCAGAATCCACCCAGTCCCCAACCTATTCCAAAGATCGCCGAGCCGATCACCATGCGGCCATTCATCGGATCCGCGCTCAGGTCAGGCAGTTTGAAATGGCTTTTTGTCACAGCGGTGCCACGCAAAACCAGTAGCCCGAGGGCAAAAGTAACCACCGCTCCGCCCATTACGAAGGCCAGTGCCGGATCCCATTTTCCGAAGATATCCAGGAACCCGATCACGCGGGCGGGATCAGTCATTCCGGAAACCACGAGACCCGCACCGAAAAGCGAGCCCCCGAGAGCAATCAACGCCCATTTCATAATCAGGCCGCTCCTCCCGCTAACAGATTCCAGAGAAAAACGGTGATGATGGCAGTGGCCATAAAGACGGCAGTGTAAAGCATCGCATCACGCGCGCCGGAACCCATCCCGCAGACTCCGTGCCCGGAGGTGCATCCGCCTCCCATACGCGTCCCAAATCCGACAAGTAGCCCGGCAATCGCAAATACCGCCAGCGAACGCCCGGCGGGGACGGAGAATTTTTGCCAACCCACCCCGAGAAAGAGAGCAATTCCAGCACCGCAGATCAGTGCGACTAGAAAAACGACCCGCCACGCGGTGTCTCCCGGATTCCGACGCAGTATCCTACCGGCAACCCCGGAAATGCCCGGAATTTTTCCCGATCCCAGCATAGCCAGCAAGCTGCCGAGCCCGATGAGGACTCCGCCAACCAGAGGTTCGAGAAATGCCGTCATGGGAATCAGTGGCTCGCGTGATGGATGGCGAGGAGTTTGATCAGGAGGTCTTCGATGAACTCCAGGGGAATCTGGTTCGGGCCGTCGGAAAGTGCATTTTCGGGATCGGAATGGACTTCCATGAACAGGCCTTCAAGCCCGGTGGCGACTGCCGCCCGTGCGAGGACGGGAGCAAGTTCGCCATCCCCACCTGTTGCTCCGCCGAGACCACCGGGACGTTGGACGGAGTGGGTGGCATCGAAAATGACAGGAATGCCCTCTTTCCGCATCAGGTAAAGCGAACGCATGTCCACGACGAGGTTGTTGTAGCCAAAAGTGGTGCCGCGCTCGGTGATTAGGAAGCGCTCGCAGCCGAAGGTGCGCATTTTGTCGGCGATGTTGATGGTATCCAGTGGTGCTAGGAACTGGCCTTTTTTCACGTTCACGACGCGACCGGTTTTCGCGGCGGCTTCCAACAGATCCGTCTGGCGGCAGAGGAAGGCGGGGATTTGGAGGAGATCGATGTGTTCCGCAGCGATTTCCGCTTGTTCGGCAGTGTGGATGTCCGTGGTCACCGGGACTTTCAGCTCCTTGGAAATTTCCCCCAGGATGCGGCAGCCTTCCTCGATGCCCGGCCCACGGAAGGAGCCGACGGAAGTCCGGTTTGCTTTGTCGAAGGAGGCTTTGAAGACGAAGTGGATGCCGGTGCGGTCGGCAATCTCTTTAAGTGAACGCGCCATTTCCCAAGCGAAATCTTCACTCTCCAGCGCACACGGGCCGAGAATGAAAAACGGGGACGGCCCGCCGACGGGGACGTTGGCGATTTGGAAAGGGGAGAAGGATTTCATGAGTCTGAGGAGTCGGAGTTATCGAGAGCGGTTTTATAAAGTGGGACGAGGTTTTTGAGAGCCAGTTCGAGGAGCTTTTCTTCGGTTTCAGTCAGGTTCCCGGCGGTCTTGCCCTTGAGCATGCCTAGGGAGTCGATGACGGATTTCGCGGCGCGAAGGTTCACGGACTTTTCACCGGTCTGCGGGTTGGGAATCTGGCCTAGGAAAAGCCCGGCGTTCTGCGCCTGCATCATTACGAAATCGTGGAAGCGTGGATCGGCTTCGGGAGAGGTTGGCATGGCGTGAGATTTATGGACTGCTACGCAGGATGCAAGACTGGAGCTTGAGCGGCCGGGAAATGTCCCGAAAGGCTTCAACCTTTGTAGATATCACCCCTCGGCCCGATTGCGCCTACGTAGAGTATTTCTTCGATCTCGACGAGCGTCACCTGCAGGATGGCACGGTAGCTACCAAGTCGCAGACGAAACCAGCCCGCCATTTCCCCACTCATCCGCCTGATACCGGGGTGGTCGGAGATGTTCGGCAGCGCGGCTACCTCCCGCAACGTATCACGCGTCTGGATCGCACGGTCACGCGGCATACGTTTCAGATATTTGGCCGCACTGCGGTGAAAGACGACCTTCCGCATCAGATGCCGAGTTCCCGTTCGAGGTCTTCCAAGGCGATGAAATTCTCCGTCCTGCCAGCTTCAAGATCAGCCCCAGCCTCCCGGACGGAGTCTTTTTCATCATCACTCAGATCCAGCCCGTAGGCTTCCACGAACTCGACGAAATCGCCGTAAGGAATCACGACTTCAAGCGGCTGCCCGCTCCTGTCGTAGCGCACGCTTTCTCGTAGAATGGATTCAGCAGTCATCGGTTCAGACTAATGCTTTTCCGCCGCATTGCCAATCCGGGTTTTCGCCTGTTCCAGGAAATTTCCAGGAGCGGAACCGGAAAATCTGCGGGCAATGGGTCACAGGATGGGGCTTGACGTTCTTTGACGCGAATTCCTACCATCCTGCGAGTGATGGAATCGCGGTGATTCCCTCACGACCCTGAAAATTTAAGAAAGCAAACTCCGTGGACCTCCAAGAAATCCGAAAAATCGTGGAACTGATGAACGAGCATGGGCTCACCCACTTCGACCTATCCAAAAAGGATTTTCAACTGAAGCTGAAGAAAGGAGCGGATCTCGACGAACTCGGCGCGCTCCTTGCGAAAATGCCCCAGGCACCCGCCCAATCCTACGCGCCGGCATCAGCACCAGCCGCCGCCCCTGCATCAGGATCCGCTCCGCCAGCCGCTGCAGCACCTGCTGAAGAAGGAGCCGAAATCACCTCTCCGATGGTCGGCACCTTCTACCGCAAGCCAGCCCCGGATTCCCCGAACTTTGTCGAAGTCGGCACTGCCGTTTCCGAGGGCCAGACCCTCTGCATCATTGAGGCGATGAAAGTCATGAACGAGATCAAGGCGGAGAAATCCGGCACCATCTGCGCGCTCGTCGCCGAGGATTCGAACCCGGTGCAATACGGCGACGTCCTCTTCCGCATCAAGTAATCTTCCCCCCGGAACCCAAGCGAACATGTTCAAGAAAGTCCTGGTAGCCAACCGCGGCGAGATCGCCCTCCGCATCATACGCGCATGCCGCGAGCTCGGCGTCGAATCCGTCGCCGTTTATTCGGAAGCGGATGTCGATTCCATGCACGTGCAGCTAGCTGACGAGGCGGTCTGCATCGGCCCGGCCCCAGTAAAGACAGCTACCTCAAGCCGGACCGTATCATCGCCGCAGCCGAAATCACCGGTGCCGATGCGATCCATCCCGGCTACGGCTTCCTCTCGGAAAATGCCCGTTTCGCGGATATCTGCGAGTCTTCCGGCATTGTATTCATCGGCCCTTCCGCAGACGTGATCCGCATGATGGGCGACAAGGCCACGGCCCGCGCCACCGCTGTCGCGAACAACGTGCCAATCACCCCCGGTTCCGATCTCATGGCCAGTGCCGAGGAGGCTCTCGTGAAAGCAAAAGAAATCGGCCTCCCCGTGATGATCAAAGCCACGGCTGGCGGCGGCGGACGCGGAATGCGTCCCTGCTTCAAGGAAGAGGAGTTCATTTCCCTTTTCCAAGCCGCCTCCAACGAAGCCATCGCCTGCTTCGGCAACGGCGATTGCTACCTTGAGAAACTCGTCCTCAATCCGCACCACATCGAGTTCCAGGTCATCGCGGATTCCCACGACCATTTCATCCATCTCGGCGAGCGCGATTGCTCCATGCAGCGCCGCAACCAGAAGATCATCGAGGAATGCCCGTCCCCCCTCATTTCCGAGGAAATGCGCCAGCGCATGGGCGAGGCATCCGTTGCCCTCATCAAGGCAATCAACTACCAGAACGCCGGGACCATCGAGTATCTTGTCGATGAGGCGGGCGAGAATTTTTACTTCATGGAAATGAACACCCGCATCCAGGTGGAGCATCCTGTGACCGAAGAAGTGATGGGCTGCGAGCTCATTAAGGAGCAAATCCGCGTTGCTTCCGGCGAATCCCTTTCCTGCCACGTTCTCAATGCCAACCCGCGCGGGCACTCCATCGAGTGCCGCATAAACGCGGAAGATCCCTACAACAATTTCATGCCCAGCCCGGGAACCATCCATCTCTGGTATGCGCCCGGTGGCAAAGGCGTCCGCGTCGATACCCACGTGTATTCCGGTTACTCCGTGCCGCCGTATTACGATTCCATGATCGCGAAACTCATCGTCACCGGTGCCACCCGCGAGATTGCCATCGCTCGGATGAAGCGCGCCCTCGGCGAGTTCATGATACAGGGCATCAAGACCACCATCCCCTTCCAGCAGGAAATCCTCAACCACCCGGATTTCGCCGCAGGGAAATACGATATCGGCTGGGTCGCCCGTTTTCTCGAAGAGAAAGGCCTGTGATCACGCCTCTTCCCTCCGATCCGCGCCTCTACGGTATCGTGGACTTCGGATACGTCGCGGAAAATGCCGTCGAAGAAGTAACACAAAGCCTTCTCGATGGCGGTGCGGATATCATTCAGCTCAGAGCCAAAGGCACCCCGCTGGAAATCATCTCCGCCGCCGCGGAAAAGATCATCCCTCTCTGCAAGGCCGCAGGTATCCCTTTTATCCTCAACGACTTTCCTGAAATGGCCGTCGAGCTCGGAGCAGACGGAGTCCACATTGGTCAGGACGATGGAGCCATCGCGGATGTCAGGAAAATCGTTGGCGGGGAAATGATCATCGGTCGCTCCACCCACAGCCTTTCCCAAGCGAAGCAAGCCCTCGCAGACCGGGCCGACTACATTGGCTTCGGCCCGCTTTTCCCACGCCCACCAAAAAAGGCCGCCCCGCCATAGGCCTCGAAGAAGTTTCCAAAATGGAAGCGGAAGTTGGAAAACACATCCCCGCATTCTGTATCGGAGGCATCAAGCCGGAGAATCTCGACCTCGTAATCTCCTCCGGTGCGAGAAGGGTAGTCATTGTCTCCCATCTTCTAACAGCCGAAGATATAGCCTCTGCCACCGCCGGTGCGAGACGGAGTCTCCAATAAGAAGAAGCGTGCATCCTGCCGCTAGCAGAGGACTAGCGCACTGTGCTGGATTCTTCGCTAGCGGCAAGATGCACGCTTCTCCCTATTGTAGCCCGCGTCTGGGATTCTGCCCGTTTTTACCCGGAATTCTTCATCTCCAAAGGTTGCCGTGCCATCCGATGCGTTCTAGCCTCCCCCGCAACTCACTTTCCATCCATGCCACATACACTCAAAGACCGCATCGGCTTCACTGCCCAGGCCCCGCCACCTCCACCGCAGACGAAGAGAACCGCCTCCGCGAGTTCGTAAATCTCAAGCTCGCCGCGCGGGGATATCCCATCGTCGGGAAAGCAGAGGACTTCCCATTCCTCGATCTCGGAAAATCCCTCATCGCCAGCTTCCAGGAAAAGACCCGCCTTCTTTCCGACTACCTCTGCCCTGCCGATGCATCCATAGACGCCTACCTCCGCGCATACCTAGGAGAGGAAATCGTCAACGAAGTTTTCCCGGAACGCCAGCACCTCCTCCCCGCCGGAGCATTGATCACCGAGCGCCATGGAATCTCCCGAATGCTTTCCATCCCGCCCGACAAGGACGAGTTCAAATCCTCCATCCTCAGCTCCTACCGCGTCAACCAGGGCGTCTGCCACAACCCCGCCTCCGACCGCCGCACCACCGAGGGTGTCTTCCACGTAGCCGATGGTGGCCTGCCAGTTCCCGCGGATAAAAAGGAAGTCCCGAAAGCCACCTTCGCCCGCCTCCTCCGCGCCGCCCTGAATCCGCCCGAGGAAATCATGACCCTGCCCTTCACCGGCACCAGCGAGACACCCGCGCAAGTCTTCGTCTCCCTCCTCCTCCGCCCCATCGTAACCCCGGAAGTTCCAGGCGTTTCTCCGGAAAAATCCATGGAAGTCCGCTTCTTCGCACCCGGCAACCTCGTCTCCAACCTGGATTTCGTCGAAAGCATCTTCGGAAATGCCGGCGATCCCTATCTCCCCGACAACGACGCCCGCCTCGATACCGAACACTGGTCCGGCCACAGCGGCTGCGTCATCCTCGCCCCCCACCTCGTCTCCCTCACCAAAAAAGAACTCGGCCTTCCGAAAACTGAAGACGCCACAGCCCGCCAGAAAAAAGACGGCATGTGCTGGTCATCCCCTGACGAAAAATACAACGACGGCGGGGCTTTCAAAATCACCTGCCGCGACAAGCGCGGAGTCGTCGTCACCCTCATCGCGGACAACTACTACGGTTACTGTAAGAAGGAAGTGAAAACCCAGCTCTCCTACGCCGCCAACCTCTTCGGCAACGCCGAGGAAGAACACGCCGGCGGTGCCATCGCCTTCCCATCCTTCGATCTCGGCGAGGATTTCCAACTTTCCGAATACTCCCGCGAGGTGGATCACCGCTTCGCGGGCGTGATCGAACGCTACGGCAATCTGTTCGACCTCCAGCCGGAAGGCTACGGAATCGACAAGGAATACCGCGATATCCTCTACGTCCCCGAGGACGTCCACATCGACCTCCATAACCAGTCCGTCGAATGGGAAAACGAAAACGGCCCGCAAAAAATTTCCCTCCAACCCGGCACCACCTACGTCCTCCCATCCGGCTACAAAGTGGAAATGGTAAAACCCTCCACCGGCCAGCGCTGGCGCCTGATCGGAACCAACGCCGAAGGCACATTCTGCCACAAGCCATGCACCGTTTCAGGAGGCGGAAAATCGGAAATTTCCAAGTCCCTCTCCGATGCAATGATCTCCGGCCCCGTCCTCGTGGATGATCTGAAAAAGGATCTCGAAGCCGCCGATGAAATCATCAACCACGACTTTTCCGAACGCTACAAAGTCCGCCACGATCCCGGCAAATCCGGCCGGTCACTTCTCAGCGAGGAGCGCTCCCTCGGCTCCGTCCTCCGCCTCCTCACGCCAAATCCCGCCTACACCGACGAATACAACGCATGGCTCGCCACCATCGACAGACCGGTGCGCGATCTCGTCCTCGTCATCAAGCGATTCTACAAAAACGATTGGGGCAATGACTGGAAATCCCGCTTCACCGTGGACCTCATCAACGGCCAGCCCGGCCACGAACTCTCCTACCGCCGCGGCCGACTCGTCTCCCAGTACCTCCGCGTCGGCTTCACCGAGGACGGCACCTGGCGCACCTTCGGCATCCGCAAGGACTTCGCTCCCGCCAGAAAAATCCAGACAGAAGATGACATCAGCGCCTCCATGGTCGTCCCGCGCGATTCCGTCTCCGGCCTCCATCCCGATCTGAAAAACCCTTCGCTTAAATTCGTAAAAAACTGTGAATACCGCCTCTTCCAGCGCCCCGACGATGCCATCATCCGCGGTTACGACAAAAAGACCGAGAGCGACTTCTCGCAACACGGCACCTTTTTCTCCAACTACGAACCCATCGCCCGCGAAGACGCCCGCGCCATGGTCAAGGACGCCATCCGCTTCGAGCAGTTCACCAAGCCCATGCGGAAAATGCTCCGCGAGTTCGTCCGCAAGGATGCGCCTGAATACGTCATCAGCTCCCACCAGCCACGCATCGTCGATGGCAAGCCCACCAAGAACCCGCGTTACCTCCAGAACCGCCCCGACCTGGAAGACCCGCGCTCAGTCTATCTCGCCGAACTCGGTGCACGCTTCATCCGCCGCCTTCCCATCGATTCCGCAGTGCCCATGCCGGTGAACTCCGTCCTCGCAGGCCGCCGCAACAACCCGCCCGACGAGGCCGCAGGCATACGCGCCCTCGCCGTTTACAATCCCATCCACTACCAGGAACTGCCCGAGCTGTTCATGGATTTCATCGCCTCCCTCACCGGGAAAAGCCCCTCCACCACCGGAGCCGGCAGCGAAGGCGCACTCACAAAAGGCCCGTTCAACGCCATCCTCCCAATCCACGATGTCAACGCCGCTCTCGTCTCCTACCTCCTCACCGGCTACTCCGGATTCACCTCCGCCGCCGGCCACATCGGCAGGAAATACCGCGTTGATCACGATATTTCCCTCCTCGTCCCCGAGGTCTGGTCCCGCATGTTCATCAGCGAACGCGAACCCTCCTACCTCATCGAGAACGGCTACCTTGAGAAAATCGAAGACTTCGAGCACGAGGGAAAAACCATCGAAGCAAGCCGCCTCGGATACCGTATCACCCCCAGCTTCGTCACCACCTTCTTCGGCCGCATGTTCACCGCGCCCGACAGCGTTTTCACAGATGAAATGCTCCAGCCCGAGCTCCAATCCATGGATGACTACATCGACGGCATAGACAACATCACCACCACCCAGCGCAGCGTCGCCCTCAACTACTTCGAGGACGGCAGCGTAGAGGCCGCATGCCCGCCGCTCAAAGCACTGCTCCACATCATGGCCCACGGAAACTACGAGGGAAAACCCCTAACAGACCCCTCCGTCCGCGCCCTCTTCACCCGCGAGGCACTCTTGGAATCCGATTGGTACAAAGCCCGCCTCGACTCCAAGGCAAAAGTCGATCAATCCCTCTGGAAACGCCACATCGCATACCTCGAGGACTATCTCACTAAGCCCAACTACCAAAGCGAACTAGAACGCCTTAAAGTAAAAGACCGCCTAGCCGCCGCCAAATCCCGCCTCGCCGAGATCCAAACCCCCGCTTACCGAGAAAGCCTCATCGGAACCATAGGCGCCGACCCCGAACTGGTGGAACGCGTATAGCATGTCCCTTCGGGTGCTTTGGTTCGCAACCTCCATAGTCTTCCACTTCTCACTCGGCACTTTTCACCATGATCCAACTCGCCCAAAACCAACTCTGGAAAAAAGACGGTCGCTACTACCGCATCGTCATCTGGGAGCGCCTCGCCATCCAATACAAGGAAACCGACAGCCCGGAAGCCACAGAAGGCACCGTCCACGACGTCACCAAAAAGGAATTCTGCCGCCTCATCAAAGGTGCGGAACTCGTCGAAGGGGAATGAAATTCTAGCTGGAAAGCTCGGAGCATTCGGACTAAACTCCATCCTGTTGAATGAAGAACCCGCCCTACCTCACCCAGCTCGCGACCGTCCGCTCACGGAAGTCCTCAAGGACTTCGGAGAGCGCATACGCCCAGGTGGATTGTATGGCGAAATCGACGAATGGTCGATTTACGACGAAAGCTTCAGAAGACTCGTCAAGGACTTGCCGTATCGTAAATGCAGTGCCGCCAGGCACCGGTGACTGCCGGAAGCCTGCTGCCGCTTTTGGCAATGCAGCCCGCTGCGAGCCGACGGCATTGGCACGGAGCGCTGCCTTCAGGCGGCGTGTCGTTTTGTGTAGCAAAACCTTTCCCAAGTTTGCCCCGTAGCAGCAGGCTTGCGTGACGGAAAGCGGCAGCAGGCTTCCGGCATTCACCGGTCTTCGACTCCCCGAGCAAACACCCGAACCCCATCCATCTTCCTTGAGGTTTAAAGTTTAAAATTTAAAGTTTCCGCCATGCGCACCCTCATCAAGCACGTCCTCGCCAGCAAAGAGCCTTCGGATTCCATCGAAGTAGCCGGTTGGGTGCGGACAAGGCGTGACTCCAAGGCCTTTTCCTTCATCGAGCTGAACGACGGCTCCTGCCTCGGAAACATACAGATCGTAGCCGATGCCGGAATCCCCGGTTACGAGGATATCGCGAAAATGACAACGGGCGCTTCCGTCTCCGTTTCCGGAAAGCTCATCCCATCCCCCGCGAAGGGGCAGGATTGGGAAATGCAGGCCGCCACCATCAAACTCCTCGGCACTGCGCCGGATGATTACCCGCTCCAGAAAAAGGGGCACTCGCCTGAGTTCCTCCGCAGCATCGCCCACCTCCGCCCGCGCACGAATCTCTATGGCGCGGCCTTTCGCATCCGCTCGCGCATGGCCTACGCGATCCACCGCTTTTTCCAGGAGCGGGATTTCATCTATGTCCACACGCCCATCATCACCGCCAGCGATTGTGAAGGTGCGGGTGAAATGTTCCGCGTGACCACATTGCCTGACGACAAAGCCTCCAAGGTCGCCGAGGATTTTTTCGAAAAACGAGCCTACCTCACCGTCTCCGGCCAGCTTGAGGGAGAGACGTTCGCCTGCGCCCTTTCCAATATCTACACCTTCGGCCCCACCTTCCGCGCCGAGAACTCCAACACCTCCCGCCACGCTGCTGAGTTCTGGATGGTCGAGCCGGAAATGGCCTTCTGCGACCTCGCCGGGGACATGGATTGCGCAGAGGAAATGATCCGTTTCCTAGTCTCCGAAGCCCTGGCAGATCCCGACCTCGCCATCTTTGAAAAGTTCGTGGACAAAGGCCTCCGGGAGCGGCTCGAACACGTCGTCGCAAAACCTTTCCAACGCATCACCTACACCGATGCCGTGAAGCTGTTAGAAGAGTCGGGACAGAAATTCCAATACCCGGTCAAATACGGCCTGAACCTCCAATCCGAGCACGAGCGCTGGCTGACGGAAGAATATTTCAAGCAACCGACCACGGTCTATAATTACCCCAAGGAGATCAAACCCTTCTACATGCGCCTCAATGAAGACGGCAAAACCGTCACCGCTATGGATCTTCTCGTCCCCGGCATAGGCGAAATTATTGGCGGCTCCCAGCGGGAAGAGCGTCACGAGGTGCTGTTGGAAAATTTCAAGCATCACAACATCGATCCCGAAGCCTACGGCTGGTATGCGGATCTGAGGAAATACGGAACCGTCCCCCACGCGGGATTCGGCCTCGGCTTCGAGCGCCTGCTCATGTTCGTCACCGGCATACAGAACATCCGCGACGTCATCCCATTCCCCCGCACGCCGGGGCATTGTGAGTTCTAGGATCCAACCGCGAATGGACGCCAATTTTCGCGAATGAAGAAAAATCCAAATTCTCTGTTCCATACTATTTTGAATTCAAGAGAATCTTCCTTGGCGAACTTCTCTTTCTCGGCGGTAAATATTTCTTTTCTCAAATTCGCGCTCATTGGCGTCCATTCGCGGTTCGTTCTCAAAAAAGCGGCAGTCCGGCTCCCACAAATCCCCTTCCTCCCCGGCACGGAACCCGCTAGTAATCAATGAATGACCGGACTCCTTGGAATCGCCGTGCTCCTTGGGGCAGCCTACGCGCTGTGTGACAACCGCAAGGCAATCCGGTGGCGCACGGTCGGCACCGCGCTGGCGATACAGATACTCATCGGCCTGATCGTGTTCGCAGTTCCCGCCGGGCGCGATGCCTTGGCGTGGCTGAGTTTCGGAGTCCAGAATGCGATCAACGCAGGCACGGAAGGCGTCGATTTCCTCTTCGGCCCGCTCACCCGGGACGGTGGCGATTCCATAGGCTTCGTCTTCGCGCTCAAAGTGCTGCCGATGATCATTTTCTTCTCCTCGCTCATCGCCGTCCTCTACCACATCAAAATCATGGGACTGGTGATCAAGGTGCTCGGTGGCGGTTTGAAAAAACTTCTCGGAACCAGCCGCACGGAATCCCTTTCCGCCGCCGCGAACATTTTCGTAGGCCAAACGGAAGCGCCCCTCGTGGTGAAGCCCTACATCTCCCGCATGACTTCCTCCGAACTTTTCGCGGTCATGGTAGGCGGGTTGGCGAGTGTGGCCGGGTCCATCCTCGCAGGATACGTCGCGCTCGGAGTGGATATCAAATACCTCCTCGCAGCCTCTTTCATGGCAGCACCCGGGGGCCTTCTTTTCGCGAAGCTGATGAAGCCCGAAGTCGATGAACCGGAGGAAGTGGAACTCGCTTTCGCTGAGGGCGAGGACACCCCGGCCAACGTGGTAGATGCCGCAGCCCTCGGCGCATCCACCGGCCTGAAGCTCGCACTGAATGTCGGGGCGATGTTGTTGGCTTTCATCGGCCTGATCGCGCTGCTCAACCTTATGCTCGGTGGGGTTGGCGGGTGGTTTGGCAACGGCACACTCAGCCTCCAGCAAATCCTCGGTTGGTGCTTCGCGCCCATCGCCTGGCTCATCGGAATGCCATGGGAAGACGCAGTGAAAGGCGGGAGCCTCATCGGCCAGAAACTCATCCTCAACGAATTTGTCGCCTACGTGCAATACATCGAGTGGTATGGGGGACTCAGCACCAAAGCCCGCGCGATAGCAGCCGTCGCCCTGTGTGGCTTCGCCAACCTTTCCTCCATCGCAATCCTCCTCGGCGGCCTAGGCAGCATGGCTCCGAACCGCCGCTCGGAAATCGCCAGGCTCGGACTCAAGGCGGTCACCGCAGGGACTTTTTCCAACCTCACCAGCGCAGCCATCGTCGGACTCTTTGTTTCCTAGAATCCGCCGAATGAAAAATCCCCCGCTTGACGTCCTGCCATGGCAATGCGGAAAATCCCCTCATGGCATGGAGACTGGACGAAGCGGTGGAGCACGGGATAATCGACAACACGGTCGAGGGCACCACCACGGGGAAAATCTGGATCGTAGGCCGCGACGAGCCCCTCATCCTTTCCCTCAACGGTGATTGCTGGCGCGATCTTGCAGGTGCCGTCCTGGAGTTTGAAAACCCGGAACCCTCCGCCGATACCGAGGCCGTTTCTTTGGATACGGAGCAGACCGGGATCGTCGGCGACATGACGGCCTCCCGCAAAGCCCAGGTGCCGAGCATCAGCGATGAGGAAATGGACGATTACATGCGCGAGGGAAAAGAGATCCCCACCAACTGGCAGAACGTCCTTTACCTGGAATGGTTCAGCGAGATCAACGGCCGCGTGCTCATCGAAGTCACCGGATTCGATCTGAAAATTTCCGACCGGGAATGGGACATGGATGCGGACGCGGAAGAGGCACAGAAGCTCGCCAACCTCGGCGCGATGAGGGATTTCCTCGCCCAGGTAATACGCCGCATCGAACCGGGAGATGAAAAACCGAAGGGGAAAAACAGCGTCCGCACAGAGATGAACGAGTACGAATGGGAGGAGCGGCTCAAAGAATCCGACCGCCTGACGGACGCCTACCAGGAGGTGCTGGAGAAATACATGGAGGATCCTGAAAGCGAGCGGAAAGAGGCTTTCGTGATGGGATGGGACGGCCTGCTCGGCTCCATGGCGGATCGCGAGGAAGGCAATGAGGACTACGATGATTTCGAAGACGAGGAAGGTTCCGAGTGGAAATCCGCGGACGATGGTGATGACGACGATGATGAAATCCAGGACGCGGACACCGACCCGTGGGATATGGGTGAAGACCACCCGCTCCAGGCCAGCGCCCACGAGATCGCCATGCGCGCTTTCAATCTCGTAGGCCGCGAAGGCGGCGACGATAGCGCAAACCAGCGCCTCGTTTCCAACCTCATGCAGGTCACGGCAAAACTCGCCGGGGTGCTTCACGACAAGGACGAGGACTATGGGCCGGAGGCGGGTTTCATCCTCGCGGTGCTCAAGCGCTGCCTGAGCTGGATTAACGAGTCCATCGGTGCCGCCGGGGAACTCATCGACGCCTCCGACGATGTCGATCACATTGCCGCCCTTGAGCACCTGCGCGGCGAGGTGTTCGGCATACGGGACGGCATCATCGAGATGCGGCGCGAGCTAAAGCAAAGTTGACATTCCTCACTTGCACTCCGTAACTTCCGCGCACATACCTCCGCCATGAAAGCAATTCTACTCAGCATCGCAGCACTCGCCGGTTTCGCACTCTCCTCCTGCAACACCACCATAGGCCTCGGCCGCGACATGCGCATCCTCGGAACCGAGATGGAGAAAAAAGCCGATGCCACCTACAATGGCACGGGTGGCGAAAGCTACGATGGCGGCACCCAGGACTACGGCGGCGCACCGGTTTACTAAGAACCACAGCACGGAGCGCTGCCTTCAGGCGGCGTGTTCTCAATACCCGCGCCAGAATGCGAAGGCGCAGACCAAGGTCACGATTCCGTAAACAAGTCCTGCAAAGGAGACCAGTTTCCACCGCCCGTCCGTAGCGGTCGCCCAGCTCACCGCATCGCGGAAAAGGTAAGGCATACCCACCCAGAAAAGGGATTTCGTAAGCAGCGCATAAGCAAAGATCGGCACCAGCAGACGGCTGGCCGGGTTTTTCAGAAATGCAGCCTCAAGTAAAGGCGCGGCAATCATCAGCCCAAGTAACCCGAGCGCACGCACCGCCAGGAAATCCCTCACGCTGATGCACACTGCGATCAGGGTGGCTGGCACAAGGATCTGGAGCAGCGGCTTGATGTTGTTGAACTCACCGAGATCCATCCGCAGCGCACTCAGCTTTCCGAGACCATCCGGAGCGATCAGCAGCCAGAACCACGCCAGCGCGATCGCCATGATAATTTGCCCTGCCATCGGGTTGCGCGGAAATTTTTTCAGCCACCCCTGCACCAGGCCAGGTTTCGCGATCATCACCGCATGCGATCCCACCAGCCAAAGGCCCAGCAGGATACCGGCGGTAAACAGCGGGATCATTTCATAAGGGTGGCGGGCGTCCATGGGGGACAGGGCTTAGTCCCCCCCGCCACGACATTCAAGCGGGAACTGTCAGCGGGGATTGGTTACCTGATCCCCTTTTGAGAACCACTGTTTGAACTTGCCTGATCCCCTCGTCCGTCAGTACCGTGAAAACGTCATGACAAAACACATATTACTTAGCCTGATGATCTCGAATGCTTTCCTTGGCTCCCTGGCCGCGGATGAGGTCACCGAAGAAATTGCAAACGCCCTGAAAGCCTACGAGGCCGGCGAATACAGCGCGGCATCAGTTTCCCTCCAGCAGGCGAACTCAATCGTAATGGAGAAAAAGTCCGCCGCCATCGCCAAAGCCCTGCCCGACACGGTTGGCGAATGGAAAGGCGGTGAGGTGGAAAACAACGGTGCCGGACTGGCGGTTTTCGGCGGCGGTGGCACCATGCTGGAACGCAAATACTCAAAAGGAGATCTGACCATGGCAGTAACACTCATGGTCGATTCACCCATGGTCATGCAATACGTCGGAATGCTCAACAACCCGGCCATGGCCACCGCAATGGGACTGAAACGCAGGAAAGTGGGCGAAAACGTCGCGCTTTTCAATCCAAAGGAAAACAGCCTCAACATGATCATCGAGAACCGCTTCATGATTCAGATCAATGGATCGCAAGGCAAGGAGGATAACATCATGGAAATTGCCGGTGGCATCGATACGGAAGTTCTCACCGGGCTGAAATAAGCCACATCGCAGGATTCTCGCCGTATGTTTTTCCAAGAGAAACATACGGCGGCCCCGGATCTGAAGAATGCGGAGCCACTGTTGCCTGGCATTGTTATTTACCCCACTCTTGGGAACCACGGTCGGGATGGCATCTCACCTGCCTGTACAGGGATACCACTTCATACTCATCGGAGTCGTTTCTTTCCATTACGGTCAGGAATCGCACTGCCTCAACCACGTCATCCATCACCGCATCCGCACTGGTAATGACTGAAACCGTCCGCTCTTTGGCAAACCCCGGATCCCCAGCGACCACATACGTATCGATCCGCGCACGTTCTTCCTGCACAGTGCCTTTTTCGATCAGGAGGTCGTGCCTGAGGAGATAGTTGAGTACGCTCCGGTGGATATCGGGTTCGTTCTCAAACTTGCCGGCCGGGGACATCCGCGGAAATCCAGTCCCCGGGATCCAGGGAAGGAGGGGATTCCCCGAGGCGGAGCATCGCCCTGTCAAATTCATCGGCGAGGACTATCGCTTTTTGCGGGTCGGCAGTCCGCAGTTCGGCGGCCAGCAGATTCAGGTTCCGCCCGTGGAAATCGGGAAGCTCCGGCACTCCGCTCTCCTCTTCGTCAGCCCCGCTCTCAAGGATCTTACCGCTCCTTTCATCGTGAAATTCTCCGGTGACCCGAAGTGTCTGCCGATCCGGGGAAAAGTAAAAGCGATACTGACGGACCCGACCAAGGGGCTTTCCTTCCGGTGGCTCGAAAAGGACAACCGTTTTGAGATGCAGGTACCGTGGGCGCCCCTCCTCATCGTAAACAGCATCGACGGATTGATCGCTGGTATCGCCCCCGAACCTCAGCGCGGCGCGGCGGACATTGTTCCCGGGATCCATCCACTGGTGATAATCCGCACTGATGATATCCTTGTAGGGTTCCAACGAACGGATTTTTTCGGTCAGCATCATTTCATCCAGCCGTTCCTGAAGATCGCGGACTTCCTGTAGCGGGTCGGAATCCGCGAGTCCGGCTTCCTTGCCATCCCCGTTGTCCACCGCAGGCATGAGCGACCAGCTCGAGAGGGTTTCGATCACCCGGCTGCCCTCCGGGGCATCCATTCCCTCATTGGAAAGAGGCTTTCCATCGGGGCCTACGAAAAGGAGGGTCGTCTCCAGCTCCACCTGGAAAGGCCAGCCCTGTCCTCCCTTCGGCTTCGCCGGAAATCTGTAGGGCGCCACCGCAGTGCCGGAAAGAGAACCATATTGCTTCCCTAGGCGGATCGCATCCCCCGTCTCTCCCAGTTCGAAATTCTTTGTAAGCTCGCTTCCTTTCGGGTGCTTCAGGAAACCGGACACATCATTCCTGGAAACGGTGACTCCGGCCATGCACGACCCGCTGAGGATCAGAAAAACGAGGAAATATTTCATGTCAGAAGTTTGGCAATTTTCCCGGATCATGACAAGGAGGGAACCTGTCTCTTCCAAGGCATCTCATTCGAAACGAAAGTGCCGAATGAAGAAATTATTATCAACCGCGGATAAACGGGATGGACGCGGATGAAGAGGATGAAGAGGATGGAATTTTTCATTTTCCGGCTCTTCGGGATATTGTCCGGCCACGCCTATGATCTTCGACTCCCATAGCTGCACGAAACCCCTTAGCGCGTCACGCCCCGGTGGGAGTTTTCTATGAAACGGATCAGGTGCTCGACGTTTGCATTCAGGGCGGCGGAGGTTGCTTTCAGGGAGCTGAGGCCGTTGGAGAGGCTGATGTCCTTTTTCAGGAAAAGGCGTTTGTAAGCGGCTTTGAGATCGCGGATGTCGGCCTCGGTGAAGCCGCGCCGCTGGAGGCCGATGAGGTTCAGCCCCCGGGTGGCGGCGGGATTGCCATCAATGATCATGAAGGGCGGGACGTCCTGGACTACTTTCGAGAGGCCGCCGATGATGGAGTGTTTCCCGATGCGGCAGAACTGGTGCACGGCGGCGAGGCCGGAGACGATGGCGTAGTCCTCCACGGTGACGTGGCCGGCGAGGCTGCCGTTGTTGGAGAGGATGTTGTGGTTCCCTACCTGGCAATCGTGGGCGACGTGGGAGTAGCAGAGGAAGAGGTTGTCCGAGCCGATGCGGGTGGGCAGTTCCCCGTGGGTGCCGCGGTGTATGGTGCAGTTTTCCCGGAAGGTGTTGTTATCGCCCACTTCGAGGGCGGTGGGCTCGCCTATGTATTTGAGATCCTGGGTTTTCCCGCCGACCACGGCGAAGGGGAAAAACTCGTTCCCTTTCCCGAAGGTGGCCGTGCCTTCGAGCACCACGTGGGAGTGGAGCACGCAGCCATCGCCCAAGATTACGTTCGAGCCAATGGTGCAATACGGGCCAACCCGGACGTTTTTTCCGAGCTCGGCCTTCGGGGAAATGATGGCGGTGGGGTGGATCACTTGCGGATTCTCAGTCAGGCGTGCGTGCGATTACGAGCCTATTTTGTCACCGGGCTTCGGGCGGGTTGAGCTGGTATGCGAAAAGCCGGCGCAGTCTCCCGGTGTCCAGGACGGCGATTTCCCGTCCGCTGACTTTGATTTCGCCAGCGTCCCGCAGCTTTGCGAGGATGCGGGAAAGCGTTTCCTGGCGTGTGCCCAGCTCGGCGGCGAGGGTTCCTTTGGAAATGGCGAGATTGATGGTGGCGGACGGCGCTCCGTCCGGGCAGCGGTGGATGAGCCAATGGAGCAGACGCGTTTCCACGTCGCGGAGTTTGTAGTTCTCTATCGTGGTGACCAGCTCGTGGAGGTGGCGGCTGAGCGAGGCGAGGATGCGCAGGGAGAGGTCGGGTTGCGTTTTTAGATGCTCCAGAAATTCTGCCGCCGGGATGAGGATGACTTCGGTTTTTTCCAAAGCCTTCGTATGCGCCGGGTAGCCGGGCAATCCGGCGACGGCTGGCTCTGCAAAGGATTCGTCCGGATGCACCAAGTGGATGAGCTGCTCCCGTCCGCTCTCGCCAATCCGATAGGCTTTGATCAGACCTTTCGTGACGATGAAAAACCCGCGCACCTCCGCACCCTCCTCGAAGAGAATCTCGTCTTTCGCCAGCGATTGGCGCGATGCGTAGGCGGCGATCCGGGCCAGGTCTTCCTCCGGGAGTCCTTGGAAAATGGGCACACGTTGCAATGCGGAGCCGAGGGCGGCGCGCTGAATGATCCGGGTCTTTGGCATGGGCGGAAATCTTCGCCATTTTTTGACCCCGGTCAAAAGCACCAACTCCCAGCTCTTGCGGGATTCCCACCACATGATTTTTTCCAGACATGGAAGCACTATCCGAAAAAACCATCGCCACCGTCAAAAGCACCTCACCCGTCCTCCAGGAGCACGGCGAGGCGCTCACCCGCCATTTCTACGAACGCATGTTCCGGGAAAATCCCGAGGTATCCTCCCTTTTCAACACCTCCAACCAGGCCGGCGGCACCCAGCAGCGCGCCCTCGCCGGAGCGATCTGCGCCTTCGCCGCGAACGTGGACAACCTCGAAGTCCTCGGAGCTGCCGTCGAGCGCATCGCACAAAAACACGCGGGACTGCGCATCCTTCCGGAGCATTATCCAATCGTCGGCTCCAATCTCCTCGCCTCCATCTGCGAGGTGCTTTCCCTCCCGGAAGACCACGAAATCATCACCGCGTGGGGCGAAGCCTACGGGTTTCTCGCGGAAATTCTCATCGGTCGGGAAAACCAGATCTACACCGGACAGGAGTCTGCGGAAAACGGTTGGAGCGGATTCAGGAATTTCAAAATCATCCGCAAGGTCGCGGAAAGCGATGTGATCGATTCCTTTTACCTAGCTCCGGAAGACGGCTCGAAAGTCCCTTCCTACAAGCCCGGCCAGTATCTCACCGTCCGCCTGCCCGATCCCAAAACCGGCACGACCATGCGCAACTACAGCCTCTCCTCCGCGCCGAATCCCGACCATTTCCGCATCAGCGTCAAAGCCGAGCCAAACGGCGCGGTCTCCAATCTTCTCCACGGAAAAGCCGAGGGCGATGTCATTGAAGTCGGCCCTCCCTGCGGCGAATTTTTCCTCGATCTCTCCGAGCACCACGAGCGCCCGCTGGTGCTGCTCTCAGCCGGGGTCGGCATCACCCCGTTGCTGGCCATGCTGGAAAGCGCCGTCGCCGCACAGCCGCAGCGGAAAGTCATTTTTATCCACGGCTCCCTGCACGGGAAAACCCACGCCTTCGCCGACCACGTCCGCAGGATCGCCGCGCAGAACGAAAACGTCACCGCCCACATGCGCTACAGCGAGCCTAGCGAGGAAGACCGCGCCGAAAACCGTTTCGACAGCACCGGCTTCATCGATGCGGAGCTCATCGAGAGCCTCGTCCCAGGCCGCGATTGCGATTATTTCTTCTGCGGTCCCAAGCCGTTCATGACCGCCATCTACCGCCAGCTCCTCACATGGGGCATCCCCGGCACCCAGGTGCATTTCGAATTCTTCGGCCCCCGCGAAGAGCTGGAAGCGGAGTGATCCCGAATGTCGGATGGCCAAACGCGGATTCGCCGTTCAGCATGGCGTGGCTAACACCCGCCCATGCTCCGCCTCATCCGCCACACCCTGCGCTTTCCGTTTCTCAGCGGGCTCTCCCTGCTGATGGCGGTGGCCTGCACCTCGCTGGTGCTCGTCCTGCCGGGGATCACCATGCGTTTCATCGATACCATCATTGGAAAAAACCGCCCGGATCTCATCCTTTCCACCGCACTGATCGGAGCGGGCGCCATCCTCGCCCGGCAAATCCTTTTCACCCTCCGCAGCTACCTGAACAACCATCTGGAGCTGAAACTCACCCACGTCATCCGCGTCGAACTCTACGACAAACTCCAGCGCCTCCCCATCCGGTGGTTCGACAAAAACTCCTCCGGGGAAATCATGTCACGAGTGGCCGACGACGTGCCTACCACCAACCGCGTGATCGTCGAGGGGTTGGACCAGGCGCTTGCCGCCGTGCTGCAATTCCTCATCGTGCTCGGCTACCTGCTCTACCATTCCTGGGAGCTGACCCTCGTGGTTCTCGTCCCGTTGCCCTTCATCGGTCTGCTCACCGCATGGTGGTCGAAAAAAGCGGAGCCGAAGTGGACTGCCTCCTCCGAAGCCTCCTCCGCCCTCAACGCCATCCTGCACGACAACCTCGCAGGCATCCGCCAGATCAAAGCCTACACCGTCGAGCCGCAGGCGCTCTCGGATTTCGACGAAGCCTCCCAAAAGGTCGGCGACAAGCACATGGATGTCATGAAAGGCCAGGCCATCGTCTGGCCGGCGGTCTCCTTCATCGCGGAAAGCGGGATCATCCTCATGGTCGCTTTCGGCGCCTACTGGACACTCAACGGCGGCCTCTCCCCCGGCACCGTCATCGCCTTCCTCGTCGCATGGGGATTTCTCTTCGAGCCCATCTCGAAAATCAATCCCCTCTCCCAGACATTTACCAAAGGCCTGGTATCTGCAAAACGCGTTTTCAAAATCATCGACACCCCGGACGAAACCCATCTCACCGAAGGGAAACGCCCCGAAAAATTCACCGGGAAAATCTCCTTCCAGGACGTCACCTTCTCCTACAACGACGAAGCCACCGCCCTGAAAAACATCAGCCTCACCGCCCTTCCCGGCCAGACCCTCGCTTTGGTCGGAGCCACCGGATCGGGAAAATCCACCGTCCTGAACCTCCTCTCCCGCTTCTACGAACCCACCTCCGGAAAAATCCTGTTAGACGGCAGCCCCATCTCGGAAATCTCCAAGGAATGGCTGCGCGACAACACCGGTTTCGTCACCCAGGAACCCTTCCTTTTCAATACCACCATCCGCGAAAACCTCATCCTCGCCAAACACGATGCCACCGATGCGGAACTCTGGGCGGCACTGGACGCCGCAAACGCGAAAAGCTTCATCAGCGATCTCCCCGAGCAGCTCGACACCGTCGCAGGAGAGCGCGGCATCCGCTTTTCCGGTGGAGAAAAACAACGCCTCTCCATCGCCAGGCCCTCCTGAAAAACCCGCCCCTCCTCCTGCTCGACGAAGCCACCTCCGCCCTCGACAATACCACCGAAAGGCTCGTCCAGCAAGCCCTCGCCCGCCTCCGCGCCAACCGCACCTCCTTCGTCATCGCCCACCGCCTCTCCACCATCCGCGATGCCGACCTCATCTGCGTCCTCGGTAAAGGCGAACTCGTCGAGCGCGGCACCCACGAAGAACTCATGGAGAAGGGTGGCCACTATGCGCGTCTCCACAAACGCAAGGCCGAGCCTGAGCACTGAATCTGTTTTTCCAAGTTCCTCCTAGACCCGACTCCGCGCATCCGGTAGTGTGTCCTCTAACCGAAAATCCCCCATGGAAACCCTTCTTCAGCTTTCAAATACCTCCACGCCCAGCACGCTCGACGAAGTCCTTGCTTCGCTAAAAAAGGAACACCTCGAGCCTCGCCTCGAATCCAAGGCATGGGGCGACTGGATCTATCTGGACGGTTACCGCTCCGTCATCAGCATCGAGTCCAACCGCGGCCTCTCCTCCTCCGCAACTGTCGAGCATGCCGAGAGCGAAGAGGATGGTGAAATCGTCCAATGCATCTTCCGCGCCTTCGGCCGCCTGGGCTGGCACGGCATGGACGACGACGGCGAATTCCCCCTCTAAAAATCACTTCCTTATGAAACGCCCTTATAAAACCATCGCTCTTTTCATCTTCGCAGCCTGCGTGGTTTACGCCGCGTGGCCGAAGGAGACCGTTAAAGGGCATAACCCCGCGACTGGCGGGGGTATTCCAAGCGGACACTCTCCGGATGACGGCCACGGCCACGGACACCTGGAGCCTGCTCCGCTCGTTTCCCCAGTGGAAGAAGCCCCTCTCCCGCCGGAGGAAGGGTCCGGGGAGGAGTAGATCCGGCTAGGTTTTTGCGAGCCTCGGATCAGGTTCGAAACGTTGCGGGGAACCGGTTTTGATTTTGCCAAAATCCGGATGCCGGGGATTCAGGAGAAAGTTCGTCTCCCCGGGCGTAACCGCTGAGGGGACGGAAAGAACCGCGCTTTCCATCCCGCGCAGCCAGATGTCGCCGAGGGTGGCGGTGGCCTGGATCATGGATTCCTCGCGCCAGTTTGCGGGCAGCGCGGAAAGTCCGACCGAGGTGACTGTTTCCTCCGGGAAACCGATTTCAAAAAACGAGAAATAACGTGAAAGGATGCCAGTATCCTCCAGATGCACCAGCACCTCCAGGGTGGCCAGCGAGAGGGATCCCGCGCAATAGACCACCGGCAGCCCGCCGGAATTCCAGCGGCCTCCTGCGATTCTCGCGCCCTCTCCGGAGAAGGCGGATGATTCCCATTTCACCCCGCAGAGACGGAACGCGCGTATCATAGGAAGACGCCGTGTGCGATGCGCGTGAGCAGCTTGTCCACCTCCCGCGCGCCGAACTCCGTATCGCAGCAGCGCAGCGGGGTGAGGCCGGAGAGCGCGCGCTTCGGCCCGGTCATCCAGCGGGCGGCGGCGTCCTTTTCCACAATGACTTCCACCGCGTTGTGGAAAACGGAAGCCACCCGGAGGATGCGCTCCGACTCATCCGGTTTGAAGCGATCCGTCCGGCGTGCAAGAGTACGCAGCGGAATTCCCAGCACCTCCGCGAGTTCCTCGGTGGTGGTGCCGAGATCGTCGCGGAGTTTCTCAAAAGCCGGGCGGGGAAGCCCGTTCTGAAGGGCGGCGCGCAGCCGCGGCAGCGCACCTGCGACCTTCGAAGAAGCCTTTGCCCCGAAGTCTCTGAGGACGGCCAGCCCATGATCGATCCCGTCGGGAACAAGTGCCGCCGGGAAGGCATTGTATTCGACAGCCGTTTCCCGCAGCACGCTGCTTTCCCCATCGTCCCATTTTGACTTTCTTGTCATCTGGCGCTAACTTTACGCCAAATGGCAGACCGGTCAAGCATTTCCGCCAATATTCAGTAGAGATTCCCTTTTTGTTTTCTAGCGACCGGCGGGTTTTCCCCATACACCTGCGTGCCGCACCCGTTATGAACACCCTGCCCCGCGATCCCCTTTCACACGTTGAGTTCGTCCCTCCTCATTATTTCCGCAAGCTGGAGGAAAGTGAAATCCGCATAGGTAACAGGCCTCTGGAGATGGATCTCGGCTGCGGGGACGGATCGTTTCTGATCGATCTGGCGAAGCACCATCCGGAGCGGGACTTCATCGGGGTGGAAAGATTGCTTGGGCGGTGCCGGAAGGTATCGAAGAAGATCATCCGGAACGGCATGGAAAACGCCCGCATCCTGAGGCTGGATTCTAAATACGTGGTGGAGTGGCTGCTGCCGGCGGAGTCCGTTTCCCGCATCCACCTGCTCTGCCCGGATCCGTGGCCGAAGATGCGCCACAACCGCCGCCGCCTCGTGCAGCAGGGATTTCTGGAAGCGGTAAGAGCTGCGCTGGAGCCGGGAGGCGAGTTCCTTTTCATGACGGATCACGGGGAATACTTCGAGTGGGCCGTGGAGCGGATCCATGCGAGCAAGCTTTTCGAAATCCGGCCATGGGAAGACGATTCCTTCTTCTACCCCAAGACCGATTTCCAGATCCAATGGGAAGCGGAGGGAAAATCCATGAACCGGATCAGGTGCGTGAAGTCTTGAAGGTTCCTGTCCCAAGTTGCATGATTTCATACTCCGGAAGCCAAGACAGGAGTGATTGTCCACGCGTTCACTTTCTCCCTTGCTACATTAGTCCATAAGCTGGAAGCCAAGTCCGCCACCATGTCCTTTTCTCGTTTGAACAGCTCCCTGACCTTCGACGGCATCCTTGGTGCCTCGGAGTCCCAGTATCTCGAACGAAAAGGTCGTGGCACTAAACCGACTAAAATTGCCAACGAGCTGATTGGCATGCTAAATGCCGGCGGAGGAACGTTGGTTTACGGAATTTCTGATGATGGGGAGATCCAGGATCTGTCCGTCGTCGGCGACCTTCTATCCCATCAGGCGGCAAACCTGGATGCCTACCGCAAACTGATTCACGATTTCATCCACCCTCCGGCAAACATCGGGCTGGAAGAAAACTATCTCGGAAACGGTGAACTCATTTTCATTTACCATGTTGATCAGGATCATGAGCGGCTATTTCAAAGGAAGGACAATGAGGATGTCTATCTGAGAGTCGCCGACAGCAACAAGGCCCGCTGACGCGTGAGGAGGTCAAAAAACTGGAATATAACAAATCGATCCGCTCTTTCGAAGAGGAACTGAGACCGGACTTTGACACAGGCGATCTTGATCCGGCCGGGTGCGAGGCCTACCGGGCAGCCATGCGCTTCAAAGGAGCTTTCGGGGAGCTTGCGGTGAAGAGGAATCTCGCCGTTTCAAAAGACGGAAACACCGTTTTCAAAAATGCCGCTATTCTTCTTTTTTCGGCCGATCCGGAGAAATACATCCCGAACGCCTCGGTCAGGTACGTGCGCTACAATGGTAAGGAGCGGAAATCCGGAGGCGCTTTCAATGTGGTAAAAGACCAACGGTTCGAGGCAAATATCCCGGCGATGATCCGCTTGCTGGATTCGTTCATGGAGGCCTCCCTCCGCGATTATTACTATCTGGATATCGCCAAGGGAAAATTCGTCCGCATTCCTGAGTTCCCCAAAGACGCCTGGCTGGAGGGGATCGTCAACGCTCTCTGTCATCGCTCCTACAATCTGCAGGGGAATCCCGTCATGATTCGCCACTTTGACAACCGGTTGGAAATCTCTAACAGCGGTCCGCTTCCCGCCCAGGTGACGGTGGAAAATATCGAACGCGAACGGTATGCGAGAAATCCTCGGGTCGCCAGGGTGCTTGCCGATCTGGGATATGTCCGTGAACTGAACGAAGGGGTTCCGCGGATTTACAGCGCGATGAAGGAACTAACCCTCGCCATGCCGGAATATTCGGATACGGGTAATTCGGTCACGTTGATTCTTCGTAACAAAGTTACGGATCACAAGGAAACCATCCTCAGCGAGACTTTTGACCTGATCGAGGAGAGCTGGGAACTTCTCAACAAGAGCCAGAAAGAAATCGTCCGCGTGCTTTTTGACAGGCAGGAGGCAACAGTTCGGGAAATTTCAGCCGGTATTTCACTTGGTGAGAAAGCGGTTCGGTATAATCTCAAACATTTGGAGTCCCTGAAAATCATTGAGCGCCAGAGCGATAAAATGAGGGATCCGAACGCGATGTATCGATTTAAAAACGGTTAGGAGGACGTTCCGGTTCCTTTAAGGGACGAAAAATCAAAACTCCTGTAGATGGTTTTTCCCAATACTTACGGGGCTTCGAGTCGGCCGGGCGTGCGCTAAGGGAAAAACACGGTTTGCTAAGGGACAAAAATCCATCTGATGTTTTTCTACCAGGCGATCAACGCCTGAGCACGGTTTCCGAGCCATCCACGAAGCCTTCAAATACCAGGGTGCCGTTGTCTCCAGACTTGATGGTGAGGCCGCCGGTATGCTGTTGGTAAAACTCCCGGATGCCGCTTTCCGCCCACTTTTTCCGCTGGATATCGCGGATGGTATCCATTCCGCAGCCTGCCGCGCGTCCGGTGACGATGGCTTGCGGATCCACGGCTTCGAGGAAACCAGGGGTGAGGCTGAAATCGGTTTCATGGAGTCCCGCAATGATGATGTCTGCCTTGAGATTGGTTCCGGAGGAGAGAAGAGCGGCTTCGCTGAGGCGTCCGGCATCGCCCGACCAGAGGATTTTCCAGCCTTTCCAATGCATCATGAAAATGAGGCAACGGTCGTCAGCGATGGAGCCGAGATGGCCGTCCCAAGGTGAGAGCAGGACTTCACAATAGGCGCCCCCGCCGAGATCGAAGGTATCACCTTTTGCGAGAGACATGATGTTCACTTTCCCATCGGAAAAGCTTTCCCAATCCGCCGCGACAGAGCCGGAGGCGGATTCCATCCCCATGGCCACCTGGCGGAGAGGGAACATCTCGTTCAGCAGGGTGGGGGTGGTGACGTGCCCGGCATCCGAGTGGGTGAAGACGACGGAATCCGGGGATATCCCGAGCCGGCGGAGGGAGGGGCCGATCTCGCTCCGCAAACCATATGTTCCACCCGCATCAATCAGAACGGCGTTTCCGCCCACGGGGGCGAAGCATGCGGCGGAAGAGCCGAACTGGAGATCGTAGATGATGAGCGTGTCTTCTGTGGGGAAGCGGGTGGCGGTGGAGGCTCCGGGTATGGAAGCGAAAAATCCGGCGGTATTCACGCAGGCTTTGGCGACGGACGCATTGCGGCGGTTGAGGAAGACGGAGGCATCGCTCCGGAAGGGGTGGAGAAAGGTCGAAACCAACGCTGCCGATAGCAGGATGTAAACGAATGGAACCAGCACGACGGTAGCGATTACTGAAATGGGAGTGAGCAGCCCGAAGTGAAGTATCGTAAGTGGCGCGGAGCCGAGCGATGCCGCCGTGGAAACCGCCAGACCGTCTGCAAGGTTCCGCCGCAACCCCAGCCATTTCCTCCTCCACCATCCGGTCTCGCTCACGGGTAGGAAATCCTCCTCCACCGCGATCCATCCGAAGGATTTTCTGGTGAAAACCGTCAAAAGCCCGATGGCCGCGACGACCCCGTAGGAAAGCTGCACACCGGGCATGCGTATCACGCGGGGATCCCAGAGAATGGCGACCAGTAGGACAGCACCCAGTGTATTGAGAAGATCCGCCCGCCTCCGTAGTGCGAACGCCCCGAGCAATACGGTTCCCATCCATGCCGCCCGCACCGCAGCCGGGCCGTTCCCGGTGAGCCAGACATATCCGAACATCGCCGCGATGATGGCGGGGATGGCCCAACGCCGGGGGACTCCCGCCCATTTCAGCAGAAACCAAACGATGCTCCCCAGCATTGCCACGTGCAATCCGCTGACGGTGAAGACATGCAGAGTCCCGCTCTCACGGAAGCTTTCCACCAGCTCCAGGGAATCCCGCGCACGCTCCCCGAGGACGACGGCGCGTATCGTCTTCGCCTCCACCCCGTTTTCATCCAGCCCGGCTACGATCCCTTCCCGGAAACTTTTCTTGAAAGCTGTCGCCCGCCGGGAAACCGGGCCTATCCATTGCTCGGAGCGCATTTCGCTGGCGCGGAAAGTGGCCACCACGCCCAGGTTCCTGAGGCGCTCGCTCCTGTCCATGGTTCCAGGATTCCGCTCGGACTCCAGTTGCCCGAAAACTCCGCTGGCCCGCAGTTCCGTCCCGGCGGGCGGTGGCTCGCCGGAGCCTATCCAGTTCACCTTTTTGCCATCCGTTTCATCGCCGTGAATCTCCGCAACGCCCGACCAAACACCCTCTCCACCATCGGCATCTTCCGTCAGCCGTGCCTCGATTTTCCCGATTCCCAGCGCAGCGAACCGCGCTTCGTCCTCCGCCTGTATCCCATCGTGCCAGCGGGTTCCCGCCACGAGTAGAAATGCCAGAATCCCTGCGGAAAGAGCCGCTTTCCAGCCTCCGGAAATCCCCGCCAATACCGAAAGCGCAGATGCAGCCACCCAGGAAAATCCAGGCCAGCGGCTCTCCACCGCAGCCGTTGCCACCAGCCCGGCCGCCAGAACGAACAGCGGCCGTTTCACCCAAAACCGCCTGAGTCCTGCGGTCATTTTCCGCACTAGGCGACTCCCCACTCGTGGAGCTTGCTCCTGGCGTTCGCGGAGTGGCGGGTCTCGGGGAATTGCTCCATCACCTGGCTCAGGATCGCCGCAGCGGAATCACGGTCGCCAATGTCATCATCATATATTTCCGCAAGCCGGAACATCAGGAAAGCAGCGTCGTTCTGTTCCCACTCCTGTCCCTCGATCGCCTCGCGGAGAGTGGCCACGGCAGCCGCCGGGTCCTCCTGGTTGGTCTTCTGGATCTTGGCGATCTCCACCCACGGCATCCGGTTCATCGGATCCTGCCCGGCGGCGATCCTGAACGATTCTATCGCCCCGTCCCACTCGCCCTGTGCCATCATCACCCGCGCATCGTGGAACGGATCCGCCTCGACTTCCTCGCTGCTGTCATAGACCGCATGGGTCAGTTTGTGGGCGAAAATCGGCAGCAGCCATGTCACGAAAACGATGCCGACCAGGCCGGCGCTTAGGAACGAGAGCAGGATGCCATTGAAAGTCCGCTGGCCTTCCATCGTGTTCAGCTCCGTTTTCAGCTCCGGCACTTTCTCTTCGGGATCGCCCAGATTGTAGAGCCTCTCGATCTCAGCCTCGGTTTCCTTCGCCCCGTTGCCCGACTGGTAAAACATAAACCAGCTCCCCGCGACGAGGAGCACGAGAACCGCGATACCGATATATTTCATCATGAGAAGGAAATGTGGACATCAAACGGCGGCTATAAAGAAAAATTTCACGTTTCCAAATGTTCTTCGCAATATTCGTCCCCGTCCCCGGATATGCGGAACTCCAGATCCGGATCGGAAACCTCCGTTCTACCGCACTTTTTGCAGCGGTGGAATGATTCTTCGTCGCTCATTTTTGCCCTTTCGAATTTCCGTTTCCGGGAGGCTGATCCTGCCATGCGCGCCTGCCCCCGCATGGCAGGGATCCCGGCCCAAAAAAGGTAATTGGCAAACCCGAGAAACACAAAAACCGCGTAAGAAGGGTTGGAGAAGAGGAAAACCACCAGGCCGATCCCTGCAAGCATCGCCAACCAACGCACCTGCACGGGGATCACCAGAAACAAAAGGAACTCATGCTTGGGGAACAGCGTGGCGAACGCAAAAAACGCGGAGGTGTATAGAAACAGCCCGCTGCCATCCATGGGGCTTTCATATAGGAAATTTGCTGCCAACAACCCTACGAAGCCGGCATAGTAGAACAGCGTAGTCCGGAATACCCCCCAGGCACCTTCAAGTGCATCGCTCATGAGGAAAGCGATCATCACCATGAAAAACAAAAACAACACCCCGAAGGCACTCAGCCCTCCAAAGCCGCTGTCCGCGAACAGGAAAGTCACCAACCTCCACACCTCCCCCTGCATGATCCTCGCTTTGTCGAAAACCAGAATCGTCCCGATGTCCATGCCGGGATTCACGATCTGAAGCAGAAACACCAGCACATGGAATAGCGCATAATATCTCAGCAGCCCGGGAAACGACATCCAGCCCAGCTTCCTCTCCCATTTGTTCAGAAATTCCATCCGCGCGAAGCCTCACGCACATGGGGGTGGGGGTAAATGCTGAAAAGCTGAAAATCTTGTGTCCTGGAGCCTTGCGTCCTGCGTATTTCTTCCCGAATCTTTCCCCCGTGTCTGAAAACGTCCTCCACTCCCCGCTTGAAGAAGCCCACATCGCCCTCGGCGCGAAGCTTATTCCCTTCGGCGGCTGGGCCATGCCCGTCCAATATTCCTCCATCCTCACCGAGCATGCCGCTGTCCGTGAAAAGGCCGGAGCCTTCGATATTTCCCACATGGGGCAGGTCTTTGTCAGCGGGGAAAACCACATAGCCTGGCTGGATTCCATCCTCACCAACAACCTCTCCAGGCTCGCCCCCGGCCAAGGCCAGTACACCCTCATGCTCAACGAAAAGGGCGGTGTCATCGACGATCTCATCGCCTACCGCATTTCTGAAAATGAGACTCTCCTCGTCGTCAACGCCTCCATGATCCCCGAGGATGTCGCATGGATGGAGAAACACCTCGTCGCCGGAGTCACCCTCCGCAACGAATCCGATGCATGGGCGGGCATCGCCATCCAGGGCCCCGATTCACAGGAAATTTTCCGGAAACTTTTCCCCACCGAGGAACTCCCTCCACGCAACGGGATTTCCAAAACCGCCTCCGGGGAAATCCTTTGCCGCACCGGCTACACCGGGGAGGACGGCTACGAATTCTTCTGCCCTGCTGGAGAAGGAATCGCCTTCTTCGAGAAATTCATCGCCGCCGGAGCCACCCCGTGCGGACTCGGCGCACGCGATACCCTCCGCCTGGAAATGTGCTACCCGCTCAACGGCAACGACCTCTCCCCCAAGCACTCACCCATCGAAGCCGGACTCGGATTTTTCTGCGATCTCTCCAAAGAAAACTTCATCGGAAAAGACATACTCGTAGCTCAAAAAGAAAACGGCCCGGAAACCAGACTGACCGCCATCAGGCTCACCGAAAAAGGCCCGCCACCCCGCCCGCACTACCCGGTTCTCAATGCCGAAGGCGAAACCATAGCCGAACTTTCCAGCGGAGTCCTCTCCCCCACACTCAAAGATGGAATCGCCATGGCCTACCTCCCCGCCGCCTTCTCAAAACCCGGCACCGAACTTTCCATCGACGTCCGCGGCAGGCGGTTCAAAGCCGTCACCGTGAAAAAACCCTTTCTTAAAAAATCGAAATAGAACACAAATTCCCATCATGAGCGCTTCCGAGATCCCATCCGACCTTTTCTATAGCCCCTCCCACGAATGGATTCGTGTGGAAGGCGATACCGTAATCTGCGGCATCTCAGACCACGCCCAAGCGGAGCTCACCGATGTAGTTTTCGTAGAACTTCCGCCAGTGGGAAAAACCGTCGATGCCGGTGACCCCACCGCGGTGGTAGAGTCCGTAAAAGCAGCTTCCGATATCTACTCCCCGCTCTCCGGTGAGGTCATTGAGATCAACCCCGCCGTCGAAGGTGACCCCTCCCTGGTCAACACCGCCCCCTACGGCGAAGGCTGGCTTTTCAAACTGAAAATCAGCAAGCCCGACCAACTCCCAAGCCTCCTCACGCCGGAGGCGTATGGGGAGATGATAGGTTGAGATTTCGCTAGCAAACTGCTAGTGCATAGAAAGGAGAAGGTGCGCCTCGCACCTTGAGTCCGAGTTGGGGTCTCCACCCGCTTGAAGAGATTTTCCACTGGCCGCCAGAAGCGGTGGGGATATTTCCAAGATCAGTAAACGTCCCTGAGGTAGCGCTTGTCTTTCTTCATCTGCGAGACGAATTCCGCCGCTTCTTCTTCGGACAGCCCGCCGTGCTCTTGGGCGATGGTGTGGAGTGCTGCATCCACGTCCTTGGCCATGCGTGAGGCATCCCCGCAGACGTAAAAGGCGGCACCTTCCTGGAACCATTTCCACAGTTCCGCACCTTCGTTGAGCATGAGGTTCTGGACGTAGATTTTTTCCTTCTGGTCTCGGGACCAAGCGAGATCAGCGCGGGTGAGTGTTCCGTCTGCGACGTAGGCATCCATCTCATCCTCGTAAAGGAAATCGCTTTTCTTGTAGGGATTGCCGAAGAAGAGCCAGTTCCTACCCTTGGCTTCGGTTGCCTTGCGCTCTTCGAGGAACGCCCGGAACGGGGCGATACCGGTTCCCGGGCCGACCATGATCACGGGGACATTGCCATCGGCGGGGAGGCGGAAGGCGTTGTTGTGGTGGAGATAGACGCCGGGCTTGGTATCGTCCCTGAGCCTGTCGGAAAGGAAGGTGGAGCAGATGCCGCCGCGTTTCCTGCCATGGGTGTCATAGCGGACGATGCCCACGCAGAGATGGACTTCGCCAGGATGCGCTTTCGGGCTGGAGGCGATGGAATACAGGCGCGGCTGGAGCTTTTTCAGAACGGAAACGAAATCCTCCCCGTCGGTGAAATCCGCAGGGAAGTTCAGCACGAGATCGATGAGATCGCGGCCCCAGCAGAAATCCTCCCAGCCCTGCCTTTCATCCGCCTCGACGAGTGAGCGGAGATAGGGCGACCCGCTGCGCTCCTGCCATTTCTGGATGAGGGATTTGTTGATGTTCCCGATATCGTAATGCTTGATCAGCGCCTCGCGGAGGGGGACTTCCTCACCGGTGGAAGTGGGGACATCGCCAGCCCGGAACGGAAGGGCGGCGATGATTTCATCGACCACGCTTTCGGGATTTTCCGGGTAAACGCCAAGGGCATCGCCCACTTCGTAGGTGAGATCGGATCCTTCCAGGGAGATCTCGATGTGGTTGGTCTGTTTTACGCCTGGCCCGTTGAGATTGTAGTTTTTGAGGACGGTGGACGGGAAAGGATGCTTTTTGGAGTAACCTGTTTCCTCGAACTCATCTGCTGCAGAACCATTGGATTGGACGGCGGGGCCTTCAGGCGCGAGCAGGGCGATGATGCCCTTTGACCATTCCGCATACGGCTCGTCAGGATCGACATCGACATCCACGCGCGGGTAGATGCGGTTCGCTCCGAGCGCTTCCAGACGCGCGTCGAATTCCGTGCCGCATTGGCAGAAATCCGGGTAGGAGCTATCGCCAAGGGAAAGGACGGAGAAATTCACTCCGGCCAGGCTCGGCGGCGCATCGCTCATCAGCCAGGTATGGAGTTCCAGGGCGGAATCGGGCGGCTCGCCATCGCCGTAGGTGGAGGTGATGACGAGAAGGTTTTTTTCCTTGGGCAGGCGCTCCCTGTCGTAGGTGGCCATGTCCTGCATGTTCGGCTCGAAATTCCCTTTCTTGAAAGTTTTCACCAGTTTCTTGGCCAGTCCCTCGGCGGTGCCGGTCTGGGAACCGAAAAGAACGGTCACGGGTACGGCGGGGCCTGCGGGTGCCGGGGCACCCGCTGCCTGGGAAAGCATGGTTCCGATAAAGTCGCTGAGCCACAGGCGTTGCTCAGGGGTAAAGGGTGCGTTGTCTGGTATCTGGATCGGTGAGGCCATTTCTCTTGGGTGGCGGTGGTTGCCGGGTGCGGAACTTGTCCGTTACCGGGATTTGTTTCAAGCGCGGATCGTACCAATTTACGCGTCCCCGTCTGACTTCAGTTCATCCTCACGAGTATTTCAACTCACGGGACGGATCCAGTTCGAAATCCATTCCGAACCGGTTGAGTGTGTGTGGCTTGATGTATTTCTCGATGAATTTAAGATGGTTGGGATCGTCCTTCACCATTTTGAGTTTCTCCCGGGAATCCACCTCGATGGAGTAGTAAAACTGCCATTGGGATTCCGGATCAAGGTTGCGCCCGGAGCGGACTGCCAGGACTTCCGGGATTTTCAAAAGCCATGTCCGGCTGGCGCGAACCATCTCCTGAAGCACCGCGTCATCGGTGGTCTCGTTGAGTTGGAAATAGATTACGTGGTGAACCATGGCCGGGGAGGGAAGAGGGGGACGGGCGGTCAGCTCTTCCAATTGAGCGCACCTTTTTTCAGCGCGTATATGTAAGCGATTGCGAGGATGCCGGCGAAGCCCGCCATGCTGGCGAGGGCGGTAGGGCCGTGCTGTGCGGTGAGATCGCGGAACTGGACTGCCCACGGATACATGAAGACCACCTCGATATCGAAGATGACGAAGAGCATCGCCACCAGGTAGAATTTCACGGAGAAACGCGGGGAGCCCTCGCCAATAGGGAGCATGCCGCACTCGTAGGCCGTGTCCTTGGTGGCGTTGCGCTTGGCGGAGCGGCCGAAGACGACGCTGAGGGCAAGGGTCGTGACGGCAAAACCGATCGCGATGATCACCTGCAGGAGGACGGGAAGGTAGTTTTCTGGCATATGGGAAGAAGGGGAATTCGCTACCGCTTCGTAGAGTCTGGCCCCGCACTTGGGTAGGAAAAAATTACCAGGAGACCGTGGGGGCGATCTTCGGTCGCCCTGTCGCATTTGAAAAGTTGGGGGGGCGATGGAAGAAAGAACGGGCGACCGAAGATCGCCCCCACAACCCCACAAAAAAACCCGTGTCTTGTTCAGACACGGGTTTTGTCAGGAAATGTATGTGAAGATCAGGCTTCTGCTTCAGCAGCGGCCGCTTCCTGGGCTGCTGCATAGGCGCTTGATGCTTCGTGAACCCGGGCATTGCCCTTGTATTCCTTGCCCATTTTTTCGACGAGGCCTCGGTTCACCAGATTTTGCAATTTCTCGTAAGAACGCAGGCGAAGCATTTCTTCACCCCCGCTCACGGCATTGCGCTGTTTCAGGTTTTCGAATACTCTTTCAAAAAGATCGTTGAATCCGAACACTTTCTTTTCAGAAAGAACGTTGCAGAGTTCATCGGTCACGTGGTCTGGAAGTCGCCGGGAAAACCGGGTTCGCTTTGTGGTTGTTGCCATAACGAGACGAAAGTATCACGTTCCAAAACAAAAGCGACTTTAAAATTTTAGGGTCGATTAAAAAGAAGATCAAATAATAAGCAAGTCCTTAATTCCGTTTCCTCTAAAATAGTTTGAGCAGGTGTTCTCGGTCGCCCACCGAGCATCCTTCCGCCGATTCCCGGACATCCCCCGTGGAGAAAAGTTTTCCGTCCCACTCCGCCCATTTCGCCCTGCCGGGCAAGACGAACGAGCCGAGGTTCACCACCGTCCTGCCACGCACGTTCCATACGCCACGGAAATGGAAATGGCCGATGACGAGTATCCCTGCTTTCGGGAAATACGTTTCGCAAAACCTTGCCCCGCAGTCCCACTGGCAGACCCACGCTTTCAACATCGCCAGCGCCCGCCTTGGTGGAAATGCGGCATCCAGGATCCTCGAAAACAAACTCCTTTGCTCCGGGTGGGACAGCGATGAAAGCCGCCCGGCGATTTCCCTGGCAACGGCCAGCCGGCTCTCCAACGAGGTATCCGCATCGGGAAAGCCCCTCCAGATTTCTTCGACGGAATCCTGGCCGGAAAGAATTTCCCGCTTCCAGGGGGACGAGTCCCGCAACAGCGCATCTCCATGCATGATTGCGATCTTCCCCTCCGCCAGCTCCAGCCAACCCTTCCCCTCCCAGCCGGGATCGTGGTTCCCCCTTATGAAAACCACATCGCAGTTTTCCTCCGAGAGGATGCGTTTCAGTTCCCCTAGCATCGCCAGTGATTTTTCCCGCCACGGCCCGGCCAGCTCCTCCCAGGTATCCCCGTTGAATACCACCGTTCCCGCCCCTTTAAAAAGCGGGCGGAGGCTTTCCACATCCGAAATCCGCGATGCCTTGTGCCCCAGGTGCAGATCGGAAAAAATCCTGACAGGCAGCCGCATCATCCCTCCACCTTCCGCTGCCGCACCGCCTCGAACAGGCAGACCCCCGTCGCTACGGAGACGTTCAGGCACTCCACTTTTCCGGCCATTGGCAGCTTCGCCAGGAAATCGCAGTTCTCTTCGGTAAGGCGGCGCATTCCCTTTTCCTCCGCGCCCAGCACCAGTGCCAGCGGCCCTTTGAGATCCAGCTCGTAAAGCGTCTTCTCCGCCCGATCCGATGTCCCCACGAACCACAGCCCCGCTTCCTTGAGCTGCTCCATCGTCCTCGCAAGATTCGTCACCTGCACGAAAGGCACGTAGTCTGCGGCGCCCACGGAAACCCGCCGCACTGTTTCAGTAATACCCACCGCCTTGTCCTTCGGCGCGACAACCGCGTGCACGCCCGCGCCGTCCGCCGTGCGCAGGATGGCCCCGAGATTGTGCGGATCCTGCACGCAGTCCAGGATCAGGATAAACGGCACTTCCGTTTCCGAAACAATGCGCATCAGATCCCCCTCATCCAGCGATGGAGTGAACTTCTCCTCCGCCGGTTTCACATGACGGTTTTCCCGGGCCTGCCGGTTCTTGTCCCCGTGGCTTCTCTCACCAGAATTTTTCCGCTTCACGGGCTTAGGGGAAACCTTTTTCGTCTGGAGTTCAATCCGGAACACGTGGCGGCGGATTGTATCCGCCAGGCCAAGCACATCCGAAGGCATGGCGGATGCAATCCGCCGCCATAAAAAGAGACCGGCGATCCTGTGAGGGAAAGCCGGTCTTGGAAAATCAATCGGAGCCTAACGGCGGCGGCGGAGGAGTGCGAGTGCTCCAAGTGCGCCGAGAAGGGTGGTAGAGGGTTCGGGAATGATCGTACCCGTGACAAGGATATCATCAATTCTGAAATCACCATTTCCATTCGTGACCCTTGATCCATTGTCCCAGCCTTGAAATCTGATTGTTGCTGAGGATAGGTTGCTCTGACCGGTGACCGGCGAGTTGAAAGCTACCAAAGACTGATCCGGCGCATCTACGCTTGTAATATTAGTTGTGCCGACGGCAAGGCCGAACGCCGTTGGTCCCGTCCCAGTTGCGTAGGCGTTAAACGAGACGTTTTCGATGGTAAATGTTACACCAGGCGATGCAGTAATAGTGAAAAAAAAGTTTTTTGCCCCTGTTTGGGTTGCTGAATTCCAGCTGCCCGACCCTTGAACATATGGCTCGTTTGGGAAATAGTTACCCGTGGTAATATTGGTTTGAACACCCCCCGAACTGAGACTGAAGTCCCCTATCGTCAAGTTGTCTCCGCTAGTTGTTGCGACCACTGAATTGGTGGCGGGAAATTGAAAGGCCGCGATCGTTGCACCCTGTGAATGCACAACGGTCAAAATAGACAGACCTGCGATGGCCAATGATGCTTTGTTTAATCTCATAATTTAAATAAGTTGGAGTGGACGTCCGCTGCCGGACGTTTTCAAAACTACATTTCAGCATGGGACGTGCCAATGGAAAAGAGCGGCGAAAACGTCACACAACCTTTGTAAACCGTTAGAAATCAAAGGAAAACCAATCAACTACGGGTGATCCAACGCCTTTTTACCGGATTCCAGCAACAGGAAAAATGATCAATCCCCCGCAAAGAATGCAGGGCATCCCTTAAAAATTATTCGAGATTTCCGGAAAAACGTTCGAAGAGTTCATTGGAAACGGCCATCCGCGTAATGGCCGGATTACCGATCTCAAAGGACATTTGTAGGCAACCCAGATACCGACGAACAGAAACGGAAACAGAACGGGAAAAAAGGGGGGCGGTTCACGGCGGAGGATGGGGTTTCATCGGCCGGTGCGTGCCGACGCCGTCGGCTCTCAGCAGGCTGCCGATAGTCACATGTCTTCGACTTTTTCCGGCGTTACGTTTCACAAATCCGGATTCCAGACAGGTTCTGAAAGACCGGGAGTGCGCAGGAAGTAAAATTTTTAAGATTTCTCCCATTAGCTATTGCAAACCAATCTCAATTAGCTACCTTTTCTCCGATGACAGCAGCCCAAGCACCAACCCGCCCGGCGGAACGTGCCATCACTTTGAACGAAGTGGGGCTGAATTGTGACGTCCGCATCAGTGGTCTCACCGGCCCGCATGCGACCGCCTCCGGGATCTCGGCTTCTGCGAACAGATGCAACTGCGCAAGCTCTCCAACGGTCGCAACCTCGTCTGCTCCCTCTGTGGTGCCCGAATGGCCATCAGCCGCGATCTCGCCGAGCAAGTCCTCGTCTCTCCCCTCCGCTAGATTTTTTCTCCCGAAACTGCCTGATGTCCACCGCGTCCGACGCCCCATCGACGGTTGCCCTGATCGGAAATCCGAACTCCGGCAAATCCACCCTTTTCAATGCCCTCACAGGAAAAAACCAGCGCGTGGGAAACTTCGCCGGTGTCACCGTGGAGGTAAAGACCGGCGAGGCCTACACCACCGCCGGAACGAAACTCAAAGTCCTCGACCTCCCCGGCTGCTACTCGCTACGCGCAAATTCCCCGGATGAAAAAGTCGCCCTCGACGCCCTCACCGGGAAACTTGAAGGCACTGCGAAACCTGATCTCGTCGTCTGCGTTGTGGATGCCTCAAATCTTGAGCGACACCTCCAGCTCGTCCTCCAGGTCATCGAACTCGGCCACCCCTGTGTGCTCGCGCTCAACATGGTCGATATCGCGGAAAAAACCGGCCTCCGCCTGGATCCCGCGAAAATTTCCGAGGAACTCGGCATCCCCGTCGTCCCCATGCAGGCGAACGCCTCCAAGGGGATCATCGAGCTGAAACAAGCCCTCCGCCATCCCTTCCCGCCACCTTCCGAAGCCTCCTGGCTGGCCGGGGAAGACGATGCGGATGTGGAGAAACTGCGCCGGGATTTTATCGCGGATCTCTGCGAACTCGCCGCCCGCCGTCCGGATTCCCACCAGCGCACCCTTTCCGACAAACTCGATTCCGTCCTGCTCCATCCCTTCCTCGGCTGGGTATTTTTCCTCGCCGTCATGTTCGCGGTTTTCTGGGCCATTTTCTCCTTCGCCTCCATTCCCATGGATCTGATTGACGGAGCAACAGGAGCCTTTGCCGGATGGGTTGAAAGCCTTATGCCGGAAGGCGATTTCCGTTCCCTCATTGTCGATGGCGTCATAGCCGGCGTCGGCGGGGTCATCATTTTCCTACCGCAGATCGTCCTGCTCTTCCTTTTCATCGGTCTGCTGGAAAGCTCCGGCTATATGTCCCGCGCCGCCTTCCTCATGGACGGGGTCATGGCAAAGGCCGGTCTTAGCGGAAAAGCTTTCCTACCTCTTTTCAGCTCCTACGCCTGCGCCATCCCCGGCGTGATGGCCACCCGCACCATCGATTCCGCAAAGGAGCGACTCGTCACTATTTTCGTAGCCCCGTGGATGAGCTGCTCCGCCCGCCTGCCCGTTTATTTCCTCATCATCCCGCTGCTGCTCCACGAGAGCGAGGGCACATGGAAACAGGCGCTCATCCTCTTCGCCATCTACGCGCTCGGCACCCTCACCGCCTTCGTCACCGCCCGCATCCTTCGCGGGAAACTGGGACCCGATAAAACCGCAAACCATTTCATGTTGGAGCTTCCCTCCTACCGCGCACCGCAGTGGGGCTACATTTTCCGCCACGTTATCGACCGGGCATGGGCATTTGTCAGGAAAGCAGGAACCATCATCCTGGGTCTCTCCATCCTCCTCTGGGCGCTCGCCACCTACCCGAAAACCGACTCCGAAGATCCCGGCGCGGCCCTCGAATACAGCGCCATGGGCCGCATCGGCGAGTTCATCGAGCCTGTCGTAAAACCCCTCGGCTTCGATGGCCGCGCGGGAACCGCCATCCTCACCTCCTTCGCCGCCCGCGAGGTTTTCGTCTCCTCCCTCGCAGTCATTTTCAGCGTCGAGGAAACCGATGACGACGTGGAAACCCGCGATCTCCTCCGCGACAAAATCCAGGCCGCGAAGTGGCCGGACGGCAGCCCGCTGTTCACCCCGCTTTCCCTAGTCTCCCTCCTCGTCTTCTTCATCTACGCCCTCCAGTGCCTACCTACTACGGCCGTAGTAGCCCGCGAGGCAGGATCCTGGAAATGGGCCATCGGCCAGTTCGTCTTCATGACAGGCTTCGCCTACGCCGCCTCCCTCCTCGTCTTCCAAGGCGGAAAGCTTCTCGGATTCGTATGAGCTTCCTCTTCCTTGAGATTTAAAGTTTAAGGTTTAAAGTTTCCAAATGGATTGGCAAAGCATCACCGCCCTCACCTGCGTCCTCGGCACCCTCGCCGTCTTCACCTACCGCCTCACTTGCCCGAAAAGCAAATCCGGTTGCGGGCAGGGCTGTGGTTGTGGGGATAAATTGAGGAAATAATCGACTCAGGGCTTAGAGCGCTTGTGTCGCCGCAATCCGAATCCCGGATGGCGGCGGTTATGTCGCAGCACGGCTATTCAAACGCCAATCGAATCAATCTCGTAGAGAAAGTGGTAGGGAAACGAATCCAATGATGCTCTCCGCAGTCCCCCATCAGAGAAATGATTGCGTTCCGGGAAATTTTCGACCGATTTGATCGTTTCTTCAACCTCGGCAAAGAAGCGGTCGGCGAGAAGCGTACCTCCTTCCCTTTCGTAATAATCGAGAGCCGAACGCAGATCTCGGTTAAGAAGCCGATGATAGGTGACGCTTGGCATTTACCGCCCGAGTTCCGCCTTGATTTCCTCCCAGGTTCTACGTGCCGATGGATCGCGTTTCATTTCATCAATCCTCCGGCGGGCCTCTTCGGAACCATCATCGGCATCGGATAGTACCGCTGGAAGCGATCCGATTAGATTGGCGATCAGGGAAGCCCTTTGATCCTCTGGAAGTTCGAGCGCACTTCTCTGAATTTCTGCCACGTTCATGGACTCAGGATAATACACGGGACTGTGCAAAGCCAATCAAAACGCCACTCCGTGATTTCCCCTCTGGATCACTGTCACCGCCTCCCACGGGCCGTCTCCGGGGTGTAGGAACGCGTGCCAGAACCAGGCGGAAATTTCCGGCCAGGTTTGTTCCGTTGCGCGGCAGGAGATGTGTTCCTTTACGAGAAACGAATTACCGCCCCGTGTGGCCGGATACGCAAGCCATTCACCCTCCACCGTTTTCTTTCCGATGCGGAATCCCTCCGACCGCAGACAATGGGATGCGGGGTGGAGCTTGCGGGTTGCGCGGTTTACCTTTCGGACGATGAGCTTGAAATCCGCCGCCTCGTAAACCGCGATGGAGCCGGGGAAGTTTCCGTAGAAGTTTTTCTCGGAAATAGTGAGCGGGACTCGGGTGAGGGGTGCGCCTTGGTAGTGGGTGAGGAGTGGGGGTTGTTCCGGGGTTTGGTTGGGTTCGTTTTTGAAAAAGAGAGAGGTGACAAAAACGAGTATGGAGGCACCGGCCAATGCTGGAAGAGCATGTGCTTTGCACACGCCGCCTGAAGGCGGCGCCCCGTGCGCGGAGAGTTTTCGCGCGAGTTTCATGAGGAGGAGAAAGCTTCCTCCGGCGATGGCGATCCCGATTCCCGGATGGAGGAGGTGTGGCATTTTTACGAGACCCGCTTCGGGGAAAAACAGAATCGTCGCGCGGAGGCTGTTTCCCGCAAGGGCGAGAACCAGAGCAGCCATTCCCAGCGGAATTAGGCTCCTCCATCCCAGCGAAAATACCGCCGCAAGCAATGCGGTCAGCAGACCCGTGCTCCATAGCATGTTCAATCCGCTGCACGCCGCATCCACCCCGACCACGCGCCCTTCGTGAAGCAATTGCACACCCGCACGGGTCACATCCATTCCCGCGAATCCCAAGAGCATTTCCGCATTTACAGAGGTCAGCAGGCGTAGCGGATAGCCCAGAAAAAAGTCCAGTGAAGCCGTCCACGGAAGCGCCAGAACGAGAAGGCAAACGATCCCCGGTTTTTTCCAAATCCCCGAAACGGAAGCAACCGCACCGATCATCAGAAGGGCGCGTATCATTGCCGGGAGGAGGGGAAAGGCGGCCGCTTGCAAGAGCAGGAGGAAAGCACCTGCCCAAACACCACGCGAAGCCAGCCCCAACGCTTTTCGATCACGGACTGAGAACCAGATTGCCGCTGCCAGGGGAACCAGCCCCGCGAGTTCATCCCCACCGTCCTGTAAGCGCAGGATGTACCAGCGTATGGTCGGGATCGCCGCCAGTAGGAGGGCGACGGCTGCAAGTGCCGCAGGCACCGCTGACTGTCGGCAGCCTGCTGCCGCTTTTGGCAATGCAGCCTGCTGCGAGCCAGCGGCATCGGCACGGCCGGGCTTGATCTCTCCCGTTCCTCCGCCGTTGACAGCAGGCTGTCTAACGGAAAGCGGCAGCAGGCTGCCGACAGTCACAGGTCTTCGACTCTTTTCCACACCGCGTTTCACAAGACGGAGGTTTCACCTGATGCGGAGCAGCGAGGTGGCGATGAGGACGAGGGCTATCATTAGAAACGTGTCCGGTTCCGGGACGCTTCCTCCGACGGCCCTGCTTCCCACGCCGGAGGGAATGGGCAATGCCTGCTTCACCGCAACAGCTTCTTTCGCGGTCTCGCGCGGCACGTCATCCACCGCCACGAAGGAGGTGTAGGGCGTGAGCAGCTCGTATTTCAGCCCGACCTGTGTCACCTCCTCGATGATCTCCGGCTTTCCGGTCAGCTCCGCGTAGTCCGCGAGGCTGCGCACCGTTTCCCTTGCCCACAGGTTGGGGAGCGAGGGGTTTTCCATGTCCTTTGCAGCCTCGGAAACTTGGAAGGTTTTCTTATATGTTTTCCCCTCACCGGTGATCCCGGAAAGCGTGATCGTCCCGGTCGGTTCGCCCTCCCATTTTCCAATCAGGGACAGCGGGCGGTTCGCGAAGAGATCGGGAAGCTTGCGTGGCTGGAGTTCGGTTGTTTTGAAACCATTGCCTGTCACCGTGATTCCGGTCAGCACCGGGCTGGAGATTGCTGCTCGGAAACGCTCCACCGCATCTTTCGTCTCACCCGAGTGCGTGACAACAAAACTGTCGTTCCCGGCGATGTGTGCCAGCCCGTCGATAAGGTGGCGGTTCACGCTGCTGCCGACTCCGAGAGGGAAGACATTCGTTCCGTTTGCGCCGTTTCGAATTAGCTCGAACACATTGGATTCCGCGCTGATGAATCCATCCGTAATCAGGACGAGCGAGCGGGAAACATCCTTGTCCGTGGGCAATGCGAGAGCCGTCTGCATGCCCGCCATCAACTCGGTGCCGCCGCCTCCGTTCCGGCGGGAGAGAAGTGAGATGGCCTTTTCTAGATTTCCTTCGGTTGCGTTCAGGGGTTTTTCGGAAAGCACCTCGCTGGCACCTGCGAAGAGGACGATATTGAACGTATCCGTGGGGCGGAGGTTTCCGATGAGGTCGCGGAAAAGTTTCTTCGCCAGATTGATGGGGAAGCCGTTCATGGAGCCGGAGACATCGATGAGGAAAACGTAGTCGCGGGTCGGGATATCGTGTTCGTGGACTTTCGCCGGAGGCTCCACCTGGAGGACGAAGAAATTCTCCTCTTTGCCCTCGTGTAGCAGCAGACCGGAAGCGATTTTATCCTGGGAAAGCCTGTAGCGGACGATGAAATCCTTGTCCGGTGCGGTGGCCGGGAGCTTCAGGGTGGCGCGGTCTTTCGCTTGGAAGTCGATGACTACCTCGTGCGAAGTGCAGGCCAGCGATTGCAGTGGAAGGGGTGTTCCCAAAGCTAGATCGACGGAAAATGTGGCTAGCGTTTTCTCACCTTTTCCAAGAAAAGGATTCTTTGTGAAATCCTCGGCTTTCCCGCCGCCGGTGTAGCGCGGGCCTATGGCGGTCGGGATCACGAACTCATACACCCCGGCCGTCGGGACGAGTAGCTCGCTGTAGCGTAACGTCAGTTTCACCTCGTCCCCCGGCATGATGCGGGCGACTTCCATCTGGAAAACATTCGGGCGCTTCTGGCTGAGAAGGCTGGCGGATTTGTTTTCACGTTTCGCTTTCTCGAAAGTCTTCCGGGCTTTTTCCTTGGTATCAATCTTCGCCGTCAGCACCCGCTCGCCAATGGTCATCGTCATTCCATTTACTGCGGATCCAGTAGATGCGGGAAAAATGTAAGTCGCGTCGATTGGGTTCTCCCCGTCGTTTGTGTAGGTCTGGGTCAGGGTGACTTGGGCGATCGTTCCCGAGATCCCGACCTCCGCATGCGTTGCTTTCAACGGAAACACATCCGTCTTCCGTTCCCCGTGGATCTGGAAATACGGGGAAAGCGGCTCGGTATCGGGATTGGCGGCGGAAAGGAACCCGGTCGCAAATGCGAGGGCCAGCGTGGTCGGTAGTGTCGTCTTTATCACCCCCGAAGCGTGCAGGTGAAGCGTGAAGGTTTGATGATGCCTGTGTGAAATTTTGGGGAAATCATGGAGAGCCGTGCCTGTAGGCGGCTCTCTATGATTCAGATCTCCAGGAAGCTTTCTCGACCCGCTTTTAAAATACAATCGACCACTTCATCCACTCTGGCCGATAATTTCGGCCAGGAAGGCGTCAGAAGCACAACGATGCCAATTTTTCGATTCTTCAAATTTTGCTGGTAGCGGAGATTCTGATCCGTGGTGACAAGAATGTCATAGCAAAGCTCCTCCGCAGCGAGGATGAGATCTCCATTCTCCAGTTTTGACCAACCGAGTTCCGCAGCAGTATCCACATTGTGCGGATGAAGGTGGCGGCGTAAAGGAACCGGGGTTCCTTGATCAAAAAGGATCCTCATGCCGCGCGGCCTTCAAGGGAGGACGCAGTGAAAGCGAGGACATCTTCAAGCTGCTGCCGGGTGACTCCGGGAAACCATTCGAGAAAGTCGTCAATGGTGGCTCCATCATTCAGGTTTTCGAAAAACGTGGCTACGGGAAGTCTAGTATCACGGAACACCCAGGCACCGCTCATTTTTAGAGGATTTTGCTCAACGGCATCACATTCCGACCAATTCATGGATGAAACATACGATATGGTGCTGTTCAATCAACTCTGATTCTTTACCGGTGAGCCACAGTTCTGAAAGTCTCTTGCCTAGAGCTACTCCCCCAGCTTGATTCTTGCGGGGACTTCTTTGATGGAAATACCCGCTTTTCCGAGGGCGTCCCAGATTTCCAGGAGGCATTCGAGGGGGACGCGGCGGTCGGCTTCGAGTTCCAGCTTGCGGCCGGGGTTTTGTTTTTGGAAGGCTCCGAGGTAGGTGCCGAGGAGGCCTTCGGGGATGGAGAGGGCGTCCAAGGTGATGTTGCCTACGGCATCTACGGCGATGACGGAGCGGGTGTCGGTGACGGTGTCCGAGGGGATTTCCCTGATGGTGGGGAGCTCGATCCGGAGGACTTCCCTTGGTTTTTTAAACGTGGTGGAGACAATGAAGAAGACGAGCAGGATGAACAGGATATCGATCATGGGGACGATCGGCACCTGGCGCGGTTTCTCTGGACGCGGTGGAATTCCATTCAGACGGATGGCGTGGAGTTCTTGGCGCAGGCGGAGACGAAACCTGTCATGACGGATTCCATCCTGGCGGTGAGTCGCTCGATGCGGCGGGTGAAATAGCTATGGGCGATGACACAGGGCACGGCGATGGCGAGGCCGAAGATGGTGGTGTTCAGTGCCTCCGCGATACCGCGTGCGATGGCGAGGTGGTCTGTGGTTTCCCCCAGTCCTGCGAAGATGGTGACGAGGCCGGAGGCGGTTCCGAGCAGGCCGAGCAGGGGGGCGACGGTGATGACGACATCGAGCACGCCTATTCCGGAATGCATTTTGATGACTTCCTCGCGGGCTGCGGCTTCCACCACGAGACTGATTTCCGGGGCGGACTTGCCGTGGTGGTTCAGGGCGATGGAGCCGAGGCGGGCGAGGGAACTGCCTCCGTGTTTCAATTGTCCCACGACGGCATCCGAATCACCCGAGTTGATTTTTTCCATCCCGCTGGAAAGACCGGCCGGGACGGTGCGGGAGCGGGCGAGCGACATGATTTTAAAGCCGATGGCGGTGAGGCCGGCGATGGAGCAGAGTATGAGCGGGTAAACGAAGACGCCGCCTTTGCTTAGGAATTCGGCGGTGGCCTCGGTGGCGGAGATGGCTAGGTAATCCATTTGGTATTTCTGTTAGAAGTAGAAGTTGAAGAGCAGTTCGAGGGCATCCCCGCCCATCTCCTTTTTCACGTCCTTGGGCATGGCGGGGATGGGTGCGTCCCGGATGGACTGGAGGGTGAAACCTTTTTGCACCTGGCCGCCCTCGATGTCGCCCACAAACTGGACGCTCTTCACCCGCCCGTCCGGCTCGACGAAGAACCGGACGGTGAGGTAGCCGGGCACGATGAAGTCACGGCGCTTCACGCAATTGCGCTGCCATTCCTTTTCCACCGCGCGGCTGATGGCGGCCTGGTAGCGACCCATGGGGGTGTCCGCTACGTCCAGGGCGCTGCGGCCGGTGCGGGAGATGTTGCCCTGGATGGCGGTTTTGTTCTGGTTGCCCTTGAAGGCGGGATCGTCGATGGGGGCGGGTTTGGGCTTGGGTTTTTCTTCCTCTTTTTTCTCTGCAAGACCCTCTTTTTGCCCGTCGCGGATTTTCTTTTCCTCGCGGGGCTTCATGTCCTCCATGACCTCGGCGGGTTTGACAGGGCTTTCGATTGGGTTGGGGCCATCAAGGAGTTTTTCGAGTATGGCGGTTTCTGCTTTTTCCTCGGTGGCTTCGGGGGTGGAGGTGTCGCCTTTGACTGTTTTAGGTTCGGTTTTGGAAATGGTTGGCGGGACTTCCGGAGAGGGAGGTGCGGGGAGGGCGGGGCTGGGTTTGCTTGCACCTTCGAGCTTGCCGTCCTGGTATTGGCTCTCGGTGGTTTCGGGATTTTCCCCGGGGCGGGCTTCACGGCCTGCCTGGGAGGGCATTTCGATATCGTCGGAAGTTGGTGCGCGGTCGCTGGTGGCCTGGGTGTTGCGCTCACCGATATAGCGTCGGCTGGCGGGTTGTTCGGCGGATTCCTGGTCGGGGGTGGTGCGGGCGAACTCCGGGAGAGCGGCTTCGGTTTTTTCCGGAGTTTCCGGGATGAGCATTTCCGGGAAAATTTTCACCACCTGCTCGGCGGGCGGTTTCTCCGGGATGGCTTTTTTCCGGGCGATCTCGGATTTGATGGCCTCAATGCTGATCCATGCGATGAGGGCGCCGTTGAGCAATATGGAGACGCAAATAGCCACCGCCCATAGGCGGGCGTCGTCCCCGGTAGATTGCGAACCCTTGGCCACGGGTTTAGGTAGCTTGTTTAGGGGGCTGTTGCAATGGCTTGATTTCAATTGGGAAGAGGAACCACGGATGAACGCGGATGGAAGCGGATCGGATTCTTCGCTAAGAAACTCTGAGCAAAATGTTTCATCTTCCTCTTTCACAGGAATCTGATCCGCGTTCATCCGCGTCCATCCGTGGTTCCTCTTTATCGAAACACCGGCAAGCCACCCCTGCGACGACCCCGGCGCAGAAGCCGAAGACGTGGCCGAAGACGTCGGTGTTGGAGCCGGGGGCGGCTCCGCCCAGCCAGCCGAGGAGGATTACACCGGCGACGAGGGGGGCGGTGACGCGGATCCAGGGCATGCGGACGGGTTCGCGGATGTTTTCGATGATGCCAGTCCCGGAAAGGATGCCAAGTGCGCCGAAGACTGCGGTGGATGCGCCCAGTGAGGAAAAGTATTCCGGGTAGGTGATGAGGGAGGTGATGGCGTTTCCGGCGGCTCCGGAGAGGAGTATCATTGCCCAGCCTTTGAGCGGGCCTATGGATTTTGCGACGAGGATTCCGAAGACGGTTCCGCTGGCGAGGTTTCCGACGATGTGTGGGCCGTCGCCGTGGAGGAAGAGGGCAGTGAAGGGTCGCCACCATTCGCCGTGGGTGATGAGTGCTATGCTGGAGGAGGCGAAGCGGTCGGCTATGGTTGGATCCTGTGATTGGAAATGGAAGACGGTGACCAGGATCGCTGCCCAGACGAGGACGTGGAAAACGCCGGCGGGATGCTTCGCCCAGTTCGACGGGATGATGGGCGGGAGGGCGGCTTGCTTGGATTCGTTTTCGTATTCCGTAATCTCGGCGGAAATTTTTGGCGCGGACTCCACCTCCGCCTGGAGATCGAAATGCCCCGGGTGCTCCCCGGCCTCTACACGGATGGACTCACCCATCGCGAGGGCGACGAGGCCGTGGTCGTATGCTTCATTGAGAGAGGGGTAGGTGCCGATATCGACCCACTCCTCTTCTTCGGTTTGCTGTTGCTCGGGCACGTCCCAATTAAGCGCATCCTGCGAGGTAGTCCAGAGCGGCTGGTGCGCGGCGGATGGCGAGGGAGAAATGGCCGAGCTCGGGTTCGACCGTGAGTTCGGCATGGGGCATGGTGGCGGTGAGTTCCTCGACCAAGGAAGCGGGGATGTTTTTGTCGTCGCCGCCGTGCCAGTAGCGGATGGGATGGGTGACAGCGGAGGGATCGAAGGAGGGTTTCTGGAAATAGATTTCCGAATCCACCATGACCCCGCGCCCTCCGGACGGGCTGCAAACCCCCTCGGTGAAGCTACGGGTGAGGACTTCCCAGATATCCCGGCTGTGAAGCATGATTTTCCTGTCCTCCTCCGACAGGCTGCGGAGTAGGAGGGACATGGGGAGCCTGCGGGGATTGGCCTTGCAGGAAAGGCTGGCGAGCCGGAAGCTGTAGGTGAAGAAGGAGGCGGGGGCGTGACGGATGGGAATCAGTGTGCGGTAAATGGGATGGAGTCCGGAGCTTCCGGCTTTGGTGAGAGGGAGGGGCACCATGCCTGCGAGGACGACCGAGCCGGTGAGCCGTTCCGGGACCATTGCCGCGCACGCGAGGACATACGGGCCGCCTCCGGATACACCGATTTGTCCGAATTTTTCGATGCCGAGGTGGTCGGCGAAAGCGGCCATGAGCGGTGGCCAATCGGAAAGAACCCGGTCCGGGATGAGGGTGGATTTCCCCATGCCCGGCCTGTCCATGGAAATGAGGCGTAGGTTTCTTTCCTTGGCGAGATGGTGGGCCAGGCGGGCTTGGAGCCGGGAGCTGGGCCAGCCGTGGTAATAGAAGACGGGTTTTCCCTCCGGAGATCCGTATTCGTTCCAGGCTAGGAATTTTCCGGGTGTGTGCTCCCAGAGATTTGGGTTCTCGGCTGGGGGTGGGTTTTCTAGGAAATGGAGATCCTCGGGTTTTGGGGAAGAGGAACCACGGATGGACGCGGATGTGCGCGGATCGGATTCTTTGCTACTTGGGTTCTGCCGTTCCATCCTAGGTTTTCTTTAGGATAACTCTCTTCCATTCGAGTTTGGAGCGTTTGAAGTTCAAGATTAGTCCGACTGGCTTCCCGGTGATTTTTAAGTAATTGAGCATTTGGCCGATTTCATGATCGCCGATGCGGTCGATGACTTTGGTGTCCACTACCACCAGATCGAATGCGATCAGGTCGGGAAAATACTCGCCGACTTTCACGGTCTTGTAGATCACATCGAACCGAGGCTGTTGACACCACGGAATTTTCTTCAAACCAAATTCCACACACAAAGCGTTTTCATAAGGTTTTTCCAATAACCCGTGCCCGAGCTCATTCAAAATTTCGAAGGCGCAATTCAAAATCGCTCCAGTCTCAATTTCAAAATCCATAATCAACCTCTTTCACAGGAATCCGATCCGCGCACATCCGCGTCCATTTGACGAAGAGGTTTGATTTTCAGTTCGTCTATGTCCGCTGCGCTCCCATTGTGGTTCTCTTAAATTCTTCAGTGGTCGTGCCCGACGTGATCACCAAGGAGGTCGCGGCCGAAGTCGTTGGCGGAGTCCCTCCATACGGCGTGGACGTGGTTGCCGTTGTTCTGGATGTTTGCGACTTCCACTAGGAACGTAGTACCTTGGATGCGGTAGTAGTAGGGCTCGCCCCGCTTGAGGCCACCGGCCCAGCCGAAGCGGAGGTTTTCCATGTCGGCGGTGATTTTTGCGAGGTCGGCTTCGGCGAGTTCCTTGCGGTGGCGGTTCGCGTATTCGGCGATGAGTTCCTTGAGGGCGGCCTGCTGGGTTTCGGACATTTCGGAGGCTTTGATGCCGACGGGATCGAGCTGTTTCACGGCGCGGTCTTCGGCGGTGAGGATTTCACCGGGTGGTTTCTCGGAATAGACGGGATCCTTTCCGCCTTCCTTGAGGGTGGTGGCGAGCGCGCGGGCGAGGTCTTCCTCGGCGGCGAGGGGGCGGGTGCCTTTCATCTTGTGGTCGATGGTGACTTCACCGGGGTTCGAGGCGAAGAAGGAGGGGGTGACGGAGACGGCCTTGCCATCCTTGATGGTGTAGTTCAGGGAGAGGTGGTGGCCTTCATAACGCCAGCCCCAGGTGCCTGCGCCCGTCGGCTCGCCGAAGATGGAGGTGAAGTAAGCCTTGGGATTGCGGAAGTCGGGGCGCTTTTCGATTTCACCAAGAAACGCTTCGAGAGCCATGATGGTATCGACCTTTTTCAGGCCGGGATCGCTGAGGGCGGTTTTCAGAAGGGTCCGGACATGGCCGACCTGTTTTTCGTCGAGATCTTCAAGGGGAAGGCCTTTCCGCTCGCGGGGGACGAACCCCCAGCTTTCGCGTTCTTCGGATTGGAAAGGGAAGAAGGCTTTCTTTTTCTGCCCCTCGTCAAGGGAGGCAAGCAGGGCGTTGGCGGCGTCGGCCATTTCGGCGGAGACGGGGGTGAGATCCGTTGCGGCGTTTTTGACGGGTTCCTTCGCGAAAAGGGAGGAGCTGGCGATGAGGCCGAGGAGCAGTAGTTTTTTCATAGGTTCGTTGGTTACGTTCGGTGGGATGGTGAGCTTGCATATGAGTTAAGAGAAGGATTTTTCTTTGGGCTAAGGGGAAGAGGAACCACGGATGAACGCGGACACACGCGGATGAAGAGGAAGGATTTATTGGAACGCGAACTTTAGTCCGCTATTTTCCGGGGAGGTGCTTCGGGCTATGGAACGGCGCAGGAATAGTTTGGCCATTTTCCGGATGCCAGAAGGAAGTCAACGGTAGCTTGTGCCACTACCTTCCTGAGATTTGAAACTGGAAGCCTGTCCGAACTGTCTCCCGTAATTGTTGCGCCGTTCCTGAAGAAGAATTTTCAACCGCAGATGGACGGGATGGACGCAGATGGATAAGATTTCTTTAGTGAAGGATGTTCTGAAAACGGTTTTTGGATTTGATGGATTGCGGGCGGGGCAGGAGGAGGTGGTTTCGGTGCTGATGGAGGGGCGGGGGGCGTTGGCTATTTTCCCGACGGGGGGTGGGAAGTCACTTTGCTATCAGCTTCCGGCGGTGGTGCTGGAGGGGACGGCGCTGGTGGTTTCTCCATTGCTGGCGCTGATGAAGGATCAGGTGGATGGGCTGGTGGCGAAGGGGGTGGCGGCGGCGCGGTTGGATTCTACTCTGGGGGCGGATGCTTATGCGGAGGTGGTGGGGAGGCTGACGGGCGGGGAGCTGAAGTTGCTTTACGTTTCCCCGGAGAAGCTGGGGAATGCGGAGTTCCGGAAGTTGCTGAAAGGGGTGGAGCTATCGCTGGTCGCGGTAGATGAGGCGCACTGCATTTCCGAGTGGGGTCACAATTTCCGGCCGGATTATCTGAAGCTCGGGAAGATTTTCAAACAGCTCAAGGTGAAGCGGATTCTGGCGCTGACCGCTACGGCCACTCCGAAGGTGGAGGCGGATATTCGGAAGCAGTTCAGGATCGTGAAGGCGGATACGGTGAAGCTGAGTTTCCACCGGAAAAACCTGGATCTGCGGGTGACTCCTTGTGCGGTGGCGGAGCGGAAGACAGTTTTGTTAGAGCGGCTTTCCACGCATGGGACTCCGGCGATCGTGTATGTGACACGGCAGGAAACGGCGGAGGAGGTGGCTACCTTTCTCTCGAAAAGCGGCCTTGCCGCGCGGGCGTATCATGCGGGATTGCGGACGGATCTGCGAAGGGAAATTCAGGAGGGTTTCATGGGTGGGGAGATTGAAATCGTGGTGGCGACGATTGCGTTCGGGATGGGTGTGGACAAGGCGGACATTCGGACGGTGATGCATTACAATCTCCCGAAAAGTTTGGAGAACTACACGCAGGAAATTGGCCGGGCGGGGCGGGATGGCGGGGCGGCGGTTTGCGAGTGGTTGGCTTGTCCGGAGGACAGGACGGTGCTGGAAAATTTCATTTTCTCGGATACTCCGGGAGAACGGGCTTTGCGGAACCTATTGGAGCGTGTGCTGAAGCTTGGGGAGGAGTTCGATGTATCGCTCTACGATCTCGCGACGACCTGTGACATCCGGCAGACGGTGGTTTCCACGGTGCTGGCGTATCTGGAAATGGCGGGTGTGCTGGAGGCGCAGGGGAGTTTTTTCGATGCCTACCGGGTGAAGCTTTTGCAGCCGCTGGAGAGGGTGCTGGCGGGGAGATCGGCTAAGGAGCGGAAGCTGGTGGAAGGGATTTTCAGCGGGCTGGATGCGGAGTGGAAATGGTGGACGGTGAGAATTGTGGAGACGGCGGAACGGATTGGAATTTCCCCGGTGAAGCTGCGGGAGATGATAACGGATCTGGAGGTGGCGGGGGATGTAGCGATGAAAAAATGGAACTGGCGTCAGGGCTACCGGATGAAAAAGCGGCCGGATGATATCAGAACTATTGCGGAAGTGATGGCGAAAGATTTCCAGGAGCGTGAGGAATCGAACCTGAAACGGCTGGAGCAGGTGCTGGCCCTGAGCTCCACGCGGGTGTGCCTGACCAAGACGCTTTTGAAGCATTTCGGAGAGAAAATGGAGGAGGGCTGCGGGCATTGCGACCGCTGCCGGGGTGTGGCTCCGAAGAAACTGAAGCAGGCGAAGCCGCGCAAAGTGACTGCCGCTGAAGTGGCGCGAATCAGGGAGCTTTTCGATGCGAGGCACGCGGCGCTGGGTACGGCGCGGCAGATGGCGCGTTTCCTGTGCGGGATGTCGAGTCCAGCTTCAATGCGGGCGCGGCTCTACCGCTTTGACGAATACGGGATGCTGGCCGACCTCCCTTTTGAGGAGGTGGAGATCCTGGCGGAGAGTTTGTTCTGAAACTCAGCGTCCCAATTCGCGGGCGACGAGCATGAGGGTCTCTCGGACGCCCGGGGCGAAGCCGCCATCGGTCTGGACTGCGAGAAGGGATTTGCCTTCGCGGATGAACTCGATTGGCACGGAGCCGGAGTAGAGTTTCAGGGCGCCGTTGCCGAAGCCGAGGTTGGAGACGACTGTTTTGAGGGCGTCCACTGCGGCGATATCGCTTTCGCTGACTTTGGCAATCTGGCGGATGCCGGGAAGGGAGCGGGCGCGCTGGACGATCTCCTCGTGGGTCATTTCCCTGTCCACACCGAAGATGGCGCGGAGCTCGAGCTGCTTGATGGAGTAGGAGGAGTCCGAGTTGGAATCGCTGCTGCTGGAAGAAGGAGACGGGCTGAAAGCGGGAGCGGGTTTGTGCTCAGGCGCAGGAGCCGGGGTTTGTGCAGCAGGTTCCGGGGCTGCGGGAGCTGGGGCGGGCTGCTGTTGCGGCGGGGCTTCCTGTCTAGGGGTAGCCTCGGCCTGTGGCCATCCTCCGAAAGGGCTTGGGGTTGGAGCCGGCTGCTGCGCGGGCGCTGGTGCGGCGGCAGGTGCCGGTGCGGCGGACTCCATGGTGAAAGGGGAAGAAGGGGCGTGTGCCTGTTGCGGGGCGGCGGTCTGTGAGGGGTCGATCGCCGTGGCTTTCAGTGCCTGAGGGGGAGCTTCGAAGCCGAAGCCCTGTGGCTCGGATACCTGGAAGGGGGATTCTTCCTGCTTACGGCGCTCCGGGATGCGCGGTGCTTTGGAATCTTCCGCAAATCGCTCCTCATTGACGACTGAGAACGGGGAGTTCTTTTTCGGTGCGGAAGCCGGTGCTTCTTCGGGGGCAACGGCGAAGGGGCTTGGTGCACCATTTTGAGCGGCTGGAGCCGGCGTTTCACTGGCAATCGAGAACGGGGAGGCGGAGGGCGCGGAAGCGGCCGATTCTCCGGGAGAACTCTGGTTGGCGAAAGTTTCGAAAATTCCTCGGGTCGTGCTCATAATGGGTGGGGGTTGCGCGATGAAGTAAGATCGCTCGACAAGCAATAAGCTTCGGAATGCCGTAATGTCGAGCCTTTAAGATAAAAGTTTTATAAAATCCCCTTCAAAGCGTGCCATCGGCTCACCTGTCGCGGGCGGCAACAAGCCGCTTGAGCCGGTTTTTCACGCTGACTTTCCCAACCGCCGAGAGCCTATCCGTGAAAAGGACGCCATTGAGGTGGTCGGTCTCGTGCTGGATGGCGCGGGAAAGCAGGCCGTCGGTCTCTATAATGAGGGTGCTTCCATCCATTTGCGGGAGGGTCGCTTTTATATCGGCGGGGCGGCGGACTTCGCTGCGTATCCCTTCGATACTAAGGCAACCCTCATAGTCGATTTCCTTTTCCTGGCCGTATTCGAGGGTGGGGTTGATAAAAACGAGAGGCATGATGTCTTCGATTTCCGCGTCCTTTCCATTTACCGTCAGGTAGGAAACGCATTCCGGATCATGAGAAACATCGACGACGGCGAGTTGGATATCCACGCCGATCTGCGGGGCGGCGAGGCCGACACCGTTTGCATCCGCCATGGTTTCCAGCATGTTGGCAACGAGTTCCTGTGTTTCCGCGCCCGTGTCTGTGACGGGGCGGCACTGCTGGCGGAGGATGGGATCGCCGTACTGGACGATTGGAAGGAGCATGCGCGAAGGTTGAACGCGGGATGCGCTCCATCCAATCCTGAAATTTTGAAAACTGATGCGAAGACTGCCACTTGCGCGGGGCGGGAATTCATCTAGTCTGCAATCGTGACGGGAACACGGGGAACTATAATCAAGGCAGTGGCGGTGCTGGCGTTGGTCTGGGCGGTTGTTTTCGCGGTCAGATCATTCGCCGGGGACAAAAGAATCACGGCGGAGCGGATGGAGGAGGAAGTGCGGGCGGCAGGATTCGATGACTGGTCGGAAAATACCGGAACCCCTGCGGAAAGCGCGCGGCGGGAAAAGGAAATACGGCGGCTTGCGGACATGTACAACCGCCTCGATTTCGCAGAGAGGCAGAAGGACAGGGGCAGCCGCTCCGGGGAGGAATTTTTCAGGAAACTTAACGGGAAGGAGAAGGAGCTTTTCATCAATCTGACCGTGGTGGAATCCATGGGAAGATTCATGGAGGCTCTGGACCGGATGCCGCCGGACGATAGGAAGAGATTCGTGGAACGGGGTCTGAAAGAGGTACGCGAGGGGCGCACGGAGGAGGAAATGCAGCGGGCGGAGGAAATGGATGAGGGCTTGCTCACGAAGATCAGCGAGGAGGGGATGCGCGCGTATTTCGACAAGGCGAGCGCGGATACGAAAATGGATCTCGCGCCGCTCATGGAGGCGGTCAACGAGGTGATGCAAGGTCTGCGGGGTAACCAGTTCGGAGGAAGATGATGCGGAAATTTTCCAGACGGGGTTTCACTTTATTGGAGCTGCTCATCGTAGTGGTGATTATCGCCGTACTGGCTGGAATCGCTTTTCCGGTAGGCAGATCGATGCTGTCGAAAAGCCGGGAGGCAGCATGTCTCGGAAATCTCCGTTCTATCGGCGTGGGTCTGCAACTTTATCTTCAGGACAATAACCAGAAGCTCCCGACCCTGGCTCTCGGCCGTGATGGCAAGACTTCCGAAGAGCCGGTTTTGGAAACCGTTCTTCTCCCCTATATGGAAAGCGGGGATGCTTTCGAATGTCCGGCGGATCACGGGGAATTTGATAAAACGGGATCAAGCTACGGCTGGAATACCACCCAGAACGGCCTGCACATTTCCAAGGTTTCATTTTTCGGAAACGACACCAGGCCGGAAGCTGTGCCTCTGGTTTTCGACAAGGAAAGCTGGCACCCGAGCGGGACGAATTTCCTCTACGCGGACTCCAGTAGCTCCAACAAAGTCCGGTTCGCCACCGGCAGCCGGGAGTAAAACATCATGTTGGAAGCATGCGGATTGAGCAAAAGTTTCGGAGGGAAACCTGCATTGAAAGACGTGTCCTTCAAGCTGGAGAAAGGTGAGATCTACGGTCTCCTCGGGCACAATGGCGCGGGGAAAAGCACCTCACTTGGCATCATCCTCGGAATGGTGCAGCCGACGGAAGGAGAGGTGGAGATAGCTGGAGTTTCCGTTCAGAAAAACCGCGCGAAAGCTCTCCGTAAAGTCGGCGCAATTTTCGAAGCTCCGGCGTTCTACGATTACCTCAGCGGCTGGGAAAACCTGCGCATCCTGATGGGTTACTCGGGTGGGTTCGATGAAAAGGCGGCGAATGAAGTCGTAGGCCGGGTCGGCCTGAGCAAGCGCATACGCTCGAAAGTCCGCACCTACAGCCACGGCATGCGCCAGAGGCTGGCCCTCGCCCAGGCGCTCCTCCCGGAGCCGGAGCTCCTTCTGTTAGACGAGCCTACCGACGGCCTCGATCCCGAGGGCATTCGCTGGTTCCGCGAGTTCATCCTCGGCCTCCGAGAAGAGCGTGGCATAACCGTCCTTTTCAACTCCCACCTCCTCTCCGAAGTGGAACTCATGTGCGATAGGGTCGCCATCCTCCGCGAGGGGCGGCGCGTCTTCGAAGGTTCCGTGAAAGGCCTGCAAAACGATCTCCCCGTTTACCAAGCCGATGCCGATCCGTGGGTAACCTGCGCGGAGGTCGTCACCCGCCTGGGTGGCGAAATCATTTCCGAAGGAAAATTCTCCCTGCCCCGCAATCTGGATCCCGCCGATGCCGTCAGCGCGATGGTCTCCGCCGGAGTCCGCATCCGCTCCTTCGCCGCCGTCCGCCGCTCCCTTGAAGACGTGTATATGGAAATCCTCGGCAATGTCGGCAGCCCGAACTAACCGCCCATGCTATTTCTCCAACAACTCACCGGCGAGCTCCGCAAGCTCTTTGCTAGGCCGCGCACCTGGATGGGCTACGGGGCTTTCCTTGCCTTGGAAATCCTCGTCCTCGTCGTTTACAAGCTGGAGTCCACGCAGAATGTTTACCGCCGGGGCTTCGAGCAAAACGGCCTGGAATTCGGCACCTACTACAGCTCCCTCACCGTCACGTTCACCATCATGCTCGCCAGCATGTTCACGCTAGGCTCCATCTATTTCGCGCTCGTCGCCGGGGACATTGTGGCGAAGGAAAACGAGGACGGGAACCTGCGCATGGTCTTCGCCAGACCCATCAGCCGCCTCCGCTTACTCCTGGTGAAATACTCCGCCATCTGCCTCTACACCTTCACCTTCGTGTTTTTCGTAGGCATCAGCGGATACGCCATGGCCGTGACGGCGGTGGGACTGGATGGCGGACTCTTCGTCATGGAGCCGAAAATGAAAGTCTTCGCCGCCTACCCGGACTGGTCTGAAGGCGCGATGCGGTTGACCCTTTCCGCAGCGGGGATCGGCATCAGCATGATCACTCTCTCGTCCATCGCGTTCATGTTTTCCTGTTTTAAAATCAAGCCGGCCGCCGCGACCATCATCACCCTCACCATTCTCTTCATCGACTTCATCCTCCAGGAATTCCCCTTCTTCAAACCCTACGCCAGCTACTTCATCACCTACCGCATGAGCGCCTGGGTTTTCCTGATGGAGCAATACATCTCCTGGCCGAAAATCATCGAAAGCTACGCCCTCCTCCTCGGCCTGAATGCCTCCCTTTTCACCATAGGCTGGCTGGCTTTCCAAACACGGGATTTCAAAACCTAGGGCAGGACGATTGGATTCACTTCCATGGAGCTGTCCGGCGCGCTGAGTGTGCGGGTGACGGGGTCGAAAATAAACTGGCTCCCGCTGACTGGATCCGCAGTGAGAGAGTGTGGGGACGAGGTGTCCAGTAAGATGCCGGATTTTTCCAAAACCATCAGATCAATGGCTACTTGGTGCTGCGTGACGGTGGTCGCTGCGCGGATGTAACCCCGCGCCCACGACTGTCTGCCTACGGAAAGCATATCAGAGAAGCCCCGACTCTCTGGGGAAAGGTGGGCATAGAAATCATCTCTGTCCTCGCCCCCCAAGTTTTGGAACTGTTGGAAATCCATGGATTTCAGTTCCGTGACCAGAGAGCTGTAGTCCGCTGCGAACGCACGAGCCAGTGCTTCGCCATCCTTTGGGACTTCCTTGCTGCGGGGATCGAGGATCAATGGGTAAAAGTTGTGCCTCGCGGTAGTTTCCCACTCGCCTCGCATAACCATTGCGAAGTGTGCGGGGGAGTATCGCGGAGCGGGCATCATGGCTTTCCACGCATCCAGATTAGCGGGGGAACCCAGCGTAGGGAGGATGTGTTTCATGATTTCACTCCTCGTTGTCAAATCAATGAGAAGGGCAACGGTTTCGCAAAGTAGAGAGCCTGTCTCCAAATCGTGGTAGTGTGCTCCGAGGTTGAAGGCACCCCGGACAAGGCGAAGGGCTTCGGTTTCGTCTGCTGCTTCTGCGGCGATCCTGGCTTTGAGCAAGAGGATATCGGCTCCATGTTTTCCTGCCCGAGCATCAATAAATCCCCTGTATTCCGGCGAGGATGAGGATCGTTCCGTCATCGCTGCAATACGTTCGATTTTTTCAACCAGAGCGGCATTTTCCGCAAGCGCTTCCTTTGTCGCTTGCTCATTCCACTCGCTGTTGCCTCGGAGTATCTGCTCCAATCTCTCGGAAACCTCCGTGCCTTGGTATGACTGCTCTCCAAGTAAAAACAGTTGGTAGAAGCCGTTCTCCTCGTCGGCCACCAATCGCTCTTCAGTATCCAGCGCAGGGTGTTGCTTCTTTAGGGCTGCGATGAGCTTTTCCGTAGCGACCCTAGCCTCCCTGCTAGTTTTCCTGTCGAAGTTCGGCCGCTCCTCGCGCTTGTGGGTAAGGAGCTGGAGAAAGGATTTTTCCGAACGGGTGCTCGCATCAGCGGAGTTCGCCTTCTGCCATGCCCATGCGCCTGCAGCTCCCGCAGCGATCAGAAACACCATAGCGATGAGAAACGTAGGAGAAGGGCACCTTTTCATGCATGGCTCCTAACAGTAAGGGTTTCTTAAGTAAAGCCTTAAGCTTGTTCGACGGCGCAGCGAGGAATTTTAGATTTTTCCTCTCCATTCCCGTCTGATCGCTTAGCTTTGTTACAGTGAAGGCAGGAGCGCAGCAGAAACATTTGTTCTACATGGAGATGGCGAAGCTGCTCCAGGCCGGCTTTGATATCCGCCGCGCTGCCGGCGTAATGGGGAACACGAAACTCCCCGCCGCCCAGACCCTTCTCCTGAAAGATCTCAACGACGGCTTGGAATCCGGCGAGAGCATCACCGGTGCCTTCTCCCGGGACACTCGCGCCATCAGTGGGCTGGAGCGTAGCATGATCGCCGCCGGGGAGCGCGGTGGAAAGCTCGCCCCAGCTTTCCAGCATCTTGCCGACTACTTCGGCATGGTCGCATCCGTCCGGCGGGAGATCGTGAAAGGAATGATCTACCCGCTCATCGTCCTCCACCTTGGGATCTTCATAGCAAACATCCCACTCTCCATGACAGGCGAGCAACTCACCGCCGCACAAATCGCCGGGGGCTTCGCCACCTCCCTCCTCATCCTCTACGCCTGCGCCGCGGTCCTGTTTCTCATTGGCAGGATCGTAGTAAAAAAATCCTCGGACAGCCCCGCCCTCGACCACGCCCTTAACCGCATCCCATGGATAGGCCCCGCCCGCCGGAACATGGCCATGGCACGTTTCTGCAAAGTCTATTACGCCTGCCTTCTCGCCGGCATTTCCATGGTGGAAACCGTCCGCGTCTCTGCGGAATCCTCCCAGGCCGGAATGATACGCCGCGCCGGAAAGCGCATCGCCAAAGTCGCGGAAGAAGGAAATCCCCTCGGCCCACAGTTCATGGAAGAGGACGCCTTCCCATCCGAATTCGCCCGCACCTACGCCACCGGCGAGGAAGCCGGCACCCTCGATACGGATATGGGAAACTGGTCCCGCAAATTCCAAGAAAATGCCGAGAGCGCCATGAAAATGGCCGCCCTCATGGTTCCCAAAGTCCTCTATTTCGGCATCATGGCTTTCGTCGCGTGGAAGATCATCGGCTTCTTCACCGGATATTATGCCGGGCTGGACAGCATCATGGAGGGATAGGAAGGAACCGCGATTTGGAAATCGCGACCTGTACGGCGAATCTCACGAGGCTTCCGTATCGGTTGCAGCCGCGATTTCCAAATCGCGGTTCCTTTCGGATGATCCGTCTTGCGGGGGGGAGGGGGAGAGTGGAAAGTGGGCGGGTGGAATACAAGGAGGCGATCAACTGGCTTTTCGGGACGCAGCAGTTTGGGATCAAGCTGGGACTGGATGGGCCGCGCGGGTTGCTCAAAGGTTTTTTGGCGTTCCCGAAGCATGGGGTGAAAGTGGCGCATGTGGCGGGGACAAATGGGAAGGGCAGTGTGTGTGCGATGATGGACAGGGTGGCGCGGGCTTGCGGGCAGCGGACAGGGCTTTTCACATCGCCGCATCTGATCGATTACCGGGAGCGGATGCAGGTTTCCGGAGAGACGATTTCCGAGGAAAGGTGTGCGGAGCTGTTGACGGAGGTGCGGGAGGTTTGCGAGGGGCTGGAAACGCATCCGACTTTTTTCGAGATCACCCTGGCGGTGGCGATGCGGTGGTTCGGGGAGAGGGGATGCGAGCTGATCATTTTGGAGACGGGCATGGGAGGCCGGCTGGATGCGACGACCGCCGTGCCGGCGGATGTGTGTGCGATCACTCCAATCGGGATGGATCATACTCAATGGCTGGGGGATACCCTCGGAAAAGTTGCGGCGGAGAAGGCGGGGATTTTCCTGGAAGGTGTGCCTGCGGTTTCATCCCCGCAGGACAGGGAGGCGATGGTCGTTTTGGAAAAGGAGGCGAACGAGAGGCGGACTCCATTGCATTTTGTCGAAGCACCGCTGGAAGGTTATGGGATCGCGCTGGCGGGTGCCCACCAGAAATGGAATGCGGCGGTGGCTTTGGCCGCACTGCATGAGCTGGGAGTTCGGCTGGGATATGAGAGTGTGGCGGAGGGCTTGTCGAAAGTTTCCTGGCCGGGGAGGTTTGAGAGGATTTCTTCCGAAGGAACCGAGGTGGTGCTGGACGGCGCGCACAATCCGCAGGCGGCGAAAGTGCTGCGGGCTACGTGGTTGGAGGAATACGGGGAGGGAGTCGGGACGCTGGTGTTCGGTGCGGTGGAATCGAAGGATGTTTCCGGGATTCTCACGGAGCTGCACGGGCTGAACGCGCGAATGATTTTCTGCAAGGTCGGGACGATGCGCGGACTGCCAACCGGGGAGCTGGTAAAATCCCTGCCGGACAGGGCGGAGGCGGAGTGCTACGAAAATTTCCATGAAGCAATGGAAGCAGCGCGGAAACACGGCGGGCCGGTGCTGGTGGCGGGTTCGCTTTTCCTGGTAGGCGAGGCTAGGGCGAAATTATTAGGTGGGGAGTTTTTGGCGAGTGCTCAGTAACGCGGGATACGCATTGCATCGATAGTGTTTTGGTTTTACGTTCAGCATATCGATCATGAGCACGGTAACCATTTCCCCAAAATTCCAAGTAGTGATTCCCAAAGAAGTCCGTGAATCCCTATCGTTATCTCCGGGAGACCGGATTGAGATGATAAGGCTCGAAGGAAGGATTGAGATGGTGCCAGTCCGGCCCGTGAAAGAACTAAGAGGTTTGGGAAAAGGGTTGACGAACAGTTTCAAGCGGGAGGCTGACAGATGCCTGCCGTAGTCGATTCGTCCGGTTGGATCGAATACTACATAGACGGGTCAAATGCGGGACATTTCGCTGAAGCGATCGAAGAAACCGGGGATCTCGTCGTTCCGGCGATTTCCATAACCGAAGTTTTCAGATGGGTTTTACGCGAGTCTTCGGAGACGAATGCTTTGGCTGTGGTCGCGCAAATGAAGCAGGGAAAAGTTGTTCCGCTGGACGGGGCGTTGGCGATCCGGGCTGCAGAAACAAGCCACCGCTACCAACTGTCCCTTGCCGATGGGATTATTTACACCACTGCGATGGAGTCTTCGGCGAAGCTCCTAACTCAGGATGCTGATATGGAGGGACTGCCGGGTGTTGAATATTTCCGGCATCCCAATCGGAAGAAATGAAAGACTAGAGCACCTCGCCGACGAAGCGGTCTTTCTCGAAGATGGAGAACTCCTCCGGCTCCTCGCCGGTGCCGATGAAGCGCGGGGCGATTTTGAGCTGGTCGTAGATGGTAATGGCGATTCCGCCTTTGCCGGAGCCGTCCAGCTTGGTGACGATGACGCCGTCCAGGGGGCTGGCTTTGTGGAATTCCCTGGCCTGGTTGAGGGCGTTGGAGCCGGTGGAGGCATCGACTACGAGAAAGGTGAGGTGCGGTGCGGTCTCGTCTTGCTTGGCGATGGTGCGGCGGATTTTTCCAAGCTCTTCCATGAGGTTGTGGCGGGTGTGGATGCGGCCTGCGGTATCGCAGATGAGGAATTCGGCTCCTTTTTCCACGGCTTCCTTATGGGCGTTGAAGCAGACTGAGGAGGGGTCGGAGTTGGGCTTTCCGGTGACGACGGGGATGTCGAGTCTGTCGCCCCAGCGCTGGAGTTGCTCTACGGCGGCGGCGCGGAAGGTATCGGCGGCGGCGAGCATGACGGAGTGGCTGCGGTTTTTCAGCCAGAGGCCGAGCTTGGCAGAGGAGGTGGTTTTGCCGGTGCCGTTCACTCCGACTACGAGGATGACGGTGGGCTTGCCGTCGGGGCGGGGCGAGGGTGGCGGGGTGTCTTCCGGGAGGACGGCGGAGAGCCTTTTCCGGGTGACTTCGACGACGTCATCCGCGGTGATTTCGCGGCCGAGATCGTAGAGTTCATCGACGATGGCGACGGCTTGTTTCGCGCCGAGATCGGAGGCGATGAGGTTCGCCTCGAGTTCGTCCCAATCGACTTCCGCCTGGTCGATGATTTTGTTGAAGAGTTTCTTGAAGAAGCCTGCCATGTCGGCGGGAAAGTAGCGGTGGGGGGGAAACTTTAAACTCTAAACTTTAAACTCCAATGAAGACCTTCGGGGTTGCCCGCCGGGGCGTGTGCTCGCAAGCTTTACCGCATGCCCGTGGTGAAAGTTCTGTCCGACATCCTCGCCAGCCAGGTGGCGGCGGGGGAGGTGGTGGAGCGCCCGGCCAGTGTGGTGAAAGAGCTGGTGGAGAACAGTATTGATGCGGGGGCGAAATCGGTGCTGGTGGATATTGAGAAGGGCGGGGTGGCGCTGATACGGGTTTCCGATGATGGATGTGGGATGTTACGGGAGGATGCGCTTTTGTCTTTGGAAAGGCATGCGACCAGCAAGCTGCGGACTTCGCAGGATCTGGCGGCGATCACTACGATGGGATTTCGCGGGGAGGCGGTTCCGAGTATCGCGAGTGTGGCGAAGTTCCGTATGGTGACACGGCGGGCGGAGGATGTTTCCGGGACGGAGATCATTGTGGATGGAGGCAAACTCCGTGATGTCCGCGATGCTGGCGGGGCACCGGGGACGGTGATTGAGGCGAGGAGTTTGTTTTTCAATATGCCGGCGAGGCGGAAATTCATGCGGGCGGAGACTACGGAGGCGGCGCATGTGGAGCAGCAGTTGCGGCTGCATTCGCTGGCGGCTCCGGGGGTGCGGTTCCGTTTTCGGAAAGATGACAGGGTGGTTTTCGATTATCCCGGGGTTGCGAGGTCGGTGGACAGGGTGAGGCAGATCGTGGGGAATGAAACCGGTGGCGAACTGGTGGCGGTGCCGGAGCGGATGGAGCCGGGGATCAGCGTGACGGGGTTTGTTTTACCGGCGCAGCACGCGCGGAAGGGGAGGCGGCACCAGTTTGTTTTTCTGAACGGCAGGCCGATTGAGGATGCGGCGGTTTCCAAAGGTTTGGCGGAAGGTTTCCGGGGAAATATCCAGGAAGGGCTGCATCCGGCGGCGTGGTTGTGGCTGGAGGTGGAGCCGCAACTGGTGGATGTGAACGTGCATCCGGCGAAGAGGGAAGTGCGCTTCCACAGGCCGCATGAGATACGGGATTTGATTGCAAGTGCGGTTGCGGAAAGCCTGAGACCGGCACCAGTGAAAGCTCCGGAACAGGTGGAGACGTCTTCTTGGAAAAGTTCCGCGCCGTCGCTCTCGACCGGGCCGACGTTTTATTCGCAGCAGCCGGAACTGGTGGGCGAAGAGCCGGTGGCCGAACCTGCCGTCGCGAAAAGCAGCAGCCCTGACTTCCGTCTCGTGGGGATGCTTCAGGAGCGGTATGTGATTTTCGAAAGCTCGGACGGGTTGGTGCTTTTCGATCCGAAAGCGGCGCGTGAACGCATTCTTTTCGAGCGCATGGCCAAGGCGCGGAAGGCGGGGATGGAAACGCAAAATCTGCTGGTGCCGATTCTAACGGAGCTGGATCCGCGAGATCTGGATCTTTTGCTGAAAGAGAAACTTTCCTTGTTGGAAGCGGGGTTGGAGATTGAGGCTTTCGGTGGGAATACGCTTCAGATCCGCAGTGTGCCGGGCTGTGTGGAGATCGATGACCCGAAGGCGTTTCTCGATGACATCCTGGAGGAAATGCTGCACGGGCCTGTGTCTGCGGGGAAATTTGCTTTTGAAAGGCTGGCCCGGATTATTTCCAACAAGGCGGCGAACCGGGTGAGTCCCAGGCTCTCCGAGGCGGTCGCCCTGTTGGATGAGCTTTTCAAATGCGATCTGCCGTATTGCGCGGCGGATGGGAGGCCGACTCTGACTGAATACAACCGGAAGGATATTGACCGGCGGTTCGGGGTCGGACGGGGGTGAGGAGGGGCGAATTTTTCGCCCGTTGATTGTGGAGGGTAGAGGAGAAAGGAAATCGCCTCTCCGTTTACCTTTTTCTTCTGAGGGCGAAGGAGAAGAGGGCTAGTGCGACGAGGGCTGAGGAGGATGGCTCTGGGACGGCTACGGCAGCACGGATGTTGAGGGTCACGCGGTTGAGTGCGCCGTCGAAGCCGGAGGTGTTCTGGCTGCGGGGATCGAGGAAAGCGGTGGCGGTGAAGTTCCCGGAGGAGGAGGTGTCCAGGGTGATGGTGAGGCCGTTCAGCGAGTCGCCGCCATCAATGTCTGCGAAGTCCAGGAAGCCGCCGAAGGTGAATCCTGAGAAGGTGGAAATGTCGAAGCTGCCGGCTAGGGTATCGGCGGGGCCGAGGACGTCATTGGCGATGGCGAGGTTCGCGGTGGAGCCTGGGCTGCCTTGGGTCACGGTGCCGAAGTCCAGGGTGAAGCTGGTGGCATCGTCCTGGATAAGGGTGGCAGCGCCGGATTGGAGGATATAGCTGGGGGCGGCGAAATTGTTGACCTGGGCGGTGACGGCGATTTCCGCTCCGGTGAGGGCGGTGGTGCCTAGTCCGCTGGTGCCTGCTCCATCGCTGACGAAGGCGAGGAATGTGCTGTCCGCGATGATTCCGGCGGAGGAGGTATCCAGGGAAATGGCGAGTGAGGAGGAATCGCTGCCACCGGCGACGAGGCCGGTCACGGAGCCGCTGGTATTGATCCCGGTGCCGCTGGAGGAGAAGGAGGCATTGAGTTTTTCCGAGAAACCATCGGCTGGGGCGGTGTTGGTCAGTGTGAGGTTCTGGGAAACGGAATCGCCTACGTGGACGATGCCGAAGTTGACAGGACTCGGTGTGACGGAGGGGGCGGCGAGGCGGTAGGCCGCGCCGGTGATGGCGATGTCGGAACCGGCGACGTTGTCGAAGTTGTTTTCCACGTGGATGATCTGGCCGGAGAGGGAGCCTGCCGAGCTGGCGGTGTAGGTGACTCCGAGGTCGCCGCTGTTCGCGCCGGTGGCGATGGGGCCGAAGTTTCCGGCGGTCGCTCCGGTGCCGGAGATGCGGGAGTCGGTGATATTGCCGCCATTGGCGGCGGTCTGGATCGCGCCGCGGAGGGCGGGGCCGGTGAAGCCGGTATTGGCAATCTGGAAATTCAGTGTGCTGGAATCTCCGACGTGGACGTTTCCAAAATTCAAGCTGCCGCCAGCCGCTGCGCCGGTGATGGTCTGGGTGGTATTTCCGGCGGCGAGGATGGGCCGCTGCCGGTCACGTTGGCACGGGCATTGAAGGCGTTGCCGGTGCCGAAGTTCGCGTTCGTGTAATCGGAGCTGACGGTCAGAGCGTTTGCTCCGAGGTTCAGGTTGGTTCCATTGTGCGCGAATTTTGCGGTGGAGCTGGATAAAGTGCCGCCGCTTATATCAAGAGTAGCTCCCGAGTTGATAGTTGCCGATGATGCCGATCCGCCTGCTCCAAATCCGTTTGAGAAGACCAGCGATCCACCATCCGCGACGATTGCCCCGGAGTTTAGCGGGCGCACGTTGACGTTTCCGAAACCGCTGACCGTCCCGGAGTTTGTCAGAACCGGAGAAGCGAAGGTGCCGCCGCGCAGATCGAGCGTGCCGCTGTTGGCGAGGGTGTTGACGTTGTTGAAAATACGTCCGTCGCGGAGGCGGAGGGTTCCTGCGTTGGAGGTGAGTGTCTGGGAGAGGGCGGTGCCATCGAAGGTGATGGCGGAACTCGCGCCGCTGAGATCGACGAGGGTGTTCGCGGCGATGGAAGTCACCGGTGTGCCTAGCAGGGTGAGGTTCGCGCCGTTTCCGGAATCCTCGGCGATGTAACGGCCACCGGTGAGGACGCCCGCGACGTTGTTGGTGAGAACCGCGCCGGAAACCATGTTCAGGGTGCTGCCGTCCAGGGCTTGGAGAGTGCCGGAAGTATCATTGGTGAAAGTGCCCCCGCCGCTTCCAGTGAATGTGAGCGTGCCGCCGTTGCTCGCCTGGGTGATGCCCCTGTTCAGGAAGGACGGGCCGGCATCGGTGGCTGTGGCGACGGGATCGATGAGGAGGGTTGCGCCCGAGATGTTCGCGTCGATGAGAGCCTCCGGGCCGTTGGTGATCGCCAGGACGTTCTGGCCGAAGACACCGCGACCCTGGATGGTGTTGTCGGTGTTTGTCAGGCGGACGCCGGTTGCGGAGCTATTGATGCCAGTGGTCTGGTTCGCCAGGGTGACGGTGCCGCCGCCGAATAGAGTCGCGCCGCCCGATTGGATTTCCAGGTCGGTCTGGTTTCCGATGGATGTGAGGGTGATGGAGCCTCCGTTCTGGATATTTCCGGAAATGCCAAGGTCGGTGTTGTTCAACGCCACAATGTTTCCCTCGTTGGAGAGATCGGTGAGGAAGGCGTTCTGGTTCGCGAGAACACGGATCACGCCGTCATCCGTGGTGGAAAGCGTGCCGCCGGTGATGGAGGCGTTGGTGGTGAGCTCGATGGTGGAGCTGGCGAGAGCCTCGATGAGGTTGTTGTTGGTAAAATCACCGCCGCCGCTTCCTGTGAAGGTTAGGATGCCGCTGTTGCTGGCGCGGAGGATGCCGTCGTTGCGGAATACCGGATTCGTATCCACTGCGGATGCGGAAGGATCAAGCGTAAGCCGCCCGCCGTTGATGTTTGCGTTGATGAGGCCGCCTGCGGAGTTCGTTATCGCGGTGACGTTCTGGCCGATGGTCCCTGACCCTGGAGGGTGTTGTCCACGTTGGTGAAACGTGCGCCCAACGCCGAGTTCAGCCCGGTGGTGGAATCGGCGAAGGTCACCGTACCGCCTCCATCGAGAGTCGCGCCGCCGGCCTGGATTTCGAGATCCGACTGGTTGCCTATGGAGGTGAGAGTGATGGAGCCGGTGTTGGTGATGCCACCGGCGATTCCGAGATCCGTGTTGTTGTCCGCGATCAGGTTGCCGTTGAGAGTGAGGTTGTCCAGGAACACATCCTGATTGGCGTTCGCCCGGAACAGACCCGAATCGGAAGTCGCCAACGTACCTCCCGTGACGCTGGCGCCGGAGGTGAGCTGGATTTCGGAACCGTCCAGAGCCTCAATGCGGTTGTTGTTGGTGAAAGCCCCGCCGGCGCTGCCGGTCAGGATCATCGTCCCGCCGCTGCGGGCACGGAGGATTCCGTCATTTAGGAAAGAAGTACCGCCATCGGAGGCCGTGGCAACCGGATCGAGAGTGAGCGAGCCGGCGCCGTTGGCGTCGATCAGGCCGCCGGCCGCGTTAGTGATCGCGGTGACGTTCCGGCCTATGGTTCCGATGCCTTGGATGGTGTTGTCGAAATTGGTGAAACGGATGCCGCTGCCCGGCGAGTTGATGCCGGTGGTGATATCGGCGAGGGTGACCGAACCGCCCCCTGTGAGGGTCGCACCGCCCGCCTGGATTTCCAAGTCGGTCTGGTTTCCTATGGAAGTGAGCCGTATCGCGCCGGTGTTGTTGATGGTGCCGGAAATGCCGAGATCGGAGTTGTTTTCAGCAATGAGAAGTCCGCTGTTGGTGATGTCCGTGAAAAACGCGTTCTGGCCAACGTTTACAACGAATTGTCCGGTTCCAGTTGACGAGAGCGTCCCGCCGGTCACCGAAGCATCGGCGGTGAAACGGACGGAGGAAAGATCCAGCGCCTGGATCAGGTTGTTGTTGGTGAAATCACCGCCTGCGCTCCCGGTGAGAAGGAGTGTCCCTCCGCTGCTGGCACGGAGGACGCCGTCATTTATGAACGAGACACTGCCGTCCGTGGCGGTCGCCACCGGGTCGAGGACCAGGGTCTGCCCGCTGATATCCGCAGCGATGACCCCTGCGGCGGAGTTGGTGATGGCGGCGGAGTTTTGGCCGATGTTTCCGGAACCGCGTATCATGTTGTCAACGTTGGTCAGCCTCCCTCCCACCGAGCCACCGTTGATGCCGGAGTTGCTTTGGAAATTGACCGAGCCGCCACCGGAGAGGGTGACACCGCCGCCTTGGATAAGGATGTCCGTGGGGTTGCCTATGGAATTCGTGGAGATGGAGCCCGAGTTCACGATGCTGCCCGAGAGCCTCAGGTCGGAATTGTTCTGAATGGTGAGGTTACCCGCGTTTGTCAGGTTGGTGAAAAAGACCGTCTGTCCACCATCCACGCTCAGGGAGCCGTTGCCGGTTGTCGAAAGGGTGCCCCCGGTAATGTCCGCAGAGGTGGTGAATCTCACGCTGGATCCGGCCAATGCCTCAATGGTTCCTCCGGTGTTGTCAAAGGTTCCGCCGCCGCTTCCTGTTAGAAGAATGCTTCCGCCGTTTTCCGCGCGGAGGGTGCCGCTGTTGGAGAGGTTTCCGGCTGCGCTGGGGTCGATGGTCATGAGCGCTCCGCTCTGGTTCGCGCGGATGAGGCCGAGGTTGTTGAGACCTATCACATTTCCGCCGACATTCCCTCCGCCCTCGATGGTATGGGTGGCTGCGTTGACGAGGCTGGCACCGGCTCCGCCGCCGATCCGATTTGCCGAGTCGCCAAGGCGGAGAATCCCGGAGCCGGAAAGAGTATGATTTCCCGCTCCCGAAAAATTCAAGGCGGTGGTGTTGCCGATGGAGTTCAACTGGATCAGGCCGTTGTTACTCACATCTCCAGTCACCGTCAGGGAGGTATTGTTATTGAACAGCAGCGAATCGTCCGGGCCCATGGTGAGGTCGTTGATCGTCCGGGTCACATCAAGGGTCACCGAGACAGCGGAATCACCATCGTCAATGATCGCGTCGAAGGCGGCTCCGCTCGGCGACCCGTTGTCCCAGTTCGCTGCGTTGCTGAAAAGTCCGCCGCTGTTGTTCGTCCACGTGCTGGTCTGGGCGTTTGCGAGGGAAGCGGTTCCCAGCAGAATAATCGCAGGCAGGGCGGTGCCACGGGAGAAAAATTTCGGCTTCATAATGTCAGGGGGATGGGGGAACGGAGGCAAAACCACCTCCATCCCTAGGGGTATCCCACAAAATCCTTTGGGAGGTCGAGAAGAATTTGCATGCTTCGCAACTGATTACATTTAATGAAACTTACGGGTGGCAGAGGTATGCAGCGGAGTTACCACGGCTGATCCGGCCTCTTCGCCGCAGGTGCATTGTCCCTTCCGCGATCACGTAATTGCCACTTCCCGAAATCGTTCAATCTTTTCAAAAAAAGTTCGGATTTCCTGATCTTTTCTCCCGGGATTTCCCGCAGATTTCCGTTTTTAAAGGGTGTTTTCGGAGATTTACATCTGATATAACCCTTTGAAAATCAAGGAAAAGAGCACTGAATCGCAGGGTTTTGAATTCGTTCAAAAAAAGTTCAAAAAGATCTTGAGAAACCGTAAAAATTATTTAAGATATCTTCAACTTCAAGACCGCAATGGATTTTGGAGTAACTCCCTAAGATGAAACCACTCGCACCAACCGCCGGCCTTTTCGGCCTGGGCTTCCTCCTCGCAGGAAGCGCGTCCGGTGCGCATCTGACGGATCGATTGGATGCGGTTCATATGGATTTCCTCGAAGACCGCCGCGAGGTGCTCTCCAGCCTCTCCGATCCATTCGGAGTGCCGGAAGCCGCCCGTATCGTGTTGGAAGATCCTTCGGAAAATTTCCGCCGGGAAGCCGCATGGAAGCGCAATGTGGTCGCGACTGTTTTCTGGGTAGGAGAAAAGCCCGCCGGCAACAACCCCACGCCCAATGACAAGAGCGCCTGGGATCCGAACTGGGAATCCAACTTCGGCGGCTATGACGATCCGAACAACCGCAGCGGATTTCTCCCGGCAGGTTTCGTTCCTTTCCTGAACCCTTTTTACGTAGCCCTGCCTTACAACGACATCGGCATGGACTTCCGCCACCGCCCCGAAGCCTCCGGGGTGATCCCGTGGTTCTGGGAGCGCTACCAGGGCGAGGGAATCTCCGTTTGCAAAGGCCGCTGGATCGCCATCCATCACGAAGGCCGCATCTGCTACGCCCAGTGGGAGGATGTCGGCCCGTTTGAGACGGATCATTTTGAATACGTTTTCGGAAACGAGAACGCCCGCGCCAACCTGAACCAGGGAGCCGGCCTCGATGTCAGCCCCGCAGTCCGCGATTTCCTGAAAATGGGAAGCGGGCAGCGCGTGGAATGGAAATTCGTAGAGGATTACGAGGTGCCACGCGGCCCTTGGAAATCATCCGGCTTCCAGCCCGGCACCATCCCCGGCGAGCCACCGCTTCCCACCAGATAAACATTCACCCCAAGACAACTGCTGTTACCAACACCCAACCCCTGAAACCTACGAATAGAACATATTAGCATTTCATAGCATTTTTCCTGGAAGCCCTCTGTCCCGAGAATTTTCCAGGTAGCCCGGATCGGGGTTCTGTCCCGAATCGGCATGGCCTAAGCGTTCACCCGCGCGGAATCCCTGCCCCTGCCCGATCCGGGCGACCTGCCTTCTCAAGAACGTCCCATTCGAGAGAGTCCCAAGGCAGGGAAATGTGAAACACCCACCCTTACAACCAGCCCATGAAAACAACCAGCCACCTGGCTGCCGTAAAGGCAGTCGGTACTCGCATCGTGCGGTCTAATCGCCGCGTCCACCCTCCTCAACGCCCAAGCCAACAGTCCTTCGATTCCCGTCGGATGGATAACCGCCTTCCCCACCGTGGTTCAGACCGGAACAAAACCTACCCTCACCTGGGACATCTCCTACCCTTCCGTCGTGAAGGATTTCGTGGATGTGATCCCGCCCGCCACGGTAAATCCCAAAGTGGATCTGGATGTCGAGATCCGCGTCCTCGGAAACGGGGTGACGGTCAGCACCGGCTCCGGCGGCTACAACTTCGTCAATGCGGCGGCATACCTCAGCTTCAACGGCGGATCATACTCAAGCATTTTCTACGGCACCAACTACCACGTGAATCCCAACACCGTGGTGTGGAGCAAAAACAAGATTAAAAAGAACCAGGAGCTGCGCTTCGCCGGGAGATACTATTATGGCGGCTGGGGGCCGTGGTTCGATTCCGATGACAACTACGAAAATGTCCGCACCCTCGTCTCCGGCGACTACCCGCCCACGAACGTGCCGCAATACGGCGCGCCCAGCCTGGAAAGCTTCATCCGCCCCTACCTCGGCTCCGACGGCAAGGTGAAGATCGGGCCCATGGACGTGATCGTTTTCATGGAACTCACCCACACCAATGAGAACGACTCCGGATACGACAACCAGGACATGGTCGCTCCTCGTGACTTTCAAAGAACGCAAATAAGCATACCCCTTTTATGAGAAAACTTCCCGTTGCCATTCTGTTCATCGCCGCCTGCGCCACCCCCCTCCACGCGGAGGGGGAGCCGGCCAAGCCTGTCTTCCGCGTAGCCGCGACGCATGAGAGCCTTTCACGAAAGCTCCAGGTGCTGAATGCCAACGATCCGATGAAGGCGCTTGAGAAATCCGAAGGGACTGATCCTTCCAAGGAAAACGTCCCGAAGAACCTCATCGAATCCTCCGACCTGATCTCCTACCGGGGTGTGACCACCCTCGTGCCGAAGCGGGCCATCATTCAGATCCCGGAGAAGTATAAGGACAGGATCAACAACCACACGCCGGGCAACCGCGTCGTCGGCTGGCTGGATTTCTACGCCATGAACCGGGGCTGGATCACCACGGTGGAAATCACCCGCGCCCAGGCTGGCGGAGGCGACCGGCTTTCCGAAGGGCTTACAGACCAGCTTTCAAAGAGCAGGAACATGATCGTCACCGTCCTCGCCTCCGGCCCCATCTCCTACATGCCGTATCGTGGCGAGGACGGGGAAGAAATACCGGAAAACGGAAAGGAGAAAGGAATCAAATGAAAATTTTTATCAAAAATGGCTCACTTGCCGCACTTGCCATGCTGGTGTCCGCTCCCTTCGCAGGGGCGCAAAACACGGCCGAGGGCTACACCAATTTCATCCGCCAGGTCCAGCTTCCTTACGAGCCGGACAGGGTCACCCGCGACGTCTATGTGGATTCCAGCGGCGAGCAGCTTTCACCGCTGGAGATCAATCCGGGTGGCGCGAGATTCGAGCTTCACACGGTGAAGGCCGAGCCGCTGACCAGCTATCTTCTCGATACGAAATACGTCGGAACCTATATTCCCATCGGCAGCGTCACCATCCGCAGCGAGGATCCTTATACACAGATCCCGCGCACCCGCGCGGACAGGCCGTTTTATGTGGATATCACGATCGACGGCCTGCGCAGCGGCGCGGACGATCCGGAACCCTCAAAGAAAGTGAAACTCCTCCGTCACGTGCAGTCGTACGGCACCGGGGACGGGACGAATATCGACCGCTCCCAGGCCACACTCCACACCCAGTCCTTCCTCACTGCAAACGGGGACAGCACGCTGACCTATGCCGTCAGTTCCATCCCCTCCGCAGATCTCACGAAAATCCGGGGCGAGGAACGTTTTTCCGTCTTCTCCATCGCGGATTACCAGGCGCCCTCCTCACAGCTCGCCTCCATGTTCGTGCAGGTCTGGCCGGTTGCCGACGGCACCATCGCCGGCATCACCAGCGGGGAAACGATCAACTTCAGTGCCCCTACCATCACCCTCTCTATCAACGACATCTACCCGGATGCCCAGGTTTACGCCCAGGTCTATCCCGGCAACCATTCCCCTGGCACCACAGGATCCATCCTGCCCGGATCCGCGGTCATCATTAAGGAAACCGTCCCGCAAAACCGCATCACCACCGTCTCGCAATGGGATCACGTGATCACGGGGGATGGCACGTGGACCATGGAGCTGTTGACTTCCACCCCGTTCGGAATCGATCTGCTTGATTACGTCACCTTCAAAGTGGATCGCACGATCACGGTGAACGGCACCGTCACGACCATCGAATGACGCCCGTTACTCCCGCCCCCTTTTTCCCAACTCTTCTTTAAAATTATCATTCCTGTAAACCAGCGAAAAACGCGCCTCCCGGGTTTTGCGCAAGAGATCCTCGACCTCCGTCCAAGCTATGAGCAGGAACACCCCCCGTATGGGTTCCTTATGAAACGATTGCGTCCGAGTCACGAACCGGTCATCGACAACCTTCCGTTGTTGGTTCGGCTTCAGCTCGCCGTATTCCGCGGTGATCTGCTTCCGCAGTTTTTCAAAACGCAGCTCCATCGCCTCCGCATTTGCCGCAGGATCGGTGTAATGGACGGTCATTTCGTAGAGCCCGCCGTTCAGGAATTTTCCTTCCACGGCAGAGGCGGGGGAGTCCGGCAAAAGTCCTTGCTGCGGCTGGATGCGCAGCACCCGCAATCCGGGTTGCTTCCCAGGGATGAAAACGTTAAGGTCGAGCGAATGTTCGGAAGACCAAGCTATCAATTTCTCAGGAGTGTCCCCCCATCGCAATCCAAAGGGCGGCTCAATGATCCTCTGGGCGTGGACGGTCGTGCCCGCGAATCCGAACAACACGGCGGCCAGAAGAAACGCGGTTTTGCGGCCTGGCTTGGCGGAAAAGATGTTCACCCCGGGAGTCTCCCCCGCGCCAGGCGCTTTCGCAAGCCGCGAACAACCGCGCGCCGGGGCTTTGCCCTCATCGAGGCCACCATGGCGATGTCATTGCTGTCCGTCACCGGCCTTCTGCTCCTGAAGCTTTCCCTGAACGTCATCCACCCCCGGCAGTATTCCCTCCAGCAGGTGCTTTCGGATTCTTATCTTACCGTCGAGCGCTCGCTGGCGGAGCGCCTGCCCTTTGAGGATCTCGTCTCGAACACCTCCCTCTGGCCCATGTATCCGGAAACCGCCACCACGCAGAACGTGTACATGGGGAAACTTCCCGGAGGCAAATCCGTCTATGGCACCCTCACCCGCACCCGCATGCCGGATGCCGAGAACTATCCTATTGATGGCGGCACCGGCACCGTGGCGATCAATCCCGCAGCCATGAAAATCTGGCGCGTCCAGAGCATCATACGCTACAAGATCTCCGACCGCACCTACCTGAAATCCCGAACCGTCGTCCGCTCCCAATGAAGACGCCTCTTAAGAAATTCCGCAAAGCATTCACCCTGCTGGAGCTGACCGTGGTGATGATGGTCGGCCTCACCATCGGCTCCATCATCCTCTCGATGATGAACCAGCAGATCGCTTTCCTGAAAATTTTCCGCGCCCAGAGTTTCCTTAACGAGGAGGCACCCATCATCAGCGCCCATGTTTCCAAGCTCCTGGTAAACGCAGACCGCTTCCGCCTCCACGCCTCCATTGCTGACGCGCTTTCCGGTAACAATCCACGCCTCACCCCGTCTCCCGTCTGTGTGCTGAACTACCGCCAGCCGGACGGCACCATGCGCGCCGGAATCCTCTCCTTCGAAGACCGCGGGGACGGGGACGCACTCTACTACTACGTAGTCCCCAGATCCGGTTCCCTCGGCGATCCGGAATGGGCGATCACGAACAAGGCCGCCAACGTGCAGTTTTTCATGATATACGGCCTCCTCGCCACCACCATCACCGGACCCGCCGGTGAGGAAATTTATTTCACCGGAGCCATGCAATAACAGCCCCAAGCAATGCGAACTCCTTCCAATACCAGAAGCCATCGGCCGGGATACGTCTCGTTGATCGCCGTATTCACCATCAGCATCTTCATGCTCTCGCTCATGCTTTTCGCATACGAGCGGGCAGTTAACGCACAAGCCATCCAATCCGACATCCAGACCCAGACGGACTACCGGGAGAAAGAGGAAACCATACTCCGTTCCATCGTCGCCATCACGCCGAACCGCGCAATCCGCTCCATGCAGACAGGTTCTTTTTCGAATACGAATCAGGTGCAGAACCCGCTGAGCTTTCGCAATATTTTCTCGGATGCCCTCTCGCAATCCAACGCCCGCCAGTCCATCCCCACCGCCCTGCGCGACCAGCTCAACATTCCGGATTCCTATTCGGGAAACTCCGGGGATTCCAATCTGGCCACCATCAACCGCATGTTCAGATCCCAATTGGGCAACAGCGGATTCGTCACGGGCGGACTCAACCGTGACCTGGGCGCAGGCTTTCCGCCCGCCCTTAACTCTAACAATTCCATTGCCAACGACGATTTCTACCCTGTCATCTCGAAATCCAAAACCTACGGCGGGTATGCTTCCGGAGAGGTGGGTCTCTCCACCAGCATCTACAAGGATTTCAATCTCATCCCCTACCCGAATATTAACTTCGGCTACGCCACCCCCGGCCAGCCTTTCGTTGCAAAGCGGAATTGGTGGGCTTTCTCCATGGATCTGGCGGATTACGATGATGACGTCACCAAGCTCGCCCGCTTCAAGCGCCGCTTCGTCCTCTCCATTTACGAAATCCCCTCCCAGCTACCCATTTCCGCCAGCTCCTTCATGGCTCTCGGCTCCCATGCCAACGGCGATGCCTGGGAAAACATTACCATAGACGGCCCCATCTTCGCCGGAAAAGCCCTTGTGGAAGGCACCACCTCCCTGCCCACCCTCGCCACCCGCCGGGGTGCGGACCTTTCCGATGACTCCACCATAGGCGGGCAGTCCTTCAACGGCAACCCCTTCACCCCGGGTGTCCGGGAAACCTTCCGCCTCACCGAAGGGGATTTCTTCCCCATCTCCCTCGCCTCGGAGAGCGGGAAAGCCGCCTTCGTCCCCATCAACCGTGGCGCGGACTACTTCGACCGCTTCGCCCACGCCAAGGAAACCGTAACCGTCTCACCCACCGGCTGGAATGAATACTCCGTAGGCGCGCTCAACTGCGCCATGAACCTGGATGTCACCCAGTGTGTGAGCAACAGCGACTCCACCCCCACGCAGCTCAAATTCACCTACTACAAAAACGGCGCCAAGACCACGCTGACCATGTCCCTCAACGGCGGCAACGCCGCAGGCCTCCCCATCGGCTACATCAAATCCGTAGGGGAGAACAACACCGCATACTTCGACTCGCCCGTGGATGTGGCATATGGCGAAAACGGCAAGTTCTACTACATCGACAACGTCAGCGGATCCATCCGTTTCGACAACCAGACCTTCGGCGATCCCATCGTCGGCACCTACAAATACGGGTGGTACAAACCCGTCTATCCCTTCTCTATCAAACAGCTCCCCTCCGGCAAAACCTGCGTCGCATTTTTTCCGGAGCGTCTGAAAAAATTCCTCACATTGCTCGGCGCGGACGGGCTGGATAAGAACAACTCCATCTCCATCAACGTCGATTACGTGAACAGCACCAGGCTCCAGAAGCCATTCATCTCCAATGCGGTGAACGTCACCGGCAGCCGCCTCTCGGAAAACGACTACGGCGTCATCCTCCAGGAGTGCGGCGATCTCAGCGGTTTCACCAAAGGCTTCTCCCTCGTCACCAACCTCCGCCTCTACATAGGGGATGATTTCAACGTTGTCGGCACCACCCCTCCCGCCGGCTACACCCCGCCCACCGGCACCTTCTACCCGCCCGCCTCACTGTTCTCCCCGGAGAAACGCTACGGGGTGGATTTCGATCCCTTCGCCGTGGAAATGTCCGGCCAGATCGGCTCCGTAGCCAGCGATACCTCCACCAACCCCGTCCGCCCCATGGACGCCACGGGTGTTTCCGGAACCTCCATGGCAGCTTACCGTATCAAAATGAACCTTTCCACCATCAGCCACCCGGCCGAGCTTCCCCCCATCTTCATGATGAACTGGCTCATCCTCCTGGAGGAAAAACGCGCGGAGTTCGACTGAACGGAATCCACGGAGCGCTGCCTTCAGGCGGCGTGTCTTCCTCTTCCTTGAGGTTTAAAGTTTGGAATTTAAAGTTTCCAGCAGTCGTTGGTACATGAGGACGGGATCGAACCGCCGACCGACCCGGTGTAAACGGGTTGCTCTACCGCTGAGCTACTCATGCTTTCTGCGACGCCCCAGCCTTTCCGTGCCGGGACGCCTCTTGCAAGCCGAATATTGCAAAAAAAGCGATTTTCTTTGTCCAATTTTGTGACAAACCGACCTCTTTGTAACAACAGTAAGAGCAATCGGCTCATTTTTCCTGTTTACAGAGGTGAATTTGCAACGTAATTTACTATGTAATTACACGTTTTTCCTCATGAAACCCCCAAACCCTTCAGAAAACCGACCCGCCGGAGGATTCGCGCTGGTAGTTACGCTCACCCTGATGGTGCTGCTCTCCATCCTCGCCCTCGGCATGCTCTCGCTTTCCAGCGTGGCACTCCGCAGTGCCGGAATCCAATCCGCGGACCAGACCGCCAAGGCCAATGCCCGCATGGCATTGATGCTCGCCATCGCGGAACTCCAGAAACACGCGGGGCCGGACCAGCGGGTAACCGCCAGAGCGGACATTCTCGATGAGAACAGCCCAAACCCCGCGTGGACTGGCGTGTGGCGGAGCGATGACAGGACGGTGGATCCCGTATGGCTGGTCAGCGGATCGAACACCCCGCTTCCAAGCACCGCACTTGCGGATGACAACTCAAGGATTCTCCTAAGGCAGATTTCCGCCACCACCGATAACGCGGCACTGAAAGATCTGCGTGCGCCACTCGTGGAAATCAATGTGGAAAAAGGCAACGGCGCCTACGCATGGTGGGTGGGCGACGAGGGCGTGAAAGCGCGTATCGATCTACAGGCTCCCTCGGACAGGGCTTCCAAAGGTGACGATGAGCGCGGGATCCTCGCGCTCGCCCCGCTCGAGCCTGGACTTGTCAGCCTGGGTGACGAGTTCCCGGAGGCTCTGTTCGGGAAAAACGGAACCGTCCGCAAGGATACCATCCTTACGCTTGCCACCACCTCGGTTCCGGCTCCCGAACCTTTCCTCGGCAAGACCTACTTCCACAGCCTCACCACGGGAGGCTTCGGGCTGCCGGTCAATGTTCTCAAAGGGGGTGTGAAAACGGATCTCTCGCTAGTGTTCGACCGCTCCCAGCAAGGCAATGACGAGATGTTGAAAAGAGCCATGGGAGCCGTCCCTATAACCCCGGACGAAAACGAACTCAAACGCCTGAACGATGCCACGGCCTACGATTTTGATATTTCCGACAGCTCCCGCTTCCAGCTTGGCGATACCTTCTCCTCCCTTACCTCCGGTCCCAACCTCGGCATTCTCTACAACTTCTCCAGGCTATGGGAAAACTTCGAATCCAACGATACCTTCAAAAGCCTGACCGCTATCCCGCGGGTCGAATCCGAGCTGCGTCTCGAGAAAACCGCTCCCTACAACGCCACCGATGACGGGACTTTCCAGAACGAAAAGCCGCACCTGAATTCTCCGGTTTCCGTTGTTCCTTATCTGATCCAGATGAGCTTCCGCCTGGGCGCGGAACCCACCTCCCCGCCCGACCCGCTCCCGGCGGGAACCTCCGCCACCACCAAGTTCTACAAGCCCACCCTTGAGATGAAACCCGTACTCGGGTTCTGGAATCCATACAACGTGAAGCTCAAGGCGAGGAAATACCGTATGGACTGGTCCATCTCACCCTACATGCGCTTCGCCTACGGGAAGGAGCCGATCCAAGCGGGGCGGAATGAAACCGCCTATATCTATCTGCGGTCTTACTGGGATAACACCGGGGGGGGGGGATACCTAGCGACGCGGATCCGCGTGCGAGCAGTTGGATCAAATTGCAGACCCCGGTAGTCGATTTCGAACCAGGCGAGTTCCGCATCTTTTCCTCCACCACCGTGGACGATCTGTCAGGTGTCAATACGATACGACCCGGTTGGAACGAAACCGGGGCGATCAAGATCCAGTTGCTGGAAACCCAGCAGGAAAACAATAACGAGAAGGAGATAAAAGTTCCGGAAGACCATGTCGGCTGGTTTGGCGACGTGTTCCTGCAGGACAGTCATCACTCGGATACGGAAAAGAAGTTTCCGGGACTGAGCGCCAAATCGGCGATGACCTGGTTCACGCTGAAAGATACCAGCGGTGCGGACGATGCGGTGATCATCCGGCAGACAAACCTGTGGAATGGCGGGGCGGTCGGAGAGCAGGTTCATCAGTCGAACAATTCGAGCACCGGGAAACCCTTCGTTCCCGAGCGCATCGTATCCGGATTTTTTGGAACGGGAACCACCAAGCCTACCCACTCGATGAAGCAACTCTCCGATGGCGATGACGTCGCCCCCATCGGAAGCTGGGCTTTCTACCTGAGAAATTCCAGCGAAATCGAGGATCCGGGCAGTGGCCAGACCTTGCGCGGCTGGGCGGACACGAACCCGCGCACCCTGGTCGGCAGTCCGCGCTTCGACGGGCTGGATGCCAGCGGCTCCACGCTGAAGGGGTGGAACTTCTCTTCCCAGTACATGGGCGGAAGACTGCCCCAGGGCGGAGGGGGGCCACTCGCTTATGGAGAAGCGGGGGACGGTGCCGGCGGCTACCGCGGGCTGGTGGCGGAAGCCGGTATCGGAAACCACGAGCCGCAAATGGAATTCACAGACGGAAGGTTCCGCGGTTACGGCGGCCCCTCCAATACTGCTGGAGGCCAGACCCATGTGATCCTCTTCGACGTACCGCGCACCCCTCCGGTATCCATCGGCCAGCTTCAGCACGCTCACATTTCCCGCTATAACTACGAGCCTGGCTTCGCCATCGGCACATCCTACGCGAACACCCGCATCCCTCTCGACAAGCGCGTGGCTGAGGATTTCATGGGCGTCACCGGGATGAATCTCTACGATGTTGCCTATGAGGTGAACGAGGGACTGTGGGACGACTTTTTCTTCTCCACTCTGGGAATCGACTACAAGGATACCGGTTCCAGCCCGCCCACTTCATTCGACGATGTTTTCGGCGGTGGTATCGTGACCCTGCCGAATCCCCGCATGGTTTACCGCCCGTCCGGCGAGGCGGAGTCCATCGACGCACTGATCACGGACAACGGCGCTCGTGCCGCTGAGGCCGTGGCCGCGAGGATGTTCGTCAAAGGGGCGTTCAACGTGAACTCCACATCCGTCGCCGCGTGGCGGGCGCTGCTCTCCTCCATGGGCGCTTCGGAACTCCCCGTCCTGAACCTTTCCGACGGAACCTCTTCTTGAACCGATCCTGACGGGATACGCTTCAGCCGGGTTTCCCACACTGGCACCGGCGACTCCTACGAAAGTACGGAAGGAGGCGATGACGCCGCATTCTGGCGCGGCTGGAGGGAGCTTTCGAAGGACGAGATAGAAACCCTCGCGCAAAACATCGTCGTGGAGGTGCGCAAGCGCGGCCCGTTCCGCTCCATGGCGGAGTTCGTGAACCGCGATCTCGCCGGGAGCGCGGACGAGCAGCAGCGCGGTGCCCTCCAGGCCGCACTGGATCTCACGCTGAATGACAACCTTCCGGAAAGTGTCGCTCTCCCGGCGACCACCGCTAACGGCGGAAACTTCCATGCCCCCGCTGCGGATTCGAACCAGGGCGGCGGACAGGCAGGGTACCTCATGCAAGGGGATCTCCTCCAGGCTCTGGGGCCGGTGCTTCAGGCACGCTCGGACTATTTCAAAATCCGAGCCTACGGAGAGGCCAGGGACTCCAGCGGGAATGTTACCGCGCAAGCCTGGTGCGAGGCCACCGTTCAGCGTCAGCCGGAGTACGTCTCCCCTGAAAACAAAGCTTTTGAGAGCGAGACCGGCGGTGATACCCTGACCGCAACCAATCGTATAATGGGGCGGCGCTTCATGATCGCCAGGTTCCGCTGGCTCTCCCCATCGGAAATCTAAAACCAAACCCACATAATGTTTCGAATTTTCCTCCTCTCCACGCTGGCATTTCTCTCCGGGGGGCACGCCTCTGCGCAGCAGGAACAGGTGAAGACCGAGATACTCACCGTCGCCCTTGGAAAATCCTTCGGGGATTTGTTTTTCAAACCGGGAAAGGAAGTCAGGCCGCTCGGAGCGATCGTAGGCAGCCTCAGCCAGCCGATGGCCTACGTCGGCTCCCCCCAGCTTGTGATCCACGACCGGGAGGAGGATTTCGCCCCCGTGGAGGAGGGGAAGGAGCCGCCCTTACCTGTCGCGGTCGTCCAGCTCCCTCCCCGCGCCGACCGTGTCCTAATGGTCTGCCAGCAGCTCAATCCGGGCGAGGTGAATGTCCGTGCCTATGATATTTCCACCAGCGGTCAGAAAGCCGGAGACTATCGTTTTTTCAACTTCGCGGAATTTTCAATCGGGGTGATCATGGGGAAGAGCAAATTTGTCTTGGCACCCGGCAAGGAGCGCGTCCTTAGCAAACCGTCCTGGCGCACGGATGTCCTCGATATTCCGATCCAGCTCGGCACCGTCGAGAAAGGAAAAGAGAAGCTCGTCTTCAGCTCCATGTGGGGGCACAGGCCGGCCAAAAGAAACATGGTTTTCCTGTTCGGAAGTTCCGAGCGGAACCGGCCGATAGCCATCGGAAGGTTCTATGATTACCCGGGGCAGCGGGCACCTGCGGTGAAAGAGTGACGTCGGGTAAATAATTCCATATTATTTTTTCCATCGGTCGTGTTGGGTCACTGTTTTGCTCTTGAAACGATCCCCGGGACTCCCTACTATTCCACCGTGAGTTCACCCTCCATCCCCCTAGCAGGGAAAAGCACCGCCTCGCTACGCTTCGTATGCCGAGCCTGCAAAACGTCCCTCGTCATACCGGAATCCCAAGCCGGGGTCAGCGGTCCTGCCCAAGCTGCGCCACATGGATCGATGCTTCCGATTTCAGCATGCAGGACGCGCCCGCCAAGACCCTCTCCGTAGCGGTGCCCCCGCGCAAGCGCCGCTCCCCCACGCCTACCGCAGGACGCGGCAGCATACGCGCGGACGGCTACCTCGATCACAACCACAGCGAGCGCAAGGAACTGTTCGTCACGCTGCGCGTTCTGGCCGTCACATTGGCGGTTCTTGCCGTGATTCTCTTCGTTACCCTGTATATGAAGCAGTGGATGTCGCAATAATCATCCGTAAGGTGCTTATCCTGAACGGTTTGGAAACGACAAAAAATCCCCTGATTTGGGGATAAAGTCCTTGTTTCCCCCCACCGGATTTCAGACCCTTTCCCTGCCCTATGTCAGAGGAAAAAAACGCGCCTGAGAAAGCACAAACCAAGGTCGGAAACGAACAGGAATACAACGCCGGCCAGATCGACAAACTCGAGGGTCTGGACGCCGTCCGAAAGCGCCCCGGAATGTACATCGGTGATCCCGATGAGCGCGGCCTCCACCACTGCGTTTTCGAAGTCCTCGACAACTCCATCGACGAGCACCTCGCCGGATACTGCTCGAAGATCAAGGTCGCCATGCACGTCGATGGCTCCATCTCCATCACCGACAACGGCCGCGGCATCCCCGTGGACATGCACGAGAAATTCAAGATGCCCGCAGTCGAGCTGGTGCTGACCAGCCTCCACGCCGGAGGAAAATTCGGCCAGGGAGCTTACAAATACTCCGGCGGCCTCCACGGCGTCGGCGCGAAATGCGTCAACGCCCTCTCCGACTGGTTCCGCGCGGACATCACCCGTGGCGGAAAAGTCCACCGCATCGCCTTCGAGCGCGGCAAGACCACCGAGCCCCTCCACGTCATCGGCGAGGCCGATCCCAAGAAAACCGGCACCCACATCACCTTTTTCCCGGACGCCACCATCTTCGTCGATACCATCACCTTCCAGTTCGACCGCCTCGCCACCCGCCTCCGCGAACTCGCCTTCCTTAACCCCGGCCTCACCATCGAACTCGAAGACGAGCGCCCGGAATCCGCCAAGAAAACCACCTTCCTTTACAAGGATGGCATCGTCGAATTCGTCGCCCAGCTTTGCGAGAACAAGAACGTCGTCCACGAGCACCCCGTCGTCATCGATGGCAAACGCGAAATCGATTACGAATACGACGGCAAGCAAACCAAGGAGGACGTCTTCGCGGATGTCGTCTTCCAATACAACGATTCCTACCAGGATCAGATCCTCTGCTTCGCAAACTCCATCCCCAACGCCGACGGCGGCACCCACCTCACCGGCTTCCGCGGCGCCCTGACCCGCGCCATCAACCAATACGCCAAGACCAACAAAATCCTCAAAGACAAGGACCCCGCCCTCTCTGGCGACGACGTCCGAGAAGGTCTCGTCTGCGTCATTTCGGTGAAAATGCCCAGCCCGCGCTTCTCCTCCCAGACCAAAGGCAAGCTGGTCAACTCTGAGATCGAAGGCGTCGTCTCCTCCATCGTTTACGAAGGTCTGAACACCTACTTCGAGGAAAACCCTGCGCTCGCCCGTAAGATCATCGAAAAATCAGTCAACGCCGCCCGCGCCCGCGAAGCCGCCCGCAAAGCCCGCGAGACCGTCCGCAAATCCGCCCTCTCCGGCGGCGGCCTCCCCGGCAAGCTCGCCGACTGCTCCGAGCGCGATCCCGCGAAATCCGAACTCTACATTGTCGAAGGAGACTCCGCCGGTGGTTCCGCCAAACAAGGCCGCGACCGGCGGACACAAGCCATCCTCCCGCTCCGCGGGAAAGTCATCAACGTAGAAAAAGCCCGCCTCCACCGCGCCCTCCAGAACAAGGAGATCCAATCCATGATCACCGCCATCGGCGCCGGCATCGGTGATGGCGACCAAGAAGGCTCCTTCAATCTCGAGAAAGTCCGCTACCACAAAATCGTCATCATGACCGATGCCGACGTCGATGGCTCCCACATCCGCACCTTGTTGCTGACGTTCTTCTGCCGCCACATGCCGGATCTCGTCAAGAAGGGCTACCTCTACATCGCCCAGCCGCCTCTTTATCTAGTCACCCGGAAGAAACGCTCCGAATACGTCCAGGACAACGACGAGCTCAACAAGATCCTCATCGATCTCGGAGCCGGAGAAGTCACCCTCCGCACCTTCGACAAATCCCGCGAGTTTTCCGCAGACGAACTCAAAGGCATTTTGGAAAACCTTTCCTCCCTCTCCCGTTTCCAAAAAGCGATCGAAGGCAACGGCGGAAACTTCCAGGAATACCTCGCCAATCGCCGCGAGGATTTACACCTGCCCGAATACATGGTCCGCATCCGCGAGGGCAACCAGGAATCCGTCCTCTACTTCGCCGACGAAGCCGCCCTCTCGAAATACGCAGCCGAAAACCGCGATCTCGGCCTCTTCGACGAGCAACTCACCGATGAGGAGCTTGCGGAAGTCACCGGCCCGTCCCGCCGCGCCGTCCTCCACGAACTCCACGAATCCCACGCCATCACCAAAATCTTCTCCCGCCTCAACGAACTCGGGATCGATACGAAAACCTTCTACTCCATGGACACCCCCATCTTCGAAATCATCGAAGGCGATGGTGAAAAGAAAGTCTCCACCCCCGTCTTCGTAGTCTCGGAAATCCTCGGAAAAGTCCTCGAAATCTCCGCCAAAGGCGTCCAGATCAAACGATTCAAGGGTCTCGGTGAAATGAACGCCAAGCAACTTTTTGCCACCACCATGGATCCGGAAACCCGCCAGTTCCTCCGCGTTCGCCTTGACGAGGACAACGCCGTCGAAGCCGACAAGATGTTCGACGTCCTGATGGGCGACATCGTCGAACCCCGCAAACGCTTCATCGAAGACAACGCCCTCAACGTCCGTAACTTGGATGTGTGACGGAGCGCCGCTTTTAGGCGGCGTGTATCTCTTCCCACCATGGATCCCAAAGACAAGCTAACCAAAGACCAGATCCTAGCCGCACTCTCGCGGCTAAATGATCTCCTCCATGAAAAGGGCGTAATGGGGGAGCTGTGCATCTTCGGTGGAGCCGCCATGGTCTTAGCTTTTGACGCTCGCGAATCCACCCGCGACGTCGATGGCATCTTCGTCCCAAAAACCGAAGTCATTGAATCCGCCCGCCAAGTCGCCGAAGAGTTCGATTTCGAACCCGACTGGCTCAACGACAGTGTGAAAGGATTCGTCTCAAACGAATCCGAATTCACTGCCGACGGAATGCCCCTCTTCGAAAACCTCCGCATCATGCGCCCAACCACCGAGTATCTGCTGGCCATGAAATGCCTCGCCAGCAGAATCGCCGATGGCACCACGGACGGTGACAAAAATGATATCATCACCTTGATAAAACTCACGGGAATCACCGACGCTGGAAAGGTTTGCGACCTAGTAGTCCGCTACTACAAGGAAAGCCTTCTTCCTCCACGCGTGAGATTCTATATCGAAGAACTGGTTTCCGAACTCAAATCCGATTCCAAACCATGAGCCGCATGAACGAGACACTCCGTGAGACTATGGGCCGGGTCACCGATTCGACCGGTTTCAGCTACGCGATCCGCAATTTCCTCGACCGGTTCAAATCGAATCCGAATCCCGCGCTTCTCCAGGACGAACCTGCCCTGCTCTCCGAGTTGATCGGTGACGAAGGATATGCGGATGCTTTCGTAGCATCGACCGCCGCCTACCTCTGCCAGGTTCACGATCTGAAAGCGCCCTCCTGGGTCAACGCAAGTTGCCGCAAGATGCCCTATCCCCACTTCGGTGCAAAATCCCCTAATATGAAGGCAATTCTCCTCCAGGAATCCCCAGCCGCCTTCCGCGTCCGTAACCTCTTCGTCTCCGCCAACGCCCTTTCCCGCGCATAAATTATTTTCCCCATGTCCGATTCCATCAAACCTATCAACGTCGCCGACGAACTCTCACAGTCGTTCCTCGAGTATTCGATGTCCGTCATCATCTCCCGGGCTTTGCCGGATGTCCGTGACGGACTCAAACCTTCCCAGCGCCGCGTGCTCTACGCCATGCGCCAGCTCGGCGTCACACCTTCCAAGTCCCACGTGAAGTGCGCGAAAATCGTCGGTGAAACGATGGGTAACTACCACCCCCACGGCGACTCCTCCATCTACTCCACCCTCGTCAACATGGGCCAGCCATGGTCCATGCGCGAACTCATCGTCGATGGTCAGGGGAACTTCGGATCGGTCGAAGGCGATGCTGCGGCATCCATGCGTTATACGGAAGCGCGTCTCCACCCGCTCGGCATGGCGATGATGGACGATCTCGACAAGGACACCGTCGATTTCGTTCCCAACTACGACGGCACCCTCCAAGAGCCATCCGTCATGCCATCGGCATTTCCCAACTTCCTCGTGAACGGTGGAACCGGCATCGCCGTCGGCATGGCCACCAATCTCGCCCCGCACAACCTCGGAGAAGTCATCGATGGCATCTGCGCGATGATCAACGATCCGAACATCGACCTCCCCGGCCTGATGGAACACATCAAGGGCCGGATTTCCCCGTAGCCTGCGAAGTGCGTGGCATCCGAGGGATCGAAGATTATTTCGCCACCGGCCGCGGCTCCATGCGCCTTCGCGGCACCTTGGAGGTCGAGGAAAATGAGAACGGGAAATCCATGATCATCATCCGCGAGGTTCCCTACGGAGTGAACCGCGCCACTCTCCAGACCCGCATCGCGGAGCTGGTGAACGAGAAAACCCTCACCGGCATCTCCGGCATGCGCGACCTTTCCGACGAGGAAACCCGCATCGAAATCGAGCTGAAACGCGACGCCCGCCCACAGGTCGTCGTCGCCCAGCTTTTCAAACTCACTGCCCTCGAAACATCGTTCAGCGTCAATATGCTGGCGATCCACGAGAAGCGCCCGAAACAGCTTTCCCTCAAGGAAGCAATCGACTGCTACATCGAGCACCGCCGCGATGTCGTCATCCGCCGCACCCGCTACCTTCTCGGGAAAGCGGAAGAGCGCGCCGAACTCCTCGAAGCCTATCTCCTCGCCCTCGGCCACCTCGATGATTTCATCAAAATCATCCGCGATTCAAAAAACCGCGACGAAGCCCGCACCCGCCTCGCCGCCTACGAATTCTCAACCGCCACCGCAGAAGGTCTCGGGATTCTCCTCCGCTCCCAAGCCGCCATCCAGGGAGACAAATACGTTTTCTCCGAGCGCCAGGTCAACGCCATCCTCGAACTCCGGCTCTACCAGCTCACCGGCCTAGAGCGCGACAAGGTCAAAGGCGAATACGACGGCATCCTTGTGGAAATCACGGACTTCCTTGATATCCTCGCCAAGGAGGAACGTGTCCTGAACATCATCAAGGACGAGCTCCAGGCGATCAAAGCCAAATACGCCACTCCCCGTAAATGCCCTATCGTAGCGGAAGTCGGCGAGGTCGCCATGGAAGACCTCATCGCCAACGACGCGATGATCGTCACCCTTTCCCATCGCGGCTACATCAAGCGCACCCCTTCCACCGAATACCGCCTCCAAGGCCGTGGTGGAAAAGGTCTCAAAGGAATGGAAACCAAAGCCACCGCGAAGGATGTTGAAAACGATTTCGTAGAGCACCTCTTCTCCGTCCAGGCCCACGACTACGTCCTATTCTTTACAAACACCGGCCGCCTCTACGTCGAGCGCGTTTACGAACTCCCGGAAGGTTCCCGCACCTCCGTTGGTCGAAGCATCAAAAACGTGCTCAACCTCCAGCCGGAGGAAAGCATCGCCGCCATGCTCCGCCTCGAGCGCACCGTGGATGAGGACGGAAACGACGTCACCTTCCGCGAGGATGCGGGCTACGTCTTCTTCGCCACCCGCACCGGAAAAGTCAAGAAAACCGCCCTCAACGAATTCCGCAACTACCGCAAGGCGGGCACCATCGCCATCATCCTTGAGGAAGGAAACGAGCTCATCGACAGCACCCTGACATCAGGCGATGACGATGTCATCCTCGTCACCCACGAGGGAATCAGCCTCCGCTTTTCAGAACAGGACACCCGTCCGCTCGGTCGCTCGTCGCAAGGCGTCATGGGCATACGCCCCGTCGAAGGCGATTACGTAGTCGGCCTCGCAAAAGTCACCGAAGCCTGCACTCTTCTTGTTGCCTCCGAAAACGGCCTGGGCAAACGCACCGCCTTCGAGGAATACCGCAAGCAATCGCGCGGCGGAAAAGGCATCATCACCATGAAGGTCACGGAGAAAACCGGCCCACTCGTCGGCGCACTCGCCGTAGAGGAAGAGCACGAACTCATGCTCATGACCTCCACCGGCCAGTCCATCCGCATCCGCGTCAACGAAGTCCGCACCACCGGCCGCAACGCCCAGGGCGTGAAACTCCTCACCCTGAAAAAAGGCGAAAAACTCCAGGACATCTCACTCGTCATCCCCGATGGAGAGGACTCGGAAGGCGAAGCCGATCCGGAAACGGAACGCGGACTTGAGTCCGCAGCGGAACCCGAGCCCCCAACCCCAGCTGCGGACTAAAGTCCGCGTTCCATCACCCCAATGAACAAAGGCGTCCATTCCCGTGGTTACCTTCCTCATTGGGATTTCGCAAATTCCCTCCAAGGCATCACCTTCCGCCTCGCGGATTCCGTTCCTGTGAGCGTGGTCAAAGCTTGGAAGAAGGAACTGGAGGTCATCGAAGACGATGCCATGCGTGAATCCGAACTCAACCGGAGCATCGCGAAGTATGAGGATGCCGGACACGGAGAGCTCCTCCTCGGGATTCCGGAGTGTGCTGAAATCGTTCAAAAAAAGCTGATCGAAAACCACCTCATCTCGTACGAACTCTTGGAATGGTGCATCATGCCTAACCACGTCCACGTAATGATCCGGCTGCTGCCAGATCACTCCCTCTCCGGTATCATCCAGAAATGGAAGGGCGGTTCTTCGATGGAAATCAACCGTTTCTTGAAGCCCTCCGGCACACTCTGGGCAATCGACTACTACGACCGCGCGATCCGTGACGAAGATCACTACTATAATGGCCGTAGATACATCCGCAGAAATCCGGTAAAAGTAGGACTCTGCGAAAGACCGGAAGACTGGCTCTTCTCATCCTCCCACGAAAGGAACGCGGACTTTAGTCCGCAGTCGCCGGAGCAACCTGCGGACTAAAGTCCGCGTTCCAACCCCGAAATCCCATGCACGAAAACACCGAATACCCCATCTACAAACCAAACTCGCGTGGAACCGGAGGAGTCTTCCGCTTCGATCTCAACCGCGAGAAAGCCTGTGTGTTCCTCGATGCCGCTTCCCAGAAGGGCGAGAAGCAGTTCGACTGGGAAACCAAGATCACCATGAAGTGGGGACTCTCCGATCTCGGATCCACCCTCGCCGTGCTCCAAGGCCGGATGCCAAAGGCAAAGCTCTTCCACAAATCCGAACGCGCCACCAGCACCTTCGAAATCACCCACCGCGATGATCCGGATCGCGCTCCCTACATGCTCGCCGTCACCCGTCAGGAAACCGCTGACAAGTCCCTGAGGAAAGTAGCCATCCCACTTACCCATGCGGAAGCGGCGGTCTTGGAAACCGGAATTCGCACCGCGATAGCCCGCATCCTCGGTTGGTGACCGGAGCGCTGCCTTCAGGCGGCGTGTCACGAATCAAAACCCCATAGTAAGTTTCTGAAAAGCATAATCCAGAACCATGGCATGCCTATACCTATTTCCTAATGACCATTCCCACTCTCCATCAGGAAACCGTGCTTGTCCTGAACCGGCACTGGCTGCCCGTTTCCACGATCACTCCAGCAGATGGATTCTGCCACATGGTCGCGGAGACCGCGTATGCCCTGCGGATTTCTCCCGATACCATGACGACCCTGAGATGGGACGATTGGCGGAAGGTTCGCGGAGCATCGGAACCAAGGGCGGTCGAGTTCTTATCCCGACGGCCATCGGACTCAACCCCAACAACGGATCCCTCGGCGATCTGAAGACCAGTGCGCTAACAAAACAACGAAAGCCCAGAAGCTGTCCACGCACCCTGCGCCAGCCGGTCCGGGACTGCCGAAAACCAAAACACCTGGCCCAAAGCCGCTGGCAAAAACCATCACCAATCCTTAACGACATTGGCCTGAAGGCAGCGCTCCCTGAGCGGCGGACCAAAGTCCGCGTTCCTTTACAAGAGCTTCGCCCTTAGGAGGTCGGTGACCTGCTTGGGGTTGGGCTTGGTGGGGGCGGACTTCATGACTTTTCCGGTGAGGAAGTTCAGAAGCTTTTCGTTTCCACCTTTGATGGCTTCGACTTCGGCGGGGTTCTCGGCGATGGCGGTATCGACGAGGGCTTCGAGGTCTCCGGCGGAGGCGGGTTTGAAGCCTTTTTGATCGACGATCTTTTCAACTTCTTGATCGGGGTTTTCGAGGAGTTCGGCGAGGACTTCGGTGGCCTGGCCGGTGGAGAGGGTGTCGCTGGAGGTGAGTTGGGCGATCTGTTTGAACTTCGCCTCAGGGATGGGGGAGGTTTCGATGGTGAAGCCCGCCTGGTTGAGGGAGCCGAAATAGGTGTTGAGGATGAAGTTCGCGAGCTTCTGCGGTTTCGGGGAGCTGGCGGCGAGTTCCTCGAAAAGGGCGGAGGTAGCGAGGCTGGAGGAGAGCTCTGCGGCGGAGTTTTTGTTGAGCTGGTAGTCGCTCTCGAAGCGGGCGATGCGGGCGAGGCGTGGCTCCGGGACGTGGGGACGGACTTTTTCCAACAGGGGCGCGGTCGCGATGGGGAGGAGGTCGGGGCAGGGGAAGTAGCGGTAGTCGTGGGCGTTTTCCTTGGTGCGCATGAGCTGGGTTTCGCCGAGGTCGTCGTTCCAGCGGCGGGTGGATTGGATCTGTGGGATACCGGCGTCGAGTTCCTCGGTCTGGCGGGCGATCTCGTAGTGGATGGAGCGGCGGATGGCGGAGAAGGAGTTGAGGTTTTTCAGCTCCACTTTCTCGCCGAGGGGATCGGATTCGTTTTTGCGGAGGGAGATGTTCACGTCGCAGCGGAGGTTGCCTTTTTCGAGATCGGCATCCGAGGTGTTGCAGGAATGCAGGACCATCTGGAGGGAGCGGAGGTAGGCGAAGGCTTCCTCGGCGGACTCGAGATCCGGCTCGGTGACGATCTCCATGAGGGGGGTGCCGGCGCGGTTGAAGTCGATGAGGGAGGTGGTGGCGAGGTGGGTGGATTTCGCGACGTCTTCTTCAAGGTGGATGCGGTTCAGGCGGACGATTTTATCGGGGATTTTGATGTCCTTGCGGGCATCGGTGGGGTAGCAATCGTCGAAGAGGGGTACGCCGCCGCCGAGGCAGAGGGGGAAGTCCATCTGGGTGGTCTGGTAGTTTTTCGGCATGTCCGGGTAGAAATAGTTCTTCCTGTCCCAGCGGGAAAATTCCGGTGAGCCGCATCCGAGAGCCAATCCTGTGAGGAGGGTTTTCTCGATGGCGCGTTTGTTGAGAACGGGGAGGGCGCCGGGGTAGCCGAGGCAGACGGGGCAGGTGTTGGTGTTCGGGTCGTCGCCGAATGAGGTGCGGCAGGCGCAGAACATTTTGGTGGCTGTGTTGACCTGGGCGTGGACTTCGAGGCCGATTGTTACGAGGTAGGACATGGGAAATTTTAAATTCTAAACTTTAAATCTCAAGGAAGACTGGGGTTTTGGGGAAGAGGAACCACAATGGGAGCCCAGTGGACATAGAGGAACAAAAATTTCCAATTCTTCCTCAAGTGAACGCGGATGGACACGGATCGGATTCTTGTGGCTGGAATTTTAACCGCGAAGGGACGCTGGTTTTCGCGAAAGAAGAGTTAGGTCAAAGGGGCTTGTTTTGCTTCATGTGCTCCATGGTGAGAAGCAGGACTTCAGATCCGGTGTGGACATAGCGGATGCGGATGGGGAACCCGTGGAGGATGAACTTCCGGATGGGCTGCTCTGACGTGAATGGAGCGGCTTCTGGAAAAGTGGCGAGATGAGTCTCCATTTTCTGAAGGAGGTGGAAAATTCGGTGGGCAAGGTCGGGATCAGCGCTGAAATAATATTCAATCATCGCGGTGAACTCCCGGGCATAGCGGGTGGACTGCCTAAAAACCATATTTCTCTTTCAAGTTTGCCATGACCTCACTTGATGGGATGGTCTCCATTCTCCCGGCCAGGACATCCTCATACACCTGCTTTGCCCGGAGATCCTCCAAGCGGTCGCTGACCTCGGTGAGAACGGTGATTTGCTCCTCGTGAGGAAGAGTTGATAGACGAGATGTGATCTGCGAAACGCACCCGTTCATTTCCGGTGTGAGGACTGCTTCCATGCCGGGAGGATAATGGGACTGTCGAGTGTTGTCAAAGATGCTCTGGATTTTCGGAAGATGCTGCCTGACTTTTCGTTTCGGATTTCGTGCTTAGGACTTCATGCTTTCTCACCCCAGGTTTTCGATGCGGAAGACTACGGGTTGGGAGTTGATGCAGTCGAGGGCTTCGATTTCCTGGAGGGCGGCGGTTAGTTTTCCGAAGGTGGTGGTGTGGAGGAGGAAGACCATATCGACGAAGGCGGCGTCGGGGTTGGAGGAATCGATGGGGGAGTGGGTGCCGGAGATGCCGATTTCGTGGTTGGCTAGGATGGTGGCGATCCTGGCGACGACTCCGACTTGGTCCGTGACGTCGAAGCGGACGTAATAGCCGGTGGAGGTTTGCTCGATGGGGACGAGTTTTCCTTTTTCCCGGTAGGGGAGGAAGCCGCGGTGGCGGGTGCCGGGGGCGACTACCCGGGCGGCTTCGACGAGGTCTGCGACTACGGAGGAGGCGGTAGGGCCTTGGCCGGCTCCGGCTCCGTAGAAGAGGGATTCGCCGGCGGCATCCGAGTTGACGGCTACGGCGTTAAAAACTCCGTTGACGGCGGCTAAGATGTGGTTTTTTGAGATGAAGGAGGGCTGGACGCGTAGCTCGACGGAGCCGCAGTCGCGCTCGCGGACGATGGCTAGGAGTTTGATGACGTAGCCTAGGGATTTCGCGAAGTTGATATCGGTGGGGCGGACTTGCTCTATGCCGGTGACGTAGATTTCCTTGGGGTCGATGGGGAAACCGTAGGCGAGGGTGGCTAAGAGGATGGCTTTGTGGGCGGCGTCCCAGCCGTTGACGTCGAGGGCTGGGTCGGCTTCGGCGTAGCCTAGGTCTTGGGCCTCCTGGAGGGCGGTGGGGTAGTCGATGCCGCGCAGGGTCATCTGCTCGAGGATGTAGTTTGAAGTGCCGTTGATGATGCCGGTGAGGGAGTGGATCTGGTTGCCAACGAAGGAGTCCTGGACGGTTTTGACGATGGGGATGCCTCCGGCGATGGCGGCCTCGAAGAAGATGGGGGTTTCCATTTTCCGGGAGATGGCGAAGAGTTCGACGCCGCGCTCGGCGAGGAGGGCTTTGTTTCCGGTGACGACGGGTTTTTTAGCCAAAAGGGCGGCGGCTACGATTTCGAAGGCGTCGGTGGTGCCGCCTATGAGTTCCACGACGATGTCCACGGAGGGATCCTGGACGAGGGCGTGCCAGTCTGTTGTGAGAAATTCCTTGGGGACGGCGGATTTGGTGGCGCGGGTCTTTTTGAGATCGCGGACGAGGATTTTCGTGATATTCAGGGAGACGCCCTGGCCGGTGCGGTCAGAGATGAGATCCCCGTTTTTCTCAAGAGTGTTCCATACGCCGGAGCCGACGGTGCCGAAGCCCGCGAGGCCGATTCCCAATTTGTTGCTGTTGCTCACGGGGCTGGTTTAAACTCTAAACTTTAAACTTTAAACCTCAAATCCCGGACAAGGGCAAGAAATGGGATGGATTGACTTTTCCCCGGGAACGAACGATTGCTCTTTCGTTGAAGGCGATGGGGAAAATGGTCGGGTTTGCAGGGTGGCTTTTGCTGCCGTTGGTTTTTTCGGGCTGTGCTGCGTTTTCGCCGGAGAGCCGGATGGGGGATGTGGGCGCGCCGGGTGCTTGGGCGGCTACGAGGGAGGCGCGGGCGGGTATTGATAGGAGATGGATGGGGAAGATTGGTGGGTCTGAGTTGCGTGGTTTGGTGGATACTGCGGTTTCCAATAATCAGGATTTGAAGGCGGCGGCTGCGCGGGTGGACAGGGCTGGGGCGGAGGCGAAGATTGCGGGGGCGGGGAGGTTGCCGAGTCTGGGGCTGGGGTTGGATGGAAACAGGAGTAAGCAAAATTTCATAGGATTTCCCTTCGGAGCAGCGGGTGGAGGGGTGCCATCGAACATTTCCCAACAGTTCGGGGTGAACCTGAATGCGGCGTGGGAGGTGGATGTGTGGGGCAGGGCGAAGGCGGGGCAGGAGGCGGCGATCGCGGATGCGCAGGCGCGGGCTTATGAATATGAGGCGGCGCGGGTTTCGCTGGCGGGGCAGGTGGCGAAGGCCTGGCTGGCGCTGGGTGAGGCGAACGAGCAGGTGGAGCTGGCACAGGAGGCGGTGGAGGCATCCGGGGTTCTGGCGGATGCGGTGCGGGAGAGGTTTGAGCGGGCGATTGCGGATGGCGGCGGGACGGCGGCACAAGTGAGGCTGACGGAATCCGAGCGGGCGAGCCGACAGGCGGCTCTCGCGCAGCGGAAGCAGGAGCGGGAGAGGGTTTTGCGGCAGTTGGAAATTCTGATGGGAAAATATCCTTCGGGGAGCCTTGCTGCTGGGGCGCGGCTTCCGGCGTTTCCGGGGAGGACTCCGTCTGGTTTGCCATCGGAGCTTTTGTTGAGGAGGCCGGATATTTTGGCGGCGGAGCGGAGTCTTGCTTCCTCTGGGCGGAAGGTAAAACAGCGGAAGCTTGCGCGTTTTCCGAGTCTGAATCTGACCGGCTCTGCGGGAACTACTACGAACTCGATCAGCGATGTGCTACGTAGTGATTTCGGGGTGTGGTCGGTTGGCGGGAGCCTGACCCAACCGGTTTTCCAAGGCGGCGCGATCACCGGGGAGATCAGCAAAGCGAAAGCGACGGAGCGGGAGGAGGCGGCGATGCTTCAGAAGGTGGTGCTGGATGCTTTTGGTGAAGTGGAACAGGCGCTGGTGGCGGAAACGTATTTAGCGGAGCGCGAGCGGGCGGGAAAAGCTGCGGCAGGTCTGGCGAAAGAGGCTGCGGGGCGTGCGGGCGAAGAATATTCCGCAGGGACGGGCGACGTGCTTACCTTGATCGATGCGACCCAGCGTATGATCGAATCCGCCAGCCAGTACGCTGCGATCCGGCGGCTGCGCCTGGACAACCGGGTGGATCTGCACCTGGCACTGGGCGGTGATTTCCGGGCTGCTAAATAAGGGTCATGCCCTCGGCCTCGGCGAGGAGGCGCTGGTTTTCATCGAAGCTCAGAAATGTTTCCGTCCCAAGATGTAGAGCGGTGGCGACGTGCAGAATATCGGCGAAGCGGTGGCCACGTTCGGCGGTATGCTTTGCGCCCAACATCTCGGCAATGCGATGCACTTCCGGCCAATCGACGGAGACTGTTTCCAAGACTCCTTTCGAGAGATCGGAGGCCAGATCGCGCAGCATCGTCGCGCCTTCGTGCTTGGAGAAGCCCCGGCTCCGATCCAGGCGGAAGAGCCGTTGCTGGAAATGGATGGAATTGCGGAACTCGAAAAGCAGGAGGCTGGAAACAGGGAGGGGGGAGGTTTTGCCCTCCATGAACGCGAGCGCTCTAGGCGTGAAAATCTGCTGGCGATAAAGAGAACAGAGAAATGAGGTATCCGGGAAAAAAATCATGATTCGTAGGGACTGTATTCAGCTTCACGCATGGCTTTCACTTCTTCCTCGCTGAATACGCGGTCACCCCAGAGTCGTTTCAACCGTGCTCGGAAATCCGGCATCACCACCTTTTTCCCGCTCCTCCCGGCAGCCGATGTGAGCATTGCCACCGGCTGTCCGCGTTTCTCGATCTGGATTTCCTCGCCCTCCGCGAGCCAGGTTTCGAGTTTGGAAAAGTTGTTCCTGAGATCCCTGACGGTGGCCGTTTTCATGTGGACAAAATATGTCCACATGCTCCCGGAGTCAATCCGCCTTTCCCGCCATTGACAAGCGGGAGCGGGGAAATGACTTTCGCGGTGTGAACGAGAAACTGGAGAAGGACAGGAAAACCCAGGTGAGGGCGGTGGTTTCGTTTGTGGTGATCCTCGGGATCATCGGGATCACGGTTCTTGGGCTCGTCATACTCGTGGTCAACAAGAGGAAGGCGGGCGAGGAGGAAAAGGAGCGCATCATCCCGGCTGTGGTGACTGCGGAGGTGGTGAAATCGGATTACGCGGTGAAAATTTCCACCCAGGGCGTGGTGGAGAGCGCGCGCCAGACGATGCTTGCTGCGGAAGTAGGCGGACGTGTGATGGAAATTTCCCCCAACCTGAAGCGGGGCGGAGTGGTGAAGGAAAGTGAGCGTCTCGTGCAGATCGATCCGGCGGATTACCGCTCGGCACTGGCGAATTCCGAGGTCAGCCAGGCGGAGGCGGAGCTTGCCCTGGAACAGGAGCGGGCACAGGTGGAGCAGGCGGAGCTTGATTGGGAAAAACTCGGGCGCGGCAACAAACCTACTAATCCTCTAGTACTTCGCGGCCCGCAACTCGCCGCTGCGGAAGCCCGCGCCGCCTCCTCCCGCGAGGAGGCAGCCCGCGCCCGCCGCGATGTGGAGCGCACGGAAATCCTCGCTCCTTTTGCAGCCGGTGTCCGCTCCGCGAATGTCGAGGTCGGTGCAGTAGTCGCACCCGGCACCATGGTTGCGGAGCTGTATGCCATTGGCGAGCTGGAGGTGCGCCTTCCGCTGAGCCTGGAGGATTTCGGTTTCCTCAGCCGGGATGAAAATGGCGAAGTGAAAGGCGAGGTTACGCTCACCGGAAAGATCGGCATGAAGGAATTTTCCTGGAAAGCCATCCCCGTGAGACTGGATCCGGAAATCGAGCGCGAGACCCTTTCCGCCAGCGTGGTTGTGAAAATCCAGCCGGCAGACCGCACGGAGTTTCCCCTCCCGCCCGTCGGGCTTTTCGTGGATGCCACACTTGATGGTGAAGCACTTCAGAACGTCGCCGAGATCCCGCGTCGTGGCCTGTTGGAAGGCAATCGTGTGATCACTGTGGGCTCCGAAGGGAAAATCGATTTCCGCGAGGTAGAAGTCGTCAGGCTCACCGAGAAAACCGCCGTGATCCACTCTGGCCTCGAAGCTGGCGATGAAGTCATCCTCACCCGCCTCACGGCACCCGTCGTTGGGATGGAAGTGGAAGTCGAGACTGCGGAGGCAAACGAATGAACGCGGTAAAATGGTTCACCCGCAACCACGTAGCGGGAAATTTCATGATGCTCGTCGTACTCCTCGCGGGCTTCACGACGTGGTTCAAACTGAAAAAGGAAATTTTCCCGGACATCGCCATAGACGCAGTTTCCGTGAGTATCCCCTACCCGAACGCGACCCCGGAAGAGGCGGAGCGCGGAGTCGTGATTCCTGTCGAGGAGGCCATCGCGGATCTCCAGGGGATCAAAAAAATCCGTGGCACCGGTGCTCAGAACATCGGCTCCGTCATGGTGGAAGTGGAGACCGGCTACAACGTCCGCTCCGTGATGAGCGATGTGAAATCCCGCGTCGATGCCATCGAGAATTTTCCCGAGGAAGCCGAGACCCCGGTGCTGGAGGAAATCCTGATCAAAAACCCGGTGATGAGCATCACCCTCACTGCGTATACCGATGAGGCCACCATGCGGAAAATCGCCGAGCGAGTCCGCGACGATCTCCTCACCTACGAGGCACCGAAGGCGAATAGTATCAGCACGTTTTTCGCCAGGATCTTCGGTGGCGTCCCGAAAATCAGCCAAGTGCAGATCACCGGCACACGCCCCTACGAAATCTCCATCGAAGTCTCCGAGGAAAAGCTCCGCAAGCTCGGCCTGAAACTCTCGGACATCGCCCAAGCAGTCCGCGGCAGCACGCTCGATCTTCCCGGCGGATCCGTCCGCACGGAGCGTGGCGAGGTCATCCTCCGCGCTCTCGGCAAACGCTACGAAGCCAGCGCCATGGCCAGCATCCCCATCAAGACCATGGGGGATGGTAGCTCCATTCTGTTAGGCGATGTCGCGGAGCTGATAGACGGCTTCGAAGACCTCGATTTGAGCAGCCGTTTCGATGGTGAAAACGCCGTCGTCATCAACGTCTTCCGCGTCGGCAACGAGGACACCCTCGCCCTCTCGGAACTCGTCCGCACCTACGTGGAAAACTCCCGCGAAACCCTCCCGGACGGCATCACTCTCTCCGTTTGGAACGACCAAAGCGTCTATCTGTTAGGCCGCCTCGATCTCCTCAAGCGCAACGCCATCACCGGCCTCATACTCGTGCTCGGAGTCCTCACGCTTTTCCTCCGCCCGTCACTCGCGCTCCTCGTCGCGGTCGGCATCCCGGTGTCCTTCGCCGGAGGGATTTGGATGATGCCCTACATGGGGATTTCCATCAACATGATCTCCCTTTTTGCCTTCATCCTCGTGCTCGGCATCGTGGTGGATGACGCCATCGTTACGGGGGAAAACGTCTATCACCGCATCCAAAAAGGCGAGCATCCCAGCATTGCCGCGTGGAAGGGCACCAGCGAGGTCGGCACCATCGTCGTCTTCGGCGTGATCACCACCATGATCGCCTTCACCCCCATGCTCGGCCTCAGTGGAGTCAGCGGAAAAATCTGGCCGAACATCCCGCTCGTCGTCATCCCGACCCTGGCCTTTTCCCTCCTCCAATCAAAGTTCGTCCTCCCCGCCCACCTCGCGCTTCTCGCCCCGAGAGACCGCTCGGAAAAACCGCGCTCCCGCTTTTTCCTCAAGCGTATGTTAGACGGCCTCTTCGCCCTCCAGCGGAAGATCGCCGACGGCCTCGAAACCTTCGTGGAAAAAGTTTACCAGCCCTCCCTGAATTTCTCCCTGAGATGGCGATACATCACCGCCGCCGTCTTCATCTCCGTCCTCATCCTCACCCTCGCCACCGTCGGCACCGGCCTCATCCAATTCAAATTTTTCCCGGAGGTGGAGGGCGATATCCTCAGCGCAAAAGTCGAACTCGCCCAGGGAGTGCCGTTTGAAGAAACCGAGAAAGCCGTCAAAAAAATCGAAGCAGCAGCCATCGCCCTTTCCGAAAAATACAAAGCGGATGACGGCGGCAGTATCCTCAAACACGTTCTCTCCAGCGCCGGCACCCAGCCCTTCCAGACAGGCGTCGTCCTCGGTGGCCCGCCCCGCGCCACCCACATTGGCGAGGTTACCCTGGAGCTTTCCCCGGCGGGCGGGCGCAGCATTGGTTCCGAAGAAATCGTCGCGGAATGGCGGCGTCTCGTCGGCACCATCCCCGGAGTAGTGGAGCTCAGCATGCAGGCGGAAACAGCCTCCGGAGGAAACGCCATCGACGTGAACCTCACCGGCCCCGATCTCGACCGTTTGGTGGAGGCCACCGCCTTCGCAAAGAAAGGCTTGGAAAGCTTCACCGGCACCATCGATATCTCGGATTCCAACCGCGAGGGCAAGGACGAGCTCCGCTTCGACAAGCTCACCCCCGCAGGCCGCGCCATGGGCTTCCGGCTGGAAAATGTCGCCATGCAGGTGCGCGACGCATTCTACGGAAACGAAGTCCAACGCCTCCAGCGCGGTCGGGATGAAGTGAAAGTCATGGTCCGTTTTCCACAGGAAGACAGACGCACATTGGAGAGCCTGGAGACCATGAAAATCCGCACCCCTTCCGGTGATGAAGTGCCTCTCCTCCAAGTCGTGACCCTGGAGCCAGGCCGCGGCCCCGCCGTCATCAACCGCACCGACAGGCAGCGCTCCATCAAGATCACCGCCGATGTCGAGCCGGGCGTGAACGCGAACGAAGTCGTCTCCGGTTTCACCGAAAAAACCCTTAGCCAGATCCCCTTGAAATTCCCCGGAGTCCGCTACTCCTTCGAGGGCGAGCAGAAGGATCAGAACGACAGCGTGCGCGAAATCGGACTCGGTTTTCTCGCCTCGCTCTTCGGCATGTATGTCCTCATCGCCATCCCCCTGCGCTCGTATCTCCAGCCGCTCATTATCATGGCGGTTATTCCCTTCGGCCTCGTCGGCGCGATCTGGGGGCACGCCCTCCTCGGCATGAATCTCAGCATCATGTCCATGTGCGGACTCGTCGCCCTCGCCGGAGTGGTCGTGAACGATTCCTTGGTCATGGTTGATTACGTAAACCGCCACCGCGAGGAATCCGACTCCCTCCGCGAAGCCGCCATCGCTGCCGGAGGCCGCCGTTTCCGCGCCATCCTCCTCACCTCCCTGACGACATTCGTAGGCATCATGCCCATGATTCTGGAGACCGATGTCCAGGGAAAATTCCTAGTCCCCATGGCCGTATCCCTCGCCTTCGGCATCCTCTTCGCCACCGTCATCACCCTGTACCTTGTGCCGGGAATTTATCTGATTCTGGAGGACGTGAAGAACCTGGCAGGCCGCTTCAAGCGCCAATAAAAGTGGCGCCAGCCACCGGTGACTGCCGGCAGCCTGCTGCCGCTTTCCGTCACGCACCCTGGTGCTACGGGGCAAACCCGGGAACGACTTTGCGACGCAGGTGACACGCCGCCTGAAGGCAGCGCCCCGTGCCAATGCCGTCGGCTCGCAGCAGGCTGCCGGCAGTCACCGGTGCCTGGAGGCACTCCTTGCCCACCTACTCCTCCGTTTTCCCCACCACCTCGATCTGCAGCGGATTGTCGGATGCCAGGCGGATATCGCGCTGCGGGAATGGAACGTCTATCCCTACGTCCGCGAGTTTTTTCTCGATCATGATCCGCAGGTCGCTGCCGACGACGAGGCTGTTGGTCTTGTCGTTCAGCTCGATCCAGTAATACATCACGAAGTCCAGCGAGTTGTCCCCGAAGTTGTTGAAGACGGCGAATGGGGCGGGGTCTTCCAGGATGAGTCCGTGGCGCTCCGCAGCATCTAACAAAATATCAATGACCTTCTGCGGCGGCGACCCGTAAGCCACGCCCAGTGCGAGTTCCTTGCGGAGGAAACGCGAATTCAGCGTCCAGTTCACCACCCGGTTTTCCAAGAGCAGGGAGTTGGGAATGAGGTTCTCTATCCCGTTGAATCCCCGCACGATGGAGGAGCGGGTATTGATTTCGGAAACAACGCCGGTAATGCCGTCCACCTCCACGATATCACCCACGCGGACTTTCCTCTCAAACAGCAGGATGATCCCGCTGATGAAATTTTTAATGATGGTCTGCGTGCCGAAACCGACCCCGATGGCGAGCGCACCGGCGAGGAATGCGAAGACGGTGAGCGGTATGCTAAAATAGCTGAGGGTCGCCAGTGCCAGGAAAAAGGCCACCACCAGCATGATCCAGTTCCGCATGGTGCGCGCCTGGTTTTCCCCCAGATAGTGACGGTGGATGAGGAGGCGCTGGATGTGGCGGCTGATCATCGAGTCGATGAAATAGACGAAGATGAAAAGCGCGATCGCGCGTATCACGGAACCGAGCGTAACGTCCCTGTCATAGGTGACATCAATGCCGCCCTCCCGGGTAACTTCCGTGTAGCTGCTCACCGGGATGTTCCAGATCCGCTTGGTCTCCTGCCAGCCGCGCTTGAAAAGATCGGGCACCGGCTGGTACCACGGGGCTTTCTCCAGTTTCCGAAACTCTTCCAACCATCGGGTGATGATGTCGCGCTGGCTCACCACGCTGATATAGACGCGCTGGATCAGATCCCGTTTTTCACGCAGGGCGTTACGCTGGTCGTTGAGCGGGGCTAGCTTCGGGTCGTCTGCCGGCAACAGGCTGACTCTTGTTTCACGGCGGTTGATCTCTGCGGAAACGGCATCCAGTTCGTTTTTCGCCACTACCTCCCATGCGTTCAGCCGTGTGTGCAGGCCATCAAGGGAATCCAGCGCGGCCCTCCTTTCGGACGCGCTTTTCGAGTTCATGAACGTGAGCCTGTGCTCGTATGCTTCCGGGACGTAAACCTCGAGCTGCTCGTAGGAATCCAGGGAATCGATCATCATCTGCATCGTGTTCACGCGTATGTCCGTGGTTTCCAGTTGCAGCTCGGCCAGCTCGAGGGCGGCGGGATCCGGGGTTGGCGCGGATCTCAGTTTTTCCAATGTGGAGAGCGCGGATTTGCGGGCTTCCACTGCGCTTCCAAGTCGCTTGCGGAGGGCGGAGACCTCCTTGCGCATTTCTTTCTGCCTGTCTGCGGAGGCGGTTCGGATCTTCTCCAGATCCTCCACTTTAAAAAACGCCTTCCTACCGGCGATCTTCAGTTTCCTGTCCAGTAACCCGAGCTGGATTTCCGTGCTGCGCGAAAGGTTTTCAAGCACGGCGATGTTTGCCTTCAGCGTGCTGGCGCGCACGACGAGATTGCGTTTTTTCTCGCGCGCGTATTCCAGCTTCCAGACCGCCGTCGGATTTTTGGAGAGACCGTTTTCAGAAGCGGTGAGAGCTTCGTTGATTTTTTCTTCCGCCTTTTTTGTCTCATCGAAAACGGACTGGAGGCTGGAATTGAAAATATCTATGGAGGATTTCTGGGAAGTGAATTTATCGAGTAGCGCGGCTTTGAGATTGCGCAACTCATCGACCATCAGGATGGAATACGGCGGCGAAGTATCGAAGCCCTTCCAGCCCTCAGCGAGAGCCTTCTCTGTCTCGACTTCCGCCTTGGCGGCGATGAGGGATTCCAGAGCCGCCTGATGCCGGGCGATGCTGAGAATGGTCTCGTTGAGAACCCTGCGGCGGGATGCCAGCTCGGTGGTTTTGATCCCTTCCGGAAGTCCGGTTTCCGGAACTAGAGCATCCAGCTTGGCTAGTGAAGCTTTCGCCTCCGTAAGCCAGGTTTCCAATTGGGCGCTGATGTCCGGCGCTGCTTTCTCCGAGGCGGCGGGAGTTTTTTTCCCGGGGAGGAAATTCTCAAACTGTCCTGGTGCCGGCAGTGTCAGCGCGAGGAATAGGGAGAGAAAAAGAAATAGGGATCTTGCGCGAAAGCTCGTCTGAAAAAGTCGAAGACCGGTGACTGTCGGCAGCCGGCTGCCGCTTCTGGCAATGCGGCCTGCTTCGAGCCGGAAGCATTGGCACGGAGCGCTGCCTTCAGGCGGCGAGTCGTTTTGTGTAGCAAAACCTTTTCCGAGGTTGCCCCGTAGCAGCAGGATGCTTGACGGAAAGCGGCAGCAGGCTGCCGGCAGTCCACGGTGCCTGCGGCACGGCAATTCCGAATCTTCCAACGAATCCTCAGATCTCACCGCGCCTGTCCTTCTCAAGTTGTATCCTGTCATCGAGATTGCGGGCCTTGACCCGGATGTTGCGCTTGTGCCAGCGCTCGACGGCCATCTGCCGCTTCTTGGCGCGTTTCTGCAAGGCTTCGATTTCATCTTCGAGATTCAGGAAAGATTCGTAGCGGGCGGGATCGAGAGTCCCTTGCTCGACCGCGTTGCGGATCGCGCAGCCCGCGTCTTTTACGTGGCTGCAATCGGAATATTTACACTCGTCGGTGAGGCGGGCGATGTCCTCAAAACTGGAGCGGAGGATGTTTTCGTCCATCCACATCTGGATCTCCCGCATCCCCGGATTGTCGATCAGCATGCCGCCGCTATTGAGTGGGACAAGCTCGCGGCAAGTGGTCGTGTGACGGCCCTTTCCGGTGGTCTCGTTGACCTCGCTCACCCACTGCCACTCTTCCCCGTAAAGCTGGTTTACCAGAGTGGATTTTCCGACACCACTGGAGCCTACTATGCACATGGTAATTCCCGGTGCGAGATGGCTCTTGATCGCTTTCAGCCCCTCGCCTTTCAGAGCGGAAGTGATGTGGACTTTCGCATCCGGGGAAAGCGCACGGATGCCTTCCGCAGCTTTTTCTGACTCCTCTGTGGTGAAAAGGTCGGACTTGTTCAGGAGCACCACAGGCTTCGCCCCGCTGCGGCTGATGAGCGTGAAATACCTCTCCATCCGCCGCAAGTTGTAGTCGGAGCCGGCATCCGTCACCACCGTCACCACATCGATGTTTGCGCCTATCACCTGGGCCTGGCTGCTGTTTCCGGGCATTTTCCTGGAAAACACCGTCCTGCGCGGGAGCTGGGCGCGGATCACATGCGGTCGGTTTTCATCTCCCTCTTCGATAGCCACCCAGTCACCCACAGCGGGCAGATCGGAGTCCACCGCCGCCGCATTCCAGAGCCGCCCGCAGAGGATGCAATCGATCTCTTCCCCATCCTCCAGGAAGGCTGAAAAATTGATCGAAGTCTCACGGATCAGCCGGGCAGGAACCCAGTCCTTTTCGCGGTAGGGCGCGAAGGCGTCTTCGAGTTCCGGAGTCCATCCGAGTTCTTTGAGCGTCATGTGTGCGGGAGATTACGCCGGGGCGGTTCCCGTTTCGAGTTCAGATTCAAGGGAAGGGACATTTCCGGGAAACTCCGGAGGGCAGGGTGGTCATACTGCCGTGCGTTAAGCCAAGCGAATCGTGGCGGGGGAATCCTGCCCCAGGCCGTTCAATGAGGCATCTTGCCTCATTGTATCACCTTCGCACAGGGAGCCGGAGTCCCCCTGAACGGCCTGGCGCAAGATGCGCCTGCTACAAATCCGCAGGAGTCAGCTTTTTCCCTTCCGTTTTGGAGTGAATTTCTTCGCCGGGCGTTTGGTGGCTTTCTTCGCATCCATCTCACGGGTGCGTTTCCGCCAATCCCGTTTCGGCTGAGGTGCTCCGGCTTCGAGTGGCTGGCACTTTGCGTGGTAGTCGAAATTCCGCAGGCGTTTCCTTTCGATGCGCTGGCCTATGGTCAGTTCGAGGATGCCGAGGAGGTTGAGGTCGCCCTTCGGAACCAAGCTGATCGCCTCACCTTCGTGCTGGGCGCGGCCGGTGCGGCCGATGCGGTGGACGTAGTCCTCGGTGTTCACCGGGAAATCGAAGTTCACGACGTGGCTGACCCCGTCGATGTCGATCCCGCGCGCGACGATGTCCGTGGCGACGAGCACGTGGATTTTCCCGTCTTTAAATTCCTCTAGGGCTTTGAGCCGCTGCTCCTGGGAGCGGCTGGAGTGCAGCCTGGAAACTTTCACCCCTTCTTTTTTCAGAAACTCGGTGAGCCGGTTCGCGCCATCCTTCATGCGGACAAAAACGAGGACGCGGGTGAAATTTTTGCTTTTGAGAAGCTCCAGCAGCATCGCAGCTTTCAGGTGCGGCGGCACTTCGTAAACGGATTGTTTGACAGTCTCCGCAGGATTGTCCCGCTTCCCGACCTGGACGCGCTGCGGCTGGTAGAGGAAACGTTTCGCCAGGGACTCCACCTCCCTTGGGAAAGTGGCGGAAAACATCAGGGTCTGCCGACGTTTCGGCAGGGCTTCCACGATTTTCTCAATGTCCGGGAGAAAGCCCATGTGGAGCATGCGGTCGGCCTCGTCCAGGACGAGGATTTCGAGGTTGCTGAAGTCGGTTTTATGCCGCTCGGTCAGGTCGATGAGACGGCCCGGGGTTGCGACGATGATGTGGACTCCTTTGCGCACGGCGCGGAGTTGGGAGGCTTCATCGACTCCTCCGTAAATTGCGGCAACGCGTACAGTGAGATGGCGTCCGTAGGATTCGATGTTCTGGACGATCTGCACGGCGAGCTCGCGGGTGGGGGCGAGGATGAGCGCCTTGGTGCCGTGGAGCTTGTTTTCCGTTTTCCGCAGGGAAAGGTGGTGCAGCATGGGCCACACGAAAGCCGCCGTTTTTCCCGTGCCGGTCTGGGCGATGGCGATGAGATCCTTTCCCTCCATCGCCTTTGGAATGGCGGCGGTCTGGACGAGGGTCGGGCGGGTGTAACCCACTTTTTTGATGGCCCGGAGAATTCCTTCCCCCAGCCCGAAATTAGAAAACGGCATGGCGGTAACTTAGACCGACATGCCGTCAACTGGAACGGATTAAATTTCCGAAATATTCAGCGACCCGGACGCTTCACGAGTTTTGGCGAAGCGGCTTTGAAATCCTTGTGGTTCACAGCCAGGCCGCCCTGCCCGACGGAGAGGCGGTTGGAAACCCCGAGAACTCCCGGGATGGCGCGGGCGGTGAGTTCGGCAGCGTCACTTTTGGCGATGCTTTCTACCGATCCATTAAGGGTGATCACTCCTTGGTTCATGTCAGCGGAGATGTTTTCAGACTCCAGGCGTGGATCGTGCTTGATCGCGGCGGTGAGAGCCTCAATGGATTGCGATGGGGTGTAGTCTTTGGCTTCGACCGCTTCCATGGCGAGATCTCCGTTTACCGAAACGTTGGAAGCATCCACTTCGATGACTCCTGTGACGTAGCTGGAGCGGATCAGGCGGTCGAATTCACCCCGGCTTCCGACTTCACCTTTCCAAGCAACAATTCCGTCTTTCACTTTCGGAGCGATGGAGAGTCCGGTGAAAAGGGGATCGTCATTCACGGTGTATTCTAACTGCGCTGCGATCTGCTCGTCGGTGCGTATGCTCAGGAAGTCGATCACGAGGTGGTTTTCAACAGCAGTGACTCCGGGAGTTTCCGAAACGATTTCACGGGCGAGCTCGCCTTCGTCTATGGAGCCCGCCTCGCCATCAAGAACGATGTGTGAGCCGTTTGTGGAAACGGATATGCGGCTGGCATCAATGACTTTCTGCGATGCCAGAAGGCTTTTAGCTTTGGAGAGTATGTCGCTTTTTTCCTGCGGGGAAATGGCGATACGGTTCACCACGGTGAGAACATCGGGACTGGTAAGGGCTTTCGCAGCGGCACGTTCGGCTTGGGCAAGCGAATCTGTGGTGCCGGTGAGCGTAGCGATCCCATCGTTGATTTCCACGGTGACATCGGAGCCTTCCATCATGGTATCATGGAAAATTTCCATTTGGATGAACTCGGATACCTCGATCACTCCTTCGGGATCCATCTGTGGGGTGGCGAAGAGCAGGGCGACGGATCCGAGGGTTGCTGCGGAAAATGCCGACCAGCGGGAGATGCTTTTAAGTGCGTAGGATGGTTTCATGCGAATCCCTCTCGCAGTTGAAGTGCCGCAAAATCCAGAAGATCTGCTAGGTGTTGAAATTGAGTTACTTACGGTAAGTGGAGGGTCTTTTATTCAACGGATGTTGCTAGTTTTCGTCTCATTCCGCGCAGTGCATCGTGCAGGTTGCATGGAGGGAGTTTCCATAAAATTTCCCATTCTGCGAAAAACCGGCTTTACAAATCCGGTGGGTTCACTAGATTCCGCGCCCCGTCACCAATCCGGCGACGTTCATTCCAACCGATTTTCCGACCATGAGAGTTCTTTCTTCACTTGCCTCCGCCAAACGCCGCCACTCCGACTGCCAGGTAGTCAGCCGCAAAGGTACCAACTACGTGATCTGCAAGACCAACCCGAAGTTCAAAGCCCGCCAGGGTGCGACCAAGGGAACCCGCCTCTCCAAGAAAGGCGTCAAATAATTTCCGGCTACCATTATTGTTTTCATAGTTTTTCAATGGTTTATAAAGGGCGATCCGAAAGGGTCGTCCTTTTTTTTCCCGGCGCGCTGCCTTCAGGCGGCGAGTGCGGAGGTGGGACGCTGGAGAACGGCGCTCCTTTACATTCAAGCCGGGGACACGGGATCAGACCCGGCGGCGCAGCAGCAGGGCGGGGATTGCTCCGCCGAGTAGGAGAAAAAAGCTGCTGGGTTCGGGAATCACCGAGAGGGCGGCACCCGAAAGACGGTAGTTGTTGAACGCACTGGCTGAATCCGCCGAATCGGTGCCGCGAGCAAGGGTAACGGTCAGCACATCACCTGCTGAGTCCGGGGTGAATGTCGCAGTGTAGATCCAACTGAAGGTGGTGCTGGTATCGGAACCCGTGTCGAAATTGTCGCTGTCCGGAGTGGCACCCGCCAGGCCGAGCGTGATCATGGCGTCGCTTCTACGGGAGGCACCGTAGATGGTGAGCGTGTGCTCAAGGGTGCTGGCGGCGGTGACGGTAAAAACGAGGCTGGTATTGTTGAGCTCGGCGAAATTTCCGTTCACGGTAAGGCCGGAATTGTAAGTTTCCGCAGCGGTGCCGGCTTGGCTAGTCGGATCGCCATCGTTGTAAGCCAGGTTGTGGCTGGTGCTGAAATAGCTGTCGCGCGGGGTGGTAAGGTTGGCGGTGAGCGCACTGATGCTGGAGCCACCTAGCTTCTGGTTATAGAGGGTGGTGGACTGGGTCAGCCACTGGCCGCTTCGATCCCCGCTGTTCGGTTGGTCGTTGATATCGTTGGAGTCATCAAAGTCATCCCAGATCCGCCAGTCGAGGCCGCCGAGGGCAGTGAGATTCCCGGTGGTTCCGGCTGCGGCGGGGTTATCACCTGCGGTGAAAGATCCGGCAAGGGTTGCGCCGTCCACCACGGCACTGGAAATCATTACAAGAAATAGAATGTGGCTTTTCATAAAGGACATGATCCCGACTCCAGATAGGGAGGTCAAACCAAAAGTTAGGAAGCAACACGCCTCCATTGGGGAAATCGCTTTTCGGAACACAGACTCAGTCCAGTTTCCAATCAACAAATCGGATTATTCACTCCAATCCGTGAGAACCCGTTCCACCCGTAGTTGAAGATCCTGCTATATTGTTAGCTTGCCCCTAGCGAAGAAGACTTCACCGAAATCGGACGAGCCGACGGGATTGGCATGGAGCGCTGCCTTCAGGCGGCGAGTGCGGAGGTGGCGCGCCGCCTGAAGGCAGCGCCCCTTTGCTTCTAAAATCCCGGCACACCCTCGCGGATGCGGGTGGAGAAATTCTTCTTTTCCGGATGCTCGCGGACTTTCGGGTTGATGAAGCCACGGCGTTTCAGCTCATCGAAGGGAAGACCGGCTGTCTCCAGCAGACCGCGGTCGTAGAGCATTTCATCGAGCTTTCCGTTGATAATGATACGCCAGTCAAAGGGAAATCCACCCGTCATCTGGGAGCGGACTGCGGTGGTGCAGTTGGATGTGATGACGTTGTAGAAACGGGGATTTTCCGCGATGTCGTTCAGTGTTGCTACGAACTCCAACAAACGGGCACGGGCCTGCTTCGGGGTGGCGATGGTGCGGTAGAGGTAAACGTTTTCGTTTTCCCGGAAATTCGTGCGGACTCGGACGGCATCGGATTCCGGGCAGGGGATGTAGATGAGTTCGTAGCGGGGGTAGAGGCCGGCGAGTAGGGAGTATTTCTCGTCCTTTTCCAACCGCGCTTCGATGGTGAAGGCGAGGTGGCCCTGGTCGCCGAAGTCGAAGCTGAAAATGGGATGCCCGGCTAGATCCGTAGTCCAGTGGGTCATGAAGAAATCCATGCCTTTGAGTTTCTTCAAATCGTAGGAGCGCGATTCCCATTTTCCTACCGGGAGGCCTTCCGAATCGTAGTCGAAGGAGCGGAAGTTATGGATATCGAGGATGTCTCCGGTGACCGTCGCACTGGATGTCTTGGCCTGTGGCTCCACCCAGTCCCGGTCGTGGCTTGGTTGCAGGGACCAGAAGGAAATAAATACCATCATCCCCAGTCCACCGCCAAATCCGAGCCGCGTTTCTCCAGACCGCAGTAGAAGGAACCATGAAATTGCGAGAGTCCAAACGATGGCGATTATGAGATTTCCCAATCCGGGGAACGGGCCGCAATAGGTGATGAAACCGAAACTCCAGAGGAGTACGAAAAATCCCAGGACGTATCCGGGTGCAATGGCGATCCGTTTCAGAATTCTCCGGGCTAATCCGGAGCTACTTTTGTTCGGGGTTGAGGAGGGCATCGACTGTGAGTTCCACGAAGGAGCCGGGGAGGCCGGTGTATTGGATTTTCCCACCCGCATCGATCACGAAGACGGCGGGGCGGTTGTTGATACGGTATTCCTTATCGAGTTTTCCCGTTGGATCGGAAATGTTGTTCCAGAGGATGGAGCCATCGCCCTGGAGGGTGCGGATGCGTTCTGCTGCTTCCGGGGTCACGCCGAGGACGGTGACCGGCTGGCCTTTGTATTTCGTGGCGAGTTGGTTGGTGAGCTGGATGATGCGGTCCGTTTCGTTGGAGCTGGCATCCCAGAAAAGCAGGACGACGGTGCGGCCTTTGAGATCGGAGAGCCGCACCGGGCGAGCACCGACATCCATTCCGGAAAGCGGGGGTGCCTCGCGGCCTTTGGTGAGGTAGCGGATGACGTAAAGCTCGTCCGAGGCGATGTCCGCCACGCTGGTTCCGGCGATGGTCTGGTCGGCGCTTTTGATGATGGCCTGGCGGATGAAATTCAGGCGTTTCGCCATCAGTTCGGGTTCGTCGCCGAGTTTTTTCAGAACAAGCGCGGCACCCAGGGCGGCGATTCCCTGGGTGGCTTCGTCCGGGTTTTCCTCAGCGATTTTTTCCAGAAGGGAAAGTGCCTGGGGCTCCCCGCTATCGATCAGTGCAATGGTGAAGGGGGTGATGCCGGGTTTCTTCAGATGGCTTTCGGAAAAGGTTTTGAGGACGCGCTGGCGCTCTGCGGTGAAGGCTGGTCTGGTGTTTCCGCTGTCGTCGGTGGTGGTGAGGTTGCCGGTGATCTCCAGGAAAAATGCGGCGTAGGGAATCGTCCAATCCTGCGCAAGACCCGGTGCGATGATGCGCCAAAGGTTGGAGGCGGCTGCGTTGGTGTCAGGACGTTTCGCGATCAGCTCCTCACGCGCTTCCGGGGTGGCGGCGAGTTTCATCTCCAGCATCCATTTTTCGGAGGAGAGCTCGAAGCTGCGCTTGATCCGCTCCGCCTCGGCGGGGTTTGCGCGGACACCGGTGGAAAGCAGGAGACAGAGGATGGCGAGATGTTTGAGCATGGGGAAATGGCGTGGACGCAGGGCGATTATCACCGTTCCCGGTAAATCTTCAATGGGCGATGTGGGGGGAGGGGGAGAAAGAGGGATGGAGGGATGGAGGGATGGAGGGATGGAGGGATGGAGGGATGGTGGCTGCGGCGCTCAAATTCTTCGCAGGGCGATGCCGGCGATTAGAGCTGCGAAGCCGGTGAAGACGAACCAGTGGGTGATGTCTTGGAAAACGCTGGTCTCGGGGAGGTCTTTGCGGACGGCTGAGGGGTTGAAGCGTCCTGCGGCGGCGAGGGCGGCATCTGGCATGCGGTCGAGGCGGTATTCGGCGGGGTAGTCGCGCTGCCAGCCGAGGGTTTTCATCAGCGAGTGGTCGGTGTCACGGAGGCTGAGGCTCACGCGGTCGCGACCGAGGAGGTTGACGGTGGTTTCGTATCTGCCTACTCCGGTCTGGCGCACGGAAACGGGAATTTCGGCTCCCTCCGCGTCGATGGCTTTCGCGTCCCAGTTCACGTTATCGACCGGTCTGTCCAGCTCGTCGCGGCGGGTGATGGAGATGTTCCAGTTATCGCGCGTGACGGTGCCGGATGCGGAGAGACCTGCGGACTGTTCCTTGCGGACGATGCCCCGGAAAATCTGCGCCCAGAAGGACGGGCCGTTTCCCCAGCCCAGCCATTCTCCTCCCCATTTTTCCGTGAGATCGGAAGTCCAGCACAGCCCGGTGCCGAGGCCGTAGCGGCAGATCGCCATGAGGGGATCTCCGGTTTCCGCAGCGAGGAGGAGCTGGGCGGTGGGTTTCGGCTGTGTCATCACGTAGCCGAGGACGAAGGGAAGATCGGACTTTTCATAGCCCGCGAGAATGGGATGGTCTCCGGTTACGACTGCGCCGAAGAGATCCTCTTTGATCGCCGAGCGGGAGGCTTGCATGGTTTCCTTGGTGAAAATTTGCGGCATGTTCGCCGGATCGTTGGTCTCGTAATAACGCCCGCCGCCTTCCTGGGCGATCATCTGCATGAGGTCTTTCGCCGCGCCATCGCCGAGAGCCACGCTGGAAACCGTCATGCCCTGCGCGCGCATGTCGCGGACGAGGCCGGAGAAATCGTTGTCCGGCGTCTGGCCGTCCGAGAGAACGATCATGTGCTTCACTTTCGCGACCGCGTTTTGGAGAAGTTCGCGCCCTTTCACCATGCCGGGGTAGGCATCGGTGCCACCGTCCGCAGAGAGCGAGTCAATGGAGCCGAGGATGGTGCCTTTGTCCGAGGCACCGGTCATGGGGAGGATCACGCGGGTATCGCTGTCGAAACCGACCACCGCGATCTGATCCTGCGCGCCCAGGAGTTCGGCGGCGGCTTTAGCGGAAGCGCGGGCAAGCTCGATGGGTGGGCCGGACATCGAGCCGCTCTTGTCGATCACCAGAACCATGGCGAGGGAGGGCTTTTGCTTCTCCTTTTCGTAGCGGGAAGTGAGCGGCAGCGCCTCTTCCACGGGGGTGCGGAAATAACCACCGAGGCCGAAGGAATTTTCCGAACCAAGCATCGCCAGCCCGCCGCCGAAATCCGAAACATAACGTCTCAACAATTCCATCTGCCGAACGGAAAGCGAAGTCGCCGGGACGTCCGCAAGCACCACCGCATCGAAGGCGAGCATTTCCGCCATCGCATCGGGGAGGCCGCGCTCGCCGCGCAGCTCAAGATCGAGGCCCTGCTTTTTCATGGCACGGGCGAGCGGGCGCATCTCCTTCTCATCCTGGTGGAGGACGAGGATGCGCGGTTCGCCTTTTACGGTAATCGTAGTAGCAACTCGGTTGTTCACGGGGAACCAGTCTTTCTCCGGGAGCAGCTCGGCCTCCCAGCGGCTTTCGCCGGAAGCGGTCATCATCACATCCAGAGTCACCGTGGAATCCTTGCCCGGCTCCAGTTCCACTGGCGTGGAGGCGACGGCGACTCCGCGCTGGAGGACGCGGGCGGTGGCTTTCATTTTCTCGTTTGCACGTAGGGTGAGGCGCATTCGGACGATTTCGCCACGGTAGGCGACGGTGGCCATTGGCTCGAAGGCGATCACGGCTGCCTCGGGCTTCTTTAAGCCATCGAGGGGGCGGAACAGCACGTCTATCCCCTCTTCTCGGAGGGTTTCCAGAGCGCGGGCGGTGCCGGGAGTCGTCGGCGAGCCATCGGAAAAAACGACAAGCCGCCGCGCCATCTCCGCATCGAATGCAAGGCGGGAGCCGAGCAATGCCTCGGGCAGGGCGGTAGAATCGCGCAGTGCGGAATCGGCGGTGCCGTTGGCTGCTTCTTCGGAAGTTTTCCGGAGCGAAGCAGGATGGGAAAAAGCCAGGCCGCTACCGAAAGCGAGGATGCTGGAACGGTCGGAAGCTTTGAGCTTGGAGGCCGCTTCTTCGATTTCCTCCGCCGCGAGCTTGATGGAGCCGGGATCAACCGATTCCGAGATATCGACCAGATAGACGATATGGAGATCGTCGCTACGAGAAAGCCAGTAGGGACGGCAGAGTGCGAGGATCAGACAGACGACTCCGAGCAACCTTAGGCCATGAGCCGCCCATTTTTTCGCGGGTGATCTGTCCACGAGGGAGCGTCGCCAAGCAAAAATGCTGGCGGCGGCGCAGGCTAACAGTAACCAGAGAGGCAGTAAGGTGGAGAGGTGCATTTATTGGAACGCGGACTTTAGTCCGCAGGGGATTGCTCGGGTTGTGCTGCGGACTAAAGTCCGCGTTCCGATCATCCGACTTTGCGGCGGTGGTATAGGAGTTCTTCGGTGAGGATTAGGATGGTGGCGGCGAGGAGGAGCCATGCGGCGAGCGGCCAGCCGGAGGCGGGTTTGAAGGTGGGTTGCGGGGTGTTTTTTGGGGCGGGGCCGGATTCTCCGGGGGAGAGTAGCGCGCCGCCCAGGTTCCATGGGGTGGAGTTGCGAGTGAAAGTGTAGTTGCCGATGCGGTCGATGGCAGCGGGTGTTTGGAAAGGCCTTTTCTCCGGGGTTTCGCTTTCCAGGAAACTGGCGCTGCCGGTGGGTTCGGTCCCGGGGATTTCGATTTCGTTTCCGGTGGCGATGGAGGAGGGGAAGGTGTTGTCGCGACCGGTGAGAAGCACTGCGGCATCGTGGACGAAGACGGGGAACCAGGGGGAGAGGAAGAACTCGTTCTGCGAGGGATCAAAGTTGAAAACCACTGCCGATCTTTCCCCTGTGGAGATGGTGTAGAGCAGCGGGGTGCCGTCTGCATGGGTAAGAACTACTACGGAACCAGTAGGTGCGGTGAGCTTCCGCGCGCCCTCGAAGGTGAGCATGGCGGGATCGACTCGGGACAGGAGCGGATGATCCGGAGAAACGATCTCGGGTGGGCCGGGGGCGATTTCCGCGCCGGCGTTTTCCCAGAAAGGCGATTCGCCGGAAGGAGCGAAGACGACGGCGGTTTCCGTATCGGGTGGGTTGCCCTGGGAGAGGGAAAGGCGGGCGAAATCGTCGATTGGCTCGAAGAGGGAATCCGCGCGAGAGAAGGCGGAAATGACTTGGTTGAAGAAAAACGGGTTGTCCGCTTTCACTTGGACGGGGATGGCCTGTGGGGCGTTCAGGCCGAGGGGTGCGGTGTTGTCGATAGCCAGCGAGTCCTCGACTCGCGCCCTCAGCAACCATGCGCCGGGGTCGATGGAATCGAGGGTGATGGATTCGCTCGCCTCGCCATTCGCGGGAAGTTTGATGGTGAAAAGCCGGGCCAGTGTTTCCCCAGCCCCTGCGGAGACGACTTCCATTTCCACCTCACGTTCTTTCCCGAAAGTGGAGGTTACGGTGGTGAAAAGCGTGGCCTCGCCGGGGGCCTCCCAGCGCAGGTCTGCGGCGGTGATGCCGATGTTTCCAGTATCGCTTCCTACAGTGACGATCTCTATCCCGTCCGGGACGGTCATTTCCGGGGAGTGGCGGTCCGTGATGAAAAGGATGCGGGTTTTCGAATCCGATTGGCCGGTTGCGGAGGTGAGCAGGGAAAGCTCTCCGAGGACGTGCGGATCTAAGGCGAGATCGGATGCGGTGATGGAATCGAGGGCATCGACGAGGCGGCTGGAGCGGGTGGTGAGGTTCGCGTGGTATTCGAGTTTCCCCGCGACCGATGCGATGGCGGCACGCTGGGATCCGCTGAGGGCGGTGATCCACGAGGAGGCGGTTTCCTTTGCGAGATTGAGCCGGGATTCCCTGTCGGCCACGCCCTGCATGGAGGCGGATCTGTCGATGATGATGAGAAGATCCGGTGTTTCGCCGTTGTCAAAACGGGGTTGGGTGAGTGCGAAGATGCAGGCGAAGAAGGCGATGGCGAGGAGAAGCAGGGAGAGCAGGTTGCGGAGTTTCTGGAAAAGCGAACTCGCTGCTTTTTGTTGGAAGACCTTTTGCCAGAGGAAGAACGCGTTGACCGGTTGGCGGCGCGGGCGGGTCTTGATGAAATAGACCGCCGCGAGCGGAATGAGGGCGAGGGTGGCCCAGAGAAACGCGGGGAATCCGAAAGTCATGCGACAAGCCCTCCTTTTCTGAGCATGGATTGTATGACCACCTCGAACGGCACGTCAGAGGTGGTGCTGGCGAGGCCGATCCCTCGCCGGGCGCATTCGGAGCGGAGTTCGTCATTCCACTCCGAGACGGCTTCCCGGTAGATCTTCGCTTCTTTTTCGGAAATGGTCACACGCTGGGTGACGGAAGTTTCCACGCACTCGATTTCCAGATCGCCGAGCCACGGGCAGTCGAGATCCGCCGGGTCATGCACCTGGAGGGCGAAGACATCGTGGCCGGACCATTGGAGGAATTTCATGCCCTCGGAATAGCCAGCGGGGAAAAGGAAATCCGAAATGACGAGCACCACTCCTTTTTTCCGGTTGCGGGCCTGGAAGGTTTTCGCGCAGGTTTTGAAATCCGTATCCGTTCCGTAGGTGGTGGCGTTTTCGAGATCGCGGAGGAAGGAAAATACCTGGCTGCGGCTGCGTGCGGAATCGACGATTGTCGAAAGCTTGTCCGCCATCCCGTGGACGACGACCCTATCCATCCCGTTGAGCGCGATGTATCCGAGGGCGGCGGCGAGTCGGCGGGCGTAGCCGAATTTCGAGGCCATGGAATGGCTGCAATCGAAGAGGATATAGACGGTGGTGTCCTCCTCCACCTCGAAAAGCTTGATCAGAAGTTCCTCGGTGCGGGCGTAGATTTTCCAGTCGATGGCGCGGTAGTCATCGCCGGGATTGTATTGGGCGTAGTCCGCGAAAGTGATGCCGGTGCCACGTCGCTGCGTGCGGCGGTCTGCTTGGAGCGAGCCGCGAAGGACTCTCCTTGCGAGAAGGTTGAGCGCCTCTAACTGGGAGATGAAGCCTGGGTCTGTTAGGGATTCGGACAGAAACTTTAAATTTTAAACTTTAAACCTCAAATAAGAGGCTGGGGTTGATGGAGAAGAATTACCGCAAAGGCGCAAAGGTCGCGGAGGGACGCAAAGAAAGACTTGGGTTTTGTTTTTTAACCGCGAATGGACGCTGATTTTCGCGAATGAAGATTTGTGTGGTTGGTGCCATTATCCTCAAATTTTTTCATTAGATTGGCTTTGCGTCCCTTTGCGACCTCTGCGCCTTTGCGGTGAAACTCTTTTGTTATGCTTTCGCGGCTTTGATGGCGTCTTGGACGAGGGAGTCGGGTTTGATGCCTTCGGCTTCGCCCTCGAAGGAGAGGATGAGGCGGTGGCGGAGGGCGGGGAGGGCTACTGAGTCTATGTCTTCGCGGGCGACGTGGTAGCGGCCGTCCAGGAGGGCGCGGGCGCGGGCGGCGGCGAGCATGGCCTGGCCGGCGCGGGGGGAGGCCCCGTGGCGGACGAACTGGTTGATGGATTTCGCGGCACCATCGCCGGGGTGGGTTCCTCGGACTACTTTTACCAGATAATCCTGGATTTCCGGGGCGCAGGGAACCTCGCGGAGGGTCTGACCCATTTTAATGATATCAGCTCCGTGGGAGACGGGTTTCACGTGCGGTCTGGAATTTCCTCCGGTGCGGTTGAGGATCTCGCTGAACTCATCATGGGATGGGAGGCCGACCTGGAGTTTAAAGAAAAAGCGGTCGAGCTGGGCCTCCGGAAGCGGGTAGGTGCCGTCGTTTTCGATTGGGTTCTGGGTGGCCATTACGAAAAACGGGAGGTCCAGAGAGTGGGTCTGGTTGGCTACGGTCACGCGCTTTTCCTGCATGGTTTCAAGCAGGGCGGACTGGGTTTTCGGGGTCGCGCGGTTGATCTCGTCCGCGAGGAGCATGTTGCAGAACACCGGGCCGGGCTGGAAAACGAGGTCCCGCTGGCCACCCTTGTCCATGAGGATCTGGGTGCCCACGACGTCGCTGGGGAGGAGGTCGGGGGTGAACTGGATGCGTTTGAAATCGACGTCGATGGCTTGCGCGATGGTGTTGATGAGGGAGGTTTTCCCGAGGCCGGGGACACCCTCTAACAGGACGTGTCCACCGCAGCAAATGGCGATGAGGACGTCATCGATAATTTCCTGCTGCCCGACGATGAAGGTGGAGACGGCGGTGCGGATTTTCCCGAAGGTTTCGGTGAAGTGGGAGACGGCGGGTTCGAGATCGGTCATGGAAACTTTAAATTTTAAACTTTAAACCTCAAGGAAGAGGGAGAGTGGCTAGTGCCGAGTGAGAAGTGAGAAGTGAGAAGTGAGAAGTGAGAAGTGAGAAGTGAGAAGTGAGAAGTGGAAGAGCTTGGGATGTGGGCTGGGGATGCCGGGCAGCAGAATGCAGCCCCTCCTTGCGCCTTTGGCGGTAGATTTCTTCATTGAGGTTTAAAGTTTAAAATTTAAAGTTTCAGGCTATTCGGCCGTCGCGGACTGGAGGTTCTCGAAGTAGTTGCGGACGCCTAGTTTCAGGGATTCGGGGACGTCGTCCCGCTGGACGAAGGATTCCATCTGGCGGGTGAAGTCGCGTTCTTTGGCGGTGCCGCGGCGGGTGGTTACGCCTGTGCCGGATTCGGCGTCTTCAACGGCGCTGAGGGAGGGGCCGTCGCCGTGCTGGCCTTGGAGCTGGGCGAGGGAGCCGTTTTTCTGGGAATCGTCGCGTTCCTTGCGCTCGGACCAGGAGGAGCCTTCGCCGGGTTTGTTCCCGCCCGGTGCGAGGCCGAGTTGCTGGGACTGGCCTTGGCAGAATCCCTGGGCTTGGGCGAGGGCGGCGCGAAGGGCGTCGAGCTTGCCTTTGGCCATGCGCTTGCCGTGCATTTTTTTGAGGTGTTTTCCGAGCTGGCCTTTCATGCGGGCCATGGCTTCGCCTGCTTCGTCGTCCCATTCGGCATCGGGGTCGAACTCGATTTCCTCGAGGTCTTTTTCCATTTCTGCTGCCGCTTCGTCGAGTTCGGCGAGCATGTCTTCGAGGGGTTTGCCTTCGCCGGCACCTGCGGCTCCTGCTCCGCCGTCTGCTCCATTGGCGTTTGCTCCGGCTCCGGCTCCTGCGGCCTGGTTGGCGGCCTGGCGTTGTTTTCCTGCGGCGGCCATGCGTTTGGTGGCGGCGCGCATTTTTGCGAGATCCTTTTTGGCCTCGTCGAGAGCCTTCTGTTTTTTCCCGGCACCTTTCTTGAGATCTTTTGGATCGAATTTTTTGGCGGCGAGTTTTTTGAGGAGTTCGGCTGCCTCTTTGAGTTCCTTTTCTTCGAGTTTCTTGCCTAGCTTGCGGGCATCGGTGTCTTCGGATTTCTGGAGTTCCTTGACGGCGAGTTTGAGGGTTTCCTCGTCGCGCTGCTGGTCGAGGGCGCGGGTGGCGTCGCGGACTTTCCGCTCGATCCTGGCGAACTGGCGGGCGGCTTCAGCGCGGTCGCCTGTCTCGTCGATTTCCTTGACCATTTTGCGGAACTCGTCGATATCGAGGCCTTCCTTTTCCTCAGGGGCGACGATGTCTTTTTCGAGTTGCTCGATGAGTTTTTCAAGCTGCTCCTTGGATTCCGAGACACGCTCGCGGGTTTCCTCGGCGAGTTCTTCGGCGGCGCGGACGGAATCGGATGGCGGTAGGAGGCAGAGAGTGATGGCGGCGAGGGCGAGGACGGATGCGGCGGTGGCGAGTTTGGTGGGAAAAGGGCGGGAGATTTTCTCTGGATCGCAGGCGGAGATTTTTGGCGAAAGCCATTTCCACTGGAGGTCTGTGGCCTGGTCTTCCGGGGCGTGGGCGGCGAGGTGGCGGGCGCTGGTGAGGCCGTCTTTGAGATCAAAGAAATGATCCGCCTCGACGACGGCGGCGGCGATGTCCATGCGCTTTTTGAAGAACCATGCGGTGGCAGCGGCTATGCCGCCCAAGATTAGGAGGAAGGAAAAAGCCCACGGGACGGAGTGCCCGCGCGTGACCCAGAGGAGCGATCCAGGGACGACGATGGCGGAAACGGCCAGCAGTGTGACGATGACGGTGCGTCGCAAGAGGAACGCGTTGTGGCGTTGCGCGACCTTGTGGGCGAGTGCTTCGATTTCAGGATGCTGGTTCATCTCGGTTATTCGGTAATTTTCAACGCCTCCCTCTGCCTTTCATAGAGGGATGTATATCTGCGGGACACATGTTCGGGAAGTATGGAATCGAAAAGCTTCGCCGCTTCCTCTTTCCCTTTCTTTTCGGTATCCTGCAACAATTGTGAAACCAGATACAATTTACAGTTGGTGCGGAGGCCTGCCCACTGTGCGTCATCTGGAATATTGGCGAGGCAATCCCGGAGAGCGTTCGTGAATTTCGTTTCGTCTGATCGCAAACTCATCGCCCGGTGCCACGAGAGGATGACCCTACCGCTTTTCGAGAGGGATTCCTGCGGGTCGTTTGGAAACGCTACAACTTCTCCTGCAAAGCCATCGCGAACGAGCTTCTCCAGGGCGGGAGGAGCAGCAATGAGGAGTTCGGCCATTCCCGGGCGAGTGAGCATCTCTGTTAGGAAGCCCGTTTGAATTACCCCGGGCAGCTCGTTCCTGTCGCGATATCTGATGAAGAGAGCATAGAAAAACAGACTGTTCTCCCTCGGGAACGCGAAGCGCTTAACGTATTCCTCCGAGTTGTTGGTAATTTTTGCGAGTGTTTCCCGGACGATCCCTTCGTGGCCTTCAAATGCTTCGAGAAACTCACACAAGGCAAGGGTCGCGAAGATCTGCTTTCTGTCGTAGTTGCCGATTTCGGAAAGATCGAAAGTCAGATCCGCCAGAGGCGTTATCAGTTCCGCGAAGCCAGCGGTTTGTTTTTCCGAAACGGCAGCGCTGGTGGCCGGGTATACATAGAAGAGAAAACGGCGGTGAGCCTGCCCCAAACTACCACTGCTTCGATCTCCGAGTTCTGCGGCGTTTTCTTTCAGCGCGTTACAAAGGGAAAGCGCCACCGATCCATCGCCAGCGACTAGCCGGGCGGACGCGGACTTGCAGAGCAGATCCCAGCGTTGGGGGGCGGATGAGGAGTGGTTGGAGTTGCCGGACCAATCGCTTAGAATTCTTGCCGGATCAAGTGTGGCCGCGAAGGAAAAGACTTCGTCCGAAAGTCGCGTGTCTTTCGGATCCGGGGAAGTGGCAAGAACGGAGAGGATTTCGAGTTTTGCGATGTGGTTTTCGGGGGGATTTTTTGCGTAGCTGGTGATTAGCTGTCGTTTCCGCTCTGCGGTAGTTTCCGATGTGGGGTTGCGCCCTTCGGAGTCGCGGAGCTTCAGGAGGAGGGTTTCGAAGCGGAGGAGGGCGGCGGGTGGGACGTCGGTTTTCCAGAAGGCGGCGAGTTTTTCCTCCAGCTCCGGGGTGCGTTGTGTGCTGATGCTTTCGGGATGGTAGGGTGTGGCATCATCCGGGAGGAGGGCGGTGGCGAAATCGAAGCGCCCGGCCTGTATCATGGGGAGGATGGCGGACGGCCTGGCGAAGAGGGCGGGCTGGATGACGGGGAAGAGGCGGTTCGCGGTTTCCTTGTCGCCGACGAGGAGGGCGGTTTGGAAAAGCGGCTCGACGGAATGGGCGGGGATTTCCTGGTGGCCGCCGGATACGGGGCGGTTGGCGTTTTCCCAGAAGGCGTGGTTGATGCGTTTTAGGTGGGGGAGGGCGGCGTCCGGTTCCTGTTCACGCCCGATAGCTCCCACCAACGCGATGGTGAGCGGGTTCACTGCGCTGTAATCTCTGGCACAGTAGGTGGCGAAGATGTCGGCGATGCTTTCTACGATTTCGGGACGAGAGAGGATGCCCCGGACTCTTGATCCTGCGGAGATGGCGAGCTGGACGCGGGCTTGGTCGCTCAGGCTTGGATCGGCAAGCAGGGCAACGAAGGTTTTCGAGATTCCAGAGCGAATTTCAGCTTCCGGATTTTGCGGATATTTGATGGAAATGGCGGCGAGGGCAAAGTCACGGGTGTGCTTGGAAAGCCCTGAGGATTTTCCGAAAATTTTCAGGAGTTCGTCGGCGTGAAACCTGTTTCCAGCGCTAAGTGTGGAGCAGGCGACGGCGGCGAGCGCGTCGTTGCGGAAATCCTTGGAGACGGACTCGGCGGCAAGCCATGGGAGAATTGCTGGGTTGGTGTCAGGGCTTGCCGTCGGGGTGAGCTGCCGGGAGATGGCCTCGCCTATGGTAGCGAGAAACGGGTTTCCACTGCTGCCATCGCAGATGCCGAAACGGTCTCCCTGCGGGCTGTCGATGACGGAGAGGTAGAAGCGCAGGGCGGTTTCCGGATTTGTTGAGCCGATGGAACTGAGGATGCTGTTCAGGGCGGATTCATGCGGGCTGTTGTTGTTGGATCTTTGGGCACCGTGTTGGAAGTGCATGTCCGTGGCTTTCAGGAAAAGGCTTACGGATTTATCCACGTCGAAGGTAGCGAGTTGTGTTAGGTAACCGTTGATGTTGCTAGGGTAGAAAGTGGAAAGCAATCGAACTTCCTCCAAGTGTGCATCGATATTCGCCACTATTTTGGTGATTTCCGCTTCGTTGAGTTCGTTGGCTTTTGCGCGGAGGCGGGGCGGGAGGGAGGCGGTGGCGGATTGCGGGAGGTAGCTGATGAAGAGGCCGAAGTCATCGAGGCGCTCGTCCGGGAGTTTTGTGAGATCCGGGGCGGCGAGTCTGAAGGCGGCGGTGGCGAGTCTTTCGCGTTCCGCTCCCGAGGCGAGGACGGAGGCGGTGAGGAGGCTGCCGAAGGTTTGTGGTTTGCGGTTTTCCAGGAGGGCGATGGTTTCCTTGCGGAAATCTCCGGATGTGCTGACGTATTGGAAAATTTCCGTGAGTTGCTCGGTGCGGGTGATGGTCTTGGTTTGTTCGCCAGTGATCTGGTCATATTTGGTGAAAACCGTATGGAGTGCGAATGGTTCCCAGGAGCTGGCTTTGTTTAGAAATCCGAGTGAGGCGAAGAGATCCACGGTTGCTTCAGCCTTCAGTTTCCTGAGCTCTTGGAAGCATGACTGAATCCAGTTTCGGTTGTTGAATGGAACAGCGGCTTCATCCAGAGCGCGGACGATGCGGACGCAGGTCAGGGGATCTGTTTGGAAATTCTGGAGTAGCCGCTGGAGGGCATAGACGGCCTGGTTGTTGGCCGGATCGGATTTTTCCCCGGCATCCTCTCCGAAGAGGAAGCCGAGGAGGACTTCGCAGGTTTCCTGGACGGATTTTCTATCCTCGCGGGCAGAGGATTTGAGGGTGGCTTCGAGGAGCGGCATCACTTTGGTGAAGCTGGACTGCATTTCGGCTTTCCGCTCTTCAGGGGAAATTTCGCGGAGGCGGGAGAGGAAAAATGCATTGGCTCCGGGGGCGGAGGTGGCGTGGTTGGTGGCGGAAGCTTGGAATATGCTGAGCACGGGATCCTGCTGGCGTCCGGCGGCACCGGCTTTCCAGATATCTTCAATTCCTTTCGCCGTTGGAGGGTTTGAAAGGAAGTCGAGGAGGGGGGGCAGGAGGGGTTCTTGCCCGCGGAGTGCGGCGAGGTAATCCGGTGGGAACAGGTCTGCAGGCGCGGGGGATTCGGTGAGGCGAGTGATGAGGTAGAGGGCGGAGGATTTGTCGGACGAGCCGTTGGAGGTGTAGCTGTAGCGGTAATTTTGGTCTTTTGTTGAGACGCTGCCAAGGAGGGCGGCGCGGGCCCATTGGTCGAGATCGGCTGGTTTCTCTTCCCGGTTTACTGCGTGGAGATAGCGGAAGCCGGTTTCCGCGAGAGCGGGGTGGCGGAGCATGGTGAGAGCGAAATTCCGGGCGAGGGCGGCGTGTCTTGCGATGGCGGGGTTCTCCGCTTCACCTTCCTTCTCTGCGCGGGGCGGAGACAACACGGAGGGGATTTCGTGGAACCAGTTTCCGCTGAATATGTTCTGGGTGAGATTTGCGATAGGGGAAATATCCGCAGGGGTGATGAGTTCCGATTCGCATCTTTCCAGGAATGCGACCAGAAGCTCGAAGAAGGCGAAAGTGGTTTCGTTGTCCGGCGTGGAGGCGAACCGTTTCTGGACGTCGTTGAGGGCGGTGGTGAGTCCGCCGGATTCGGCGGCGCTTGTGAGGAGGGAGACGGCGCGGTCTTTCTCTCCGGCAGGGAGGAGAATGGCGAGGGACGAGGTGATGGAGCCATCGAACGGACGCTCGGCGGCGAGGGCTTCCAGGGTGGCGAGAGCCATTTTCTTTTCGCCAAGGGCGAGGCAGATTTCGATGTATTCCCGGTGTTTGGTGAGGCCGGGTGTATCGCCGGGATCAGCGAGGGAAATCAGTTCGGTGCGGATTTCCGGGGTGAGGGATTTTTCCACGCTGCGTATGGTGTAGGAGGGATCCGAGCCGGAGCGTATTGTCTTGCGGATTTGCTGGAGAAGCTCGCGGGCGGCGGCGGTGTTTTTGCCATCGCGTGCGAATTCCTGGAAGCGCTCGACGGGGCTGGTGGGGGCTGTTCGGCGGCCGGGTTGCCGCGAGCCGGGGGGCGGGGTGGCGATGCGGGCGGGGGCGGCTGGCGCGGGGGTGGCGGTAATGGATGTGCGGGCGGGAGCGGTGGGTAGGCGCGGGGTGAAGGCTGTTACGAGATCGGTGAAGCCGAAGAGCTGGGCGGTTTTTGCGAGAAATGAGTAGTCCGGGCTGCGGTGGGCTTGCAGGGCGATGGTTGGCTTGCGGGCGAAGAGGGCGGCGTGGATTGTTTTGCTGAATTCCGGGCGTTCCCCGGGTTTCAGGCTCTGGGCGAGGGTGATGAGGGCGTAATCGATGAGGGCTGGAGTGGTAGGATTTTCAAACTTTTCGTCCCGGAGTCCCGCGTAGATGCGTAGTGCTTCGGGGTAGCGCTCGGACTGGATTTCGCGGGTGGCACGGAGGAGTGCGAAGTCGGTTTCCTCTATGGGTGGGTGGTCTGCGGAGAGGGCTTGGGAGATGGCTTTTTCATCGCCGGAACGGATGGCGATGAATGCTCGGAGGAGGGGAGAATCGATGCTTTCAAGGTGTGCGAGGAGGTCATTCGCGGGCATTGCGCGGCGGTGGGTGGACTGACCCTCGGCGGTGGTGATGATACGGTAAGTGAGTGCGGGGGGAATGGAGGTGAGGGGGATGTTGCCGGTGTTGGGGGAGGGGTAGGCGGAGCCAGTCCAGTAGCCTCCGCTCCATGGTGAAGACTGAGCCTGGTGGGCGGGGACGGGGTTTTCCGGGGCTGGCTGGCGGTGGGATGCGACCATGGAGTTGGCAGTGGCTATCCATTGTTCGGTCTTTTCGGTGAAGGCGAATACGTCGAGGAGGAAGGGGTGGTGGACGGCTCCTTCGGGGGCGATTTTGGAGGCGTGGTCGAGGAGGAGGGTTTTGATTTTCTCCGGGATGCCTTGGGGGGCTTCGCGGGAGGGGTCTAGTGCGGAGACGAGCTGGGAGCAGACGGCGGAGGCGGTGAGGGCGTTTTCCTCGATGGATTGGTTCGCGGCGGTGAGGAGGATGTCCCAGTTTTCCGTTTCCCCGGGTTCCGCGTTTATGAGGAGGTTTGCGGCGGTGAAGCGGGTGGAGGGGTCGAGATTGCCGCTGGTGAGGATGCGTTCTAGGAGGGCGGTATCGACGTTCCGGCCGCTTCCGAAGCTGCCGGTCTGGGAGGCCATGAGGAAAAGCCCGGGGCGAGCGGGGTGTTTTTCGAGGAGGGTGGCGTAGTCCGGGGTGCCGTTCCGGAAGGAGGCGACGAGATCGATGACGAAGGGTAGCTCGGGGATGTCCGCGGTGGAGATGGTTTGTGCGACTTCCGTGTTTCCGGAGGCGGCGATCAGGGCGAGGCGGATGAGGGACTGGGTGCGCACTTGGGAGGGGGTGGCGGGGAGCTGGGAGTTGGAGTGGCGGGAGTGGCGTTGGTTTATCCGCGCTGCGGCCTGGGCGGCTTGGATGAGTTCCATGAGGCCGGGGAGGGCGGGGTGCTGGCTGCGGTAGTATTGGAGGTGTCTGTCGTCCTGGGTGGGTGTGTGGAGGCCGGGGATTTCTTTTTCCGCATCCAGGAGGGAGAGGAAAATGGGGGCTGCCTCGTCTTTGCGGCCGTCTTCCTGGAGTAGGTGGGCGAGGAGAAATTGGGAGTGCCAGTCGCCGCCATCCGGTAGGGATTCCTGGAGGTAGGCGATGGCTTCCGCGTAGAGGCCGCTGGTGGCGAGGGAGTTTGCGGTGCTTTCGGCGGCGCGGGGATCTGAGGCTTTTTCTCCGGCTAGGGCGCGGAGGATGCGCATGCCTTTCATGGTATCGCCGCGCTGGATGTATGCCTGGGCGAGGGCGGAGCGGAGGCGGCCTTTCGGGTCTTTGGAAATGCCTTGGGAGAGGATTTCGATCTGGGCATCGGCGTTGCCGGTCTGTTGTTCCAGCTCGGCAAGCTGGATGCGGACGTCGGCATTTTCCGGCTGGATGACGAGGGCGCGGGAGAGGTGCTCGCGTATGCCATCCCGGTCGCCGCTGGCGCGGGCGATTTCTACGAGGGCGAGGACTGGGCCAAGCGAGCGGCTGTTGCCACGGGCGCGTTCAAGGAATTTCTCTTTCAGCGCCTCGGTTCCGCCGGTGCGGTTGGCGAGGGCGGCGAGGAGTTGGGCGATGCGGGAGTGGGCGGAGGGGTCGGGCGCGTTGTCGTAGAGACGCCAGTAGATTTGCTCGGCTCCGTCGGTTTCCCCGGTGTCCATGAGCAGGCGGGCTAGGGAAAGGGAGAGGTCTTCGTCTCCGCTGAAACGGACGAGGGCGCGGCGGGTCATGTCCATGGCCTCGCTGATTTTCCCGGTCTCGCGGAGGAGCTGGGCGGCGATAGTCCACGGGGCTTTGTCGGTGGGAGCGGCGGTGCGCCATTGCTCCAGGGTTTCGAGTGCTTGGGTGGTCTGGCCGGCGCGGAGCTGGAGTTCGGAGAGGTCTTTGAAAAAGGAAACTTTCCCGCCCTCGCCGGATGCGCCGAGCCGCTCGAAGACGGCGATGGCGGAGGGGAGGTCGTTGCGCAGGGCGAGGAGGGAGGCATGGAAGCGGAGTAGGGCGGGGTCTTCGGTTTTTTCGAAAAGGGCGTCGGCTTTGGCTTGCTGGTTCTGGCTTTCCAGAAGGGAGGCGAGGAGGCAGGTGCGGGGTGTGGTGCGGGGATTTTCCGCAGTGAGGGTGGCGATTCGTTTCTCGGTCTCCTCGGCGGCGAGGATGAGCTGGGTGGAGATTTTCACGGCATCGCGGATCTCGGTGGGGAGCTTGGCGAGGCGGAGGAGATCCAGCGCGGGATCTATGCCGTCGGCAGGATTTTTCGCAGCCAGAGAGAACTGGGCGAGGGCGGCGAGGTAGCTTTGGTTTGCGGGAAATTCTGGCTGGCGTTTTAAAAGAATGCGGAAGGCGGTTTCCGGCTGGCCGAGCGAGGCGATGGAGGTGGTGGCGCGGAGGACGGATTCGCGGTCGGCGGTGGCGGAGATTTTTTCGAGTAGGGCGAGAGCTTCTTTTTTGCGCTCGGTGCGGGTGAAATGCGCGGCGAGGGCTTCGGCGGCGGGGACGGATGGGAGGAGGGATTCCAAGAGAGCTTCGCCTTCTTTTTCAAGGCCGTATCCGAACATCAGGGAGGCGATGCGGAGAGCGGCTGGTTCTTCGGAGCCCAGGAGGCCGTGGGCTTTTTCGAGGGAGGCGAGGACTGCCGGAGGAGGCGGGGAATCCTGCTCGCGGTCGGGATCGGCCTCGGCGCGGCGGTGGGCGAGATCCGCCATGCGGAGATGGAGTTCCGCGTCTTCGGGAGAGCGGGTGATCATTTTTTCCAACTCATCGGCAGCATCCTGGAAACGCTCGCCGTCGATGAGGAGGCGGATGAATTCCTCGCGCAGATCCGCCTCGCCGGGAGAGCGGCGGAGGACTTCGCGGAAACGGCCGATGGCGGAATCCAGCTCGCCAGAAGCGGCTTCGAGGCGGGCGAGTTCGCGGTGGATGAGGAGGCGACGGGGATTTTTTTCAGCCAGCTCCGCGAATTTTTCCACGAGTGCATCGACGCGATCCTGGCGGCGGTAGTCGCGGCTGATGCGGTCTATGATTTCCCGCTCCAGCCAGGAGCCTTCCCCGGTCTGGGCGAGGGTTTCCGACCAGAGGGCGATGGCCTCGTCGTTTTTCCCGGAAGCTGCGAGAAGCTCGCCACGACGGATGCGGCGCTGGGCTTTTTTGTAGGGATCGCTGGTGGCGGTGATGAGTTTATCGGCGTAGGCGAGGGCTTGGTCAGTCTGCATTCCGGCGGCGGCCAGCTCGACGAGGTCTTCGAGCATGTCTTCGTCTCCGGGGTGTTTTGCGAGGAGCTTGTCCCATGCCTGGATGGCGGCTGCGGGGTCGCCCTCGCGAAGGTGGGATTTCCCGATGAGTTTCACGGCCTCTGCGGCGAGAGCTTCGTCTTTCCCGGAAACGACTGCTTCGAGATCCGCGCGGGCGGCGGGAAAATCGAGGCGCGTGAGGAGGATTTTCGCGCGTTCCAGCGGGAGGGCGGGATCTTCCGGGAGGGCGGTGATGGCTTTTCCGAGGGTGGCGAGTGCGGCATCCGCATGGCCGCGTCGGAGCTGGAAACGAGCGAGGATGACGAGGTTTGTTCCAGCCTGGTTTTCCGCGCGGGCGGTGAGGAAAGCTTCGAGGGAATCGAGCGGCTGGGAGTCGATCCACGCATCGTGGAAACGGTCGAAGAGCACCTGGTTGTGCGGGCGCGCGAGGAGGGCGGTGTGGTAGCGGAGAGCCGCAGCGGGGGGAGCTTCCTCAGCAGCCGCCGTGGTAATGCAAACTAACGCGGCGGCGGAAAACAAGATGGCTCGGAAATCCATATGTTTGGATATACTTGGGTAAGACTGGTTTTGCGAAACAAGATTTCAGATAAGCGAATTCCCTGCATAGAGAAATCTGGTCACGGGTTTTCCTTATCGCACGTCCATCAGTTGGCTTAAGCGGATGGCGTCCGGACAGGTAGCCACGAGGTCGATGATGCTGTGTTCGTGAAGCTACGCCGGGCCAGGGACCCTCCGGGACAGGAATGCTCCAGCCACGGTGGCGGGAGTTTTGAGGAGGGAATCCAGCAGGTATCAACCCCGCCTGGATTTCATTCGTGCTTCGAATCGCCCCAGCAGTTCAGGTGCGGCCCTGAATGTGGTTTGGCGCAAATCATTGAGTGTGGCAACGCCATCAAACTGGCCTTGTTCATCAGCGAGGTCGATCAGGTTCAAGGTGCCGACGGGAATCAGCCCACGGGCCTCTGCCGCCCCCCGGCCCAGGCGTTCATCCATGAGCACCACTTTTACCTGCCGTTCGATCACAAGGCTGATGGCCTCATTCTCGCCTTTTCCGAGTTTCATCGTCTCATCCACACGCTGGACAGGCGTAATATGGAGCCAAGCCGGTGGTTTCCGGAGCCATAGTCTCACCGCTTCCGGAGCCTGGGATGCCGCAGTTCCTCCAGCACCGCTTGCGGGATCAGGACTTAGCCGAAGAGCGAAGCCAGCATCTCCGCCCGTTCAATCATGATGGGGTAATTCAAAGCGGTGGTGTCAGCCATCACCACGCCGAGCGCAATCATGCATCAACGAGCGGTCTGAATGCTTGGGTGCTTTGCTCCATTTCCTCCCATGTAGGGTGCTGATCCGCACCGTAACGCTTTAAGAGAGCCTCCGCTTCATGGAATCCCAGTCCCAGCATTTCCGCCGCCTGTCCGCGCGAGAGCTTGCCTTCGCGATAGCGTTCGATGACGAGCATTTCACGGGCGCGATCCGGCGCATCGGCAGTGTCCAAGCCGAGAAGTTGCTTCCAAGCATCAGGAAGTTCGAGAGCCAGAGTCATGGCAAAAGACTACGTTGTCGGGCAGGGTTGGCAATCGGACACCTCGTTCGCCAGGACGCGCGCAAAGTGAGAGATCTTGTCGGCAACGGTCGGCTCGCCCGGATAGGGGGATAAGAAAGATTTCAACCGCAGATGAACAGGATGGACGCAGATGAAGACCAGAGAATATACTGCTGCGCACCAGGATTTGTGAATTCCGGATTCCGGGGATGAGGAGTGATCGTGACTCCCTTTTTGATGGCCAAGCGTAGAGGAAAAGGACAAGCCATCGGATGAAACACCGGGTTCTCGTTTTCATAAATTTTGATGCGCGGCGGTATATCATACATTAGATCATCGCCTTCCCACAGGCGCACAAGTGTGCGCTAAACCTGGCTTTGCTTCCCCTTGGCTTACAACCCATACATTCGCCTTAGCACCCCTGTTGGTCTTCGCTTGTGGAAGTCCCTACGAATTGCCTACAAAAAGAAAAGCATCAACCCGCCCATGACTACTCCCGATCTCGACACCCCTTGCGCATCCATCCACGGAAACGGACTTGCTAATATCGTTGAAGCCTGCCGGACGAAAAGGAAGCTTGGTGGGCTGTGGTGGACTACCACGATCGTGTGCCTGCTATTGACGGGCGGGATCTCGGGAACTCTGCGAGGGGCGGAGGAACCGCAATATGACACGACTCCGCTAAAGCCCTTCCCCTGGACGCCGACTTTTCCGCGAGATTTCACCCAAGACAAACTGACGGCTGCGGACTGGGTCGGCCCGGATGGCATCATCTATCCGAACTGGTCGCGGGCTGGCGTGCATATCGGGGAACCTGGCAAGCGGGTGGCGGGAATTCCCAAGCTCGATAAGATTTTCAGGACGTTGCCAAAAGAACTGGCGGGGCAGGCGAACGGGGATGCTTTTACCGATGCCCTTGCAACTGCGATTGACGAATGCGGAGCTTCGGGTGGGGGCGTCATTGCGATTCCGTCAGGGAGTTTTGTTCTCACGCGTCCGGTGATGGTTCGAACCAACGGCATCGTAATCCGCGGAGCGGGGCGGGGCAAGGCGGTGGAAGTGGGGGGGCGCGACGACGCCGAGGAAACCCGCATCAAATTCGACTTCGCCTACGGGGTGGATGGGGCGCGGGCGGTGAAGGTCGTGAGCTTTCCGTTTTCGGAGCGAATCACGAAGGACACGCAACTGAACTTCTACGCCCAGGCATTCAGCCCCAAGTCGAGCGAGGAGTCCCGCGGGATTCGGGGGAGTGAGAGTCATATCTACGGCTTCTACGTGACCGTGACTCCCGAGGGGAAGGAGCCGTTCACGCTCGCGCTTTCCCGGAATTATAACGAGCGCAAAAACTTTGATCGGTTTCAGCACTTCAAGCCTGCGGGGCCGACCAATGCCGTCGCCATTTCCGGGGAGGATCTGGGGAAATACCTGAAGGACGTGGATAGCGCGAAGTTCGATGTCCGGGTGGTCTGGAAATGGGAAGAGAAGGAAGGCAAGGAAAAGGTAATGAAGGAGGACTCGGCCGATGGCGGGAGCTTCACTTTTGTGACGAAAGGTTTCGATGAAACACTGCCTCCTTTCAAAAAGAACATGGACAAGGGCACCACGACTGCGGCGATCTCTTTCGTCGGCGACGATGTCACCACCAAGGACTCGCGCGCGGCATTCGCCAGTGACGCGAAGCGCGGCGACACGGTGATCCACGTGGATCTTCCCGATGTGGAGACGGCTGGGAAAAAACATTTCCGGCCCGGCCAGGCGTTGTACATGTGGGTCTATTCGTCCAAATCTTTCCGGGAAGCCATCGAGCGCGACGGGGGCGCTTCCGCCCCGAGAGATCAGTCGGCGACCATCGCCGCCGTGCGCGCCGGCCAGAATGGCGGGGTGGACATCGAGATCGAGCAGCCTCTCCAGTTCGACTTTCCGAAGAACGAGGGAGAGGTGGACACCTACAACCCCGAAATCCGCGGATACTCGGAGACGGGAAATCAATCCTCGTTTATGAAGCCCATCCTTCCGATCCAGGAGTGCGGGGTGGAGGATCTGGTTCTCGAGCAGATCCAGCACATCTGGTTCAACGGCATCCGGTTCAACAACGCCATGAACTGCTGGGTGAAAAATGTGAGGGTCGAGCGGGCGGGTCGCGATCCCATCGCGGTCGCCGGCCTGATGAATGAGATTCGCTCCTGCGAGGTTATCGATGCGCTTTATGCCAATAATACCGGAGGAGGATCGGCCTATCTCCACGGAGGCACTCTCAGCCTCCTCGACGATGTCTATTCCCGCAACATGCGCCACGCGCCCAATTTCACGGGAGGCACCGCAGGGGTGGTCCGCAACAGCCGCTTTTTTTCCAGCGACTTGCAGTGGCACCAGAACTGGGGCCGGGCGCATCTGTTCGAAAACTGCGAGGTTGACGCCATAAAGGGCACCGGATCCTACGGTTACGCCGCGTTTGCCCAACGGAGCCTTACCGATATCCACGGGCCCGGGATGGGGCCGCGCAATGTTATCTACAACTGCGATCTCCTCGGGCCTGATGGCGGAATTTTCCTTGGAGGGAAGAGCGAGAATCCGCTCATCCTTCACAACCGTGTGCGGGCATGGGCGGGCCTGGCCTGATCCTCAGATACCATATCTTCAACGGAATTTTCCTCGGCAACGTCTTTGCCGTGGAGGACCGGTTCGAACCGGGCGTTCTGTTTGGCGAGGACCGCATCGAAGACTCGCGGCTCAACCGGACAAAGGAGCGTCCCAAGCCGCTTACCCATCCGGGCTTGGGCACTGCCAATGTCGGAAACGACTTCCTGTTCAACACCGTCTATGGTGGCAACGGCCATTTGGCGCAGGGCTCGTGGATGTTCGACCATGTGCGGTCCCCCTGGAGGCGAAGCTACGGCAACAAGGTTCTGCCATGGGAAATTAACCCTCCGCGTCCGAAGCCGGGCATGGCGTCGGTTTTCCAAATGCAGCGGGATCACCCGGAAGGCTTTGCCCATCTCAAACCGACCGAGGTTCTTTACAATCCCGATCCCGAATTCACCGGCTCGTCCGATCAGGACGAACGGAACGATGGCCCGCTCGTGATCCAGGTGAATTTTCGGGAAAAAGGCAATGATCGCACCGGCGAATCGAAATTCTGGCGCGGACAGACCCCCGGGGAGGGATGGGTCTCCGATATGGGCGAGCCATTTGGCGAACGCAAATCCGAGGGCGGGATTTCGGCGCAATTTGGTTGGGTCAATGGCCAGCCGGCGATGGATCAACAGCCGACCTGGGTGGATCAGGATTTCCGCTATCGGAATATCGCAAATTGGGGAACCGCGTATCCCGCGACGGAAGCTTTCAAGAACAACAAACCCGAATTGCTCAAGCCATTTGGCGAATGGGAGCAGGTGGATGCTTACCGGAGCAAAGCCGATCTTGCATGGCAGGTGGAACTCGAGCCGGGAACCTACAACGTGTTCCTGGCCGTCGGCACTCCGAGAAACCCGGAGAGAGCCGTCGCGGGAGACGAACTCCCTTGGAACCGCCTCCAAAGGAACGACTTCCTCCTCAATGGCAAACTGATCAAGGATCCCGAACAGTCAGACCCCCGCCTCGACGCATACTGGACGACAGTGACGGTGGGCGAGGACGGAAAGCTGGTTCTCAAGCCCGCTCCCACGGCCATCACCCCTGCCATATCCTTCATTCAGATCTACAAGGCGAAACCCTAGGGCTCTTGTGGCCGCGAGCCGACGGCCCGAATAAGGAGAAGCGTGCATCTTGCCGCTAGCGAAGAATCCAGCACGCTTCTCCATATTCCCTGACGCCTCCACTTATTCTTACGCCACGCATCAGCTCTCCACAATCGTCCCCGCGATGAGAATTTTTTGTGGAACCGCCGGGATCCCGGTATGGTTCCGTTCCAGCTCGCTGATAAGGAAATCGATGGCTGAAATATAAATTTCCGGCCAATGTTCAGAAATGGTGAATGAGGCACCTGGATGGGGAGGGTCTCTGGGAAATGCGATACGAACGTCATCCGGCACCCGCACCCCGAGCCGCTCCAACCATTCCATAGCCGGTTGCGGTGTGGTGAAAAGGACATTGATTTCATTGCGACGGAACCATTTTCCGAATTCCGCTTCGTTGAAGCTTTTGGCAAGAAGGATGGGAATCCGGCGCGACACCGGGAACTCCTGTTGGGCACGCCAGAAACCGGCGCTAAATCCGCCACCGGATCTCTCGTCGAGATGTAAGGGTAGATAGAACCCCACCCGTAACGCCGGATCAGAAATCAGTCTGGAGGCCAGCGTCCGGCTGTTTTCAAACTGGCTCGGCCCCACCCGGTGAAGCTTGGGCGATTCCAGGGTATTCCCTATCATGACAGAGGAGAATCCGCTGAAATCCATTTCGATCCTTGTATGGGGTGTCTGCTGCGGGGGGAGAAGTATTCCGCGAATGCCACGGGCCGTGAGAATTTGCCGGATTCGCGTGGGAGAAATCTCCGCCGCCCGCAACTCGAAGCATTCCAAGCGGTAGCCCTTCTCGGCGGCACGCTTCAGCGCCGCATCGAAATGATTCCGGTTCAATGGCCTCTCCTCGCAGTCTGGAGGGAGGTTCCTCAGTCATGCCAGCGTTCCATGGAAACTGCTCTCGCTGTTTCGGCCGCGATACCTGGAAAGAGCCTGAAGCATAGGATCGGCCTGATATTCCATACTCCGGGCAAGCTCCTTGACTCTGGTGCAGGTTGCCACGGAGATCTGGGGATCGTCCCTTAGTGCACGCGAGACCGTTGTGTGATGCACCCCAGCGGCCATGGCCACATCCTTGAGTGTGGTGCGTTTGCCAGAGGTGCTTTCGGGGGTTCTATCGTTCTCCGCTGCCATCACCTGCGATTCTCGCATTCTCCGCACATGTGTGCAAGTCGAGCTTCAGTTGGGAGCGGCGCAACAATAATGTCCGATGCAATCCCCTGCGCTTCGAGCCGAAGGCTCGAATATGGAGAAGCGGGCGTCCCGCCGCTAGCGAAGAATAGTGAACGGCTCGCTGGGTGCTTCGCTAGCGGCAAGATGCACGCTTCTCCACATTCCGTGATGCCCACAGTTATTCTTGCTCCGTTGTTTGGAGCCAGGTGCCGGACAAAAAGAAACCCGCATCAAATTACTGATGCGGGTTTCCCCGTTTGAAATGAAACGCCCCCGCCACCGAAAGCGCTCGACCGCCGTCGCGGCGGGCTCGCATTCAGTTATCGGGTCGGGGGGGTGTCGCCTTACGCTTTACGGTTGCGGCGGAATCCCACAAGCGCTGTCGCCAAGCCAATCAAGGCAGCGGCGGAAGGCTCCGGGACTGGCGTTACGGAAGCAAAATCGGTGCCGACTCGGAACTCGTCCCAAATCGCGTTGGTGCCCGCATTCTCGTTACTGGTTCCGAAATGGAACTCGCTGACGATTTTGGTAGGATTGGGATCGGTGAATGCGATACCGCTTACCGTAGCTGCCGGAGCCGCTCCGCCGAGAGTCGTCGGATTCACCCAGAAGCTCGCCAAGTTTGTATCGTAGTTGTATTGCGCAACCAGCAGATTGGTTCCAATTATCGCCGCCCCACCTCTAGTGTTAGGGTTGTGAGCGGAAACAGATGCATTGTCCGCTTCCAAACTAAATTGGTCAGGATCCATCGTGCCCAAGGCGTCGCCCGGCCCAACCCCAAGCTCCCGGGACTGTCTGCTTGATCATCAGTCCGTAACATCGCGGCGAGTCGGCCTGTTGTCGTGGCGTCCCCGTTAAGCAGGAAGCTGAAATACACCGAGCCGGAGGTTGGAGCGTTTAAAAAAGAACGCTCGGCTCTCACCGTGCTTGTGGTGCTGTTAAAGACTGCGTTTCCAGACACTTGGAGGTTCATGTAGGAAAGGCCCGTGCTTGTAATTTTATACCGGACGCTGTTACTGGCAGTCCAAGTATCGCTCCAGTCAGTGCCGCCGTTTAGTCCGACGAGATTCGCATTGGCCGTATAATCAAAGCCGTCGTAGGCGATGAGGACGGCGGATGCGTTGCCCGCGAGGCCAAGACCGATCGCGGCGGCCAGCAAGCTGGGTTTCAGGATGTTCATATTCCGATTTCTATCTTTTGTTTTCATGGATTGTGTTGGTTGGGATTGCTGATGGTTTTTCGTTAGATTTTAACTTTCGGTTTTTTGCGACAGATACCCGAAAGGCGGGGGGATTCACGGGCATAGATATCAATGAAACAGCCGGAACTGTCATCCCCCTTACTCCGCACACATGTGCGGAATATGGGGGAGGCGATCAGTGGTGCGTCTCCAGTCGCAGGTGCGCTGCATGCTGTGATTGCCGGTGGGCGGGAGGATGAATCCGGCATCTCCTGATCCAAGATCAGGACAGCTCCTTATTGGAACCGACCACCACAGCTCTCCTTTCGCACAAGTGTGCGTGGGTCTTTAATTTGATTGTTGGACGCCAAGGAATGCTCCCACTACATAATAAACATGCAGAAACTCAGCAAGATGATCGTGCTCGCCGGCCTCCTGACACAGCCGCTATTGGCGCAGCAGTGGTATGAAAAAATGGATGTCGGACCGGCCTGGATGAACACCTACCGGGATTTCTTTCACGGAAAAAGACGCACCAGCGCGATTAAAGGTCTCTCCGTGGATCTCGGGGAAAACTGGCGCGCCCTCTTCGATACGGAAACGCTCCGTCTTTCCGGTATTTACAATGGAGACATCCAGTGGGGCGGCACCCCTTGGACTGGAAGGCACGGTTCCATTATGACCATGGGTGAAAAGGGTGCCGTGCTCCTCACCGATGCCACCCCGGGCTGGGCGGATGAGAGCGGTTCCTTTGAAGACAAGCGCGAGATCAAGGGGCATGGCGACATGCCTAACGGGAAGTTCACCGGCCACTACCGGCATGGCAGAACCATCGTCCTTAAGTATTTGGTAAACGGCACCGAAGTCCTCGAGAACCTCGCCCGCAATGGCGAAAGCGTAACCCGTTCGCTCAAATTCGGAGCACGTAAGGAAGCCCTGACCATGCTCATAGCGGACGAAAACAAGGCGTTCACCCTGGCGGATGACGATACCTCCGCGAAATCCAAGGAGGGTCTCCGCATCCTCGCGTTCGATGGTGTGAAACTCGCTCTTGATCCGGAAAATCCAAACCGTCTGCTCGCTAAAATCCCCAAAGGTGAGGCGGAACTCGTCGCCCGGATTTCCATGGGAAAAACCGATGGACTCGAAGTCTCCGAGAAGCCCGATTTCGCGAAACTCACCTCGGGAGGCCCCGGTATCTGGAATGAAACGCTCTCCACGGAGGGCAGGATAGACACCAGCAATGACAAAACGTATCTCACCGATGTCGCAACTCTTCCTGACAAAAATCCCTGGGAAGCCAACCTCCGCTTCGGTGGCTTTGATTTCATCGACGAAGACTCCGCCGCCCTCTCCACCTGGAACGGCGATGTCTGGACAGTCACCGGCCTCAGCAGCGATTGGAAAGAACTCAAATGGCGGCGCATTGCCGCGGGTCTGTTCGAAACCCTTGGAGTAAAAGTCGTGGACGGGGAAATCTACGTGAACGGCCGTGACCAGATCACCAAGCTCATCGACCTGAATGACGATGGCGAAACCGACTACTTCAAAGTCTTCAACCGCGATGTGTATGTCTCCGCCAGTTTCCATGAATTTGCCTTCGATCTCCAGACCGACAAGGAAGGGAACTTCTACTTCGCCAAGGCGGCACCGGTTCGTGGGGGCGGTCGCGGCTTCGATGAAATCCTTCCCCATCACGGGATCGTCGCGAAGATTTCCCCTGACGGGAAAAAATTTGAAGTGGTCGCTACCGGACTCCGCGCACCCGGCGGCATCGGCATCGGCCCGGATGGCCAGATCACCACGGGTGAGAACGAAGGAACCTGGCAGCCGGCCTGCAAGATTAACTACGTCACCGCCAAGGACGCCCCGGTATTTTTCGGGACGGAGGATACCCGACAGTTTCTTTCCAGCCAGCCCTACACCCAGCCACTCGTTTACCTCCCCATGTCCGTGGACAACTCCGGCGGCTCGCAGGTCTGGGTTCCCGATTTCGCGAAATTCGGACTGGAAACCGGCGAGTTGATCCACCTTTCCTACGGGAAATCCAGTCTCTTCCGCGTCCTCCCGGTGGTAGCCAACGGAAAGATCCAGGGCGGCGTGGCGAAGCTTCCCATCGGCCTCCAGTCCTCCGCCATGCGCGCGCGATTCCACCCGGACGGCTCGCTTTACGTCCTTGGCTTCCGTGGCTGGCAGACCAACGCCGCTACCGAATCCGCCTTCCAACGCATCCGCTTCAATGGGGAAGTCCCGCTGACCGTCCCGGAAAAACTTGAATACACAGAGACAGGAGTGAAGCTCACTTTCCCGGTCAAGCTCGATCCCGAACTGGCCGAAGATCCGACCAGCTACGCCGCCCAGCGGTGGGACTATGTCCGCGGGCCACAATACGGTTCCGGCAGGTTCTCCGTGGACAATCCCGACAAGGAAGCGATGGCGAAAGCACTCACAAGCGAGTCCAAAGGTTACAACAACATCGACACCGTGAAAATCGAGTCCGCCAAGCTCTCCGAAGACGGCAGGACTGTCGATCTACTGCTGGAGGGCATGAAGCCATCCATGACCCTCAGTATCAAATACGACCTCGAAGACATGGACGGGGAAATCCTAAAAGACGAGATTCACGCGACCGTTTACGAGTGATCGGAAGCTCCCCTTGGAGAACGCTTGGGAACGGTGGTTTCTGAAAAAGGTACCGCTGGATCAGGGAAAAGAATTCGCCATCACCTCGGGAATCGTCGCGGAGTTCGTCCACGTGGTAACAGATCAGCTCCGCTTCGATAAACCACCGGGTGTGGATGAAGCATTGGACTGGAGCCGTTTTTGGAGCGATGCCAGGGAGGTGACTGGGTTGTGGCTGGTATATCAGAAAAGTTCGGCGCTGTACGAACTGCCCGCCGTAGGCTCCGACCTGATCCCGCCCGAAGCGTTTGGCGCGCTCCTGGAACGGATCCTCGGCGATCTGAAAACCAGTGCGCTAATAAAACAATGAAAGCCCGGAAGCTGTCCACGCACCCTGCGCCAGCCGGTTCGGGATTGGCCGAAAACCAAAACCCCCGGCTCAAAGCCATTGGTAAAAACCATCACCAATCCCTAACGGCATCGGCCTAAAGTCCGCGTTACTTTTCCGGGGACCCCGCCGCCTTCTGCTTCGCCTGCTCGTCCTTGATACCGCCGATGAAAAGCAGGACGGCAGCGATGCAGATGCAGGAGTCCGCGACGTTGAAAGTCGGCCACCAGCCTTGGCTCGCAGGGACGATCTTGTCGTAGAAAGGAAGTTTCACGGAGATGAAATCAACCACGTAGCCCTGCGAAAGGCGCTCCCAGAAGCTGCCATCCTTCACCCGCTCCAGCAGGAATCCCTGGACGAGACGGTCGGTGAGGTTTCCGAAAATCCCGCAGAGCAAGAGGGCGACGGCGACCTTGGAAAGGATGTGGTCAAAGGCACCTTTTTTCCAAAAAATCCGGATCATCACCAAGGCGATGATAGGAACGAGGAGGAAAACCACGGGCGCCCAGGTGGTTCCGTTTCCCAGCCCGAAGGCGACTCCCTGGTTGTGGACACGCGTCCAATGGAACACGTCAGGGATGATCATCCACGGGACGTCTTGGGTTCCGAAATATCCGGCGTGCGGTTCAGTGAAATGAGCCACCGTCCACGCCTTCGTCGCCTGATCGAGGATGTAGAGCGGGAGGCTGAGGAAGAGCAGAAGTTTCGGAAGGTTCATTTGTGGAAATTGAGGAGGCGGGACATTTCTGTCCCGCGTTTGGATGGGTCGGGACAGGAATGTCCCGACTCCTTAGTTCACGACGTCGTCGCAGCGTTGGCAGAGGCCGGAGGGGAGGACAGGCTCGTGCTTGCGGCAGCGGGGGCAGAGGGGAAGATCGGTCTTGCGTGCGTTGGCGACAAGTTCGGCACCGGTAGCGACGGATAGCTCGGCGATGATGAAGAACTTGGTAGCGAAGTCCCGGTCGTTCAGCATTTCCATGAGGTGCCTGTCTGACTCGGGAAGCGTGAGGGCGACGGCTGCCTCGTTGTTCCTGCTAAATTCCTTCGCCTGGATTTTCGCTTCGATGGCGGTTTGCATCGCGGCTTTGATTTGGAACAGGCGCTCGACGTCCTTGCTCGCCTGGCCGGGTGCGTGGTCGGGATTCGGTTTCGGGAAATCCTGTTCATGGATGCTGCCTTCCGTGAAAGCGGCGTGCTCCCATGCCTCGTCTGCGGTGAAGGCTAGGACGGGGGCGAGGAGTTTTGTGATGGTGGTGAATACTTCGTGCATCGCGGCTTGTGATGCGAGGCGGCGGGAGGAATCCGGGGCGTCGCAATACATGCGGTCTTTCAGGGCATCGATGTAGATGGCGGAGAGATCGGCGGTGCAGAACTGGTTGATGGCGTTGAAGACTTTCCGGAATTCGAAAGACTCATACGCAGCGAGGCACTCTTTGGTGACGGCGTGGAGGCGTTCGAGGATCCAGGTGTCTAGGATTGTTGATTGATGATTGTTGATTGTTGATTTTGGATCGTAGCCATCCAAGTTGCCTAACAGGATGCGGAGGGTGTTTCGGAGGCGGCGGTATGGCTCGGCGACTTGTTTGAAGAGGTCTTCGCCGAAGGGGACTTCGTTCTGCCAATCGACGCTGGAGACCCAGAGGCGGACGATGTCGGCTCCGTATTGGTTGTAGAAATGGGCGGCGTCTGTGGGCTTGCCTTTCTTTTTATCGTCGGACTTGGAGGTCTTTTTTCCGGTGTCTTTATCTACGACGAAGCCGTGGGTCATGACGGCTTTGTAAGGTGCGTGGCCGCGGTATGCGGTGGAAAGCATGAGGGAGCTTTGGAACCACCCACGGTGTTGGTCGGTGGCTTCGAGGTAGAGATCGGCGGGGCAATGAAGCTCCGGATGGGTGTCCATCACGGCAGCGTGGGAGCAACCGGAATCGATCCAAACATCTAGCGTGTCCTTGCCTTTTTTCAGTCCGGCGGGGAGGCCGAGTTTGGCGGCGAGATCTTCGTCGGAAGTTTCGAACCAGACATTGGTGCCTTCTTTTTCGACGAGGTCGGCGACCTTTAATGCGAGCTCGGAAGTGAGGATGGCCTGATTGTTTTCATCGAAGAAAACGGGCAGCGGCACGCCCCAGGTGCGCTGGCGTGAGATGCACCAGTCGGGGCGGGACTCGACGGTGCCGTAGATGCGGTTGCGGCCCCATGCGGGGAGCCATTTCGCCTTATCGATTTCCTCGAGCGCCTGGCCACGAAGGGTTTCGAGGGAGATGAAGAACTGCTCGACGGCGCGGAAGATGATGGGCGTTTTCGAGCGCCAGCAATGCGGGTAGGAGTGATGGTATTCTTCCTGGCCTAGGAGGTGGCCGCTTTCCGCGAGGATCTCGATGATGCGTTTGTTGGATTTGAAAACGTGTTGCCCGACAAGTTCGGCGAGGCCTACTTCCTCGGTGAAATGGCCTTCGTTATCTACTGGGGAAAGGACGGCGAGGCCGTTCTGCTGGCCGGCGACGTAATCGTCCGCGCCGTGTCCGGGGGCGATGTGGACTGCGCCGGTGCCGGTTTCGGTGGTGACGAAATTCGCGAGGATGACTTTCGAGATGCGGGGAAGGAAGGGGTGTTTGGCTTCGAGACCTTCGAGTTCTTTTCCTTTGAACTCCTGGAGAGTTTCTTTAAGTGCGAAGCCGGTTTTTTCCGCAAATTGCTCGAGGAGTTCGCGGACGATGATGAAGTTTTCTTCGGATTCGCCGTTGGAGAATTTCCCGACGGTGTAGGTGAACTCCGGATGCAGGGCGATGCCGAGGTTTGCGGGGAGAGTCCACGGGGTGGTGGTCCAGATGGGGATACTCGCCGCCTGAAGGCAGCGCTCCGTGGCGTTCTCCAATGTGAATTTTACAAAGATGGCCGGGGAAACCTTGTCGGCGTATTCGACTTCGGCTTCGGCGAGGGCGGTTTGTGCGCCGTAGGACCATTGGACGGGCTTTTTGGATTGGTAGATGGAGCCGTTTTCCACGAGTTTTGCGAAGACGCGGAGAATGTTCGCCTCGTAGGCGGGATCCATGGTGAGATAAGGGTTTTCCCAATCACCGAAGACGCCGAGGCGTTTAAAAGAGGCGCGTTGGATGTCGATGAAGCCTTTGGCAAACTCGGTGCAGCGTCGGCGGATTTCCGCTGGCTCCAGGCCGGCGGCTTGCTTGACGACTTTGAATTCGATGGGCAGGCCATGGCAGTCCCAACCGGGGACGAAGGGCGCGTGGAAACCGGCCATGGTCTTGGATTTCACGACCATGTCTTTCAGTAGCTTGTTCAGCGCGGTGCCCATGTGGACGTCGCCGTTGGCGAAAGGCGGGCCATCGTGGAGGATGTAATCGGGAGCGCCGGAGGCTTTGCGGGCGGCGGTGATCTTGGAGTAAAGGCCAGCTTTTTCCCAAATCGCGAGACGCTGAGGCTCGTTTTTCACAAGATCCCCGCGCATGGGGAAACTTGTCTGTGGCAGGGTCAGCGTGTCTTTGTAATTCGGGGCGGTGCTCATGGCGGGCGCGGAAACTAGCAACCGCTTTCCTCCGGGTCAACACCGGGGCGGGGGTGGGAAAATTCAAATTCCGCCGCCCGAATCCTAATGACCGGGATACTGAATCTTCACATATTCGCCAGCACGGACGCTTCGAATGGTGCCAACGATTTCATCGCGCACCAGCTCAAGAATCCTCGGTCGGGTGGAAGGAACCTCAATGATTGCGATTCTGCGCTCTTTGTTGTTCTGTTGATACCGCAGATTCTTGTCTCCGGTGATGAGGATGTCGAAATTCCCATCTATCAGGCGGATGAGATCTCCGTTCAATATCCCAGACCAGCCTTGATACCGGACAGTGACTACATCGAATTCCGCAAGCTGAGTTCTGAACCGGGCAGGCATGTTTTCGTCAAGAATGATCCTTTTCATAGGTCAGCTTGAGAAATTCGCAGGCGTCTTCCCGATCAACGGACGGAAAATCGACAAGGAAATTTTCCAGCCCCTCCCCATCAACCATATAGTCGAGCAGGGTCTGGGCGAAGACTCTTGTCCCGCGGAAAACGAGGGTGCCTCCGCAAATTTCGGGATCGGAGTGGACGGGGCTGTGGTTGAGCGTGAGCATGGGAGTTGTAGTGAAAGTGAAGTTTTACGCGTTCGCGCCATGCACCGTGACGTCGGTGATGGTATTCAGATCGAGCATGCTGAAGCCGGGTTCGCCCTTCACATAAACGATGACGGTGGTGAAATCCTCCGGTGCGATGAACACATAATCCTGGTGTTCCACTTCGTAGCTCTTTCCGCCCGCGGTCATGATGGTGATCGGATGGTTTGATTCGAGGGCTTTTTTCAAGGTCGCCTTTTCCATGGGTGGAAGATGGCGCATGGGAGAGGGGGATTCAAGGGTGGAAATCGGGCTTGTCGGGATGGGCCGGACTCGCTAGGGTTTTTTCAAGAACGCGTTCCGCAATCCTTACCACCTCCGAACCATGGGCATTTTCAGCAAACCACTCCTCAGAAGCCAGCATAAGCGCGAAGACATGCCCGAGGGTTTGTGGTCGAAGTGCCCCGATTGCGGCGCGATGGTTCACACCCTGGAGCTGAAGCAAAACCTTCAGGTCTGCCCTCCATGCGGCCATCATTTCCTAATGGATTCCATGGATAGAATCCTCACTCTGGCGGATCCCGGCAGCTTTGAGGAAACGGAAGCGGATTTGTTTTCCGCAAACCCGCTCGGCTTCAACGGCTATGAGGAGAAGATTGCGGGGTTGCGCGAACGCACGAAAATGAACGATGCGGTTGCCACGGGGAAGCTCTCGATTTCCGGAAAGCCTGCGATGATCGCGGTGATGGATTTCAAGTTTTTCGCGGGATCCATGGGATCGGTGGTGGGTGAAAAAATCACCCGTGCGATTGAGACGGCGATCAAGGAAAAGCGGGGGATGATCATTGTTTCCGCTTCCTCCGGTGCGCGCATGCAGGAAGGTATGCTTTCCCTGATGCAGATGGCGAAAACCTGTGGCGCTCTCGCAAGGCTGGGCGAAGCCGGGCTTCCCTATATTTCCGTGCTCACCCATCCGACCACGGGCGGCGTGACGGCATCCTTCGCGACCATCGGTGACATCAATCTCGCCGAGCCGAAATGCATGATCGGATTCGCAGGCCCACGGGTGGTGAAGGAAACCACCCACCAGAATCTCCCTCCCGGCTTTCAGACCGCCGAGTTCATGCTCTCCCACGGCCTGATCGATGCGATCGTGCCGAGGCACCAGCTCCGCGAGCGGCTGGGAAGGCTGCTGAACTTCATGATGAAGTGAGAAGTGGCGGCGGATTGCATCCGCCATGCCGAGCGAATCGATATGAGCTTCATTCAATGGCTGCCGGTTACAGGAAGGAACCGGCTGGCGCTGGGGTTCGCTGTATTCAGCCTACTTGTTTTCATTGCTTGGAACTGTATCAAAGTCCCAACTCATGGAACGGGTCCAAACGATCAGTTTTTTGCGATTAGAATATGGCCCGCTGTTTTTAATTTTAAGGCGTATCTAGGGCTTCCTGAAAAAGTATCTTGGGATTCCTGAGTAGAAAATCACGCCGCCGTCCTCATTTTTAGCTCTGCGGCGTGGATCCATGTTACGGACGAGTGGTAACAGGGATTTGTGCGGCTTTTTGCCTTCATCCAGTCCTGCCACTTCTGCCAGTGCCCGATCAAGGCACGCAAAAACCTCAGTATGGCGTCGAGGTTGAGTACGAAAAGGCCGATGGTGACCACGCTCCGGCTGGTCACGGCCAGTTTGGCCATGACCCGTTGAAGGGTTCCTTTGCGTTTCGCGTTGCCGAACTTGCCTTCGATGGGGATGCGGTCTTTCTCATCCTGCCTTTGCTCTCTTTTCTCCTCCCTGGTTCTTTCCCGTGGCCTGCCCAGTGGCTTGCCGCTCAGGCGGATGCCCCTCTCTTTGCACCATGCGCGGTTGACCCGGGTTTGGTAGATTTTGTCGGCGTGGATGCTGGCCGGATAATTGCCGAAGTGTTTTCGAAAAGACCCTGCCTGCTCGATGAGGTCGGTGGTTTCGTTATAGGCATCCCATGAAAACCGGTCTAACAGAACGAAGCCGTCCACATGGCTGGCGGAGATTTTCGCGCCAAATTCAACCCTCTGTGAAGCTTTTCCGCGGACGATGGGTCGCACATGCGGCTGGCTGATGCTCACGATGCGATCGGCGCAACGGTGGCTGCGCTGCTGATACATTTCCAACTGTTGGCCGTAGAGTGTGTGGATGACCATGAGGCATTTGTGCCAGTAGGCTGTTAGATCGGCGAGGCTCGCGCCGTTGTCCAACTGCCTGTCAATGTGGCCGAGGTTGCGTTTGATGTAGCGGAGTTGCTTGCCGATGGCGGTGCGGATTTTGGTGCGTTTTGGTTTTTTGGAAAGTGCGATGGTGAGGAAGTCGCGGCGGGCGATCTTCCTGTAGGTACGGGGCTTCCTGCCTTTTTCGGGCATGGCGGCGTGCAGATCATCGATGATGCGTTCGGTTTTTTCGCGGGCGTCGTTGAGCAGTTTCAGATCGGTGGGATAGGTTATGTCGGCGGGGGTGCAGGTGGCGTCGATGATGAGTTTGCCGTTGGCTTCGGGCTCGGGCTGCGCGTCCGCTTCAGAGCCAGGGTCTTGGTTGGAGGGCGGGGTGTCATCCGGTGGCGAGGCGGGTGGGTCTTGGGGCGGGGCAGCCTGGCCGCGCGCGATGTTGATGATGGCGAGGTTGATTTTCTCAAGGGTTTGCGGACTGATGCGCTTGCGGAAGTGAACCATCATCGAGGGATCGAAGAGGTCTTTGCGGAGGTATTCATGCAGGCCGAGGAAGTATTGGAGAAACGGGTTTTCACGGATCTGGGCGACGGTTTCCTCATCGGTGACACCAAGGCGCTCCTTGATGATGAGTGCTCCGAGTGCAATGCGGCTTTCCTTGGCGGGAGCACTCATGCCGCTGCTGGCGAAGTTGTCCCGGTAGTCTTCCTCCACAAGATGCCAGGGGACGATCCTGGCGAGTATCACCCAGCGGTTTTCGGGATCGAGTTTCCCGCCGAAAGGAAGGTAGAAGTCGGGCAATCCCGGCTGGGAGTCGGTTCGATACATACCTACTAGATACGTAGTAGGTGCACGGGATTTTTCAGGAAAAGCACGAAAGCCGTGCATTGTTTTCGCCCGTTTCCAGCCTCCCACCGTGTAGAACTGGGCGTTCGGGAATAATTCAGGAAGCCCTATCTAAATGACTTCAGATCGCCGAATTTCCTGGCTATGATGGAAACAGCCGCTTGTTGTGCACTTATCATTACGGGTGCAATGAGCCTTACCGTGATTCCGTTTTGGAGATTTCTGCATGCTTCTCCAATATTGAGAATTCCGATTGGCATCGTCAATCTGCTTGGAGCCTGGATTTTTCTGGTTGGAATCGTATCAGGTGAATTTCGTTTTCATACGCTCTCGGAGGACTTAGCGTTGTGTCTGATTTCGGTAAATATGTTTTCCCTTTCAGCCGCGTTCTTCACTTTTAAGAACGAGCTAGCTTGATTGGAAAACCGCAAAAGGTAGTTTCAAGAGTGATCCTTGAAGTTTGTCACTCGACCGTTTCCTCGATAAGGCGGTGGCGTTCTTAATTTGGCTAGCTTCGGCAATATGAACTCAACCGGCTATGGAACCACGATCACCTGTCCCGCTTCCAGGCCGGTGGTGATTTCGGTTTCCTCTGCGGAGGATTTGCCACGGGTGACGGGGCGTTTCTCGGTTTTTGCGTCGGCGAGTTTCACTTCGGCAGTCCAGCCCTGCGGGCCGTATGAGAGGGCTTTGGTCGGGATGGCGATGGCGTTTTCCGAAGCGTAGGAGACGAGGTTGATCTCCAAAGTCTGGCCGGCGACGGGGCCGAGACCTTCCGGCCATTCGGCGGCAAAGACGGCAGGATGGGTTTTTTCAACGCCGGGGGTGGAGGAAATGGTTTGGAGGGTGACCGGAATGGTTACACCACTGCGGCCTGTTAGAGTGGCGGTTCCTTTTGCCCCGACAGCGAGTGCCTGGGAGGTGGCTTGGTCGAGGAATGCCTGGACGACAAGGTTCGCGGGGGAGGGGATAAAGGTTGCGAAAGTTTTTCCTACCGGAGCGTCGCCGCCGGGGGTGAGGGATTTGATAAGATCACCGGTGATCCATTTCCCGTCCTCAATGGAGCCGTAGTAAAAGGTGCCGTCGGCCGGGGCTTTGATTTCAAAAAGTTTCCTGTCGGCTTCCAGATCGGCGAGCGCCTTTTTGTTTCTTGCGAGGGAGGTTTTGAGACCGGCTGTTTCGATTTTTTTTAGCTCGATGGAACGGGGGAGATCCTTGCTGCCGGTTGCGAGAGCCAGGGCGGTATCGTCGCGGCTTTCGATCAGTTTGATTTCCTGGCGGGGAATGGTGATTTCCTTGGTGCGCTTGTGGTCGAGTATCTCGCGCTTGAGGGAAAATTTCGCCCTTTCGACGGCGAACTGTTGTTTCTTCAGGATGATTTCCTCGGTGTCTTCGGTGATGTCGTCGGCTTCATACATCTGAAGGAGCTGTTTGAGTTCCTCCTCGTAGGAGGCGAGCATTTCCTCGGTCTGGCGGAGGCCGAAGTCGGCGGATTCTTCGGAGATCGCGCGGCTGGTTTCGGTGAAATACGCGAGCTTTTCGGCGGCTTCATCGGCGTTGCGTTTCAGGCGGGCGAGTTGTTCCGGGACGGTTTTTTCGAGCGTTGCAAGGGCCAGTTCGGCGTTTGCGAGTTCGAGGGTTTCCGTGGCGATGGCCTGGCGGGTATCGGTGAGCTTTTCATCGATGTCTTCGGTTTCGATGACGAGGAGGGGCTGGTCCTTCGTGACTGCGCTACCATGATCCACGATGCTGGCGATTTCAAAAGAAGGCCATATTTCGGCATCGATTCGGATGGCTGTGCTTTCCGCTGGGAGCGCGGTGGCGGCGAAGCTGTGGGCGATGAAGAAAGGCTTTGCTTCCAGGATGAGTTCATCCGCGTGGGCGGTGACTGCCAGGAGGATGGGGATGAGGTGGCGTGGGTGAAACATGGTGAAACGGTGCGGTAGTATGCACGGGGCTTTTTGCGACTCAAGCTTCGAGGCGGGATTTGCGGGCGAGCCAGATGGGGAGCAGGCGCGGCTTTTTCGCATGTGGGACTGCTGGGACGAGATGTTCGACCACTTCGTAACCCTCGCGTTCGAGATTGCGGGTGAGTGCGGGCATTTTGGAGCTTGAAGCGATGGCGAGGAGGCCGCCGGGCTGGAGCGCCTCGAAGGTGGAGGCCAGCCATTTTTTGTCATTCACGAGGAGGCGGCCTTTCCCACCGAGCGGCGCGTAATCCAGATGGATCATGATGGCGTGTAGGCAGCCGGATTGCCTGTTGAGGGAGGTTGCGGTGTGATCGCTTTCCAGGACTACGCGGGGATCATCCAGAGGGGTTTCCGGGAAAAACTCACGGTTCCACTCGGTCAGAACGCTGCGGTTGTCCGCGACGGTATAGACGGCGCGCTTCTGGGGGAGTTCTTTGATGATGGATTCCAGCATGTGGCCGAGACCTAGGCCGATGAGCCAGATGCGCGGTTGGCGGGCGGGGCGAAATGGGGCGGCGGCGAGTTTCGCAAGCTCTTCCTCGGCGGCACGGGAGGACGGGCCGCAGATCTGCTGGCCCTGCACGAGAAGGTAACGGCGTCCATCATGCTCCTGCAGAACGAGCGGGGTTCCGTCAGCGAGCGTGGTTTCGGCGAGATTGATTCTTGGTTTCATGGTGGGTTGAAGCTTGCTAGATAGAAGGAAACATGTTAATCGACAATCACCATGTCAGAAGAATCGCATACACCGGACCCATCCGCCCCACAACCGCCACCAGTCCAGGCGGCAGCCCCAGCGCCTGCTGCAGGTACGGCCTATTCCAAAGAACAGACGGACAAGAAGCTTATTGCCGGTCTCCTTGGCATTTTCCTCGGGGGATTCGGAGTTCACAAATTTTACCTGGGCTACACAAAAGAGGGTGTCATCCAGCTTGTCGTTACACTCGTGACGTGCGGGTTGGCCAGCATTGTCGGCCTGATCGAGGGGATCATCTATCTCACGAAAACGGACAATGAGTTCGTCGAGACCTACGTCGTCGGCCGCAAGGGCTGGTTCTAATTTTTTAAATCCCAACGTTTCCAAAAAGAAAACCCCGTCCGGTAATCCGGACGGGGTTTTCAGGTTTTTGAAGTTCTGTTACCTGGCGGTTTCCCGCAGGGGGATTAGAGGCTTCCTTTGAGAACGGAGGAAGGCTTGAAACCAACCGACTTGGATGCGGCGATTTTGAGTGCTTCCCCGGTCTTCGGGTTGCGGCCCATACGTGCGGCACGTTTCTTGACTTCGAAAGTTCCGAATCCGATGATTTGGACTTTCTTGTCTTTCTTCACGCCTTTGGCGATGGAGGAAAGTACTGCGTCGAGGGCTTCTTCCGCGGAACGCTTGGTGGCGTCTGCTCCGAGGGACTTCTGGATTGCTTCTACAAGTTCTGCTTTGTTCATGGCGAGGGCGTTTGTGCGAATCGTGGGACTTCATGGCAAGAGAAAACCTTACACAAGTGAAAGGTTTTTTCCATGTGGCTGCTTGACTTTGCAGCGTTTTCCCGCTTGTCGGCAGAAACGAATAACCCCTGTTCCAGGCATACTAACAGAATCTAACAACCAGGGGGTGCATGTTCCGGGCGGTATTCCCCGCAGGCTGGCAACCGCGATGCGCTCCCAGGAACCCGCAAAAAGCTTCCGGAACCCGAAACGTCCGGCGACCGCCGGACGTCCGCACCGTCATCCGTTTTCCCCGTGGAACGGGCGTTCCCGGCTGCTGCCGGGGAGCTTGTGAATTTTTTCACAAATAGAACTTGCGGTCTGTCGGGGCTGTCGCTATCACCCCGCGCCTCACGCATTCACGATCTTTCACATGACGCGATTTTTTGGAAAAACCCTTTCGATCTGGCTCCTCTGCCTCGCTTCGGCATTTGGCGCCGAAGGAGGACATCACGCCCTCCCTCTTGATGCGCAGCGGCTCCACGACTGGATCCCGGTGACCAACTCGATGATCATGGTGTGGGTCGCAGTCGGCCTGATCGTCCTCTTCTGCCGCATGGCTACAGGAAAAATGTCGCTGGTTCCCGCCGGAATGCAGAACTTCGGCGAGTGGGTGGTAGAGTCCTTATACAACTTCCTCGAAAATCTCATGGGCGCGCATCTCACGAAGCGCACTTTCTGGTTTTTCGGTTCCATCTTTTTCTTTATCCTTACAAGCAACTACCTCGGTCTGATTCCGGGAGTCGGCACGGTCGGCTGGAATCTTGAAAATGCCCAAGGCGAGCACGTGGGCTTCCTCCCATGGCTCCGTGGTGGTAACGCGGATATCAACATGACTGCCGCGATGGCATTCACCTTCGCCCTCCTCTGGTTCTACTGGGCGATCACGGAAAACGGCCTTAAAGGCTTCCTTGCCCATATTTTCGCCCCGAAAGGCGTAAAGGGTCTGCTCTTCTGGGCATTGATGCCACTGTTTCTCTTTGTCGGCGTTCTGGAAGTGATCTCCGTCGCCATCCGCCCGGTCGCACTTTCCTTCCGTCTCTTCGGAAACATCTACGGCGGTGAGCAGACTCTTGAGAAACTGATGACCCTCGTGCCATCTTACCTTTCTTTCCTTCCCGCACTCCCTTTCTACTTCATGGAGCTTCTCGTAGGCTTCGTCCAGGCGCTGGTTTTCACGCTCCTCTGTGCGATTTTCCTCAAACTCATCTGTGACCACGGCGACGACCACGAGGCGCACTAAACAATCTCCGCATCCTGACCATGGCAAAGACTGTGGGGGATGCAGAACAACACAACACACAACAAGACAATGGTATTAAGCAAAGCATTCGCAGTAGCACTCGCCGCCCTCGCAGGTGGCATCGGTATCGGACTCCTTGGCGCTAAGGCGGCTGAAGCAACGGGTCGTAACCCGGGCGCAGCCACCCCAATCCTCGTGATCTCCATCATTCTTGCGGCACTTATCGAGGGTATCTTCATCCTCACCGCATTCGCAGTGCCGTTCTAAGCATTGTGCCACGTGCGTCCCCGGACGCGCGTGGCCACCCCTTTTCTCCATTTCACTTTTTCCAAACGACTTTCCAGCCATGATGACCTTCCTCGCACAAGCAGCCGAACCGGGTGCCTTTGAGACGCTTTCGAAAACCTTCGGACTACACGGTGCGTTTTTCGTCGCACAGGTCGTCAATTTCTTCCTGGTTGTCTTCGTTTTGAAAAAATTCGCCTTCGGCCCCATCGGTGAAATGCTTGCCCAACGCCGCGAGCGCATCGCCGCCGGTGAAGAAAAGCTTCTCCGGATCGAGAAACAACTCGCCGAGTCCGAAGCCACCACCGCAGCCGCTATCGCGAAAGCAAACGAAGACGCCCTCCGCCTGATCAACGAGGCCAAGGAAGGCGCGGCCGCTTTCTCCGAGCAGAAATCCCAGGAAGCAATCGCCAGCGCCCAGAACATCCTTGCGAAAGCAGAGGCCGCTGGAAACGCAGACCGCGAGCGCATCTCCGCAGAACTCAAGAAAGAGTTCGGCCGCCTCGTCGCAGCCACCACCACCCAGGTCACCGGCAAGGTTCTGACTCCGGAAGACCAGAGCCGCATAAACCAGGAAGCCATCGCCAAAGTCGGCAACTGATCCGGCACCAGGTCTCCCCTTTATTTTCCGAACCAGACCACGATGAAAATCTCGAAAATCGCAGCCGCAACAGCCCGCCGCCTCTACGGCCTGTGCCAGGTGAACGGCCAGCTCGACGATAACAAGCTGCGTGATCTGGTTTCCAAACTCATCGCCTCCCAACCGCGCGATTACCGCGCCATTCTCGCGGCGATCCAACGTCTCGCACGCCTAGAAACCGCCCGCCGCACGGTGGTCGTGGAAAGCGCAATCCCGCTGACCGCCACCGAAGGCCAGCAGGTTTCCGCAGATCTGGCCAAAGACTACGGCCACAATCTAAACATCGAATACAAGACCAACCCGGAACTCCTCGGAGGCCTCCGCATTAAAGTCGGCGACGACGTGTACGACGGCTCCGTAGCAGGTCGCCTCGACCGTCTTTCCAAAGCATTCTAAAAACTTTCTCAGCCTCAAAACTGAACACTTCCAACTAGCACACTGAACATGAGCAGCATCCTCCAGGACATCGAACAACAGATCGCCGGAATCACTTCCAGCGTTGAAAAAACCAATACCGGCACAGTCCGCAAGGTCGGTGACGGCGTTGCAATCGTTGAAGGACTTTCCGACGTCATGCTCAACGAGATGATCGACTTCGATGGCGGCGTGACCGGCATGGCACTCAACCTTGAGGAAAGCGAAGTCGGCGTCGTCCTTCTTGGCGACTACGCCTCCGTTACCGAAGGCGCAAGCTGCCGCACTACTGGCAAGCTCCTCTCCGTCCCGGTTGGTGAAGCACTTCTTGGCCGCGTGGTTAATGCCCTCGGCGCGCCTATCGATGGCAAAGGCGAAATCGCCGCATCCGCTTACTATCCGATGGAGAAAATCGCTCCCGGCATCATTAAGCGGAAATCCGTTTCCGTTCCGGTTCAGACAGGAATCATGGCCATCGACGCCATGGTGCCAATCGGTCGCGGCCAGCGTGAGCTCATCATTGGTGACCGTGCCACCGGCAAATCCACCATCGCGGTTGATACGATCATTTCCCAGGCTCAGCAGAACAAAGCCGCCGAGCAAGGCAAGCTGCAGAACCACAAGCCGATGTATTGCATCTACGTCGCCGTCGGCCAAAAGCTCTCCAACGTCGCCCGTATCCAGAAGACCCTGGAAGAGTCCGGCGCGATGGAATACACCACCATCGTTTCCGCATCCGCTTCGGACGCCGCAGCGATGCAATTCCTCGCCCCATACGCAGGTTGCTCCATTGCGGAATACCTCATGGACAAGGGTCAGGACTGCCTCATCGTTTTCGATGACCTTTCCAAGCACGCCGTTGCCTACCGTCAGGTTTCCCTCATCCTTCGCCGCCCGTCCGGTCGTGAGGCTTATCCCGGCGACGTTTTCTACCTTCACTCCCGCCTTCTTGAGCGTTCTGCCCGCCTTTCCGAATCCGCAGGTGGCGGCTCCCTCACTGCGCTTCCTATTATTGAAACGCAAGCAGGCGACGTTTCCGCATACATCCCGACCAACGTGATCTCCATCACCGACGGTCAGATCTACCTGGAAACCGACCTTTTCTACCAAGGTATCCGTCCCGCCATTTCGGTTGGCCTCTCCGTTTCCCGGGTCGGTTCCGCCGCCCAGACGAAGACCATCAAATCCGTCGCAGGAACCACGAAACTCGACCTCGCCCAGTATCGCGAGCTTCAGGCCTTCGCCCAGTTCGGCTCCGACCTCGATGCCTCCACCAAGAAAAAACTCGAGCGTGGTGCCCGCATCGTCGAGCTTTTCAAGCAAAACCAATACTCCCCGCTCGCGATGGAGATGGAGGCGATCTACCTCTTCGCCATGCAGAACGGTTACTTCGACGATGTGGCAGTGAAAGACATCAATCGTTGCCAGGATGCAATGGGCGAGTTCTTCAACACCCGCAAAGGCGAACTCCTCGACAAGATCCGCAACGAAACACCGGATCTCAAGAAAGACGCCGCCATGGTCGATGCCGTCAAGCAAGCCATCGACGACTTTAAAAAGTCGTGGAAATAGACATTCGAAATTGGATAATTGGGGAGACGCAGATCCACGAACCCTAATTTTCCAATTACCTAATCAACCAATCAACTAGAGCGAAGCGAAATGGCCAACCTCCGAGACATCCGCCGCCGAATCAAATCGGTCAAGAACACCGCCCAGATCACCCGGGCGATGCAACTCGTCGCGGCCGCGAAGATGAAAAAAGCACAGGATCAGGCAATGGCCGGGCGCGATTACTCGTCCCAGCTCAACGCCGTCCTGAGCGACATCAGCGCCACCGATTCGGACGAAGCGACCCATCCACTTCTCGAAGTGCGTGAAGGCAACCGCGAGCTGGTTCTCGTGGTTTCCACCGACAAGGGACTTTGCGGCCCGCTCAACACGAACATCGCCAAGAAACTCCGTGCCACCACTTCCGAAACCGCAGACTACGTCACCGTAGGCCGCAAGCTCCGCGTGATGCTGGAGAAAACGAAAAAGAACATCCTCGCGGACTTCCAAGTCCCCGATCCGGTTCCCTTCGCAGAAGCCCGCGCCATCGCAGCCTTTCTTTCCAAGCAGTTTCTCGATAAGAAATACGACAAGGTCTCCATCACTTACACCCGTTTCGTAAACACCCTCACGCAGGTTCCTGAAACCATTACCCTTCTTCCGGTTCAACCACCGGAGGCAACCGAAGACGAAGGCCTGATCGAAGGCCGTGCCTCCGACCACCTTTTCGAGCCTTCCCCGGAGGAAGTCCTCGCCTCCATCCTTCCGCTCTACGTGAATTTCCAGGTCTATCAGGCACTTCTGGAATCCCGCGCCACCGAGCACTCCGCACGTATGGTCGCCATGAAAGCCGCCACCGACAATGCGAAGAAATTCATCAAGGAACTCACCCTCCAATACAACAAGGTCCGCCAGGCAGCCATCACCGCCGAGCTCCTCGAAATCACCACCGCCATGAAGGCCATGGAGTGATCCTTGCCCCTACGTCCTTTCCCAGCTAGCTTCCCAGCATGAAAACCATTTCCGAAACCGCCGCCAGCAAGGATCTCGCATCCCTTGTCGAAGAGGTGTGGGAAAGCCGGGTGCCGGTCGCCATCCATAGGGAAAACGGCCATTCGGTCGTGGTCATCCCGCAGGAAGACTACGAACCCAAGCCGAAGTTCGTTTACGACCCCGCCATTCACGACCTCCGCAAGGGCAAGCCCGAGGGAATGGACGAAACCGAATACCTTCTAGCCGATCCGGAGAACGCCCGGGTGCTCCTTCAGGCCGTAGCCGACTGCAAGGCTGGAATCAACATGCAGGAGCGCGAACTCATCGAAGAATGAAAGTCGTTTTCCAGGAAAAGGGCTGGGAACAATACCTTTACTGGCAAACGGCAGACAAAAAAACTTTACGCAGAATCAATGACCTCATCAAAGACATCCAGCGCAACCCGCGCGAGGGGATCGGCAAACCGGAACAGCTCCGGCACGATCTCTCCGGGTTCTGGTCGCGCCGGATTGATGCGAAGAACCGCATTGTTTATCAGATCCGCGAAGACTCCGTCGTGATCGCCACCTGCCGCCACCACTACTCCGACTGAGAAACTCGACCCGAATACCTTTTCCACCTATCCACAACTTCCACCATGAGCAACCAAGGAACCATCGTCCAAATCATCGGCGCCGTTATCGACGCCGATTTCTCCAAAGCCAGCAAACTGCCGGAAATCTTCAACGCCCTCGAGATCAACTACGTTCTTAACGAGGTCGATACCAAGCTGGTTCTCGAAGTTCAGCAACACCTCGGCGACGGCTGGGTGCGCGCGGTTGCCATGTCCACCACGGACGGCCTCAAGCGTGGAATGACCCTCACCGACACGGGCAAAGCCATCGCGGTTCCTGTCGGAAAACAAGTTCTCGGACGTATCTTCAACGTCACCGGCGATCTCGTGGACGAAAACAAACCGCTTGAGGACGCAAACCATCGCTCCCCTATCCATCGCCCGGCCCCGTCCCTTACCGACCAATCCGCCAGTGAGGAAATCCTTCCGACCGGTATCAAGGTCATCGACCTCATCTGCCCTCTTGTCAAAGGTGGTAAAGGCGGCCTCTTCGGTGGTGCCGGTGTTGGTAAGACCGTGGTCATCATGGAGCTGATCAACAACATCGCCCTTGCACACGGTGGTTTCTCCGTCTTCGCCGGTGTGGGTGAACGTACCCGGGAAGGAAACGACCTTTACTGGGAAATGATCGAGTCCGGCGTTATCGCCTGCGAAAAGGACGAGAACGGCCACGTCAAACTCGACGGCAACGGCAACCCGGTTCTCGCTGCCGAAGGCTCGAAAGTTGCCCTTTGCTACGGCCAGATGAACGAGCCTCCGGGCGCACGTCTCCGCGTCGCGCTGTCCGCGCTCACCATGGCCGAGTATTTCCGTGATGAGGAAGGCCAGGACGTTCTTCTCTTCGTCGATAACATCTTCCGTTTCTCACAAGCGGGTTCCGAGGTTTCCGCGCTTCTTGGCCGGACACCTTCCGCCGTGGGTTACCAGCCTACCCTTTCCGAAGAAATGGCATCCCTCCAGGAGCGGATCACCTCCACCAACAAGGGATCGATCACCTCCATTCAGGCGGTTTACGTTCCTGCGGATGACCTTACCGACCCGGCTCCTGCAAACACCTTCGCTCACCTTGACGCAACCGTGGTTCTTGAGCGTTCCCTCGCGGAGCAGGCTCTCTTCCCAGCGGTCGACCCCCTCGCTTCCACTTCAAAGGCACTCGCTCCGGAAGTAGTTGGCGAAGAGCACTACCGCGTTGCCCGTGGCGTCCAGCTCGTGCTTCAACGCTACAAAGACCTTCAGGACATCATCGCCATTCTCGGCATGGACGAACTTTCCGACGAGGACAAGCTCTCCGTATTCCGTGCCCGTAAATTGCAGCGTTTCCTCACCCAGCCGTTCTTCGTAGCGGAGATCTTCACCAGCGTTCCCGGCGCCCTCGTTTCCATCGAAGACACCGTCAAAGGCTTCGCCGAAATCCTCGACGGAAAATGGGACGACGTCTCCGAAGGTAACTTCTACATGAAGGCCGGCATCGACTCCGTCTCCCGCGATTGATCAATAGCTCTCCATGAGCATCCATCCGCAAATCATAGAGAAAGAAGGCAACAAAGAATTTGTCGTCCTTCCCTATGAAGAATTTCTTGAAATCCAGGATGCACTTGAGGAATTAGATGACCTGAGAATCCTGCGTGAAGAGAAAGCCTCCTCCACCTCCCAACCAACGAGGAAGCTCGATGAAATCCTTGCCGAAATCGGCGCATAACATTTAACTAGTTACCTGAAATCCCCATGTCCCTTCACCTCGAAATTGTCACTCCTGAGAAAAAGATTTTTTCGGATACCGTTGAGAACGTCTATCTGCCCGGTGCGGATGGGGAAATGGGAATTCTTCCAAGCCACGCTGGCCTGGTGACAGCCCTGCAACCCGGTGAGCTACGTTACCTGCGCGAAGGCCAGGTGGTGACCATGGCCATCGGATCCGGCTTCGCGGAAATTTCTGGAAACAAAGCCGTTGTCCTCACCGACATGGCTCTTGGCGAAAGTGAAATCGACGAGTCTGCTGCCGAAGAGGCGATCAAACGTGCGGAAGAAAAACTCCACACCGTGGAGCACAGCATGGACGCCGAGGAAGTGGCTTACCTGCAAGGCGTGATCGCCAAGCAATCCGCCGCCCTCCGCTTCAAGCGCAAGCACATGCATTGATAAGAGGAACCGCGATTTCGAAATCGCGACTGCAATGGCTGGCATCTCTCGCTAGCGTGACTCGGCCTTTTGTCAGGGGTTGTCGCGATTTCTAAATCGCGGTTCCTTTCTCACCAGCCCGTTCAGTGCGGTGTGACATTGAAAAAGCCGCACCCCTGAGTGGAGTGCAGCTTGGAAAAAGGTTCCTGTTCCAACGTCGGGATTATTTGACCCGCACCACCAGCACCCTGCGATCGAGAACCATCTGTTCTTCAGTTCCATCCGGATATTTCGGGAAATTTTCACCGTAGCCGTGGGCAGCAAGAGCGGAAGTAGGAACCCCGTAACGTTGGATCAGCTCCGTATAGACGCCCCGTGAGCGATCTGCGGAAAGCTTCATGTTCATTTCATCCGAGCCATCCGTGCTGGTGTGGCCTTCCACGTCGAATACAGCGGTCGGACTCATTACCAGCACCTCTTTGATCGCCGTGGCGGTATCTTCGATGGCCAGCCGTGATTCCATGTCCAGAAGCTCCGCTGTGCCTTCAACGAAGAGCACCGGGATGGTGAGATAGGGAAACTCCTGGCCTCCGACGATCACGACATTCCGCTCCGTGCTGTAAACCCGGGTCGGCTGGCCTGGTTCTTCCACCGTGGTGGTTTCGACGGTTGTTTCCACTGTCCCGGGCGCTGGTGTGGGAACAATCGTAGGGGCAATATTCAGGCGCTCGCGGGCAAGTGCGGCATCAAGGCGGCGTTGCGCGGCCTGCACTTCCTGGCTGGCACCGGGGAGAACCGGCACGGCTTCCTCCACGGCTCTTTCCTCAATGATGACCTGGGGAGGGGCGGGGACCTGGGCGATGGCATTGCCAATCATGGCGGAGGCGGCGACTATCAGATATCTGTTGTTCATAATTTTTGGTTGATGGTTTGCGGAAGCATTTTCGCACGTCCTGTGCCGCGGGATCGGATGCCGGATTCTCCAATCATGCCGGGGTTTACAAATTTATTTTCAGGCGAAATGCACGTTTATTCGATTCGGAAAAGATGCGTTCCGCCCGGAACAGACCGCATCTCCCGGTATCCCCGCTGGTCATCCCTCCCAATACCAAGCAGAAACATGGGTTCGGTAGATCAATCTGCAGTTGGCCGGACAACTGCGATTGGAAACAGGCCGGACAACTTCCGCACGAAACGAAACTCCCAACCAAAACTACTATGAAAGCAATCCTACTTACCGCCGGCCTCGCAGCCGGCTTCAGCCTCAGTTCCTGCGTCTCGCCATACGAGACGGGTCCGAGAACATCCACCACGACGACCACAACCTACCGCCCCGGTTACACAACGAGCACCTTGCCCGGCGGCTATCGTAGTGAAACCATTGCCGGTACCAGCTACTATTACCATAACGGAGCCTACTATCAGCGCCGCAACGACAATTACGTAGTCGTGGAAGCACCACGCAGAAGCCGCTACTACGACGAGTACTCCCGTTATGGCAACACCACCGTCCACAACCATGCGGACGGCAGTTCACACGTAATCGAGCGTTTGCCGGGCGGCTATACGACTGTTGATTACCGCGGACAGCCTTACTACCGCCACCAGAACCAATATTACCGCCGCCAAGGCAGCGGCTACGTGACGGTAGCAAACCCGTTCTGACCTATCCATCGACCGCCACGGTTTTCGAGCCGCGGCGGTCTTTTTTCTTTGTCCCCGACCTTCCGGGCAGACAAATTCCGCTCCACCCATGCCGCCTGTTCTGAATGGTTTGCTTCGGAGTTTTCTCCGCCTGTTCCGGCCGCGGTCGGAACTTTTCGTGTTTGGATCGTCCATTCTCTGGGGTCAGGGGCATTCGGATTCCGGGAAAATCGGAGTAAAGACCGCCGCTTGGATCGAATCGCACTTCAAGGAGCGTGTTCGGGTTCACGCCTATGCGCACTCTGGAGCGTTTCTGTCCGGAGACCCGGATGACCACAGATGGCCTCCGCATGGGGAGGTTCCGACACCCTGGCCATCCGTTGGCAGCCAGATCGAATCTGCACCGAAGCCACGCTCTAAGCGCGTGCGGATTCTGATCGAGGGCGGGATCAATGAAGTTGGCGGGCTGAGAATTTCAAATCCTGCCACGCCTCCCTCTTACATCGATTCCGCCACGGAAGATGCCTGCCACAGGAAACTTTCCGGAGTGCTCGCCAAACTGTCCGCGCGTTTTCCCGGGGCGGAGATCTACGTCCTCGGCTACTACCAGATTCTCGCCGACCGGACGGATGGAAAGGAGGTTCGTGAAATGCTCGAACGCGAAGGGATGCCACAGCCGGACGGCGGGGACTTCTCCGAACGGGCGATCGCAAACACCCGCCGCTTCCGCGAACTTTCCGACCGCTGGATGGAAAAGGCGGCGCGCGGTATCGCGGCTACCCACCGGGGGAGGTGCGTGTTCGTAAATTCCGGCTTCACCGGGCGGGAGGGAATGTTCGGCGAGCCGTCCCTCCTGTTCCATCCATGGGAGAAAGATCCGATGATGGGGAGGCGCGCCAGGGAATGCACGGTTGCGCTAGGGCGTGGCCAAACCGGTCTGCATTGCTACATCGCCGCCACCGCGCATCCGAACGAAGCTGGGGTTGCGAGGTATGTTTCCCGGATCACTGCGGCGATGGAGAAGGGCGACGGATCCTGATTTTGCCTACACAAGGGTTCCCAGCGCGGTGGAGACGAGAATGCTTTTCACCTCCGCTTTCGTGTAAATCAGGGCGATGGCCTTTCGATACGCTTCCATCTGACCTTGGTAGCGTTTGGTGAGTTCCCCGGCGGTGTCCACCCTGTCGGTCTTGAAATCGATGATTTCCACCAGAGTGGCTTCGCCTGTTTCACCGTGATGGACATGCAGGCGGTCGATGACTCCGCTGATCCATTTCCCATCCATCACGGCTTCCACCCGCTGTTCACAGAAGAGGGAAACCGGCCTCCCGCCTTTCGTGAAAAGTTTTTCAAGTTCGGGGGAGGAAAATACTGCATCCATCGTAGATCGGATACCTCCGGCAAAATCCGGGAGTCCGCCCTCATCGAGCCAGCCGACCGATTCGAAAGCCGCGTGGACTTCCGTGCCGAAGCGCCGGCCTTCGTTGCTGCCGGAGACGGCCGCCCCGGCTTTCGATTTTTCGCCGCTCGGGGTACTGCGGGAGCGTTTCACCACGGCTCCGGCCAGGATGGATTTTCCGGGCGCTACCTTTTCCCCGATAGCTGGCACGTTCGCGGCCCATGACTTGTCGCCGCTTTCGAAAACATCCCGTTCCTTGTCATCAAGACCCAGGGAAACCATCAGCCAGTTCGCGAGGCTGGCCTTGTCTTCCGCTGCGGATTTCGAAGGGGTATCGAGGAAAACGTAGAGTCCGCGCTTCGCCCGTGTCATGGCGACGTAGAGCTTGCAGAAGGCTTCGTAGGTTTGTTGCTTTGCCCATTTCGCTTCCGCTGTGGAAATTTCAGGAATCATCGCCCTCGCCCAGGAAACCGGTGCGCTGGTGATCCAGCCCTCGCCGGTGATGGTGTTGAAATGGGTGAGATCCGGCACCTTTTTGGTCGGGACATCGGGTAAGACCACGACATCGAAGCCGAGTCCCTTGGATTTGTGGACGGTCATCACCTGCACCGCGGCGACTCCGGGGCTTTGGGAAATCTTCATCCTCTCGATTCGATCTGCCGCCTCCCGCGCGGTGACGACGCCTTCGCGGTCGAGCTGTTCCAAAGCATTGAGAAGATCCGCCGCGCGTCGCTTTCCGAACTCCGACCAGTCCCTTTGGATTGGCGAAACCAGATCTTCAAGCATCCCTGCAAAACCCTTTTCAGAAGCCAGCCCGCCAAGCTTTTCCCACACCCCCTGCCACGCTTCCCCGAGCTTTTCCGAAAGCACAGTAGCAAGTGGTGACATCATCACGGTATGCCTGGCGAAATCATCAGAGGGATCCGCCATCCAGCGGAGAAGCTGCCAGATCATCACGCCGACGGGATGGTCTTTACCCGGCTCCCTCGCGCCCTCTTCAACGACCTGAAACCCGGCCGCCCGCAGGGCATCCGCCCACTCGCCGACGTGTTTGTTCGTCTCCACCAGCACCCCGCAGGTAAGTTCCTTTCTGCCGTTTCCGAGCTCCTTCAAAAGTGTTATGACACGCTCCATCTTATCATCATCCCTGGGGATGATCTCGACCCGCCCGTAGCCTTCCTTTTCCGGGCGGGCGAGTGGTGGTGCGGAAACGTGGTCTTCCCACTCCCATCTCCTCGCCGCCTCGCCGAATAGCCGGGCCATCGTTTCCCCATCGCCGCAGACACGGTTCACCAGCTCCAGCACCTGCGGGCAGGAGCGCCAGGACTCCGCCATGGTTTCCACGGAGAGGCCACCGCGGTAATTTTCAATCACCTCATCGAACAGTCCCACCTCGCCGCCCCGCCATGCGTAGATGGCCTGTTTTTTATCACCTACTATAAATACAGTAGATTCGTCATCAGTGAGACCTTCATCGACCAATGGCAGGAGGCCGTTCCACTCCTCGCGGCTGGTATCCTGGAACTCATCTAGCAGCCAGTGGTTGTAATTCGCATCCAGGCGGAAATCCACGGACTCCCTCCGCAGCCGGGCGTCCTCGCCTTTCATCCACGCGCCCATCAGGCGTTTCACATCATCGAAACCGAGTTTGCCTTTCGCGCGAAGCTCCCGCTGGACGAGGGCGTCGTAGCAGGAGATCACGCCGTGGATGCCGCGTGTGCGCGAGAGGGCTGCTGCCAGTTCGCATCGCGCGGCCAGCTCCACGAGATTCCGCAAAGCCTCCGCCGCAAGTCCGGTGATCTCCAGCGGCTGGTAGTATGAGAAGGAAAGGCTGCCGGTTCCCTCTTGGGCTGCTTCCAGGATTTTCGGAACCAGACCCGTGGTCTTGTCCAGCAGACCACTGCCGACCGTGTGCTCAGTGAACGCTTTAAGCATTGGCTCAAAGGCGGTGTCGTGGCGCTTTTTTCTATCCGGAACGTTAGGCCAGTCTCGGCGCACCTGTTCGATGAGGGCGTGCTTCTGCTTTTCCCATTCGGAAACTTCCAGCCCGGCCAGGGAGGCCGGCCCCCATTCGTTCCCATCCGGGGAAACGAAAAGGCGGTGCCAGGTGCCGACAAAATTCCGCAGCTCTTCCAAGACCCGCGTGCCTTCCTTTCCGGCAGTCGCGCGGCGGAATACGGCTGCGAATTCCTCTTCGGTCTCCGCGTCCAGTTCGCCATCGAGGAGGCTCTCCAAAAGTCCGTCCCGCAGGCTTTCCCCGATCTCGCCTTCCAGCAGATCGAATTTTCCGCCGGTCACTCCCAGCTCGTATTGAAAGCCTTTCACCACGCGGGCGAAAAATCCGTCCATTGTCCCGAGGGTCAGCTTCGGCAATTTCCGGACGACTTTTTCCAAAAGTTCTTCGAAATGCGCATCCCGGTTGCCAATGGCTTCCCCGAGAACAGATGCCCTCCCCGCATCTTCCGCCGCTCCGGCCAGTTTCGTGAGGATAGCATCGGCAAATTCCCCGGCGGCTTTCCTCGTGAAAGTGAGCGCAACGATTTTGTCCGGTTCAATCCCGCCCGCGACCAGCCCGATAATGCGGTCGCTCAGACAGAAGGTTTTCCCCGACCCTGCCGAGGCCAGCACCAGAAGGTTTTTTTCCAAAACGTTCATATCCGGGTGCCCGCTGAGTGCGTCAACCTGATTTCCTATACCTCCATGCTCAGGCGCAGGGAGGAGTCCGGCATTTCCCCATCGCTATCGAGGGAGAAAAGGAAGGATTCGATCTCGGAGAGGAGGGTGTCGCAACGGCGATTCCATTTTTCCTGGCCACGCAGGATGAGGGTGCTTTCGCGGAGGCCGGTGAAGTGGATCTGCTCGGCTCCGGCCACGCGGAGGGCGAGGAGTTCGCTGCGGAGTGTTTCGAAAAAGGCCAGTTCGAAGCCGTTGCCAGCTTTTTGCGCTGCGGAGATCAGGGAGACGGTTACGGGCGGGGCGAGTGGCTCCAGTTTTTCGGCGATACGCTCGCAGCCCATCTGGGTGAGCAGTTTCCGCATCCGTTCGAAAAGATCCTCAAGCTGGAGCAAACGCAGCGAGCATTTGTGCTCCAGATACAGCTCAACGCCGTTGCACACCTCTGCGACCAGTGGGAAATCCTCGTTGTCCGCTGCTTTTGCAGCGCGACGAATGGCGTCTTCGAGCCAGATGGTATCGTATTCAAGCACCTGGTGGGTGCCGATTTGAAGAGCGGGGCGGTTGCCGATGAAGGAGATCACGTTGGATGGGTATGTGTTGGTAGTGGGTGGCTGGTTGTGGTTGAGGTTCGGGACAGGGTGGTGATTTTATAGGAAGGCTATTCTTTGAAAAGCCTTCTTTGAAAAGTATCGCGCGCGGCGCGGCGTGAGAGTGACTGGATCTCCGCGATGAATTCGCTGACGTTTTCGAACTGGCGGTAAACCGAGACGTAACGCACGTAGGCGACCGGATCGATCTGGTGGAGCTTGTCCATCACTTTCGCGCCGATTGAAGCGGAGGGTACCTCGCTGAGATGGTCTTTGTGAAGATCTGTTAGAATTTCCTCCACGGCGCGGTCGAGGCGCTCCATGGAGACGGGTCGCTTCTCGCAAGCCTTGATCAGGCCGCCCATGAGCTTTTCGCGGTTGAGCGATTCCCGCGCTCCGTCCCGCTTGACTACGCGCAGCTCGGTGCGCTCGATCTGCTCGTACGTCGTGTAACGATAGCCGCACTTCAGGCATTCCCTGCGCCGACGAATCGTCGTCCCATCTTTCGATGAGCGGGAGTCGAGGACTTTGTCTTTGAGGGAACCGCATTGGACGCAACGCATGGATAAGGACGTTAGAAACGTGAAACAACGCACCAGACCCTATCGGATCATATGGCACCGTCAATCCAAAAACTACGGCATATTTAGTAGTTGGGTGCGGATTTTACGGAAAGGCGTCATGTTAGTTTTTAGAAAAAATGCGCTGACGTTTCTGCGGAAAAGCCAGTTGCCCGGGCGGAAAGCCTTGCTAGCTTTCACGATGGCCGAAGAAGCGGTATCGAAAGCGAAAGACGTTCCCCAGCAGATTGACCTCAATCCGGGTGCGGCGTTGGAACGGGTGGACTCATGGGTGGATGGAGCGATGAGGCTCCTTCCGAACATCATTGTGGCCATCGTGGTTTTTACGATTTTCTGGTTTGTAGCCAGGTTGGTGAAATCACTCATCTACAAACAATCGGCGAAACGGGACAGGGACAATCTTGGTGATGTTCTGGGAGGTTTCGTAAAATGGGTGATCATCGTCCTGGGCTTCCTGTTCGCCGCGACCATTGTGATCCCCTCACTCAAGCCCGGCGATCTGATCGCAGGACTCGGGGTGAGTTCAGTGGCTATCGGTTTCGCTTTCAAAGACATTTTGCAGAACTGGCTGGCGGGTCTGCTCATCCTGCTGAGGCAACCCTTCCAAGTGGGCGACCAGATCTCCGTGGAAGGGCATGAGGGGACGGTGGAGCGGATCGAAACCCGTGCGACCATCATCAAGACCTACGACGGCCAGCGCATCGTGGTGCCGAACAGTGATATTTATACGAACTCCGTCCTCGTCCGCACCGCGCACGAGAAGCGCCGCAGCGAGTATGACATCGGCATCGGTTACGGGGACGACGTGGACGAAGCCTGTGAGGTGATCGTGAAAACCCTTCAATCCGTGGAAGGGGTCGAGAGCGATCCGACACCGGAGGCGCTGCCATGGGATCTCGCCGCAAGCTGGGTAACCGTGCGTGCGCGCTGGTGGACGGACAGCCGCCGGGCGAACGTGGCGCACATCCATTCCAAGGTAATCATGGCGGTGAAGAAAGCTCTTGATGAGGCCGAAATCGACATGCCTTTCGAGACTCAGATCCATCTTTTCCACGATCAGACGGAAGCGAAGGACGGGGTTCGCGGCGCCCAGCGCGAAGGCTGGCCCACTTCCGGCGGGGAGAAAACCAAGCCGCGCTGGAAAGAGCGGGACGAAAAAGCGGAGCAGGCCGCAGAGGATTAACCCTGCGCGAGGGCGGCGGAGATTTTTTCCTCCGCCTCCTCCTCGTCACCGGGATCCGGCTCCGGGGTTTCCTGCTCGAACTCCCCGCCCGGCTCAAAGGAAAAATCGGTGAACATGGGGAAGTGGTCGGAGCCGATGAACGGCAGCCGCTCGAGGTGCCTTACCCGGAAATGATCCGAGATGAAAACATGGTCCAGCGGCCAGCGCATGAACACGTGCGATGCATGGAAAGTGGGAAAAAGGCCACGGCCCACGCGGGGATCAAGAAGCCCGCTGATGCGCTGGAACATGCGGGTGGTATGGGACCAGGCGACGTCGTTCAGATCGCCTAACACGATGGTGGGGCCACCGTGTTCCTCCGCACGTTTTCCGACAATAAGCAGCTCGGCATCACGGTCGGTGGTGGTTTCATCCTCATCGGGGTATGGTGGCTTGGGATGGACGGCGTGGATGCGGACGGTTTCGCCTCCGTCGAGTTTCACCTTGAAATGGATCGAGGGAATGTTGTCCCGTATGATGTATTCCACGGACGGATCGATGAGTTCCAGCCGGGAGCGAAGCACCATTCCATAGGTGTCGTCCTGCGGCAGTTCCACGGAATGGGGATAGTCATCGGCCACCGTGGCGAGCCTGTCGCTCCACCATTTGTCGGTTTCCAAGGCCACGATGATGTCCGGCTGCTTTTCGTGGATCAGGGCGATGAGCTTGTCGCTTTCGCGGTTGGACATCAGGACGTTGGAAACGAGGATGCGTATCCCGGTTTTCCCCTTCCCGGCTAGCACCTGCTTGGGATGAAGCCTCGTATATGGCCAGATCAGGAAACCGAGATAGCCGACCGCCGCCGCCAGCAGTCCGACGATAATCCAGTCCGACCCGTGGTTCCCGTCATTGAAGCTGAAAAAATAGAGACAGGGGAAAAGCGCGAGGCCGAAGATAAAGATCTGCAGGCGCGGAAAGTCCCAGGCGCGGACCAGCCAGTGGTCACACTTTGCCAGTGGCAGAAAAGTAGCGACTGCGACAAACAGCGCGAGAAGTTGGAAAATCATTTCAAGGATCACGTGGGAATCAGACACCCTTCGCGCACCGTAGTCAAACCCCCCGGTGTTCAGCCTTTGTCATCGAGGTATTTCCACTGGCCCTTGAAACGCTTGAAGCGGGATTTCTCGTGGAGCTCGTTACGCGCCCCTTCGATGAAATACTCGGCGATGAAATCGACTTTCCCGGTCTTGTCATCCGGGCCGCCTTTTGAAGATCCGATGATGGTGAGGAAGCTCCAGTCCACCTCATGGAGACTGTCGTCCAGTTCTTCCTTCATACCGGGGCGGCGTTTGTCCGGATGGGTGGTGGCAACGAGGAACTCCGCAATGCGGAAAAAATATGCGCTGTATCTCGCGCGCATCAATTCCAGGGCTGTCTCCGGATTGGCGCGCCCGTAATGGAAGCGCATGCAGCAATCCGCGTAGCTCGCGCGGCTCTTGCAAGGGCACAGGCCGGCTTCCCTCTCACGGGGGATTTTTTCGGAATTCTTGTTCATGGCTTTTTTCCTGGTTCGGGTTCGCTGGCGATCTTCACAAGCTTCCCATCCTCGAAATAAACTTCGGTGTCGGAGTCAAAGATTTGAAATGGCGCACCGTTCTTGATTCTTCGCTAGCGGCTGGAAGCACACTTCTCCGTATTGACGCCGTCGGCTATCGTGCACACGGCGGGATGTTTCGTTTTCCTTTCCGGGGCGTCCATGCTGCGGTTCGCAATACCGCCGATCCGTCCATCGATCCGGAGCCCTTGGACGAAGACCCGGCGGGGACTATCGCCGAGAAAGATGTCATGCACGTAGTAGAACCGGGAATCCGCGTAAATGTGCCAGATATGCTTCCATGAAAGTGCCCGGGAATCCCAGGCAACGGAGTATGCCTCCGAGGGGCTGATTGCGAACCCGGCGGGCGTAGCCAGATCGGGCGGTGGTCGCATCCCTTCCGTCCAGACCGCTTCAAGATCGGATGGGGCAGGGGAGCACCTTGCGGCGAGCGCACCGAAAATGAGCGAACCCCATCGAAAGAAACGCAGACGAATCACGGATTCATTCCTTTGGAAATACTCTTCAACACGTTCTCGGAAAGATTCGCAGAGCTGATCCATTTCTGTGCGGCGGGTTTGTCGCGTTCCAGCCATGCTTCGAGAGTGCGCTCATACATGCGGTTCTGCCTGCCGTCGTTTTCCATCAGGGCTATCTGGTTGATTGCAACCTCCGGGGCACTGTCGAAAGACCGCCAGATGAAATGCTGCACCATGCGGTCATCGACATCATCCGGGTAGCTGTTCATCAGGTTGGCGGCGGCCTGGGGATTTTCCCTGGCCTCGATATTCACGAGCCCACGCAGGGCGCGCGAGCGGGCATCGCCTTCGGGGAGGTTTTCAAAAGATGTTTTGGCGGATGCCATGTCGGTTTTCGCCCACTCTTCGTAAACCTCATCCACGCTGCGGGTGGAGGCGTCCCCGAGGTTGGCGAGCAGCCAGGTGGCGGTCCCTGCCGGATCTTCTTTCGCCATGGTTTCCGCGAAACGGGCTATGGCACCGTCTTTCAGGCGCTCGTCAGCGAGACCGTCTATCCAGCCTTTCGCGGATTCCGTGCCCATCTGCATGAGGTGTGGCATCATTGCATTGAGAGCGTCGCCACGCTCGCGGCTGAAGGGAAGATCCTGGAGTAGTTCGGTGGCGCGGGTGGGGTTGGTTTCGGCCAGACCCCGTATGATTCCGACCATGTATGGGTTGGCATCATCGCCCTCGTGGTTCGCCTTGGCCCACGCGATGGCGGATTCCGGATCGCGGCTGGCCCATGCGGTGAGGACGGTTCCGGTGGCCATTCCGCCACGGGTGTTTTCCGTGGTGTAAGCGAGTGCTGCGGTGGGATCGAGTTCCGCCCAGGCGGTGAGCAACATGGCGTATTCACCCATCCGCGCTTCTGTCAGGCCGAGGCTGCGGAAACGGGCGACTGCGTCCTCAAACTCCTCCGGCGCGAGGGAGTCGATCCATGAAAGCATGGCACGCCCGCGGTCCAGGGCGTTTTCCCCGCGAATGATTTCCTCCATGTTTGCGAGGCGCTCGTCGAAACTTCCTTCCGAGCGGCCTTCGCCCGCACGTGCGCGGGCGGATGTGCTGCGGGCATCATCCCCACGGCTCCCCGTCATGCGCTCGCCAGCCACCTGATCGGCACGGCTGAGGAGCTTGTCGGCTTCGGTGGGTGGGCTGTCGCCTTGGGTGATTTTTCCGGCCACAAATCCGGCGACCCCTACGGCAAGACATGCCGCGCCAACGCTCGTGTAGTTCCATTTCATAATCTTCTGATATTGCCTCGGAATGAGGCGACCGCAACGCTTGATTTATTCTTCGGTCTTGCCAGTTTCTCCCACCTCGCGATAATTGCCCAATGAAAAAGTTACTTTTCCTGATGCCTCTCATTGCCATCGCATCCTGCCAGCCGAAATCGGATGAACCCGATGCAGCCGAGGCGGAGTCCACTCCCGAAGTTCCCGCAGAAATCGCCATCGACGTTACCAAAACCGACTCCCTCGTGGGCATGCCACTGGCCAAGGTGCAGGCCGCCTGTGACGCGGCGAAAGTCAGGCACCGCGTGGTTGAGATCGACGGCCAGCCGCAGGCAGCCACCAAAGACTTCCGCCCGGAGCGCTTGAGCTTCTCAGTGAAAGACGGCGTGATCACCAAAGTAAGCAACGGTTGATTTGCCGTTATGACCGTATCTCCGCAGTGGCCGGCTGCTTGGAGAAAATTTCCCGGGCTATTGCCTGGATCTGTTGGTCAGTGACTTGCAGGAGGTTTTCGCGTGCTTCCTGTGGAGAGGGGATGTGGTTGTGGAAAAGCAAGCCCTCGCCGGCCTATGCCGCGTGGGAGGCGGTGGATTCGAAGGCGAGCTTTGACTGGGCGATGGCGAGGCGCTTGGCGCGTTCGAGTTCGCCGGGGCGCGGGCCGTTTGCGGCGAGGTCTTCGGTTTCCTTGAAAATGGTTTCCAGGGATTCTTCGCGGGAATCGGGATCGAGTCCGGCGATGATCTGGAGTGCTCCGGTTTCGTGGAAAAGGGAGGTTTCCGATCCGATCTGGTAACACAGTCCGCGCTCTTCGCGCAGCTCGGTGAAGAGACGGGATGAGGAGGATTCGCCGAGGATAAGGGAGAGCAGGCGCAGGGCGTGGCGCTCTTCCGCGTGGCGGCCGGGAGTGTGCCAGGCGAGGGCGAGCTGGAGTTGGTCGGTGGGGCGGTTCTCGATGATCTCGCGGGAGGGTGATGGGTCGTAGCCAAGGCGGAGAGGCGGCTTTCGGAATTTTTTCGGGAGAAGGGGGAGGAGGGTTTCCAGGATTTCATCAGCGGACATGGGGCCGGCGGTAGCGATGACGAGGTCTTTGCGGAAATGGTGTTGCTTCGCGAAATTTTTCAAGCCGGAGCGGGAGATGTTTTCAATGGATTCCAATGAGCCGGAAATCGATTGGCCGAGCGGGTGCTCCGGCCAGAGGGCGGCGGCGAGGAGGTCGCTGATGTGATCCGAGGGTGACTCGCGTATCATGGTGATTTCCTCGCCGATGACGTCGCGCTCCAAGTCGATTTCGTTTTCCGGGAAAGTGGAATTCCAGACCATGTCCGCCAGCACCTCGATGAGGACGGGCATGAGTTCCGCCTCGCCCTGCGCCTCGTAAACCGTGTGGTCTTCGGATGTCCCGGCATTTGTCTGCCCGCCGCCGGATTCGATTGCGAGGGTGAGTTCTTTTGCGGAGCGGGTTTTGGTTCCCTTGAACGCCATGTGCTCGGAAAAATGTGCGAGCCCTGCGGGGATGTTCCCGGTTTCATCGCGTGAGCCGACCGGGATGTAGATGGAGAGCGCGGCGCACTCGCTTTCTGGAACATGGGCGTGGGCGAGGCGGGGGCCGCCGGGGAGATCGTGGGTGGTGTAGGTGGCGGGCACGCGGGGAGGCTAAACTTTAAACTCTAAATTTTAAACTCCAATGAAGAGGGGAAATTTCAACTCTCAACTCTCAAAATACAAGGAAGAGGGAGGAACCACGAATCTCATGAATCCTACGAATCTTTTTGAAGAGGGAAATTTGAATTGTTTCGTGTTTTAACAAAAGCTTCTGATTTGTGGTTCCTTTCTCTTTCAGTTCCTTTGGTTTCCTGACTGCTTTGCGGTGACGATTATGGGGCGGGTGGAGTGGATTTTCCTTCGAGTATGTCTTTTGAAAACGGGTCTCCGGCTTCGGCGAATTCACGAAGCATTCTGATGGCGAGTTCCTGGACTTCCGGGGAGGGGTTGGTGAGGGCGGATTCGAGGACGCGCCACTCGGCGTAGCGCTCGAGCATGAAACTGGCTTCCTCGAAGGTGGCGGTGGGGAGTTTGGAGAGATATTCGGCTCGGGTTAGTGATTCCAGGTGTGCTACGTCGATGTGGTCCTTGTCCCGGTTTGTATTGGATTTTGTGACGATGAGGTCGATTGGATGTGGGAGAGTGGTTCCGTCACGATGGGTCGTTCCGCGTTCGAAAACTTCATCGAACTGATCCGCTTCGAATTCATTTGGTGTTCGGAAAATGTCCAAGGGGAGATCGAGTCCCATGATGCGTAGAATCCCGGTTTCCTCAATGGCGTCGGTTAATTCGTTGCCGCTAACAGGCGTCCAGCCGGGAAGGCGGTGTATGGTCAGGTCTCCGAATGCGTCACAAAGCGTTTCCAGATACCTGCACCATTCCTTGCTGTCGGACATGGGTTCCAGCCAGATATCCGCGACATCGGTGGATCGGGAGAGACCGTGGGCGATTACCGCGAGGCCACCGAGAATCACCACCCGTTTCGAGGCTGTGACCTGGCTTAGGAATCTGTCGGTCGGGGTCTCCATTGTTCTGCCCGTTTGCGGACTTGCTCGGATATGTAGATGCAATCCGCTACCGAGTCCCGTTTGTAGAGGAAAGGCTCCGAGTTGTCGGTGATCTTGGACGGGGTGCGGGGGCTGTATTTCTCCTCCCGGCGCTTCTTCATTACCATGTGGGCGATGCGGCGGGTGTATTCCTCTTTCAGGCTCTGTATGGTTGGCCGGTAGCTGAATTTGGATGGTTGTATGCGGAGCACGGTTTTACGTTAACTCTCAAAATTTCAAGACTCAACTCTCAAGGAAGAAGTGCCGAGTGAGAAGTGAGAAGGCTTGGGTTGGGGTTCTTCACCGCAGAGACGCGGAGGTCGCAAAGGGTGCGCGGACCCGGTGCTATGGATTCTTCCTCTTCGTTGGAAGTTGATTCGCCGCAGCGAATTGAGAGTTGAAATTTCCTCTTTCTCTGAGGTTTAAGGTTTGGAATTTAAAGTTTCCAGATCCGCCGGTGTGGTGATTTTCGGATTGGGGGAGGTGGAGGGGATGAGTTTTGTTTTCACACCTATGGCTTCCAGGGCGGAGGTTTCGTCGGTGACGGGGAGGTTGTTTTCCAGGATGTGTTTGTAGGCGGATCGAATGAGATCGGCTTTGAAAATCTGGGGGGTTTCGATGAACCAGAGGTTTTCGCGGGGAACGGCGGTGGAGGTGAAATCGGATCCGTCGGTGCGTTTCAGGGTTTCGGTCACGCGGCGGGCGAGGGAGGCGGCTCCGTGTTTTTTCGCGGTCGAAATGGTGGCGAGGATGTCGGCCTGGGAGACGAGGGGGCGGGCGGCATCGTGGATGGCGATTAGGTCGCTCTTCGTTGAGACGGCTGCTAGTCCGGCGGCGACGGAGAGGTGGCGCTCGGCTCCGCCACCGATGCGGGTGACGGGTTTTGTGAAAGTGGTTTCATCCAGCAGATCCATGCGCCCGGGAGGGGCAACTACTATGATTTCCGTAATTGCATCGCACGCCATGAATGCGGCGAGGGTGCGGGCAAGGACGGGGACGCCGTCGAGGGGCGCGGCGAGTTTGTCGAAACCCATGCGGCGGCTGGATCCGGCGGCGACGAGGATGGCGGAGACGGGCATAAACTTTAAATTTTAAACTCTAAACTTCAATGAAGAGAAACGGGGAGGTAGCTGCGGACTAAAGGCAGCGCTCCGATTGCGCGGTTAGTTTGAGAAGAGTTTCTGGAAAAAGGAAGGTTTGGTGTGCTTTTGGAAGAGACAGATATGTCCCTTCTCCTTACTCAGGGTAGCGGATGTCCGGGGCTTTGTTGTCCCAGATCGGGTGATCCGCGGAGAGGATGTTTTTGCCATCGGAAATGGCGTGGCCGCTTTTGTCGATTGGCAATGATGTGACGGAGTTGTCGATGCGGAGGATGACGGCTTTGCCTTTGAACGGTTTTGGATCGAAGCGATCTGTGCCGGGGATGATGGGGCAGAAAACGAGGGGTCGGGAGGGGTTTCCTTGGCTTGTGCGTCCGGCAACGAAGCCGAAACCGACTTCCCCTGATTGGAGGGCTTTGCCTGGGGAGATATCGCCATCCTGTCTTTTCGAGCTTTTCACTTTCGCGTAAAACATTTGCTCGGATTGGGTGAGCTGGGCGGCGAGCAGCTGGCGGAAGAGGGCATTGGAAGATTTTCCGGATAGGTCGAAACCGTGGTCTGGAAAGTCCGCAACGACGGCTTTGGCGGTTTCATCGCTGGGGTAGGTTCCGTATTCCGTTTCAAATTCAATGAGAGCTAGGCCGACCTGCCGGGCGTTTGAGATGGCCTGGGTTTGTTCTGATCTTCCCCCGCATCGGGTGCGCACCGCCATGGGGGCAATGATTCCCGCCAATACCACGATTATCACGACAGCTAACAGACAGTAAAACCATGGGAATGCTTTCTTTGGCTTCTCAGGAAATTCGGTGGGTGGATTTTCTTCGGGCATGGGTATTGTTCGATTGGGACGCCAGCTAAAGCGAGCGCTCCGTTCGCGGCGGACTAAAGTCCGCGTTCCTTATGAGGAAGCTACCCGCTATGGAGGCATCGCGCCAAATGAATTGAAGTGCCGCATCTCTTTTGTAGGCTGGCAGAAGATGAGCGAACCGTTTTTCGAAATCCAAAATGCGAATGTCTGGCGCGGCGATGTGCTGGCCCTACGTGATCTCAGCCTGTCCCTGCGGACAGATGAAAGTGTTGCCATCCTGGGTGCGAACGGGGCGGGGAAGAGCAGTTTGCTTAAACTGATGACGGGGGAAGTGCGGGCGGAGGCGAGGCCGGGAACGGCGTGCCGGGTGTTTGGTGAGACACAGTGGTGTCTTGAGGAGTTGCGCCACCGGGTGGGGCTGGTGATGCCGGAGGAGGTGGCGAGGTTTTTGCCGGATGAGGTGGCGGCGGATGTGGTGGTTTCGGCTTTCCGGGGGGCTTACGGGCGGACTGGCGACATGCGTTTCAAGGCGGCGGAGAAGGAGCGGGCTGCGAAGGCGATGGCGGATGTGGGAGTGGCGGATCTGGCGGGGAGATTGTTCGGACAACTTTCCTCCGGGGAGAAACGGCGGTTTCTGATCGCCCGCGCGCTGGTGCATCGGCCGCAGGTTGTCGTGCTCGACGAGCCATCGACGGCGCTTGATTTTGCGGCTCGGCTGACGTTGCTGGAAAGGTTGCGCGGCGTTGCCCGGGATGCCGGGACTCTTGTTCTTGTGACTCATGATCCTGGGGAAATTCTCCCGGAAATCGACAGGGTGATATTGCTGCAGGCAGGGCGCGTGGTTGCGGATGGAGCGAAGAAAGATATTTTGAAATCCCATATCCTTAGCAAGATCTACGGTATGGATCTCAAGCTCCGCTGGCTGGAAGGCTGGCCGGTGGTGAGGCCCGTGAGGTGAACATGAGACGCTGTTTGAAGTCTGTTTGGAATTTATGGGAAGGCAGTGCCGCAGGCACCGGTGAATGCCGGAAGCCTGCTGCCGCTTTCCGTCACGCACCCTGGTGCTGCGGGGCAAAGTTGGGAAAGATTTGGTTGAGCAGGAAACACGCCGCCTAAAGTCAGCGCTCCGTGCTAATCCAGCGGGCTACCGACAGTCACCGGTCTTCGACTTTTTTCGGCACGGGATCGTAGCCGTGGGTGCCCCACGGGTGGCAGCGGAGAAGTCGCCGGAATGTCAGCCACGTTCCTTTAAACGCCCCGTGAACTTTGATCGCTTCGATGCCGTAGTGGCTGCATGTGGGATCGTGCCGGCAGACTCCGTGCCCGCCGCTCGCCAGCCGCAGCCATGGGGAAATGGCGAGCTGGTAGAAGCGGATGAATTTTGTGAGGAGCCAGGACATGGGATTAAATTTCAAACTTCAAATCACAAACTTCAAGGAAGAGAGCTTTTTCAGGGTCTTCCTTGAGGTTTAGAGTTTAAAATTTAAAGTTTACCAGTCTGTTCCCAGGCCGTTTTTCTCTGCGATTTCGAGGAGTTCGGGGCGCATGGGCCATTCGTCGCAGCGTTCGCTGGTGGCGTGGCGGTTGCTGGCACCTTTGAGGGTCATGCAGCCGGTGTTGTCGCCGATCCGGCGTATGGTTTCGATTTCCTCGGGGGAGAGGCGGACGTCGGGCATTTTCCCGAATTCGCGGATCTTGTCCTCAATGAGTCTGGCTCCTTCTCCAGCTTCCTGGATGAAGGTGGGGACTACGCACTCGACGGGGCTCTGGCTGAGATTCCAGATGCTGGCGAATTCGATGAGGCTAAGGTTATACTTTTCCGCGATGGGACGCATTTTTTCGACCTTTTCCATACCCCTTCCGACCCAGCCATCGGGGCGGTAGGTGCGGTGGTCGCCGGGTTTGAAAACGTGGTCGGGGCCGCCGAGATCATCGTGGAAGACGCCGCCGTAATCGACAACGCGGGTGAGGACTTTGATGCCTTTTTTCTCGCAGGCGGGGAGGAGGAGGTTGGAGGGCCACGGCTCGAGGGGATTGAGGATGAGCATGGTCCAGTCGATGATGTCTCCGAATTTTTCGAAGAAGGCGAGAAGGTCGAGGGTGAAGCCGTTGGCGGGGCCGGCCATGCCGAGCTGTTTGGTGAGGCCGGTTTCCTTGGCACGCGCCATGGCTTTCCAGACTGCTTCCGAGGTGTAGCCGTGGACGTCCGGATTGTGCAGCATGAGGAGATCGAAGTGATCTGTGCCGCAGCGCTCAAGGGAGAGTTTGGTGGCGCGTTGGACGAACTCGTCGTAGCCGTCTTCGCCACGGAGTTCCGGATCGGTGAAGCGGGGATAGCCTTGGGAGCCTCTGCGTTCGCCATCGTAGAAATCGTGTCCGATCATGCCGACTAGGGCGTAGTCTTCGCGGGGGATGCCTTTGAGGGCTTTGCCGAGGAGTTCGTCGGCCTTGCCGTTTCCGTAAACGTCGGAGGTGACGAAGGTGCGGATGCCGGAGTCGAAGGCGGTTTTGATGCAGCCGAGGAAGCGTTCTTCCGAGAGGGTTTCGCCGAAGTGCATGAAGCGGCCGCCGCTCCAGGTTCCGTATGCGGTGTTGGTGATTTCCATGGTGGTGTTTCGTGTTGTTTCCGTGGAAACCTTCCACTGCGGAGGGGGCTTTCCGCAAGGAGGAATCGTTCCGGGGGCAAGTGGCGCGGGAATTAAAGCAAACTCCGCGCAAGCCGGAAACCAACCCAAACGTCATCTCCGATCAGACCAAGAACGCCATTGAACGTCAGATCCGGCCACACGAGCGCTTTCCGGGCATCGAGGTTCTCGACGCTATCGGCCTTGAACATCCGGTTACGCCGGAATTGCCAGAGGACGACGAATGACAACAGTCGCAACGCCCAAGCACGGGCTGGCCAGCCGGGACCAGTAGTTGCCGGGCTTGTGGGACGGCTAAGAAATTGACCGTCCGCATTTCATTTGCGATGTTTCGGCCATGAAAACACTTGTGGAGGCGATTGAGGTTGCGGACCAGCTTTCTTCGGAAGACCAGGCGGGTCTCGCAGCCCATTTGCTTGCAGGAATCCGCACGTGCCCACTAGGTCCGGACGATGCGGAGGTGGAGCGGCGGGAAGCAGAAATTGATTCCGGGACTGTCGCACTCATGACCCACGATCAATTCAGGCAAGCAGTGGGAAGATGAGCCGGGAGCTGCGATACCATCCGGGGGTGCAGGAGGAAGTCCGTGAGATTCTCAGCTTTTACTCGGAGATTTCGGAACGGCTTGCCGATGACTTTTGGGACGAACTTTCCGAAGCGGTTGAATACGCCCGCCAATATCCGGAAAGGCACCACTTCGACGCAAGCGGCAGGCGCAGGAGCAATCTTTCCCGCTTCCCATATCACTTTCTTTTCCGAGTCTCAGCCGAATTTGTCAAAGTGACGGTGGTAAAACACAATTCGCGCAGTCCCGGATACGGCAGCCGTCGCAGATGACTGAACACCGCGGTTCTTTATCCATCCGGTTGGCAAAACCTGCGGTCCAAATCTTCACACTGAGATACCCTTGGCGCTCACATCGACTTCAGCAGGTGGAGCTGGTTGCGGGCGCGGTCGAGGTTGTGGCCGGGGTATTCGGTGCGGAAGTAAGGATCGCCGAGGAGGTGGTCTGTTAGGAAACGGATGGCGAGTTCGAGGGTTATGACTTTCGGGGAGGAGGGGAGGAGTTCTTTTTCCGCAGGGGTGAGGAAATCGCCGGCGGTGGAGAGGTAGCCGTCGGTGAGGGCTTTTGCGAGATCGCGGTCGAGGCTGATTTTGAATGGGTCGGTTTCGTTTTCATCCGCGGTGGAGGCGGCGGAGCGGACGAGATCGCCGAAATCGAAGAGGGCGAGGCCGGGCATGACGGTATCGAGATCGATGACGATGGGTGGGAGTTCCGCATCCGTGGGGAAGAGGATGTTGGAAATCTTGGTGTCGTTGTGGGTGATGCGTATGGGGAGTGCGGCATCCACGAGGAGGGAGGTGAGGGATTCCTGGGAGACGATGTATTCGTATTCCTCCTGCGCGTCGGCGAGACGGGCGTGGGCGTTTTTTTCCGCGGCGGCCGTGAGTTTGGAGAAATAAACCGGGGTGTTGTGAAAGTCTTTGATGGTCTCGTGGAGGATGGAGGGATCGAGATCGGAGAGTTTCGCCTGGAAGCTCCCGAAGGCTGCGGCGGCGCGGTATGCGAGCTCGGTGGAGGTGATTTTCGTGAACGATTCCGTGCCCTCGTGGAAGGGGTAGCAGCGCCAGACGGTGTGGTCGGGGAGAGTGAGCCAGGAGTGGCCGTCGCGGACGGGGATGAGGTGGATGTGCTCGGTGCCGGGATCCTGGTCGCCGATGTGGTTGAGGGCGTGGAAGATGTTTTCCATGACCTTTTCCGGCTCGGGGAAGACGGTGGCGTTGATGGACTGGAGGATGAAACGTTTTTCCGAAGAGCCGCTCGGGCAGGAGACCACGTGGGTGGCGTTGATCAGGCCGGTGGTGATTTCCTCATGGGCAGTGACTTTGCCGGGCAGGATGAAGCGGGCGGCGATTTCGGGGATGGTCATGTGCGGGAAATGAGGCGTTGAGTGCGGGGCGGGCGGCGAGTATGCACAGGGGGAAGATGAAGAGAAAACTTTTTACCCGCCGGAGAATCCTGCGTCTCGGGGTGTATGGCGGAGGGGCGGCGACGCTGGCCTACACCGCGCTGGTGGAGCCATTCTGGCTGGAGCTGGTGGAGAGAAAACTTCCGGTAGCGGATCTTCCGGAATCTCTTAATGGAAAGACGCTGGTGCAGATCAGCGATCTCCATGCTTCATCGCGTGTCTCCACCAGCTACCTTGTCGAGAGCTTGCAACGGGTCGCTGCGTTGAAGCCGGACATCGTTGTCTATACGGGGGATTTCATATCGCTGGATGATGGGACGGATGAAAGCATGGCTGCTGTTTTCCCGCATTTACCGAAGGGGAAACTGGGGACGGCAGCGATTCTGGGAAACCATGATTACGGGGTGAACTGGGCGGAGGAGAGTTGGGCGCGTAAAATCATAGCTGCGCTGGAGGCGGTGGGGGTTCCTGTTTTGAGGAACGAGGTGAGTGAGATGGGTGGGTTACAAATTCTCGGTCTGGATGATTCCTGGGCGGAAAAGATCGATCTTGAAAAGGGTCTGGCGGGTCTGGATTTTGATAAGGCATCTCTGGTTTTGAGCCACAATCCCGATACGGTGGATCAGGGGGATTGGAGCGCTTACCAAGGGTGGATTCTCTCCGGCCACACGCACGGCGGCCAGTGCAAGCCGCCGTTTCTCCCGCCGCCCGTGCTTCCCGTGGTGAACAAACGCTATACCGCCGGGCATTTCCCGCTATCCGGCGGGCGCGACCTGTATATCAACCGCGCGCTCGGCTACCTCCACCAGGTGCGCTTCAACGTCAGGCCGGAAGTGACTGTTTTCACACTCTGCTAGACCCCGTCGCGCTCAGCGAAAATCAATGTGCCGCTGGCGGTCTGGAGGGTGGTGACAACTACTACGTCCACCGAAGTTCCAATATCTCCGATGGCTTGGTTGACCACGATCATCATTCCGTCCGGCAGGTAGCCGACGGCCTGGTGCTCTTCTTTCCCTGGTCTGACCAGTGCCACGCGGAGCCTGTCCCCGACAGCTACTGTGGGGCGCAGGGCGAGATCCAGGTCGTTCAGGTTCAGGACGGAAATGCCCTGGAGGCGGGCGATTTTCGTAAGGCCGTCTTCAAGGGTGAGAAGGCGGGCGGAGAAGAATTTAGCGGTCTCGATCAGGCGGGCGTGGAGGGTCTGGGCTTCGGCGGAGGTTTTCGCCTCGTGGATGGAAATTTGGATGTCCGGAGAGGTCTGCATTTTTTCCAAATTCTCCAGTCCGCGCTCGGCTCGCTGGCGGAGGCCGTTTCCACTCTCGTTGGCGATGGTTTGGATTTCCTCCAGGACGAATTGGGCGACGATCAATCTGCCTGTGATGAAACCGGAGGAGAGCAGGCCGAGGATGCGCCCGTCCATTACGGTTTCCGCATCCAAGACGATTGGCTGGCCGGAGCTGGCATCCTGTCGGAAACGGACGTAGGGGATAATGAAGGCGAAATCATCGCGGTTTCCACGCAGGGCGAGAATGGTGCCGAGAAAGCCGAGACTGGCGAAAAGCGTGACGTCCAGGGCCATGCGGAGGGAGCTTACGAGCGCCTCGCCATCTTCCGTGCGATCCAATCTGTCGCGGAAGGCAAGTTCGAGCAGATTGGAAATTTCCACCCGCGTGAGCAGCCAGGCGCAAAATAGTCCGACGCCGAGCCCGAAGGTGGCGGTGGAAAAGCCACGCAGGGTGAAGCCTTCCATCAGCTTCTCGATCCCGATGAACGAAAAGCCGATCACCAGGCCGATGATGAGGCCGGTGGGGATGGAAATCTCAATCGGGGTGCCCTTCGTGCTGAGGGCGATCGCAACCCCCGCAGCCTGGCAAACAATCAGGTAAACCAGGCGGGCGATATTGACGGAAGGATGTGACATTGGTGCCGCGATATCCTTTCTTCCTCTGCCGTTTCCTTCAAGTGGAAACCGAAGGATCTCACTCCTGCTCGTCGGCAGTCATCTTGATATCCGTGAGCGCGGCGATGAAGTCCCCGAGTATCTCGGCTGGCACCATGATGGTATCGCGGTTTCCACTGACATCCTCGGTGATTTTCACCACCATCCCCCTGTTGTTCTGCTTCAGATCGAGAAAAAAGGTTTTCCTGTCCGACAAAATCTTCTCCGTATGCAACAAATCACTATCCACTGAATTATCTTGGTTGTTATTGGCTTCCAGCATTGTGCCCGGGAGTTGATTGTCAAACCAATTCCAGATTTCCAAGATGCTAGACCTCCTTCCACCCGACCGCCCCGCCCTCGTCCTTGCGCCCATGCAGGACGTGACCGACCTGCCTTTCATGCGGGTGCTGGCGCGGCGGAGCATGCCGGACTGGTTCGTGACCGAGTATTTCCGCGTCCACCCGGACTCCCGGCTGAACAAATACATCCTGCGCTCCATTGAGGAAAATGAAACCGGGCGTCCCATCTTCGCGCAGATGATTGGCCGGGATATCCCTAACCTCATCCGCACCGCGAAGGAACTCTCGCAATATCCTGTCGCGGGGATCGATCTGAATCTCGGGTGCCCGGCTCCCATTGTCTGCCGGAAGGACGCAGGCGGCGGGCTTCTCCGGCATCCCGATCAGATGCGTGAAATCATCGGCGCTCTCCGCGACGCGATCCCCGGGCGTTTCACGGTGAAGACCCGGCTCGGCTATCACTCACCGGAGGAGTTCCCCGCGCTTCTGGAAATTTTCCGCAGCCACGGCATCGACGGGCTGACCATCCATGGGCGCACCGTGATGGATCGCTACAAAACCCCGGTGCGCCCGGATTTCGTGAAACTCGCCGTCGATACCATGCCTTGTCCGGTGATAGCGAACGGTAACGTGGTCGATTCCGCCACCGCTCTCTCGTTCCACGAAAAAACCTCCGCCGCCGGACTCATGGTAGGGCGCGGCGCGATACGGAATCCGTGGCTTTTCGGCCAGATCCAATCCGCATTTCATGGCAAACCCATTGCGATCCCCACCCACCGCGACCTGCTGGAATACATCATGGAGCTTTCGGAAGAACTCGCCCGCGAACATCCCGATTTCAATCCTCTTCTCCATGTCCAGCGGATGAAAAAGACCCTGATATACATCTGTGATGGCATCGGAACGGAATTCGAAGACGCGATACGCCGCATGAAGACACCGGCGGAGTTTGACGGACTCTGCCACCGCCACCTCGACAACGAAGCACCCCTCACCGCACTCCCGCCGGAGGAATCCCGGATCTTCTGCGGGTTCAGCGGGCTGTTGTGAAATTTTCGTCTCCCTCACCACCCCGCCATCCTCCCGGACACCGGGCTGCGAAAAACTTCTGTATGAAAACAATTTCCTGCAACTCTTAACGCCGACATGGCAAAACATGGCGGAAATTCTCCCGGGAAGAAACTCCTTCTCATCGGCTGGGACTCCGCCGATTGGAAAATCATCAACGACCTCCTCGCAGAAGGCGGCATGGACCGGCATCCGAAGCCTCTTGAAAGGCGGCACCCACGGAAATCTCGGCAGCCCCGGGCTACAACCCCCTGCTCTGGACTAGCATCGCCGCCGGGAAAATGGCATGCCATCACAGTGTCCAGGGCTTCAACGAGGTCGATCCCGTCTCCGGAGGCAACCTTCCCGTCTCCGCCGCCACGCGGAAATGCAAGACCCTCTGGGAAATGCTCGGAGAGAAAGACCCGCCTGCCGAACCCGTTTCATAAAAAACAATTTTTAATATCTCGACCAAGGGGCGCGCGCTGCCAATAGTCCGTTAGATCCGCAGCGCAAGTGCCAGCCGGTTCTCCCCGAACCAGCAGCATTCAAGCTCCCTTCGTGCCAGCCACGTCACGTAACTCTCCCGGAAAAAGGGTGCTTCTCGTCGGATGGGATTCCGCTGATTGGAAAATCATCAACTCGCTTCTGGAGGAAGGCGGCATGGATGGCATCCGCAGCCTCATGGACGGCGGCACGTACGGTAATCTCGCCACCCTCGAGCCGCAGCTTTCCCCCATGCTCTGGACCAGCATCGCCACCGGGAAGATGGCCTACCACCACGGCGTCCACGGCTTCACCGAGGTCGATCCTGTCAGCGGCGGCATTGTCCCCGTCTCCGCCGCCACGCGCAAATGCAAGACCGTCTGGGAAATGCTCGGCGAAAAAAGCTTCCGCAGCCACATCGTCAGTTGGTTCGCAACCCAGGGCGAGCGTGACCTCGACGGGAAAATGGTTTCCAACATGTTCTGCCACCTCAAAGGCACCGAACCGGATTCCGATCCGGACACCTGGCCCCCGCCCATGCCCGGCACCTTCTGGCCGGGGGATCTCGGGGAAAACATGGGTCACCTCCGCGTCAGCCCGCACGAGATCGATGGGGAAGTCCTCAGCGCCTTCCTCCCTGCGGGCCACCGCATCAATCAGGAAAAGGACAAGCGGCTCAACCCCCTCCGCGAGCACCTCGCCGAGGCTTACAGCGTCCACGCCGCCGCCACCCACCTGATGGAGACCGATCCGGACTGGGACTTCATGGCCGTCTATTACCGCGCCATCGATGAGATCTCCCACCACTTCATGCACTACCATCCGCCCAGGATGGATGGCATCCCGGAGGAGGATTTCGAGATCTACCGGCACGTCGTCAACGCCACCTACCGCGCCCACGACATGATGCTCCAGCGCCTGCTCCAGCTCGCCGGGCCGGACACCACGGTGATCCTCGTTTCCGACCATGGCTTCCACTCGGACCACCTGCGCCCGGAGTTCACCCCCCGCGTCCCCGCAGGCATCACCGTCTGGCACCGCAACCAGGGCGTCCTCCTCGCCAAAGGCCCGGGCATCGCCCCCGGCAGCGATCTCCATGGCGCGCGCCTTCTGGACATCACCCCCACCATCCTCCATCACTTCGGCCTGCCCGCCGGCGCGGACATGGAGGGGCGCGTCCTCACCGAGATTTTTTCCGAAAACACTCCTGTGAAATCGGTCCCTACCTGGGAAACCGGCGGCTCCTCCCGGAAAGAGCGTGGCTCCCTCACCCCGGAGGAAAGCGAAGCCCTCCTCGAGCAATTCGTCGCCCTCGGTTACATTGATGAAATCTCTCCCGACCCCACCGAGGCCGCAGAAAGCACCATCCGTGAGAACAAATGGAGCCTCGCCCGCGCCTACCTCTATTCAGGGAAAAATGCAGAAGCCCTCCCGCTCCTCGAGGATTGCTTCGATGCCATCCCGCAGCGCACGGACTTCGCCCAGTCCCTCGCCCGCACCCAGCTTGCGCTCGGCCTCACCGCCGAAGCGGAGGCCACCCTCGCCACCACCTACGAGACCCTCGGCGATTCCAGGGCCTCCCTCGTCCTCCGCGGCCAGATCGCCTTTCATAAAAAGGAATACCGCGAAGCCCTCACCCACCTCGAAGCCGCCCTCGCACAATCCCCCCGCTCCGTCCCCGTCCTCGATCTCTGCTGCCGCACCTACGCCGTGCTCGGCCAATGGGGCAGAGCCCGAGAAACCGCCGATCTCCTCCTCTCCATCGATCCCACCAGCATCCAGGCTCACAACACCCTCACCCGCTGCCTCCTCCGCGATGGGAAGCCGGAGCAAGCCGCCGAGACCGCCCTCTCCGCCATCGGCCTCCAGTTCGCCAGCCCCCGCGCCCACCAGCTTCTCGGCGCCGCCCTAGTGGAGTTGGAAAAATGGCAGGAAGCCGAAAAAGCCTATACCAATGCCGAAAAACTCTCCCGCGGCAATTCAGCCACCCTCGAAGCCCTGCAAAAAATCCACTCCCACCTCGGCCATCCGGAAAAAGCCCGCGAATGCGAAGAGCGCATCATGAAAGACCGCCTCTCGGACGCCCTCGCAAAAACCGCTGGCCCCGCAGCCCTCCGCCCCGCCATCGCCGCCCGCGCCACAGCCCGCCAATCCGCCAGAAAGCTTAGGCAGGATGCCGAAGGCAAAAAAGCCGCCGAAGCCGCCGCAACCGAACCCTTGGACTTCGTCATCGTCTCCGGCCTGCCCCGCTCCGGCACCTCCCTCATGATGCAGATGCTCCGCGCCGCTGGCATGGATCTCATGCACGATGGCAAACGCGAGGCCGACGAAGACAACACCGAAGGCTACTGGGAGTGGGAGGAAATCAAATCCCTCCGAAAAAATCCCCGCCTCATCGAGCAAGCGGACGGCAAAGTCATCAAGGTCATCTCCGCCCTCCTCCCACAGCTCCCTCCGCGCCACCGCTACCGCATCATCTTCATGAAGCGCCCGGTAGCGGAAATCGTCGATTCCCAATGGGCCATGCTCGCCCGCAACGGTCACAAACCCCGCTCGGAAAAGCAGCACCTCATCCAGACCCAGCAAACCCACCTCGACCAGACCCTCGCCCGCCTCCGCCAGCACAAGAACGTCGAACTCCTCGAAATCGACTACCCGGAGCTTGTCGCAAATCCCGCCGGGCAAATCCCCGCCCTCCAGGACTTCCTCACCCTACCGCACCCGGAAAAACTCACCTTTCCCATCCGCCCGGCTCTCCACCGCCAGAAAACGCCCACCGAGCGCTGCCAGAAATTTTTCCTCAAAACAAAAAACAAACAAAAAGAATGAAAATGAAAATACAGAACAAACTAGGAACCTACCTCGCCGTGACCGCTGGGGCAGGATGTGCTGCTTCCGTGGCTGAAGGTGCGATTGTCGTCGTTGATTTATCAGGGCTCTCCCCCGGGTTTGGATTGAAGACTTTTCCGGGGGTCTCCGGAGACGATTTGGTTGACCTTCGATTCCCCTCCGCCCCGACGTTTGGGTATTTGAATCACGCGTTTGACAGTCCTGCCCGGTTTTACAGTGATGTCTATGGGGCGGATGGGCGTGCGGATCTTGCACGAGGGTATCAGTCGGGGCCTGTCGCGTTTCCGGGGGATCCGGATAATTTTGCCTTGTGGCGAACGAGTAATTCGGTTGGTGGCGGTTTTATAGTTGGTGAAAACTGGGTCGCATTTAAAGATTCCGCGAACAATTTTGGTTGGTTCAGTTTCACACTGAATAGTCTTGGTGTGAATGATACCAACCCGATCTCTTCCTTCGGGTCGTTCGTCTACGATGACACGTCCACCTCCCCAGCAACCGCCATCACCTTGCAAACCGCAATCGCCGCCGTCCCGGAGCCCTCCGCCCTCGCCCTCCTCGCCCTAGGCTCCGCCGGCCTCCTCGCCCGCCGCAACCGCAAGCTGGCCGCCTAAGCGAATATGGAGAAGGGGTTTGAAACCCCTTTTCACAACCCCAGCGAATCCATTTCCCCATCCTCCGCAAACGGTTTTCAAAACCCTTCTCCATATTCCACACCACCAAACAAACAAAATATGAAATCAAAGATCAAAAACAACAAATTGGGAACCTACCTCGCCGTCACCGCCGGAGCCGGTTGTGCCGCATCCGTCGCCGATGCCGCCATCCAGGTTCTGGACATCTCCGGGCTGAGTAAGACACCCGGGAATTCCCTATCATTTCCAAATTCGGATGGGGTTAACGACTTCAGCTTCTTCGCGCACCAAAATTTCGGGTATTTGGACGATGCAGGCACAAGTCGTTTTTATAGCGATTCAAATTTTCGCAGTTCTAGTATTTATGCCGGTGGCTACTCTGACAGCAGCTCCGCTGTCTTTCCTTCGGATTCTGACAATTATCTTGTCTGGAACATCAATGGCAATCAGGGAAATGGCTTTGCCATAGGCAAGAACTGGGTCGCTTTTAAGGATTCCCAGAATCGGTTCGGGTGGTTTTCATTCACTCTGAATTCCCTTGGTGTGAATTCCACGAGTCCCATCACGTCCTTCGGTGAGTTCGTGTATGACGACACCTCCACCTCTCCGGCCAACGCGATCACCCTCGGCCAGGCAAGAGCCGCCGTCCCGGAGCCCTCCTCCCTCGCCCTCCTCGCCCTCGGCTCCGCCGGTCTCCTCGCCCGCCGCAACCGCAAGCTCGCTGCATGATCCATGCCACGGTCAGGCGGCGGCGTGTCCACTCCCCCAACCCCGCCGCCTGAATGCAGCGCTCCAATTCACCGCCAGACAAACAAACGAAAATATGAAAACAAAACCAAGAAAGAACAAACTAGGAACCTACCTCGCCGTGACCGCCGGGGCAGGATGTGCCGCTTCCGTGGCTGAAGGTGCGGTGACGTTCTATGGGGTTAATAGTGCGAACGACGCCAATGCCGATCCGGTCGGAATTAACTTTGGATCCACATTCAATCCTTCTGTTTTTGGGGTTGATAAAGACTCCGGCAATCCATCATGGTTTGGGTACACGGCTGAAGGACTCTTTGTAAACACTGGTGGTGGTGATCTGCCTGCTGCGGGGTCAACGGGACTATATTCGGTCTTTGGAAACTTTGCTGGCGGTGCGGTTGCAGGGCGGGAGAATTACGCGAACATCTCATTTGATGGGAACGACGGGATGTTTGAGGCAGTGGCCCAATTCTTCTTTAATGGGACTGGCGGTGGCTACTTGATTGCGATTGCTACCACGAACGACGTAACAAATCCACAAAACCTCTCTTCCGTTGGGGGCAGCACCCTCAGCATATCCGAGGGCAAGGCAATGATCGACGCCGCCGCAGTCCCCGAACCCTCCGCCCTCGCCCTCCTCGCCCTCGGCTCCGCCGGCCTCCTCGCCCGCCGCAACCGCAAGGCCGCCGCATGACCCATGCCACGGTCAGGCGGCGGCGTGTCCACTCCACCAACCCCGCCGCCTAAATGCAGCGCCAGACAAATAAACGAAAATATTAAAACAAAACCAAGAAAGAACAAATTGGGAACCTACCTCACCCTCACCGCAGGAGCAGGCTTCGCCGCCACCGCCGCTCAGGGTGCCATTACCGTCACCTTTTACGGGGTGAATTCGGCGAACGACACCAATCCGGATCCGGCGGGAATCAGTGTGGGCAGGTATGGTCTTGATAGTGGACAAACCAACGCGTCCGTTTTCTCATTTCAAGCCTCGGGATATTTCAGCCAAGGTAGTGATGAACCAAAGGGCGGTGCCGCTTTGGTCGGTGCATATCGGAGTAACTATAACACTTTCGATTTTGGCGCGGTTTCCGGGGATGCTAATTACGCCAATGTTTCGTTCATTGGAAATTTTAGTGCGTTTGAAGCGGTCGCGCAGTTCCACTTCGGCGCACCGGGAGAAGGCTATCTCATCGCCATCGCCCGCAACGACGACAACTCCGCCTTGAGCATCTCCGACGGAAAAGCCGCCATTGACGCGTTGCCCGAAACATCCAGCCTCTCCCCTCTCATCAGCATTGCCATGAGAAACGCCTCCTGCGCAAACTGCCCGGAAGGCTTCCCGAAAATTTTCACCTTCCGCGCCGACTCGGAGAAACACCTGGAGACCGCCAACACCGCCCTCCGCAACGGAGGCAAGGAACTCAAACCGAAACACTTCCTCAAAAGAAAAATCAAAAGCCCGACATGAAAGACCCGGCCAAAAAACCGAACGTCCGTGTCATCGGCCCCAGCGGAAAACCTCAAACGACCCGCCAAATCCCGACCGGGCGCTCCACAAGGACGCAGTCCAGATACCGCGACCCACAAGAGCACGCCCAAGAGATCAGACCGTTTCTCCTGCGGAAACCCGCGCTAATCGTTATCAGCTTGTCGATTCTCTTGTTCGTCACCGCGCTGGTCATTCATTTCTCCCGACAACGGACTTCCGAAACTCCTTCCCTATCCCCACCCGGCCTCACTCACTCGGAGGAACTCATCCCGCCCGCCGATCCAGCAGATTGGAAAGGCGCCCTCCCCGCCGAAATCGCCGCCGCCTTCACCGAGGCCAAAACCCATACCGAACGGCTTCAACTGATCGCCGATCCGGAAGCCAACGGCGAAATCATGGCCGCCTTCTTTAGCAAATTCCCCACCGCCAACGAACGGGTCTCCGCCCTCAACCCCATGGGCACCGCCACAACCAACAAGCACACCTTCGATCGCTACCACGTAGTCCTAGAAGACGGCTCCAGCCGCCTCCTCTGCGTCCGCATCACCGAAGACGGCGCACATGTCGATTTTCCCAGCTACGCAAGGCACTGCTCGGAGAGCTGGGAAAACCTCCTCTCCGGCAAAGCCACATCCGCCGACGAAGTCCGCGTCTTCATCGAAAGGGGCAACGCCTACCTCCACGGATACTCCGATGACCAGCAGTGGGCCAGCTACATCGCCACCAGCCCCGATCTCGAAATGCCCCTCTATTTTTACACCCCCCGCGATTCCGAGATCGATGGAAAATTATCCGGCATCACCCCTGGCGGAAGAATGCGCGCCACCCTCGCCATCCGCACTACCGGCGAAGCATCCCGCCACCGCCAGTTCGAGGTCACCGACATCCACGCCACCGGCTGGGTGAAATAACCGCCCCACTATTAGAAAGAAGGCAGGGACGTTTGTCCCAAAACGTCCATATCTGACGGCTTGTATATTTCATCGGTTTCTTTCCATTGTAAGCGCCGCGAGATATGGACGGCTCGGAATGGGAGTGAAACGGACATAGCCGGAGGCAAAGGCCGTCCCTGCCGGGTGAAACGTATTCGGGCAGGGACGTTTGTCCCAAAACGTCCATATCTGACGGCTCGCCCACCTCATCGGCGTAATCGACTCCACGCCATTTTGCACAAAAATCCTTCCATCATCCGGCGCAATCCCTACGATTCATCTTCGAATCGATTAATTTTTCCCCTCACACATGATCATCAAACCATCGTTGCTAGCCACCGCCGTCCTCCTCACCGCCGCCCCGCTCGGCAGCGCCGCCATCGTCCTCTCCGGGGATTTCATCAACGGCACCACCACCCCGACCCTGACGATCACCGAGGATATCATCTTCACCATCGCCAGCGATGGAAACGCGTTCATTCTTGTTTTTGATGAGTGGACGGTAAGTGACTCGACTCCAAATGACCCTTCAGACGATCCTGCACAAAATCTTACCTACAATAGGAACGGCTCCGGACTCAGCACCCCAATAGGTAACCTTGTGGATAATCTCGCTTCTACCGTGGAAGACATTACACCTAACGACGGCTACCTCACTTTTACACCTAACGGTATCCCTGTCACAGCCGGAGATTCCCTAACCATTTCAGCGAGGAGTTACACTTTTGAAAGTGATCCCGGTTTTAACCCTCTACTTACTGGGACAACCTTCACCGGGGATGTTTTCTTGACAGACGGCGGCGCCAATCGGATCAGCGATATCGTCGCCGTCCCCGAGCCGTCCGCTGCGCTGCTCTGCTGCCTTCTGGGCATGGCACCCCTCCTCCGCAGGAGACGCTAGACCCACCGCCAGTTCGAGAGCATGGATATGCTGGCCGGGTTGGGTGAAATAACCGCCCCACCGCGACCTGCTATTAGAAAGAAGGCAGGGACGTTTGTCTCTAAACGTCCATATCTAACGGCTCGTATATCTTATCGGTTTCTCTCCGTCGTGAGAGCCGCGAGATATGGACGGCTCGGAATGGGAGTGAGACGGACATAGCCGGAGGCAAAGACCGTCCCTGCCGATCGAAAAACTTGCCAAGCCGCCCCAACCGCCCGAAGACTTTCCCCATGCACAAAGTACTCATCATCGGAGCCGGCGGGGTCGGCAGCGTCGTCGCCCACAAATGCGCCATGCTTCCTGAAACTTTCGGAGAAATCACCCTCGCCTCCCGCACGCTTTCCAAGTGCGATGACATCGCCGCCTCCGTGAAACAACGCACCGGTGTGGAAATCGCCACCACTAAGGTCGATGCCGACAACTCGGACGAAACCGCCGCCCTCATCGAAAAAACCGGCGCGAAGCTGCTGATCAACGTCGCCCTCCCCTACCAGGATCTCAACCTCATGGACGCCTGCCTCAAAGCTGGCATCGACTACATGGACACAGCAAACTACGAGCCGCTCGATGTTGCGAAATTCGAGTATTCCTGGCAGTGGGAGTATCAGGAAAAATTCGAAAAGGCCGGCCTTTCCGCCCTCCTCGGCTCCGGTTTTGATCCCGGCGTTACGAATGTTTTCACCGCTTGGGTGCTGAAACACCATTTCGATGAAATCCACACGCTTGACATCATCGACGTGAACGGCGGCGACCACGGACGCGCCTTCGCCACGAATTTTAATCCGGAGATCAACATCCGTGAAGTCACCGCCGAATGCCGCCACTGGGAGGATGGGAAATTCGTCGAGACCGCGCCCATGTCCATGCACCAGCCTTTCACCTGCCCGCAGGAAGTCGGCACGTATGAGATTTACCGCATGTATCACGAGGAGCTGGAATCCTTGGTGAAACACATCCCCACGATCAGGCGCGCACAATTCTGGATGTCGTTTTCACAGAACTACATCAACCACCTCCAGGTTCTCCAAAACGTCGGCATGACACGAATTGATGAAGTGGAATACAACGGAGTGAAAATCGTTCCTCTCCAGTTTCTCAAAGCGGTCCTCCCAAATCCTGGCGACCTCGGCGAAACCACCAAAGGCCGCACCTGCATCGGCAACGTCATCACCGGCATCAAGGACGGGAAACCCAAGGCGATCTATATCTACAACATCTGCGACCACGAGAAATGCTTCGAGGAGGTCGGCTCCCAGGCAATTTCCTATACCACCGGCGTCCCGGCGATGCTGGGTGCGAAGCAGATGCTGGAAGGCGGCTGGAGCAAACCGGGCGTCTGGAACATTGAGCAGCACGATCCCGATGCGTTCATGGCGGATCTGAATGAGAACGGCTTGCCTTGGCAGTATGTGGAGCTGACTGAAGAGCAGGCGAAGGCTTTCCAGGTGGCTTAAGGCCTGTTTAAAATCTTACCCAATGCCGTGCCTGCGGCACGGCTAGGGCGGCGACCGTAGATCGCCGCCACTTCCTGTTACTCGGATTTGGAGATTGAGTCGCGCATGGTGGTGTCCGACTTGATGTTTTCCATACGGTAGTAGTCCATGACGCCCAGGTTGCCGGAGCGGAAGGCTTCGGCGAGGGCGAGTGGGACTTGCGCCTCCGCCTCGACAACTTTGGCTTTCATTTCCGCTACGCGGGCGACCATTTCCTGCTCGAGGGCGACGGCTGCGGCGCGGCGGATTTCCGCTTCGGCCTGGGCCATGTTTTTGTTCGCCTCGGCCTGTGCTTCCTGGAGCTGTGCCCCGACGTTTTCGCCGACATCCACGTCCGCGATGTCGATGGAGAGGATCTCGAAGGCGGTGCCTACGTCGAGACCGCGCGCTAGGACGACTTTGGAAATGGAGTCGGGGCTTTCGAGGACGACTTTATAGGTATCCGCAGAACCGATGGTGGTGACGATGCCTTCGCCGACACGGGCGATGATGGTTTCTTCCTTCGCGCCGCCAACGAAGCGGTCGAGGTTTGTCCGGACGGTGACACGGGCGCGGACTTTCACCTGGATGCCGTCTTTGGAAACACCGTCAATGGTGGAGCGGCCGGAGCTGTTGGACGGGCAGTCGATGACTTTCGGGTCAACGGAGGTGCGGACGGCTTCGACCACGGATTTTTCGGAGCCTTTCGTGGCGAGGTCGATGGCGCATGCCCTATCCCAATCCAGCTCGATGCCGGCCTTGCGCGCGGCGATGAGGGCCTGGATGGTGGGGAGGACGTTTCCGCCGGCGAGGAAGTGGGCTTCGATTTCCTCGATGTCGATTTCGATGCCGGCCTTCTTCGCGGTGATGCGGCTGTCAACGATGGGGCCGTAAGGAACCTGGCGGAGACGCATGGCGATGAGATCCGAGAAGCCGACGTATGCGCCTGCCAGCCATGCCCGTAGCCAGACGCTGAAAAAGGATAGGATGATGAATGCGACGACGAGGCCGACGATTCCGAGGATGATGAGAAGGATGGTTGGGAGGTCTAGCATTGGGATGGTGGTTGATGGGTGGGCGACCGAAGATCGCCCCCACATGGTTTAGCTTTTGAGTCTGACGGTGAGTTGGAAGGAGTTGGTGGCGGTGACGATGAGTTCGGTATTTTTTGGAATCTGCCCGGATTGGGAAATGGCCTCGTAGCGGACATCATCGATGGTCACATAACCGCTGGGTGAGAGGACGGTGACGGATTGGGCGGTTTTGCCAACCAAATCCCGCGTCTTCCCGCCGATTTCCGAGGAGGTGCCGGAGATGGACTTTTCCAGGAAGAAGCGTTTTCCGAATCGGGTTTTCGGAAGGATCCTGAACTGGATGTAGAATACGATGATCGCGGCGACCACCGTGACTCCGATGGCGGCCATGCCCTCGGAGGGGCCGCGCTGGACGAATGACAGGACGCAGCCGGCGAAAAGCAGAACCCCACCCGCGATGCCGAGGATGCCGCCGGGGATCATGACCTCTGCCGCGAGGAGGAGAAGACCGATGGTGAAGAGGAGGATGATGAGACTCACTGGGTGCAACTTTAAATTATAAACTCCCTTCGACAAGCTCAGGGCAAGATAAACTTCAGGGAAGGGGATGGAAGGTCTTAGAGGCTGTTTAAAATCTACCGTATGCGTGCCGGAGGCGCCGGTGACTGTCGGAAGCCTGCTGCCGCTTTCCGTTACGCAGCCTGCTGCTACGGGGCAAACTCGGGAAATGGCAAACTCTTGCATGACCGATGCCGTCGGCTCGCAGCAGGCTGCATTACCAAAAGCGGCAGCAGGCTGCCGACAGTCACCGGTCTTCGACTTTTTCCGGCGTTGCGTTTTACAAATTCGGATTTCGAACAGGTTCTTAGAGGCGGGCTTCTCCTTATTTGTCCCACTCATCCTTCTTGCACGCAGGGGGTGAAATATTCTACGCAATGCGGGTGCCAGATTCCGTCAAAGCCAGCGCCCCTCCGTCTTCCTGGAAGAAAACCCTTCTGAGGGGGCTTCTGATTTGTGCGGGATCGGTGACGATACTCCTGCCCGCCTGGCTTCCGAACAAGCCGGGCGCGCCTTTGGAGCGGGGGACGGTGGAGCTTTTGCAAGCGGGTCTTCTGGCTGCTGCTGCTGCGGTGATGATAGGTGCGCTGGCGCATGCGGGACACAGGCGGCCGGTGTGCCGGGTGCTGGCTTTCGGGCTGGCGGCGGCGCTGGTGGGAGAGTTGGAAGATTTTATTTCCGGGATTCTGAACTGGCCGTTTCCTGAGGCATGGGTGATAGGCGTGCTGCTGGCTGCGGCACTGATCACGACTCTTCGCCACCGCAAGGTGATGCTGCGTTTTTTTGGAACCCTGGGCCAGCATGCCGGGGCGGGATTCATTGGAGCTGCCCTGCTGATTCTTTATGTGTTCAATCGTGTGGTAGGTGCGCCGCAGTTCTGGGAGGCATCGTTAGGTGATGCGTTTGCCCCGGAGCAGATCGCGAAAATTTGTAAAAGCTACCTTGAGCTGCTCTCCTGTTACTTCGTGTTTGTCGGGGCGCTGGGACTGGCGATCACTTTGGGTAGGCGCGAGGAACCTGAGTAAACGGGAGCGCCTGTCACCGGAACCGGCCTCAAGGCAGGCGGCTTTTTTCCCCTACGGGCATGATGGCGTCTCCGGGGCGTATGATGCCGCTTGCGATGACTTCCGCGCGTATGCCTCCGCGGTTGCGGAGGGCGGCGAAGGTGCCGGGGCCTAGGATGCGCTCCAAATAGCGGCACGGGGCGCAGGTGGCGGATGCTCGGAAGAGGGCGGTGCCGATGCGGAAACGGCCTCCGATTAAATCTGTTAGATCGACACCGGAGGTGACGAGGTTGCGGCGGTTTCTGCCTTGGGAAAGGTCGATTCCGGATTCCTCCAGGATGCTGGCGAGGGACTCGGATTCGATGAGGGAAATGGCGCGGTTGGCGCGCTGCCAGCGGGAAAAGGTCCCTTTTCCCTGATGGTAGCGGTCGCCGAGGATGCCCTTGTCTTTCTCTACTTCCGCCTCGGCCAAAGAAAACAAATCCCCGCCCGCAGCGGAGGCGATCCAGATGCTTTCGAGACGGGCGGCTCCCATTGTTCCGGCTTAGGATTATTGCTTGAGGAACTCGCTGAAATGGGCGCGGAGCTTGGCGAGCTTGGGCGGGATGACTGCCTGGCAGTAACCCTGCTGTGGGTTGTTCGCGTAGTAGTTCTGGTGGTTATCCTCGGCGGGATAGTAGTTGGTGAGACGGGTGACTTCCGTGACGATATCATCGTCAAGCAGCCCGTCGGCCTCCTCGATCACGTCCCCGGCGATGCGGCGCTCTTCTTCGGTTTGGAAAAAAACGACGCTGCGGTACTGGGTGCCTCGGTCGGCTCCCTGGGCGTTGAGGGTTGTGGGATCGTGGGTGCCGAGATGGACGCGGACGAGATCCTCGTAGGAGATTTTTTCAGGATCATAGCTGATGCGGATGACTTCCGCGTGACCGGTTTGTCCGGTGCAGATTTCCCGGTAGGTGGGGTCTTCGGTTTCACCTCCGCTGTAGCCGCTTTCCACGGAGATGACGCCTTCAAGGTGTTGGAAAACGGCCTCGGTGCACCAGAAGCAGCCGCCGCCGAAGATGGCGGTGGCGTCGTCGTCCGATTCGACTTTCCGCATGGCGACGGCGTTGATGCAGTAGCGCAAGCCGCTGGGTTCCGGGCCGTCCGGGAAGACGTGGCCGAGATGGGCGTCGCAGGTGTTGCAGCGGACTTCGATACGGACGGAGGCGAGGGAAGCATCGCTGTGGTAGGAGATGGCGTTTTCATTGACGGGCAGGGTGAAGGAGGGCCAGCCGGTGCCGCTGTCGAATTTTTCACCGGAGTCGAAGAGCGGGGTATCGCAGCAGATGCAGACGTAGCGGCCGGCCTCATGGAGTCCGCACATTTCGGAGCTGAAGGGGCGCTCGGTGCCGTGTTGGCGGGTGACGCGGTATTGCTCGGTGGTGAGCTGGGCTTGCCATTCCGCATCGGTTTTTTCCACGGTGCGATCCGGCTCCGGGTTTCCTTCGGCGGCGATGATGATTACTTTTTTCCAGTTGAGCATGGTCGTGATTGGGTTGGGAAGAGCAGCGAATCGTGATTTTAGAAAAGTTCGCTGACTACCTGTTGGGTAGTCTTGAAATGGAGTTTCGCAAATTTTCCTAGGATTTCTTTCCCGTGGGTGGCGACGAGTTCTTTCCCGGCATCGACTACCCGGGAGGAACATCCCAGGGGGATTTTCATTCCCGCTTTCTTTGTCGCGGCGTCCATCCAGTCGATGAAACGCTCGCGGGCTAGGATGGAGGCGGCGGCGACGGCGGTGTCCGACTCTCCCTTGGTGCGTTGTTCTAGCTTCAGGGTGATGCTTTTTTTCTTGAGAGCGGTCTGGAGGACATCGGCTCGGGCAAACTGGTCGGAAAGGGCGCGGGGGCAATCGGGAACTTTTTTTGCGAGTTCCTCGATGACTGTCGCGTGACCCCAGGCGAGCATTTGGTTGAGGTTTTTGAATGAGCCGTAGATCTCGTTGTAGCGCTCCGGACGGATGGCGATCACATCGTATTGGATGCCGGGTGTCGCCTTGATGATGGCGGCGAGCTTGCGGATGGCGGCGGGGGTGGTGATGCGCTTGGAATCCATCACGCCGCTCTTGTGAAGATGGCGGGTGATCTCCGCATCGGTGTAAACCCCGGCGACGACCAAGGGCCGAAGAAGTCGCCCTTGCCGCTTTCATCGATCCCGAAGTGGGGGAGAAATTGTCCGGTGTCATCCACTTCCTCCTCGTAACCCAGCTTCGCGACGCCGGTGATTTCCGGCTCGAAGGTGAAGCGGATGAAGTCCTCCGTATCTTTCCCCTGGATCAGGACTTTGGGCCCCTTTTCATAGACGCTGATACTCAGCTTTCCCTTCTTCGCGGTGAAGATGGTGTATTGCTTCGTGACGAATTCGAAGCCCTTCCCCTCCAGCACCGAGCGCAGTTTTTTCACCTGGGCTGGCGTGAGCGGGGCGGTGTGGGAAGTCATGGCCGCGAGGCTACGGGGAAAAATTTCCCGAAGCGAGTGATTTGGGCGCCCGTGCCCATGCGGACGAGGGATGCGTGCACGAAAAAGGCGACCCGACCGATCTGCCCCAGGGAAAACCCAATAACCCGAGGCGTCCCGGTCGGATCGCCGAAAGAGTAGTAGCAGCGTCCGTGCCAGGTTTTCCGATATGGCGGATCAAGTTCAGTTGAGGCTGCGGAGCTCGATGGGATCGGTGCCGCTCTCGATATTTTTGATCAGTTCGCCCAGGGTTTTGATCTGGCTACCGAGATTCTTCGCCTCGCGGTGGGCGGTGAGATCGGCTTCGAGCTGGCGCAGACGGGGTAGCATGGGTTTGGCGGCGGCACCGTATGCGGCGAGCGTTTTCAGGCACCTCTTGATGCGCTCGGCCTTGCCCCATTTTTCGATTTCCATGACATCGATAGCGAGCGGCATGCCTTCCGCGATGCGGTGCTTCGCGAGGAGATCGATACCGGCGAGGCGGACGCTGCTATCAAACATGATGCCGCTGGGTGCGGGCGTGACGATGGCCTCGTGGATGGCGGGGAGGAGCGGTTTGATATCTTCGTAGGAAAATTTTCCATAGACACCTCCTACGGCTCCGCGTGCACGGCCGTCCTGGTTTTGAAGGCCGGCGGCGACTGCTTTGCGGAGAAGATCGGGATCAACATCGCCGAGATCGCGTTTCAGCATCTGGCCGAAAACGGCAAAGCAAAGGTAACGTTGCCCCATGGCACGGGGGTCTTCTTCGGTGGGGCCTTTGGCAATCATTTCCAGAAGGCGGGGAAGGGTGGACATCGCAAGATCCCCGATTGCGGCGAGGGCTTCGGCTGCCTCTATGCGGAGCCAGGGATCTTCGTGTCCCAGGGCTTTTTCCAAATCCGGCACGGCGGGGGCGGCGGCTGCCTTGAGCATGGCGAGCGCCTGGCAGGCTCCGTAGCGGGCTTCAATTTTAGGGTCGCCGAGCAGGCGAACCAGCGCATCAACCGGGGCTTCCTTCCTGCGTGCGAGGGCGGCGGAGGCGCGTTCTCGGACGATTGGAGACCAGCTTGAGAGTCGCTCGAAAAGCCCGTCGCCGCTGAGGCTGTCATAAGCGCTGTTGCGATCCTTGTTGTTCCAGCCACGGCCATCGAGGACGATGGATTTCGCCTCGGCGGCATCGAGTTGCGGGGTGTTTCCGGCGCTTTTTCCGGTGAGGTGAATGTGTTTCAGCGGCATGGCATAGGCCAGGAGATACGCGCCGGTGGCGTCCCAGTTTTTGTAACTGTCGCCCTTCATTTGTGGCGGCCCCTGGTGGGCAAAAGTGCCGTCCCAGTTCCGTGCGAGATCGAAATACCATGCGCCGAATTCGTCCATCCATGCGCCGGTTGCATTGGGGCCTGACCGGGCGATTGCGGGGATGGCCCAGAGGAGGTTGAAGAAGTTTCCGGTGTGGCCGGTATCACGCTCGGAGCCGTGGGAAGCGATGCCCATACGGGAGAAGAATTCCGCTTTTTCAGTTTCCCCGAGGAGGTTGAAAAGGACGGCTGCCATGCCGCATTTGCCGTTGTCCTCATGGGTCTGGGTCCAGGGGACGTGGTCGCCGTAGGGGATGGCTCCTTTTCCTGAGTAGAAGCGCAGGAGTTTGGCACTGCGCTCGATTGCTTGGGCTACCTCCGGGTCTTTCACGCCGGCGGCGCGGGCGAGGACGAGGGAGGTGGTGAGGGGGATTCCCGGAGAATTCATCATTCCGTAGCCGACGAGCCGCCCGTCGTCCCCGGCGAATTTGTGGCCCCATGAGCCGACGGCGCTCTGGCCGTGCGCGGCTTCCAGCGCGATGCGGCGCAGGCCGGGGAGGTAGCTGTCATCGCCTGTGGCGAGGGTGTATTCGGAGATGAGGAGCATGAGGTAGCCGTAATACCAAGTGGCCATGGATTCGGTTCTGAATTCCGAGGCCCACTCGGCTTCCTTTTTTACCAGCGGCAGGTATTTCGGCTGGCCGCTGGCGAGGAGGGCGAGGGCATTCAGGGCGCGGGGGATGTTGTTTTGCTTTTGGTAGCCGGGTGCCTCCATGGATTTCGCCAGTGCCTCACAACCTTGCTCAAGGATACGTTTTGATTTTGCGCAATCGTAGGGGGCAGTGGCGCTGTAGGTGCCGAGAACCGGGATGCGGATACCGACTTCTTCCTTTTTTCCGGCGCGCCAGCGGGTGAGTTGGAATTTTCCCTGACCGGCTTCCGTCTCGGCTGCGGTGAGTGCTTTGCCCGTTTCCGTGCGGGGATCGTAGGAAAAAGGTTTGCCGCCTACCCCAAGGATCACGTCTCCGGTTTTCAAGACGCCCTCTGCGGGTGACCCTTCCGCTACGGCTGTGATGGCGATCAGGCGGGCATCGGAAGTGACCATTTTATCGCTATACATCCAGCCGCGTGCGCCGGTGGCTCCCAGCGCCCAGTCGTGCGGTGCGTTTTCCGGGATGGGATCTCCTTTTAGAAAATCAGGCTGGGCCATCTGCCCCCTGGGCGCGGCGGAGCATGGAGTGAAGCTGATCACCAAGGTGGTCAGGGATGCCAGGAACGGGATGGGTATTGATGGGGCGTTCATGTTTTTTCAAACGATACGTCCGAAGCCCTGTGGGATACCGTGTGCGTATCTCAGACGGCCGTGGCTCTCGCCAGCTCCTCGCGGCGGAAGTTCGTTGGGGAATTTCCGGTGAAACGGGCGAAGCTGCGGTTGAACTGGGAGAGCGACTGGTAGCCGATGTGGAAGGCGATTTCCGAGACGCGGGCTTCCGGTTTGAGCAGCTCCTTTTTCGCCCACTCAATGCGGCGGCGGTTCACGTAGTCGGTGAGGGTGAGGCCGGTGGATTCTTTGAAAACACGGCAGAAGTGGGATTCGCTGAGTCCCGCATGACGGGCCACGAGTGTGAGCGGGAGCGGGTCTGCGAGGGTTTTGTTGATGAACTTCCTGGCTCTGGCAACGGCGGCAGGCTCGCTGCCATCGCTTATGATGGCGAGTTTTTCGGCATGCTTCCCGAGCTGCTGGGCGAAGTTCGTCAGCAGCGTGACCATGCTCTGGTAGCGCTCCGGCTCCACTACCTGAGTCTGGAGATACGCCTCGCGCAATGACTCCACGTCGGATTCGCTCAGACCTTGGCGCAGCAAAGTTCTGGCCACATTCTCGAAGGATTTTTCCGTAGGGGTCTTATGGAAAATTTGCCCTGTGCGCAGCATGCCCAGGATCGTTCCGTTGCAGTTGACGGGGACGGCGCTCGATGAGAGTCCGGAGAAGCAATGACAGGTGGTCGGGCCGTTGATTTTGGCTTCCTCGTTGAGCTTGCAGTTCACCTCGATGCAGGCGTTGCAAGCGGTGCTGCAGAGCTTGAGTTTTGCGCAAAACGGGCTGCCGTTTTCGTAATCCTCGCAGACGGATGAAAGCCCGGCATCCACCGGGAGAAAGCGCAAGGGGAGACCCGTCGCGCAGCGGAATGCGTCCTGGTAAGTCTTCAGAAGCTCCGATCCCAGGAGTTTTTCGTAGAGGGCGTGGTTGAAATGTTCGGGGTCGCTCGTCATAAGGCCGCAAGTGGGTGGTTGGCGTATCGCGCGTATGGTAGCTAGGGAAATCCTGCAAAGCAACTTTCGATGGACGCGGTGCCGGGGAATGCGGCGGACGGCGCGTGTTTACGGGATAAATGTTCTGATTTTAGCAGTGGACATCAGTGAAGTTACAATGTAACTCCTAGACGTATCCCCGTTGGATAAGATTCTTTTTTTAAATTTTCCGTAGCCGACACAGCATGAAAACCCCAAAAAACCTCACCAAAGCCATCCATGCCAGCCCGCCCGTCCGCGCCCGCCGGGGTTTCGCGCTAGTCGTCACACTGACCTTGATGGTTCTTCTCTCCATTCTGGCGCTCGGCATGCTTTCGCTTTCCACCATCAGTTTGCGGACTGCGTCGAATTCCGACAGTAACGCCGTTGCCCGCGCAAATGCGCTTTTGGCTCTGAAAATAGCGATTGGTGACCTCCAGGCAGCGGCGGGGCCAGATCAGCGCATCACTGCGCCCGGCGGAGTGACTGATCCAGATGCCGGGCAGCGAATGATTACCGGAGTGTGGAAATCCCGGAAGCTCGGACCAACCAGTTCCGCCACTGATTTTTCCGAGACTACGAAGGATCAGGAGTTTGTAAAATGGCTGGTTTCCGCGCCGGACAAGACGACCCTGGAGAAAACGAGTTATGCGATCTCACCGCTTGTTCCCGGGGTGGATGCGGTGGAGCTGGTTTCCGAAAAAAAGCCGCACACTAGCAGTCCACCTGATGCCAATGATCCGGTAGTGGAACCGGTGGTCGCGGCAAAAGTCACCGTGAAAAACTCGACTGCCGCAGGTGCTCCGGCCAGCGGTAAATATGCGTATGCGGTGCTCGACGAGGGAATCAAGGCGCGGGTGAACTCCGGTGTCAAAGCACCCCGGACGGATCTAGCTTCCCGCTCGATAGCCCTTGGTGGCGGGCAACGCCCTGCGGTGGTGGTGATTGACGGAGCCGGACAGCTCGCGGAATCGGAAGTGGATCTCAGTCTGGCGGAAGGCCGCGCGTTGCTGGCGAAAATGGTATCCATCCCCAGCGCGGAGTTTGCCTATGGCCGCAGCGGCGGGGTTCTGGAAAACAAATTCCACGACCTCACGACCAGCTCCTCCGGGGTTCTTGCGGACGTGGCCAACGGCGGTCTGAAAAAGGATCTGAACCTTTTGGCGGAGGCGAAGACCAAAGGCACCCTGCCAGCCGACTATCAGGACAAGGGCATCTACGAACTGGCGTTCGGTGCCGGTATCGCATCGGATCCGCGGTGGAGCCGTGCACTGGGATGGGCGGGTGTTTTCAACTCACCGTCGCTTTCGAAAAAATCCGTCGGCGGCGTATCCGTCCCGACCATCTCGGCAAGCTCTCCTCCGGGTTGGGTAGCGGGCACAGGACGCCTGAGCGGTGGCTCCGGGACGAATCCGGCAACCGCACAACTTTCCAATACCGAACCTCCCGGGCGGGTACTTCTCCCGGCGGTTGCCAAGATCCAGATGAGTTTTTCGCTCGCGGCGAGGGATGTTTACAAATACGCCTCGAACCTTAGCGAACCCCCCAAGGCGGCCGACGGTAGCAATCCCGGCATGCACGGCCCGTGGGACTCCAAGTTCCAGGAAGATTTGACGGACTCGAAAAAGAAGTTCGACAGCCCGTATGACTACCTGCTGCACATGGTGTATTCCCCCATCATCACCCTCCACAATCCCTACAACGTGCCGATCACTTTCGAAAAACTCAGGGTGGATTTCGTGGATCTACCCTTTGCATTCCAAGTCTTTAAAAACGGGCTCGCCCAAACCAAATACCCTGTCCCGTTTTCGCTTATGTATGGTTCCTCAACAGCGGGAGGAAAGAGCAAACGTTTCGGCCTCACCCTCACCGATACCATGCTGCCCGGAGAGGTGAAGATCTACAGCCCGAAGATCGACCCGAGCCGCACTTGGGAACACGAACGCAGGGCTGGAGACGACAAAGTCTTCTGGGACTGGGGCAACGCGAACCTGGAGGACGGACGCACGGGGGGAACCAACACCGATACCTCAAGGGCGGTGGGTATCCCCGGATGGAACGGAGCCAAGGTCGGTTACGATCTGGATTTCCTCTGCCCCGGCGGTGCACAGGCATATGAGCGCGAGAAAGTCGGAACCAAGGAAATCGACAGATGGGACGGGATTCCACTGAAAAAGGACGATGAAATTTACGTTCTTTCAACGCCCCTTCCGGATACAGTACTTCCGGAGAAGAGATTTTCCGTCGAGATGACCGTGAATTTCGAGGACAAGAAACTCACCAGAAGCAGCGTCCTCGTATTCGAATACGAGGACAAGGATGACATTGCGGACGTTCTTCTCAAAGACCACCCGCAGGCATCCGGCAACACGATACGCTGGCCCAAAGGAACGGATACCTTTACAACCATGCAGCTGTTCGACCATTCGGAGACATCTCTCGCGAACATCAAGAACACCCGTCCGTTCGCCCTGTTCAGCGCATATGCCAAGTCCACCGCCGGAGGGAAATCCACTCCCGTCGAGGATGGGCTGTGGGCGGCAAAACCGTTTGCTTTCCAGAACCACACGTCCGTGGCGATTTCCCAGAATATCAAGAAAGGCCATCCGTCCCATTATTCGCATGAACTCGCGATCTCCCGTTTCCCGGATCAGGGCATAGGCATCCAGGGGGGATCTAACAGGGGCAGGTTTCTCAGCGGGCAATCCCACGATCGGGGTCGCCATTTCGGCACGCTCTACGAGATCCCGCTAGCACCGCTTCAGAGCCTTTCCGGGCTGAATAGTGCCCAGCTCGCGGCGAGCACTAAACTCCCTCATTTCTCAGCACCTGTGGGGAATTCCTATGCGCACCCACTCATCACCGCCTCCGAAGTCACCGAGGACGGTTCTGCCGAGTACAAATACGCCGACCATTCATTCCTGCTCAATGCGGCCTTGTACGATAGCTACTATAACTCCGGCATGCAGACCACAGCCTCCGCCGCCACGGGTGGCAGTGCCCGCTCAGCGGAAACGGTCATCGACGAATTCCTCGGTTTCGATTCGCTTGCTCTTCCTGATTCACGGCTCAAACCGTACTTTCCCGATGGCGAGACCAAAGCAATCGCTTCTGGGAAATTGAAAGGAGCCGATGGTTATCTGGAAGCCGCTGCCCACCAGCTTGTCGAAGGTGCTTTCAACGTGAACTCCCTCTCGGTGGACGCATGGAAGGCAGTCCTCGCATCCATGTCCGGCAAGGATGCCATGGCTCTCGTAAACCCGACCACCGAGTCGGCTGCTTCCACCCTTACCGAAAGCAACCTTGATACGAATTCGGATCCTAAAGGCGCGCGTTTCTCCCGCTTCCGGATTCCCAACGGCCAGCCGAACCGGACGGATTCAAACGGGTTCTGGCGCGGGTCCATCGATCTCACCGAAGCCCAGCTCAGCGCCTTGGCTGGCGAGATAGTGAACCAGATCAGGGCGCGCGGCCCGTTCCTCTCCATGGCGGAATTCATTAACCGTCAGATCGGTCCCGCCGACGCCAAGACCCAGGCAGGGGCGTTGCAGGCCGCCATCGACACATCCGAGATGAACAAGGGTGTCTCTGTTGGTGCTGCGGCAGGAATCGAAATCACGGACGGGGAGACGGACGGTCTTGGATTCAAAAATCCAGACGCCCTGCTGGGAGACAGCGCCCAAGGAGCACCGGGATACCTCATGCAGGCGGATGTGCTGGCGATTCTAGGAAATGCGGCGACCGTCCGCTCAGACACTTTCCGCATCCGGGCATATGGGGAAGCCCTCGACAATAACGGAAAGGTAACCGCCCGCGCCTGGTGTGAGGCGATCGTCCAGCGGACACCGGAATATGTCGATTCGCAGGATAGCGCAGGTACCCGGCCGGAGAATCTGGTAGGCGCTGCGAACAGGATTTTCGGTCGGCGTTTCGCCTTGGTTTCCATGCGCTGGTTGTCACCCGGTGAAATCTGAGTTTCAATGCCCCGAACTTTCCGACCGATGAAAATACCCGTCTTATTCTTCTTTCTCGCCACGCTCCTCCAATCCTTCGCACAGGAGGCACCGATGGTGCAAATCCGGACACTTTGCTTCGAGAGGGTGCCGGGTGGAACCGATCGCCTGGCCGTCCTCAATCCCGACAAGTCCGCCACCGAGATAAAATTCCCGGAATCATATCCGTCACCGCCGGCGAAGGTTTTCCTCAACAAGGGGAAGGTGATTTTCAATGATCCGAAAGACCTTACCGGACCGGCGGTTGCCATAGCGACGGTTCCCGCCGGTATGAAGAACGGACTGGTCATGTGTTTCCCCTCCGGGGCGAAAGAAGGGGAGCCGCCCTACCGGACCGTGGTCGTGGATATTTCGCTGAAAGGAATCCCAAAGGATGGTGCCTTGGTCATGAGCGTTTTCCCCGAGGATGTCAGGGTCGTCATCGGGGAGCACCGGATTCTTCTGAAACCGGGGAAAAGCGCGGGACTGAAAAGGCCGCAGAAGCGCAACGATTACAACATGGCTCCTGTGGTTTTCCAGGCGCAGGAAGGCGCCGAGTGGAAAACCGCAGCCGAAACCCTCGTCAGTTTCCCCCCCGATCTGCGGCAGTTTTTCGTATCCTTCCCCGATTTCAGGACGAACAAACTCCGCTTCCGCTCATACCAGATTGATGAGTTTTGAACAGGCTGCTAGCAGCCTGTTCTTCTTTCTCTGGAAAGAAGTGCCGCAGGCACCGGTGACTGTCGGCAGCCTGCTGCCGCTTTTGGCAATGCAGCCCGCTGCGAGCCGGCGGCATTGGAACGGAGCGCTGCCTTCAGGCGACGTGCCACTTTTCTCTCAGCCCGTATGCCACGATCCCCAGGGAGATCGCGGAACTCAGTGGCATGATGATGGTGGCGAGCAGCGGGTTCATGTGGCCGGAAAGGGCGGCGGTGACGGCTGCGGCGTTGTAGATGAGGGCGAAGGTGAAGGCGGTGCGGACTACCGCACGGCGGCGGTGGGCTAGCGATAGCATTTCCGGAAGGAAGCGCAGTCCTTGGCCGAGGAAATAGAAATCGGATTTTGCTTCCAACAGGCTGCGGTCAACTACTGGAGTTCCCGTAGTCCAGGCGGCGTTGAAGGCGAGGGAATCGTTTGCTCCGTCCCCGAGGTATAGGGTGTCGCTGTCATCAAGTTCGCGGACAAGGGCTTCCTTTTCAGCGGGCTGGAGGGAGGCGTGGGCGTCTTCCGGTGCGATGCCGAGCAACTCCGCCGCTGCCGAGACTTTCTCAGGCCTGTCTCCAGAAAGGATGACGAGACGGTGGTTTTGCTTTCTCAACGCGCTCAGTGCGGCCATGGCATCGGGACGGAGGGATTCCTCGAAGCGGAAGCAGGCGATGGGTTCGTCGTTGAGGCAGAGTTCCGCGTCGTGGCTAAACTGTCTTGCATCAGGTTTAGTGAAACCCAATCCATCCACTGAATCCAGGTCTTCCGCACCAAAGGTGCATTCCATCGCAGCCTGGGGCATCGCCCCGCGATCCGTATCCCCAAGGATTTTCAGCCCTGAAGGGGCGACACAAAACTGCTGGTTGATAGCAGCATAGGTCGCCCCTTCTGGGCTTGGAAACGCAGAGGACAATATCCTGGGGGGATGCCTCAGGCTGCGATAGATCTGGCCGTTGGCCTTTAAGACCGAACCATCTGTTGTTTTTGTGATCCAGCCGGGTCTGCCGAGAGACCATTTCCCGGAGAGGTTTTCAAAATGCCTGCCCATGCCGGGGACGTCGGTGACGGTGGCTTCGGGGAGTTCGCGCAGAAGCCGCTGGCCTGTGGTTCCGAGGCTTTCGAGAAGGCTGCGGGAAACGGGATGGACGGAGCCGCTGGTGAGTCGGGCAAGAGCGGAACGGGCTTCGGGGGTGAGGGAGGTGATTGCTTCCGGGTTCGCGAGAACGGGACGCTCCAGGGTGAGGGTGCCGGTTTTATCAAAAATGATTTTTTTCACCGTCCGCAGCCGCGACCATAGCAATGCTTCGCGGATGAAGACCCCGGCGCGTTCCATCCGTGAGCCGGCGAGTTCGTCCGCCAACGGCAGGGCTACCCCGAGTGCGCAGGGGCAGGAGACTACGAAGACGGAAATCATCACCTGCAGGGCGGGTGCGAATCCCGCCGTGAAATACCAAACAGCAAAGGCTGCGAGGCCAATGAGAATGATGGCGAAGAGATAGACTTTGAGGAGTTTTTCCAATGCCGGGATGCGCGCAACCGTGCGGTCGGTGGAGGTCAGCCGGGCGAGCAGGGAATCGTCCCATGTTTCCGATGCGGTGACGGTGGCCGGCGAGCTTCCGAGGTGGATGGCTCCGGCAGGCAATGCGCGGCCTGCGTGGAAGGTGACGGGATCCGCCTCTCCGTTGATCCATTCCAAGGAAAACTCCGCCGCTTCGGAATCCAATGTGGCGGCGACGGGGATGGATTGCCCGGGCTGGATTTCCACCCGCAGGCCGGGAATGATTTCGGAAAGTGGGACGCGATCCGGGCGATCCGGGGAGGCCATTGTTTCCGGGACGGGACGGCGGCGCTGGAGGCGGTTGCGGTTTTTTTCGACTGCGGCGAGCTGGAGGTAGCGGCCTCCCAGCATGAGGAAGATGAAGGTGGCGACGAAATCGAAATACATAAGGCCCTCGATTTTCAAAGCCCAGCCAACCAGCGATCCCAGGAAGGCGAAGATGATGCCAAGGGCGATGGGAAGATCGATGTGTGGAGTTCTCGCGCGGGTGGCGAACCACGCTCGTTTGATGAAATAGGAGCCGCCGGTGAGCATGGCCAGGGTGGCGGAGAGGAAGGTGACGAGTTGGAAAATGTTGGCGAACGCGAAGTCCCCCGGCATGCCGAGATAGCGGGGAAGGGTGAAGACCATCGCATTCATCGCGAAGGCTCCGCAGAGGCCGAGCTTGGCGGCGAGTTGGCGGGCTTCGCTGTGGTGCATGCCGGCTTTGCGTGGGGTGAGTGCGTATCCGAAGGAGGCGATTTCATCGGCGAAGGCTGTTAGATCCGTCTCTCCCGCCGTCCAGCGCAAGCGGAGAAGTCCGGTGGCGGGATGGGCGTTAGCCTCCATGGCACCGGGTTGGCGTTGGAAGATGTTTTCCACAAGCCACACGCAGCCGACACAGGAAAGTCCCTCCAGTGAGAAGTCCGCCCCGACCGTTTCGCCCTTTTCGGTGGCACACTCGGTGTTGGTTTTTATCTCCTCCAGCCATGCGAAATCCCTGGACTCGAAGGGGAGGCTGCGGACGGGGCGGACGGAGGTTTTTCCTTTCAGATCATAGAAGCGGTCGAGGCCTTCCTCGTGGATGAGGTCGTGGACGAACTCGCAGCCGCGGCAGCAGAATTTCTCCAGTTCGCTGGCGGCGGAAAACGGGGTCGCGCAATGTTCGCAGGCGGGCAAAACTTTAAATTTTAAACTCTAAACCTCAAGAAAGACCTTAATATCCGATTGGAATCCCGACTCGTAAAACGCGATGCCGAGAAAAGTCGAAGACCTGTGACTGTCGGCAGCCTGCTGCCGCTGTCCGTCACGCAGCCTGCTGCTACGGGGCAACCAGAGGAATGATTTGGGTCTGCAGGAGACACGCCGCCTAAAGGCAGCGCTCCGTGCCGATGCCGTCGGCTCGCAGCAGGCTGCACGCAATCCGTGGTGCCTGCGGCAGGGCGGATGCCATAACTCGGGAAGGTTCCCATAGGATCGGATTGGCGTTTATTCGCGTCCATTCGCGGTTCCCTTAATGGCAGCATGAAGGAAGATCCATTTGCTTCTCATCTGCGGTTCTGGTTGCCACGGATGGGACGGTTCCCCAGAGGCGGAAGGCCATGATGAGTGCGGCGGCGATGGCGAGGGAGCGCTGGACGCGGACGAGGGTGGTTGGTTTGACGCGTTTTTGGAGGTGCTTGAGTTGCTGCTGGGCGAGCCAGAGGAGGGGCACCGTGCCGAGGCCGAAGGCCAGTGCAAACTCCGCCCCGCGAAGGGCTGATCCGCTGAGAAGAGCCGCACCGAAGAGGAGATAGAGAGGGCCGCAGGGTAGCAGCGGGGTCAGCGCGCCGAGGGCGAATCCGCCACGTATCGGTGAGAGCCTGCCGAGCCGGAAACGCATTTTCGCCGTCCATTTCATCAGCGCTGGCGGTCGCGGCATTTTTTTCTCAAGACCGAATCCGAAGATGAGAAAGATCCCGACAAGAATCCACGGCAGCAGCACTGCCGGGGAATCGAAAAACCATTGGAGCGGCTGTTTTCCTATGGCTCCACAGATGGCTCCGATGACGGCGTATGCGGTGAGCCTGGTGCCGTGGTAGGCGGTCATGGCGGTGAGCCGCTCCGTTTCCGATGACGGCATGGCTGCCAGTCCGCAAGCGATGGGGCCGCACATTCCCACGCAATGCACGCTGGTCACGAGACCGGCGACAAGTGCTCCGAGGGTGGTGTGGACGGGATCCAAAACTCTAAATTTTAAACTTTAAACCTCAAGGAAGAGGCTGTTTTGCGGAGGTCTTCTCCTAAATTGGAATTTAAAGTTTAGAGTTTAAAGTTTGAAGCGGCACGCTCTGGGGGGCGTGTTTTGTGGCGATGAAAATGAGGCTGCTCCATGCGGCGATTAGCAGGAGGAAGGCTCCGGTGACGTAGAGCCAGGGGCGGATGGTTTCTGGTGTTCATTGTTTTTTCAGTTGGTTGGGGTTGGGGCCGAGGAATTTGAGTTTCTGGCGGATGGTGGCGTTGCCCGGCCGGGCTTCGATTTTCAGGGTGAGTTCGGTCGGGCCGGTATAGTTTTCCCTGTCGTTGATGATTACCATGGGGCTGCTGGCCTCGTCCAATGCGGAGAGGGTGAGCGGTTCCCCCTGGCCGCTGATCGTGAATCCGGCGGGAGGATTTTCCAAGGATACGGTGAAGGTGACCGGCTGGTTCCGTTTGTTCTGGAGGCGGAGCTGGTAGTGGTTCCGCACGACGGTGGGATCGACGAAAAACGGTGCGCCGCGCATGCGCGAAACTTCGGCCTGCACGGGCTTGGCCTTGTAAAACGCGGTGAAGCCGAGCGCGATCATACCGAGCAAGCCCATCGCGGCATACAGCCAGATGCGGGGGCGGAGGATGTGGCGTTTTTTTCCTTCGAGGCCTTTGGTGGAATCGTAGCGGATGAGTCCTTCCGGGCGTTTGACTTTCCGCATGATGTCGTTGCAGGCATCAATGCAGGCCGCGCAGCCTATGCACTCCATTTGCAGGCCGTTGCGGATGTCGATTCCGGTCGGGCAGACCTGCACGCAGCGGGTGCAGTCGATGCAATCCCCGGCGTCCGGATTGGTGGCTTTTCCGCGTGGCTCCCCGCGCACGGGATCGTATCCGATGACGACGGTTTCATCATCCGTCAGCGCGGACTGGATGCGGCCGTATGGGCAGAGGATGATACAGAACTGCTCGCGGAACCATGCGAAGCAGAAGTAGAGGGTGGCGGTGAGGGCGATGATGATGGTGAAGGTGGCTCCGTGCTGGAGGGGGCCTTCCCGCATGAATTGGTACAGGCGGGGCAGGGAGACGAAGTAGCTGATAAACACATGGGCGATGGCGGTTGAGGCGAGGAGATAGAGGGTGTATTTGACGGCGCGGCGGATGGTTTTCCGGGTGCTCGAAGGGGCGCGGTCGAGCTTGCGGCGTGCGGTGGCGTCGCCATCGATCCAGCGCTCGATACGGCGGAAGACGTGTTCCAGGAAAACGGTGTAGGGGCAGGCCCAGCCGCACCAGAGCCGGCCGAGAAGGGCGGTGATGAAAAACAGCACGAAGCCCAGCCCGCTGATCACGAAAAAGAACACCCACAGATCCTGGGTGAGCAGGGTCAGCCCGAACATGTGGAAGCGGCGGTTTTCCACATCGAAAAACAGAGCGGGCGCCCCGTTGATCGGGATCCACGGCATCAGCACATATACGGCGATCAGAAGGATTCCGAAAATCCTGCGGAAGAAGGTGAACTTCCCTTTCACATCCGCCGGATGGAGGACGTTGTGGGAGCCGTCCGCGTTAATGCTCGTCAGGGAGACGAGATTCGGACGTTTGTTCTTCTGCATGGGTGCGGACACGCGGGGAACATGGCACCTATGTCCGAAAACCGCTCCGCATGGGGTCTTGGATGATGCGCGGGATTTGCGGAACGTGCAGTTAAGCTGCCCGTTTTGGAATCACTTTGCCCTGATTCTCCAGACTTCGCAGATCTGGTTGCGCTCCGGGCGGGCGCTGCTGAAGCGGTTGGTCTGGCCCAGATATACGGCCTGGACGAGCTGCCCGGCGCGTTTGGTTTGGGCGAAATATTCGGCGGCTGCGGTTGCGCGGTCGGAGGAGAGTTTCTCGTTGGCGGTGGTGTCGCCGGTTTTCGATGCGTAGCCGACGATGAGCGTGAGATCGCCGTCAGGGACGTCGTCCTGGGCGATGTGCTGGAGTTGCGCCATATCCGCTTCGGAAAGCTCGCTGGAGCCTGTTTGGAAATCCAGGGTGTGGAGGACGTTGGCACCCAGCTCCACGCCCAGCTTGCTGTATTCCGTGGTAAGATCGGAGTCCTTCTGCCCCTCCAGCAGCCGGAGACGGCGGAAAAGCTCGACGGCTGCGGGGAGGAGTTCGTCCTCGGATTTGGCGAAAAGCCTCATCTTGCCCAGCTCGGCTTCGAGTTCGCGGACGCGGTTTTCAAAAAAGTCTTTGGAGCGGAGGGTTTCGTCGAAGCGGCGCTGGAGATCGGAGAATTCGGCGCCGCTGACTGCATCGCTCATTTCCACAAGCTGGGCGCGGACTTCCGCGAGTTCCTGGGAAAGCGCGTCGCGTGTGGCCTGGCTGTCCGCGAGGAGTTTTTTGAGGCTCTCCGCTTCCGAGCCGCCGATGAGGGCGCGCTGGTATTCGGAATTGAGGCGTGCGTTTTCCGTCATCAGATCCTGGCGGACTTGTTCGGAGCGGAGGAGTTCCGCACTGCGGGCGGAGATTTCAGCGTCCTTTTCCCCAAGCATCTGCTGGAACCGGCCTGCGAGGGCGACGAGGGTGTCGGCGTCATTTTTCAGACGGCCGGCGATCTCGTCTATGGGTTCGTTGCCGTTTTCCAAAGGCGGCAGACCCATTGCCATGCGCTGGCGGTTGAGTTCCATTTCGCCGGCTTTTACGTCGGCTTTCAGGGCGGCGACCGCAGGATCGTCCGCCTGGTTTTCGCCGTTTCCTGATCCTTCACCGGAATCCCGCATGTTCACCACCACCAGGATTACGACCATGGCGAAGATCATGAAGAGGAGGAAGACCACCGGATTCATGAGGCCGGATGCCTTGGGTTTTTCCCCTTCGGTTTCTTCCGCAGGGGATTCGGTCGGGGGATCCGTGACGACGGTCTCGGTGTGGGTTTTCTCGATCTGATCGGTCACTTCCACTCTTTCGACCTGTTTCTCTTCTGACATGCCGGAACCCTGTCGAACCGGGGGGCTGTCTGTCAACTGCCTGCGCGATCAGCCCAGCAGCTTGAGAAATTCCCCGGGCTTGTCGAAAAGATGGGTCGGCTTGGATTTCAGGAGGGATTCGCGGGAGTTGAATCCCCAGGTGACGGCGGCGTGCGGAATCCTGGCTTTCTGGGCGGCTTTCACGTCACGGAGTTCGTCGCCGATGTAGAGCATTTCGTCGTGTTTCAGGGAAAAGGTCTTGCGGATGGCGCGGAGGTGGCGGGCTTTTCCGGTGAGCTTGGAGGTGGAGGAGACGAATTCGAACTGGTCGCGCAGGCCGTGGTTTCTAAGGAAAACATCGACGTTGGCCGTGGAGTTGGACGTAAGGATGCCGAAGCTCTCCACGTGCCCGCGCATTTCCGTGAGGGCTTCACGCATGCCCGCTATGAGCTGGAGGCGGTCGATGTTCGCCCGCATCATTCCGGATCCCCGGGCGATGAGGGAAGGGACTTTGCGCTTGGGGATGCCCAGCTCGGAGAGGATCTGTTTTAGGGAAAGGTGGCGAAGGCCTTGGATTTCGTGCTCCCCGACCTGGCGGATGCCGTAATCCGGGGCGATTTCGTTGAAGATGCTCCACGTCTCCGCGAGGGTATCGGCGATCGTCCCGTCGAAATCAAAAACCAGTGCCCTGTATTTCATCTGTGCGGAATCTGGACGTGCCGGCCTGGGACTGCGAGCGAAAAGCTCAGAGCGTGAGGTTGGGGTTGATATCGCCATCCAGCCCGTCGGTTTTTCCGGCGAAAAATCTGAGCATCCCGGCGAAGGCGATCATCGCGGCGTTGTCCGTGCAGACACCGGCTTCCGCTATTGCCAGCTCGAAACCTTCTTTTTCGCAGCGGTCGGTGAATGCCTGGCGGACGGCTCCGTTCAGGCTGACCCCACCGGAAAGCCCGATCAGATCCACCCGGGCTGCCTTCGCCGCGCGAATGGTTTTCTCCACCAATACCTCTATCACCGCTACCTGGAATGATGCGGCGACGTCCGGGATAGAGATGTTCTCGTTTTTTTGAAGGGTGTATAGCACTGCGGTTTTCAGCCCGGAGAAGGAAAAGTCCAGCTCCACGCCACCCATCATGGAGCGCGGGAAGGTGAAGGCTTTCGGGTTACCATCTTTCGCCACTCTTTCGATTTCCGGACCACCGGGGTACGGGAGGCCGAGCATTTTCCCAACCTTGTCGAAAGCTTCTCCCGCCGCATCGTCGCGGGTGGTGCCCATGCGTTCGTAGTCTCCCGCCCCGCCTACTTTCATTAGCAGGGTGTGTCCTCCGGAAACGACCAATCCGACATGGCGCGGCACTTCCGTCCTGTCCATGAAAGGGGAAAGCAGATGCCCTTCCAGATGGTTTACTCCCACGAAAGGTTTCCCGGAAACGCAGGACATCGCCTTCGCTGCCGTGCTTCCCACAAGCAGTGAGGACGCCAGCCCCGGCCCCATCGTCGCGCCAAAAACATCGATCTCCGCGATCCCCACCCCGGCCGTTTCCAGCGCTTCCTCCACCAGTCCGGAAAGGCAGAGCGAATGGCTGCGTGAAGCCAGCTCCGGCACCACCCCGCCATGCTCCCGGTGTTCCTCTATCTGTGATGCCACCTCCGAGGCCAGCACTTCCGTGCGCCCGCCAGCCTCGCCCCGGAGGATGGATACCGCCGTCTCGTCACAGGAACTTTCTATCGCCAGGAAAACCGCCACGCGCGGATAATTCATGCCTGCCCGCGCTTCCGCAATAGCGAATGGCGCATCGTTTTCACGAAGTCCAAAGCCTGCGGCGAATCCAATTTGACCTGCACGTCCCTATGTGCGAGCCTCCGCACATGGCAACCAACATCGAGCTAAACGAAACGCACCTCACAAAGGCGATGAAACTGGGAGGCATGCGGACAAAGAAGGAAGCTGTGAACGAGGCGCTTGCGGAATATGTCCAGCGCCGTGAGCAACTCAAAATCACCGCGATGTTCGGCAAGGTCGATTTCGACGAGAAATTCCACTACAAGGAACAAAGGAAAGTCCGGTGAGGGTGATCGTCGATACCGATGTCTGGTCGGAGGCATTCCGGAAATCCGGTGCGAAATCCGGGTATGTCGATGAACTTGCCAACCTAATCCAGGAGGGACGGATCCAGATGATAGGCTGCATCCGGATGGAGATCCTCTGCGGAATCAAAAGTGAGAAGATGTTCAGCAATCTCGCTGCGAAGCTTGAAGCCTTTCCCGACGAGCCTCTCGATGAGGAGGTGTTTGTAACCGCGGCCCGCTTCTTCAACCTTTGCAGAAGTAAGGGGATCCAGGGTTCCAACAACGACTTCATCATCTGCGCGTGTTCGGTGCTCTGGAAAATGCCCATCCTGTCGAAAGACAAGGATTTCACTCGTTACCAAAAGCTCCTCCACATCGAAATCGCAAGACCGAGGAACGACGGATAAATCCTACGGTTTTCCGCTCTTCTTGAAAATCATTGCATATTAAATATTTTCAAAGTCACAGTTTCGTCGGATCATTCCTCCAGGATAATGGAGACCGTTACCCCAATCAGCCCGCTTGATGCGCATGAGTTCGTCAGGGATCTCACGATCAAAGGTTTCACCAAAAAGGAAATCATAGGGAAACTCGAAGAGGCGCGAATGAAAGATGTATTGGATTTTCTCGAAATTCAGAACGCTATCGAAAAGGGGAAGCTGATGAGGGGAATGCTTCCGCAGCACGGCACCCACACGCTCCCTCGGATTGTCGGTGCGGTGGCGATCCTATTGGGGCTTGGAATATTGATTCTGTTTGGAGCTTCAGGTTCATACTCCCGCCACAGCCCCCAGGGATACGCTGTTGTAGCTATTTGCCTGGGTCTATTTCTTGTAATCAAACCCGGCAGGACAAGGGATCAGCTTTGAAATACCGATCCGCCGCGATCCGTGTTGGACGTTCCCGCCGGGATATACCAGTGTCCCGCCATGCCGTTTTCCGCTGAATATCCATCCCTCCTCGCCAACCCGACGCCGCTCATGCGGCGGTTCACGGCCTTGCTTGATGGAGACGTTTCCCTGGAGACGCTTGCTCGGAAAAGCCAGCAGGTGACACGGCGGAATTTCGGCAAGACCATGCGCCTCTTTGCCCCGCTCTACGTCTCCAACGAGTGCGTGAACAACTGCTCCTACTGCGGCTTCTCCCGCGATGCCGCCATCCTGCGGACTACGCTTACCGTAGATCAGGTGGTCACCGAGGCGAAGCACCTCCACGCCCAGGGTTTCCGCAATCTCCTGCTCGTCGCGGGGGAGCATCCGAAGTTCGTCTCCGAGGGCTACCTCCAGAAATGCCTGGACGCCCTCATCCCGCTTTTTCCTACCCTCGCCCTGGAAGTAGGCCCCATGGAGGACGACCAGTATGCGGAGATCGTGGATCACGGCGCGGAAGGCCTCATCGTCTATCAGGAAACCTACCACCGCGAAACCTACGAGACCCTCCACACCGCCGGCCCAAGAAGAAATTCGACTGGCGGCTGGACTGCCCGGAGCGCGCTTACGCCGGAGGCTTCCGCCGCATAGGCATCGGTGCGCTGTTTGGTCTGGCGGATTGGAAACACGAGGCCATCTCCCTGGCCGCGCATCTTGAGTATCTTTACCGCCATTGCTGGAAAGCCCAGTTCAGCGTCGCCTTCCCACGGATGCGCCCATACGCCGGGAACTACCAATACGAGCCGGATCCGAACCGCTACCTTCCCGATGCCGCACTGCTTCGATTGGTCACCGCCTTCCGAATCGTTTTCCCGCAGGTAGCCATCGTCCTCTCCACCCGCGAGCCGGCACCTCTCCGCGATGCCATGGCCTCCCTCGGCATCACCCACATGTCCGCCGGTGCCCGCACCGAACCCGGCGGCTACACCGGAGCCGGTTCCGACGATCTCCACCTCACCGTCAAGGGGAGACGTGTGGAGATTTCCGAAAAATCCGGTAAGGAAAAGGCCACCGAGCAGTTCCAGATCCACGATACCCGCAGCCCGGCCCAGATCGCGGAAATGCTAAAAGCGCAGAACATTGATCCGGTCTGGAAAGATTTCGACCAAGCATTGGTGCAGGCCTGAGAGGAACCGCGATTTAGAAATCGCGACCTGTCCGGCGCACCGTCCGAGACTTCCGTTGCTGTTGCAGACGCGATTTCGAAATCGCGGTTCCATGCCCTCCCCCGGTTCCGATTGACATGGGGATTCCCGGTTGGAAATACTACGTGGTGAAATTTTCCTCCCGCATCCTCGCCGCGCTGCTTGGTTTCGCAGCCCTTGCCACCCACTTCACATGCAGGGTCGGAACAGCTGGAACGCGTCATCGTCAAAGACCACACGGTCACCACCCCTTCCGGGAAACTGCTCCGTGGTGCCGCCTGTTTCCTGAGTGTCCACGGGGTGCAAGACATGCGGGAAAACGAGAAACTCTATCACGAATATTTCCTCAGCATCTTCGCGGAGCGCGAACTCAACTGTGTCCGCCTCTGCCCCTGGATAGGGAAATGGGAATACGACATCGTGGGCAACGAGCACCACCGCTCCGAGCTTCTCTGGGCGCTTGATAAATACGTGGAGTGGTCGGCCGAGGCGGGCATCTACGCCATCGTGAATTTCCATATCCAGTGGATGACAGTAGTGGATGCCGCCAAGGCGAAAGCCGCCTGGGATATTCTCGCACCCCGCTACCGGGCAGCCACCACGTCATTTTCGAGCTGTTGAACGAACCCGAGCCGAAATCCTCGCTCGCCACCATGAGTGGGATTTACCAGCACGTCCGCAAGCTCGCCCCGGACACCCACCTCATCGTTTTCTCACACGTTGCCGCCACCCAGTTCACCGAGGAAAATCTCGCGAAAGCCAGCGAGGGCATCAGCTATGGAAACGCGTCCGTCGGCTTCCACTGCTATGATTCCAACCCGTCCAACCCAGTCCAGTTCGATCACGCGAAAAAGCTCCGTGCCCTCGGCTACCCGATGATCTGCACGGAGTTCAACAGCCTCACCAACAACAACGATCCGCCCATCCGTTGGGATCTCGCCATGAGCAATGTCATGCGCGCGGAAGACCAGTCGCTCTCCTGGATAGGCTGGGGCCCTTCGCCCAATACCGGAACCAGGGGAAGAAAGGCTGGGATCACGGGGCCATCCGTTTTGACTCAGCATTCGAAGCCGCCCTCCACGAGTATGGCTTGGATTTTGAAAAGGCCCGCAGTGCGCCGAGTCCGGAGCTTACCGCATCCAGTGTGTCTGGGGGGATGGTTACCTCGCCGCTGGAGGCCGGTGGAAACCAGTGGCCATGGTGGCCGAAGCGGATGACACGAATACCGTCTGGCACCTCGACCGCATCGACGGGAACATCTACCGGCTCAAAAGCGCACGCGGCGACCAGTTTCTCCAGGGCGATTTCAAAGACGATGCCCCGTGGCTTCCTGTCCAGACCGCCCAGGATGAGCCGGAGTGGGGTTCCCAGAAATTCCAGTTTCTCCGCACGCCTGAAGACAGTTTCCGCATCAAGTGCCTCTGGGGAGATCTCTTCCTCTCCGGGCGCGATGTGAACGATAGCGCGGAGAAGGAAACCAATATCCGCAGTGCCCCGCTTGAACCGGAATGGAATTCACAGAAATGGAAGCTCGTCCCGGTGGAATAGGCGGTTAAGGAATGCTTTACAAACACTTCCGGCGTGTCCGGACTTAAATTAGGCGAAGCGCGCATCCTGCCGCTAGCGGAGGACTGGTGAAGCGTGCTGGATTCGTCGCTGACGGCAGGATGCGCGCTTCTACCTATTCCCTCACGCCCCCGGCGTTCTACCTCTTGATCGGCTCCGCATCCTTGCCGGCGGGTTCCGTATCATCGGCAGGCGCGGTGTCCTTTCCGACAGGCTCCGCGTCCTGTCCGGCGGGCTTGTCGCCAGTTCCGGCAGGCTTGGTGTCTTTGCCGACGGGCTCCGCGTCCTGGCCGGCGGGTTTGTCCCCAGTTCCGGCAGGCTCGGTATCTTTCCCAACCGGTTCGGCGCCTTGTCCGGCGGGAGCGTCACCGGTGCCCGCGGGTTCGGTGTCTTTGCCGACAGGTTCGGCGCCCTGTCCGGCGGGTGCGTCGCCCGCTCCGGCGGGTTTCGTGTCTTTGCCGACAGGTTCCGCGCCTTTCCCGGCGGGCACCGTATCGTCAGCGGGGAGATAGCTTTTTCCCTGCGAATCGGCATCGGTATCGGTGTTCGTAGGCCCGGCGGAAACGGTTCCCGGAGCGACCAGGATTACCCCGGAGAGAAGGCTGAGAGCGACGGCGCTAACGGAGGACAGGGAGATGTCATATTCTTTCATACCCGGAAGTTACCCCGGAAAGCGCACTTGTAAAATTGGATTTGGGAAGGCGGGAGAAACCCGGCGTGGCGGCGATCTTCGGGCACCTTCCCGTTTTTCCACATTGCCACCGTCCCGCAATCCCGGATGATCCCGTCCCGAAATGATCTCCCGTATTTTGTACATGCTTTTCGTCTTTGCTTTGCTTCCCGTCTCCGCTGCGGAAAAGCCACGCCTGGCCGTGCTCACCGATATCGGCGGCGATCCCGATGACCAGCAATCGCTTGTCCGGCTGATGGTTCACGCGAACGAGTTCCGCATCGAAGCTTTTGTCGCCAGCGCTTCCGGAACACCCGGAGAGCTGAAAAAAGCAATCACCCGCCCCGACCTGATAGTCAAAACGATAGAGGCATACGGCGGGGTGCTGCCGAGCCTGAAAAAGCACGCGACCGGCTGGCCGGAAGCGGAGGCTTTGCTGGGCTGCATCCGTTCTGGAAACCCCCAACGCGGGCGGAAATACATAGGTGAAGGCCACGATACGGAAGGCTCCCGGTTTCTGATAGAACGGGTGGATGCGGGTAGCCCGGAAGATCCGCTCAACATCACGGTCTGGGGAGGGCAGACGGATCTCGCACAGGCTCTGTGGAAAGTGCGCTCGGAGCGTGGAGCGGATGGCTTTGCCGCATTCACCGGGAAATTCCGGGTCTATGACATCGCGGATCAGGACGGCATCGCGGACTGGATGGGTAGGGAATTCCCCGGGATGTTCTATATTCTTAACAAGGCGCGTGAGGGTGCGGACAAACGCACGGGAGTCTTCCGCGGCATGTATCTCACCGGGGATACCGATCTCACCAGCCGTGCCTGGATTGAGAGACATGTCCGCAGCAGCAGTCCGCTAGGTTCCCTCTACCCGGTCAAAACATGGACTTCCCCGAATCCACACGGGTGTATGAAAGAAGGCGATACCCCCTCCTGGTTTTTCTTCCTCCCGCAAGGTGGGAACGATCCTTCCGATCCCACAAAACCCGGCTGGGGAGGGGAATTCCAGCGGGAGGAGGACGGCTGGTTCCGCGATGTCCCTGCGAAAAAGGATTTCGATCCCCGCACCACCGTCAGCCGCTGGCGTCCGGAGTTCCAGGCGGATTTTGCGAAGCGGATGGCGTGGGCCAAGCCACCGGACAACAGGGAATAAATGTTTCGGGAAAGGTTCTTGACTGGAAATTTCAGTGTGGAATTCTGGCTGGAAATGAAAACCCCGATTCAACTTTGCAGCATCACATTGGCATGCTTCGGCTTGCCTGCATCCTCCCACGCGGCATTGCTCGCCTACGAAGGCTTCGACTCCTCGCAATTCAATACCGGGGCAAGCGGCACCGGAGCTGATTTCTCCACCGACGATCTCCGTTCCCAAGGTGCGGGCAGCGGGTTGGGCTTTACCTCAAACTGGGCGAATCCGACGATAAATGGAACAGACCCCGGTGGTGGGACGGACTACTGGAGCAATACCGATAACTCTGCGGCCACCGCCTACTACCGTGCCTCCACCGGCCAGACCGGATATACGGACGGAGCCGGAAGCTCGCTAATGACAACTTCCGGACAGGCGTTTTTCACCACTACGGATGCCGCCAACCCCCAGGTTTCATTGGAGCGCTCCTACGCAACGGGACTCCGGCCGGGAAATGATTTTTTCTACGCCAGTGCCCTTCTCACCATTGATGGCACGAACCACGCCCTTGTGGGCTTGGCCTCGACATCCGGGACCACTACCAGCGCTACCCGTCCTTTCCAGTTCGGTTTCAATGCAGCAGGAAACCTTGTGGCAGCGGGCAACATCAACAAGTCAATTGATGACAGGGACGTTGGCGTTTCCACTGCGTCGTATTCCCCGGGAACCTACTTCCTGGTCGCGAAGTTTTCAGATGTGGATACGGAAAATGACAACATTGAGATCTGGGTGAACCCGACCCTTGGGGCGGCGGGAGAGATGGCCACACCGGACTACGTTTATGATGATCCGGCGGTAAGCAGCAGCGGCCACAACTTCGCCGTCTTTGACAACGGTTCCTGGAGAGTGCAGGGAATCGTCCTCGACAGCGGGGACGATGCGAACGGAACCACAGGTTTCGATGAAATTCGTTTCGGAGAATCCTTTGCAGACGTAACCCCGTTTGTCCCGGAGCCGTCCTCCACCCTGCTGCTTACCATCAGTGCCATATCGCTTCTTTCGATACGCCGCCGCGTGTGAGCCATCCTCGCGCTGCCTGAAGTCAGTGCTCCATCACGGCTTCATAGACGGGCTTTCCGTCCACGTCGTGGTGTGTGAAGGTGGCCTTTTTGCCATCGACCTTGATTGATGCGAAGCCGCCTTTGACCCGGAGGAACTCGTGCTCGGGGCGTTTGTCTTTTTGGTTCCAGCCCTGCGCGTGGGAGTCGGATGCGGGGCCGCAGCCGAATTCGTTGAGGCCGGTTTCGGAATCGACGGAATGGTATTGCCAGTGGCGGTCGCCGTTGATGACGAAGCAGCCGGGGATGGCTTTGAGAAATTTCCGGAGGCGTTCGCCTTCGTGATGGAAGCCTTCGTTCGCGTGGTTGTCATTCTTCCCGTCACGATCCGGGCCGACGACAGGGGTGGCGGAGATGTAGAGTTTGAATGTGGCGTCGGAGGCTTTCATGGTTTCCTCCAGCCACGCCCATTGCTCTTTACCTAAAATGGATTTCTCCGGGCCGTCTTTCATTTTGTTGGGCGAGCGGAATTCGCGGCCCTCCGGGAGCCAGATCTGGAGGTCTTTCCCCCAGCGGAAGGTGCGGTAGGGTTTTTCGGATTGCGGGATCTGTTCTTTCCAGATTTTCAGACCCTGCTCCCAGGTGAGATCGCCGTACGATTGGCCGGGGTATGCGTCGTCCTTGAGGAGATCGTGGTCGTCGTGCATCCAGTAGGTGGGGATTTCCCGGTGGAGGGATTTCTGGAAAGGGAGCGAATACATCCTGCCCCAGCGGTAGCGGGCAAGGGTCATGTTTTTCGCGAGCGGTTCCTTGCGGTCGTAGTAGAGGGTATCCCCGGTCTGGACGAAAAAGTCGGGATTCATCCGCAGCATGGAGCGGTAGATCTTGTGGCCGTTTTCCGGGTCGTTGCGGAGTTCGAATTCCTGGCAGGTGGAGACGGTGAAGAGGATGGGGGCAGTTGTTTCCGGGGTGGGGGCGGTGGTGAAACTTCCCAAATAATTGGCTTCGGCGCCGGGAGCCTTGGCCTGCACTTCATACTTATAAGTGGTCGCGGGAGTGAGTCCGGTGAGCTTTGTCTGATGGCAGAAATCCGATTTTTCATCGACGGCAGCCCACTTGGTTTCCGTTGCCTTGGTTTTCACTCCGTCCTTCCAGTAGGAAAAACGGATCTCTCCAACGAGGCCGGGAACGGTCCAGTTCGGAGCGCCCCGTTTCCACTCCGCCGATTTGTTTCCGGCTTCGTTGTTTTCCGTAAGGCGGATCCAGACGACTGCGGAATCTTCGGTGACTTCCCCGATTTTCACTCCGTTGGCGAAGCCGATGGCGTGGGTGAAGGAATGGGTAAGCAGCCAGACGGCGGCGACAAGGGTTGGTTTTGTCATTTGAGTAGCGGGAGTGGCAGGTGATCTTTTTCGAGGATCATCCATTCGGTCAGTTGGAAGAGCATTTTGTCGCGGATTTTTTCGTGGGCTTTCACCCAGAAGATGTTCTTTAGCTCTGCGGGATCGTTTTTCAGATCATACATCTCAAAGACGGGGCGTTTCTCGGGATTGTAGATGGTTTGGAAGGGCTCTTCGAGGGAGCCGGTTTTTGCGGCGGTGTTGATGACTTTCCAGGCGGGAAGGCCTTGGAAATCGACGGGGACGTAGGGGATGGAGGGGATGGTGTTGTAGATGATCTTGTGGCGTTTCCCTATAATGGTGCGGGACTGGTCGAAGGAAGAGGAGCCGTAGGGGAGGCCGACGTGGGGGCCGCGCTCGCCGAAGACATGCTCGCGCTCCGTGTATGGCTCCCCCCTGAGCAGTGGGGCGAAGGATTTCCCGGTGACTTCGGCTGGGATTTTCTGGCCGGTGATTTCGAGGAACGTGGGCGCGATGTCCTCGCCGGAGATGAGCGTATCCGAGACACCGGGTTTTACCACACCGGGCCAGCGAATGAGGAGGGGGACGTTGAGGCCGTATTCGTAAAGTGTGCCTTTGCCGCGGAGGATGGCGCCGCCGTTGTCGCCCATGAAAAGGACGATAGTGTTTTCGGCGAGGCCGCGTTCTTCCAGTTCTTCCAGGACGGTGCCGAAGTGGGAATCGAGGCGGGCGATCTCATCGTAGTAGTTGGCGAGATCGGCGCGGGTTTCGGGGAAATCGGGATAGTGTTTGGGGAGGGTGAGGGTTTTGGGATCGTGGCGGTGGGGGTGGAAGCCATCGTCCCATTTCCGGTGCGGATCATGGAAGCAGAGCTGCAGGAAGAACGGCTTTTCCGCAGGGGCTTCGTCCAGAAACTCGCGGTATTGGTCTAGCGATTGGAGACCGGCCTTGTGGCCGTCGGCGTTCGCGCTTTTCCGCACGAAATCGAAGCGGTCGGCGACGGTGTGGAGCTGGTGCTTTTCGTGGATGGCTTTGGAGACGGGGTCTTTGGCGTTGCCGTCGAGGTGGTGGGAGCGTCCGGCCAGGCCGGTGAAGTAACCCGCTTCAGAGCGCAGGATTTCAGGGAAAAGAACGACCTCTTTCTGGAGCGGCAGGGTGAAAAGCGTCTGCTGCATCCCCACCGGCGAGCGCCCGCTGAGGATGGATTTCCGCGAGGGGGCGCATTGGGGCGCGGTGGTGTAGGCGCGGTTGAAACGGAGGCCTTCGGAGGCGAACTTGTCGAAGTTCGGGGTCTTGATATCCGGGTTTCCGTAGCAGCCGAGGTGGGGGACGGAGTGGTCGTCCGAGAGGACGAGGAGGATGTTTGGCTTGGGAGCGGCTGCCAGAGGGAGAACGAAGAAGATAAATGTGAGGAGGGTTTTCATAGGATGGAAATACGGCATGCCTCAGGGGGAGGGACATTTCCGTCCCTTCTGCGTGGGATAGTCGGGACAGGAATGTCCCGACTCCTTAGGTGAAGAGGGAGGTGATGGGTTTTGCGGGGATGGCGGTGTCTTTTCCGGCGATGGAGAATTTCTGGCCGGTGGGGTTGGGGGATTCGTATTTCCCGTAATCCAGACCCATGGCCCAGGCGATGGTGGAGTTGAAATCCGCAGGGGTGACCTGGCCGTCTTTTGGGCGGTTTCCGGTTTCGTCGGTTTCCCCGAAGATGGCGCCGCCTATGGCTCCGGCCCCGGCTAGGAGGCAGGTGTAGCCGAAGGGATGGTGGTTGCGGCCTGCGTTTGCATCAATGTGCGGGGAGCGGCCGAACTCGGTGGAGATGACTACGAGGGTTCTTTCCAGTTGGCCGGAGGCTTTGAGATCGGCAAGGAGGGCGGCGATGGGCTGATCCATTTTCCCGCATTGCTCGGCGACCTGTTTGTGGTTTTCCACATGGGAGTCCCAGCCGTCGAGATCGACCTCGACGAAGCGGACGCCGCGCTCGGTGAGGCGGCGGGCGAGCAGGCAACCCTGACCGAAGGGGGAGTCGCCGTAGCGCTGGCGGGTTTCCTTTTTCTCTTTGGAGAGATCGAATGCATCGAGGTCTTCGCTGCGCATCATGCGGACGGCATCGTCGTAGAGGCCGGTGTATGCGCGGACGTCACGGGAGTTGTATTTCGTGCGGAAACCGGAATCGAGTTTTCCGGCGAGGCTGAAACGGTTGGCGAAACGGTCTTCGGAGATGCCTTCCGGGAGGGTGGAGTTCTGGAGACCCTTTGTGGGATCGGCCACGGGGAGGGGATTGTGGATGGACTCGAAAAACCCGGAGAGCGGGTGGTTGGCGAGGGACCCGACGCGGATGTATTTCGGGAGGTTGGGGTTTTTCGCGGTGGAGAGTTTGTTGACCCAGGAGCCAAGGGAGGGGTGGGCGACCACGCCGGATTCCTTGGGGTAGCCGGTGTACTGGATGTATTGGCCGGGTTCGTGGTTGCCCTGGGTGTGGAAGAGGTTGCGGACTTGGGCGACCTTGTCCATTTGTTTGGCGAGGTGCGGGAGTTTGTCGGTGACGCGGACTCCGGTGGCGGAGGTTTTGAGCGGGGTGATATCGCCCTGGACTTTCCTTTTCCCGGGCTTGAGATCGAAGGTATCGAGATGGCTCATGCCGCCTTTCATGAAGAGGTAGATGACGCTGTCGGCTTTTCCTCCAGTGGGCTTTGATGCTGCGAAGGCGTTTGGGGCGATGGATACTCCGAGGCAGGAGGTGGCGAGACTCTGGATGAAGCGGCGGCGGGATGGGGTGGACATGGAAACTTTAAATTTTAAACTTTAAATCTCAAGGAAGAGGAAGAGGAAGAGGAAGACTTTGCTAACGTATGAAGATGAATTCCCGGGAGTTTAGGAGGGACCAGGTTAGGTCGGTGAGGCCTTGGGGGGTGGTGGGGGCTAGGGATGCTTCGATGAGGGCGGTTTCCTCTGCTGTTGGGTTTCGGGAGAGGATGGTTTGGTAGATGGTTTGGATTTTTTCGGGGGAGTTTTTCCAGGCCTGGTGGAGGGGGCTTCCGGGGCTGACTATGATTTCGAGGATTGGGCCGTTGAGGAGGGTGAGGGCCTGGGGGGTGGTGGGGTTGGCCCACTGGTCTTCTATGGTTTCGCGGGGGGCTTGGCCGAAGAGGGAGAGGAAATGGCCGGCGGGGGCGGGCTGGGGAAGCTCGGAGGCGCGGCGGAGATCGTCGCGGTTGAAGCCGTCGCGCTGGCGGGCGCGCTGCTCACGCTGTTTCTCTTTCATTTGCTTCTGGCGGTCGCCGAAGGTTTTGGAGCGGGCAAGGATAAGGGCTTCGAGCTCGGCGGGGGATTTTACTTCACGGGCGGAGGTGACGTACGACCAGTCGGGCTTTTCGAAATCGGTGAGGCCAGAGTCGATACCGGGTTTGCCGAGGGTCATGAGGGAGTCCCAGACCTGCTCGGCGGAGGCGCGGCGGAGGTGGGGGGTGGAGAGGGCGGGGGCGTCGTCAGGGAGGGTGGCTTCGCGCTGGTAGAGATCGGTGGAGTAGAGGACCTGGAGAAATTTCCGCATGTCGTAATCAAGGCGGACGATAAGGCCGGCGAGGAAGCGGGAGAGTTCGGGGTTGGTGGAATGGGCTGGTTCCACGATCTCGGTGAGGTTTCCCATGACGGTGTATCCGAAGACCTGGTCCCAGAGGCGGTTTGCGATGACGTGGGAGAATTTGAGGTTTTCCGGATCGGTGGTCCATGCGGCGAAGATGTCCATGGGGCGGTCGCCTTCGGAGAGGCCGGCGTGGAGTTCCGGGATTTTTCCGAAAACGGGGGCCGGCTCCACGTGTGCTCCGGGTTTGCCATCGTCGTATTGGTAATCGGCGGGGAGGTGGGAGCCGAAGGTGCCCTGGAGGTTCAGGGAAAGGCTGCCGAAGCCCTGGTCGTGGCCGAAGATCTGGTGGGAGGCTACGCGTTTGTCGAATTCCTTGGAGAAGATGCCGCCCTTTTTCGCGGCTTTGGCGATTTCACGATCCACGGCATCGGCTTCTTTCCAGGAAATGTTTTTGAAGAAACGGTTTTTCGACTGGCCGACGCCGCCGTGGGTCTGGGAGAAGTAGCCGTTCATCTCGTAGTAGTTCCGGCGCGAGATGGTGTCGTAGGGGTGGTCGTGGCATTGGGCGCAGCCGATCTGGGTGCCGAGGAAGACGGCGACGTTGGCCTCGTATCCGGCGAGGCGGTTTTTGCTGTCTTTCACATGCAGGCCGATGGCCGGATTCTCGAAGGTGTAGCCGCTGGCGGAGAGCATTTCCCTGGCCCAGACGTCGTAGGGTTTGTTTTCCGCGAGGGATTGCTTGAGATAAACGAGCCAGGAGTTTTTGAGGTTTCCGTATTGGGTGGAGGTGGCGCGGAGGACGTTTGCCCAGTAGTTGAACTGGTGGCTGACGTGGGCGGGGGAGGCCAGTAGGGAGGCGACGAGGGCGGGGCGGTAGTCTTTCCGGGCGAGGGCGTCCATCGCCTCGGCGCGGGTGGGGGCGCGGCCAGCGATGAGGAGGTAGGTGCGGCGGAGGAAGGTGGCGTCGTCGAGGAGGGGGGATTCGTAGGCGGCCGGGTTCGCGGCTTTCACAATGCGGTCGATCTCGGCGGCGGCGGTGGTGATTTCCGAGGGGATGGTTTTGGAAATTTCCGTGAGGCCGGAGGAGCCGCGATCCACGACGGGATGCTCGAATTTTTCCCAATCCCCGAAGTCCGCGCCTTCGTCTATCCACTGTTTGATCTTCGCGATGGCGACGGGGGAAACCGTGGGGGCCTTGCTGGCTGGGGGCATGGCCTCGTCGTCATCTTTGGGGAGGTGGAGGACTTCCAGTAGATAGCTTTCCGAGCTGTCGCCGGGGGTGAAAAGTGGGACGTCTTCGATGGTTTCGAGAAATGCTTCCTTCGAGTCGAGCTTGAGTTTTCCCTTGGGTTTCTTGAGCCGCTCGCTGTGGCATTTGAAGCAACTGACTTCCAGCGCGGGGAGGATGTCCTTTTCGAAATCGACCTTTTGCGAGTGGAGGGGGGACGGGAAAAGGAGTAGGGCGAGGAAGATATGGAGGACTTTGCGGAGCATGGGTGGAGCGGCTTATAGTAACGGATGGCGGGGGGAAATCTATCGAAATGGAGTCACACGCCGCCTAAAGGCGGTGCTCCATTGGTGCTGGGGCGGTCACTTCCTAAGCAAAAGATCCGCCACCACCATGCGGTGGTCGGTCTTTTTCGTGACCACGGTGCCGCAACTCAGTGGCTGGAACTGGCGGGTGGCGTAGATGTGGTCGATGCGGAGGATGGGGAAGCGGCGGTGGAAGGTATCGCCCCAGCCGCGACCGACTTCTGAGAAAGCATCGTCGAAATCCGGGATGAGCTGGCGGTGGACGATGTCTGTGGCTCCGGCGTTGAAATCGCCTCCAAGTATGGTGGGGGTGGAGGGGAAAGAGCTGGTTTGCTCAAGCACCTGGAGGACTACGGAGAGTTCCTTTCTTCTGATATCCCGGTTTTTTCTGTGGGTGGCGCGTGCTTCGGAACTCCAGAGGCGCATGTCCGTGGCGGCGGTGGCGAGGTGGACGTTGACAACCTCGATCTCGCGTCCGTCCGGGAGGCGGAGGGTGGCCTGCTGGTTGCGCATGGTGGGGTTGCGGACTTCCCGGCGTATCTCGAAACGGGTGGCGATGCCGTTGGTCATGTAGGCGCGGTAATCGCCGTTTCCGCCGTAGAGTTTTTCTGCCATCCGTTTCACCAGATGGGGATATACCTGCTGGAGGATGACGATGTCGGGATCCCATTTTTCGATGTCTTCAGTGGGATCGCCGAATGCGAATGACGCGCAGTTGATGGTGAGGATGCGGATGGGGAGGCTGCCGTCCGGTGCCATCCGCCGCTCCATCGTGATTTTCGGATCGCCGAAGTTGGAAAGAACCTGCGCCTCGTCCATGGCGACGGACATGGTGACGGCCCACACGGCGGTGACGATGAGGGAGAGGGGGGCGCGGAGAAAACAGAATGCGAAGACCGACATGACCAGCCCTATCCCGCCCCAGAACCAGAATGGCAGGACGGTGAAAGCGGCGAGCGAATCCGGCTGGCTGGCGTAGCACCAGACGGTGAGGGCATGCATCAGCAGCGAACCGCCGACCAGACTCCAACCGATTGCCCGCCGTGTTTTTGACATTCCTATTTGTTACTGTTGCAGGGGAAAGAGGAACCACAATGGGAGCGCAGCGGACATAGACGGACTGGAGAATCAAATCTCTCCGTCAAATGAACGCGGATGAACGCGGATCGGATTCTTATTTCCCGTGCTGTGGTTGGGCGGGCGGACTAAAGTCCGCGTTCCATTGACACGCCGCCTAAAGGCAGCGCTCCGTGCTTGGGACTCTTCCTTGAGGTTTAAAGTTTAGAATTTAAAGTTTCACATCCCCGGTATGCCCATGCCGCCGGTGAGTTTGCCCATCTCGGCGGATGCCTGTTCCTTGCCTGTGGTGATTGCTTCCTGGACTCCTTTGAGGACGAGGTCTTCGAGGAATTCCACGTCGGAAGGATCGACGACTGCCGGGTCGATTTTGATGGAGAGGACGTCGCCGGCGCAGGTGGCTTTTACGGTGACCTTGCCGCCGCCGACGGCTACTTCGACCTCGCGGCTTGCAAGTTCCTCCTGTTTCGCGGCAAGCCCGGCCTGCATTTGCTGGGCTTGTTTCATCAGTTTCTGCATGTTCATAAATCTGGTGTCTTTCGGTTAGTTGGTTACGATTTTTGCTTCGAATTTTTCGAGAGCGGATTGGATGAGGGGGTCTTTGTAAAACGTATCTTCGGCTGCTGCTGCGGGTTCCGGTTTTTCTTCGGCTGCGGGAGCTGCTGCTTTCACTGGCTCGGGTTGGGCCGGCTCGTCGGCTTCGTCGGGGGCGCTCGCGATGAGGGCGTCGAAGGCGGACATGGTGTCGGCTGCCTTTTTCCTGGCTTGGGGAGCCGGGGCAGGTGTTGGAGTGGGTTTTGGTTCCGGTGGTGGAGCGGCTGCCGGTGCGGGTGCCGGCTCGACGTGTGCTGCTGCCGGTGCCGGAACTTCAGCCGGAGCTGGCTCTGCTGGGGCGGGTGCTGGCGTGGGTTGGGAAAGGTGGTCGGCTCCTTTGGTGAGGACTTTGATCACATCGGTGATGCGGACTTCGGCGAGAACCTGGATGGCTTTGATGACGCCCAGCTCGAAGTGGAGGCGCTTGTTGGTGGCCCATTTCATGCGGCCTTCGGTTTCCGCGAAAGTGTCGATGGCGGCGAGGATGCGCTCGGGGGCGTATTCGTCGGCGTCTTCGAGGAGCTTGTTCCAGAGGTTTTCGGGGATGCCTTCGCCATCGGCGCTGGGATCGAGTTTGGCGATGAGGAGGCCGCGCAGGCAGCCGATGAGTTCGCCGAGGAGCTGGGAGAGTTCGCGACCGCTTTCGGCTTCTTTCTGGATGAGCTTGAGGGCGGCGGGGGTTTCGCGGGAGAGGAGCTTGGAGGTGAGTTCCGCGACTTTTTCCCGGGAGGTGAAACCGAAGATATCGAGGACGTTTTCCTCGGAGATGGTTTCCCCGCAGAAGGCGACGAGCTGGTCGAGCATGGACTGGGCATCGCGCATGCCGCCGTCCGCGCCTTTGGCGATGGCCCATGCGGCGGTTTTATCGAGGGTGATTCCCTCCTCGGTGGCGATGTGGGTGAGATGGTCCGCGATGGTCTGGGTGGGGATGGGGCGGAGATCGAAGCGCTGGCAGCGCGAAAGGATGGTCGGCAGGATTTTCTGCACCTCGGTGGTGGCGAAAATGAATTTCACGTGCTCCGGCGGCTCTTCGAGGGTCTTGAGGAGGGCGTTGAAAGCCGCGTTGGAAAGCATGTGGACCTCGTCGATATAGTAGATCTTGAACTGGCCGCGGGCGGGGGCGTATTTGACGGAGTCCCGGAGATCGCGCACCTGCTCGACGCCGTTGTTGGATGCACCGTCGATTTCCAGGACATCGAGGGAGCGGCCTTCGGCGATTTCCTTGCAGACGTCTTCCTCGGGGTCGAAGTCGATCTTGGGGCCGCCGGTGCAGTTGAGTGCCTTCGCAAGGATGCGGGCGGTGGAGGTTTTCCCTGTGCCACGTGGGCCGACGAAAAGATAGGCGTGCGCGAGGCGCTTCTGCTCGATGGCATTTCTCAATGTCCGCACGACATGATCCTGCCCGAGGACGTCGGAAAAGGTCTTGGGACGGTACTTTCTGGCAAAAACCTGGTAGCTCACGGGGGAGAGCATAGGCAGACGGGCGCGTTTGTCCAAAACAGAACGAGGCGGTCTGCCTAAACAGGGATGATTTCCATCGCGTCGATTCCTCCGGCAACAGCCTTGGAGGGTATGCGGCGGTCGAAGGTTGCGAGGCGGATCCCATTTGCGGCAGCCAGAGCGAGCAAATACAGATCGGTCACATGGGAAGGGGTGAGGAGTCCCGGTTTCAACAGGATTTTCGGATCGAGTAGCGAAATTTCTTTTGAGCAGTGGGTTACATTCACCTGTTCACGAAATTTGACGAGGGCATCGCGGACTTTTGCGCTTGTTCCGAGACAGTTCGGGTATTTCGGCCGGCTGGCGATGCGGATCACGCCGTTTTCAACATGTGAGCAGAAAATGATGCGGAGCGGGGAGCGGCTAACATACCATTGTTGGGCCGCCTCGTGATGCACGTGCATGGGATCAAGCAGAGCCAGGACCGCATTCACGTCCAGTAGGAATGAGTTCATGGAGTTTCATCGAGAAGTTTTTCCACAATCTCAGGCGTGACGACCCGTGCTCCCGGGGATACCGGGAACAGTGGGATTCCGTTGCGGACGCGGGGTGGACTTGGTGGTGGCTCCACGGCGCGGCGCAGAAGATCCGAAACCACTCCACCCAACGATTTGCGCTCTCTGGATGCCAGCATTTTGGCCATCTCCAGAACGTCGTCATCAAGGTTAAGGGTCGTCCTCATGGGTGGGGAACATCACGCATCACGCACCATCTGTCAAGAATGTGCGGAGGCGCGGCGGGTGATGTCTTTTTCCAAATGCCTAGACCACCCGGCGCATCGGCGTTAGCGTGTCCGCATGATCGCAGCAATGGAACTGGGAGGGACGAAAACTGTCGTCGCCATCGGGAAGAGTGACGGGACTTTGGAAGAGGAATACCGCTTTCCCACTACGGGGCCGGAAGAGACTTTCAAGACAGCCATAGCCTGGTTTGCCTCAAAAGGGACGCCATCGAAAATCGGGATCGCCGCGTTTGGCCCGGTGCAGGTAAATCCAAAGGCGGACAACTGGGGTGATATCCTGCCGACTCCGAAGCCGAACTGGACGGGATTTTCGATCACCAAGCCGCTTCTTGACGCGTTTCCCGGAGTGGAAATCACGCTGGAAACGGATGTGAACGCGGCCTGTCTGGCGGAGGCGCGGATCGGTGCGGCGGCTGGCTTGGACAATGTGGTATATATAACCATAGGCACGGGGATTGGCGGGGGGGTGCTTTGCGACGGGCGTTTGCTCCACGGGGCGCTGCATTCGGAGTTCGGGCATGTGTTGCTTCCGAGGAAAGAGGGTGATGACTTCAAAGGGACGTGCCCGTTTCACAATGACTGCCTCGAAGGCATGGCCTGCGGGCCGGCCATTGAGCAACGCTGGGGGACGCCGGGCGGGGAGTTGCCTCCCGGGCATGCCGCCTGGGATACGGAGGCATGGTATCTGGCGCATGGGATTCAGGCGCTGCTGGCGATTGCGCCGCCGGAGCGGGTGGTGATCGGTGGCGGGGTTTCGCAAGCGGAGGGACTCCATGAAAAAACGGAGGCTCTCGTGAGGAAACTGGCGGCGGGATATTTCCCGGCGGTGGAAAATACCCCTTATGTGGTGCCTCCGATGTTTGATCAGGAGGCGGGGATCAAAGGGGCGTTGATGCTGACGGGGCTTTGAGAAACGCCGCCTGAAGGCAGCGCTCCTTACGAGATCAGATTTTTCAACCTCTCGCAGACTTCCACGACATTTTCGCGGGAGTTGAATGCGGAGATGCGGAAGTAGCCTTCGCCAGCGGAACCGAAGCCGGAGCCGGGGGTGATGACGACTTGGGCTTCTTCAAGCATCTTGTCGAACATCTGCCATGAGGTGACGCCTTCCGGGCAGCCGACCCAGACGTAGGGCGCGTTTTCGCCGCCGAAGACACGGAGTCCGAGTGCCTCGCAGGCTTCGCGGAGGAGTTTTGCGTTGCCCATGTAGTGGGAGATAAGCTCAGCGACCTGTTCTTTTCCTTCTTCGGAAAATACGGCGGCGGCACCTTTCTGGACAGGGTAGGAAGCGCCGTTGAACTTGGTGGAATGGCGGCGACCCCAAAGCTGATGGAGGGAAACGCCCGATCCGTCGTCCGCTTTTCCGGTGAGGGATTTTGGGATGACCGTGTAGGCGCAACGCACGCCGGTGAATCCACCGTTTTTCGAGAACGAGCGGAACTCGATGGCGCAATCTTTCGCTCCCTCGATCTCGAAGATGGAGTGAGGGATATCGGGATCCTGGATGAAGGCCTCGTAAGCGGCGTCGAAGAGGATGATGGCGTCGTTGGCTCTAGCGTATTCCACCCATTTTGTGAGCTGCTCGCGGGTGGCGGTGGCTCCGGTGGGGTTGTTGGGGAAGCAGAGGTAGATCAGATCGGCCTTTTCGGATGGCACGTCTGCGACGAAATTGTTTTCCGCCGTGCAGGGCATGTAGAGGAGGCCGGCGTAGGCACCGTTTTCATCCGCATCACCGGTGTTTCCGGCCATGACGTTGGTGTCAACATAAACCGGGTAAACCGGATCGGTGATGGCGATGGTGTTCCCTTTTCCGAAGATATCCAGGATGTTCCCGGAGTCGCACTTGGAGCCATCCGAGATGAAAATTTCATCAGCCGAGATGCCGAGATCCGCGAACTGGTTCTCGACGATTGCCTGGCGGAGGAACTCGTATCCCTGCTCCGGGCCATAGCCTTTGAAAGTAGCGCGGTCGCCCTGCTCATCTACGGCGGCGTGCATGGCTTCGCGCACGGCGGAAGGGAGTGGCTCGGTCACATCGCCGATGCCACAACGGATGATACGGGCGGCCTTGTCCGGGGCGGATTCGGTGTAAGCTTTCACGCGGCGGCCTATCTCCGGGAAGAGGTAGCCTGCTTTCAGTTTGAGGAAATTCGAATTGATCGTTGCCATGCCGGAGGGTGTAGGCGGGGGACGGGCGCGGGGCAAGTGCGGGATTGGATTTTTGGAAAAAGCGAAGCGGAGTATTGTTTTCCACGCACACCGGGTGACAGCTCCGGCATATGCGTTCTCCAAAAATTACTTCGTTGACGCAGTGCGCCATTGGAGTATTTTTATTACGTGTTTCTCCACTTCATCGAGTTTCCGTCTTTTTCCATACCAATTGATGCCTTGCTGTCGGCTGAGGAACAGCGCGAACTACAGCTTTTCCTGCTTGAGCAACCCGACCGTGGAGATGTGATCCGAGGATCCGGCGGATTGCGTAAGTTGCGATGGGCTGGATCCGGCCGGGGCAAACGAGGTGGAATCCGCGTCATATATTATTTGTGGCACAAAGAAACCGCTTTCATGCTGATGGCATACCCGAAGAACAAACAGGCTGATCTGACTCCGTCCCAGCTAAAGCAACTCAAACAACTAATCGAACAATACACCAATGAATGATCAAGATTTTAAGATGCTCCTCGAAAGCGTCAAGCAGATGGGAGCGATAATGAAGGGCGAAGATGTTCCCCATCGCAAGACGACCTTGACCAAGACCTCGGTGCGGGGACTCAGGGACAAGACAGGGCTGACTCAGGCTGAATTTTCAACGATGATCGGGGTCAGCATCCGGACCTGCAGAATTGGGAGCAGGGAAGAAGGGAGCCGGAGGGGCCGGCCAAGGCTTTGCTGCGGGTCGTTGAGCGTCAACCGGAAGCCGTCCTTAGCGCACTCCACGCATAAATGAAGAAGGAAAAGGCGGAGATAGCGACGCCCGGGCAAGCCGTCTGATCAAATGCGGGTGGGAAGGCGACACCCTCATGCCCGGAACCCAGTTCACCTACCTTCCACGCTGGTTGTTTTACGCGGTAGGATTGCTTCTCCAACTACCTCTTGTCGGTGCCTGGTTGTTTCTTCGGTCGGCTGGTTATTTCTGAGCTGCTGGGAAACATTTCACCGCAATCCTGTAGGCGAGGTATGGAACGAGCATCGGAGAAAAAGCATAGGCCATTTCAAGAAGTGGAGGAAGGAGCATGAAATAGGATTTCGTCGAATCAAAATCGGGACGAAACCCCAACGCATACTTTAAACTGGAAAGTGAGCCAAAAAGTGAAAACGCAAGCAGTCCGAGAAAAGATTTCGATACGAATTCCGACGGGCTTTTCCGGGGTGCGCCGATGATAGGCGAGATCCGGGAAATCAAAACAGGGTAAGCAAGCGCTATGACAAACGTGGAGATCAATCCGACAACCCCATCCCAGATGCTGTCTTGCCCTTGGAGGCTGAAGATTTCTCCAATTCTGGTACACGCGAAACAAATGAGAAGGAACGAGCCTGTTCCCATGATCCAGCGAAGAGCTTCCTCCGATTTGCTCCGGAAAAGCTTCCATCCAAACCAAAGCAGAATTCCCCCGGGGATTGCCAGAAGCGGAACCATTGTCAGCAGAAACAGCGGATGCGGCCCATCCATTCCTCCGGACACGAACCCATAAAGCGGAGATCCAATGACGATTCCCAGCCACCCTGTTCCAATCAGCAGAGAGACCACGGCAATGATTTTCCGATTCCGGATTTCTTTGGGGAAGTCCGCTTCTGTCGGTGAATCTGTGGTTGTCTGGCTCAAATCAAGGTACTGGCTGTTCAGGCATGGAAGGGCTGATATCGAAATATTTGGCGGAAAGATCCATGAAGAAAGTACACAAACGGAGGACGTCCATCCCGATCAGAACCTCGAAGTCCGGGTGTTCCATGTTAGTCCCGATGACCTGCATCGCCTCCGAAACAACCACTTCATCCAGCGTCGGCGGTTCGGAAAGTATTGCGAAGGAAACACCGTAGTTCAGAAATCGGGTGGAATTTTCATCGACGTGCAGGGCTCCACTGAACGCCCTGACATTGCAATAACCGTGATCCGGGAGACAAAGTTTGGAGACGAGGGTTTGGTCAATTACTGTTTTGGAGGCACCGGTATCAACCAATCCACGGACGATAATATCGCGCGGCACCCTGTCCATGGTGCGCTCCAAGTAGTTTCGAAGCGGTGCGCTGACCCCTACACGCATAGGCACGATGGGAAGACCTTCTGTCAGGTCATACTTCATCGGTTGGTCAGGATACCGTGAAAGGACTCAGGACGGACTGGATATCTTCGTTGATCGTGCTGATTTGCTTCACGAAAAAAGGACTTTTCCCAGCGGTTTCATAGCCATGGGTCAGTGCGTCCGAATACGTTGCGTAAGCACCCACAAGTGCCGCACCCGCAAATAGTGCGTAATATCCGATCGGGAATTTTTTCCTCAACTCCGGCAACTGCGCGAGGTATGCCTCGGCGTTGGTTTCATTTGATAGAGGATTCATGGAGCGGGAAGGTGGATTGATGTGTTGGCCTGTCAAGTAGGATAAATTTTTCGCCATTCCAGGTCAATCTCTGAAATGTCACATCGAAAGAAGCTTTTTGATTGAGGAGAACCTGTTGATGGCTAGTTCTGGTGCATGGGTTCATGGGAAACGGCAGTGGAGGTTCTGGAGCGGGCGATGAAGGCCGGTGTCGGCGAGTTTGTCGTCTGCGGCGGGGCGCGGAATGCGGTGTTGCTGGAGGTGCTCGCGAGGCTGCCGGATATCAAAGTCTGGAGCCATTTTGAGGAAAGGTCGGCGGGATTTTTCGCACTGGGCCGGACGATGGAAACGGGGAAGCCCTGTGCCGTGGTCGTGACCAGCGGGACGGCGGTGGCGGAGCTTTTGCCAGCGGTGGTTGAGGGGTTTTACCAGGCGAGGCCGTTGGTGCTGATCACGGCGGACAGGCCGGAATCGTTCCGGGGCAGCGGTGCGCCTCAGGCGATTGAGCAAGTAGGGATTTTCTCGGAGTATGCTTGTGCGGATCTGGATACATGGGACGGAATGCGGCCGCTGCACCTGAACGTGGAGTTTGAGGAATCTTTCGAGATTGAAAACGGGGATTTCGCCTCCCTGACAGTCGGCGGTTTTTCCGTGGATCTCGGCAGGCCGAATGTCGGAACGCTCGCAAGATGGATACGCGAGCGATCCATGCGCGGGCTGGTCGTGATGATTGGAGAGCTTGAGCCGGAGGAGCAGGAGGAAGTTTTCCATTTCTGTGAAGCCCTGGCCGTGCCTGTCGTAGCCGAGGGAACGAGCGGTCTGCGCGAAGCCCTCCAGCATCTGGTATTGGTCGGTGCGGATAAGGTTTTGAAAGCGAAGCCGCCCTCGAAAATTCTCCGTCTCGGCGGGGTGCCGAGCGGGCGTTTCTGGCGCGATCTCGAAGACCTTCCCAAAGTCGATGTCTGGTCGGTTTGTCGGAACGGTCTTCGCGGGTTGGGTCGCGAGGCGAATGTTTTGCGAGGCTCGCTGGAAAGGATTCTTCCCGCCATCGGGGATGTGGAGGAGATAGGCGATGTCTCGGATTTTCTGGAAGGGGTTGAAGGACGCGGCCAGGCAATCGAAGAAGCTCTCGAAACTTTTCCCGATAGTGAGCCCGGCTGGATGCGGACGCTTTCCGTTTTCTCCGCCATAGGCGAGAGCGTGTATCTCGGAAACAGCCTGCCCATCCGCGAGTGGACCACCTTCGCCCAATGGGAAAGACCTGTGCAAACCGTCCGCGCGAACCGGGGCGCGAATGGGATAGACGGCCAGATCAGCTCCTGGCTGGGGGCGAGCGCATCGGAAGAAAACGCCTGGGGAATTTTCGGTGATCTCACCACTCTCTACGATCTCGCCGGTCTGAAAATGCTGGCCCAAGTGAATTGCAGTGGCCGTGTCCTCGCTGTGATCAACAACAGCGGCGGGCGGATTTTTTCCCAAGTCCCACGCCTCGAATCCATGTCGGAGAGCGCGAAGAAATGGATGGAAGCGGAAACCCCCGCCGATTTCCAAGCTGTCGCGAAACTCTGGGGCATGGATTATATAAGGGTCACCCGCGCCGATGAGTTCGATGGAATTGAAGCCACGGATCGTGCAATTCTGGTGGAAGTAGTACCGGATTCCACCCAGACCACCCGCTTCCGGGAGCGTCTCGACAGCCGCTAAACAAACGATTCCGGGGGGTGTGAAAAATTACCTTGGAGGTTTGGCCTCCGTTTTCCTACCCTCTGCGCACCGAGATCCACCATTATGGCACAAAAAGACTTCACGATCCTGAACAAACTGGGAATCCACGCCCGTCCCGCAGCGCAATTCGTCAAGATGGCGAACCGTTTCAAATCCGACATCATGGTCGAGAAGGATGGCGAGGAAGTCGATGGCAAGAGCATCATGGGACTCATGATGCTGGCCGCCGGCCACGGATCGGTCATCGGGGTTAGCGCGGAGGGCGAGGACGAGGAAGCGGCGCTTGAGGCAATCGGCGATCTGATCGCCCGCAAGTTCGAGGAAGATTGATTTCCCCCAAAAAGGTTTTATGTCAAAGATTACGATTCTATCCGGCGACGGTATTGGCCCGAGGTGATGGTGCAGGCACTGCGCGTGCTTGATGCGGTTGAAGAAAAATTCGGTTTCACCGTCGAGCGCTCCGAGCATTTGGTCGGCGGCGCGGCTATCGACGATGGCGGTCATCCGCTGCCCAAGGACACCGTCGCCGCCAGCGAGGCTGCAGACGCCATCCTCTTCGGCTCCGTAGGTGGTCCGAAATGGGAAACGCTTCCTCCGGACATCCAGCCGGAGCGCGGTGCCCTGCTTCCCCTGCGGAAACATTTTGGCCTCTTCGCCAACCTCCGCCCAGGCGTCTGCCTTCCCGCTCTAACAGATGCGTCTCCCGTGAAACAGGAACTCATCAAGGATGGCTTCGATGTCCTCTGCGTCCGCGAGCTCACCGGAGGTATCTACTTCGGCTCACCGAAAGGCCGCCACGAAGAGGATGGCGAGCCTGTCGCGCTCGACACGATGATCTACAAGAAGAGCGAAATCCAGCGCATCGCCCGTATCGCTTTCACCGCCGCCATGGGTAGGAAAAAACAACTTCTCTCCGTGGACAAGGCCAACGTCCTCGCCTCCTCCGTCCTCTGGCGCGAGACGGTGATAGAGATTTCCAAAGAATTCCCCGAGGTGAAACTCGAGCACATGTATGTCGATAACGCCGCCATGCAGCTCATCCGCCGCCCCGGTTCCTTTGACGTCCTCGTCACGGAAAACCTATTCGGCGACATCCTCTCCGATGAAATGGCGATGATCTCCGGCTCGCTCGGAATGCTGCCATCCGCCTCCCTCGGCCAGCAGAAGGACGATGGGCTTTACTTCGGTCTCTACGAGCCATCCGGTGGTTCCGCCCCGGATATCGCCGGGCAGGGCATTGCCAATCCCATCGCCCAAATTCTCTCACTCGCCATGCTGCTGCGTTTCTCCCTCGGGAAAATCGAAGCTGCGGACGCCATCGAGGCCGCTGTCGCGAAAACAATCGCCGACGGTTTCCGCACCGGTGACATCGCTACGGGGAAAGCCGGAGAGCAAAAGATCGGCACCTCCGCCATGGGCGATGCCATCATCGAGAGGCTGTGAAATTTCAAACTTCAAATTTCAAATTTCAAGATCCAAAAAGACTCGGACTGATCCCGTTGGCTCTGCTGATCGCAGGCTGCACCTTCCAATCACCCACCGGCGATCTCTCCATCCGCACCCCCGGCACATGGGTTGCGGCATCCAGCGGCTACGAGAGGAAAATTTCCACCGGCTGGTTGGACGAATTCAGCGACAGCGGACTCAAGCGCAGCGTCAACGACGCCCTCGCCCACAACCGCTCTCTGAAAGCCGCTTCCGCCCGCCTCCGCGAAGCAAAGGAAACCACCATCATCACCCGCGCAAACCAGCTCCCCAGCTTCGGAGTCAGCGGGCGCGGAAACGTTTCCGACGGATCTTCCCTTGAGCGCACCCAGAATTACGGCCTCAATCTCGCCGCCTCCTGGGAGCCGGATCTCTGGGGTCGCCTCCGCGATCTCACCCGCGCCTCCGAAGCCGACGAACGGGCCGCCATCGAGGATTTCCGGGGAGCCAGACTCTCCCTCGCCGCAAACGCCGCCAAAGCCTACACCAACCTTTCCTCCGCCGAGCAGGAAGTGAATCTCGCAAGATTCACCCTGGAGTCTTTCCAAAAAAACCTCCGCATCGTAGAGCGCAACTACAAGGCCACCGGCGAAGGTGCGCTCGACATCCAGTTCGCCCGCACCAACGTCTCCTCCGCCCAGCGCTCGCTGGAGGCACGCTCGCTTGATCGCGAAAACGCCGCCCGCACATTGGAGGTTTTGCAAGGCCGCTACCCCGGCGGGCAGTCCCGCGCTGCGAGCGATCTACCGGATCTGCCCGGCTCCATCCCGGCAGGAATGCCCGCAGATCTCATCGAGCGCCGTCCGGATCTCGCCGCCTCCCGGGCCAGGCTCTTCGCCTCTGCGAAACGTGCGGACGCCGCCAGAAAAAACCTGCTCCCGAATTTTTCCATCACAGGCGGAGGAGGGAACACCAGCGCCCGTTTCGGCAATCTCCTCAGCACCGATTTCCTCGTCACCTCCATCACTGGAAACGTAAACCAGTTCCTCTACGATGGAGGCGCCCGCGAAGCCCAGGCAAGCGGTGCCCTCGCAAGGAATGACAGGCTCGTCAACGAATACGCCCAGCTCGCCCTCGAAGCATTCCGCGAAGTGGAGGCCACCCTCGCTGCAGACCGCTCCCTCGCCATCCAGGAAAAATTCCTCCGCAGCGAAGTCGAGCAAGCCACCCTCGCAGAGAAACAGGCGGAGCGCGATTACGCGGAAGGCATCAACGCGAACATCCTAAACGTCCTGGAAGCCCAGCGCCGCGCCAGCAACGCCAGAGCCGCCCTCATCCGCCTGAAAAACCAGCGCCTCCAGAACCGCTTCGATCTGCATTTGGCACTAGGTGGAGATTTTAGGACGGAACCGAATGCCAAATGAACGGACATTCTGTTCGAATCGCGAACCGTAGCATTCTTCGAACGCCAAAGGTGTTCCGTGCCCAAGCCCCGGGTTGCCGTAGCGCAGCGTAGGCTAGCCCAGGGTCTATCAGATCCATTTTTCCAACACCAAAGGTGTTGCGTCCATGCCGGAGGATTCCTCCCGCTCGGACGCAAGCCCTACAGGCTTGAAAGATATGGAAAATCTCCGACCCAGGGTAGCCTCCGTTCCACTGCGGCAACCCTGGGCTTAGATCCGCAAGCCCGTTGGGCTAGAAGACCGTGCCACGCTCCGATAGCCCAGTTCCGTGAGATGATCGGTATCCAGAACGAGCAAGGAATCAGGGGTCGGTTTGGTTTCTGCGGATCTCGCGCCCGAGTGCGAGCGCTTCGCGTGTAACCTTGTTGTCCGTCAGGCGACCTACCGCAGCCCTCCAGTCCTTAGGGGTTCCCAATTTCTTCCTCTTCCTTGAAGTTTGAGATTTGAGATTTGAAGGTTGAATTTTCAAAGCTTCACATCCCAACGCAGCAGCCTGCCCCATTGGTTCCACTCCGTGGTGACGACGTTTCCGTCCTTGTCGAAGGTGACGCCGTGGGGGGAGGTGGTGATGCCTTCTTTCCAGTCTTCCGGCTCCACGCCGTTGGTGTTGCTTTGCTTCGGGTCGTCGTTGGCGCCGAGCTTGGTGAGGAGCTTGCCCTCCTTGTCCAGGATGCTGACTCCGCCAGCGAGTTGGGCGATGGCGACGTTGTCCCCGTGGAAATCGACGGTGCAGGGGCGGGCGATTCCGGTGGCGTATTCGCCGATAAATTCCCCGTCGAGTTTCAGGTGGACGAGTCTGTCGTTCGAGCGGTCGCAGACGAGGATGCGGGCGGGATCGAAGCGGTAGTCGAAGGCGAATTTGTGGGCGGTCTTCAGTTTCCACGGCTCGCCTTTTCCGGCGGTGGAGTATTTGAATTTCCCGTCCTTGTCGAAGATGAGGATTTTGTCGGATCCGTAGCCGTCGATGAGATAGATGTCACCGTCAGGTGCCTTGTCGGCGTGCGTGATGGCGAATTTTTCACCTTCCTCTTTAGGGATGGCTGAGAGGGGGATCTCCAGAAGGACGTCGCCTGTGGTGGAGAGTTTGAGAAAAGCGGTTTCGGGATCGCCGAGGCAGGCGGCGTAGATCACGTCCTTGCCGTCTTCCCGGACGATTGTGAAGCCGTGGTGGTTGTTGCGGGCGTTGGGGAGGTTGCGGAGGTATTTGCCTTCGGCGGTGTAGATCTGGATTCCGTGCTTTTTGCCGCCCATGACGGAAACGTAGAGGAGGCCGTCCGAATCCACGTCGATCTCGCCGTGGGAGTCGCCTATGGTTTCAAGTCCTTCGGGAAGGGTGGGCCAGCCTTTTTGAAAATCGTATTCGTGGGCGGTGGCGATGGTGGTTATGGCGGCGAGGGTGAGGAGGGCGGTTTTCATAAATTTCAAAATTCAAATCTCAACTTTCAAGGAAGACGATACAGCGAAGCTGAACCCAGTTTGCTGGCGCGTCGATAAGGTAAACTGCGTATTTCCGTATCTTTATTGAGATTTGAAATTTAAGCGCACTTTGGGCAGGTGCCGAAAAATTCCAGTTCGTGGTAGAGCCCTTGGTAACCGGTTTTTTCGCGGATCTCGTCTTCCAGATCGTGGACGGGGCAGGGGGCTTTGATGGCTTCGATCTTGCCGCAGTCGGTGCAGATGAGGTAGTCGCTGTGCTTGCCGGGTTGGAGGAGTGTGAAATAGGCGGCGCGCTCATGGAGGCCCAGCCGGCGGAGGATGCCGTGATCGGTGAGGCGCTGGAGGAGGCGGTAAACGGTGGCTTTGTCGCACTGGTCGGCCAGGCGCTTGGATGCGGCGAGCTCGGCTAGTGTCATGGGTCGGTCGGACTCGACGAGGGTGGCGAGGAGTTCTTCCAATGCCTTGGTGCGGCGCAGGCCGAGATCGCGGCAGCGCGCTATTACTTGGGTGACGATTTTTTCAGGCATGATCTTAGAAGAGTTTTGTCTGGGGATCCTCCGGTTTCAAGGACGGAGGCGGGGCACCGATCTTTTCGTAAGCGGCGGGCATGGCGACGCGTCCGCGCGGGGTGCGCTGGACGAAGCCCTGCATGATGAGGAATGGCTCGTGGACTTCCTCCAGGGTGGCGGCGTCTTCCCCGCAGGCGACTGCGAGCGAGTTCAGGCCGACGGGGCCGCCGCCGAATTTGTAGATCATCGCTTCCAGGAGGCGCTTGTCCATTTCATCGAGGCCGTCGGAATCGATCTCTATCATGGCGAGGGCTGCGGCGGCGTTTTCCTGGTCGATGACGCCCGCGCCACGGACTTGTGCGTAGTCGCGCACCCAGCGGAGCAGGGCGTTTGCGACACGCGGGGTGCCACGGGAACGGGCGGCTACTTCGAGGGCGCCGTCCCGGTGGATTTCCACTTCCAGGAGGCCGGCGGATCGCTCGATGATATCGGCAAGCTGCTCCTTGTTATAATAGTCGAGCCGGTTGATGAGGCCGAAACGGGAGCGCAGCGGGGCGGTGAGCATCCCGGAGCGGGTGGTCGCGCCGACGAGGGTGAAGCGCGGTAGATTGATCTGGATGGAGCGGGCGGAGGGGCCGGAGTCGATGATGATGTCCAGTCTGTAGTCCTCCATGGCCGGGTAGAGGTATTCCTCGATGGCGGGATGGAGGCGGTGGATCTCGTCGATGAAAAGGATGTCGCCTTTCTGGATGTTCGTGAGGATGCCGGCGAGGTCGCCCGCCTTCTCGATCTGTGGGCCGGAGGTGGTGTGCATCTGGGTGCCGGCCGCGCTGGCGATGAGGTTGGCCAGGGTTGTTTTTCCCAAACCCGGTGGGCCGGAAAGGAGGACGTGATCGAGCACGTCACCACGCCGTTTCGCAGCTTCCAGCATCAGGAGGACGCGCTCCTTGACCTTTTCCTGCCCGATGAACTCGGAAAACGCAGGAGGGCGCAGGGAGACATCGAAGGGCGTCGGCGGGGCTTCTGTGGTTTGTTGGTAGAAATTTTCGGACATCCGGCTCGGGAGGATGTTCAATCGTTACCGGGGCGAGGAAAAGCACCGAATCGGATTGGCTGGCATTGTCCGATCGGACAATTGCGGGCTTGTTCACGGTGGTAGTTCCTATTTCATTTGTGAAACTCCCGATAATGAAACTTTTCCAGATCCCTGTTTTTGCCTTTATTGCCCTGGCTACCAGCCATGCCTCTGAAGTTGTTGTTTACGGCTCCACTCCTGGTGGGATCGCCGCTGCGGTGAGTGCTGCGAAGGCCGGGCACACGGTCACTCTGATTGAGCCGACGGATCGCATAGGCGGGCTGCTTACAAACGGCCTGTCCTACTCGGATTTCCGGACGCGTGAGTCGCTTTCCGGCTTTTTCCTGAGCTTCGCGGAAAAAGTGGAGGCTCACTACGTGGAGAAATACGGTGCGGAATCGCCCCAGGTGGCATCCTGTTTCCATGGTGTCCACGGGGAGCCGCGTGTGAACCTGCAAGTCCTCGGTGAAATGCTCGCCAGCCACCCGGAAATCACCGTGGTGAAAAACCGGCCACTGGATTCCGTGGAGACGGGGCCGTGGAAGCTTGGCCGCCGGGAGATCATTTCGATCACTGCCGGTGGAAAAAGCCACGCCGCCTCCCAATTTATCGACGCCAGCTACGAGGGCGATCTGATGGCTGCTGCCGGTGAAAATTACCACGTCGGCCGCGAGTCGCGCGCCCAATACGGGGAGGCTATGGCAGGCAACGCGGAGGGGCAGGGAGACGGCCAGGTGCAGGGCTACAATTTCCGCTTCATCATGACACAGGAGGAGGAAAACCGGCTCATGCCAACCGCGCCGGATGTCTACGACAGGAAGGATTTTGAGGGCGTCGTCCCTGTTCTGGAATCCGGGAAACTGGAGGGGATCTTCTCCGGCAGCCGGGGCTCCATTTTCCGTGCACACCTGCCCCACCTCCCGAACGGAAAGGCAGATGTGAACGACACCCCGCACTCCCCCGTCCGCCTTTCCATGCCGGACATCAACGATGGCTACCCGGAAGGCGATGCGGAAACCCGCGCGGAAATCGTCCTCAAACACCTCTACTACAATGTCGGCCTGCTGTATTTTCTGCAGAACGACCCCGCCGTCCCCAGGAAATACCAGGAGGAGGCGCGTAGCTGGGGGTGGTGCAAGGATGAGTTCGAGGAAACGGGAGGCATCCCGCCCCAGCTCTACATCCGCGAGGTCAGGCGCATGGTCGGGCAGCATGTTTTCACCGCATCCGATACCCGCCAAGCACCCGGCGATGCCCGCTCCGTCCTCCACACGGACAGCATCGCGATAGGCGATTACGTCCATAACTGCCACGGAACCGGACGCAGCGGCACGCGTTTTGACGGCGAGCACACGGGGGAATTTTACGATCCCATCATGCCCTACCAGATTCCATACGGGGTCATCGTCCCTGCGAAAACGACCAACCTACTGGTGCCGGTTGCTTGCTCCGCCTCCCATTTTGGTTTCGGTGCCCTCCGTCTGGAACCCATCTGGTCATCCTTGGCCAAGCCGCCGGATGGGCCGCACACCTCGCCATAAAAGGAAAAACCGCCGTCCAATCCGTCGAAGTTCCGGCCTTGCAAAAACTTCTCCACCAGGATCGCAGCGCGACCATTTATCTATCCGACGTCCTTCCGGGAAATCCGCTTTTCGCCACCGCCCAGTGGCTGGGAACCCAAGGTGGCTTCCACGGCATTTATCCTGACGGCCAGCCCAAGCCCAAACACCTCTTCGGTCAATACAGCGCTGCGTTCCCCGGTCATTTCGTCGAGTCGGAGCTTCCCCTGACTCCGGAAATTTTGCAAAAATGGGACGAAATCCTCCCGGGAAAAGCAGGCAAAGCCTCCGTTCCAAAGACCCGCTCGGAATGGTTGGGAGCGCGGATGCAGTCGGAATAAGAAACGGCGCAAAAATTAGGGGAGACAGTTCGGACAGGTTTCCTGTTTCAAATCTCAGGAAGGCAGTCACCGGTCTTCGACTTCTTTCCGGCATTCGGAAAATGACCAAAGTTATCCCTGCGCCGTTCCTAGGCGTCGTGGATAGTTTCCCAGCGGTTTCCACTTCGCCACAGTTCCGCCTGTTTGGGAGCCATGGAATGTGTCCTTGTGGAAAAAACCGTAAATTTAACTCCATAAAAATGATAAGTCGCACGATATCCACCCGTTTCCCTACCACATCATGAGCGCCAACCTGGAAATTCAAAAGAAACTCGAAGACGTCCTGAAACGCATCCGCAAGGTGCAGATCATACGTGGCGTCCTTGTCACTGCGACGATTTTCCTCGCGGGGCTGCTTGTGATCATGGCGGCGGATTACTTTTTCGCGCCACTGCCGGGACTCGCCCGCTGGGCCATGTTTTTCGTATGGATCGCCGTCACGCTCTACGCTGCGAAGATTGGATTCGCACCGTATTTCAAGAAAATCACCACCGTCCAGATCGCGCGATGGATCGAGGTCAGGCACCCGGAAATCCAAGAGCGCATGAGCACCGTCCTGGAGCTGGAGGGCACCACCACCAAGGATTCCAGCGATCTCATCGCCGCCCTCGGCATCGCCGCGCACAAGGATGTCGAATCGGTGAATCCCGATGTGGAAATCAAATCCGCCCAGACCAGGAAAAAATGGCCCGCCCTGCGATGGCGATGGCGGTGCTTCTCGTGATCGTGCTCATTGTTTGGCCCAGCCAGTCGGGCCGCCTCCTCGTCCGCGCGGTCGCTCCGTTTTCCGATCTCGGAAACGCCGGTGCTGCGAGCTTCGATCTTGAGCCGGGCGATACCGAAGTGCTTGAGGGCGATCCCGTCCTGATTACCATCAAGCACGAAGGCTCCGCCAAAAGCATCGATCTCTGGATCGCGCACGATGGCAAGGCTCCCTTCCCCCAGACCCTCACCCGCTCCGGGAAAACCTTCACCTACAAGCTGGATCCAGCCATCCGCTCGTTCCGCTACTACGCCCAGTCCGGCCGCTCCCAGAGCGATGCTTTTGACGTGAAAGTCTGGCCTCTTCCGGAAATGCTCGATCCCCGCCTGACCCTGGAATACAAGGAATACACCGGCCTCTCCCAGCGCACCGTGCCTCTGGCAAACGGCCTCGAAGCCGTGGAAGGAACCAAAGTCACCCTCCTCAGCCCCACCAATACCGCCCTCGAATCCGCTTGGCTGGAAGTCGATGGCAACCGCCTTTCCGAAGGGAAACTCGAAACCTCCTCCACCGGTGGCCGCGTCGCCTTCTCATGGGTGTTGTCCCGTGAAAACGCCGGCCTCGCCGTCATCACCGCCAAACATCACCTCGGCCGGGAAATCGAACTCGCCCGTTTCCCCATCGAAGTCCTCCCCGACATAGATCCCCAGGTGCTCCTCACCAGCCCCAGCCCGGAGGAAATCAAAGTCCGTTTCGACGAGCGCGTGCCACTCCGTTACGAGGTGTCCGAGGATTTTGCGCTGGCGAAAGTGGAGATCGAAATCGATGCCGGCGGCGACCGCCAGATGTCCATCCCGCAGGATCTTCCGCTGCGCCGTGGCGGCAGTGCCAAGCCACCTGTTTTCGACGGCACGGCCACCATCGCTGTCGGAAAAATTCGCGAAACTTTCTCGGGAGTCAGCGAAGCCCGCGTCCGCATCACCGCCACTGACAACCGCCCCGAAGATCTTTCCGAAGGCCCCGGCGTCGGCAGCTCCCGCTGGCTGACCCTGAAATTTGACCAGGGAGCGGAATCCCTCGCCCGCCAGGAACTCCGCGAGGAGCATGAAGGCGCGAAGGAAAAAATCGAGGAAGCCATCCGCGAAGCCCGCGAGGCCAAGGACGAGCTCGCCTCCCTCCGCGAGGAAGTGAAGAAAGAGGAACTCCCCGATTGGGCGCAGGAAAAATTTGAAAAAGCCAACGCCAAGCTCGCCGAGGCACAGGAAAAGGTGGAGCAACTCGCCCAGCAGATGGACGATTCCATCCACGCCTCCAAAGCTGAAAAAGTAGAGCAAGCAGCCGAAAAACTCGATACCGCCCTCGCCAAATCCGAAGCAGCGCCCCTCCAGGATACCGGGGACAAGCGGAAAGAGGAACTTGAAGAGTCCGTGAAAACCGCCGAGGAGGCCATCGCCAAACTTGAGGAAGTCCGCAACGAAATCAACGAAGACCAGCAGCGCGTCGAAGATCTCGCCCGCTTCCAGGAGCTCGCCCAGAAGCAGGAGGAACTCGCCCGCCAGGCGGAGGAAAGCCTGAACATGCCCATGACCGAGGAGCAGCTCGCAGAGTGGAAAGCCCAGCAGGAGCAGATGGAGCAACAGCTCGCCGAGCAACTCAAGCAGCGCCCGGAAGCCCTCGCCGAGGCGCTCGCGGAGCAGGCGAAGCAAGCCGAGCAGCTCGCGCAGAACGCAGACGAACTCGCAGAAAACCAAGCCCAGCTCCAGCAACAGGCGGAACAAGCCGCCCAACCGGAAACCGCCGAGCAGAGCCAGGAAACACTCGCCGAGGCTTTGACACAGGCACTTTCCGAAGAGCAGCAATCCATCGCCAACGAAGCGCAGTCGCAGCTCGACCAGGCACTTCAGGATCAGTCGGAAATCGCAGACACCCTCCCGGAAGCCACCTCCGCCGCGAACGAAGCGCTAGCCGAACTGCAGAACAACGAGCCTGCCGCCGCCGCCGAGTCCGCCGAACAAGCTGCCCAAGCCATGCAGGAAGCAGCCGAAATGCCGGCCACACCCGCCACCGCCGCCCAAGCCGCGCAGGAAGCCGCCGCCGCCCAGGAAAATGCCGCCGAAGCCGCCGAAGCCGCCGCGACAGCCGAACAGGCCGCCGCCGAAGCCGGAACTCCCGAAGCCGCCCAAGCCGCTGCCCAGGCCGCCGATTCCGCAGAAGCGGCAGCCGCCGAGGCCGCCGAAGCATCCGCCGCCGCCGAGCAAGCCGCAGCCCAGGCAGGTGAACCCGCCGCCGCCCAGGCCGCCAGCGAAGCCGCCGCCGCCGCCGAATCCGCTGCTGAAACTGCCGCAGAGGCCGCAGCGGCAGCCGAAGCCGCCGCACAAACCGCCGCCGAAGCATCTGCTGCTTCCGAAGCCGCCGCAAGTGGGGAAGCATCCGCCGCCGAGGCAGCAGCCGAACAAGCCGCCAGCAGCGAAGCCGCAGCTTCCGAAGCCGCACAACAGGCAGCAGCCGCCGAGACCGCAGCAGCCGAGGCCGCGCAAGCCGCCGCCGCAGCCGCCCAGGCCAGTGCCGAAGCCACCGCCGCCCAGGCAGCGGAAATGGCAGCCAGTGGACAGACGCCCGCCACCCCGGCGGCAAGCCCCGCCCAACAGGCACAATCCGAAGCACTCTCCGCACTTGCCGAACGCCAGGAAGGAGTGGCGGAAGCCCTGGGCGCACTTGCCGAAGGAAACCTTAGCGAAGCCCTCGAAGCCGTCCAGGCCATGCAAGCTGATGCCGCCGCGCAGCTTGCTGAAAACCTGGCATCACTCCCATCCATCGACCCCACCGGAGCCATGCAACAGGCAGCCCAAAGCTCCGCCCAGGCAGCCCAGTCCGCAGAATCCGCCGCCCAACAGGCAGCCCAGGGAGAGCAAGCCGCAGCCGCCCCGCAACACGCCCAGGCCAGCCAGCAGCTTGCCCAGACTTCGCAACAACTCGCCCAGGCCGCACAGGGAATGGCGCAAGCAGCGGAAGCAGCCGCCGCCCAGGCCGCAAACGCCCAGCAGGCACCCGTTTCCCCGGCGGATCTCGCCGCCGCTGCCGCGCAGGCAGCCCAAGCCGCAGCAGCCAGCGAACAGGCCGCTGCCGCCCAGGCATCCCAGCAAGCTGCCCAAAGTCTCGCCCAGGCAGCCCAGGCCGCCCGCTCGGAAATGAGTGGCCAGCCAACACCTCCCGGCCCTCCCGGAATGCCCGGCATGCCTGCAATGCCAGGCGACCAGCCCTCGGAGCAGGCAACCCCTCCCCAGGCACAGCCCGATCCCGGCGTCCCGCCCGAACTCGCCAAGCTCGGCATTTCCGGAAGCGATTGGGAAAAAATCCAGGCATCCCTCACCTCCGACAAGGGTGGTGCCGGTGTCGAAGGCGTCCCCGCCGAATACCGGGGCCTCGTAAAAGGTTATTTCCAATCCATCTCCAAAAAGTAACCTCACGGAATGCTCCGAATCCTTACCGCCAGCCTCCTCCTCCTGCTCGTCCCGCTCCACGCTGCCCTTGAGGAGATTGATCCCATATTTGCCGAGTGGCAGTCCCGCGTCGATCCCTCCCTGGAATCCGCCCTCGACTACCTCGCCCGCAGCCAGCAGGAGGACGGCTCCTTTCCCTCGAAATTCGGCGACTCCACCGGCATCCCAGCCCTAGTGGGCATGGCGTTTCTCTCGAAAGGCCACCTGCCCACCGGCTCGGAATACGGTTCCACGATCAACCGCTGCATCGATTTCGTCCTGGCCAACCAGAAGGAAACCGGGGTTCTTGAAAAAGGCAACGCCGGCAGCGGCCCAATGTATGCCCACAACATCGCCACACTCTTCCTTTCTGAAGTCAGCGGCCAGGTTGATCCTTCACGGCAGGAGAAAATAGAGATCGTTTTGCCACGTGCGCTGAAACTCATTCTCGAGGCGCAGAAGGTGAAAAAAAGGCGGAAAAACGATCAGGGCGGTTGGCGTTACCATCCCGGTTCCACGGACAGCGATACCTCCTGCTCCGGCTGGGCGCTCATGGCTCTCCGCTCCGCGAAACTCAACGGAGCCGCCGTCCCTGACGAAGCCATCAACGACGCAGTGGAATATCTCAAACGCCACCAGGACAAGGAAAAGGGATGTTTCGGTTACACGGACACTTCCAAGAACGGTGATACCCTCACCGGGATGGGGCTCCTCTGCCTCGAGCTTTCCGGTCTTCACAACTCTCCGGAATCCATCAAGGCGGCGGAATTCGTCATGAACACGTTCCGCACCATCTCGGGTGACAAGCACGAAACTTACGGGAACTATTACAATGCCCAGGGAATGTTCCAGATCGGCGGGCGCTATTGGTCGGAATACGCGAACTGGATGTATGACCACTACCTCGCAAAACAATCCAGCGACGGCTCCTGGACTTCGAAGGAGGCGGGCACCATTTACGGCACCGCCATGATGACCCTTGCCTTCACCGTCCCCTACCGCCAGCTCCCCATCTACCAGCGCGACGAAACGGTTGATGAGGATTTTTAGAGAGAATTTACTGAGAGTCTTGCTTTAAGCTGGCTCAGTAAAAACCGCTGTTTCCAATCCATTCCCCAAACAACTTCCCGGCATGCTACGAATCCTCACTGCCAGTCTCCTCTTTCTCATTCCGCTTCACGCCGCTGTGGAGGATATAGATCCCATCTTCGCCGAGTGGAAATCCCGCGTCGATCCCGCCGTCGAAGCCGCGCTCGACTACCTCGCCCGCACCCAGAATCCCGACGGCTCCTTCCCATCGAACTTCGGCGACTCCACCGGCATCCCGGCCCTCGTCGGTATGGCGTTTCTCTCAAAAGGCCATTTGCCCACCGGCGAAGATTACGGCTCTACAATCAACCGCTGCATCGATTTCGTCCTGGCCAACCAGAAGGAAACCGGAGTTCTGGAAAAAGGCCACGCGGGCAGTGGCCCGATGTATGCCCACAACATCGCCACCCTCTTCCTTTCCGAAGTCAGCGGCCAGGTCGATCCCTCGCGGCAGGAGAAAATCGACGAGGTTCTGCCCAAGGCCTTGAAACTGATCCTTGAGGCGCAAAAGGTGAAAAAGGACAAACGCAACCAGGGCGGCTGGCGTTACCACCCCGGCTCCAAGGACAGCGATACCTCCTGCTCCGGCTGGGCGCTCATGGCACTCCGCTCCGCGAAATTGAACGGAGCAGCCGTCCCCGACGACTCCATCGAGGCGGCTGTCGATTACCTGAAACGCCACCAGAGCAAGGACAAGGGTAGCTTCGGTTACACGGATACAAGCCGCAACGCGAAGACCCTCACCGGAATGGGCCTTCTCTGCCTGGAACTTTCCGGCATGCACAATTCTCCGGAATCCATCAAAGCGGCAGATTACGTGATGAGCAGCTTCCGCTCCCTTCCCGGAGCCCAGCACGAATACTACGGGAACTACTACAACGCCCAGGGAATGTTCCAGCTCGGTGGCCGGTATTGGTCGGAATACGCGAACTGGATGTACGAAACCTACCTCGAAAAACAATCCAGCGACGGCTCGTGGAACTCCCGTGATGCCGGCAGCATCTACGGCACCGCAATCATGACCCTCGCTTTTACCGTCCCCTACCGCCAGCTCCCGATCTACCAGCGGGATGAAACGGTGGATGAGGATTTTTAGGGAGGCTGGCAGCCACACCAACTCCAAAAGTAGGAAGCCCGCCCATCAGGGGAAATGGGTCATTCCGGCAATCAAGCTCTCCTGCGACGAACCAAGAGAGGAAGGGAAGCCACTATGCAAAGTAGCGCGCTTGATGGTTCGGGAATGGTTTCGATGCTGAAAGCCGGGACATCCGTATCAACATCCAGAACATAGCGGTCAAGATCGGAAACGCTCGCTCCACTATCGATATTGAACCTGAAAAATGCCTCGGATTGAGTAGGTGTGCCATTGGGAAGATACAGGCTTTGAAGGTAGGCGAGGGCCGGTGCCGGAAGTGTCGCATCGACATCTCCTCCAGGAGGTGTGATGTCCTGTTGTTTGTCGTCACCAATGCGATCTCGAAAGAAAGTCCCAACAAACAGTTCCTCATCCGCATCGACCGTATCATCCGCTTGAAAAAATGTGGTTCCCGAGCTATCAGGATTCGAGGTGTTCAGAATGTAGTAATCTAGGCTGGGAGCATCTCCCGCTCCTGACGTTTGATCCCTGAACGCCGCAACTTGAAACGAAAGTGTGGCCGTGGAGATTGTTTCGCCGGATGGAAGCGTGGGTAAGGTGAAACCAAAGACCAAATTTAAATGCTCACGCTGATTGCTACTCCCGCCGGTTCCAGCCCGGTCTGCCGTGCCGCCCACGTAATAACCGGTTCCTGCGAAAGAGTTGGTCGTACTTTCATCAATGCCGACGATTACGTCAGCCGAACCGATGGGGGCATTCAGAGTTGAAGCAGCCGAAAGTGAGCCTGTAGGGTAGGCGGAAACCGCTAGGGTGGCAATTGTGTAAATATGCTTCATAAGAAAGACGTTCGAGGCGTAAGGAAAAAGAGTCAACCCCCGAATTTTCCTTAAAGCCGCACTGGGTAGCAAACCGAAGAGGAGTCTCATCAGCCAAAGCAATTCTTGGAAAACTCTTCGACAATGTAGACCTACTGTCTTCATGAGTCAGTCATTCAAACTGATTCGGACAATTTCGGTAGGGGTCAACCCTGTCCTGATTTAGCGGGCGGGTGAAACCTATCGTTTCCGGCGAAAAATGCCTAAGGCAAACCCGAGAAGAAGAGCTGCTGCAGAGGATGGTTCGGGCACAAGACCGACCACCAGGCTTGGATCTCCGCCACTCGATATGACCCGGAGGCCGAGAACCGGAGTGGCATCGTTAATCCCCAGCGCAGAAAAATCGTAGGCTGCGCCATAGAGTGTTTGATCGAGGCTTTCGGCTCCGTCGCGGGTCACTCGGACATCCGTCCCCGTAGTTCCAAAATTTCCAGCGTTACTCTGTGTGAAGGAGAACGCACTTCCTCCGAGAACGGGATTAGTGGTCGTTCCTCCAACTATCGCCTGAATCGACCAGCCGTCATTCTGTGCGCCAGTTGCAATCTCAAGCAATGCGAAATCAGCAGCTGAGCCGTTAAGGTTCTGGATTGGCGTCGAAAAATAGAGATCCAAGCGGACTGCGTTCGCGAGACCGGTTGTGACGTCCAGATCTGTAAAAGCGTCGGATACGGTGGGATCCGTGTAAGGAGTAACAGCACGCCCCCTGTATGTGTCGGGTGGGGTCGCACTGTCATTGATGACTGTGCTGATAGAGATGAACTGTGGGGACGAGAACGTAACTCCTCCGGTGGTCAAGCTGGTCAGGTTTGCAGGTGCGTCCAGCCGACTCCCATTAGGCGTGCCATCGGTCGTGATGGCGGTGACGGTTGCACCCGACAGACTTTGAGCGGCGGTGAGACCTAAAATGACAGAAAGGCGGAATTTTTTCGAAAAAGTGGCCATAGGTTTATGGAGAAACCAAGCATAGATCCTGAATTTGTGCCAGTTCTTTATCGTCTTCAAGGGGAGTTACAAAATCACCGCGCCGTAGTTGCTGAACTGAAAATGCAGCCCGATCGCACCGGGGTTGCCCTTGCCGAAGTCCAGGGTGAGGTGGTCGATGTAGTTGGCAAAAGCGCGGGTATGGAAAGGGCGATGAAATGGCTGATGCTTCGAAATATGCCGTCCTTCGAGGCTAGCGTTTGCGCCGGATGGGCACAAGGATGCCGACGGTGTGAACTAAAGTCCGCGTTCCGATAAAACAGTCCAACGGTGCGAGGTCACCGGCACGCCGAACCATCCGTTCCCGCTCGTCCGGCCGTTTTCGATGATCACTTTCCCCGCTCCGGGATCCGCCTGTATCCATTTTTCTCCACCGAGAAACGCCAGTATGTGCCGTCTGTCTTCCGTCACCACGAGATCGCCGGGCTGGAGTTTCGAGTAATCCATCGTGGCGATGGTTCCACTTTCGCCGGTGGGGATCATGAAATCGAGATGGCCTTCCGCGAGGGCTTTTGCGGAAGCATCGTTCCACCAGTGCTTCAGGAAAAGGCGGGTGGACGCCCCGTTGAGATGGCGGATTCCGTTTGAGAGAAGCGCTTCGCGCATCGCCTTTCTCGGCAATCCCGAGCAATCGATCCCGCGCCTGCTCTCACCGCCCCAATGGTATTCCGTACCTTCGTAGGAAATCATGCGCTTGAGAAAATCCTCCCGGAGTTCGGTTCGGTTGATCTCTCTTCCGGGAAGGAGAAACGGTAGGAGTAAAAGAACCGGAACTACCGAAATCGCGATGCGAATCGCCTTCCGTTTCCAAAATAGTAACAACGGCCCGAGCCAAATTCCGAAGAGCGCGCAGAGGATTACCAGTCGGTGAAGTTTCGTCGTAACCGGATCAAGGTTCACCATCACCAGCGCGGCGATCGAGCCGATGGTGAGGATAAGAAGCAGGCGGCGGAACATGTTGGAGAGCCGTGCTTTCAGCCGGCTTGGACGGGATTGGAAAACTTCCGGTGGCGGATGACGGCGATGATGAAAAAGACCAGGGAAATGAACGCGAAGGGTAGGGCATACATTCCGACTATCATTCCTCTCGATATTTCTGAGGCGGCTTCCGATGGGTCTGCCGCACCGGATGTCTTCAGGGAGCTGAACGCGTTTACCATTCCGAGGATCGGGAGGCTGATTGCGAGAATAACCGTAAAGACCAGGGAGATCGCGGAGATCCAGATCATTTTTCCCCAGAATTTTCGCTTTTGTTCGTCGTGTGTCGGAGGATTCATTTTGTCTGATGGCTTCGTTTGAATGGAGAGTGAATGTTTTTCGCGAAGAAAACCGGCTGGAAGCACGGCTCTCCATGATCAAACCTCCGGCTGGTTGCGCATGAAATCGGCGGTTTGGGCGAAGAAGGGATCGAGGAAGGCGCGGGCGAAGGCGGGGACTTTTGTCTCATCCATGGCCTCGCCCATGAGCTTGAGCCAGCGGTCGCGCTCTACGATGCCGATTTTGAAAGGTGCATGGCGCATGCGGAGGCGTGGATGTCCGCGTTTTTCGATGTATTCGTCGGAGGCACCGAGGCGGAAGAGGAGGAAGGTGGCCAGGCGTTCCTCGGAGCCTTCCCAATCGCCTCCGGGATACATGGGGCCTATGAGATCGTCGTTCGGGACGCGGCGGTAAAAGGCGGCGACCATGGTGCGGATGCCGGTTTCTCCGCAGGCTTTTAAGACGTCGGCTTCGGTTGGGGTTAGCATGGTGATTGGGTTGGCATGGCGGATGCAATCCGCCGCCACGTTACATGCCCGCTTCGGCGAGGCGTTCGGCCATTTCGTGTTTCATGAGCTCGTCGGTGACTTCGGCGAGGGCACCGCCCATGATCCCGTCGAGGTTGTGGGAGGTGAAGCCGATGCGGTGGTCGGTGCAGCGGCTTTGGGGAAAATTGTAGGTGCGGATTTTTTCCGACCTGTCGCCCGATCCGATGAGTGAGCGGCGGTTTTCGGAATACTCGGACATCTGCTCCTGGAGCTTTTGCTCGTAGAGGCGGCTGCGCATGATCTGAAGGGCCATCTCCTTGTTTTTCGTCTGGGAGCGACCGTGCTCGCAGCGGACGTAGAGGCCGGTGGGAAGGTGGAAAATCTGCACGGCGGAGTCCGTGGTGTTGACGTGCTGCCCGCCCGCGCCACCCGAGCGGCAGACCTCGATGCGGAGGTCGTTGGGGTTCATATCGACGTCGATTTCTTCGGCCTCCGGCATGACGGCGACGGTGATGGTGGAGGTGTGGATGCGGCCCTGTGTTTCCGTTGCCGGAACGCGCTGCACGCGGTGGACGCCGGACTCGTATTTCATGTGGCGGAAGACCTCGTCACCGGTGACTTTCAGGATCACTTCTTTGAACCCGCCTACCTCTGAAGGGGAACTTTCGAGGTGCTCGGTCTTCCAGCCTTTGGAGTCCGCGTAGCGTTGGTAAAGTCGCATGACTTCCCCGGCGAAAAGGGATGCCTCGTCGCCACCGGCACCGGCGCGGATCTCGACGAGGGCGTCGCGGTCTTCGTTGGGATCGGCGGGGAGCAGGGCGTATTGCATGTCCTCGCGGAGTTTCTCCAGGGATTTTTCAAGATCCGGGATTTCCATCGCGGCCATCTCCGCCATTTCGGGATCGTCGGAACGGGCGAGTTCCTGGTTTTCCTCAAGTTGTTTTTCGGTCGATTGCAGGGTGTCCCACAGCTCGAGGGTCTGCTGGAGCTTGCGGTGCTCGCGGAGGATTTCGGTCGCGCGTTTCTGATCGTCAAAGAGGTTGGGATTGCCAACCGCGTCCTCCAGTTCGGAGAAGCGGTATCTGCGTTTTTCGATGAGCTGGGAGTAATCCACGGGAAACTTTAAACTTTAAACTTTAAACCTCAAGGAAGAGAGGTGGGCGCAGTTCTTAGCGCGGAACGGGCGGGGTGTCCAATGTTGCCTTGGTGGGTGGGCTAAAGCTTTTTGAGGAAATGGATGAGCATAAGTTCGTCCGAGGAAAGGCCACGGATGGTAGCGGGTTTCCGGGTGAACATTTTTCTGAGGGTGCCATCGCGGTGACGGGACAGGATCTCCGGGTGAATGTAGTGCTTTTAAAGACTGGAGGACGGTGGCCAAGGACTTTGGAGGTGCTTTTTAGAACCTCGGTTTCACGGCGGATGCGGGCGGTTTTCGTGTCGCCGGGTTCGGTCGAGAGGAGGTCTGCGAGGGTGAGGCGGCTGGCGTGCCAGGTGCGGAAATATTTGGCGCTGATGCCATCGATCCCGGATTTTTCCTTGAGCCATTCGTTGACCTGTGTCGAGTCAATAGGATGAATAGCATCGCCGTCGCGGTATTGGAAGAGACGCTGGCCGGGGAGGTCTTCCATGCGGTCGATGATTTTACTAAGGGTTGGGTGGTTGAGATCGAACTCACGATCCTTCCCACTCTTCGCGCGGTAGCTGAGGTGGATGCGGTTGCCTTCTGTTTCCGCGTGTTTCTTCCGGAGGGTGGTGAGTCCGGCAGTCCCGTTTTCCCTGTAATACTGCTCATTTCCGATCCGGGCGGCGGTGCGGTCGAGGAGTTTGACGACGGCACCGAGTATGCGATCGCGGGTAAGGCCGTCACCTTTCAGGGCGTAATTCATCGCGCTCCGAAGTCCGGGGAGGGTAAGGCCGAATTCAAGAAGCCCTTCGAATTTCAGATTCTCGCGCCATTCAGTCCAGTCGGGATGGTAGCGATATTGCTTACGGCTCTTTTCGTCAAAGCCGGTGGCTTGCAGGTGGCCGTTGGGCAAGGGGCAATACCACACGTCCTTGTAGGCTGGTGGGACGGCGAGAGAACTGAGGCGCTTTTTCTCCTCTGCAGAGGTAATGGTTTTTCCTTCCGGCGTCTGGAACGACCAGCCCTTGCCCCGGCGGCGGCGGGTAATGCCGGGGTCTTCGTCTGTGGTGTGAACCAGGCCTTTGGGGAGTTGCATCGCGAACCGGTTGTCTAGATTTTCTCGTAGATCTCGGAGGCAGCGGCCGGGTTTCCGGGAACGGGCGAGTGGCTCCCGATGGCGCGCAGCCATGACCCGACGACGATGCCGGCGGTGGCATCGCACGCCTGTAGCCCGTAGGAATAGGGGCGGACGCCGGAGGTGTGGGGGAAGGCGAGATCGTAGATGTGATCGTTCGGCACGTCATCGTGTGAGACGACCCGGTATGCGGCATCGATCTCTATGCCGCCGGTGTGGAGAAATTTGTGGGTATCGTTTTGAAATACTAGATCGGCCTTGCCATCTTCGGCGAGTTTGGCCGCTTCATCCGGATCGATGAAAATGGCGCGGGCGCGGCGGACGTTCCCGTCCTCGACGAGGGACTGGAAAGGGTAGTGTGCGAGGTCGAGAGGCTTCTGGCCGCTGCAGTCGATGAATATCCCATATTTGGCGGTGGTGGTTTTCCCCCCATGTGTGACGGTGACCGACGCACGGCCTGCCTCTTCCTGTTTCTCGTCCACGCTGACGTATCCCGGAACGAGCTCCAGCACTCCGGCGTCGTAGAGGGCGAGGAGGAGTTTCCCGGAGGGCAGGGGCATGGCGGCGATAACGTTCATGAGAAACGGCATGACCACTTTTTTCAGGGTGAGGTGATCCTCCGCAGGCATCATCTCCGCGTGGAAATTCAGCGAATACATGAGGTCGTCGATGACTTCCTTCCAGTGGATTGGCTTGTGGTTCAATACGGATTCCCTGGCTTCCGCCATCTCCCGGCGCATTCCTTCGAACGCGTCGTCGTAGCTGTGGTGTTCGCTCATTTTCGCGACAAATTCCTCAAGGCCGAAATCCGGGTCGCGGAGGAGACCGACCATTTCCGGCATGCCGTCTTTTTTGAAAGCGCGGCTGAGGGCGGGTCGGCAGACCTCGTTGAAAAAGGTCGAGATACGGAGAAAGCCCTCGCCATCAAGCATGCCGAAAACGGATCCGCGGTCGGTGTGCCGGTAGATCTCGCGGAAGGGTTCCTCCTGATCAAACTGGAGGTGGGGCAGCCAGCCTTTGGCGGAGTGCATACGGAGCCGGAATTTTTCGGTGCCGGGGTGGGGGTGGTAGGTGAGGTCGCCGTTTTCCTTTTCCGAAAATGTGCCGTGGCGGTGGGCGAGGGAGGAGACGACATCGAACGCGCTGAGCGACGCGCCCAGTGTGCCAACGGGAAAATCATGAAACCCGCCCTCTTCCGGCAGCAGTTTGAAGATGGGCCAGGGGGAACCGAAGTAGCCGTTCTCCGGCCTGTCCTCCTCGCTCCACTGGTGGCCGGTGGCGATGATAACGGAGTGGAAGGGTAGCCGTTTTTCCACGCCGTCAGTAAGAATGATGCGGTGGCGGGCGGTGTCCTCGGCGATGTCGATGATCTCGCGATTGGTTTTTACGGAGACGGGTATGCCCTTTTCCACGAGACTGGTGATGATGGACTTGAATTGCGTGTGGAGATACCGGCCGAGCGGGAGCCTGGGATAGACCTCGGATTCGTCGAGATCGTCAGGATCGATTCTCCAGTTCCGGAGTTGTTCTCCATCCTGCGAAGCGAGCCAGTCGTAGAGGGTTTCGGGAAGGGGGGGGATTTCTTCTGAGGATATGTTCGACATGTTGAAACGGTCGGTGGTCTCCGGGCTGTAGGGCATCCCGCAGCCGGCGATCCCGCTTTTTTCGAACAGCGTGATGGAGTCGATATAGGCCCGGAGGCTTTCCGCGTTCCGCTCAATGTGGGCGAGAAGATAGATGGTGGACGCGCCGGTTCCGATGACCGCGAGGTTGCCGAGATGTTTCATGAAGGGGTTACGGTTCGGTTAGATTTCCGAATAGGTCAACGGCACGGGGAAATTATCCCAAAATTTCTTTCAGCACATGGTTGCGGGGAGTGCCGTCCGGTTGTTGGATTGGCGCGATGGATCATTGCGAGCCCGATACGAACGAAGAGGTTTCACTTCCGGTGATGGAGGCGGAACTGAAGCATATTTTCACATCCCCCGGCCATGACTACTGGGGGCGGAAAGGCGAAGGGCGGCTGCAGAACGGGACACGGGAACTGAAGGAGGTGGAATGCGTGGCCGGGCAAGGCCTGGTGGGGGATCGCTACTTCGGATACCGGAAGGATTTCAAGGGGCAGGTGACATTTTTCGACATGGCGGTGGTGGAGGCGGTGAGGGAAACCTTCAATCTGCCGAGGCTGCCCGCATCCGTCTTCCGCCGGAACCTGGTGGTGGCCGGAGTGGATCTGCAGGAGTGGCTGGGGCGGCGGTTTGTCTTCCAAGGAATCGAGTTCGAAGGGAGCCAGGAGTGCCGGCCCTGCCACTGGATGGACAGGGTGGTGGATGCTGGCGCGGAGAGTTTCCTAAAGAAAAATTTCGGTGGAGGGCTACGGGCAAAGATTCTTAGCACGGGGACGCTCAGTGTCTAACAACCAGGCGCTTGGGAGGCGTTGGAAATGTGCGAATTGCAACAATTTCTACTCGCCCAAGCGACTTTCAGTCACGATTGTCTTCGGCGAGATGGAAAGTATCGAAATAGTCCTGGCTCACCGCGATTCCTCTACTTTGGCGATTCTACGGGAAACAATAAAGAGCCTCGGACACATGATCGTGGGTGAGGCGGACAATGGCCCCGAGCTGAAGAAAATCGCACTGGAGCGGAAGCCCGCACTGATCATTTCCAGCTTCGTCCTGGAGCCCTCCATCTCGATTGATTACCTTATAGAGGTCAATGAAGAGCATCCCACCCCGAATATTATCGTGGCGTTCCGGGATGATCTGGAGGCGGTGGAAAAGGCAATGGAAGACCATGTGATGGCATTTCTCATTGATCCGGTTTCACGGGAGGATCTGGAGCCTACGATTCTTGTCGGACTTCGCCGTTTCGAGGAAATGCAGGCTCTCCGCGGAGAGGTTTCGGAGCTGAAAGACGCGCTCAAGGATAGGAAAAAGCTGGAACGTGCGAAGGGGATCCTGATGGTAGCAAGGAATTTCACCGAGGAGGAGGCATACCTGCACATCCGTGGTATCGCCACGAAGAAACGGATGAAGATGCGTGAGGTGGCCGATATGGTTGTCGATCTGCATACCTCCGCCTGAAGTCTCGGGCATTTGATTTTGGTGTTGACCGGGCAGTATCGCGCTGCCCAAGATTCACTCCCCTGCGGATTTATGATACGCAGGGTTAGGGAAAACCTCTACGTAGAGACCCTCCCCTACTTCGGCAATGTTGCCAGAATTGCGAAGCCATCCACACAGGCTTCACAACATTTCTGTGTATTCCTGCCGAACATGCGTATCGCCGTCCTTAGCCATCTGAAGTTTCCCATCGCCCAGCCATTCAATGGCGGGGTGGAATCCTTCGTCCACCGCCTCTGCCACTCACTCGCGGATCGCGGGCACGAGGTTTCCCTGCTGGCATCGGGTGATAGCGATAGCGCGCTAAACCTGGTGCCTATCACCCCGGTCGCCACCGTCCCCTCTTCCATGGAGCTGCCGGAAGAGCGGCGCGGAGAATGGATCTATGAAACGGAGCGGGATGCCTTTCGAAAAGCGTTCCGTATCCTTTACCACGGGAATTACGATGTCATCCACAACTGCTGCCTGTCATCAAAGGTGATGAGGCTCTCCCATCATTTGGGAAAACCTTTTCTAACGACCCTTCACATTCCCCCCGGTGAGGACTACCGGCTCGACCAGCCCCATCTGCAGAACACCGCGCGGGTGCGATACGCCGCGATATCCGAATCGAATCGGGACGCATGGTTCCCCTACGTCGGCGGGCAGTCGCTGGTGCGGAACGGCGTTCCCCGTCCGGCCTCCGGGTCGGCGCTGGTTCCGGCGGACGAGATAGCCGGCGCATTCTGGTTCGGGAGGATACATCCGGACAAGGGCGTCCACCTCGCAATACAGGCTGCGGCTCTCGCGGGGATGCGGTTGCGTTTCGCGGGGCCCGTTCCAGATCAGAAATATTTCGCCGAAACCGTTTCCCCGCTCATCCGGGACGGAGTCGAATATTTGGGTCACCTGGACGGGCATGGGATCGCGGAGGAACTCGGGCGTGCCGCGGTCTCGGTGGTGACTCCGCTGTGGGATGAACCTTTCGGTCTTGTGGTGGCGGAATCGCTGGCAATGGGTGCTCCGGTTGCGGCATTTCGGAGAGGGGCAATTCCCGAGATACTCTGCAAGGCCTCCGGAAGGATTGTCGCTCCCGGCTGCGTGGAGTCCCTTGCGCGCGCCATGCTCGAGTGCACGCGGCTGAGCCGAGCCGACTGCCGCCAGAGGTTCGAAACACATTTCAGCCAACACCGGATGATCCTCCAGTATGAGGAAATCTACAAAGCGATGGCGGACTATTCCCCGTCAATGATAAGACAATCACCTTTCCAAACCACCCCATCCCTAAGAAGCGCATGAACAATCGAACCGACATCTACGTTCACCACCATGGAATGGGGCATCTGCACCGCGCCCGTGCCATCGCGGAACATTTGGAAATGAAGCCTGTCATTTACACCAGCAGGAAAAGCGCGAACCATGATGGCTCCGGGAGCTTCGAGAGGACGATCATATTGCCGAAGGATCCCGATCCGCCGGAGCTTTCCCCGGCGATCCGTTACGATGATTTGCCGTGCTTCCACCATGCGCCCGTCCCATGCCCGGAGATGGCGACCCGTGCCGCTGTGCTCACGAAAAGCCTGGCAGCCGATTCGCCCAAAATCCTACTCGTGGACGTGTCCGTGGAAGTGGCTTTGCAGGCACGGCTGTGCGGACTGCCGGTAGCGGTGATGCGGCAGCACGGCATCCGCAACGACCTTGCGCACCAGCTTGCATACCGCTCCGCGGAGTTTCTCCTCGCCCCTTTTCCGGAGGTGATGGAAGACGAAAAGACCCCGCAGGTGGTCCGCGACCAGACCGTGTATTCGTCGGGATTCTGCCGGTATGGGGATGTTTCGCAGAAATCCATACGCCGCTCGGGGAATACTAAAATCGTAGTAATTACAGGCGGGGGCGGGGAAATGCTTTCGGAGGCCACCCTGGACAGAATCCTTTCCGCATTCACCGGCTGTGAAATCCATCTGGTAGGGAAGATGCCGCCACGAACCGGGAGTCCGGATGTCATCGCGCACAACTGGGTCGAAAACCCTGCGGAGATATTGCAAAGCGCGGATCTGATCGTCTCGTCCGCAGGTCACAATGCGGTGATGGAAGCGGGTTTTTTCCGGAAACCCATGATTCTCATCCCCGAGCAGCGTCCGTTTTGCGAGCAGTATAGAAAGGCTGTCGTGATGGAGCGGCTGGGGCTGGTAGCCCGTGTTTCCGGCTGGGATGTCGGTCCGGCGGAATGGACGGCTGCCGCCTCGAAGGCGGCGGATCTCGATACAGGCGCGTGGGCGGGGATTTACGACGGCTCCGGTGCGCGCCCCCTTGCCGGAGCGTTGGATAGTTTTACCCCACCGGCAGTATGACAGGCTCCCGGGCGGCAACCTGCTCTGTCATCACAATCTGCTCTGGCCGGGAACGGCATCTTGGCAATCTGGTCGCGGGTCTTTCCTGTTCCGCCGTATTGCCCGAGGAACTGGTCATTGTCAGGATGAACGGTGATCCGGTGACCGAATACGACGCTCCGTTTCCCATAGTCCAGATCGGGTGCGGCCAGCCGGGAAATCCGCTCTCGCTTTCCAAAGGAAGAAATGTCGGGGCGGAAAAAGCAGGGGGGAGCACTCTTGTGTTTCTAGATGTTGATTGCATCCCATCAGCGGATCTGCTGGGAAATTTTAGAAACGCCGTAGCGCATTCGGACATCCTGTGGATGGGGCAGGTGAGATATTTGAGAGATGTGCTGGATGGATCCGATCTATCCCCGGGGCATCTGGATTCCGCCAGCGATCCCAATGGCAAGCAGCCAATCGTTCCGGATGGCGGCGTACTGAGTGGATCGGCTCACGAGCTTTTTTGGTCACTGAACTTCGCATTGACAGCCGGGTGCTTTTCGGAAATCGGGGGATTTGATGAAAGCTACACGGGTTACGGGGGTGAGGATACGGACTTCTCGTTCAACGCCCGATCCCTTGGAATCCCGCTGGGTCACGCCGGGGCGAAAGCCTGGCATCAGTTCCATGAGAGCGTGAATCCGCCGGTAAACCACTTGGAAGACATTGTCGGAAACGCACGTGTCTTCAAGGCCAAGTGGGCGGAGTGGCCTATGACGGGCTGGCTGGAGGCCTTTGAAGAGAGAGGACTCATAAGGTTCGCTGACGACCGCTCGGAGATCAAGATCGTGAGCAACCACGGCTGAAGGAAGCACTCCTTCCCGCAACTGCACCAACGAAGATCCCGATCAGGTAGCAGAGGAGATGAGACCAAAGGAAACCGGCTCCAGGAGGAGTTTTCTGGGGAGGGTTTGGCGGATGTTGTACGCCCAGGTTGCATGGTAAAGCTGGCTGATTTCCACCGAGAAGGATATCAGGGAGAGTTGCGGGCAAAAATTCCTGGATGCTGGATCTCAATGTGGGTCCGGAGTGATCAGGAGGGCACCCAGACGCTGACGCTGCCTCCGGAGCAGGGAAATTCCGCCCATCCGTCCTCGGCTACCGTGACTTCAGCGCCGTTGTTTCCGATCATGTCTCTGAATGTTTTTCCGGAGTAGGGGGTGCCCATTTCCATGCGTTTCGTGGCTTCAGCGGCGTTGCTCATGATGACGGCGCAGCCTTGGTGCCCGCCATCACCGAGTCGGGTGAAACCGATGCAATGCGGGTCATCGAAATAGACGTTCTGTTCCCCATAGGCGTGGTCTTTGCGAGCGCGGATGAGTTCCTCGATCCCGGCGACCTTGGGCATATCGATCTCGTATTCCTTCCCATCATTCCCGTAATCCTTGTAATTTGCCCCAAAGAGATCCGGATAGAAAACGCAGGGATAACCTTCCGAGCGGAGCAGGATGAGAGCGTAGGCCAGCGGCTTGAACCATGGATTTACCGGCGCCTCCAAGGACTGGAGCGGCTGGGTGTCGTGGTTCGCAACAAGAGTGACGGCGAAGAGCGGCCTGGCCATCATGAGGGAGTTGTCGAGGATGGTGCGGAGGTCGAAGTTTTCTCCCGCAACAGCGGCGTTATGGAGATTGTGGTGGAGGGATGAGTCGAAAAGCATCATGGAGCTGTCCACGGCATCGAGGTATTTTTCGAGAAGGGGCAGATCGCCTGGCGCCCAGTACTCCCCCACGGCGAAGATATTTTCCCCTGTGTTAGAGCGAAGAAGCTGGAGCCATTCCTTATAAAAAGCGGGCGACATGTGCTTCACTGCATCCAGCCGGACGCCGGAAAAACGGCACTGCTCGTGGAACCATTTCCCCCATTTGTTCAACTCGGCACAGACGGAGGGGTTCCGGGTCTCGATGTCGTTAAACATGAGGTAGTCGAAGTTTCCTTTCTCCGCGCTGATCACCTGGTCCCAGTTGTCGCCATAATCATTGATGATTCGGTAAATGTTGTCTCCTTCCTCGCCCTCGGCGAAATCGACCCCGCTAAAGCAGGTGAAGTCCCATCTGAAATCCGAGTATTTGTCGCCCCGCCCGGGGAAGGTAAACCCGGTGTAGGATTCGATTTCGAAAGGGGCGGAGATCCCCTTGTCGCGATGTTCGGGATCAACTTTAACCACGGTGAACTTTTCCAGCTCATCCCCGCCCCCCTTGTGGTTTAGCACGATGTCCATGATCAGGGAGACCCCGTGCTCCTGCAGGGTTTTGCAGGCGTTGAGGAGCTCGTCGCGACTGCCGTATTTGGTGGGGATCGAGCCTTTCTGGTCGAACTCACCGAGATCAAAAAGGTCGTAGGGATCGTAGCCGGTGCTGTAGCCGCCGCCCGCACCTTTATAGGCGGGTGGGAGCCAGGCGTCGGTGATCCCGAGTCCGGCCATGTATTGCGCTTTTTCGGCGGCGTGATTCCAAAGAAAGGAGCCGCCGGGGGTGTACCAGTGGAAAAACTGGATCATTGTTGAGTTCATGGAGGTATGAAGTTGGTTCCCGTCGTGGGTATGCTATCGGCCATCCCTCAGCAGAATCCACGCCTTGATTGCTTCCTTGAAATCCTATTACCGGCATAAGATGGAAATTTTCTCCAGGCCGGAAAACGCAAATTGCACGTGGCCGGGGTGCCAAGGGCGTTGCTCTTTGCACCTTGAATGCCGGAGGTGTAAACGCCCCGAACCATCTGCCGACTCCAAGGGCTGATGATCACGAGAACATATGGGCCTGTTTCCCGTAGGTTCAGCGAACACTGTGGGCCGCTGCCGCTGATCCGAACCGCATCTCGACGATAGCTCCGAGGGCGATTCCGATGAGATGGCAAAAGAGGTCGGATGCGAGAAAGCCGGATCCGAGGAGGAGTTTTCCGGGTAGGGTCTGGCGGAGCTGGATGATCCAGGGAGCCTGGTAGAGTTGGCTGAATTCAACGGCGAATGAGATGGCCACCGCTGCCGTGGCGAGTCTGAGGGTAGTGGCTTTCGGGAAGAAGAAACCGAGAACCAGAAATACGGTCAGCGCCCAGAGAGCGTCTCCGGCGTAGGTGGCGAGAAACGGGCTGAGGTGGGAGAATGCGGTGGAGCGGGAGGACAGGCCGGCAGCGATCACGAGCAGGATGGCTAGTGCGTAAAGATAGCGGGGACGGTTCATCTGGAATGCGGTTCCCATGGTCGGGTTTCGGGATAAACCATTCTTCACGTTTTGAGCGGATGGGCGAATTTTTTTCGCCCTGTGGTTTGGAGTGCGAGTTTTAAATCCAGCCGCATCCGAAGATGGCCAACGGCCTCTCCAATACCAGCATGGGGCATCGCCCCATGATTTTGGCAGAAACCGGATCAGTTCTCTGAAGGAGAACTCCATACCCGCTCTCAATCCCAAACGTAGCGCTCATCGTATTCGACACCGTTTCGTTTCAGTAGTCTCCTGTATTCATCCTGGAAGGTTTCCTTGCGGTGATGTTCTTCCTGTTGCGAGATGTAATGGAGCAACCGTTCGCGGTGCGTGAGGCTTACGGAGAAACAGCCATATCCCCGCTGCCAGGAAAATTCCCGGTGGTTGGCACCCTGGGTTTTTACCCATTTTGAAGAGTCTCTTTTGAGGGTTTCCAGCAGGTCGCTTTGGGAAACGGTGCGCGCTAGCCTTGCCGCGAGGTGGATGTGGTCCGGCATCCCGCCGACCCTGTAGCATTCGCATCCGGTGCCTCTTACGGTCTGTGAAAGGTAGGCGTGGAGCGGGTCGCGAATTTCGTCGGTAATGAATAGGGATCTATCCTTCGTGCTGAAAACGATGTGACAGAGGACGTTGGAGAGGGATTGTGGCACGGGTGGGTGATGGTTGTGAGGGGGGTATGGGGTTCTCCTTCAGAGAACTATAAAATCCGGGGTGTGGGGACATGGGGCGATGCCCCATGCTGGTATGGGAGAGGCCTTCGGCCAAGGGGAGCGGGTGTTTCTACCTTGTCGCGATGAGCTGCGAGGTGAATCCTTTCAGGTAGGATGTCTCGGGGATGGTGATGAGGACGGGGTGGTCGGGGCGTTGGGTGTGCTCGGCTACCAGGCGGAGGGACTGTTTCGCATCGACGGAGGCGGAGGCGAGGTTTTCCAGAAAGAGCTCGCGGGAGGCGTGGTGAGAGCAGCAGAAGGTGGAGAGGAGGCCGCCTTTTTCGAGGAGCTTGAGGGAGCGGAGGTGGATCTCCTTATACCCGCGCATGGCATCCATGAGGGTCTTCTTGTTTTTCGTGAAACTGGGGGGATCGAGGATGATGAGATCGTATTCCGGTTCGGCGGATTTGAGGAAATCGAAGACGTTTGCCTCAATGACTTCGATATCCAGGTTGTTGAGTTCGGCGTTTTTCCTAGCGGAGGCGCAGGCGGATGCGGATATATCGACGGCGGTTACTTTTGCTGCACCGGCCTGTTTGCAGGCGAGGGCGAAGCCGCCCTGGTTGGTGAAGCAGTCGAGAACTCGGAGGCCTTTGGAGAGTTTCGCGACTTCCATGTGGGCCTGGAGTTGATCCAGGTAAAGGCCGGTTTTCTGACCGTCGATGAGATCGATTTCGTATTTCAGCCCGTTGGCCCCGACGATGAATGAGCCGGGGTTTTCCCCGTGGAGAAGCTCTATGGATTGCTCCATGCCCTCTGCTTTGCGGGAGGGGGAGTCGTTGCGGAGGGTGATGGATTTCGGGTTGAGGACGGCGATGAGGGCATCGCGGATGAGGTCTTTCCGCATGTCCATGGCGAGGGTGGTGGTCTGGACGCAGAGGTGGTCCCCGTAGCGATCAACGATGAGGCCGGGGATGCCATCGGACTCGGACCAGACGACACGGCAGAGGGTTTCATCGATGCCTTCGAGTTCCGTGCGGAGGTTGGCGGCCTGTTGAATGCGGCGGGTGAAGAAATCGAGATCGAGATCCTGCTTCCGGCGCGAAAAGCGGCGGGCGACAATCTGGGAGGCGGGGTTGTAGATCGCGGAGCCGAGCGGGCGGTCGCGGAAATCCTTAAGCGTGATGACGTCCCCGGGCTGGGGGTTGCCGAAGGCTTTCTTGATTTCTGAAGCGTAGATCCACTCGTGGCCGTGGAAGATTCTGGCGCGAGGGGCGATGATGAGACCGGGCATGCGGGAAACTTTAAATTTTAAACTCTAAACTCCAAGGAAGAAGAATTTCGGCGGGACGCCGAAACCACGGCCTGCGCCGGGACGGGCGCAGCTACGGGATGTCACACCGGAGGATGGCGGCCATGGACTTTTTCCTCGTCCCGGATAGCCACTGCGAGTTCGCGGTTCATTTTCAGCGTAGCGACTGTCACCCGCCCCGTTGCTGTCAGTCCTCTGATACGGCTTCCTTTCCAGATGAAATGACGGTTCCACTCCTGCGATCTGGGATGAAATAGATTCACTTCCTCTCCGGTTTTCGGGTCGATCCCGGTTCGTCGCGCACCTTTGCGAAGTGAGCAGGACACACATGCTAGCGCGAGGTTGGATAGATGCGTTTCGCCACCCGCCGCGAACGGGACGATGTGATCAATGTGAAAGGTCGCCTCCTGACCCTTCTGCGAGAGGCGGCAGTATTCGCAGCGGTTCGAAGCATGGCGCACGATACCCTTGCGCAATTCCGAAGGGATGCTCATTCTTTTCCTTCGGGTCTCCCGGCTCTCAGCTTGAGAAGGGATAGGAATTCGGCCATTTCCACCAGGCCTTCCGCTTCACGGCGCTCGGCAGGATTCAGACTGGTGCCGGAATCCTGCCGATCCAGCAAGGCATTGAGCCGCTTCTTGACCCCAGCCGGGAGCTTGAAGCCGGATATGGCGGGGGGCATGGGAAGCTCGAAGGAAACAGCGGATTTCATGCAGACACGTTACATTGGGAACGAACCGTTACCAAGCAGGATTTGAATGTTTCGGGGGGCTGAAATCCCCGGCTTCGGATGATTACACCCCCGAGACGGGGTTTGCACGGCCTACGCCGGGACGGGCGGAGCCTCTCCTCTTCATTGAGAGTTGAATTTTGAACTTTGAGATTTCTCGAAGACGAGCAGGTGCTGCCATGGGAGGCCGGGTTTCTTTGCGAGGAAGTCGAAACCGAGGGCTTCGTATTCCTTGATGGCCTGGGCGGCGGTCATTTTGTGAAGGGGCTTTATCGGGACGTTGGGATCTTCTGCGCGGTATTCGAGGAGGTAGATCCTGCCTTTTGGTTTGAGGGCTTTGCGGAGGGATTGGAGCATCTCGGCGGGGTGGGAAAACTCGTGGTAGGCATCGACCATGAGGGCGGCGTCCAAGGTGTTTTCCGGGAGGTTGATGGAGTCCGTTGCGCCGAGGTGGGGACGGATGTTCTTGATTTCGCGGGCGGCGGCTTCGGTTGCCAGGTGGTCGAGCATTTCCTGCTGGATATCGATGGCGATGACCTCTCCTTCCGGGACGAGGGGGGCGATGCGGAAGCTGTAGTAGCCGGAGCCCGCTCCGATGTCGGCGATGACGGTGTCGGGGGCGAGACCGAGGAGGGCGATGGCCTTGGAGGGGGCTTCTTCCTTTTCGCGTTCGCTGCGCTCGAGCCAGCCTATGCCGGGGTGGCCCATGACCTGGGAGATTTCGCGGCCCATGAAGATTTTCCCTATGCCGTCCGGGGAGGGTGGGGTGGTGGTGTAGGTGGGGATTTCCGGGGAGGGGACGGTGGTATTCCCGGGAGGTGGAATGGAGTCCGGCACTAGGTTCTTTTGTGTCACCTCGTTTCTTAACAGAACGAGGGGGATGAGGAAGATGGCCAGGAGGATGATGGGGATGAGGAGGAGGTATTTGGTTTTCACTGGGGAAACTTTAAACTCTAAATTTTAAATTCCAAGGAAGAGGGAAGACTTGGCCGGTGTGCTTGGGTTGATGGGCGGCAAAATGCAGCCCCTCCCTGGGTAAAAGCGATTTCTTGATAAACGGGGCGGGGCGGTATGACATTAAAAGGTGACGGATATGCCAGATGATGGGGAAAAGGAACCGGCTTCGGATGAGTTTGTCAGGGAACTGACCAGCCACCAGACGAGCATGCTTGCGTATGTGCGCTCGCTGGCGCCGGGGAGTTCCACTGCGCGGGATGTGCTGCAGGAGGTGAATATCACGCTGTGGCAGAAGCGGGATTCGTTCGAGCTGGGGACGAATTTCAAGGCATGGGCTTTCCAAACGATCCGCTACCACATCCTGAACCACAGGCGGAAAATGATTTCCAAGGGCTGGCTGGTGTTTGATGACGATCTGGTGGAGAGGATGTCGCCGGATTTCGAGATGGAGCCGGAAGGGCTGGAGGAGAGGCATCTGGCTCTGCGGGAATGTCTGGGGAAACTGAGGCAGAAAGACCGGGATCTTTTGCACCACCGCTATGCGACGGATTCCTCGCTGAATGTTTATGCGGTGGCGACGCGGCGGAGCGCCGGGACTTTGAAGGCGCTGCTGTTCAATCTCCGGGCGGCTTTGCGGAAGTGCATTGAGAAGGAACTGGCGGCGATGAAAGGAACGTTTTGATGAACAGGCAGGATCACATTACCGCGCAGAAAGTTGCGGAGGGAGCGGTCTCCAGGAAGGAGTTCGATGCTTTCCAGGGGCGCATGCGGGAGGAGCCGGAGCTGGTGGAGCTATACCGGGGTTATTCGCTTTTGGAGCACACGCTTTGCGAGGAGTTCGAGGGGATGCCGCTGCGGCGAACCGGCTCGATTGCGCCGACGGGTAACGGCTGGGTCGTCGCGGGAGGTTTTGCGGCTGCTGCTGCGCTGGCTTTGCTGGCGGCAGTTCTGTGGATGCGGCCGGAGCCGGCTGTGCCTGTGGTTTCCATACCATCCCGGATGGAGTTTTCGGAGGATGCGATCTGGAGTTTTGAAGGAAAGAAGAACCGGGTGGATGGCTTGTGGACGATGGCGAACGGAGGGGTGCTTGAGCTTGCGCAAGGTCGGGTGGAAATTTCACTGGCGGGCGGTGGCACGGGTCTTGTCGAGGGGCCGGCACGGGTGAGGGTGGACGCTCCGGGTAAAGTTTTCCTTGCGGAGGGACGCGGTTTTTTCCGGTTGGAGGAGAAAGGTGCGGAGCTTGCCGTGGAGACTCCTTCGCTGCGGGCGGTGGATCTTGGCACGGCATTCGGGGTTTCCGCTAACAAGGACAAACCGGACGAGCTGCATGTGATGGAGGGCATGGTGCGGCTGGAGGTGGGCGGCAGGGCGAGCGGGAAAAATCTGGTGGCGGGTGATGGGGCGAGCGTTGGTTCCGGATTGCGGGTGGAGCGGTTTGCGGTGGCGGACAATTCGTTTCCGGAAACGCTAGGCGATTTCAAAACCGTGCTTGGCGGTGAGTTGAAAGCTGCGGACTGGCGGGTGGACAAGGGCGCGCCGGAGGTGAAATACGGTGTGATCAGTGGCTCGGATTTCGAGGCTTTCCGGAAGCTGCCCGGGTTGGAGGATCCCGGCTCGCGGGCGGTGGTGCTGGCCACTTTGGAAACCATGGATCCGGAGGACGGGGCTTTCCACTCGGGCAACTGGGCGGGAATGAGCTTTTTCAACGATGGCGAGGAAATCCTGTTTTTCGGAGATTCCTATGGGGATGTGGGGACGTGGTCGCTGGATCTGAAGCAGGACGCGCCGGTGATCCTCCCGGAAACGAATCTGCCGGGCGCGCGGAAAGTGACGATGCGCTACGATGCCCGCACGGGTCTGGTGACCCTGCATGAAGGGGGGCTTCCGTTGGCAGCTCCGTTCTGCCGGGGGTGGCTGGATGCCGGGCAAACTTTTGACGAAGTCCGGCTCGGTGCTGCATATGGCGCGGCCATCGCCGTGAAAGGGGCGGAAGTCCGAATCAAGCCATGAGTGTTGCAAATAAGCATTTTCGTCCCGGTTTTCTTCGTAAGAGGTTGACCGGACAAAACCCGGGCGGTAGGTTTCAGACAATTCGCCGTTGAACGACGGCATCGATTTCGTGGTTACCGATTGTCCCATACGTGTAGGAAATTTTGAAGGTTTCAGCTGGATCCGCTGCGAGGGCAAAGGTTCGTTTTTGAACAGCCCCGCGGTTAAGGAATTCGGGGAATCGCGCATCATCGATGGCGAAAAGTGCCTGGTGATGGATCTGGAGGCCTGCACAGGCATGGACTCGACTTTCATGGGCACCCTCGCCGGTCTGGCGAGCAGGCTCTCCGAGAAAAAAGGGACTTTCCAAATAGCCAATTCAGGTGAGAAGAACAGGAACTCCCTGGAAGACCTGGGTCTGGATTTCCTGATGGAGATCGAGCCTGATGAAGCGGTTTGGAAGAGCGTGGAGGACAAGGCGAAAGACCTTTTGGAGACCAAGGTGGCGGGTATGAAATCCGGCACCGAACTCCACACCCGGCATGTGCTGGAGGCGCACGAAATCCTTTCGGATGCAAATGAGGGGAATAAGGAGAAATTTTCCGGAGTGGTGAAAATGCTTGGGGACGAGCTGGAGGAAAAATCCCGGAAGTCCCAATAGGTTGCCACGATGCACGATTCCGCATGGTGGACGCTGGGGGTTTCGTTGCTGGTAGGATTGATCCTGCTCATGGTGCTCCACAGCCAGCGGAGGAACGCGAAAAGGATCAGTGCCGAGTTCCACGAAATGGAGGTGGAGGAGGAGCGGATGTTCACGTTTCTCCACGATCTCGGGCTGGCGATAGGCAAGGAACCCACGGATGGCGCCCTCTCGCGGATGATTGTGGATGGTGTCCTGAAAGTGGTGGGTGCGCGCGGGGGGGCGATCTATTACGAGGCGTCCGATCCGGGATTTCTGAACCCCGCATACGTCTCCGATGACTGTCCCCCGCTGGTGGCGATCCCGCCGAAAGTAGCTAAGAAAAACGAGACCGATCCACGTGCCCTGGAAAGCCATCTCCGCCGTGCGCGGGTGGCCATGGACACGGGGATCATAGGGCGCGGGGCTGCTCTGGAAGACCCCGTGCATGTGCGGGATGTGAAAAGCCACGAGGCGATGGTGAACCGCCCGGAAATCTACGTGGATGATGTTTCCGTGATGATTTCCCCGCTGAGATACGCTGGAAAGGACATTGGCGTGCTGGCCGTGGCGAAGCGGCACGGGGACGGGTATTTCTCGCAGAATGACTTCGCCGTCTTCCGCTCGGTGGCGGAGCAGTCGGCCTTCGCGATAGGCAACGCGCGCGTCCACCGTGATGCGAATGAGAAAAAATCCATCGAAGGCGAGTTGCGCAACGCCCGTGAAGTGCAGCGCGTCCTGCTCCCCCAGGAGGATCCCAAGGTGGCCGGTTTCCGTATCAACGGGACGAACCTGCCCGCGAAAATCATCAGCGGTGACTATTACGATTACATCGATCTGCACGACGGGAAGCTGGGCGTGGTGATCGCGGACGTCTCCGGGAAGGGAGTGCCGGCAGGGCTTCTCATGGCAATGTGCCGGAGTCTGTTGCGCGCCGTTTCCATGACCGATGCCTCCCCGTCCGCAGTGCTCGCGGCGGTGAACGGCTACCTTTTCCCGGACATCCGCGAGGATATGTTCATCAGTCTCATTTACGGCGTTCTCGATCCGGAAACGGGTAGCCTGACCTTCGCCAGGGCGGGCCACGAGCCGGCCATGGTGTACAGGAAAAACACCGGGACGGTGAAAATTTCGAAACCGCGCGGACTGGCGGTAGGTATCGATAGTGGCGGGGTCTTCGAGCGGGTGACGAAGGACGAGACACTTCATCTGGAATCCGGCGATTGCGTGCTGCTTTTCACCGATGGAGTGAGGGAGGCGATCAACGCCCACGACGAGGAGTTCGGAACCGAAAGGCTCGCCGATGTGTTCCGGGAAGCCGCAAGGATGGGGGCGGAAGCCATCGTCGAAAGGGTGCAGGAGGCGGTGAGTGATTTCACCGGCGACGGGCCGCAGCTTGATGACGTGACGATCGTTGCGATTGAGAAGCGGTGAGAAATTTCAAATTTCAAATCTCAAATCTCAACTTTCAAGGAAGAGGAGGAGACTTAGCCGTCGTTGCCGATGGATTCGGTGGGGCAGGCGTTGAGGGCTTCCTCGGCGAGTGCTGTTTCATCGCTGCCTACGGGTTGGCGAAGGGCGTAGGAGAGGCCTTCATCGTTGTCCCTTGTAAAAATGTGAGGAGCTATTTCACGGCATAGATCGCAGTCGATGCATGAGAGATCGTTGTAGTATTTGCCGGATGCGTTGAGTGGGTTCTTTTCGGTTTTGTCAGCCATGGGGAAATCCTCGCTGATGAATTGAGTTGCGTTAAATTCATTTAATTGAGAGATTCATGCGTTTGAAGAATGAATGAGGTATCGGAAATAGATTTGTATAAGCTGGGGCTTCTCAGGATGGTTGCGGAGTTCAGGAGTTTCACTGCCGCTGCGGAGAAAGTTGGAATTTCCCAAAGCGCGATTTCAAGGCAAGTGCAGACGATGGAGCTTCAGCTTGGGGTAAAGCTGCTCGAGCGGACGACGCGCAATGTGACCCTGACCGAAGCGGGTGCGATTCTTCTGAGGGAAACCGAGGCCGTCCCGAATTTGTTGAAGGGGGCGGTGCGGAGGATACGTGAGGAATATCTGGATGCCCGAAAAGAGATCCGGGTCGGGATCTCCACGGAGTTGGCCCTCACCCATGTTCCGGGAATTTTCCACGGGCAGGAAAAGGCACATCCCGAAGTGAGGATATTGGTCTCGCAAGCGGGCGATGCCGAATTGTTTGAGAAGGTCAGGTCAAACGGACTCGACTTGGCGGTCGTTTGCGAAGCGGGAAAGAGGCTTGATCTGGTGGAAGTCATCCACACGATTGACGACAGGTTTTGGCTGACAGCTCCTGGCGGGTGCGATTTTCCAATGGAAGGTTGCGCACCGGGCATTTTTAAAAAGTGGGCGGAGTCTCAGAAATGGTTGATTCCCCCTGACGGGTCAGCCACACGCGGTTTGGTCGATGGCTGGGCTGCCGCGTTGAATTGGAAAATCAAGCCGTCGGTGGAAGTGGAAAACCACGATTTGATGGTGCAGTTCATCGCCCTTGGAATGGGGGTGGCGTTCGTGCCGAGGAGGGCGTTGAGTGGATTTCCCCGGAAGCATAGGCTGGCGAGGGTTCCGGTCGCGATCCCTCTCTCAAGGCCGCTGGTTGTGGTTGCTCCCAGGTTTTCCTCGGTGCCGAAACATGTCGGCGATTTTGTGGACGGGATTCTGTTTTCTTAGGCATGGCGGTTGCAAACCGCCGCCACGGCTGGCAGGTTCCCGGGACATGGCGATGACTGTTGAAACGAAGATGGGCGAGCTGATGGCGGAAATGCCGGGGGCGAGGCGGGCGTTGTTCGCGCGGTATCATTTGGGTGGATGCCAGAGCTGCGCGTTTGATGATTCGGAGACTCTGGGGAAGCTTTGTGAGCGGGCGGAGCTGGATGCGGGGGAGGTGCTGGAGCATTTGCTGACGAGTCATGAGCATGATCTGACGATGCTGATGGAGCCGAAGGACGTCGCCGCCCGGGACGATGTGATGTTTGTGGACGTGCGGACGCGTGAGGAATTCGAGGCGGTGAAGATAGCTGGTGCGCGGTTTTTCACGCCGGAGCTTCAGGATGAGATTTTTAAAGAGAAGCCGGGCGGGCTGGTGGTGCTTTACGACCACACGGGAAAATACGTTCTCGATCAGGTTGCGTGGTTCCGGGGGCACTCGGTTCCAAATGCCTTTGGCATGAACGGGGGCATCGATGCCTGGAGCAGGGAGGTGGATGCGAAGGTGATGCGGTACCGGGTGGAGGTTTGAAACTTTAAACTCTAAATTCCAAACCCGAAGGAAGACTTGGGTTGCGCTTCAAGCTGCGGCTTGCGCCTGGTGCGGGGATGGTCTATTCGTTGGTTATGGCACTGGCTGTTTCGGAAAACTACATATCACGGGAAGAGTATCTTGAAGGGGAACTCATATCCGAAATCAAGCACGAGTATGTGGCCGGGAGTGTCTATGCGATGTCGGGTGGGACGTTGGGGCATCAGCGGGTGGCTCTCAATTTTTTGCGCGAGGCGGGGACTCTACTCAAAGGGAAATCCTGTTTTCCCACCGGGAGTGATTTCAAGCTGCACGTTGCGTTGAAAGGAGGCGAAGAGGCTTTTTACTACCCGGATGGGATGATCGTTTCTGTCCCTACCGGGAATAAGGATTACTTCACTGACGCGCCCTCAGTGATCCTGGAGGTTCTCAGTCCTACCACGCGCCGCAATGACCAGGCTCAGAAATTCAGGGACTACATCACGATCCCGACTCTCCAGACATATGTGATGGCGGAGAGTGATTCGGCGTTGCTGACGGTGTTCCGGCGGGAGGGGGCGGAGTTCCGCCGGGAAGTGATTTCCGGGATGGATGCGGTGCTGGAGCTGCCGGAGGTGGGGGTGGCTGTCCCGCTGGCGGAGCTATACCGGGACGTGGTGTAGGTTCAGTTCCCTTTTCCGAAAATCTCCTCCGCGTAGTGGGTGCGGAGGAAGAGAAGATCCGCCCGGTCTTTTTCGCGGTGGGTTTTTTCCTTCATGCGGTAGAGAAGGCGGGGGGATGCGAAGGGAATGGGGACGCCGCTGATTTCCCGGATGATGATGTCCTTTTTTGCTTCCTCATAGTCGATCCCGCTGGCGGAGGCCATGAGATCGACGGTGATCTCGTCGTTGATGCGGACGACGGTGTATTGGGAAACTTCGCCGGGCTCCAGTTCAAGGACTGCCTGATCGGGAAGGGTTGCGAGGGCGGCGTAAACCTTGGCTTCGTTTACGAGATCGGTGGAGATGATGAAGTCCAGATCCTGTGTGACTCTTAGGTAGCCGGAAGTGATGATGGCGAATCCTCCGATAACAAGATACCGAGTCCCGCTTTCATTGAGGATTTTGCAGAGTGCGATCAAGTCCTCCATGGTAGGAGTCCTTGGAGTCGGCTCATCTATTTCTTCAGAACTGTATTCTCCGTCCACCATGCGTCTGCTTCTTCGTGGCTGTTAAATCTGAACACGCCCTTTTTTCCTACTCTGTGGCCGCAAGCTGTTAAGAGGTCGTGAGCGGTCTTTTGGAGTGTGCTGGCACCTTTCCAAGGTTCTTTCGGAGGACGTCTTTTACCGACGGTTTTTCCGATGGTTTCCTCAATGTTGATGATGCGGGGCATTTCGCTCATGGGAAAAGTTTAGACGATGCGGGGGGGATTGCGAGGGGGGAATTTGGCTGGCCCCGGGACGGGGCTTCCACGGCCTGCGCCGGGACGGCGCAGCTACTGTGGCGGGAACGGCTGCTCGGAGATCTCCCAGTCCTCGTTTTTCTCGATGAAGGTTTTCATGGCCCAGTCGTGGGGGAAGAGGGCGGTGAGCCAGCCGTTGGAATCCCTGGCGAGGGCGGTGCCCATGGAGAGGGCTGGTCGGGCTTCGGGGGCGAGGGGATCGCCTTCCTTTGGTTTCAGCCAGCGGGCGATTGACCAGTCGGCGGGTTCGACGCGGGTCTCGGCTGCGTATTCACCTTCCAGGCGGTGCTGGAGGACCTCGAACTGTAGCGGGCCGACGGCTCCGAGCAGGACGCTGGAGGAGGGGCCTGCGCTATCGAGGAGCTGGAATTCGGAGGCGACGCCTTCTTTCAGGAGCTGGTCCAGGCCGGATTGGAAGCGCTTGTATTTCGCGGTGGATTTGTTGGTGAGGTAGGAGAAGCACTCGGGCGGGAAGCGCGGGATCTCGTCGAATTTCACTTCCGGGGAGGTGGCTAATGTATCGCCGATGAGGAGGTCGTAATTTCCTACTAGGCCGACTACGTCTCCGGCGTAGGCGTCATCCACGGTCTCGCGGTCCCTGGCGAAGAGGCGCTGGGAATTTGCCAGGCGGACGTTTTCGCCGGTGCGGGTATTGAAGACGTTCATGTCCCGCTCGAACTGTCCGGAGACGATTCGGATGTAGGCGACCCTGTCCCGGTGCTTGGGGTTCATGTTTGCCTGGATTTTGAAAACGAAGGCGGAGAATTCCCTGGAGGCGGGATGGACTTCGGACTCTTCGCTTTTCCTCGGGATGGGGGGAGGGGAAAGTTCGAGAAAGCGGTCGAGGAGGAGCTGGACGCCGAAGTTGTTTGCGGCGGAGCCGAAGAAGACGGGGGTGAGTTTCCCGGCGAGGACTTCTTTCACGTCGAAGTCGGCACCGGCTCCTTCGAGGAGTTCCAGTTCCTCGCAGACCTGGTTGTAGGTGATTTCATCGACGGTGTCTTTGACGGACTGGTCTTCGATGCCGGAGACGTTTACGGGCGCACGGAAGGAGCCGTGGACGGTGCGCTCGAAGAGGTGGACTTTTTTGTTTTCCCTGTCGTAAACTCCTTTGAAGCGCGGGCCGTCGCCTAGCGGCCAGTTGACTGGAAAGGCGGCGATTCCCAGGACGGATTCCAGCTCGTCGAGGAGGTCGAGGGTCGGCCGCGCCGGGCGGTCGAGCTTGTTCATGAAGGTGAAAATCGGGACGCCACGGCGGCGGCAGACTTCGAAGAGTTTCCGGGTCTGGGCTTCGATACCTTTACCCGCATCCACGACCATGACAGCGGCGTCCACTGCGGTGAGGACCCGGTAGGTGTCTTCCGAGAAGTCCTTGTGACCGGGGGTGTCGAGGATGTTGACCACACAGTCCTTGTATTCGAACTGGAGGACGGTGGAGGAAACCGAGATTCCGCGCTGTTTTTCCATCTCCATCCAATCGGATGTGGTGGAGCGCTGGTTCTTCCGTGCGGTGACGGACCCGGCGAGGTTCAGGGCACCGCCGTAGAGGAGGAATTTCTCGGTGAGAGTGGTCTTTCCGGCGTCCGGGTGGGAAATGATCGCGAAGGAACGGCGGCGTTTCACCTCCTTTTGGAGGGCGGGGGACGGGTTGGCGTAGGCGGCAAGTGACATGGACGGGCGCGAGGGAATACGCGCCGGCGGCAAAACTTGAAACTCTAAACTTTAAACTCCAAGGAAGAGCGAAGAGATCGTGTTGCAGTTTTCATGGAAAACCGGGGGAGAAATGCTCATTGCCAATGCCCGCCCGGATCGATAGGTTTCCGCCCTCCCGCGGGCAATTTCAGCTCCACCGGGTTCATCTAACAAAGAGTTCATTTTGGGATTTCTGGATACCATCAAGCGTTGGCGGCTCGCCAAGAAAGGTTTTTCCCTAGGGAGAAAAAGACGGGTGCACGGTGAGAGCGCGACCGTGCAGAACCTTGAAGACAGCCAGTTCGTCAAACTCGCCCTCTATATCACCTTTGCGGTGGGTTCTGCGGTTCTCGTTCTCAAGGCGTCTCCGTCAGCGACATTCGCGGCGGATCCGTTCAAGGGTATGCTCTACGGCTTTGCCCTGGCACTGACCGCACTGGCGATGTTCCACGTAGGCCACCAGCAGGTCTGCCGCCGCAACAGCCGCGTGGTTCTCGTCCTGGGCGGGCTGATCGGACACCTTCTCATCGTCAGGCTGGTCATGGTTCTGGCGGATTCGGGGAGTATCCAGGAGACCTACCGCTACCTTTTCGTGCCATGTGCGCTGGCTCCCATGCTCCACGGGATTTTGTTGGGGCGGACTGTCGGCAGTTTTTCCGCAGTTTATGTCAGCCTGATCGGCAGCCTGCTCGTTCCTTCAGGGGATGTGATGAACTACCTCATTGTCAGCCTTGTTGCCGGGATGACGGGCGTCCTCTGCACGGACAAGGTCAGGAAACGGATCAAGCTCATCCGAGCCGGGATCTATGTTGGGGTTGTGATGGTCATCCTCGCCCTCGTTCTGGGGAAACTGGAGGCCATGGCGGTGTTCGGTCCCGGCTCGATGGATAGGCTCCAGATTCTAGGCACCGGCAGCGGGATCGCATTCGCCACTGCGCTGGCCACCGCGATGCTCATCAGCGGATTTCTTCCCATGTTCGAGGGAGCTTTCCAGCTCACCACGGACATCAGTTGGCTGGAACTCACCGATCTGAACCACAAGCTCCTCAAGGAAATGCAGCTTGAAGCCCCCGGCACCTTCCACCACAGCCTGGTTGTCGCCGCGCTTTCCGAAGCTGCTGCGGAAAAAATCGGGGCGAACGCTTCCATGTGCCGTGTCTGCGCCTATTTCCATGATGTGGGGAAACTCAAGAAGCCCGGCTATTTCATTGAAAACCAGCACGATGGCGGCGAAAATCCCCACGATTCCCTCACCCCGACGATGAGCGCCCTCATCATCACCGCACACGTGAAGGACGGCATTGACATGGCGGTGAAGCACAAGCTCAACCCCCGCATCATCGAAGTCATCCAGGAGCACCATGGGGATTCGCTCGTGTATTTCTTTTACCGCAAGGCGCAGGAGCAGAAAAAAGCGGAAATGGAGAAGGTGGACAGACGCTTGGAAAATCCCGAGGATCTACCCAAGGTGGAGGAGAAAAATTTCCGCTATCCCGGCCCACGCCCAAGCACCAGGGAAAGCGGGATCATCTGCCTCGCGGATACCATCGAAAGCGCCTCCCGCACCCTCCGCAAGCCGACCCCCGCGAAGATCCGCGCATTGGTGGAGGAACTCGTCCGCGCCAAAATCAACGACGGCCAGCTCGACGGCTGCCCGCTCACCCTGCGCGAACTCGCGTTGGTGAAAGAGAGTTTCGCAAAAACCCTCCGCAGCATGCTCCACAGCCGCATCGACTACCAGAAACCCGATGAGAAGGGTTCCAAGCGTTCCTCGGATCTCAGCCGTGATCCCCGCGCCCGGACAGGCCGCTTGACCACGGTCGGCGAGAGAAGCGAGTAACCGAAGCCCCCGGCAAGCCATGTCACTCGAAGTCATCATCGGAAACCACCAGGGCGAAATCAAAATCCCGGTCTCATGGATGACCGCGCTTGAAGAAATCGCCGAGACGGCGGCAGGAATGGCTCTTCAGGCCGCTGCGGAGGAGGAGAGTCCGCTTTCCCTTCTAGCCACGCTCGAGGTGGCTCTGGTCGATGACGAAACCAGCGCCCGTGTTCACATGGATTTCATGGAGATCCCTGGCCCTACCGACGTGATCACCTTCCACCACGGCGAAATTGTCATCGGCGCGGAAGTCGCGGAACGGCAAGCTGCGGAATATGGCGAGCCTCTCGGCAGGGAAATCCTGCGGTATTTCGTCCACGGACTCCTGCACCTGGCAGGGCATGAGGACGCTAAGGAAGAGGAGCGGAAAACAATGGAATCCGCCCAGGAAAAAATCGTCGCCAGGCTTTGGGTGGACGGCCTCGACCGGAAGCTGGTTTAGCGCAGGTCTGCCCCCTGACCGGACGATTGATGTCTCCACTCCACGATTCCTGGAGCGTGAGACAAGAAATCTATTCCCCCCGCCTGCGGAGCAGTGTCAGGCTGCCGAGTCCACCAAGCAGTAGCAGTGCGCTGCTGGGTTCAGGAATCACGGACGTAGTGAATCCCAGGTCATCGATCGCGGTGAAGAAGCCGTCGTTGCTAAGATCAAACTTGACTCCCGTAATGTAGCGCCCAGCGGGAGCCGTGACTCCGAAGAAGGTGTCGTCCCCGCCATTGGAATCCGAAATTGTATCATTCAATATGATGGTGGACATGTCATCAAGGGTCGCGGTGAAGGCCACCGTGCCGTTGCCTCCGCTGCGGGAGAGCACAGTTCCTCCCACCGAGGTGACAAATTCGTTCACAAGCGCACCGGGTCCCGTGACACCTCCGATGGTGAACTCAAAGTCGTTTCGCGTGGGTCCACCTGTAGTATTAGCCGATAGATGGGAGTTTACCCCGCCGGAAATCGCGCTCCGGGAGCTGGATTGATTGTTTCCGAAGAGTTCACCAGTCGCCCCTGTCGTTGGGTCGTTGACATTTGTGAAGGATACGAATTTAGTGCCGCCAGCGAAGGAGGCTCTGATATCGTCGTTGACTGCGAAGACTCCTGTCAAGCCGTTAAAGTCGATGACTCCAGCCGTGCCGGCGGAAAACCCGGTGGTGATCAGTGTGGTGAAGGTCGCGACCGTCACTCCTGATGGTGCACTGTTATCGACTGCATTATTCTGGATGCCGACCATCGTGTTGTCTTGATCAGTCAGAGCTTCGTCGTAAACTCCTGAGGCGGTCACATTGACGGTGGCCGCCTGCGAGGACGCGGCGGCAAGACCAAGGAGCGCGAGGGTGGCTGAGATTCGTAGGTTTTTCATGGTGATTTCATTTTCTCTCACAGACCGTGAGATTCTGGTAGGGAAAATAGAATGCCTTAGTATCCGGTCAAACACAAAATTTCAAGCTTCAGACCAAGAGCGACGTTTTCGCGTTGCGTATGGAAAACACGGAATGGATGCGGCTGAAGCCCCTCGCAGGCAGAGGCAGTTGACATCTGCTGGCTAGTTTCCCCCCACATATTTCTCCCCGCGCAGCACTTCCACATCCGTGGCGTAGGTGATGATGGCCCAGTCTGCGAAATACTTTTCCGCCACCTCCTCCATGATCGCATCCGCCGTTTCCTTGGAGACGATGGTATCGATCTGGGCGTTTCTCCCTTCGAAATCCGAGGTGCGGTTGCCGCGCGATCCCTCGCCCTCCACTGCGGTGACCGTCCAACCGGTTGCGCCGTGGCGTTTGATCATCTCGATGATCTGGTCGCGGAGCAGGCGCTCGGCGTTGATGGTGACTTTTTTGAGGAGAACTTTTACAGCCATGAGTGGAAGAGGTTGGCGAATTTCTGAAGCAATGGGATTCCGAAAGCGAGGTTGAAAGGGAAGGTGATGCCTAGCGAGAGTGTGAGATAGTACCCGGGGTTCGCCTTCGGCAGGGCGATACGGACGGCGGCCGGCGCGGCGATGTAGGATGCGCTGCCGACCATCGCCCCGAAGATCGCGGCTCCCCCCGGACTCATTCCTGCCAGGATTGCTGCGGCGACACCGATAGCCCCGTGGAATACCGGAATGAAACAGCCGAGCGCGATCAGCCTCCAGCCCGCTTTCCCGACATCCGAGAGGCGTTTCCCGGCGATCAGGCCCAGCTCCAGGAGAAAGATGCAGAGCGCGCCTTTGAAAGCCGTGATGAAAAACGGTGCGACATCCGCCAGTTTCGCGGGCCGCAGGCCGCGCCGATGATAAGACCGCCGACGAGCAGGACGATGCTCTTCCCGGTGATGACCTCGTGCAGCGCCTTTTTCCAGCCGCCCCCGCCACCTTTCCCGCCGCCGCTGGCGAAGAGCAGGGCGACGATAATTCCGGGAACCTCTAGCACCGCGACGAGCGCCGGGAGGTAGCCCTCGTAATCCATTCCCGTGCGCTTCACCGCCTCTGTCGCAGCGAGGAAAGTCACCACTGACACCGATCCATAGTGCGCCGCCACCGCCGAGGCGTTCTCCCGGTTCAGCTTCCCGAAGTTTTTTATCAGGAAAAACGCGGACACCGCCGTGATCCCGCCGAGCGCGAATGTCACCAGCGCCGGAACCAGCATTTCCGAGAAAGGCGTTACCGCCAGAGCCGCGCCACCTTTCAGCCCTATCGCCAGCAGCAGGTAGATGGAAAGCCCCTGGTAGATCGGCTCCGGGATGGCCAGATCGCTTTTGATCCAGCGGGCAACGATGCCGAGTGCGAAACAGAGGACGACTGGGGATATGAGGTTTTCCGCTAGGAGGTTCATCTGGCGCGGAGAATTCACGTTTACAGAACACGCGCAAGAAAAAACACGAAAAAAATGTCGCAAGTTATTTTCCGTGAATTATCTTCACCTGGAAAAATCCGAATTTCCCTTCTGGAAACCTCAAAGAAAACCCCGTCTTGCCACGTTTCACGAAGAGACCTAGATTTACTTGCATACCCAAAAACAAACTCCATGAGCATCCACGTACAACTAGACGCCGAAGCACAAAGGCGTCTCGCCGCGCAGCGCCGCAACTCAAGCATTTCATCCGCAGTCATTGCACTCCTCGTCATCGTCCTTATCGGGCTTACGCTTGGGCTTGTCCTTCTGCCGAATTTTTCGAAAGAAATTCCTGTTCTCGTCAGCTACAAAGGCACGCAGCAGGCGGAAAAAGAGGTGGAACAGAAAAAGACCACCACCAGCGTCCAGCGCAAGCCGACCTCGCCCGCATCCACCTCGGTAAAAGTCATCGCGACAAATTCCGCGTCCCCGGTTTCGATTCCCGTTCCGGACAATGTCTCCCCGGTGGAGTCGGTGGAGTTCGGCGATGGAGAGGATTTTGGCGGCGGCTGGGGTGAAGGCGACACTTTCGGGTCAGGTGGTGGTGCGACATTTTTCAACCAGGAGGTCAAAGCCGAGCGTATCGCCTACGTGATCGACTACTCGCAATCCATGAAGGGTGAGAAGGATGCGCTCATGCGCGAGGAACTCACCAAATCCGTGAGCGGCCTCTCCCCCGGAACCAAGTTCCAGATGATCTTTTTTTCCGGACCCGCCTGGGTCGCGGGGAGCGAGGTCAAGGGGAACAACAATGCGAGCGTCGTGAAAGCCAAAGGCGGACACACCTTCAAATGGGACGGCGCGGGGGGCTTGTTCGATTGGAAACCCGTGGGCAAGCGCCAGAAGCCGGAATGGATGGACGTGACAGGCAAGCAGTTGGAGGAATCCCTGGAAATCATCAGGGAATCGAAACTCTCCGGCGGAACGGACTGGACCAATCCACTGGAAATGGCCTTTGAAATGGATCCGCCGCCTCAGATCGTCTTCTTTATGACCGATGGCTCGATGAGTGGCCGTGATATGATGGATCTTACCAGGGATCTCTCGTCCAAAGCGAAAAAAAAGGACATCGTGGTCAACTCCATCGCCATGATGGAGCCGAAAGCAGAGGAATCCATGCTTGAGCTTGCGAAGCGCACCGGCGGAGTCTTCACCATTGTCGAAAAAGGTGGAAAATCCCGTGAGGTTAAGAGGGTATCCAGAAAAAAGAAGAAGTAGTCTTCGCTCTCAGATCCGCTTTTCCTCTATATCGTAAACATCGAACCACACGTAGGGCGGCTTGTTCTCCGGGAGGTTTTCCAAAACATAGGTTTCCAGGAATTTCTGCAGCTTCATCGGCATGGAGCTGATCTGCGTGTCGCGCATCCTGTTGTTCCACTTGATCACCGCGCCACTCGATTTCTGCTTCGCTTTCTTCTCCACCCATTCGGAAACGGCCGCGTCATCCGCACCCGTTGCGAGGAATTTTTTAAGAGCGGAAAATTTGATTCCGGTGAAGTCGAGCCAGTAGCTGTCCAGCGGGCAGTCCGCATGGTATTCGCCGTTCGTCCCGGCAACCACGGCACGGCATTTGTCCACGCAACGCGCGGCGATAACATATCCGGCGATGGAAATATCGCGGGGGCTGCGGGGGAATTCTTTGGTGAGGTCGAGTGAGGTGATGTCCATGGCCAGGAACCATGAAGCAAGCCGGCCGCTCTGGCGAGGACGGGAATGTGACGATTTATAAAGGTGCCGGGTGAGAAGCGCGTGGAACGGTGGTATCTCGTTGATGCGGGCTAAGAACCTGTTTAAAATCTGCAGTATGCGTGCCGGAGGCACCGGCGACTGTCGGCAGCCTGCTGCCGCTTTCCGTTACGCAGCCTGCTGCTACGGGGCAACCTCGGGAGTGAACAACCCCATCCCGTGCCAATGCAGCCGGCTCGCAGCAGGCTGCATTGCCAAAAGCGGCAGCAGGCTGCCGACAGTCACCGGTCTTCGACTTTTTTCGGCGTTGCGTTTCACATACTCGGATTTCAAACAGGTTCTAAGGAGTCGGTACATTCCTGTCCCGACTTCACGGAGATTGCACCGAGGCGGAACCGCACATACGCTCCACCCATGTTCAAACGCTATTGGTGGATGTTTCTCGCAATGGTACCGGTCGGAGTATTGGTCGGCCTGCTGTTTGCGGGCATCGTTACCTATCTGACCCCCACGGAGTATGAGAGCACGGCGATGCTGGAGCTAGTGGATCGCAGGCCGCGCGCGACGGGTGCTGAGACGCGCGAACCCCGTCGCCCGGAGTATTTCCAAACGGAAATCAAAAAGATCACCAGCCGGAAACCTCTCAAAATGGCGATGAGTGCCCTGGATCTCAACAACCGCTGGGGTCTGGATCATGAGCAGACCCTGGCGCTCATGAAAAAGGCGGTGAAACCGCAGCACGTTGCCGGCACCGATCTGATTTCCATCACCGTAAGACATACCAGCCGAGAGGATGCGAGGGACATCGCCATGGAAGTGACCAGAGCCTACATCGGTTACAGAAACGAACTTGCGGGAAAACCCCTGAAGGAAATGACCGTGGAATTGGGGGACGCGGTCAGGGAGCAGGAGGACGTGGTCGCGGAAAAAAGGAAGATCGTGAACCTCATTTCCAGGCGGGAAGACGCCGCTTCCGGGGAAAGCAGGGATTTTACCGATGCGAAACGGGATCTCGAGACCGAGCTCGCCGTCCTTCAGTCCGTCAAACTCAAGCTGGTCGGAACCGAGATCGAGCGAGATACCGAAGGGCTTGGTGCTGTTGTGATCCATGACGATCCTGTGATTCCTGATACACCCGTTTCCCCCGATGTCACACGGAATCTGGTCACCGGCTTGATCGGAGGATTTTTCCTGTCACCACTCCTAGCTCTTCCGCTGATGTGGACGCTCAACCGGAAGCACACCGATTGAGGAGTCGGGACATTCCTGTCCCGACTTCACGGAGATTGCACCCGGGCGGAACCGCACATAAGCTCCACGCATGTTCAAACGTTATTGGTGGGTTTTGTTAGCAATGCTGCCCGTCGGACTGATTTGCGGATTCTTGCTCGCATCCGTCGTGAGCTACGTGATACCGAAGAAATACGAGAGCTTCGCGACGATCGAGGTGAGGCCCATGAGGTATACGGAAGGGGGAACTGAAGTTGATCCGGCCACGCCAGACTTCTTCGCCACGGAGTTTGAAAAGATCAAAAGCCGGAACTCATTGGAGAAGGTGATTGATCGGCTCGACCTCGTGAACAAGTGGGGTTTGGACAGGGAGAGCGCGCTGCGAATTTTGAAGAGTATCGTTGTCGCGGAAAACATCAGAGGGACGGATCTGATCTCGATCAGAGTCCGCCATACGAGCCGGGAGAATGCGCGGGACATCACTGCGGAAGTGGCGAGGGCTTACAAGGAATACAGAACCGAACTGGAATCAAAATCGTTGGATAGAGGGATCAATGAATTGAAAAAGGCGGTTCGGGAGCAGGAGGACAAGGTCGAGGAAATCAGGAAGAAACTGGGTGGATTGACCGGCCCATTTCTATTGGACGGATCAAATCTCCCTCCCCCGGACGAATCCGAACCCACGGACATCCTCGATTCGAGAAATGATTTCGATAGGGAACAGGCATTACTTGAGGCAATGAAACTGAAACTCGTATCGAAGGAGATAAATTTCAAATCCACGCCCGAATCCGTGGTCGTCCACGACGATCCGGTTATCTCCGACTCGCCGGTTTCTCCGAACGTAGTGCTGAATCTGGTTCTCGGTGCTTTGGGTGGCATGCTGGTATCGCCGTTTTTTGCTTTGCCTATCATGTGTATGCTGAACCGGAAGCATGCGGTCTGATTGTCGGGACAGGAATGTCCCGACTCCGTCTTGCGCGTTTGCTGCCGGGCGGACATAGTTTCCGTGATATGAACCGGGAGGAAATGGCGGAGGTGCTGGAGAAGATTGCTTTGTTGCTGGAGCTGAAAGGGGAGAACCCGTTCAAAGTGCGGGCATACCGGCAGGGGGCGGAGATCGTGCTTTCCATGGAAGGGGATGTGGTGGCGCTGGCGAAGAACGATGAACTCAAAGGGGTGAAGGGAATCGGCGAAGCCCTGCGCGACAAACTGGGTGAAATGGCGAAGACCGGCGGGCTGGAATTTTTCGACAAACTCAAGAGCGAGTTTCCGGAAACCATGTTTGAAATTTTTGAGGTGCAGGGACTGGGGCCTAAGAAAATCAAGGCGATGTATGATACGCTGGGGGTCGATTCCCTGGAAAAACTGAAAGCTGCCTGTGAGACGGGAAAGGTTGCGGAGCTGCCCGGATTCGGGAAAAAGACCCAGGAAAAGATTTTGGAAGGGATGGCTGCGAATGAGAAGTTCGCAGACCGTTTCACCCTCGGGAGTATCGGAGCTTTGGTCGAGGGGATGTTGGAAACGCTAAAACTCCATCCCGAGATTTCCCGCGTGGCGGTGGCCGGTTCTTACCGTCGGGCGAAGGAGACGGTGGGTGATTTGGATTTCCTGGTCGCGACCAAGGAGGGCGCTCTTGTCTGCGAGGATTTCACGACTCTGCCTCAGGTGGATGCGGTGATCGCCTGCGGTGATACGAAGGCGTCGGTTCGCTTGAAAAACGGGATGTATTGTGATCTGCGGGCGGTGAAAAACGCGGAGTTTCCTTTTGCACTCCAGTATTTCACCGGCTCCAAAGAGCACAATGTCGCGCTCCGCTCGCTGGCTTTGAAGAAAGGCTGGTCGCTGAATGAATACGGGTTGAATCCGGTGGAAGGGAAAACGGAGCGTCCGGAGGTGGATGAGGAGAAGGATATTTACCGGCTACTAGGTTTGCAGTATATCGAGCCGGAGCTGCGCGAGAACCGGGGCGAGATCGAGGCGGCGGCGGAGAATAAACTGCCGCGTCTCGTGGAGCTGATGAATCTTCGTGGGACTTTCCATAACCACACCACGGAATCCGATGGACGGGATACTCTCGAAGGCATGGTGGAGGAAGCGATGGATCTCGGCCTGCAATACCTTGGGATTTCCGATCACTCGAAATCTTCCGCCTACGCGGGCGGGCTGGATGCGGAGCGTTTGCTGAAACAGGTGGAGACGATACGGGCCTTGGAAAAAACTTTGGGAGGTTTCCGTATCTTCGCAGGTTCCGAGGTGGATATCCTGATGGATGGGTCGCTGGATTTTCCCGATGAAATTCTGGAGCAACTGGATTTCACCGTCGCCTCCGTCCACAACTTCGGGAAGCTGGATGAGGAAACGATGACCCGACGCATGTGCAGCGCGATGGAGAACGAGCATATCACGATGCTCGGCCACGTGACCGGGCGGCTTTTACTGAAACGCGAGGGCTATCCGGTGGATCACGCCCGCATCATCGACTGCGCGGCGGCGACGCGGACGATCATCGAGCTGAATTGCAGTCCCATGCGGATGGATATGGACTGGCGCTGGTGGAAGCGCGCCAGGGACAAGGGTGTCCTCTGCTCGATCAATCCGGATGCGCACTCGCGGGCACGGCTGCACCACATCGGGGTGGGTGTCAGGCAGGCGCGGAAGGGATGGCTGCGGAGGGAGGATGTGCTCAATACCCGCTCGGTTGAGGAAGTGGAGGCATTTTTGAAGATGCCGAAAGCAGAGAGATAGGAGTCACGACACTTCTGTCGTGGGCTGCAGCGGCGAAAGAGCTTTCCCCGTTATTTTCCAATGCCGCCCACGACAAAAGTGTCGTGACTCCCCTCAATCGTAAACTTCCCGGCGGTGACCGGCTTTCACGATGGTGACGAGGTGACGCTCGTCGATGACTTCGTAGAGAATCCGGTAGTATCCCTGGCGGATTCGATATCGCTCTTGCCCGGATAGTTGAGGAGTCACGACACTTCTGTCGTGGGCTGCAACGGCGAGAGAGCTTTCCCCGATATTTCCCAATGCCGCCCACGACAGAAGTGTCGTGACTCCTCTCAATCGAGACGTTTCAGCACTTCTTCAAAGGAGAGGCTCGGCTCGTTTTTACGTTCATCAAAAACGGCGAGGTCTTCGCGATCTTCGCGCGGTGCATCACGCACCACGATTGATGAGTTCCGAGATGTTGCTCTTAGTTTCCGCCGCCTGGATCTTGAAAGCGCGGTGTACACTCCTAACCCCGGCGCTTGCGGACTGCTTCCGCTAGAGTGTCGAGGACTTGGACGGTATCGTCCCAGTTGATGCAGGCGTCGGTGACGGACTGGCCGCGGGTGAGTTTGGAGAGGTCGGAATCGAGCTTCTGGTTTCCTTCGACCAAGTTGGACTCGATCATCACGGAGGTGATGGATTTCGATCCGGCGGCGATCTGGTGGGCGAGGTCTTTCGCGACGAGAGGCTGGTTGCGGTAGTCCTTGTTGGAGTTTCCGTGGGAGCAATCGATCATCAGGGAAGCCGGGAGGTCTTGCTCGGCGAGCATGGCTTCGGCGCTGGCTACGGCTTGCGCATCGTAATTCGGCCCTGATTTTCCGCCGCGCAGGATGAGGTGGCAGGATTCGTTTCCGGCTGTGGAGACGATGGCGGAGACGCCTTGTTTCGTGACGGAGAGAAAATGGTGGGGGCGGGAGGAGGACTTGATCGCATCGAGCGCGATCTGGATGGATCCTCCGGTGCCGTTTTTGAAGCCAACGGGCATGGAGAGGCCGGAGGCGAGCTCCCGGTGGATCTGGGATTCCGTGGTGCGCGCACCGATCGCTCCCCATGCGATGAGATCCGCGAAGTATTGCGGGGAGATGGTATCCAGAAACTCCGTGCCGGCGGAGACGCCCATGTTTGCGAGATCCAGGAGGAGCTTTCTCGCGACGCGGAGGCCGCGGTTGATGTCAAAGGAGTCGTCCAGGCCGGGATCGTTAATGAGACCCTTCCACCCGACGGTGGTGCGGGGTTTCTCAAAATAGACCCGCATGATGATGCAGAGATCCTTTTCGAGGCGGGCTGCCTCCTTTTTCAACTTCTCGCCGTATTCGAGGGCGGCTTCGGGATCGTGGATGGAGCAGGGGCCGACGACGGCGAGGAGGCGGTCGTCTTCAAGATTGAGGATGGCATCGGCCTCGGTGCGGGCGGTGTGGACGACGGAAGCGGCCTGCTCGTTGATGGGAAGATAGTAGGCGAGAACCGCCGGGGAGATGAGCGGGTTGATGCCGGAGATGCGGAGGTCGTCTGTGCGGTGCTTGGTCACGGGGGGGATGGAAACGGGTGGGAGGGGAATTTGCGAGATTTTTATGGAAGTGCCGAGTGCCGAGTGAGAAGTGGCTACAGTTCCGGAATGCGAGCCAGGGTGGCTTGGAGGCGGTCTGTGGTTTTGTGGATGGCGCACCAGTTCTCGATGTAGGACATGTCGAGGGTGTCGGTGCCTTGGACAGCCAAGATGTCGGTGACGTCATCGAGATCCTTGCTGCGACCCCAGCGGAGCTTTTGGACGATGACGTCCTCGGCGCTTGGAACCCAGCCGCTGCGTTTTAAGATGGGGATAAAAATTTGCTGTCTGCGCTCGAATTCCTGGAGGACGAAGGGATCGTCGAAAATTTCGAAGAGTTCGATTTTTACTGGCTGTGCGGAGATTGTCCGGCCGACGTGGCGCTTGCCCCAAGTCAATGTGTCGAAGACGGCCTGGTCTTCAAAAAGAACGATGCCTTCGAGTGCTTTGATAATCGCATTCACACCTCCTCCGGTGGTTACGGGGACGAGAAAATCCACGTCGCGGGTGGCTCGGGGAATCCCGTGGGTGCCTGCAGCAAGCGCGCCGACTAGCATGTAGGGAACTCCGGTTCCTTCAATCTTTTCGAGAACCTTGCTGGCAACATCGGCGATGTCCATCAGGCGCCAGTTTTGGTTTTGGAATAGAGACCATGTTCCCGGACTCGGTCGAGACGCTCAAGGCCAAGGCGTACTTCCCTCCAACCTAGATTTTGATCGTCAGTATCGAGCCGAGCCATGGCACCTGCGAGCATCATGCCGAACTGGCAGTTGGAGAGTTCGAAAACGGAGGAAAGCCTTTGCTCCGGGGTCATCGCGCGGGCGCGGAGGACTTTTTCGCGGTAGATGGAATCCTGGAGATCCTGTAGCGCGGTGGGGTGGTCGTGGGGATTGGACATGGCGGACTTTGGATCAGGATAGCGCGATCGGAGCCGGATGTCGATGGATAGGGACGGGAATGTTCTTACTCCTCAGGAAGTTCCGGCTCGGGCATTTCGGGGAGGGCTTGCTCTTTTGGCTCTTCCTGGGGTGCTTCCGGTTCGGGAGCTGGGCGAGCGGGAATTTCTATTGGCGGGGTGAAGGCACTGGCTCCGGGAGCTGGTGGGGTGGAGGCTTCCGGAGCGGGGGTTTTGAGCATCAGGTCGGTGCGGGACTTGAGGAGGGCGGTGGCGGTGGAGTTGCCGACCAGGAAGGTACGGCCTTCGAGGGCTTTGGTTTTCTCCATGGTTTTCTTAAGGGAGGCCAGGCGCTGGGTGAAGGCTTCGTCGGCTTCTTTGGCGTCCTCTTCTTTTTCGTCGGCGGGCTTTTTGCGTTCTTTCGGGAGGTCGCCGGAGATGGCTACGGTCATGAGGTAGGTTTTCGGGGCTGATTCTTCGGCTCCTTCCCCGGGTTTTGCGGGCTGGAGGGTGACGGTGTATTCGAGGCCTTCGAAGGTGGTGATTGCGGCTTTCTGGAGTTTGTCCGGGGTGGCCAGTTCTTCGACTTCGGAGGCTGGGACGATATCCTCGAAGCGGGTGTAGGAGAAGAGGGATTTGAGCTGGCCGGTAGTGGCGGGATCGACTTTTACGCCGGGAAAGGCGTCGGTGAATGCGAAATCCTTGTCCTCTTCCTCGCGGGTGAGTGTCCATTCGTTTTCGTCGGAGCCGGGTTTGGTGAGGGAGATGGTTTTGATTTTCTCGATTTTTAGGAACTCGTCGTTGAGCCAGTTTTTTGGATCGGCGGAGAGGGTTCCGAAAACTTCGGAGACGGCATAGAAGCCGGATTCGTCGGCGTGGTTGCGGACGTAGCGGCCGGTTGCCCCGCCGCCGAAGGGGGACTGGGACGCGGCTGCATCAAGGTTTTTCCCGAAGGTGAGGGTGGCGATTTCCTTGCCGGATTCGTCTTTGAAAATGGCGGTGATTCCGTGGTCGGCTGGGTCTGAGGAGTTTTCGTCCATGCCGAAACGGGGGGCGAGCGAGGGGCCGGCTTCGATTCCCTGGGTGACTTTGAGGTCGGCGAGGGTGCGGAGGAGGTCGTTGATGTTGCGGGTGTTGGCGGGGTAGGCGTCACGCTGGGAGACTGTCCACTTGCCGTCTTTCCCGGTGAGGGTGGCGGAGTTTTCTGCTCCGGAAATTTCCATGGTGGCTACTTTTTCGGCGGGGAAGTCTTCGAGGAGGGTTTCGCCGGGGGCGCGGGCGGTGGCTTTTTCCTGGCCGGTGCCTTGGGAGCGTTTCACGAAAAATATGGTGGTGCCTAGGATAATGGCGATGACCCAGAGGAGGATGACGGTGCGGGATTTCATAGGAAAGTTTGCTAGTGGGAAGTTTTCAGTTTTCAGGAAGACAGGGGCTAGCGGGCGCGGGTGGAGGAGCGGCGTTTCAGGAAGAGGGCGAGGCCGATGAGGATGACGAGGGCGGGCATGGCGGCGACGTTGAGGAGGGTGATTTTTCCGGCGAGCTTGTCTTTTTGGCGGCGGAGGTCTTTTTCCTGGTTGCGGACGAGGCGTGAGTATTCGACCTGCTGCTGGCGGAGTTTGTTGATTTCCGCTTCCTGCTCTGGGGAAAGGAAGAGCTCGGAGCCCTGGGCTTTTTGTGCCTGGAGTTCCATGAGCTTGTCCTGGGCTTCCTGCTGCTTGGCTTGGAATTCTGCGATCTTGCTGCCGACTTTCGCATCGAACTCCGCTTCCATTTCCTGGATGACGGTGAAGGGGCGGCGGGTGGCGGCGCGGGAGCGGGAACCGATGAGATACTTCGATCCGGTGGCCTGGTCGAGGAGGTTCATGAGGAAGGCGGCGTTGCCGTTGGAGGGGGTGGCCATCTGCATGCCGCCGAAGTTCTGGACGTTGTAGGCGAAGCGGTCGTAGAAGGCATCGATGTCTGCGACGAGGAAGACGTTGCCGGGCTTGGTGGCTTCTTTTAGGGTTTTTTCGTCGGCTTTCTTCTCGGTGTCTTCGGATTTATTTGCCGAAGCGGGTGCCCCGTCGGGGAAGGCGGTTTTGAAATTTCCGGAGAGGTGGGTGACTAGATCGAGGGCGGTTCCGAGTGGTTTTACTGAGGTGTCCAGGGATGGATCGAGTCGGGAGGCTTTCATGGAATCGACGAAGCCGGCGCTGGTGGAGGAGCGGATGAGGGAGTTTGCGGAGACGCCGCCTGTGCCGGTTTTCTTGAATGCGCCGGGGAGGTAGAGGGTGACGGATTCGATGCCTTTGGTGATGATGTTGTCCTTCTGCGGCATGGCGCTCTGCGGGAGGCTGAGGACGGCGATGCCTTTGCGGTCGCCGCCGAGCATGGTGGCGTGGACGGGATCTGCGAGGACTTCGCTGGAGGTGAACTCGACTCCCCATGCGGAGAGCAGGGTGGGGAGGGTGGAGATGGTGGGTGCTCCCTGCTGGCCGGTCATGGGGTTGGGCTGGCCGCCGGTCATTTGCGCAGCTACGGAAAATGCATCGAGGCAGGCGACGACGGTGCCGCCGTTTAGGAGGTATTGGTCAACGAGGTATTCGGCTTCCGGGGTGATGGCCGCAGGGTGGAAGAGGAGGAGGACTTTGATCTCGTTGGGGTCGATTTTTTCAGGGGTCATCCCGAGGTCCTTGAGTTCGAAGCTCTGCTGGAGCTGTTGGTAAATGACCCAAGCCGGCTGGCCTTGCTGGCCGGGCATCATTTGCGGGGAGCCTGCGAGATCGAGGGCGGACATGATGCCGATTACGGGTTTCACCGCGGTAGTGACTTCCGCGATGGCTTTGGAAATCTGGTATTCCAGCATGGTTTCCTCGGCGGGGTTGAGGAAGGGGAGGACTACTTTTTTGTCCAAAGCGGAGACGGCCATGCCGAGGTAGAGGTTGTCGCCGTTGATGTTTTGGCCGCTGAGGCCGTCGAGGTTGGCGGAGTCTTCGGCGTCGGTATCGGGCTCGGGATCGAGGTTTTCGATGCGGAGTTTGCCGCCGGAGAGGTTGGCGTATTCTTTGAGGAGATCGTCCACGCGCTTGATGTGGAGCTTGAGCTGCTCCGGCATGTAGTCGGTATTACGGGAAGCGTAGTAGCGGATGGTGACGGGGGTATCCAGCTCGCCGAGGATGGCTTCGGTGCCATCGGAGAGGGTGTGGATTTTGTTTTCCGTGAAATCGGCTCCACGGTTCCCGAAGGAGGTGAGGGATACCAGCCAGTTGGCGAGGATGGCGATGGCGACTAGGGCGGCGATGCCGAGGGCGGCGCGGGTTATGGCTTTCATGAAACTTTAAATTTTAAACTTTAAACTCCAATTAAGAGAAACTTATGCGCGCTTTGCGCTTAGGATGGTGGAGGTGCCTAGGAGGCAGAGGGCGATGAAGCTGGCGAACCAGACGAAGTCCTGGAGGCGGAAGAGGCCGCGGTTGAGGGAGCTGAAATGCTCCCAGACGCCGAAGGAGGTGATGGCTTCTACGGTGGAGGCGGAGGTTGCTTTCGCCAGCTCGCGAGTGAAATCTTCGTAGCCGCAGAGAACCATGATGGTGCAGATGGTGACGGAGACGATGAGGCAGACTACCTGGTCCCGGGTGCATGCGGAGACGAGCATGGTGATGGCGAGGAAGGTGCAGCAGACGAGGAAGGAGCCGATGTAGCCGGAGAGGATGGCTCCGTTATCGGGGCTGCCGAGATAGTTCACCGTGAGGACGATGGGAAAGGTGAGGAGCAGTGCTACCAGGGTCACCGTAGATGCGGCGAGGAATTTCCCGACGATGGCAGACCAGGTGGAAACGGGGAAGGTGCCGAGGAGTTCGATGGTGCCGTTGCGTTGCTCGTCGGCCCAGAGTTTCATGCCGACGGCCGGAGCGATGAGCATGTAGAGCCACGGGTGCCAGAAGAAGAAGGAGTATTCCAGGGAGGCATCGCCGACTCGCATAAAATTTCCGAAGGTGAAGGTGAAGCCGAGGGAGAGGAGGAGGAAGATGACGATGATGGCGTAGGCGGTGGGCTGGGCGAAGTAGGATTTCAGCTCGCGGCGGAAGATGGTGAGGCTGGACATAGGGGAAAGTGGCTAGTGATCAGTGATCAGTGATCAGTGGAAGACTTGGGTTGTGCTTTATGCGGCGGTGTCGGTGGTGGTGACTTTGCGGAAGAGGTCGGTTAGGGAGCCGTTGGGGGCTTGGGCGATTAGTTCGGCGGGGGTGCCGTCGGCTACGATGGAGCCGCGATCGACGATGACGGCGCGGGTGCAGGCTGCTTCGACTTCCTCGAGTATGTGGGTGGAGAAGAGGATGGCTTTGGTCTTGGCCAAGGCGTTTGATTAGCTGGCGGACTTCGTATTTCTGGTTCGGATCCAGTCCGTCGGTGGGTTCGTCGAGGATGAGGACTTCGGGATCGTGGAGGAGGGCTTGGGCCAGGCAGGTGCGGTGGCGGTAGCCCTTCGAGAGGGTGTCGATGGACTGGTGGGCAACGCTTCCGAGGAAGCAGGTTTCGATGGCACTCTCGACGGCATCGCGTTTTCTTGATCCGGAGAGTTTGCGGATGTTGGCGCAGAATTTCAGGAAGCCGATGACGGTCATGTCATTGTAGAGGGGGGCGGATTCCGGGAGGTAGCCGATTTTGGTTTTGGCGGCGGAAGGGTTTTCGGTGATGGAGATTCCGCAGACTTTGGCATCGCCGGAAGTGGGTGGGATGAAGCCGGTGACCATGCGCATGGTGGTGGATTTTCCGGCTCCGTTGGGCCGAGGAATCCAAGGACTTCGCCTTTTTCCACGGTGAATGATAGGTTGTCCACAGCAAGCTTGCTGCCGAAACGTTTGGTGAGTTTTGCGACTTCGATCATGAGGTGGGTGGTCAATACAGAGTGTCGAAATTTTTTGCGACACCGGATTGGGGTTTTGTTTAAGAAAATCAGGAAAAAGTTGAGCTGTCGTGAAAAACCTTCCGCTTCAGCGGGGCGATTTATAGGCTGAACAAATGGGACGGAAGGGCTTTTTCAAAGAGAAGAGATTTCTTCCAATATGGCCGCTGGTGGTTTCCGTTTCTCTCGGGTGGTTTCTCTCACCCTTTCAAACGTTTTATGCTTGGGAAATTGCGAGGTATATCTGTTATTGCGGCTGGTTGTTCATTTCGATGCGATACATTTGGGCGACGAAGCATGGTGCGCCTATGTTTGCCTGGATACTGTGGCTTGGCTGCTCCCTCGCAATGAGTATTCTTTCCATGGTATTTGTTGCGACGGTGGCAAGATTTGTGGATTAGGGGGATGGATTTGCGATGGCGGCTGAAGCTTGCATCTGGGATGGCGCGGGGTTGCTGAACCAATGGGACACACGCCGCCTGAAGGCGGCGTTCCACTGGCTGCGGACTGAAGTACCCGAAAGGGCATGCTATCCGCGCTCCTTTTACGGATTGCGCTAGGCGGCGTCTGCGTCCGCGTCGGGCTTGCGGCGGCGGATGGAGGGGGATTTTTTGCCCTCGACAACCTGGCGGTTGATGGTGACGGCTTCGATGTCTCCGCGTGAGGGGACGTCGAACATGACGTCGAGCATGAGTTTCTCGAAAATGGAACGGAGGGCGCGGGCGCCGGTGCCGCGTTCTACGGCCATCTGTGCGATGGCGCGGAGGGCATCGCGGGTGAGGCGGAGCTTTACGTTGTTGAGAGCGAGTTGCTTGGAGTATTGCTTGACCAAGGCGTTTTTCGGCTCGGTGAGAATTTTTACAAGCTCGTCTTCGGTGAGTTTGCGGAGGGAGGAAATAACGGGAAGCCGGCCGATGAATTCCGGGATGAGTCCGAAGTGGAGGAGGTCTTCCGGGAGGACTTTTTCGAGGATTTTCGAAGTTTTCTCGTCGTCATCGTGGACGGCATTATCGCTGTGGAATCCGAGGGTTTTGCTGCCGAGGCGGCGTTTGACGATGTCTTCAAGGCCGACAAATGCGCCGCCGCAGACGAAGAGGATTTTCTCGGTGTTTACCTGGATGTATTCCTGCTGGGGATGCTTGCGGCCGCCTTGCGGGGGGACGTTGCAGACGGTGCCTTCGAGGATTTTCAGGAGAGCCTGCTGGACGCCTTCCCCGGATACGTCTCGGGTGATGGAAACGTTTTCGGTTTTTCGGCCGATCTTGTCGATTTCATCGACATAGATGATGCCGCGCTCGGCGCGTTCTACGTCGAAGTCTGCGGACTGGAGTAGGCGGAGGATGATGTTTTCCACATCCTCGCCGACGTATCCGGCTTCGGTGAGGGTGGTGGCATCCACAATGGAGAACGGGACATCGAGGACGCGGGCGAGCGTACGGGCGAGAAGGGTTTTCCCGGAGCCGGTTGAGCCGAGGAGGAGGACGTTTGATTTTTCAATTTCGACGTCGTTATATTCCTCGTCGAGCGGGGTCTCGTTCTGGTTGAGGCGGAGGTAGTGGTTGTAAACGGCTACGGAAAGGACGCGTTTGGCGGTTTCTTGGCCGATGACGTAGTTGTCGAGTTCCGCAAGAAGCTCGGCGGGGGTGGGGACGTCCGACTGGCGGATGGGTTTTGATTTCTTGGATTTCCCTGTCGGCGGGTTGAGTTCCTTGATGAGGATGTTCGAGCAGACATCGACGCATTCGTTGCAGATATACACGCCGGGGCCGGCGATGAGTTTCTTGACCTCCGAGTGGCTCTTTCCGCAGAAGGAGCACATGGTGAGATTTGATGCGCGTGCCATTTCTTAAACTCTAAACTTTAAATTTTAAACCTCAAGATGAAGAGGTTCGGGGTTTCGTAAGGACAGGAACGTCCTTACTCCTTATCTTTTTCTATCTCCGGGCGGATGGCGTCGGGGAGTTGCTTGCGGGATTCGAGGACTTTGTCCACGAGGCCGTAGGCTACGGATTCTTCGGCGGTCATGTAGTTGTCGCGGTCGGAATCGTTCTCTACTTCGTCTATGGTTTTGCCGGTGTGATGGGCGATGATGCCGTTGAGTTTTTTCTTCAACTTGAACATGAAGCCGATAGTTCGCTCTACATCGGAGGCGGTGCCTTGTGCGCCGCCGGAGACCTGGTGGATCATGACGTGGGAGTTCGGCAGGCAGAAGCGTTTTCCCTTGGTGCCCGCAGTGAGGAGGACGGAGCCCATGGATGCGCAGATGCCGATGCAGTAGGTATTCACATCGCAAGTGAGGAACTGCATGGTGTCATACATGGCGAGGCCGGCGGTGACCGATCCGCCGGGGCTGTTGATGTAGATGTGGATGTCCTTTTTGGGATCCTGCATCTGGAGGAAAAGGAGCTGGGCGATGACCGAGTTCGCGACGCCATCGTCGATGGCGGTGCCAATGAAAATGATGCGATCCTTGAGCAGGCGGGAGTAGATATCGAACGAACGCTCGCCACGAGCATCGGATTCGATGACGACGGGGACGTAGTAGTTGTTCTCGGGTGCCTGCGAAGAGGCACTGTTGGAAGGTGAGGAAAAATTCATATCTTATTTAGCGGGTGTTGCTTCCAGTTCGTCTGAGGAAACTTCCGTGACTTTCGCGTGTTCCAAAAGGAAGTCAATGGTCTGACCAATGAGCATGGAATTGCGGATGGATTGGATCTGGCGCTTTTTCTGGAGATCCTTGATGACCTTTTTGATAGGCTCCTTGCGGGACTCGGCGATTCTGGAAATGTGCTGGAGGAGATCCGTATCGGAAACTTCGATTTTCTCTGCCTGGGCGATTTCCTGGAGAAGAAAATTGGTGCGGAGGTTGGTGTTGGCACGCTGGGTGGCGACACTGAAGATTTCCTCTTGCTGTTTGACCATGTCCTCGTCGGATGCGCCTTGCTTCTGGCCTTCTTCTACGAGGGCGTTGGCTTGGTTCTGGGTCTCGCGCTGGAGGACTTCATCCGGGAGATCGAAGCTGACGGCGCTGTTGAGCTGCTCGACGATCTGGTTGACCTTGAATTCGTTGATCTGCTTGAGCTTCTCGACGCCCATGTTCTCGCGTATCATGGCCTTTACGTCTTCGAGGGTTTTGTCCGGGACGAGTTTTGCCGCGAAATCGTCGTCAAGCTCGGGAAGTTTGGCTTCCTTGATGCCCTCGAGGGAGGTGTGGAGGGTCATTTCCTTGCCGCGGAGTTCTTCGAATGGGAATTCGTCGTCGAGGGTGATGGTGACGTCCTTTTTGTCGCCTTCTTTCATGCCGACAAGTTGCTCGGCGTAACCTGGGAGGAAGGAGCCTTCTTTAATAGGGAGCCAGTGGTTTTCACGTTTTGCGAGGTAGGCTCCTTTTTCTTCGCCTATGACTTCGGTGAGGGGCTTGCCATCTACGGTGGTGGTGAAATCGACGACTGCTATGTCGTCATTTTCGAGGGCGCGGTCTGCGACATCGTCGAACTCGGCGAGACGCTCGCGGAGTTGCTGGAGCTGTGCGTCGAGCTCTTCCTCGGTGATTTCTGCGGAAGGCGCTTTTACTTCGATTCCCTTATATTCCGGGAGGGTGAACTCGGGGGCGAGGATGAGTTTGGTGTCGAAAGTGATCGAGCCTTCTGCGTTTTCGTTGAAATTGTCGGGAAAGCCGAAGTCGAGGACTTTGAGGTTTTCCTTTTCGAGCGCCTGATCGCAGGCTTCGCCGAAGAGGGCGTCGCGGAGTTCCTCGGAGATTTGTTTTCCGAAACGCTTCTGGATGACGGCTTTCGGGGCTTTTCCCGGACGGAAGCCGGGGATTTTCGCTTGGGAAGCGTAGGAGGAGGAGATGGATTCACGCTTGGTGGCAACATCGGAAGCCGGGACTTCCACGCTGAGGGTTGCGATGCACTTCGGCTGTTTTTCGACGACGATATTCATAAAGGTTCTGCGGTGGGGCGGGAAAGTAGGGGCAGTGGGGCGGATTTGGCAACTTTCAACTTTCGACCGTCCAAATTGCCCCTGTTTTCCCACAAAAAATCCCACATCCTCTCCAAAATCCTCCGGCGGTGCTTCCAAAACCTCCGGGTGTCCCTCCAAATTGTCTGGCACTCCTTCCAAACCAGCCCGGGAGCACCTCCAAATCGAGCGATAACACGGATAAACCGTCCGGGACCGGCTCCAAATCGCCCGGTAGTGCCCGTTTTCAAAAACGCCATTTAATCCCCGACCATTGATAACAAAACACTTACAACGACCGCGAGACACCCCTTGCAGAAGGTTATTTACAAAAAATCCAGAACGGATAGGAAACGGAAGCCATGAGAGATGAATTCGCCACCCGCAAGGCCCTCACCGCCGCCCTCCGCCCGGACTTCCGCGAAGTGCTCAACATCCTCCTCTCCATGGACCGCTTCGTCCTCCGCTTCCGCGCCACCCCCGAAGGAAAAGCCTTCCCGCCAACTGGAAAACCGCCCGCACCTTCCGCGACCTCGGCAGCAACAACCCCGACCCCGAGCCTCCCACACCCTAAGCACAAGCCTATGGAGAAGGGGTTTGTAACCCCTTTGCGGAGGATGGGGAAACCACTTGGCCAGTGAAAGGGGTTACAAACCCCTTCTCCATATTGGAAATCCGGATCCCGCCCGCAACCTCTCTCCCAATTGAAACCACCCCTCCCTTCTTCAACATTCCCGAATGAAAACACCGCCCCGCATCGGCGGCCGGTGGCCTCGTAAACACATTTCTGCATTATATTGACATGCTAAATGAAATTGAAATCCGTAACTTCCGAGGATTTGAGAGGCACGTCATTCCTCTCAAGGATCTTGCGATCATCGTTGGTGCTAACAACGCCGGCAAATCTACGATTGTTGAGGCGTTACGGTTTGTTGCGATTGTTGCGTCGCGCTTTAGGAACTTGCCTTACCATCGACCATCTAAGTTCTTTGATGCGCATGGTGCACACTCCGGCGTTCGTCCATCGTTGAAAAATCTCCATTTCTCTTTCACAAATATTTTTCATCGTTATGGCGACCCTCCCGCAAAAATTACTGCGCGCTTTTCCAACGGAAGTCAGATCGACGTCTACCTCTCCTCCGACGAGATATTCGCTTCAATCACCGACCAAAACGGTAATCCCGTAAGGGACAAGGGAAAAGCACACGCTGCGGAGATTCCTTCTATCGCAATCATGCCGCAGGTCGAACCTGTTCGTGAGCGAGAACAAGAATTGGACGCCGACTATGTTCGGGGAGCAGTAGGGTCGCGGCTATCATCAGCACACTTCCGCAATCAACTCAGCCTGTTCAAAGATGATTGGCCTAAGCTACAAGAGGCATTGATTTCGACTTGGCCGGGTGTCCGTTTAGTTGAACTAATCCGAGAGAACCAATTTCCTCCGCACTTCCTTCACGTCGAAGTTCAGGTCGATGATTTCGTCAGCGAGTTATCCACCTTGGGGCATGGTCTTCAAATGTGGATTCAGACCTTATGGTTCCTTTGTCGCTCGAGTGACACCGATGTCGTGATTCTCGATGAACCAGACGTCTATATGCACGCTGACCTCCAAAGGCGGCTGATCCGGTATTTGAAAGGGCGATTTCCTCAAGTGGTGGTCGCAACTCATTCTGTAGAGATCATGTCAGAGGTTGACTCGAGTTGCATTTTGATTGCTGACCGAAAGACATCCAGATCTGAATTTGCGTCGTCTGCTCCGGCCGTGCAGAAGCTCGTGGGAAGTATCGGAAGCATTCACAACCTTAATCTCGCTCGGCTCTGGAAAGCGCGGTGCCTTATTCTCGTGGAAGGCGACGATCTGAAATTTCTTAAAATTGTCCAGGATTGCCTGTTTCCAACCAGCCAAACACCATTTGATATTTTGCCGAATCTCTCAATTGGAGGATGGAGCGGATGGCACTATGCCGTCGGCTCGAACATGGCTATGCGAAACTCGATTGGCGAGAGCCTGAGGACATACTGTATATTTGATACTGACTACCACACCTCAGCAGAGATATCCGAACGTTACGAAGACGCAAAGAAGCGTTCGGTAGAACTCCACATTTGGACACGAAAGGAAATCGAGAACTACGCGTTGGTACCGGAGACGATCTCGCGAGCAGTCAGCGAAAATTCTAAAGCCTCATTTCCTTCGCCGCAGGAGGTAGCTGACAAGCTCATACAGTTCGCTGACGAATTGGAGGACGAATGCATCGACGCGTTTGCGACTGAACACTTTTACGAGAATCGGAAAAGAGGAGTCAGCGGTGGCAATATGGCAGCTCGTTCACGTGTGAAAGAGGCCAGAAATGCCGATGGTTCCTTAGTTAACCTCGTATCAGGGAAAAAGCTTGTGTCTAAGCTCAGCGGCTGGACTCAGAAAGATTTCGGTGTGCAACTAAATTCAACACGATTGTTCCGAACCATGCGACCCGATGAAGTGCCTGATGAGCTTAAAGCCGTGGTTACTCGCCTCGAAGAGCGCAAGCCGCTGCTAACTCTGCAGATCAAGCCGCTGGACGCCAAGACCTGACCCGCCGTTTCTTGTGGTGTGGGCGGAAGGATTCCGCCCCCTCTTGAAAGGGTCAGTCCGGAAAAACGATGGCGCGGTGGCCGTCGATGATGGTGCGGTTGTGGACGTGGTAGCGGATGCCACGAGCGAGGGCGGTGCGCTCGCAGTGGCGGCCGAGGCGGGCGAGGTCGTTGAGGGAGTGGAAATGGGAGACGGGCTCGTTTGCAGCAAAATGGAAAACCGCCCCGCATACCGGAGATCGGTGGTTCTATCAACACTGTTCGGAGCGTAAATTGGCCGCTCTTTACAGTCCTCTGCGGAATCACGTAACCTCCCCCTATGAACTCAGTTTATATCGAGACCACGATTCCCAGCTACCTGGTCGGACGCCGGAACAAGCAGCCGTCGGTATCGGCAGATTAGGATGCGACCCGCGAGTGGTGGGACAAGCAGCGTCGATATTTCCGGCTTTCACGTCCGTGTCCACACGCGATGAGGCAGGCCGGGGCGATCCGAAGCTTGCAGCGGAGCGCCTGGACTTGCTGTCAGGCATACCAACCTTGGACATTCCCGTCGATTTTTCAAACCTGGAGGACGATCTGATCAACCTGTTCCAACTTCCTGAGAAGGCGACGACAGACGCATCGCATCTTGGCCTCGCAATTTTTCACAAGATGGATTACCTTCTGACGTGGAATTGCACTCATCTGGCGAACGCAATTCTTCAGAAAGAGCTCATCGATTACTGCGGATACTACAATCTTCATCTTCCGGTGATTTGCACACCAGAGAATCTAATTAGGGCTTCCTGAAAAAGTATCTTGGGATTCCTGAGTAGAAAATCACGCCGCCGTCCTCATTTTTAGCTCTGCGGCGTGGATCCATGTTACGGACGAGTGGTAACAGGGATTTGTGCGGCTTTTTGCCTTCATCCAGTCCTGCCACTTCTGCCAGTGCCCGATCAAGGCACGCAAAAACCTCAGTATGGCGTCGAGGTTGAGCACGATAAGGCCGATGGTGACCACGCTCCGGCTGGTCACGGCCAGTTTGGCCATGACCCGTTGAAGGGTTCCTTTGCGTTTCGCGTTGCCGAACTTGCCTTCGATGGGGATGCGGTCTTTCTCATCCTGCCTTTGCTCTCTTTTCTCCTCCCTGGTTCTTTCCCGTGGCCTGCCCAGTGGCTTGCCGCTCAGGCGGATGCCCCTCTCTTTGCACCATGCGCGGTTGACCCGGGTCTGGTAGATTTTGTCGGCGTGGATGCTGGCCGGATAATTGCCGAAGTGTTTTCGAAAAGACTCTGCCTGCTCGATGAGGTCGGTGGTTTCGTTATAGGCATCCCATGAAAATCGATCTAACAGAACGAAGCCGTCCACATGGCTGGCGGAGATTTTCGCGCCAAATTCAACCCTCTGTGAAGCTTTTCCGCGGACGATGGGTCGCACATGCGGCTGGCTGATGCTCACGATGCGATCGGCGCAACGGTGGCTGCGCTGCTGGTACATTTCCAACTGTTGGCCGTAGAGTGTGTGGATGACCATGAGGCATTTGTGCCAGTAGGCTGTCAGGTCGGCGAGGCTCGCGCCGTTGTCCAACTGCCTGTCAATGTGGCCGAGGTTGCGTTTGATGTAGCGGAGTTGCTTGCCGATGGCGGTGCGGATTTTGGTGCGTTTTGGTTTTTTGGAAAGTGCGATGGTGAGGAAGTCGCGGCGGGCGATCTTCCTGTAGGTACGGGGCTTCCTGCCTTTTTCGGGCATGGCGGCGTGCAGATCATCGATGATGCGTTCGGTTTTTTCGCGGGCGTCGTTGAGCAGTTTCAGATCGGTGGGATAGGTTATGTCGGCGGGGGTGCAGGTGGCGTCGATGATGAGTTTGCCGTTGGCTTCGGGCTCGGGCTGCGCGTCCGCTTCAGAGCCAGGGTCTTGGTTGGAGGGCGGGGTGTCATCCGGTGGCGAGGCGGGTGGGTCTTGGGGCGGGGCAGCCTGGCCGCGCGCGATGTTGATGATGGCGAGGTTGATTTTCTCAAGGGTTTGCGGACTGATGCGCTTGCGGAAGTGGACCATCATCGAGGGATCGAAGAGGTCTTTGCGGAGGTATTCATGCAGGCCGAGGAAGTATTGGAGAAACGGGTTTTCACGGATCTGGGCGACGGTTTCCTCATCGGTGACACCAAGGCGCTCCTTGATGATGAGTGCTCCGAGTGCAATGCGGCTTTCCTTGGCGGGAGCACCCATGCCGCTGCTGGCGAAGTTGTCCCGGTAGTCTTCCTCCACAAGATGCCAGGGGACGATCCTGGCGAGTATCACCCAGCGGTTTTCGGGATCGAGTTTCCCGCCGAAAGGAAGGTAGAAGTCGGGCAATCCCGGCTGGGAGTCGGTTCGATACATACCTACTAGATACGTAGTAGGTGCACGGGATTTTTCAGGAAAAGCACGAAAGCCGTGCATTGTTTTCGCCCGTTTCCAGCCTCCCACCGTGTAGAACTGGGCGTTCGGGAATAATTCAGGAAGCCCTAATTAAACTAAAACGATGAACAATTCCATCATAGAAGAAGTTCGCGCTGCGCGGGCAGCTCTCGCAGAGGAACACGGTTACGACCGTGCGAAGATCCTCGAATGGGCCAGAAGGGAACAGGCCGCACTTAAATCAGAGATCCCGGTCAAGGCGGACCAGGCCACGCCGAGGAGGCCGTCTGATCAAGTCGATCGTCCCACCGGCGCGCCTGTCCTCTAATGCTGCTATGGCGGAAGGATGCCTTTAATCCGGGAAGACGATGGCGCGGTGGCCGTCGATGATGGTACGGTCATGGACGTGGTAGCGGATGCCCCGCGCGAGGGCGGCGCGCTCGCAATGGCGGCCTAGGCGGGCGAGGTCGTTGGGGGAGTGGAAATGAGAGACTCGCTCGACTTCCTGCTCGATGATGGGACCGGCATCGAGATCCGCAGTGACGTAGTGGCAGGTGGCTCCGATGAGCTTCACTCCCCGGTCGTGGGCTTGCTTGTAGGGATTCGCGCCGATGAAGGCGGGGAGGAAGGAGTGGTGGATGTTGATGATTTTCCCGGAAAACTCTTGGCAGAAGTTGTCCGGCAGGATTTGCATGAAGCGGGCTAGGACGATGAGTTCTATATCTTGGGCGATTATGAGATCGCGGATTTCTGAAAACCCTTTTTCGCGCAGCGAGCCGTCCATCGCGATGTGGTGGAAGGGGAGTCCGGCGCGCTCGGCAATGCGGGAGCAGTTGTCGCGATTGCCGATGAGGGAAGTGATTTCAATGGGGAGCTCGCCAAGCTCGGTTCGGAGGAGGATCTCGTTGAGGCAGTGGTCGGTCTTGGTGACCAGCACGGCGGTGCGCATCTTATAAGGTAGCTCGCGGAAGTGCCAGGTCGCGCCCAAGGATCGCCCCAGCGTGCCGAATCCGGTTTTGAAATCCTCCACGGTCACATCCAGCCCGGCGGTGTCGATCTCCAGGCGGGCGAAAAACTTTTTCCCGATCTGATCTGAAAACTGGCTGAATTCCGTGAGATTTCCGCTGTGCGAGGCAACGTAGGACGCGATTTTTGCGACGATGCCGGGATGATCCGGGGAGGAGAGCTTGAGGATGAGGCCGGGGCGCATAAACTTTAAACTTCAAATTTTAAACCTCAACGAAGAGGGAGAGGAGCAGGAGTCTTACCTGACGGTTGCAGCGTTGCAAGCGCGGGACTGCCGGGGATTTTGTGTAAAACAGCGGGCGGGGTTTCCGGTATCCATTGGAATCGTGAAAATCCAAGCTGCCACCCAAAGCCGTCGCGCATTTATCCGGGGGACGTCCGCGTTCCTTGCCGTGCCATGGCTGGAAACCTTTGCAGCAGGCTCCGCGCAGGCCGCGCCCACCTCGCCTCCTCCCCGGAAATGCTCGCCCTCGGCCCCGCCCGCCATCTCGTCACCTACGCCACCGGCGCGCCACCCACCCTCCTCGACGAACCCGAGATCCAGAAAATCGTCGCCGCTTCCGCGAAGCACAATTACTCATTCCGCTCCCTCATCCAACTCCTCGCCCGCAGCCCGCTTTTTCTGGAAAAATAATATACAATCATCCCGCAGTCCTTCGCTCGAAGGACTTGGTGCTTCACCCCTGTGCGGCCGCCATGCAATCTTTGTCGCCATGCGATTCCATTACCTGTCAGTGAAATTCCTGCTCCTTTTCGCCGTCCTCTGTCTTCCTCTCGGAGCTGTGGAAACCGCCGGGCGCTGGGAAGTGATCGATTTCCCTTTCTCAGAAACGCCTCTTGAACGGGGCTCACCCCATGAGATCGGTTTCGGAGCCGAATTCACCCATGCAGGGGGGGCGAAGCTAAAAATTCCGGGCTTTTATGATGGCGACGGGAAGTGGATTGTCAGGGCGAGCCTCCCGGAAACGGGCATTTGGGAATACCGGACGTTTTCGGATTTTGCCAAGCTGGAGGGAAAGGTTGGTGAAATCAAAGTGACGCCCGCTCCTGAGGGAGTCCACGGCCCCCTGCGAGTCTCTCCGGATCACAAGCAGCGCTTCTCCCATGCCAATGGTGAACCGTTTTTCATGATGGCCTTTGAGGCAGACTGGCTTTTCGCACTGGATCTTGCCGCTCCCGGAAGGATGGAAAAAACCAGGCGGCTGGTGAGTTCCATCGCAGACGCCGGCTTCACCCAGATCGTCATGAACGTGTATGCGGATGACGCGAGCTGGGGGGAAAAGGACAGGATGGAAGCCCGCCACGATTTCCGAAACCCCTCGCAGTGGCCCTTTGGCGGAACCAATGACGGGCCGACCACACCCGCCTGAATCCGGAGTTTTTCCGCCATCTCGACAGAGTGATGCGGATCGTGGACGAGGCCGGACTCAGCGCGCAACTGATGGTTTATGTATGGAACAAAAAGGTGAACTGGCCTGCCCCGGACAGCGCCGAAGACAACCGTTACTTCGACCATGTGGTTCGCCGCTATCAGGCATTTCCCGGACTTGTCTGGAATATTTCAAAAGAAGCGCTCGACTACGGTCAGGTAGGTCCGGACTACATCAGCGGCAGGATAGACAGGATACGGAAGCTGGACGGCCACCGGCGTATGGTCACCGTCCACGATTACCATTTCTGCAAGAGTCACCCGGATCTGGTGGACTTCGTCGCCATCCAGGAATGGAGGCCGGATCTGCTCGGCGCGATGGACGCCGTGGCGGCCGCCCATCCTGGCAAGCCGGTGCTGAACATCGAGCACGGCGGATATGAAAAGACGACCTTCACCATTTTCGATGGCGCGTATTCGGACGCCGGAACCTGTCTCGACCGCGCATACCAGTGCGTGTTCGCGGGGGTCTATCCCACCTACTACTGGCAGCACACCGCCTGGTATCACGTGGTATGGGACATGGCCGCGCAACCGGAGAACGAGAGGCCGGACTTTTCTCCCTATGGCCACCTCGCTTCGCTCGCGCGGGAATTCGGTTTCCAGAATCTCAGGCCTTTCCGCCAGTCCTTCGCCCCGCCCGGCCTTACCGACTGGGCGGGACTCCATCTTTTCTACTGTGCTGGCAACCGCAACGGGATTTTTGGAAATGCGAAGGCACTCGCCGGGAAGCGGGTCTCGGTCGGCTGGTTCGATCCACTCACCGGTGTCACCCACGACGCCGGCGTGTCTGAAATGAACGAGGGCGGTTGGCTCGGCCAGAAACGCGATCCGCGCATCACCGGCCATTCCGCCGTGGCCATCCTCAGGGCCGTCGAAACGGAGGATCCCGGAAAATAAGGAGAAGGGACATTCCTGTCCCTTGCCCCGTCTGTTAGAAATTCACGCATGACCATCCGCAAGCACTCCGAACAAACCCCGTTCACCACCAAGGACGGCTCCACCATCACCAGCCTTCTCGATTCCGCAAACGCGCCGGTGAAAAACCAAAGCCTCGCCGAAGCCCGCATCCCTTCCGGCGGCGCAACCCAGCGCCACTACCACAGAGACAGCGAGGAATTCTACTACATCTCCAGTGGTTCCGGCCTCATGGAAATCGATGGGGAAACCCGCGAGGTCGTCCCCGGAGACGCCATCCTCATCCCGCCTGGCGCGTGGCATGAGATCACTGCTACTACGGATCTAGTATTTCTCTGCTGCTGTGCCCCTCCATACCGGCACGAGGATACGTTTTTCGAGTGAAACTTCCCATTGCGGAAGGGGTGGGTGCATGCCAGCCTGTGAAATCATGAAAACCTTGTTTGCCGCAGCTCTCCTTCCCGTCCTCGCCCATCTTCCCGTCACCGCCGAAACGGAATACCAGCCCGGGTTCAAAAGCAATCTGCTTGAGCTCCGCACCTATCACGCGGCACCTGGCAAACTCGATGATTTGTTGGCGAGGTTTCGGGATCATACCTGCAAACTTTTCGCCAAGCACGGGATGATCAATGTAGGCTACTGGGTGCCTGTGGAAAATCCGGACGATATGTTTCTCTACATCCGCGCCTTCCCGGACATGGAGGCCAGGGAGAAAATGACCGCGGCATTTCGTGCGGATCCGGAATGGCAGAAAGCCCGGGACGAATCACAGGCGGACGGAAAACTGATTGAGAAAATCGACAAGGTTTTCATGACCCCACTGGATTTCTCCAAAGGATTTTCGGCTATCGCCCCGGACGGGGAAAAGGGTCTCCATTTGCCGGGTGAGTTCAACCCCGCCCCCGCAGGGAACGAGCATCTCATCGAGATGCGCACCTACGTCGCCACTCCAGGCAACCTGTCCGCGCTTCACGCTCGTTTTCGGGATCACACCCTCGCCCTCTTCGAAGAACACGGCATGACCAATCTCGGCTACTTCCAGTTCACCCCGGATCAGAAAGGTGCCGAGAACACGCTTCTCTATTTCCTCGCCCACGAGGATTTGGAGTCAGCTCACACTACACGACAAAATTTAAGATCTCTTAACAAACGACGGCTTGGGGCGTAAGCTGTTGATTATGAAACAAAAAGCCGACAACACCCAAGCCGTCCCGGACAGTATGGAGGAGCTCCGCGGACATTTCAAACCCCATCTCGACCTACCCAAGGCCCGCATGACCTGTTTCCTGATGCTCGTTCTCGCGGTGATCGCCGAGCGGACCGTCTCGCTGGTCTGGCTCTCCAAACATCCCGACACCGACGCGGACACCTCTTCGGTCTATCGCCGTTTCCAACGTTTCTTCGCACGCTGCGCCCTGCGTCCCGAGGCGGTCGGGCGGCTCGTCCTGGCGATGATTCCGAAGTGTCCGAAGGGGCGGGTTCTGGCAATGGACCGCACCAACTGGCAGTTCGGAAGAACCCACATCAACATCCTCGTGGTGAGCGTGATTGTCGGGAAAGTCGGACTCCCGTTGGCTTGGCGGGTGCTGCCGAAGTCCACCGGGAAGGGCAATTCGCGCAAATTCCACCGCATCGCACTGATGGAGAACGTCCTCTCTATCCTGCCAGCCGGGGAGATCCAGGCACTGACAATGGATAGGGAGTTCGTCGGGAAGAACTGGCTCGCGTGGCTGCGCCTCGTCGATGTGCGCTATGTCGTAAGGCTGAAGAAGAACACGCTCGTCGACGGCCACCGGGCTTCCCATCTTTGCGAGCGGAACCGTTGGAAACGCCTGGCCGCGGGTCCGGTGGAAGTCTTCGGCCAGCAGGTCCGTTTCGCCGCGAAGCGGATCAGGAACGGTCGCGAGCCTTGGCTGGCGGTCATAAGCCACGGTTTCCACGGGGAGGAGGCGCTGGCGATCTATCGCGAACGCTGGGGCATCGAAACATTGTTCGGGCATCTCAAGAGGAAAGGCTATCAATTCGAAGACACGCATATGACCAAGGCCGGGCGGATCTCGAAACTCATGGCGGTGCTGACCGTGGCCTTCGCCCTGTGCTACCGTTGGGGCGTCAGGCTGGAGGAAGTCCGGAAAGCGACTGTGAAGAAACACGGTTATCCGCCCAAAAGCCTGTTCCGCCGCGGCTTCGAGAGCCTCCACGTGATGTTCGACAAGCCCAGCCGCTTCGCCCGGAAGATCGACGAATTCTTTGAGGTGGTTCTCAGGAAGCCGCTCTCAGAAAATTTTGTCGTGTAGTGTGGAGTCAGCTAAAAAATCCTGGAAAGCTTTTGGAGAGGATCCCGATTGGGTCGCCGCCAAGAAAGCTTCCGAAGAAAAAGCCGGCGGATCGCTTACCGAGAAAGGCGGAGTGACATCCGTTTTCATGAAGGCGACCGACTTCTCTCCGGTGAAATGAAAAAGGTTTACCGGTGTTCGATCTGGCATAGCCATTGCTTTGCGGGTCGATACCTATGTTTTCCGGTAACCCCGCAAGAAAGATCCTGCTCATTGCCGGAGCCATGGGTCTGGCACTTGCCTTCCAAACGGTTTTTGCCCAGGATGAAACCGTCCGGGAAAAGATCGCGGCGGCCATCGTCATGCCGGATGTGAATGGGCGGGTAGCTTCCGTTCTTGCCCTGAAAAAGACCCCCAGCCCGGAGATCGTCGAGTGGCTGGACAAGTGGAAGGAAGGTGTTGTTTTTATCTACGAACAAGAGGACGGAAGCATACTCCCCGTCCTGATGGGCGATAAAATCGAGGGCACCCGCAAGACCGCGATCCGCAGGCTCACCGATGATTCGCCCGTGCTGGACGAGGCTGGAGGGCAGATCGGCGTCACCAAATACGAACTCGAAATGGCGGACACCAGCTCGAAGCTACGGAAGGCGATGAGGGAGGTTTCGGATCTGGCGGCGTTGTCGGATCCCGATGTGGAGACGCGGATCAAGGCCATTGAAAGCTCGGCTGTCGGCCAAAGGCAGGACAAGCTTCCGGGACTTCTCGAACTTCAGAAAACCGAAACCAACGGCAAGGTGAAGGAGGCTCTCCAGGAGTCCATCGCCATCATCAACCTCCGCTCCGAGGACCAAGAGAAGCGACTCGCCGCCGCCGAGCTTTTGGGAAAACGCGGGTCGCTCCCGGCCTTCGATCTTCTCAAAACCATCGCCCGGGAATCCAAGGAATCCGGCGACAAAGAGATGGAGAAAGCCGCCGCGCTCGGGGTGACGCGCATCGAGGGGCATATCTCTCGAATCAATGCGGCGGGGACACTGTTCCGCGGAGTCTCTTCCGGCTCCGTCCTGCTGGTGGTGGCCATCGGACTCGCGATCACCTTCGGCCTGATGGGCATCATCAATATGGCGCACGGGGAGTTCATCGCGGTAGGTGCCTACACCACCTACATCGTCCAAAATGTTTTCGCCACCGGCCTCAGCCTCTCGCCATTCGGTCAGTCGTTTGAAATCCCGGGAATGGATCTCACCGGCACCGGGATGAGCCTCTATTTCGTCGCCGCGCTGCCGCTCAGTTTCCTCGTCGCCGCTTTGGTCGGGCTTCTGTTGGAGCGATCCGTAATCCAGTTTCTCTACCGCAGACCGCTCGAATCACTGCTCGCCACGTGGGGAGTCTCGCTGGTGATGCAGCAGCTTTTCCGCCTCATTTTCGGCCCCAACAATGTCCAGGTTTCCAGTCCCATGTGGCTCTCGGGAAACTGGGAGGTGAACGATGTCATCTTCGGCTGGAACCGGCTTTTCGTCATCGGCTTCGCCGTGCTCATCATCGTCGCCACTTGGCTGGTTCTGAACAAAACCTCACTCGGCCTCCTCATCCGCAGCGTGATGCAGAATCGCAACATGGCCGCCTGCATGGGCGTCCGCACCGAGCGGGTAAACATGCTTACCTTTTCCTTCGGCTGCGGGCTTGCCGGGTTGGCGGGTGCTTTCCTTTCCCAGATCTCAAACGTCGGCCCGTCCCTCGGACAAAACTACATCGTTGATGCCTTCATGACCGTGGTGGTGGGCGGAGTGGGAAACATCCTCGGCACCGTGATCAGCGCGCTCGGAATCGGCATGGCGGATCAGGGTCTCCAGCAGTATCTCGGCAATCCCGTGATCGGAAAAATCCTCGTCCTCATCGGTGTCATCCTGTTCCTCCAATGGCGTCCGCAAGGCCTTTTCGTAACCCGTTCCCGTAGCCTCGACTGATGGACAAAGCTCCCGCCGTTTCAAAAATCCGCATGCCGTTGCTGATCGCGATGGCGGTGTTCCTCGTGGTGGTCATGCCGGTGCTGAACCTGACCGGACACATTTCGGATTTCACACTGGGCAACTGGGGGAAGTATCTTTGCTACGCCATCCTGGCCGTTTCCATCGACTTGCTCTGGGGTTATACCGGCCTCCTGTGCCTCGGGCAGGCGCTATTTTTTACACTCGGCGGATATGTCATGGGAATGCATCTCATGAGGGTGATCGAAGGGGGGGGGATGCCTACTTTCCTCAGCATGGTGGGCCGCAGCGAGTGGCCGGACTTCTACCTGCCCTTCTCCAGCTTCACTTTCACGGTGCTGATGGTCGTGCTTGTTCCCGGTCTGCTGGCCTACGTGTTCGGTTACATGGCGTTTCGCTCCCGGATCAAAGGGGTTTATTTTTCCATCCTCACCCAGGCGCTGACCTACGCCGCCGCCCTCCTGTTTTTCCGAAACGAGCTGCTCATGGGTGGCAACAACGGCTTCACCGATTTCCGCACCCTGCTCGGAGCAAATCTCCGCATACCCGAAACCCAGCGCATACTCTACGTTGCCACCGCCGTTATCCTCGTGCTGGTCGTCGCCGGATGCAAATGGCTGACCAATTCACGCTTCGGACTCATACAGCGCGCCATCCGGGATTCCGAAAACCGCGTCCTCTTCTCCGGCTACGCCACCGCGAATTTCAAGCTCTTCGTCTTCGTTCTCTGCGCCATGATCGCCGGGATCGCAGGTGCCCTCTACGTCCCGCAGGTCGGAATTATCAACCCCGGGGAAATGACCACCGAGCGCTCCCTTGAGGCTGTTGTCTGGGTCGCCCTCGGTGGGCGCGGAACATTGGTCGGCCCGGTGATAGGAGCAGTCTTTGTGAACGCCCTCAAAAGCTGGGCCACCACGGCATTTCCGGACTGGTGGATCCTTATCCTCGGCGGATCGTTCGTCTTCGTCGTCATGTTTCTCCCGAAAGGAATCGTCGGCGTCCCCGGCCAGATCAAAGGCGCCTTCGTGAATTCAAAAAACAGACGTGTGAACAAAAGGGGAACCGTGATTCCCGAAAGCCAGGGGGAGGTAACCGATCCATGAAGCAAAAGCCATTTCTCCTCGCCGCAGAGGGACTCAATAAATCCTTCGACGGATTCAAAGCCATCAACGATCTGAATTTCTACTTGGACGAAGGCGAGCTCCGCACCGTCATCGGCCCCAACGGAGCCGGGAAAACCACCTTCCTGGATATTATCACAGGCCGCACCCAGCCCGATTCCGGAACCCTTGAATGGGATACGGATCACGATCTCCTCAAGCTCAACGAATACGAAATCTACCGCATGGGGATAGGCAGAAAATTCCAAACGCCAACGGTTTACGGAGATCACACGGTCATCGAAAACCTGCTCCTGTCCATGGCCGGGCCACGCAGCATCTGGCACAGCCTTTTCGGAAAAGTCACCGCCGCCCAGAAAGAGCGGCTCGCGGAAATTTTGGAAACCATCAAGCTAAACACCCAGGCATACCGCAAGGCCGGTGAACTAGCCCACGGCCAGAAGCAATGGCTGGAAATCGGGATGCTGCTCGCTCAGGAAGCCAGACTTCTCCTGGTTGACGAACCCGCGGCCGGTATGACGGACGAAGAAACCTACCGCACCGGCGAACTCCTTCTCTCCCTTGCCGGAAAACACACCATCGTAGTCATCGAACACGATATGGAATTCGTCCGTCAGATTTCCCAAGGCCGCACCGTGACCGTCCTTCACCAGGGGCACGTCCTCGCCGAAGGGCCTGTGGACAAAGTCCAGTCCGACGAGCGTGTCGTGGAAGTCTATCTCGGTCGCAAATCCAAAGCCGCCTGAACTTTTCCATACCAAATCCATGACCGTAGCCGCCCCTCCCACCGAAGCCCTCGTCCTCGATGATGTGCGCGTATCCATTGGTGGCAGCGCCATCTTGCGCGGAGTGGAGTTTGTGATTCGCGAAAAAACAGTCTTCTGTCTGATGGGAAGAAACGGGGTAGGAAAAAGCACCACGCTCAAGGCGTTGATGGGTCTTCTACCTCTCGATGCCGGAAACATCTATCTCGGCACCACCCCCGTGCACCGCATGCCCACCGCAGTCCGCGCCCGTGCCGGCCTCGCCTACGTCCCGCAAGGTCGCGACATTTTCCCCCACCTCACCGTTGAAGAAAACCTCTTCATTGGTCTGAAGGCGCGTGGCGAGAAGAAGGACAAAGAGGAAATCGACCGCGTCTTCACCCTCTTCCCTATCATCAAGGAATTCCTTCACCGCAAAGGTGGAATGCTTTCCGGCGGGCAGCAACAGCAGCTGGCCATCAGCCGCGCCCTTCTCACAAAACCTAGCCTCCTCATACTCGACGAACCTACCGAAGGCATTCAGCCGAACATCATCGACCAGATCGGTGATGCGATACGGATGCTCCGCGAGGAAGGAAAAATGGCGATACTACTAGTAGAGCAGTACTTGGATTTCTGCCGGGAGCTTGGCGATGACTTCGCCATCCTGGAGCGTGGCTCCGTTTGCGCCTCCGGCACCATGCCAGAACTCAGCGACGACATCGTCACAGAGTTTCTGACCGTCTGACCTTCCCGGAACGAATGGGACTGGTCCGTCTGATCCGACGGATCAGTCCTGTTTTTTTTGCCCCCGCCCGGAGGGGGATGAGCGCCATTCACACGCGGCCATCCCCGGCAGCAATCCGATTCATGCGGAGATTTCCTAAGCCCGTTTGCTGGCATGCCAATCGCTTTAGTAGGGCGAGCCTCCCCGAAACACACGGCTCCAACAACACAACGCTAAACAATGAAAAACAAATATCATCGCACCCTCGTCCAATCCGCTGTCCTTTCCGCAGCTTTGGGTGGCACCGCAGTATTCGCAGGCCCGGTTGAAATGGCACCCGCTCCGGCTCCGATGGAGACGCCGGACGTTGTCTCCGGCTCCTTTAACCTCGACTTCTACTCCCACTTCTTCTCCTACGGTAATGACGTGTGGAACGATGGGGACGACGCCTTCGGAATGGGATTGTACCCGTCAGCCGAGCTGAACCTCGCCCTTCCCGCCGGATTCACGGCGACTGCCGGTATCTGGGCTGAGATTCACGACAAACCCGGAACCGCGACATCCATCGGTGGCGACATCCAGGAGGTGGATCTCTATTACGGTCTCTCCTACACTTATGATAAATTCACCGTGGGCGTGACATATCAGAACTGGTTCTACGGGAGCGATACCGAGGATATCCTCGATGTTGCCTTTTCCTACGATTGTTTTCTCTCCCCGTCCCTCACTTTCCATAACCGCCTCTCACCTGGCGCAGCCAGAAACCTGGCGGCCGGTGCGACGGGCGATGACGGAACGATCGTCGTGCTCGGGCTGGAACACGGTGTGGAAGCCGGTCCGGTTTCCATCAGTTTCCCGTTCAGCCTCGCATACTTCATGGATGACGGATTCCACTCCAACACGGCGGACAGCGGTGTGGGCTACGGCTCCATCGGTATCCAGGCATCCCTGCCTCTCAATACCGTGATCGGGGATGCTTATGGCGACTGGTCTTTGAACGCCGGTGTTACCTACTACATCACGGACGAAGACGTCATCACGATCAACCCGGACGAGGACAGCTTCCTCGTTACCAACATCGGTCTCAGCCTCTCCTTCTAAACCTCTCCTGTTGTAACGGTTGCTTGCGGGAGGGTGGCGGAACGTGAAGACGATTCCCGCCCTCCCGCTTGCTCTTGTTAATATAAATATTCACAAAATCATATGAAAAGAATCCTTTCAATCGCCGCTGCCGCCACCGCCGCAGTGCTTCCCTTCTCACAAGCGGAAGAGACCGTCAAAGTAGGCGTTCTCCATTCCCTGAGCGGGACCATGGCCATCAGTGAAACCTCCCTTCGGGACATTCTTCTCTTCACCTTCGACGAAATCAATGCCGCAGGCGGAGTCATGGGCAAGAAGATCGAACCCGTCGTCGTGGATGGCGCGTCCGACTGGCCCCTCTTCGCGGAAAAGGCCAAGCAACTTCTCGACCAGGACAAGGTTGCCGTGACTTTCGGCTGCTGGACATCGGTCAGCCGCAAATCGGTTCTTCCCGTTTACGAGGAGAAAAACGGCCTCCTTTTCTATCCCGTGCAATACGAGGGCGAGGAAATGTCCCCGAACATCTTCTACACCGCCGAGGCAGTGAACCAGCAGGCCACCCCTGCCGTTGACTACCTCCTTGATGAGGGGAAGAAGAAATTCTACCTGCTCGGCACCGACTATGTGTATCCGCAAACCACCAACCTCGTCCTGCTTGAGTATCTTCTCAGCAAAGGCGTGCCCCTCGAAAACATCGGCGGTGGATTCACCAAGGACGGCGACGGGAATATCATCTCCGCAGGGAAATACACCGGGTTCGGCCACACCGATTACCAGCAGATCATCTCCGAGATCAAGCAGTTCGCCGCCTCCGGTGACGCCTGCGTCATCAGCACATTGAACGGTGATACCAACGTTCCTTTCTTCAAGGAATACGCTGCCGCCGGTCTCGACGCGGAAACCTGCCCTGTCGTCAGTTTCTCGGTTTCCGAGGACGAGTTCCGCGGCCTTCCCGCCAGCCAACTCGTTGGCCAGCTCGGCTGCTGGACTTACTTCCAATCCATCAAGTCCGAGAAGAACGAGGAATTCGTGAACAACTTCATGGACTGGCTTGAGAAGTCCGACGTTCCCGGCATCGTCAAAGACGACCGTGTCACCTGTTCCCCGATGGTGCTCTCCTACGTGGGGGTTTACCTCTGGAAAGCCGCTGTGGAAAAAGCCGGAAGCTTCGAAACCGAGAAAGTCATGGCCGAGCTCAAGAAGGGCATAACCTTCGACGGTCCCGGCGGGATGGTGAAATCCCAGGAGAACCACCACCTCACCAAGAACGTCTTCATCGGCGAGACCAAAGCCAACGGACAGTTCAAAATCCTCAAGGAATACAAAGGCGTCGTCGGCGAGCCTTTCCTGAAAGGAACCTACAAGTAACTCTCCTCCCGTAATCACCAACCCCGGCTCCCGTCTCTTCGGGAGCCGGGGTTTTTGCGTGAGGAGCCGGGACATTTCCGTCCCGACAATCATGGCACACGCTTTGCTTTCCCAAACTCGCCATGAAATTCATTCACACCCACCGCTTCCGCGCCGCCATTCTCGGCGTGGTTCTCGCCACAAGTGCGAACGCCCACCCCGGCCCTCCCGGACACTACCACCCTGATGAGGTGGATGAGTTCGACCAGGTCGCGGTTACGACTCCTGTCATCGACAACGCGCACGAGTCCAACCTCGGCGGAATCCTCGTCCTCACCGGAATCGGCGCGTGCCTGGGCTTTGCCTTTTTCCAAAAACAGGGCGGGATCTGGAAAGACGTCACCGTCAACCACTGATCCGGTTTTCCACCTATGCATCTGAGCCCAAGAGAGCAGGAAAAACTTTTGATCGTTGTCGCAGCGGATCTGGCCCGCAGGCGCAGGGATCGTGGTCTGAGGCTGAACCATCCCGAGTCCGTGGCTTTCATCACCGGGGAAATTATGGAAGGTGCGCGTGACGGGAGATCCGTCTCCGAACTCATGTCCTTCGGAACGACACTCCTCAAACGCGACGATGTGATGGAAGGCGTCCCGGAAATGATACACGACGTCCAGGTGGAGGCCACCTTCCCGGACGGCACTAAACTCGTAACCGTCCACGACCCCATCCGATGATACCAGGTGAAATTATCTGCCCGGAAGGCGCACCCGAAATCGAGCTCAACGTAGGGCTGGCTACGAGATCCATGGTAGTTGAAAATCGCGGAGACAGGCCTATCCAAGTAGGAAGCCATTTCCACTTCGCGGAGGTGAATTGCGAGCTCTCCTTTGACCGCGACGCCTCACTCGGCTATCGCCTAAACATTCCCGCCGGAACCGCCATCCGCTTCGAGCCTGGAGACATGCGAGAGGTTCCTTTGGTCGCCTTCGCCGGTAAACGGGAAATCCACGGCTTCAACAACCACGTAAACGGAAAACTCTGATGAAGCGTCGAACACGACTTCATACCATCGCTAAGGCGGGAGCTGGTTCCTGGACTATTTCAGGAATACTTCGAATGCCGTGCCGTAGGCACCGTGGACTGTCGGCAGCCTGCTGCCGCTTTTGGCAATGCAGCCTGCTGCGAGCCGACGGCATTGGTATTGCACGAGTCTGCCGTCTCCCGAGTTTGCCCCGTAGCAGCAGGCTGCATGACGGAAAGCGGCAGCAGGCTTCCGGCATTCACCGGTCTTCGACTTTCTCCATTCTCATCTCGCAGCAGAATGCAGCCACTCCTTGCTCATGAAACAGACGCGGAAAAACTATGCGGGAACCTTTGGCCCTACCGTCGGGGATCAAGTGCGCCTGGCCGATACCGAACTCTTCATCGAAGTTGAGCGCGACCTCATTACGGAAGTCGGCGGCTACGGAAACGAAGTGAAGTTCGGTGGCGGGAAAGTCATCCGCGATGGCATGGCGCAATCGCCCCTCGCTCTTGACGCGGATTCCCTCGATCTCGTCATCACCAACGCCCTCATCCTTGATGCCGCACACGGCGTGATCAAGGCGGACATCGGAATCAAAGGCGGACGTATCGTCGGCGTAGGTCATGCGGGAAATCCTCTTCTCCAGGACGGCATCACCATGACCATAGGAGCCGCCACCGAGGTCATCGCCGCCGAGGGCTGCATCGTCACCGCAGGCGGGATCGATTCCCACATTCATTTTATCTGCCCCCAGCAAATCGAGCACGCCATGGCCAGCGGTATCACCACCATGCTCGGCGGCGGCACCGGCCGGCCCACGGCACTTACGCAACCACTTGCACCCCTGGCAAATGGAACATCCACCGCATGCTGGAGGCCGCAGAAGCTTTTCCCATGAACCTCGGATTTCTCGGAAAAGGAAACTGCTCCACCCACGAACCATTGCGCGAGCAAGTGCTTGCCGGGGCGATGGGGCTGAAACTCCACGAGGACTGGGGCACCACTCCAGCAGCCATCGACTCCTGCCTTACCGTTGCCGATGAACTGGATGTCCAAGTCGCCATCCATACGGACACGCTCAACGAAGCCGGGTTCCTGGAAAGCACTCTCGATGCCTTCAAAGGCCGCACCATCCACACATACCACTCGGAAGGCGCGGGCGGCGGACACGCCCCGGATATCATCCGAGTCTGCGGTGAGGCAAACGTTCTCCCGTCCTCCACAAACCCCACCCGACCTTTCACGACAAACACCATCGCCGAGCATCTCGACATGCTCATGGTCTGCCACCACCTCGATTCCCGCATACCCGAGGACGTCGCCTTCGCGGAAAGCCGCATCCGCCCGGAGACCATCGCCGCCGAGGACATGCTCCACGATATGGGCGCGATCTCCATGATGTCCAGCGACAGCCAGGCCATGGGTCGCGTCGGCGAAACCATTACCCGCACCTGGCAGACCGCCCACAAGATGAAGGTGCAGTTTGGAAAACTGGAGAGCGAAACCCACACCGCCGCCGACAACTTCCGCGCCCTCCGCTACGTTTCAAAATACACCATCTGTCCCGCCACCACCCACGGCATCGCCCACGAAGTAGGTAGCCTGGAGGTAGGGAAACTCGCGGACATTGTCATCTGGAAGCCCGCCTTCTTCGGAGTGAAACCGGAAACCGTCATCAAAGGCGGCTTTATCGCCTGGGCGAACATGGGCGATCCGAACGCCTCCATACCCACCCCTCAACCAACGATATACCGCCCCCAGTTCGGAGCTTTCGGAAGATCCATCGCCACCACCTCGCTCACCTTCGTCAGCGCCGCTTCGCTCGCCTCCGGCGGGCTGGATTCACTCGGCCTCCGGAAACGCCTTTCCGCCGTGAAACACTGCCGTACCGTCTCCAAACGCGACCTCCACTTCAACGACGCCCTCCCGGACATCACTGTTGATCCGGAAACATATTCCGTAGTCGCCAACGGCCGCGAGCTACGCTGCGAACCGCTCTCCGTCCTGCCCATGGCCCAGCGCTATTTCCTTTTCTAACCATGCACCTGATCGAAAGGATGGTGTCACCGGAGTCTGAAAAGCATCCCGGAAAGAGAATCGAGCTAGCAGTCGAGCGCAGAAAATTCCTAAAACGCCGCTGGCGCGGAACCGCTCCGGATGGAACCGACTTCGGTTTCGATCTCGAAAGCCGCCTTACCGACGGTTGCGTGATTTTCCAGTCCGGGGAAACCGACTACATCGTCCGCCAGCTCCCCGAGAAAGTTTACGAAGTCCCATTTTCAAATCCTGCGGAAGGAGCTTTGGTAGGATGGAAAGTAGGCAACCTCCACCTCCCCGCCCAAGTCATGGAGGGCTCGCTCCGCATCCTCCACGATGATGCCATGAAACAACTCCTCGACCGCGAAGGATGGCCTTTCACCGAACCCGAAGTCCTATTTACGCCGATGAAAGCAATAGCTCACTGATACAATTGAAGATGGAAGAGTTCACCGCAGAGGCGCAAAAGTCGCAGAGGGTCGCAAAGCCAGTCCTCCGGGCTCTTGGATCTTCATTGGAGTTTAAAGTTTAATAGTTAGAGTTTTGAAATCTTCCGATCCACTGCTTTGGCTTCTCCAGTCAAACGACACCGGCTACCCTTCCGGTGGCTACGCGCATTCCTACGGCCTTGAGGAGTTGGTGCGGGTGGGCGTGGTGAAAGACCCGGAAACCCTGGAACGGTTTCTCATCAGGCAGGTCGTCCCCCAGTTGCTCCTCTTCGAGCTACCATTTTTCAAGAAAGCCCATGAAGCGGCGTCCGCAGACAATTCGGAATCCCTCCGCGAAATTGATGAGGATTTGGATGCGTGGCGGATCGCTTCCGAGTTGCGGGATGCCAGCCGCCGCGTCGGTTCCCAGCGGCTGAATCTTCTTTGCGAGCTGGACGATTCCGAGTTTATCTCCGCGTTTCGAAAGACCAATCCACGTGCCCACCATCTCGTAGTCACCGCCATCGAGCTCCGCAACGTCGCGGTTCAGGACGCGGCGCGCGCCTTCGCTTTCCAAGCCATCGTCGCGGGCACCGCCGCTTCCATGAAGCTCATGCGCATCGGCCAGACCGCTTGTCAGACCATCCTGAACCGCGTCCTCACCGAACTCGGGTCCGAAGTAGATGCCTCGCTGGAAAAAGATATCGACGGCTTCTTCAATCCCCTCCTGGAAATCGCTTCCCTCAAACACGCAACCTCCCATGAACGACTCTTCATCTCCTGAAAAAAAGAAACGCCCGTTCCGCCTCGGCGTCGGCGGCCCCGTAGGCTCCGGCAAAACCATGTGCGTCCTGCGCCTCAGCCAATGGCTTAAGGACGAGGTCTCGCTCGCCGTCATCACCAACGACATCTACACCCGCGAGGATGCCGAATTTCTCCTCCGGGAAAACGTCCTGCCCGCCGACCGTGTGATCGGGGTGGAAACCGGCGGCTGCCCGCACACCGCCATCCGTGACGACACCAGCATGAACATGGCCGCCGTCACCGATCTCGAAACGCTCCACCCGGATCTCGATCTCATTCTCATCGAGAGCGGCGGCGACAACCTCTCCGCCACGTTCTCCCCGGAACTGGTCGATGCCTACATCTACGTCATCGATGTCGCGGAGGGCGACAAAATCCCGCGAAAAGGCGGCCCGGCCATCCGCACCTGCGACCTTCTCCTGATCAACAAGATCGACCTTGCTCCATACGTCGGCGCGGATCTTGACGTGATGGATCGCGATTCGAAAATGCAGCGCGGCGAGCGCCCCGTGGTCTTCGCGGATTTGAAATCCGAGAAGGGAAAGGACGAACTCCTCGCCTGGCTGAAACACGAATACCTCTTCATCTGATGGAAGTGATGACGGGAAATTCCCTGAGCGGCCACCTCCGGCTGCGCTGCGATATGAGGGCGGATGGTGTGCCTTTTCTCTCCGAACAGAGTTTCCAAGTCCCCGTCCACCTGAGCAAAGCCCACCTCTCCGATGACGGGACAATCCTCGTCCTCACCATCGTCAACCCCACTGCGGGATTCTTCGACGGCGATAAAATCGAAAGCGACGTCACGGTGGGGCACGGAGCTTCCCTAGCACTCAGCACACCCAGCTCTTCACGGGTTTTCCGCACCCGCTCCGGAAAGGATGCGGTATGCGAACAGAAATTTTCCGTGGAGGCCGGTGGCTTTCTTGAATGGATCCCGGAAGCCTTCATCCCGCACGAAGGTGCACGTTACATCCAGAAAACCGAAGTGGATCTGGAGCCGGGAGCCGGACTCCTTTTCATCGACTGGATCTCACCCGGCCGTGTGGCTCGAGGGGAGATTTTCCAATACGAGAATCTCCGGTGGGAGTTCGACCTCCGGATGGGTGGAAAGCTCCTCGCCCGCGAACGCTACGACATGTCCGGGGATGGATTGGAAGGAATCACCGCGATGTTCGAGGCAGGGCATTACGTTTCCATCTACCTCGCCGGGGCCATGCTCGAAAATTTTCCTGCCGCCGAAGTGGATGCCCTCGGAAACGGTGACACCTACCTAGGGCACGGCTTGCTTGAAGGTGCGGATGTGATGGTGATTCGCGCACTTTGCCGTGACAGTCTCGCCGCCCGCCGTTTGATTGAGCGAATCCGGCCCATTCTTTATGGAGCTGCGGAAATGAAGATCCCATCCCTCGGGCGGATTTCCATGTGAGGAACAGGTGCGATCCCTCCGGGCTCAAATCCGCAAGCCAGTCTGGCTGTTGCCACGGAGCGCCGCCTTCAGGCGGCGGGTCGTATTGCGTAGCAAAACCTTTCCCGAGGCTGCCCCAAGGCCTGCGACTATTTCCGACAACGTGTATCACCTGGGTAGGATTCCAAACAGGTTCCCTTAGGAACGGCGCAAGAATAAGGACGCGCACTTCTCCTTATTCCCTCGCTCCTCAACTTATTCTTGAGCCGTTCCTTAGCGGAATCTAACGGCGCTGGAGTTCCGTGGGTGGGACGAAGATCGAAAGGAATCCGGTGGCAAGGAGCATGACGAGTTTGTAAGTGACCCAAACCACGGCGACACACATCCCGACGGCGACGATGAGAACCAATGCCACGAACCCGAGCGCCAGCCAAAGCGGCCACCAGCGGGCATCAAGCTTTTTCACCCGTCCCTGCCAGCTTCCCCAACTGTTCCACTCGCTGCTTTTCGCCTGCCTGGGGGCGGGGCGCTGCTCCACGGCGATCCCGTCTATCTCGACGACATCGGCTTCTATGGTTTGCTCGGTTCGGGTCATGTGTGACGGAACGTAGTGCAGTGCCGTATTTTTTCAAAAACAGTTTTTTCACTCCGGATCGGTGCTCGCGCTTCCCAATGTCCCGCCGCTTCCCAGCGCCACCCGCTAATGGGTATTGGTGCCACGCGAAAGTTCCGGGGCGGATTCACTCGCGACTGTGCCCTGAATTGCCAGCGGCACTTGCCGGGATTTTGGCGGCGCAGCTCTATTCCACTTGGACGGCCTTGCGAAGGAAACCGGGGTCGAAGTTGACGCCGAATCCGATTCCATCCGGACAGCGGACAATGCCGTCCCGGCACTCAAGGGTGGATCCCTCGGCCTCCACAGGGAGGCTGGTGTTGCCCTTGAATTCCATGTGGGGGCCGATGTTCGGAGTGAAAGAGGCAAACTGGATGATCTCGACGTAGCCGAGGCCGCCGCCGGACATGTGGGGCACGACGGTGAGCCCTGCGGAAGCAGCCATGCGCGCGACTTTCGTGGCGCGGATCAGGCCTCCGCCGTAATGAAGGTCCGGCTGGACGATGTCCACCGCCCGGTTTGCGATGAGCCATTTCCAGCGTTGCATGGAAAATTCCTGCTCGCCCCCGGCTACCGGGATCGTGAGCGCGTCGGCGGTCTGTTTGGTTCCGACAAGGTCGTCGAATTCACAGGGTTCCTCAAAAAAACCATATCCGTTTTCCTCCATCATTCGCCCGATACGGATCGCTTCGGGAGCGTCGTAGGAGCTGTTCGCGTCCGCATAGACCGTGATCTCATCGTCGAACGATTCACGCACGAGCGGAATGAGCTTCTCGGTGCGCCCCGGCAGGGAATCGGCGTTTCTGCTCATCCGGCCGCCGGCACGCCACTTGATCGCTTTCGCCCCACTCTTTGAGATGAGTTTCTTTAGAAAATCGATTTCAGCAGCGGGTTCGTTCCCCCGGTTGCCACTGGCGAAATATACCGGGATATCCCGCTGCCGGGTGCCGCCGAAGAGATCCGCCAACGGGCGCTCCGCTGTCTTGGAGAGCAACTCCAGGGCACCCATTTCCACTGCGGCAACGGCGATCCAGAACAACAGGCCCTGCATCTTGTAGTTGCTATTGTGCCGGTAAACCTCCCAGAGAAGTTTCTCAAGATTCCGTGCGTCTTTCCCGATGAATACCGGAATGACGTTTTTCAAAAGCACCGGAACGGCGAGTCCGATCTTGTGCTGGTTCGGAACCGTTATCGCTTCGACGCCGTCCTTCGAGCGCGTCCGGAGGAGGAATTGTCCGTCCGAGCGGAGCAACTCGATGCTCTCAATGATCACCGGCCGGCCGACCAATCCCGTTTTTAGAACCGGCTCCGCAAGTACCTGGTCGAGGCTACCTTCAGCAGAAGCCTCCGCTCCAAAGCTCCGTGATCCGGTGAGGCTCGCTGCGGTGGCAAGGGTGATGCTGGAGAGAAAATGGCGACGGGTGTACTTCATGTCCCGGTTGATAGCATGGTATGGGAGCGCATGGACAGATCGTTTTGCACCAAGCACCACGTAGTGCTTGGACAGGGAAAAACGCTTTCCCGGCGGCTTCCCCTTCTTTTCTTCTACGCCCCGATCCGGCTTGGGATCATTTCTTGTAACCGGATTTCTTCCGGTTCTCGACGAACTTTCGCGTCTCATCAAAAACGGACATGTTTCCTCCGGGTGCGCGGGGATCGTTGAGTTTTTTCTGGGTGGTGATGAGTTGTTCCTCCAATCGCTTCGCCACGTCCGCGTGTGAGGGATCGTCAATGAGGTTGTGCAACTGCCAGGGGTCTTTTTTCAGATCGTAAAGTTCCTTTGGTGCCACGTCCTGCGTTACGACTTCGAAGATGGCTTTGATTTCGGAATGGTTTGGAAAGTTCTTCAGCATGGCTGTTGTGCCCATTTTCCGGCGGCTGGTTTCGTAATCGGATAGGGGGAGTGGCTCTCCTGGCTCGATTTCTTCTCCGGGAATATTCCCGTAGGTGACGACCAGTTCATATCGCTTGTCGCGTACCATGCGCGCGGCATGGCTAACGGGGGCAAGTTCGCCATGCCATTCAACGCCGGTCACGACGAAATCCCGTTCGGGATCGACCAGCCCTTGCTTCTCCGAGCGGAGGGTCCCGAGGATGCTGTTGTCGGTCATGCCGCCGGGAACGGTGCATTGCGCGGCTTCTAGGATGGTCGAGGTCAGGTCGGGAAAACTTACGAAATCATCGACCGTGCGCCCTCCGGGAATTTTTCCAGGCCAGGAAATCGCAAGCGGGACATGGACGCCCCAGTCATAGCCGAAGGCTTTTCCGCGCTTGATTCCCTCGAAGGCGGTGCCGTTGTCCGAGGTGGAAAGGACAAGCGTGTTTTCCAGTTCACCACGTTTTTCCAGGACGTCGATGATGAGTCCAAGCTGTTTGTCCGCATCAATGACTTCGTAGAGGAAATTGGCGCGGATCCGGCGGTTGGGAATGGTATCGACCAGGAAGCCCGGCATGGAGATGTCTTCAAGTTTGATGCCGTATTCCTTCTCGAGCCGTTTGTAGTTGTTCTTGTCGTGGGGATCGTGCGGTTCGGTGATGCCGACCCAGCAATGGAAAGGTTTGCCATCCGGCTTGCGTTCAAGAAAGCGGTCGAAGTTCGCGGCATAGTCCGTGCGGTTGAGGGCGGGAGCCGGGGGTTTCCTTTTGATCCTGTTGTTTTCAGGATCGTGGACGATCTCATGCCCGTGGCTCCCTGCGTTTCGAACACCAGGTCCCCACAATTTCCCGATGGAGCCAGTATGGTATCCGGCGTCACGCAAAATGGCATCCACGACAGGGAATTTTTTCGGCAGCCACGCTTGGATGAACGCGCCTTGTTCAAGTTCCCAGAAATGCCGGCCGGTGAGGAGGGAGGCCCGGGCGGGAGCACAGGAAGGGGCGGATGAATAGCCGTGGTTGAAAAGGACACCGCTTTTCGCAAGCTTGTCAAAATTCGGTGTTGGCGTGTTCGTCCAGCCGTATGCGCCGCGTTCGAGCCAGCTTTCGTCATCCGTGATGACAATGAGGATGTTCGGACGCTTTTCCGTTTCAGCTCCGGCATGCGCGGAGACGGGAGCGAAGAGATGGAGTGCGATGCAAAGCACCAGCGCGGAGGCTGTGTGTCCGACACCCGGCATTGAATATGGTTTCATTGGATTATCAAGTTTCGGCTAAAGTATCTTCCAGACTAGGGAGCCTACAAGATACGACAAACCGGAATTGCAGTTTCAGCACGTGGCGCTGAGTTCGCTTGGATTTAGGGCGTAGTTGGCATCGCAAATGCCGGACGATTTTATACGCCGACGGATAGCATGGCCAAGTGCGCACGGACAGGTCGTTCTGCAGTGCGCCCTGCGAGTGGATGCGCGCGGTGGGATTGAGGGGACACGGAATCGAAATTTTTTTGAGGCGGCAGAGGGGAAGTCGAATGACGATTGACCCACCGATCCCGTATCGGGTTGCGGTATTCGGGTGGCCGTGAAAGAACCAAGAACTTTCTGTCCAAAGGGTGGGAGAAAGCGGACTGTTTGACAGTAGGCTTTGCTAGCAAAGTTTGAGAATGCCTACGGCAATTCCGGTTGGATGCCTCCAGGCTGTTAAGAAACCGTCCCGAGAAAAATTTATGTTAGAAATTAAGAAGAAAACGAATCGAGCCATCACTGTTGTTGTCATGCTATTGGCCATGGTTTCCCTAGTTCAGGGGAAAATGCTTGGAGGATGGTATGAGGACGGGCTGCACCAGTTCTTCCCCTCGTCGGTTTCCGCCAGCCACAACGATGACAAGGCGAGACACGCGATCGACACCACAAAGGCGGATGTTTTCAAATCGAACTCTTGGATGGGTGACAAGTCGGAGAGTTCGTGGCTGATGTGTGATCTCACATGGCCGGACAATCTCGGAGAGATCACCTTGAATCTTCGAAAGGTGAAGATCGTCTGGGATTCCACCCAAGGAGTTGAGTTCATGATCGAGACGAAGGGCAAGGAAGGTGCCTGGAAAGAGGTCTATCGCGGCAAGACGGACGATACAGACAACAATCTGGAGGGATATGTAGTGGAGGCGGATTCGGTGCGGTTCTTACGCGTGGTGATCCCGGACGGGGGGCGTCCGCGTATCCGCTACATCCAGGGCTTCGGGACGGTTACGGACGACTCGAAGGAATTCGTGCATCCGGGGATGACGACGACGGCGGATGTGGCGAAAATCAAGGATCTGGTGACGCGTGGAATTGAGCCGAACAAGAAGGCTTTCGAGGAGTTATCGGAGGAACAGAAATCCCGTAAGGATTATTCCGCCTCGCCGGAAGCGGAGATCAAGTGGACGGCGATTCTTACCGACAAGCGCCAAGTCAGGTTTGGGACGGATTGTACGGCGGCGTATTACCAAGGCCTGATGTGGGCGATCACTGGCGAGAAGGAATATGCGGAAAACGTGCTGGCCATCATGAAGGCGTGGAATTCCACGCTCAAGCAGACCTCGGGAAACAACTCGCTGGTTTCTTTTGGTACGATCATCAACATTGCACAGGCGATCGAGCTGGTGAAATACTCGTATGACGGATGGGACGGTGAGATCGAAAAGAATTTTCTCGGTCTCCTCGAAGAGCATGTGGTTCCATACATGGAGGCGCGCTATTTTGGTTTCAATAACTGGACCTCCCAGCACAACAAGGCGATCATGGCGCTGGCGGTGCTCAGGAACGACAGGTATCAGTTCAATCGGGCGGTGGAGCGGATGAAGCAAGTCATCGACGACGCGGAGGAATACGGCGGCACCCACGAACTGCTCAGCCGTGATTGGAACCACGCGCTGATGCATGTCGGTAGTATCGCGGAGGGAGCGGAGGTGGCTTGGAACCAGGGGGTCGATCTCTACAGCTACCGGGACAACCACATCGCGACGATTTTCAACTACTACGCCTGGATCGATCTGGAAGGTGGCGATCCCTCGAAAGGAACCTATACGGATCCAGGTGGTATCGTCAGGTGGCAGGGACCGGCGAAGAAGCCGGGGCGTGTGGTGGAGGCAGGTCTTGGAAAATCCATAGGCCCGTTCTCATGGGAAAACGTTTACAACCACTACAGCAACCGGGTCGGGGTCAGTACTCCGAAACTTACCGAGAAGATGGAGGCGCACCGCGCCGCAGGCCACACCGACGGCTACACTCACCACTACGGCTGGGGCTCGCTGATCGATGCGAACGTAGGGGAGAAGGCCGGTGAGTAGCCCCGGTTGAGCATTCCCTGCGGGGTTTGTGAAGCAACGGAGACGGGGAGCGCGGCAGGCGGTGTCTCTCAAAAAACAGCCGCCATCAGGAGAGACCTGAAGGCGGCTGGCGGTAGAGAAAATCTCCGGGGATGCCGGGTTTATTTCGCGGAACGCCTTCTGAGGAGCATGCCTGCGGACATTGCTCCGAAGAGAAGCGCAGCGGAGGATGGCTCGGGAACGACCGTGAAATTGTCGAAATCGACAACACCGCCACCGCTGTTTCCGCCAAATGCGACAAAGCCCGCGCTGTTGAAATCGTCGTTGCCGGTGAAGGACTGCTGGCCGGAGGTAGCGATCGTCGTGCTGCCGTTGAACAGGGTGAGCTGGAACTGGGGATCTGCACCGCTGGTTTGATCAAGCTGCAGTGTGTACCAGACCCCGGTATTGATGGTGTTTGCGGCCAGGGTGAACGTGTTCGAATAGAACGCGCTTCCGGCGGTTCCCGATGTATGAGATCCGTTCTTCAACTCGAATGTGATCGAGTCTCCGGCAAGGGCGGAAATTTTGCCGCTGATGCCATCGCCGGTACCATCGCTGATCGAGCGGGCGTGAAGGGTTGCACTTGTGCTCGTGAAGGAGGCGAAACGCACATCCACTTTGAGAGATTCTTCCAGGTAGGTGTCCCACGTGGTCGAAGCACCTGTGCCGAGAAACGCTCCGGAGTCGGTTCCGGAGCCCCGCGATGGAAGCCTTACGATACCGTTACCGGAGTCATCTGTTTGGCTCAGGCGACCGTTTTTGCTTCCTGTGAAATTGTTGGTGAATTCGTCTGTGGTTTCAAAGTCGTGGAACACAGTTGCCGCCTCCAGCATTGGGGAAATGGCGGGGAGGAGGATGGAGAGGGTCAGGATATTTTTCATGGGATTGGATCGCTGGATAGTGATTAACTATGGAGGGTCGGGCTCAGGGAAGTTTGATTCGGAAAGGTTTTTAAATTACAACCAATGATTCGTCGAGGGCTTTTCCTTCGGAGCGGGTTCATACGTTCCGGTGTATGGGTATTTTTCGATCTTGAAACTAGGGGTGGCTATAATTCCCTGATTCTAAAAGTTCTCACTTCGATCACCGTTCCCTCGGATTCGATACCCACCATACCTTCCGGAGCCTGGGCGTTGTGGACGACGCATGTGATTTGTCCGTTGAGGTAGATGGTGATCTTGTCGCCCTCGCAAACGGCGCGGAGTTTGTTCCACTCGCCCAAAGGTTTCTGTTCCGGTTGGAAGCTTGGTTTCTCATCGGGAGCGGGGAATACCTGTTTCCCGGCTTTATTGGTAACCGCCTTGCGCCAGCGCCCGGGCATATGGACTCCCTTGTTCACCCATTTGCCCATCCACTGGTGGGTGTTTAGCATTACAAGCTCACCCTCGGGCGTAACCTGGCCACCATGAACGCGTGCCCCCGCACCGGTTGCCAGTTCGATCTGGTGCATGAGGAACCGGTCTGGAAGCTGGCGAACGAAGATACCGCTGTTTGCTTTTTCCTGCCCTTCATTCACTACGTAACGAAATTCCACTTCGAGTTCGAAGTCCTTGTGGGAGGAGTTGTGCAGAAGAATTCCATATGAATTGTTCTTGTTACGCAGCACCCCTTCTTCGGGATCCCACTCCCAGAATTTCGAAGGCACGGCTGGCTTGTCCCCGGGTATTCCCTGTTCTCGGTAATATGCCCATTCGGCATCCAAGCTACCGTCGCGGGGGAGGAGATCCTCAAATTCACCGGCGAACGCGGTGCTCGCGAGTAGAAGCAAGGCCAAGTGTGAAGCTATCGAGATTTTCATTTTGTGTTATTTGGAAGATTGGGCACTCACTGCAAATTCCGAGATCTCCAGGCCGCGGAGCATGTCGAGGACGTTGACGAGGTGGAGGGAGGGGGCGTTTTCGTCCGCTTTGATGACGACGGTTTTAAAGGCGGTGGCGTCTTTTTTCGCGGAAAGGGCGGCGTAGAGCAGTTCTTCGGAGGCGATGAATTCCTTGTCGAGGGCGAGTTCGCCTTCGGCGCTGATTTCGATGCTGGCGGCTTCTCCTACATTTCCGATCCGAATCGCCAAATCCTTGGAAACAAGGAGCTACCGACGCCGACGCATCAAAAAGCCAGCCATGGCGAGCGAAGCTAGTGAGATAGCCCCCGGTTCGGGGATTACCGTTCCCGGATTGTTGTATAGTGAAAGCACCTGCGCGGCACTGAGGTCGGTGTCGTAGAACTGTACATCGTCCACCGCACCGTCGAAATAACTCGCGCCTCCGGCGGAACCGATCGAGAAATCGTCTTCCGGGGTGTTGAGGGTCCGCGCACTGCCGTCCCCCTGGGCGCCGATGGACTCCGCTCCGTTGATATAGACCTTCACATCACTCGTCTGTGTCGCGCCAGTTGGCACGACTACGGCCACATGGATCCAGGAATTGAAAGCCGCACCTGGATAGCGGAAGTTACCTCCGTTGTGGCGTTGGTAGATTTTTGCGTCGCCCCCATCATTCTCGACGGTGAAGTTGAAATCTTGACCCGGGTTGCTGGAGCCATAGCCAAAGAATTTTCTATCACCGCTTGTCTGTGCGTTGACCCAGGCTGTGATCGTGCGTACCGAGTTCCCCAGCGGCTTCTCTCCCACCATCGTTGTGACTACAATCTGGTCGTCCGAGCCGTCGAACTCGATCGCGGTGCTCCCGGCAAATGCGCCCGGAATCGACTTGTTTGCGGAGCCGTCACCGGTAGTAAGCGTCCCGTTATTGGCGTTTCCGGATGAATCCACGATTGAAGTGCCATTGGTTGCGCTTGTTTCGTCAAGTTTCCAATGAGCGATGAGTGCGCCTTGTGCCTGTGTGGCCAAGACGATTAACAGTGGTGTACAAGTGGAAAGGGACTTCATGAAAATTCGGTGTTTTACTATTTCGAGGCTCTCCAGTGTGCCTCACGGAGTCAAGGAGAATTCTCGAGATGCCGGTTGCTGTCATTCAGCCCCATGTCCACCTACTTTTGCGCCTGGGCGCTGACTGCTAACTCGGTGATTTCCAGGCCGCGGAGCATGTCGAGGACGTTGACGAGGTGGAGGGAGGGGGCGTTTTCATCCGCTTTGATGACAACGGTCTTGAAGGCTGCTGCGTCCTTTTTCGCGGAAAGGGCTGCGTAGAGAAGCTCTTCGGAGGCGATGAATTCCTTGTCGAGGGCGAGCTCGCCTTCGGCGCTGATCTCGATGGTGGCGGCTTCCCCGGCGGTGCGGACGGTGGAGTTTTCCGCAGTGGGCAGGGTGATGGGGAAGAAGCTGTCTTCCGCGAAGGTGGTGGTGACGATGAAGAAGAGCAGGAGCATGAACACCACGTCGATGAGCGGGGTGACATCCGGCCTGTCGTCCTCTTCCTCGAGGAGATCCGTTAGATGCTTTTTCATGCCTTGGAATCTTTACGGGATTTCGAGTGGAGGTGCTGGTAGCGGACGCGCTCGATATCCGCCTCGACCGTCTCCGCGAAGGTGCGGACGCGGCCGGAAAAGTAGCGCCCGGCGACGATGCCGGGGATGGCGATGAGCATGCCGAACACTGTGGTGAAAAGCGCAACCATGATGCCCTCGGACATGGCTTGTTTGTCGGGGTTTGCGGAGATGGAGAGTTCATCAAAAACCCGCACCATTCCGGCGACGGTTCCTAACAGGCCGAGCAGTGGGGCGATGACGGCGATGGTGGAAATGCCGCTGATGTTTTTCTTCAGCGGGCGGAAGGCGAGGGCGGTGGAGTTGGTGAGGGAGTCTTCCAAGGCGATATCGCCAAGTGAAAATTCCTGAAAGCCCTGTGCCCATGCCCGGCCTGTTACGGTGTCGGATTTTTCACATGCCTCCTGTGCTTCGGTGAACTTACCTTCGCCAGTGAGGGTCGCGCATTTTGTGGAGAGCGAGGGATCAAGGATGTTTGCGGCGCGGAGTGCGCGGTAACGCTCGAAGATGAGCATGACGAGCACCAGCGAGCAGATCCACAGGGGGATCATGGGCAGGGTGTAGAGCTCGCTGAGGTGGGATTGGAGGACGTTTCCCTCGCGCACGGGCGGAGGTGTCTGGGCTAGTATGTTTAGTGTGGTGGTCATTTGGTGGGGAAAGATTGGAAGGTTTTTTTAACCGCGGATGAACGCGAATGGACGCGGATGCCGATGCTAACTTTGAAATTTAGAGTTTAGGATTTAGAGTTTCACGGCGACATGGTCATCACCGGGAGGGCGACGGGGATGCGGCTGGTTACGGAAACTCCGGCGGCTCCGTTGGCGGTGCGGTCGTCCTCGTAAACAAGGGTGATGACCTGGCCACCACGGACGTTGAGGGTGTTTTCGCTGGCTCCCTGGAAGGAGGACTGGGTATTGAAGGAGGCGCGGAAAATACCTGTGTCCGGGCCGGTTTCCTCAAGGATCACGCTGAGGTGGGAGGAGGTGCCATCGACTTTCACGGAGGCGATCAGGCGGTCGGGCTGGGAGGGATCCGTGTTCATGTCCGCATCGGCGATTTCGATGCCCATGGCCTTGCCGGGAGTGGCGGCTTCCGGGGTGCCGGAGGGTTTCGTAGCCTCGGTGAAACGCGTTTCCGCATCGGTGCCGAGCAGGATTACGTCGCCCCATGTGTCCGGCCTGTCGAAGCCGCCGGTCTCGGTGCTTTTGGACATGGACCATTGCTGGGAGTTGGAGAAATCGTAGCCGCGGTTGATGGAGAAATTCATGGCCAGATAGAGGCCGGCCTTGAGGCGGGGTTTTGCGAGGGCGGCGCGGTCGAGGAAGCCTTCCACCACGTAGCCGTCCGCATCAGGGCCCTTGGCGGCGCTTTTGCCTATGGGTGCGGCGGGATCGGCGAACTTGTAGGCGTGGCGGTTGATGCCACGGAAGCCGCGGCCGATTTCCGCGAAGGTGATTTCACGACCCCGGACATTTCCCCATGGCATGAAGAGGAACTGCTGGGAGTAGGGGCTGTCCGACATGGATTCCTTGCGCAGGTTGTCCACGTCCAGCCACAGCTCGAAGGTATCGCCCTCGTAGGGTTTCTCCAGGGAGGGGTCGATCTTGGTGCGGCCAGGGACTTTGTAGGCGAAATAAATTCCCTGCGGAGACCAGCGGACCCAGAGGGGGAGGCCGTTTTCGAGGGCTTTCCCATCGAATGTCCAGAGCATGTTCATGGTGTGGCGGAGCTCGCCCCAGTCGGAGAGGTCGCCATCGATTTTCAGCGGAGAGGCCTGGTATTCCGCTCCGCCAAAGGCGAGTGCTTCGAATTTCGGAGCGACGAGTTCCTCGGACTTCGGTGTTTCCGCGGTGGTGGGCAGGGCATCGACGTAGATGGTGCCGGGCGTGGGTGCTGCGCTGACACTCGCGCGGCCTATCGCGGCTTCTTCCGTTTCCAGGGAGGCTTCGCTTGCGTCTGCGGTTTTCATTTCCTCGGTATCGGTGCTGCTGCGTTTGTCTTTGAACGCTTTGAGCCTGTCATAGACCTCGCGGTTCATTTTCGCGTAGGAGTTGTAGCCTTTTCCGAAACGGGCGCCGTGGGAGTTCGCAACCACGGCCGGCGGTGTGGAGGGCCGGCGCCTTCCGCCGATGGCTCGGCGGCTGGGTCAGCGGCTGCCTCTGCGGCCGCCTCTACCGATGGCTTGGAGGATTCTGCTGCGAGTGGATTGGCGGCAGTCGCGGGGCGGCCTTCCTCGGCGTTTTCGGTGATCTGTTCGAGCTTGTCCTTGAGGTTGGCGAGGCGTGCGGCGCGGGATTTGAACTCGTCGCTGACGCTCGCCTTGCTGGTCGCGGAATCCACCGCTTTGGCCACGGCTCCTTCGGTTTTCGCGGCAGCCGCTTCCTCGGCGACCGCGGTGGCATCGGCGACGGCGCTTTCGGCGGCTTCTTCGCCAATGGTTGCGGCGAGGGCGGCTTCGGCGGCCTCGGCTTCCTCCCCGCCGGTGGCGACGTCCATGCTTTCCGCGGCGTTGGCGGCCACGGCGTCCGCGTCCGGCGCGCTTTCGGCGGAGAGTTCGGAATCAAGCTCCGCGCTGATGGCATCCGCCATCGCTTCCTTGAACTCCTCGGCAGCCCATCCGGCGCGCGCGAGGTTATCGGCCATTTTGGAGGCGAGTTTCTCGGTGGCCTTGGGGATGCCGGTTTCCTTTACCTCGGATTCCACGGATTCGCGGATCGCATCTTTCGCGTTTTCCAGGGCTGCCGTGGCGGTGGCGGCATCGGTCTTCATGTTGTCCTTTTTCTTGCCCTCGCTCTCCGCATCGCGGGCGAGGCGGTCGAGATCCTTGACCCGCGCGTCGAGTTCCTTGGCGGCGCTTTCCACCTCGGATTTCGCTTTCTTCGCATCCTCGTTGGCGAGGCCGGCCGAGGCTTTGTCCACCGGATCGGAAAGGGTGTTTTCCGCTGAGAGTTTCTCTGCTTTTTTCGCGGTGTCGCCGCCGATTTGCGCGGCTTTCTCCATGGCATCCGCGAGGGCTTTTTCGGCGGCGGGGAGGGCGGCTTCCACTTCCTTCTGTTTCTCGGTGGCCTTGGCTGGATCGCCCGCATCTTTGGCTACTTCCTTTTGCGCGGAGGCGAGTTTTTTCACTTCGTCGCGGGCAGCGGTGATGGCCTCTTTCACTTCCTTCGCGCGGTCGGCACGTTGTCCGTCGATGGCGTTTGCGAGGGTTTTCGCCATGGAGTTGGAAACCTGTTTGGCGAGTTCCTTCTCGATCTCTTCCTTGAGTCTCGGGGCGATGTTTTCGCGGACTTCGCGGCGGGCCTCGTTTAGAAGCGCTTCCTTGCGGATGTCGTCGAGACTGCGCTGGACGGTTTCGAAAGTATCCGTGAATGCCTGTTGCTCTAGTTGCGCGTAGTCGGTTTCGGAAAATTCCGTGATCTCGTTTTCACCCAGAAGATCCGCGAGGGTTTGCTCGACGGATTCCTCCATGGAGGCGAGCAGTTCCGCCTCGTCCCCGGCTTCGAGTTCATCCTGTAGGACGGCTTCGAGTTTCTCCTCCAGCTCGTCCTTGAGGGTTTCGCGGGCGAGTTCCTCGGCTTCCTGTTCGTTGACCTTGATGACTTCCTGGCGTTTCTCCTCAAGCTCCGCGAGGACATCGGTTTCGCGTTTCTGAATGATCTCGCTGCGCTGGCTGCCTATGAAAACCAGGAGCAACAGGATGAGTCCGTGGACGAGGAGGGAGCGGACGAAGGGGCCGGTGAGGCCGGGTTGCTTGGATTCCGGAATGGTTGAGGGTTTCATGTGGGCTTGGCTTTTGGAGTTGGAGGCATCGTTACAGCCGTGGGGGGGCGTTTCTCACAATTCCGGGGTGACGGTTTGATTCGAGAGTGGCACAGGGGTTTATCGTTGCAATGACAAAGGCTGGTCTAGAGTGGCAGGGTGCCTACGTTAGGGAGAAACTTGGGAAAATTGGAGAAGAGAACCACGGATGAACGCGGATGGACGCGGATAAAATCATGAAAAAGGGGCGTGTTCACCCGCGTCTATTTGACGGAGAGATTTGATTAGCTAGTCCGTCCATGTCCGCTTCGCTCCCATTCTGGTTCAAATTCTTTCCTCTCTCTAGTGGAGGCACCCTGCCTAAAGCGGCAACTGGTAGAACAGATACACATCAAGCGATATGAGAAGATTCCCGATGGCGTGGAAGGCGATGGCGGTGGTCAGCGAGCCGGTGCGGTGGGTGAGATAGCAGGCGGCCATGCCCATGGTGCCGACGGAGATCCAGCCCCAGACATCGTATTGGGTGTGGACGACTGCGAAGAGCAGGGACGAGATCACGGCTGCCATCCAGGGGCCGGTCTTTGATTTCAGCCCTTGGAAAAGATATCCCCGGAAAGCGATTTCCTCAAATACGGGAGCGAGAACCACGCTGCTGAAGAGGAGTGTGGCGAGAAGCCACGGATCCGGCGAGACGGTCTCGATGAAGTCCGTAGGGTCGGTATCGACCGTGGGCATGGTGAAATAAAACAGCCAGTCCACTAGGCTCAGAACGGCGAGGGCGGAGATGAGGAGCAGCCAGTCGATCTGTTTCCCCAGTCTGAAAACCCTTCGGATGCGGAGCGGGTTTTTCAGAAAAAGAACGGCCATGAAGATGGCTGGAAAGGCTCTCCAGAGGGCATCGTAAAAGAAATATATATCTAGAAGACCGCCGAGCTTGTAATAGCTATCGTAACCGAAACCGATGATCCATAGCCACGGGGTGAGCAGCAGCTCCGCGAGGAAAAACACGCCGAGCACCGATGTCGCCGCCCATGAATCGGGGATGCGGGAACGGGAAGGCACCTCCCGTTTCCTCCCGAACAGGCAATAGCCTGCGGCGACCAGACCGGTGAGCAGGATGGTGGAATCGAGAACCCAGCTCCACGCCGCGCGGGAGAGCAGGCGGTCGTTTTCACTACGGTATCGTGCCAGGATGTCGGGGTCGGTTTCCTGATGGAGAAACAGCTCGTAATCCCATGCGCGGCCATGGCCGTCGAGCAGCCATTGTTTCATCTCCGCACGGTAATCCGGGTCGCCGGAGCCTTCGCTAGGCGTGACAGTTTCACCCAACCGCAGGGCGATGGTATCAAGAAGATCCCCGCCCGGTTTCCCCAGATCGTTGAGGTAAAGGTTGCGTATCGTTCCGCGGATTTCTTCAAGCCACTCCGCCTCGTCATCCGTGCCGGCCATCCATCGCTGGAAGGCGTTGCCCCGCTCCCCGGCTTCGGAAAATCTCAGACTGCGGTCGTAGTATTGGAGGACGATTTCCGTATCGACGGGTGCCGTCCCCGGAGCCTGCCCGCTGTATTGCGACCAAGTCATCCACAGCCATGCCAGACCGAGCACAAGCACCAGTGATTTTGGAATTCCGCTTCGTATGCGTTGCTTCAGTGCCATGCGTCGGAGGTTTCCTAGGGCATGGCGCTTGATTTGGCTGTTTAAAAATTCCCGGAAGAGCGTTTGCGGAAAACCACTGAGCCGCGCATAGTCAGTGCATGGAAAGGAAATTGCTATCCCTCGCCCTCACTGCCGTTTCGACCCTTGCCCTCGCTTCCTGTGGCGGATCCATGGGTGGAGCCTCTCCCGCACTGCCTCCGAAAAAAGCCCCACCGCAGATTTTCGACAGCTACCACTCGGATCGCGATGCGAACATGGCGGATGGCTGGACACGCGGAATGGACATGTCCGGTGTCTCTTTCAACGACACCCGCACGGCTACCCTCATCACCCCGCGCCACGTCGTGATGGCGAAACATTACTCCCGCCCCGCAGGCGCTCCCGTCGTTTTCCATGACCGCAGCGGCGACCGCATTGAGAGAAAGCTCATCGGCTTTGCCCCCGCCGCCGGGGATGTGATGGTGGGGCTGTTGGATGAACCCGTCCCATCGAACTACACCAGCTACCCCCTGCCATCCACCTCCACCAATCCCTCCTCCCTCACCGACCGCCACGTCATCGTCAGCGATCAGAAACGCTCGCTCTTCATCCACCGCATCGCCCGAATCGACCAGGGCATCATCGTCTTCAAGCAGGATGAAAGCGACACCCACGGCTGGGGAAAAAACCTCGTAGTGGGAGACAGCGGAAACCCCTCCTTCGTCATCTCCGGAAACCAGCTCGTCCTCGTGGAAACCCACACCAACGGCGGCGCAGGCTCCGGGCCGTATTACGGGGACGCGACGATCCAGGCGAGCGTCCGGGCGGCTGTGGAGAAGCTTGATTCCTCGTATTCGATCAGGACGGTGAAAATCCCGTAGGGGCGATCTTCGGTCGCCCCTTCAACCTGTGGCAAACAAGCCTGCCAAAGGCACGGCCTCCCACGATTTCTTGCGTGGCTACAAGTCATCGGAAAAACCCGCCCGGTTACATCGGTCTGCGGAAAGATTTTTGTGGGAATCCGGGTAGGGATGGGGGAGACTTTTCCCGTCTTCGTGGGAACACTTTCCCATCCACTTCTTCCTATTTAGAAAAAACTTATGAAAGCATTGATTCCTGCAAGTCTGGTAGGCGCGCTGGCGCTTTTCGCCGTCGCCTACAATCCCGCCGATGAAAAAGTTCCCGATGGAGCCGTTGAAAAAATCGCCGCAGCCCTCCCGGAGGAGGCGTATGCGAAGCCGGAGAAACCCCGCAAGCTGCTGGTCTTTTCCCGCACGAATGGCTTCCGCCACGCATCCATCGTCACCGGTAAGGTTGCCCTGACGGAAATGGGTAAGAAGACCGGTGCCTATGAGGCGGTGGTGAGTGAAGGGCTTGAAAATTTCGAGAAAGACAACCTCGCGAAGTTCGATGCCGTTTGTTTCCTCTCCACCACGCAGAACCCGTTTTCCCCTTTCAAAGAGGAGTTCGCAAAAATGTCTGATGATGAGAAAAAGAGTGCCAAGGAATACGAGATGCAGCTCAAGGAAAACTTGATGGCGTTCGTCAAAGGTGGTGGCGGCTTTGTAGGCATCCACGCGGCGACCGATACTTTCTACGAGTGGGCGGAATATGGTGAGATGATCAATGGTTACTTTGACGGCCATCCGTGGAACGCGGGGACGAAGGTCAGCATCAAGGTGGAGCCCGGTCAGGAAGAGCATCCGCTTGCGGAAATGTTCGGTGGTGAGAATATGGAATTCAAAGAGGAGATCTATCAGCTCAAAGCACCGTATGATTCCAGCAAGGTGGAAATGCTGCTTCGTCTCGATCCCGAAAAATCCGACATGAATGTCAAAGGACTCAAGCGCGAGGACAAGGACTGGGGTGTTGCCTGGGCGCGGAACTGGGAGGACGGAAAGGTCTTCTACTGCTCGCTCGGCCACAACCACGAGATGTATTGGCATCCGAAAATCCTGAAACACTACCTCGCCGGAATCCAGTGGGCCATGGGCGACTACAAGGTCGATCTTGCCGAAGGAAAATAGTATCCCAACCTCCCCTCCGTGGATTTCATTTTCGATAATATCATCTGGTTCATCGCCGCTGCTGCGGGGTTGGTTCAGTGGTGGAAAGCCACCCAGGAGGCGAAGGAGGAAGCGCGCCGGGAGACACATGAGCACGAGTATGATCCTGCGGAACTGGAGGAATTTTTAGAACAGGCGGAACGGACACATCCCCGTCCGGCCGTGCCACCACCGCTCCCGCAGGCAGCGCCGGTCCCGGCTTCGGCACCGACGATGAGGCGCAGATCCCAAGAGGCGCCGCCATTGGAATTTCAGCCCATGGAGGGAGTTTCCACTGAGCTGGAGCGTCAGGCGAAACTGGCGGAGCAGCTCAAGCAGGCGAAGAGGCAGCGCAGCCTGGATCAGGCTCCGGTTTCGGCATCGCGTAGAAAGAAACCAGTTACTGCGGAGTCGGCTGGCACGCTTCGCGGCCGTTTGCAAAACCGCAGGGAACTCCGGCAGGCATTTGTTCTCAAAGAGATTCTGGAGAAGCCGGTCGGCTTGCGGTAGGTCTGCGTTCACATGGGTGGTGAATCGAAATCGAGGTTGCGGATTGGGCTTTTTCCTAGGGCGGAGACGGCGGTGCGCTCGGGGCATCCTTGGGTTTATGCGGATAGTATCAAATCGCAGAACCGTGATGGGGAGACGGGTGAGCTGGCGGTGATGTATGACAAGCGGGATCGCTTCATGGCGATAGGGATGTATGAGGCTGAATCGCCGATTCGGATCAGAATTCTTCACTGTGGAAAGCCGGCGACGCTGGACAGGGAGTGGTGGATAGTGAAAGCGCGGGCTTGTTTGGAAAAACGCGCGGGTGAGGTACTGAATGAACGCACGAATGGAGCGCGTGTGATCAATGGGGAGAGCGAAGGTTTTCCGGGACTGGTGGCGGATCTTTATGCCGGGACCCTGGTGGTGAAAATATACGCAGCCGGATGGTTGGCGAGGTGGGAGGAAATCGAGGGAGTTCTGCGGGAGGTGTTTTCTCCGGATTTCCTGGTGCTGCGGATGAGCCGGAATGTGGCGGGCAGGGCAGGGGATTTCGGGCTGGAAGAAGGTTTTCGTGGTGCGGTGGGTGAGGAGACGGTGGTGTTTTTGGAAAATGGAATCCGATTTGAATCCGCTGTTTTGAAGGGACAGAAGACCGGGTTTTTCCTGGATCAGCGCGATAACCGATCGCGGGTCGAGGAGCTGGCAGCGGGGCGGGATGTGCTGAACGTGTTCAGTTTTTCGGGAGGGTTTTCCCTCTACGCGGCACGGGGAGGGGCGCGATCCGTTACGGATGTGGATATCAGCGCCCACGCTTTGGAGAGTGCGGAGCGGAATTTTTCCCTGAACTCCGGGAACCCGGAAATTTCCTCAGCAAAATATTCCGGAGTGCAGGCGGATGCCTTCCGCTGGATGGACGAGGCGGATGGTTCTTACGATCTCATCATCGTCGATCCACCGACTCTCGCGAAACGATCTGCGGAAAAAGAGGGTGCTCTGCGGGCATACCGGCGGTTGAATGCGCGGGCGATTTCCATGCTGCGACCTGGAGGGATTTTGGTGGCGGCTTCGTGCACGGCGCATGTTTTCGCAGAGGAGTTTTACCGGCTGGTGGAAGAGGAGGCGCAGGGTTCCCGAAGGCAATGGCGGGAGCTGTGGCGAAGCGGCCACGCGGCGGATCACCCGGCGGATTTTTCCGAGGCTAGCTATCTCAAAGCGCTGTGTCTTGAGGTGGGGTGATCTTGTTTAAAGAATCAGACTTCCAAAATGGATATGTTGTAGTTGCCCACGATTCCGTCGCGGGTGGCAAATGTCAGCGATTCTAGTTGGCATTGGGCGATCATCGCACGGTCGAAAGGATCTCCGTGAATAGCGGGGAGCAGGATGGAGCCCTGCGCATGTGCGGCGGTAAAAGGGAGGCTGGAGATCCCGTTTTCCGGAAGGAAGTCCGCGAAGTTTTCCGGGATGGAGAGCTTTCCTTTCGAGCGTTTCAGGCCTATCTCCCAGATGGATACCGCGCTGGCGAAAACCTCGTTTTCAGAATTTGCGATCGCTGCGCGGGCTGCAGGTCTGAGCTTCGACGGATCGTCCATCCACCAGAGAAGGGTATGGCTATCGAGTAAAATCCTCATATCAGATGCGGTATGGAGCAGGATCTTCCGCGACTTTGGAGAGGCCTCCGGATGGGAAAACCGATGCGCCTGTCATGGCTTCCGTAAGTGCCTCATCCGGCTCCCAGCAATCTGCCGCCTCATGGATTTTCCCTGCGAGAAACCCTCCGGTGCGGGCCGCCCTTTTCGGGACGAAGGGAACCAGTTTCGCCATCGGCTTCCCGGCCTTGGCGATGATGATTTCCTCGCCTGCCGCCGCTTGCTCCACCAGCCGCGAGAGGTGGGTTTTGGCTTCCTGTATGTTTTTCACGAGGTGAACCTGGTCTGGTCTGGTTTACTTGTCAAGACCCATTCTCCAGCTTTCCAAGGTGACATAATGAGACCGGAGACGGCTATTTCCAAGAAAGCAGCACGGGATCACCACCCGGCACTGCGTCGATCAGGAAATTTCCGTCCTTGCTCCCGGTTTCGAGCGTCTTGCCCGACTGCGTGGCGGTGACATTTTTGATCGCTTTTCCATCGGGTTTGATTACGAGCGTGATCGGCACGGCACTTCCTTCCTTTTCAGACGGCTCCAGGCCAAGAGTGATTTCCATCCCACCGGGTTTCTCAAGTTTCGTGAGCTTCGTCCTTCCCGCAGTATCCACGTATAGCCCCACCTCACCCATGGGGGCGATCCAGAGACGGTCTTTCTCGGAAGTAACAGCTTCCACATGTTCCTTGAAATGCCTGATGGAGGAAAACGGACGATAGCCATTGGTGATCCCGTGAATCACCGCCATGCCCCAGCCGCCGGAATCAAGTACGCGGGCGACCTGGGATCTCGTTTTGGCAACCGGCCACTCCACCCCTTTCTTCGCGCTTCCCCAGCCTTGAGCCAGCTTGCCATCGCGGATGATCCCGTATTCCTTGAAAATTTCCGCCCCCACTTCCGGTGTCCGTTTCGAGCCTCCCGGCATCGCGAAACTGTAGGCGCGGTAGCCTAGTTTTTCCTCAAAGAGATCCCGCCCTCCGCTTACGACGGAGGCGAGGGTTTCCGCATCCGCTTCGTGGAGCTTTGGCGAAACCCTGGCATGCCCGCCAATCTCGTGCCCTTCAGCCAGCAATCCTTTCGCATCCTTCCAGCTCAGCAGCCCTGCTTTCGGCGATCCCATGGAAACCGGCATTAGAAAATACGTGGCGCGGACTCCCGTTTCCTGGAAAACCTGGCGGGATTCGACCACGGAATCCCGGTAGCCGTCATCCAGCGTGAAGCTGAATGCCCCTGATTTACCGTCCTTGTATGGGGCGATGGAAACCGTCTGGGCAGAGAGGATTCCCACGAAAACGGCAAACAAAACAAGACACGGAAGGATTTTCATAAACACGATACGACACGACACTTCCCGCTTTGGCAATCACCCATGCCAAATCGGGATGGACGCTGCGGCTGTTCGAAAATAGGCTCCCCGGCGCGTGGAGAACATAGCGGAATTGGAGGAATGGCTGGCGGAGGGAGCCTGGGTCGAAAGATTCGAGGACGAGGTGCGCGGTCTTGGCGGGAGGTTGGTTTCCAAGGTGAAAGGACTGCGGCTGGACGAGGGGGCAGGGGAGATTTGTTTCTCGGCGGATGCCGCCGGGGCGGAAGTGGACGGGGCTTTCTGGGAAGAGGGCGGGAGTTTCGGATTTGAGACGACCTGTTCTTGTGAGGTCGGATCGTTTTGTGAGCATGGATTCGCTGTTGTCGGGAAAATGGCGAAGGAGCGGCGGCTGGCGAAGTTTTTCGGAAAGACGGCTGTTGAGGCGGTGACGGAGGAGCTGGGACGGAGGGATGGAGGGACGGAGGGAAGGGGGGAGCTTGCGCCGGATGCGAAGTTCGAGCTGATCGTTAAAAAGGGCGAGGTGGACAGGGCTACGAAAATGCTTCTGCAATCGCTGGGTGAGAAGGAGCCGAAGGACTGGATTTTCGGCGAAGCCTACGTGAACTACGGGAAACTTCGAAACCCGCTTGGCCAAGCCGGTGAGGGCGGCAAGACCCCTGCCGAGATGCGGGCCATCCGCCAGCTCCGCGAGACAGGGCTTTCCTCCATGCAATCGAATCCCGCATGGCGTTTCCTGCTGAGTATGAAATCCCGCTCCGCGAAGGTTGATGCCGGGAGCGACAGGTGGTTTCCCGATCCCGGCAGGATTCCGGTGGATGCTTTTTGGCACCAGTTCCGCGGGGAGCTGGCAGGAGATCTGGAGGACATGGGCTGGAACGTTGCTTTCGAAGAAGGAGTCGGCCACCAGGTGCATGACGCGGATCCCGACAAGTGGCACACGAAGCTCTCCTCCGAGAGTGATGAGGAAGAGGAATACGACGGGGATTTCTCCGATGGCGGTTGGTTCAGCCTCTCGGTCGGTTTCGATGTGGACGGGGAAAGATACGACCTCATGCCCATCCTCGCGGGCTTGTTGAAGCAGGATTTCCTGGAGGAAACGCTGGACAGACCCAACAACGGATTCGTTTACGCCCCCCTCCCGAACGGCGATGCTCTCAAGCTTCCCATCGGCAGGGTGCGCCGTATCCTTCATCACCTTTCGGCATTGGTAGATCCCAAGTTTTTCGGAAAAGTCCAGGTGCATGCTCTTGATGCAGCAGCGCTTGCCGGCTTGGAAGGGCTGGGGATCGATTCCCCGAAAGGCCTGGAAAAACTGAAGAAACGCCTCGAAAACTTTTCCAGCATGGAGGAGGTGGAGACTCCCGCCGGGATTAAGGCAACCCTGCGAGATTACCAGAAATCCGGCTTCCAATGGATGCAGTTTCTCGCCCGTCACGGACTCCACGGAATCCTCGCGGATGACATGGGTCTTGGCAAAACCATGCAGACCCTTGCCCACCTGATGGAGGAAAAAACCAGCGGACGCAGCGGCGGCAAGCCCTCCCTCGTCATCGCCCCGACCTCCGTGGTGCCGAACTGGCGTGCGGAGGCGGTTAAATTCGCGCCCGGCCTCACCGTGCTTGTCCTGAACGGAGCCGACCGGAAAAAATACTACCGCTCCATCCCCCATGCCGATCTTGTCATCACCTCCTTCGCGCTCCTCCAGCGGGACATCGAGAAACTACTAGGATTCCAGTATCACGTTCTGGTTCTTGATGAAGCCCAATATATCAAAAACCCGAAAGCAAAAGTCGCCAAGGCGGCTTGCCGTGTCATCGCCCGCCACCGTCTCTGCCTTTCCGGAACACCTGTCGAAAATCACTTGGGCGAGCTCTGGAGCCTCTTCCATTTCCTCATCCCCGGCTACCTCGGCACGGAAGACATGTTCACGAAAAACTTCCGCAAACCCATCGAAGACGAGGGCGATGCCGAAAAAAACGCCCTTCTAAAAAGACGCATCGCCCCCCTCGTCCTGCGCCGCACCAAAGACCAGGTGGCAACCGAGCTCCCTCCGAAAACGATCATGGTCCACCTCGTCGAGCTGCATTCCGAGCAGAAGGATCTTTACGAAACCGTCCGCGCCACCATGGACAAGCGCGTCCGTGAAGCCATCGCTGCGCGAGGCATCGAGCAATCCCAGATCGTCTTTCTCGATGCCCTCCTCAAACTCCGCCAGATCTGCTGCGATCCCCGCCTCCTTCCCGATGATTTTTCCGATGGCGTGAAAGCCTCCGCGAAACTTGATTTCCTCAAAGAGCTGTTAGAGACCCTCATCGAAGAAGGCCGCCGCATCCTGATCTTTTCCCAGTTCACCACCATGCTCGCTCTCATCGAAGAGCACCTAGTTTGTGAAAAAGTTGCGTATCTCAAATTGACCGGCGGATCCAAAGACCGGGGAAAACTCGTTGAGCAATTCCAGTCTGGAAAATTTCCAGTGTTCCTCATTTCCCTCAAAGCGGGCGGCACCGGCCTCAACCTCACCGCCGCCGATACCGTCATCCACTACGATCCCTGGTGGAATCCCGCCGCCGAAGCCCAGGCCACCGACCGCGCCTACCGCATCGGCCAGGACAAGCCGGTCTTCGTCCACAAACTCCTCTGCCAGGAAACCGTCGAAGAACGCATCCACCGCCTCCAGCAGGAAAAAGCCGCCCTGGCAGACGGACTCCTCGCCGATGCGGACATCGTGAAAAAGCTCAACGCCTCCATGGTGCGGGAGCTTCTCGGGTAGGCTTTCATTTCCCCGTCTTGTTCCAATAAACTACTACGTTCCTCGTAGATCTTCCCGAAGCAATGAGATCCGGTTTGCCGTCGCCATCAAGGTCGGCGGCTTTGAGGTCTTCGCAGGCCATGGTGTCTTCGGCGATGGTGGAATGGAGTTTCCATTCCGTGCCGTCTTCGTTGGACGGGATGTAGAGGCGGAGGCCGGTTTTTTTCGTGTCGGTGGAAGGCTTGCGCCAGCCGGCGACGATCTGATCGTAGCCGAGATCAAGGAAATCCGCAGCGACGAGGGCGTGGCCTTCTCCCAGGGTTTCATCGACGACGAAGCGTTTCTCCGACCAGAGGCCGCCGGGGTTCTCCGGATTGATAACGACCTCGTTGCCGTGCATGGGCTCGATGGTGGTGATGAAACGTTTTCCTCCGGGGAGTTTCCCGAGCCGGACTTCCCCCGCGCCTTTTTCCGTCATGGCCTTTGCGTCCCACTTTTCACCGGAGGGGCTGAGGAGGTGGATTCCCTCCTTGCAAGCGACAAGGATACTTTCCGCTTTCGAATCGTTCCATGAAACGGGATCGAAGTTGTGGGCCATGTGGAAACCCTTGTGGATGAGGAAAGTCTGCCAGTCCTCGTAAGGAGTGGGTTGCGGGTGGTAGCCGAGGAAATTGATCCCGTCCCCTTCCCCGTTCTTGTTGCCTGGCCCGTGAAGGGGGAGGACGGCGAGAAATGATCTTCCGCCTTCGCCCGCGACCCAGTTCATGCGGTGGACGGTCGGTTCGTGGTGGAGTTTTTTCGCTTCGGAAAGCTGGCCTGGTTCCGCCGGATACAAGGCGAAGACCGCCCCGCTGTCTTTCGTATCCCCGGGGTTCCATTCCGCTCCAATGGCGATTTCAGCTTTTCCGTCCCCGTTGATATCCTTCGCACAGATGCAGACGTGGTCTTTGTTCGTGAGCTTTCCCGTCAGTGCCTGTTTCTCCCATGTGGGATTGCGATACCAGACGGTTTCGTCCGCATCGACGAGCAGGACGTCCTGTTTCCCATCGCCGTCCACATCCGCGATGGCGAGTCCGTAGCCGATGGAAATTTTCGCATCAATGGTCTTGGATTCGAAGACGGCGGGCGGTGCTTCAGGAAGGGCTATGGCACTCGCGGTCAGGGCGAGGGCTAGGAAAAGGAGTTTCATATCTTCGCGGATTATCATGGAAAGCCCCCGGAGGCGATTCATTTCCGCCGCTTACTTTTTGCGGCTCATGCCGGGAGGAAGCCATTCCTTGTCCATCGGCTTCATGGCTTCGTCGATAGGAGTAACTTTTTGCGGAGGCTGGGTCGGACTTGTCACCGAGGTGCCGCCGGTCACGCCATCCAGCCCTTCGTTGAGCTGGGCCGCAAAATCATCCACCGGAATGACCGTCGCGGAATGCGCCTTGATGAGCTTGTCCAGGGTCTCTTCGGATTCCGTTCCGGTGAACTGGTGGACAAGCTGCCCATCGAGGTAGAAGCGGATGTCCGGCACTTTTCTAACCTCCTGGATTTCCGCGAGATTCAGTGCCTTCTCGACATCGATCCTGCCCAACCGTGCCACTGAAGAATTCCTGTTTACCGCAGCGGCCAGCACCGGTTGGAAATCGAGCGAGTAACTTGAGCCACTCGATTGGAACTCTACGATGTTCAGCCGTCCGGACTCCGAGGTGAAGGTTGCGAAGTCCGTTTCCTGCAGGGTCTGTATTGTCGCGCCGCCTTTCACGCCATCAAGAATCTGATCCAGCCCCAGGCCATCCAGCCCCTGCGTGCTTTCCTTGCGGAGGTCTTTGAGCTCATTGACCTTGTCCCCCACCGCATCGATATGGTCGCAGGAGTTTAGCAAGGAAAGGATGGCGATGGCAGCCAGGGAAATACGTTTCACGCGGATAAAATATCAAGATTTCCGTATATGTCGAGGTGTTTTGCCTCGCTCAAATCTCCACGCCTTCGTGCGCCAAAAGCCAGCGCTTCTTTTCCAATCCGCCTGCATAGCCGGTGAGAGATCCATTTCCCCCGATCACGCGGTGGCAGGGGACGATGATGGAGACCGGATTCCGACCGACAGCCGCACCCACGGCGCGAACCGCTTTCGGCGCAGCGATGCGCCTGGCAAGTTCGCCATAGCTGACCGTTTCCCCGGCAGGAGTCGTCAGAAGTCCGTACCATACTTTTTTCTGAAATTCCGTCCCGCTTCCAAAAGCGATCTTCGGGAGAGGTTTCGGTTTCTTTCCGGAAAAATACCCGTCCAACCACTTGCGGGCGGGATCGAAAACCTTCCCATCTCCCCTAACCCACGAATCCGAATCTTTGGGCCAATGCTTCTGCCCGCCGTTGTAAAGCCCGCACAATCCCTCCGCATTCGCCACCAAGGTGATCTCGCCAATCGGGGAATCGTAGGTCGTGGAACGGAGGGAGGGTTTCATGGTGGGAAGTTAGCTGACATACTGATTTTTTGCCAAGCGGATCTTCGGATTCGGGACGGGAGAGCAATCCCGCTCACTTGGCTTGAAAGCCGACCTGCTTTCCAACACCCTCCCCCAGATGAAACCCTTTGCAGACCTGACGTCCCGCGGCCAGGTACTGCGTTTGCGACCGGTTGCACAAGCGGTTCTGGAGGCTTATGGATTCGAGGACGCCACCTTCTGCAAAGTCAGCCATTGGCAGAACACAACATTTCGCGTGGATGTCCCGGTACTGATCCGCCCTTGGAAACAGAGTGACCCGTTCGTGCAAGGGAGGTATCTGCTCAGGATCAGCCGACCCCATGAACGCACCTCCGCCCAGATTGACGGTGAGCTTGCGTGGCTTGGTGCATTGAGTGCAGAAGGGCGGCTGACGGTTCCGAAACCTCTGCGAACGGTTTCCGGAGACTCGAGTGTCGTGATTTCCAATACCGATCACCAAGGACTCGACGGCGGGGAGAACGCGACCCGTGTCGGCGCTATGTTGCACTGGATGCCCGGTCGCATGGCAAAACACGGAGGGCGGAATCTGAATCAAATCCGCCTGGTTGGTCGATCCATGGCGATGCTTCACGATCACGCCTCCCGCTGGCGCGATGGCCTTAAGCTCGACCGGTGGAAATGGAATTGCGACGCCATCATGGGACACGATGCGAAAATCGGCATCGAGCCCGATGTCTGGGACGAGTTGCCGCCGGTTGAACATGACCTGCACGCGGAATGCGAAACGCGCTTGCGTGCTGCGGTGAAAACGCTGGGTCACGGAAAAGACGTTTACGGTATAATCCATGCGGATCTCCACTTCGCCAACGTCCTGTTCGCCGGCGGAGAAGCCCGCCCCATCGATTTCGACGACTGCGGCCCCGGCCACTACCTCTACGACATGGCCTCAACGATGATGGGCTTCGATAGCGAGCCCGGCCAGACGGAGTGGCGGGATGCCTTCGTCGCCGGTTATCGCGAGATCCGGTCGCTCTCAGACGATCACCTCGCCCTGCTAAACACCTTCATTGCCGCCCGGGAGTCCACGCTTGTCCTATGGTGCCGCAGCAGCGCCCGCACCCGGGAGACATTCCGAAACGCGCTGCCACGCTGGCGTGATCGCGCGTTGCCGGAGATCCGACGGAGGCTGGATGAATGAAAAGCAACTGATCACCCGCTCTCGATCTGGCGTTTGAAATCCATGGAGGAGTGAAGAACGCGGACGATCGTGGTGGTTTCGTTCTCGGTATTGAAAAGGATGACATGGCGGCCTTCGGCGGCGATACGGCAGCCGGGAAAAAGTTCCCCCGCAGGCGGTAGCGCTGGGGATCTACCCGGAGGGTTTGGATGCGGCTTCAAATTTTCCGGAGGTAGATTTCTTCCTGCTCTACACCCCATGTATCGAGGGTATATGCCCTGATGGAGCGTAGGTCTTCGAGGGCAGCCTCCGTGAACGTGAGCTTCATGCGCTAGCTGCGAACGAGGTCGACGAAGTGCTGCTCGGATTTCACCTCGACGGTCTGACCTGCTTGAAGCTGCCCGTAACCAATGGCCGCTTCGCGACTGAGCCATTGGTTTTCCTGTTCTTGAAGGAGAGATTTGCGGAACGCCTCGCGGATCATCTCACTGGCATTGTTATACATCCCCGAGGCAACCTTCGCCTTCACGGCACTCTCCAGTTCCGGAGTGAGCGAGATGTTCATGGCAGAATGCTACAAAGATTAGCAATCTTTGTAAAGATGGGAGGTGCCTGCCGATCTGAAGACGCCAGTTTTGCCCGCGAAGCCAGTGGCCATGAGGTTTTAGGTCATTTTCCTGACGGCAGGAAAATGGTTCAGATTGGCTCCCAGGCGGCTCGGGAAGTTGAGGATCTGATGATTTCCATAGATTGTATGCCCGCGCGCTGGATCGTGGGAGATGTGAATAACTGCTTATGTCACATTTTCCAGAAATGTGACATTGGATGATCCGGGTGCTTCAAAGTGGTATCGGTCAGGCAATTGAAATCTTACGTATTCTACCAATCACGATGTCTTCTCGTAGTTCGTCCGGAACGATCTTAGGAAGCACCTCCATGAAATCAGAGTTTTCAAGTAGTTCTCCAAACGCAGCTCGAACAAATTGCCGTATTTCAGGTGATGATAGAAGAATTTCGTTTGCGAGTTCCTCCCGCCCGTCAACCACGGCGATAATGTCCTCGATATCTTTGCTTTCCAAGTAATTGCCCTTTCCTCGATTGAAGAACGCTTCAAACTTCGTCGCAATAAAACAAGGTGCGGAGGCGCACCAAGCAAAGCTGTCTGGTTTGACCTCGATCCATTCCGCTTCATCAATCAAATGCGGAAACCAACGGTTGGTTTTGGTCATCATTTCCATGGGCTGATGGGGGAGGAAATCGACCCGGATATTTTTCCAATACCATGCGACTACTGGCATGTTTTCGATGGGGTTCTGCGAGAAGCCAGAACTTCGAAGGATACGTTCGACAGCTGCAAATTCGAAGTAACCAACGATTTCCAAGACAAGATCGATGTCTTTGGTTTTTGATGGTGGCCTCGCTGCAGGGTCAGACAACAGGAGTCCGACGATAGCTCCTCCGGTGAAAACGGGATCCCATTTTTTGCGAGAGCCGGAACTCAATTTCTCAGTGATTGGTGCGAACATGGGGTCACTCGATTGCCCCCCGAGCAGTCCGGGTAGCAACTCTGCCAGTTCGCAAATGAATCCGCAGCACTCATCCGCTCCAAGTTCACTTCTCATGATAGTCTGTTCCTTATTACGTGCTCGGCCAGCTTTGCCTCCCTGCCTGTTTTCAATCTCAGAACATCAATCAGAGCCAGCCATTCATGAAGGATAGGGTCATTGGCGCAGATGTCCGGGCATTTCGGGTAAAGCGGCTCCACGGTTTCCCCTCTCTGTGAGCCGGATGCAAAAGGCCAAACGGTTGGAATTTCTGGCTCAGCGACATCCATCTCCTGTGCGATGACGAAAACACTTGTCCCTGTTGGCATTCCACGGCCTAGGCCGCCAATTTTAGTGGGCCAAACGTATTTTAATCCCCCTATCAGAAAGTCACCGAGAGGCTGCCTGACGGGCACCGGCATGCTCCTTTGCAAACCGGGCGGCTTGGATAATAATCCTACACGCAAAGCTCGTTGCACAGCGCCATGCGCCTCGGACTGACTCATTTTCAGGAAATTCGACAGTTCTGAGTAAGTCGGCGCTCCGCCGTCTCGCCCGTATTGGAGCAACTTGAGGCAAATTACGATGTCTTGAGGCTTGAGCATTTTGTGGAATGTATTATGATATTCGCGATTCACGAATGTCGAACGAAAAATCCAATCCCAAGAAGAGAGAGTCAGAGCCGTGGACACGGTTCTGGATACCTACGGACACGTGGGAACGATTCCGGGGGATTGATGAGAATTTTCTCTCTGACTATGGGGGAGTTGGCGGTGCGGAAAACCTCATGGAAGATCCATTGCCGGGCGTAGGGACACTCGAACAACACTCCGTTTCATCATTTTTAACTTTGCTCGGTCGGCCTGGCTCAGGAAAATCCAAAGAGCTGGAGATTGCTGAGAAAGCAGGATGGCTCGGCGAAAATGCGATTTTCATTCAAGGAAAGTCGATCGGCGAAATGAATCCAGGGCTGTTTCTCCAAAATTTTTACGGCGACGCCATGAAAGAGCCCAAAAAACTGGTGTTCGATGGTCTCGACGAAATTCTCCTTACAAATCGTTTGTTCGTTTCCCAACTGAAAGCTTGGCTGAAAGCGCAAACCGACAGTGACGGCAGACAAAAACACACGCTCGTAATCTCCTGTCGCTGGGCTGATTGGCCGGAAGAAGAGATCGCAGAACTTGCGGAGTTATGGCCAACACGTGAGGTCAAAACTCTGGTGATTGCACCGATCCGAAGTGTAGATGCCATTACCACGCTGAAGAAACGATTTGGAGCCAAAGCAGATGATTTCTGGAAACAGCTACACGATTTTCACCTCTTCCAAGTCGCCTGTTGGCCGCAAGCGTTTCTGGGACTTATCGATCAATTCGAGGAATCTGGAGGCAAAGGCATTGCCCAAAGTTACGGAGAAATCATCGGCTACCAGGTTAAGAAACTCTTCATGCTAACAGACTCGCGTGGGGAGGGATTGCGCTGGGAGAAATCCGTAAGAGAAGCCGAATGGCGGGGACGGATCGCGGGTAGAATCGCTGCAACAATGGCGGTATCCGGTATGGCATCTTTTGCCGTTGATTCAGACAAAGACGACGATGTTATAGACTTGGGCGATCTTTCCGATGGAACTGAGGTTTGGGATGGCAAGCGTATCGCACCTCAGAGATCAGATTATGATTCGCTGCCAAAACTGACACGCTTGTTCAGAAAGCTGGCAGGCAGGGATCGCTGGGTTTTTCAAAGCCAGGTGCACCAGGAATGGCTTGCTGCTGACTGGCTTGCATCACGCGATCTCGGGATAATCAGACTGAAGCAAATCTTTGGCGTTGAAACCGCAGGTGGCTGGAGAGTGGCACCCGCCATGCAGGCGACCGCCGCGTGGTTTGCACAGCTCGACAAACCCTTTCGAAAAGAAGTTCTGGCCAACGATCCACTCACATTGCTTCGTATGGATGGAGCCAGCTTGCAAGATGACGAGAAAAAGGAAATCGTCGAAGCACTCCTCAGAGCAACGGATGACGTCCGGGTGCTTGATCCGGCGATTCGGCAAGCCCACCTTCCCTCGCTAAAACACGCCAAATTGAAGCAGCAGCTCACGAAGTGGCTAAGTAATCCAGACGCAAACGAAGCGGCGAAGGAACTCGCAGTGGACATCGCGGAGAAGACTCGTCTGGAGGAGATCTGTTCTCTTCTCTGGAAAATCTTTCCCGATGCTAGCAAGCGGCTGAAAATCGAATTGGCAGGTGCCCTCGGAAGGCTTGCGAAAGACGGCTATGAACGACGCTGGCGCGATGTGCTGGCCGGAAAGGTCCTTACCGATGCACATGGCACCCTGCTCGGATACGCGCTCGAAATTCTGGTGGTGGATACGAAGATGGTTCCCGTCGGTGATGTAATGAGCCACGTCCTTCCTGAAAGGCATTTCGACGTATTCGGCGGATATGATATGGCCGTTCGGAATCTCCAAAATTCTTTGCAGCCCGATGATCTTCCTGCTGTTTTCAGCAGACTTGCTGAGAATCCCCACGCACTTCATGGATACACTTCCATATACAGCGATTTCAACACTTCCGCAGTTTCTTTGGCTATTGAGAATTTTGAAAATCCAGTCATTGCATCCGTTTTCTGTGATTACTGGCATGAGTGCCTCCGGTTCCACGTCGTCCCCGTGAAAATAGGTGAAACCATTGAAGGAAAAATGATCCTAACGGACTTGTCGGACACACGACGACGCGCGGTGGCCTTGGCTCTCGTTTCCCACCCGGGCTTCGACCGCCAACGTGGCAAAGGCTGGGTTTCTCTGGATTATTACCTGTTAGCCGTAACTGATTTCGGCTGGTGCTTGGAAAAGCTACGTGCGGCTTCACCGGAAGACGAATGGCGATTCTCCATCCTACTTTCTTCTATGATCTGGAGAGTCGATCTATCAGGAAAACGCGGAGACGAACTCAATGCCGCGTGGAACGAAAGCCTCGCTTTAAAGAGCGATTTACCCCCACCGCTCGAGGGTGAGTTGGTCAGTGAAGCGATACAACGAATCATAGGCGAAGGGAAAGCAAAGCGAGACGGAGAAGCGCAAAAATACAAAGAGGCTACGAAACAACGTAAAGCAGATCTCCAGAAGCGCTTGGCGAATGACTTGCAGGAGTGCAAAAATGAGCATGAGAAGGGTCACATTGTTTGGCCTGGGGTCTTCCGTTTTCTTTTGTTCAGAACGTCAGGATCGCAAAGGGGAATTATCACATTCGCTCCAATCCAAACAATCCGCCAAGATGAAGGCTGGATGATCGATGCCGCAGCGCGATTCATTGTAGAGACTCCCCTTAAGCGCGAACTAGATCATAACATCACTTTGTCTGGATTGCTTGCCCTCGCTGCTTGCAAAGAGCAAATCGACAAGGATGGATCAGTTCGGCATTCGCTTAAAAGCGAATGGTTGGAAGTGTTCATCCCGTTTCTCTGCAACCACGGTCTAGGTGATCCACCTGAAGGGATCGGCAACGAGCACTTTGCTGAGTTATTCCCACAGGAATTTGTCGATGCTTTTGAGAAGTTTACCCGTAAGCAGTATTCGGAAGATGCGAAGCTAGAGCAACTCAACCAACTAACTGAAATCAATTTGCCGGCACTGTCAGATTCACTTGAGACAATTCTCTGCTCTGAACATATCCACAATGGCGGTTTCTTTAATGCCGTGAGTTTTCTTGCGGCCAAAAACGAGAAGGCGGCCATTCGGGTTCTATCGGCAAAGTTGCCGTTACCGAAAAATGCCTCGCCGGATGAGGCTACGCCGTTGCTGGCTGCCTCAATGATTTTGGCAAATGGTCGTCTTGGATCCGAAGTGAAATCTTATTTTGAAAATGCCGAGCTGTTCGTCGGTGCACTGCGCTACGCCGTTTCAAGGATTCGTTGGCGCGTTCGTGAGTTGGACTTTTCAGAATGGTCTGATCTTTCCCTGAAGCATCTTGCTGAGGCTTGTTGGAAAGCCTTTCCAGTCATAGACCGTCACCGAAACAAGAGAGGACGTTTCGAATTCAGTGAGGTCACGGATGATGACAACGTTATGGAATTTAGGGATCGAATTTCATCCGCTGCCCGGAGCCGTGGGATCGAAGTCGATATCCCGGAGGATATCGAGGGGGAGAACCCGGAAGATGCACAAGAGCGGCAACACCTTATCGACTGGCATAGGCACGCAAACAGCCAGTTCCGGGTGGCCGCAGGTTGGCACCCGCTTTCTCCGAAGGAATTTTTCAGGATTGCGGAAAAACCACACGCAAGGCTGGCTCGAAATCAGGATGAGCTGATGGCTGCGGTGGAGGAGAGTTTGCAGCGATGGGAAGAATCCCTAACCAAAAATGGCCACTGGCATCGGCTTTGGGATGGCAGGAAAATCAAACACGAGAAGATTATTTCTCGAGAAATGGCGGAATGGTTGCAGCAGAATTTGGAACTACAGGTCGATTGCGAGGTGGAGCCAATACTGGACAACAGAGCAGATTTGCTAGTGCGAACAATTCCCTCGGACGGCATCTCCTCAGCGCTACAAGTTGTTATCGAAGTTAAAAAACTGAGAGCCGACAATTCTGGTGAGCGGAAGAAGGCGATGAAAACGCAACTTCTTGACCGTTATCTCAAGAGTCGGGTTTCAGACGGGTGGACACATGGTCTCTTCGTAGTGGCATGGACTCCAGAACCTGGATCTGCAAACGATTCTAAGGATAAGATGGCCGCACAGAGGCAGGAATTGGAACAACAAGCAGTGGATCTGAGTTTCCCGCCTTTCACTCTAAAATCACTGGTGTTGGATTGCAGGTTTCGTGGAAAACTTGCGAAGACCTGACGCCAGCTAAAGCGAGCGCTACATTGCTACGAAAAATTATACGCATCCATGTCGAAGACGACGGTGACGTCTTCGGGGAGGGTGGTTTTTTGGAGGATGGATTGGACGTGATTGGTGAGGGGGCGGGCTTTGTGGGAGCGGAGGGTGATTTGGAAGCGGAACTGGTCGTGGGAGCGGATGAGGGGGCTGGGGAGGACTTCGCCTAGGGAGATTCCCTCGGGGAGTGCTTCTTTCAATCTCAGGTGGAGGGTTTGGAGGGTGAATTCGGCGCGGCGCTCGTGGGTGGAGCGGGCGGTGAGGACGCCGCAATGGGCGAAGGGGGGGAATTTGAACTGGTGGCGCATTTCCATTTCCTGCTCGGCGTAGCCATCGAAGTCATGGCGGCGGGCGAACTGGATGCTGGGGCTGTGGGGGGTGAAGGTTTGGACGATGACTTCGCCTTCGAGCTCGCCGCGTCCGGCGCGTCCGGCGACCTGGGTGATGAGCTGGAAGGTGCGCTCGCCGGCGCGGAAGTCAGGGATGTGTAGGCCGAGGTCGGCGTTTAGGATTCCGACGAGAGTGACGTTGGGGAAATGGAGGCCCTTGGCGATCATCTGAGTGCCGATGAGGATGTCAATTTTCTGGGATTTGAATTTTCTCAGGATGTCTTTGAGCGCGTTTTTGCGGCGCATGGCATCGGCGTCGATGCGGGCGAAGCGGGCTTCTGGGAGGACTTTCTGGAGGACTTCTTCGACCTTCTGGGTGCCGTACCCCTGGAGGGCGATGCCGGGATTTTTGCACTCCGGACATTTCCTCGGGACGATGGACTGGTGGCCGCAGACGTGGCAGACGAGTCGTTCATCTGTGCGGTGGTAGGTGAGGGCGACGGCGCAGTGCGGGCACTCACAGACGTGGCCGCAGCCGTGGCATTGCAGGGAGCGGGCGAAGCCGCGGCGATTGAGAAAAAGGATGGATTGCTCGCCTTTTTCGAGGCGTTGCTCGAGGGCGGTGCGGAGTCGGTCCGAGAGGATGGGTGTCTGGCCTTTCTGTTTCTGTTTTTCCAAGCGCATGTCGATGACACGGACGAGGGGCATGGAGTGGGAGTCGGCGCGTTTGTCGAGGCGGAGGAGTTTGTATTTTCCTGTTAGAGTATTTTGCCAGCTCTCCAAGGAGGGGGTGGCGGAGCCGAGAACGATGACGCATGGCTCGAAGGCGGCGCGGAGGACGGCGACATCGCGCGCTTGGTAGCGGGGGACGTTTTCTTGTTTGTAGGTGGATTCGTGTTCCTCATCAATGATGATGAGGCCGAGATCCGGGAGCGGGGCGAACACGGCGGAACGTGCGCCGATTACTATGCGTGCCGTACCTTTGCGGATGCGGTGCCATTCGTCGAATCGTTCGCCTTGGGAGAGGTTGCTGTGGAGGACGGCTACCTGGTCGTTGAGCTGGGAGAAACGGGCTTTGAAACGGCGGACGGTCTGGGGGGTGAGGGCGATTTCCGGGACTAGGACTAGGACGGTTTTTCCGAGGTCGAGGGCGGCTTGGGCGGACTGGAGGTAAACTTCGGTTTTGCCTGAGCCTGTTACTCCGAGGAGGAGAAACGGAGCGCCGCCTAAAGGCAGCGCTCCTTTCACGGCTTCGAATGCCTGCTGTTGCTGGTCGTTGAGAACCAGAGGCTCGGAGGCGATGATTGTTTCTTCGGATTCGGGGTCGCGGCGGACTTCTTCTGTGGATATGGTGATGAAGCCTTTTGAGGCGAGGCTTTTTAGTGAGGGGGCGGAGTTGTCGCCTAGGTCGGTGGTGGGGAGGGTTTGGTTTTCCGCGCGCTGGAGGAGGGTGAGGATCAGGTATTGTTTGGGGGCGCGCTTTTCGAGTTTCTTCAGTTCCTCGGCGGGGATGTTTTCCTTGGCGGTGGCGATGCGGCGGGTCTTGGCGGAGTTGTCCTCATTGCGGACGGCTTCAGGGAGGATGGAGCGGATGACGCTTTCGATACTGGATCCGTAGTAGTTCGAGATCCAGCGGGCGATTTTCAGGAGAACAGGGGTGATGAGCGGCTTGGGATCGATGAGGGATTTGAGCTCGCGGACGGCGAATTCGCTCTGCTCCGGCGGGGGGATGACGGAGAGGACGGTGCCGGAGGTGATTTTCTGCCTGATAGGCACGCGCACACGGCAACCCTCGACGACGGGGAGTTCGGCTGGGATGGCGTAGTCAAAGACAAGCTCGGACGGGCCGTCGATGAGGACGCGGGCGATCACTTCCGAAACTCTAAATTTTAAACTTTAAACTTCAAGGAAGAGTCCCCGGTTGCCGAAGGGGAAGGAAATGTCAGAATGGAATGACTGAACTCCGGTATCGACTCACGAAGCTGCTTTCCTCACTTTTCCTTCAGTTTTGCTGACTCCAGATCAGATCACCGCCATTGCACCGGACGCCTCTTCGCTCAAGGCGGGCCGGGCTCTCGGCTCTCCACGGAAATGGGAAATGGCGGGCGGGGATTCGGAAGTCCTCTGGGGTCTGGCCATGGGATCGGGGAAAAATCCTTACCAGACCCTCGTTTCGCTGGCCGATCTCGCCAGCAAGTGCTCCTGCCCCAGCCGCAAGTTCCCCTGCAAGCACGCACTAGGACTGATGTTTCTCATTTCCTCCACACCGGCGGCACCATCGGAGCGGCCCCAGTGGGCAAACGAATGGCTGGAGTCCCGCTCCGCCCGTGCGGAAAAATCAAAATCCATATCGGCTGCGAAATCTACCAAGCCGGTTGACGAAAAAGCAGCCAAAAAACGCCGGGCGCAGCGTGAAAGCCGCGTTTCCGAAGGCATCGCCCTCCTCCGGCAAACACTCACCGATCTTACCCGCGAAGGCCTGGCCTCCGGAAATGCGAGAAGCCCCGGTTTTTGGGCCGATCTGGCGAAACGCATGGTCGATTGCCAGGCACCCGGCCTCGCCGGAACCCTGCGCCACATCGGCGATACGGTCCTCCGCGATCCCGATGCCGATTCCGAACTCCCCCACGAACTCGGTCGCCTGCACCTTGTCCTCCACTCTTTGGAAAACCTGGAATCCCACGATCCCGCCACCCGCGCCGAACTCGATTCACTGATCGGAGGCCGCTCCCTCACGGATACCGTGCCGGGTGAATCCTTGGAAGACAATTGGTTCATCGCCGCCCGGAAAGTGGAGGAGCGCGACCGCCTGATCACCAGCACCACATGGATGTTCGGCACGGAAACGGGGCGCTGGGCAAAGCTCCTCCGTTTCGCGCCTGCCCACCAGACCATCGTCGAGCCATGGGCGTTCGGAAGCACCGTGCGCTCCGTTTTAAAATTCCAGCCCGGCCTCCATCCCATGCGGACCGTTTCAGAGAGCGAAAACCCCGCCACCCAAGCCCCCGTCCCCCCGGAACACGAGTCCACCCTTTCCGAACTCCTGGACCGCTTCGCCACCGCCCTTTCGGAAAATCCTTTTCTCCGCACCCTTCCATTTCTCATTCCACTCCGCCCCGCCGCCCACGGCCTCCTCACCGACTCCACCGGCCAAGCCCTCCCCTCCACGGAAAACCTCGCCACCTCCCTCCGAATCGAGTGCATCTGCGGCGGCCGACCCACCCCCATGTGCGGCGAGTGGGACGGCCGGAAAATCCGCCTCCTCGCCATCCGCGATGGCGATACCTGGTTCCCCCTCACCCGCCTGCAACCGTGACCCACGACCCTCTCATCTCCACGGCCCTCCTCGGCACCGCGCGCATGTCCGCCATGCCGCCGCCTCCCCATCCCTCCTTGGAAAAAACCTGGCAAGCCATCGATCGGGAAAACCCCGCCGCCGCCGTTCTCCAGGCGCTCGCACTCAGCCGCACCCTCCGCATGGCAGGAGCCGGGACCGTTTTGAATTCCGGGGAAACCAGCATTTCCCCTCCGGAAAAACACCAGCCACTCCCCGCCGCCGGAGTCGATCTGGCCATGCGGCTCCTTTCCGGCGAGTTCCCGGAAATCCTGCCCGAGTGGATGGGGCTCGCCACCGCCACCAACCGCACCCTCCCGCCCCGCGTGCTCCCCGAGCTGCTCGCCATGGCCGCGAAAAACCGCGCCCACCGCCCCTCCGCAATCATCCTCGCCGGAGAGCGCGGCCAATGGATCGCCCGCCGCCACGAGGAATTTTCCTGGCTTCTCGAAGCCTCCCAAGTGGGCGAAGACGCCTGGGAAACCGGCACCCCGCCCGAACGCCTCGCATGGCTATGCCAGACCCGTGCCACCGACCCCGCCACCGCCGCAGAAACCATCTCCTCCCACTGGCCGGACGAAGACGCCCCGTTCCGCGAAGCCATTCTCCACCTCGTTTCCGAAAGCCCGCAACCATGCGACGAATCCTGGCTGGAATCACTCGCACTTGCAGACCGCCGCCAGGACATCCGCGAACTTGCCACCATATCGTTGGTGAAAATCCCCGGCACCGCCTTCCACACCCGCGCCACCTCCCGCATCCGCGATCATGTGAAAATCCAGCGCCGACTGATGAAACGCACCATCGCCATCGAGCCCCCCGCCGCCTTCGATCCCGCATGGGCGGCCGATGGCATCAGGGAAAAGCCCCCTCGCGGCATTGGCGAAAAAGCATGGTGGCTGCGCCAACTCGTTTCCCTCATCCCGCTCGATCAATGGCCTGGCCTGCTGGACATCCCGCAGGACGATCTCTTCTCCCTTCCTCGGGAAAAGGACTGGCAGGAGCCGCTCCTCGCAGGGTGGATGGAGTCAGCCATCCGTTTCCCCCACCGGTCGCTCGCCGGGAAATTCGTGCCGTTTGTCAGCACGCTCGATCCATGTCCGGCCGGTTCGCCAACCCAGCCCCAGGTCATCCAGGGCATCTTGGGAAAACTCCCGGCCACCGCGCAATTCACCATCCTCGACAAGCTCGCCAAAACCCTCGCGCCACCTTTCGCGCTAGACCTCCTCGCCCGGACAGGCAGCCACCCGCCCGAAGGTCATGGAAAAGCGATACTTTCCATCCTCGACGAAGCCATCTCCCGCCGCACCACCTTTCTCACCCGCCCGCAGGCGCGCTCCCTAGCCATCTGCATCCCGCCCACACAAATCCAGTCCCGCCTCGAGCGACTCGCCAAACTCCCCGCACTCTCCTCTCCCGCCGAGGAATTCGCCACCACACTCGAATTCCGCCGCACCATGCTCAGCCATTTCTCCGACCCAGAACATTAGGCTGGAAAAATCGGATTTTACATCCAGCCGTCTAATTGTAAAACTCACTTTCATGATCGAACGCCCATTTTGGATACGACGAATTGAGCAGGGATGGGAAAAAGCACCCGTCGTCTGGCTCACGGGCGTGCGCCGTGTTGGCAAAACCACTCTCGCCAAACACTGGGGTGATGCCATCTTTCTCAACTGCGATCTTCCCCGCAACCGCGAGCTTCTGGCCGATCCCGAGGCATTCTTCCGTCAGCTCAAACCAGGCATTGTCATCCTCGATGAAATCCACCGGAACGCCGACCCGAGCGAAATCCTGAAAATCGCCGCAGATGAATTCCCCCATTTGCGGATTCTCGCCACCGGCTCCTCCACCTTGGCCGCGACACGGAAATTCAAGGACAGCCTCACCGGCCGCAAGCGCGTGGTGCATCTGCACCCCGTCCTGGCCGATGAACTGGCGCTTTTCGGAGAACCCGCTCTAGAGAAACGTCTCATGCATGGCGGTCTGCCGGACCGCCTCCTTTCCGATACGCCCGATCCGGAATTCTACGGTGGATGGATGGATTCCTACTTCGCCCGCGATGTCCAGGAGCTGTTCCCCGTGAGCAAGCGCCACGCTTTTCTCACCCTCTGCGAGCTGATCCTGCGCCAGAGCGGCCAGCTCCTGGAGATCACCTCGTTCGCCAAGCATTGCGGCCTTTCCCGGCCCACCATCACCAGCTACCTCGATGTCCTCGAGGCCACCCACCTTCTCCACCTGCTCCGCCCCTATCATGGAGGCGGTCGCCGGGAAATCATCGCCCGGCCAAAAGCCTACGGCTTTGACACGGGCTTCGTGAGCCATTTCCGCAGTTGGGATACCTTTCACCCCGATCACGGCGGCCTGCTGCTCGAGCATCTCGTGCTCGATATCCTGCGCGCGCGTTTCCCCCGGCAAACCATCTACTTCTGGCGGGACAAACAGCAACGCGAGATCGACTTCGTCCTGCCGGAAAAGAACGGAGCGGTCACCGTCATCGAGTGCAAGTGGTCGCGCAAATCGCTCGATACCAGAAATCTCGACGCCTTCCGCAGCTTGTATCCCGAGGGCCGGAACATCCTCGTCACCGGCCAACCCGGCGATAACTTCGACCGCAGAATCGGTGCCCACATCATCTCGATCCATTCCGTGCAAAATCTCGCCACGCGCCTTTTTTAACCAACCTCCACACACCCGTCCAATGAGCACCAACGTCCTCCGCCAACACGCAGAAACCCAATATGCCGCCGAGCTTGCCGCCCTCGCCTCCCAGGACGACAGGCCGCGCCCGCCGAAATGGAAGCTCTCCCCGTGGGCCGTCACCGACTATCTGTTAGGGAAAACCCTCGCCGACGGCACCGTCATCTCCGCAAAATACATCGGCGACAGACGCGTTATCGAAGTAGCCGTAGCCACCCTCGCCACCGACCGCGCGCTACTCCTGTTAGGCGTGCCCGGCACCGCGAAAAGCTGGGTCTCCGAGCACCTCGCCGCCGCCATTTCCGGGGACTCCACCCTCCTCATCCAAGGCACCGCCGGCACCAGCGAGGAAGCCCTCCGCTACAATTGGAACTACGCCATGCTCCTCGCAAAAGGCCCCTCCGAAGACGCCCTAGTCCCCGGCCCCATGTTCCGCGCCATGAAGGAAGGCATGCTCTGCCGCGTCGAAGAACTCACCCGCATCCCCTCGGAAGTCCAGGACACCCTCATCACCATGCTCTCGGAAAAAACACTGCCCATCCCCGAACTCACCACCGAAGTCCAGGGCATCGAGGGTTTCAACGTCATCGCCACCGCCAACAGCCGCGACCGTGGCGTCAACGAACTCTCCAGCGCCCTCCAGCGCCGTTTCAACACCGTCATCCTCCCGCTTCCGTCTTCGTTCGAAGACGAAGTGGAGATCGTGAAAACCCGCGTCTCCTCCATGTCGAAAGCCCTCGCCCTCCCCGCAGAGCCACCCGCACTTGAGGAAATCCGCCGAGTCGTCACCATCTTCCGCGAGCTCCGCTCCGGAGCCACCGAGGACGGGAAAGCGAAAGTGAAATCCCCCTCCGGCACCCTCTCCACCGCCGAAGCCATTTCCGTAATGACCAACGGCCTCTCCCTCGCCGGCCACTTCGGCACCGGCAAACTCACCGCCCACGACCTCGCCGCCGGCATGGTCGGAGCCATCATCAAAGACCCCGCCCAAGACCCCGCCGTCTTCAAGGAATACCTCGAAACCGTCATCAAGGAACGCGATGGCTGGAAAGACCTGTATCGCGCGTGCCGGGACAGGATCTAAAATTCAAAGTTCACGACCCCATGGAACAAATTTCAATTCGCGACGCTCTCGACTCCATGCGTCAATCCGCAAGCCCGGAACTCATTGCTGCGGCAGACGCTGTATATCATTATCTGGAGACCGAGAATGTGGCAGCGATCGGAAAGCTAATCCCGTTTGGGAAAGAATATTCCTTCCGAGAATTCGCACAAGCCGCGCAGAACCCAAATAGTCCGGACTCGGAAAAGGTTCTAAATTTCCTGGCGCTCACTATGATGGCGGGTGATTCCGAAATTCCTGTGGTTCGGGATCCATACTATTTTCCAAATCAGCCAAAGCAGACTCCGGCGGAGGATTTCGCCGCCAATTTTTGCGAAGCATATTTTTCACGCTACAGCATGAGCGATCAGGAGATTGAAGTTTCCGATCAGCGGCTGTTGCGAGCCATCGAAAATGCGGGAGTTCCACCACAGCGGGTTGCCGCGTTTCTTTTGGTGACATTGGCGCATCAGTTGAAATTTGGTTGGGAAGATGCCCCTGAGGAATCCGACTATTTTGGGTGTGGTTTGAATATCGCTTACAGCCGTTTTGTTCCTCCCCAGTCCATCCCGGAATGGAGCACCATTGAATCCGCCGTTTGGACGATGGATGACCATACCATCACAAGGTTTTTACAGAATCAAACCAAGGCACCAGCCCACTGCTACGGGGTTCTTACTCACCGGTTCGGGAAATTTCATGGAGCGCTCGCCACGCTGCGCCCGGCACCTCTCGATCGTTTCATAGAAAAAGTTACTCCCGAGGAGCTAGTCACGGTGGACTGGATTTCCGTAGTCCGTGCTACTGACAGGTATGACAAGTTTTTGATAAAATCCGTAGAATCTCTTTCTGACCAAACGGCGCTTCACCTGCTGATATTGATTGATACTCTCCGCCCGGGTAGTTGCACCACCGAAGCCCTCGAATACATCTTTAGGGAAGGATTGGTTCCCGATGAGTCGGCTCTTTGCTACGTCCGCGACCAACAGCAGGAACGCCTTGCAGAATACTTTTCCAAGTCACTCGCCTCGCCAAAAGAACTGGCCGATTTGACTCTGGATACGATAACACGTTCCTCAAAGGCCCTCGTCGCATATTGGGATAAAGGAGGCAAAGACGTATCGATGTCGCTCGCGCGCACCGCATTCACGCCGACAGGAACTTACACTGAAGGAAAAGCCTCTCTCCAAGGTGATTTTTTCTCAGGGATACTTGATGGAGATCCCCCAGCATCCGATCTGCGCGAGTTTCTGGCGATGGCGGAAAAATTGATCGAAGAAAGTCCTCTCACAAGCAAAGAAAAACTTGAGAGTCGCCGTTACTTCTACCTGGCCGCCGTTTCAAAACGGCCTGTGGCGTTTTCAGAAGAGTTATGGAAATTGCTCGAGGATCGCTCAAAGATTCTTCGGGATCTCGCAGTTGAAGGTCTATCCCGACTCAAAAGTGGTGAAACGTTCGATAGGGCTACTGAACTTCTCAAGTCAACGAAGGCGGATAGTCGCAGTAGTGCGGCCGGCCTACTGGCGAGAATGGGAGACTCCTCGGCTGTTGGCGCACTTGAGGAAGCTCTCGCTGCGGAGTCGTCGGAAAAAGTGCGCGCATCAATCCACAAGGCGCTTGAAGCGAGCGGAGAACCACGGGCTATTTTGGTGAAGGGCAAAGGAACCAGTCAGAAACAACTGTTCGCTGAAATCGAATCACAAGCTATGCGAATGAAACTTCCCAAGAGCGTTCCTGATGTGACCGAACTCCCCTCGCTTCTCAGCATGGATGGTAACCCTCTGTCCGTGCCGGTTATAACCTTTCTCATCGCCAAACAGTCCAAACAAAAAGCCATCGAAGCGTCACCGGACATCCTCCCCCTCCTCGCACATATCGACCGCGAAAAATCCACCCCTTTCGCCACCGCGATCGTCAAAGAATTTCTCAACTCCGAACAAGCCGCTTCCGACCGCTGGGCGCTCACGCTCGGTGGGCTTCTCGGAGACAAAAGTATCATCCCACTTCTGCTACCACGCATCCAGGGCTGGTGTGAAAACTCCCGCCACAAGCTCGCCGAATACGCCGCGCAGGCGATTTCCCTGCTGCCCGGCGACGAGCCGCTGATGGTGCTCGATTCGCTTTCCAACAAATATCGCAGCAAATACAAAAACATCGGTCGCGCCTGCTCGGAAGCTTTCACCGCCGCCGCCATCTCCCGTGGAATCACACCCGATGAACTCGGTGACATGGTCGTCCCCACCTTCGGATTCGACGAGGAAGGCGTCCGTCGCTTCGATTGGGACGGCGGCGGGATCAGCGCGGAGCTTGGTGCGGATTTCAAGCTCACTTGGTTCGATCCCGAGACGGAGAAGTCATGGAAATCCCTCCCGACCTCCACGCCCGATGAGGTGAAGTCCGAGGTCAAGACCATCACCAAACTCATCCGCGAAACAGTCAAAGCCCAGACCGCCCGCCTGGAAATGTCGCTCGTCCGCCAACGCCGCTGGCCCGTCGCACGCTGGCAGGAGCTTTTCGAAAACCATCCCATCCTCCGCTCCTTCGCGAGCGGACTGGTCTGGGGAATCTATGACGCATCGGGAAGCCTCCTCCGCACCTTCCGCCGCTACCCGAACGGCATCCTCGCCGATTCCTCCGGCACCATGGAGGAACTCCCCGAAACCGATACCATTATCGGAATGATCCATCCGCTGGAGCTGGATCAGGCCATGCTCGATTCATGGCGCGCCCACATGAAACGCATGAAGGTGAAACAGCCTTTCCCGCAGCTCGACCGCCCCGTCGAATTTCTCGATCCACTCCACGGAAACCGCCGTGAAATCTCCCTCACCAAAGACCGCGAACTCAGCGCCGGAACCTTCCGCTCCCGAGCGGAGAAGCGAGGATGGACGCGTGGTTCCGTCGTCGATGCCGGAGGCATATCCAGCTACTACAAGCTCTACCCCGGAGCCGGCGTGGAAGTGAATCTCCCCACCGAAGACCTATGGATCGGCTGCGATCCCATGGACGGTATCACTCTCGGCTCCGCCACCTTCGCCAAAGCCGGAACTATCGAGCGCGGCAGCTACATCTACAACGAACCCGAACCCGACGATCCCCGCGTTCTCCGTTTCGACCAGGTCCCGCCCGTCGTTTACTCGGAAACCCTCAGCGATCTCAAAGCCATCATCGCGACCAGGCAATGAATTCCTATAATTTCAAAAACCTGTCGATTTGGTGCCGAAAAACAAATTCACTTCTTTGGCACCAATTTGACATCATGCCGATTTCGTGCCCTAATACATAGATGGAAACTCGGCACCAGATCGACAGCGCTTCCTTTATCGGTCGTCAGGCCGAGCGGGAGGAATTTCACACCCTTTTCAAGCGCAAGACCGCGACATTGACAACTTGCCAGGGTCGCCGCCGCATCGGCAAGAGCCGGTTCATTACGGAGTGTGCTGCCTCTGCCGACCGTTTTCTGTCGTTCAGCGGCCTCGCCCCGCGCGATGGTATGACGCGCAGTGATCAGCTCGCTGCTTTTGCCGAGCAACTCTCGGTGCAGACGCCTGTCCCGAGTCTCCAGCTCGATAGTTGGCCGGCCGCCTTCCAGCTTCTTGCCAGCCAGTTGCCCGGTTCAGGTTCCTGCGTGGTGTTGCTCGATGAAATTTCCTGGATGGCCATCGGAGACCCCGATTTCGCAGGGCATTTGAAAAACGCCTGGGATCGGTCGTTCTCCAGGCACCCGGAACTCATCCTCGTCCTGTGTGGCTCCGTATCTTCATGGATCGAGACGAACATCCTCAATAGCACGGGATTCGTAGGACGCTGCGCCTGGCAGTTTCACCTGCGCCCGCTGCCGCTTGACAAATGTTCCGCTTTCTGGGGGAAGCATTCGTCACGCATCGCACCGGCGGAGAAATGGCGCATGCTCGCTGTCACCGGCGGCGTTCCGGGATACCTTGAGCAAGTCCTGCCTACACTGGGAGCGGAAGAAAACATCGAGCGCCTTTGTTTCAACCCCGGCGGCATGTTGTTTCATGAATGCGGGCGTATCTTTCACGATATTTTCACGCGCCGGGCGGATACCTATCGGGATATTTGCGCCGCTTTGATCGATGGGCCGAAAACGCTCAAAGAGATCAGCGGCAAGCTCGGCCGCGGGCGTGGTGGCTCACTTGGCGATGCCCTGCACGACCTCAGTCTCGCCGGCTTCCTCCACAAGGACGTGTTCTTTGATCCTGAAACTTCCAAAGACCGCGCGCGCGACCACCACTACCGCGTTTCCGATCCCTATCTTCGCTTCCATCTGAAATACGTCGCCCCGCAGGAGGAGCGCATCCGCAAAGGTCTCTACCAGCACGTCCCTCTCGAGACACTGGAAGCCTGGGATACGCTCATGGGCTTTCAGTTTGAGACGCTGGTGCTCGATAGCCTCGGCCTCGTCATCGACAGGCTCGGCCTGAAGAACCGTGCCATTCTAAACGCAGGTCCCTATGCCCAGCGTAAAACCCAGCGCCGCAAAGCATGTCAGATCGATCTCCTGATCCGCACCCGCCAGGCGCTGTATATCTGCGAGATGAAGTTCCGCCGTAAAACCGGTCTCGCCGTAGTCGATGAAATGCGTCAAAAGGTCGCCCGGCTCAAGCTGCCAGGCACTCTTAGCGTCCGCACTGTCCTCATCCATTCCGGGAAACTGGATCCCGGCATCGCCGCATCCGACTACTTCGATCATCTCATCGATGCGGACGACTGGCTGCGTGGCTAACATGTTTCCAAACCCTATACACATCCCATGACTACCATCTTCGGCATACGTCACCACGGCCCGGGTTGCGCGCGCAGCTTGCTGGCGGCGCTTGAGGCGCTCGCGCCGGATGTGGTGCTGATCGAGATGCCGATGGAGCTGGAGCCGCTGCTCGCCCATGCTTCAGACGATGGCATGGAACCGCCTGTCGCGATGCTGCTTTACCGTCCGGATCTGCCGGAGAAATCCTCGTTTTATCCCTTTGCGGAATTTTCCCCGGAGTGGAATGCGATACGCTGGGCTACCGGGAAAGAGGTGCCGCTACGCTGCTTTGACCTCCCCAGTGCCCACATGTTCGCGCTGCGTGAAACGGATGAGGAAGCCCCGCCGCGGCCTGATGCCTTCGAGTGGTTTGCCAAGGCGGATGGCTACAGCGATGGCGAGCGCTGGTGGAACGACAGGGTGGAGGAAAGGCAGGATCACAGCGACATGTTCGAGGCCATCCTTGAAGCTGTCACCGAGCTGCGTGGCGAGCTGGCGATGGAGGAGTCCCGCGAGACCCTTTTGCGCGAGGCATGGATGCGGAAATGTCTTCGCAAGGCGGAGAAGGATGGCTTCAAGAATATCGCCGTCGTCTGCGGTGCGTGGCATGCGCCCGCTCTGGCAGGTTCCTTCAAAGTGGGCGAAGACAATGCCCTTCTCAAAGGCCTGGAGAAACATAAGGTCGCGGCGACATGGATCCCGTGGACGGATGAGCGCCTCGCTTTTTCCAGTGGCTACGGGGCGGGAATTCGCTCTCCAGGCTGGTACGGGCACCTTTGGAAAAACCCGCAAGACCCCATTCCTTCGTGGCTCACGAGGGCGGCGCGCATTCTTCGCGGAGAGGGGCAGGAAGCTTCATCCGCATCCGTCATCGAGGCGCTGCGCCTCTCCGAATCTCTCGCCGGGATGCGTGGCAGGCCATTGCCAGGCCTCGATGAAACCCTGGAGTCCATGCAAGCGGTCTTCTGCCAGGGCGATCCGCTTCCATTGGATTTCCTGAAAAAGAAACTTCTCGTCGGAGACAGGCTGGGCGAGCTTCCCGAAGGGCTGCCCTCCCTGCCCCTGCAGCAGGACATCGATGCAACGATGCGCCGCCTCCGCCTGAAGCCCGCCGCATCCGTGACCCCGATCGAACTCGATCTCCGCCAGGATGGCGGCAGGGCACGGAGCATTTTCCTCCACCGCCTGCTCGCCCTCGGAGTCCATTGGGGAAAAAAGGAACACGCGCGCGGCAAAGGGACATTCAAGGAAAAGTGGGTGCTGCAATGGAATCCGCAGCTCGCCGTCTCCATTATCGATGCCTCCGCATTCGGAAACACCGTCGGGACTGCGGCAGCGAACCGGCTCACGAAACAGCCAGACGAGGAAGAGCGTATCGGCTCCATCACGGCACGGCTCGATCTCGCGCTGCTGGGTGATTTGCCGGAAGCCGTCGGCATACTGCTCTCCCGGCTCGATGCCGCAGCGGCCACCTCCCACGATATTGCCGAGCTGCTGGATGCCGCGCCATCGCTTGCGTCCATTTCCCGCTACGGCGATGTCCGGGCGACCGATTCCACTGCCATCACGCACCTGTTGGAAAGCTTCGCAGCCCGGATTCACGCGGGGCTTCCCTCCGCTGCCACCCGCATTTCCGATGAGGCGGCGGAGCCTCTGATGAGATCCATCGCCGCGTATTCCTCCGCGCTGGCTACGCTGGAAAGCACCCGGCTCACAGAGGATTTCCGGAAGATTCTGGGAAAAATGATCTCTTCGGAAACCGTCCACCCGAAGATACGCGGACATGCCGTGAGACTTCTCCGGGATGCCTCCCATCTCGATGGGGAGACAGTGGCGCGTCACTTCGGATTCGCGTTGTCGCCGGGTATGCCCGCGCTTTCGGCTGCCGCCTGGCTGGAGGGATTTCTTCAGGATGGAGGCAGCATGCTTGTCCACGACAGGGACTTGCTGGATCTCGTGGACACATGGCTTTCCTCGCTTGGAGCCGATGTTTTCCAGGAAACTTTGCCCCTGCTCCGCCGGACATTCGGCACGTTTTCACCACCGGAGCGTTCCCGTATCGCAGGTTCCATCGCGCAGGGAAAAGGGAATGCCGCCACCCCCGCCTCTGGCACAGACTTCAATACCACCCGCGCCATGCCCGCCATCGCGGCAGTGGCCCGGCTTTTCGGGCTTCAGGAAAAATGAGAATCCAGTTTCCGAACAGCGGAGGAGTTGCCCGCTTGACTGCGAACCTCCGCAATGATAACCATCTTTTGATGACTACCACTGCCAAAGTTTTCGCGAGCGGCCGCAGCCAGGCGATACGACTTCCGAAGGAATTCCGTGTCTCCGGGAAGGAAGTACACCTCAGCCGTGTGCCCGGAGGCATCCTGATCAGCGAGGGAGACCCTTGGGATGCCTTCGAGGAGGGTTGCCGCAATCTGGGCGAGGACTTCTTTGATGCCGTCGAAAGCCGCGAGCGGAAGATTCCGCAGGTCAGGGACTTCAACGCTGGCATGCCATGATACGGCTTCTGGATACGGACACCTTCATCCTGCTGCTACGCGGCACGGCCTTAGTGCGCCCGCGAACGGTGCGGGAAAAAAACGTTGCTGCCTCAGCCGTCCGTATCCGTGAGCAATGCCGCAAGGAATCTCGGGAAGGCCGGAGGGTGGGACTTTCCGCGATCAGTTTGGCCGAGTTGGAATTCGGACTGCGGGCCAGCGGGCGTTATGAGGAAAAGCGCCCGGCGTTGCACCAGACGCTGCTTCCCTTCGAGCGTTTTGCCTTTGAGCCGGTGGACTGCGTGCATCATTACGGGCGGATCCGTTCCGTTTTGGAGAAATCCGGAGAAAGCATAGGCCCGCTGGATCTGCTCATCGCCGCACACGCCCTCGCCATGGGTGCCACCCTGGTCACCCACAAAACCCGCGAGTTCCGCCGCGTGCCAGGTCTTGAAATTGAGGATTGGGCATGAAAACAATCTTCGCATCCCGTCACTGCCCATGAACGATACCGAACGTCTGAAGCACTGGAGGCTGGTGCTGGGAAAAGAACCCGCAGCCAGTCTGGGCGTGTCACTTTCCGCCGACGAATCCCGCATGGATGATGCGCTGGAATCCATCTACGATGAAAATAGTAGAAAGGGTGGTCTCGGGGGATCGAATCCCCAGGTATCCCGCTGGCTGGGCGACATACGCCGCTATTTCCCCACGGGGATCGTCCAGGTGATGCAGAAAGATGCCATCGAGCGGCTGGATCTGAAGCGCCTGTTGCTGGAGCCGGAATTCCTCAGCCAGGCGGAGCCGAATGTGCATCTGGTCAGCACCCTGATCTCCCTGAACCGCGTGATCCCGGAGAAGACTCGCGAAACCGCCCGCACGGTGGTGCGGAAGCTGGTGGACGAGCTTTTGAAAAAACTGGAGCAGCCCACCCGCCAGGCGGTGAAAGGCGCGCTCTCCCGCAGCCTGCGGAACCGCCGCCCGCGCATGAACGAGATCGACTGGCACCGTACCATACGCGCGAACCTCCGGAACTACCTGCCCGAGCACAAGACCATAGTCCCGGAAATACTCATCGGCTACGGCAGACGTAGTAGTTCGTTGCGCGATGTGGTGCTGTGTATCGACCAGAGCGGATCGATGGCGGCATCCGTTGTCTATTCGTCGATCTTCGGCGCGGTGATGGCCTCCATGCCCGCCATCTCCACCCGCTTCGTGCTCTTCGATACGGCGGTGGTCGATCTCACCGACGATCTTCACGATCCGGTGGATCTCCTTTTCGGCACCCAGCTCGGCGGCGGGACGGACATACACAAAGCCCTCACCTACTGCGAAAGCAAGATCACCCGCCCGTCCGATACGGTGATGGTTCTTGTCTCCGATCTTTGCGAAGGCGGCAGCGTTTCCGGAATGCTGAAAACCGCCGCCCGGATGAAAGAATCCGGCGTGCAGATGGTCGCCCTGCTAGCCCTCAGCGATGAAGGCAAGCCATGGTATGACAAGGAAAACGCCGCCCACTTCGCCGCCCTTGGCATCCCCGTCTTCGCCTGCACGCCGGATCGCTTCCCGGATCTCATGGCTGCGGCTCTTGCAAAGAAAGACCTGCGGCTATGGGAGGAGTGAAAATCTCTCAACACCTATCCTATGCAGCCCTTAGCCTTTCGAAGGGCTGCGAGCTGACGGCATTGGCACGGAGCGCTGCCTTCAGGCGGCGAGTCGTTTTGCGCAGCAAAACCTTTCCTCAGTTTGCCCGGTAGCAGCAGACCGCGTGACGGAAAGCTACAGCGGGCAGTTTACCGCCGCGCATCGGGATTTGTGAACTCGGCGTGCCGGTGTTCAAGGCCAACGGCCTGTTCCATCCCAGCCTGGGGCGAAGTGAAACGAAAGCCCCAGGTATAGAGCGGAAGGAATGAAGAGGGCTGAAAGTCCGTTCCATCCGCCGGGACAATTCACACATGATGGAACGGACTTTCAGCCCTCCTGGTTCTTATGATGTTTTAACCCAGGGCGTCGTTTCACTTTGCCCTGGGCTGGGATCGCGGTGCACCTTTGGCGCGAAAGAGTCGGAACTTTGGTGCGAAAGAATCGGAACCGAACGAACTTCGCGTTTCACAAAACATGACGCGCACGGACGATTGCAGTCCAAGGTCTTCGACTTTTCCAACATCGCGTTCCACAAAAAAGAGATGCCACACAGGCTCTCAGCCTCGCAACCGAGCAAACGAATCGAATTTCAGTCTGAATTTCGCGAGGTATTTTTTGAGTCGATCCGCGTCGTTCGTGACCGCCCGCCTGGTGCGGGAAACGGAGAAAATTTCCCGTCCGGCATCTGATATGGTTTTCGACCGGACGCACACACCCGCGACGTAGGCCAGTTGGACCCGATCAAACGGATCAAGCCCGGAAAGTGTTTCCTGATCCAGAAACTCCGATGGATCGACCGATTCCGAAACCAGCGGCTTTCCCGGGCGGTGCCAGTTTTTGCGAAGCCGTGAAATTTCCTCCTCCACCTCCTCGATGCGAATCCTTCCGCGCGGGGCGAGAGTTGCCATCCGTGTGACGGCGGCATTGAGATCGCGGAAATTCCCATACCACGGACTGTCCGCCGCCTCTGCGAATTTCAGGAAAGCCATCTTGGATTCCTTGTTCAGGCTCGCCTTCCGCCCGCCTTCGCGGTGAAAGCGATCCAGTTCGTATTCCAGGTTCGGCGCGATGTCCTCACGGCGCTGGGACAGGGATGGGAGATCGAATGTCCAGAGGTCGATCCGTGCCATCAGGTCTTCGCGGAAACGTCCGTCCGCCACGGCTTCACGCAGTGCCCGGTTCGTCCCGGCGATGAGTTGGAAATCGCTGGTCACAGGCTTGTCCGCACCGACAGGCAGGAAAGTCTTGTCCTCCAGCGCACGCAAGAGCATCGCCTGCTCATCGGTGCCGAGTTCGCCGATCTCATCGAGAAACAGCAGTCCGCCATCCGCCTCCCGCAGCAGCCCGGGCCTATCCTTCTGCGCGCCGGTGAAAGATCCACGGGTGTGGCCGAACAGTGCCGAGGCAGCCGTATCGCCGGTCAAAGTAGCGCAGTTCACCTCCACGAAATTTCCGCGCAACCCTCCGCGTTGCTTGCGTAGCTCGAAGACACGGCGGGCAAGCTGGGACTTCCCCGCACCGGTAGGTCCGGTGAGTAGCATCGGCGCTTTGGAGGCAAGTGTGACCTGCTCAATGCGGTCGATCAAGCGGTTGAAGCCCGCGTTCCGGGTGGCGATCCCGCTTTTCAAAAAATCCGTCACCTCCGCCTGCTCCTGCTCGAAGCGAGTACTAAGCTTGTCGTACTTCGAGAGATCCAGATCGATCACCGAGTAGCCCGGCATCGGAGCTTCCCGCGATTTTTTAGTCATCGGCGGCGAGGTCTGAATCAGCTTTCCGGGAATTGTTCCGGCCTCGTTGAGCAGGAAAAGCGAGATCTGCGCGATGTGCGTGCCTGTCGTGATGTGGATGAAATACTCCTCGTTCTCGGGATCGAAGGGATAGCTCCGTGCCCAGTCATGCAACGCCCCATAGACCGCCTCCAGATCCCAAGGATCTTTCCCGAAGTCCACCTCATGCAGGCGTGCTTCCGTCTCCGGGGAAATCTGCTTCACATCTCCAATCACCCGCTCGGAGGTTTTCGAGAAATACGGCTCCGCCAGCAACTCCAGCCTGTCCCAGAGCAGATCCTCATGCTGGAAGAGGGAAACGGTCGGTCGCCAGATGTCCCAGCGCCGCACATCCAGCCCGCTGTCGAGTTTCGTTCCGAGGATGCCGACAGCGACTCGCTTCATGAATAAAGAACTAGCGAAAAAGATAATCGGGAGGAAGAAAATTTATCCCTTGGGAATTTCTCAAAGACAATCGGATTCCTGTAACCGTTGTGAAATAAGGGAGTTTTACTCGGAAAATACGTTAGCCAGAAATCCTGGCACGCGCTGCGCAATACTCCTGTAACCATGAAACCAGAAGCTTTTCCTTGCCCCTGCTGCGGCTATCAGACCTATTTGGCTCCTTCAGGCGGAACCATGCAGATCTGCCCGGTCTGCTTTTGGGAGGATGCGCCCGGAGAATTTCCCTACAACAGCTCCAACGCGATCAGCCTGGCCGTCGCCCAGGCGAACTTCACGGAATTCGGTGCCGTTGAGAGAAAGTTCCTTGATATCGTCAGAAGGCCGACCACCGCAGAATCTCGTCTTCCGGGTTGGATGAGTGTCGATGAAACGAGACTGAAGATTCTCGAACTGATCCGGGAAGCGTTTGCGGACGTTCATTTGGATGGTGGCGTATCACTTCATCAGTCCCGGGTTCTGGACGATTATGGAGATGAGGATGAATTCAAAGCGGCACTACGGAAAGATCCCGAGTGGCATTGGACGGACGTATCCAGAGAGAAGATCAAGCAGTTTTGCGATTCGTTGGTTTTCTTCGATCCGAAGGGAGTTCGATTTTATCTGCCGGCATTCATGATCCATGCACTCGAAACGTATGAACCAACTTACGGCTGGTTGGATGCTGACGGACTTTTCTTTGCCGCCTCCGATCCTACCGGTTTTCACAAGGACAATTTTGATATCCTGAACCCCCAGCAAATGAGTGCGGTCGCAGCTTTCCTGGCATTCGCGAATCTCTATTCCAGTGATTTCACCAGCAGACATGACCGCCAAATGCTAACGAACTTCTGGGCACGACACCTCCCGGATTTTATCAAGATCTAGTAATACATCACCATGAAAACTACTCAACAAGAACCTTGGCTCTTCTGCGAAGGAACGGACGAGGGGCGGCCATTTATTGGCAACCGAATTGGTTTCGAAATCCTGAGAGATCATATTGAGAATTTGCTTTCCTCGGATGACGGAATCCAAGAGGTGAAATACGAAAATCTTGGATTTAGTGAGCTAAGAATTCAAAAAGAACTACCTGAGATTCCACCGATGGACATGGCTGGAAAGATTATCATCTGCAGTTTACTGGGAGGAATTCTCCTGATTATCGGCCTTGCCTTAGTAGGGCTCACTCATCTCATTTTCTAAAATCCGAACACAATCCACCGAACACAATCCATTATGAACATACACAAAACAGACGAAGCCCTCGGCTTCATCCCGCTCCCTGACGATTGCGGGAAACCCATCACCGTGGTCGGCACGGATGCGATCCGCGACAACTTCGACGAGAACTGCCTCAAGCAGGCGGTGAACTCGCGCATGGCTCCCGGCGTGACGGACCTGATCCTGAATCCCGACGCCCACTCCGGCTACGGCGCACCGGTCGGCTGCGTGATGGTTTCGCCTACCCATATTTTCCCCGGCCCTGTCGGGGTGGATATCAAGTGCTCCATGTCACTGCTCCAGATGGATATCCCCGAGGATGTCATTGTGGACAAGAAGACGCGCCGCGCCCTCATCGATGCTATCGTGGCCCGCACCCCGACGGGTGCGGGGCGCGGCCAGCGTTCGGTGAAAAAAGGTCGATCGGTCGGGCGCGACCTCGGCGAGATTGTCGTCACGGAAGGCGCGACCCAACGGGTCTGCGAAGCTCTCGGCATCCCGCCGGAATGGGCGGAGCGTTGCGAGGACTCCACGCACAAGGGGCACGATGGAACCTACGATTCCCTGCGTAGCCGCCTTGAGTGGATCATCGAAAGCAAGCGTGTGAAGCATTTCTCCGATAAGGTAGGCCAGCTCGGCTCCTACGGCGGCGGAAACCACTTCGGCGAGTGCGAGATCACCCGCGTCATCGACCGCCCATCGGCGCGAGAGACATCGGATGTTTTCGGACTGAAGGACGGCCACGTCTCCTTTCTCAGCCACTGCGGATCGCGGGGCCTCGGGAACATTCTTGCCCAGGGTCAGTTCCGGGATCTTGAGAAAAAATTCCGCGACTGGAGCACGCCGTTTCCCGCAGGTGACAAGCAGCTCGTTTACGCGCCGCTCGGTTCGCCCGAAGCGAACGCCTACATCGACGACATGCACATAGGCGCGAACTTCGCGACCGTGAACCACCTCCTCATCAACGCCCTCGTGCTGGAGGCCTTCCAGGAAGTCCTTCCCGGAGCGCAAGGCCAGCTCGTCTATTTCATCTCGCACAACATCGCGCGGGAAGAAATCGTCGGCGGGAACAAGGCGTGGGTCCATCGCAAAGGCGCGACCCGTGCCGTCCCCGGCGGGCACTTCTCGCTTGCGGGAACACGCTTCGCGGAAACCGGCCATCCCATCCTCCTTCCGGGAAATCCCCGTGACGGGTCCGTCGTCATGGTCGCCCAAGGTGGTGCCGAGCGCACCGCATGGTCGGTCAACCACGGCGCAGGTCGTGCCATGGGGCGGAAACACGCCGCCCGCACACTCGACCAACAAACCGTCGATGCGGAATTCGATACCTCGGACATTCTCACGAACTGCCGCAAGTATCCAATCGACGAAGCACCGGATGCCTACAAGAATTTCCCCGAAGTCCTCCGCAGTGTCGAAGCCGCAGGCCTCGCCACCCAGGTTGCGAAGCTCCAGGCGAGGTTCGTGATCAAGGACGGCTCGCAGGCGGATGACTGAAGAGAAGATTCAACCGCGAATTGACGCCAATGATCGCGAATGAAGATTTAGTATTTTTGAAAAACATTTAGGAATCACCCATCTTCATTCGCGCAAATTCGTGTTCATTAGCGGTTAAAAATTATTACCCATGAAACCAATCCAAATCAACGGCACGGAAGGCGGCGGGCAAATGCTGCGCACGGCGCTCACCCTTGCCATGGTCACCGGCCAGCCATTCCGCATGACGAACATACGCGGAAAGCGGAAGAAGCCCGGACTCATGCGCCAGCACCTCACCTGTGTGAAGGCGGCCTGCGAGGTATCCGGTGGCACGGCGGACGGTGCGGAGATAGGCTCCACGGAAATTGTTTTCCGTGCCGGGAAACTACTAGGTTCATCGTATCAGTTTTCCATCGGCACGGCGGGTAGCACGACGTTGCTCCTGCAAACCCTCCTTCCCGCCCTCCTCTTCGCGGACGGACCAAGCACCTTGCGCCTCGAAGGCGGGACGCACAATCCCATGGCACCGCCCTTTGATTTTATCGAAAAAATCTACCTTCCCGCACTGCGCCGCATGGGTGTGGAGGCGGAGGTCTCCCTGATCGAAAGCGGCTTCGCCCCGGCGGGCGGTGGCATCGTCGAGTGCCGCATCCAGCCTTGCGGGAAGCTTTCACAAATCAACCTCCACGATCGTGGCGAGCTGAAATCCATGGCTCTCACCACCGTTGTCCGGAACCTGAATGTGGACATCGCGGAGCGGATGAACAAGGCGGCTTTGAAAAAGCAACCTTGCGATGACTCGCGCATCGAAGTCCGTGAGCCCGGGCCAGGGCGTGGGGTTTGCTGCCTCTACGAGGCGGCTTTTGAAAACAGCGCTGAGATGGCCTCCGCATGTGGAGAGATCGGGCTGACGGCGGATCGCATCGGCGCTCGGGTGGGGAAATCGGTGAAGCATTTCCTCAGCTCCCGGGCAACGGTAGGCCGCCACCTCGCGGATCAGCTTCTTCTGCCAATGGCATTGGCTGGGGGCGGGAGTTTCACCACCATGATCCCGGACGGGCATGTCCTCACGAACCTAGCGGTGATAGCAAAATTTCTTCCCATGAAATCAAGTATAGAGGATCTTGATCGCGGGCTGAGGAAGGTTTCCATGGAGGAATGCTAGGGTTTCATTCCGTGTTATCGGAATCCACCCTCCCGCGCCTTGCCAGCGATTGCGCTTCCTGAAAGAGCTTCCGGTGTTTGGTGACTCTGCCCGTGACGCGTTTGCGCCACATGCGGAAGCTGGAGGGCTTCATTTCCTTTCGCATGAGTTTGATAACATCGGCCTCGGCAAAGCCGGTCTTTTCTTTGATCTCATCGAAGGTGCAGCGGTCTTCCCATGCCATTCGGATGATTTGGTTGCGCTGCTGCTCGTTCATGGAAAGATGCTAGGATGGATTCACCTGGCTGCATCCGGTTTTTTCCTATGAAGAATGAGACGAAGATTTGTGCGAGTTGCGGGAGGGTGATCACCTGGCGGAAGAAGTGGGAGAATTGTTGGGAGGAGGTGAGGTATTGCTCGGCGGGGTGCCGGAAGAAGAAGGTCTCGAAGGAGGGGGCCGAGCTTGAGAAAGCGATTCTGGAGCTTTTGGGAACACGGTCGCGGGACTCGACGATTTGTCCGAGTGAGGTGGCGCGGGCTTTTTTCAAAGAGGAAGAATGGAGGGAGAAAATGGAGGAGGTGCGGAGGGCTGCGCGGAGACTTGTGGATCAGGGGAAGGTGGAGATATTGCAGAAAGGGCAGGTGGTGGATCCTTCCACTGCGAAGGGGGCGATCCGGCTGAGGAGGATTCATCGGTGATTGCGATGGGTATTCGGGTGGGCCTGTCTTTTCGTTACCTTCGCCTGCTGGCATACTCGTGCGCATCACGTTTTGTGAAAAGCGAAGATCGTTTGGCTCCAGTTCTTCCGCACCAAAGGTGCATCGCTATCCCAGCCCGGGGCAAAGTGAAACGTCGCCCTGGGTTCAAACATCATAAGAACCAGGAGGGCTGAAAGTCCGTTCCGGCATGTGTGATTTGTCCCGGCGGATGGAACGGACTTTCAGCCCTCTCCATTCCTTCCGTTCTATTCCTGGGGTTTTCGTTTCACTTCGCCCCAGGCTGGGATGGGACAGGCCGTTGGCCTTGAAGACCGGCACGTCGGATTCACAAATCCTGATGCGCGGCAGTATGGAAAGCCTGGCGGGAGCAGAGGAACTCGGTTTACAACCGGGCGGGATCGTTCAAGCTGACGCGGAAATATGAAACGCAGGGAATTTTTAGCAGCGGGATTGGCATTTGGTTTGGCCGGTGGCCTGCGGGGTGAGGAGGAGGCGGGCGGGACAAAGCTGCGGGTGGCGGTGATAGGCCATACGGGGCGGGGCGATTACGGGCATGAGCTGGATACGATGTGGCTTTCCGTGCCGGGGGTGGAGGTGGTGGCCGTGGCGGATCCGGTGCCGGCGGGACTGGAAAAGGCGCGGGCACGCCTGGGTGGGGTGGAGGGATTTTCCGACTACCGGGAGATGCTTGCGAAGGTGGAGCCGGACATCGTATCCGTGGCACCCAGGTGGGTCGATCAGCATGCGGAAATGGTCATCGCCGCCGCCGAAGCAGGGGCGCGGGGCATCTACGTGGAGAAGCCGTTTTCCCAGACCCTTGAGGAGGCGGATGCGATGCTGGCCGCCTGTGAAAAGTCCGGAACGAAACTTGCCGTCGCGCACCGGATGAGGACGCATCCGGTCTTACCGGTGGTGAAAAAACTTATCGACGGGGGACTGATCGGAAAGGTTCTGGAAATGCGCGGACGGGGCAAGGAAGACCATCGTGGAGGTATGCAGGATCTGTGGGTGCTCGGCTCGCACGTTTTCAATCTGATGAACTTTTTCGCGGGAAAGGCGGTAGCTTGCGAGGCGGAGATGCTTGTTGAGGGACGACCTGCGACAGAGGCTGATTTGAAACCGGGGCCGGAGGGAATAGCCCTGTTGGCGGGAGATGAGGTTCACGCCCGTTTCCGCATGGAGAACGGATGGACGGCGTATTTTGATTCGATCCAGGATGCGGGTGGCGACGGTGCGGGCTTCGGCCTGGAAATCATCGGCAACAAGGGGATCGTGAATCTGCGGGTGGATCGCGAGCCGTTCGCGTATTTCCGGGAAGGGAACCCGTTCGATACGCTTTCCGAGACCGGGGACTGGCAGGCGGTCGGCACGGGAGGAGTGGGTGTGCCGGAGCCTGTGGATGGGCTGGGCAAGATGGTCGGAAGCCATTATCTGGCTGGTCTGGATCTTGTGGAATCGATACGGAAAGACCGGGAGCCGATCTGCGACGGGGCACAGGGGCGCATGGTGATGGAGATGGTCTGCGGGGCGATGGCCGGGCTTTGGAAGTGAATTCCAAACACTCCGTAGCCTGATGTCATTTCCGGGATTGTGGATTTCACGAGCCGGGCAGAAGATCGTTCGATGCTTCCTGAAATTTCAACAAAAGTGCCCGGAGAAAAGTCCTTGGATTGGGCGAAGAGACTGGCGGAGGTGGAGTGCCGGAATACGACGTTTCTGGGAGACGATTGGCCGATCTTCTGGGAGAAGGCGGAGGGGACGAATGTGTGGGATGTGGATGGGAACCGGTTTCTGGACATGACCAGTGGGTTTGGCGTGGCGGGGCTGGGGTATGGGTTCGCCGGGGATGCGCTCCGGGAGCAGAGTTCCACGCTGATCCATGCGATGGGGGACGTGCATCCGGCGCGGGTGAAAGTGGAGCTTTGCGAGGTGCTTTCGGAGATCACTTTCGAAAAATGGGTGGGGAAAAAGGGGAAGTGCCTGTTCGGAAATTCGGGATTCGAGGCGGTCGAGGCGGCGTTGAAAACCGCCGTGATGGCGACGGGGCGGAGCGGGATACTATCGTTTGAGGGAGGGTATCACGGGCTGGGGTATGGGGCGCTTTTGGGGCAGGGGATCAGTTGGTTCCGGGAACCATTCGAGGGGCAGATGGCGAAGGTGACGGAGCGGCTTGTGTTTCCTCGGACTGCCGGGGATTTGGAAAAATTTTCCGAAGAACTCTGGAGGCTAGATGGGCAAGCCATTGGCGCGGTGCTGGTGGAGCCCATCCAGGGGCGTGGCGGCATCGTGGTGCCGCCAGAAGGTTTTCTCAAAACCCTGCGGGAGTGGTGCGATACGGTAGGCGCGGTTTTGATTTTCGATGAGATTTACACGGGTTTCCGGAGGACGGGGAAAATGTTCGCCTGCGAGTGGGAGGGCGTTGTTCCGGATCTGATTTGTCTCGGAAAGGCACTGAGCGGAGGCTTTCCGATCTCCGTTTGTGTAGGGCGGGCAGAAGTAATGGATGCGTGGCCGCCAAGTAACGGTGAGGCGCTGCACACCAGCACGTTTCTGGGAAATCCCATGGGCTGCGCGATGGCTCTGGAAGCGATCCGCCGCTACCGGGAGCCGGAAACCGAATCCATGGTGGAAGCCGCCTCAAAAAATCTGAGCGATGCACTCGCAGGATTGGCAGATCTCGATTACGTGAAGGAAATCAGAGGCAGGGGACTGATGATGGGCGTGGAAACCGACAGCGGGGACAGGGTAATGGATGCCGTGAAAGGGTTGCTTCGGGATGGCGTGATCGCGCTTCCCGACGGGCCGGTTGGCGATGTGGTGGCAATGACCCCTCCACTTTCCATCTCCCGGGAAGAAATTGATTTCGCTGTTGGACGGCTGAAAGAGCGACTGCTTTGCTAGGGGAAAAAAGGTTTAACCACGGAAAGCACGGAATACACGGAACGGATTCTTATCTCTTGGGTTCTGGGTTCATTGAGATTTGAGATTTGAGTTTTGAGATTTGGCTGCTCCGGGGACACCCCCGCTTGCCATGGGTGGATGGATGGTCTAGATCATGTGGAACACCTGCCCGCGCACCCTTTTGCTCCACCTCAACCCCACCACCTTCACGCTCTGGCTCGGCATCGCCGTTTTGGTGGGCGTGGCATTTCTCTGCTTCGTCTCGTGGAAACGCAGCCCGCATCCGGGGCGCACGGCGGCTTTGGAAATCCTCCGGTTTTTCATCGCCGTCCTGGTCGTCATCCTGCTCTGGCAGCCGGAGTGGCGGACGGTGGTCAATCCCACTACCAAGCCGAAAATCGCCATCCTATGGGACGATTCCGGCTCCATGAAAACCCTCGATGCCACCCTGCCTCCCGAGCTTTCAGACAAGGCGGACGAAGTCGTCTCCCGTGCGGAGTGGGTGGAGAAAGCCCTCGCCTCCGATCTCTGGACACCCCTGCGTGATGGCGGGGCAAACGACCTTGTCACACGCCCGTTCGCAACTCCTCCGGCAGAAGGGCTTTCCGGCACGGATCTCGATACGCCACTTTCCGATCTCCTGGAAAAGGAAAACAACCTCCGGGCTGTCGTCCTTTTGAGCGATGGCGATTTCAACATGGGCGCCCCTCCGGTAGGTGCCGCACAGAAATACCGGCTGCGCGGAGTCCCGCTTTTCACCATCCCGGTGGGCAGCGAGACGCGGCTTCCGGATCTCGATCTGCTCACGGTCACCGCACCCACATACGGGATCATCGGGGAAAACGTGCAGATCCCTTTCACTATCCGCTCCTCGCTGGACAGGCAGGTGCGCACCATCGTCCGCTTGCGCGACGAGTCCGGCCGCGAGCGCACGAAAAACATCATCCTCCCTCCCAATGCCGAAACCTACGACTCCATCCTTTGGCGCTTGGAAAAAGAAGGCTCCTCCACTCTCAATCTCTCCATCCCGGTAGAGGACGGCGAGCTTGTCTCCGCAAACAACTCCCACAAATTTACCATCGCTGGCCGTCCTGAAAAAATCCGCGTCCTCATCGTGGAAACCCTCCCCCGCTGGGAGTTCCGATTCCTCAGAAACGCACTCCAGCGCGATCCGGGAGTAGAGCTTTCCTGCCTCCTCCTCCGTCCGGAACTCGGCCCTGCCGAAGGCGTGGACTACATCCAGAAATTTCCGGAAACACTTGAGGAGCTTTCCAAATTCGACGTCGTTTTCCTTGGCGATGTCGGAGTCGGCCCCGACCAACTCACCGCCGAGCAATGCACCCGCATCCGCGGCCTCGTGGAAAACCAGGCGTCCGGCGTCGTTTTCCTTCCCGGCCCACAAGGCAACCAGGCGACCCTCGTGGAAAGCGACCTTTCCGACCTGATCCCCGTCACTCTGGATGAGAAAAACAAAACCGGTTTCCCCGAATCCCTCGCCACCCCGTTGACCCTCACCACCGAAGGCCGCGCCTCCCTGCTGACCATGCTGGGAGATTCCGAGGAGGAAAACCCCGCCATCTGGAGGCGCCTTCCCGGCTTCTTCTGGCACGCCCCCGTCGTCCGCGCGAAGGGCGGCACCGAAGTCCTCGCCGTCCACGCAAACCGCCGCGGCCCTTCGGCCCATCCCACTTCTTGTCACCAAAACCGCTGGCAGCGGCAAAGTCCTTTTCATGGGAATCGATTCCGCATGGCGCTGGCGGAAAGGCGTGGAGGATCTTTACCACTACAGGTTCTGGGGGCAGGTCGCGCGCTGGATGAGCTACCAGCGCAACATGGCCGCCGGGCAAAGAGTCCGCTTATTCTACGCACCCGAACGCCCGGAACCCGGCGCCACCGTCACCCTGAACGCAAACGCCTTCGATGCCAACGGAGCGCCCCTCAAGGATGGCGGCGTGGCGGTGGACATCACCTCCCCTGACGGGAAAACCCAACGGATCGATCTCCAGAAAAACGAATCCGAATGGGGAGCCTTCACCGGGCGTTTCAAAATCGATCTCCCCGGCTCCTGGAAACTCCGCGCGACCGCCACCGGTGCTGCGGATCTCCCAACGGAAACCACCATCATCGCCCAGGGAATCGATATCGAGAAATCCGGCCAACCCGCCCTCCCGAAAGTTCTCGAGGAAATGTCGAAAGTCTCCCTTGGCCGCACTATCCTCCCCGGCCAGCTCCCGGATCTGATCAAGGAGATCGACGCCCTCCCCGAACCCCGCCCCCTCGAAAACCGCATCCCCCTCTGGTCCCACTGGGCCACCGTCGCGGTTCTCGTTTTCCTTCTCGGACTGTTCTGGGTCGGCAGAAAGCTTAACGGGGCGTTTTGAATCCGAAATAAGGAGAAGCGTGCTTCCAGCCGCTGGCAAAGCACCGAGGGAACCGTTCTCGATTTCATCGCCAGCGTCTGAAAGTCCGCTTCACCCCTAAGCATTTGCGTCCGCCGCGTTTATTGGCATACTCCTTGCGACGGCCCAAATGCCGCCGTTCACCCCCGATTGCCCGTTTTTCATGATTACCTATTCCGATTCCACACCCACTTCCCGCGAAAGCCGCACCACCCTTGCCCGCCTGCTCCCCCGCCTTCACAAGGCGTTTCCCAAGGAGATCGATACCGCCGAGTGGCAGGCGTTCGAGGGGCGGCTGGATGACCATTTTCCGGTTCTCTTCGATCTTCTCTGGAGAATCTACGGCCCGAGTTATGATTTCTTTTTCCATGTGGAAGCAGTGGTGCAAACCGCCGCCCAATCGTGGCTGGACAGGGATGCGGATCTGAAAAGTCTTGATGCCATTCGTGAAGGCCACCCGCATTGGTACCAGTCGAACCGCGTGGTCGGAGCCATGGCTTACGTGGATCTTTTTTCCGGGGATCTCGCCGGATTGCGGGACAAGATCAGCTACCTGAATGAACTGGGCGTGACCTATCTCCACCTGATGCCACTCTTCAAAAGCCCGGAGGGCGATGACGACGGCGGCTACGCGATCAGCAGCTACCGCGAGGTCGATCCGCAGGTCGGCACGATGGAAGACCTCAGCGAGCTGGGCGCGGAGCTGCGCCAGCAGGGGATGAGCCTGGTGCTGGATTTCGTGTTCAACCACACCTCGGACGAGCACGAATGGGCGAAAAAAGCCCTCTCAGGAGACCAGGATTATCAGGATTACTACCGCATGTATCCGGATCGCGGGGAGCCGGATCAGTATGAAGGGACCCTGCGCCCGATTTTCCCGGATGCGCATCCCGGATCGTTCACCTACCGGACTGGTTTGGGAAAATGGATTTGGACGACCTTTAACAATTTCCAATGGGATCTGAACTATGCGAACCCCGATGTCTTCAACGCGATGGCCGGGGAAATGCTTTACCTCGCCAACGCCGGGGTGGAGATGGTGCGGATGGACGCCGTGCCGTTTCTCTGGAAGGAAAAAGGCACCTCCTGCGAGAACCTGGACAAAGCCCACCTCCTGATCCAGGCATTCAACTGCCTCGCCCGCATCGCGGCACCGGCTCTGATTTTCAAGTCGGAAGCCATCGTCGCGCCGGATGAAATCAAGAAATACGTCTCCGAGGAAGAGTGCCATCTTTCCTACAATCCGCCGCTGATGGTGCAGCTCTGGAACTCCATAGCCACGCGCGATGCCCGCATCATTTCCCACTGCCTGCCCAAGCGTTTCCAGCTCCCCCACGGCTGCTCATGGGTGAACTACATCCGCTGCCACGACGATATCGGGTGGGGATTCGAAGACCGCGATCTCTGGGAAATCCAGGTGAACCCGCACGACCACCGCTGGTTCCTCAACCGCTTTTTCGCGGGGGAGGGGGACAGCTTCTCACGGGGGAAAATGTTCCAGCACAACCTGCAGACGGGCGACGCCCGCATCTGCGGAACCACCGCCTCCCTCTGCGGGCTGGAGAAGGGCATTTTCGAAAATGACGAGCACCAGATCGAAATGGCGATACGCCGCATCCTCCTCCTCCACGGGATCATTTTCACCATAGGTGGCATTCCGCTCATCTACCTCGGGGATGAAATCGGCCTGACCAATGACTACGGTTACAATTCGGATCCCGGCAAGGATGGCGATGACAGGTGGATGCACCGCCCGGAGTTCGATTGGGAAAAGGCGGAGCTCCGCAAGGAACCGGAATCCATTGAGGCGCGCATCTTCAGCGGCTTCCTGAAATTTTCCCAGATCCGCAAAAACAACCACGCCTTCCAGGAGTGCCATACGGAGTTCGTCGGCACCGACAACCCCCACGTCTTCGGCTACTTCCGCAGCTACGGCGGACAGAGCATCCTCTGCCTCGCGAACTTTTCCGAACAGGAACAGGATCTCTCCGCCACCCGCCTCCGCCAGCTCGGCATGCGCAAGACGTTCACGGATATCGTCGCAGGCAAGAGCATAGTCGCCACCCAGAAGCTGACCCTGGAGCCGCTACAGTTCGCGGCGCTGATGTGACCGCTCAGATCTTCGCGCTGGAATATTCCCACCCCTCCCGGTAGGCGGCGCGCTTGATCAGCTTGTTCGCCGCGTCGTTGCCAATGGCTGTGAATTTTTCCTGATCCCACTCGACCGGTTGGCCGGTGCGGATCGCGAGATCGCCGAGCAGGCACAGCTCGGTGAGCGGCACGGCGTAGTCGAAATGGGACATGAACGGGAACGGCTTGCCTTGCTTGATGGCGAGCGACCATTCCTTCTGCGGATCGCCGGGAGTGGGGCTGCGCTCGAGGGTCTTTTCCGGAGGGGAGGCGAGAAACTCGGCGGAGCGTGCTTCGGGGAGGATGGTGAGGTTCTTCGCCTGGTCGCCCTGGTTGTATAGGATGCCGTTTTCGCCGACGACGTAGAAGCCGGTCTTGCTGATCTCGCCTTTGAGTCCCTCGGGAGGAGGCGGCAGGCAAGGGGAGCCGTCGGTGTTTTTCCCTTCATACCAGTGCAGCTTGATATCGCCGTGGCCGGGGACGTTTTTCCAAAGGTAGTCCACCTTTGCTCCGCGTGGCCATGCGATGTCGGTGAGGCCGTCGGCGATGGCTTCGATTTTGTTCGGAACGCCGAGCCCGAGAGCCCAGACCAGCGGGTCGAGATTGTGGCAGCCCATGTCTCCGAGAGCGCCGCTGCCGAACTCGTAAAAGCCGCGCCATGCGAAGGGATGGATGCCCGGTGAGTAGGGTTGGTCGGGGGCTTGCGCGAGCCAGAGTTTCCAGTCGAGCGTGTCGGGTGCCTCCTTTTCGGGCTTGAACGTGGCGGCCTGCCCTTGTGGCCAGACGGGGCGGTTGGTCCATACGAAGATCTCCTTCACTTTCCCCACCACTCCGGCGTCGAACCATTCCTTGAGCAGGCGGTTTTCCTCGTAGGTATGGCCCTGGTTGCCCATCTGGGTGATGATGCCTTTCTTCTTCGCGGCGCGGTGGAGTTGATCGGCTTCCCAGAGGGTGTTGACGAGCGGCTTCTGAACCATGACATGTTTACCGAGGGAAATCGCGTGCATGGCCGCCGGGTAGTGCGAGTGGTCCGGGGTGGAGACGGTGACCGCGTCGATTCCCTTCTCCTTCTCCAACATCTCGCGGAAGTCGGTGTATTTCCGCGCTTGCGGGAACTTCGCGGCGGCCTTGGCGAGATTCTTCGAATCGACATCACAGATTGCCACGATCTCGTTTTCAAACGAGGCGTTCATCATGTCGGAAAAGCCTTTGCCACCCACGCCGATACAGCCAATCCCGAGCTTTTTTCCGGCAGGAGTGTCCTGCGCGCGAAGGAGAAGGTTCGGCATCGCGATGCCTGCTGCGGTGGTGGCGGTGAAACCTTTGAGAAACGAACGGCGGCTGTTTGAGATAATTGGAGGATTCATGGGAGTTTTCTGTTCGGAAGGATACAGGGTTTCGGGACTGTTTATTTCAAGCGAAGGCAACCGTAGGGAAAGGTTTGCCATTTGCTATGGATTGGTTACTGTTAGTTGGGTTCGTAAAAGTGGTTTTTACGGACGACGGTAGTAAAGCCCATGTTTGGAAAACTCCTCCGCAAACTCAAAGGCGATCCCCGCCCGAACAGACATGAGCGTCCACTCGACCGGACGAGCCCCAGCAAACCGAAACTCGGGCTGGCCCTCTCCTCGGGAGGTGCGCGCGGTCTCGCGCATGTGGGAGTCCTCCAGGTGCTTGAGGAGAATGGAATCGAGGTTCACGCCATTTCCGGAGCGTCCATGGGCTCCTATGTAGGTGCTCTCTGGGCGGCGGGATTTTCTGGCGATGATCTCGTGGAGCTGGCCGAGGAAATGCACGACCGCCGCCAGTTCTGGAAACTTGCCGATCCGGTCTTCCCGCCCACGCGCGGCCTCTTCCACGGCCTCAAGGCGAAAGCCCACCTAGAGCGCTCGCTCGGCGACCTCCGTTTCGAAGACCTCGAGCGCCGCCTCCTCGTCATCACCGCCGACCTCGATACCAAAGAGCGCCTTGTCCTTCGCACCGGGAAGATCGTCGATGCCGTCCATGCCTCCTGCGCCATGCCAGGCATCATCGCACCGGTTCATCTCAACGGACGCCGTTGCGTCGATGGTGGTGTTGTCGATCCCGTCCCGGTCGGCGCTTTGCAAAAATTCACTGACGTCGATAAGGTGATCGCCGTCTCCGTCATACCCACCTTCGAGGAGGTCGATGCGGGCATGTATCAGGATGACGAAGACGAGCTTCCGCCCCCATCCCTCCCGCGCCGTTTCCTTTCCGCCATCAACCGCAATATCAACTTCCTCGCCAAGGGAAACATCGTCGATACCTTCCGCCAGTCCATCCGCTGCGCCCAGGTTCGTATCGCACACGATTCCCTGAAACGTGCCGACCTCGTCCTCCGCCCCGAGCATTTCTCCGCCCCGTGGAACGACTATTCGAACTTCACGCGCTTCATCGACGCTGGCCGAAAGGTCGCCCTCGACCACCTCGACGAAATCCGCGCCCTTTTGGAAATCAAACCCGATGAGCAATCCGACAAAGACATGGTGGGCGAACGCGTCGCCTGAAAACATCCGCATTCACCAGGACGCGCTGCTCAAGCGCTTCCTGCAAACCCGCGCCGTGCCCTTCACCGCGTTCTACCGGAAAATGTTTTCCGATAACAGCATCGACCCCCGCGACATCCGCTCCACCGAAGATCTAACAAAGCTCCCCTTCACCTCAAAAGCCGATTTCGAAAATCCCCGCGACTTCGTAATCATCCCCGATGAAGCCGCCGTGAAGAAACAATGGCGCACCGTTTTCCGCGCCCTCACCACCGGCCCGTCCGCCACCAAGGCCGCGCTCGAAAAAGAACTCCGCCCCATCCTCCTCACCAGCACCACCGGCCGCTCCTCCGCCCCCGTCCCTTTCTTATATACCGCCCATGACATCGCCCGGCTCGAAGAGGGAGGCCGCCGCCTCATGCGCCTTTGCCAATCGGACTCCGCTTTCAAACACGTCAACGCCTTCCCCTTCGCCCCCCACCTCGCCTTTTGGCAAGCCCACTACGCTGGCACCGCCCACAACACCTTCATGCTCTCCACAGGCGGAGGGAAAACCGTCGGCACCGAGGGCAACATCCGCATCATCGACAAGATCGATCCCGACGCGATCATCGCCATGCCTACCTTCCTCTACCACCTCCTCCAGGAAGGCACCGCCGCCGGATCCCGTTGGAAAAATCTCAAGCGTCTCGTCCTCGGCGGCGAGAAAGTCCCCGCTGGAATGCGTCGCAAGCTCACGGAACTCGGCGCGGAAATGGGCGCCACCGATGTCGCAATCATGTCCACCTATGGCTTCACCGAGGCGAAAATCGCTTTCACCGAATGCCTCCCAACCAACGGCGACCAGCCCTCCGGCTTCCACATCTATCCGGACATGTGTTTCATCGAAATCGTCGATCCGGATACAGGCCAACGCGTCCCGGAAAACACCCCCGGGGAAATCGTCCTCACCCAGCTCGATTCCCGGGGCACCATCGTCCTCCGCTACCGCACCGGCGATCTCATTGAAAACGGCCTCACCCACGAACCCTGCCCCCACTGCGGCCGCACCTGTCCCCGCCTCATGGGAAAAATCTCCCGTGTCTCCGATTTCAAAAACCTCCACATCGACAAACTCAAAGGCACCCTCGTCGATTTCAACGCCCTCGAAAACATCCTCGACGACACCGAAGGCCTAGGTGCGTGGCAGATCGAATTGAAAAAGCGCAACGACGACCCCCTCGAATCCGACATCGTCCTCGTCCACGCCGTCACCATGAAAGGCGACGAGCAAACCCTCCGCGAAGCCATCCACGACCGCTTCACCGAATCCACCGAATTCGCCCCCAACGAAATCCAGTTCCACACCTGGGAGGAAATGCGCAAGATGCAAGGCGTAGGCAAAGAACTCAAGGAACAGAAAGTCAAAGACAGCCGCCCGTCGTGAAACTTTAAACCTTAAACTCTAAACCTCAAAAAAGACCCCGAACCAATCTTCATCAACCCAGTCTCCATCTTTTGCCAGAATCCGATCCGCGTCCATCCGCGTCCATCCGTGGTTCTCTTCCTCTTCCCCAAAACCCCAGTCTCCCTCTTCCTTGAAGTTTAGAGTTTAAAATTTAAAGTTTCCTTTCCCATGTTCATCCTAGCCGCCACCCGCACGCCCTTCTGCAAGATGGGTACCGACCTCGCCTCCCTCACCGCAGACGATCTCGGCCGCTCCGCCGTTACCTCCCTTCTAACAGAAACTGGTATCGACCCCGGAGAACTCTCCGAAGTCATCCTCGGCTGCGTCGCCCAACCCACCGAAGCCGCTAACGTCGCCCGCATCATTGCCCTCCGTTCCGGCATCCCGCAGCACGTCCCCGCCGTCACCGTCCACCGGAATTGCGCATCCGGCATGGAGTCCGTCACCACCGCCCACCAGCGCATCGCAGCCGGCCAGGGCGATCTCTTCGTCGTCGGCGGAGTGGAAAGCATGACCCAGATCCCACTCCTTTTTCCCCACGAGGCAGCCCTCCATTTTTCCGAACTCAACCGCGCGAAATCCTCCGGCCAGAAACTCTCCGCCGCCGCCAGCTTCAACCTCTCCGATTTCAAACCAAGGGTCGGCCTCGAGCTCGGACTCACCGATCCCTTCACCGGCCTCATCATGGGCGATACCGCCGAAATCCTCGCCCGCGAATTCAACATCACCCGCGAAGCCCAGGATCGTTTCGCCGCCAACTCCCACACCAAAGCCCTAGCCCACCGCGAGCAACTCAACTCAGAAATCAGCCCCGTCTATGTAAACGGAAAAGCCATCACCGAAGACAACGGCCTCCGCACCGATTCCACCCCGGAAAAACTCGCCACCCTCCGCCCCATCTTCGACCGCACCACCGGCACCGTCACCGCAGGAAACAGTTCCCAGATCACCGACGGAGCCGTCGCCCTCCTCGTCGGCACCGAAGAAGCCGCCAACCGTCTCGGCATAGCCCCCCTCGGTCGCCTCGCCGCCTACGCCTATTCCGGGTGCGATCCCGCCCGGATGGGCCTCGGCCCCATCCATGCCATCGCAAAAGCCAAACAACTCTCCGGCCTCACCCCCGACGATGCAGACCTAATCGAGATCAACGAAGCCTTCGCCGCCCAAGTCCTCGCCGTCCTCGCCTCTCTGAAAAATCCAAAATCCCACCACCTCGACCTCCCCGCCTGCGACATCCCTTCCGAAAAACTCAACCCACGCGGAGGCTCCATCGCCCTCGGCCACCCCGTCGGAGCCACCGGTGCCCGCCTCGTCCAAACCGCCCTCTCCCAGCTCCACGCCACCAACCAGAAACGAGCCCTAGTCACCCTCTGCGTAGGCGGTGGCCAAGGCGCCGCCCTCTACCTCGAGAAACTTTAAATTTTAAACTCTAAACTTCAATTTTCAGAATCCTTTGACAGCCATTCTCTTCATCTGCGTACATCCCGTCCATCTGCGGTTAAAATGTCTTCCTTGGCGAACTTAGCGTCTTGGCGGTTCAACCCTCTTCCCCACAACCCAAGCTCTTCCTCTTTCTTGAGATTTAGAGTTTAAAATTTAAAGTTTATGAACCTCTCCCTCACCTTCACCAACTCCACCGCCATCCTCGTCTTCGACCGCGAGGATTCCGCCGCGAACATCTTCGACTCCGCCACCCTGGAAGAGCTTTCCGAAAAACTCGACGAACTCACCGCCCAACCCGAAGTCACCGGCCTGCTCATCCGCTCCGCCAAACCGAACATCTTCATCGCCGGTGCCGACCTCAGCGAACTCTCCACCGCCCGTGGCGAAAAACTCCAGCGCCTCATCGCCACCGGCCAAGCCCTTTTCAACCGCATCGCCGACCTCCCGTATCCAACCGTCGCCGCCATCCACGGAGCCTGCGTCGGCGGCGGATACGAACTCGCCCTCGCCTGCGATTGGCGCGTCGCCAGCGATTCCCCGAAAACCAAAATCGGCCTCCCGGAAACCCAGCTCGGCATCCTTCCCGCATGGGGCGGCACCACCCGTTTGCCCGATCTGTTAGGCCTGCAGGACGCCCTCCCCGTCATCCTTTCCGGGAAACTCCATTCCTCCGCTCTCGCGAAACGCAAAGGCCTCGTCGATGAGGTCGTTCCGAAAGAACACCTGAAAACCCACGCCCTCACCTTCATTGCAAAGGGCAAACGCCACCACACCCACAACCCCATCGTCCACAACCAGGCCGTTTCCGCCGTCATCCGCGTCCAGGCACAGAAGGAGCTTCAGAAAAAAACACGCGGCCACTACCCCGGTCCCGAGGCCGCTTTGGAAGTTGCCGTCGCCTCCATCGGACGCACCCGCGCCCAGTCCCAACAGGCCGAACTCGAAGCCATCGAGCGCCTCGCCGCCCGTCCGGAAACCGCCCAGCTCATCCGCCTTTTCTTCCTCCAAGAGCGCGCGAAGAAACACAGGCACACCTCCGCCGAGCCGAAAGAAATCAAATGCGCCGCCGTTATCGGAGCCGGCCTCATGGGCTCCGGCATCGCCTACTGGCTCTCCACCCGTGGTGTGAAAACAACCCTTCAGGACATTTCCCCTGAAGCACTCGCCTCCGGTATGAAAACCATTACCGGCCTCTACGCGGACGCCACCAAGCACCACGTTTTTTCCAAAACCGCAGCAGCCCGCGGTCTCGATCTCATCCATCCGGCCAGCGGAAACGTTCCCCTGAAAAGCTGCGACCTCATCATCGAGGCTGCGGTCGAAGAGCTTTCCATCAAACGGAAAATCTTCGCCGATCTCTCCGCCCGCTCCCGCCCGGATACCATCCTCGCGACCAATACCTCCGCTCTCCCCATCCACGAACTCGCCTCTTCCATCACGAATCCAGAACGCCTCGTCGGACTCCATTTCTTCAACCCCGTCCACCGCATGCAACTCGTCGAGGTCGTCCGCACGGAATCCACCTCCGACGAAACGCTCGCCACCGCCGTCGCCTTTGTCCGGAAAATCGGCAAGCTCCCCGTCGTCGTCAAGGACTCCCCCGGCTTCCTCGTCAATCGCATCCTCATGCCCTACCTCGTCGAGGCCGCATCCATGTTCGAGCAGGGCGGCGACCCCGAGGAAATCGACAAAGCCATGCTCGATTTCGGAATGCCCATGGGTCCCCTCCGTCTTCTCGATGAAGTCGGCCTCGACGTAGCCATGCATGTCGCCGGAACCCTCGCCGCCGCTTTCCCCGACCGCATGGAGATCCCGAAAGTCGTAGAGAAACTCCTCGAAGCCGGCCACACCGGCCGCAAAGGCGGAAGCGGATTCTACGTCTATGACGACGGCTCCCCCGCAGTAAACGCCGAGGCCATTACTTTCCAAACCGGCACCGAAGAAACCCCGGAGGATGCCCAAGAAATCCTGGCCAACCTCATGACCCAGGAAGCCCAACTCTGCCTCGAAGAAGGCGTCGCCGAATCCGCAGACGACATCGACCTCGGCATGATCCTGGGCACCGGCTACCCGCCTTTCCGCGGCGGTCCGATGCCGAAAGGAACCGCGATTTAGAAATCGCGCCAACCCAAGCACACAACCCCGAATATGGAGAAGCGTGCTTCCAGCCGCTAGCGAAGAATCAAGAACGGACAGGCCAGCACTCCGCCAGCGCGTGGAACCACCCTTCTCCTCACCGCAATCCGCTACGACAAGCAACGGCTCCACACCCTCCGCCTCCTCAGGAACGGCGCAGGAATAACCTTGGTCATTTTCCGAATGCCAGAGAGAAGTCGAAGACCGGTGACTGTCGGCAGCCTACTGCCGCTTTTGGCAATGCAGCCCGCTGCGAGCCGACGGCATTGGCACGGAGCGCTGCCTTCAGGCGGCGAGTCGTTTTGTGTAGCAAAACCTTTCCCGAGGCTGCCCCGTAGCAGCAGGCTGCGTAACGGAAAGCGGCAGCAGGCTGCCGACAGTCACAGGTGCCTACGGCACGGCATCCGTCAGATTCCAAACAGGTTCTTAGCTCACTCCTCCGCCAGGGCTTACGACCCCCCTCCATGCCCCGCCTCACTCCTTCGTAGCCTTCTCATATTCCTCCAGTTTCCTTGAGAGCAGCTTCCACACCGCCGCATCATCGATCTGGTAGATCCTCAGCATCTTGCCATGCTTGCCGGTGTGCTTGTATGCATAGTCCCTGTCCACTTCCGGGACGTCGTTGATCTCTGAAGAGCCCAGCGCCGGATCCACCAGCACCGCGATATCCCCGAGGTCGAAAAAGCCCTTCTTCTCATCCTGGTACCACTTCTTTTTCTTTCGGTAGTCATGCAGGTAGGCGCCGAGCTTCCCGTGCGGGGCGATCCATTCGGCGGTTTGTTCCATGGAAGCCCTGGTGTACGTGCCGGTATCGAAAAGGACCAGCGGAAGCTCCGATTCGAACATGACCTGCACCGCTGTCAGATCATTCCAAGCGTTGAAATTCCAGCACCTCTCCGGCCACTGCGTCCGCCCGTGCCAGAGGGAAACGACGCGCTCCGCGATCTTCGGTTCCTTCACGTAGGCCATGGAAATGTTCGTGCATGCGCCCAGCGAAATCACCCAAAGCGGCCTCTCGTCCTCTCTGTCCATCGCTTCCTTCACGATGAAATCCACACCTGCCGAATCCTCCACCCTCCTCACGTATTGGAAAGGATCCGAGCCTTTGAAAACGGGTATGTCCTCCCGTCCCGCGAGCTTCAGCATCTCCTTGATCAGATCATAGGATATCCGTATCCCGTGGGTCCGCCGAAATCCCCGTAATGCGCCGCCACGATCCCTTCGATCTCGAAACGCTCCGGCATCACCAGGGCGAGCGCCAGCGCGTAAAGATCGTCGATCTCGTTCGCAGCATCCGTATCGATGATGACCCGGATCTTTTCCCCGGCAGCGGGTAGCTCCGGCACAGGGCGGGCGTCCGCCGATAGTCCGAGGGTAAACAGCGCAAGCACGGCAGCAAGGAGCGGGGAGGGAGTTTTCATTTCCTCCGAGGGTGCCGGAACCCTGCCGGATTCCAAGCATCGCCTAGTGAAAATTTTGCGTTCCTTCCCGCCGGATATCGGTTAGATTGATTCGTTAATCCCACCAAAGCCATGTCCGACTCCATCATCGACACCTCGAAAATGTCCGAAGGGCAGCGCGCCGCTTTGGAACTCGCAGAATCCTCCCGCGATTCCCGCGAACTCTCCGGCTTCGCCGCCTCCGTCTTCGATGGCGCTCCGGATTTCGCAACCATCTTCCCGTTTCCGAAACAATCCTCCGAGGACAAGGGCGAGGGCGATGCCTTCCTGAAAAAGCTCCGCACCTTCCTCGATGAAAAAACCGATCCCGATGCCATCGACAGGGAAAGGGAGATCCCCGACAGCGTCTTCGAAGGCCTCGCGGAAATGGGCGCCTTCGGCATCAAGATCCCGAAAAAATACGGCGGTCTCGGCCTCTCCCAGACGAATTACTCCCGTGCCGCCATGATACTCGGCGGCCACTGCGGGAATCTAACAGCGCTCCTCTCCGCCCACCAGTCCATCGGCCTGCCCCAGCCCCTGCTCGTCTTCGGTACCGATGCTCAGAAAGAAAAATACCTCACCCGCTGCGCCGCCGGGGGTGTCTCCGCCTTCGCCCTCACGGAAAAGGAAGTCGGCTCCGATCCCGCCCGCATGTCCACAGAGGGAGTGCTTTCCGAAGACGGCTCCCACTACATCCTCAACGGCGAGAAACTCTGGTGCACCAACTGCCTCAAAGCCTTCGGCCTGATCGTGATGGCCCGCACCGCCACGCCCGAGAAACCCCACGCAACTACTGCGTTCATCGTAGAAATGGACCAGCCCGGCGTCGAGATCGTCACCCGCTGCCACTTCATGGGCCTCAAAGCCCTCTACAACGGCGTCGTCCGTTTCACCGATGTCAAAGTCCCCGTGGAGAACATCGTCTCCGCCCCGGGAAAGGGTCTCAAAGTAGCACTCACCACCCTCAACACCGGCCGCCTCACCCTCCCTGCAGCCTGCGTAGGTCTCCTCGACCGCTGTCTCGAAATGTCCCTCACCTGGTCGAAGAACCGTGTCCAATGGGGCCAGGAAATCGGCAAGCACGCCGCCATCGCCGGGAAACTCGCCGACCTTGCCGCCGACAAATTCGCCACCGAATCCCTCGTCCTCTACACCTCCGCCCTCGTCGATGCCGACAAGAACGCCGACATCCGCATGGAAGCCGCCATGGCAAAACTCTGGGGCACCGAAGCCGGCTGGCGCGGCGCGGACTCCACCATGCAGATCAAAGGCGGCCGCGGCTACGAGACCGCAGACTCCCTCCGCAACCGCGGCGAAACCCCGGACCCAATCGAGCGCCTCTTGCGCGACTCCCGCATCAACACCATCTTTGAAGGATCCACCGAGATCATGCACCTATTCATCGCCCGCGAAGCCCTCGATCCCCACCTCAGGCGCGGAGCCGCCGTGCTGGACAGCCGCAAGGAATTTGCCGTGCGCGCAAAGACCGCCCTCACCGCAGGCCTCTTCTACTCCCTCTGGTATCCGAAAAAATACCTCCCCACCACCTCCGGCCTCCCGCACGATCTAGACAGCGAGCTAGCCTCCTCCCTAAGAAAAACCGCCTCCCTTTCCAGAAAACTAGCCCGCACCATCCTCCACAGCATGGCAAAACACGGCCCCGCCCTGGAAAAGAAACAGCTCCTCCTCGCCCGCCTCGTCGATATCGCCACCGAGCTCCTCGCCATCTCCCTCAGCGCCTCCCGCGCCCACGCCCTCGGCGAAAAGGAATCCCTCCATACCGCCCGCTACATCGCACAGCGCGGCATCACCCGCTGCCAGACCCTCTTCTCCGAAAACGCCACCGCCCCAGACAGCGAAGGCTACCGCCTGGCGCAGTCATTAATGGAGTAAAGGACAGCCGCGCCTGTGGCCGGCTTCTCCGCAATGCCAGAAAAGCCGGCCAGGGGCGCGGCTCTCCATTAGTAAGGACTCCCCTGTCTCCATCTCTCCAGATATTCCAACGGGCGAACTCCATATACCTTACGGAACTCCCTCCCGAATCCTCCGGTGGAAGCAAATCCCAATCTTTCCGATACTTCGGGAAGCTCCACACCTTGATTTAACATCCGCCTCGCAACCACCATCCTTATTTCCCGCATCCACGCCTTGGGAGCCATGCCCACATCCCGTTTTGCCACTTCGTATAAATATCGCTCCGAGCACCCCAGCTCCCTGCAGACTTCGCAGATCCGGTAACCGCACCTGAGTGCCAGATCCTCCAAGCACACCGCCATCCTCCGCGAAGTAAACAGTACCAACCACGAACTTTCGGATCTAACAAATCTCACGGAATGTATTTTCTAACGTATTTAGTCCCCAGTGCAACCATTCAGTGGATAAATTTTTACCCGCTGCATCCAAGCGCGGAAGAAAGCGCATAGCATAGCACCTGGTAATTGTCCGAGTTGGTTTTGTAAATATTACACCATCATAAAATACAGCTCCGAATTTGTACCCTCTCCGCTCTTCCTCACACAACAGTTTTTGTATTGAATAGATCTAATCATCCGAAATTTGTTTTCGGAGATTCCAATCTTCATTTCGATCACTTCCCATGGCATCTTTAAAACGAACCCAAAGAAAGTCCGTTTGGAAACAGACCGCCAAACCGGCCGGTGACGATCCCCCGCACGATTCCGTTCCCCCACGCATCCTCCTCGTCCACGGCTTCGGCGAGCCGGTCAGTTTGGAAAAATGGAGCAAGCCTTGGGAAAAAATGCTCAGGAAGCGTTTCGCCAAGTATTTTCCAGCCATTATGAAAAGGGGTATAGAGTTCCCCTTCGCCAGCTACCATGAGCTATTCGAGGAGGATTTCAACGACGAAGCCCTTGACCCGAAGCAACTCACCGCCGCCCTCGGCACCCTCGGCTGGACTGGAATGCACAAGGGCATTGGCGGCCTGTTGCGCGGCTCCGGCGGGCTCGATGCCATGGTCGAGGCCCTACACTGGAACGCCGGAATGGTCGTCCGCTGGGCGCGCGATCCCGATCTCCGCGCCCGCCTCCGCAACCGTATCCTCGAGTCCATCGAAGACGAAAATCCCTCCGTCATCGCCGCCCACTCGCTCGGCTCACTCATCGCCTACGATCTTTTTTTGGAAAATCCCGAGGCCGTCCGCGACCGCACCTTCATCTCCTTCGGCTCCCAGATCGGCAACGCCTTCGTCCGCAACGTCTTCAACGGCCGCCTCCACGGTCTCCCCACCGCCCGCTACTGGCTTCACCTTTACAACCCCAACGACGCCGTTTTCACCGCTGAGATCCGTCTCCACGGGAACGATACCCTCAGCGGAAGCGACACCATTGATCTCCCTAACGGCAAAAAAGCCCCCCGCCGGAACTTCTACCAGATCCTCACCCCTTTCGACAATCCCGACCCCCTGGATCACGTCGCCGTTTCCACCGGGAAAGGCTGCATCGGCTACCTTGATTCCTTCGAGGCTCTCCAGCTCGCCTGGCCCCGCGCCCTCGGCTGCGGTAAGCAGCACGAGCAGATCCGCCGCACCATCCGCCGTGCCGTCCACGCCGCCACCAACGCCCCGCCCAACCGCGCCCTCCTCATCGGCATAGACCAGTACGCCCGCCCGGACATCCCGCCCCTCGCCGGCTGCGTCAACGACACTTACCTTGTCTCCCAGATCCTCCAGGAAGCGGAATTTCCCGTCGAGCACATCCGCATGCTCCACAACGACAGAGCCACCGCTGCCAACATCCGAGACCGCCTAGCCTGGCTCCTGGACGACGTGTCCGATGGAGATTTCCGCTTTCTCTTCGTCAGTTGCCACGGTCACCAGCTCGAGTCCTACGGCGCCGGGGAAACCGCCGACCGCCTTGATGAGTGCCTCTGCCCCTATGATTACGAATACTCCGTCGAGTCTGCCATCCTGGACGACCACCTCTACAATCTCTACGCACAGCTCCCGCAGAAGTCCCAGTTCGTCGTCGTTCTCGATTGCTGCCACTCCGGCGGCATGGCCCGCGCCGGGAACGCCCGCATCCGCGGCCTCACCTCACCCATGGATGTCGCCCACCGCGGTCTCATCTGGGATCCCGGCGAGAGAAACGGCAGCGGCTACTGGCTCCGCCGCTCGCTCAGCCCGAAGTCTCTCGTCAAAAACGCCGACAAATCTGAATTCATCCGGGAGAAAAACGATTTCAAGGTAAACGCGGAGCTTCCCTCCTCCGTCCACACCGCCAGGGACAAGGCAGGTTACGTGGGACGGGACGGCACCACCCGCCGCCTTTTCCGGGCGCTCAGTCTCCGGCAGAAAAAACACTCCGTCCCGAAGGAGGGGCGCCCGGGGCCCTACATGCCCGTCATCCTCCAGGCCTGCGAGGAGAACGATGTCGCCCTCGAGCACACCGATGGCATGAGCACCCATGGAGCCTTCACTTTCTGTCTCGCCAGGATTTTCCGCGAGAACCGGGCGCTTGATCCCTCCGCACCCCTACTGCGCGATTGGAGCAACACCCTCCGGCTTACCTCCGAAAAGCTCCGCGACCTCGGATACGTCCAGAAGCCGCAACTGCTCACCCCCACCGCCCAAGACCGCATCGCCTTTAACCCGGACAACAGGATCTAAACCATAACCAACCGAAATCATGCCAAAACCATTCATTAAGCTAAGCGTCTCCGAATTCGAGGAACTCTGCTCCGATTTTTCATTCAACCGGAAGATCGACACCATCCACATGCACCACACCTGGCGGCCGAACCACGACCAGTACCGCGGCCACGCCAGCATCGAGTCCATGTGGGAATACCATGTCATGGAGCTCGGTTGGTCGGACATTGCCCAGCACCTGAGCATCGCCCCGGACGGCTCGCTCTGGACGGGCAGGAACTGGAACCACCCTCCCGCCAGCGCCAGGGGATACAACGGCAACAATTCCTCCGGCCCTTCATGTTCGAGATGATAGGTGATTTCGATCTCGGAAAGGACGATTTCAAGGATCCGCAGAAAGCCGCCGTCATCAGTGTGCTCGTCTCCCTTCTGAGGAAATTTGAGTTGCCTGCCTCCGCACTGCGTTTCCACAACCATATGACCGATGACAAATCCTGCCCCGGAACCGCCATCGATTACTCCGCGTTCACAGCGGAAGTGGAAAAAGCCCTCGCCGCGCCAAAGCCCCGCACCCGTTCCACTTCCGATCGCTCGCCCGCAGTGACGGAGTTCTTCCGGGCGCTCAACCACGCAGCCCCCGCTCCGGATGCCTCCGCCCCCGAATTCGATGCGGATCATATGCTTCTCCATCCGGAAACATCTTCCCACCGCGGCGTTTCCGGGCGTGAGCTCGATTTCGACCCGCGCGCCCATCTCGTCAATCTGACCGCAGGCCGGCTGAGCGCCACCGGCGCGCTCACGACAAGCTTCAAAGACCTCGACGCCATCCGCGACCGGCATTTGCCAAGGGAGTTGGACGAGGCCCGGGAAGCGGGCCGTCCGTTGCGTATCATGTTCTACGCCCACGGCGGTCTCGGGAACGAAAAGGATTGCCTGGAAGCCGCACTGAAACTCATCCCCTGGTGGCGGAAAAACGGGATTTATCCGATTTATTTCATCTGGGAAACCGGCCTCGGCGAGACCCTCGGAAGACTCATCAAGGCGGAGTTTGGCTCGATATGGGGGAAAATCACCGGCATCTTCGGAGGCACCCGCGGCGTAGGCGATTTCGTAGCCGACCACACCACCGACCCCGCAATCGAGCGCATCGCCCGCAGCGTGAAGGGGGTCACCATCTGGGGTGGGATGAAGAGTGCGGCCCGCCTTTCCAGCGAGGAAAATACCGGCGGCGCATGGCTCCTCGCCGAGCGCATCGTGGCTTTTATCAAGGACAACCCTAAGGAAAAGATCGAGCTCCACGCCGTCGGCCACAGCGCCGGATCCATCTTCCACGCCCATTTCATGGATGCCTTCGTCAGCCTGGACGGCCGGCGGAAATCCATTTTCCACACCCTCCACCACCTCGCACCCGCCATCCGCACCGATCTCTTCAAGAGCCTCGTGATGCCCCATCTCGGAAAAGCCATCACCCATCTCACCTGCTACACCATGCGGGACGAACTCGAGCGCGCCGACCATTGCGCCCACCTCTATAAGAAATCCCTGCTCTATCTCATCCACTACGGCCTTGAGGCGGAGGTCGGTTGCCCTATCGTCGGCCTTCAGAAAAGCATCCGCTCGGACAGCAGGCTCAAAGCCCTTTTCGAACCACCAGTGCCAGGCCATGCGGAAGTCGTCTGGTCTTCCACCTCAGGAGGCAACCGCCATTCCAGCAATTCCAGGAAACACGGCGACTTCGATGACGATGCCCCGACCATGGAGTCCGTCCTTCGCCGAATCCTCGACAACGACGACATTGTCAATTTTCCTGCGAAGAATACCCGCACCGCTGGCCCGGCTTCTGTTGATTTTCCCGCCAGCGACACCCAGATCGCCATTGGCATCCTCACCGAACACGCCATCCGCAGCACCGGCATGTCCTCCGCCCCCGAAGTCCCCGTTCCCGCGGAGAAAGATTTCACCGCACCAGGGATCATCGTCCGCCCGGGCTCGCGCCGCCGTGCCCTCTGCATCGGCATTGATGCCTACCCGGAACCCCGCGACCGGCTCGGCGGCTGCCGCAACGATGCTCTCGCATGGAAGGCCACTCTCGAATCGCTAGGATTCTCCGCCACCCCTCTGCTCGATGAAGCCGCCACCTACGATGGCATCCGCGAGGCCTTCGCCCGGCTCACCGAAGGCACCCGCCCCGGCGACGTTCTCGCGATACAGTATTCCGGCCACGGCACGCAGTTCGCCGACCAGAGCGATGACAGGGATGAAAACGACGGGGGCCTCGACGAAGCCCTCTGCGGCCACGATTTCCGCACCGGCCGTTGCATCATCGACAACGAGATCCGCGAGGCAGTGCGGAACATTGCTCCGGGAGTCGCCATCAACTTCTTCATGGATTGCTGCCATTCCGGCACCAACACCCGGGTCGTCGCCAACAGCCTCGACCGCGGCCTGCCGGATGGCGCCGTCTCCCGGCTCGTCCATCCGGATCGGGAGCTTGTAGAAGCCCACAACGAATTCCGAGCCCGCTCCCGCCGCAGGAGTTCACGGAACGTCACCAGCGAGGACGACGATGCCTACTCCGCCGCGAAAGAAAGCCTCTTTGCTGCGGCACTTCCCCACCAGCTCGCCAGCGAGATCGCCGGCTCGGGAGTCTTCACCTCCACCGTCATGAAAGTCCTGGCCGGCACCGGTTCCGGCCTTTCCAACGAGGGCTTCATGGCCGCCGTGCGCAACGCCTTCCCCGCCGCCTTCCGCAGTCAACAGGAGCCACGCCTCTACTCCTCCGCCGACAGCCGTAGCCGCGCCTTCCTCTCCCCCCTTGATTGAGAAAACAAAGAAACCACACGAACCCATGAACCAAACCGACATCCTGGAAATCTACTCCACCCGCGCCGCACTCACCGCCGTGGAAATCGGCGAACCCGATGAATCCACCGAAGGCCCGCAGCCACAAACCCGCTCCGTCTGGGACTTGCGCGAGGAGTTCGATGACTTCATCTCCGGCCTCGGCCTGCGCTACTTCTCCCCGGGCGAATTCCTCGTGAAAGGCGGGAGCAACAGTTCCGGTGCCTGCGCCGGGAAAAACACCGCTCCGCCACGCAACGTCTGGACCAACATCCTCAACACAGCCATCGCCATCGACCGCCTCCGGCAGGATCTCGGCTACTCCGTCAACCTCACCAGCGCCTACCGCAGCCCCGCCTACAACACCTGCATCGGCGGCGTCTCCGCCCGCCAGCACATGCGTTTCAACGCCCTCGATTTCCAAGGCTCCCAGGGAAGCCCGCAGGACTGGGCCGCAGCCGCCCGCAATCTCCGGGACAACCTCGGAATCTTCCGCGGCGGAATCGGCACCTACAACACTTTCGTCCACATAGACACCCGCGGCCACAACGCGGACTGGTGAGCGAGTCGCCACAATCAACGGATTGTCCATCCTTCCAATCTTCCACTGCCAAAGCGGAAAATGAATTATAAGGAGTAAAAAAACTAACCATAAATAAAATGTGTAAAAAGAATGAATCCCAGAGCAACTCTGACATTGAATCTTCGCGCCCCGATCCAAGTCGAGGACGAATTGGAAAAGCGTATGAATTCGAACTTTGGCTAGAGAAATACAAATCAATCGCCGGGTTGCTAGCCTTTATCATCGCCGGAGCAGGATTGTATCTAACATGGCAGGACCATCTTGAAGACCAAGCTGCACTCTTGCGCGAAGAGATAAACGGAGATCTTAAGATAATTGAGGTCGTTTCCAAATATATCCAACCAGTCTCCGGCTACGTGCTGCAATCTAAGGGCGGCGAAGCGAACACAGGAGACGGAGAAGCGAGCAAACGAGTTTCCGCCTCTACCGAAACCGTCGCACTCTACTCAGGCTCAACCTCAGAGGAACGGACAGCCTACCTTCGAAAGTTCCAGGGACTGGAACTCAACAAAAGTGCGGTGTCAGATCTTAAATCGATACTTGACCACATTCTTCTCAAGAAAAAGGATGGGGATGACGAAGAAACCAACGAAACTAGACGTAGGCAAGGTAATAACATTATAGCAAAGCAGATAGCTGCAAAAGCTGGCTCCCTAGATCCAACCGAGAGAGCTGCAGCGCTGGTGTTGGCTTCTCACCTCGCCAATCCACCGGATACTGTCGCGATTGTTAATATTGACGACTCGAACTTGACAAAGTTCGATGGCAAATTTCTCGGATATATCGAGTATACTCCAATGAACCTGAAGAATTTCTCATTGAATAATTCTGATTTTTTCGGAGCCAAATTTTCAGGGGTTACCGATCTCAGCTGTGCATTTCTAGGTTCAGCCAGTTTCGAGCGTTCCAAATTCCTCAAAGATTCCCTCTGGGATTCGATCACTTGCCCTGCATCACAGAAAGACCAACCCTATGGGGCAATCAATTTCAATGGTGTCAGTTTCGATTCCATATCAGATTTCACTTCTGCAGATCTCCGTGGAGCTCAGTTCACAATAGCTAGAGCGATGTCAGACGCGGAAATCAAGAATCAAAACTATAAAAAAGACAAAAGATCCGAATTCTCAGACGCGATCTTCAAAAGATCAAAGATTGAAAATGCAAATTTTAGCGGTTCGCTCTTTAAAAAAGCAAGATTCGAAGGAATACCGAATCCCGATGAGCCAGTCGGAGATCTCGAAAATACCATTTTTTCCTTAGGTGATAGCACAACTGAATTCGTCGATGTAAGTTTTATCGATTGCAATTTACCTAGGGCGGTGTTTTCTGGGGGCGTAGTCACTCGTCTCATTTTTGAAGGTATCGACAATACCCTTGATGATTATCAAGGCGCAGAATTTAATGAAATGACACTGTATGAAAGAACTTTCGATCCAATAAGAAGCTCCCCCGAAGGTGCTATTCTAAATTATAGTAATATATGGAAAGCTGAGTTTGATAGAGCCGAAAAAGCTGAGAAAGAACTAGTTTTCAAGAATATTGATTTGTCAGCATCAATATTTAGAGGAGCGAAATTCATGAGTCTGAAGATCGCGGATACAGCGAAGGAATCATTAAAAACCGAAGTTTCAGAAATGCCGGATAACAAAGTGAATCTGGATGAGCAATTTAGTCGATACTCATCTCTTTCTCGTGCCGAGTTCAAAAAAAGTAAGATCAATGAAATAAAATTTTACGACTGTGATCTCAGCGGAGCGCACTTTGATGGTTGCAAGGGAAAAGGAGCAATATTCGCGCAAACCGTTGGCGTCCCTCGAGATAAGCCTAAGGTAAAGGAGCAATCCCCCGCAATCTCCAATTGTGTTTTCGAGAAAGGAGCATTCCTAGCCGGGATTACTGACGTAGACAGAATCAGTGGACTAACCATCGACTCCTGTTTTATCGCACAGGATCTTGAGCAATACATCAAAGGAAAAGATGAGATCGAAAGTAATAAAAATGTTTTTGAATCAGTTCGTGGTATCATAATTTTTGTTAGTTATGCTTCTACTGGTAAGTATAAAATTACCGGAGGAATATATGTTACTGAGGAGAGCGTGAGTCATTGGAGTGAGTTCGAGATAACCAAACAACTGAAAACAAAGTTCAAGGATAATGGAGAGCTTCGGAAGCGATTCGGTCTTGAATTTAATGGCGAAAAATTCACTGAAGATGTTCTGCGAGATAAGTTTAAAACATTTATTTCCGGAATTGAAATCGAACTTCCACCACTATCCGATTAACGATTTAAACTAATATTAAAATTGAATACTTGAACCTTTCAAGGAGCCATTAGATATACTCGAAGTATTTGGTGCCAGATATCGTGTTAGCCTCTTGTTCTGGTGGCAACTCCCGAATCCCGCGTCTCTCGCAGCTACAAATTCACCACTGCCTTCAGGAACGGCGGCGAGTCCGACTGGCTCCAGCGAATCTCCGTTTTCAGAAGTAATCGGATCAATACAAATAATGAATTCTCAAGTCAAAGTCCACCTCATCAACACCCTCGACATCGGTCCGGAACCCGCCGCCACGCGTAGCACGGATTCCACCCCGCCCCGTGCCATCCCCGTTTCCGACGGCCTCATCGTGGGCTCGAACATGCTCGCATTTTCCGGGGACATCCCCCCGGAAACCCGCAGCGCAGTTTCCCACACCCTGCTCTACGCCCAGGAGGCGGCCAAGGCGGATCCCGCCGCGCTGAACCCGGATCTCTGGGTGGAGCGCCACGACATGCTCCTGCGCGCGCTCGGATGGGTATCCGCCGGCGGAGCCACCCATTTCACCAGCTACGAGAAATCCGGCGTAAGCGTCCACAAGGCCGTCCTGCCCCTGCTGACAGCAGCCCTCGGCCCCGCCGCCACCGCCGGAGCACTGATTCTTACCGGCCTCACCCAGCTCCAGAAAATCGACGAGGACAAGCCCTGGATCACCCTCTTCGACAGGGAGAGCCGCCGCTTCGAGCACAGCGAATACCGCTTCGTCACCGTGGAGCAACAGGGCGGTTCCATCCTCCTGCGCCTCGCCGCCCTCCGCTTCACCGCCGTGGCCGAGCGCTTCCAGTTCATTTTCTTCAAAAAGAAGGACACCGAGATCGAGTTCACCATCGCCACCCGCACCCTCGCCGCAGACCCCGCCATACTTGCAAGCAGCGAGTCCCTCCTCCGCGAAAAGCTCCGCGCCCGCGCCGCCGCCCTCATCAACTCCATCGACCTCCCGGCATTTTCCTAGGAACCGGATTCCCGGGGGAACCGCCTTCCCGCGGCCCCCCAACCCGAAACCCACCGCATCACCATGAAAAAAGCAGGCTTTGATCCCACCGTATTGCTCCCGAACGTTTTCATTTTCCTGGTGGTTTCCTTCGGCATCATCGCCCGGCACGAACCCCTGCGCTCCATCCGGCCAGCGCACAAGGGGCAAAGCCAGACTGTCGTTTCCCCTGGCACGATCCGCAGCCGCCTCTGGGAGGATCCGCTCACGGTGCTACGCCGTGGCAGGGCCGAGCCAATACCCAATGAGGCTCCCAACGGCCTGGTTGACAAGTTGATGGTGGAGGGGACGACGGGTAAGGTGAAGGAAAAGTCCAAGGATGAAGAGGAAAATGTGGAGGAAAGTAACGATGGGGAGGACGGGAGTCCCCCCGCCGAGGATCCCTCCGACCTTGATCAGGAAGTCGGGGAGATCGTGAGCGCTATTGCGGAAGCCATTCCCAGAGCCATTCCCATGGCCATTCCCAGAGCCTCGCCTCCTCTTCAAGCTGTACCCGTGGATTCCCAGGAGACAGCCCGACCGCTGGGAACCGAACAAGGAAAGAAAGATGCCCGTGATCTTCTTGTGAAAGCGATGGAGGAATCCGACGGCTCGATCGAGGATATCGTAGAGAAGCTTCGTGATGAAAAAGCCTCCCCGCCCGATGGTGGGGAGGATGGTGACGCGTCCCGGCTGACGGATGGCGATTCCCAGGAGCCGGAAAATTCTCCCGGAGCTGCACCGGATGCACCGTCAGAACCAATTCCTGAAAGGGTGGCCGAAAGTGACGGGGAGGAGGCCGTTTCGAAAAAAAAGATCGCGAAAATGCTGGCCGACGGACTAGACGGTGTTGCCAAAGATAATCCCCTGGTTCCGGCCTACGAGGCCGCTGCTGCTGATAGCCGTTCTGGTTCCCGATGGATTCGAGGCGGATGCGATAGAAAAGCGGATCCGTATCCGCCAGGCCATCATGGCCGCGATGTCGAGGGCGCGCTATCTTCCGGATCACCCGAAGTGGATGAATCACCAGTCCGTGGATTTCCCTCGCACCGAACCGGTAACCGGGGGGGACGCAGGCGATGCCGGTGCCTCCGTTGCAAAACTGGTATCAGATCAGTTCACACCGGATGGCTCCCCGAGGCTCTCACTCCTGCGCCCTGGCAGCAGGGGGGAAGCGCAGGACGGGGATGACTACCGGACGCTCATGAGAATCACACGCGGTGAATACGGGCGTGTCCGCGTGGTTTACGTAAACCCGGGCGATCTCAAGCGCTCGTTCTCCCGCAAGGAATGGGAGGCTTATGAGGTCGGTCTCAAGCTGCCAATCTACTGGGCCTTCCCGGAAGGTGGGCCGTGGCAAAGGATGATGGTGTGGGCGAAAGGGGCGCTGAACCAGAAGATGCGGGAAAAAAGGAAGACTCTCCTGAAAACGGCTCCGAGCGCGGCATACACTGGCTATCTCTGGCGGCACACGATCCACGAGCTGCGTCAGCAGTTTGCCGACCGTTCCCGGAAACTGACGGTCAATGTGATCGGCTCGGAATCCTCGGATGCCCTGATGGAACTCCTCGTTCAGAAAAGTCCGGTGGGCGGGGACAAACCGCTCCGGATATTTTCACCCTACGCTTCCGTCGAACCGGACATTCTATTGGGGAAACTGGCGGAGAAAACGGACAACCCCGGGCCTGACAAGTTCGGAAGTCGGAAACCCGACGCCTCCCCTGATGACAAAACCAAAGAATTTTCCAAACCGTGGTTCACCAGATGGGAGGCGGGAACCATCCCGGAAGAACAGGCGGGTCTCAACCGTATTTCCTTCGATGACGGGGCGGGGCGGATGGCTTTCCACCATTATCCGCCAGTGACTTCGGAGCAGATCGAAGCCTATGACGCGAAGAAGAAGGGAATCGGGCGCGGGAAATCCGGCCATCTCCCCCCCGACAACGGTACGGGCAGCGCGGAACTGGTGCGTATGACCCTGGGTGATGACGCGCTTGCCAGGACTCTGGTGGCGGAGCTGAGGAACCGGAACGTGGATCTGACCGATCCGAGAAAAAGGATCGTCCTCATCTCTGAGAGCGACACGTTCTATGGCAACGCTTTTCCCGACAGCTTCCGCAAACAGGTCATCGAGCAGGCCCGGATCGACGGGGAAAGAAAGAAGCCGGACGATGGTAAGCAATGGGAACTCATCGACGTCCGGCGTTTCTCCTATCTCGGCGGGTTGGACGGGGTCACGGCACTGGCACCGGGTGCCGCGAAGACCGCCCGGCAGGAAAAACACGGCGATGATGAGGACGGTCTGCAGGAATTGGCCAAGGCAATGGGCATGGGCACGGTTCCTCTCGGGAAACCGGAACCGGGTTGGCGCCCGGAAGGTTCCCAACAGTACGACAGGGTTCGTGCGCTGGCCGGGACGCTGGTGAGGCGCTTTCGGGGCGGTGCTGACGAGGTTGTCGCGGTAGGGGTGGTCGGTAATGATCCCTATGACAAACTCGTGATCCTCCAGGCTCTGCGCCCGCTGCTGCCGGGTGTCATATTCTTCACCACGGATCTGGATTCCAACCTCCTGACAGAAGAGAACCTGCGCCACACGCGCAACCTTCTGGTGGCTTCCAGCTACGGGCTCCGGCTGCATCCGGAGGTACACGGATCCACCATGCCTTTCCGTGACAGCTATCAGACCGCAGTGTATCACAGCACCCTTGCCAGCCTGCGGGCCTACGGAAAACACAAACTTTGGAGGGAGAATTACGATGGTCTTGTGAGTTTCAAGCCGCACAAGCTGGAAACGGTTTCCAGCTTGTTTCCGGGGGGTGAAGCGGCACCCCGCCGCAATATCGGAATGTTCCGGGATCTGGTGGCGATGGAAACCCAGGGGATTTCCGTCACCCGTGCGGGGTGGCAGCCCAATCTTTACGAGATCGGCAGCAAGGGTGCCGTTTCCCTGCTGCCTTCCGGAGAGCGGGTGGCGGTGCGCGCCAACAGTGATCCGCCGCCGCGGCTCTTCGCGTGGACACTGTTCCTCGCCCTCGGGTTCCTTGCCGTCTGCTACATTTTGGTGGTGGCATTTTCCTGCCGGCCCCGCAGATCCGGAGCCACCCCCCTCTACGAGTCCCGGGAAGCTGCCTGTGAGCCGGGTCGGAAACGTCCTCTCCTGCGTCGTGCTGGGCGGTGCTCTCTGGGCGGGAGCCTATTGGATAGGTGCGGAGGATCTGCCCCGGGTGTTTCTTCTGTTTGCCAGCACGCTGGGCATAGCGGCCTTCGGGCTGCGGCAACTGGGCTGGCGCAGGGGCAGCTACTGGATCCTGATCATCTGCGCGTTTTCCGGAATGTTTCTTATCGCCGAGGTTGTAAGATACCATCATGACAAGCCGGGTCAGGAACCCTTCGGTTTGTGGGACTCGGTCAGCGCGTGGCCCAGCGAGATCCTGCGCTTCATTGGCATCGCCCTCGCCGGCTACTATTGTCTCCTGGCAGTGCGTGACGCGCGGGGAGCCCTGAACAAGGCGAGGGAAATCCTTGGCCTCAGGCCGGAGGGACGGGAGATCGGGCCGCCCGTTCCGGACAACGGGGTCACGGCACCGGTATTCCGGAACGCGGGCAGGGTGAGCCGGATACTGGCACCCGATGGAAAAATACTCCGCATTCCCCCGGAGTCATCTCCCATTTTAAGGGAAATCCTGAGCGCCATAGGCAATGACCGCAGCAAGGCGAGGTTCTGGCAGCGCTGCCTGGATCGCCCGTCATGCCTGATCGGAATGACGCTCTGCCTCTTTATCTTCGCGGCGATGTTCTTCTTCTTCATGGGAAAGCCGCCCGTGCCGATACGAGGCCAGGCCGCCATCACCGTTGACATGATCGTGCTATACGGGAATCTCGTGTTCATGTACCTGCTCACCGCATTCGCGGTTCTGAGCAACATCTTCTGTCTTAATGCATTGATCCTCCCGACCGTCCGGGCTTTGGATCGCAAGGAGATCAGGGACGCATCCGACGCGGAGATTCCATTGCGGCTTGTGGAAACCTATACTGCGGGAACCGGCCGGCTGCCCCTGTTTCCATGCCTGGTGATTTTCATCCTGATACTTTCCCGTTCCTCCGCCCTGGACAACTGGACCATGCCGCCGCCAATCGTTTGCGCGGTCGTGTGGGTAGTCGGTGTGCTGATCCTGTTCGATTCTATCGTCAGCTACCGCGCCCGGAGGCTCAAGGCGGAGATCCAGGATGAACTCGGCCTCGCCGGGATCCGGAAGCGGGCAAACAACCCCTTCCCAGATACGGACATGGGTTCCGTGGAGGACGGGGTGTTTTCCTCCTTTTTCTCAAACCCGGTCCTGCGTGCCGTGATGATCCCGGTCGGTGCCGGTGGCCTCCTTTCCATTATCGAGGTGCTGGGCTGGTAGCTCCAGGGTCAGACTTCTCCCGCAGGTGTGACCTAACCGGTGTTTTTTCCCAGGCACCGCAGAATTTGGACTCCAGGGATCCTTTCTTCCCGGCTTTCACGACGTGGCAGCTTTTCAATCGACGCGGGGATGTCGGGGGCTAGCCTCGCGGGATGCGCTATCTGATTCTCCTGCCGCTGTTGTTTCTTCATTCGCTTTCCATGGGGGCGGAGCCAACGGGTGCGCGTCCGAACGTGCTGTTCATCGCCATCGATGATCTGAACGATTGGGTGGGGCCGCTGGGGGGGCATGTGCAGGTGAAGACTCCGAATATGGACAGGCTGGCGGCGCGGGGGGTTACTTTTACGAACGCGCATTGCCAGAGTCCGCTTTGTAATCCTTCTCGAACGAGTTTGCTGACGGGGGTGCGGCCTTCTACGACGGGGGTGTATGGGTTGGGGCCTTGGTTCCGGGATGTGCCGGGGTTGGCGGAGTTGAAGACGCTGCCGCAGGCTTTCCGGGAGAGTGGATATCACACGCTGACGGGGGGGAAGATTTTCCATGGGGGATACGGGAGGAAGAAGGGGGATCCGGAGTGGGATGAGATCGGGCCTCCGGCGACCGGGAAGCCGTTTCCCGAAAAGAAGCTGGTGGATACGCCGGTGGATCATCCGCTGGTGGACTGGGGGCTTTTCCCGCACAAGGATGAGGAGAAGGGGGATTACAAGATCGCGAGCTGGGCGGCGGAACGGCTGGGGGATATGCCGGAAGGGAAGCCGTTTTTCCTGGCGGCGGGTTTTTTCCTTCCGCACGTGCCGTGTTTCGCGACGGAGGAGTGGATGGATATGTATCCGCTGGAGACGCTGAGGCTGCCGGAGGTGCGGGAGGATGACAGGAAGGATACGCCGCGTTCCTCGTGGTGGCTGCATTGGAAGTTGCCGGAGCCTCGGTTGCTTTTCCTCAAGGAGGAGGATGAGTGGAAGAATCTGGTGAGGTCTTATCTGGCGTGCATCACTTTCGTGGATGCGCAGTTGGGGAGGGTGCTGGATGCGCTGGAGGAGAGTGGTCATGCGGAGGACACGGTGATTGTGCTGTGGTCGGATCATGGATTCCATCTGGGGGAGAAGGAGATCACGGGGAAGAATACGCTTTGGGAGGAATCGACGCGGGTGCCTCTGATTTTCGCGGGAGCGGGGGTTTCCGGAAAAGGGGAGTGCGCGCAGCCGGTGGAGCTGCTGGATGTTTTCCCGACTCTGTGCGATCTGGCGGGGCTGGAGAAGCCGGGGCAACTGGAGGGGCACTCGCTGGTGCCGCAGCTCGCGGATGCGGGGGCGGGGCGTGAGTGGCCGGCGATTACGAATCACAATCCGGGGAACAACTCGGTGCGGGACGGGAGGTGGAGATACATCCGCTACGTGGATGGGGCGGAGGAGCTTTACGATCTGGAGAAGGATCCGAATGAGTTCGAGAATCTGGCGGGCGGGGTCTCGTATGCGAAGGAGATGGAGCGGCTGCGGAGGTGGATTCCTGCGTATCAGGCTCCGCATGCTCCGGGCAGCGCGCACCGGATTCTGGAGTATAAGGACGGGGTGCCGGTGTGGGAGGGCGGGGTGATTGCGCCGGGGAATAAGATCCCGGAGATGGGGGAAGATTAGGAAACCACGGAATACACGGAACGGATTCTTGTGGAAGAGGAATGAACCACGAATCTTACTAATCCAACGAATCATGGGTTTTGGGTACGAGGAACCACAATCGAAGTGAAACGGAGATAGCGGAACTGGAAAACTAAATCTTTCCGCAAATGAACGCGGATGTGCGCGGATAGCATTCCTTGTGGAAGATGGATAAGCACAAATCTTACGCATCTTGAGATTTGAGATTTGAGATTTGAGATTTTTTTCCGTGGGGATTTGGTTGTCAGGTGGGGCGGGGTCGGGTTTGCTTTGCGGCGATGAATGGTGACGCGCGTCAGGATTTCGCTTTGGCGTTTCTGAGTATCCTCTTTGAGGGTGCTCCGTTCATTCTTTTGGGCACGCTGGTGAGCGGGTTTATCGACATCTATCTGCCGAAAGGGGCGATGGATCGGTTCCTTCCGAAGAACAAGACTCTGGCGGTGATGGTGGCGGGCTTGCTGGGTTCGGTTTTCCCGGTGTGCGAATGTGCGGTGGTGCCGGTGATCCGGCGGTTGGTGGGGAAAGGGCTGCCGATGAGTTGCGCGCTGACCTACATGTTGGCGGCTCCCATCGTGAACCCGATCACGGCGCTGAGTACGTGGAAGGCGTTCCAAGGGCAGGCACCGTGGATGATGACGGGCGGGCGCATGCTGCTGGGGTATCTTGTGGCGGTGGGCGTGGGGCTGGTGGTGGCTAGGATTTCGTTAAGAAAGGTTTTGAGGAAATCGCTGGCGGATCGGATCGAGGCGGAGAAACAGGAAGAGCATCACCACGATCACGAGGGGTGCTGCGGGCACGACCATTCGCACGATGAGCATCATCACGACCACGGGCATGAGCACCACCACCACGATGCGAACCGGGTGACTGCCGCGATGCGTTCGGCGCAGAAGGATTTCGTGGATGTGGGCGTGTATTTTACCATCGGTGTGGCGATCACCGCGCTGTTCAATACCGGGATCGCGCCCGGCGCGGTGTGGCTGGACAGCCTGGCCGGGGATCCACTTGCGGCACCTGCGGCGCTGATGGCGCTGGCGTTTATCCTGAGCCTTTGCAGCACGTCGGATGCATTTATCGCGGCGACTCTGGCGAAGTTTACCTGGGGGGCGAAACTGGCCTTCCTCGTCTTCGGGCCGATGCTGGATGTGAAACTGATTTTTCTCTATCAGACGGTGTTGCGGAGGAAGTTCATCCTCGGCCTTTCGCTTTCGCTGTTCGTGGTGATATGGCTGGTGGCGGTGGCGTGGGAAATATGGATAGGAAAGGCGGTGATGCCATGAAACCGGAACTCCGCAGGATTTTGTTTTCGCTGGCAGTGCTGCTCTGGGCGGGCTGTATTCTGTATTTTTACGGCTCGGGTCGGATTGTGAAATACCTGGCTCCGGATTTCCGCCCTATCGCGCTGGCGGGTGGGTTGGGGCTTGCTGTGATGGGTCTTTTCAATTTACTCACCGCATTTCAGAAAGCGGATTGCGGCCACGATCACGGGGAGGAGCACGACCACGAGGGCGGGGATATGAACCCTTGGGCGGCGCTGCTTCTGATGGCTCTTCCGATTGCCTTTTCGACCGCATGGACCAAGGACGGCTTCTCCCAATCTACCCTCGCGAGAAAAGGCCTGTATGATGATGTGGAGGCATCGAACTCGCCATTCCTGGCCTCGGCGCTTCCTCCCCTGACCTTGGAAGAGATTGAGAAAGGTCACCGGAAAACTGCGGACGGCTTCCTTGAGTTCAGCCTCATGGAGCTGTTTTTCGCGACCGGGGACCGGGAACTTCAGAACCTCATATCCGGGCTGAAGGTGGAGACGGAAGGGCGCATCGTTGAGGAAAAGGCGAACAATGAGAGCGGCACCAGGATGAGGCTTTACCGGATGTTCATGACCTGCTGCGTGGCGGACTCCCGTGCCATCCCCATCGTCCTTGAGTTCGGGACGGAACCGCCGCTGCTGCCGGAGAACGGGTGGGTGAAAGTGGCCGGGACAATGACTTTCCCGGAGGAAAACGGAACTCTGCGTGCAGTGCTGGAGGTGGAGCGTGCGACAGCGGCGGAGGTGCCGCAGGAGGAGAAGTTTTTGCGGAGGTGAGGCGAGTGTTGACGTGGGGCTGGAATCCCCGCGAACGGACTGGGGCAGGATGCCCCAGCTACTACTTTCCTAGTAGCCGGGTGGCTGCGGGACGCAGCTACCACGGCCTGCCCCGGGACGGGGCAGCTACGGTCGGGTCGGAATGGCGGTGCGGACGAAGGATTCGAATTTCTCGCGGTTGGCGCGGATCATTTCGGCTTCGCCGGCGATTTTGAAGAACCAGGTGAAGTTGCCTTTTCTGAGGATGGCGGTGCTGATGGCTCCGTGGCGGTCTGCGCTGAAGAGGGTTTCCTTGCTGACCATGTGGGTGAGGAGGTAGGGGCCGGATTGAGCTGTTTTCGTTTCGCCAATGGCTGGATCGGAGGCGGATTCCAAAGGCGGGAGGCGGAGTTGGGCGCGCCAGCGGTTTACGTTTTCGAGATCGGTGCCGCCGTCGCCCTGGAGGGGGATGACGGAGACGTCGCCGTCGATTCCGTTTTCCGCAATGGTGGAAGGGATGCGGAAGCTGGCGACGCGCATCCCTTCAGACGGAATTTTTTCCCAGCCCTCGGGGACTTCGAGGTTGATACCGGGTGTTTCGAGAGCTTCGGGTTTGTTGCCGATCTCTATGCTTTTCAGGAGGGAGATAAATCCGGGGCGGCCTGCTTCGAGGGCGTCGTTCGCGGAGCTGAGTTTGAAAAACCAGGTATCTTCTCCGACGGGGATGATTGCGGCGAGGATGCTTTCCGTTTCCCCACTGAGCTCGAACCATTTTGCGCGGGAGTCGCCGGCTTCGAGGGCGATGATGTCGCCTCCGGGTTGTTCGGTTGGCTCCAGGCCGATTTGTTTTCTCCAGCGGTTTACGTTTGCGGGGATGCCGCCGGCGTCTCCGGGAAATTTCGAGATGGAAACGCTGGAGCCGGATGCGAGGCGATAGAGGGCGGCCTGGAATTGGCCGGGAGTTTCGACCTTCCAATCTTCGGGAGCTTTCCAGCGAAGCGGTTGGCGGATTTCAGGCTCCTGCTGTTGTGCGGGAGTTTCCTCATCGGAGGCGACCCGGTAGGTCGGCATTTTATCCTCGGAGCAGGAAGGGAGGGCGATGCAGATGGCAGCTAGTATTGCGCCCGAACATCCACAACGCCGAAGGTGTTGCGTCCGTGTGCGGGGGAGGGAAGGGCTTGGACACAACCCCGATTGGGGTTGGAAGATCTTGTAAATACGATCCCAGGGTAACCTCCGTTTCACTCCGGCAACCCTGGGCTTGAATCCGTAACCCCCTTGGGGTTGGGAGTCGTCTGACGCCAGAGAAAATTCCTGTTCACAAGTTTTAATGTTGCGCGGAATTAGTAAGGTGGCTGGGTAACGAATTCTCATTCTTCCGTTTCGGAATCGGGAGGGGAGGGGGCGTCCGGGAAAGCGATTGGCGGAGAATCGTTGTGATAGGCGTGGCATGTGGTGCAACGGTGGTCAATCCCGCCCTTGGGGCTATGGCAATCGACGCAGGATTTGATGGAAGGGAGGTTCAGATCGCTGGTGAGTTTGCTGTCCAGGACGTTGTGGCAGTCGAGGCAGGTCAGACCCTTCTGGTGGAGGGAGTGGTCGAATTTTCCGATGGTCAGCCAGCGGTCGGGGATGGAGACGTCCGCGATGAGGGGGGTGGCGTTGTCGCCTTTGGCCTCCGCGACGTCATGGCAGGTGGCGCAGCCTGCGAAGGGTGCGCTGATGCCGCGCGGGGTTGCGCCTTTCATGTCTGCGAAAAAGACGGCGTGCTCCAGGTTTTCCCCGGACTCGTAGAGTTCCTCTATACCCTTCCTTTTCTCCCGGACATACTCGCCCAGTTCGGCGCGACCGGTGATGCCTTCGTGGGCGCGGGCGTATTCTTCGTACTGGATGTTGAGGCTGCGGAGGAAGGAGCGGACGTAGTAGGGATCGCCGTGTGGAAGCTGTATCCCGGGCTTGTCGCCTTCGGCGGTTGTTTCGGGATCGAACTGGAGGGTGTGGCACTCGATGCAATGCTTCTGGTAGGTGATGGGGCGCTGGTATTCGCCACGGCTGTCCTGCTCATGGCAGTCGATGCAGCTAAGCGCTCTCGGCATGTCGCCTGTATTGAGGTGGACTTCGTGGTTAAACTTGAGGGTGTTTTTGTCCTCCACCCTGTCGCGCAGCATGCGGAATTCCGGGTGGTCGGTGTGGAAGGCGGTGATGACATCGGTGTAGCCTCCTTCGGGGCGCTCGCGGGCTTGGATTTTCAGATCGGAATTTGCGAGGAAGGAGGGGAAGTCGTGTGGGTTGACCCTGCCGGCGAGGTTGCGGGATGCGGCCATGATTTCCTCGGAACCGTGGCAGGAGGTGCAGTAGGTGCTGGAAACTTCCGGCATGAATCCACTGCCCTGGTGCTCTTTGTGGCACTCGGAGCAGGCGTAGTCCGCGGCCATGTTGGGCTGGTGGAAATTTTTCCCTACGTGGCATGCGAGGCAGCTTTTATCCATCTCGTTTGTGGCGAGCGGGCCGCGGCTGATGAGATCGGCGGGAGTGAGGCCGTGCTGGAATGCGTCGAAAGCCTTGGAGTGCCAGGACTCGACCCCATCGCGGGCGCTTTCATGACAGGCGGCGCAGCTACTGGCATTGCCGGACATTCCCCTGTGGACTTCCGCGAAGTGATCGCTGGCGTGGACGCTGGAGATGGGGCCGGGGTTGGTGAATTTATCGCGGGCGTCTCTGCTGATGCCTACGAAAAGAACCAGGAAGGTGGCGATGACGGTGAAAATGACCACGCGCTTGCGGATGTTGCGCAGGGTCCGGCGGGGCTGGCATTTGGGGATGGCATTGCAGCAGGTGCCGTCCGGGAGCGGGCCGTTCTCGCATTTTCCGCCGCCGGATTTCGGGCGGGTGCATGTCCAGTGGCCTTTGGTTTCGCCTTCCTTTACCTGGAGGAAAGGCTGGCACTCGAAGGTGGCCCGGCACTTTCCTTTCGGGGAGGGGCCGATGCGGCAAGGGCAGCCTTTGCAGAGGTTTCCACAATCCCAATCAAGGTTTGGGCGGACATAATCATCCGTCGAAAAATGCGATGACTGCTGGTTCGTTTTCATGGGGCGGCACCGGAGAAGGAATAAACGAGGATGATGTGCAGCACGCTGAGGATGAGCAGCGAGTAGCTGAGCGGAATGTGGATAAAGAGCCAGAGCCGGAGGGCGAGCTGGAGGGAATACTGGTAGTCGAGCAGGTGCTTTTGGGCGACGAGTTCGCGCAGGCTTTCGAGGAGTTCGCGCTCGCCTTTTTTGACATACCGTTGCACTTCGTCGAACTGGGAAGCGTGGGTTGCCTGCGGGGCGCGGGAGCGGCGGACGTGGGACCACCAGTTGCACGGCTTGGTGAAAAACATTCCCAGCTTCTCGGAATAAAATTTCGCGATGATGGGGGAGGTCTGCCCGTCAACGCCGGTGAGCACCAGCGCTTCCGCATCTTTCCGGAGGGCGGCTCGGGCGTGAGGAATCCGGTCGAAAGGGGTTTCATATCCGGCGACGGTGAGCATTTTCGGGAAAGCCCGGCTCATCCACCAACCGAGCAGGCCGGAGAAAAATACAACCAGGTAGCACACGGCGAAAAGCTGGCGGAAAGTCCCTATGGGCCATGACCAGCCGATGTGGACGAAGAACAGCACGCCTGAGAAAATTCCCAGACAGATGTGAAGCCTGAGCCAGAATTTTGAGGTGCCAATATTGAGGAAGGGAACTTTTTTCCTGAGATTGTAAAATGTGAGGATGAGCATCAGCGCGAAAAGCACCCACCCGCTAAGGTAAGCGTGACGCGGGAATGCGGGGGCTAAAACACACCAGGCAGCCACCAGTGCAATGGAGGCAAGTAAGGTCAGCAGTAAACCGCCGGAAATTTTTCTAGCGGATCTCATCTTCTGTTCAGCCACTTGGCGAGCGAGGTTACATTGGTGAGATCGGTGCGGTGGAGGGCATCGTGCGGGCAGGCGTTTTGGCAGGCGGGGCCGCCCTTTTGCTCGACGCAGAGGTCGCACTTGGTGGCTTTCAAAATCGGTTTCTGTTCATCGTCCACGAGGAACTGTCCTTTGGTGGATCTGACCTCGACCATGCGGATGGCATCATACGGGCAGTTCGTGGCACACATGGTGCAGCCGATGCAGGTGGCCGGGTTGATGACGACCTCGCCGCCGAAGCTGGTGCGGTGGATCGCGCCGGTGGGGCAACCGATCATGCAGACGGGATCGACGCAATGCATACAGGCGTTCGCGACCATGATGTTCTCGATGATGGGGCCGTGGCGGAGGAAACGCGGGTTGCCATCGTGTGCGGAGGAGCAGGCGCGCACGCAATCGTCGCAGCGGGTGCAGAGATCCATATCGATGACCATAGACCGGGTGCCGTTGAAAAAACGGTGCTCACCCATGAACTCCATGATATTCGTCGGAGGAATGTCTTCGGGGTCTGTTGTTTCACCGGCTTCCGGTGCCGGGTCGGATGAGAACTCGACATCGAGGAGGAAGCGGTTCGCGTATTTCTCCAGAGCGGGAGTTGGAATGAAAATTAAATGGGCATATCCTAGCGAACGGAGAGTATACTGATATACCGCGTCCTCCCCGGGATTTTTAAAATGACTGGCAATCGCACCGTAGCCGAACATTCCGCCTCCTCCGATGTAGTTCAGGGTTCGTTCGCCGCTTCCGTGTTTCTGGCTGACCCGGCAGAAGCCAGCTCGTATCATGTAAATGCCGTTGCTGTATTCACCTTCTTTCGCGATCAGGGGTTCGCTGGCATTGGTCGTGGGATCGCCGTCCTTTGCCAGTTTCTTGTAGGCACCGGACCAGTTGTAATCCCCGTAGGTTTCCAGTTTCGCCTCGTCGCAGAGATCTTCGAACTGGGACTCGTCCAGGTGGCTGAAGAGCTCGTGGTTCATTAGGAAACTTTTCAGCGAGTTCTCCCGGTAGATTTTGTCGATCTGGTTTTTTAGCGCCGCATCATAGCGCATGATGTCCCGCAGACCCTCCCAACTGAACTCCAGCACGATAGCCTTTTTGGCGGACGCGATGACCGTCGCGGTGCGGGGCATGCGGCTGAGTGCGGAAATTTCCCCGAAGAGCGAGCCTTTGCCCAGAGCTGCGGTTTCGACTCCCGTTACCGTCTTCGGATAGTCCTGAAGATAAACCGAACTGCGTTGGTTGTTGTTGGAGGTTCTGATCCTGTCCTTTGCCCGAGGAGACCGGTTGCCCCAGCCTTCCGGTTCGGGATTGTTGCTCCACAGTTGTGCGAATCGCCCGAAGAAACTTTTCTTAACGCTTTTTGAGCGACCTAAAAGTTCAGGGTTGATTTCCGGGCGCAACAGTACCTCCACTTCACCTTCCAATACAAGAAAGGCGGATGTTCCGTAGTCGTCCTTACGTAAAACAATCTCGCCGGCATCATATCTACGAATCGCCGAATCGGCTCTTAGGATTTCCCTAAGTGGCATGCTTGAGGGAAACGCCCCGACATCCATGCTTGCGAAGGGTTCCTCCGCCATCAGCATATCGAGCATTTCCTCGCTCATATCCGGATCGAGCGGATCGTCCCAGCGCTTGGGTCTGGCGGCCTTGCGGGTGAGGCTTTCTAGTGTTGTTCCGGGAGTTGCCATAAAAAGCGCTTCAGGCGTCGATTACCATTTTCCCTTTGGGGCGGCAAATGCAGGTAAGGCAACTGCCTTCTTCCGGTTCGTCCCCGGGCTCGCCAACATATTCGACATCGCCTTCCTTGATGGCCACCAGGCAAGCCCCGCAACTACCGGACCGGCAGCCGGGATCGATGGTGGTAATCCCGTTTGCTTCCGCAAAATCAAGGAGGTTTGCAACTGCCGGATCCCAGAAAATCTTTTTGCCGGTGCGGGCGAATTCGATCTCAATCGCCGCCTGATCCGCGCCTCCGGTCTTGGCAGCCGGTTCTTTGGGCCGGTGCTGACGGTGGCGGGGCCGAATGCCTCGAATTTCACGTCCTTTTTTGGGACGCCCCATTCATACAGTCCGTTTACGAGGCTGTCCATGAACGGCCGGGCCGCACAGGTAGTATTCGTAGTTGCTGGAAGGGAGGATTTCCTTCATCAGATCGACTGAAACGCGGCTGTGGTGATTATATGCTTCGCCCAGGACATCGCCTTCCAACGGGCGGCTATAACATATATGCATCCGCATGTTAGGATTCTTCTCCTGAAGCTCAAGGACTTCATCTCGGAACATATGATCAACGCTGTTCCGGCAGCCAAAGAAAAAGTATATTTCCCTTTTGTCCCCGATATGGGTGAGGACGCGGGCCATGGCCAGCATGGGAGTGATGCCGATGCCTCCGGAAATAAGAACCACGGGGCGCTCCACTTCCACATCGAGGAAGAATTTTCCGCTGGGTGCCTTGACATCGAGAATGTCGCCAACGTCAACCTTGTCGGCGAAATGGTTGGAGATCGCACCGGGTGTGCCGTCGTTGCGAATGAAGCGCTTGATCGTTACCCGGTAGTGGTCATCGCTGATGGAGCCGTCAGAGAGGGAGTAGCAGCGCACCTGGGGTTTCGGCTCGTTGGGAAATTTCACCTCGAAAGTGAGATACTGCCCCGGCTTGAACTGGGGCAGCGGTTTTCCATTGTGGGGCTTGAGGTAAAAGGAATAGGTGTCCTCACACTCTTCCACTTTTTTCGAAACGGAAAACTTCCTGTATCCGTTCCAGGCGACTTCCGGTGCGGCCTGTGCTTTCAGGTTGAGCACCTGGATGTTTTTGTTCAGGGCATCGAGTTCGAGCCGGTTGCGCCTGGCCTCGAAGGCGTGCCTGGCTGCGACCGTCCACCACTGTGTGGCGACGTAGCCCAGCATGACGACGCCGCCTCCCAGCCCGATTGTGAGAAAGGGGCTGCCCAGGGCCGAGTTTAGTAAGATCTGGTAGTTCACGGTGCAGGCACTGTTGATGAAAGGAATTTGCGGAAGAGGAAGGAAAGATAAAAACTATGGGATCTAGGAAACAAATCCGGCGGATTCAGTCAAGCCACTACTTCGATTGCGAATTCCAGTTACAATGTAATCACGCGTATAATTGGCTTGCCAGAGAGCCACCGGAAATCTAGAAACTACGCCGAATGAGGATAGATCATCTATCGTTAGCTGTTCTTCTGTCAGCTTGCGCAGCACAGGTCGGATTGGCAGATCCGCTCGATACGTCGAGGGTGCTCGGATCAAGGACTTGCATGACCAGTGGTTGCCACGGGGGGGCTGGTCCGGATCGCGGGGCTTTTAATATCTGGAAGACTTACGACCCGCATTTCAACGCGTCCGCGACACTGGCCAACGGGCGCTCGCGGGCGATGGCGGGTGAGCTGAAACTTGAAGACGCGACGGAATCGAAAAGCTGCACCACCTGCCACTCACCGATGCGGGATGTGGACGGGGCGAAGCTGGCCGCCAGCGCCGATCCCCACGGGCTGGACAAGGGTGTTTCCTGTGCGAGCTGCCATGGCTGCCTGCGGAAAACTGGATACTTTCCCATACCCGCCCGGGTTATCCGAAAGACGCCCTTACAAAACTGGGAATGCGGAATCTGGGAAGCGCCTACGAGCGGGCGAACAACTGTGTGGCCTGCCACCAGAATCTGAGCGATGAACTTGTCGAGGTGAACCACCCGCCGCTGGTTTTCGAGCTGGACGGATTGCTTGTCGCAGAGCCGAAGCACTGGCGGGAGGAAGAGGATTTCTCCCATACGAAAACCTGGTTGGTCGGGCAGGCGGTTGCGTTGCGTGAGGCGGCGGCACAAGCCAGTCGTGAACCAGGCGGCCGCAGGGATGCGGAGGTCAGGGCGATAGGTGCATTGCTGAATGCGACCGGCACGGGATGGGATGATTCCCGCCGCGATACGGTCAGGGCGGCGGATGATTTCGCGAAGAAAATTTCCAGCTCCGAAATGGGGGACGACCGGAGCCGGACTATCCTGCGAAAGCTTCTGACCAATCGCGCTGCATATGAAGAAGGTGCGTTCGGTACAGTGGATGAGGAGTTCCGCAGTTGGGCGGTCGGATACTATTCCGAGCGGTTGGCGCTGGCGATAGACAGGCTGAACCAGTCCCTTGCCCCGCAAGGCGCGGAGGTGATGGTGAAAAGGGATTTCCTGGACGAGCTGTTCGATGCGGCGGCTCCCCCCAAGGGTTTTGACGCGGATTCCGCGGAAGCTTTCGTGAAGAAGCTCGACCAACTGGCAACATCCAACCCGGAGGCCGAATAGGTAACACCGCAGGTAATGATGGCTGGATTTTTCAGAACGGGAGGACGCTCCATTTTCATGTGTGGCACCGTTCTGCTGACGACCTGCTACCATCCTCCCCACGAGCGGACTCCTGAATGGGATCTGGCAAACGGGGAAGAGCGGCCCGACCGCCTTACCGCGCAGCAAGAACTTGCGGAATTTGTTCCGCAAGGCCCGGGAGACTTTTCCCCGGATCCCAGCTTGAACCCCGCTTTGGATCCACTGCCGCCCATTCTTGATATTTCCGAGGAGACGATCGTCACGGAAGAAGCCCCGCTGCCTCCTTCCGAGTTCAATCCGGATCCCGGCATGGGAGCGGGCACCGCACCACAACCCGCAGGATCCGGAGGCGTCGCTGGCGCGGAGGTGGAAGCACCGGGAGCCAATCCCTTTTTCTCGGACGATCCGATTGGCGGCAACGACCGTTTTTTCAGCCGGGACGCGGCGGTGCCGGAGAAGTTTCCCTCGTTCGTCCCGGACATCCCGGATCACTTGCGGCTCCCCCGCCAGGGTGTCACGCAGCGGAGGCTGGAGGCGGAGTTTGTCGGCGGTGGAGCCATAGACCGGTACGAGGCGGATATCAGTGGTCCGCTTCTGCTGCCGAGAAGAGGTGTCCGGTATGAGGAGCGCATTTTCGAGCACTGGCACGCCGAACACCACGAGCATGTGGAGGACGCGCCGAACACCACTTCCATCGAAGACCGCTACCGCATCCCCACCGGTATTTGGGAGCGCTATCTTGATGATGATCTCGCGGAAACCCCTTACGAGCGCCCGACCCCGTATCTGTGGCATCCCTACTACCAGAGTATTTATAAAGGTGATGTGCCTGTCATCGGATCGGATATTTTCGTCTCGCTGACTCTGCAGAATATCACCGATGTGGAAATACATGAGATTCCGTTGCCCGCAGGAATCAGCACGGCCCGTGCGGGAAACGCGGAATTCTACGGCAGAGGCGATCAGGGCATCATCGTCTCGAATACCGGGGTGGTGGTGGATATTTTCAGAGGGGAAACTTCCTTCAAACCCGTGGAATGGCTGTTTCGCATCAACCCTGTGGTAAATACCAACTACATCTACGGCTATGAGACCACGGTTGTCTCACCCGACCCCCGCGGTCTCGAAGTCGAGACGGCGGTCGCCCCCGACTTCTTTGGCTCCGGAGCGGGGCCTGTGGTTCCCGTCGCCCCCGTCAGTGGGGGCATGGGGATGGTTGCGGCTCCGGCAATCAGTTTCGCTGACAATCCCGGTGCCGTGAACCCGGGCGATATCAATGCCTTTCTCGATCTGCTTTTCAGTCCGGCTTTTGCTACCCCAACCAATATCGCGCCTACCAATATCGCGCCTGCCAACGTAGCCCCCAACAATCCTCCTGCTGCCAATGCTGCTGCGATCCCATCCGTTGTTCCCAATACCGGAGTAGCCAATTCCGATTTTACCAATACAAGGGCAACCGAGCGTTACGAACAACAGGTTGGTCTCCAACAGTTTTTCTTCGAAGCCCACCTTCTCGACCTTTCCGAAAACTATGACTTTGCCGCGCTCAGGGTGGGAACGCAGATCTTCAACGCGGACTTCCGCGGCCACGTGTTTTTCGATGCGAACTGGGGCTACAGGTTCACGGGAAACCTCCTGAAAAACCGCCTCCAGTACAATATCGCGTTCTTTGATCTGTTCGAAAAAGAGTCGTTCTCCGAGCTGAATACTTTTGACGACAGGAACCAGAACGTGTTCGTCGCGAATGTTTACTACCAGGATTTCCTTTTCGAAGGATACACCGCGCAGCTCAATTTCCTCGCAAACTGGGACAACGGCACCGACAGCGGGCTGATCTATGACAGCGCGGGAAACATCGTCCGCCCCGCGCCCATCGGCACCGTGGCTCCGCACGATCTCGAGGCATATTACATAGGCTGGAACGGGGAAGGGCATATCGGGCGCGCGAACATCAGCCACTCGCTTTACCACGTTTTCGGAACCGACGATCTGAACGGCGTCGCCGGACGCGAGGTGGACATCAGCGCATGGATGGCCGCGCTGGAGCTTTCCGTGGATACCGACTGGATGCGGCACAAGCTCACGCTTTTTTACGCATCCGGTGACGACGATGCCACCGATAACAAGGCCACGGGCTGGGACGCGATTGTTGACAACCCGAACTTGATCGGCGGCCCCGCGAGCTACTGGCAGAGGCAGGGCTTCAACCTGGGAGGAACCGGCGTAGCCCTCAAGCAGCGCCTCAGCCTGATCCCGGATCTCAGCTCCAACAAATTTCTCGGGCAGTCGAGTTTCGTAAACCCCGGCATCTTCATCGTTGGCATTGGCGAAGAATGGGAGCTGACTCCGAAAGTGCGCGCTTTCGCTAACCTGAACTATCTGATGTTCATGGACACGGACACCCTCTCATCGGCTCTTGTCACGGACGAAATCGACCGGGAAATTGGCTGGGATCTCAGCTTCGGTGTACAATACAGACCGTTTCTTACGGACAATGTCAGGCTCATCGCGGGACTCGGCATGCTTTTTCCCGGAGCGGGATTCAAGGATATCTACCGCACCACTTCACCTGGCGTTCCCGGGTTTTCCCCCATAGACCCGGAGGAAGCGCCCGACGTGCTCTACAGCGCATTTTTCTCCGCAACACTCACTTTCTAATGGCCATCATTTTCACAAATTCAATCCGCACCGCATGCGCGCTGGTCGCAGGCGGAATGGCCTTTCCGGTCTATTCCCAGGAGGCATCCTCCTCCGGAAACGGAAATCTTTTCGGCCCGCCCATCGCGGTCAGGGAATCCGGTGCCATAAGTGCGGCCATCCCGGAGGCGAACAAATTCGATCAGTCGAAGGCAGCGGTTTTGAAAAAAAGCCGTGGCTGTATCGACTGCCATGAGAACTCGGTGGATCCCCACGAAAGCGAATACGTCCGGCTGGGTTGCACGGATTGCCACGGTGGAAACGCCAGCCCCGGCCTGACCATGCGCCAGGCGCACCCGGAGCCGCGCAACCCCGTTTTCTTTGAAAGCTCCGCCAACCCCAGCGGCAGCAACGTCCTCCTCAACCACGAATCCCCGGAGTTCATCCAGTTCGTGAACCCCGGCGATCTCCGGGTCGCGAAAAAAACCTGCGGGGACTGTCACGCGGAATCCGTGGACCACGTGGGCCACAGCATGATGCGCCACGGCGCGATGCTCTGGGGTGCCGCAGCCTACAACAACGGCGCATACCCGCTGAAAGACTCCATCTTCGGCCAGGCACACGGGGCCAACGGAGCCGCCCTCGCCCTGAAAAGCCCGGTGAAAGTCACTCCGGAGATGCAAAAAACGATGGGCATAGTGGATGAAATTTTTCCCCTCCCGCGATTCAACGTCGGCCAGCCCGGCAACCTGTTCCGTATTTTCGAAAAAGGCGGCACCCGCATCGCCGAGCTAGGAAATCCCGATCCATTCGAGCTTCCCGGCAAGCCTTTCCGCCGTCTCGGCGAACGCGGGCTCGGCACTTTCTCGCGGGTCGATCCCGTCGTCATCGGCGCGCACAAGACCCGCCTCCACGATCCGCTCCTCGACTTCTTCGGCTCCAACGACAGACCCGGCGACTACCGCTCCAGCGGCTGCACCGCATGCCATGTGGTTTACGCGAACGACCGCTCTCCATCGAACTCCGGCTTCTATAGCGCCTTTGGGAACCAGGGCCTCTCCTTCGATCCCGATCCGATGATTTCGAAAAAGGAGAAAGGCCACCCGATCAAGCACAAGTTCACCCGCAGCATCCCCTCCAGCCAGTGCATGACCTGCCACATGCACCAGGGGAACCTCTTCGTGAACCCTTACCTAGGCTACACCTGGTGGGATCAGGAATCCGATGCGGAGCACATGTATCCTAAAAAGCAGAAGAATCCCACCGACGAGGAAATGGCAGAAGCCCTTCGCGAAAATCCAGAGGCCGCCGCCGCCCGCGGCCTTTGGGGCGATGTGAATTTCCTGGAGAAAACCGCCGAGCTGAATCCCAAGCTCAAGGACACCCAGATCGCCGACTACCATGGCCACGGCTGGGTTTTCCGCGCCGTTTTCAAGAAAGACCGCGAAGGAAACCTCCTCACCCTCAAGGACGAGAAAATCGCCCACGACGACAAGGACAAGTTCAAAAAAGCCGTCCACCTGAAAGACATCCACCTCGCACGCGGGATGCAGTGCGTGGACTGCCATTTTCTGAACGACTCCCACGGAAACGGCCTCCTCCACGTCGAGCCGCGCGCCGCGACCGCCATCACCTGCGTCGATTGCCACGGCACCGTCAGCGAACGCACAACGCTGGTCACCTCCGGAAAAGGCGGCACGCTTTCCAAGGACGGAAAGAAACTCGATCCCATCAACCTGCGCGAAAGCAACACTCCCTTCGGCCCCCGTTTCTCATGGAGCTCGGACGGAAAGCGCCTGATGCAACAGTCCTCCATGGAGGCGGAGCTCCAGTGGGAAGTCCCGCAAACCCTCGACACCGTCGATCCCGATTCCAACCACTACAACGCGATGAGCGCCTACGCGAAAACCCTCAGGCGCGACGGGAAATCCTGGGGCGGCGTCCCGGACAGCTCCGAGAAATGCGCCAACGAACTCGCCCACAGCAACGACGCGATGGACTGCCAGATCTGCCACACCTCCTGGGCCACGAGCTGCTTCGGCTGCCACATGCCCATGGAGGCGAACATGAAAATGGCGCAGAACAAATTCGAGGGAACCACCTCGCGGAATTTCAGCTCATACAACCCGCAGGTCGTCCGCGATGACGTGTTCATGCTCGGAAAAGACAGCACCGTGAAAGACCACCGCATGGCGGTGCTCCGCTCCTCCAGCGCCGTCGTCGTCGGCTCGCAGGCCGAACCGCGAGTGGTTCTACACCCAGCAGCAGACCGTTTCCTCGGAGGGCTACTCAGGCCAGGCTTTCAACCCCCACTTCGCCCACACCACCAGCGGCGTCGGCACCACGAAAAACTGCACCGATTGCCACATCTCCGAGAAAAACGACAACAACGCCATCATGACCCAGCTCCTCGGCTTCGGCACGGGAACGGTGAATTTCTTCGGACGCTTCGCATGGGTAGGCACCGATGACCACGGCCTCTCCGCAGTCGCATGGACCGAGCGCACCGAGCCGCAGGCCGCCATCGGCAGCAACCTTCACAGGATCGCCTACCCGGACTATTTCAAGAAACATAAGGAAAACAACGATGTTCTGAAAACCGTCTTCCACCATCCGGCCAAGCGCGGCGAAGTCCTGGATCTCCAAGCGCGCGGAGAATACCTCTACGCGGCTCTCGGAAAGAAAGGCTTCGGCGTCTTCGATATCGCGAACATCGATAACAAGAACTTCTCCGAGCGCATCGTCTCCTCCCCCGTTTCACCACTGGGCCAGGACACGTTTTTCAAAACCCGCTACGCCACCTCCGTCACCCTCCCCAGCACCCTCATTAACGATCCCAAGCGCAAGCGCCTCCCGCAGAACGAGGAGCAGCCAATCGCTTCCTACTACGGCTACGCCTTCATCACCGATCTCGAGGAAGGCCTCATCACTGCGGACGTTGCCACCATGCTGGACGGAAACCCCGCGAACAATTTCGTGAAACGCGCCGCCACCTTCAATCCCGATGGCATGCTCAATGGCGCGCGCCACTCGTGGATGGCCGGCCAGTGGCTTTATATAACCACCGCCCAGGGTCTCGCCGTAGTGGATGTGGAAAATCCCTCCGCTCCCGTCTTCGCCGGCGGCTACTCCGGCCCCGCCCTGCGCGGCGCACGCCAGGTCACCACCCAATGGCACTACTGCTTCGTCACCGATGAGGAGGGCGTGAAAGTATTCGATATTTCCAATCCCGTGAAACCCGTCCCAATCCCCGGGGCCAGGGTTTCCCTTGGGAATGCCCAGGGTCTCTACGCCGCGAGAACCTATCTCTACGTCGCCAATGGTTCCGAAGGACTCGCCACCATCGATATCGAAAATCCTTCCAAGCCGAAATTTCTCAGCAAGTTCACCGCAAACGGCGCTCTCAACGACACCCGCGACGTGCAGATAGGATCGATCAACGCCTCCATGTATGCCCTCGTCGCCGATGGCCGCAACGGGATGCGCGCCATCCAGATGATTTCCCCGGAAAACGTCCCCGGCCACATGGGCTTCTCGCCAAGACCCGTCCCGAAACTCATCGCCACCTACCCGACCAAGGGCGCGGCGGTCAGCGTTTCCCGTGGACTGGACCGCGACCGCGTGGTCGATGAAAGCGGCAACCAGACCGTAGTCTTCGGAAGGCGCGGTTCACGCCCGTTCAACCTGGAGGAAATGGAAGCCTTCTACCGCAAGCCCGGCGGCGCGGTTTACAAGGTTTCCGATGTGAAACACGGCTCCGGTGCTACCCTTCTGGATACCTTCGGAAAACTTTTGAAACCAACCGTCGATTTCAGCACCCCGCAATCCGCGAAAAGCGGTGAGCCGCCCGCCTACCGCGGCCGCCTCAGACAGAGACGCGAACCGGAGGGACTCAACCAATGAAACATTTCCTCAAACCCCGTGCTGCAGGCAACGTATGGAGCGCTGCCTTCAGGCGGCGAGTAACATGGCTCTGCACCGGTCTTCGAAGTTCTTCCGAAGCGTGCTTTAAAAACCGGAATTTCAGACAAGTAATCACCGTTCTCGCATTTCTGGCCATTGCTCCAGCCCTCCATGCCTTTGGCATCTTCGCACCCGTCTCCGGGGAAAACGGGGAAGCCGGCCATCAGGACGGCACCGGAGGCGGTGCCCGCTTCAACGATCCCATGGGCCTCGCCCGCGATGCCCAGGGAAACCTCTTCGTCTGCGATGCCCGCAACCACGTCATCCGGAAAATTTCCCCCGGCGGAGTAGTCTCCACCCTCGCCGGAAAACCAGGCGAGCAGGGAGCGGTGGACGGGGTGGGGGAGACCGCCCGTTTTCATTTTCCCGCAGACATAGCCGTCGCCCCGGACGGCACACTTTACGTCGCTGACAGCGGTAACCACTGCATCCGCAAAATCACCGCGAACGGAACCGTCAGCACCATCGCCGGTGACCTAGGCAGCGCGGATGACATTGATCGCAACCATGGCAGGCAGTTCTCCGAAGTCGTCACGCAACTCGATGGCGAAGGTGCCGCCGCCCGGTTCAACAGCCCCGGCGGCATCGCATACGCCCCGGCAGGTTTCCTTTACGTCAGCGATACCGTGAACCAGATCATCCGCCGCGTGAATCTCGACGGCACCGTGACCTCACTCGCCGGAATGCCCGGCGTCTGGGGTGCCACCGATGGCACCGGCCCCAACGCCCGCTTTTACTCTCCCATGGGACTTTGCGTAGGCGGCGATGGAAACCTCTACATCGCGGATTCCCTCAACCACGCCATCCGCTGCATGACCCCGCAAGGGGCCGTCACCACCTTCGCGGGATGCACCGTTGAGTTCGGTTGTGTGAGCGGTCCCCGCCGCGACGCCCGTTTCTGCGAACCCACCGATATCACCTGCCACCCGGACGGCGGGTTCATCATCTGCGAATCCTTCGGAAACGCACTCTTCCGCCTCGAGGCCGACGGCATGGTCTCCATGTTCGCAGGCAACTCCGGAGAGCCACAGACACCTTCCGCCAACAGCCTGTCCAACCCAAGTGCCGCCGTCTGCGATCCCCAGGGCAACGTCTTCGTCTCCGATACGTTTAACCAACAGGTCCGCCTCATCATCGAGAAATTCGGAATGGGCATAGAGATGGTAAATGGCACCCGGCAGTTGAAAATCACCTGGGACAGCCTCCCCGGCCGCGACTACCAGCTCCAGATCCTTGGCGACCAGGGCTGGGGAAACGCCCCGCAGGCTCCCGTCCGCGCCACCGCTGAACAAGCCTCCATCTCCTTCCCCATGCCCGGTGAAAAAACCGGCATCTACCGCATTCTTTTATTGGGATTCTAGGAACCTGCCGGGTCGGTTTCGATTTTTCGGGCGCCATGTCGTGTCGCGCGAAGTCCCGGGAGGAAGAAGCATGGGGGTGCTGCGGGCGATGTTGAGAACCCTGAGTGCCATGCCTCACTCAAGCACTTCCGGTGCCACTAAACCGGTGATTTCAGTCCGACAGGCTCCTAAAAACCGGTTTTTCTTCGGGTCAAAAGAGGCGGGTCGCGACGCCGCAGTGATCTACACCCTTGTGAACAACTGCCGGGGGCATGGCATCCCGGTGGAAGAACACTTCCGCGAGTGGCTGACCGGTCTCCCCGGCCAAATCAGTCCGCAAGTCATCGCGAGCCTGACCCCGGCACCGTCGGCATCACCATCCATGTGGATGGGTTACTACACTCGCGCAGAGGAGATGCTCCTCGTCATGGATCTGGAAAAAATCGGCCTCTGAAGGCGCAGCATGGAAGGTGCAGGATTTCTCAGGGCTTGCAACTTTTCCCCGCAGCGGCGATTGAATGGGCGTGACCGCTGGTTTCTGATCATATCGACCCTCCTCGCCGCTGTGGCAGGGGCGCGTGGATTGCTGGTTTTAAGGCACGGGCACAAGAGCCACTGGACGGTCTGGTGGATGGTAGGCGTGCTGGTTTTCCAAATGGGATATCTGGCAGTGCGTGGTGAAATGCGTGGGGCGTGCCCGTTGCGGAGTATCGCGGAAATTTCGGTGTTTCTCGCCTGGTCACTCACGGTTTTCTACCTGTTCGTAGGCCCTGTTTACCGGATTTCCCTACTGGGTGTTTTCACTGCTCCCGTGGTGGTGATTTTCCAAGGCCTGGCACTTCTTCCGGGGAAACTTGATCCGGCTCCGGAGCGCGTGCTGAACACGACTGTCTGGGGCGAGACTCATTCCGCGATGTCGGTCCTGGCCTACGGGGCGCTGGCATTGGCGGCGGTGGCGGGGGTGATGTTCCTGGTGCTGGACAGGCAGTTGAAAGAGCATCATCTCAAGGGCGGGCTTTTCCGGAATCTTCCACCGGTGCGCGAGCTTCTGGTTTCCCTGGAACGTCTGCTATGGCTGGGGATGTTTCTTCTGACGGTGGGAGTGCTGGCCGGGATACTGATGCCGCATGAGACGGACGGGGCATGGAAACACGTCTTCGTGGCGGTCGGCGTTTGGGGGGCGTATGTCGTGCTGATGGTCGTGAAACGGGTGCGCGGCATCACCGGCCGCAAATTCGCACTGGGCGCGGTCGCCCTGTTCGTCCTTTCACTGGGGGTTTTTGCTTTTGTCTGATGGAACTGCTTTGCCTGGGACTGAATCACAAAACCGCACCGGTAGAGGTGCGGGAGCGGTTCGCCGTGGGGAATACGAAGCTGGGTGAGGCTTCGCTGAACCTTTTGAAAATGGCGGGAGCGCCCGAAGGCGTGGTTGTGTCCACCTGCAACCGGACGGAATTCTATCTCGCTGCCGAGAGCGCCCCGGCGGCGATGAGACATCTGGAGCACTGTCTCGCGGAAAAAGTCCACGGCCACGAGGAGCCGTTCTACCGGTATGAAAAAGCGGAGGCCGCCCGGCACCTTTGCAAGGTGGTCAGCGGGCTGGACTCCATGTTGCTCGGGGAGACGGAGATTTTCGGCCAGGTGAAACAGGCCTACAAATCCGCCCATGCCGCCGGGACCACGGGACCGGTTCTTAACAAACTTTTCCAGAAAGTATTCAGTGTAGGCAAAAAAGTCCGCACCCAGACATCCATCCAGGAGGGCTCCACCTCCATCGGAAACGTCGCGGTGGAGCTGGCGGAGAAAATTTTCGGCCACCTGAAAGACAGCGAGGTCATGGTGCTAGGGGCAGGGGAGATGAGCCGCCTCACCGCCCAGGCTCTCGTTTCACGCGGCGCGAAATCGGTGATCGTCGCAAACCGGACGCACGACCGGGCCATCGAACTTGCGAACGAGATGAAGGGCCGCGCCGTCCGCTTTGATGACTGGCTGGACGTTCTGAAAGACGTGGATGTCGTCATTTCCTCCACCGGTGCGCCCCACACGATCATTCACCGGGAAGAGGTGGAATCCGTCCGCCGCGCCCGCAAATACCGCCCCCTTTTCCTCATCGATATCGCCGTCCCGCGGGATATCGACCACGCTGTCGGCGAAATCGAGGAGGTCTATCTCTACGATATCGACGCGCTCGAACAAATGGCTGACGAAGCGAAATCCCGCCGGCTCCAGCAGATCATCGAGTGTGAGAAAATCATCGAGGCGGAGTTGAAAAAGCTCATTTCGTAAAATGATCCGTCGTTATCAGGAGGGCGACCAGGTTGCCATCGCGAGGATCTATGGCGAAGCAATCCGGCGAATCGCATCGAAGGACTACAACCCCACCCAGCTCGACGCATGGGCGGGGACGAAGCCGGATATGGCGAAGTGGAAGGGGCGCTGCGAGCGGAAGAAACCGTTTGTCAAAACCATTGGCGGGGAGGTGGTCGGGTTCATCGAACTGGATGATGACGGACACATCGATTGCACCTTCGTCGATCCGGATTTTTCGGGAAAAGGTATCATGTCCGGAATCATGGATGCGGTGAAAATTGAAGCGGTGCATCAGGGGAGCGCCAGGCTATTTGCGGAGGTGTCGATCACAGCCCGTCCGTTTTTCGAGAGGCAGGGGTTCGAGTTTGTCCGCGATCATGAGGCGGTGATTGACGGGATTGCCCTGAAAAATTTCATCATGGAATTCGATCTCCAACGCTCCGAGGATTGCGCCCGATGAATCCCGCCTTGGAAACCCTCGCCCTCGCATTCCGGGAGAATTGCGATCCCTCAGGTAGGACTCTGTTCCTCGGCGCGGAGCCACATCCCGATATCCGAAATGTCACCGCGTGGCAGCCGCTCAAACCCCACGCCGACAAGTGCGTGGCCGCCGGGATGGAGCTCTGCGCTGAACCTGGAGGGAAATTCCGGATCGTCCTCTTCCTCCCTGGAAAATCGAAAGACGAGATCCTCGCTGGCTTTTCCCGCGCACATGGTTTGCTGGAGCCGGGCGGTAAGCTGGTCGCCGCCCTCGCAAACACTGCGGGAGCCTCCCGTTTCGAGAAAGAGCTTTCGAAAGCATCGCCACTCCTGTTCTCCGTTTCCAAAAACAAATGCCGTGCCTTCGCCGTTTCGAATTCCGAACCGTGGGACGCCGCGCTGCTGGAAAGCTGGCGCGAACTTTCCAAGCCCCGCCTCATTCCGGAAACAAATTTCACGATAGAGCCGGGCGTTTTTAGCTCCGACCACATCGATCCCGGCTCCGCCCTCCTCGCACAGCACCTCCCGCCATCATTGCGCGGCCGCGTTGCCGATCTCGGGGCGGGCTGGGGATATCTCAGTAAAGTGGCTTTGGAAAAAGCTCCTAAAATTTCCCGGATCGATCTTTTCGAGGCGGACTCCCGCGCCCTCACCTGCGCCAGGAAAAACGTCACTGGCTCCGCCACTTTCCATTGGCATGATGTCACCAAAGGCCTTTCCGAAAAATACGACCATATCATCTCCAATCCGCCCTTCCACACCGGTCAGGCGAAGGACACGGATCTCGGGAAGGCCTTCCTCACTACCGCCGCCGCTTCACTGAAACGCGGAGGCACTCTCCACCTTGTCGCAAACCGCCAGCTTCCCTACGAGGCGCATCTGGAATCCCTCGGACTTCGTCCACGATTGGTCGCAGAGACAGGGGTTTTCAAAGTATTCGAGTGCCGCTAGGACATCAGGCTGCGCACTGCAGCGAGATTTTCAGCCTCATCGAAAAAGGCGGCAACGGGAGCCTGGAAGCCGACTATTACCTCGCTGCGGATTTCCCCGGATGAGGTTTTCATCGCCAGCTCATAGCGTCCATCGCGCAACAGATACTGTTCAATGATCCCGCGCTCCGCATCGACGATCCAATATTCGCCGACACCGCGTGCCTCATAATCTTGGAATTTTACCCCACGGTCGCGGGCTTCGGTTGAGTCGGAAAGCACTTCCACCACCAGATCCGGGATTGGAAATTTCATCGTCCCGCTATCGAAATTCGCCGATTTTTCCGTTCCGAAGAAGACCAGATCGGGTTCGTAGTCGTTGCGGGGGAACACGCAGAGGCATTTCTCCACCTTGATTTCCCCCAGGCCGTTCGAGCGGACGTGGAGATCCAGAAGCTGGAGAATATGCTTGGTCACATCCAGATGCACATTGCGCGCAGGCGAGTGCATGATCACCTCCCCGCCGATGAACTCTATCTTTTGAGAGGGCGTCATTTCCTGATAAAATTTCGCCCGCAATTGTTTCTCCGCAGCCATCTCGCGTCGCAACGCGTCCGCGATCTCCGGCAGGAGAGGCGACTTACGGATCGGTTCCAGCAAGGTTTCTAGCGCGTTCCGCATATCTGGGTTTGGCATTTCCTTCCGGCTTTTGCAAATACTCCCGCAGGATCTTCTTCCCAGGTGTGTATATCATGGAGAACAGTTGCCACCGGGTCATCGATGCGATCTACCGGGAAAACCACAACCAGGCCCGCAACCGTAACGCCGCCGCCAACCAGTCGATCATGCGGCGGCCGGCGCTGGCTCAGAAACTCGTCGCCGCCCTAGGGAACTTCGCGTAGGGAATGCGGGCGCTCTGATAAACCAGATTGTCCGCCCGGCCTTCGTCGGGCGGAAGAAAATCCCTCGCACCACTGGCTGCGACGATATCGTCCTGCTCGATCCCGTCCCCGGAAACGCCTATCGCGCCAATCAGCACACCGTTCCGATAGAGTGGAAATCCTCCGGGGAAAATGGTGATGCCGTTCGGCACGTTGCGGTTGATCGGGTTGGCTGGAACTACCCCGCCACTGAGGGAAAAACTTTCCTGAAATCCGTTGAGCGGTCCAGGTGGTGTCCCATCGATTCCCGGAGGATAAAATTCCTGGGCGAGAAATCCGACCGAGCGGCACGAAAAAGCCCGGACCGGCCCGCTTTCCAGGCCACGCGAAAATATCAGGGCTGTGCGGGCTTTTTGGGAAGAGACATCCCAACTGAAGATTGTCGCGTCCGGAGTGCGGTATGTTCCGAGGATGGCAGGCTCGACGCCGGGTATGTTGGGGTTGTTCACCACGGTGATCCATACTCTGGCTATCTGCCCGCGCGGCAGGCGGATACCGGCCCTGGTAATCGTCGAGCGTTCTGCGGCCAACCTGATAATACCGGTCACCTCGGCTTTTGTTAACCGGGGTTGCCCGAAGATCGCTCCAGACAGGGGATCGGCGCGGATTGCCGCCCTTAGCTCGCCCGTCACTCCTCCCGTCCCGGTCAGGCCGAATGGATTCGGGTAAACGGCCGCTGCAGGCGATGCCTTGGGGGAGTAGTCCACGGGAGCGTTATCGGCAGATGAGGGAACACCGTCGATATCCGCCAGTATGACCGCGTGCCCGTTGGCGGCGAGAAATGCAGCCGGATTTGCAACGGTCGCGTCGGATCCCTGTTCCACCTGATAGGCCAGCCGCAGCCCGTCGATGGAAACATTGCTCCCAGCAATGGCGGGATCGGGGCGGAAGCCGGCCTGACCGCTCAGTGCAATGCGCTCGTTCACGCTGGCTTGAAAGGATATGTCAAAACCTTCCACATTGGCATCCGTGAAACCAACCACGCCTATCCCGCCGATCAGGATTCCGTTTTTGAAAAGAGCCACTCCGCCCGGATTTGCGGCAAGTGAAGTGAAAGGGACGCTCCTGAACGTATCCGCAGGAGTGGCACTCGCCAGATCCTGTGCCGGACTTGTTCCGGGAACTGCCGGAGGAGGGAAACTGTTGCCAGGCGGCGGGGAGGGTGCACGGAATTTGTTCGTATCGGAAAACGCCAGGCTCGAAAATCCTACCCCTACAAGCGGTCCGTTCGGTCTGTTCTCCACCTCGGGCGGAAAATGATCCTGAATGATGAAACCGGCCGTGCGTGTGGTGAACGCGTGCTGGTTGCTACTCAGATACGCCGCGGTCCCGGCCTTCGCTACAGCCGCCGCTACATTCGCCGGAGTGGGATTGGGCGCGGCGGCTCCGTTGACATCCCAGACCGCCAGGACGTGCCCTTCCCTGTCCACTACCGCAATCACCCTGTTTTCCGCAGGGGATACGACTAGTGCTTCCTGCACTGCCTGGGCGAGAGCCTGGCGTACCTCGGAGATCTCCATCCGTTGCGCGAACAGCGGGGAAACCGAAGCCAGAAACAGTGTAGGGAGAATCCAGTGCATTGAACGCGTTTGTTATCCGCTATCCCCGCTGGTATGACAAGGAAATTGGAAGTTTGCTAAGATTCTGGAAGTTTTGAAACTAAAAGATTCCCCTCTCCGGCTGATCGTGCAAAATGATCCATTATGAAAAGCAAAACCTCGTCGGAGAAAGAAATCAAAGCATTCATGTCCGGGTTGAAAAAGAGAAATCCGGGCGAAAAGGAATTCCAACAGGCAGTCCATGAGGTTGTGGAAACCATCATTCCATTCACCGCCGAACATACGCAATACCGGGACGCATATATACTTGAGCGGATGACGGAACCGGACCGTATTATCACCTTCCGGGTCACTTGGGAGGACGACAATGGCCAGATCCACGCGGACCGCGCATGGCGTGTCCAGTTTAACAACTCCATCGGCCCCTACAAGGGCGGCTTGCGATTCCACCCCTCCGTCACCCAGAGCGTCCTGAAATTCCTCGGCTTTGAGCAGGTTTTAAAAAACAGTCTCACCGGCCTCCCCATGGGTGGTGCGAAAGGTGGATCGAACTTCAATCCCAAAGGCCGCTCCGACCGGGAAGTCATGCGCTTCTGCCAATCCATGATGATAGAGCTCCACCGCCACATCGGCGAGGACGTCGATGTCCCGGCGGGCGATATCAACGTCGGCGCGCGCGAGATCAGCTACCTTTTCGGAACTTACAAACGCCTTGAAAACCGCTTCGCCGGCATCCTCACCGGCAAGGGCCTCGCCTTCGGGGGCAGCCTCGTCCGAAAGGAAGCCACCGGCTACGGCGCGGTCTATTTCATGAAGCACATGATGGAGCACGCGGACGATGAAGTGAAAGGCAAGACCGCCGTCGTCTCCGGCTCCGGCAACGTCGCCCTCTACTGCATTGAAAAGCTCCTCCATCTTGGTGCCAAAGTCCTCACCGCCTCCGACTCCTCCGGTTTCATCCACGATCCCAAAGGCATCGATCGCGAGAAGCTTGACTGGCTCATCGACCTTAAGGAAAACCGCCGCGGGCGCATCCAGGAATATGCGGAAAAATTCGGCTGCGAATACCACGAAGGAAAAACCCCGTGGGGAGTGAAATCCGATCTCGCGTTCCCATGCGCCACCCAGAACGAACTCCACATCGAGGACGCGCAAGCCATGGTGAAAAACGGGGTAAAAGCCGTAGCCGAAGGTGCGAACATGCCCTGCACCGCAGAGGCCACCGAGCATTTCCTGGAAAACGACGTCCTCTTCGGCCCCGCCAAAGCAGCCAACGCAGGCGGAGTCGCCGTCTCCGGCCTAGAGCAAAGCCAGAACCAGCTCCGCATCAGTTGGGGCCGCGAGGAAGTGGACGAACGCCTCAAAGGCATCATGGCCGACATCCACGAAAAATGTGTCAAATACGGCACCCGCGAAGGCAAGCCCGTCGATTACAAATCAGGAGCCAACATCGCCGGCTTCGTAAAAGTAGCCGACGCAATGCTCGCCTACGGCGTAGTGTAAAATTCAAATTTCAAAACCCAACCTACAACCAAAGTCTGTCACTGATCACTGATCACTCGGCACTAGAAACTTAAGCACATGAAAGCCTCCGACCTGTTTGTAAAATGCCTTGAAGCGGAGGGTGTGGAATACATCTTCGGAATCCCCGGAGAGGAAAACCTCGATTTCCTCGACGCCCTCTCCCGCTCCACCATACGCCTCATCCTCACCCGCCACGAGCAGGGCGCGGGCTTCATGGCTGCAACCTACGGGCGCCTGACCGGGAAAACAGGAGTCTGTCTTTCCACCCTCGGCCCCGGCGCGACCAACCTCGTCACCGCCGCTGCATACGCCCAGCTCGGCGGCATGCCCATGATGATGATCACCGGCCAGAAGCCCGTGAAAAAGAGCAAGCAAGGCCGTTTCCAGATCCTTGATGTCGTGGAAATGATGAAGCCCCTCACCAAATTCACCCACCAGATCGTCAGCGTCGATAACATCCCATGCCGTGTCCGCGAGGCTATCCGCCTCGCCGAAGAAGAGCGCCCCGGTGCCGTCCACCTCGAGCTACCCGAAGACATAGCCGCAGAGAAAACCGATGATCTGGGCCGCTCCCCGCATCCTCCGTCCGCCGTCCCGTCGCCGAGGCGAAATCCATCGCCATGGCCGTGGAAATGATCGCCGCCGCCAAACATCCGCTTCTTTTGGTTGCCGCCGGAGCCAACCGCAAGCTGACCAGCCGCATGCTCAGCCAGTTTACGGAAAAAACCGGCATCCCCTTCATCTCCACCCAGATGGGCAAGGGCGTGCTTGATGAAAACTCCGACCTCTTCCTCGGAAACGCCGCCCTCTCCGATGGCGATTACCTCCACCGCGCCATCGAATCCGCCGATCTCATCCTCAACGTAGGCCACGATGTCATCGAAAAACCGCCCTTCTTCATGCGCAACGGCGAGGAACGGAAAGTCATCCACATCAATTTTTTCTCCGCCACCGTCGATCCGGTTTACTGGCCGCAGGTGGAAGTAGTCGGAGACATCGCCAACAGTATCTGGCAAATTACCGAGAGCCTCACTCCGTCCGTTCACTGGGATTTCGAGCGTTTCATGGCCATCAAAAAAGCTGCCGACGAACAGCGCGTCGAAGGCTTCGATGATCCCTCCTTCCCGGTAAAACCCCAGCGGCTCGTAGCCGATGTCCGCCGCTCCCTTTCCGAAAACGGGATCATCGCCCTCGACAACGGCATCTATAAAATCTGGTTCGCCCGCCACTACCTCGCCGCCCTGCCGAACACCGTCCTGCTCGACAACGCTCTCGCCTCCATGGGCGCCGGCCTCCCCTCCGCCATGGCCGCGAAAATCGTCCATCCCGACCGCGACGTCATCGCCATCTGCGGGGACGGCGGCTTCATGATGAACTCCCAGGAACTCGAAACCGCCGTCCGCCTCGGTCTCCACCTCACCGTCATCATCCTCCGCGATGATGCCTACGGCATGATCCGCTGGAAGCAGGCGAACATGAAATTCGCCGATTACGGCCTCACCTTCGGAAACCCGGATTTCGTCCTCTACGCCCAAAGCTACGGTGCAAAAGGCCACCGCATCACCACCTCCGGAGAACTCCTGCCGCTTCTGAAAAAATGCCAGCAGGAACCCGGCGTCCACGTCATCGACCTCCCCGTCGATTACTCCGACAACGACCGCATCCTCAACCACGAAATCAAAGAGCGCGCCGCCGCAGTTTAAATGCGAACGTGGGGGCGATCTTCGGTCGCCCCCCGTCACATAAGCCAACAAAATCAAATTTCCACCGCAAAGCCGCAAAGGTCGCAGAGGGATTGCAAAGCCAGTCCTATGAAAAAACACAATCCGGAAACCACTGGAATTCCATGACCACAAAATCCCTTTTCAAAACCCTGGTTCCCGGTTCCACCACCACTTCGGACACACTCAAAGTAGTCGCCCCATTCGATGCCACCACCGTCATCGGCTCCGTTGAACTCGCCGATGCCGCCACCGTAGAAAAAGCCCTTTCCACCGCCGCCGGCCTCCACGCCGATCCATCAAAAAGCCTCCCCGCCTGGGAGCGGATTTCCATCCTGAAAAGAACCGCAGCCCTACTCACCGAACGCGCCGAAACCTTCGCCCTCGAATCCGCCCGCGAAGGAGGAAAACCGTTGATCGATTCCCGCGCCGAAGTCGCCCGCGCCATCGACGGAATCGAATGTTGTATCGAAACCCTCCGCACCCAGCACGGCGAGGAAATCCCCATGGGCTTGAACCCCGCCTCCGCCAACCGGCTCGCCTTCACCTCCCACGAACCCATCGGCCCCGTCCTCGCCTATAGCGCTTTCAACCATCCGGTGAACCTCATCATCCACCAGGTATTTCCCGCCGTCGCCACAGGCTGCCCGGTCATCGTAAAACCTGCATCGGACACACCGCTTTCCTGCTTCCGCCTCGTCGAGCTTCTCCACGAAGCCGGCCTCCCCCCGAATGGTGCCAGGCCATCGCCATCAGAGACCGCGACCTGGCCACCGCCACCGTAGCCGACCCACGCGTCGCCTTCTTCACCTTCATCGGCAGCGGAAACGTCGGCTGGATGCTGCGCTCGAGACTCGCCCCCGGCACCCGCTGCGCCCTTGAGCACGGCGGCTCCGCACCCGTCATTATCGACTCCACTGCGGATCTCGAAAAAGCCGTCGCCCCCCTCGCCAAGGGAGCATTTTACCACGCCGGACAAGTCTGCGTTTCGGTCCAACGCATCTTTGCCCCCGCATCCGTCGTAAACGACCTCGCCGACCGCCTCGCTGCGGAAGCTGCGAAAATGAAGACCGGCGATCCCACCTTGGAAGAGATAGCCATCGGTCCCCTGATCCGACCCGAAGAGGTCGATCGGGTTGAAAAATGGATCGAGGAAGCCATAGCCGCCGGAGCCACCCTGCACTCCGGCGGCAAGCGCATTTCCGCCACCTGCTTCCCGCCCACCATCCTCATCGATCCCCCGGCGGACGCCAATGTCAGCAAAGAGGAAATCTTCGGCCCCGTAGTCTGCCTATATACTAAGGATACCGTAGAAGAATCCATCCAATCCGCCAACGCCGTCCCGTTCTCTTTCCAGGCTTCCGTCTTCAGCAGTGAAATGGATACCATTTTCAAAGCATACCGGGGCCTCAACGCCAAAACCGTCATGGCCAACGATCATACCGCCTTCCGCGTCGATTGGATGCCCTTCGGCGGCCTCCGAGAATCCGGCCTCGGAACCGGCGGCATCCCCCACACCATGGCGGATATGCAGGTGGAGAAAACGCTGATCGTGAAATCGGAGTTTTTGTGATTCGTCAATGAGGAGAAGGGACATTTCTGTCCCTTCAAGCGGATCTAGTCGGGACAGAAATGTCCCGACTCCCCAGTTTTCCTTTTTTCCTCCCATCGGATGCGAGGTTGGTCTTTATTTGCGCGGCAGCCTTTCCGATCCCATGACGCGAACATATCTTACACTCACTTTCACCCTTCTCCCACTCATCTTCTGTTCGTGTGGGGACGAAAAGATCCGCACCTACAAGGTGGCTACGGACGAGCCATCCGATGTCTCACCGGAAAATATCGAAGAAGCGCCTCACGACCACGCCGCGCATTCGAACAGCGTGGTCTGGCAGGCTCCCGCCGATTGGGAGTTGGAGGCGACCGGCCAGTTTCTCACCGCAGCCTACGGCCTTCCCGGCGGAGGGCGGGTCACAGTTTCCAAGCTCGGCGGAGACGGTGGGGGACTTGCGGCAAACGTGAACCGCTGGCGCGGGCAGGTGGGTATGAAACCTGTTTCCGAAGAAGAACTCGGAGGCCTTCCTGTGGAGGTGCCGGGCAGTGGAAAGCAAATGCTCCTCTATAACCTCGCACCCGAAAACCTGGCTGCTGATGCGGACGGAATTCTAGCCGCTGTCCTGCCTCTCGACTCGGAGACATGGTATTTCAAATTCACCGCACCCACAGAAATCCTCCGGGAAAAGGGCGGGGTGTTCATGGATTTCCTCCGCACGGTCCGTCTCGCCGGGATGGAAGACGTGCCGACCCCACCACGGCCTTCAGCCACTGCGGGCGTTTCGGTCACGGCTCCCGAAGGTTGGGAAGAGAGCGAAGGCAGCGCGATGCGTGCCGCGAGTTTCGGCATCACCGGGGAGGATGGCGCGACTGCCGACGTTTCCGTCATCCCGCTACCCGGCGAGTCCGGCAGCGTCCTGGACAACGTCAACCGCTGGCGCAACCAGGTCGGCCTCCCACCAATCGCTTCCGCAGACGATCCCGAACTGGGAAAAAACATTGACGGGCCGTCCGGGGAATTTTTTCTCAGCCACATTGTCAGCACCGAAACGATCAAGGATGGAAAAAAACAGGCAATCAGTGCCGCCATCCTCGCGAAGCCCGGCAAGACCTGGTTTTTCAAAATGACAGGGGAAGCGTCCCTGGTGGAAGCCAACCGGGAAAAATTCGAAGCCTTCGTCCGCTCCGCGAAATTCGAGTAACCGTCGTTTGTCAGAAAACGAATTTTTAGCGGTGAAATGAATATCCCCAGCTTCAATGAACCCGAGATTCCAAAGGAGAAAATTTCAGACTATCTTCTTTGCCTGGAACATCCCGAGGGTGGTTCGAAAGCCAGGTTTTTCCTCTCACGCGGTTTTTCATATGAGGATTGGACTGAATTGGCTGAAGCCTTGCGCCAACAAGCCGTGACTGGCGGAGCCGCCCGTATGGAAGAGCGGCCGCTTCGGCACAAAATATATCGTGGATGGCATGATTTCCTGTCCCGATGGCAGTAATCCTTTGATCCGAACTGTTTGGATCAGCGTTTCCAGCAAGCACCGTCCGAGGCTTGTCACAGCCCATCCCCTAAGCTAACTTGGACAGATGTTGAAAGAGCATGACAGAGTGGTTCTTACCCAATCGTTGCCAGCCCATGGGCTTGAGAAGGGAGATGTTGGCGCAATTGTGTTCGTTCACGAGGGCGACGTCGGTTACGAAGTTGAGTTTGTGACTCTCGACGGGGCCACATCAAAGGTCGTCGAACTCGCTTCCAAGCAGGTCAGGCCGGTGAATTCCCGGGAAATCCCGCACGCCCGTTCCATGGCCGAAGCTTAGAACAGGCCCCTTCCATCCCGTGCCACTCTTCAAATTCCTAAGCTCCCTCCGCCTGACGGTCAGCCTGCTGGGCTTCGCGATGGTGCTCATTTTTGTCGCCACCCTCTCACAGGCTCACCTCGGCATCCACGAGGTGCAGGCGCTTTTCTTCCGCTCGTGGATCGCGTGGTGGGATGTGATGCCGGGGGAGAAAAAACTCCCTGTCCCGATGCCAGGCGGCACGCTTCTCGGGGTGCTTCTCATCATCAATCTCCTCGCCGCCCACACCGCCCGCTTCAAGCTCCGCTGGAACAAGGCGGGCATGATCGTCATCCACTCCGGCATCCTCATCATGCTGCTCGGGGAAATCCTGACAGGCCTCCTCGGCAAGGAAGCGCAGATGCCGATCGACGAGGGCAAGACGGTGAACTACTCGGTTTTCCCCCGCGAGGTCGAGCTGATGGTCGCGCAGCCGGACGGAACGGGGGAGGAAACGGTTACCGCGATCCCGCAGAGCCGGCTGGAAGACGGGGCGGAATTTCCCATGGATGGCTTCACGCTGAAAATCCACAGATTCTACCGGAACAGCGACATCGTCCCGGAGGAGAAAGCGACCGGCGATTTTGAAAGGACAAGAGCCACCGAAGGCGTCGGCAAACGTTACGCTGTAAAAGCCAAATCAAGGGAAACCAAGATGGACAGGCGCGATCTCTCCGCAGCCTTCGTCGATATCATCCCTGACGGCGGGAAATCCCAAGGCCGCTGGCTTCTATCGAACGTTCTCAAAGGGGAGCAGTCATTCGTAGCGGCAGGAAAGCCGTGGAAAATGTCCATCCGCCAGCGCCGGATGTATCATCCGTTTTCCATCAGGCTCCTGGACTTCAGCCACGACCGCTACCTCGGCACCAACGTCCCGAAAAACTTCTCCAGCAAAGTCCGCATCATCAATCCGGCGACCGGGGAGGACAGGGAGGATCTCATCTACATGAACCATCCGCTGCGCTACGGCGGACTGACTTTCTACCAGTCCGGCTTCGACAACAACGATACCACAAGCATTTTCCAGGTCGTCCGTAACCCGGTCTGGACGCTGCCCTACATCTCCTGCGCCATGGTCGGCTTCGGCCTCCTGTGGGTCTTTTCCCAGCATCTCATCAAGGCCGTTACGCGGCGCAACAAGGTCGCCGCACCATGATCAGAAAACTGCTCACCTGGATCATCCCCTCTCTCTGCCTGCTGTTTGTCGGCGGTGCCGTCTTCCGTGCGCTCGCCCCGGAAAACGGATTTCATTTCAAGGAATTCGCCGCCCTTCCCGTTGTCTCGAACGGGCGTGTCCAACCGCTGGATTCCCTCGCAAGAAACGCGCTGCTGGCCGTTGTCGGAAAACAAAAAATTCCCGGAGATGACGTTCCTGAAAGCCCCGCCGAGTGGCTTGCCGAGCTTTCTTTCCGCCCGAAGATCGCGGACGACAGGAAGATTTTCCTTATCCATCACGATGAGATTCTTGGTCTGACCGGGCTGGCGAGGAGCGAGGAAAAAACCTATTCCTACGCGCAGATCCTCCCATCGTTTCCAGCGCTCCAGCCGGAGGCGAGACGAATTGGTGCCAAGGACGCGCAGACCCGGACTCCTTACGAAAAAGCCCTGATGAGGCTCACGCGGAACCTTGGAATCTACAATCAGCTCAAGCACGCCCTCGGTCATCCGGGACAAGATAATGCGGAGACGGAGTTTGAAAGCTTCCTCACAAATCCTTCCGCGATCTCCGGTTTGAGTAGCTGGTCGTCCTTCACCGAGACCTTCGTGATTCCTTCCGGAAGAGGCGATGACGGCTGGCGGAAACTGGCCGATTCCGTGATCGATTCCATGGAAACCGGCGGACTCCATCCCGCTACCTCCGCATACGCCCGCCTCGGCGATGCGTACCGCGCGGACAATCCCGAAGCATTTAACAACGCCCTCACCGCCTACCAATCCTGGCTCTCCAAGAACCGTGACGGGCAGCTTGGAAAGGCATTTTCAGAAACCATTTTCAACCACGTTGCTCCTTTCTATCTCTGCATGGTCATTTTCGTGATCGCCTTCCTTTGCGCGATCACATCCTGGCTCTGGAAAGGAACCCTTTTTCGCAAATCCGCGTTCCGGACTCTCCTGCTCGGCTTCGCCATCCACACCGCCGGGCTCGTAATTCGCATGGTGCTGGAAGGCCGTCCCCCGGTCACGAATCTCTACTCATCCGCCGTGTTCATCGGCTGGGGAGCCATCGTCCTCGCCATCGCGATAGAGTTGTTATACCGCAACGCCATCGGCACGGCCGTCGCCGCCATCGTGGGATTCGCCACCCTTCTAATCGCCCACCACTTGTCGCTCTCAGGGGACACCTTGGAAATGATGCGGGCGGTGCTCGATACGAATTTTTGGCTTGCCACCCACGTCGTCGTCATCACGCTCGGCTACTCCGCCACCTTCCTTGCTGGGACCATCGCCATCGTTTTCCTGATCATGCGGCTGTTCGGAACCATCCCTAAACCGACTTCAAATTCCCTGCGCGGGATGGTTTATGGCGTCCTCTGTTTTGCCACCCTCGCCAGCTTCGTCGGCACCGTCCTCGGCGGAATCTGGGCGGACCAGTCGTGGGGGCGTTTCTGGGGCTGGGATCCCAAAGAAAACGGCGCGCTGCTCATCGTCATCTGGAACGCGATCATCCTCCACGCACGTTGGGGCGGCATGGTGAAAGAGCGTGGCATGATGGTTATGGCCGTGTTCGGGAACATCGTCACAAGCTGGTCGTGGTTCGGCACGAACATGCTCGGTATCGGGTTGCATTCCTATGGCTTCACGGATGCGGCATTCGTCTGGCTCACCGGTTTTATCATCAGCCAGCTTGTCATCATGGCGCTGGGGTTTGTTCCCCGGAAGGTTATCCGATAGGTCATAAGGGACTTGTGTGGCCTATCTCTTTTGCCTTCAGCCACGCCTCTTCCATCTCTTCGAAGCTGGCTTCGGCCAAGGGCTTGCCCGCGGCCTTGAGAAGGCTTTCCATCAACCCGAAGCGATTCTCGAACTTCGTGTTCGCCTGCGCCATAAGGATTTCCGGATCGATCTTGCGGAAGCGGGCGAGGTTGACCACGGAGAACATCAGGTCGCCCAGTTCCTCCTCCACGTCGGACAGATTCTGGGAGTCGATGGCGGACTGCAGTTCGCAGAGCTCCTCGCGGATTTTTGAAAGAACCCCGGTTTCCACCGGCCAGTCGAAGCCGACTTTCGCCGCTTTCTTCTGAAGCTTCGAAGCGCGGACCAGCGCGGGCAGACCTTTACCGACTCCATGGAGATACGGCACCTCTTTCTCTCCTTTTTCCTTACGCTTGATCTCATCCCACTGCCTGAGGACAGCATCCGAATCATCGGCGGAAGAAGTGGCGAAAACATGCGGATGGCGGCGGACGAGCTTCTCGGAAATGGTGCGGGCGACATCGTTGAGATCAAAGCGTTTCTGCTCCTCTGCAATCTCGCAATGGAAGACGACCTGAAGCAGGAGGTCGCCGAGTTCCTCTGCCATATCCGTATCATTGGCGCGCTGGACCGCATCGACGGTTTCATAGGCTTCTTCGATCAGGTTGGGGACGATGGATTCGTGTGTCTGCTCCGCATCCCACGGACAGCCGCCGGGCGCACGCAGGCGGTGCATGATTGCTTTCAGTCTCTCCACCTGGGTTCCGGCAGCCGTCCCTTCGATCATTTCCTCGTCCGTCATTAGTCCTGTTGATTGTTTTTCGATGCGCGGAGCAGCAGATCCCGCTCTTCCTGTGTGATGCTCTGGAAGCCATCTTTGGAAATCTTGTCGAGTATCGCATCGATCTCGGATTGTCCGTGCAGATCCACCATCGTGCGTGGCCTGATTTTCGCTTCGATATCGGTTCGCGGCCTGCGGTGATTTGTCCCCGGCGCTTGCCCGGAATTTTTCCAATACATCCAGCCACGGATCAGAAGGAATCCGGCCAGCGCCCCACCGAGGTGCCCGGCTTCCCCGCCTTCGTTGCTGCCGATCCCGAAGATGATGATTGCGATGGAAATGGCCATTGCAGCAAGTGCAAGCTGCCTCATCGTCAGTGAAATGGGAGGAAACAGCAGGGTGACCACGAGGGATGGTGCGGTTACCGCGACACCTACGAGGATGCCGTAAATACCAGCGGATGCTCCTATCAGCGGCATTTCCACGGCAGGCAGCATCAACATGCGACCGACCTGATCCACGCCAACGATCACCTCGTCCGGAAGGATGCCAAGAAAAATAAGCAGTGCGTAAAACAGTGCCCCTCCCACTCCGCTCAAGAGATAGAAGGTGAGAAATTTCGCAGCTCCCCACCACCTTTCCATCCATGGCCCGAAGATATACAAGCCGATGGAATTCATCAGGACGTGTCCCACGCTCCCATGAAGAAACTGGAACGTAAAAAACTCCCAGATGCGGCCTTCAAACATTGCGGACTGGATGGTGAACGCTCCGTGTCTTCGGAGAGGCCATTCGTCTGCGTCACCTTTGAGAAACAGCTCGATCACGAAAAGCCCGATGTTGACGATCAGCAGCCATTTCACGACAGGGGTGATCCGTGCAAAGTTACCTTTGCCCGAGTCAGGCTGCCTTCTTCGATCCGCCCATGCCATATCGCCGGGAAGTATTCCCGTTTCCAGCCATCCGGCAAGACTAAGGAGGGGTGATCATTCCTGTCGCCCGGCAACCCCGGCTTTCATCAGCCCCGTTTCCGCTCCAGCAGGACTAGCATCATGAAAGAGAGGATGAGGTTCAGTTCCTCCCGTGCGCTGAGTTCGCCGACTTTGGTGATCTCGAATTTCCCTTCCCAGAAAGCGGCTTTCTTCTCCAGGCGCATCGCCGGTTTGCCATCGCTGCGGGTGGCCAGAAAGCGGGGGTGGAAAAGGTAGCCGGTGGCGAACCCGACGATGGGTATTTCCCCGAGGAGGCTGTCGGCAATCTTCGCGCCAGGGTTTTCCTCGCGGATGGTGAAGTCCGGGGTGTCGTCGCCCGGATTGAAAACATCGTAATGGGCGCGCCAGATCGAGCGCCAGCCTTTCCGGCCCACCGATCCTATGGGTTCCCCGTTCGCGTCCGTGCTTTCATAGCGGGCGGACCAGTCGATGACTTTTCGCGTCTTGATATCGGCGAGTCGGGTGGACTTGCTCTTGTCGGTGAAAATTTCCACGTGCTCGCGGAATTTGAACATCTTCTGCTTGGTGTAGAGCACGGTGTTTCCGGCTGCGTCGGTGACGGTCGCCTGGCTGGCGAGAGCCATGATTTTGAAACTCAGCTTCAGCGGATACTGGACTCCGGCAAGCTTCCGGGACAGATCATCCGTAGGGAGTGGGGGAGGGGACTGGTTGAAGGGAACGGTGTGTGGATTGTCTGACATGCGGATATCAAATCAGGGGCGGGCAGGAAGCCAAGCCGTGATTGGCTGGATTTTGCACCCGTTTGTCGGCAATGCTGTTCCTCTCTTTTCAGCCGTTTCCGGTAATTCAACGGACGTCTGGTGCAGGGCTGGCAATCGACACTTGCGGTCGGGAGGAAAGGGGCTTTGATCGCGGGATGAATTTTCCCACTTCCGTCCGTTTGACCGGCACGGACTATCCTGTTTTTGAAATCAACCACCACACCTGCAGAGCGCGGGTCTCATTTCACGGGGCGCAGGTGATGGAGTGGTGTCCTGCGGGGGAAAGTGACGTGATGTATCTAAGCCCGGATGCGGTGTTCAAAGAGGGCAAGGCGATTCGTGGAGGCATCCCGCTGTGCTGGCCGTGGTTCAACGCCCATCCGACGGATCCCGAGCAGCCCTCCCACGGGGTTGCGAGGACGAGGTTTTGGACGCTGGAGAGTGTGGAGGAAACGGACGGGGGCGTGACGATGCGATTCAGCATGTCCGGGGGAATTTGGAATGCGGTGACGGTGATCCGGCTGGGGAAAAGCCTCGAGGTAAGCTTGCAATCGCTGAACCCGGGAGATGGGCGAATCAAGGTAGCCGGTGCACTGCACGCGTATTTCAGGGTGGGGGACATCGGGAAAGTCAGAATCGAGGGGCTGGATGGTGCGGAATACCTGGATACCGTCGGAGGGCGGAACAGATGCCGACAGAGCGGTGAACTTTTCATCCGCGATGAGACGGATTTCATCTACGATAGTTCCAGTAGTATCCGGCTGGTGGATGAATCACTGGCCCGCACCATCCTGATCGAAAAGGCCGGCAGCCCGTCCACGGTGGTTTGGAACCCATGGGTGGAAAAGGCGAAGGCGCTGGCGGATCTCCCCGATGACGGCTTCAAAAATTTTGTCTGCATCGAGACGGCGATCGCGAACAGCAAGGCGGTGACCATCGAGCCGGGCGGTTCCTACGTGTTTGAGACTAGGGTATCAGTGGAGGAAGAGACCGCCGCCCTTCACGAATTGTAAACCCGTCTGTGCTGTCTTCAAGGTCAGCGGCCTTTCCTGTCGCAAGTCTGGGGCGAAGCGGCGGGAATCGCGTGACGTCCACCCTCACGAGGCACCGGATTTCCGAAATCGTTGATTCGTATGAATGCACATTCCGACTGGAAATTTTGCTCCATCAAATTCCGGCGAGTGTCTCTTCGAAAACGGTGAGGGTGTCGTCGAGGTCAGCTTCGCTGTGGGAGAGGGAGATGAAGCCGGTTTCGTAGGGGGAGGGGGCGATATAGACGCCTCTGTCGAGGCAGCCCCAGAAGAACTTTTTGAAGAGTTCCATGTCCTGTTTCATGACGTCATCGACATTGGTGATTTCCCTGTCGGTGAAGAAGAGGCAGAACATGGAGCCGACACGGTTGATGCTGTGTGGGATGCCTTTTGCATTCATGAGGGCGCTGAGGCCGGCTTCAAAATGTGCGCCGAGCTGGTCGAGGCGGGCGAAACCGTCGGGCGTGCCGGAGGAGAGTTCCTTGAGCTGGGTTAGACCGGCTGCCATGGCCAGGGGGTTTCCCGAAAGGGTGCCCGCCTGATAGACGGGGCCGAGCGGGGCGATAAAGTCCATGATATCCGCCCGCCCTCCGAAGGCACCGACGGGGAGACCGCCGCCTATGACTTTTCCGAAGCAGGAGAGGTCGGGGGAAAGGTTTTCGAGACCCTGGACACCGGCTTTGCCGAGGCGGAAGCCGGTCATGACTTCGTCGAAAATGAGGAGGGCTCCGTGTTTTTTGGTGATGGAGGAAAGCAGCTCAAGGTAGCCGGGTTTCGGGAAGACGAGGCCGGCGTTGGCGGGGTAGGATTCGACGATGATGGCGGCGATTTGGTCGCCTTTTTCCTCGAAGAGTTTGGTGAGGGATTCCGGGTCGTTGTAGGGGAGGACGATGGTTTTTTCGGCGAAGCTTTTCGGGACTCCGGCGGAATCCGGCTCGCCATGGGTGAGTGCACCGGAGCCTGCGGCGACGAGGAGGGAATCGCTGTGGCCGTGGTAGCAGCCATCGAATTTCACGATGTAATCGCGTTTCGTGAAGCCCCGTGCAAGGCGGATGGCAGACATGGTGGCCTCGGTGCCGGAGGAGGTCATGCGGACTTTTTCCACGGAGGGAACCCACTCGCAGATTGTTTTCGCCATATCGACCTCGTAGGGATTGGGGATGCCGAAGGAGATGCCGTCTTTGGCGACCTGGTGGATGGTGTTGGTGACGGCGACAGGGGCGTGGCCGAGGATGTTCGGCCCCCATGAGCCGATGTAGTCGATGTAGGTTTTTCCATCGACGTCGGTGATGCGGCAGCCTTTAGCGCGGCGGACGAAGAAGGGTTCGCCATCGACGTTTTTGAAGGCACGGACGGGGGAGTTGACGCCGCCTGGAATGTATTGTTTGGCGGTGGAGAAGAGCTTGGATGAGAGGGTGGACATGTGCGGGAAACTTTAAATTTTAAACTTTAAACTTCAAGGAAGAGCTTTGGAAGCGGGGATGTCGGGACAGGAATGTCCCGACTCCTTGGCTTGCGCCGGGGAGGCGAATGATGCAGCCTCTTTTGTATGGCCGATGCAGGGATGCCGATGGATCACCGCCCGCGTAAGAGCGCGAGTGCGGAGGCGGCTTTCCGTGCCCAGCAGAAACGAATCGATGCGATGACGGTTGAGGAAAGGGTGAAGGCCGCGCTTTCGATGCGGGAGCGGTCGAGCTGGTTGAAAGCGGTGTCCAAACAAGGGTGACCCGCTAGCGGAGCCGCGTTCTCCAGAACGCGAGGCCAACACACGCGCGTTCTGGAGAACGCGGCTTCTTACTTCTGGCGGAGCTGCTCCAGGCGGGAGAGGGGTTTTGCGGGAGGCTTTTTGTTGTCGGCGACTTCCTGCTTTGGTTTTTCTGCGGGTTTCGCGTCAGGCTTCGGTGTTTCCTTTTTCGGGGCGGGATCGATTCTGAGAGTGCCGCCTTGGCCGGTGAGGTGGAGGATTTCCCGGGCGTTTTCGGGAACCATGACCTTGCAGAGGAGACCGGTGGTTTTGCCGGGTTTTGCCTCGGCGGAGAGGGTGAGCGGGAAGGTGATTTCCTCCTGGTCTTTGGTGAAGGTGACGGGGGTGGAGGTGACTCCGTGGGGGAGGGAGAGAAGCTCGGCGGTGGCCTTGCCCTGGAAGTCGCGGAGGTGCTCGATTTTTGCGACGAGTGCTGATGGCTGGCCGACGATTCCGGCGGCGAGGTCGAGGGAGAAATTCAGGTAAGGCTCGGCGACGGTAAGGGTTACGAACTGGGAGGAGACCCGCTGCTTTCCGTTGGAGGTATCGGCCTCGGCGGTGACGCAGACTTGCCAGGTGCCGACTGCGGCGTCGCCGTTGGCGTTGAGTTCGTATTCGGCTTCGGTCTTGTCCGGGGCGATGTCGATGTTGGCGGGGCCGGAGATTCCGGCGGGGCTCCAGAGGAAGCGGGTGACGATTTTTCCTTTGAATCCTTCGTCGCGGGTGGCGCGCATTTTCAACATGAGCTTGCCGTTTTTGACAATGGGGACGGCGGGTGTTTCCAGCTCGATGGAAAAGGGGACTTTCTCGATGACTGCGGTGGGGACGCGCGTGCTACTATAACTATGGTAGGTTCCCTCGTTGTTTACCTCGATGTGGTTGACGGTATCGGTGAGTGAACCGGTGACGTCCTGCGGTGCATTTTCTCCTACGGGACGGAGGGTGAATTTCTGGAGGGAAACTGCCAGGGGGGCGTCCGGTGCTGCTTCGAAAATGACAGGGAAGCTGTTCAGGGATTTCGGGATAGGGGGGGTGATGAGACGGATGCCGGGGGGGAGGTCGGCGGTTTCAAAAGCCACGTCCCAACCGGCGCTTTCGCGTTTGAGATTGATGACGCTGGCGTAGCGGTTGCCGCGTGGGACGGGGAAGAATTTGTCCTTCTGGGAGTTGTTGCGCTCGGTGACGGGGAGGGTGGCGAGGAGGGCGGGTTTGCGCTCGTTGATCTCGATGCGGAAGGTGAAGTCGTCGCCGGTGCGGTTGAGCTGGTCTTTGAGTTGGAGGAAATATTCGCCATCGGCGGGGCAAGTCCATTTGATGAAGCTGTCGGGGAGCTTCTGGTCGTCATCGTTGTTGGCGAGGCCTTTGCCTTTTCCATCGCGGAGGACTAGGACGGAATCGAGGGGGGAGCGGAGGGCACGGGCGCGAACGCCGATTTCCAGATTCTGGCCTTTCTTTGCGGAGAATTTGAACCAGCGCTCGGTTCCTTTCTCGTCAAGGATGCCATCGACGGCTGAGGGGATGGCGGGGAATGGGTGGGCTGTGTCGCGCTTGGTATTCTCGTTGGACTGGAGGCTGTGCTCCAACGGGGAGACTGCTATGAAATGTGGGGACGGGGCGGTTTCGCCATTCTGTTCGGGGAAGAGGGCGAAATCGGCGGTCGGCTCGGCGGGAAGGGTGACGGCCTGGGTGAAGGGGCCGGTGGGATCGCCGATGAAAGTGAAGTCGAGGGTTTCGCCGGGTTTCCCTGCTAGGGGGAAGACGGCGGAGGGGCGGGGGAAGGTGCCGATGTGGAGGCGGTAGGCGCAGTTGGGATTTCCCTCGTAAGCGGCCTCGCGGACGACGATGCGGTAGTCGCCGTCCTCGGGGGCGATGATGGAGGCGAAGGGGTCGGTCTTGAGAAAAGGGGCGTCGTCGCAGGCGGCGAGTTCGAAGTTTTTCGAGTCGAGGATGGCGACGTAGGCATCGAAGAGAAAGCGGCCGAGGCGCATGGCCTCCACCTCGACGGAGAGGCGCTGGCCTTTTTTCAGGGAGACGGTGTAGGAATCGACGTCCTCGGGGAGGATGGTGCCCTGGACGGTGGTGTTGAGATCGATGCGCTGTGCTTCGGCGGGGGTGTTGTTGGGCTCCGTTTCCGAAAAGGAGGGGAATGGGCCGACCCAGAAGGAGCGGAGGTAGGAAATGTCGTGGGCGGTGCGGATGCGGAGGGTGTGCTCGCCGAGGGCGGCGTCCGGGGCGATGTGGAGGGTGGCGGTGGCGAGTTTTTTGTTTTTCTCGTTCGGTTTAAAGTCGCTGAGGGTGAGGCCGGGCTGGTAGATGACGAGTTCCTGGAAGGAGGCGATGTTTTCGTCGTTGAGGGTGATTTTTACGTCGGTGCCGCGCTGGCCGCCGGGGGGGATGATGGGGTTCAATCCGAAAGATTGAGTGACGAGTGCCAAGTGAGCAGTGATCAGTGGGAAGATATTTTTGAGGGAGATCATTGTGTGGGCGGGATTTTTGAGATGGGACGGGAGTTTTTTTAGAGGGCTGGAATCCCCAGCCACTCGCGGCGGGACGCCGCTTGCACGGCCTGCCGCGGGACGCGGCAGCTACGTGCGCGCTTTGCGCTTAGGCTTTTGTGGCAAGGATGGCGTCTAGGACTTCGCCTCCATCTACGATCTCGATGGGGCGGGCGCCGGGAGACATGATTTCGCTTTCGGCGTTGATGCCGATCTGGTGGTAGAGGGTTTTTGCGAGATCCTGGATGCCTACCTTGTCTTCTTCCGGTTCGCCGCCGAGGGAATCGGAGGAGCCGTGGACATAACCTTTTTTCACGCCGCCGCCTGCGAGCATGGTGGAGAAGACGCGCGGCCAGTGGTCGCGGCCTGCGGTGGGGTTGATCTTGGGGGTGCGGCCGAACTCGGAGGTGACCATGACGAGGGTTTTTTCGAGCATGCCGCGCTGGTCGAGATCGTTGATGAGGGCGGCGATGGCCTTGTCGGTGTCCGGGAGGTTTTTTTCGATGCCGTTCTTGATGTTGTCGTGGTGGTCCCAGCCTCCGGCGGTGAGGGAAACGAAGCGGACGCCGCCTTCGACCAGGCGGCGGGCGAGAAGCATGCGTTGGCCGGCGGCGTTTTTGCCATACTGCTCTTTGGTTTTCTCATCCTCCTTGGTCATGTCGAATGCCTCGCGGGCTTTCTGGGAGGAGATGAGTTTGTAGGCGTGCTGGTAGAACGCGTCCATGGAATCGAGGGCGTCGGATTTTTCCAGTTTCCTGAAATGGTCGTCCACGGTCTGGAGGAGGGTGCGGCGGCGGTCGAAGCGTTTCTCATCGACTCCCTTGGCGAGGTTGAGGTCGCGGACTTTGAAGTTTCCCTGGGCGGGATCGGCTCCGAGGGCGAAGGGGCCGTAGGCGGAGGAAAGGTAGCCGGAGTTTGCGAATTCGTTGGGGACGTTCGGCACGCAGACGTAGGGCGGAAGGTCGTTGCGGGAGCCGAGCTCGTGGGAGACGACGGAGCCAATGGAGGGGAAGGCGAGGGCGGGGGAGGGGCGGTAGCCGGTGAACATGTTGTGGGTGCCGCGCTCGTGGGCGGCCTCGCCGTGGGACATGCTGCGGATGACGGTGATCTTGTCGGCGATTTTGGCGGTTTCCTTCATAAACTCGCCGAACTGGACGCCGGGAAGCTTGGTATCAATGGCACCGAAAGGCCCGCGGTATTCGGCGGGTGCGAAGGGCTTGGGATCGAAGGATTCCTGGTGGGCGAGCCCGCCGGGGAGGAAAATGTGGATAACGCTTTCCGCAACGGGGGAGTGCTGCGGGTATTGCTTGATAGCGGCATTGGCGCGTGAGCCGAAAAACTGCGGGAGTCCCAGCCCGGCGGCACCGAGGAGGCCGACGTAAAGGAACTCGCGGCGCGAAGAGTAGCTTTCAAGGGGATTTCCCGGGCACTGGACTTTCATAATAGCAATAAGGTTGGCTGACCTTAGGGATACGGTGGGTAAAACCGGGTTGTTGCAGGGATTTTTTGTGAAAAAAGAGGCTTTGGGTCGCAGGCTGGCTGTTTTTCTTTCTGCTTGTGAAATGACCATAGCGTGACCACTTTCTCTTCATGGAAATGAGCGTCACCGAATTCAAAGCGAAATGTCTTGGTGTCATTGACCGGGTAAGCAAAGAAAAATCAAGGGTGACCATCACGCGGCACGGCCAACCTGCCGCCGAACTGGTTCCTGTTTCCTCGAGCACTCCGGGGAAACTTTTCGGACGATCCAAAAAATCCACGGTGATCAAAGGAGACATTTTCACCACGGGAGAATCCTGGGATGCCGAAGATTGAAAACCTGATTGCGGCAGTCTTCGACACCCATGTCTGGATTTGGACGGCGGCGGGAGATGCCAGAGCGGAAAAGCTCGGGATTTTTTCCGGAACTGCCATGGTGTCTGCCATTTCCCAATGGGAAATCGCCATGCTCGTGATGAAGGATAGGCTGGAGTTGAAACCAGATGCGGAAACCTGGTTCTCGGAAAATCTCGCCGCCCCGGTTTCACTTGTTCCGCTTACCTATGATATTTCACTTGCGAGTTGTCGGCTGCCGGACTTCCACGGAGATCCGGTAGACCGGATCATCGTTGCGACGGCCATGTCCCTCGGGCTTCCTCTCATCACTGCGGATGAGAAAATCATTCGATGGAATGAGGGGAAGAGACTTCTTCAGGTGATCGCTTTGTGAGGCAACGGAGCGCTGGCTTCAGCCAGCGTGTCCCGCGATACACGCCAGCTAAAGCGAGCGCTCCACATGCTGCGGACTAAAAGACCCGAAGGGGCATGCTATCCGCGTTCCTTTGCTGCGGCTTTGATCTCGTTTAGCTTGCTGCGGTCGGGGGCGGCTCCGCGGGCCTGGTCGGGCTTGCCGCCGCCTTTGCCTCCGGCGATGGCTACGAGTTCGCGGAGGATATCTCCGGCTTTCATGCCTTTTGCGAGGGCGTCGGCTCCGCAGTGGACGGCTAGGTGGAGTTTTTCGCCGTCATCGACGATGAGGAGGGCGGGGCCTGCGAAGTTCTTTTTCTTCAGGCCGTTCTGGAGTTCTTGGAGGAGGGAGGCGTCCGACTCGAAGCTGACGATGATGGGGTCGCCCTTTGCGATGAGATCTGTAAGGGCTTCATCGGCGAGTTCCGCGGCCTGGGCGGACTGGATTTTTTTGATGCGCTTCTCGGCTTCGATGGCTGCGGATTGGGTTTCTTCGAGCACGCGCTGGGCGTGGGCGAAGGTGGAGTTGATCTCGGAAATGTCGGCACGCTCGGTGAGCATGGCGGACATGATGTGGGGGAAATCGTTTACTTTCTCCGGTTCTTCTCCGAGTTCGGCCAGCCTTTCGTTTGCGGATTTCAGTTTCTCGCGGGCTGCTTTGATATCGGTTGTCCATTTGTCCACGGACTCGTTGAGATAGTCCCATGCGGCTTCTCCACAGACTGCCTCGATGCGGCGGACTCCGGACGCGATGGCACCTTCGGATTTGATTTTGAAGAGGCCGATCTCGCCGGTGTTGCGGACGTGGGTGCCGCCGCAGAGTTCCATGGAGTAGCCGTCGAGGGCGTTGCGTTTTCCGCCGATCTCGACAACGCGGACGGTGTCCCCGTATTTGTCTCCGAAAAACTGCATGATGTCGGTGCGGTCTTTGATGGAGGCGTGCTCCACTTCCGTCCAGGAAACGGCCATGTTCTGTTTGATCGCACCGTTGACCATTTCCTCCATGGCGGAGATTTGATCCGGGGTAAGGGCTGCGCTGTTGAAATCGAAGCGGAGGCGGTGCTCGTCCACGGATGAGCCTTGCTGGGAGGCGTCTTTGGAAACGGCTTCGTGTAGCGCCCAGTGGAGGAGGTGGGTGGCGGTGTGGTGGGCTTCTACCGCTCTACGGCGTTTCTTGTCTAGTCTGAGGATAACTTCTTTCCCTACTAAACTTTGCATGCCTTCCGGAAACATATCGCATGGTTCCATGAAATCGTATGTGCTCTTCCTTAACAAAAATCCACGGGCATCCCCGATATTTACAATTCCACGGGTATATGGACTTTCTCCATAGAAATACATCGATCCACGGTCTGCCGTTTGTCCTCCCATCTCCGCATAGAAAGGAGTTTTGTCTGTAATGACGAGATAGTCGTTTTCCTGCTCATGGACTTCAAGAACTGTAGCGGTAACTTCGTCGTGCTCAAAACCAACGAATTTGGTTACGGCCTCAGTTGAAATATCAAGAGCGCGGACGATGGTAGATTTTTGGGCGGCACGGGCGCGCTCTCGCTGTTCATCCATCAATTTTTCAAACTCCTCTGTATCGAGTTTGAAGCCGCGTTCCGCGCAGAGAAGTTCAGTAAGGTCGATTGGGAACCCAAAGGTGTCATAGAGTTCAAATGCGATATGTCCGGGGAAGCAATCCCCGAACATGGCTTTCGCTGTCGCGTTTGTTTTCTCAGAAACGGTTGGAGAAACGACTTCTTCGAAGCGTTTAAGCCCCCTATCCAATGTCTGATTGAAACTGGATTCCTCATTTTCGAGAGTCGTCCGCACGGATTCCTCACGGGTTTTCAGTTCCGGGAAAACATTTCCCATTTGCTCGACGAGTGTCACGACGAGGTTTCCGAAGAATGGTTTTTCACCGGAGAAGCCTAGCTGGCGACCGTAGCGGACAGCGCGGCGGAGGATGCGGCGGAGGACGTAGTTGCGGCCGTTGTTGCCGGGCATGATGCCATCGGCGATGGAGAAGCTGAGGGTGCGGAGGTGGTCTGCGATGACGCGGAAGGCGACGGCTGTTTTCATTTCCTCGGAGAAGGCGGCTCTGTCGGCGCCGGGTTCCGGGTAGATGTCAGAGTAGGTTTTTCCGCTAAGTTCTTCGAGTTTCCGGAAGAGGGGCTGGAAGACGTCGGTGGCGTAGTTGGTGGGTTTGTTGGAAAAATCGGTGAAGCCCTTTGTGTTCTGGATGAGGGAGCAGGCGCGCTCGAAGCCCATGCCGGTATCGACGTGCTGGGAGGGCAAGTCGCGGAAGGTGCCGTCTGCCTCGGCATTGTATTGGATGAAGACGAGGTTCCAGATCTCGATGCAGAGGTCGGAGTCCATGTTCACGAGTTTGCCGCCGGAATCGCCGTTGGGAGTGAGATCCACGTGGAGCTCGGAGCATGGGCCGCAGGGCCGGTCTCACCCATCATCCAGAAGTTGTCTTTGACGTTGCCATTGACGATGTGGACGGCGGGGTCCAGGCCTTTGCTTTTGAAAAGGGCTGCCCAGAGATCGTAGGCTTCCTGATCGAAGGTGGATGGATCGCCTTCGCCCGGATTATATACGGTGGCGTAGAGCCTTTCCGCAGGGACTCCCCAATGCTCTACGATGAGTTCCCAGCCCCACTCGATTGCTTCCTTTTTGAAATAATCGCCGAAGGACCAGTTCCCGAGCATTTCAAAAAAGGTGTGGTGGTAGGTATCGTAGCCGACATCTTCGAGGTCGTTGTGCTTGCCGCCGGCGCGGATGCATTTCTGGGTATCGGTGGCCCGGGGTGGATTGTAGGGAGCTTTTTCGGTGCCGAGGAAGTAAGGCACGAACTGGTTCATGCCTGCGTTGGTGAAAAGCAGTCCCGGCGACTGCGGCATCAGCGAGGCTGAGGGCACGAGGGTGTGTTGCTTTTCTTTAAAGAAATCGAAGAAGGAGGTGCGTATCTCGGAAGCGGTCATGGTGCGGGGCGGGAAACTGCACCGCTGCGCGGAAACTTTAAACTCTAAACTTTAAGAGGGAAGGAACCGCGATTTAGAAATCGCGACCTGCCCGGCGAAGCTCTTTCCGGTTGCAGCCGCGATTTCTAAATCGCGGTTCCTTTCTTTCATGGCACGAAATGCGCTTCGCGTCTCTGTATTCCCGTGGTTAGCGGATGGGCTGCGGCGGATTCCGGTTCTCCCCTGGGGGTGCTGGATTCGCCGCAGCGATCCGAGAGGGAAACATTCCGGGACAAATCCCGGGGATCTGCTTATCTTCGGGGGGAACCCGAAGACCCATGAAGAAACTTTTGATCGTTCTGGCCATGCTTGTAGTCCTCATCCCGCTGGGCGTCTGGTGGTTTTCCCCGGAGCAGGTGGTGATGCGGCGGACGAAGCACCTGATGGAGGTGGTTTCACTGAGCGAGGGGACGGGCGGGCCGCTGCGGCAGGCCAAGGTGTTTTCCATGAATGCGATGCTGGCCCCGGAGGTGGTGATGGAGACGCCGGAGATCCCGGATGCGAACGGGACTTTTGACAAACAGGAGGTGGAATCCGCTTTTTCCTGGATCTGTCAGAATGCGAAAAGCTCCCGTTTTGAAGTGACGGATTTCAAAAATGTGGAGGTGGACGGCGACCGGGCGAAGGTGCGGGTCACTGTTGAGGGGTATATGGAGTTGCCGGTTTACCGTCCGGCGGATGGGGCTTTTGATGTGACCATCGATTGGGTCAAAGGCGGAGATGGATGGAGGTATGAGAAGGTGGTTTGGAAAAGCCTTTAATCGCCGAGAAAGACGAACTCTTCGGCGACGCGGTTGAGTGATTTTCTTGCGTCCGGGAGGGCTTCGGCGAGTGCACCGAGGAGTTTCCTTGGGATTTTTCCGCATCCTGCCGGGTTGTCGGCGGCACCTTGGAAGGAGCGGCGGGCAAAGGATTCGTAAAAGCCGAGATCGGGTGCGCCGTGGCGTTCGCTGCGTTTCTGGATGAAGGTGGGAAACAGGCCGGTGAGCACCAGGAACTGGTTCCCGGCGGCGACCTGGAGGTGGAATTTCATCCTGCCCTGTGCGGATGAGATGACGGCCAGGAAATCCGAGGCGTGGGTGTAGCCGTTGGCGATATCGTGGAGGGGATCGCCCGCATGGACGCCGGTTTGTTTCGCCATGACGCGGGAAACGTAGTCCGCCATGTCGGGATCGTTCATTCCCGCCTGCATGAATGCGTGGCGGACGAGGACGTAGAAATAGAAATCCGGCGAGACCTGGACGGCGGAGGGGGAGTCGAGGATTCCGCGCAAGACCTCTTTAAGATCGAGCATTTCGCGCAGGGCATCCGGGTCTTCCCAGAGCTTGGCAATGCAGACGCGCTTTCTGCCTCCGGCGAGGACTTGGGTGAGGAAATCGAAGTCCGCGCATGTGAACCGGTCGCGGCTGGCTGCTATCCATTCTTCCAACATGGATATCCGTTTAGCAAATATCAGGCCACCTTCCTAGGGAATAGTTAAGCTTTCCGTAATTTATTTTTCAGGGCGATTCTCCGTCGTTCCGAGAAACGTGTGCGAGCTTTCCCCTTGTCGCGGGGGAGGGCGGGGTTCAGTTTGTCCGGTAATGAACAGCAACACTGGAAACCAGATCTCACGCAGAAACTTTTTCGGCACCTCCGCAAGATACGCAGCCATCACCGCTGCCACCGCTTCGCTGGGTGCGCGCATCTCCGCCGCCGAGGAATCCGCCGCAAAAGCGGGAGCCGATGGAGCGATCAACCATTCGGTCTGCAAATGGTGTTACAATGACATCCCGCTGGAGGATTTCTGCGTGGCGGCGAACGAGATCGGCCTGAGATCCGTGGAGCTTCTGGAAACATCCGACTTTGAGGTTCTCGACAAACACGGCCTCACCTGTGCCCTTGTCACCAGCGCAGTTGGCGAGACCAAGGACGGGGTGAAAGTCGGCGGGATCGAGAAATCGTTCAACCGCCCCGAGTATCACGACGCCCTCCAGGAAGCCAATGAGAAGGTGCTGAAAGAATGCGCGAAAGTCGGTGCCAAACAGCTCATCGTTTTCTCAGGAAACCGTGACGGGATGGACGATGAGGAGGGTATGGAAAACTGCGCGACCGGGCTGAAGCGCATCATGCCGCTGGCCGAGAAGCTGGGGATCACCGTCACCATGGAACTCCTCAACTCCCGCGTGAACCATGCCGATTACATGTGCGATCTCAGCAAATGGGGAACCGCCTTGGTGGACAAGGTGGGAAGCGAGAATTTCAAACTCCTCTATGATATCTACCATATGCAGATCATGGAGGGGGATATCATCGCCACGATCAAGGCGAAGAACGAGTATTTCTCCCACTACCACACCGGCGGGGTTCCGGGTCGCAACGAGATCGACGACAGCCAGGAACTCTACTACCCGGCCATCATGAAGGCCATCGTGGATACCGGCTTCAAAGGCTACGTCGCACAGGAGTTCATCCCGAAACGTGAGGACAAGCTCGCCAGCCTGAAACAAGGCGTGGAGATCTGCACCGTTTGATTCGAGAACCCGCCATGAAACTCCATACAGCCGCCGCACTGGCGATCCTCGTTTCCCTTTCCGGCCAGGTTTTGGCAGAGCGGAAAAAGGCGCCGATTCCGGAAAACATTCCCTACGCCTTGGATCTCGATCCGAAAATGGAGGAACCCGTCTTCGCCGTTTGCTCGAAGCAAGGGACGCGCATCCTCGTTTCCCGTGATGACGGGAAGAGCTGGAAGCAGACATTTCTCGCTACGGACAATCCCGAGGACGGCGGCTACCACGGAAATTTCGCGGTCTATGGAATGGCCTACGCGGGCGGTGTCATCGGCGCGTTCTCAGGCTGGGGGGCGGATGGGATCTACATCGGCTCCGACGACGGCGTGAACTGGGGGCACCTGAACGAAAAAGGGGCGAAGCTGAACAGCGTGTGGGACGCCGCAGGTGGTGGCGGTGTGATCCTCACCAGCGCCGACCAATGGCGCGGAATGATGACCTCCGGGAAGGATTTTTCCGAGTGGAAGCAGCATCCGGTGAAGGAATTCCTCGATGGCGGAAAAACCCAGCACATGATCTCCACTTACGGGGATTACGAGGACGGGAGGTTTGTCGTCGTCGGGGATTTCGGGCATGTGTTTGTCGGAGAAAAATCCGGAAAGAAATGGGAGCATTTCCACCTGCCCGATGACGCGGAAGCGAAGCAATCCTCGATCGCTTTCGGAAACGGGGTGTTCGTATGCAGCTTTCCGGGAACCGTCGCAAGATCGGCCGATGGCGGCGAGACGTGGACTCTTCATCCACACGGGCTCGATGGCAGGCTTTCCTGGCGTGGACTGAGTTTCGTAAAAGGTGAATTCTGGCTGACCGGTGGAAAGGCCGGGCGGAAAAGCAAAGACGGGACTACCTGGGAGGACATGCCGAAAGACATCCCCTCCGGTCGTTTCACCGAATCCGAATCCGGAACGATCATCAACGTCGCCCGTGGGAGAAAAGACATCCGCCGCAGCGAGGACGGGAAGAAATGGGAGACGGTCTTCACTGCCCCCGCGAAGGACATCACCTGGGATCTGTTGTTCGCCGTGAGCGGAAAGGTGAACAAGGTGGCAGAGTGATATCCGCAACTGCCAGCCCGCTCAGCTCCTCCAACCCTCCCAAGCGAGTCTTTCGATCCGCGAGAAATCACGTTGATCCAGGGTGGCGACAGTCAGTCAGTGGGTTGAGGCGGTGGCTGCGATGAGAAATTCAAGATCCCCGACCTTTTGTCCTACTTTTTTCTGCCGTGCTTTCATCTCGGAGAAGCGTTGCCAGACATCTGACCCGGTTTCCGATACCTCGAGCCGGTTCTCTCCTCCCAGACATCCGGAAAGTCATCGCCATCATTTCCAGCCACCGCCTGCCAACGCGCTACCTCGGTAATGATATCTTCCCGTCCGGACAGGATTTCCGTCGGGACGGGGGAGATCACGACAAGTGGCTGTCCGCGTCTTGAAACCGCCATGGGAATGCCGCTTTTCGCAATCTCATCGCAGATTCCGGAAAAGCGGATCTTCGCTTCAAAAATTCCGACTGATTTCATTTTTCCAACCAACCATCCTATGGTTGGTTGTCAATGTCCGGGTATTTGCCGGGAGCACCGTCCTTGACATTTTTTTGTAGCACACTAGCGTAGCGCAATGAAAACGGCATCCGTCCGCGAGCTTCGCAACCACTACAACACGCTTTTGGAGTGGGTTTCGGAAGGGGAGGAAGTCGTCATTACGAAACGTGGAAAACCCGTGGCGCGGCTGGTGCCGGAAACGGATGCCGGGGAGAAAAAAGTGGATTGGTCGCAGAGTGTGGCGATGCGGGATTTGAGTCCGACGCAAAAAGTGATGACAAAAGAACAATTGAAGGAACTCTGGGATCACCTTGACGGATGAAGGTTTTCGCAGCCGACACCAGCTTCCTGTTTTCTCTCTATGGGAAAGATGCGTGGACTGTTGATGCACGGGATCTTACCATGGAAATCAAAAGTCCTATCCAAATCAGCTCTTTCAACACTTTGGAACTGACCAACGCTGCGTTTCACGCTGAATTTTCTGGGCACCTGGGAGAGGGCTTGGGGGAGGTGATCGTCTCACGATATAAGAGCGAAGTAGAGCTTGGCAGGTTGGTGTATTCTCCATTTAATCCGACCAAGGCTATAGAGCGTGCTGTCGGACTCACCAATAAATACACTCTCACCCAAGGTCATCGAACCTACGACGTCCTGCTCGTGGCAGCCGCCATTGAGCTTGGAGCCACGGATTTCCTCACCTTCGATGGACGCCAGGCGAAGCTCGCGAAGGCGGAGGGGCTGATGGTTTGGCCATTGAAATGAATGGAAGCCGGCCGCAGGCGCGGCTCTCCCTTACATTTTGAAATCCTCGCCCAGGTAATATTTCTTTGCGATGGGGTCGTTTACCAGCTCGTGGGAGGCGCCTTCGAGGATGACTTTGCCGTCGTGGATGAGGAAGGCGCGGTCGGTGATGGAGAGGGTTTCGCGGACGGAATGGTCGGTGATGAGGATGGCGAGGCCGTCCTTTTCCCGGAGGTCGCGGACGATGCGCTGGATGTCCTCGACGGCGATGGGGTCGATGCCGGCGAAGGGTTCGTCTAGCATGAGGACTTTCGGATCCGAGCAGAGGGAGCGGGCGATGGCGAGGCGGCGTTTTTCCCCGCCGGAGAGGGTGATGGCCTGGGATTTGGCGAGCCTGGTGATGCTGAATCGCTCAAGGAGGTCATCGGCGCGTGCCTTTTGGTCGGCGCGGGAGAGGCCGGGGCGGGTCTCCAGGATGGCGAGGAGGTTTTCCCGGACGGTGAGTTTGCGGAAAATGGATTCCTCCTGCGGGAGGTATCCGAGGCCGAGGCGGGCGCGGCGGTGCATGGGGAGCTTGGAGATGTTTTCCCCGTTCAGGTGGACCGTGCCTGCGTCTGCCGGGATGAGGCCGGCGATCATGTAGAAGGAGGTGGTTTTTCCCGCGCCGTTGGGGCCGAGCAGGCCGACGATTTCACGGGGCTGGACGGTAACGCATACACCATCGACTACGGCGCGGCCACCGTAGGTTTTGCTCAGTTCCTGGGCGGAGAGGACGGCGTTGGCGGTGTTTTTGCAGGTGGAACCGGGATCGTGCACGAAACTTTAAACTTTAAATTTTAAACTCCAAGGAAGAGGATGTTACTGGCCGTTGAGCTTCAGGTTTCCGCCCATTTCCCAGTTGCCACGGGTGGAGAAGGAGCCGTCGTTGAGGAGGCGGAGGGTGAGGTTGGGTTCCTTGGCACGGGCGAAGAATTTCCCTTGTTTCACCCATGGGAAGCCGTCGCTGATGATGATCTCCCCGCTCTTGATGTTGTAATTGAGGATTGCGCCGCTGGCTTCGACGGGTTCCTTGCCGGCTACCCCTTTCTGGAGGATTCGCACTGCGCCGGTTGCGAGGAGTTTCTTCACGTCGCCGAAGTTGGCTCCGATACCGGCGGCTTTTTCGGGATCGGCATCATTCTTAACCGGTTTTTTGTCGAAAAAGATTTTCAGCTCGTTGGCTCCGGTGAGGGTGAAGCGGGGATCGGTGACTTTCACGTTTTTCAGATAGACCAACACGCCTTCCTCGGCATCGAAGAACATGCCGTCTTCGCAGGAGATGACGGTGTCTTCAGGGCCGGGGTTGACGTTCAGGGGTTGGGGTTCGATGCCGTCCTTTATGTCTTGGTCGCCCGTCCTGAGTCCGCCTTTGATGATTTCATTGTTCTGGATGAATTTTGAAGCCGCTTCGGCGGCATTTCGACCGGCTTGGAGGTCGGCGGAGAGTTCGGACGCAGAGGCTTGGTTGGCGGCGTCGATTTCCGGCTTCGCGGTTTTCGCCCCTTCTTTGATTTCTGCAAGTTCCTCCGGGGAAACGAAGGCCGGGGGGGCGGCGGGGAGGGTGGCCGGGGCGAAGGCGAGTAGGGCGGCTGCCGGGAAAGTCAGTGGGTTCACGTTCATGGAGGTGGCTACGGGTGGCGGGCTGATGCGGGTGGAGACGGGGCCGAGCAGGAAGCCCTGGCCGGTTTCGAAAGAATAGACCAGGCCGCCGCCCGATGCGGAGAGGCGGTCGCGGGTGAGCTTGACGTCCTCCCTGGCGGTGAGACTGGATTTTTCCTGGTCGAAAAGGGCGCGGGTGAGCCGGACTTTGCCACTGGGGCTGCGGTCGCGGTTGTAGAAACGTATCATGACGTTCTCGCCCTGAATGCGGGCACCATCAATGAGGGTCATGGTTTCCGCTTTGAGATCGCCGACAAGGCGGCGCTCCGAATCGTAACGGGGGAGGAGGACGCCGTGCAAAACGCTGCCGTTCGGAAGGAGGGAAATTGGCGATTTTTTAACAGCCGCTTCCGGCTCCTGGGCATACAACAGGGGAGCGGCTAGGAAAAAAATGGATAAATGCCGGATCAAGATCGCGGGGGTCGTTTTAGGGAATCCCGAAAAGGGTAGTCGCCACAGGCTGTGAGACAATCGGAATATTGCGTCGGGCGGAGTAAGCTTTCCCGGGTTTCATTCACCCGGGGGGGCTGCGTGGAATCCCATTTCCCGTTTTGGTTTCGAATCGTGGGCGATGAGCTGTTTGATCGCATCGAATACGAGGGTGAAATTCTGGTCGTGCTCGGCGTATTTGCGTTCCAGGTTATCGATTTTCTCGGCCAGGAGCTGGTTGGAATCCATGAGGCGGCGGAGCTGGACGAAAGTCCGCATGATGGCGATATTGACCTCCACTGCGCGGGGAGAGCGGAGGACGCTGGAAAGCATGGCCACGCCTTGCTCGGTGAAGGCGTAGGGTGCGGCTCCTCCCAGCTTACCCAGTCCAGGTATCACATTTTGTGATACCAAGTCGCTGACTTCCTCTTTTGTAAGCTCAAACAGGAAATCGGTGGGGAAACGGTCGGCATTGCGTTTGACTGCTTGTTTCAATGCCCTTGTTTCGATGCCGTAGAGTTCCGCAAGCTGGAAGTCCAGCAGCACTTTCTCTCCCCGCAGTCTGAGGACGAGGGGTGCGAGGCTCTCTGGAAGGAGGGCGGGAGTTTTCTTTGCGGCGGATTTCTTTTTTGCGCTCATTCTATGGTCTGTTCCGGGATTGGACGTTGGGGATCATAGGGAAACCGCCAGCTATATGTCGAGGAAGAAGACTGTTTTTATGAACATGTATTAACGGGGGGTGTGGAGTATGGGCAAAGGGGCAATACCAAGTGTTGATTCCGCCGTGCGGGGGGGCGATGCTGCGGCCATGAAACCGAAGGTAGGAGAGCTGGCGCCGGAATTTACGGCGGTGGTCGTGGAGGCTGATGGGGAAACGGAGACGGAAATTTCCTTGGCGGATCTGCGCGGCGAGGTGGTGGTGCTGGTATTTTATCCGAAGGACAGCACCCCGGGCTGCACGATACAGGCCTGCTCGCTCCGGGAAAACTGGGACGATATCAAAGGTAAGGCGCGGGTCTTCGGGGTGAGCGCGGATTCCGTGGCGAGTCACAAAAAATTCATTTCCAAGAAGAGCCTGCCCTATCCGCTGATCTCGGATGTGGACAAGACCATCGTGGAGGCATACGGGGTGTGGGTGCAAAAGTCGATGATGGGGAAAAAATTCATGGGGATAGAGAGGAGCACTTTCGTCATAGCTGAGGATGGGAAACTCAAAGGGATTTTGGAAAAGACCTCGCCCATGAGCCACACCGCGAAGCTTTTGGAAGTGTTGGGATGAGTGGGAAAACGAAGGCGAAAGACGTTCCACACACCGGGCTGGCGGTTTTCGCTACCGGGGTGATGGCGCTTGCGCTGGCGGTGGGGTTGGATTTTTTGAAGCTGACTGGCGGGGCGAATGGATTTTTTGAATCCGTTTTTCTGCCGAAAGGAATGGATGCAGTCTCCCGCCCGATTGATCCGGTGGCGCTCTGGGCTGGTACTGCGGTTCTCGCCTTCGCCCTCCCGGCGGTTATGCTGAATGTCCCGGGAAACTGGAGGCGGATGGTGGTCTGGTGCGGGACGCTCGCGCTCACCTTATCATGGGGGCCGGTTCTGCTCCTGGCATCTTACAGGCCGGAGATAGCCGTGGCGGTGGTAGCCGTTCTGTGGTCGGGTTTCTGCGCTATGATTTACGCAACCAACCACGTGCTTCCGGTGGATAATCCAACTCTCAAAACAGATGGCACGCGCTGATTTTCCCGCACCGGTAAAGACCCTTGTCGCGGAGCTGAAACGACTCCCCGGTATCGGCCCGCGCAGTGCGGAGCGTATGGCGGTGTGGCTGCTGCAGCATAAAAAGGCGGAGCCGCTGGTGCTTGCGGAATCTCTGGTGGAGGCGCACGAAAAAATCATCGCATGTCCTGTCTGTGGATTTTTCGCGACCCGCGAAATCTGCGAAATCTGTGCCGATCCGAAACGCGACGAGAGCGTTCTCTGCGTGGTCGAGCAAGCGACCGATGTCCTGCCGCTGGAACGCTCGGGTGCTTTCAAGGGTCGCTACCATTGCCTCGGTGGGAAGCTTTCCCCCTTGGATCGCGTTTCGCCGGAAGACCTGAACATCCCGGAACTCATGCGGCGGGTGGATGGGGCGGGGGATATGGAAATCATCCTCGCGCTCGGGGCGGATGTGGAGGGCGAGGCGACCTCCAATTATCTTGCTGACATGCTGCGTGGAAAATCCGCGAAGGTGACGCGCATCGCGCAAGGACTGCCAGCGGGCGGTGGGCTGGAGCACGCGGATGAGCTGACATTGATCCGCGCTCTTCAGGGACGGCGGGATTTTTGATTGTCTGACCAAGGGGTAGGGACATTGCTGTCCCTGCTGACGCGGTGGTGTGTCGGGACAGGAATGTCCCGACTCCTTAGTTAAAAAGCGATCACCGGTTTGCAAATTGCGTCGATTGCACTTCCTGGAGTTTTCAAAATGCAGGGAGCCGGGGACGTGGAAGTCTCAGCTCCGGCAGGTGGTTTCCCATAAATCGTGCGGATTCAAGGAGTTGGCATGTCTTTCGGACTGCTGGCACATCCCATGCAATAAGGATTGGTGTAAACATCCAAAAATTATGACTACAGCAAACAAGACACAAACCAACCTCCGCCACCTTCTCGAAGAACAGGCACGCGACCTTTACAACGCGGAAACGAAATACTCCGAGTTCCTTACCAGGATGAAACTGTCCTCTACGGATGAGGATCTCGCCTCGAAATTTGATCACGTTAAGGAAGGCACAACGAACAACATCGAAACACTCCGTTCCATATGCGGCGAACTCGGCGTCCCTCCCACGGGAGTCAAATGTGAGGCCATGGCTGGACTCCTCCGCGAAGCCCAAGAGACTGATACGGAATTCGCCCACGGCTCCCTGAAAGACGCGGCTCTGATCGCAAACGCCCAGCGCATCGCCCACTATGAAATCGCAGGCTTCGGTACAGCCCGTGCATTCGCGAAGCGACTGGATCTGGACAGCATCGCCTCGAAATTTGAGGAAATGGCCGAGCAATCCGGGGACATCGACAAGAAATTCACCAAAATCGCCACCGGGTCATGGCTCACCACAGGCGTGAATGAAGAAGCCGTCTGATATTCTGTTAGAGAAACAAATCGAACCTTCATTCTTTACCGGCATCCCTTCTGGGGTGCCGGTAATTTGTGGAAACCCCGCCCACCATCATGGATCTCCATTCCACGCATCCTTACTGGCTTCTGAAAAACGGGCTCCAGCAGCCTTACCCGCCGCTTGAATCGGACATTTCATCGGACGTCGTCATCATCGGCGGTGGCATTACCGGTGCGCTTCTCGCCCACCATTTCGGGAAAGCCGGGATAGATACCGTCCTGCTGGACAAGCGCGAGGTCGCATGGGGCAGCACCTCCTCCAGCACCGCCCTGCTGCAATACGAGATCGACGAGCCTCTCCACAAACTGCGCGAGACCTATGGCAAAGAGTTTGCCGACCGCGCCTACCGCTCCTGCGCGGATGCGATTTCTAAAATCGAATCCCTTCTGGAGGAGCTGGATGCCGATTGTGGGTTCCAGCGGAAGCCAAGCATCTACATGGCGAAAAAAGAGGGCGATGTGGAGGAGCTGCGGAAAGAGTTTCGGGCGAGGGAGGAAGCGGGTTTCGAAGTGGAATGGCTGGATGAAGATGCTTTGCGGAAAGCCACCGGAATCACCCGCCCCGCTGCGATACGCTCCGCATGCGGTGCCCAGGTTGATGCCTTTCTGCTAGCCCATGCCTGTCTCGCCTCCGCTGTGGATTCAGGCGTGCGGGTGCTGGACAGGACGGGTGTGGAGCACTGCAAATTCTACCCGAGCAGTGTCGAGGTCAGCACGGATCGCGGCCACACCGTCCGCTGCAAGCGCGTGGTTTTCGCCACCGGATACGAGGTGAAGGATTTCCTGAAACGCGATGTCGTGAATCTCAACAGCAGTTTCGCCGTAGCCACGGAACCCATGCCCGACGAGTGGCCGAAATGGGAAAACGACGCCCTCATCTGGGAAATGGCGCACCCGTATCTCTACATCCGCAGCACTGATGACCACCGCATCATCGTCGGCGGTGAAGACGCGCATTATAAAAACGCCATCGCCAGGGACAATGCGCTGCCGGGGAAGGCGGTGATTCTGATCGAAAAACTCAAGGAACTCATTCCCCAGATCGATCCCGAAATCGCGTATGCATGGGCCGGGACATTCGGGGAAACGGAAGACGGGCTCGCGTATATCGGCGGGGTGGAGGAACAGCCCCGCGCCCACTACGCCCTCGGCTTCGGGGGAAATGGAATCACCTATAGCATCCTCGCTGCGGAAATCATCCGCGATTCCCTCCTGGGGAAAACCCACGAATACGCGGATCTCTTTTCATTCGATAGAAAACAAAAACAAGATGCAAACAGCAGCAATTGATCCGACCGGCTTCCCCCTTGGCTCCAATCTAACAGACGGAGGCGTGGCATTCAGGGTATGGGCGCCGAACGCGACGAAACTTTCCGTGATCGGAAATTTCAACGACTGGAACCCCGAAGCACATCCTCTCGAAAGCGCCGACGACGGTGTCTGGAGCGGGTTTGTCGAAGGGGCGAAAGATGGCGATGAATACAAATACGCGATCATCAACGGGGATCAGTCCATGGACAGGATAGACCCCCGCGCCATCGAGGTCACCAACTCCACGGGGAACTCCATCGTGCGCGGACACGATTTTGATTGGGGCGAAGATTCCTTTCGCATGCCTGTCCACAACCAGCTCGTCATCTACGAGCTACACCCGAAAACTTTTCCGGAGGATCAGGAAACCGCCTGTCTGGATGCGATCATTCCGAAGCTGGGCTACCTCGCGGAAAACGGCTTCAACGCCATCGAAGTCATGCCGCTCGCGGAATTTCCCGGTGATGTTTCCTGGGGATACAATCCGTCTCATCCCTACGCGGTGGAGAGCAGCTACGGTGGGCCGCTTGCGCTTAGACGTCTGGTGAAAGCCGCCCACGAACACGGCATCGCGGTCATACTTGATGTCGTTTACAACCACTTCGGCCCAAGTGATCTGGATCTCTGGAAGTTCGACGGTTGGTCGGAAAACGAAGGCGGCGGAATCTATTTTTACAACGACTGGAAGGCGGAAACCCCGTGGGGCGCAACCCGCCCCGACTACGGGCGCGACGAAGTCCGCAGCTACATCCGTGACAATGCGATGATGTGGCTGGGCGAATACCGCGTGGACGGCCTCCGCTATGATGCCACCCTGCTTATCCGCAACGTCAACGAGGACGAAAAACCGGAAAACGAGATCCCGGAAGGCTGGTCTTTGGTGCAGTGGATCAACGAGGACATCCGGGCGAACTTCCCTGAAAAAATCATCATCGTGGAAGACCTGAAAAACAACGCCGCGCTCACCAAGGCGGTTTCCGACGGAGGGGCGGGCGCACACGCACAGTGGGATGCGAATTTCGTTTTCCCCATCCGGGACCAGTTGAACAAGGCTGAGGATTCCTGGCGGTCCATCGAACGCATTGGCAAGACCTTGCTCTTCAGCTACAACGGCAACGCCTTCGAACGGGTCGTTTACACCGAGTCCCACGACGAGGTGGCGGAGGGGAAAGCCAAGCGCGTGCCGCAGGACGTCCAGGACGATTGCGCGGATGGCTACTACGCGCAGAAACTCTCCTGTCTGGGAGCCGGGCTGCTCTTCACCTGCCCGGGCATACCCATGGTTTTCCAAGGCCAGGAGTTTCTCCAGGGCGGCGCGTTCAGCGACGAGTTCCCGCTGGAGTGGGATCATGCGGAAAAATTTTCCGGGATCGTGAAAATGTACCGGGATCTGGTTTTCCTCAGACAGAACCGCGAGGGCTTCACCGGCGGTTTGTGCGGAGGCGGGGTGATCGTCCACCATGCCAATGAGGATGGGAAAGTCATTTCCTACCAGCGTTTCTCAAGCCACGGGAGAGGGGATGACGTGATCGTAGTCTGTAATTTCAGCAACGGAGAGAAGGACGGATACCGCATCGGCATGCCTTGTGGCGGCAGATGGAAACTTCGTTTCAACTCCGATGCGAAACTTTATAGCAGCCTTTTCGGAGACACGCCGAGCCTGGATCTGGAAGCGGATGGCGAGGGGGCGGATGGCATGCCGCACTCGGCGCTCATCCGCATAGGCGCATACACGACGCTCATCTACTCGCAGGAACCCGGTTAGGGAGCAGGGACATTTCTGTCCCTGCTCGATGGGGGATTGTCGGGACAGAAATGTCCCGACTCCTCAGTTCGGATCGCCGTAGGCGCGCTGGAGGTCGCGGAGCTCGGTGTGGAGGTATTCCAGCTTGGCGGAGTGGGCCGGGTGTTCGGAGAGGTCTTTTATCTCCAGCGGATCTTCGGTGAGGTGGTAAAGGCGTTTCCTATCGATTTTCGGATATACGATGAGCTTCCAGCCATCCTTTGTTACAGAGCGTTGGAGATCGGCGTAGGCTCCGTAGATCGCTTCGTATTTTGTTTTTTCCCCGCCTTGGATGATGGGAAGGAGGTTTTGGAAATCGGCAAAGTCAGGCACCTCCGCACCGGCCAGGGCGAGCGTTGTAGGCATGATGTCCTGGTAGTAAATGGGATCGGAAATGGTTTTTCCCTCAGGTACTCCGGGGCCGGCGACTACGAAGGGAACCCGGAAACTGTGGTCATACATGTTCTGTTTTCCCATCAGCCCGTGGTGGCCTACGGCGAGGCCGTGGTCCGCGGAAAAGAAGATCCAGGTGTTGTCCGCTTTGCCGGATTTTTCCAGGCCATCGAGGATGAGTCCGATCTGTGCGTCCATGTGGGTGATGAGCGCGTAGTACTCCTGGCGGTTCACTTTCACGGAGTGTTCCGTGCGGGGAAAGGGGGCGAGCATCTCATCACGCAGTCCTTTTCCCGATCCGATGTCCTCCTTGTAGGGATATTCGGGGAGGAAACTCTCCGGGACTTTCACGCGTTCCAGCGGATACATATCGACGTATTCCTTGGGTGCCTGGCGGGGGTCGTGCGCGGCATTGAAGGCGAGATACATGAAGAACGGCTGGTCGTGGGCCTTTGCGTCTTCAAGAAATCCAAGTGCATCATTGCGGACGACTTCGCTCCAATGGGTGCCGCCTTTCCAGAAGCCTTCGAACTTTTTGTCATACGGGCTCCACTCGTCCGGTTTCCCCTCGATGGGGCGGTTATAACCTTGAGGCGTTTGGTTCGGCATCCCGGGGCGGACGTTTGCGACAACGTCGAAGATTTTTTCCGGGTCGATGTTCACGTGCCACTTGCCGCTCATGTAGGTACGGTATCCGGCGGCCTTCATTTGTTGCGACCACATGCGCCCTTCTTCCGCCTCCTCCTTCAGTTTGCCATCCACCTTTTTCGCCTCCCAGAGAAAACGCCCGGTATTGAGCATCAGGCGGCTGGGCATGCACACGGCGGGCGACCATGAGCCGGGGTTGTAGGCGTGGCTGAAGGTGGTGCCGCGTTTCACGAGGCGGTCGAGATGCGGCGTGTCGATATCGGTATGGCCGAACTCGCGGATGGCCTCGTAAGTGAGATCGTCAGCGAAGAGGAACATAATATTCGGCTTCTCAGCGGCAGATGAAAGGGTGGCGGAAATGCAGAGGGCGATGGCTGTTTTGAGGGAGGTTTTCATGGGTGGATAGTGGGTTGGGAAAACTGCCGGGGCAATCTTTCGATCTGCGAACTTGTCCGGGAGGAAGATACGTTTAGTCTCGGGGAAATGTTTCCCAAGATACTCACCGCCACGCTTGTAGCCTTCGCAGGGCTGCTTCCATCCTCAGCCTCCGCGGAGGCCATCCCGTGCCCGCTGGACTCCCTGCTTGAGATCCCCGCGAACTGGCAGATGACGCCGGACGAATTCGAAGGGCAATTCAAAGAAGGCGAGAACGCCCTCTTCCGCTGGCTCACGAAAGACCGCACCCGCGCCAAGCTCGGCCGGAAGCTGTATTCAAACGCGGAGATCGATCTGACAATTTTCGAAGGCACGGTCCCCGTCGAAGAGGCCATCGTGGATTTTTCCGATGGAAAACTGAATCTGGTGACCTTCTCGATTTTCAACCGCGGCGATGCGGGGGAGATCCCTGCGGAAGAGTTCGGGAGCCATTTCAAGACCACGGGAAAGGGTGTGGGTGCGGCCATCGGCACAAAGCCCCGGCGCAAGGAGGCGGACTCGAACAGCGGCCTGCTCACCGCCGGTTTCACTTGGTACTCGCGGGAAAACGGCAGCGCGGTGCTCGAGCATAACGAGAAGGCGCTGGAAGGTGGCGACCGGGAATTTCTCCGCCTCCGCATCTCAAGACCCAAGGCAAGCGGCCCGCTCGCAGCATCCATGCTCCACAGCAGAGGTGGTGCCGCCACGAGACTGCGCGATCTGCCGGAGAACCTCATGAAATCCGATGACGGCGATATATTCATCTCCAACCTCCCCATGGTGGATCAGGGCGACAAGGGCTACTGCGTCGCGGCGACCACCCAGCGCGCCTTCGAATACTACGGAATCGGCGCGGACATGCACCAGATCGCGCAGATCGCGGAGTCCGATCCGGAGAAGGGCACCAGCACCCTGCTTATGGCCAAGCAACTCGACAAGATCGACTACCGCTTCAAAACCCGGCTCGATATCATAGGGATGGGGGCACCTGGCAACCTCACCGATGTGAAGGTGAAGAAGGGCGAATATTATGTGGGGAACGAGGTGGATGAGCGGAAATTTCTTAAGGAAATCCGCAGCTATATCGATAGCGGGCTGCCTCTGCTGTGGTCTCTGGAATTGGGGAAATTCCCGGAAAAACCCCAGCTCACCCCCCAGACATCCGGCGGCCACATGCGCATGATCATCGGCTACAACGACAGCACTGAAGAGATCATTTTCTCCGATTCCTGGGGAGCAGGCCACGAGTTTAAAAAAATGAAAATGTCCGACGCCTACAAGGCTACACACGGCCTGTTTGTCCTCAAGCCGACGGTGCATTGAGTTACTCCACGGCCAGACGGGCCAGGATGCTTTCGACATCATAGACACAACCGCCCCAGCTCCCGCCGCTGGCGTTTTGCAGGGCCGCCCAAAGGCGCGTGTCATCGGGGAGATCCGGATTTTCCACCAGGCCGGGATGGGTGTCTCTGGAGCTGAGTTCGGAAATTTCACCGAGAAAATCCACGCTTCCCGTCAGCTCCCGCGTATCGATCACGATCCGTATCCTGTCCCCGTCGCGGACTTTCCCTATGGGGCCGCCGGCGAGGGCTTCCGGACTCATGTGGCCGATGCAGGCTCCGGTGGAAACTCCCGAAAAACGGCCGTCCGTGAGCAGCGCCACGTGTTTTCCGAACGGAAGGTATTTCAGCGCAATGGTGATTTGGGCGGTTTCCGGCATCCCGGATCCCAGCGGGCCTATGCCGATGAGCACCATCACATCGCCCGCCTTGATGCTGTCCTCGCCCGTCGATTTCACGGCAGCGATGGCCGCAGCTTCCGAGGTAAAACACGGGCCGGCCCTTCGTGGCGGTAAACCCCGTCGGCTCCGATTACCTCCGGGGCTATGGCGGTGGATTTCACAACCGCTCCCTCGGGTGCGAGGTTTCCCTGCGGAAATGTCACGGTGCTGGAAAATGCCTTGTCCGGGCTACGGATGACGTCCCCGGCATCGATCCCATCGAGCGAGAGAAGCTTTTCCTTCAGCAGCTTTCGGCGTTCGGATTTCTCCCACCACTCCAGGTTTTCTCCGAGGGTTTTTCCGGAAACGGTGCGGGCATCGAGACGTAGCAGGCCGAGATCGCGGAGGCGCAGCATCACTTCCGGCACACCTCCTGCGAGGAAGACCTGCACTGTCGCGTAGCCGTGCGGGCCGTTCGGAATGACATCGACGAGACGGGGCACTTTCGCATTCACACGCTGCCAGTCGGCGACGGTCGGGCGGGGCAATCCGGCGGCGTGGGCGATGGCCGGGATGTGCAGGATGAGGTTGGTGGATCCTCCAAAAGCGGCATGGGTGACGAGTGCGTTTTCGATGGAGTCCCCGGACAGGATATCGGCTGTGGTGGTTCCCGCTTTGTGGAGTGCGGTCAGCGCCACGCCGGAACGTGCCGCCATGTCCTTCCAGATTTCCGCACCCGAGGGGCTGAGTGCGGCATGGGGAAGGGTGAGACCCAGCGCTTCGGCAACGACCTGGCTGGTCGCCGCGGTTCCGAGAAACTGGCAGCCGCCACCCGGCGATCCGCAGGCCTTGCAGCCCAGTTCCGCCGCGCTCTGGAGGGAAATTTCCCCGTGGGAGAAACGTGCGCCTATGGTTTGGATTTTCCCCAGATCCTCCGCGTCCTCGGACAAAAGTGTCACGCCGCCGGGAACGAGAATAGACGGAAGGTGCGGCAATCCGGCGAGCGCCATCAGCATCGCCGGAAGTCCCTTGTCGCAGGTGGCGACCCCGAGCACTCCACGGGCCGTAGGCAGTGAGCGGGCGAGGCGGCGGAAAATGATGGCCGCGTCATTACGGTAGGCCAGGGAATCGAGCATGCCCTTCGTGCCTTGCGTTCGTCCGTCGCACGGGTCGCTGCAAAATCCCGCGAAGGGGATCCCGCCCCGTTCCGCGATTGCTTTGGCGGCGGCTTCCATCAGCAGCCCTACTTCCCAATGCCCCGTGTGGTAGCCGAGGGCAACGGGCGAGCCGTCCTCGCGGCGTATCCCTCCCTGGGTGGAAAGCATGATGAATTCCGGCCCGCCAAGTTTTCTCGGATCCCAGCCCATCCCGGCGTTTTGTGACCATCCGAAAATATCCCCGCTGGGTGAGTTTTTGAGGAAATTTTCCGCAAAGGGAAGTGTTCCACTGGGCCCCGGCGCGGTGGTGCGCAGGGTGTAGATATCGGGATTTTCGGAATCGAGCACGGTGTAAGGTTCAGGCGACTGTGTTTTCCAAAGTCCCGAGGTTTGCGATCGTGATGCGGATGCGATCCCCGGAGCGTAGTGTGAAGGTGCTGTCAGGGACAATTCCAGTGCCTGTCATGAGAAGTGCTCCCTGGGGGAATTCGTTTTCACGGAAAAGGAATTCCGCAAGCTCGTCGAAGCCCCGCTTGATCTGCGCGACCTCCGTTTCCCCTGAGAAAACGACCTCGCCGCCACGCGAGATCGTGATTGATATCACGGTCTCCGCACCGACCGCATCCCGCCCGATCACAAGGCATGGCCCAACCGCACAGGAACCCTTGTAAACTTTCGCCTGGGGCAGATAGAGCGGATTCTCGCCCTCGATGGATCGGGAACTCATATCGTTGCCAATGGTGTAGCCGAAGACTTTTCCTGAGGAGTTGATGGCGAGGGTGAGTTCCGGCTCCGGCACGTCCCAGGTGGAGTCCTTCCGGATGCAGACCTGCGCGAGGTGGCCGCGTGCCCGGGTTGCGGTGGCTTTAAAGAAAAGCTCCGGTCGCTCCGCCTCATAGACAAGATCGTAAAACCGGTCCCCACCCGAGCTTTCGGATTCCTCCATGCGTGCCGAGCGACTGCGGAAATAAGTCACCCCCGCAGCCCAGATTTCCTGGGAGCTGATAGGCGCAAGCCATTCGCGCCCGTCCGTTCCGGTGAAATCCAGAGCCTCGCCCGATGTGAAGGCAACGGAAGCGTAGCCTTCCACATCATCGGAGGCGAAAAGCGCATCGAATGAAAATGCGTCGTCCACCCTCACCGCCTTTCCTTCTGAATTGAGAATGAATACTTCGTTTTCCGCTCGGTAGATCTTGAACATGGGTCGGGGCTTGGGGCGCAATGATGAAACCCGATATCGCCACGTCGGTCAATGGCTCGCGAATCCGGCTACATTTTCCCGACCTTCACGTGTGGGAGAGCTCATCCGGCTTGCTTTGAACATAGGGAATTACTAATATGCAGCAGGAGCAACTTGCGCGTAACCTCGGAATAGGCCACCGCCTCCTCTATGTCGCCATGACCCGCGCGAAACGCCAGCTCGCCATCAGCGCTTCCTCCGGGAACCGCTTTACGAGGAAGCTGAAAGGATTGGAAGAAGTGCGGGTAGGGGCATGATTACTGACTGGCGCGTTGGATTTCCTCGATGTCCTTGAGATCCTGTTCACGGGCGACAGCCTTTTTTGCGGTGATGATGTCGTTTTTGGAAGCATACCACACGGGAATACCGTCCTCGTCTGACAATACCCGGTTTTCCCATGCGGACTCAAACTCCAGGCCTTTGATGCTCGTTAAAAAATCGAAGGCGCACGGAGGGCAGCCTACGAAAAACTGGAAGCCGGTGTCCGCCATATCGTCGATGGTGAAACCTTCCATGGGGAGCCCGAAGATCAGGAAGGCCCGTGCGATCTTGCGCGCGTTTCCCATTGTGGGTTCGATCCACAGATCGAGATCCTTGGTGTACCGCGGCTGCGAATAATGGATCGCCGCGTAACCGCCGACGATCAGGTAACGCACCTCAAGGTCGGCGAATACTTGTAACAGCTCTTTGAAGTCGGAGTTCATCGGGGCTTTTTCCTTTGATTCTCACCCAGTAGTCCTCGGCGAGCTCCCAAGCGGCCTGGCGGCGCTGGGCTCCGCTGAGTTTCTGCCATTCCTTGATTCCGAAAACACGGAGTTCCTCGTGGGAGGCGAATTTCTTCACGATCCAGTGGGAGCGGTCTTTTTTCGGAGTAATGGCTTCCATTGCTAAAGGGGATTTTTTAGGGGCGTTGTCGTCACATGGGGTTCGTGAATTGAACTCCTTGGATCACTGATAACATGCGTCGAAACGACCGATGATACAAGTCGGATTCCGGCGCAAATGCCGGGTTCAACTGCGACTCATCTTGAAGAGCTTTCACTATACTCTTTGCTCAGTCTGGTTTGCAGAATTCCGGCCACGGTTCGGTCTGGCGGCCTTCGCTGCGTTCGAAATCGGTAATGGTGGAATTCCTGGTCAGCTCGCCGCTGGCGATGGCTTGGGGGATGAATACATCGATCACCCAGCGCTCAAAGGTTGCAAGACCCACCTGTGGTGCAGGTGGATGCTCACTTAGATCCGGTAATTCGATATCGATCACGAGTGGTCTTTTAGTTTATCGTAATCCTCGGGACAAGCGTACTTTGCGCACATCGCCTGTAGATCGGTTTCACTGATTTTTTCAGGATTTCTTTCCAAAAGTTCCTGTAGATCACGGAGGTCTCTTCCTTTTCGGATTTTGTCATCTTTTAGGGCGTAAAGCTTCATTGCAATCAACCCTTCGAAACTGATGACCCGCACTCCCAGCGTGCTGTCCATTGATCCGCCCATTCGTGAGAATGTCTCATCATTGACCCAGATCAAATCAACGGCCGGAAACGCAAGGTCGCGTCCATACTGGAAGCGGGTCGCCATGCCGGCCGATGCAGGTTGAAACCCAAGCTTTGACATTAGATCGGTGGTTTCAGTTTCCCGGCTGCGTGAACACACCCAATCGATATCAAGTGTGTTTCGGGAAAATCCATAAGAATTTACCGCCCAGCCTCCCGCCAGCAGAATAGGGATGCCAGCCTCCTCAAAACGGTCGAAAAGCGATCTCGCAAAGTCCTTGAGTGAGACGTTCATCTGTATTTTTGGCACCGGGTTCGGGTCGGGACAGAAATGGCCCGACTCGTTACGCGAGGATCTGATCGAGGACGTAGGGGAGGATGCCGCCGGCATTGTAGTAATCGACTTCAGCGGGGGTATCCAGGCGGACTTTTAGCGGAACCGTCACCTTGGTGCCGTCGGGGGAGGTGGCGGTGAGGGTGGCGGATTGCATGGGCTTGAGTTCGCCGGCGATGCCGGTGATGTCGAAGGTGGCGTCGGTGAGATCCTTGACTTTTTCGTAGTCCGCCTTGTCCACGAAGTTGCAGGGGAGAACTCCCATGCCGATGAGGTTGGAGCGGTGGATGCGCTCGAAGCTTTTCGTGACGACCGCTTTGACTCCGAGGAGGCGGGTGCCTTTCGCAGCCCAGTCGCGGGAGGAACCCATACCGTAGTCTTCGCCGCCGATGGCGATGAGCGGGGTGCCTTCTTTCTGGTAGGCCATGCAGGCATCGTAGATGAAAGTGGGTTGGGCGCCGCTGTAGGAATCGATGGCGACGTCCGGTGCGGGAACATCTTTTCCTCCGAAGTATTGGGTGTAGCCGCCTTCGATGCCGGGGCACATGAGGTTCTTGATGCGGACGTTGGCGAAGGTGCCCCTGGTCATGACTCGGTCGTTGCCGCGGCGCGCGCCGTAGGAATTGAAGGAGGATTTTTCGACTCCGTTTTCCACGAGGTATTGGCCTGCTGGGGAGGTTTCCTTGATGGCTCCGGCAGGGGAAATGTGGTCGGTGGTGACGGAATCCCCAAAGATGCCGAGCGGGCGGGCTCCGGTGATGTCCTCGCTGGCTCCTTCCTTGGTTTCGAAAAACGGCGGGGACTGGACGTAGGTGGATTTCTCATCCCACTCGTAGGTCGCGCCGGTGGAGCCGTTGATCTCGCCCCATTTCGGGTTCGCCGTATCGACGTTTCCGTAGAGTTTTTCGTAAACCTCGGGTTTGAGGGCGGCTTCGATCTGGGTTTTGATTTCCGATTGGGCAGGCCAGAGGTCTTTTAGGAAAACGGGATTGCCTTGCCTGTCGTTGCCGAGTGGCTCGGTGGTGAGGTCGACATCCACCCGGCCAGCCAGCGCGTAGGCGACGACGAGAGGAGGGGACATTAGGAAGTTCGACTTGATGGAGCCGTGGACGCGGGCTTCGAAGTTTCGATTTCCGGAAAGCACGGAGGCGCAGACGAGGTTGCCTTCCTTGATGGCGCCTTCGATGGCGGGGTGGAGTGGCCGGAGTTTCCGATGCAGGTGGTGCAGCCGTAGCCGACGGTCTGGAAGCCGAGTTGGTCGAGTTCCTTGGTGAGGCCGGTGGCATCCAGGTAGTCGGTGACGACTCGGGAGCCGGGGCCAAGGGAGGTTTTCACGAAAGGCGCGATGGTCAGGCCGAGTTCGTTGGCCTTTTTCGCGACGAGTCCGGCGGCGAGCATCACGCTGGGGTTGCTGGTGTTCGTGCAACTCGTGATGGCGGCGATGAGGACGCTACCATGGCGGAGGGTCATTTCCATAGGCCATCCCGGAAGCAATCGGGGTCGAAATCCGTATCGGTCGGGCGGTTGGTGACCATCTCGGTCTGGTTGCGTTTTTCGCCTTCAAAATCGCGGTGGACGGTATCGGTGGAGAGCAGGGAATCCACGGAGACGCCGGCTTTTTCACGCATGGAGAAGGTGATGCACTGGTCGCGGCTTTCTGCGGGGAGGGCGAAACCGCCTTCCACGGTGCTGGCTGAGAAGAGATGGTCAAAGCTTTCGCGGAGCGCTGGGACGTCGATGCGATCCTGCGGGCGTTTCGGCAGGCGACGGCTGGGACGATGGTGGAGAGGTCGAGCTCCAGCTCATCGGTGTAAATGATATCGCCCTTGTCGGGGATGCCGAAGAGATCCTGTGCCTTGTAGTAGTTTTCGACGGTGGTGCAGAGTTCCTCGCTGCGGCCAGTGCCACGGAGGTAGTTGATCGTTTCCTCATCGACGGGGAAAAAGCCCATGGTCGCGCCATATTCGGGAGCCATATTGGCGATGGTTGCGCGGTCGGGTAGGGAAAGAGCGGTGGCACCCGGGCCGTAGAATTCCACGAATTTCCCGACAACCCCATGCTTGCGGAGCATTTCCGTGACGCGGAGGGTGAGGTCGGTGGCGGTGACGCCCTCGGCGAGGGAGCCGTGGAGATAGACGCCCACGACCTCAGGCACGAGGAATGTGACCGGCTGGCCGAGCATTCCCGCCTCCGCCTCAATGCCGCCCACGCCCCAGCCGACGACGCCGAGGCCGTTGATCATGGTGGTGTGGGAGTCGGTGCCAACGAGGGTGTCCGGGTAGTAGGTGCCGTCTTTTGAAAGTACCCCTTTGGCGAGGTATTCCAGATTTACCTGATGGACGATGCCGATGCCGGGAGGGACGACGGCGAAGGTATCGAAGGCTTGCTGACCCCATTTTAGGAACTCGTAGCGCTCACGGTTGCGGATGAATTCGATCTCCATGTTGCGGTCGAGCGCGAACTGGGAGCCTGCGAAATCGACCTGCACGGAGTGATCCACGACGAGGTCAACGGGGACGAGAGGTTCGATTTTTTCAGGAGAGGCTCCGCGTGCTACGGCGGCATCGCGCATGGCGGCGACGTCCACAAGGAGGGGGACACCAGTGAAATCCTGAAGCACGATGCGGGCGACGGTGAAGGGGATTTCGTATTCGCCGACGTCCTTGGCGTTGTAGTTAGCGAGGTTCGCTACGTCCTCGTCGGTGACTTTCCGGCCATCGACGTTCCGCAGGACGGATTCCAGGACGATGCGGATGGAAACGGGGAGTTTGTGAAGGTGCGGAAAGCCGTGCTCGGCGAGGAGTGGGAGGGAGTGGAATTTGCCCTCGGTGCCGGAACCAGTGGTGAAAGTGCGGATGTAGCTCATGTGAGGGAGCCTAGTCCAAATTGGAAAAGATGTCTCCCGAGAAATTGAGTCGCTTTGCTCCAGTGCCGAGTGGGAAGTTAGAAGATTTGGGTCAGGGGGATTTCGAACCGCCAAGCCGCTAAGTTCGCCAAGTTTTTTTAGGAAAGTGACGGACTGCGAGTCTTCAGCTCGCCCCAGGGCGTCGGATCTGGGTTCTGAACCGGGCGGAAGTCCCGCAGTCCGGTGGAGGTCATCCCTCTGCTTGCGCTTTGGGGGGATGGACTCATATTCCCTGAAATTTTCCGCGCCATGCTTGTCCTCCTCTCTCCCGCCAAGTCCCTTGATTACGATTCCCCGTTGCTGACCAAGAAATCTACCAAGCCTCGTTTCATTGACGAGTCTGCGGAGCTGATCGAGGGGCTGCGGAAGCTTTCCACAAGGCAGGTGGGGAAGCTGATGGATATCAGTGACAAGCTGGCGGAGCTGAACCACGGGCGGTTTGCGGAGTGGCAGCGGGAGTTTACGAAGGAGAACTCGCGGCAGGCGATTCTTGCTTTCACGGGAGATGTCTATCAGGGGATGGAGCTGGAGGAGTGGAGCGCGGAGGATTTTTCAAAGGCACAAAAGCAGGTGCGGATTCTCTCGGGCTTGTATGGCGTCTTGCGTCCGCTGGATCTGATGCAGGCTTACCGGCTGGAGATGGGGACAAAGTTCGCGAATGGCCGGGGAAAGAACCTCTACGAATTCTGGGGGAGCAAGGTGACTTCGCTTTTGAATCAGGATCTGAAAAAATCCGGGAGCGAGACCGTGGTGAACCTTGCCTCGAACGAGTATTTCTCCGTGGTGAAGAAGGATGAGCTGAAGGGAGACCTTGTGACTCCAGTCTTCAAAGATGAGAAGAATGGCAAATATAAAATCATCTCGTTTTACGCGAAAAAAGCGCGGGGGATGATGGCGGATTTCATCGTCCGGGAAGGGATTCAGGACGCCAAGGATTTGGAGAAGTTCAAGACGGCAGGCTACAAGTATAGCGCGAAGGAGTCGGGTGGGGGTGAGCTGGTGTTCTTGCGGAAAGAGCAGAAGTAGGGCGTGGGGGAATGAACCGCGAGTCTTCAGCTCGCCCCGAAGCACCAAGCCGAAGCACCAAGCCGAAGCACCAAGCCGAAGCACTGGGGCGGGCTGAAGATTTGAGGAAATTGTTTAGATCGGTATCTTCCTCCATGTCCGCTGCGCTCCCATTGCGGTCCGTTCCGCTGCCGCGCTGCTTCGACATAAGTGAGCCAGCTTATGACTCGGATTCTCCGAACAGCTCCGCGGCGACCTTTTGAGCCAGTTCAACACCTTCTTCGGTGAGGAAAATGGACTTGGCTTTGCCGACAGGATTGGTGATCAGGCCTTTTTCGTGGAGGCGGTCGGCGATGTCCCAATCCAAGGATTTCCACGCTCTTGTGTCCTCGGAGTTTTCTTGCCAGGAGTTTACGAAAAGGAGGGCCAGGGCGGCTTGGTCGATCTTTGAGGTGTCGTATTTCACGCCGGTATGATGGCAGAAAATATTCTGGTGAAAAAGTTTCTTGGGCTTTGGGGCGGGCTGAAACTAGCGCTCCATTTGCTAGGAAATGTTAAAATGCAACTCTTGATACCCCAATGAGCGCACCAAACAGAAGACGGAACGTGAGCGCCTTTTGCAAATAGCGGTTTGATGAATGGGTTAGCCCTTCGCTTTCACAAAAACCCCGCGATAGGGCTTCTTAGCATTGCCGTTTTTCGTGAGAATCCCCGCATCAACGAATGTCTGGAGCTTTTCTTCGCGGGTCATGTGATTGATCCGCTTTTTGATCCGCTTCCAAGCTTCCTTTGCCGACGAGGTTTTTGGGGGAGAATATGCTTTCGTCTCATTCACAGGTCTAAAGTGGCTTGAAATAGCCGATGATTCATGCCGGACTGCGGATCGCGAGCTGGATGTGGGACTTCATGTGAATGGACGAACCCTCGAATGCGGGTTCGTCCTCTTGGAACATACCGCGCACCGAATCATAGGCAGGGAACTCCGAGTCCTTGTCGAATTCCTTCATCAGCCAGTCGATCATCGAGCAATCGCGGTATCTCAGCAGGAGGTCTCTTTCTCCCTTTTTGGACGAAAGATTTTCGGGAACTGCCTGTCCGATCGCTTCATTGGTCGTTTTGAAATCCGCGTAGGCATCTGCGAGGATGCGTGTCGAGCGGATGTCCATCATGTCGAAGCAGTTTCCGAGGTGTATGACCGCGCCAAGCACATCGGGCGTTGTGATCTTTTTCCGTGCCGCCTGTTCCTCCGCCCATTCGAAAGCACGATCCGGGCCGTGTTCCCAGAAGTAGACCCCATGCCCCAACCAGTCGTAAGGCTTCTTACTCTTCTGCAACGTGTCTTTCCCAGCCAGCACCTCATCCGCCACGGACTTGTCGCAGCCGTGGTAGCCGAGGACGAGCCGCTGGTATTGGAAGGCTTGGTTCATGAGAGAAAAATCTAGGGTGACGCTTTCATGAGCTTGCGTAAGCTGAGAACCACTAAATTTGCCGAGTGGGGGGGTGTTGGTCGAGGTGATGTACCAGATTTCTGCCTGACCACTTCATGGTCGGACCTTTGTGATCAAGTGTGTATCTCCTTCTGTAGGTCACGCATGCTCCATAGCTGATTTTTCGCAGACGCTGGCAGACCTCTGATTTTGCGTGCTCCGTCTTTGCGTTTTGGAGAAAACCGATCTCGTGATGCGGCAAAAGCTTGGTTAACGAACTCCCTGCTGCCAATGACAGCCCCATCTGTGAAATACCTGACACGATGACCTAGGATTTTCGCGACCGAGAGCTCTTTGAGAACAGTTCCAGTCTCTCCACTTTCCAAAGCTTCCGCTTCGTTCTGGTCACCGCCTTGGATCTTTGTGCTGGAAGCTGGGACGCTTGAGTTTTTGGGTTTTCTTTCTAACGCCATTCCCAGAAGCCGCCTGTACCCGCGCGAAACATCACGCCACTTTTTGGAATCGAATCCTGTTCCCTGGTGACACAAGTAGGCGCGAACAAGACCCTCACGAGCCTTCTTCCCATTTCCCATGTTCCCTCCGCCGACGGCCTCGCCCTAGCTGCTCCAACGGTAATCCGCAGGATCTTCCACCATATCGGCACGCACCGGATTGAGATCGATGTAAGCCGCCATCGTTCGAGCAGCCGTGCCGCTCTCCACAATTACGCTTTTGAAGCGCTCCTCCCATAGGGTTCCCGAGCGATCGTGTTTCCGGTTGAACCAGCGGGTGAAACGAATTAGCAACCCCTGCATGTAATGGCTCAGGGACTCCATGCGGTAAGTGAAACGTTCATGAATTTCCCGCACTCGAGCCTCGTTCCCGCCCTTAAAGCCACCCTCGGCTCGGGCTTCCGCCAATTCTGCGGCCACTCCACCAACAAATTTCTCGCTGTGCAGGGCGCCGAGCCTACGGAGAAGAACTTCATCGGAAATGCCTTCGTTCGGTTTCGGAGGGACTTCCAAGAGGAGGTGGAAGTGGTTCGACATCACGCAGTAGGAGAGAACCCGGCAACCGGAGAAATTCTCATACATCCGCATAAACATCCGGAAACCCTCCCGCTCCTCGTCGCCAAAAACGAATCTTCGATCCACCACCCGCGATACACAGTGGTAAATCGCGGGTTTCGTCTCCGAATCCGCCCACTCCGCCAGCCACCGTTTCTTGCTCATGTCCGCATCGTAGCGGCAGAAATCCCCGAGTTGTCATTTTCGGCCTTTAGGATGTGGGGGGAATGAGACGCGCGCGGTGGATTGCCCCTTGGAAGGATTCGGAAACGAAGCCTGCAATCTACCATTGCGTTAGCCGGGCAATCGAGAGGCGGTTCGCGTTTGGGGTGGAGGAAAAGGAGCGGTTCCGGACGTTGATGCGGATGCTGGAGAATTTTACCGGGTGCCGGGTTCTCTCCTACTGCCTGATGTGCAACCACATCCATATCCTTCTGGAAGTCCCGCCGATGCCAAAGGACGGGATTTCGGACGGGGATTTCCTGAAAAGACTATCGGTTTTGTATGGAGAGGCTTTCGTGGCGGATGTGGCCGGTCAGCTTGATGCGGCCAGGCATGAGGGCGGTGCGGTCGGTGGGAATCCTGAGCGGGTGGCGGAAATCAAAGGCCGCTTCACCTACCGAATGCACGATCTGGGGGAGTTCATGAAAGGGTTGATGCAGCGTTTCACCCAATGGTTCAACGGTAAGCACAAGAGGAAGGGCGGACTGTGGGAGGACAGGTTCAAGAGCGTAATCGTGGAGAGCGGAATCGCGGCACGGACGATGGCGGCATATATCGATTTGAATCCCGTCCGGGCGGGGATTGTGGAGGATCCGGCGGAATACCGTTGGAGCAGCTACGGGGAGGCCGTGGGTGGCGGGAGAAAAGGAAATGGAAAGAAAGCCCGGGAGGGGCTGGCAAGGGCATGTCTGTCCCACAGGGAGGTGGGGTTTGATGCGGGGAAATGGAGGGAGGCTGCGAGGATTTACCGGAGGTTGATGGGGACGGCTTTAGAGCGGAAAGGTTCAAATCTCAAAACTCAGGTTCCAGGGAAGAGTGGCCCGACTGCGGGAATGAATGATGCCGAGCACCGGGAGGCGACCGAAGATCGCCGCCACGGAGAAATGTTGCCCGAGCTTTCCGTGGCGAAAATGCTGCGGTGCCGGATCCGTTACTTTACGGACGGGGCGGTGATCGGGAGCAAGGAGTTTGTGAACGGGGCGTTTGCGGGAGCGCGGGAGCGATTTTCCGCGAAGAGGAAGGATGGGGCACGGCGTATGAGGGGAACTGCCAAAGCCGCGGCGGGAACACTCTGGTCGGTGCGGGATTTGCGAGTGGACATCGGTTGAGTCCCACTTCCATTTTCCCGGCTCTTTTCGATTGCCCTGGGACGGAGGTCTGGTAGTTTCTCAGCGTTTTGCTGGGAAATGGTATGAGTGCTCCACTTGAATTGCCCGTGCTTGTGTTGAACCGGTTCTGGCAACCGGTTCACACCTGCTCCGCCAGACGTGCCGTCCATCTGCTCTGCCTCGGCCATGCCCACGTTGTCCAGGTGGAAGGGGAGGAAAAATTCACCACCCACGATCTCGGATCATGGATCGGCTACTCAAAAGGCATCCTCACCGGAGAAATCATCCACAGCGTGAAGCTGGCTCTGCGGGTTCCAAAAATCATCGTGCTCGCCGTTTACGACAGCCTCCCCCGGCTGGAGGTAAAATTCACCCGCCGCAACGTCTTCGCACGGGACAAGTTCACCTGCCAGTATTGCGCAAAAATCCTACCGGAAACCAAGCTCAACCTTGATCACGTGATTCCGCGCGACAAAGGCGGGAAAACCTCCTGGGAAAACATCGTCACCTCCTGCGTGAAGTGCAACACCCGCAAATCCAACAAGCTCCCCCGCGAGGCAAACATGCACCCGGCGAACAAACCCTTCGCCCCCCGCTGGCGTCCCCTCTACGGTCTCCACGAAAACGGCCTCGCGGACGAAAGCTGGGAACACTTCCTCCATTTCGGAAAAAAAGAGACGCGGAAATCCGCGTGACTACTTCCGGCATTTCGCCAGGAGACTTTCCAGAAAGTACGTGATCTGTAGTAGCGCGTCCTTGTATTCGGAGGATTGGAGGACGCTGAGGTCTTCGCGGCATTCGGCGAGAAGGCCGATTGCCGTATCAACAGCTCTCTCCAGCGCGCCATCGTATTCGGCGATGCCTACAAGAACGGGGAGATCCAGCTCCTTCTGGTCGAGGATGCGCTGGTTGATTTTCGTGCGCTGGGACTCGCTGGCGGCTTCCAGGAGATTGAGTATGGGGAGGGTGAGCTTGCCCTTTTCCAGATCGGTTCCGAGGGTTTTCCCAACCTCTTCTTCGGTGCCGACAAGATCCAGGCAGTCGTCGTAGATCTGATAGGCGGTGCCGAGTTTCATGCCGTAGGAGGCGAGCTTTGCCTGGTCTTCCCCGCTGAAGCCGGAGACGGCTGCGGAAAGTCCCGTGGCGGCGAAGAAGAGGGCTCCGGTCTTCATCTCTATCACCTGGAAGTAATCTTCCTTGGAAAGGGTGAGGTCAAAGCGGCGCTGGGTTTGGAGGATCTCGCCTTGACATACTTCGCGGGCGGCCTTGCCGACTTTCCGGCAGATTTCGATGGAGTTGAAATCCGTGGCCAGTGTGAGGGCGTGTGAGAAGATGGCATCGCCAAGGAGGACGGCGAGGGAGTTACCCCACTTCGCATTCGCGGTGGGCATGGAGCGGCGGGCGGTGGCTCCGTCGATGATATCGTCGTGGACGAGGGTGGCCATATGGATGAGTTCCAGGATCACGCCGATTTTGCGGTGGTCTTCGGTCACTTCACCCGCCGCGCCACCGATGAGGATGGAAAGGGCGGGGCGAATCCTTTTTCCTGACGTATTGCAGATGTAAGCGATGTATGGCTCCACTGCGGAATCGAAGTCACGAACCTGGCTGCGGATGGCGGTTTCCACTTTTTCGAGATCAGGGCGAACCAGCTCAAAGGGGAACTGGTCGTTGTGGGGTGATGTGGCGGTGAAGGTGGCCATGTTGTGGCGACAATGAGCCACATTTTCCCCATAGCAGCAACCCGCATTCCCGGTATGGTGGAAAATTAGTCTTGAAAGTTTCCCCCCACAGTGTCGGTTTTAACACATATGAAAATACAGACATTGGTATTACTTGGAAGTGCGCTTGCCGGCGCGGGGAGTCTTTTCGGGCAAGGTCTTGGCTATCAGGACACGCCCATTCTCCCGGGAACCGAATACCACGTCCATGACGGGGAGCGCCCGCAGCCCCGTGTCATTGAGGCCGGTGGCGCGGTGGAGGTGAAACCGCCTTCGGATGCGATCATTCTCTTCGACGGGACGAATCTTGACGCGTGGACCACTGGCGGTGGTGATCCCGCCTGGATCATCAAGGATGGAGCGATGGTGGCGAAGGACAAGGCCATCGAGACGAAGGAAAAATTCGGAGCGGTGCAGGTTCATTTCGAGTGGAAAGTGCCTGCGGGCAGGGAGGTGAACGGACAGAAGGGCGGGAACAGCGGATGTTTCCTCATGGGGCTGTATGAAGTCCAGGTTTTGCAGAGCAACAACAACAAGACCTATCCGGACGGCCAGGCAGGCTCGCTCTACGGCCAGCTCCCGCCGCTGGTGAACGCGACCTCTCCGCAAGGGGAATGGAACAGCTACGACATCTTTTTCGAGCCTCCAGTTTACGATGGGGAAACGGTGAAAACCAAGGCAAAGGTCACGATCATCCACAATGGAGTGGTCGTCCAGCACGGCGAATTTTACGATGGCCCCAGCGGACACAAGACCCTCGCAAATTACCCTGCCAAGCACCCGGAAACGGGCCCGCTCAAGCTCCAATGGCACGGGGATCCGATCGAGTTCAAAAACTTCTGGGTGCGCCCTCTCGGCGAACGCGATTTGGAAACGGAAGCCGGAGAGTGACCGCCACACATGGACTGCCCATTATAGTTTGAAGTATGAATTTTGAAGTTTCCCCTTAGCCTCGCTGCCATGTCGCAACGCAAGGGAATACTCATCGTGGTATCCGGCCCATCCGGATCAGGAAAGACCACGCTGTGCAGGCGCCTGGCGGATGAGGGGGAGGCCCGGGTACTCCACATCCTGCACCACCCGCAGCCCGCGCCCCGGCGAGGTGGACGGGCGCGATTACCATTTCCTTTCACGTGAAGAATTTATCGCCAAACGTGAAGAAGGGGAGTTTCTCGAAAGTGCGGAGGTGCACGGAAACCTTTACGGAACCCTGAAATCCGAAGTCACCGGACACATCGAAGGGGGCACCGATGTAGTGATGGATCTCGACGTCCAGGGAGCAGCACAAGTCCGCGCGTGCGACGATGCAGCCATCCGGCTCTCCGCCGTGGATCTTTTCGTAATGCCCGCCGGGAACGACGAACTTCTCACCCGCCTGTCCGGACGCGGCACGGATGCGGCCGACGTCATCGCCCTGCGCATGAAAAACGCTTTGGAGGAGATCAGCCAATGGCCGCTTTACACATACCGTCTTCTATCCGGCACCCAGGAGGAGGATTACGCCCGCTTCAGGTCGCTGGTCGTCGCGGAGAGAATGCGCGTCAACCGCCTGGTGCGGGAGTGAGGTGTTTCAGAAACCACTCCGCCATCGTCGCATAAAGCGGGAAATCCGTTACCAGCACATTGCTGTGGCCGGCTGTCGGGACGGGAACCCATTTCTTTTCGATTCCTTCGGGAAATGAATCGAACAGCGCCTTCCCGGAAGCGGTCGGGACGAACCTGTCAGAATCACCATGCACAACCATGGTCGGAATCCAAATCTTCGCGGCCTTGTCCATGGGCCGGATCTCGGAAACTTTCACCCCCGTCTTCCAGCCGAAAATCACGTCCGCCGGTTTTCCAACAGCCGCTCCCGGCAGGGATCCCAGAAGGCCGTCGGTTTTTTCCCGGACAACCGTTTCCAACCTGTCGAATGAGGAAATCACCACCATGGCTCCGAACGGCGAATCCTCCAAAGCCGCCGTATGGACTGCCACCGCCCCTCCCATCGACTGTCCGAGGATCGCGGACGGCTGTTTTTGAAAGTTGTATTTCACGGCAGCTTCCTCGAAACATTTCAAAACCATCCCCGCCTCCAGCACTCCGTAGGTTGCGTATTTCTTCCGGTTCCCACCATGCCCCGGGAGATCCGGGATCACGCAGCGGAACCCTGCCGCGCAGAACCTTTCCGCGACCGGAAAGTAATCTTCCTTGATCCCTCCCCGCCCGTGGAGGATCACCAGAGTTCCCAGAATTTCACCAGGAGCAGAAGGCTCAATACCGCGGTCCCCGAGCTGCGTTCGGATGGTTTCCGCGCGTTTGGAAAACACCTGCGTTTCCTCCGGGGTGCAGACCGCGCAGGGCATCCCACCGGACGAGGTGAACGTCTCCACGCGGAAGCCCGCCTTCGCGCTGCCATCCAGATAGGGCAAGGCACCTGTCTGCACCGCCCTGCGTTTCGGCTCCGCGATCTCACTGGCGCACCACCAGACGAGCACGCAGTAGAGGATACCGGTCGCCAGCAGGAGCCATATCCCCAGCCTCACGAGCAGCCGTTTCAGTGGAAATCCTGCGGAAGTGCTTTTCATCGGAACGCAATCCAGCAGCTTGCCGGATGAAAGCCAAGGAGGAACGGGTTTGCTTCTTTCCCTGTAAGAGGTTCAAGTCATGTCGTGACCAAAACCGAATACCTTCTCCGCGAATTGAAGACCAGCCTGTGGGTGAAACCCTCCATCATGGGGATCGCCGCAGTTTGCTGGGTGAGCGTTGCGTATTTCGGGGATCATTTCCTCCCTGACAAGATGAAGATCGGCATCGAAAGGGATATGCTGATCACCCTTCTCGGCATCATGGCCTCCACCATGCTCACCGTGGCGACGTTCTCCGTAGCGGCGATGGTGAGCGCGTTTGCGGCCGTCTCTACAACAGCCACCCCGCGCGCCACGCGCATCGTGATGCAGGACAAGTCCACGCAGAACTCGCTTACCGCTTTCCTTGCCGCATTCATCTACGCGATCGTCGCCCTCGTCGCAATCAGCCTGGACACCTACTACGGCCCCGGGGGTTATCTTCTTCTTTTCGTAGGCTACGTGGTCATGGTGATCTGGGTGCTTGTCTCCTTCGTCCGCTGGGTGAACCGCGTCTCCAAACTGGGGCGAATGGGCGATACCCTGGAGCGCGTGGAGGAAGCCTGCCGGGATGCCTTTTCCTCACCGGAGACCATGGGCACGCTGGGTGCGAAACGCGCTTCCGACAGGGAAATTTCCGGGAAACGGATCACCAGCGATGTGATCGGATACGTGCAGAACATCGATGTCGCCGTGCTGGATGAGATCGCGGAAAAACTCGGCACCACCATCCGCATCCTGGAACGTCCGGGTGCGTTCGTCGATCCGGACGACTCGCTTGTGGTCATCGCGGACAGGCAGGATCTCGATGAAGAGACCGTGGAAAAAATCAACGGGGCATTCCACTTGGGCGATGCCCGCCGGGTGGGCAGCGATCCCCGTTTCGGCATGGTTCTGCTATCGGAAATCGCAGACCGGGCTCTTTCCCCCGCCGTCAACGACCCGGGAACCGCCATCGCCGTGCTTGGCATCCAGATCCGTCTCATGGAAACATGGAGCAAGCACCGCCACAAGGAGGCCGAGGTGAAATATCCCAACGTGGAGGTCTCGCTCCTCGATCCGGAAGACCTCATGGACGATGCTTTTACTGCCATCAGCCGCGATGGCGCGGCGATGTTCGAGGTCGGCGCACGCATCCAGAAGAGCCTGGCAGTGCTCACCCGTATGGGAAACACGGATCTGACAAAAGCAGCCAGACGCCACTCGAAGCTTGCCCTGGAGCAAGCCGAACTCGCCCTCGTGACGACCTCCCACAAAGAGGCGATCGCAAAGCTGGCCAAGGTCTTGGAAAAATAGTGCAAGGGGCGCTGCCTTCAGGAGGCGTTCCCTAAGGCTCGCTCACGTGAATTTTCGTGGCGTTTACGATCAGCGAGTCCGGTGTCGATTGCTCGGCCACAGTTCCACTAACCGACACGGTGCTGAGTTCTTTCAGACCTTGGGTTCCCTTGATACTACCGTTCAGAACACGACCGTCCTCCCCGATGATCTGGATGGAGGCGATGCCATTCCGGAGATCCTCCTTGGAATCGCAGCAAGCATCCCACGGAGTCGAGCAATGATCGTCCTCTCCCATCTCACTACAAGGAGTCAGCTTCGTCGGATCGCCGAGGATGAAGGACGCACGGCCATCGACGAAAACCCTTTCACGACCCATTACCAAGCCGCTGAGGGAAATTTCATCACCCGGCTTCGCACTGGTGCGGATGGCAGAAATGGACTCACCAACAGGAATCTCCCCGTCAGTGAAAAATTTCTCCAGCGACGGATCTGGCGCGGTTTCTACGGCGGAGGTTTCCGTGGCTGGTTTTTCGCAAGCAGTTAAAGCAAATGCGAATGCGGCGATGGCTAGTAGTGTTTTCTTTTTCATGATCTTGTTTAGGAGCGCAGGGCTCTGGGAAGGGAAGGGCGGAGGCAGCGGATCGCGGGTGGGATGGAACCCAGAATCCCGAGAAGAATTCCCGTCACCAGTCCCGTGAGGGCTACCTGTGGGGAAATGGTAATGGTGAACGCCCCGATGGAAAATGGAATCGTCAGCCCGTCCAGCAGGATCATCGCGGCGGCTGATGCGACAAGGGTTCCGCCGAGACATGCGATCACGCTTTCCTGGACAAGACTGAGAAACACCGCCACCCGCCCGAAGCCAATCGCCTGTAGTGTCGCCAACTCCCGGATTCGCGATGCGAAGGCGGCGTAGAGCGTATTGAAACCTCCGAATACGGCACCTGCCGCGACCAGACCCGCCGTGATCCAGGTCATTACCCGCAATGGTTTGTAAAAGGAACCCAGGGCGGCGTAGTAGTCGGTTTCCCGTAGGGCTGCCAGTTCGAGATCGAGCCGCTGCTGGCTGAAAAGATCCACTTCCGAAAAATCTTCCGGCGTCTCCATGCGCAAGACAACGCATGATAAGGTATCGCGCTGGGCCAGCATGTAAAGATCCCCCAGAACCGTCCAAATCTCCGATTCCATCACGGTTCCCGGAGCAGCGAACACGCCGGAGACAGTCATTTCCGCGCCATCCAATCCCACCTTTTTTCCCGGGCGGAGCGCATCTTCCGGCAGCCCGAGTTTCCTCCAGGCAAGCTTGCCTACCATCACCTCACCGGCACGGGGAAAGGTTCCTTCCATGATGCGGACTTCGGGATGCACCAGCAGAGCCTTGGGCGTCACACCCCGGAAAAGCCCCTGCCCTTTTCCTCCGTCGGGAGTTTTCAGGAAGGACATGTAGTGGATTTCCGTGGAGACGGCCGGAGTTCCCAGCACTTTTAAAACACCCGGAATCCCTGCCTCCGCGATCCCACCGAGCTGCGCGGAAACCTCGCTGCGCTGTATGCTTTCCTCACTTCCCGCTCCGAGCAAAATTGCGTTTTTAGGAGAACCGGATGAGGAAAGCACCTCAGCCATCCCGCTGTTGAGTGCAGTGGCCGCCATCACCAAAAGCACCACCAATGCCGAGCCGCCGACCGTCTGGAGGAGGCGCGACTTGTCACGGAAAAGATTTCTGAGAGCGTATGTGAGCGGCAACATAGATAAGTCCTATTGGTCGTATAAGTCCTATTACCGGAGTGATTTTACGATTGGCTGGCGGATGGCTACGAAGGCGGGATGGACCGAGGCTAATATCCCGAGAACGAGCGCACCTCCAATGGCCAAGAGCGCAGTGGAAATTTCCGGAAGGATGGCGAGGGTGTGGCCTTCGCTGCCCATGGTAAAACTTTGCCAACGGAGGAAGCTCCACGCCAAACCGGCGCCGACGACACCACCTGCGAGGCCAAGCATCCCGCCCTCGCTGAGAACGAGGAACATGATCGCTTTGCCGGGGTATCCCAGTGTGCGGAGAACGGCGTTTTCCTTCACCCGGCTGCGTACCATCAGGAGAATGGAGTTCGCGACCAACGCGACGACGGCCACCACGGCACCTAGTCCAAGCCACCTCGTGAAGCCAATAAGTTCGATTAACTGGCCTGCGGTTTCCGCAAAAAATGCTTTCTCGGGACGGGTGTTCGTTGGTTGTTGGTCGGATTTGAAACGGGCGTCGATCGCTTCCGCCACCGGTTTGAGATCGGAGGATTTGTCCACCCGCACATTGAACTGGGTGACGATGCCGAGCCCGGATTTGGAGGCTTGCTGGAGGAAATCCAGATGCACGTAGGCGACGTTGTTGTCCTGGGCGAAGGGCGAGCGGATGATCCCCGCCACGTAAACCGTGATGCCCACCGCATCGAATTTGTCCCCCGGCTTCAGCCCGCGACGTTTCGCGAACTGCTCGCCGAGCAGCGCCGCATCCGTCCTCTTTTCCCAATCCCCGGTGCCACCCTCAATGATCTCGATCTCGGGGGCGAATTTTGTAAGTAGCTGATTCGGAACCCCGCGGAACGTGATCACGTCAAGGCTGGCACCGCAGTTGTTCACCACGATTTTGATCGGGATCACTTCGCGGACATTTGGGATTTCCCGTATCTCATCGGCGTAATGCTCGGGGAGCTGGCTGGTCATCGGGCAGAATCGGTTTTCCCTATATACTACGAGCGTAGTATCTGCCGCCGTTTCCTCTGTCACGGAAGCCAGGGATTGCTGGAGTGTTTCCACGGAGGTGAAGAGAAACATGCCCGAGGCGACGCCAAGCACCGTCAGCAGCGTCCGCAAGCGATGGCGGACGAGCTGTTTGAAAGCGAGTGATAGGAGCGCGGTCATGCGGTGGCGAGGTTCGGATCCGTGGTAAGAAGTTTTCCTTTTTCAAGATGCAGCGTGCGGTCTGCTGCGGCGGCGGCTCGGGCATCGTGGGTGACCATAACGATGGTTTTCCCGTGCTCCTCCGAAAGCGAGCGAAGCAGGCCGAGGATGTGGGTGGCGGATTCACGGTCGAGGTCTCCTGTCGGCTCGTCGGCGACGAGTAACGCGGGGTCCGCGACAAGCGCCCGCGCGATGGCGACCCGCTGTTCCTGCCCTCCGGAAAGCTCGCCCGGCGTATGGTGGGAGCGACCGGCAAGTCCAACGAGTTCAAGCGCGGCTTCCGCCTTTCTTTTCCGCTCTGAACGGCTCAGCGAAGAAATTAGCAGGGGCAGTTCCACGTTTTCAAATGCAGTGAGCACAGGGATGAGATGGTAGAGCTGGAAAATGTAACCGACCTTCCGCGCCCGCCATTGGGTGAGCTGCTTGCGGGAAAAACGGGCGATGTCTTCCCCGTCGATTTCGAGGCTGCCGCTCGTCGGGGTATCGATGCCGGAGATGAGATTGAGCAACGTGGTTTTCCCCGATCCGGATGGCCCCATGAGTGCGAGGAATTCACCGCGCGGGACTTCGAGAGTGAGGTTCTCCAATGGGGTGACGGTATTCACTCCCTTGCTGTAGGATTTGGTGATGGCTTTGCAGGAGATCATAATCAGTCGGGGAAAAGGGGTTCGAGACGTTGGCCGGACTCCAGGCCGGAGGGATTGGAGACAACCCACTCGCCGGGGCGGATTCCGGAGTCCACACGGATGAGGTTTTCGCGGGTTGCGGAGGTTTCCACGGGACGTTTTTCCGCGCGTTTGGATTCGGAATCACAGATCCAGACGGCACCGTCGGAAACTGCACTGGCAGGGACATACACGGCAATGCCCATGGAGTTATCTACGGTATTTCCAGTAGATTCATTTTTGAGGGAGGTTTCAAAGAACTCGACCCGGCAGAGCATTTCCGGGCGGAGTTTTTCACTGGGATTTTCAATACGGACTTTCGCCTGGAGGGTGTTCCGTTGGAGATCGGCGGAGCCTTCGATACGGGTGACTTCACCTTCGAAGACCATATCGGGAAGGAGATTGCAGCGGATCTTCGCCCGCTGACCGACACCGAGACCGGAGGCATCGCCAAGTGGCACATCGACCCGCACCTGGAGATGTTCCGGATCGTAAAGCACGGCGATGGTGGAGCTGTCCTCGGCATCCATTCCCGCCATTTTTTTCTGACCGGGAGCAGCCATCAGCGCGAGAACTCGGCCATCGGCAGGAGCGGTGATTTCCGTGCGGCTGTGGGCGAGTTCCGCTTTCTCAAGATCCGTCTCTGCGCCCTTGATTCTCGATTGGATGGCGAGAACCTGGAATGCGAGCTGGTTGAGTTCCTCGGCAATTTCCGCGATGCGCGCCTTTGCCACATCGACCTCCGCGAGGCCCGGGTGAGATCGAGTCGGACGGAGACCCGCTCGTCCTCGGTGATGGCTCCCTTCGACATACGCTCGTAACGGCGGAGTTTGTTCTCCGCTTCCTCAGCATTTGCCTCGGCGATGGTGAGATGGGCTTTCTCTATCTCCATTTTCTGAAGGGCGATCTGGGTGCCGACGCAATGGGCATCGAACGAAGCTTTGATATCCGCGAGTTTCGCAGCCATGAGATCTCGTTCGATGCGGGTATCCACTTCGATGAGCGTGGCAAGAAGATCCCCTTTTTTCACCAGCTCTCCCTCAAGAACATGGACTTCATCCACGATCCCGTCGGTGAGAGCGGTTGCCTTGATAGGGAGAGGGTCTGGCTCGATCCAGCCGGATGCCTGGAAAAGGAGGGAGCCGGTGGAAGATGTGGATTGCTGCGGGGTGGCTTTCGCCTCGGTTTTTTCCTCTATCCCTACCGCAGGAAATACCTCCACGGCCTTGGCTGGAAGCAATCGGTCGCGGAAAAGAAGGGCGAACAGGAGGGCGAAGCCAGCGAGGATTCCAAGCGGAAGCAGCCAGACGCCAAGACGCGCTTTTGCGGATGCCGGGGCTTCCGTGGTTTCGAATAGTTGGCCGGTTGTTTGGCCTGTGGTGGACATGGTTATCTGGAAAATTGAAGGTGGATGGGCGTAAGCCCGTGAATGAACGACATCGCCAGGGACACCTGGCGGGAACTTCAGACACTTTCCTTCAAATCAGCAGACGGCGCTGCACCAGATACAGCCGGGGCATGTCCGGCGGCCCACCGTCCTGCTGCGGGGAAATTCTTTCATTACGCAGAACCGGAACAAGATCGAAGGTTGAAACCGGATCCAGGCTCCAAACATCTGCTACCGGAATCTGGACGGGAGAGGATTTTTCGGCGTTCGGCAGGAGCTTGGTGGAGACCATGCAATCGGGTTTGTCGTGCTTCTCCTTTTTCCCGCAGCATTCATCTTTCTCCACCGGGCAATCGCCCGCGCCATCCACGAACGACATGTTCGTGGTGCAGAAATAATGCTGCACGCCGGCCATGGGCAGAACCACGGCCATCAAGGCGAACAATATGGAGGAGAAGAAACGCATCGTCGAGGGTGGGAGCCTAAACCGGGTGGTTTTATTCCGCAAGAAAGATGACGCCTGATCCAATGCCGATATTCCGTAAGATTATTTAACCGCAGATGGACGGGATGGACGCAGATCCGGCACGATGAAAATTGAGTTTGAAAAATTTATCCATCTTCTTCATCTGCGTTCATCCCGTTCATCTGCGGTTGGATTTTTTGGAATTCATGATCATCGTTTCAGTGTCCAAAGCTGATATTGATACCCTTTTTCGCCCATGCTGTGGAAATCTCCTCTTCCAGTTTTCCGAAACTCCGACCGCCGTGGAGTGGCTCGAGAGCGGCTTCCCCACTGGCTCCCTCGTGGAGGCCTTTGAGAAAATTCGTGATTCGAAATGCGTTTCCATTACCCTCCATATGAAAGAAATAGTGGGTGAGCAGGAGGCCGAGTCCGTAGTTGCCGTTCGCGCTGCCGCCGGAGAAACTCGCGTAGCTCTGTAGCATGAAATCGCGGAGGGGCGGGGCTTTGATATTCGTTCCGAGGTTTCTTCCGAATTTCCCGTCGGTGCCGTAGGCGGTCACGTAATCTTTGACCGCATTTCCGTGGATATCCGGGCGGAACAATCCGGTGTTGTAGGGAGTGGCGGCCACGTATTCGGCCAGCCCCTCGCTGAACCAACCTCTAGCGCCGTGGTTGTAATAGGCGGTGGGCGTGAGCTGGTGGACGAGTTCGTGAATGAGGATCTGGTTTTCCTTTCCGACATCGCGGCTGTATCCGGTGCCGCCTTTTACGAGACCGAGGCTGTCCATGGGGATGAGAACGAGCCGGTTCTTCGGGATGAAACATCCGGCGCTGCCAGGCACACCGCCGGATTTGTAATAGGCACCCAGTTCACCGAAAAGCAGGACGCGAGAGCGGGTGGCTACGGTTTCCCCGCTCATCATGGAAACGGGAAGGGCGTCGATATAAGCGCGGGTGGCTTCGAAGACGGTGGCGAAATTGCTTAGGGCATCGTGGGTGATGCGGGAATCGCAATGGAAGCGGTAGCCGGGGCTTTCGTAGATGTAGTGGCTCTTCTCACGGTCTTCGGAAATGACTTTGCAGGCGGGGTTTCCTTTCGGTCTGACCTCGCGCGGCCATGGTCTGCCGAAGTTCGAGCGAAGTGCCTCGATGGGGCGGCTGGCTTTTCCGCGGATGATGGATTGGGATGCCGGACTTAATTGGAGCAGCGGGGTGAGAAATTTCCTCCCATCGGCCATGGTGAAAACCACTTTCGTTCCCTCCATGCGGACGAACTCCGCTTCGAAACGCTGGCCTTGCGAGGTCGTCCAGACAGCCGCGTCCGCTGCGAGCGAAAAGTAGAAAAGCACCTGGGCAAGAACGCCGAATTTGAGAATGGCCTCCATATCATTTCCCAAATCTGATGTTCAGCCCCTTCCTTGCCCATGCCCGCGAAATATCCTCCTCTAGCGCGGCGAAACCCTCGCCTGCGTGCAGCGGATACAACGCTGCCTCACCGTATCCTCCGGCTTTCAGCCCTTTGAGAAATTCAGTGATTCGCTTTGCCCCTCCGCCGCCCTCCATGTGAAAAAAGTAATACACGATGGCCAGGCTGGCTCCGTAGTTGAGCCGCGGATTATCCCCGGTGAAGCGGCCGTAGGACATGAGCATGAATTCCCTGAGCGGTGGCAGGTTGATGGTTTTTCCGAGAACCAGCCCACCCGCGCCTTTCTGCCCGTATCCGGTGACATACTCCAGCACCGTATCGCCATGGGGATCCACCCAGAAATAACCGGGATGATAGGGAGTGGTGCCGACATATTCGGCCAGACCTTCGCTAAACCAGCCGAGCGAACCATGCGCGTAGTAGGCTGCGGGTGTAAGCTGGTGCACAAGTTCATGGATCAGGGTCTTGTGATCCTTACGCTCGTCCCGCTCGAAGCCGCTGGCGGTTTCCCGAAGCTGGAGGCTGCTGACCGGGACGAGCACCAGGCGCTTCATCGGCAGATAGCAACCCGCGCTTCCTTTGGGTCCTCCTGATTTGTAGTAGGTGGCGTCTTTTGCGAAAATCAGCACGAACGATTTCTTGCTCCCGGGCCGGTCTTGATCATCCCCAGCGGAAGGGATTTCACATACTCCCGTGTCGTCTCGAAAACGGTGGCGAAGTGCATTGACGCATCATAAGCGATAGGTTCGTCCGAGTAGAAATGATACCCGGGGCTTTCATAGACAAAGACTTTTTTCTCCGGGTCTTCGGAAATCACCTTGTGCCGTGGATTGCGCGCCGGGCGTGCCGCTTTCGGCCACGGGGTGCCGAAATTATCGTAGGTTTCCTCACCGGGATTGCTCGTTGAAATCGCGTAAACGTTGGGATCCTCCCCTAGCCCTTCTTCCGGAGCCAACAGTCCGTCCAACTTCAGTCCCGGTATATCGGAAACCACTTGGAAAGCCTTGTTGGCAATCGCCCTCTTCTGACCGGCATTCAGCTTGAAAATGAAAATTACAGCGAACGCGGAAAGGAGAAAGATGACCACCAGCAAGACGGACTTGCATATTCCTTTGGCTAGCGAGGCGATTGACATCGCCAGATCATTAGCTTTTCCGAACGATTAATCCAAGCCGGAAAACGAAGGAACCGGAGTCCCCCGCGCCATCCCCGGTAAAAGGCAACGCCCTCGTCACGGGCAGCGGCTACGGGGAAACGACTTTCACCCGGAGGAAACGTTTTCCCGAAGCGGTGCCGGAGGTGGCGTCGGTAACGGTCACGGTGCGTAGGCCGCTGCCGGTGTCCACGACGGTGGAGAGGGAGGCGATGGGGAGGGTTGCCGCGCCGCCTGTGCTCATGGCGATGTCCGTCCAGGAGCCGGTAGCGAGGGTGGGCGAGGATTGCACGATGTAGTTGATGTCCGTTCTGGAACTGTCGCAGGGAAACGAGATCGCCAGCTTGCCGCTGACGACTCCCGCCGTGATGCCCGCAGAATCGGATGCTTTGGGGTTCTTTCCAAAAGCGTATTCAAGCAGGTTCACCATGCCGTCGTGGTCGAAGTCCTCCAGCTTTCCGGTCAGGCCGGAGGCTGTATCCGAGGCGGTGAACCGGCTGCCGTGCCACATATCGTAGGGAGAGACTGGCGCGAATTGGGCAACGACCTGCCTCAGTGGGCCGTCTCCGAACCAGACGGTGCCGACATTAGGGCGGATGCGGATGAAATAGGTGGTGCCGACATTCAGTGGCGCTCCGGCGGTGGAGGAGTCCAGCGTGAAAGAAGTGGCTCCACCCGGTAGCGGGGTCACGGTGGTGGAGACCAGTTCCGTGGCACCGGAGACGGATACGTCATCCAGGAAAACGCCAAGGTTGGTATCCGTGCCGAGATACGTGCTGCCGCTGAAGCGATAGACGAAGCGGACGCGGACAAGCTTTCCTGCATAGGCCCCGAGGCTGACGGAGCGGGACTGGAAGGAGCCGTCCCAGCCGCTGGATGAGTTGCTGCCGCTGCCGTTTCTCCACCAGACTTCCGTCCATGAGGAGCCGTTGTTTTCACTGATCTCCGCACTGAGTCTGCTCCCTGTGGTGGAGAATCTGAAGAGATCGTGAAACAGGAGACGGCTACCGGCGGAGGGGATGAAATCCCTATTTACCTCGAACCCCTGCTCGCCTGAAGCGAAGTCCGGAAACGTCAGGTGAAACGCCCTGGAGCCGCTACGCTTGACCGCAGTCTGGGTGAGTCCGTAGCTTGCCGCGGTGTTGTCGAGGATTGCGGCAACCGTCTCCGCGCCCTCCGTCCACGGTGTCCCGCCCGCCCGGCTCACGCGCAGCTCGTAGGCATCCGCCTGGGGGACGGGATTGAAAGAGTAGGCTTCCCCTGAGACGGAGGGCGACGCGCTTCCGGCCACCATGGAGCTATTGCCAAGCACTCCCGGATTGAAAGCCGTCACGGTGTAGGAATAGGAGCTTGGCACGCCCGCCCCGCCCATGCCGGTGACGCTGACGGTGAAAGGAACGTCCGTCTCCCCGGCCACCCGTATGTCCGCCGGCTCCCAGCCCAGGGTGTTGTCCCCGAAGCCGTTGTCCGTGCGGGTGATCACTGTGACCGGCACGGATACTCCGGCCCGTGTCATGGTGACGGTGGCGGAGCTGAAATTCGCTCCGGGGTAGCTGAGCGACCAGCGTGGACAGATCAGATCCTGCGGGACGAACCCCTCGCTGGGCCAGGTCACGAAACGCGCGGGGGCACTGGACTTGAAGGGCCCAGAACCCACGTGGAATTGGCCGAACTGAATGAGCCGGAGGGCGGCACATCCCCCGTGCCCATGGTCAGGGCGCGGGAATACAGGAACCACCGCCTGTGGCCGAGCCGCAGGTTGTTGCTCCCGGGATCCACGATGAATCCGTCCACCGAGTCCGCGCCGTATGAGCCGAGAAAGAGGTTCGAATTTGCGGCGGCCTGCGCTCCGTCCGCGGTGTAGTGGATCCAGGTGGATGGCGGAAAATGGTTGAGGGTGCGGTTTGCGGACATCATCAGGGCGGCCTGCTGGCATTTCGCGCTCAGCGCCGCATCGAAAACCACATCGGCGGGGAGTCCGGTCATCGCCCGGTAGTAATTGATACGCCGCCGCACATCGTCCTTGAAAGCGGCGGAAGTGGTGCCCGGCTGCCCTCCGGAAACATTGCCGTTCCATGCCATCCTACCGGCGTAGCCTTCGGAAGCGGCATAGATGGTATGGTAAAATGCGAGCGCATCGGTGCGGTCCGCAGTATCAACTATGAAACCGTCCACAGCGTTTGGCTGGCCGGTGCCGGGTGTCCAACCATTGGAAACCTGCACCAGCGCGGCGAACAGAAGCGGGCGGAGCAGTGATTTTCCTATCAATTTCAGGAAGATGGAAACATGGGGCGGTCTCATGGCTGTGGCAGTGTGGGTGCGTCACCCGTCCGTGCCGGGACTTTGGTTGGAGGATCCGCCGGAACCGCCCTGATGCCCGGATCCGGGTAGGCGTCAGCAGTTTCGGCTGGAGATTTCCCTCGCCCGGAATCATCGGAACCCTCCCGCCGGGATGCCTGGGAATCGCAGCCGGCCACCATGCCAAACAGGCAGCAGACCGGCAACGCAAGCCCACCCCCCGGGAAGCGGGAAGGTGGCTTTTGGCGCGAATCAGTCGGAGGCATTTCGGGAAAGAGTCAATCTTATGGGCCTCTCTGCGGACATTTCCGGTAGGAAGACCCATCCTGCATACATAACCCAGATATCAGCCGGAATCGAGGAACTTCTGCCGGGTGCGACCGGCAAAGTGATTGGCAGATCGATGTGGGAAGGGTTCTCAAGACATGTTCCGGCGGACTCGGGCTTGTCATCTGGTCGGTTTCCCTCGGAGGGAAATGTTCTCCAAATTGATAGGCACCTCGATCATTACGACCCCGTCGCGTATCGAACTGCTGTGCATCATGTGTTGTGAAATATCTCGACCGGGATGCGGCTGGAGCCTTCAACCCAAGCCGTTTGGCGGGATTCCAGCCCCCCTCGCATTGTGCCTGATCCTGATGCGCGCCAGCGTAAAACGAGGAGTTTCGCTTTTTCGGAAAGAAGAAAGCTACCGTCAACCGCGATGGCTTTTTCCAGCATGATTTCCGCAAGACGATTCGCGGGCGAGTACTACTTCGGCTTCCGGAAATTCCAGCCATCGACCTCCATCTCCCCATCCACTCCACAACGGAATTGCAGCGGTTCCTCGAGCCCGGGCGTGCGTCCTTCGACAGGGTTTTCATAGCGGGCGGTGTCGCTCACGTTGACCAGCTTGTTGTTGGCGATCTTCGACTTGCCGCTCTCGTCATTGCGGAAAAGCGGCCTGGCTGTCCCCTCGCATTCCACGATGTTGTCCCGGAAGACATGGGTGCTGAAGTCGCTTTTCCCGGAGAAGCCGAACAAGCCGTCCTTCCTGGGCTCCGCCGTGGTTCTCGCGATGATGTGGTTGTTGCGGATCTCCATGCCGCTGTAAGCACGTTCGATCCACATCACGCCGCGCCCCGGATTGCTCACCAGATTATTGTGAAAACTGGTAGGTCCCGGTGCGGCCACACCTCCGAACCCGGAAATGAGATTCCCGCCATCCTTTTCCACATCGAAATCGAACAGGTTGTGGTCTATCTCCGCGCCGTTTCTCGGAAACTCGATGGCGTAGGATGTCGTGAAATAATTGTGGTGGATGTGGAACGTCTTCCCGCTCTCCGGCACGGAGCCGCCGCCGTTTTTCGGGATGGAAACGCAGCCAAGGAGGATGTTGTGATCGATCTCCACATCCTCATCATTTTCGTGGGCGAACTCGATGGAAAAATTCGTCTCAATCGTATTGTGGTGGATACGGACACGTTTCCCCTGGCGTCCCTTAATGCCGTAATAGTGGAGGTTTTTCGCCGCTTTCGTATCCAGGAAACGGTTGTTGTAGATCTCGCTGTCCTTGATCCAGATCACGAAGATCCCGCCTCCGGTGATGCCACCTTTAAGTCCCGGCTTCCCTCTTTCCCAGCGCTGCCCGGCATCGACAAACACACAGTCGTGAATCTTCGCCTCCTCCGTCTGGTAGCTGCGGAACCCGCAATACATGAAGTTTTCGAAACGGAGATCGTGGAGATGCAACTTCTTGTTCCCCCAGCCATAGATCCCGCCGTGAACCTGCGGGCCGGTGAGCGTCATGTCGGAAATGGTGATCCCATCCCCCTTTTCCTGTAGAATCATCAGGTATCCGCTCTTGTCGAACTTCTTGAAATTCGTCTCAGGATCAGGCAGCGATTTCGGATTCGCCTTCCAACCCGCCGCGTGGGTAATGATTGTCTTTTCCGCACCGGCACCTTTCAAAGTAGTTCCCGGTTTCACCTCCAGAGGAGCGGAGAGTTCGAATTTCCCCTCCGCAATCTCAACCGTACTTCCAGGTGTGGCTTCGGCTACGGCTTTGAGCAACTCGGTGGTATCCTTCACCGGAGCGGCATGGGAAAAGGAAACGGCGAGGAGGGAGAGAAGCGGGATGATTGGGATTTTCATGGACAGAAAGCCATACCTGGCAGAAGGACGGTAGTTTTCAAAAAACTGCATCTATTTCCCCTCACGCATCTCCCGCTTGCGCATCGGCATCGCATCGATGCTCCCGTATAGCTTGGTGAAAGTGAAATCCGCCAGCGGCCATTCCAGCGTCGTCCGCCCGTCTTTTCCTATAAGATAGACCGTAGGTTTCCCGGCAGCAGCTGAAAGACGTGTCTTGAATTCCTCCGCGAGCTCCGGCTTCGCGGCGTATTCCTTTTCTCCTGCTCCACTGAGTATGAAAACTTTAAGATCTCTCTCTTCCATCTCCGCCTCTTCCTTTTCCAAAAGCGCCAAGATACGCTCATCCGCGCCACTTATCACCAGCAACCGAAACTCCCATTGAAAATCCGAAATTTTCCCCTGAGCGAGCAGCATGGAGGAAGTGAAAACGATCAGGGGCGCGGCGGCTTTCATAACCCCACAAGATACCCCAGCTTATTTCGCTGCCAAAAGATATTTTGAAACAGCCTTCCAACCGGATCGCGGGTCTTTAGCCCGCCCCACAACCCAAGTCTTCAACTTCTCACTGAGGTAAAGCGACCATCTGCCTTCCACCATCCACGCATCGAGTTTTGACAACTCCTCCGGTATCCATAAGCCTCCCCCAGAAACTTTTTCCAAAGAAACTATAATCGAATGAGCCTATACCTCGACTACCTCGCTGAAATCGAAGACCGCAAAACCCAAGGTCTCGCACCACTCCCTATCGACAGCGGCGCGCTCACGGCCGAAATCATCGCGCAAATCAAAGACCCCGCCAACCAGCACCGCGAAGGCTCCCTCAATTTCCTCATCTACAACACCCTCCCCGGCACCACCGCCGCCGCCGGCGAGAAAGCACGTTTCCTCGAGGAAATCATCCTCGGCAACGAAACCGTCGCGGAAATCACACCCACCTTCGCCTTCGAGCTCCTCTCCCACATGAAGGGCGGAGCCTCCATCGACTCCCTGCTCAATCTCGTGATCAATGGCAGTGACTTCGAAATTGCCAAGCAGGCTGCGGAAGTTCTCAAGACCCAGACCTTTCTTTACGACGCCGACATGGCTCGTCTCAAGGCAGCCTTCGAGGCTGGATGCCCCGTCTGCAAAGATCTCCTCGAAAGCTACGCCGCCGCCGAGTTCTTCACCAAGCTCCCGGAAGTCCCCGAGGAAGTCAAAATCGTCACCTTCATCGCCGGCGAAGGCGATATCTCCACCGACCTCCTCTCCCCCGGCAACCAAGCCCACTCCCGCTCAGACCGCGAGCTCCACGGGAAATGCATGATCTCCCCGGAAGCCCAGACAGCCATCCAAGGCCTCCAGAAAATCCACCCCGACAAGAGCGTCATGCTCATCGCCGAAAAAGGCACCATGGGCGTCGGCTCCTCCCGCATGTCCGGCGTCAACAACGTCGCCCTCTGGACAGGGAAACAGGCCTCCAAATACGTCCCTTTCGTTAACTACGCCCCCATCGTCGCAGGCACCAACGGCATCTCGCCCATCTTCCTCACCACCGTCGACGTCACCGGCGGCATCGGCCTCGACCTCCAGAACTGGGTCAGGAAAACCGACGCCGAAGGCAACACCGTCAAGGACGAAAACGGCGACCCCATCCTCCAGCAAGCCTACTCCGTAGAAACCGGCACCCTCCTCACCATCAACACCAAGACCAAAAAGCTTTACGATGCCGACGGCAAGGAACTCATCGACATCTCCAAGGCGCTCACGCCACAGAAAATGGAATTCATGAAAGCCGGCGGCTCCTACGCCATCGTCTTCGGGAAAAAGCTCCAGACCTTCGCCGGCAAAACCCTCGGCATCGAGGCACCCACCGTCTTCTCTCCTTCCAAGGAAATCACCAAAGAAGGCCAAGGCCTCACCGCCGTTGAGAAAATTTTCAACCGCAACGCCGTCGGCACCACCCCCGGCGCCGTCCTCCACGCCGGCTCCGATGTCCGCGTGGAAGTCAACATCGTCGGCTCCCAGGACACCACCGGCCTCATGACCATGCAGGAGCTCGAGGCCATGGCCGCCACCGTCATCTCCCCCATCGTCGATGCCGGCTACCAGTCCGGCTGCCACACCGCCTCCGTTTGGGATAAAAAAGCCCAGGCAAACATCCCCAAGCTCATGGCCTTCATGAACAGCTTCGGCATGATCACCGCCCGCGATCCCGGCGCAGGCTACCACGCCATGACCGACGTCATCCACAAAGTCCTCAACGATCTAACAGTCGACGACTGGGACATCACCATCGGCGGCGACTCCCACACCCGCATGTCCAAGGGCGTCGCCTTCGGCGCCGACTCCGGAACCGTCGCCCTCGCACTCGCCACCGGAGAAGCCACCATGCCCATCCCCGAGTCCGTGAAAGTCACCTTCACCGGGAAAATGGAAGACCACATGGACTTCCGCGACGTCGTCCACGCCACCCAGCTCCAGATGCTGAAAAAGTTCGGCGACAACGTCTTCCAAGGCCGCATCATCGAAGTCCACCTCGGCACCCTCTCCGCCGACAAAGCTTTTACCTTCACCGACTGGACAGCCGAGATGAAAGCAAAAGCCTCCATCTGCATCTCCCAGCCCGAGACCCTCATCGAGTCCCTGGAAATCGCCAAAAGCCGCATCCAGACCATGATCAACAAGGGCATGGACAACGAAGGAAAAGTCCTCCAAGGCCTCATCGACAAAGCCGACAAACGCATTGCCGAAGTCCGCTCCGGCGAGAAACCACCCCTCGCCCCGGACGCCACCGCGAAATACTACGCCGAGCTAGCCGTCAATCTCAGCGAAATCACCGAGCCAATGATCGCCGACCCAGACGTAAACAACGAAGACGTCTCCAAGCGCTACACCCACGACACCATCCGCCCCCTCTCCTACTACAAAGGCAGTAAGAAAGTCGACCTCGGCTTCGTCGGATCCTGCATGGTTCACAAAGGCGACCTGAAAATCCTCTCCAAGATGCTCAAAAACCTCGAGGAAACCTCCGGCGAAGTGAAATTCCTCGCCCCCCTCGTCGTAGCCGCCCCCACCTACAACATCATCGACGAACTCAAAGCCGAAGGCGACTGGGACATCCTCCAGAAATACACCGGCTTCGAATTCGACGACAACGACCCCAAAGCCGCCGCCCGCACCGAATACCAGAACATGATGTATCTCGAGCGCCCCGGTTGTAACCTCTGCATGGGCAACCAGGAGAAAGCCGCCAAAGGCGACACAGTCATGGCCACCTCCACCCGCCTCTTCCAAGGCCGCGTCGTAGAAGACTCCGACCGCAAAAAAGGCGAATCCCTCCTATCTTCGACACCAGTAGTAGTCCTAAGCAGCATCCTAGGCCGAACCCCCGACCTAGCAGAATACAAAACCGCCGTCCAAGGCATCGACCTCACCAAATTCGCCCCACCGGTGAAGGAAATGGTCGCGAGCTAGCAGCGGGAAAATTGGGTATTCAATTCCCAACAGCGTCTTGAAAGTATTTCTCTCAAGGCGCTGTTTTTATTGAGTGTATCTAAAACAAGAAAATAGCCTTATATTTCGAGCCAGTATGTCTGGAAATCAGCCCCATCGGACTGAGGTTTTGTATCTGGTATCTCAATTTTGATTGTCATTGGTATCGGAAAATCGACTCCAAGAAGTATGACTTCTCCAGGTTGAAGGTTTGGTAGGAATGAAGAAGCCGATCGATCAATCTCACCACATGCCCTCTCTACCATTTCTCTATCCTTGTCATTGGAGAGCCGGTGAACGAGTAAAGTTCCAAGCTGACTAATTACACCTTCCGGGAGATCCCTCGGTCTTTGCGTAGCGAGACACAAGTTCAATCCATATTTCCGACCTTCTTTGGCAATAATTTCGAAAGAGTCCAACTTGGTTCTATAGTCCTCCATACCAAACGATTTGCCAATAAAGCCGTGCGCCTCATCGAGAAACAACACGGTTGGTTTTTTTCTAAACTCACCCCTTCTCGATTTATTCAGAAGAATTCGTCCGAGTGAATTGACTAAAATATCCTTCGCGTTGAACTCTGAGTAAATACCACTAAGGCAAATTCGTAGAATCCGATTTCGATTTTTAGAGTCATAAAAATTCTCAACGACTTGCTCAATAGCCTCATTGTCGTTTTGGAGAAAGACCGGCGCGAAAGCTTTCGAAGTGATGATACCCGCGATTCGAGTCACCATCGACGAGCAATAGCCAAAACCAGCTTCATCAACCTTACCCACTTTGCCATCCCAGTAATTGACACACTCGTTCCTGATTTGAGCCACTAGTTTGCGGCAGTCAAATGGTGTCGTGGGATCTTCCAGCTTAGCGGAGTGTTTGTGTTCAGCCTTCAGAATCGGTGTTCTGTCGACTCCGTGTTTTTCGATAACCCCGTTATTGGCTAATCCTGGTTCTAACTCCGCAAGCCGTAAGCTTCTAATGGCAGCTCTCAGCTTTGGAGCCTGAACTTTTCCTGACGGCTCAAAGAGCGCGATGAAGTCGCTCTCCTGGAAGCTCGTTGACGGCATCGAACATTGCTTTGATGAGTCTGCTTTTTCGAAGGGTTCCCCAAGATGCCAGTGTTCGACGTTTTTATCTAGATCCCTGTATTCTCCGGTTGCGTCTAGGAGAACAACCTTAGAGTCATGCTTCTTTGTCTCTCCCAATAGTTTCGAAAGCGTATAGCTTTTCCCTCCTCCAGTTGCCCCTAAAATTCCGCAATGTCGGCCGAAAAGCTTTTCAGGTGAAATACTAACCACTGTGTCTCTTGCATTCTTAACGTGACCGAGGCGTAACGTTACGCTCCACGAGTCATCTGATTTACTTATCAACGCTGGGATCTTTGCGTTGAAATAGTGAGGAGACGCGAACACAGAATCACCGAGTCTTGGGTAGGACTGTATCCCAGGGACGATTTTAAAGTCTTCTAGGCCGATGGTCGCTAATAGCTGCACGAAAGCTATAGGATGAATTTCGAAGATCTCTTCTTTGTCGCCTTCGACAGATAATCTCTCGTTTTCGGGCAACCTAACTTCTGTAATTCTTCCAAATACAGCATTCTGTTCGCTCTCGATAATCACAAATTCACCGACCTCTCCCAAGCCATAGCGACTACCCTCATAGACGGTTCCGCTTTGTAGTCCGGCTTTGAGAAGATTTATTTTGACGTGAGAAGCACTTGCTGAAGAAACAGTTCCGACCCTCCTATTACTCGAAAACAATGGTTCGCTACTAATCATAAGTTTAACTTTTAGCTGTCACTCCCCGTATGCTTGCGGCCAGACGCTGATCAGGAGACAACCCTTTTAGATCAGGAATGAGATCAACGAGTTGCCCAAAATCACAATTTAGTAGTGTTGCCCTGCTTTGTGAATCCAGAGCTTCGGTTTTAAGCTTCTCCCATGACGAGTTAGCCTCGTCTTTTTCGAACTGTTCTTTGATTGTGGGAGATACAGCGACAACATTAAGTGACGGATTACTTTGCAAGGCACTAAATATTGGTGCTGAGAGGTGATCATCGTTGAACCCGAACCCCACGATGAGCAAGGAAGTTTGAGGCTCTCGCAATGACGTTGAAAAACGTGACATCATTTCCAGATAGGGCTGAACATAGGACTGTTGGTATTTCGTACTCGCCGGATATATTAAGCAGCGCTTGCTTGGATCAGGCTTAATTCGCTGCGTAATTCTATCCTCGTCCATTTCCCAGTCGACTGAGCCATGTACCTTTAACAAGTGAATCACCCCGTTCAAAAGCTCGTTTGACTCGGTGGAGGCACTAGACCTCCGAATGAAATCGTAGCCAAAAAAGTTAGGATCGAAAAAACGAGGTTGTGAGTAAGTAAAACCATCGATAACCGTGAGGGATAATCGCGAAGCCGCTAACTCAAAACAACGATCATAGTTTGTCGTAAACACTACTGGTCGTGGTGCTTTATTCCGTCGCTTTACCAAACGAGAGAGAAGTTTTTCGTGATTAGGTAGGCGCGGCTCGTCTTCGAGGAATTCTGAACAAGCCTCGTAAATTATCTTCTCAGCCTCGATAACCAAAGCCCTGACCGTCTTCACCTGGGCTGGTTTAAGGAATGGTTCTGAGTTGTGGCAATGTGAGAGGAATCCCTCGATATTCCCGTCATCCTTGAATGATGTTAGTTTTCTAACTTTTTCAAAGTCTCCTAGCTTAGAGACAGAATCCCATAATCCCCACATCGACGGACCACCTCTCTGTTCTTCGGTTGCTGCAATGGACGTTCCCGATCCAGCTAAAACGACAAGTCGATTGCTTGTAAGCATTAGCTTCAGGTGCTCACGAACTCGTTCGATACGCGCCTCAGCCCCTTCAGATGACTTCTCCAAAGAGTTCCACTCTTCGCTACCAAATAGTTTCTTACTTAGAGCCCAAAGTTCAGGGCTAGGAGGTTTATTACTCATATGGTTTTATGATTATTCTCAATTAAAATTCGGATCACGCTGACCATATTCGGTCGCCAGTCCCAAATCAACCGCGGAAGAATGGTCTGTTCGATCCTCTGAATCTTATCGCTACTGGTTACTGGTTTTTCCATTTCTCACTTACGCGTCGGTAACTCCATGATAACACGTCCCTCATTCGGTTTTGGCACGACAGCTTCGTGGAACCTCACGTTATCGTCAGAGCCCACAAAATACAGAGTTTTTCCTACCCATTTTTTTTTGATTTCAACTTGACCTGAGACAGGCAAGCACCTCTGTGCATTAGGACCGACGATAGTCACATTTCGAGCTGGAATACCGCCCGACTCTTCCAGATACAACGTGATTGCAGTAGATCTAACCGAAAGAAAATAAAGTCCGCAAGGAACAACGATTGCGATCAAGATCGAAGCACACGAAAACCAAGATGCGGTCGTGAGGGTTATGGTGACGATATTTTGCATGGGACTTTCACATATTTAGAATTTCTTGAAATAATCGGCCAGTTTTTGAGCAGTCTCCTCTACCACCCTAAATTTCAGTTCCCTTCGACCACCAACTCGACCAGTAATTTCGATCTCTGGGTCTTCTTTTTTGGCCATTGAGGATATTACAGCAGCAGGATTTTTGATTTCTATTCCACACTCTTTTAGTAGTGCAGTGACTTCTGATGTCTGGAACTCATCTTTACCACACGTCGCACGTAAATGGGCGCAACCCACTAAAATTGTATTTGAATCGTTGAGAAGCGGCCCTTGCAAATGCTTTAACGACGCTTCTGCCACACCAGAAAAGTCACCACCTTCCTCTCTACCATTGTCCTTAAAATCACCTATTGAGCCTGACTCGAAAGCCTCTAAAAAGTCAAATACGGCTCGAATATTTTCCGGCTTACCTGAAGTGATAGCCATCAGCGGCTCCAGACATTCATCCTTTGAAAAAACATCAATCTCTAGCGGAGTCATTCGAAAATTCTCGTTTCCATCTAGAGCCAGCATGAGACGTTCAAACTCGGGAGCAGGCAACGTTCTCCGAATTTTCACCAACCAAGCTTTTTGGAGGTCTTGTAGCAACATGAACATAGGATTGATGTTTTTTTATAAATTTCAATTCCAATCGTAATTTATTTTATTAAAATGAGATGTATGTTATTGAGTGATTTATGGTTAATTTTAATTGATTATATAGATACCCAGAAGAGATCTAGTGCATCATCTCAACCAACATCCCCCACTCGGCAGATCCAACGGTTCTCATCTTGCGCAAGCTCCTGTAAGCGTCACCCTAGGCTTTCCTCTCAATGAACCTAGCCTTCCAATACCAACGCCTCATCCTCGCCTACCACGGATGCGACAAAGCGGTAGCCGACGAAGTTCTGATAAAAGGAAGTCCTTTAAAGAGCAGCCAAAAGAGTTACGACTGGTCGGGAAATGGAATCTACTTCTGGGAGCACGGCCCGGAGCGGGCATTGGAATGGGCTCAGGGTCGTGAGAACGATGAAGGGGTCAGGCAGAGATCTGGTGCATTTCTCATTCTGCAGCTCGTCCAATCATCTGTTCCCAGAGAAATAATGGTGGGCACCAAGCGCTACGTGAGTAGACTGACAAGCGAGATGAAGGCACGGACAACGACGGATCGGAAACTGGAAAAGCTAAAAGAGGAGATTGTGAAAATAATTGTTCGAGCCCTTCTTTGTGAGGGGAGTCTCAACGGCCAAACCGTCACCTGCCTTCGTGATGTTGGAAGTGATGCGTAGTCGCTATACCAAAATTCTCTTGTAACGCCAGAGATGGAGCCCCGAGGAAATCCAACTGAACAACGGTCGCTCCTTGGTTCCTGAAACCGCCGACGCCGCTTGCCCTATCATCCGTTCCTATCATCCGTTCCCAGAGAAATAATAAGGTTTTCCCTGTTCTTGGGGATTTCTGCCGCTAGGATGCGGACATGAGCAAGAAACGGTGGCTGGCGGAATGGGCGGATTCGGAGACGAAACCCGCGATTTACCACTGTGTCTCGCGTGTGGTGGATCGGAGATTCGTTTTTGGCGACGAGGAGCGGGAGGCTTTCCGGATGTTTATGCGGATGTATGAGAATTTCTCCGGTTGCCGCGTTCTCTCCTACTGCGTGATGTCGAACCATTTCCACCTCCTCTTGGAAGTCCCCCCGAAACCGGACGAAGGCATTTCCGATGAAGTTCTTCTCCGTAGGCTCGGCGCCCTGCACAGCGAGAAATTCGTTGGTGGAGTGGCCGCAGAATTGGCGGAAGCCCGAGCCGAGGGTGGCTTTAAGGGCGGGAACGAGGCTCGAGTGCGGGAAATTCATGAGCGTTTCACTTACCGCATGGAGTCCCTGAGCCACTACATGCAGGGGTTGCTCATTCGTTTCACCCGCTGGTTCAACCGGAAACACGATCGCTCGGGAACCCTATGGGAGGAGCGCTTCAAAAGCCTAATTGTGGAGAGTGGCACGGCTGCTCGAACGATGGCCGCTTACATCGATCTCAATCCGGTGCGTGCCGACATGGTGGAAGATCCGGCGGATTACCGTTGGAGCAGCTATGGGGAGGCCGTAGGCGGAGGGAACAAGGGAAATGGGAAGAAAGCCCGTGAGGGTCTTGTTCGCGCCTACCTGTGTCACCAGGGAATAGGATTCGATTCCAAGAAGTGGCGTGATGTTTCGCGCGGATACAGGCGTCTTCTGGGAATGGCGTTGGAAAGAAAACCCAAAAACTCAAGCGTCCCAGCTTCCGGCACAAAGATCCAAGGCAGTGACCAAAACGATGCGGAAGCTTTGGAAAGTGGAGAGACTGGAACTGTGCTCAAAGAGCTCTCCGTCGCGAAGATCCTGGGGCATCGTGTCAGGTATTTCACGGATGGGGCTGTCATTGGCAGCAGGGAGTTCGTTAACCAGGCCTTCGCAGCATCACGAGATCGGTTCTCTCCAAAACGCAAGGACGGAGCACGTAAAATCAGAGGTCTGCCAGTGCTTGCGCAAAACCAGCTATGGAGCATGCGTGACCTGCAGAAGGAGATACCCACTTGATTTCCTCGGTTCGACCATAAAGTGGTCAGGCAGAGATCTGGTGCACTTCTCATCCCCCCCACTCGGCAAATCCAGTGGTTCTCATCTTGCGCAAGCTTCTGAAAGCGTCACCCTAGGTTTTCCTGTCAATGAACCAAGCCTTCCAATACCAACGCCTCATCCTCGCTTACCACGGATGCGACAAAGCGGTAGCCGACGAAGTTCTGATAAAAGGAAGTCCTTTAAAGAGCAGCCAAAAGAGTTACGACTGGTTGGGAAATGGAATCTACTTCTGGGAGCACGGCCCGGAGCGGGCATTGGAATGGGCTCAGGGTCGTAAGAACGTCAAGAGCCCAACCGTTGTTGGCGCAATCATTCACCTCGGCAATTGCTTCGATCTGCTTGACCGGAAGGCAACCAAACTACTGACCGAAGTATACCCCGATTTTCTGGACGGCATGAGGGGACTGGGACAAAAAGTTCCGAAAAATGAGTCGCTCAATCCTGATGATCGAGACTTCCTACTCAGACGCTTGGATTGTTCCGTTCTGAATTGGGCTCTCGGTAGTATGGATCAGAATCACGACAGTCCTACCTACGACAGTGTCCGAGGGCTATTTCAAGAAGACGAACCCGCATTTGAAGGATCTGCTATCAAGCTGAAGTCTCACATCCAAATCGCCGTCCGGAATCCATCTTGCATCTTGGGATACTTTCGCCCATCGTAAATCCATGAAAGCGCAGGCTCAAACGGCAGATCCTTATGCGGCAGCGTGGAAGAACGTCAAAAGCCGCATGGCGAAGATGACCAAAGATGAGAAACTTCAGACTTTTGTAAGTGCTGGAATACTTACCAAAAAGGGGAATGTAACAAAGCCCTACAAGGGCGTGTTCGTGAAAACCGAGGCAGCAGAATAGCCCGGGAGGCTCATCAACCGAGCTGGGGTTGAACGTTACGCCTCCACAGTTGGAGTCAGGTGCTGCATCGTAACATTTTCCTCATTTTCAGGGAAATGAACGCGCAGTCTCACGCGATCGAATCAAAGGCGCAGCGCTTCGCCCTAGGTTTTAGAACAGAGAGAAACCCCCTTGTTTCAAAGACATTGAGCGGTTAATCTACTCCCATGACCGCACTTCCGACACCTGAGGAAGCCGCCTCCTCGTTCGTCAGTGAGAAGCTGAGGAATCCGGCGATTCAAAAGGTTTTTCTGGAACGTCCCCGAGCCGGGAAGATCTCCGTCCTCCTGGTTCACCTGATCGGGGCGGAGACGGAACGCTATGCGGCTGAGCCCGTCTATTCGATCACCGGGAAAGGAGCCCTCCGCAGCAAGGGTGTGGAAGGGCTGCGGGAGGAAAAGGAGCTGGAAGCTTTCCTGCGCAGCGATGAGGGGCGGCCTTTCGTGAACCGGACGCTTGAGCTGATCAGTCAGGAAATCGATGCCCGTTCAAAAGCCAGCGCTTGATGAATAACCCACTTCAGGTTTTTGACTGGGACTACATCGTTTCCACAAACGAAGTCCTTTGCAAAAAATCGGGCTACCAGCACGGAATCACTTCCGAAGGCTACGAGCCAGCAAAGGAGATGTTCCGCAATGCGGCGGACGAGCCTGAACTGGACATGGTGGATGTCACTGAAGTATTCAGACAATTGCACAAGACTGCTCCATTCCAGAAGTGTTCGGCATGATGTCTGCTGCATTTGGAAAGGGGGCTGGAAATCCCTTGGTTTTCACAGAAGTGACACTTTCACGCGGCTGTCCCGGCGCGTTTGTGGCTGAGGACTTGCCATCCGGGCACGGCGAGCCTGGGAAAGCGCCTTGGCGGCAATTTCCCCGGAACGCTTATTTGCCGGATTTTTCCGGAACCAGCAGTGTCATGATTTCCTCCAGCCCCGCGTAGCCCATCATGTACAGACGGATCAGCTCCATGGCCCTCTTGGTGGGGCGTTTGCCCGTGAGAAGTTGCAGCATCAGCGCCGCTATGAGCGCGCTGTAGGTCTGGATGGCCACTCCTTGGGGCGACTCCGCCATCAGGTGGCGGTTGCCGAGGATGCTTTTCATCCACTTGAAAAACAGCTCGATCTGCCAGCGGTAACGGTAGATCAGGGCGACCAGCTCCGCTTCGATCCCCAGATCGGTGGCCAGCAGCAGCTCCTTGCCGTCCACCTCGACTTTGACCACCCGGACCGGTTCGCCCTGCCATTTGTCGCCGAGTTTCACCATACCCTGCCAAGTGACGCCCGCCGCCCGGTCCGCTCCGGCCAGGGGGAGTTCCTCCACGATTTCCATGCGCGGATTGTTGCGGATGCGGATCACGTGGGAGACCCCCTCTTCGCGAAGCTCTCCGAAAAACCCGTATTCCAGCCCGTAGTAGCGGTCCGCGACGATGATCTCGCCCCTCTTCATGAATTTCCGCAAAGCCTTGCGCTCGCAGGAGTTCCCGGTGGTGACGAGCGCGTCGCTGGCGGCCTGGCGCAGCACGGTGAATTTCAGATGCAGCTTGGCGGCGCGGTTTTGGTCGTTGACCCAGAGCGCCCAGTGCATGCGTGGCAGGGCGGGCAGCAGGGTGCCGTCCACCAGCTTGAGCCTGTCGGCGAGGTGGGCGAGCCGGGCATCGCCCCATGAAGTGGGGATTTCCCCGGCGAGTTCCAGGAACACCTGCTTGAGCAGTTCGGGGTCGAAAACCCCCTGCGCCTCGGAAAAGCTGCCGAGACTCACCGGCCTTGAGCAGACGTCCTCCTGCACGCGCTTGAGGTGGCTTGCCGCGCAAAGACCGCGCATGCTGTCGATGACCGGATTGAAAAGCCCGAAGAGCATGAGGCTGAAGTAATCCTCCTCAAGAAGTTTGCGTTCGGTTCGCCGGGGCGCTTTTCGGGCTTGGGAGCGGAGGCCTGCGCCTTGGCAAGCCGCTGCCGGAAATCATCGAGCAGTTTCCAGCTGGAGAGCTTCTTTTCGTCGATCTTGTCCTTGGCGTGACCCACGAACAGAGGAAATCAGAATCAGCCTGATCGTACAAGTGACGATTTCGTCACATTCGGCTCCCTACTCAAGAAGCAGTGACCATGCCGAACACTTCTGGCTCCATTCCTGTTTCTGAACGGAAATACCTTCGCCGACGCAGGAAAGACCATCTTGTCCCTAGCCTACACGACCCATTCCCCTGAAATTCGTTCAGTGGTTGGGCATCACATCGCCGGCAAGGAAATCCTGAGCAAAGAGGATCTCGCAAAGGCATTTGAAGATGAGGCCAAGAGGAACGGTTGAATCAGATCCGAGGCTTATTGGGGGGTATCCTCATCGTGATATATCCCTCATTTTTGGGAAATGAACGAGCAGTCTCACGCAAGTGGACAAAAGGCACATCCCTTCGCCCAGGATTTACGGATAAGCACCTTATCCAAAGTCGCAAGCTTAAGGCCATATCGGTTAGCCAAACTAACAAGATGGGCGTCGGTCGAATCCTTGTAGTTAGTCTCCGCTGAGTCCAAGCCGTTGACATCATCCGGTAAAAAGCGATGAGATGACCGATTGAGTAGGACACCCTACGATCGGTGGGCATTTTCCCAAGTGGCGGCATAAGCAGGGCTCAGGCTTACCCGCATAAAGCCCAACTCGACAATCGGCGTGGTATAAAATTCCGGTAGTTCATCCAGCCAGTCAAGAACCCCCTCATGAACCGTGTGCGTCTTCCAACGACTGGCGAGAAGAATGTTCACATCGAGTAGATAACTCATGGAGTTTCCTCAAGAATCTGGCGAACACGCTCCGGAGTCATCTCTGGTGCACAAGCTTTAGCCGAAAGAAGAAAATCTTCGGAGGGCTTGGATCGCACGGGATTTTTCGTCGAGTTCAGCCCCCGTTTCAACAACTCAGCAGCCACGTCTTTAAGCTTCTTCCCTTCATTGACGGCCAGAAGCTTCATTTCCCGAACCAAATCAGGAGGAAGATCAATCGTGGTTTTCATACCAGCAAGTTAGCTGGTTTGCTGGCTTCCTGTCAAATATCGAAAATTTAGCATATGAGGTGTCTCGTCCTGCCAATTTCCCATCTCAAGGAAATGAACGCACAGTATCTCTCGATTGGATTTAACGCGCCTCACTTCGCCCAGTTTTTGAGTAAGTGTCTTGCCTAGCGTCGCATGCTGATCATTCTATTTGGGTGACGCGTGAGGAAGAATCCAATCGACAACTGTTCATAAGATCTCTACTTTCAAGCATTGATGTCAGCGCCCAGTCCAGCTCCAGAACAACCTTCCGAGGTATTGCTCTATCGAACGGAAGACGGGAGCTTCCGTCTCGATGTTCCCACAAATGGGGAGACCGTGTGGCTCTCCCTGAACCAAATGGCAGGGCTGTTTGATCGCGCTAAATCAACGATCTCCCGCCATATTAAGAATGTCTTCGCTGAGGGGGAGTTGGCGGAAGTTTCAGTTGTTGCAGATTTTGCAACAACTGCCGCTGACGGGAAAACCTACCAAGTCGAGCACTACAACCTCGATGTCATCATCTCTGTCGGTTACCGCGTGAAATCCTTGCGCGGCACGCAGTTCCGCATCTGGGCGACGCAGCGGCTGCGGGAGTATCTGATCAAAGGCTTCACGATGGATGACCAACGGCTGAAAGAAGCCGGAAATTCCCGGTATTTCGAAGAACTGCTGCAACGCATCCGCGACATCCGCTCTTCGGAAAAGGTCTTCTGGCGCAAGGTTCTGGATATTTTCGCGACGAGCATCGACTACGACTCCGGCTCGGATCAGGCGAAGGACTTTTTCGCCAAGCTCCAGAATCAACTTCACTGGGCAGCTCACGGACGTACCGCAGCAGAGCTGATCTACGAACGCGCAGATGCGGAAAAACCCAATATGGGGATCACGAATTACTCCGGAAAATTCTTACTCAAGCGCGATGTGGAAGTAGCGAAGAATTACCTCGGCGAGGACGAGCTGAACCTACTCAACCGAATCGTAACCGCCTACATCGAGTTGGCCGAAATCCAAGCTCTCAACAATTTCGCGATGACCATGACAGACTGGCTGGAGCGCCTACGACAATTCCTCGCAATGACCGGCCGGGATATTCTCACCCATGCGGGCAAAATCAGCCATGACGCGGCTCTTGAGAAAGCCCACAAAGAATACGCTGCATTCAAGGACAAGACGCTGGCTTCACCAACAGCTGCAGAGAAAGCGTTTCTTGAAAAAACCGAAGCGGAATTAAAAGCGTTGGAAAGCAAAAGGAAGTAAGCACAAGAGTCATAAAGACCTCAACACCATGTGGAATAGCCCAAACCAAACTAGCGATAGAAAAGGCAAGCGTTATCAGCTTGAGGATATTGCGGTGCTCGTCAAGCCGCTCGATCAAATCCTGAATGCAAGCAAAGACGCCAGCACGCCATACTACCTTGGCGAGGGAATACTCCAACAGTTGGAGAGGGACGAGGTGGTCTATTCTCTCTATCAGGTTTTCGATGCCCTACTTGGAGAAACCGATGTTCCGGACGGTGGACATACAGGGATTCAGGTGGCCTGGATAGCGGAGCTGCTGGAACAGGTTTATCAAGGCATATCCCATGAGATGGACAATTCGGATTTCGGCGATTTCAACAGGAAGGCCGCATGGCAGAGCATTCAGCGGCTACTGATCGTGAACTCTGATTCTGAGGCACCGATGCCGTGGATGCTCGAAGATGTGCCCATCGACCTCCGGGCGGATAAACCTTATCTCTCTGAATCGCTGACTCCGGAGGTATGGCACGACCTTCTGCTCAGCGATGGAGGGCTTTGGGATGAATTCTTATGGGACTCTGACTGGAGAATGAGTGAAATTCTCGATCTTCCGCCGGCCGCGGCTAGTAAGCTGTCTGGTGAAATGGGTCTCGACATTGAGGTTGTTCATTCCCTAGCACATACGCCCACCACAGCAGAAGTAAGGATGGCCGAGTATTACCTACGTTATGTTATTTGGCGGGACGAGGTTATTTCCAGCAAGTAGTCGAATGAATGACGTATTTGTCCCTAGGGTCAGGATCGCTCGGCCCTAAAACTCCCCACTGGCACCCCATACCCTCTCGTAATAAAGTCTGAGCAATCTCATTGGGGTCATCTCATCGGCGTCAGGTGTTGCATTTTAACATTGTTCAGTAAATGGAGCGCGTGTTTCAGCCCCCCAATGCCCAAGAAACTTTTCCACCAAAATATTTTTTGCCATTATACCCGCATGAAATACGACACTTCGAAGATCGACCAAGCAGCTCTAGCTCTCCTTTTCGTAAACTCTTGGCAAGAAACCTCCGAGGACACAAGAGCTTGGAAATCCCTAGATTGGGACATCGCCGACCGCCTCCACGAAAAAGGCCTGATCTCAAATCCAGTCGGCAAGGCCAAGTCAATCTACCTCACCGAAGAGGGTGTTGAACTAGCTCAGAAAGTCGCCGAAGAACTCTTTGGAAAATTGGAGTTATAACCCGGCCTACCGGATCAAACGCAGCTCGACGCAGGAACGGACCGCAATGGGAGCGCAGCGGACATGGAGGAAGATACCGTTCTAAACAATTTCCTCAAATCTTCAGTCCGCCCCATTGCCCCAGCCCCAGTGCAATAAAGGGGTCAGGCAGAGATCCAATAAAGGGGTCAGGCAGGAATGGCACTGTTTTAAGCGCCGTGCCGGTGATTGCTTCCATTCCACAAGAATTAGAAACCACGAATCCGACGAATCTAACGAATCAAGACGCTGCCCGTTCAATTTCCGTGTACTCCGTGGTTCATATTCTTCTCTTTATTCGTGGGATTCGTGGGATTCGTGGTTCCTTCATCTTCGTTTACGTGGCGGTTCTATGGCACGAGTTCACCCCCGATCATTGTCTTAAAACAGTGCCATTCGGGTCAGGCAGAGATCTGGTGCAGTTCTCATTTTGCAGCTCGTCCAATCATCTGTTCCCAATCATCTGTTCCCAGAGAAATGATGATGGGCACCAAGCGCTACGTGAGTAGACTGGCAAGCGAGATGAAGGCGCGGACAACGACGGACCGGAAACTGGAAAAGCTGAAAGAGGAGATTGTTAAAATAATTGTTCGAACCCTTCTTTATGAAGGGAGTCTCAACGGCCAAACCGTCACCTGCCTTCGTGATCTTGGAAGTGATGCGTAGCGGCTATACCAAAATTCTCTTAATGCCAGAGATGGAGCCCCGAGGAAATCCAACTGAACAAAGGTCGCACTTTGATCTTTGAAACCGCCGCCGCTTGCCCCACTCCTAGAACAACCGCTGCCAAAAGAAATCTTGGCAGAGCCGCCGGGAAAGCTAGGATAGAGGCAAATGCATGGGAGCGTCGAAGCCAGCAACCACAACCGCCGCACGGCTGTTTCCGGCTATCTCTCTGCTGTGATTGCCGCTCGCTCGGCACTTTTCTCCTCTTTCTCGTCCCGCGCCCCCCTTCGTTCCGCCCTCCAGCCAACCAAAGCCTGTTCCAGGATCCTCCCGCCAGAAGCAAATTTCTCGCAGTAAAATTCCCGGTGTTCGCCGATGGATTCTGCCCGCCCTCAGCTGCGCAGCTCTCGCAATCACATCCCACAGCCAAGCCGCTGTCATCGTGTACTTCGAGCAAGTTGGCAGTGATGTTGTCGCGACCTGGACGGGGTCAATTGACGTCAAACCCACCTGGACGAGAGAGGTTGGGTTCGGCTTTCCCTTCCGTGCCGCGCAGGCCGAGCAATTTGGTGCTGTCGCTGTAGGCGGTGTGATGGAACAGTATGGAGAGTTCAGTCCAACAGTCACTGCCGGTGGCACGGCGACTCCCACGAGTCTGAGTGGGGTGGTGGATTCATTCACACGTTCCGTGGCTTTCAACGGGGTTTTGTTCTACATCGAAGGTGTCGCTGATGGCTTGGCGCCTGTATCGTCTGTTTACCACTTTGATTCGGCGGGATTTTCCCAAACCTTTGAGGATGACACTTTGGCCAACATCGGTGCCGATGCCTTCAATAACACCTTGGCTTGGACTGCGTTTGGCAACGGACCAGACGACAACTTCATCAGATACACAACCGTTCCCGAGCCTTCTTGCATTGCCTTGCTCGGGGTAGGTGCCCTCGCACTCGTCATTCGTCGACGATAACTCTCCGAGATGATTGGATGGGGTCAGTCAGTCATCGGGGTCAGGTGTCGCGTCGCAACATCTTTTCGAGTTCACGATCAGCGTTCGTAGCATCTCCACTATGTGTTCAACCATTCTTCGTCCTCTCGCGCTTCCGCTCAACGTCTTCAGTGTTCTGATGGCCACTCCCTGCCACGCACAGGACGAGAACCTGGCCAAGGGCGCCTCCAGCCATCAAGCAGACTATCAGGCCGGCAAAGTGATCGATCAGGTGGTGAGCGATAGCTCGCGATGGTTGGCGAAAAAGGGAGATGAGCCGCCTTCGGCGGAGATCACTTTTTCGTTGTGAATGGGGGCAGTCCCCGCTGTTTCACATCCACGACGAGTAGCCCACTCCGATTTGAATCCGAGCTTGCCATTTGAAAAGCCTCCACGGATTCGAGACCGTGTAGCTCGATGAAAAAGCTAAAAGAAGTCATACAGGATGCAGACAAGCTCTCCGCCGAAAAGTAGGCCGGGCTTGCCACCCATCTGCTCTCGTAGATGAAAGGGGCTCCACTTGCTCCTGGTGGCAAGGAACTCTCCCACCGCGAAGCTGAAATCGACGTGAGCACCGCAAAGCTGATCAGCCATAGCGAACTTTCCCGAGCTGTTGGCAGATGAGTAGGACGCTGCTCTACCACTCCGCACTCCAAAGGAGACGAATGAGAATCCTGGTGGAGGGAGTTTTCCTTACCACGTAGGGATTCCAACAGGACATTTTGTCGCACCCTTTAATGAGGGAAGGCTCAGAAGTGTTCGGCATGATGTCTGCTGCATTTGGAAAGGGGGCTGGAAATCCCTTGGTTTTCACAGAAGTGACACTTTCACGCGGCTGTCCCGGCGCGTTTGTGGCTGAGGACTTGCCATCCGGGCACGGCGAGCCTGGGAAAGCGCCTTGGCGGCGATTTCCCCGGAACGCTTATTTGCCGGATTTTTCCGGAACCAGCAGTGTCATGATCTCCTCGAGCCCCGCGTAGCCCATCATGTACAGACGGATCAGCTCCATGGCCCTCTTGGTGGGGCGTTTGCCCGTGAGAAGTTGCAGCATCAGCGCCGCTATGAGTGCGCTGTAGGTCTGGATGGCCACTCCTTCGGGCGACTCCGCCATCAGGTGGCGGTTGCCGAGGATGCTTTTCATCCACTTGAAAAACAGCTCGATCTGCCAGCGGTAACGGTAGATCAGGGCGACCAGCTCCGCTTCGATCCCCAGATCGGTGGCCAGCAGCAGTTCCTTGCCGTCCACCTCGACTTTGACCACCCGGACCGGTTCGCCCTGCCATTTGTCGCCGAGTTTCACCATACCCTGCCAGGTGACGCCCGCCGCCCGGTCCGCTCCGGCCAGGGGGAGTTCCTCCACAATTTCCATGCGCGGATTGTTGCGGATGCGGATCACGTGGGAGACCCCCTCTTCGCGAAGCTCTCCGAAAAACCCGTATTCCAGCCCGTAGTAGCGGTCCGCGACGATGATCTCGCCCCTCTTCATGGATTTCCGCAAAGCCTTGCGCTCGCAGGAGTTCCCGGTGGTGACGAGCGCGTCGCTGGCGACCTGGCGCAGCACGGTGAATTTCAGATGCAGCTTGGCGGCGCGGTTTTGGTCGTTGACCCAGAGCGCCCAATGCATGCGTGGCAGGGCGGGCAGCAGGGTGCCGTCCACCAGCTTGAGCTTGTCGGCGAGGTGGGCGAGCCGGGCATCGCCCCATGAAGTGGGGATTTCCCCAGCGAGTTCCAGGAACACCTGCTTGAGCAGTTCCGGGTCGAAGACTCCCTGCGCCTGGGAAAAACTCCCAAGACTCACCGGCCTTGAGCAGACGTCCTCCTGCACGCGCTTGAGGTGGCTTGCCGCGCAAAGACCGCGCATGCTGTCGATGACCGGGTTGAAAAGCCCGAAGAGCATGAGGCTGAAGTAATCCTCCTCAAGAAGTTTGCGTTCGGGGCCGCCGGGGCGCTTTTCGGGCTTGGGAGCGGAGGCCTGCGCCTTGGCAAGCCGCTGCCGGAAATCATCGAGCAGTTTCCAGCTGGAGAGCTTCTTTTCGTCGATCTTGTCCTTGGCGTGACCCACGAACAGAGGAAATCAGAATCAGCCTGATCGTACAAGTGACGATTTCGTCACATTCGGCTCCCTACTCAAGAAGCAGTGACCATGCCGAACACTTCTGACTCCGAACTCATTTCTTAAGAAAATCCCTAACTAACAGAAGCAAACGACCTATGTTGCAGCTCGGGGTTCAAATCACAACGCAAGGCATTTTCTCACAAAACGACTGTCCCTTTGTAAATCGTCCCTTTGTAAATCATTCTTCCGTAAATGAACCGTCCCTTTGTAAAATCATCCCTTTGTAAAATCTCACAATGAGGTCTGGATGAAATCCGCGTCACAGACTCGGGTTTCCGCTATTCATCCAGCAGCGGGATGGAGAGCTTGAGGTAGCTCTCCGGGGTGAGGGTGAAGGGAGAAGGATCGGAGGAGATTTTTCCGAAAACGGTGCCGGTCGCAGGATCGGGGGCGAGGGTGAGGGTCTGGGATTTGGTGCCGTTTTCGTCACCGAAGTCATCGACGGTGTTTTCCTTTAGCTGGAAGGTGAGGGTGGGGTTTTGCAGGGCGGCGGTGGCGGCTTCGTCTGTGGGGGGAAGCCAGCGGGAAACCTGGAGGTTCTCGAGGATTTTCAGAATGAAGGTGGCGCGGGAGGGATCCAGGCTGGAGGTGACTTCTTCTCCGGAGCGGGTGGCCGTCCATTTTTCGGCGAGATCATTGTAGGTGAGCTCCAGGGGAGGGGAGCCGGTCTCGGTGCGGGTGAGGTTGGTGAGATCCACTTTGGAAACGGACCAGAGCCTGGCGTGGCGCCAGTCGGGAGGGCGGACGGCGATGCTATCCAAGAAGCTGTTTTCCAGGCGCATGATGGAGGGGCTGCCGTTGCGCTTGGCGAAGAGGTTGCCGCGTTTGTCGAGGCCGAAGGAGATGGCAAGTGCCTGGTTGTTTGCGGCGATGAAAGTGAGTGTGAGGATGGGGCGGTGGAGTCCCCAGGGTGAGAGGTCTTCGGGGGCGGCATCGGTCTCGAAGGCGATGGCGCGGGTTTCGGTGACGGCTTTGAGGAGGGCGAAGAGGCGCTGCTCGTTGGCCTCTCGGGAAACCCCGTTGATGGTGGCTGTCCAGGGTGCGGGGGGATCGCGGGAAATGAGGATGGTGGGGGTGGTGGCGGTCTCGATGGCGATTCCGCGCACGGAGGCGATGTTGAGGTTGGTGAGGGTGGGATCGCGGAGATCGTTGACGGTGAGGGGGAGGTCGGAAACGGAGGTGAGGTCGGGATCGGTTTTCAGCGGGATGGTGAAAAGGGTGTCCGGCCTATCGCTAACGGTGGCCTGGGTTTCGCGTGCTTCGGGGCTTTCCGGAGGGAGGATGTCCAGGATGATTTCCTCCTCCGATCCGAAGGGGGTGATGGCAATCTGGCTGTTTTCCGGGGTGGTTCCGTTGGATGGGAGGGTGACTTCCGAGCGGTCGCTGAGAGCGGTGGCTCCGAGGGTGACGAGGCCTTCGAGAAGTTTTTTTACGGCGGCGGGATTGGTGGAAAGGTCGAGGGGTTTTACGATGCGCCACGGGCTGTTCGGCGCGGCGCGACCGAGGGTGAGGGCACCCTGCTCGGTGCGGATGCGGACTTTTTCGATGGCGAGCGGATTGAAGTAAAACGGTCGATGGTCGCGGAGGTATTTCAGGCCGTCTTTGAAGAGGGGGAGGATATATCCGGTGGCGGCATAGACGTGGGATTTCCGCCCGCTGTCCAGAGGAAGAAGGTAAGTGGTGGGGGTGGTCTGGGCGTCCTCTCCCTCCATGGTATCCAATAGGGGGGTGCGGCGGCCGAGGCGGTAAGTGGCGAGGCATTCTCCGGATGCGCCCTGGAGATTGATTTCGGTGCTGCCGGTTTCGAGGCCGGCGAGGGCGGGATCCAGGGAATCGCGCGGAACGAGATCGCGGGCGGTGGCGAACTGGGTGAATGAGATGATGGCGATAGCTGCCCGTGGATCCATGCGGTCGCGCCACGGGCTGGTGGATTCCCAACCGGTTTCGGTTTTGACGAAGTGGGCGCGGATGTCCCCGGAGGTTACGGTGATGGAGGTTACGTCCTCGGGATTTAGCTCCGGGTAGATTTTTTCCCCGACGGCGGTGGGCGGGGAGCCTAGAATTTTGTCGAGGTTGCCTTCGCGCAATTGCCATGCCGCCAGGACCCCGAGAAGGATGGCGGTGACAAGTAAGAGGGCTGTTAGGGTTAGGGAGCGCAAAACTTTAAACTTTAAATTTTAAACCTCAAATCTGGAGGAAGAAATTAAGAGGGAACGTCGAACGCCCAACGCTGAACATCGAACATCGAAGGGAAGACTGGGAGTTAGCTACGGCGGGAGGAGAATACCAGGCCGCCGATGAGGAGGAAGGTGGCGGGGGCGAAGAAGAGGTTGAGGCGGTTGATGAAGGAGACCTGGACATCGAGGAGAGGGAGTTTGTAGGTGCCGATGGGGCGGGGGGAGAGACCGGTGAGGGATTCGCGGTGGACGAGCCAGTTGGCGGCGGAGGCGAGGAAGTCGTTGTTTTCGGCGCGCTGGCGGTCGGGCTCGAGGAAGTCGGTGTTGGCGATGACGACCATGCGTGAGGTGTCGGCGGCGAAGCGGTCGTCGTTGGCGGCTCCGCGGGTGACGGAGGCGGCCAGGTAAACGGGCGGGGCGGTGTCGCGGATGACGTCAAAGGTTTCTCCGGCTTTGTTTTCGTCGGAGCTTTTTCCGAAATCGGCTTCGCCCCAGAATTCATCGGAAATGCGGATGAGGGGGGTGGGGGAAATTTTGCGTAGTGCGAGGTCGGGGGCGTCTTCGCGGACTTCGAGTGATGAGGATGCTCCCTCGAATACGGCGGACTGGCCGGCGAGGTCTTTGATGAAAGGAATGCCTGCGGTGAAGTTGCCGCGTGCGGTGGTGATAAGGCGGTTGGCGTCTTTGGTGATGATGCGGTCGTGGCGGGGGGTGATGCCTTTTGAGCGGAGGAAGATGCGGAGGTTGGGCGGGCATTGGCCGGCTTCCAGGAGGATGAGCAGGGCGGAGCGGGGGGAGTTCCAGTAGGCTTCGAGGGTGGCGATTTCCTGTTCGGTGAAATCGTATTTCGGGGCGATGATGGCGAGGCCGTTGATCTCGGCGGGGATGTTGGTGAGGCCGGCGAGGTTGGCGGGGAGGAGCTGGATGTTCTGGTAGCGGAGGGTTTGGGAGAGGTTGTTCCAAGGGGAGTTTTCGCCCTCGGAATCGATGCGTGATTTGTCGGCGAGGAATAGGAATGTGCGGGGTTTTCCCTCTACTGCCTCGACGAGGCGGGAGGTGAGGAGGTCTTCCCCGCGGAAGGTGTCCGGGCGGCGCTGGCCGGATTCGTCAATGGCGTGGGTGAGCATTTCCTCGGCGAGTGCGAGGGTGATGTGGGGGTTGAGCGCGGCGGTGCCGGTGGTGGTTTCCGTGATGATGGGGGTGGAGTCGTCGGGGCGGGCGTCGATGAGGATGAGATCGCGGACGAGGGTGAGATTGTAAGCGGCGGTGAATTGGGCGGCGCGATCCGGGGAGCGGAGGGGATCGATGGTTTCGAGTTCGATTTTTTTCCCGGAAACGCGTTCGTATTCTTCCGCGAGGGCGCGGACGCGCTGGTAAAAGGGGGAGGAGCGGCGGAAGGCCATGATCCATTTCACGGGTCGTTCGCGGGCGGTGATGGCTTCGCTTTCCAGATAGTTTTCCGAAGAGGAGGAGAGGGTGTAATCGGCAGTGCGGGAGCGATCCGCACGGGTGTAGTTCTGCGATGCCAGATAGTTTGCGAAGACGACGATGGCGAGGAACAGGACGATTTGGAAAATGGAAAGGAAACCGATTCCGAAGCGGTTGGGGCGGGACTGGCGGCTTTTCTTTTTTGATTCGGACATGTGGCGGGGAAACTTTAAATTCTAAACTTTAAACCTCAAGGAAGAGGAATAGGCGACGCCCCTTAGGGGCTTGGAAATTGGAGTTTAAAGTTTAGAGTTTAAAGTTTTTCAAGGGCGCCAGCGGCGGAGGTCTATGATCTGGTGGGTGAGGAAGAGGATGAAGGCGGTGATGGTGAGGTAATAGACGGCGGGGCGGGAATCGAAGAGGCCGTTGGTGAAGAAGTGGAGGTGCTGCTGGGAGGAGATGTAGTGGAAGAAGCCGGCACCTGCGAAGGACTCGCCCCAGATGACGGTGACAAAGCCGAGGAAGTAGTGGATGACGAGGATGGTGATGGTGACGATGCCCGCGATGATCTGGCTGGAGGTGAGGGCGGAGGCGAGGCAGCCGATGGCGGTGAAGGCGCTGCCCATGAGGAAGAGGATGAGGAAGGTGCCCCAGAGCGCGCCTTCCGAATAGGCGGGGGGGATTTCCGTAAACCAGGAGAATGCCTTGAACTGGAAGTAGGCGGGGATCCACAGGATGATGTAGAAAATCATCGCGGCGAAATATTTCGAAAGGACTACCTGCCAGGTGCGGACGGGGGCGGTGAGGAGGGTTTCCATGGTTCCCGAGCGTTCCTCATCGGCGAAAAGGCGCATGGTGATGAGGGGGAAGATGAATAGGAAGTAGAACCAGAAAAGCGGTGTATGGAAGGTGACGTAAACCAGTGAGTCTTTCACCGGGGTGTCGCGGAAGCCTTTCATGGCAGATGAAAGGGAAAGCCCCTGCATTAGCACGACGAATGCGAGAACGACCCAACCGAAGGGGTTGAGGAAGTAGGTATTAAGTTCCTTTCTGGTAAGGATACGGAGAACGCGCATGGGGGGAGACGTTCAATCAAATGAAGCGGAACGTCCAGCGGAGAGTGTGTCCGCGTGAAATGGACTGAAGGGACAGATGTATCCTTTGCCCTTAGCTGATTTTGGCGAATTTCTCGTCGATGAATTTCAGGAGGAGGGCTTCGGTTTCTTCGTTTTTCAGGCGCTCTACGGCTTCGATGGAGAAGCCGCGGGCGATGAGTTGGCGGGCACGGACGGGATCGATGCCGCGGGCTTGGAGGTAGAAGATTTCATCGTCGGCGATCTGGGCGGAGGTGGAGCCGTGGGAGCATTTCACCTGGTCTGCGTTGATTTCGAGGCCGGGCATGGAGTTTGCCTCGCAATCGTCGGACATGAAGAGGTTGCGGCAGGTCTGGTAGGCGTCGGTATGGTGGGCGTTTTCATCGACGGAGATGAGGCCGGAGAAGACGGTTTTTGAACGGCCGTAGAGGGTGTTTTTATAGAGGAGATCGGAGTATGCGCCTTCGGAAACGTGGTGTTGGAAGGTGCGCTGGTCGTATTCCTGCTCGTTGTCCGGGATGCTGACGGAGAGCATGTCAGAGTGGGCGCCGGGGCCTTCGAGGCGGGACATGGATTCGTTGCGCGCCCATGCGGCTCCGGTGTTGAGGATGAAGGCTTTGGATCGGGCGTCGCGGGCGGTGGAGGTTTCCTTGATGGCGATGATGCGGGAAACTTCGTTGAGGGACTGGATGGCGATGTAATCGAGGGAGGAGTTTTGGCCGGCGTAGAGATCCTTGTAGGCGATGGCTAGGCCGGGGGTGGTGTCGTCGGCGGAGCGGAAGGTATCGATGACGCGGACTTTGGAGGATTTTCCGGTGACGATGAGAGTGTGGGGGAAGACGGTGGTTTCACCGGAGATCCAGTGATGGATTTCGATGGTGCCCTGGACTTCGATGTTGTCGGGGACGTGGATGAAGATGCCGTTTTTTACGGAGGCTTCGTGGAGGGCGGCGTATTTCGCGGAGCCGAGACGGGTCTCCTGCTTCATGAAGTGCTGCTCGACCAGATCGGGGTGCTTTTCGAGGGCTTCGGCGAGGGGGAGGCAGATGGTGTTTTCCGGGAGGGAGGTTTCGGAGGAGATGACTGCGTCGTTCAGGAAAATGAATTTTGCGGCGGGAGTTTCCAGACCGGTGGATTTCTGGATGAGTGCCTGGGGATCCGCGTTGGACTCGCCGCCTGAAGGCAGCGCTCCTAGTTGCTTGATGTTCGCGAAGCGCCATTGCTCGTCACCGCGTTTCGGGGTGGGAATGGATTCGTAGCGTGCTTGTGCGGCTTGCTGGCGGGATTGGAGCCAGGCGGGGAGGGTGGTTGTCATGATGCTATGAAAGTTTTTTGATGATTGATTTTGCAAGGTGTTCTTTGATCTCACGATGTCTTGGAACCGGTTGGCACACGGAGGTGGTTTTATTCTGATACCAATCGTGTTTGCCGCCGTGGCGGATGAATTCACACCCTAGGGAAGATAGTTTTTTGATGAGATCAATTCGTTTCATGCTATTACCAACTCGGCGTGGTGGCGAACCCCTGGAATAGCGTCGGTCGAGAGATCTTTGTAGAGATCTAACAAATGTTCTTTAAGATCTTCAAGGGATTCACCTTGAGTTTCGTAATCGGGATACTCGTCAAGATAACCGAGAAAGTGATCGCCGTCTTTCCAATAGGTAATGGTGGTTTTCATGATGGATCAAAGGAAATGAAATTTGGAATTTTTAGGGTTGCTTAGGTTTTTGGAGCCAAGGCACTGGAACAACTTTGCATATGGTTTGGGATCTCTTCCTGGTCTTGTAATCGGAAGGTAGCTTCTGGCGGATGAGTGTGGCGGCGGCGGCGAGGCGTTCGGCTGGCGTTTTCGATGCCCAGAACTCTGCTGTTTGAATGGCATCCTCGTCGTGGGTGACGAAGCTGATGCGGACGTTTCTGTTACCTTTGAGTTTCATGGGGGCTTGCGGACTAAAGTCCGCGTTCCATTTTTACTCGCCGCCTAAAGGCAGCGCTCCTTTCACGTTTACCCGACGGAGCCTTCCATTTCCAGGTCGATGAGGCGCTTGAGTTCCACGGAGTATTCCATGGGGAATTCGCGGACGAGGTCGTTGATGAAGCCGTTGACGGCGAGGGACATGGCTTGGCCTTCGTCGAGGCCGCGCTGCTGCATGTAGAATAGCATTTCCTCGGAGACCTGGGAGACGCTGGCTTCGTGCTGGGTGGCGTGTTTGTTGCCTTTGACGGTGATGGCCGGGTAGGTGTCAGTGCGCGAGTTGCTGTTGATGAGAAGGGCGTCGCACTCGGTGTTGTTTTTGCAGCCTTTGAGGTGCTTGGGAATGTGGACCTGGCCGCGGTAGGTGGAGCGGCCTTCGCCTACGGAGATGGATTTTGATACTACGTTACTAGTAGTATTGTTGGCTGCGTGGATCATTTTCGCACCGGTGTCCTGGTGCTGGCCGGTGTTGGCGAGGGCGATGGAAATGACCTCGCCGCGCGCGCCTTCGCCTTTCATGATTACGCCGGGGTATTTCATGGTGAGGCGGGAGCCGATGTTGCAATCGATCCAGCGGACTTCCGCGTCTTCCATGGCGAGGCCGCGTTTGGTGACGAGGTTGAAAACGTTGGAAGACCAGTTCTGGACGGTGACGTATTGGATTTTCGCGCCTTTGAGGGCTACGAGTTCGACAACTGCGGAGTGGAGGGTGGCGGTCTCGAATTTCGGGGCGGTGCAACCTTCCATATACATGACCTCGGAGCCTTCGTCCGCGATGATGAGTGTGCGCTCGAACTGGCCGAAGGATTCGGAGTTGATACGGAAATAGGCTTGGAGGGGCTGCTTGAGTTTTACGCCTTTCGGGATGTAGATGAAGGAGCCGCCGGAGAATACCGCGCTGTTCAGGGCGGAGTATTTGTTGTCTCCGGTGGGTATGACTTTTCCGAAATATGGGCGGAAGATTTCCTCATGCTCTTTGAGTCCTTCTGCGGAGGTAACGAAGATGACTCCCTGTTTGGAAAGCTCTTCCTTCATGTTGGAGTAGGAGGCTTCGGAATCGTACTGTGCTTCCACGCCTGCGAGGAATGCGCGCTCTTGCTCGGGGATGCCGAGGCGCTCAAAGGTTTCGAGAATTTCCGGAGGAACTTCGTCCCAGCTACGCTTTGGCTTTTGGCCGTCGGAGAGGTAGTAGCGGATTTTGTCGAAGTCGATGTTGTTGAGGTCTTCGGTGGCCCAGTTGGTCGGGGTTGCTTTGCTTTCGAAGACGGCGAGCGCCTTGTGGCGGAATTCTCGAACCCAATCGGGATCGTCTTTCACGTCCGAGATATAATCTACGGTGGCGGAGGTGAGTCCCCATCCGGCATCGAACTTATGGTTCTCAGGGAAAGTGAAATCGCCCTTGGAGCGATCGACATCGATGGCGTCTTTGGTATCCGCGTCGAGGACGGCAGAGGCTGATTCTTCGGTAAACATAGGTAAATCTGGTTGGGAGAAAAAATGTGCAGTGATTGGCCGGGCGGTTTTAAACCGCCGCCATGGCGGGCTCTTTTAAGAATTCGTAGCCGTCTTTTTCGAGTTCGAGGGCTAGTTCGGGGCCACCGGATTTTACGATGCGGCCTTCGGACATGACGTGGACGTAGTCCGGTTTGATGTAGTCGAGGAGGCGCTGGTAATGGGTGATGAGAAGCATGCCGCGGCGCGGGGAGCGCATGGCGTTGACGCCTTTTGCGACGATCTTGAGGGCGTCGATGTCGAGGCCGGAGTCGGTCTCGTCCATGATGCAATATTGCGGATCGAGCATCATCATCTGGAGGATCTCGTTGCGCTTTTTCTCACCACCGGAGAAGCCTTCGTTTACGGCGCGTCCGGTGAATTTGCGATCCATTTCCAAGAGATCCATTTTCTCGTAGAGGGATTTGTAATAGGCGACAGCATCGATTTCCTCGCCTTTCGGGAGGCGGGACTGGAGGGCGGCGCGCATGAAGTTGGCATTGGATACGCCAGGGACTTCGTTTGGATACTGGAAGGCGAGGAAGATTCCTGCGCGGGAGCGCTCGTCGATGGACATTTCGGAAAGGTCCTGGCCGTCCATGGTGATGGTGCCGGAGGTGGGGACGTAGGACTCGTGGCCGGCGATGACTTTGGAAAGGGTCGATTTGCCGGAGCCGTTGGGGCCCATGATGGCGTGGATTTCACCGGCTGGGATCTCAAGGGATACGCCTTTGAGGATTTCGGTGCCGTTTTCGAGGGATGCGTGGAGGTCTGTTATTACTAGGGACATGGTGGGAGAGAGTGGAAAGTGCCGGGTGATCAGTGATCAGTGTGAGACTTTGGTTGTGTTTAAAGAATTTAAACCGCGAATGGACGCGAATGGACGCGAATCAAGAGGTTTGGAAGTTAAATTTTGAATTTTATGCGAGTTGGCCGCGGAGGGTGATTTCGATATCGGAAATTACGGTGTTTGGGGGGAGATCTAGGAGGTCGGTGAGGTTGATGCCGGGCTTGAATTTGACGTCGTGGATGGTGCCGGTGGTTTCGTCGTGGAAATGGCCGTGTTCGTCGAGGTTCGGGCAGTAGCGGGAGGGTTCGCGGTCAAAGTTGACCTGGCGGACGATTTTATGCTGCACGAGGGCTTCGAGGCAGTTGTAAACGGTGGCGAGTGAGACGGTGGGGAGAGCTTCTTTGATGCGGATGAAGACTTCGTTGGCCGTTGGGTGGGTGCGCCCTTCCATTAAAAAACGATAGACTTCCTGCCGCTGGCGGGTCATGCGGAGGCCGTTGATTTCGTCCGGCACCTTCGTGGGTTGGGTTTGTGGCTCTTGGGTTGTCATCTCGAAGGGAAATTAGAATGATTCCTGATTGGATCAAGAACTATTCTAAAATTGGCTGATTTTTGCGGTGAGGTTTGCGGGCTTTGCAGCGATATTCGCTGAGGCTTTGGAAAAAAGGAGGGAATCCACAATGGGAGTGAAGCGGACATGGGCGGACTTTAAAATCAAACCTCTCCTTCAAATTTTACGAATCTGACTGATCTTGGAGTGGGGAAAGAGGTTTGAACCACGGAATACACGGAATACACGGAAGGAAGAGGAACTTGAATTCTTGGGAACTAGGGTTCTTGGGTTCTTGGGTTCTTGGGTTCTTGGGTTCTTGGGTTCTTGGGTTCAGTTGAGGTTGAGGTTGAGGTTGAGGTTGAGGTTGAGGTTGAGGTTGAGGTTGAGGTTGAGATTTGAGATTTGAGGGCGGTAAGTTCGCCTTGCCGTGGCAGGGGGTGGTGATTATAAGCCGCTCCCCTTTCCAGAACCATGAGATCCACGATTCTACTTTTTCTAGCGATGCTTGTTGCATCGGTCGCCCCTGTCCAAGCAGCCGGAGGCCATGGCCCGGAAGCCGCCTACCCGGAGCTTGCGGACGGCAGCACGCAATACGCCGCTTTCCCGAAGCCGAGGGAGATGTATGAGGAGACGGAAGGCGGGTTGATCGAGACGCTGAAGTCACGTGCTGCGGAAGATCCGTTCAATATCGCGGCGACGGTCATTTTCCTGTTGGCGATCTGCCACACGTTCGCGGCAGGTTCGCTGAACAAGCTGGCCCACCACTACGAGCATATCCATCAGGAAAATCTCAAGACGCGCGGCCCCAAGGACAAGGAGCATCCGGATGGCGAACCCGAGGTTTCCTTCCGTGCCACGATCTACCATTTCCTTGGCGAGGTGGAGGCGATTTTCGGAATCTGGGTGATCGCGCTGGCGGCGGCGGCCACATATTTCTATAGCTGGCACGATTTCGAGGTGTATCTGAACAAGGACAAGGTCTTCACCGAGCCGCTGTTCGTGGTGGTGATCATGGCGATCGCGGCGAGCCGCCCGGTGCTTCGTTTCGCCGAAGGGGTGATGTCCAAGGTGGCCTCTCTCGGGAAAGGGACGCCCGCCGCGTGGTGGCTGAGCGTTCTGATCGTCGCGCCGATTCTGGGTTCCTTCATCACGGAGCCAGCGGCGATGACTATCGCTGCCATGCTTCTCGCGAAGAAATTCTACCGCCTCAAGCCGGAGCCGCTTCTCGCATACGCGACGATCGGACTGCTTTTCGTGAACATTTCCGTGGGTGGCACGCTGACCCATTTCGCCGCGCCCCCGGTGCTGATGGTCGCCTCGACCTGGAACTGGGGAACGCTTTTCATGCTGGAACATTTCGGCTGGAAAGCGGTCGTGGGCGTGATCATTTCCAGCTCGCTGTATTTCCTTTTCTTCAGGAGAGCCCTGTTCCGCATCGCGGACAAGGCGGACGGGCGGGAGGACGGCCAGCTCCATCCGAAATCATGGCAGGAGCGTGAAACCCCGATTCCCGCGTGGGTCACGGGCGTGCATCTCGGCTTTTTGGCGTGGACGGTTTATACTGCGCACTATCCGGTTCTTTTCGTGGGGGGCTTCCTGTTTTTCCTCGCTTTTATCATGGCCACGCGCCACCACCAGAACGAGATTTCGATGAAAAGCCCCATGCTGGTTGGCTTCTTCCTCGCCGGTCTCGTGATCCACGGCGGCGTACAGGGCTGGTGGATCGCCCCCATCATCCAGACGCTTCCCGACCAGGCGCTGATGCTTGGCGCGACGATTCTGACGGCTTTCAATGACAATGCCGCGATCACCTATCTCGCCTCCCAGGTGGACGGGATTTCGTTCAGCGCGAAGCACGCGGTGGTGGCCGGTGCGGTGACGGGCGGTGGCCTGACAGTGATCGCGAATGCCCCGAACCCCGCCGGACAGAGCATTCTCTCCAAGTATTTCGAAGGTGGTGTTTCACCTCTGAAGCTGTTCCTGGGAGCCCTGATTCCAACCATCATCGTTTACCTGTGTTTTGTCATCCTGCCCAACGGGCCTGCCCATGAGGATGTCATCGAGCGTAGCGGAGTGGAGCGTCCCGAAGCGGTGAAGCCGGATGGAACGGGGGACATTCCCGAAGCTCCGGATATAGCTGAATAGGAGCGCAGGATACGAAACGACGCCTTCCGGGACCGAACCTCGGATCTCGACAAAACGCGAGGCTGCGCTTTCATAGCTGTCTATGGATCAGCCACCCCCACTCACTCCCCAGGAAATTGCCGTCAGACAGAACGCGGAATACGCAGACGTCGGACAGCCGCAGACGGTCAAGGTTTTCGGGATCATGCACCTCGTCCTCGGGGCGTATGGAGTGCTCACCGTGCTTTTAGCGATCCTGGCGATAATAGGATTCAATCCATTCCTTGCCCTGATGCCCAAGTCCGCAGGCGCAACCGCGCAGATGGAACAGCAGGCTGCCATGCAAAGCGAAATGATGCCCATCACCATCGTCTCCACCATCGTTGCCATCGCCACCACCGTCTTCATTATCATGGGTGGCGTCCTCATGCTGAAACGGCGCCGCAGCGGTCTCAAATGGTCCAACCGCTATGCCTGGACTTCCCTCCTTGGAAAAGTGCTAAACTTATTCGCGACTGTTTTCTATACCATCCCCATGATGAAAGAAATCACATCAAGCCCGGGAGGAGGCTCCGGCATGCCGGCCGGCACCATGGAAACCGTGATGATAGGATCGGCATTTTTCGGAATCGTCCTCACCTGCCTCTATCCCATCCTTTCCCTTGTCCTCCTGAACCGCCCGAAGACCAAGGAATGGTTCGCGGCGCAACCGGAGTAGCGCCAACTTCCCAGCAAACCCATTTTGAAAATCCCCCGAAATTTTCCGGCACGTTGCGCCCTCGCAATCATTTCCGGGTTCATCCTCGCGATGGCATTTCCGCCGCTGGCTTGGGGTTGGCTGGTAATTCCGGGAATCGCGGGTTTGTTGGTTGCGCTCCACGGTGAGTGCGGATCCCGGGCGCGGATGATTGGCCTGCTTCATGGCGTTACCGCGTATGGGGTCGGGCTCTCGTGGGTTTTGAATCTCTTCGGCCCCATTGCAATCGCCCTCTGGTGCGTGCTCGCTATTTTCACCGTAATCTTCGCGCAATTTCAAGGAAGCGCGCATCTTAGAGGCATCACCGGTTGGAAACTCGCGCTGTTCACCGCCATCAACTGGAGTGCCCTTGAATTCGTCCGGGCGGAAATTTTCCCACTGAAATTTCCATGGATGGGCACCGGACTCGCGATTGGGCCGAACCTTCTGACCCCTTGGATCGGAGTTTACGGAGTCGGCTTCCTTGTGCTCTGCGTGGTTGGTTTCGCGTTTTCCCGGAAATGGATTCCCGCCAGCGTGATCGCCGCGCTGCTTCTTGCGTGCGTCATTTTTTCAAAACCGCATCCGGCACCCTCCCCCGGCCACGCGGCCACGGTCAAGGTAGCCGGACTCCAGCTTGAGGGCGTATCGCTCACCGAATATCTCGTTGGCACCCGCGCCATGCCCGATCATACCGGATACGTCGTCTGGCCGGAATACTCCGTCCCATTTGACATCCGCGCCAACGAACGTGATTGGAAACTCGTCCAGGATCTCTGCCGCGAAAAGGACATCACCCTCACCTTCGGCACCAAAGCCATGCCTGGCGGCGATGCTTGGCGGAACATCGCCCTGACCATGGATGGCGGCGGCTTCCTCGGCGAGCATACGAAAAACCACACCGTCCATTTCTTCGACGACGGGACACCCGGTGAAACCGCTCTCCCTGTCGAAACCAAAAACGGAAAGGTAGGCACGCCCATCTGCTTCGATGCCGACTACGAAGGAGTCATCAGGAAAATGACCTCGGCTGGTGCCGAGTATATCGTCATCCCCACCATGGACGCGGAGTCGTGGGGTTCCAAACAGCACGACCAGCACGCGGAACTCGCCCGGATGCGGGCTGCGGAAAACGGGCGCTGGATTTTCGTCTGCGCCACATCCGGAGTATCCCAACTCATCGATCCCGCCGGCCACCTGCACGCCCGCCTCGGTGCGATGAAGCAGGGCGAAATCTCCGGCTCTCTGAAACGCGAAACCAAGCTCACCTTCTACACCCGGGCCGGATGGGTTTTCCCATGGATGATACTGGCCACCGCCGCAGTCTTCTGGCTCAAGCTGATATTTACGCCTCCCCCGTTTCGCCCCGATAGAAGCGGCATTGACCCCGGTTTGCTCGGTGGACAGCCGGTGGCTAAAAGCAAGCCTGAGAAGTAGGGAACGGACATTCCGGTTTTTCCGCACCTTTACACCCGCACCTTTTTCGCATCCTATTCTCGCTAGAGATGAACCCTTCCGACGAAGCGCCCGTGTGGCAGGAAATCAAGCGGCTGCGCGAGCAACTGGACTATGCCAACGAACGCCATGCCGCTGCCTTGGAAAACATACGCACGAGGATTTCCGAACTGGAGAAAAAGCTTTCGTCCCAAACTACTACAAACGTAGTGGAACCTTCGGCTTCCCCGCCACCTCTGCCGGAAGAGGCCCTTCCCGCACCGCGCCCAAAGCCCGTCATACCTGCCCGAATGGCGAAAGCTCCCGCTCCGGTCAAAATCGAAACGGTCTCCATCCCCGAACCGGTTCCTGAGGCCAAGGAAGACAGCTCCTTCGAACTGGATTTCGGAAAGGTATGGTTCGTCCGTATCGGCGTGGTGATCCTGCTCACCGGCCTCGTGTTCCTCGGGAACTTCGCCTACCAGAACTGGATACGGGAAATGTCCAACGGCACGCGCCTCGCCGCCCTTTTCGCCTGCGCCATCGGCTTGGTAGAAACGGGAAGGCGTCTCGCTGCGAAGGAGAACCTCAACCGTTTCGGTGAAGTCCTCCTCGCCGGCGGGATGGCGTTCTTCTACTACTGCACCTTCGCCGCCCATCACGTCGGGCGGCTGAAAGTCATCGACAGCCCGGTCATAGGGGCGCTGCTCATCTTCGCTGCCGCCGGAGCCATCACCGCCGTCTCCTGGCTGCGTAAAAACCAGGGCACTGCCATCCTTGGCATCGTCCTCGCCTCCTACTCCACCATGCTCCAGCCCATCGGCTGGATGTCCTGCATCTCCTCCATCCTGCTTGGCGCGATGGGACTCTTCTTCATGTTGAGACCCGGCTGGTCCTGGCCCGGCTGGGCTTCCATGCTCGGAAGTTATGGCGCGTTTTTCGGATGGCAAATCCTCGGTGCATCCGGAGAAACGCTCCGCGTAGAAGACCCCGCCACCCTCTGGTTCCTCCCGCCGCTGTGGATCATGTTCGCAATCCCCGGCGTGCTTGGCCATTTCCGCGAAAGCCTCTCCGACCGCGCACGTGCCTGGTTCACCGGCGCGAACAACGCCCTCTTCTTTCTCCTCTTTTCCGGAGTCTGGATCGCCCGCAACGGCGATGGCGATTACTGGAAAGTCGCCGCCATTTTCGGCACCGCCCTCATCGCTCTCGGCATCCTGGGACGCAGGCAAAGCACCACCGCTGGCGGCGTAAACATAGCCCAAGGTCTCGCCGTCGCCACCTTCGCGCTCATCCTGAAGCTCGATGGCCACCACCTCGCGCTCGTCCTTGCCTTCGAGTCACTCACACTCGCCATGGCTGCCTGGAAATACCGTGGGAAAAGTGAGGCGGTGTTCTCGCTGTTGGCTGCTTTGGGTAGCGGGTTGTTCATCGCGGACAGTGCGGTTGCGATGCCTGCGGTGAAAGCCATTCCAGTTTGGAGCGGATTCCTCGCAGCGGCCCTCATCGCCGCAGCTTCTTTTGTGACCTCCCGTATCAAAATCGTGGGGGAAATTTTCACCCCTTTCCTTCGGATTTCCTCCGGACTGCTTTTCGTATCCTCCGCACTCATTGCAAGCTACCTTTGCCTCTTCCGCCTCGGCGAAGTATCGGCGCTAGCCACCGCGCTTTTCCTAACAGCCTCGCTTGCATCCGTAGCCCTGAGGCTAGACCCGGCACGCCTCTGGCCGGAACTCATGTGGGGCGCGCTGTGGTTTCTGGGAGTCGCATCCTGGGTCGGCTTCGAGGGGGAAAAAGCCCTTCCGCTCACTCTCGCAATCGAGTGCCTTGCCCTCGCCCTCGTCGCCTGGAGATTCCGTAGCCGTAGCGAGACTCTGTTTTCGTTCGGTGCTGGTGTGGTCTCTGCGGTTCTCGCCATGGAAAGCGGTGCCGCCATCCCTATCTGGGGAACATCCATGGTTGCCGCGCTCGTCGCCGCCGCCTCTGGGCTGACCATTCGGATCAAACTGGCCGAACCCGTCTTCGTGCGCTTTACACGCGTCTCCGCTGCATTCCTCTTCATCGCGGCAACCTTCGTAGCCAGCCAGCTCTGCCTGATCCGTCTTGAATCAACCGCCTCCCTGCTCACCGCTATCGGCCTTTCCGCAATCCTCTCCCACGCCTCCCTCATATTCGATAGGAAACGCCGCCAGCCCGAAATCGCCTGGGGCGCGCTGTGGTTCCTTGGCGTCTCCTGCTACCGCAGCGTTCACAGTGCTGAATCCTGGCCGCTGGCCATCGCGACCGCTATCACACTTGCCGCGTGTTGGATGTGGCACCGCCAGCCTGAGCCGGAAAGCACAGCGCCTTCCATCGATCTCGCCAAGGTTCCGTCCATTCCCGCCTGGGCGTTTTCACTGGCGGCTCCGTTCCTGCTCTGGAGGATTTCCGTAGCCACAGGGGAGGGATATCCACACGTTTTCCTCACCAACCACCTCGCCGGCCTGGCACTCCTGTCGGTTGCGATTTTGCTTAGGTGCAAACGCCTCGTCGCCGCTTCGGCTGCCTTCTCATTTCTGAGCCTGGGCTTCATCCTCGTGCCGGATGCCATAGGCGCGGAGATGCTTTTCGCCGCCGCTGCCATAGCCATCGCTTCCGCTGTAATACTACACACTCCATGGGCGAAAACCCGAATCACGGACGATTTCACTCATCCCTCAAGTGTGGTTTTCCGCGCCACCGCCTTCATCGCCTACTGTGCGGCGTGGCACCGGTTCGCACCCGGCACCTGGTCGGACTGGCTCGCGCTGACCTCCATCATCCTTACGTTGGCCACGCTTTTCCTGAAACAAAAAATCCTCCCGGAATCCGTCGCTCTCGTCTCGGTTTCAGTAGTGGCCTTCGCCATCGCGACACTTACCTCGCCATGGCACCTGAGTCCGGAGGAAAGCGGTTGGCGCGGCATCACGGTAGTCATCGCCCTGCTCTCCCTGGTGCTCACCTACCGCCAGCGCCCCGTACCTATCGAAAACCCCGAAACCCGCGCCCGCGCGATTGCCGGGATCGCCGGCCTCACTTGTGCGGTCACCACCATCTGGGCCACGCAGATGCTCGTCTGGAGATTCGGATGGAAACCAACCGCCGTCCTCTGGACTGTCCTCGGTTTTGCATTCGTAAGCGCGGGCCTGTGGCAACGCCTCCACATCCTTCGTGTGTGTGGTTTCAGTTTGCTCGTCGTTTCTTTCATCAAGCTCTTCACTCACGATGTTTGGGACTTCTCCGCCTTCATGCGCGTCGCCTCCTTCATCGTTCTCGGAGCCGCCCTCATACTTCTGGGGCTTTTCTACAACAAATTTGCGGTCGCGATCAAAGCACTGCTGGATGACGAAAGATCCGGCTAATGGAGTCCGGACATTTCTGTCCGGACTGGAATGCGGCGGCTCGGGACAGGAATGTCCCGGCTCCTCAAACTTTCAGCCATCCGCGGAAACCTCTCGAATTGTAATACGACTGCGCCCCATTGTGCCCGGTGAACACCCGCCCGTAGCGAAACTCACAGTAAAGTGCTCCCCCTGCCTTTCTGATTTCCGCTGGGGTTTTCACCCAGCACGAGGTCTTCCTGTCGAATTCCCCGAGCTCCTGCAATTCGATGTATTGTTCTTCTGTTAGAAGATCGATCCCCATTGCCCCGGCCATGTCGATGGCGGTGTCCTTGGGATGGTGTGCCTTCCGGGATTCGTAGCCCGCACGGTCGTAGCAGAGGCTGACGCGGTCTTTCGGTGTTTCCGCAGAGCAGTCGAAGAAGGTGTATTCGCCCGATTTTTCATCGAACCCCACCACATCCGGCTCGCCACCGGTATCCTCCATTTCATTGAGCGACCAAAGCTTGGCCGCGCTGCTCTCAAGGTTCTTCCCCACGTCCGCCCACTTCATATCGGGATGGCGTTTCGAATTTTCCGTGAAACGTTTCTCCAGGATGGCGAGCAGTTCGTCCTGTTGCTTCTTCGGCAGCTTCCTTTTGGTAGGTGACATCCCCATGACGGTTCCTTTTCTAGCTGATTCTACCGGGAATCCAACTGCTGAAATGGCGGGATGCTATCTGTGGGTCTCACTCTTTCGTCCACAGCCTGGTGTTCAGATCCAGGGTTTCGGTGATGTGCAGGACGATCATCAGGCGCATGAGAAATCCGTGGAGGATGGGGACGTCACCGGCGGGAGCGGAAATGTCCGGCTCAAACCAGTCCTCGTTTTTCGGGATCGCGATGTGCAGACAGGAATCCGTCAGTGCTGCCCGCAGATTCGGAGACCAGTCGCCGCGCAGCGCGAGGAAACGATCCTGCATGTCCGGCGTGAGAAGATACCTGGCTGCCAGCGGATCGTCCGCCGTTACTTTGAACGCTTGTTCAAATTCCGGACTCTCCAGCCGCACAAGGTTCCCGGAAAGCCCCTGCATTTTTCTGCCCAGCCAACCGAAATTCGCCTCAGCCACATCCGGCTCTATCATCACCCGGCAGCGGAATTCCTTATGGAAATCCGCGATGAGATAGATGCCTTTGAAAACGGTGACCCAACGCGTTTGCGAGCGCCCTTTCGAGTCCGTCGTAGTTTCCTTCCGCTGGGCGTGCAGCTCGCTGAAAATAAGTTCAGTTGCCCCTACTTTCCCGCTGAAGCAATCCTCCCCGCTGTAGCGGTCGATGCGGGATTTGAAGAGACCGCCACGCTTGAAAGAATCCAGTGGCACCATCGAAGCGGGCGAATAAGACATCCCCGGGACGGCGATCCTAACCGCTTCTGAAAACATCTCCGCTTTGTAGAGTGCGCGGTATCGTTTCTTCGCCCCACCGCCTATGATTGAAAATACGATCACCGCGATCAGGCTACCAGCGCCGCCGGTTACCAGACCCATCAGCGTCTGATCGCCACCCGATGCCATGATGGCGATCGAGGCTACCCAGGACAGACCGGCAATTCCCAGCGCTATGCCCATCGCCTTTTTCCGCTTCGCAACCGTCTCCTGACGCTCCGCTTCCACCTTTTGAAGATGGGTTTCAACCGCTCCATCACCGCCCGCGCATCCGGCCTCCAGTTCACCGGATTTTCCTTAGAATTCGACATGTGGGAGGTTCCTTTCCGCGACCGCGATTTCAAATTCCGGCTTCCTCTTGAAATTGAAAACCCAGGCGACCAGTGAGGACGGGAACATTTCCACGCTGTTATTATAATCCATCACCGAGGCGTTGTAGCTACGCCGTGCTGCCGCGATCTGCGCTTCGCACTCCGCGAGCTGGCGCTGGAGCATGAGGAAATGGGAACTCGCTTTCAGATCCGGATATGCCTCCGCCCTGGCGACCAAAATCCCGACGGCGTGTGCCAGATCTTCCTGCGCATGCCATCCCGCACCCGGCACCGCAGCGTGGTTCCGCGCCTTCGTGACTGTTTCCAGCGCATCCTTTTCATGCGCCGCGTAGCCCTTGACTGTCTCTACGAGATTCGGCACCAGGTCGTGGCGTTTCTTCAACTGAACGTCTATGGTGGAGAAGGAGAGTAGCACCTGGTTGCGGGCGTTCACCAGTCCGTTGAAGGTGAAAAGCACCCACAGCATCGGCAGCAATAGCGCGCATAACCATCCCCAGATATAGTCCATGGGGATTTTCTATCAGGCGGGCCGTATGGAAACCAACTGAATTTCCGGAAGGCCTTTTAGTCCAGATATTCCCACTCCGAAAAAGTCGCTGCCTGCCCGGTTTTCCTGCCGCTCCCATCGGTCAGGTTCCAAACCGTGGCGTTGCGGATGCGGAAGCGTTTTCCCTTCGAGGAGATTCGGATGCCGGAGTAGTCGTCGATAAATCCGTGCTCCGTCACCCTATCCAAAAGGTATTGCCGCTCGGCGCGGTTGGGAGCTTCGGCTGTAAGGCGTGACGGGGTTTTTACAAAATCCTCCCAGTCCATTTCAAAGAGTTCCAGAGCGCGGAGGTTTCCGTAATTTAGAACCGGATCGTCCTCCAGTCCGTGGCTGGCTACAAAGAACGGTGCCTCGTTCACGCGCTTTGCCTGATCTTCGCCAGGTTCCAAGAGATGCTTTCCCGTGAGTTCGTGGTAGCTGCGCAAAAGCCCTTCCACATGCTTTTCAACCGTGGACGGTTTCACTGGCCGAGGTTGGAGATGGTCTGGAAGATGGCGGTGATCATCAGATAGGCGAAGGAGCCGATGAGAAGTGCCATCAGGATCAGTACGGTTGGCATGATGAGTGCCATGATGCGCTGGAGATCCTTGTTCAGTTCCTTGTCGTATCGCTCGGCGGCGCGGCGCAGGGACTGGTCGATCTTCCCCGTCTGCTCACCCACCGCGATCATATCGATCAGGAGGGGAGGGAAGGTGCCGGAGCGTATCATGGCTTTGGAAAACGCCCGTCCGTCGCCCACCTGGTCGATGACGCCGTTGAGCTGTTTCCGGATGGAGAGGTTCTGGGTGGCATCGCGGGAAAGTTCCAGGGCGCGGAGCAAGGGAAGGCCGTTGCCGACAAGGTTGGCCATGGTTTCCAGAAACTGGACGTAGAAGCGCGATGAGATCACCGCACCTACCAGAGGCATGGTAAGTTTCATTTCATCCCATTTAGGTTTGTTCGCCTCGTTGTCCTTCCATGCTTTGAAAAAGAGGAACGCCCCGATGAGCGCGAGGATCACGACGATCCACCAGCTCTTTACAAAATCCGCAAATCCCATCATCAGCCCGATGGCCCAGGGGATTTTTCCGCCGGGAGTGCTCTTGATCAGCTCCGTGAGCTGGGGGATGAGGGTGGTGATGAAAACGACTCCCACGCCCAGTCCGACGAGGACAAGGAAAGCCGGGTAAATCATCGCGAGGATGAGACGGCTTTGGAGTTCGGCGAGGGTTTTCAGGTAATGCGCCTGGCGTTTGAGAATGGTATCGAGCGCGCCCGAGGCCTCGCCCGCAGCAGCCAGCGAGCAATACAACGGGCCGAAGCTGGGGCTGACTTTTTTCAGAGCCACGGAGAAGTTCACCCCGTCCCGGACGATGGTACGGATCTTCTGGGAAACGGCTTTCAGGCTACCGAGTTCCTGGCGGTTCTCCATGGATTTGAGCGCGGGTTCCAATTGCAAACCAGCACCTAGCATGTCGGACAGTTCCTCGGTGAAAAGGATCACCTCCGCGCGTTTCAGCTTCAGCGGGCCGTCCGGGATCGCGTCTTCTGTCTCAGAGGATTTCTCTTTCCGCTTCGGGACGGTCGTCTCCTTTTTCTTCACGGACTTCACCGGAGCGGCACGGGAGGATTCCTTGAGGTTTATCGGCTGCAGGCCGCGCTTGTCGAGGACACGAAGCGCTTCCGGACGGTCCGATGCCTCGATCTCACCGGTTGCGACGGTGCCGTTGGTGGCTAGGGCTTTGTAGGAGAAATAGGGCATGGGGTCAGCTTGTGGAAAGGGAAACCACTGTTCTCCGTGAACAAGGAGTGGCGGTCATTCTGCCGCCAGATAAGCACTGGGAACGGAAGACTTGTCTAATGTGCTTGAGTTGTTGGGCAGCAGTGTGCCGCCCCTCCTTGCGGAAGAGCGCGAGCGGCAGGCTGCCGATAGTCCGCAGTGCTTGGCACGGATTTTTCAGGATCACCATTTGATTAGAAGAATTCGATATTTCCTTCTACGATTCCGAGAGTTCCGGCTGGCGTTGGTAGGTTTTCGGGTCGGCCATTCTTTCTGGGTGTTCCGCTTCCCATTTTTGCGCCGCCCGGGCAATCAGGGCGGGATCGAAATTATACCGAGCCGCGCAATCCTCTTTCCATTTCCGGACTTGTAGATGGATGGGGATTTGTTCTTCAAAAGTCTGGGATTCCATGGTCGTTTCCGAGAAATTCCTCGGGGGTACAGATTACTGGCATTATGATATGATGTCTAGCAAAGCATTTCGCGATCCTACGTTGATTGTGTGGATTTGCGATATGGGTGCAATTCCATGTGAGCAGAAAATCCATACCGTGAACACCCGCGCTTGCGATGTGGAACGCGTCTTCGGAAGCTTTGGTAGGGACGATTTGGGTTTCGAGTATCTCATCGGCGACCTCCATCACCTTACTGTTGATCGGAAGCAACGGAATCTTGTCTAGCAGATCCAGCCGTGCGGCGCTTGAAACAGGGTCACCCTGGCTGGCCTCGTTCACAACCAGCGTGGTGGAGAAAAGTCGGTAATCATTCCGGTGGTTGTCCCACCACTCTATCGTTAGTTCCTGCCTTGCAGCCTGGATGATATTCCGTGATCTACGAGCCACGTAGTAACTCGGGATCGTGGTTTCAATAAAGACGGACCCGTTCATTTGCCGTAAATTTTATTCCCCGCCCCCGATATCCGAGGATGTCACGGAAATAACCTCCTCAATCGTGGTCTCACCCTGCATGACCTTGTGCCAGCCGTAGGTGCGCATGGGGACGTAGCCGTCGCGGTTTGCCTGGGCTTTCATTTCCGCGATGGGGCGGGAATGGGCGACGAGATCCTGCATTTTCTGGGTTAGGATCACCACCTCGTAGATCGCGAGGCGGCCGGAAAAGCCTGTCATGCGGCAGCGGTCGCAACCTACGGGGGCGTAGATCTGGCCATCGATGTCCTGCGGGATTTCCAGATCGATGATGTCTTGGGCGGAAATTTCACGGGGCACCTTGCAGTGGGCGCAGAGGCGGCGGACGAGGCGTTGGGCGAGGAAGGCGCGGACGGCGGCGGAGACGAGGAACGGCTCGACCCCCATATCGACGAGGCGCGAGATGCCGCCCATGGCATCGTTGGTGTGGAGGGTGGAGAATACCAAGTGGCCGGTGAGCGAGGCGCGGATGGCGATTTCCGCTGTCTCCAGATCCCGGATTTCCCCTATCATGACGACGTTCGGATCGGCGCGGAGGATGGAACGGAGGGCGGCTGCGAAGGTGAGGCCGATCTCGGATTTCACCGCGATCTGCATGACGCCGGGGAGCTTGTTCTCCACCGGATCCTCGACCGTGACGATGCGCTGGTCGGGGCGGTTCACCTCGCTGAGGAAGGAGTAGAGGCTGGTCGATTTTCCGGAGCCGGTGGGGCCGGTGATGAGGATGATGCCGTTGGGGAGGTGGAGGAGGGTTTCGATTTTCTTGCGGACGAAGGGCTCCATCGCGAGCTTCGCGAGGTTGAACTTCTCCTGGTTGAGAAGTCGCAGGGAAACGCTTTCGCCCTCAACAGTCGGGACGGTGGCGACGCGGACGTCGATGGTTGCGCCTTCGAACTGGAGGTTGATACGGCCATCCTGCGGGACACGGCGCTCGGCGATATCGAGGCGGGCCATGATTTTCAAACGGGCGATGACGGAGCTTTGGAGAGCCTTGATGTTTTCCGGAACGGCAATTTCCAAGAGGCGTCCGTCGATGCGGTAGCGGATGCGGAGGTTGCTGGCGAGCGGCTCCACGTGGATGTCGGTCGCTCGTTGGTCGAGGGCTTCGCGGATGATCTGGTTGACGAATTTCACCACGCTGGCCTCCTCGTCTTCATCGGCGTCGATCACGTTCGCCTCGTCCTCGGAATCGGAGAGCTGGTCGTAATCCAGATCGCGACCGTCGAGGATCTGCTCGAAGGTGTCCGCTCCTACGCCATAGAGGCGGCGGAGGGCTTCGTGGATGCGTTTGCGCGAGGCCATGCACCACGCGAAAGGCATGTCCAGCTCCTGCGCGGCGGCCTGGTGGGCTACAAGATTGAACGGATCGAAGGTGGCGAGAAGGAGGGTTTTTCCGTTTTCGTCCTCCTCGATAGCCACCGGAAGAAGTCGGTGCTTCAGAGCCACACGGGGGCCGCATGCCTCACGCAGCGGGAGGGTGTTTTCCTCCATGGGAATGCTCGCAAGCCATGGAAGATCAAGATCTGCGGCGAGTTCGCGGAGGTAGCTTTCCTCATCCACCACATTCGCATCTAGCAGATCGTCGATGGGGGAGCGCTGGCGTTGCGACGCCTCTTTGAGTACCTCGCTGACTGCGGGAAGGTCGTCACATCCGGAGCGGCGGGCGGGTTCAAGTAGGAGCTGGGTCATGCGTGCGCGGGCAGTCTCATCTGAAATGCCCTCGGATGGCAACCTTGTCGGTGAAAAGTGGGGGCGATCTTCGGCCGCCCCACTCCTCTCCGGGTAAAGACAAACGGCGGGACGCCGCTTTCACGGCCTGCCCCGGGGCGGGGCAGCTACGGCCCTACTTCAGCCGTCTCACCTCGAATTTTTCAAATTTGGTGACGTTCTGGGCGCACCAGCGCGGATGGGCGAAGCCGAACAGGCCATTTTTGGCAATGGACATCCCATGGTAGGCCTGGTTGCGCCCTGGCTTGGGAACGTAGTCCTTGCATACCTCGATTCCATTTACGGAAAAGGTCAGTTTTCCATCTTTTGCGAGGATTTTGAAATCATACTTGTCATGAATACCGACGACCTTTTTCGGGTGGGCCGAGTTCCACGTTCCGTTGAGAATTCTCCCGGTCAGCTTGCTCTGCCCTTCCTGTGCGGCGGCGCAGGTGATGAAGCCCGCGTCGTCGCCGATTCCCCCGTTGTGGCCGATCACGATGCCGGCCCCGCGGCAGCAGGTGTTCTTCGCATCCACGCTGAACCGTCCGCGCGCCTCGAAGTCCGCGCCGACCCTGGCCCGATGCAGGATCACTCCGGTGGCTTCGTGGCCATGGTTGAGCAGAGTCGCGTCGCGTCCCGGCCTCCAGTCGCCGCTGACAACTTTCCACCCCGCCAGATCGGGGGTGAACTCCAGTTTAGCCCACTCTCCGGCCTCCAGTTTTTCCTCCACATCCAGTGCGGAGCGCATGCTCCGGAGGAGGACGGGCATCTCACTTCCTGAAAAATTCCTGGAAACGCTATCCAGCTTTTCCCGCGCGTTGGCGAGTTGACCGGCCTCGTAATCCTTCATCAAGGCGGCCCATTCCCCGTCAAGACCCTTGGCGTGTATCGCTATCAGCCCACGGAGGTCGGTGGTGTCGATCCCATGGAAACTGGCAGTCTGCTCCATCGCGGAATCGAAAGGACGGTTCACCGCCTTCATGGCCTCGACCGCTTCGTCGCGGTAGCCTGCGAGCCAGGCGTTCAGAACCAGATAGGATTCGCGGGCGTCCCTTTGCCGCGCAAAGTTCGGAGCATCCACATAACGCTTGCTGACCTCCAGCATTACGGGGCCGACCAATGGGTTTGCGTAGAGTTTTTCCCAAGCCCCCAGATCCGTGATGATCCCGTTCAAAGCCAGGAAAAACTCATTCGGGACAAGCGTGTCGTAGCGCTGGGTGCGGGCGCAGCTCAGACCGTAGGCGAGCATCTTGTTGTGATCCCCGCCCCAGCGCGGACGCATGGCGGAAATGAACTGCCGGTAGGCGGGAAGGTAGTCGAACTGCGCCTTCACGGCCCGCTCGAACCAGTCCTTCTCGGTTCCCTCGCCATTGCTGCCGCTCATGGTCACATCGATCATCGCCCATGCGGCGATCGGGCTGGCGGGATTCAATTCATAGGCTTTCCTCAGGTGCCCCTCCGCAATGGCCATGTGCTCCCGGTATCCCTTCGCGCCCTCGCGCGTGACCTGGTATCCGCCCTTGCGATGGTACCAGGCGATTTGCTTTTCCATCACGCCCACCAGCGTCTCGGAAGCCCACTCCGGCACCGCTTTCCCGTAGGCGATTTTTTTGGAAATTTCGGGAAAATGTCTGCCCGCCCGGTCGGTCAAAGCGCGGGAAAGAATGCGGGCGGAAAGCTCGCCTTCCTCCGGCGTGAAAACAGCGGGATCCTCCGCGCACTCGAGGGCGATTTTCAGCATATCCCCGAGTTCCTGTTTCGGCCAGTGGTTGCCCTGTGCCCGCGCCTCCAGCCAAGTGATTCCGATCAGCATCCGCAGGGGCGGGGGGGAATCCGGATAGGGGGCGGACTGTTGCGCTTTCACCATCAGATCGGCTGCGTAACGCCAGTTCCTCTCCCCGCCACGATCCATGCGGGCGGCAACCCATGCGAGGAAAGGATCCGTAACGAGTTCCTTGTTTCGCTCGAAAAGCCCAAGTATCAGGGGCTTCAGTTTCGCGCACGAAATCCGCCTCTCCACCTCGTCAAAAGGGAAGCTGGGAAAATCGAAAGCCACGGGGATCACCGCCTCGCCTATGGCTTCCAATTCGACTCCGAGATCCGGGTTGGTTTTTCCAAGCCTCTCCAATGATGGATCGACAATGTTCCGTTTCAGCCACGCCGCATGCTCCTTTCTCACATCCGCCTCGAAGCGAGTGCCCGCGGCCGGCTCCAGCAAAGGGATTCCCTGCGCTTTGATAAACCTCTCGACCTCAGGCGAGGCCGAAGGAGATGCGGTTTCCGAGACACCTGGAATTACCGAAATCAGAAGAAAGGCGGATATGGCGGCGAGGGAGCCTGGGATTTTCATTCCTGAAAACTAGACACTCATGGAGCCGGGAGGAAGGAGGAATTTTTGCCACGGATGGACTCGGACAAGAGGGTTGGGCCGGGAATTTCCGATCCCGATGGGACTCTTGCCTTCGCTCCAAATGGTTTTCAGGCTGTTGTTAGAAACCGCGCGGGAATAGCGCGTGGCATCAGGGAATAAGAAGCGCGCATCCTGCGGCTCAGGGAAAACGCATCTGAACCGATCAGGAATTTTCAGCCGCAAAAAGGCTCAAAAATACGCAAAAATGGAAATGGAAGCCAGAACTCCGCTTCTCGACAAAACGTCAAAGGAACTTCGCGCGGTTTAATTGAAACGTCTTCAGAGTGCATTCACAGTTTCAAGGGCATTGCCTTGCTCAGATATGAAGCTCCCTTCCGACGCGATCATAGCAACTGAAAAGATCAAAAATTATTTGCTCATACCGCATACGAAAGGAGATAAATCAAAATTTCTGGCAATGGCGGGCTACACGTCCAGCGCCTCTGATGAACTTCTGTATGATCTCCGTTCGCAGATATTGCCGTGCGATGCGGTGTTTGAAGAGATGAACGAATACGGCAATACATACAGTGTGCGTGGCGTCTTGACTGGGCCGAACGGAAAGTCACTGGATGTCGTCACGATCTGGATGAAAGAACATTTGTCTGAAACCACAAAATTCATTACACTGTTTCCAGACAGCAACCGAAAAAAATGATCTTTGAACTTTACAGCGACGTCGTTCTGACCCGCGACATCCCTTCCTCAGGGTTGCTCGCCGGTGATGTGGTCAAGGTCGTGGATCACCATCCGGTATCCAACGGTGAGGATGGTTGGTCGATCGAAGTCTTTAACGCTATCGGCGAAACAATCGCCGTTACCACTGTTTCCGGATCTTCCTTGGAGGAAATGGTCGCTGAGGAAGTCCTAAGTGTCAGGAAAATGGCTGTTTGAGCCTGGGGGCAGATTGGCAATGTAGTAGGCGGCTTTCATCGCCACTTCACCCGATGTGGAAATGGTTTCCCATCAGCACCCATGCATGCACCCGCCAACCGTGTCTTCCGCAAACCTGTCCGAGCCGGTAGAGAAAGGCTTTGCAGTCATCATCGTTCTCGAAAATGAATTTCCCGCCATCTCCGCGTGCCATCACATGATAAACCGCTCCTGGATATTCGTGTCGCAACGCTCTTGGCATGCCGGAAGGCTCGCAACGAAAGAGCCTTCAATCAGGAAAATGTTACGATGCGGCACCTGGTACCATTTATGAACCAGGCGGAGGGTAAGGTTGTATTACTGGACTGCCACTGCCGCGATAGCGGGATCCGTCCGACGCGAAGCCAGCCCGCAGATCGTCCCGAAGGGAGGATAAACAATGGAAGCAACCGCGCACGCGCCGCCGCAATCTCATCGCTCTGGGCGTAGCCCCGGAGGAGGTTCGTAGAGCGTCGCGGAGCCGCAAAGGCTATCCTCCGCCGCTGAAGCTTTGGCGGACTGGCTTGGCGGATGAGCCAGATGTCACTGGTGCGAAACGCGCTGAACAACCGTTGGCTTGAGGAAACAGGGGGTACCCGACATGAGGGCCGCCTGGATCAAGCTTCACTACGGGCCAAAGACCCGAGTCTGATTGGAACCGCCGTGTAGGCCTGCCCGCCGGAGCTTTAGCGTAGGAGGGAGCCTTACGCACGGTGGTGTGGGATCGGGGAGCTAATCACTCCCCGGGACCCGATTAGGCCTATTTTGTATGCCATCGTTCCATTATGAAGGTTACGAGAGTGTGTGCTGCGTTCACTCCTAGTCTAGCTTCTGCAACTGTGATATTAGGAGGCTGCAAACCTCTACCGTGCGCGGATCCAATGTGAGTCCTAAACGCTCCCACACCATCCACAATCGACGAAAGCCCTTGAATAATCTCGTACTGATCCCCTTCTATATTGCGGTCAACGTTAAGTCCTAAATGCCCCTGAATTGTCTTCCAGAGTGGAACAATACTCTGCTTGGTCGGCATTATGAGATCAAACGTATCGATGTAGGTTTTGCAGACCGCCTCGATAATGGAACTTGCTGCCGTTATAGCAGCATGAGGATCAGTGATAATATGCTCAAGCGCACGACTAAACTCGCGTTCGATTGAAGCAAAATCTCCAGCCTTGAAATACTCTTCCAGTGTCTTTGTAGTTGGGCTGGATCCAGCTAGAGTGATGAAGCCATTCGTCTGGTAAGAGAGCTGATTCTTCGCAAGGGCTTCAGTGATTCGCTTCCTTCCAGAATCAAGTTTAGTGTTTGGTGAGCCAATGAGAGGTGGCTCCATATCCATAAAATTTTGGACGACAGCACCGAGAACCTCGTGTGCGTTGACTGACTTGTCATCGTTACAGCGTCTAAGCCATGAACTACACTTCTTTTCACAGTTACCCTCAGGAGCTTCTCCAGGCGCACTAGACTCCATGAACAAGCTATCCAATCTTGAATGACTGTAGTAGTGGTCTGAGATTACTGAGGCAACGGCTCCGATTACCGAATTAGGTATTTGATTAGTAGCGGGCATTTTCTTGCCTAATTTTATAGGAATGGCAGGCCGGTGTCCTCCCAATTTAATCAGACGGCTTCCTCGGCGTCGCCATCTCCTTCTTGTTCTCCTTCTTGTTCTCCTTCTTGCTATACTTCTTGCTATACTTCTTGCTATCCTTCTTGCTATCCTTCTTGTTTCTGTTGTTTGTGTAGATCTTGCAGCGCGGGAATGAGTGCGATACGCTTTGCAATAACCTCATGATTACCCTCATATGACTTATTAAGGCATGATTTTGATTTAGGTATCTCCCCTAGCTCAAAATAAATCCTAGCGAGATCATAGTTGATTAAGAAGCAGGTGGTATCCTCAACTTCGGCGTAATCCATCAAATCTTCTAGCGCAGCTGCAAGTTGCCTGAGCTGGTCAAAATTGCCTTCCTCCAAAAATTCTTGGGTGAGGTCATCTGTAATACTCCAATAGCTGATGTTACGTGGAATCTTGCGAAGGCTCGTCGCTTGGGTATGGAGTCCATGGACATCTAGAACGTAAGCCACCACATCGCGAGGGTCGTCGCAATGCGATGTTGTATATCCATTGTCTTCCTTTAAAGATCCAGTAATTTTCCTTATAAATACGAGGGCTACCAGTAGAGCGGTGACAACTGCCAGGGTAATCGACGAGAATTTTGTTTGCTTCTCCTCTTCTCCTATTACGCGTTCCTTCCCGACAAGACCCTTTGCTCGGATATCAATCGTGGGGGGTATGAGTTCCCTACCGGCTAAAGCAAGAAGTAGATCTGTCTTAATTTTCTCTGTTGGGTTAAGAAAATCTGATTCGATTGTGAATGAGTTGGATCCATTGCTCTCGGCGAACTTACCCTTTGGAAGCCCCGAGACCTTCGACTCTCGGAGGGTTGCGTCCTCCCATTCGACGACGAAACTCAGATCTTCAAGCTCCCGTTTTCCACTATTCTCTACTTCAATCGTAAGTATTGCAATATTCTCACTCGGCCCAGAAAACACACTAGTTGCAACTTTCTGATACTCCAACCGAGGTTTCTTAGTCTTAAACTAATCTAATAAGACGCCACTTGTTACACCCACGGCAAGGCTCACAATCCCGGTAAGGACTAGTTTTCCTGTATAGTTTTCTTTCTCAGCCATTTATTTGCATAACAGGGTATTCTGTCTCCCGAAGAGGATACCTGGTCGGGAAATTCCGTCGAGGGGGAATTTTCCCTTGGTGTAAGATTCTGATTCTCAGGGGGGTGGGAGGTTGGTTCAGAGGGGTTTGCTTTTTGGATACATGGGAGATTGGGAGATCTTTGGATTTCCGATATTTTGGGTTTGTGGCTGCGGAGGCGGGGATGCTGCGCGGGGTCTGGCAGGCGGTGATTTGTGTCCGGTTCGGGCAGTGGAGGGGTATTTGCGGATTTTCACCGAGATATACCACATGTTGCGGTTTTTTCGGATATATTGGTAAAAGCACTACGGATACCCCAATTCGTAGGTGGGGGGGCGGAGCTTGGAGCTCGGGGGACGGAGCTAAAAGCTGCGGGGTCGGAGTAATTTTCTCGGGTGGCGGAGTTCGGAGCCCGGGCGGCGGGGTATTTTTCCCGGAGGGCGGTGCAAAAAGCCAGGGCGGCGGGGCTTGCCGATAGGCTCGGGGGAAGTGGAAAGCGGACACCGCAGCGTGCTGCGGAAGCGGCTGAAGAAACCCGGAGCATGGTGGCACAAGCCGAACGCCGAAAGCATGGGACACCTCAAAACCCTGCAAGCCAACGGCCATTGGGAAAATCTCTGGCAAAAACTGGCCGCATGAAAAATACCGAAAAAAATCACACCCAGTTCGGACAGGTTTCCAGTTTCAAATCTCAGGAAGGTAGTGACGGTAGTGGTGCAAGCCACCGGTGACTGTGTCGGCAGCCTGCTGCCGCTTTCCGTCGAGGACATACCGCAGCCAGCCTGCTGCTACGGGGCAACCTCGGGAATGATCCGGGCGGGTAGGAGACACGCCGCCTAAAGGCAGCGCTCCGTGCCAATGCCGTCGGCTCGCAGCGGGCTGCATTGCCAAAAGCGGCAGCCCTCCTTTGCCAAGGGCTACGGCGGACAAGCAGGCTGCCGACAGTCACCGGTCTTCGACTTCTTTCTCGCATTCGGAAAATGACCAAAGTTATTCCTGCGCCGTTCCTTATAGAACAAGCCCTGAACCACGTATGCGACGAGAATTTTTCACCTCATAAATCGTTGGTTGAGCCTGTCTTCAGGTAGGCATGGCGGATGCAATCCGCCGCCACGTCAGCTCTCGAAGTAGGTGTAGCCGCCTAGGCCGGCGCGGTAGAGATCCATGATCTCTTTGCGCTCTTTCGGGGAGATGCGGCCGTCGTTGACGGCTTTTTCGGCGAAGTTGCGGAATTTTGAGACGAGTTCCTTGGGGTCGAACTCGACGTAGGTGAGGACGTCGGCTACGGTGTCGCCTTCGACTTCGTGGGTGTAAACGGGTTTGCCTTTTTCCAGGTGGACGCCGACTACGTTGGTGTCTCCGAGGAGGTTGTGGAGGTCGCCTAGGGTTTCCTGGTAGGCTCCGACCAGGAAGATGCCGATGTAGTATGGCTCGTCTTTTTTGAGGCCATGGAGGGGGAGGATTTTCGCCACATCCTCTTTGTCGATGAAGCGGTCGATCTTGCCATCGCAATCGCAGGTGATGTCTGCGAGGACGGCGCGGTGCTTGGGTTTTTCATCGAGGCGGTGGATGGGGAGGACGGGGAAGAGCTGGTCGATCGCCCAGGAGTCCGGGAGGGACTGGAAGAGGGAAAAGTTCCCGTAGTAGAAATCGGCTAGGCTGTTGGAGAGTTCGGTGAGTTCCTCGGGGACGTCGTCCATGTCGTCGATGAGTTTTGAGATGCGGGTGAGGATGTGCCAATACCATGCCTCGGCAAGGCCGCGCTCGCGGAGGGTGGCGGCTCCGTAGAGGAACATGGCGCGGACCTGGTCGCGGTAATAGACCGCGTCGTTCATTGATTCCTGGAGATTTTTTTTGCTCAGGGTCTTGTTGACGTGGAAGAGGTTGGTGAGGTTCTGCGGAGCCTCCTTTGGCATGACGGGTTCCTTGTCGGTGGTCTGGGCGGAGGTGACGTCGAGGATGTTGAAGACGAGGACTGAGTAATAGGAAACGACGGCGCGGCCGGATTCCGAGATGAGGTTTGGGTGTTTCACTCCGACTCGATCACACTGCTGGGCGACGACCTCGACGATGTCGGTGCAGTATTCCTGGATGGAGTAGTTGCAGGAGGAGGCGAAGTTCGTGTGGGAGCCATCGTAGTCCACTGCCATGCCGCCGCCCATGTCGAGCACGCCCATGGGTGCGCCCTCTTTGACGAGATCGCAGTAGATGCGGACGGCCTCGGTGCAGCCCTCGCGGATGGCGGCGATATTGGGGATCTGGCTGCCCTGGTGGTAGTGGAGCATTTTCAGGCAGGCGAGGTGGCCGGATTCTTTGAGGGAATCGACAACGTCGATGACCTGGGCGGCGTTGAGGCCGAAAACGGATTTGTCACCAGCGGATTCCTGCCAGTGGCCGGAGCCTTTGGTGGAAAGGCGGATGCGGATGCCGAGGTTGGGGAGGATGCCGATCTTTCGTGAGCGTTCGAGGATGAGGTCGAGTTCGGAGGGCATTTCCAGGACGAGCATGATTTTCATTCCCATTTTCTGGGAGTGGAGGGCGAGATCGATGAATTCCTCGTCCTTGTAGCCGTTGCAGATGATGTAGGCCTCGGGATCGTGCATGTGGGCGAGGGCGGCGATGAGTTCGGGCTTGGATCCGGCTTCGAGGCCGTAGTGGTATTTTTTCCCGAACTCGGCGATTTCCTCGATGACCTGGCGCTGCTGGTTGACTTTGATGGGGTAAACGCCCCGGTAGTTTCCCTGATATTTGGTGACCTTGATGGCCTCCTTGAAAGCCTCGTTGATCTCGGTGATGCGCGAGTGGAGGAGATCGCGGAAGCGGAGAAGGACTGGAAGGTGGGTGCCGCGGTCGCGGAGGCCGTCGATGATGTTGTGCAGGGAAACTTTCGCGCTGTCCTCGCCGTCCTCAAGTTTCACGGTGACATGGCCGTCCTTGTTGACCCCGAAAAACTTGTGCCCCCAGGATTCGACTCCGTAGAGTTCGGCGGATTTTTCGGGAGACCAGGATTTGGCGGCTTTGGTCCTGGCTGGTTTGGAGGAGGTTTCGGAAGGCGGAATCACGCGGGAAACTGGCATGCCCTTCACGGGTTTTCAATCTGTTTCAGAGCGGCCTGGGGGGATGAGGACGCCGGGGGAATTCATTTTGGGTAATCGAAGTCCTTCCTTAGGTTTTGGAGCTTGGCTCCCTTTAGGTAAAGTTCAGAATACGCAGACCAATCCGATGAAAACTTCCCCTCCGAACACCCTCGTAAGCGCCAGGCTTGATCGTTTCACTTGGTGACTTCATCGGTAGGTTGTCCGGAAAATGAGATCAACATTAGGCACTTCGTCCTTCCCTTCCCCATAGCCCTCTTCTCCTCCCTCCAACCACGCGCCTTCCGGGGCGAACTCTAGGATATTAGTCATGCAACCACCCAAACTCGCAGCAACCGAGCTAACTCCAATTTTCCCTCAATTCCGTGGACTTCACGAAATTGGCTACGGAGGATTCAAGACCGTCTATAAAGGCACGGTCAACGGGGTCGCCGAAGTATTGAAAGTCGTAAGTATTCCGGCACCGGACGATCCAACTGACAAAGATCAGATTCGATTCCAGGAAGAATGCGTGGCCCGTGTGCGCCGAGAAGTCGAGATATTGAGCCGATGTCATTCACCGTTTCTCGTCAAATTGGGATCCGTTCCATTGGCAGACCACTCCATCAATGGCTACACCTACTCGATCTACTCTGAGGAGTTTTTGGACGGGCCGGACTTGTGGTCGGAAATCAGAGCCAAAGGCACTCTGCCTACCGAAGTCGAAGCCAAGCAACTGATGCGCTGCCTTTTGGAAGCCATCAAAGAAATCTGGGCGATGCGCTTCATACACCGGGACATCAAACCGGCGAATGTAATGAAACTAGCCGATCTAGCCCGTCCTTTCGTCCTGATCGATCTCGGAATTGCATTCGGACTCCTTGAGACGGGACTAACCATTCAAGGGGTTCCCCGCACCAATCGCTACCTTGCCCCGGAAATGGCAAATCCGGACTTCCGGAGCAACCTCGACTACCGCACGGATCTCTACACCACCGCGCTCACCGTTTACGAGTATGCTGCCGGAAAGCATCCAATTGCCGAAGATAGCGATGATGACATGCGCACGATCTCTCGTGCCCTGCACCAGGCCGCAAAACCACTTCAAGATGCTCGCCCGGATTTTTCGCCAGCGTTTTGTAAACTGGTCGATCAACTCCTGAAAAAGAAACCCTCACTCCGTCCCGCAAATCTTGACTGGCTCATCGCCCAAACCGAAATCTGAACAATGAAACTATACGCTCAACAAGGTTACGGAACCGGAAGCGGTGAAAATGACCGTATCATCGCCGGCCTCGCCGCTGGCTATATCCAAGGCACTATCATCAGCCCGAAAGACTTTGCCCGTGATCGGGCTGTCGCACTCATGGAGCAAATGGAGTCCGACTTCCCGGATGCTGACCGTCTGTTTGATCCCCAGTGGTATGCGTCCATTCTAGCCCATGATCCAGACTGCCGTATGGGTAAACTCGTGTCTGATGACTACTCCTATTTCGAGGCACGTCGGAGATCCAATCTGGAATCAGAGACGCTGGTTCGTGCTGATCTTGAAAAGTGCCTGCGCTTCCAGGCAGTGATGCCTGTAACCGCAGCAATCGCTCCCGGTATTGTCATTCGGCAGCGATTCAATTCCAGCGAGGCTGTGATCGCCAAAAACTTCGTCAGAAACGCCCGACTTGTCTGGAGCGAGGTGGGCGATGAGCGCCCGCTTTATGTCACACTCGCCATGGACGCGGAGACACTTCAGGATAAGCGCGCATTGGAGGAATTTCTCGCAGAGATCACAATCCTGGATGACTCACCCGACGGTTTCTATTTGTTGGTTCACAATACTACTTCGGGAATCGCCCCCGAGCTTGTCGATCCTCGGACATTCGCGGGTTGGATGCTGATGAACCATTCCTTGGCTTTGAACGGATTCAAAGTAGTTAACGGCTACTCGGATATTCTAACCCCATTTCTGTCAGCAGCGGGAGGCTCCGCAGGTGCCACCGGCTGGTTCAATACCCAGAAGGTTTTTTCACTCGACAGATTTTCGCCGCCCACTCCCGGAGGGCGACGACCTGCCTACCGCTATCTATCAACCCGGTTGCTTAACTCCATCAAGTTTGATGAGCTGGGGTTATTGAGGGGACGATTCCCAGAAATTCTCAACGGATTGGAAACGGATCAATTCTACGAGCTGGAAAAAGGTTCGCTGCCAGATTCGCAGGTTTATGAAATACTACAAACTTGGGAATCTATCTCCAGTTTCTCATCAAACGGGTCATCTCCAGAACTGTCCGACTGCCGCCAATGGATTGAGACGGCCAGCCAACAATACGAACAGATCAACTTCTCTCCGGGAATGCGCCTGATGGGAAGATCAAACGGAGACCACCTCTACTCTTTGAAAGAGGGACTTAAGCTATTTGCCGAATTGGCGGAGATTGATTTTTGAACTCAACGACCGGATGGCCCTCTCCTTCGCCTCCTTACTAAACGCCCGCACCCGGGTCGGCGTGTAGTGCTCACGAATCGTAGCTGTCGCCACATCGAAAGTCCAAAAACCCACCGACGAATGTCGAAACGCATCAAGATTAGCCAGAGCCGCACTCGCATTTTCGAGCGGCATCACGACGATTGCTTTGTCGGCGAAATAGCGGTAGCGGAACGCTTGCTGGAGAGCACGCCTCCAGTCCTTGAGCTTGCCCTCAAATGCGTGAAGAAGCCTTTTTTGAAGCGCCTTCTCAATGGCAAGCGCCGTGAAGTCCTCAGCAGTCAGGTCGGGCTGCCATCCAATCCAAACCAAATCTGCCACACCAAAACCCGCCAGGGAAAACTCACCCGCAGCCACCCCTTTTACGCGATGTCGAGCAAAGTACGCCCGCTCAAAAGCACGCATGAAGTTTGATTCTCCACGTTTGCGCGACACAGGTGTCCCGAAATTCTTACGGGTATTCTGTCCACGAGAGTTAATCTTGTGAACGTTTGTAGTGGGGTTTTCCATCCGGGCAGATACTGCCACCTCAATACTCGCAGATCCAGCGAGATTTATCACGTGTTCGAACCAACGTGGTTCCTCTGTTTTTGATTTCCTCCCGCCTCCTCCTCTGTTGCCATCGGTGAAGTGATCCGCGCCCTTAAATTTTCCGCCGCCGCCCTCGTGCTGGTCGTGGCCACGCTTTCCATCTGGCACTGGCGCTTTGAGGCGGTTCCGGATGCTTTACCGGAGATGAAGCTCGCGACCCCGCTGGTCGGATGGGTCGCGCACCCTTACTGCCAGTATGAGGTGGTGGAAGAAAACGGAAAACCCATGCTGCGACTGCAACGCGAGGATCGTCCGGAAAAGCTGCCATCCATTCAGATCTGGTTCGGCCCGCTGGAGGATGTGGCGAATATCCACATCCGCTGCAAGGCGCGCTGGGAGGATGTGGTCACCGGGCGGGAGGGCTACACGCATGCCCGTTTCGTGACGATGATGAAAGATGCTGCCGGAAACGCCATGCACCCGCCGGACTTCGGGATCACCGGCGGTGGGGGCAGCCGTGGCTGGCACCACTGTGAGTCGGTTTTCAAGCTCACCGATGACATGACGGACAGCGGGCTGGAGATTTCCATGCTCGGGGACAGCGGCCTGCTGGAGATCAGGGATCTGTCCATCACCGCCGTGCGGAACAGGGGGTGGGTTCCGGCTGCGACGACTGCCTCGCTGGCGGGCTGGGTTCTCTTCGTGGCCCTGCTGATGCGATGCCATCCGGGCGCTCCCCCGTGGTGGAGATCACTGTCAGCCGGGGTTGCGGTGGTGGCGGTATCCTGGTTTTTCGTTTTCCCGCAAACCAAGGGAATGCTCCACCCGGTGGTCGGAAATTTCGAGATAGGGAAAACCGATGCGCCCCCACCACCTCCGCCGCCAGAGCCTGAACCGGCAGTGATTCCTCCGCCAGTAGCTGTGGATCCCGCGCCGCCAGTGCGGGAAGATCCCGTCGTCGTGACACCCGCTCCGGAGCCGGTAACCCCTCCGGCGGCAGAACCGAAGCCGGAACCGGAGGTCCGTAGCTCAAGTGCCCTTCACAAAGCCCTGCGGACGGTGGACAAGCGTCTCCCGGTCGCCCACGCAGGGCTGTTCATCGGCATTACGCTGATGGTGCTCTTTTTAACAGGCCGTGGCAACCAGTGGCGCGTCCCCCTCGCCCTTGCCGTTTTGGCAGAACTGATTCCGGAGCTCACGGATCACCTTGGCGGCTGGGACGACTGGACGGATGTCTTGCAAAACTTCGCCGGGGTCGGGCTGGCGGTCTTGTTGTGGAAGCGGATTCCTTTGCTCCGCCGGATCAGCAATATTCCCGATGGGAAACCGGCCAGCCCTCGTGCGGCGTCCGATGGACTGTAAAAAAGGCCGGACTTCGTGCGAAGCCCGGCCTTTGGAATTTTCCGATCAAGTGACAGTATCAGCCGTGGAGATCATTGTAGGCGCTTTCCCCGTGGGTGGTCTGGTCGAGGCCGCTTTCTTCCGTTTTCTCATCCACCCGCAGGCCGACGGTGACCTTGGCGATGCCGAATGCGATGAGTGCGGCGACTGCGCTCCAGCCAATGGTGATGAGGACGGAAACGGTTTGTCCCCAGACTTGCGATGCCATAGTGATCTCGTCGTTGTAGGCACCGGAGCCGCCCATGCTCTCGAAGCAGAACACGCCGGTGAGGATGGCACCGACGATGCCTCCGATTCCGTGGACTCCGAAGACGTCGAGCGAGTCGTCGTAGCCGAACTTGTGTTTCATCTTGATGGCGAAAACGTAGCAAAGGATGGCGGAAACCGCGCCGATGCAGAGCGCACCGGGAATGCCAGCGGTGCCGGATGCAGGGGTGATGGCGACGAGGCCTGCGACCGCTCCCGTGGCTGCACCGACTGCGGTGACGACGCCGGTGAGCATTTTTTCAATAGTGATCCAGACGACCACCGCAGTGGCGCAAGCAATCTGGGTGACAAGCATCGCCATGCCGGCGGTACCGTCCGCCGCGAGTTCCGAGCCTGCGTTAAATCCGAACCAGCCGACCCAAAGGAGGCACGCACCGATGATAACGAGAGGGACGTTGTGCGGGGTGAGCTGGACTTTCTGGAAGCCCCTGCGTGGGCCGACCATGAGGCAGCCGACCAGACCGGCGACGGCCGCATTGATGTGGACGACGGTGCCACCGGCGAAATCGAGGACGCTGAATTGGTGGAAAAGCCCGCCGCCGTTCCATGCCATGTGCCAGATGGGCAGGTAGGAAATGGTGAACCAGATGATGCTGAAGACCATGACCGCGCCGAATTTGATCCGTTCCGCAAAGGCACCGATGATCAGGGCGGGGGTGATGATGGCGAAGGTCATCTGAAACATTACGAAAATCGTCTCCGGGTAGCCGCCCGCATCGCTATCCGGTGTCACGCCTTTGAGGAAAATTTTCGAGGCATTTCCAATGAATGAATTTCCGTCCGTGGTGGCGAAGGAGTATCCGTATATCACCCAGAGCAAGCTCATCACGCCCGCCATGGCGAGACATTGAACGAGGAGGGAGAGGACGTTTTTCGAGCGGACCAGGCCGCCGTAAAACAGCGCGAGTCCGGGGAGTGTCATCAGCAGAACCAGCACGCTGCAGATGAACATGAAGGCGGTGTTGCCGGTATCGAAACCGGGTGCCGCCTCCTCTTGGGAGAAGAGCGGGAGCGAGGTGGCGGCTAGGACGGCGGCGGTCGCAGTCCAGCGTTTCAGGGTGGACGTGGGGACTAGCCCTTTCGGATTTTCGGTATGAGTAGGATTCATGCGAAGCGCGATGAAGCATGAATCATGCCGATATTCTGGCGGTTCAATCGATATCGTCGAGATTGTTCAGAAAGCCGTTTGCACGGCGGAGTTCGGAAGGAGACAAGCCATCCAGAGCCTGATGCTTTCTCAGGCCGTGATACATCGAGTAGCGTTCAGTTTCCACATACTGGCGTACGTTTTTCCCATGCTCCCGTGGAGATCCGAAAGGAATGGCCGGAAGATCCAGGGGAGATGGCGGAAAGTCTGCTGTGAACTTCCAATACGTTCCGAGTTCGGAAGGGTTAGGCACGTATCTGGCTTTTTCCGGATACGGGGCGATTGCAAAAATTTCGCCGCGCAGTTTTTCAGCTTTGGAAAAGTCCGTGGGATCGGCCTCAAGGAGTCTGAGCAGTTTCAGTGCTGCATTGTAATAATCCGGATCGATTTCCAAGGCACGGCGGTAGGCCAGAGTGGCCTGTCCTTTCTCGTCTTTTTCGGAAAGCATGAGACCCAGTAGGTACGGGGCACGTGCGTTTTCCGGATTTTCTTTTTCGAACGCGGCGAGCACCGGCAGGGCGATTTCGATCACGCGCGGATCCCTGAAAAGCCCCTCGCAGCCGAAGCAGTGGCTCTCGCGGGGGCCGAAGCTGACGGGCATCAGCTCGAAAGCTTTTTTAAAATGGACGACGGCTTCATCGAACCTGCCCTGCTTGGCAAGGGTCATCGCGAGGCGGGATTGCAGGCAGTAGGCGTCCGCAAACTGTCCGAGGGCTTCTTTGTAGCGGTCGGTTGCCTCCTTGATCAGTCCGGCGTGGAGGAAATCATCCGCGGCCTCCCCCTGGCGGATGGAATCGACGATGGAGCGGAAGGTGGCCGCCTCCCCGGCATTTCCCGAGTCCTCGTGGATGCGTGCGAGGATTTCGTAGCAGAACATGCGGGTGTCCTTCCCGTGGTCGCCATCGGATGGATCGAGGGCGATGGCCGAGTCTATCAATTCCCGCGCGTTTTCGAGATCGCCCTCTTTCCGGGAAATTTCAGCCAACCAGATGAGGGGGCGCTCCTCGAACGGATCGTATTCGTGGAGGGATACGATGAAGGTTTTCGCTCGGGCGATGTCGAGATCGACGAGGTATTTGTAAAAGGCATCGGTTCCCTGATTCCTGGCCAGCAGATGGAGCGCGTAGTCCAAGGCCTTTTCGTTCTCACCGGAGACCTTGAGGTGTTCCAGGTAGAAGATTCCCAATGGCGTGCGGTCAGCGGTGATTTCGGCGAGCAGCTTGAGGAAATTTTCAGGATCGTGCTTTGAGGCGAGCTGGGCTTTTTCGATTTCCCTGAAGAACACCCCGGTATCACCGAGCTTGTGAATAGCGGTCAGGTAGGTGGCATAGGCTTGATCCGTTTTGCCGAAATCGTAGGAATGTGAGGATCCATCCTTTTTTTGGAGGGCGGTCACCTTGCGAAAGGTATCGACAATATACTGCCAGTCATTTTGTGCGGCGGGAGCGGTGAAAACCATTTTATACCGGTAGGATGAGGCACTTCCGTCTCCCTTCAGCTCTGCCATCAGGTTGTCCGTCAGCGCGCGGGTCGCGGTAATGGCGAGCGGCATGCGATCGAGAACCAAGGCGATGCGGATCAGCTTGTGGTAGAGTTCGGACTTCTCATCCCGATCCGGTTCCGCAGCAATCGCCGCTTCCAGGAGTGCGATGCCCTCATCGACTTCGTTTTCGGCGAGTGCTTTCTCCCACTTCGCCGGTTTGTCTTTTTCAGAGGAATGTGTGTTTTCACGTTTCTCCAAAATTTCCGGTTTGTTTTCCCTAAGCCAATCCAACGTCGCCCCACGGTCTTTGCTGGCCATGAGGAGGATGCTTAGAGCTTCATCCCGCCTATACTCGCGGATTTCGTTGACCATGATCAGATTTCGGATTCCCGGCTCCACGTCGGCATCGTTTTTTTGAAGAAGGGCGCTGAATATGAGGAGCTTTTCAGAGACGTTTTTTTCCTCTCCGGCCATGGATGCGTTTCGGAGGAGCTTGGCAATTCGGGAATCGTCCAGAGCGATTTTGTCCAGCTCCACACAGACTGCGGGCCATTGATCCATCGGGGGCAGCTCGGCGTAAAGTGTGGAGAGCAGATCGGAGGAGTAGCTCTGGTTTTTCAGATCCAGCTCCAGGCGCGCAATCCACTCATCGGCGGTTTCGGCGGGTTCCAGCATCTGGCGTTCCTGTCTCATATACCTGGTGCCGCCATCCCATTCCCTGCACGAGGTCTGTAGGACACTGCACAGCATGAGTGCTGTGGCTGCGAAGATTTGTGGAATTTTGGTTAGTGTAAAATCAGTCATTGGGAAAGCGGGTTTATGTAAATATTCGAAATCCGGGATTGGAACGCCAGACGAAACACGGATGGCGTCGATAATGGTTTTGTTTGACCGTGGAAAAAGCCGGCTGAAAGCGCGGCTTTCCGGCAAGGAGCGGCGGAATCCTTCCGCCGGATAAGAATGGAGAAGGGGGTACACCGAACCCTTTTACATATTGCTTGGGTTGCCGGGGGACAGGAATGATCCCCCCTCCTTACTCTGAGTCGGCGATGGCCTGGAGTTCTTTCCAGCGCTCGTAGAGGGCGGTGGTGGTAGCGTGGGCGGATTCAAGCTTTTCCATTTCGGCGGGGCTTTTCCGGTGGTTCAGTTTTCACCTGCTGCTTCCAGGATCTTTTCAACCAATCCCGGAGCGATCCGAAACCGGCCGCGTGCCATAAGTTCGCTGATCAGAGGAGAGATCGCTTCGATGAAGCCCAGGAATTTGGCTTGGAGCAGGATGCCTAGGATTCCAATGCATCGAAGTCCCTGAGCCGAGGCTGCTTTCCGTCCCGCGCGTTCGTCGATGAGGAGTGCCTGCGCGTTTGCGTTCAAAGCCAATGAAATCGCCTCGATCTCTCCGGCGTGGATTTTGTGGTTCAGGAGAAGTTCGGGTTGGATACCCTTGGCGGGGATGACTTTGATGAAATCGGGAAAAACCAAGCCTGGAAATCTCGGATCAGATTCCGTGAGCCTTTTAAACTCCGCGCATACAAGCGTCGGACATAGGATTTCTCCGAAGAGGTGCTGCAACAGATGCTCCTGCCCGACGAGACACAGGTTCAGAATCACCGAGGTGTCGGCGACGACAATCACCTTGGGAAAAGGTCTTTCAGGGCATCCATATCTTCATCCAGAGTTTCTTCAGTGAATCCGGATATTCTGCGACGATGGAGTTCGCCATCCATCTCATGCAACTCCAGCCCAGCCATGCGGGCGGCGATGGGACGCGAAATTCGACCTGCTGCAAAAAGTGCGCACGCCAGATCAAGGAGGATGTCCTCCTCTGTGAAGTCATGCAGTGCCGGATCATCTGGCAAGGTGATGGTCATGCAATCAATATGCCTGACAGAGATGACTCAGGCAACTTGCAAAATGATAGTAGCTTTCATTCCGAATCCGCGATGGCTTGGAGGTTTTCCCAGCGCTCGTAAAGGGCGGTGGTGGCGGCGCGGGCGGCTTCCAGTTTTTCCATTTCTGCGGGGATCTGCTCGTAGCTGTTGAGCTGGAAATCGGCGTCGTTCATGCGGGTCTCGATGGTGGAGACCTCGTCCTCGGCGGCGAAGATGCGGTCTTCCATGCCGTCGAGTTCGGCGCGTTCTTTTTGGGAAAGCTTGCGGGGCTTTTCCGTCGGTTTTTGAGCGGTGGGCTTGAGAGCTTTGTAGGCTTTTGCTTCGTTTTTTATGGCGGCTTCACGTTGCTGGCGTTTCTCCAGATAGTAGGAATAATTTCCCGGGGTGACGTGGATGCCGTCTTCCTCGAAGGCGATGATCTGGTCGCAGATTCGGTCGAGGAAATACCGGTCATGGGAGACGCAGAGGATGCTGCCGCCGAAGGATGAGAGGGCTTCCTCAAGCATGCGGAGGGAGGGGAGGTCGAGGTCGTTGGTGGGCTCGTCGAGGACGATGAGGTTGCCGCCGGTTTTGAGGACTTTGGCGAGCATGAGCCTTGCGCGTTCGCCTCCGGAGAGGAGATCGACGCGCTCGTTGATGCGGTCGTTTGCGAAGAGGAAGCGGCGGAGGTAGGCGCGCGCTCCGATGCTTTCGTTGCCGAACTGGACTTTCTCGTTTCCGTCCGCGACTTCGTCGAGGAGTGAACCGGTCCCGTCCAGAACCATGCGGTTTTGGTCGATGTAGTTGATTTTGACCCGTTTTCCGAGGACGGCGGAGCCTTCGGTGGGCTGGAGCTGGTCGAGGCAGATTTTCAGGAGAGTGGATTTCCCTACTCCGTTTTTGCCGACGATGCCGGTGCAGGTGCCGGGGCGGATGGAGAGATCGAGGTTGCGGAAAAGCCAGCGTGGATTTTTTTCGGTGCCGAAGTTGATTCCCGCTTTTTCGAGTTCGATGACGACGTTTCCGAGATCGGAGGCAGGCGGGAGGAGGAGATCCATCTCACGCTCTTCGGGAGGGGCTTCCTGGCCTTCCACTTCGTAGAAGGCATCGAGGCGGCTTTGTTGTTTCGTGCCGCGGGCTTTGACTCCGGCGCGCACCCATTCGAGCTCCGATTTCAGGAATTTCTGGCGCTTCTGTTCGTTGTTGCTGGCGATCTGTTGGCGGATGGCTTTGGACTCCAGGAAGGCGGTGTAGTTGCCGGGGTGGGAGTAGGCTTTTCCGCCATCGATCTCGATGATGCGGGTGGCGATGACGTCGAGGAAGTAGCGGTCGTGGGTGACGAAGATGACGGCTCCGGCGAAGTTTTTCAGGGCGTCCTCCAGCCAGCGGATGGATTCGGCGTCGAGGTGGTTGGTCGGCTCGTCGAGAAGTAGAAGATCCGGCTGGCAGGCGAGGGCGCGGCAGAGGGCGACGCGACGCTTTTCGCCCCCGGAGAGCGGGCCTGTCGGGGATTCGAGCGGCGGGGTGCCGAGGGCGTTGGAGAGGGAGAGGATGCGGGAATCGAGGTTCCAGCCATCGGTATGGTCGAGGAGTTCGAGGAAGCCCTGGAGTTCGGTTTCGGTGCCGTCGCCATTTTCGTAGCGGGTCATGGCCTCTACGATATCGGCGGCTCCAAGTGCGATGTTTTCGTGGACTGAGAGTTCCGGATCGAGCTCGAATTCCTGGGGTAGGTAGCCGGTGCGGATGCTTTTTCGGAGGGCGATGTCGCCGGAATCCGGTTGGGACTCGCCGGTGAGGATTTTCAGGAGAGAGGTTTTTCCGCAGCCGTTGCGCCCGACAAGGCCGACTTTTTCACCTGCGGCGACGGCGAGGGTGACGCCGTCGAGGAGGTTCTGGTAGGAGTAGGCGAGGCGGATTTCGTTGGCGGAGAGGAGGGTGGACACGGAAACTTTAAATTTTAAACTTTAAACCTCAAGGAAGAGTAAGAGTAAGAGGAAGACTCTGTGCTGCCAATGGACTTGATTGACGGGGAATGGAAGCGAAATTCGGAAACGCCTGGTTCTATGATGGGAGGTGACGCTCGAAATCCATGGAGCTGTGGAGGATGCGGACGATTTCGACGCTTGTTTCCGAATCACGGAAAAAGATCAGGTGGCTCTCCACGCGGAGGAAGCAGCAACCGCAAACTGGAACTCTGCGAAGGGAATGATGGGTAGGGTTTCCTTGGATGAACTCGAAGCCTGAATAGATCTTAGCCACGTAGATATCCGCCTGTTTCTCACTCCATTTGCGGGTTGAATATTTTCCGATGGATCGAATGTCATCAAGAGCGGCGGGGGAAATTACGAGTTCCATCACCGGGCGCGAACGAGCGAGAGGAAGTGTTCCCTGGATTCAAGATGGATGCCTTCACCTCGATCCAGTTGATCGATTCCCACTCGGAGTTCCTCTTTTAGCGTGGCTATTTCCTGCTCATGCCGGGCGAGGGATTTGCTTAGTATCTCGCAGACGAACTCGCTTTCATCGGCGTAGTCCCCGTGTCTGATTTTTTCAGAAACAGCTTTTTCAAGCTCGGGAGTGAGGATGATGTTCACGAGGGGAAGATGCCGGTAAACACGATCCGTGTCAAACTCCGGGGAACCGGGATTAGTCAGGACAGGAATGTCCTGACTCCAAGCTCTTCCTTGATCCGCCGCGGCGGATTAAAGTTTAGAATTTAAAGTTTCTGGAAGGCGTCCATGCCGCCTTCGACGTTCACGACGTTCTCGAAGCCTAGGGAGGTGAGGTATTCGCAGGCTTTGGCGGAGCGCATGCCGGATTTGCAGTGGATGATGATTTGGGTGTCCTTGGGGAGGTTGGGGGCGTATGCGGGAATGGTCTGGAGGGGGACGAGTTTTGCTTGGGGGATGTTGGCGATTTGCCATTCGTCTTTTTCGCGGACGTCTAGGAGGAGGGCGTTGAGATCGCCGGAGCCGAGGCGGGCTTTGAGTTCTTCTGCGGTGATGGTTTGCATATTGGGATCGGCGATTTGGCAGGTGGGATCTGCGCTGGTTTCGGGATTGTTTACGGAGGTGATGGTGGGGGTTTTCCCGCAGAGACGGCAAGTGGGATCGTGGGGGAGTTTCAGGGAACGGAAGGTTGTGGCGAGAGCATCGTAGATGAGGATTTTTCCCAGCGGTGGCTGGCCGGTGCCGAGGATTAGCTTGATGGTTTCCATGGCCTGGAGGGAGCCTATGATGCCGGGGAGGACTCCGAGGACACCGGCTTCGTTGCAGGAGGGAACGGCTCCCGGAGCCGGGGTTTCCGGGAGGAGGCAGCGGTAGCAGGGGCTGCCGAGGTGGGGGGCGAAGACTGTCATCTGGCCGTCGAAGCGATGGATGGCTCCGTAGATGAGGGGCTTTTTTAGAAAGAAGGCGGTGTCGTTTGCTAAAAAGCGGGTGGGGAAATTGTCGGAGCCGTCCAGGATGAGGTCGTAATTTTCCGCGATGGAAATTGCGTTTTCCGGGATGAAGCGGACGGGGTGGAGGTCGAGAGTGATGTGGGGGTTGGTCTCGCGGAGGCGGATGGCGGCACTCTCCAGTTTTGATTTTCCAATGGTGGCGTCGGTGTGGAGGAGCTGGCGCTGGAGGTTGGAGAGATCGACGGTATCCGGATCGATTAGGCCGAGACGGCCAACTCCGGCGGCGGCCAGATACAGGGCGGCGGGGGAGCCGAGGCCGCCGGTGCCGATGAGGAGGACGGCGGCGTTTTTCAGGCGGAGCTGGCCTTCCTCCCCTACACCGGGGATGAGGAGGTGGCGGGAGTAGCGGGCTTTTTCTTCCGGGGTGAGCACGACACTGGTTACACCTGAAACTTTAAATTTTAAACTTTAAACCTCAAGGAAGAGGAAGACGGAGGTTGCGGATTTTTTTGAGCGGCTCTAACAATTGTGTATGTCGGAAGTTTTATCTACGTTTGAATTGAAGTACGGGGACAATGCCCCGGGGTTTTCGTTGCCGGATGCCTGGCGGAAGGAGCATTCCCTGAGGGATGTGGCGGGGAAAGAGGGAACGGTGGTGGTTTTCGCCTGCAACCACTGCCCTTTCGTGATCCATCTGGCGAAGGAGCTGGGGGAGCTGGCGAAGGAGGCTTCCGAAAAGGGGGTGGATACCGTGGTGATCAATTCGAATGATCTGGAAAAATATCCACAGGACGGCCCGGAGGCTATGAAGGATTTTGCAAAGGAAAGCGGCTGGGATTTCCCGTATCTGATCGATAGGACGCAGATGGTTGCGAAATCCTACGGAGCGGCTTGCACGCCGGACTTTTTCCTGTTCGATGCCGAGGGCAGGATGGTTTATGCGGGACAGTTTGATGAGAGCAGACCGGGGCGGGGGGAGGCTACGGGGGACGATCTTCGGGCCGCGATCGGGAAGATGCTTGCAGGGGAGGTGCCGAAGAAGGGGGTGCCGAGCAGCGGGTGCAATATCAAGTGGAAGGCTGGGAATGAGCCGAGGTGGTTTTAAACTTTAAATTCTAAACTTTAAATCTCAAGGAAGAGGAAGAGAAGAGGGGCGACCGAAGATCGCCCCCACTTTGGTTAACCTTCGGCTAGGAGGTTGCGGAAGTAGGAGATTGTGGGGTCCAGGCCGTCTTCGAGTTTCACTTTTGGCTCCCAGCCTAGTTCGGATTGGGCGAGGGTGATGTCTGGGCGGCGCTGCTTTGGATCGTCTCCGGGGAGGGGGTGGAAGGTGAGCTTGGATTTTCCGCCGACCTTTTTGAGGACGAGTTCGGCCAGTTCGAGCATGGTGAACTCGCCGGGGTTTCCGATGTTCACGGGGCCGGTGATCCCGTCCTTTTCCATGAGGCGGGTGAAGCCTTCGATGAGATCGTCGCAGTAGCAGAAGGAGCGGGTCTGGGTGCCGTCGCCGTAGATGGTGAGGTCTTCGCCTTTGAGTGCCTGGACGATGAAGTTGGAGACGACCCGACCATCGTCGGGGAGCATGTTGGGGCCGTAGGTGTTGAAGATGCGGACTACGCGGATCTCGACTCCGTGCTGGCGGTGGTAGTCAAAGAAGAGGGTTTCGGCGACGCGTTTTCCCTCGTCGTAGCAGGCGCGAATGCCGATGGGGTTGACGGAACCCTTGTAAGATTCCGGCTGGGGATGGATTTCCGGATCGCCGTAAACTTCCGAGGTGGAGGCTTGGAAGACGCGTGCTCCGGTGCGTTTGGCGAGGCCGAGGGAGTGCATGGCTCCGAGGACGGAGGTCTTGGTGGTCTTGATGGGGTTGTGCTGGTAGTGCGGGGGGGAGGCGGGGCAGGCGAGGTTGTAGATGCGATCCACCTCGAACATGAAGGGCTCGCAAACATCGTGGCGGACGAGTTCGAAGTTGGGGTTTTTGAGGAGGTGGGCGACGTTTCTTTTCCGGCCGGTGAAATAGTTGTCGAGGCAGATGACGTCGTTGCCTTCGTTAAGGAGACGTTGGCAGAGATGGGAGCCGAGGAAGCCGGCTCCGCCGGTGATGAGGATGCGCATGGCGCTGGTTCTAAACTTTAAATTTTAAACTTTAAACCTCAAATTGAAGAAAGGGGGGCGACCGAAGATCGCCCCCACTTCACTTTGCTTGACCGGGGGGAGGGGGTGGCGGCATGGTTCGGGCATGAGGATTTTGACGGGATTGCAGCCGAGCGGGAAACTGCATGTGGGAAATTATTTCGGGGCGATGAAGCCGGCGGTGGAGCTGCAGGGGCAGGGGGAGTGCTTTTATTTCATCGCGGATTATCATGCGATGACTTCGGGGCGGGATGGTGCTGCGTTGCGTGAGAATGTGAGGGAGCTGGCGATTGATTTTTTGGCGTGTGGGTTGGATCCGGAGAAGTCGGTGTTTTTCCGGCAGAGTGCGGTGCCGGAGGTGAATGAGCTGGCTTGGATTTTATCGACGGTTTGCCCGATGCCGCTTTTGAACAAATGCCACTCTTATAAGGATAAGGTGGCCCAGGGGATTTCTCCCAACCATGCGTTGTTTGCCTATCCGGTGCTGATGGCGGCGGATATTTTGCTCTATGATTCCAACAAGGTGCCGGTGGGAAAGGATCAGAAGCAGCATCTGGAGGTGACGCGGAGCCTGGCGACGAAGCTGAATGAGACTTATGGGGAGGGGACGGCGGTGATGCCGGATGCGATCATCAAGGCGGAGACCGAGTTGGTTATCGGGACGGACGGGCGGAAGATGAGCAAGAGTTATAGTAACACGTTGCCGATCTTCGGGCAGGAAAAGCCGATGAAAAAGCTGGTGATGAAAATCAAAACAGATTCGACGCCAGTGGAGGATCCCAAGCCGACGGAGGATTCTACGGTGATCGCTCTCTACAAGCTATTCGCTGGTGAGGCGGAGCTGGCGCAGATGATCGCGGATCATGAGAGCGGTGGCTTTGGATATGGTGATTTCAAGAAGAGGTTGGCAGAGGCTTACTGGGATTACTTTGCGCCGATGCGGGCTAGGCGGGAGGAGATTGTTGCGGAGCCGGGATATGTCGATGAGGTGCTGGCAAAAGGCGCGGAGAGGGCGCGTGAGGAATCGGCGAAGGTGCTGGACCGGGTGAAGAAGGCGGTGGGGCTGGTTTGATTTTCCGCCTGAGGACTCGCCGCCTGAAGGCGGCGCTCCGTGCCCATGCCGTTGGTTCATTTGATTTCCCTGAAGTCGCCTTGAGGGAATTTTGCAAGGATGGCTGCACGTTCGGTTTCGGTGGCGATTGCTAAGGTGGTGGAGAGCGCGTCGGCGATGGTGGCGGTTGGGGCGGTGACTATGATGGAGGTTTTGGGGCGGGTGTTTGTGCCGTCGGAAGGGCGGAAGATGTGGTGGAACCGGCCATCGGGATCGAAGGTGTGGCCGCTGCCTGCGGAAACGGCGAGGGCGCGGGCAGGGGGGAGGACGATGCGTTCCCCGGTGGCGGTGAGCTCTACGCTCCATGGTTTCCCGTCGGGTGCGAAGCCGAGGGCTGCGTATTCGCCGATGTTCACGAGGGCGTTGGATACGCCGTTTCTTTTAAGGAGGGAGATAATTTGGTCGGTGGCATAGCCTTGGGAGATGGCGTTCAGAGTGATGGCCATGCCTTTTTTCCCGAATGTGATGCTATCTTCGTTTGCGGTTACTTCGCGGTAATCTACGAGGGCGAGGGCTCTGTTCCACGGGACTCCGGACATGGTTTGCCTTTTTTCCAGATCCGCATTCTTCCATTTCTGCCGCCAGTCCCACAGGGGCTGGACGGTGATATCGAAGATGCCTTTGGTTTTCGCACCTAGGTCGAGTGCGAGGCGGACAAGTCTGAGGAATTCCGGATGGGGGTTCTCCAGTTTTCCATCCCGGTTCAGGCGACTGATTGCCGAGTCGGGATCGTAGAGGCTGAAAAGGGATTCGATCACCCGCAGTCGCAGGGAACATTTTTCGGAGATGTCTTTGAATGACGGTTCGGGGATTCCGTGGGTCTGGAAATGGACGTTGGTGCCGAAGGCGATGGTGGAAAAAGTTTGGAGGGGGGCGCGGCGGCGGCACCCGGTGAGAGCTGCGGCTCCGAGGAGGGTGATCGCGTGGCGGCGGTTCATTTGTTGCGGCGGCGTGGGCGGAAAAACAGGATGAGGCCGGTGGCGGAGAGGAGGAGGACACCGATGACGGTGAGGTCGTAAATCCATTTCCCTATGGTGCCGAAGAAGCGCCCGGAATGGAGATCCAGGATGAGGCGGTCGAGCGGGATGCCATTGCCGGAGAAGGTGGTTTTCCAGGTTTTCCTGTCGGCATCGGTAGGTGTTGCTTTCGTTGACCAGTTGGTTTCCTGATCGGCAGGTGATTCCGTGAAATCGAGGAGGTTCTCGTCACTGGTGAAAGTGCCCGAGGCGGTTTCGAGGACGAGGGTGAGGTTGCCGGTGCGGCCCGCTTTTGAGATTGGCGTGGCTGGCAGCGTAAGGGAATCGAGGGTTTCGATAAGTTCTCCGTCGAGACCGAAGTAGTGGACGGCGGAGGAGGTGACGACCGCAGTTCCATCGCGGAGGGGAACGGCTCCAACGAGCGGGGAGGTATCGGAAATGATGTTTTTCCGGTGGAACGTTTTCCCGTCCCATGTGGCCGCGTAAGCTTTCCCGTCGAGGCCGTAGGCTTCTGGTTTTCCACCGAGGGTCATGCCGTAGCGAGCCTGTATCCAATTGGCGGTGACGTGGCGGTTGCTGAGATCGAGATCGACCGTGTGGTTGAGGATGAGGCCGGTAAGACAGGCGATGGTGAGTGGCAACAGGAGAAAGAGGCCTGACCAGCGGTGGATCACGCGACTCCACCGTTTTGTTTTGCGGGGGGTGGCCACGGGGTCAGGTGATGGAGTCGAAGTAGAGGGCTAGGCGGGCGAGCTTGGTTACGGCGCGGACGGAAAGGGTGGCTCCGGCGACGTTGCGTATGCCGGCGGAGAGTTGGTCGCCGTTTTTGAGCGAGGCGTTGGAGAATTGTTTGGTAAAAAACGGTTTGCTGACTTCCCAGCCGTGGCTTTCACGGTAGATGAGGATTTCCACGGATTTGATGCGTCCGTTTTCGATGAGGAACCCGGTGGTGATGGGTTGGGTTTTTCCGATTTCCTCGAGTATCCAGACGCTGCGGTTTCCCTGTTTCCAGAAACGAACGCGGGATTCTCCGTATTTGTGCGCCATGATTGCTTTGGCGCGGGATTTCATGTCCCCGGAGAGGCTGAGGACGGAGGTGGGTGGGATTTTTCCTCCGAAGGCGGATTTGATGAATTCGGATGGCTGTTTGTAAACGCGTTCCTCGGCGTGTGCGCAGGCTGCCAGGGCGAGCGTGAGAAAGAGGATGCGGAGGAGGGATTTCATGGGATAAGAAGCAGGGGCGACCGAAGATCGCCCCTACTTTCGCTTATTAAAACGCGCAGCCAACCCCGAAGTTGTAAACGTCCTGGTTTCCTTTGCCATTGGCGCGGTCTTCGCGGACGTAGTCGGCTTTGATGACGGTGTTTTCCGTAGGCCAGAAGTTCAGGCCGACCTGGTATTCCGCCTGGCCGTCGGGTGCGTCCTCGTTTTCGAAATAGAGGGCGCGAGAGAACACTCCGAGCGCGGTGCCGTTGTCGAAGCTCCACTTGTAGGAGGGCTCGATGTAGGCGCCGTACTGGTTGTCGATGTCTTTTCCGTTAACGGTGACACCGTTGACTGCGGTGTCGCCATCGATGTTCCAGTTCGCCGCTAGGCCGCGCAGGCCGAAGCCGCCGCAGGAGTAGATGAAGTGGGCGGAGGTGAGGATGGCGCTGTTTTCCTCGGAGCCACGGGAGATGTCGTCCTGGTATTGGATGGCGGCTGCAAGCTCGAGACCGGTGATGCCGGTGTATTTCACGCGGGCGGTGACGGCACTGCCGTTGAAGCTGTCGGTTTTCTGGCGACCGTTGCGGAGATCGGGGCCGTTGAGATTGATATCTCCCTTTTCGACTTTGAGTCCGCGGTGGACGGCGAGATCCCACTGGAGGCCGTTGTCGTAATTTTTCCGGAGGAGGAAACCGTATTCCGTCCAGGTTGAGGGGATGATTTCGGTTTCGACGCGGTTGCGCTCTACCCCGTAGAAGGTGGTGGGCTCGTGGATTTCGTTGGTGATGCCGATGGGGACGAGGAAGGCGCCGGCCTGGAGGTGGTAGTCGTTGCCGAGATCCAGCTCGAAGTAGGCTTGCTCGAGTTCCCATTCGATATCGGTGCCGGGATCGTTGGAGTAGAGGTGCTCCAGCTCCACTTCGGAGACGAAGCGGAAGCGGTTGGTGAACTCGTATGCGGTGAAGAGAACCAGGCGGTGGATGTCGAATTTATCAGCGACGTCGCCCGTGTTGAAGTGGGCTTCGCCGTAGGAGCCGAAGCTGAAGCGGTCGTACCACATCTGTTCCTGCGGGGTGGTGAACGAGGCGTCGATGTCGGATGCGGTGAGGGATTCGTCCTTGGCGATGCGGTCGCGGAAGGTCTGGGCGGGAGCCATTTGGGCGGCGGCCATGCAGATTGCGGCGGCGGTGGCGAGGGTGGTCGTTGTGGATGGTTGCTGTGTTTTCATCTTTGGAATGTGTCCCGGCTGGCGGGCGGGCGGAGGATTTATTGCGAAAGGTTCTCATTAGCAAGAATTATTTTTGAGAATCGTTCTCATTAGTTGGGTTTTTTAGTGAAACGTAGGTTCCGTTTGGAAGTTTCAGTGAATCCGCGCTAAGGATTTCCGCATGAAACGAGTTTTGTGTCTTCTGGAGAACGGATTTGAGGAAATCGAGGCTGTTACGCCGGTGGATGTGCTGAGGCGTGCGGGAGTGGAAGTGGTGCTGGCGGGTGTTTCCGGAATGGAGGTGACCGGGAAATGCGATATCCGCATCCAAGCGGACGCGCTTTTGAAAAATGTCTCCGGAGCGGATTTCGACGCGTTGTTCCTGCCGGGAGGGCCGGCGGTGAAGGGGCTGCGGAAAAACGATAAGGTGCTGGGTCTGATCCGCGAGTTTTCCGGGAAAGACAAACTCATCGCGGCGATTTGCGCGGCTCCGTTGTTGCTGAACGACGCGGGAATTCTGGAGGGGCGGAAGTTTACCGCGCATTTTTCCACGACCGGCGAGCTTCCGGAAAACAGCGGCGAACGCGTCGTTTCGGATGGGACTTTCATTACCTCGCGGGGTGCGGGGACGGCGTTGGAGTTTGGCTTGGAGATTGTTGAAGTTCTATGCGGAGCCGCAGTGAGGGATGAAGTGGCCGCCGCGATCATGGCCGGGGACGCGTAACGGGAGCTTGCCGGGGGCGAAAAGATGGAATAGTAAATGTGTCATGGACTTGAAGAACAGGCGCGGAAGTAGAAACGTGGAGGATGCCCGTGGGCGGTCATCCGGTGGGATAGGCGGCGGACGTGGAGGGGTGGGAATTGGTTTGCTGAGCATGATCGGCAGGAAATTCGGGATCAAAGGCATCCTCATCGCCGTGGTCGGCGGACTTGTGCTGTGGAAGCTGGGGATCGTGGATCCGAGTATGTTTCTTGGCGGTGCCCCTAATTCGGCGGTGCCTGCGAAAATCAGTCCGGAGGAACAGGAGCGTTTTGATTTTGTCAGCAAGGTGCTGGGTGTGACCGAGGAGGTCTGGGCATCCGAGTTCAGCCGGATCGGGCGGAAATATGAGGAGCCGAAAATGGAGATCTACCGTGGGCAGACGCGCACGGCATGCGGTACCGGCAGCGCGGCGATGGGGCCGTTCTACTGCCCGGGCGACAATAAGATCTACATCGATCTGAGTTTTTACGATGAGCTGGCGAAGACTTTCAACGCGCCCGGCGATTTCGCCCAGGCATATGTCGTGGCGCATGAGGTGGGGCATCACGTTCAAAATCTGCTTGGAACTTCGGGAAAAGTCGCGGCAAAACGAGGTCAACCGGACTACAACGAATATTCCGTCCGCCTGGAGTTACAGGCAGACTTCTACGCCGGTGTCTGGGCGCGGCATTCCCGGGAGTATCTTGAAAAAGGTGATATTCAGGAAGCCATGCGCGCGGCAAATGCCATCGGCGACGATGCGATCCAGAAGAAACAGCAGGGTCACGTGGTTCCCCATACTTTCACCCACGGGACATCAGAGCAACGGATGCGCTGGTTTAACAAAGGGATGGAGAGCGGGAAAATCGAGGATGGAGATACGTTTTCGATGCCCTACAGCCAGCTCTGATTTTTTATGGAAAAATCTTCGTGACGTAGGTGACTCGCCGCCTGAAATCAGCGCTCCGGGCCAATGCCGTCGGCTCGCAGCAGACTGCCGACAGTCACCGGTCTGCCGACTGAAGTGTACAACCTTTCATCTCTGAATCAGACATTCAGGCTACCCTCGACACCGGTGCTGATATCGGCTCCGGTGGCGGCGCGGGTGAGGATTTTCGCCATGGTGATCAGTTTCCCGTCTTCCGTATCCCAGTAGTGGGCGACAGTCGGCTGGACGCGGATTAGGGTGACGTTGGGATCGTCCTTTCCGTCCTCAAACCAAGCACCGACCATGGGATTCCAGAGTCTGTCGATTTGCGATTTGTCCGTGCTGATTGATGCGGTTCCGAATACGGTGAGATACTCCATGTCGCTCTCGTTGGTGAAAATGAGCTGAACGCGCGGATCGGCATTGATCTGTGCGTTGTGGGAGCTGTCGGCGGAGCTGAAGAACCAGAGGTCGCCCTCGTAATCGGCCTCCTGCACCCGCATGGGGATCACATGGAATGGTGCTTCTCCAAGTCCTGTGGCAAACATGCACGTGGGCGAGGCTTTGACGAGATCCTGGAGTTTGGAAACGGCCTCTTCGTTGACGAGATTTTTTTGGTCTGACATATCTAACTCTTTCCAAGAAAGGAGTGGGCGTCAAACGGAAGATTGCGTTGGGCGAAATCTTTCCATCAATATCAAAGCGCCCGCCGTAGGGCACCTGCGGCACTCTCTCCGGGGAAGCGATTTCCTGGCAGTTGACCGAAATCAAATAACTAGCTCGCAACGGCGACACCGGGTGTCTTGGAATGCGCGTTCTGAGGGAAGTCGAAGGTCAGGACGAGCGGTCCGGTTCCCGTGTTCTTGATTTCGACACCGCCGCGATCAAGCGCGGCCTGGGTGATGAATCCGATCTCGGGATAGAGTTCGCCAAGCTTCATGTCCTGGTGGTACCGCACTTCGAGTTTCCCGACCCGGCCGCTTCCGCCATTAGTGTGGAACAGTGCGGGGCTCTCCGGGCAGAACGTGGTCTTGCTACCGGGCTGGACGATGAGGCGGAGAATCGAGGCTTTCTGGTCGCCGAGGAAATCGCCGTAAATAATCCACTTTGCATCCACTCCGTCGCCTGCGAATTCTTCGGCGGCAATCGCCGGACGCGCATTCTTCTTCACGAAGTCCGGGTCCTGGTTCGCTTCGAAGTCGAAGGTGTCCACCAGGAACTCCCAGTCTTCGTGCTTGTCCTTCGGGTAGTCCGCTTCCCGGCAGGCGTAAAAGGCATCGGCGGCTCCGATGCGGCCGTCGAGCGTCCGGTCTTCGGCGAGGAAATGCTCATCCATCGTCACGTGCAGCTCGTGGGTGCAAAGGTCGGTTGGCGAATGAAGCACGCCGTTGGGCATCACAAAACCGTTGTCAATGTGCATCATGGTATGGGGAGAGAGATGGCGGACGCCATTGTAATCCCCTTCTCCCCAGCCCTTCATGCACTTGAGGAAATCATCCTTCGTGACAAACGGATACAGCCCCATGGCGGTGGTGTGGTAATGCGAGGGATTCACTCCGGGGTTATCGTAGGAATTGATGTCATACACTTCCCACTTGGCCCAATGAAGGTGGTGCGGAATCGGGTTCAAGTTATCGAATTTCTTGGAAACGATGGGCCAAGTGACCTCGCCGAACAATGATTTCGAAGTAGCCGTGACCTTTCCACCGATAACGGCTTCCGGGTTGGTCGTGATCAGATCCTGGAGTGAGATGACCTGGCCGCCCGGCGTGAGGACGTGTGCTTCCCCTTCACGGAATGGCGCCTTTCCCGTGCGGGTGTCGATAACGCCTGTCACGATGGGCACGGTGCAGCACATCCAGACTTCATCGAGACCCGTCCCTCCCATGTAGTCCGGGTAGTACGATTCCTCATCCAGACGAAGTCGCTTCCCGGGGGAACAAAATGTCCGTCCGGCATAGCGGTGCAGAAGCTGCAGCACCCCGTCGTTCTGGTTGAGGCAATCATCGAGAATCGAATCCGATCCTCCAGCTATCACATCCAGTTGGGGGTATTCGTGTAGTTTTTCCGCGAGAATTGAAGTCGAATCAGCCATGGGGAATGGATTCTTAAGATTTAGAAAAAGAGAAGCAAGAGTGAATATGCCCGACTCGCGTGGACTGGATTAAGGACAACGGAACCCCGGCGGTCATCGTCGTGAAGGGCGAAGGTACCGCCAACAAGCTCCGTCTCAACTGCCCGAAACTCCTCCGCTTCAACGAACTTTCCAAAGACGGATTCTTCATCAGACCCGGGCGGCGTGCTTACGGTGCGGGAGGGACGGCTGCCAGGATTTCCCTCAGCTTTCCGGGCTCGGCGGGTTTTGCGAGGTGGTGGTCGAAACCGGCCTCGTCGGTCAGTCTGCGATCCGCAGCCTGGCTCCAGCCTGTGATGGCGACGATGACTGTTTCCTTGCCCCATCCGGTGGCGCGGATGCGGCGGCAGACTTCCAGGCCGTCCATTTTCGGCATGCCGATGTCGAGGAAGGCGATGTGTGGCCGGAACTCCGTTGCGAGGGCGAGTGCCCGGCTGCCGTCGTAGGCGGTGCGGACTTCGTGCCCTGCGGAAACGAGGTAGGTGGTGAGGCTGTCCGCGCTGTCGGGGAGGTCGTCTGCGACGAGGATGCGGAGAGGGCGGGAGGCGGGGGCTGCTTCCGCGGGGGCGTCCGTGGTTTCTTCCAGCGGGCCGCCGGAGTGGATGGGGAGGCGGACGATGAATTCACAGCCCATTCCGGAGCCTTCGCTGCGGGCTTCGATGCTGCCGTTGTGGAGTTGCACGAGACCTTTGACCAGGGAAAGCCCGATGCCGAGGCCTCCCTGGGAGCCTTCCGCGTCGGTTTTGACCTGCGAGAACATTTCGAAGATGTCGCCGAGACGATCCGTGGGGATGCCCGGGCCGTTGTCGCGGATGGAAACGGTGGCAGTGCCGTTTTCAGCTGTGGCGGTGAGGGTCACGTGGGATTCGTGCCCGGCGTATTTGGCGGCGTTGTTGAGGAGGTTTCCGAAGATCTGTTCGAGGCGGACGGGGTCCGCGAGGAGGATGACGGGCGTTGGAGGCAGCAGGATCGCTATGGTCTGGAGCGCTTTTTCGCGGAGCGGGCGGCTGGTCTCCACCGCACCGGTGATGATGGTGGAAAGCTCGACCCGCTCGGGGCGGAGGGTGACCTTCCCGTGGGAGATTCGCGAGACATCGAGCAGGTCTTCGAGCAGGCGGGACATGTGGCCCACCTGCCGCTCGATGATATCGAGGGCGAAGTGGCGCTTCTCCCTGTCCACGGCGGTGTTTCGGCAGATCTCGACGGAGAGGAGGATGGGCGAGAGGGGGTTGCGCAGCTCGTGGGCGAGGGTGGCGAGGAATTCGTCCTTTTTGCGCGAGACCTCCCTCAGCTCTTCCTCGGCGCGGAGGCGGTCCGAAATGTCGGTGGCGATGCCGCCGATGAGGGCGGGATTCCCATTGGAATCAAGGATGGGGAACTTGTTGACAAGGTAGGAGTGCAGGGTGCCATCATGGTGGGGGAGCTTCTCGATGAGCTCGATGCCGGCCGGCTCCCGCAAGGCGTGGAGATCGTTTTCCATGAAGCTCCGTGCGGTTTCATCCGGTAGAAAATCGGCATCGGTAAGGCCGCGGAGTTCGTCGAAGGTTATCCCGCAAGCGGTGGTTGTGGATTCGTTGGCGAAAAGATAGCGGCCATCGGTGCCCTTGATCCAGGCAAGGCCGGGCAGGGCTTTCATGAAGCGGGTGAAGCGCTGCTCGCTGGCCTCCAGGGAAAGGGTGGCGGCCTGCGCCTCGGTGGCATGGCGGGAAATGCTGATGGTGCACCACCACAGGAAGCCGAGGAAGGTGGCAATTTCCAGGAGTGTGCGGACGGCGGTGCCGAAGGCGTCATCGTAGAGGCCGTACCGGGAGCCGACGGTGCGTAGCCACCCGAGCAGGAGCGGCAGGACGATGATGGGCAGGACGAGGCGCCGGGCGATGAGCCCGCCCGCATCCTGTCTCAGGAGAAAGGCCATCAGGCCGCAATCGCGCAGGGTGGCGATCAGGCCGACCCCGAGCGCGATGATGATCGTGCCGGTCTGCCATGCGATGCCGGTGTAGCGGGCGACTCCATACAACAGGCTCGCGCCAAACCAGTAGCCGACAATGGAAAGCGATGCGATTGCGAGAGGGATGACGGCGAGGAGGGCGGCAGTCTGCCGCCTGTGGATCCCGCCGGTGGCGAGAAGAAGTGCCGTGCCGAGAACGAGGTAGGAGGAGGAGGCGGGAACCCCGATCCGCATGGGCGAAGCGCTGGCGGCCTGCCCCCACGTGCCTTTGAAAAGGAACTCGTCGATACCGAGGTCGATTCCGGTGACGTGCTCGAAAAGGGACAGCCCGCCGATGGCGGCGGTGATGAGGGAGAGTGCGAATGCGAGGGGAACCAGCTCACGTAATTTTTCCCTCCGGAAAAGGATCAGGAGGGCGATGCCCGAGGTGATCCCACAGACGGCGGCATTGGGGAACATGGAAATGCCCCGTCCGGCCCAGTCCGTCAGCCGTGGATAGGGGACGGCCCATCCGACGAGGGTGAGGATGCCGCCGATGATTGCGTAGAGTGCACAGAGAACCGTGAGGATGCCGGGTATGGTGTATTTCGCGGTACCGGGGGAAGCGGGGTTTGTCCGGAGCACGCGAAGTTTCTCACTCATGGTTTCAGGATGTGGAAAAGAGTGGATCCGAATGGGGACGGTGCGTCCCGACCGCTGCTAGAAAGCATCCCGTGACTTTTCCGTCAAGGTGGAACGAACGGCTCAACCCTTGAGCCACCCGGCCTTGAGCGCTTCCGCTTTCTCCAGGGCGTCTGTGCCTAGGAGGGTGGCGTGGCCCATTTTCCGCATGCCTATGGCACGGCGCTTTCCGTAGAGGTGGAGCGTGGCGGCTTCGGTTTCCAAGAGGGGTGTCCAGTCTGGCGGGGTGGTTTCGCCTGGCCAGAAATCGCCGAGGAGATTGAGCATGACGCAGGGAGAGATGAGTTTGGTGGAGCCGAGGGGGAGGCCGAGGGCGACGCGGAGCTGTTGCTCGAACTGGGAGGTGGCGCAGGCGTCGATGGTGTGGTGGCCGGAATTGTGCGGGCGGGGAGCCATCTCGTTGACGACCAGGGAACCGTCGTGGTTCACGAAAAACTCGACCCCGAGGATGCCGCGGTAGTCGAGGGCTTCGGCTACCTGCGTGGCGATTTCCCGGGCTTTTGCTGTGGTTTCCGCGGAAATTTTCGCGGGGACGATGGAGACGTCGAGGATGTGGTTGCGGTGTCGGTTCTCGGCGGGATCGAAGGTGCGGACTTCGCCATCTGCGGAGCGGACGACCATTACGGAGATCTCCTTTTCGAATGGCACCCATGCTTCGAGGACGGCGCGTTCTTTTCCGAAATTCTCCCAAGCCCCGGAGGGGTTCTCGGAGCCTTCGAGCTTGAGCTGGCCTTTGCCATCGTACCCGAAGGCGGCGGTTTTGAGCACGCCGGGGCCGTTTAGTTCGGACATGGCGGCGGTGAGGTCTTCGAGGGTTTCGATGACCCAGAACTTGGTGCATGGGATGCCGTGTGCGCGGAGGAAATTCTTTTCCTTTTCCCGGTTCTGGCAGATGCCGACGGCTTCGGGGGAGGGGAAGAGGCTGATTTTTTCCGCGACTCCCCGCATGGTGGCGAGGGGGATGTTCTCGAACTCGACGGTGGCGACGGTGGCTTTCTGGCAGAAATCCAAGAGGGCTTGTGGGTCGTCGAAAGGTTTGTCGATGACTTCGTCAGCTACCTCTACGGCGGGTGCTTCGAGGCCGCCTGTCCAGATGACGGTGCGCACGCCAATGCGTCTTGCGGCGAGTGCGAGCATGCGGCCGAGCTGGCCACCGCCGATGACGCCGACGACCTGTTGCTTGTCCAATGGGAAGAATACGGAGGCTGACATGGGGAAAGAATAAAGAGAACCACGGATGGACGCAGATGTGCGCGGATCGGATTCTTTGGAAAGATGGTTAATCGAGTTCCGGGAGGATTGCTTCCCCTACTTTCGCGGTTTGTTTTTTCCGGAAATCGGAGAGTTTCTCAGCGAGAGCGGTATCGTTCACGGCGAGCATGGCTACGGCGAAGAGGCCGGCGTTGGTGGATCCGGCTTTGCCGATTGCGAAGGTGGCGGTGGGGATGCCGGCGGGCATCTGGACGATGGACAGGAGGGAATCGACGCCTTTGAGGACTTTCGATTCCACCGGAACGCCGAGGACGGGGAGTTCTGTCATGGCGGCTACCATGCCGGGGAGGTGGGCTGCGCCGCCAGCACCGGCGATGATGCATTTGAGGCCGTTTCCTTTCGCGCCCTTTGCATACTCCACCAGGCGCTCCGGTGTGCGGTGCGCGCTGACGACTTCGGCGTGATACGGCACTCCGAAATCTTTCAAAACGCGTGCCGCGTGCTCCATCGTCGGCCAGTCCGACGTGCTTCCCATAATGATACCTACGCTCATGAGCGGCCAGCCTGTCCCGCCCGGCCCCGCCAGTCAACATCGCGGGTAGGCGGATTTTCCCGGAGAAAATCAGTCCCTGCGCCCGAGGAACATGGAGGCGTAGTAGATGAGCATGGCCAGCGATCCGAGGGCGGCGACAACGTAGGTCATGGCTGCCCAGAAGAGGGCGTTTTTCGCTTTCTCGTGCTCGATGGACGAGGAGACGCCGGAGTTTTCCAGCCAGACGAGGGCGCGTTTGCTGGCGTCGAACTCGACGGGAAGTGTGACGATGGAGAAAAGCGTGGTGAGGGCGAAGAGGCCGATCCAGATATAGAGGACGGTGGGGTTGTTGAACACGGCGGCGCTGACCATCCCGGCGATCATCACAATATTGAGGGTGGTTCCGGCGAACTGGACGGCGGGAACCATTTTCGAGCGCAGGGTGAGCCACATGTAGGCTTTCTGGTGCTGGATGGCGTGGCCGCACTCATGGGCGGCTACGGCTGCGGCGGCGATGTTGTTCATGTTGTAGACGGACTCGCTGAGGTTGACGGTTTTTTTCACAGGATCGTAGTGATCGGTGAGCTGGCCGGGGGTGCTGATGACGCGCACGTCGTTGATGCCGTTTTCCCGGAGCATTGTCTGGGCGATCTGGGCGCCGGTGAAGCGGATGGGAACCTGCGAGTGCTCGCGGAACCGTTTTTTCAAGGTGTGGCTGACCAGCCAGCTCGCCAGGGCGGTGACGGCGATGAGGATGATAAGATTCGTGGGTATTCCCAAGAGCCCGAGGGGCATTGCGGTGATGAAATCAGTTGTCATTTTGCGAAGGTAGGACGTGTTTCACATCCCGCAACCACAAGCGGCACATTTGCGACAATTTTTTCATATTTTTTCCCCGTCCCCGGTAATGGGTCGCGCTGGGGGGTGGATTTCGTTTTTGATGAGGCGGAAACGGTCGTGGTAGCGTCCGCCGTTGTGTTTTTTACAGCAGGTGTAACATGCGACGGCGCGCTTCATGGGGCGGACCCGGAGGATGACGGCGAGGCAGGAGGGGCAGGCGTAGGAGTGCTTTTTCTTCATCTTCCTGCCTTTCAGAGGGAGGGAGTGGTAGGTGCTTTCCCCGGCTATGCCGAGTTCCGCACAGGCGGCTTTCCACTCCGCCCCATGTGGCTCGATCCGTTTCCGTCCGCAGCGCTCGTAGGCGAGGAGGTGGGCGAACTCGTGCTTGAGCGTGCGCCAGACTTCCTCTTCGGAAATTTCCCTGAGCTTGGGATTCAGCTCTATGGTGCGGGCGGGCCACCAGGCGCGGCCTGCGGTGGTGCGCATGCGCGGATTCCACGAAACACGGACTTTGCGTGCGAGCTCCGGGAGCCCGAACTCCTGTGCGGTGTCCTTGCACCAGCTCGTCATTCCGGAATCGGGCAGGCCGGGTGCGGGCTTTAGAACCGGCTTGTCCGGGGTCGCCGCCACCTTCCGCAACCATGCGGGGAAACGGAATTCCAACTGGGCGGGGCGTTTCGGCATCCGTCGGAGACGAAAGCCGTTTCCCGCGAAAATGGCAAGCATCCCTTTCCCGTCCCATCTTGTTCCTTTACTTCCCCCGTTGGAATCCTGTTCACTTCGCGGCGATGTCGTCCCTCCGTTTTCCGGCTCCCCTTTTGCTCCTGCCGCTTTTCCAGGTCTCCGTGTTTGCGCAGGACATCGTGCCGGAAGCCGGCCTTCTGCCGGATGGTGCGGTGCCGCCACCAGTAGATCTCATCCAGCCTGTTCCCGCGCCGGAAATCCCCATAGGGGACATGGCCGTGGACAGGACGCTGCCGGAAAACCTGAAGATCGATAACCGGGGCGGGACGATCGAAGGGAACCTTGAGGACGGGATTCGCCTCGGGGGGCCGGTAAAAGTCACGGGAGACAACGGGCTGGAAATTTTTTCCGACCGCGCGAATGTCGATCTGAAAGTGAAGTCCGTCACCTTCGATGGGGATGTTTCCGTTTACCAAGGGAACGTCCTGCAGCGCGGGCAGAGGGCGGTTTATTTCTATGAAACACAGGTTCTTGATGCATCGGGACTGCGGGTATCGCTGGATCCCATCCTGCTGGAGGCGGGGAAATTCACTGGCAGCACGGTGGATGGAAAGCAGGTCTTCGTCGGTGAAAACGCGGGCATCACCACCCACGATGTGGAGAATCCGAATTTCTGGGTGCGCTCTGACAGGACGACCGTTTACCCGGGCGACAGGGTGACTTTTGAGAACATGAAACTCTATGCCGGGGACACCCCGGTTTTCTGGCTTCCGTATCTCAGCCAACCGCTGGATTCCGCGCTCGGCTACCATTTCATTCCCGGCGCACGGTCGAACTGGGGGCCGTATCTTCTCAATAGCTACGGGATCATGCTCGGTGGCAGGTATAACGATCTGACCGGGGAAAGGGAGGACGCGTGGCTGCTTTCCCAGTGGCTATTCGATATACGCACAAGCCGGGGTGTGGGAGTGGGGCTGAATCTGAAAGATACCCGTGAGGAAAGCCCAAGTGAGATCACCGGCCTGAGCATGTATTACATGAATGACCGGGATCCTTTTGAAACGAGAAACGGACTCCCGCGGTTTTCCGTCGATGAACACCGCTACAAGCTTCAGCTCAAGAACCGCATGGAGTTGGATTTCGAACGGGATGCGAATTGGAGACTGGATACCAATCTCACCCTGCTTTCCGACCAGTATTATCTTGAGGATCTCGAACCCGATGTTTATCGCAAGAACCCGTCCCCGGACAATACGATAGGAATCTACCGCCGTGATGAAAAGACCCTGCTTTCGATGTTCGGACGGGTTCGTCTGAACGATTTCTATCGGGAAGACACCCAGTCACCGGAGATCGCCTTGGATCAGGTGCGCGGGTCGTTTTTCGGAACCCCACTCCTACACGAGGGGCAGACATCTTTTTCCGTACGTGGAGTGGAGGCTGCTGATGTCGTCCGGCGCCAGTTCCTCGACCCCCTGCTTGCGCTGCCCACCAACAGCCCCAGATACCGAACCCTTCTTTCCCAGTTGAACACTTACGAAAGAAGGCTGGTCACCCAAATCCGCGGACTGCCTCCGGGAAGCGACCGGGCCAACCTCCTGCGCGCCCAGCTTTTCGATACCGGCTTCAACCGCTTCCATACGAACCACGCGTTTTCCCTGCCCCTTACCTACGGCGACTGGTTCACGCTCACTCCCCAGGCAGGTGCCGCATTCACGAACTACTCCTCTGTCCAGGGGCCTGCGGATTCCGATTCGCGCCTGATGTTCTACGGTGGTGCGGAGGCTGCGGTGAAATTTTCCAAAGACTACGGCAACCATAGTAGTTCCTTCTGGGGGCTGGACGGTCTTCTCCACATCATCCAGCCGTATGCGAACTGGTCCGTGCTCGCCGTCGATGAACTCGCCAGTGACTACCCGAAGATCGACCGCCTGACATTCACCACCCGTCCGCGCCCGCTTGATCCCTCCCGCTACACCGCCATCGACGAGTTCAACAGTTGGAACATCCTCCGCCTCGGTGTGCGCAACCAGCTTCTGACACGCCGCGACGGCCAGTCACACGAGTGGCTCTTCGTGGATACCTACATCGACCACTACATGGACGATCCCGAGGGCGACCGCACCTGGTCCAACCTCTACAACGACTTCCGCTGGCAGCCGCTTCCTTGGCTGGGAATCGATGTGGAAACGCAGGTTCCGGTTTTCGACCGTGGTTCCGGATTCTCCGAGTTCAGCACGCAGGCGAGGTTCATGCCGTATGAAAACATGGAGCTTTCCCTGGGATACCGGCACCTGAACAACCACCCCGTCCTGCTGGACTCCGACCGCATCGATCTCGGGACATACGTCCGTCTCAGCGAGAACTGGGGCATAGGCTCGCGGCACATTTTCGAAATGGACGATGGCACTCTGGAAGTCCAGCAATACACCCTCCACCGCGATCTGGGAAACTGGGTGGCCGGAGTCGGCGTTACCCACCGGGACAACCGTTTTGAGGATGAATTCGGCATTGTGTTCAGTCTCACTCTGAAAAATTTCCCATCAGCTTCCTTGCCTTTCAGCATCGATGCCGAATAGTCCGCCTGCCATGCCGATCTCAGCTCCAGAACTTCTCGATGCCCTCAACTTCCGCTACGCCACCAAGGCGTTCGACCCTGCGAAAAAAATCCCCGCTGAGAGCTGGGACGCAATCGAGCAGTCCCTAGCGCTTACTCCGTCTTCCTTCGGTCTCCAGCCGTGGAAATTCCTGGTGATCGATTCCGCTGAAGTCCGTGAAAAACTCAAAGGAGCCTCCTGGGGACAGAGCCAGCTCACGGATGCCTCCCATCTGGTCGTCCTCACCACCCGCACCGATCTTGACCAGAAGGACATCGATTCCTGGATCGCCCGTCTCTCGGATGTCCAGGGCACGCCTTTGGAAAACCTCGCCGGTCTTTCCGGAGTGATCTCTTCCTTTTCCGGAGGCATGAGCATTCCTGAAAAACACGATTGGAACAAACGCCAGGTCTATATCGCCCTCGGCCAGCTCATGACCGCCGCCGCCGTGATGGGCATCGATACCTGCCCGCTGGAGGGCATTTCCCCTGCGGATTACGACGAGATCCTGGGTCTGAAAGACAGCGGCTACGCCACCGCAGTCGGCTGCGCCCTCGGCTACCGTGCGGGGGATGACAAATATGCCTCCGCCGCGAAAGCCCGCTTCCCGCTGGAGCAGGTCGTCACGCACGTGTGAATCCCGAATTTTCCGTGCCGCCGGCACCAGGCTGCGTGACGGAAAGCGGCAGCAGGCTTCCGGCAGTCACCGGTCTGCGACTTTCCCCCGCACCGGCAATCATTTCCTGAAAACCGCCACCCACCTGTCCACGCTCTTCCCCTCCGCATCGGGGAGATCCCGTGAAAAGCCGTGGCGGACATTGGCCAGAACTTCCGCGCCCCGCGTCCGCATGCTCGCCACGAAGAGTTCGTGCTCCATATCGAAGTAAGAGGTGCATAGTAGCAGCCCGCCGTCTTTCAGGGAGGACAGCGCCTCGTCGAGGATCCCCTCCCACACCATGGGTTCGTGCCAATAGTTCTGGTGGCGGATGAATACAATGTCGAACTCCGGCAGCCCCTCCATACGGCCGATCATCGCCGCATTTCCTTCCCGGAAATCAATCTCCCCACCCGGCAGCTCCCAGCGCCTCCCTGCCTCCGCTATCGCATCCGCCCGGAGATCCATCCCCAGATAGAATGCGATCCGCGCCGGTTCCAGCGCAGCCGCCAGCACCCCGGTCTCATCCGCCCGCCCGCAGGCGAGGTTCAGCACCGCGAGTTTCCCGGAAAACTCTACCTCAACGAGCGTGAGCACCTCGCCAAGCAGATCCCCCAACCTGCGGATATCGCCATCAATGCCATCGTAGGAAAACGGGAGCCTCTGTATCATGCCGGGATGGGGGCGCGGCTACTTGCCCTGGGTTGGCTGGGCCAGTTCTTTGAACACCTGTTCCACGAAAGGCACCCCGGCGTATTCCTCCGCAAGCTTCTCCGCCTTCCTTGACTGAGCCGGGATGGATTTGTTGAAGGAGCTGCCGCCCCCGGCGTCTGCCATCTCCTTGACTCCGAATTCATTGAGCGAGGCCAGCCCCTCGACGAACTTCAGATTCGCCGGGGCCGCCCCAAGCTCGGATGATCTCTTTGCAAGGATATCCGCGTTTTTTCCCGAAACGCCGTATGTCTCCTGCAAGATCCCGCAGAGCCGGTAGGCGAGGTGCGGTTGGGTTTCCGTAATTTCGTTGATCCAGTCCATCATGGCCGCCTCGTAGTCCAGCCTGTCACCTGCCAGACCCGCGTCCCTCCCGTTTTCTTCCAGATATTTCGCAGTCAGCCATGCAACGCCTTCCGGGATGATCCAGTTTTCCGCGGGTTTCGGACGCGCGTGGCCACCCGGGTAAGCCCGGTAAAGTGCATCCTTTCCAAATTTGGCGACGGATATTGCGCTGGCGTAGCGGTTGTAATCCGTAGCTCCGCCGACGACAAAGTGATGTCCCTTGGAGATACTGAGCTTGTAATGGATATATGCGATGATGGGCAGGGTGCCGGTGGCGTTCAGTTTGGAGAAATTCCACCAGCTCATCGCCCCGCCACCCGAGCCTCCGGTGAAATAGATCCGCTCCGCATCCACCAGCGGATTCTTCTTGAGGTGCTTTACGTTCGCAGCGGCCAGCTCGTGGTTCTTCTCAAAGCTGTTCCCGTTTTTCGAGTCCATGCTGCCTGCCAGGATCCATCCGAACCGCTCGCAGGCCGGGATATACATCTTCATCTTATCGGCAGTCACCGGGCTGGATTCATTGTAATGCAGCAGCGGCGCGGGTCTGCCTTTTTTCAGGCTTTTCGGAAGATAGAGCAGGTAACGGGAACCGGGTGCGGACTCGATGGGCTCGCTCACTTTTCCCAGCGGATGCTCCATTCCCTCCGCTTCAAGTGGTGCCGCATCGCTGCGCACCGGATCGCCTTCCTTTGGCGGGGTGATCCCGAAATGCTCGAAAACCAGCTCCCGTTGTTCGGTCACGAGTCTCTCCAGCGGCAGCTCGACCTTCCTGCCCCCGGCAAGCTCAAGTGTGACAGTGTCGGCTGTTGCGGAAATGGCGCGGGCTTCCGTGCTGTGGCCGCCCGTCGTCTTCCATTGCAGGGATTCCGTGGGCTCTGCTGCAATGGCGGAACAGATGAGAAATGCGGAGAGAATGGTGGTCTTCATAGGCAGTGAATTTATATGAAAACTGACCGCGCAGGCCAGCCCATGCAAGCCGGATCAGCGGAAAATCCATGCAGGTGCCGCTAGACGTTGCAAACCGCCGTGCGGCGGCTAACATCCCGCCGGAATGCATCCCTTCACCAAAGTTTTTCTCGCATTGCTGGCCATGGCTGCGGGCGTTTTCGCGCAAGCGCCCGAACCTCCCGCACCCGTTCCGCAACAGAACTCCGAAATCCCCGATGACGGGGTGCGTGTCTCCATTCTCGGCTACCATGATTTCTCGGAAACCGAACGCGAGACCGCCATGCGCATCCGCACCTCGAAGTTCCGAAAACAGATGGAAGTCATCCGGAAAATGGAGATCCCGGTGATTCCCATGGCGGACTTCATCGCATGGAAAAACGAAGGGAAAGCCATCCCGGAAAAAGCCATCGTCATCACTTTGGACGATGGTTGGAAATCCGTTTACACGGATGCCTACCCGGTGCTCAAAGAGTTCGGATTCCCTTTCACGCTATATCTATACAAGGACTACGTCGATGGCGGCGGCAAGGCTCTGACTACTGCGATGATCAGGGAAATGATGGCAAACGGCGCGACCATAGGCAGCCACTCCACCACCCACCCTTTCCCCCAGACGGTGAAAAAATACCGCAAGGCCGGGCCGGAAGCTTACGACAAGTTTCTCGACAAGGAGATGGCGGAATCAAAGCGCTTCCTTGAAGAAAAATTCAAAATCACAGCCAATACCTTCGCTTACCCCGGCGGCTACTTCACCGAGGAAATGCTCACCAAGGCGAACGAAGTCGGCTACACCCATCTCTTCACCGTCCAGCCGGGAAAAGTAAAACGCTCCCTGCCGAACAACATCCTCCCGCGTTACGTCATCCTCGGGAACCATGACCGCATCTTCGAATTCGCCATGAGCTTCCGTGACTCGACGACCTCCATGCCCGCAGGCACCGTCGCCGGACTGATGAAGGAACTGGCCCATCCCGTCCAGCCCCAGCCCGGAGCCATCATCAACACCCGCCTCCCGGAAATTTCCGTCGATCTCTCCGCCGTCGAAGACCTCGACCCCGCCACCCTGAAAATGCAGGTTGCAGGCTTCGGCGAAGTCCCCGCAAACTACGCCAGCGAAGCAAAAACCTTCCTCTGGCGCGTCAACCGCCGCCTCCGCCAACCCGTCTGCCAGGTCCAGGTCACCTGGAAAGACACCGCCGGAAAAGAAACCGAAACCCCACTCAAATGGAGCTTCCAGATCGACCGCGAAGCAAGCTACCTGCCGGATGAGTGAGAAGATTCAAACGCGAATGGACGCTAATGGCCGCGAATAAAGAAGGGAATGAAACCATTTGGAGAATCCGCGGACATTTCGGGGAACACGGCCTCTTTTATTGGAGTGCGATTGTGTGCCTGATCGTCATTGCGGCATTGCTAGTAATAAGTGGCTGGAAACACTCTTCTGATGGATCCAGGGCATCTGAAGTCATGAAGTGGGAGCAAGTTGAGGCGACCATTTTTTCATCCGAACTTTCGGAAGTGAATACTTCGGATGAAACCAGCTTTTCGACGCGAATGATCGCAAGAGTTCAATTTCGCTACGAACTCAACGGCAAGCTGCAGGAGGCGGATTACGTTCGAACCTGGCACCGTTCCGATTCAAGGGATTGGAGTAAGATACTGGCTCCCGGTCAAAAATTGCTGGTTCGCGTCTCTCCCGAAAATGAACGGGAAGTATCTCTCCTTGATCACATCGGCGTTCCATAGTGGGGTTCCGTCATCTTCCTTGATGTTTAAAGTTTAAAATTTAAAGTTTCCCCATGTTTTCAGCCCTCTCCGACAGCCTCGACAAGACCTTCCGCAACCTCCGTGGTGTCGGGAAAATTTCAGAAAAGAACATAACCGACGCCCTTCGGGAAATCCGCATCGCCCTGCTTGAGGCGGATGTGGAGTTCGGCGTAGCCAAGGAACTGATTGCCAGGATCAAGGAGGCCTCCATGGGCGAGGCCGTTCTCAAATCCATCAAGCCCGGCGAGCAGATCGTCAAACTTTTCCAGGACGAACTCACCCGCGTCCTCGGCGGTGACAACGTCCCCCTCGATCTCAACCCGCCCGCCCGCATCCTCATGGTAGGCCTCAACGGTGCCGGTAAAACCACCACCTCCGCGAAGCTCGCCCGCCGCCTGAAAAAGGATGGCCGCCGTCCGCTTCTCGTCGCCTGCGATCTTTACCGCCCCGCCGCCATCGAGCAGCTCCAGACGCTGGGTGGACAGGTGGATGTTCCTGTATTCGCGCCGGAGCCGGGTGAGAAGGATCTCATAAAAGTAGCACGCGAGGCCATCGCCTTCGGAGAAAGCACTGGCGCCACCGTCCTTATTTTCGATACCGCAGGCCGCCAGGAAATCGACGAAAAGCTCATTGAGGAGCTGAAAGAGCTGAACAATTTCCTCAAACCAAAGGAAACCCTCCTCGTAGCCGATGCGGCCACCGGCCAGATGGCTGTCTCCGTAGCCACCCATTTCGACGAAGCCGTCGGCATCACCGGCATCGTCCTCACGAAGCTGGATGGCGATGCCCGGGGCGGTGCCGCTCTCTCCATGCGCGAGGTCACCGGCAAGCCTATCAAATATGCGGGCGAGGGCGAAAAGCTCGACCAGCTCACGGAGTTCCACCCCTCCCGCATGGCCGACCGTATCCTCGGCATGGGCGATATCGTCAGCATGGTGGAAAACGTCGCCGACAAGGTGAACGAAGAGGACGCCATGCGCTCCATGAAGCGGATGCAATCCGGGAAATTCGATTTCAACGACTTCCTCGACCAGATGAAAATGATCCAGAACCTGGTCCGCTAGAAGGCCTCCTCGGCATGATGCCGGGATTCAACAAGATCAAAAAACAGCTTCCTTCCGGCGCGCTCGACAGCAGCAAGCTCAAGCGCACCGAGGCCATCGTCCTTTCCATGACGCCCTACGAGCGCTCCCGCCCGGAGATCATCAAAGCGTCCCGCCGCCAGCGCATCGCCGCCGGTTCCGGCTGCTCCATGATGCAGGTCAACCAGCTCATCAAACAGTTCGGCGAGATGCGAAAAATGATGAAATCCCCCGGCAAAATGAAAAACATGATGAAAGCCATGGGCGGAGCCGGCGGCATGGGGGACATGATGAATGGCCTGGGCGGAATGGGCGGCGGAAAAGGCGGGAAGTTCCCGTTTTAACACCGTTGTCTCACCTGTTTTGCAAGAAAATGAAGAAACTATTCGCACTCGTAATGTTAGGTCTGCTGTTAGCGCAGTCCGGGCCATGCGCCCAAGATTGGAAGCCTGAAGGTTATACTTACGTGGTAGGATATACCTACGATTTCACTCAGGATCGAATAAAACTTGGCATCATGCAGAAGGATGGATCGATTCATGACGGAGTGATTCAGGCGGCCACTATTCGTCTCGATCAGCGTGAAGTTCTTGCGCTTCTGAAGCTCCTGAAAGAGCGCCAGCCCCCCGGTGAGGGAGAAGCGGAGTCCGAGGAGGTGGAATGCCATGACCCTCACCACGCATTTGTTTTTTACGATGATGGCTGGAAGCCAGTTGCTTGGATCAACATCTGCTTCCTATGTCTCAATACTTCCACGAATACGCGCGGCGCTCATAGTCTGATTGATTTGGAGCCTGTGGAGAAGTTTTGCAAGGATCTAAGAATGCCCGTATTACAGGATGCTTCCGAATACACGAAACTATATAAGGCAGAACAAGGCGAGGAGGCGACGCCGAACCATCCCCCTGACTAAATTCGGGCTCGCACCGGCGCGCCTCTCCTATAACATTCTTCCGCCACGAATCCGGCTTACCGGAATCTCCGGAATGCCGTGCCGCAGGCATTTTGGACTGCGTGCAGCCGACTGCATTGGCACGGAGCGCTGCCTTCAGGCGGCGAGTCGTTTTGCGTAGCAAAACATTTCCCAAGGTCGCCCCATGGCAGCAGCAGGTTTCCGCAGTCCAAGGACTTCGACTCCATCCACTCATTCCGTTGATCCGGATTTGTAATCTTCAAATCGCACTTTGGATTCCACGGGCCACCCTTTCTCATAAAAGATGTGCTTGCTTTCGAGGCTGGCCGGCAAGAACTGCGGGCGGATCGCCACCCGTGCTGCCTCACTGCTCGTTGAGCGACCAATCGTAATCCATGTAATCGATATCCGCCCCGTCGATTTTCCCACGTGCTTTTTCAGGAGCATGTTTCTTCAGAAACGATTTCACCCCACCCGCTTTTTCAAAATCCTCGTCATACCATTTGAAGATCTTCGAGATGGCGATCTCATTCCCGCCTCTGGAAAAATCGTTCAGGTCGGATCTTGAGAGCCATGCGGCGGATGCCTTGTCGGCGAGGCTGTCGAGATTGGCTTCCGTGTAGGCATCCGTCTGGAGGGGCGGGCAGCTTTTCGCGCAGCATACGACGATCGCATGGGCGCGTGCTCCTATCGCTGGGATCGCGTTGCCCTTCTCGATCTCGTCGAGCGATAGTTTTTTCCCTCCGATGGAATGGGATTTGTTGGAAAATACGCCGTCGATGTCCTTGATGCTTTTCACCGGGTAATTTTCCAAAATCGTGCGGATTGCGAACGCATTGTAGGCGTTCACCGCGCTGGCTCCCAGTTCGTTCCCCTCCGCTTTTTCGGACGTGGCAGCGTATTGATCGAGGTAGTTGTCCAGGGACTCCATATCCCCGGCATCCGCTTTCCATGCCTTGTAATCCACCAGTCCGCGGTCGTTCACGTATTTTTTCACCAGGGTGTTCCAGCCGGAATGGTCGATTCCCGCAGGGATCACGGTTGCGCCGCTTGCGGTATTTTGAGAGCAAGAGCTAAGGGAGGATGCGGCGGTGGCCAGAGCCGCTATGGAAATTGCGAGAAGCTTCAATGGGAGTTTCATAAACGGCATGATCGCCCGGCACAGTGGTTTTGCAAAAGATTTCCAGCAGTAAATCCGGGTCGCAGGGGAAATTGGAGCTATCGTCATTTTTCTTCGGAAATCTGTGAATTTGGCCGAGTCTCCCCTTTATTAGAGCGGGGTTGACGGGTTTCACGTTCCATGCACAATCCCGCCGCTTCCCCGGGAAAAGCCCGGCCCAGCAAACAACCAGTCCCCGGACTTTTTCACCAAGCAAACATCATGACCACCATCGCCATCAACGGATTCGGACGCATCGGACGCCTCGTCTTCCGCGCACTCGTCGAACAAGGCCACCTCGGCACCACATTCAAAGTCGCCGCTGTCGGTGACCTTGTCCCTGCCGATAACCTCGCATACCTCCTCAAATACGACTCCACCCAAGGCAAGTTCGACGGTGAGGTATCCTCCAAGAAATCCTCCCCGGAGCTTGAGGAAGACGACATCATCGTAGTCAACGGCCACGAGATCAAAGTCGTTTCCGCACGCAGCCCGGAAGGCCTCCCGTGGAAAGAACTCGGCGTGGACATCGTCATCGAGTCCACCGGCCTTTTCGTCGAAGACAAACTCGCACAAGGCCACATCACCGCCGGTGCCAAGAAAGTCATCATTTCCGCTCCTGGTAAAGGCGACGACGTCCACACCTTCGTGCAAGGCGTCAACGACGGCGACTACGATCCAGCCAAGCACCACCTCATTTCCAACGCTTCCTGCACCACCAACTGCCTTGCCCCGCTCGTGCACGTTCTCCTCAAGGAAGGTTTCGGCATCAAGGAAGGTCTCATGACCACCATCCACGCCTACACCGCCACGCAAAAAACCGTGGACGGCCCATCCAAGAAGGATTGGAAAGGCGGACGCTCCGCTGCCATCAACATCATCCCTTCCACCACCGGTGCTGCGAAAGCAGTTGCCCTCGTCTGCCCGGAAGTGAAAGGCAAGCTCACCGGCATGGCCTTCCGCGTTCCTACGCCGACGGTTTCCTGCGTTGACCTCACCGTCAAAACCGAGAAGGAAACCTCCCTCAAGGAAATCAACGAAGCTCTCAAGAAAGCTTCCGAGACCTACCTCAAAGGCATCCTCAACTACACCACCGACGAAGTGGTCTCCACCGACTTCATCCACGATCCGGCGTCCTCCATCTACGATGCCGGTTCGTCCATCGAGCTCAACAGCACGTTCTTCAAGCTCGTGAGCTGGTATGACAACGAGTGGGGCTACTCCAACCGCGTCATCGACCTCCTCGACGACGTCGTCAAGAAAGGCATCTAAAGGAGCGCCGCCTTCAGGCGGCGCGTCCCATCTTCCAAAACGGGCTGTGCATCACGCGCAGCCCGTTTTTTATACCCGTTTCCTGCTTTTCCAAGCATCCACCGCCTGCGCGAACCAAAAGAATACGGTTACGAAAACCACCGCGCCCGCAGTCACCTCCCACGGGTTCAGCTCATCCGCGATCCAGTGTTTCAGGCCGAATCCGAAGATGCCCCCATAGAGCACAACCACGTGGACGATGTAGATTTCAAAAGTCATCCTGCCCACGCAAAGCAAACGCGGAACGCCTATCCCGAACCGCACTTCCACCCATCGCAGCAGTCCCAGAAAAGCCACGACCTCCGCCGCCCTCTCGGTAAACCAAGCCAATCCCGCCGAGGGAGCTACCGTCACAGCCACCAGCCAGACCAGCATCAGCAGGGCGACCACCGCGAGAAACCAGAGGCAGGATTTTTCCGTCTCCAGGTGCTCACGGTATGTCCTGACCGCCACCCCCATCGCTCCACCGAGAAATGCGAACCCAAGCCACGGGGCCAGCGCAAAAACCGAGTAGGGCCCGTGGATCGTGTTCTGGATGATCTGCGGCCAACCCGCCGGCACATAAGTCCCTCCCGGCAGGTTTCTCACCCAAAGGTAGAACCCCATGCACACGGCGATGGCTCCCACATACCACCACGCCAGCGAAGGTCTTTTCAGCTTCCACTGCAATCCGGCCAGCCCGATGAGTGCTAGCAGCCCGACCCCGATGCACTGCAGCACATGGAAGGCATACACCCAGGTTCCGAAATCACCTTTGAGATAACTGCCGAAATTTTTCAGCGAAAGTTGCAGAACATATCCCCAGAAAAGCAGCTCCATCGCCCTCTTGAAGCCTTTTCGGACGCGCACCCGCTTGAAAAAATCCCCCTCCGTTTCCCCACTCAGCAGAAAACAGAAAATCATCCCCGCCACCGTGAAAAACAGTGGGGCGGTAAAGCCCCGTATGCTGCTCCAGATATTGTAAATCGCGCTGGAGGAATCCCGGAACTCATCCGCCAGGCCCAACCCGACAAAATGCCCCTCAAGCATCAACAGGATGGCGATCGCACGCGCAAGATCAATGAACTTCAATCTGGGCTTCGCCTCTTTGGTAGCAACCTCAGACATCGTAACTGGAATCTTTCTCAATCATCGTCCGCAAGCCATGCCTGCCCAACCCCCCTTTGACGAGCCGAATCTATGGCAGATCCCTTACGGTTCTCGCCCACACCCAGATTCGCCAGGCGCGAGACCTCCTCGCGGATCTCAACTCCTCCGTCCGCAACAAATTCCGCACCGACCCCAAATACTCGCCGAGCTGGTCCACCGCCTCCCGCATTCACCGCACCGGGGGCGGCCGCCTGTAGTCTGAAACCCGCTCGCCACCCGAGGAAGAGCCTAGAAAGCGAGCGACAACCGGACACCAAGCTTCGCCCGCCCCTCCGCGCTATTCCCCGACAACTGGTCGATGAAGATTACAACGGTCTTCGGATTTTTCCGGGATATAGCCATCACCAATTTCGGCGTATGGCTAAGAACCTGTTTGGAATCTGCCGGATGCCGTGCCGTAAGCACCTGTGACTGCGGGCAGCCTGCTGCCGCTTTCCGTTTCGCAGCCCGCTGCTACGGGGCAACCTCGGGAAGCATCGACCCTTGCGGCGCCAATGCCGTCGGCTCGCAGCAGGCTGCCGTCAGTCATTGGTCTTCGACTTTTTCCGGCATCGCGCTTTACGGATCGAGATTTCCAACAGGTTCTAAGCTCTGGCGGAGGGAGCGAGAGTAGGGAAATCCCCTCGCTCAGTTTGATTAAGAGAAACGAAAAGTAACATCGGTTTAAATTAATTAAATTTCTGTATTGAATTATAAGTTGTTGTAAATTGAGTGATCAGTGGAAACTGATGTCGGGTGGGATATCCGCGGCCGAACAATAAGCTTGGCAAGTAAGCTGAAAAATTTGCAATCTCTCCTTGTGGGAGAGAAAATTTCAATTAGGAAGAAGGTGTGAACGGACGTAGCTCCAAGCATTGACAGTTGATCGGAAATTTTCATGGAATGTGTATTTTGGTGTAAAAAACAATTAGATTGATTAAAGAAAATGGAAAATAATTACTATATGTTAGAATTTCGGATCTTAAAATAATTATAAGTATGGAGTATCTGGATGGAGATGGAAATGAAGTTGTAATTGGTATCGTAGGTGCAATAGGTATCGACCATAGTCACGTCATAAACGCGCTAAAAAATCGATTTTCTTTTTATCAGTATGATGTTAGTGAAATAAGATTGAGTAAATCGATCGCTAAGCTAAAGACTCAGGAGCCACCTGTGGGCAAATTTGATCGGTCAGAGTATCTCATTAATGCGGGAAATGAATTACGAAAAGAATATAATGATCCCTCTATCTTGGCTCTCGAGGCGGTAAGGGAAATTTATGAAAAGAGGAAGGAAAGTGGTGAGATGTCGTTGAGCACTGAAGGGGTTTCTGTAACTATACCCAGGAGAGTTAACATAATTTCTTCCCTGAAAAGGCCCGAGGAAGTTCAGGCTTTGAGAAATATATATCCAAAGGGATTCTATTTGATTGGAGTATACTCGTCCCCTGAGAGAAGGAAAAAAAGTCTGGTAGAAGACGGTCATGCCATGACCCAAGAGCAAGCTGAAATTTTGCTGTCGAAGGATGAAGACGAGTATTCAAAAGAAAAATTTGGACAAAAGACAAGAAATACGTTTCATCTGGCAGATTTTTTCGTTGAAGAAGCAGCTGATTCTGATTTTTTCCGAGCCCAGATAAACAGGACTGTGGATTTGATATTTGGTGCTCCGTATGAGACTCCTACATTTGACGAATACGCCATGTACCATGCGTTTTCGGCCTCGTTGAGAAGTGCCGATCTTTCCCGGCAAGTTGGTGCCATAATAGCTAAGAATTTTGAAATAATTTCCTCCGGAGCAAACGATTGCCCTAAGCCTGGGGGTGGGCTTTATTGGTGTAAATATGATCCCGGAAGAAAGGAATTTTGTGACGAACCTGAAGGTCGAGATTATGTCAAGGGGTTTGATATGAATACGAAAGAGAGGACGTCAATTTTTAATAAGGTAGTAGATCGGTTGAATATAGAGAATAGCGATTCAGGATATAGGGATAAGATTATTGATGCACTGGAAAGATCTGGCTTGAAGGACATTACCGAATACGGTCGCATGGTTCATGCCGAGATGGAAGCTCTTCTGTGCTGTGCTAGGAACACTATAGATTGTAGAAATGCTGTTATGTATGGTACCACGTTTCCGTGTCATAATTGTGCCAAACATATAATTGCTGCTGGTATCAAGGAGGTCGTATATGTGGAGCCATATCCGAAGAGTAAAACTTTAGAGTTCTACGGAAAATCGATAGATAGTGGTGAGGAGATGAGTTTTCGTCCATTCATAGGAGTAGGAGCACGACAATTTCTTAATCTTTTTTCCATGAATATGGGTGCAGGGAGGCAGATTAAGCGGAAAAATTCGGAAGGTGATGTGCTAAATCATGCACCAGATACGATGCGGCCGAGGGTGGCGATTCAGCCTTATTCATTTCTTGACGTTGAGGAATCTGTTGCTCAGGCTTTCGCAGCATGGCAGACCAGGAAAAACGAGAAACCGAAGACCTCTTCTCCAGAGTAAATCAAGATAGGGTCAAAAATACGGCGCAAGCTCCTGAATCATTTTCTAGGGTTTCAGTCGAAGTTCGAGCGAGCAAATCAGCTCCTACTTCTGTGAACTTTTCTAGAGTCGAAACAGTAGTAACTTACAGCAAGCGCATCAGTTTTTCCGTAGAGGATTGTTGAGTTTTACACTTAAAATTCAATCTTCACACTCGGTACTGAGGGTGTTCTGTTAAGTGTTCGCTTGAGTCTGTCTGGCTCGGGCTGAGGATTTTCCCCAAAGCGCTGTGGGCAGAAGTTTTCCCATCCTCCGACCTTTCCATTACCTTGAACATTTTGAGGAGATGCTGGCGCTTCTGGAGAGGAATTTTGCGGGGGTGTTCGGCGGGGAAGAGAGGAGGCTCATCTCGGATCTCCGGGGCTGGGGGTGGAGGCCCGGGCGATGGTGGTGGTGATTGGCGAACCGGTCGGGGGCGGTGATCCGGGTTTCCTCGCCGAAATACAAGGAGCTACCGGACGCGGAGGGGGTGCTGTGGTTGGTTTACTATTTTGGAGACATGGCGGGATCGGAGAGGGTTTTTAGGAACGCTACGAGGGCTGATTGATCTTCGGTAGTGAGTCCGAGTCCCTGGGGGTGTTTGGCGAGATTTGGATCCAGAGTTTCGGAGCGTTTGATCGGGGAGTTGTAGTGGGAAACCACTTCCTCCAGCGTGGCAAAGCGCCCGTCGTGCATGTATGGGGCGGTTAAGGCGATGTTGCGTAGGGAGGGGGTGGCGAATTTGAAGCGGTCGGAAGGTTTACCCGTAGTTTTTTCAGACCTACGTCATCCGTAGTAGATAGGCCGTTGTTGTGGAAGCCGTGGTCGGTGAAAAGCGCGCCGCCGTGGCAGTGGAAGCAATCCGCGCCGCGATTGCCGCGGCGGGATTCGGACTCGGTGAAAAACAGTTCGTACCCACGTTGCTCTTCTTCGGTGAGGGGCGCCCCGCCTTTGAGGGAGCGGGCGAGCTTGGAATCGAAGCTGAGACGGGTGAGTAGGAAATTCTCAATCGCCAGCCCGGTGTTCTCGGGGGATATTTTTCCCGATCCGAAGGCGGCTGCAAAGAGCGGAGAGTAGGCGGGATCGTTCATCTAGTCGGTAGTCACCCGGAGCTTTTCTGCTCATCACGTGTTCTGTAAAAAATACTAGAACCATAGTATTTAAAAAATTCTTCTCTGAAAACGGTCTCCTCCAAGATGAAAAGTTGGCACGCCCATTCCCATTGTGGCGGAAATTTCACATGGCGATTTCGCCCCTATCAAAATGTAGATGGATCGCCAGACCCGGGCATTTTGTGCGGAGGTTGCCGCAGGTTACGCGGCTCCTCACCAAACTACCACATTATGAAAACAACCTCCCTCGCCGTCCTCTCGCTTCTCGCGCTCGGCACCGCATCCCAGGCCGTTATCCTCCACGGCATCACCACCGAGAACGAGCTTGTCAGCTTCGACTCGTCCACCCCCTCCGTCTTCATCTCATCCAGCATGGTCTCCGGACTTTTCGCTTCCGATGGCACGACGCCCGATCCGCTCGCCTTCGTTGCGAACCTTTCCTACAACCCCACCACCGGGCAGTTCTTCGGAATCGATAGCAACGCGAATTTCTACAGCCTCTCCTCAAATGGCGTCGCCACCCTGCTGAACAACACCTTCGCCCCCGGCGGATTCGATGCCGGGATGTCCTACGATCCTTTCACCGGAGGCTTCCTCTACGCGGACGATTCCGCGGAAAGTTACAACCTCTCCACCGCCGGGATGATCACCCAGAACGCCAGCCTCTTCTACGGCACCGGCGATGCGAACGAGGCATCCACCCCGTCCATCTTCGGCGTCGGAGTCGATCCCGATTTCGGAATCGCATACTACCTCGACTCAATGACCGGCAGCCTCGCCCAGGGATTCGATCCCACCAGTGGCGAAATTTTCACCATCGGCTCCTTGAATACCCCCGTGACCGGACTGGGTGGCCTGACCGTGGATTTCGATGGAAATCTCTGGGCGGCCCTGTCCGGTGACGGCCTCACCTCGGAGCTCTATTCCATCGATCCGCTCACCGGCGCGGCAACCTCCGGCGGCTCCTTCGGCACCGGCCTCGTAGCCATCTCCGTCCCCGAGCCATCCACCGCGCTACTCGGACTCGTCGGCACGATCGCTCTCCTGCGCCGCCGCCGCGCATGAAAAATTTTCCCTCAAACTAACCAACAAACATCAATGAAAACGACCACATCCATACTCACCGGGCTAGCCCTGGCATCCCCCCTGTTCGCGCAGGGTTTCAAGACTTCCGAAGTCCCGTATCTCCTCGCCACTCCTGGCTCCGATTTCACCTTCGAGCCGGTCATGACAGTCGGCGACATGGTTCCCGTCAGTGGCGACCCCGCCTCCAAATACGCCTTCGCCGGTATTCCGGATGCGATGGGCCTCTACAAGGATCGTGTCTCCGGGGAAAACATCCTCTTCGTGGCCCACGAGACGAACAGCAGCGTGCAGACCACCCCGCTCCCCGGCCAGGATACCTATCGCGGTGCCTTCGTTTCCCGCTACTCCATGAGCGCGGACGGAGGTTTCATCAGCGGTTCCGTAGCCCACAAGGAGCTGTTTTTCGGAAACACCTTCGCAGCCAGTGACGCCCCTCGCGGCTCGTCCGGCCCGGCCTTCACCCGCTTCTGCTCCGGTGCCTTCGCCGGCCCCGCCGAGGGCATGGACCGCCCGCTTTTCTTCACCAACGAGGAATCCGGCAGCGGCAACTACGATGCCGCAGGCTCCCAGGCCGTCGTCGTCGCGGATGGGAAAATGTACACACTTCCTTTCTTCGGCCGGGTTCCCCGCGAGACCACACGCGTGCAACCGCGCCGCGATGCCCGCACCGTCATCGTATCCACGGAGGACGGCGGAAGCCCTTCCTACGTCTATCTCCACGTCGGCACGAAACAACGCCGCTCAAGCAGCGTGCTGGATAAAAACGGCCTCTCCAACGTGAAGACCTACGTCCTCGCCGGTCTGGACGCGCAGCACAACTCCGGCACTTTCACCTCAGGTTCGCTTCCAACGAAATGGGTGGAGATCCCGAACGTCGAATCCCTTACTGCGACCCAGCTCGGCGATGCCGCGAACGACGCCGGTGCCTTCGGATTCGTCCGCGTGGAGGATGCCGAGTTCGATCCCGCCAACCCCACCCGCTCCCTCTACCTCGCCACCACCGGCGGATCGGGGCCGAACAGGTTCGGCCGCCTCTACGAGGTGCGCATGAACCCGGTCAATCCCGTGGCCAACGGCACAATGAACGTCGTTTACAACGCGGATGAAATCGTCACTCCCGGCGGCATCTACGTCGGCGCGGCGACAGGAAAAATCGGAGGAGGCGGCACCGGCTCGCTCGGCAACTACACCGGTGGGGACATCAATGCGGGACAGGATTTCCCCGTCAGCATCGACAACCTCGCCCTCTCCCGTGACCTCATCGTCATCTGCGAGGATACCAACAGCCCCGCCAACGCGGTTTACACGAAGTATGCCCGCAACAGCGGGGTCTGGACTCTCGACCGCACTAACAACAACGCCGCCAAGCTCCAGAGCACGTTCAACTACGCCGCCATCGAGTCCCGTGACGGGCATCCCAGCGGTTTCTTCAGCGCGGGTCGCTTCGAGTCCTCCGGCGTGATCGAAACCGAATCCATCTTCGGTCCGGGCACGTTCGTCATCAACGTCCAGGGTCACACCCAGAGCGGCACATCCGGCCGCACCACCGCGGTTGACGAGAACGGCAACCCGCTGACCGCATCACAATTCCGCGGCCGCTACGCCGAAGACGGCCAGATCCTCATCCTCCGTCCCACGCCATAACCAGCTGGAAAAACTTTTCTTTGTTCCGGTTGTAAGCGGCCGGGTCCCACCCCCGGTCGGTTCTTCTTTCATAAAATTTCTACCTACCGTGCCCCGCCTACGCATCAATCCCCAGGCCGCGCTCCTCTTCGCAGAGGCTGCTTTTCTCGTGAGCATCGCTGCTGGCGGATCTCACTTCTGGCTCCTGCCGCTTGCCGCACTCGCCATCGTTTTCGCATCCCTTCTGTCCCGTGGCATCACTGTCGCTTTGCCCTTCTGCATCCTCATTTCAGTCTGGTGGCTCTCCATCGGCACCACCCGCTTTCCCGTCACTACCGACCTTCCGGTAGTCTTTCCCGTTCTCGCGATCCTGCTCGGCATCGCCTCCGCATTCCTCGGAATCCTCAGCGGGTTGAACGAAAAAAACATCCGCCGCGATCTCCATACGAAGCTCGCCCAGCTCGTCATCATCATCCATTTTATCGCCGCCGGATTCCTTTTCGCAGACCGCTTCGTCGCCGTCTCACTGGCATCGCTCCTCGCCATCTGCGCCTCCGTTTTCTGCCTCTTGGTCTCATTCGATTCCCTGCTGAAACTCCTCACCCGCCTCTACACCCCGCGCCGCCATTGGCCGCAACTCCCCGCGCCCGGCACCTTCTTTTTCTTCCGTTGGTTCGGAAAAAACTGGCGCGCCCTTCTTCCTTCCAAAGCCTCCGCAGAAGACGAGTTTTCCCTGAAACTCCCGGAAATGTGGATGTGGCCCGCTATCCGGAATTCGCTCCCCGCCTTACTCATCACCGTTCTCGCCATCCTCTTCGCCAGCAGTGCCGTCCACGAGATTGGCCCCGCCAGCCAGGGTGTCCGCCATCATTTCGGAAAATGGGACACCGCCCCTCTGCCAGCGGGACTCCATGTTTCCCTGCCGTATCCCTTCGGTGGCATCCGCACTGTCGGCACCGGCGAGATGCGCGAGACCGTCCTGGGCTTCCGCTCGGATCCCGGAAAACCCATCCTCTGGGAACGCGCCCACTACGAAGGCGAGGCCATGTCACTCGTAGGCGGCGGCGATGACCTCCTCTCCATCTCCGTCCCCATCTTCTACCGTATCGGAAACGCCGCCGATTACCTCCGCTCCTCCACCGCTCCCGAAAAACTCCTCCGCGACATCGGCGACCGCATCCTCCTCTCCCTCACCGTCCGCCGCCCCGCCGCCGAGATCATGACCACCGCCCGCGAGTCCATGCGCCGGGAATTCCACACCCTTCTCCAGACAGAACTCGACCGCATTTACAGCGGCCTCCACATCGAGTCCGTCTATCTCCGCGATATCCACCCGCCCGTGGAAGTCGCCCCGTTTTTCCAAGATGTAGTCGCCGCCATGGAGGACAAGGAAGCCTACATCCACGATGGCGAAAGCTACCAGCGCGACATCGTCACCCGCGCCCGCGGCACCTCCATTGAAACGATCACCGTCGCCAACGCCAACGCCGGAAACCGCCTCCTTCGCGCCACCGGCGAGTCCTCCCGCTTCGTCAGTCTCAGCAACGCCCGCCAGGAAAACCCCTCCCTCTACGACCTCCGCGAAGGCTACCGCATCTTCGACTCCACCCTCGCCGGCGCGAAAAAAGCCATCTTCGACGATGCCATGCGCGCCGAAATGCCCACCCATCTCGATCTCCGCAAAGTCCTCAATCCCGACTTCATGTCCGATTCCCCACCTACTCCCCAGAGCCTCGTCCCCCGCCCCGGTCGCCTCCTCGACTCCTTCGATCTCGATATCGAAGGCTACCTGAGAACCGGCCAGGGCGAGGCACCAGCCATCGACTCCATGCCCGCCGATCCCGACAACCTCCTGAAAAAATGAACCCCGAAGAAACCTCCCGCCACGGCATCACCTCCCTGCGCCTCGCCCTCATCCTCGGCGTCGGCCTCATCGTCGCCATCTCCGCCTGCGGCTTCATCCTCAGCGAGACCGAACGCGCCGTCGTCCTCCGCTTCGGCAAGCCCGTCCGCACCCTCAACGACCCCGGATTTTTCCTGAAATTCCCCGCCCCCATCGACAGCGTCGTGCGCATGGACCGCCGCCTCCAACACGCCGATATCCGCATCTCTGAAACCCTCACCACCGATCAGCGCAACGTCATCGTCCCCATGTTTTTCACCTGGCGCATCGACGATCCACTCAAGTTCCACACATCCGTAAAAGACGTGGAAACCGCCAACCGGAAGCTAGACGCCCTCGTCACCAGCTCGCGAAATTCCGTCCTAGGCCGCCACGCATTTTCCGACCTCGTCTCCGCCGGAAAATCCCTGGAAAGTATCGAGCAGGAAATCTTCAACCTCGCCGCCCCGGACGCCAGTTCCCAGCTAGGCATCGCCCTCCTCTCCACCGGCATCACCCAGATCCAGCTCCCCCAGGCGAACACCGAATCCGTCTTCCGCCGCATGCGAGCCGAGCGCAAACGCGAAGCCACCCAGTTCCGCGCCGAAGGCCGCGCCAAAGCCGGTGAAATGAAAGCGGAAGCCGATAGGGAATCCACCGGACTCATCGCCGAGGCCAAAAGCGAAGCCGAAAAAATCCGTGGCGACGCCGAAGCCAAAGCCGCCGGAATCTACGCCCAGGCACACGGCAAAGACCCCGATTTCTACCGCTTCCTCCGCGAGCTCCAAAGCCTCCGCACCATCATCGACAAAAACACCACCCTCGTCCTCGATACCTCCGTCGCTCCACTCCACTGGCTGAAATCCACCGAAGATTCCCCCCCGCCTTCCACCGCTCCCCGCCCCCGCGATTCCCTCACCGATGCGGCCTCCACCCTCCCCACCCGCGACTGATCACGCCATGAAATCCATCCGCCAGGAAGGCAAGGCAGTCCACGCCCTTCTCGTCCTTCTCAAAAATCTAACAGCCCACGCCCGCTGGGTCTTCGCCATCCTGCTGATCGGCTACGCATTTTCCGGAATCCGCACCATCCCGCCCCAGGAAAAAGCCCTGCTCCTCCGCTTCGGAAAACTCCAGCCAAAAGTCCACGGTCCCGGCCTCATGCTCGGCCTGCCCGATCCCTTCGACCGCCTCGTCCGCTTCGAGACAGGAAAGGAAATCTCCCTCCCGTTGGAAAAATGGTCACTCCTCGGAAACAAAATTTCCGATCCCGACGTGCAGGTCGCGCTCACCAACGAGCAACTCACCGCCGCCGTCCAAAACAGCGAAAACGGAGGTGCCGCCGCCGTCCGCTATGAAGTCCCACCGGACGCCACCCTCGATCCCATCCTCCACGGCTACTCCATCACATCCGATTCCAATATCATCCAAGGCCGCTTCGCCCTCCGCTTCCGCATCGAAGATCCATTTCTCTACGCCTCCGCAGGGGAGGGGATTCATGGACTGTTAGAAAACCTTTCCTACCGCGCCATTTCCGCCCAGCTCGCCAGCCGCCCCATCGACCAAAGCCTCACCTCCGCCCGTGGCGAACTCTCCACCGCCGCCGCCAAATCCATCCAGTCCGAAACCGAAAGATTGAAACTCGGGCTAAGAATCTCCGGCATCGATATCCTCGAACTCTCCCCCCCATCCCAAGTCCTCGCCTCCTTCGAGGATGTCACAAACGCCCGCCAGTTCGCCAAAACCCTCTACGAAAACTCCCGCCAATACGCTGCGGAATCCATCGAAGCCAGCCGTGGCGAAGCCGCCTCCATCCTCCACCGCGCCCAAGGCCATGGCGAAGGACTCATCGCTGCCGCCACCGGCGAAAGCTCGTCCTTCTCCTCCCTCCTCACCCAATACCAGCGCGATCCCGAACTCATCTCCCGCCGCATTTTACGCGAGTCCCTCGATACCGTCATGGGCAGCGTCCAATCCCGCACCCTCGTCCCCGCCTCCCAGGCCAGCCCCACCATCACCCTGGAGCCATCGCCACAATACTCACGCTGATTTCCCATGGAAAATCCCCACGCCCTCGATGCCGCCACCCGCCACCGCCTGACGCTGCTTTTCATCGCCACCTCCCTCATGCTGGCCTCTGCCTGCATCGGCTTGCTCCGCCCGGATCAGCTCTTTCTCGCCAGCGGCTTCGCACTCGCCGGGGCACTCATCGTCGCCGTGCCAATCGTCACCGGCATCGTCTCCGCCATCCGCTCCACCGGCTTCGCCGCCACCCAGTTCTACATGGACCAGTATGTCGTCCTCGCCCTCGCCGCCTGCCTCGCCACCGGGAAATACATGACAGGCGGCATCGTCGCCATCGTCCTCCTCTTCGGCCAGATGCTCGAGGAGCGCACCACCCTCGGCGTCGAGATGGCCCTCGCCAAACTCCGCTCACTCTCCCGCATCCGCGCCCGCCGCGTCCGGGACGGCACCGAGGAGGAAGTCGAATCTACGGAACTTCTAGTAGGTGATGAGATCCACATCCGCCCGGGCGAAAACATCCCCGCCGATGCCACCGTCATTTCCGGAAAAGCCCTAGTTGACCAGTCCCGCATCACCGGCGAATCCGTCCCCGTGGAGATCGCCCCCGGCTCCGAAGTCTTCGCCGGAACCTCGAATCTCAACGGAGCCATCACCGCAAAAGTCACCGGAGCGGGCGATGAAACCGTCATGGGTCGCGTCCGCTCCATCATCGAGGAAGCCAAGGAATCCGAAGCCCCCATCATCTCCCTCGCGGAGGACTACGCCCGCTACTACACGCCGCTCATTCTCCTCATCGCCGCCTCCGTTTTCCTTTTCACCCAGGAAATCGAAAGAGCCATCGCCGTCCTCGTCGTCTCCATCCCCTGCGCCTTCGTACTCGCCAGCCCCTCCGCCATGGTCTCCGCCATCGCCGCCGGATCGCGCATGGGCCTGCTCATCAAAAGCGTCCGCCACCTGGAATCCGCCCGCATGGTCGATACCGTAGTCTTCGACAAAACCGGAACCCTCACCTCCGGAAAACTGGAACTTGAGGAAACCCTCGTCCACGGCGAAAAAACAGACGCCACCACCGCCCTCCGCATCGCCGCCGCCATCGAAAGCCGCTCCAACCACCCCGTCGCCCGCGCCATTTCCCAAGCCGTTTCCGAAAGCGACCGACCCGCTGTCACCGCCTTCACCGAGCACTCCGGCCTCGGCCTCGAAGGGGAAATCGACGGCGAGAAAATCCTAATCGGCAGACCCTCTTTCCTGGAGGAATCCGGCATCACCATCCGTACTGACACAGCGGAGCACACCCGTCACTCCCTCGTCCTCCTCGCCATCGCAGGAGAACACGTAGCCACCTTCCTCCTCGCGGACCGCATCCGCCCGGAAGCCCGCGAAACCCTCTCCCGCCTCCGCGCCCTCGGCATCACCGATTTCGTCATGCTCACCGGAGACAGAACGGAAGTCGCACAAAACATCGCCGCCCACGTAGGCATCACCGATTTCAAAGCGAACTGCCTCCCGGAAGGCAAGCTCGCCCACATCCGTGCACTCAAAGCCGCCGGACGAAAAGTCATGGTCGTCGGCGATGGCCTGAATGACGCGCCCGCCCTCGCGGAAGGCGATCTCGGAGTAGCCATGGGTGCCCTCGGAAACGACGTCACCATCCACACCTCGGACGTCGCCCTCATGTCCAACGACCTCCGCCGCCTCCCCGATCTGCTCATGCTCTCCGCCCGCACCGTCAGCATCATCAACCAGAACCTCCTCTGCGGATTCACCTTCATCATCATCGCCATCACCCTCTCCTCCCTCGGATTCGTCAGCCCCGTCGCCGCCGCCTTCTTCCACGAGTTCAGCGCCTTCTTCGTCATCTTCAACAGCGCCCGCCTCCTCCGCTTCGACGGCATCACCCCCGAGGAAAGGGAAGAATCCCAAATAAGGAGAAGCGTGCTTCCAGCCGCTAGCGAAGCACTGGCGAACCGTTCCTGATTCTTCGCTAGCGGCGGGACGCGCACTTCTCCATATCCCGAATCCTCCCAATGAAAGCAGCCGCTTTATCAGTCATCGCCATCCTAGCCATCACCACCTGGTTCATCTCGGAAAAACCCAATCCTCCACAAGAAAAACCAAAGCCATATCAGTCAACCAAACTCCAAAGACCCACCCAAAATCCCATCCCCCGGACACCCCAACCCCGCCAGCAAAGACCACCGTCCGACCCAGCCACCGAGATCATCACCGCCCTGGACGCCAACGATCTAACAGCCGTCCAGGTCTCCGCCTACGCCTGGTTCGAGCAAGACCCCGTCGCCGCAAGAAACTGGCTCGCCACCCAGCCCACCCTGGAAGACCTCCAGCCCGCCATCGCTTTCATCACCGCCAGCATCTCCGCGCAAGGCGACATGCCCACCGCCCTCAAGTGGTCTGAACTCATTTCCGAAAAATCCCTCCACGATCGCACCCTCTTCGGCATCTACGTAGATGCCCTCCACCGCCACGAAATCACCCCCGAAGAAATCCCGGAAAACATCCTCGATCCCGACCACATGGCCGAACTCAGAAGCGGAGCCGCCGGCGATTGAAATCTAAATTTTGCCCATCGCCGGATCCGAGAGGGTTTTCAGGAAAGCGATAAGTGCCGCCACATCCTTCTCCTCCAGCCCAAGGCCCTGCGGATGCTTGGCCAAATTGGGATCGAGATTTCGGAAAGCGGAACGGGAGAATTGTAATGCCCGATCACTTCCTCAAGCGTCGCGAAGCGGCCGTCATGCATGTAGGGGGCGGTGAGGGCGATGTTGCGTAGGGAGGGGGTGGAGAATTTGTAGCGGTCGGAAGGTTTGCCGGTGGTTCTTTCCAGACCTACGTCATTCGTAGTAGTTAGGCCGTTGTTGTGGAAGCTGTGGTCGGTGAAAAGTGCTCCGCCGTGGCAGTGGAAAGAGTGGAGATTTGCCTTCAGACTGACTGCCACGGGATCGCCTTCCTGTGAATGGGTGGTGGTACCTTCCTTGGCAAAGGAGATTTCTGTCAGGAGTTTTCCTGGATCGAGAGCGATGGATACGCGGGTCTCGTTGTGGAGATTGAGATCGACGGGGAGGGTGATGGCGGTGCGGTTGGGATCCCGGGCAAAATGGTAGGCGTAGCCGCCGGGAAGTTTCTCGCCGGGTGCGCGCCAGTGGCCTTCCAGAGCGAGGAAGATGTAACCGCCCTGCCAGTCCCAGTGGAGGTTGTTGAGGTTTGGATTGAGCGGATGATTGGCGGTGAAGGTGGCGGGATCGGAGTGGTTGGTCTTTTCGTCCGACCCTATGTGGAAGGTGATGGATGTGATTTTTTCCTCGGGAAGATCCGGGAGGCTCACCGTGCCGCCACGGGTGGGGATGAAGCCGGTGGTATCCGGGATGACGAGGGAGTCACCGGTGGCTGTGGTGAGGGAAAAGCCTGTAACAAGATAAGCGAGACGGGTGACGGAGAAGGTTTCTCCGGCGGATTTTTCGTAGCGAAGGGAATCTTCGATCGAGGGGCGATGTGGTGAAAGTCCAGATGCAGCGGCGCCGCGTTCGCAATGAACGCGGCGGCTGGAAACAGGATGATTTGAAAAAATCGCATTATGGAAAGATTCAGCGTTCAGGGCGGGGAGGCCGCTGCGCGCCGTTCCCGCCCTGTCTGCGGCCGCCACCCGGAGGTGCCCCCTCAGGTCGGATGGCGGGCGTGCCACGGAAATTTCTGAAAATAACGGGCCATTCGTTGGAGAGGAAATAGGCGTAGGTGCCGTCCGGGAATTCCGGCGTGACGGTGAAGCGGCCGTTGCATTCATCGAGCGTGCCGGAGCCTTCGACGTATTCGTAGTCTGCCGTAAATGCGCCGTCATAGGTGCCGCCCGGGCCATCGGGTGCGCCGGGGCGCTCACCGGATTTCAGCTTGTGGCTGGAGGTCATTTCCACGATCGCAGAAGACGGATCTTTGGGATCGGCGTATCCGTAGAGCGCGTAGATGGGAAATCCATCGAAGGCCCAGCCTATCAACGGGGAGTGCGTGTGGTGGGAGAATTTGATGTCTTTCAGGTATCCGGTGGGCTGGCCGTGGTAGTGGTATTTTCCGGTCGGTTGCACATGGGCGAAGTTTTCATCGAGGCCGAAAGCGAGTGCGCCACCGAGTGCTTCGTAGTTCCATGCCTTTCTGGGATCGTCTCCGCCACCCATCCAGAATTCTCCCGTGCCAGCTTCCAGGAATACCCCGTTTAGCAAAACCCCTACAACCGCTCTTGCCATGGTGCTTTCGGCATTGGCCTTAGGTTCGAGTGGCAGTTTCAGATCCACTTCCTGAGCGGTGATCTCATTGGGATTTCCCGGGTTAGGAAATTTCCCGACCTGGTGCTTGGGGATGTTGTTGGCGCGGATGATGCGGGAGCCGTTTTCCACAATGATCTCGACTTCGTTTTCTCCTGGTGCTTTCTGATCCGCCGGGACGAGCACGAGAGGCTGGGCTTTCGTCTCCGTGTGTTTGCGACCTCCGCCGGGTGGCTGGCCACCAGGGCGCTGGGCATAGGATGCCGCGAGAGCCGCGACGGTGGCGTAAACGATGACGATTGGGATATTGGAGTATTTCATTTTGTTGGAATTTGAACTGGGAGCGACAGATGATGAGGTGGCAAAGAATTATCGGGGGTCGCCACCGGGAGGGCCTCCGGTGCCGGTAGCCGTGCTGAATGTGGTGGTGTCGTAGGTGCTGATGCCGGTTTGGCGGAGACGGTAGAATTTTTTCGTGGCGAGGGTATCTGTCGCCGAAACGACATCGGACGGTGCGACTGAGGAGGTGCCGACGTTGGTGGCGGTGCGTGCGGTGTTTGTGTAGGTGGAGGGATAGTTCGTCGCCCGGGGGAAACGGAATAGGATTGCGGCATTTCCCGGGAAGGACGGGAATTGGGCGGTGCGGGCGGCGTTAAGAAACCGTGGCCCCATGGTGTCCGTGGCGAGGCCGGTCGCCTTGATATACACGTAGGTGTCTGAGTAGGAAATACCCTGGATGCCTGCGTAAACGGGGAGGGGTTGGTCGCTCACCGTGACACCGGCGTAGTCCGCCGAATCCCAGGTGGTCAGCGAGGTTTGGCCACCGCCACCGCGCTCGGTGGTTTCCCGGGCTGAGGTTGCCCAGATCCTCGCATATCGCCCGGAGTCTGCGGTGTGCCAGGAAGTGAGGATGGGCGCCGCGTGGAGGATGGAGGCTAATGAGAGGAAAAGGACGGGTATTTTCATGGTCGCGACTGGCTTCTCAGGAAAAATGTCATGTATGGGTGTTAAGAGCTGATGTTTTTCCGGGAGGAAACTGTTAAGATTTTGTGAGGGCACTCGGAATTTTCAGGGAATCATTTCGGCGCACGACCACCCCGATGCGGAGAACTATTCTGCATCGGGGCGTTGGAGGGGAATCGTCGCAGGCTATTCGGCGGGCAGGAAAATCACAAGGTCTTCAAGGAACGAGACAAGAGCGGCCTGGTCTGAATGCGGACTGCCTTTGAAAGCGCGAACGGATGCCGCAGCCTCACCTCCGTGCCAGAGGATCGCTTCGGTAAGCGTGGTGGCGCGGCCATCGTGCATGTAGGGCGCGGTCACGCCGACGCCCCATAAATTTTCTGTTAGAAAGACTGATGCACCGGTGCCAGCTTCGTCGATGGACTCGGCCATGGCGGGACCCATGTCATGGCGTTTCAGATCGCCGTAGGCCCGCACGATCGCACCACCGGAAGTATTGCTTTCGAGTGCTCCGACGTGGCGGAGTATGGCTCCGGTGGCGTCCAGGACTTTGTTGTCCGGGATGTCTGTGGTGAGATCGAAGGTGATGGGGTTTGCAGGATCAAGGCCTAGCGCGACCGGGTTCTGGCCACCAAGGAAAGTCTCGTCGCGGTAGTTCGGGTTGGTGCTGGGCTCGCTGAAGACAGGGAGGTTTATCGTTAGGCTGGGCATGTGGCACTTGGCGCAGCCGATGGCTTCGAACACGGCGCTTCCGGCATTGATCTTGGCGATTTCTTCCGCGGAAACTACCGGGCCAAAGCCGTTTTCACCGAGTTCGACGTTGGTCGTCGGGCGCGGTTGGGCGGCCATGTAAAGCGCCAGCGCAGTCATATCGCCTACGGTGGCTTCCGTATCGTAGCCGTCGCCATCCCCGTCCACACCGTCTGCGACAATTTCCCGGGGCTGCACACCAAGTTCATTGTGCATGGCGTCGAGATTGAACGAGCGCACACTCGGGAAGGTGCCCTTCCACTGGAACGGCTTGACGACGAGGTCTTCGTCGATGCCTTCGAGCTTGCTGTAGTCGATCTCGATTCCAGTGGGGCTGGGGCCGCTTGGATCCTGGTCACGCATCGGGCGAGCCATGCTGGATCGACGCTTCAGGTCGGTATTTCCCTTTTTCCTGGCTGAGTTTTTCTGCGAACCACGGCTGGATCCACTGGACGCGCTGCTGAGGGTGATGCTGCCAAATTGGACGCCTTTCGTTTGTAATTTGACAAAGGTCTGGCCGCGTGTTCTGCCGCTTTGCGCACGGACGACCGCCGCATCGCGAAGTGCGTGGAGGTCTTCTGTCATTTCCTCAGCCAGCCGCTGGATCGCACCCATGCCGTGCAAGTGGGGAGTGTTCCTATGGATCATCTGGCTGATATCTCCCGAGTGAAGTGGGTCGCGGTGGACGTCTGCTGCGGTGCCACCCGCGCCGTCTGCGACGGGTTGGAAATGGCATGAGACGCAGCTTGTGGCATTGGGGCCGGTGGCACGCGGTGGAGTGTGGTTCGCCCATTCGCCTGGGCCGTCCAGGTCGGCGCGGGGAATGCGCGTGGTGCGTTCGCCGTTGCCGACATTTGCGCCGCCGCCATCGACCAAGGTGAAGTCCGCCTCGAACATTCCGTCGCCAACGTCGAAGGCGAAAAGGAAAGTGGCGAGCGGATCGGTAAGCTGCATCGTATTGAGCTGGGCTTGGGTGACATGCTCGACGTAGTTCAGGTGGAGGCTCTCGACGAGATCGATATCGACGTTCTGGGCGTGGGCTGCCGAAGCCAGCACAAGACCGGCGAGCGATGAGGCAAACCGGATTGCGCGTGGCCCAGTTTCTCTGCGTGTATTCAATTTTGGGTTAGGTTTCATGTTTCTCGTCTGGTTCGATTGGTTTTACTCAGGTTTCCCAAGCGGCTTGCCAAATGGCGGAGCTGCCGAACGGGGCTTTCCCGAGCACTGTCCAGAGGAGACACCATGGATGTGAAGGTGTTGTGTCGATGGACGTGAAATTTGTTAAGACTTGGTAAAAAGTTCTCCGTTGATTCTCCGCGATCCGATTGAATGACGAAACCGCCCGCCACCAGCAGCACCAGCGGAAGGGCCAAAGCCCGCGCCATTCGCCGTGGATCACTTTCGGAAAGTTTCGATCGGGTTCCGATTGTGGTGGGAATCATGCAGCTACCGAAAGGTAATCGCTCATCGGTGATCTGGAAGTGGTTTCAGGAAAGGTGTCTTTAGCGATCCAGCTAACGCATGAAAGGAACGGCACCAGGTTCACGTATTTCCGACCATATTTTTATGGAGATGATTGATAAGGAACGACAGGTAAGTGGGGAAAGCACAATGAAACGCGTGCCCATGGCCGCGGGAATGTTGGCTTGCTGTCTCGGAGCAGTCGCCACAGCCGAAACGCTTGTCAGCCCGAACCTCGAAAAGGACGGCACTCTGCGGCCACTCAGCCCACAGGAGAGCCTCGCGCTCATCCAGGTGCCGGAGGGTTTCCGACTGGAACTCGTCGCTTCCGAGCCGATGGTCCAGGAGCCGGTTTGCTTCGTTTTCGATCCGGACGGGGCGCTCTTCGTCTGCGAATGGGTCACCTACATGCAGGACCAGTATGCCACGGGGCAGGGGGAGCCGAAGTGCCGCGTGACGAAACTCGAAGACACCGATGGCGATGGCAAAATGGACAAGAGAACCGTGTTTGCGGACTCGCTGGAGCTGCCTCGTTCCATCATCGCCCTCCACGACCGCGTCCTCGTGAGGATGTCGCATAGCAATGCGATTTGGGCGTTTTTCGATGACGACAAGGACGGCGTTTCGGATCGCAAGGAAATCGCCCTCGCTGGCGAAAAGGTGGGCGGAAATATCGAGCACCAGGACAACACGCTGATTTGGAATGTGGACAACCGGATCTACGAAACAGGTCGGATGCTCCGTTTCAAGGGCGGCAAACTCACGGCCGAGAAAGACATCCAACGCTATGGCCAGTGGGGCCTCACCCATGACGATGTCGGCCGCGTATATGGCAGCGGAAACAGCGTGCCGGTCAAGGGTTGGCAGAGCTTGGGCGGCTATCCCAATGTCACCCCGCCCTCCGCACCCGCGGTTTACGACGCGAATTTCATCTGTGAAGTGGACGATGCCACGGATCCGGGCAGGAAGGTGACCTCCACCGGTGGGCAGGGCATGCTGCGCTCCAGCCAGTTCGGCCCATATGATGGCTCGTATGTGATTCCGGATCCGGTGCGCCGCTGCGTGAAGATCGTCAGATTTGAGGAAAGGGATGGCGTCCGCCACGCGGTGCCGCATCCTGACTTCAAGGGCACGGAATTCATTCGCAGCCCGGATGCCTATTTCCGTCCCGTCTGGACGGACATCGGATCGGATGGAGGACTCTACATCGCGGACATGGCTCGCGGCATTGTCCAGGAGTCCCAATGGTTCCCCACCGAACGCACCAAGAACCCCAACGCCCGCTGGCTGGAACGCTACTACCGCACGAAGGCCTGGGACATGCTGGGCGTGAACCAACGTGGCCGCATCTGGCGCCTCGTTCCGGAAGATACGAAACTCCTCGATCCGCGTCCGGCCTTCTCTTCGAAATCCAGCACGGAGTTGGTCGCCTACCTCGGCCACCCCAATGGCTGGTGGCGTGATACCGCGCAGAAAGTCATCGTCTGCCGTGATGACAAGAGTGCCGTTCCCGCACTGCGGAAATCCCTCACGGAGGGCAACCCGAACGCCCGCCTTCGTTCCATGCGCTGCCTTCAGGCCTTCGATAGCCTCACTACTGCGGAAGTCGCCACCGCGCTGAAGGACGGGGATGAAAATGTCAGGACCACCGCCGTGGCGATTGCCGAAACCATGCTCTCCAGCGAGCCTGTATTGGAAGCCGCCCTCACCGGAATGTTGAAAGACGGTTCCTCCACAGTCATCAGCCAGCTATACTCCACCCTGAGCACCATTCACACCCCCTTTGCCGCAAGGTCGCTAAAGGAACTGGTGGCGAAAAATCCCAAGCACGGCTCCATCCTCCTGCTTCAGAAAGCAAACGAGAAACTGCCCGAGAACCTCAGGAAATACAGCGCGGGCCAGGTGATCTATGCCGGGCTTTGCCATGAGTGTCACGGCGATGGAGTGAACGGCCTCAAGGACGAAAACGGACTCATGGCTCCGGTGTTCGCCAAAAACAACCGCATCAAGGATCCGGCATATCTCGTCCGTGTCATCCTGAAAGGAATCCAAGGCCCGCTCGGTGAGGGGGAAACCTACGCCGCCGGCATGATGCCACCGCTGGAGACCATGTATGATGACAAGCAGATCGCCCAAGTCGCCAACTACATCGGCATCCAATGGGCCGGCTGGAAAAAGCCCCTCACTCCCGCAGATATAGCCAAAGAGCGTGCCGGAGCGAAAGACCGCAAGATTCCCTACACCATTGAAGAGCTGAAAGCGGGGAACTAGATCCCCGCAGAGTAGCCTTGCCGGGTAAAGCTCCCCGGATTCCCTGCTAACAGGCTCGGGAACCGGGTGATTCCACGTAAAAATCTTCTGGGATTTTCAACCGAGCAACATGTTATGACGGATTGAATATTTACCTGGATTAATATTATGTATAATTTTTATCTTGAAGCATTCTGCCCGTTAGTAAATATGAAGACATGACATACAGCTCTTATGGTAAGTCGGCAGCTATTCTGGGATTTGTCGCTTCGTCGTTGGTAGCCCCGCTTGGAGCCCAGACGCTTTTCGGGACAACTGCGAGCACGAATTTTGGTCAGCGAGCCAACTTTGGAGGCGTCACCACGGTGGGTTCGACCACCGGCGAAAGCGATGGGGGCGAAGGATCGTTCAGCGCGTCCGTAAACACGGCGGATGCCCGCGGAGCTGCTGCGGGTGAGGCAATGATCATCTCACCGTCCCCTCTCATAAGGGGGCGCGCGCAGTCTTCTACCGACAATGATGTTGCTCGTGGCAACGCCGCCATCAACGGAGCCTACCGCTTCGACAGTGCGACCGATGGCGTAGTGACTTTCAATTACTCCTTCACAGCCACTCAGTCCGCTCCTTCCGGTAGCGATACCTTTATGCGCGCTCAAGGAGCACTACTTACCGACGTCACCGATATTTATTATGGTCGCAGCCAGTATTTTGGAGGGGGCGGCAATCTCCAGGATAGTTTCAGTTTCACATTCGACGAATCGAACCCCACGATGATCACCCAGACCGGTTCGATCTCAATGCAGGCCGAGGCCGGCCAGATCTTCAACCTTCTGTTGGCTCTCCAAACAAATGCCGGCGGAGCCGGAGCGGTAGCCGACTCGTTCAGCACCCTGACCGGAACCCTGACTAGCAACGTGGCTGGAGCAAGCTTCACCGTGGTTCCCAGAACCCTCGTCCCTCGCACTTCTAAGCCTTGGCGGCTTGCTACTCACCCGGCGTAAGCGCGGTTAACCCACCCTGCTCTCTCGAATCCTCCAAACACCGCCAACAGTCAGGCGTGCCATTACCGATTCACTTTTTCTTCGGTATTGAGGGATACGAGAGTGTCATTAAAAACGCCGCCAGCGCACTTACGTCCTCGCTAAGGCCGAGTCCGCCGGGATGTTATCCGATGTTCGGGTCAAGGGTTGCAGGGCGTCTGGTCGGAGAATTGTAAGAGGAAATCACTTCCTCCAGCGTGACGAAGCGTCCGCCCCTCTGATTCTCCGGCCAAACCCGAGACAATAGGCAATTCTACGTATTCTCCGCAATTGACCCTATTTCCCTGACCAATAGGATTTCCGAATGCTCACTTTATTTCGCCTGGGACTTTGTGCCGTTCTCCTCATCCCTGCCTATGGCAAGATTTTCATCACCCACATCGGCCCGACAACCGGCGACCTTACAGTCGGTGGTTTTGGCCCGAACTACACGACGAAGATCCCGCGTAACTCGGTATTCCGAACCGCGCTGGGCACCGGCGAAAGAGTGCGTCTCTACCGTGACTCCTTTGATGAGAACGCCAGTGGAAACAACCGGCGCGCGATCTCACGGCTCGTGCAGAACCCGGAGGACGGAAAGTTGTTTGCCGCTGCGGTCAACGCCCGGTTCCTATGGAGCTTTAACCTTCCTCCCCTTGATGATTCCGGCTCGCGCTACCCCACGGCGGACGATGGTGAAGGCGGGAGGGTCATTCCATTTGAATTTTACTCGCGGGAGACTTACGCGGTGCCCGAGGGTTCGGTCGCGGAGCGTGAACTCCATTACTGGGAAGTCCCGTTCGACGCAACCGAACTGGGCGAGGCGACCGTATCGGATCTCCCAGTTCCGCGTCCTATCGATCCAATCGACGATGTGGAGAAGCTGCTTTATGAAAGCGATCCTCGCCGCCAGCTCGATTCCCTTAGCTATTCCTTCGGCACCCGGCGGATTCTTCTTCCGGTCAATCAATCCATCCAGGTGATCAATTTTGGCAGCACGAGGTATGATATCACCTTCGCGCAAAGCTTCGGAGCTTTCACTAACGCGGCGGAGCGGGAGGAGTATTTCGAAACCGACAGTGATCCGAGCTTCGGTAGATCCGTTTTCGATCAGATAAGCGGTCGGTTGTATGTCGGCCTCGGAAGACTTAATCCGGAGGTGGTGCTGTGGCGTTCGGAACTCACCACGCTACAGTCAGGCAATGTGTTTCCGGGATCGGAAGCAGTCGAACGTCTGAAATACCGGGACACCTTTGGGCTAATCATGGAGCAGGGCATGACGGGAGGGGATCCGTTCCTGTATGAAGCTTCCCTTGGTTTCGCGTCGGATCACCTGAGCCATATGGCGATTGATTCATACTCGGGCAACTTCTTCGCTTTCTCGAAAAACCTTCAACGGATTATCCGGAAACCGTTGAACCGTCCCAGCATTTCGGTAAGGGCACGGAATTCGTTCGCAATTACCAGAGGTGAGGAATTCACGCCCCAGCCCATTGGCTCGCTAGCCGAGGGGCTTCTCAATATCCAGGTCGAGCCGGTGGCGAAGCGCGTCTATTATCTCCTTGAGTCAGGAGAGCTGCGTTCCATGGATTATGACGGGTTGGATGATCGTCTGAAACTGACGCTGGCGAGGAGGGTGAACGAATTCACTGTTTATAATAATGAGAGCAAACCCGCCACCCAGCGGATCGGAATCCAGGGCGCGGGGATCACGCTGATGCCGGATCTTCCGCTCATACCTAACGATGGCGGCAGGGGACAACAGGCGGCGGGAATTTCCTCCGACGGGCGATTCATCCTCGGCTCCCAGGAGGTGGGTAACAATACGGTGACCAATCCACGCACGGACTTCAAAACCCAGGGAGTCCTCTGGGTGCCGGGTGAAAACCCCCAGGTCATCGTGCGCCCGATAGGCGATCAGTCGGCATTTGCCTTCGCGATTTCAGCAAACGGGAACCGGGCGATCATGAACGGCCGGACTGACCCGAAGATCTGGACCAGAGGATTCGGCTTGGAGGATGCCTTGGCGCAAGACCCGAGCTGGCTTACGCAGGCTTTCGCTCTCTCGGCGGACGGACGGATCTTCGGCGGATCGTCCAATGATCAGGCAGCCCTCTACATCCAGTCCGTTGCCGCCTCGCCCCTGCGTTTGCTGGAAGAGCTCCCCGGCGCATCCGGTGTCTCCCGCGTCGATGCCTTGTCGGCCGACGGTTCCGCTGCCGCGGGCACCATTTACGAGGGAGACACGCTGACCCGTGCGTTTCCAGTGATCTGGAAAGACTCCCCCAACCCCGAGTATTTAGGCGATCTTCCCGGCGGGGAAGACGGCGGTATCGTTTCTGCCATGAGTCCCAGCGGGGAGTTTGTGGCCGGTCTGAGTATTGATGGGGAAAATTTCCCCGGAGACTACGGAGCCTATGTGTGGACGCGCCGTGACGGGATGCTTCCCGTCCCGAGAGTTGAGACCAACGATGCGTTTATCAGCGTGAGCTCGGTAAATGACCAGGGGGTGGTGGCCGGTAGTTCACAGCGCAAAGCCTATCTTTATCACGAATTGACTGGAACCATCGATCTGGAAAAATTACTCGAGGATGCTTACGGAATCGATACCACGGGCTTCAGTCTTATGGATACCACCTCGGTATCGGCCGATGGGAGGACGATTGTAGGAACCGCGCAGGAGGATGGTGGGCGCTCCAGATTGTTCCGGGCGACAATACCGGATTTCATAGTCGCCGCTTCGTTTCTCAATGGAACGCTGGATCTACAAGCAGACGACGATCTGGATGGAGTTCTCAATCTTTTCGAACTGGCCACCGGCACCGATCCGTTTGATGCGAGCTCGGTAAACACCGCGCCCTTGGAAATAATGACCGCCTCCGGCACCGCCAGCTCCCCGGAGATGATCAGGCTGACACTTCAGAAGCCATCCGTTGCCGCCAGTGGCAGGATCGGCTATTCCGTCCTCAGATCATCGGATCTCACGGACTTCGATCAGAATGGGGTCACGGTTGTCTCGGACACAGCCACGGAGCTGACAGTGGAAGTTCCCCGTGCGCTTGCGGACTTCTTCATCCTGAAGGCGGAGCAGATCCCCGGATCCGAGGGGCAGTGAATGTTCATCGAAGGGTTCGCAGTGCCGCAGGCACCGGTGACTGTCGGCAGCCTGCTGCCGCTTTTGGCAATGCAGCCTGCTGCGAGCCGGCGGCATCGGCGCGGCTTGTGCTGACAATTCCAGAGTATGCTCCATAGCAGCATAATGCCGAAAGTCACCGGTCATCGACTTTGTCAGATTGTTCAACCGCTAACAGCAGATCCCAAAATGATTCTCAGGCAGGTTCATCCTGCCCCAGCCAATGGGCGTATTTCGAGATAAGCTGGTAACGGTTCGCCAGCTCCAGTTTCCGCAAAACATTGGTTACATGCTTGTCCACCGTCCGGGTGGAAAGTGCCAGTGAGTCTGCGATCATGGAATTGGTTTCCCCTGTGCAAATCCTTTCTGTCACCTGCCTTTCGCGATCTGACAAAATGGCATCCAGTTCTCCCGTGATCCGCTTCCTGCTTTCCCGCAGTTTCTCCGTTTCCCGGTAGAGCGTGTGAAGTCTGGCAATAACATGCCCGCGGACGATGGATGCCTTCAATAGATCCTGCTGGGAAAATTCCCGGCTGCCGTGAAACGTGAGCAGGATTCCGCGCCCGTCCCTCACATAGACATGCATCACGAGCTGGTCTTCGATGCCGAGCTTGTCCGCCACGTTCAGGAAAAAATCCGTGTTGCGGTATTCTTCCTCACTGACCGCCGCCCGCGTCCTGTCCACCGTATCGCTGTAAACCACTTTCCCCGTGCCGAAGTCGAAGTAGTCAGGAAAAAGCGGATGGGTGGGCAGGCTCTCGTTTAGCGCGGCGACAAGTGGAGCGATCTTCTCCCGGTGGGACTCCGAGTTCTCCACCCGTTCCAGGAACATCTCCGGGTTATGCTCGTTCCAACTGGCGAAATCCGCGCCCAGCTTTCCGGGGAGTCCGTTCAACACGAAGTCCTCAAGATTCCCCACCGTTCCGCAGTCATGCAGGGCGAAGATGATGTGATCGAGCGCCAGCCATTCTTCAGCGGGCAGATTCACGCATTCTGGTGAGCTTGTATTTTCATTGGTCGGGTCACGCATTGTCGGAATTTTTCATGATTCTGTTAGACTCCGACAGAAAGCCCGCAGCGCAAGTAAGTATTTCTACGTAGAATGGAACATTGACCGTGGATGGCGGGCGTGAGGAACTGAGACCGTAAAATTTGGAGCAATTCTCTGTCCGAAAAGCCAATCGCGAAAATCTGCAGAGGTTCAAAAGCAATCCTGATTTCCAATTCCAAGATGACACAGCTCCAAGAAACAACTTCATCCAGCGCCTCACTAAGATTGATCCTGAAATAATCCATTCACTTCCAAACCTCCAATAATCTCATGAAACCATTCGCACCGCTAATCGCACTTTCCCTTATTTCGCTACCCTTGGCAACTGCCCAATCGACGTTTCTTCCCTCGACAACATCATTTCAAGGTGTCGTCTCTGTCAATGGCGCTCCCTACACCGGCACCGGGCAATTTAAATTCATGCTGGTTTCAAAAAATCCATTCAGTTCGACCCCTACCCAAGCAGTTGCCTTTGTTGACAGTAGGGTTAATCTAGCCATTGGATCTATTGCCCTGTCAAACGGAGGCACAGGTTATACAGAAATCCCAGAGATCACTATAACAGGAGGAGGAGGTAGCGGCGCAACTGCGACCGCAAGCGTGAACGCAGGAGTCATTTCCTCAATTCTCGTTACCGACCGCGGTTCAGGCTACACATCTGCGCCGACGATTGCGATATCTCCACCTCAGGTAGCCGAGATCGCGGCCTGGACGAACCAGACCCCATTTCCAACAAATACAGATGAACCCACACAGAGCGTACAACTGGCTGTAGAACAGGGCAGCTATACTGCGCAACTTGGCTCATCAAACGGTTTTGGAATTCTACTCAACGGCTTGAAATCTCCAAAAATTTTCTTGCGGGTCTGGTTTGCTCCGGATGGCAATGGCTTTGAACAACTATCACCCGATTTTACGATCGGATCGGTGCCCTTCTCAAGAATTACGGAGGCAGTAATCGGACCTGTAAGTTCTGCCACCGGTAACGGCGCCAATGCTTTGGGGACAGGAAACAAAGCTAGCGGAGAAGATTCAACTGCCATGGGAGCCCGAAACATTGCAAGCGGTAACAGGTCAACTGCCATGGGAGCCCAAAATATTGCTAGCGGGACTAGATCAACCGCCATGGGTGAAAGCAATATAGCTAGCGGCAGGAATTCCACTGCGATGGGCTTGGAAACGACTGCCAGCGGTTTTGGTTCGACCGCCATGGGTGAATTTACGACTGCGGCTGGAGCCGACTCCACTGCGATGGGTAATCGAACTATAGCCAGCGGCTTCTCTTCCTTGGCTGCGGGGTTCGAAACCCAAGCCACAGCCACTTGCTCTACAGCGCTGGGTGAACAAACTACTGCCAGCGGCGACCAATCGTTCGCAGCTGGTCGCGGTGTGGGAGCGCCGTCTGCCAACGAGTTCAGCGTAGGTACTTTTAATACGTCCTATACTCCTGCCTCATCATCTGGATTCCGGTTTGAAGACCGCGCTTTCGTGATTGGGAATGGAGCGAGTGATGCTAACCGATCCGATGCTCTTGTGATCGAGAAGAGTGGGCAAAGCTTCTTCAAAGCTGATCCGGGTGCGGTCAATGGCAACAACCTCGCCGACTACGCTTCGGTGATTGAAAATACTGATGCATCATCTGGTTCTGATGTCCTGGCATTGAAACTTTCCTCTTCAAGCCCAGGCTCGAGCTCCAACTTTATCGCCTTTTTCGGAGGCTCGGCTAACGGCGGTAACGGCACCGTGTTTGGCGAAATCGATGGCAACGGCTCCGGCGGAGTCCGCTTCCAATCAAACGGTGCCGACTACGCGTAATATCTCCCGCCGCTCGATTCTGCAGAAACGCTTGTCGCAGGTGATGTGGTCGCGGTGCGCTCCGGGAAAATCACCCGGGACACATCTTCCTTCGATCAGCTCATGGTCATTTCCACCAATCCCATCATCATCGGGAACCGGCCCAAGGATCTGCCGGAAGACGAAAGCGGTTACTACAAGGTCGCTTTCATCGGGCAGGTGCCGGTGAAGGTCACGGGAATGGTCAGCTCCGGCGATTACCTCCTTGCCTCCGGTGAGGATGACGGCAGCGCCATCGCAAAATCCGCCTCGGAGCTCCGGGCAAGCGATACCGCCCACATCATCGGACGCGCATGGGATTCCTCGGATGACTCTGGCGAGAAACTCGTCAACGCCGCAGTCGGCCTCGACCACGGCCCGGCGCTTGTTGCCGAGATCAATCAGCTCAAAAAGCGTCTGAATGATGTGGAGACATACATCAGCACCCAGAAGAGCACCGTCACCTCACGCTAAACAGGACAGTATGAAACATTTCTCACTTCTACTGTTTTCCCTGACTCCCCTACACGGGCAGCTCAGCTCCGCGAACTACGAGATCAATCCCGCAACCATAGACGGCGGGGGCGGACCAGCTTCGTCGGCGAATTACGAGATCACCGCCTCCAGCATCGGCGGAATCTACGGAACCGCGAATTCCGCGAACTACTCTATCTCGGGCGGATACGTCCCGCAGATCCCCATGGGGACGATGATCGATCTCTTCAGCTACGACAGTTGGAAAACCCAGTTTTTCGATCCCGGCGATGCCGATATGGCCCGCGGCGATGACGCGGACGGCGATGGGATCAGCAACGAGGCGGAGTTCCTGGCTCTCACCGACCCCACGGATGCCAACTCTCGGCTCAATGTGGAAATTATCCGCGACAGTTCCGTTTACGATATTTCCTTCAGTCCCAAGGCGGATCCATCGCTTAGAACCTACAGGATAGTCCACGGTGACAGGCCGGACACCGCCATCATCCTGTTACCGGACATACCCACGACGAATGGCCCGGACGGATTTTTTAATGATCTCCCCGCATTTGGGGAAAGGGAGTTCTATCGCCTCCGGATTGATTTTGCAGGGCCGTAAAATCGATACGCTCCTGCCCGGATCAAGTCGCAATGCGTTTTTGAGAGGCCTTCAAAGGTTGGCTATACGGAGACCTACTATTTTCCTCCAGCCAAGGCAGGATAGAGGAGTATTTAACGAAAGCGAAAAGGGCTAATCATTGTTAGCTTGCGCCCCCGAGTCTCTGATGCGACTGGATCACCGCTCAGTCAAACCGTTCCTGGGGAGCCATGAATGTGATCTCGATGGTCGCATCCGGCACAGGTGTGTTCTTGTAGGGTTCCGGCCAATATTCTTCTACAGTAGCCTTGCCGGAAACGTTTCGGAACTCACCGGACTGAAAGTTTTTTTCAAACGGTTCCCACTCCGTGACTTCGGTGAATTCCAGGTCGGTCGTTTTGAAGATAAGGAATTTTGAAATGCCACCCTCGGCATCCTCGCCGGGGCTGATGCTAAAGGTTCCTATGGAACCTGTTTGCACGGGAGGGTTGCCTTCTAAACTTGTCTCTGCCTTCCCTTTCTCAATATCGCCTTCAAAGGTAAGCGACACGTAGCCACGGGAGGCGGAGTCTCCGAATTTCATGGATGTGACCCGAAGGTCGCCCCTGGACGAGCCATCCCTACCCAGCCGGATAAAGGCGGACTCCCGTGGATCCCCGCCGACCTCACCCCGGAAGGTCTGGCCATCGAACTCACCGCCGGAAAATGTCGCTTCGAAATAGTAATTGTATTTTTCCTTTGGGTCTTGTTTCAGAACGGTGGCCGGGGGAGGCGTCGCAGCATCGGCTGAAACAGCCGGGGCAGCCGAATCTGAAGGTTTTGCCGGGTCTTTCGTCTCACTATCACTCGCCTTCTCGCAGGCGGTTATCGTCAGTATAGGTAGAAGCAGGATGAGCTTGGATGGTTTCATGTCCGAAAATCATTCGCATATCGATTCTCTTTACAAGCCCCTATCCAAGGATGTGTATTTTATCGGGAGTGCATGTGGCCGGGGCATCTTGTCCCGGGGCGTTCCCAGCCACGATCCAACAAATTCTTGTTCACCGAAAAAAATCACACCCCCTATCCACAGAAACGGCCTGCTTGCAGGGACGGTTCGATTCACGAACCTGGGCGGGCCAAGCTCCCAACACCGCGCTACCAGCCTCGCACCAGAGATCACCTGCCGAGACTTTGACCATCGCAATCAGCCTCACAATACTAAGCGCCAGCACCACCGCATGCGTGACCGCTCCCGCGACTACCTTTCCAACGGTATTACAGAGATCCGAGCGGGTTCTTGCCGTGGCGGGATTATGAGACTCCCGGCAAGTAGGCGCTAACCTATAATTTGGAAGGCGTTTCCCTGCGCCTCCGCGATGAAATTCTCTGGTATCCGCCGCTTGCCACGCCCCATCCGCCCGGCGTAAAACCCGCCCCCAGTTTTATGTCAGATCCCACACCCGAATCCTCCTCCCAAGCCCATCTTGCACTCATCGCCCGCGAGACCGGCATCAAGCTCTCTTCAGTAGCAGCCACCGCAAAACTCCTCGCCGAGGGCGCGACCTATCCCCTTCATCTCCCGCTACCGGAAGGAAGCCACCGGCGAGCTTGACGAAGTCCAGATCCAGGCCATCCGCCAGCGCCAACCCCACGAAGTGACCCTCCAGCATCAGTAGGATTGCGATCGCCCTTGCCAGATCGATGAATTTCAGTTTCTGCTTGTTATGCGTCGAAGTCCTATCAGACATCGCAGATGTGAGTTCTTGCAACCATGCGTGATCCTGATGAACTCTCCTCTGCGTTTCGGCCAGCTCAATCAAATGACCGCCGAGATGAGCTTAAGCAAAACTCTAAAAACTCCAGGTCATGGAAAGTTTTCCAAAAACGACTGGGTCGGACGGGCCACTGGCTTTTACAGTCCCTCCCGGATGGAAATATGAGGCCGCAATCTCCAGTCCGATGTTTTCTCCCAGCTGGCTTGCGAGATTCAGGCTGATTTCCTGACCGATGAAACGGCTCGAATTCGGATCCGCAGCCCTGATCACGAAACCAGGCACGTCATACACGGCATCGCTGGAGGATTGCCGCCAAAGCGCCGCGTATTGGGCGAAAACCGTGGTTCGTTCGGAAAGCTGGAGGCTCAGCGTGGGATGGATTTCGATGTGGTTGCGCGGCCCCACTGTAGTGGACTCACTAAAGTAGTCGCCACGGGGAAAAAGCGGGGAGAATGTCTCGTTTCGATCCGTTCCACTTCTGTTACCCGAGCTGACGCTCATCTTCAACCCGATGCGAGGTGCCATCGGTGCACCGTCGAACGTGTATCCCAGGGCTGATGCGACCGACCAGGCTCGGATCGAATCTCCAAGCTGCCCGATTGCTTCCAGATCCCAGTCAAAGCCCCGGGATTCGCCGGCCCAGCGAAGCCCGAACGTGCGGCGGTTGTCTCTTTGCTCGGTTCGAAGATAGTAGGGTTCGAGGGTTCCGGTTTTCAGACGGATCGATCCATAAGCCCCCCATAGCTGAGCTTCATTTGAGAAAACGGGATTATCGAACTCATACCTCCGGGCGCGAACCTCCCTGAAATAAAACGAATCCACAGAAAATCCATCACGCTTAAAAGTATGCCGGATGCCATCGAAGGCACGAGGGACGTTTGGTCCTTTCCGCGCGCTGACCAAGCGCCCGGATCCGAAATCCACCTCCTGCCGGCCGAAGGACAGGTTGTGTTGCGCCGTGTCGAGATTGAGAAACAACCCTTGCAGTGCGAATCTGTCCTCATCCACAGGTGAGACATCGTTCTTTCCCCAGGAAAGCGAATGAATGGGATCCACGTGCAGGCTTAATCTCTCGGTCAGCTTCCATTCCGTCTTCAGCCATAGCCGGTGAAGGTAGTAGCCATCGTCGTCATCGGGTTCCCAGTTTTTGTTTTGAAAACTCTCCAGATCCGTTCGCAGTTCCCCGGAAATTTCCAATCCGGTTTCCGTGGCGGATCCGACGGCGCATGCGGTGAGATACAGGAATGCCACGGTGGAAAATCTCATCTTCGTATCGGCTCTTTCAGGAAATGCTCCACGATTGGACGACTACCGTTTTGCAGCAGGCCGTGTATTTCATCTTGGATCTCCAAATCATTGTGACTGACCCGTTCGTGCTGGCGTTGGTGAGCCACCCATGAGGGCACCGTGAATACCTCGACGAATTGATTTTCCGAGTCGGTGTGCCGGAGCATTTCCCAACTCACCGCACCGCTGCGAAGGCGCGATTCACGTAATTCCTTTGCCCTGGAAATAAAGTCCACGATGTGCTTCTCCGAAACATGGTAGGTGATCTGAATAACGGCCTTTCTCTGCCTGTTGGATTCAAACGTGATCGGCGCGAGCTGCTCCCAGTGTTTGGATTTTTGGTGGAACTCCGCACTGATTTCCGGAAGGGAAACCCGCATCGCCAGGACGGAAAGAACCGCCAGTGAAATCCCCGCGATGGGGAAACTGCCCACCGTCCCGACAAAGCTCGCGACACTTCCCCAGAGCGGGGCGCCTATCGCCATGCCGCCAAAGAAGATGATGAGATAGACCGAAAGCGCCCGGGCGCGCACCCAGTTCGGAACCGCGGATTGCGCGGCGGAATTGAGGGTGGACAGCACGGCCAGCCAGGCGAAACCCACAGGTAGCATCAAAGGGAAAATCACGTAAGGATTCCTGACAAAACCGAGCACCGTCAGCGCTGCGGCCATGACTAACGAGGCCGCTGCGATCAATCCTCCAGCTCCGAGTTTCTTCCTTAACGGCGGAAGGACAAACACCCCTGAGATAGCACCCACCCCGACGATTCCCAGCAGCGCTCCATAGCCTCCGGCGGAAAGCGACAGGGTGTTTCTCGCGAAAAGTGGTAATAGTGCCCAGAGCGCGCTACCCGGCAATACGAAGGCCAGCGCACGGAAAAGCACCCTTCTCATGGGAGTGGAATGACGGATGTGCCGCAGACCCAGTGCCATCGCTTCCAATACCCCTTCCGCCGGTAGTTTGCTTTCGCGTTCCTGAGGTTTCCACCAGATCAGTACGATAAGGATTCCAATGAACGAGACCGCATTCAGCGCGAATGCCGCCCACGTTCCTATCGAGGCGATCAGCAAACCGCCCAGAGCTGGTCCGATCGCCCGTGCGAGATTGATCGACAAGCCTTGCAACGTTACCGCGCCGGAAACAAGCTTCTGTGGCACTAGCTCGGGTGTCGTGGCTGACCATGCCGGCTGGCAGAGTGCGGTGCCGAGACCTAGTATGGCTGTAAAAATCAGAAGAAGCGCCGGGTTGATCGCGCCAAAGAATGTCATGCCTGCGAGTCCGAGGGTCGCGACCAGCATACCAATTTGCCCGCCCAGTAGGAGCTTTCTCCTGTCCACAATATCCGCCAATGCCCCCGCCGGAAGCCCTATCAGAAATACTGGAGCCGTAGTAGCTGCCTGTACCAGCGACACCATCAGAGGTGATGGTGCCAGGTCCGTCATAAGCCAGGCCGCGCCCGTATCATGCACCCATGTCCCGATATTTGAGGCGACCGTAGCCACCCACATCCAGCGGAAAACCGGGTACCGCAGAGGCTCCCATGCACTTTGTTTTACTGTGATCGCCTCGCTCACGATTTTCTATTTTCGAGTTTCCAGCTTCCGCCGCCCGTCCCTGCAATCAGCATCATTGAGAAGGTGTAAAGGATCGCGAGTTGGGGATCTCGCCCCGTGCTGATGTTTTGCAAGATGGCTCCGAGCAGGCTCGCAACGACGATGAGGGAGGCGATCCGTGTCCACCATCCCAGCCCCACCAGAATGGCTCCTAGAGTCTGGGCGAAAGTTGCAAACAGCGCGGAAAGCGACGGGAGAGGCAGGCCGAGTTCTGAAATTTCAGTCACGAGCTTCCATTCCTTTTCATTTATGAAGTAGCCGAAAGCCTCGAAGATCTTGTGCCAGCCATGGCAGACAAAAACCAGAACAGCTATCGCGATACGGAAAGCACCCAGCGCATGAGGAGTCGAATTCATTGTAGGCTAAAATGCACATCCGCATCCCGCTGACCACGCCCGCCCGTCCGCGCCCATGATAGGTGTGTGAAGATGCTGCGGTGGGGTGAAATCCGAGTTGTCGTAACCCGGACGGATTTTCACAGGCGACCAATCCGGGCTTATCGGCGGCAGTTCCGGCGACATCGTCGTGAACTCCGCGCTGCCATGCACTGCCTTACCTCCGAGAACGGTAAGCACGCTTTCCAGTCCCCGAATTTCATCTTCCTCTATGTGGAAAAGATCATCCGAAAGCACGGCAAAGTCTGCGAGGAAACCTGCGGCGAGCGTTCCCTTCCGCGTGTCCTCGTTGCTAAACCAGGCACTACCTTGGGTGTATCTCCTCAGAGCTTCTTCGCGATTCAAGCGCATGTCGTCGCCATGCAGAACCGTGCCGCCGACGGTTTTCCCGGAGACCATCCACCAGATCGAAGTCCACGGATGATAGCTGGCGACCCGCGTGCCATCGGTTCCGGCGCCGACTGGAAGGCCTTTCGTGAGCATCTTGAGAATTGGCGGCTTTTGTTTCACGGCCTCCGCGCCATAGCGACGGATGTAGTATTCGCCCTGGAAGGCCATCCGATGCTGCACCGCAACTCCACCACCAAGTGCGGCGATGCGATCCATGCTCTCATCCGAGATGGTTTCCGCATGATCGAAAAACCACCGTAGCTTGTCGATTGGATGATCCTTGTGGACTCTTTCGAAGACGGTGAGAAAGCGCTGGATGGATTCATCATAGGTGGCGTGGATTCGGAATGGCCATTTGTTCGATGCCAGTGTGCGGATGACCGCCTCAAGATCTCCCTCCATCACAGGAGCTAAATCCGGACGCGGTTGGAGAAAGTTCTCGAAATCAGCAGCAGACCAAACAAGGTTTTCCCCTGCACCATTCACTCGCAGTAGATCACTGCCCTCCCCGGGTGCGGTCATGGAAATCCAGCGCTTGTAGTCATCCAGTTCCTTGCCGGGCTTTTGGGCGAAAAGGCTGTAGGCGATGCGTACGGTCATGTGCCCGTCATCGGCGAGCTTCTGGATAACGCCGTAATCATCGGGAAAATTCTGGCCACCGCCACCCGCATCGGAGGCGGATGTGACTCCGAAGCGATTCAACTCACGCATGTAGTGGCGGGTGGAGTTGAGCTGATCGTCCTCGTTAAGTTTTGGAGCGTTGGCGATTGTCGAATAGAGGATCAGTGCGTTTGGCTCCGCTACCAGAAGTCCCGTGGGTTTACCTGAGGCATCACGGGCTATCAGTCCTTGGAATGGATTCGGAGTGGATGCATCCCAGCCTAGCGCACGCAGCGCGGCGCGGTTCAGCAACGCTCCATCGTAGAGGTGCATGATGAAGACGGGGGTATCCGGCGCGGCGCGATTGATTTCATCCAGCGTGGGCATGCGCCCTTCCTTGAACTGGAATTCATTCCACCCGCCAATGACCCGCACCCATTGAGGGGCTGGAGTCCGGTCTGCCTGACGGCGCAAGAGATCCAGTGCCTGGGCAATGGTCGGCACGCCGTCCCAACGAAGCTCCATATTGTAGTAGAGTCCGGCACGGATCACGTGGAGATGGGAATCGTTCAGGCCTGGAATCACGCGGCGTTTCTGGAGATCGATTCGTTTCGTTTGGTCTCCGGCAAGTTGAAGGATTTCGTCGTCCGTGCCCACGGAGGTGATCGTATCGCCAGTGACGGCGATGGCCTGCGCTTCGGGCTTCTTGGGATCGAGCGTCGTGATCCTTCCGTTGTAAAAAATGGTTTCCGGTTTCATTTCGTTGGTGGTTTGTGAGTGTGAGGTGAGAGATGCGGCAGTGAGGAATCCTGCGGTGGTTTTGAGAAAAGCACGGCGGTGCCGGATGTGCTCAGGCATTGGATTTCGGGGAGAGAAAGGGTTGGAAAAGGCGGACGAGATTCGGCATGACCAGCCAAGTGAGCAGGATTACGACCAGCGCGTTGACGAGGAGAAACTCGACCAGTCCGGTAGCTGACATTTTCATGGACGCTCCTTTCGAGACCAGAGCCGCGCTCAGATAAACGGACGGGACGACGCCGAGATAAGTCACAAGAGCCATTTTCCAATCAGGTGGCTTAATAGAAGGGAAAAATGCGGAGAGCCCGTGGATACGGTTGCGGCGCGATCCTCCGTCAACGAGTGAGGAGATGGATTTCTCCCACTCGCGAAATGCAGCGGAGTTGTAGAATTTCCCGGCGGCATCTTCGGTCTCAAAGGAGCGGAGAATTCCGTATTCGTGCGACTCTTTGCCCGGTGAAAGAAAGAACGCCTCCGAGCCTGCGGTGTCCATCGCATGAAAAGCCCGTATGGCGGTTTCGAATTCCGCCTCCTTGCCAGGAATTACATTGCGGACGATTGCGAAATGGACGGGCTTGCTCATAGGGGCGGAGAGGTAGGCACCTGCTGTTTCGAGCAGGTGCCGTTATCCGATTCAGTGACCCAAGCCTCCTTTGACCACCTGGGGCGATTTGGCCGACTGGGGTGCCTTGTGAACCATGGTGTAGGCATACTCGACGCCGATGCCGTATGCTCCGCCATGCTGCTTCACGACGTTCATCAGCGCATCGTAATGCTCGCGGCGCGCCCAGTCGCGCTGCCACTCGAGAAGTGCGGGAATTGCGGTTGTGCGCACCGCACCTGCCTGAACCATGCGACTCAGCGCGGCATCGTGGGCGTTTTGCGATGTGCCGCCGCAGCAATCCTCGACGACGAAGATATTGTAGCCCTCGCCGAGCATTTCAATTGTCGGCCAGGTCACGCAGACCTCCGTCCAGAGCCCGGTCATGATGATGTTTTTCTTCCCGGTCGCCTTGATTGCCTCGCGGAATTCCTCGCTGTCCCAAGAGTTCATGCTGGTGCGCTCGATGACGTCCTGCCCCTCGAAGACATCGAGAAGCTGAGGCCAGATGTAGCCGGAAAAACTCTCGGTCTCCACTGCCGTCAGAACGGCGGGGATTCCGAAGATTTTCGCAATCTTCGCGAGCATCACGACATTGTTCTGGAGGGTCGCCTTATCGATATTATCCACGCCGAAGGACATCTGGGGCTGATGGTCGATGAAGGCGATTGCGGTGTCTTCCGCAGTGAATAGCTGGTGGTATTTGTTCATGGTATGTTTGCTTTTTTGTTAGGTAGGAGAAATTTATTTCAGATCGAATAGGAGTGCCTCGGTGTCTTCAGAGGCGCTGATCTCGAGAGCACCGGAGACCTCCATGCTCGCGGCATCGCCGGAATGCAGGTGTGTTCCGTTTACCTGGATGGAGCCGGAAATCATCTGGAGCCATGCGCCACGATGCTCGGCGAGATCGTGGGAAATGCTTTCCCCGCTCTTGATACGGATGCGGTAAACGAAGACGTCCTGATGGATCACAGCGGAGTCCTCCCGCCCGTCTGGCGAAATCACGAGGACTTTTCCCTGAGCCGCCTGCTCCGGTGTGGGGCGCCATTCCGTGTAGCTTGGAGCCATTCCCGTTCTCTCTGGCAGTATCCAGATCTGGAGAAAATGAAGCGGCTCCGTCGATGACGGATTGAACTCACTATGACGCACGCCAGTGCCCGCGCTCATCAGCTGGATTTCACCGGGGCGAAGATCGCGCCCGTTTCCCATACTGTCCTCGTGCCGCAGTGCCCCTTCCAGAACGTAGCTGAAAATCTCCATGTCCTTGTGCGGATGGGTAGGGAAACCTCCGCCCGGCGCCACCCGATCCTGGTTGATCACACGCAGTGATCGGAAGCCCATGTGCTGCGCATCATGATAGCTGGCAAAGCTGAAGGTATGCATGCTCTTCAGCCACCCGTGATCCGCCTGTCCCCTGTCTTTTGACTTCCTGACTTTCACCATGAAAGAGGTTTCCTCGATTTTTGAAAATTGACAACGGAGCGGAAGAGGGATTTTCATCTCCCCCATTTGGGAGAGACACCGTGGGCTTGTTTCCCCGTTGCCGGGGCTTAGTATCCCAAAATGACTTCCGAGACATCGGCATCACCGACGGCTTCTCCCGAGCGCCTCCTGAAAGGTGTTGCGAAGGCTGCCCAGTGTCTCATCGAGGCGAGCGATCTGGAGTCTGGATTTGAAAATGCGTTACGCGCGCTGGGCGATGCGATGGATCGCACGCGGGTCGTTTGCATGAGATATGATAGTGAGGACGAGACCACGCACTTGCTGGCTGAGAACTGTTTTCCCGGCTGTCCGTCACTCACGGACATCGCACCTGGACCATACCTGTATTCCGACTACCGAGAGGTCATCGATCCGCTCATGCGGGGGGAGATCTACTCCTCGGCAACTGTTACCAAAACAGGAGCCAATCATGAACTCAGCGCGAGCACTGGCTCGCAAATCGATCTCATGGTGCCGATTTTCATTGATCGTGTTTTCTGGGGTTTCATTTGTTTTGACCGAATGGGCAGTGATCAGCCTTTTTCCGAAGCGGAAATCGACTCTCTGAGAGGGATCGGATCATCTCTGGCTTCGATGATCAAAAGGGATCGCATAGAGACACACAGCCGCAGAGAATTGGAGCGGCGGGATGTGCTTAACACCGCCCTGGTCCGCTGCAATTCAATCCTACTCGAGGGCAGGAACTTCGGGAAATCGATGGAAGAGGCACTGGAAACGATACGCGTGGCTTCGGGTGTGCAAATGGTGAAGTTGATTCAGGTCCTGGACGAATGCCCCGAAACCGGAGAGTGGGAGCTGCTTTCAGAAGCTGTTGCCGAGGGCTACCCACTGCAGAAAACGAGCTCAATCGTCTGTGGTTCAAACCAATACATTCTTGAGCAACTCAGGCAATTGGCAGGAGGTGCCGAGTGGCTCGAGGGCACTCCGGTGTCGAACGATTGTGCACTTTTTGATAGTGCCGCCAGAGAGCTGGGAATTAAGAACTCACTCTGCATCCCTATCCGGATCGAGGATCGGTTTTGGGGCGTTTTGGCCTTGGACAATTGCCTTGAGGCGAAATCCCATTCGCTCTCTGAAAAAGCGGTTCTCTGCGCGGCCGCCCGTAGTCTTGGTCTCGCAATCCATCGGCGGCAGGCTCAGGAAAAACTCCTGGATAGCGAGCAGCGCCGTGCCGATGAAAACGCTGACCATGTGGCACTTTTGGAAAACATTCTTCAAGCTTCGCGCGAGCTTATAGAGAGCGGCGACATCAAAACCGGAATGAAAAGCTGGCTGCAGCGGATCGGTGAGAGCTGCGGTGCGCACGCCGCTGGAATCATTACAAGTCCACGAGAAGACGCGGCGGAAAGCATAGACATACGCGTGAGCTGGGTCAGCAGATCCTATCGCGACCGACTCCGTTACCAAGCTGACCACTTAACGATCCCTGACACCACCGATTTCAATCAGTGGAAGGAAAGACTGACCCGAGGAGAACACATTTGGGCGAATTACGATGAACTGGAAGATCCCCGATCCAAAGCCTATTGGGATAAGACAGGATGTGCCTGCAATGTCATCGTCGCCTCAAAAACAGGCGATCAAGCCGATGGATTTTTGTTTTTCGACTTCGGGGAACAAAGAACGGAAAACCCCATCATCCTCTCAGCAATCAAGACCGCGGCAGATGGTTTGGGATCGGCGATCCGGCATCATGCGGCAACTGCCGAACTCATTGAGGCCGAGCGTGAACGCATCGCCCAACTTTCCCAAGCCAGGATGGAATCCGAAAACGCCGTATTGGAGGAGCGAGCCCGTCTCGCCGGGCAAATCCACGATACCCTCGCCCAGGGATTCACCGGAACCATGCTTCATCTTGAGGCACTTCAGGCGCGCAAACGCCTCGGCCAGAGCATCACCCCGGAGGATCTTAAACGAGTCCGCGACATCGCTGCTTTCGGGCTGTCGGAAGCCCGTAGAACTGCATTCGTCATCCGCCCGCTGCAGCTCGGCGACCGGGATCTCCGGAGCGCACTCTCCGAGTTGGCAGACCGGAGCACGATACCTCACTTGATCAACTGTCAGTTTGAAGCGATCGGCGAAGATCTTGATACAACATCCGCCATCGCAGATACATTCCTTAATATCGCCCACGAAGCTGTTGGAAACGCGATGCGCCACTCCTTGGCAGATCAGATCTCAATCTCACTTCATCAGTCAAAGGCGCAGGCCGTAATGGAAGTGAAAGACAACGGCCAGGGCTTCGATACCACCTTCATCGAGCAATCCCGCTCTGGGCTTGGCCTCTGTTCGATGCGCAAGCGCGCTGACGATATCGGCGCCTCTTTTAGGCTCAGCTCAAAGATAGGCGCAGGAACCTCAATTATGATCACCTATAAATCCCATCCCGTATGAAGTCAGAAAACGAGCCAAGCGACAGGTGGATCCGAATCGTCCTCGCAGACGATCACTTGGTTGTTCGCGCAGGCCTCGCCGCAATTCTCGCGATCGAAACTGATTTTCAGCTTGTTGGAGAAGCTTCGGACGGCTGGCAGGCCTGCGATCTCGTGAAGACATTGGAGCCGGACGTACTGATCCTCGATCTCCGGATGCCCGTGATGAATGGCTTCGACGTTGTGAAAAAACTGAACGAACGATCTCCAAAGCAAAACATTCTCATCATGACAACCTATGATACGGATGAGGACATCTGGCGCTGCCTGCGAGCCGGAGCCAAAGGCTACATTCTCAAAGACGCGACCCACCCGGAGATTGTGGAAGCCGTCAGAACGGTTGCCGCAGGGGAACTCTTCGCCACTTCAAAAATTGCCGGCAGCATTGCACGGCGGGCATCGAACCCTGAACTGACCCCCCGGGAATCCGAAGTCCTGCAACACCTTGTGCACGGCCTCACCAACAAGGAGATCGCGATGCGCCTCGGGGTGGGTGAGGGCACTGTCAAAACACATCTGAAGCATCTCCTGGCAAAACTTGACGCAACCACCAGAACCCAGGCGGTTCATAACGCCCGCGACCGGGGGCTGGTGCGATAGAAGTCGCCGGATCCGCTGAAAATCACGTTTCCCTTCGCTTGCCAGATGGCTTGTATCCAGCATAAGACCTCCCTCCCGTTTTATGTCAGATCCCACTCCCGCCACCTCCTCCCAAGCCCATCTCGAACTCATCGCCCGCGAGACCGGCATCAGGCTCTCCTCCGTCTCCGCCACAGCCAAACTCCTCGCCGAAGGCGCTACCATCCCCTTCATCTCCCGCTACCGGAAGGAAGCCACCGGCGAACTCGATGAAGTCCAGATCCAGACCATCCGCGACCGCATGCTCCAGCTCGCCGAGCTCGATTCCCGCCGCGCCACCATCCTGAAATCCCTCGACGAGCGCAGCCTCCTCACCCCGGAGCTGAAGAAGAAAATCCTCGCCGCCCTCACCGTCACCGCCCTGGAGGACATCTTCGCGCCCTACCGCCCCAAGCGCCAGACCCGCGCCACCAAGGCCATCGACCGCGGCCTCACCCCTCTCGCCGATTTCATTTTCGAAAACCAGAACGCCGATCCCGCCGAAGAAGCCGCGAAGTACATCAACGTCACCGAGGACAAGGAAACCGAAGTCCCCACCGCCGAGGACGCACTCGCCGGAGCACGCGACATCATCGCAGAGCGCGTCGCCGATGACGCGAACCTCCGCGGCCAGGTCCGCAAAATCTACGAAGAGGAAGCCACCGTCTCCTCCAAGATCATGTATGGAAAGGAAGAGGAAAAGGACGCCGCGAAATACCGCGACTACTTCGAATGGTCCGAGCCGTTCAAATCCATCCCCTCCCACCGCATGCTCGCCATCCGCCGCGGCGAAAAGGAAGCCTTCCTATTCATGCGAGTCGAAGTCCCGTTAGAAAGAGTCGCTCGCATCGCCACCGCCGATTGGGTCAGCGGAAAAGGCGAATGCGCCGAGCAAGTCCGCCTCGCCACCGAGGACGGCTGCAAGCGCCTGCTCATGCCCTCCATGGAAACGGAAATGCGCCTGCTCGGCAAAAAGCGCGCCGATGAAACCGCCATCCAAGTCTTCGCCGACAACCTCCGCGAACTCATGCTCGCCTCGCCCCTCGGCCGAAAACGCACCCTCGCCATCGACCCCGGCTTCCGCACCGGCTGCAAGACCGTCGTCCTCGATGCCCAGGGAAACCTCCTCCACCACACCGTCCTCCACTGCACCGCCGGATCCAACAGCCAGCTTTACGAAGCCGCCACTGAAGTCGTAGCTCTCATCAAAAAGCACGACATCCAGGCCATCGCCATCGGCAACGGCACCGCCTCCCGCGAGACCGAAGCGTTTATCAAAAAACTCAAGCTCCCCGCCTCCATCCAGGTCATCACGGTCAATGAAAGCGGAGCCTCCATCTACTCCGCCTCCGAGGCAGCCCGCGAGGAATTCCCCAACGAAGACGTCACCGTCCGTGGAGCCGTCTCCATCGGCCGCCGCCTCATGGATCCCCTCGCCGAACTCGTGAAAATCGACCCCAAAGCCATCGGAGTCGGCCAATACCAGCACGATGTCGATCAGCGCGCCCTCAAAACCTCACTCGATACCACCGTCGAATCCTGCGTCAACGGCGTCGGCGTCGAGCTCAACACCGCCTCCAAACACCTCCTCGCCTTCGTCTCCGGCCTCAGCAACTCCATCGCAGAAAACATCATCGCCTTCCGCACCGAAAACGGCGGCTTCACCTCCCGCGCCCAGCTCAAGGAAGTCCCTCGCCTCGGCGAAAAAGCCTTCGAGCAAGCCGCCGGATTCCTCCGCATCCGCGATGCCGCCCATCCGCTTGATGCATCAGCCGTCCACCCGGAGCGCTACGCCCTCGTAGAGAAAATGGCCGCCGATGCCGGCTGCTCCGTCCCCGACCTCATGCGCGAGGACTCCCTCCGCAAGAAAATCGATCTGAGAAATTACGTCTCAGAAGAAGTAGGTCTCCCCACCCTCCAGGACATCCTCGCGGAGCTTTCCAAACCAGGCCGTGACCCCCGCAAAGCATTCGAAGCCTTCACCTTCGCCGAAGGCGTCGAGAAACCCGCCGACCTAACAGTCGGCATGAAACTCCCCGGCATCGTCACCAATGTCACCGCCTTCGGGGCCTTCGTCGATGTGGGAGTCCACCAGGACGGCCTCGTCCACGTCAGCGCCCTTTCCGACAACTTCGTCCGCGACGCCAGAGAAGTCGTAAAAGTCGGCCAGAAAGTCCAAGTCACCGTCATGGAAGTGGACCTGCAAAGGAACCGCATCGCCCTCTCTATGAAATCCAAGCCCGACTTTGAGCCCCGCCAAAACCGAGGTGCCCCCGCCGGAGGAAACCAGAACCGCCGCCCCCAACAACCACGCCGCGACAACCGCCCGCAACCACAAGCCCCCGGCAACGACTGGTTTTCCCAAGCCATGACCCAGGCAACCAAGAAACCCTAATGGAGTGGGTTTTTTCAACTCATTCTCCATAGCCTCACGGCGTCGCACCGAAATCCAAAAACTCTTTCAGCCTCTCCAGAGTCTTCCCGCCGATTCCGGGGAGGCGCATCACTTCACCCTCAGGTGGGTGCCGTCGATAATCTCCGGCTCAAGGCCACCGGGTCTAGTCCAGCCTATGCCGATGAAATCCTCGCCTTCCAGCTCCTGAAGTATGGCGGTCAGCGAGTAACGGCGCCCCTTTTGAAGACGGATGGCTTTTGATCCCTGGGAGGCTTCCCAACTGAAGTCGTCCGCCCGTGGCCAGCCCTGTCCCGGCAATCTCCGGGGAACCCAGTAGTCCATGCGAAGGAGATCCCCGGTCTTGCCTTCTTCCCTCACCGCAAGCGATCCGATGTTGTCACAGGAGATCCAGAACACGTAGTCCCCCGTTTCCGGGGGGATCATCCAGGCCGACATACGGGATACATAGTAGTCCCCCATTTCATTCCCGGACTCGTAGCTTGGGCGGACCAGCTTCAGATCCGGCTCTCCCTTCATGTAATGCCCGGGCTTGTTGGCCATTACCTCGTCGTCGGCCCACCAGATTTCCTGCACCACGCCCCTTCCGCCCTCTCCGCCGAATTTTTTCACCTGGGTGGAATCCCCCAAGCCTGTCGCAACCGCCGTTTCACCGCCACTTACCCGGGTGATTTCGTGCCCCTCCCGGTTGCGCAGGCGGACTTCCCCATGGTCAACGCCGAGCGTCATCGCCTCCCCGCCGGTTGATGCCAAAAAGCGGGTGCCGGAAACCAGGGAGGAAAACCCGCCGCTGAGAATCTCAAGCCGCTTGGAACGTCCTTTCGGATCCACCACTGCCGCGATGCCACCCTCCGCCAGCTCCAGCCGCTGGCGTGCGAACCATGAAAAAGGAGGATCCAGCAGGCCGAAACGGGAGATGCCGTTGATACGGTAGGTTGCCCGTATCCCCTCGCTATCGAGCACGAGCTGGGTCCCGCTCCGGGTTTCGATCCAGTCTCCGGGGAGAAGCCTGTCGCCTTTTTCAAGAACCGTCTGTTCCGTGTTTCTCCACAGGATTGCGCCGCCATCCGTTTCAGTGACCGTCATCGCCACAGTTTGCAAATGCTGAGTCTGGCGGAGGGCGAGCGTTCCCCACACCGCGCTTGCCGTGAGGATGGCGGCAGCCGCTTTCCTCCAGGGAAAACGGATGATCTTCCGCCCGGCGCCGGGGACAGGATCGCCCGCCGCCAGCTCGAATCCATACTCCGGCACAACCAGCCGAGCCGGATTCCGGGAAGCCCGCCCTAGGCGCGATGGCCGCGCTGCGCCGCTGCGCACATGCTTTCTCACGAGATTGAGGAAAGAGGAATCCTCCGCCGCCGCGCTATCCATCGCATGGCAACGCGCGGCGGCTATTGGAAAAGCGGCTTCGCGCAGAACCGCATCAAGTGACCGGGCCGCATTTTCCGCACTCCATTTTTCTGAAACGAACCAGTCGGAACCATCCCCGGATTGCTGGGTATCCAGCTTATCGCCAAGGCGCTCACCCAGGCATTTCCTGAGTTTTCCACGGAGAAAATGAAGCTGTTTGCGTATCGCCCCCTCGTTGCGTCCGCTCATCTCGGCGAGTTCTTTCCCGCTTTTCCCCTCGTGGTAGAAATCGAACAGAAGTGTCCTCGCATGTTCCGGAAGCATGCCAATGCACTTGCGCAGTTTGTCCACCATCTCCTCAAGGCGCTCCTCCGCGCTGTCGTTGAAAAAAGGATCGATTTCCTCGGAAAGCAGATCCAGAAGCGTCTCCTCCGCCACGGGGATTTCCCGCCGGATGCGGCGGAGCTCTTCCAGGCTTTTCCGTCGCACGATTCCCTTGATCCACGGAAAGAGGCGACCGCGCGTCCGCTGGTCGATCTCCGTTTTCCCTGCCACCAGCAACAGGCTCTCCTGCACCACGTCTTGGGCGCGGTGCCAATCGGAAATGATCGCATACGAATACGCCGTGAGTATCTCTTTCTTCGCGAAAGCGATTTTCACCAGCTCGCTGACCGAGACGTCAGACAAATCCTCTTCGGTATGCTCCATCTACAATTGGTTCGACACAACTGATGACCGGAACCCGGGATTTGTTACAGAATAACCGTGTTTTTTCTCGAAAGGCAGCCGGTGCGGGGCAGGGGATTCCGAAGGGAATTTTTTTTGAGAAAAAGGGTAACATTTCCCGGTTTCCCCTCATTGGTTTGCGGAGGAGCGTGTTTTCGCCCCTCGCCCCACACCATTCCCAACCGATCCAAATGAAAAAAAGCAACAAATCCATCATAGCGCTCGCATCCATCGGTGCCACCGCGTTTCTCGCCACCGCCGGTCATGCCGCGCTGGTGCTTCAGTACGATTATACCGGAACCCCAGGAACCCAAGCGCCCAACCCGACACTCGACACATCGCCTTCCGGCTCTGTTGCGAATGGAACGTTGCCCAGCGGGGTGACATACGCCGCTGGTGACAGCCGTGGAGGTGCAGGTACCCACGCAAACTTCTCGGGACTTGCTTCTGGCACCGGAGTTAATTTCACATCCACCGGTGCGGACACGCTGCGCAATACATCGGCCGCGACTCTCTTCACCGATTTCCGGCTCACGTCCAATATCACCACCGGAGATCCGCGTCTGATATTTCTTTCGACTAGCGATTCCTCGACGGCAGCCAGGGCGGAAATCCGACTTAACACAGGTTTGGGTAATACCGGCGTCTATTCCTTCCGGACTGGAGCCCGCAGCGGGAACGCTGCCAGTTCTTTCCGTTCCGTCACTTCGGACACGTTTGCGTTGACTCTGAACCAATGGTACACTCTCGCGACTGTCATCGATTATTCGAACGACACCATCAAGATTTTCCTCAACGGTGTGGACATCGTCTCCGGCTCCGAAGCGGCAGATTTCGTAGAAACATCCACCCCCGACACGAATAGCAACCTTGCCCTGATCGGAAACAACGGTGGTGTCGCTCCCGCATACAGCGGTGATTTCGATAACACCCGCATCTACAATGACGATCAGTCCGCGAACATAGCCGCACTCTCCATCCCGGAGCCTTCCACCGCCCTACTTGGTGCACTCGGAGTCCTCGCGCTCCTTCGCCGCCGCCGCTAGAGGATCGGGGTCAAAGGATTTTTTCTTCATTCCAAGGGGCGGCACGATCAGTGCCGCCTCTTTCTGCTTTCCAGTCCGCGCGAAATTCCGCACCTATTTCCGTCCGATCGGACAATAGCGCCTTTCGATATCTGTGATATACCCACCCGTTTTCCAATGACCGCCATCCGCCACATTTCCTTAATTCTCTTGGCCACCTGCATCACGGCAAAGGCACTGCCCAACGTCCCCGTGGATTTCGAGAAGCAGATCCTGCCCATCTTCGCGGAGAAATGCTTCAAATGCCACTCGTCCCTCACCAAGAAACCCAAGGGCGATCTCAAGATGGACGATGTGAAATCGTTGATGGAATCCATAGGTGAAAAGGAAGCCATCATCCCAGGGAATCCCGCCGACAGCGACTTCATGTTCGTCCTCACCCTCCCCGCCGGAGACGACGATCTCATGCCTCCCGCCAAGGAGAACACCCCCACGACACAGCGCGAGCGCGACCTCATCGAAAAATGGATTGAGCAGGGTGCCAGCCTCGGCGAGTTCACCGAATACAAGCACAACGAGGATACCATCGCGCTCGACGTCTCCGAATCCGAAGCCCGCGATACACAGGCCGCCGCCCGCAAGATCGATCTCCTCATCGCCGCCGGCCTGAAAAAGGACGGCACCGAAGTGAACGATCCCGTCAGCGATGAGATTTTCCTCCGCCGCGCTTACCTGAACATCATCGGGCGCAACCCCACCTTCGCCGAAGCCCGCGCCTTCCTCACCACCGAGGCTCCCGACAAACACGCCAAGCTCGTCGATATCCTGCTGGAAAGCGACGGCTATGTCAGCCACTCCGCCAACTATTGGGGCGACGCCCTCCGCATCCTCGGCGAGCAGGGGGCATACAATGCGGAACCCTACATCGCATGGCTGAAAACCAGCCTCCGGGACAACACCCCGTACGATGAAATCGTCAACGGCCTGCTCTCCGCCGACGGCCGTTTCTGGGAAAATCCCCGCACCGGATTCTATTTCCGCGATTCCAAGAACCGCCTTGCCGGAGTGGAATCCGTCAGCAGCCTTTTCCTCGGCACCCAGATCGGCTGCGCCCAGTGCCACGACCACCCCTACGACAAGTGGACGCAAAAGGACTACTACCAGTTCGCCGCCTTTTACAACGCCCGCACCCCCTTCATCCCGCGCAAAAATCTGCTCGGCCCGCTCAATGGCGAGGAAATCCTCAACCAGCGGTATGCCTTGGACGATTACTTCAGGAAATCCCGTCTGGCCGCGAAAATGAAACAACGCGGAGAAGACCCCGGCGATCTCAAGGCCGTCATCCCCACGCTCAAAGGCGTTTCCCCGGAAACCACCGAGAAGCTCTTCAACAAGAGCCAGAACCGCGAGTTCACCTCCTACGCCTCCGGCATGTTGGTCAACGTCATCGGCCAGGGCTTCTATTTCCCCTATGAAAAGGCCTGGGGGAAACTTCCGGAAAACTACCTCTACGACGATGGCAAACCCGGCCAGGGCGTCCCGCCCGCCGTCCTTTTCGGAGACACCCCGCCCGTCAAACACGGCGACGATCTCGCCCCAGTCCTTGCGGATTGGGTCACCTCCCCGGAGAATCCCCATTTCACCAAAGTCATCGCCAACCGCCTCTGGACCCGGGTCATGGGCTACCCCCTCAGCGGCTCGGTCGATGAAGTCCTGGAACTCCACCGCAGCGCCAACCCCGATCTCGTCCTCTACCTGGAGGGACTCATGCGGGCAACCGGCTACGATATGAAACAGTTCCTCCGCATCCTCGCGAACACGGACTACTATCGCCGCGCTGCGGATGCCACCCCCTTCGACGGGCTCCACACCAGGCTCCTCGCCGGCCCGCTTCTCAAACGCCTCAGCGCGGAGGAAATCTGGGACTCCATCGCCGTCCTCGTGAACGAAGACCTCGACTCCCGCATCGACATGACCGCCCCGGACCAGACCCTCGCCAAAAAACTCTACAACGCGGAAACCCCCGAGGAATACTGGTCCACCATCATGGAGGCATACGATACCATGAAACGCGAGGGAGGGGTCGCCACCCACGTCGCCACCATGATGCGCGCGAAGGAAAAGGAAGACCGCGCAAACGCCGACCTCACAGACAAATACGTCCGCGCTTCGGAAGTCGGCCAGCCCGCCCCCGGAGGCCATTTCCTCAGCCTCTTCGGCCAGAGCGACCGCGAACTCATGGACAACTCCTGGGACAACCCCACCGTCCCCCAGGCGCTCGCCCTCCTCAACGGCTCCCTCTACGCGGATCTCGCCAACCCGGATTCCTACTTCTCGAAAATGATCAGCGAAGCCGACACCACGGACAAAAAGATCGCCACCACCTTCATCTGTATTCTTGGCCGCCTCCCCAGCCGCGTGGAAACCCAAGCCGCCGCAAACTACGTCCAGTCCGGCAGTTCCGAAACCGCCTACGCCGACCTAGCCTGGTCCCTCATCAACACAAGACAGTTCCTCTTCAAAAATTAACCCGCGCACGGAGCGCTGCCTTTAGGCGGCGTGTCCAGCCCCCACACGCCGCCTAAAGGCAGCGCCCCACTTCCCATGAAACATCTCCTAAACCGCCTCGACGAGCCCTCCCGCCGCCGCTTCATGAAAAACATCGCCAAGTCTTTCCTCGGCGTTTCCCTCATGAGCCAGGAGCGCCTCACCGCCGCCCTCGCCCAGGCCTCCTCCGCGCAGAAGGCAACCGCAAAACGGGTCATCTACCTCTTCATGGATGGCGGCATGTCCCACATCGATACCTTCGATCCCAAGCCCGACAACAAACCCGTCCAGGGCCCCGTCGGCGTAGTCAATACCAACGTCGATGGCATCCGCCTCACCAGCAACCTCCCCAAGGTCGCCAAGCAGATGGACAAGATCGCCCTGATCCGGAACATGAGCCACACCCAGGGCAACCACGAACCCGGCCAATACAAATTCCGCACCGGCTACGAGCACCAGGCCGGCATCATCCATCCCGCCCTCGGCGCATGGACCACCGCCCTCGGGAAAAGGAACAATCCGAACCTCCCGCCCTACGTCCGCCTCGGCGGCCTCGGCGGACATCCCGCCTCCGGCTTCATGGAAGTGAAATACGCGCCACTCCCCATTTCCAATCCCGACTCCGGCCTCTCCAACAGCTCTCGGCCAGAGGGGCTTTCCGAAGAGCGCTTTAAGGACGGCCTCGCCCTCTCCCGCGCGCTGGACGAAGCCTACATCTCCCGCTACTCCTCCAAGGACGTCCGCGCCTACGGGGATTTCTACAATGACGCTGTCACCATGATGTCGTCCTCCGATCTCGATGCCTTCGATCTGAAAAAGGAACCTGCCGAAATCCGCGCCGCGTATGGTGAGAAGGATACCTTCGGGAAAGGCGTCCTGCTCGCCCGCCGTCTCGTCGAGCGCGGGGTCAACTTCGTCGAGGTCGATCTCGGCGGCTGGGACACCCACTCGGACAACCACATCGGAGTCGCCGAGCGCTGCAACGTCCTCGACCAGGTCCTCAGCACCCTGCTCCAGGATCTCGCCGCGAAAGGCATGCTCGAGGATACCCTCGTCGTCCTCGGCACCGAGTTCGGCCGCCAGGCGAAGATCGACGAGTTCAAAGGCCGCAACCACTACCCCATCGCCTACACCTGCCTCATGGCCGGCGGCGGAGTCCGCGGCGGCCAGGTCATCGGGGAAACCAACGAGGACGGCATGGAGATCATCGGCGACAAGGTCGGTGTCATGGATTTCAACGCCACCATCGCCACCGCCCTCGGCCTGGATACCACGAAACTCTTCGAGCCTTTCAAAGGAGGCCAGAAATTTTCCATCGTCGGAAAAGACACCGATCCGAACAAAGGGAAACCCATCCCGGGGCTGCTGGGTTAGCCGGGTTCCCCGCTGTGTTTTCAGAGCCCCTCCTGACCTCTGTTTCGATTGAAAAACGATCATCGACTTTCAGGCAAATTTAAGGGTTGCTCCACAGTCACGAATTTCCCAAATTAACGGGGTTATGAAGAATCCAACGAACATTTTCAACGCGGCAACCGCCGCCGGCCTCTTCCTCGCCGCCACGATTCAGGTGGGCGCAACCGTTACCATGTATCAGACAGCGGTCATCGCGGATCCGGATGCCATCGCGTTATGGAGCTTCGACGGTGCCACCGCCGGCACACGCCAGTCGGACAGCAAGGGGACGAATAATCTGAACACTTTCACCGAAGGTAGCGGTTCGGCCACGGCCATCAGCTACGGGGGTGGTTTCGATGCGTCGAGCAGCGCGGTCACTCCCCAACGGATCAATGACAACGTTGGCGCCGCCTTCATTACCTCCTCCACCATCGCGATGCCAGCGGCTGCTTCCTTTGAGGCTATCGTCGCGCCCGGTGCCTTGGGCGACAGCTACGGCTACATTTTCGGCGCTAGAGCCACGAGTTCGACCAGAAACTACTTTGGGATGCAACGCGGCAACACCTCTCCAAACCAGGATCTAATTACCACCAGCGGAAACAATTTCAATGACGGACAATCAACCATCGTGGACAACTACACTACGGACAGTTGGTATTACATAGCCGTCACCCTCACGACGGATGGAACAGACACCATCGTGAACTCTTATTTCGCGAATCTAACCGCCGGTGACACGCTCTTGACCCAAGCGGCCACCAATGTCTCGGAAGGCGGAACCTTCCAAAACACGATTGCCTACGGCGTTGGCATCCTCAACGACAACGGCGGCTCGAACCAGGCGTTCAAGGGCAAGATCGACGAAATCGCCCTCTACGGTGCTGCCAAAGATCAGGCGTTTTTCCAAGCCAATCTCACTACGATTATCCCCGAGCCATCCTCCGTGGCACTGCTAGGCCTCGGATCGGTCGCCCTGTTGCTACGCAGACGCAGGAAATAGGTTTTACCTCTCTCCCAGGAAGTCGCGGATGTCATCCGCGACTTCTTTTTTTTCATGATGGAGCGGACAAATAATAAGCTCGACCTAAATCCCGCCTTCAAAATGCGCACCCGCCGCCACTTCCTTTTCACCACAGGTCTCGCCGCCTTCGCTCGACCCGGTTTCGCTGCCGTAACAAAACCGACCCCGCGTCTCTCCGCCGTGCGTGAGGGAGTCCTCGGCTTTCTTGAATCAATCCGCTACAAGGACGAGGGCTGGGGGCGCTGGCCGTATCATGCGCAAATGCGCCGTCCATACGCCCTCCAGTCATCTTCCCATGCGATCAGGAGTCTCGAAATGCTCGGCGCGCTGGATTCCGTGCCCGTCGCCTCGCGGGCGGAAGCCATCGCGTTTTTCCAAAGCTGTCAGGAAAAGGAATCCGGGCGCTTTATCGATCCGCTCGTCACGGAAGCGGACAAGGAGGGCGATCATTCGTGGAAACAGATCTGGGGCCAGTGGACTGGCGCGGGCGCGGGTGCCTTGGAGGCTCTCGGCAGCGCTCCGCTCCATCCGCTGCCCGCCGCCCCGTTTTTCGATCTGCGGGAAATGGATGGAGCGGAATTCACCAGAAGCTTCGATTGGACAAATCCCTGGGGCCACGGTGAAAGCTGGGCGAGATCCATCGGAGCCTACATTGACACCCTGCCAGCATCGACACGGGACGCCCTTCCGGAAGCCATGCCGCACAAACTGAAAATTGCGTTCGAGACCTTTGAAAAGGAAATCCTCGACCTCGGTTCCGGCTATCCTTCCAAAGCGATGACGCAGGACAATCCGGGGCGCGCCATGGCCGGTGCTTTCAAAACCTACCGCGCCTACCAAGCTGCGAAACGCCCCTGGCCAGTCCCGCAAAAAACCATCGATTCCACCCTCGCCATACAGCGCCCCGACGGGGAGTTCGCACACGGTGGCACCCTGATGAATTATGACAGCATCTGGGTGCTGGATGCCTTCCGCTCCGAATCTCCCGGCTACCGTTCCGCCGATATGATGACGGCAGGACGCAAGCTCACTGACGTGCTCATGACTCTCTACCGCAAGCCGGATGGCGGCTTCGCTCTCAACGGTAAACAATGCGTCCGCAACCACCACTCCATCGTGCTCTCTGAAAACGCCTACCCCATAGGTGACACCATGGGCACCCGCATGTGTCTTAACACCCTTGGCATGATCGACGGGTGGGAGAGCCAAGGGTAGGGGAAAGCGGCTTTTCAAAGCCAAAAACATTGGCGCGGAAAAGCATGACCTTTCCCGAATTTGCCCGGTGGCAGTAGGCTTCCGGCAATCACCGGGGCACGACTGTACTGCCGCGCATGATGTTTTGTGGATACGTTGTCCACAGGGTTCAGGCTCTTCCGCACCAAAGGTGCACCGCCATCCCAGCCCAGGGCAAAGTGCAACGTCGCCCTGGGTTGGAACGTCATAAGAATCAAGAGGGCTGTAAGTCCGTTCCATCATGTGTGATTTGTTCCGGCGGATGGAACGGACTTTCAGCCCTCCGGAATGACGCCACGAGATTCTTGGCGCGTTGCACCAGGCTGGGATGGGACAGGCCGCTGGCCTTGAAGATGGCAGGGAAGGAATCACAAATCATGATGCGCGGCGGTATATTTCCGGAGACGCTCTTTTTCGTATCGGGGATTCCAAACCGAGTCCTGAGAACCTGTTTGAAATACGGATTTGTGAAACGCAACACCGGAAAAAGTCACCGGTGCCTCCGGCACGCATACGGTAGATTTTAAACAGGTTCTAAGGTTCCGCCGGTTTTACGGTTACAGGTTGCGGAGCAAGCGTATAGCCCTCGACCAGTTCCTGAACATGCTGTGGGGACAAGGCGGTGGGTTTGAACCTCCGAAGGGTTTCTTCCTGGGACAGACCTGATCTTTGGAGAAGCAACCCGAATGCCTCATTCTTCATCTCAGGGGTGGTGCCGGGCTGCGATGTGAATGCTGCGTATGGTTTTGCCATCGCCTCCCAGATTTCAATTTCCCTGTCCAGATTCCTGTCCCGCTGGAAATCTTCCAACCATTTTTCCAGCGGCGTCCCATCCACCTCCGCAAATGTCCGCTGAACCGCAGTGATACGTGAAATTTGAAGATCGCTCAATTCGTCGTGAACGATAGGGCCGGGAACGATATCCTCAGCAGTAATGCGGTTGGGTTCCTGGCTTTCCCCGGGTTTCTCCCGACATCCCGTGAGAGCGAGCGTGAGGATGATGATGTTGAAGATACTTTTGCCCATGGCGTTTGTCTGTGACCGGGTTCCAGGCTTCGTTTCTAAGCTGGTCTCCCGGTTCGGGTAGTCCGCACCTTGCCACTGCCTGGTGTGCCGGGACAGAAATGTCCCGGCTCCTTATTCCACTGCGATGGTGGCTTCGGTGGAGAGGATTTTGTCGGTGTAGCCGCCGGTGGGGGAGGCGTAAATAACGGCGATGACGTGGGTGAGACCGGGCTTTTTCGGGATGGTGAATCCAGCGGAATAGGGACTGGTGACGCCGGGCTTCACCGGGATGGGGGCTGCCTGGCCGATGCCGGGCTTGCGCTGGCCGTTGATCATGCCGTGGAAGTCGATGCGGAGGCGCATGTTTTTCGGGATGGTCTCGGTGGCGAAGGCGACCTGGACGGTGATGTTCTCGCCCGGCCTGGCGGTTTTCGGGACGGAGGCGGAACCCCAGCCCTGCTGCTTCACGCTGCGGTCGGGACCTTCGAGGAATTTGTCGGCTTCGCCCTGGTTGGCGTTGGCTTTTGCTACTTCCGGCGGATGTGGTTTTGGCGGGGTGTAGTTGATTGGTTTTTGGCCGGAGGCGCTTTGGTTCTCGATTGCTCCTACGTCGCGGCGCTCGCCGGCGATGGGTTTGCCGGAGAAGTCGTGGCGGGTGGGGCCGTTGAATTGCCAGGAGAGGAGTTCCTCGATAGTGGTTTCCGCATCGGCGAGGGTGCCGCGGGAGATGCGGAGGTAATCGAGGGAGCCTTGGAAGTTTTCGCCTACGGTGAAGTCGCCTTGGTTTTCCAGGGAGGTGGGCGACCGAAGATCGCCCCCACTTTCCTTGCCGTCGAGGTAGAGGGTCACCTTGTTGGTCTTTCTATCCACCTCGGCGAGGAGGTGGTGCCATTTTCCGTCGGCGGCGGAGGCTTCCGTTGAGAAAGTGGCGGACTCGCCTCCGGATTTTAGCATGAGGGTGGGCTGGCCTTGGGCGTTGATGCCGAGGGCGTAGCCTGCCGCCTCATCCATCTGGGAGGCGATGAAGCCGGGCTTGGGCGCGGACATTTTAAAGACGGTCTCGATGAGGAAACTGTTGGTGTCCATGACGAGGGTGCGGCGGTCTTCTCCGGGGGTGATCTTATCCTTGTTTTTCCCTTTAAGGACGACATCGGCGGTGAGGCGCTTGTTGGTGATGCCCATGGTTTTTGTGCCGTCGAAATCGAGCGCTCCCTGGCACCAGTCTTCGAGGATGCCCTGGGAGTAGTTGCCGGCGGTGAAGCCTTCTCCCCTGAGGTCGTTGTTGATGCCGGAACCTTTGTGGAGAAGGCTCTGGTCGTTGGAAAATTCCTGCGGGTAGAGATCGTGGGAGAGGACGGTGCCCGGGTGCGTTGGGCTGGCCCCGGAAGTGCCATTCACCGACGTTACCGTAGAGCGACCACGGGAGGAAAACATTCACGCCACGGTCGATGGCGGCGGAGTTGGAGACGGGGCGGAAGTCGTGTTTTTCCATGGACTCCACGAGGGGATCGTCACTGACCCAGCCGATCTGGGTGGAGAGCATGTTGCCGTTTCCTTTGATGGCATCGCGGAACTGATCAATGGTTTGGAAGACGTCGCCGCGCCAGCGGTTATAATAGTTTTTCGTGGTGTTGTTGGAAATGTTGTTCGCGTAGGCGATGGAGTCCGCTTCGGCTAGGCGCCAGTGGGAGAGGTTCTGCTCGGACATGTCGAGCATGAGGTTTCCGATGTAGAACTGCTGCTCGCCGTGCTCGCTGGAGTGGGTCTGGAAGCCGCGCAGGTTGTAGGCGGTGTTTTGGAAAACCTCGTTCCAACGGTTGCGGATCTCGTGGATGAAATAGTCGCCGATGGGTTTGTCCGAACCCGGCTGGTTATCGCTCCAGCCTATGTTGTTGAAAAGGGCGGCTTTGAAACCGTGGTCGAAGTAGAAGGCCTGGTTTTTGTGGAAATACTTGTTGTTGGAGAGGAAGCCGATGGCGTTTGCGGAGATGTTTCCGTAAACGTAAGCGGGGCCTGCCTGCCAGAACTCGATGCCGCCGAAATCGGTCTTATACCAGATGGAGTCCTTGACCTGGTTGTGGCGGACGATGATGCGGACGAGCGGGGTTTCCGGGGCGGTGGACATCATACCTCCCATGGGGCGACCGCCGTTGATGTTGATCCCTTGCTTGGAGAGTTTTTGAATCACGTTACCGGCGATGTCGGCGACTTCCGGGCCGTTCAGGTCGATGCCTGCGCCGCCCTGCATCTCGCTGCAACGGAAGCCGATGTTGTCCATTTTGTTCCGATAAATTTTCAGACCGGTGAGACGGGCTTTCGGGTTGGTGGCGGAGTTGCGGAATGTGAAACCACGGGTGAGGGCGATGCCGTCGTTGTCGATGTTGGTGAAGGAGCTGTCGGAAATGGTGATGTTTTTCACGACGTCTTCCGCTTCGGTGATGAGGTTCGCGATACCGGTGCCGGCGGAATCGGAAAGATCGAGATGCGACAGGGTGATGTCCTGGCAGTTTCCTTTCAGGCGGATGAGCGGGCAGAGTGCGGTGACGTGGGGGCGGTCGTAGTTTTCCACATCATACGCCTTGTTCAGATCGGGGACGTTGTTGTGGTTGAGCGCGAGGCCGGTGATCTCGACGAATTTCGCATCCACCAGGTCGATGGCGATTTCATGTTGTGCTGCATCATATGAGGAGCGGTTGGGATCGCTCTCGGAAAGGAGGTAGAGCTTTCGTGATTTCGAATCGAAATACCACTCGCCGGCCTCGTCGAGGAAGCGCGGGAGGTTTTCCAGGAAGAAGGGGGATTTCGTCTGCGGGTAGCGGGCGGGGTGGGTGGAGTGGGTGACGATGCTGCCGCTTTCGGGCATGTAGCGGGAGACGGGGGAGGGGAAGGGGCCGACGATGGAGAACTCTCCCGAGGTATTGATGTGGTCGGACCAGATCGTCGCGCCCTTGTAGGCGTTCGGGTCTTTGTCTTTGAGAGCTTTCGGGGCGGAGAGAACTACGCGCGGGAAACCCTGGGAGTGTTTCTCGACGCGGAACCACTGGCGGAAGTGGTCGTATTCGTGGTCGATCTGCCAATTCGGCCAGCGGGCGAGTGTGAGGCGTTGTTTTTCACCGGAGGCTGTATTTTCCCAGAGGGCACGGGGGGTGAAATCACCGGTGAGTTCCACTTCCCAGGTTTTCCCGGAGGCTTCGGTAGGGAATTTCAGGGTCTTGAGATCGGCGGCAGGGGTCTTTTTCCAGCTACTAGGAACCCCGTAGCCAGCGGAAAAAATGGCACGGCCTTCTCCCCATGAGGGATCGGTGGTGAGGCGGATGGATTCGGCGGCGGTGCCGGAGTCATCGGAAACGAGGGTGCCTCTGTAGGTGACGCCGCCTTTGAAAACGTAGGTGTGGGTGCCGGAGGTTGCGGCGGATTTCCCCCCCGCGTTCTTGTCCCAGGGGTGGTGTTTCCACGGGGCGGTTTTGCTGCCTTCGTTGGCGTCGCTGCCGTTCTCGTAGTCGATGTAGAAAACGGATTTCCCGGCGGTGAATTTGAAAGGGAGGGGCATCCACTTGATCTCCGCACCGCCCTCGGTGACGATGGCGGCGGGGTTGACGGGGGAGGGCCATTCCTGGAATGTTTTCGAATCCCACGCAGCTTCCTGGGCCATGAGGTATTGGGGGAGGGCGATGGCGGCGATTACGAGGTTTCTGGAAATCATCGGTATAAAAAATCGGGGTGGGCTTCGCGACGAACATACCAGTATTACTGGATATGCCTAGTGTCCGATCGGACAATCCCGTGCGTGTCCGGACATCCGCCCCACCGCGCACTTGCCGCGACCTCCAGCTTGCTCCAACCTCACAAAGCGGGTGTGAAAACAACCCTTCTTCCCATGATTTACCTCTTCCGTTTTTCCATACTCCTGCTGACCTGCTGCCAGCTTGCGGGTGCTGCGGTGCTGGACAGAGCCGGTGAAATACGGGCACTAGACCGGGATATCGCGGCGACAGGCCTGCCCGCCAGGATCGAAGGCGTGATCACTTATGTAAGCGGGAAGGGGAAATCCTCCTTCGTCCTGCAGGACGGAACGGCGGGTATTTTCATCCGCAACCGGCTCGAAAGCAAAGGGGAATCCGGAACGGAGATCGAATGGCCGGAGGGTATCGTGTCACTCGAGCGCGGCATGCGCGTTTCGGTGGAAGGTGTGACCGAAGCGGGACAGATCGCCCCCATCGTCGATATGCGCTCGCTGCGCATCCTCGGGCGGGAGCCGCTTCCCGCTCCCGAAGAAATCAGTTTGGAAGACCTCAAGACCGGAGCTTACGACTGCCAGTATGTCGAAATGACGGCAGTCGTCAGGTTCGCGAGAGGCGTGCAGGGGGATCGTACCACCGGACATATCGACCTGATCCAACAATCCGGGCGCTTTTCCGCACACCTGAAAGATCCGGCTGCGGATTTCGACTACGCCCGGTTGATCGATTCCAAAGTCCTCCTGCGGGGCGTATGCTTCGGCACCTACAACACGCGCGGCGAGCTACTGGAACCCCGCCTCCAGATTTCCCAGCCGGAAGATATCACCGTCCTCGAATCCGGAAATAGCGATCCCTTTGGCGCGTCCCTGGTTCCGCTTAGGAAAATTTTCAGTTTCTCCCCGGACGGCCGCCAGATCCAGCGTTACCGCGTCATCGGGACGGTCACCACCACCGTTCCCGGGAAATATTTTTACCTCCAGGAAAACGGCCGGGGCATACGCGTAAACACCCGCCTCGAATCCCCGCTACAAATCGGCGACAAGGTGGAAGCCAGCGGCTTCCCTGTCATGGAAGAGGATTTTGCATTCCTTACCGAAGCGGTTTACCGGGTCATCCCGGGTGGAAGCCCGGTTACGCCTCTGAAAATCGATGCGGGCAGGATATTCCACCGAGATGAGATCCGGAACCTCTCCAGCCAATACTCGGACATCGACGGCTTGCTCGTCTCCCTGCAGGGCACCGTCCTGGGATACGATCCCCAGATCTCACGCCTCTACCTGAAGTCCGGCACCCTCACCGTGCCCGTCCACCTGGAGCTTCCCGAAAAAAGCCCGGACATCCCCCTCACCGGCAGCCTTGTCCGTGTCTCCGGCATCTGCCGCGTGGATCTGAACTACGGATACCCCACCTTCCACCTCCCGCATCCCGTAGGCATGGAGCTGCTGGCGCAGTCATCGGATGCGTTGACCATCCTCTCCAGCCCCTCCTGGTGGACGCCACGCCGCCTCTGGATCGTGGTCTCAGCCGTTTCCATTGCCATGGCCCTTGCCCTCGCATGGTCTGCCATCCTCCGGAAAAAAGTCGCGGAGCGCAGTGCCCAGCTCGCACTTGAGATCGAGTCAAAGCACAACGCCCGCCTTGAGTTCGATGCCGTCCTGCGGGAGCGCAAACGTCTCGCCGCAGACATCCACGACAACCTCGAACAATCCCTCACCGGCGTCGCCTACCAGGTCGAGGCCATGACCCTCGGGGAAAAGCGCAACCAACCCTCCGCCACCCATCTCCCCCGCCTCCGCCAATCCCTCGCCGATGTCCGCGAAGACCTCCGCCGTACCATCTGGAACATCCGCTCGAACATCCTCGACGACGGCGACCTCACCGCCGCCCTCCGGAAAATCGTCGAGCGCGCCTCCTCCGGCACCGCCGCGAAAATCCATCTGGAAGTTTCCGGGGAAAGGCACGCCATCAGTGATTTTATCGCCAGCCAGACCCTCATGATCGCCCAGGAAGCCATCACCAACGCCCGCAAGCACGCCTCCCCGGAAAACATCCGCCTCCACCTCTCTTATTTCGGTGAAAGCCTTGAACTGCTCATAGAAGACGATGGCTGCGGATTTACGAAAAAAACATCCCCCGACGAAATGGAAGACCATTACGGAATGCAGGGCATGAAAGAACGCGCCGCCCGCATGAACGCGGATCTAAGCTGGAAAAGCAACGAATCCGGCACCCGCATAGCCCTGAGAACCCCGGTGAAATAAACCAATCCTACTTGAAGACTAAAGCACCGAAGCTCGGGTTGGGGAAAGAGGAAGGAACCACAATGGGAGCGAAGCGGACATGGAGGAAGTGACCTTCTTATCCTACATTCCTCAAATCTGAGATATCCGATGAATGAAGAGAGTCCAAATTCGGCGCTTTGGAATTCCAGTCCGCTTTATGGTCTGAATTTTTCACTTTCCCTTTGTAAGATATCTCAGATTCGTGGTTCCTTCCTCTTCATCTTTCACAAAGATCAGATCCGCGTTTATCCGCGTTTATCCGTGGTTCTCTTTCCCATTGCTCCAGTCTCATCTCCTCGGTTTCGCGTTTAGTTTGGGCTTCCTGAATTATTCCCGAACGCCCAGTTCTACACGGTGGGAGGCTGGAAACGGGCGAAAACAATGCACGGCTTTCGTGCTTTTCCTGAAAAATCCCGTGCACCTACTACGTATCTAGTAGGTATGTATCGAACCGACTCCCAGCCGGGATTGCCCGACTTCTACCTTCCTTTCGGCGGGAAACTCGATCCCGAAAACCGCTGGGTGATACTCGCCAGGATCGTCCCCTGGCATCTTGTGGAGGAAGACTACCGGGACAACTTCGCCAGCAGCGGCATGGGTGCTCCCGCCAAGGAAAGCCGCATTGCACTCGGAGCACTCATCATCAAGGAGCGCCTTGGTGTCACCGATGAGGAAACCGTCGCCCAGATCCGTGAAAACCCGTTTCTCCAATACTTCCTCGGCCTGCATGAATACCTCCGCAAAGACCTCTTCGATCCCTCGATGATGGTCCACTTCCGCAAGCGCATCAGTCCGCAAACCCTTGAGAAAATCAACCTCGCCATCATCAACATCGCGCGCGGCCAGGCTGCCCCGCCCCAAGACCCACCCGCCTCGCCACCGGATGACACCCCGCCCTCCAACCAAGACCCTGGCTCTGAAGCGGACGCGCAGCCCGAGCCCGAAGCCAACGGCAAACTCATCATCGACGCCACCTGCACCCCCGCCGACATAACCTATCCCACCGATCTGAAACTGCTCAACGACGCCCGCGAAAAAACCGAACGCATCATCGATGATCTGCACGCCGCCATGCCCGAAAAAGGCAGGAAGCCCCGTACCTACAGGAAGATCGCCCGCCGCGACTTCCTCACCATCGCACTTTCCAAAAAACCAAAACGCACCAAAATCCGCACCGCCATCGGCAAGCAACTCCGCTACATCAAACGCAACCTCGGCCACATTGACAGGCAGTTGGACAACGGCGCGAGCCTCGCCGACCTGACAGCCTACTGGCACAAATGCCTCATGGTCATCCACACACTCTACGGCCAACAGTTGGAAATGTACCAGCAGCGCAGCCACCGTTGCGCCGATCGCATCGTGAGCATCAGCCAGCCGCATGTGCGACCCATCGTCCGCGGAAAAGCTTCACAGAGGGTTGAATTTGGCGCGAAAATCTCCGCCAGCCATGTGGACGGCTTCGTTCTGTTAGATCGATTTTCATGGGATGCCTATAACGAAACCACCGACCTCATCGAGCAGGCAGAGTCTTTTCGAAAACACTTCGGCAATTATCCGGCCAGCATCCACGCCGACAAAATCTACCAGACCCGGGTCAACCGCGCATGGTGCAAAGAGAGGGGCATCCGCCTGAGCGGCAAGCCACTGGGCAGGCCACGGGAAAGAACCAGGGAGGAGAAAAGAGAGCAAAGGCAGGATGAGAAAGACCGCATCCCCATCGAAGGCAAGTTCGGCAACGCGAAACGCAAAGGAACCCTTCAACGGGTCATGGCCAAACTGGCCGTGACCAGCCGGAGCGTGGTCACCATCGGCCTTATCGTGCTCAACCTCGACGCCATACTGAGGTTTTTGCGTGCCTTGATCGGGCACTGGCAGAAGTGGCAGGACTGGATGAAGGCAAAAAGCCGCACAAATCCCTGTTACCACTCGTCCGTAACATGGATCCACGCCGCAGAGCTAAAAATGAGGACGGCGGCGTGATTTTCTACTCAGGAATCCCAAGATACTTTTTCAGGAAGCCCTAGTTTTCAAAACCAGCAGTCCCACCTGCAAGCCCCATCCACCACTCGTCCCCGCTCGTCCCCGCTCGTCCCCGCTCGTCCCCGCTTGTCCAAACAGACAATTGCCGGACACCGCACGTTCTGCGACACTCCGAAAACAAGACCCCGCTCCGGTCGGTTCCAGCAAAATCCCCTTTGATATGAAATCCACTTTCACCCTGCTTTTGCCCCTGCTCCTTTGCGGTGCCGCATTGTCCGAAGAAGCCCCCAAAACGGTCACGCCTTCCCATAAATCCATCCCCTTCCAAGGAGCAACCCATGGCTATCACGCCTTCCGCATTCCGGCGATGATCCGCGCCGGCAACGGCGATCTCCTCGCTTTCTGCGAAGGCCGCGTCACGAAATACAGCGACCACGGGAATATCGATATCGTCCTCCGGCGCTCCACTGACGAGGGAAGCACATGGACTCCACTCCAAATCGTCCAGGAAGAAGGCGGCGACGCAATCATCACCATAGGCAATCCCGTCCCCATCCTGGACAGCGAAACAGGACGCATCCACCTCCTCTTCTGCCGCAATAACGACCGCGTTTTCCACACCTTCTCGGACGATCACGGGGCGACGTGGGCCGAGCGACGCGAAATCACCGCCTCCGTAAAAAAACCGGACTGGAAATGGATCGCGACCGGCCCCGGCGGTGGCATCCGGCTCTCACGCGGCAAACAGGCAGGTCGCCTGGTAGTGGGATGCGACCACGCCTCCGGGGAAACCAAGCGCGGCTGGCCCTTCGGCGCCCACGTCATGTTCAGCGATGACCATGGCAAGACCTGGCAGATCGGTGCCGTCTCCGATGGCGAGATGAATGATGACGGCGAACCGGTTGGCTTCCACTCCAACGAAAACGCCCCTCTGGAAATCTCCCCGCATCCCGAAACCGGCAATTCACGCCTCTACTTCACTTTCCGAAACCAGAACGGCCAACCCGGCCGCACCGCACGCGGCGAAGGCTGGTCGGAGGACGGCGGAGAAACCTACTCCTCCGGAAAAATCCAGCTCAACCAGGCCATCGTCTCCCCAATCGTCCATGCCGGCATCACCCGCCTGCGCGGAAAGCATCTCGGCGACGCGGAAGACCTCACCGTCCTGTCCGCTCCCAACCACGTCGTAGAACCGGAAAACGACCGCTTCGCCATGAGCCTGTGGCTCTCCCGTGACGAGGCAAAAACCTGGTCAAAACCCCTCCTGGTTTACCCCGGCCCCTCGGTCTATTCCCAACTCATCCGCCTGAAAAACGGAGACCTCGGCCTCCTGTTCGAGAATGGCAAAACCAACCGCTACGAGCGCATCTCCTTCCACCGCATCCCTTACCCTTCACTTTCACCGGAGAGCGATTGAGTGAACCAATCCGCTTTTTCCCGGAGACATGGAAAGGCTCAGTTTGAGGAAAGAGGAACCGCAATGGGAGCAAAGCGGACATGGAGGAACTGCAAATTCTAACCTTTCCTCAAATGGACGCTGATGGACGCGGATCTGATTCTTGTGAAATATGAAGAATGAGGAACCACGAATCCTACGAATCCTACGAATCCTACGAATCCTACGAATCCTACGAATCCTACGAATCTAACCAATGAAGACTGGAAGACACAGACCATAAAATGGGTTGAAATGTCAGGACTCCCAATTCGCCCTTTCTTATTCGTTAGATTCGTAGGATTCGTGGTTCCTTCCTCTTCCCAGCAACCCAAGCCATAAGAATCCGATCCGTGTCCATCAGCGTCCATTTGACGGAGAGGTTTGATTTCCCAGTCCGTCCATCTCCGCTGCGCTCCGATTGTGGTTCCTCTACCCCATTGCCAAAGTCCTCAGTGTCCCCCGTGGTTCAAATTCTTTAAGTAATCAAATTCAGACCCGCAGCAAACCCTTCTTGTAAGCCTCGTCCACCGCCTCCGCCCGGTCCGCCACCTCCAGCTTCGATAGGATCGCCTCCACATGCGCTTTCCCCGTCCGCTCCGTCACGCCAAGCGCCACCCCGATCTCCCGGTTCGTCAGCCCCTTAGCCATCAGCTCCAGAGTCTGCAGCTCCCTAGGGGAAAGCTGCGCCCTCGGATTCCTGGCCTCCACCCTCTCCGCCAGATCGCTTGGAAGATACCGCCCACCGTCATGCACGCAAAGGATCGCCTCGAAAAGCTCCTCATGCGCCACCGTTTTCAGGACGTATCCCGAAGCCCCCGCATCCAGCGCACGGAACACATCTTCATCCAGATCGTGGCTCGTGAGCATCAACACGCACGCATCGGGGAATTTCGCCATAATCGCCACCAGCCCGGCGACCCCGTCTTTCTTCGGCATACGCACGTCCATCAACACCACGTCCGGCTTGGATTCTTCATACGCAGCCAGCGCCTCAGCCCCGTCATCCACCTCACCCACCACCGCGAAACGCCCGTCCATCCCCAGCAACAACCCCAGCCCCTTCCTCACCACCGCATGGTCATCCACCAGCAGCAACCGCAAAACATCCTCTTTCACCATCTTCTTCTTTATCCGGCCTTTCATGTTTCCAATATTGTCCGATCGGACAATAGACGGCAATGCGGAAACAGCCCATGATCCGCTTCCTGCGGGAACGGAAAGCCCCAAATCATCCAGACGTACGCTTGAAAGAAACTACCTTCTCCCGAAAAACCACTCCCCGCAACCCTCTAAGACCCAGATCACAACCAACAAACAGCCAATGAAAACAACCTACAATACCATCAAGGCATCCCTCGCCATTCTCGCCGCAACCGTCGGTTCCTCCAATGCGGCCTTGGTCGCCCTATACCAGTTTGAAAACAATTTCAACGATACTGGCGATGCCCCCGCAAACAACGGATCTGCAGTCGGTGGAGCCGGTTTCTCCACAATGACTCCACCGAACAACGGGGGGAACAACTCCCTGAGCCTTAACGGAACCACCCAATACGTAACCGTGCCGGATGAAAACAGTCTGGATATCACCGGAAACCTGACACTGGCCGCATGGATTCGGCCGACTTCCTTCGTTAACGACCAAGCTGGGATTATTGCGAAATATCAGAATGGTCTTTCAGGCAACAACCGTTCGTATGGACTCCGCTTGTCGAATGCAAATGGAGGTGCAGACGTAACGACCAACAATCTGTCCTTCCTGATATCTGGAACGGGAGCTGCCGGTGCCGGTGCCTTCACTGCCGCTTCCAATATAGAACTTGCATTGGACACCTGGACTCACGTCGCCGCAACCTACTCAACTGACGGCACCACCGGTACCTCGCGGATCTACATTAACGGAGTCCTTGATTCGGCGGCGACCACCACCAGCACTACAATCACCAGCATCAATGCCAGTGCCGCTCCCCTGTGGATCGGCGCTCAGTTCGCGGATAATCAGGCAAATCGGTTTGCGGGTCAGATCGATGATGCCCGTGTTTACAACAATGCACTTTCAGGAAGTGAGATCGCTGCTCTGGTTCCCGAACCATCCACCGCCCTCCTCGGAGCACTCGGCCTCCTCGGACTCCTTCGCCGCCGCCGCTAGGATTTCCTAGCCGAACCTTCACAAAATCCGGTTCCCGCCATAGTCGTGGAGCCGGATTTTTCGTATCCGCCACACGGAGCGCCGCCTTCAGGCGGCGTGACCCGCCCCCACACGCCGCCTGAAGGCAGCGCCCCATCCACCCAAGACCCAAGTCTTCCCCTTCTCACTTCTCACTCGGCACTTCCTCCTCTTCCCCGCAACACAAGCTCTACCTCTTCATTGAAGTTTAGAGTTTAGAGTTTAAAATTTATGAAATCCCCACTCCTCGCCCTCGCACTTTCCATCCTACCTGCCCCCGCCCAGATCGAGGAAGCCGCCACCGCCGTCACCGCGGACAACGCCCAGCTCCTCTTCATTGGCGACAGCATCACCCACGGCTTCGGCGATCCATCCGTCATTCCCGGCGACCATTTTCACGGCCTTCTCCAGCTCTATTTCACCCTCCATTTTCCTGAAAAGGACATCTGGACTGCGAATGCCGGCCGCGCCGGCGACAACCTCGGCGGTCTTCTCAAGGATCGCATGGATGACAAAGACGCCTTCATCACCCTCGCCGGAGTCACCGAAAAGGCCACCGTCGCTTTCATCATGTATGGCATGAACGACGGCGGCTCCCTCGGTTACCTGAAGAAAGACAGCCCACCCAACGACGAATCAAAAAACAAACGCCGCAACGACTACCGCAGTCGCCTCGCCGCCGCCGTCACCGGGATCAAGGAACGCGATATCCTCCCAATCGTCCTTTCGCCAACCATGTATGACGAGACGGTGAACAAGAACGTCAAACCCGCATACGGCTTCAACGGGGAACTCGCCATCTACACGGAAATCGCCTCGGAAGTAGCCAAGGAAAGCGGAGTCGCCTTCATCGATATCCATACCCTGATGACGGAACTCAACGCCGCGAAGCAAAGGGACGACCCCAGGTTCAGCTACACCCGGGATCGCGTCCACCCCCACTCTGGCGGAGCCGCCCTGATGATGTATTCCATCCTCAAAGCCCTGAAACTCGAATCGGAAGTCTTCGATGTCGTCATCGGTTCTACCGCACCCGCCGTGAAATCCGCAACCAACGCCACCGTCTCGGATCTGAAGAAGGACGGCGGGCAGCTCACCTGGAAATCCTCGGAAAATTCGCTACCCCTCCCCATGGACAGGAAATCCTACCGCTTCGACAGCGCCTTCGCCGACATCCCTTTCCAAAAGGAGTTCAACCGCCAGTCCCTGAAAATTTCCGACCTCAAGCCCGGCGAATACACCCTCCAAATCGACGGAAAGGAAGCCGGGAAATTCACCGCAGGAAAACCTCGCCGGGGGCATTGATCTCGCGGAATTCACCACCACCCCGCAATACGCCACCGCTCTGGAAATCCGCAAAAAGCTTTTCCGTAAACAGGAACTCGAGATCCTCAAGCGCGACATCAACAGCTACCGCCTCAACCTCGAAGGCCATTTCCGGCAGGACATCAAACGCAAGGACGAAGCCATCTCCAAAGAACTCGAAGCCATGGACTGGAACCGGCCCGACCCAGAAAGAATCCTCGCCCTTCTCGAACGCCAGGTTGCCGAAAAAAAAGCGGACAACAAAGGCACCGGCGGCTTCTTCGGTTTCGTCGCAGGCCGCACCCGCAAAAACATCGCCCAAGTCCCCGGGATCAACACCGAGCTAGCCGCCATCCGCAAGGAAATCGAAAGCCTCCCCGCCACCCGCCAATACTCCTACTCCCTCACTCCAACGAAATAGTCGGCGTGTCAGATACGTAGGCAGTCATTCCCCGAGTTTGCCCCGTAGCAGCAGGCTGCGTACCGGAAAGCGGCAGCAGGCTGCCGACAGCCACCGGTCTTCGACTTTTTGCATCAGGTAAGTTTTTCCAAACGCAAAACAGGCGGGAAATCGCTTTCCCGCCTTTCTGTGAAAATCGAATTCCGGATTTGGAATCAGCGTTTTCTTCTGACAAGGAGAGCCAGGGAGCCAAGCAGGCCGAGAAGAACGGCGCTTGGTTCGGGAACCACGACGACTGTGCCAGTCCCCTTGCCCTGAGTCCATTCCTCGAATCCTGCGTCGGCCTCCGCGCCATCGATGTCGCCGCCGAACCGCGAGTAAAGATAAAGCGTATCGCTAAGGCTTGCTCCAAGGAACACGCTTGCTGGAACCAGCAAGGCCATGTCCGCAGTGCCGCTACCGCCACCGTTGCGCCCGTAGTCGAGAAGAACGGAATTGTTGCCACCGGCATCCATGTCGTAGCGCAGAGTCAGACGGCTGTCATTGAGGAGGGACTGGACGGTGGGATTGGAAATCCCGCTGGCTTGGGTAGTAAAAATTTTCACGTCGTCAAGCGAGAGCAGCCGTTTTTTGCTGCTTGCGGATTCATTGATATCCAGCAGGAAAGGCACGTAGTCCGTGTTGTCCACGGTGACGAGGCCGAGCGATGCAACGGTGATTTCATGGTTCCATTGTGGCACCCGCTTGGTGTCCATCACGTTTTTAGCGGAGGTGTTGTAGCCTTCCTCGACTCCGTTGTTCTGGATGGTGAGGAAAACCCCGCCGCTGCCCCGGCCGAAAATGCCGGTTCCAGACGGATGGGTGGAATCCACAGCATAGATTGCACCATTGATGGTGCCGCTGTTGACGCTGTTGACGCTGGTATCGGAGAGATCAACGAGTGTCTGTCCGAGGGTGGTGGAGGTCGTTGCCGCAGAAACGCTGGCGCAGACCACGGCAATGCGCAGTATGTTTTTCATGGGGGGAGTGGGGGTGAGTCCCAATCAATTATTGAATTGAGACAGCCCTGCTATACTCCGTTTGCCGATGTGACGCAATGAAAAATATATAGATTAACCTATCATTGTATTAAGATAGAGCCTGTCCCAGAGAGGGTTGTTTTTCGAGTTTGATATGATTGTGTTCATTTGGGCACTTCGTTCTTTTTGGATTTTGGGTGGGATTTCCCTGATTCTTGCGGATCTGGGATTGGTTTTGCTTTTCTGACCCGCTTTTTCGGATTTCCAGACATGGTTCTGCCTGGAGGCCTGCTGTTCCGGGTTTTCCTGCGCTCGCTCAGGCTGCTTTTTTTCGTCGCCTTTGCTCACGCTCATGTGCTTCGCGCTGGGCGACGAGCCGCCGTGCCAGCAGCCGGAGGTTGTGGGCGAGCATCACCCAATGCAATTCCTGGCGCTGGGAGGCTAGCCCGCGTGAGAGGCTGCGGCCGCGCTGGTAGGTGTTGGTGACGATCGCCACGCGTGCTTCGGTTTGCGCACGTCGCTTCTGACTGCTCCGGAAGTCGGGATCGGCTTTCTTGCCCTCGAGTTTCAATGGGGATTTCGGACAGATGTGGTCGATGGTTCCGGGGTGGCTCTTACCGAGTCTTTCCTGCGTTTTCTCGTCGCTGAAGCCGCGGTCGGCGCAAACTTTCCCGAGCTTGGCTCCGATGTTTTTCTTGGTATTTTCGATGGCTTCGAGCAGACGCGAGGAGTCGGAGCGGACGTCTTCGCTGAGCTTCCAGTAAACGATGAGTCCGTCGCGGTTCTCGCCGAGGAGGAGCTGGTTTCCATACTCGACTTCGGAGCCGCTTTTTCCTCTTACTATAACCATAGTAGATGGCTCGTAGATGCTCAGTATTTTCTCGTCGTTGGGGACGCGGCGCTCTCCGATGATACGTTCGTGGGCTTGTTTTCTGACCTGGGGGAGAATTTCGAGGACGCTTTCGATCCTGCCTATGACCAGGTTTGCCTGGGCGGGGCTGAGGCTGGTTTTTCCCTCCCGGTGTTTGACCAGAAGATCGCGGTGGGTGCGGGCGTGGCGGGCCATCCTGTCGGCGAAATGCTTCATTTTACGGAGGTTTTTCTTGCGCTCGCTGCTGCTGTTCTTGCGCCGTCTCGCGTTGCCCATGGCGATGCCGAGCTGGTTGAGGTCATGGAGAAGTTTTTCGGTGCCGCCGCGTGGCATGCGGTTTTTTACGCCGTGTTTGCGGATACAGCCAATGGCTTTGAGAAGGGTGCGGCAGCAGTCGCCGAGCTGCACCCAGTCCACGGGGAAATGGATGTCGGGGCAGTGGCAGGTGCTGTCATACCACGTTTCTAGTAGATCGACGGGGATTTCAAATCCGAGCAGGTTGATGGCATGCCCGAGCAGGGGGTCGTGGACTTCCGGGGCGGAGGCTGCCTTTTGCAGGAGCATGGCGAAGGCGCGCCCGTGAAGCTCCGGGGTGAAAAGTTTTCTGGCACGGTCTATGGTGCTTTTTCCTGGCGCGCGGATGGTGCCGAAGTTTTCGATGAAGCAGAACCACTGTTCGAGGTTGCTGTCTGCGAGGGTGATTTCCAGATCGCGCACGGAGGCGTTGGACTTGTGGGCGCGCAGGATGGAGATGCGCAAGGCGCTGCGGGTCTGGAGGATGAACTTTTCCAGGCCGTGGGAGTAAGCGGCATCGTCTGCGGCTTGCTCCCGGCGTTGTTCGAGAAGGGACTTGAGCATGAACTCGTCCAGGCCGCTGAGACGGAGGATTTCATCCATGGCTTCGAGTTCGGTGCGGTAGGCGCGATAGTTCGCTGCCGGAAAATACGGCATTTCCGGGGTTGGACGAAACGGCGAGGTGTGGCAGAATGGGGTTGGCAAAGCAGTCTTGATGGTTGTCGTAAACTCATTATAGACATCGTTTTTGCTTCAAAGGGGGTAAAAACGCCCCCTTTGATCTCTTTTTTTTGCCGCGTGATTCAGAGTGGGCTTGGATTTGCTCGTTCTGGGACAGGCTCTAAGATACAAATAGAAATCCAAATTGCTTAATATTAAGCAGGAGTTAAATTTCCTACTGACGGAATTCTTACACGTTAACGATCCCTTCCCTTGCCCCGGGCAGTCCGGACTTCGTTCAGATCCTTCGCTTCTCGCCCTTGTCGTTCACGGAGACGAAGGTCACGTGGGTGCTGAAAATCGGCGGGGAGTGGGTGTTCTTTTCATCCGTGACCTCCACCTGGTAGGTTACCGAGGTTTCGCCTTTTTTCGTCTGCGTGCAGCGAATGCCGAGAATGGTGCCGTCGCGAACCCCGTGTCTGAACTCCACCTTGTCCATGCCTATGGTGACGAACTGGCAGTGGGGGAAATCCAGCGATGCGGCGATCCACGACGCCTCGTCAACCCACGCCAGCAACCGCCCGCCGAAGACAAAACCGTAGTGGTTCAGGTCGCTGGGGAGGACTAGGCGGTGGGTTTGCACAAAACTTTCAAACTTTAAACTCTAAATTTTAAACCTCAATGAAGAGGAAGAGTGCCGCGCTTCACGCTCACCATTTCTTCCGGCGGCCTTCCTTATGGATGCCGGCGTCGAGGGAGTAGCTGCCGGCTCCGGCCAGGAGGATTGCGATGGCGGGGATCATATAAAGGAGAGCCGGCTCTTTCGGGCCGGGTGCGCCACCCAGGAACCACGGGCCGCTGGCGTGGATGTTGAAGGCGGCGACGATCATCGTAAATGCCAGGATGAATGCGGCGGGCCGTGTGGCGAGACCGAGGATGATCAATGCCGCACAACCTACTTCCGCACCGATGGTGGCCATCAGGCTGAAGGGCGGGGACATGTATTTCAGCGGAAAGAAATCCGGAACTGGAAACTTGTCTTTCTTGTCCGCGAAGGCCTGAATTTTCGGAATGCCGTGGCCGATCATGATCATCAGTCCCGTGCATACGCGCAGAAAAAGGATGCTGAGGGAGGCGGTGGCGTCGCGGGTGCCGCAATCGAAGAAGAATTTTTTCATGGGAGATGGGGAATAGCTTTATTTCGGGGAAATGCTGATGCGCTTGAGTCTGTCGTCGCCAGCAGGGGAGGTGGCGGAGACTCCGTCGTCCTTGGCCAGTTCGTTGTAAGCGAGGCGGCGGTAGTAGGCGTTGAGCGGGCGCATGCGGTAGGTCTTGCCCTGGGTTTTCACCAGTTCCACCATCTCACGGACTTCCTCGCCTAGCTGGTCTTCCTGCATGGAGCGGAAATGCTCGCAATCCACTTTCACACGCCCGGCATCCGGCATCTGGCGGCGGAGGATGCGGTTTACGAGGTATTGGATGTCGTCGAGGCGGTCACCGTTGTCACCGATGATGGCGTCCTTTTCCGCTGAGAAAATCTGGAGGCTTGGGCCATCGGCGGTTTCCTGGATCTCGATTTCGGCGGCCAGGCCAAGGTGCCCCAGCATGGAGTCGAGGATTTTTCCGGCTAGTTCGGCTGCGTTCATAGGGGAGACGTTAGCCAAAAGCGCGGCATGGTCAACTTTCCCGCATTTATTATTGTAGAGCCGGGCCGGTGGCGGAAAATCCCCGGCATGTCCACCATTCCCTGGAGCAAGATTTTTTCATTCACCCCGCAGGATATTACCAAGGTGCTGCTCACCGCAGTCATCATTCTCATCGTCAACAAGGTGCAGGTTTTCAGTGACAAGCTCTCCGCCCTCCTAATCGCACTCCCGCTCACTTCCCTGCTGGCGATGATCTGGATGTATAATGCCAGGCAGCCTTCGGAAAAAATCGCCGGCCACGCGGAGGGGACTTTCTGGTTCGTCCTGCCGACGCTCCCCATGTTCCTCGTGTTTCCGTGGATGCTGAGAAACGGCTGGACGTTCTGGCCTGCCCTGGTCGCCAACTGCGTCCTGACTACCTTCCTTTTCTGGGCGACGGTGGTGGTGCTGAGGAAATTCGGGATAGATCTGATGCCGAAGTAGGGCGCTTTTTTCATAAAAACCGTGCAAAAACCTCCGAACAAGCGAGTTTGGGCTTGCACAGGACGGCAGTCTCTGGTTTCACAGCCAGCCCGCGTCTTATTTACCGAATTTGTTTTGAGCGAAAAAGCCCAGCCCCAGCCCCCGGAGAACGTTGTCTCCTTTGAGCAGGCGAAGCCGAACCCGCTCCTTCCCGGCTCTACCATGAAAAGTGATCTTGTTGAACAGGCTTCTGAAATCGTCTCCGACCCCCTCGTCCTCATTAACCTCGTTTCCCAACGGGTGCGCCAGCTCAACAGCGGCCGCTCCCCGCTGATCCCGACCCGCCCTTCCATGGGTGCTGCGGATATTGCGCTTACCGAGATTATCGAAGGGAAAATCAAGCTCGTCGATAAACCGATGAGCATCTGACCCGGCTAGCCAATAGCCGGAGCGCCCGGATAGCCAATATCCGGAGTGCCCGGATCCCCCGGTCATGAAGAAACCTAGTGCTGAAATCGCCACGAACCGCAAGGCGGCCAGGGATTTCCACATCCACGACAAGTACGAGGCCGGTCTGGAGCTGAAAGGTACCGAGGTCAAATCGATCCGTGCCGGTAAGATCAATATCTCGGACGCTTACGCGCGCGTGGAGGGCCACCAGATTTTCCTCTACGGCTGCGACATCCAGCCCTGGCAGACGGCAGGCGAGTGGTTCAACCACATGTCGAAACGCCCGCGCCGCCTGCTTCTCCACAAAAAGGAGATCCTCAAGCTTTCCGCGGAAACCGCCATCAAAGGCTGCACCCTCCCGCTCCTGCGGATGTATTGGAAAGACCGCCGGGTGAAAGTTGAGATCGGCGTTGGAAAAGGAAAAACCCACACGGATCAGCGCCACGACCTGAAGAAAAAGGTCGAGATGCGTGAGGCTCAAAGGGAAATGGCCCGGTTTAACCGGCAGTGATTCCGTGTGCCGGGGTTGGGGGAAAGAGGAAGGAACCACGAATCCCACGAATCCAACGAATCCGAAGAAACCAAGTTTGAGGGAAGAATTTGAACCACAATGGGAGCGAAGCGGACATGGAGGAACTGGCCTTCTTCACCTTACCTTCCTCAAAATACACGGAATACACGGAATGAAGAGTTTCTTTAGTTTGGTTTTTTGGGAAAGAGGAATCACGATCAAAGTGAAACGGAGATAGCGGAACTGGAAAATTAAATCGTTCCGCAAATGAATACGGATCAGATTCCTGTGTTTCGTTTTTGCCCTCAATCCCTCAATCCCTCAATCGCTCAATCGCTCCCTCTCTCCCTCTCTCCCTCTCTCCCTCTCTCCCTCTCTCCCTCTCTCCCTCTCTCCCTCTCTCCGTCCCAAAAGAAGTTTGATTCCTGTCCATCGCATGGGCAGGATGCGGCCTACGGTTCACCCGACTCCTCATGCCAGATTCCATCCCCACGGCCAGCAACAACGTTACGCGGCAACTCATCGCCCAGCTCAAGCGCCATCCCAAGCGAATCGTTTTCACGGAAGGCGAGGATTTGCGGGTGATACAGGCTGCTGCCGGATTCGTTGCGGCGGAGGCAGGGACGCCCATTTTGCTCGGCAGGCCGGAGCGCATCCGCACGCTTGCGGGGCAGAACCATGTTTCCCTGAAATTCGTCCGCATCATCGATCCCAAGGCCTCCTCGGATCTCCCGCTCTTCGTGGAGCGCGCGAAGAACCTGGCCCGTTACCGCGACAACCACCAGGTGGATACGGAGGAAACGATCATCCGGCCGCACTACTTCGCATCCATGATGGTGCAATACGGCCACGCGGATGCCATCGTCGGCGGAAACCAGGCCATCCCCGCCGCATATTTCCGCGCCCTTCTTCACAATATCAAGCCGCAGGAAAAAGTGGCCCGCATCTTCGGCGTCACCATGCTGGTCGCCCCGCACTTCCCGTTACTTGGGGAAGACGGTGTGCTCTTTCTTGCAGACACCGGCCTCATCCCGGAACCGGATATCGCGCAGCTTTCCACCATCGCCATTGAGGCGGGGAAATTGGCCCACCACATCCTCGGTCGCGCTCCGACCGTGGCTCTCCTCAGCCACTCTACCAAAGGATCTTCCACCACGAGGGAAGCGGAAAAAATCGTAGCCGCCACCGCCCTTGCAAAAGAGCGGGTGACCTCGGAGTTGCTCGATATGCACGTGGATGGGGAGCTGCAGGCGGATGTCGCTATTGATCCGAAAGCTGCGGAAACGAAACTCCCGGATGCGGAAATACGCAGGCCGGCGGATGTCCTGGTATTTCCCAATCTCGATGCCGCGCACATCTCGTTGAAGCTCCTCCAGCATCTGGGCGGAGCGCAGAACTACGGCCAGCTCATTCTCGGCCTTTCCCGCCCGGCCGCGCAGGTGCCCCGCACGGCCAGCATGAAAACCATCTTCGGCACAGCCGCCGCTGTGGCCGTGGAGGCGATCAAATACCACGAGCTGTATCCGGAAAGCGATTTCTAGACTGGAAGTTTTCGGAGAAAACCGGTGACTGCCGGCAGCCTGCTGCCGCTTTTGGCAATGCAGCCTGCTGCGAGCCGACGGCATTGGCACGGAGCGCTGACTTTAGGCGGCGTGTCGTTTTGCGTAGCAAAGCCTTTCCCAAGTTTGCCCCGTAGCACCAGGGTGCGTGACGGAAAGCGGCAGCAGGCTGCCGACAGTCGCCGCTGCCTGGCGGCACTGCATTCGTACTCGCCCCACTCCCCCTACGGGGCTTTCCAGTTCGGGAACTCGGCGGCGAGCTGGGTCTTGTATTTCTCGGCCTCGGCCGTTTTTCCCTGGCTTTCCAGGACGGCGATCATCTTGTGGATGGCGAGGGGTTTGAGTTCCTCATCCTGGTGGAAACCGATGACTTTGAGGTAATCGGCGGCACCCTTGCCGGGGTCGCCCTCATGGACATAGAGATCGCCGGAGACGATGAGAAGGTAGGCGGAGGTGCGGCCTTGGGGGCGGAGCTGCAGTGCTTCGTCGGCTGCTTTGCGGGACTCACCGAAGCGTTTCAAGGCGTAGAGGGCGCGGGCGCGGTCAAGTAGGGCGTCGGCTTTCCACGAGGCGTTTTCCTCGACTTCCAGGACATTGGAAACGGCGGGGAGGGCGGCTTCCGCATCGCCGGCTTCGATCAGGGATTTTGCGAGGTAACGCCAGATTTCCTTGGGCGTGGCACGCGGCTCGTCATCGTTGGCAACAAGCTTGAAGAAGCGGGCTGCGGTGGCGTAGTCACCGGACTGATAGGATTGCATGGCGGACCATTGGATGGCTTGGTCGGGGATTTCGGAAACGTAGTCGCCCTTGATGCCGAGGTCGATTTCCGCAGCGAGACTTTTCGGATCCTGGTTTGCGAAATGGGAGAGGGCGAGCAGGAGGCCGGCATGTTTCGCGTAGGCATCCGGGCGGAGTTCGCGGGCGGTATTGAGGAAAGGTGCGGCCTCTTTCGGTGCATTGGTTTTCACCATTCCCCAGCCTATCCAATAGTTCGCCTCCGCCTTGATGTTTTCAGTGAGGTCATCGACTTTCGAGAGCAACCCTTTGTAGCGGACGAGCATGTTTTCGATGTTGCCTTCCTTCCTGCGGGTGCGTGCGGATTCCAGCCAGGAGAGGGAGGCGAGATCGTCGGGAGCGTTTACATCCGTGGTGAGGCGGTCGAAATCCGCGATGGCTTTGGCAGGTTCACCTACTTCCGCGTAGGCTTTGGCGCGTTTCACGAAGGCGGGATAGACGCGTTTGTCCCCGGGATATTTGCTAATGAATTCACTGAGGGAACGGATGGCTCCCTGGGCATCGCCGGCCTCGGCCAAACACCAGCCGCGCTGGTAGAGAAAGCCGGGGCGGACTGATTCACTGAGCAGCGTGGAGTCGATTTTTGAGTAAGTCTTCGCAGCGGCCTGGGTGTCGCCATCGGAAAAAAGGGTTTCCGCTTTCATCAGCATCGCGGTGTGGATGCGGATATCGTACGGGCGGGATTTTTCGTAAATCTGGAGGAAGCCGTCCACTTGATCGACCACATGGCGGCCCTCGATCTGGTAGAAGCAGTTGAGGCGGTAGTAGGAGGCCTGGTAAGCGAGATCGTTTTCCGGTTTGACCAGGCGCTCGATTTCGCGGAAGAGTTCGCTGGCTTTGGCGGGCTGCTTGAGTTTCATCATCGCCCTGGCGGCGATCATCAGGCGCACGGCCTCCTTTTCGCCCTCGGCTTTCAGGTTGCTCTTGCGGAAAAGATCCAGCACCTCCTGGTATTCCTTCCTAGCGTAATGGTTTTCCATCAGCGCGGTCTGGGCATCGGGGCGCCATTCCTCGAGGCCGGGGGTATCGAGGATGAAACGGAGGTATTTCTCGGCGAGTTCGGTCTTGTCGAGTTTGGTGGCGGTGAGGGCGGAGTGGAGGGCCGCCTCGCCACGGTATTTCGCGGCGGCGCGGGAGTTGGCGACCTCTTCGAAAATATCGAGAGCCTCCTGGAGCTTGCCCGCATTGAAGGTCATGTGGCCGATGGCGATGAGGGCCTGGTTTTTGAAAATGGCTCCGGCAGGATCTTCGACGACTTTTTTGTAGGCGCCTATGGCTTCGCGGTCGCGGCCAAGGATGCGGTAGCAGTTTCCTGCGAAAAGGAAGCCCTTGGGTTTGTCTTCGGCGCGTGGGGAATTTTCCGCGTAGCGCTCGAAAAGCGGCGCGGCGAAGGCGTATTCGCGCTGGTTGTAGTGATCTGCTGCGAGCGTGTAAGCGGCGGCGGCGGCCCATTTCCCCCTGCCGAAACGGTTGAGCAGGGTGGAGAAACAGCGCTTCGCGTTGTCCTTGTCGCCGGCCTGGTAGTAGGCGCTGCCACAGTAATACCATGCGGCTTCGACGTTGGCGTTGCCGGGATTTTCGTTGATATAGGTGGCGAAAATGCTGGCCGAGCGGAGGTAGAGTTCGTGGCGGCTTTCCAGATCCACACTGGATTGGGCGGCGTCGTAGAGGTTTTTTCCCCGGAGGAAAAAATCCTGACCCGGGTTGATGCGCAGATCCTCCTCCACTACTCCGGCGCGCGGCGGTGCCTGTGCGTATGCCGGGATGGCGATGGCGCAGAAGGCAAGCGATGCGGCGAGCGGGGAGAGTAAAGTGCGATTTGGCATTCCGGATTTTTCAGTTGGTAGGCTCAGGGCGCTGGGTGGCGAAGGAAATGTTCCATATGCCGGCCTTCTGGCAAGTGTCGATGACCTCGACGATGCGCTGGTATTCCACCCCGCCATCGCCACGGATGCGGACGGGCTGGTTTTCGAAAGCTTCCGCGATGGGGGCGAGTTTCGCCAGGAGCTGGTCGAGATCCACGGTGGTTCCCTCCACGCGTATGGTGCCGTCGGTGAGGATGCTGATTGTGATTTCGCCCTTCTGTCGGTCGGGATCCGCGCCTTCCTGGGCGGTGGGGACGGAGACGGAGAGTTCCGTTTCCGAGCGGGTGAACTGCCAGGTGACGATGAAGAAAATCAGCAGCAGGAACACGATGTCGATCATCGGCGCAAGCTGCATGCTGGCGGATTCCGGTTGGCGGCTGGAGAACTTCATTTTATTGGAAAACGGGTTGGATCAGATCCCATGGAGATCCGGTCGGTCGTTGCCGAGAGGGGAGGGGACGGGCATCGCATAATCCTCGCGTGTGCGCTGGGAGGAGCCGTGGGCTTCCCTGTCAGCGGGTTTCTGGTGCTCCACCTGGGTGTGGAGGAGGGCCATGAGATGGGTGGAGGCGGCTTCCAGCTCTGCGATGTATTTCTGCACACGGCCACGGAAGAGGGAGTAGAAAACCAGTGCCGGGATGCCGATGGACAGGCCGGCGGCGGTGGTGATGAGGGCTTCGGAGACACCTGCGGCGAGCTCCATTTGTTTCACCCCGGCGAATTCGGAGATCTGGAGGAAGGATTTGATCATGCCCAGCACGGTGCCGAGCAGGCCGACCATGGGGGCGATGGAGCCAATGTCCGCAAGGTAGGTGATGCGTGAGGAGAGGAGGCCTGCCTGGCGGGAGCCTTCGGCCTCGGCTACTTCGCGGACTTCGCCGAAGGATGCGCTGGGATATTTGGTGAAAAAGTCCAGGGTCTTCTGGGTCACGCGGGCCATGGATTCATTCTGGCGGTTGCAGAAAGCGACGAGGCCGAGGTAATCGCGCTTGCGTATCATGGCCTCGGCGTTGTTCATGAAACGGTCGCTGACCACGGCATTTCGACGGATCGTAAGCAGATAGAGCAGGACGAGAACCACGCCTATCACGGAGATCAGGGCAAGCGGGTACATCATCACCCCGCCTGCGGCGACGATTTCAAGGAACTTGGTTTGGCTCATGGCCGCTGCTTCGGAAGTTTCGGGGGTTTCCTGGGCGGATGCGGTGAGAGCCCCGCATAGCATTGCGGCGCTGGAGAAGGTAAGGCACTTCATTTAATTCGGGGTATTGTAACGCCCGCCGGGAGCTTGGCAAGCACGGGGACGTGGGCGGAATGCGGGCTGGTATGTATGTTACACACGTGCCGAAAAGACGATCCTTAGGAACGGCTCATCAATTACCAGGGACACACGCTAAGGCACGTGCCCAAAGATGACAGGAACCACGAATCCGACGAATCGAAGAGGGAAAGAGCCAAAGTATCGCAAGGTTCTGGAAATTTCTTAGGATTCGTTGGATTCGTAAGATTTGACGGAGAGATTTGATTTTACAGTCCGTCCATGTCCGCTTCGCTCCCATTGTGGTTCCCTCCCTCTGTCGAAATCCAGAAGATGACCGACGTTATTCCTGCGCCGTTCCTTAACGATAAACGTTTTCGTATCCCTCGCCGCGTCTTTTGAAGCGGCGGTGGACCCAGAAGTATTGCTCCGGAGCCTCGCGGACGAAGTCCTCGATCAGGTGGTTTGTGCGGAGGGAGTCGGCTTCCGGATCATCGGTGGGGAAATTTTCCAAGGGCGGAAGGATGTGCAGCTCGTAAGAACCGTCGGGTAGCCGGATGCCGTAGTACGGGACGACGGGCGATCCCGACATTTTGGCGATGCGGCTGGTGGCGGTGTTGGTCTGCGCGGGGACTCCGAAGAAGGGGACGATCTGGGACATCTTGCCCTTTTTTCCCTGATCCGGCGCATACCACATGATGTGGCCTTTGCGCAGCGCGCGGATGAGGCCGCGGAGATCGTCCATTGGCACGGCGGCGGACATTTTGTCGATGCGGCCACGGTGCATTTCGCGGGCTACGACGGGATTGTCGGGATCGCGGTAGAGGCCACCCATGGAAAAGGTCTGGCTGAACATGCGCCCGCAGATTTCCAGCGTGGTGAAATGTGCGGTGAAAAGGATGACGCCCTTTCCCTGCGCTTTTGCGGCATCCAGATGTTCCTTCCCGATGATTTTGAAGGGTGGAAGGCTGGTTGCGGGCGGCCACCAGGCCATGCAGGTCTCGAAAAGGCCTATGGCGACGGCGGCATAGTGCCGGGAGGCGAGATCCTTTCTTTCCTTTTCAGAAAGCTCCGGAAAGCAAAGCGAGAGGTTCACATTCACCACTTTCCTGCGCCCGGGGAGGAACAGGAATGCGGAGCGACCCATGGCGGATCCGAGCGCGAGTTGCGCTTTCCATGGCAGCATGGACAGCAGCCGGAAAAATCCCAGGCCCAGCCAGACCGGCCAGTTCAGCGGATGGGAGAGCGGGCGCTTTCTTTCGCCGCTGCTCATTTCCCGCCGGATTTTTCCGCCGCGTAGAGCTGGGGATTAAGGGCAGGGTCGTTATACATTTTGAATTGGTAATAGACCGAGAAGCTGCGGGTTCCCGCTTTCACTTCCGCGAGGAGATCGGTGAGGCAGTTCAGGAGATCGCTGCGCTGGAGGGTGATTTTTCCGAGTTTTTCCGAGCAGTTGGCGATGTGTTTTTCATCCACATCGGTTCGCTCGGTTTCCTCGCGCATGTGGTATTCTTTCAGCGCGAGGATGGAGAGGCGGTCTATCATCATGCCGGGGGTCTCGGAATTTTTCGGGACGCCGCTGACTGCGGGTTCGAGTTCCGCGACGAGGACTTTGTCCATTTCCTCGATGAAGTTGTTGCGCTTCTGGTTGTAGGAGTCGATGGCGCGCTTCGCCTGGTGGACGCGTTCGGAGCCGAGATCGTCGCGGCGGGCGACATCCTCTTCGTGCCAGAGGAGGAAATTCTGCAGGTGGTTCTCGGCGACGAGCAGGGCGAGTCCGGTGCCGGTGGCGGTTGGCTCGGAGTGGTGCCATTCCTCGGTGAGGCGGGTCTGGGTGGCTGCGATTTCCTGGGGGTCTTGGCTCATGGTCGTTTTCTGCGTGGGGCTTTACGATTGCAGGGCGTGCCCGCATAGGCAAGCTTGCGTCCGCATGGAAAAGAAGATGACGGGAATCAGGAGCCTGCTGGTGGTGAAGCCGTCCTCGCTGGGGGATATCATCCATGCCCTGCAGGTGATCCAGGGGGTGGCGGCGGCGATGCCGGATTGCAGGATCACTTGGGTGGCGCGGGACAGGTTTGCGCCGCTGGTGGAGGCGGCTCCTTTTGTCCACGAGGTGATCCATTTCCGCAGAAAGGAAGGATGGCGGGGCATACGGGAGGTTCTTGGGAAATTGCGGGGGCGGCATTTCGACATGGTCTGGGACATGCAGGGGCTTCTCCGGAGTGCGCTGATGGCCCGTGCGCCCAAGGCCGGCCAACGCTGGGGCAGGCGGGACAACCGGGAGTGCGCCGGACTTTTCTACGGGGAAAAAGTTTCCCTCCCGCCCGGCGCGGGGCCGCACCATGCGATCCCGGTCTTGCAGGAATTTCCGAAAATGATGGGGCTCGACGGGGCGGTGACCTACCCGCTGGCGATCAGGAACGAGGGAAAATTCGGCTGGGAGGATTTCTTCGAGGGGCCGGCCACGGAGCGGTTCGTGATTTTCACCGATAGCCGGGGAGTGGGGAAAGAGTGGCTGGGTTTTGACAAGCTAACGCATCTGATCTGGGAGAAAATCCCCGGCAGCCGGGTGGCCTGGTGCGCGGGGGCGAATGCCTCGCCGTCAGGGGAAATCCCCGAAGGGCGTTTCCTGAACCTGACGGGTTGTCCGCTGGATGAAATGACCGCGCTCGTCCTCCAGCCATCCGTTTTCATCGGGAACGACAGCGGCCCCATGCACCTTTCCGCAGCGGTGGGAAACCGCGTGCTGGCGATCTTCGGCCCCACCGCGCCGGAGCGTTTCGGCCCCTGGCCGATTGGTGCCTGGAATACGGCTTCCGTCCGCGCGCCCGGCGGAGTGCTTCTTGATCTCCCGGCGGAAACGGTTTTCGAAAGCGTCCGGGAACTGTGCTCCTCGAATCCGGGGTGACGATGGCGGATGTCTTGTCATCCGCCTCCGCATGATCCAATAAAAGCCACGGATGGAGGTTTCTGACAGAAAAAGGATTTTGACGAAGCTTTGGGTCGTTTTCTTTTTCCAAGGAATGGCCGGCGGCTTCTGGCTCCCCGTTCTGACGAACATTCTCAACGCGCAGGGCTACGGGTCATGGGTGCCGGCCGCATTCGCGATACTGCCGGTTTGTTCACTCATCAGTCCGCTGGTGGGTGGGGCGCTGGCGGATGAAAGGATTTCCGCGCAGAAGATCTACGGATGGGCCTCCCTGGTTTCCGCAGGGTTTATCGCCCTGGCGTTCTCGTTTTTAGATTTCGGGCTTCAGCCGCTCTGGTTCATTGTCGGAATGGCCGCATACGGGCTTTCCACCGGCCTTGTGTGGGGGCTCCTGGCAAACATCGGCCTGAGCAATCTGGAAAACCCTGAGAAGCAGTTTCCCCTGGTAAGATTGGGCGCGACTTTCGGCTGGGTGGGCGCGGGCTTCCTCACCAGCTACGCGCTCAATGCCGATAGCAGCCCGGCGGCCGGGTATGCTGCTGGTGCCGCGCATGTGGTCGCGGGTTTGTTCGGTTTTTTCCTGCCGGATACGCCTCCGCTCGGTCAGGGGAAATCCTGGAGGAGCGCGCTAGGGCTGGGTGGATTCGCCCTTTTTAAAAACCGCGACCACGCCGTCCTCTTCTGTGTCACGGGACTTTTTTCCATCCCGCTGGCAGCGTTCTACATGTTTTCCCCCGAGCTTTTCAAAGCCCTGGGAAACAAATCGCCGACGGCATCCATGACCATCGCACAGACGACCGAGGTGGTGGCCATGCTGGTGCTCGGGACGATGATGCTGAAATACCGGCTGAAAACCATTCTCCTGTGGGGACTGGGTCTCTCGGCAGTCCGCTACGGCCTGAGCGGATACGCGGGTTTCACAGGCACGACCGGCTGGCACATGCTGGGCGTGGGCCTGCACGGGATTTGCTACACATTCTATTTTGTCACGGCGCAGGTATATATGAACCGCCGGGTGGATCCCCGGCTGCGCGGACAGGCGCAGGGATTGCTCAGCCTGATGACGGCCGGGATAGGCCCTCTGGTGGGTGCTTTTTTCTGCGGATGGCTTAAAGGGGTATGCGTGGATGCGGATGGGGACGGCTGGCAGAATTTCTGGTGGATCCTCGCCGGGGTGATCGCGGTATGCTGGGGTGCGTTCGGATTGCTCTACCGGGGCAGGAAAGCGGGGGAGTGATGTCACCTCGAAGGTCTAAAATGGAATCCGGACAAGACCCGGAACGTGATCAAAGTGCCTGTCGTTGCTCATCAACGGGAGCCCGGATTTTACCGTCAGGGTGGCGATCCACAGGTCGTTTGCCGGGATGGGTGTTCCCCGTGATTTTAGGAAAATTCGCAGATCCGCGTAGATTCCCGCGTGCGAGGGATCGATTCCGAAAATCTCGGTGAATGGCAGGTTCTTCAGAAGCCAGGCTTCATATTTTTTACGATGCCGGGACTGCCGTATTCCGAACTGGTATTCGCCGAGAACGATGACCGGGACTATCAACCGTGTGGCGGAAGCAAGTGCGTCGCGACTGGACGCAAGTCCGTCCGCCCAAGCCGAGAGGGCATTGGTATCAAGAATCACCGAATGTCCTCGGATTCGAGATTTCCAAATTCTTCATTCATCAAAGAATCGATACGTTTGGTTTCCTCATGGAGAGCGGAAAGCGCCCCGAAACCTTCCATCCAGGGAGGCGTGCCGGGATTGGGTTCGCTGCCACTCCAGGATGGAAATTTCTCCGCCAGTGCCTCTGTAACGATCTGACGGAAGGGAACCCCGCGCAGCGCGGCCTTCGATTTCGCTTCCCGGAAAAGCTCGTCGGGTATTTCCAATGTGGTTTTCACTCCCCCCACTCTCCCATAATTATGGCGGCGGGCAATGGAAAAACGGGAAGGTCACGCCAGCTCGCACGCCAGCCGTATCGCGGCGATCATGGAGGCGGGGTTGGCCTCGCCTTTCCCTGCGATGGAGAAGGCGGTTCCGTGATCCGGGGAAGTGCGGGGTTTCGGGAGGCCGAGGGTGACGTTTACCGCCTCATCGAAATCCAGGAGTTTCAGCGGGATCAGCCCCTGGTCGTGGTACATTGCGAGAACCGCATCGTATTTCCCCTGCGCGACATCACGGAAAATCGCGTCCGGGACGTAGGGGCCGGTGAAGGAGGCGAGGCCGGTTTCGTTCAGCGCTGCGACGGCTGGGGCGATGGTGGTTTTTTCCTCATTTCCGAATGCCCCGTTTTCACCGGCGTGGGGATTCAGCCCGCACACGGCAATGTGGGGGGAGGCTATCCCGCGTTTTTTCAGGAAAGCGGCGGTGAGTTTCCCTATGGAGAAAATCGCTTCCGCCGTGAGAAGGCGGGGGACGTCTGCGAGGGAATTGTGGATGGTCGCGAGGCCGACGGTGAGGGTGGGGCCGGTGAGAAGCATCCCGTATTTCTGCATCCCAAAGGCATCCGCGTAAAATTCCGTCTGGCCGGGAAAAGGGAATCCGAGGGATTGCAAGCCCTCCTTGGAAACCGGGCCGGTGACCACGGCGGCGGCATCCGTCCCGCGAAGCAGACGGGTGGATTCTTCCAGCGCATCCAGCGCGGATTGCGCGGACTCGCGGGTCGGCCTCCCCGGAGTCCCGGCGAACCTGTCGCCGATCACGCGGAATTCGAAACCCTCCGGGAGTTTCCCGGAGGCAAGGGCAGCATCGATGACCTCGGGGCCAATCCCCGCAGGATCGCCAAGTGTGATAAGAATTTCCGGCACGCCGGAAAAATGGACGTTGGAGTGCCGGAGTGCAACGGTTGAGATGGATTCGCCAATGCCGCCCACCACAAAAGTGTGGTGACTCCCACTTGGACTTGCTCCGGGCGATTTTCAGATGAAAGCTCCGCGCGCGATGCTCAGTGAGGAAACGAAACGCCGCTTTGGCGGGATTGCGCGGCTCTACGGGACGCGTGCATTGGAAAAATTTTCCGAATCGCGCGTGGTCGTCGTTGGCATAGGCGGGGTGGGATCCTGGACGGTGGAGGCGCTGGCACGTTCAGGCATCGGAAAAATCCGCATGGTGGATCTGGATGAAATCTGCGTGACCAATGTGAACCGCCAGCTCCATGCGATGGACGGCCAGATCGGGAGACAGAAAACCGCTGCGATGGAAGAGCGCGTGCGGGCAATCAATCCGAATTGTGAGGTGGAGGTGATCGAAGGTTTTTTCACGGAACGCTCGGTGGAGACCGTCCTCGGCGGGGAAATTTCCGGGGTGATCGATGCGATTGATTCGATGTCTCACAAGGCGCTCCTGCTGGCGGAATGCAGGAAGCGCGAACTCCCCGTAGTGACTTGTGGGGGAGCTGGCGGAAAACGCGATGCGACCAAAATCACCACCCGCGACCTGGCCTTTTCCGGAAAGGACGCCCTCCTCCACCAGCTTCGGAAAAATCTCCGGAAGCACCACGGTTTTCCAAATGTGCCAATGGGTTCCAAACCGGAAAAAATGGGGATCGTTTCCGTTTTTTCCGAAGAGCCACCCGTGTATCCGGGGAGCGATGGGGGAGTCTCCTGCGAGAAACCCGAGGGAGCCGACATGCGCCTGAGTTGCGAAACCGGCTACGGCACGGCCACGCATGTCACGGCTACTTTCGGGGTGGTCGCAGCGGGGGCGATGCTGGAGATCCTGGCAGCGAAATCCTAACCAGCAGGCCACCCATCTTACTCCGGCTTGCGGAAACTTTGCCGCCGCAGGCGCGAACGGAGCTCTCCACGATAGCCATGCCGAGGCCGGTGCCGCCGGTGTCGCGGGTGCGGGAACGGTCGGGCCGGTAGAATGGCTCGAACAGGCGGGAAAGCTCTTCGGAAGGTGCGCCCGGGCCGTCGTCTTCAATGGTGAGTTCCACGGAATTTCCGGATGACTTCGCGGAAACACGGACGCCACAATTTTCGCCCGCGTGGCGGTGGCAGTTCCGGAGGATGTTCAGCAGGGCACGGGTGAGAAACCTCCTGTCGGCTTCCACGGAAAGCCCCTCCGGGATTCTCATTTCCACTTCATGCCCTCCAAGCTCACGGCCTGTTAGATCCGCGATGAGTCCACCGAGAGCGATGGTCTCGATGTTCACCGCACTGGAGTTCGCCTTCGTGAATGCGAGCAGCTCGGCGACCAGAGTGGAAAGCTCCTCCGCATCCTCGTCGATGGATTCCAGCCGCTGCGCCTCCTTTCCCTCCGCAGTATTTTGGAGAATGCCCAGACCCGTCCGCATTCTTGCAAGAGGGGCGCAAAGTTCGTGGGCGACATCTCCTAGAAATCGCTTTTGACCGGAAATCAGCATGCCGAGTTGGGCAGACATTTCCTCGATGGAATCTCCTGCGCGACCCAGTTCATCGTTCCGCCGTGCGCCTATCTTCGTGTCGAATTTTCCGTCAGCGATATTTTTCGTCGCCTTGGAAATGCGCCCTGCATAGCGGGTGATTCCGAGGACGAACGGAGCCCACATCACGATGCTCAACGCAAGCACGGCAAGCCCGCCGAAGAGCCACGGGCGGTAGTCGAAGAACAGGCCGTTTGCGGACGCCGTCTCGGATTTCAGGAAAAGCAGGCCGTGGGGAGCACCTCCGGGGCGGGGTTCGGAAAGCTGGAGTTCGATGGCTGCCCAATAGTCACCTCTGGCCTCGTCCTTAGCGAGGAACAGCACCTCCGCCTCCTTTTTTTCCCCACGGCTGAACGGTGGAGGTCTCCGGCCGCCGTCCCCGTCCACGCCTGGCGGAGGGGACGGTGGACTCATGCGGCGCCCCGGTGGGGCGGGCGGCCTTTCGTTTTTCACCTTTTCGATAATGTCACCCGGGACTTCGGTTTCCAGATTCCCGGGTGCAAGGTCGGTGACTCTGCGGATGTAGGCCTGAAGTCCGTATTGGGAGACTAGATCCGCCACGGTGGAGTCCCATTCGCTTTCATCCTTCTCCAGCAACTCCCCGGAAATTTCGTTGCCCAGCGATTCCAGCCGCTCGCCCGTCGCCCCTGTTAGAAGTGAGTCCAGGCCGAGCCGGAGCTGCCAGCCCACGAAGAGAAAAAACGCCACAGCCAGGACGATCAGATGCACCGCCAGCCACGCGGCTACCTTCGCCATCAGTGGGAACCGGGGACTGCCTTTCACGCCGCCCCCCCGTCTTCAAACCGATAGCCGACTCCGCGGACGGTTGTGATAAAACCGGGGTTTTTCGCATCGTCCCCGAGCTTCTTCCGGAGCTGCGAGATATGGACGTCGATAGAGCGGTCGAACACATCGAAACGCCTCTCGGAAACGTCCTCCAACAATGCTTCCCGGGATTTCACACGGCCTTTCGATCTCATCAGGCAGACGAGGATTGCGAATTCCAGTGCGGTGAGATCCAGCGGTTCATCATGGAGAATGGCGACATGCGCGGCCTCGTTCACGCGCAGGCGTCCAGCTACCAGATCCATGGTAGTATCATCCGCAGGCGTGGCGAGCACCGCCCGCCGCGTGACCGCCCGCAGCCGTGCAAGCAGCTCCCGGCTGGAAAATGTCTTTGGCAGATAGTCGTCCGCACCCAGCTCCAGCCCGACGATGCGATCCGCCTCATCACCCATCGCGGTGAGCATCAGCACCGGGACGTTGGAGGTTTTCCGGAGTTCCCGCAGGACATCGAAGCCGTCCATCCCTGGCATCATCACATCCAGGATCACCGCCTCGTATTCCCCCGCCCGCGCCTCGGCGAGGCCTTCGGTGCCGGTGTGGCGCATGGAGACGTCCCACCCCATCGGCTCCAGGTAATCGCGGATCAGCCCGCAGAGCTTGCGGTCGTCATCTACTACGAGCAGGGGGCGTCCCATGGGTTTTTCCGAAGCGTTCACAGGCACATCCTTCATTTCAGCGGCTTTGCTGCGATCCATTTTACCAAATCTTAACAAAAAACCACCCGCGCCGAAATCATTCCGTAACACGGATGCATTTCGATGGAGGCAGTAGCAGGCGGACAAACGGGTTCGCTTGAAAGGAAAAATTAACCGAGGAACCGATTATGAAAATTCAATACACACCGCTTGCCTTCCTGGCGTTCAGCCTGCCCCTTGATGCCGAAAAGGAGAAGCCACGGATGCCGGGGATCCCGATGCCCCGGGAAAACTTTCAGAAGGACAAACGCCAGGAGGAAAGAAATCAGGATGAACGCCCGCCCCGCGACGGAGGTGATATGGAATCCCCCGAGTTCCGCAGTATCGATGGATTTGGAAACCATTTCGGAAACCCGGAACTGGGCATGCCGGACCACCCTCTCGTCCGCTACTTCACCGCCGACTACGGGGACGGGGCGGGAAGCCCCTCCGGCTCCGGCCGCCCTTCCGCCCGCGGGATCAGCAATGCCGTCGCCGCGCAATCCGAGGACGTCCCGAACCGCCGGGGCGCGACGGATTTCCTCTGGCAATGGGGACAGTTTCTCGACCATGACATCACGGAAACCCCGACGGTGGATCCTGCGGAGCCTTTCGATATAGCCGTTCCGGCTGGCGACCCCTGGTTCGATCCGGACTCGACAGGCGCGGAGACCATTCCGATGAACCGCTCCTACTACGAATATAGTAGCGGGATCCGTGAACAGGTGAACGGCCTCACCGCATTCATCGATGCCTCCCAGGTGTATGGATCGGATGAAGTCCGTGCCTACACGCTGCGCGAGCTGGATGGCAGCGGGGAGCTGAAAACCACGGCCTCCGACCACGGCGATCTCCTTCCCTACAACGAATCCGGTGAGGAAAACGCACCTTCCACGGACGGGGCATGGTTCCTGGCCGGTGACATCCGCGCCAACGAGCAGGCCGCCCTTACCGCGATGCACACCCTTTTCGTCCGCGAGCACAACTACTGGGCGCGCTCGTTCCGCGAGACGAATCCCGCAGCCGCCGAAGACACGGTGTATGAATACGCCCGGATGATCGTTGGCGCGGAAATGCAGCACATCACCTACACGGAGTTTCTCCCCATCATTCTTGGCCCGGATGCGCTGCCTCCCTACCGGGGTTTCAAGGAAGAAGCCGATCCTTCGATCGCAAACGAATTTGCGACCGCCGCCTTCCGTTTCGGCCACAGCCTCCTTCCCGCCACGATACGGCGCATCGGCGCGGACGGGCAAACGGCGGATGCCGGCGACCTCGCCCTTGCCCAGGCGTTTTTCGATCCGACCATCGTGGAAACGGATGGGATAGAGAACCTGCTCCGTGGTCTGGCTTCGCAAAAATGCCAGGAGCTGGATGGGAAAATCGTCGATGGCTTGCGGAACTTCCTCTTCGGCCCTCCGGGATCGGGCGGGCTTGATCTCGCGTCGCTGAACATCCAGCGCGGGCGGGACCACGGCCTGCCTTCATACAACGAAGTCCGCCGCCAACTAGGCATGAAACCCGCACGCCGTTTCCGCGACATCAATCCCGACCGCGAAGTCCAGCAGGCACTCGCGGACGCATACGGCGGCGTGGATGACGTGGATCTCTGGGTGGGCGGACTGGCAGAGGCACATGTCCCCCGCGCGATGGTCGGCGTGTTCCACCGCATCATTTCCCGGCAATTCGCGAACCTGCGCGATGGCGACAGGTTCTTCTACGAAACCGCTCTCCCCCGGGAAATCCTGGGCACAGTCCGCAGGCAGAACCTCGCCTCCATCATCCGCCGCAACACGGACATCGGGGACGAACTCCGGGACGACGTGTTCCTGCTCCCGGACGATACGACCGCTCCCGGCTCCGGTGGCACGTTTCAAAGATCCGGCGCCCGGCGGAATGGCGAAGGCCGCGCCGCCCGCCGCCCCGGACGTTGAAAAATTTCCCCTGAAAAACCAAACCACGGAACAAAACGAATCGAATGAAAAACATACTGACCATACCAACCATACTCATCGGGTTTTCTTTCAATGCGCTTGCGCAAAACATGCCGCCTGGTGGCCCGCCCCCGGATCCCGTAGCCATGGCGCTAGACGGGGATCATGACCACGGGCTCTCCAAGCGCGAGATCCGCAACGCGGCGCGGTCACTGGAAAAGCTCGACGGGGACGGGGACGGTGCGCTGAGTGCGGAAGAACTCCGCCCCGAACCACCCGAAGGCAGGCGCCGCCCGAAAAAGGATGAAGGAAACAACGCCGACCCTCTCCCCGCGCCACCGCCATCGGAGCTTCTTTCCGCAATCGATACGGATAGTAACGGCAGCCTTTCCAAAGAAGAACTCGAAGCGGCCCCGGAATCCCTCGCGAAACTGGACACGGACGCCGACGGCGAATTGAACAACCAGGAAGTCCCCTCACTCGGAGATCCTGACGACGACGGCTCCGGCCGCCTCCCGGCGGTGGCGGTGGCGGTGGACTTCCGCCGCATCCTCCCGGTGGCGGCGGAGGCCCTCCACCCAGGTAGTTCCTTTACCAGGAAGTGCCAAAAAAGAAGGGCGGTCCGTGAGGGCCGCCCTTCAGATTTTTTTGGGACTACGCCATTCTAAAACGCATACTGCCAGCCAACCGTGGCCGTGTAGTCCGTGCCGAGACCCAGCCCGTTCCTTTTCTGCCAGACGGGGACGCGGACATCGGCTGCGAGGCGGTGGTTTTTCAGGAAACCACCGGGGATCACGTAGTTCACGCCCGCGAGTGCTTCAATACGGTGGCCGCCGTAGTTTTCCGAAAATGCGGTGGGTACGGTGCGCCGCATCATCGGTGCAGCCGTTGCGATATCGCTTTGGGTTCCGCCCAGTTCGTCCTCCCACATGTAGGAGAGGCCGGTGCTGAGGGAGAGGCATTCGGTGGCTTTCCAGGAAATCCATCCGTCCAGATTGAAGCGATCGCCGAGGCTGTAGCCATGCGCGTTCTCACCGATGTGATAGACCCCGCCCGCCTGCGCGCCCGCCGACCAACGGGCCGCATGGTAGGTGTAGGTGAGGGACGGGAGGATGTTCACCGTGCCGCTGCCGGGTTGCATGGCGGCGGGAAGCTGGCGCTGGAGCACGCCCGCTGTCGGCGGCGGGCCGGGTACCGCGTCCTTTTCTCCGATTGAACCCGTAGGAAGGCTGATGCCAAATCCCGCGTGGAAATGGTGCGGCCCATCGTCGAGCAGGGTGATGAGCGAGGAAAGCCTGAGGTCGCCTATCCCCTCCGAGTTCGTCGTAAATGTGTCGCTCCCGCCATTGATCCCGATGAGCGGGGCGAATCCGATGAGGTGGTTCATTTCCCGCTCCACGTAGGGCAGCATGAGGGAAAGCGTCACCTTGTCGCTGGGCGCGTACATCACGCCGAGCATGTGCATTTCCATGGTCATGCGGGTGGGGGTGACGGCGTATTCCGTGGCAACCACACTCCCCGGGGATATGGAGCTGTCACCGTCATACATCCCGTCCATGTCCATGAACATGTAGCGGTAGGAGACCATCCACTCGCCGGTTTTGTGGGTGTGGTCTCCCATGATGGAGATGGGGGCGTGGCCGTCCGGACGGACGATTCCATGGTCGTGCGTTTCGGACGGGAGTTGGGGGAAGCTCCCCGCGAATGCCGTGGGAGCGAGGATGGAGGAAGCGATGAGAGTTGTTTTGGAAAGTTTCATAATAAAAGTGTTTGTTGGATATCAGGGGGGTTGGCGCGTTCGCCATTTTCCGTGCCCGGACAAGGACGGCGGATTGAAACGGCTTTCCGGAAATTTCAGAAAGCACGTGTGTCCACCCGGAGGCAGACGCCACCGGTGGTATGGAACTCAAACAGGTCTCGGCGGTGGCTTTTCCGGCCCCGGGCGGAAGCCGGCATGCGCAGGAAGAGGGGCAAGGAATCCGCTGTCCGGGAGGGTGGAGGTGCGTGGCTTTTTCAGCGCGACGGCACCTGGAGAAAGCAGGTTTTTCAACTCAAACCCCGAGACATCACGGCCTCTGGGCGACTGCGGCTCGCGGCGGTCTTCCTGTTTCGCTTTTTCAATCGATTGGCAGAGCCCGCACGGATGTTTCCCGTCAAAGGTCTGCCTGGCTCCTTCCACGATGCCTTGCTCGGAAGAGTAATCGACGATCATTCCGCTCCAGGCGATCACTTGCAAAACGCCGTAATGCCCGCCGCACAGATGCACGCAGCCGGCGAGGACAAGGAGGAAACGGAGATGGCGCAAAACGGGCGGGAAGCTGCCGGATGCCGGGGTTCTTGTGAAGGGAAAAGTGCTCCCGGAAAGCTCCTACGGCTCCCACTCCCAGGCCTCGCGGATGCGGTCGATATCGCGCCTGTCTTTTTTTGTCGGACGGCCTTTCGGGGCTTCGTGCTTTGCCAACTGCCACTGCTTCAGGGACTCATACACCTCCGGCTTGGTTCTGTCTTCGTAACAGGCTTGCGCCTCGGGAGCACCGACACGTTTCGCGATCACATCTTTAACCAAAATTTCCCGAAGACCCGGCCCCTCGATGAAAGGGATTTCCAGGACGTCACCGGCCTGGATGGAAGAAGATCGTTTCAGAACATGCCCGTTCCGTTTTACCTTCCCGTCGCCCAGAATTTCCGCCGCCAACGCACGGGTTTTAAAAAACCGGGTGGCCCAGAGCCATTTGTCAGCGCGGATGGAATCGGACATTTCTCCGGGAAAATTGCCATGCGCTCCGCCTGATCGCAAGACGCCGCTTGCCTAAAACGGAACCCGTTCAAAGTTACGGCTGCCGATGACTTTTCCACCTACTCGCGAAGCTGCCCTTCGCCGCCTTGAAGACTTCGCTCCAAAAGCCGCGGAATACGGAATGCAACGGAATTTCGACAGCGGCCGGGGAAGCCACGACAGCGTTTCCCGGCTTTCTCCCTACATCCGCACCCGGCTCGTTACCGAGGAGGAATGCACCCGGGCGGTTTTGGAAAAACACGGGTCGCACGCGGCAGGGAAATTTCTCCAGGAGATCGCGTGGCGGACTTATTGGAAGGGCTGGCTGGAGATGCGGCCTGCGGTTTGGGATCATTATTTGGAAACGCTCGCCGGACTCGATAGAACACCTTCCTACCATGAAGCCATCTACGGAAACACAGGTATTGAGTGTTTCGATTACTGGGCAAAGGAACTCACGGAAACCGGCTATCTACACAACCACGCCCGCATGTGGTTCGCTTCCATCTGGATTTTCACACTGAAACTTCCGTGGCAGCTCGGAGCGGATTTTTTCTCGACCCATCTCCTTGATGCCGATCCCGCGTCCAACACCCTCTCATGGCGGTGGGTCGCCGGTCTTCACACGAAGGGGAAACACTACCTCGCCCGTGCTTCGAACATCAGGAAATTCACCCTTGGCCGGTTCAATCCCGCGGGCCAGCTCGACGAATCCGCGCCGCCTCTCCAAGCTGACCGCGACTTTGAAACGGCAGCGCTCGATCTGCCGGAAAATCCGGTGGCCCGCGGTCGCACCGGCCATCTCATGTTTCCCGACGACCTCGCCCCGCATCCTTCGGAAATCGGGGAAGTCCGTTCCGTAGCCGCATTCATCCCTCCGCCTTTGGAGACCTGCCCGCTCGCAACCGGGTTCCTGAACGGCGCTGTCAACGACACCCTCAACCGCATGTCGGGCACCCGTCTCGGTGGGGAGCTTCCGTCCGCTATGAACGATTGGATCAGTGCGGAAAAGCTGGATACGGTCATCGTCTCCCTCCCGACCGTCGGTCACACCCGCGACTTTCTAAAAGACTTGGAACTCCCCGTCGCGCTCCAACCCTTCGTCCGCGGTTGGGATCGCCGCCTCTGGCCGAAAGCCACGGGCGGATTTTTCAAACTCGGAAAAGCATTGCCAAAAATCCACAGCGGGATGTGCAAGGATACCGAGACGTGCCGTCCTCATCTTTGAACCGTCCTACTCGACACCCAGCCAATCCACCTCGATTTTGAACGCCCCTGCCTTACCGTCCGCCAGCACCAGGCCGATCTCCTCGACTTTGGAAAGATCCAGCGGCGGGCCGTCCAGATCCCTTCCGCGCCAGCCGGGCTCAAACGAATCAAACGGCACTTTCACCTCGATGAACTTTCCCTTCTCCGTCTTGAAATCCGCCTGGTATCCGATCTCCGATCCATTGAAACGCGCATCCGTCTCCATCCTCATCTTATAAGTCCGCCCGTCCCCTTTCACCCGCATCACGAATCCACTCTTCCCCGTAAAATCATACTTCCTGTCACCAGTCCGCAGCGAAGAGAAGCCCCCGTTGTTTTCCAAGGACAGCTTTCCTGAAAAAACCAGCGTGCCGTCTTTTGTCACAGGCTTTCCCTCGGACACCCCACCCATCACACTGTCATCCACAGAGAACCATTTCGGCTCGTCCTTTTTTCCTTCAAACTCCGAGATCATTTTCATTTCCGACTCATTTTCAGATTTCGCCATCAACGCCAGCCCAAGGAAAAACACCGGACTGACGAGTAGTGGAAGAATTTTCATCAGACAACCAACCCCCCTTTACCCAAAAGGCAACCACCTATCCGAACAAACGCATGTCCCGCTCATTTTTCAAAAACGCCTGGCTCGGATCCCTCATCGCGGATGCCGCCTCCATGCCAGTCCACTGGTATTATGACCGCGAGGCGCTACGCTCCGAGTATGGGGAAATCACATCCTACCTGGCTCCGAAAAATCCGCACACCGGCTCCATACTCTGGCGCTCCGAATACACGGCGCTGAATGAAAAGGGCGAAATCCTCCACGACCAGGCCCGGTATTGGGGGCAGCGTGGCATCCATTACCATCAGTTTCTGGAGGCCGGGGAAAACACGCTGAACTTCCAGCTAGCCAACGAACTCGTCCGTTTCTCACAGAAAAACGGAGGCTACGATCCCGACGAATGGCTGGAGCACTACATCACCTTCATGCTCACGCCAGGCAGTCATAACGACACCTACCTGGAGGAATACCATCGCGGATTCTTCACGAAATACTCGCAGGGGAAAGCTCCCGGGAAATGCTCCATCAGCGACGAACACATCGGAGGCCTCGCACAGGTTCCGGCCCTATGTTTCATCCTCGAAGATCTCGATCTTCCGCCACTCAGGGCTGCCGTGAAAAAACACGTCGGTCTCACCCACGCCCATGCGAACGTGCTGCGGGCTGCCGATACCCTGGCCAGGCTTCTTTTCCGCATCCGCGAAGGACTCCCACTGCGCGATGCCATCCAACGCGAAGCCGGGGACTGGATCTCCGGGACAAAGGCGGAAAAATGGTCATCCCAGCCGGACACGCATGTAATAGGCCAGCGCTTCAGCCCCGCCTGTTACATCGCGGAATCCATGCCGGCTTCGCTCTATCTCGCGTGGAAATACCACGATGGCTTTGATGCGGCCATCACTGCAAACGCGATGGCCGGTGGCGACAACTGCCACAGGGGCGCGGTGGTCGGCGCACTTCTAGGCGTGGCGATGGAGCCAACGGAAAAATGGCTGGAAGGTCTCGGAACCTGTTAGGAATCTTCCATACGCCGTGCCGAAGGCATTGGCACGGAGCGCTGCCTTCAGGCGGCGAGTCGTTTTGCGTAGCAAAACCTTTCCCAAGCTTGCCCCGAAGCAGCAGGCTGCATGACGGAAAACGGCAGCAGGCTGCCGACAGTCACAGGTCTTCGACTATTACCGACAACGCGTTTCTCCCAAACAGCCTCTTAGAGCAACAGAAGCTTGAGCTTTTCCCCCCGGGGGAGCTTCTTCAGCCGCAGCTCCTCCTTGCTCGCTTCCGAGCGCGTGCCGATTTCTTTTCGGAAAACGATCTCCAGCGGAAGGCGTCCGCGCAGATATTTCGCACCTCTCGGCCCTGCGCCTCATGCTCGGAAAAACGGCGGTCAACATCCGTCGCGATGCCGGTGTAGAGTGTGCCGTCGCCGCAGCGCAACATGTAAACCCACCAGACCGTTTCCCCCATGCGGGAGCCTAACGGATCAGGACGGGAAAGCGCAATCAGATCGATTTGTAGCGGACTTTCTTACCGTCCTTGCCGATCGGCCTGTCATCGACAGGGCGTTGTTTTGGCACTGCGGTGGATACCCATTTCGGCCTCTCGGGACCGCCGCCGGAACGGCGTTCCTCGGCTTCGTTAGCACGCAGCTCGCGACCGTCGATCTTGGTATTGTTGAGCACCTCCATCGCTTTTTCCCCGCTTTCCTGGGACTCGAAAGTTATAAAAGCAAAGCCGCGCGGCTTGCCGGTTTCGCGGTCGTTGGGACGGTGGAAATTCGTGATCTCACCGATGCCCTCGAGGGCATCGCGGACTTGTTCTTCGGTCGTGTCATAGGAAATGTTGCTAACAAATAATTTCATCATGGTTTCGTCGTATTAGGATTGGCTGGCCGTGTTCCACGGAGACACGACACCAAACTGTAACGACCAAAACCAATTCCAACCGCGAAGCAAACCATCGTGCCCGTCTTGCGGACAGCGGAGAGAGGCTAGCACGCATTTCCCCGACCACCAAGGGGAACCCCGAATTTTTGAAACACCTTGAACGCGGATCTTTTCCGTAGCACGGTTCTTCCAAGCCTATGAGAAAACTCCTCATCCCCATCCTTGCCGTCTGCGCCTCGCTTGCAGCCCACGCCGCGAAGCCGAATTTCATCATCATCTTCACCGACGACCAGGGCTACCAGGATCTCGGATGCTTCGGCTCTCCGAATATCAAAACGCCGAACATCGACAAGATGGCGGCGGAGGGCCGCAAGTTCACCAGCTTCATGGTCGCCAGCCCGGTCTGCTCGCCCTCCCGCGCCGCGCTTCTGACCGGCTCGTATCCGAAGCGGGTCGGCTTGCACCAGCACGTGCTTTTCCCCAAGTCCGACTACGGCCTGAACCCGGAAGAATACACCATCGCCGATCATTTCAAATCCCTCGGCTACGCCACCGCAGCGGTCGGGAAATGGCATCTCGGCCACCACCCCGAGGTTCTCCCGCGCGCCAACGGGTTCGACTCTTACTACGGCATCCCGTACTCGAACGACATGAACCATCCCGACAACGAGGGCAAGGTGAAGCCGGGCATCGACGAGAGCTGGCTGAACCAGGACGAGTATGTGAAAAAGTGGAACACCCCTCTCATCGGGAACGAGGAAATCATCGAACTCCCTGTCAACCAGCGCACCATCACCCGCCGCTACACCGACAAGGCAATAGCCTTCGTCACCGAGAACAAAGACAAACCCTTCTTCCTCTACCTCCCCCACAGCATGCCGCACATCCCGCTCTTCGTCCCGGAGGACGCCTATGATCCCGATCCGAAAAACGCCTACAAGGCCGTGATCGAGCACATTGACGCGGAAGTCGGCCGGCTGGTTGATACCGTGAAGGAACTCGGCCTCTCGGAGAACACATACATCATTTTCACCTCGGACAACGGCCCCTGGCTCCAGTTCAAGAACCACGGAGGCAGCGCCCTTCCCCTGCGTGCCGGAAAAGGCACCACCTTCGAGGGAGGCCAGCGCGTCCCCTGCGTGATGTGGGCACCGGGTCGCATTCCCGCCGGAACCACCAGCGGCGAACTCATGTCCACCATCGATCTCCTCCCCACCCTCGCCGCCCTTGCCGATAGCAAACTTCCCGGAGAGAAAAAAATCGACGGCCTCGATCTTTCCGCGACCGTCACCGGGGAAGCGGAATCCCCCCGTGAGGAATTCCTCTACTACACCTCCCGCGGCGATCTCGACGGCATCCGCCAGGGTGACTGGAAACTTCTTTTCAGAAAGAAGGGCTCGCTACTTTTCAATCTGGCGGAAGACATTTCCGAATCCAACAACCTGGCTCCCGCGAATTCCGAGAAAGTCGAAGCGATGACTGCCCGCATGGAGGAACTCGATGCCGAGATCACGGAGAACGCGCGTCCCGTCTGGAGGAAAAAGTAGAGTGTGGTAGCTGCCGGGTCGCACGTGCCGATGGCGTTGGAAAGGAGCGCTGCCTTCAGGCGGCGAGTGACAGTGCTTTTGTCTTTTCCGCAGACCCGCTCAGTTTTCCATCCGCCTGATCCCTAGCGGATTCGCATCCTGAAGTTCTGCGGGGAGTGCCTTGTCCGGGAAGTTCTGCCAGGTGACGGGGCGGGTGAAGCGGAAGATTGCCTGGGTGCCTACGGAAGTACTACGTCCATCGGAGGTGGCGGGGAACGGGCCGCCGTGGACGATGCTATCGCAGACTTCCACTCCTGTTGGAAAGCCATTGAAGATGAGGCGTCCGGCGCGGTGTTGCAGGGCGGTGACAAGCGCCTGGGATTTTTCCAGTTCCGCTTCGCTGGCGTGGATGCTGGCGGTGAGCTGGCCTTCGAGTTTCGGGATGGCGGCTTGAATGTCCTCCAGCGAACCGCGCACGACGAGAGTGGCCGGGCCGAACATTTCCCCCTGAAGCTCCTCGGATTTCAAAAAGTCGGCGAGTGATACGGTAAATGCGGCGGGCGCTCCCTGGCCGGCATCCGCAGGGGTGGAACAGCGGGCGAGGGTTCCCACTCCGGGGACTGCGGCGAAGGCATCCGTCGCCCCGGCGTATGCTTCGCAGATACCCGCGTTGAGCATTGTTCCCGGTGAGCCTTCCTCGACGAGGGATTTGAGCTTCTCCAGAAAGTTTTCGCCATTATTTTCCGGGAGAAAGACGAGGCCGGGGTTGGTGCAGAACTGGCCGACACCCATGGTCAGCGAGCCGAAGAAGGCTTCCGCTAGGGCTTCCTCGCCGCGTGCGAGTGCGCCGGGAAGGATAATGACGGGATTGACGGAACTCATTTCCGCATAGACCGGGATGGACTGCGGGCGGGCGGCGGCGGTTGCCATCAGGGCGGTGCCACCGGCGCGGGAGCCGGTGAAGCCGACCGCCTGTATGGCCGGATGTTTCACAAGTGCCTGGCCGATTTTCCGTCCGCCTCCATAGAGTAGGGAGAAAACACCTTCGGGCATGCCGGTGGATTCCGCAGCGCGGATGACCGCTGCGCCTACGATTTCCGCAACCCCCGGATGCGAGGAGTGTGCGACCACGATGACGGGGCAACCGGCTGCCAGGGCGGATGCGGTGTCGCCGCCGGCCACGGAGAATGCGAGTGGGAAATTGCTGGCGCAAAAAACCGCCACGGGCCCAGTGCGCGTAGCATGGAGCGGTGGTCGGCTTTTGGCAGGGGCGTCCTGTCCGGTTGGGCGCGGTCGATGCGGGCATCCACCCAGGAGCCTTCTTCGAGGAGCTTCGCGAACATGCGGAGCTGGCCGGTGGTGCGGGCGGTTTCGCCGCGCAGCCTCGGCTCCGGGAGGGCGGTTTCAAGCTGCCCGCGCTCGACGATGTCTTCCACGGAGGCTTCGATTTCAGTGGCGATTGCACGAAGGAATTCGGCGCGCTTTTTTCCCGGCAGGTTTGAAAATGCAGGGAACGCTGCGGAGGCGAGGGCGGTGGCTTTTTCCACTTCTTCGGGAGTGGCGCAGAGGTATGCGGGTTCCAGTGCGGTTCCGGTGCCCGGTTGGACGGCGGTGCCGCAGGGTTCCTTCCCGTCTGAGCGGGAAGTGCCGATGAATGAGGTGCCTTGGAGTGGGGTTTTCATGATGATGTGTGGTTCGCGGGATGGGGGGCGGAAGGTGTCTATGGCAGGATGCCCGGCTTGGCGAGGGGATAGGGGAAAAGATGGGAGGAACCACGAATCTGACGAATCCGACGAATCGAAGAGGGAATGAGGGAATGAGGGAATGAGGGAATGAGGGAACAATCGTTCGCTTTGCTTGGGATATTTTTAGGATTAGTTAGATTCGTCGGATTCGTGGTTCCTTTCCTCTTCCGAAAACCGGGAAAGTGACCGAGACTATTCCCGCGACGTTTCCATGCGTTTTAAAAAGCTTTCTCCAAGTTTCCGACCAGGTCTCCGCCGGGTGCGTCATTCGTTTCGTTGAGTGAATTGACCCCATCTTGGACGGTGCGTTCCATTTTCTCCGTGAGCGCGGGCAAGGCCTCGCGGAGTTTCATTTCGGAAAAATCGCGGACATCGATAGGTGCGTGGATTTTGACCATCGCACGGCGTGGGCCGGTGCGGGGCATGGCGTGGCTGTAAAAATCCTCGGTGATGCGTTCCACTGTTTCGTCAAAGCGGTCGATGGTTGGGTGGTCTGTTAGATACGGAGTGAGGTAGCCATGGATGCGGAGGGCGAGGATGGCGCGGTCTGCAAGGCCGTCAATTTCCGGGTGGGGTTCGGCGTTCGGGTCGGTGCGGAGGCGGTGGATTTTTGAGCGTATGGCGGCGATGCGGGAGACGAGCGGGGTGTTTTCCGGAGGTGGGATTTCCAGCCCGGTTTCCACTTCGCTGACGAGCTTTTCGGAAAAACTTTCTAGTTGTTCGTAAAGGGACTTTCCGTCGTTTTTGAAGCCGTGCCGTCTCAGGTAGCCGCCAAGAATGTGCTGTCCCAGACCGAGCACCGCTTGTAACGGATTTTCGGAAGAGCCTTTTGGAAAATCATATCCGCTGTCCGCGCCGAGCTGACGCATGCGTGCCGTCACCGTTTCGCGGGGCGTGGTGAGGTGGGTGAACTTCATGCTCACGGGGATGACTTTCACCGCAGTGTTTTCCAGGGCGGCCTGGGCTTTCAGGGCGATGAAGGCCGCGCCATCCAGGAAAGGGGTGAGCCTGTCGTTGGTGAGATATACGTTTCCTTCGGGGAAAATGTTGAGGGAGCGCTTGCCGTTTTTGAGGACATCGATTGCTGCGGCCATGGCTTTCCTGTCGCTGCCCTCCCGATCTATCGAAAAATTTCCGAGCCGCTGCATGCTCCATGCGCAGAACCGGTTGCGGAGGAAGACATCGTAGGCGGCCATGAAACACGAATCGATGCCGAGGCGGCGGTGGACTTCGGAGAGGGTTTGTGGATCGCTGTGGGTGGGATGGTTTGCGACGAAGAGGAGGCGGTCGCCGTTTTGCTTTGCTTCATAAAGGGCTTGGGTTTCTCCGGAAATTTCGATTTCGGAAATACGGTGGTTCTTTCCCGGGAGGATGAAGCGCCGATTCAGCTCACGCCCCAGCCAGATCAGCGGAGGCGATGGCCTTGCCTCGAAGAAACGGTAGGGCGCGTCGGAGAATTCCAGCATGAGTCAGATTCCTCGGTTCTCCTTCTTCTGTAAAGCAAGGATAGGCGAGGTATTCTCCCCCGCCGGAGGCGAGAGGAACCGCGATTTAGAAATCGCGACCTGCATGGGGATTTATTTTTAGAGCGGTGATGGTTGTTCGCTTGGGTTGTCGCGATTTCTAAATCGCGGTTCCTTTCACGAAAGCGCTTCGAGGAGTTTCTCTTTATCCACTTTCACTACCCAGTTGTTGATGTCGGTGATGCGGCCGGATTTCTCGTCGTAGGCGCGGTCGCACGCGGCATTGGACTACGGTTTCCGCGTGCTGGATCATGGTGGGGAGACGGTCTTCGGGGAAGGCCATGACGAGCTGGAGGCCGAAATTTCTGGCGAGGGCGAGGCAGGAGTCGATGCGGTCGCCGGAGAGTTTGGAGAAGGCCTCGTCCATAATCACGATGCCGAGATTCTTGCGGGTTTCACGTGGGCCGAGATCGTAAACGCGTTGGAAGGCGGCGAGCATGGCTACGAAGAAGGGGGCTTGGTTTTCGCCACCGCTTTGTTTTTTCGCGTTCTTGTTGAGGGAAATGGCTGCGCCTTCGCCTTTTCCGATTGGGGTGGCCTGGATGTCCCAGTGATGATAGTAGCGGTAGTCGAGGGCGCGCTGGTGGCGGGGTTCCTCGGCGTTTTCGATGGCGAGCATGAGTTCGGCTTTCGCTTTCTCTATCTCTTCCTTCGCGCCTTCGGCGAAGAGTTCCATGCTGGGATTCAGGCCTTTGTCCACGAGCGCCCAGATCGCACTGTGGGAGCGATCCGCTTTCATGGAGAGCTGGTAACGCCAGCCACCGATGTCGTGATCCATGGCGCGGTTGAGTTCGCGTTTGGTGCGCTCGGCTTCGTCGAGTTTTTCTTTTAAAACATCGAGCACCTGGTGCTGGAGCCTGTCTTCCCATTCCCTGCGGGCGTCCTCGGCGGCGAGGGTGTATTTTTCGAGTTCGTGGGTTTCGAGTTCTTCGCGGCGGAGTTCGTAGCGGGTGTTTTCGTCATCATCGGGATCGAAAGCTTCGGCGGCTTCCGGGTGCTGTTCGGCGAGGGCATGGCGTTCGATGTCGCGGTCGCGGCGGGCTTTGTCGGAATCGTGCTCGCGGGTGCGGGACACGGCCTCGACGGCGTCGAGTCTGTCTTTCCATTTCGGAAACTGGGCTGAGACGGAGGAGATCATCTCGGAAATCTCGGCTTCCAGGATTCCTTTTAGGGCTTCGCGGCCTTGCTGGCGTTTGATGAAAAGTTCCTGCTCTTCGGTTTCGAGATCGGCGATGGATTCGAGCGCTTGTTTTTCGTAAAGATCGAATTTCTCTATGCTGTTGGCGAGCCGGCCGGTGCGCTCGATGACGCCCTGCCAGGTTTTTTCGAGGACGCGGAGTTCCTCGACCAAGGCTTCGCGCTCGGGGGTGGCGAGGAGGCGTATGGTTTCGTTGAGCTTGGCGAGTTCCGTGCGGAGGCGGGGGAGATCGCGGAGCTTTCCGCTGCCCTGCGGGGGATCTGCTTTGTCGAGTTCCCAGCTCTCGCCGCGATGCAGGAAGGTGCGCCAGTTTTCACGGGCGCGGTGGAGGATGGAGAGTTCTTCGGTGACTTCCGCAAGCTCGTCCTGGCGCATTCCGCGCAGGCGGCGGAGGCCTTCTTCGCCAATGGTGAATTCCTTGGAGGGCTGGAGGTGGCGGCGGTGTGGCGGGTCTTTGAGCCAGCCGTCTTTGGAAATGGCGCGGGGGTGTTTCTCGATGTCGGCGGCGGTTTCTACGGCTGTTAGATCGCCGTAGAGGTGGTGGAGGTAGGAGCTGGCGAGGTCGTGGTTGGTTTCGAAAAAGGAGGCGATGGTTCCTTTTTTCGGAGTGCCTGAAATGCTGCCGAGTTCGTCGGGATTGACGAGGGATTCGTCGAGGTGGCCGAGACGTTGGGCGTGATCCCATGCGGCTTTGAAATCCTGTGGGAGGACGCTGGAACGGTTTTTCCCGAGCAGGGTTTCCAGGAGCGGCCACCATGATTCGGCTTCTTCCTTCACCTCGATGACGCGGGCGAGGGCGTCTGCCTTTTGGCCTCGTGATTTGAGCGCGTCTAACAGAGGTGAAGGGGCGGAGCTTCCTTTGTGGTCGAGGTCGTCGAGTTCGCGGCGGAGGCGGGATTCGCGGGCTTCGAGGTCTTTGGTTTTTTCCTCAAGCGGGCGGAGGTGGTCACGGGCGTCGTTGACGAGAGACTGGTAGGCGCGGGGCATCTTCGCGGCGGCATCGAGAGCGGCGTTTTCCTCTGAGCCTTGCATTGCTTTTAGCCAATCGGTGGTCTGGGCAGGGGCTTTGAGTTCCAGATCCTCGGCGAGGCGGAGCCATTGCTTCCAGTGCTGCGTGCGCTCGTAGAGGAATTGTTGGGCGGATTTTTCGATCTCGCGGAGGGAATCGAGATCGCGGGTGACTTCTTCCTGGGAAACGCGGGCTTCGTTGAGCCTAGCGGTTTGGAGGTCATTTCCGGCGGTGAGGCGGACTTTGTTGAGCTGGGAATCGAGCTCGTTGCGCTCCTGCATGGCGGATTCGTAATCGGCGCGTTGCTCGGAGTTTTCGGTCCGGCGCTTTTCGAGGGCTTCGCGTTCGGCGGTGAGGGATTCGAGTTTCCGCTCGTGGGTGAGAGCTTCGAGGAGGTGGGCGTGGAGGCGGGCTTCGCGGCGGGCTGCACGATACTCGGTGTGGGACTCGCCGATGCGTTTGAGGCGGGCTAACTGGTCGTGCATTTTTTCCAGCCTGTCCTGGGCGCGGCGGTGGGCATCGACACTGGCGCGGACGGCTTTCACGTCCGGCATTCCGGGTTCTAGCAGATATTCGCGGATGAATTTTTCGAACGACTCGACGGGCTGGAAGGCCATGGAGTTCGGGAGGGTTTTGTTCATCTGCGGGCGGTCGAAGCCGAGGTGGCTGCGGGTGCCCATTTCCTCCAGGTAGGAGCCTTGGCGGTCGAAGACTTCGCCGCCGAGATCGCGTTTTATATGGACGCGGAATTCGTCCTCCGGCATGAAGGTGAGGTCTTCGGAGAGGAGGTCTTTTCCTAGAAAATCCTCCTTTTCCATGCGCTGTGGGATGGTGAACCAGAGGGTTCTTGCTTTGGAAGAGGGGCCTTCGAATTCGATGCGTGCGCCCCAGGTTTCGCGGCGCGGGGTTTCCTCACCGTCCTCCGCAGGCCAGACGAATTCCAGGGCGGCGAGGGTGACGCCGGAGGGGCGGAGGTAGCGCTCTTGTCCATCGGCTCCCTGGGTGTTGGTGTCGCAGAGGCAGTAGCCGCGAAGGGAGCGACCGCTGCCGGCTCCGGCGGCGGCTTTGTTGAAACGGGAGAGGGACTCGCCTAACATGACGAACTGGATGAGGTCCAGGAGGACGCTTTTTCCGGAGCCGTTCGCGCCGGTGATGAGGGAGAGGCCGGAGACGTCGATGAAACGCCGGTAGCCATACCAGTTGATGGCGATGATGCGGGAGAGGTGAACGCGGGAGGGCATTTCTTTGTCTTTCAAAACTTTAAATTCTAAACTTTAAACTCCAAGGAAGAGAAGAGGTGGAGAAGCGTGCTTCCAGCCGCTGGCGGAGGACTGGTGAGACGTGCTGGATTCTTCGCTAGCGGCTGGAAGCACGCTTCTCCGTATTCTCACCGGCTATGATTCGGTGGGTTCTTCGGAGGGGTCACTTGGTTGGTAGAGGGAGGCTCTGTCTAGGCAGGCTTCGAGGGAATCGAAGGGGATGGTGCGGGGGAGACTGGGGAGGATTTCGATGAGGGTTTCGCCTAGGTTTTCGGAGCCGTCGGGCTTGTGAGTGCGGATGAGGCGGTGGCGTTTCAGGCGGGCGAGGAGGGCGTCCAGGTGGGTTTTTTCGGGGGGATCGATTTTGTCGAAGGTGTTGCGGAAGCGGGTCCAGAGGTCATCGACGGTGAGGACTACGGCGGAGCTGATTTCGTTGGTGCGGTGGTCGTCCCAGGTGCGCCACATGACTAGAAGAAGAAGGGTTTCGTCTTTGGAAAACTGGGAAAGGAGGTGGCAGGTTTCGGGGATGGGGCGGGCTTGGAGGAGGGAGAAATCGTCGTCGATGATGAGTTCCAGTCCGAGGGGGGCGAGGTAGTCGGAGAGGTGTTTCCCGTAATGGTCGCGGGCCAGGAGGAAGAGGTCGCGACCGGAGCCGCTATCGCCTAGTAGGGTGCCGCGGCCGAGGAGTTCGGCGAGGATTTCACGGATGCCGGGGCGGTCGTCTTCGGGGACGTCCGGCCAGAAGCTGGGCCAGTGGGATTGGGTCATGGGTGGGAGTGGAAAGTGCCGAGTGAGAAGTGAGAAGTGGAAGACTTTGGTTATGAGCGGGTGATGGTGAAGCGCTCGACTTGCCACTCGGCTTGGGGGTCGGTGGGGATGGTGGAGGGGGTGAGGCCGTTGGTTTTTCCGGGGCCATCTATAGACCAGGTGACGCGTTTGCCGTCGGCGGTGATGGCGTTGTCGTAGGCGGTGGTGGCTAGGAGATCTAGCATTTCGTCGGTGTCCTTGGCGGTGAAGCTTTCGGTGGAAAGGGAGGTGGATTTTTCCGGGAGGAGGCTGGCGACGAGGCGGGCTGCGCGTTGGGGGGTGAGGGCCAGGCGCTGGCGCTCGCGGAGGGCGGCTAGGGTTTCTTCGGCAGTTTCGGTGGTGTCTTTGGAGTCGTTTCCGAAGGTGAGGTCGGCGGGGGATTTCACGCGGCGGACGCGGGCGAGGGACTCTAGGCCGTAGAAGAATTTCACCTCCGGGACGAGGGGCTGGAAATCGGGATTTTCACCACGGAGGGCGGAGAGTTTGGTTCCGGTGTGTTGTTGGTTGATGGCGTCGCAGTAGGCTTTGACGATTTCCGGGCGGCGGCCTCGGAGCTCGGTTTGGTAGCGGTAACGTTGCTGGGAGAGCTGGTTGAAAGCAGCCATTCGGGCGTCGATGGCATCGGCGACGAGGCGGATGGCGGCGAGGCGTTGCTCCAGGAGGCGGAGGGCTTTTTCCGCGCGGTGGTAGGATTCGTTTTCATCCCAGTGGTAGTGTGATGCGAGTCCCTCGGCGAGGCGGGCTTTTACCAAGGGATCATCGCGGCGGTCGGCGACCATGGAGCGGAGTGCCTGGAGGCGGGGGAGGAGGCCGTTGCGGCGGAGGGCATCGTAGCAGACCATGTGCTGGCCGGCGCCGAATTCCGCGTAGAGGAGGCGGAGGGTTTCTGCGGGGGAGTCGCTGAGGCGCTGGCGGTTGTCGAAAAGGGAGATGAGTTTCTCGACGCCGTGGAGTTGGATGATGGCGGATTCGAGGCGGGCGTTCACATCGGTGACGGTGGCGCGGAGGGTGTCCGCTTCGTGAAGGCGGGCGTCGAGGATGCCAGGGCGTTCGAGGGTTTCGCAGACGCCGCGGACGGTATCGGCGAAGGTTTTCAGCTCCGCGATTTCGTCTTCGGCAAGCTCGCGGAGGAGGCGGAGCATAGGACGGAGGCCGGGGGAGATGAGTGTCCAGCGCTCGTGGAGGCCGAGTTGCTGGTCTTCGAGCCATGCGGCATCGCAGAGGCGGTTGAAGAGCTGGCCGGCGCGCTGGCGGGAATCCCGGAGGGCGGCTCCTTCGTCCTCGTCGAGGATAATGTCCGGGTGGCATTGAAGAATTTCCCGGATGAGGGCGATGGCTTCCGAGTGGGGGATGCGACCCGCGTCCCCGGCGATGTCTGCCAGTCTATCCGCGCAATCGACGTAGATGGCGGCGGAGGGACGGGTGAGCGGGCGGAAAAAATCCCGGGAGACGGAACCGAGGAGTTTTTCACTGAGGGAGGGGGGGATCATCTGGAGCGGGGGCGGGTTTTACACTCAGGGATTGAGATGCCGCAACATCAACCGGTAGGGGTGGGGAAAGATCCTGGGGAGCGCAGGGTTGGGATTGACAGCAGCTATTTTTCAGATGGTAACAGAGTGAAGGCACCACGAATCTGACGAATCCAACGAATCGAAGAGGGAAAGAACCGGAATTTTCCATGGTTGAGACTTCATGGGTCTAGTTGGATTCGTGGTGCCTGTTGTCTGCATTCAGGTTTCTGTGTGTTCAAGCGAAGGATGTTTTCCATGGTTGCGCGTTTGGCACTCCTGCTGCATTACGTGGCAGACGCAATGGATACCACTTCTTCCTTCCTGCCCCGCCACATCGGACCCTCGGCATCCGACCAAACTGAAATGCTCGAAAAGGTCGGCCACGGCACGCTTGAGTCGCTTATTTCCGAAGCTGTTCCCGGCGGCATACGCATGGATGGGGAGCTGGATCTGCCTGCCGCGCTTTCTGAAGACCAGGCACTCGCTTGGCTGCGTGCATGGATGGGTCAGAACAAGGTGCTGAAAAGTTTCATCGGCCAGGGATATTATGGTACGCTCACACCCGGTGTGATTCTGCGAAATATTTTGGAAAATCCCGGCTGGTACACAGCTTACACTCCCTACCAGGCGGAGATTTCCCAAGGGCGCCTGGAGGCTCTGCTGAATTTCCAGACCATGATCACGGATCTCACCGGGCTGGATGTCTCCAATGCTTCTCTTCTCGATGAAGGCTCCGCCGCTGCCGAGGCAGTGACCTTGGCCCTTTCCGGAAAGCCCAAGGGGAAAGCCATTTTCATATCCGACCGCTGCCATCCACAGACCATCGATGTGGTTCAGACACGCGCCGTTACAATCGGGCTGGAGGTGATTGTGGGTGATTGGGAAAAGTTCGACCCGGCATCTGCCGAGGGGCTTTTCGCGGTGATCGTGCAGTATCCGGATACGCTTGGACGCATCGATGACTTCTCCGCATTTTTCGAGAAATCCAAGGCGGCGGGCGCGGTGACCATCTGCGCTGCGGATCTCCTCGCCCTGACTCTCCTGAAATCGCCCGGAGAATTTGGTGCTGATATCTGTGTCGGCTCCTCCCAACGCTTCGGAGTGCCGCTTGGTTTCGGTGGGCCGCATGCTGGATTCATGTCTTGCAAGGACGCGCTGAAACGCAAGATGCCGGGTCGTTTGATAGGGGTTTCCATCGATAAGTATGGCCAGCCCGCATACCGCTTGGCACTCCAGACACGCGAGCAGCATATCCGACGGGATAAAGCCACATCGAACATTTGCACCGCGCAGGTTCTGCTCGCCGTGATGGCCTCCATGTATGCGGTTTACCATGGGCCGGAGGGGCTGAAATCCATCGCCCGTAAACTTCACGGACAGGCACGCGAGCTGAAGTCCGCTCTCACCGCCGGTGGAGTCAAAGTGGAAGACGGGGCGTTTTTCGATACCATCATCGTGGAAACGGAGAAGGCTGCGGAACTTGTGGAAGCGGCTCCCGAGCATGGCTTCAATCTCCGGTTCATTGATGCACGCCACGTTGGAATTTCTCTGGATGAAACGGTCGCCTCTTCGGACATCTGGTCGCTCTGTAGGTTGTTTGATGTTTCGCGGGCGGATGGGACTGATGGGACGGAATGGGAATCATGTTTTGATAGAACTTCGAAGTTCCTCACCGCTCCCGCCTTCAATTCCTACCACTCCGAGACGGAAATGCTGCGCTACATCAAGCGCCTGGAGACCAAGGATCTGGCTCTGAACGAGTCCATGATCGCCCTCGGCTCCTGCACCATGAAGCTGAATGCGACTTCGGAAATGATCCCCTTGAGCTGGCCGGAAGTTTCCACCATCCATCCCTTTGCACCGAAGGATCAGACAACTGGCTACACGGAAATGCTCACCCAGCTTGAGAACTGGCTTGCAGAGATCACTGGCTTCGCCGCCGTTTCCCTCCAGCCGAACGCAGGATCCCAGGGCGAATACGCAGGCCTCCTCGCGATCAAACGCTACCACGAATCCCGCGACGAAGGCCACCGCCACGTCTGCCTCATCCCTGTGTCCGCCCACGGCACGAATCCTGCCTCCGCCGTCATGTGCGGCATGAAAGTCGTCGGCGTGAAATGCGATGACAGCGGCAACATCGACATGGCGGATCTGATTTCCCTCACGGAAACGCATCGCGAAAACCTCTCCGCACTCATGGTTACCTACCCCTCCACCCACGGGGTTTTCGAGGAAACCATACGTGAGATCACCTCCATCATCCACGATGCCGGCGGCCAGGTCTATATGGATGGCGCGAACATGAACGCCCAGGTGGGCCTCACCTCCCCCGGCCTCATCGGCGCGGATGTCTGCCACCTGAACCTCCACAAAACCTTCTGTATCCCCCACGGCGGGGGCGGCCCGGGCGTCGGTCCCATCGGAGTTGCCAAGCAGCTTGTCCCGTTCCTTCCCGGTCATTTCTCCATGGAGGAAAAATCCCATGCCGTCTGCTCCGCCCCATACGGCAGCGCCTCCATCAACACCATTTCCTGGATGTATATCGCCATGATGGGAGCGGCCGGCTTGAAAACCGCCACCCAGATCGCCATCCTCAACGCGAACTACGTAGCGAAGCGTCTGGAAAAATGTTTCCCCATTCTCTACACCGGGAAAACCGGCCTCGTCGCCCACGAGTGCATCATCGATTGCCGCCCGCTTTCCAAGGAGTCCGGCATCAGCGTGGAGGACATCGCCAAGCGCCTCATGGATTACGGATTCCACTCCCCGACCATGTCCTTCCCGGTCACAGGCACTCTCATGATCGAGCCGACCGAATCCGAATCCAAAGCCGAGCTCGACCGATTTTGTGATGCGATGATCTCCATCCACGGAGAAATTCAAGCCGTCATTTCCGGCGAAGCGGATGCGGAGGACAACGTCCTCAAAAACGCCCCGCACACCAGCGGCGTCCTCTGCGGAAACGACTGGCCGCACCCATACACCCGCGAGCAGGCCGGCTTCCCGCTACCTTACCTCCGCAACCACAAATTCTGGCCGGCGGTTTCCCGGATTGATAATGTGCATGGGGATAGGAATCTCGTTTGCACCTGCGATACGGTGGAGGCGTATGCCGCCCGGGGGTGACTCTGAAGAGGTATCTACCCCAGCCTTGATGTTGCTCCAAAGGGAGCAACAATTTCCTAGCGACAGAACAGGAATTTCCATAGAAATCACCATGCGGTCTTTCCTAGTGGTGTTCATAATCGGTTTCACTGTTGGCGTCGGTTTGATCCGCGCGGAACTGGCCGTTGATTTCCGGCTCGTGAAGACGGATCCGGCTTCGGCGGAATTCATCCGGAATGCGGTGGACGAAGGGCGGCTCTCGGCTGCGGAACTTGAGGATCGTCTGGATCAACTTGTGGCGAGCCGGAAGGTGACCGAACTAGCCCGGTTCAGGCAGGCAGCCATCGTATCCGGAAACAAGGTCGAATTCAGGAAAGCCCTCCCCGAGGTCGAGGTTGCGGACGGGGAAAAAATGCCCATGGGTACCACGCTTGAGATCGAACCCACCGTTGGCCCCGGAGGTCTGGTGGACATGCGCTACGCCCTTGAAGACCAGAAGCCGGTAAGTAAAAATAAAATCGAGGCGATCCAAAGCATTTCCAGCTCTACTCTCGAAGCAAACAAATGGGAAATCATCTCCGCCTGGGGAGATGCGGCGGAGTCGGCGTTGTTGTTGACTCGTTTTTCCAGCGATGTTGCGAAAAAGGATCCTGAGCCACCCACAAACAGCTTGAGGGAAATTTACTGCCAAACCGAATTGATCCTCTGCGATGCCAACGATATCAAAACTTACGAGCGTGCAACTGCGGCCACCCGCGCCAAAGCCATAGCCTGGCTCCGGGAACGTGGTGATCTGGTTGCTACCACCGGCCTGAGGTTTCGCCCAGGGCAGAAGACAAGTCAGAAAAATGCCTTGGACTGGATTCATGACAACAATGGCTGGTATAGCACCTCGCTTGGCTTGGTCATCAGTTTGCGGGGGAACGTCGGCCCCTTCGGTGAACTCGTTGATCTTGAGGTCGCGGCCAGGTGGTCCCCCCGCGATGCTCCCAGGCCTCCCGTGACTCCATTTGCCGAATTCCGCCATGCCGAGGCTATTACCACTGGCTCCACCCTGGTGATTGAACCAAAGACCCGGCCTGACTATCGGCCGGTGCCGGTTCTGTTTTTGACCCCGGAAGTCCGGACTCTCCGGGAAGGAAAAGCCAGGGTGACGGCACGGGTTGAACCCAAGGCCGGTGCGATCACGTCCAATACGTATCTCGTCCACCCCGCTTTCGTTAGAAGGCTCAGCGAAGAGGGGGGCGTGATCCCTGATCCCCTCCTTAATTCACAGCCAAGGCCGGAGACGATGCTTGAAAAAATGGGTATGGAATTTCCCGCAGGCACCCGGATTATGTTCATCGCCTCGGACTCTCAGGTTCTCCTCATACACAATGCAAAAGGACACGCCCGGTTTCAGGCGATCATCGATAAATTCGACCTCTCGATTCCGGAGCTGACTAAGGAGTGATAGTTTGGAACCGCCGATGGTTCCTAAGCCTCGCCGCGTCGGTCCCATTTACTCCACCAGGTGCGGAACTGTTTCCATTGGGTGTGGAGGTGTTCGCGCTGGCTGGGACTGAGTTTGTCGGTTTTGTTGAGCTGGTGGCGATATGCCTCGTGGCCTTCGAGAACCACGAGTTCCTTGTATACTGCCGCGCCTCATGTTTTGTGAATTCGTCTCTGCTGTCTTCAAGGCCAACGGCCTGTTCCATCCCAGCCTTGGGCATCGCCCAAGGAATCGCGCAACGTAATTCCGGAAGGCTGAAAGTCCGTCCAGTCCGCCGGGATTATCACTCGTGATGTAACGGACTTTCAGCCCTCAGGATGTTTTGGATTTCGAACCCGGGGCTTCGTTTCACTTCTCCCCGGGCTGGAATGGTGTTGCACCCTTGGTGCGAAAGAGCCTGAACCGAACGGCCAGCAAAATCACAAAACATGATGCGCTTGTCCTCTAAGAAAAGGTCGGCTTCCTGTCCTTTCTATTCAGGGACTCGCAGCTTTTCTTCAAGCCCTTCGGCGGTGTGGAAGACCATCTTCTTTCCGCTTTTGCCTTTGAGAAAAAGTCCTTGATCCGCGAGGCCGATCAGATCGGTGCGTGCCGTATTGTAGGCCGTGTCGTGGCTGCGTTGGTGCCCTTCGATAGTATAGACCGTGCCGGGATGGCGGAGCGCGTGGCTGACCAAGGCCTGCTGGCGGTGGTTCAGACTGCGCATATCACGCAGAAGCCCTTGGTTTTCACGTGTCTCCCGCGCTTTCCTTGCGATGTAGTTGTTCAGGCTCTCGATTGCTTTACGGATGACGTCGGACTGATGAAGTAGGAAATATGTCAGGTCGTTTCCATCCGTTTCCGTGTGGAGAAAAGCCCGGTAGTATCGGGTAGGAGCACGTTTCAAAATATCGGAGATCGAGATGAATTCGAACAGCCAGTAGTCGGAGTGAAGCATTGCCCAGTAGAAAAGTGCGCGGGCGGTGCGTCCGTTGCCATCAAGAAACGGATGATCGTATGCCAGCCAGAAGTGGAGGATGATCGAGCGGATGGCCGGATGGACAAAGGGTTCCGTATCCTTCTCATTGGCAAACGCGCACATCGTCCGCAGCCGTTCCTCTAGTTCGCTGGCGGGAGGAGGCAGGTGCATGATTTCGCCCTCGTCGTCCTCAATGGTCACCAGTTCGTCGTCCCGTCGCAGCCGTCCGGCTGCATCGGGCTTATCGAGCGTGCCATCGGTGATCATGCGGTGAATTTCAAACACAAGCTCCGGAGTCAGCGGACGATCCCTGATCTCCCGGATGCGACGCATTGTCCGGTAGTTATTAAGTATCATTTTCTCGCTCCTGTCTTTCGGCTTTCGCCCGGAGCGAAGCATGTCGGTGGCGACTTCCCTGGTGGTCACGGCTCCTTCCAACTGGCTGGAAGTGATGGCTTCTTCCATCAGGGAGCGGATCAGGTATTGATCGCGGGTAACGGGATTGGTCACCGGCTCGGGCATTCCGATTCTTCCACCGGCACCAAGGTCGATCCTGTGGAGTTGAGCGGCGATTTTACCTGGTACTGTGAAGAAGAAGTTTTCGCCCTTCCTATCGCGAAGCGGGATGCGGTTTGATCCGGCCATGCGTCGATATTTCAGCCCGTACCACCATTCTTCCCGTGTCAAATGGTTTGGAGGCGTTCGGTGTTTCAGGTCATCCCAATGGAGATATTCGTCACGAAAATAAGATGACATCGCCCTGACCTGCTGCGACGGCGGGACTCGCTGACAAATGTCTTCTATTGATGGTGGTTTTTCCGGAAATCTCATTTTCTCTCAAAATCTGTCAGATTAGTAGCAAGTTGAACCCTGCTATCAACTTTAATCTCAATTTGACAGATTTTGACAGTTGTTGAGGGTTGGGATTACTCCGAAGCTGCTAGTGTCTTTTGGAGTGCTTCGCGGTAGGTGCGGAGGGACTCGGTGGGGTTGAGAGCCAGGGCGGCGTCTGTTGATTTCAGGGCGTCGGCGTAGCGGGATTGGGAGACGTGGAGACGGGCCAGTTCGATGTGGGCTTCGTAGGCTGTGGAGTCGTCTGCGGTGGCGCGCTCGAAGAGGAGTTCTGCGGAATCGGGTTGGCCGGAGGTGGCCTGGTGTTTTGCCAGGGTGAGGAGGGCTTCACCGTCGGTGGGGTCTTCTTGGATGAGTTTGGCGAATTCTTCGGCTCCGGTGGTCGGGTTTTCTCCGGACTCGATGAGGTAGCGGGCGGTCGCCAGGCGGAGGGCGCGGGTGGGGTTTTCCTGTATTGCTTTTTCTAACAGGTCTTTCACCAGTACCCATTCGGATTGGGAGGAGGCGGTGGTGATGAGGCGGAGAATAGCGGGTTCCGTTGGTTTCTTCTCTGCGGAAAATGCCTTGGTGATGATTTCCTTGGCGGTGTCCGTGCGCTTGCCGCGGAGGTGGAGGTCTGCGAGGAGCAAGGTAGTATCGGGATCCAGGAGGGAAAGGCGGTGGGGGAGCTCGAGGGCTTTTACGGCGGATTCGGACTGGTCGAGATCAAGGAGGATGTTTGCCTGGAGGACGGAGTAGGATGCTTCCTGCGGGCGGGTGCGGATGACCTCGTCGAGAAGGGCTACGGCTTCCTTTTGCTGGTCGAGATTCTGGAGGCACTGGGCGATGCCGGCTTTCCATTCGGCCACCTCCGGCTCGGTGACCTGGGCGAGGCGGTATGCCTGGAGGGCGCTGGCGTATTCTTCGCGGGCGAGGCGGCAGTAGCCGAGCATGCCGTAGGTGCTGCCCTCGGAATCTCCGAGGCGTATGGCTTCGGTAAGGTGGGTGAGGGCTTCCGGGAGTTTGTTTTCGCGGACGTAGGCGAGGGCGAGATTGTGGTGGGCGCGGCGGAAGGAAGGGTAGTCTTTAAGGGCGGATTTATAGGACTCGATGGCTTTTTCGGTATCGCCTGTTTCGAAATAGAGGTTGGCGAGGTTGAAGGTGAGGGCGGGGGATTTTTTGGCGAGAGGACTGGATTTTAGTTTCTCCAGAGCGGCGGTGCGCTTTTCGGCAGCCATGAGTGTCTGGATCTCGATGAGGAGGCCGCGCTCCTCTGTAGTGACAGAGGGTTCGATGCGGGCTTCGATGCGGTAGGAGCCGTTGAAAGATTTCAGGAAGGCGGGGTCTTTCCAATAAGAGGTGGAGAGTGGGAGGGGCTCTGCGGAAAATACCAGGGATGTGGTAAATAGTATAAGTCCTATTGGTCGTATAAGACTTATTGTGTGAAGGGTGATTCTCATTTCTCGATTACGATGGGCCAGCGCATGATGGCTTTTACGGATTGGCCGCTTTTCTTGGGCGGTGTGAAGCGGGCGCCGGAGGCTACGCGCCGGGCGGGGGAGACTAGCTCCGGGTGGGTGGAGGAAACGACGCGGCGTATGCTGACGGATCCGGAGGTGGAAAGTTCTACTTCGAAGGTGACGGTGCCGCGGGTGATGCCTTTGCGAGCCAAGGAGGATGGAAAAGAGGCGGAACCGTGGCGGAGGAGGCGCGGAGTGCCATCGAGTTCGCTGGTGCTGTAGTGGGACTTCGCTACGGGTGGCGGTGTCGGACGGCGAACTGGTGCTGGCTCCTGGGAAGAGGTCTTCGGTTGTGGCGCAGGACGGGCGCGGACTGGCTCGGGTGCTATGGGAAGAGGGGCAGGTGCGAGATCGGTAAAGAAATTTTCCACGGGAGCGGTGATGTCCATCGGCACCTGCGCCTGTGGGACGGGGACGCGGGTGGGATCGGGTAATGAACTGACCTGGGTGAGGGCGGGAGGTGGCGGCGGGGCATCCGGGGGAGGCTCCTCCAACGGAGGTGGAGGGGGTGGCGGCTCCATATCGACGGTCTCAATTTCCCGGATTTCGAGATCGGGGATGGTGTTCTCGATTGTGAACAGCCGCGCGACTCCAAGCACAGCCAGGAGGATGGCTGAGGCGGCTATGCCGGTGATGGTGGCTTTAAAATTCAAACTTTAAACCTCAAGGAAGAGGCTGGGGTTTTGGGGGAAGAGGTTGAACCGCAAAGGCGCAAAGTTCGCCAAGGAAGATTTAGGTTGTGGATGGATTTGAATGGGGAGGGCAGGAAGTTAGGACACGGTATGATTCGGAGTCTTCATTGAGATTTAAAGTTTAGAGTTTAAAGTTTCACTTCTCGGTTGCGAGGGAGACGGAGGTGGCGCCGGCTAGTTTTGCGGAATCGATTACGGAGACGGTGGCTTGGGTGGGGGTGGCTTCGTCTGCGCGGATGATGACTGGTGTTTCGGGAGTTTCCTCCAGGAGGGCGGCGACTACGGCGCGGACTCCGTCCTGGCCGATTTCGCGGCCTCCCTGCCAGACGCGGGACTCGGCGGTGATGGCGATGAGGATGGCTTGGCGATCAAGGTCCGCGGAGGTGGCGGCGCGGGGTTTGGAAATTTCCACGCCGGTTTCCTTCACGAACACGGTGGTGACGATGAAGAAGATGAGCAGGAGGAAGACGACGTCGATGAGAGGTGAGATGTCGATACCTCCCGTTGTTTCGGGGTTGGTGGTGTGGCGGAATCTTCTCATGGGTTCGGAGTGCCGAGTGATCAGTGATCAGTGATCAGTGGAAGAGCTTGGGTTGAGGAAAGGCGCTGATGTAGCTGCTTTTGCATGGCTAGGTGGGTGGTTTCGGTTTGGCGCTTTAGGAGGGCTAGGAGGAAGGCGGCGGGGATGGCGATGACTAGGCCGGCCTGGGTGGTGACCAGGGCGCGGGAGATTCCGGTGGAGATGGTGTCGATGGGGGAGTTGTTTCCGGAGGCCATGCCGGAGAACGTGATGAGCATGCCGGCTACTGTTCCCAAGAGGCCGAGCAGGGGGGCGGAGGAAATGAGGATGGCGAGGAAGGGGAGGCGGCGCTCGACCCATGCCATTTCATCGAGTTCGTAAGCGGTGTAGGAGCGTTGGGTTTCGCGGGGGGAATCGCCGGAAAGTGACAGGCCGACGGTTGTTACTGCTTTCCTAGTAGATGAAAGGTGGCGCCAGACGCTGAATAGCGTGGCGTAGATGGCGATTGCAAGCGCGAGGAGGGCATACAGGGTGATGCCGCCTTCGGAGAGAGTGAGTTGGATGGCGTGGAGCACTGAAACTTTAAATTTTAAACTTTAAACCTCAAGGAAGAGGAAGAGTGGTTAGTGCCGAGTGATCAGTGATCAGTGGAAGATGTAGAAAACGGCGGTGGTGGTGTGGGGCTGCGGCGGAGGTTGAATGGGTGGCGGAGTGCAAAGCTTGCCCGGTTTGATTTTGGGGTTGGAACCCAGAGCGACGCTCTGGGCTGGGGCACCCCTTTGGGGCTTTGGAAAATTGAGGTTTAGAGTTTAAAATTTAAAGTTTCCTCTTCAGGCCGTTTACGAAGGAGAGGCCGAGGCGTTCTGTGGTTTGGGTGATGCCTTGGGCGCGGCGGGAGAGGAAGGCGTGGAGGACTAGGGCGGGGATGGCTACTACGAGGCCGAAGAGGGTGGTGATGAGAGCTTCGGAAATGCCTCCGGCGAGGGGTTTGGGATCACCGGAGCCGAAGAGGGTGATGAGGTTGAAGGTGGAGATCATACCGGAGACGGTACCTAGGAGGCCTAATAGCGGGGCGGTCGCTGCGGTGATGGCGATGGCGGGGAGGAGGGTTCCTGCTTTTTGCTGAACGCCCATGAGTTGTTCGTAAAGAGTTTCTTCCACGAGATCGGCGGAGTTTTCGGAAACATCGACCAGCTTGCCCATGACGGGGCCGGCGGGGTGGGCTTGGTTTTGGGCGAGTTGGGTGGCTTTTTCGCGGTCGCCAGTGCGGAGGGCGGCGAGGATGGCGTTGACCCAGGCTTCGGTGGGCTCGCGGAATTTGGAGAACCGGGCGAGCTTGATGATGCCGAAAATCAACGAGAGGGCGGCGAGAAACATGATGGGCCAAATCCAGAGGCCGCCTTTACGGATGAGGTCGAGTGGGCCGCCGTCGATCTCGTCCATGGCACGGGCATTGCCGCCGGTGGGGTCGAGCGGGAGGCTGGCTTCTTTCCCGGCGAGGAGGGATGCGATTTGATCCGGGGAGTCCTGTGTGAAACGGGGTGGGCCGCCGGATTTTGAAGGGATGATATCGCCTCCTGTGGATTTATTTTCGGAGAGGAAATAGGAGACGGGGCCGATTGCTGCGAGGGTGCCGGTGTGGATTTTTCCATCGGAATCGGCTGCCTGGCCGGGGGCGGTGGAGCCTCCGAGGAGGGCTTCCATCCGGGTGATGGCGGAGTCGAGGATGGGGAGGCGGGTGGTGAGGGATTCGGCGGGGACGGTGGATTCTGCGGCTAGGATTTCAGGGGGGATATCCAAGGCAGGGGAGCCGGGGGTGGCGAGGGTGGAGGCTTTTAGAGCATGGTCTTTAAGGAGGCTGGCGAGGTAGGTGGCGTCCTTGCGGCGGGTGTTGGCGTCGGTTTGGAGTTGGCGGAGTTCCTGGGCGCGGTCGTCTTTTGAGAGGCGGGCGATGCGGACGAGGCGGCGTTTTTCGCGGAGGGATTGTTCCGTTTTTTCGAACTCGGCGGAAAGGGTGGGTTTCTCCGAGGCGATTTCGGTGCGGGTTTTTTCCAGGGTTGTGAGGGTGGTGGTGAGGTCGGTGCGGGCTTTTGTTAGAGCATCTGGGACGGTGGTTTGGGCTGCCAATGGTGCCAGGGATAGGACATATAGGACTAATGGGACGTATGGTTTCATGGGGCTATGGGTGGGAGATACACGCCGCCTGTAGGCGGCGCTCCTTGCTCTATTTGATTTCCAGGGGGAGCTTCACCATTGTGGGGGGGAGGTTTTTGTCCAGGGTGGCGAGGGCGGTGGTTAGTTCGGAGTGGATCTCGGGGCGGGATTTCCATGACCAGCCATCGGGGCCGGGCTGGCCGATTCCGGCGTTGCCTTTGCGGTCGGCGTAGAAGGCGCGGGCTAGGCCAAGGTAGAGGACTTCGACTTCGCGGTTGTCGCGGATTTCGGAAACGCGGGTGAGGCGGCGGTTGAACTGGTGGGCTTTTGCGAGGAGGGAAATGATTGATTGGAGGGCTTCGCGGGGTTCGTCAGAGGATTTCCAGGCAGCTAGGGTGGCGAGTTCGGGGTCGGCGTCTTTGAGGAGGGGGGCGGGGAACCGTTTTGCGAGGGCGATGGCGCGGGGGACGTTGCGGGCGACGGCTTCGGCGGTGGCTCGGCGGGAGGCTTTGAGGGTTTCGATTTCAGATTTCAGGGTCTCGGTGGAATCGTCGTGGCCGGGAGCGGATTGGCCTGCTTTTTCGAGTTCTTCGTCGAGGAGGGTGAGTTCGTTTTGGTGGAGTTCGAGGAGGGCTTGCATTTCCGCTTTGCGGGCTTGCCAGTCGAGCCGCTCTTTGGATTCCAGGGTCTGGGTATCGACGATCTTGGAGATGGTTTCTCGGAGTTCGATGACGGCGGGGTCGGTTTCCTGGGCGGGCGACCAGATTGTGGTCAGCAGGAAGAAGATTGTGAATCGGAGGAGCATGGCGGTTGCGGGGATGGTGAAAGGGTGGGTGCGGTGGTCAAATGCAAAACAGGGCAGGGTCTGCGGCAAGGATGGGTTCTAGAAATCCTCGAACGCGCTGCGCAGATCGCTGGCGGCATTTTTGGAGGCGGTGTCTTTTTGGGGGACGAAGGCGAAGTCGTCATTGGCTTCGATGTCGATCTCCGGGTTGGCGGTGAGGAGGGGGCGGGTGGTTTTATCAATGCTTTGCAGATCGGGGAGGGTTGTGTTTTCGGGGGTGGCTTTGAGGTCTTCGAATTTTCGGGCGGTGGAGAGGACGCGGGTTTCGTAGGAGGCGATGGCACGGTTGTAGTGATCGACGGTGCTGTTCAGGGAGTTTCCGAGTTTGGAAAAATGGTCGGCCAGTTTGACAAGCCGCCCATGCATGGTGCGGCCGAGGGCGGAGATTTCCCTGGCGTTGAGGGCTAGTGATTCCTGCCTCCAGCCGTAGGCTACGGCTTTGAGGAGGGCGATGAGTGTGGTCGGCGTGGCGAGGATGATGCCTTCTTTCACGCCGCGCTCGATGAGGGTGGGATCCGTGGTGAGGGCGGCGGAGAAGAAGGATTCGCTGGGCAGGAAGAGGACGGTGAACTCGGGGGTGTCCTCGAATTGCCTGGTGTATTCCTTGGAGGAAAGGTCGCTGATGTGCTTGCGGATCTGGAGGGAGTGCCGGGTGAGGAAACGCTCGCGCTCGGCGTCTTCGGTGGCTTCGAGGGCGTTGAGGTAGGCGTCCATGGGCGTCTTGGAATCGACGACGATGGTTTTTCCTCCGGGGAGTTTCACGATGAGATCCGGGCGGAGGCGTTTGCCTTCATAGGTGGTGGAGCTGGTCTGGAGGGAAAAATCGCAGTGCTCCTGCATGCCGGCGAGTTCGACGACGCGGCGGAGCTGCATCTCGCCCCACTGGCCGCGGCCGGTGGGTTGGCGGAGGGCTTTTACGAGGGAGGCGGTTTCCTTCTGGAGGCCGAGCTGGCCTTCGCCGAGGGCGCGAACCTGTTCTTTAAGTTCGGAATATGCTCCTTCGCGGATTTTCTCGATTTCGCCGATGCGGATCTCGAATTTTCCGAGGGAGTCGGCGACGGGTTTGACGAGGGTTTCGATGGCGGTCTTGCGTTTCTCGATCTCGCCTTTGGCTTCCTCCGTTTGCGAGGCGAGGGTGGATTTTGCGAGGTGGAGGAATTGCTCGGAGGCTCCTTTGAGGGCGTCTGCGGAGAGGGCTTTGAAGGTATCCGAGAGTTTGGTTTCTGCGCGATCCAAGAGGGCTTGTTTTTCGATTGCGGCTTTTCTTTCCGCTTCCATACGGCTGGTCATTTCCGCGAGTTGGGTGCGGAAATTCTGGGCGGCGGTTTCGTTTCGCTCGCTTTCCACCTGGGAGTTGGCGAAGCGTGCTTCGGCATCGGCGGTGCGACGTTCCTCGGATCTTACGCGCTCGGTGAGGGCGGATTTTTTGCTCCCGGCGGCGAGGAAGGTGAGCAGCCAACCCACGAAAAGTGAGACGACGGCGGTGATAACGAAAGGGAGGTAGGGCTGGAGTTCCGGTGGCATGGTGGATTTCTTCTACAGATTTCTTCTTGCGGGCTGGGTGATGCTGGCGTTGATGTTAGTTGTTGGCGCGAGCATGCTTTCCAAGGACGCCCGCGACAATCCAAACCAGACAATCAACCAATTTAAACATTATGGCACACACACTACCAGACCTCGGCTATTCCTTCGACGCTCTCGAACCGCACATTGATGCGAAGACGATGGAAATCCACCACGACAAGCACCACCAGGCATACACCGACAAGCTCAACGGAGCAATCGAAGGCAAGGCCGACCTCGAAGCGAAAACCGCTGAAGAGCTGATCTCGGATCTTGGCTCCCTCCCGAAAGACATCCAAAGCGCGGTCCGCAACAATGGCGGCGGTTTTGTAAACCACTCGCTTTTCTGGAAAGTCATCGCTCCAGGCGGAGCAAGCGCTCCCACCGGGGATGTTGCCGCAGCGATCGACGCGGCTTTCGGTTCCTTCGATGCATTTAAGGAAAAGTTCGCTGCAGCGGGCGCGGGTCAGTTCGGCTCCGGCTGGGCATGGCTCTGTAAGAAATCCGATGGCACCGTCGCCGTCTGCTCAACTGCGAACCAGGACAACCCGATCATGGGTGACTTTGTTGGCGCGTGCGGGAACACTCCCATCCTCGGGCTAGATGTCTGGGAGCACGCCTATTACCTGAACTACCAGAACAAGCGCCCGGCATACATCGACGCGTTTTGGAACGTGGTGAACTGGGATGAGGTTGCGAAAAACTTCGCCAACGCATAACGGAAAAATCAAACCAAAGCCGCCGGAGCGATCCGGCGGCTTTTTTGTTGGGAATGCGGGGAAGCGTGCGTCCCGCCGCTAGCGAAGAATCGAGTAGGGTGCGACGAGTTCTCTGCTAGCGGCTGGAAGCACACTGCTCCATATTCGCGCCGTCGGCACGGAGCCGGGGTTGGGCCTGTTTGAGGGTTGAAGCTTAGAGTTTAAAGTTTCCTACATGAGTTGCGCACCCGCTTCGGCCAGCTCCGAGCGCTCGCCCCGGTTGAGGGCGACGTGGGCGCTAAAGGGCTGGTCTTTGAGGCGGTTGCGGGTATAGACGAGGCCGTTGCTGCGGCTGTCAACGTAGGGGTTGTCGATTTGGGCGGGGTCGCCGACGAGGACTAGTTTGGAATCACGCGACATGCGGGTTACGATGGTTTTCGCTTCCTGCGGGGTGAGCTGCTGGGCTTCGTCGAGGATGAAGAAGCGGTTCGGGATGGAGCGGCCGCGGATGTAGCAGAGGGCTTCGATTTCGAGGATGCCCTGTTCCATGAGTGCTTCATATGGTTTTTTTACGGCTATGGCAGCTCCCGGTTTCGGCTGCTTGCGCTTGGGGCCGAGGGGGACGTTCGGGCGCATGAGGAGATCGAGGGCATCGTGGATGGGCTGGAGCCAGGGGCGCATTTTTTCATCAAGGGAGCCGGGTAGGAAACCCATCTGGTCGCCCATGGAAACGACGGGGCGGCTGACGGTGATGCCGTTGTATTTCCGGTTGAACATTTCATGGAGACCGGCGGCTACGGCGACGAGGGTCTTGCCGGTGCCTGCGTGGCCGTAGCAGGTGACCAGGGAAATGTCCGGGTTGAGAAGGGCGTCGATGAGACAGCGCTGGCCGAGGTTTAGCGGCTTGAGCGATTGGCCGTCGGGGATTTTCAAAACGTCAGGAATATTCAGGCGGACGAATTTTTTATCGAACTGGAAACGGGCGGGGATGGTTTGTTTTTCTCCGCAGCAGAGCAGGACGTATTCGTTGACGGAGCAGCCCAGGCAACGCTGGGGATCCATTTCAATTTCACCGGTGCTGGCGAAGCGTTGGAGCTCGTTGGACTCCACCTCGATGCGGCGGACTTCGTAGTTGGAAACCTCGCGGGCATCGACCTTGTCGTTCAGATAATCCTGGCATTCGATGCTGACGGCCCTGGCTTTGAGCTGGAGGTTGATGTCCTTGGTGACGAGGGCTACCTGGCCGTCGGTGTTGTATTGCTGAAGGAGGAAACAGGCGGCGAGGATACGGTGGTCCACGCGGTCGCGGTCGGGGAAAATCCGGTAAAACTGGTCGAGACGCTCGGAGTTTTTCGGGCAGGCGGAGGGATCGTAAATCACGAGGCGGATCGTGCCGCCGCCTTCAGTGGGCACTCCGTTGGTAGGGATGCCGCCGGAGGCAAATGTCTCGGTGAGGCGGCGGTGGACGCGGCGGGCGTTGGCCCCGCGTTCGGATTGCTCGCTCTTGAATTTGTCCAGCTCGGCGAGGACATCGACGAGGATGCAGATGTGGTTTTCCTTAAAACGCTCAAGGCAGGCGGGGTCGTGGAGAAGGACATTGGTATCGAGGACGTAGTTTTTCCCCATCTTCGAAGGGGCTTTGAGTCCGAATTCCTCAATGGCTTTGGTTGTCGGGATGCGGCGGGATTTGCGGGGAGCTGCGGCGACGGGTGTCTCTTCAAAAAGGGCGGATTGCATGGATGTTTGGGGCACGGGTTCGGGGTTCATTGATACTGGCGGATGGAAAGAGGAGGGGGCGGTCGGCCGACCCGGGGGAGGGTAGCGTGGGAATTGGAAAAATCCCTGCGGCGCCATCAAAAGGCGTCCTGGTGACAACACTTTTAATCAAGATGCCCTGACTATCTATTTTCCTCAGGGGAAGGCAATGGTTAAAAAACGAAAACGCCCGCCTTTTTCACAAGGCGGGCGTCGGTAGATACGTTGTTGGTGGTTTGGTATGTTAGCCGTTCATGACGGAGCGCTCGGCTTCGAGCCAGTCGCTGTCGTCGTTGCCCGGGAGGCCTTGTTCGGTGCGGCGGCGGTAGTTGAGGTAAGCGGCTTTTGCGATGGCATCCAGTGAGGGTGCCACTTTCCTGTCAGCTTTTTTTGCCGGAGCTTTTTGCGCTACGGTTTTCTTAGCTTCCACCTTTTTCACAGGGGCTTTTACGGCAGCTTTCCTGGCTACTTTTTTAGCTGCCGGTTTTGGGGCGGCGGCTTTTTTAGCCACTGCTTTTTTGGCAGGAGCGGATTTCACGGCGGACTTTTTCGCGGCGACTTTCTTGGTTGATTTCTTAGCAGGCATCTTGTTTCAAGGAGTTAAATTCACATAGCACATGGTGTGCCGAGCACGCCGTAGTCACGTTTTTCGGGGATTGCCAGCACGATTTCATGGTTTATCATACCCCGCATGGAGCAGGAATATCGCTGGAGCGACACACGTGATGTCGGCGGTTACCGTCTCCCGGGGCCGGAAAATCTTGGCCGCTGGGCGACGGTTGCGATGCTCGTATCCCTGTTGCTGCATGTTCTGGTGTTCTTCGCACTGGATCATGTGCGTATCGCTCTCGGAATCCAGCAGTCGGAGGAAATTTCAACCGCCCCTGTGAACGTCCGTCAGGTGGAGGTGAAACCCTACGAGCCGGAGCGCGCTTTGCCGCCCGAGGAGGCGATCACGCCTCCTGATGAATCGGCGGCCCTGCTGGAGGAAATCGATCTTCTGGATCTGCTCCCTGAGGATGTGGAGATCGACATGGCACCCAGCGTTCTCGATCCGGAGTATGCCCTGAAAATTTCCGATCCGCTGGCTGCCGGTGATCTTGAGGCGGATGCGGCTTCGGTTTCCTCGACCTTTGATCTTGAGGCGGATCTCCCGGAGTTCGGGCGCATGGAATCGGAGCTTCAGCCTGCCGCCGTCGGCCAGATCACCGTCGATCCCGGGGCGATGCAAGTGGATGACGGGGAGATGACGAGTTTCACCGAAGAGCTGATCAAAAAGGGTAACAACGGGCAGGTGGACAATGGCAAGCTGGACGGGATCGAATCACTGGATGAGATGCTGGATCTCCCGGCGAACCTTCTGCTTTCCAAAAAGACCATGTTGCCCAGCGACCTCATCTTCGAGTTCAACCGCGCGGAGCTGAGGGAAAGCGCCAAGATCGGCCTGATGAAGCTGGCTCTCCTCATGGATAAGAATCCCAACCTTTACTGCTGGATCGAGGGTCACACCGATCTGATCGGTGGGGACGAGCCGAACCTGGTGCTCTCCCAGCGGCGCGCCGAAGCGGTGAAAACCTATTTGGTGAAATCCATGAAAATGGATCCGGACAGGATCATCACGAGTGGCTTTGGGAAATCCCAGCCGCTGGTGAACGGTGGCGACGCCGATACGCAGGCTCCGAACCGCCGCGTGGAGATCAAGATGCGCAAGACCCCGCCGACCAACGTCCCGATCAAAGTCACTCCCAAGGCGCTGCCTGTGGAAGAGGAATTTGAAGAGGAAATGGAATCCGAACCGGCTCCGCCAAGAGCGGTGCTTGTAACACCCGCCCCCCGTCCTGAGCCGGCACCGCCACGTGCATTGGTCGTGCCACAGCGCGCCGAAATCGTCCCCGAGGTGCCACGCGCCCTGCCCGTCGAACCGTGAGCGATACACCGGTTTCATTATTGGGAATCCGTCATTCCGGGCTGCGGGACATACTAATTGCGGACGGCGTGGCGGGTCATCACATGCGGGCGTTGTGGGGAGCGGTGCAGCGCATTGCGGTCATGGATTTTTCGGCTGTCGATTTTCTCCCACCGCTGCGCAAATGGGTGGACGAAAACGTCGGCTCGGGAAAACGTTTCTTCATCGATCTCCCGGAGCAGGCCGAGGAAATTCACAGCAGCGACGGCCTCACGCGGAAATATCTCCTCCGTCTCACCGACGGGCAGGTGATCGAGACCGTCCTGATGGAATACGAGGGTCGCTTCACCGCATGCCTCAGCTCCCAGGCAGGTTGCGCGATGGGTTGCGTGTTCTGCGCCACCGGGCAGATGGGATTTTCCCGCCACCTCACCGCCGGGGAAATCGTCGCACAAGTCCAGCACGTCCGCCGCGTGCTCGCAAAGAGCCATCCGGGCAGGCGCTTGCGCAACATCGTACTCATGGGAATGGGCGAGCCGCTGCACAATTACGATTCGGTGATGAGCGCGATGGACGTCGTTTCCCACCCGGCAGGCGCATCGGTAGGCTCCAACCACATCGCGATCAGCACCGTCGGATACGTGCCACACATCCTGCGCATGGCGGAGGAAAACAGCCCCTACAGGCTCGCCGTCAGCCTCCATGGATCGACTGAAGAGGAGCGCTCTTCCTTGGTGCCGATGAGCAAGAAATGGAACCTGGAAACCCTCATCGAAACCTGTCGAACCTATTCCAGGAAAACAGGCAGGAAGATCTTTTTCGAATGGACTCTGATCGCCGGGAAGAACGATTCCGCGGAAACCGCCGGTCGCCTCGCAGCGTTGCTGGAAGGAATCGACAGCCACGTGAACCTTATCCCACTCAACCCCACCAACGGCTACGATGGATCTAGTAGTAACGGCGGAGAGGATTTCCAAAATGTCCTCCTGGCCGCCGGGATTCCGTGCACCTTCCGCCAGCCGCGGGGCATTGATGTCGCCGCCGGTTGCGGAATGCTGAAGGCGGAGAAGCTGGGGAAAAGCCTTGGCAGCCCGGTCCCGCATTGATCGTAGAGGAAGAAGTTAGGAACGGCTCCTTATCGGAGCCGTCGGCTCGGAGATTCAGGTGTCAACCGTCTGAAGTAATTGTTGAGTGGTTCCTTGCTCTGGTCAGCTCTGGTTGCCATGGGGCTGGAATCCCCATGAACGGTCTGGAGCAGGATGCTCCAGCTACGGTTCCACTCGGGTTGGCGGGTGGCTGCGGGACGCAGCTACCACGGCCTGCCCTGGGACGGAGGCAGCTACGCAAAAGACTTTGGCTGGATCCGCACTCGATCAAACACATTCCACCGTTTAGCCTCTGCCACAGATGAAGCCAGACGACTCCGCGCCCGATATTCTCGATGAGAGCATCCATGAAATCGCCGACCATGAGGGGATTCTGGAAGTCAGTGCGGATCCGGGTAAAGGTCGGCTGGAGATTGCTTTTGATCCCGACCGTGTGAGCGAAAAAGAGCTGCGGGAAATGGCTTCGGAAAATTCCGGTGATGTTGCGATGGCTTTGCGCAAACTCAGTTTCCGCCTGGAGAACCAAGGTTGTGAGGCGGGTGCTTTGAGACTTGAGAAAAAGGTGGAGAAGATACACGGGGTGCGCCGAGCCACTGCTACGTACCTCGGAAAAGTCCTGTGCCTTACTTTCGATTCATCGGTGACCCCGGAGCACGAGGTTGTTGCCGGATTGCAAGGTGCGGGGGCGGATGTCAGCCCTTTGGAAATCGGGAAGGCAGCGAAGCGTGAACCGTTCGGAACCCGGCTCCGATCCGGCGAGCTGAACGAGGAAATTTCCTGTGGTCTCGGACTGCTGTTTCTCATTGCGGCGTTTGTCGTCGGGAAAAATTCCGGGGTGGGCTGGTGGACACACGGGCTCTACGCGGGAGCGTATTTTTTCGCAGGCCAGGAGGGGGTGAAATCGGCCATCGCGTCCCTGCGCGAGCGTGTGCTGGATGTGGATGTCCTGATGGTGCTTGCAGCGATTGGCGCGGCTATCGTCGGAGCTCCGTTTGAGGGTGCGTTGCTGCTGTTTCTTTTCAGTTTTTCAAACGTCCTCCAGCGTTACGCGATGGAGCGCACCCACCGTGCGATTGAATCCCTTCTTACGCTGCGGCCTGACGAGGCATTGGTGAAACGGGATGGGAGGACGGTGAAAGTGGCGGTTGAGGATTTGGAGATCGGCGAGCTGGTGGTAGTGAAACCCGGTGAGCAGATCCCGGTGGATGGCGAGCTTTCCGAAGGGGAAACGCAGGTGGATGAGTCTTCGCTGACCGGTGAATCCATGCCGGTTTCCAAGCATGCAGGAAGCGCGCTCTTTGCGGGGACGATCAACCGCAGTGGGGGGATCGAATTAAAGGTCACAAAACGGGCGGAAGACTCAGCTCTCGCCCGTATGGTGAAGCTTGTCGCGGAGGCGCAGGCGGAGAAATCGAAGACCCAGCGTTTCCTTGAAACCGCCGAGCAATACTATGCGATGGGAGTGATCCTTTTCACTTTAGCGGTATTCCTCGTGCCGTGGCTGCTGTGGGGTGAAACATTCTCCCAGGCTTTTTACCGGGCAATGACCGTGATGGTCGTAGCCTCGCCCTGCGCACTGATCATCAGCACCCCGGCGACGGTTCTATCCGCGATAGGAGGGGCAGCGCGGAGGGGGGTTCTGATCAAAGGCGGATCGCACCTGGAGCGCAGTTCTACGATAGACATAGTAGCTGTGGACAAAACCGGGACGCTGACCGTCGGCAAACCATCGCTTACGGAGATCGTTTGTCCGTCCGGGGTTTTCAAAATCACGGGGGAATCTTCCGGGGAAGCGATTGACTGGCTCCGTATCGCCGCCGCACTGGAAGCGAAGTCCGAGCATCCCCTGGCCCATGCCATTGTCCAGGCGGCGATGGATCTGGGCATCAAGGTTGCGGAGGCGGGTTCGTTCCAGTCCACGGCAGGAAAAGGCGCGGAGGCGGGTATAGCCTCCGTGCGGTATATGATAGGTAGCGAGCGCTGGTTCCGGGAAATGGCGGCGGACGGGTTTGACGAGCTTTCGCGCTTGGCGGAAGAGTTCCAAAAACAAGGAAAGTCCTGCGTCTGGCTTGGTGCCAGGGAAGGGGACGGAGTTGCCGCGAAAGCCGTTTTCGTGATGGCGGATACGATTCGCCCTGAGGCGAAAGCGCTGACCAAAGACCTCCACGACGCCGGTGTGAAAAAAGTGGTGATGCTCACCGGCGACCACCGGTCCGTGGCTAGCACCATCGCCGGGGAAGCAGGGATTGACGAATTCCACGCCGAGCTTCTCCCGGAGGACAAGCTCCGCATTATCCGCCAGCTCAAGGAGGAGGGCAGCGTCATGATGATTGGCGATGGTGTCAACGATGCCCCGGCGCTCGCCGCATCCGATCTTGGTGTGGCTATGGGAGCGGCGGGGACGGATGTCGCGATGGAGACGGCGGACGTGGTGCTGATGGGAGACAGGCTGGAAAACATCGCCCTCCTGCTCCGGCACTCGCGACGTGCGAAACGGGTGTTGTTGCAAAATCTCGTGCTGGCAAGTTTGGTGATTGTCTTTCTCGTGATCGCTGCCCTGGGATTTTCCCTGCCGCTCCCCGTAGGCGTGGTAGGGCATGAGGGCAGCACCGTGATCGTTTGCCTCAACGGGCTTCGCCTGCTGATGATCGCGAGATCCTGACAGGCCTTCCATCAATGCAGTCGATACCCTCCACTGTTTTTCCCACAATGCCCGGATGGATCAGATCGGGGCGATTAGATCAAACAACTGCAATCTACTTCGGTAAGCTTGATAATCAGAAATCCACGAAAATTAGGCAAAGGATTCCAAATCCTAATCGTAGTAGTCTTGTTTCCAGTGAGTTATGACTTGCCTTGTGGATGTTGTGAACAATGAGATTTGAATGTCTTGATAGTCTAGGGTGGAAGGGTTAGAAAAACCCATCGGGAATTTCGATTCCCGTATTCACCCCAACCCCCCCACCCCCCATGAAAATTAAAGCACTCCTGTGCATTGGTGCGGCTGCGTATGCAGTTGCAGCAATCACTGCGAACGGTCAGTCGATCGAGATTACGCTGAATTCGATCAGTCCCGCGCTATCTGTAAACGGAACCTTCAATAACGGAGGAACCACCCAAAACTACACCTCCGGCATCAACAACTTCACCACGAGTGCCTCGACAGGGAGTATCGACTTCGATGCTTTCTGCGTGGAGCCAAGTGCGTTCATCACCGTCGGCGAGACGCTGACGTATGAGCTCACCGACAACTCCCAGCTTACAAACTCGCAAAAGGTTGCGAAGCTCGTCGGAGGTTATCTCGGATCCACCATGTCCAATGAGGCTGCGGCCGCGTTCCAATGGGCGATCTGGGAAGTGACTTCGGAGAACTCCGCATCATCGTTCAGCCTGAACGATGGAAACGTGCGAATCTCCGGAACGAATCCTAGCGTGAACACCCGCAATCTTGCCAACCAGTACCTTGCGAACATCAACAGCTACGATTCCGCTGAGATCTACTACCTGACCAATTCGAAGAAACAGAATATGGTCGGGTTCAAACCCGGAACCGCCGTTCCGGAGCCATCATCCCTTGGTCTCCTCGTACTGTCCGGGGCATTGCTGCTCCGCCGCAAGCGCTAGTCACAGACCGGATAAAAAAGCCTTCCTCGATCAACCGGGGAAGGCTTTTTTGTGAGATAGACCGGCGAAAAGTATTCGCCGAATCCGTGTTAGGACTTTTTCTTGCGTAGGAACGGTGGGAGATCGAGATCCTCTCCATCGACGACGTTGGGGTTCTCGCCTTCGAAGCGTCCGCGCGGGGCATTTTCGAATGAGAGTTCACTCTGTGAACCGCTGGCGTCCGAGCCGAGTTTCAACTGGGTTTGCGGGCTGCGTTCCGTGGTTTCGTCATTCCCGGAAATATCGTCCTCAAAGGGATCTTCGGTTTCCGTTTTTTCGTCCTTTTGGGAATCGGCTTTGCCCCAGAGGGGTTTTTCCGGAGGCCTGCTTCTTGGAACCGGTGTAGGGAGCTTTGATTTTGCTTTCTCGCTTGCCTGGGACTCTTCGGCTTCGCTTTCCCGGGGAGATTCTTTTTCCTCCCTGGCTTCCGGTTTTTTCAAATCCGGCTCGGCGAAGGGACGCTCTTCCTTCTCCGTTTCCTTTTTCGATTTTTCTTTTTCTTCAGGTTCCGGGGTTGGCCGGGTTCCGGATCCTCGTCAGAAGTTTCGTCGTTTTTGCCAACTGCCAGGCCCCCGCCAATCACGCGATCCACTTTGCCTCTGAGAGACGGGAGATTGGTATTTTTCGGCTTTGGTTTGTGGTCTTCAAATTCCTCGGACGGATTTTCCAGTTCCGTGTCACTTTCTTCAACCGGTTCCGGGTCTTCGGTTTTGGCGGAATCCTCTTCCTTGGAGTCGATCTTACTGAAAGGGTTCTCGATTTTTTTGGGAGTGTCGATTTCGGCATCGAGATCCGCGATGGATTTCGAGACGGTGCTGATGGAATCGCGGGTGCCGCCGGTGAGGGCGTCTTCCGGCAATGCGCTGATGAGGGTGATGGAAAGGCTGTCTCCCAGTGCCGGATCAATGGCTGCGCCGAAAAGAACGTGTGCCTCGTCGGGGACATGTTTCTGAAGGTTTTGCATCAGCAGCTCGATCTCGAAAAGGGTCAGCGACTCGCCGCCGGAGAGGTGGACGAGGACGGTCTGGGCATCCTTGAGCAGGGAACCCTGGTCGAGCAGAGGGCTGGCGAGCGCATTGCGTAGGGCTTTGGCGGCACGGTCTTTTCCATCCGCCATGCCGGAGCCGAAGAGGCAGCGTGAGCGGTTGGTGCGGAGGGCGGACATGAGATCGTCCAGGCCCACGTTGATCAGGCCGGGGCGGATGACCAGGCGGATGACGGCTTTGATGGATTCGGAAATCATCTTGTCGGCAGCGGCGAAAGCTTCGTGGATGCCCTGTTTCGCCAGGACGAGTTCGCCCATGCGGTTGTTGTCAAAGGTGACCAGCGCGTTGGAAAGGACGGCGAGTTCGTTCAGGGATGTCTCCGCCTGGTCGCGGCGGCGGCGGCCTTCGAAGAAGAACGGCATGGTTGCGAAAACCACTACGAAAGCCCCTTCCTCACGGGCGATGCGGGCGACGATGGGAGCAGCTCCAGAGCCGGTGCCTCCTCCAAGGCCGGCGCAGAGGAACACGATCTGTTGTCCTTTGAGTGCTTCGCGGACGTTTTCCTCGGCTTCGAGCATGGCCTGCTGGCCAAGCTCCGGATCACCACCGGTGCCAAGGCCTTTGGTGAGATTCACTCCGAGTTGGATTTTCTCTTTGGCGAGACAGGCACCGAGGGTGCGGATGTCGGTGTTGAGGGCAAGCAGTTCGGCACCTTCGATGCTGTCGAGGGCGATGCGCTCAAGCATGTTCGCGCCAGCACCGCCGAGACCGATGATTTTGACTGCGGAGGGCGGGATGGCTTCGTGGGAGTCGCGTAGGTAGGAGATCATTTTAGGAAGAGGTGAACATCGAACATCGAACGTCCAACATTGAACGTCGAAGGAAGAAGTGTGGTTAAGGAATTGGAGATTGGTTATTGAGGCGGAACTGTCGTTGATAATCGGTTTGGGCGGTTGGGAAAAGTCGAAGACCGGTGATTGTCGGCAGCCTGCTGCTACGGGGCAAACTCGGGAAAGATTTTCCTGTGCGAGCGACACGCCGCCTAAAGGCAGCGCTCCGTGCCGATGCCGTCGGCTCGCAGCCCCTCGACAGGCTCAGTGCTGCATTACGCGCCCCGAAATCCAGCAACCGTTCTTCCAGGTCGTAGTGTGGTTTCGGGGCTTCTTCCATTCGATGTTCAATGTTGGACGTTCAGTGTTCGATGTTCCGCAGTCTAGTTTCCAAACGGCCAGAACAGTCTGAGAAGCCTGCCAAAGCAGCCGGGTGGTTTGGTGTTTTCGGTTTCGAGAATCTGGGCGTAGCGGATGAGGCCGATGGCGGTGGCGAATTGCGGGTCTTTGAAGGATGGGTGGGCGGAGTCGGTATTTTCAGATGGCTCCGGGCGGTAGATATCACGGCCGAAGACATCGAAAGCGAGTTCCGAGAAACCGCTCATAAGGCTGGTGCCGCCGGTGAGGAAAATGCCCGCGCCTATTGCCTCGACGGAGCCTTTCGGCAGACGTTCGCGGACGAGTCTCAGGGTTTCCTCCAGGCGCTGGCGGATGACTTCATTCAGGATGGTTCGTTTCACTTCCACATCGGCGAAGCCGTTGTCATCGGTGAGCTTGGCGATGCCGACGGAGAGCGAGGGATCAGAGGATGCGTTGCCCTCCAGGATTTTAAGTTTTTCCGCTTTGGAAAACGGCAGGCCGGTGACGAGGTGGATGTCGTTGGTGACGTGGTCTCCGCCGACGGGGATGCAACCGGAGGCGGCGATGGCTCCACCCAGATAGAGGGCGAAATCCGTGGTGCCGCCACCGATATCGATAAGAAGCGCTCCCCGGAGGCGTTGCTCGCGATCCAATGCCATCTGCGCGGTGGCGATGGGGGCGAAGACGATGTCGTCCACTTCCAGCGGGCATTCGCGGACGAGTTTGATGGAGTTTTGGATGCGGTTCCCGATGCCGTGGACGATGTGGAAATCCGCTTCCACGGTTTTAGCGAAAAGACCGATTGGTGAGGCGGATTGCTCAAGACCATCGACAACGTAGTTCCGGATGATGGTGTGCAGGCACACATTGTCCTGCGGGTAGGGCACGTCACGGGCGATGTTGCAGGCTTCCTCAAGGTGCTCCGGGAGAATGGTTTGCTGGCTTTCCGGAAGGCGGAAGGTGCCGCGGTTGTTGATGCCCTGGAGGTGGGAGCCGGTGACGGAGAGGAAAACGGAACCGATCTCCACATCGCTGGCGTCCTCCGCTTTCGCGAGGGCGTCTTTCAAACAGGCGCGTGCGAGGACGAAATCCGAGAGTTCGCCCTTGCGGATTCCGGCGGATTTCGTCACGCCGATGCCGAGGACTTTCACCGCGCTGTCCGGCTTGACCTCACCGACGACGATGCAGGTCTTGCTGGTGCCGATTTCCAATCCGACATGAATTTTTGTGCGGCGTGACATCGTGGTTCAGTTGCGGTTGAGAAGGGAGCGGAGGTCGTTTGACAGGCGGGATTCCGGGGTGGGATCCAGGTTTGCTTCGGAAACGGGGATCGCCCGTGGCGGATCAGCGTCTCCGCGGACTGTGATGGGCACGTTTCGCTTCGGGATCAAGTTGATCGTTTCAATTTGGTAGCCTTTTTTCCGGGCGTGGAGGAGGGCGCGGTTCAGGTAATCGAGCTGCCGTGCGTGATCGCCCAGCCCGAAGGTGGCGATGGTGCCGGAGGTCGTCGTCATCCGCAGCGACCAATCGTTTTCCTGGGAAATGGAATGGATGGAAGCAATGTCAGCAGGATACCTGGCGGTGATCGCCTTGAGCAGGTGGAGGCAGTGCCGGTATTGGGGGTGGGCAGGTGAAAGGCCGGCAGTGACAGGATGTTCCGTGTCCGGCGCGAGGATGAGTATGGGAAGCGACTGGCAGCGAGCAAGCTGCCCGGCAGGACAAGGATAGGTGTGCCCATCGTGATCCACCAGAAGGCCTCCTTGGACACGGGCGATGGGATGGTCTTCCTCTGGACAGGCGATCCATGCGGCCGGCTTGCGCGTGGAAATCGTAAATTCAAGGGTTCCCGGGAGGTTCCGGGTCACCTTTGCGGAAGAAATCGCCGGGATTGTCATCAGTCGCGATTCCAGGAAATCGACATCGAAATCAAATATGTTTCCCGAAAGGTCGATTCCCAATACGTCAACGAGGGCAGCTTCATCAAGGACGTCATTCTCATTGAGATTGATTGCCTGGAGGCGGAAATCCGGATTCTGGTGGAACGTGTGTTCGATCGCCTGGCGGATGCCGTAGGCGATGGCGAGCAGAATCCCTATCACCACGGCTACTTTGACCAACAGTTTTAAGAAACCAAGAATGGTGAACCAAGCGATACGCGGAGACATCACCTCCGACTTCAGCACCTTCACATGGTGCCGGTGGCGCCGGGCTTTTGATGTTTTTTTGCGCATTGGATTGGTCTGGAAAGGTGGCAATGCCGGTTTGTCCGGTGATTTGCTCCAAAACACCGATGCGGCGCGATCTTATTACGGGGGTCTTAATTGTCAATTCAGTTCAATGAATCGGGCTGATATGTTTTCTCAGGACATTCGTTTTGTGATGAAATCAAAAGGAGTCAGGTGGAATTGGACGCCGCCGCCTTGGAAATCGAGCTTGCCGACCGAGCGTCCACGGACGGTGAGTCGGAATTCCGGTTGGTCGAAAGTTATGCTTGGGCGGGCGATGGCTTTTTCAACGGAACGGGTGACGGGCAGGGGCGGGAGGCGTGAGATGGATTGGCGCAATGAGTCGATCTCCGACTTCATTCTTAAAAGGCGGGAGAACGAGGGGAAATCCACCAGGGTGCGGTCTCTCTGGAAATCCACTGAGAAACGGGTGTCGCCACAGGAGATACGGATCTGGCCGCGAATTTCGAGGGTTTTCCCGGGAAGCGGAATCTCACTCTCCATGTTCGCGGATGCGGAGTTTCATGATGCCGTTGACCGTCCATTTTTTGCGGTCGGCTTCGCCTCCGGTTTCGCCGGGGATGGTGACGTCGAGGTTTTCCAGTTCGTAGATGATTTCCGAGTTCCGGACGGCGAGGCGGTCGAACAGGGCTATGGCGAGATCCGGCCAGGTTTGTGGGGATGTTTCATTTTCCATGATGGCGGAAAGTATGGCGGTTTCCCCGCGATGCAAGGGGGTGGTGAGAATGGTTCTGGAACTGCATGTCTGGCGGTGGATACTCCGGGAAACGATGGGCAGGCTTTCAAGAACCGGGACTGAGCGATGTGTGCGGATTTTGCAGGCGGTGGATGAGGGAATGCCTCGTCCGGAGGATCTGGAGCAGGAGCTTTCCGATGCGGATGCGGCACAGCAGCGGGGCTATTACCTGCCGGATGAGGACGACAGGTTGAGGAACGTTTTTGCCGGATATCTGGAGATACGGGAGGGGCTGAAAATGGTTTTGGCGAGGGTGGAACCGTGGATTGATAAAAAGGAAGGGCTGAGTGCCGAGGACAGGTTGAGGGCGTTTGTGATCGGGTTTTCGGCGGCGTGCCTGTTGTTGCGCAGCGGATCTTACGTGACGCGGATCGCGGAGGGGCGGCCAGTTGTGACGCAGAAACTGGATGAGGCGGAGCCAAGGTTCGGGATCGCGAGGAAGTCTTTTACGGAGATTTACCAGGCGCAGAGTTCGGTGCAGCGGATGTGGAAATTCTACATGGCATGGCGGTTCTACGAGGAATACCGGGGGCGCATCCTCGCGATGGCGGATGACGAGCTGGTCGGTGCTGTCATTCCAATTCTTAAAGCGGAGGAGCCGTTCATGGAGAAGCGCAGGAGCGAGTATCTTGCGAAGCGTTTCCGCTACCGGTTGCATTCGTTTTTACGGAGGAATCGCTCCGGGTTTGAAAATACGATGTTCCGGATTCTTCAGATCGGCGGCAGGACGGTGTCCGAGTTGCGCGATCCGATGACGGGTCTGATCGCGTTGCCCAAGCGTGTTCCCGGTGAGCCTCTTGAAGCGATACGCCCGTTTCTGAAACCGGGGGACATTATCGTGACACGCCACCGGGACGCCCTGACCAATGTTTTTCTACCGGGATTCTGGCCGCACGCCGCGCTGTATGTGGGCGAACAATCGGCGGGAAGAAACGTGGTGGAGGCGAAGAAGGACGGGGTGCTGCTACGGGAGTTGGACGAGACGCTCAAAGTGGATTCGTTCGTGGTGCTGCGCGCGGATGTGGACGGGCAGGTGCTGGGAGAAGTGGTTTCCCGGGCGATGAGCCATGTGGGGAAACTCTTCGATTTCGCGTTCAACTTCAGCCAGGCGGACAGGCTGGCATGCACGGCTTTGGTTTACCGTAGCTGGCACGGCCTGGGCGGAATGGAGTTCACGTTGGGTGAACAAGCGGGACGTTTCTGCCTCCCGGCGGAGGATCTGATCGACCAGACCCTCGGCGGCGGACTGTTCCGCGTGGTCGCCTTTTTTGGAGAAAACTGCGGGGCGGTGAGCTTCGATGAAACGGCCGCCTCGAAGTTCAGGCGTTGAGCGATAGCTCCGCAATTTTCCGGCAGAGTTCGGGAAACGGGAGGCCGCCCGCCGCAGCGGATTTCGGGAGGAGGGAGGTTTCCGTCATGCCGGGGATGGTGTTCGCTTCGAGGACGTAGGGGCGGTTTTCCGAATCCAGCATCACATCCACACGGGAATAGACTTCCAGGTTCAGCGACTTGTGCGCGGCAACGGCTGCTGCCTGCACGGCCATGGTCGTTTCCAAATCGAGATCCGCCGGGCAGATGTATTCCGAGCCTGTTGTTTTCCCGGAAAGCCACGGATATTTCGTAGCCATGTCGTAAACTCCCTCCGGCGGGATGATGTGGACGACAGGATAAGCAACCCCATCGATCACGGGCACAGTGAGTTCCGCACCGGAGATGAATTCCTCGATGAGGAGGTCTTTGGAATGGGTGGATGCTTTTGCAATCGCAGCTTCCGCCTCTTCTTGGGTCTTCACAATTTCAATGCCCACCGAAGAGCCTTCGCGCGGTGGCTTCACGACGAAGGGCGCGGAAAAACCGGGGAGAACCGGGCCATCCGTGCAGTCGATGATCTCGGATTTCGGAGTGGGAACACCGGCTTTCAAGAACGCTTTTTTTGCGAGGTTTTTGTCAAAGGCGACCCGCGAAGATTCCGCCCGCGCGCCGGTGTAGGGAACGCCAATTTTATCCAGGATTTCCTGAAGTTGCCCGTCCTCCCCAAAAGTGCCGTGGATGACATTGAAGCAAAGCCCCGTGCCATCGGGGAGCTCGATTTCCGTGGAAGTAACATCCACTGCGACCGCGTCCAGACCAAGCGAAAGCAGAGCTTTCAAAACGGCATTTCCCGAAGCAATCGAAACCTCCCGTTCCGATCCCGGCCCACCCATCAACACTGCGATTTTCTTTCCGTCTAACATGTCTTTCTTGAAAGTTGAATTTTGAGATTTGAATTTTAAAACTGCGGCTCGTCCTCACCGATAACCTTCACTTCCGTCTCCAGCTCCACACCACGTTCCTCACGTGCTGTTTTCTGGATGGATTCTATGAGTTCGAGAATTTCTTTAGCGGATGCCTTGCCGTTGTTCACGATAAAGTTTCCGTGGACTTCGGAGACGGAGGCTTTGCCTACGGAGGTTCCTTTGAGTCCGAGCGAATCGATGAGGCGTCCGGCGGCAATTTCCTCCGGGTTCTTGAATGTGCAACCGGCGGATGCGGCGATGGGCTGTGAGTCCTTCCGTTTGTCGCGGGATTCGTGCCAGCGGGTTTTGATGTTTTCGTGGGTGTCGTTCTTGCCTTTGAAAACCGCCTGGAGCGCGAAGTTCCGGCGTAGCTCCTGGACATTGCGGTAGGCGGGAAAAATCTCGTCGCGTTCGCGGGTGCGGATGACACCATCTTCATCAAGGAAAGTGACGCGGACGACCTGGTCGAAAGTCTCGATACCCATCGCCCCGGCGTTCATGCGCAGGGAGCCGCCGACGTTTCCGGGGATGCCTTCCATCCACTCGAAGCCGCCTATCCCGTGTGCTCCGGCGTAGGAAGCGAGTTTTTTCAAACGCACGCCGACTCCTGCGACCACGTGGCCTTTGGAATCGATGGAGAGTTCGGAAAACGCTCCGCCGGTGGGGTGGATGACTGCGCCACGGATGCCGCCGTCTTTCACAAGGAGGTTCGATCCCCGCCCGACCACGCGGATGGAGATGCTGCGCTGGCGGCAGTAGTCCACGAGAAAGGCGAAGGCGTAGAAGGAGTGCGGCTCCAGCCAGTATTGAGCGGGGCCACCTACTAGGAGCGTAGTATGTTTCCGCATGGGTTCGTAAATTTTCCCGTCGATCTCGCCCTCGGGCATGACTGCTTTCATCTCCTCGAGAATTTTCAGATCCTCTGCGATGCGCGTGCCGACTTCGTGGACGTTGCCCGCGCCGAGGGTGATGAGCAGGTCGCCCGGCTCCAGTGCGTTGCCGACCTCGTAGTGGGCGGTGTTCATTCCGGAAAGGTATTTCGCGGGGATGTCGCCATGCTTTTTCATAGCATCGACGAGAGTTTGGCCGGTGATGCCGGGGATGGGCTGCTCGGATGCGGGATAGATATCCGTGATGAAAACGCGATCAGCGGCCTGGAGGACTTTTCCGAAATCATCGGCGAGGAGCTGTGTCCGGGTGAAGCGGTGGGGCTGGAAAAGGACTACGAGACGGGCGGGCTTGAGCGAACGCGCGGTCTGGAGGGTCGCGGCGAGTTCGGTGGGATGATGGCCGTAATCGTCGATGACGCGGTAGGATTTCGAGAGATACTTGGTTTCGAAACGACGCTTGGCTCCGGCGAAGGAGGACAGTGCGCGGGTGATTAGGGAGAAATCCGCTCCGCAAATGTCAGCGGTGGCGATGGCTGCCAGGGCGTTGAGAATGTTGTGCTCGCCAGGGATGGCGAGTTCGATATCGCCGAGGACTTCGCCCTTTTTTTTCACGGTGAAAGCGGAAGAGCCTTTGAGATCGCGGATGTCGGTGGCGGTGTAGTCCGCGCCATGCTCTTCCCAGCCGTAGGATACCGCGTTTTCTCGCTCTGAACAGATCTCGCTGGCTACGGGGCTTTCCGCGCAATATACTATGCTTCCAGTAGTTTGTTCGCAAAGGGTGGTGAAGACTTCCTTGATGTGTTCGATATCCCGGTAGAAATCCAGATGCTCCGCCTCGATGTTCAGAATTACCGAATGGCATGGCTTGTAGAGGGCTAGTGTGCCGTCGGACTCGTCGCCCTCCGCGACCATGAATTCACCCTCAGGTTCCCATTTCGCGTTGGCACCGAGGATGGGGATTTCCGCGCCAACGTAGTAGGAGGGTTTCTGCCCACACTCGCGCAAGAGGTGGGCGGTCATGGAAGAAGTCGTGGTCTTTCCGTGGGTGCCGGATATGACGATTCCTGCCTTCGTGTGAAGGATGGCGGCAAGGCATTCGGCGCGGCGGATGAGGCGGATCTTCGCTTTTGTGGCAGCGGCAAATGCCGGGTTCTCAGGTCGGATGGCGGATGAATAGACCACAAGATCCGCACCTTTCACAGGCGCTCCGGTCTGGGGTGAGGAAAATTTCAGACCCAGCGTCTGCATGCGGTCGGTCTCGGAAGTCGTCACCCGGTCGCAGCCGGAAACCGTGTGGCCCATGCCCAGAAGCAACAGCGCCAGCCCGCTCATCCCCGATCCGGCAACCCCGATGAGGTGGATTTTCAGGGGTTTGGAGAGATCGGTGAGGTCTTGTGTCTTCTTCTTGGCAGCCATGTGGAGGGGGGGAGTAAAAGCTGAAATACTGAAAACTGAAATGCTGAAAAGTGGAAAAGTGGAAAATGAGGGTGGCTCCGTTCGCCTTGGGGGCTGGATTGGCAGGGGTTTCTGATACAGGGGCTGAGGATGTGTTGGTTGTCGGGACAGGAATGTCCCGACTCCTTGGCGTTAGCCCGATTTCTCTTGGCTTTATTGTCCTGAAGGCGTTTTTGAAATCCGGTAATTGACCCATGGCGGGGAAAGGGTCATATTTCCCTACGATGACAGCTTCGGTTGAATTGGATTTGAAACAGCGTCTCGCCCGGTTGCCGGAGCGGGACCGGCATGCGATGTCGGCCTATCTTCTCAGGCTCAAGCACCAGTCAAAAAGCGGTCGCAAGGATATTTCCAAACTCATGAGGGAAATGGATTCCGGTAAGAAAACCGACCTGGCCAGTCTTGCCACCGATCTCGGACATGGCTAAGGCGCATGCTTACGAACCTGTTTTGTCCTCCAAAGCGGCGGATTTTCTTATAGCGCTCTCAAAAACCCGACAGAAGAAACTGATTGCACTGCTTTATCAGCTTTCCGGAAATCCGGCGCAAATCGGTGACTATTCCGAGCCGGATGATTCCGGGCGGGACGTGCAATTCATCCTCATCCGCGATCTTCTGATCGCTTATTGGGCGGATCACCCCGTCAAAGAGCTGCGGATTGTGGATATTGAAGAGGTTTGATGACCCACGTTCTAAAAAAACGCACCCCTTTGGTTGTCAGTGGGCGGGGAGTGGATAGGTTGGCGTGTATGGAAACAAGGCATTTTGATTTTGTGGTGATTGGGGGCGGGAGCGCGGGCTATGCGGCGGCGCGGACGGCGAGGGAGAAGTTTGGGAACGTGGCGGTGATTGAGGATGGGGAAAAATTGGGAGGACTCTGTATCCTGCGGGGCTGTATGCCCTCAAAGACTCTGATCTATTCCGCCGAGGTGCTGCACTTGGCGAAAGAGGGGGCGAAGTTCGGGTTGGATATTCCGGAAGCGAAGGCGGATATGGCGGCGATCCATGAGCGAAAACTGGCGACCATCGAGGACTTTGCGTCATACCGGCGGGAGCAATTGGAATCCGAGCGTTTCCATCTGATCCGGGACAGGGCGGTGTTCGTGGATGAAAAGACGGTAGTGCTTTCCGGATCGGGAGAGCGGGTTACTGCTGATCATTTCGTGATCTCGACCGGTTCCGTGGTGAATACCCCGGATGTCTCCGGGCTTAAAGAAACTCCGCACTGGACGAGCGATGATGTGCTTGATCTCGATTTTCTGCCTGAATCCGTGATCGTTCTTGGCGGCGGGATCGTTGCGTGTGAGCTGGCGCAGTTCCTGAACCGGGTGGGGACGAAGGTGATACAGATACAGCGCAGCGCGCGGATTCTGAAGGATGATTCGGAGGCGGCTTCGGAGGTGGTGATGAAGGCTTTCCGTGATGAGGGGATAGATCTTCACACGGGGACTGATCTCGAATCGGTTGCGAAGGAGGGCGAGAAGTTCATCGTCCGTTTTACGGAAAATGGAGAATCCCGTGAAGTCCGCGCGGCACATCTTTTCAACGCTCTCGGGCGGAAACCGAACTCGGGCAACCTTGGGTTGGATGAAGCCGGGGTGGAGACAAAACGATCCGGTCACATCATCGTGAACGAGATGCAGCAGACGGCGAACCCGCGCATCTACGCTGCGGGTGATGTCGCGGGGCCGCATGAGATTGTCCACCTGGCGATCATGCAGGGCGAGGTAGCTGCAGGTCACGCTATCGGAAAAAATCCTGAGCCGGTGAACTACGATAACAAGACAACCGTGGTTTTCACCGATCCACAGGTTGCCACTGCGGGCATTTCCGAGGAGGAGGCGGAGGAGCGCGGATTGGATATCGTTTCCGCAGACTACCCTTTCGACGACCACGGAAAATCCATCCTCATGGAGGCGAAATACGGGTATGTGAAAACTTGGGCGGACAAGGCCACGGGAAAAGTCATAGGCGCGGAATGCGTGGGCAAGGACGCAGGGGAACTCATGCACGCGATGGCAGTAGCGATCACACTGGGAGCCGGCCCGGAAGACCTTCTGAAAGTCCACTGGTATCATCCGACATTGAGCGAGATCTGGAGCTATCCTTTGGACGGACCTGGCGGAGAGCTTGGTTTAAGTGGCGTGAGGAAAATTTCCGGGGGCCGGAGGCTACGGCAGGCTTTGGCAGCGTAGAAGGACTCGCCGCCTGAAGGCAGCGCCCCTTTAGCCGCCTACGAGTTGGTCGTGACGCTGCTCCGGTTCGCGCATGGGGTGCAGGCTGAGATCGGTGACGGAGAGGCTGCACGAGTCCGCGTAGATGCCGAGGTGGCCGGTTTTGAAATCCAGATCTGCCAGTGAAAGGACGATGCGTCCCGCGATGGAAAGCTCGATGTAGCTACCGAAAACGAGGAGGGAAAACCTCTCACCGCAAGCGCCGCGCGCCACCCAGTTTCCAGATTGGAGGGCTTTGAAATTCATCATGTGCTCGCCAACGGTATCCGGGGCGGTGCCCCATGAGCGTAGCTGGGCTATGCCTTTGAGAAGGTCCAGCGAGAGGTAATAGCCGTCGTGGCTTTCCTCATCAATGCGGAAAACGAAGCCGCACTTTCCTTTTCCATCGATGGACAGGTGGCAGTCCAGCCGGAAGTCCGCCAGCGGGCCGTTGAGAAGGAATGCCTGGAAGCCGAAGGAGCTTTCCAGGTTCCAGCCGCCCTCTATCTTCCTCGCCTCCTGTCCGCGTGTTTCCTTCAAAAGCAGAGCGGGCTTGTCGATTTCCACCGCCCCTTCTATCCATTCATCAAAGCCCTCGAACGTTTTCAGATAGAGCACTCCGTCATCCGCGCGGCAGAGACGTTTCGGTGGTGGCATCAGGTTGTTGGCAGTGCGGTCTTCCCGGTTCATCGCGAAGAAGCACCAGAGCATCCAGCCGTTTTCATCTTCGCAGACACGCCCTGCGTAATTTCCCTGCGGCATCAGCACGTTGTCGTGATAGCTGCGCCAGTCCGAGCATGCGGAGTCCGCATGCCAGTAACGGATTTTCGCGTCCTCCCGTATGCTGCCGATGAGGTATCTCTCATCCCCGATGATCACGATGTTCGGGACTTCCAGATCATCATAGAGACCGGGGTGGAGCAGAGGTGGATCCGGTTCGAAATGATAGGGGCTGGTCTCCGAATACATCGCCACGCAACCACGACGGACGATGGGGCCGTCCTTGACCCTGGCGGCCACCAGCAGGACCCCATGCCCGCCGTCCATGAAGAAACACGGATCCCGGAAGCTTACCAGATGCCGGCCTTCCTCCAGGTCCGATTCGTAGTGCTCCGGTGAGGGTGAAATCGGGTAGCAGCTCTCCGTATCGATCATTGCAGCGATCTCATTCGGCACCTTGTGCAAGGATTTCTCGCGGGCGATTTTCACAAGATCCGGATCGTTCAAACCCCGCTTGTCTTCCCAGTGGACAGGGTGTTTTTTCCAAACGTAGAGATCGTCACTGGTTGCGAGTCCCACCCGCTGGTAGAGACCGCGGTCGCGGCGGGAAAGCCCGGTGTAAAACATCCGCCAGGAACCCGGTTCGTGCGGATCCGGGGAGACGTGCATCGTCCACAGCATCAGGTCGTCCCAGCTTCCGGGATCGCCGAGGAAGATGGCATTGCGCACCCGCCGCCAGTGGATCGCATCCGTGCTGACCGCGTGTGCGATGAAGTCATGGTTGGGGAGGACGAGGTGGAAAAGGTGGTAAAGCCCGTCATGGAAAAGCACGTGGATATCGCCAATTGCTTTCCGGCTTCCGTCGATTTCTGAAAACATGGTGGGGAACCTAGCAGACGTTTCCGCTAAGGAGAAGGGACATTCCTGTCCCTTCAATATGGAGGGTCGGGACAGGAATGCCCCGACTCCTCAACCGCCCTCCGCGAAGCTGGGATACGTGATCATTCCCCCGTCGGCATATATGGTGGTTCCCGTCATGTAGCTGCCGACTTTTTCACTGGCCAGGGCTACTGTTAGATTGGCGATCTCCTCCGTCTCCCCGATCCTATCCATGGGGATCTTCGTATTCAGATCCGCGAGGTTTTTCTCATCCGACCAGACGTCCCTGTTGATATCCGTTTTGATCGCGCCGGGAGCGATGCACAGGACGCGGATGCCTTGGTCGGATACTTCGAGAGCGAGTGATTTGGAAAGCATGCTGATCCCGGCCTTTGAGGCGCAGTAGGCGGACTGCCCGGCCCATGGGATGCGCTCGTGGACGCTGGTGACGGAAATGATCACTCCGGATTTTTCCGGGAGCATCAGTTTGAGGGATTGGCGGATGCCGTAGTATCCGCCAAGGAGGTTTACGGAGATGACCTTCTCCCAGTCTTCCGTTTCGGTATCCGCGAGATCCTGTTTCTCGCCATCCATTCCCGCGTTGTTGATGAAAATATCCAGCCCGCCCCACTCTTCTTTTATTTTCCTGAACCAGCCATCGACAGTGGAGGGCTTGGAGACGTCTCCGTTGAGGAGTAGGTGGCCGTCCCCACCGATTTCCCGCAGGGTATGGTGTGCGCCCTCTTCATCATCGTAGTAATGGGCAGCTACCTTCGCCCCTGCTTTGCCGAGAGCGATTGCTATCGCCTGACCGATCCCGCTGCTGGAGCCGGTGACAAATGCGCGTTTGTTCGAGAGGTCGATGTTCATGCATGACCCGTTCGTGCGGCGGAGCGGCAAAGTCAAAAGGGAAATTCCTACGTATTCTTTCGGGAAACAGTGGGGTGGGGTCAGAACGGAAAAACCATCCCGGGGAACTGTTGGCGTATCGAATTTTCGTCCTCCAACAAACCCTCAGTGGATAGGTTGTGGCTCTCCTATAGGGATGCGTCCGGCACGGGCGGCCCCGCCGACCAGGGATGGTGCGCTGCCGTGGGGCTGCAGCGGGAAACAACGGCTGTGATGGGTAGCCATGTCGTTCTCCCGGGGATCTGCAACCCGTAATGACACACTGACTTTTGGCAAGAGAACGGCGGTAGGTCTCTTTGGGGCGCTTGCTTTAGCTGGCGTGTGCCAGCGTTCTGCGGACTAAAGTCCGCGTTCCAAGAGCATCGCAGCCGTGACTTTTTCCGGTGCTTCGGGGACGGCGAGGGATTTCGCGGCCTGGGACATCAGCTCAAGTGCACCGTGGTTGGTGAGGAGATCGGTGAGGAGTTTCGCGAGGGATTCCGGGTTGAGCTCCTTCTGCTGGATGAGTTTTGCGGCACCGGCTTCGGAGAAGACTTTTGCGTTGGCGGTCTGGTGATCGTCTGCCGCAAAAGGATATGGGACGAGTATGCTGGGGAGTGCGGCCAGGGAAATTTCCGTGAGGGTGGATGCGCCTGAGCGGGCGACGACGAGATCGGCGGCTGCGTATGCGGAGGGCATCTGGTCGCAGAAGCCGATGAGCTGGTAGCCGGGGCGGCGCTTCGGGTGCTCGGAGCGGATTCTTTCGAAATCACCGGGGCCGGCGATGTGGAGAATCTGGATGTCTGCCGGGAGGAGTGGTGCGGCTTGGGCGACGAGCCGGTTCAGTCCGAGTGCGCCCTGTGAGCCTCCGGTGACCAGTAGCGTTTTTTTATCGGGATCGAGGCCGAAGTTGGCTGCGGCCTGGCTGCGTGGGGGGAGGTTGAGAATTTCCGGACGGGCGGGTGTGCCGGTGAGTTCGGTCTCTTTTTTGAAAAAAGAGGCGGCGGGGGCGAGGCCGATGAAGACCTTGGTGCAGAAGCGGGAGGTGAGGATGTTCGCTTTTCCGGGGCGGGCGTTGGAATCGTGGACGTAGGTTTTTTTCCCGAGTCTGTGTCCTGCGTAAACAGGGGGAAGGGAGGTGAACCCGCCCATGCCCAGGACTGCGTCGGCACCGAATTTCCGGATGATTTTTTTGGATGTGCGGATGGATTGGAAAAGCGCCCAGAGGAAGGGCAGCATCTTCGGGGAGAAGGTCGCGGGCTTGGCGATGGCAGGGACGACCTTGAACTTCAGGTGCGGGTATTTCGCGGATGCCTGGGAATCGATCTTCTTCTGGGAGATGAGAAGGAGCGGTTCGTGACCCTGGGTGATGAGGGATTCCGCTACGGCGATGCCGGGGAAGAGGTGGCCGCCGGTGCCGCCGCAGGCGATGAGGATTTTCATAAGGAGTGACTAGTGCCGGGTGAGAAGTGAGAAGTGAGAAGTGAGAAGTTGAAGACTGGGGTTTTGCTGACATTCATTTGATGCGCTTCAGGCTGTTGGCATTCAAGAGCGTTCGCATTTGGGTGATGGCGATTTCGTTGAGGGAGGCGAGACGCTCGGGCTGGGGTAGGCCTTGGCGGATGAGGACGGAGTTCAGGCTTTCGAGATTGGTTAGGATTATGAGTTGTTCCAATGGCGCATGGTCACGCATGTGCCTTCGGCTCCGGGATTGGCATCGCGCCATTGTTTTGCTGTCTGGCCGAAGAGGGCGACGTTTAGTAGATCTGCTTCGCTGGCATAGACGGCAGAGGATTGAGACTTGGTGATGGATGGCGGGATGAGGGTGTCCTTTATCGCATCGGTGTGGATGCGGTAGTTGATTTTTGAGAGGGTTCGCTGGAGATTCCAATCGAGCTTCAGGCGGTCGGTTTCTTCGTCTTTGAGACGTTGGAATTCCTTTATCAGGTAGAGTTTGAACTCGACCGAGATCCAGGATGCGAATTCAAAGGCGATGTCTTTATGGGCGTAGGTGCCGCCGTAGCGCCCGGCTTTTGACGTGATGCCGGTGGCATCGGTGCGCTCGATCCATTGTTTAGGAGTTAGTGCGAAACTGTTGAGTCCGGCTTGCATTTTAATCCCGTCGAATTCGACGGGATTAAAATCGGGATTGTGGAGTTGTTCCCATATTCCAAGAAATTCAATGGTGTTGCGGTTGCGTAGCCAATTTCGGATGAGATCGTCCGTAGCTTCCGGATTTCGGAAACGGGCTATGTCGGTAAGGGAGATGTAGTCCTGATCGTTTCGACTGACGATGTTCACCAAGGTTCCCCGGACTTCGATACTGGATTTGGCGGGCTTTTTCATGGAAGTGGGATGCTAGGAAGGGGTAGAACCGCTAAGGTGCGAAAACTCTTGGGCAGAGATTTTTTTAACCGCGAATGCACCCAAGGGCATAAAGACGCGGATTTACGCGAATGAATTTGGATTTCGAGCGCTGCGGTGGGAAATCTTAGGAAGGATTTGCCTCTGTGTTCTTTGCGTTCTCTGTAGTTGAAATTCTTGATTCATCGGACTGGCTTTGCGACTTCGCGTCCTTGTGATGATCCTTTGGAGGGGAAGGGGCGACCGAAGATCGCCCCCACGGTTAGGCGAGGCCGGCTCGGGTTAGGAGGGGGAGGGGGTCGGCGGGGCGGGACATGAAGTTTTCGTAGAGGACTTCGGCGGGGGCGGAGTTGCCTTTGCTGAGGATTTGTTCGCGGAAATCCATTCCCGTTGACTCGTTTAGGATGCCTTCTGCCTGGAAGCGGGTGAAGGCATCGGCATCGAGGACTTCCGCCCACTTGTAGGAGTAATAACCTGCGGCGTAACCGGTGGGGGAGCTGAAGAGGTGGCCGAAGCGGCGTATCATGGAGGGGGATTCGGTTTTCACGGGGGCGCGGTAGTCGGCGAGGATTTCGCGGTCCACTTCGTCGAGGTCGCGATCCACGTATTTCGCGAGGTTGGTGTGGAGTTCGAGGTCGAGCTTTGCGAGGGAGAGCTGGCGCATGAAGGCGCTGGCGGACATGTAGTTTTTCGCGGCGACCATTTTCTCGAAAAGGTCTTCGGGGATGGGCTCGCCGGTCTGGTAGTGGCGGGCGAAGAGGTCGAGGCTTTCCCTTTCCCAACAGAAGTTCTCCATGATCTGGGAGGGGAGTTCTACGAAATCCCAGGCGACGCTGGTGCCTGCCAACGATTTGACGGGGACGTCGGAGAGGAGGCCGTGGAGCAGGTGGCCAAACTCGTGGAAGATGGTTTCGACCTCGCGGTGGGTGAGGAGGGCGGGGGTGTCGCCGACGGGCGGGGACATGTTGCCGATGATGAGGCCGAGGTGGGGTTCGCCCTGCTCGCCGGTGTGGAGGGAGTTCATCCAGGCACCGCCGCGTTTGGTCTCGCGCGGGTGCCAGTCGGCGTAGAAGGAGCCGAGGTGTTGTGCAGATTTTGAATCGTGGATTTCGTAGAAGGTGGCTTCCGGGTGCCAGGTTTCGACAGGGGGGCGGGATTGTGGATTGGGGATTGGGGATTGCGGATTGTGGACTGTTTCCTTTTGGGTGATGGTGATGCCGAAGATCTTTTGGGCGATGGTGAACATGCCGTCCATGACGCCTTTTACGGGGAAGTAAGGGCGGAGGAGTTCGTCGTCTATGGCGAAGGATTCTTTTCGCTGCATTTCGGCGTAGTAGGCGGTTTCCCAGGGTTCCAGGGGCTCGGGTTGGGGGGAAGAGGAACCACGGATTGACGCGGATATACGCGGATCGGATTCTTTTGTCTTGGGTTGGGTGCTGGGGTTGTCGCGATTTCCAAATCGCGGTTCCTTTCTGGCTTTGTATCGGGCGAGTCGTTCCATTTCTTCGAGGAAACGGTCTTTGATGCGGTCGTGGAGTTGCTCTACGAAGGTGAGGGCGGCGCGGCCGTTGCGGGCCATGCGGCGCTGGAGGGTGAGGTCGCCGAAGTTGAGATGGCCTAGGATTTCCGCTTTTTCCTGGCGGAGTTTTAGAATTTTCCAGACTAGGCCGGAATTGTCGTAGGGTTCTTCCGCTGCGATTTCGGAGGAGGCTTTCCAGACGGTTTTGCGGAGATCCTCGTCGTGGGCGTGTTGCATGACGGGATACATGGATGGGAAGTGGAGGGTGAAGCGGTAGGAGCCTTCCGGGAGGTCTTTGGACTTCGCGTTGGCGGCGGCTGCGGCGATGGCGGAATCGGGGAGTCCGGCTAGCTTTTCCTTGTCGGTGATGACGAGATCCCAGGCGTTTGTGGAATCGAGGACGTGCTCGGAAAACTCTTTTGTGAGGAGGGAGAGTTCGGAATCGATGGCTGCTATGCGCTCTTTCCTGTCATCCGGGAGGGCGGCTCCGGAGTTTTTGAAATCCTCTATTGTTTCCTCGATGTGGCGGTTTTGGATGTCGGTGAGGGAATCGGTTTCATTGCTTTCCGCGACGGTGTTTAGGACGTTGAAGAGGCGGGGGTTGAGGGAGAGGGAGGAGTAGAAGTCGGTGACCTCGGGGAGAAGTGTGTTGAGGGCTTCGCGCTGGGCTGGGTTGTCTGAAACGGAATCGAGGTGATGGAGGCGGCCCCAGCCGTGGGAGAGGGTTTCGGTGGATTTTTCTAAGGCTAGGAAGCTGGATTCGTAGGTGGCCTGGGTGGCGGGCTGGGTGGAGATTTTTTCCACGGATGCTTTTGCTTCCTCCAAGGCGTGGCGGATGGAGGGGACGATAGTTTCCGGGGTGAGGGTGAACCAGCGGATTTCGAAGTCTGGGGATAGGTAGGGGTGCATGAAACTTTAAATTTTAAACTTTAAACCTCAAGGAAGACTTGGGTTGTCGGGACAGGAATGTCCCGACTCTTTAGGATTCTGGATGGGAAACGGAAGGCTTAGCGGGGCGGGGCAAGCTCCGCTAACGCGGTTGCGATCAGGGGGAGTGACTCGGGATCGAGCCATTCGCGGCGGAGGAAAAAGCCCGGGAGGCTGGGGCTGTGGATGATTTCCTCACCGGTGCCGAACTCAACCAGCAGTTCGCCCTCGCGGCGGTAGAAGCGGTGGGCGAGGGTCTGCGGATCGAGAATCCAGTATTCCTGCACGCCGTGTTCCTCGTAGGCGGCGAACTTGGGCCGACATCCCGGTCGGCCGTTCTTGGGGATAGGGCCTCGACTACGAGGGTAGGGGCGAACGGCGCGTGGGAAGGCTCCAGCAGGGCGACCTGCTCTGGGGTGAAGTAGCTGAGATCCGGTAGAAAGACATTCCGGGAGCTGAGGCGGACGGCGACGACCTCCCGGTGGAGCTCGCCGAGTTCGTGGCTCTCGATGTAGGAACCCATCAGGCGATCCAGGAAATTGAGTAGGCGGGCGTGTTTGAAGTTTACAGGGGAGTGCATGAATTTTTCGCCGTCGATCAGATCGGCATGCACTCCGGGAACCAACCAGTCGAGGAATTCCCGGTCGTTCCAAAGGGTCAGCGTTTCGGCGGCTGACATGTGCATGGTCATTGGCATCAGGGAATTAGTGTAGGGCGGGTGAGCCTAAAAACAAGTTTTGAAGACGGGAGTTTTGGGGAAGAAAGAACGTCGAACATCGAAGGGAAGAGAAGAGAAGACTATGGTTCGAGGGTGTTGGTTAGGAGGAGGGCGGCTATGATGATGCCTAGGGCGATGCGGTAGTAGCCGAAGATCTGGAGGCCGTGGGACTGGAGGTATTTTACCAGCCATTTCACGGCGAAGGCGGCGGAGATGGTGGCGGCGAGGATGCCGATGATGAGGGGGACGGGGCCGTAGGTTTCCCACATGAGTTTCGATCCTCCGCCCCAGACATCGTATGCGGGGCCGGCTCCTTCGATTTTCCAGATGGCTTTTTTGGCTGTGGCGGCGGTGAGGGTGACCACGCCGAGGAGGAAGGAATACTCGACGGCGGATTTGATGGAGAGCCCGACGATGAGGCCTCCGCAAATGGTCATGAGGGATCTGGAGGTGCCGGGCCACATGGCCACGCATTGGAGGAGGCCGATGAAGAGGGCGGATTGCCAGGCGAGCTTGAGGATGTCCCGGCCGTTTCCGCGCGGGGGATTTTTCCGGCGGTAGCTGACAGTCCAGAGGATGGCGAATCCGCCGACGATCCACGCGAATATTACGGGCCAGAGGCCGAAGAGTTTTTCCTCGATGATGTCGTTGAGGAGGACGCCGAAGACTGCGGCGGGAAGGAAGCCTACGATGACGGCGATGGCGAGTTTGAGTCCTTCGGGATCCTGGCCGAAGACGCCTTTGATCATCTTGATGACGTGTTTGTAGTAGAGGCCGAGCACGGCGAGGATGGCTCCGCCCTGGATGCAGATGGCGAAACAGTCGGCGGCCAGTTTGTCTGTTTCCGTGGTGGTGCCGATGTGCATGAGCCGCTGGGCGACGATGAGGTGGCCGGTGGAGGAGACGGGGAGGTATTCGGTGATGCCTTCGATGAGGCCGAGGAGGATGGCTTGCCAGATTTCCATAAGATGATTCTTTCCGGGCGGGATGGTGGGTTTTCAGGTGCGGGGTGGCAAGGCTTGGGTGATGAACGTCGAACATTGAACATCCAACGCTGAACATCGAAGGGAAGACTTGGGTTTTGGGGAAGAGTGCCGAGTGCCGAGTGATCAGTGAGAAGTGGAAGACTTGGGACTTGGGAAAGAAGTTTGACCACGGAAGGCACGGAATACACGGAAGGGGAGAGAGTTGGGAGCTGGGTCTTGGGTCTTGGGTCTTGGGTCTTGGGTCTTGGGTCTTGGGTTCTTTGAGATTTGAGATTTGAGATTTGAGATTTGAGATTTGAGATTTGAGATTTGAGATTTGAGATTTGAGATTTGAGATTTGAGATTTGAGATTTGAGATTTGGAACTTTGCGGGTTGAATGGTGGGGCTGGGGTGCGAGGGTGTGCGCGACGAAGGAGATATGAAGCGGCGGTATTTGAAACTGGTTAAGCGGAGCTACCGTATGCTGCGGCATAAGAGGCTGAGGCACAGGGCCTGGTGGCAAAAGCTGACGAGGCCGCTTTTCGACAAGCAGTTGTGGAAACCTTGCCGGGATACGGTGGCGTCCGGGTTGGCTGTGGGCTTTTTCTTTTCGATGATGGCGATGCCTTTCCAGATGATCGCGGCGGCTCTGACTGCGATGAGATTCCGTGGGAACATTCCTTTCGCAATTGCAGGCTGCTGGGTCTCGAACATGGTGACGCATATTCCGATCTGGGTGGGGCAGGAAGTATTGGGGGAGTGGATGCGAGACAAGTTAGGCTTCCCGATGCCCGAGTTTCTTGTGAATTCGGCGATACAGATCCCGGAATCATGGGAAAATTTCTATACGAAGACGAAACCCGGGGAGTGGATGAGTAGTACGCTGGGGGTCGCGCTGCCTGAAGATCTGAATGCAGCAAGTTTTCTATTGGGGATGATGGCTTCCGGAATTCTCTTCGCATTTCTCGCGTATCCCATTGTCCACCTTTTCTCGAAGTTCATGCCCCACCATCTGCCGGTTTTGAAATCGAGGCCGGTGAAGACTTGGAAAAAGGAAGCTTGAGGTTTTTTGTTGGACACGTGCGGGTAAGTCGGGGCTTGTATCCGGCATGATTCCAAACGTTCTCGCAGAAAGATATTCCTCCGCCGGTATGAATGACATCTGGTCCGCCGAAGGGCGCATCGTGCTAGAGAGGGAGTATTGGATCGCGGTGATGAAGGCGCAGAAGGATCTGGGTCTGGAAATTTCCGCTGAGGCGATCGCTGCTTATGAGGGCGTGAAGGATCAGGTGGACGTGGCTTCCATCATGGCGCGGGAGCGGGTAACGAGGCACGATGTGAAGGCGCGGATTGAGGAGTTTAACGATCTCTCCGGCTTTCAGGAAATCCACAAGGGGCTAACATCCAGGGATTTGACGGAAAATGTGGAGCAGCTCCAGGTTTTCCGCGGACTGCTGGTGATTCGTGAAAAATGCGTGGCGACCCTCCGTAGGATGCGTGAGCGGGCGGAGCAGTGGGACGGGGTGGTGCTGACTGCGCGGACGCACAATGTGGCGGCGCAGCCGACGACTTTGGGGAAACGGATTGCGATGTTTGGGGAGGAGCTGCTTTCCGGACTGGGGGCGCTGGAGGGTGTGATAGCATCTTATGCGGTGCGTGGTTTGAAAGGTGCGGTGGGAACGCAGATGGATCAGCTTTCGCTTTTCGATGGGGATGCGGATAAGGTTGCGGAGCTGGAGAAGCGGGTGGTGAAGCATCTGGGCATCCCGGAGCAGTGGAGCAATGTGGGCCAGGTGTATCCCAGGTCGCTGGACCTGCGGGTGGTTTCGATTCTTACGGAGCTTGCGAGCGGGCCTTCTTCGTTTTGTAAAACGCTTCGGCTGATGGCGGGGAATGAGACTGCGAGCGAGGGATTCGCACCGGGGCAGACGGGATCGAGCGCGATGCCGCACAAGATGAATTCGCGTTCCTGTGAGCGGGTGAACGGTTTCCACGTGATCCTGAAAGGCTATCTGGCGATGGCTGCGGGGCTGGCTGGCGATCAGTGGAACGAGGGGGATGTGAGTTGCTCGGTGGTGAGGCGGGTGATGCTGCCGGATGCGTTTTTCGCGCTGGACGGGATGTTTGAGACTTACCTGACGATTCTCGATCAGATGGATGCCTATGAGGCGGTGATCGCTGCGGAGACTGCCCGCTATCTGCCTTTCCTGATGACCACTACGGTGATGATGGAGGTGGTGAAACGCGGGGTAGGCCGGGAGACGGCGCACAAGGTGATCAAGGAGCACGCGGTTGCGACGGTGGCGGATATGCGGACGGGTGTGGTGGAGAAGAACGATTTGCTGGATAGGCTGGCGGAAGATGGAAGGCTGGAGCTTTCCCGTGAGGAGCTGGGCGCGATTTTGAAAAAGGGGGATAGGGAGGTGGGGACTGCGAGGGCGCAGGTGAAGTTTTTCTCGGAGGCAGTAAAAGTGGTGGAGGGGAAATGGCCTGAGGCTGCGGCTTACAAGCCGGGTGGGATTCTTTGATAAAGGAGTCTACGTTCTATTTGCTGGACTTGTCGTCGAGCCTTTTAAATATGTTTTGAGAGTCCGAAATACCCGATGTCTTATCTAAGCTACATATCCGATGAGAAGCTGATCCAGCACACAAAGCATTTGCTCGAATTAGCCTACCAGGCGAGAATAAGCGCATCCAAGCATTTCGCGAAAAATGTGATCGATCCGTTTTCTCCAATTTTCGAGATGAGTGCTTTCAATGTAGGGCATTCCGATTGGAAGACATCAGAGCTACAACGTCAGTCTCAGAAAACACTTTCGAACGGACTAGGCAAATTTCATCAGAATATCATCGCCAGTATTGATGGATGGGACGATCTGAAAAATGAAGGAGTGTTCGATGTCTGGAACAGCGATCTGAAGATTATCGCTGAAATCAAAAATAAGCACAACACCGTCACTGGATCGAAACTCATTGATGTATACAATGATCTTGCTGGCGCTGTCTAAACGAAGAACAGCAGGTTTTACGGTTACACTGCATTCTTCGTGACAATGATTCCGAAGAAACCGGGTGGGAAGGACAGACCTTTTGTCCCCTCGAACAATAAGACTGGCGCCCAACCTAAGAGTCTCGAATCCGTGAGGATTATTGATGGTGCTTGCTTTTTCGAACTAGCTACCCGAATCCCAGATGGTCTCCACCAGCTCCACTCAGTGCTGCCAACCGTAGTCGAAGATATCAACAAAGAGGCGAATATCTCTCCCGACTGGAAAGCTTTCAGCGCGGAGGACAGAATCAATATCAGCAAATATTTCAAAGACGCCTACGGTTGAGATAAAAGCTTGTCGGAATCCACATGGTTACTAAAATTGTAACCATGGAAGTAAAAGAAAGAGAAAAGACTTACACGGTTCCGGAGCTTGCTGATGTGCTCGGTGTTTCCAAGGAAACGCTTAGGCGCTGGGATAAGAACGGAAATTTGAAACTAGGGAAGGTGGAGGGGAAAGCCGGGAAGGTTTACACCCACAGCCAGGTTGAGCATCTGGAGGCCGTTCAACTCATGTCCGGAGGCAGGTGGGAGGAGGAGCTGAGAACCACTCCGATCCGCGATTTTACCATGGTGGAATTGTTCGCCGGCTGTGGTGGTATGGCGCTGGGTCTGGAGAAGGCCGGATTCAAGAGCGTGCTGCTCAATGAAATCGATAAAGCGGCGTGCCAGACGTTGAAGAAAAACAGGTCTGGGTGGAATGTCGTGGAAGGTGATATCGGGAAAATCGATTTCAAGCCATACCGGGGGAAGGTTGATGTCGTAGCAGGGGGGTTTCCTTGCCAGGCGTTTTCCTATGCGGGGAAGAAGATGGGGTTCGAGGATACGCGGGGGACGCTTTTCTTCGAGTTTGCCCGGGCGGTTAAGGAGATCCGGCCACGGGTGTTGGTTGGAGAAAATGTGCGGGGACTTTTGAACCACGAGGACGGGAGGACGCTGGAGGCTATCAAGGCTGTAGTCGCTGAACTTGGTTACACGTTGGTGGAACCGAAGGTGCTGAAAGCTGTTTTTTATCAGGTGCCGCAGAAGCGGGAGAGGCTTCTGCTAGTTGCCGTCCGGAATGATCTTGCTGGAGAAACGGAGTTTCAATGGCCTTCGCCTTTCAATCGCATCATGACGATGAGGGATGCTTTGAAGAAAGGTACGCTCTTTCCGAAGAATGTTCCGAAATCCGATGGACAGGTGTATCCGACGAGGAAAAAAGAGATCCTGAGCATGGTTCCCCAAGGAGGATATTGGAGGGATCTGCCGGAGGATGTGCAGAAGGAATACATGCTCCGCAGTTATTACTTGGGTGGCGGAAAGACGGGGATGGCGAGACGGCTTTCATGGGATGAACCCAGTCTGACCTTGACCTGCTCGCCTGCACAGAAGCAGACGGAACGGTGCCATCCACAGGAGACGAGGCCGCTAACTGTTAGAGAGTATGCTCGTGTTCAGACCTTCCCGGATGAGTGGGAGTTCTGTGGGTCGCTGAGTAGCCGTTATAAGCAGATTGGGAATGCTGTGCCGGTGAATCTGGCTTATGCGGTGGGGCGGAGTCTGGTTAGGCTGCTGAACGGGCTGGCATGATTCGTGGCTGGCGATTCAGCCCCAGCTACGGGCGGCGACCGAAGATCGCCGCCACGTTCACTTCCCGCCAGTGCGGGGCGGGCCTTTTTTCTTTGGCTTGTCGGGCGTGACGTTGCGCATGTTGGCTCCGCCCTTGCCGCGCTGCTGCTGGAGCTTCTGCATTTCCGCCTGTTTCTCGGCCATGCGCTGAACCCATGATTTTTTCCCGCCGTCCTTGCGGATTTTGAGTTCCGGCTCGGGGATTTTGTTCATGAGGTAGGTCTGGCCGATGGAGAATATGTTTTGGGTAGTCCAGTAGAGTGCCAGGGCGGAGGCGTAGTTGTAGCAGAAGAAGAAGAACATCAGCGGCATGAAGAGCATGATGCGCTGCTGCATTTTGTCGCCGGTCTTGGGCATCATGGCCATCTGGATGGCGCTGGTGCCGGCCATGACGATTGGCAGGAGGTTGATGGGCAGGCCCATGAGGTAGCCGACGGTATCCGGCTGGGAGAGGTCGTTGACCCAGAGGAAGGGCTGGTCGCGCAGCTCGACGGCGGAGTTGAGCATTTTGAAGAAACCGAAGAAGATGGGGATCTGGATGAACATTGGAAGGCAGCCACCGAGGGGGTTGATCCCGTATTTCCGGTAGAGGCCCATCATCTCGGTGTTGAGCTTGTTGGGATCGTCAGGATATTTCTCCTTCAGCTCCTTCATGATTGGCTGGAGCTTGGACATGCGTTTCATCGAGCGGGTCGATTTCGCATGAAGCGGCCAGATGAAGATGCGGACGATGATGGTGAGGCAGATAACGGCGAGACCCCATGATTGGGTGGTGGAGAGGTGGTTGAGGCCGATGTGGAGGTTGTTGAGGATGAAGTTGAGCGGGCGTGAGACCCACCAGAACCAGCCGTATTGCATCATGTCGCCCCAGCCCCCGCCGGTGCCTTCGGCGTTGTCCAGCTTGCGGAGCATCGTGTTGTTCTTGGGGCCGATGAAGATGCTGTAATTGAGGGTCATCGGCACGCCGGGTGCCAGTGATACGGCAGGGAGGGAAAGGCCGCCGCGCACGGAGGTGAGGCTTTTGGCATTTGGCTCGAGGGTGATGGGTGTCGGCTTGCCCCAAACGCGGGTGAAGGCGGGTTTTTCGGGGCGGATGACCGTGGTGAAAAACTGGTCGGACACACCGGCGTAGGTGATTTCCAAATCGGAAGGACTGTCCAGGTAGTATTTGTCGGAGCCGAATCCCATCATGCCGCCTTTGAAGGAATTGGCGGATTTGAAATGGATGTCGCCAGACGAATACCAGAAGAAGCCGGTGAGATCGGAGCGCTCTTTTTGGTGGAGGGGTGCGGCGGAGCCGAGGAAAAGATCGTATTGGGAGAGATCGAAGTTCAGCTCGGTCTCATTTTGTAACTCCAGGGTGAGGTTCAGGAAATACTCGGCTCCCGGGATTTCGGATGTTTCGAGGGAGAAGGTTTTTTTCGCGATGATACCTGTGGGAAGCTTGGCGATGAAAACGGCGGTCTTTCCTGCCTCCGACTGGTCTGCCTTGTAGGCATAGGAGGCGTTTTCGAGGACTTCACCGGGGCCTACGAGTCCGGCGATGGGGCGGGCCGCTTTTGTTGATGCGGACGTTCGAAGTTTCCGCGACGTTTTTTTGCTCCTTGAGTTCGGCGTATTTGATGCCGCCGCCGATGTTGGAGAGGGTGAAGGCGACCTTGTCGTTTTCGAGGACGACGGTTTCCTCGGAGGTTGGCGGGGGCGGGGTTTCCACTGTTAAGCCAGCTTCGGGCGAGATGATCTCGGCGGCGGATACCGGCTCGACGATTTCTTCGGTAACAGGCGCATTCGCTCTCTCGTAAGCCGCCCTTTGCGCAGAGAAGTGCATGCTGAGCGCGATGAGCACGCCGCAGATGGCGAGGATGATCCAGGTTTTACGGTCGTACATGGAGGTGGGGAAAATGGTTTGAAAAGGCCGTCCGATTTGTGGGACGGGGAGGGGTGCTTAGGCGGTGGCGGCGCGGGGGTCAAGTATGGCGTGGTGGTCCGGGCATACTTGGCGGGTGGCTTTCACCGAAGAGTTTCAGGCGGCGTGCCTGCCGGTGCCAGTCGGCTTCGAGTTCGGCGTTGGTTGCGTTTTTCGCATCCGCACGGGCGATGGTTACGAGGTAGCGCTTCTGATCGATGAATTCCGGGGCGTGCTTTTGCAAATAGCTGCGGAAACGGCGGCGGAGAAGGTTGCGCTCGTGGGCTTTCTTGGAAGCGCGCTTGCTGGTGATAAATGCAGCGTTGACGGATGTCAGGGAGGGATCGGCCAGCGTTGTCAAAATGACAAACCGGCCTGCTTTCGCCTGGCCGGTTTTTCGGATGCGGACGAAATCCGCGTGCTGGGTGATACTGCACTTCCGAGGAAATTTCATGGGAGTGCGATGCCTGCGGACTGAAGTCCGCGCTCCAATCAGGTGCCGTGCTGTGTGATGTGGCGCTTGAAGTGGATCTCAGCGCCCTTGGGAATGAGGCGCTTGCGGCCTTTCTGACGGCGGCGTTTGATGCAATCGCGGCCTGCCTTGGTGGCCATGCGGGCACGGAAACCATGTTGTTGTTTGCGCGTGCGCTTGGAGGGCTGGTATGTACGGAAGCTCATGACAGGTTGGTGGTAAAAAATTGCGTGCCTGAAGGGGCGCGGGGGCGGGACTTTAGGTAGAGCGGTGCGGTTGTCAATGCGGCAATGTGAGAATTTTTGGAAAAACTGCTCTCTGCTGTCATGTCCATGCTTCCACGGTCAGTCCGGGTACCCTTTCGAACTCGCCCAAGTTCGTTGTGACGAGGACTAAATCGCTAGAGCGGGCGTGGGCTGCGATGAGAAAATCCATGGGGCCGATTGGGATGCCCTTTCGCTCAAGTTCCGCCCTGATGTCCCCGTAATGCAATGTAGCGGGGGCATCAAAAGGCAGCATCGGCAAAGTCAAAAACAGATGTTCCAATTGGGCGTGGTTCTTCACCGGGTTGGAGCTTTTGTCCGCACCGTATCTCAGTTCCGCTGCCGTGATTGAGGAAATTCCGAGATCACCAATTCCACAGGTTTCAATTTTCTCCCGGAGAGTCCGCGACTTCCGCCGGATCAGGGAGACGCAGATGCAGGTGTCTAGCAAATATTTCATCAGAAATCCAGATCGCGGTCTTGTGCGGGAGGTTGCTGTCTTTCCTCCATAAAATCGTCCGTGAAGCCGTCGGCTGCCGAGAAAAGAATGTCCCACGACTTTTCCTTAGGCATCAGGACAACCGCAGATCCCATCCTGGTTATATAGACTTCATCGGCATCGAAGCGGAATTCCTTGGGCAGTCGCACCGCTTGGCTGCGTCCGTTTGGAAAAACTTTTGCTGTTGTCATGGTGGGAGTATATACCGGTGATGGATACCGGTCAATTTCGGGTTTTCCAATCCGCTTTCAAACCGTTTTCAAAAAAAAATTGCGTCTTGTCGGGATGGCGCGAGCTTGGTTCCTTCTGTTTCCGACATGGCCGCCCCGCAAAACACGATCGCCCTGGTGTATGACTACGACCAGACGCTGAGTTCCAAATACATGCAGGATGATGTGTTGTTCCCGAAGTTCGGTATCGATCCGGCACAATTTTGGAAAAAATGCAACTCCCTTGTCCACGAGCAGAAGTGGGATGGCGAGCTGGCTTATATGAAATGCCTGCTGGATTACCTCGGCATGGACAGGGTGACCAACCGGATGCTCTCCGATCTGGGTGCCGGGCTGTCGTTTTTCCCCGGGCTTCCCGAGCTTTTCGAGGATCTGCCGAAGGCCGCGCTGAGACCGGAGCACGAAATCGCCGGGATCAAGGTGGAGCACTACATCATTTCCTCGGGGCTGAAAGCGCTGCTTGATGGCTCGCGGCTCAAGCCATACGTGAAGGAAATGTTCGGCTGCGAATTCGGGGAGGATGCAGAGGGTCTGATCAGCTTTCCGAAACGGGTGATCTCACACACCACCAAGACCCAGTTCCTTTTCCGCATCAATAAGGGCATGCTCCGCTACGATCAGGACGTGAACGACCACATGCCCCCCGAGCAACGCCCGATTCCTTTCGAAAACATGGTCTATGTCGGCGATGGCCCCACCGATGTGCCCTGCTTCACCGTGGTGAACCGCAACGGCGGCCATGGGATAGCGGTATATAATCCGCTCGACGAGACAGGGAAATCCTTCCGGAAATGCTTCGACCTCTGCACCCATGCCGGTCGCGTAAAACACATCGCCCCTGCCGACTACCGCGAGGGCTCCCACCTGTGGCTGCTGCTTCGGCAGATGGTCACGGAAATGGCGGATAGGATCATGCGCCGCCGGAACGAGGAACGGGACAATGCGACGGTAGCGGCACCGACTTTCTAGGAAATTTTTATGTCAGGGAAATCTCATTTTCATTTTACAGGCGTTTGCGGAACGGCAATGGGCGCAGTGGCGGCGGCGATGAAACGGCGGGGATTCACCGTCACCGGAAGTGACACGAATGTCTATCCGCCCATGTCGGATTTCCTCCGTGGAGAGGGCATCGAGATCGCCGAGGGATACCACGAGAAAAATATTCCTGAAGGCGCGGATGTGGTCGTCATCGGAAACGCAATCTCACGCGGAAACCCCGAAGCCGAGGCCGCGCTCGACCGCAAGCTTCTCTACCATTCCCTTCCAGAGGTGATGAAAGACCATTTCCTGCGAGGGAAGAGGAACTTCGTCGTCAGCGGGACGCATGGGAAAACCACGACCTCCTCGATTCTTGCGTGGCTCTTCACCCACGCCGGGCGTGATCCCGGCTTCATGATAGGCGGTCTTCCGAAAAACCTTGGTCGCGGAGCACGTTTCCCCAACTCCGAATTCAACGTCTTGGAGGGTGACGAATACGACACCGCCTTTTTCGACAAACGTTCCAAGTTTCTCCATTACCTGCCGGAATGCGTGGTGGTGAACAACATCGAGTTCGACCACGCCGATATCTACAATGACATCGAGGAGATCAAACTCAGCTTCAAACGTCTCCTCAACGTCGTGCCCCGCAATGGCGTGGCTTTCGTAAATGGCGATGAGCGGCACTGCCTCGATGTTTCCGAAAAAGCTCCCTGCCCGGTTCGCACTATCGGTCTCGGGGAAAGCAACTCCCTCCGCATAACCGGCGTGAAATACGATAAATCTAGTAGTTCGTTTACCCTGGAGGGGGAGGATTACACCGTTCCCATGACAGGCGAGTTCAATGTCCGCAACGCTGCCATGGCCACCGCCGCAGCGACGTTTGGCGGGCTTTCCGCTAAAGAGATCCGCGAAGGTCTCCTCGCCTTCGAAGGCATCGCACGCCGCCAGGAACTCAAAGGCGAGAAAAACGGGATCAGGGTCATCGACGATTTCGCCCACCACCCCACGGCCATCCGCCTGGCCGTCCAGAGCATACGCCAGAAATATCCGGACTCCCGCCTCTGGGTGCTCTTCGAGCCGCGCTCGAACACCACCCGCCGCGCCGTCTTCCAAAAGGAACTCGCCGAAGCCCTGGCGCTCGCGGATTTCGCCATAGTCGCCGCCATCCCGGATCTCCACAAAATCCCGGAAAACGACAGGTTGGATCCCGTGAAACTCTCAGCAGATATTGCCACCGGCGGGGGCAAAGGTTTTTACCTTGCGGACAACGCAGCCATCATCGCCCAAGTGAAAGCCGAAGCAAAACCCGGGGACGTGGTCGCCGTTCTCTCCAACGGAGGCTTTGGGGGAATACACGGGCAGTTGCTGGAGGAGTTGTAGGATTCAAGGGATTATTGTGAATGCGAACAGAGGCAGCGGACAATTCCAATCCACCAACGAGATCCTATTGAACCTGGCCACCGGGGGGGAGAGGATGATGAAGCAAGGCTGGCGCTTTAAGACATCCGTGTGCTCTACTGAAAGCCGCTCTACTGCAGTGTGAGGTCAACGGGATGTGACGCGGCTGATTCGGAAGACGTCGTGCAGGGATTCCTCGAGTTGCTTTCCCAAAGGACGCCCTCAGAAACGCGGACCAGGAAAAAGGCAGGCTGCGCACGTATCTTAAAATCCTTCTGGTGAGGCACTTGGCGAGCGAGTGAAGAAGGCCACCGAGAGGCGCGGAGGCGGTATCCCGCACCTCAGCCTCGATTTCCAGAACTAAACTGCTGCGCGTCGAGTTTTTTGAAATCCGGTTCTTTCTATCCTGGCGGGACGGTGTGCCCCACAGGGTATTTCAGCAAGTAGCCGGAGGTTTCTCGTGATTAATCGGAAGAAAATTTCGTTCTTTTTCATACCATGGCCGCGCCTACACATCGCCTCCCCGGCCGCATTCGACCAGTGCGGCGGCAAAGGCGGTAGGGGGTTAAGGGGGTTGAAAGACTCGCGCATGTCGTGGGGTTCCGGGGTGAGGTGGGTTCCTACGGCGGAGGGGAAGCCGATGATCGGGCTGCCTCGCGCATGGCAGCCGAACAGGGATAGGAATCCTTCATCTTGAACCAAGGCGGCTACTCATCGTTGGTGTATTCCATGAGTAGTCCCTAACAATTTTATGAGAATCGAGTAATACCTGTAGCTGCTTGTGCGTGGTCTCTTGTCCGCCCAAATGATATCCTACAAGTGGTATCATCGCCTGGGGTTTAAGTTGCGTATTTATAGACCACCATTGCACGATTTCAGTCCCTCCTGGATTGAGGTGGGAGGAGGTCGGTTGTCCGAACATCGATATAAGTTGATTCCGAGTGGTCTTGCCCTTCCTTATTTTTTGAATATCCGCAGAGCTGATCTTTGCCCCGTGGCTCATGCAACTGACGAGGGAGAGGGAGGAAATTAAGATCGGCAAAACAAATATGCTCAATGTAAGGTCTAATTTTTTCTTCATCGTGGAATTGCTGTATTTCTGTTGGAAATTTCGGGAGAAATCTATCTTTAGGCAGCGTAGTTGTCTGATCCGCTTTGCCAAGAATTCTTTTCTAACGTTTTTTACAGGGTGCCTACATTAGGGAGAATGCCCTCTGGCCGAATCTAACGGTCCTGTATGCCACATCTGGCATGTGCAGATTTCTTGAATGCCCAGAAATCCGGGCATGACTGATTACTACGGCGGCTTTCCAGCCGGCTTCGAAACATTCGCCTCCATCCCCGATCCTCGCGACAACGGCCACACCTTCCACCACTTCGGGGAAATCCTCCCCATCGCTTTTGCCGCCCTGCCCTGCGGGGTCAGGTCGTACGAGCTTACGGAAGAGTTCGCCGAGCTTCGCCAGGACTGGTTGCGCAAATGGCTGAAACTTCCCACCTGCATGCCGTGAGCGCGTGGACTTGCGACGGGGGAGTGACCATCGCACAAGCCTTCATGTGGGCGAGAGGGCCAACGAATGGAGCGGAGCGACATGGACAGGAACGAACGCGACATGCCCTGAAGGGGGGTGCCCGGCGGCGAATATCAAACTCCCGCGCGATATCTTGTTGCGGGTAGCGGAAAAGCGTCGCGCGGATACATGTGGGTCGCCAGCGATCCGCAAGGAGCCATCTTTTACCGTTGGGGAGTCGGGCGGGGTTGCGACCAGCTTGTCGAAACCATAGGTGAAAAATTTTCCAGAGACATCCAGTGCGACGGCTACGTGGTTTACAAAACCTACGCCAAAACCAACCCGCTCGTGAAGCTCCTCGCTCGCCTTGCGCACATACGCAGGAACTTCGTCGAAGTCCTCGACGTCGGCCCGGATCCGGACGCCGCACTGATCCTCAGCCTCACCGGAGAACCGTACGGAATCGAAGCAGACCTGCGTGCGGCTGGCGCGACACCAATACATCGGCACTCCCAACGCGCCCATTGCAGTGCCGCCATCGTCGGGCGCATCCGCGAAGTGATGGAAGTAGCGCAGGCCAGGCAACGCCCGGCGAGCCCTATGGGAAAAGCCTTTTCCATGGACTCGGGCATTCGGCAAGTCTGGCAAGTTATCTTGAGGGCGGGCGGTTTGAGACCGATAACAACCTCACCGGGAACGCCGTGCGTCCACTCAGACTCGGCGCCAAGAACTGGTTGTTCTTCGGGTCAAAAGAGGCGGGTCACAACGCCGCAGTGATCTGCACCCTCGTGGAAAACTGCCGGAGACACGGCGTTCCGGTCGAAGCCTGCCTGCGCGAACTTCTCACCAGCCTCCCCGGCCAGACCGATCCGGAAACCATCGCCAGCCTGACCCCGGCGCGGATCGCCGCTGTCCGCAGGGAAAAAGCCTCCACAGCCTGAAGCCGGTCAAGTGGGTCGCGTTTCCTTCGCTTACGCCAGAGTCAGCCCAACGGTGGATGACGGGCAATCCGGCATTCCCAACATCCGCTCATGGAACTTGCGTGCTTATTGAAGCGGTCAGTGCTTTGCCTTCGCTACACGCGCGGTGAAGGGCAGACTGAAAGGTTTGGCCGGAATGGGCGATGGCAAAGGCGGGAAGTTCTCGTTTCAGATCAGGTTTTTGGGTTTTGAGAAAAACAATCAGGTGCCCGGATGACGAACCGCGAAATCCGCCTGTATGGTTTTCCACACTTCGGAACTGATGGAGGACTGTCTCCTTTCGGCTGCAGTGTAAGCTTTGCGACGATGTTTTTCGCCCTCCGAGAAAAAGTATTCCCACCAGATTCGGGAATCCTCGCGGTAGGAAGGGTGAAGCTGAAGGACGTTGCGCTTCATGGTCGCCAATGATTCTACGCGGCGAAGGGAGAGGAGGATTTTCTGTGCTGGTGTTGCACGGATTACAATGCCGCGCTGTTCCAGAGAGGAAAGCGAAGCATCCTTGGCGTGAAATTTTTGGTAGTCCAACAGCCTGTTGAAGGCGGCGGTGAACCAATATCTAGGTGTTCTCGTGTATCCGTTCTTCCAACATTTTTCCTCGAATGCACTGAAAATGTCTTTGAGCGCCCGGTTGAAATACCAGTCCTGAATCTCCAGGCTCGCGAGTCGTTTCAGGCGTTGAACTGCTTCCGGTGGTGGTGTGCCGAAAAGATCGTAGTAGAGATAGGTCGGGTGGCCGTTTCGGAAGAGATAGGTTGTGTCGGCTGTGTTGTTGCGTTTTTTGCTATTGAAGGTGTGGGAGGCGCAGACGCCGTTTGCCGCTGCGGCGGTGCCACCTTTTGAGCGGGGTTTGATGTGATCCGCCCAGTCGGCCTGCCAGCCAGTGCGGAGCGGGGAGTCGAGTAGCCATAGATTCGCCCCGGAGAAGCAGCAGGTCGCGCGGTCGCGGGCGAAGATGGCTGCTTTGGTGGGATTGGTGAATTCGTTTGCCATGGACTGCGGATTTCAGTCGAAAGTTTCGGTTTCCAGTTGGGAGGGGAAGTCCATGGCTTCGTGGAGGATCCTTAAAACCAGAAGATAATTTTGTTCCGGCCGATATACGATCACGTGATGTGCCACTTTGAACAAACGGCATCCTTGCGGGTGGCTCCCGGCGGGCTTGCTACCGATTTTGAACGGATTTTCAGCAAGCTGGAGGAATGCTTTTTCAAGTTTTGAAGCATATATCCCCACCTGCTCCTCATTCCATTTCTCCAAAGTGTATTGGAGAATTTCCAGAAGATCCTCGTTTGCGGGGAGCGTTAGAACATAACTGCTCACGACCGGGCTTGTTTCTCCCGATGGATTCGGATCGCATCAGCGGCTATTTCGGCGACGGTTTTGGTTGATACTTCACCGCGATCGAACGCGTTTATCCCTTTCTGTATCTCACGTTTAAGATTCTCTTTTTTCAATTCGACCATCGAGCTATAATCGTCCTTCGATGTCAGAACAAATTCCGGGCGGCCGTGTTTGGTGATGGTGACGGGGGCGGTGCGGGCGCTGTCGAGGACTTGGCCGAAGTTCTGTTTGGTTTCGTTTGCGGTGAACGTTTTCATCTGTTTTGTCTAATTTGGACGAAACGGATGAAATGGCAAGATTGGAGTTTCTGAGAACCTGTTTGGAATCCTTTCAAACCAATAGTGGAAGGCAATCCTTGGGCATTATGGCCAACGGCCTGTCCTATACCAGCATGGGCAGATTGCCCATGTTTGGGGTGTTTCCCTTTCATTCTCTGAAGGAGAAACCCATAGGCATTCTTGGAATATGGAGTTCTCCTTCAGAGAACGGATGCCCCTATCAACGGGTCATGGGGAGTTTCCCCATGCTGGTATGGAAAAGGCCGTTGGCCAGGCAGACGGGTAGCAAATCCAGATCTCAAACAGGTTCTTAGTGCTTCGCCTTCGGAATGCGGGCGGTGAGGAACTCGCGGAGGAGTGGCTCGAGGGGGGTGTCTGTGGTGACCAGCTGGTAGTCGGCGGCGGCGTCGTGGGCTTTTTCGCGGACGGTTTTCAGGAAGTCTTTGAGAGCGGTCTGGTATTCGTCGGCGATAAGGTTCGGCTCGGCGACGATGGCGGTGCCGTCCTCGAGATCGACAAAGCGCTGGGGGCGGTCGAAGTTGAAGCCGATTTCCTGGGGATCCATGAGGTGGAAGAGGGAGATGTCGTGCTTGCGGTAGCGGAGGTGCTGGAGGGCTTCGGAGAGTTCTTCGGTTTCCGTGAAAAAATCGGAGAGGATGACTACAAAAGCGCGTTGGCCGATTTTTTCCGCGATGGTGTGGAGGGCGGGGATGAGGCCGGTGGTGCCGGATGGCTCGACTTGCTCGATGGTGCTGAAAAATCTCTCCAAGTGCGCGGCGCGGCGGGAGGGCGGGACTTCGAGGTGGAGCTTGTCGGTGCAGATGGAGAGGCCTGCGGCATCGCCTTGGTTGACCAAAAGGTAAGCGAGTGATGCGGCGATTTTCCGGGCGTATTCGATTTTCGTGTCCTGGCCGGGGCTGTGGAAATTCATGGAGCCGGAGGCGTCGATGACGAAGTAGGCGCGGAGGTTGGTATCGGCCTCGAATTCCTTGATGTAGAAACGGTCGGAGCGGGCGAAGGCTTTCCAATCGAGGCGGCGGGTATCGTCTCCGGGGACGTATTTCCGGGTACTCCGCGAACTCGACGGAGGAGCCACGGTGGGGGGAGCGGTGTTTCCCCGCGACGTTTCCCATCATGGGGACGCGGGACTCGATGGGGAGTGAGCCGAGACGGGAGAGGAGGTCGGAATCGATGAAAGTGTGGGTGGACATGGAAACTTTAAATTTTAAACTCTAAACTTCAAGGACGAGGCGCTTGTTCGAGGGGCTACTGGCGGCTTCTGACTTTCTCCGCACGTTCAAGTTCCTCGATGTCGGCTAAATCGACGAGTCTTCCAGCGGTAATTTTTGCGGATTTCATGTCGAACATGCCGACGTAATGGATGGGGAATCCGAGGGATTCGTCCGTGACCCTGTTCTTCCAAGCGGTTTCGAAAACGAGGCCGGGGATCGTGGTGAGGAAATCCAGGCAGCATGGTTCGACACCGATGGAAAACTGGAGGCCTTCGCTTTCAAAATCGGTGGCGGTTACTTCCACGAGGGGCAATCCGAATTTGAAGAACGCTTTTTGGATACGCCTGGCGTTTTCCCGGGAAGGTTTGATCCAAAGGTCGAGATCCTTGGTATAGCGTGGCTGGGTGTGGAAGATGACGGCGTATCCTCCGGCGACAAGATACTCAACTTCCAGCTCTGCGAATATTTGTAACAGTTCTTTGAAGTCTTGGTTCATGTGGCTGGATGTCGTGCATTTCCCGGTAAGTGATTACCAGACCCCATGCTTCGGAAAAACGGGTGGCGAGATCGAGGTTCTGCCATCCCTCTATATGGGCGAGACGCATTTCCTCGTGGGAAGTGAATTTTCGGATGGTTTTTTCCATGGGGAGATTTGATTTTCAAGCATCAGCCATTTCGGAAATCAGTTTCTGGATGATTTTCTTCGAGGTCATGCCCTGGGATTCTGCGGCGAAGTTGGTGATGACGCGGTGGTTGAGGACGGCGGGGGCGACGGCGGCGAGGTCTTCGAGGGAGGCCATGTAGTTTCCGCGCAGGGCGGCGCGGGCTTTTGCGCCGAGGATGAGGTATTGGACGGCGCGGGGCCGGCTCCCCAGCCGACGGTGTCCTTGATCCACTGCGGGGACTCGGGTTGTGCGGGGCGGGTTTTGCGGACGATTTCCACTGCGTAATCGTAAAGGTGGTCGGGAACCGGGACGCGGCGGACGAGGTGCTGGAAGGCGATGATTTTTTCGCCGTCGATGAGTTTGGAAAGCGCGTGTTTGGCGGCTCCGGTGGTCTCGCGGGCGATGCGTTTTTCCTCCTCTGCGGAAGGATACTCCACCTCGATGAGGAACATGAAGCGGTCGAGCTGGGCTTCCGGAAGCGGGTAGGTGCCTTCCTGTTCGATGGGGTTCTGGGTGGCGAGGACGAAAAACGGTGGTTCTAGTAGATAGGTTTTTCCGAGAACGGTTACCTTTTGTTCGCCCATGGCTTCCAGCATGGCGGATTGGGTTTTGGCAGGGGCGCGGTTGATTTCGTCCGCGAGGACGAGGTTTGCGAAGACGGGGCCTTTGACAAATTCGAACTCGCGTTTGCCGCCGACGCCGGATTCCTGGATGATGTCCGTGCCGGTGATGTCAGCGGGCATGAGGTCAGGGGTGAACTGGATGCGGTTGAAGGAGAGGTCGAAGGTCTGGGCGACGGAAGAGACGAGGAGGGTTTTCGCCAGGCCGGGGACACCCATGAGGAGGGCGTGGCCGCGGGCGAAGAGGCAGATGGCGAGTTTTTCGATGACGTCATCCTGGCCGACGATGGTTTTCGCGAGCTGGGCTTTGAAAGAGGCGAAGGTTTTTCCGAGTTCGTCGATGGCGGCGACGTCGTCCGGTGGGAGCTGGAAAGAGGATTTTTCTTCGATGGCTTCCTCGATGTCATCGATGGAGGCTTCGGCGGGGATTTCTTCGGGTGCTGTGGAGTGGGTGTCCATATGGATATCGTAATGCTTTGCAGAAACTAGGGGGCATGCCGGGTTTGTCGAGAAGGGATGCCGGGGAAGATGAAACTATGGTGCGCGGGAGGAGTTTTCATAAAAAATCCGGGTTGGGATGATTATTTTTTCCATTTCCGGCTTGCCAGTGTCCGGGCTTCTGCTAAATCACCCGCCCTGCGGGGCTTCCGGATAGTTACGGATCGCCCCGCTTCACGTGAACTCCCGCAACAAATGGCACGCATTCTAGGCATCGAAATCCCCAACGAGAAGCGCATCGAAGCTTCCCTCACTTACATGTTCGGCATCGGCAGCTCTTCAGCCAGCCGCATTCTCGAACACGCCGGCATTGATCCGGATATCCGCACCGGTCAACTTTCCGAAGACCAGCTCGTCAAGATCTCGCAAGTGATCCAAGCCGAGTCCATCATGGTTGAAGGCGATCTCCGCCGTGAGCGTGCTTCCCAGTTGAAGCGCCTTACCTCCATCAACTGCTACCGCGGTATCCGCCACAAGCGCGGCCTCCCCGTCCGCGGCCAGCGCACACGCACCAACGCACGCACCCGCAAGGGCAAGAAGAAGACCGTTGGTGTTAAGAAGTAATTTTTTAAGGAGGGTTTGAAGCTCTCCTTTCCAGATCCAGACATATGTCCGAAGAAACAAACAACACAGAAGCTGAAGAAGTAGCGAAACCCGCTGCCGAGGCCAAACCCGAAACCCCTGCCGCCGCTCCAGAAGCGAAGCAGGATGAAGCATCCGCAAACACGGAGGAAGCACCTGCCAAGGCAGAGAAAGCTCCTGCCGAAAAAGCGGATGAAAAGAAAGCCGCTCCTGCTGGTGAAGCACCAGCGGCTCCCGCCCTCAATCCAGACGGCACTCCGAAGAAAGAGCAGAAGAAGGATATCTTCGCTGAAATCGGCGGTGGCGAGGAAGAGATCAAGATCCACAAGGCAAAGGGATCCAAGAACGTAGCCCGCGGAATAGTTCACGTGACGGCTACTTTCAACAACACCCTCGTCAGCGTGACCGATCCCAACGGCAACTCCATCGGCTGGTCAAGTGCCGGCAAGATGGGCTTCAAAGGTTCCCGGAAAAGCACGGCATACGCCGCGCAGGTTGTTTCCCAGGACGCATGCCGCCAAGGCATGGGTCACGGTCTGAAAGAAGTAGATGTCCGCGTTAAGGGGCCAGGCTCCGGCCGTGAAGCCGCTGTCCGCGCTGTCCAAGGTCTCGGTCTTGAAATCCTCTCGATCAAAGACGTTACTCCAATCCCGCACAACGGTTGCCGCCCTAAGAAAGCCCGCCGCGTTTAATCCGAAACTTTAGACACCAACTTTCCAAGAATCATGGCACGTTATACAGGTCCCCGCACCAAACTCTCCCGCCGCTTCGGCGTAGCCCTTTTCGGTCCTTCCAAATCACTGGAGCGCCGCAATTTCCCACCAGGCCAGCACGGTGTCCGTGCAGGCCGTAAGAAGAAGTCGGAATACTCCGTCGCCCTCGGTGAAAAGCAAAAGCTCCGTTTCCAATACGGTGTCCTCGAGAAGCAATTCCGCGGATACTACCAGGAAGCAGCCCGCCGCCGTGGCATCACTGGCGAGATCATGCTCCAGCTTCTGGAATGCCGTCTCGACAATGTCTGCTTCCGCGCAGGCTTCGGCAACTCCCGCCAGGCAGCACGCCAGATGGTCAACCACGGTCACGTCCTTGTGAACGGCCATTGCGTTGATATCGCCAGCTACCAGGTAAAGCCGGGTGACAAGATCAAGGTTGGCGCAAAGCCATCCTCCCAGCAGCTCGCCCTTCGCATGCTCGATCTCACGCAGGCCGTTCCAAATTCGGATTGGCTGGAAGTGGATAAAGAGAAAATGGAATGCACCATGTCCCGCATCCCGGAACGTTCCGAGATCGACCCGCAGGTCAACGAGCAGCTCATCGTCGAGCTTTACTCCCGCTGATTCAACGTGGGGGCGATCTTCGGTCGCCCCTTCATCCCAATCTTCAAAAAAACGTCCGGAGAATTTCTCCGGACGTTTTTTGCGTTAAGGAGTCGGGACATTCCTGTCCCGACCGGGCATGGTAGGGACAGGAATGCCTCTACTCCTCAGTGAGGAAAGACCGCTTGCTCAGTTCCGCGTATTTTCCCCCGTTTGCGAGAAGCTCGATGTGCGTGCCTTGCTCGATGACCCGGCCTTTTTCCAATACGTAAATCCGATCCGCGTTCCGGATGGTGGAGAGCCGGTGGGCGATGACGAAGGCGGTGCGGTTTTCCATGAGGCGGTCGAGCGCCGCCTGGATCTGGTGCTCCGTTTCGGAATCGACGGATGCGGTGGCTTCGTCCAACAGAAGGATGGGAGCGTCTTTCAAAAGTGCGCGGGCGATGGAGAGCCGCTGCTTTTCCCCGCCGGAAAGTTTCACCCCGCGCTCCCCGACATTGGTGTCCAGTCCTTCGTCGAGTCCGCGCACGAACTTGTCTCCGTTCGCGGCTTCAAGCGCTTTCCAAAGTTCCGCGTCTTCCGCCCCGCGTTTTGCGAGTTCCAGGTTTTCGCGGACGGTGCCGTTGAAGAGGAACGGTTCCTGGGTGACGTATGCGAGCTGGCTGCGGAGGGAGGTTTTGTCGAGGTTTCCGATTTCCTGCCCGTCCATCAGTATGCTTCCGGAATCCTTTTCATAAAAGCGTGCGAGTAGGGAAAGGACGGTGGTTTTTCCCGCACCCGTCGTTCCGACAAGGGCAATGGTCTGGCCTGGTTCCGCGCTGATCGAAACCCCGTGCAAGGTCGGCTGGTCCTGGTAACCGAAGGAGACGTTTTTGAATTCGACCCGACCTCTGACTTTTCCGGAAAATTTCTCCCCGCAGGTGGCGTTGGTTTCCTCATCCGCATCCAGGATTTCGAAAACCCTGTCCGCTGCGGCGCGTCCGGAAAGGAGCATCTGGTTAAGGGAATTCAGCCTGTCGATGGGTTCGTAAAAGAGTGAAAGGAAAAGCAGAAAGGTGACAAATTCACCGGGTGACAGTGAGCCTTCCATCACTTGGGAACCGCCGACCCCCAGCACCAGCACGTAGCCAATCATTCGCACAAACGACATGCCCGGTGAGTAAACCGCCCACCACCGCATCATGCGCAGGCTGGTTTGGCGGAGGTGCTCCGAGGCGCGGTTGAAGCGTGTGTGCTCCACTGATTCCGCGGCGTAACTTTTGATCTGGCGTATGCCGGCGATATTATCGTGAAGAAGGGCGTTCAGATCCGAAGTTGCCTCGCGCTGGTTGCGGTAGCGGTCCCGGCCGTGTGTGGCATAATACCAGGCACCCACCGCGAGAAGTGGCACGGGAACCGTAGCCCATCCGGCGACGAAGGGGTTGAGGACGTAGAGGTAGATGCCGATCCCCAGCACCTGTAGGACTGCGATCACGCCTTGCTCGACTCCATCGATCAGCACGCGCTCCATGTTCGTGACATCTTCTACCACCCGTGTCATCACGTCGCCCGTCCTGCGCGTATCGAACCAGTTCAACGGCAGGGTCTGGATTTTTCCGTAGAGGTCGGAGCGGATGTCATAGATGACCTTTTGCTCGAAATGGTTGTTGATGAAAATCCGGGCGCTGTTCAGTCCGTCTCGTGCGAAAAATGCGAGCAGCGCCATCCCTACCCAGAAGGGGAATTCTCCATGCCGGGCTGGATCCGGGAGGATTTTATCAACGGAATATCCGGTAACCGTGGGGAAGACAAAAAGCGCGGCAGTCATGCCGATTGCGCACAGGAGTTGCAGTGAGGCGAGCTTGGGATAGCGCTTGAGGTAGGAGAATACTCTGAGGATGGACTTCATGCGTAGGGCGTGGGACGCTTGGCGTGGGAGTGCGGTTTGTAAAGTCAAGCTTGGGCGCTCAAAATCATTTTTGAAATTTTGGGCACTTTGGCATTGCCGCCGCCGGGGAAATCCCCCTAGTCTCTCTCCCACACCCGGAATCCCAAGCTTCTACAAAACCCCATGGCCAACATTTTAGGTATCTTCACAGCAATTATCCTCGCAGTTGCGGCATTCGTCGCAGTTAAAAACAAAGCCCGTCTTTCCACGGAAATCGATAACCGAGCCGATGCGGCAAAGAATCTCACGATCAGCCAGGACAAGCTCAAGGCGAGTCAGGAGGTATTGAAACAACTTCCGATCGACCGCGCTGAAATCGAAAGCCAGGCGACAGCCAAGACCGAGGAACAGACCGCGATCCAGGAGGCCACCGACGAGCTGAAATCCCAGATCGAATCGAAGACCGCGACGATCAGCAGCAACAAGGAGGAGCTGGATGTTGTTCGTGAGAAAATCGCTAATGCAGGAAATATCAGCGAACTCGCTGATAAAATGAAAAACACCGGCGTGGAACTGGCTGAACTTGATCAGAGTATCACCAACAGCGAAGCGACCCTCGCGAACCTCACTGCTCAGAACACCTCCGCGCAAGCCGTAGCGACACAGCGCAAGACGGAGCTCGATACCTTTAAGAAAGGCGATTCCCTGGCATCACTCAATACACGCATTCGTAGCATCTATCCCGCATGGGGCTTCGTGACACTCGCTGAAGGAAACAACGGCGGCGTCATAGCCAACTCCGTACTCAACGTCGTCCGTGGCGACGAGACCGTGGCTCGCCTCCTCGTTACCGCAGTGGAAAGCAGAAGCGCCACCGCCAGCATCATTCCTGATTCCATGGGCGAAGACGTGACCCTGATGGTAGGCGACCGTGTGGTTCCTGGCTCCAAGGAAGAGTCCAAGCCAGCCAGTAACTAAGATCCACAGTCTCCTTTTCCAAAACCCTCTTTTCAAAATCCATGAAATTCATTTTCCCAATCCTCGCTATTTTCGTCTGCCTCGGCGCCGCATATTTCACTTGGACCCAGTCCGAAAAATTTACCGAAGTCCAGTCCGCCCGGATTGAAGCGATCGACACGAACAAAGTAGTTTCCGCCAAGTCCGATGCCGCCGATGCGAACATCAAAAAGGAAGAAGCCCTGCTCGAGGAAGCGAAGGACGCCCTTGCTCTCGCAACCCAGAGCGTAAGTGCCCTTGAATCCGATCAGCTTAGTCTGAAAAACGACGTATCCAAACTCGATAGCCAGATCTCGGGACAGGAAAACGATAAGGCTGAACTTCAGAAAACACTCGAAGAAGTCGAAATAATCGTCAAAAACGCGGGTGGCGGCGCAGTGGACATCGACACACTTCCGGACAAGATTGCGGAGCTTGAGGAGAGCCTCAAAGCCAAGCGCAGCAGGGCGGAAGAACTTGAAACGTTGATCGAGGGAGCTAAAACCAGCCTCGCTGCCAAGCAAAAGACAGTGGCAAGCCTGGGAGAACGCAAGGCAGCACGTAACAAGCGTCTCGCCAGCAACTCCATGGAGGCACGCATTACAGCCGTCAACCAGGACTGGGGATTCCTCGTCATCGGTGCTGGTAAGAATTCCGGCTTCACCCCGCAGACCACTCTTCTTGTGAAGCGCGACGGCCGTCTCATCGGAAAAGTCAAACCTTCCGCAATCGAGCCAACGCAGACGATCGCTGAGATCGATCTCGACAGCCTTTCCCCTGGTGTCCGCATCCAGCCTGGCGATAGCGTGATCCTTGCCAAGCCTGCCGCTAACTAATGGCGAGCTCGCTTTTTCTTCCCGGACCTGCTTCCATTCCCGTATGAAACGTCTCCTTATCCTCGCATTCGTTGCCGCCGCTTTTCCCTCATGCGCCACTGAAGATGAGGCGAAACCTACCGGGCCAACTTCCGAGACCAGCAAGATCCCTTGGAACCGCCCGATTGCCGGACAAGGTGGCGGTCAGTTCAGCGCATTGCCGCAGAACCAATATCGCCGCTAATCGCGGTGGTACGGGCTGCCTGCCTTGATGGTCGCCAGTCTGTAGAGCTGTTCCAAGAGGACGATCAGAGCCAGCTCGTGCTGCATGGTCAGGCTGGAGAGTGACAGGGTCATGTCACAGGATTTCCGCAGATCTGCCGTGTGGCCGTCCGCCGCTCCGATGAGGAAAGCCACCGTCTTTACCACTCCGGCCATTTCCAGTCTGTCGAAACGCTCCGCAAGTTTTCGCGTCGTCGGGGTATCGCCCCTTTCATCCAGCGCGATCCTGTAGCAGCCGGTGGAAGCATCGAGAAGCCGTTCGGAAACCACTTCCCTGTCACCGGCTTTCACGATTGTGATCTCGTAAGCGCCGTGTCTGCCCAGCCGCTTCAGGTAATCATCCACGGCGGTTTTGGCGAAACCCAAGGCCGGTTTGCCGGCTACGATGATACGAAATCTCATGCGAGGAACCTTGCCCAAATCAAACTTCCGCTCCAGTCTCTTCTTATGATCAAAACTACTGCGGCGCTAGTTACGCTCTTTACGATATCAGCATGCGCTCCGTCACCTGGCCCGGTAAAGAGGAAGATGGTGGGACTATTGGAAAAATTCGACCGCTGGGACTATGACGGAAACGGCGAGCTATCGAAATCCGAACTCAAAGACGCGGAGGTGCTCAGCGGCCTCAGCACTGCGGAGATCATCGAGTTTTATGACACGGACGGAGATGCCCGGATCTCCCTTGTCGAAGCCCAGGGCGGGATGTCGAGGGTTGACGAAGCACGCGATGTGATCGAGGAACTGGAAGACTGACCGATGAGTGAAATTTACGAGAACCCGACAATCCTCGCGGAATACCTGCTTTTTCATTACGGCACTGCCGATGAGATCCTGCCCCCATCCGTTTCGTGGCCTGCCGGTATGAAAGAAGCGCTGGATTTTGCGGTGAGGACTCCCTCGCATTTTTCCAATGAAGGGGCGCAGCGCGGTCTGGATCTCGGATGTGCCGTTGGGCGTTCCACCTACGAGATGTCCCGTAGTTGCGGCGAGGTGGTCGGGATGGATTTTTCACATGCGTTTGTCGCAGCCGCCAAGCGACTGGGGGACGGTGGCGATGTTCCCTATATGCGCCGGGATGAGGGGCACGTGGTGACACCGCTGAGCGCGGCTCTACCGGATGGGGTTTTCCCTGAAAAGGTTTCCTTTTTTCAAGGGGATGCCATGAATCTGCCTACGGACATTGGTACTTTCGACCGCGTCCATGCCGCGAACCTGCTTTGTCGCCTTGGCGATCCTGTGAAGCTTCTGACCCGTTTGCCTTCCTTGGTGAATTCCGGTGGGCAACTGGTTCTCGCTACTCCCTGCACCTGGCTTGAGGGGTTTACACCATCGGACAAATGGCCCACCGGGGGAACACTTCCCTGGCTTGAAGGGCATCTGGGGCAGGCTTTTGAACTCATCTCGGAAACCGACGAGCCGTTCCTAATCCGCGAAACGTCCCGCAAATTCCAGTGGACGCGATCCATGCTCACGGTTTGGCGTAAGCGGTAGGCTCCTCACGTCCCGCAGAAGGTGTTTTGCACCTTCTCGTCTGGCAAGGGAGCTGCTTCGAGATCGACGTTGTTCGGATTTTCTTCGAATGGTTTTGTGAGAGCATCGGCGAGGCGGTTGAAAGGGGCGAAGTCTTCCTGGTAGGCGGCTTGGATGGCTTGCTCAATGCGATGGTTCTTTGGAATCAGGATGGGGTTGGTGGCTTTCATTTTACCCAGGTGCCCGGAGGGTTTTGGAAATCCCTGCCAGTCTTTCAGCCATCGCCCGGCGGACGCGGGATTTTTAAAAAGCACCGGGAGATCTGCTCGTGGGTCGCTTGCCGCGTGCAAGGTGAGGTGGCGGAAGAAGAGGGTGAAATCGACCTCCTCGTTCGCCAGCAGACCGAGTGTGGATTTTACGAAAGCGGCTCCGTTTTCCAGATCGGTTTCCGCGCTGAGTCCGAGTTTGTGGAGAAAGTTTTCCAAGTATGGTTTTTGGAAGGCATAGATGAATTTTCCCAAAGCTCCTTGCGCGAGTTCCTTCGCTTTATCAATCGAGGGATCGAGCATTGGTAGAAGGGTTTCCGCAAGGCGGGTGAGATTCCAGTGGGCAATGTTCGGCTGTGCCGCCCAAGCGTAGCGGGCATTCCTATCAATGTAACTGAAGACGCAGTCCGGGTGGAAATCGTCCATGAATGCGCATGGGCCGTAGTCGATGGTTTCACCGGAAATGGCACAGTTGTCAGTGTTCATCACACCGTGGATGAAGCCGAGCGGGAGCCATTTCGCTACGAGGCTTGCTTGGGATCCCACGACGCTTTCGAGAAAAGCGAGTGCGGGATTTTCCGCACCGAGAGCTTCCGGGTAGTGCCGGTCCATGCAGAAATGGGTGAGGATTTTAAGGGCTTCGGTATCTTCCCGTGCAGCGAAATACTGGAAGGTTCCCACGCGGATGTGGCTGGCTGCTACGCGGGTGAAAACTCCTCCGGGAGTCGGTTCTTCGCGGGCTACTGTTTCACCAGTGGATACGGCAGCCAGTGCACGGGTAGTCGGCACGCCGAGCGCATGCATCGCCTCGCTGACGAGGTATTCCCGGAGTACCGGACCGAGGGCGGATTTTCCATCGCCTCCGCGTGAAAAGGCGGTGCGGCCTGAACCTTTGAGCTGGATGTCCCGACGTTTTCCGTGCTGATCAATCACCTCGCCAAGGAGGATGGCCCGCCCGTCGCCGAGCTGGGGGACGAACCCTCCGAACTGGTGACCGGCGTAGGCCTGTGAGAGGGGTTCCGCTCCTTTCGGTATGGTATTTCCTGAGAAGGCATCCAGTGCGTCCGGGGAATTGAACCATTCGGAACTGATCCCGAGTTCCGCCGCGAGGGAGTCGTTCTTCCTGAGCATGCGGGGCAAAGGGACTTTCGCCGGTGTCTGCTTTGAAAAGAACCGTTCAGGCAGCCGGGCGTAGGTGTTTTGGAAGGAAATTCCCATGTGGGGAGGCTCGGTGAAGAGAGGGGAGTTGCAAAGCAATTCCATATTGCTTGAAGTCTTCCCATGCCTGACCTCCCTCCGCCAATTTATGTTTGTGGCGCGACGGCTTCCGGCAAGACCTCCCATGCTCTCTCCCTTGCCGGGGAGCTGGATGGGGAAATCGTCAATGGCGATGCCTTCCAGATTTTCCGGGGAATAGAGACCATCAGTGCCGCGCCTTCGGTGGAGGAGAAGTCGCTTTTTCCGCACCATCTCTTCGGCGTGCTGGAACCGGGGGAGAATTGCGATGCAGGGAGATTCCATGAAATGGCGATGCCGGTGATCGCGGGAATTCAGAGCAGGGGAAAGACGCCCGTGGTGGTAGGTGGCTCCGGTTTGTATCTGAAATTTCTCACCCACGGCCCATCGCCATTGCCGAAAGGTGACGACGCGATCCGGGCGGAGATGGACGCGCGCCCGCTCGAAGATCTCCTCGCGGAGTTGGAGAAACTCGATCCCGTGGAGGCTGCGCAAGTCCACCGTGGGAACCGACGTTACGTTTCCAGATCTCTGGAAATCTGCCGACTCACTGATGAAAAAGTCTCCGATCTGCGCGATGGCTGGGAGCGGAAAACAAAAGAACTCGATGCCACGTTAAAAGGCGTCTGGCTGGTCCGTGATCGTGCCGATCTCCATTCCAGAATCGCCCAACGGACAAAGCAGATGCTTTCCGAGGGAGCCATCGGTGAAGTCGCCAAATTGGATGGCATCCACGGAAACTGGGAGAAGGCCATAGGCGTGAAAGAGATCCGCCGCCACCTCGCAGGTGAAATTTCGCTCGCCGAATGCGAGGAATTAATTGTCTTCGCGACAAGGCAGTATGCGAAACGGCAGGAGACCTGGTTCCGTAGGGAGCAGTGGTTGGAGCGGGTGGAGCTTTGAGGCCGATTGAAGTCTCTGGTGTCGTAAAATGCCGACGCAGTCCGGTGACTGTCGGCAGCCTGCTGCCGCTTTCCGTCACGCAGCCCGCTGCTACGGGGCAAACTCGGGAAAGATTTTCGCGCCGTAGGTGACACGCCGCCTAAAGTCAGCGCTCCGTGCCAATGCCGTCGGCTCGCAGCAGGCTGCATTGCCAAAGCGGCAGCAGGCTTCCGGCAGTCACCGGTGGCTGCGGCACTGCCCTACTCTTCCCCTGGAAACGGATTGGCTGAGAAGCGCAGTTCCACTTCTGCGGGATCAACCGATGAATCGTTCCCAAGCATGGAGAGGGCGCAGGCGGCGGTGAGGCCGAGGATTCCCAGGATGGCGGGGAGAAGGGTGGCGGGGTTGTTTTTTCCGGCGAGGATGCGGCCTACGCGTTTTTCGAGCGACGAGGTATCGGCCATGGCGAGGGCGAAGGAGTTGGGCGCGTGGGTTTCTGCGAAATCGCAGAGGGCGTTTGCATAACAAAGAAAACATGCATGCGATCATCGGCGACGGGGCAGGGTTCCACCATAAGGAGGCGGGTGGCAAAGGTTTGCCCGAAAATGTGAGTACTATCACCCTCCCAGCATACAGTCCCGAACTCAATCTTGGGCGAGAAACTCTGGGACATCGTCAAAAACAGAATCTGCAACCGTGACTGGAGCGGACTACAGAAACTTGAAAAGGCAATCGAAGATCGAATTCGCCCGCCCGTATTGGGAGGATGCGCGAAAAGTGGTGTCCCTGATCGGCGCGGAGTACCTGCTCTCAGAACTAAACGTAACACCTCAAGTAGGTTAGACTACAATAATTGGTAAAATGATATAGGTGCCGGAAATGGCGGCACGATTTTACAATCTGGAAGCTATCCCAGCCTCGAAAAAACTACGGAAAAGCGACAAAGTCTGTGAAAAGGAAATGGCACGCGCCCGTCGATGGCTAAGGGAGGGCTTGCTCTCAGCTCATAGGTTGGAAGCCATCTTTTCAGAATTTAGCTCCTAGGCCGCGGAACGGGCTGGAAATCCGACGCGAACAAATACCGTGTTTTTGCGACTGAAGCAGCAGCACGGATTCGAAACGTAGTGGCGAGAGTCTGAGAGAATCCTCGCAAAAATTTCTCGCTTGCAGCTCGTCAGGTGCGAATAGAAACCTTTCCCGTCTAGACAAAGCCACACAGGAAAAGAACTTAGAGCATACGAAATACTTCTTTTTCCTGAGTAGTAGGATTTTCGAGAACAATACGGAAACCGCGTTTCTCTGCATCCAACAGGAAATCGTAGTAAGTAACGGCGCGCCTGAACATCTCAGTTAAGGTGGACGCACCGCTCTTCAATCGCAATTCGTCTAACTGGTCTTTTGCTCCAGCAGGAAAATCGAGGCTAAAGCGATCTTTTTTTTCTTTGATTTTTGTCATTAAGTCTTCATTCGTGAGAGAACGAGCGCGAAGGCTATTAGAAGCAGAAAATCTTTAATTAAATGCTATTCTACGCCTAAGAAATCCATTGCTAGTATTCCGAAGAGTGAGATCGTGATTGATACCATCGAATACCTCCTTAGCGGATCGGGTTCACTCTGATAATAATTTTCGAGTGTTTTCGAGAAAAAATCAGTCCGCTTATTGGAGATAGAGGAGAAGTCTGGAAGGTTGCTATCGGGCTTGTTATCTGGTTCTTGATTGTTAGGCATGGAGGTTTAGGGCTGGTAGGCAGCCTTCGACACTCAACCATTAGGTGGATTCATTTTGTTAGCGTCCACCCACGATTGTGTTAGATCGAAGACTGCGTGGGGTTCGAACCAGCATGGCGACCACCGTGGTCGCTGATACTGGTAAAATTTGCATATTGTTCTTATTTTTCATTTGTTTGTAGTTGTGTAATTTAACTTTTTAGCTTGTTCAGCTCTTTTTGTTTATTCGTATTCAATCCTTCTTTTATCGTCTTTTTTCAAGGAGGGTTCCCCTCGAAGGGCGGAGATCTTCGCACCAAGTTAGGGTATTACAAGGAAATAATACGCAAATTTTACGTATTATTTCCCGTATATCTTCGAGCAATATACTCGACAACATCAAGCTATTATGAACTGACGGTGTCAGCGGAGAATAGGTTTGAACATCAGACTAGTGGGTCCCACTGTTGAACGACTCGTCCAACCCCTACACGGTGATGCTACAGGAAATCGTGACTGCGGTGGCGGCGTGATCGGGATCGCGGTGTTCACCCGGAAAGGTGTGAACCCATGGACTTGGATGCCGGGTGAGGTGAACCAGCGCAATACGGCGAATCCTTTTGCAACGGCACCGTGATGGATTCCGGGCGATTGTTCGCTTTACAATCCCGCCCGCTTCGCGCAATTTTCGCGCCCCCGCTCATTTCAGGACAGATGGCTGAGCTTGGTTTAAGGCACACGATTCGAAATCGTGCGTAGGGTTAAACCTACCGTGGGTTCGAATCCCACTCTGTCCGCCATCACCCCAGCCCGGTATTTCCGGGCTGGGGTGATGGCGTTTCAGGGGGGAGGAAATCCCATTCCGAAGCAACGGGTTCGAGTGCCAATCGAGCACTTGCGAGAAAATTACTCTCACCGCGAAGCGCACCCCGCAGAGACGGAGCGCAGCGTAGTCGATCCCACTGCGCTCGCGATTGTGGATTGTGGATTGTGGATTGTGGATTGTGGATTTCGCGGATAATGTGGAGACCGGTTTCTGCCGCGAGTGGCTGCTACGGGGCAGTCCCTGGATGGCTTGTGTGACTGGTGAAACGCCGCCTTAAGGCAGCGCTCCGTGCCGATACCGTCGGATCGCAGGATGCGCCACTATTCGCTGACGGAGGAAAGCCATTTCTGCCATCGGGTGGTGAGTGATTGCAGTTTTTCCGGCATGGGTGCGGAAAGGTCGTGGGTTTCGTTGGTGTCTTTGGTAAGATCGTAGAGTTCCCATTTCCGGTTGGCGCCTTTTCCCCAGAAAACCGCCTTCATATCGCCGTCGCGGATCGCCCCTCCGGACGACCATTGCCAGAAGATTGGGTTTTTGCGCTGGAGTGGTTTTCCATCGAAGGCGGGGAGCAGGCTGACTCCCTGCATGGGAGGGATGGCCTGGCCACGGGAGGTTTCCGGGTAGGTGGCTCCGGTGAGTTCCACCAGGGTGGGCATGATGTCGATGAGGTGGCCGGTGTGGTCGCGGAATGCTCCTGCCGTCTTGATTCCATCCGGCCAGGAGACGATGAGCGGGGTGCGGACTCCGCCCTCGTGGCTGTAGTTTTTCCATTTCCGCAAGGGGGTGTTCTGCACAGTGGCCCAGCTTTTGCCGACGGTCTCATAACTGGCAACGGTTCCGAAATCCTCGATTTTATCGGATTTCACGCGCGCCCCGGAGCCTTCCGCGCAGGCACCGTTGTCCGAGGCGAACATGATGAGGGTGTTGTCCAGTTTCCCCTGCTGTTCCAGCTTGGCGAGCACCCTGCCGATGTTCTGGTTCACACGGTCCAGCATGGCGGCGTAGATCTCCATGCGCTTTATCTCCTTTGCCTGCTCTTCTTTTGAAAGCTTGTCCCAGTTGCCGTCCTTCCATTCCGGCAGGGGGCTTTTTTCCGGGTCAACGAGTCCCATGGCAACCATGCGTTCGTAGCGCGCCTTTCGTATCGCCAGGTAGCCGGCAGCGTAGGTGCCTTCGTATTTTGCGATGTCTTCCAGCCAGGCGTGGAGGGGGTAGTGGGGGGCGGTGTAGGCGAGGTAGAGGAAGAAGGGTTGGCCGTCGTGCTGGTCTTCATCCAGCCAACCGAGGGCTTTGTCGGTGAAGGCGTCGGTCGTGTAGAAATCCCGGTCTTCGGGTGTGAAGGGGTGGTAGGTTTTCCCATCGTCGCACCAGTAGCGGACGGCGGATTTCCTGCCGGGCTGGGGCTCGCCGGGGCGCTGGACGCCCGGGTTCCAGAAGTTGCAGGCGCCATCGCGGAGTCCGTAATAATGGTCGAACCCCCTGTCCATGAGGTTCTCGGTGCCGTGGTGTTTACCGGATGCGAGAGTCCGGTAGCCGGCGGTCTTGAGGACTTCGCCAAGGGTAACGGAATTTTCGAGTTTGGCGGGTTTCATCATGCCGCACTGCTGGGCGTAGAGGCCGGTGAGCAGGCAGGCGCGGGAGGTGTTGCATTTGGCTGTGTTGTAAAACTGCCTGAATCGGATCCCCTGTTCCGCCAGCGAATCGATGTTGGGGGTTTTGATTTCGCTGCCGTAGCAGCCCAGATCAGACCAGCCCATGTCATCTACGAGGATGAAGATGATGTTCGGTTTTTTTTCGGCGCAAGCGGTGCTGCCGAGTGCTGCGATAAAGAAGGCTGAAATAATGTGATGCAGGAAGCGGGTCATGACGATGGGGTTTATACGGGTATGATGGGTTTCGTTTTTTCAAAATCCAAGGCTGGTTTGGGTATCTGTAACCTTACTTTTTCAGCGTGGTGAATTCGTGGGGTGACACGCGGGTGCGAAAGTGGATAAATCCGGCGCGTATTATGTTCACAGGACTTGTAGAAGCGTTGGGAGAGGTGGTTTCGCTGGAGGCGAAGGGGGAGCAGGGGCGGCTTTTGGTTTCGATTCCGTTTTCGGGCGAGCTCGCGCCGGGGGATTCCGTGGCGCTGAACGGGTGCTGCCTGACGGTGGCGGAAATTTCCGATGACGGGATCGCTTTCGATGTGCTGGCGCAGACTTTGCGGGTGACTTCTCTGGGGAAACTTGCAGCGGGGAGTGTGGTGAATCTGGAGCGGGCTTTGCGGGTGGGTGACAGGCTGGGCGGGCATTTCGTGCAGGGGCATGTGGATGCGGTCGGGAGGATCGTTTCGCTGGAGGAAAACGGGCAGGATCACGTGGTGGAGGTTTCGCTGACGGAGGAGATTCACCGGCTCTGCGTGGGGAAAGGGTCGATCGCGATTGACGGGATTTCGCTGACGATCGCGGAGCTGAAAGAAGCTTCAGCGGTGTTTTGGATCACGCCCCATACGTTTTCCCACACGAATCTGCGCGATGCGAAGACGGGGGATGCGGTGAATCTGGAGGGCGACATGTTGGCGAAGCATGTGGCTGCTCTGTTGGGGAAGTGAGGATTCCATCAGGGGAAGCAGACACGCCGTCCGCAGATGCTAATTCCTGAGAAGTTCGGCTATTTTTTCGCCCATTGCGAGTCTCACGTCCATATAGGTTTTGGCGTTTCCGCCGTAGTGGCCGTTTGATGCCCCGCCCTGGCTCAGGGGGTGGCTGTAAACGGTGGCGACGTTTCCTTTGAATTCCGGATACTTGCCGGATTCCCCGTCAACTGCCATCTGTGCCTCGAAGATCAGCGCGTCGTTGCCTTTGGCTCCGTCCTTTGCAGTCTGGCCGAGAGTGGCGCAGACGAACTTCGCCTTGGGGGCGTTGAAATCCTTGCGGAGGGCGTTGATGAAATTCACCAGGTTCTCTTCGTATTTTGCGGCGTGCCCCTGGTCGTAGCGGTCTTTGTCGCCTTGCCAAAAGAGGAAGCCGGCGATTTCATAATCGTCCGCGCCGGGGTAAAAGGTCGCCAGATCGGCGAGGACTTCTTTCGCGCCGGCGGTGTCGTCATCGTATTGCTTCCCGGCATACCAGCCTATCGGTTCCGGCGCGGTGCCTTTTTCCCATTTCATCGGGGATTCCTTGTAGGCGGGATAGACGAAGGTTTTCGTGCCGCCGCCCTTTGCCTTGCCTTCTGCCTCGTAGCTTTCGCTGCCGGGCGGGAGAAGATCCCAGCCGAGGCTGCGGTTTCCGATGCAGCTTTTGAGGATGAGGACGGGGGCATCGATGGCATTGCCAAGCTGATGGCCTATCCCAAGCTCGGGGCCGATTTTCCCTCCGGGAACTCCCATCCAGGTGTTTGCCTGGATCTTGCCTTTCATATGGTGGACGTATCTGACGTCCTTTCGCTCGGCCCAGTTGCCATCCGTATCAATGAGAAACGGGTAGAGATTTTCTTTTTTGACGGCGTCCGTTAGGTTGCCCTCTTTGCCGCCTTTCACATGACCGGCGCCGACCATGTTCGATTGGCCGAGAAGGATGAATACCTGGACGGGCTTGCCCATCTCGGCGGGTTTGCTGCCGGGGGCGGCCGGGAGTGGTGAAGCGGATACGAGCGCGAACCCCAGGAGTGCGGGGAAAATGTGGTTTCGGTTTTTCATCAGGCTCCCTTATCGCATTTTCGCCCGAGTCTGGCGAATGATATTGGAAGTTGCCCAGTGGGAGGGAAAAGCGTCTTCTCCCCGCGGATGAAAATTGTTTTCCTTTCGGTTGTGATCGGCCTTGTCGCGGGTTTGCTTGGGGCGCTTTGCGGGGTCGGGGGCGGGATCGTTCTGGTCCCGGCGTTTGTTACCTTCCTCGGGTTCGAGCAACAAAGGGCGGTTGCCACCTCGCTGGCGATTATCATAATCACGGCGCTGTCATCGACATTGAACAACGTGCGCCAGGGCGGGCTGATCGACTGGAAAATTGTCGCGGCTGTGGGTATCGCGTCCGCCATCGCCGCCTGGTTTGGGACTGATCTGATGCGCTCCCTCTCCAACCAGACACTCACCCGCACGTTCGGGGTCGTGCTCGTCCTTTTCGGGGCACGGATGCTGATCAAAGGATGAGGGTTGCAAACGGGCGGACGTGGGTGAATGTCCTGCGGCCATGATCCACACGCTCGAACAATCCCAGTTTCTTCCGATCCCGCTTCAGGAGGCTTGGGATTTTTTCTCCACCCCGGGGAATCTCGACGAGATCACGCCCGATGAGCTTGGGTTTAAAATCGTCTATCAGCCGGGGGAGAAAATGTACCGAGGGGCAGATCATCGAATACAAGGTGATGGTCGTGCCGGGGATCTGGGTGCCTTGGGTGACCGAGATCAAATGTGTGGAAGAGGGAGAATCGTTCATTGATGAGCAGCGCTTCGGCCCCTATAAATTCTGGCACCATCTCCACTCTTTTGAGGAAAAGGACGGGGGTGTGCTGATGAAGGATCTAGTCCACTACGCGCTGCCGCTGTGGCCGTTCGGGGAAATTGGGCACGGGCTTTTCGTGAGGCCGAAGCTGGAGAGGATCTTCGGATTCCGAAGGGAAATTCTGGAGAAGAGGTTCGGGTGAGGAGGCGGGACATTTCTGTTCCGATTTGGGCTCAGGGCATCCGGTTTTTCCAATAATCCGGATGACGTTTCGTGTGGCCGACCGCCGTAATCAAAACCAGTTCATCACGGACGACGTAGGCGATGTAGTAGGGGAATCCCGGTAGATTAACCCTTCGCCAGCCACCCGGTCGTTCCCGCCATAAGAACGGGAATTGGACGATTGCGGCACAGGAACTCTCCACTTCGGTCCGGAAGCGAACGCCGAGACCTTACACCATAGCTTCATAATCACCTGTCACACATTGTAGTTCTGCGAATGCCTCAGGGAGAAATTCTAGTCTTGTGTTCATATTGCTGGCGCGATTTCGCGCAACTTTTGGAACACGTCTGAGGCCGGGATGGCCTTGGTATCGTCGTTGTCGTATCGGGAAACTCTCTCGCGGATTTCGATATCCCAAGCAGCTTCCGGGTTTGGGGCATCACCGGATTCGACACTCTCGATGAGCGCGCAAGCAAGCTTGAGTTTCTTGTCCGTAGCCAGCTCCATCGCTTTTTGGGAAAGGGTATCTGCCGTCATCATGGTTCGTTAACGGTAATGGAAACTTTCCGCGTGTCGAGACTACACCTTGTTCTGCCCCTCGCCGCGCACGCGGTATTGGTAGCTGGTCAGCTCGCGCAGACCCATGGGCACCGCGGGCGTGGAGCTTGTCGGTGGAGATGCCGATTTCCGCACCGAAGCCGAACTCGCCGCCATCGGCGAAGCGGGTAGAGCAGTTGTGCATGACGCAGGCGGAGTCGATGGAGTGGAGGAATTTCTCTGCCTCCGCCGTGTCCGTAGTGACGATGCAGTCGGTGTGGTGGGAGCCGTAGGTATTGATGTGGGAAACGGCTGCCGCCATGTCCGGGAGGATTTTGATGGAGAGGATTTTCTCCAGATACTCGGTTGACCAGTCTTCCTCCGTGGCTGGGACAAGATCCGTGAGGATGGCCATCGATTTTTCGCATCCGCGTAACTCGACTTCCTTTGCGCGGAGGGCTACGGCGGCTTTGGGAAGAAATTCCGCGGCGATGGATTCCTGGATAAGGAGTGTTTCGAGGGCGTTGCAGACGCCGGGCTTCTGGGTCTTGGAATCGACGGCGAGTTTCACGGCCATTTCCTGATCGGCATTTTCGGAAACCCAGATGTGGCAGATGCCGTCGTAGTGCTTGATGACGGGCATGCGGGCGAGGGAAACGACGGTCTCGATGAGGCCTTTTCCGCCGCGCGGGATGATGAGGTCCAGCCACTGGTCAATACCTGCCATGGCGGCTACGGATTGGCGGTCGGTGAATGGGACGAGCTGGATGGCGTTTGGCGGGAGGCCGGCTTTTTCGCCTCCCGCCGCCAGGGCTGCGGCGATGGCGCGATTCGAGTGGATGGCCTCGCTGCCACCGCGCAGGATGGTGGCGTTGCCGGTTTTGAAGCAGAGGGCGGCGGCGTCCGCAGTGACGTTGGGGCGGCTTTCGTAAATGATGCCGATGGTGCCGATGGGGACGCGGACTTGCTCAATGCGGATGCCGCTTTCGGGGATCCAATCGTCCAGCACCTGGCCGACCGGATCGGGGAGGGTTGCTACGTGTTCGAGTGCTGCGGCGATGGCTTCGAGGCGGGTTCCATCCAGCTTGAGGCGGTCGAGCATGGCGGAGGAGAGGCCTTTTTCCTCACCGGCGGTTATATCCTTCTTGTTTTCAGAAAGGATCTCCGCAGAAGCCTCGCGGAGACCCTGGGCCATGGCGATGAGGATGGTGTTCTTTTCCTCGGATGAAAGTTGGGAGAGGACGTGGGCGGCGGCGCGTGCCTGCCTGCCCATTTCGTGGATTTGTTCGGTGATGGGATCTGACATGCTAGTTGGGAGCGGTAGGGGTGATGGGGTGGAATTTTGTGGAGATACCCTTGCCCTCGACAATGTCAACCAGGCGTCTGGGGTAGCGGCCGTTGGCGATGTGGGTTTCAATGCCAGCTTCAACGGCGAATTTTACCGCCTTGAGCTTGGAGGCCATGCCGCCCATGGAGAATTTGCCCTTGTCCTCGCGGACATGCTTGAACATCTCGTCAATGTCCTGGACTTCGGCTATGCGGTTGTTCGTATCAGGATCAAGCAGACCATCGACGCTGGTGAGCAGAATGACGCGGTTTGCGCCAACGAGTTTCGCGAGGCGGACGCTGAGCATGTCGTTGTCCCCGAAGTTCAGCTCGCGGATGGCGACGGTGTCGTTTTCGTTGATGATGGGGAGGATGCGCGGCTGCTGGTCGAGACGGGAGAGGGTGTTGGTGATGTAGGCCGCGCGCTTGGGGGTGTTGATGCTTCCTGCGGTGAGGAGGATCTGGGCGACGGAGATATCGAAGTTCGCGAAGAGGGATGTATAGATGCGCATGAGGCGCGCCTGGCCGACTGCGGCGCATGCCTGGCGGGTGGCGATGTCCGTGGGATACTCGGTAAGACCCATGGCGGAGACGCCGGAACCGACCGCCCCGGAGGAGACGAACATGCAGCGGTGGCCTGCGTTCATGATATCTGAGATGGCGGCGACGAGATGGACGAGGGCGGCGCGGTCAATGGTGCCGTCTTCAACTTTCGTGAGGACGCCGGTGCCGGCTTTGATGATGGTTAGTTCTGAAGACATATCGTTTTTCCCGGAAATGGCCGGGGCGGAGAGATAAGCGGAAGCCGGGCATCTTGCCAATGCAAAGCTCAGGAATGGCTGCCATTCCTTCTCCTCCCGAACATTTACCGCAAAGGCGCGAAGCCAGCACGGTGAACATCCTGGATTCTTGGACTCCTCCCACACAATCCAGGCTTGGCGAACCTCTGCGGCCTCTGCGCATTTGCGGTGTATTGCTCTCGTCAGCAGGTGAAAGTTCGTGAATTCGGAGGGGAATCAGTGAAGTTTTTGGAAAGGTATTAAAAAATCCTTGCACGGCGGGCCGTTTCATGGTGGATTCCGCGCCCGCCCCGCAGGCGGACAAACTTTTTTCCCCACACGTTCCTCATACGGATATGGCCTACGCAGTAATCAAAACAGGCGGTAAACAATACCGCGTCCAAGAAGGCGACACCCTCGAAGTCGAGAAGCTCGACGCCGACGTCGATACCGAAATCGAATTCACCGAGGTTGTCCTCCATGGCGAAGGCGACAGCATCAAGGTCGGCACGCCGTTCATTGATGGTGGAGCGGTCAGGGCCAAGGTTGTGGAGCAGTTCCGTTGTGCGAAGGAAATCGCCTTCAAGTTCAAGCGCCGCAAGGGCTTCCACAAAACCAAAGGCTATCGCCGCAGTATGACCAGATTGGAGATCACCTCCATTGGCTAACTTTTAGAAACTCCAACCAGCAGATCTCATGGCCCATAAAAAAGGACAAGGTTCCGTCAAAAACGGACGCGACTCACGTAGCAAACGCCTCGGCGTGAAAAAATTCGGCGGACAATCGGTTATTGCCGGGAACATCATCATCCGCCAGCGCGGCACGAAAGTGCATCCGGGCGTAGGTGTCGGCTGCGGCAAAGACCATACGCTCTTCGCTCTGACCGACGGCCAGGTGAAATTCGACCGTGAAGGTGGCCGCGTGAACGTGGTCGCTGCGAACTAAGGTTCCGACATACGATTTTAAGAAAAGCCTCCGGTTTCCGGGGGCTTTTTTTTGAGGAGTCGGGACATTCCTGTCCCGACACATGCCATGTATGGTAGGAACGGGAATATCCCGACTCCTTATTGTGGGGCGGGGAAGAGCGCTTTCTGATCGATATCTTCGGCGATGTTCTCAAGTTTCCACTGGCGGTCGATATTGAGCCGAATGGTGGCGAGATGTTTGTGGTGCCACTCTTCGGGGGCGATCATGGAGAGCAGCTTTTTATCCCGGACTTCGTAGAGGTGGTAAGTTTGGCCTACGATTGGCTCGAAGTTGATGTCCGCCTCGTAGATGAGTTTGTTCCAGTTGAAATGGTCGATGGCGGCGAGGTATTCCTCGCGGATCTCGGTGAGCTTCTGCTGGAGTTCCCGCTCGACCTCGGAAATGCCCCGGGATTTGAAGGAGCTGAGATCGGTGGGAATGATTTTCGGACTCAGGGTGGAGACCGGGTAGGGCATGAAGGCCGGGGAGATTTTTTCTTCGGGCATGTTTGATGGGAGGCTCCGTCCTGCTTCGGCGAGGAAAGCCCTCCCCGCAAATAGAAAAAACCGGACGACCCGAAGGTCGCCCGGCTTGATGATTATTTCGGATGCGGTTATTTTTCCGCAGGCTCAACCATTGTTGGGGTAGTGTCACCCCAGATTGGATTTTCTCCAGACATGAGATCCTTGCCTCCTACAATAGCAGGGCCGCTGTTTGAATCGTCACCAGCGGGAACCACGATGTTCACCGAAGTGGCACTGTTATCGATACGAAGAACGACTGCCTTCCGATCGAACGGGTCACCATTGAATTTGGTTCCATCCGCAACCAGCGGTGTTGCCACCAGTGCGCGGGAAGGGTTGCCACCAGTGGTCAGTCCCTTGTCGCTATTGAGGATATATCCAAATCCGACTTCACCGTCGTCCAGAGCTTCCGTATTAGAGGAAATATCTCCGTCGGGCTTCTTGGTGAATCCTGTCTTCGCGTAGAACATCTGCTCGGACTGGGTAAGACCTGCCTGCATCAGTTGCTTGAAGTAGCCATTGGCATCGGTTTCGTCGCCTTTGATGACTGCCGTGGTGAATGTCTCATCGAGAACTTCACGGGTGGATGCGTCCGGGAACGACCCGTATTCCACTTCAAACTCAAACATTGCGAGGCCGATCTGGCGTGCGTTCGAGGTTGCTTCGGTCTGGTCGGCCTTTTTCCGTTGGCGGATGACCATGGGAGCGGTCAGTCCGGCGAGTGATGCGATGATCACGATCACGACGAGTAGCTCCACGAGAGTGAAGCCGCGTCTGGTTTGTTGGTTGGTTTTCATTGTATTGTATTATTTATGGGTTGGTTTTGTCTATAGTGGGCAATAGCGCCCGTTTTTTAATTCCCAGGGAAGAAAGTTCTTCCGAGGTTCCGAAAAGGTAGGTTCCGCCCGAGGTGGGCGCAAGTAATAATTTCGGAGTGAGCGGGAGGAGTGCCGATGCTTGGAACCTGTTTAATTAAAGAATCTTGATAATTTCGCAATCCGTGGCGCGGGTAATGGTATGCTTCGGATTTAAACGACGAACAATGGGCGGCGGTCAGGCCTTTCACCGGAAGACCCCATCCCCGTGGAGCAAGAAGAATCTACCGGATGCGCGGTGATCAACGCCATCCTGTATCTCAACAAGACAGGATGCCAGTGGCGCATACTGCCTGCCTATTTCCCGCCCTGACAGACGGTTTACGCCCATTTCCGCTCTTTCCGGAAACGGGGCGTGTGGAAAACCACCTGCCACGGACTCAACCGCCTGAGGCGCAAAAAAGGGGGCGAGAAGCGTCGCCCTCCTACCTGCCGCAAGATTCCCAGACGGTGAAAACCGATTATGAGGGGGAACGGCGGGGCTTTCACGGGGGCAGGAAGGTGAAGGGAAGGGGCAGGCAAGGTACGCATGAGATTGCGCTCCATCCTAAGAATGCGTAGCGACCGTGGAGGTCGCGGACGCGGGAAGGATCACCAGCGTTGGTCAAACCGCTACCTCACCAAGCACAAGCTCTACCGTTTGTCAGATGCGTGTGAATTGGAAACAGCCAGTCTCGGTAATGGAGGAAACTGCTGACGGGAGAGCCGGATGCGGGAATGGAAGCGAAGCGGACATAGATTGCCGACAGGCAGTCCCGAAGGGGTGAGCGCAGCGAATCAAATCCGCTTGTCCGGTTCCGAGGGGGGAGCGGGGCTAACGTCCCGTTCCTACCTCTATCTTATTTCATGAGTTCCTTGATCTTAGGCTCCAGTGCTTCCGCCCAGGTGTCATAGGCGGCGGGGGAGAGGTGCAGGAGATCAGGGAAGACGTCTTTACTGAGGTTTCCTTCCTCATCGAGAAACCTGTCGTTGATGTCGAGGAAGTGGACGCGATTGCCATCGGCGAAGCTTTTGACGATTCCGTTGATCTCTGTGTTCAGTTTGCGGAGCGGGTCTTCTGCGGTTGCGCCACGCGGGAAGACGGACATAAGGATTACTTTGGTTTCAGGCCATTTCCAGGCGAGATCATCGATTGCTTTTTTGATTCCCGCTGCCGTCTGTGCCGCCGGGCGTTGCTCGTGGCCGGTGTTGTTGGTGCCGATGAGGACCACGGCGACTTCCGGTGAAACCCGCTGGATGTTTCCGTTTTGCAGACGCCAGACCAGGTGCTCGGTGCGATCCCCGGAGTAGCCCCAGTTGAGCGCACCCATGGGGGCGAAGTGCTTGTCCCATGCGGCCTTGCCGGTGCCCTGCCATGCCTGGGTGATGGAGTCTCCGAGGAAAACGACTTTCACGTCCTTGGCTTTGTTCGCTTCCTTGTTTTTCGCGTCCCAACGCTCTTTCCACCAGCCCTCTTTATACCGCTGGACGGGGTAGGTGGAGGGGCTGGCGTTGTATTTCTCGCGGAGATTGCTGTAGATTCCTTTCATCTGTTTTACGACCGATTCGTATTCCGCATCGCCGTAAACGTTCTTCATTTCCTTGGGATCCTTTTCCAGATCGAAGAGCATCCACTCGTCGGTATCCGGGAAGCGCATGAGCTTGTAGCGGGAGTCGCGGACACCGTCGTGCCTGGCGACGGCGTGGGTGCGCTCTCCGGAATATTGGTAATAGATCGCCTCTCGCCAGTCGGCGGGGGCTTTGCCTTCGTTTTTCAGAACAGGGACTATGCTCACTCCCTGGATGTCTTCCGGGATGGGGGCTCCGGCGACATCGAGGAAGGTGGGGGCGTAGTCGATATTCTGGATGAGGGCGTCGGTTTTCACACCGGCTTTGACGGCACCGGGCCAGCGGATGACGAAGGGCATGGAGAGGGATTCCTCGAACATCCAGCGCTTGTCGTACCAGCCGTGCTCGCCGAGGTAGAAGCCCTGGTCCGAGGAGTAGATGACGATGGTGTTTTCCGCGAGGCCGCTTTCGTCGAGGTAGTCCAGGACGCGCCCGATGTTCTCATCCACGGCGCGGATGCAGCGGAGGTAGTTTTTGATGTAGCGCTGGTATTTCCACCTGGTGAGTTCCTTGTCGCTCATGCCTTCCGCGAGTTTCGCGATCAGGGCTTCGTTCTCGGCACCGTAGGCTTCGTCGAAGGCTTTCTCCTGTTCCGCGTTCATGCGCCCGTAGTTGGCGTCCTTCATCCGGTTTTCGAAACGTGGATCGGTGGGCTTCCCGGGGAGGAGCATGTCGTGGCCCCAGTTGAAGTGGTGGGCGATGGACATTTCCTGCTTTTTCAGCGCGTCCACGCGGTCGGAGTAGTCGTCGAAAAGACTGTCCGGCTCGGGTAGATCCATTCCGTCGAAAAGGTTGTAGTGGCGCTCGGCGGGCACCCAGTTCCGGTGGGGTGCCTTCTGCTGGCACATGAGGACGAAGGGCTTGGATTTGTCCTTTCTGTTCTTGAGCCAATCGAGGGATTTGTCGGTGACGATGTCGGTGACGTAGCCTTCGAAACGTTTTTCCGTGCCATCCATCTGGATGAAATCCGGATTGTAGTAGTGACCCTGGCCGGGGAGGATTTCCCAGTAATCGAAGCCGGTGGGATCGGAGACAAGGTGCCATTTGCCGATGATGGCGGTCTCGTATCCGGCGTCCTGCATGAGCTTGGGAAAGGTCTGCTGGCTGCCATCGAACCGGCTGTAGTTGTTGTCCATGAAGCCGTTCACATGGGAGTGCTTGCCGGTAAGGATGGTGGCGCGGGAGGGGCCGCAAATGGAGTTTCCACAATAGGAACGCCGGAAAAGCATTCCTTCATCGGCGATGCGGTCGATGTTTTTTGTAGGAGCCGTTTCCTTGAAACGGCCTCCGTATGCGGAGATGGCTTCGATGGCGTGGTCGTCCGAGAAGATGAATACGATGTTGGGCTTCTCCGCCGCATCTGCTGCCGCGCAAAGGGCGAACGCTCCGAGGAGCATGTGTCTGAGGTATTTCATACGGGGACAAGACTTCCCCGATTCCATCCCTCGACAAGTAAAAAACCTGCGCTAGAATTGTTAGATCCGTCCTTTTCAAGACGATTGCGACCAAAACCCATGTTCATCCCGGCCTTCCACGATTTGCTCAAGCCCCAGTGGCTAGGGACTCTGACTGAATTGAAAACCTCTGGCGGTCTCGCGGTCAGCGAGCTTTCCCGGAGGCTTGGTTCCAGTTATATGACGGTGAAACAACACTGCGAGGACCTGACCAAGCGCGGTTATTTGAAACGCTCGCGGGTGCCACGGACGGAGATCGGCAGACCGGAAATTTTCTACCGTCTCTCGGAGAAAGCGGATGCGTTGTTTCCTTCTATCCCGGCTGGTTTCACTCTGGAAATGCTGGATCAGATCAAGCTCCTCTTCGGGGAGAACGCTCCGGAGCGCCTGCTCTTCCAGTATTTCCAAACCCAGGGGGAGGGCTGGAAAGTGCGGGTCGGCAAGGGGACTACCCTCTTGTCCAAGGCGCAGCTTTTTTCCAAGCTCCGTGAGAAAGAGGGGGTCTTCATCCGCTGCCTCCACGATCCCGGGGCCGGAAAGATCATCCTCCGGGAATACCACCATCCGCTGCACCGGATTTTCGAGGCTTACCCCCGTGCTATCGCCCTCGAACAGCGGGCGGTGGAAGACGCGCTGGGCGCAAGGGTCACCCGCGAGGTGTCTGAATCCATGGGCGATGCAACGGGGTTCGTCGATTTCGTCCTGCTTGCCGGGTGAGCCGCCGGCGGTTAGTTTGCCATATTCCGTGAAATTTTGAATCCTTTCGCCACACCGGCGGTCTAAAGCCCTGAAACCACTCCGTCCCGCATTATGAAAACCACCGTCCTCGCCGCCCTTGCGGCCGCCACCGTCCTCTTTTTACCCTCCTGCGAAAGGTCTTCGAAAGATCTCGAGGAAAAACTCAGCAGGCTGGAAAAAGCCGCCAACGATGCCACCGAGAGGCAGAGGCAGTTGGAAACCGAACTCGCCGATCAGCAGCTCGCTGCGGAAATGGAAGCGATCGAGCGGGAGCGTCAGCAGATCGAGCAGGAACGCATCGCGATGGAGGATGCGCAGGCGGCGAATGATGCGGCAGCCCGGGCGGAGCTTGAAAAACGCGAACGGGAACTCGCGGAGCGGGAGGAAAAAGTTTCAGGACTCCAGGAAAACATGGAGGCACGCCAGCAGGAACTCACCGGGTTGGAAAGTGAGTTGAACGACAAGCAGGCGGATCTCGCCGGGCGCGAACCCCTCCGCGCCCTCCCTGTGAAACAATATGTCTCCGGCCCACCCACCGGGGATTTCCAGAATTTCTACGAGCCGCTCGGAAGCTACGGCTCATGGTTCGATACCACGGATTACGGCTACGTTTACCAGCCCGCCGTCGTCCGGGATTCCTCATGGCGGCCCTACACCCGTGGGCGCTGGGCATTCACCGACCAGGGCTGGACATGGGTTTCCGACGAGCCTTTCGGCTGGGCATGCTATCACTACGGCCGCTGGACTTTGCTGCGGAATGTCGGCTGGGTCTGGATTCCCGGAAGCGAGTGGGCACCGGCCTGGGTTACCTGGCGCGAAAGCCCCGGCCACATCGGCTGGGCACCGCTTCCTCCCGAGACCCTCGCATACCGCGGACGCCAGTGGGACTCCTCGGTGGAAGTGAACTTCGGCATCGGCTCCGGTTGGTTCTCCTTCGTACAGTATGAAAATTTCGGAAACAACATCCGCCCATACTGCCTGCCTGCGGCGCGCAACACCGTCATTTACCGGAATACCACGAATATCACCCACTACCAGATCACGAACAACCGCGTCTTCGTAGGCGGCCCGCGTTACAAGAGAGTCTGCAACGAGATCGGAAGAACCTTCCCCGTGCATCGCCTCCGCATGGATCAGAGCCCGCGCTTCGATAGGGGTGGACGCCAGCTCCGCCCGCGTTTCGATGGCAGGGAGCTTGAGGTGGCCGCACCCCGCATGGATGCGGATTGGAACCACGCCATCCGCCCCGGTCGCGTGACCCGCGAGCTGGGCGATGTCTCGGTGGATAGATCCCGCAAACTTTCTCCGGAAATCATCCGGGAATTCCGCCAGCGCCGTGCCGAGGAAAACCGCGAAGCGGAAACCGCCGTCGAGCGCACCGGAGGCCGTGAAAGATTCGACCGCGAGCGTCGCCAGAAACTCGAAGAAGCCCGCCGCCAGGACACCGAAACCAAAGACCGTGATCGTGGTCGTGGAAACCGCCCGCAGCCGGAAGTCGAACCAGCGGTCGATGCTGAAACGGAAGAGCCACCGGTAGCCGTTATCCCGGAGGTGCCAAACCGCCCCGAACGCCCAGGTCGCCCGGGCAGACCGAACGGCACCGTCCCCATCCCCACACTCCCCGAGCCACCCGCAGTCCCCGGTGCCGATCCCGCCCCGGAAACCGGAATCCCAACCCTCCCGGAACCACCTGCGAAGCCACCCGTGGCTCCCGAACTTCCACCGGGCGTGACCCCATCCCCGGAAACCCCGGCAACACCTCCCGGCGTCATGCCTCCCGGTGAAAAGGGTGACCGTCCTGCCAGACCGGATAGACCCGAAAGACCGAACCGCCCCGACAAACCCGGAGAACCAAAGGAAGATCCGCCAGCACGTCCCGAAGCGCCGGTAGTTCCCGGGCAGCCAATGCCCGAGACCCCCGCAGACCCCGGGCCGCCTGTTGTCACTCCAGCCAAGCCGGACGTAGATACGGCTCCGGAAACGCCCGTCCAACCGGAAAACACAGGGAAAGATGCCGAACCTGGGATGAAGCCGGTTCCGGATCCCGTCCCTGAAGAAAGCAAACCAAAGCCACGCCCGGATCGCCCGGATCGCCCCAGGGGCGAACGCCCGATACCTGACCAGCCGACCGGGCCGGAAGTCACCCCGGCGCCGCAACCGGAAAAAAAACCGGCAATGGATGAAGCGAAAGCCCTGCTGGAGCAACAAAGGGCGCAGGCAGAGGAAGCCCGCAAGCAAGCCGCCATGGCTGCCGAGGAGCAAGCCCGCCAGCGCGTTGAGCTTACGGACCAGCAGCAACTTGAGCTTCAGAAACAGAAGCAAGCCGAGATGGTCGCCCGTCAGGAAGCTGCTGAGAAAGCCGCCGCAGAAAAGGAAGGAACCCAGGAACAAATGCGCCAACAGCAGGCCGAGCTGGAGAAAGCCCGCGCCGAGCAACTGGAGCAGGCAAAGGAAGCCCGGGAAGAAATGCAGGCCAGCCAGCAGGAAGAAATCCAGAAAGCGCAGCAACAGAAGCAAGAGCAGATGCGCCAACAGCAGGAGCAAGCCCGGCAGCAGGAAGAGGCCGTGAAAGCCCAGCAGGAAAAGCAGAACCAAATGCGTGAACTACAGGAGCAAGCCAGACAGCAGGAAGAAATGCGTGCCCGGCAGCAGGAAGATGCCCTGAGGGCACAGCAGGAAAAACAGGAGCAAATGCGCCAGCAACAGGAGCAGGCACAGCAACAACAGGCGGAAATGCAACGCCGCCAGCAAGAGGAGGGCCAAAAGGAACAGATACGCCAGCAACAAATTGAGATGCAGCGCCAGCAGCAGGAACAGGCTCGCAAAGCCCAGGAAGAGCAGGCCCGCCGCCAGCAGGAGGAAATGCAACAGCGCGAGCAGCAACGCCAAGAACAAATGCGCCAACAGCAGGAAGAAGCCCGCCGCCAGCAACAGGAGCAGGCACAGCAGCAACAGGCGGAAATGCAACGCCGCCAACAGGAACAGCAAGAGCAAGCCCGCCAGCAACAGGAGCAAATGCGCCAACAGCAGCAACAGGAAATGCAGCGTCAACAGCAGCAGCAGCAGGAAATGCAACGCCAGCAGCAGGAACAGCAGGAACGCGCCCGCCAACAGCAGGAGCAATCCGGCCAGTAGGAGCTGCCGGAGGGGCTAAAGGAATTCGCCCCTCCGCGCATCCGCATCCGGGCAGGCATTGACATTTCCTCCCCCGGCGGCGATCAAGTTGTTTGTGAAACCCATCCACATCCTCCCACCGGCGTTAGCCATCGCCATCGCAGGAATCCTGGTCGGAGCACAGCGGCAGAAGATTTCCCAACTGGAAAGTGAGAGCATCCTTCTGAGGGAACACATCGCTGCGGAAAAGGGTCGTGACCATCTTCCGGAAACCGCCCCGGATTCCTCGCGCCCGGCAAGGCCGGAAGCCGAAGCCGATGAGATCGACTGGATGGAGATCGCGGAATCTTTCTCGGAAATGAAAAACGGAGGCGCCGTCAAGGACATGCGCAAGACGATGGCTTTCCAGCGCAGGCTGCAGAAAATGGACAAGGCTCAGCTCCTCGCCGCACTCGATCAAATCCAGGCCTTGGAGCTCGACGACGAGCAACGCGCGATGCTCGAATCCATGATCATCGGGCCGCTTGCGCTGAAAGATCCCGGGCTTGTCCTCAACCGCTTTTCCGACCGCATTAGCGACAACCAGTCTGGCACGATAGGCTGGCAGCTCTCCAACGCCCTGGGCGAGTGGGCGAAGAAAGACCAGGCCGCCGCCATCGCATGGCTCGACAGTGAAATCGCCGCCGGGACTTTCGACAGCAAATCGCTGGATGGGAAAAGCCGAACCCGCCTGAGCTTCGAGAGCAACCTCGTTGCCAGGCTTATCTCCACCGATCCGGCGGCTGCCGGGGCAAGGGTCGCCGCTCTACCAGCTGACCAGCGGCAGGAGATCCTCGGCAAGTTCGGATACCAGGAATTGAAAGACGAGGATCACGCCGCCTATGCGACTCTCGTCCGCTCCCAGTTGAGCGGGGAGGAGGTTGCTTCCGTTTTCGGCCAGCAGGCTTCGAGGCTCGCGATGCGTGGGGGTTTGGAGAAAGTCAGCGGTTTCCTGGATCGCATCGCCGCGACAAGAGAGGAGAGGGTTCAGGCGGCGGAAAAAGCGGCGGCCGGAAGCATCACCGGGAAAACCCACCAATCAAAAGTCACGGTAGAGAAAATGGATACCATGCGCGAGTGGCTCGGAACCCAGGCGCCCGGATCGGTTGATGAGATCACAGGGAAGACTCTGGGGCAGGTGGTAAACCAGAATGGAGCCACGAAATATTCCGAAGCAGCGGCATTGGCATTGGAATACCACGCCAGGAGCGGAAACGACCTGATTCTCTCTCGTTTCCTCGATGAAACCCGCTACTCGGGACATAAAGAAGAGGGTCGGAAGATTGCCGAACAAATCTCCGATCAAAATTGGCGGGAGCACGCTCTAAAGAGACTGGAATGAACCCACCCCATGAAAATTTCCATCACCATCGCCGTCCTCATCCTTGTCCTCGCCGCCGTCCTCGGCTGGAGAGATAGACGGAAGCTCTCCTCCGTCACAGAAACCCACCGCGCCCTCACTGAAGAAGCCGCCGCGCTCGGGCTTGCCCTCGGTCAGGAAGGTTCGGAGGGTGAGGTCCTCGTCACCAAGCGCGCCCGCGAGGACAAGGATGCGGAGGCGAAACTCGCGGCCAAGGATTTCATCGCATTCGCCTTGGAAATGCAGTCGATGAAGGAAACCGGCGAACAACCGGACGAGGCAATGCAGGAGCGCATCGGCGTATTCATGGATCGGATGCTCTCGCTGGATGCCGGGCAGTTGAAAATCCTCATCGCCGAGTTCCGCGCCAGCACGGAAATGGATGACGAGACCCGCAACGGCATGACCGCCTTCGCCATCATGACCCTCGCCAACGACCACCCGGAAGCCGCGCTAAACCTTTTCATCGAGAGCCAGGACATTCTCGGGGAGGGGATGATGGGGAAACACGTCCTTTCCAACTCCCTTGAGAAATGGGCTAGCACCGATCCCGATGGCGCACTCGACTGGGTTAGGAAAAACGGCGAAAAACATCCCGATCTGATCACGGACGATGTGAAGTTGGGTCTGGTGAAAGGTGCCGCCACGAATAGCTTGAAGCAAGGCTTCGATTTGATTGGCGAGCTTGGACTGAAGAATTGGGATGATGCCTTTGGCAGTTTGGCGCAGGGTCTGAAAACCCAGGAAGAACGGACGCATTATCTAACCCTCCTCCGTGAATTTACTGAAACCGGAAAAGAGATCGGAAGAGAGTCTGCGACACCTGCGACCAGCTCTTTGGCAGATGGGATTGTGAAGGATGGTTTCGAAGCCGGGAGTAAATGGATTTTTGACAATGAGCTTAGCCAAAAGGAGATCGATGGTCTCTTAAACCGGATTACTTATTCGACGAAAGGCGGAGATACGGGAAAATGGATTGAGTGGATGGGTGAGAATGTATCGGACGATCAACGTGCGAAGAGCATCTCAAACACCATGCGGAACTGGACTCGCAACGACTACCGCGCGGCCGGTGAATGGCTCGCCACCGCCCCGGAAGGGGATACGAAAAACGCCGCCGTGAAATCATACGCGGAAACCGTCGCTGAATATGACCCGGCCACCGCTGCGCAATGGGCGCTAACCCTCCCCAAGGGGGAACAACGCAGCTCAACCCTCCGCAACATCCACTCGAACATGCCGGACAAAACCCCGGAGGAAAAGACCGCCCGCCAGACTTTCCAGGAGCAGCACGGGATCGAGTAGGAGGTGGGCATCCACCGGCCTGCGGATGGCATGAACGGGCATCCCGGCGGCATGAACCGGCATCCCGACGCCATAAACCGGCGTCCCGGCGGCATAAACAGGGTTCCCGGTGGCATGAACGGTCATCTCGACGCCATAGACCGGTCTGCGGAGACTCCGGAGGGGCGGATATGATGTCGGGATGCCGATTCATGGCGTCCGCAGCCGCGCATATGCCGCCGGTTCAGGGGCGTAGCGCCTTGGCTTCTTTCTTTGCGCGGGCTTTTTGCAGGGTTACGAGGGTGACACGGGGACGTAGCAGCCATTTTCCGTAAAAATACCCGGCAAGGGAGCCGCCGAGGTGGCAGGCGTGGCTGATTTTAAAAAGATCCCCGAGTCCCTGTGAGGCGAGTTGTTTCCCGTAGCCTGCGAGGGGGCCTGTGGGGAGATCGGGGTTGAGGAGGGCGAGGGTGAGGTTGGCCAGGATGATGGCGATGCCGATGGATCGCCCGCTGAGGAAGAGGGGCAGGAATTTCGACTCCGGCGAGACGGTCGTGAGCAGGACCAGAAAGGCGAAACTCAGTGCGGAGGAGCCGACAAGGGTGGGCGGCGGAACGCTGCCGTGGAAGGTGAGGGGGAGGAAAAGCAGCCCTCCCGCCAGCGCTGCGAAGAGGGAGAGAATCCAGAAGGTCGTTTTCGTGACAATGTGCTCAAGCTTGGAGCCGAAGAGCAGAATGGTTGCCGCGTTGACAAGAAGGTGCGCCCAGTTTGCGTGGATGAGGGCGTAGGTGGCGGGTTGCCAGAACAGCCCGCTAAGAAATTCGTAGTAGGAGATCCCAAGAAGGGTCTGCGCCTGCCCCAGTTTGTCCGGCCCGTCCGGGGCGATGAGGTTCCAGATCACCGGCACGCCCTGTATGATGAAAAGAATGCGGACCAGCATCCAGGTGCAGGGGGAGTCGCGGAGCTGCCGGAAAGCCCTCCTGAGACGCCCCGCGTTCGATCCCATTTCCGCGAGGGTATCTGGGTGGAGGGGAGGGATCATGAAACTTTAAATTTTAAACTCTAAACTTCAATGAAGAGCCTGTTGCCACGTTGCGGGATAATCAGAGAGTCTTCCTCTGAATTGGAGTTTAAAGTTTAGAATTTAAAGTTTCTCACTCCTGGTGCCTTGCGCGGGGCTCGCGTCTGGCGATGGTGTCCGCGCCTGGGGCGGTGACGAAGGGGCCGCCTTCGAGGGGGGCTACTCCGGTGGAGGCGACGTCCGGCATATCGGTGGGGCGGCCGGCGAGGGGGAAGTCCTTTCTCAGCGGGAAATACGGATAGCCCTCCCACATGAGGATGCGGCGGAGATCCGGGTGGCCGGTGAAGGGGATGCCCATCATGTCCCAGACTTCGCGCTCGTGCCATTCCGCGCCTTTCCAGAGATGGGTGCAGGTGGCGACGGATTCGTCTTCGGAAACTTTCGCTTTGAGGCGGAGGTGGCGTGTGTCATCGAGCGATGCTAGTTCGTAAACGACCTCGAAGCGTGGATCCTCGCCGAAGTGATCTAGCGAGGAAATGTCGAGGAGCAGCTCGTAGTTGAGCTTGTCCTTGCAGAAGGCGAGGGCTTTCGGGAGCGCTTCCAGGGAGAGGTTCAGGGTGTTTTCCCCACGGAATTCCACCTCGGAAAGAATGCCCGCGCCGAGGGCGTCGCGGAGTGCGGGAAGGTCGTTTTCAAGAACAGCGGACATAACGTGAGGGGCGGGAACCGAAGGTTTCTCCAAATTGAGGTTTAGAGTTTAAAATTTAAAGTTTCAGGCGTTCTCCTCGAAGAAGGTTTTCTTCTGATCGTCCGTGGAGTGCTCGAGTTCGATTTTCTCCTGGAGTTTCATCAGACCTTCGATGAGGGCTTCCGGGCGCGGGGGGCAGCCGGAGATGTAAACGTCCACGGGGATGAGTTGGTCGATGCCTTGGAGGACGGCGTAGGAGCGGTACATGCCGCCGGAGGAAGCGCACGCGCCCATGGCGATGCACCATTTCGGCTCCGGCATCTGATCCCAGACGCGTTTGACTGCGAGCGCCATCTTGTAAGTGACGGTGCCGGCGACGATCATCACATCCGCTTGGCGCGGGGAGAAACGCATGACTTCCGCGCCAAAGCGGGAGATGTCGAAACGGGATGAGGCGGTGGCCATGAGCTCGATCGCGCAGCAGGCGAGACCCATGGGCATTGGCCAGAGGGAGTTCTTCCGCATCCAGTTGATTGCCGCATCCACGCGGGTGAAAATGATGTTGCCCTCGATCTTGGAATCGTATGCGGCGTGGGCGGAGGTGGTGGCGGTGCTTTCCATTGGCGGGAACTCGGTTCGCCGGGAAGATGGTGGCTCGCAGGCCATGTCTCAAGCCGATTGTGAAATTTTTCACAAGGCTGCGGGGATTCCACGGGCTTACGCGATTACGTAGGTGGGTGCTACGCCAATGCGTAATATCCGGTTCCCGGAAATTTGGTATTGTTTGAGCGTAACCAAACAACACCCCGATATGAAACTGACAAACACCAATACATCCAAACAACGCAAATCCGGAATGACCCTTCTTGAACTGACGGTCGTGATCCTTGTCTTGCTATCGCTCATCAGCATCCTGTTCATAGGCGCCCGTGCATGGAAAGCCGGCTCCGACCGTGCCGGCTGCATCCTGAACATCCGCAATGCCCAGCAGGCGGTGCGTTCCTATCAGAACATGAACAACTACCCGGAAGGAAAGACCATCAACATGTTCACCGATATCTTCGGGGACGGCGGCTTTGGAAAAGAAACGAAATGCCCGGCCGGAGGCGACTACGACCATATCGGCGCAATCCCCGCCCCGGGAACCCTGGTAATGGTATGCTCTCTCGCCGGAGATGATAGACACGAGCCTGTAAGCTTCGGCGACTGGTAAACCTCCACGCCCTTGGAATTTCCACAAGTCCGGTGCCAATATGGCTGGTGCCGGAAAAGGAAAACCCCGCTCGCAGAGTCCGGTTCACCGGCGCTTTGCAGGCGGGGTTTTTGATGTGGGGGCAATTCGTGCCGGGTTCGCTCCAAGATGTTGCCAACTCCCGGATGATGGTGGAGTCTCCGGCCACATGGAACCAAAGGAATACGAGATCAACGGAGTGCATTATGTGGCGCGGACGCCCAAGGAAGAGGATTTCGAGGAAATGATCGAGCTGCACAAGACCTGTTTCCCTTCCACTCTGGAGGAGGACGGGGCTTGGAGGGAGGATCAGTTGGAGAGCCATTTGCAGATGTTCGCGGACGGACAGATGCTGATCACGAAGGCGGGGAAGATCGTGGGGGTTTCCTCGAGTCTGATCGTCTCGCTGGGGCATGATCCGCTGCGCCACCACTCGTATTACGGAATCACGGATGACGGATATTTTTTTAACCACGATGCGCAGGGGGATACTCTTTACGGTGCGGAAATTTACGTGGATGCCGGGGAGCGGGGGCAGGGGATTGGTGCGTTACTTTATCAACTGCGTCGCGATCTTTGCAAGCGGCTGAACCTGCGCCGCATCCTGGCGGGCGGGCGTTTGTGGAACTACGAGAACCACAAGGACCGGTATTCGCCGGAGGAATACGTGCACGCGGTGCAGGACGGGAAGGTAAAAGATCTGGTGATGGGCTTTCAGCTCAAGGAGGGATTCGTGGTGCGCGATGTGATGTCCAATTACATCCGGGATCCGCGCAGCATGAACTACGCGACCCTGATCGAGTGGCTGAACCCGGATTACGTGCGCGGCGAGGGCGATGACAGAAAAGTGAGGGTGGCGTGCGTGCAATACAAGATGCGCAAGATCGCGGACTTCGATGAATTCGCGGCGCAGGTAAGGTATTTCGTGGAAACGGCGGGGGAGGACTATGGGGTGGACTACGTGCTGTTCCCCGAATTTTTCTCGGTTCAACTGCTCTCGGCGATGGAGCCTTATTCCTCGCGGGACGGGATCAGGAAACTGGCGGAGCTGACCCCGAAGTTCCGCGAACTGATGTCCACCCTGGCACGCGAGCAGGGGCTGCACCTGATCGCCGGATCGCATCCGGTTCTTCAGGACGACGGGCGTTTGCAAAACGAAGCGATGATTTTCCATCCGGACGGGTCGTTCGTTTCCCAGCCGAAGCTGCACATCACGCCGTCTGAAACAACCTGGTGGGGCATCACCGGTGGAAACGATCTCCTTGTGATCCAGACGCCGAAGGCAAAAATAGGTATCCTGATCTGTTACGATGTGGAGTTCCCCGAAGCCGCGCGGTATCTGGCGGAGCAGGGAGTGGAAATCCTCTTCGTCCCGTATTGCACGGACAACCGGCAGGGCTATCTCCGTGTGACCAAGTGCGCCGCAGCACGTGCCATTGAGAATCAGATCTACGTGGTGACCAGCGGCGTGGTCGGTAATCTGCCGGACGTTCCTGCGATGGATATCCACTACGGCCGGGCAGCGGTTTATACTCCATCGGACTTCGAGTTCGCCCGTGATGGGATCCAGGCGGAGGCGGACCCGAACGTGGAAACGATGCTGGTGACCGATCTGGACATCCGGGATCTCTACCGCTCCCGCGAGGCCGGCTCGGTGACCCCGCTGATGGACAGGAGGCGGGATTTGTTTGAACTCAAAGTAAATTTGGGGGGTGAGTGAGGATTTTTTTGGAAACTTGGCTTGATTACTCTCATTCCGGGATTAAAAGACGCCCCCCCGCGCGAACGCGGGATCTTATCCCGTAATGTCCAATTCACTCAAAATCGCCATACCGAAAGGCAGCCTGGAAGGGCCGACCGTCGAGCTTTTCAAAAAAGCAGGGTATGAGATTTACGTTTCTTCGAGGGGGCTCCGTCCGACCTCCAATGATCCCGAGCTGGATATTTACCTGATCCGCGCTCAGGAAATCGGCCGCTACCTTGCACAGGGTTTCATCGACTGCGGGATCACCGGCCTCGACTGGGCTACGGAGGGTGGACCGGATCTTGTGGATTTCGCGGAGCTTCAGTATTCCCGCGCTTCAGTGAACCCGACGCGCTGGGTGCTGGTTGTTCCGGAAAATTCCCCGATCAGAACGCCACAGGATCTCGAAGGGAAACGCATCGCCACAGAAGGCGTGGGAATCACCCAGCGCTATCTCGACAAGCTCGGTATCAAAGCAGAAGTGGAATTTTCCTGGGGAGCCACCGAGGTGAAAGTCCCGGATCTGGTGGATGCCATCGTCGATGTCACGGAAACCGGATCTTCCCTGAAAGCAAACCGTCTCCGCATCGTCGATACACTGCTCACATCCTTTCCCCACTTCTATTCCAGCGCCGAGGCTGCCAAGGACGAGTGGAAACGCGAGAAGATGGAGCGCATTTCCATGCTGCTCAAATCCGCTCTCTGCGCCCGCGACAAAGTCGGCTTGAAAATGAACCTTCCCGAGGGCAATCTGAAAGCTCTTCTGGAAAAACTCCCTTCCCTCCGCCGTCCGACCGTATCCCACCTTTCCGAAGAGGGCTGGGTGGCTGTGGAAACGGTGATTGACGAGGTGCTCGTGAGGGACATGATCCCCGACCTCAAGGCTCTGGGAGCCGAGGGCATCATTGAGTATCCTCTCAACAAGCTCGTCCCCTGAATATTTTTACCTGAACCCCAACCAAGAACAACACCATGGGCTCCATTAAGAAACGCCGTAAAACAAAGATCAACAAGCACAAGCGCAAGAAGCGCATGAAGCAGAACCGCCATAAAAAGCGTCTCCGCTACAAGTCCTAGTCCGCTAGCGATTCAGCATTTTTGATCAACGCCGGAAGTCCGTATCATAGCGGGTTTCCGGCGTGCTTCGTTTAAAAGGTTAGGGTTGATTTCTAAAACATGGGCTTGCAGGTCGTTCCAACTTTCCGCGTCATCGACGAATCGGAGGACTGGGTGGTGGTGGATAAACCCGCACCGCTGATCGTTCACCCCGCAAACAACAAACCGGAGCCGACCCTGCTCGGTGGCTTGCAGCATTTGTTTTCCTACGAGATTGAAAACGGTGCGTGCCTCGGGATCGTGACCCGGCTGGATCGGGAGACGAGCGGGGTGGTTCTCGTCGCGAAACACACCGCCGCGGCACGGGAGCTGGGGATGATCTTCGAGCGCCGCGAAGCCCACAAGGAGTATCTCGCCATCGTCCGGGGCTGGCCGGAGCATGACGAATGGATTTGCGATGGCAGGATCTGCAGGGCGGGGGACATCGCGCAATCCGACATCTGGGTGCGGCAGGTCGTGGATGGGCGGGGGAAGGATTGTTCTACTAGGTTTGTAGTAGAAAGGCGTTTTGAAAGGGATGGCGGGAAGTTTTCCCTGATCAGGTGCTTTCCTGAAACAGGACGTATGCACCAGATCCGCGTGCACCTTGCAGCCGGCGGTTATCCCATAGTGGGCGACAAACTCTACTCTGGAGACGGGGCGGAATATCTTGAGTGGATGGAGAAAGGCTGGAATACGGATCTCGCCAAGAAGCTGGTCTTGCCGCGTCAGGCCCTGCATGCCGCACGTCTGGGTTTGGATTGGCAGGGGCTCGCAGTTTCGTGGGAGGCTGGCCTTCCTGGCGATCTCCAGGATTTTATCGAGGGAAAACCGGTCGGTTTCGCAGAGGGCGTTGTCATGTGGAGTCGCAACGGTTAGTGTCAGGCCATGGCAAACCTGAAGGAGATAGTGGAGTATTTGGATTCGGAACTGAGGACGTCCGAAGTGAAAGATTATCCCGGAGCGATGAACGGCCTGCAGATGGAGAATGACGGGAATATTTCCAGAATCATATCCGCAGTGGATGCCTCTCTGGCTGTAATCGAGGAGGCTGCACGATCGCCGAACTCGCTTTTGCTCGTGCATCACGGAATGTTCTGGCAGGGAGCACAGCCGCTCACTGGTCCGTTTTTCCGGAAAGTCAAGGCGGCCATGGCAGGGAATCTGGCTATTTACTCATCCCATCTGCCCCTCGACATGCATCCGGTGATCGGGAACAACGTGCTGCTGGCGGAAGCAATCGGTCTGCAATCACTCCGGCCAATCCTCGTGAAGGACGGCTGGGCAACAGGGATTGCCGGGGAATGGGAAGGAAGCAGTGACGCCTTGGCGCTAGCGATTGAAAAGGCAGTGGGAAGGAGTGTTCGGATGTGTCCAGGCGGTAGCGATCGCGTTTCCTCTGTCGCAGTGATTACAGGTGGAGCGGGATCCGAAGTGGCGAAGATTGCGGGACTCGGTTTGGATGCTTTCGTTACCGGTGAGGGTGCCCACTGGAGTTTTATCGAGTCCGAAGAGAGGGGATTGAATACCTTTTACGCCGGTCACTACGCCACGGAAACCTTTGGAGTGCGGAGGCTTGGTCGGGATCTGGCCAGTAAATTTTCGCTGAAATACGAATTTCTGAATAGGCATGGAGGGCTTTGAAGAAAATCAAGGGAACGGGGAAGCCAGTAATTGAATAGGGAATCGTAGAAGGCTCCTGAAAAAAGGGCGCAAAATTGAAAACCGACGGATTTGTCTAAAAAACTGAAAAAAAACCTTGCCTGGCATCGGCTGTTGGGGGATAAATGCCTCCAACAAAGCGGGCATAGCTTAGTGGTAAAGCGCTATCCTTCCAAGTTAGACATGCGGGTTCGATTCCCGCTGCCCGCTCCATTTGAAATTTACTGACAACATCCAGCCAACAAAAAACGTTATGAAAACTACCATCAAATATCTGTTCCTGACCGCCGCTTTCGGTATGGTCACCGCCCACGCTCAAGAGAACGAAGACTGCAAGAGGATTGCCGCAGAGGTGAAAGAGCAGGTCGAAAATGATAAGAGCGAGGTTCTTGAGATCGTCAACAAGGCCGTTGCTGAGAACGAAAGTTGCGCTGCCGCTATTGTTGCTGCGGCCATTCAGGCTTCGAATGCTAGCAATGCGATGGTGCTGCAGATCGTGCAGACGGCGACCAATGCCGCTCCCAATCAGGCAGGTGCAGTCACTGCTTCAGCGATCCAGGCTTCAAATGCCAGCAGTGCCCAGGTTGGTCAGATCGTCCAGACTGCTGGTAACGCCGCTCCGGGTCAGATCAATAACATCGTTGCCGCAGCCACTGGAGCGGCTCCGGGTGCATCTGCTGCGATCAACGCCGGTGCCGCTGCCGCAGCTGATGGCCAAGGTGGTAACGCCGGTGGAAACGCGGCTCCCAATCCTCTTGATGCTCCGGGTGGCACTCCTGCAGGAATGGCTCAGGGCGCAAACGACAGCGGAAGCTCGCAAACCGCTGCAGGTAACTCTACCTCCGGGGCTCAGGGCGGCACCGTTGTAACGCCATCTCCTGTGGTCACTAATCCTAACCCGTAAGTTCGGCTAGTTGCTCATTCACTCGTATTTTTCACACACTTTACATCAAATCATGAAAACCAAACTTACAATCGGCGTACTCTCAGCGCTCGCAATCGCCGCTGCTCAAGGCAAGGGTCTATATTACGTCCCAAACGACACGGAAGAATCCATTCCTCTTAAATGGAGTGTTGGTATCGTTGCCACTTACGACGACAACACTACGCCCGCAGCGGTTGGTTTCGAAGATGACGAAACTTTTTCCCTCAATCCGTACGTCGGTCTTTCCTTCGTAAGCGTTTCCCCTCAGACGACATGGGATGTTTACGCCCGTCTAGGTGTGATCTACTATCTGGATGAGCCTGAAGCCACCGGATCTGACGACATTTACACTCAGGCACGTGCTGGGGTAAACCTCACCCACAGCTTCAACGAACGTCTTCGTTTCTCAAGTCAAAACTTTCTCGCCTACGAGCTCGAGCCCGACTACTCTTACGGATTTGCTACGACTCGCCAAACCGGAGAATACTTCTACTGGCAGACTGATAACTCACTGGGTTATCGCTGGACGGAGCGCTTCGCGACAATCTCCGGGTTCCAGTTGACTGGACTTGATTACGATGACGTTCCAAACTCGGATCGCTACACGTGGACTCTCTACAACCAGTTCCGCTACCAGCTCTCACCACAAACCGTATTGACTGCATCATATCGTTACTCGGAGACAGAGGGTGATGGACTTGCAACGGATTCCACCAACCAGTATTTCCTTGTAGGTCTGGAGCATCGCTTTACGCCTAACACAATTGCAATCGTCAACGTAGGTGCGCAGGTTCGTGACGTGGATGGTGGGGATAACAACACAAACCCTTTCGCTGAAGTCAATCTTCGCACGCAGGTCAACACTCAGTTCGCAATCAAGTCTTTCATCCGCTACGGTGTTGAGGACTACGATACGGTGTTCGGCAACACTCAGTTCGACGAGCGTCTTACCCTGAGGGTCGGAGTTTCCGGTACGTATGAGATCTCTCCAAGCCTTTCCCTATACGGTGGTTTGGATGTTATAAGCACTTCGTTTGAAAGTCCGCAACGTGTTGCACCAGGCGGTGTTGTTTTAGGTGACCAAGATGAAACGCTCGTTAACGCATACATCGGCGCATCACTTAAGCTGACTGAAATCCTCACTGGAACGCTGACCTACAACTACACTGATTCGAACTCGGATATCGGCAATCGCGATTACGGCCGGAGCCGTATCTCCGTCGGCTTGAGTGCAGAATTCTAACCAATTCTGAATTCAGGCGATCCTTCCACGGAAAAATTCATCTGATCGGAAAACTTCAACTCCCGCAGTGTTTTACATTGCGGGAGTTTTTTCTTCGGCTAGACTCTGCTAGAATTTACCATCCCCACTACCCATGAATCCATCCCCACAACAGAACGAAGCATCGCTTCATGCAGTCGATTACTGGCAGGTCATCAAGAACCGCTATGGCGTTATCCTTTTGACCCTCTTGCTCGTCTTCATGACGGCATCTGTCATCACATACGTGATGCCGAAGAAATACGAAAGCTTTGCGACCATTGAGGTCAAACCTCTCGAAAGAACTCAGGCACTGGACTTAGGTATTAGATCATCCGGGCCAGCAATGACGCCGCAGTTTTTCGGAACAGAATTTGAGAAGATCAAAAGTAGAAATTCTCTCTCCCTTGTGGTCGAAAGACTCGACTTGGTGAACAAATGGGGAATGGATAAGGAGACGGTTCTCCGTGTTCTGAAAGGAATCGTGGACACCCAGAATATTCGCGGAACCGATCTCATCTCCATTACAGTTCGACATACCAAAAAAGAAGATGCTCGTGATATCACTGCGGAAGTAGCGCGCGCCTACAAGGATTACCGCACTGGCCTTGAAGGCAAATCGCTGGATAAAACAATTAACGAATTGAAAAAAGCGGTTCGTGAGCAGGAGGATGCAGCCGAGGAGAGCCGTAAGGTTTTAACTACGATTAGCAGGACGAAGGATATTGCATACTATGGTGAGGGGAATCGCAGCAATGAAGGTGGCATTGAGGAGTCGCAGGGAGCAATTCATGCAATTCAGGAATACAACCGCCTTGAGGGAGAAAAGGTACAGTTGGAGACTCAAATCGAGAGTCTTTTGAAATATGATAGTGAACAGCTTCTGATCTATGCCTCAGGTCTTGACTTGCCGGACAACATTATCAAGTCGCTATATCCGCAATATCTTGAACTCAGACGTCAAATCGATGGTCTGAAAGCTAGTGGGCTCGGGGATAGACACCCGACAATCCAGACAAACCAGAGGGTTTTCGAGGCTATGAAAAGTGACTTGGACGAGGGAGTCGTTAATCTTAGGACACGTCTCCAAGGACAATTGGAGACAGCAAAAGAGCGGTTGGTAAAGGTGGAGGAGATGCGGGATAAAGCAAAGCTTGAAAATCTGGAGCGGAGTATCGATACACAGGACTATTTAGACGCAAAGCGTAACTTTGAAACAGACCAAGCACTTCTTGAGCAAATGAAGCTGAAACTGATTAGTGAAGAAACCAATGCGAAATCTGTTCCTGAAAGTATAGTAGTTCATGATGATCCGGTGATTTCCGACTCACCGGTTAGTCCTAATGTCACCCTGAATCTGGTTCTTGGTGCGGTTGTAGGGCTCATTTTTGGAGTGGGTATTGCCTTCTTCCTTGAATACCTCGATACCTCGGTCAAGAGCTTGGAAGATGTAGAGCGCTATCTTCAGGTTCCCGTTCTTGCGGTTATTCCGAAAGACGTTGGAGTTCTGCATAAACAGAATGGCATGAGTCCTGATGCGGAAGCATACCGGATTCTGAGAACCAACATCGAGTTCAACCGGAAAAATCCGGAAGACAACGCAATTACCGTTGTATCCGGCGGAGCGGGTGAGGGTAAATCGACAACCCTGGTCAACTTGGCTTATATTTGTGCGCAAGGTGGTTACACGACGCTGATGATCGATGCGGACCTTAGGCGTCCACGCCTTCATACCTTCTTCGATATTAACAACTCGGTCGGTCTCACGAACTTCCTCACCACCGAGCTTATGCTCGAAGACGTAATTCTCCAAACTCCTGTGGACAACCTCTACTTCATGCCTTCGGGAATTCTACCGGCCGATGCTGCCGGAATTTTGAACTCGCGCCGCATGTCGGAGCTAATTCAGGACGTGAAGCAGCGCTTTGACCTGGTTCTTGTAGATAGCCCTCCAATTCTTGGAGTCAGCGACGCATCGGTGTTGGCTAGCGAAGTCGATCTTACGATGATCGTCGTCCAGCACCGCAAGCTTCCGAGGAACATGCTGCTCCGCGTGAAGCAAGCCGTTGAAAACGTCGGCGGCCATGTGATCGGTGTGGTTCTGAACAACGTGGATGTCCGTAGCGACAGCCAGTATCAGTACTACACCAGTTACTACACTTACTACGCACCTGCAGAATCGCAGGTTGGACCTCCAGTAGGTGCTGGCGCCTCCACCGGGCAATCAGCAGCCACCGAGGAGTCATCGAAAGATTCCGACTTGTATTGAGCCAACTTCAGCAGTAGCTTCCTTTCTAATTGAATTCTGCCTGCATCATTCCCCTCCAAATTAACAAACCTCAGAAATTATGAACTTTAATCTCATTCGCAACCTCTTCCTTGTTTTCACTTGTCTTCTATCGCCAGTCATGGCACAAATCGAGGCAGGAACTTCCGTCCAAATCACTATTATGGGAGTGCCCGGTGAAGAGAAAGCCAAGATTGACGCAGTTTATCCTGTTGGTCAGAACGGAACAGTCAACATGCCGTTTATTGGAAGCATTCGTGCAGCCGGTCTTCAACCGGAAAACCTGGCTGCTTCCATACAGAACGCCTACCGCTCTGCGCAAATTTATCGTAGTCCGACCATCCAGGTAATCGACACCCGCGGCGGTATGACTGCGCAAGAGCAGATGGTTCATGTAGGTGGCCAGGTTCGTCGCCCGGGTGCCCGTCGCTTATCAGCAAAACCTCACGCTTTATCAGGCGGTTCAGGGTGCTGGTGGAGCAACTGAGTTCGGTAGTTTAAAGCGCGTTAAATTGTTTAGAAAAGGTAAAACAACGACATACGACATTACGAAACCTCAGTTTATGAGGGTTCCAATGGAAAGGAACGATACGATCGAAGTTCCGCAAAAGAACTGGTTGGGACAATAATTGCCGTTCGCTGGTTCCTCCCTATGATTGGGAAATTTCAGCTACGCGCCATGAAGACCGGAGTAAAGCAAGTTGCTCTTTTGGTTTTTATGGCGCTTTTTGCGTCAGGTGGTGAGCTTCCGAAGGGTCTTGTCGCAGGTTTGGCTTCGGACAACTTTAAAGAGCGGGTTGAATCTCAGGCCAAATTGCTCAACTGGGCTGCTAACGAGAAAAAATCTCCGGCTATTGCGTTCTACAATCTTTTCAAAATAAGTGAAGACCCCGAAGTCAGGCAACGCTGTTTTGAGATACTCAGAAGTCTCAGCGATCAGGACTATTTAAAGGACGGGAAAGGTTTTCTAGGTATCACCATGCTACCGGATACTGTAAAGGTGCCGGGTGAGGAGGAGCCGCGTGCCGCTGTAAAAATTACAAACATTGTAAAGAACGGTCCTGCTGAAAAGTTCGGGCTTAAAGTTGGTGATACGATTATCGCAATCGAAGGGGAAAACTTCAAAACCGAGAACGCACCCATAGAGTTCAGCGAAAAAATCACTGCCAGGAAACCATTGGATGAGGTTCTGCTCGGTTTGAAGAAGGTAAACGGAGACATAGAAGAGATCCGGGTGGTTTTAGCCAAGCACCCTGGAGAAGATTTGAATGCCTTTCCGCACAACCTTCACCTGTTGGACGAGCGTGCCCGCGAGCGTCATTTTGAGATATGGCTCGAGGATCTGGATGATGAGGCCGATTGATATCGCTGGATCAGATACCAATCAGTTTTCTCTCAGCGTCGCCGATGGCATTCCATCTCCCGGATTCCAGTATTCCGATTGAAAGTTCTCCTATTGCTACTCGTAAAAGTCGAAGCGTCGGATGTCCCACTGCTGCGGTCATTCTCCTCACCTGACGGTTTTTGCCCTCTGTCAGCGTGATCTCGATCCATGTATCTGGGATGGATTTTCGAAGACGGATGGGCGGATTCCGTGGAGGAATGTCCGGTTGCGGTTCCGGAATTCTTGCACTACACGGTAAGCACCTGTGTTTTTGAATCACAATGGTGCCGCTGCAGAGTTCCGCCAAGGCTTCAGCTGAGGGGATGCCCTCTACTTGAACCAAGTATGTGCGCTCATGGGCGTTTTTCGGGTTCAACAGGCGGTCGTTTAGTCCGCTCTCGTCGCTCAGAAGCAAAAGGCCTTCTGAATCCATATCAAGGCGTCCGAGAGGATAGATACCTTTAGGAAATCCGAATTCGGAAAGTGTCCGTTGTCCGGGCTGATCCGGTGTGAACTGGCAGAGAACGCCGTAGGGCTTGTGGAATGCGATGATCAAGATGGTGTTTTACTCTGCTTGGGAAAATTTTGTAAATTCTTCCTTATGGATATGAATGAAAGAGTCGGACTGCCGTCGTATGGAAGGTATGAAATTGATTTGGAAATTTTGTCTGATTGCAACCTGCGCATTTGCTTTTGCATCATGTGGAAGTTCGGATCTGCCGCAGGAGTCGCGACAGGGGCAACGCAAGGCTTACGGGAATTCGGATCTGCGCTTACCCTCAAACCGTGGGAGCAAGCCGGATCAACGATCCCACTGGTGGGATGGCGGTGAGACCTTGTATCCGAATCCTGGGTACTATTCGAGCGACTACCGATAATTCAGGTGGATTCCGTGGAGGCTGTCACGGGATCTGGCAGGGTGGCCATTGCCTCTTCGATTCGCGGGTTGATCTTGTGCTCGACGGTTTCGACTGCGACGCGGATGGCGTTGCGGACGGCAAGGCCGGTGGATGAGCCGTGGGCGATGATGACCACGCCGTTGACTCCGAGAAGCGGGCTGCCTCCGTAGGTTTCGTAGCTGCTCTTCGCTTTCAGGGCTTTGAATGCTCCTTGGGCTAGGACGGCTCCTGCCATGCGGAGAGGGGTTTCCTTGATCTCGGTTTTTAACCACTTGGAAACGGCTTTCGCGGTGGCTTCCACGCTTTTGAGCACTATGTTTCCGACGAATCCATCGCAGAGCACGATATCGAGCTGGGTTTCGAAAAGGTCGTGGCCTTCGACGTTTCCGATGAAGTTGATGCCGGGAGTGGCTTTTAGGCGCTTGAACGTTTCCTTGGTGAAAGTGGTTCCTTTCTCGTCTTCCTCGCCGTTGGACATCAGGCCGACCTTTGGGTCTTTGACTCCGAGGACGTAGCGGGAGTATGCAGTGCCCATGATCGCGTATGCGACGAGATGTTCCGGCTTGGATTCCGGGTTGGCTCCGGCATCGAGGATGTTGCAGATGCCGTGTTCGTTGGGAAGAGGCGAGGCGATACCTGCCCGATCCACGCCTTTGAGACAGCGTAGCTTCAGTGTTGCTGCGGCCACCGCTGCGCCAGTGTTGCCGGCGGAGACGAAGGCATCGGCAGTGCCGTCTTTCACCAGATCCATTCCTATGCTGATGGAGGAGAGTTTTTTTCTGCGAACGGATTTCGCACCTGGTTCTGCCATGCCTATCACTTCTGGCGCATGGACGATGCTTACCCTGGAATCAGAAAGATTCAGTCCTTGGATGGAGCATGCCTTTTTTAAGATTTCTTCGTCACCAACCAGGAAAAGATGTCCGAGTTTCGGAAAGCTTTTCAGTGCCTCAATGGCACCGGTGATGTTGATTTGCGGGGCGTTGTCGCCGCCCATGGCATCAAGTGCAACCTTCATGGATATGGAAATGGGTTTTCAAAGCCGGATATCCGGCGGGGTACGAAGAAAAAACCCACGCCAGATGACCAGCGGGGGTTGTTTGAGGTTTCCTCAGGAAAACGGATTAGAATGCCTCCACTTCGAGGACTTTGCGTCCGCGATAGGTGCCACAGGAAGGGCACGCGATGTGTGAAGGGATTGCTGCACCGCAGTCGGAGCAATTGCTGAAGATTGGAGCCTTCCAGCGGTTTGCGCCGCGGCGCATTTTTTGGCGGCTCTTGGATTGACGGCGTTTTGGTACGGCCATGGTCGTGTATAGTTAAGTTTGATCGTTAAGACCCGTTAGGTCGTTGAGGGCAGACCATCGGTCGTCGCCTTCAGTGCGGGGGGCAGGTGATATGTCATCCTGCCCGGGTTTGTCCACTGCTAAATATCGGGAATCGATTTCGCAGGGTTCAGGTTCGTCGCCTTCGTCGCAGCGGGGATTCGCCGGGAAGGCTAGCAAAACCTCTTCCCGTAGGGATTCGGTGACATCCAGCTCGCTGGAATTACCGATTTCAATGGAAATGGCTGCGGATTCAAGATGGATGGTTTGGACGAAATTTTTGAGTGTGACGACGCATTTGAACTCGAATGGGGCGGAAATGACGCCGGTGAGGAGCAGTTCGGAGCCGAAACGTTGTGCCCAAAGATCGTATTCCAGCGCCCCGACGGCGGTTGCGTCCTTTTTGGGGAGATCGAAAATGTCCCCGGAGAGCTCGCCGGAGAACGGTTTTCCATCTTCGGGAAGGGTGGGGAGGTCGATGATGAGGGAGGTATTCACTGGGGAAATATTAAATTTCAACTTTCAAAATTCAACTCCCAATGAAGAGGACGCCGGATCGCCTTGTTCGCTATCGGCGGAAAACGGGGAGCGATACCAGACGGTGACTACGGCATAATGTTCTGCGAGCGTGGTCTCGATGGTGAAGATTTCGATGCCGTGGTTGGCGTTGATCCATTTTAGGGCGAGAGCGCGTGCTTCCTCCATGCTTTGCAAGTCCCAGCCGGACATCCGCATGAGGATGCTCCTGCCATTGAATGCGACACATCTCATCTCTGGTTTCACCGGCAGGGCGGCGATAAACGGGGGGTCTTCGGAATCCATGGGAAAACGGGTTTACTCCGCTCTGGAAAGGCGGTTCAAGCCGCGCTGGAGGAGTATGCCATCGACATTGGAGGAGAGGGTTTCATCGAGATACACGGTGAAGTTTTCCTCAAGAAATTCGATAGAGTGAAGATTGTCGGCGTTGGGTTTTTCGAAGGCTTCGATGAGGGTATTCATGCTGTCGATCTCCACGCCGTTGACCTTTTTCACGATCAGGTTGCGCAGGCTCTCGTAGCCGACGGTGGCGGGCGTGGGGATTGAGCCGCTGAGGAAGATGACGCGCTTGGCGTTGTCCTCGTATTTCTCGGGATTCTCGTAGGCATCGAGGAGGTTGAGCGGTGCGCGGGATGTCCAGTCCTTGCCGAATGCCTGGAGGACTGGGCGGGTGAGTTCCTGGAAAATGAGTCCGCCTTTCACGAGGAAATTCGGGGCGCGGTCGAACTGGTAGTCGGGGACGAGGTTGTCCTGCGCCTCGGCACGGGTGAGGGTTGCGGTGATTTCGAGAGGCTCACCGTTGCGTAGCAGCTCGAGTTTGATTTCGTCGCCGGTGGCTTTTTCACCACGGACGATATGACCCCAGAACACCGATCCGTAGTGCGGGTGCTGATAATAGCCGCGCCTGTCGATGGGGAAGCCGTCTGCGGAGAGGATGACGTCACCCTTTTTCACTCCCGCCAGATCGGCGGAACCGCCTGTCCTTACCGTGCTGACGTAGATGCCGCCTTGCGCGTCATCCAGTTGGAGAAATCTCCGAAAGGAAGGATCCTCCGTGCGGGCTACGGAAACCCCTAGCGACGGGAAGCCGGAATATCCGCCGTCTTTTACGTTGCCGAGAAAGCGAGAGATCACGTCGATGGAAAGAACGTCCGAGATTTGGTCGTCGGAATCGTAGCTGAGGAGTATGCCCGCAAGGTTGTCGTCGATGATGACGGGGAGGGAGAAGCTGCTGGCGGCACTCTGCATGGAGGCTTTCACCAGGTAGGTGAGGAAGCTCTGGTTCGGGAGGAAACTGTTGGAGGTTTCGACCGATTGTAGAGTCCCGTAGGTGAGTAGGGTGGTGCCGTTGTCCTCGACTTGGAAGATCTGGATCGGATCGCCGATGGAGGGTCGTGAGGCAAGTGGAAGCGGGCGGGTGTTTTGGAAAAAGGTAGCCTTTTCCTCCTCCGGCTTCACGGTGAGCAGGGCGAGGTTCGCCTCGTAATCGACAGCTACAATTTCCGCCTCGGCGGTTCTGGATCCATCGGGAAGTTCAAGTTCCAGATAGGTCGCGTCGGCAACCATTTCGGCTGTGGTCAACACCTGCCCCGGTTTCACTATGGCTCCAAGGGATCGCAAGCTTTCAGGAGGCCGTTTTTCCCAAGGTTGCGCGGGGTTCCATGTCTGGCTGGTGGAGTTGATCCGCACCACGGATTCGGTTAGCGGAACGGTTTCGACGATGATTTCCGTCTCGGCGGGAGCCGGAGCTTCGGTCGTTTTCGGTGCTTGTTTGCAAGATGCCAGCACAAGTGCGAGCGGTAGCAGGGAAAAGTATTTCATGTGGGTGGGTAGGGGAAATTATTTGAGATCGAGGACGTCCTGCATGTCGTAAAGGCCGGGCGGTTTGCCTTCGAGCCATAGAGAGGCGCGGACGGCCCCGGACGCGAAAGTCATGCGGGAGGAGGCCTTGTGGGTGAGTTCCACCCGTTCGCCATCAGCAGCGAACATGACCGTGTGGTCTCCCACCACATCCCCGCCACGCAGCGTGTGCATGCCGATCTCACGCGGCTTCCGTGGCCCGATGTTCCCGACGCGGCCGTGGGCGATGTCCTCCTTGTATGAGGTGCCGGTTTCCTCATTGATAATATCCAGCAAACGCCGAGCAGTACCCGAAGGTGCGTCGATCTTATGGCGGTGGTGCATTTCCGTGACCTCGATGTCGAAGGTGTCTTGTTTCAAAATACGCGCCGCCTGCCGTGTGAGCCAGAAAAGCGTATTCACGCCCACAGAGAAGTTCGGCGCGTGGACGATGGGAATTTCCTTCGCAGCCGCGTGGATCGTGGCGAGTTCGGCATCCGTGTGGCCGGTCGTGCCCATGACCACCGGCACCTTGTGGCGCAGCGCGGCTTCGATGAGGCTGGTGGAAAACGAGTGCACCGTGAAGTCGATGACGCACTTCGCCGCTTTGACAGCCTCGTCGAGGTTTTCGCCCGCATCGTGGGTAGCTGCGATGACGGTTCCCGGATTGGCCTCGGTGGCCTCGGCGACTGCCAGGCCCATGCGGCCTGACTTTCCTGTGATGAGAATTGGAAGCATTTCGGCGGGATAATGGGGTCGCTCCGGGGAAATGGAAGTGGGATTTTTCCGTATCCCCACTGTAAGAAGCAAAACCGCATTTCCGTAGTCCTCGGATGCGCCGTGTATTCGCCACACTTATCGGGACAACTTGCTGTCTCTCAGCCTATGACGGGGGTTCCTCGTTTGAAAAAGCGAGAGCCGTCCTCGAGGTGAATTGCGTCGAATGCCACACCCCGGAGGAAGCCAAAGGCGGGCTCATCATGACCACTGCCGGCGATTTCCTCAACACAGGCGATTCCGGAAAAGCCCTCGTCGCCAACGACCTGAACAAATCCGGCATCTACACCCGCGTCTCCCTACCCGCAGATGACGACGACCGCATGCCTCCCAAGAAACACGGCGAACCCCTTTCCGCCGATGACATCGCCGCCTTGAAAACCTGGATAGCCTCCGGCGCCGAGTGGCCCGAGGAGGTAACCCTCCGCCCCCGCGCCAAAACCGCCCTCCCTCGTTGGGACGCACCCGCAGACCCCTCCATCGTCTCCATCGAGGCGTTTCCGAAAAACATCAGCCTGGAAACCGCAGCCGACTTCCACCGCGTCATCGTAATCGCCAGGATGAAGGACGCCTCCACCCACGATGTCACCCGCCAGTCCAAGCTCACCCTCCCTGACGAAAAATTCGCCGCTCTCGAAGAAAACCTCCTCACCCCCAAGGCCGACGGCGAAACCAAACTCAAGATCGATTACCGCGGCCTCTCCGCCGAGGTTCCCGTGAAAGTAACCGACGCGAAAAAGGAACGCCCCATCTCCTTCCAGCTCGACGTCATGCCGGTGCTCACCGCCGCCGGTTGCAACACCGGCTCCTGCCACGGCTCCGCACGCGGCCAGGACGGCTTCCACCTCTCCCTCTACGGCTTCGATCCCAAGGGCGACCACTTCCGTCTCACCACGGAAATGGCCGGTCGCCGCGTGAACCTCGCCCTTGCCGAAGAGTCCCTCCTCGTCACGAAAGCCACCGGCGCAGTCCCCCACACCGGCGGAAAACTCTTCAAGGAAGGCAGCCCCTTCCATGAAACCCTCGTCCAATGGATCCGCGATGGCGCGAAGTTCGATGAAGGCGAAATCCCCGAGCCAACCGGCATCGAAGTCCGCCCCGCCCAGGTCGTCATGACAGGGCAGGATGTCGAGATCCCCTTCACCGTCCGCGCCACCTACTCGGACGGCTCCGACCGCGATGTCACCACCCTCACCTCCTTCTCCAGCTCGAACGACAACTCCGTCAAAATGGACATGCACTCCGGCATCGCCACCTCCGCCGAGCGTGGCGAAGCATTTCTCCTCGGCCGCTTCCACACCTTCACCGAAGGCTCCCAGGCCATCGTCGTTCCGAAAGACCTCGAATACGAGCGACCCGAATACAAGCCCTACAACTACATCGACAACCACGTTGCCGAAAAGCTCAACAAACTCCGCATCATCCCCTCCGGCCTCGCCTCTGACGAAGCCTTCCTCCGCCGCGCCTTCCTCGATGTAGTCGGCCTCCCGCCCACATTGGAGGAGCGCGAAAAATTCATCAACGACAAGCGCCCCGACAAGCGCGACCACCTCATCGACGATCTCCTCTCCCGCAAGGAATTTACCGAGATGTGGGTTATGAAATGGGCTGAGCTCATGCAGATCCGCACCGTCAACCAGGGCGGCAACAGCGTCTCCTACAAGGCCGCCCTCAACTACTACGAGTGGCTCCGCGAGCGCATCGCCAGCAACATGCCCTTCAACAAACTCGTCGTCGAACTCCTCGGCGCAAAAGGCGGCACCTTCGACAACCCCGCCACCAACTTCTTCCAAATGGAAGACGACGTCCTCAAGCTCACCGAGAACGTCGCCCAGGTCTTCATGGGCACCCGCATCCAGTGCGCCCAGTGCCACAACCACCCCTTCGACCGCTGGACCATGGACGACTACTACCAGTTCGCCGCCTTCTTCGTCCAGGTGAAACGCAAGCCCGCCGAAGATCCCCGCGAGCGCGTCGTCTATGACGCAAACGGGGAAATCAAACACCCCGTCACCAAACAGGACATGGATCCGAAATTCCTCGGCGGCCCCCAGCCCGAGATCCCCTCCGGCACCACCCGCCGCGAATCCGTCGCCAGCTGGCTCGCTTCCCCGGAAAACCCCTGGTTTGCCCGCAATGTGGTCAACATCGTCTGGGACCACTACATGGGCGTCGGCATCGTCGAGCCTGTCGATGACGTCCGCGTCTCCAATCCCCCCTCCAACCCCGAACTCCTAGACGCCCTCGCGGAAAAATTCGTCTCCTACGATTACGATTTCAAGAAACTCGTCCGCGACATCTGCACCTCCCGCACCTACCAGCTCTCCACGGAAACCAACGCCACCAACGAAGCCGATTCCCGGAACTTCTCCAAAGCCATGATCCGCCGCGTCCGCGCGGAAGTCCTTCTCGACAGCATTTCCCAGGTCACCAGCACCCAGGAAAAATACAAAGGCCTCCCCAAAGGCGCCCGTGCCGTACAGATCGCCGACGGCAACACCACCAACTATTTCCTCACCACCTTCGGCCGCGCCACCCGCGCCACCGTCTGTTCCTGCGAGGTGAAAATGGAGCCGAACCTCTCCCAAGCCCTCCACCTCATCAACGGCGACACCGTCCACAGCCGCATCCAGCAGGGGAAAATCGTAGCCGACCTCCTCGCTGAAAAGAAAGCACCTGCCGAGATCATCGACGCCCTCTACCTGAAGGCCCTCAGCCGCACCCCTACCAAGGTCGAAAAGGAAAAACTCCTCGCTGCCGTCAACGAAGGCAAAACCCCCGCCGACCAGAAGCTCATCCTCGAAGACATCTTCTGGGCGCTCCTGAACTCGAAGGAATTCATCTTCAACCACTAAGGGAACGGAGCGCTGCCTTCAGGCGGCGTCGTCCAAACCACATCCCGGTAAAGCTCCGCCAACGGAATGCTCATTCCCACCTCCGGCAGCTCCAGCACCGCATCCAGCCCGGCAACAATCTCCCGCCGGAAATCCCCGTCCTCCCTGCGGTGGAGAACCAGCAGCGGCGAATCCGCCTCTGCCATGATGTAGGTTTCCAATGAAGGGATCGTCAGATAGTCCCTGAGTTTCAGCGTCTCATCATTCCGTCGTGTCGATGGACTCAGCACCTCCAGGATCACGGTGGGCGAGTCTGTGAACTAATGCGTCGTCCGGCAATTGGCGCACAAGATGATCGCACCGTCCGGGTAGTAGAATGCCTCTTCCTCACCGCCGAATCGAAAGGCACCCTCACACTGAAATCGCTGCCTGTCGGGCGAGCATTGCATTCCCCGGTCAATTGGTTCCCGCCAGCAGATCGCTGAGAAAGCGACGGCAAGAGCCGCTGGTGGTTCATCGTCCCCCCCGACATCGCATACACATTCCCCGCCACATACTCGTGCTTTGTTTCCGAGACGAGTTCCCCCTCGAAGATACTCTTCCCTCGAGATCGCGTATTGTCCGTAACTGCCAAGTGCCATGGGAGGAAAGCTATACTAACTCCCGCCTATCACGCAAGCAAACGGAGCGCCGCCTTCAGGCGGCGTGTGGGAAAAAGGTCACGCCGCCTGAAGGCAGCGCTCCTCACCTCTTCTGGCACCCCCCACACCAGAACGTAGCCCGCTGCCCCAGCACGCAATGCGATACCTCCGTCCCGCACACCCGGCACGGCTCGCCCTTCCTTCCGTAAACGAACAGCCGCTGCTTGAAATATCCCGGCTCGCCGTCGGATTTCAGGAAATCGCGTAGCGTCGTCCCGCCCTGGGCGATGGATTCCGCCAGCACCTCCTTGATCGCCGCCACCAGCCTCGCTGCCTTCGGCTTGGTCAGCTTGTTCGCGGGCAGCTTCGGGTGGATGCCGCTGCGGAAAAGACTCTCGGAGGCATAGATGTTTCCCACACCCACCACCACTTTCGCATCCATCACCGCCACTTTCAGCGCGATACCCTTGTTCCGCAGCGCCGCGTAAAGATGCGCCCCGGTGAAACCTTCCTCCAGCGGCTCCGGCCCCAGGTCTTTCAGCAGAGCATGCTCCCCCACCTCCCCCGCAGGGAAAACCATCACCAGCCCGAACCTCCGGGGATCGTGATACCGCAACTGCATCCCCCCCTCCATCGTGATCCCGATGTGGTCATGCTTCCGCCACTCCTCCCCCGCCGGGATGATCCGCAAGCTCCCGGACATACCCAGGTGCACCATCACCATTTCCCCGCCATCCGTTTCCATCAGCAGGTATTTCGACCTCCGTTTCACGGAAACAAACCTCCGGCCCGCCATCTCCGCCAGCTCTGGCGAGACCGGCCACCGCAAATCCCACCGCCGCACAATCACCTCCGTCACCCTCCTCCCCACCACATGCGGGGAAATCCCCAACCTCGTAGTCTCAACCTCTGGCAGCTCCGGCATAGGCGGGAAACCTTAAATTCTAAACTCTAAACTTCAAGTGGATGAGATCTGCGCCCAAGAAACCACATCCGATACCGAAGACGTTGCATTCGGGAAGGATGTTAAAACAGCGCATGAACAAGCGAATATCTATTCGAGATCCCACATCGGAATCGGATCGCTCTTCTGCTTGTGCAAGTCCCCGCCACTGATCCTGTCCCAAAAGCGACCTCCGACCAGTTGTTCCATGTCATATGTGTTGACCAGATAGTGAGCCAAATCCCCAGTGAGGCGCTTGTTCTCCATTTCAAATGTCCACAACGACAACCGGCCTCTCCTGTCCTCTGCCAGAACGCTCTTTACGAAGGCGTGGGGTATCGGAACGTCAATTCCATACTCATCGGAAAAATCTCCAATGGTCTTTACCGTTTTTCCGAAGTAGAAGACCGGCGCGGTGAGTACATAGGTTTCCAGGATGTCTTCTTTGTCATTGAGTTTCCTTACCGCCATTTCGAGATCACGCCAGATCCGGCGATTGAAGTGAGCTTTTTGTGGAGACATGTTCGAGAGAAGAAACGTTTCGCTGTTCTGTATCTCCTGGATATTCTGGTTGGCGCTGCCGACAAGATGTCCACGGTCGTATCCACTGCCGCTGTAGGCTCCCAGACCTGCTCGAAACCGCTTTGGAATCCGGGTGTCAGCACGAAAGTTATTCATGCGTTCTGCTGAGGTTAGGAGATGTTTGTTCCGGTTGACAATCTCGAGAACCCATTTCGCCTGCCGGAAATACCAGGAATACCCTATCGTAAAGTATCGTCCGGTTAGGATTTCATCACATACGGGCGCCCCGTATCGAAGCTCTGGCTGTATCTGGAATGGATCGTTCATGACATTGGTGGTATTTTAGTTAGGGAAATTGGATCAATCGAAGCAGATAAACCCATATTCTTGAGATTGGCCAGATAATTGATTATCGAGTAAAATGATTCATGACGGGAAGTGATACTTCGCAGGGTCTTAGGGAACGGACGTATCCGTTTTCCCCGCATCCCTACGGCCTCGTCACCGTCGCCGCATTGCTACCGCGCTCGTTCCCCGTATCCAGCACCACGTAAACCTTGAAGCTGGCGGTGGAGCCGGGGGTGAGGAGGCCTTCTATGGTCAGCAGCTCCAGCGGACCCGACGCCGGGCCACGTGGCGATCGCGCTTTCCGCATCCGCATCGTAGGTTTCGCTGGGGCTCATGCGGATCTGGTAGGAGGCCAGGGAGGCATCCGTGGAGGCCGTCCAGGTGAGGCGGGCCTTGGTTTCCGCAACGTCCCAGTCGGCGGAGAGGGAGACGGCATCCGGCGTGTGGCCGGGCAGCGGGCGCAGGCGCGGGATGCTGGCGACGAGCGGGCTGTCCGGCGCGAAGAGCGATTCCACCGTCGGGCGGTAGCGGCCCAGCATCTCGTCCGCCTCCTCCTGCAGGGCGTTGCGCTTGTCCCTCTCGTAGCTCAGCTCCACTTCCCGGGAGTTCAGGTCTTTCCAGTTCGTCTCCAGCGTTCCGACGGCTGCGGTGAACTGTGCGAGCGTAGTTCCCGCAGGAGGCAGGGTGAAAGCCGGATGCCTGCTCGTCTATCGTGGCCCAGGCGTTTGCGACATCCCGCATGGGGCGGAGAAAAGTTTCCTGGCCGGCGGAGGCATGTCGGCAGCTCCGGGGTCATTCCCAGGAAAGGGCTGCCCGGCGGGTAAAGCCCGCGGACCTTCCTCCCGTATGCCTGCGCCCAGGCCAGCAGGGTGGTCTTCCCGAGCACCACCGTGCTGCGGCTCATCTCCACCTGGTTGAGCGCGGCCTGCACGGAGTCCTGCGCGGCATCCATATCATCGCGGAGGTCGATCAGATCCTGGCGCGTGGCGGTCACCACCGCGTCGGCCGGGCCGGTGGCCAGGGTCATTTCGTTTCCTTCCCCCAGATCCACATCCACCAGAGACCAGTGGGCGGTGAATTCCTCGATAGTGGCTACATAACTGCTTGGTCCTGATAATGGCATGGTTTTATTTGGTTGGTATTAATGGAAATATGCTTCCGTTCCCGTCTCGGCAAGATCATTTCACGCCGTGATACCGGCGGGTTCCATAACTGTCTATTTATCAATGGGAAGCATCCGGAAATATTTTCCCGGCAAACAGGCATAGTCCTTCCCAGTGTTTCCATGCCCTCCGGCATACCACCCGTGAATCCCCCTGTCACAAGCATCAAGCCCCCTGATGACGCCATAAACCGGTATCCCAACACCATAAACACCCTTCCCGACGGCATGAACCGCCATCCCGGAAGCATAAACAACCATCCCGACGGCATAAACGATTCTCCCGAAAGCATAAACAATCATCCCGGCAGCATAAATTGTCTCCCCGAGGCCATACCGACCCTTGCGAAGACTCCGGGACAAAGGATATGCCCTCCGTAAGCCGTGGTATGCCTCCCGCATCCCTCGCTATGGCCCCGGCAAGCCCTGCTACGCGCATCCCTTGCCAGGAAATGCCGTCACCTCCCGCAGCGATACCCCCCGGCCAGCCCAACATGCCACCGGGAACACAAGGTATGGGAAAAAGCTACCAAGCAATAGCCGCACGGAAGCCGCAGAGGTCGTGCGGGCTTGGTCAGTTGAAGCCAATACCCAGATGGGGCAGGGCTTTCTGGAGCGATTTGACGTTCTTGGTTCCTTCCAGGATCGCCGGCAGATACAGCTGTCGAAGATTACTCAAGCTCATGAGCGGCGAGATGTCGGTGACTCCGGTATTTATAGCGTAGATACTCTCTAGTCTGGTCAGGTTGGCGAGTGGAGATACGTCGGTGACATTCGTGCGCCTAATGTCGAGAAATTCCAGGGAAACGAGCTTTCCGAGCGGGAAGAGATCGGCTACTTTTGTATCGAAGATCAAAAGCTCCCGCAGGGAAACGAGATCCTTGAGCGGTGAGAGGTCATCGACCTGAGTGTTGCTGAGATCGAGGTATTCCAATTTCGTGAGGCTGCGCAGTGGGGAGAGATCGCTGATCTTGCAGTTTTCGAGATTCAGGGTGGTGATGTGAGTATGTTCGTTTACCGTGGGGAGATGATTTAGAAACCTGCTCTTCAATGAAGCCGATGAGAAGATGACTGGCGCGATTTGAGGGCCGTATCTCGCACGTATCGAGCAAGGGGAGCTCGGGGATGAGATTGAGAAGAATCTGATCCAGCAGCTCCTCTCCGAATGTGACACGGCTGTCCCCTGCCAGGGAGACGAGCAGCTTGTAGGTATTTCTCTGAGCCTCCCATACTCGGACATACCCCGTAGTGCGTGGGTTGTGGATTTTCGGAATGACAAGTTCCTCGGGTCTGCGGGACCAAGAGACGCTGGCGAAGGGCGTGCTTACATTTTTGAAGAAGTTTCTCCGTTTTTTCATGCGGGCATCGAAGAGGTAACCGGCGAGGGAGGCGGGGTTCATGGCTCCGGTCTGGGCGGATAGGGACTCGAAGAGGAGGATGAAGGTCTCGTGCCAGGTGGTGCGGGTGGTGAGTTCCGCGAGACTGTCCCGGCTGAAGTCCTCGCGCTCGTGCTGCCAGAAGGCCCACTCATCCGCCAGCTCAAGGAGGATGCGCTGGGAGGCGAAGTATTCCTGGAAGGAGAGATGGGCGAAGGCGTAGTGCTCTTCCTTTTTCTCCCGGACCTGCCGCGTGGGATGAGGAGGCCGGTGCGCTTCTTGCAATCGTCCAGGAGGCTGTTGACGAAGGTGTCATCGCTGCCCTCGAAGACATCGGCGAAGGTTTTTTTGACGAGGGACTCCGGGAAGGAGGATGCCGTCGTCGTTTTCCTCCTTATTTTTGGAAGGCTTGTCGCGGAGTTTCTGAGCTTCCCAGGCGAGGTGGAAGAGGGCTTTGCGAATCATCTCCGTGGTGATGGAGCCGGGGGTCTGGCCTCTAGCGCGGAGCTTATCTAGGTAGGCATCCGTGATCTCCCGGTAGAGGAGTGCGCGGCCATCGGGGAGCTTTTCGCGGACAAGATACACCAACGCCATGAAGGTGAGCAGGAGGGGGGAGTGGCGGAGCTCGTTGAGGGAGGGGTGCTCGGAAAGGGAGGTGAGGAACTTCTTCGCGGTATCGGCGGCTTCCCTCTCGTCGTTGATGCGGAGCTTGTACCAGTTCTTTGCGAAGGTGTTGATGCGGGCTCTGTCGAAGGGGGCGACGTAGCGGCGGGTGGCGAGATTCATATCTTCGTTGGATCTTCGATTGATCCATCCTTGGAAATACGTTTAAATCCAATGCTATTATAGCTGACCTGCAGAAGACCTGTATCCACGGAAAACAACTTGTGGGTGCCATTCGAATCCGCTGGCCTCATAGCCAACGAAGCGAGAGGTGAGAATCCCGGGCCACCTATGGGTCGAGTCCTCTTCCGTTAAAGCAAGCCACGCTTTGCGGAGCCACTCCGTCTTAGCGGGGCTGAGTTCGTCGATGCCGTCGAAGAGGAAGAAGAGCTGGCCGCGGCGGAAGAGGTCGATGAGGAGGGGGATCTCGTCCTTGAGGTTCTTCGCGAAGGGCTGGGTGGTGAAGACTTTGAATATTTCCTCAAGGGTGGGTGCTTTGCCGCCTTTCTTGAGATCGGGGATTTTGGTTTCCCGGAGGATGAAGGGGATGGGGATGTGGTTCTTGAAGTGGCGGTTGATCTCGCGGTGGGTCTCGGTGCTGGTGAGGGACCAGGCGAGCCAGTTGACGAGGGTGGTCTTGCCCGAGCCTGGATCGCCGAGGACGACGAGGCGGGGGTGCTCTTTCAGCTCGCTGATGAGGTTTTTCCCGAAATCCTCCCCGGCGGCGGCCTGGGAGAGGGAGACGGGGTTCTCCGTGAGGGAGGGGGTGACGAAGAGATCATCGATGTGCATGTCCCGCCTGTCCGCCGCATAAGCGCCGACGGTGAGGACGCGCAACCCGCTGAAACGCGTCTGCACGGCGGTGTAATACGCGAGCAGCGGCCGGCAGTTCCCGTGGAGGATGAAGCCGGTCTCGGGATCGGTCTCGTAGGGGGACTCTTCCGTCTTTTTCGGGGAGGATGCCTTCTTTGCTGCTTTTTTACTTGGTGGCATGGGGGAGGTATTTGTGGATGAGTTCGTCGGTGATTACTTTCACCTTGGCGACGACGGGAGCCATGCGGAATTTGTCGCATGCCTCGGGAGGCATGTAGCGGAGGTCATCGGCTGTGGGCATGATGGAGAAGAACGGTCCCCTTTTTGATAGGGCTGGTTTGTCAGGCTCTCCGTCCGTGGTTGTTTCCCCCGCGTCGTCGGAATCGGCTTGGGATGTTTCGCTGGCGAGCAGTCCCTTGAGGCACTCCGTGTGCAAGTTCCGTATTGATGAGGGGTTTGCGAGAAGGTGGCGGTAGGCATCCGGCAGGAAGGCGACGATATATGCGAGGGAAAGAAGAAACGCTGTTTCGTCTTCGAGGATGTCATCCTTGTTCCCATTGCTTCCGACGGAGGCGAGTTGTGTGAGGATGTTCACGAAGGATTTGATACGGCGGGGGTTGGCCGGGAGGACGCGCCATTCGGTCTCCTCAAGGATGGCTTTGATCTCGTTCCGCTGGGGTTCGATCACGGTGTAGGCGCACTGTTTCAGGAGGTGATCCACATAGACGGCGATTTCCCCGGTGGTGGGGAAGGGTAGATCCCAACTGTAGGAGCATAGCTTTTCGAGGTATTCGGTGGCGCGCTCGCCGTTGCCCTCGCTGGGGACGCCGCATTCGTTCTGGAGGCCTATCCTCACGGCATCGGTGATTTCCTTGCGGTTGCTGCCGATGAGGAAGCTGCATGACTGGAGGTTGAGGAAGATTTTGAGGCCTTCGAGGAGTTTGTAGGCGACGTTGGGCTGGCAGCGGTCGAGATCGTCGATGATGACGACGAGGCGCGGTTCGTGTTGCGCGTTCTCACTGGGTTCGGTGATTGAGCTGAGGATGTCCTTAATGGCTTTGTTCAGGAGCTCGCGGATGGTCTGGGAGGGGAGGGAGTAGGAGAGGTTCCTCTGCTCCCAGGTGGCGGAGGATTTTTTCACGGTGTCTATAACGCCGGCGAAGGGGGCAATCTGGGCGGTAACGTTGGCGAGTATCTGGAGGCCGGACTCGAGGGCGATGAAGGCTTTCTTGTCGAGCTTATTGAAGCGGCTCAACTGTTCGAGCTGCTTGCGGATCTCATTAAGGAGGGCGACTACGGGTGTGGGATCGTGCTGGTAGCGCCATGCCTCGAACCAGATGACGCGGACGTTGCGGTATGGCAAGGGTGGCTCTTCCTTGGTGAAGTCCTCGGGTTTCTCTCCGGTGATGGTTTTATAGACGGCTTCGAGGATGGAGGTTTTCCCCTGTCCCCAATCGCCGTAGAGACTGGCGACGAAGGGTGGGCGGGCGTGGATGGCGATGCTGTCTGCGATGGTTTCTACGAGGGCCTCCTGGTGGAAGTAATCGTTCCCATCAAGGCCGGGTTCATCGTTGTGGATGAAGTGCGTGGTTGTTGCCATGTCAGGACTTTTTTATCAGCGGAGTCTGGGGAGGGGAAGTCTTCTGTGTTCTGCGGAGGAATGGACGTTCCGTGGTTGAAATGACGCCGGAGTAATGCGAAGCTCCCAGATGGACACGTTTTTTCATGCGGCGCTGGTGGCGGATGCGCTCTCGCTGGGAGCGCACTGGGTGTATGACCAGGAGGAGATTGTGGAGTGTTTCCCGAAAGGAGTGAGGAAGTTTTCCGATCCGATGACGGAATACCACGAGACGAAGAAGGCGGGGGATCAGACGCATTACGGGGATCAGGCGGTGATGCTTTGGGAATCGATCGACGGACGCGGGGGATTCGATGCGGAGGGCTGGCGGGAGGACTGGGTTTCCGCAATGGGCGGATACGGGGGGTATGTGGACGGTGCCTCGAAGGAGACGCTGAAGACGGAGGGGAAGGCGCCCTCGCAATCAAGTGACCTCGGGGGGGCGGCGAGGATTGCGCACATCCTGGATCTGGAGCTGCCGCTGGAGGATGCGGTGGCGGCGGCGCGTGCGCAAACGGCGCTGACCCACGGGGATGCGGCGGTGGCGGATGCGGCGGAGTTTTTCACGAGAGCCACGTATGCGGTGAAGGCCGGGGCGATATTCGAGGATGCCTTGGATGCCGCCGTGGAGGAGGGGGAATACGCGAAGCTGGATGTGGAGAAGCACATGGATACGGCTCGCGATCTGCGGGACGAAAATTTTCCCGGTGTGGCGGAGGAGATCGGACAGGCCTGCGGGGTGAACCAGGCGTTCCCGCTGGCATTGTATTTCCTGCTGAGGCCGGAAACGGATTTCGAAAAAACGATGAGCGACAACATCATGGCCGGCGGGGATAACGCGGCGCGCGGGATGCTGATCGCGCTGCTCTTCGCGGCGGAAGATGTGGATGTGGCGGCGGAGTGGGAAGAGGGGCTGAGGGCGGTTTGAAACTTTAAACTCTAAACTTTAAACTCCAAGGAAGAGGAAGAGGAAGAGGAAGAGGCTGCGGATCGGATCTTGTTTCCTAAGTCCGGCTCTTTAATTGAGGTTTAAAGTTTAAGATTTAAAGTTTAAGACGAAGTCGTGATCACGCAGGCGTTTATTCTTGGGGCTGGGCTGGGGACGAGGTTGCGGCCTTTGACGGATGTGTCGCCGAAGCCGCTGGTGCCTCTTTTCCACAAGCCGCTGGCGATGTGGGCGGTGGAGGCTTGTGAAGCGGTGGGGTGCAAGAGGTTCGCGGTGAATACGCATCACCTTCCGGAGAAGTGGGAGGGTTTTGGAGAGGGGAGGGATGTTTCGTTTTTCCATGAGCCTGTTCTGTTGGAGACGGGCGGGGGGCTGAAGAATATCGAGAGCTGGGTGGAGGAAGGCAGTCTGCTGATCCACAACGGTGACATTTTTTCATCAATGGATCTCGGCAAACTGGTGGAGGCGCACGTGACATCGGGCGATGAGGTGACCCTCGCCCTCCGCTCCGATGGTGGTGGGAAGAGGATTTCCTTGGGAGAGAATGGCCGGGTGGAAGATGTCCGCAGCGAGGTGAAGGGTCTGCCGGGGACCCATGTCTTCACCGGGATCTACTGCGTGAGGAAAGAGTTTCTGAAACGCATTCCGGCAGGCGAAGTGATCGCGGTGATCCCCGCATTTCAGGATCTGGTTCGCGAAGGCGGCCTCGGAGCCGTGGTGCTTGACGGCGGTGAGTGGATGGATCTGGGCGATGTGGAAAGCTACCTCCAGGCGCACCGTGAGCTTTCCCTGCAAGAGCCAGTACATCCGGAGGCGGAGATAGCGGAGGATGCGGTGATCTCCGGAAGTGTGATCGGAAAAGGTGCGGTGATAACGGATGGCGCGCGCGTGGTTGACAGCGTCGTTTGGCCGGGGGCGAACGTTTCCGGAAATGTCGAGGGATGCGTGGTTGTGAAATGAAAAAGCGACGCCCGATCGACGCCGCTTCTTAAAATCAGGTCTGTCTTGTTGTAGTATCTACAAAGTCGCAATAAGCCGCACGAACTGGCGGCCGTATTCGACGTAGGAGTCGTAGCACTGGTCCCAATCGACGGCGGAGGGGTCGGGGGCGTGGAAGACGGTGGCGACGTGCGGTTCGATGGCGATCCAGCCGTCGTATCCGGATTTGTGGGCGTCTGTGAGGATCTCTTTGAGCTTGGCCTGGCCTTGGCCGGGCATCGTGTATTCGGGCTCGACGTCTTCGGAGACGGGGTTGATGCAGTCCTTGATGTGGATGTGGGCGGTGTGGTCTTTGACTTTCAGCCAGAACTCCATGGGATCCTGCCAGGGGAATACGCCATCCACTTCCGTTTTGGAGCGGTCGAGCTGGAAGACGGGGTTTCCGGTATCGAAAACGAGTTTCAGGCCGGGGACTTCCTCGACGAGGCGGAGGGAATGCTCTGCGGAAAATCCGCCCCAGTTCATGCAGTTCTCGTGGAGGGAGGTGATGCCTTCGTCGGAGAAACGTTTCACGATTTCGCGAAGGCGGCGGAAGCGTTCCTCTTCATTTTGATCCGTGCCCCATGGTTCCTGGGCGTAGGACATGATGCGGATCATGGGGGTTTTGAGACGTTTCATGCGCGGGATGGCGCGCTCGATTTCGGCGAGAGTGATATCGAAATCCGAGCTGATCTTTTTGCCCCAGTTGCCGATGGCGGAGCCGAATTCCGGGACGGTGATCCCCGCCTCGTCGAGGGCGTCGGCGGCGGCGGCGAACTCGTCTTCCGGCATGTCGTGGATGTTGGCGTTGCCGACCATGCGGGTGGAGATGGCGAGACCAGCCGAGGTCTTTGGTTGCCTGGATCTGTTTGTGGATGTCGCGGGAGGCTTCGTCAGCGAAGCCGGTGAGTCTTTCTGTGTTGAGCATGGAGGGACGCTAGGTGGAAACTTTAAATTTTAAACTTTAAACTTCAAGGGAGAGGAAGACTTGGTGCTAATCTCCCGGGAATGAAGAGGAGGAAGATGGTGGGGTTGTTGCTTTCCGGGCTGGTGGTTGCCGGATGCCGGAAGGAGATGGCGGAGGAAATTCCGTGGGTGGAAATGAGAGGAAAGTGGGAAGGTGTGAGCGGTGGGATGGTGGAGGAAGAGGGAGGGACGCTGCGGATCGGCTGGGGCGAGGCGATGACTGCGGTGAGATGGACGGGTGGGATTCCGGAAGCGCCGTTCGAGATGGAACTTGCGGCTAGGCGGGTGGACGGGACGGATTTTTTCTGCGCGGTGACATTTCCCGCGAGGGGTGTGGACGAATGCGTGACACTTGTAATCGGTGGCTGGGGAGGGGCGACGGTTGGGATTTCCTCTATCGACGGAAAGGATGCCTCGGAAAACGGGACGCGGACGCTGATGGCTTTTGAGACGGGGGAATGGTATCCTGTCCGGCTGGTGAGGGAAGGGGAGCGGATCACGGTATGGATATCCGGGGAGAAGGTGATCGATGTGGATACCACGGGGAAAAAACTCTCGCTGAGGCCGGGGCCGGTTTCGGATTGTGAGCCCTTTGGTCTGGCGACTTGGCAGACCACAGGGGAGGTGCGCGGGATGAGGTGGCGGGCGTTGAAGGAAAAGTGAAAGCGGGGAAGAGCCAGGCATACGAAGGTGCTTCCACAACCCCGGGGATTCCTGTAGTTTCCTGGAACCTCCCTTATGAGCACCGTGTCCCCCGCCAATCCGCTGCCGTCCAACATCCGGTATAGGCTGCCGATCGTGGCGACCGTCGTTGTCGGGATCATCCTGAGCGTGGTTCTGTTCAGTCTTGTGCGGCAGGCGGAAGAGGCGCGGGAGGAGGCCGAGGTGAAACAGGCTGCCAACCGTGCGGCCCAGGACATCCAGCGCTCCATCGACCTGCATCTGGAGACTCTGGAATCGATACGCGCGTTTTACGCCGCATCGGAATCAGTGGAGCGGGACGAGTTCGCGCTCTTCACTGCGGACGGGTTCGGTCGCTGTTCGGGATTCGACGCGTTTCTCTGGATACCAAGGGTGGCCGAAGGGAATCTCGGAACCTTCGCCGCCACGACCCGGGAGGAGCCTGGAATGGAGGGGTTTAAGATCATCCCGGCCTATGGGCCGCCGCCGGTAGCCCTCCGGTGGAAAACCATTTCGTTGTTCATTACGTCACGCCCGAGGGTGCTTCCGCCCATCTCATGGGACTCGATATCGGTTCGGATCCAGAAGTTTTTGATGCGCTGAAAACCGGGAGCGAAAACGAGGATCCGGCCGTGCTCGACTCGGAGTTCGGCTCCCTCATCCTGGCTCCGGTTTATGGCAACGGGCTTCCCGTGGAGACCGTCGAAGACCGCCGGGAAAATCTCATCGGTTTCGCGGCGGCGCTGCTTCAGCCACAGGAACTCGTCGCAAAGGCCCTTGATTCGTCGGCGACCGGGCGGCTCATGTTGGCCATACCCCGGGTCTGGGTTTCCGGCGCGGACGGTATCGCGCGGACTTCCGGTTCCGGCACCATTCCCCTTGTCATTGCAGACAGGACGTGGGTGCTCCATTACGCGCCGTCTGCTTTCACGAAAAGTGCGTTCCGCTGGAGCGGGTGGGGCGTGCTTGGCATCGGTTTGCTAGTCACGGGGCTATCGGCTGCGTACCTGCGCGCCACTCTCGGGCGGACCGCACGGGTGGAGGCGAAAGTCCGCGAACGCACCGCCGAACTGGATGCCGCCAATGCCGAACTCCGCCTTGCCAAAGATGCGGCCGATGACGCCAACCGCGCCAAGAGCGACTTCCTCGCGAACATGAGCCACGAGATACGCACGCCGATGAATGCCATCATCGGGATGACCGATCTCGCCCTCGATACCCCGCTCACTTCCCAGCAACGCGAATACCTCGCTATCGTCCAGGATTCCGGGGAGTCACTTCTGGATCTGATCAACGACATCCTCGATTTTTCCAAAGTCGAGGCGCGGAAACTTGAGCTGGAGTCCATCCCTTTCCGTCTCCGCGATACGCTCGGCGATACCATGCAAGTCCTCGCGTTCCGCGCCCACCAGCAGGGGCTGGAGCTTGCCTTCCACATTCCCGCGGACGTGCCGGATGTGCTTTTCGGCGATCCCGGACGGCTCCGGCAGATCATCGTGAACCTGACGAACAATGCGATCAAGTTCACCGAGAAAGGTGAGGTCGTGCTCAATGTTTTGCGCGAAGGCGAGGACGAAAAGGTGCCGGAAATCCATTTCATCATACAAGATACCGGCACTGGAATCGACAAGGCCGCCCAGGCAAAAATCTTCGATGCCTTCTCGCAGGAGGACACTTCCACCACGCGGAAATACGGCGGAACCGGCCTCGGCCTCGCGATCTGTTCCGAGCTTGTCGCCCTCATGGGCGGGCGCATCTGGGTGGAGAGCGAGAAAGGCCACGGCAGCCGGTTCCACTTCGTCGTGCCCCTCCCGATTGGCGACGAGGGAGGTCTCGACACGCCGAATGCGGATACGGTTGATCTGGAGGGACTCCCCGTCCTCGTGGTCGATGACAACGCCACCAACCGCCGCATTCTTGACGAGATGCTCCGTGCCTGGGGTCTCACGCCGACTTTGGCCCAGAGTGCGCGGGACGCGCTTGTGCAGGTGGGGAATTTCACCCCGCGCCTCGTGCTTCTCGACCACATGATGCCGGAGACCGACGGGGTGGAACTCGCCCGCCTCTTCCGGAAAATGCCCGCCATGAAGGATGCCACCATCCTCATTCTCTCATCAGCCGGCGACCAGATTCCGCAGGAAGTCCGCAAGGAACTGGGTATCGCGCGTTGCCTCACCAAGCCGGTGAAGCACTCGACCCTCCTTGATGCCATTCTTCAGGAAACCGGCGGCACACCGGTTTCCGCGGCGACGGGTGGATCCGGCCTGTTGCCCGCCGAAAAAGCGCCACGCCCCCTTCACATCCTGGTGGCCGAAGACCAGCGGCATAACCAGACGTTGGTTAAAGCCATACTCGACGGGCGGGGCCACACCTGCCGCATCGCTGAGAACGGACTTGAGGCCGTCGAGTTTTTTGATTCGTCCGAGCATTTCGACATCGTCCTCATGGATGTGCAAATGCCGGAGATGGACGGGCTGGAAGCCACCCGCACGATACGCGAACGCGAACAGGCCGGCGGTTCACGCATCCCCATCATCGCGATGACCGCCCACGCCCTGAACGAGGACCACGACCGCTGCCTCGCCGCCGGTATGGACGCCTATCTTTCCAAACCAGTCCGCCGCAAGGAACTTTTCCACGAGATCGAACGTCGCTGTGGGGATGACGGGGAAAACCCGGTGGTGGGAGAAAACGAACGGCCGGCCGACCCTGATCCGTCCGGCGGGCCAGCGGTAGGCGCTTACGACGCCGCGGCTTTCGCCGAGCAGGCCGGCGGTGATCCCGAACTCGCCAGGGAACTTATCTCGATCTGGTTCCAGGACAGCCCGCCGCTGATGGATGCCATCAGGGCAGCCGTCGCAGGGCCAGATGCCGACGGACTTTTCAAATCCGCACATGCCCTCAAAGGCTGCGCCGCGAACTTCTTCGCTCCCCAGGTCGTCGGGCCGCTGCCGCGTTGGAAAAATCCGGACGCGGTGGGGATTTTTCAGACGCCCCCGGGCAGCTTGCGCGTCTGGAGGCGTCCGTCAGTGCTCTTGATGAGGCATTGGGGCAAGCAGGTGATTTGTGAAATCCAAACTGACGGGTATACTGCCGCGCATCAGGTCTTGTGAAAACGTAATGGTATCCCGTGTCCCGTTGGAATTCAATCTTGCGGATGGAACGGGGTCTTCATCCCGGAGGGATTATAGCAAGTAGCCGGGGGTCGAGCGCAGCGATTACCCCCGGAAAAGAAGCACACAACACAAGCGATCCCGGCAGGGATCGCAGCACTCCCGCTGGCATCCCTGCCGGGATGCAATATCCCATTGCGCGGAAACCGGGGGTGTTCGCTATCGCTCGACCCCCGGCTACTTGCTGATATCCCTCCGGGATAGAAAGAACCGGATTTCACAAAACGTGACGCGCAGCAATACAACAGGGCGTGTGGACAAGGGGTCACGTATGTTTTTTTCGCGTTTTTCCAAAGGTGGGCTAGGATCGCTCAGTGACCGAAGAAAACGCGGAGGAAAAGAAAACGGAAAGAAGGAGAAGGCGGGGATGTCTTGGCTGGCTCTGGCGTGTTTCCGTGGTGTGTTTGCTGCTGCTCGTGGGTTTGCTGGTCTGGCTGAACGGGCCGGGGATACGCTGGCTGGGGCCAAAGGTGGCGGCGCACTTTATTGAAAAGGCGGGAATGACGGGAGAGCTGCGGTTGGGCGGTACGGTGCTGGGCGGGCTGGATGTTTATGATCTGGAAATCACCGGAGCGGAGGGCGCGGTGGAGCGGCTGGTGGTGGACAGGCTGGAGACGGACTACCGTTTCATGGAGCTGGTCAAGGGGAAGGTGAGGGGAATCTCCGGACAGGGAATCCACGTGGATCTGCGCCAGATCGAGAAGGAAAAGGAGGAGACGCCACCGCCGGATTTCGCGCAGATCGGAAATACTCTCAGAACTGTTAGGGAAAAGGTTCTCCCGCTTTCACTGGATATACAGGATGTGACTTTCTCGATGAGCAAGGAGGGCGAGCAGGTGGTTTCACTGGAATCGACCGATCTAACGCATGAGGCGGGGGCGGATCTGATCGAGCTGGATCTCGGGGCGCTTACCGGGCCGGGGGGGCGCGAGGTGCCGCCGCAGGAGCTGGATATCGTCTGGGGCGAGCGGCGGTTGTCGTTGGCGAAACTTGATGTGCTTCCGATAGCGGGGATCAGTGATCTGGAGGTGCTGCTTCCGGAAAACGGGGAGGTGGAGGCGTCCGTGGATGTGCGGCTGGATGAGGCTGTGCTGAAAATCATGGTGGGCGCGGGGATCAGGGATGTGCGGGTGGATTTGACGGAGGGCGCGGTGGATTTCGTGAAGGTGGCGGACGGGGTGGGAGTGGAAGTTCCGGTGACGGGGCGGCTCACCTCGCTGGCGGTGGATGTGAAACAGGTTTTTCCTGAGTGGCAGACGGCGGTCGGCACGGCGGAGCTTTTCGTGGAGGATTTCTCATACGATGGCTGGAATGTTCCGGAGGTTTCCCTGGGCGTGACTCTGGATGAAGGCGAGTTCGGTGCGAAGCTGGCGGGGCAGGCGTTGGGCTCCGGTGTGACGATCACGGCGGGAGGCGGGTTCGAGCGTTCTGAGATTGTTGAGGGGAAATTCGATCTCGGGCGCATGGACGGCACGCTGAATGTCGAGAAACTGGAGGAGGTGCTTGTGGCTCTGGATGGGAAATTCGACATGCCGGTGGAGTTTACGGAATTTCCCGAAAGCGATATCGGTGGAACATGGGCGGTGAATTTCGGCGAGGATGGTTTTGAAAGCGCGGAGGGGGATGTGACGATGAAAGCCAAGGAGGCCGATGCGACGCCGGTGCGACTGAATGCGAGATACGAAAAGGATCTCGTCACGGTGATGAATCTGGAAGCGGACGGCATGGAGTTTTCCGGAAATTTCGACATGGCGGCGAAGACCTACGAGGCGAAGCAGGTGCTGGATGGCTTCGATAGCTCGCGCATCGTGCCATGGCTGGAGGGCGTGGGTCAGGTGGCTCCCGGTAGCTCCGTGGTATCGATGGACTGGGAGGCGAGTGGAAATTTCGAGGAAAACAGGAACCGGGGAACGGTCAGGGATCTGGATATCGTCTGGAAATGGAACGAGCCGGAGGAGGGGGAAGCCCGCCCGCCGATTTCCGCAGAGGCGGAGGCCATCGTCTATGATTGGCCGGGGACGGTGGAAGTGGACGGGCTGGTCGCGGAGACGCAGGGCCAGGTGGTGAAGCTGGATGCGAAGCTGGCGGAACAGGTGCTGGATCTTGAAAAATTCATCTGGCTGGAGGGAGAGGAACAGCTCGCGGAGGGCACCGGAAAACTGCCGGTGCCGGAGGATTTCTCCGACATCCAGGATTTCATGGCCAACAACACCGAGCCGCTGGATCTGAAAATCGAGTCGAAGACGTTGCCTCTCGCAAAGCTCAAACCATGGGTGCCGGCGCTGGAGCAGATCGACGGGGCAGCTACCGGGAAAGTCGATATCGCTATCGCGGGAAGCCTGGCGGAGCCTGAGGTGGATACCCGCGTGGAGCTGCGCGGGATCAGTTCCCCGAGCCAGCCACAGGTGCCGAAAACGGACGTGACCATTAATCTCAATGCAGAGGACGGTCGTGCGAAAATTTCCGCCGAGGCGATCGCACCCGACTACGCCCCCGCAACCCTGGAGGCCGAGATGGCGTTTCTCCCGAAAAAATGGGCGGCGAATCCGGAGACGGTGAAGGCCGAGGAAATCACCGGGGAACTGGATCTCCCGAGAATCGACCTCTCGCGTTTCCAATCGCTCGTTCCGGGAGCGGTGGAGCTGGGTGGGGTGGCCGAGGGGAAAATGACTGTCGCCGGGACGATAGGGGAGCCGGAGATCGATGCCGATCTGAACCTTTCCGGAGGGAAATTCCGCATGGACAACGACAGCATACCGGCCCTCAGCGGGATGGATCTCGATATCAGCACCGATCTGGAAAACGTCACCATCAAGGGCGGGGTCAGCGATGTGGAGGGCGGCGACATGACCCTCAACGGAACCCTCGGGCTGAAAAGTGAAACCGGCGAGGGGCTGGGTGAGCTTGACGTGAGCCTGCGCGCCAGGGGGATGCCTGTTTTGCGCAACGAGTTTCTCATCGTCCGGGCAAATGCGGATCTCGATGTGAAGGGCACGATGGAACAGGCCCGCGTGAGCGGCGAGGTCGGCATTATTGACAGCGTTTTCTACAAGGACATGGATCTGATCCCTATCGGAAAGCCTTTCCTGGAGCCCTCCGCAGCAGCCCTCCCCTCGGTCGATACACCGAGCAATCCGGGTTCCGCAGTGCCAGCCCCGTTCAGCGACTGGACGGCGGATGTGGTGGTGAAAACCATCGATCCCATCCTCATACGCGGGAATCTCGGGAAGGGGCAGGTCGATGTCGCCCTGAGGATAGAGGGGAAACTCGGAGACCCGCAGCCAAACGGAACCGTCCGGCTGAGCGATGCGGTGGCGAGGCTTCCGTTCAGCACTTTGGAGATCAAGGAAGGCTTTTTAAGGTTCACCCCGAAGACGGGCTTTGATCCCGTTTTGGAAATACGCGGAACGGCCGAGCCGCGGCCATACCGCGTCAATGTGTATGCCTATGGGAAGGCTTCGGATCCGCAGCTCGTCATGACCTCCCAGCCGCCGCTTCCGGAAAACGAAATCATGACCCTTCTGGCTACCGGCACCACCTCGGATGGACTGGAGGATTCCCAAGCTGCATCCTCAAGGGCGATGCAGCTCCTGATCGAGGAGCTGCGGCGTGGAAGGTTTCTTTTCGGAAAACAGTTAAGACCGGTTCTCGGACTGCTGGACAATGTGGACTTCAGTCTTTCGGAGTCCGATCCTTACGATTCCGGAACATATAACTCCGCTACATTGAAACTGAGCGAAAAATGGTATGTCTCCGCCGGTCTGGGTGCGGAGGGAGACCAGCGGGTGCTTGCAATATGGAGGTTGAGATTCAAATGAACATTCTGATGGGAAAAATCAGCGGGACTTTCCTTGCCCTGCTCATCGCTGCAGCCTTACTCCCTGTTTCGGCGGAAACGGAGTTGGAAATCCGCGGCATGGAGATCAAAAGCAAAAGCGAAGTGCTGCGCCTGATCGGCGGGCGCTTGGTTTACATCCGCAAAAAGGAGGCCAGCTCCTGGCGGGCGAATGACGCGGCTTTCATGGTGCAGGAAATTCTCCGGGAGGATGGTTTTTACGAGGCCACCGTCAGGGGGCGTGTCGATTCGCCCGACCGTATTACTCTGATCGTGGATGAGGGGCAGCGCCTGTCCCTGGGAACCGTGACAATGACCGGGGACGGCGATGCGGAGGCGCTGGAGGAGACTTTTAAATCCCCCTTTGAGGGTAGCACCCCGTTCGGTGCGGGCTCCCCTCCTTTCCGCGCGGATGATGTGCCGACGGCGCTGAATTTCGTGACCAGGCAGCTCCAGTCCGAGGGTTATTGGAGTGTGGAGGTGACCATGCAAAAGCAGACCATCGACAAGGAAACCGGAGAAGTGGACATGACGGTCAATGTGGACCAGGGCCGCAGTTTACCATAGCCAACCCCACCGTGGACAGCCCGGACGGACGTGGTGTGAAACGGGCGGCGACCACCTGGGCGCCATTTATCGGAAGCTTCGCAAGTACCGAGAATGTCAACGGCTTGCGCGCCGCGATGGAGGAGGCCTTCGTCAGCCGGGGTTATCCCGATGCGAAAATCACCATGACCCGGAGGCTGGGTTACGATACATATTCACCGGATTTCGTGATCGAGCTGGGGACACGGGTCAAGCTGCTCAACGTGAACGCACAGGGTCTGAAGCGCACGAATCCGGAGCGGGTGAAGCAGATCATGAAACCGCTGGAAGGCGATTGGTATGACCAGGCGGCAATGAATGAAAAGGTCAAGGATCTGCTCAGCACCGGGGCTTTCGATTCGGTGCGGGTCGAGACTTACGATGTCGCCACGAAACGCATCGACGCCACCCTGCACTTCGATGAGGCGCGGGCGAAGGAGATCAGTTTCTCCGGTGGATTCGGGACTTTCAACGGCCCCTGCTACGGGCCGCTTACATCGACAGGAATTTCCGTGGTATGCTTCGCGGGTTCTCCGTAGGGACAGAAGTCAGCGCGCGCGGGTTGCTCGGGGAGCTGAAACTCACCGATCCATGGTGGCGCGGGACGGACATCCTGCGGACGCACCGGCTCTACTCGCTGATCAAGGCATACGACGGTTACACCACTTATGAGACCGGCTTTGAAACAAGCTGGAAATACGATCTGACCGACCACTACTCCATGGAGCTGTTGGCCGGCTATTCCTACGTCTCCGTTTCCGAGGAAGGTCTGCCAACGAATCTCCTCGGGGAAACCCGCTACGGGCACACGCGGATCGCCTTCACCCAAAGTATCGATTATCGCGATAGCAAGATCCTGCCGAAATCCGGCTGGCACCTGAGTCTTCCGATTCAGATCGGCGCGGCGATAGGCGAAGAATCCAGCACCTATACCAGGATAGGTCTGGACGGCGGTTTCTACTACCCGATTAACGATACATACCAGTTCGGCATAGGCGGTTTTGCCAATCTGGTCCTGCCATCCGATGATATCCAGGATCTCCCCGTGGACTTGCGGGTCTTCAACGGTGGCGCACGCAGTGTCCGCAGTTTTCCGGAAAGGGAGCTGGGCCGATCTCCGGCGGCGATCCGTATGGCGGGGATTTCAGTTGGGCGGTCAATACCGAGCTGAGCCGCAACATTACCGGATCGGTGCAGGCGGTGGCGTTTTTGGATGCGGGCGGTGTTACCGGAAATTATATCGCGCCCAGCGAAGGCGGGCTGGAGCTGGCGGCAGGTCTGGGTATCAGGCTGGATCTTCCGATCGGGCCAGTCCGTTTGGAATACGGGTATAATCTTACGCGGGATGAGGGTGAGCCTGCGGGGACATTCCACTTTGCGATTGGCTCCACTTTCTGAGCTGCCCCGGACGATCGAACAGGAGCCGAAAGATCTTGGCTGTTTATTTTCTCGATACCACCAACGGCCTGTCCAAACTGGTCGCTCGCTTTCAATTCCACCGCCGCTTCACCACGTGGATTTCCACCCTTTCACTCCATGACCAGATTCGCCCTGCTACTCGTACTGCTTACTTTATCCGCGTCCGCCCGGACGAAACCGAACATCGTTCTGATTCTTGCGGATGACCTCGGTATCGGGGATCTCGGCAGCTACGGCCAGAAGATCATCGAAACTCCCAGGCTGGACGAGATGGCGAAGCAGGGGCTGCGCTTCACCCGGCACTACTCCGCAAGCAATGTCTGCGCGCCAACCCGCTGTTCGCTGATTACCGGCAAGCACACCGGCCGCGCCTACATCCGCGGCAACGCCCAAGCCGGGGATGGCGAAGGACAACTCCCGATTCCCGACGAGGAGAGGACACTGGCCGAGGCTCTCCAGGACGCAGGATACAAAACAGGCATGTTCGGCAAGTGGGGGCTGGGAAATCCGGGCACAACGGGAGATCCACTCAAACAGGGCTGGGACACCTATCTCGGCTACACCGATCAGGTGCGGGCCCACAACTACTTCCCCGACTTCCTTTTGAGTGACGGAAAGCGGATACCTCTCGACAACGAAGTGAACTATCTGTCGAAGGAACAATGGCACAAGGGCATCGGATCGTATTCCACGGGGCAGAATGTTTATTCGCACGACGTGATTGAAGAAGGCGCCCTCGATTTCATCCGCGAGCACAAGGATGAGCCGTTTTTCCTCTACATTCCTTTCACACTTCCCCATGACAACGGGGAGGCGCCCGAATTGAAAATGGAGGTTCCGGACTTCGGGCGCTACGCCAACCGCGACTGGGGTATCAACCACAAGGGCTACGCTGAGATGGTGACCCGGCTCGATGCTTCGACCGGGCGCATCCTTGATCTGATCGATGAACTGGATCTCGGAGAAGATACGATCGTTCTCTTCACCAGCGACAACGGGCCGATGGCCCGAAGACGGGCGACGAAGATTTGAGTTTCTCCCTGTTCTTCGATAGCAACGGCTCCTTCACCGGTTACAAACGCGATATTACCGAAGGGGGGATTCGTGCTCCTCTGATTGTTCGATGGACGGGAAAAGTCCAACCCGATACCTCGTTCGACTTCCCAAGCGTCCAGTATGATTACTACCGTACGTTCTGCGATCTCGCGGGATTATCCGAACCCGCCGGAACCGACGGGGTTTCCCTGGTTCCCGTCATAACCGGGAATCCGTCGGAGCAAAGGGAACCCGGGTTCCTCTACTGGGAGGATGCCGAGGATGGTGACATTGCAATCAGGCAGGGAAATTGGAAGGCGCTGTTACGGAATCTCGACAGGAACCCGGATGCCAAACTCGAACTCTACAATCTTGAAACCGATCCGGCAGAGCGGAAGGATCTCGCCACAACCGAACCGGAAACGGCAGCCGGGCTACGGCAGCTCATCGGGAAAGTCCGCACTCCGTCCGAACATTTCCCCTCTGCGCTGGACGGGAAATAAGAGGGCAGGGGAGAGAACTCCTCATTCTTTTTCAGACAGGATCGCGATGGCCATGGGACTCGTGATCCCACTGATCGGATCCCTTGATCCCGAACCAGCCGTTCTTTTCAAAGAAGCGTTCGCCACATCAGTTCCCACAAAACACAATTAGTTCCTACAAATTCCCAGGAAAAATGACGGAATTGCTTTGACTGCGGGGATTTGATTTGCAGGATGGGGGCATGTTGACGAAGAAAGGAAAGAAACGCTGGATCGCGCCTTGGGCGGAATCCGAGGAAAAGCCGTCCATATACCACACATTATCCCGCGTTGTGGACCGGAGGTTCGCGTTCGGGGAGGAGGAGCGGGAGGTGTTCCGGATGTTCATGCGGATGATGGAGAATTTCAGCGGTTGCCGGGTGCTTTCCTACTGCGTGATGTCCAACCATTTCCATATTTTGCTGGAGGTGCCGCCAATGCCCGCGGGAGGAATTTCCGATGCCGAGCTGTTGCGAAGGCTGGGGGTGTTTTACGGGGAGAATTTCGTGAAATCAGTGGAAAATGAATTGCTTGCGGCGCGGGCGGAGGGTGGGGTGAAAGGAGGTAGCCCGGCGCGTGTGACGGAGATCCACGGACGTTTTACGAAGCGAATGCACGATCTGAGCGAGTTCATGAAGACTTTGCTGCAGCGTTTCACCCGCTGGTTCAACCGCACCCACAACCGGACCGGCACTCTCTGGGAGGACAGGTTCAAGAGCGTCATCGTGGAGAGCGGGACGGCGGCGCGGACGATGGCGGCTTATATCGATTTGAATCCGGTGCGTGCGGGGATGGTGGAGGATCCGTCGGAATACCGGTGGAGCAGCTATGGGGAGGCGGTTGGTGGCGGGAGGAAGGGAAACGGGAAGAAGGCGCGGGCGGGATTGGTGCGGGCGATCACATCGGATACGGACACGGGGTTTGATGCGGGCAAATGGAAGGATGCTTCGCGGAGATACCGGAGGCTGCTGGGGGCGGCGTTGCAGCGGAAAAATTCAAATTCCAAATTTCAAATTTCAAAGAAGACCAGTCCTTCGGCGGGGATGAATGATGCGGAACATTTGGAGGAAGGTGACGAAAAAAGTTCGCCGCTTCCGGAGCTTTCGATGGCAAAGATGCTGCGGTGCAGGGTTCGTTATTTTACGGACGGTGCGGTGATCGGGAGCAAGGAGTTCGTGAACGAGGCGTTCGCCGGGACGCGGGAGAGGTTTTCCGAAAAGAGAAAGGATGGCGCGCGGCGGATGCGGGGAATTGGCAGGGCGGCAGAGGACAAGCTGTGGTCGGCAAGGGATCTGCGGGTGGGAATCTGACGCTTGGAACCTGTTTGGAATTCTGTTTTGATGAAATGCGTTGTCGGAAATAGTCGCAGAGTTTGGATTGCGAAAGCCTGTCTCTCCTGAGCCTGTCGAAGGGCTGCTACGGGGCAACCTTGGGAAAAATGTTTTGCTGCGCAAAACGACTCGCCGCCTGAAGGCAGCGCTCCGTGCCCATGCCGTCGGCTCGCAGTCTTTCCGACAGGCTTCCGCAGTCCAGGGTGCCTGGGGCACGGCATTTCGGAGATTCCAAACGGGTTCTTAGGCACCTACTTCAGCTCCGCTGCGATCACACGTGAAAGCTGATCCACCAGCCTGCTTTGCGCCTCTGCGAGTTTCTCGAAACCGTCTCCTGTGAGAGGTTCGGAAAGGGTGGAGGTCTTGCTGGTGATGAGGCGGCCGGAGGGCAGGGAGTAGGCGCGCCAGGAGGCTTCCAGGATGGCGTCGCCGTTGGCGGTGCCGTGGAATTGGTTCACGTCCACGGTGATCTGGTAGCGCAGCTCGCTTTCCTTGACCCACGGATACTGGCGGATGTTTCCCGTGCCCATGTGGTAGCCTAGGTCGGTGCCGAGGGTGCGGCTGAAATTACTCGTGAGATCGCCCGCCCACTGGTGCTCGTCGGAGACTTCCATCTTGGTCGGGGTGCTTTGGAAAATGAGATAGGGTCGCTCCGAAAGATAGTCCGCCACGGATACCGGGCCGATGCCGATGCCCGCGCCGCCGCTGCGTGAAGGGGCTTTCCCGGAGGGGGCGAGCACGTAATGGTTGATGCTGCCGCCGCATGCGGAAAGGGCGAGACAGAGGACTGGAATGGAGAGGAAGTTTTTCATGATCGTGTGGATGGATGCCTAACGGCGGGCGCGTGGGATCTTGTTGGTGTTGGAGTCTTTTCCGAAGAGGAGGGAATTCGGTTTGTCAGCGAGCTCGCCGGTGAGCCTGTCGATGGATCGGACGGTTCCCCGCAGCTCGTCCAAGGTGCGGCGGATGTCCCCGTAGATGGCACCTTCGCTGGAGAGTGGTTCCAAAGTTGCGTTGAGCCGGGTGAGTGTCGCACGCAGATCTTTCGGAAGCGATTTCGTTTCCTCATCCTCAATAATGATTTTCAGTGAGGCGACTGTTTCGCGCATTTCCTTGAGCGTATTCTGCGCCTCCATGACCACTCCGCTATCGTCCGCTACCGCGCTTTCGATTCCAGCGAGGGTGTCGGTCGCCTGCTCGGAGGTTTTGCTCAGGTTTGCGATGAGGGTATCAAGCCCCAGCCCGTTGATCTTGTCGAGCAGGGTCGCCAGCTTGTCCTCCAGTCTGCCAAAGCCGGACTTCACCACGGGCAGGACGGTATATTTACCGTTTGTTTCCTGGGCCACGTTCGGCAGCGAAGGGATGTAATCGAGATCCACGAACATCTGTCCGGTGATCAGGCTGCTGGAACGGAGCGATGCCTGTAGCTTGCGGGAGACGGCTTCGGAAAATCCTTCCGCACCTTCTTCGATAAGCCCGGCGGGAAAGTGTTTTTCAAGAAGCCGCGCATCAAGCTGGATCAGCACGGGCATTGTCTCGATGGCCGGGTTCTCGATGAGCGAGTAGGAAATTTCAGCCACCCGCCCGATCTTCAGTCCGCGGAATTCGACTGGCGCGCCTTTTTTCAGTCCGCGCAAGGACTGGTCAACGAGTAGCAGGAATTCCGTGCCTCCCTTGAACCGGCTCACCTCCGCCTGCTCCTCGGATTCGTAAAGCACGACCGTGGCACCATCGTCCAGCGGCGCACCTTCCAGCCCACCCTCCGGATCATCCACGGAAACGCGTCCCGAAACCAGTGAGTCGAGCGAGGGCAGCTCCAGATTGAATCCCTCCGTGCCGACATCGAGCTTGATACCACTGGTTTTCCAAAAAAGCGATTCGTCCGAGACCAGTTCCGCGTAGCGCTCTTCGATAAACGCACCGAATTTCACGATCTTTTCCCCGGGCAGGAAATCGCGGCTCTCTATCCTGCCGATGACCGTGTCATGGTAGTAGATGCCGCTGCCGATATCGACCGAACCGGGTTTGGTGGACTCCAGGACGAGCCGTAATCCCGGGACGCTGGGCGGGGTGAGGGGAGGGGTTTCCAAGCCGATGAAAGAGCGTTTTTTTTCAGCGCCCTTATCCAATGGCCCGGATCCAGCTCGATGTAGGCGCCACTGATCAGGGTGCCGAGACCGGAAATGGAACTACCCTGCACCCGCGCGCGGACTACCCAGAATTGCGCGCCTTCACGGACAAGGTGGAGGTGGTCCGGCTTGATGCGGATACTCACGTCCACGTCGAGATCGTCGTTTAGGAGGATGTCCTCGACCTTGCCGATGGTGACGTTGCTGCATTTGATTTCCGTTTTTCCGACGGCGAGATCAGCCGCGTTTTCGAAACGCACCATGACAATTTCGCCCTTCTCATCGTAGCTGCGTTTCACCAGCCACAGGCCGAGCAAGAGCGCGATGACAGGCACGATCCAGACGGGGTTGAAACGCTTGCCGGTTTTCACCTCCGGATGGACGTCTTCTGAGGGTTCTTCTTTCATGATTTTTCGTTGGTGCGGATTCTGTCCCATATGAGACGCGGGTCAAAGGCGTGTGCGGAAAGCATGGTCAGGATGACCATCAGGCCGAAGGCTAGCGCGGCCCCGCCCGGGTTGATCGTCATCAGGTTCCCCATCTGGATGAGGCCAACGAGGATGGCTACCACGAAGACATCCACCATGGACCAGCGCCCGACCAGCTCGGTGAGCCAGTAGATGGTGTTCGCGCGGCGGGGATTGAGTTTCAGTTTGCCGGAAGCGGCAGCGACGAGGGTGCCGATGGCTACGAATTTCAGACCGGGTATCATCACGCTGGCGATGAAAATGATGATGGCGACGGGGTATGCGTGCATCTGCCAGAAAGTAGCGACGCCACCGAGGATGGTGGAGTTGTCATCCACGCCGAGTTGGGTTACCACCATGATGGGTAGCAGGTTTGCGGGGATATAGGCGAGGATTCCGGCGATGCCGAAAGCGATGGTTTTCTCCAGGCTCTGTTCCTTGCGGGCGTGCAGCGCGGAGCCGCAGCGCGGGCAGACGTGCTCGCGGGAATCGGTGACCAACAGGCAGGTGTGGCAGCTTGCCCTGCCTTTTTCCAAGGCTGATTTCGGGATTGCGCTCATGATGGTTTCCTCTTTTCCAATGCGTGTTCGATCCTGTCCCAAAGCTCCACTTTATCGATGCCGCTGACAGCCCCTGCCATGCATATCATCAGTGCCATGACCGCCCAGAACCCGACGCCGAAATCCACATCCGCAAGTTTCACCAGTTTGAGCAAGCTGATGATGGCTCCGAGGAAAAATACCTCCACCATCACCCAGGGCTGGAAGGAAAGGAACCAGCGCATGACAGGGACTGCGAGGGGCAGGGCTTTTCCGAAAAGCAGCGGCACGCAAAGATAGAGCAGGCAGGAAACCATGAGAAACGGCAGGGCGATCACGAACACAGCGATGGCCGTTGCGATGGCTCCCCCTCCGTTTTTCCACAGGCTCACGACCGCACCCGGGACGGAAACGGAGCTCTTGTTTCCCAGCGCGTCCATGGAAAGAAACGGGAACAGGCAGGCCATCACGAGCAGGCAGAATGCGGTGAAGCCGAAAGCGACGGCCTTCGTCAGGCTTGCCGGCCGGTTCCGGTAAATCACCTGCCCGCAAAGCCGGCAATGCGCCGCCTGGCCTTCCTCGATGAGATCCACCAGATGCTCCGTATCGCAATAATGGCAGGCGATCCGGTGTGTCCGGGACGCCGTGCGCATCCACGTGTGCGAGGAATGTTGGGGGGCTTGCAAATTGCGTTCTCCCTCACGTCGTTCGATCCGTTTGTCCAGAATTTATTTGCAGCGATCATGAAAACCGTTGCCCCGGCTCGCGATAGGTGGAAGAAACTGAGGCAGCATGACACGCATACTTTTCATCTGCATGGGGAACATCTGCCGCTCGCCTGCCGCCGAGATCGTCTTCCGGAAAATGGTGGAGGACGCGGGCTTGGAGGGGAGTTTTGAAATCGATTCCGCCGGGACGATAGGCTATCACGAGGGCAACCCGCCGGATGCCCGCATGTCCTCCCATCTGAAAAACCGCGGCTACCACGTTGAGGGGAAATCACGGCCTCTGCGCAAATCCGATCTCAAGGATTTCGATCTGCTTCTCACCATGGATGAGGAAAATCTCTCGGATACCCTGCGCCTCGATCACGATGGGAAATTCCACGGAAAGGTGAAACCGTTCGTGGACTTTCTTCGCGAAAACGAAGCCCCGAGAATCCCCGATCCCTATTACGGTGGTGACAAAGGATTCGCCCACGTCATCGATCTTCTGGAGGACGGTTGCGCGGTGCTTTTGGAAGGGCTTTCCGGGAAGGTTTAGAATTTTCCCAAAGGAAAACCCGGCGGAGGGAGTTTCTGAATCCGAACGCCACGAATCCGCGCAACGGTTGATGCGGGTGGCACGAAAACGGAAAACCTCCCATGAGCATCCACGCAAAATCCAGTGAAGAAGTGCAAGCCCGGCTGCAACGCCAGAAACGCAATTCCACCATCTCCTCCATCGCCATCTCCGCCCTGACGGTCGTTTTGATCTTCCTTGGCCTCGGGATTTTCCTCCTTCCCGGTATCATCGCGGTTAGTCCTGTCATCGTAATGGTGACGCCTACGACGATTACCGATCCACCAATCGATGACCCATCTCCGACGAAACATTCACTGCGCAAGCCCACCCCTCCCAGCTTCGTAAGCGCACCGGTGCTGGTTTCGCAAACGGCTTCCCCCGTTTCCATCCCTACGGTGGATGTCGCCGCTCTTCCTCCAAGCGCGGACTTTGGACGCACCGATGGATTCGACGAGGACTACGGAACGGTCGGAGTGGATCCCGGCGGCTTCGAATCCATACCCACCGATCTCCGGAAACGCTGCTCCAAGCAGGACCGCATCGCACGCCTTCAGGAAATGGGGGGAAACCCTCTCGCCGAAGACGTCGTCGAGAGAGGTCTGGAATGGCTCAAGGCAACCCAGAACGCCGACGGCTCGTGGACTGGGAAAAACCAGTCCGCCATGACAGGCTTCGCCGTCCTCGCCTATCTCGGTCGTTGTGAAACACCCCTTTCGGAAAAATACGGAGAATCCTGCCTGCGCGGCATCACCTGGCTCGTGAACCTCGGAATGAAGACCGATGGCAAACTCTCAACCGACCTCGCCGACAAGCACTGGCCCTACGAGCACGCCATCGCCTCCTACGCCATTTGCGAAGCGACAACCTTCTGCAACCAACTCAATATCCACGTGCCCGGCCTCACGGAAGTCGCCACCAAAGCCACCGAACACATCCTCGCCAACCAGCACGTCCGCTCCGGCGGATGGGATTACGCATACGATTCCACAGGGAAAAGGGGAGGGGATCTTTCCATCGCCGCATGGCACGTCCAGGCATTGAAAGCCGCCAACCACACCGGCCTGGAATTCAAGGGCATGATGCACGTAAAAAACGCCGCGCTCAAATATTCGGAATCCCTCCAAAACGAAAACGGAGGTTTCGGCTACGCCAGCAAAAACGCACCCGCGGGCGGCGGTGACTATTTCACCATGACGGGCGGTGGCGTCCTCGGCCTCCAGATGTGGGGGAAAGAAAATTCCGCCGCCGTCCGGAAAGGTGCGAAATACATCCTCGAAAACTCGAAGTTCGATTACGACAGCGAGAACTCCAATCTCTACGCCCACTACTACGAATCCCAGGTAATGATGAACCGGGGTGGCCGCGAATGGGAAACCTACAACGCCATGTTCCGCGACCAGCTCATCACCAGCCAGAACCCGGACGGTTCATGGAAAGCTAACGGAGGAAAGCAGTTTGAGCAGCATTACCGCAACTGCCTGAACATCCTCATGCTGGAGGTCTATTACCGCTTCCTCCCGGCCACCGGCGGCACCCGGTAAGGAATACAATCCCTACAGTGGGGAACATCGTGCCGCTTCCCAGACGGGGGAGAAATGTGGATGGATTCCGGGATGTTCAGTTACCCGCGGATTTATCGCCAATGCTTTTTCCAAAGCTAGGCGGGATGGAATCCGCTTCTTCGATTGCCGGTCTGGAAGGCTGGTAGCCGCTGGTGCCGGGACTCAGGTGGACGGCAAGTCCGGGCAGGGCATCCCGTATGCCTTTTACAACGCAGCGGGCGAGAAGGTAGCCTCCGAAGTTGCTTTGGTGCGTATCGTCCTTGAGAGCCTTATGCTGGCCGGGAAAAACTTTTGGCGGAAAATGAACGAACGCGCGGGCCGAGTGTGGACTCGGGTTTTCCGCCGCTCCATCGCCGGCGTTCCATCGGAGTGACGAGCACGGGAATACCGCCTTCGGCACGGACGGCTCCGATATATTTTACCAGCGAATGCTTGTAGGTGGTGAAGAGCCCGGCTCCTTCCGATTTGTTCTTCTGGTCGTTGTGGCCGAGCTGAATCAACAGGTAGTCGCCCTTCTTCATCATACTCAGGACTTTTTCCAACCGATTCTAGAAACGGAAGGAGTCGAGTGTGAGGCCGGATTCCGTAGGGACTCCCAGAAACAGGATGGAAACGCGACGGGCGTCCTCTTGCGGCGTGTTCGCAAAGGTTAGCGCGGCGGCAAGTCCGTCCAAGAGCAGCAATGGAAAAAGTAGGATTTTCATCAACGAGATGGAGAAAATTTGAAGCAGTAAACGGAATTTCGCTATGTTCATTCCGACAAATGACTATTGCAAAAAAGAATCCAGGACGGATTGGTTGGGAATGCTCCCGGCCGGCCAGTTCCGGATGTTGTTCGAGCAGATTTCAGGCACGCTTTTCTTCGCAAAGAACCGTGAACTGAAACTGATGATGGGGGATTCCGCTTTTGTCGCACGTTGTGGAAAAGCCACGGAGGAAGAGATCCTGGGAATGGACGATTACGCCCTTTTCCCTCCCAGACTCGCCGAGCATTTCCGCAGCGATGACCGCAAGGTGATCAGCACCGGCAAACCGCTGGTCGGCTTCTACGACCACAGCGATCTTTCCCGTCATTTCAAGAGAGGGATGGGAATCCCGCCGAGTCTGTTTCGACTGGAGTAGAATCGGACTGGTGTAAGTCAGGCTCGCAGTCGCGGATGGAAGTCCACATTCCAGAAAATGGAGCCGGCTAACGGATTCGAACCGTTGACCTACTGATTACAAATCAGTTGCTCTACCAACTGAGCTAAGCCGGCGTTACCTCGTGAAAGGCAGCGGGGAGGGATGTATCCGCGTGTGTGCAGGATGGCAATGGGAATTTCAGTTTATCTTGCGCTGGTTCCTGGAAGGAAGCGGTAATAAACCTCGAGCATGAAGGTGGACAGGCACGTGGACATGTGGGTGTTGATGGGGCCGTGTTTGATGCCCGACTGTTTCCAGGATCCGTCTGCTTCCTGGTTTTTAACCAGATCATCACGGAACCCCGCATTGTATTTTTCCCAAACTTCTCCACCCTCGTTGATCAGTGCCTGGGCGTTATAGTAATGGTAGTAGAGGTTTGCGTTATCGGTTCCCCAGGTGAATTCCATGTTGTCATTGACGTATTCGATGCCGTCCCTTGCTTCTTTGGATTTGCCCTTGTCCCACATTTGGAAGGCTAGCACGCCGCCACCGGTCAGGCCGGGGCTTTGGCTGGAGCTTCCCCGGTAACCGATAGCCCCGTTTTTGCCTTGAACCCTTTCAAGCCAGCCGAGTGCTTTTCGGATGTGTGTTTTGAATTCGGATTCGTCCCATAGTCCGGTGTGTTTGCATGCTTTGAGAGCCTGGATCATCCAGAATCCAACAGAATTGTCACCACTGTTGGTCGGGGCGAACTTGTAAACCCATCCTCCGCTTTCGCCCTGTCCTTCCATGATCAGTTCTCCCGCTTTTTTGGTAATGGTGTCAAGATCCGGGATATTAATACCCAGCTTGTTGCAAAATGTGTATGCCTCTGCAAGTGCATAGGTTGCGATTCCGTGCTCATATACCCACTGGATTCCGGAAATATCGCTCTGGGTGAGGATGCCATTGTTTTTCATGCCCACGTCAACGAGGTATGTGATCCCTTTGAGAACGGTTTCGCCGTATTTTTCAGATAGCGGTGTTTCGCAGCGTCCCAGGTATGCAAGAACCGCAAAGCCAGTCATGGCGGTCTTGTAATTTGATCCCCAGCTACCGTCCGGACTTTGGGTTTTCTGCAGCCATTCCAAGGATTTTTCGACAGCCACTTCGCATTCCGGTGTTCCGCCGGTTTCCGCCAGTCTCTGAAGGCGGTCTTCCTTGGAGCAGCGTTTGCGCATGGTTGCGGGAACTGCGCCAAAACCGCCGCCGGATCCACTGTCCCCGGCCTCACCCCAGCCTCCGCCGAAATCCTCGCCATCGCCGAAATCGGCACTGGGGCTGACCACGTCGATGTCCGGAACCGGGATCGCGGTGGGGGAGGAGCTGTTCGCGGCGATGACTTTCGCCATTGAGTTGGTCGGAGCGGAGGGCTTGCGCTGGATCTGGTTGTTGACTTTTTTCACGTTCACATCGGTGTCCTCGGTGAGGGACGCGGAATAGGTGACGATTGTCGGGTTTTCCTTGTAGATGTTCGGCAGGAGAAAAATCCCCAGGACGAGAAAGATCAAAACGATGACGAGGATGGAGATGACGATGGAGGAAATCGTCGAGTTGCGCTTTTGCGCGTTGAGCCTGGCTTGGGCTTCTTCACTGAGTTGTGCGTGGATGCTCATGGGTTTGTTTGGATGATTGTATGTTGTTCTCCGGATGTAGCTAGGGGAAAATGAACGGAGAACGACGGGCGTTCAGTGCCGGATTAGCCCCGCCGCTTAAGAAACGGGGTATCCGGACTTTTTCTTAGGGGAATGTTGGGGAAATTTTTCCTAAGAACCCAAAGTCGGGAGGGGACACGCCGCCTGAAGGCAGCGCTCCGTGCTATTTACTGCCGGTTCCCGGGAGGAAGCGGTAATAGACCTCAAGCATGAGGATGTTCAGGCAGTTGCGGTAGTGTTCGTCAAACTGCTTGCCGGCGTTCTTTTTCCAGCTTCCGTTGGCTTCCTGTTGGCCGATTAGCTGGTCTTTGAACATGGCGTTGTAGGTTTCCCATTCCTTGCCGCCGCGAATCATCATCGCCTGGGCTTCGTAATAGTGGGAGTAAAGGTTGGAGTATTCGGTGTTGTAGTCGAATTTCGAGTTTTCAAGAATGTACTTTGCTCCCTTGCGGACTGCGGAGGAGTTTTCTTTCCCCCACATCTGGAGTCCCAGAACGCCGCCACCTGTCATGGTGAAATAATCGTCAGGAGCGGAAACCCCGCTGTTGGGGCTGGAGTAGCCGAAGCCTCCGTGTTTGCTGTTCTGCATTTTCTCTATGTAATCAAGTGCCGCATTTTTGGCGCGGCTCATTCCCTTGAACTCAAGGCCGGTATGGTGAGCCGCTTTCATTGCCTGCACGTGCCAGGCGGCGATGGACAGGTCGCCTCCGCGCTTGCCCTCCGTATCGTAGGAGTAGTCCCAGCCACCGGATCTTTTGTGTTGGTTGTCCAGAATGAACTCGGTGGATTTCTGGGCGACATCCGAGAGATTGGGTACGTTAATACCGAGCTGGTTGCAGAAGGTGGTGGCCTCGCAGATGGCGTAGGTGGCGATGGAGTGCTCGTAGGGCCAGTGCTTGTCAGCGAGATCGGTGGAGAGTTTGCCATCCGTTTTCATACCGAGGTTCACCAGCCAGGTGATTCCGCGCAGACAGGATTCCCCGTATTTCTCGGAAAGGGGGGTTTCGCAGCGGCCTAGGTATGCGAGGACGGCGAAGCCTGTCATGGCAGCCTTGTTTTTACCCGTCCACGAGCCGTCGGCGTTCTGGGTTGCCTTGAGCCATTCCAGACCTTTTTCCACGGCCTCTTCCGCGAGAGGGTTTCCGCCCATTTCCTGGAGTCTGAGAATGCGGTCTTCCTTGGAGCAACGCTTGCGCATGGTTGCGGGAACAGCGCCGAAACCGCCGCCAGAGCCGCTGTCCCCGGACTCGCCCCAGCCGCCGCCAAAGTCCTCGCCGTCGCCGAAATCGGCATTCGGTGTGACCACGTCGATGTCCGGAACCGGGATCGCGGTGGGGGAGGAGCTGTTTGCTGCGATGACTTTCGCCATGGAGTTGGTCGGGGCGGAGGGCTTGCGCTGGATCTGGTTGTTGACCTTTTTCACGTTAACCTCGGTGTCCTCGGTGAGAGAGGCGGAGTAGGTGACGATGGTGGGGTTTTCCTTATAAATGTTCGGCAGAAGAAAAATTCCGAGAACGAGGAAGATCAAAACGATGACGAGTACGGAAATGACGATGGAAGAGATCGTCGAATTGCGCTTTTGCGCATTCAGCCTTGCCTGGGCTTCTTCGCTGAGTTGTGCGTGGATGCTCATAAATTCTTTTTTTGGAATTTAGCTTATCTTTGCTTGCTGGCGAGCGGAAAATCCCCTGCCTGGGATGTTGTTGGGATGGAAAGTTGTTCTTGTCTGCTTTTCCAGATTCACTCGGCCTTGTTTAGCGGGGAGATGATCCAGTTGCGGAACTCGACTACCGCACCTTCGCTCTGGATGGCGAGGAAGCCGAGGGTGGGGCTGGCGTTCCAGCCTTTGTTGACGAGCTTGCCATTGACGGTTGTGGTGATGGTATCGCCGTCGCAGGTGACCTCCAGCTTGTTCCATTTTTCGCCGGTGGGATGGTCGGCATCGGTCTCGAAATGGATGCCGGTGGTTTGTTTCCACTCCGCATGGCGGTATTTCGAGGCGAGGGCATTGGTGAGTTTCTGCTCCCGGGGCATGGCCCACGGGGTGCCTTCCGGATCGTAGGAAGGGATGGGCTGGCCATCCATTTTCGTGCCAGTGGACTCCAGATGGACGGGGGTAACTACGCCGGCGTCATTGAAAGGGCCGAGGACAATGAAGTCCCCGGTGGTGCCTTCCATGATCTGTGCCTCGATGGAGGGCATCCAGTTCTCTTTGAAACTGCCGTCCTCGCCGAAGCAATGTAGAAGCAGGCCGGAGTCGCGGGCTTTTTCCTTCCGCGATCCGGAGGTGGGGCCGAGGAATCGGTATTCCAGGCTGACGTGGTAGTCGCGGTAGCGGTCTGCGGTGCGGATGTAGCCCCAGGTGCGGCCGCTGACGAGGAGGTGTCCCTTTTCGGAATCGAGTTTGAAAATGTCTTCGGCGGTCTCGGCGGGATCCTCTGCGGATTCGGTGTTGATATGGAAACGGAAGGAATCGCGGGGCTGCTCGAGGAGGTTGACGGGTGCGTCCAGGGTGATGACCTCGGCCATTTCCCCTGCTGGGCAGATACATGGAAAGAGGAGCGAGAGGGCGGCGGCGGGAAGGAGTCCGGGGAATGGTTTCATAGGTGCTTTCGAATCAGGTTCGTCCTGCGGATAGCGGCTTCCTGCACCCTGCGTCAAAGCAAAAACCCGATTCGGAAACTATAGTGTCGTATCGTCTGAAAAGCCCGCCAACCGGGGTAACCGGGGGCATTTTTCTGCCATGGATAATGAGGCGAACACACGTCAAGATACATCCATGGAAGATTCCGAACTCAACAAGCTTATCGAGCGCTCCCGGCGTGAGGATACGGATGCATTCGGGAAGATCGTGCGGCATTTTGAGAAACCCGTCCGTTCCTGGGTTGCCGCGCACAGTCCTCCGGGAGTTTCCGCAGATGAGATTGCGCAGGAGGCGTTCATCGCGGCATACCGCCGGCTCGATGAATTTACGACCGGGACGAAGTTCCATTCGTGGCTTTTCACCATCGCCCGGTATCAGTTGATGACGGAAACGACGCGCCGACGCCGGATCGCGGACTATCATACACGCTTCGCTCCCGAGCTGATCGACCGCGAGCTGGAAAGGCGCACGGAAAGCGCACCTCCGGAAGAACTCGTGGACAAGCTCGAAGCCCTCCGCGGCTGCCTTGCCGAAACGGGGGAGAAGGGCCGCGAGCTGCTCACGTGGCGCTACGACGATGGCATCCCGCTCAGCGAAATGGCCGACCGCACCGGACGCTCCGTCGGGGCGATCAAAAAGAATCTCTTCAAGCTCCGCCAGCAACTCCAGGAGTGCATCGAGCGGAAAACCGCAGCCAGTCCCGAAACCGCATGAACGAACAATTCGACAATCTTTGGAATGATTTCCTCGAAGGCGAGCTGGACGAAACCCGTTTCGCCGAGCTTCGTACCCTGATCGAAGCGGATCCGGATCTGGCGGCCATCGCAGCAGACCGTTACCAGCTCCACAAGCTGCTGGGCTACCTCCACACGGAGAACGCCGCTTCCGTGGATGCCTTCGTGGACGATACGGTGACAAGGCTCCCGGCATCCGCAGAAAGATTCGCTGCCAGCACAGTCGGACGGCTGCTTCCGCCACCCGCCAGGCCGAGGGCGAACTGGTGGGCTCCGGCATTCGCTGCTGCCGCGCTAGCCATCTTCGCTTTCACGCAGTTTACCAAAACGGATGCGGAAACGACTCCCGAAATCCCTTTAGTCGCCCGGCTGATCCTTGCCGAGGACTGCGAGTGGCAACCGGAGTTCGTCCACCTTGAAGAAGGCCAGAGCCTTGCCGCCGGTCCGCTCGCTTTGAAATCCGGTAGCGCGGTCGTCCGTTTCGAAGGCGGGGCCGAGGTGGTGATCAGCGGTGACACCCGCATCGATCTCATTTCAGCAAACGCCAGCCGCCTCGACCACGGCGATGTGATCGTCCGCGCGGAAGACGGCGCGGAGGGATTCATCATGGACACCCCGGCCAGCGAGTTCATCGATCTCGGCACAGAGTTCACCGTCAGCGTCGGCTCCTCGGGCGAGACGAAAATGCAGGTGCTGGAGGGCGAGGTCGCTTCCGACTCCAACATCATTACCGCTGGCCACGCCATCGTTTTCGACAATTCGGATTCCAAGGTTGGCCGCGAAACCAAAGCCGATCCGGACGCGCCGCGATTCGAAGAAATGCTGCGCCGTGCCAACCCCCGCGAGCGCCGCGATCTGATGCAGGTGTATGAAGGGTTTTTCGTGGAAGAAGGGACTTTTCCCCTGGAGGAAATGAACGAAGGAAAAGGCTGGGCCGGTGCTTGGCGGCTGCGCCAGGGAGACGAACTCCGCAGCTATTCCCCGCTTGGATCCAGTGGAAAAATGGACATCGTCCACGGGCGCATGAACGCGCCATGGCCTGTCCGTGGCGGCCGCCTCGGCGCCCTTGAGTTGCCAGCGGGCCATCATGTCCTACTCCGGGATATCGCCCGGCCTATCGACCTATCCAAGGACGGGATCATGTTTTTCAGCTTCATGGTCTCAGATTCCAATTCGGCGGATCCCGGCCATGTCGAGGATTTCTCGCTGGCCTTCCGCTCCTCGCGGAATTACTACAGAGGCAAACTCAGCTTCGGCTGGTCCGACAGCCGAACGCCGCTGATCCGCTCCGGTGGCGGCAGGATCTCACGGGGCACCCGCGCCATCCCTTCCGGGGAAACGATCTTCTGCGTTGCCAAGATCGTGATTTCAGCGAACCGCCCGGACACCGTTCAGTTCCGCTGCTACAATACCACCGACCCCATGCACTTCGTCGAGCCTGCGGAGTGGGACGTTGAGGGGCACACCATCGATATCGACTCGAAACTCGACATCCTCGAGATCGCCTCCAAATCAGGATCCACCGTCTGGATTGACGAGATCCGAATCGGACCCACATGGCGCTCCGTCACCCCTCTCGACCTAGAGAAATTCTAACCGAATGAAAACCCCACTTTCCATACTGCTGCTTGCAGCAAGCATGTCCTTGCCTGCCCACGCGGACGACTTCGCAACCGAAATTGAGCCCCTGGTGCAGAAATACTGCATCGAGTGCCATGGCGGCGATGACGTGAAGGCTGGCATCGATTTCAACGACTTCAAGGACTACAACGACGTGCTCCGCCACCGCGAGGTATGGACGGATGTGTTCGATGCGGTCGATTTCGAGGACATGCCTCCGGAGGAAGACCCGCAGCCCACCGAAGAGGAGCGGAAAAAAATCGTCGCGTGGCTGGACAAGAACGTGATCAATGCGGACTGGGCGAAGATGGCCGATCCCGGCCGGGTCAGCCTCTCACGCCTCACGCTCATCGAGTACAACCATTCCTTGCGCGATCTCTTCGGCATGGATCTCCAGAGCGGGATCTACCTTGGCCGCGATCCCGAGGGCTCCACCGGTTTCACCAACGATCGCGGGAACCTCACCTTCCCGCTCTTCGCCCTTCAGGATTTCCTGCGCGAGGCGGAGCGCGCCACCGACGCAGTCCTGAGCTACGGAAAGCCGGAGTGGTCGAAGGATTTCGACATGAAGGATGAATGGAAGCGCACCAGCGACCGTTCCGTAGGCCTCAGCCAGGACAAGAAGGGCATTTCCCTCGGAAACCCGAAAAAGCCTTTCCACTTCGGAGCGAACCTTCCTCACGACGGACTCTACGAACTGGTCATTTCTGCCAAAACCGTAGGTAACGAGCCGATCGGCGCATTGCAGGTCTTCGTCGGCGGCCGCCCGGTTGACACGTTTCTCGTCGAGGGCCGCGACATGAAGGAATACCGTGTGATCGCGAACACGAGCGGCGGATTCAATGCCGTCACTCTCGCCGCCCAGCCCCAGGCGACCCCGCTCATCCAGCCGAAGTTCGATCCCGCGCCCGTCCCGAAATCCCTCGAGAAGCAGGCATCGAAAGGAAAGGTTCCCGTCTTCGTCCTGCCAGCGAAATTCCACAAAGTGCAGGGCGCGAAACGCCGCGCTATCCAGTTCAACAACGCGATCAGATCGATGTACCGTGAGGCGCAGCTCGCGGATTTCCTCATGGCCCGCAACGAGCCGGACTACGATGGGAACTCCTACCACGATTTCACCACCTCACCCCGCCCCTACGACCACCAGGGAAAACGCATCGCCTTCATCATGGGCTGGACCAACGACCAATTGCGCTACCACCTCCGCGACGATGTCGGCTTCGATCTGGATGCCACGATCGATTCCAACCAGGCCTACCGAAAGGCTTATGAAAAACGCCATCCGGACCGGCGCTACCTTCAGGCGGGAGAGATTCAGGTGGAGAAAATCACCATCGCCAACCATCCGGAAGCCCTCGCCAAGGAGACTGCGAAGTTTATCCTCAGCGCGCCGAAAACTGAGGCCGGAGTAAAAGGTGTCCTTGGGAAACTCGCACGCAACGCCTGGCGCCGCCCTGCCGAGGACAGCCAGCTTCAGCCGCTGATGGATACCTACAAGGATACCTACGCGGAAACCAGATCCCATGAGGAAAGCATGCGCGATGCGATCGTCGCTCTGCTCGTCTCACCGCGGTTTCTGCTTCATTTTTCCGGACCTCCGGAAGATCAGCTCTCGGAAATCGACGATTTCGACTTTGCCACCCGCCTCGCTTTCTTTTTCTGGATGTCCTCACCTGACGAATCCCTTCAGAAACTCGCCAGCCAGGGAATCCTCCGCGATCCTCAGAACACGGGTGACCTGCTGGCCCACATGGTCAAGGATCCTAAATTCGAGGATTTCTGCCAGGCGTTCACCGAGCAATGGCTCAACCTAGGGGTCATCGAAGGCCCCAGCGAGCCAGTCATCGCCGCCATGCGCCAGGAACCCGCCCTGCTACTCGCGGAGATCATCCGCGAGAACCGCAGCATCCTCGACCTCTTGGATGCCAGGGAAACCTGGATGAATTCCGTCCTCGCGGATCACTATGATCTCCCGCCCGTGGAAGGAAACGAAATGCGCAAGGTGTCCCTCGCGGATGGCAGGCGAGGTGGCCTACCAACCATGGGAGCCATGCTCGCCGCCACCTCTCCTAAGAACCGGACCAACCCCGTCGCCCGTGGCGCCTGGATTGTCGAAAGCCTTCTGGGCGAGGAACTCCCGCCGCCGCCACCGACCGTCCCCGAACTCACGGTGGATAGCGAAAAACGCACCGTCCGGGAGGAACTCGAACTTCACCGTAGCGCCAAGGGATGCACCGGCTGCCACGAGAAGATCGACCCCTATGGCTTTGTTCTGGAAAATTTCGACCAGAAAGGCCGCTGGAGGGATACAGAAAATGGCTTCCCCATCGACGCGAGCGCTGAGATCGAGGACGGCACGAAACTCAATGGCGTCCTCGAATTCAAAAAGTATCTCCGCGATGCCCGCTCGGAGGATTTCGCCCGCAACCTAACCACCCGCCTGTTGGAGTTCGCCCTCGGGCGGGAGATGCAATACTACGATGAGGCGATGATCCGCCAGATTCTTGTCGATCTGAAAGCCGATGGCTACCACGCCCATACCCTCCTCGCGGCCATCATTCGCGCGAAAGCTTTCCAACATCAGAACAACACCGCAAGCCACTGAGACCCATGAGTGCATTTTCTTTCAACCGCCGCACCTTCCTTCGCACCGCCGCCGCCTCCCTCGTCCTCCCCTCGCTGGAATCCTTCGGGAAAACTGCGGGCGTAACCACAGGTGGCAAAGCTCCCACCCGCTTTGTCGCCATGTATTTCCCCAACGGCTCCTACCCCACTTTCTGGACTCCGGAAAACACCGAGAACGGCACGAATTTCAACGGCGCGCTGGAGCCTCTCTCTGGTTTCCGCGACCAGGCCGTCACTTTCAGCAACATTAATCACCCCTTCGGAGGCCACCTCGGCCAGGTCTGCGCCTTCCTCACCGGCAGCGATCTGCGCATGACACCCAAAGGCGTCTTGGAAACCGGCACCTCCCTTGACCAGATCATCGCTCGCAAAATCGGCAACGAAACATACCTTTCCTCACTTCAGCTCGGCATGGAACCACCCAGCCAGGGTGCCTTCGGGAACCGCCCACGCAGTTTCGGAAATTCCATTTCCTGGCTCGTCCCCCACCACCAAGATCGAGCCTCAGATCAGCCCGCAGCTCGCCTTCGACCAGGTTTTCTACGGCCAGACACCCGAAGGCCGCAAACGCGCCGCCCGCCAGAAACGCCTCATCGACCACGTCTGGGACGACGCGAAGACCCTCCAGTCCCGCGTCAGCAGCCACGATTCCGCCAAACTCGAGCAATACTACGACAGCATCCGCGACCTCGAAGCGAAGCTCGAGCGCACCATCGATCCAATCGAGCGGGATTGGACGCCTCAGTCCGTCCCGGATCCCATCCGCCCCACCGTCGCCGGCATCCCGGAAGTGCATACCGACCACATGCGCATGCTCATGGACATCCTCGTCCTCGCCCTCCAGACGGACAGCACCAGGGTCGCTACCTTTGTGCTAGGTCACGAGATCAGCCGCATAGTCTTTAGCTTCGCGGATCAGAGAATACGCGCCGACCACCACAATCTCTCTCACCACAAAAACTCCCCCGCGAAAATAGCGCAATACAACCTCGTCACCGAGTGGTTCGCCACCCAGACCGCCTACATGCTGGAGAAAATGCGCGCCATCCCGGAAGGCGAAGGCTCCCTCCTCGACCACAGCCTCGTCCTCTACGGATCTGGCATGAAGGACGGCAACACCCACGATCCCGTCAACGTCCCCATCGCCCTATTCGGCGGAGCCGGCGGGAAAATCAAGACCCGCCAGCACATCACGTGCCCGGACGGCACCCTGCTCACCAACCTCCACGTCTCCCTGAAAAACGTCTTCGGCATCCCCGGAGACGAGTTCAACGGCAAGGAACTCAAACCGATCTCAGGACTTCTGGTGTAAATTCAGAATTTTTTATTTTTTAGGTAACCTCGAACCATTTCCTGCCATCCGTTTTAATGGGCTAGTGCCAGACTGAATCGAAGAACCGACGGTTCACATCGCATTTGCTACCTCCGAGAACTAAAACCACTACAATGACAACACTTATGAAAAAACCCCATCTCCTCCTAATTGCCTTTCCATTGCTGCTCGCAGCGCCTGTCGCTTCCGCAGCAGTAGTAAGCATCAGCAACGCTGCAATTACTACTACCACGAATTCATCAAAATTCCTGGACGTAACTCCTAACAACGATATAGTTCAGGTGGAGGCTCCTATTGTTCTGGTGGCAGGAAGCTACACCCTCTCGATTGATGCTAATTTCTCAGTCAAACCTCAGAACGGACTGGGGCTAAGATTTGATAGCATCGGTGGTAATGACGACACCACGATCTGGAATGTCAACAGTGTAAATGTGAACGAATGGAATACCTACACAGTTGATTTTACCGTCAATGCCACTGGTGACAACAACGGGGGCATCGAGTTCCGTTTGGCGAACACCAATGCGCAGGGCGACCAAAGCCCGTTTCTAGTCGATAATTACTTCATTACGGGGGACGGCGGAGGAGCGGACTTCGATGAAGATTTCGAGAGTTACATGGTTGGCGACCCCGCGAGCGCAACCAATGTCCAACTCCAAGGCTCTTCAGGTATCGTAGCTGCTGTTCCGGAGCCATCCTCCGCGATGCTTCTTGCATCAGTCGGCCTTCTCGGTCTTTTGCGTCGCCGCAGGTGACCTCTTGAGGCTTCCGGTCGACGGAACCGATTGGGAGAAGTGTGCTTCCAGCCGCTAGCGAAGAATCAAGCACGCTTCTCGTTGTTATCAGAAATCCCCACCTCCGCTCCGGATCCGTAACGGATTCCGCTAGCGGATTTTTTTGCGGCTTCTCTGGGCATCCGCTCAATTATTCCTATATGAAGACCTTTTTCTTGCTCCTCTCTCTCATCCTGTTTCTGGCAGTCTCTTGCCAAGGCTTGCCGCAACCAGTTGTGACGAATACGGCGCAACCAAACATTGTCCTCATCATGGCAGACGACATGGGTTTTTCCGATCTCGGTTGCTACGGCAGCGAGATCGAAACTCCGAACCTCGACCGCCTTGCGGCAGAGGGCGTGCGTTTCTCCCAGTTCTACAATTCCGGGCGCTGCTGCCCGACGCGGGCGAGCTTGCTGACGGGGTTGCATCCGCACCAGGCGGGGATAGGCTTCATGCAGGGTGATCTCGGGCTGCCCGGCTACCGGGGCAGCATCAACAAGGACACCCCGACCATCGCAGAAGTCCTGCGCCCGGCCGGTTACAAGACCTACATGTCGGGGAAATGGCACGTCGCGAGCGAGTGGAAAACAATGGAGGTGACCGACGGTTGGCCGATGCAGCGTGGTTTCGAAAAATTCTACGGAACCATCATCGGAGCCGGATCGTTCTATGATCCCGCGACCCTCTGCAGGGGCAACAAATACATCACCCCTGGGAACGACCCGGATTACCAACCCGAGCGTTTCCACTACACCGATGCGATCAGCGACAACGCCGTCACCTTCCTCAAACAGCACGCCGAGGAAAGCGCCGGTAAACCATTTTTCCTCTATGCCTCCTATACCGCTCCCCACTGGCCGCTCCATGCCTTTCCGGAGGATATCGAAAAATACAAAGGCAAATATGACGGCGGTTACGCACCCATCCACAATGCCCGTTTGGAGAAACTGAAACTGCTCGGCCTATTGGAAAATGTCGGTAAAGCGGCTCCTCTGGCAGGTGATTGGGAAGCACAGGATAACAAGGAATGGGAAGCTCGCTGCATGGAGGTCTATGCGGCGATGATCACCCAGATGGACCGCGGGATCGGGAAAATCCTCGCAGAAATCGAGGCGCAGGGTCGCACCGGCGATACCCTTGTCCTTTTCCTTCAGGATAACGGAGGCTGCGCGGAGCCGTTCGGGCGCAAGCCGCCCAAAAAATCCGATCTCGCGAAAAAATACGAGCCGCTGGGTCGTGACGGCTTCCAAACAAGGATCGCACCGCCCATCCAGACCCGCGACGGCAAGCTCGCCATGACCGGCCCGGGCGTGATGCCGGGTGGCGAGGACACATTCATCGCGTACGGGGAAAACTGGGCGAACGTATCCAACACTCCCTTCCGCCTCTACAAGCACTACGTCCACGAGGGCGGCATCTCCACCCCGCTGGTCGCGAAATGGCCTGCAGGAATCCCCGGTTCTCGCAACGGCCAATGGAACCACGATCCCTCCCACCTTATCGACATCATGGCCACAGTCACGGATATTTCATCCGCAAAGGCTCCGAAACAAGAAGGCATCAGTCTCGTCCCGGCATTACTCGGCGAAGCAATGGAGCGCGGAGGTGTGATCTGCTTCGAACACGAGGGCAACCGCGCCGTACGGGACGGGAAGTGGAAACTCGTCGCAAAGGGCCTCAATGGCGCATGGGAACTCTACGACATCTCCAACGACCGCGCCGAAATGGACAACCTCGCAGCTGCGAAGCCAGAACTCGTTTCCAAAATGTCCGCCGAATACGATGCATGGGCCGAAAGGTGCCAGGTGGTGCCTTTTGGCTCTTGGAAGAAATAAGGGGCAATCGGCCTACGCTCCAAACTTTAGTCGCTAGCGGCCGGAGGTTTGCTGCTCCATATTGGGAAACCATCCGCCGTTTTCTGCCATAGATTGCATAGACCCGTTACCCCGAAAACTTTGAAAAAGACCCCATTCATTCCTGCCGCCGCGTTCGCAATCATTTCGCTTGCAGCCCCATCCGGCAATGCATCCCCCGCAAATACGGAACTCTTCCTCGAGCAGTTCTGCTGGGACTGCCATGACGATGCCAAGCCGAAGGCGGGTCTGAATCTGATGGATCTCGAATTCGATCCCACCAATCCGCACAACCTCCAGGAATGGACCCGTGCTTTCGACCGGGTCTCCTCCGGGGAAATGCCTCCCGAGGATGAGGACCAGCCGAAGCCCCGGGACATCGAAGCCTTTCTCCAGGAAATGGGGAACCCGCTGTTGGCAGCTTGGAACCAGCTTTACAAGGAGCAGGGACGTACCATCGGGCGGCGTCTCAATCCGGTGGAATACGAGCACACCATGCGAGATCTTCTCCATGCCCCTTGGCTGGAAATCAAGGAAACCCTCCCGCCCGACCCCTCCGTCCACGGCTTCGACAACGTCGCCGAAGGTCAGGAAGTTTCCTACATCCAGATGGCGCAGTATCTTGAAGCCGCAGGAATCGCCATAGACCGTGCCATGCTTTTGCGCCCGGATCCGAAGGCAAAAAAGCAACGAACATGGCTTCAGGAAAAGGGGCGCTACCTCAGGCCGCGGGACAAAAACGGGAAGAAGATCAAAATGTCCCGCAAAGAGGTTCAGAATATTGAGATTCCGGAGTGGTATGATATGGCTGGCCAGCCAAACAACGCCCAGGCTCCCCGCCGCATCCTCTATTCCGGTGCTGAGGCCGGCTACTACAAGTTCCGCGTCCGCTGCCGCGCGGTTCACAAAAAGGGCGGCAAGGTCTCCGATGCCAAAAAGGGGCACGTCGCTTGGATCAACACCACGGGCAAGCGCATTGTTGGCACCTTCGACGTCCCGCACGGAACCGAGGGTGGCATCGTCGAATTCACCGCATGGGTGCACGATAACGAACGCTTCGAGTTCTTCCTGGCCACCATCGATTCGTCTCCGGGCAAGGGATCGTCATCCGGTGATGCGATAGGATTGAGTTGGTTTGAGATCGAAGGTCCTTTCGCCACGGAAGAATGCGTTTCCGATCAGTGGCCCTCGGAGAGCTACAAAGCCCTTTTCGGAAATCTTCCGACGGAACCGTGGACGGAGAAAAGCGGACTACGCAAACCGGATCGGCTCCACCTTGCAAGACCCGGCGCTGCCAAGGGCACCGCACCCGATCCCTACCAGTATCCCGATGGTATGATGATGGTCGTTTCGAAGGATCCTCATAAGGACTCCGCCCGTCTGCTCCGCAGTTTCATGGAAAAGGCGTACCGCCGCCCCGTGGAGGAATCGGAATTCCAGCGCTGCCTCTCGTTCGCAACCAGTGCGATCAACGACAAGTTCTGTTTCCAGGATGCGATGCGGCTCGCTTACAAAGCGGTTCTTTGCTCACCTGATTTCATCTACTTCGTGGAGGAACCGGGTAAGCTGGACGACTACTCGGTCGCGTCGCGCTTGTCCTACTTGTTATGGCGCTCTCTCCCTGACGAAGAGCTGATCGCCTCGGCAAATGCCGGGAAGCTCCAGTCCGACGAGGGAATCCTGAGTCAATTTGACCGTATGGTGGCCGATCCGAAGTCCGACCGCTTTGTCAGCGACTTCGTCGGGCAGTGGCTGAATCTGCGCGCGGTCAACGACACGACACCGGATCGCGACCTCTATCCGGAATATTTCTGTGACAGCCATGTGGTCATCTCGTCCGTGGAGGAGACGGAAGCTACATTCGAGAAAATGCTCAAGGATGATCTTCCAATTTCAACGGTGGTGGACTCTGACTTCGTCATGATCAATGAACGCCTCGCCGAGGTTTACGAACTCGAAGGGGTCCGCGGCAAGGATATCCGCGAGGTTCCACTGCCAGCCGACTCCCCACGTGGCGGGCTTTTGACACAATCCAGCGTAATGAAAGTCACTGCCAATGGCCTGTCCACCTCGCCAGTTCTCCGGGGCGTCTGGGTTCTTGACCGCATCCTCGGCACACCGCCCGCCGAACCGCCGCCGGCAGTCGGCTCAATCGATCCGGATACCCGCGGTGCGACGACCATTCGCGAGCAACTTGCCAAGCACAGCACCGATCCGTCGTGCGCGTCCTGTCACATGTATATCGACCCTCCGGGATTTGCGTTGGAGAGCTTCGATGTCATGGGCGCGTGGCGCGAGAAATACAGGGCAACCGGCAAGGGGCGCGGCCCGAACGGAGAAAGATATTTCCATGGCCCGGATGTGGACCCCACCGGAACCACCGTGGAGGGAGATTCCTTTGCGGACATCCACGAGTTTAGGAAATATCTCCTCAGTAAGGAAGATCAGCTGGCCCGGAACCTCGCAAGCCGATTGATTACCTTTGCCACCGGCGCGGGGGTAACTTTCGCCGACCGCGAACTGGTCGAGGAGATCCTAAAGAAAACCGCACCCTCCAAGCACGGCCTCCGTTCCGTCATGAAAAAGATCGTCATCAGCGACGTTTTCCGTAAAAAATGAGGAGACGCGTGCTTCCAGCCGCTAGCGGAACCCTAGCGGACCGTGCTTGGCTTCTGACTACTGCGGGTCTCGAGACAACCCATAAAATCCGTTTCCTACCATACTTTTCGTTGCCTCCGCGGCTCCGTTTTCACACTCATAGACCGCCTTCGCCGATCCGGTGACCGATTCCCACGGGATTTTTTTCCTGTTCCAGAAAACCGATGGAAGCGGGTGGATGCCGAGATGTTTTACTGAAACGAATCCACGCGGAGGCCTCGATCTCTTCAACCCCGATGGCGACGGCGACCTGGATATTATTAACACGGTGTTTGATTTGAAAAGCTGGCGGATCCTTTGGCTGGAAATTGCACGCAGCATACTTAAGCCGCCGGTTGGTGTCTATCCGGGGGAAGCAGAGTGGAAATCAACGACTACGCCTGCCTGATCGCCTTACGCGATTTCAATGGCCACGGCCGGGACGATATCGTGATCACCAACTCGGAGGAGCTTGAGAATGCGAACTCAACCAATGGGAAACCCAGAGGCATCGCCGTATATCTCGCTCCCCAGAATCCAAAGACCCAGCCGTGGACGGATGTGGTTGTCGAGACCGAGCTTTTTTCCTGGCATTCCGCGGAGCCGACCGGTCTGAACGGCGATGGGAAACGCGGATTTCATATCCGCGATCACTAGTGTCCAGCTAAGAGCGCGTTCAGGTCTCGTTTTTCGTTATCCTCCAAGGGTTAGCGCTAAAATTTGGGTGTTACGCATTTGAGCGGGAATGGCCAGACCCGCCGGTCTTATTGAGACTGGCGACATGAATGAAGGATGTCTGATTTTTGCCCAAGTCTCTGAAATGATCCACCGCAAACAGTTTGACCGGTGCGTCGATCTGCATCCCATGCCGCGCTCAAGTCGCGGGATGAGTGCGAGAGATCACTTCCTTTCGATGCTCTTCGCACAACTGACTTTCCGGGAGAGTCTGCGCGACATCGAAGCCTGCCTGCGCAACAGCGAACACCTCCACGCGATGGGCATCCGGGCGAATATCACGAGAACCAATCTCGCCTACGCAAACGAGCACCGTAACTGGCGGGTCTATGAGGCGCTTGAGCGCGTGCACATCCGAAAAGCGAGGAGACTCTACCTTGGCGATGCCAACGGACTCGGCCTTGACGAGATCGTTTATGCCGTCGATTCCTCCACCATCGACCTATGCCTGTCGTTGTTTCCGTGCGCCAGATTCAAGACGACGAAGTCCGCGATCAAATTGCTCAAGCAGATCGATTTGGTTGGCTCGATTCCCGTGTTCATAAGCCTCACGGAAGGTGCGCTGCACGATGTCCATTTCATTGACAGGATGTTTTTCGAGGTTGGGAGCATCTACGTCTTCGACCGCGGCTACCTCGATTTTTCGCGACTCTACCGGACCCTCGGAGGCGAGTGCCTTCTTCGTTATCCGCAGCAAGAAGAATACGAAATTCTCGGTTCGGGAATCGCGTCGAGTGGACAAATCAACCGGACTCAGATGCGACCAGAGCATCCGCCTCAGTAGCCCGAAAGGAATGAAAAGCTATTCTGCAAAACTCCGCCGTATCGGTTACTTCGACGAGGAGACGGGCAAGCGGCTCACGTTCCTGACCAAAAACTTCACCCTGCCCGCACTCAAGGTTGCAGCCATCTACAAGAACCGTTGGAAGATCGAACCCTTCTTCAAGTGGATCAAACAGAACCTCAGGATAAAGGCGTTCTACGGCACCAGCGAGAACGCGGTCTATAGCCAGATTTGGATCGCCATCTGCGCATACTTCATGGTCGCGTGTCTCAATAAGAATTACAAAATCGACGGGAGTCTCAGCAGAATCTTGCAAATTTTAAGTGTGAACGTATTCCAGAAAATTCCTGTAACGGCCTTGCTTCCGCCGAAGCCGTTAGAAAAATCAGAACCAATACCTGAAAATCAGTTGAATCTAAAGGGATTTTAACTGGACGCTAGTGGTTTCATATGATTCAGATTACAAGATTAGAAAATCCGGCATTTCGAAGGACAGCCTAGGAAGACCACTCCTCTACATTCGGCAGATTCCTTTAAATCTTCGGTTTTTTGGGTTTGATCAGTCGCGTCTGCAACTCTTTTAGGAAAGAAAAGGCTTGCAGGTTTAACGACAGGACGGAAACTTGTAAGTAACAATCTGTGGCGGGGTGCGTTGTAAGCAAGCGAAATTTTTCAGCGCTGTTTGAGGATTTTACCTGAGTTGCAGCATCTTGACTTCCCACCGGAGCACGGGAATCTTCCGTCATCCCCGGCAGATTCGGAACCCAAAAAACCTGCTTTTTTCCACAGTGCACTCGATAAAATCATTTTTCTCAATCCTGCTTTGTCCGCTCATCCTGGCATGTACCCTCCATGTCCGTGCGATGGACGTAACCAGTTCGGTGGTTGATCTCGGCAATGCTTCCGCCCTGTCGGGGGCTGTTGCGAGGCCCGCTTCTTACGCGCACATACGCGAGTATAATAATCGGCTCTACCTCGGCGGACACAGGGGGCTCGAACAGAATTTCGTTTATTATCAGCTTCCCAACGGCCCGTTCAATATCGAGCGCTACACGTCCGGCGTAAGGCTGGTGGTGCCTGCGGAAAAAATCAACAAACTCCAGATCACCGACGACTATGACCTACTGATTTCGACCGAGGACGGCGAGGATAATAGGGTTTGTGGTTTGCAGGTAAACGACGTGGCGGAGGGTTGGAGGTTCCGCAAGATCCCATATGACAATGTCCACGGTCACGGGCAGCATAAGTTCAAAGATCTCTTCTTCGCCACGTATGGCAACAATCCAAACTTCCAGAATTCACCTGCAACCGGACCTGCTATTGTCGTCTCGACCGATGACCTTGCCACTTGGAATATTGTCGGGGATTCTAATAACGATTTCTCCACACCCGATAGCCGCACCTCCCTGTATTTCTACGAACTGAAGGGACACTTGTTCAGCAGCGGATTTTACAGCTCTTCCCCCTGGGTCATTTCCGGATGGCTCACCCACTACACGGGCGATGCCGAACATAGCTTTGAGATCGCACATGACACCTCAAGTGATTTTCACAGCCTATTGAACGAGAACACCCCCTTCGGTAAAACCTATATTAGGATCAAGGATATGCTGGAGCTGGGAGGTGAAAAGGGAATCCTTTTGACCGGATCGGAAGTTTTTCGCTTCGGCTTCACGGCCGTAAGCGGTCGCAACGGTGAATACCCACGTCCCGATGGGGAGACAAGGATCTCAACAACCGCCAGAACAATACTCAGGAAGAACGGAATCGGTTATATACTGGAGTGCTCGGGCACCACGGTGAAAGTCCGTTGGAGTTCCGATCTGATCAACTGGAACACGCTTTTCACATCGACCAAGGGGGGAGGAAGCTTTACGAGGGGATTGGAAATCGCCAACGGCAACGTGTTCTATGCGGGTGGGACGGGGGGCAAAAACATTTACCGGATTCCCGGAGCTTCCTTCGGGGGTCTGCCTACAGGTTTCAACGCCGCTCCTGTCGCGAACATCAACAGCTACAGCACGGATACCGGCACTCCCATCGTTATCAATGCGGGAAAGCAGGGAATCCTGCCTGACGATACCGATGGTAATGGCGACAAGCTCTCCTCATCGCTGGTCACCGGGCCTGGCCACGGCACGCTCAATCTCCAGGCCAACGGACGTTTCACTTACACCCCGGATCCGGGTTATGGCGGTATGGACTCCTTCGTCTATTCAGCAAGCGATGGGGTCGCCGCTGATACCGCTACGGTGAGCATAGGTGTCGGTCCCTATTACGTGTGGTCAAGTGGCATTGATTGGGGTTCGACGCCGGTGTCCTTGCAAGGCCCTTCAGCAGACGCGGATTTGGATGGCACTCAGAACCTTTTTGAAATGGTTTTCGGCCAAAATCCAAAACTTGCCGATCCAGTTCGTTATCCCAAGATGGGGGCGATAAAGAACTCGGAGGGCAGCATTACGATCACACTTTCCTACCCCAAGTCCACGCCCTCGCTGGAGGTTGGGATGCAATGGTCTACGGATCTTAAGGAGGGTAGTTGGACTAGTAATAATGTGAATGCCGAATCTTATGATTCGGTCGCCGACCTCTACTCACAAGATCTAACCGTGGCCGCGGGTAGTCCCAAAATATTTGTACGTCTAAAAAGCCAATAACTATGCGAGGTGCAGCAGGTTTATTTTCCACGATAGCAATGGCATTCTTCGAGGGTAGTTCCGATTACCCCGCTCCGAGAGATTTTTGATGCGCCGGATCAGGTTGCAGTCAGGGTTCCCCAGCCCGATCTGGAAGCATGCCCTCATGATCCCGATTGTGCGTATCACTTGCGTCTTCATCCGGCAGACCTGATGGCCGAAGGTGTGTTCCAGCCTCACCCTGATCCGGCTCTTCTTCTGGTTTTCCCTCCATATCGATTCGATAAACCCCTTTGATTTTTCGGTTCTTATTGAGTTTGAAAGGTCAATTCTGCCAATCTTCCAGAAAGGAATAAGCTTTCAGTTTTTTCGGTTCTTCGTCGCCATTTCATGACGGCTTCTGACCAGCTCGGAGCCTACACCGGCTCGAAGCCTCACCGGACGGGGGCTAGGGGCTTGTATCTGATGAAATCGAGAGATCGAAAACCTGTGGCATGCCTAAACGTGACATCTCCGAAGTCGAGCATATCGGCATTGATGAAAAGAGTTTCCTCAAGGGTCACAACTATCTCACCGCGCTTAACGATCTGGATGAAGGATGCGTCCTTGTTGTCGTGCCGGAACGCACGGAGGAAGTATGCCGCCAGCTCATCGGAAAGGCACTGCCGAGAGAGTGGAGCCGTTTCAAGATCGAGGCGATGGCCGTGGACATGTGGTCGGCCTTCCGCAACGCGGTCAAAGCCCTCCTGCCCTCCTGCCCAACGCATCCATCGTTTACGACCGCTTCCATGTCAGCGGCTATCTGGGCGGGGCGGCCGACCAGGTGCGGCGGGCCGAACACAAGCAGCTCTTGAGAGAAGGCGGCGATGTTATAACCGGTAGCCGGTACAGCGTGTTGCGCTCCGGGGAGACGCGAACTGAAAGCATGAAAGCGTATTGGAGGAAATCTGTGGTCGAAACCTGAAAACCTCGCGTGCCCGGGCGATCAAAGAAAGCTTCATAAGTTTCAGTGAAGCACGCAACCGGGCGTTTGCGGAAAAGATCGCAGCCAGTTTAAACCCGTCGTGAAAGTGGCCAAAATGCTCAGGAAACATCTCGACGGCCTTCTCACCTATTTCCAATACCCGCTCACCAAAGCGGTGAGCGAAGGGCTGAACCGCAAGATGCAGTCGGTCAAAGCTTCGGCGAGAGGTTTTCGGAATTTCACCAGCTACCGCACCCGAATCCTGTTCACCTGTGGAAAACTTGATTTAACTCCAGATCTTACTCACCAACTTTCCCGAAAAACCGGCGATGTTAACCCCCTTTTCCCCGTGCCAGATCGACCTTTCAGTGTATTCCACCCGCTGAGTCAAAAAGCAAATTCCTAGCACTCACACGATATATTCCTGTCCGGTTCGATTACGTTGCCACGTACAAATCGGGGGCGATTACGCAATTTCTTTTGTGTGCATGGCTAAGATTTGAGTCTCGTCGGCTGTATATGATAGCCGAGAACTTTCTTCCGCTTTTCCCCGCAACTCCGCAAAGCCCATTTTCGCCTCAATGTCTTCCACCGACAATACAGCTGCCTCCGCCGATTTCGTCAGCCTGCTGACCAAACACCAGCCGGATCTGTGGTCATACATCATCTCGCTGATGCCGGGGCAGGCGGACTCTGCAGATGTCCTGCAAACTACCAACATCGTGCTCTGGACCAAGCAGAAGGATTTTATTACCGGCACCAACTTCCGCGCCTGGGCCTTCACCGTGGCGCGCTTTGAAGTGCTCGCCCATTTCAAAAAGAAGAAACGGGAAGGTTTGGTTCTACTTGATGACGAGCTGCTCGATATCCTTGCCGAGGAAGCTCCGTCTGCGCTGGTGGCAAGCGATCTGAGGCTCGCCGCGCTGGAACAATGCCTGAAAAAACTTCGTCCCCAGGATCAAGAACTTCTCGAACACCGCTATAAATCAAACCTGGGGCTGGACGAGTTCGCAGCCCGGGTTGACCGCAGTGTCTCGTCCCTTTCCGTCACCTTGCACCGGCTGCGAGCCAGCCTCCGAAAATGCGTGAACGGACATATGCAGGAGGAGGGAGGCCTGTCATGACCCGCCGCGAACTCGACCACGCGATTCAATCCAGCTTCGACGGCACGCTCACCGAGGCGGCTTGCCTGGATCTGCGCGAAATCCTCAAATCCGATCCCGCGGCACGTGCGCTCTACTACCAGTATGCGGATCTGCACCAGTCGCTGATTTTCCGGATCTCCCACTTTACCAGAACCGACGCGGCACGCTCCGTAGCTGCAGTTCGCCGTAAGGCCCAGCACCGCAGCGCTATCCGCATCGCTATGTCGGCGGCCGCCGCCGTGCTGATTGCCATGGGCGTCGTGCTGCGCCTTACCATCGTCTCGACCACACCCGCCCTGGCCACCTTTCAGGAGGCATCCGGCAGCCTCTATACCGTCAACCACTTGGGCAGCGACAACGATCTCACTGCCGGTGAGTTGAATCCGGGTTCCGTCGTGAACCTCACCCAAGGCACCCTTGAGGTAGAGCTTTTGAACGGCT